>NZ_CP194039.2:607500-5083309 GCF_050870865.2 Agarivorans sp. QJM3NY_33
ACGTATACGGTGTGACGCCTGCCCGGTGCCGGAAGGTTAATTGATGTGGTTAGCGCAAGCGAAGCTATTGATCGAAGCCCCGGTAAACGGCGGCCGTAACTATAACGGTCCTAAGGTAGCGAAATTCCTTGTCGGGTAAGTTCCGACCTGCACGAATGGCGTAATGATGGCCAAGCTGTCTCCACCCGAGACTCAGTGAAATTGAAATTGCCGTGAAGATGCGGTGTACCCGCGGCTAGACGGAAAGACCCCGTGAACCTTTACTACAGCTTGACACTGAACATTGACCCTACATGTGTAGGATAGGTGGGAGGCTTTGAAGCGTTGTCGCTAGATGATGTGGAGCCGACCTTGAAATACCACCCTTGTAGTGTTGATGTTCTAACGTTGTCCCGTTATCCGGGATGCGGACAGTGTCTGGTGGGTAGTTTGACTGGGGCGGTCTCCTCCCAAAGAGTAACGGAGGAGCACGAAGGTTGGCTAAGTACGGTCGGACATCGTACGGTTAGTGCAATGGCATAAGCCAGCTTAACTGCGAGACAGACACGTCGAGCAGGTACGAAAGTAGGTCATAGTGATCCGGTGGTTCTGTATGGAAGGGCCATCGCTCAACGGATAAAAGGTACTCCGGGGATAACAGGCTGATACCGCCCAAGAGTTCATATCGACGGCGGTGTTTGGCACCTCGATGTCGGCTCATCACATCCTGGGGCTGAAGTCGGTCCCAAGGGTATGGCTGTTCGCCATTTAAAGTGGTACGCGAGCTGGGTTTAGAACGTCGTGAGACAGTTCGGTCCCTATCTGCCGTGGGCGTTTGAGAATTGAAGGGAGCTGCTCCTAGTACGAGAGGACCGGAGTGGACGAACCGCTGGTGTTTGGGTTGTTATGCCAATAGCATTGCCCAGTAGCTACGTTCGGAACTGATAACCGCTGAAAGCATCTAAGCGGGAAGCAGGCCTTGAGATTAATTCTCACTAGGACTTTAAGTCCTCTGAAGGGCCGTTGGAGACTACAACGTTGATAGGCAAGGTGTGTAAGTGCTGTGAGGCATTGAGCTAACTTGTACTAATTACCCGTGAGGCTTAACCATACAACACCTAAAGGGTGTTGCTTATAGATACTTTATTTTAGAAACCAAGAGTGCTTGTTATACTCGTGGGATATATCAGTTTTTTCGAATGTTAAAGACAACAAGTTTTTGCCTGGTGGCAATAGCGTTGTGGAACCACCTGAACCCATGCCGAACTCAGAAGTGAAACGCAACTGCGCCGATGATAGTGTGGGGTCTCCCCATGTGAAAGTAGGTCACTGCCAGGCACCTATTTTAAAAACCCAGCTATGTGCTGGGTTTTTTTATGTCTGAAATTGCCATGTGAAAGTGGGCTGGATATTGCTAGGCGCCTATTTAGAGAAAGCCTATCCTCACGGATAGGCTTTTTTTATGTTTGAGATTTAGCAAGGGCTGTCAATTAGCAAGGGCAGCCAAGGCGAACCGATGTTCATGAACAAGCCATGTGAAAGTTGGCTCGATATTGCCAGACACCGATTGAGAGAAAGCCTATCTTTACGGATAGGCTTTTTTTATGTCTGAGATTTAGCAATGCTGCATCGCGCAGTTAACGCGAAGGTTTTATTCGTGAGCAGAATGGGACACTTCGAAAATGTGTGCTTTTTCAGGCTAGCGGTACTGCGTACCTGTTTCACCGCCAGGCGTCTATTTTATAAACCCAGCTATATGCTGGTTTTTTTATGTCTGTAATTGCCCATGTGAGAGTGGGCTCGACATCGCCAGGCAGCTTTTTAGAGATCTCGGATAAGCTTATTTATGCGTTTCGTTATGGCGTTCTTATAACAGACTAACCACATCGATGAGTGAGCCTATTTTGTTAGTCATATCGCCAAGTTAATTTGACTAAATTGTGCATCAAATTTCACCGAGGATTCTGATCTTGAGGATTGGGTATTTAGATCCTGAATGATTTTTGAAATGCTTTGACTCTAAAGTAAGTTGAATATTTTGTAGGGCTGGGCTGCTTAGAAATTACGCCTGAAAAGAAAATCTTGATTCAGTCGCTAGTTCAGCTAAGCAGCAACTTTTATTTTTATGGACTTATATCGTTCATAAGGGAATAAAACGAATATAACTCAATATCAACATTATTGGTGATAATTGGTTGTAAATTTAACCGTGAGCTTAATTTGTATATTAAATCGCTTTACATTTTTTGCTTGCTGTATCTGGTGATTAAGATGCTCTATATCAAAATATACGTAAGCTCAGCTTAATGTTAGAAGTGTGATATGTATCACGTTAATGAGTGGTGTTGCTTACTTTTCATTAACAAGAAGGAGATATAGGATAGTTGTATAAAAGCTCTAAACATAATATTGACTTGAGTTTTTATGCATTTGGTTAGTAATGGATGTACGGGTGTTTGACTAAACAATCACTCCAAAATTTTAGGGAAATCGAACAAATGAACAGCAAATTGTGTTTAATTGGTGCGGCATTGTTATTTTATTCAGGAGTGACAGTCGCAGCCACTGAAGTTATCGATTTAAATAGTTATGCAGATATCACTTCTAAAGTTGCAAGCGAACTAAAGCAGTACCCGGTCGACAAGACGCTTATCGTGATGGATATCGATAACACGATTTTAACCAGTAGTGTCGATCTCGGTGGCGATATTTGGTATCAATGGCAGCGTGGTAAATTAGCGATCAAACCTGCGGCGGAGCAAAAGGTGGCTTGTCTTTTTGAAGACACCATTGGTCTGTTATATGAATTGAACCCTCAGGTGTTGACCGAAGAGTCTGTCCCTAGTCTTATTAGTCAGTGGCAAAAAGACGGTTATACCATGATGGCTTTGACTTCTCGCTCACCAAAGTATCGTGCGGCCACCGAGCGCGAATTACTCAATAAGGGAATTGACTTCAATGTGACCGCCTTAGCACCAGCAGGGCAAACGTCTCCGGTCTATCGAGAAGTCACTAAGCGTGAACTGAGTTATGCCAAGGGTGTGATGATGACCACTGGGATGAACAAAGGCACCATGCTTGAATACATCCTCAAAAAGACAGGCCGCAGCTTCGATAAGATTATATTTATTGATGACTCCGCGAAAAACATAAAAAATGTTGATGCTGCCTATAAAGACAGCAAAGACGTTGACGTGAGTTTATTTCATTACACCCGTGTTGAACATCTACGTGAACAACAATTCGGCAGCGTACTTACCCAAGCTCAGGCCGACAAAATGGCTGCAGACTGGGAACAGTTAAACACCACTCTCAATACTGTGTTTCCCGCTCGTGACTCCGGCAAGTGTCTCAGCGTTAACTAAAGCCTCTTTACATTTAGTTTGGGCGGTTTAACTCCCGCCCTCAAATCAGTCTTTTATTCATACTCGCGCTTCCTTGTTTACTCAAGGTAGTCGGGCTTGCTCGTCCATTCAAAGGACAACTTTATAACAGGAAGTTACTATGAAACGTTCAAATCTATCTTTACTTATTTGCTCACTATTTGCGGCGGGCAGCTTAAATGCGGCCACCATTTATCAGGGAGAAGATGGTGATTCCATTGATCTTATTGGCAGCTTTGAAGTCGGCGGCTACTTAGGGAAGGACTACAACGATAACGGTGAAAAGTGGGACTACGATAGCTTTTATTCCGATGATACGTTTATGTCTTTTGGCTTCGTGGTTAAAACCGGGCAGATTTTCGCTCATATTGATTTCGATTATGAGCGTACGCCTTGGACGACCAAAAACGAATTCCAGCAGGTGTTAGATAAGGCCTATGTTGGCTGGGAGTTTGAAAACGGCGATAAAATAGAATTTGGCCGCACTGATACTGCCTATGACCATTACGATCAAATGGGTGATTTCTCAGTGGATGGTGCCGCAGAAGTTCGCGAAGCCGGTGATCAGGACAGTACCGCTAAATACCGCGGCAGTATTAATAACTTTAAATACGGTATTTCTTATTCAACTCAAGGCTGGGATAACTACAAAACAGACTCTCGCGAAGGCGAAGTGATTAATGGTTACCTCGGTTACTTTAATGACACGGTTGACGTATTGCTTGGCGCAGAAACCGTTGACCAACGTGGTGAGATCTATTCAGTACACGCAAGAGGCTGGGTTGGTCCAGTTCGACTCGGTGGTTTGGTATCTTTATCCGACCGTGAAGAAGAGCAAGGTTATGATTCTAAAGATGCGCTTACTTATGTTGCATCAATTGGTTATGACATCACCGATAAAATTGAAACCAATCTGGTTTACTCCATCGTTGATGTTGATACCGAGAACAGAGATATGGGCGATGACGGGTTTCGTACCTGGGTTGATGACTCTTGGGTTGCGATCAGTCTGAATTATAAGTACCGCCGCAACATCGTGCTGAAAACCGAGTTTGTGACTGGTGGCGAGCAAGGTAGCTACGGCTACGGCAAAGTGTATTACTGGTTCTAGTCTGTCACTTGTCCCTGCTTGTATCAGGCAGCAGGACGTTAGTTGAGGAAGGATGCGTCATAAGTTAAGCATTCTTTAAGTCATATCTCTTGCGGAGAGAAACATGAAGAAGTTTTATTATCCTGCAATGATGGCGGCTTTGTTACCCATGCTATCCCACGCCGATATTTATATATCTGAAGTGGTAGAAGGCTCGAGTAACAATAAGGCCATTGAAATTGCTAACAGCGGAACCAGTGCTGTCACACTTACCGGTTATGAGTTAGCCAGCGAGTTCCAAAATAAATGGCAAAATCGCTACGACTTAAGTGGTGTTACCCTACAGCCGAATGCAGTCTGGGTAATTGCGAATAAAGATGCCGGTGATGCTTTGCTCAGCTTAGCTGACGTAACATCGACTTCATACTTAGTGAAATATAACGGTGATGATGGTGTTGCACTGCTGCATAACGATGTTGCCATCGATGTTGTGGGCGATCTGTACGATTTAGCATACAACAAAGACGTCACCCTACAACGCTGTGATCTTACGCCGAGCGCGACTTATGTCGATTGGCAGTGGAAGGTCTTAGCAAAAGACGATATTAGTAATATTGGCCAATTTAATGCGGCCGACGATAGCTGTGTCGCGCCGCCAGCACCGACAGCACCAGCTGCAGGTGACTTTACCGCTAGTACAATTATGGCCTTGCAAGGGACGGGTAGCCGTTCGCCCATGATTGAAGACGGGAGTTTTACCTCACAAGATGTGTATCTAGTCAAAGGAGTTGTGACCGCTGTTCAGGTTGGAGCCTTGGGGAATGACTTACCGAAGGGGTATTTCATTCAAGATGAGAGCGGAGACAGTGATCCTCTAAGCTCTGACGGTATTTTTGTGAAAGGTTCCGTTTCGGCCTTAATTAATAGTGGTAGTGCGGAGAGTCAGGATCTGAGTGTGGGTGACGAAGTCGAAGTATACGCCAAAGTCACCGAGTCTTATGGTTGGACTATGCTGCTTCCCGAGCAGTCTGAAGGCTACGATCTGAGCTTTGTCACTGGTGCTACAGGTGAGATTGCAGCGACGCCTTTGCGAATGCTGGATAGTGATGTGTCGGTACAGGATACTTACGAGCGTTACGAAGGGATGTTGACCAAGCTTGACCAAGAGTCAGATATTGTTGTGGCACGAACCTTCGGTTTTGACTACGACTCCTATCGTAACAATATGATTGCCGCGCATAGTGGGTTGCTGTTCCAGCCAACCCAGAAATATACGCCAGGAAGTGCGGACGCAGAGGCGGAAGTAAAGAGTAATGCGCAGCGCCAATTGTATATCGAAAGTTTTCAGAGCGCGCCGAATGGCGTGGTGCCTTGGTTCCCCAATTTTGGTCGCGATGATGGCACTGGTACCAGTGACAGCTATCTACGAATTGGAGCTAATCTAGATGGTTTTGAGGGAGTCATTACCTATTCTTATAGCGCTTATCGCTTCTTTGTCACCAATCAGCTTGATAACAGCAACTTTACCTATAGCCATATTCCTGACCGAACACCGGCTCCCGATGTGGAACGCGGTGACTTAAGCATTGCCACCATGAACGTGCTCAACTACTTCAACTCGCCGTTCGGTGGTGACGAAAATCCCTTGAAAGATAATCGTGGTGCAACCGAGCTAGAGGAGTTTGAAGTTCAACGCGCTAAGATTGTGGCTGCAATTCTAGGTTTAGATGCGGATATCGTTGGTTTGATGGAAATCGAAAACAACGGTTTTGACAGCGACTCGGCGGTGGTTGATTTGGTAAAAGCACTGAATGAGAAGCTACCGGCAGCGAAACAATACGTGATAGCCAAGCCTGAAGGTGCTAAATATGTCGGTACCGATGCGATTACCAGCATGGTTATTTATCGCAAAGCGAAAGTGGGTCTAGATAAGATCGACATTTTGAATATGCCTCGTCAGGCTGTTCCAGCTGAAGATTATCCTGTGTATTTTGATGGCGATTTTGAAGACTTCCGTCCAACCACCAAGTATATGCGTGACAGCTTGATCCCAACCTTCCAAATTAATGGTCCAAGGGAAAAAACTTTGTCGGTTGCGGTCAACCATTTCAAATCGAAAGGCAGTACTTGCTGGGAAGATTTGCAGGCTAAGTCGGTGGATGAAAATGGCCATACGGTGTACGCCGTAGAAGATGATGATCTGCAGGGCAACTGTGAGCACTTCCGTACGGCAGCGGCAGACTATTTAGGTCGTCAGTTAGAGAACTATGATGGTTACAAGGTGATTATTGGTGACTTAAATGCCTATGCCAAAGAAGACCCGTTGTTAGTACTCACTAATCGTAATAGCGCCCCTGCGGGTTACGCCGTTGAGGCTGGACGTAATGTGAAGGTGGGGAGTGAGGAACTTACTGGTAACGCAGGTGAAGTCATTGATCACAGCTATGGCTACATCAATATTGTGCCAGAGCTACATCCCGAAACCATTAGTTATTCCTATAACGAAACCGTTGGTACCCTCGATCATATTCTGATCTCGCCAGACCTGCGGGCCTATGTGAAGGATGCCGCCGACTGGAACATTAACTCAGCAGAGTCAACGTTGTTCCAGTATGAAGGCCAGTATACAGGAAGCCTGCCAAAATTTGCCGATCCGTATCGTTCTTCTGACCATGATCCGGCGCTGCTCAGTCTAGATATTATTGACGGGGATGGCGAAGTGGTTGCGCTTGCTCAGGGGGCGATGATTGCTTTACCTGAGTCGCCACTCAACATGCCTGCTGCAGCAACACCAATCGCGAGTGAAGGTTATCAAGCGGTGATGGACTTAACCAAGCTGGCAGTTGGTTCTATTGCCGTTGGTGATGAAGTTTCCTTAGTGGTTTCCGATATGAACAGCAATGGTGTGGTGACGCAATCACAAGTCGCGCATATCAAACTGACGGAGCAACAGATTACTCAAGGTTGGCTTGCTCATACCTTCCAAGCGGTGGTTGTCGGTGATTTTGTGGCAGAGAGTTATTACGGCGATGCACAGGTCACAGAACAACATTCAACGGTCACCGAAACGGGTAGTTTTGGTGAACGTTCCAGTGCAGGCTCTAGTGGCCCATGGGTATTGCTAAGCATGTTGAGTTTACTGCTTTTTCGACGCAGAACCGCTTCGCTCCAATCATAAGGAATAATGCAGTAAACAGTTCTGCTGTTTACTGCTGGAAAGGATGATTATGAATATTTTTAAAATAGCTTTAGTTGCAGCACCGCTATTACTCGCAGGCTGCGGGTCTAACGACCAAGAAAGTAAAATTGATGCTCGTTTGGTCATCAATACCGACCGCAATGCATCGGAGTTGAGTTGGACGATTACCAACAGTCGTCTAGAAGTGGTGGCCTCTGGTAGTGGTTACGAGAATAGTACCCATTATGACATCGACCTTGGTTTTGACCCCGGTGGTTACCGAATCGATTTTAAAGATGCCGGGAACGATGGGCTTTGTTGTTCCTACGGTGAAGGTAATATTGAACTCTATGTGGCTAATCAGCTTATTCTTAGTGATAACGGCGACTTTGGTGAGTTTACCGACCTCTTGAGTCAAACCTTTGTAGCAGGCGATTACCAAAATACTTATCAGCAAGAACTCAGTGGCTACTATGCCGATGCCGATTTGCTCGATGGTTACTTACTCAAAACCGCCTTGCATCGCATTATCAAACAAGGCTACAACCAGCAGAGTTATAGCGGCGTCTGGGACTTTTTTGCGCTAGGTGGCTCAGAAGATAAGTATTATGAGCAAGATGCTTCAATTCTAGATATCTATTCAGAGGTGCCAAATGGCGCTGATCCATACAATTACACCATTGGTGACGATCAGTGTGGTAATTATAAAGGTGAAGGCGATTGTTATAACCGTGAGCATGTGATGCCCAAAAGCTGGTTTGATGACGGTTATCCGATGTATTCCGATGTAAATAATTTGTATGCAACCGATGGTTACGTTAATGGGATACGTGGCAACCTACCTTACGGTGAAGTGGATCCGTCTACCGTGAATTTCACTTCTGAAAATGGTTCGAAGCGCGGTATGGGGCATGATGAGCTGGGTTATACTCAAGCGGTGTTTGAACCCATTGATGAATTTAAAGGGGATATTGCGCGAGTTTATTTTTATATGGCGACTCGTTATGAAGATGTGATCAACGTCGCCAACCAGAGTGATGACTGGTACGAGCAAAGCGATGAGACCTACGCGGTGTTTGAGCAAAATAGCTCTGACCAGGTTTATCGTCGTTGGTTTGTGGAAATGATGATGCGCTGGCATCAACAAGATCCGGTTAGTCAAAGAGAGAAAGACCGTAACGAGAAAGTGTTTGAGTTCCAAGGGAACCGTAATCCTTTCATCGATCATCCTGAGTTTGTTGAGCAAATTTGGGGTAAAGAAGGTTTTGAAGCGGCCAAGTACTACTTTAACTAGTTATTTTACGCCATTGGTTCAGCCTCATCAAAGGCTGAGCTGAACATAAACTCAGACCTGCTTTTCTGATAGGTCTGAGTTTTTTTATCTTGCATCTAGGTTCCCATTTTCCCGCTTGCGCATATTTCACAAAATGACTTTTCCACTCACTTGCGGTTAACAACGCCAGCAGACATGCTTTTTATGAGCGTAACCATCAACCCTGAGCGGCGGTCATGATGAACCCATTGGCTCGGTATAAGGCTTTAGGCTTGGAATGTTTCGCAGCTTCAATTCGTTTGGTAGTCGTTGGCTTGCTTGTTGTTGCACTCGAAGTGCTTCATCGATCCGTCCTAAAAGCACTAATCCATTAATTTGATGGATATACAACGCTGCATCTGGCTTGTCTTTCAGCTGTTGTTTATTCCAGATTAAATATGCTTGTAGCGCTTTTTCTCCGGTTCTCATCGCAAAGATGTAGCGAAAAGAAACCCGCTCTGTATCTGGATAAATAAATAGGGCTTGTTGGTATGTTTGCTCGGCCTGTTTGGTGAGGCCTAGTGCTTTAAACGCTTGGATCCTGTTGTAGTAGTTTTCGGTTCGAGTTTTTCGTCTCATTAACGAGTCTGACCAGCTTAAATAATTTTTAAGCTCATCGCTTAAATGCAATTTACTGGCAGCATTGAGTCGGAAGGTCATCGCATCAAATTCGTAACGACTGAGCATGGGCAGAGGATTAATGATCCCCTCAAGTAAGCTGACATCACTTGAGCCAGTTCGTTCGAAAGTACTGATATGGTGAATGGTTTGTAAGCCGGTGAGCATGAATAAGATGGTAAACAGCGGAATTAATCCAGCAAATACCTTTGGCGCAAATTTGGCAGGGAAAGGCTTTGTGCAAAGGCCTTCTGCTTCGGTCGCGATTTTACTTACAAAAAAGCAGAAGAGTAGCCAAACGATTGCAGAATGATAGAAGGGCAGTTCGGTCATGGTATGTAATAGGCAAGGAAAGAGCAGTCCGAGATGAAAGCATGCTTTGGTCCATGTTTGCTTAAAGATGCTATAGATAAAGTAGCCAGCCAGAAATAGCAAGGTGAGTAGTGGTAGTAATCCGCCTTCTACGGCCCAATAAGCAATTTCATTATGTGGATGAGCAACATTGAAGTGGTAGCCCTTGATAAGACCTTGCGCGTTAAATGCCGCTTGCGCATTATGATAAATGCCATCATAAGCACCGTAACCCCAACCCATGAACGGCTGTTGTTTAAATAGTTCCCAGCTCACCTTAAGCATCGTGACTCGGTAAGCGGTGGTTTCTCCACCAATAGCGTCGCGCGCGACACCATCATTCAACAATTCTGGTAGCGCCGGTGCTAAACAGCCGAGGGCGATGCAGATTAACCAGCCTCGTAATAAATGCGGTTCTGCGGAATTTTTGAGGTAAGGAAACAATAGAGGTAACAGCGCGAATAGCGCTATCAACACCGTTCTTGAGCCACTCACAATGGCTGCCCACGCGGCAAAAAAGCAACAGCCAAACACGATAATTTGTTGTAGTTTGCTACGCACAGCCTTTTCTGAAATTAGCCAAGCCGAGGCTAACAAACCAAATAGAACAAAGGTTCCTAATACATTGGGCTGTTGGAATATTCCGGCTGCTCTGGTGGCATTCACATTAAAACCGACCCAGTTACCTTGGGTCAGTAGGTAGAGCTGAACCAGTGCATAGATACTCTCGATGAGTACGCCTGCGAGTATAAAATAAAGAATGTGGTGCCAGTGCTGGCGACTCAGTTCCAGTTGCATTATCGAAAAGATAATCAGTATGCCAGCGCTTAAGCCGAGGAGTCGGTCTATTGCAAACTCGCCAAATTCAGCATTAGGATAGAGTAAGGGGAGCCATAACAATATTGTGCTGAACAGCATCACTAGCAAGCTGCGGTTATAGCGTAAACGCTGTGAATGACTGACTTTGAGTAAACCCAAGCCAATTAGCAGACTGGTGAAGCACCATACCACTAAGTTAAAAGGAAGCTCTAAGCCACTGCCACCTTGATTGTGCTGGAAGTAGTGCATGCCAATGAACATCAATACGGCAAACACATAGCTAAAACAAGCTTCGAGAGTCCACTTAGACGACATTTTGCTTCCTTGAAAATGGAGGGTGTTGCCACCCTCTGGCTTAATGCCCGGCGAGCATCGGTTTTAAGAATCGAGCGGTATGTGAGCGAGCCTCTTGGGCCACTTTTTCCGGTGTGCCTGCAACAAGAATTTCTCCTCCCCCTTTGCCTCCCTCTGGACCAAGGTCGACGATCCAATCGGCGGTTTTGATCACATCCAAATTGTGTTCAATCACCACAATCGTATTGCCGTGGTCGCGTAAACGATGGATCACGTCCAGCAGTAATTGAATATCATGGAAATGTAGGCCAGTGGTTGGTTCGTCCAAGATATAAAGGGTTTGTCCGGTATCACGTTTGCTTAATTCTCGGGCTAATTTAACTCGCTGAGCTTCACCGCCCGATAGAGTGGTTGCCGATTGCCCTAGTTTGACGTAGGTCAGCCCGACATCAATTAGCGTTTGTAGCTTTCTGGCGATGACTGGGACGGCATCAAAAAATGGCCGGGCTTCCTCTATCGTCATATCGAGGATCTGGTGGATGTTTTTACCCTTGTATTTGATTTCCAAGGTCTCACGGTTATAGCGTTTGCTTTTGCAAACATCACAAGGAACGTAGACATCAGGTAAAAAGTGCATTTCTACTTTAATGACGCCATCGCCCTGACAGGCCTCACAACGGCCTCCTTTTACGTTAAAGCTAAACCGTCCAGGCTTATAACCTCGAGAGCGAGATTCTTGAGTCGCCGCAAATAGTTCGCGAATCGGGGTGAAAATACCGGTGTAAGTGGCGGGGTTCGAACGAGGTGTACGACCAATCGGGCTTTGATCGATATCCACCACTTTATCCAGTTTGTCGAGGCCTTCAATGTTTTGGTAGGGGGCGATGTCTTCACCCGCTGCGCCATTGAGTTCTTTTTGGGCGATTTTATAGAGTGTATCGTTCACCAAGGTTGATTTGCCGCTGCCGGATACCCCTGTGATGCAGGTTAACAAGCCCAGAGGGATCGCTAAGTCGACGGTTTTTAGGTTATTGCCGCTGGCTCCGTTGAGTTTCAACCAGTCTTCTCCTGCTGGGTGGCGGAGCTTAGGAATTGCAATTGATTTGACACCACTCAGATATTGACCGGTGAGAGAATCGGGAGTGTTGAGGATCTGCTGTATCGAACCTTGCGCCACCACTTCACCGCCATGCACACCCGCCCCTGGGCCGATATCGACGATGTAGTCGGCGGCGCGGATCGCGTCTTCATCGTGTTCCACTACAATCACGGTATTACCCAGATCCCGCAGATGATTCAGGGTAGCAAGTAAGCGCTCATTATCACGCTGGTGTAAGCCGATAGAGGGCTCGTCGAGTACATACATTACGCCGACTAAACCTGCTCCGATTTGACTGGCGAGGCGAATTCGCTGAGCTTCTCCCCCTGATAGGGTGTCGGCACTGCGCTCGAGGGAAAGATAATCAAGCCCCACATTGACTAAGAAATTTAAACGCTCACATATTTCCTTAAGGATCTTGTCGGCGATTTGCGCGCGTTGCCCCACCAGTTCCAGTGAGCCGAAAAACGTCATCGCTTCACCAATTGATTTGCGGCTAACTTCGGGCAGGTTGGTGCTACCAATAAACACGTTACGCGCTTCTTCGCGGAGTCGACTGCCGCCACAGCCAGGACATTCTTGGTTACTGATAAACTTAGCTAACTCTTCGCGAACCGCATTTGACTCGGTTTCTTTATAGCGACGGCGCATATTTGGAATGATGCCTTCGAAGGGGTGCTTGCGCACCGTGACATCCCCTCGGTCATTCATATATTTAAATTCGATGCTGGTCCGACCGGAACCATGTAGCACTAACTTTTTATGTTTGTCGCTGAGGCTGTCGAAGGGCAGCTCTAAGTCAAACTCGAAATGTGCAGCCAGTGACTTTAACATTTGGTAGTAATAGAAATTACGCTTGTCCCAACCACGGATCGCGCCACCCGCTAAACTGAGTTTGGGGTTGAGGATGATTTTGTTATCATCAAAGAACTGGTCAACGCCTAAACCATCACAGACCTGACAAGCGCCAGCGGGGTTATTGAAAGAAAAAATTCGCGGCTCTAATTCGGTCATACTGTAGCCACACACTGGGCAGGCGAAGTTTGCCGAGAATAGTTGGCGGGTATCTCCGCTGTCCATGTCCACCAAAATTGCCGTGCCGTCGGCAAGCTCTAAGGCAGTTTCGAAGGATTCAGCTAAGCGCTGGGCTAAATCCTCACTGACACGAACTTTAAAGCGGTCGATCACCACCTCAATATTGTGTTTTTTATGTAGCTCCAGATCTGGGGGATCACTTAAGTCACAGACCTCGCCATCGATCCTGGCGCGAATAAAGCCTTGTGCAGCGAGGTTCTCCAGCGTTTTAAGGTGCTCACCTTTACGGTCGCGCACAATTGGCGCCAGCAACATCAGTTTACTGTCTTTGGGTTCTTCAAATACCTTATCGACCATTTGGCTAATGGTTTGCGCAGCTAAGGGTTGATGATGATGAGGGCAACGAGGCTCACCCACTCGCGCATACAATAGCCGCAAGTAGTCGTAGATTTCGGTAATGGTGCCCACGGTAGAGCGTGGGTTATGCGAGGTCGATTTTTGTTCAATGGAAATCGCCGGGGATAGCCCTTCGATATGATCCACATCGGGCTTTTCCATCAGTGACAAAAACTGTCTGGCGTAAGCGGATAAAGACTCGACATAACGTCGCTGCCCTTCGGCATAAAGCGTATCAAAGGCGAGGGAAGATTTACCCGAACCCGATAAACCAGTAATCACAATTAGCTTGTCACGAGGAAGAGTGAGAGAAATGTTTTTCAGATTATGGGTGCGGGCACCTCGAATATCGATACTGTCCATTGTTACCTGATAAATGCTGCGCTAAATCGCCCAGTATTACATATTGTTGAGATAATTGCGTAGTAGATCCTAAGGATAATTATTCACACTGGGTGACAATCTTAAGCTGGTTTGACCCAGAGTGCTTGTGGTAGCATTACCGGTTCTTTATTGGTGAATATTTGATGGGTATGGCTGTAGAAGAACACTTAAATAACACCGAGAAACGTGGCGCATATTCCTTAGCTTTGCTATTTGCTTTACGCATGGCTGGCTTGTTTATGTTGATGCCAGTGTTAGCCGTATATGGCCAACAGTTAACAGATTTCTCTCCGCTATGGGTGGGGATTGCCATTGGTGCTTATGGTTTAACCCAAGCGCTGTTCCAGATCCCTATGGGCTGGTTATCGGATCGCTTTGGTCGAAAGCCGATCATTTTCATGGGTCTGAGTCTGTTTGCCTTGGGCTCGGTGGTCGCAGCGCTTGCAGAATCTATTCATGGTGTCGCGCTTGGGCGAGCCTTGCAGGGAATGGGCGCGATTGCCAGTACCGTGATGGCTTTGGCTGCTGATTTGAGTCGCGAGACGCAACGCGCCAAAGTGATGGCCTTTATAGGGGTGAGTATTGGTTTATCCTTTGCGGCCTCTTTGGTTCTAGGTCCGGTCATTTCTGCTTCCCTCGGCCTGTCGGGTTTATTTTGGTTAATTGCCGGTTTGGCGGTGTTGGCCATGTTGGTGGTGCAGTTTGTAGTGCCAAACGCAGAAGTGAAGGCGCCCAGCGGTGAAGTGAGTGTTAACCTGCGGCAAATGCTAGGATTGTTACGTAACCCTCAGTTATTGCGCTTGGATTGGGGCGTGTTTAGCTTACACTTGGTGATGACCGCGTTATTTGTGGTGATGCCACTACGTTTAGTGAATGCCGGTTTAGCCCCAGCTCATCATTGGCAAGTCTATTTACCAGCGGTACTGGTATCGTTTGTGCTTATGGTGCCGCTACTGATTATTTCGGCGAAGCGCAATCAGCAACGAGGTTATTTTATTTTTGCCATTTGTTTATTGTTGTTGGCGAATGCTTTGTTATTTGTCGACTTTCAATCGGTTGGTTTATTAGGGTTGGTATTGGCGATATTTTTCATTGGCTTTAATTATTTAGAGGCCAGCCTACCCGCCTTGATTTCAACACTGGCACCGCCGGGGAACAAAGGCGCGGCGCTTGGGGTCTTTTCCACCAGCCAGTTTTTGGGTGCATTTATTGGTGGTAGTAGTGCTGGTGCGCTATATATGGCGGGTGGCATGCATGCGGTGAGTTTGTTTTCTATCGCAGTATTGTTGATTTGGCTACTGGTCAGTTTAGGAATGCGTGCGCAGGCAGGTATAAAAAATTATTCCTTGGCGATATCATCAAGCCAACAACCTGCTCATTTATTGGCAAAACTTCAGGTTTTACCGGGGGTTGTAGAGGCGGTGGTGATCGCACAAGACAACACTGTTTACTTAAAAGTAAAAACAAAAGAATTTGAATTGGCTAGAGCATTGGATTTGCTGCGTGCAGCCTAGTATTATAGCGGGTCTTTTCTCGCCACAACAGATAGATTATAGGAGCGATATACATGGCCACTCGGGGCATTAATAAAGTAATTTTGGTTGGTAACTTGGGACAGGATCCCGAAGTTCGTTTTATGCCAAACGGAGGGGCCGTCGCCAACATTACCATTGCTACTTCAGAGAGTTGGAGAGACAAGCAAACCGGTGAACAGAAAGAGCGTACCGAATGGCACCGAGTGGTGCTATTTGGCAAGTTAGCCGAAGTAGCTGGCGAGTATCTTCGTAAAGGTTCACAAGTCTATATCGAAGGTCAATTACAAACCCGTAAGTGGCAAGATCAGAATGGTCAAGACCGCTATTCGACCGAAGTGGTTGTACAGGGCTTTAATGGCGTGATGCAAATGCTCGGTGGTCGTCAAGGTGGGCAGGGGCAATCCATGGGCGGCGCACCGCAACAAGCACCGCAGCAAAATAACTGGGGTGGACAGCAACAACAAGCTGCGCCTGCTCCGGCCCCTCATGGTTTCCAACAAGCAGCACCACAACAGCAACAGGCACCACAGCAACAGGCTCCTCAGCCGCAACAAGGTGGTTTTCAGCCACAGGCTAAGCCTGCACCGCAAGCCGCGCCTGCGCCACAGTTTAACGAGCCACCTATGGATTTCGATGACGATATTCCGTTCTAGGCTGGAATTGTTGTATAGTTATTAGCTCTGAAAGCCCCGTCGTACGGGGCTTTTTGTCGCTGGAACCATAGAGTGACATAATTTACCCATAGTGTGACAAATTTGCCCCATACCTTGACATAAGGTATCTTGGTTTAAGGTTTGTTGCACATGGGTATTTTTATGTACATCAGAAGCTTGCGAAAACCCTCACCGAATAAAAACATCTTTAAGTTTGCTAGCGTCAAAGTTAATCGTGCTAATTGAATGCGCCGCAATACGTGTTTGGCGTTACCCCGTAAGAAACCATAATCTCTCACCCGCTGTAAGCCCTTGGGTAATACATGCTGCAAGATAAGCTTTAAGAATGTGAAGGTCGGCAAGGTCATGTATGTCGTGCTGGGTAAGCATGCATCGAATGAAGAATGATGACTAACCAATAGTTTTGTCGAGTTATCGCAACACTAACGTGCCTTTGCCCCAAAATGAGTTAACTTATTTTTTGGGGAGCTGTTAGTCTCGTTTTTATCATTTAGTTTTGGATAGATCTGTTCGTGAGGGTTTCGCCCTGATGGCGATATACTTTTCTTTGCTGGCCAAAGAAAAGTATACAAAAGAAAGGCCACCCAGCACCTTCTTAGATCCTCCGTTGCTCACTCACAAGGGCGTTGAAGTAACTCGCTACGCTCAAACAGACTTCAACTTTGCTCCCTTGTTCATTTGCGCTACTCGGCGAAGATGATGGGATTTAAAAGCGTAATCTTGGCTATCGAGAGAGTGAAAGGTTTTTGTTTTTAGAATGGGTGTCTAGTTTATTCTATTGTCTAGTTTATTCTATTGTGGGAGCTGTTAGTCTCGTTTTTATCATTTAGTTTTGGATAGATCTGTTAGTGAGGGTTTCGCCCTGACGGCGATATACTTTTCTTTGCTGGCCAAAGAAAAGTATACAAAAGAAAGGCCACCCAGCACCTTCTTAGATCCTCCGTTGCTCACTCACAAGGGCGTTGAAGTAACTTGCTACGCTCAAACAGACTTCAACTTTGCTCCCTTGTTCATTTGCGCTACTCGGCGAAGATGATGGGATTTAAAAGCGTAATCTTGGCTATCGGGAGTGTGAAAGATTTTTGTTTTTAGAATGGGTGTCTAGTTTATTTTGTTTATAAAATTTGAATACTGACTATTGATAAAATTAAAAGAAAACCTGAAACTAGACAATAAGTTAAAGAGAGAGCATGAACAGCCTAGCGACCTTGCGCTAGGTCACGCTTTCTGTGACAGGAGGCGTGCTCATTGAATGGGATAGGAAGCACGTGCTTCCTACTTAGCGTTATATTTACGGGGTGAGCCATCAACAGTGGATTGAAAGTTTGGACCATTATTATTGGAGGAATAATGCTCCTTAAGTTGCTTGTTGGTGGTCAAAAATACGACCCTTTGATCTTTCGTGAGATTGATAATGACACAACAAGGAAAGAGCGGATATCAGTTTGTCATATGCTTCAAGGACATGTAAGTTCAGAATTTAGTTATCATGTGTCGAAACATGGGAATGTTGTAAAACTCTATAGTGGTAAGGCTGAGGCTTATTGCTCGTTTTATGGCTCCAAGGTCATCCTTGGAAAAATAGTTATACGAGATCTTAACGAATGTTACACCTTGACTAAGGCTCAGATAAAAAGAGGCGGTAGACCAACCTATACTGAATACAACCCAACTTATTCTGTATACAAAGACGGCATGATCTACTGGCGCTGTCAAAGGGGTAAAAAACCTAATAGAGTAGAGAATTGGGAAAAGACAAATGAAGTGCCTCTGTACCGCTATACGGAAGATCCTAGTGTGTTGCTGATAAAAGGTGGTTACTACAATTACTACTTGTCGCACGGCATAATCTTTCGATCCGTAGGAGAAAAAGGTAATGCAACTACCTATAATGAAGATAAAGTCAAAATTCAGCATGCTGAAAGATTCGATTTTTCTCCTCAGTTGCTCCAATTAGGGCCGTAAATATAACAAACGCATCAAGTCGCTCGCAGGCTCGCTGGGACACCAAAACTACGCGGCGATTAGTTTGGTGCTTTCGCCCAAAGTTTAACCAATCACCGCTTAAGTTTTGCAGCCCCTTATGCGGGCGTTAACTGTTCTATACAGTCCTTCCCTATTATTAGGGGAGGTGCCTTTAGTGCTCGATCTTATCTATTCTTAAGGTAATCTTGTTGCCTGTTGGAGCTTCAAGTTGCAGCGGTTCAAAGCTATCCGTAGATAAAGAAAAAGGAATTACTTCGGTACCTTCAATCCAGACAGGAACATCTTTATCAATTGTTAATTTGACATAGCTACCGCTATCGTTAGACACGATCTCTCTGCCAGCTTGAGATATAAACTGTCCCTTCACAAGTAGAGAGCTGTCTCCTTGATCTAACACTCGATACTCTAAGGTAGGGTATACGTGGCTATGCCAACACTGAGACTTTGCTTCGTTGCATTTGACGGCGTAATCGAACCCACCAAGGGTCTGAACTGAATTACTGTTTGGGCTACTTGGCTTCAGGTTTATAGTGTTAACGTCAATAATCGTGTTTGTTTCCATTCTCGGCAGTGGTAATTCGTTGACCGCTGTATGGTATGTCACGTGAAGCTGATAGTTAGCTGATTGTTGTTTGAGCGGATTTGTGCTGCAAGCTGCCACTAGTAACACACTTCCGAGTGGCATCAAGTTTTTTAACATAACATTATGTTCCATAGGAAAAAATGGTATTTTGCCAGTCATTGACCACATACTCAACTTGCTGCAAAGTTAATGGCAGCGTTACCCCTACAAATCCTAATCCGAACATCAGCAAATAGCGCTTTTACACTAACAAGTCTTCTGTCCAATGTCGAGTTACGGGATGTAAACAACAGTTGTCTGAGAACCTAGAAAGTGGCTAGGATTCTCAGGCCTTACCAGTAAATGGAAGTCAGTTGCATTTGTTAAACGCTAAAAAGTAAACAAGGAATTTCTGCTTGGAATGAACTATTAACTATATAGGGAAGAGCTGGTGTCTATACCAATTCGTACCAGCGCGAACGATAAACAATGCAAATAAAAAAAGAGATATGCTCATGAAATATCACTTGTTGGTCATTGCTGTGGTGAGTGTTCTACTGACAAGCGCTGGAGTTGCACACGCGCAACAAGTCGTTATTTCGACCTTCTTGGGTGAAAATGCCACTAAAATCGTTGCCGAGAAAGTGATGATGGAGGCCTACAGGCGAATTGGTATCACAATGGTGTTACGACCACTCCCCGGCGATCGAGCCCTTCGGAGCGCGAATGATGGTAATGTGGATGGAGAGCTGTTCCGCAAGGCAGGGATAGAGCACTTATATCCCAATCTACTCAGGCTCCCAGTCCCCATCTCGGTGACTGATTTTGTGGCGATTACAAAAGATAAGCGATTCCTGGTCGACGGCTGGAAAAGCCTCCTTCCTTACCGAGTGGGTTATTTACGTGGGATCAAGTTGATTGAAGTAAACCTTGTTGAAGGGACAATATCGGAAGCAGTGAAGACATATAGGCAAGCCTTTGGGAAACTTGAGTCTGGAAGGAGTGATGTCGTGGTGACATCACGTGCTACAGGATTGATGACACTGAAAGAACTAGGGCTGACAGGATTGGTTATTTTGGAGCCAGCGTTAGTTTCAATTCAATCGTTTCATTACCTTCACGTCAAGAATAAACACTTGGTCGCTCCCCTTACAGCCGCGTTGCAACAGATGGAAAAAGAGGGAATCATTCGTAACATTCAAGAGCAAGCCCAAGCCTTCCAACATTAGCTTATGCGAGGCGTTAACCCTCACAGGAGTCGCATAAAACTATTATTCATTGCACTTAACTTCACAGGAAACAAAAACATTCAAAGCATGGGCTGGCTGGTGCTCACGAGGGGCCAGCGCCTGCGGGGGCCCTGCGTAGGTCACCGAGCATGCAAAACTGATCCACTTGGTATTATCCAAAATATTTGGACTATATAGATTGGTATTCAGTAAATCAGGAACTTCAATGGACGAGTTTTCTAGACAGCTTACTATTTGGGATATGTGGAGCGAAAATAATCGAAGAGTGGTTGCTCCTCTTCTGTAGACACTTCTTTCAAATAGCCATTTAGTGTATCAAATGCTAGCTGTCTTACCTTTGCATACCATTAATTGTATCTGTTAGGTGTGATTTAGTTCAAAATGTTATAGTATAACATTTTTATATTCTTCCATTGTATTTATCGTGTTTAATTTCAGCAAGTTCCAACTCAATAAATTGCTATTACTCGTGATGCTCATACTCCCTATTGGGCTGAGTAGTCTTTCACTTGTCCATGCAATGGAGGTGGACCATGATGTTCATGAAAATCATCAGTGTGAAATTTATGATGCGATACAGAATGCCTTAAGCTGCACTATCGATTCAGAGCCTTGTTTAGATCGTGGCCAATGTTTCCTTCGGTTTAATACCTTGGAGGCAGTGGTTTGTTATAAAGAGCTTCCACGAACTCGTTCCCCACCACCATCGGCCTAACTTTTTCTCACTCGAGAACACTTAAAAAATATTCATTTATATAGCGTTAAATTAAACACGTTAGGATTTGTTATGACCGAAATATCTTATGTACGACACAAGAAACGTAAACTTGGCCTTTTGTCTGCCATGCTTATTGTCGCAGCAATCATTGCCATCACTACATTTACCAGCTCTGAAAAATCAGCAGAGTTAATTGTAGCCAATAAAACTAATACCTTGTCGATTAGTGGCCCTTGGGAGATCTCTAGCTTAGATCCTTCTAAACAAGGCTACATTTTAACGCGTCTGCAAGTGATTGAAACGCTGCTCAATGTAGACGCTCAAGGCACTCTTACAGCTGGTTTGGCAACACACTGGCAAAGAAGTGATGATGGTTTGAGCTGGCAGTTTGTTCTGCGTAAAGGCGTGAAATTTCACGACGGAAGCGAACTCGACGCGCAAGCCGTGGTGCGCTCTCTTCGTTATGCACAGCAGAAGCACGGCAGTTTGAATAAAGCTCAAGTGACGCATATTAGCGCAGTGAAAAGTAACGAAGTCAAAATTGACTTAGCCAAGCCTTATGCCGCCTTTGCTGCTTTGCTCACCAACTACTCCAATGCCATTTTATCTGAAAAATCTTACAAGCCTGATGGGACGATTGATGCGCTTTATGGCTCAGGTCCCTATCAAATGGAGAGCTTTTCACCACCTCATAAACTGATGGTGAAAAAATTTGCTGGGTATTGGGGGCAGAAGGCACAGATCAGTTTTGTAAGCTACTTAACGGGTCATCGTGCCGAGAGCCGAATTTTGCAAGCAAAATCGGGAGAAGCCGATATTGTGTTCACTTTAGACCCTTCGATGCTTACTCAACTTGAAGGCAGTGGTGAAGTTAAGGTTCATCATAACCTGATCCCACGAACCATGTTTGTAAAGCTCAATGCGGGCCATCCATTCCTGCGGGATCCGAAGGCTCGCCAAGCGCTGAGCATGGCGTTGGATCGAGCCGCAATTGCTAAAAATGTACTGCATGCAGAAGGTTCAGAGACTGCGCAGCTGATGCCCAGCTCTATGTCACAGTGGTTTATTCAAGGTATTGATAACAATCCATACCATTTAGAGCAAGCACAGGCGATATTGGCAAAATTGGGCTGGCAACGGAATGAGTCAGGCTTATTAGAGCGTGCTGGTCAGCCATTTAAACTAACCATGATGACTTACGCAGATCGCCCAGAGTTAGCCTTGGTTGCCACCGTGATCCAGGCGCAATGGGCCAAATTGGGGGTCGCGCTTAAGGTCGATGTGACCAACTCCAGCATGATCCCCGCAGGCCATACGGATGGTTCCTTAGCAATGGCGCTTATCGCACGTAACTTCGGTTTTAGTGCCGATCCGCTGCCGATTATCAGTAGTGACTTTGCCAATGGAGGGGGAGATTGGGGAACCATGAATTGGAGTAACCCAGGTGTAGACCGCGCGATTGCTAAGCTGCTTGAATCAAATGACGCTGAGCAATCATTTGAGCTGAGTCAGAAGGTTGCGCAAGCAATCTATCAAGATGCACCGGTGTTACCCATTTCAAGCTACAGCCAATATACATCGGTTAATACACGAGTGAAGCACTTTAAGTTTGACCCTTTTGAGCGCAATTATTTTATTAATCAGATGTACTTCGAGCAATAGGGAAGCAAGTCATGTTGTGGGATCTAGCTAAGAAGCGCTTATATCAATTGATCTTGGTTGCTTGGGGGGTCGGTACACTGACCTTTATTTTAATGCGCAGTTTACCGGGAGACATGGTCTATCGAATTGCGGCCAGCCGTTACGGGCAAGATAATGTTGATTCAGCGGCGGCAGAACTTGTTCGCCAAGAATTGAATCTGGATCAAGCTTGGTTTGGTCAGTACCTCAGTTGGTTATCAGACCTTATGCAGTTCAACTTAGGCAATTCACTGGTGAGTGGCTTGCCTGTGAGTGAAACGGTACTGCATCAATTGGGGCACTCATTACTGCTTGCTGGTTTTGGCATTGCATTATCAGTGGCGATTGCGCTGCCTTTAGGCACTTTAACCGCCAAGGAAGTATTCGCGAAAAAGCGCGGTGTATTGAATTTATTGGTGGTGTGGTTCTCTACTTTCACTCGTGCGATGCCAGTATTTGTATTGGGCCTGATCCTGCTTCTGTTGTTGGCGATTGAATGGCCCTTATTACCGGTTGCTGGTTTTGGTACTTGGCGACACCTTGTTCTGCCAAGTCTTACCTTGGCGATCAGCTTGGCCGCCGTATCAAATCGAGTGGTTCACCGCAGTGTTGGTCAGGTGCTTGGTTCGGCTTTTTATCAGTTCTCTCGGGTAAAGGGTTTAAGCGAAGGGCAAACCTTTTTCCGCCATGGGGTGAGAAATATGGCGCTGCCAATTGTTGCCTTTATCGGCATTCAGTTAGTGAGTGTGATCGAAGGGATTGTGATGATCGAATCTCTGTTCTCTTGGCCCGGAATTGGGCATGGACTTGCGCATGCAATCTTTGCTCGAGATATACCGCTTATCCAAGGTTGTGCGCTGACAATGGGAGTTCTGTTTGTTGTACTAAACAGCCTGATTGATGTGCTGTGTTATTGGATTGATCCCAGAGGCTTAAAAGAAAAATGATGAAGCAATTTAATATCAATCAAAAGATTGGCTTAATGATATTACTGGGCTTGTTTATTTTCTCGATACTGGTGGGGGGCTTATCTCCCTATAGTATTGATGAACAAAACCTCTCCAGTCGTTTACTCTATCCTAATGCTGAGCATTGGTTGGGCACCGATCATTTTGGCAGAGACATGATGACGCGTTTAGCCAGTGCGATTGGTCTGTCATTCACGCTGGGGCTGCTGTGTGTCTTTAGCGCTTCAATTTTGGGGGTAACACTGGGGGTTTGCGCCGCTTGGGCGGGGGGACGTATTGAACAAGGCCTGGATATTTTAGTGAATATCTTGCTGGCTCTACCTGGCTTGGTACTTGTGTTATTGCTGTCCGCGATAGCTCCGGGTTCGTTTTTGGTGATGTACCTTGCCATCTCATTGGTTCAATGGCTTGAGTACTATCGCGTGACACGGGCCATTACTCGAACCTTAATGGATAGCCCACAAAGACAAGTATCGGTCATGATGGGCTTTGGTAAGTGGTATCAGTTTAAGCGCCATATCTGGCCTGCAGTTGCACCTTCGGTCTCGACGATGGCGGCCTTTGGGGGAGCTAACGCGATCTTAATGATGGCATCACTTGGTTTTGTGGCTGTTGGGATTCAGCCCCCACTAGCAGAACTGGGGTTGATGAGTGTTGAGTTATTCCCATTCTATATTGAAGCGCCGTGGATATTGGCTCAACCGCTGCTGGTGGTCGCTCTATTGGTGCTAGGTTTTCATTTATTGGCAGGAGCGAGTCGTGAACCTCTTAATTCAGCTGACTGATCTTTCGATTAAAACAAAACAGCTAGAGCTGCTGCAGCCCTTGTCATTTAAGCTATATCAAGACAAACCGGTGACGATTCTGGGTCAAACTGGCTCAGGTAAAAGTTTATTAGCTCAAGCCATTGTTGGTTTACTCCCCAGTGAATTGTCACAGCAAGGTCAGGTTGAGGTCTTCGGCCAAACTCACGACCGCAAGTCGCTGATAAGCTTATGGGGGAGGGAGGTGATTATGCTGCCTCAAGAACCGTGGCGTGCCCTCGATCCTTTAATGCCAGCTTACCAGCAAGTGTCAGAGGTGTACCAGTGCTTACATGATTTAGATGAAGAGGCTGCATTTTATCGCGCGCTAAAAGATTTAGAGCGAGTTGGCCTAAAAAGCAGTGCTTTAAAAAGGCCAGGACAACTCTCTGGTGGTATGGCACAGCGCTTAGCTGTGACCTCTGCAACGGCGGGGGGCGCAAAACTTGTTTTGGCCGATGAGCCGACCAAGGGGCTTGATGTTAGTCGTCGAGATGACATTATTCAAGTCCTGATGAACAGTGCCCAAGGTGGCGGTTTGCTTACCATCACTCATGATATTGAAGTTGCTCGTCAGATTGGCGGGGACATTATTGTGATGAAGGAAGGGGTGGTGGTCGAGCAGGGAAGTGCGCAACAAATCTTAAATCATCCACAGCATGCATACACCCAATTACTGATTGCGGCAGATCCTCGTCATTGGAAAGCGCGTGACTACCCGATGATTGAGAAGAAGCCAGTACTTGAAGCGAAGCGTTTAGCGATCGGTCGCAATGGCCTTGCGCTGTCAAATGGGATCAACTTTACCATTCACTCTGGAGAGGTGGTGGGCGTGGTGGGTGATAGTGGCTGTGGCAAGAGCACCTTAGGTGATACTTTGCTGGGCTTGCTAAAGCCGATTGAAGGTTCGGTCAAGCGCTTGAGTGAAGAGGCTAAACCTTATCAGTGGTTGAAGCTGTTTCAAGATCCTCCCGCTGCATTGACTTGCAGTGTCACGCTTGGGGTGTTGTTGGAAGACTTGGTTAAACTTCATCAAATTGAGCGCCAGCGAGTTGCGATTTTAATGAGTAAATTAAACTTAGCGCCAGAGCTTTTAGAGCGCCGCAGCACGGAAGTTTCCGGGGGAGAGCTGCAGCGTTTTGCCATTTTGCGCGCAATGCTGCTCGAGCCGGTATTCTTGTTTGCGGATGAGCCGACGTCTCGTCTTGATCCGATCATCGCCAAGGAGGTGATTGAACTATTGGTTGATTTAGCGAAAGAGCAAGGTTGTGCGCTGTTATTCGTTAGTCATGACCCCTATCTGATTGAAAAGCGCTGCGATACGGTGCTGCGTTTGTAAACGACTGGAAGATCTGTGCTCAGAGTCGAGGTGATTTAGGCGGGCGCTTCAATCATCTCGACTTCACATCGGCTCTGCTGAATCAGGACTTTTAGTTCACCAGCAAGGAGCATCGAAGAGTCATTCATGTGTGAGTGCTGACTTGCATCGGGCGATAGTTTTGAATTCAAGTCGGTAAGCTCTATTTGTCACTCATTGTCAATTGGGGCACTCTCGGTGCCCCAACTTAAGTACATGCCGCGCCAATTTTTGTCATCCTTTCAAGCTCATCGTGAAACCGCCAGTGACACGACAATACACTAACTAAGCATTGCCGATTTTAATGCTGCAAAACATGTGAATCTTGCTATTGCAGTCTTTAGGGGCGACCAGAGCCTGGCATGTCATGGCCTTTAGGACCAGCGCCGTGGTCGCGCATGTTTAAACTGCGGTCCCGTTCTCCAGCATCACCAGAGCACCGACGATGAGTGCATGCATCCCCCGAATCAGTTCTTGCTCCATTTCGCTTTCTTCTGCATCGCGGTCTGCATTCTCGATAGGTTCTCGATCGGCGACCGAATATACCGTGTCCGACACCGCGATGCAGTGAAATGCCACCGTGGCGAGTAGCCAGCGAGCTTGTTCCTTTGAAAGATCATAGCTGCCTGCGATGTGGTTTTGGTGCTCATCGATCTTTGTGATCATGGGTTGAGTAGCCGCCAACCGACGGAACACATAGGGTGCCAGCCCAGGATATGCCTTGATGAACTTTCGGATTGATGCGGCAAACGCGATCAGATAGTCCTTCAGTTCTTCGGGCTGTTTGTTGTCGGGTTGTGGGATTTGCCAGCGACTGAATATCTCCTCGGCGACCAGCGATTTGAGCGCTTCTAAACTCGGAAGGTGCTTGTACAGCGCCATATGACTCACCCCTAGGGCGGCCGCAACACCGACAAAAGTGATGTTTGGCAGGCCTATTTCAATGCCGACCTCGGCAATTCGTTGGCGTGTGATGGTTGGTGGGCGTCCCCGCGTGGCACGCTGTTGTGGTGATTTCATCTCTGCTCCTCGGTCGTAGCGGTAGCTACGATCTCATTCTAACCTATTTTTTAGCTATTTAGTTTAGTGGTTGCAACTAATTCGATAATTAGTTTATAGTAATGAAACTAATTATCATTCGTATGTAGTTGGTGTGCCGATCAAGATCAGGTTTTTTGTTACAAAACCGCTTGCTGGCTAGAACAAAACGCCTGTTGATGGCGCGTCTTTTTAGCTCGAATCACGGGCTTGTTTTGTTTTTATTTATTGGAGTTTTATTTCTTGAGCACGAATAAGGTAGCTGTAGTCAAGACCAAAGAAGCGAGTCCAATCAGCCAAGTATTGAGCCCCATTCGTGGGCAATTGGCCGTGGCCGCGATACTCGCTGGCGTGGGCAGCATGCTGACGTTGGTGCCGCTGGCTGGTATCGCGAATATCGCTAAGATCGTCCTTGGCGATGAGAGTATCGCGGCAGCTGGACAAGCGCAGGACGACATTTGGTGGACGCTTAGCATTAGCGTGCTCTGCATGTTTGTCGGTATGGCGCTGCTGTTTGCTGCTGAGCTCAGCGCCCATCTAGCCGACAATCGCATTACCTATCACTTGCGTCTTGCCACCGTCGATCGCTTGACACGGGTGCCGCTGGGCTGGTTTACAGGCCGAGCGTCGGGCGAGGTTAAGCAGGCGATGCAAGACGACATCGCTACGCTACATAGCTTGAGCGCACACTTTTTCACTGCTGTCGGGCGTGCCGTAGGCGCCATTTTAATTTCGCTTATCTATCTGTTGGCACTGGATTGGCGGATGGCCATCGCCGCACTGTTGCCGTTTCCGGGCTTCTTCTTATTCTTGCATTTCGCCATGAAAACCGGTGGTGCCAACATGCAGCAGTTCGTCGCTCGACTGGCACGGATCAATGCCGCGACGGTCGAGTTTGTGAATGGTATTCCTGTGGTGAAAGCATTCGGCGCAGCTGGTAAGGCGCACGCAGGTTATCGAGAGGCCGTGGATGCCTTCGCCGATGCCTTCGTTCGTTTCACCCGTCCGCTGGTCGCAGCGATGGCTCATGCTCATGCGATGATCGCCCCAGTAACGGTGTTGGGCATTGTGCTGGCCTTTGGTGCGGTGTTTGTGAGCCTTGGCTGGCTTGAACCGGTAGAGGTGCTGCCGTTTGCCTTAGTGGCACCGGGGATCTGCGCGCCGCTGTTGCTATTACACACCTTGCTGCACGATCTTGGCAGCGCCACGGGGGCTGCGCAGCGGGTGCTGGCATTGCTAGAAACGCCGGTGCTGGAAACGCTGGAACCGGACCAGCAGCAGCTCCCGACCGGTCATCAAGTTTGCTTCGAGAAAGTCAGCTATTGCTATGGGGAGAACTCTCAGGCTCTGACGAATCTCAGTTTTACGCTGGAGCCGGGCACTGTCACGGCGATTGTTGGCCCCTCGGGCGCGGGTAAATCGACTCTGGCGCGTTTACTGCTCCGCTTTTTTGACCCGAGCGAGGGACGAATCACCCTTGGCGGTGTGGACTTACGGCACATCGAGACTTCGCAACTCTATCGCCGCATTGGCTTTGTGTTACAGGAGGTGAACCTGATCCATGCCAGCGTGCGCGATAACATTGCGCTGGGGCGGCCAGCGGCCAGTCAACAGGAAGTTGAACACGCGGCGCGGGCCGCCAACATCCATAAGCGTATTCTCGCTTTGCCGCGTGGCTACGACTCGGTCGTGGGTGAGGATGCTCAGCTTTCCGGGGGGGAGTGCCAACGGCTCAGCATTGCCCGCGCCGTGCTACTCGATCCACCGCTGTTGGTGCTCGACGAAGCAACGGCGGCGGCTGATGCCAGTAACGAAGTGGCGATCCAAAGTGCGCTGTCACGCTTCGCGCAGGGCCGTAGCTTACTGGTCATCGCACACCGGCTCGACACCGTGATGCACGCCGATCGGATTTTGGTACTCGAAGACGGCGCGATTACCGAACAAGGCACCCATCAGCAGCTACTCGCGCAGGATGGATGCTATGCGCGGTTATGGGCTAAAGGCGATTACCAAGGGTCAGCAGTATCGGAGGCGCAGCCATGTTAAAGACATTGATTGAGTTGTTGGGCGAGGATGCTCTGGTATTGCGGCGCTACATTTGGATGGCGGTTATTTATGGCGTGCTCTGCGGGTTGACCATGACCGCATTGGTGCCGGTGCTGCTCCATCTGTTGGGCGGCGATGTGCCGCAGATGGTGCCATGGTTAATCGTGCTACTGAGCTGCTTAGTTATTTGCTGGGTCTTGCGGCGCTACGTGGAGCAAGCTGGTGTTCGAGTGGGGGTGGCCATCTTGCGGGGGGCACGCCATCGCCTCGGTAACCATGTGGCAGAATTGCCAGTCGGCTGGTTCTCGCCACAGAATACGGCTCGACTTAGTCACGTTGTTACGCAAGGGATGATGGCCGTGGCTCAGCTTCCGGCACATGTGTTCACCCCAGTCATTGCTGGCGTGGTTACGCCGATGGTGCTGGTGGTCGCTTTGTTTATGCTGCACTGGCCATTGGGCTTGATTGCGTTGTTGGCCTTGCCACTACTGACGGGAGTGCTTGCCCTCACCGCGAAGCTCTCGCGCCGCGCCGATGATGCCTTTCATCGACATTTTGCCGATGCGAGCCAGCGGGTGGTGGAATTTGCTCAAGCTCAGTCTGTGTTACGTGCCTTTAACGGTGAAGGTGGTGGCATGCGCTTGCTGGAGCAAGCGCTAGAGAAGCAACGCCAATCGGCAGCGCGATTGATCTGGCTGTCGGCCGGGTCAACGGTCCTTAATACTTGGGCCGTGCAGGCGGTGTTTGCCGGCTTACTGCTCGCAGCATCGTGGTGGTTGAATAGACACCTTGAGGGAGGCATGGCAACCAGCAGTATCGCTGCGGTCATCGTCGCCCTGTTGCTGGTCAGCCGCTTTATCGACTCGCTGCTGGAAGTGGCCAGTTATAGCGAGGTGTTGCGAAGCGCGCGTGGCCAGCTGGATACGATTGGTGAGTTGTTTGCGGTTGAAGCCTTACCGCAGCCTCACATATCGCAGACACCGCGCGATGCCTCGGTGGAACTGCGAGCAGTACATTTCTGTTATGCGCCAGGCGAGCCTGATGTATTACGCGGGGTGAGCATTCGTCTCGAAGCGGGCAGTATGACCGCGTTGATCGGTGAATCCGGCTCCGGAAAAACGACCCTGGCTCGGCTCGTGGCGCGTTTCTTCGACACGACTCAAGGCAGTGTACTGGTTGGTGGTGTGGATGTTAAACAGATGTCCAGCACACAACTGACAGCGCAAATCAGCCAAATCTTTCAGGACAACTACTTATTTATAGGCAGCATTGCTGAGAATATCCGCATTGGCAAACCCGATGCCAGTGATGCAGAGCTACTCGAGGCGGCGCGCTTGGCAGGTGTCGTCGAGATCATTGAGCGTTTACCACAAGGGCTGGATACCCCTGTTGGTGAGGGCGGGGCGCGTTTGTCCGGTGGCGAGCGACAACGCATCGCCATCGCCCGTGCGCTACTCAAAGATGCGCCAATTTTGCTGGTCGATGAAGCGACTGCTGCGCTAGACGCGGAAAATCAGGCAGTGATTGCCGAGGCTTTGGCACAGCTGCGCGGCCGATGCACGCTGCTGGTGATCGCCCATCAGCTGTCTACGGTGGCAATGGCTGATCAAATAGTGGTACTGGAAAAGGGCCTGATTGTCGAGCAAGGAACACCGCTGCAGCTGCGCCAGCAGCAAGGACAATACACGCAGTTCCTCGGTCAGCGCAAAGCAGCAAAAGGTTGGCGTATTGCTGCCGCATCAGATGGCGTGGATTACTGATGCGTGCCAGCCTATTTGGCGTGTTCTGCCTACTTTGTGGTACATCGTTGCTGCTCGGTGCCCAGCAAATGGCATGGTCTCAGGTGTTTTCGCTATCCAGTGATACTTGGCTGACCTTGACCGCGAGTCGGCTGCCACGCTTGGCGGCGTTGGTGCTAACCGGCGTCGGGCTGTCGGTCTGTGGCGTGATCCTGCAGCACATCGTGCGCAACAAGTTTGTCGAACCAGCAACCTCGGGTGGGCTGGATGCAGCCAAGCTCGGCATTTTAGTGGCATTAACCGTGGCACCGAACACTGGGACAGTAGGGCGGATGTTGTTCGCGCTGGCCTTTTGCTTCGCAGCAAGCTTGATCTTTGTGGCGATTATCCGCCGCATTAAATTCAAAAACTCGATCCTGGTCCCTGTGATGGGCTTGATGTACAGCGGTGTGCTCAGTGCTATCGCCGAATTCTATGCTTATCGCAACAACATACTGCAAAGTATGCAGGGCTGGTTGCTGGGTGATTTTTCTAAGATTGTTCAAGGTAACTACGAAATCATCTACCTGATCCTCCCGATCGTGGCATTAAGCTACCTGTACGCGCAACGCTTCACGGTGCTGGGGATGGGGGAAGGCATGGCGACAAGCCTAGGACTGAACTACTCGGTCACGGTGAGTCTGGGCTTGATGCTGGTGGCAGTCACCGTGTCAGCCACAGTGATTACCGTGGGGGCAATTCCCTTCGTTGGTCTGGTTATTCCCAATTTGGTCGCACTGCACTATGGCGACAACCTCAGTCACAGCTTGCCTGTGGTTGCGCTGAGCGGTGCATCATTGTTGCTGGCCTGTGACATTCTCGGTCGGGTGCTGATCTACCCATTCGAGGTGCCTATTGGCTTAACCGCAGGCGGTGTGGGTGGCGTGTTATTTCTGGTGTTGATCTTCAGGAGGCTGCGATGAAACGCATCACTTCTGGCTATGCTGTGTGGATGATAGTCATCGGATTGGCTATCTGCTTCTTGTTTTTCCGCTCGGGACTCGATTTTGATTATGTGATTCCTAAGCGCTGCTCCCGATTGGTGGCGATGCTGATTGGTGGCGCCTGTGTTGCCTGGTCATCGATCGTGTTCCAAACCATCACCGGCAACCGGATCTTGACGCCAGCGACCATGGGCTACGAGGCGGTCTATCTGCTATTTCAATCGCTGCTGATCCTCGTCATGGGGACGCAGAGTCTGGTGGTACTGGGTGCAAACGGCAACTTTTTATTATCTATCGGCTTGATGCTCGGCTACTCCTGGGTCATCCATCGCTGGCTATTCCGAGAGGGTCAGCATGATGTGTATTTGCTGTTGTTGTTGGGGCTGGTACTCACGATGGTGATCAGCACCTTCACCTTATTTGTTCAATTCCAGGTCAGCCCTGGTGAGTTCTCGGTACTGCTCGGCTTTAGTCAGGCGTCTTTTGGCAAGGCAGAGCCTGAGCAGTTACTGGTTGCGTTGATGCTGGTTGGCGCGGTGTGGATCGTTGCATCTAAGACCTTGCCAACGCTGGATGTGCTTTCCCTAGGGCGCGAGCAAGCGGTATCTCTTGGCGTAGATTACCAGCGCTCGGTGCGGCTCTACCTTGCTTTGATCGCCGTACTGGTGGCGGTTTCGACGAGTCTGCTTGGGCCTACCGCCTTCATGGGCATCTTCGTTGCCAATACCAGCTATGCACTGGCTGGTAGTTTCAAGCATCGGGTTACCTTAGCGACTGGCTGCGCGATTGCGGTTGGCATATTTATCCTGGCCCAGCTTGCAGTTGAACACATCTTTAATTACCGAACTACCGTCGGCATCTTGGTCAACCTGGTATGCGGCGTCTGGTTTCTGGCGCTGATGATGCGCAAACGAGGAACGACATGATTACCGTTAATCACCTTTCCAAAGCTTATGGTGACAGAACCGTACTTTCCGATGTAAATCTGCGCTTCCCAGCGCAGCAGCTCACGTCGCTGATCGGCCCCAACGGCGCGGGTAAAACGACCTTGTTGATGACGATTGCCCGGCTGCTAAAGCCAAGCCATGGCGATATTTTGATTGAAGGTTGTCGAGCATCGGAGCTGCCTATTGGTGACTACGCCAAGCGTGTCGCTACCTTGCGCCAGTCACCGGATTTTAACTTGCGGCTAACGGTTGAGGAACTGGTCGGCTTTGGCCGCTTTCCTTATAGCCGAGGCGCGCTGAACGCTGACGATTATCGGACGATCGACGAGGCCATCGCCTTCTTGACGTTGGAGCCGCTCCGTGAAGCTTATCTCGACGAACTCAGTGGCGGGCAGCGTCAGATGGCTTTTTTAGCCATGACGATCGCTCAGCAGACACCGTGTCTGCTGCTGGATGAGCCCTTGAATAATCTCGACATTAAGCATGCCGTGAAAATTATGCGTGCGCTGCGTCGTTTATGTGACGAGCAGGGGCGCACAGTCATTTTGGTGGTACACGATATCAATTTCGCAGCCAATTACTCCGACCACATTGTGGCGATGAAGGGCGGTGCGGTGCATTGCTCCGGCTCGGTGTCGGAGGTTGTGACCGAGGCGCGGTTGGGTGAGCTATACGAGCTAGATTTTGAGATCGCGCAAAGCGAGCGCGGATGCCTATGCAACTACTTTAACCCATTAGGAGAACTGAAATGAGTTTCAACCACCGACAAAGGCATTGGGCCTTGGCTTTGCTGATGAGCGTCACGTTCGCCATACAGGGCTGCCAGCCGCAAGCCGAAGAATCGGTAGCCAAAAGTGCACAGTTAGCAGCGACTAGTCAGTCTTCGTTACCCGCCTATCAAGCGATTACGATCCAGCACCAACTGGGCAGCACCGTGATCAACAAGTTACCGCAGCGGGTGGTTGCTCTAGATATGAATGAAGTTGATTTTCTCGATCAATTGGGGATTCCGGTTGCAGGTATGCCCAAGGATTTTGTTCCACATTTTCTTGCGAAGTATAAGAGCGCTTCGCAAGTGGTGGATACAGGCGCGATTGTTCAGCCCAATCTGGAGCGGGTACATGCGGCCAAGCCCGATCTGATCCTGATCACTTCACTACAGGCCAAGCATTATAAAGAACTGAGCGAGATCGCCCCGACCATCCACTTCGACGTGGACTATCGGGATAGCCGAGTTAGGCATATCGAGGTTGTTAAGGAACACCTTCTGAGCTTGGGGCGAATCTTTGGCAAACAAGCACTGGCCAAGCAGAAAGCCCTTGAGTTAGAAGCCAAGGTTGAAGAGGCTAGGCGCATCATCCAAGGTCGTCCCGAAAAGGCCTTGATCGTGCTACACAACAACGGCGCTTTTAGTTCCTTTGGGGTGCAGTCCCGCTACGGCTTTGTATTTAATGCGCTGAATGTAAAGTCGGCCAGCCCGAAGGGCGCAACCGGCTTACATGGTCAACCAATTTCCAGTGAGTTCATCCGGCAGGCCAATCCAGACGTGATCTACATCGTGGATCGCACCGCCGTGATGGAGCACCGATCAGCTTTGAACGCCGAGACGCTCGGTAATCCCTTACTGCGGCAAACCAATGCTTGGAAAAATGGGCGCGTCGTTTTTGCCGATAGCGAGGCTTGGTATGTCACGGCAGCCAGCCCTAGCTCTTTAGCGCTGATTATCGATGATGTCGTTGCTGGCTACCAAAACTGAGTCATTTTAGCGGGTCTCGCGGAGCGTACCCAAAGCGTAACAATCTCATTTGAAAGCATATTTTTATCACCTAGCGGTGAGCTAATTCAATTTAAACTTGAAAGGAGTCAGACATGACAAAACGTCGATATAAGCATCGTAAGCAAGGCCTTGTGCGGCAGACAGCGTCTGCAAATTCTATATTTGCCGCTCATTCTCCCGCTGTCTTGAACCAAAAAAAATTGCTACTCGGGCTCACGCTCAGTGCCTTGACTGTGGTGGCATCACCAGCACTGGCGCAAACCAGCGATAAGGAAACCAATGCCAATAAGCAACAGACCTCGTCTCGTGCTGCTGAAGATGTGACCGTTTTATCCCCGCTGAAGGTGGTTGGGGCAGCCCCCTACGCCGGAGGACAAGTGTCTACTAGCGGTCGTATGGGTTTGCTCGGCGACAAAGATTTTATGGATACACCGTTTAATACGATTAGCTATACAGAGCAGTTTATCGCAGATCAGCAAGCCAGGGATATTAGTGAGGTGATCGCTAAAACCGATCCCACGGTGTTTATGAGTGGCATCCCAGGTGAAAGTAACGAAGGCTATTCGATCCGCGGTTTGCCATCCAGCGTTGGTGATGTGACGATTAACGGCTTGGCTGGCATGGCGGCCTATTATCGCAATTCGCCGGAAATGTTCGAACGTGTCGAAGTACTCAAAGGACCTTCTGCTTTGCTTAACGGGATGCCGCCGAAGGGATCTGCGGGGGGCGCAGTTAACTTGGTCACCAAGCGTGCCGGTAACGAGGCATTAACGCGCTTTACGCTTAATTACATGTCTGACTCGCAGTTCGGTGGGCATGTCGATCTAGGTCGTCGCTTCGGCCAGAAAAAGCAATTTGGGATCCGTTTCAATGGTGTGTATCGTGATGGCGATACTGCGGTGAATACGCAAGACAAAAAAGTCTCGCTAGCTTCACTCGGGCTGGATTGGCGCGGCGATCGGGCGCGGCTGTCGGTCGATCTTTATCGTAGTATGGAGCGCTCGAATGGTTTGACTCGGGGGATCACTCTAGCCCCCGGTTTGGCGGTACCCACACCACCAAGCCCCGATGTTTCGTGGAACCCGCCCTGGGCTTTCTATGAAAGTACCGATAAAGGTGCCATGCTGCACAGCGAATACGATCTAAGTGACCAACTCACAGCTTATGTGGCTGGGGGGATTAGCAAGACCGAATTTGACTCAAATATGGGCGCTGCTCAAGTATTTAATGAAGCGGGAGACTTTCGGATTAACTTCAGTGGCGTGTCCGACAAAGTGGAGAGAAAGTCGGCAGAAATTGGACTGAAAGGTCAGCTTCGAACGGGTCCGGTGGGCCATCAGTTTGCGCTTAACAGTACCTATTACGATGAAGATTATCAGTTGAACGGTTTTAGAAACCTTTTGCCGAATGCTTGGGTGACAAACATCTACAACCCGGTATGGGGCCCAGAAGTCGAACGTCCTAGCAATATCCCTGCGCTTACCAAAACCGATACTCGCTTGACCAGCTTTGGCTTAGCGGACACATTGTCGGTTTTTGATGAGCGGCTACAACTAACGCTTGGCTTACGCCGTCAACAGGTGAGCAATGACAGCTATAACGGTGCAACCGGACAGCGGATAGGGCTTGCTTATGACGAAAGCGCCATCACGCCGGCAGTGGCTGTTCTTGTTAAAGCCACCGAGAAAATGTCTGTTTATGCGAATTATATTGAGGGGCTTAGCCAAGGTGCGATGGCACCCAATACAGCGGCAAATGCGGGTGAAGTGTTCGCGCCCTTCAAAACCAAGCAGAAAGAGTTTGGATTTAAATTCGACTTCGGTGAATTTGCCCACACGCTTAGTTTGTACGAAATTGAGCGTCCGAGCAGCTATACCGACCCCGTCTCTAACGTTTTTTCTTTCGGAGGGGAGCAGCGTAACCGCGGAGTGGAATGGGGTTTCTTCGGTTCACCGCTGGATAGCGTACGCTTGATGGGGGGGATTGCCTACTCGGATCCAAAGGTGATGAAGGCTGCTGACCAAGCCAATGAGGGCAAACAGGCAACGGGCGTGCCTAAATGGCAGGCGAAGCTGGGAACGGAGTGGGATATACCAAGCATGCAAGGTCTAACATTGACCGCCAATCTAAACGCGGCTTCCAAGCAGTATCTTAGTGCAGACAATTCGCTATCGGTTTCTGGCCGTACCGTGTACGACCTCGGCGCACGTTATGTCACCGAGCTATCGGGTCGTCGACTAACCATGCGAGCTGCGGTTACCAATTTGACCAACAAGGCGTATTGGGCAAAGCCTAACTTCACCAGCTTGGCGATGGGCGCACCGCGAACCTTCCAGCTATCAACAACGCTGGATTTCTAGCTAAACCATTAATATCGTCACCAAACTGGCATGGCCGTGAAGCGAAGCATCGGCAGCTTTTGTTTGCCATTGCAGGAAAACGCCAGCGGCCACTGCCTTTCATGGTGCCAAGGTGAACGACCGGCACTGGGTGGCTAGTTTATCGCCTATTCGTCGGCGATAGTTCGTCGGGGATAGTTCGTCGGCGATAGTTCGGCCGCTGTGCTTGCTTGGTTAAGCGGGATCTAAGGTGTTGTTTGTTTATTTGGTGATTTCTACGGTGGGGCTTAACGGGCGTAACTTGAGTTGCGGGAAAGGTGAGCCCCACACGCTGGTTCTGCCTCATCAACGAATAGCAACGTGTTAGACCCGCTGCTCTAACCGGTTTATATAACGATTGAAAAAGTACTTTAAGGCCCAGCTGATTATGATAGCTGTTGGTCTGCGAGCTCTTTTGTCATAAAGCGACTGTTGGGATCTTCTGTGTAGTCGGAGAAAGGCCCACAATAACTAAATCCAAACTTCTCGTATAGGCTTCGAGCCGGTTTGAAAAACGCCTGTGAACCCGTTTCTAAGCTTACCTTCCGATAACCATTTTCAGTGGCAACATTTAGCACATGAGTGAGGAGTTTGCTGGCAACACCAGACTTCCTGGCAGAATGAGCAGTTCTCATCGATTTTAGTTCTATATGTTCAGATGTAAGTTGTTTGATGGCCAAACACCCTTGTAACTCGTTGCCTAACCAAGCGCTGAAAAATGTTACTTCAGGCGCCTTGAGGCCGTCGACATCAAGCGCATGGACACTTTCGGGGGGAGAGGTGGCATACATATCTGCAAGATGCTCTTCCAATAACTGAATGACCTCACCACCGGATAGATCGTCAATGATTATTTCCATCTTTTGGTTTTTACTCCATTGGTATAATTTTTATTGGATAGCGAAGCTTATTAGATAGCGAAAGTAACAATTTGTATAGCTATGATCTGGGCAATTTCGTTAATGCTTAAAGCCGTCGCTTATTCACATGAGCCAAGCAAGCTACCAGCATTTTCAATTGAGTCACAGAAATGAGTCCACCTACGCCAAACAATATCATCTGTAGAGGCTCGCCTAAGTGCTAAAATCCCTTGTGGGGACGCAAAGCCCACATCAAGCGTTTGGCTTGCCAAGCCCCAGTAATACTTCTGCTTAACCACCCATTAGTTCAAATTATAAAAAGCTAGAAAAATGTGTTGTTTGTTCCGCTTCAGTATATAGCCCTATATCTTTTTTAATATAAGCGTTTAACTGGCTAACCAGAGTTCTATTTTTATTTGTTCTTATAATAAAACACTTAAGTTTCAATTGATTAATCAGATTTATTCTCTTGGTTTGCCTACGTTCCAGCATCAATTTAACCTTGATTCCGTATTAGATATGACTATTATCAAGCTAATAAAGGGCTATTACGAACAACAATTTATGACAGGAACTATAAGTACAGCTTATGGACAATCGACTGCGTTATCTTTCCGCTCTTCGCTACTTTGAAGCGGCATCTCGACTAAAAAGTTACAGTAAAGCTGCCGACGAATTGTTTGTCACTCAAGCCGCAATCAGCCAAAAATTACGACAGTTGGAAGAGCGCTTAGGGTGTAAATTGTTTATTCGTCGTGGGCGTGAAATGCAGCTAACCGACAAGGGACAAATACTTCAAAAGTATGTCACCGATGGTTTTAAAAATTTAATCACCGGACTGAATCGAATTCAAAACGAACCCTTGGAAGGTGTACTCAATGTGAGCGCTCCTCGTTCATTTTCGACACGTTGGTTGATGCCTCGATTGTGGAAATTTACGATGGAGTACCCACATGTTCCAATTCGAGTGCAAACGGTCAAAGCGATCGATATTCGCCACACCGAAACCGATGTATTAATTTGGCAGGGAAATGAGAGTGTTGCGCACCTTGATTTAGAGCAAGAAACACTATTTGAAGAAGCGATTTTTCCTTATTGTTCTCCACAACTTGCTAAATCAATGCAGTTTGAGCGTCCAGCACAACTGCTCGATTGCTGGCTGATTGATTTTCATTCTGCCTCTTTCAGCTGGGATCAATGGTTTCATCGTGCAAAGGTGAGTGCTAAAAGAGAAGCACTTCAATGGATGGAAGTGAGTACTTTTGATATGGCTATCAACGCCGTTGTCGGCGGCCATGGTGCATGTTTAGCGACGGAAAGCATTTCCGCAGATTTTGTTGAACGAGGTTTATTAGTTAAGCCATTTGATATTGGATTGAATCCAGGTATTTGCTATTCCGTGATTAGCGATCCTTCTTCCTCACGTGTGCGACGAATCCATGCGTTTAAATTGTGGCTACACAAAGAACTAAATGACCATTAGTGGCGTTGTTGAAAGTGGTTGCTGTAAGCCATATAGAGCTGTCTGGCTATCTGAATAATCTGGCCAGTAACTCTCCCTATAAGTTGTCCATTTGAACGTTTAAAGTTCATCGCTTTTGATGAACCTTTGTACCTAATGGCAAATTTGCCATAAACATTAAACGCTGACGGGTGTGACCGATATCTTCCAGGATATGATCATCACAGCTAAGCAGAGCTAATAATGTCTGTCTGCGCCGATAGGCTGCATAGCAATCCCTCAATGTCTGAATACATCGCAGTAGATGTCGTTTTGCTAGAGCTTTTTCTTGTCTAGGTCTCGTTACAATGGCTGATTGCTTGGTCATCACACGGTCATCTTTAGGCATAGCAATGTCCCTTCTTCTCACAATTAATTTCCCACAGTATTTATGGTTAACAACAAACGATTGAGTCGCGTTCCTTGATTAGATGATGATTTTTATTCATTGTTTAATCAAACTAAAAATACTAAACTCATCGTTCAGAAAAACTTAAGGGTTGTCACATGGCTTTGCTTGCAAACACGCCGCCATTATTAGAGTTCGATTTATTAAGATCTTTTGTAGCAATAGCAGAAAGTGGCAGCTTTACCCGTGCGGCTAAGCAGGTTTTCCGTTCTCCTGCTGCTGTTAGCATGCAGATTAAACGTCTTGAAGAAACACTGGGTAAAAGCTTATTTATTCGCGAGGCGAGGCTGGTTCGTTTAACTCCGGAAGGAGAGTTATTACTCAGCTATAGCCGTCGTTTACTCAAATTGAATGAACAGGCAGTAAGCCAGTTTATTGCCCCACCTATTGAGGGAACGGTCTGTTTTGGTTCACTAACAGATATGGCGGTTGGCATATTGCCAATGGTATTAGCTCAGTTCGCGCGTTCTCACCCAGCTGTCGCGGTAAATGTCATCGCAGGTAGCAGCACCGAGTTGTTGCAGCGCTTAGATAGAGAAGAGCTCGATATGGCTTTGTTTACTGCTGGAAATATTGGTCAGGATCCAACTCGTGGAGAGATTGTTTCCACTGAATCGTTAATTTGGGCTAACCGTAGTGGAGGGCTGGCTGCTGGGAAACACCCTTTGCCTATCGCTGTTGCCAGTCATGGTTGTTGTTGGCGCGCAATGGCGCTCGAAGCTCTGGATAAGCAAAGCATTGATTACCGTATCGCTTATACTTGTGACTTTAGTGCTGGCATGTATGCCGCTATGGAAGCCGATCTCGCCATCGCGGTTATGCCACAAAGCCATCTGAGAGCGCCCTTTGTTCAAGTTGATGGGAGCCATGGTTTGCCTAAGCTTGGTGAGTATCAGTTACGATTTGAACACCGTAAGGACTTAGGTTCTGCGGGCAATGTCTTAGCAAGTTATATCGTTGATGCCTTGAAAACTCAGATGGTTTAGCAGATAAGCGCGACGGCTCTGATGAGGCCATTGAATTTACGAAGTATTTTCTTCATAAAGGCATCTTAAATCTTATTCATGCTCATCAGCTCACTTCAGTAAACACAATTACCTAGACACGTAATCGAAATGTTCATCGGCCCCTTTTGTATTAAGTAACTATTGGGATGGCTGCTTGGATACCTTCGCGGTTACGCTTGGCTTCCAGTTTAAGCCCTATAAGCTGTTATTGATTATGCTTAAATTGCAGCGCGACTAAGCGTTGGTATAAGTCGCAGCTTTTCATTAACGACAAGTGATCGCCGGTGTTGACTAAACGGCCTTGATCTAATACCGCAATTTGCTCGGCATGCTGAATGGTTGCAAGGCGGTGTGCAATAATTAAGGTGGTTCGGTTGCGCATCAATTCTTGTAAGGCTTGTTGCACATGGTGCTCACTCTCGCTGTCTAATGCGCTGGTGGCTTCATCGAGTAGCAATATACTGGGGTCTTTTAGTATGGCTCTGGCGATAGCGATACGCTGGCGTTGGCCACCAGAAAGCCTTACTCCCCGCTCTCCAAGGTGGCTTTTATAACCTTGGGGTAAGTTCATGATAAACTCATGAGCATGCGCCTTTTTGGCGGCTTCAATCACTTGCTGGTCGCTAGCTTGCGGGTTGCCGTAACGAATATTATGAAAAACATCGCTACTAAATAACGCAGGCTGCTGTGGCACCAATGCCATTTGTTGGCGCAGCGCTGTTGGATCTAGCTGGCGAATATCGATGCCCCCAAGCGTGACCTTACCGGATTGAGGGTCGTAAAAACGTTGCAGTAGTTCAAACAGGGTGGTTTTACCTGCACCAGAGGGGCCAACTAGCGCCACCACTTTACCTTGTTCGGCAGTTAAACTGAGTTGCACAGTGGCCGCTTGATCGGGCCGCGAAGGATAGTGGAAAGACACCTTGTGAAATGCGACTTCGGCCGCTAGCCCCGCCGTTGAGATAATATTTTGGCTCGGCGCTACAATATGACTGTCGACTTGGAGTATTTCTATTAGCCTTTCTGTTGCCCCCGCGGCGCGTTGCAACTCGCCTAACACCTCAGAAATAGTTGCCAAGGAAGATGCCACCATAATGGCGTAGAATACAAACGCGGCTAAATCACCGGCAGACATGACGCCGTTTATTACATCGCTGCCGCCAACCCAAAGCATTCCTGCTATGGCACTAAAGACAATCAGAATCACGCCAGAGATTAAAATGGCGCGTTGTTTTACACGCTGGCGACCTATCTCAAAAGCCTTTTCTACTTGGTTGGCGAACAAGGCTTTTTCTTGGGCTTCGTTGCTGTAACTTTGTACGGTTTTAATGTGCTCTATTGCTTCGCCTGCGTAGCTTCCTACATCGGCCATAGAATCCTGGCTTTGGCGTGACAAGGCTCTAACTCGGCGTCCATAAATCAATATAGGCACCAGAATAAAGGGCACCGAGGCTAATACGATAAGGGTAAGTTTTATGTTGGTGGCAAACAGCATGATGATCGCGCCCACACACATTAATGCGCTGCGCATCGCCATTGAAAATGAAGAACCAATAATGCTTTGTAGCAAGCTGGTATCGGTCGTGATGCGAGACATCATGTCGCCACTGCCGTTGGTTTCAAAATAACTGGGGTGCAAAGTAATCACATGATTAAACACCGCCAGCCGTATATCGGCACTCACGCGCTCACCCACCGAAGACACCAAATAAAACCGAAAAAATGTGCCTATGGAAATAAATACCGTGAGCGCAAGAATAAATTTAATCGCGCTCCCCAGCTCTTGCAGCGATTGTTGGGCAAAACCTTCATCAATCAAAATTCGCACCCCATATCCTACCGACAGGGTGAGCGATGCGGTAAACATTAGCGCCAGCAGTGCCGCGGTTACTCGGCCTTTGTAGGGGCGAATGAATCGGACTAACTCAAACAAAATACGCAGGTTTTTGTCTTTTGCTGCGGTGTTCGTCTGTGCTGTTTGAGTGCTTGCATTGGTGGTTTGGGTTTGCATTGCTACGCCTTTATATGACCCAGATACAGAATGAAGATTACACTGCGGCTTAGGCAGCAAAGGTTTAATTTTATGGCTTTATCATATAGCAATGGGGCCATTGCCCCCAATAGCAAGCCTTAGCTCCGCAGAGTTGAAGGATTCATTACTTGAAGAGCCCCAATACACGCTTAAGTTATCGTAGTTCTGGGGATCAACGAATAGCCAACGGCTAACTGCAAGCGGTTTGGCTAAGGCATGCCTAGCCACTGCCGAAGCAATAAATAACACCCCTAGTTTAAATGTCCATCGTCGCCTTTGTATTGACTAAGCATTGGAATGGCTGTCTGGTTATTTTTCCGAACACGCCCTGTGCAGAGCCACATGTAGGGTATTGGTAAGCTTAGATACCACTAGCTAGTCGATTAGGTGGATACGCTATCCTGTTTTAACTTTTAGTTGGCATAAAACTTTTTCTAATAGAAATGGTTGGATCTTTGGGTAGGTCAAGTTAGCTGGCATACGATTAAATGACTTTACTTCTGCAGTTTCAAAATCTAGTGAATCACCATAACTGTGAATTTCTGCGAAAAACAGCCCGCCAAAAGTAGTGGCGTCTTCAACGCTTACGGAGTAATTGCAGATTTCAAGAATAGAAAAATCTTTTGCCCCTGTTTCTTCTATAAGCTCTCGGCTTGCCGCCTCAAAAGCGGTTTCCCCGGTTTCAATATGTCCACCGGGGGCTTCCCAAGTATTCCTATTTTGATGCCTTACATAAACAAAACCATGCTGATCTTTCGCAATAATTACCGAAAATTTTAAGTCTACAGAGTTATCTAATTCGTGAAATTTAACTACCATCATTTGTCCGTTGGTTTAATGGCCGCCCTATGCGGTGGCTTTGTCGTTGATTGCTTTGTGGTAGTGTAGCGTTAAGCCGCAGAACGAGCGATGGAAAAGTCGCTCGCCGTATGGCAACTTTAAAAGACGCTTTTATTTGATAAAGAGCCCAATGCTGCTCACTCGTTCTATATCCGACCGGACTTAGCAATGGTGGCGCAAAATCAGAAGCCACCACTGGAATACTAAGGCTTGTATTTTAAACGTTTCAGAAAATGCCTTGTGCAGAGCCATATGTAGGGTTGCTGGTAAGCTTAGATACCACTGGCTAGCTGTTGATTGCTTCAATTATCAAGGATATTTCGCCAATAATAGGGTTGGACTTGCTCCAGTGTTTTGACTTGCCATTTTCGATTATCTTCTAAATTAGGGACCGCTATTTCTACAGTTTTACCCCACATAGCCAATCGCTCTTGGCAGGTTCCGCAAGGAGTAAGTATTATAAATTCATCTTCTGGCGTCGAACGAGATACACACACAGAAGCTGTAACTCGCAAATTTAAACGATTAGCCTCGCAATAGGCGCCAGTCTCATGACATAAATTTGCTATTTCATTTGGACAATCAAAACTAACGCTGGTTAATATCTTACCGTCTTCTGTATAAACAGCAGCCGCTCCCGCATAACCCGTTGGGAAACGTTCAAGGGCTTGTGTGATTGCGGCATCGACGAGTTTTTGATCTAGTTTCATAATTAATTACACTTAACGCCTTGTTTCGTGTCCGTTTGAGTCACTTAAGTAGGCCCTGTATGGGCATCAACCAATGAGGTGAAAGTCTTCTATAAGAAGCTCACCAATGAATAACTATTTTTTGATTAAACGCTAAGGGCTCGCGAATGGCAAGCGCATTACGGTGAGGGTATGTCTGAAGCAAGCCGGACGCCTTTTTACCTAAAGATTTATCTAAAGAGAGGGCGAGCTGATGAACAAAACATCATATGAGGCGTAGGCTGAAGGCTAGTTGGCACCAGACTTTGAGCTTCTGTGATCAACGACTCGTGTAAATGGTGCTGCCGTACAGAGACAGTGCATGTTCCTGTTTTTTGATGAAGAGTGAGGGGCTTGCGCCGCCTACTCGTTCTGTGTCCGACCGGACTTAGCAATGGTGGCGCGAAATCAGAAGCCACCACTGGAATACCAAGGCTTGTATTTTAAACGTTTCAGAACACGCCCTGTGCAGAGCCACATGTAGGGTGTTGTGGGGGCTGGAGGATAGACACCTTCGACTACCCGATTGAGTGCATGCTCTATCTACAGACAGTCACTGTAGATAGAGCATGCACCGAAAATTGTTAAAAACCAACTTGAAGGTAGAGCAAGAAGAAAGTAGATGATGCTTAAAGGTCTGCTACTTTTTAGGAACTGTAAAGCCGTTGCACCTATGAATGAGAAAAGAGCTAATACGCTATAGGCAATAAAAGCTGATCTAAAGTTGAAGCCATATGCGAACGGCAACCAAGTAATAATTGGCAGAAATGGCGCGACCACAACAACTAAATACAATCCTAGCTTCTTGTTACTTGGCTAAAAGTGGTTAAAGATTATGGCCATGGTTTTAACGCGATGCTTGGCCGCGAACAAAGCCATGATGCAAGCCGAAGCTTAGCCTGCTCTGCGAGATCGGGGAGCTCTTTCTAAACAACTTGAAGGTCGATATGGCTTACTAGACTTGACTCGATTTGCAATTGTCGCAAATACATTCAAGCTCGAGCTGAGGGCTAAGAAGATGGTAGCCAACATCTTTTGCGCGAAGCCCTATTTCGTCGATTAGATGCTGGGGAATGGTGATTTCTTTCACCTGTTGGCATTCTCGACAGATCAGAAACTGGGAAATTTGATGGTGACATTGGTCGTGAATATGCGAGCAGGCAACAAATTTGTTTTGCGAACCTAGTTTATGAACTAACTGATGTTGCTCGAGAAATTCAAGGATCCGATATACCGACATGGGCAGCATAGACTGCTCGGTTTGTTGGTTATACAGATCGAGTATTTCGTAGGCCGACAGTGGCTTGTTGGCGTTTAGCAATACCCTAAGGATCTGCTCTCGTTTTACGGTTAAGCGAGCACCGGAGTCTTTGCATCGGCTTATCGCACAACTCACAATGGCTTCATTTTTTTGTTGCGTCATAGTGACCTTAAATTATCTGTAAACCAAGCTAACTCGCAAAATCTAAACTTAGTAATAAGCGAGGATAAAGCTCATTTGAGGTGGGCGAGCGGTGGAACAAACCATGCTCGCTATCGTCCTCCCAACCTTGTCCTTTTAGCAGTGCAACGGCAAACAAAGGAATATTATGAACCGCAGGTGCTTCTGTTGGACTGCTTGAGCCGTTACGGCTTGCTAAATCACGGTATTCTGTGCCTGCACCTAGGTAGCTGACCAGTAACCGACATGGTACCTGATCACAATGAAATTTAGGACACATGCTTTGCTCAAGTTTGACCAAACGCAAACCGATATGCTCCAGTTCGAACAAACAGCTGAACATGTCGCAGATGAGCACCAGATCTTCAATCAGAGCTGCACGTCCTGGCCCCGCAGGTAACTTCTGGCTCATATAGTCCGACACTTCGCCAACGCTTAGGCGGGCAGTGATCCCCCGAAACATGCTGTGACTGGCAACCAGCGTTTGTGCATAGTCGAGAATGTCTGAGTCGGTATCGCGCAGCCACACCGTAAGTTCGCGTTTGCTGTCATAGATTTCGGTTAATACCTCGGGGGTGTTTGCTTTACTGGTCAGCGTGTCGCTGATTTGCGCATTCATTGTTTCAAGCCCGCTTTCGATTGCCGTTCAAGATCTAGGCAATGCTGGAAGCCAAGCCCATGGGTGATTGGTTGTATGTGGATGATTGGTTTTTTGGCAAACGTGGGATAGTTAAATATCAAGGCTTCATCCTCTTTACTTTATGATTGATTGAATGATATGTTACATCGTAACATTATGTAAAGAGATGGTGAAGTCATGCATTTTTATTTTCACGGTATTATTACTCGGCTATTCCCTTTTGTCTTGCTGGCGATTGGCCTGAGCGTATTGACTTACTGGGTCGCTTAAAGCATGCAAGCAATCATTTCTATGGATCATTTAAGCATTGGTTATCAACCACATCAGCCGATTGTGAGCGACTTAAATGCTGCTATTCCAAACAATGGCATGTTGGCATTGGTTGGCTCTAATGGCGCAGGAAAGTCTACTTTGCTTAAAACGTTATTGGGGCTGATTAAGCCCTTGAGCGGTCACTTGAGTTATCAGATTAATCCACGACAAGACATCGCATATTTGCCGCAGCATTTAAGTGTAGAACGGAGCTTTCCGATCGACCTTAAGGCCTTTGTGAGTACTGGCTTGTGGTCTGAAACAGGTTGGTGGCGTTCGATGCGGCCTTACCAGCAACAGGTGCAACAAGCACTGGCACAGGTGGGCATTGAAGATTTAGCCACCAGGTTACTAAGTGAGTTGTCGGGTGGCCAGCTGCAGCGAGCTTTATTTGCTCGCATGTTATTGCAGCGCAGTAAGCTGTTACTTCTCGACGAACCCTTTAATGGCGTAGATGAACCTACGGTTGAAGTGCTACTACATCAGCTTAAATGCTGTCAGCAAAATGGTGCCACAATCGTGGCTGCAGTGCATGATCTTGAGTTGGTGAAGCAGCACTTTGAACACTGTTTGTTGTTTGATGCTGGTGGCATTACGCAAGGTCGTAGCCTGCAATTATTCAGTTCAAGTTGCTCTGGGCAGGCGGATCATCCGCTGCAGGAGTTAGCAGGGTTTACGCCTAACCAGCCATTATCGGGAGCAGAGTATGCTTGAGTTGAGCGAGATACTTTTTGCCCCGTTTATTGACTATCAATTTATGAGCAGAGCGCTGTTAGGTTGTGCAACATTATCGCTGGGCTCTGCGCCGATCGGGGTATTTTTGATGTTGCGTCGTTTGAGTTTAACTGGCGACGCTATGGCTCATGCAATCCTGCCTGGTGCTGCCTTGGCTTATTTAATGTGCGGGCTTTCCGTGTTAGCTATGACCATTGGCGGTTTAATTGCGGGTTTGCTGGTGGCCATGTTAGCTGGCGCAACCGCGCTCAAAACCAATAGCAGTGAAGACAGCACCTTAGCCGCCTATTATTTAGGCTCGTTAGCCTTAGGGGTACTGTTAATTTCAGCCAAAGGTAGCAGCATCGACCTGCTGCATGTGCTGTTTGGCACCGCGCTAGCATTAGACAATACCGCGTTAACGCTACTTTTACTGATCTGTTTGTGCAGCCTGCTCATCCTCACTCTTATCTATCGGCCACTGGTTCTCGAATCATTAAACCATGACTATCTGGATGGCTTTGGCAAGAGCGGAAAAATTGCACATTTGGCATTTATGTTTTTGGTGGTTGCGAATCTGGTCGCTGGTTTTCATGCCCTTGGAACATTAATGGCAGTCGGTTTAATGATTTTGCCTGCCTGTATCGCGCGATTTTGGACCCGTAAGCTCGAACCCATGTTGTTACTGTCGATAGCACTGAGTATCAGCGCTTGCTGGGCTGGCTTATTGTTTTCCTATTATTTTGGCTTTGCCACGAGCCCTAGCATTGTTCTTTTACTCACCGTTGGCTATTTGCTTTCGGTAATTTTTAGTCCACAAAATGGTTTGTTGATGCGTCATCAATGCAAGCAAACCCCTGCCCATCAACATAAGGATATGCAGTTATGATTCAGAGATACCTTGTCACCGTATTCATTTATTTTTCTATATTTATACCGACCTTAAGTATTGCCGCCCCAGTGAAGGTGGTGACTAGCTTTAGTGTGTTGCAAGATCTTGTTCAGCAAGTTGGAGGTGAGCAAATACAACTCACGAACCTTGTGGGTGCCAACGGTGATGCCCATGTCTATCAACCGTCGCCTGCAGATGCGCAAGCCGTTGCAGAGGCCGATTTATTGGTCGTGAATGGTTTAGGCTTTGAGGGATGGATGGATCGTTTGGTTGGATCTTCAGGATTTCATGGACTAAAAGTCACCGCATCGGATGGCATTCATGTGATTCACCTTGAGCATCATCAAGATGGAGACAGTGAGCACCAAGAGCATCACCATGGAGACTTCGACCCCCATGCTTGGCATAGCGTGGTGAATGTGCGTACTTATGTAGAAAATATTCGTCATGCTTTAGTGACCGTGGCACCGCAGCATGAGGCTTATTTTAAGCAAAACGCTGCACTTTATCTAAAGCAACTGACTCGATTGCAAACTGAGCTTAAGGCGCAAATGTCGCAGATCCCAGAAGATCAACGTCAGGTGATTACTTCACACGATGCTTTCGGCTATTTGGCTCGAGATTATGGCTTTCACTTTACTGCACCGCAAGGCATGAGCACCGAGTCGGAAGCTTCAGCGGCTGAGGTTGTCGCTATTATTAAACAAATTCGTCAACAACATATCAAAGCGGTATTTGTCGAAAATATTTCAGATCCTCGTTTAATCAAACAGATCGCACGCGAGACTGGCGTGAAGATTGGTGGCGAATTGTATTCGGATGCTTTATCCGCAAAAGATCAACCCGCCGCAAGTTACATTTCGATGATGAAATATAATGTAAGCACCTTGGTGAATGCGCTTCGCTAGTGATGGTAAGTGGTTTGAATTATGAGTCATATTTGATACTTAAGTCCTGAATGAAGCATTTGTGTTTGAGTCTCTTTAATCAAAACTTGGGTATGGCGCATTTAGGTGCATCTATCTTGATTCTGTTGGGCTAGTGCGGTCAGCGAATTGAGCACTTGCCTTAGGGGAGGCCTATTTTGCGCAGAGCCTTTGGTATTGGGAGGGCGTTTGTTTAAGCCATCCTTTAAAGGCTCGGTTAAAGTTTGACAGGTCGTTATAGCCGCATAACCAAGCCGTTTCAAAGGGGGATACGCCTTCACGCAACAGTGTTTTGGCGCGAGTGCATCGCGCCTCATCTCTTAATCGACGAAAAGTTAAACCCAGTTCGGTGAAATGTCTTTGCAAAGTTCGTGGTGAGCTGCCAATAAGCAGAGCTAACCATTCAACATTAAACCACGGTAATACAGCATAGGTATGAATCAAAGCATCCAGCGTTTGCAGCCAATGGGATTGTCTCGCTTGTAACTCAACGGGTGTGAAGTTATCCGGTAACGGAATTTCTAAGGCGCCAAAGGGATAACTAAAGGTGAAAGACGTCGCGCGAAAAGAGGCCGGAAGATTACTTGCCAAATGACTTGAGATACTCATAAAAACTGAGGCGGGCTGCCAGTCTTTCCCACAATAGATTCGGCACAAAGAAAGTAAAGCGAAAGCGCGAAACCATTCGGTTTGGTCATAGCCCAAAGCCGATGGGTGGTATGCCCCGCGATGACATAAAAACCATTTACCATCGATTTTTTCTGGCCAAATCACCACATGGTTATTTAAGGTGGGCATCAATTCGATTAAGCGCTGAACAGCTTGTTCTAAACGCTGACACTTGCTTATTTCTAAGTGTAGATTGGGGGAAATTTGTTCTAAGGTAATTAGGCGCCCAACTTCCAGACCAACGCGTTGGTTGGTATTTTGCATCATGGTATTGATAAATCCCATTGCTTGATGGCTTGGGATCCAAGATCCGCTTTGGCTCATATCGTCAGGAAAACGATAGCGTTGGGCTACGCTTTTCCATTCTATGCCCTTGCGCTCAAAGTAATCGATAAAGGGAAGCAGGTTATTCAAATTGGTAATATTGATGTTATTTGGCATTCCTTGCTCTCTGATGATATTCCTTATGACCAAGGTTTATCTTATAGGATATAGACTAGAGAGCAATATATGCAGTTCAGGTGCTTTTTAAGGGCGTTAATTCTATCGTGAATATCGATGTTTGATGTCGCTCTGCAGCGTTAGCGGATTGTTTGACTAAAAGCTATCCCTGCTTTTAATCCGCCAATGCCTTAGAAGTACACTTTGTAAAAGGCCCAAGCAACCGTGTCATTAATCTCAATTTTTTGATTGCTCGACTTCATATTGCCAGAGCTATGTTCAATTTTGAATTGTCCCCAGCGTTTACCATCGCTCGACAGTGGGGTTCCTAGAGTTATTGATGTTTTTAAGCTTGAAGTGGTAATGTCGCCGTCCATATAAGTATATTCAGGAGAGAACATTAAGTAAGTGCCGTCTGCACCAGGCTTCCAAGAGAAATAAGCAGCAGCCATACCCCCGAGGATATTATTATCAGTTTCTCCCATCATCGCGGCAAAGTCTTGATCATATTCACCGGCTAAAACCCCGACGCGACCAAAAATGGTGAGATTTTTTACATTTGGTTTAAACATTGCCACCGCGCCTACAGCTAGGGTTGTAAAGTTTTGGTTGTCGATTAAATCCAGTGAGGCTGCTGCGGTTGGTACCAAGGTGTTTCCCACATTAAATACATGGAAATACTGTAGTCGGCTATCATTATAATTTCCGTCTCGATCCATGCTCCCTTCAAGCGTTCCCATTGCCATCTGGCCATTTTTAAGGCCAAAGCCTACTGAACCTGATAGTTTCACATCTCCCTGATTACTCATTCCTATGTAGGCAGAGGTATTCACGGCTGTAAGGTTGGAAGGGTCAACTTTATCTTTAGATTCAGCTGCGTGACTGAGGCCAATGCTCGAACATAGTAAAGTGCTGGTTAAGATGGTTTTAGTGAAGTTGTTCATATTTGTGCTCCTGTGTTTATCTTGAGCACACTATAAACATTGGCGATTTATCGATATAGGTCACTTTGCGCCAGATATGTGTTGCTGGGACTGAGAGGCTATTCGGCGCATCAAGCTGGCAGCATGAATGGTTATTTTTGGAGCGGGCTGCACGATGAGTCGCCAAGGCATCGATACTGATGAGCTCTGTCAAGCGCACTGGATAAGCTTTGGTCTCATTACTCGTGCCGCACTTCGAATGTTCGATCTCTGGTTCTAAGTGGGCCATCAAATGTAGTTATTTGAATTCAATTTTGGTTTGCCTTGGGTGGAAAAGGCTTGGGTTTAAATCAAGAGTGATCGCAAACAAGGCCATCAAGTTTGGCTAAATTGCATCGAGAACTGAGCATAAAGCCTGTTATTCACTTGAGTTTTAATTTGTTTTGATTACTCACTCGTTTCTGATTTGCCAGTCTACGATTGGCCTTGTGGAAGGCTCTGTCTCTTTGTTATCTATGGGACAGTGCCTTATCAGCTATGAGTTGCTATTCAAGGTATTTTTGTAGGTATATTTCGAGTGTCGATCGTAGGAGTTAGGGCTTGCTTAGACCGCTCAAGTGGTTTAAACGTTATGGGTGAGGTGTGAGCCCTTTCGCTCATGGGGGGATGAAGGATGCGGTTTGAATCGGTGTTTTACTTCATTTATCGCTATGGTTTCGTGTTGCCGATATCAATCACTTTCGGCAACAAGCTTACCCAAGCAAGGTCGGCGCGGTTAGTATTTCCATTCCATGCCTAACATCACACGGTGATTATCACGCGTGCCTGTAATGTTTCGCTCATATTGTGAGTAATTATATTCAAGCCCCAACATGAGGTCTGGTTTAATATTCCAGAGCAAGTTGAGTAGACCATACTGGCTGGAGGTAAAGGTATCGATGGTCGATGTATCTTGCCAATCGAGCGCGCGACTGGCGACTCTTCCATAAGCCAGTACTGACTTGAGATCGGGACGCCAATAGCGTGTATAAGAGGCCATAACACTATGAGTGGTTCGTAAGTCTAGTGTTTTCTCGGCTGAGTTCCAACTGCTGCCTGTGTTCGACAGACCTAACAGGTAGCGGTCGGTGCCTTGCCCTGTGTAGGCGAGTAATGAAACTTGGTCTCTGGGTGTGGGGGACCAACCTCCGGAAAGTTGAACGCCATAGCCTAACTTGCTAAATTCTGTTTGTTCGCTCGCCAGACGAACCTCAGTGAATGCACTACTTGCTCTGAGCCAACCATGCTGATGTGTCCATTCCAGCCCGATGATTAAATCGGGTGATGAGCCGCTGTTGTCTATCGCATCTTCGCTGCTATTTTGGATATCACTATTGGTGCCATTTTCAAGGGCAAGATCATATTTAAATGCCCCCTGGGTTTGCGACCAACGAACCATGGTTTGGCGTTTAAAGACCACGCCACTGAGGGTGGGCTCGGCTAACGAGAGCGGGTAGTTACGCATGTCCATAAAGGTTGACCAAGTTTGACCAGCCAAAATCTGACTATTGTGCCATTGCCAGCTCAGATAGGCCTCACGTAGTCGCGGTGACATACTGGCATCATTGTTCGCATTAAAGTCCATGGCCAGTAATGACTGAAGGTGGCTGCCGTCGCGAAAAGATTTGACAGCCGCGAACTTAAATTGTGATAGAGACGCATCTAACTTGGTATCGCTGTGATGACTTTTTCCATACAAACTGTTGGCGGGAATATTAATACCGACACCCGCGGCGTCACTATCATGAGTGATGATGGTTTTTATTGAGCCGCCAAACTGATAATCAATGTCAGAGGCAAGGCAAGGGGTGCTTGCCAATATCAAACCATAAGCGAGGGGAATTAGTTTGGTTTTCATATGAAATCACTTGAATGATTGAACAATACTTAAGCAAGACCGCCGTGCTCCACCAGCTCAGTCAAAAAGAAGTGCTACTCCTCAACACAGGAGCGTGTATAACGAGGAATAACACTGAAACTAATTTGGCGGTTTCTCAATGAAACCGCCATCCGAACTCTAATGACCAGCAAGTACTTTAGCGGCGGAACGCATCAGCGCAGGTGCTTTATTTTCACCAAAACCAGAGTGGTAAGGGTTGGTTGAGAACACGACACCGACAAAATCACGGTCTGGATCGACATAGATGAACTGCCCTAAGTTACCGCTTTTAGACATCGCGCCATCTTCGAAGATATAATCGAACTGATATGAGTTGTAAGATGCCTTTTCATTAAATGCATGTAACGAGCTAGCTTCTTTAGTGGTTCCGGCAAATGCAGTTTTATCGCCATTGTTATGGATCCGGTCGAGCATTGCTTGCGAAACGATGGGTTCGTCTGTGACCGCGCTCCAGCTTGGCGTAAATAGGGTTCCCCAGCGAGCCATATCTTCCAGCGTTGTGGACACCAAACCAACGGCGATAGCCATACCATCAGGTGTTTGGTTAATCAGCATGGGCTGGCGTGCATTCACTTTCGACCAGACCCGGTCTTCGAACACTTTTGCCCATGTGGTGCCTTCGATATTCTCGATCATCTGGGTGAGAACAATGGTATTCATGGATGCATAACGGAACTGCTTACCGGGGGCATCCCCTTCAATTTTTTTGGTATCTCGAGCGACATCTATCCAGCTTTCATGTTGACCCGTTGAGAAACGTGGAGAGCCAAATGCAGAGGCAAAGAAACGCACCACGGGTGAGTCTGGATTCATGATGGATGCTTCGGTCTCTTCATTGTCTAAACCTGTTGCATGATTCAGCGCGTTGAGCACTGTCACTTGATCCCATACTGTGCCTTTTAGCTCGGGGACATACTCCGTGATGATTTTGTTGTGATCGATTTTCCCTTCTTCGGCGAGCATCGCGACCACGGTCCCAACGGTGGTTTTGGCTGCCGATGCCCAAATGTGTCGGTCCGTTGGTTTCATGCCTGGGTATGCTTCATAGACAATTTTACCCTTGTGGATCAACATAAATCCTTGGGTACGGAATTTAGGGTCTGCAAGGTAGTCTTGCATAGTCATTTCACCCTTGCTTTCGGTATGTACGGTCAGCTGAGCCAGTTCGGGATGGAGCTCTTTAATCAGAGGTTTGTAATGCTCACTGGGAGATGCAACAGCAGTAGGCATGAATTCGCTCATATGCATGTTGTAGTATAAGGCGTGGTCGCCCCCCATTTGCCAGTGGAAGTTGTTAAACTGAGCTCGCGCAGAGTCTACAAATTCATTTGAAAAGGATTGTGGGGCAGCTTGTACCGGTAAAGTCACTTGTGCGCCCTCGGCTTTTAAGGCCGCTGTAACGGGGTTCTCAACAGCTTGTACGACACCGCTAAGAGCAAGAGAAGATAAGATTAAGGCGATTGGTTTAAGTTTCATGATGTTGTCTCCTGTGTTTGTGTGGGACTAATATACGAAACAGCCAATCCGGTTTATAGGTCACTTTACGCCAAGTTGCCGATCCTTAAGCCAATTATTAGCGACAGGCTTTGATAGCCGCTTAGTGGCTAATAGGGGGGAAGTCGGTGCTAGGTGCGGTTAAAGCATGTTAGGGCTTGCCAATTGTTGCTATTAAGGCGCAGGCCTTCAGCGCGATTAGATTTAACTATGAGCGGATGTTTGATTTGCTAAGTTTGATTAAGCGTATGGACGGATTGCTGTAGGCCTTATGGCCCCGTTTGCTGGCCGCGATGAAACAAAAAAGCCCCCGCGAAGCGGAGGCTTGTTGAATTGAACGGCGAAGCGCTTAATTAGGCTTTAAACTGTTCTGGAAGTTCTGCGATGTAAACTGCAGGAACACCTTCAAAATCACTGGTAAATAATACCCCGTCATCATTTGGCGTAAATGATGGGTGAGGGTGAGTGATTTGACGGTCGCCGCCTAATACTTCCCAAGAGGAGTTGTGCTTGGCCAACTTCTTAAAGCTCTTGTTTTTGGTGTTCATCACGTACAAGAAGGGGTCGTTCTCGATGTCATAGCTGTCGCCATCGGCAACATCTACTGGTGCATCACAACCGTCACCAACCATCAGTGAGCCATCGAAGTTGCTCATTAGGTGTGAACAAGGTGGCATCACCATTACTTCTTCATTTTCTAAGGTCTCAGGGTTCGCTTGGTAGATCACCCGGTCGGTTTGTCCTTTGAAGTAAGACACGTAGCCCATGGCGCTGCCATCGGGATACCAGAATTCATGGGTACAAGACTCGCCTTCCGCGTGTTCTTTGACTTTACGAACGTTACTGCCGTCTTCATTAACTAACCACATGCGTGCGTCAACAACGTCGTGCGGACCTTCGTGGCAGAAGCCAATCGTTGAGTCATCGAACGGACGGTAGATAGGGTGACCTAACCATGCGTCGGCTTGGTGAACAACGCTCACATCACCGGTAGTAATGTCAACTTTAATCAGGCGACAAGTTGGATTGGTGAAATAGAAGTCGTGGAACATTTTCCAGTCGGTTAGGGGAGCCCAGCAGCTTTTCAGGATCTCAATGCCAACCAGCTTGGTGCAATCGCTATTGGCAACCCAAGTGCCGTAGCCTTTCCATTTATCATCAACGGTGTAAACCACAGTTTCTTCTAGTGTTTCAAGGTCAACCTTCATTAGGTTAAGCTCGTTCTTCACATAGAACATTGCTTTATCGTCGTTGGAAACAAAGCCGCCAAAGGTATTATCGCCAGCACCTTCGGTTAATTGAGTTGCTTTTTGAGTCTCTAGATCCGCCAAGTAGTAGTTGCGATTACCATCAAAATCACCTGCAAATAACAGTTTTTTACCATCTTGAGTAAAGCACTTCTGGTAGAAGTAGTTACGATGACAGGTGATATCTTTAGGAGTTAATCGAGTCACTTTTACTTGGGTATCACTATCTAGAAAAGATTCAAACTCTAGTGTGACGACGTTGCCTTTAGCCATAAATATATCTCCGATAGAGTAAAGGCTGCACTCATACGATAGCAGCCAGTAAATGAAATCATAGAATTATATTGCAGACACCGCAGTCGGTTGTTTCACATCCAACTTCGCGCTCTTCTTCAGGGCGTAGCCCACTGCAAATATTGCTGCCGCACAGGCCAAGAAGAGTAGGCGTCCCCATAATGGATTTGGAATGAATACCATTAGGGTTAGACCAGCTGCCATATAAATTACCAAGCTGCCCAGTTTTGCACGTTGCATCCGATCAACAATGTCTTGTCCTTCTTCTGCGATACATTCCCGGTCTACATCTTCGAAGAAGTCCTTAGTTGTCGCAATATAAGGGTCTTTCGCTTCATTGTAGAATAAGGTTGTGATGCAGAAGAAACCAGCGGTGAAGATCAAGTGTGCTGCAATCGTAATAATGGTGCGTAGTTCGCCTGCTTCACGACCGGTAATGCTATCGATGCCGAACCAAGTGGCTACAAACTGTGGTGTGAAGATTTCGACCACAGACCAAGAGACCAACATACCCACAACAACCGTAGCCCAAGGAGCCCACTTCGGTGTTTTACGAATAATGATACCGAGGAATAAGGGGACTAGGATCGGTGATTGGAGTAGCGTGGCGACTTGCATCATTAGGTCGAATAAGCTTAAGTGCTTCAATGAGTTGAAGAACTGAGCCATCAAAATAACCAAGACACCGTTGACTAAACAAGCGATTTGACCCACACGTAGTAGCTCTTTGTCGTCAGCTTGTCCTTTACGAACAATGGTGGAGTAGAAGCTACGTACAAAAATACCTGAGTTACGGTTAAGCGCCGAGTCCATCGAGGACATTGTCGCCGCAAATAGACCTGCCATGAGTAGACCTACGGTACCTAAAGGCATGGTTTCTCGAGCGAATACCAGATATACCGCATCGCGAGCCTTCGCCCCTAACTCTGGGTAGGCCGCGGCCGCATCGGGATATAAAATGGCTGATGCCCATGGTGGAATAAACCAAATAATAGCGCCAACAACCATCATCACGAGCGCCATTAAAGCGGCTTTGCTGGCGTTCTTAGAATCTTTAGCATTTAGAAAACGGTAAGACTCCTGCATATTGTTGATACTTTGTAGCTGTTTCACCACGAAGAAGATGAAAGTACACACTAATAACAGCGGGTAGTTCATATCGGGGCCCATAATGAAGCCTCCGGGGAATTCGTTGATGATTTCGCCTGGGCCGCCAACGGCATAGAGCGCAACGCCTGCACAGGCGATAGAAATCACAGCGACCACTAAGGTTTGAATGAAATCAGATGCGACCACACCCCATGCACCACTCAGCAATGAAATCACCAATACTGCTGCACCAGTGACGTAAATAGTGGTGATAATGTCGGCATGGAACACTGCTGAAGCAAAAACCCCTAAACCATTCAGCCATACGCCAGCATTAATCACGCTCAAAGGAATGATTACCCAGGTGAAGAATTGCTCATTGGTTGAACCATAACGACGTCTAACGCCTTCGGTTGGGGTGTCGACTCGCATTTGGCGAAAGCGACGAGCAAAATAGAAGTAGGCAAAAACATAGGCGACCATGTTGCCGATAAATACCGCGAGTACCGCGAAGCCATCGTTATAGGCTTTACCAGCCGCACCGGTAAAGGTCCAAGCTGAGAACTGAGTCATGAAAGCAGTTGCTCCCACCATCCACCAAAGCATTTTACCGCCCCCACGGAAGTAATCGCTGGTACTGTTACTTGCCATTTTTTTGAAGATTAAGCTAATCGCAACCATTAGTGCAAAGTAGCCTGCAATGACTAAATAATCATATGTCATGGTTAAATCCTAAACGCTAAATTAATTGCAGGCATTATAAGGTAAAAAAGAAAACGGTATTTGATAAAAATCGAAACATCGGTTCATTATTTGTGTTTTACGCTTAAAGTGTGATCTTGATCACTGTGCGCCTGCTTGCGATTATTTTCGATTTTACCTCTCATTATTTAGTATTTTATCCCCGACAAACCGTTGTTGTGCCTTGAAGGCGGGTACTCGTTTGCAAATTAGTCCTCCAAGGATTTGCCTTAGAGTTCGATCTGGAACTCTGTTGAATTTCAAAACAGCTAGGTTATTTCATCACAGACGTCGTGTGGTGTTTTCATTTAGCTTGTATCGGTTATCTAAACTGCGCTTGGAGCTGTTCTCTGAGTAGAAACGCAATGGTTTGGCATTCCCACAATGAGCAATTGATCCAGAACGTAGATTGATTTGTGCGATTTTAATATTGATAAGTGTGGCAGCGTTTAGGAGTTGCACCATCAATAAATTCACGTGTAAAACAGTATTTCAATAATATTAATTAGCATATTCAATATATATGAATGCATAAAAATAGAAAGTGTTTGCTTGGCAAAGTGTGAAGCTTGTTTAGGCTTTTATACTGCGAGGCCAATGTACTCGTTTAGGCGCGTGTTTTTGTCTGGTATTTGGGCTTGATATTGGGTTGGGGAGACAGTTCTTGGTGATTAAACATTTGGTTTGCGAATAAGCTGCGGTAGTTGGTTGATTCAGCGAGGCTCATTTTAGAGCAGAGACTCTCGCTTGTTGTGGGTTAACATTTCGGCCAAGGCGATATTCTTTAATTTTTTAAGCCTCAAGGCTCAAATTGTGGCTTAATTTTTTGGCCATTTTGAGTAGTTGCTGTCGGGTATGCTCTAGGTCGTCGACAGGATGATGTACGGTATTTTCATTTAAACTAAGAAACGGAATGGTCGCTACCGCCAGTAACCCGCCGTGAACATTTAAGATGGGTACGCTGATGTTGGTCACGCCGGAAATTTGAGGGCTGGGGCCAACAAAGTAGCCCTGCGCTAAGGTTTGTTCGAGTACGGCTAAAGCCTGATTTTTTTCGTCTGCTGTGTCTTCAAGCTGGGCCAAAATCTGGTTTCGTTGCTGGGGGTTACTGTAGGCGAGTAGGATGATCCCTGAACCAGAATTACAGATACTAAGCTTGGCTCCGAGTCGAAGGCTAAAGCCCATCTTGTAGGGACTTTCTTGGCGAGCGATAACCACCAATTCACCATGTTGATAGTGGCTCAGATGGCAGGATTGATTGACCCGATCACAAAGCTGTTCAAGTAAGGCTGGGGCTTGTTTTAGTAATAGCGCGATAGGGGGGTGTTGATTCGACAGAGTAAACATTTTTAGGGTTAGTGAGTAGGTTGCACTATCCAAGTCATAACCGAGGTAGTTTTTCTGTTCTAGCAGCAATAACATGCGAAATATTTCGTTGACACTACGCCCCAGCTTTTCGGCGATTTGTTTTTTACTCAGCGGTTCGGCTTGGGTGGCGAGTAGCTCAAGTATTTCTAAGCCTTTTTCTAGCGCTGGCGCTCGGTATTCAGGAGAGGGGGTATTTTTCATAGCTCGTTCAGGAAGGTCCTATGCAGGTGATGCTTCACGAGGGATCACAGAGATCCTCTGGTGTAATTGAAGGCAGAGTGCCAATTTTGACACTCTGCTTGCCACATTGGAAGCTTGGTTTGAGCTAACGTAGTTGGCTTGTTTCTACAAAATCCATGTCGTCAAAGGTTTGATTCTCGCCCACCATTCCCCAAACGAAGCTATAGTCTTTGGTGCCGCAGCCGGAGTGAATCGACCAGCTCGGCGAGAGCACTAGTTGGCGGTTATTCACCACCAAATGGCGAGTTTCTTGGGGTTCCCCCATCATATGGAAAACGACTTGGGAAGGTTGAATATTAAAGTATAAGTAAGCTTCCATACGCCGTTCATGGGTATGGGCTGGCATGGTGTTCCATACGCTGCCGGGCTGCAGATGAGTGACCCCCATACATAGCTGGCAGGTGTCTAGTACATCTGGGTGGATATACTGGTTGATCACTCGTTCATTGGCGGTATCTTGCGAGCCGAGTTCAATTTTAATGGCGTCATCTAATGATATTTTACGTGAGCTAAATTGCTGGTGAGCGGGGGCGCTAAGACAATATAACAAAGCTGGATTTTCGGGATTTAAGGATGTAAATCGAATGTTTTTTTCACCCTTGGCCAAATAAGCTGCATCTAGATGACCCAGCGTGTACTGTTCGTTATCACTTTCAACCAAGGCCTTACCACCGAGATTGACAATACCCAGCTCGCGGCGCTGCAAGAAAAAGTCGGTACCGAAAGCTTGGTTATCGATAAAGTCTGCTAGCTTGAGTACTTGCGTAATGGGTGATACTCCGATCGCGACAATTCGATCAATGTGGCTATATACCACTTGGATCTGATCTTCGATAAAGAGTTGCTCGGTTAGGAATTCCTCGCGTAAGCGAGCGGTGTCAAATTGTTTGACATCTCTTGGATGACTGGCGTGTTTAATAATCATAAGAACCTCATTCAATAATTATATTGAGTGTAGTGTCTATTTAAATATGATCAATTCGATTTGTATATGAATAATGTTTTTGTGAACGCGATCATTGTTGCTTACGATCAATTAAATCAACGGGATGCTGCGTTGCTTGGTATGTGCGAGGATTCGGAAGCTGAGTGACGAATGACGAGGTAAGATAATTGGGGCAAAAAAAAGACGCCTAAATGAGGAGTAAAGGCGCCAAGAGACTATGATAGTCAAAGTTAAGTATTGGAATTATGAAGGAATTAGTCGATGATCCCGGCCACTTCGCTGACCAGTTTAGCAAGTTCATCCCATTGCTCGTTGTCGATCAGATCGTTTGGAACCATCCAAGTACCACCACAGCAAAATACGCTTGATAGTGCCAAGTAATCGTTCACGTTTTTGGGATTTACACCACCAGTAGGCATAAATTTAACGGGGTAAACTGCTGCTAATGATTTTAACATTGCGACGCCACCAGATGCTTCCGCTGGGAAGAACTTAAGCGTTTCAAGACCCATTTCCATCGCCTGTTCAACCAGACTTGGATTATTCACACCAGGAACAATAGTTACATTGCGTTGCTGGCAGTATTTAACTGTGCTTGGGTTGAAACCAGGGCTGACTACAAAATCTGCACCTGCATCCATCGCTTGGTCAACTTGTGCAGGTGTTAGTACGGTACCGGCACAAATTAGCATTTCAGGGTAAGCTTCACGCATTGCTTTGATTGCGTCTGCTGCTTGCGCAGTACGGAAAGTTACTTCGGCGCAAGGTAGGCCGTTTTCAATCAGTACTTCTGCTAATTTTACTGCTTTAGAAGCATCGTTAATTGCGATAACGGGTACAACTTTGATCTCGCTAAGGCGTTGATTGATGGTTGTCATGCTTGTCTCCATTAAATAGTTGGCATTACGTCGCGAGATATTACCGCGCCGCGATGTTGAATTACATTTCCTGCTAGCACATGGCCTGCCTGAGCCGATTGTTGCATATCGCCACCAGTGAGTCGTTTTGCTAAATAGCCAGCACTGAATGAATCGCCAGCGGCCGTGGTATCTACGACTTTATCGATTTTATTCGCGGCGACCTCAGTTAAGCCATCTTTATCTACGACATAACAGGCTTCTGCGCCACGTTTCACAACAATCTCGGTTACGCCCAATTGTTGGCTGCGTTCAATGGCTTGTTGTTCATTGGCATCACCCCATAATAGTACTTCATCATCGAAGGTGAGGAAGGCAATATCGGTAATTGCTAGTATGCGCTTATAGAAAACCTGCGCTTCGGCGGCTTCTTTCCATAGTGCTGGGCGATAATTGTTATCAAAGACAATTTTTACCCCTTCGTTACGGCACATCGTGAGCACTTCAATTAAGGCTTCACGGCTTTCATCAGATAGGATCGCTAAGCTAATACCGCTTAAATAGATCATCTGGTGCTGGCATAAGTCTTTTGCGAGTGCACTTAATTGCTGATCTTTGATCCAATATTTTGCTGCTGAATCATTCCGCCAATAGAAAAAACTACGCTCGCCGTCATCGGCGGTCTCAATTGCGTAAATGCCAGGCAGCTTTTCTTTAGAAAGATAGACCATCTCGGTATTAATGCCTTCTTCTTTCCAAGCCGCGAGCATTTCAGAACTAAAAGGATCAAGCCCTAGTCCGGTCACGTAAGAAGTCGTAATACCGTGTGGTTTGGTTAAACGAGATAAGTAAACAGCGGTATTTAAAGTATCACCGCCAAAGCCTTGTTCTAGAGAACCGGCAACTTTTCTTAGCTCGACCATGCATTCACCGATAATGGCTACACGGGAAATTTGGGTCATTAGAATGCTCCTGATCATTTATTGCCGCGATTATACACAATTCCGGGTGGCTATAAATAAAAATTAAAACGATGTTTCATTAATTTGTGATGAAGGTCTAAGTTGTATCATAAAAAAATGGCTAACCTCATCGAGGCTAGCCATTTTTAATGTTCACGCTAAATTTTAGGTTGTTTAGCCTAAAATTGATTTTACATAGGCTTCGATTTCTGGCACTTGGCAGTTGTCGAAGAAACATTGTTGGAAGCGCTCACCAGAAACTGCAGTTTTCACTAATTCTGAGTCAATCGCTTTCAATGTATCTAGGTAGTTTTCTTTAACGACAGCAGATTTAACCTCGTTAAGGATCCCAGCATTGCGTTGTTGTGGTTCTGCACGCTCTAGTGGGTAACCTTGACCACGCTCACCAGTGGTGAAGGCTTTTTCGAAGATATAGCGAACGTTTAGCTCAGCACCCCAGCCAAAACCTTTCGCAAACGCTAGTGCTAAAGCATTACCGTTGTTGATTTGGTTGAATAGGAAAGCATCAGAAGGATCTAAACAGTAACCACATACCACACCTGGGTGGATGTTGAGTGACATCATCGCACCTTGGCCAGTACCACAACCAGTAACGACAAAGTCAACCGCTTTAGAGTTGATAAGGATACTCGCCATAATGCCGAGGTGGATGTATGTGAGGTGATGGTCGTTTTCATCGCTCATACCCACGTTGTAAACAGGGTAGTCTAGTCCACCAACAACTGTTTGTAGTTGGTCTAGTACTGTTGCGTTTTTGCCAGCTTGGCTATTTTCCATCATTAATGCAATTTTCATTAAATTCTCCTGCAGTATTTGCTGCGATAAATTAAAGTGTGATTAAACGAAGTCTTTACGCATAGGGGTGAAGTTGTCGATCAACACACCCGCTTCTAGGCAGACACAGCCGTGTTCAATATTTGGCTGTTTATACATGGTGTCACCGGCTTTGACGACTTTTACTTCATCACCAATGGTGAATTCGAATGCGCCCGACATGACGTAAGTTAATTGCTCATGCGGATGGCTATGCATTGGGCCAATGGCTCCTTTTTCGAAGTGCACTTCAACCGTCATGATGTTATCGCTATAAGCAAGAACTTTACGAGAAACGCCTGCTCCGAGGTCTTCTAAAGTGATTTGGTCGTTAAATACAAACATAGTTCACCTAATGTGTTAGTGATTAAGGGTCAGCGCTTGGCGACGTTCACGGGTTAAACGGTAGATGGTGATCAAGTTCATATGGATCACGGTAATTTCTAGGAGTGTTCCACCAATGGAGCCCACCGTTATGTTGTTGATTAACCAACAACTAGCCCCTGCGAGGAAGCCGAGTCGCATCGGAATACCTTTCAGTACAAATACCGAGTAGGTTCCGATAATCGTGCCTAGTATCGGCCAGAGATCCCAGAGGGTATCAGACATGTAAATGCCACTGGCCAAACTAATGCTGATAAATACCACCGCAACCTTTTTCGATGAAACATAAATCGCGGTTGCGGTTCGTAGCGCAGAAAGTAAAGCGCTGAGCGCAGAAACGACTGAGCCCAGCAATAAATAGTGTACGAGATGGTTGAGATTGAAGATTAACATCACAATCTTCAGGGTTTTATCATTTTTCTGATAAAAGGTTGATATCCCTAAAGCAAAGCTCACAAAACCTAATGCTTGCGCAAAAGATAAATCAACCACCATTATTTTAATTACTCTCTTTTTTTGTCGCGTTTAGCGTGATAACCAGCCGCCGTCGACAGCAATGGTATAACCGTTGATGTAGTCAGACGCTTTAGACGCAAGGAATACACAAGGTCCTGCTAAATCTTCTGGTGTGCCCCAGCGAGCAGCTGGAATACGGCCAACAATTTCGGCATTACGGGCTTCATCGGCACGTAAAGCAGTGGTGTTGTTTGTCGCCATGTAGCCAGGGGCAATCGCATTTACGTTCACGCCGTGAGCAGCCCATTCGTTGGCCATAAGACGAGTCACACCCATCACGCCGCTTTTAGATGCGGTGTAAGAAGGCACGCGAATACCACCTTGGAAAGATAGCATTGAGGCGATGTTGATAATTTTGCCGCCTTCACCTTGTGCGATAAATTGCTTGGCAACTGCTTGAGACATGAAGAATACAGACTTGATGTTGATGTTCATCACGTCGTCCCAGTCTTGCTCTGAGAAATCAATCGCATCGTTGCGGCGAATAATACCGGCATTGTTTACCAGAATGTCGATACGGCCAAATTCTTTCACGGCAGTTTCGACAATTGATGGAATGTCATCTAACTTCATCAAGTTGGCGCGAATGTCGATAAATTTACGGCCAGTTTCCGCCATTTTTTCGATGGTTTCGGTGGGTTCAACAATGTTTACACCAACGATATCACAACCCGCATTAGCTAAACCTAATGCCATGCCTTGGCCAAGACCAGTATCACAGCCAGTTACAATGGCCACTTTGCCTTGTAAGTTGAATGAATCAAGAATCATGTTATTTCCTCTAAACTACCTAATTTAGTGATAGCTTCAATTGAAGTGTCACTATTAATGCGCTCAATATACCAACAAATAGAACCGCTTTCCATTTATTTTTGAAATTACGTTTTAAAAAAATTGGTAAGAAGGCATAAGTAATCGTTGAATTATATGCGCGGTTTCAAAATTCTGAAAACCGTTTTCAAAATTAGTGGTCGTTCGCAAAGCTTTGGTTATAATGTCAACAAACATAGTTAAGTAAGGGAAAGTAATGGAAAAGGCAACTCAGCCTGAGGCGGTATCGTCGGTATTAAAGGTGTTTAACATCCTGCAAGCCTTGGGCGAGCAAAAAGAGATTGGGGTCTCTGAGCTATCACAACGTCTCATGATGTCTAAGGCAACTACCTATCGTTTTTTACAAACGATGAAGACCTTAGGCTACGTCTCTCAAGAGGGGGAAGCTGATAAATATTCTTTAACCCTTAAGTTATTCGAGTTAGGCGCTCGGTCATTAGAATATGTTGAGCTGATTGAATTAGCCGATAAACAAATGCGGCATATCTCCGAGCATACTAATGAAGCTTTGCACTTAGGTGCCTTAGACGAAAGCTCCATCATTTATATTCACAAGATTGATTCGGGTTACAATCTACGTATGCAGTCGCGTATTGGTCGCCGTAATCCTTTATACAGTACTGCCATTGGTAAAGTATTGTTGGCAGGGCGTGAAGAGAGCTTTGTCCGTGAAGTTCTTACTGGTGTGGAGTTTATTAAACATACCGATAAGACTTTAGAAAATACAGAACAGCTACTGGCGGAACTGCAAGTGGTTAGACAGCAGCACTATGCGGAAGATAACGAAGAGCAAGAACCTGGACTACGTTGTATTGCAGCCCCTATATTCGATCGTTTTGGTAACGTGATTGCAGGTATTTCTATCTCTTTCCCGACCATCCGTTTCGATGAAAAGCGCATGTCTTATTATGTCGGCTTATTACATAAGGCTGGCAAGAATATTTCTGAGCAACTGGGTTATCAGCATTATCCAAGCTAAAATCCGCAGCCTACGGGCTGTTTTTTTTGTGCCAACTTAGTATGTAAAACGCTGTTTCATTTTTAATGGGTTTAAAATGGGTACCTCCCTTACTATCAATGTTTTTGATTTTCTCGTGAAGCTCGATCCTTTTGATCGCCTACCAACGGCTCTGGTGGATAGCTTAGCTAATTCAGTGAAGGTGAGTTACTTAACTCGAGGTGAAGAGATACAGTTTAGCGCTCAATGTGAACAACGTTACTTATATATTATTCGCACCGGGGCGATCGAGCAACGTCTGAAAGACGGCGAATTACGTGCTCGTTTGGGCAAAGAAGATCAGTTTGGTTTTACTTTCTTAGGCCCTTTAGATAAAGCAGAAGATGGTTATCGTGCGGTTGCCATTGAGGATTCCTTACTTTACTTAATTCCTCATCAGCAGCTACAGCGGATCTGTCAAGAATATCCAGAGTGCGAGAATTATTTTGCCACGCAAGCTTTAGTTCGTTTGAGTTCGGCGGTGGATTATTCCCGTAAAGAGGATAATGGTCTGTTCTTCCGTTCGGTGGGAGAAGTCGCGAGTAAAAACATTGCGATTGTCGACGCCGATACCCCGATCCAAGAAGTCGCTCGTGTAATGTGCGGCGAGCAGCGTAGCTCTTGCGCAGTGGTCAAGCAGGGCGACGACATTGTGGGTTTGGTGACGGATCGCGATATGACCCGTAGTGTGGTTGCTACGGGGATTGACCGCAGCTTACCTATCCAGCAAGTGATGACGCCACAGCCGACGCTGATCCAGAGTGATGATAAGGTGATCCAAGCCATTTCTTTGATGTTGCAGTATCACATTCGTTGCTTGCCTGTATTAAAAGGTCAAAAGGTGGTGGGTTTACTTACCACCTCTCACTTGGTACATAATCACCGTACTCAAGCGTTATTTTTAATTGAAAAAATAAAATATGCCAGTTCGGTGGGTTCGTTGGCCACCTTAAAAGACGAGCGCTTGTCGATTTTTGAGTCTTTGGTTGACAGTGGGGTTAGCGCCGAAATTCAAGGGCGCGTGATGTCGATGATTATGGATGCTTTTACGCGTCGTTTAATTCAACTCTGTGAGGAACTACTTGGTCCTCCGCCAGTGGCATACGCATGGGTGGTGGCAGGCTCGCATGCCAGAAATGAAGTCCATATGTTATCCGATCAAGATAGCGCCATTGTCCTGGCCGATGAGATTAGTGCCGCTGATAGAGTTTACTTTCAGCATCTTGCGATGAAGGTATGCAATGGTTTAGCTGCCTGTGGTTATCCATTGTGTGATGGTAAGTATATGGCGGCTACCGCTCAATGGTGCCAGCCCTTAAGCCGATGGAAAGCCTATTATCAAAAGTGGGTGGCTAGCCCAGAATACAACAAGTTATTGAGTATTAGCGTCTTTTTAGAAGTTCGTGCGATCTATGGCGAGCATGAATTGGTTGATAAAATGCAGCAGTATTTACATCAGTGTATTCAGCAGAGCCGTAATTTTATTCCTGCCTTAGTCAAAGATGCAGTTGATACCCAACCTCCGTTAGGGATTTTCAATAATTTGGTCCTGGAAAAGGGCGGAGAGCATAGTAATACTTTAAATATTAAGAAATTTGCCTTGAACCTGATTATCGATTTAGCCCGTATATTCAGTCTCGCTGCGGGAGGATCGCTGACCGGAACCGAGGAACGTTTTCGCTATGCTGCGGAACAAGGCACGCTTTCTCAGGATAGTTGTGACAACATTATTGGCGCTTATCATTTTATTTCGCAAGTTCGTTTTATTCACCAGATGCACGCGATAAAAGCAGGTAAAGAGCCGAATAATCATATTGCGCCTGCTTTATTTAGCAGTTTCGAACGAAAACATCTTAAAGAGGCCTTTAAAATCATCAGTGAGCTACAAAGTGTAGCCAAATTGCGGTTTATTAAGGCGTGAGCGAAAAACCATGTTTAAGACGCTGAAAAGAACCTTTGCTAAAAAGCTGTCCCCAGAAGCGCAACGTTTAGCGATGCTTGCAGATCCCACGTGGTCACTTGGGATCCGCCAATATTTATCGACGCCTTTGCCCGCGCTTACGGCTGCATTTAACTCACTTCAGTTTTTGGCTTTAGATTTTGAAACCACAGGGGTTGATCCTCAAGAAGACCGAATTTTGAGTATCGGTCTGGTGCCGATGAGTCTTGCTCAGATAGAAATCGCTGAAGCGCAAGAGGTGTTCATTGCGCACGGGCAATACATAAAAGCGGATAGTGCAAGAGTAAACCAGATTACTCCGCAAATGCTTGATGGGGGGCTACCTTTAGAAGAAGGTATTAGTCTGTTATTTCAAGCTTTATCAGGTAAGGTGTTATTGGTGCATGGCGCTTGCATTGAACGAAATTTTATAGATGCTTACTTTAAACAATACCTTGGCATTGAACACTGTCCTTTGTATATCATTGATACTTTAGCGATTGAAAAGAAACTCAGTTATTCGGGGAGAACTGGTGCACATAAGAGTTTTCAGCTGAATGATTTACGTCGTCACTACGGTTTACCTGACTACGTTTCTCACTCCGCCGCCAGTGATGCCTTCGCTTGTGCTGAATTATTCATGGTTCAGTGTAAGAAGTTGAATATAGCAGCTACGACTTCCCTGCGAGATTTACATCTCTAACTTGAGCATGGCGCTTCTGGCCATGGTTGAACAGGCCATCACTGATTCTGATCAGGCTCTTTAAAGGCCCGCTGGCTATAGCATGTTGCTTTACTGTGGTTTGACGGTTGCTAATAGTTGCTTCAAGTATTTCACGGGTATCGCGTAACTGATTGCACTGGGGTTACTTAATACCGCTTCTTTAGTTGTTTTGACAAATACTTTGTTGATGATGCCTATGACTTCGCCCGTATCTGGGTGGTATAGCGGACTTCCGCTATTCCCTGGATAGGCAGTAGCGTCGAGCTGATAGACATTATAGGGCGCTTTCAATCTTTTGAGTTGAGCAGGGTTTAATTCTCGAGCTGAACGCGCAGGTATCACGACCGGAGTAATACTGGAAATGATACCGCGGTGAGTGACAGGATAAAGTCCAAGTACTGCCCCGATAGGAAAACCGGTAAAGGCATATCGCTCGCCTTCCCTTACCGTTTGGTTTGACACGCGCATTGGCCTTAAGGGTTCTCCTTCAATTTTCAGGAGTGCGAGGTCGTGCTGTTGATTACTTGCCAGCAAGGTTGCGTACCTTAGTTGGGGAGACCGACCTTGGCCAACAAATACCACTAAGCGTTCTTTTTGTTGTTGATTTAAGGTTTTGGGAATGACATGGGCATTGGTCGCGATGACATTGCCGCTAACGGCAAATCCGGTACCACGTAAGGTGGCTCTTGGTGAGTTTAATTTGTTGAACGTTCCCACGCCGACCACCGAGGGCTTGATCTGCTCAATGGTATCGGCAAGTTGGCTTGATGCGGTGCTACTGTATAGCGCCAAGATGATAAGACTTACGATGACTGGAATGAGCCGCATATAGAGTTATTCCTTGAAATGCTGCCTCATATTAATTTTTACTCTAGGCTAGGGCAAGCTAGTATGAAAAGAACATCAAATAAAGTGTTGTGATAAAAACGTTATAACAGGGATGAATAATGATGAGTTTCAATTACGAAGATGCATTTTCGCGCAACATAGGGTGGCTTACCGACGATGAACAGCAACTATTACGCGGGAAGCGGGTGGCCATCGCTGGGGCCGGTGGGGTGGGGAGCGAACATATTGTTACCTTGGCGCGTTTAGGTGTCGGTAAATTTAATATTTCAGATTTTGATGAATATGAAGTGCATAACTTTAACCGCCAAGCGGGCGCATTCATGTCTACCGTTGGGCAAGATAAAGTTAAGGTGATGGAAAGTGTTTGCCTAGATATTAATCCCGAAGCCGAGATCTGTAGTTTTCCTGAGGGTGTATTTGAGCATAATGTTGACCAGTTTTTAGAGGGGGTGGATGTTTATGTTGATAGCCTCGATTTTTTTGCCCTATCGGCACGTAAGTTAGTTTTTCAGAAGTGCCTAGAGAAAAACATCCCTTTGGTGACCGCTGCCCCCCTCGGTATGGGCTGTGCATTTTTGTGTTTCATGCCTGGTGGTATGAATTACGAAGAGTATTTCCGTTTTGAAGATTGCCAAGATGAAAATGAGCAATATATTAAGTTTTTAATTGGTTTGTCTCCCGCAATGTTGCAGCGCCCTTATTTAGTCGATCCAAGTAAGGCCGATTTTCACGCGAAGAAAGGACCGTCGACGCCGATGGCAGTGAAGTTGTGTGCAGGCGTGGCGGCGACTTATGTATTAAAAATCCTTTTAAAACGAGGTGATTTAGTCACCGCTCCCCATGGTTTACATTTTGATGCTTACCGGAATCGTTTTAAAAAAACCTGGCGGCCAATGGGCAATCGGAACCCTTTGCAACGGTTGGTGTTTAAGATTGCGAAAAAAGTGGTTTTAAATTGAGGACTTAGCAACTATTCGCTGAAATATAGTGGGAGTCGTTGCTTGATTAGAAGTGTCAGTAAATTTTACATATTGCTCATGAAAACGGATGTCATTTTATTTAAATTATTGTTTTATAAACGTTTTTTAAGTTGGCATTTGAGTTGCATTGATATACTTGTATTTAACTCTGCGATGACCAAATGGACGGGCAATATGAATAAATTAAAATTGACTGGTATGGCATTAGCTTTAGGTGTTTCAAGCCTTTCGGCAAATGCTGTTTTAATCACGGATTGGGATTACTTAAACGACGCGGGTTTCGGCACTGATTATGTCTCAGAAGCTGGCGACGCAACAGGGATTAACGCTTCGGGTGCTACCTTAGATGACTTTGATACACTCTTTGCTGGTGAGCTTCCTAAAACATTGGCTTGGGGCCAACCTTATAAAGAGGTTAACCCTAACGAATTGCAAAGCTCTTTAATCGTTGACGATGCTAAAACTGGCTCGGTAACCACCAGTGTAGTGAATGGTGTTGGTGCTCTAGCTTTCTCTGAAGGTACTGGTTTAACCCATGAAAACTGGGGAGTAACGGGTGATACTTTGGTATCGGCGACCTTATTCGATGGTTTGTTTTTAGGCCCAACATCTCCAGTGGTGTTGCCTCCAACGGCTGGACCAACGCTACAATTTGAAATTCAATTTGAAGAAACCTACAACCACCCTACTGGCGGCGTATGTGAATATGGCGATACTTTAGATGGTGCAGTTGGTATCAATGAGGCTGGTTGTGCCGATTTATTTACCATTGTATTAGACGACAGTGTTTCTTTCACTCAGGAAGGTGATGCGATTTTCTTAAGCAACAGCTTCACCATCCCTGTAGACGGCTTAGACGATTATGAATACACCTTAACAACTCGTTTGTTAGGTCTAACATTCGTTGAGAATGTCGATTGTCCAGAAGGTAAAACCTGTATTGGTTTCTTAACTGAAGAAGATGATACCAATACTCTTGAAGCTGCATTTGCTATCTCAGCCAGAGAAGTGACAGAACCTGGTACCTTAGCTATATTTGGTTTAGGTTTATTAGGTTTGGCTGGTTTGCGCCGCCGTGCTTAAGGCTTAATAAAAACGTCGCTAAGAGTTAGCGTCATTAGTTGATATTAAAAGCGCAGCCCAGTACTGCGCTTTTTTGTTTTTGAGTCCTTGTCATTGATATTATTTAGCTGCTTTTAACTCTGGCGAGTGAGTGGGTTGCTTTAGATCGAAAGCTTTGAGAGTGCCTTATGATTCGTAATAAATACATAAAAAATTTGGCAAGCTATCCGGTGATTGGGCCGATGGTGAGAAGTGGTATTTCACTGCTAGTGAAACGAGAAGCAAAGTTAATTGCTCAACATTTTGCCGAGTATCTGCGTCCTGTGGTTGCTTATCGTCCCGATATTGTGCATGAAGCGTTTAGGATCCGTCATGATGTTTATTGTGAAGAACTAAACTTTGAGCCAATTCGAGACGATGGGATGGAGCAAGATGAGTTTGATGAATATTCTCGGTTCTGTTTGATCCAACATAAACCCAGTGCGGATTTTGCAGGTTGTGTGCGGATTGTATCCCCAAGTCATAAAGATGAATTACTTCCTATCGAGAAATACTGCGCGCAGGCAATTGAAGGCGCGAAATTCCATCCGGATCAATTTGAACGCTCTGAAATATGTGAGATCTCTCGTTTAGCGGTACGACCTCAGTTTCGTCGTCGTAAAGCGGATAATTTTGAAGGCGCGGCAGCGGGTGCCATTAATGAACAAACCTACTCAGAAGAAGAGCTACGCTGTTTTCCATTTTTGGCGATAGGTTTATATTTGTCGATAGCTTCGCTTGCAGTACGCTCCGGCACACATCATGCGTTTGTCATGATGGAACCTCGTTTAGCACGCAGTATGAGCTTTTTAGGGATCAAGTTTGAGCAGCTCGGGGCCGCTATCGACTACCATGGTTTGCGAGCGCCTTACTATATTAGTGCGTCGATGCTGATGCGAAGCTTGCCGGTTGGTTTTCAAAAACTGATGATGAATATTGACAAAGAAGTAGCCAAGGGTTGTCTGGCCGCCAGAAAAAATGATGATGATGATGAATACATTAAAAAAATGTATTCATCAAACTTCAAAGCAAAACCAAAATCAGACAATAGCCTAATGATGAGAAAAGGTTTTGTTTATTCTCCTGCGAAGGGCTTGTACCTACCGCAATAACTGCAAGCTTTCTCACCATTGGTCAGATGGTTATTTTAGCTGAGCTTCTAGCTCAGCTTTTTTATTCAGCAAGGCCGGATCGAGATCGATTAAACTATTCAACAAGGTTCTCGCCTGACTATGTTTGTTACTCGCAATCAGCGCTTCAACATAATGAACGCCAATTTCGTTATTGGCTTGCTGTTGATAGCTTTCTGCCAGAATTTCGGTGGCTTTTTCTGCTTGACCCGCTTTAAGCAACATATAGCCATAAGTGTCTTTAATCTGGGCGAGTTCAGGTTTGAGTTGATAGACTTGTTTGGCGTATTTTAAAGCTTGTTGGTTGTCTTGTTGCGCATGATATACCCACGCGAGGTTATTCAAGGCAATGATGTTTTCAGGCTCCTTACTGATGATCTTCTGGTAACTTTGCAAAGCTTGCTGAGGGTTTAAACTCATTTGTAATTCTGCTAATTGCAGCTGTAATGGTTGTGCGGCTTCACCATGCTCAGACAGTGTTTTTTCTACAAATGCAACAGCACGCTCGGGTTGATTGGCGTCTTTGTAAGTTTGAATTAAACGATTTGCGGTTTGCATGCTGGGGTGCTTGCTATATAAGTCTTCAAAAGTCTTAATCGCTAAAGGCAAGTTTTCTTGGGTAAGATAAATATAACCTTGTTGTTGAATCGCGGCTAAGGTTTTCAACTGGTTTGGGGCGAGGCTATTTAAGGCCTCTTGGCTTGCCGCAGCATTGCCTGTTTTAAGCAACAATACCGAATTTAAAAAAATCATTTTTTGATTATTTTTAAATACTTTGACTGCTCTGTTGCTCAACGCCACAGCTTCATTTAGCTTATTATTAGCCTCTAATACATTAATGTTCTTAATATAAGCCGCTAACGATAATGGAGAGTTATCTAACCAGCGTCGATAAGTGCTAATTGCATTGTCGTTCTGCTTATCTTGTAAATATAGGTCGCCAATTAACTGCCAGATTTGGTCGCTACGTAGCAAAGGCTCGACCTGTTCAAGGCTTGTAATCGCTTGCTTAAAGTCTTTTTTGAAGACGAAGTAGCGGCCTAATTGTTCTTGCAATAGATTAGAGTTGGGTTGTTCCAGTAGCTGCTGATCGAGTAAGGCTTTAACCTCTGCCATTCTATCTAGTTGGCTGGCATGCCCCATTAAAAATTGAAACACTCGCAAGTTTTCTGGATTTTCGGTCTTGAGTTGGTAAATAATTTGGTAAGCTTTTTCGGCCTTGCCGATTTGTACATAAGCAGAAGAACTAAATAGTGTAGCTGGTACATCTTTCGGATTATCTTTAAGAACTGATTGGTATGCATCCAGTGCTTCTTGATAACGACCGAGTTGCTCTAATAATGCGCCTTTATACAATTTTACCGCTTGGTCTTTAGGGTGTTCACCTAGCCATTGCTCAAGTGCTGCAAAGACCTCGTCGGTTTTTTTCTGCTTGTAATGAAAGGCTTGGATCCCCAGGAAGGCTTGGGTTTGCGCTGGATTTTCTGCGAGAACTTGATTTAGGGTCTCTAAACCTTTGGGGTCATTCTGTTTTAGTTGTAACAAGCCCAATTTAGCCTTGGCCGATAAGTTACCGGATGCGGCAGCCTTTTCGGCAATTTGTAGTGCCTCTTCAGTTCTCCCCAGCTGGTTGAGCTGGATGCTGACGGTACTCAAAAAATTGCTATCTTGAGCGTCGGTAAGCGAACTCTGGTTAAGCTGCTCTAGTGCAGAGTCTAATTGACCAATACGAAACTGGGTGGTCACATACAGGCGTTGAGCAAGGGCGTTGCCCGGGTCTTTGGTAATCACTTTCTCAAGTTGAGTGAGTGCTTGCTCATACTTGTTTAGTTTGTAAGCGGATATGCCTGCAATTAGTTGGGTTGAAGTATTGTTTGAACCATTTTGTAAGGCTTTAGTGGCCAGTGTAAATGCGCTATCAAAATCTTCTTTTTGAAACTGAATATAAGCTTTTAATTGGTTACTCAGTATATGGTTCGGCGCCATTTTTAAGATCCTATTGAGATAGGGTTCGGCCTCCGAATACTGTTTGTTTTTCACTAATGCTTGCGCCAAATATAGGGTGAATTGAATCGCATCTGGGGCCAATTCAACGGCATGACGATAGGCCGCCACTGCCGTTTCTATATCGTTGGAGAGCGTTGCTAAGTGGCCTTTCAGCAGCCAAACATCGGTGTTATTTGGCGCCTCTTGTGCCAGCTGATCGATGGTACTATTGGCTTGGTCATATTGCTTATCAGCTGCAGAAATACTGGCGCTTGCCATTCGTGAGTAGGTATTCTCAACGCCCAGCTCTTGTGCCTGATTCAGAGTGAGACGAGCCTTATCGATTTGACCTTCTCTAAATAGTGAGAGGGCATAAATGGCCAGCAGTTCGGTTTCTACATCTGCTTCAAGGGGGCGATTATCAGGGATCAGTGTAGAAATTTTGTCGGCTTGATTTTGATTTAAATAGCTTCTTGCGAGTAGCGGTAAGACTTGCGCTTTGTCTGCGTTAAGCGCTAAGGCTTTGAGCAATTCTTTTTGTGCGGCTGGATAGCTGCCTCGATTCAAATAAATTCGTCCTAAAGAAAGTCGGGCTTGTCCGAGTTCACCATCCTTCTTTATCGCATTTTTCAGTTCGATAATCGCGGCACTATTATCCCCTTGGGCCAGATAATTAGTCGCCTTCGTTAGGTGCTCTTGGGCTGAATCGCCCCCACAAGCGACTAAGCTTAAACTTAGTGCACCTAATACTAGTAATTTTTTCATTCCAAACTGATGATTACTCATATCTTTCCCTGTTTGTTGGATTGATAAATTTGATAAAGAGCATACAACGGAATTAGCTCGATGTCCTACTTTGAGCAGCCTTTTGTTGAGAACTCAAGTTATACTCTTACTTTCTTCTTCAATATGCGGTTTAATTAGCCCAGATTATATAATTTTTATCACATAGGTGTGTACATGGACGTGAGTATTGCTGTAATTGGTTTAGGTTATGTTGGTTTACCTTTAGCCATTGAATTTGCCAAGAAACGCAAAGTGATTGGCTTTGATATTAACCAGGTGCGCGTCGCTGAATTACAGCGGGGGATTGATCTGACTCAGGAAGTGAGTGACGATGAGTTAAGTGATGTTGCCAATAACATGAGCTATAGCAGCCAGATCGAGGAATTGGCTAACTGTAACGTCTTTATTGTCACAGTTCCGACACCGATTACAGAACACAAACAACCTGATTTGACTCCATTGATTAAAGCCAGTGAAACGGTTGCAAAAGTGCTCAAACCTAAGGATATAGTGGTCTATGAATCGACGGTGTACCCTGGTGCAACCGAAGAGCAGTGTGTGCCCGTATTAGAGCAACATTCAGGCTTGGTATTTAACCAAGACTTTTTTGTTGGCTATAGCCCAGAGCGAATCAATCCCGGCGATAAAACTCACAGAGTTTCTACGATTAAAAAGATTACCTCTGGCTCCACACCTGAAATTGCAACTGTGGTCGACGATCTTTACAGTGAAATTGTGGTTGTTGGGACCCATAAGGCTTCTAGCATTAAAGTCGCCGAAGCAGCCAAGGTGATTGAAAATACTCAACGTGACGTGAATATTGCATTAATCAATGAATTAGCTTTGATTTTTAATCGCCTTGATATTGATACCGAAGCAGTATTGGAAGCCGCGGGCACCAAATGGAACTTTCTTCCTTTCAGACCGGGCTTAGTTGGCGGACATTGTATTGGTGTTGACCCTTACTATTTAACCCATAAAGCTGAGTCAATCGGTTATCGTCCAGAAGTTATCTTAGCGGGTCGTCGGATAAACGATAATATGGGGCGTTATGTGGTGGGTCAGTGCGTGAAAGCAATGGTGAAACGCAACATTTCGGTAAATCAAGGTCGTGTATTGATTTTAGGTTTGACCTTTAAGGAAAACTGCCCTGATATCCGAAACACCAAAGTGATTGATATCGTGCATGAGTTTTCTGAATATGGGGTGCAGGTTGATGTTTTTGACCCTTGGGCTGATAAACAAGAATGTCATGCAGAGTACGGCATTGATTTAGTTGAACAGCCAGCGGCTGATAGCTATGAGGCTATTATTCTGGCGGTCGCTCATCAGCAGTTTAAAGAGATGTCGGTGCAGGATATTCGAGCCTATGGTAAAGCTAAACATGTACTATATGATTTGAAGTATTTACTTCCAGTGAAAGACAGCGACCTACGTTTGTAATAGGAGTTCATGGTGAATCGTTTTGAACAGGTATGCGCAACATTAAAGGCCGAACCCAAAGTATGGGCTATTTCTGGTGTCGCTGGTTTTATTGGCTCAAATCTCTTAGAGGCCTTACTGAAGCTAAATCAGCGGGTGATTGGTTTAGATAATTTTGCCACTGGCTATCAACACAATTTGGATGAAGTCCAAGGTTTAGTGAGTGAGCAGCAGTGGCAGCGTTTCCAATTTATAGAAGGTGATATTCGAGAACTAGAACACTGCAAGCAGTTTGTTGCAGGTGCCGATTATGTCTTACACCAAGCGGCTTTGGGCTCGGTGCCTCGCTCGATCAACGATCCAATTACCACCAATGGCGTAAACATTTCAGGCTTTTTGAATATGCTGGTGGCTGCTAAAGAACAACAGGTCACAGCTTTTGTTTATGCAGCATCTAGCTCTACCTATGGCGATCATCCTGACTTACCTAAGGTTGAAGAGGTCATTGGGAATCCTTTGTCACCCTATGCGGTGACCAAGTATGTGAATGAATTGTATAGTTCGGTATTTGAGCGGACTTATGCCTTTCCATCTATTGGTTTGCGCTACTTTAATGTGTTTGGTCCACGACAAGATCCAAATGGTGCCTATGCAGCGGTCATTCCCAAATGGACTGCGGCGTTAATTGATGAGCAACAAGTCTTTATTAATGGCGATGGCCAAACCAGTCGAGATTTTTGTTTTATCGACAACGTGGTGCAGATGAATATTTTGGCGGCAACTGCGGGCTTAAGTCAAAGTGAAGTCTTTAATGTGGCACTGAATGATCAAACCAGCCTTACCGAGTTATTTGAGTTGCTACAACAAAATTTAGCAATTCATGGTGTCGTTCGACAATCGGTCCCTGAGTATCGTGATTTTAGGGCGGGTGATGTGCGACATTCTCGAGCTGATATTGGTAAGGCGCAGAAATTGTTAGGTTATGCGCCTGCATTTAATATCGGCCAAGGTTTGGCCAGAGCCATGCCTTGGTATATCGCGCATGCTGATTCTGAGCATCAAACTTAAATTAAGCTGGTTACGCTAATCGAGCTTATAGTTTCGCTGATGAGTGATGTTACAGGGAACGAAACAATGGGCTGTGGGCTATGTCACACCGTAGGCAAGGATGCTGGGGACGTTTATATCTATGCTGTTGTCTCTTGCTTTGTGGAAGAGTTTAGCGCATGAGTCAAACAGCGGTAGATTGGCGTGTAATTACTCAACTGGATGAGTTGATGCGCCTCGAGCCTCAATGGGAGCAACTTGCGGATACTTGTCAAGCTTCGTTGTTCAGTCAGTTCAAGTGGATTAAACACTGGTTAAAGGTTTACTGGCAGGAGGATTGGCAGCTGCTCGTCTATGCTGGTTTCGCTGAGGGTCAGTTGGTAGCCGTTGCTCCCTTTTATCGGCAAATCTTGAAAGCAGGCTTTGGTCTTAAAAAATTGTCGCTGTTGGCACAAGGCGAAGAAGAAGAGGCTGAGTTAGCCTCGGAATATATTGATGTTTTAGTGATGCCGAATTACCAACAGCAAGCATTGCCGGTTTTATCTTTGTATTTACAAAATCTCGATTTTGATTTATTGCTGTGTCGGGCGATTCATGTCTCAAGTCATTTGTATCAGTTGTTGGCTGGAGTAAAACTCTGTCAGTGTTATCCTGCGAAATCCTATGCGGTGAATTGCGAACAATGGTCAATTGCTAAGCTATCGCGTAATGGGCGTTCTAAGTGGCGTAGAGCCAGCAAAACACTAGCGCACTCGTCAGCTGTGTTTAAATGGCTAAGCTTGTCGGAGATGGAGCATTATTGGCCAGATTTGGTTGCCATGCACCAGGGGCGTTGGCAAAACCAAGGACAATTGGGGGCATTCTCTGCGGCTCGTTTTATTCAGTTTCATGGTGATTTTCGACGCGAATATGCCAATCATGTTGCAATGAGTGGCCTGTTTGTTGGCCAAAAAGCGATTGCCTTAAACTACTTCTTGCTGGATAAACAACATCTACATTTTTATCAATCTGGCTGGGATGACGCTCAATTTGCCCATTGCTCTCCAGGTTTCGCCTTACACGTTTGGAGCCTGTTGCATAGCAAAACGACGATTTATGATTTTATGATGGCAGGAAAGTTGGGCGGCTATAAAACGCAATTTGCTGCTGAAGAAACAGAAATGGCTAATCTTTGTCTCGCGAAACGTCCATGGAGGGTAAAGTTATTCAAGTTAATCAACAAAGTCATTCCAACATGAATGCGGGTAAGGGGATGCGGAGACAATTTCCGGTTAAAGAGCAAACGGCTCCTTTAGGCTTTTTTTTCTTATATCTGTACACCATTGCGGTATTGATCCGTCCTCATGAGTTTTCTTATGAAACCGCGAATTATATTGTCATTAAGGTGTTTGCGATTTCGTCTTTAGTATTGACATTATTGACGCTCCGCCCGATGAAGCTCTACCCGCAGCATTATATGTTGTTAGCTTTAGTGCCGTTGATTATGGGGTCCGCCTTTTTAAATGGCTGGGGGACTGGCGGGATTTTTCAGGCGCAGCGTTTATTTGTGAGTTCCATCGTACCATTCTTTTTGTACAGCGTATTAATCACCTCACCTAGTCGGCAGCGTTGGTTGATGGTGGTTTGCATTATTGCTGCCCTTGGCATGGTATATAACGGGCATGTACAGCAAAGTACGTTTAATGGCCGTTTTGGCTCTGGGATCGGTGGCAGTATTACGGTAGGTCGAGAGGAGATGCGGATTAGTTATCTGGGCTTCTTCAGTGATCCAAATGACTTAGGTATGTTTTTAGTGATGAATATTCCTTTTGTGGGGTATTTTTATGGCCGTGGCGGTAAATTAGTTAAATTATTAATGTTAGCTGCGCTTGTGGCCCTAGGCTACGGCGTCTATATGACTGGCTCGCGAGGCACCTTGTTGGGTTCTATCGCAGTGATAGCGATTTATTTTTTAATCAGTAATGCGGGCGCTCGCCTGGTGTTATTTATCGTGTTTAGCGCCCCCATTGCCGCAACATTGTTGGCTTCGTTTGGGGGCTTATCGGCTTCCGAGTCATCCGCTCATGGGCGACTTGATGCATGGTACGATGGTATTCAAATGTTGATTTCTAGTCCGGTATTTGGTGTTGGCATGGGCAATTTTGTGGACGTCCATGGCATTGTTGCACATAACTCTTATGTTCATGTCGCCGCTGAACTCGGGGTGCCGGGTTACAGTTTTTGGGGCGGCACTTTGATCCTAAATATGCTGATTGGATATATGTTTTTAAAGCGTTCTGACGCAGAGCTTGAGAATGATGACCAGTTGAGCGCCGAGCTTGAAAAAGAGAAACTGGAACAATACGCAGAAGAAGCCAGTCTCAATAAGACCTTATTTTATTCTATGGTCGGCTTTATGGTGACTGCATTTTTCCTTAGTCGACAATTTACATTGTTGTTGTTTATCTTTATGGGAATGCAAACCGCGAGTCACCTTCGTTTGATGAAAATCCGCCCGGTATTGGCAGAACTGCTATCCGCACAAATGGTATGGCGTTGTATGTTTTATGCCTGGGCGATTATTATCGCAGTTTATATCACCTTGAAAGTGAGTTTATGAGAACCGCTATGCAGCAAAGTACGATTCATCATCAATGGCGAGAGTATCGCTGATGCAGCTATTTTATTATAAAGACGACATCGGCAACTTTGGCGATGACTTAAATCCTTGGTTATGGCCGAAGCTACTTCCTGACTTTTTCAATGATGATCCCTCTGAATTGTTAGTCGGTATAGGTACCTTGCTCAATCATCATTTACCAAGTGATAAAACTCTACATATTGTTGGTTCAGGCGTGGGATATGGCGACATCCCCCAAGTGACTGAGCTTTGGAAAGTGCATGCCGTGCGTGGGCCTTATTCAGCAAAATCACTGAATTTAGATCCCAGTTGTGCGATCACAGATTCGGCACTGTTGTTACGCAATGTGATGCAGCCAAAACATCAAGCCAGTGGTGATATTGGTTTTATGCCGCATTATTTAAGTTGTCGCAGTGCCGACTGGCAAAATATCGCAGAGAGCTGTGGTTACCGGTTTATTTCTCCTGAATGGTCGGTTGAGCGAGTATTTGCAGAGATGCAGCAGTGTCGTTTAATGCTTTGCGAAGCAATGCATGGTGCGATTGTCGCCGATGCTTTGCGGATCCCTTGGCATCCAGTTTTATTATCGGACAAAGTGAATACCGTAAAATGGAAAGATTGGTTAGATACCATCAATATTGACTTCCAACCGACAACGATCAGACCGTATATTCATTATGCTAATGTTGGTACCAAGCAGTATCTTAAAGATGAGTTTAAACGTACGGTGCGATCCTTTGGTTTTGGGAAAGATTGGTATCCACCACAAGCTCGAAACTCAAGTATAAAGAGTAAAGATGAAACCATTGCCAATCTAGCTGCGCTTGCCAACACTAAGCGTTGTTATCTGAGCGATGAAAATTTACAAAATCGTTTGTTACAGCAACTGAATGATGCTGTTGAACAAATGCAATATAGCAGTGCGGAAGCTGGAACTTATGCAAGATAACTTAACTGTGAGTGTCATTATCCCAGCTTATAATGCTCAAAGTTTTATCGAAAAAGCCATCCTTTCGGTATTGGCTCAGTCAGCTGTTGCGAGCGAAATTATCGTGGTGAATGACGGATCTAGCGATGCAACTGCAGACATTTTAAGTGGATATTTGGATCGTATTATTTATATCGAGCAACAAAATGCTGGGGTTTCTGCGGCGCGAAATGCAGGGATAAGCGTTGCCACCAGTGATTTGATTGCCTTTTTAGATGCTGATGATTATTGGCATCCGGATAAATTGGCGATTCAACTCGAAGCGATGCAGGAAAACCCCCATTGGGTGGCTTGTTATACTCGAGATTGTAGTGACGATAGTGAGTTGAACCAAACAGAGACCGAAAGTGGACTCACATTTGAAGATAAAACTATCGAACAAATATTCATTAACCCTTATTTGACGACTTCAACGGTACTGGTGAAACGTGAGTTATTACTGAGCATCGGTTTATTTGATACTCGTTTACTTACCGCCGAAGATATCGATGTTTATTATAAAATTGCCAGCCTTGGCATGATTGGCTTTGTTAATCGAGTGCTGGTGCATAAAAAAAGTGTTGAGAACAGCCTGGGTTCTCAACTCTGTTCTTATGCGGATAATTTGGAAGTGATTGACCGATTTCTTACGACTAAACCGGCTCGTAAGCTCGAGGCTATTGCGCCGATGATTAAAGCTAAGGTTCGCCTAAATTGGGCCCGCGAGTTGATTTGGCGCGGCCAACCTAAGGCCGCAATCCCGATTATTAAACAGGCGTTAAGTGAAGCCCCGAGTTTTGCTGCTCGTTTATTGTTGTATAAGGCGCGTCTTAAGCTAATCTTTGTAGGAAGCAGTTAATTTAGTCAAAAAACAGGGAGTTGATAATGGCTGCGTGTTTGGTGTCCGTTGTTATTCCCGTATACAACGGAGAGCGTTTACTTGAAGCCTCCGTTGATTCAGTACTACAACAAGATTTTTCAGATTTCGAAATTATATTGGTAGATGATGGTTCAACGGATGGTTCAAGGTCGTTGATTGAATCACTTGCCAGCAGCAATCCCAAGATAAGGGCGTTTAGTAAACCCAATGGGGGCGTTGCCCATGCTAGAAACTTTGCGATAGAGCAGTCGCGCGCGCCCTTTATTGCTTTTTGTGATCAAGATGATTTGTGGGAAAGTCACAAACTCTCTTCTCAACTCCCCTTATTCGATGACCCTGAGGTCGGCTTAGTCTTTAGTAATGCCTATGTGGAGCTCTGTCAGTTTAAGCAGACCAAACAAACTCGACTAAAGCCTCTGCAGCAACAACAAATCCGAAGAGACTTGGTCAATGAAAACCTGATCATGTGTTGCACCGTTATTGCTCGCAAAGATATGATTTTAAGGGTCTCTGGTTTCGATGATGATCGACGTCTGATGGGCGTTGATGATTGGCATCTGTGGCTGAAGCTATCCCGCTATTGTCGATTTGACTATGTTTCTGCTCCTCTTGCAAAGCATATTATTCACGAAAATAATTATTCTCTTAATGATCAGAAAATGCATCAAGCGGAGTTGGTTTGTATCAATAAAATTGAAGCAGAATATGGGGCTGAGTTCCCCGGTATTAACTGGGCTGAAATAAAGTCAGCAATCCATCGGCGTTATGCTAAAAATTATGTGTTCTCTGGTGAATTTAAGTTAGCGGGTAGCAGTTTACTGTTGGCTGACCAGTGTCATGCTAATTTGCACATGAGACTGAGGGGATATTTATTGAAATTGATCCCAAGTCCACTATTAACTGCGGCCCAGCAGCTCAAGCGACGATTTTGAGAATGACTAACTGAGAATGATGGATCTTGGGCAGCGGTGTAAGATTATTGAAATTGCTCCTAAGTTTAAGTTCAAGTTTAAGTTCATGGTGAACTGCGGCTCAGCAGCTCAAGCGACGGTTTTGAGAATGACTGAGTGAACATTATTAATCATGGTTCGCAAAGGTTCGCTTGCTAAAACCGGCCAAATAAAGTCAAAGGATATTGTTATGGAAGCAAAGGCCATCATCGTTATTGGCATGCATCGCAGTGGGACTTCAGCCTTATCGGGTGAGCTTGCCCAGTTTGGTGTTTTTATGGGTAAACACCTATTTAAAGCGCAAGCAGGGGTCAATGATAAAGGTTTCTGGGAAAATGCTCATTTAGTCGACTTCAACGATCAGTTATTTGATGAATTAGGTAGTTCTTGGGAAGACCCTTGTTATTGCCTTCATCCGGCTCGCAGTTTTTCTGAGGCATGGCAACAACGGGCACTGCAATTGATTGAACAGGAATATGCTGGTTCAGCAGTATGGGGAATGAAAGACCCTCGGGTATCCGTATTATTGCCTCTATGGCGGCCAGTGTTAGAGCGAAGTCCAGCCCAGATTAATTACTTATTGATGATCCGTAATCCTGTTGAGGTGGCGGGCTCATTGGCGAAGCGTGATGGTTTTTCTCAGGCTAAAGGTCTAATGTTATGGCTTAATTACAATTTCTTGGCCTATCGTGAAACTAATCAAAGTTCTCGTTTAGTCGTAGACTTTGCTGACTTATTGGCTTCGCCTGAAACGGTGAGGAGGCAAATATCTGAAGGTTTTGAACTGGACCTCACAACCCAAGGCAGTGGTAGTTTCATTGAGCAGAAGCTTCGTAGAAATGTTGCATCTGCCGTTCACCGGGAAGGCGAGCTTGCTCGATTGGCAGAGCAAACCTATCAGGCCATTTTGGCTGGAGATCCCGACTTGGTTGAGCAACTTTATCAACAATATCAGCAATATTTGTCCCAATTAGACCCTGTCCTGGTGGAACATATATTGCGGTTGCAACGTTCAGAAAGTGATTACCGTAACTTGTTTGAGAGTGCATATCGTTCCTTCACTTGGAAGCTATCGTGGCCTCTACGAACACTTGAAAAGCGGCTGACGAAGGCTCTTTTGCCAAAGGGGTCATGACCTTTTGCCAGGCTGGTAAAGGCGTATTTTTATCGAGGCTAAAGCGGGTGAGGCAAGCTCTCTGGTTGATGAAGATAGACATTTTCCTTTAAAATTACACTCAGGTAGATAAACTGAATATTTCAGTTTATCTACCTGAGTGTAATTTTTGTATGATGTATATCGATTGAGGCTGCATATCAAGTTGGCTCAGCCTCATCAGTGACAAGCCGGGTAACGAAGCTTTTTAAAGAGCTGGCCTCAAACTATTTTGAATTGGCCTGACGCTTGTCGACTGAATCGAAATTGATCCAGAATCATCTTATTCGGCTTGGTTAGCTTGGTACAACGAGGGCCGCCAATCGCCGAAAATATGCTCTAGTTGATAATGCTGCATTTGTTGTTCTGTGAGCTGAGGTCGTTGTTTATCGCGTGATTTGGCACCCGCACCGCTATTGTTGTATTCCCAAAAACGAGAATTTTCAGGCCTGAACCAAATAATATTTTGCTGGATATCCCGACCGCTCATTTTATCCCATCCGTAGAGGTGGTCGTCGAGTTCACAATTGATAAAGGCGACATGCCCAATTGCCTTAGGGTCGGCATAGTTACCATCACTAAATTGTGTGGTTGGGTGCCATGGCCGTCCTAAAGCATAGCTATTAGCTGGTACTCCGGGCTCTTTGCTGAGCTGGCAATGGCGAAATACCAAGCCATGTGTTTGCTTGATGTCGGTACAAGGCGCACTAATATAGCCATAGACTTGCTCGTGGTGTTGCGCTTCTCGATTACGAGCTACGATCTCGCATTTGTCGATGAGGGCAACTCCGCCTCCGAAAATGAAGTCGATGGTGCCAGCGATACGGCAGTGGCTCAAGTAACAACGTCCGGCACGTAAATACAGGGTATCTTGATAGCTTTGCAGATCGAGATCGATTAACTGAACGCGGTCGGCATTGTCACCTAAGGCGAGGGCGACTGCTTGGGTATGTTTTAGTTTGCTTGGGTCACCTTCCGCTTTAGCCGCATTGGCTGGAAAATCAAAGCCATTTTCAATGCTTAGCGAGCGGATCTGTACGTCAGCTGCGTCAATACAAAGCGTGTAACTATTAAAGGTGGCAAATTTCCTACCTTGCGAGTCAATCATGCCGTTGGCCATAGTGGCACTGACAATGCAGTGGGTTTGGCTTTCGCCGATGAGCTGGGTGTTCGCTCGAGTCACTTTAATCTTTTCTTGATAACGACCGTTGGCTATATAAATTAAATAGGGTGAATGATCATCTGGTGCGTTGTCGAGCGCCTGTTGGATCGAACTAAAATCGGCGTCTGCTTGCAGAGACACAGTTACTTGCTGGATGTGATTAGGGGTTGTTTTATTCGGCATAGTCTTCAGTGATTGGCGAGTCTACATGAGGGCAGACTCGCACTGTATTTAGTGGAAGAAATTAAACTGTTCTTTGAGCGAATCAGCCTGTTGTTGTAGCGCCCGAGCACTTTCAGCGGTTTCTAGGCTGGTGGAATGGCTCTCTCGATTGAGTTCGTGGATTTCACTTGAATTACTGGCAACCTGTAAAGAAACCTGAGCTTGTTGCTCGGCGATGGTCGCGATGGAATGTGACTGTTCGGCGATTGCTGAGACTTGCGATGCGATCGCTTCTAGAGAAGAGCCAGCATTCTCCGATTGTGATAACAGTGCATTTGCCTGTTGGCGACTTTTCTCGGTAAGGCCAACAGCATTATCCGTTGAATTTTTCAGTTGTCCCATAATGTCTACCACGTCCTTCACGGAGACTTGGGTTCGGTGGGCGAGGGTGCGAACTTCATCGGCAACCACCGCAAAGCCACGGCCTTGTTCGCCGGCTCTGGCTGCTTCGATGGCAGCATTCAAGGCGAGTAGGTTGGTTTGTTCAGCAATTTCATCGATCATCTTGGTGATGTTATAGATAAGCTGGCTGTCTTTTTCAACTTGTTCTATCGCTTGCGAGGAGCTGTTGAGCTGATCGTTTAATAATACGATGTTATTGCGGACATGATCGACCACCTCTAAACCCGATTTTGTGTCGACATCAGCTAAACGCACATTTTCAGCAATGGTTTCTACTTGCTCGGCAACCGATTGGGCAGAGGCTGCGAGTTGTTCGGTTGCACTCACAACCAACTCTACTTTTTGCTGTTGTAAATCCGATTGAGTCAAGTTGGTATCGGCATGGCGCGCCACATTGGAAGACTGCTCATTAACCTGATTACTGGTTTGATTGATTTCTCCTACTAGTGAGTCTAATTGGGCAGCCATTTTGGCGACGCCTTGAGTTAACTGTTCAATTTCATTCTGGGACTGGCTAGAGCCAGTTGGCACCGAGATACTTACTTCGCCTTGACCCAAACGGTCCATAAACACTTTAAGGCGACTTAGTGGGCGAATGGTTTGCTTAATAATTAAGGTCATGACAGCGTAGGTGGCAAGGCCAATCGCAAGTGCAATCACAGCAATTAATTTGAGTAGCGTTTGGCTATCTTTGGTCAACTCATTCACTAAAGTCCCCCCAATGAGTCGCCAGTTCCAACCTGGTACCTGGGTATAGACCAAATATTTTTCTAAACGCTTGCCATCCACTTCAACAGGGAAACGGATCATGCCTTGTTGGCTATCGCTTAAGCTAGCAAAAGGTTGCTGCCCATCGGCGTCACTAAATTTGAGCAAGTTAGTTTCATTGTTACCAATTGAACCGAGTAGGTATTGACCTTGGTGTTCAGCTTCCTGATCGGCGACGATGGTGGCGCCAGTGCTGCCCCACTTGATGTTGGTTAAAGAGGCGAGGATCGCAGCAGTGGCTTTTTCTACGGGTAAAGAGACCGCAAACACCGCACCGACTTTGCCTTCAGAGTCTTTAATCGGATCAAAATATACGATGTAGCTATGACCATAACGGACCGTTTGTTGTGCAAAAGGAGTCGCCTGGCTTAAGGCCTGATAAGCAGGATGCTGGCTATCGATAACATGGTTTAAATCACGTTGGTCGCTTTCATTTTTGAGAGAACTGGCGATGCTTAACCATTGATCGCCCATTGCGGAGTAGATGGTGGCAAAGGCTCCGGTATCTTGGGTAAAGGTATCGACTAGATCTTCGTTATGGATCAAGGGCATGCCGTATAGGCTAACGTTTTGGATCTTCTTGTTTGCGTAATCAAGAATGGTGGTTTCGACTTCATAGCCAGCTAAATAACCATTCTTAAAGGTAGAGCTAAGCACTTTAGTCGAATCCAAATAGGCATTAAATTGACCGCTTACCGTTTGTGCGACAGCATCTAGTTTCGATTGCTGCTCCCTTAAGCTGGTTTCTAACAACAGCTTTGAGGCGTTTTGATAAACTAAGGTTGCGATCCCGCTAAATGCGATGACGAGGCAGAAGACAATCACCAGTTTAAGTTGAAAGCCTACGCTACGATTTTTATAAGCTGCAAACATAGTAGTCCTTAATCAGCATCATTTTGAAAAGCCAAATGTGCAATATCAATCATTCGAGTTTAGTCGGTTGATATTTCATCGTAAAAGTTAATTTTATAGAGAATATTTTACCGAAGATGCGTGTTGTTTATCATAAGTACATCTGCTTTTATTAACTTAAGTTGTTCCTAATAATGATATTTTTTTGTTTCTGTGACGCGGCTAACGACTCGCTTTGTGTCACCATGAGTAAAGGCTTAGCCCTTGATTGACTAAGAGCATAAGCCTTCATTGAACGATGAACTTACCGATCGTCTATTTTAGTAGTTGTTGTAATTTTTTGGCTTGCGCGTCCCCTGGAACCTTGTCTTGAGTATTCACTTTTGACGTGGCTTTTAATTCATCTAATTGGCTTATGTCTACTAAATTGCCATTTTGGTCAGTGGTTTTTCCATCAATAATAAATTGGTTGCCATTGAGTTTGCTGGCATTGACCACATCACTGTATTTACTCTTAACAAAGAAGCGATAGGATTGATTATCGGTGAAGTCACCTTGTTTGACTGCGTCAGAATAGGGGCTCTTGCGAAACAAGAAATTGAAGCGAGCGTTATCGATAGCGACGTTATTTTCTAGTATCAATGAACCAGGATTGAAGTTGTCGGTAAATCCATCCATGTTGTTATGGAAGGCGATACTGTTTTTCACCACATGGGCAACCGGCAGACCTTCCCCGCCTAGTTTAAAGCCATTGCCGCGGGTGCCTCCTTTGCCTTTTACGGTTAAGGTTTGACCGTTCATGTAGGAAATAGAGTCAATAATTGTCACCGCACCATTAGAGCCATCTTCGACCTTATTGAATAAATCCCAGCCGTCGTCAATATTGTGGTGAGAGATACAACGAATGAAAGTATTACCATCTCCCACACGTATTTTTGCCGCAAAACCGTCAGCATTAATTTGCGAATCATCCATATTGTTAAAGCTAATGCTATCGCTAACCACGTTATAGCTGGCCCATAACGCACGCCCAATGCCCTTGGCTGACGAGATCTGAAAACCAGTATCGGGGGATTGATGAGTGACCATGTGAGCAAAATTATTGTGACTGCCGTGAACATTGGTTCGGGCACCAATCACTTCAAGACCGGATATATTCCAGTAACTCGCATCATGCAGGTAGGCATCGGTAATGCGAACCTTGTTGCCCTTGGCTTTTAGGGTTTTCATATGATCGGGGGTGCCACTGGCAGAGATAGGGATTTCTAAACCTGAGTAATCGCCGTCCTCGAGTAAAATTGTGCCGCCCGGGGGGACCAGTTGAATGGCGTCGGCTAAGCTGAGTCGACCATTGTCACCCTGTGGATTCACCAAAATTTGCATTGGGTTCTTCAGCGCTTGTTTCACGACCTTATACTGAGTTTGAATCGCATTGGTATCTGGACCTTCCAGTGGCGTGAAGCTGAGGTCAAACTTGGTATTGCTTTGAGCTAATTGTGTGGGGTAGCTAAACATTTCGCCCGCGGCCACATGCTGGTTTTCCACCAAACTCTGTCCATCTTGACTCAGGCTAAATTGACCACTGTAATTGGCTTGGGCTTGTACGGTGTAGTGATTGGTCGCCGAGACCTCAGGAGACATCGCTTGTACAATTGGAGTTTCCATTTTGGCTACAAAACGGGGAGCATCCAAGGTGTTGGCTTTGCTTAATTGGAGTTTTACCTTGCTCACGGTCACTTTCGCATTCCGTGAAGCAAAGAAGCCAAGGTATTGATGGGCAGGGTCTTGCATTTCAACTATGTTGGCATTGGCCCCTTTGACTGCTTGGATTTGTTCAAGCTCACCATGGCGATAGCTAACACTGTAACCGGTGTTGGTTCGGGTTAAACTGATTTGATAAGTTTGTGCAGGGCCGTAGGGGATGCCTTTGATGAACTCGTCGCGTTTCATCCGGTTTCCGCCTGTTCCCCAAGGCTGGTAAATGCCTTCACGGTAAGTGGCGTTGATATTGATTAAGCCATTGTTGGCTTTTTTATTGGCACGTAAGATGGCTGCAACCATGTTGGATGCCGCCGGAAATTCTTCTAAACCTTCAGGCTGAGGATCGAGTCGTGGTTTACCGATCACATCGCGCAGCATAATGCCTGCACCTTCTTGGCGATTGGGTTTAGAGCCCGTTTCTGGGCCTAATTGTTCTAAAGTTACGGTGGCTGAAAGACTAAAATTTACATCGGTGGGCAGCTTGGTGTAATAGAAGGTCATCCCTTCATGAGAATTGGCAATTTTTCCACCACGGCTTTCAATGGTGAATTGATTGGCCACGGGGCCAGGTTGCACGGGCTGTCCATCCACTGTGACCTGATTGGTACCAACTTTTTCCGGCAAAATAGTGGAGCCAAAGTTAAGGTCGGTGGATTGGCCAAAGGTAATGGCTTGCCAGACTAAATCATCCGCACTTGCGGCATAGGCATTCAACGCATTGAGCGTGAAGGCCGAGGAAACGCAGACTACAACGGTCGATAATTTCATTAGGGATACCTATATTAAAAAAGCCTATTTTGAAAAGGAGAATCAAAATAGGCCTTGGTTTAAAAAGTAGTAACTATGTGACTAGCTTAGAACTTGTATTTCATACCGATACGGAAGCGAGGACGCCAGATATCTTTTGCCGCTTTAGGAGAACCTACACCCCAAGCATTGTCATATTTATTGTTGGCGTCTTTATCTTTGTCTGGTGCTAAGCCAATTTCAATAAATGGAGACCAGTTACCTTCGAATCCTGTATAAGTCGCTTTGGTATTAAACTCACTGAACCAAGCTTTTTTATCTTCCCAAGCGTTACCTTTGTTAGCACTGTTCCAAGTGTAATCAAATGACGCGCCGAGTTTCCAATCTTCAAAGCCTTTATAACCAGCTTCGAAGGTCCAACGATTGTAGTGGTTATTTGGCTTGTCAACCGTTGAACTCTGTCTTTCGTAGTTGTAACGATGACGCCAAGAAACTGCCCAAGCTTTGTTAATTTTGTAACCCAGGGTCAAGTTGAACTGGTGACTTAATTTAGTAGAGCCAGATTCCCACTTATATTGTGGTTTTAGCGAGAAGCCAGACTTGCCGATTTTGTATAGGTAGCTGATGTTGGCTTGTTGGCCAGAACCAGTGTAATCACCGAAAGCGTCATCATTTTTATTGTTTGCCCACTTGGCTTCTACTTCGAAACCAACGCCATTTTTAAGACGGTGACTAATCGAAATACGGTCTTTGTGTTTCGCATTGTTACCTTTATAAGATGGTTGGTATTCGTGACGCATGTTTACAGTTGCCGCGCTGACTGTCGCACTTGCGAATAAGCCAACGAGAACTGCGGTTGCAATAGTGCTTTTTCTCATTATGAAACTCCGTTTTGTTTTAATGGGTACACGAGTTCAATATAAGTGCTGTTTTTGTTTTGTAAAGATGGGTTAGCAGAGAAATGTGATCCAATATAAATAGTGATAAATATTGACAGTTATATTTGTGATCTAGCTCCGGAGAATGTTGGTGCTAGCACTTCATTTATGGTTGACACAGCACCGTGCCAATGAACATATTTGATGCATTTGATAGTCTTTATTTAGCAATTTTTGGTAACGTTTTCGCCATATCGTGAATAATTAATCAAAAGAAGCTTTTCGATAGACCTCTTTATTTAAGAGCTAGGGTTTTGTTGTTTGTAAAATTAAATTTTTATATGAAAGTTGTTTTTAATTTGCGTGAGTTGCATCAACTGTAATTTAGTATCGTCTTTGAATAGACTATTACCGATAGCTGTATCGCTAAATCATGTGCAGTCGCTCACAAATCACCATCTGTTGACTCTTTAGTTATTAAATGCTCATTCGTTTAGATTTAAAATTCAAGCTATGCATAAACTCATTTTATGCGATTATCGGCTTGTGGACCGCTGACTTCTCAAAATCTCCTATGATTGGTACTTACTGGCAACCCGTTATATTTGAAGGTTAGTAGCTCTCATCAACTGGCTACTCGTTTGATTTTCTTTTAAAGTGTTGATTTTAAATATTTTTTTAGTTTATTTGTTGTTTGTTATGACAGTAATGATAAAGAGTTAATATTGTTGCCACTTGTTTGGTGTTTTTTTGGAAGTCCATCTAAGGCTTAGCTCTATGTCTGGGCGCTTGCATCGATTTCCGTTCATTCGAAACTTGTTGTATGTCAAATTCTCATTATTTTATCGCTCACTTTTAGAGATATAAATCAACGCGCAGAGTCGTACTTTAGCCGAATCAAATATGTTGAAATGCTGTTGCTCTATTTATGTCTTAACAAATTAGAGTTGTTATACTTGATATAGGTATTGATCTTTCTGGTTCCGCGATGCTTGCCACTTAGACTTGTCTATAAAATAATGCCTAGTCAACACAACACACTAAATTAGAGTATTCTAATGTTGGTGACTTTCTTAAAAATAACATTAAGCGCTATAATTTTTTCTAGTTTCAGGATATAGCACCAAGCTGAATCGCCTGATCGTCTTTATCCCCAGTTTAAATTTTTCCTGACATCAATGCAGCCATTTATGGACGTTTTTGTCATGACAGAAGTGTGATGTAGATCTCGTTATTGTTGGGGTAGATGGTATTCAACTCAAATAACGGAACGATGTTTCACATTTTTTGTAGATATCTTTTAAAAAATAAAATCACTGATCACATTTATGGTTTTATTGAGTGGCACTTATGGATTTCTGCGTGTTTAATATAGCTAACAGCTAAAAGGTGGTGTTATACACAGTCCGCCACTTTTTAGAGGATTACTAGAACTATTAAGGACGAAAAAATGTATGAAAGTCGTAGGCTTGGTTTAGCGTACCTATCCCCCTATATTATAGGGTTGATAGTGTTTACCGCTTTTCCATTTATATCATCGTTTTTTATGAGCTTTACCGATTATGATTTGATGACAACGCCTAAGTTTGTCGGCATTGAAAATTATCGTTATATGCTCGCTGAGGACGATTTGTTTTGGAAGTCAATGGGCGTGACATTTATGTACGTTTTTTTGACAATCCCAGTAAAATTGGCATTTGCTCTTTTTATTGCTTTCCTTCTTAACTTTAAACTAAAAGGTATTGGGTTCTTCCGTACGGCTTACTACATTCCTTCTATCTTGGGTAGTAGTATTGCAATTGCGGTATTGTGGCGAGCTTTGTTCGCGATTGACGGCGTATTGAACGGTTTGTTAGCGGTGGTTGGTGCCGATCCAATTAACTGGTTAGGCGAACCTGCATTTGCGTTGTTCTCGATTACTTTGTTACGGGCTTGGCAGTTTGGTTCGGCGATGGTTATCTTCCTTGCTGCATTGCAAAACGTGCCTCAGTCTCAATATGAAGCCGCTTTAATTGATGGTGCTAGTAAATGGCAAATGTTCATGAAAGTGACGGTGCCACTGATTACACCTGTAATTTTCTTTAACTTCATTATGCAAACCACTCAGGCTTTCCAAGAGTTTACCGCTCCTTATGTGGTGACTGGTGGCGGCCCCATGAAGTCGACTTACCTCATCTCTCTTTATATTTACGAGACGGCGTTTAAGTTCTTTGATATGGGCTACGGTAGTGCATTGGCATGGGCTCTGTTTGTTGTTGTTGCCATCTTCACTGCAATCGCATTCCGTTCATCTAAATACTGGGTATTCTACTCAGGTGATAAAGGAGGTAAGGCATAATGGCTACTTCTATGTCTACAGCCGAAAAAGCACAAGTTGCTTTGGCGAATAAAGAAAACGACCGTACTATTCGTCGTGAGAAAATTAACGCGACCATCCGTTACATTATCTTAGGTGCTGTCGGTTTTGCGATGCTTTATCCTTTATTATGGATGTTCTCTGCGTCGTTAAAACCAAACCATGAAATCTTTAGCTCTATGAGCCTGTGGCCACATGAGTGGAGCATGGAAGGTTTCATCAACGGTTGGAAAACTGGTACCGAATTTACCTTTGGTCATTACATCTACAATACCTTTGCATATGTATTGCCAAAAGTATTCTTTACTGTGGTTTCTTCAACGATTGTTGCTTATGGCTTCGCTCGTTTTGAGATCCCCTGGAAAGGTTTTTGGTTCGCAACCTTGATTGCCACCATCTTATTACCTCAATCAGTATTGCTGATCCCTCAGTACTTGATGTTCCGCGAAATGGGTTTATTGGATAGCTACTTGCCACTTTACTTACCGTTGGCATTTGCAACTCAAGGTTTCTTCGTATTCATGTTGGTTCAGTTTTTACGGGGTATCCCAACCGATATGGAAGAAGCAGCCATGATTGACGGTTGTAATTCGTTCCAAATTTTATGGTACGTCGTGGTACCGGTGATTCGCCCTGCGATTATCTCGGTAGCATTGTTCCAATTCATGTGGTCGGTGAACGACTTCCTCGGCCCACTTATTTATGTATCAAGCGTAGAGAAGTACCCAATTGCTTTAGCTCTGAAAATGTCTATCGACGTTACCGAAGGTGCTAGATGGAATGAAATCCTAGCAATGGCGTCTATCGCAATTATTCCTTCAATCGTAGTGTTCTTCATGTCTCAGAAGTACTTCGTTGAAGGTGCTGCAAGCAGTGGTATTAAAGGTTAGTTTTCGGAGTTAAGACAATGGCAGAAGTTAAATTTAAAAAGTTAGAAAAAGTATATTCAAATGGTTTTAAGGCCGTTCATGGCATCGATTTAACCATTCGAGATGGCGAGTTCTTGGTAATTGTGGGCCCATCAGGCTGTGCAAAATCAACAACCCTACGCATGCTTGCTGGTTTAGAAACCATCACCGGTGGTGAAGTCACCATTGGTGAGAAGGTAGTGAATAACCTTGCACCGAAAGACCGTGGTATTGCGATGGTTTTCCAAAACTATGCTTTGTACCCACACATGACTGTGGCAGAAAACTTAGGTTTTGGTTTGAAACTACAAAAATTACCTAAAACCGAGATTGAACAACGAGTAAATGAAGCGGCAGCAGTCTTAGAAATTGAAGACTTACTTGACCGTTTGCCTCGTCAGCTCTCTGGTGGTCAGGCGCAACGTGTTGCGGTAGGTCGAGCGATTGTTAAGAAACCTGAAGTGTTCTTATTCGATGAGCCACTATCAAACCTTGATGCCAAACTGCGTGCTTCAATGCGGGTTCGTATTTCTGACTTGCATAAACACTTAAAAACAGAGAATCGTCCGGCTACAGCGGTTTATGTAACCCATGACCAAACTGAAGCGATGACCATGGGTGACCGCATCTGTGTGATGAAACTGGGTGAAATCATGCAGGTTGATACACCTGAAGATTTGTACAACAACCCAGTGAACATGTTCGTAGCGAGCTTTATTGGCGCGCCTGAGATGAACTTGTTCGACGTGAAACTTGAGGAAAAAGATGACTCATTAGTGGTTAACCTTGATGGTCAGATTTTGACCTTGCCGCCTCAAAAAGTCGCGAATATTCGTGCCAATGGTTTTACTGACACTGTATTTGGGGTTCGTCCAGATAATATTTCTCTGGCCTTAACTGCCGAGAACGTTGCGGGTGAACAAACCTTGAAAGGCGACGTTATTCGTATGGAAAATATGGGGCACGAAGTGTTTGTTTACTTCAAAGTAGGCAGCCATGAATTGACCGCACGTGTTCCTATCGATGATGTGAAAGCAGTTCTAAATATGGAACTGAAGAAAGATGTGACCTTTATGGTGGAAACCACTAAGTCACATATCTTCGATAAAACAACTGAAAAAAATATCTCTTTAGATCATTAATTTGAAGTAAAAACGTAACGCGCGTCCACAACGGACATCGGTGGACGCGTATCTTGAGTAAAACTGAAGTGAACATTTCTGAACACAAATAAAATAGCTTGGAGGCTATAATAATGATGAAGAAAACACTACTGGCGACCCTAACAGCGCTAACTCTTGGAGCAATGACTGCGAGTGCATATGCACAAACAGAATTGCGTATGTCTTGGTGGGGCGGTAACAGTCGTCACCAGGCAACCTTAAAAGCCATCGAAAAATTCCATGAGAAGTACCCTGATATCGTGGTAAAAGGTGAATACACTGGTTGGAGTGGTCACTTGTCTCGTTTGACCACCCAGGTTGCTGGTAATACTGAGCCTGATGTTATGCAAACCAACTGGAACTGGTTACCTATCTTCTCTAAAAATGGTACCGGATTCTACGACATGAATGGTCAAGCCGGTGCTTTGCATTTAGATAATTTCCCTAAAACTGCGCTTAATATGACTACTATTGATGGCAAAATTAATGGTTTGCCAGTTAGTATTACTTCGCGTGTTTTTTACTACAACAAAGACTCTTGGGCTAAAGCTGGCGTTGACTACCCTAAAACTTGGGAAGACTTTAAAACTGCTGGTCAAGCTTTCAAAGCTAAATTGGGCGCAGACTACTTCCCGTTGGTTGTAGAGTCGCGTGACGTATTTGCAATTAACCGTTCAATTTTCATTCAAAAATACGGTAAAGACATCATCAATCATGATTCAAACTTATTAGACTTCAGCCAAAAAGAAATGAGTGAGTTCTTCCAAGTTTACGTCGACATGGTTGAAAATCATGTATTCCCTTCTACCAAGCAGTTCGCTTCTTACGGTAAAGGTAATATGAACGAAATGCGCCCTTGGATCGATGGTCACTTTGGCGGTTTGTACATGTGGAATACATCAATCAAGAAATACGCTAACAACTTAGCTCCACCACAATCAATGGAATTAGGTCCATACCCAATGGCGCCTGGTGCAACTGATTCAGGCCTGTTAACTCGCCCATCAATGATGTTCTCGATTGGTCGTAACACTAAGCACCCAGAAGCGGCTGCTAAGTTAGTTAACTTCTTGTTGAATGATCCTGAAGGTGTTAAAGCAATGGCCGATGCGCGTGGTGTTCCACTAAGCAAATCTGGTCTTAAAACTTTGAAAGATGCAGGTTTAGATACCAACAGCTTGCCATTCCAAGGTTATACGCTTGCACAAGAGTTACCCGTGGACGTGTTGCCAACACCTTATACAGATAACGCTCAGTTAATGGAGTTATTTGCAGAAGAAATGCAACACTTAGATTATGGTCAATCGACTCCAGCTGAAGCTGCGAAGAACTTCTTACGCAAAGGTAATCGTGTATTATCGCGTATTTCTAAATAATCTAGATTAACCTCGGTTAATTTAAGCACCCCAGAGATGGGGTGCTTTTTCATTGTAAAAGATATGCGGTTTACTGAAGTGGATTGCATTGCTAAGATTTGAAGTTGCACTTCAAAAGCTTGCCTACCGTCAGCACCCTGTCGATATTGTTGTTTTGTAACGTAAATTCAATACATCGATGACAGTCCAATCAAGCCCTGAACAAGTGGCTAAAAATTTATTATGTCGTGGCTGTCGTGTTCTAGCGCATAAAGCTAGATAGCTGACGCATTGTACGCAGCGAATCACCTAGATAACGCTGTTTTAACTGTTAACTTGATGTCCTTAAACGAGGATATATATTTTCGATGGAGATCGTTATGTCTGATACTCGCCAATCTTATCTACCGCTTCTTACTGACTATTATCAAAAGTTATACTCATTGGCCAAAGCAAGCGATACTCCGTTGTTGGCGGATGGCCTCGATAGCCGTGACAATTCGGCGATTCAGTGGACTTACCCTGATGGGACCAAAGTACCAATGAGTAATTTGGCCAGCCAACAAAATTTCTTTCGCGGTTTAGTGGCCCTCTCGACGATTACCGGTGAGGCATGTTTTGCGGATCAAGCCAAGCAAACGGTGGACTACTTTTTAGAGCATTATGTTGATCAGGCTAGTGGTTTATTCCATTGGGGCGGCCATCGCTTTATTCATCGCGACAATGGCAATATTGAAGGGCCAGCGAGTAAAGAGTGTGTGCACGAACTCAAACATCACTTTCCCTTTTATGACTTTTTATATCAAGTGGCCCCCGAAACCACCCAAAATTTTCTAAAAGGCTTCTGGTCGGCGCATGTGCTCGACTGGAATAAGTTAGATTTAAGCCGCCATGGACAATACCTGACGCCTTGCCCCGATGATGTATTTCAGCAGCATCAGCCAAGTGCAGTCGTTGATCCGAGCAAGCTACCAGCCTTACCCGAAACGGTAGGTCTTACTTTTGTCAATGCGGCCACCGATTTGGTGTATGCAGCTTGTCATTATTATAAATATAGTGGCGACCAAGATGCGGCGACTTGGGCGAAACACCTTTACCATCAATTTGTTTTGGCGCGTCACCCAGAGACAGGCATGCCGGTCTATCAATATTCTTCTCCGCTGCAGCGTGAACCTATTCCCGAAGATGATAGCCTCACTTATTCTTGGTTTGGCGATCGTGCTAAACGTCAGTTTGGCCCCGAATTTGGTGATATTGCCCGCGAAGCCAATGTGTTATTTAGAGATTGTTGGCCAGTTGTGGTTGATAATCCACTGGCTATTTTAGAGTGCGCCAAACAGCTTAACGACCCGCAAATGGCGGCGTGGGCAGTTGATGGCATTAAAGCTTACTTTCAATATGCTTGGGATGAAGCGAGTAACGAGATCATTCCAATGTGGAATAGTGGTCAAGATATGACCGGGTTTGTATTACCACGAGATGGTTACTACGGGGCTAAAGGTGGACAAATCAAACGGCATGCTGCCGATCCATCCTATTTGCTGCCGTTAGTGCGAGCCAGTGTGCTTAGTGATAATTCTGAGTTAAGAGCATTAACTGCTAGCATGTTTGCTCGTTTTGGTTTGGGGGAGCTGGATGCACAGTCATTGGCACCTATAGCGATTGCTGAGCAATCTGATTTGAGTTCTGCTTATTTAGTCTTTGCACTACTAGAGTTATATCAAATTAGTCAAGATAGTCGATTGTTGAGTTTGGCAGATTTAGTGGGGCAAAACCTATTGAAGCAGCACTATCATCGCGGTTACTTTTTGGCCAGTAGCGAACACGTTTATGCGCGTCTTGATGATCCGATCCCCTATGCCTTGTTAGCTATAGAAGCCGCCTATAAAGGTCTCTATTCTGCGATTCCTGTCGCCATTTCTAAGGGTGGCTACTTACATGGGGAACGTTTAGTGAAAGGGGAAGTGAAAACCGTATACGACTATGACGTATTGTATAGCGAAACCTTAGATGGTCGTAGCTTTATTCCAGAGGGGTTAGCAGTAAATTAATTGAGCAGACAACTACTATCTAAAAGTCCACAAGTATTGACATCATCGCTAAGCCCAGCAATCCGATGGCGGTATTACTACCGCTATCGGGTGTTGTTGGCGCGTAACATTATTCCCTTCGCGTGGCCAATTTTAATTGAGTTAGCTTGTGTGGTGTTAATGGGGATCGTCAGTACTATTCTGGTGAGCCGATTAGGAAATGTACAAACCGCTGCCGTTGGGGTGAGCGATAGTGTTACTTTTATCATCATCTCTGTGTTGATGGCAGTGGAACTTGGGGGGTCGGTGCTGATCGCCCACGCTTTCGGCAAACGGGACATGCAAAAAGTCGTCGCTGGCGCCCCACAAGTGGTGAACTTGGCAATTGTATTTAGCTTGTTGGCTGGACTCGGCATTTTTGTTTTTGCCAAACCATTGTTACAAGTTATTGCTTATGGGGCTGACGAGCAGGTGATTGCGATGGCGGCTACCTATCTGAAGACGATTGCTTTCAGCTTTCCGGCTTTGGCGATTGTGTTTGCTGGTAGCGGGGTATTGCGAGCGGTGGGGAATTCTCGCTTACCCGCAATGAGCAACATTTTGATGAATCTCCTGAATATTGTATTCAGTTATCCGTTGATCTATGGATTTCATTGGCTTGGTGGTGATGTTTGGCAAGGTTTTGGCTTGATTGGTGCCGGCCTTGGGATCTGTGCGGCACGTTGGGCGGGCGCATTGATGATTCTGTACTGCTTAGCCAATAATCAGCATTTTAATCTTAAGTTGAAGTCGTATTTTACAGCTATTAACCGGCTCATTTTAAGAGAAATCTTGGGGATTGGTGTTCCTGCTAGCGTTGAATCGATGATGTTTAACGTTGGTAAATTGATCACTCAGATGATGGTCGCTGGGATGGGCACCGCAGCAATGGCTGGTAATGTGGTGGCCTTTTCTATCGCATTATTGATTAATATTCCTGGGAATGCCTTGGCGATTACCTGTACGGTGTTGATCGGTCGGCGTTTAGGACAAGATAAACCGAATGTGGCTCAGCGGGAGCTGCGATTATGCTTCTACTTTGCAACGGCGCTAATAGTCTCCTTTGCTGGCTTGAGCGCTTTGTTTGCCGAGCAATTGGCGCGACTCTATACCAGTGAACCCGAGGTGATTGAGATTGTAGTCAAGTTGATACATATGAATGCCTTGATGTCGCCAATATGGGCTGCTTCCTTCGTATTACCAAATGCCTTTAAAGGCGCGAAGGATGTGAAATATACGATGTGGACCGCGATTGTCAGCATGTGGGGTTGCCGGATTGTTCTGGGTTATGTCTTAGGTATTGTCTGGGGACTGGGCGTATACGGAGTGTGGTTGGGAATGTTTGCTGACTGGTGGTTCCGAGGAGCGTTATATTGCTGGCGTTTGATTAATCGGCGTTGGTTGCATCCGTATCTTCAATCTAAGTCGGGATAAGCGTACAGAGCTCGATTGTCACTTAGACGCAAACTGGCTATTGATCCATTGCTGCAAGAGTTGTGGCCACACGGCAAGCGGCAAACCTTCGGTCTTGCTGATACCAAAGCCATGGCCGCCACGTTCAAATAAATGTAGCTGGGTCGCTATTTGATGGCGACTCAGCGCTCGCCATAGTCGCAAGCTATTCTCTACACTTACCGAGGGATCGTCACTGGCATGCAGGATGAAGCAAGGTGGAGTCTCTGGGCTGACTTGTTGTTCGAGTGAATAAGCTGCAATTTGCTGAGGACTCGGATTTGTACCAATTAATAGTTGACGAGATTCTGGATGGGCAATGGCTTGCTCCATGCTTATCACCGGATAAACCAAGGCGCTAAAATCAGGCCGTGCACTAAAGCTATCGATGTGATCATGGTGCGGATAAATGACCTGCTTAAATTGGTTACTGAGCCGCCCTGCAACATGACCGCCGGCGGAGAAACCGAGTACACCAATGTGCTGTAATTGCCAGCGATGGGCATGCGCTCGGATCCAGCGAAGTGCGCGTTGAGCGTCGGCTAGTGGCGTATCTGCGGCGAAGCGGTGACCGTCGCCTGGCATTCTATAATTGAGTATAAAAGCGTGATAACCAAAGTGATTGAGCTGCTTGGCGATTTCACTCCCCTCTTGATCAATCACCACTCGACGATAGCTTCCTCCCGGTATGATCAATACGCCAATGCCTTTACTTTGCTTACTGGGATAGATGATTATTTCAGGATCCTGGGTTTGACTGAGCGCTCGATTAGGCGCTGCGAGATGGTGACTTCGTTCAGTGACTATTGGCTTAAGATGGGAATTGTCTGATGGCTCAGACCATAAGCGGAAGACTGCTTGTTGGGGAAATAGTTGCTGAACCGATTGAAGGGGGGTCGTGATTGGGGACATACTTGGATCGCTAATATTGAGATGAATAAAACCAGCCCGAGGGGGCTGGTTTAAACGCTGGGGTTTAATCCATTACTTAATTAATGAATTCACGTAATCAGCGATTTCTGGTACTTGGCAGTTTGCAAAGAAACATTCTTGGAAACGCGCACCAGTAACTGCAGTTTTGACTAGTTCTTGGTCAATCGCACGTAGTGTATCTAAGTAGTTGTCTTTCACAACTGCCGCTTTCACGGTGTTTAGGATACCTGCATTGCGTTGTTGTGGTTCAGCACGTTCGAGAGGGTAACCTTGGCCACGCTCGCCAACTAAGGCTTTTTCGAAGATGTAACGAACGTTTAATTCAGCACCCCAACCAAAACCTTTGGCAAAGGCCAACGCAAGAGCATTACCATTGTTGATCTGGTTGAATAAGAAGGCATCTGAAGGATCTAAGCAGTAACCACAAACGACACCAGGGTGAATGTTACAAGACATCATTGCGCCTTGGCCAGTACCACAACCAGTGACGACAAAATCAACTGCTTTTGAATTCAGTAAAATGCTGGCAATAATACCAAGGTGGATGTAAGTCAGGTGATGGTCATTCTCATCACTCATACCTACGTTGTAAACTGAATGACCTAGAGGGTCAGCCACGTAGTTTAGTTCTTTTAAAACAGTAGCGTTTTTTCCGGCTTGACTGTTTTCCATTAATAAGGCGACTTTCATTAAATATACTCCCGCTTGAGAAAGCTAAATAGCTTTCTACTATTGATAATTATGAGACGAAATCTTTACGCATTGGTGTGAAGTTATCGAGTAAAACACCAGCCTCTAAACAAACACAACCGTGCATCACGTCGGGTTCTTTGTAGAGTGTGTCACCGGCTTTCACGACTTTAGTTTCATCGCCAATGGTGAATTCGAAGGCCCCTGAAAGAACATAGGTTAACTGCTCGTGTGGGTGATTATGCATCGGCCCAACAGCGCCTTTTTCAAAATGTACTTCCACCGTCATGATGTTGTCGCTATAGGCGAGTACCTTACGTGATACTCCATTACCTAAGTCTTCTAAGGTAATGTCTTGATTAAATACAAACATCGCTCTCTCCTTTATTGCTAAGGCTGCTTCCCCTTTCGCTGGAGCATTTGGACAAATATTTGTCCACTAATGCTCAGCTGGGGCTTGTGACGCAAATTTTAAGTTCAGCACGTCATACTCAAGTACGAAGATGACCAGTCAGCGTGCAGAACGTATCCGCGGTATATATCAGGGAAGCCTGATATATCTGCGTCTGCGGCACTGAATAAGGAGCATCTGCGTTTATTTTCTCGTTAGCGAGACAACCAGCCACCGTCGACAGCAATGGTGTAACCACTGATGTAGTTAGAAGCTTCTGATGCTAAAAATACGCAAGGACCAGCGACATCGCTAGGTAAGCCCCAACGACCCGCAGGAATACGATCTAAGATTTCTTTGCTACGAGCTGCATCGTTACGCAACGCTTCGGTATTGTTAGTTGCCATATAACCAGGGGCAATAGCGTTTACATTAATGTTTTCTTTCGCCCATTCATTAGCCATCAGACGAGTGACGCCCATCACTGCACTTTTTGATGCAGTGTAAGACGGAACGCGAATACCGCCTTGGAAAGACAACATTGACGCGATATTGATAATTTTACCGCCATTTCCTTGGGCAATGAATTGCTTGGCAACCGCTTGTGACATGAAGAATACTGACTTGATGTTAATGTTCATGACATCATCCCAGTCTTTTTCACTAAAATCGACAGCATCTTCACGGCGAATAATACCAGCGTTGTTTACTAAAATATCAATTTTACCAAACTCACTTAGCGCAGTGTCAATAATGCTAGGGATATCATCTAATTTCATGAGGTTAGCGCGAACATTGATGAACTTACGGCCAGTTTCAGCCATTTTCTCAATGGTTTCTGTTGGCTCAACAATGTTAACACCAACGATGTCACAACCCGCGGCAGCGAGGCCAAGTGCCATTCCTTGGCCTAAGCCCGTATCACATCCGGTCACAATAGCGACCTTGCCTTCAAGATTAAATGAATCAAGAATCATAACTTCTTCCTTTATGTGTAGTTAAATTTGTGGCTGGAGCAAAAAGCCCGTCACCGTTTCTATATTTATAATTGAGGTATCAGAAACGCTGTTCAAATAATATTAAAAAGCGGTTTTAAAAAAGAAGATCAAAGTCGTGTTTTTTTATTTTGAGGTCATTTTTTATTGCTGCTGGAAGCTTTTTGACCATTTTGTGAGCAGGTTGTGGGGGCTGATTCGTTGATATCGTTTTCAATAAGTCGTTATTTTTTTATCGCATGTCGAACTGTAACTACTATTTATTGTGAAGATCGACTAGCCTAAGGACATTATGGGCTTTCATGTTTATCAAGGAAGATAACAATGGACATCGGTCCAATTACGATAAAGCAATGCCAAGATGTGGTGGCTTATCAAGTTGATTTCGACCTTAAGCAGCAATCGCACAGTCTGTGGTTTGAGCTAAACTTGCCTGGAGCTTTGTGGCCGAGTGAGAGTGGCGATGCCGCCATGCTGGCTTTATTGCTTCCGGCTATGTTGGCCAATGAAAATATTCATGTGCGTGGCAGGGTTTCTGCTCAATTACTGTTTCACCTCAATGGTGCTTATCAAACCTTGGTACGGCAGGTGATCCCTTATCTGCATCAGATATATATATCCGCTGATAGCTGTTGTGATCGTTCCAGCCAGGCAAAGGGCGTCGCCACAGGGTTTTCTGCAGGTGTTGATTCATTCTGTAGCTTGAGGGACTATTATTCAGAGCAGACGCCCGATGCTCTTAAAATTACTCACCTCTTATATAACAACGTAGGCTCTCATGGACATGGAGCGGATAAAGAACAGCTATTTCATGCGCGCTATGATCGATTAAAGAAAACTGCAGATGAATTAGCGCTACCCTTTATTATGATTAATTCTAATTTAAATGAGTTTTATGGAAAGGGCTTAAATTTTCAGCTAACCCATACAATTCGCAACGCATCGGTAGCGCTGTTATTACAGGAACATATTGGGCATTTTTTGTACTCATCAGCTTATGTTTACGCTGATTTATTTGTTGGTCCAAGTTATGACATGGCTTATAGCGATACCTATAGCTTACCGTTGTTATCTACAGAGTCCTTAATTTGCCATTCGGTTGGCAGCGAATATACGCGTGTTGAAAAAACCAAAAGAGTCGCAGAGTTACCGGCCTCTTACAAGGTATTAGACGTATGTGTGGTGGCCGATAATGCTGAAAATTGTTCACAGTGTGAAAAATGTTTAAGAACCTTATTTACGTTGGATATGTTAGGTAAGTTGGAGCTTTATCAGCACTGTTTTAACCTCGAGCGTTATCAACAACATCGGGCAGGGTTTATTCGCGACATGCTGATTAGTGACGACCCGCTGTTAAAAGAGATCCTTGATTGGACCAAGCAACATCATTTCCGCATTGAAAAGACGCATTATTTCGCGGCTTTGCTACTTTACATGCGACGTTTCCCATTGCTGTTCCTGCATCGACTTAAGATTTTTACCAAACGCCATTTGGTTTCGATGGGGCTCTATCAACCGAAGTCATATTAAGCCACTTAATTTACCACGCAATAGAGAGTGCATATTTTGGCTAGGCTTATGCTCGTTTCAGTAACTGCTTGGCTTCTTGGAATACTTTACGGTCAATGATCAGTAGCCCTGTTAGGTAGACGCTAGCACCGATCAGAATGCTGAAGAGCAAGATAACAATCGCACTAAAATCTGCGAGTAGTGGTTTGCTGTAATAAATACTCAGCATCATTAGTGCACCTGCGAAAGCGGGGACTGCAATGTGTTTAAACAAGTCCAGTAAAGGTATATTGATCCCTCGGCTGTTATGTAATACGACGATTAAATAGGCAACCGGGAAGGCGCATAACCAAGCCATTGCCAGACCATGTGCCCCATGGTGGGAGCCGACATAAATGCTGGGCACTAATACGGTCAGTAATATGGTCGCATTAATGAGCATGTGTCTCACCTTTTTAAGGCTTTTTAGCGCAGGATTAAATAGTTCTTCACTAAACCTGAGTGGCATCACCAGCAAAATCAGTGTTGCAGGCGTGACGGCATCTAACCATTTCTCCCCCAATACCAGTGGGATGAGTTGTTCGACGGTGGCAGCTAAGCCCCAAAAAATAGGTAAAGTAATCAGTAAACACAGCTTTTGTGATTTAATCACATAGCTGGCGATCATTTTAGGTTGGTCCTGAATTTTGGCGAAGGCGGGAAAGGCGACTTGACGTAGGATAGGCATTATTTTCTTTTGCGGCATCATCGCGATTTGTAAGCAGATGGCATATAAACCGACTTCTACTGGCGTCATCACACGGCCAGCGATCACGATATCTATATGTGAGAATATATAAAACATGATGGTGAGTAAGCTCAGTCCGCCACCAAATTTGAGCATCCCGCTGATTTCAGAATAGCTGAAGCTAGGCCAATAAGTTATCGGGCGAATAGCCATGACCATGCTGGCCTTCAGTAGATAGAACAAGACCTGCCCATAGATAAGTGCCCAGAAGCCATAGCCTAAGTAGGCCAAAATTAATGTGGTCACTGCAGCAGCCGCGTTGGCTATGCCTTCGATAATCGAAACTCTTTTAAAATCCATCTCTTTGGCGAGCAGTGCCGCTGGAATAATTTCAAAAGCCATGATCAGCACACACCATGCATTTACTTTTAAAATGGCTGCGACTTCAGGCGACTGGTAATAATGGCTGACGGGGCCTGCCAATAAATATTGCAGACTAAAAATGCTGAGATGCACAACAATAATCGCACCAAACATCTGTTTAAGGATATTGGTGTTGAGTGCTTGATGTTGAATTAAGGAGGAGCTAAAGAGCGAACCTAGAATTAACACAAAAAAACCGGATAAAACATCGGCCATGGCCACTAGGCCGTAATCTTCGGGGGATAATAATCGAATCACCCAGAAGGTCATCACCCATCTTAAGGTTTGGGTCGCTATTTTTCCTGCGACAACCCATTTTAATGAAGTGAGAACTTGGCTTTTTAAATTCGTGTGCTTTGATGCGGCCGTCATCGATTCGACTTTCCTTTGTCCGTTTCTACTGCTTAAACGCATTGGTTTACTAGGTGCTTAGGATATTACGAACAGGCCCTGCGTCTAACCGATGGCATCTTCGTTGATTTGTTCTCCTGAACTCAAATAATGGTCAATCTGCTTACTGTCACCGGACAATATCTAGGTTCGAAAAAGGATGCAAGTACTTTACTTTCGCATCCGCTGATCTTTGAAGAGCGCGCGAGTGCAATGTTCGTTATCGATTGATTCCTAAAGAGGAAACTAACCCTGCTACGAGTGACTCATGAGGCGGTCGATGTTACTGTTTGTTCATCGAATTTTTGGTTATTTATGCTATTTTAACAACAGTGGGTAAAAAGCGGGTATTGCTAACTAGCGAGCAACTGACTTTATTCATTGAGCGTGGATATAAAAAATGGATTTTGGGTCAATCAAAGATGGATGAACGAAGTGACGATAGATAAGCCGAAACTGGTTATGGTAACGAATTTGTATCCACTGCCTTGGGAACCGAACCGGGGCAAGTTTAACTATCAGCAGTTTGCTTTACTGCAGCAAGATTACCAGTTGGCGATCTTGGTTCCGGTTGCATTTACCGATTGGTGGCGAAATCGTCGACAGATTAAACAAAGCACCGAGTTGCGCTATTGCCCATATTTTTATACACCTAAAATTGGCCGTCGCTTTTATAGCGTGACTATGTTTTTGTCACTGCTGATACACAGTGGCTTATGGTTATTCAAATTTAAACCTCAGCAGCTCATGGCATGCTGGGCATTTCCTGATGCGGTTGCTTGTAGTTGGCTTGCGCGGTTATTTTCGCTCCCCTTTTTCTTTAAAGTTCATGGTTCTGACATTAACCAGCTAGGGTCTTATCCGGGCCGAGCAAAACAGATCAAGGCCGCGGCCGATAAAGCGATATCGATCTTATCCGTATCCCAAGATTTGGCAAAAAAACTGGTGAGCTTGGGGATTGAAGAACAAAAGGTGAAAGTCATTTATAACGGCGTCAACCATCAGTTGTTTGACCAGTGCTTGCCAGCAAAAATGGCCGATGATTACTTATTGTATATTGGTAATTTAAAGCATGATAAGGGCGTGGTGGAATTATTGCAGGCCTTTACGGCGATAGCTGAGCAATTTGCTGAGCTTAAATTAGTTTATGCTGGTAGTGGCGGGATGCTGGCAAAATTGCAACAAATGACTGCAGAGGCGGGTTTAACTCAACGGGTGGTTTTTTTGGGGGCGGTTGCGCATGAGGAACTCCCCCAGTGGTTAGGTCATGCTAAATTATTGGCCTTACCCAGTTATGCCGAAGGGGTGCCAAATGTGGTGCTTGAGGCGATGGCTTCCGGTACTCCGGTGTTGGCGACTAAAGTGGGTGGGATCCCAGAAATATTTAACCCTGCTTTATGCGGTTGTTTAGTCGAGCCTCGTAATACTGAGGCTGTAGCGAAAGGCTTACAGACGATATTGGAGCAAAGTTGGGATAAAGAGGCGATAAAAGCTTGTGCTGCACCTTTTACTTGGCAACGAAACCAGCAGCAGCTGTTAAGCATGCTTAGCCAAGCGGAGGACTAAGCTTGTTTGGCCTTTACGCAAAAAATATGGTGTAGGGGACAGACCGAATAATTCTCTGTAATTAATAACATTTTCTGACTAATTTTGCTAATGTCAGCGTATTCTCAGCAAGGACTTATCCGTTGCTGCAAGCTAGGGAGAGCTTCATAAAAATGAACATTTTATTTCATCACCGAACGCGAGGAAGAGGCGCTGAAGGGGTGCATATTCGGGGTGTGGTCAAAGGTTTACGTGAGCTTGGTCATCAAGTGAAGATCCTCTCTCTGCCTGGGGCCGACCCCGAAGAGGAATTACCCACCAACAACGAGCCAGAGCCTTCTGCGACGGAACAACCTGCCGCCCCGAAACGCGGACTATTTACCCGCATCACCGAATTGACTAAATATACCCCTGAGTTTGTATTCGAGCTATTTGAGCTGGGGTTTAATGTTATTGCTTGGTGGCGTTTACGTAAGACCGTTAAACAACAAAAGGTTGAACTGATCTATGAACGTTATTCCTTATTTATGTTTGCGAGTGTTTGGTGGGCGAAGCGTCACCATCTGCCGATTATTTTGGAAATTAACGATTCCTGCTTAGTGCATCGGGTTCGCCATTTATTCTTTCAAAGTCTGGCGAAGCGGGTGGAGCAATGGATATTTAGCCATGCGACTGGTTTGGTGTTTATTTCCAGTCGTTTTCAGCAGGTCGCGGTTGATACTTATCCTAATATTGCTCCCTCGGTTGTCTCTCCTAATGCGGCTGATTTAGACCAATTTGTCATTGATGAGCAAGCGGCACAACAATTACGCCAACAACTACATATCGAAGATAAGGTGGTCGTTGGTTACGTCGGCGCATTTGTCCATTGGCATGGTATCGACTGGTTTGTTGATATGATCGCGGAACGATTAAAAGATTACCCTGATATCGTCTTATTACTGGTTGGAGATGGCGCTTGTTATGAGTCGATAAAGCAGCGGATTGCCAGCGCGGGGGCGGAGCAACAAATTATATTGCCGGGGAGAGTGGCCCATGATCAGGTTCCAGTTTATTTGTCGGCGATGGACTATGGTATTTTGCCCGATTCAAATGATTATGGTTCACCGATGAAATTATTTGAGTTTATGGCCATGGGCAAAGGGATGGTTGCGCCAGACTTTACGCCAATCGCCGAAGTGGTTGCCGATGGTGAAACCAGTTGGTTATTTCCAGCTAATCAGCGTCAAGCCTGTGTTGAGCGGGTGTTAGATTTGTCCCTGAAGGCCGAAGAGCAGGCCCTGGTGGGGCGCAATGCGCGGCAATATATCGAGCGTGAAAGACAATGGCGGCATAACGCTGAACAACTACTGACTTTGGTGAAATGATGGAATTTTTAAAAGCAGACTTTCGACGTAAGCAACAAATATTTGCCGATGATGGGGCACCAACCAGTATGTTGCGCATTGTGATGGCGGATGGTTCTAGCGCCAATATTATTTACCGAACCATGCGCTGGTGTGCGACTCACCAATTAGCCTTGCTTGCTTATTTTTTTCAATGGTTGAATAAGTTTCTCAATGGCTGTGTGATTGGTAGTGGTGCAGAGTTTGGCCCTGGCTTTGTGATCATGCATCCGGTTGGTATCGTGATTAATTCTAAGGTGAGTGGCGGTGCAAATATCACTTTGGAAAGTGGCGTTGTGATTGGGGATGAAAAGGGCAAGTCACCGCGCTTGGGGAATGATATTTTTGTGGGTGCGGGCGCTAAAATTGTGGGTGATTTAGAGCTTGAAGATCTGGTGAAAGTCGGCGCCAATGCGGTCCTTACAAAAAGTGCTCCTCGGGGAGCGACTATGTTGGGGATCCCTGCGAAGGTTTACCATAAAGCCGAAAATGAGGCTGTAGAATAAATGGAACTGGTATTTTGGTTAGCAGTCGCGTTGATCGTCTATGGTTATACGTTGTATCCCTTGTTATTGTTGCTTTTTAGCGGCATAAAGCAAGCTGTTCGAGACACGCGCTATCTTTGGCGACGTCATGAGCGACGCTCTTACGAACCGAAACAATGGCCTTCGGTATCGATTATTATCGCCGCTTACAACGAAGAGCAGTGCCTCGCTCAGCGGGTCGACAATCTGTTAAAGCTCAGTTATCCCCAAGATAAACTGACGATTCATATTGGTTCAGACGGCAGTACCGATCAGACCAACTCTATTTTAAGAGCCGTTGAAGCCGAACATTTTCAAGCGCATATCTTTGAACAAAACCGCGGTAAAATAAATGTATTGAATGACCTGGTTGATCAATCTGAAGATGAAATTTTGGTGATGTCTGATGCCAATACTGATTTTGCAGTCGATGCGATTGAAAACTTGGTGAGGCATTTTGATCGGCAAGAGGTCGGCGCGGTATGCGGAGAACTTCATTTAGTGGATTCGGAGTCTGCGGATAACAAAGATGGGATTTATTGGCGTTATGAGCAAATGCTGAAGTTTCATGAATCTCGTTTAGGTGGTTTACTGGGAGCCAATGGGGCGATTTATGCGATGGCTAAACGCTTCTATCAAGTTTTACCAGCGAACACTATTGTTGACGACTTCATGATTGTCATGAATGTCTCTAAGGCTGGTAAGCAGGTGATTTACGAGCCCAATGCGGTGGCTTATGAAGAGGTTGCGCCTTCTTTAAAGGAAGAAGAAAATCGCCGAATTCGGATTGGTACCGGTAATTATCAAGCTTTTAATCGTTGCTTATGGGCTTTAAATCCCTTACGAGGGGCTCGGTGTTTTACTTATTTTAGCCATAAAGTACTGCGTTGGTTTACGCCGCACTTTATGTTAATTGCTTTGGTGAGTAACTTACTGCTCATTGGTCAGCCACTTTATCTGTTGCTGCTAGTGTTGCAACTGTTCGTCTATACCGTCGCGGCATGGGGAAATAGCCGCAGTAAACAAGGCAAAAAGCTGCCCGGGAGCATTGCTTTTTTGACCTTTTTTGTGGCGATGAATACAGCTTTATTGAAAGGCTTTTATGCTTTCTTATTTAAAAATGTGCAAGGAACTTGGCAAAGGACGTCACGGTGATTATCTCTTTAATTTTGTTATTCATTTTACTTGCTGTAGCGGCGGTCTTGTTGATCATTCGTAAGAAGCAAATGCATCTGTGGTTAGCGCATTACCTAAAGCTTAAATTGAAGCCTAAGGCTCACTTTGAAGGGCCAACTCATATTTTATTTTGCTTTGTTGATCATTATGAGCCGCAATGGGGCAAAAATATCAGTTTAGAACAAGAGCGAGCCAGAGTTGACCGCTGGTTTCATGATTACCCAAAAGTGGCGGGTAAACATCAGGATGCAGACGGATGTCATCCAAAACATTCATTTTTCTATCCAGAAGAAGAATACCGTTTTGAACACTTAGCCAAAATAGCTGACTTATGCGCTCGGGGTTTTGGTGAGATTGAAGTTCATTTACATCACCATGATGATACCAGTGACAATTTGCGTAAAACACTGGAAGGATTTACCGAATTATTGCATCAACAGCATGGCGCATTTATGCGTAGTGAAGCGAGCGGAAAGCTTCAGTATGCCTTTATTCATGGGAATTGGTGTTTGGATAATTCTCATCCCGATGGCATTTTATGTGGTGTTGATGATGAATTAATCGTCCTTAAAGAAACCGGTTGTTTTGTTGACTATACCTTTCCTTCGGCACCGAGTGCTACGCAACCTGCGACGGTAAATTCTATTTATTATGCTAAGGATGATCCGCATGCTGCTAAATCGCATAATAAAGGCCAAATGGTGAAAGTGGGTGGCAAGATGTGGGGCGATTTGATGTTGATCAATGGCCCCTTGGATTTAAATTGGAAAGTGCGTAAAAAAGGTATTTTTCCGCAAATTGAAAATTCAGATATTCGGACGAGCATGAAACCGACCAAGGATCGAGTCGATTTATGGGTGAAGTCGAATATTCATGTTCAGGGACGGCCGGAATGGCGCTTTATTAAAATACATACTCACGGTACGCAAGAAGCCGATATGCCAACTTTACTTGGTCAGCCTTTTGATGAGATGTGTGATTACCTAGAGCAAGAATATAATGATGGCCATAACTATGTCTTGCATTATGTGTCGGCCCGCGAAATGTATAACATTGCCAAAGCGGCGGAAGCGGGTAAAACTGGCGATCCTCATCAGTATCGTGATTTCTTAGTTGCAGCGCCAAATTATAAGACCTTAGCAAGCAGCGGTGATAGCCTTGCTTAGGGCATTGTGTAAACAGTCTATAGTTAGATTTTTTAACTGTCGACGACGGCGCTGGAAGACTCCTCAAAATGGCTTATATGTGTTTAACTATCATCGTATTGGTGATGCTGCTGGCACCGACTTCGATCCGAACATATATAGCTGTACCGCCGAAGTATTTGAGCAGCAGTTGGTGTTTTTAAAAGCCAATTTCACCTTGATTTCGGAGGCGAGTCTATTGGCTTTACTGGAAGATGACCAACCTCTGGACCGTGCTTACGCCTTGATTACTTTTGATGATGGTTATATCGACGCCTATCAATGTGCGTTTCCGATATTAAAAAAGCATCAGCTGTCGGCAGTATTTTTTGTGGTTACAGACTTTGCTGAAGGAAAGTCGATTGCTTGGTGGGATGAGATAGCTTGGTTGATTCGGCATACTAAACTATCGAGTATCAAGCTTGAACATTGGCGCAAGAAGGTGGATTTATCCAACGCAGACTTAAAACTTAATATCCGTAAGGTGCTCAAAGCCTTTAAAGAAGATAAACAGTTGCCTATGAGTGATAAATTGGCGCAGCTGCGTCAGTTATGTGGGGTGAAAGACATCCCTGAAGTGACTCTGTTCGCGAATTGGCAACAGTTGAAAGAAATGTCTGATGCGGGAATGAGTATTGGCTCACATACCATCGATCATCCTATTTTGGCTCACCTTAGCGACGAGCAACAAATGCGCCAATTGGCGGTATCAAAACAGCGTATAGCTGCGGCCACTGCTCACGACGTAAACTTAGTGGCTTATCCGGTGGGAAATAGTGGTAGTTTTAATGGTATTTCCGAAACCTTGGCTCGAAATGTTCACTATAAAGCGGCCTTTTCATTTTATGGTGAGGCTAATTATTTCTTAAGTGAGAGTAATCGTTTTAATATTGATAGAATTTCCGTGGATGGCAATAAAGATGAAGCGGCCTTGAAGGCGCAAATTATGGCGCTATCGTCCAATACCTGAGTCAAGACTACCAGCTAGGGAATGCGAATGAAACGAAGTCTATTGGTTCCAATGATCGTCATATTGGCCGTTTTTTTTAAGGCCCAAGCCGCACCACTATGGCCTTGGCAAAATGCATCTATGGGGGAAGGGGCTCCGGCTTGGGCAACTACCGATATTGCTGCGGGGCAGATTTGGTACGTGGATATTAATGCACCTAAATCAGCGGAAACCGGGAGCCATGATCAGCCCTTTCATCGAATCGCTGCCGCCTTGAAAGTTGCACGACCGGGCGATGAAATTTGGTTGGAGCCGGGGGTTTATCACGAGCAAGTGCGGATCCGTAAACCAAATATTACCCTGCGATCGAGTGTCTTACATCAGGCAAAAATTGAAGTTCCTTTTAACGAAAAAAAAATACAGCAAGCGATCCGTATCGATTTTACTGCGAAAGGTACGAGAGTTATTGGTCTAGATATCAGCGGTGGTTACTACTATGCGGTGTCTTTACATACTAAATGGAAAGGAGGGCCTCATTCGGGAGTTTCTCAGGTCTTGTTATCGCAAAATCTGCTCCATGGTAGTGGCCGAGATCTACTCAAAATAAATCCTTATGTTTGGCAAGTGTTGATAGAACGGAATCAATTTTATCGTTCTGGCCAAAGAGATAATAGCAACGCCGAAGCAATTGATGCGGTGAATGCCAGTGAATTATGGATCCAGGATAATCTGATTAAGGGGATTGCCACCTCTGGTATTTATGTAAAAGGTGGTTCACATGAGGTATTGATTCAGCGAAATTTGATTCGAAACGTTGGCTTAGCGGGCATTTTGGCTGGTTTTGATACCAGTCCACAGTTTTTTAATATGACTGATAATCCTAATATGTATGAGGCCAGACGGGTTCGTATTATTAATAATATTGTTGATGGAAGTCAGGGGGCGGGGATTGGGGCTTATTCAGCGGAACAAGTTGTGGTGGCTCATAATACGGTGCTTAATTCTGCAATACGTTACCATGCACCGATCTATTTTGGCTTGAGTTTTCAAGACCGGGAATTAGACGCCAAACGCCCACCTAGCAAGGATATTTCGGTCTATAACAATATTTTTTCATCCTTGCGACGTGATGGCACCGTATTGGAGGTTCGTTATCTTGAAGATGACACATTAGGCGGCTTGTCGTCCTTACAAGGGTGGCCGAAGGCGAATAATAATCGCTATTTCTCGGCCTTTGGGCCTGCTAGTTTTACCGATATGCGACCTCATGCGAAACAGCGCTCATCGAGTTTAAGTGAGTGGATGAAGTGGTGTGCTTGTGAGGCGGATACACAACTTATTGAAGTGGATCTAAGTTATCCAAATTATATGCCGCAGGGTGCTGATTTTCAGTTTACTTCAAAGGCCGAAAGTTTAGCGGTGGACTTCTATCAAAATAAACGTGTATCGACCACCTATGTAGGGGCGGTGATTCCTAATTGAGCTGTTTAACCAGTCAAGCCAGTAACAGAAGATGTATAAAATGAAAATTGTCCATGTGGTGAGTAGCCTCAATATGGGAGGTGCTGAGCGTTTAGTTGTGAATCTGTCAATTGAGCAGAAGAGGCTCGGACACCAAGTGACGGTGGTGTCTTTTGGGGCTAAATCTGACACCTACTACACGCTCCTACAAACACATGGTATTGCTGTGCAATTGGTGGGGGGAGGGCTGATTGCTCGATTCACTCAGTCACTCAAATTATTGCTGGCGGCCGATGCGATTAACATCCATTCGACGCCTATTGTGAGAGCGCTGGCACCACTTTTCCCAATGCTCTATTTTAAGAAAACGATTTTTATCGTGCATGGTGAAACGAGTCCTAAGCTACGCCTATTTAAACCCGCTATCTTATTCGCTTGTTTGTTTATAAAACATGTGGTTGCCGTTTCTGAATCGGCTAGGAGGTCTTTATATCGCCGCTTTGCGGTGAATACTGGGCGGGTTGGGATCATCGAAAATGGGGTTCAACTTGCAGCAACCTGCAAGCACGCACCTACTGGACCAGAGTTACCCTTGAAAGTTGGTGCGGTGGGGCGCTTGATCCCGCTGAAAAATTTTGAGTTACTGATTGAGAGTGTGGCGATTATCAATCAAACGGACTCAAGTCCTATCGAATTACATATTTTTGGGGATGGCCCAAGTTTAGAAGACTTAAAAACACTGGCTCGAGACCAAGGTGTTACGGTTAACTTTCACGGCATAGTGTTAGAGCAGGATGAAATTTACCGTCACATTGACCTGTTGGTGATTAGTTCAAATACTGAAGGGCTGCCAATGGTGTTAATTGAAGCCATGGCGCGAGGGATCCCGGCGATATCCACTCGTGTAGGTGCAATACCATCCGTGATTGTTGACCAGCAGAATGGCTGGCTAATTGATGTCGGTAATGCGCGACAGTTGCAACAGGCATTAGCTCAGGTTATTCACTCTCCAGGTTGCCTCTCTACGGTCGGTAGACAAGCCTATACGACCGTTGAGCATCAGTTCTCAATTGCTGCCGTGGCTGCAAAATATCAGTCTCTGTATTGAGTGCTTGCTTGTTGGGTGAGCATTTGTTGCAGTGTTCCGAGAGTGTCTCGGCAATCTGTCGCGTTGCATAAACTCGATCCGACCAAGATAGCCGATTCTCTATGGCCTGATAACGCAGCAAGTAGGTGATTTTGTTTTTGTTGCTTAAGGCTGCTGGTTAGGCCTCTGGCGCTTAAGTATGCATAAACTAACACCGCTGGCTGATTGTTTTTGGCTAAAAAGTAGATGCTATGGGTTTGTGCATCTCGTTTTTTAGTTTCTATTCTCATTCCGTCCGGAATGATGCTGTTGTTAAAGTAACTGGCCTTATTATCTAGGCCATAGCCGCTAAATGTAAAATACCACAACGATAGCTGATGATCGTTTTGTTCAATGAGCTGATAGCGCAGCTCGCTATACCTTGAGACCTGCAATGGACCGTGGGTATCAGATGCTATCACTCGATTGCTTGAATTGAGCGTTTCTGCATCAAAAACTGGTAAATCTAAACTCAGTGGGGAGAGTAAAATTAAGGCGAACAGACTTGCGAATATTGGCTTTAAGGCAATATTTTTTTTGCTGCTTAATCGGTGGTGTTCGGTGGTATTAGCTTCTTTCTTGGCGAGAGAATTTCCAACATAGAAAATCATCAGTAAATAAGGGGCATACACATACCAGCCTAAATTATTGTGATCGCCAACAATCGAACTTTGCATGTTGGTTAAATGGCCGATAAAAATGATTGTGATAATTCGGATCCAGTTAACCAATAGCGCACCGGCCATTGTAATGATGAAAAACAGCAATATCCGGCGGGCTGAACGCAGATTAAAATAGACAAATAGTAGGCATAAAAACAAGGAGGTAATAAAATATCGAAGCCCACTACACCCGTTCGCTATCTCAAATTGACCCGAAGGAATGGAGACAATGTTGCCTTCAAAGTAGCTCGGTATACCAGTAAATGCCATGATGGTTTCGACTGCAGTGGTGGATAGCTGCTGCAAGGGGGGAGAGAAGTCCCCATATGGGCGTAATAAATAAAAATACTAAAGCGTATAAATAGAGGCCTTTATGGCTGACAAAAATGCTTAATAGCGCACTTAGTAAAACCAAGGGAAGCAAGGCTCGAACTGGCAGGCTAATTTGTCCAAGATATAAACAGAGCTCCACCATTAACAAAAATACTAAGATTAGGGTGAAGCCATTGGGCTTGCTGCGAAATTGCAACTGTTCTCGAATATCATATAGAACATAAAGCGCGACAAAGGGGATCAAAAATGCGTGTGAGTATGTTCCATCATCGAAACTATAACGCCAAATATCGAGTATCACAGGCCAGAACAAGAGGCTGACTATTACCGTAAGTGCTAATACAACAATACTCTCGACTACACCTTTCGAATGTTCTGGCGAGTTTTGGTGCGATGCCACCGGATTAACGGCCTTTACCAAATAAAATGATCTCTGCAGTTCTGACCAGAATCAAAAGGTCTAAAAGAAAGCTGCGATGCTTAATGTAATATAGATCGAATTTTAACTTCTCTAAGGCATCGGCTTCAGTACTACCATAAGGGTATTTAAGTTGTGCCCAACCAGTCAGCCCGGGTTTAACATTGTGTCGTTGGTTGTAATAAGGGATCGATAATACCAATTCCTTTACAAAGGCCGGCCGCTCAGGTCGTGGCCCAACAAAACCCATGTCACCAACAAGTACATTGTAGATTTGTGGTAATTCATCAACTCGATATTTTCGGATGAAGTTACCCACTCGGGTGACTCGGGGATCTTCTTTTTCAGCCCACTTTGCACCATCTTTCTCGGCATCAGTTCGCATACTACGAAACTTATAGATACTAAATGGCTTCCCGTTGAGCCCAATCCGCTCTTGTGAGTATAAGACTGGGGCTCTAAAGCCTTCTTCCAATTTTATCATTACCACTGTAATTAGCATTAAAGGCCAGGTTAGACTCAATACAATAAGCCCAAGGAAGGTATTGCAAATCCAGTCTAAAGAGCTACGTAAGTAGTTGGTCGAGTGAAAGCCATTACTGTATATCACCCAAGATGGGTAAATCAGGTTCACCGCAATTTGTCCTGATTCTCGCTCAATAAAGTCGATGATATCGGTAATTTCTACGCCACGCAGTTTACACAAGAAGAGGCTGTCTACAGGCAGATTGGCACGTCGTTCGTCGGCAGCAATAACAATTTCTTCAACGCCGTTCGCCAGCACAAAAGACTCCAGTGGGCGGTCTAGCTCAAGAATTGTTTCTCGCTTGATACCATCTTCTGAGTCACCAGGCATGCGGACAAATCCAGCCATTTCGAAGCTTACTCGGTCTGATTTGCGGCGCATTCGCTTTTCTATGATGCTGGCTCGCTCTCCGGCACCTAGCACCAAGATGCGCTTCCGCCCCATGTGTTCATATTGCATTTTAAGCGCAAAGTAACGAACCACCGTTAGTGCCATCATCACTGCTGCATACAGCAACTCTCTAAAGTTACCGGGTAATACTTCTAATGGGCTTACAACGTAAATAACCGAGGAAATAAAATAGCCGAGAGCAATACTCACCAACAAACGGCGAATCACGCCACGAAAAGTCTCGCGTATTTTTTGGTTGTATAAGCCAACCGAGAGGATCGATAGTTGAATCGGGAAAGTGAATGCCAGCAAATGCATCAGCAGAGTGCCTTCCCCGTATGGAGGGATATTCTCAAACCCGCTAAAACGCAATAATTCAACGCCCAACACAAATATGACGATGAGCACTAAAAATTCGGCAATAATAATGACTCTACTACCAGGATCTAGATTGTGAAACTTCGAACCAGCCACGCTTCTTCCTTGAAACCAATTAATTGATATTAATTTTAGACGAACAAGTATACCGAGATTAGCTCGTAGAGCTACAAAAATCCCCTGTATAGCAATTCAGATAGTTACTCATGAGTATGTTACTTTAGCGTTACAGTTGTTTTAATACCACGATAAATATCGATATATCAAAACTATTTAACTCAATAGATTTACAAGATGAGCGCTCGCGCACTATCATGGGAAAAAGGATTTATTCAATCAATGTTATTTGATGGACACTCAGCGTAATGGACAGTGCTATGAAAAAACTTAATAAAGTCGTTATCAAGTCGCTTGCGTTTATTGTGGTTGGTTTTTACCTATCTGCATGCTCAAGCTCTTTACCTAATTTACAAGAGGCTTCTGTAAAACCCTCTCTTACTCAAAATCCCGCGGAATATAAATATTTGATCGGTCCGGGCGACGAACTGAACATTTTTGTTTGGCGCAACCCCGAGATATCTGGAACCTTTTTTGTTCGCCCAGACGGCAAAGTGTCAGCGCCGCTGGTCGAAGACCTTGAGGTATCAGGTAAAACCACAACTGAGATGGCCCGTTTAGTCGAATCTGAACTGGCTGAGTATATCCGTGATCCAATTGTGACCGTGACCGTAGAAGGTTTTGTCGGTCCGTTCAGTGAACAAGTTCGGGTAATCGGCGAAGCCTCTGCTCCACAAGCGGTCAATTATCGAGAAGACATGACCTTACTGGATGTGATGATCCAAGTGGGCGGTTTAACTGAATTCGCTGACGGTGATAATGCTCGCTTGGTTCGAGTGGTCAGTGGAGAGCAACGATCTTACGGTATTTCGGTTGGTAAATTGATTCAAGATGGAGAAATAGACGCCAATGTCGATATTTTGCCTGGTGACATTATTATTATCCCAGAAGCATGGTTTTAGGCGGAGTAGCGGTTTAGATGCAGGAATTTATTGAGGACTTTTTGCAGTACCTGAGAGGGGTATGGCTGAAGCGACGTTATATTATTATTGCACTTTGGTTGCTTTGCCCTATTGGCTGGATTGTTGTGACCTTGTTGCCAAATCAGTATACGGCCGAAGCAAGAGTATATGCGGATACTCGCTCTTTGTTACAGCCACTGCTGAAAGGCTTAGCCTTGCAAACAGACCCTGCTCAAGAATTGCAAATGATGGTTAAAACTCTGTTGAGCAGAAGTAATTTGGAAAAAATTGTTCGCGCGAGTGACGCAGATTTAAGAGTGAACAATAAGCTTGAATATGAAGAGCTACTCGATGATTTAAAAGAAAAAATAATCATTGATAAGACAAAACGAGAAAACCTGTACACCATTAGTTTTGAAGCTGACTCCCCACAGTATGTGCGTGATGTAGTGCAAGCTGCCCTTGATGTATTTGTTGAAAATACTTTAGGTGAAAAACGTCAGGATACAGATACGGCGAATTCTTTTATTAATCAGCAAATTGAAGAGTATGAGACGCGCCTGATTGAAGCAGAGAAACGGCTCGCGGCTTTTAAGCAAGAGTACACAGCTTTTTTGCCCGGTAAAGAATCGACTTATTACAGTAATCTTGAAGGGGTAAAAAAGAAGCTTGAAGAAACTCGTTTACAGTTAAGCGAAGCAGAGACAAAGTTAACATCGGCTCGGGCTCAATTAGCTAGTGAAGAACGTTTAGCATCTCAACAAACCGCTAAGGTCAGAACTGAGTTCGATGACCGAATTGTCTCAATGCAAACCCGACTTGATGATATGTTGCTGCGTTATACGGACAACCATCCAGATGTTATCGAGGTTAAGCGACAAATTGCAGGCTTGCAGAAACAGAAAGATAGTGCTTTAACCGTTGCGCAGACGCCTGCCGCGATTGCCTCCGACTCGGTGATTTATCAGGATCTGAAAATTACCGTGAGCCAGTTGGAAAATGAAGTGGCTTCGCTGAATGTTCGTGAACAACGCTATAAAGACAATGTTTCTGATCTACAAGACCAGTTACGCCAGGTCCCTGATGTGGAAGCTAAACTCACCGGTTTGAATCGAAATTATGAGATTACTAAGTCGAAATATGAAGACTTGTTGTCTCGCCGAGAAAGTGCTCAGATTTCTGAGAGCGCGGGTAAGACCACCGACGATATTAAGTTTAGGGTGATTGACGCTCCAAGGGTGCCATTAGAGCCTTCTGGACCGAAGCGGCCACTGCTTATTATTGGAGTGCTGATTTTAGCTTTGGGTGCCGGTGTTGGTTTGTCTCTGGCATTTAGTCAGATTAATCCAGTGGTATCGAGTATTCAGCAGCTATATCAGCAAACCGGCTTTCCGGTGCTCGGGGTTGTGTCTGCCACCGACAGCTCTGGTTTGATTAAAGTCGAAAGGCAAAAAATGCGTATATTTGTATTTTCAAATATATTGTTATTGTGTTGTTTTGTTGGGTTTATGGTCATTAATTTACTTCCGGGCTTACACAATAAGCTTATTTCTATCTTGGGAGGCATTGGGATCTTATGAGTACCATAGAAAAAGCGATGGGTAAGTTGGCCAAACAAGCCCAACAAAATCAGCAGTCGAATAATGCTGCAGCTCCAGACTCTGTCGCGGATGTGAATCCGCCGAATCAAGAACCCAATGCAAGGCCTCGCGAAAAGGCTGTATTGCAAATTGACTCAAGTGTATTAAGAAACTTAGGGATGTTATCCGATGTTCGTTCTCGAGAGACTCGAATGCTTAGTGATGAATATCGAGGCGTTAAGCGTAAGTTATTGAAAAATGCATTTGATCCAAGTTTGATACCGCGTAATAAAAGTAATCTGATAATGGTCACCAGTGCCAACCCTGGCGAAGGGAAGACATTTACTTCGATTAATTTGGCACTTAGTTTAGCCTTGGAAAAAGATAAAACAGTACTACTGATTGACTCGGATGTATTGAAACCCACCGTGAGTAAAACCTTAGGGATTGGCCAACATATGGGCCTTATGGAATATTTACTCGGTGAGACGGATGATATTGCAGATGTCATTTATCATACCAATATCCCAAATTTACGGATTATGCCGGCAGGAATGCCTCATCACTTAAGTAACGAGTTGTTGGCAAGTGATAAAATGCGTGCTCTGACTGAAGAGTTAAATAGTCGTTATGCCGACCGAGTCGTGTTATTCGATAGTCCACCAATTCTTGGGGTGAATGAAACTGTGGTTCTGTCTAATTTTATTGGTCAGGCGGTGGTGGTGGTTGAACAAGACAAAACGAAGTTGGCCGCAATTAAGGCGGCTGTTTCCCAATTTAGTGAAGAATTGGCGATAGGTTATGTGTTGAATAAAGCAGTGCACGGTAAAACAGGAACTTACGGTTATGGCTACGGATATGGCTATGGATACGAGGAAGAACAAAGCGCTTAGCATCGTTGTTGCGCTGATAGTTGGTTTATCGATGTCGGTGTCGGCAGCAGATTTTAGCTTCCTTCCTAAGCTAAGTGCTGAGCTGGTTTATACCGACAATGTTGGTTTAACTGAAGATGCGACTCGATCAGGACAAATCGGTGTATTTACAGCGGGGCTCGAATCTGAATTTATTGGTCATGATGGTCGTTTGACGCTCGACTACCAAGCTGAGCAAATTTACAATTCAGACGATTCAGATAAGAATAAGCTGTATCATGATCTTATTTTTATGGCTGAAAAGAAAATCCGCAATACTGGTGTTACGGTCGGTCTTGTCTCAAAGATGTATATAATGCCTGCTAAGGTTAATGACAATGCGATAACTGATGTCGTGACTGGTGATTTAATACAAGGCAGTTCACATGAGCTTTCATTAGGATATAAATCTAACCCTCGTAAATGGATTGATTTGAACACGGCGGTGTTTTCTACTTTTAATCGTTATGAAGATGACCGCGGTAATAACAATGATTTAGAGGGAGCTTTGTTATTTAAGAATGGACAGAAAGTAAAGAACGTTACTTGGCTTGTTGAATCCGCTTATTCGAAGCGTGAGGCTCGCGCTAATTCTGCTGCAACCGAAACTCTGAAATATAAAATCGAACTAGGTCTTCCACCACGCTCGGGATTTAGTCCTTTTCTACGTTATTATGCCGAAAGCTACCTCGAAGGTGTGAATGCCTCATCTACGGTCGGGGAGTCTGAAAGTTGGGGACCCGCGCTTCGTTATTTTCGAACTCAATTAAGCTATCTCGAAGTGAGCTATAATTTTTCTTTAGAGCGAGAAAAGAATGATGACTATATCGGCGCAGCGCTGAATCTTCAGCCAAATCGCAGAACCAAGTTGCTATTTGAGTATGGCCAACGGTTTTATGGTGATGCTTATAACTTTACCTTTTCGCATGAACGCAGACGGATTAAAACCGATATTTCTTACATAGAAGAACCCACTAGTTTTGACCGGCGGTTTTTTGTTGAAGGGGATATTCTTGCAGAGCAAAAATTAAATAAGACTTTACGCTGGAATAGTGCTTTGGACTTACGTCGTAGTGGCATCGATTTTGAAATTCGCCACCAAGATCGAACCAGTTTGACTGAGCTTACTGATTTTATTCAGGATAAAACTTACGGTGTCGGCTTAGGTTTAGATCACAAGTTAACTCGTCAGCTTCGAGCGGCTTTTAAAGTTGATTATGATTACTATCGCTTTGAGCGAATCAGTAAAGGTAAGCAAGTCGATAAATATAGCCGTTATAATTTGTCGCTCACTCAAGATCTGATCGAAGGTTTTTCTCTAATTTATCGTTATCAATTCACTCGTCGTAGCTCTAGTATTGAGGGCCGTGACTATAATGAAAATCGCGTTTCAATTAACGCTACTAAGCAGTTTTAAATATGTATGAATCTTTTTTTGGTTTAAGCGATAAACCTTTTAAGCTAAGCCCTGATCCTAAATTCTTTTTTGCGAGCCCTCATCATGACCGCGCGATCTCTTATCTGCGTTATGGGCTATCACAAGGCGAGGGTTTCATTGTGGTGACGGGCCCGATTGGTACCGGTAAAACCACCATTGCTCGTAGTTTACTGGCCTCGGTTGATGAATCGATCGTCGCTGCGCAGATTGCTACAACCCGACTCAGTCCAGATGAGTTAGTCCGCTTAGTCGCGGCTCAGTTCTCCATTGAAGTCGAAAGCTTAAATAAAGCCGAAATTTTAAAACGCTTTGAGCAGTATCTACTGAGCTTGCATCGGCAAGGGAAGCGCGCGTTATTGGTAGTCGATGAAGCGCAGAACTTACCAGCAGAAACCGTTGAAGAGTTGCGGATGCTGTCTAATTTTCAATTAGATGATAAACCCTTGTTTCAGAGTTTTTTGCTTGGGCAAGAAGAGTTAAAACCAATTATTGAATTACCCGAAATGGAACAGTTTCGGCAACGGATCATTGCTTCTTGCCATTTACAGGCCTTTGATGCCGAACAAACTCAGGGATATATTTTACATCGACTCAAACAAGTGGGTTGGCAACAAAACCCACAATTAGATGACGATATTTTTGTTCAGATTGCCGACTTTACCAAAGGTATTCCTCGGAAGATCAATATTTTTGCCGACCGCTTATTTTTATACGCATTTTTGGAAGATTTGCATACCATTGGTTCTAAGGATGTGGCTGCAGTCATTGAAGAAATGGGCGGCGAATTGTCTGGATCGCTTCAGGGCACGCCACCTCAGCAAGCAAGTGTGAATATTGATCAAGTTCTAGGTCGCCAATATAGCGATGGCTTAACTTCTCCCGATGTGTCAGTGATGGCCGTTGGTGAGCAACAGATGAAAGCGAATCTATTAGATGTGTCTAGTTATCTGGAAGAAGTGGTGCTGAGAAAGATTAAAATTATCCGTTACTTAGACAAAATGATAGAGAAAAAACGCAAAGAAATTGTTGAGTTAGGAGAAAGTCGCTAATTTGACTTTCCCTTTATGGAGTGGTGCTTCTCGCGTCGGCTATTTAGCTGTGAATGAAGGATCGCTATTGGCGAGCGGCCCAATCTTGCTTTGAGGCTCTATCTTGCGTTGAAATGAAGGCCAATGTGAGCGTTGATTTGCTCACAGGATGTTGTAGGGAGTATGAGGGCTCGTAATGGCAGAGCTTGATGTGTAAGTCCTGCAAAGCCGCAATGGAGAGTAAACCATTATTCAATTCACTTTAGTCTGGTATGGCTAAGTAGATATTTGGCTTAAAGCTTTTGACGCGTTGTTTTGCGGAATGAGTTGTCCCCATTATGCCACATCGCGTTCGCTGCGATTAAAAGGTTTTCATCTCGAACCTAAAATGACCACCCAGTATAACTGCCCTGAGGGCTAAGATGGATGACTTAGATTGAGTATAATTGTAGGCCTATTCGGATATAGCTTAGCTGCAATAATTTATTTGTTGTTTAGCTTGTTATTGTTGACGACCAAGCAGAGTGGTTTTCAGCGGCAAGCTTTAAGTTTAGCTGTGTTTTTTACTTTTATTTGGGCCGTTCTTGGTGCCGCCCAAATGCGCTTTTCATTTGCCTTAGGTTATTTTTATTCTTTGGAAAGCTTGCGTAACGGGCTATGGATGTTGCTGTTATACGCAACCATTGCGCCGCGCTTTAGTTTTGGTAATTTGTTGCAAGGTTCTTGGCGCCGTAAAGGCGTATTGCTTGGTCTATTGGTGATTGCCTTATTACAGTTGTTGGCTGCTATTTTTCATGTCCCACTGAATCAGTTTTGGCTGATTAGCCAATTGTCACAGGCAGTGGTGGGTCTATGGCTAATTGAGCAGTTGTATCGACGTATCGATGTCACGGCTCGGCCAACCATTAAACCGATGTGTTTAGGTTTGGGAAGCATGTTTGCTTTCGATTTTTCACTGTATGCTAATGCGTTAATCACCTCAGGTATTTCTTTTGATTTTTGGGTCTTACGTGGCTTAGTGGCAATTTTGGCCGCCCCTTTGGTATTGCTAAGTGCGCGTCGGGTCAAGCGTTGGTCGACTAAAATTTATGTCTCACGAGATGTGATTTATCACAGCACTCTACTGTTAGTTGCAGGGGCTTACCTGCTAATGATGGCGCTGGTTGGCTATTACCTCCGTTATGAGGGAGGAGACTGGGGAAGTATTGCCCAGAATGGTTTTTTTGCCTTAAGCGTGCTGGTACTGGTGAGTTTATTTTTATCGGAAAAGTTGCGTAAGCAGCTTAAGGTTCAGATCACAAAGCACTTCTTCGCCAATAAATATGAGTATCGTGAAGAATGGATGAAGTTTGCTGCGGTGTTAGAAGATGACGGTATCTCGCCCTATGCGATTGCGCTTAAAGCGATTAACCAGCCCTTCGATTGTCATTTTGCTAGCTTAGCTATCGTGGAAAATGGGCGATTTATAGTCAAGACTAGTTATAATCTAAGAGAAGATGATTCACAGATTTTGGCTTGTTTGGAACACCTTGGTATGGCAGCTATCGAGCATCAATGGATCGTTGATATTGCGGAATTAAAAGCTGATCCTAGTGTCGTTCCATTTAAGGTTTCGACTCTGGATTTGCAGCAAATTACTAAATTTGCCTATGTTATTCCAACCAGTACTGCTGCCGGATTTAAGGGGGCAATCTTGTTATCTCCGCCCACTTCGATCCATAGTGTAAACTGGGAAGATCGCGACTTAATGCGTGCTATTAGCCGCCAGTTAGCGGTGTATTTGAATCTTCATCGTTCCAACTTAGCGTTGGCCGAAAGTCAGCAATTCGACACCTTTAACCGGATGTCGGCCTACTTGGTACATGATTTAAAGAACGTATTAGCGCAGCTGCAATTGTTATCAAAAAATGCCATTAAGCATAAACATAATCCTGAATTTATCGACGATGCCTTTGACACGGTCGATTCGGCTGCCAGTCGCTTAAGAAAGGTGGTTGCGCATTTAAGTAATAAACAACGTATTGATACTGTGGTTGCACCATTTAATCTGCTTCGGGCATTGCAGCAAGTTTTAAAGGTTAAGGTGAGTAACCTACCAGCACCGGAGCTGGATTATCAAATTGGATCCGATTTTGAATTGGTTGGAGATCAAGAACGCTTTATTAACGTACTCTCACATTTGGTTCAAAACGCCCAAGATGCCAGTGATGAGAGTGGTCAGGTCTTGCTTCGCGCATCTTTGCAAGCGCAAACTTGTTTGGTCGAAGTTGAAGATAAAGGCGTAGGTATGAGTGTTGATTTTATTGACAATCGCTTGTTTAAACCCTTTGATACAACTAAGGGAAATGCTGGTATGGGGGTGGGCGCTTACGATGCCAAACGTTTCGTCGAAGAGTTGGGTGGACATATCCAAGTGATAAGTAAACAGGGCGAAGGTAGCTTATTTAAGCTATTTTTACCGATTCACAAGATTTAAATAAGTCTGCGGGCTTACTAATAAGTAAATGGATGAGATGACATGGAAACGCTATTAGTCGTAGAAGATGACCCTGGTATTCAGAAGCAATTGAAGTGGAGCTTTAGTGATTATCAAGTGGTGATAGCTGGTGATCGTCATCAGGCCATTACCGCACTTAGGCGCTATGAGCCTAAAGTGGTCACGTTAGATTTAGGTTTACCACCGGATGAAGCCAATGCCAGTGAAGGTTTAGCAACCTTGAAAGAAATGCTGGAGCTTAATCCTAAGCTTAAGGTCATTGTGATTACAGGGAATGAAGATAAAGACAATGCCTTAAAGGCGATCGCGATGGGGGCTCATGATTTTTATCATAAACCGATTGACGATGACACGCTGTCGGTGATTATTGCCCGAGCCCTGTGGGTGGCAAACATTGAGCTTGAAAATGAAACCTTGCGAGGCGCATCGCTGGATAGCAATGGCTTCTTAGGTAATTCCCCTCAAGTGCAAAAAGTGTGTCGGATGGTGGAACGGATTGCGCCAACGGAAGTCACCACGCTGCTATTAGGGGAGAGCGGCACTGGTAAAGAGGTCTTGGCTAGGGCGATTCATCAGCAAAGCCCCCGTAAAGAGAAGCCCTTTATTGCGATAAACTGTGCCTCGATCCCTGAAAATTTGTTGGAAAGTGAGCTATTTGGTTTTGAGAAAGGTGCCTTTACTGGAGCTCATAAAACCACTGAAGGGAAGATTGAATGTGCCAATGGTGGCACCTTATTCCTTGACGAGATTGGTGATATGCCTTATCCACTACAAGCGAAAATATTACGTTTTTTGCAAGAGAAAGTGGTTGAGCGTGTTGGTGGGCGTAAAGAAATTCCTGTGGATGTGAAAATCGTTTGCGCGACTCACCAAAACTTATCGCAAATGGTAGAACAAAAAGAGTTTCGTGAAGATTTGTTTTATCGGATCAGCGAAATAACCATTAATATTCCACCTTTGCGGGAACGCGGTGAAGATGTGATTCTGCTGGCGCGCGCTTTCTTGCAAAACTACAACAAGCAGATGCAGCGAAACATTAATAATTTTAGTGACGATGCCATCGCCGCTCTCAGTCATCATCGCTGGCCCGGCAATATTCGTGAGTTGCAAAATAAAATTAAATCAGCAGTGATCATGGCTGATAACAAGCAAATTACTGCTGAGGATTTGGCCTTATCGGTGGGTGATGAAGAGGAGATGAAGCTGGCTTTAAACCTACGCCATGTTCGAGAAGCAGCAGAGAAATTGGCGATTAATAAGGCTTTGGCCTTAAGTGATGGCAATGTCTCAAATACTGCTAGTTTATTAGGCGTGACACGACCTACCTTATATTCTTTATTTGAAAAACACGGTTTAAAAACAGATTAACTCGGGTGAATTATTTTGCCCGTAATTCCCTACCGCCGACGAAAGGGTTTGGCAGAAAGAGATGAGGAATATGATGGATAATTCACAAACAGAGATGAATATTTTGGTGACCCCTGAGATGGCTAACTTTTCAGGAAAGATGCATGGCGGGTCAATGTTAAAAAAGTTGGATGAAGTGGCTTATACCACCGCGATCCAGTATTGCGGGCATTACGCAGTGACCTTGTCGGTGGACCAGGTGTTATTTAAGAATCCGGTAGAGATTGGCGAGTTTGTCACTTTTTTAGCCTCTGTTAACTATACTGGCCGAACCTCGATGGAGATCGGGATTAAGGTGATAGCCAAAAATCTGAAAGAACAAACCGTGCGGCATACTCATTCGTGCTTCTTCACCATGGTGGCTGTCGATGATAAAGGTCATTCGATTAACGTTCCGCCACTTGAACCACGCACTGAAGTGGCTAAACGTCGCTTTAACGATGCCTTACGCCGGCGACAGCGGCGCATGGAATAATCACTGAGTAATAATAGGGCCTGCATTTGCAGGCCTGTTTGATTAATAGCCATTGATGCGATCGAAGTATTCGGGTAAAAACAGCGATATCTGTGGGATGTAGGTAATCAGCATTAAAAATAGCAGCAGTAAGCTTAACCAAGGCAGACAGGCCTTAATCACCCAGCCCATGCTTTTACCGGTAATTCCAGCAGTGACAAACAGATTGAGTCCTACCGGTGGCGTGAGCATGCCGATTTCCATATTGACCACCATAATGATGCCCAGATGGATTGGGTCGATCCCCAGTTGAGTGGCGATTGGGAACAAGATCGGAGCCATAATTAGCAAGATGGCCGAAGGTTCCATAAAGTTGCCAGCGATCAGTAACAGAATGTTCACTACCACTAAAAATGCCCAGGGTTGTAAGCCATAAGCGACGATCGATTCGGCGATCATATGCGGAATGCGCTCGGTAGTAAGCACATGCGCAAACAACATCGCATTGGCAATGATGAATAACAACATGATGCTTACTTTAGCTGCGTCCTTGAGCACGTGGCGAACCTCTTGATTGTTCACCGATTTGAAGATGCTGATTGGCAATAACCAAACATTGCGAGCGATCGCTTTAGACAGGCTCTCCCCTTGGTTTCGCCAGGCCTGACCTTTGAGCGGCCCAATATCACGATAGCCATAAACCGAGACTAAGAAGGCGTAGACTGCCGCGACCGATGCCGCTTCGGTGGGGCTGGCGATACCGCCATAAATGGATCCCAGCACGATGACTATCAGCATTAAACCGCCAGTGGCTTTGAGCGCCGATATCCCCCATTGGCGACAGCCGGGATAGGGCTGCGCCGGAAGATTTTTGATCCTTGCAACTACGTATATGGCGAGCATTAAGATACTGCCCATCATGAGCCCAGGGATGAAGCCAGCCATAAACATGCGTGACGCCGAGACCTCGGTGGCGGCAGCATAGACCAGCATGACAATCGAGGGGGGGATTAAAATACCCAAGGTACCGGCATTAGCGATAACACCTGCCGCGAGGGACTCAGGATAGCCAGAGCGTACCATGCCAGCAATCACGATGGAGCCAATCGCTGCCACGGTGGCGGGACTGGAGCCCGATACCGCGGCAAATAACATACAGGCCAACACCGAAGCCATGGCCAGTCCACCACGAATATGGCCGACACTGTCCATCGCAAAGTTAATCAGCCGTCGCGCCACTCCCCCAGTTGAGAGAAATGCCGATGACAAAATGAAGAAGGGGATCGCAAGCAGCGTATAGTGCTCCGAGGTTGCTTCAAATAGCTTTAGAGCGACTGATGCCAAGGAGTCATTGGAAAACAGTAAAATGGTGGTCATACTGGCAAAACCTAAGGCGACCGCGATGGGCATACCAATGATCATGCAAATAAACAGTAAGATAAAAAGAGTGAAGGTGGTCATGGTCAGATCCTTTGCCGGTAATGCTTATTGTTTTTCTATTTCGTCAGCTAAGTGCATGCTGTCTTTGGCTTCGTCTGCGAGGTGGAAACCATCTTGTTGATTGGTGATGACCTTCCAACCTACCTCTAAAAATCGAACCACTAACAACACAAAACCGATGAATAACACACTCATGGTTTTCCATTTTTCAATCGGTAAATCTTCCATTTCAATGCCGATCCGCTGCAGTTTGCTTAGGTATACCCAAGAGCCATACATAAATAGGCTGCAATAGAATAAACATAGAGCTAAGGCCAATAGCGTGAGTAGTTTACGTTGGGTGGGCGGAAGAATTCTGACAAAGGCATCGACCCCAATATGGGCGCCTTCTCTGACTCCCCAGCTAGCACCGAGTAGGACCAGCCAAGCGGAGCAATAGAGAGTGACCTCTTGTACCCAGTGGATCCCAGAGTTAAATACAAAGCGCATGATCACTTCGATAAATACCAGTAGCGTCATGGAGACCAACAGTAGGGCGATGAAGTTTTCTTCGAAACGCCGGAACCAAGTTACAAATTTCATGCTATGTCCTTATGAGCAAAACCGCTTGGGGACTTGCGCAGAGTGAGGGGCCTCTGCGCAAGTCAGCGTTTATTGGTTGGCAGCCGCCGCTGCTTCGATAATATTTTTACCGATTTCAGTTTCAAATTGTCGCCATACTGGCTTCATTGCCTCGACCCATTGTTGGCGCTGCTGAGGAGTGAGAGAGATAACTTGTGAGCGTTTTGAAGCGATAATATGGGCTTTATCCTGTTCGGCTTTGTCGGCAGCAATCTGGTTTCCCATGGCGACAGCTTCGTTTAAAGCCGCTTTTAATTCAGTACGGATATCATCGGGCAGCCCGTACCAGAAATCGGCGGAGGTGACGATGAGGTAATCCAATACGCCATGGTTGGATTCAGTAATGCTGTTTTGTACTTCAAAAAATTTCTTCGAATAAATATTGGACCAGGTGTTTTCTTGGCCATCGATGGCGCGAGTTTGCAACAGGGTAAATACTTCCGAGAAGGGTTTTTTCAAGGGAACCGCGTCCACAGCTTCAAACTGTGCGGCTAATACGTCTGAAGACATGATGCGAAACTTCTTACCTTTGACATCCGCTGGTGTATACAGTGGTTCATTGGCCGATAATTGTTTCATACCGTTATGTAGATAGCCTAGACCGACTAGGCCCTTGCTTTCGAGAGAACCTAATAGCTCTTGGCCAGCATCACTGGCTTGAAATCGCTCAACCGCAGCCATATCTTTGAATAAGAAAGGAAGATCAAATACTTGCAACTTCTTCGTGTATTTTTTGAATTTAGATAGCGAAGGCGCAATGAATTCGATGTCACCTAAAAGCAGCGCTTCTAGCTCCTTACCGTCCCCATAAAGTTGCGAGTTGGGGTAGACTTTTACTTCTACTTTACCGGGTAAACGTTGTTCAGCGAGTTGTTTAAATTTAAGTGCCATTTGCCCTTTGGGAGTGTTTTCTGCAACCACATGAGAAAACTTAAGTTCAATCGGGGCGGCATGGATTGCTGATGCAAACGCCAAGCTTAGGGCGGTGAGTGTGCTTGCCAATCGTTTCATATTATTCTTCCTTGTAATGGCTTATGTAGGGATTACGCGATAGCTAACAGCAAGCTTTAAGCCAACAATGAACTACATTATTTAACTATTTGTTTACAATGGCTTATTGGTTTTTTCATGAGCGGTGAAGAAAAGGGATGGGTTATGAACGGGGGGGATCCCCCCCTTTGCTGATGATGAAATGGGGGGATTTCCCCCCTTAATCTAAATTGACGTGTTTATAATCATCCTTTTCTAATTGGTATTTTTTCATTTTTTCGTAAAGGGTTTTACGGCCGATCTGTAACTCTTCTTGAACCGCCTTTAAATGGCCTTGATGGCGATGTAGGGCATCTTGTAAGAGGGTTCTCTCGAATCGGTATAGTTGCTCCGCTAGGTTTAAAGACCGTTGTTGAGACTGGGTATTAAAGGCAACGTCTTCGCCCATCAATACCCAGCGTTCGGCCAAATTACGTAGCTCTCTAACATTGCCGGGCCATTCTTGTGCCATGAGTTCGGCGAGGCGCTGCGGACTCACCTTGGGGCTGCTGAGTTGATAGCGAGCGGAAGCCACCCGTAAAAAATTCTCTAACAGTAGGGCGATGTCTTCGCTACGTTCGCGTAGCGGGGGAATATGCACTTCGACGACGTTGAGTCGATAATAGAGGTCACTGCGAAATTCACCTTGTTCACCGAGTGCTTTCAAATCGCTTTTGGTGGCGGCAATCACCCGCAGATCAAGTTGTACTGCTTGATTACTGCCCAAAGGTTCAACACTACGTTCTTCTAAAACTCTGAGTAATTTTATTTGTAAAGCCATCGGCATACTTTCGATTTCATCGAGAAATAGCGTGCCATGATTGGCGTAGGCAATTTTACCGATGCGTTTTTTCTGGGCGCCGGTAAACGCGCCTGCTTCGTGGCCAAATAATTCACTTTCTATCATGTTTTCCGGCACCGCGCCGCAGTTGATGGCAACAAAAGGATGGTTGGCGCGTACACTATGATCATGCAGAAAACGAGCGACCAGCTCTTTGCCGGTTCCTGTCTCCCCATTGATCAACACATCTGCTGGGGTATCCTTAACATGGCTTAAAATTTTGCGCAGTCGCATAATTGCTGGGGTACTGCCAAGTAGTCGTGGTCCAGGGCCACTTTGGGCGTCTAGCTCCGCTTTTAGCTCTCGATTTTCTAGGGTGAGTTGCCTTTTCTCTTGGGCGCGTTGTAGAACTTCGAGTAGGTGGCTGGTGGAAAAAGGCTTCTCAAGAAAATCGTAGGCACCATCACGGATGGCTTTAATTGCCATCGAAATATCACCATGGCCAGTGAGTAGAATAATCGGCAGATCGGGATCGATCTGCAGTGCCTGTTGCATCATTTCTAAGCCGCTGATCCCCGGCATATTGATATCTGAGATAATCACGCCGGGCCAATCCTGTTTGAGTTGGCTGAGCGCTTGCTCGGCACTGCTAAAGGTTTCACAGTGGATCTCCTCCAGCGCTAAGGTCTGCGCCAAAGAGCGCAGAATATCTGGGTCGTCGTCGATGATGATTACCGGTGTTTGCACTGTTACCTCTTAACTATTGATAGCTTGGACAGGGGGACTCGCTGAGCGGAGTCGGATTTCAAATTCGGGGCCAATGTCGCCATGATTACCAACCACTAACTCACCATCGAAGGTTTCCACCAGTCGTTTAGAAATCGCCATGCCTAAACCTAAACCTTGTTTCTTGGTGGTAAAGAAGGGTTCAAAGATACGTTGCAACTGTTCTTCACTGAGCTGCGGCCCATTATCCCAGATGGCAATGCACTGCCAATCGTCGTGTTGGTATTGGCGGATCCCAAGGCGAGCATCGGCTTGTTGCTCTAAGGCGTCGATGGCATTGTTAATCAAGTTAATCAGCACTTGTTCCAGTTGAATGGCGTCGGCCTTAACCCATTGCTCCTCTAAGCCGGAGAATTCGATTTTTATCTCATGTTTCACAATTCTATTGGCTAAGATCGCGAGCGCCGCGTTGATTGAACTTGAACTCGAAACACAAGCGATTTGGCCGCTAGATTTGCGAGAGAAAATTTTAAACTTGGCGATCATCTTGCTCATCTTCAAGCAGAGTTTAAGAATGTCTTGCAAGTTATGAGTGACTTGCTGATATTGTTGCTTTTGCTGAAAGCGTAGTGCGTTTTCGGCGTAGTTTTGCAATGCAGTCAAGGGTTGATTCAGTTCATGGTTGATCCCTGCGGATAACTCTCCTAGGGTGGCTAATTTGGCTGCTTGCACGAGTTCATCCTCGGTCTTCTTCAAGGTGCTAGCGGTTCGTTGGTAATCATTCAGCGCTTGTTGTAACTGTTGGTTGCTGATGGTGAGTTGGGCGGTGCGTTGCGCTACGCGACTCTCTAGTTGTTGGTTGATTTGGTCTTGTAATTGGCGCGCTGACTGTAATTGTCGCCAGTAGAAATACAATAAAACTAAGCCTAAATAACACAGCGAACTGAGCAACATAGCCTTAGCAATCGCTTGCATATAGCCTTGGTCTGGCGATAGGGCATAGAGGCGCCAGCCGGTGTTCGCTAAGATCCGGCGGGTGTAGATGTAGTCTTGGCTTTGGTCTCGGAAATTCGGTAAGGTTATTTCACTGTCACGCTTTTTTTGGGCCATGTTAAGCAGTAAATGTTCACCATATTGCTTTGAGTTGATTAGCTGTTGGCGTTGTATTTCAGATAAAGGTTTAATGCTTTTATATAGCCAATGTGACTGTGATGCGTAAAATACCACGCCGTGTTTATCGGTAAGCAAATATTCAAAGCGAGGGTCTCGCCAACTCTTATCGATCACATTTAAGGCAACTTTGACCACCAATACTCCAATCACTCGTTGCTGCTGGAGTACTGGCGCAGAAAAGTAATAACCGCGTAATCCTGAACGAGAACCCAAGGCGAAGTATTGTGCATTCTTTCCTTGCATGGCCGTTTGAAAATAAGGGCGATAACTGTAATTACTATCGATGAAGGTTCGACTGCTTTGCCAATTACTGGACGCAATGGCAGTGCCGTAAGCGTTGAGTAAATAAGTGACATCGCTGCCTTGCAGTTGATTAATTTTTTGTAAATACAGATTTAATGCATGGCGCTGGGCGTCATTGTCTTGGTCATTTAAGGTCGCGAACAGCGGCTGTTGTACTGCCAGTACTTTTGGAAAATTGCGAAAGCGATCCAGTTCATGCTGAATACTCAGCTGCAGACGATAACTCTCTTCTGAGAGTTGGGCTTGTCGTTGCTGCTGATCTTGATATTGCGCCGCGGTGCCAGTGATGAGCATTAGCATCAGCCAAGCGAGAATTAATAGTAGTTTTTGGCTGTTGGTCATGTTGTTGCTCAGCTGTTGTTCCATCGCAAGCCCTGTCAATGTTTCAATGTTGCTAGTTTATTGATTTTTTGTAAGCAATGCTGGTTGCTTAGTCACATAGTGGACATGCTTCACGGTGCGGTGATCTTATATTTCCTAAAGTTATAAAGAATCCCTTTTTATTCTTTATTGTCTGGACTCTGGCGTGGTTAAACTAGCAGCAATTGTGATTTAGGGTGTGAAAAAATGCTGTTAAAGGAACTTTCGTCATTGGCCAGCCCACTGTCTGAACAACAGGTGAGTTTGTTACAACAAGCAACGGCTGAACTATCGGCTACTCAGTTAGCTTGGGTCAGTGGGTATTTAGCTGGAATTGGTCAGAATTCTGGACAATTGGTACCCCAAGCGGTAGCGCACGCAGCGGCTAAGTTAACCATTCTTTATGCCTCTCAAACGGGGAATGCTAAGGGCGTTGCGGAAGAATTGTTGAGCGCGGCGCAGGCCAAGGGCATCAATGCAGAGTTAGTCAATGTTGCCGACTATAAAACCAAGAGTTTGAAGACCGAAAGCCATTTGTTGCTGGTGAGTAGCACTAACGGGGAAGGCGAACCACCCGATGACGCGATTGAATTCCATGAGTTTTTGGTTTCAAAGAAAGCGCCTAAGTTAGCGCAGTTGAAATACGGTGTATTGGCCTTAGGTGATTCAAGCTACGAGTTTTTCTGCCAAACCGGTAAGGATTTTGATGAACGCTTAGCCGCCTTAGGCGCTGAACGTCTTTGTGAGCGAGTCGACTGTGATGTTGACTACGATAAAGACGCACAAGCTTGGGCGGAGCAAGCGTTAGCGCAAGTACAGCAAACCTTGCAAAGCGCGTCCAGTAGCGCGACAGCAAATTTGGCAGCTAGTACGCCAAGCAGTCGTCAATATAATAAGAAAAACCCCTATACAGCCGAGCTGTTGGTTAGCCAAAAGATTACCGGTCGTGATTCGGCTAAAGATGTTCGCCATGTCGAAATTGATCTCGCAGAATCAGGCTTACAATATCAGGCCGGTGATGCCCTTGGAGTATGGTTTGAGAATGACCCTCAGTTGGTGGAGCAAATTCTCACGCGCTTAGCTTTGAGTGCCGATGAGGAGGTCACGATCGATGGGCAGTCGCTTGGTCTGGCACAGGCCCTCACTAGCAAGTTAGAAATCACTCAAACCAGCGGTGCCTTTGTCGAAGCCTGGGCGAGTTGGTCGCAGAGCAAAAAATTACAGGCACTGGTGGCCGATAAAAACAAACTGCGTGAGTATGCTGCGAGTCATCAGGTAATCGACGTATTACTTGAGAAAAAAGCTAACGTGACTGCGCAGCAGTTGGTGGATGGATTGCGTCATTTAACCCCTCGCTTATATTCGATTGCTTCCAGCCAAGCGGAAGTTGAGGAAGAAGTCCATCTCACCGTGGGAGTCGTGAATTACCAACAGGGTGAGCAGCAACGTTTTGGCGGTGCTTCAGGATTTTTTGCGCGCGCTGAAGAAGGCGCTGCGGTCAAAGTTTTTGTGGAGCATAATGATAACTTCCGTTTACCCAGCCAGCCCGATACGCCAGTGATTATGGTTGGTCCGGGAACCGGCATCGCGCCATTCAGGGCCTTCTTACAGCAGCGTGATGCCAGTGATGCTGAAGGTAAAAACTGGTTGTTTTTTGGCGACCAAACCTTTACTCAGGACTTTTTGTACCAAACCGAGTGGCAGGGCTATCTTAAATCCGGTTTGCTCACCAAGTTGGATGTGGCCTTCTCGCGCGATCAAGCGGAAAAAATCTATGTGCAAGATCGCCTCAAAGAGAATGCCGCTGAAGTTTATCAATGGTTGGAATCCGGGGCTCACTTCTACGTGTGCGGGGATGCCAATCGAATGGCGAAAGATGTGCACCAAGCGCTGATCGAGATTATTGCTGAGCAGGGAGCGAAAAGCCCTGAGCAAGCGGAAGAGTATTTAAAACAGTTACGTAGTGCCAAGCGTTATCAGAAGGATGTTTACTAATGAGTGATAATTTAATTGTTGAAGGCAAATTGTCGGATAACGAGCGCCTGAAACGAGAAAGTAACTTCCTGCGTGGCACCATTGAAGCCGATCTGCAGGATCGGATCAGCGGTGGTTTTAGCGCCGATAACTTTCAGCTAATTCGTTTTCATGGCATGTATCAGCAAGATGATCGGGATATTCGAGCGGAACGAACCAAGCAAAAATTAGAGCCGCTACATAACGTGATGTTGCGGGCGCGGATGCCGGGCGGGATTATTCAGCCCAAGCAATGGTTGGCCATCGACAAATTTGCCAGCGAAAAAACTATGTATGGCAGCATTCGTTTAACCACCCGTCAAACTTTCCAGTTTCACGGTGTGTTAAAACCCAATATTAAGTTGATGCATCAAACTTTGGATAGTATTGGTATTGATTCGATTGCCACCGCTGGCGACGTTAACCGCAACGTCTTGTGTACCAGTAATCCGGTTGAATCAGAATTGCATCAGCAGGCTTACCTGTGGGCCACTAAGATTAGTGAACACTTACTGCCGAAGACACGAGCTTATGCTGAAATTTGGCTCGATGGTGAAAAATTAGAAGGTGGTGATGAAGAGCCTATCCTCGGCTCAAATTATTTGCCGCGTAAGTTTAAAACCACAGTGGTGATCCCACCGCATAACGACATTGACGTGCATGCCAACGATCTTAACTTTGTGGCCATTGCCGAACAAGGGCAGTTGATTGGCTTCAATGTTCTCGTCGGTGGGGGCTTGGCTATGACTCATGGTGATAAGTCGACCTATCCACGTCGAGCGGATGACTTTGGTTTTATCCCTTTAGCTAAAACCCTTGATATTGCCGCTGCAGTGGTCACCACGCAACGTGATTGGGGGAACCGAGTGAATCGTAAGAATGCCAAGACCAAGTACACCCTCGATCGGGTGGGGATCGATACTTTTAAAACGGAAGTTGAAAAACGAGCGGGGATTCAGTTTGAAGCGAGCCGTCCTTATGAGTTCACATCGCGTGGCGATCGCATCGGTTGGGTCGAAGGGATTGATGGTAAGCACCACTTAACCTTGTTTATTGAGAATGGCCGCTTGCTTGATTATCCGGGCAAACCCCTAAAAACCGGCTTGGCTAAGATTGCCGAAATTCATCAAGGTGATTTTCGCATGACCGCCAACCAAAATTTGGTGGTAGCAGGGGTCCCTGCTGCGCAGAAGGCTCAGATTGAAGCCTTAGCGCGTGAACATGGTTTAATGGACGATAGCCATAGTCAGCAGCGCTTCAATTCCATGGCTTGTGTGGCTTTTCCTACCTGTCCATTAGCGATGGCCGAGGCAGAACGTTATTTGCCGAGCTTGGTTGATGATGTAGAAAGCCTATTAAATAAACATAACATGGCCGAGCAACATATTATTTTGCGGGTCACTGGCTGCCCCAATGGCTGTGGCCGTGCCATGTTGGCTGAAGCTGGTTTAGTGGGTAAAGGGCCTGGTAAGTACAATTTATATTTAGGTGGTAACCAAAGTGGAACACGTATTCCTAAGCTCTATTTAGAGGGCATCGATGAACAACAAATTCTGTCGGAACTTGACGGTTTAATTGCTCGCTGGTCGGTAGAACGTGAATCTGAAGAAGCTTTTGGTGACTTTGTTATTCGTGTTGGTATCGTCGCTGAAGTTAAAGTAAGCGCTAGGGATTTTCATGCCTAACTTAGATTTGCAGCAGCTAGTTAAGCTGCCGCATGAGTTAAGAAAAGCAGAGTTAGCCTCGGTCAATCAGACCTTAGAGGCTAAAACTGCACAGCAGCGTATTGAGTGGGCTTTAGAGCACTTACCACAACAGGCGGTGCTTACTTCGAGCTTTGGTATTCAAGCGGCTGTGAGCTTGCATATGTTGACTCAAGTAAAGCCAGATATGCCAGTGATTTTGACTGATACGGGCTACTTATTTCCTGAAACCTATCGTTTTATCGATGAACTGACGGCCCGTTTGAACCTAAATTTAAAAGTGTATCGAGCTCAGCAGTCTAATGCTTGGCAAGAGGCGCGCTTCGGTAAGCTTTGGGAGCAGGGGGTCGAGGGCTTGAAGCAGTACAATACGCTTAACAAGGTCGAACCGATGCAGCGGGCTTTTCAAGAACTAAATGTTCAAACTTGGTTCTCGGGTTTACGTCGTAGCCAATCATCGAGCCGTTCAGAGCTGCCTGTGCTGCAGATCCAAAATGGGAGTTTCAAATTGTTGCCAATTATTGATTGGAGCAATAAGGACGTGCATTACTATTTGCAAGAGCATTCCTTACCCTATCATCCGCTCTGGGAGCAGGGTTATGTTTCGGTAGGGGATGTGCAAACTTCACAACCCTTACAGGCGGGTATGAGTGAGGAAGACACCCGTTTTTACGGTTTGAAACGTGAATGTGGGATCCACGAAGAAGTTGCGGGAAGTGGTATTTAATGAATATGTAGCTCATATGAGCTCCAAACAATTCAAATGCTGGTGGGGTGGTTATTAAACCATTCTGCTGGTAGGTCTGATAAGTTCAGGCTCGTTTTGTTGGTGCTTTTATGGCCTGCTTGAAAGGGGGATTTACTGCTATCGCTTATCTTTTTGTGTGGTACTTAAAGTCATAGAAATGCCTGTTGAAGTATTCTGCGCAGTTTATCGCTTATAACATTCGCTGAGGTAAGTCTTTGGGATTGCGATATTTTGCTGCTAATTCAGGGAGTACCCAAGTCTAAACGTTGCTCCGCTCAAACTAATTCGAAGTAGTTTTGTAATAATACGCTCAGTTGTTCCTGATAAGATGGCTGTGGCTGTTTTTCAATCAGTTTCGCCAACTCGTCACCAATCGGTGTAAAACGATGATAAGTCAATTTCACTCCTTTATAGCGAGAACGTAGTTGATATTGGCTTGTCCCGTGGGTTAGTGCGGTATTGTGTTGAATAGAAGGGCGAATTTCTAATTCTCGATCGAACAGCAGACCTAATTCGGTGAGCTGTAAAATATAGTGATAAGGCATCCGGTGCTGGCCTAAGCTTATTTTTTCCAACCTAGCTCTTACCAAGCCTAAGTTACTCGCTGGCCTGACGGCTCCGGTGATGATCTTGTGATTGCTTTCCCCCCCGACCGTTGAACTGAGCTCACAAGCCGTATGAAACCATAAAGCTTCTCTTTGCGTCATTAACTTCAAAGTCCTTAGTGCCTTGACCGAAAAGCTGCCGGGGGTGCTTAATTCTTGGCTTAAAATATCGGCCCACAATAACTGCATCGATTTTACTTGGGTATTACTGGCAAGCTTTAAAAACTCGCTCATCCAATCGGCATCAGGTTCACTGCCAAGGTCTTGTTCGCTAGTTTTTTGTGCTGCAAGGAAAAATATGTTCTCTAAGTTTTTTTGTTCAACCGCTTGCTCAACAATTGAGCGAGCCTGAGCTCTTTGCGACCAAGTTGAATTGGGTTGCTGCTTTCTTAGCAAGGCATCTAAACCGCGTTGTTTGGCTATTTTTACCAGGCGTAAGCTGGTGTTTTCTACTTGGCTGGTTTTATTTTCGATGATCGGCTTGTCTGACATTGAACTCTCCCTCGCTTTAGCTGTTTTACTGAGGATTTGCGGATAAAGCAAGTTTGCTTTTGTTGTTAAAGGTGTTAAATTTAGGTTAACTAAAAACCGTGTGGGGGTAATTGTGTTAAAAAACCTTACCGTATGGGCGAAACGACACAAACTCTTAACTTTGTTAATGAGTGCTTATGTGCTTAGTTTATTGGTTCTGATGATGATGTTTGAATAGGCGTAATGCTGCTTACGCCAGAGTGACGATTAAATATGCGAGTAGATGAGTTTAATCACTTGCTTAATTTCTTGTTTGTTCAATGCCCCATCTTTGGCAAATAATATTTTACCTTGCGTATCGAGTAAAATAATCGCTGAAGATTTAGGTTTTATATCTAGTAAATCAAATAGTTGCCCATCTTTATCTAATACAAAACTAGCATGTGGAAATTTTTTCTTATTGCTTTTCAGCTTGCTTTGAACAAACATTGAAGTACCGAAAATAGCGTCATCAAGGTTCACAATAGTGGTTGTTTGATATGTTTGAGCCGCAAAGTTAGCATTTTTAATCGCCTCAATCATGGCTGCATTAATCTCTTTAGCGCTGCTGCGTCCAGCCATTGCCTGTACCAAGCGGACTTTACCTGCCAGTTGTTTGGTATTCCATGGACTATAGCTTATCTGTTCGTCAACTAATTGTAACTCGCCCACCTTGTCTATAGAAATGTTGGGCAGAGACTCTCCCAGACTGAGGTTGAGTGCCATTACCCAAGTTGGTAGTAGGCTGAAGAACAATATTAGATATTTCACGTGCCGTTCCTTTTTATTGACAGTTAAAGCAGGTCAGACCTGTTATAAACATTTATAACAAAAAAGCAACAGATGTTAATAGAGGGCATCACTAATCAGTTCTACATCTGCGAGCTGCATCTCGTTTATCAGCTCTGAAGATCCAGAGATTAACACCAGGGTATGCTGTCCAAGAGTAATCGTTGGACCTTCGATACCACTATTGGCGTCGATAGTTAGCCAAGCGGGTGAGGCGCTACCAACGCTATGTGCAGGATAAACCATATACAGTGAATAGTCTGGGGCTAATTCACTGAGCATCAACGCCAGTAATAAGGCGCGTTCATCGCTATCCGCCAGATTATCCTTGAGTACATGGAGCGGTGGAGAAAAACTGTCACTGATTTCTCGTTTTACTGGAATGGTGAGTAGCCATGCTTGTGCCTCCGCTAGCGTTTGGTTGAGATCTTTCAAGGGCTGAAAGTTTTTTATTAATGGCAGCATTCGATTCCGATTTTGGTAGAACAGCTGCGAATAATTGGGCCGAACACAAGGGTATTGAGTGCCTCGCGGATGTCGACAAGGTAATAGACCTAAGTGGCGAAATGCGTCTTGAGTATATTGTTGATAGGCTTCCCAAAGCATCTCGGAAGAAGGGGTATTAGGATTACTGGCTAATATTTTAAGAATATCTTTTGGTGCCGCCGTTGGCTGCTTAGCATGTTGATTGATCATGACTAAAGCGTGCTCTAGGCGAGGGTTTAAGTAAGCACTAATCGCTTTGGTTGGATAAGTCAGACTATAACTGATCCTAAATTGTTCTATTGCCGATTGTTTTAAGAGTTCTTGAGAGAAATGCAGGCGCATTTGTCGTAGCTGACCTTGGGGATTTGACCATTGCCACTCGCCGTTAAAGGCTTGCTCATCTAGCGGCTTAAGCGTTAAGTCAGCGGCCGATGCAAGGGGACTAAACAGTAATACGGGCATTAAAATAAATCGCCATAAAGCCATTAAACTAAGCATCAATAGCTCCCGATATAGTGAGCGTATACTTAAGTTAATAGCAGTATTTGGTCAAATTACTAAGTTTTGTGAGTGCTTTGTTATTCGGGGCAGGCGCCTTGTTGATAGGAATTAACTTCGACATCGCCACAAGCAGAGCAGGCATTTCCATACTCTTTTAGCTTCCCTGCCACTTCTGCACATACCGGATCATATTGCATACTACAGAGTTCAGGTCGGGGGCTTTGGCAGATGTTATCAGCGTTTAATAACGGCGCTGATGTTTGACTACAAGCCATTAAAAGTAGAGCAAAAGATAAGATAGTTGAGTGCTTAATCATGGGCTATCGCCTAAACTTTCAAAAGATAATTATTGTAGATGAAATACTGATGATACGTCGATCTATTTACTTTTTTTGGGCTCTGTTCTTCAGCTTAAGCGCAGCGCAGGCGGGGCAGATTATTGTACAAAAAAGCTCAGACCCAAATAAAATTGATGTTTTCGAATTAAAAAAGGAATTGCTCGAGCAGCAACGCTGGCAAGAACAGCTTCGCGCAGAGGCTCATTTACAGTGGCTCCGAGAGTTACCTATTGGTTGTGTGGTTGGCGAGAATGGTGATTATCAATGTGGTTTAGTTTGGTATCGGCCCTACCGATATCGGCAACAGCAGTTGTTCATTGAAGTACCTAGGCCTCATTCGAGAGAGGAAAAACAACAATAGCGTAAAGTTGTGGGCATTTCGATGTTATTCTAAGGCTTAGATTTTTGCTTTAGAACAACGAACATTTATGCACATTCATATTCTAGGTATTTGTGGAACTTTTATGGGCGGCTTAGCCATGTTAGCCCGAGAGTCTGGCATGCGAGTCACTGGTAGTGATTTGAACGTTTATCCACCGATGAGCACTCAATTGGAGTCTTTAGGGATTGAGCTGATTCAAGGTTATGATCCTTCGCAGCTTGAATCCGCACCCGATCTGGTGGTGATTGGTAATGCGATGAGTCGCGGTAATCCTTGTGTCGAGTATGTGCTGGACAAAGGCTTAAAGTATTGCTCTGGCCCAGAGTGGTTAAACAATCACATCCTGCCTAATCGATGGGTATTGGCGGTGGCTGGGACTCATGGTAAAACAACGACTGCCAGTATGCTTGCTTGGATCCTCGAGGATAATGGTCTGGCGCCTGGTTATTTAATTGGAGGGGTGCCTCGCAACTTTTCCGGTTCAGCTCGTTTGGGAAATACTCCTTTTTTTGTGGTTGAAGCGGATGAATATGATAGCGCCTTTTTTGATAAGCGTTCTAAGTTTGTTCATTACCAACCTCGAACATTGTTACTCAATAACCTTGAATTTGATCATGCAGATATTTTTGAAGATTTAGCCGCAATACAAAAACAGTTTCATCATTTGTTGAGAATTGTCCCATGCTCAGGCCGGATCATTGCGCCAAAGATGAATCAAGCGATACAAGACGTGATTGCCATGGGATGTTGGTCGGAACTGGAGCTCACTGGTGAGGGCCAAAATTGGCAGTGGCAGGCGCTTAAAGATGATTGTAGTGAGTTAACCATTAGTCTTGATGGACAACAACAAGGATGCCTAAGTTGGTCGCTGATTGGGCAGCACAATGCCGAAAATGCCTTAATGGCGATAGCCGCAGCAAGGCATGTCGGGGTATTGCCAGCGCTTGCGATTGAAAGCTTGCAGCGTTTTCTGCCTCCGAAACGTCGATTAGAGTTACTTGCTAAGTTGGATGATATTCGCCTATTCGACGATTTTGCCCATCACCCCAGTGCGATTCAGAGCACCCTTGCAGGATTAAGAGCGCAAGTGGGCAAGGCAAGGATTATTGCAATCCTAGAAGCGCGCTCTAATACCATGAAGATGGGGATCCATCAGCAAAAGTTAGCCGAGAGTTTACAGCTGGCTGACTTGGTCTACCTCTATCAACCGAACGAGGATAATCAATATATATGTGATACGGCAGCACAGTTAGCACAAGCAAAAGTGTTTCAAACTGTTGAGCAGATAGTCGAACAAGTGAAGTCGGTGATGTGTGGTGGCGATCAAATACTAGTCATGAGTAATGGTGGTTTCGAAGGGATCCATGGCAAATTAAAAGCGCTATTAAGCCAATAAAAAAGGGCCTGATGAGGCCCTTGATCGTTTTTAGTTACTGACCCGGTGGGCGTAATAACGACAATACAAAGTCGTTAAGAAAGTCGACCACTTCTTGGCGCTCTGGGCTGTCTGGACGATTAATCATTTGTACCGCTAGGTACAAACCTGCATTAATCGTTTGAGCCGCTTGTAAGGCATTCAAGGCACTGCTAATTTCATTGTTGTCGAAACCAGCTTGAATACTTTCACCAATTTGTTGATTGATTTTAGCCATTACATTACTGAAGCGTGGCCAAACATCTTCGCGTACCGAAGAACTCCACTCTAACCAAATGTGAATGACATCCGAGTTGGTGTAAACCAATTCAACAAGTGCTGATAGATGGTGCTGAACGGCAGTAATGGCATTTTCATCGCTAGGATAAGTTTGTTCAACTACGCCTAACATGGTTTGCTCTACTTCCGATAAAACGGCATCAACTAAGTCTTCGCGGGTATTAAAGTAATTAAAAACCGTTGCGACCGATACATTTGCAAGTTCTGCGATTTCCGCATGACCTGCACGACCGATACCACGGCGGGCGAAAATTTCAACAGCGCATTGCATGAGCTGTTTACGACGTACTTCAGGCGACAGCCGAGTACGGCGTCTTAAGGTGCTAGTTTGCATATTTTAGTTCTCGCGTTTGTTGTTTCAATTATTATTTTTTATGAGGCATTTGTTGCTTACCATTTCAGACAAAAATCATCTAAAATATGGCGTTCAGTGCTGAAACATACACGAACATGCGAATACCTTCAGCTAAATCATAGTGTATTTACAAGCTAATTAATAGTTACTGACATAAGTAACTAATGATTTTTTTGTTAATTCATTGAAATATCGTGTGTTTATGTATTTTTTAGGTCCGGTTTATCCAAGTTTTTACTGATGGAAATCAGTTTATTAATAGGTCAGAGTTATGAAACATCGCGTAGAAGAAATGATCAGTGAGCAAGATATTGCACAACGAGTAACGGCTATTGGAGAGCAGATAAATGCCGCTTACCCCACTGACCGAAAATTAGTACTTATTGGGTTGTTACGCGGCTCATGTATTTTTCTTTCTGATCTGGCTCGTAAGATTGATCGCAAGCTAACCTTCGATTTTATGACTGTATCGAGTTACGGTAGTAGCATGGTTAGTACTCGTGATGTTCGAGTATTGAAAGATTTAGATGATGACATTAAAGGCTGTGATGTGATCATTGTCGAAGACATTATTGATACGGGCAACACTCTGAACAAGGTTAAAGAGATGCTGTCCTTGCGTGAACCAAACAGTGTGGCTATTTGTACATTATTGGATAAGCCTTCACGTCGAGAAGTTGAAGTGCCTGTTGATTGGATTGGTTTTTCTATTCCCGATGAATTTGTTATTGGTTATGGACTTGATTTTGACCAGTACTATCGCAATTTACCTTATGTAGGCAAAGTTATTCCGCTAGATTAAGCCAACTATCTTCGGGCCTAGGGGCCCATCTTTTATCTTCATTTAAGTAGTGATTATGCAGGCATTAGCAATTCAAGGTTTACAAAAAACGTACCCCGGTGGTGTTCAGGCGGTAAAAGGGTTTGATTTATCGGTAGAGCAGGGAGATTTTTTTGCACTTTTGGGACCTAACGGAGCGGGGAAGTCGACCACGATTGGCATCATTACTTCATTGGTGAATAAATCAGCCGGTAGCGTGAAAATTTTTGGTCACGATATCGATCACGACTTAGAAGCGGCTAAATCTTTTGTTGGACTAGTACCACAAGAATTTAATTTCAATCAGTTTGAAACAGTACTACAGATTGTGGTCAATCAAGCTGGTTATTATGGGGTTCCCCGAGCACTGGCGATGAAGCGTGCGCAAACTTATCTTTCTCAACTGGATTTGTGGGAAAAACGCGATGCACGTGCTCGCGAACTCTCTGGCGGGATGAAGCGACGCTTGATGATCGCACGGGCATTGATGCATGAGCCTAAACTTCTTATTTTAGATGAGCCGACCGCTGGGGTTGATATTGAGTTAAGACGTTCGATGTGGGCTTTTCTTCAGCGACTCAATGCTCAAGGCATTACGATCATTCTTACGACTCACTATTTGGAAGAGGCGGAAATGCTCTGCCGTAACATTGGTATCATCGATAAGGGGCAGTTGGTTGAAAACACTTCGATGAAGCAATTGTTGTCTAATTTAAACATCGAAACTTTTATTTTTGATATTGAAGATGGGATCGAAACGGTGGCATTAAATGGTTTCGCCACTCGAGTAACCGATGCTCATACGTTAGAAGTGGATGTTGAAAAACAACAGGGCCTGAATGCAGTGTTCCGTTTGCTTGATGAAGCAGGCATTGTGGTGAAAAGTATGCGCAATAAGGCGAACCGTTTGGAAGAATTGTTTGTCAACTTAGTCGCTGATGGGAGACAAGCATGAATTTAAGCTTATATTGGACTGCGCTGAGTAGTATTTTAACCAAAGAGGTCATTCGTTTTGGTCGAATTTGGGTGCAAACTCTAGTACCTCCAGCGATCACCATGAGTTTATATTTTGTTATTTTTGGTAACTTGATTGGTTCGAGAATCGGTGAAATGGGCGGCTATAGTTATATGCAGTTCATCGTGCCAGGTTTGATCATGATGTCGGTGATTACCAATTCCTATTCCAATGTGGCGTCGTCATTTTTTAGCTGTAAGTTTCAACGTAATATTGAGGAGTTATTGGTCGCGCCAGTACCAAATTATATTATTATTTTAGGTTTTGTGGGCGGTGGCGTGGTGCGAGGTTTATGTGTCGGCTTCCTTGTGACCATGGTCTCGCTGTTTTTTGTACCTTTGCACCTGCATAGTGTAGCGGCCATTATTTTCACAGTACTACTCACTTCCATTTTGTTTTCTTTAGGGGGGTTGATTAATGCCATCTATGCCAATAGCTTCGATGATATCAGTATTATTCCTACCTTTATTTTGACGCCACTGACTTACTTAGGTGGCGTCTTTTATTCAATTAGTTTGTTGCCAAGCTTTTGGCAGGGCTTATCACAAGTGAACCCTATTGTTTATATGGTGAATGCTTTCCGTTTCGGTTTTCTGGGTATTAGTGATGTTTCGCTAGTGCTATCGTATACGATGATATTAGCGTCGATTGCTATCTTGTATACATGGGCATTTATTTTAATTAAACGTGGTTATGGTTTGAGGTCATAATGGAGGGGAATTCTCGCAGTGTTAGCTCTAATCAACAAGGTATTCACGAGAATTTGCAAAAAGTGGTGCGACGCCACTTACAGCAGCCCTTCCAAAAGCCTTATCAACAGCACACCTTAGAAGCGTTCTTGAATTTAGAAAAGCAGCTTGCTGCTGCAGACCGCCCACTGATATTGGATTCTTGTTGCGGTACCGGACTGAGTACGGCTGCGCTTGCTCAACTTCATCCAGAGGCCTTGGTTGTTGGCTTAGATAAGTCGGCTCACCGCTTAACCAAGCACCAAGCGCATTTTGACCAAGCCGGGCAAAATTATATTTTGCTACAAGTCGATTTAAACGATTTTTGGCGTTTGGCTTGTGAAGCTGGCTGGCAGCCAAGCCATCACTATTTGTTATATCCCAATCCTTGGCCAAAGTCGCGGCATCTGCAGCGGCGCTGGCATGGGAGCGCGGTGTTCCCCTACCTCCTAAAACTTGGCGGGCAGTTAGAGCTGCGTAGTAATTGGCAGACCTATTTAGATGAATTTCAAATGGCCTTACAATTAGCGGGTTACAGTAGTCAAATTCTCCCTTATCAAACCGAAACACCGATGACCGCTTTCGAGCGCAAATATCAAAATAGTGGGCAAGGCTTATGGCAGTTACGCAGCCAGTTATCGGCTTAATGTTTCGTCGTCTGGTTTGCTTCCAAATGGGCTATTCCTGCATCAAATAGCTGGTATAGCCCATCTAATACGGCGCTAGCCTGCTGAAAATAATCGGCAACATTGATGGTTGGTCGAGGTTTGTTAATGAGTTCTAGCTGAATGGTCTGAAGCAGTTTTTCTAGTAAAGGTTGATAACTGGGATCCTGTGGAATGAAACTATCGGCAAAGTGATTGAGAGAATGTGCATCTATTTGGGCAATCTTGTTGTGTAAAAATGCTAAGCGGATCCGCTCGACGCTGCTGCTTTGATTGGCAGCGGCCAAGCCTGAGCCAAGCGCTCTTGCTTGGCCGATAGATTCAGCGGTTTCCAATAGTTCAAACCAGAGAAAATCGATATTTTTATGCTGCTTACTGAGGTTGGCCAAGCTGTAAAAACCAGCTAAATCTTGGGCTAAAAACAGTAGGTTTTTAATCATTAGGCTATGTTGAGCGATATTATTTTCTAAATTGTTATTCTGCCAACTGTGTTGCAGGCTTTGCCAGTGTTGACTAAAGCTGTCCCAACGAGCTTGCTCGGCGATGAACTGATCTTCGCAGAGGGTGCTTTGATAGCGGCGAATTTGCTGTTGTTGTGTGGCAAGCTCAGCTTCTGCTTGAGTATTCCCTTTTAAGATCGCAGAGCTCAATCCACGGTGCTTTTGTAAAGCAACGAGCAGATTTTTGAGTTGTTTTAAAGTATTTAGCCCAGCATATTGCTGTTGGCTGTGTTGTTTGCCTAGCAGCCAGGAGAGGCTGAGCCCCAGAGCAATGATGCTTAAGACACTGATGGCGATAATCGCGCTGGTATTCATGTTACGCTCCTTGCTGACTTAACACGCTAAGGTGTTGTGCAATATCGGCGCTTTGTTCTGCGCTAGAGGTATTTTGCCGCGCGGAATCAGCCACTTGATTAATGTTTTTGGACAGTTCTATAGTGGCTGTATATTGTTGCTCACTATTGCTGGCGATGATGGCTATTTGTGTTTGTAATTGTTGATTCTTATCGAAAATGGCAAGTAACTGCTGGCGTGAATCATCAACGGTGTGCTGGATCTGCTGCGCCTGTTCGGCCAGTTCAGTGATAGATTCTAGTAATTCATCGATATTGGTTTTCACATCTTTCATACTACTGCTAATTTCATTCGCCGATTGGTAACTGCGCTTCGCTAATTTTCGAACCTCATCGGCGACAATGGTAAATCCTCGCCCATGTTCGCCAGCCCGCGCAGCTTCAATCGATGCATTTAAGGCAAGTAAATTAGTTTGCTCGGCTATCTCTTCGATGGTTTTAGAAATATGACTGACAGTATGTGATTGTTGATGAAGTTGAGTGACCTTATTGAGGCTAGTGGTGCCCTTGTGGACCATTTTTTCAGTGACTTTTTGAGCGCTTAGAGCCGCCTTTTGGCCGAGCTCTGAGTAGTGTTTTGCTTCAGTACTCGCGCTTGCCACGTTTTTTACCTGTTCAGCGACATCTTTGATACTTTGACTCATTTCAATCACTGCGCTTGCCGAGGCCTCACTCGCGGCGGCCTGTTGTAGTGCCCCGCGAGCGACCGACTGCGCTTGTTGAGAGAGCTCTTTGGAGCAGTGGCTAATTTCCGCAAGGGCGTCTTGGTGTTGGGCAACTTGGCGTTGCTGTTGTCTCATCAGATCTAATTGTTGATAACGGGTATTGTGAAAGAAGTATGCCGCAAAACCTTTACTGTGTTCCTCTACGGGGTGTTGTACATGGGCGGTCAGCAGTTTAAGTAAGTACAGGTTGGCGATGGCGAATACGATGTTAACGGATACCATACTAAGGCTGAGTTGCGAATGATATTGCAGTAATATCAGTAGACTCAAACTGATGACTAGTAGATGACTAAATAAAAATAAGTAGAAAATAGCCCTTGCTCTACGCATGTATAGTCCTTGCTGGGATGAACACTGATGCTGTTGTTTATCGGATAAAGCAAAGACCATTCCTTTTTGATGATTTTATTTTAAAGCGTGATTGAGAGAGTCTTGGCAAAGTCGTAGCATTTGCTGGTGGTGATAGCGTAGTTGCGGTAATTGCTGGCGCCGATTAAGTTTGTGCCAATGCAGCATAAGATCATTAAATTCTTCATAATACTGGTTATTTATCTTGGTATTTAATAACACCAAGGTTTCGTCTATTTGTTGTTTGGTGCTTGCGAGTGCCACACTGGGAAGTCGTGATTGAGCCAGTTGTTGTGCTTGCAGGCGCCAATGGCGTCGTAGATTCCGATCTAGCGACAGGATCAGCCGTTGGTATTTGGCCCGTTGTTGCTGTGCTACACCGCGACGAGCACGGATAATTGCAGGAATAGGAATGACTGCTACGACGAATAAACTCAATATCACAAACCATACACTCAGCACCGCTGCGCTCCTGTGCCAGAAACCGAACTAGAAGGATCTTAGCAAAAAGCAAACCATAATCTAGAATGAAGGCTTTCTCACCATATATATCGCTAGTTTTTTGCAAAATGTTAGTGAACTGTGTGGTTGTCGTGTCTTGGGTGTTAATTTGCTTGTTGAGCGCGGTGTTGCGGAGAGGCCACTCATAAAAAACGCACTAATTTAGTGCGTTTTTTTAAGGAATGCACAATCCTGAGCTTAGCTAAGTTGCACTGGAATCGCCTTACTGGTACGAACCACATCATTGTGCTGATTGAGGTATACCAATGAAGGTTTATGTTGCTGCACTTGTTTGGCATCAAGGCCTACGTAGGCACAAATAATGACGCGATCGCCGACGGCGGCTCGTCGGGCAGCGGCACCATTCACTGAAATGATTTTAGAGCCGCGTTCGCCTGCAATGGCGTATGTTGAAAAACGTTCACCATTCTCGATGTTATAGATATCTATTTTCTCGTATTCCAGTATGCCGGCTAAATCCAAAATGTCCTGATCGATGGCGCAGGAGCCTTCATAGTTCAGTTCTGCATGAGTTACACGAGCCTGATGTAACTTGCCTTTAAGCATGGTTGTTTGCATGGACTTCTCTCTATTAATTGACGATTTGTTTCAGCGCAATCACGCAATTATCGATGAGTCTAACTTCCCCGAGAAAGGCCGCTAGTAGAATAACAGCACGTTGTGAGTGAGGCGTTAAGGGAGCGAGTGTATCTGCGTCAACGATATCGATCCCGTCACAAATAAAACCATGTTGTTCAAGCTGTTGTTTGGCTTGAATGGATAGCGATTGCTGGTTGCCGTAGCTTAATTGCTCGGCTAATGTGTACATCTGTTTGGCCAGTTGTGGTGCCACTTGGCGTTGCTCTGGGCTTAGTCGAGAATTACGCGAACTCATCGCGAGTCCATCGGTTTCTCGTATCGTAGCCAGCCCTATAATCTGGATTGGCAACAGGAGGTCTTGTGTCATCTTACGGATCAAGGCTAATTGCTGAAAATCTTTCTCGCCAAAAATTGCCACTGAAGGCTGTACTAAGTTAAATAATTTACAAACGATGGTCGAAACACCATCAAAATGTCCAGGCCGCAAGGCCCCTTCTAAGATGGTGGATAAACCAGGGACTTGAACTTTGGTTTCTTCGGCTAAGCCGTTTGGATACAAGGTCTCAGGGCTTGGCACAAATGCTAAGTTTGCACCAGCTGCCGTTAAGGCTGTTAAGTCTTGCTCAAGGGTGCGCGGATAGTTTGCCAAATCATTGGGGTTGTTAAACTGTAGCGGATTCACGAAAATAGACACCACTACATAGTCACATTCGGTCTGCGCCCGTTTGACAAGTGCGATGTGACCCGCATGTAGGTTGCCCATCGTGGGGACAAAACCAATTCGTAATTGTTGGTGGCGAACATGATCTAATTGCGAGCGTAACTCGTCGGGTTGCTGAATGACTTTAATCATTTAGTTGAAGCTCTGCTCTGTGCCGGGAAATTCTCCGGAAGCCACTTGCTTGATGTAACGACTAACAGCACTGGCGATATCCCCCGTTTCGGCTAAAAAGTTTTTCGAAAATTTGGGAATATGCCCCTTGCTAACGCCAAAAGCATCGTGCATCACCAAAATTTGCCCATCAGTTACATTACCAGCACCGATACCGATGACAGGGATAGTTAATGCGGCGGTAATTTGCTGGGCTAAGGCCAATGGAACACACTCTAATACTAATAATTGTATACCAGCGGCTTCCAAGCGCTTGGCGTGGTCGAGCATTTGCTGTGCTTGTTGTTCACTTCGCCCCTGTACTTTATAACCACCAAATACATGCACCGATTGTGGCGTGAGACCGAGATGACCACAAACCGGTACCCCCCGCTCAACAAGGCCTGTGATGGTTTGGCTCAGCCATTCTCCGCCTTCTAACTTCACCATTTGAGCGCCTGCCTGCATTAACTTAGCGGCATTTTGGTAGCTTTGTTCGGGTGTGGCGTAAGACATGAAAGGAAGGTCGGCAACAATCATGCTGGTGTCACTCCCTCGAGCCACACATCGGGTATGATAGGCAATCTCATCAACAGTTACTGCAAGGGTATCTTGGTGGCCTTGTAGTACCATCCCTAGTGAATCACCTACGAGTAGCAGATGCATGCCAAGTTGGTCAAATAACGCGGCAAAGCTCGCATCATAGGCGGTGATACAGGAGAATTTCTGGTTATTCTGTTTAAATTGTTGTAATTGAGAAACCGTTATTCTGCTCATAATAGGTTACCGTTTACACCAAGATAGGCATAAATTTGTTAGTGAATTTTTTGTTTACGCCCATTCGAGTGGACGTTTATAAACTTGTAAGCCGTTAGTATCGATAGATTCTGCTAATTTTAGTAGCTGACTCCCGTCAGGTAAGCATAAATCTACGGCTATTTCAGCAAGTGGTAATAATACAAACTCTCGCTGCTTCATGCCATAGTGCGGTACGGTTAGTCGGGGACTATCGATGATTTGATTGGCGTAGAGCAATAAATCGAGATCTAAGGTGCGTGGTCCCCAACGTTGATTTTTGCGAACTCGACCTTGTTGTTGCTCGATGGATTGAGTGAGATCGAGTAGCTGAAGCGGTTGTAAGGAAGTGTCTAAACTGAATACTGCGTTTAAATAATCGGGCTGGTCCTGTGGTCCCATCGGGCGACTGCGATACAAGGATGAACTAGCCACTAATTTCAGTTGTGGATGAGCAGCCAGTGCGCGTCTAGCTGCTATTGCCTGATGAAGTGGATCGACTAGATTACTGCCTAGGGCAAGATAACAACGAGCCATGGTTAATCGTCAGTTTTTTTCGGCTTACGGGGCCGACGACGGCTCTTGGTGCGGGCAGACGTTTTATTGAGTTCTCGCACCATGGTATTGCGACCTTGCTCATTACTGCGCTGCCATTGTTGCCACCATTGACTAAGCTCCAATAATTTGGGTTCTTGAGTGGCCTTGGCGCGTAATTCTAAGAAGTCAAAGGCGGCTCTAAAACGAGGATGACCAAAGGTTTGGAAGGCGCGCTTGCCGAAGCGACGATCAAGTCTTGCTTGTAGCTGCCAAATTTCGCGAATACCAGTGGTAAAACGTTTAGGTATTGCGACGCTCTTGCATTGTTGTTCTAGTAACCAGTTCATCGCCATGGCAGAGGCATCATGCTCGCCTAGTGATAATTCGATCAATAACTCGTCTTTCTTAATTTCCAATAAAGGCCACAGTAAAGCAGCGAAAACGAAGGCTGGCGTGACTTTTTGCTCGCCATTTACCCGTTTATCGGTGCTGGCTAGCGCCATAAGCATGAAGCGTAGTTCTGGTGATTCTTCATCCCATTGCTGTAATAAGGGTTTGAGTAAGGGGAATAATGGGTAAAGAAGTTGGGTTTCGGCCAACATCTTAAAGGTATCTCTTCCTTCACCGCTTAAAAATAATTTGAGGCATTCTTCAAACAAGCGGGCGGAAGGGATCTCTTTTAGTAGATGCCCATGTTGAGCAATTGGGGCTAAGCTCTCTGGCGCAATACTAAAATCGAGCTTAACGGCAAAACGTACCGCGCGGAGCATCCGCACCGGATCTTCTCGATAACGCGTTTCCGGCTCGCCGATCAGTTGTAAGCGTCGTTCGGCAATATCGGTAATTCCGCCAGCAAAGTCGACCACTGAAAAATCGGCGATATTGTAATATAAGGCGTTCACCGTGAAATCTCTGCGCTCGGCATCTTCTTCAACGCTACCGTAAACGTTATCTCTTAGCAGCATGCCTTCTTCACTGCGTTTCGATTCGTTGTTTGCAGCATCGCTATCGTGATGGCCTCGGAAGGTGGCAACCTCGATAATATCGCGCCCAAATAAAATGTGTGCTAAACGGAAACGGCGACCCACTAAGCGGCAATTACGGAATAAGGCTTTGATCTGTTCTGGTGTCGCATTGGTTGCAATGTCGAAGTCTTTAGGTTGTTTGCCGAGCAGTAAATCCCTTACGCCGCCACCTACTAAATAGGCTTTATAACCAGACTTATGTAAACGGTATAATACCTTGAGTGCATTTTCACTAATATCCTGACGGGAAATATTGTGTTCGGCACGCGGGATCACTTGTTGCACCAGTTTGGCCGGCTCGGCACTATTGGTTTGCATGATCCGTTTATATACTTTGGCGAGTTTGCGTAAAATGGGTGCCCCCTTGAGCGCGCATTATCTACATGGTGAAAATAAGGCGCTAATATAGCTTTTTTACACAAAAATACAACCAATTCACGGTTCTAGCATGTCGATCTTTGTCTATCCAGCCGGTCACTCTTTGCTGCTTCTTTATACAAAACAGTACGATGGCTTGGCGTGAGGCAAAGCAAATAAGCTCGCTGTTGGGACTAAATAAGTGATAGGAGCTATCTGTAAGCGCCGATGACAAAGCTTAGAGTCAGTTGATTGATGCGGGTTGGTATTATTCAATGCCTTAACGACTGAGCTTTTAATTCTTAGGCTAAAGGGAAGGTCTATCGGTGTAGGGCTTGGTGAGCGTTAATGGCTGTTCTTGTATCCACTTGAAGCCAAGTTGACTTCGAAATCCTAAGCGACTTTAGCGGAGCGCTGTTTTAGGGATTGTTTTTAGCTGCCAATTGATGACTGCCTCGGTCAATATTTGTTCACAACTGAGTTCAATCCAACCCGTTTCAACCGTTTGTCCTAGAAAGCCTAGCGCATGCAGCAACAGTTGTTGCGCTTGCTTGCCCGAAATTGAAGGCGCGTGATTCTGTTTACTCAGCTTATGGCCTTGTGCGTCATAAACCAGGGGAAGGTGGAGATAACGTGGCGCTGGCTGTTTTAGTAATTTAAAAATGCTCAGTTGGCGTCCGGTGGTGAAGATCAGATCAGCACCGCGTACCACCTCGGTAATACCTTGTTGGTAGTCATCCAAACTTACCGCAAGATTATAGGCGTACAAACCATCACGTCGCTGAATGATGAAGTCTTCTTCGGCTAAGGCTTGCGTAATCGAGACCTTGCCATACAGACCGTCTTGAAATTGATAAATGGGGTGGTCAGTCATCAAGCGAGTTGCTAAATCACCTTGCTTGGGTTGTTTATGGCGACAGTGGCCTAAATAGTAACCGCCATCGGCTTTAATTTGTTTGCGAGAGCACTGGCAAAAATAAGCTTTGTGGTCTTGTAAGCATTGGTCGATGAATTGTTGATAGCTGTCTAAGCGTTGGCTTTGGTAGCATACAGTTTGGTCCCAGTAGAGCGAAAACTGTTCTAGTTGTCTTAAGATCAGGCTGCTGGCACCGGGCTGCTCTCGGGGCGGATCAATATCTTCGATACGGACTAGCCATTGGCCATTGTGGCTTCGGGCCTGTAAATAACTGCCAAGGGCGGCAACCAGCGAGCCTAAATGCAAGGGGCCTGAAGGGGAGGGTGCAAAGCGGCCTACGTAGGGCTTAGTGTCCATAGTTAAGTGATGGCTAATAAGTTTAGGCAGAACGAAACTGAGCTCATCTCTGCCTAAACTTGAATAAACTAGCCTACCAGCTGCTTCTCTTTGATCTCAGCTAGGGTTTTACAATCGATACACAGATCGGCTGTGGGTCTTGCTTCTAAACGACGGATCCCGATTTCGACACCACAGGCATCACAAAAACCGAAGTCTTCATCAATCTTGAGCAAGGTCTTCTCGATTTTCTTGATCAGTTTGCGTTCGCGATCGCGAGTTCGAAGTTCAAGGCTGAACTCTTCCTCTTGAGCCGCTCGGTCAACTGGATCAGGGAAATTAGCCGCTTCGTCTTTCATGTGGGTAACCGTGCGATCGACTTCTTCACGAAGTTGATTACGCCACGCTTCAAGTATGATTCGGAAGTGGTCAATCTGAGCATCGTTCATGTACTCTTCGCCAGGCTGAGCTTGATAAGGTTCAACCCCTGCGATAGAGAGCACACCTAGTGTTTTCTTTTTGCCTTCAGGCATACTTCTCTCCCAAATTCCGTACGACTTTATTCGTTTAATAGTCGAGGATGTAAATTTAGGCGGGTATCTATATCAGAAAGGATTAGTTACCGCAAATAAAATGAAACGAATTTGCTATTGCCACCTAAGCTCAGTGAAACATTTTGGACTGTTTGTCGATTTATTAACCGCTCCTATATTTGTCAGGGAGAATGACTTACTGTTGATCAATTCAGCAGTGGTGCCGCTAAGGATCAAGTTGGTCCGTAAGGAATGGTCTGGCTTGAGTTTACTTAGCTTCGTGTTACCAATATGTGAATATAAGTATACACGTATATTGCAATATGCGGGTGATTTAATAGCTTGCTAATGGGTGTTGTAAAAGACAGGCCTGAGGGCTGAGACTAGCCTTGTAGGCTAGAATTTCCACGCCTTGTTGTTTTGCTTGTTCGAGCAAAGCTGCATATTGAGGATCGATGTGAGCGGCAGCCTGTACATTGTTAATACCGCTGTGGAGTACCGCAAACAATAGTACCGCACGATGTCCCTGTTGTTTCATCGCCATTAACTCTCGCAAATGTTTTTGCCCCCGATGGCTAACCGCATCGGGAAAGTAGCCTTTTCCTTGTTGTAATAAAGTGCAAGACTTGACTTCGAGATAGCATAGTGGCTTTTCAGGAGCGCTCAGTAAAAAATCGACGCGACTGTTCTCGCTTCCATATTTCACTTCGCGTTGGATATTGGGGTAAGCCTTCAGTTCGTCAATCTGCTGATTGTTTATTGCTTCTTCGACTAAGTGGTTGGCTTGAGCGGTATTCACGCAGATGATGTCGTTATTGGCTGTTTGGCAGAGTTCCCAAGTGAGGGCGTATTTGCGTTTGAGGTTACTCGATTGGCTATACCATACGGTGCTACCTGGCTCGGCACAGCCAGTCATTGCCCCCGTGTTGGCACAATAAATCGTGGTTTCGCTGCCGTCGGCGAGTCTTACATCGGCTAGAAAGCGCTTATATCGTTTGAGTAGGATCGCGGCTTGTAAAGGTGGCTTAAATTGCATGGGGCTGACTGTCGGTAAATGATTCGAGATGATTTGATGCTAGCATTTTCACGGCTGGCTTGCGTAGTGGTATCTTCGTTGTTCGTTACTTGGGTCGATCGCGCGAATTGGTTAAACTAAGCAGGTTTTATAATGATTTAAGTTTAGGAGCTGCTTTGAGTGCGTTACCGGTAGCACAGATTTTCCCTGCCTTGTTAGAGCAGTTCAGTTTACGGCAAAACTTTATTGTGTGTGCTCCGCCAGGAGCGGGCAAGTCGACAGCTCTGCCCTTGATGTTGCTGCAACAAGCCGCTTTCAAGGGGAAAATTATTATGCTGGAACCCCGTCGTTTAGCGGCTCGCAACATCGCCCAATACTTGGCGAGCCAATTAGGTGAAGCGCTTGGTCAGCGGGTTGGTTATCAAATGCGCGGCGATAACCGCCAGTCAGCGAATACCCAGTTATTGGTGGTGACCGAAGGGGTATTAACTCGTTTGATCCAAAGCGATCCTGAATTGAGCGGAGTCGGGTTGCTTATCTTCGATGAATTTCATGAGCGTAGTCTCCACGCCGATTTAGGTTTAGCGCTCAGTTTGGAGGTGCAGCAAGCTTTTAATCCCGAATTAAAGTTGATGTTAATGTCGGCCACTTTAGAAAGTGAGCATTTACAGCAAATCCTTCCCGATGCCTTATTACTTGAGAGTGAAGGGCGTAGCTTTCCTATTACTTACAGTTATCATCCGATAGCACGCGATTGGCAATGGAGCGAACGTGTGGCGCAACGCTGTATGCTGGCGGTATCAGAGCAGGTGGGGAATCTGTTGGTATTTTTGCCTGGTAGCGGCGAAATTCGTCAGGTGGCTCAATATTTGTCTGCTGAGCTGCCCGCTGAGCTAGAGCTGCACTGCCTATATGGCCAGTTGTCCTTGGCTGAGCAGCAAGCGGCAATCCAGCCACCCGCGCAAGGGAAGCGCAAATTGGTACTCGCGACCAATATTGCTGAAACGAGTTTAACCATCGATGGGATTAGCTGCGTGATTGACTGTGGATTCGAGCGGCAGGCGAGTTATCATGCAAGCAGTGGAACCAGCCGCCTGCAAACCAAGATGATCTGCAAGGCTTCGGCTATCCAACGTGCGGGGAGGGCTGGACGCTTACAAGCGGGCCACTGTTATCGCTTATATAGTGAAGAACAGTTAAATCATCGTCCCTTTGCCAATAGCCCAGAAATTTGTCGCAGTGAATTGAGTCGTTTGCAGATCGAATTGCTGCAATGGGGGGCTAATGCGGCAGAGTTAACTTGGCTGGATGCGCCGCCTGCGGCCCACTTAGCTCAGGCTGAGCAGCTGTTGATTGAGTTGGGACTGATGACCTCACAAGGGCGGCTAAGCCCAACGGCCGAGCGACTTGGCCGAGCGGGAATTGGACCGCGTATGTTTGCTCTTATTGAACAAGCTCAGCGCTGGCAGCAACAGTTTTCGCAAGCCGGCTTGGTATGGCGAGCTTGCCAATTGGTTGCCTTGTTAGAATTGAACTTACCCATTAAAGCCGATGAACCGAATCAAGCCATCCTTAACTTACAAGGCGCCGCGAAGCAACAATATAAACAGCAGCTTGGCCAGCTCGCTCAGCGTTTTAAGGTTACGGTTGCCGACCCCATCGATGCCAAATGGGATGGTTTACTATTGGCCCAAGCTTTTCCTGATCGGATCGCCTTAAAGCGGCAAGGAACGGCGTATACTTGTAGCGCGGGGTTTGGTTTAGAATTGGATGAGCAACACCCCTTGCTGAAACAGCAAGCGTTGGTGGTGGTTGATTTATATTGGCCAGAAGGACGTACTCAAGCGCGGCTGGCGCTAGCTTGTCCACTTGATTTAGCTGAGCTTGAAAGCCGACAAGCCGAGCGTTTTAGTACTCAGTTGTATTGCAGTTGGTCTGATTCGGCGAAACGAATTGTTGCGGAGCAACGTAAACAACTGGGGGCACTGGTATTACATCGACAGCCTTCAACTCGCTTTGAGCCTAGGCAAATTAGCCAAGCCTGGTTGCAACAAATACATAGTAAGGGTTTTGCCTGGTTACCGATTGGTGAACGAGCCCAAGCATGGTTACAGCGGGTATGTTGTGCTCAGCAGTGGTTTAGTGAATTGGCTTGGCCCGATTACAGTGAGCAGGCCTTGCTCGCCGAGGTTGAACAGTGGCTATTGCTGGATCTACAAGCGTGCCGTAGTTGGCAGCAACTTAAAAACCTTGATTGGTTAGCGTTACTTAAATCGCGACTCACTTGGCAGCAGCAACAGCAGCTGGAACAATATGCGCCGATCCACTATTTAGCGCCTTCGGGAAATCGAGCGACCATTCGATATCAGTTGGGGCAAGCGCCGATGGTGTCGATTAAACTGCAAGAGATGTTCGGCCAACCGCAGTCGCCACGGCTGGGGAATAAAATCGCTTTGACACTGGAGCTATTATCCCCTGGCGGGAAAGCATTACAGCGAACCCAAGATTTAGCCAGTTTTTGGCAATCAGCTTATATAGAAGTAAAAAAAGAAATGAAAGGGCGTTATCCTAAGCACCCATGGCCCGATGATCCGGTTCTGGCACAAGCCACCCATAAAACCAAACGTCAATTAAAGCAGTAAGGCAGTATGAGTCCAAAAGTGTCCCTTTCTACCCCAAAAAAAGCGAGTGCGAAGAAGCCGGCTGCTAAGAAAAAAGCGGCCAATAGTCGAACAAAGCCTAAATCAAGGGCACGCAGCAAGGCGAAACCATCTCGTAGTCAAAAGATTTCTTTAAAAAAACGTTTGTTTTCTTTGAGCTGGAAACTTGCTTTAGTGTCGACCCTATTGATTGCTGCTTGGGGGGTATTGTTAGATGGTAAAATTCAGCAACGGTTTAGCGGTGACAAATGGCAGTTACCAGCAGCTGTATATGGTCGAGAGTTACAGCTTTATCCCGGTTTACGTTTAAGTCGTAAAGAGTTGCAAGATGAGCTGGCCTTGCTGAATTACCGTAAGGTGAAGCGGGCCAAACATGGCGGTGAGTACGCCGTGTCTAAAACTAAAATAGAAGTGGTGCGTCGGCAGTTTGATTTTGCCGATGGTGTCGAGCCAGAGTTACCGATGTTACTTACCTTTGGTCCATCTCGTTTGGCCAAAATTCAACATCGTGATAGCGGAGAAGAGATCGCACAAACACGTCTCGATCCAGTGCTGCTAGAACGTTTAAATGTGACCGAGCAAGAAGATCGCTTATTTGTGCCGCTGGCTGAGATCCCCGATAATCTGAAACAAGCACTGATCCTCACCGAAGATCGGCACTTTTATCAGCATGATGGGGTTTCCATGATGGCCATCGCGCGAGCCATGTTGGTTAACCTGCGAGCGGGTCGCACGGTACAAGGCGGCAGCACCATCACTCAGCAACTAGCCAAAAATTTCTTTCTCACTCGCGAACGAACGCTTTGGCGAAAAATACAGGAAGCGTATATGGCCTTGCTGATTGATTTTCGTTATAGCAAGGATGAAATCCTTGAGAGTTACTTAAACGAAGTTTATCTGGGGCAAAATGGCAGTAATGCGGTACACGGTGTTGGTTTAGCCAGCTATTTCTACTTTGGCCAGCCGGTGAGTGATTTGTCGGTGGAACAAGTTGCGTTATTAGTGGCAATCGTGAAGGGGCCTTCTTATTACGATCCTTGGCGTCATACGCAACGCGCCACTGAGCGCCGTGACTTGGTGCTACGTATTCTTGCCGAAGCAGGAACTTTAACTGCTAAGCATTACAAACAAGCGGTACAGCAGCCTCTTGGCTTGAGTAAACGCGGTAGTATGGGTTACCAAAAAACCCCTGGCTTTGTCTCTTTGGTTCGTCGCGAGCTACAGCAACATGCAAGTAATTGGCGCAATTATAATGGGGTGAAGGTGTTTACTACGCTCGATCCTTTATCGCAACGGCATGCTCAGAGTGCCGCGCAAGCAGTACTTAATCAACTCGATAAGAGCCACAAAAAACAATTACAAACTGCGATGGTGATTAGTGAGCGACAAACCGGAGCAATTCGAGCGCTAATTGGCAGTCGGGAGCCTAATGACCATGGTTTTAATCGGGCTTTAGATGCGCGTCGGCAAATTGGCTCATTGGTCAAACCCTTCGTTTATTTAACCGCTTTAGAGCAAGGCCATCAATTGGGAGAATTATTGGAAAATAGCCCCTTATCGGTACGCCTAGATGATGGCTCAACTTGGCAACCAAATAACTACGATAAGCAGTTTAGTGAGCCGGTGATGTTAGTTCGTGCTTTAGCCGAGTCGCTGAATGTGCCGACAGTGCGTTTAGGTTTAGAGCTTGGTGTAAATTCGGTATTACAAACTTTGCAACAAGCGGGTTTAGAGACCAAAGCAAAACCTTACCCGGCCTTACTGCTGGGAAGCCTCAGTTTGTCACCTTACCAGTTGGCGCAACTTTATCAAACGCTAGGCGGTGATGGTGAGTATCGTCCGTTGTACGCGGTACATCAAGTGAATGACGGCCAAGGTCATGTTTTATATAAAGCGGATAGTGAGCCACAGCGCCGTTGGTCGGAAATGGCCAACTATCAGATTTTATATGCAATGAGTCAAGTGACTCGCAGTGGGACTGCTCGTTCACTAAAATGGCGGATCCCTAAGGTAGATTTGGCGGGTAAAACTGGTACCACCAATGATTTACGTGATAGCTGGTATGTGGGGATCGACCAACGAGAAATTGTGACTGTGTGGGTTGGGCGCGATGATAATAAACCGGCTGCTGTTACTGGGTCATCGGCGGCACTGCCAGTTTATGCTGCCTATTTAAAAACCTCTTATCCGCAATCGTTACGAGCCATGCAACCCGATCAATTGAGTTGGGTGCATTTTGCAAGCCGCGATGGGCGACCTACAATTGCGGGTTGCGGCGAATCAGTCTTGTTACCCGCACCAAGCAGTCAAGCCGAGTTGGCGAAAGGCTGTATCCAGCAGACGGCGAGCAAGGCAAAAACGTGGCTGCAAAGCCTCTTTAACTAATCTAAAGGACCGATCATGCTACAAGCAATTCAAGCGCAAGTGATGTTGCAGCTTCAAGACGATATGAATACTAAAGTTAATCCAGATTGGTTGCAGGCGCGCTCACCATTTTTACGCGCAGTTGTGATTGAAGGGGCAGAAGCCATTGAGCACCATGGTTGGAAATGGTGGAAGAAACAGCACTGTGATTTAGAACAACTGCAAATGGAGTTGGTAGATATATGGCATTTTGTGTTGTCAGAACGACTACTGCAGTTTGCGGGAAAGCATTCTTTGGCTGAGGATTCCATTTTTGCGAATATCGCTGAAACAAGCCTTGAGTTTGATGGCCAAAGTTACGTCTTCACTGAGCTTGATTTACTCGAAAAGTTAGAGCTGTTGATCGGCTTAGCGGCAGCTAAACGCACCAGTATAGGGCTGTTTTCTGCCTTGCTCCTTGATTGTAAAATGGATTGGCAATCCTTGTATCAACAGTATGTGAGTAAAAATGTACTTAATTTTTTCCGACAAGATAACGGTTATAAACAAGGCACTTACCGTAAAGTATGGGATGGGCGCGAAGATAACGAGCATTTGGTTGAATTGATGACTCAACTGGATGCAACGGCGGCAACTTTCCAGCAAGATTTGTATCATGCCCTCCAACAACGTTATGGCCGCTCTAAGTAGAGATATGTTCCATTTTGGCGCATGTTTTGCGCTTAGTTAGCGCAGTTTATTGAGCGGTGTAGATACCTTTGCAATTTTTATTTATATCATGCTAGGAAAATCGCAAAAAAAGAGTATATTCTGCTGTGTATTGACTTTGTTGTTGATTGAATTAGATATTTTTGTGAAATTTGGTTTTTGCCACGCCTTGGCCTTGTTATTGCAACAATTTATTTGTGGGTTTAGGCAGAGCGCCGAATACCAAATATTTTGTTAAGTTGTAGAGGTAAATAACATGGCTTTTTCTAGTTTTAGAGGTGCTTCAGGTGCCAGTTTTTGTCCAAGTAAATCAGCTGACGAACAAGCGCAGACGCCGACTAAGCCCAAAGTTAACTAATTGCAACATCACTCCTTTACCTCATGTGTAGCGAGAGTGAAGTATTTACTTTGAGTTCATGGTGATTTTGAACGGTTAATGACATTCGCTTAAACGAGTGTTGATTTTGCTACGCTATTGTTGCGTTGCAAGAGACGATTCCGCTTGCTTATTGGTTCACCGTCGCTGGTGGTTGCGCTTCATCTTGCGCTGATCGTTGGTGGATTGAAAAATATTCAATCGTAAAACTAGTGTTGCGCAGAGCCTTGCAAGAGTTTGTTTACTGCATCTGCAAGGCTGGGTGATGAGCGATTAAAGCTTAGGTATAACTGGTGCGATAACCGGGACGATAACGGTCGTTAAATGCCGATTGCTCCAAGAGCGCTTCGGGCAGTCGATGGCTGGCGAAGGCGGGCTTAGACTGTGATACTGGCGCTTGGCGACTTGCAGCAGGGCTAGCCTGAAATAAGTTTAATAATTCCTGTTCACGGATAGCTTCAAACATAACGAACTCCTATTGAATGTTCGCGCCATGCTGGCGCTTTAGCTGAATTTTTAGTCCGCCCGCAAGTTGGCGAGTAAATCGGCGGCAAAGCTAAGTTAGCAAATAGACATCCAGACGTCCATGCATTAAAGCTTATATCTCATAACAATCTGTTATTACATTGCAGGCTGAAAGAGATAAGATAAGCCGAACAGATGGATAAGGTGAGTACTACTGGCATGTTAAAACTGTTGTACCTGATCATTGGCTGGATATCAGTACTATTGGGTACCCTCGGCATTTTCCTTCCTTTATTACCGACCACGCCTTTCATGCTGTTGGCTGCGGTTTTGTTTTCTAAAAGCTCGCCCCGTTTTGAGCGTTGGCTGCAACAGCACCGGGTCTTTGGTCCCTTGATTGAGGATTGGCACCAATATGGCGTGGTTAGCTTGCGAGCGAAGTGCAGTGCGACCATCATGGTGCTTATTTCCGCTGCTTTGATGTTGTGGTTTCAGGTGCCTTGGATAGGTCGTATGGTGGCCGCTGCTTGTTTATGCTCGGTGATGATTTTTTTATGGACTCGGCCTTCCAGGCGAGATCCTTCCGATTAACATCAAGTTCTATTCTGCTGCTTGTGCGATCAGTGCAGCAGTATTGACCGCCGCAATTTTTACTCCGAAGCTTGTGATGTTAGGCAAGGTGCAATTGTGATGTAGGCGAATGGTCTCAGCGCTCGCATGAGGTTTGTCATGGGTGGTATGGGCATCGGCAACCAGTTCGACAGAATATCCCAAACTTGCCGCGCGGCGAATGGTGGTATCCACACAAAACTCGGAGGCATAACCGCAGACGATGAGGTGTTCAACTTGTAGGCTTTTAAGCAAGTCCCCAAGGTCAGTATTGAGGAAGCTATCGGGCGTGGTTTTTCGAATAAAATAGTCGTTGGTTTGGGTCTTTAGGCCCGCTTGTAGTTGCCAGCCATCACTGGCAAATTCGATCGCTGAGTTTGCTTGTTCGTGCTGAATATAAATCACTGGCTGATGCTTCGAGCGCGTCCATCGGCTGAGAACATTTATTCTTTCAATGACTTCATTTATTTCAAATGGTCTGGGTTCGGGATCAAACAAAACGCTTTGTACGTCAATGATTAATAGAGCGGATTTCATATCTTTCCTGCTTTTAATGTTTCATCAGCCATATTGCTTGAGTGTGAGCAATATGACTGATGATGGCTTGCTTAATTGAGTTGAGCGAAACAGCGCTCGGCCGCTGCAATGGTGGCATCGATATCCGCTTCAGTATGCGCATAAGAGGTAAATGAGGCTTCAAATGCTGAAGGTGCTAAATAGATCCCTTCGGCTAGCATTAGATGGAAAAACTGCTTGAAACGTTCGGTGTCACAGGCACAGGCCTGAGCAAAGTTGGTTACTTTTGGTTCTTCGGTAAAGAAGAAACCGAGCATCGCGCCAACTTGGTTGATGCTCAGTGGAATGTTTTGCCGCTCGGCTGCGTCTTTTAGGCCCTTGGCTAAACGTTCGGTTATCGCATGAAGATGTTGGTGGACCACTGGATCACGTAGTGCACTTAAAGAAGCTAAACCTGCTGCCATCGCGATGGGGTTTCCAGAGAGGGTGCCTGCTTGGTAGACCGGACCAACAGGTGCTAAGTATTCCATGATTTCTTTTTTACCACCGAAGGCGCCCACAGGCATGCCGCCGCCAATGACTTTTCCTAAGCAGCTGAGATCAGGCGTGACGCCGTAGTGTGCTTGTGCACCGCCTAAGGCGACCCGAAAGCCAGTCATTACTTCGTCAATAATGAAGACACTTTGATATTTATCACAAATGGCGCGTAGCCCTTGTAAGAAGCCGTCGACAGGTGGAATGCAGTTCATGTTGCCAGCAACGGGTTCGACGATGATACAGGCAATTTGCTCTGGGTAAGCGACAAATAAGGCTTCAACCGAGGCTAAGTCGTTGTAGGTGGCGGTGAGTGTATGTTGGGCAAAATCGGCAGGGATCCCTGGAGAGCTGGGTTGGCCTAATGTAAGGGCACCTGAGCCAGCTTTGACTAAAAGTGAGTCGGCGTGGCCGTGGTAGCAACCTTCAAATTTGAGGATCTTGTCGCGTCCAGTATAACCGCGAGCGAGACGAATGGCACTCATGGTTGCTTCGGTTCCCGAATTGACCATGCGCACTTGATCCATCGAAGGCACCAGTTCACATACTAAGTTCGCCATCTCAATTTCACTGGCAGTGGGCGCGCCAAAGCTTAGGCCTTTGGCTGCGGCATCAACCACGGCTTGGTGAATTTTAGGATGGTTATGACCAAGGATCATCGGTCCCCATGAGCCCACATAGTCAATATAGCTATTGCCATCGACATCAAAAATACGGGCTCCGTCAGCTCGTTCAATAAATAATGGGGTGCCGCCAACGCCATTAAATGCTCTTACGGGTGAGTTTACGCCGCCAGGAATAGTTTGTTGAGCTTGGGTAAATAGTTGTTCTGAAAGAGACATGAAGTAATCCTTTAAAATCGTCAACGAGGGCTGAAAAGCACCGAATGGCGCTCACTATAACAAACAATGTAGGAGGGAAAAATCTCTGGTTTGTTGCAAGGCTTAATTATCGGTAAACTAGCGGTTTTTATTGTTCAGTGAGTTTTTCGTGCTTAAGCCTAAGTTGGTTGTGGTTAGTTTGGTTGGTGTATTAGCACTTACCTGTGTTTATGGTGTGTCGGTGGTGGTGGAGCAAAAGGACCAACTCAGTGCGCAGTTACAACAGCAGTTGAGTGTAGCTTTAGATAGCCAAGCAATATTACAACAACGCCTAGCACTCTTGAGTTTAGAGCAAGATACTAGCCTTGCAGAAATTGCGTCGTTAAAACAAAGTCTAAGTGAACGCAACGCCGAAAATTCCGACTTAAACCAAGAGCTGATGGTTTACCGAAAAATTATGGCACCCGAGCAACAAGCTGGTGGCTTGAAAATTGAGCAGCTGCATATCGAACCCACATTAAGTCCTGGTTACTTTCGAGTGCAGTTGTTATTAATGCAGGTGTCGCGTAATAAGCGTTGGTTAAGTGGTGAGGTGGAGTTGGTGGTGGTGGGTAGTCAAGATCAGTTGCCGAACCAATATAGCTTAGCTGATTTACAAACCACGCCCGATCCCTTAAGTTTTAAGTTTCGTTATTTTCAGGAACTAAATACCGAGATTAAACTGCCAGTAGGCTTTTTAGCCGAGCGAGTTGAGTTAAAGGCTAAACTGAAGGGCGATCGTTGGAATAAGGCGGCGGAAATATTATACCAAGAAAACTGGCCATCTTTGGGTAATACTTGAATAAATTACTCGGGTATTGGATAATCTGGCTTAGCTTATATATTTAAGGAATACACCGTGTCAGAACAAGCTGTAACTGAACAGGTCGCGTTTCCAATTCAATTTACCGATGCCGCGGCATTGCGTGTCAAAGAGTTGGTCGCGGAAGAAGAGAATCCTGCCTTGATGCTACGCGTTTATGTTACCGGCGGCGGTTGCTCGGGCTTTTCCTATGGCTTTACCTTCGATGAAAAAGTCAACGAAGGGGATACCTTAGTGGAGAAACAAGGGGTCTCTATGGTTGTCGACTCGATGAGTTTACAATACTTAGTGGGTGGCGTTGTCGATTTTACATCGGGTTTAGAAGGTTCTCGTTTCTTAGTCAATAATCCGAATGCCAGCGCAACTTGCGGCTGTGGTTCTTCATTTAGCATTTAAGTTCGCTAGAAATAATTTAACCGATTGCTTATTTTTTGATTAAGCCACCTTTAGGTGGCTTTTTTGTTTTACAAGCCAAGCCAAGGCTTGTATTGATTTTGTCAGCTCTGTGCATCAAATAATGCCCTAGTCAATACTTACTTGTATACTTTGAGCCTATTTAGACCAAAGACAGGGAGTATTTGATTGTGTCTACAGGCGTAAAGGGTTTTTTGGCCGCTCGTCCTTATTGGCTTTCTATTGTGATTGTTGGCATCGTTGCGCTATGGATGTTTTCTGGTCAAGTCTCTAATTGGGAGCAGGGCAACGACAATCCGCAGCCTCCCATTGAACAAACGACACATCAACTGACTCGAGTCTTGGTTAAAACCTTTCAAGCTCAGCGCATCGAGCGGAACTTGTTGCTATATGGACAAACTGAAGCTAGTCGTCAGAGTACTATTTCTGCAGAGATCTCGGGTCGACTGCTTGAGTTTTTAGTGGATGAGGGCCGACCAGTGAAACAAGGACAAGCCTTGGCTCGGCTCGATATTCAAGATCGCCGTTCTCAGTTATTGCGCGCTGAAGCCTTATTAGAACAGCGCCGGATTGAATACGAGGGTGTCAAAGCTTTAAGTAAAAAGGGCTTTCAAGGGAAAGCGCGAGTCGCCGAAGCGAAGGCTTCTCTGGTTGATGCCCAATCGATGGTGAAAACCCTCACCTTAGCCATCGACAATACTCTATTGCTGGCACCTTATGATGGAATTTTTGATGAAAATATAGTTGAGCAAGGTGCCTATTTGTCGATTGGCGATCCTATTCTTCGCTTAGCCGATACCCAACAACTTCGTGTGCGCACCGATGTGTCCGAGCGCGATATCGGGTTGTTGCAGCTTGGTCAAAGGGCGCATGTGAGCTTGGTTACCGGCGAACAGGTAGAAGGGCTTATCGATTTCATCGCCAGTATTTCTAATCCCAATACCCATACTTTTAAAGTTGAGGTATTAATTGATAATCAGCAGCATCTTTTAAAGGCTGGGGTGAGTGCGAGTGTGCGTTTTCCTTTGCTTGAAGTGGAGGCGATAAAGGTGAGTCCAGCGGTGTTAGCGCTAGATGATGAGGGCAACCTTGGGGTGAAAACGGTGCGCGACTCAGTGGTGCAGTTTGTTCCTGCTCAGCTAGTTCGCTCAGATCCTGATGGTGCTTGGCTATCGGGTTTTAGCGGTGATAATGAGGTGATAGTACTGGGCCAAGGGTTTGTGAGTGCAGGAGATAAAGTAGAAGCGGTCTCTCAGGTTGAGTCGTTGGCGCAACCGGAGGCAAACTAATGCATCGCTTTATCGAGGCCATACTGTCACGCACTCGTACGGTGATCTGCTTGTTGGTATTTTTATTTATTAGTGGCACCGTCACTTATATCAACATTCCTAAAGAGTCGGATCCCGACGTTGAGATCCCGGTTATTTATGTTTCTATCCCGCATGACGGCATTTCACCTGAAGATGCCGAGCGCTTATTACTGCGGCCTATGGAGCAAGCTTTACAGGGTTTAGAAGGTATCAAAGAAATGACCGCAGTTGCCAGTGAAGGCTTCGCTTCGGTCGTTTTAGAGTTTGTGGTTGGGGTTGATATTGACCAAGCTTTAGCCGATGTGCGGGCGAAAGTCGACGAAGCCAAACCGAACCTGCCCGATGGGGGGGAAGAGCCTGAAGTTCATCAAGTTACGCTTGCGACCGAACAGCCAGCGGTCACTGTATTGTTATCGGGAGACTTGCCACAACGAGCCTTGTTAAGCATTGCTCGTGACTTGCAAGATCGAATGGAAGCGATGAAACAGGTGCTGGAAGTGAACATTGGTGGCGACCGCGAAGATTTTTTGGAAGTAATCGTCGATCCTTTGCTGATGGAGTCCTATGGCTTGGATCAGGCCGATATCGGTTCCTTGGTGAGTCGGAATAATCGTTTAGTGACCGCTGGGACTTTAGATACGGGAAGTGGCCGTTTTGCAGTGAAAGTTCCCTCGGTGTTCGAAACTGTGAAGGATTTGATCGATTTACCAATTAAGGTGGATGGCGATCGCATCGTAACTTTTGGCGATGTTGCCAGCGCTCGGCGTACTTTTAAGGATGCGAGCAGCTATGCACGCGTCAATGGAAAACCAACCATCTCCTTGGAGGTTAGTAAACGTCCCGGTGAAAACTTGATCGAAACCATCGAGCAAGTGAAAACCCTGATTGCCGAAGAGCGCAAGCTATGGCCTGATTCGGTGGTGGTGGACTATGCTGGCGATCAATCAAAAGATATTCGGACCATGTTGTCGGACCTGCAAAATAATATTTTATCGGCAGTATTGTTGGTGGTGGTGGTGATTATCGCGGTGATGGGTTTGCGTTCGGCACTGCTGGTGGGGATTGCTATTCCGGGGTCTTTTTTGGCTGGGATCTTGGTTCTGTCGCTGGGTGGGCTCACCATTAATATGGTGGTGCTGTTTTCACTGATTATGGCGGTAGGGATGCTGGTGGATGGTGCCATTGTGGTTACCGAGTTTGCCGATCGGCAAATGAGTGAAGGGGTTCCTCGTCATCAAGCTTATTCTTTAGCATCCCAACGCATGGCTTGGCCGATCATTGCTTCCACTGCAACCACTCTTGCGGCGTTTGCCCCCTTGCTGGCTTGGCCAGGAATTATGGGACAGTTTATGGGGTATTTGCCGCTGACCTTGATTGCGACACTGAGTGCATCATTGGTGATGGCATTAATTTTTGTGCCTTCTTTAGGCAACATCTTTGGTCGCCCACGTAGCTTGAGTCACCAACAACAGCAAGCATTGATTAATGCAGACCTAGGGAAATGGCAGCAACTCACAGGCATGACTGGCTGGTATTTACGTATATTAAACAAGGCGGTAAGTGCTCCTTGGCGGGTTTTATTATTGAGTATTGTAATTGCTGGGGTGGTGCTCTTTACTTATGTGCGAGCCGGTAAAGGTTTAGAGTTTTTTCCCAAGGTTGAACCCGTGGGCTTTAATATTATTGTTCGCTCTTATGGTGATTTCTCGATCGATGAAAAGCTGGAAATCATGAAAAAAGTCGAGCGTCGGATCATCGATATTGAAGATTACGATACACTCTACAATAAGGTTGGTGGCGATCAACTGGGTAATATCCGGGTGAACCTAAAAGATTGGGATCAACGTCGGCCAGCGGAGGAGGTGATTGCCGATATGCAGGCTCGCCTAGCCCCCTTGGCGGGTTTAGAAATTGAATTTCCTCAAGACAAGGCGGGTCCACCCGCAGGCAAGGATATTCAGTTGGAATTGAGTTCGCGTTTTCCAGAACGTTTAGCCCCCATGGCGAAAAAGATCCGTGCACTGATTGATAATAATCCACATCTGGTGAACGCCGAAGATTCTAGCACCAAGCCAGGTATTGAATGGCAGCTGAAGGTGGATCGCGCTAAGGCCGCACGGTTTGGCGCCGATGTGACACTACTGGGCAATACCGTTCAGTTTGTGACCAATGGTTTGAACATTGGTGAATACCGCCCCGATGATGTCGATGATGAACTGGAGATAAGAGTACGTTTCCCTGAAGAAAATCGCAGCATTAGTCGTTTAAGTGAGTTGCGGGTAAAAACCGCCTATGGTCTTGTTCCGATGACCAATTTTGTGTCTTTGGAAGCGAAGCCCAAGCAAGACGTGATCAATAAGGTCGATGGCCGACAAGTACTTACCGTGGGCGCGGATATGGCGGAAGGGCAGAACTTAAGTTTAGAATTGCCTAAATTACGAAAGCAATTGAAGCAATTGCAGCTCGATCCCTTGGTCGATATCCGAGTGCGGGGTCAGAATGAAGATCAACAAGAAAGCATGGAGTTTTTAGAGAAAGCTTTTGTGGTCGCCTTATTTGTAATGGCGCTGATTTTGATTACTCAGTTCAATAGTTTTTATCAGGCATTTTTGATCCTCTCAGCGGTGTTATTTTCAACCGTGGGAGTATTACTTGGCTTGTTAATCGCAGGGCAAGCCTTTGGCGTTATCATGAGTGGCTTAGGGGTGATTACCCTTGCCGGAATTGTGGTAAACAATAATATCGTATTGATTGATACCTATAACGTGTTGCGTGCCCAGGGGCTGCCTGTGCAGGAGTCGATTATGCGAACGGGTGCTCAACGTTTACGGCCAGTGATGTTAACAACTATCACCACGATCTTGGGTTTAATGCCGATGGTGTTGCAGCTGAACATCGATCTGTTTGAGCGAAGCATTCAATTTGGTGCGCCGTCATCACAATGGTGGTCTCAGTTGGCCACTGCGGTGGCTGGAGGCTTAACTTTTGCGACCTTATTAACTTTGATCCTCACTCCATGTTTGTTGATGTTGGGACAAGTTGTGCCGCGGCAGTTGCGGGCTTTGACTGGCCGAGTTAAGCCTGTTAAGGCTGAAGTTCGCTAAGTTGTGCGGCCTAAAGTATCTTGTTAGTTCCAGAGATTCGCGTTACCGACTATAGCGCGAATCGCTTGATATGCTCCCTTCTAAGACACATCTTGAGCTGTAAGATAGTGATGACGATTTTCGTTTTCTCTTGTTTTTCGGTCGGTCGTTTATTTTTTTGCAATATGAGCTTCTGGTTATCCGGATAGGATTTTAATTATCTGCCAGGTAAGATTTGATTCATCAATCGTCATTTGTTTAGGTATTGCCAGCAATACGTCCTGTGCGAAGGCGGAACAATCGTTTAAATTGTAAACCTTAGGTTTGAAAGTTCGCAGATCATCGTGAGTGGAATGTTTGTTGAGTCGCTCTCTATCGCAGTGATTAGAGTGATTATCATTAATTATCAACGTTTTATGAGTTTTCTGATCAACCATGGTTTTCCCAAAGGTGGGTATTCGATTGGTTCCTGTTCGAGGTGTAAAAGTTGTGCTGAAAGGGTCTCCTCACCCATGGTCTCCAAACAACATCCTCAAGGAAAGGTTGTTTTTACCGCCTTACAAAAAGGACTTGGGGAACTGCGTCAGCAAGGTTTAATCAGCCGGGCCTTAAAGGAATGTGGCATGATCTATCAGCGAGTTTCGAATTGGAAAGTGACTAACTAAGCAATTGGTTTTTTATACGCATTATCATGAGTGAGAGGAACCGTGAAAAAAACGACAAAGGCCCTGCTGTGGTCGGCTTTGATTTTTCCAGGTTTGGGCCATTACTACTTAAAAAAATATTTGAGTGGCAGTGTATTACTAGGGCTCGCGCTTGCTGCTTTTTATTATTTGAGCCGTCAGGCAATTCAGAGAGCAACGCAAGTGAGCGAGCAAATTCTTAATGGGAGTGTGCCTTTGGATGCAGCTACGATTGCCAAGTTGGTGACTCAAGCTCCTACGGGAAGCGATGCAGTGATGTTAAATATTGCAACGCTGCTCTTAGGGGCATGTTGGCTGGTCGCGTTACTTGATATTTATCGCCTGCGGCGAAGTTTGTAATTTAGCGATAATGCTCCAACATTTTGTAGTACAGCATACCGATGGCTAAAGCTTGATTGCCAAACCACTCGTTGAGTGGGATCCTAAATTGCTTCATGGCACTAAAGGCGTCAAATTCGCTTAAATGACCACTGATCGCGTTAGCCATGATTTCACCCATGATATGGGAGGTGGCAAGCCCATGTCCGGAGTAGCCTTGGCAATAAAATACATGAGGTGATACTTTGCCTAACTGTGGTATTCGATTGAGCACGATACCCGCAGTACCAGTCCACTCAAACTCGATATCAATGCCTTTTAAGCGGGGGAAAGTATGCTCCAAGGCTGGCCTTAGCTCAGCGGCAACACTTTTTGAGTCTCGTCCAGAATAGTTGGTTCCACCACCAAACATCAGCCGCTTATCTGCGGTTAAACGATAGTAATCAAGAACAAAACGACAATCGTATACGGCGACATCATGCGGATTTATCAACTTCGCTAACTGGTCACCGAGTGGCACGGTTGCCATATTGCCTAAGGAGGCTGGAAACAGCAATCCTCGCAGCTGTTTACGGGCTAGGTGATGATAAGCGTTACCGGCAATTAGCACCGAGTCGGCGTTGATCCGTCCCTGCTCACAGACCACCGTGCAGGGCTCTGCTTCAATAATCTCAAGTACTTTACTGTGTTCGAATATCTGTACGCCTAAGTTTGCAGCAGCATGTGCTTCGCCGATACACAGATTGAGTGAATGTAGGTGCATGTTCCGTTTGTTTAAGAGGCCGCCGTGATAAATCGACGAGCCCAAATAGTCGGGGATCTGTTCGGCATTCAATAATTGCATATCGTCGCCCATTCCGCGTTGTTCTGCCTGTTGAAACATAGCTTGCAATTCAGGGAGATGAGCGGGTTTATAAGCCGTTTGCAGGTGGCCATATTTTAGGTCGCAATCTATGCCGTATTTAGCGACCCGATCTTGAATGATTTGGTGGCCTCGCCAGCGTAAGTTCCAGACGTATTTTTCGGCTTCTTCGCCAATCTGATGACGCAATTGCTTGGTCATGGCTTGATCCCCAGACAGACTGCCGGTGACTTGACCGCCGTTACGTCCGCTGGCTCCCCAGCCAATTTTATTGGCTTCAACTAGCGCCACTTTATAGCCTTTTTCGGCAAGCTCTAGTGCTGTCGCTATCCCCGTAAAACCGCCGCCAATAATTGCAATATCTACTCTTAATTCCCCTGTCAATATGGGGTAGTTGGTTTCATGTTTGATGGTTGCCGAATAATAGGAATTACAGCGAGCTTGAGGCATGACGAAACATCCTTGTGAGTAGCTTTCTATAGTGTGTTGTGCTGTCTATCTAAGTAAAAATCTAACATTGCTTGGGGATGTAAGTAAAATGTAAATAAAAATATAGAGTTTATGCTTGCTTGTTGGTTTTTTTGACTGTGGTTTGGAGTCTTGTTGGTTTAGGCTCGGTGGAATATCTGGCTGACTTTAGCAGTCAGCAATACTGGAGATGGCGTATTCTATGTACTCTGACTAGCTTTGAGGATCCCCTCTCTCTAGGAACAGCACTGGCTTACATTTATTTATGTTTGTGATTGTTGAGGGATAAGCCGAACGGAAGCTGCTAGCATGCTTGGGAGCTCTGAATAGATTGGCGTCTTCCATTCTACTAACTTTAGCCATTAGTTCTCACCTTGCAAAGGCAGCGACTCGTGTTTGCTGCCAAATTGAAATTTATTTTTGCCACGACGTTTCGCTTGATACATGGCTTGATCGGCGATGTGTAATAATTCATCCATGTTGTTAGCATGGTCGGGGAATAGCGCAATACCTAAACTTGCGCCAATCTCGTGGGATGTGGCTGCAACTTCGATGGGCTTAGATAATTTGTTGAGAACTTTGATTGCCATTAGCTCCGCTTCTTGAGGGGGCTCGGTGCAGAGTTCTAATCCTTGTAAAATCATGACAAATTCGTCACCACCAATGCGAGCGATAAAGTCGGTTTTTCTTAAGGTATGCCGCAATCTGTTGGCGGTTGCGGTTAATACTTGGTCGCCGCGGTGATGACCATAGTTATCATTAATGTCTTTAAATTTATTTAAATCGATGAAAATCAGCGCAACGCGACTCTGTTCAGCTTTGGCTTGGTTGATGGCTTTGGCTAACTTTTCTTCTAACTCAAGTCGATTCGGTAAACCAGTTAAGGTATCGATATGCGCCAACTTCATTAACTCATTTTCGGCATTCTTCTCTTCGGTGATATCACGTACCACCCCCATCATTTTTGCTACTTTGCCATTTTTATCGTTCACCACATTGCCCGTTTCTCGGACCCAGTGAATACTGCTGTCGGGCCACACCACTCGATACTCTTCGTCGTGATTTTCGCCAGTTTCGATGCAGCGCTGTTCACCAGCTTTCACTCTTTCTCGGTCTTCGGGATGCACACTATTACAAAACAGTTGGTAACTAGGCTGTATTTCGCCGACTTTATACCCAAACATGGCATAAATTGCATCCGACCAATACAGTTGCTCGGTATTTACATCCCAGTCCCAAGTGCCGATACGGGCAAAGTATTGGCTACGTTTAAAACGTTCTACTTCTTCTGGTTGTGCTCGTCCCAATTGATCTGAGTGGAGTATATATAAGCGGTTACCGTCGGCTTGAATGATCAGTGTCAGTTCAAATTCTAAATGCTCATTTGTGGCTAACAAACCATAGCTTTGACGTGTTTGATTGGCTGCCAAGTGTTCAATGTTGGGAAGAATCGTGCTGATAGCCTGACCAATGGCCTTCGTCTTGATATTTAATAAATGAATGGATGGCTGATTCATATACAGGATCTGGCCCTGCTCACTGGTTAATATTAAACCTTCAGTTAGGCTGGCGAGAATACTTTCTTGACGCAGCTGTTGCTGTTTGAGTTTTCGGTAAGCACCGAAGCTAACAACAAGCAGCAAAGACATTAAACATAGAAATAAATAGGTCATAAACGCTTTATATTCCGTTAGTTAAGACTGCATTTATTGGAAGAGTTATGAACACATATTTTCAGTATGCTGCAGTATACCTGCTTTCTTCATTCTCGTTTTTACGGCTTGTGTGACACTTGCTAGTGAATTATTTGTCCCGTTATGCAAGCAATCTCTCCCTTGTTGAAATGATTGTGCTTATCGATGGACGTCATTTGTGAGCCTCGATTCAACAGCGTTCATGCTGTTGGAAATGACTGGTGAGTTTATCATGCATAAAGCTGCCTAATCGTTCGATGTTATTTACCGAAGGATAGTTGGGGCGCACCACAAAGGCGATTTCTCGATGGGGGCCTTTTTCATCGAGGCGCACCGAGGCCAGAGAAGGGCGATGTTGTACCAAGCTTTCTAAGGCCATTTGTGGCAACAAGGTGGTGCCCATTTTACTGACCACTAATTCGATCAGCGTATTTAGGCTAGTGCCACTGAGGCTATGGCCAGCATCTGATGAGATATTACAGGCCGACAGTACATGATCTTTTAAACAATGCCCTTCTTTGAGCAACATTAAATTAGATTGTTGCATTTCTTTGGCTCTGACCGTGGCTTGGGTGGTCATTTTATTGTCTTTATGAGCGATCCAATAAAAATCCTCTTGCCAGAATGGAAAGTGCAATAAGTTCTGACATGGATAGGGAAGCGCTAAAATCGCAGCATCGAGCTTACCGTTAGTGACTTCCGAGACCAATTGCTGAGACTGATCCTCTATTACGGTGAGTTCTAACTGTGGATAGGTTTCCAGCAACGAAGGCAATACTAAAGGGAGTAGATAAGGCGCAATGGTTGGGATCACGCCAATCGACATTGGCGTGCTTAGTGGGTTTTGAGTGGACTCGACTAGTTTGCCGATGTCGCCCATTTGCAATGAAATTGCTCGCGCTTTCTCTAGTAGTTGTTTTCCCAAGGGGGTGACCAGTACTTTTTTGTTGTCTCGCTCAAATACCTGAAAGCCAAGTTTACGTTCCATATCGGTGATGGCAGTGCTTAAGGCCGATTGAGAGACTGCGCAAGCATCGGCGGCATTCTTAAAATGCAAATGCTGTTCAATGGCTAGCGCGTAATGAATTTGCTTCAAGGAGATCATAGATATACCGCTCTCTATTTAAAATTTGAGTCACCAATACAGCGACCTTCAAGTGATTTGATGATTCACTATATTTTCAAATATTCAATATGCGTTCTAAAAAACAGAAGGTCAACTTCAATTTTTCCAACTGTAACCGAAGCTCGATCCGAGACATTATAGCTTCACTGCCAAGGCGGCAGACCAAATTAACTAATAACAACTCATTATGACTGGAGAAATTAAATGTCTGTAATTAACACTGAAATCAAACCTTTTAACGCAAGTGCTTTTAAACAAGGTGAATTCATCGAGGTAAGTGACGCGGATCTAAAAGGCAAATGGGCGGTCTTCTTCTTCTATCCAGCTGACTTTACCTTTGTTTGTCCAACTGAGCTAGGCGACGTGGCTGACTACTACGACGAATTTCAATCTCGTGGCGTAGAAATTTACTCGGTTTCAACTGATACCCACTTCACGCACAAAGCGTGGCACGATTCTTCAGAAACCATTGGTAAAATCCAATACACCATGATTGGTGACCCAAATGGCGCGATTACACGTAACTTTGAAGTCATGCGTGAAGCACAAGGCTTAGCTGACCGTGGTACCTTCATCGTTGACCCTGATGGCATCATCCAAGCGGTAGAAATCACTGCTGAAGGGATTGGCCGTAACGCTGAAGACTTACTGCGCAAAGTAAAAGCAGCCCAATATGTGGCTGCTCACCCAGGTGAAGTATGTCCAGCTAAATGGAAAGAAGGTGAAGCGACGCTTGCGCCATCTTTAGACCTAGTCGGCAAAATCTAATGAGTAATGATTCGCAGCCTTCGCGAATCAAGACGAGTCGGGGCCAGATGTTCGGCCCTGATAATTATTGAATTTGTTGCTTGAGCCAATAGGGCTTAACGACGCAAACATCAGGAGACTTATTGTGCTTACTCAACAAATCTTAGACGCTTTAAAACAATACACGGCATCCATGCAAAACAGCGTGAATCTTGTGATTCAAACTGGTCAGCATAGTAAACGACAAGAATTAGTGGACTATCTTACTGGGATCAGTGGCGTAAGCGAACAGCTTAGCATTGAACAGCGAGATACCCAGGGCGAGCTTCGCAGTCCACTTAGCTTTACCCTTGAAGCAGATGGAGAAGCCACTGGTATTCAATTTTCAGGTATTCCAGGCGGCCATGAATTTAATTCCTTGGTATTGGCTATTTTACATAGTTCTGGTACGGCGATTCGCTTAGATGAGCGTTTGAAGTCGACCATTGCCAACATCAAAGACAAATTACACTTTGAAGTTTTTGTTAGCCTAAGCTGTCATAACTGTCCTGAAGTGGTTCAGGCATTAAACCAATTTGCGCTGCTGAATCCGAACATTAGCAGTGAAATGATTGATGGTGGTTTATACCCCGATTTAATTAAGACTCGCGACATTCAAGGTGTGCCCTCGGTCTACCTAAATGGTGAATTATTTGCCAATGGTAAGGTGGATGCAGCCGAGCTAGTAGACAAGTTGTTAGCCTTATACCCAGAGGCAGCTAAAGGCAGCGCTGCTGAGGCGCTTCCTTTACAAGATGTCACGGTGATTGGCGGTGGCCCTGCGGGTGCTAGTGCCGCTATTTACAGTGCTCGCAAGGGCTTAAAAGTAACCTTAATTGCCGATCGTTTGGGCGGTCAGGTAAAAGATACTATGGGCATTGAAAACTTAATTTCGGTGTCTAAAACCACCGGCCCTGAGCTTGCAGGTGCCTTACAAGCACATATGAATGATTACGAGATCACCACCAAAGAACATATTCGAGTCACAGAGGTGATAGATCTAGGGGATCGTAAAAAGTTGCTATTGAGCACTGGTGAAGAAATTGAAACCAAAACGCTTATTTTAGCCACTGGTGCTCGCTGGCGTGAACTGGGCGTGCCGGGTGAGAAAGAAAACATTGGCAATGGCGTGGCCTACTGTCCTCACTGTGATGGCCCCTTCTTTAAGGGCAAAGATGTCGCAGTGGTTGGTGGCGGTAACTCCGGTATCGAAGCAGCACTCGATTTAGCCAATATCGTGAAATCGGTCACCGTGTTTGAATTTATGCCTGAACTGCGTGCAGACCAAGTGTTGGTAGATAAGGCAGAAGCTACCGCAAATATTCAAATTCGGCGTAATGTTGCCACCAAACAGGTGCTTGCAGAGAAGGGTAAAGTTACCGCGCTTGAGTATCAAGAACGCGACGGTGGTGAAGTACAGCAGCAGCAGTTACAGGGCATTTTTGTGCAGATTGGACTGGTACCCAACAGTCAGTTTGTCAGCTCGGTGGTCGATACCACGGCGCGCGGTGAGATTATAATTGATGAAAAATGTCAAACTTCGGTCCCCGGGATCTATGCCTGCGGTGATGTGTCTACAGTGCCTTACAAGCAAATTGTAGTGGCTATGGGCGAAGGTGCTAAAGCTTCTTTAGCGGCCTTTGAATACTTACTCACTGCACCTAGTAGTGATGAAGAACAACAAAAACAAGTTGCATAAACACTCATTTCCCTGAGTCTTGGGCTGGCTTTGCCAGTCCTTTTTTTGCGTGAGCAATGGGTAATAAGCAAATCTTTTGTTGAACATTGATTAGCAACTATTGGTGCTATGCAGCCGCGTAATTAAAAGAAACGCAATTGACCTTGGATGGAAAGCAAGCCAATGATAAGCAGATAGATAAATAGCACCACCCAGTTATATGAACGAAAGTAAGAGTGCGGATCAGTTTGATAAATTAAGGTCGAACGATAAACAGTATACCCAGCCGCAATAGAGCACCATGAAATGGCTAAATAATGCCCGGCTTCGATTGCTGTTGGCCATATTTCTAAAACTGAGTTTGCCAGGCAAATGACACCACCAAGCCATATCAGTCGCCCTAATATTTTCATTAAACTCTCCCTCCTTGCTTCGTCACACAACGAGCAACTAACTGATTATTAAACTTTTACTATGTATCAGTAGACTCGGACAATCAATAACAATGATTGACTACTGAATCATGCGAACACTTGTGTAAAGAAAGGATTCAACAAATGTGAAGAAACAATTGTTGATTAATCGGTGAAGCGTATAGAAAAAGGAGGGGAATAAGTGCTGGAGGAACAGCCAGCGAAGCGCCAAGGCCCTTCGCTGGTTTAAGTTTCGCGATGAATCGTCAAACTTAGCTGCCTAACAATAACTTGTCGTCGTCTAGCTCGGTATCATCGTTACGCGCCTTGGCAAACAGTTCTAGTAAGTCTTTTACTTCACTGTTAGCGCGGGTCTCGCCAGATAAATCAAACACAATTTTGCCTTCATGTAGCATGATGGTGCGCGAGCCATAATCCAATGCTTGACGCATCGAATGGGTCACCATCATCACCGTCAGTTGCTTTTCGGCAATAATTTGTGAAGATATATCCATGATCAAGGCCGCCGTTTTTGGATCGAGTGCCGCGGTATGTTCATCCAATAGCAGGATACTGCTGGGTTGCAAGGCCGACATCAGCAAACTTACCGATTGTCGTTGACCACCCGATAACAAACCCATTTCGGCATCTAAGCGATTTTCTAGACCTAGATTAAGACGACTCAACTGCTCGCGAAACAATTTGCGCAAGGATGAATTGAGCGCTGTACTCAGCTTGCCACGACTGCCTCGCCCGTAAGCCAAAGCCATGTTTTCTTCAACCGTGAGCGTACCACAGGTGCCGGCCAAGGGATCTTGAAATACTCGGGCAATATCTTTGGTGCGTCCAGTGGCTGGTAGGGAAGTCACATTGCGTTCATCGAAAAATATCTTGCCCTTGTGGGAAGATACGTCTCCAGCAATGGCATTGAGCAAGGTTGATTTACCTGCACCGTTAGAGCCAATCACGGTTACAAATTGACTTTGAGGAATGGTTAAATCGATGCCCCTCAATGCCAGTTTTTCGGTGGGTAAACCGCGATTAAAGGTAACGTGTAAATTTTCACAAAGGATCATTGGTTGGCCTCCTTAGCGCGTTTGGCTTTCCACTCGTTACGTAACTGCGGAAAGATTAAGGCAAGTCCAACTAACACCGCGGTAATCAGGTTTAAGTCGGAGGCGGTGAAGCCAAGGAAATCAGCGTTTAAGGCCATCGATACCGCCACCCGATAAAGTAACGAGCCAACAATACAGCTCAATATAATCACTAACATTGAGCGGCTGGCAAACAAGGATTGACCAATAATCACTGCCGCTAAACCCACCACAATGGTACCAATGCCCATGGTGGAATCAGCAAAGCCGTTGGTTTGGGCGAATAGGCCGCCCGCTAAGCCAACTAAGCCATTGGATAATGCCAAGCCCACATAGACTTTTTCTTTCACCACTATCCCATTGGCTTGTGCCATGCGGGGATTAGCTCCGACTGCACGCATGGCTAGGCCATATTGGGTATTTAAAAACCAAGCGACAGCGATGCCAGCAAGTACCGCGCATACTGCGACAAAAATCACCTTGAGATACATGTTATCCAGGCCCAAACCTTCAAAAGGTGTGAGCACCGTTGGTTCCATAATCAAGGCGACATTTGGTTTGCCCATCACCCTCAGATTAATGGTGTATAGGGCGGTCATGGTAAGAATACTGGCCAGCAAGTGTAAAATGTTAAAACGCAAGTTGAGCCATGCCGTAACTAAACCGGCACAAGCTGCCGCAAGGGTTCCAATGAGTGTGGCGAGGTAGGCATTTACCCCCATCACAATCAGTGAAGCGGTGACTGCCGCACCTAAGGTAAAACTACCGTCTACGGTGAGATCGGGAAAGTCTAAAATGCGGAAAGTCAAATAAACACCGATGGCGACCAACCCGAAGATAAAGCCGATTTCAAGGGTGCCTAAAAATGCAAACATTGACATTATATGGCCTTATTATTTGAAGATCTTATTGGCGCGCTTAAGCACACTCGCCGGAACCTCAATCCCCATGCGTTGGGCGATTTTAGGGTTCACATAAAGATCGGTGCCTTCGGCCATTTTTACATCGATGTTGCCAGGTTTTTCGCCTTGCAAGATGCGTAGTACAATTTCACCAGTTTGATGGCCTAAGTCGGCGTAGTTATAACCGACAGCTGCAACCGCACCTCGTTCTACCGAAGCTGTATCTGCGGCAAATACTGGGATTTTTGCATCGATCCCTACTTTTACTACCGATTCAAAGGCGCTAATAATGGTGTTGTCGGTGGAGCAGTAGATGGCATCAGCTTTACCCACAAGTTGTTTGCTGGCGATCATCACGTCTGAAGATTTAGGTGCAGCCGATTCGATCACTTCGATACCCATGGCAGCAGCGGCTTCGGTCATCGCTTTTACAATTGCCACAGAGTTCGCTTCGCCTGGATTGAAAGGAATGCCCAAGCGTTTGATATTAGGCATAAACTCTTTGATTAGTTCGAGCTGTTGTTGAACGTTAACCATGTCGCTTAGGCCAGTCACATTGCCACCGGGTTTGATTAGGCTAGGGACAACTTTTGCACCAATTGGGTCGGTGACTACCGAAAATACCACCGGAATGTTTTTACTGGCACTCACTGCTGCTTGCGCTGAGGGGGTGGCGATGGCCACGATGACATCGGGTTGGTCGCCTACCATTTTACGAGCAATTTGCGAAGCAATTGCTGGTTGACCTTGGGCGCTTTCATAGGTGAATTTAAGTGCATCACCGCTGTAGCCATTTTCTGCCAAGTATTCTTTCACGCCATCGCGTACGGCGTCTAAGGCTGGGTGTTCAACAATGGCGGTGGTGGCAACATATACCTGTTTCGCTTGAAGGGGGATACAGATCATTGCAGCGGAAAGCAGCATGGTTTTAAGCGCAGCATGTAGCTTCATCAATTCGTCCTTTTTAATTGTATTTGCGTTGTATTTGCATAGCTCGCTAGTGTACTCCACCGTTTAAGCGCTGCAAACCGCTAGTCTCTTTAAACTGCCAGCTAGACCGTGATTAAGCACATTTTGTGGTGATTATTCATGTTTAGTTGCGCAAATGGTGACTGTTCGAGCTTAATAAAGGGTCTCATTTTTTAGATTAAGTTGTGGTTATTTCTATTATTGTTGGTTTTATCAACTGGGTGGTGGTTTCATTGCCTTAGTTTTATGCGACATTTTGTGGAATAAACCGTATAAAATTTATATCATTTAATGATTAAATTTGGACTCATCATTGCCAATAGCTGTGGATTGTTAGCCCGCCAACTCGTGACCATAAGATAACCAAGCCTTGAATCGATATTTCTCCCTTTTTCGCCCTTTTGTATGGTGGCTGCTACTACTTGTTTCTAGCTCGGTGTTTGCCGATGGTAATCTCACCATTGAGTCATTTAGTAAGGCAAAGCGCTTATTACTTGAAAAGGTCTATGTTGAGCCTTCCGACAGGAAGACCCTGTATTGTGAAGCTCGGTTTGATAGTCAACGCAAATTGACGCTGGATCGAGGTTTCTCAAGTCCAAAATATAAAAATCGCTTGGCTAAATACGAAACTGAGCACGTGGTGCCAGCAGAAAATTTTGGCCGTAGTTTTGTGGCGTGGCGGGAAGGTCATCCTTTGTGTGTTAACTCAAAGGGCAAAGCCTATAAAGGGCGAAAATGTGCTGAAAAGGTTAATGCTGAGTACCGTTTGATGCAGGCTGATCTGTATAATTTGTTCCCAGCGATTGGTGCGGTGAATGCCAGTCGCTCTAATTATAACTTCACTCTACTTAGCAGTAATGCTTCCAGTTTTGGCTCTTGTGATATGCGGATCAAAAATCGCAAGGTTCAGCCTCCGGAGTCTGCGCGCGGACAAATTGCCAGAAGTTACTTATATATGGAAGCGAGTTACCCCAAATATAAGATGAGCGCGAGTCAACGACAGTTAATGCAAGCCTGGAATAAGCAATATCCAGTCAGTGGTTTTGAATGTAAACGCGCAGCAAGAATTCAACAAGTGCAGCACAATGTGAACCCGGTATTGCACAAGCTATGTGGTTGATTAACCAAGTGCATCACCATCAGAGTAATTCAGGCTAAAGGTTTTGCTCTGATTGCTTAAGAGTTGATGCTGACAGCAGCATGATAAGCGGATATTGATATAGCAAAGCAGTCGCATGGCTTAGTGGCAAAGCTCTGTTAATAAGCCGGGGTGTTGGTAGCTTAAGGCGTAGCCGAGCTTACCCAGATGTTTTTTCTTGCCTTTACAAAGTAATTGCTTAAAGCGTTTAGAGCTCTGTTTGTTCCAAGCTTTTTTTTGTCCCAGTTGTTGGGCGCTGTAGTGGCTTTGGGCGATGACTTTATCGGGTGCATAGGCCAGCATCTGTCTTGCAACTTGTTCTATTTTAGCGAGATAGTAGTCGCTATCGCTTAAACGAGCGGGGTCAATGGAGATGTCTTCTGCCAGCGTTTGCCCCCAATGAAATTCTAGAAAATTAATTGGAGTTGCCTGTGTTTTATCCCAGCCTATGCCATTGGCAAAATAGACTAGGGAGCGAAAAGCTTGGTTGGCTAAAAATTGCCGACCCACATGTTTTGGCATGTCTTGATAATCTATTGCTGCGCCCTTAACACTAAACTGCCAACTATTGTTACTATTAGCGAGATCTTGCCAAAATTGCGCCATTGGAGTTTCGGTTTGGATGCTTGGCTTTGACCAATTCTCTTGAATTTTTACCAGTACCGGCATGTTTGCACCTCCTCTGCGCATATCCATAAAAGTGCTAAAGGTATGGTGACCATCGGTCAGGTAAAGTTGGCCGTCGGGTGCGACGATGGCTGTTTTTACATCACTGGAGCGGCTGACTAATGCTTGTGAGCAGCTGAAGCTAGCTGGCTGCAAAGGGGAAGACTGTGCATTCCATTTTACTTTGTTGCTGCTTGCCCCATAAGACTCACAAATTTCTTGATACATCTTTTGTGGTTCGGCTTGGTAGCGCCCCAATTTGTAATTCACTTGGTCATGGCCAATTAGCGCCTGAGTGGGACGTAAATCCCCAAGCTTAATCCAGCGAAATTGGCCTTTTTCGAAGTCGAATGGTTTGGTTTGTAGATCGGTTTTAAGCGAAGCTAAATAGGGATCACTCTCGCTTATTTTTGCTTGGCAAGCGGTGCTTAATAAGGCCGCAAACAAAGCAATGGCAAGCCCCCATGGGGCGTGTGATTTTGGTGAAATCAATACCATGGTGTAATCTCCATTCCCTTTAAGCCAAGTAAGTTACCGATTTTTAGTGAGGTAAGTATTCTAAGCGCTGTTGATATTCTAATGATGTGTTATTAATCTGATTTTTTAATTGGGCGGGGCCTACCATTGCTGTCGATGGCGACATAATTGAAGGTTGCATGGCAAACTTGGAAGCGTTCACCAACATCATCTTCTTTCACTTGGCGGATCCAGACTTCAAGATCGATAGACATTGAGGTTCGGCCTATTTTACTGCACTCACCATAACAGCACACCACATCGCCCACTTTCACCGGTTTTTCAAAGGTGATACTGGAAACCGACACGGTGACTATCCGGCCATTGGAAATTTCTTTGGCTAAAATACCACCCGCTAAATCCAATTGAGACATGATCCAGCCGCCGAAAATATCGCCATTGGCATTGGTATCTGCTGGCATGGCCAAGGTTCGGAGTAATAATTGCCCTTTTGGAGCACTAACTTTCTGATTCATGTTCTAATCGCCACAATAACAAATAAGTAATTAAGCAAACTGCTGGTCTGCTGTTGAAAAATACTATTATATCAAAAATATAAGCAAACTCACGGAGTGCATAATTAGAAGATTTAGAGGCTGCAGCATGAACTAAATTGACTTAAATAAGGCTGTATACGGCTCTAAAAGTATATGTTTTCACAACTTACTCTGGTCTTTTTCAAACTTATTCTACAATCGCCTCCATGTCATGGCTATTTTAAGTATTACTTATAATGGTTGATGTTCTTGCTGTTGCTTGTTCTATGATTGGATTAATCAAAAGTAAAAGCTCTCTGATTGGCAATCCCTTCACAGCTGTCTAGACTATCAATAGGTGGCTTGGCTTGCTTGAACGCAAAATATAAGTCTACGGATCGTCGGGGGAAATATGTTTTTTAATAAGCGACTGTTGAAAGAAAACCGGAAGTTAACTGAAGAACTCCAGATGCTTAAACAAGCGCGTGCTGGTCTTGAAGAAGGAATGTTGAGAATATCACTGGATGAAAAGGGGCGTGTGACTTCGGTGAATAAAAGGTTTGAACAAGAACTTGGCTTGAGGCAAGGGGATCTTATTAATAAGCACATTACCGACCTGGTGCCAGATCAAGCGAAAAACACTGAACATTACAAGCGAATGAAGCAAGCAATTGAGCAAGCGGAGCATTGGGATGGCGCGCTGCAAGTGAACAAGGGCAATGCTGAAGAGGCTTGGCTGCGAGCTATTTTAGAACCGATTAAAAATAGCAGTAACAAGCTAACTCATTATAGCTTATTTGCTTCGGCCTTAACTCGAACTATTCAAATGTCGCGCGAACAAGAAGACATGCTGAATGCCTTAAATCGTTCCGCTGCGGTTATCGAATTTTCTATTGATGGTGTGATATTAAAGGCAAATGATAATTTTCTAAGCACTATGGGATATACCAACGCACAAATTGTGGGTAAACATCATCGTATTTTTTGTAGCTCTGAAGAATCAAATTCTCTAGAGTATCAATCGTTTTGGAGAGGCTTGGCGAGTGGCCAATTTGTATCGCAGCGCTTTAAGCGGCTTGATAGCCAAGGGCAAACCGTGTGGTTAGAGGCCTCGTATAATCCAATTCACAACGATAGAGGAGAACTTTATAAGGTTGTAAAGTTTGCCACTGTGATTACTGATCAAGTGATTCAAGAACAATCAGCAGCCGAAGCGGCTCAATTAGCCAATGAAGTGTCAGAGAAAACTGGACATCAAACATCTCAAGGACAACAGGTGATTAAGGCTACCAATCAGAGGATGCAGGAGCTTGCAGAGTACATGAGTGAAGCGAACACCGGTATTGCTGCCTTAAATGATCATTCTCAAAAAATTAGTGAATTGGTGAACAGTATCAGTGGTATCGCCGATCAAACAAACTTACTGGCACTGAATGCGGCGATTGAAGCCGCGCGCGCTGGAGAGCAGGGACGTGGGTTTGCTGTTGTTGCAGATGAAGTTCGCCAACTAGCATCGAGAACGAATACCACGACCGAAGAAATTGTGATGATGGTTTCAGAAAATCTCAAACGAACTGGCGACGCGGTTAATTTGATTTCTCAATGCGAATTGAAGGCTAGCGAAGCACTAGAGTTGTCGACTGAAGCTGGACAGATGATGGAAGATATTCAAAGTGGCGCGCAACAAGTGGTAGATGTAGTGAGTCAGTTTAACCAGAGACTCTAGGGCGTGGTTTTTGAATAGGGCCAGCGAGAATATTTACTCATTGACTAGGGACTTGTTTCAACAAACAACAAGCTAACATTGATTGTTTATAGAGCTCTGGCAGCGTGGTAACTGACCTTATCCTGCTCTAGAAATGTCAGCGACTTTTGCTGATGTATTGAGCAAATAATGCTTTTAAATTAAAACTTTACTGTTATTAAGGTTAATAACGTTTAATTTATGTTTTTGTCATTTACCCATTAAAGGGCTAAATAGTGAGTGAACAAGCGGAGATTTTTCTGAGTACGAAAAGTCGTCAGGTAAAATTGAATGACTTTGCATATGAAGCCGAATTCAATGCCTTTTTAAGTGATAACGCGCTGCAAGCTGGCAGTATTCTTCATGCAGGTTCACCTTACATTGTTCGCTCAAGCGGGAGTAGCGCACCTAGCGATTTAATGCAGCAATGCCGCCAGCTGCAAACTATCCCTTCTTGTCACCGTCGCTCGTTAGCCAATGTAAATGCTCAGTTAGGCAGCGACATAACACTTGGTTTGGCCGAGTTATTTGACCAGAAGATTACTCCTGCAGTCAGCAAGCTGAATCAATGGCTGGATGAAGAAAAGGTTAATTTTGCGAGTGCAGGTGTAGGGTTACTAGAGAATCGAGGCGCGGCTTTAGAGAACAGCTTGAAAGTTTACGAAACAAGTTAAATGGCGGTGAGAGCCGGGCACCAAGCTAAGTTACCTAAAATATAGATGATGAAATTAGAGTCTAGTGCTCGTACAGCATGGAAGTCTCTTAATGAAGTCTTTAGCACTGAACTAACTAAAGCTACAGTAGTTATGGTCTGCTGGTGCTACTTTGCTCTTATCTATAGCTACATGGTTGATATGGAGTTAGAGCGCTTATTCACTTGTTGGCAGAACGGATCTTAGTCACAATAAACTTGCTGATTCCCCTTTCATACTTTAGAGGTCGTTATGAAAATCAAACCCGAAGTCGATCTGCATTTACATACCATCGCCAGCACCCATGCTTATAGTACCCTGCACGACTATGTTCATTATGCCAAACAGAATGGCATTAAGATGTTTGCGGTAAGCGACCACGGGCCAGACATGACCGATGCCCCTCATGAGTGGCACTTTATCAATTGCGCCTTGTTTCCTCGGGTCGATCAGGGCATTGGCATTCTTCGCGGCATTGAAGCCAATATCAAATCGCCAGCGGGAGAAATTGATTGTAATGAGCGCATGCGGGCTCAATTGGACATCATTTTATGTGGTTTTCATCAGGAAGTGTTTCAACCGAAGTCCATTTATATCAACACCGAAGCCATGCTTAATACCATCAAAAATGGGCTGGTGAATGTCATCACCCACCCGGGCAACCCCAGCTTTCCTATCGATGCTGAAGCCATTGTCAAAGCGGCGGCGGAATATAACGTAGCCTTGGAAATTAATAACAGTTCGTTTATTCATTCTCGTAAGGGCAGCGAAGCCAATTGTGAACGGATCATTCAACTGGCTAAAAAACACGATGCGCCTTTAAGTATTGGTTCAGATGCGCACATCGCCTACGACATAGGCCGCTTCGATAAAGCCTTGGGGCTACTAGAGGCGAACGCCTTTCCTGCCGAGCGGATCATTAATCGCAGCATGTTGTCGCTACTGGATCATTTAGCCGATAAGGGAAAAGCGCTTCATCAAGAATTTGCCGACTTACTAAGCTAAGTGAGGATCCGCATTTGTATGAAAACACTTTGCAGTGCGATATACGCCGATGAAGCCTAACGGGCACCGTTTAGACCTGATTTATAAGCTAAACGGGGGCGTCCAATACAAAAAACCTTGCTTAAGCGAAGTAGTTTTTACCGTGGATGCCCATACTAGCTGCTCTAAGCAAGTCATTGCTAAAATAGTTTTCCCGATTGCTATTGACTTATTTGTTATTTAATTTTACCGTGTTCCTTCATTTCTGTTTTGACAGTAAAAGGAACAAACTGTGAGTGAACAAGCGGAGATTTATCTTAGTACTCGGAGCCGTCAGTTAAAGCCTGCTGATTTTGCGAGTGAAGCAGAGTTTAATACATTCTTAAATGATAATTCTTTGCAATCTGGTGGCTTTCTGCATGCAGGAACGCCTTATGTTGTTCGCTCAAGCGGAAGCAGCACTCCTACCAATTCAATGCAGCAATGCAGACAACTGCAAACTATCCCTTCTTGTCACCGTCGCTCGTTAGCCAATGTAAATGCTCAACTAGGTAGCGACATAACACTTGGATTAGCCGAGCTGTTTGACCAGCAGATTGCGCCTGCGGCCAGTAGACTCAATCAATGGGTGAATAAAGAAAAGGTTAATTTTGCGAGTGCAGGTGTAGGGTTACTAGAGAATCGAGGCGCGGCTTTAGAGAACAGCTTGAAAGTTTACGAAAGAAGTTTAATGGCGGTGAGAGCCGGGCACCAAGCTAAGTTACCTAAAATACAGATGATGAAATTAGAGTCTAGTGCTCGCACAGCATGGAAGTCTCTTAATGAAGTCTTTAGCACTGAACTAACTAAAGCTACATCGGTTGTTAAAGCGCGTAAAGGAACGGTGCTTAATAATGCTACTCGTGGAATTAATAAAGCTAAAAGTGCACGTACGGATGCGCCAATTAGAGTGACAAACGTTAAAGAGCTACAAAGCCTAAAACGGATGTCATTGGGGCTAAAAGGAGCTGGTCGTCTTCTTCTCGGTTACGATATATATAGACGAGGTAAAATCGTGCAGGCGGATTTTGAACAAGGTAAAGATTGGCAGAAAACTGCGGTAGTTCAAACTGCAGGCTTGTCTATAAGCTTTATTGCTGGAGCTTTAACAGCAAAGGCTGTGGCTGCTGCAGCTATCACTATCGGCTTAACTGCTACGCCTGTAGGGTGGGTAATTGCAATTGGTATTGGCATTGGAGCGACTTATTTGGCGGCTGTAGCCGGAGATGATTTTGGAAAAAATTTAGCCAAAGACGTTTATGAGCGAAATGGAACCTTTAACCGTATTCCAAGGTCATTGTAATGGAACATACCGCTTTAACTTTTGCAGATTGGGCTCAACTGTTCGGGGGGCTTTGCTGGGTATCAACAATGATAGCTTGGCTGGCTTTTTCTAGAAAGTGCATGGTGAGGCTTGAGCGGGAGTTTAAAACGCAAGGCATAAGTAGGGTAGATTGGGATGGACCTGGTTTTAGGGTGCTTAGCTACGCAACAGTTATTCTGTTCAAAACAGAAAGGATGAATGACTCTAATTATCAGTTTGTTCCTGTTAGAGAAACTAGAAGGTTAGCAACAAGGCTAGATTGGTACTTGGCTTTATGGTTATGGTCTTCTGGTATTGGTTTGCTTCTATCTATAGCTACATGGTCTATATGGAGTTAGAGTCACTAATTTTTATAGATATGCTTAAGTTTTTTTCATGATTGCTTTTGTGTCGTCAATGGTTGCTTGGTTGTCGAGTATTCTTTCCAGAACTTCTACAAAAATAGTCAGTGAGCAGTTGAATTAAGAATAACGATTGTTGCTGTGGCAGGCGATGATTTAGGCAAATTTAGCCAAAGACGCCCATGAGCATAATGGTATATATAGCCGTATTCCAAGGACTTTATGATGGAGCATGCCCCTTCAATCTACGCAGATTGGATACAGTTATTTTTTCTGATGCTTGGAGTATCAGCAATGATAGCTTGGCTATTAAGTGCAAAGCTCACCATGCGACGAATAGAACCTGAATTGATAAAGCAGGGCTTCAGTTGTGGAAGCTGGGATGGACCTGGTTTTCGGGTATTGAGTTATGCAACGATTATTTTGTTTCAAACAAAATTGCTTAATGACAGTAATTATCCTTTCGTTCCAGTGAGTGCTACCCGTAAGCTAGCGACGAAAAAAGACTGGTACATATCACTATGGCTGTGGTGCTCATTAGTAGGAATGGTATTCCTAGCATTCCTTTATTGAAACTTGTTGTTATGACAAAACTGCAAATAGGCAGCATTAGTGCAGGAGTTGGGTTACTAGAGAATCGAGGCGCGGCTTTAGAGAACAGCTTGAAAGTTTACGAAAGAAGTTTAATGGCGGTGAGAGCCGGGCACCAAGCTAAGTTACCTAAAATACAGATGATGAAATTAGAGTCTAGTGCTCGCACAGCATGGAAGTCTCTTAATGAAGTCTTTAGCACTGAACTAACTAAAGCTACATCGGTTGTTAAAGCGCGTAAAGGAACGGTGCTTAATAATGCTACTCGTGGAATTAATAAAGCTAAAAGTGCACGTACGGATGCGCCAATTAGAGTGACAAACGTTAAAGAGCTACAAAGCCTAAAACGGATGTCATTGGGGCTAAAAGGAGCTGGTCGTCTTCTTCTCGGTTACGATATATATAGACGAGGTAAAATCGTGCAGGCGGATTTTGAACAAGGTAAAGATTGGCAGAAAACTGCGGTAGTGCAAACAGCGGGTTTATCGATGGGATTTTTAGCAGGAGCTGCCGCTGCCAAAGCTGTGACTGCTGCAGCTATCACTATCGGCTTAACTGCTACGCCTGTGGGGTGGGTTATTGCCATCTGTATAGGTATTGGAGCGACATATTTAGCGGCACTTCAGGGTGACCAGTGGGCGCAATATGGAGTCTCAAAACTTTATGATAGGGAAGGCGTGTTTAATTATGTGCCGAGGTCGCTTTAATGATAGCTGTATCTGATTGGCTACTTTTAGCTTTTTTTATTTTTGCTATTTCGATGATGATAGCGTGGTTAGTTTTCTCAAATATGACTATGAAAAGGATAGAACGAGAATTTAATCAATTAGGTATTGAAAGGGTTGACTGGGATGGGCTTGGATTCCGCGTGCTGAGTTATGCCACGATTATTTTATTTAAAACAGAAAGAATGAATGATCAAAACTATCAATTTGTCCCAGTAAGCGCTACACGTAAATTAGCCACAAAAAGAGATTGGTACTTGGCTTTATGGCTTTGGGGATCTGCAATAGCAATGTTAGGTATATTACTAGTTTTATCCATCTTTTTCTCTGAGTTAGTGGCTGACATATAGCACTTTGTTATAGCTGATGATGTACTTATTGGGTGTTTCTTCATTTATTGGCTGTGGTGTATTTATGCTTTCAATTATGTTGGCATGGTTGTGCTTTGCGCGAATAAGTATGCCTAGAATAGAGAAGAGTTTAAAAGAGCAAGGTATTGAAAGGGTAGATTGGGATGGGCCTAGTTTTCGTGTTCTTAGCTACACCATAATTTTTTTGTTTAAAACAAAATTGCTTAATGACAGCAATTATCCCTTTGTTCCAGTGGATGCCACCCGTAAGCTAGCGACGAAAAAAGATTGGTACCTATCACTATGGCTGTGGTGCTCATTAGTAGGAATGGTATTCCTAGCATTTATCTATTGACCTTATGATTACTCTACCCCAAAAGCAGATGAAGCGGCTTAAACGCGAGGTTAAAAACTTGTATGAGCGAAATGGTATTTTCAACCGTATACCAAGGTCATTGTAATGGAGCATCCTCCTTTAAGTTATGAGGACTGGCGTTCACTTTTTTTCATGATTACTTTTGTGTCGTCAATGGTAGCTTGGCTATTAAGTGCAAAGTTCACCATGAGACGAATAGAGCCCGAGCTGATAAAGCAGGGCTTCAGTTGTGGAAGCTGGGATGGACCGGGTTTTCGGGTATTGAGTTATGCAACGATTATTTTGTTTCAAACCAAGTTGCTTAATGACAGTAACTATCCTTTCGTTCCAGTAGATGCTACCCGTAAGCTAGCGACGAAAAAAGATTGGTTCATATCACTATGGCTTTGGTGCTCATTAGTAGGAATGGTAATCTTGGCATTCCTTTATTGAAACTTGTTGTTATGACAAAACTACAAATTGTCTGCATTAGTGTGGGAGTAATACTTAGTACCTTTTGTTTTGCAAATGGTGAAGTTGTCGTTTCTTCAACGTCTAATAGCAAAAGCTATTATCACATGAAGCTTTCATTAAATGACCAAAGCATTAGTTCAATAAAAGAGTTTAGCGTAGCCAAAGAAGACACCCATTCCAACAGTCAAAGAGGACACCCATTCCAACTAACTAAATACTGATAGCAGTCTAAACAGGAGTCAGTATATGGGACATAAACGAACGACCAGTTTAAGTTGCGAACGCAAATAACCATGACACCCATCCGAACAAGCGAAACTTCATTAATAACTTCAATTATCAATAGTGATTTATTTGGGGGAACTATCGTTATACCTCAGTCAAGAAGCTCACAAGTGAGCTGATCGGATACACCTTACTATCATTGTGTTCGACGGCTTTTTTGTGTGGCAAAGGCCTGCAAATGGGCCAAAGCTATGAGCATCGTCGGCAGTGTTTTTATCATGGATGTCTACTTAAAGAAGTACATTAATAAACTTGCTGGATCTAACTTGACCCAGCGGGGGTGACCATATAAGTTCAAATACCTCGTGACTACTGATTAAAATAATTATATACATAATGCTCAATAGTAATTGATGGGTTAATAATGAATCCTTTTATAAAAAAATTGCAGCATAGAGCATCCCATAATGACAACGTGGTGCTAGTCGACATTGCTAGCGCTAAGCAAATTCTAGCATCAGAGCTACTACAATCAGCCTATGATGTAGCGGGAAAACTATTGTCTTTAGGCGCCAAAAGAGGCGATTTCATCGTTGTAACTATGTCTGCATCATATGAATATTACAGCCTTCTGTATGGCTGTTTTATTTCAGGAATTATCCCCAGTTTAATCGATCCCAAGCAAAGCAAAAAAAATTTAGTTACTTGTATCGATGAGTTAAAACCAGTGCTGTGGATTAGCAACCAAGACATCCCCGAATTTAAAACAACCACTATGAATGAGCTATATAAGGCACCAGCAAGCCCCGTTTTTAACGATAAACCAGCCTTAGATTCGGCTTGCATGTTGCTATACACAACAGGAACAACCGGTATACCTAAAGGAGTACCGTGGACACTAGAGCAACTAGAATCCCAAGCAATGGAACTCAAACACTTTCATAAGCAAGTCAACTGCGAGTTCGTGTTATTCCCGTATTTAGCGTTGGCTTGTATTTATAATGACAAGAAAGCCATCATTCCAAATACAAGGACCACTCAGCCAAACTTGATGTCTATAGAAAGCATATTCTTTCAAATGAAAACATATGGGAGTGACTATATATTTGCCTCACCTGCATTTTGGATTAGGCTTACACAATACTGTCAAAGAACACAGCATCAGCTTGACTTCATCAAGATAATTTCAACAGCAGGCGCATCTTTAAACTTAGTCATGCTACAGAGGCTTTCAGATACCATGACCTGCGGCGAGATCTACATCCCCTATGCGAGCACAGAAGCCTTACTTCCTGTCACTCAAATAGAATTCAAAGACTTTAAAGCCTTATCTTTAGAAAAAACCTTATATAACAAAGGAATACCTTTGGGTAAACCATGCCAAGGCATAAATGTTGCTGTAATCGAAAGTAACAACGATTCAGCATATCCCAAGCGCCTAAACAGCAATACAATAGGCGAGCTAATCGTTTCAGGCCAACGAATAACCAAAAAATATTTCAGAAGAAAAGATATAACGCAGTCATCAAAAGTAAACTTAGAAAATAGCACCGAAATTTGGCATAAAATGGGAGATTTAGGGTATATAGATGACACGGGTATGGTTTGGCTCATGAGCAGAAAAAAATATTCCTTTGAATCAATACACGGCCTATTTTGTCCAGACGCCATAGAACAATGCCTGAATATCCATGGCAATTGTCTATCTAGTGCGGTGGTTTATCATAAAGAGCGAGATATAGTCAGCCTCATCATTCCTCAACAAGAACATCAGCAAGTTAAACAAGAGTCTCTTAAGCTAAAGCTTAAAGAAATCGGATACCCCAATAGTCAGATACTATTTTACCCTTCACTATTACCTAGCGACTCTCGCCATAACAGTAAAGTTAACCGAGAGGCTTTAGAACAGTGGATCGAAGATAACGAGCTATACGAAAAATATAAGGATTTAGCATGAAGCCACTAAGCTTTCCTGCTCAACTGGACTATTACTTAAGCGCTGTTTCATGCCGAGACTCTTTAGTTAATTCACTTAAGGACATTATTAGGCCATACAAACATGGCAATATCTTAGATTGTTCTGTGGGTACAGGCTTTGGGATCATCGACTTAATAGATTCAGGATACAAAATAACATGCTCTGATGCTTGTGAAAACATGATATCCCGCTTCAATAAAAATGCTCAAACAACGAGTGTAAAGACATCTCCCTTAAAAATAAAATGGCAAGAATTAGGGGATAAGCTACCAGAGCTATTCGAACTGATTTTATGCAGAGGCAACTCCATCGTCTATTCAGATATGTGGGACAAAGATAACCAAAGCGCCAACGTAAAAGAAATGAAAGATTCTATCAAAGGCATTTTCAAGTCCATTAAAAGTGGGGGTGCTTGTATATTGACATACCTTCAGATAAAGACCTTAACTATGAACACCCAATAAGCATTAGTCATGATGAAACCGAAGTGAACTGCCTTCCGGTTAATGTAAGGGAGACCATCATCCATGATAAAAGCACCAAAAAAAGAAAATGGGAGGTAGAAATGACTATTGCAGGTGATATCTATAGCTTTACTCGATACTCGCATTTGATAGCAGAAGAGGAATTTAAGCAAATGCTAGTGGAAGCCGGTTTTAAAAGAATAGCTAGAATTGATGCCAGTAAATACAGAGAGCATTATTGTGAGTTTATTGCCTATAAATAAGGCTAATGGTTTTTAGCGATCCAAGAAGAAACCCGATTCAACGATTCAAGAACGATTTAAGAATACACCCATCCCAACTAACCAAATGTCGATAACAGTCTAAACTGTCAATAGTGATTTATTTGAGGAGTTATCATTATGCCTCGGTCAAGACGCTCGCAAGTGAGCTTATCGGATACACCCTACTATCATTGTGTTTCCCGTTGTGTTCGGCGGGCTTTTTTATGTGGCGAAGACCAACAAACCGGCAAGAGCTATGAGCATCGTCGCCAGTGGGTCGAGGATTATTTGCTCAAATTAGCGTCGGTGTTCGCGATTGATGTTTGTGCTTATGCTGTCATGAGTAATCATACCCACCTCGTGCTACATGTTAATCAGCCGCAAGCAGAAGCTTGGTCAATGGATGAAGTCTTAGAACGCTGGCATAGCTTGCATCAGGGGACCTTACTGACTCAGGTGTATCTCAATCTTGAGCTACGTCCGCAGTTAAGTGAGGTGCAACTGCAGGCCATTCGCGCCACCGCCGAAGTGTATCGGACTCGCCTGTATGACTTAAGCTGGTTTATGCGCCATTTAAACGAACACATTGCGCGAGCCGCCAATCAAGAAGACCAATGTACCGGTCGATTTTGGGAAGGACGCTTTAAATCCCAAGCGCTTTTGGATGAAGCCGCACTCATGGCGTGTATGGCTTACGTAGACTTAAACCCCATCAGAGCCAAGATGGCAAGTACACCAGAGGGCTCCGCTCATACCAGCGTACAGCGACGAGCAAAAGCAGCTCAGCTAAAACAAGCCCAGGCAACAAACCTGTTTCCCTTTGTGGGTAACCCAAGAGAGCCGATGCCCCAAGGCTTACCCTTTGAGCTGAAAGACTATCTTGAGTTGGTTGATATGACTGGACGCATGGTAAGAGAGGATAAACGGGGTGACATCGACAGTAGCGAAAGTTCCATCATCCAACGCTTAGGGATAAATGAAGCGCAGTGGCTGATTTTAAGTAGCGAGTTTGAACGGCACTTTTCTGGCGCAGTCGGTAAAGAGCGCTTGCTCAGACAATATCATCAGCATATGGGGCATAAACGAACGGCCGGTTTAAGTTGCTGTAAACGTTTGTTAAATCGCGCTTAAGCGCGAGCTTACTTTCGAACCACCCTCAATAATCAGCTTTGCTGAGGCGTGTATTGTTTCAAAAATCAACGAAATGAGCCATTTTGGCAAGTTTACCCGTTAATTGGCATGACAATAGCCTGAGGACTAAATGATTGCAGTGTTCAGTTAACTAACGTTGTTATTGTCTTTGTGTTTTTTATCATGGATGTCTACTTTAACTTTTCTTTAACTCTTGGTTAAGCTATTTTGAAGTTGTCATTAATAGGTTACTCGTTAGGCGAGTAGTAAGTCATTAGCGCTTTTTCGATATCGATACCAATAGTCACCCCGCCAATCGGATTATCATTTGCTGCGGAGCTTATGGTCAGACTAACTTGTACCAGAAAGTTGCGTGTGGAGGCATCATAGTTAATATCATCGATAAACATAGCACCGTTACCCTGTAAGTAGGTTTGGCTGTATTTGGCTTCATCTCCTTGCCAATAGTCGGACGTTGGTTGGCTTTGCCCTACATTCACTCCTCGCGCGTCAAACACGATTATCTCTAAGTAAAGCCCTGCCGAGTTAGCGGCGATCTCTTCGAGGTAGTCGGATAACTCACTATTGATTATTGAGTCAACTTTAGCTTGTAACCTTGTTGGTATCTTTTGCAGGCCGCTATTTTAGTCAGCGAGGTTGGCGTCTGTTAATGAAGATGTGCGCTGATTACTTTGCTCAACAGCACGGATCACCTGCGGGTTGTTGACCCATTCACTGATTTTCTCTGTGGCAATTCGCTCCATCAGGACTCGCTCAGTATTGGACAGGGTGGGCAGTGAGCTGACGCACCTCGGCAACGCCTGATTAAACGCGTCGAGAAAGTCTGGGTGATTGGCTAAGTAGGCTTTAGAAAAGTAGAAACCCAACGGACTATATTTTTCGAATTGCGAGTTAATTTCCTTTCCTAGTGTTTGCTTTTGCACGTTCTCAAAGGTTTGCTTATCCATCAAAATGCTATTAACCCGACCTTTGATCAGTAGTTTGACCAGCTGGTCTAGGGTATTCACTCGTTGCACTTTAATCGTCGGATAGGCAGCTTGCAGCCACAGATCGACAGTGGCGCCACGCACAATGCCAACCTTATCCTTCACAAGCTCTGGAGACGTATAGAACCAGTACCATTTCTCTAAGGCAGCCGGGGAGGACAATGCAGCAAAGTCATTGGCTTGAGGGAAAGGGAGGGAAGTGAAAAAACCATCTGCTTCACCCGCTCTAACCCGGGAGTAAACCCGTTTCCAGGGCGCTGTTTGAACCGCATAGGGCCAATCGAGTGTTTCCATCAAACACGCTAAAATTTCAACCGAACTGCCTGCCAGTTGGTTGTTTTGTATTTCTTGATAGGGAGGCGATATATTGGTGTACAGGCGCAATGTAGCAGGATTGCTGTTTGCATGCAGACTACCGAAAAGCAGCCACGCCATTAGCGTGAATTTCACCATGATGTTGAGGTGCCCTCGGTTGTAAGTGATTGCGCTTAATCGGAGGCGTTTCAGTATGTTCATCGTTTTGCTTAGTCAGTGTTGATTATACTAAAGCATAGTGCATGCGAGGACTCGGCAGGGGGGAAATAGCATTCCCATGACCACGACAGAACCACAGTATGGTTACAATCTAGTCTGCGTTCATCTTGGCCGCAGATTTCTATTGTCGAGGGGCACATAGTGTTCCAAATTGTTATCTAAGGATAGATCCGTTGGGTCATCAAAATCTCCGTAGTATGCTTTGTGGGCAATGCCATTTTCAAAACCGCTATGCCTAAAAATGTCACGCATATACGTGGTTGCCTGCGTTACATTTGTTCGAAGCAGGAGAGCAAATTTAGTGATCCAGAAGTTACAGCGCTTACCGCTAAGCTTGAGGAATTGAAGCTTAAAAGAGGTTTCCAAACGTCACTTAAGCACAAAGCTAATGTTCGTGAATTAGTTGCTGAAAAAGCCGTCAGAGGCAATCAGGCGAGACTTGTCCAAAATGTGGGGCACAGTTGGTCGAGTGATTGGCAAAGCGTGATAAGAATGCTGATAACAGTCTAAACTATCAATATTTGTGTTTTTTATCATGGATGTCCATTTTACCGTTGATGCCACTTTCAAAACCGCTATGCCTAAAAATGTTACGCATATACGTGGTTGCCTGCGTTACATTCGTTCGAAGTAGGAGAGCAAATTTAGTGAGCCAGAAGTTACAGCGCTCACCGCTAAGCTTGAGGTATTGAAGCTGAAAAGAGGTTTTCAAACATCACTTAAGCACAAAGCTAATGTTCGTGAATTAGTTGCTGAAAAAGCTGTCAGAGACAATCTGGTGAGCTTTGCCCTAAACGTGGGGCACAGTTGGTCGAGTGATTGGCAAAGCGTGATAAGAATGCTGATAACAGTCTAAACTAACAATGTTTGTGTTTTTTATCATGGATGTCCACTTTAACTCTCCCAATGAGTCTGAACGACTGTATTGGAAAAACTATAAACGGTGGCCAATTTTAGTTGACCACTAGATCAATCGACTCTCAATTTATCGGGCGACCTGAAATTGCTGATGTTGTAAGTATGAATGCACTTTCAAATTACTTGTGCTGCGAATTGAAAATTAATTATAAACGAGGTGCTTTGCTGGTTCCGCAAAGCACCTATCAATAAGATGTCTAGAACTTAGTTTGTTAAATGGTTAGCAAGAGCTTGTGCAGCTTGCGTCAATGAGTCTTGAACTTCGGGGGTAGTTGATAGCGCGTTTAACATACCAAAGTCGTGAATCATACCGTTGTAGCGAACGGAAGTGACATTAACACCAGCTTGCTGAAGCTTGATGCCATAAGCTTCACCTTCATCTCGTAGTACATCTTTTTCTGCGGTCTGAATCAATGTATCCGGCAAACCGGAAAGTTGCTCAAGAGATGCACGTAAAGGTGATGCGTAAATCTCATTTCGCTCAACCGGACTCGTTGTGTAGTTATCCCAAAACCACTTCATCATTCCACGCGTTAAGAAATGACCATTGCTGAATTGATCATAGGAAGAAGTTTGAAACGAGGCGTTCGTGACTGGCCATAGTAACAATTGGAATCGGAGTTTAGGCGTTCCGGCTTCTTTGGCTTTCAGAGCAACAACTGCCGCCATATTCCCGCCAACACTGTTGCCCGCTACAGCCAAACGACTACCATCAATGTTGATTTGATCACCATGTTCCGCCACCCACTTCGTTGCCTCGTAAGCTTGGTTGATTGCTACTGGGTACTTCGCTTCAGGCGACGGTGTGTAATCAACATATACTGCAGCTGTACCAGAGCGAACCACTAGATCTCGAATCAGTCTCTCGTGTGTAGGAAAGTCACCGAGCACCCATCCACCTCCATGGAAAAACATGAAAGCAGGAAGTTTGCCTTCCGCTTCTAAGGGTCTGACCACTTTAATAGCTATTTTTTGACCATCAACGTTAATGGTATAACTTTTAACTGACGCAGGTGCCAAAGCCGCTCCTTTTTGCGCACCGGTCAATACTGCTCTGGCTTCTGTTGGTGTCATCGTTTCAATTGGCTGGCCTCCTTCCAAAGCTTGTAAGAAGCTTTGAGTATGAGGTTCAACTCCGTATGAACCTGAATGAGCAAAAGCCCCGAAACTACTCGCACACAATGCCATTACCAAAATAGATTTTGTCAATTTCATTTTCCTTTACCTTTTAGTCTAAATGCCTTTTCAACAATGAATTCTAATTTGCAACAATTAGTTCAACTTGGATGTTTCCACGAGTCGCATTTGAATATGGGCATACTTGATGCGCTTTTTCGACCAGTGCCAATGCGGTTTCATACTCTAATCCAGGTAGAGAAATATGAAGTTCTACAGCAATTGCAAAACCGATACCTTGTGGATTTTCGCCTATACCGACTTTCGCAGTCACGGTAGGCTCATTCAGTAATCGGATCTTGTCTTGCATCGCAACAAACTTCATCGCGCCGATAAAGCAAGCCGAATAGCCGGCGGCGAAGAGTTGTTCTGGATTGGTACCGTCGCCTCCAAGTCCACCAAGTTCTTGGGGCGTACTAAGTTTTACGAGCAGTTTGCCATCTTCCGATTTGGATTGTCCGTCACGACCACCAGTCGAAGTTGCTTGTGTGGTATAAATTGATTTCATTTAAATTGCCCTCAATTGATTATTGCGATAACTATTTGCGTTAAAGAGAACCCACATATGGGTGCTCCGTTGGGACTAACGTTATCGCAATAACTATTATCGCACAACTATTATTTTATTTGATTTGATATATTTTTTCTAAGAAGGATAATTTTATCTTTTAAATCAATGAGTTCTTCCGATTCCAGACCACAAGCATCAGCAATACATGTGTTGATATTTCGAGCATCTTTCTCTAAAGAACGTCCCTTTAACGTTAATCGGACACTTAACGATCGTTCATCATGAGGCAATCTAACTCGCTGTACTAGGCCATCCGTTTCCATTCGCTTTATCACTGGTGTTAAAGCTCCTGACTTTTGGCCTAACTTTGAACCAATATCTTTAAGGCCAATACCGTCTTCTTCCCACAATGTAAGCAAAATCAGATACTGAGTATATGTCAGCCCCAAAGGTTCCAGCATTGGTTTGTAAAGTTGTGTCATTGCGAGTGAAGCGGAGTAAAGTGCGAAACACACTTGATTGTCCAGCGATAGCTGATTATCAGGCATATTGTTCTTCTTAATCTAAAGTCGTTGTGAGGGTATTCTCTCCTCAAGCCTTCGCAGTTTCAATACAGTCTTGGATGAATAACCATTACGACTATTCTTATCGGGCTTTTCAGCGTGTTTCTGATAACCGAGGTGGTCATCAAGCTCAGCATTTAACGCTGTCTCAACAGTCACCTTGGTTAACATTTTACGAAAGTCATCTAGATCTGAAGGGGTCTTGATTGACTTAGCGGCTTCACGAGCAAATGCTTCGAGAGCTTTCTTATCCATGTTGCTTATCCTTAGCCTGTTCAGGCCTAATTATAAGCAATTACACAATTTAATTTACAGGCTCGTGGGGCACAGTTGGTCGAGTGATTGGCAAAGCGTGATAAGAATGCTGATAACAGTCTAAATTATCAATATTTGTGTTTTTTATCATGGATGTCCATTTTACCGTTCCTGAGGAGATGATATCACCTCTAATCAGGTGGCCAAATCTAGTGTGCCACTACATACGTTGGTGGCTTCCTCTAGTTGCCTCGCTGATTGTTGTTGTTGGGGTTGTCGGTAATAGATTACTTTAGCCGATACTATCGTGATGGTTTAGTTTATTGAGCTATTCACTCTGATTTAGTGCTTAAACAGCTAGTATGTACGCTGGTGGTTATAGCAACCAAATGTGTAGAACGTTTAATGCTTTATTTGTTATTAGTGTTTTTTGTCATTAGTCTTTAAGTTACTATATAGCTTTAAACTATCAAGTAGTTACAAGAATGAGCAAAGCAAGAGTGTTTAGAACGCAGGTTATAAAGCCTGTTCTTTTAAAGATAAGTGGTCCTAATTTGGCGGCCGAAGAGCTCCTATTGGGTACTGCGGTACAAGAAAGTCTAAACTTTATGTATCGAAGTCAGGTTGGAGGCGGTCCAGCTAAAGGTTATTTTCAAATGGAGCCAGCTACACATGATGATATTTGGGATAATTTTTTGAAGTACCGTAAAGGACTCGCAAAAGACGTTATCTCATTTCTTAGTTCTCCGAATGCGAACAAAATCACTGAACTAGAAAACAACGATAAATACGCTGCTGCTATGGCGAGAGTTCTCTATATGCGTGTTCCTGCAGCACTGCCAAAAGCTGGTGATATTAAAGCCCAAGCTAGGTACTGGAAGCAATATTACAACACGCCTTTAGGCAAAGGGCTTCCGCATGAGTACATAGACAAGTGGAGCAAATACGTTGCTCCTGTAACTCCATAGAATGTAGAGCTGATAGATAATTATGAATATAAGAAAAACGTTAGCCATAGCATGCGTTGGTGCAGGTGTAATGCTCAGCAACGTTAGCTGCGCGAGTAGTGAAGATGTCGTTACTTCAACGTCTAATGGCAAAAGCTATTATCACCTGAAGCTTTCATTGAATGATCAAAGCATTAGTTCAATAAAAGAGTTTAGCGCAGATCAGTTTGCTATGAACGGCGGGCAATTCGAGGTGAGGGTTCAACAAAACTCTTTCCCGATAAAAGCGCCTAACTGTAAAGGTGATTTGATCCTCAGAATGCCTTGGACAAACTCAAACTTAGATACTGCTGAAGATTTCATTGATGAAAAATACAATGTTTACAAAGCGATTGTAGGCACGTCAAAAAGTGAAGTTGGTAATGTTGATGTATACATTGAGCTAAACCCTTATGTTCAACTGGTAGCTAATGATTTTGAACTAACAGAGTGCAATGTGTTTTTCAGACATGCTAATGGTCAGTATATTCCTAAAACTGGGGCGCTAAATTAAGTTAAAGGTCGGTTTACTGTTCTTAGGAGGAATCTTCTGGTTATCAGGTTGCTATGAAGATAAACCTAAAGAACGTAACTTTATTGAGTACTCTCGTAGTGTTGAGAAATTAGCGCAATTTGTAAATCTCGATGGATTAGATGTCGAATCGGTTTATTGGACTTCTGGGCCAATCATCCGTGAAAATGAACATGATAGCTTTTTGCCTTCTAGCAATGATTGGTGGCTTACTGCGGTAATAAATATCTCCGGTGAGCAAGAAGTCGAAAAGATAACGCAAGGCTGTAAGTTTTTATACTTCATTACTAACGGAGATATGGATTCTGATTTTGTAGATGATACTATTAGAAAGCTAACCAGTAACCCTAAATTTGTTAGTACTCCTATAGATGTTTTTGATGCGTGTAGGTTTAGATCTAGTGCTTTACCAGACGGAGTATTGGTTAAAGATGCCAAAAGCAATCAAGTTTTGGTAAGACTTTTTGTTAATTGATTTAGCCAAGCTAAAATGCGCTTCATGAGGAATAACATGAAACGAATCTTACCTATTGTTGTTGCTAGTATTCTCCTCAACTCCGGATGCAATCAGTCTTCGATAGAAGATAAGACTCTAGTATTACCCTACAAGGCTTTTGGGCCACCTTCTATGAGTGGTCATTTATTGGGTGTGGAGTGGTTTCAGTGGCAGTCGCATGGTGACTCAAGACCTCACGAATACCCTGTTAAGGTGGTTGTTTACAAGGATGCATTTTTAGAAGAGTTAGAAGCAGCTTATCCAATTGATGAAGCTTTAGAGCAAGATTTTAGGTATGTGGAATATACAGCAGCGATAAGCTACTTCGACAAGAATGTTCACGAAGTTGAGGAAATGGTTAAAGAAGGTTATCCAATGGGAAACCTCTCTAACGAATTAGAAGAAACCAAATCCCTAATTGTAAAGGTGCTAGGCGAATAAGATTAAAGTCTTTTGGGCCGACTAGTTGTTTAGGGATAATAAGCCTTAAGCTACAGCTGTAAATTTACTTCAAAAACGTATTGGGATAATCACCTGTTGTAATCCATATTCTATTTCGACAAGTTATTAATGTTTTCCCTATTAAGGATTGATTTTGTCACAAGATGTAAATGTTAACCTCAAAGAAGATAAAGGCAGAGACTGGGGGGGCTGGGTTAAGTTTGGCCTATCTGCTGTTTTTATTCCGCTCTTTATGCTTTGTCTCAATGATAAATATGCAACAGCCCAGAAAGATAGAGAACTTGCTGTAAACGCAGCACAAAAGGAAAAAGAGCTGTCATTGAAGTACTTTGAGTTAGCTGTTGACATACTTAATACGGATGCAGACAAAACTATTCCGGCAGTACGGAAGTGGGCCTATAATTACTTCTTAGAAAATAGCGGGTCTAACGAAGATTTAAAAAATGCAGAGGAAGAGTTACTAAATAAGCCAATTATTAAGTCTAGTCAACCAAGGATCGCCCCAAACTCTTTATATCTATCTCCTGCCGATGATGGAAAAGGCGGATTCATCATTACAGGGAGCAATGACACCTCTTTTGATTACACAGTCAATAGCTTAGTTTTTTCTTCTATTAAATTCCCTAGTTGTAGTGCTCAAACTAGTCTTGGTTTTTCGTTTAACGGTCAATCATCTTTGAGATCGTTACCTGTAGATTATGACAGGCTACTAGATTGTATTTCTAAGAATGACGCAGAATTTACAGAATTGAAATTGAGAGAGATTTCCAGGGAGCCTATTCAGCTTAGTGAAGGTTATAAGGTACAAGAAGTTAGATGTACAGCATTCACTTCCTTTTTCAACCGTGATAACCCGCTATTCATTGAGTATGACGCCGTTTATTGTGGTAGTCATTAGGTAATCCTCCCATTATTAACCGCATTTATTCGTAGAATTCATGCTGCCGTTTTTAGTGGTGGGAACCCTCCATTTGCAAGGTGTGGTCGTTGATGATTGTAGAACCATAACCATTGGGTCGCCCGATCTTGAACCTCTTCAAGTGTGTCAAACAAATACTTACTCACTAAGCCAAACCTCATAGTACGGTTGAACCTTTCTATATACGCGTTTTGTTGTGGGTTCCCTGGCTGAATATAATCGATTCGAATGTCGTGGTTGTTGGCCCATTTAATAAACGCATGGCTAATGAACTCAGGACCATTGTCGCAGCGGATCGCAACAGGTTTGGTTCGTTGTTCGATGAGCTGCTCTAAGATCCGAGTGACTCGTACTGTGGGCATTGAAAAATCAGGTTCTGACGCCAGACCTTCACGTTTGTAATCATCTATCACATTGAATAAACGGTACTTCCGGCCATCAGATAGCTGATCATGCATAAAGTCCACGGACCAAACTTGGTTTGTTTTAATCGGCTCTTTAAGAGGCTCTGGCGTATGGCGATTCAGGCGTCGTTTTGGCCTAATACGTAAGTTTAGAGCCAATTCGCAGTAGATCCGATAAACCCGCTTATGGTTCCATGTATACCCTTTAACGTTCCGCAAATGGTGAAAACACAGGCCAAAGCCCCAGTCAGAGCAGTCTTCACTGTTGCACAGCGTTACTAACTCTTGAGCTATCAACTCATTCTCAGGTTGAAGCTTCGATTTATAGTGATAGCAGGTCTCGCTGATCCCAAACCAATAGCATGCACTTTTAATGCTGATGTGATAGTTCGCCACCGAACGCTGAGCCATCAATCGACGCTCACAGGGCTTCACCACTTTTTTGCCATCGCCTCTGAGATCACCTCTGCTTTAAGGCGTTCTTCCGCATACATCTTTTTAAGCCGTCGATTTTCATCTTCGAGTTCTTTCATCCGCGCCATAAGGGATGCGTCCATACCACCGTATTTCGAACGCCACTTGTAAAAGGTTGCGTTGCTCATTCCATGCTCACGACAGAGCTCAGGAACAGGTGTACCAGCCTCAGCCTGCTTGAGAATAGATAAGATCTGACTGTCCGTGTAACGTGACTTTTTCATGTTGAATCTCCTGTATTTACTATACGAGAAAATTCTACTTTTGCATGCGATTAATTTTCGGGGGGATTACCATTACTTGATCTTTAATTGAGCGATTTGTAGATAAACTCTGGTCGCAATACATTTATGAGCCTACAAAACTTGTAGATTTCTCTATCCTTTCATTCTAGTTTAATGGTAAGGCCTGAAAACACCCGACACTTTTTATGGTAAAAATGTAACTTCACTATAAAAGGTAAAACCATGGCCAAAGGCACACGCTATTCAGCAGAGTTCAAACAAGTAAGTTTAGTGAGCAAGAAGTTGCAGCGCTTGTTGTTAAGATTGGTGAGTTGAAGCTTAAAAGAGGCCTTAGAACGTCACTTAACCACAAGGCACATGGTTCGTAAACTAGTTGCTGAAAAAAGCCGTCAGAGACAATCTGGTGAGCTTTGTCCTAAATGTGGGGCTGAGTTGGTCGAGCGATTGGCAAGGCGCGGTAAGAATGCTGGGAATGCGTTTATTGGCTGTTCAGCCTATCCCCGATGTAAATTTACTCAGTAATTTTAAGAAGTATGCGAGATAGCAGGTTTCTGCCTGAAAAGTGCTACATATTTGCTACACAGGAAGTAAAAATAGAAAAGGCGTAGTGGTTACTAACCTTCTACGCCTTTGTATATGGTGGCCCTTCACAGACTTGAACTGTGGACCTAACGATTATGAGTCGTGTGCTCTAACCAACTGAGCTAAAGGGCCGAATTTGTAGTGCTAAGCGCTTGGCTTTAGCAACGAGGCTGGATTATAAAAAATAGTCTCAGCCTTGTCTATGCGTTTGAATCTAAGCGCCTATTTATTCGCCGTTTAGCGGTCTATTCGTCTAAGAAACTGCGAAGTTGCTCAGAACGAGAAGGGTGACGAAGCTTACGTAAAGCTTTCGCTTCAATCTGACGAATACGTTCACGTGTAACGTCAAACTGTTTGCCCACTTCTTCAAGCGTATGGTCGGTGTTCATGCCAATACCAAAGCGCATCCGCAGTACTTTTGCTTCACGCGGGGTGAGGCCTGCCAGTACTTCTTGAGTGGCAAACTTGAGGTTTTCACCGGTCGCTGCATCAACAGGCATCGACAGAGTGGTGTCCTCAATAAAGTCACCTAAGTGCGAATCTTCATCATCACCAATCGGGGTTTCCATGGAGATCGGTTCTTTGGCAATTTTAAGCACCTTACGGATCTTATCTTCAGGCATTAACATCCGTTCTGCCAATTCTTCTGGCGTGGGTTCGCGGCCCATTTCCTGAAGCATTTGACGGCTAATACGGTTGAGTTTGTTAATGGTTTCGATCATATGAACCGGGATACGAATCGTACGCGCCTGGTCGGCAATAGAACGGGTAATTGCCTGACGGATCCACCAGGTGGCGTAAGTCGAGAATTTGTAACCCCGACGGTATTCAAATTTGTCCACCGCTTTCATCAAGCCGATGTTACCTTCTTGAATCAAGTCGAGGAATTGCAAACCACGGTTGGTGTATTTCTTCGCAATAGAGATTACCAAACGTAAGTTGGCTTCAACCATTTCTTTCTTGGCGCGGCGAGCTTTCGCTTCACCAATGCTCATACGACGGTTAATGTCTTTGATGTTGTTAATGGATAGGCCGGTTTCTTGTTCAACTGATTTTAGCTTGAAGATACAACGGCGAACTTCTTCGTCGACTTCCATTAACGCTGGGGCATAGTCTTTGGCAGAGGTTTTATGCTCGTTAAACCATACGTCACTGGTTTCATCTTTTGAGAAGGCTTTAACGAAGGCTTGCTTCGGCATTTTACCTTGTTCTACACAAAGCTTAAGCACCAAGCGTTCTTGGGTGCGAACACGCTCCATCATCCGGCGCATACTGGCAACCAGTTTGTCGAACAATTTTGGCACTAAACGGAAAGTGTGGAAGATTTCGCTCAGTTCAAAAATCTCGGCTTTCGCTTGTTTAGAAGTCCGGCCATGTTTGGCAATCATTGCGTGAGTTTTGTCGTATTGAGCACGCAAGGTTTCGAAACGTTCTTTGACGAGTTCAGGATCTAGGCCTGTGTCTTCTTCTTCTTCGTCTTCGTCGTCTTCATCTTCGTCTTCAAGATCTTTTTCTTCAAGCTCTGAGCCAATGTGAGTCGCGGTGGGCGCGGCTTCGGCGACTTCGTTTTCGTCGATGAAGCTATTAACGATGTCACTCACTTTAAGCTCTTCTGCCTGATACTTATCGTACATATCGAGCAAGATAGAGATGGTTTCTGGGTATTCAGAAACGCTACGCTGAACTTCGTTAATGCCTTCTTCGATACGTTTCGCAATATCGATTTCGCCTTCACGAGTTAGCAATTCAACAGTACCCATTTCACGCATATACATACGTACAGGGTCAGTCGTTCGGCCTAATTCTGATTCTACCGTGGCGAGCGCTTGAGCCGCAGCTTCTGCTGCGTCTTCGTCGGTCGTGTTTTCCGCCAACAATAAGTCATCGGCATCAGGTGCGTTTTCATGTACCTGAATACCCATGTCGTTGATCATTTGAATGATATCTTCAACTTGATCGGAATCTACGATATCAGCAGGTAAATGGTCATTTACTTCTGCATAAGTTAGGTAGCCTTGCTCTTTACCTTTTGCGAGAAGGAGTTTGAGTTGAGACTGTGGGGTTTGTTCCATAGATGTCATCCGAAGTAGATTAAGCTAGCAAAACCATAAACGTAAGCGCTGCAAGCGCAAACGAAGAATTATATCAAGTATGGGTGAAAATTTCTATATTAAAGGCATTTATATAGTATCTTTTTGTTTATTACTTAAACAGCCGAGTTAAGGCTTTAATTCAACAACTAATTGTAGCATTTCTCGCTTCTCCTCTACGCTAAGTGTGCCGTTCAGCGATTTGATATTGAGTTGGTCGTAACGTTGTAGCAACAGTTGTTCGATGAAGCTGGCGATTATATCTTGTAGCTCATCGGGGTAACCTGATTCGTCAATTTCCAAGTTATAGCTGGCCAAAGCGTTAAGGTGTTTTTGCTCTGGTAAATCTCGCCAGCGTTCTAAGAGCTGCGCGGTGGTAATATCTGGTTTTTGATGGATCTCGGTAATCAGCCGCTGTAGCAAGGCCATTCCTTTAATATTGACCTGGCTCAGTTGTGGGCTTGGCGGTAAGTCATTGGCAATAGTTGGCCGCTGCAAGAGCATTGCTATGGCTTTACGCATTGGTGTTAAGCTAAGTGCTTTTTGTGCATTGGGTCGGCTGCGTTCCGCTTGTTTTAACTGTGCCAGTTCTTTTTCTAGCTGGCTACGTAGCATTCGGTTTTGGGTGGCCAGCTCGGTGAGTAAAGTTTCTTTGTAAAAACTGGCGTTCACCTGAGAGATTAACTGATAAGCTTTCGACGCGAGGTGGCTTTTTCCGGCATCAGTGCTGATGTCGATGTCTTGGCCGAGGCGTTCAAATAAGAAACGCGACAGCGGCATCGCATCGTTCATCCGTTGTTCAAAGCCATCTTTACCTTCTTGGCGAACCAGCGTGTCGGGATCTTCACCATCGGGTAAGAACATAAACTTAAGTTCTACATTGTCGCGTAGGTGGGGTAAGGCGTTTTCTAAGGCTCGCCATGCAGCATCTCGTCCGGCCCGGTCACCATCATAACAACAAATAATTTTTTCGCTGGCTCTGAACAGCATCTGTAAATGCTCTGGGGTGGTAGAGGTTCCCAGTGACGCGACCGCATAATCGACCCCAAATTGGGCGAGCGATACCACGTCCATATAGCCTTCCACTACTAAAATTTGTGGCACTTGTTTGTAGGCCTGCCGAACTTCATACAGACCATATAATTCGCGACCTTTATGAAAAATGCTGGTTTCTGGTGAGTTAAGGTATTTGGGGGTCCCATCTCCCAAAACTCGACCACCAAAGCCAATATAACGGCCGCGTTTATCACGTATTGGAAACATGATCCGATCACGAAAACGGTCATAGCGACGACCTTTTTCATTCTCGATAGAAAGACCCGCATCCACCAATTGCTGACTGGCTTGTGCCGAGCCGCCGAGGGTTTTACCTAATGCATCCCATTCATCTGATGCGTAGCCAACGGCGAAACGTTGCACCACTTCACCACTTAAGCCGCGGCCTTTTAAGTAGTCGATGACTTGTTGTTTATTTGGATGCACTCGTAATTGTTGTTGGAAGAAGCGACAGGCTTGCGCGGTTAGTTCGTATAAATCTTTACTTTGCTGGCGTTGCTGTTGGCTTTTGGCTGGGTCAAATTTACTATCGTTGCTGTTTTCTCGCTGAACTTCTACGCCCATTTGGCTGGCGAGATCTTCCACTGCGTCAACAAACTCAAGTTTGTCGTATTCCATCAGGAAACTAATGGCGTTGCCATGGGCGCCACAACCAAAGCAGTGATAAAACTGTTTGTCTTGGCTGACCGTAAAAGAGGGTGATTTTTCGTTATGAAAGGGGCAGCAAGCGGAATAGTTTTTACCGGCTTTTTTTAAACGCACACGCTGATCGATTAGGCTAACAATATCGGTGCGAGCCAATAAGTCATCAATAAACTGTTGCGCTATTCTTCCAGCCATTTAGCCTCGTCTTCGGTTTTTAGAAAACAAACAAGCCGTGAACTCATGGAGTACACGGCTTGCTCGAGTAATTTAAGAGATGGGCTTAGGCGAGTTTACTGCGGACGGCGGCACTAATCGCGCCCATGTCTGCCTTACCTTGCACCTGAGGTTTTAAGATCCCCATCACTTTACCCATATCTTGCATTCCAGCCGCGCCCGACTTAGCGATTGCATCATCAATCAATGAGGCAATTTCTTCTGGACTAAGCGCTTGAGGAAGGAACGTTTCCAAGATAGCAATCTCAGCGAGTTCTTTGTCGGCCAAATCTTGACGAGCAGCGGCTGAAAACTGTTCAGCTGCATCTTTACGCTGTTTTACCTGTTTTACGAGGATGCTCAATACTTGATCGTCCTCTAGGGTAATGCGTTCGTCAATTTCTACCTGTTTAACTGCCGCAAGCAACATGCGAAGTGTGCCAAGACGTAATTTGTCTTTGGCTCGCATGGCTGCTTTTTGTTCTTCTTGTAGCGTCGCTTTTAATGACATAGGTTATTAACTGCGCTTAGTACAAGCGAACGCGACGTGCGTTTTCACGTGCTAATTTCTTAGCGTGACGTTTAACAGCAGACGCTTTAGCACGTTTGCGAGTTGTAGTTGGTTTTTCATAAAACTCGCGACGGCGAACTTCAGAAAGAATACCTGCTTTCTCGCAAGAGCGCTTGAAACGACGTAGAGCTACGTCAAATGGTTCGTTTTCACGTACTTTAACGATTGGCATATGCCTATCACCTTCCGGTTTATTAACGGCCGAACAAATATCAGCCTGAGTGTTTAAAAATGGTGCGGAATTTTAAGCCGAACTGAGGGGTAATGTAAAGCCTATTTGTAAGTCACTGGTGAAATTAGCGCTGAACAAGTAAGATAGCTGCGATTTTTGGCAGGCCTTTGGGCGAGATTATACGTTACTGACGCCAGTAACCAAGCAGGAAAAGCAACACTATGCGCGTATTAGGTATTGAAACTTCGTGTGATGAGACCGGCATTGCTATTTACGATGATCAGCAAGGCTTATTGGCCGATGTTTTATACAGTCAGGTAAAATTGCATGCCGATTACGGAGGGGTGGTGCCTGAGTTAGCTTCGCGCGATCATATTCGTAAGACTATTCCACTGATTAAAGAAGCGATGGCAGCAGCCCATTGTAGTGCCGATGATATTGACGCGGTAGCTTATACTGCTGGCCCCGGTTTGGTTGGCGCTTTGTTAGTGGGGTCACTCACCGCGCGTAGTATTGCGATGGCCTGGGATAAACCGGCGGTGGCAGTGCATCATATGGAAGGTCATTTACTTGCGCCAATGCTGGAAGAAAATCCGCCTGAATTCCCGTTCTTAGCGCTATTAGTGTCGGGGGGGCATACATTGTTGGTGGAAGTCGATGGGATTGGTGAGTATCAAATTTTAGGCGAGTCTATTGATGATGCGGCGGGTGAAGCCTTCGATAAAACCGCTAAGTTACTGGGTCTTGATTATCCTGGCGGCCCAGCGTTGAGCCGCTTAGCGGAACAAGGCACTGCCGGGCGTTTTGTCTTTCCAAGACCGATGACTGACCGTCCCGGTTTAGATATGAGCTTCTCGGGATTAAAAACGTTCGCCAAAAATACCATCGATAGCGAGGGCAAAGATCCACAAACTCAGGCCGACATTGCTTTGGCTTTTCAACAAGCCGTGGTTGAGACTCTTATTATTAAGTGTCGTCGCGCCCTGAAACAAACTGGCTTAAAACGTTTAGTGATTGCCGGCGGTGTGAGCGCAAACAAAGCTTTACGCGAACAGCTCGGTGAATTATTGGTATCACGTGGTGGTCAGGTGTTTTATCCTCGCGCTGAATTTTGTACCGATAACGGTGCGATGATCGCTTATGCGGGGATGCAGCGTTTTAAAGCGGGCCAAACGCAAGGTTTATCGGTGAAAGCCATGCCGCGTTGGCCTTTAGACGAGTTGCCTGCAGCAAACCCCTTATAGATTATTGTGTTCGATGGGGTGGCTTTGATCGCCTCATTCCAGAACGAGCGCGGAGGCCATTTTGTGGCTTATATGGGCTTGCCGTTGTCAGTTGTTTTATTCGTTTGTTGGCGAACAAGCCTTGCGTTGTTTTGTCGATATCTTCTCTAGTGATGCAAAGGTGAGCGGCTTAGTCTTTTTTGATGACTTTGGTTTCGGTGTGGTTGCGTAAACGATGAATGTTGCCTTGATGACGAATAATAATCAGACAAGAGAGCATCGCGACGGGCAGTGTGTATTCAGGCTTGATAAGCCAAGTATAGAATGGTGCTAAACTCACCGAGATAATTGCGGCTAACGAAGAGTAACCTCTTAATTTTAGGATTATTAGCCAAGTGAGGATCAACAAGGCAGCGAGATCGAGACCAATTGGTAAAACGCCACCAAGGGCGGTCGCAACCCCTTTTCCGCCTTCAAAATGAAAGAAAATGGGATACATGTGTCCTAAGCAAGCCGCGATGCCGACAAAACCGAGTACCAGCGGGGAGAGACCCGCATAATAGCCTAACCATACTGGGACGGTGCCTTTTAGCAGATCGCAGACCAGTACCAATCCAGCGGGGATTTTCCCGCCTAAGCGATACACATTGGTGGCCCCAGGGTTATTAGAACCGTGATGGCGAGGATCGGGCAGACTAAAAATTCGACAAATTAATACAGCGCTGGATATAGAACCCAGTAAATACGCTGCTGTGATAAAAAATAAACCGATTAAACCCATTAGCTTAGAAGCATTCCACCAATTGCCATATTGCGGTATTATCGCGCTCTTTGAAACCCAAATGATACGCTGTTTTTTTAGCTAAGGCTAATTAGCACGTTTACAGCACAGCAGCATAAAATAATGGATAAAGTATTTATTAAACAGCTCACGGTATTGGCAACCATTGGTGCCTATGAGTGGGAAAAACAAATTAAACAGAAGTTACTGATTGATTTGGAAATGGCTTGGGATAACCGTCCTGCGGCGGCTGGTGATGACTTAAGCTTAGCCTTAGATTATGCATCGGTGAGTCAAGCTGTGAGCAATTTAGTGGGAGGCGAAGCCCACGAATTGGTGGAAACCGTCGCCGAAAAAGTAGCCGATTTGCTGATCCAGCAATATGCAGTGCCTTGGCTTAAAGTCACCATTAATAAGCCAGGTGCAGTGCCTTTTGCTAGTAGTGTCGGGGTGCAAATTGAGCGTAGCCGAGAAGGTTATGCTCAATAATGGCCAATATTTTTGTGGGTATAGGCAGTAATATTGAGCGTGAATATTATATTCGTGCAGGTGTACTTGCTCTAAAAGAGCGATTTGGTGAGTTGCAGTTAAGCCCGGTGTATGAAAGTGCAGCCCTTGGTTTCAATGGTCCGGCTTTTTATAATTTAGTGGCAAAATTTTCTAGTCCCTTGTCTTTACAGGCCGTATTTGAGGCAATAAAACGGATTGAGTTTGAACATGGTCGCGCCATGGATGCACAAAAGTACTCGTCACGAACCCTCGATATCGATATTCTGTTATATAACCAACTAGTGGTAGACACGCCTTGTAAACTACCCAGAGCCGAAATAACCAAGAGTGCCTTTGTATTAAAGCCTCTTGCGGATATTGCTGGTTCAATGCTGCACCCTACGGTAAACCAAACTTTCATACAACTATGGCAAGATTTTGATCATAGTCGTCAAGTGCTGACTCGAGTTGACACTTTAGACCTTTAGTTTTTAGATAAGGAAGCGTAAATGAGTCCCTTTGAAACCATTATGTTGGCGTTGATCCAGGGTTTAACAGAATTTTTACCGATTTCTAGCTCCGCTCATTTGATTTTGCCCTCACAAATTTTGGGCTGGGCCGATCAAGGCATCGCCTTCGATGTTGCGGTACATGTCGGCAGCTTGTTTGCAGTATTGGGTTATTTTCGTAAAGAAGTTTGGGCGATATTAGGCGCCTGGCTGGCTTCTTTTACTGGTAAACGTAGCCCCGAAGCGATACTTGCTTGGTTAATTATTTTAGCGACTATTCCTGCGATTATTTTTGGCGGCCTGTTTAAGTCGCTGATTGAAGAGTATTCACGATCAGCTTACGTGATTGCCAGTACCACCCTGATTTTTGGCGCTTTGTTATGGTGGGCCGATTCGCAGGCGAAATTAATTAAAAATGAATACCATATCGGTTGGAAACAAGCCTTGTTTGTTGGTGTTGCTCAAGCCATTGCGATTATTCCTGGTACCTCACGTAGCGGCATTACCATCACTGCGGGTCTAATGTTAGGTCTAAGCCGTGAAGCCGCCGCTCGTTTTTCTTTTCTGATGTCGATCCCTGTCATTATTGGTGCTTGCACACTAATGGCAAAAGACATGGTCGAGACTCCTGTGGCGATTGATTGGTCGGCGATGTTGCTGGGGATTTTAGTGGCCTTTGTTAGCGCCTATTCATGTATTCACTTTTTCATTAAGTGGGTGAATCGGGTCGGCATGAAACCCTTCGTGATTTACCGGATGATACTTGGCGTGGGCTTGTTTGCTTTCTTGGCCTTGTCTTAGGTCGAAAAGCGCACGTTTCAGGGCAGTTGGACGCAGATTAATTCTCGTCTGATTGCGCTGCTCCGTCCAAGTACGCTTGTTTTTGTTGTTTAATCAGCGCAATTCGCTGTGTTTGTAATTGCTCGCGAATGGCAGCGCCCTGATAGCCAGCTTGAACGATGGCTTGTACGTCGACGCTGTTGGCGGTTTCGAGCTGGTGTAACAGATAGTCGTAGGCTGGGTAAGGGTAGTCTTCAAAACCCAAACGACCTTTAATATCGGCGACTCCCGCTTCCAATATTTGTCGAAAGCGTTCTGGTTTGCGCCAAGCATCGCAGCGGTCAAATAATTTTAGCACTGTTTCTGGGCGTAACTCTAAAGCGCTGTGAATGGTGATGTGATATTCGGCCACCAGAAAAGCAAGGTCTCGGTAGTGATTGGGCACCTTGAGGCGTTGGCAAAACTGCTTAATTAGTTTTAGTCCTTTCGGCCCATGTCCTGGGTGAGAGGGTAGAGTTTCTGCTGGCGTGAGTGCTTTACCATAGTCGTGACATAAACAGGCAAAGCGTACTTCGTTGTGATATCCGAGTCGTGCACTCTGTTCGATAACCATGAGCGTATGAATGCCAGAGTCAATTTCTGGATGCCACTCGGGGCGAGCTGGTACGCCGAATAAAGCTGCCAGTTCTGGAAATAATAGGCTTAAGGCATCGGCTTGTTTTAAAACTTCGAAGAACACCTGAGGCGCTTCGCAGGCGAGGGCTTTTTCGAGCTCTTTCCAGATCCGCTCTGAGGTTAAACTGGATAACTCTCCGGAATGGGCTATTTCGCGCATTAGGGTCATGGTAGATTCTGCCACGCTAAACCCTAAGGGGTGTAAACGTGCGGCGAAGCGAGCGACCCGGAGTACCCGAAGTGGATCTTCAACAAAAGCTGGAGAAACATGACGCAATTGCTTTGCTTGCAGATCGGCCTGACCCCCATAGGGGTCGATGAGCTTGCCGTCTTCACTCATGGCGATGGCGTTAATGGTTAAATCACGACGTAATAAATCGTTTTCTAAACTGACGGTAGGGCTTGCATCGCAGCTAAAACCAGTATAACCCTTTCCTTGTTTGCGTTCGGTGCGTGCTAAGGCATATTCTTCACGGGAGTGCGGATGAATAAATACGGGGAAATCCTTGCCAACTTGGGTATAGCCTAGTTGAAGCATTAGGTCTGGAGAGGCACCGACAACCACATGGTCGCGGTCTTTCACCTTCAAGCCGAGTAGTTTATCTCTGACTGCTCCTCCTACCAAATAGGTTTCCACTTATCACTCCTTGTTATTCTCTATGCACAAACGGCTTGCGCGAGGGTATTATACACCTATCAACGCTCAATTGGGCTTGGATTGCCACCGAGTGAAAACATCGGTAGGCCATGGTCGGTGAAAGGATAGCGATTTAATGTACTTGGATTATTTTGGTTTAAAGGAGACTCCTTTTTCGATAGCGCCAAATCCTGAATTTTTATTTATGAGTGAACGGCATAAAGAGGCCTTAGCTCATCTGAGTTTTGGTTTAGGCGAAACGGGGGGATTTGTGCTACTCACTGGTGAAGTTGGTACCGGTAAAACCACGGTGTCGCGTGCTTTACTAAAACAACTACCCGCAACAACCAAAGTTGCTTTTGTACTCAATCCCACACTCACAGAAATAGAGCTATTGGCGACGGTATGTGACGAGCTGAGCATCCCTTACGACAGCGATAAGATGAGTGTTAAACAGTTAGGAGACGCGATCCGTCAGCGTTTGTTAGAAAACCATGCTGCTGGTGGGAATACCATGCTGTTGATCGATGAAGCTCAGCATCTTTCGGTAGCGGTATTAGAACAGCTTCGTTTATTAACCAACTTTGAGACCGATACCCGTAAGTTATTGCGGGTGGTATTGATTGGTCAGCCGGAGTTACAGCAAAAATTAAAGCAGCCAATTTTACGCCAATTGGCGCAACGGATCACTGCTCGTTATCACTTGTTGCCATTAACGGTGAATGAAGTTAAAGCCTATATCATGCATCGTTTACAGGTGGCGGGTTGTGAGCGGCCTTTGTTTTCTGATGTTGTGGTGAAGCAGGTATTTAAGGCCGCAGAAGGGATCCCTCGGGTGATTAATTTGCTTTGTGATCGCGCGCTGTTGGCCGCCTATGCTGGCAATAAGCTACAGGTGGATAAAGCTGCTTTAAGGCAAGCGATTGAAGAAGTAGCCTTAAATGAACCGCCTCGACAGCTAAATCTTGCTTACATGTTCAGTGGTGCGATGTTAGGTGTTGTATTGTTAGGGGCGGGTTATGTGTATCAACATTGGCCAGTGCTTGGCTCTGTTATCGCGGACTCGCTTCCCCAACAACGGACTCTTGTTGAACCGCAGTTGAGTGTGCCTGTCGCTGCTGTTGTGGCGCCCAGCGTCACTGCCGCGGAGCAACAAGCAGACGAATGGCAACAGCTACGCAGTAGTAGCCGTTTACCGCCACGTGCATGGCAGCTGCTATTACGCGCGTGGGGTTATGATGCGCCAGCCTCTCAAGCCAGTTGTGACTTGATCACAAGCGTTGATTTATATTGTTTGTCTCTTAATGGCGGGGAGCAGATGTTACGTGAAGTTAATTTACCTGCGGTGTTAAAGCTAGAAGACCAAGGTGAACCTTTTTATGCTGTGCTGCGACATTGGGGGCCACAACTTGAATTATGGTTGGGAGAGCGTTCTATGATGGTGGATCAAGCTTGGTTGCAGCAACGCTGGAATGGTGAGTTTCAGGTCCTGTGGCAGCAACCGAAAGGCTTTGATGGCGTATTAAAGCTGGGCAGTCAGGGGGAAGCGGTGCATTGGTTAGAACAGAGCCTATCGCTAATTCAAGGTAAGCGGTCACGGCAGATCTTCAAATATGATCGCCAACTGAGTCAGCAAGTGAAACAATATCAGCGTCAGAATCATCTCACCGCGGATGGCATTGCCGGTGTATTTACACTGTTACATTTGAATCAACAGATATATGTTGATCAACCACGTTTGCAGGAGTTGAATTAGTGTCTAGTATCTTGGCGGCGCAACGCCGTAGTCAACAAGGCGCGATGGCGGCGTTAGTCCCAACGTCGCCCAACAATCGCTTATGGTTCGCACTATTTTGTGTCTTGTTGGCGCTTGTTTTGCTGTTTGCTGGCTTGTGGTGGTGGCAAAAGCTACAAGTTGTTCCTCGGTCTGGCAGCGCTCCGCCTATCGTGGCGGATGTGGCAGCGCTAGCACCAGCACCAGTATTTGCGGAGCCACAGAAGCCTCGGCTGGCGCCTTTTGAATTAAATCCCTTGCCCGATTTCAAAGATTTAGAGCGAGTCGACTTATTGGCGATGCGTCAGGCGCAGTATGCCGACTTAATCGCTAACACTAGCAAACGGTTAATTGCTCAAGAAGATAAGGATTTTAAGCCGGTTGTTGAATCGTCGCCAACGGCTTCGACCGAGTATAAGCCCGCTCAGCCGACAAATTTGAAGTCTGATCTCAGTTTGGAACAGCGCTTTGCGCAAGCGGTTCAAGCGACAGAGTCCTTGAACTGGCAAGAGCAGCAGTCAACCGCGGTTTATGATGATGCGCCGCTACTGGCGGAACTGTCACCCGAGTTACAAGCCTTGGTGCCGGCGATTACTTTTAAATCTCATGTCTTTTCATCCGATCCGGCTCGGCGTCATGTGACCTTGAATGAGCAACAGTTGTTTGAAGGCGATTTACTGACCAATCGTATTGAGCTGGTTGCTATCCGCCTCAACGATATTGTACTGCGGGTGGCCGGAAATCTTTGCCGTTTAAAAGCCTTGGTCGACTGGGGATAAGTTTTGGTCGATGGTTTGCGGATAAACCTAAGTTTTCGGCGCTCATCGATAAACCGACGAGTTTAATTAGTGAAATAACAATGCACTGAGTTGTTTAAATCAAAAAGGGCGCTTTAAGCGCCCTTTTTAATGGTTAAACCTACATCCATTGTTGGTCTCGTTTTTTGCGACGAGGGATCATCGGCAATAATAAACCTAAAATTAGACCGATACCGGCAACGCCCGCGCCACGCATAAACCATTGCATCTGCACCGCTTCGTCAATGGCGTCAAGTTCAGCTTGAAGATTAATGTTTTGTTTGCTGATTTGACTGAGTTGCTCATTCAGTTGGTCGTTGGTTAACTGTAATTGCTCGATTTGTTGTTGCTGAGATTCGAGCTTGATAAGTTGTCCAGCAGAATTGCTTTCACTGCTTTCTAGCTGCTGCTTGAACTTGCTTTCGCTAAGTTTGAGCTGCGCTTTAATTTGTTCTAATTGGTATGCAAGACCAGGTTTCGAGTTTAGGTATTTGGAGTCAACCCAACCTTCACGACCATTGTCGAGGACGACTTTGGCGTATTTATGTTCTGCATCGTAGCCAATTTGGTTAATTTTAGTGCCGGCGTTTACGCTACCTAAAATTCGAAATTGATTGCTGGGCCCGGAATGCATGAAAATGAACAAGTCATCCGATATATAACGAGTTTGAGCGATGGCTGGCGAAGTGAGGGCGAGCAATAAAAAAGCTGCGGATAAGTTTCTGAGGATCACGGCATATCTCTTCGGATTTGATTGTATTCGCCGTTAGTGTACGAAACAACGTTGTCAGTCTCAACCAACAACGTTGTTATTGTGAGTAAAAGTTAGCTTGATTAAGGTTAATTAACCAAAAATACCCAATAAAATATAGTAGAACACGATGGACAACAAAGCGCCCGCTGGCAGGGTGATCACCCACGAGACGACAATGTTACGCACCACGCCTAAATTAAGTGCGGCAATACCACGCGCCATACCGACACCCAACACCGCGCCAACTAGTGTTTGTGTTGTTGAAATGGGCAAACCTGTACCCGAAGCAATCACCACGGTAGTCGCTGCTGCGAGTTCGGCAGCAAAACCACGACTTGGTGTGAGCTCGGTAATGCCCTTACCAATTGTCGCGATTACGCGGTGACCAAATAAGGCTAAACCAGCAACAATACCCAAGCCACCAAGCGGTAGGATCCACCAAGCGAGTGCCGCCTTGCCTGTGATTTCCCCGTTGTTGTGAACGACGCTCACCACTGCGGCCAATGGTCCAATTGCATTTGCCACATCATTTGAGCCATGGGCAAACGCCATGCAGCAAGCCGTGATAACCATTAGTACCGCAAATACCCTCTCTACGTTGGTGTAGTGCATTTGACGGTCGGCCTTCGGGTCGATTTTCAGACGAGTAATGATGTATTTACCGACGATTGCAACCACTAAACCAACGGCGATTGCCCAGAGGTAGCCTTCGGTCGAACTCATTTCCAAGCCGACGTGCTTTAATCCTTTCTTGATGGTCACTAAGGCCATCATAAACCCAGCTAAGAACATGTAGCCGGGCACGTAGCGTTTGGCTGCTGCCAGTGGGTTTTCATTCTCAAAGATGAGCTTTTGTGCGCTCATAAAAATGAAATAGGCGACTATGCCGGATATTGCAGGGGTAATAATCCAGCTGCCGACAATGCTGGATACTTTGCCCCATTCTACGGCCTCGGTACCTACGCCCACCGCGGCAAAACCAACGATTGCGCCAATGATAGAGTGGGTGGTAGAAACAGGCCATCCGTTATAGGAGGCGATTAATAGCCAGGTTCCTGCCGCCAATAACGCGGCAATCATGCCAAATACCAGTAACTCTGGTGTTTGGGTGAAAGCTCCTGAATCAATGATCCCTTTACGAACCGTGTTGGTGACCGCGCCGCCAGCCAAATAAGCACCGGCGAATTCGAAAATCATCGCGATGATGATTGCTTGCTTAATCGTGATAGCGTTAGAGCCGACCGATGTGCCCATGGCGTTGGCGACATCATTCGCGCCAATACCCCAAGCCATCACAAAGCCGAAGACAGCCGCGATGATAACCAGCGTGGTGCCGTAAGTTGCAAGAATTTCCATTGGAGTTACCTAAGTGATTTCTTATTTTTTAGCGATAGATCATCAGTTCTAAACGTGCGCCAACACGTTGTGCCTGATCGGCGAGTTCGCCAATGGCTTCAATGATGAAGTAGAGGAACATTGCGTCGATGGGATCGAGTTTTTTCTCTAATTTTTGTAGTTTTCTACGGATTTTGCGCTGTTGTCCGTCGGTTTCGTCTTCGATGAGATCGAGTTTCTCAACCATGTCTTTCACGACATTGACTTCACGGCCTTTAAAACCGGTTTCGAGTAAGTCTTCTAATTCATTAATCACCGCTTTAGCCATCGCGGTGGCATCTAAACAGCGTTGCAGATACTCCATGAACATTTCCGCCAGCTTCGGTGGTAACTCCATTTTTCGCCCAAGCATACGGCCTGAAATATCTTTTGCTTTGTTGGCTATTCTGTCCTGATGAGTCAACAGTTCGAGAACGTCGGAACGTTCAATTGGCATGAAAAGTCCACCGGTAAGATTTAATCGAATATCTCGTTTCATTCGATCCGCTTCTTTCTCTAATTCAGAGATGATTACGCGACGCTTAGCGGCAGTTTTCCAATCTTTTTTTAGTACAGCGTCGAAAAAAGGTACTAAACCTTCACAACACTCATGTACTACATTGATATGTTCTTGTAATGGTTTAATTGGCGATTTAGCAAACAAACCAAGAATTGTATTTCCAGACATAATCTCTGTTCCAATTAGCTATGCAAAGGATATATTTTTTGCGAGGCGCATGGTAACGTAGACTAGCTTAGTTGCAAGCTTTTATCTGCAATTTTAGTACGTTTTAATTGAGATAAATCAAAAAAATTTGTTCAAAATCCCAACAGGAGAGCCGGGCGCTGCGTCAGCAAGCATGGATAAACCATGAACAATGAAATTGAAATCAAGCTGTTAGCGGCACCTCATTGTGCCTCAGAGTTGTTCGAACGACTGTGTCATTATAGTGTGCTGCAAACGGAAATAAAGCCGCTAACCAGTATCTATTTTGATACTCAAGATCGCCAACTAATGCGTTGGGGCATGGGGCTCCGAATTCGCAGCGGTGATGGTGCAGATGTGCAAACCTTAAAAACCGATGGGGTGGTGGTTGGCGGTTTACATCAACGACCAGAGTATAATTCGCTGGTGCCGACTAAACAGCCGCAATTGGCGTTGTTTAATCAAATTGAATGGCCTCAAGGTGCAGATTTAGCACAAATCGAACAGCAGTTAGTCCCCTTATTTAGTACCGTTTTTGACCGGCAAACGTGGTTACTCGACTTGGCCAACGATACCTTAGTTGAGGTGGCCTTTGATCAAGGTTGGTTAGTTGCTAATACCGAACGGGAAACGATTTGCGAAATTGAATTGGAATTAATCAAAGGTGATGTGACTCAGTTATTTGAATTGGCTAGTGATATCGCCGAGATTGACGGTTTACGTTTAGCTAATATAAGCAAAGCGAAGCGTGGTTATCGGTTAGCCGCTGGTCATCGCGAAACGCTTAAACATCTACTTCCGGTTAAGTTGAGTGATGCCCCCCACGGTGCCGAGTGTTTGACTCGTATCTTTTCTACGGCCTTAGGGCATTGGCAGTATCATGAACAGCTGTTTTTAGATAATCCCCAGCTTGAGGTCTTAGAACAGGTGTCGATGGGCGTCCAAATGTTGGTTCAGGCTTGTAAGATGTTTAGTGAGTTAGACTTGGTTGCTTGTCCTTGGTTGAGTGAGCTGCGTTGGTTACGCCAACAGTTTAGCTGGCTTAATCAGGCCCATAGTTTATCGAGACTGACCGCAGAACGCGGTGTTTTAATTAAAAAGCTGCCTCAGCAGCGCTCCCTGTTAAAGTCCTTACAACAGCAACAAAATGCCTTACCCCAAGTGGAACAAATCCACCAGTTAATGCACAGCCCGCGCTATTGTCGTTTGATGTTAAAAATCACTCGCTGGTTGTATTTGGCAGAATGGCAAAATAGTCCAACGGTGCAAGCCTTAGATATTCGCCAAGTCGCTCAACAATTGTTAGCGACCAGTTGGACTCATTTGCGCAACTCTGATCTCGCATTACCTGAAGTGGATGCCGATGTGTACATTAAGCAAGCCACCAAATTAAGACGGAATTTGCTGGTGGGGATCTGTGTTGGGGAATTATTTGATGAGAGCGCTCGACAAGAATTTCGATTGCCATGGATGGATATTTTGTCGGGGATTGAAGAGTTGAGTTTGTATAAACCCTTGCGGGCCCTGTTTGATGATTTGGAGCCGGAGTTACAGCAAACGATCGAAAAATGGGTCAGCCGAAAAGAGCAATCGTTATTAGATGCTTTAACGTTCTCTCGCCAACAAGCCTTGCAACAAACGGTTTATTGGTAGTTTTGGTGAGTAGCTTTTTGTTTAGTAAGTTATTGATCAGTCTGTTTATACCCAGCACTTTGCTATGGCTATTATTGTTGTTGGCGGCGATCTGTTGGTTACTTGGCCGAGCTTACCTGGCGAAAAGTTTAGTTTTTATTTCCTTGTTGTTGGCGCTGGTTTTCAGTCTTGGTCCGTTGAGCGGTAAAATGCTACGGTTTTTTGAAACACAATATCCGGCGATGCATGTATTACCCGCCGATACGGACCTGATTGTGGTCTTGGGTTGTTTGCATTACGTGGATAAAACACAACCACTCTCTAGCCAAGTTTTACCCTGCGCTACGGTAAAGCTGGTGGAGGCTATTCGCTTATGGAGACAGCATCCAGAGAGTCAAATATTGCTCTCGGGCGGGGATGTAGAAGCCAGTGGCGTGGAGCATGCCGATATGTTGGCCAAATTGGCGATATCCTTAGGTGTCCCGGACTCACATCTGTTACGTAGCTACCATAACTTAAATACGGCAGCAGAAGCGCAAACGGTGGCAGGTAGCTATCGTGGAAAAAACATCGTACTGGTGACACAAGCTGCGCATATGCCAAGAGCGATGTGGTTATTTCAGCAGCAAGGGTTAAAAGTGACTGCCGCACCAAGTTATTATCAGGTGCGTAATTGGCAAGCGCCACTCAGTTGGCGAGCCTTTATCCCGAAGTTCAGTAATATTGCCAAGGCGGATACTGCAATTTATGAAGCGTTGGCGAATCTATGGTTGCGTGCTCGGGTCAGTTTGAGTTCTTCCGAATAAATTAAGCTTTGGACAGGAGTTATTTGAACTCAGATCATTGCTCGATTAGTCTTTGGGATGTTGCTTTTGCTGTAGCTGGTGTAACTGTTGCTCGATTTGTTGTAGTTGTTGCTGCATGGTTTTTTGATTGGCATGATGCTGTTGCATAAAACGCACGAGCTCAGTTTCTTTGGCGGTTTCATCACGTAGTAGCATGGCCGACATTAAACCGGAGATGGCACCAAAAAAACCGACACCAGTTAAAATCATCACACTAGCGATGACTCGTCCGGCGTCAGTGACTGGCACAAAGTCACCATAACCGACCGTAGAAATGGTAACAATTGCCCACCAAAGAGCTTCTCCAGAGCTGTGAATTTGCCCGCCAGACTCACTTCCCTCGGCGATTAAGATGCCAATCGAACCAAGTAACACAATGATCAGGAGGACCAGTAATATGGCGGCTAAAGTTGCTTCAACTCTTCTATGTTTGAGTCTTTTAAGTAAGTGTTGCTGTACCGAGATGGCTTTAATTAGCTTCACCGCATGAATAAACCGCAGGAAACGCAGCGGTTCAATCAATGGAATACTGGCAAATAAGTCGATCCAATGGTGGCTTAGGTAGTGCATTGGTGTATGGCTACGTAACATGCGACTAAAAAAGTGGGTGATGAAAACACAGCAGATTAAGGTATCCAAAGTGACTAACAACGCGTGTAGTTGTGAATCACTAGGATAAAAATACAAACTACTGACAATGCCAATGGCGATAATGGACAGTAACATCATGACCAAGTCGAAGGCGTTTATATTGGTTTTCATCAGCGCATCCTGCAGCGAGTACTGAGCGATATACAAGCACTATACCTGAGTTTTAAAGATTTTCAGTATTGCGGGGTAAATACTGATATATCAAACAGTTTTGTGATAAATAAGGCATATTTGGAGTGTAGTGGTGGCGCCTGAATATCGGCTAGTGGATGCTTGAACTTCAATAGTTTTCATGTTCAGATTCATTTAATTTCTCAGCTGTGGTGCTGCTAACTATGTCAAATGCTCTCCCTCTGCAACAACAACTTTTATCTTTCGCTGCCCAGTCATGGGAGCGAGTGGTCGCCTTGGAACCCAGACTAAACACTGAACTCAGCGAGTACCAGCAGCAACAGTCGCAACAGGCCTTCGCGGTGAGTGACTTTATTGCCGATAGTTGTATTGCTCAGCCTTCTTTGCTGCTCGATATTTGGCAACAGCAGCTGCTAAGCCAGGTGTTAACAGAGACGCAGCTACGTGAGCAACTGACTGCTCAATTAGCCGAACAACAAAATGATGATGCTGCCAAGAAAGTATTACGGCGGTTTCGTCGCCAGCAAATGGTGTTGATCGCCTGGCGAGATTTAACCCAAGGCCAAGCGGTTACCGACAGCTTTGCGCAAGTATCGGCGCTGGCCGACAGCTGTGTTGACTGTGCGAATCAATGGCTATATTCGCGTTGTTGTGCTGAATCTGGGACGCCGATGGATAGCGCTGGCAATGCTCAAGCCTTGGTGGTGATAGGCATGGGCAAGTTAGGGGGACGCGAGCTTAACTTCTCCTCTGATATCGATTTGATTTTTTGTTTTCCAGAAAATGGCGAAACTCAAGGTGGGCGGCGAAGCATTGCTAATCAGCAATTTTTTATTCGTATGGGCCAGCGTCTAATTCAACTAATCGATCAACCGACCGTTGACGGTTTTGTATTTCGCGTGGATATGCGGCTGCGTCCTTTTGGTGAGTCGGGTCCCTTGGCGGTAAGCTATGCCGCCTTTGAAGATTACTATCAGCATCATGGTCGTGATTGGGAACGCTATGCGATGGTGAAAGCGCGGGTGATTAACCAGGATTTGCGTTATGACCAAGCCATTCAAGCCATGCTAAAACCTTATGTGTATCGTCGTTATATAGATTTTAGTGCGATCCAAGCATTGCGCTCGATGAAGGCGATGATTAACTCGGAAATTCGACGTAAGGGCTTACGTGATAACATCAAACTAGGCTCAGGAGGGATCCGTGAGATTGAGTTTATTGCGCAAACTTTTCAATTGATCCGTGGCGGAAGAGAACCAGTCCTGCAAACGCGCTCATTGCTCAAGGCTTTGAGCTTACTCAGTGAGTACGGCGAGTTGAGTCTTGAGCAGACGCAATTGCTTACCAAGCATTATCTGTATCTGCGTCAGGTAGAAAATATCTTACAGCAAATTGATGATAAACAAACCCAGACTCTGCCGGATAGCGAGCTTGATCAACAGCGGATCGCATGGGTGATGGGGGAAGCATCCTGGGTTGATTTTTATCAGCAACTACAAGCTTTATTAGCCGAGGTGAATGGCTGTTTCCAAAGCGCCATTGGCGATGAACAATGTGATGAGCATCAAGCTAGCCAAGATTACGAAGATCTGTGGCATTGTGGTGCTGATCGCGAAGCGCTTGCCTCGCTCATGGCTAAACATGTTTGCGCTGAAGCGGAGCAGCAGCAACGCGTGGAAACTATGTATCACTTTATGCATGCAGTGGAGCATCGGCAAATTGGTCAACGGGGTCGACAAACTTTAGAGCGGATGATGCCGAGCTTGTTACAACAGTTGTTTGAGCATCCGAAAACCAACTTAGTATTACCCCGAGTCATGGTGTTGTTAGAGCGGATCTTGTCCCGTACTGCTTATCTAGAATTATTAGCCGAAAATCCAGGCTCTTTGCATCAACTGTTGCGCTTGTGTGCTGGCAGCGCGATGTTGGCCGAGAAGTTGGCAAGCTTTCCGATCTTGCTGGATGAGTTGCTTGATCCCGCGTTGTTATATAATCCGGTCAGTGCCGATAGCTACGCCCAGCAGCTACGCGAGTTTATGTTGCGGATCCCAGCCGATGACATGGAACAGCAAATGGAGGCCTTACGTCAGTTCAAGCAAATACAACAGTTGCGGATCACCGCCGCGGATATCGCCGGTGCGCTACCTTTGATGAAAGTAAGTGATCACTTAACAGCGGTTGCAGAAGTAATTGTAAATGCGGTGGTTGAACATGCTTGGGCGCAAATTGTGGAGCGCCATGGCTACCCGGAACACCTTGAGCAACAGCAACGCGGTTTTGCGGTTGTGGGCTACGGCAAGATCGGTGGCATCGAAACTGGCTATAGCTCCGATCTAGATTTGGTTTTTTTACATAACAGTGACAGCTCTACCTACACCACTGGTCCGAAGCAAATCGATAGTAAGCAGTTTTATCTCAAATTAGCGCAACGCATTATGCACTTGTTTAATACCCGCACCGCCTCTGGCGTATTGTATGAGCTCGATATGCGTCTGCGTCCATCGGGGGCTTCGGGTTTGTTGGTATCGGCGATCGATGCTTTTGAGCAGTATCAACTGAAAGAAGCCTGGACTTGGGAGCACCAAGCCTTAGTGCGAGCCCGAGTGGTTTATGGTGATCGTGACTTAGGGCAACGTTTTGAACAGGTTCGCCATCAAATTTTGTCGATCAAACGTGAACCTACAGAACTCATCACCCAAGTGGTGGAGATGCGGCATAAAATGCGCCAGCATTTGAGTAGAGAAACTAGTGATTTATTCGATTTGAAGCAGTCGGCTGGGGGGATGGTTGATATTGAGTTTATTGCGCAGTATTTGGTATTACAGTATACCGATCGCTGTCCTGAGCTGAGTCGATGGAGTGATAATGTCCGGATTTTTGAAAGCTGCGCGCAGCTGGGGATCTTAGACAAACAGCAGGCACAGGGATTGACTCGTTGTTATTTAGAGATCCGTGACGAGGGGCATCGTCAATCCTTACAAGAATTACCGCGGCTGGTCGAAAAGGCTCAGTTCACCCTCGATCTGAGCGTTGTTTGTGATACCTGGCGACAGTTATTTGCCGCTCAAGCACCAAAGGTAGATTAGTAGACGCTGGGTTCGCCCTCAGGGCGCGATTTAAAGCGACGATGGATCCACATGTACTGCTCGGGAGCGCGTAAAATGGCTTTTTCTATGGCCTGATTAATCGTGCGCGCATCGGCTTTAGTGTCACCAGTGGGATAATTTTCGATAGCGGGTTCTATCACCAAGGTGATGGAGCCATCTGCGTTTCGAAGTGCGTAACTCATCAGTACCTGTACGTTTTTGACTCGAGCGAGGGTGGCTGTTCCGGTAATGGTAGCAGCGTTTGGCTGAGCAAAAAGAGGCACAAATACAGCCGCGTGGGTTCCGTAATCATGGTCGGGGGCGTACCAAACCGCATTCCCATTTTTTAAAGCTTTTATCATGCCTCGCACATCGGTTCGGTCGACCAGGTACTTATTGGCTCTGGTTCGTCCATGGTATTGGAAATACTCGTAGACTTGGTTTTTATTCGGACGATAGATACCAACACCAGGATCAATGACTCCAAAGGCTCTGGCATGGCTTTCTAAAGTCCAGAAGTGAGCACTTAACAGCAGAATGCCGCCTGGTTTTTGTCTCACCTGTTCTAAATGTTCCAAACCTTCAAAATGAAGATGTTTGGCAAAGCGCCATTTGGGCCAAAACCAAGCATTCGCGGTATCAACTACCGAGTGTCCGAGATGTGTGAAGCATTGTTCAAGCAATTGCTCACGCTGCACCGCAGATTTTTCTGGGAAACAAATGTGCAAGTTTCGACGTGCGATATGCACTCGTGATTTGAGTAGTCTTTTTCCTAGGCGGCCAATCGCCAAGCCTAAGTAATGTTGCAGGCGATGGGGCAGCAGGCTAATACCAAGCATGAAACTAATTAACAACCAAGCCCCCCAATTTCGGGGGTGAAAGGAGCCAGCGTTGAGTGTGGGGGGAGATATTTCAGCCATGTTTTTCTTTTTGCTTCAGTTGGTGAGTCAAGTTTACCCGAATTCTGGTAATTATGCCGCAGACCAGATTTTTAACTATGATAAACTGTTCGCAATTTATTTTCGATGAGAGTGAGTAATGCGAATAACCCTCCCTGAGTTTTCTCAAGCTAAGGTGCTAGTTGTTGGTGACGTGATGTTAGACCGATATTGGCAAGGACCTACTGGACGAATATCTCCAGAGGCACCAGTTCCAGTGGTGAAAGTTGAGCAAATTGAAGAGCGCCCTGGTGGTGCAGCGAATGTCGCCTTAAACGCGGTCGCTTTGGGTGCCAGTTCAACTTTACTCGGCATGAGTGGTGACGATGAGGCATGCCATGCCTTAGAAAATCAGCTAGCCGCAGTGGGAGTGAGTTGTCAGTTCAGTAAATTTGCTGATTATCCCACGATTACTAAATTGCGGGTATTAAGCCGTCATCAGCAGTTGATCCGTCTGGATTTTGAAGAGAGCTTTCATAACGTAGATAGCCAAGACTTGCGTGATCGTTTTACCCAACAGATCAACCAGCATCAAGTGGTGATATTATCCGATTACAATAAAGGTGCATTGAATCGGGTTGGTGATTTAATCGGCTTAGCGCGTGAAGCGAAGGTGCCGGTTTTAGTCGATCCTAAGGGCAGTGCCTTTGATAAATATCGCGGCGCAACGCTGCTTACGCCTAACTTCTCCGAATTTGAAACAGTGGTTGGTGCTTGTAAAGATGAGGTAGAGATCGTTCAAAAAGGTCTTCAATTAATTGATGAATTAGATTTGCAAGCCTTGCTGGTGACGCGCAGTGAGCACGGAATGACCCTGATTCGTAAGGGGCAAGATGCTTTGCATTTGGCCGCCTTAGCGCAAGAAGTCTATGATGTCACGGGTGCTGGTGATACGGTTATTTCTACTTTAGCCAGTGCCCTTGCAGCGGGTGCTAGCCTAGAAGATGCCTGCGCTTTAGCCAATGTGGCCGCTGGTATTGTGGTGGGTAAGTTAGGGACCTCGACGGTGTCGACCATTGAACTTGCCAACGCAGTATATGGTCACCAGGAAACCGGTTTTGGGGTGTTGAATGAACAGCAGTTAAAACAAGCTTTAGACGCTGCCCATCGTCGTGGTGAAAAAGTTGTGATGACGAATGGCTGCTTTGATATTTTACATGCCGGTCACGTATCTTATCTTAATCATGCTCGTACTTTAGGTGATCGCTTAATCGTTGCCGTTAATAGTGATCATTCAGTGAAGCGCTTAAAAGGTGAAGGACGCCCTGTGAACAGTGTTGATCGTCGGATGGCTGTATTGGCTGGTTTGGGGGCGGTGGATTGGGTGGTTGACTTTACTGAAGATACCCCACAGCGGCTGATCGCTAGTTTGTTACCGGATTTGTTAGTCAAAGGCGGTGATTATAAACCAGAGGAAATCGCGGGTGGTGAAGAAGTGATTGCCAATGGTGGCGAGGTAAAAGTGCTTAATTTTGAGGAGGGCTGCTCTACCTCTGAGATTATTCAATCGATCCGTCAGAATCAGATTGATTAGTATGCATCATCGTCTAAAAAAGGCGCCACTGGCGCCTTTTTTATTAACCAATAATTCTCCGTGGTCATGCATTCTCTCTGTTTTTAACATTGAATGCATGACATTGGGGGATTTATTGAGCGGCCATTAAACCGGAATTAACCAATACTACGTCTTCTTCATTTAGGGTGCCTACGGCTTGTTTAAGCGACAGCATATTTAAGATGTAATCGTAACGAGCATTTGATAAATCACTTTTTGCTGAGTATAAATTACGCGTTGCATCTTGTACGTCAACGATGGTTCGAGTACCCACTTCAAAACCTGCTTCGGTGGCTTCCAGAGCGCTTTGAGATGAGACAACCGTTTGCTCGAAGGCTTTTACCGAGCCGATACTCGCACTGACATTGTTGACCACCGAGTTTACGGTGCTTTGTACTGAACGATAGGTTTGCTCTAAGGCTTGAGACGCTGCAATGTAACTAAATTGAGCTTGTTTAACCTGAGAGTCAATACTGCCACCTTGGTAGATCGGCCAGTTGAATTCAAGACCGATATTGCCCGAATTCGCACTGCCACCTTGAGCGTTGTCGGTCATACTATTCCCGTATTTATTGTTGTCGTAACCAATACCTGCGGTTAAATCTAAGGTTGGCGCATGACCACTTTGAGCCAATTTAATTTGCTCTTGAGAGACTTCTTTGGCAATCCGCTGAGCGTTCAACTGAAGGTTCTTATCGCTGGCAAGCTCTAACCAGTGCTTTGCGCTTTGATTTAGTTCGGCGGGATCGAAGCGTTCGGTATTTAAAATATTGAGTTGGCGATGTTCTAAACCAGTTAACTCGCGCAAGGCTTCGTAACTATTTGATAAGGTATTACTGGCTTGAATTTCTTCGGCAAGCGTTCGGTCATATTCGGCTTGTGCTTCATGAACGTCGGTAATCGCAGTTAAGCCAACATTAAACCGTTGTTTAGTTTGCTCTAGTTGACGAGCGACAGCAGCCTTGTTTGCTTGTACAAAACTAACATTATCGATGGCGCGTAATACGTTAAAGTAAGCGGTGCTCACTCGAATAATCAGATTTTGCACATCGTTGGCATACAAGGCATCGACCCGAGTCGCATCTTTTTCTGAAATGCTTAAACTGGTCCAGTTGGTTCTGGAATAGAGTGACTGGCTTAAACCTACCGATGCATTGGTATTGGTGATACTGTCGATACTGCTGTTATCGGAATTGGTATATTTTGCCCCCGCTGAAAAACCGATTTGCGGGAGTAGCGATGCTCGGGTTTGAGTTATTTTCTCAAAGGCGATGTCACGCTGCGATTTACTTTGCAAGATGACGGGATCTTTTTCTTGAGCTAATTGATAAATTTGCAATAAGTCGTCAGCTTGAGCTTGATAAGCTATCGAGCCAAAAGTACAAGCTAATATCAATGATTTCATTTTCAGCTTCATTTCGCCTTTCCTCTATTCGCCTTGGATGTGCGAAGTTTATCGGGAGTGAGTTAAATTAATTCTAGGAGTTAAACAATATGGCTTAAACAGCTAACATATTGCGAATAAATGTTAGTCTATCTCAGCTTTAACTTTAGATTAAGACTTAGTTAAGAAAAATCATAATAGATTGTAGTCAATCTGTCATTGGATCATTAAGAGTCGGCAAATTATATACTAAATCGCCAAACAAAGGGGACTAGATTCATATGCTTAAGTTGAAAAACCTGAGTCAGTTTTCTCATCAAGACATGGAAATACAGAAGGTAGAGGATGTCTATAAAGGTTTCTTTAAATTAAAGCGTTACACCTTGCGTCACCGTTTGTACCAAGGGGGGTGGAGTCAGTGGTTTCAGCGTGAAATGTTAGACCGAGGTCATGCGGCAGCAATTTTGCTTTTTGATCCGCTACTTGACCAAGTCGTTTTAGTTGAGCAATTTAGGATCGGTGCGGTCGAAACTGGAGCCAGTCCTTGGTTATTGGAAATCGTGGCCGGGATGCTTGATAGTAACCAACCACCATTGGATGTTGCGGTACGTGAAGCCGAAGAAGAAGCTGGGCTAAGGGTGAAGCGAGTGATTTCGTGTAATAGTTTTTTACCGGGCGCGGGAGGCTTAAGTGAGCGCATTCATTTGTACCTCGGTGAAGTTGATGCAAGCCAAGCGGGTGGTGTTCATGGATTGGAAAATGAAAATGAAGACATATTGGTGAAAGTTTTAAGTCGCGAACAAGCCTTCGAATGGGTACAATCGGGCCTGATTGATAATGCTGCGGCTGTAATTGCGATTCAATGGTTGCAGCTAAATTTGCAGAAAGTGTTGCTGCAATGGCAAAATAATGGCGTTGCAGATGCAGGCTAAAAAACTTGGTCGTTATCGCGTAAATCTTGAGCAACTGATGCAGCTTTATGCTGCTAATTATGTCTTGCTGATGCGCCTATTCCCGACTGAGCTTAGCCGTGGACAGACACTACGATTACAGCCACAAATTGGTGAAGACTACCAGCTCGAGTGTAAAGAACGTACGCGTTATACCTCGCTGTATGAGATCAGACAAACTGGTCGCCAAGCGCATCAGTATTTACGATCTCAGCTGATTGTGCGCTTGTATCACGATGCGCGCTTGGCGGAAGTGTGTGCTAGTCAGCAGATTTATAAGCTAAAACCAAGGTATGATTATCCTAATAAAAAGATGCATCATCGTGACGAAAAGCATCAAATAAATCAGTTTCTTAATGACTGGTTGGCATTTTGTTTAAAACAGCGGATGAAAGTAGAGTTTGAATAATCAAGCTCCAAGAAAAGATTGTGGCATTTACTAAATTAAATATTAATACAGCAGAAGATGGCAGTGTGCATTTGTTGCAAGTGACTGATACCCACCTTTTCGCTGATGAACGTACCGGGTTGCTAGGCGTTAATACTTGCGACAGTTTTAGTGCTGTGTTGTCGAACATCCAACAAGACCAAATTCCCTTTGATTACATTCTGGCCACTGGCGATTTGTCTCAAGATCACAGTAAACGTTCCTATCAACGTTTCGCTGAAAAAATTGCGCAGTTAGAGAAGCCTTGCTTTTGGTTGCCGGGGAATCATGATCTACAAGGAAACATGGACACGCTTGAACAGCATGGGATTTTGACCGCCAAGCAGTTAGTCAGTGAACATTGGCAAATCATCATGTTAGATACTCAAGTGGCGGGAGAGCCGCATGGTTCATTGAGTCAGTCACAGTTAGATCGCTTAGCCAAGGCTTTAGCTGAGTATCCTGATAAACATGTACTCATCGCAATGCATCATCAAAGTATTCCTGTGGGGAGTAAGTGGTTAGATCAGCATAATTTGAAAAATGCAGATGCTTTTTTTGCTGTGATCGCCAACTATCCAAATGTGCGAGGAGTTATTTTTGGTCATGTGCATCAAAACTATGAGTTTCAGTTTGATGGCATCGCTTATATTGCAACACCAAGTACTTGTATTCAGTTTTTACCGTTGTCGGCAAATTTTGCTCTTGATCACCAACAACCGGGCTGGCGTTACTTGCAGTTAACTAAAGAGGGGCGAATTGCCACTCGTTTACGTCGTTTATCTGAGCGAAGTTTTCTTCCGGATCCAAAATCTAAAGGTTATTGAGTGGAGCAAGCGTCAGTTTTATTGTATTTACATGGTTTTAATAGTTCGCCTTATTCTGCGAAGGCGCAAGTTATGGCGAACTATGTCGCAGAGAATGCACCACATATTCAGTTTTTATGTCCTCAGTTAGCCTGTTATCCACAGCAAGCTTGGGAGCAAATTTCCCAGTTATTAGAATCAAATCATGATGCTCGTTTAGGTGTTATTGGTAGTTCTCTTGGTGGCTTTTTGGCGACCAAAGTGGCGCAACAAACGGGCGCTCCTGCGGTACTGGTTAATCCAGCAGTAAAACCATATATCTTATTAAACGACTATTTAGGGGAACAAATTAATCCCTATACTCAGCAACGTTATGACTTGCAAGCGCAGCATATACAACACTTACGACAACTGGAAGTTAGCGATTTGAGCTGTCAACAACAGTTATGGGCGTTGTTACAAACGGGTGATGAAGTGCTGGACTTTAGGCTAGCGGTCACCGAGTATAAAGGCGCAAAATTCACTATTGAAGAGGGCGGAGACCACAGCTTTCAAGGCTTTGAACGGCATTGTGGTGCTATTCTCGACTTCTTGGCTCTTAGGTAAATATTTCCATCATGGCTGACCAATATAATTCCGACTCTATTGAAGTATTAAGTGGCTTAGATCCGGTAAAACGCCGACCTGGCATGTATACCGATACCACTCGTCCCAATCACTTAGCACAAGAAGTCATCGATAACAGTGTGGATGAGGCGCTTGCCGGTCACGCTCGGTCTATTATCGTTACCTTATACGCAGATCAATCTATCGAAGTGGTCGATGACGGTCGTGGCATGCCTACCGATATTCATCCGGAAGAGAAGGTGAGTGGTGTTGAGCTGATTTTTACTCGCTTGCATGCGGGGGGCAAATTCTCGAATGAGCATTACCAATTTTCTGGAGGGCTACACGGGGTTGGTATTTCGGTGGTTAACGCCTTATCTTCCCGGGTCGAAGTGCAGGTTCGTCGTGATAGCCAGGTCTATGAAATGGCCTTTGAAGATGGGAATAAGGTTCAAGAGTTAGCGGTTACTGGCAGTGTCGGCAAACGTAATAGCGGAACCAAAGTTCGGTTTTGGCCAACCCCAAGTTATTTTGATAACCCTAAGTTTTCGGTTTCACGGCTGCGTCATTTGTTGCGAGCTAAAGCGGTATTGTGTCCAGGCTTAAATATTAAGTTTATTGATAAAATTAGTAATCAGCAGGATGAATGGTATTACGAAGATGGTTTAAAAGACTATTTAAGTCAGTCCTTTAAAGATTACATTAGTCTGCCAGACGACCCCTTTACCGGCGCTTTTAGTAGCAATGTAGAGGCTGTAGATTGGGCGGTGAGTTGGTTGCCTGAAGGTGGCGAAAGTATCACCGAAAGTTATGTGAACTTAATTCCTACCGCGCAAGGCGGAACTCATGTGAATGGTTTACGGCAAGGTCTACTCGATGCGATGCGAGAGTTTTGTGAGTTTCGTAATATTTTGCCGCGAGGTCTGAAATTGACGCCGGACGATGTCTGGGACCGTTGTTGCTATGTGTTATCGGTAAAAATGCAAGATCCACAATTTGCCGGACAAACTAAAGAGCGCTTGTCGTCTCGACAGTCAGCAGCTTTTGTTTCTGGGGTTGTCAAAGATGCCTTTAGTTTGTGGCTAAATAGTAATACCGATCAAGCCGAATTGCTTGCCGAAGTGTTTATTAACAATGCGCAACGGCGAATGCGTTCCAGTAAAAAAATTGCTCGTAAGAAAGTGACATCGGGACCAGCCTTACCAGGGAAACTGACTGATTGTACTAGTCAGGATCCGCTGGCTGGGGAACTGTTTTTGGTGGAAGGTGACTCGGCGGGAGGCAGTGCGAAGCAGGCGCGTGAACGAGAGATCCAAGCGGTGATGCCTTTACGGGGTAAAATTCTCAACACTTGGGAAGTGGACGGGAGTGAGGTTCTGGGCTCGCAAGAGGTTCATGACATCTCGGTGGCCATCGGTATTGATCCTGATAGTCATGATTTAAGCGGCTTACGTTACGGTAAAATTTGTATTTTGGCGGATGCTGACTCCGACGGTTTACATATTGCCACGCTATTATGCGCATTGTTTATGATGCACTTTAGGCCATTGGTCGAGCAAGGGCATATCTATGTGGCGATGCCTCCTTTGTATCGAATTGATGTGGGTAAAGAAGTGTTCTATGCCCTAGATGAAGATGAAAAACAAGGCATATTAGATCGTATCGAAGCCGAAAAGAAACGCGGTAAAGTGAATGTACAGCGCTTTAAGGGATTGGGTGAAATGAACCCTCTACAATTGCGCGAAACTACCATGGATCCTAATACACGACGTTTGGTTCAGCTCACTATTGATGAAGAGCACGCAACTTTGCAGTTGATGGATATGCTGCTCGCGAAGAAGCGCGCAGGTGATCGGAAGCAATGGTTAGAAACCAAGGGAAACATGGCCTCTGACTTGGTATAGGGTAGCCTAAAAAATGCGAGATCTTCGACTTGGCTTAGCAACGAAGGCGTTGTTGTTGCTGTGCGGTGTATTGTTGATTAGTTTGGTGGGCCTAATCAGCTTTAATCATGACAATTTGCAGAGTTTCTTCAGAGACAGTCGAACCAATGTCATTGCAAATCAAAATTATCAGTTACAAAAATATTATGACGATGTATTTGCGCGTTTAAATTCCTTTAATGCCAGCCAAGCATATCGTTTTGAGAAAGCTAAGTCCGAGGATTTAGCAATGGTATTCGATTCTTTTTGGCAAGATCTAAAGAACTATACAGAGCTACCCATTCGCAGTTTAACCCTTGTGGTGCCTGAGCTAGGAGAGCGTTATGACTTCGGTTATTTAGAGCATAGCCAAAAAGCGACCGATTGGATGTTACAAGCGCATCAACCGCTTTCTTGGATCTTAGATTGCCCGTTAAGCTGCCGAGTGATCGTTGCTACTCATTTTAAGGTGGGTGAGCAACAGACAGATTATCAAGCCTTTTACAGCATCGACGCCTTGCGGTTATTGGAATTGTTTCCTGCCAGTCGAGGCAGCCACCATTTTATGCTCGAGCTGAACGACGATGCCTCCTTGCATTTATTATATGCCGAATCGATGTATCGTCAGTCAATCGCTAACATGTTGACCAAGCTTGACAGCCATTCGATTGTAAATGGTCTTGAGCAATTTAATAGTGAATGGGGTTTGAGTGAATTACATGCTTTTCCGATAAAACGAAACGTCGGTAACAAGCCGGTTTATTACGCCATTATCAATGACATTAATAGCCAATCTCAGCTGCTTAATCGGGCTAACTATAACAACATGTTGTTTGGCATGGCAGCCTTGGTTATCGCAGGTGCGATTGTTATTTTCTGCTTGAGTCCTTCATTGCGACGGATCCGACAAACCATCGATCACTTACCCTTATTGGCGCGCTCATCACATAATCTATTTCGGCGTAATTTGGAAAGTACAGGTAAACGGGTATTGCCTGATGAGTCCGATGAACTGAATCACGCCTTGGTTCGATTGTCTTATCAATTGGAAGCATTAGAACAACAATTGAAGAGCCGCGCTGAAGAGCTAGAGTGGGTTGCTAATTATGATAACCTCACCGATCTGCCGAATCGTCGTAAGTTTGAGCGAGTCTTGAATCAAATGGTTGAAGAGCAACGTTTTGGTTGCTTGTTGATGGTGGATTTAGATAATTTTAAATATGTGAATGATATTAGTGGTCACGGTGCTGGTGATGAAATGCTTTGCCAAGTCTCGGCTAGCTTAGAGCGCTTGCTACCAAACGATAGTATTTTAGCGCGCATCAGTGGCGATGAATTTGCGATTTATCTTGAAGATACCAGTTTAGCCTATGCTGAAGTCGCGGCACAACGGATCATTAGCTTATTGGCCCAAGTTCGAGTACCGGGACACAACATCATTCATACCACTTCGGCTTGTGTTGGAATTGTTGCTTTTCCTGAACATGGCAGTAGATTTGAAGAGTTGATGGCAAAAGCCGATATTTGCAACAATCAAGCGAAAGAGCGTGGTAAAAACTGTGTGGTGAGTTTTGAAGCGGAGAATAGTGATTCGGAGCTTGCTAAAAAACACTTTTGGTTGGACTTGGCACAACATGCTATCGAACGCGACCGTTTGGAACTGTTTTATCAACCGATCATGAACAATAAGCTGAATAAGGTTGAGCATTACGAGGTTTTATTACGGGTTCGAGATGAACAAGATCGTTTACATTCCCCTTATCAACTTATTTTAGCAGCAGAGAAGAATGGCCAGATCGACAAAATCGATTTATGGGTCGTGCAACAGGCCTTGCAGCAGATGGAAACCAATCTGCGTTGTGGTTATACCGATAAGTTGGCGATAAACTTATCGGCACGCTCCTTCTGCAGTGAAAAGGTTATAGCCCGGATTGCCCGAGAATTTGTGAGTCGTAATATTGCTGGCGAAATGATTATTTTTGAAATCACCGAAACAGCAGCGTTACCAAACATGCAGCAAGCAGAAGAGCATATACGGCGTTTGAAGGCACTTGGTTGTGCGATTGCATTAGATGATTTTGGGGTCGGTTATTCTTCGTTTCACTCGCTGAAACAGTTACCCTTTGATTACTTAAAAATTGATGGCTCTTTTGTTCGAGAAATTTTGAATCAACACCAAGATAAGGTGTTTATTCAGGCCTTGGTTGGTATTGCCAATCAATTGGGCCACAAGACCATTGCTGAATTTGTTGAATCGGAAGCATTAAATAACGAACTGATTAAATTGGGAGTTGATTACTCTCAGGGTTATTACATTGGTAAACCAGCTAGCGCACGCTATTTCTGGCAATTTGACAAAGCATCCGCAGTGCTAGCTTTGCAAGGAACATAAAAGGTTATAGAGCATGAGTAGTGCGAATGAACTCAGTTTAGATGGCATAGAACGTCAATCGATGAGCACTTTTACTGAGCAAGCGTATTTAAATTATTCCATGTACGTCATCATGGATCGCGCCTTGCCCCATATTGGTGATGGATTAAAGCCAGTACAGCGCAGAATTATTTATGCGATGTCTGAATTGGGGTTATCGGCTAACGCAAAATATAAGAAATCGGCACGTACCGTGGGGGACGTTTTGGGTAAGTATCATCCGCATGGTGATTCTGCCTGTTATGAAGCGATGGTATTGATGGCTCAACCATTCTCCTATCGCCATCCCTTAGTGGATGGTCAGGGAAACTGGGGCGCGCCAGATGATCCAAAATCTTTTGCTGCGATGCGTTATACCGAAGCGAAATTGTCGAAATTTTCTGAGGTTTTACTGAGCGAGCTGGGCCAAGGAACCTGTGATTGGGTACCTAATTTCGATGGCACCATGAATGAGCCGAAAGTGCTGCCCGCACGTTTGCCGCACATTTTACTGAACGGGGTCACCGGGATTGCAGTGGGAATGGCCACCGATATCCCACCGCACAACGTGGGTGAAATTGCCAAGGCTTGTGTTCATCTTCTGGATAATCCGAAGGCTGAATTGAGTGAGTTGCTCGAATTTGTACAAGCGCCCGATTATCCAACTGAAGCGGAAATAATTACCCCGAGACGCGATATTCGCAAGATTTATGAAACGGGCCGTGGCTCGGTGAAGATGCGAGCCGTATTCCACACCGAAGATGGTGACATTGTGATTACGGCTTTACCGCATCAGGTCTCGGGAGCCAAAGTTCTCGAACAGATCGCGGCACAAATGCAAGCGAAGAAGCTGCCGATGGTGGTGGATTTGCGTGATGAATCGGATCATGAAAACCCAACTCGAATTGTGGTGATACCGCGCTCTAATCGAGTGGATGTTGACCAATTAATGAATCACTTGTTTGCATCCACCGATTTAGAGCGAAATTACCGAGTCAACCTTAATATGTTGGGGCTTGATAATCGGCCTCAAGTGAAAGGCTTGTTACAGATCTTAAGTGAATGGTTGCGGTTTCGCCGCGATGTGGTGCGCCGTCGACTGCAATATCGTTTAGACAAGGTATTAGCTCGTTTACATATTTTGGATGGCTTGCTGATTGCCTTCCTCAATATTGATGAAGTGATTGAAATCATTCGAACCGAAGACGAGCCTAAAGCGGCGCTGATGGCGCGTTTTGGCTTGTCGAATAAACAAGCTGAAGCGATCCTTGAAATTAAATTGCGTCAGTTGGCTAAGTTAGAAGAAATTAAGATCCGAGCCGAGCAAGCAGAGTTAGCTGAAGAGCGCGATAAGCTGGAGAAGCTACTGGGTAGCGAACGTCGACTCAGCACGCTGATCAAGAAGGAAATACTTGCTGATGCCGAAACCTATGGTAACGCACGTCGTTCTCCACTGATGGAGCGTGCAGAAGCAAAAGCCCTGAGTGAAAAAGAGCTGATGCCAAACGAAGCTATTACCGTGGTCTTGTCAGAAAAAGGTTGGGCAAGAGCGGCTAAGGGCCATGAGGTTGATGCTAAAGCCTTGAGTTACAAGTCGGGGGATGTCTTTTTAAGCAGTGCTTATGGACGCAGTAATCAGCAGGCAGTATTTTTAGATACAGCAGGACGCAGTTATGCGCTCGATTCACATACCTTGCCCTCGGCACGTAGCCAAGGAGAGCCATTGACTGGTCGCTTTAATTTGGCGGCAGGGGAAGTATTCTGCAATGTCGTGATGGCCAATGACGAACAGCGCTACTTGGTGGCCTCCGATGCCGGCTATGGTTTTATCGGTAAGTTTAGCGATATGTTAAGCAAGAATAAAAATGGTAAGGCGTTTTTGAGTTTACCTGCGGGCAGTAAGGTTGTGGCTCCGATTGTGGTGGACAGCTACCAGAATGATAGTTGTCTGGTCATCTCTAATGAGGGCAGAATGTTGGTCTTTCCGCTCACCAGTTTGCCAGAGCTCTCTAAAGGTAAAGGGAATAAGTTAATTAGTATTCCTAGTGCAAGAGTGAAAAATCGCGAAGAATATGTGACTTTGCTGAGTGTTGTTCCGGCCGATGCTTCGGTGACTCTATTTGCGGGCAAACGCAAGTTGACTTTGAAACCGAGCGATTTGGATCATTATCGTGGGGAGCGAGGACGACGTGGTAACAAATTGCCTCGAGGCTTACAGCGCGTCGATGGCATTGAGGTCGAGGCTATCGAGAGTGAGCTTGGAGAGGGGCCCAATGCAGATGCCTAAGTGTAGATTTTCAGCTTACACTTGTTCACTTAAATCTCAGCGCGTATACTGCGTGCTGTTTTAAGGGGGTGCTATGTTAGCTGTAATTCGAATTATTTTTATTGCTTTAGTGATGTTAACGGCATTTCCGTTTGTCATTTTGTATTGTTTGGTTCGACCTCGTCATCCTGACCTAGTGCATCAGATTGGCGTTTTAATTGCCAAATGTGGACGCTTTGTGGGCCTTGAGGTTGAAGTTCGAGTGGTTACACAACAATTGCCAGAAAAGGCGGTATGGATAGCCAACCACCAAAATAGTTATGACATGTTTACCTTGCCATTCGCCTTGCGTAAGGGGGTGGTGTCTATCGGTAAGAAAAGTCTCGCGTTGATCCCTTTCTTTGGGCAAATTTACTGGATTACCGGTAATATTTTAATTGACCGGGATCGACGTAGTAAAGCCGCCGACACCATTAAGCAGGCGGCCGCTGCGATAGAGAAACGTCATCTGTCGGTATGGATGTTCCCTGAAGGTACTCGTAGTTATGGACGTGGCTTGCAGAGTTTTAAAACCGGAGCTTTTCATCTAGCCATGCAAGCCAAAGTTCCTATGTTACCGATCTGTTGTTCTTCAACTCATGGTCAGGTAAAACTGAACCGTTGGAACAATGGTAAGGTGATCGTTGAAGTGGGCCATGCTTTTTCGGTCGCAGAATGGAAAGGACAGCTGCGCAGTCACATTGCCGACTTGCATCAGCAGATGGAACAACGGATCTATGAGCTGACCATGGAAGCACGCGGTGAAGCTGCCGATTATGCCGATGTTCATCAACGAAATTTAGCCAGCCCAGCAGAGACCATGGTAGGAGAGAATACATGAGTACCCAACAATTGATTGCCGATTGGCAGGCCGAAACTGATTTAATTATTCAAGAATTATTGGCCGATGGCAGCGATCCAGATGCCGAATATACCATCGAACACCACCTTGCCAGCAACGATTTTAAAGTGCTTGAAAAAGCGGCGGTAGATGTCTTTAAAGCGGGTTATGAGGTGAGTGATGCCGAAGAAGCCGAGCTAGAAGATGGGACTAAGGTATGGTGCTTTGATGTGATTGTTGAAGTGCCGCTAGAAGCGAAAATAATCAAACAAAGTATTGAAGAATTAGCGAATATTGCCGATAAGCATAAGGTCATTTATGATGGATGGGGCACCTATTTCGAGTCTGATGAGGATGACGACGAGTCATAGAGCCTAAAATTTATCGATGAAAACGACGCCTAGGTGTCGTTTTTTTTATTACACTGAGCTATATGCTCAGGATTTAGGATAGGCTGTGTCGCTGCGTATTGTTGTTCTATTATTTTTTCTGGCTTGGCCCGTTGCCGCTATGCAGATGGTCACCGCCAACGCTAATTGGCCGCCATGGCGAGTGATTGAGGCCGATGGTAGTTTGAGCGGTATCGAGATCGATATTCTTAAGCAGCTTAGTCAGGCTCTTGATCTGGAGTTAAAGACTCAGCCCTGTGGTTGGAAACGTTGCTTAAAGTATATGGAACTTGGTGAAAGTGATGTGATGACCGGCCTCTATAAAAACGATGAGCGTGCGCAGTATATGCACTTTGTTGAGCCGCCTTACCGTAGTCATAACGACATGTGTTTTTATCAAGCGAAAATTAGACCTGTGCAGAAGCTCGATAGCTATTCTGATTTGTACTCCTTAACGATAGGGGTATTGAACAAAGTCGCTTATTTTGAACAATTTGATCAAGATCTTAAACTGTTCAAACACTATGCAACGACCGATGAAAGTTTATTTCGCCTACTACTTGGTGGCCGTATCGATACGCTGATTATGTCTTGTATTGAAGGTGATATCTTTTTAAAGCAAAGACACATGACAGATATATTTGAGCATACCAATTATACAAAACGTAATTACCGCTCGGTTTATTTGGCCATTTCAAAACGTTCTAAGTTGATCGAGCGCGCCGCAGAAATCTCAAAGCACTTACAACAAATGTTGGACTCTGGCGAGATTACTAAAATACTCGCATCTTATGGCGTGGTAGAGCGCGATTAACGCGCGCTATCGAGTTTTATACGAGGCCATTAAGTAGGCCAAACAAGCCCCCAAAAACACCGCCCCAAACCACTAACCAGCCTAAGTGTTTTCTAATCATTTGTTGAATAATTTGCTTCACTAATTGCGGCGTGAGTTCGGCTAAGCGTTGTTCAATAATTAAAGTGATTTTTTGTTGTACGTCACCCAAGTGTTCTGGTTGCTCTAATTCTTGGCGCAAAGCCTCACTAAACTGTGGATCCTGACTAATTTGAAGGACAGCCTCTTTTAGTTTATCGATAAAAGGCTGCTCTAAGGGGGTGAGTGCTTCCTTACCACCAAACATCGCTAACATCCCGCCAAATGAAGATCCTTCGATGGTTTCTACTAAGGCATGATAAGCCGGACTAAAATCGGTTTTGTTGATGACGGGACTCAGGTTGACTTGAATTGCTTTGCCACTGGCATCGGATAAAAAGCGGTCGATGTTTTCGGCGGTAAAAAACTGGCTTAGCATCAGTTCTTTGATACCTTGCTTAAAGTCATCGAAGCGGTCTGGAATAACCCCCGAGCCATATAATCCGGGGACTTTTTCAAATAGCATATGAATGGCTATCCAGTTAGTTGCGGCACCAGATAGAGCAAATAAACCGATGGAAAACATCAGTGCTTGTTGGAAAAAATAGCCGACGCAGACCAATACGAGGGCAATCAGATTGGTGATGAAACTTTTATTCATGTTGGTTCCTCGTCTACAAATAAAAAGGTCCCCCGGCGGAGGACCCTTAACTAGACGTGATTTATAACGCAGCGATAGTCGTTTGTTGCGCGACTAGTTTTGCTTTTGCTTTGTCCATTTCGGCTAACTTAGCACGCTCTTTCGCAATCACTTGCTCAGGTGCGTTTGCCACAAACTTTTGGTTAGACAGTTTACCTGCAACTTTTGCTAAGTCCTTGTCGAGCTTTTCAAGTTGTTTGCCAATCCGCGTTAGCTCGGCTTCTTTATCGATGAGACCAGCCATGGGGATCAGTAGTTCCATGTCACCAAGTAAGGCGGTAGCAGAAGCAGGGGACGCTTCGCCTTCGGCTAACAAACTTGTACTCTCCAATTTGGCTAAAGAAGCTAAGAACGGTGCGTTATCCTTTAGGCGGCGTTGGTCTTCACTGGAGGCATTTTTCAATAAGACATTGAGTGGTTTGTTGGGACTAATGTCCATTTCACCGCGAATATTACGAATTGCCAAAATAAATTGTTTGAGCCATTCAAGATCGGCGATGGCGGCTTCATCCATACGACTTGCATCAAACTCAGGGAAAGCTTGTAACATAATGCTGTCATCCGCCTTGCCCTTGCCAGCCAACGGAGCGACTTGGCGCCAAATTGTTTCGGTGATGTAAGGGGTAATTGGATGCATCAAACGGAGTAAGCTTTCTAGTACATTTAGCAAGGTATAGCGGGTGCCACGTTGCTGTGCTTCGCTGCCTTTGAACAAAATCGGCTTCGTGAGTTCTAAATACCAGCCACAGAATTGATTCCAAGTGAATTCATAGATCGTTTGTGCGGCAATATCGAAGCGATAGCTGTCGAGCGCTTCGCGGTAGGCCTTAATGGTTTGCTGATACTGACCTTCGATCCAGCGATCGGCCAGTGAAAATTCCATGTCGCCGCCGTGCTCTTGTGAAGACAGCCCGCAATCTTGCTGTTCGGTATTCATTAAGACGTAGCGACTGGCGTTCCACAGCTTATTACAGAAGTTACGATAACCTTCGAGGCGGTTCATATCCCAGTTAATGTCGCGGCCAGTAGTGGCCATAGCGGCAAGAGTAAAGCGCAGCGCATCGGTACCGTGGGCTTCGATGCCACTTTCAAAGGTTTTACGAGTATCTTTTTCAATTTTCTTCGCCAGCTGCGGTTGCATCATGTTGCCACAACGCTTACTGACCAAGCTTTCGAGATCAATGCCGTCGATCATGTCTAAGGGATCGAGTACGTTCCCCTTCGATTTAGACATTTTGTCGCCGTTTTCGTCGCGGATCAGCCCGGTCACATACACCGTCTTAAAGGGAACTTGTGGCTTGTTGTTTTCATCTTTGATGAAGTACATGGTCATCATAATCATACGGGCAACCCAGAAGAAAATGATGTCGAAACCGGTGACCAATACGTTGCTGGGGTGGAAGGTAGCCAGATCGGGCGTTTTTTCCGGCCAACCTTGGGTGGCGAAAGTCCACAGTCCAGATGAGAACCAGGTATCCAGAACGTCATCGTCTTGGCGCAGACTGATATCGTCGGCTAAACCGTGTTTGCTGCGTACCTCGGCTTCGTTACGACCCACGTAAACTTTGCCTGTTTCGTCGTACCATGCAGGGATGCGGTGCCCCCACCAAAGTTGGCGAGAAATACACCAATCTTGAATGTCGCGCATCCACGAGAAGTACATATTTTCATATTGTTTAGGTACAAACTCAATTTCACCGTCTTCCACGGCTTGGGTTGCGACCTTGGCTAAGGGCGCTGCACGTACATACCATTGGTCGGTCAGCATCGGTTCAATGACCACTCCACCGCGGTCGCCGTAAGGGACGGTGTTATTGTGTTCTGCTACTTCTTCGAGCAAGCCGAGTTCATCAAACTTAGCCACAATCGCTTTGCGGGCGGCAAAGCGCTCGAGGCCTTGGTATTCGGCAGGAATGTCGGTGGCGTAAGCGTCTGATGGCTCACCTTTGCTATTAAATACTTCAGCTTCATCACGGATCTCTGCATTCAGGGTGAGAATGTTGATCATCGGCAATTGGTGGCGTTTACCTACTTCGCAGTCATTGAAGTCGTGGGCAGGGGTGATTTTCACACAACCGGTGCCTTTTTCCATGTCGGCGTGTTCATCGCCAACAATCGGAATTCGACGACCCACCAATGGCAGTTCAATAAATTTACCAATCAGGCTGTTATAACGCGGGTCTTCGGGATTTACGGCAACACCGGTATCACCCAACATGGTTTCTGGACGGGTGGTGGCAACGACTAAGTAGTTAAAGCCTTCACTGGTGGTTTCACCATCAGCCAGCGGATAGCGCAGGTGCCACATGTGGCCTTTTTGTTCTTTGTTTTCTACTTCTAGATCAGAAATTGCCGTGTGTAGTTTTGGATCCCAGTTCACCAAACGTTTACCACGATAAATTAGGTCATCTTCATAAAGACGGACGAAGGCTTCTTCAACCGCTTTAGACATCCCTTGGTCCATGGTGAAGCGCTCACGTTCCCAATCAACCGAGGCGCCGAGACGACGCAATTGTTTGGTAATAGTGCCACCGGATTCGGCCTTCCAATCCCAGATCTTGTCAATAAATGCTTTACGACCGTAATCGTGCTTGGTTTTATCTTCTTCGGCGGCGATTTTACGCTCGACCACCATTTGGGTAGCGATACCGGCATGGTCGGTCCCTACTTGCCACAGGGTATTTTTACCCTGCATACGCTGATAGCGGACCAGAGTATCCATAATGCTATCTTGAAACGCATGCCCCATATGCAAGCTGCCAGTGACGTTTGGCGGCGGGATCATGATGCTAAACGATTCTTTAGCGGTGTTGCCATGGGGCTTAAAATAGCCCTGTTGTTCCCATTCTTGATATAGCGACTGTTCAATAGCGCTGGGGTTGTAGGTCTTTTCCATTGGATGTCTTGACTCTATTTAATTTCTGGGTTTGTGTAGGCTACGGTGTCTAGTTGTAGACCCTGTTGGCGATACACTCGATAACGTTCTCTAGCCGCTGCTTTACCGATTTCATCCGCGGGTACAAAATCGATAAGATGTTGAAAATTTCTGGCAAAATCGACCGCAGTGCTGGTGAGATTCACCAAACATTGACGGCGTTGCCTTGGTACCTGCCAGGTTATTTCGACAGGCGCTCCCCCTTGGGGGCCTTCACCATTGAGATTGTGCGGTACAAACTGTTCTGGTTCAAACTGCCATAGCAGCTCATCAAGTCGCTCGGCGTGTTGTTTTGACGCACAATAGACGACGATCCGCTCACCATTTCGATAGTATTGTGCGACGATTTGACACACTATTTTATCGAGGGCCTCGCTGTCACTGATGACCGAATCGGGCATGATATAAAATTTCGCATTCATACGCTAGAGACTACTTGTTCCAAATACGCGAGCCAAGCCCTGTCGGGCTATATTCGTGGTGCTTATTTAAACCAAAACAGGGAGCAAGGCTCCCTGTTGATTGATCTAGAATGTTGCTTATTCTTCGATTTCCTGACCAGATTTACTGAGTAAAAATTGAGTCAGTAGCGGAACTGGTCTGCCAGTTGCGCCTTTTTCGCCACCTGATTTCCAAGCGGTACCTGCGATATCGAGATGAGCCCAGCTGTATTTCTTGGCAAAACGGGATAAGAAACAGGCCGCGGTAATTGAACCTGCAGTTTTACCACCAATGTTCGCCATATCGGCAAAGTTGCTCGCCAGTTGTTCTTGGTACTCTTCACCGAGTGGTAGCCGCCAAGCTTTATCACCACTTTGTTCGGCACTGTTGAGTAAATCATGAGCCAATGGATTATGTGGCGTCATTAAGCCAGAAGTATGATGGCCTAAAGCGACGACACAGGCACCGGTAAGGGTGGCGACATCAATCACTAACTCTGGATCATAACGTTCTACGTAGGTAAGTACATCACATAGAACCATACGACCTTCAGCATCGGTATTGAGAACCTCAACGGTTTGTCCTGACATGGTCGTAATCACATCGCCGGGTCGATAAGCGTTGCCTCCGGGCATGTTTTCACATCCAGCTAAAATACCGGTCACCTTGAGCGGCAATTGTAACTCGGCTAGGGCTTTCATCGCGCCATAAACACCAGCTGCGCCGCCCATGTCATATTTCATCTCATCCATGCCTGCGCCAGGTTTTAAGGAAATACCACCGGAGTCAAAGGTTAAACCCTTGCCAATTAATACCAGTGGTTTTTGCTCTTCACAACCAGGAGCGCAATATTCGATGATGCTCATCATCGATTCATTATCGGAGCCACGACCAACCGCTAAGTAAGAGTTCATTTCTAGCTCGGCCATTTGCGCTTCTGCAACCACGCTCACCTTAATATTGTCATAATCATTCGCAAGTTGTTGTGCTTGGTCTGCTAAATAGCTCGGATTACAGATATTGGGAGGTAGATTGGCTAAATCTTTGGCATGTTTCACACCATGCGCGACAGCCAAACCATGTTGCACAGCGCTTTCTCCGATAGCCAGTTCACGACGTGTTGGCACATTGAAGACAATTTTGCGCAGTGGACGACGCGTTTCCTCACGATTGCTTTTGAGCATGTCGAAGCTGTATAAACTTTCTTGAGTGGTTTCTACTGCTTGGCGTACTTTCCAATAAGTATTACGTGATTTGACGTGTAACTCAGGTAAGAAACAGACCGCTTCCATAGAACCGGTATCGTTTAAGGTGTTGATCGTTTTGGTGATAATTTGACGGTATTGACGCTCGTTTAATTCCCGTTCTTTGCCACACCCCACCAAGAGCACGCGTTCGCTCAATACGTTGGGTACATGATGTAGCAGCAATACTTGTCCTGCTTTCCCTTCTAGATCACCGCGGCGTAATAGGGCACTGATATAGCCGTCACTAATTTTATCTAGTTGTTCGGCAACTGGTGATAAGCGACGTGGTTCGTAAACACCGACGACTATACACGCACTACGTTGCTTTTCAGGACTGCCACTTTTTACGCTAAATTCCATGAATGCTCCTACAATTAGCAAAACTGGGTTAAGATAGTTTATCTGCTCGAATGGATCAGTTGATCCTAGCGACTGTTTAAATAAATATGAGTGATACAGTCACATTTAGCTATGTGAAACTGTACAAAATAGAAAGTTTATCTGAAATTTTTGCTATTACCAGCAAAGTTCCAAGTTTGAAGTGAATGACTGAGTGCTAATATTCCGCTACTTATTTAAAGAAACGGCCAAAACACAACTCGCAGTGCTTGCTGTTTTGATGCTAATTTTCACCTCGCAAAAGTTTGTTCGGATCTTAGCTCAGGCTGCCGAAGGCAATGTTGCGGGTGAGATCATCGCCAAGGTGATGCTATTAAATGTCCCTTCTTTTTTAATTCTTATCTTACCGATTAGTATGTTCATCGGTGTGTTAGTGGCTCATGGGCGCTTATACGCCGATAGCGAGATGGTGGTATTACAAGCTTGTGGTTACAGCACCGCTCAGTTATTGCGCGATACCTTGGTTTTGGGTTTGCTGTTTACCGTCGTCGCTGCTGCGAATACTTTGTATGTTAGTCCCTACACTAACTATTTGGAACAACGCTTGTTTGACCAAATGGACGCCGAGGCTGGTATGTCGGTGTTGGTACAAGGCCGTTTCGAATCGCTAGGCGGCGGGGTGGTGACCTTCGTTGAACAAATAGAAAATAAAGGCGAACATCTTGAGAAAGTATTTGTGGCGCATACGCCTGCCGCAGGTTCTGAGACCCGCCCATCAGTGGTTATGGCTGAAGAAGGAGGCATAGAGCGCCGCAGTGACGGTTCACAATGGATGGTACTCAGCAACGGCAAACGCTATGAACAAGCGCCTAAAGATTTAGATTTTAGTATTTTACATTTTGAGCGTTATAAAGTTTATTTACGCGAGCAAGAGAGTACTCAATCACAACGGCGGTTGTGGTCACAACCCACCATGGAATTATGGGGGGCGACCGAGTTAGCACAAATTGCTGAATTACAATGGCGAATTTCTTTACCGTTAACTATTCCGATCCTTACTTTTATGGTGGTGCCCTTAGCTGCCGTGAACCCAAGGCAGGGGCGTTACGCAAAGTTATTGCCAGCTATTTTGTTATACCTTAGTTACTACTTGTTATTGAGTGCCGCTCGCAGTGCTGTTGAGGAAGGGACTTTGCCACCCCACATTGGTTTGTGGTCGGTACATGCGCTGATGTTTAGTATTGCCCTGAGTTATTTGTTTATTCGTAGTGAGTATTACTTGAAAGTGCGTGGAAAATTTAAAGGAAAGGCCTGTGTTTCGAATACTTGATTGGTACATTGGCCGAACGATTTTAATGTCTAGTTTGTTGGTCTTGGTGACCCTACAAAGCTTGAGTATGATCGTAAAATTTGTTGAGCAACTGGGCAGCGTTGGTCAAGGGGATTACCAAGTGGTGGATGCCCTATGGTATGTGTTGCTGAGTGTGCCTCGCGAGTTAGAAATATTTTTCCCTATGGCTGCCTTATTAGGTGCCCTGATCGGCTTAGGATCTTTGGCCAGTACCAGTGAATTGGTGGTGATGCAAAGTGCCGGCTTATCTCGTTTTAATATTGCTTCGGCGGTGCTTAAAACGGCTGTGCCGATGATGATCGCGATGATGCTTTTAGGAGAATATGTTGCCCCTTCCTCAGATTTGGCGGCTAAACAGTTACGTTCTAGCAAGATGTCTGGTGGCTCATTGGTCGCGGTACAACGTGGGATATGGGCTAAAGATGGCGATAGCTTTGTGAGTATTGGCGAAGTTCAAGAAAGTAAAGATATATTCAATATTACGATTTATCGCTTTAATCAGAATGCCGATCTTTACCAACAGGTAGAGGGTGAACGTGCTATTTATGATAAAGATTATTGGTTGATCGATCAGGCTGTGGTGACCGATTTTAGTGATGATGGAGTGACTCGACAACACTTCGACCGTTATCGATGGAATAGCAGCCTCACGCCAGAAAAATTGAGTGTAGTGACGATTAAACCCCATGATTTGTCGATCTCGGGAATGTACTCTTACATTAGTTATTTGCAACAAAACCATCAAGATCCCGCTCGCTACCAGTTAGCCTTAGCACGTAAATTGATGATGCCTATACTCACTGGCATCATGATGTTATTAGCTCTGTCTTTTGTATTTGGTCCGTTGCGTAGCTCCAGTATGGGCGCAAAAATAATGATGGGTGTTGTGGCGGGATTTAGCTATTACATTCTTGATCAAGTCTTAGGTTCGATGAGCTTAGTTTATGGTGTGCCCCCTTATGTGAGCGCAGCCATTCCAAGTGCATTGGTACTTGGGATTGCCTTGTATTTGATCAATCGCCGCGCATAAGTGGTGAGTGAATCACAACAGCCCTCGCGATGAGCTTATTAATCGCGTGGGCTCCTGCCATGATTGCAGCCTACTGTTCGCGTTTTCTGCGCGGCTATTTTTATCATCTGGTGATTTAGATAGGGTTACTTTTTAGGTAGGGTGACCACTTGGCACTTTCCCCATATATCTTGAAAAGCAGTTTTGTCTTTGGTGAGTAATACCATTACGTTACCTAGCCCAAGGGCTGAAGTGAATAAGCGGATCAGCGCTTGGGTATAGGAAATATTCGATCCATCTTTATTTTGAACTCGCAAACGCCAGGCTCGCATTCCGATTGTTTGGCCTTGGTTGTGCCAAAACCAAATATAGAACAAGATGATGCTGCCCCAAATGAGCCCCTGAAACCAAATTTGTGTCACCAAGTAACTCGAGGGCTCCACTCCCTCGGGGAGCGTGAGTAAGCCTAAACTACTACTGACGGCAACCATGGCCAAGCTCAACATGGTTACGACCATCGCAATGGCTGTTGCCATCACTGCATCATAAATATAAGCACCTAAGCGGCGGAAAAAGCCTGCGGTTGGAAGGGCTGAGAGAGAAGCTGCTTGTGTCATAGGATGTTTCCAAAAAAGTGAGGCCTTCATTCTAGCAAAACTCAGTTCACCACCACCAAACTATTGCCGAATTTTGCCAACATAAGCTTATAAAATGCTCGCGCGAGCAAATCTTAAACACTTAGACGGCTTATTCTTAAAAAGCACTTGCCAATCTAAAAACGCAGCTTATAATGCCAATCACTCGCTAAGGCGGGGAAAAATGCCAGAGTGATGAAATTGGTAGACATAGGGGATTCAAAATCCCCCGTTAGAAATAACGTGCCGGTTCAAGTCCGGCCTCTGGTACCAAATTAGAAAAAGCCGTCCTAGTGACGGCTTTTTTGTGTTTCAAAATCACCGTCGTGTAGTCTCCCCCCCAACATTCAACTCCTATACCGTCTCATCCTATGCTCTGTAGACAAATCATTTGCGAAGTCATTATTCGGCGGCATTCTACTCGGGTATAATTGTAGGGTAATTTGTCATCCATTCTTCTCGTGTTAAGTAGGTTTTAGCGCCACTTTTATAGTACTCACTGCTTTTATCTACAATCGAAAGGTCATCGGGCGTTGTCGTTATCATATAGAACCAAGTTGGTTTCGTGCTTAAGTACATAAATCGACTGCCCCCAGCACCAGGTAAATAGTTCGCGTTAGCGAAGTCACCTTTTGATACCGACGAAGAAACCGTTGGGTAGTAGTCGGCACCAATACTTAATAGGATCTTTGCTTCCTCGAGATTAGAATCATTATATTTCTTATCGTTGACCACCCATGCTTTCACGCGAACAAAAGCGCCGAGAACGTTTCGGCCATTTATACAGTTACGACTTGTTCCACCGTGAATAGGATAATGTTGCTCACTGATTTGGTATTCAGCAATACCTTCTTCTGAATATCGGACAGGCGTATCCGAAATGTAATTCATTATGTTGCTGGAGTAATAAGCTGCCCATTCAAAGTCGCTTATGGGAGCTTTAGACCAGTTGGCTTGATTTGTGGATACAGTCTCTTCACTGCTTCTTAGCAGCCATACTTCTGGCTTGCCCATGACAAGCCGTACGTTTTTGTTGGTATTGCTCTGCGCTTCAAATGCGGTAAACCATATTGTGATTGCATTCCAAGGTTCACTGCTAAGTATGGAATGATCGAGAATGCTCGTAGACCAATAGTCTGGTGTAGCGTCGCCTCTTGGTACACCTTGAACCAAGGTGGCATGGTTCGCCCATGCGGCAGTTAAAGGTGCGTTATACAATTTATCGTCATTGGGTAAAGCCATTGATGCATAGGCGTCTGCTGCCATTATATGGTTGGCGCTAGCTGATAGAGAGAAAATCGCCGCTAGCAGTGTAATGAGATTTGTTTGTTTAAACATAATGCTTCCTATACATTGTTTTATTGGAAATTATTTTTCCCTGTGGATGGAGTTTTAGGGATAAAAGGTCGCAGAGTCTGGGGGCTCTCCGCGAATTTATTTATGATTTTCGAGCCTCGTTTCAAGGGGGCTAGTGGCTCATTTTTGCAAGGTTTTTAATGCTTGCTGTTGATGCTATTTTTTTTACTTTAACCGCTTATCTCGATAAGCCCTTAAATCAATCATTTGGTTAGACAACACCTTATAATGCTTAATTGAATTGGCTTGAAAACGGTGGTGTTTACCCGCGGTTTTCACTGTTAGCCCAAGCACCTAAAAACCGAAATGGCTGCCCGTCGATACTTTGTTATTTTCACGAATATATTCTCTTGGTTAAAGAGTGTATGGATGGCGACCAAGTTAAGCCAGTTGATTTTTAGTCTCTCGTCAAAAATAATGATCTATTCATTACATGCTTTATATCCATGAGGGGTAAAAATGGAACAGTTGGTGAGTGTCGGGTGGCTCTATAGAAAAGGAGAGCGCTTACTCTGTGTGAAGTCTAAAGGTAAAGATAAATTTTTTATCCCAGGTGGCAAGCTGGAGAGCGGAGAAACCAATGAAGTTGGCTTACAGCGTGAAATTCGCGAAGAACTGAGTATTGAATTAGCTCTCGATTCAATTCAGCACCAATTCTCGATCACTGATACTGCATATGCTTTAGCCAATACTCAGCTGACAATGCATTGTTACACCGCAAATTTCACGGGGGATATATTTGCTAACGCAGAAATTGAAAAGGCTGAATGGTTGGGACTTTCTGAAATGAGTTGCTGCGCACCAGCGGCGCAGAAAGCACTTCATCGCGTTCTAAAAACCCCCAATGCTTAGGTCTTAAATTTGAGATGGATCTATGGCCACAAACGTTGACTGCAAGATTGGTTTTTCTGAGATTGATGAAAGAGTCTTAAAATGCCCGTTTTGCTATCGCTCGACGGGCATTGTTGTTGGCTGATTAATCAGCAATAAAAAGGCTTATCTTCTATGTTCAGTGAGCGTGATGCGGGCTCTTTATTCGTAAAAGTAAACGCGATGTTTAATTTTGCTCACTCATTTTCTAGCGGCTGTGGCTTGATTACCAGCCTTTTACCACTCCGCCTTTAAAGATTGTGGAAGCCGCTTGGTATACTTCATCGGTTTGGTAGGCTTTTACAAAGTTTTGCACATTTGCTGCGTTAACGTTGTCTTCGCGAGCCACGATTAAGTTGACGTAAGGCGATTTTTTACTCTCTACAAAAATACCATCTTTCTCGGGTGACAAGTCGATGCTACTAGCGTAAGTGGTGTTGATAATCGAAAGGGCAACGTCATCAAGTGAACGAGGCAATTGGGCGGCGTCTAATTCAACAATGCTAATGTTTTTAGGATTAGCAACGATATCGCGAACGGTGCCTTGTAGACCAACGCCGTCACGTAAGGTGAGTAGGCCTTGCTGCTCAAGAAGAATTAATGAGCGACCAAGGTTGGTTGGATCATTTGGAACCGCGATACGTGCGCCGTCTGGCAGTTCTGCGATAGTTTTAATTTGCTTTGAGTAGCCGGCGATTGGGTAAACAAAAGAGTTACCTGCGATAGCCAATTTATAGCCGCGATCGAGGATCTGTTGATCCAGATATGGTTTATGTTGGAAGGCGTTGATATCAACAGAGCCATCATCTAATGCTGCATTTGGTGTGACGTAGTCGGTAAAGGTCACTAACTCTACGTCTAGGCCGTATTTTTCTTTGGCTACCTTGGCTGCAACTTCTGCTACTTGAGCTTCTGCTCCGGCAATTACTCCAACTTTAATCTTGCTTAGGTCGGTCTCTTTCTCGCCACAACCCGCTAAAACTAAAGCAGATGCCGCCAGGCTAACTGCGAGAATACTTTTAAGACTAAATTTCATGCTGTGTTTCCTGTAATTAATATCTATTTGTGTCGATCTGGTGGTCGTTTTTAAAACCGTTATTTGCAAATTTTTTCGTTGAAAATCACTATCTGTGGTCGACCCGTCTTACAATCAAGTCGCCAATCGACTGAATAATCTGGACTAAGATGATGAGCATCACTACAGTCACGGCCATAATCACCACATCATAACGGTGAAAACCATAGCGAATAGCCACATCACCCAAGCCCCCTCCACCAACAGTGCCTGCCATCGCAGAATAACTGACTAAGGTTACTAGTGTGATGGTGACGGCATTGATAATGGTGGGGAGCGCTTCGGGCAGTAAAACTTTGGTGATGATTTGCCTTGGCGTTGCGCCCATCGACTGCGCTGCTTCAACTAAACCAGAAGGAACCTCTAGCAGTGCGCCTTCGATTAAACGTGCAACAAATGGGATTGCACCAATCGTTAGCGGCACAATCGCGGCGGTGGTGCCAATAAAGGTACCTACTAGCAGCTTGGTGAGTGGAATAATTGCGACCATGAGCACTAAAAACGGTACCGAACGACCGATATTTACGATTGCACCTAATATTCGGTTTAGTTTGTTGTTTGCAGCTAATCCACCTTTTTTAGTGATATGTAAAATAACACCTAAGGGAATACCAAGTGCAAAACCAACAATGCCCGCGACCGACACCATGTAGAGGGTTTCGCCCGTAGCGCCGAGTAGTAACTGACCATTGAAGTTTAGCCACTCCACGATTTGTTGAAATGAAAAACCGTTACTGGACATAACCAAGTACCTCCACTTTGACTTTATGTTGTTTCAGAAACTCAATCGCTGCGCTATCGTCTGCTTCATTGCCAAGTAGTTCGGCGACCATCATGCCAAATTTCACCCCTCCGGCGTAATCAAGATCGGAACTCAAAATACTGACATCGATATTAAATTGGCGAGCAATTTGACTGATCAGAGGTGCGTCAACCGTTGCTCCCGTAAACTCTAAGCGCACTAAGGGGTGACTTCCCACGACTCTTTTTGTGTTTAGCCGTACTCGGTAATCTTCGGGGATAGAGAGGTCTAAAGTTGAGCGTATAAAGTCATGAGCCAGTTGGGTTTTGGGATGCGCAAAAATTTCACCAACGGTTCCCTTCTCTACCAGTTCACCACCACCGATGATCGCGACTTGATGACAGATGCTCTTCACTACATCCATTTCATGAGTGATTAGTAAAATGGTAATGCCAAGTTGCAAGTTTATCTCTCGTAATAACTCCAGAATCGACTGGGTGGTTGCGGGATCAAGGGCACTGGTGGCTTCATCACATAACAGTACTTTCGGATCAGAGGCTAGGGCTCGCGCAATCGCGACTCGTTGCTTCTGACCGCCACTAAGATTGGCTGGATAGGTGTCTCGTTTATCGGTGAGGCCGACTAAGTCCAAGAGCTCTGTTACTTTACGATCAATCTGCGTTTTATCTGTGTTTGCTAGCTCTAAGGGCAGCGCGATATTGTTGAATACCGTACGTGAAGACAGCAAGTTGAAGTGCTGAAAAATCATCCCTATATTGCGTCTAGCTTGGCAAAGTTGTGGGTGTGAAAGAGTGGTGAGATCGACCCCATCAACAATGATTTGTCCCGAAGTTGGCGCTTCCAGCATATTGACACAACGGATCAAGGTACTTTTACCTGCACCGGATGAGCCAATCACGCCAAAAATGGTTCCTTGAGGAATAGAAAGGTTGATGGCATTAAGCGCAACAATCTCTTTCTCTCCTTGATAGAAAACCTTATTAACATCGCTGATTTCAATCATTTACATAGGCCTATACAAGAGAGCTTAGAATTACATGCTAAGGTGTGACTGAATGGTAGAAGGATGCTATGGATAAGTGCCCTTGAAGTCAATGATTAATTAGCCGTCCAGAAGTCTAATTGGGTATTTTAACAAATCTAATTTGTTCTGAGTTATAGCCGGCTGCTATAAGAGCGCTTTGTGGTTAAACCAAGCGCTATGAAATTCTGTTGTTGTTTGCAGTGGCGGGGCGCGTTGTGGCGGCTTTTTATTTGCCGCGCGGGCAACTTGGGATGATTGTACCGCCATCAAGCGGTAAGGCTGGCTACTTGCAACAAGGGGGGATTGGCCGCCGTCGTTTATTCAACTTGGTTATTTTGTGTTATTTGTGAAACGCAAAAAGTCATCGAAATAATCGATGACTCGTCACAATTTGAATCTAAAGTCCTAGACCTTTCTTTGGCGATTTTTTGGCTGCTTTGACTGCTTTCTTTTCTTTGGCGGTTAACAGCGGTTTCTTCTTGGAGCCTTTTTTACGGTCTTGTCCTTTACTCATGATCATTTCCTATTTGGGGAAGCACTTAAACCTGCAGTTAGTTTGGATCCAAGCTTAGGAGAATTGTATGCATTGAGCTCTGTAAACGGAATGCGTAACCATTTCGGTATGGCCTCATGGCGCAACAATAGATATAAATAGCTTATTTTAGCTGGCTGGTTTGCCATCACAGGCAATCTAGTCGTTGCTGACAAAGCCTATTTTCCTGAGTTCAGGTCAGCTAACACCGCGCTTGGCCCGATAAATCTAAGATAGATCACGCTTCACTGCGCTCATCATTTTCTGAAATGACGGGCATTCTAAATGCGAAGTTTGTGGGCAAGTTGCAACATGGAAAAGGCTATTGCGTATTGCTTGTAGCTGTTTAATTTGCGCATCAATCTCAGTCGTTTTTTGGATTAACAATGTTCTATCGATAGACAATTCATCGTTTGTATCGAACATCATTGAAATTTCAATGAGCGATAGCCCAGCCATGCGGCCCAAAGAAATAATATTTAATTTATTCAATACACTTGGAAAATATTGTCGGCGTAGCCCTTTTCGACTGGGGGAGTGGATCAGCCCGATTTTTTCATAATATCTTAAGGTTGAAGGTTTTAAACCAGAGCGACGAGCCACCTCTGCAATATCCATCATATCTCCTATTGACTTAAAGTTGACTTCAAGTTGTACCCTGTTTGTGAATCTATCAAATTAAGAGCGACAAGGGGAATATTTAATGCTTACGAATCTTTGTTTACAAGCCGTTTGGATTGGTATTGGAGCGACGCTGGTCATGGATGGTTGGTCGTTGTTTCAAAAAAGAATACTCGGGATCCCTGCGCTGGATTATGCGCTGCTTGCGCGATGGGTATGTTTCATCCCAAGGGGGCAGCTACTGCATCGAACGATTGTGTCTACACCGCCGGTCAAGGGCGAAAGACTTCTCGGTTGGGCCTTACATTATGCAATTGGGATTGTTTTTGCGATGGCTCATGTGTTTTTATTCGAAGAGGTATGGCTGGCAAGTCCAACACTGCTGCCTGCGTTGATCACCGGGATTGTGACCTTGATATTTCCTTTTTGTATCATCCAACCTTGTCTTGGTTTTGGGTTTGCGGCAAGTAAAACAGCGGCGCCTCGGTTGGCGAGGGGGTTAAGTATCGTCACTCACAGTGCCTATGGCATTGGCCTATTTTGCAGTGCCTTAACGTTACCCTAGATACTCAGGGGGGCTTAAAGTCGCGCTCTGGTTTGAGCTGAGCCGCGACACGCCGATAGTTTGATGAAGCAAGCCGGTCGGTTTTGCTTAAGTTATCCTTTCCATAAAAGAGCGGAAAAATTCTTTGAGCCTATCGATATAACTCGGGGGAGTTTCAACCCGCGGTTGATGGCTATAAAATTGCTTCAGATAACGCTGTGCATGGCTTTTTCCTGCCACATCATTACTTGATTGCAAATAAGTGATTCGTTCGTGAAACGCCAGCACCTTAGTTTGTGATTTGAATATCGGCGTATATTTTAGATCAAATTGACTGGCGGTTTGCCGATCAAAGTAGCAGCCTTGATCCGCATTAGGGATGTGTTTCCAATAGGGCCCAGTAATATCGAAAACATCGAAGGTGTTATTCCCAAAGTCCAGTTCAATCCATGTGTGATAAAGGTTCTTCACGTTATCGTTATTTGACAAGGCCTTACGTATTCGCTTGCTTAGTGTGTTGAGCGTTTTGGCGTCTTTATCTGCTGGTTCGAGCAGGCCAATCACAACCCGTGTTTGTTTACAGTGAGCGATTCTTTGTTTCACTTGATCAACAATCGCCAAGTGCACTGGCAGGCAATTGAGGCGCATATCCTCGCCTATATCTTGAGTATCATAGGGGCTGACACGCCAATACCGAGCTCCGTTTGGTCCTGCGGTATAAATCTCTCTGAGAGTTTTTTGGGCGGATTTTTTTAAGTCAAAAACGTCATTTTTATGAATCTGATAGGGAAGCGTAATCGTCAAACGAACCTCTTTGAATGTTTGCAACATGATCGCGATGAAGACCGCAACTGGAGTTTAGCAGTTTATGGCTTGTGGGCACTCGAGTCATCAACTTCAAACCGAGATTGTTATTCAATAAGCGATTAAAGCCGTGATTGAGGTGATATGACTAAGTTATTGTGCCGAGCTTAGGGCCGGGAGTGACTTTAAGTTTGCTCTTGAGCTTGCAAATCGATTCGTTTTAAAAAGGATAGGCTAGGCTCTGTTTTACATTTTCCATCACTACATTTGAGCTGAATTTGAGTATGGTTTGGTCATCCAGAAATAACTCTCGGGTGATTTCTTGATATCTTTGCATACTGGACGCGGTAATCATCAGTATAAAATCTTTTTCTCCCGCCATGTAGTAACACTGTTGTACTTCGGAGTGCGCCTTGGCTTTTTTCTTGAAGTTGTCAATCACGGTGGTGCCACCTTTTGCCAAGGAAACTTCAACAATAATAGTTATGAAGTTGCCTAGCGCGCGGCTATTTAATATGGCGACTTCTTTTTCGATGGTTCCCGATTCCCTCAGTTTCTTGATCCTTCTTTGAACCGCAGTTGCAGACAGTCCTATTTCATTTCCAAGATCTTCAGAGGTTTTTTTGTTGTTTAATTGTAGTTTCGCTAAAAGTTGTCGGTCGAAGTCATCCATGTGCAGTTTTTCTCCATATTAAGTAAAAATCAGCCGAATTCATGCGTGTGTCAGTATTATAGGCTGCGATTTGAAAGGCGGGTAGGCATAAACTGGATAGACACGAATAATGAGGGAAAATGATGATGTTAATGATGGATAAGCGAACCATGGTTGGGGTGGGTCTCGGTTTAATTGCCTCGATGATTTGGGGCAGTTGGCCGGTGGTGTCAAAAGTCGCTGCGCTGCAAAGTTTGTCTCCTTTAGATATTGCGACCCTTCGTTTCAGTATTGCCGGTTTTATCTTGTTACCGGTACTGCTGTTCCATGCGATCAAACTAAGCGTGATTTTTAGTAAAGGTGCTATTTTAGCCGTTGGTGCTGGGGCACCCTACGTGATTCTTGCAACTTCGGGGATTAATTTGTCATCGAGTGCTCACTTTGGAACTATTGCACCGAGTACCATGTTGGTATTTTCTACCCTTGGGAGCATGTTTTGTTTTGCGGATAAATTGACGCCCAGCCGATGGTTAGGGATTGTGCTGATCATTTCCGGCATTGTCTTTATCGGCAAAAGTAGTTTTGAGGAATTGAATGCCGACATTTTATTGGGTGATCTTATGTTTGTAGGCTGCGGCGTTCTTTGGGCTTCTTTCACATTACTCTGTAAATTTTGGCAGTTAAACTCTTGGGTCGCTACCTCGATGGTTTCTGTGGTTTCGGCTGTTGTTTGTTTACCAATATCTTTACTCTTCAATCCGGGGGCACTGACTCAACTTCCGGTGGACATGTTGGTTAATCATGGCTTGTATCAAGGCGTATTGGTGGCGATTGTTGCGCTCTATTGCTACGCCAAAAGTATTAGTATTTTGGGCGCTGCCAAAGGCGCTATATTTGCGGCGCTAGTGCCTCCAATTGCCTTGGTATTAGGCGTTATAGTGCTTGGTGAGTCGCTGACTAGCGCTGAGTTCATCGGTTCTGCAGGTATCTTTCTAGGTATGCTGTTTTCTCTTGGAATGATCAAATATCAGGGTTTTGGCTTGGTCAATTTGACGAGGAAATCGAATTAAATATAAGCGATAATTGGTTTGAAAAGGTCATGTAGGTTAAAGCCACTAGTAAAATCGAGAGTCAAGCAAGGTTTGCAGAGAAGACTGTTTGAATACCACATGCCAGGTTTAAATATTTAATTGATAAAATTCATAAAAGGATGACCATTACAAGATATCTTTTGAGATGTATAATCTGCAACATGCTGTATTTCTAAGTTGTACGCTGCTGATTCAGAGTTTTACAAAAAGCACTGAGCACTTAAGCCTTCCCATTACTCAGCAGTAAAGGAGCAATCAATGAAAGGACTTCGGGGCATTCTCATCAACTTGGCGGCTTATGCTATGTTAATTATGTCGTTTGCAAGTGCAGCACAAGAGACTCGCAGCATTGTTATTGCCACGACAGCCTCCGCAGGCGGCCCCTCTGGGCCAATTTTTGATCATATAGATAAGCAACGTTTAGCAGACCGACCCGGTTATCGTGCTGAGTTGTTGCTGCAGGCTGGTGAGCGCTGTGGTGTTGAAATCAAGTTTTTGTTAGTTCCATGGAAAAGGGCGCTGTTGTTGGTGGAGTATGGTGGTGCAGACGCCGCTTATTCTTCAAGCTATAAAAGCGAACGGGCGGTCTATGGTGCTTATCCGATGAAAGACGGACTACCGGATCCAGAGCGGGCGGTAAGAGGCTACTTTTATCAATTGTTTACGCTTAAACAAAGTGACTTAAAGTGGGATGGAAAAAAGATCAGTGGTCCGAGGACCCGTATCGCGGTTGAACGAGGCTCTGCTGGTATCGATATTGTAAAACGTTTGGGCTTAAAACCGCTTGAGTTTAATGATGAGCAGCAGATGCTGGATATGCTGGTTGCTAAGCGGGTCGACGGCGTTGTTGCGATTGGCGGCAATGTTCAATCGGTGATTGCCTTTGCACCGTTACTCGCTCGTCAGATTAAAATATTACAGCCAGCGCTCAAATCCAAGCTCGGTTATTTGATGTTTTCGAAGAATTTTTATTTTGAGCATACCGCGTTGACGGAGTGTATTTGGAATGCCATTGGTAATATACGCCAGTCCGCAGACTATAAGGCGTTGGTTCAGTCCTATGGTGTTTCTGGGTCGAATTATTAGGGTATCCTTTGCTCTATTCAATGTAAGGCTCTGTTGAACAGCCTCCATCGCTTTTTCTCATCTGTTTGCATCACTCACAAAATACCGTCTGATTCGCTTATCGTGGCACGATGCTACAGATCTCATTTTTTGAGGTCTCTCGAGTGTGCCGAAATATTGTAACGATCCAGTTCTTTGCAAATCTCATTGATTCAGGGAAACTACTGTTCAAACAAAGTGAGATAAGCATGTGGAAATGGATAGTTTAGATTTAAAGATCCTGTCAATTTATCGCAAAGACACTAAAAAGAGCGCTGAGTATATCGGTTCCATGGTGGGTTTATCGGCTTCTGCCGTTCAACGTCGGATTAAGCAATTACGAAGTAGCGGCATGATTGATAAAGAAATCGCGGAGTTGAATGCCGAGAAATTCGGAATTCAAATGCAGTTTATTATTCATGTGGATCTGATCGATGAGCGAAATACCGATATTGGTCGCTTCGAAAATAAGATGCGAATTCATCCTTGCGTACTGCAATGTTATTACGTTACCGGGCAAAGTGATTTTTGTTTGCTGATTGCAGTGAAGAGTGTGGCTGAGTTTGATTCATTTACTCAAAACATGTTGATGGATGATGACAATGTTCGAAGTTTTACTTCTTCGTTAATTATTCGCCAATCGAAACAGGATGCTTCAGCTTTTATCGAGCAACTGTTGGAGTAGTTGTTGGTGTTTCAGATGACGAAAATATGCGTGTTTTGCTGATTTTAAGCCGGATTTGTGCAGCTTTTTTATAAACAATGGCGCTATTGATTACCTCTTTCTCTTAGCATATTAAGACTCATTTTAGTGAAGGAAATACAATCATGTCTGAGATTATGGAAGTGCTGACACCTGATAGTGATGTATCGGGAAGCCTTCGAAAAAAAGCGCAAATTGTGACCGATTTTGACGATAATCTGCGCTCTTGTGTCAACAACTTACATGCCACCTTAAATGATGTTCGCCATAGGCTCGGATTTGGTCGAGCTTTAGCTGCGCCACAAACGGGGCTGTCTTTAAGGATTATTGTGGTTAACCTGGGGGCTGCGCCAATCACCTTGATTAACCCGGAAATCACTTGGCGCTGTGACGCTATGCAGTCGGTTTGGGATGACTGTTTAAGTACCCCAGAACTGATCGTTAAAATCCAACGGCATCAAAGCATTAGCCTCAAATACCAAAATATTCACGGTGAGTTTCGTGATTGGAATGAGCTTCCGGCCGATTATTCGGAGCTATTGCAACATGAGTATGAACATCTCGATGGCGTGTTGATGATTGACCACGCGAAGGGAGATAACGTGTTACCGTCAGCGCAGAAATCGAGGGTTTGCCCACCAGTGGCGGAGTCGAGGATCTCTTTAAGTAAAATCCAGAGGGCACACCAGCATATCAACCCCTTGTTTACCCAGTCTCGGTTATTCCGTTCGTCCTTTTTAAGCCAAGCTTGCAAGGCCAATATCTGGCTTAAAGATGAAACCGATAATCCGATTGCTTGTTTTAAGGGGCGAGGAGCTGAACACTACCTCTCTACAGTATTCAGTCCTGAGGATAAACGGCCAATTGTTTGTGCGAGTGCCGGTAATTGGGGACTTGCACTGGCTTGGAGTTGTCAGCAGCGAAAACGCCCGCTAGAGGTTTTTGTTCCGAGCAATGCGAACCCGCTTAAGGTTTCTAAAATCAAAGCATTAGGCGCTAAGATTCAGCACTATGGTGATGATTTTGATAGCGCCAAAGAGCAAGCCAAGCTGTATAGCCAACAGCATGCTTATTGTTTTCTGGAAGACGGTAAAGAGGTGGCTGTTTCAGAAGGCGCTGGAAGCATTGGGGTTGAGTTACTCAGCAAGGGCCAGCATTTCGATGCGGTATATATTCCGCTGGGAAATGGGGCCTTGATCAACGGTGTTGCGCGCTGGATAAAAGCATCCTCGCCGAGTACCCAGATTATCGGTGTTGTTCCCAAAGGTGCCGATTCAATGTATTGCAGCTGGCTACAATCTCGTGCGGTTGAGCGTGATTCGGTGAATACGATTGCCGATGGGCTTGCCGTAAGAAGCCCCATTCCGGAAGCGGTGATGGACATGCAAGGTTTAGTAGACAAGGTGATTTTAGTTGATGACCCGCAGATCCAGAGGGCTATGGAAGATGCCGAAACTGCCGATTCGTTGAGATTAGAGCCTTCTGGTGCGGTTGCTATCGCTGGCGTGATTGCAATGAGCGAAGAGCAAGCGCTACAAGGTCATATCGCTGTATTGCTTACCGGAGCAAATCGCGCCTAAGCCGTTTCAGCGACTGCTTATACCAATTTGATTAATTATATTATCAGCCTATTGCGTTGAATAAATCTGCTGATAAAGAGGCATGAATAGCTGTAACTAGTGGCTCTAATTACAAGGTTTATAACGAAGTTAGCGGTGATTTAGGCCAGTAAAAATGCGCGGTTCATTAGTTAGATTGGTATTATATCGGGTTTGATATAAAACCTCCTGTCGACCATTGTCAGTCGACAGGAGGTTTACGAATTAGCTTGAATGTTATGACATTTGATACGAGTGAGTTGATATTTCGTTCTTATATCTGTTGTTCCGCTTCGGGTCATCGATTATGGCTGAAAGATCAGCTCCCAGTTTTGGGAGCGTCATTTCATGTTAGCTATATAACCAATAATTTTTAAGCGAGGAGTATTGCGCTAAAGATTTCCCTAGATATTTCCATCCTTAGAGCCCCTCGGCTATTTTTACGATGCTCTCGTTGCTGGCGTATCATTCGCTGTTTTGCTGAAACACTACCATTGAACCCAGACGCAAGCATATTTTTACGTAATGGTGGAATATCTACGCGAGCAATCGCTTTATTGTTAACCACTGCTTGGGCAGGTACCGGATAAAGTTTACGCGGCATGAGGTATTTCAATTTGTTTACCAGCGCGGTGCCGCGCTGAAATGAGCTATCGCGAAGGCTAATAAAGGTTAATGCATCGACAACTTGGGTATCGATATGAATATCAACTCTAACTAGTTCTGAGCGTTTGTAACCATCTGGTTTATAGTCAAGCGTTGCATAGCCTTTGCTGGCAGATTTAAGCTCACTAAAAAAGCCATTAATCATCATTGCAAGGGGCATGCTGTATTCGATGAGAACGTCATCATCGGAAAGGTAGGACATATTCATATAGTCCCCCATTTTGCTGTCACACAATTCTAGAACTCTTCCCGAAAAACGAGAGGGGGTGCTAATGCTCACCCTTACTAAAGGTTCTTCGGCATAGTTTAGAACATCGTGAGATGGAAACAGAGCTGGATTATCGACTTCTAGAATCGTGTTATTTTTTAAAATACACCGGTAATTCACGGTTGGTGCAGTGGTGATTACGTGTTGTTGATATTCCCTCTTAAGGCGTTCTTCAATTATTTCTCGATGCAGCATACCGAGAAATCCGCAACGAAATCCAGCGCCTAAAGACTCTGATACGTGAGGCTCTACGGAGAGTGAGGCATCATTCAGTTGTAGTTTTTGCATCGCATACCTCAGGTTTTCAGCATTGCCTTGTAGGTCGGGATAAATGCCGCAAAAAACCATTGGTTTTATTTCTGTGAACTTTTGCACTAGCTCTGTTGCTGGCTGGTGGCGTGATGTTATTGTATCTCCAACATGCACCGCGCGAATATCTTTTATAGCCCCAGTGATATAGCCTACATCACCCGTATTGAGTCTTCGAGTCGGGGTCATTTGGGGCATGAAATAACCCGTCTCAATCACTTCAAATGACTGACCTGTCGATATGAATTTAAGTGTTTCCTTTGGCGATAGTTTGCCATCCATTATTCTTACATGCAGGATCGCACCACGGTAACAGTCGTAGTGAGAGTCAAAAATATAGGCTCTTAGAGGGTTTTTGGGATTGCTCCTGGGGCTAGGGAATCGTTTTGGGATCGTGTCAAGCAAGGCTTCAACACCCTCTCCGGTTCTTGCTGACAAGTGCATGATATGTTGTAGGGCAAGGCCATCAATTGCCGATAGCTGCGTCATCACCCGCGCAAGATCAGCCTGAGGGCTGTCAATTTTATTCACGACAGGCAATATTGTGAGCCCATGTTGTTGAGCAAGACGCAAGTTAGCCAGTGTTTGTGCTTGTACACCTTGAGTCGCGTCAATCAGTAGGATAGCACCTTCACAGGCAGTAATGCTGCGGGATACTTCAGAAGAAAAATCGACATGACCTGGGGTGTCAACAAGATTGAATTGCCACTTTTTTCCAGTTTTGTCTTGCCAGAGCATGTGAACGGTTTGCAGTTTAACCGTAATCCCTCGTTCTTGTTCGATATCCATCGAATCTAATATTTGATCTTTCATTTCACGGGCTGTGAGGGTATGGGTGTATTCGATCATGCGGTCGGCAAGGGTTGATTTGCCGTGATCGATATGGGCGATGATGCAGAAATTACGAGTGTTAGAATTATTCATGGAATGGAGCCTTGTATCAATATGGGGAACCCACAGAAAATCAGCATTTCTAAAGGAAGTGCTGGGGGGAGCGTGGCGCCATGAAAGCGCGTTTTGATACATTTTTTAGCCGTCGGCATGATAAAACGGCTAAAATTTTCAGTCAATTATTTTTATCGTAGGGAGATCCTGTCATTTTTGTGGGTGTGAAAAGCGTTTGGTGGCATGGCGGTGGTATAATGCCTTACTCCATACTGTTTGATCATGTGGTGACCAGAAAGCAATAAGGGAGATTCGATTGTCGACCCTCGCTTAGTTAAAAAATACCATTGTTTCCTCTGTAATAGATAAGGAATGACATGAACGCAGAAATGACGATCCTCGAGTGGACCGATACCGCGATTGGCCATCGACTGTGGCTGGAAAAACAAAGCTATTCTAGTACTAGATTATGCTTGAAAGTGGTGAAAGATGTGGTGCCGGAAATTTTATATCTCGATTTAGTGATGTGTCATGATAAGGCGGTAAAAGCGTGGCAAGGTCAAGCCTTCGCGGTATCTTCAGTGTTTGATGATGGCCACTTGTATTCTCAGGTTCGTTGTTTACTGAATCTAAGTGATGGGTGTGTGCTCTGGTTAGTTAATCATATTAAGCTACCCAATGGTCAAAAGATGTCGGCAGATAAGCTGACTTTTGTACCAGGTATGCGCTGTGTGAATGGTGCCTTAGCCGCCATTGATTAACTGCAATTATAAGCACTTCAAGCGGTGAAAGCCTTTGCCTAAGCTGTCGCAATGATAGTCGTTTATGATTGTTTTATGCCATCTACAGCCACCGTGCCCTTGGCTTCTCTCGAATACTTATTCAATCGCTTGTTTGTTGTTGGCTCTGATGAGATTGATGATGGTATAGGAATTGACCAAGATAAAGGTTGTTTCCATCATCGTGCCACCAATGGAGCCCAACAACAGGTTGTTGCCTAACCAACAAAAGGAGTTGAATAGAAGCAAGGCGCGAAGTTTTAAGCCTTCCGTTTTAAATAGCCCCCAAGTCGCTAAGGACGTTCCAATAATGGGGAGCAGTTCATAGGGATTATGCATCGCCAGCACACTCATTAACCACAACAGGGCAATAAAACTCCACATGACGCCGCTGGACTGAGTTTTGCTCGACGCATAGGTTCTTAACGCGCTAATGGCACTGGCAAACACCGCCGTATAAGCCCCCATTAATATAAAGTGACCACACAGCACAATTTGAAAAATGGTCAGTCGGCGTCTAAATGCATGGCCATCTTGGGTAAAAAAGGCACTGATACCGATTAGGAAAGCGATCAGGCCGACAACTTGCGCGAGGTTTAATTCTGGCATGATAATTCCTTTAAATTTGACTGAATTGCAATTGCTCGCGTAAGTAGTGAGCGGCTAACTCGGGGCTGTTTAATATGCTTATATTTGGTTGTTGAATATATTGAGTCGCATGGGCCATCGAAGCCTGTGCAAGTACAATGACATCATCATCGAGACGCTGTTGATTGATGTGTTGGGCAATGGTACGTGCATAGTTGTCGGTGTCGCCCGCCAGATAATAGGACCAGGCTTGAGGGATCAGTTCGGCGTTTACTCTGGGGTTTTTCGCCTGTTGTTGGGCACAGCTGGCGATTAGCTCAAGGGTTGGAGTGAGTGTGCTTTGCAGCGCGGCAAATACTCGCACTCGCTGGGCTTGAACCGCTTGATTGGCCATGGGACGGTCGACTCGGATCACTCGGGCGGACACATTCGGGGTATTTTCTGCAATGTCTCCGATGGTTGAGCAGGTACATACAATCAGCTCTGCGCCTGCCTGTGCGATTTGTTGTATTACTTGTTGTACAGCTTTAATCAGCTGTTCATTTAAGCCTTGCTCGATGGCTCTTTGTAGTAATTCGGGGTGAACATAGTGCTTGATATCGAGTTTGTTCATCTCTAAGTGTTGCTCAAGGTAGGGTTTAAACAGGGCGATATTGGCCTCTAGAGTATAGAGCAGAGCTAGTTTCATGCGGTCTTGCCTCATCCCCTGTGAATCTGGAGATCATGGTTGATTTTACTGGATAAATAAAGGTTTATTATGGAAGCTTTTTGGCTTGAAGCAAGCAGTATACTCGTTCTTCAGCGGTGAAAGCGCTTGTTCCTTAAGCTGAGCATATACACCTCCAGCATCCATGGCGATCGGTTTTATGGTTTTCCGTGCCGTGCGCAAAGATTGCAGTTGCCCATATTTGAAACAATTCTTCGCCATCTTTGGATGGCCGATTATTGCGAAGCGGGTATTCGCTTCGCAATGATATGGGTTTGTTTAGCAATGCATCCTTCGACGCCCCACCTTCGGAGTCGGCTTGTTTATAGGGAAGCCACGGCCGCGCGAGCGCCTGTTTGACAAATGATTTGGTAGGCTTTGCTGATTTCGGCAACCAAGTGATGATGATTCACAAGCTCTTTACCGAAGACGGATTCAAGTCCTAGCAGGGCTTTGACTCGTGATGCTTGTTCTGGATGTGCTTGGTAAATCGCTTTCAATTGCTCTGCCATCGGATCTCGAACCTCTATGGGCTGTTGGTTTTCATCTTCGCCACCGACGTATTTCATCCAAGCAGCGATGCCCATTGCTAACCATTTGTAGTCTGAGCCTTGGTTTAAGTGATAACGCAAGGCGCTACCAAAACGTTGTGGGATCTTTTGGCTACCATCCATGGCGATTTGCCAAGTTTGATGTTTTAAACTTGGATTACTAAAACGTTCTATCAGTTGCTTGGCGTAGGCAAGTAAATCGGTACCTTCTGGCATGTTTAAAGTCGGAGCTTGAGCTTTGATCATTAAATCGAAAGCGGCTTGGCGGTAACTCTCATTGCTCATGGTATCGGAAATATGTTGATACCCTCCCAGATAGCCGAGATAAGCGAGGAAGGAATGGCTGCCGTTTAACATGCGTAGTTTCATTTCTTCGAAGGGAACCACGTTGCTTACAAATTCTGCACCGGCGATATCCCAATCAGGACGCCCATTAACAAAATTATCTTCAATCACCCATTGTTTAAAGGGTTCACAGGCGATACCACAGGGATCGGCAACGCCAAGTTGTTGGCTGATTTCTTCCAAGGTTTCGGCGGTTGCCGCAGGAACGATACGATCAACCATGGTACAGGGAAAGCTTACTTCTGCTTCGATCCAAGCGGCAAGCTCTTGATCAACCGCTTGGGCAAAATCGAGTACGGCGGCGCGGGCAACATGACCATTTTCTTGAACATTATCGCAAGACATCACCGTAAAGGCGCGCCGACCTAAATCGCGCCGCATTCTCAAGGCTTCAACGATATAAGCGATGGCCGAACTCGGTTGTCGAGGATTAGCCAGATCGGTGGCTATCAACGAATTATTGAGATCTAAACGACCGCTTGTCGGATCGACACAGTAACCTTTCTCGGTGATGGTCATCGAGATAATCGCTACTTGTGGCTCGGCCATCTTCGCTAATACCGCCTGCGAGCCTTCGAAGCTGGGATGCAAGGATTCGGTTACTGAAGCGATGAGCTTCACGGTGGTTTCGGTAGCCCCTTTTTCGCTAACCGTATATAGATGGTCTTGTTGGCGGAGTTGGCGGATTAGTTCCTCTCCGCCAAATAGGTTGATCTCGCAAATCCCCCAATCACTGCTGGATTTATCTAATACTTCGTTGGTGAATAAGGCTTGATGGGCACGATGAAAGGCGCCAAAACCAAGATGGACAATGCGACTTTTCAGATTTAATCGAGGGTAGCTCGGGCGGAGTACTCCAGCCTTAAGAGTGGTATTAGCAATATTGTTCATGATTTTTCCTTATTTTCCGTCAGTCAAACTGGCGGAATGTTTATCGATAATAAAATTCATTTTTGATTGAGTCTTCAAGTCTCACCCTTCCCCCAGGAGGCAAAGGTTGCTTTGTGAAATCGAGTCCACTGTATTGCGCGATAATCGAAGCTGCATAGAAGCACCTTTGTTGTTTCATGGCTTGGTTGGTGAGTTTGCTAAGCATCGAGCTGTGGAGAAATCGCATAGCAGTCGTCGATAAAGATCGCCCTCGGTTCATTGAATTTGTTAACTTTGGTATACCAATTGTTAGTTGTTTTCCATTTGAGCGAATAAAGTAACTAGTGATAAATTTGGTTGAGCAGTTATTTTTGACGATAAATGGTCTTGGGCTTCTTTAGGTCAGGATTATAAGGAAATGCCATGAAACAGATGGTGATCGGTGTCACGTAATTGGTTAACCAAAATGTTGGGTTGAATTGTATTGGTCGGTGATTTGTGGATATTGGTTTGACATTGCGTTGTTTTATCGCGAATATGTGCGTCGAAGCTGAATCAAATCGAACTTACAAGCTTTGAGGTTTCTACTGCTCGAGAGTAAAGCGATGACGCTGGCTCTGCTTTGGCCGCTGTGAGTGCTATACAGCAATAAACGGCGATGCAACTGAAGTATTTCGGCCTAGAACGCGTGGCTCTACCGCTGTATTGATGATTTCTTTAGGGCGATTGGGGAAGCCAGCTGTTGAGCTGTTGAGCAGTTGAGCCGATGAAGGCTATTAATTCAATTGATTATTGAAACATGAAAACAAGGTGTTACGGCAGTTTTAGATAAACAGGTTGACCAATTTGCTTGGGCCATTATGATGAACGCATAATGTAATGGACAATAGTGATAAGCAGATCATGATGCTTTTTGAACCGAAACGACCGTATCAGGAACTCGGTCTAATACTGAGACAAGAATTAATGGATGGTCATTACCAAGTGGGTGACCGTCTACAACCTGAGCGTGAGATTGCCGAAAGGCTTCAGGTGAGTCGCACCGTGGTGCGTGAAGCCATTATTATGCTGGAGTTGGAAAATTTAGTTGAAGTCAAGAAAGGTTCTGGGGTTTACGTTGTGAATATTCCGGACCAATCGAATGGCCGTGAAAATGTGATGAAAGATGATGCAGGCCCTTTTGAAATGCTGCAAGCTCGGCAATTACTCGAGAGTAATATTGCTGAATTTGCGGCGATTCAAGTAACTCCAGGCGATATCGTGAAGATGCGGGCGGCTTTAGAGCTGGAACGCAAAGAACTGGCCGAAGGCTCTTGTAATAGCAGTGGCGATGAGTTGTTTCATTTAAGCATTGCCGAGGCGACGCAAAACTCGGTTTTGGTGGATATGCTGAAGCATTCTTGGGAGCGCAGAGAACAAAGTCCAATGTGGAAAGTTCTTCATTCATACATTACTGATACGGCTTATCGTGAAGAGTGGCTTGCTGACCACGCCCGTATTTTGGCGGCGATGCAACGTAAAGATCCGATAGCGGCTAAAAATGCCATGTGGCAACACCTTGAAAATGTAAAACAGCGACTATTGGAGCTCTCAGACATTGACGACCCCAGTTTTGACGGCTATTTGTTTAGCTCGAATCCGGTGGTGTCGTTGGGGAAATGATGATCGGCCCCTGTTGGTTCTCCAAAATTGCTATGACTTAAATTTTGCAATGAATTGCTATTTTTAGTTTGCTTCATCGTTGGCACTACGATGGTGAAGTAAATTGATTATATAGATAAAAAGGTGGTTGTAATGGAACAAACTTGGCGTTGGTATGGTCCCAATGATCTGGTGTCTCTCGACGATATTCGTCAGGCGGGGGCGACCGGAATTGTGAATGCTTTGCACCATATTCCTAATGGGGAAGTATGGAGTAAACCGGAAATTCTAAAGCGTAAGCAAATCATCGAAGCGAAAGGTTTAAGCTGGTCGGTGGTAGAGAGTGTTCCGGTACATGAAGATATCAAAACTCAAACCGGTGATTACCAACAATGGATCGAAAACTACAAGCAAACCCTGACTAATTTGGCGCAGTGTGGCATCGATACGGTATGTTATAATTTCATGCCTGTTTTAGATTGGACTCGCACTGATTTGGCATTCGAAATGCCTGATGGTTCCAAAGCGCTACGCTTCGATCAAATCGCTTTTGCCGCGTTTGAGCTACATATTCTTAAACGACCAGCGGCCGAAAAAGATTATTCCGCAGATGAGCAACAACAGGCGCTGGCATATTTTCAGAAAATGTCTGAACAAGATGTGATTAAACTGACCAGCAATATTATTGCAGGTTTGCCGGGCGCAGAAGAGGGCTATACGCTCACCGAGTTTCAGGCTCAGTTGGACCGTTACGCGGGTATTACTAAAGATCGTTTGCGTGAACACATGGTTTATTTTTTACAGCAGTTAATGCCCGTTTGCGAAGCTTATGGTTTGAGAATGGCGGTTCATCCGGACGATCCTCCACGACCTATTCTAGGTTTGCCGCGCATCGTATCTACCATTGAAGACATTAATTTTCTCACTGAACAAGTTCCCAGTAAAATGAATGGGATTACCATGTGTACTGGCTCTTATGGGGTACGTGGTGACAACGATTTGGTGAATATGATTAAGCAACATGGTGAGCGTGTTTACTTTACTCATCTGCGTTCGACTATGCGTGAAGAGAATTCGAAGAGTTTTCATGAGGCGGCTCATCTGGAGGGTGATGTTGATATGTATCAGGTCGTCATGGCGCTGTTAGCAGAAGAGCATCGCCGTAAACAGCAGGGGGAACAAAGACTGATCCCAATGCGTCCTGATCATGGCCATCAAATGCTCGATGATTTGAATAAAAAAACTAACCCTGGTTATTCGGCAATTGGCCGTTTGAAGGGCCTTGCTGAAGTCCGTGGCCTTGAGCTCGCTTTGCGCCGCGCTTTTTTTTAAGCGGGTTGTTTAGCGAATCTTAAACATTTTCTTAAGCTGGATCTGCTGGTGAGTGCTTATGCCACTTCGCTGTGATTCGATTGCCCGTTTGAGTCTCGAGCGCAGATTTGTGTCTCGCTCGATATTTTGCCGCTACAGTGAAGTGACAGTTGATGAATATTTGTAGTCGGTGCTGATCCATGCGGTGTTCGAAGGGCTAAAACTCGTGTGGTTAGCGGAGCGTCATTTTGGCTAGTTCGATTGGCTCATTAGCTTATGCTTTAGCTGACACTTGAATCGGTCGCCTGCGAATCTATTCTTTGGCTCATCGTCTGAGCGATCAATCATAAAACTTTAATTATAAGTAGGGCGCTACAGATGTAGTGCCTTTTTTACTTACAATATTCACTAGTTTGTCGCTGACTAATTGGCCGGGTGAACGTTGGTTTGCGCTTACGCAGATTTATCTTTATTGTGTGTTATCAAATACTGATAAATTTCATATTTTAACAATTCGTCAACTCAAAGTTACTCGACTGGCTTAAAGCAGCTATATTAGTAGTTGAATTAGTAGTTAAAATTCGTCCTTAAATCGACATATTGAGTGAGTCTGCCGACACTCAGCAATGATATTGGTGGCAGGGAGGTTAGGATGACCGAACAAGAATTGCTTGCCCGGGTTAATGAATTACCGAAAGTTTCGAGCGTGGTGCAAGAGTTAGTGAGCATGCTTAATCACCCTGATTGCGATTTTGCGGTGCTCGCCAAGAAAATCTCGATGGACCAAGTGATTAGCGCACGGGTATTGCGCTTGTCTAACTCCGCTCATTTTGGTCATAGCAGAACGATTGCTTCGGTCAACGAGGCGGTGATCCGTTTGGGGGTTATCCCTTTAAAAACAATGATTGTGGTCTCTTGGTTGACCAATGCTTTCCCAAGATTTAAAACCTTAGACATGAAATTATATTGGGGAGATACCTTCGAGATTGCGATTATCGCCAGTAAAATTGCAAATAAAGTTGGGATCGATGCCAACGAGATGTTTACGGCTGGTATTTTGCACAACATTGGCGACTTGATGATCCATAGTTTGGTTCCCGATATTGCCTGCGAAATTCTCGCGAGGGTGGCAGAAGGTGAAGATGAGCTTGAGTTACAACGGCGTTTGTTGGGGACGACAACTGCCAAATTGGGCGCGGAATTGGCCCGCAGCTGGAAGTTTGCACCGCGTTTAGTGGATACCATTGAGTTTTATATGAATCCTGATTTAGCGACTATTGAGCCGCTCAGGGCGTTGGTATTGAACTTTGCCTGTAAAGTGCATCGAGACTGGGACTCATTAGAAAGTAAAGCCGCGAAAATCGATTACTTGGTTAGCCATGCCCATTCTGGGCGTTTGATTCTGCCTTCGTCATACTATGTATCGATCGATAAGGTGAGAGGACAGGGGCGTGAAATGGCCGAGCAAATGTCTAGTTAGCTTGTTGTCGCATTTATTGGATTGGTGTTAGCGACCTGTGTTCTAATAGGCGGGTAAACTAGCCAGTGGAAGCCCTTTGTGAGTGCCTCAAGCGAAAAACGTCTAAATAAATTTATCAGTGACTCCGGTTTTTGTTCTCGTCGTGAAGCAGACAAGCTCATTGAGCAGCAGCGAGTCACCATTAATGGCATCAAACCCGAATTGGGAACCAAGGTTCAGCCTACCGATCGGGTTGCCGTGGATGGCAAATTAATTAAAGCCATCGCTAGCAATAAGTCTGATCGGGTTTATATCGCTTACAATAAACCGATTGGGATCACCAGCACCACCGAGCGTCATGTGAAAGGTAATATCATCGACGCTATTGCTCATAAACAGCGTATTTTTCCGATTGGTCGACTGGATAAGCCCTCTGAAGGTTTGATTTTTCTAACCAGTGATGGCGACATCGTTAACAAAATTTTGCGCGCTGAGAATGCCCACGATAAAGAATATGTGGTGACTGTGGATAAACCGCTGAGTGAGCGTTTTGTGGAGCGAATGTCACGCGGCGTACCGATCCTCGATACGGTTACCAAGCCCTGCAAGGTCAAATTAAATAGCAAATTTGTGTTTACTATTATTCTCACCCAAGGACTCAATCGACAAATTCGTCGGATGTGTGAATACCTCGGCTATGAGGTGCTGAAGCTCAAGCGTACCCGGATTATGAATGTGCGTTTAGATGATTTACGACCGGGGCAGTGGCGTAATTTAAGCGAAGCTGAAATGTCTGAAATTAATCAGGCGGTGGCTCACTCGAGTAAAACGGCGGTTGAAGCGAGCAAATCTGGCGCTAAAACCGTATGGCATAACAAACAAGCGACGAGCACTCATCGGCTGAAGAATGCTCCCAAAAACAGTGGCAAAACCACGCTGAGTTTAAAGAAAAAACCACGTTGAGAACGGTTCGTGTGGATAACTGAAGATGGATATAGAGGCGTGAAATGTTAGATAAGCAGGCGCTGACCTACTTGGCTGAGATGGATATTGATGTTTGGCAAACTCGTGCTAACCTCGTCAGCCAAGTTATGACTGAGCCCTTGGCTTGGCCTTTGGTGATAGTGATTGAGCCAGATGAGTTACAAGTGCATATCGATCTATTTAAAGCTATTGTTGCTGCTATGGAGCTCGAATGGCAGGATGTTCATTGCGTTAGCGCCGCTCATTTTCCAGCGGCTTACCAAGCGTGGGTATTATGGGCAGATCCGCATCAGCCGGCACCAATTCACCCTTGCTTGATTGAATGTGATCCGCAACGCCTGCTCAGTGATCGCCAGGCAAAACGTATTTTATGGCAGCAAATATGCACTCAGCTCCTCAAGTCGAAGTAAGCCATCTGTCGGTGATGGATGTGCCGATGATGTTGAATATTGAACAGGCGGCTCATTCACATCCTTGGAGTCGCCAATTACTCAGTAGTAATTTTGGTGGTTTGTACCGTAATTTGGGTCTGTGGCACAAAAATCATTTGTTAGCTTATATGATCTTACGGGTGGTCGCCGGAGACGCAGAATTGATTAATTTGGCCGTTGATCCAGCACATCAAGGGCAGGGTTTAGGTAAGCGCCTGATGCAAGCGATGTTTGCGTTGGCTGAGCAGCAACAATGGCAGCAAATTATGCTGGAAGTTCGTCGCAGTAATGTGATTGCTCAGAGTCTATATCAGCGTTTTCAGTTTGTTGAAATTGATTGTCGTAAAGGATATTACCCCTGCGATAAGCTGGGCCGAGAAGATGCCCTGATTATGCAATATTGTTGCACTGTTTAGATTTATCAATTTGTTTTCTTGCTCCTTTAAACTAACTGATGATTTACATCAGTGTATGCAGGATGCGATTGGCTTTGTTCATGCGCTCGTATTCCCGATACTAGCCTAGCATCGTCGTTATTAAAGCACGCAAAGCGCTCACGCTTTGGCGGTTCATCATGGCCTTCGAATTGACTAAACCGCTTACTCAATTCGCAATACTTGGCGTTTTCATTGCAAGATTGCGCAAAATAGCTGATTTGAGTCGATGTTGTCGACTGAGCTTGATTCTGTTGTTAGGATGGCCGCCCTATTATTTGTCGGTATTTTCCAATGTATAAAATGGCTGTCTCAACATTTTGCATTTTATTTGGATACTGACGCTGTGCGCTTGAGCTTGGCGTGATGCTGTAAAGGAAGATTTATCTATGTCATTTGGCTCTTTAGGCTTGTGTGCTCAGCTGTTGAAAAGCGTTGCCGAGCAAGGTTATGTAAGACCATCTCCAATACAGCTTGAAGCGATTCCGGTGGTACTTAGTCAGCGTGATGTGGTGGCAGTGGCACACACTGGCACTGGAAAAACGGCTGGTTTTACCCTGCCTATGGTGCAGCTATTATCAGGTGGCCCTTGTCCACAGACTCATTCGGTAAGGGCTTTAGTGATTACGCCAACCCGAGAGCTTGCCGCTCAAGTGGTCTTGAGCGTTCAAAATTACAGCCAGCATATGAATATTCGCTCTGCGGCTGTGTTTGGTGGCGTGAGGATTGAACCACAGATAGCTCAGTTGGAAAGTGGTTTGGATGTGCTGGTTGCGACTCCTGGTCGTTTGATTGATCTTTATAATCAAGGCGCGATTAACTTTGAACAGCTTGAGATATTAGTCTTGGATGAAGCTGATCGGATGTTGGATTTAGGATTTGTCGACGATATTCGTCACATTCAAAGCTTGCTCCCGAGTAAACGTCAAACGTTGATGTTTTCAGCAACATTTTCTAAAGAGATCAAGTTGCTTGCGAAGGGGATGTTAAATAACCCTGTTTTGATTGAAGTAACCGCTGCCAACAGTACCGTTGATACGGTTAAGCAGCTTATCTATCCAGTCGATAAGGCGCGTAAAAGCGAGCTATTGATCCACTTAATTAAAAGTAATCATTGGCATCAAGTTTTAGTCTTTACTCGTACTAAAGTAGGCGCCGATAACATGGTTACTCAGCTACAAAACGCTGGGATTAGTGCCGCATCAATCCATGCTAATCGAACTCAGCACGCCCGCACTCTTGCTTTAGAGGGTTTTAGAAATGGTGAACTAACCGTTTTAGTCGCCACTGATATCGCCTCTCGGGGGATTGAAGTTCATCAGTTGCCTTGTGTGGTTAACCTTGATCTCCCTTATGTACCGGAAGACTATGTGCATCGTATTGGTCGTACCGGGCGTGCAGGTACCTCTGGTTTGGCGGTTTCATTGTTTAGTGAAGATGAAGCCAAGCAGTTAGCGGCGATTGAACGTGTGATTGGTGGTAAATTTAAGCGGGAGTTCATTCCAGGCTTTGTGCCCACCCCCAAAGAGAAGGTCACAGTAGATGTATCCGATGATGAGGAGTATGGTAATTTTGAGCCCGATCCAGCACCTCAAGGTCGAAGAAAATCGAAGGGGCGTGGGAAGCGTGGTGGGAGTTCATCGAGTCGAAGCCGTAACAAAGGAAGTCGCAATAAATAAAAAGCTTAGAGCCCAGTATTCGATAAATTGATTTATCAGAGATTTTGATACTTAGGCTTGTTTTTGTTTGACTGTCGGAACCACAATATTCGAACTATATTGCGTAACCTAGACTACCAGGTCCATTGAATATGTAGCCCTTGGTAGTTGCTACCACCTTTAATACGGCCAAATAGTGAAGAGTTTTCAAATATCCCCGAGCGATGGTGGATGTTGTAACCTACCCAAATATTTTCTAGTTGCTTCTTATTGAGTAAATCACCTAAGTTAAGGTCTAGAGAAAAGTTCAAATAATTTAATAGCTTACTAGGCTTGTAACCCTTTCCTTCCTCACCTAATTCTGATGCTTCGAGGTAGGTTATGTTGCTGGTATAAGATAAACCTTCTGCAGCACCAAATCGCCAGCGTAATGGCCAGTGAAAGGTGTAATAGGCTTTAAATGCCAAGATGTATTCTAGGATCGGATCTTGAACCGCCGAGCTGTAGTGATAGGCGAAGCCGGGCGTGAGATATACTTCAACGGGATAACCTAGTAGGGTCTTACTGAGTAAATGTCCATAAAAAATTGAAGTTAATTGATTGTTATATTCATCTTTTTCCGCTTTAAAGTGGATGATGTCCCCTAGATTCGATGGTGTTGCCCAGGCGTGGGAGAGTTGTAAGTACCCCTTTGGCCATTTGCTGGATGTATTTGAATATTGATAATTAAAGAAGCTGATCCCTAAAAAGCTTTCATATTGAAAACGTTGATCGATGATCGGGATATTTTGAGTGCGCTTACCCAGATAAGAAGCGCCAACCTTCGCCATTAAGTAAAAGTCTCGCCACACTTGATAACGTAAATTGATGCCCATTTTTAAGTCGGTATCGGCTTTGGTTTTAAAAATTTCAAGGCCATAGTAGCGAGTATTATAGTTACTACTCTTCAAGTGGGCTGAGGCATAGGGTTCGAAATACCAAGCTTGATAGAATTGTTGCCAGGTTAGCTCAAGTTGACTGTGAAAGTGACCGAGGTCGTCACTCAATAATTCTAGGTTGAGCGAATAGTCGGGTTTAAAGCGCCATTGAGTCCTTAAACCAAAGTCGATGCCATCGCCACGTATCTTGTTTTGGTAGTTCGCCGGAATGTCGAAAAAACGGTAACGCCCCATTAGCGCGAGGTCAAAGTCTTGTTCTTTCCATAATTTATAGCCAGCGCTTAAGCCATCTAAATACAGTCGCTCTCCTCGATAATAAAATAAGGGAACTACATCGGACACGGTACTAATGTTAGAAGTGTAGGGAATACTCGCATGACGCAGACCTATTGCAATGCCCCAGTCGTGCTGTTGTGGGCCATCAAGTATGGGGTTGGCATGAGATGGTAAACTGGTGAGGCATAGACTTGCCAATAGACACGCAACTACTTGAACGTTAAGGAATTGAGTCACCGGTAGATGTCTCCCTGAGCGCAGCTTCTTGGGCCAGTATTGTTGCATGGCTGAGAGATAAACGAAAGCTCGCTTCAGAGAGCGGCATAAAATTACCACTATTGATATTATCTTGGGCGACCCAAATTTGTTGCATCGCTAACACTAAATATAGTGAAACCGGGTGATTGTCGTCGAAAAGAATAAATGCAGATGGATAGGTATTGAGTTTAAAACGTTCGGCAAATAATCGATGACGGCGGTCGGTATCGGTAAGGATTTGCACCTTTACATAATTCGCTAATACTCGTTTTAATTCGGGGTTATTCAGGTAGTATTGTTCGAACGCTAAGCAACGTTGGCAGGCTTTACGCCGCAGATATAGAAATACCGGACGTTGGCTCAGCTTTGATTCGCGAATCGCACTGTAATAGCCATCGATATCAAACAACCAGCCATCTTTAGCGCTGACACCTCTATCTTTTACATGATAAATAAAAATGTAACTTAGAGCGCCTACACCGAGTCCAATCAGTAGCAGGCTAAAAAATGTTTTTTTTATCGGTGCTAAGTTCATCTCATCTGCTCTTCTTATTTCACAATGACGATGCGGCTACAAGTCTATATCGGCTTTGTATCAGTAAGCTTGAATTACATTAGAAAATCAACTGAGTACTTGAAAAGTGTGGCTTGAGTCTGCGATTCAGCTAAACCGACTCCGCACTAAATTTATTTATCACAAATTTACGATTTTATTCTGCTTCAATCGGGATGTTTTACTTCTCGATTGGTTTTAAATGGTAATTAATGACGTCAATTTTGATGAATGATTCAATTTCAAGAGCTTAGGCTTGATTTGGCGACTCGCTGTCAGCTAAGGGGGGATCATTTGGGATGCCCGCGTCTCGTTCAGCTAAGGTCGCTCGTTCGGCCTTGCTGACGTAGCGAGGTTTGTTGGTTTTTTGATTTTTAGCATTCGCCTTTTTTGCTTTCTTTTTGAGGGTTTCGTTAATTTTCTTTTTACGATTCATCTACGGCTCGTTCAAGGTATTATTTATGCCTGTAAGGATAACAAATTCGTGTTTTCTTCGCATAGTTGAGCGTTAACAGAAAGGGCAGCACATTGGTGCTGCCCTTTGACGCGGACTAAAGCGTGTTAATCATCGCCATTAAGAAAGCCAAGCAATTGCAGCAGACTGGTGAATAAGTTAAAGATGGCAACAAATAAGGTGACGGTCGCCATAATGTAGTTGGTTTCTCCACCGTGAATAATGTTGCTGGTTTCATAGAGGATCAGTCCAGACATCAGCAATACAAACATCGCCGATACACCTAATGACAGGGCTGGGATACTAAACAGCATCGCACCTAATCCGGCTAGAAACGCCACCAAAATACCAACCATTAAAAAGCCACCCATAAAGCTGAAGTCTTTTTTGCTGGTGAGTGCATAAGCTGATAATGATAAGAAGATGGCGGCGGTGCCTACCATAGCTTGCATCACAATTTGGCCACCATTTGGTAGGCTTAAGTAGCTGCTTAAAATCGGCCCTAGAGTGAGACCCATGAAACCAGTTAGGGCAAATACACAGACTAAGCCCCAGCCACTGTTACGACATTTTGTCGTGGCAAACAATAGTCCAAAATAGCCAACCATAGTGAGGATTAAACCAGGGTGGGGGAGGTTTAGAGCCATCGAGGTGGCAGCCATCAGCCCGCTAAAGAGCAGGGTCATGGACAATAAGGTATAAGTATTACGGATCACTTTATTACTTGCCAGCACGCTCTCGTTGGTGGTGCTTGGTGCATTTGAAAAAGGTGATGTGTTCATTTTGGTATTCCTTATTACTGCGAATCGCTCAGTTGTTTGTGGTAAATAACGCTCAAAGTGCGCTTGGTCGTTTATATCGGTTCGCTGATTAGCGGTGCGCGTAACGCTTTGTTGCGTATTCGAGCTATTTTACGATTTACAGTGCGGCTGGCTCGGCTGGCCGCGCGATCAACTGCAACACTGATCTGCGATTGAGTATCCTCAATCACCACATCTGCTTGACCACTCAGTTTCACTAATATTTGACAGCGTTTATCGTTGCCACCGCGCGTCCCGTTCGTATCGGAAAGTCTCACCATAATGCGCTTAATACGTTGGTATTGAGATCCCATGGCGAAATGTAGCCGACGGCGAATATAATCTTGTAAAGACGGTGTTAGGGGTAAATGACGTGACTGCATGTCTATTTGCATCTGCTTCTCCTCACCAATAAAAACTGATTAGAGCGATTAGCTTATGTTGCTTTCATTGGCAGGTATACTCGAATATAGTTGTTGTATAGTTCGTATAAAACGAGGTATTTGATTCGTGATTAATTACAAGCACCTGCATTATTTTTGGGTCGCAGCCAAGCAAGGCGGAATAGCTCGTGCCAGTGAGCGCTTGCATATAACGCCACAGACAATTAGTGGACAAATTACGTTGCTGGAACAGCATTTTGGTGAAGCCTTGTTTAACAAGGTGGGGCGAAACCTAGAGTTAACCGAAATTGGTCGTTTGGTGCTGAGTTATGCCGATGAGATTTTTTCCTTGGGTGATGAACTTGAAGATACGATGCGCAATAAAATTGCACAGCGTCCACAGTTATTGAAAGTTGGGATTGCCGAAGTTGTGCCTAAATCCATCGCTTATCGTCTATTGTCACCGGCGCTCAATTTGGCGGACTCGGTACGTATGATATGTCGAGAGAGTAGCCTTGATAATTTACTGGCCGAACTGGCCTTACATCGCTTAGATATTGTGATCGCCGATGCGCCAGTTCCCCCAGGTTTAGGGGTTAGAGGCTTTAATCACTCTTTGGGGGAATGTGGTGTGAGCTTTCTCGCCATTCCTAGCTTAGCCGAGCGTTTGGTTGGTGATTTTCCTCATAGTTTACATGGTGCGCCGTTATTGATCCCTAGTGAGAGTAGTGTGATGCATGTGCGTTTATTGCAATGGCTGGATAAACTTCACATTCATCCGCGAGTGGTGGGCGAATTTGACGATAGCGCATTAATGAAGGCTTTTGGTCAAGCCGGGGTCGGGGTGTTTCTTGTGCCGAGTGCAATTGCCGCGGAAGTCGCGGCGCAATATGGTGCAGAAGTGATTGGTGCGAGTGATGTGGTACGCGAGCAGTTTTTTGCGATTTCGGCGGAACGACGTTTATCCAATCCTGCGGTGCTTGCGATTACTGAAGCGGCCAGAGAGTGGCTAAAAAAATAGACTAAATATGCTCACAGAGTTTGTTTAGATTTAGCGTTTAATATTGCTTGCTCATCACAATAACAAGCAAAAATCAGCGAACGCAGGTGTTTGCTCGTGATTGCTCAATGGCGAATTTTTGATTATTCAGAGTCTTCCTAACACCCTAAATAATGAATGGTATTTGAATGGCAATTAATATTAATTCCTCTCGGTTCGGGCCAGCTATATGTTGGTTTTCGAATATCCCCATCCTGTTTTAGCAACGCTAATCGCTGATCGTTCCATCGGCGTTGTATGTGTCGAGGTGATTAATGAGTGAGTGCTTAAAGTTCGCATTGCTTGCTCGTTAGTTCGTGTAGGCAAAGCGCAACACTCACACTGCAATCGTTGGTGGTTTTACCATAAACCACCATGGCACCACGCTCTCACTCGGCCGGTCATATAACAACTGCGCATATCAGCTTGGAATTGGCTGAAACAGGCATTCAGCTAAGCACATCGAAAAGAACGCCTCTTGTCACGGTGGCGCCTGGAGCGACATCGATAGAGAGCTTTAGTGATGATGTTCGGGGTCTTGCTTCTTACTTTGGTTTAAATCATACCGCCATTGGCGCGAATAACCTGACCATTTATCCAGCCACCTTCTGGACTCGCCAAAAACATCACCACATTGGCAATATCTTGTGGGGTGCCAAGGCGCTCTAATGGGTTCATATTTGCCAAACGGTCAATCAATTGTGGTGATTTTCCGTCTAAAAACAAATTAGTGGCAGTAGGGCCGGGAGCCACGGTATTGACTGTAATACAACGTCCACGAAGCTCCTTTGCCAGTATTGCAGACATTGTTTCTACCGCTGATTTAGTTGCCGCGTACACGCCGTAGCTTTCTAGTTTTAGTCCTACGATGCTGGTGGACAGGTTGATAATCCGTCCTCCATTTGTGACTCGTTCTGCAGCGAGGCGCAGGGTATTAAAGGTGCCTTTAAAATTCACGGCGACTTGGCTATCAAACAGCTCCTCATCACTCTGAGAGAGTTGAGCAAGTTTCATGATTCCAGCATTGTTCACCAATAGCGAGATCGCTCCCAATTTCTCCTCGACAACATTAAACATGTGTGCGACCTCTGTTGAGTTGCCCACATTACCCTGTACCGCGATAGCGTTTCCTCCACTGGCTTTAATGTCTGCGACCAGACTTTCTGCCACATCTGCACTTGATGAATAATTCACGCCGACGGCATAACCTTCAGCGGCTAATTTGTTTACGATTGAAGCACCGATTCCTTTGGAGCCGCCAGTAACAAGGGCGATTTTTGACTGAGACATATTGCATTACTCATGAGTTGTTAAAAGATTATGGCCAGTATATGGTTATATCAATGCTTAATAATTACCCATTATTTAACTTAATAATTCCAAATAAATTAATAATGTCGAGGTGAGTGGGTGGATAGATTCAAAGAGATGCAGGTGTTCGTGAGGATTGCAGAGCGTAACAGTTTTGCTTTAGCGGCGGATGACCTGAGTATTCCAAGGCCGACGATGACAAATATAATCAAGCGACTTGAAAGTCGCTTAGGGATCCGCCTGTTAGAACGAACTACCAGGCAAGTGCATATGACTCATGAAGGTGAATCCTATTATCGGCAATGTGTTGGGCTACTTTCAGATCTAGAGGAAATTGAATCTTCCTTTTTGGAGGTTTTACCTAAAGGTCATTTGCGGGTAAATCTGCAAGGCACTTTGGCAAAGTACTTTGTGATGCCCAAGATTGCTGACTTTATTCGCCAGTACCCGGATATTACGCTACACATCGCTGAAGATGATAAGTTAATCGATCTCGTCCATGAAGGAGTCGACTGTGTCCTCAGGGCTGGACCACTGCAAGATTCCTCGCTGATTGCTCAGAAAATAGCTGAAATGACGCAAGTCACTGTGGCAAGCCCTGCGTATCTTGAAGCCTTTGGGATCCCTAAGTCGCTGGATGATTTACAAGAGCATCTTGCTGTTGGTTATTCTTTTGCGCAGTTATCTAAACCTTCAAGCTTGGCGTTTAAGTTAAAAAACAAGTATGTATCTATCAATTTAGCTAGCAGAACTTCAGTTGCTGGCGCAGATTTGTACACTGGGTGTGCTGTCGCGGGTTTAGGTTTAATCCAAGTGCCCAAATATCGTTTGGTGAATGAACTCGCAAATGGTTCTTTGGTTGAGGTGTTAGCGGACTTTCCGCCTCCACAGATGCCAGTATCCATTGTTTATCCAAATCATCGACATCTTTCCGCCAGAACCCGGGTATTTATCCAGTGGCTTAAAAGCCAGTTTCAAGAGAATAAAAGATAGCGAATACAAGCTAGCCTGCAGTTAGTGAAAGCGTATAAAAGTGAAGTTTATATTATGGCTTATTGAACCTAAATCAGCGGGATTGAATAAGCATTGATTGTTTATATAGTCAAGATCGGTGAAAATAGCGCCCAATTATGATTAACATCGCAGATTCGCCCAGAGCAGAGCCTCGAGAGGGACTTCTAAATGGTTTGCCAATCTGTGTGTACACTAAAAGAACTCTAAGCCATGTAAAAATTAAGCCTGCATTACGACTTACTGAGCCTAAATCAGCGGGACTGAATAAGCATTGATTGTTTATAAAGTCAAGATCGGTGAAAATAGCGCCCAATTATGATTAACATTACAGATTCGACTAGAGAAAGCCCTCGAGCGGGATTTCTAAACGGTTTGTCGATCTGTGTATAAACTAAAAGAATTCTTAATGACAGAGCCCAATTCTCTTCACCAAATCAACAAGCGAAGAACCTTTGCTATCATCTCTCACCCGGATGCGGGTAAAACCACCATTACTGAAAAGGTGTTGTTATTCGGCAACGCGATTCAGAAAGCCGGTACCGTAAAAGGCCGAGGCAATGCTACGCATGCTAAGTCGGACTGGATGGAGATGGAAAAAGAACGGGGGATCTCGGTGACTACCTCGGTGATGCAATTTCCCTTTAACCATTGCATCGTCAATTTATTAGACACTCCTGGCCACGAAGATTTCTCGGAAGATACTTACCGAACTCTCACCGCGGTTGATTCGTGCTTGATGGTAATTGATGCCGCCAAGGGTGTGGAAGACCGTACCCGTAAGTTGATGGAAGTGACCCGCCTGCGGGATACACCAATTGTGACTTTCATGAACAAATTGGATCGAGATATTCGTGATCCTATGGAAGTGATGGATGAGGTTGAAAACGAACTTAACATTATGTGTGCGCCAATTACTTGGCCAATCGGTTGCGGCAAGTTGTTTAAGGGGGTGTACCACATCCCTAGAGATGAAGTGATTTTGTATCAAACAGGTAAAGGTCACACCATTCAAGATGAGCAAATCATTAAGGGTCTTGATAACCCTGAAGTTGAGGCGGCAATCGGAGACGAATTGGCGGAGCAAATGCGTGAAGAGCTCGAGTTGGTTTTAGGTGCTTCCAACGAATTTGATCACGAGTTATTTTTACAAGGCGAGCTTACCCCCGTTTACTTTGGTACCGCCTTAGGTAATTTTGGCGTGGATCATATGTTAGAAGGCTTAACAGAATGGGCGCCTTCACCCAAGCCTCGAGCAACCGATGTGGGTGAAGTGAAGGCCAGCGACGCTAACTTTTCTGGTTTTGTATTTAAAATTCAAGCCAACATGGATCCGAAGCACCGTGATCGGATTGCCTTTATGCGGATTGTTTCCGGTGAATATAATAAAGGCATGAAGATGCGTCACGTACGTTTAGGGAAAGATGTCAGCATTTCGGATGCGGTTACCTTCATGGCTGGCGACCGTAGTGCTGCAGAAAATGCAATTGCTGGTGACATTATTGGCTTGCATAACCATGGCACCATTCAAATTGGCGATACTTTTACTCAAGGTGAGATGATTAAGTTCACCGGTATTCCCAATTTCGCTCCGGAGTTATTCCGTCGAATTCGATTGAAAGATCCCTTGAAGCAAAAACAGTTGTTAAAAGGCCTGATTCAGTTATCTGAAGAAGGTGCAGTGCAATTGTTTAGACCTTTACGTAACAACGATTTAATCGTGGGTGCCGTTGGGGTATTGCAGTTTGATGTGGTGGTTCACCGGCTTCGTACCGAGTATAAGGTGGAAGCGGTCTACGAAGGGATCAGCGTCGCGACTGCGCGTTGGTGTGACTGCGATGATAGTAAGAAGTTTGAAGAGTTTAAGAAGAAAGCGCATGATAACCTTGCTTTAGATGGCGGGGATAACCTGACTTACCTCGCGCCAACCATGGTGAATTTAAACTTAGCCATTGAACGTTATCCTGCGGTGCAGTTCTTCCAGACTCGGGAACACTAAGCAATTTTGGATAAATAAAAAGGTCGCATTAAGCGACCTTTTTTTATGGGGGAAGTTATGTTTTATTCGCGTTCTTTGGTGTAAGGCACGCCAATCGCTTTGGGGGCCACAGCTTTACCAATAAAGCCAGCCAATAAGAAAACGGTGAGCACATACGGAATGGCTTCGATGGCTTGTACTGGAATCGCGAAGTTACCAATCGATACCCCTTGCAGACGAATAGCCAAGGCATCCAAAAATCCAAACAACAAACAGGCGCTGAGCGCAGTAAACGGACGCCATTTCCCAAAAATTAATGCGGCTAGGGCCATATAACCCTTACCCGCACTCATGTTGGGAATAAACTGAGCCGTTTGTGCCACCGATAAATATACGCCACCAATGCCAACCAGCAGACCACAAATGAGTACTGCGCTATAGCGCATTTTTACCACCGAGATCCCTGCGGTATCTACCGCTGCGGGCGATTCACCGACAGCTCGAAGACGTAAGCCAAATCGGGTTTTAAACATCACATACCAAGCTAATGGTACGGTGATAATCAGTAAGTAGACTAAGGCAGAGTGGCCACTGATCAGTTCTGAATAAAGTAAGCCGATCACCGGAGTATCGGCGAGAGCATCTGCGCCGGGTAGGTGGATTGGCGCAAAACGTGCGGCACCACTTAAAGCTGGCGTTTGCCCGCCTTGATGGAACCAATGTCGGCCTAAGGTAATTGTTAATCCGGCGGCTAAAATGTTAATCGCCATACCACTGACAACATGGTCTCCGCGGTGAGTAATGGTTGCAAAACCATGGAGTAGTGCGAGTAGCATCGAAATAGCTACCCCAGCCAGTAGCCCTAGCCAAGCAGACCCTGTCACATGGGCGGTGGCAGCACCAGTAAAGGCCGCGGCTAGTAATTTTCCTTCTAAGCCAATGTTCACGATCCCTGAACGTTCACAGAACATGCCCGCAAGCGATGCAAAAATTAGCGGTGTGGCAACCCGAATCGTTGCATCTAGCATTAAGATAATGGTTTCAAACATCTTAAGCAGCTCCTTCTGAATGGTTTGGTTTTTTGCCAAATAGCTTAAGATAGCCGCGCTCCAGCGAGGGCTTAAACATGTGCTCTAAGGCTCCAGAGAAAAGGATCACCAGCCCTTGCAGTACCACCACAATATTACGGTCTACCCCATATTCAAAGCTGAGTTCAGCACCGCCTTGATAAAGAAAACCAAATAGTAAGCTGGCGAGTAGCACTCCGAGTGGGTGGTTTCGTCCCATCAGGGCCACCGCAATTCCGGTAAAACCAAAACCTTCTACAAAGTTAAGCTTGATTTGGTGCAGTTCTCCTTGCAGAACATTCAGACCGAAGAAGCCCGATAACATACCGGAAATTAACATGGTTAAAACTACGATTTTTAGATAGTTGATACCAGCATATCCAGCGGCGTTGGGATTCGCGCCCACCGATCTGATCTCATAGCCCCAGCGAGTGTTCCAAATAAATAGCCAAACAAATACACAGCAGGCTAACGCAAATACGAAGCTTAAATTGAGTGGACTCGGTGCTAGTTGAATACCAAACCAAGCCAGCATTTCGTGCACTTTCGGTAGCCAAGATGAGACTGCAAAAACGCGACTTTCGGTGGCCATGGTACTGTCTGGTTTTAAAACGTCGACCAGTAAGTAGGCCATTAGGGAAGCGGCGATAAAATTGAACATGATGGTGGTAATTACGATGTGTGACCCGCGTTTCGCCTGTAAATACGCAGGAATAAAGGCCCACGCCGCACCGAATAAACCGCCAACTATAATGGCAAGGGGAAAGACTAGATACCAAGGTAAATACTCACCGACGGTTAGGCAGACTAAACCGACGCCAAGACCACCGATGTAGGCTTGACCTTCGCCACCAATATTAAATAGTCCAGCGTGGAAGGCCACCGCTACGGCTAAACCCGTGAAGATAAAACCAGTCGTGTAGTATAAGGTATAACCAAAACCTTCGGCATAACCAAAGGCGCCAGTCCACATGACTTTGATGGCATCTACCGGTGATATATCGATGTACATAAACAACAGGGCAGACACGAGAAACGCGGCAAAAACGTTGATCGCAGGCAGTAAGGCTACACTAACCCAAGCCGGTACCGGTGATTGACTCATTGTGCGCCTCCTTGTGCTGAGTTTTTAATATGTTCAGGCACAATGTTGGCCATCATTAATCCTAAAGTTTTTTCATCGGCCTGTTCAGCACTGACTTCGCCAACGATGGCGCCGTCGAAGACCACTAATATACGGTCTGCCAAATTCATGATTTCGTCGAGTTCCACCGAGACCAATAGTACCGCCTTACCGGCATCGCGGGAGTGGATAATCTGTTGATGAATGTACTCAATGGCACCAATATCGACGCCACGGGTTGGTTGCCCTACCAAGAGAATATCTGGATTTTGTTCCATTTCGCGGGCAATCACTAATTTTTGCTGATTGCCCCCAGAAAAGTTAGCGGTTTTTAAATTGCTATCATCGGGTCGAACATCCCATTTCTGCATGCTGTCCAGACAAGCCTTATCAATAGCGGCTTTATCTTGTAACAGCCCTTTGTTGTATTCTGCTAAATGATGGTAGCCGAGAATATAAGCTTCCTTCGCTGAAAACTTATTGATTAAGCCCTGTTTATGGCGGTCTTCTGGAATGTGACCAACGCCCATGGCTCTCACTTCTCGTGGGTCTTTGGATTGTTCGGCGCTCAATTGGTGTTGATTAAGGCGAACGCTACCGCTACTCGGTTTTAAGATCCCGCTAAGCAAGCCGAGGATCTCTGACTGACCGTTGCCTGATACACCCGCGATCCCCACAATTTCTCCTGCGCGCACTTGGAAAGAGACTTCTTTCACTCGTTTTACGCCTGCAGGATCAACATAACTGAGTTGATTCACTTCGATTAAGGCTGCTTCCGGTTTTGCTTCGCCGCGCTCTACTTGTAATAACACTTTTCTGCCAACCATTAGTTCAGCGAGATTCTCTTGGTCGGTTTCGGCAGTCACCACATGTGCAACCATTGCACCTTGTCGCATCACCGAAACGTTATCGGTAATGGCTAATACTTCACGCAGCTTGTGGGTGATAATCATCACCGTGGTGCCCTGTTCGCGTAGTTTCGCTAAGATATCAAACAGGTGGTTTGCTTCTTGAGGGGTTAATACACCAGTAGGCTCATCTAAGATTAAGATTTTTGCCCCACGGTAAAGTGCTTTAAGAATTTCAACCCGCTGTTGTAGTCCAACCGCTAGATCTCCCACGAGGGCATCTAAAGGGACATCTAGGCCATAATCAGTCGCAAGTTGTTGCAATTTTTTACGGGCTTTACTAAGGCTTGTTTCTAAATTCCAGCCGCTTTCGGCACCTAATACAATATTCTCTAAGACGGTAAAGGTGTCGACCAACATAAAATGTTGATGAACCATACCAATGCCGGCTTGAATGGCTTCTTGAGAATTATGCGGCTCGTAGGGACGACCGTTGACTCGCATTGAGCCTGAGTCGGCATGATAGAAGCCGTAAATGATACTCATCAGAGTGGATTTACCGGCACCATTTTCACCAATAATGCCGTGAATAGTGCCTTTAGGGACTGCTAAATCGATGTTTCGATTCGCGTGAACGCTACCAAAACGCTTGTCGATTTGTTCCAGTTCAATGGCAAAATCAGCTGCTTGTGTCACTTTAGATTTCCAATATCTAGCGAATAAAAATACGCCAACCCCGTGGGTTGGCGTATTTTATCGACGTTTAGAAGTTACAGGTATTATCAGACATGTAGTCATGAACGCTGATCTTACCAGCGATAATGTCAGCTTTAAGACCATCTACGTATGCTTTCATTTCATCGCTAATTAAGGCTGCATTGTTTTCATCTAGCGCCCAATCGATAGAATTTTCTTTTAAACCTAAGGCTTTAATCCCTGGTTTCCAAGAATTGTTGATGCCGTCTTCCCAAGTTCCGTAGGCTGCGACACCGACTTTCTTAACCATAGAAGTCAGCATAGTACCCGGTTGAAGGTGGTTTTGGTTTGAATCAACACCAATCGCAAATTTACCAGCGTCTTTTGCTGCTTGGTAAACCCCTAAACCAGTACCGCCTGCGGCAGCGTAGATTACATCAGCTCCTTTAGAGAACTGAGATTTAGCCAGTTCTGAGCCCTTTGCAGGATCGGCAAAGGCTGCAGGTGTTGAGCCTGTCATATTTTCTAATACTTTAATATCAGGATTGGCGTAAAGCGCGCCTTGTTTATAACCACAGGCGAATTTACGGATTAATGGGATGTCCATTCCACCAATAAAACCAACGGTGTTGGTTTTTGAGGCTTTTGCCGCAAGCGCTCCGACTAAGAATGACCCTTCCTGTTCTTTAAATACGATAGATTGCACATTCGGTTTATCAACGACCATATCGATAATGGTAAATTGCGTATCTGGAAACTCAGAGGCGACTTTTTCGACTGAAGATGCAAAGTTAAATCCGACAGCGACAATCGGTCCAAAACCGCGACTGGCTAAGCGACGTAAACCCTGTTCACGTTGTGCTTCGTTTTGCGGTTCAAATTCGCGAACATCTACGCCTTTGTCTTTTTTAAATACTTCGACACCGTTGCGATATACGGCTTCGTTGAACGACTTATCAAATTTACCTGCGGTATCGTAAACTACTGCTGGTTTAGCGGCTAAAGCGCTAAAAGATGCTACAGCGAAAGCGGCAGCTGTAAGCTTGGTTGCGAATTTTTTCACGGTTAACTCCCTGTTTTTTTAGAAGTGTTTGTATTATTTACAGCAATCTGACTAGCCTAGCTTGACCTGTTATATTTTCTGAGCTGCAATTGTGACTAAGCGCATAGCCTGCCTTACATTTCCTTGGTTAGCTACGGACTATCGTTTAGGCCGAAACATAACCAGTATCATCTGTAAGTATCAACGGACTTGCGCTGCGTTACAGTTGTCCGATGAATAACTATCATTGCATCATGAAATTATCTTATGTTAGGCCTTTCTACCACTGATAAATATGCAGTGATCGAACTATAGAGTAGGGCGAAGGATAAATGAATTCAATATTGCTGCTTCAGTATTTCACTAGATCATTGGGTTGATTAAGAGATATTACCTAGTTATGTGGGTAATATGCAGATAAAATCCAGTTTACAGCTAAAATGAGGAAGGATATTTTGAACCAGATCGTCAGATTTTTTCGAAAGTGCTTAGTGCGTTATGATCGTTGGTTAGCTGAAACTGGTTTAGATAAGCCTTGCCGAAGCTGTATTCCACGGGAACATCTCAAGTCAGAGGACGATTAACTATGGCTTGGTTTGATACGCACTGTCATCTTGACTTTCCTCCCTTTGATGCGGATCTTGCCAGTCACTTAATGAAGTTTAAGCAGCAGAATATTGCTCAGTGTCTGGTGCCAGCTGTGGGGCCGGATAATTGGCTACGGGTGTTACATCTATCTTCCCATCCAATGTTGCATGTTGCGCTGGGCTATCATCCCTGCTTTTTCGATCCACAAGCTTTACAAGGTCAGCCTGAATTACTCTTAGCCGATTTATTACAGCTTGAACAGTTCGTCGAAACTCATCGTCAGCAAATCATTGCTTGGGGCGAATGTGGCTTAGATGGTCGCTTCCCAGAAACTCTTGCTCACCAAGAGTTTGCTTTGGTGCGGCAAATTGCCGCTGCACAACATCAGCAATTGCCGTTACTCATTCATTCGGTACGTTTACATGATCGGGTTGCGCAATTATTGAAGCTGGAACAGTTTAATCAAGGTGGGATTATTCATGGCTTTAGTGGTAGCTATACTCAAGCCAGTCGTTTTGTTGATTTAGGTTTTAAGCTCGGTATTGGCGGAGGAATTACTTGGCCTCGCTCTGAAAAAACGCGCAAGGCACTGCGACGCCTACCATTACAGGCTTTGGTATTGGAAACCGACGCGCCAGATATGCCTTTGTACCAGATGCAGGAGGCGTATAATAGTCCACTCAATTTACCAACGATTTTTAACTGTTTGTTAGAGTTACGCAATGAGTCTGCGGAACAGCTTCAACAGGCCTTATGGGAAAATAGCCATCAGGTCCTAAATTTGTCGATATAAGCGGTCTTGACTACCGCCATTGTGCTGTTGCAATTTGTAGGAACGGCGTCACTTCCATAGACCTTGGTTTCGAGTTTATCGCCATCAGCGCTTAAATTTGTCGATATGTTCAGAGTTTACCGCCGCCACTGCGGCGCTGACGAGTTCACTTGCAGTCATTTGTTGCTCGCAACAGCCCAAACGCATCGCGGGGGTAAGACCCTCTTTATCTGGGAGTAGATAGTTAAATAAAGCTCGGTTTATTTCAAATAAGGCATCAACGGAACTAAAACTTTTCAGTTGTTTAGGCATATTTAACTGCAGGTGTTGGAAAAAGTTTTGGCAAGCTAAGGGTTGGGCTAAGGCGACCTTTGTCGGATTTTGTTGAGCACTGGTGATTGAGCAAAAAGCTCCGAAATCGGCGGGATACCAGCGATCGTTCCACCAACCAACCTTGTTACCCGCCGATCCCATATCAGTTTCACTGCGGGGGTGGCGATAGACGTAATAAATATCGGCTCGTTGCTGTTTTATCTCTTCAACACACGACATAAGGGCTGCGCCACGGATACTACTTTCGTGCTCGATGTAGTGATGGAAATTTTGGTTTTGGCTGGTAAAGGCGCTTAGTAATTGAAAGTGAGCGTAAGCCGTAAGTGCTGGCTGCAATAGCTGGCTGCCACGCAAGGCAGCGGTGCTACCGTAATGTAGATCTTCAAAGTGATAGCGATTCAGGGTGAGTTGGTAACGTCGTTTTAGCGCCTCAACGATCGGGCTATCCGATAATGGGGGTAACAGAGTAGAGGTTTTTTGTTGATAGTGAGCGCTATCGTTTAACTGCAGTTGGCTTTGGTTATGGGTGTGCAGTAATACATAACCGGAAGTGACTTCGGTTGAGCATAGTGTCCAGATACGTTTCTGTTCAGAAAACTCATGGATCTGGCTTTCGGTATGTAGTGCGCAGAAGCTTCTATGCAGCACCCTTTGCTCCTGTTGCCGACTATAAAAGCGTAAACATTGATATAGGCGTTGCAATAGCTGGTAATAGATCTTCGGAGCAATCTCTAGCTGTTGCATTATTTGTTGTGGGTTGTGGCCTCGATTTAACAGGCTGAATAACCTTGATAAAGGCTCAAGCCCCTTGATGTTCACTTGGGTAAACACGTTTTGGCACTTGCGGCATTGATAACGCTGGCTATTGGCTCCCGTCTTACCGTAGCGTTTCACCCCAACAGTCGTACCGAGGAAAAAACCGGGTTCGCAGTGGCTGCAGCCACAGGGGGATTTCGTTAGCTGCTGTTTGGCTTTTTCCTCAACAATTAAATTGACACTGTGGCTGTCGACCAATGGCGGATAACTGCCACAGGCTTTGCAGTGCAAGGCTGGATAACCCAAATGTTGACTTTCAGCTAGATAGTCAGAACTTTCGGTCAGGCCAAAATTTGGGCAGCGGCAGTTTTTGCAGCAGTTAAACTGGTGTCTAAAACTATGTGCGGAGGCATTTTGCAGCTTTGCTGCCGCCTGAGCCTCATTCACAATACACTCTCATTATCAACATATTCAGTTACAACTCTCACATTTTGTTCTCATTGACCACAATAGCGTGACTTGAGTCACGAATTGCCGTTGGTTTAGGTCCTACACTCATCAGCCTGTAGTCGCTAGTCATTTAATCGTCGAATTTCGACTCTGCTTAGTGAATCACTAAGGCTTCTTTAAATAGAACGTCTCTAGCTCGCTTGAGTGGTTTGCGAGCAAGAATGATTGCCATTGGCAGAATTCAGCAGGCGATTTGCTGGTGCGCGTTTATTTACTTATTAAAAATTTAATCTCAGTTATATTTTGTTGGATTTTTAATCTGATTGTCATGGTTATGCCATCTTAGGCAAGTCAGGTTTTATTATCAACACATTTGGTTATTTAATCGGCTGTTAGGCCGTATATGTCTATAGGGTTTGATCTGTCCCTCATTTAAGGCCTAGGGCCACGGTATCATTGCCGCCGTTATTATATCGGCTCGCAAACGGCCTTGCTGGGGACTCGATGTAACTGCAAACGTTATGATGCTTCGTTGATATTTGTTTCGCTTGAGAAAAATGAAACGGTGCTGATTGTATTAAAAGACAACTTAATCGAGAGACACGAATGAATAGTACGGTAATGAGCTTGGTTGGCGTATTCGCGCTACTAGGAATAGCATTGTTGCTTTCCGATAATAGATCTCGAATTAATAAACGCACGGTATTCGGCGCGTTTGTGATTCAAGCTGGATTTGGCGCTTTTGTGCTTTATCTTCCCTTTGGGCAGGAGGTTCTTGCCACTGTCTCTAACGGCGTTCAATCGGTGATTAATAGTGCCCAGGCGGGAATTGATTTCCTATTCGGTGGTTTAGCCACTGACGCCATGTTTGCCAATGGTGTCGGTTTTGTATTTGCTTTTCGGGTACTGCCAATCATCGTATTTTTCTCGTCTTTAATCGCAGTTTTATACCATCTCGGTATTATGCAAAAAGTGATTTTTTTGATTGGTGGCGGCTTGCAAAAAATACTTGGAACGAGCCGGCCGGAGTCGATGTCGGCTACCGCGAATATTTTTGTGGGTCAAACCGAAGCGCCGATTGTAGTGAAGCCCTTCATTCCCAAAATGAGTGAATCGGAGTTATTTGCCATCATGGTGGGTGGGCTTGCTTCGGTCGCAGGTTCTGTTTTAGCGGGTTATGCTGGACTCGGTGTCGAGCTTAAATATTTGATAGCGGCATCATTTATGGCGGCTCCCGGCGGCTTGTTGATGGCGAAGATGATCAAGCCAGAAACCAAGCCATCAGAGCAAGATATGGATGCCGCTCTTAATGAAGTTGAGCGCCCGGCAAATGTAATTGATGCGGCCGCCGTTGGTGCTTCAAATGGTATGCAACTCGCATTAAATGTGGGGGCGATGTTGTTGGCCTTTATTGGTTTAATTGCTTTAATGAATCATATGGTTGGTGGGGTCGGAGCCTGGTTTGGCTTAGAGCATTTAACGGTTCAATTAATTCTCGGTTACATTTTTGCGCCACTTGCTTGGATTATAGGGGTGCCTTGGGCTGAAGCAGTTCAAGCGGGTAGTTTTATTGGTCAGAAAGTTATTGTGAATGAATTTGTCGCTTACGTCGATTTTGTGAATGTTCGAGCTACGTTATCGGAACACACTCAAATCGTGGTGACTTTTGCTTTGTGTGGGTTTGCCAACCTGTCTTCTATCGCAATTTTACTCGGTGGTTTGGGGAGTATGGCTCCGACGCGTCGCAGTGACATTGCGCGTTTGGGACTTAAAGCCGTTGCTGCTGCGTCACTAGCTAATTTGATGAGTGCGGCACTGGCAGGATTTTTTACCAGTTTGTTATAGCGACTGTCGTTTTTTGGCCTTGCGCCGAGAAGCTAAGCTATATCGCTGGTCTACTTTTTATTAACTTTGAGGAATAGTTATGTCTCAGTCTCTCACCGTGGTGGCGCAGCAAGCGCTATCTTTGATGGATCTTACGACGCTAAATGATGATGACACTCGTGCGAGTGTCGCAGCTTTGTGTGCTCAAGCCAGTTCAGCTCAAGGGCAAGTTGCTGCGGTATGTATTTACCCTCGATTTATTCCTTTTGCTCGTCGCATATTAGCGGAACAAGGTGCCAGCGAAGTAAAAATTGCGACGGTGACTAACTTCCCTCTGGGGGAAGATGATGTCGCTTTAGCGGTCGCTGAAACTAAGGCCGCAGTTGCTTACGGTGCCGATGAGGTGGATGTGGTCTTTCCATGGCGAGCTTTAATGGCGGGGAACCAACAGGTGGGAACAGACTTAGTTGCTCAATGTAAGGCAGCCTGTGGCAGCGCGGTGAAACTGAAAGTGATTATCGAAAGTGGAGAACTTAAGTCAGCTGATTTGATTGCCAAAGCCAGTGAGCTGGCGATAAAAGCTGGGGCCGATTTTATCAAAACCTCAACTGGCAAGGTAGCAGTGAACGCCACTCCAGAAGCTGCGAAAGTGATGCTGAATGCCATCGCTAAATTTAATCCTAACTGTGGTTTTAAAGCGGCTGGTGGGGTGAAAAGTGCTGAACAAGCCAAGATTTATCTTGACCTTGCTCGTCAGATCTTAGGGGATGAGTGGTTGAGTCAAGCGCATTTTCGGTTTGGCGCGTCTAGTTTATTAGCTGCTTTACAAGCCACGATTTTAGGTGACTCAAAGGCTGAAGCTGGCGCTGGTTATTAAGCCCTAAGATGGTTAAGGAAAGCTAATGTTGCTACCTCAAGAAATTATTCGACGTAAACGAGATGGAAAAACGCTCTCGTTGGCAGAAATCCAATTTATGGTGAATGGGCTCAGTCGTGGTCAACTCAGCGATAGCCAAGTTGGGGCTTTTGCGATGGCGGTGTATTTTCAGGGGATGAAACCTGAAGAAGCCACTGCATTAACCTGCGCAATGCGTGACTCTGGTCAAGTACTCAGTTGGCAGCATCTCGACTTGCCTGGGCCTGTGGTCGATAAACATTCAACGGGTGGGGTTGGCGATTTAACTTCCTTGATTTTAGGACCAATGGTTGCAGCTTGTGGGGGTCATGTACCGATGATCTCAGGCCGCGGTTTAGGTCATACCGGCGGTACTCTGGATAAACTTGAAGCTATCCCCGGTTACTCCATTAGCCCGACGACTCAGCAGTTTGAACAGATCGTCAAACAGGTTGGGGTTGCGATTATTGGTCAAACCGGAGAATTAGCTCCTGCCGATAAACGTTTGTATGCGATCCGCGATGTGACTGCCACCGTTGAATCTATTCCGTTGATTACTGCATCTATTCTTAGTAAAAAGTTGGCCTCTGGTCTCGATGCTTTGGTCATGGATGTGAAGGTGGGGAGTGGCGCATTCATGCCTGATTACGCCCAATCTCAGTGTTTAGCCGAAAGTATTGTACAGGTTGCCAATGCCGCTGAGGTGAAATGCTGCGCCTTGCTGACGGATATGAACCAGCCTTTAGCGCCCAGTGCCGGTAATGCGCTAGAGGTGGCCGAAGCCTTACGCTACCTGAAAGGCGACCGCTCGGCACAGCGTCTACATCAAGTGACGACGGCTTTAGCCGTAGAGATGTTGTTAGCGAGTGGCTTAGCCAGTAGCCAGCAACAAGCGGAACAAAAACTTGCGGTAAGTCTCTCGTCGGGAGCTGCCTTAGAACGTTTCTCGATGATGGTGGCAGCGCTTGGTGGGCCGCATGATTTTGTGCAACGTAGTGAGCAATATTTACCGAAGGCTAAGCTTATCAAACCACTTGTTGCTGAACGCGATGGTATTGTGACACAAATCGATTGCCGCGCATTAGGCATGGTTGTTGTTAGTTTAGGTGGCGGTAGAACGGTCGCTGGTGCAGCCATCGATCATAGTGTTGGGATTAGTGATTTAGTCGAGTTAGGTGCTCAGATCATTCAAGGGCAAAGCTTACTCTACTTGCATGCGCAAGACGAGTCCTCTTGGGAAGCAGCAGCGAGGCTGTTACAGCAAGCTATCACGATAGAGTCGTCCGTGACTGTATCGACAACGGTTGTCGCGGAACATCCGGTTTATCAACGTATTGGTCCGCAATAAGGAGATCTTATGAAACGTGCAATTATCTTAATGTTGGACTCATTTGGCATTGGTGCCAGTGCAGATGCTGACAAATTTGGAGATCAAGGCGCCAATACCATGCTACATATTGCCGAGCAATGTGCCGCAGGCAAGGCTGATATTGGCCGCAGTGGGCCGTTAACATTGCCTAATTTGAATCGGCTTGGTTTGGGCCAGGCTTGTGCCGACAGCGGCGGTGTTTACCCACCAGGTTTAGATCCTAAGGTTAATTTTGAGGCTTGTTATGGTTATGCCGCAGAGATGTCTAGCGGCAAAGATACCCCGAGTGGGCACTGGGAAATCGCTGGGGTACCGGTACTATTTGACTGGGGCTATTTTAGCGAGACAGAGAATAGTTTTCCGCAAAGTTTGCTGGATGAGTTAGTTGAACGGGCTGAACTGCCAGGTTATTTAGGGAATTGCCATGCTTCTGGTACTGAGGTCCTCACGCGCTTAGGGGAAGAGCACATGGCAAGCGGTAAGCCGATTTTTTATACTTCGGCGGATAGCGTGTTTCAAATAGCGGCGCATGAAGAAACCTTTGGTTTAGAGCGTCTATTAAAGTTATGCGAGTTGGCTCGAGAGCTGGTGGACCCTTATAACATTGGTCGAGTCATCGCTCGTCCTTTTATTGGGGCTAATGCGGCTGAGTTTGCTCGTACTGGTAATCGCCGTGATTTATCAGTCTTACCACCGGCCCCTACCTTATTAGATAAGATGGCTGAAGCGGGTGGCGAAGTGGTTAGTATTGGGAAAATTGCCGATATTTATGCTCAGCAGGGGATTACCCGTAAGGTGAAGGCGACAGGGCTTGAAGCGCTATTCGACTTAACTTTGAGCGAGATGGCTCGGCAAGTGGATCACAGCATAATTTTTACCAATTTTGTTGATTTTGATTCTTCTTATGGACATCGTCGTGATGTGGCAGGTTATGCCGCAGCCTTAGAATATTTTGATCAGCGTTTACCTGAACTGCTGGCACAGCTTGGTGATGAAGACATCGTGGTACTTACCGCAGACCATGGTTGTGATCCAACATGGCCAGGTACCGATCATACGCGTGAACACATTCCGGTTATTTTCTTTGGGAATAATTTGACCGCTAAGAATGTCGGGAAGCGTGATAGCTTTGCTGATATAGGCCAAACCATCGCCGACTATATGGGTTTACCAGCCTTACAATATGGACGTAGTTTTTTACAAGAATAAGTATTTTTAGCAGCTAATACGGCTTTATCTTGCTGCTGTCGACATAACTTTTATTAGGAGAATATATGGCAACCCCTCATATCAATGCTAAGCCTGGTGATTTTGCTGAAACGGTACTGATGCCCGGCGATCCATTGCGTGCGAAATATATTGCGGAAACTTATCTACAAGATGTTGTTGAAGTGACAGGTGTGCGTAACATGCTCGGATTTACTGGGACTTACAAGGGCAAACGAGTCTCTGTCATGGGCTCGGGCATGGGGATCCCCAGTTGTTCTATTTATGCCCATGAACTGTATACCCAATATGGTGTAGAAAACATTATTCGTGTGGGAAGTGCTGGCGCGGTTAGCGAGCAAATTAAATTGCGTGATGTGGTGATTGCCATGGGCGCGTGTACTGACTCCAAGGTTAACCGAAGCCGTTTTAAAGGACATGACTTTGCGGCAATCGCTAATTATGACTTACTACGCGCAGCGGTGGATAGTGCAAAGACTCATGGCATTGATGCGAAAGTGGGTAATATTTTCTCTGCCGACCTATTCTACAGCCCAGAGCCTGATATGTTTGATGTTTTAGAAAAACACAATGTTTATGCGGTGGAAATGGAAGCGGCCGGTTTATACGGTGTTGCTGCAGAATGTGGTAAGGCGGCGTTATGTGTGGTGACCATTTCTGATCATATTCGTACCGGCGAGCAAACCACAGCCGAAGAGCGCCAAACAACCTTCAATGAGATGATTATTCTTACCTTAGAATCGTTACTTTAAGTTGGTTTTGAGAGAGGCTTTGGCGGTGATATAACGGTGGAAAATCAACTTCCATCGAACGTCCTCAAAGCACTCTCAATTTATTCTCAATCGATGATGATTGAAGGACAGGAACACCGCCTTAATGACGGCTTTTGGACAGCGACTTTATCGGGAGCACAAAGCTCGCCGAGCCGCTTCAAAGCACTCTCCATTGATATATGATTAGCCTAAGTTTTACTTGTTGCTGCTTCTGGCGGCGATGCTTGCCAATAGTTGCTTCGCTTGTTTACTGTTTTTGCGTTGTGCTCGGTTATTAATCCGTAGCAACATCGCGAAACGACGTTTTCTTGAGAGTACTCGAGTAAGAAAAAAACCGATGGATATCGACATTAAAAACATTAGCATCATTCGTGCTTGACCATCACTCACATAAGTATTGGCTTCGGCTAATAGAGTTGTGTGCTCTAGCGTAATCCGTAAATAACCTAAAGTTTCTCCCTGCGGGCCTCTAATTTCAGCAATGTAGGGGCGTCTGCCGAGGCCCTCTAAGGGTGTATGGCTACTTCCGGCTAAGGGGAGAAGCTTGCTTAAAGGCAGTGCTTGCTGTGATTGGGCTAAGCGGAGCCCTTGATGGTCATAAATGGTAGCGTCTTTAACAAAATGTTCTTTGACTAAGGCATTCACCAAGTATGTGAGTTCGGCTTGATTATCTTCTCCGATAAAAGCCGCTGCGTTCAAGGCTGCTAGCGAAGTGAGTGAGCGCGCTAGTTTTTCAGTTTGATTTTCAATTAATTGCTCACCGCTATGCTTTAAGTCTAAATAGCCGTAAAGAACCCAAATGCAGCACCCAATGGCAATAACAAATTGGAAAAATTGAATGAATCGATAGCGTTTTACTGCTGATTTGGCCACGCGAACCTCTTTTTTATCGTCAAAGCTATTGTAGGTGCTTGCCAAACTAAAAAGCAATACGCTATCTTGATGCGCCGCATTTGTAATTAACAAGGAATCAGTTTGCAATCACCTCATAGCCTAGACCGCTTACCGCAGTCCTTAACTCAGTGGTCTCTTTCTTTAAAACAGTTTCCCTACCAAGTTTGCCCCGAGTTGGGCCTGCAGGAAACTAACCAAGGTCTCACTGGTAGTTACATCTTGGCTTGGGCGAAAGAGTTACTGATTAGTGATTTTATTAGCTTAAGTCAAAGCTTCATGTCGCAGCAAGCATTGCAGCTCTGCGGAGTGATGCCTGCCGCAGGAAATATTTGTGTTTTGTTACGTAGCGATGCCGACGCGCAATGGTGTAGAACACAGCTAGAGGCACAAGACTTTGCTTTTGATGTGGTGGTCTTAAATCGTTTACCAGACTTAAGTGAACCCGGTTTAGTGTTGATGGATATGGATTCCACCACGATTCAAATCGAATGTATCGATGAGATTGCCGCCTTGGCTGGCGTAGGAGAGCAGGTGAGTGCAGTGACTGCAGCCGCGATGCGTGGTGAGTTAGATTTTGAGCAGAGTTTGCGTAGTCGAGTTGGCTTACTCAAAGATGCGCCGCAAAGCATTTTACAGCAGGTGGCTGACCAAATGCCCTTGATGCCGGGTCTAGAGTGCTTGATTAAAACGGTTCAGCAAGCGGGCTGGAAGGTAGCCATCGCCTCGGGAGGATTCACCTTCTTTGCTGAGCGGCTGCAACGTGACTTAGGTTTTGACTATGTGAAAGCCAACGTACTCGCGATAGAACAACAACGACTCACTGGTGAAGTGATTGGTGGAGTGGTTGATGCGCAGGTGAAAGCAGATGTATTAGCCCAGCTAAAACAGCAATATGGCGCTAAGCAAACCATGGCGATAGGCGATGGGGCGAATGATTTGAAAATGTTAGCAGTTGCCGATTTTGGGGTCGCGATTCATGCCAAGCCTTTGGTACAAGAGCAGGCGCAATTGTCGGTCAAACACAGCGATTTAGATGGGGTGGTATGTATCCTACAAGCCGCTAAAATGCTGATTGCTTAGACGATAACCTGTATATCTCTGCATCCTTGCGGCGAGATTGATGCCTGCCCGATAGAACTGAGTGCTATCGGGCCCATAACATCGATTTTTATCGTCGTTTTTTATATGAAGTATCGCGTCGATTACGCTCCGCTATAGGGGCGTGTTAATCGCGACTCAAGCGAAAGCGCTGCATTATTTCAGCACTGATATCTGTTAACTCAATCAGACCTGCAACACTCCATAACTCATCTTCTAATTGTTTGGCTCGATGGATGGCGTAATTGCTAATGTAGTCTAGTTCACGTTGTATATACTCGGTATCTGGGCGGCCCACACGTGATAACAATAAGGAGAAGGCATGGACCTGACCGCGGTCTAGACTCAGCTGAATAAATTCTCGTTGTTGTTGGCTTGACTTAAAGCCACTACTGAGTCGCTGGCTGAGTAGTTTTTTGCCATCTTTTGAGAGCACGACGATCAGCTCGAAGCGTTCGGGTGGATCACTCGGTCGATGGTCTTTTAAGCGTGAAGAAATAAGTGAGCCAAGGTTCTCATGGGCTAGAAATTGGCTTAAATCCGCAGTTTGCTTGTGTTTATCAATATTGAGTAGCAGATCGCTAGCCTGAGGGATCGTGCCATAGGCAACGCAGCCCACTTCCAGATTGCCAGGGATCTTATTAATGTATAAGGCTCGGCAAAAGAGCGGCGCACAAACAAGTTGTCGCAGCGCATCTGATAATCCCGAAATATTTCTTCCTTCTGGCACCAGTGGTAGTTTATCTAAGTTATGATCGATTAATTGTTTAAAGAAACCTCGACCTTGATGTACTTTCCCTTTTGTATCCACCGCTTTTAAGTTGTAGATGGTATGGCTGGTATTACAGTTAACCACCTGGTAGTTGAGCTGGGTTAAATTAAAACTTTTCACTAGTTTTTGAAATTGAGGGAGAGCCAAGTTCAAGTGATCGTCAGGATTGAAATCCAGAGGTGTTTCAACTTGGATTTTCATTCCGCCGAGCGAGAAATCGACCACCCATCCACTTTCTATAAGGCCTCGGTGTTCAACCTCGACCAGAGAGCGGTATTGGTAGCGATTTTCTTTACGCAGCTGCATATACTTGTAGCTAATTTGCTCAAAAGCGGTAATTGATTGTTTTGTTTGGTTGAATAAAGCCAGTTTATTGGGGTTATCGTTTAAGGGGTAGTTCTGCTGATAATCGCTGCCATTATCTGCCCCGGTGATATCACTTAATAAGCCGACCACACTCAAATTTTCAAGGGCATTGGCAACCCGCTCTTGTTCAATAGCAGAATCTTTTCTAGGCAAGGGAGTACTCACTTGCGCATCGCTCGCTTGGGCTTTTTGCCACTGAAATCTAAACACTTTCCAGCTTGGCTTACGGCAGCCAAAGGCGAAGTAGAGCGCGCGAATTTCCGGGTGTTCTGCGAGTTCTTCACTGCTGGCAGAATAAAAGAACAACTTGTTATTGGTGGTATGGGTAAAGCAATAAATCAGGCTTTCACCTTGATTTATTGCCTGATAACGCATCATTCGCGGATGATGAAATAGCTGGGATAAATGGCTGGTATTGGTTTCATCTCGCCAGTAAGACAACAGTTCTAAATTGTTCGGCGTGGCTAAAACATAAGTTAGTTGCGGTGGCGTTTGACCGGTAAAATATAGCGGGACACTGCTGAGTCGCGGCATCAAATATTGTTCGTAGCCTTTGGTGATGACCGCCGCGGTGATATTATCCACATCAACTCGGTAGCGCCCCCGGTATGAGCGCAAGAAAGTACTAAAAAAGTGGTTAAACTCTTCGCTGGGATCGATCACGGTCATTCGTAACCACTTTTTCTGATCCTTCTGGTCAATTCCTACGATTCGATATTCAGTTCCCGCGCTGAGAACCCGATTGGCAAACTCTTTTTCCAAACCGGTGAAGTAAACTAAATAGTGTTCGCCTAGAGTATAGGCTCGCTTAGGGTCAACCTGAACCCGTAAGCCCGAGACCGACATATTGGAGCTTCGAGCATCAAATTGTTCGCCGTTTAAGGTCGCCATTTTAATGGGAGCTGTGAGGTGCATTCGCTCTTCACTGCGGCCAATGTAGTGGCCTAAACGTATTGCTCTGGCCTCCACCATTTTAGGTTTACGAGCCGCTGCTTGCTGAGGGCTGATGTTTTTTTGCTGCATCACCTTAAAGTTATTTTCGGTGCTTTGCAGTTTTTCAAAAATACCTAAGGTGTATTGATTTTGATAAAGCTGGAGTTGTTGTTTAAATACTTTAATTGCGACTTCATCTAGGTAATGGGTTTTACCTTGGTAAGTAAATTCGCCGCATTCCCCGTCTACTTTATCTCGTAAATCGACCAATCGTTGGCAAGGAGCCGACAAGCGTTGCATTTCCATTTTTAGTAAGAAGCGTTCATTGTTTGACAGCTCCTGAGTCGCGCGATTAAACACTTGGTTAAAATCTTTGCTGCCCATGAGTGGTAATAAACGTTCGATTAATGCATAGCCCTTAGTATGTGGCATTGGTCTGGGTATTTTTCCTTACTGATTGGTTTTACTGTCAAATCTTTGGCTGAGTCTTTACACTTAGCAAAGATTGTGCCTTCAGATCGGATTAAGGCAAGGTTTTTTAATGATATTTTTGCACTGAGTTGTGGTTAGGGGGCGAAATGGCAAAAGTGAAAACGGCCTATGTATGTAACGACTGTGGTGCTGACTTCCCGCGCTGGCAAGGTCAATGCGGTGAATGTAAAGCCTGGAATACCATTAGTGAAGTCCGTTTAAGTGCTGCGCCTGCGCGTAATGACCGCTTTAGCGGATACGCAGGAGGGACCAGTGTCGGTAAGGTTCAAACCTTAGACAGTATTGATTTAGCTGAATTACCACGTTTTTCGACTGGATTTGTTGAGTTTGATAGGGTTCTTGGCGGTGGCGTTGTGCCGGGAAGTGCCACTTTGATTGGAGGCAGTCCAGGTGCCGGGAAGAGTACTTTGTTACTGCAGACCATGTGTGGCTTGGCTCAGCATATGACTACCTTGTATGTCACTGGTGAAGAGTCGCTTCAACAAATCGCTTTGCGAGCCCAACGTTTGGGCTTACCGAAAGACAAACTGCAATTGTTAGCCGAAACCAGTGTTGAGCAAATTGGTCAAATCGCCTTACAAGTTAAACCTAAAATGATGGTTATTGATTCGATCCAGGTGATGCATATGGCAGATATTCAGTCGGCTCCCGGAGGCGTTAGTCAAGTTCGAGAGAGTGCCGCTTGGTTGACTCGTTTTGCCAAACAACACCATATAGCGATGTTTATGGTAGGACACGTGACCAAAGATGGTTCTTTGGCAGGGCCTAAAGTGTTGGAGCACTGCATCGATTGCTCGATTATGTTAGAAGGTGATGCCGATGGGCGTTTTCGTACCTTGCGCGGCCACAAAAACCGTTTTGGAGCGATTAATGAGTTAGGGGTGTTTGCGATGACCGAGCAGGGGATGCGGGAAGTTTCCAACCCTTCGGCAATTTTTTTATCGCGAGGTCAAGAGCCCGCACCTGGCTCGGTGGTGATGGTGGTATGGGAGGGGACTCGTCCGCTGTTGGTGGAGATCCAAGCCTTGGTTGACTATAGCCAAATGGCTAATCCGCGACGGGTTGCAGTGGGTTTTGAGCAAAACCGTTTAGCGATGTTACTGGCCGTGATGCATCGCCATGCGGGGGTTCAGATGTCGGATCAGGATGTATTTACCAATATTGTTGGTGGCGTGAGAGTTGCCGAAACTGGTGCCGATTTAGCCCTGTTGGTGGCAATGGTCTCGAGTTTTCGTAATCAAATCTTGCCTCGTGATTTAGTGGTTTTTGGTGAGGTGGGCTTATCGGGTGAAATTCGACCGGTGAGCAATGGTCAAGAACGGCTAAATGAAGCGGCTAAGCATGGTTTTAAACGCGCTATAATCCCTTTGGCAAATCGACCCAAAGTAGCCATTAAGGGACTTGAGGTGATAGCGGTTGCTAAGCTGGTTGAAGCTTTAGAAGCGGTTTAATCCGCTTCTATCGGTTGTGCAACTAAGTGTTCTAACTCTCGGTGTAGCAGTTCATCATCACCTAAATTGAGTTCAATCAGGCGTTTAAGGTGACTGGCGCTTTCTAAGTCAAGATGAAGACAGCGTAAGCCTAGCTGTTTGTCTCGTAGATGTTTTACTTCTACATCCATGGTAATGGTCAGTTCTTCAACGGCCATGTCAGTTAAGTTAAAGCTAAGCGTGAGTTGACTTAATTGTTCATCCCAGTCTTGGGGGAGCGTAACCAGAGCTCCACGCAGAGATAAGTCTAATAGTTTACATGACCAAAATTGCTCTCCGTGGTTGAGAGAGGCTGGGCGGTCAAATAATACTCGCAAAAATTGGCGACGTTCATGCATAAAGCGCTTCCTAATATGGCCTTTAACTTGCCCCTAAGACTAGCTTAAATAAGTCTAATTTGCAGCAATCAAGATAAAAATCATCTGCTGCTGAAATGCGGTGAGTATTTGTTGATGTAGAGGATGTTGCTTTAGCCCGCTTCTAGACCAAAGTATTTGTCGCTGTTTTCTAGCTTGTGATTAGGGGGGCATTTTCATCATTGCATGTTAGCGTTTCTTCCTTCGTATAAAGAAGCGAGACATGGCGCTAAAATTATTCATCAATGCTCAACAAGCCTTAGGTTCATGATTTGGCCGCGTCGCTTAAATGAGGGGGAAGCACTATGATTAAATAGACGCCGTATGGGTTTGGGAAGACACAGTGATCCCTCATGTTCGTATAACTAGAGTGATAGATGAATCGATCAGCAGAGCAATTAACGATTTTGTTGATTCAAATTCGCGATGATTTGAATACACGTATCGAAGAACTCGCTAGTTTTAGCCATTTTTGTGGCGTACCAGCGGCGCAATTTCGCGTGCTGAATGTCTTTGAGCAAGCTCATTTTGACGAACGAGTATTACTTGATGTGGATGCGGTATTAGTGGGCGGCTCTAGTGAAGCCAGCGTGCTGCAACCGCAGCGTTATCCTTTTGTATCCGCCATTCAAGGTTTATTACTCGCCTGTATTGAGCGACAGCTTCCGACTTTTTGTTCTTGTTTTGGCTTTCAGTTATCGGTATTAGCTTTAGGAGGAGAAATTCATCACCAGTCGCAAGGTTTTGAAATGGGAACCTTGGCGCTTCATCTTCACCGAGCCGCAGCCAAAGACCCGCTGTTTAAAGAACTTCCAGATCCGTTTTTGGCGGTATCGGTCCATCGAGATAGTGCACTTTGTTTACCGGACTGTTGTCAAGTATTGGCTTATAGTGAACAATGTTTGCATGCCTTTAAGCACAAACTGGCGCCGTTTTGGGCAACTCAGTTTCATCCTGAAGTGAATCGCAGTATCTTGGTTGAGCGGTTAAGCCAATTTAAACATCAGTACACGCAGGGGGAGCAGCATTTGCAGCAAGTATTGAGCCGAGTTCAGGAAACGCCAGAGAGTAATGCGCTATTAGCCAGTTTTATTCAACGAGTCGTGCTCGCATGAAAATAGTCAAAATTCTAGTGCTCTGTATTTTCGGCTGGTTTTTCTTGGCTGCAAAACCCAACTTAACCGGCTTTCGGCCAGAGCAAGTATGCCAAGCAGGCATCGCGAGCATGGCCTCGGTGGCTCCAAAACAAGTCAGTATTTATCGCAGTCAAGCTCCCTTATGGCAATTGCGACTAAGCAAACATGGCCAAACTCAAAGCTATTATTGCCAATTACAAGCCGATGAAATTTTGTGGCGACGTGCTGAAGATAGCCTGTGGCAGGACAGTCCGAAGCTGCGTTTTCAAACCAATTCGAGTTCTCGGCAATTGATTATCACTCACTACCTTGGGCAAGCACGCTTGGCTGAACATAATTTTCGTGGTGAAGATTTCCTCTAGTACGCATGATATCCCATCGATTAAGGCGCGCAGCTACCTCGATGGCTCAAGCTCGCCTTGTGTCGTTTTGGGGCTACAGTTTTGCAGCCTTATCTAAAACCACATCATTGATTTGTGTGCAGCATTGCTTGCGATGGCATTGGTTTGATATATAAGCCAAAAACCACTTTAGAGGAATTGGTTTTAGTAAGAGGTGTCTGGTTCAATATCTAGTTTATGATTTTGCTTTAAGTCAAAAAAGCAGCTTAAAAATCTTGAATGGCTAGTGTTTTGCAGGTATTCTCCCGCGAAAATATATATTCATCTCCTGTGAATATAACAACACATTTAGCTTAATAGAGTGATTTTATATGCGTGACGTGGAGGCGCTCAGCGTGCCTGATTCCGATCAAACCATCCCCTCAACTCAAATCCCAGCTTGGAAGTTTATCTTACCGTCTTTGCTGGGGATCTTTTTGTTCATGCTACCGCTGCCTTATAACGGTTCTTACACGATTCCGGTGGCTATCTTGGCAAAAAGCTTGGTAGCAGGCCTGGGCGATAGCGCCTTATGGCTGGTCGTGGGTTTTATTACGATTAGTGCCATCATGTCGACTTATACCTTGCTTACCAAGCCGCGTTGGTTGGGTAAAAATGCCTTATTAACGTCTCTGTTTAAGGTCTCAAAGGCTTGGTATGGGATCCGAATGCTGGGCTGGGTATTAGTATTGCTGTGTGCCTTCAAGATAGGCCCCGAGGCGATTTGGTCGGGTGATACTGGTGGACTCATTTTAGGAGACTTACTACCCACACTACTCAGTGTATTTATTTTCGCTGGCTTGTTATTACCACTCTTGTTGAATTTTGGCTTGCTAGAGTTTGTGGGCACTTTACTGAGCAAGGTGATGCGTCCGGTATTTGGGCTGCCGGGCCGCAGCGCCGTAGATTGTATGGCATCTTGGTTAGGTGATGGCAGTGTCGGGATCTTGTTGACCAACAAACAATATGAAGACAAACACTATACTCAGCGTGAAGGCGTCGTGATAGCGACAACCTTTTCGGCGGTGTCGATTACCTTTAGTTTGGTGGTATTAGCGCAGGTTAATTTGGAGCACATGTTTGCGCCCTTTTACTTAACCGTGTGTGTCGCTGGTGTTGCAGCTGCGGTCATTGTACCGCGCTTGCCACCCCTGTCGGGCTTTAGTGATAAGTTCATCGATGGCAGTCAGCGCCAGAAAAATAGTGAAGTGCTTCCCGAAGGCTATAGCAGCGTTGCTTGGGCATATAGCTTAGCGCGGCATCAAGCGGGCCGAGCCAGTCATCCAAAACAATTGCTTAAAGAAGGGCTGCACAACGTATTAGACATGGTTCTTGGGGTATTACCGGTAATTATGGCTGTGGGAACCGTCGCCTTAGTGATTGCAGATACCACCCCTATTTTTGCTTACTTAGGCAAGCCGTTTATTCCTTTATTAGAGTTGTTGCAATTGCCAGAAGCCGCACGGGCCTCAGAAACCTTGGTGGTAGGCTTTGCCGATATGTTTATTCCTTCGATTCTTGCCGCATCTATCGAAGCCGATATCACCCGTTTTGTGATTGCCGCAGTGTCGGTGACGCAGTTGATTTACTTATCGGAAGTGGGTGCCTTAATTATGGGGAGCCAGTTGCCGGTGAAATTGTGGCAGTTGTTTGCGATATTTTTAATTCGTACCCTAGTCACCTTGCCGTTGATTGCGTTGATGGCGCATCTATTCTTTTAGAACTGACATTTTGGCGATACTTAATACTGTAGATTGTTAAGTATCGCTGCTATGGTATTGCTCCAATCAATATTTACCCTCATCAATTAGCGAGTAATCAAAGTGGAAAAAACTATGGCTTATCGCGCCGCTGTATTTGATATGGATGGCTTATTACTCGACAGTGAGCGGGTGTCGTACGATACCTTCGCAGCTGCTTGCGCCGAGTTGAGTATCGAATTTAAAGAGTCCGTTTACTTACAAATTATTGGGACTAATGCACAACAGATTAAAAAAATCTTATGTGCAGGCTACGGCCAAGACCTCCCTTATGACCAGTTACGGGCTTGTTGGATAGCTAAGTATCATGCAATTGTGATGCATCAAGCAGTTCCTTTAAAAACTGGGGCGCTGGCTTTGTTGCAATGGTTTAAATCTGAATCGATTCCGGTAGCGCTGGCCACTTCATCGGCCCGAGATACGGCAGAAAAGAAATTGGAGCATGCGGGGATCCGTCAGTTTTTCGATCATATCTCAACCGGTTGTGAAGTCACGTATAGTAAACCTCATCCGGAGATTTTCCTTAAGGCAGCGCAGGGTTTGGCGGTAGATCCACAGCATTGTCTGGCCTTTGAAGACTCAGATAATGGCGTGCGTGCAGCGGTGGCTGCCGGGATGCAAGTGTATCAAGTTCCCGATCTGATCCCCCCTAGCGAGCAGCTTAAGCTATTGAATCATGAGATCCGCTTGTCCCTTAGCGAGGTCCTAGCCGAGCTGGCTTAATCGCCGTTAATTTTTTGACGCTAGCTGCTGGCACTGTTTTTGCTCAATCAAGATGATTAACATCAGGATTGAGCAAATTATGATAGAAATACAGATCAGTGAAAATGTGCAAGCCAGCTTACCACGGGCATTTCCTTCCTTAGAGCATGCTTTTTTCCGACATCGCTGGAGTGCTCATGCTTTTGCTGTTGGTGACCACGAGTGTTTGGCCGTGATTGAGCGAAATAGTGGCTACGTCATATTATTCTTTGATTTATGCCAAGCGGATTACCTGCATTTTTCTCGGGTTCTACAGCTGCGCTTATTAACAGAAGCGATCGCCGTGGCGGATCTGGAAGAAGATGAAGCCGCGTGTTTAAAACAGCGAATGCTGGCTGATTTTCAGAATATCATGGTCACCGAAGGGGTCAATCACCCGATCACCCCGCAACTTGATAAAGTGAAAGGTTTGGTATTGGCAATGGCTCAGCGCGAAGGCGGTGTGCCCAAGCAGCAAATGGAAGAGTTTCGTTGGGGAGTTATTTTAAATGACTTTGCACAGCGTCATTCTGGCTTAAGTCCTTATCAACAGATGCAGCAACAATGGCAAGAAATGGCGGTGAACGTACCTTTGAGTCGCGATCATGTTTCACAGGCGAAGCAACCCGTTCTTCACTAATGGCTAAGCTTTAAGTCACCACAGCTTGTGGAGTTCTAGGGCATTTATGGCTTCGGTCAATGCTGAACAAGCGATATCATATTTTGCCGTTGGTATCGCCGATAAGTGCAGCATTGAGCGACTAAAAAGCATTTGGTATTTTATTGATAAAACAGAACACCGCACCGCACCGAGTTTGTATTGAGTCGCGTATTAGAGAACTCGAGTTAGAATGAAGGAGTCACAAGCTCATTCGTTTTAAGCAACATTATTCAGTCGTCTCAACCTGGACATTGTGAATATCGATGAACGAAAAATATAGTCACTTACCTCATATCCGCTCTCATGACGAGTTGCCTCTATACGAACTTATTCCTAACGTTGTTTGGATATTTGATCTGGATAAGCACGGTTGGTGGTGGGGGAACTCGGCGGCGGTCCGTTTTTGGGGCCTGGAAAACCTTGGCCAACTGATTGCCAAAGATTTGTCGGGGGATACTCAAGGTGCCCGAGAACGTACTGCCCAAACTTTTGAATTAGCGGCAAAAAATGGCTTAACCGTTGATCCGTGGACAACTTATCCCAACGGTAAACCTAAAACCTTACATATGATGCATCGCGCGGTATTAGTCGGCCCGGACAAACATCGCGCCATTATTGCTTTTATTAACGAAGAGGTCGACCTGGGGGCTGAGCCAGAAAACTTACTACTGGTTGAAGCAATGCGTTATACCACGGTGCTGGTCACCAGTTTTACCCAGGCTGGTGAGGTGGTGATCGAAAATCCCGCGGCGACAGAAGCTTATAAACACCTCAATCATAGTGAAATCGTCAACGACGGGTCTACTTTCGCGGCGCGCTTTGCTGATCCCAAAGAAGGTGAACGTTGTCGTGAGCAGGCATTAAAAGAGCAAGGTGGGCGCTGGGAATATGTGATGAATACCAGCCAGGGAAAACGCACCCATACTTTAGATATACGCATCACTCGTCACCCGCTCAGTGGGGATTTTTTATTACTGGTCGTTGAATACGATATTACCGAGTTGCATCTGGCATTGACAGTTGCCGAAGAAGCACAGGAGCAGCTTCGACAAATGGCGCATTACGATGCGCTTACCGGGCTTTCGTCGTTACATCTAATGCAGGAAAATGTCGCGTTGTTGATCCATCAAGCGGCCCGAGTGAAGCAGCGTTTAACTTTAATGTTCATTGATCTGGATGATTTTAAAACCGTTAATGATACCTATGGTCATGATGCAGGTGATGAAGTGTTAAAAGCTGTGGCCGAGCGCTTGAAGTTGAGCTTGCGTAAATCAGATTTTATCGCTCGGCTAGGCGGTGATGAGTTCATTATTGTGCAAATGGATAGCCATACCGAACAACAAGCAGCCAAGGTGGCCAGTAAAATAATTGAAACACTTGCCAAGCCTTATGCCTTAAACAATGGTCAGGCGGAGATTGGCGCAAGCATTGGCATTGCTTTTTATCCTGAGCACGGCAACGACCTTGAGTGCTTAATTAAAGCGGCCGACGAATCGATGTATGTTGCGAAACGAAGGGGTAAAAATAGCTATTATTTTGCCTAATGTTTTATTTTGATACTTAGAATTGCTGTTTGATGATTGCTAGGGGGTAAATATAACGAAGGACCGTATGCAGACTTACCATTCTTATTCGAGAATTTCGCCTCGCGGCGAGGTTATTACGCTTTAACGGCCCAAGCTTAGCGAAGCCAAAACAAAGGTTGCCCTGCATTATCTTTATCCTTGCTGGCTCAGTGCCAAGCACCTGCGCAACTCGCTACGCTCAAACAGACTTCAACTTTGCTCCCTTGTTCATTTGCGCTACTCGGCGAAGATGATGGGATTTAAAAGCGTAATCTTGGCTATCGAGAGTATGAAAGGTTTTTGTTTTTAGAATGGGTGTCTACTTTATCGTTCGTTAAGCGGTGAACAGCGCTTCATACGACTTCACGTCGCACGCCCCGTTCTGTGTTAGCAACGGGGTAAAAGCTTTCGCCTACGGCGACGTCATTTTTCTTTGACGAGCAAAGAAAAACGAAGCAAAAAGAAAGCTCGCCCTGCATCTTCTTAAACCCTGCGTTGCTCATTCTCAAGGGCGTTGAAGTAACTCGCTACGCTCAAACAGACTTCAACTTTGCTCCCTTGTTCATTTGCGCTACTCGGCGAAGATGATGGGATTTAAAAGCGTAATCTTGGCTATCGAGAGTATGAAAGGTTTTTGTTTTTAGAATGGGTGTCTAGTTTATTTAATTGATTGATTCCGAGTAAAAAACTAAGGTAGACAATGGGTTAATATCAAATCATAAATTGATGAGCGAACGTGATGAAGATCATGTTTTTTGTGATAGGACGCGCGCTCATTGAATGGGATAGACCGCACGTGCGGCCTACTTAGCGTTAGGTGTACTCGATAATATGACAGAAGCTGATAGAGAAATTGTTCAAATTATGAAAGAGCTATTCCGTTCAAAAAAGAACGCGTTAGTTGATCCTGACGATCTTCTTAGAGATCAAATAGTGAAATCAACAATATATTTAGCTATTTTTTGTGTCATTGTATTAGTTCCTATAAAAGTATTTGGGAGTGTTGAAAGCTCTCATATCAATGGCTTTCTCTCAGGTGTAATTGGAGTGGCGTTTACACTTCTTTTTATACACCTCAATATAAAGTCGAAAAATCCGAGCTTTATAATGTACGGTTTAACTTGGTTATCACTAATGGTAAGTTTATGGCTTGCGGGCTGAACACCTACAAATAAGAATAGGTGTCGCGTAGCCGCCACCTTATTCGGGTGTTGAACAAGCCCGATGCTCCCTTCTATAGTAAATAACGGTATTGATGTTGGCGGGGCCAAGGCCTTGTTACTTTTCACAAGGCGAGTTTGGCTAAGGCTGGGTGAACGGCGTTACGCCTTAAAAGATAGCTAGACACCCATCGTAACTCTATGAATGAAAGGCTGCCCTAACTGAGCCAATGGCTCACTTTGCAACGCTGATTTGAATAAGAAAAATATTCCGTTGCGTGTGAATTTAAATAGAGACAGCAGATGACTAGATTGCTCTGCCAATTCACGACGGTGAGCTGTTCAGATACGGCTAATGGGAGAAATCCTTCCATTTTTAGTCTTGCCATCACTATAATAAATTCGTATATCCTAGGGTTTAACTACTTAACTAAACCTGTGAGAGCATCAATGACCATTTGATGATCCTCTTCTTCTGGGAGGCCAGAGACAGTTACGACACCAACCAAACCACAATCTTTTATCCTAAGTGGAAATGCTCCACCATGCGCGCAATATTCATATGCATTAATATGTGCCTGCTGTTCAAAGGCTCTATTTTTAGCTTGGTTGTATTGACCAACATAGTATGAGCTGTGACCAAATCGCAAAACAGTTTGTCGTTTTCGTTTTATCCAATGTTGATTATCCAGCTGGGTGCCATGCATCGCATAACTGAATAAATTCTGGTTAAAGGCATATACTTCAATGGCAATAAGAACATTTTTTGCTTCAGCGAGCTCTTTCAATTTGCAACCTAACTGCCATGCAGTTTGATTATTAAATCGTTCAAATTGCAGTTCGCTTTCCTGAAGTAATAAATCAGGCAATATATTATCGGTACTCATCATTCAACCTTCATTGTTTTACCTAAACGACTACTTTCCATTGCCAATTCAATCAGTCGAATATTCCACAATGCATCTTCTGCGGATACCGGAGGCGGCGTTCCATTACGAATCGCATCGGCCAGTTGCTGGTAAAAGTGTTGGTAATCGCCACACTCGGTTACCTCTGCTTGGGATGATGCTTCAAAGTATAAACGGCCGCATTGGTCTTGGTTTTCCTTACCCCAGTCCCTTGTATTAGGCAGTACACCTGCTTTTAATCTCTCTTCCTGTGGATCCAAACCTAATTTAATGTAATTCCCTCGATCCCCTTGAACATTGAAACGTAAGTTGGGACCTGCAGAAAATAATGAGGCGTTTAATCGCGCAAGTTTGTCTGGGTAATGCAGGGTTAAGTTAAAATAATCGATATTAGTCGAGCCTTCTCGCATTACTTTGCACTGCGCTGTTACTGCTTCTGGTAAGCCGAATAGTTGTAAAGTCTGATCAATTAAATGGGGGCCTAAATCGAATAATATGCCGCCGCCGTCTTGGCTTTGTTCTCGCCAGCGTTGGCGAACGTTTGGTCTAAAACGATCAAAGTGGGATTCAAAATGTTTGATATGACCCAGTTTGTTTTCTGCAATCAATTTTTTTATAGTTAGAAAATCACCATCCCAACGGCGATTGTGGTAAACACTTAATAGCAGATTTTTCTCTTCTGCTAAACGGATCAAAGTCTCACCATCCTCGATTTTAGTTACAAAGGGTTTTTCTAATAGAACATGTTTATTATTTTCCAATGCCAATTTAGCCAGTGAGAAATGCACATCATTCGGAGCTGTAATAATCACTAACTGGGCTTCACTATTTTGCAACATCTCTTCCGCGGTAAAATAATGCTCCGCATGCGGCCACTCCTGTTGAACTATATTGCGTTGACTGCTGCTAATTGCCGAGACTTCGAATTCGGGTCGAGTATCGATAAAAGGAAGATGGAAGGTTTTTGCCGAGAAGCCATAGCCAACGATCGCCGTTTTAATCACACGGGTATTTATTTTATTGTTCATTGTTATTCCCTTTGCTTGTCTGATTAACGACCAGAAGTTCTATTCCCTGTTTTTCAAAGGCGCTGAGTAAGTTTTGGCCGGGAGGCTGATCGGTGATGACCATATCGACTTTATCTAAACCACAAATATGGTGGAAATTCTGCTGTTCAAATTTTTTACTGTCGCAAACTAAGATCAACTGTTGTGCCTGCTGAATCATCGCTTTTTTGATATCTGCTTCATCTTCACTCGAGGTTGATAAGCCAGATTCAGACAGTGCGCATACCCCTAAAAATACCTTATTAACTTGATATTCTAATAGTTGCTTAACGGCCTTGGGTCCTAAAATTGCCCTGTGGTAGTGATTTAGTTTTCCACCTAATAGTTGAACATGAATACTTTCTTTATCCGCGAGTACCGCTAAACAATCGATAGAATTGGTGACCACCGTTGCTGGGTTGGTTAAATATGTCGCCATCGCCGTTAAACTTGTTCCACTATCGACAATAATAAAATCATTTTCATTCACTAAATGTGCGGCGGCTTCGCCAATTGCCAGTTTACGGTCGCTCAATTGTTCACGTTGCAGGTAAGGTAATGTGCTTTCTTGCACAGGAACTAATATTGCTCCTCCTCGAATACGTTGCACATCTGCCAACTCACCAAGTTTGATTAAATCGCGTCTAGCGGAGTCTCGAGATATGTTGAAGTGCAGACAGATCTGTTCTGTCGTTAGTTTTTTAGCCTTTAACAGTAATGCATGTTGTGCGAGTAGGCGTTCGTCTTGAGTCATTACATTCTCTTTATATGCCTTATAATTACGTACGGTAACAAATTTTCACACTAAATTGTAAGTAAATTTAAGCTTTTAATTCAGTTTTACTTAGTATTGCTTATTTGTTATGGTGAATTAATTTCTAAGGAGGTGTTATGTTTACTTCAACGATGCCAAAAGTTGGTTTAGGACTATGGAAAATTGCCATCAAGGATTGTGCCCAAACGGTCTATGACGCGATCGCTGCCGGTTACCGACATTTAGATAGCGCTTGTGATTACGGTAATGAAAAAGAGGTTGGGCAAGGTATAGCAATGGCTCTTAAAGATGGCTTATGCACGCGTGAAGAGCTATGGGTTACCTCTAAGCTATGGAATACCTACCATGCCCCGGAGCATGTAAAACCTGCATTAGAGAAATCGCTGGAAGATTTGGGTCTGGATTACCTTGATTTATATTTAATTCATTTCCCCATTGCACAAACTTTTATACCTTTTGCTGAACGATATCCACCAGGATGGTTATTTAACACCGATGATGAATCTCCAACGATGAGTCTTGCAGCTGTCTCGCTTCAGCAAACTTGGCAAGCAATGGAAAAACTTGTTGATGAGAAACGAGTCAAAGAGATTGGGGTTTGTAATTATAATTCGGCATTAATACATGACCTAATGAGCTATTCTCGGATTAAACCCTCGGTGTTGCAAATTGAATCGCATCCTTATAATACGCAGCAACGCTTAATTTCGATGTGTAAAAATTACAATATAGATGTGGTCGCTTTTTCCCCTTTAGGCGCTTTGTCATATTTAGAATTAGGTATGGCAGGTGAAAATGAAACGGTATTAGAACAACATGTGGTTCAAGCTGCTGCAAAACGTTTAAGAAAAACGCCTGCGCAAGTGGTATTGCGTTGGAACATTCAACGCGGATGTACAATTATTCCTAAAAGTAGCAAATTGGAACGACTTAAAGAAAACATTGCGCTATTTGATTTTGAATTATCAGAGCAAGAAATGGCGGCTATATCAGCCCTTAATCAGAATCGACGTTTCAACGATCCGGGGGAGTTTTGTCTTTCGGCATTTAATACGTTACACCCAATATATGATTAGTTGCTGTTCAATTTGAATCACAAATAAAGGAAAAGTAAATTAAAACAAATGGACATCCATCCTAGTTCTTATTTATTAATGGCTTGAGCTGTCACTCGAATATAAATAAATGAGTGCTTTAGATGGTTGTCCTATTTTCGATTTTCTGTTCGATTCAATAAGCTGTGGCCTAAGAGAAAAGAGTGTTCATCTGTCGTCAGCTTTTCGTTTTGAATGGGGGAGGGGGGTCTCTGGGTTGAGTTTTAATTCCATTGGTACAAAACGTATACCATTACGACTTTGCTCTGTGGAGAGAGGCTTAAATCCTAATTTTTCATAGAAACCCAAAGCGTTCACCGAGGCTTTGAGTTGAATTGACTCGGCTGAACAGCGCGCTAACATGCCCTCCACTAGGCGTCTGCCAATTCCATAACCTTGGTATTCTGATCTCACATAGAGCTGAGCAATGTAATTGCCATGTCGCCATGCAATATAGCCAACTAAGCGCTGGTCCACTAAGGCCTTGAGGCTGCAATAAATCTTGGGATCGCTTGCTTGAGTGATATCCTTGACGCGTGCAATACGCATTTCTTGCTGCCCTTGTGGATTTAAGTAGGGCACAACATTTGCCTCGTTTACCGATTCACCTAGTTGTAAAATGGCGGCCTGATCTTCAGGTCTAACTTCGGCAAGTACAATCTTCATCATCGTTCCGATTCAGTATCGATAGTCTATTGATGATTAAATGCTAAACCGTCATTGAAGACAATCAAAAGCACATAAAAATACAGATATCAGCGCCTTAGCGCTGATTCGAATTTGCCGAGAACTTGTACCGGTTTAACGGGCGATTTGGCTGGCGACGTTTTCAAGGCATTTGCGAGCCGATGAGCTAACAGCCGACAGTTGAAAGAAACCGTGAATGACCCCTAAATAGCGTTCGCAGTAGGCTTCGACGCCATTGGCGACAAGTTTTTTATAGAGCTGCTCCCCTTCATCTCTTAGGGGATCGAATTCTGCCGTCACAATAGACGTTGGCGGCAAACCTGAGAGATCTTCGCGTAGCAAAGGCGATATTTCAGGGTGATTTTTTGTGACCCCAGAATTGCCCAAATAAAGTTCAAATCCAGACAACAACATGGCTGCTGTAATCACAAAGTCTGTTCCATATTGTTGGTAGCTTGCTGATTGCCCATAAGCATCAAGCATGGGGTATAGAAGAATTTGCTGAGTTGGCAACCAATCGGCCTGCGTTTTTAGTCTTAAGCTGGTCACTAAAACCAAGTGAGCGCCAGCACTATCGCCAACAAAGACGATCCGCTTTGGATCTCCGCCGTATTTTTGAGCGTGCAGACGAATGAGTTGTGCAGCCTGATAGGCGTCATCATGAGCTGCCGGATAACAATGTTCGGGAGCTAGTCGATACTGGACACACACTACAATACTGTTAGAGAGCTGAGCTAATTGCCGGAGTTGTTGCTGGTGAGTATTAAAACCACCACTGATGAAGCACCCCCCGTGAAAGTAAAGTGTAATGGGGAGCGAGGCCTCATTGGAGGGTTTAAATACCTTAAGGGTTATTTGGTCAAGCTGGTCAACAAACTCCTGATACATTTCTGGACCATCGCCAGCTAATACCGTGCTTTCGATATATCCTTGTCGTCTCTGGCTAATCGGCAGAGTTGACGGATTTGGCTTGTCTGATTGGATGAACGCTTCGACTAACGCTCTGATCCCTGGTTCAATTTGATTTAACACCGTAACCTCCCATGAAGCGACTATTTAAGAGGGCCAATTATAGCGCCTATCAATAAGGCTGTATATATATACAGTCTCAAGGCGTTTAACTTAAGCGATACTTTACCAAGGCAGCGATAGTTTGATGTTGACTAAAATGCTTGCGGTAGGCCGATATTTACTGCTTAATCGGTGTCCATGTTTGATTATTGAGCTGTAATTCTGGTGAATGGACGCCCCTCTTCGCAACTATATCTTGGCTTGGCCTGCTCTGCATTGGCATCCTGTCTGTTTGCTTTTTTGCCTTGGTATATTCATTTTTTTCCACTTGAAGCTCATAGTGGAAATTGGTTAGCTGCGCAACGAATTCTATGGAGTAGTGGTCTTATGCTGCTGTTGCTCAGCTTTACGGGTCAGCTGCCAAGCTTAGTGAGGCTGCTCCTCGATTGGCGAACATGGCCTCGTTTGTGGGCATCTGCATTGCTTGTTGGCATGCAGTTCTGGGTGTTTATTTGGGCTCCGGCTAACGGTCAAACCTTGGCTGTTGCGCTCGGCTATTTTTCGTTACCTATAATTTTGGTATTGGTCGGGCGTTTTGTTTATCAGGAAAACTTAAACTCAATGCAGTGGGCTGCGGTGAGTCTGGCTGGCGGCGGGGTTGCTTATGCTTACCTGCTCGCGGAAGGCTTGTCTTGGGTGATGTTGTTGGTGGCGTTTGGTTATCCGCTATATTTTATGTTACGTCGTAAATATGCGTTGCCGGGTCATATTGCCTTCTCTATTGATAACTTATTGTTGTTGCCTCTGGCCATTGCTTATTTGTGTTTTAATCTGCCCCCGGTTTGGTCTGCGGAAACCAGCTTAACGCTATTTGTCGATTACCCTTGGATTTATTATTTGGGTTTGGGGATCGCGGGTACAATTCCAATGCTGCTATTTTTAGCGGCTTCTAACCGTTTGCCGCTAAGCTTGTTTGGTTTAATGGGGTATTTAGAGCCGCTATTGGTATTTGCTGTTGGTTGGCTATTGGGAGAGCGGCTGTCGCCGGAGCAATGGCCAACCTATATTTTGATCGTTTTGGCCTTGCTGTTGTTAGCCTTCGATGGGGGGAAGCGTAGTTTGCAAGGTCGTATATCGATTAAGGCCTATAAGTAAAACTAGCTAATATTGGATGATGATCCCCGCCAACGGCAGCCAGTGCTTTGGCGGATTGAATAGAAAATTCATCCGAGGCTAAAATGTGGTCGATCCGGGTTCCATGCCAAGTGGTATATTTGCTGTAATTAATGCCACTACCAGCGGTGTCGATTGCGTTCTGATAAGTCGATAAATATTTTTGATAAAGTTTTTCTTGAACCGTCATATTAAAATCACCAGCGATAATGAAATCGCGATGTTGCTTGGCCCATGATCCCACTAGTGAAGTCTCCATGTTGCGGGCGAAGTGTAAATCAGCAAAAGCGTTCTTATCCACGTTGCGATGCAGCAAGCTAGTGATCGTTGAACGTGGTGTTTCTAAATGAATGTTCGCGAGGTGGACGACTTGGTCATTTATCGTAGTTTGGTAAAATACCGCAAAGTTTCCCCAGCCGCCAAAGGTGCTGCGCGATATGCTGCCCTGATGCTCAAGGGGGGTTCGGCTTGCCGTACACAAGCTATCACAGTGTCGATACCAACGCGCATCAAATACTTTTTCGAGCAGGGCCAAATTTGATTCTTGCATAAACACAACGTCGGGTTGATATTGTTCGACTAAATTTTGGATCTCTGCGGCATTGGCCCCGCCGCCGCTGTTTAATGTGAGGATACTCATCTCACCGCGTCGCTCGGATGGCCAATGCAGCTGAATATCTTGAAATTGAAAGAATATCACTGCGCAGAGTGCCCAGCTCAAATATTGCCATTTGGATAACTGTTTTAGCACGAATAGTGGTAATAAACTGAGGATGAGCAGCCACCACCGTGGTGAAAATAATAATAAATAACTAAGAGAGATACTAAAGGTCGTCTCTGGCCAATAGCCGAGTGTCATGATGAGTGTGGCGAGTAGTAAACTGAATAACGACAGGGTGATTGAGAAATACTTCAGTAATAAGCTCATTGTTAGCGGTTCATCCTTAAACAAACAAAAGGTGCCATCGTGATCATGCGGAGTTTGGCTTTGATTTAATGGCGTTGATGAAATTTTAATTTAATCAACTTTAACTAAGCTACAGCCTACACTCTAATATGTAAATAAGTTGTAAATTGGTTTGCTCCATATATTGCTTTTAGTCTGATGATTTTTACGAATCAAGTTGATTTCGAGGGTTAACTAAGTGAATATCTTTCAACTTACTTGCTAATTATGTGTTCCGGTGATGAAACGCTCTATGTTTAAGAGCCACGACTGATAAGGCTAGATCAATATGGTGTTCGAGCTGCTGCTGATTTTTCTTGGAGCTTTGGCTTTATTTCTATTCCGTCGAAGTTCCAGTGAGCGAGAATGGATGGATTTACCTTCGTATGATGAGTATCTGTCAAGTCATCCAGAGACAGCTTTAGCGACTGGTGCTCAGTGTTTCCATTGTCATAGTGAGCAAATTTGGGAGTATGGCGTGGATAGCCTCATGGATTATCGGCGTGAAAATGTCTGTTTAGCTTGCGGAACTCGCTTATGGCGGAGCGAGCAAGAAAGCCTTACGAAATAAGCCAGTGACTGCTCGACCATCTTCTTCAAACTTTTCTTCACTTTAGCCCTATTGGTCATTGTTTGTGATGACCAGTCAACTCGCTTAGGCCATCTTTCTATATATCAGCCATCCTAAAATACTTGGTATTGCTTGGTGATGATCTTCACTCTAGCCTTGATGCCTGATTGGGCTGGCAAGCCTTCCATTCGAAGTGGAACCTAATCTTGCGGCCAGATAAACAGATAACTAGATAAGCAGATAACTAGACAGCCACCGTAACTAGCGATTGTCCTTCGACAGCTATATCGTTTTAATGGTCGAGCATTCGGTGAATGGCTTGGTTTCGTTAGGTGTCTTTATATGCCTCGGCCAGGTGTGCTTGCGTCCGGCTTGTTTTGCTAAATACATCGCTTGGTCGGCGCGTTCTAACCAGTCGTCAATGCTTTCGCTGGCTATTACGCTGGCTACGCCAGCACTAAAACTAATGGTTTGTTGATTCGGTGGAGCAGAGGGCTGGGCGAGTTGTTGTAGCAGCTGTTCACTGACGTGGTAGGCTTGGCTAAAATCTGTGTTTGGCAAAAGAATTAGAAATTCTTCTCCGCCAAAGCGAAATACTTGATCGCTGACTCGTACATTGTTTTGTAAATAAGTGGCAAACCAAACCAAAACTTTATCCCCAACATTATGGCCATGTTGATCATTCACTTGTTTAAAGAAATCGATATCTAACATGATGATACTACTGACAACATTGTTATGTTTGTAGTGTTGTTTTGCGACTAGTAGTTCCTCGTATAGGGCGCGGCGGTTATAGCAGCGAGTCAGGGTATCCTTAAAGGCGAGTTCTTTTAATTCGGTGTTTTGTTTCATTAGTAACCGAGCTAAACCCCAAGCAAAAAAATGTGACACGATTACGCTAAGGCTAAAGCGCTGGGCGATATGGCTGCCCAAGTGCTGAAAGCTTAATCCAATAGCTGCGAGACTGAGCGCCATAACGAGACGCTCGGCCAGTTTTAAGGGCAGGCGAACAAAGCAAGCTAGAATTAATGGCGGAACAAAAAACTCACCATGCATTTCGGGAAGAATTAAGGCCAGCAGTACTGGTGGAATCGCTAATAATAGAAACCAGAAATCGGCGACTTTATAATCTTGAGAGTTGGGCCGAGTGAGCATTAAGTAAACCGATGCCAGCAGAGTAGACATGCAAGGGAGAATGATGATCCCAAACAAAAAGTTATTATAGAAAATATGATGGACAGAAAAATACACGCAGGGAAACAGCCCTGCCACGTGCATCATTAGACTTATTTTCTTTTCTGGAAAATTCGCGGGAGCCCATTGAGATAACATCAGGTTAACGGTCCCTTCTTGGTTGTTGGTTAATCCTTACTGAATAACCATACTACCTTCTAACTGTAAACTTAACTTGTCACTTTAGTCAAATTATTGATTATATTTTTTTGACATTACCCTCACCGTTCTGATACTCGGTAATAATTTGCAGGTTTGCTGTTGTAATAATTGTAAAAATGCTTGTAAGGCTGGGGCGTTTCTCAGGCTTAATGGGTAAGCTGCGTACATTGGTCGCCATAAGGCTTGCTGCAATGGCAGGGCACATATTAACCGTTGTTTTACATAGTGATCAACGGCCCAATAAGGCATCGCGGCAATGCCCATGTCAGCGGCTACCATTTGCACTAACATCGCTGGATTATCGGCGTGTTTACGGTGTTTCATCTGAAGATTCTCGGGCGTTAAAACGAAGTTGTATATGTCTAAACGTTGCGGATTTACTGGGTAACTGATTAGTGTATGTGGACAGAGATCAGCGGCGCTAAGCTCAGTTTTACTGCTGAGTGGATGAGTTAATGGGCAAATGATGACCATTTCATATTCGAATAGAGGTTGGTAGTGGATGTCCTCCTGCGGTGAAACTTGAGAGGTCAGCAATAAATCAGTTTCGCCTTGCTGTAATAGCGGCAACCCATCGTAGTTTAGGTCTTGGCAAAGGTTACTTACAACCTCTGGCCAAGCTTGTTTAAATTGTTGCAGGCTTGGTAATAACCATTGGAAACAAGCATGGCAATCAACGCTGATGTTGAGCCTGCTTGAATGCTGGTTGCCGCTAATTAATGTTTGTTCTAGCTGGCCTATAAGGGGCAAAACCTGTTCGGCGAGCGCCAGCACTTGCTTGCCGGGTTCGGTTAATTGTATCGCTTGTCTTTTCCTAAGTAGTAAGTGGACGCCAAGCTTTTGTTCCAAACCCTTGAGTTGATGAGAGAGAGCCGATTCACTAACAAATAGTTTGGCTGCGGCGCTTTTCATCGAAGGGCTGCTGGCAAGGGCTTGTAGGCTACGTAAGTGTTTAATTTCTAACATAAGTTCAACAGAGTACCAGTGCTATTAGCGATTAAGTCGCAAGCTTAGGAGCTTGGACTTTGCTTGTATAGTTAGCGGCGATTTTAGTTTCCTTAAATTGAATTAAATTCATTTTAAATGCTCTTGATGTTAAATCATGGCTGTATACGTAGTCCTAACTTCCATTTTATGCTTTCTAAATTGAATTTAATTCATTTTTGTTTGAATACTTTGCAATTGTAATTGGCGGCTTCGCTTGCCAGTATGGAGCTGTATACATCTAGACGGCTAAAAGGATTGGTTTATGACTATCACACATATTTTGGGTTACCCCCGTATTGGTAAACAGCGTCAGTTGAAGTTTGCCTTAGAGGCATATTGGCGGGGGGAATCTTCGCAACAGCAGTTACTGGAAGTGGGGCGGCAGATCCGCCAACAAAATTGGCAAGCTCAGCGAGACAGTGGTCAAGCTTGGGTGACCGTTGGTGATTTTGCTTGGTATGACCAAGTGTTGAATACTTCCTTATTATTAGGGAATCTACCACAGCGCCATCGCTCTGCTGAACTAAATTTAGACACGATGTTTGCTATTGCCCGTGGTCAACAAGGTTGCGGGTGCAACCATGCAGCATCGGACATGAGTAAGTGGTTTAATACCAATTATCACTATATTGTGCCGGAGTTTTCTGCCAATAGTGAGTTTAGTTTGCAATGGTCACAATTATTTGACGAAATTAAAGAAGCCTTGGCTTTAGGTCATAAAGTGAAACCTGTGTTACTAGGGCCGGTGTCCTATCTATATTTGGGGCGCAATGATGTAGCCTGCAGTGAGCCATTCGAGCGGGTCACTTTGCTACCGAAATTAATCCAGGTCTATCAGCAGATCTTGCAAGGTATCGCCGCGCTGGGGGTTGAATGGGTGCAGCTAGACGAGCCTATCTTAGGTTTAGAATTAGAAGCGCAGTGGCAAGATGCTTTATTGCAGGCCTACAACAGCCGTTTAAGTCCCTGTAACTTATTATTAACTAGTTATTTTGACGATATCTTAAGTAATACAGGGCTGATTAAGCAGCTGGCGGTAGATGGTTTACATCTCGACTTAAGTGCTAGCGCTGAACAGCTTGAACCAATATTGAGTGATTTTCCCGAGAACTGGGTATTGTCGGCTGGCGTGATCAATGGTCGTAATGTATGGCGAGCCAACTTACCCGTCTTAGCTGAGCGCTTGGCAGCGGCCAAGCAACAATTGGGGGAGCGTTTATGGTTGGCCAGCTCCTGTTCGCTGTTGCATAGTCCGATTGATTTGAATGCTGAAACCGAGTTAGCCGAAGCAAAGCCTCGCTTGGCCTTTGCCGAGCAAAAGTTAGAGGAATTGCAATGCTTGGCTGCCGTGATTGATGGGGATGCAGCGGCTCAGCTTAAAGCTCAGCAATATAGCGCTGCGGTGCAGGCGCAAAGCCTTGCAACTGAGGGAGAACTACAACAGCAAATTCAGCAATTCTCCTTGTTACAGCGAGAGCGTGGGCAAAGCTTTGCCCAGCGCCAAGTTATTCAGCAGCAAAGTTTAGCCTTACCTGCGCTGCCCACGACTACTATCGGCTCATTCCCTCAGACCACCGAAATTCGTCGCCAGCGGCGTGAGTTTAAGGCTGGTTTGCTAAGTCCAACAGACTATCAGGCGGCCATCGCCGAGCACATCCGGGAGGCGATCAAGCGTCAAGAGAGGCTTGGTTTAGATGTATTGGTACATGGCGAAGCTGAACGCAACGATATGGTGGAATACTTTGCCGAGTTACTCGATGGCTTCTTGGTGAGTCGTTTTGCTTGGGTGCAAAGTTATGGTTCTCGTTGTGTGAAGCCGGCGATTATTGTTGACGATATTAAGCGCAGTAAACCCCTAACCGTTGCGTGGGCAAGCTATGCACAATCGCTGACGCAAAAACCGGTAAAAGGCATGTTAACGGGTCCAGTAACCATGCTGACCTGGAGCTTTGCGCGTGAAGATCTGAGCAGAGCGCAAATCGCAGAACAGATTGCTGTTGCTTTAAATGAAGAAGTGGCCGACCTACAACAAGCGGGGATCCAGATCATTCAAATTGATGAGCCTGCGATCCGTGAAGGTATGCCTTTAAAACGCAGTCAATGGTCTGCTTATTTAGATTGGGCGGTGGCCGCTTTTAAACTATCGGCGGCCAGTGCCAAGCCGGAGACGCAAATTCATACCCATATGTGTTACAGCGAGTTCAACGATATTATGCAGGCGGTTGCTGCCTTAGACGCAGATGTGCTTACTATCGAAACCTCACGCTCGGCAATGAGTTTATTACAGGCCTTCGAGCACTTTGCCTATCCAAATGAGATCGGCCCCGGGGTTTATGATATTCACTCACCCAACATTCCGAGTGTTGCAGACATGAAGGTATTGATTGATAAGGCGGCCAAATGGATCCCTTGGCAACGTTTATGGGTGAATCCCGATTGTGGTTTGAAAACCCGGAATTGGAAAGAAACTGAGTTAGCTTTGCAAAACATGGTGCAGGCGACGAAGGAGTTACGCGCCAGCTTAGTTTAAGCTTTGCTTAAAGCCATCGCTTAAAACCCTTGTTTATTCGGGGGTATTTGAGCAATGACTTCGGCTGGCTTTGCACCTACACTCAGGGTTTAAGATCCCTGTAGTGAGCATCTATGCCCAAGGCAAAATTTATTTCTGGTGATATTTTTCGGCACATTGTGTTGATGTCCTCCACTAATGCGATCGGTTTAACGGCCTTATTTTTGGTTGATTTAGCCGATCTGTTTTTTATTAGCTTGTTGGGGGAGGCCGAGCTTGCTGCCGCCGTGGGTTACGCTGGTACGATTGCTTTTTTTACCACCTCTTTTACGATTGGTTTGTCGATCGCTATGACCGCTCTGGTCTCTAAGGCGATTGGCCAACAGGATAAAAGCCGCGCTCGTCAGTTAGTGACCAATGTGCTGGCAACGGGTTTTTTGATCAGTAGCTTGGTGGCTGGCTTAGCGTGGATCTTTACCCCCGAATTATTAACGCTAATTGGTGCGAAGTCGCGTACCCATGCCTTGGCGGTAGAATATTTACATATTTTATTACCTTCTTTGCCTATCTTAGGCATGGCGATGAGTGCGGGGGCAGCGTTGCGCTCGGTGGGGGATGCAAAACGGGCGATGTGGTCTACTCTCGCTGGCGGTGGGGTGAATGCCTTACTCGACCCCTTGTTCATTTTTGCTTTAGGCTTGGGCTTGCCGGGCGCGGCCATCGCTTCGGTTGTCGCACGCTTTGCGGTAGCTGGGGTGGCTCTGTCCGGTGTGATCAGTAAACATCAGCTAATCTCTGCTTTTCGTATTAGTGGCTTGATTGACGATTTACGCGGCATTTTAAAGGTTGCATTGCCTGCGATGATGACCAATGTTGCAACCCCAATGGGGAATGCTTATGTGACTGCCGCGATTGCTCACTTTGGTGATGCTTATGTGGCTGGATGGGCAGTGGTTGGGCGGATCATGCCAGTTGCCTTTGGCATGATTTTCTCTCTGTCGGGAGCGATTGGTCCAATTGTTGGGCAAAACTTTGGCGCGCATGCCTACCCTCGAGTGAAAGAGGCGCTCAGTAAAGCGCTGTGGTTTAACGTGGTTTATGTACTGGCCATCTCTTTGCTGCTGTATGGCTCGAAAGACTTGCTGATTGCGGCCTTTGGCGTGAGTGGTGATGCAGCCTCGGTGATTGATTTTTTCTGTACTTGGGTTTGTTTCAGCTTTGTGTTTAATGGGGCCATGTTTGTCGCCAACGCAGCGTTTAATAATCTTGGTTACCCAAGTACTTCAACCTTGCTCAATTTTGGTAAAGCGAGTCTTGGGACGATTCCTTTTGCTTATTTTGGTGGGCAGTGGTTTGGTGCTTTAGGTGTACTCGCGGGCCAAGCTGTGGGGAGTATTGTATTTGGTTTGCTTGGCTTGTGGATGGCTTATTACATCGTGACTCGGGTCACCAATAAACATCTTGCGAAGCAACAGCTCGAGGCGCAAAACCTAGAGCCGCGGGTACCCTTAACACCATTTTGTTCAAGTCGTGCTTATATGTGTGCCGAAGCAGAAGTCGATCAATTGAACGATCCTGCACCTACGCCTAAATAAATCGGCTGGTGAGGTGATCGTGATGATTGCTTGGCATTGCGAATTAGCAATAACCAGTTTCGGCTGGTTTTTTTGGTAAATGCGCTTCCGCCGGGAAGGATTTGAACTGCTGGATTGGATAAGCCAGTAGAGTTGACTTCTGTGGTGAATGCCAGTAAACATCCTTTAGCTCAGCCATTCATAAAAAATACTAATTTATCTGTTGATTGAAACGGATTGGCTTAGTTGGTTTTGCTAAGCGCTATATAAGGAAGATCTGTGGGGAGGGAAACAGTGGTGAATATGTTGTTATTTGATTTGGACGATACTTTAGTTGATGACGGTGTCGCTACCAGTTTGGCGGCCGAAGCTTTATTTCAACACTACTGGCCAGAGCAACAAGCTCAGGCGCTGCAGCATTGGCAACGGGCCTTAAAATTATATTATCCGGCGTTTTTACAAGGCCAGATGAGCGCTGCAGAAATGCGTCAAGCTCGTGCCCGGGAAGTGTTACAGCAGCCGCAGCTGAGCGCGGCGCAAGCGGAACAGGTTTTTGAGTATTTCATGCAGCAATATATCGCATCAACCCAGCTTTATCCCGATACTCTCGCCTGTCTAAAGGAGTTGCAGCAGCAAGGTTGGCGTTTAGCACTGATATCCAACGGCCCCGAAGAGATGCAGCAGCGAAAGGTAAAGGCTGCGGGTTTAGTGGATTTTTTTGAGTTTGTATTAACCGCCGAAGTGGCGGGGGCAGCCAAGCCTAAACTTGATATTTTTAAGCATGCTTTGCGCTTAGCAAATTTACCTGCGGCTCAATGCTGTTATATTGGGGATCATCTAGAGAAGGATGCTCAGGCCGCCTTTGCTGCAGGTTTGAGCAGCATTTGGTTGCAACGGACCGATAGCGCTGAAGTTGTTGCTTGGCCTTATCCGGATGTGAATTGGAAAATTGCTTGTCTGGCTCAGCTTAAACAGTGCATTTAGCGCTAAATAAAGGCACAGGCAAAGATGATGTTGTTAATTGTTCAGGGAGTTGTATGAGATTCGCCAGTTTGTGGGATTGGTTGGTTGATAGCTTAGCGTTTTATCGTCAGCATATTATTAGTTTTGCGGCAATGGTATTACCCTTCGCTATTCCATTTTCTGCGTTACAGAGTGGTTATGTGTATGACGTTTCACACCCTTCGGTATTGCAATATTGGATATTTATTTGCTTGGGTTTACTCTGCCAGCCAATCTATCAAGGTGCGAGTATCTTGTATATTCGAGCTCAGCTAAACCAGCAGCCTTGGAGTATTGCTCAATGCTTTCAAGCGTCGCTTAGTATCTGGCCAAGGCTATTTGTGGTGGTATCGATCAGCTTTAGTTTAGTGATGCTTGGTCTTAACTTTTTTGTTGTTCCCGGGCTTATCTTTGCGAGTCGTTTGTTATTTGCCGATTTGAATTGTGTTTTATATAAACGCTCTCCTTTGCAATCGCTTAATGATAGTTGGCGGCAAACGGATGTGATCAAATGGCCGCTGTTAGCTGGTGTGATTATTGTCTCTGGCATTAGCATATTACCAGTATGGGCAATTGATCACTGGTTAGTTGCGCAACATGCCAACAACTTTTGGTTTTTTGCCAATAAAGTGTTGGGGCAATTATTGGATGTATTTTTTCTAGTGTTTGCTTATCGTGCCTATTCTGGCATCAGTGATGTAACAGAGGAGCCTTAAGTGAGCCAGCTCGAACCATTAACATTACTCAACTATCCCAACCCGATGTTGTCTCAAGTTGCTGAACCATTGCATTTTCCGCTGAGTGCTGAGCAACTTCATTGGATAGAGCGTTTGCGTTTTACCATGATACAGGCCAACGGAGTAGGGATTGCCGCGCCGCAAGTCGGGCGCGCATGGCAGTTGATGATTGTGGCTAGTTCGCCAAATGCACGTTATCCAGATGCGCCGGAGCTAGCACCGTTTGTGTTGTGTAACCCTCAGATCAAGCAATATAGCGAACAACAACAGTGGGGTTGGGAAGGTTGTTTAAGTGTTGCTGGACAACGCGCAAAAATAGCCCGCTCGCAAGCCGTTTGGTTGGAATATCAGGATTTACAAGGCGAATGGCAACAGGCGCATTATCAGGGCTTTGTGGCACGTATTATTCAGCATGAATATGACCATCTGCAAGGTTTATGCATCGTTGATCGCGTTAGCGAAGATACTTTGCTGATCAGTGAGCAGCAGTATTTGCAAGACTTTAGCTAACGATAAATTGCTGCTGTTGAGCACGTAACTCATAACCCGCCTGTTGCAGTCGTTGGGTGAGTTTATCTTGGTCTAGTGCGTAAAACTGACACAATTCGCTGAAGCTGCCGAAGTCATTTCTAATTTGCATGTTCACGATACTCAGTAAAATGTGAACATCCATTGTTTCGATGCGTTGTTGGTCTAACATTATACTTTTCCTCTGATGGCTGAACCTATGCTTTAAATCGCGAGTTAAAGAGCAAGTGTCTCTGCCTCGACCCGTTTCAAATCAGCTTTTTATTGAAGAAATTAGCCACGCGATGGACACTGGGTTCAACAAGTGCGACGGCACCGTCGATCAGGATCTGGTCGCTTAATTAGCATTTGCTGATTAAATTGCACATCTAAATGATAATTATTATCATTTAGATGTGCAAGTGTTTTATCGATTTTTGTTGTGTTTGTGTCAGTTGGTGCTGCTTTATTTTTTGGATATGGAAGTTATAGAGTAAAATCATGTCACGATCACTGAACTTGATGGCGGGTCTTGAGTGCTTGGCAATGCTTTTTGCGGGTGCTTGTTGGTGATTGGTGTGCTGTTTCCTATGATTTAGCAAGATAGGCGGGAGTTTCTCTAGCTTGTCTTACTGATATGAACCACTAACGGTTTAAAATAATGAGGATGGGCAATCGCTACTTAACGCCATTGCCTCATTACAGGGATGAATTATGTTTCGACGTTTTACAGTATTAGGCCTTTTGCTGGTGGTAGTGGTTGGCTGTTCCAGCATTATCATTCAGCAGTTTGACCAGCGCTTTGGTCAAGCTACGGTGCAGACTCGGATTTATTCAGAAGATTACCCGCCTAGCGCAAACTTCCTAGAAGAAGTGAAACCGATCCTCGACCAACGCTGTGTGATGTGTCATGCCTGTTATGATGCGCCCTGTCAGCTCAAGTTAACTTCTGCTGCGGGCATCGACCGAGGCTTGACCACTGCACGGGTGTATAACTCCAGTCGTTTGATCGCCGACCCTACCAGTCGCTTATATACCGATGCGCGTTCTACTCAAGCTTGGCGTCAGAAAGGTTTTAACCCAGTGCTGAATGAGCGGATCCAAAGCGAACAGGCGAACCAGGAAGGTGGTCTGATGTATCAGGCGCTGAAGCAAAAGCGAGATTTTGTTGATAGTCAGCAAGATATTCTCGATCCCAATGCCTATGATTTTGCCTTAGATCGCGCTCAACAGTGTGTTGGTATCGAGGAATATGCCTCTAAGGTTCAGGCTTCTCATCCAGAGTGGGGCATGCCCTACGGTTTACCAGCACTCAGTGATGCCGAGTTTGATAGCCTCACTGCATGGCTTGTGAGCGGAGCGCCAATGGCTGACGATTTGCAGCATCACCAACAGTTTGCAGCGCAAGTTAAACGTTGGGAAGCATTGCTTAATGGTGATTCACTAAAAGAACAATTGATGAGTCGCTATCTGTATGAGCACTTGTTTATCACTCATCTTTATTTTGACGATTCACAAAGTAAACGTCCGGCTTTTTTTAAACTGGTTCGTTCGCGCACCGCACCCGGTTTTCCGGTCGATGAAATTGCAACCCGCCGACCTTATGACGACCCTGGGGTGGCGCGGGTTTATTACCGTTTAATGCCTGAGCGTGAGAGTATAGTGGTGAAGACCCACATTCCTTATCATCTTGATGAAGCGCGAGCAGAACGCTGGAAATCTTGGTTTTTGGCTGACAATATTAAAGTTGAACAATTACCGTCTTACCAGCCTGATGTGGCAGGAAATCCTTTTGTAGCCTTTCGAGATTTTCCGGTTAACTCGCGCTATCGCTTTATATTGGATGACGCGGAAACCTTCATTATGGGTTTCATGAAGGGGCCAGTCTGTCGAGGACAAGTGGCTTTGAATGTGATTCAAGATCATTTTTGGGTGTATTTTGTTACGCCTGCTCATCAGTATGAAAAACTACAGGCCGACTTTTTAGCGGCTCAAAGTGAGCACTTGCGGATGCCCTCGGTAGAGCAGAGTAACGTTTTGCCACTGAGTACTTGGATCTCGTATTCGAAACGGCACCGCCAATATATGGAAGCGCGGATCAAGAGCCAGCAAAACTGGTTGAAGGAAGATGCTGGCCGCATAGATTTAGATTTGATCTGGGATGGTGATGGTTATAACAGCAATGCTGCGCTGACGATTTTCCGTCATTTTGATAGTGCCAGTGTGGTACGAGGTTCGGTGGGTAAGCCACCTAAAACGGCTTGGATCCTCGATTATTCCCTGTTTGAACGGATCCATTATTTATTGGTGGCAGGCTACGATCCCTATGGTAACTTGGGGCATCAACTGGTAACACGTTTATATATGGATTTCTTACGTATGGAAGGTGAGTTTAACTTTGCTTCTTTGTTACCAGCGCAAGCGCGTTATGATGAGTTACGTCGTTGGTATGTTGATGCTGACAAAGAAATCATTAAGTTTGTTGAGTCGCGCCCGCAAGAAGCTTTCTTTAAAAGCTCGGTTCACTATAACCAAGATTTGCCCTATAAGCAGCAGTTATACAATAAGTTATCAACCAAGCTTGCTGCGGTACAGAGTTCGAAGTACCAAATTGATCCGATCCATTATTCGCGAGCGGTGAATGATTTTGCTTCCCAGCTGGCGGCCTGGAAGGGGGGAGCGGTCAAATGGTTACCGCAAGTGGTGTTTATTCAGGTGGATCAGCCAGAAAGTTCACAGAGCCAGTATTTTACGCTGCTCCGAAATAACGCCCATGCCAACATCTCTAGCTTGTTCTTGGAAGATAAATATCGTTTGCCAGATAATGATACGCTGACTTTGTTGCCTGGCCTTGTGGGGGCCTACCCCGCTGCTTTTTGGCAAGTACAAGAAAGCGAATTAAAGCAATTGCAACAGCAGCTGCTGCATGTGAATAACGAGTTGGCTTACCAGCAATTGATGAAGCGTTTTGGGGTTCGCCGAACTAGCTCAGAGTTTTGGCCCTATAGCGATAGATTGCATCAAGCCTATTTGCAGGCCGAGCCAATTAGTGGCGGGATCTTCGATTACAGCCGTTTAGAAAATCGTTAATGGGTGGCACCGGCGAGCCCTAAGTTAGGGCTCGCATTTGTTGAGTAATCTTCAGGCATGCCGGATCCACCGATGTGCAGAGCCATCCGGCCATTGCGTCGTTAAACCATTGTCGGTCTTTGTTTTGCCTGAGCACTTTTTTAGCATGCAGCCAAACAGCAGCCAAAGCCCTACCCTGGGGAAGGAGAGGGCAAACAAGGTTGTGGCAATGCTGATACTGTGGCTATAAAAATTAGCGTCGATGCTGGTAAAGGCGGTGATGGTTCCGGTGATAACATCCCGGTGGATCCAACCCCGATCCCACACAACAGCGATAGGCTCTTTTTGAACCCCAAATTCATACCAAGCTGATTCATGATATGAGCAAGTGCCGATAGCGAGGTATCAAGTGCAGTCACTCGTGGCTCTCATGACAAGATACATCACGCAGTTCGCGGTGATTTAGACGAGTAACAATCAACCGATAATGAGTTAGATTGGTATCAGTCCAAAACTCATTACCATTAGTTTATTTGGCGATGGCGCAACCGATGCTGATATGGCAAATCATGTCACTGCCTATCGATTATTCATGTTTTCGCTTATGCTCATCCCGAATCCCTAACGTTTGGGTTGTGATTGAAATTTCGAGGGCTGGGGTCGTTCGCTCGCTTCGAGAGCAAAGTCTCTCAATCACGCCATCGAGAGCAAAGGGCGCGGCACGGTGAGTGCCGCAGATCCCTTTCGGTCTTTTGCTCAAAGGGAGGGTTATTGGCGGAACGCTTCGGGTCGAGCATCATTGAGGCGGGGGGCTTAAGCCTTAATCTGCGGCTTGTAATATTTCTTTTAAGGCAAACATCCCATTTAATGCTGCTGGAAAGCCAGCATAAACCGACATTTGTAAGATCACCTCTTTAAGCTCTGCTTCGCTGCAACCGACATTGAGCGCCGCTTGTAAGTGTACCTTGAGCTGGGGTTGGCAGTTGCCCATGGCGGTGAGAGCCGCAACGGTGGCAATTTCTCGTGATTTCAAATCGAGCCCCGGTCGGCTGTAAATGTCGCCAAAGGGATACTCGATGGTATATCTGGCTAAATCGGGGCAGATGTCTTTCAGGCTTTCGATCACTTGATGGCCGGCTTCGCCATCAATTTTACTCAGTTGTTCCAGGCCGATTTGGTATCTGGTGTTGTCCATGGGCAAGCTCCGTTTCTGTATTGAGAAACCACACTGTACAACTTCGAGTTCACTCTAAGTCAAGCGCTACTTGGCGATGATACCAATTTATTTTTTGCTCCAATGCCGCGAGGTGTTGTTGTTGGGATTGAATATGCGTGCTCAGCTTGGCTTGATGTTGTTCGAGCAGGGCTTGGCGGTTGGCATGGGTGCTTGGGCCTTGTTCGCGTAGTCGGGCATATTGCAAAATGTCGCACAGTGGCATCGCGGTTTCTTTTAAACGAATGATGAAGTTAGCCCACTCCAAATCTTGCGAACGGTAGTTGCGATGGCCGCTGGCATTGCGCTGAATGCCCTTGAGTAAGCCTATCTTCTCGTAATAGCGCAGCGTATGCGCCGATAAACCACTGCGTTGAGAAAATTCTTTAATGTTCATCGATGGTTCCTTGAATTGGCGTTCTGTCCGTTGGTTATTTGCGTAGTTAGCTTTTGTGGGGGCTAAGTAACAGTGATAAACCAAAGCCGACAAATACCCCGCCAGTGATTCGATGAAATAGACGACTCACATTTTGTTTTCGTAAATAAGGGCTGAGCTGTTTGCTGGTGAGTGCATAGACCAACAGCGCGCTGAATGAGCATAGGGCAAAGGTGCCGCCAAGCAACAAAAATTGCTCTGGCATTGCTTGATCGTGGTGGATGAATTGCGGAAACAAGGCAGTATAAAATGCAATGGCTTTTGGATTACTCACGCCAACAATATAGGCTTCGCGAAATAGCTTTTTGCGACTGATTGTATCAAGTTGGGGGGGAGCATCGTTGCTTAAACTCAGGGTTCGGCTGGCAAGCCAAGACTTTAAGCCAAGATAAATAAGGTAGATCCCGCCGACGACTTTGATCGCCGTGAACATCACTGTGGATGCTAAGATAATTGCGCCGAGGCCCGCCGCCGATAAGCTGGCCAAGCAGAGCATCGCGGTGATATTGCCCAGGATCCCACTGAGGGAATAATTCACACCATAGTTGGCGGCGTTTTTTACCACCAACAATACTGCGGGACCGGGTGAAAAGGTAGCCGCCAAACAGAGTAATAAAAATAGCCAATAATCCATATTGTTTCTCCTATATTGTGCTCTTCGGTGGTGCTGAGTTGACAGCGCTGATTAAGCGCGCTGACTCAACAACATACCGCCGCCCATGGTGATCAGCAATCCGCCGGTTACTTTAGCCACCCGTCGCTCAAAGTTCTGGAAAGAAAAGCGCTTGCCTAAATAGCCGATGGCGTATGCGTAGCTCAGGTGAACACTGGTCACAATGCAACAAATGCTGATAAACATCAGATAAAACTGCCCTTCGGTGGCTTGTTCGGTATTCAGAAATTGTGGGAGGAAGGCCGATAGAAAAATTAAGGTTTTCGGGTTACTGGCGGACACGCTAAAGGCTTCGATAAACAAGGCCCAGAGAGAGCGTTGACTCTGCGGCTTGGGGCTTGGGCTGGTATGGCTTGAAACGTTAAGGGATCTGAGGCTTTTGATCCCGAGATATATTAAGTAAATACCGCCCAGCAGCTTCATGACCATAAACCAAAAAGGAAGGGCTTGGATCAGTTGTCCAATACCAATGGCAACTAAATAAACGATGATCGCTTGGCAGCTTAAATTCCCGAGAATGGTGATGAAGGCCGATTGCCACCCCCGTTGAATGCTGTTTTTTAGCACTAATAATACATTGGGTCCCGGCGACAGGGTGGTGATCAAATAGGCCAGACAGAACATCAGCCAGAGGTGTAGATCCATTCGATTATTCCTAAATAACAGGATGACTTTTAAGCATTGAACCACCCCCTTCGCTCAACTTGAGTGTTGCTGAGAAAATGTGCAAATTCACGAGGGTATGCTTGCATTAAATGCCAAGGCGAGAGTGATAGCAAGTGCTTATTTCGCTAAAATAATCAAAGAGTAAGCACTTGTTTACCAACAAAAGCGGAGCCTTTGGCGAGACTGACTATGATTGCTTGTTTTGGCAGTTTTTTATGTTTTAGCGGCAACTTTGTCAGCGCCAAAGCAGCGCAATCTCGTTTAAGACAAATTGCGCTTATCAGCTTTGGTAGAGTGACAGCTTGAGGACTCTCGCCTTTGATTCGCCGTAACAATGTTTTGTAGTAAGGCGACAGAGTCAGTTTAGCTTGCCAAAAACTCCAAGGCTGGCGAGGTTTTTGTTGGAATAAATTCAGTCACCTCATATTCAGCTAGTTGATGGATCTTGAAAGGGTCCTCGGCCAAGATCGCATCTAGGGCGGTGCGGCTATCGGCTTGCGCGAGGATCACTCCACCGGTGCGCGGTACTTTGCGACCAGACGCCAGAAATACTCCGGCGGCGTAGTGGCGATCTAAATATTGGATATGGGCATCTAAGTGTGTTTCTACGTCTGCTAAATCGCAGATGTAGTTCAGTGAAACAATAAACATCTTGCTCCTTTGCGGGTGCGGTTGGTGATGAGTAAGGACGCTTGAAATGTGCGTGATTTCATCTTCAATTTATTACTTTCAAGCCTAAGTTTCAAGCGCTTGCAGTGATATAGCTCCGCTCTGCTTTGACTCAGTTAAGTTTGATTTATTTGAACACTTGGCAGCGTATTTTCCTGATGCTTTTTCTGCTAGCTACTGTTTTGTGACTCGATTAAATTTATTTTAAGCAAATGAGGTGTCATGCAGTCGGCAATATTGCCGCTATTTACGGTTTTGGCGGACTTACAACAGTATTAATTTCACGACGGCTTGTTTATGCTAGAGCCATCTTATGTGACTGGTAGCTATCTATGTTTAAAAAATTCTCTGTTTATAGCGCAATTTGTTGTTTGTTTTGGGTGATACCCAGTTTGGCAGACCAGCTTCAGCCGGAAAAAGTCGCCACCCTTGTTCTCGAAAATGGCGCACGAGTGCAACTCAACGACGATTTCACTTGGGAGTATGTGTTTGTAAAGTCTGCTAATGAGGTGAGTGGCCAAGCGACAAAGAGTGCTGCTTTAGCGACTGTAGAAGCTGTCGAAAAGCCAGCCGCTGGGTCGGCTACGGAGCTTTCTGCTCCCTCGGTAAGTTTGAGTTCGGCGGCCATCGCTCAGGCCGATCTATTGAAGTCTACGGCTAAAAATGGGGTGAAGGTGAGTTTGCTGAGTAGCCAGTGGGATGCTCAGGATCGCCTGGGTTTAAACTTTGAATTGGTAAATACCGGCAGTAAAAATTATGTGCAGGTTGCACTAGCAGTGAGCCTATTTGCAGATTCGGGTGATTTGCTGAGTAAGCAAGAGCTAAAGGTTTGGCAAGCCATCTTTAGACTGCCCGAGAGTTATTTGCGTAAGGGACAAACTCGCAACAGTGACACCATCTGGTTGGACGGTGTTGATAAAGCGCAGTGGCAAAAACAATTGCTGACGCTGAAAATAACCGAGATGGACTCTCGCTAACTTGATGATTTACAACTCATGCTATGAGATTTACTTGTTACTGGCCTAGCAGGTCATATCAATCCTTTATCGTGAATTACTTGCGCTGATGCTTTTGAAAACTCTAGAGATTGTTACTTTTTTGAGTTCAGCCTATGTCCATGTCGACTCCTGATCGGCGAGCCTCGCCTGAATAAACAAGCTGTGCGAGGCTTCACTTGTGCTAAATCATCTGCTGATGGGCTGTGATGAGCTTCAGTATTTCGGTTTGCCTTTAGCGTCCCAATAAACTTCATGTTTCGGTCATATAACTGACACTTTTCCAGCCTAGTCTTGAATTCGAAATTGCACGCGAGTGCAAAACATCGATCACTAGAATTAATCAAGACAAGGAGAATCCAATGTTCCAACGGACACTAATGGCCAGCACCCTGATGCTCGCTTCGCTGGCTGTAAATGCTGATGAGCTGGTGATTGCAGCTCGTGATAGTAGTTATGGAGACGCCATGCAGTATGTGGTGGACCAGTATGAGAAAGCCCACCCAGACACCAACATTACTCTGGTCAAGCGTCCCAGTAAGGGCTTGTACGAAAGTGTGGTGCTGTCGATGCGTGAAAAAACCGGTCACTATGATGTGATTCTAATGGATGACACCTGGGCGCCGGAGTTTTTTGCAAACCAGTGGCTAAGTCCGCTATCCGATGCCGTCGCCGATCCGGATTTTGTTCAGGCACCGTTCAATATTGGCCGTTATCCAGATGCCAAGGGCTCGGTCTATGCCTTACCCATGGTGGGGAATGTTGCCATGTTTGCCTGGAACCGTGCGTTGTTTGAGAAAAATCATTTGAGTCAGCCTCAATCTTGGTCAGAGGTATTGGCGGCGGCGAAGACGATTAGTCAAAGCGCAGACGTGAAAGGCTTGGTTTTCCGAGGTGTGAAAGGCAATCCGATTGTGACCGGTTTTTTACCGATCCTTTGGGGCTATGGTGCCAATGTGGTCGATTCATCAGGCAAGGCAAGCTTAGACTCGCCGCAAGCCAAACAGGCCTTAGAAACCTTCCTTGCCATGAAGCAATACGCGCCGCGTGGTGTTGAAGTGTATAACGCCGATGAAGTTCGTGATGCTTTACAAAAAGGCAGCGTCTCCATGGCTATTGAAGTGTGGCCTGCCTGGGTGCCAAATCTGGACAATGCAAGCGTGTCGAATGTGGTGGGCGAGATGGAAATTATGGCACCGCCTGCAGAGGTGGGTCAGCCTTCGCCGATGTTGGGGATTTGGCAATTGGCGATTCCTGCCGATGCCAAGCATAAGTCACAAGCCGAAGCCTTCCTGAGGTTTGCCACCAGCGCTGATATTCAGAAAGATTTGGCGCTTCACTACGGGATCCCGCCTACCCGCACCAGCGCATATTTCGATAAAGATGTGGTTGCTAAATATCGTTGGTACCCACAACAAGCCGCCGCGCTGAAAACCGGTAAAGCACGCCCACGCATTCAAAACTGGGCAGAAGTAGAGAGTGTACTCGGTGATTTCTTGCAAATGGCGATGATGGGGCAAATGTCGGCCGAACAAGCCTTAAAGCAGGCGCAACGTCGCATTGAGCGAATGATTAAAGGTTAATTTTGTTGGATACAGGCCTTGTAAGCTGTGCTGGCAAGGCCTTGTTGGATCGGGTGTATGTTATTTGAAAATCGTAAGCAATTAGCTCTGTTGCTATTGCCAGGCTGTATTATTTTGGGCTTGTTAACCATTTATCCGCTGGCTTCGGTGCTGCTGAACGCCTTTGGTCATGCCGATCCGCACAGCGGCAGCTTCCGCTTTGTGGGTTTGGCAAATTTTGCTGAATTATTTGACGACTTTTTCTTTATTGGGGCGATTAAAAATACCTTTGTTTTTACACTGGTGGCCTCGATTTCTCAGGTGCTATTAGGCTTGTTTTTAGCCTTATTATTTCATCGACAGTTTCCGGGCCGCCGCTTTGCTTTACCACTGATTATCTATCCGATGATGTTATCGACTTTAGTTTGCTCATCCATTTGGCGTTCTTGGTATCACTATGATTATGGTTTACTTAACCATTTGCTGGTGATGATTGGGCTTGCGCCTCAAGAGTGGTTGTTCAATCCGGATCTTGCCCTGTACTCAATTGCGCTGGTGGATACCTGGCAATGGACGCCGATGGCATTTTTGATCATTTTGGCGGGCCTACAGTCGATCCCCAAGGATATTGGTGAGGCTGCGCGGGTGGATGGCGCGAAAGGTTGGCGTTCGTTGTTTTACATTACCTTGCCGCTGATCCAAAAACAGCTGATGCTGGCATTTTTGCTGCGCTCCATCGATACCTTCAAATTGTTCGACAAAGTTTATGTGATGACTGGCGGCGGACCGGGCAATGCCACCGAAACCCTGTCGATGTTTGTTTATAAGTATGGTTTTCGTTTCTTTGATTTAGGGATGGCCAGTGCCTCGGCGCTGGTGATGTTGAGCATCTCCTTAGTGATGACTTTGCTTTATGCCCGAAAAGTCATGCAAGGAGGCAAGTGATGAATACAAAGTTTCATGGCGTGCTGGTTTGGTTCATCGTATTGCTGTTTATCATGCCGGTTTTGTGGATGTTTGGCACGGCGTTGAAGCCACCCGGTGAGATCCTGCGCGCCAGTGCCAGCATTTTGCCAAGGCAGCCGAGTTTTGCGGCCTTCGCGGCGCTTTGGCAGGGGGATTTACCGCGTTTGGTGGCCAATACTTTATTGATTTCGGTGTCGGCCACGGTGATATCGCTGGTGGTGGCTTTTGCGGCCGCATATGCACTGGTGCGTTATCGTTTTCCTGCCAGCTTGGATAAGTTGTTTTTGTTCGCGGTTTTGGTGATCAAGATGATGCCGCCGATTGTGGTGGCGATCCCGCTGTATTCTTTGATGAACCAGATAGGCCTGCTAAATAGCAAATTGGGGCTGGTATTGGCTTATCAGGTATATACCTTGCCATTTTGTATTTGGATGTTGCTTGGTTTTGTGCGCGATATTCCCATAGAAATTGAAGAGGCAGGCGCGATGGACGGTGCCCGTTTGCTCAAACGCCTTGCTTATATTGTGTTTCCGCTGTGTGCGCCGGGTCTGGTGGCAACCGCGATATTTGCCATGATTTTAGGTTGGAATGAATTCTTGTTTTCCTTGTTGTTCATTCATACCCCAGACAAGTTCACGCTCCCTTTGTTTATTGCCAATTTTATGACCGAGGACGGCACCGCATGGGGGCCGCTGATGGCTGTGGGAATTGTTTCTTCGTTACCGATGCTGGCCTTAGCCAGCTATATGCAGCGTTATTTATTGCGTGGCTTTTCAATGGGCTTGAAATAGGAGGCACAACATGAAAAAACTAGAGTTACATCAAGTGAATAAGGCCTATGGCGATAACACGGTGCTGCCCAATATCAATCTCACGGTTGATGAGGGCGAGTTTGTGGTATTTGTAGGACCTTCGGGTTGCGGTAAGTCGACTTTACTAAGGATGATCGCTGGTTTGGAGTCAATCACTGACGGGCAAATTAGCCTCAACGGACGAAGTCTGAATGGGGTGCATCCCGCCGATCGCAAAGTCGCCATGGTATTTCAGTCTTACGCTTTGTACCCGCACCTGTCGGTAGCAAAAAACATGGCTTTTCCGCTGAAAATGGCCGGAATGGATAAGGCCAGTATCGCCCTGCGGGTGAGTGACACCGCCGACAAATTGCAGCTGACGTCATTGCTCGATCGCTTACCGGGAGAACTCTCTGGTGGGCAGCGCCAGCGGGTCGCCATTGGCCGAGCCATCGTTCGCGATCCGCAGCTGTTTCTATTTGATGAACCGCTATCCAATTTAGATGCGAAATTGCGGAGTGAAATGCGGATCCATCTTAAACAGCTCCATCAAAGCTTACAGTCGACCATGATTTATGTCACTCATGATCAGGTGGAAGCGATGACGCTGGCGGATAAAATTGTGGTGCTTAATCAGGGGAGAATAGAGCAAGTCGGCTCGCCGGAGACTTTATATCATCAGCCCGCAAATAAGTTTGTTGCGACTTTTATTGGGTCGCCGATGATGAACTTTATCCAACGAGACGATTTTCAAAGGATTAGTCCTCACACCGCGCTGTCTGCTTCGGTGACAAGCTTGGGGCTCCGACCCAATCAGGTGTTGATAGACGCGCTTGCCCCAGACTGTGAAATGCAGATCGAGCTGATCGAGCCCCTAGGGCATTCACGCTTATACCATGGCCAATTGAACGGTCAGCCATTTTTGGTGGAAAGTGATTGTTATTATCGCTTAGCTGACTATTTACCACTTAACTTTGCGAATTCGGTGCTGCATTGCTTCGCGAGTGATGGGCAACGAATTGCAGGCTTGAATGACGCTCAAGCGGTTGGAGCCTTCGATGCCGCATAGTTTTCAATTGGAAGTCTTGGGTATCGGCAATGCCTACGACGGTGAGCGAACCAGTGCTAGCCTATTGCTTGAAGAAAATGATTTTCGACTGTTGCTTGACTGTGGGCCAACAGTACCGGCGGCGATTTTTCATCGAAACATGGATCCTGATGCCATTGATGCGATTTATATTACCCATACTCATCCGGATCACTGTTTAGGCTTGAGCTGCTTATTAAATTGGATGGATGCTAAAAAACGCAAGCGGCCATTGCTGTTGATTGCCCAAGCGGAACAATGGCCAGTGCTGGAGCCATTGTTGGCATTCTCCCATTGGCCAGAACCTTCGCTCGAATTTGTGATTGAACGGCAAAATAGCGAATCGCTGTTGGCGATTGGTCCATGGCAAATTGAAACGTCTGTGACCCGCCACGCGGTTGCCAACCTGAGCTTGCAGCTGCGAACTTCGTGGGGGCATCGTTTGTTTTATTCGGGCGATGGTAGCTTGTCTCACAAGGGGCAGCAGTTGGCTGCGCAGAGTGATTGGGTATTCCTTGAGTGCGAAACACTCAGTCCTCACCCCAGTCATGGGTGTTGGCTGGATATTCAAAAGCTTACTCATAAGCCGGGTAGCCAATGGCGTTTGTATCATATCGACCCCCAATATCGACCTCAGTTGTCGGCCTTGGTGCGTCATATTGCGCACCTAGACCTCGCCGAAGAGGGACAACAGTTGGTGAGCGAAAAATCTGGAGTTATAGATGTTGCCTGAACAATTCGACCATCAATTAAAGGTCGCTTTATCCATCGCCGAACAGGCGGGAGCGATTGCGCTGCAATGGTTTGCCCAACGTGATGCACTAATTATTAGCAGTAAGGGACATCATGATTGGGTTTCACAAGCCGACCAATTGGTGGAACAGCATATTCGAGAAGCCTTGCAGACTGCCTTTCCCGAGCAGCATATACTCGGTGAAGAGAGTGGTGGCGAGTTTTGCTTGCCTTGCTGGGTGGTCGATCCGATTGATGGCACCACTAATTTTTTATATGGTCAGGCTGATTTTGTGGTGAGTATTGCCTTGGTTGATCAGCAAGGGCCGGTGCTTGGGATTATTTATGCGCCGGTGCATCAGCGGATGTTTTATGCTGTGCGAGGGCAGGGGGCTTTTGAGCGTAAAGCGAGCCAGCTGCTGCCTTTGCAGAGTCGGGCGGTAGCTCAGCAGCAGTTGGTGATTGGTTTAAATCTTAATTACCAGGCAGGGATCCCGGAGCGTTATCTGCGGCATAGCCAACAAGTGATCGCGCAGGGGCATCAGGTGCGAGTCAGCGGCTCAGCAGCGTGGACGCTCACTCAAGTCGCTTGTGGTGAGTTAGATGCTTGTTATATGGGACAGGTGAACATTTGGGATGTGATGGCAGCTCAGTTTATTTGTGAGTTAGCAGGGCTTGAAATCGCGCCCTATTTAAGCAAGCAGATGACTGGCCCTGTGTGGGCTTGGCCCAAAGGCTCACCCCTCGCGACTTGGCTAAACCATGAAGACATCATTCATCCAGACCGAGAGCGGCCTGAATATGAATAAAAAAGTAACCGCTGCGGATGTTGCAGCACATGTTGGCGTATCTCGCTCCGCTGTTTCTCGTGCCTTCACGGCGGGGGCCAGTGTTCATCCGAAAAAGCGGGCGAAGATTTTAGCAGCCGCTAAAGAACTTAGTTATCAGCCTAATTTTTTTGCGCGCACCCTCAGTACCCCTGTATCGCGTCAGCGCTCGAACTTGGTGGCGATCCTGATTAGTGATTTTTCGAACCCTTATCAGTCGTATTTGTTTGAACAACTATCAACCGCATTACAGCAAAGTGGTAAGCAACCGATGTTGTTAAATGTGAAGCAGGCTGAAGATATGGATGCGGCGATTCTTCGCCTATCGGGTTATCAGGTTGATGGTGTGATCGCGGTGATGGGCTCGTTACCTGCGACTAGTTTTAACCAGTGTCTTAAGCTGTCACTGCCCTTGGTGACTTTAGGTCGTGCTGACGAGCGGGGCTTGATCCCTTCGGTTCAGACCGACAATTTAACCGCGGGTCGCTTAGCGGCCCAGCATTTTGTGTCGCAGGGTTTAACCGAGCTTGGTTTTGTCGCGGGGCGTGCCGATGGGCAAGCATCGCTCGAGCGTTATCAAGGTTTTAAAGAAGCCTTAACGGAACATGGCATCACAGCACCGTTATTGCTCGAAGCTGGACGTTATGCTTATGCCGCCGGTTATGCCTTAGCGGCGCGCGAGCTTACATCGTTACGGCAATTAGCGGGCGTTTTTTGTGCCTCAGATGCTTTAGCGATGGGTTTAATGGATTGTTGTCGAGAGCATGCTGACTTGGCCATACCTAAACAACTTAAAGTGATCGGCTGTGATGATGTTCCGCAAGCCGCATGGCAAGGGTATCAATTGAGTACGGTTGCTCAGCCAGTGGAGCAAATGGTGGCGCAAGTGTTACTGCTATTGCAACGAATGTGGGATGGTGATCAGAGGATTTGCAGTATGAATCGATTGGCGCCGAGTTTAATCATCCGCCAAACTTAAGTTTTATCGCGTTGAGCAAGCACCTACGATGGCTTAAATCTGATAGGCAGAATCAAGGTTGATATCAAGCATGAAGCTATCAGGCTCTCGATTTTTCCTGATAACTTCATGGCTTAGTGCGTTGATGAATTGCGTTTATGCGCTGGGAGGCGTGTAGCCTTCGATATCTACTTCGCCATCTTCAAAGAGGTATTTCACCATTTCTGCTTGTAATAACTCACGATCATCCAGATTCATTAAATTTAACTTTTTCTCGTTGATCAGCATGGTTTGCTTTTTCTGCCACTGGGTCCAGGCTTCTTTGCTGATGTTGTCGAAGACTCGTTTGCCAACTTCACCGGGGATCAATTGAAAATCTAAACCTTCGGCTTGTTTTTTTAAACGTTGGCAAAATACAGTTCTGGCCATAATTATCCCTTATTGTTTGCTACATGGCGGCTTAAGCGGCCCTGAGGCGTTTTTGTGATCGCGTTTGCGCCAAGCTTTGGTGCTTGCTGCATGTTATACCAAAGTTGCCGTCTGGCTGCCATGACTAGTGTGCAGGTGCTGGCGCAAAACCGCTATTGATGATTGAACGATAGTGGCATTTACTTTGAGTCGCTTGCATAGTTTTGACACAAATGACTCAGCTTTAGAAAAACCTATACTTTTTAGGGGGGAGTCTCATAATGGCTTTATGATTGAAACGCGGAGATATTTCATCTAGATGGCGATTAAAACGGGCAGCTTAGGTCAGGCTTTGAGCCATAAATCGACCAGCCTGAGTAATGAAATCCTTGCCGCTATTCTTAATAGTGCCGAAGATTTAATTACCGGGCAAGGTTGGCTCGATAAGGTCAATGTTCTCTTGGAAGAGTTGGGAAAGGTGACTTCTGTGAGTCGGGTATGGATATTTCAAACGCTTGACTTACAAGATGATTACATTCTGCAAGATTATGTTTTTGAATGGGCTGCTGCCGAAAAGTATGTGCAAATTAAGCAGTCTCGGTTTAATTATTTTAAATCGATGTTAAAAGAGCCGGAGTATTCAGAGCTAGTTGAAAGCCGCAAACGGGGTGAGTATCAACAGGTGCTTCCTAAATTACTGCCTGAGTCTTGGTTGAAAAGTCACCTCGAAAGTCAGCAAGTCTTATCGATGTTAACCATTCCGATCATTGTTGAAAATCGCTGGTGGGGAACCTTGGGTTTAGATGATTGTGAGCGCGAATATGACTGGTCTCTTAACGAAATCACCTTGCTTAAAACCGCCAGTTATTTTATCTCTAGTGCGGTGGTTCGGGATAATTTTAGAGCCAAGAAACATCAGCTGGATATCTTAAAACAGAATATGGCTTGTAGTAGCTGGGAGTTTGATCGTCGGCGTGGCTATTTATGGTGTAGCTCTGAGGTCTTAAGTAGCAGCTCCGAGGTTGTGCGTAATCAACATTTTACCCCGCGGGAATGGATGAAGCGGATCCACCCCGCTTACCGTAAGCAGTTTCTGAAAGATGCACGCGAGTATTTTAGATCACAAGGGCGTACCTTACGTTGTGATCTAAAGATTATGAAGAATGATGGCAGCTACTGTTGGATAGACATCTCCGCCAATTTATCGACCGATAGCACGCTACATGATAGTTCTATCGCTGGTATTTGTTGGGATATTTCCGAGCGAAAACAGCAAGAACAACAATTACTTTTACAAGCGACGACCGATCCGCTCACCGGGCTGATGAATCGTCGTAAAATGGAGTCGCAGTTGCAGATCTTGATGTACGATAATGCGCAGCGGCAACAAAATTTTTCCTTGGCGGTACTCGACATCGACCACTTTAAGCAAGTGAATGACCGCCATGGGCACAGCGTTGGTGATCAGGTCTTACAACACTTTGCGAAAGTCTGTCATCAATCGCTGCGTAAGCAAGATTATTTTGCGCGGGTCGGTGGAGAAGAGTTTGTCGTGTTACTTCCCAATACTGGTCAGGATGATGCCGATTCTATCTGTCAGCGGATCTGTGAAACGATTCGCAGCACGCCCTTTGCAAACGAGCAGGGAGCGATTCAATACTCGGTGTCTATTGGCTTCACCACCCTCAGCGATGCCAGCCTAAACGCTCAGCAGATGATTGATGCGGCAGATCGCGCGCTTTATCAGGCGAAACAAACCGGACGAGCAAAAGTGGTGAGCAGTCAAGCACTAGAGCTTTAAACGGCTAGACTTGCTTTGGGTGCTCCGTCGATGGAATAGCATCTCAGCGCTGCAGCGAATGGATTGACGGTGCTTGGGCCATCTTAGGTTGAGAGCCAAACTAATCCAGCATAGGGTTTTGATTTGATGGCTTCAAGACGACTGGATAAATTGCCCACATGAATTTCTAATTTGTGCCCATCAGGGTCAAGGATGTAGCGTGATTGGCCTTCACTCTTGTTTACTTTCCATTGTGTTACCGCATGGCATGCTAAGCGTTTACAAAAAGGCTCAAAGTCTGATGAAGATATATCAAAGGCAAGATGTGTGTAATCATCTTTCGGGCATGGCTTATCCGATGAAAGACAAAACCATAGATCTCCAAGGGAAAGGTAAGCGCCATCATTCCATTTTACATGTCCTTTGAAGCCGAGCACTTCAATATAGAACTTTAGTGATTGTTCTAAATCGCTCACCGCGAGCGTGATATGGTTCAGGCCTAAAAGCATCTGTTACTCCTACAAAATAAGCGTCTTCAGTTCGCGCAAGGTATCGCATAGCATCATTGCGTTCAAGGCTGGCGATTAGTCGCTCACATCGACGCGAGTTTTCTTGCACTGCTGCTCTGGTGCTTGAAGCATTGAGCAATCATGTGGCTAAGCTTTGTGACTCCCCCTCGCCAAGCTTTTTGTCGAGCAGTTCATATCTTGCCCTCTCGGTATATCCATGGCGATGATAGAGTTTGCGTGCCGTGCCATTGTCGCGCGACAGCTGAAGTGAAGCATTGGTGCAGCCAGCCTGTAAAAATTCAGATTCGGCAGTTTTAAGCAATTTTGCTGCAAGCCCTTTACCTCGCTGCGATGGCAATATAAAAAGTTCATCAATTTCTGCTGTGATGCCAAGGTGCTCAAGGCTGAAAATGTAAACGGCAAGCAGATAAGCTACCGCTACGCCATCCTCCATCGCAACCCAGCCCCCGCCAAGCCTTGGCTCTGACAGTAAACGCTGTAGCTGTACAGCAACAGCCGAGGCTTCAAAATTGTCAATCTTCTCAAAGTTCCAATAATCCTTCACTAAGGGAAGTAGTGCGGGTATATCGCTCTCGCTTGCCCGTTGTATTTCTATCATGTCAGCTCCAGAGGGTTAAGGCTAAGCTTCTTAGCCAAATACGGCTGTGAATTTTGGCTTCCAACATTGGTAACGATATGCTGGCAATGGTGGTGTTTTAGTAAGCTTGTAGATTGGTCTCTTTTGAGAAGACTTGCTCAGGAACCTGTTTGACCAGTGCTTGGCCTGCTATCGGCGTTTTACCATTAAAGGTGAGGGTTGGGCCGCCATGCAATTCCCACCCCTTGTTCAAGGATTCAGTAATACGCATACAAAAATTAACATCATCGGGGCCAGTAATAAAACGGTAAAGCTTCATTTAATTTCCTTCTCTCATGTTTGATTCATTGGATCTGTTGGGTGACTTATTATGCCATATTCGGGTCGGCAAAATGTAGCTGAAATAGGTAGTCATCGTTCATTAAGTTTGTGGCTATCGCCCTTGTAAAAATCCGACGCTTTATCAAACAATATTGAATGACAATTGTGACCAGTATCGTCGCCATGATGCATGATTGTAATAGCCCTCATTCCCGTCTCTTTTGTGATTTTCTTATCGGTTTACATTTACGATGAGACTTGAATCGCCCCCGATTTGGGGAACACTTAGTACATAATAAAATCTCTTTGTGAGACAGAAGATTCGGCATTTGTAGTTAGGCAAAGCATAGGCATGATAAATGCCCGTATGGAGGCTGGTAATGCATCAATTGGTCTTCTAAGACCGAGAGCTTGCGAAGTTCGAGATACAGAATGCTTGAAGTTAAAGCTTTGGCAAACATCCCTTCCAGAAGAGGAGTCTATTTCTACCCACAAATTAAACTTATGTAAGCGGAGAAGAGCCGAAAAACGAATCAATTTTGGCGTTGCCGATGAACCTACTGGCAACACCAAATCTAAGCTCAGCGGTTTGCTTTAATTTGCCGCTTCTATGGTGCCTTTGAAGGTGGTGTTTAAGAAGTCCTTTATCTCTTGAGAGTGATAAATCGAGATAATCTTTTGAAATACTTCCTTGTTTTTGTCTTCATCTCGCGCGGCCACAACCATCACGGCTAAAGGCGCGTCTTTTGGCTCCAAGTAAATACCTTGTTTCTTAGGATCTAGTCCTGCAGACATCACGTAGTTCATGGTAATTACCGCAGCATCTACATCGTCAAGTGTGCGTGGCAGTTGAGCGGCATCGACTTCGACAAATCGAATACTCTTTGGATTGCTGATAATATCTTGCAACGAAGCACTGAAGCCAAGGTTTTCTTTTAGCGAAATCAAGCCTGCATCTTCGAGTAGTAATAGCCCACGGCCGCCATTGGTTGGATCGTTTGGAATCGCAATTCGAGCATGCTCTGGGATTGCGTCAAGCGTTGTGTACTTGTTAGAGTAAACGCCCATACGCATCAAAATGGAACGACCAATAGAGACTAAGTGACTATTGTGACTGTCGTTAAAGTTATCGAGAAACGGCTGATGTTGATAACTATTAAGGTCGATGCTGCCATCGCTTAGCGCGGCGTTAGGGGTGATATAGTCTGAGAACTCAACTACTTGAATGTTAATCCCTTGTTTTGCTGCTTGTTTGGCGACCGCTTCTACAACTTGTGCATGTGGGCCAACTGTTGCGCCAATTTTGATAAGCGATTCGTCTTTTTGCCCACATCCTGTTACGCCGAATACGAGTGTTAATGCCAACAGCGATGTTGTGATTTTTTTGTAGCTTTTCATGATAATCCCATTTAAATAACAAAAGACATTCAGATGTCTAGACGCCCATAATATCGATTAACGTGATTTGGTCAATAGCTTTTTAAAAGTGAAGTCAAATTGAGCTTATTACGATGTAAAATGCGTTTGTTTGCTAAGGGTTTACGCGACAAAAAGAGAGCTACTGATATAACTAGAAGAGCTAAACGAGCTTAGCTTGAAGGCTAAGAGTAAAGCTCCTTATGTAACAATCTTAATCATATTGATGCTCCTAAACTTATCCATAAGATAAGGTCTTCTTGCAAACTATGGAGCAAAAACGTGTTTCGCTATAACACGCTTCTGGACAAAAGCTTGCTAGAGCATTCACTTATTCAATTGGTAAGGCCTGAACCTGAAAATCAATCAGCAGCCGTCATTGGAATGCAAAGGCGCTAATCGGCCGTTGTATTTTAAACATTTTCAGGAAGCGCCCTGTGCGAAGCCGCATGCAGGGTGTTGTGGGAGGGAGCCTAGATACCTCCGGCTACCCGATTAACTGGCTAAACTTCAAACGTGAGAAAGTGCATAAGTAAATCAATATCAACTTGCTCAGACAGTGTGTAATTTCCCCCAACTAAACCAAAAATTGCAGACTGCCAAAACTTTAGAGCGGCTTCATTGCCAATTAGCACTCGGATTTGCCATTGACCTGAAAACTGCGCTGTCACCAATTTCAGAGCTTGTTTTCCGACACCTTTTCCCTTGAACTTTCGTAGTACAAAGAACTGCTCAACATCGTAAAATTGCCTGTTAGTTGGGTACTTTCGAACCAGAACAAAACCAGCTAACTCAGTATCAGCGTAAATAAAGTATGGAACATGATCTTCCTGCTTCCAATATACATCCAAGCTGCTTTTATTAAACGTAAAGTGACCATTCTCATTCGGAGACCAGCCCATATGCTCAGACATATCATAAATATAATATGGGAACAGACTCTCAAGAATATGACGAGATTTTGCTCCAATTTTTACTAGAGAAACTTCCATTTTAGTCCTTGCCAGTTAACGCTTTGCTCACCGACACAAAAACGAAGCGTAGCAGTATGTGTCCGAGTGCAGTAACTTTTTATGCCTTGCTTACACCAAACCACGATTTGAGCTTTAAGCTCCATTTTTTTTCGTAGAATGGCTTAGTTTGATTTATAAAGTATTGGCTAAGACCAGAATCATTTTCATTGACTCTGTAGAGATCAACAGGCTCGCCTTTGGGCGCGGTATCGCCAGCTACGTTGCCAGCTTCTCTCATAACCTTTTCAATATCACCATCTGCCTCTATACCAACTATTAGATGTGGTTTCTCGTCAATAGACTTGTCATGCATGAGTGCTAGATAAGCTTTTCTAACATTGCTATGTTTTGCCAATAGCTGGGTAAGTGAGTCAACCATTTTTGACGGGTAATTAGAAGGCTGCCCCAGCAGAACCTTAGTTTCTTTCTCTACCATTCTCTGAGAAGGAGCCTGACTTATGCCTATAGATAACAAGTGTGCAACTTCTTCAGGAACAAACTCTTTTCCGTAATCTGATTTGGGGTTAAGAAATAGCGTAGCTCCTTGAGTCATTTCAAACAAAGAGCGTACTGGTAGGGCCAAATATGATTCTTCGCTATTGATTGATTTTTGCAACACTTCTAGCGAGGAAAAGAACGGAATTACAGGTGAGCCATCTGCCTTTTCCCAATGCTGTATTTGAATTTTATCAACCGCTTCGGGATTCACTTCTCCGTCCGAGCCCGACATTCCAGTTGTACCAAGCACAAATATCTGTGAGCTTAGTAGTACTTCACAGAATTGTGGCCGATGGGCTGGCTCGTCAGCAGCTAACCTTAAAATCTCTTCTAGTTTATTTTCTTCGGTTATTTCCACGATTCTTCCTTTAGGCATCAACGCCCGATTAAGGTGTGAAGCACGCTGCCGCAGAACTCAATTTGACTAACGTAAACACTGAATTCAACCCAAACCAAAAATGCCAAGCGTGCTGAATCACTCTTAAATTGCTTGTGTACGCCCAGCATGGGCATGAACTAATGAGGTGAAAGTCCTCTGTAGGAAGGTCACCGTTTAATAATATTTTGATTATTAAACGCTAACTACTAGCGAATGGCAAGGGCATTGCCGCGAGGGAATGTCTGAAGGAAGCCGGACGCCTTTTTATCTAAAGAGAGGGCGAGCTGATGAACAAGAACATCATATGAGGCGTAGGCTGGAGGCGAGTTGGCACAAGACAACGAAGCCATGTGATCTAACAGCCACCGTAAATGATGCAGCAGCGCAGAAAAAAGAGAAAGTGCATGTTCTACTTCTTATAAACAAAGAGTGGGAGATCTGCTTAGCAAGCGATCGTTTAACTCACTCCATGGCGATATCAGCAGACGGCGTTTTTTTAGATAAAAAGTCCCAATGCCGTTCTATTGTGTAATGGTTGGGACATGGTGAAGGCTTGAACCTGAAAATCAATGAGGAGCCTGTGCAGCTCATTGTCTCCGTATCCGACCGGACTTAGGAACGGTGGCGCAAAAAAACAGAAGCCATCATTGGAATGCAAAGGAGCTAATCGGCCGTTGTATTTTAACCGTTTTCAGGAAACGCCCTGTGCGGCGCCGCATGCAGGGTGTTGTGGGGGCTGGAGGTTAGATACCTCCGGCTACCCGATTATGGTGCATAGCCTAGTGGCACCGAAAATAATAATGTTAGAAAACCAACAATGTAGATGGCAAAGAAAACCAACATAAATTTGCCCAACGTTGCCAGCCCTGAGTCATTTAGCTCTCGCCACTCTCTTTTAAAGATAAACTTCATGAACGTAATATTGCTAGAAAGTGAATTATTCATGATGAGGCTTGGTTTACCCATAGATTCATATTTTTCGGGATGCCTAGTTTCTAATATTTTGAATAGTCGGTAGCAAAGGAAAAACCAGACAAATACCGAGCAAAATAAGACTCCGAACATCATTGGGAACACTTCTTTCACTTCATACTCCTTGAACCATAACGCCTCACTAAGAGGCAAAAAATAGTTGGTTAAAATAAGCGACGCAGGAGCAAAAACCAACTGTTTTTTTGTCCTTTTGAGTGACTTGTGTACGCCCAGCATGGGCATGAACTAATGAGGTGAAAGTCCTCTGTAGGAAGGTCACCGTTTAATAACACTTTGATTATTAAACGCTAACTACTAGCGAATGGCAAGGGCATTGCCGCGAGGGAATGTCTGAAGGAAGCCGGACGCAAATCTGCGAGCTGATGAACAAGAACATCATATGAGGCGTAGGCTGGAGGCGAGTTGGCACAAGACAACGAAGCCATGTGATCTAACGGCCACCGTAAATGATGCAGCAGTGCAGAGACAGTACATGTTCTACTTCTTATAAACAAAGAGTGGGAGATCTGCTTAGCAAGCGATCGTTTAACTCACTCCATGGCGATATCAGCAGACGGCGTTTTTTTAGATAAAAAGTCCCAATGCCGTTCTATTGTGTAATGGTTGGGACATGGTGAAGGCCTGAACCTGAAAATCAATGAGGAGCCTGTGCAGCTCATTGTCTCCGTATCCGACCGGACTGAGGAGTCATGGCGCAAAAAACAGAAGCCATCATTGGAATGCAAAGGAGCTAATCGGCCGTTGTATTTTAACCGTTTTCAGGAAACGCCCTGTGCGGAGCCGCATGCAGGGTGTTGTGGGGGCTGGAGGTTAGACACCTCCGGCTACCCGATGTACGCTCAGCATGGGCATGAACTAATGAGGTGAAAGTCCTCTGTAGGAAGGTCACCGTTTAATAATATTTTGATTATTAAACGCTAACTACTAGCGAATGGCAAGGGCATTACCGCGAGGGAATGTCTGAAGGAAGCCGGACGCCTTTTTATCTAAAGAGAGGGCGAGCTGATGAACAAGAACATCATATGAGGCGTAGGCTGGAGGCGAGTTGGCACAAGACAACGAAGCCATGTGATCTAACGGCCACCGTAAATGATGCAGCAGTGCAGAGAAAAGAGAAAGTGCATGTTCTACTTCTTATAAACAAAGAGTGGGGAGATCTGCTTAACAAGCGATCGTTTAACTCACTCCATGGCGATATCAGCAGACGGCGTTTTTAGATAAAGAGCCCAATGCCGCTTTATTGTGTAATGGTTGGGACACGGTGAAGGCCTGAACACTTAGAATAAAGGAGGAGCCTTGTTAAACTTGAACACCCATTCGCCGTCCGGCGTAGATGCGATTCAGCGTATTAACCCGCAGCCAGCCTTTAGCCAACATCTATTTGAACACATGCTACAACGTGAAAATATTCTGCGTGCGTGGCAGTGTGTTCGAGCCAATAAAGGGGCGGCTGGCGTAGATAACATGTCCATTGACGCCTTCCCTGCTTGGGCAAAAGCACACTGGAAACAGGTGGCGGCGGAACTGCGCTGCGGCCAGTATCAACCTAAACCGGTACGCCGTGTGGAGATAGATAAACCCGATGGCGGGAAGCGCCTACTGGGGATCCCAACCGTGCTAGACCGTGTCATCCAGCAAGCCATTGCCCAAGTGCTAACGCCTATCTTTGACCCTAGCTTCTCAGCGAACAGCTTTGGATTTAGACCAAACAAGAATGGGCAACAAGCGGTGAAACAAGTGCAAAGCATCATCAAGCAAGGCCGACGTTTTGCGGTAGATGTGGATTTATCTAAATTCTTTGACCGAGTTAATCATGACTTATTGATGAGTAAACTGGGTCACCGAATGCAAGATAAGCGCTTACTTAAGCTGATTGGACACTACTTAAGAGCGGGTTTTATCCATAACCAGTGCTATCAGCAAACTCGAGAAGGTGTACCACAAGGCGGACCATTATCCCCCTTGCTGGCCAACATCATGCTCGACCCATTAGATAAAGAACTGGAGAAACGGAGCCATAAATTCGCCCGCTATGCTGACGATTTCACCATCTTGGTGAAAAGTCGGCGTGCAGGAGAACGGGTGCTAGCGAGCATTAGTCACTTCTTGCAACGCCGCTTAAAGTTAATCGTTAACACCACCAAAAGCCAGGTGGTTAAAACAGCGAAGAGTCAGTTCTTAGGGTTTACTTTCAAAGCGGGACGGCTGCAAATCCATGCCAAAACGCTACACCGGTTTAAACAACAGCTAAAGCGCCTCACCAACCGAAACTGGGGCGTGGCGATGGGTTATCAGCTATTTAAAGTAAGCCAATACTTGCGAGGATGGATAAACTACTTTGGGATCGCGAATTGCTATCAACTGTGCGTCGATCTAGATCACTGGATAAGGCGCAGAGTGCGAATGGCCTACTGGCGACAGTGGCGAAAACCGAGAACCAAAGTAAGAAATCTGATGCGTAGAGGGGTACATGTTCAAGCCGCGGTAGCCTGTGGCATAACCAGTAAAGGCCCATGGAGGAGCTCGAAAACACCGGGGATCCAACAAGCATTATCGAATGCTTACTTGAAATCCCAAGGTCTATTTGCGCTACGAGATGGATGGATAAAGCTTCACTATTCTAAGTGAAACGCCCTGTGCGGAGCCGCATGCAGGGTGTTGTGGGGGCTGGAGGCTAGATACCTCCGGCTACCCGATTAGATTCGTGAAATATTGATGGCGCACTGGCTAAAGCATGCAAAGCTAATTTCTCAATATCTCTAGCTGGCTCCTCAGAAAAGTGACGGTAATACCTCATGTACTTTGGCCATTCCTCAATGTACCTGCTGCCACCATGAACTAGTTCATTCCTGAGATCGAAAAGCCAGGATATTTTCTCATTCCAGTGACTACTTTCAGGTAAATAGCTTACACCTTGCTCAATTGACTTTGATACAGATCCAACTTTTCCATAGAGTGCATCTAGAGCAACAAAATAGTGGATGTAGCTTTCAATGTCAGAACTATTCATCCCCTTATTGATGAAGTGAGCACATTTTTCTATTCTATTTCTTTGCTCATCTGCCAATTCTTGCTCTTCTCTATACCATTGTTTTATTTTTGAAATATGTTCATTTTTTATTTCAAGGTCACTGTCATAGTATGGATACAACTCACCTATTTCGTTTTGAGTAAAAGGTTTACCTTGGCTTTTGGCATGAGGTATTTGCATGCACATTGAATAAGGTCTTGCCATAACCTTAAACCTATATTTGTACTCAATGAGTGCCGAAATAACTGAAAATAGCTTTCTGAATTTTAGTGAAGCTGAAAACTTATTTCCTTGATCTGTTCCTTCAGTCTCAGTTGCAAATACATAATCATAATCTTTCCCTGAAAAGGCAGATTTATGACCATCTATAAAATTTCCTGTAACCGGGTCCCATTCACGAAAATAATAACCAAGTTCGATAAGTTCGTTCCATTTGTCACTGTCATTTTTATGAATTACATGAATTTTTTCAGAGTCTATTGTAAATGACTGACCTGTAATTCTGGGGGCTGAGTATATTACGCAACCTAAGGAGATGGATTTTCTAATATTTCCTAAAATCGCATCTAATATATAAGCTCCATATTTGTTTACGTCAGTCTCAGTTCTACACTCAAAAAGTGTGTCCTTATCGCCGAAACAAACTAGATCTCCATTGAATATATTTCTATCTACACAAATCTCATGGAGTGTATCTCTAACAACACTTTGTATAGTTTTATGGTCGCAACCAGAAAATTCTTTCAGGTCGCCATTTATAAGAAATGACAAGTTTTCAACTGTCTTGTATGTAAACAGTGTATACCACCAAGATATTCCAACCCCACCAGAAAACTGGAAAGGATCACGTTTACCAACAAAGAACTGTTCCATTCCATTCTGTGTGCCATCTGGACTATTCAAAAATATATTTTTTGTTAAGGCGATTATCTGTCCAATTATTTTTTTCATTAACTCTATACTGATGGTTGCGGAAGAATCTAACGCCGCCTTAAGCGGTGAGTAATAGTTGGCTAAACTATGTAGTGTAGCTAAGCGGAGCCGAGCCAACTATTACGAATCCGACTTTAAGGCCTTGTGTACGCCCAGCATGGGCATGAACTAATGAGGTGAAAGTCCTCTGTAGGAAGGTCACCGTTTAATAACACTTTGATTATTAAACGCTAACTACTAGCGAATGGCAAGGGCATTGCCGCGAGGGAATGTCTGAAGGAAGCCGGACGCCTTTTTATCTAAAGAGAGGGCGAGCTGATGAACAAGAACATCATATGAGGCGTAGGCTGGAGGCGAGTTGGCACAAGACAACGAAGCCATGTGATCTAACGGCCACCGTAAATGATGCAGCAGTGCAGAGAAAAGAGAAAGTGCATGTTCTACTTCTTATAAACAAAGAGTGGGGAGATCTGCTTAACAAGCGATCGTTTAACTCACTCCATGGCGATATCAGCAGACGGCGTTTTTAGATAAAGAGCCCAATGCCGCTTTATTGTGTAATGGTTGGGACACGGTGAAGGCCTGAACACTTAGAATAAAGGAGGAGCCTTGTTAAACTTGAACACCCATTCGCCGTCCGGCGTAGATGCGATTCAGCGTAATAACTCGCAGCCAACCTTTAGCCAACATCTATTCGAACATATGCTAACGCGGCAGAATATTCAGCTCGCGTGGCAAGGTGTTCGAGCCAATAAAGGGGCTGCTGGAGTGGATAACATGTCCATTGATGCATTTCCTTCTTGGGCAAAACTACACTGGAAGCAGGTTGCTGCTGCGCTGCGTAATGGCCAGTATCAGCCTAAACCGGTTCGCCGTGTGGAGATTGACAAACCCGATGGCGGTAAACGCCAACTGGGGATCCCAACGGTGCTAGACCGTGTTATTCAACAGGCCATAGCTCAAGTGCTTACGCCCATTTTTGACCCTAGTTTCTCAGCGAACAGCTTTGGATTTAGGCCAAACAAGAATGGGCAGCAAGCGGTGAAGCAAGTTCAAGGCATCATCAAGCAAGGCCGACGTTTTGCGGTTGATGTGGACTTATCTAAATTCTTTGACCGAGTTAACCATGATCTGCTCATGAGTCAGCTGGGAAATCGAGTTCAAGATAAACGGCTACTTACACTGATTGGAAAATACCTGAGAGCGGGTTTTATCCATAACCAGTGCTATCAGGAAAGTCGAGAAGGTGTACCGCAAGGGGGACCATTATCGCCCTTGCTGGCCAATATCATGCTCGATCCATTGGACAAAGAGCTGGAAAAGCGAGGGCACAAGTTTGCTCGTTACGCCGATGATTTTACCATTTTGCTGAGAAGTCAGCGTGCGGGTGAACGAGTGCTTACGAGCATTAGTAGCTTCTTGCAACGGCGCTTAAAACTTGTGGTTAATACAGCCAAAAGTCAGGTGGTTAAAACGGCGAAGAGTAAGTTCTTAGGGTTTACCTTTAAAGCGGGACGGCTGCAAATTCACGCCAAAACGTTACACCGTTTTAAACAACAAATTAGGCGTCTAACAAACCGTAACTGGGGCGTGTCGATGGGCTATCAGCTATTTAAAGTAAGCCAATACTTGCGAGGATGGATAAACTACTTTGGGATCGCGAATTGCTATCAACTGTGCGTAGATCTAGATCACTGGATAAGGCGCAGAGTGCGAATGGCCTACTGGCGACAGTGGCGAAAACCGAGAACCAAAGTAAGAAATCTGATGCGTAGAGGAGTACATGTTCAAGCCGCGGTAGCCTGTGGCATAACCAGTAAAGGCCCATGGAGAAGCTCGAAAACACCGGGGATCCAACAAGCATTATCGAATGCTTATTTAGCATCCCAAGGTCTATTTGCGCTTCGAGATGGATGGATTAAGCTTCACCATTCTAAGTGAAACGCCCTGTGCGGAGCCGCATGCAGGGTGTTGTGGGGGCTGGAGGCTAGATACCTTCGGCTACCCGATTATATTCAGTACCCAAAGGCCGGATTTTTAACAAACAACTGTCTAGAACGTGCTTTTTTGACCACTGGTGATTGGTTCAAAAAATCATAATCAGTAACAATCGACTCTGCGTCATCTAAAAAGCCTAGGAAGTACAATGATGCTACTATATTTTCCAATGCATTAGTTTTACTAACCAAATCATGGAAGTTGATTTTAATTTTCCGAACGTTTAAAAAGTATGCCTCAGAAAGTTTTAACTCATTATAATATCTTTCGACATATAACTCAGAAAACTCCAAATCATATGAGAAATAGAATAAAGATACTAAGCCAGCCATAATCTCAGGCGTGACAAATTCTTTTGCACTAGACCATGATTCGTGGCTAGCGTTAATACTATGAGAGACCTCTTCCATAAGATCATTAGCAGGTTTTTTGCCCTGCATTTTACTGATAGACCTCTCGTGACGATCAAACCATATTTTGATAAACGTTTTTATATCATTGACACTTACCCCTAGTAAATCAATGGAAATGTTTATCATTGGAGACATTTCATAGTTATGAGATATTATGTTGGCAGCTTTCTCGAAGTCCTTACCTGAAAGAGAGTAGTCTTTCTTAATATTATCTCTAATATCTTTAAAATCATCGTTTTTCCATAAATCTCTGTTAGGTAATTTTTTTGAAATATCAAAAAGTTCTGCGCGTGATAGTTTCTTTGTAAAAGAACCTAAGGAATACTCCCTTATAAGAAACTCATTCATTTCAACTAGTAAATCCAAATCTTTCTCCAATGTAGTGAAAGAAGACCTGAGGGTAAAAAAGTTGATCAATTGAGTGTTAGTTAAATGTTTAATGTTATTGTTATCTTTCGGATATCTAAAAGTCTGCCCCGTAGGGTCAATATCAGCGATATCCATAATTACTGGCTCAATTCGATTATTGATTTCAGAATATCGGATATCAAAAATTTCAGATTTTCTTTTGAAATAGCACCATATATTTTTAATATCATGCGAACCGGAGAAATTAAACTGAGATGTCTGCCCTTTATATGGTGCTAAGCTTTCAAGCATTTGAATAGCATGTTTTAGCCTTAACTCCACTGAGTGTCGCATATTAAAGCAAATAGGATAGATAAAGTCGTCTATGTGATATTCTATGCTATCTTCTTCAAGCACCTTATCTATAAGTACTCTTGCTGCTCGTGAAAAACCTTTAGAATATTCTTTGTAACCGGGATTACCGTTGGTACCAACGCAAGCGTTAGCCCATGACGGATCTGAACCACAGAATGTCTTATTTACTCTTACCACTAACTCATCCTATCGATTACTGAATATAACGCCGCGTTAAGTGGTGAGCAACGCAGACCACTGCACTTAAAGTATTGTGCCGTAGACACTTAAGCTGAAGCAAACCAAAAATGCCGAGCGTTGGGAATCCGTCTTAAACGCTTTGTGTACGCCCAGCATGGGCATGAACTTATGAGGTGAAAGTCCTCTGTAGGAAGGTCACCGTTTAATAATACTTTGGTTATTAAACGCTAACTACTAGCGAATGGCAAGGGCATTGCCGTGAGGGAATGTCTGAAGGAAGCCGGACGTCTTTTTATCTAAAGAGAGGGCGAGTTGATGAACAAGAACATCATATGAGGCGTAGGCTGGAGGCGAGTTGGCACAAGACAACGAAGCCATGTGATCTAACGGCCACCGTAAATGATGCAGCAGTGCAGAGAAAAGAGAAAGTGCATGTTCTACTTCTTATAAACAAAGAGTGGGGAGATCTGCTTAACAGGCGATCGTTAAACTCACTCCATGGCGGTTATCAGCAGACGGCGTTTTTAGATAAAGAGCCCAATGCCGCTTTATTGTGTAATGGTTGGGACATGGTGAAGGCCTGAACCTGAAAATCAATGAGGAGCCTGTGCAGCTCATTGTCTCCGTATCCGACCGGACTGAGGAGTCATGGCGCAAAAAACAGAAGCCATCATTGGAATGCAAAGGAGCTAATCGGCCGTTGTATTTTAACCGTTTTCAGGAAACGCCCTGTGCGGAGCCGCATGCAGGGTGTTGTGGGGGCTGGAGGTTAGATACCTCCGGCTACCCGATTAAGTGTCTTTTTGAGGGTGGATTGTGTTAGCTAAGTACCCCATTAAGTCTTTAATTATATAGATCATTTTATCAGCGTACTCTTCTGTAATTTCAACTTTTCTTCCATGAACTATAGAATCTCTACAATCTAATACAATATCAATAAAAGATTGATAATGTTTATTGCTTTTAAAGACTTTATTGCCAGTAACAAGAGCAATTGCTTTTTCCCTACTAATATTTTTCTTCTTACCTTTAATTTCTTCGTAAAATTGATCATCTATCTGCTGTTCAGTAAAGCCATTATTTAATAATGCTCGCCTCACTTCTCTAAAAACCCAGTGTTCAAAAGAAATAACAGCAAAAACACAAAAAGTATTGAAATCTTGTTGTTTCCTGTATTTATTGGCGAGTTGTCTATATTTTGTAGCCGGATCTTCTAAATAACCTAGAGTTAGAGCATTTTGTAATGAAAGTATTTTCTCTTGAGACATGTCACAACCAAGCATAACTCCTGTTCCACGCTTATCATAAACACCCATTCCCCATACACTTTCTCCTTTAATATTTTTACCAAGCATTTTGTGCCATGGACTTAGTCTTGATACATTAACTTCAGGAATCCAATCTTTTGTTGAATCATTCATAACCTTGTAAATATAGATAAATTTTTCAATAAACTTTGTCGCAAAATTAACGACTTGTATATGGTTGATAGTTCCTTCATCGTCTTCTATTTGGGAGTTAACAGGGAATTTTACAGGGTCTGTAGACATTATTTTCAACATGAATACAGAGTAGGAATATTCTCCGTAAATATCTTCCATGCCAAGAGTCATTCCCCAACGTTCCTGATCATTACTTACAACTTTATGAAGCCTTAATTCAGCGCCAAAGTTACCAAGTACAATTGAAAGTGGTGGGGTATTATTGGGGTTACTTTGGTCATCAATAGAATCAGGAATTAAAATTACGGCAGGTAAACGACCACCAACATATAACTCAGTTATAGTCTCATCAGGTATTTGAGATTCTTCAAATTCAATTGCACTTCCTTTTGCACCCGAAAATCCATTTAAAACCGTTCTCAAAACATACTCCTAGACACTTAACAGTATATTAATATGCAAATTCCCATCTTTCACGCATGCGAAGTTACCACCTATCACGCAGCACAGAAATTCACACAGCCTTTAATATTCAACTTTATCAACAGCATATCAGTGAATCACCATTTTGACCATGCGTGAAAGATGGTCATGTATAAAGATGGGAACCCACTTAACTGTGTATAATTGCAGTGAAAAGATCGACATATGAGCCCAGCATATCTCGCGTTTATCGAGGTAAAAATGCGCAAAAACGCTTTAGAGAAACAACAATTCGAAGGGATTTAGCATGGATATAGCGCTTTATTTTATTCAACAAGAAACTAGACACTAATTTAAAAAAAACCTTTCACACTCTCGATAACCAAGATTACGCTTTTAAATCCCATCATCTTCGCCGAGTAGCGCAAATGAACAAGGGGCCAAAGTTGAAGTCTGTTTGAGCGTAGCGAGTTACTTCAACGCCCTTGAGAATGAGCAACGCAGGGTTTAAGAAGATGCAGGGCGAGCTTTCTTTTTGCTTAGCTAAGCTTTGCTCGTCAAAGAAAAATGACGTCGCCGTAGGCGAAAGCTTTTACCCCGTTGCTAACGCAGAACGGGGCTGCTATGAGATAGCTCATTATAAGAAAAGCGATGTCTTGACAATCTGGTGAATTGAGCTAACTCACTTTGAAGTAAAAACCTTTTACACTCTCGATAGCCAAGATTACGCTTTAAATCCCATCATCTTCGCCGAGTAGCGCAAATGAACAAGGGGCCAAAGTTGAAGTCTGTTTGAGCGTAGCGAGTTACTTCAACGCCCTTGAGAATGAGCAACGCAAGGTTTAAGAAGATGCAGGGCGAGCTTTCTTTTTGCTTCGTTTTTCTTTGCTCGTCAAAGAAAAATGACGTCGCCGTAGGCGAAAGCTTTTACCCCGTTGCTAACGCAGAACGGGGCTGCTATGAGATAGCTCATTATAAGAAAAGCGATGTCTTGACAATCTGGTGAATTGAGCTAACTCACTTTGGGGCAAAAACGATTTAGCACAAAAAAGGTCGGTTAATCGCTGCTGCTTCTCATTCTTCCTGCTGATTGCTGACTCAGCCATAAGTTTCATGAATCGTTATCACCTTGGGTGAAAGCGGTGAAGAATCAAGCAAAAGCCCCATCATCAACGAGTGCTTAAGGGCTACAAGCATTCACGCAGATTTTCTCTTAAGCTGGGTTGCTGTTATTGCGACTGACTCAATAGGCGTGACTGAATCAATGCATTGCTCAGAGCAATTAGAGGGCGGTTTTTTCCTGTCTATTTTTATGCGGTTTAGGGGATTTGAATTTCGCTTCAGCGTTTAAGTATTGTTTGAGCTAAAAGCGCTTGCCGATGCTTAGGCGTAATAAATCGGCGTCGTCTTGGTGGCCTTGATAATCCATCACCCGGCTAAGGCTGAGACCAAAGTAGCCCGAATGAAAAAAATGCCAAGTAGGGAAGTAGTTCACGCCAAAGCTAATTATGCCTTTCAAGTCGTAAGCGCTGTGGTGTTCTATTTTGTCTTGCGCGAGGTAGCCGCCCGCTCCAATTCGCCCTTCGAAATGACTCCCTAGCGGGACTATTTTCCAAAGCTGGCTGGTAAAGCCGCGTCGACTGCTGGCCCCGTTGTTACCGCCTTCATTGATATAAGCCAAGGATAAGGCAAGATGATGATTAAAGTGTTTTGCCATATCGATACTGTAACCAATGGTGGTGGTTGGTCCGCCATGGTTAATTTTGGTGTTAACCAGAGATATCGACAAATCGTTGAGCCACGCGGAAGAGGCTGGTCTGCTTTGGTGATTTGCGTTATCTATATCAAAGCCCAAACCAATCAGCAAGGAATTGCTATGCGGGCGATTTGGCACCAAGTAACTATTAAGTTGCAAACGAAGTTGGGCGCTTTGGCTTAAATAGGAAAGTGGATAGATAACGCTAAGAGTGCTCATTGCACCGAGTCGTTTTTCGTTTAGTTCAAGGCCTGAGTGATCAACGGTGGTATTAAAGGACATGTAAGGGCCTGCTCCGATCTCGAAGCGGAAGCTATCTGTTGGAACGTAGATGTAGCTGACATGAGTTGAAAAACCATCTCGGTGGTGATTATAGGCGTGGCCTTCGTTGGCATGAACGAAATCGACTCGCCAACTTTGAGCAAAGTGCTGGGCGAAGCGAATATCAAAGGAACGGAAGTGCTGTTTTTTTTGCTCGTCGGTCACGTCATCCTCTAGGTAGGTGATACCACTGCCACCTGCCATTGAAAAGTAGCTCTCTGCGCTGTGGGCGCTTCGTGTTTTTGCGGTGAGGGGCAATGAGCACAGCATGAGCCACAGGCTTATCATGAGTGGCTTGCTGGTTAACAGTTGAACAATGGCGTGGCTAGATAAAATCATGGATCATTTTTGTTAGTGTTTTAATTTAATTAAAACAGCCGCTTGGCTACTATTAGACTGAAATTCAGCTTAGCTTTAATTTGATGCTTTTGTCACTGAAGAAATTAAAGATGAGTTACTTTTCACTGTGCTCGGCCGATGTTGGTCGTGACGGTTTGGTGCATCATTAGCGGTGATGTTGTGTCGTGCGGTTTTAGTTCTAGAGGGTCAGTTTACGAATGGCGCAGACTGACCTACTTTATGCATCTAAGGTTTACTGGGGCTCATTTAGCGCTGATTTCACCACGACTCTTATCGTTCCTCTTCCCGCAGCGTGAGCACCTCATAGCCTACAGGGGTGACTAAGATGGTGTGTTCCGATTGTGCAGAAAGTTTTTTGTCACGGGTGACGACGGTCCAGCCATCTTTTTTGGTTTTAACTTTTGCGGTACCTTGATTGACCATCGGTTCGATGGTGAAAATCATGCCCTCTTTTAGCTCAAGGCCTCGGTTTGGCGTACCGTAATGCAGCACTTGTGGTGCTTCGTGCATTGCTTGCCCTATCCCGTGGCCACAGTATTCTTTCACGATACTATAGCCACGGCGTTCCGCATATTGTTGAATCGCATGGCCAATATCGCCAAGTTTAGCGCCTGGCTTCACTTGTTTAATTCCAGCCCACATTGCCTCATAGGTGGCTTGGGCCAGCTTTTTAGCTGCCGGTGACGCTTCTGGCATGAGATACATCTTGCTTGAGTCTGCAATAAAACCATTTTTCTCTAAGGTAATATCTAAGTTAATGATGTCGGTCCTTTTTAATCGCTGACTAGGCGTTGGAACCCCATGACATACCACTTCATTGATTGAAGAGTTTAAAACATATTGATAACCATATTGGCCTTTGCTCGCTGGCCGAGCATTGAGATCATTGACAATAAAATGTTCTACTTTGTCATTTATTTCTAGGGTAGAGAGGCCGGGTTTAAGGTAGCGGTCTAACATCTGAAAGACCTGTGTCAGTAGGTGCCCGGCATGGCGCATTAATTCAATTTCACTTGCCGATTTAATCTTTACGCCATTATTCATCGGTATGCGCTTCTTGTATGGCGACTTTGGCGACAGAGACCTCTGCTGATTTGAGTAGTTCTGAGACGATTTGATTGAATGAGCGTTGCGGATGAAGCTCGGCTAGCATCCCAATGCGGATCCAGAATTCAGCTTGTGAATTGATCGAGCGTGACATGACAGAACTGGCTTTTCGGATTTCTTGATGGAGTTCTTCGGAAATTTTAACAATACCCATTTTATATGATTCGCCTGTGAAACGTATACGAATCATATATCGATTTCGTCATGAGTCAAGATAATTGGGCGGAGCCATTGGTGGCGGCTTGCTAAATATTGTTCTCTATTAAAGGGTAAGCCACTGAATCACAGGCCGACCACTAAGCATTGAAGTTAGCTTGAATGAAGCGCCCAAAATACCAGCACTTAGTGAAATGTACTGGCATTTTGAGGCTTGATGCTTTGACTCTATTTACATATTTTTTAAGATGAATTTTTTGATTGGGGTGGGTAAGCCGCGCGCTTCGAGTTCACTTAATGAGACCCAATGTTGTTCCAGATGTGGTTCATTTATTTGATCAACGGACCAAACCTGCGCCTCTAATTTATAGTGGGTAAAGGTGTGTTTAAAGTTTCCTTTTAATTCAGCGCCGATCAACACTGGGTCGAGATGGACCTGCGGTAGGCACCACAGCGCCCCCCAAATCCCCCCTTCACCGCGCCGCTCTAGCAAAATCTTTCCCTGCTCTTCTACCCATAAAAAATGACCGGGTTTGGTGGGGATCACCTTTTTCGGTTTTGCGGTGGGTAGCTGTTCGACTCGTTGGCTTAGAAATGCTGCGCAGCAATCGATAAAGGCACAGTCTTCACAAAGTGGTTTTTTGGGTTTACAGCGGGTTGCCCCCATGTCCAGCAGGCCTTGAGCAAAGGCGCGATTGTGTTGTTGAGGGGTGTAAGTTTCGGCAAGCTGCCACAGTTGCCGGTCAACTTTGCTGGTGCCGGGGACGCCCTCTATTCCAAATAGGCGGCAGAATAGGCGTTTTACGTTGCCATCGACAATTGGACCGTAACGATTATAAGCAAAGGAAGCAATGGCTCCAGCGGTGTAACGACCCACACCGGGGATCTGTTGCAAGGTGTTCACATCTTCTGGGAATTTCCCCTGGCATTCGCTTTGAATATAAATGGCGGCTTTGCGCAGGTTACGAGCGCGAGAATAGTAGCCCAATCCTTGCCAATGGCTCATTACTTGATCTTCAGTGGCTGCGGCTAAGGTCTGCACATTGGGGAAACTTTGCATCCAGCGCTCAAAATAAGGGATCACCGTTTTCACCTGGGTTTGCTGCAGCATAATTTCCGAGACCAGCACCCGATAGGGGCTTGGATCTTGCTGCCAAGGTAAATCATGACGGCCGTGCTGCTTTTGCCAAGCGATTAATCGTTGTTGAAAGTCATCTGAATTCAGCGGGGGATTATTCATTGCCATTGTTTCTCAGTCGCTAGCTTGGAGTCTGAAGGATTAAGGAGCAAAGTGCCTCGGGCTTGATTGAAGCCCCAAGTTTTATGTTCGCGAAAACCTGTTAGCTCATATAGTGGGTCGGTAGAGCGGTGGTACTTTTCATCACTTCCATGGAAAAAGCCGAACTGACGTCGGTAAAAGCCAGCCGCTCGATGAGCTTTTTATACACTTGATCGTAATCATCGATGCTGGGTACCACCACTTGCAGTAAATAATCGACGCTGCCACTCATTCGATGGGCCTCGATAATCTCTGGAATATCCTCGATGGCCTGTTTAAAGAGTGCCAGCCATTGAGGGTCGTGTTGGGCGGTGCGAACACTGACAAACACCGTGACCCCAAGGTTTAATTTTTGGCGGTCGAGCAGTGCCACCTTATGGCGAATAAAACCGGCATTTTCCAATTTTTGTACCCGTCGCCAGCAAGGCGTTGCGGATAAACCGACCCGTTCGGCGATCTCATTTAAGGGAATGCTCACATCCCGTTGCAATAGATTGAGGATTAACTTGTCTTTACTATCTAGTTTCATTTTTCGTTTATGGATGCAAATTGGAAATGAAATACTATTTTCTCCCGCTTTTATCGAACAAACAACCCTTTTATTTATAAGGCTACTGCTCGAAGATTTTAAAAATACTCGCTGGGGCAGAGCAGAATCGATGACCTTGAAAGCGGTGACATACTCTCGGCTCATTGCACTCGTTTAAACTTTCTAACGCCAGATCTCTCCAAGTGTTTCTGAGGTTCCGCTCTCTCACATATGCTGAGTGATGCTTTGTCGACTAAAGGTATTAGAGCGATGCTATGGGCTCTTAGGTTTGTAGCTTTTAAGTTGCTCTGTAACAGCCGAACTTAGGATTTTTGTTTGGTGAAATGAATTAGATCAAATAACATCGGTTCATAAGTACGAGGCATGATAGGCGATTAACGGGGAAACTGCATATTGGAAATTAAAATTGCTAAAAAAGAAAATGCTGAACTGATACTTCATTTTATAAAGGCCTTGGCTATCGCCGAAGGGTTTCCCTTCGAAGTCACGGTGACTCAAGAGGACCTGGAAAATAATCTATTGAGTTCAACGTCTAATGCTGAGGCCATTATTTTTTATGTTAACAATAAACCCTGTGGATTTGCAGTGTATTACTATACATTCTCGACAACGACAGGACAGCGCGGTTTACATTTGGATGATTTATATATTGAACCCGCTTATCAAGGTCAAGGATTTGGCAAACAGGTTCTGGTTTACTTGTCACATTTAGCCATCGAGAATCAGTGTGCTCGTTTCGAATGGTGGGCCTTAAAAACAAATGATGCCGCGATAAAGTTTTATAAAAATATAGGTGCCCACAAACTTGAAGAAATCAGCGTTTTTCGCTTAGATCTTCAGGGGATTTTGAGTTTGTCTGATGGTGAGCCAATCAGCAATCAATGAGTGACAAGTCACCGTTCATCGATGGGGCACGTTAAAGCGAGGCATCTCAGAAATGTGCGTTTACGACATTCCCCCCTCACCGAGCGTCTAGGAAGTTTAAAATGAAACCCTTATTTCAAGTAGCTAAAAACAAGGATTTTGCCGAGCGTTTGACTCGTCAAAATATGCAAGCTTATTACCAGCAACTTGGGATCCTCTGGGATCAGGCAGCCTTCGATATAAATTGGCATGAGTTTGAAAATTATGAGATTGCTGTAAATCGATGTCCTGTAGGTATGCTTCGTATCAGCCACGATGAGCTTGCTTATTATATTCGAGATCTTCAAATTGAGCCGACTTGGCAGGGGCAAGGTTTGGGCTCTCAAGCGCTCAGTTATGCAATTGAGCTTGCTAGAAAAGCTGATGTCCGATTGCTGAGGTTGTGTGTGTTTGAGACGAATCCGGCGCTTGCTTTATACCAGCGTAAAGGATTTCGGATCTGCAAAACAGAGAGGTATATCCACTATATGGCACGCGAGCTTAACTAAGCCAAAATAATCCCACCGCTCCAGTGACTTGTTTGCTTATTCACAGGCGATACGGTTGGCTTGGCTCTCTTGGCTGAGCATGATCACTTCCCCATTCAGACTAAGGGCCATTATTTAGTGCCACCCGCCTAAAGTTCGCTAATGGAGAATGTGGCTGTCTTTGCTATCTATTGCTGGTCATTCTTTTTTGTTCGCTGATGCGTTCTTGAAGGCGGGGCTTGTTTATTAATATTCATACTCATCAAAGCGATAATCAATACAAATTCAATCTTTATTTATATTAATGGTTTTGGTTTTTATTTAGGGTTGATTTAAATTCTAGTTTAAAATGTTTTGGTTTAAGAGTAATAGCTTAAAGCGCAAGTTTTGAATTCATCTCAACTATTTATCTATATTTAACATGTTTTTATCTTAATGTGTCTCTTTACTTGATAATGAAATAATGTTCTTTTTTGTATTCTTGAATATAGGTATTATTTATTAAATTCATGGTCACAAAAATTATAATTAATATCTTTTTTATCTTGTTTCATATTCAGTGAAATAATATCGTGGCCTGGTTCGGGCAAGTTTTTCTTCGGGTCTTAAACCCTTTGTTTTACGGTGGGTAATTAAAATAAACGTATTGAGGTTCTATGCTGAAAACAATCTATTTCCTTTGTTTTATCTCTCTGGCGAGCTTTGCAAAACCACTGAGAATTCCCGATACATCAGCGGGCAATATCTTTCCTGCGGTATTGGCTCAAGAAATCGTCAAGCGGAGTGAGCTTTACGACAGCGTTGCCTACCCTTACGGGGCTGTCGGCGATGTCGTCATTACCAAGGCAGTGGCCGATCTGAATGATGGGGGATTAGATTTAATATGGACGGCCACCTCTGCTGAGCGAGAGCAGGAATTAACTGCGATTTATTTCCCTATTTTCCGCGGCATCATCGGGATGCGCCTAGGGATTATTAAACAGCAAAATCGCCAGCGCTTTAGTCAGGTTAACAGTTGGGATGAGATGCGGGAGTATATTCCGTGCCAGGGTAAGCTATGGGCCGACACCGCCATTTTGGAAGCAAATGGGGTGAAGGTGGCCAAAAGTTTGGGTTATCCGAATATCTTTGCGATGGTCGAAGCGGAACGCTGTGATTATTTTCCTCGGGGAATTTTTGAACCTTGGGGAGAGCTGCAACGGGAAGCTCAGTATAATTTAACTGTCGATCCCTATGTGATGCTGCGTTATAAAATGCCACTGTTGTTCTTTGTAAAAAAAGACAATCAGCATTTAGCGGAGCACTTATACGGCATTTTACAGCAGATGTTTGAAGACGGCAGCTATCAGGCCTTATTTCTCAATCACCCAGACGTGAAAAATGCTTTGCAGCAAGGTCAGTTGGCGCAACGCCGTATCTTTGATTTAGACAACCCTTACTTAACTGAAAAAGTGCGAGCCATCCCCCAAGAGTTTTGGTTTGACCCCGTTGTTGGAAATTAATTTATGAAAACTATTACCGCTAAACTCTCTAGTTTACTTGTTGCGACTATCCTGATTGTGGGCCTGCTGGTTGTGGGCGTGTTGTACTGGAATAGCAATGCCAGCCTGACTCAGCAATACGAGCATCAAAAACAAGCCCTAAGCAAACAAATGAGTATTATTCTAAATGAACCGATATTTGTTTATGACTTGGATGTCATTCAAGCGATTATTAATTCTTTCAGTGATGATTCAATGATTGTCGGCATTAAAGTCAGCGATCAACGTGGTAAGTTGATGGCGAAAAGTGTGACTCGTCAAGCCAGTGTTGATGATAATTTAATCATACCGATGGCGTGGGACGGCAAAGCCACCGGTCAAATTGAAGTTGCAGTGACGCGTCAAGTCATGGACTCCGCCTTAATCCAGAAATTACATCAAGAGATTCTCACCATCGTTGTCATGGCGGCTCTAATTCTAATATTAATGATCGTATCGCTGCGTCAGTTAGTGATCCGTCCCTTAGCGGATGTAAATATCATGCTGGCCGGAATTGCCGAAGGTGATGGCGATTTAACCGCCCGGATCCCACTCCAGAGTGATGATGAAATTGGCCAGCTAAGTCGCAGTTTTAATAGTTTTATTCAAACCGTGCAACACATTGTGCAGGATATGGCGGATGCAGCCAGTCACTTAGAGCTGGTATCCGAAAATGTGCGGATGATTAATGATAAAAGCACCGCCAATACCATCGAGCAGACTGAGCTCACCAGCACCTCTTTGGGCAATCTTCAGCAACTGGGAATTGCCACCAAAGACATTGCCGGGAATGCCGCAAATACTGCCAGTAAAACGCAGCAGGCGTATCAACTTTCCATCGAAGGACATCGGGCCATTGATGATAATATTGCTCAGGTAACAGCGCTGGTTGATAACTTAGATAAGACTGCTGAAGATGTAAGTAACCTGAAACAAGTGAGTGATAATATTGGCAGTGTATTAGATGTGATTAAAGGCATTGCCGAACAAACCAACCTCTTGGCCTTGAATGCGGCCATTGAGGCCGCACGGGCAGGGGAGTTGGGACGTGGTTTTGCCGTGGTGGCCGATGAAGTAAGGGCGCTTGCCAGAAAAACCCACCAATCAACCACTGAAATTGAACAAATTATCGGTAATCTGCAAACTCAGGCCGAAACTTCTTATCAAGCCACGCGAGCGGGTAAGGTGATGGTGAGTGAAACCATCAAGTCGGCGCAGGGCACGGGTGAGTCTTTGGTTCAGATTAAGCAAGAAATGAGTTCGGTGAATGACATGGTGAACATGATAGCCAGCGCCAGTGAGGAGCAAGCCAATGTGACCAATGCGGTCACCAAGGATGTGGAATCGTTGAGCCAAGGTACGGCGTCGTTGAGTCAGGACAGTAAGCAGTTACAACAAGCCACTGAAGACTTGCTTGAGGTGAGCGTTCAAATGGTACAACAGGTGAATCGTTTTAAATATAAGTAAGCTGCGTTGAGCGAAGCATTGTGCTGTTTATGCGGATATCGCGCTGAAAGGGGGCATCGATAGGCCCCCTTTTATATGTCTATGAGCTGTTAATCGAACTCGCGGTATGTTTGGCCATATTTATGCGTCACCAACTTTGCAGCATTGCTGCTCAGCCATTTGAGGCGCAATGGTGATCTTACTGTTCGTTGCCTGAGGGATTACCGATGAACGCCAAGACCTTGCTTGAACGTTTTTTAATCATTGAAGACCTTCGCCAAGATTGAAAAACTAAGCCAAAATAGTCGCGCCGCTCCAGCTTGTTTGCTTATTCACAGGCGCTACGGTTGGCTTGGCTCTATCGGCAGAGCATGATCACTTCCCCATTCAGACCAAGAGCCATCATAAAGTGCCACCTGCGTGTAGTTCGCTAATAAGGCTGCAACTAAGCCAATACAAGCGGTAATGCCGGAGCCACAAGAGAACACCAGTGGCTTGGAAGTATCTTGTATTACTGCAGAGAACAAGGCTTGTAGCTCGCTTGAACTTTTGTACTTATGCTCATCAAGGGTTTGCTCGAAAGGCAGATTGAGCGACTTGGGAATATGTCCGCTTCGAACGCCTGGTCTTGGTTCTTGCGCTGCGCCAGTAAATCGCCCAGAAGCGCGAACATCAATCACACTAAAGTCTTGGCGAGTAAGATTAGCAAGGACTTGTTGCTTGAAAACCAGAGCATCAGTCGAAAAACTTAATGGGGGATAGCTTCCTGAGTGAGCCTTCGTGCGGTATTCCGTGGCGCTTGGGTAGTTTTGTTTCAGCCATTCAGGGAGACCACCGTCTAGTATATAGACCTTCGCGAGGCCAAAAGACTTGAGGATCCACCATGCCCTTGGCGACGAGTAGATCCCTTGGTTATCATATACTACGATGGTGGTGTTGGCGGTGATCCCAAGACTCTCCATCAGCTTCGATACTTGCGTGGATGATGGAAATGCGTGGAGCTGCGGACTCGAATGGTCGACTAGCTCGTTAGACAAATCCACATAGTAACTGTTGGGAATGACTGATAATGTCTCATAAACGATAGCTTCTTTCCCAACCACGGATTTCATGCTGACATCGATAATCCTCAGATCATCATCAGCGAGTCGTTGGTATAAACTGGCTGCCGAAATTAATAGACGGTCCATCCTTCCTCCAAAAAAGTTAACGCCACAAGTCTGGTTGTTTCATATCGCTGGCAACAAAGCCCATCAAGCGCCACTCAGGATGGGATATGCGAACGACAAATCTTACAACACCAGCCTGCATAAATGCACAAAAATACTTTAACTCTCTTATGCTTGAAACCAAAAAATAATGTGCTGGTCCAGTCTTGCGGATGCTTGAATGGCGGTCGATAGTAAGCGCTTAGGCTATTCGTGACTGATGTTTAGCAGGATTGATTGTTGGCTTGAGAAAATGAGCCTTCAATCCCGGCTTTGTTCAACGGGGGCATTTGCTGGTCGAGGAGCAATTAATATAAAACGGGGCTGAGGGTTCTTGAGCGATCGCTTTCAGAGCAGGGCCAATGTCGCCTCGCTTCAATTGGCGGGCGTGCTGGAACAAGTGCTTGCTTGAGCGTATGGTTATTGTTTATCAAGTTATTAGCGAATAAAAGGAAGTCAGCTGATGCCGCAGATCCAATCCATCGGGGTGATCCATTCTCCCTACCAGTGTTTAGAAGATATGCCGATCCAACCCAAGGGGGCGAGTGAGGTTAAAGGTGAGATCGTGTTAGACCCGCAATATGCCGAGGGGCTGGCCGATCTGGAAGGATTCTCGCATATTTACCTGATTTATCACTTTCACAAAGCCATTCGCACCGAGTTGCGGGTGACGCCTTTCATGGATACTCAGCCCCGCGGGGTGTTTTCTACTCGCTCACCGCTACGACCTAATCACATTGGTATGTCGGTGCTTGAGGTGAGTCAGGTGGTGGGCAATCGGATCTATGTACAGGGCATCGATATCCTCGATGGCACGCCCTTATTGGATATTAAACCCTATATTGCCAAGTTTGATGCGGTAGCACAGAGCCGCTCGGGTTGGCTGCAAGCTAGCGAGCAAGAGATTGTTAATAAGCGTTCCGACCAGCGCTTTGTTTAATTAAGAGCGCGTGTTCGAAAATGAAAGAAGTGGATATCTTAGAATTCAGACCTCGCTGCGAGCATTGTCTTGTTCGTCTATGCTCGTCAGCGGAAGGTTTGTCCAAATTGTGGAAGTGCTTGCGCCTGGACAGCTCCGACTCTCGCGGGATGAGATTAGAGTTATGATGTGCTTGATGCTCCGATGAGTCTTAGGTTTGTGTTTAAGCCAGTCGGGCCGCATCTTCAGCAACAGTTGTTTGTGTTGCTCTGAGGAAGGCCGTTAATGGGGCTCTAGGGTGAGGTCGTGCTCAAGCGCACACTTAATCGGCTAAAAAAAATCTAAACGTTTGGCGATTTCCTGCCAGCGTTTGATCCGCTGTTCACTATTGGGGGAGCGCTTAGCAACAGCATCTACCAGCATATTGGTGGTGAGCACTAATCCCCAAGTGGATTCTAAAAATAACCCAGATTTAGATTTTGAATAAATAATATGGGCTCCATATTCAACTGCCCAATGGCAAAACTCATCAGTGATGATGACAATTTGGATCCCTTCTCTTTGAGCTTCTTCACAGAGTTTGCGACTTTCTGCTGCGTAAGGCACCACATCTAAAATCACTAAAGCATGGTAGCCTTGTTGGGAGTGCGGCACCTCTGCAAGCCATTCTGCCAGCATACTATCGTGAGGTGAAAGGTATTGCACCGAGTCGCGAGCCAAAGATAAGCGACGACTAAAGTCTTCCGCTGCGCCGCGTATAGATTGAAACCCGGAAACATAAACTTTGCTGGCTGCACTCACGCAAGCAACTAGGCTTTGCCAATGTTCGGTTTCAAATTGCTCATATAAACGCATCATTGCTTGCAGCTCATGTTTGAAATTTTCTCGGTAAAAAGAGTCAACGGGTAGGCGTTGGTTGTCACTTTCTTGTATCGGGATCACTTCTTTTTGCAAGGCTTCCTTGAGGGAGGCGATCCCTTGATAGCCAGCCCGCTTTAGAAAACGACTCACGGTAATTTGGCTCACGGCTGCTTTCTCGGCGATGGAAGCCCCAGTCTCGTAACTGATTCGGTCTAGGTTTAATAGAATGAATTGTGCGACTCTCGCTTCTGACTTGGTGGCTTTAGGGATTAAAGCTTGTATTTTTTGAGCGGTGTTGTTGGCGATAAACTCGGGTTTTGAAGAAAAAGTATTTTTCAAAATATTGTCTCCTGTGTCATTAACAATTTATTGCATCATCTCTGTGCGAAACCAAGGCCGATATATCCAAGTTAGTGCATAAATATACAGTTGAACAGTGCTTGCTAGAGAGTTGTTTTTATAACCTATTGATTTTTAAATTAAAATAATATGTTACGAATCTAACATATATTGATATTGAAATAATCATGCCTAACCATAGAATGAAGGGGTGGTGTTTTTATAAACAAATTAACTGTTTTTCAATCAACAAAGGTGAGCTCATGAACTGTTCAATTTCTAGAAAAAGAGGTCATATGCTGAAAACGGCTTTGCTTGCGACAAGTCTCGCATGCTCTGCTTTTAGCTATTCCCAAGTTGCGTCGGCAGAAGAGACCTTAAACCTTTACAACTGGGGAGAATATATCAACCCAGAGGTGCTCAGCCGCTTTACTGAATCGACTGGAATTAAAGTGAAGTTAGACACTTATTCTTCTAATGAAGAGTTGCTCGCTAAATTACAGGCCGGTGCGACGGGCTACGATATTGTGTTTCCTTCGGTACACATGCAAGACATTATGGCGCAGCTTCATTTACTTGAAAAAACTCATATTAATCAGTACTCGGGTTTTAAGCATATCGATAGCGCTTTTCTTACCGCAGAATCTGACCCCAAAGGAGAATACTGCTTGCCTTACGCTTGGGGTACCGTGGGGATCCTCTATAACAAGGAGTTGGTTCCAGAGCTGAATTCTTGGGATGATTTCTTCGCGTTACCCAAGCAAGGTAAAAATATCGCCATGTTGGATGAGATGCGCGAAGTTATTAGTGTAGGTTTGATCACTCATGGTAAAAGTGTCAACAGTACTGACCGAGATGATTTAAAAGTAGCGCAAGACTATATCATTCAACAAAAAGGTAATATTTCAGCCTTTACTTATGACAGCATTCCGATGGTGCAATCCGGTGATATTGCTGCTGCTCAATGGTATGTCGGAGCAATGTTATATGTATTTGAGAATCCTGATGAGCTGGCGTATGTGATCCCCGAGGAAGGTGCGACCAAATACCAAGAGAATATGTGTGTGCTTAAAAGTGCTCCGAATAAAGCGAACGCCCAAAAATTCTTAGAATTTTTTACCCAGCCTGAAATTGCCGCCTTAAATGCCAAGCAGCAAACCAACGGCACGATGAACAAAGATGCGATTGAATTGTTGCCTGACTATTTACGTAATAATCCGAGTATTAACCCACCGGCTTCGGTGAGAGCCAAACTACAAATGTTTAAGGAATTAGGTAAAGGCATTAAGTTGTATGACAGAGCTTGGACCAAAATCCGTACTTCTTCTTAATCGTTTGCAGCATGCGGGCTTGCCCGCTTTTCTTATTTTTTGAGGTTGTTTATGTCTACTGCGGTACCAGTCCCTGAATATGTCCGAATTCGTCGCGCTCATCGTCAGTTCATTACGCCCGAAGGGGGAGTGATACATGCTTTGGATTCAGTGGATTTGTCTATTGCCCAGAGTGAATTTATCACCTTGCTTGGTCCTTCTGGGTGTGGGAAAACGACCTTATTGAAAATAGTGGCTGGTTTCGAAGAGATCGACAGTGGCGATATTCTGCTGGATGGTCAATCGATTATTGGCAAGCCTGCGCACAAGCGGCCGGTGAATACCGTGTTTCAGTCCTATGCTTTATTTCCTCATCTGTCGGTGGGAGACAATGTGGGTTATGGTCTGGATGTCGCAAAGGTGGCAAAAACCGAGCGAAACCGACGTGTGGCAGAGGCCTTGGAGATGGTGGGTTTAGCTGGGATCGAAAAACGTAATCCAGCACAACTGTCAGGTGGCCAGCAGCAGCGAGTCGCCTTAGCTCGAGCCATCATTAACCGTCCTAAGTTACTGTTGTTAGATGAACCCTTGTCAGCCTTAGATAAAAACTTGCGTTTAAAAATGCAAATTGAATTAAAAAATCTACAAACAGAATTAGGGATCTGCTTTATTTTTGTCACCCATGACCAAGAAGAGGCCTTGACCATGTCTGACCGTATTGTGGTGTTGAACGGTGGCAAGGTTCAGCAGGTTGGTACGCCAGATGAGATATACCATCGCCCGAAAAATAATTTTGTGGCGACCTTCATTGGTGAAAGTAATATCTTTACCGGAAAAGTCGTCGAGCAAGACCAGCAGGGCATTCAAATTGATTGTGGTGGCTTGCGAATACACAGTACAGACGGTGAGGCATCGTTAGGCCAAACGATGACCTTATTGCTTCGTCCCGAGCAAATGTCGCTAACGCCCCCCCTTGATTCGCAACAGCTTGCGAGCTTAAGTATGACCCTTGATCAAGTGGTATTTATTGGCAGCGATTATCAATTGCATGGGCACTTGTCGAATGGCTTTCAGTTATCGGCCTTAGTGCGCCAACATGCCACTCCTTTGGCACAAGGTGATCAAGTTGTGCTTTATTATCAGCCCAAGGCAGTGCATACCATTCCTGAATCAGCCGTTGGGAGTAAGCCATGAGTGTGTTTATTCGAGCACGCCAGCGGCTGATGTTAGCTGGTTTGCTGGCTCCAACGACTTTGTTTCTTGGGATATTTTTTCTGATCCCACTCGGTATTATGTTGCTCTATAGCTTCTTGGAACCGGGCCTGTATGGGGGCGTGGAGTGGAATTTTTATCATTGGAATTACGGTCGGGTTTTTGGCTGGGCCGATGGTGTTTATGAAGAGTTTGATTCGGTTTACCTTGAGATCTTATTACGTTCGATTGGGCTCGCGAGTGCAACGGTAATTTGCACCCTGGTGATTTGTTATCCCGTTGCTTTTTGGGTCGCTACTTTAACGGCAAAGCAGAAGTCGTTCTTTATCTTCCTTATTACTTTGCCATTTTTTGCAAGTATGGTGGTTAGGTTATATGCCTGGGTACTGATTTTGCGTAATTCCGGTTTTGCCAATCAGTTCTTACAGGCGGCGGGTATTATTACTGAGCCCTTAAATCTGATGTTTTCAGGCACAGCGGTCATCATTGGCATGGTGTATATCTTTATTCCATTTATGTTTTTACCGATTTATTCCAGTGTTGAAAAACTAGACATGAGCTTGTTGCAAGCATCCCAAGATTTAGGCGCGACCCCATTTACCACCTTTAGACGAGTGGTCCTTCCGATGACCATTCCCGGGATTGTCGCAGGTTCTATCTTGGTCTTTATTCCTAGTCTCGGTAATTTTGTGGTGCCTGACTTATTGGGCGGCGCCAAGGTGATGATGATTGGCAACATGGTGGAGCAACAGTTTTTATATGCTCGCAATTGGCCCTTTGGCGCGACCTTGTCGATGGTGATTATCTTCTTGATGCTGGCCATTCTGTCGTTTTATTTGTTTGTCTCCGCCAAAAAAGTACAGCAACCTTAGGAACTGATGATGAAGAAGCAAACTGCATTAGGCCGTTTATTATCTGTATATAGTACGTTCTTCTTTGTATTTTTGTATGCCCCCGTGCTGCTTATTGTGATTTATTCATTTAACTCAAATCCGATTAATATCATGATTTGGGACGGCTTTACCTTTGATTGGTATCGCAGTATTTTTGGCGCGCAGACCCACTTAGCGGATTCAAATAGCTATGTGAATTCAACCGCACAATTATTGAATGCCCTGAAAAATAGTTTACAAGTGGCTTGTAGCGCCACATTGATCGCGACCCTATTGGGGACTAGCGCAGCCATCGCCATTTCACGTTTTCGTTTTAAATTACAAGGCTTTTACCGATTACTGTTATTTGTTCCGATGGTGATGCCTGACATTGTATTAGGCATTGCGTTGCTGATTTTCTTCGTTGGTGCCGGTTTCACGCTGGGTAATACGACGATTATTATTGGCCATTGCACCTTCTTGAGCAGCTATGTGTTTGTGGTCGTAAGCGCTCGCTTAGCTGGCATGGATCCGAAGATAGAGTCGGCCTCTGCCGATCTGGGGGCAAATGAATGGCAAACTTTTCGCCGTATCACCTTACCTCTCATCTTACCGGGTGTTATTGGTGGTGCCATGCTTAGTTTCATTATTTCGATGGACGATTTGGTGATTACTTATTTTATTAGTGGGGTGGACTCCACGACTTTACCGGTATTTATCTTAGGTATGATCCGTCGCGGAATTAAACCCGAAATTAACGCCATTGCTACTTTGATGCTGTTGTTTTCTGTTGCCATCGCCTCGATCGGTATTTATTTCAAATCTAAGAACTCAAGTGATTAAGGAGAGTATGGGCAATATGATGTCTAAACGACGAGCAAGAGAGTTAGGTCTTCCCTTTCCTGGACGTACTGGCCCCAACAATGCGATTACCGATGTTGCAGGCGTTTTAGTTGGTTATCAAACCATCAGAAACGAACAGCCCCTCTCTCCGGCATGCACCGGGGTTACGGCTATCTTGCCACATGGGCGAAGTCATACTCCAAGGCCTGTATGGGCAGGCATGTATGCCTTAAACGGGAATGGTGAAATGACCGGGACTCACTGGATCCAAGATGGAGGTTACTTCACGGGTCCGATTATGATTACCAATTCGCATGGTGTGGGGATGACTCACCATGCGGCGGTGAAGTGGATGATTCAGCAGTATCAAGCGGTGTGGCAGGGGCATCACCTATGGGCAATGCCGGTTGTCGCCGAAACCTTTGATGGTATTTTGAATGATATTAATGCGCTGCATATTACCGAACAGGATGCGCTGGCTGCTTTGAATAATGCCGCGGCTGGAAAAATTGCCGAAGGAAATGTTGGTGGGGGAACCGGAATGATTGCCTATGATTTCAAAGGCGGCACCGGAACATCGTCGCGTTTGGTCGAAGTGGATGGGCAGACTTACACGGTAGCCGCTTTAGTGCAGGCAAATCATGGCATTCGTCCTTGGTTTAATGTACTCGGTGCGCCATTAGGTAAAGTGATGACCGAAGATCGGATCCATAGCAACCATGAGCAGGGCTCAATTATCGTGATTTTGGCAACCGATGCACCGATGTTACCGCATCAGCTGAAGCGGATGGCGAAGCGGGCGGCGATTGGCATTGGTCGCAATGGTTCTCCGGGAGGAAACAATTCGGGGGATATTTTTCTTGCCTTTAGCACCGCAAATCAACAAGAAATGCCGCAATTATCCGGGCCCATGCGCACCATGCATTGTTTAAACGATGAGGTTTTTGATGATTTTTATCTGGCCAGTGTCGAAGCAATCGAAGAGTCGGTGATTAATGCGATGGTTGCTGCTGAAGACGTACCAACCTTTAAACAACCCGCGGGGCAAATTTGCAAGGCGATTGATCCCCAGCGTTTGACACAGTTAGTTAGAAATTTTCACGCCACTGGTATAAATCTGAGCTGAGTATACTTTTATCTTCCTTAGATAAATGCCACTGGGTGCCTTGATTTAGCCTTTTCAAAATTCAGTCGACTTGAGTTTTTCAATGGGCAAAGCTTGCACAAAGGCCAGAACTTTGGATAATGCCAGCCCTGTTCTACATTTAGAACGTCCCTGCAATTTCTTAGTCTGGAATTATCATGAGTGAGCAAGATCAAAACCCGGCTCCTGAGGCCCCTCAAGAGCAAGCCGAAGACAAACGACTTCGTAAAATTCGTAGCTTTGTAAAACGAGAAGGTCGTTTAACCAAGCGCCAGGAAAATGCGCTCACCGAGTTTTGGCCAACCTTGGGTCTGGATCATCAGGCCGCAAACTATTCGCTGGCGCAGGTATTTGGTCGCGATGCGAAAACTGTACTCGAAATTGGTTTTGGTATGGGCGCCTCTTTGGTAGAGATGGCGAAGCATGCGCCTGAGACTAATTTTATTGGCATTGAAGTGCATCGCCCTGGGGTGGGTGCTTGTTTGGCCGATGCAGTGGATGCGCAGATCGACAATCTGCGGGTCTTTGAACACGATGCAGTAGAAGTTTTAAACGATAGTATTCCAGACAACAGCCTCGATACGGTGCAACTGTTCTTTCCCGACCCTTGGCATAAATCACGTCATCACAAACGGCGCATTGTTCAGCCAGAATTTGTTGAATTGCTGCGTAATAAACTCAAAATTGGCGGTGTATTTCATATGGCGACCGACTGGCAGCATTACGCCGAGCATATGTTAGAAGTGATGCAGGCGGCGCCAGGCTATCGCAATACTTCTGAAACTAACGATTATGTACCGCGTCCGGATTGGCGTCCCTTAACCAAGTTTGAAAACCGCGGCCATCGTTTAGGCCACGGGGTGTGGGATTTGATCTTCGCTCGCGAAGCCTAAAGCCTAATTTAATCGGTAAAGCAATTCAGTAGGTCGTTTAGAAATAAACGGCCTTTTTTTGTGACCTGCCAGCTGGTGGCATTTTCTTCCAGCAAGGTTTGTTGCTTGGCACTGTCGAGTGCGTTTTCCAACGCGCTTAAACTTAAGCCTGTTAAGTTCACAAACTCGCTTTTCGGGATGGCTTCAAACAGGCGCAGCCGATTTAAGAAGTACTCAAAGGCTAAATCTTGGTTTGCCACTGGCCATTGTTTATAGAGAAATTCCCGCTGCGGATCTAAGTAGCCTTTCGGGTGTTTTAGCTTCTCGGTTCTGAATAAATGCTGAGTCTGCAAATCAGTGATTTTGCCGTGCGCTCCGCAACCAATACCTAAGTAATCGCCAAAGCGCCAGTAGTTGAGGTTGTGTTGTGAGCGATCTCCATCGCGGCAATAGGCCGACACTTCGTATTGTGCATAGCCAGCCTGAGCTAATTGCTGCTGTCCCTGCTCGAAAATATCCCACAACAGATCTTCGTTGGGTAAGGCGGGCGGTCGTGATGCAAAGGCGGTATTGGCTTCAATGGTGAGTTGATACCAGGACAGGTGGCTGGGGCCAAGCGCAAAGGCTTGCTGTAGATCTTGCATCGCTTGCTCAAGGCTTTGCTTAGGCAGGCCATGCATTAAATCGAGGTTGATCCGTTTAAAGCCAGCTTGCTGCGCATATTCGAAGGCCCGCAGCGCCTCTTCGCCGCTGTGGATCCGTCCCAGTTTGCTTAAATGGCTTTGTTGAAAGCTTTGTACGCCAATCGACAAACGATTCACGCCCGCTTGAAAGTAGCCTTTAAAGCGGTCTGCTTCGGCGGTGCCCGGGTTGGCCTCCATGGTGACTTCGGTGTCGGGCTCAAGCTGCAAATGTTGCTTGATTCCCTGCAGCAAGCGCGCAATCGCTTCGGCAGACAGCAGGCTTGGTGTGCCGCCACCAATAAAGATACTGTGTAAGGGGCGCCCTTGTAGTGTGGGGAAACGTGCTAAGTCTTGTTCAAGGTCAGCCAGAAGCGCACTGATGTATGCTGCTTCTGGTAAGTCTTGCTTTAAGCCATGGGAGTTGAAGTCACAATAGGGGCATTTTTGAACACACCAAGGGATGTGAACATACAGACTTAATGGCGGCGCAAGACTTAACATACGCAATGATTAAGCTGTGCTAATAATTCTCTAAGGGCTTGGCCTCGGTGACTTAAGGCGTTTTTCTCTGCCTTGCTGAGCTGGGCGGAGGTGGACTGGTGTTCGGCAACCCAAAATACCGGATCATAACCGAAGCCGCCTTCACCGTGGATCTGCTCGGTGATTTGGCCGCGCCATTTACCATGACAAATCAGCGGGGCTGGGTCATCGGCATGGCGTAAATACACCAATACGCAGTGAAACTCTGCACCGCGTTGCGACTCGGGCACGTCTTTTAGTGCTGCGAGTAATTTTAGTACGTTGTCGTGATCACTGGCGTTGCTGCCAGCATAACGTGAAGAATATAGTCCCGGCGCACCATTAAGATAATCCACTGCTAAACCAGAGTCATCGGCAATAGCGGGTAAACCGGTGATTTTTGCCGCATGGCGGGCTTTAATAATGGCATTTTCTACAAAGGTGGTGCCGGTTTCTTCGGCGTCCACAATGGCAAATTCACTTTGCGCCACAATTTGTTTTTGTAAGGGTTTGAGTAACTCGGAAAGTTCGGCAACTTTACCGGGGTTACCGGTGGCCAAGACAACTTTTTGCATGGGAAACCTTTGTCTGTGTCGATGTGAGCCTAAGTGTAATCGAAGGGCTTGCTTGCCAAAAGCCCTAATCGCCTGCTTGATCGATATTGGCTTATTCTACATAAAATTTATGATTGAATTTAAGCCGCTGCTGTTTAGGGCCTTCACCAATCAAGATCTCAAAGCGAAAGGTTTCCTCGTTGCTAAAACGCAGTTGCGCAAGGTAGTAGATTGAATCGCCTTCACGAACTTCTTGGAATTCTAATTGATTTTGATTGCCAATTAAGTTTTGCGCGGTTCCCGATATTTTGACCGCTAGAGCTGGCTTCCCTTTTGCTTTTGCATCTAACACTGTGATGTTAATTAAGCCTTTGTAGCGACTACGTTCCAGTTGGTACACCTTGGCGACTTCGGCGGGAATAAAAGTGGAGTTTAGGGCCATATAGTGGACTTCATAGTCACCTAACAAGACTTTTTGTTCAGCCTGGCTGGGAAAGGCAAACAGTAGCAGGCTACTGACAAAGCTAAACAATAGATACTTACGCATGATGCTAACCTTTTAAAAAACTTTGGTTTTAGTATAGAAATAAAATGTGGGTCATTGCTTACATTAAGTTGGCAATTATTTCAGGAATAATTTGTGGCGATGTTACTTCAATGGTTTTGTGTCGGCCCAAATCACCGCGAATAATGCTTACTTGCGACTTCGCCACCTTGCATTGCTTGGCAATAAATTTACTCAGGTGCTGGTTGGCTTTACCATCGATAGGGGGGGCCGTAATGGCGATTTTTAGTTCTTCGCCATGTAGACCGACGATGGCATCGCGACTCGCTTTGGGTTGCACGTAAACCTGCAAACGCAGGTTTACGCCTTCCATCGACACTGCTGGCATTTACAGCAGGCTCCAAAGCGGGATCCAACCACTAATCAATAAGTTTAAAAAGTTCAAGGCAACAAACAAGACTAAGACCGAGAGATCGAGTCCGCCGATTGCTGGAATAATCCGGCGAATGGGCGAGAGCATCGGTTCTGTGAGTTGCCCTAGTACATATTCTACCGGGCTACGACCTTGGCTTACCCAACTTAAAATCGCGCGGAGTAGCAGCACCCAAAAGATCATATAGCCGGCTTCTTTCAGAGTATTGAGTAGCGCAATTAGTGGCAGTTGCGGCCAGCTAATCCCGCCAGACATTTGCATTAAAAGAGCCCATTTCACTGCGGCAACAAATACTGCCAATAATACTGCTGCCCAATCAACACCAGCAAATCCGGGAATAATTCGACGGATGGGGACCACGATAGGGTTGGTGGCTTTAACAATAAACTGACTCAATGGGTTATAAAAATCAGCACGAGCCATTTGTAGCCAAACTCGCAGCAATACCACCATCAGGTAGAGGTTGAATACAACTTCAATTAAATAACTAAACGCTTGCATAAGATCCTCTGATTAATTAAAACAAACTTTCCATTTCACGCCCACGCGCAATGGCGGCGTCCATGGCTTGACCGACGATACGCGGTAATTGCTGTTCTTCAAACACGCGAATGGCTTCGGCAGTCGTGCCTCCCTTAGATGTAACATTGGCCCGAAGGGTCGTTAAATCAAGGTCTGGATTAGCCGCGACCAGTTCAGCGCTACCTAAAGCCGATTGTTGCACCAATTGGCGCGCCTGCTCAGGACTAAAACCTAAGTGTTCGGCATGTTGTTGCATGGCTTCCATGAACAAGAAAAAATAAGCCGGTGCACTACCAGCTGCGGCAATAATGTGGTTAATTTGATCTTCTTGTTGTACCCAGCAAGTCTCACCAACCGCTTGCATCAGTTGCTCTGCTGCTGCGCTTTGTTGGGCGCTTACATCGCTAGGAGCATACAGTCCAGTCATGCCTCGGCCCACTAAGGCTGGTGTATTCGGCATGGTTCTTACAATGGCGGTTTTTTCACCGAGTAGGTTTTTTAAACGTGCGATACTGATACCCGCCGCGATGGAGATAAATAGTTTGTTGGATAAATCGCCGCTTTGTTTGGCCAGATCTTCACAAACGACGGCCATGAGCTGTGGTTTTACCGCTAAAACAATTACATCACTTTGGGCGGTGGCTTGTGCATTATTGTCGGTCACTGGTATCGCAAACTCTTGTTGCAGCTTCTGCTGTTGTTCAAGGTTTGGGTCACTGGCGGTGATATTACTTGCGTCGGTGCCATTAGCGATCAGGCCGCCAATTAAACTACTGGCCATGTTGCCGCCACCGATAAACGCAATTCGAACTGTCATGTTGTTGTTCCTTGTTGTTTAGCCACGCTGGCCAAATATAGCACTGCCTATACGTACCATGGTACTGCCATGGTTAATCGCATCTTGCATGTCGCCACTCATGCCCATGGAAAGGGTATCGACACTAGCATATTGCTGCTGTAGTTGAGAAAACTTTTCAGCCATTGCTTTAAATTGTTGGTCTAGTCGCTGATCATTATCGAGTTTCTGCGGAATGGCCATTAAGCCTCGTAAAGTCAAATTGGGTAAGCTGGCAACATAAGCTGCCAACTCATCCACTTGCGTCAGGCTTAGTCCCGATTTTGCCGATTCTTGACTAATATTAACTTGTAAGCACACTTGAAGCGGTGCCATTTTGTTGGGACGTTGTGCATTCAGGCGCTCGGCTATTTTGTCCCGCGCTAGGGTTTGCATCCAGTCGAAGTGTTCTGCAACCAAGCGAGTCTTATTTGATTGTAAGGGGCCAATAAAGTGCCACTCTATCGGATCTTTTAGCCAAGTTTGTTGTCGACTTTGAACGATTTTATCGACGCCTTCTTGGACATAGTTTTCACCAAATAAGCGTTGTCCAGCTTGGTAGGCTGCAGCAATGTCGCTCAGCGGTTTGGTTTTACTGACCGCCAGCAAAGCTACACTATTTGGCGGGCGATGTGCTTGAGCTAACGCTTGCTGAATTTCTTGGTTAACAAATTGAAGTGCTTGGGTAATACTGCTCATAGTCTCAACATCGGGGAAATGAATAAATGGATGTTACTGAATTACTAGCCTTTAGTGTAAAACATAACGCGTCTGATCTACACCTATCTGCGGAATTACCACCAATGATTCGAGTGGATGGGGAAGTCAGAAAGATTAATTTGCCCGCCTTAGAGCATAAACAGGTACATAGTCTAATTTATGACATCATGAATGATAAGCAGCGTAAAGAATATGAGGAAAACTTGGAAATCGATTTTTCCTTTGAAGTTCCCGGTATTGCGCGCTTCAGGGTGAATGCATTTCAACAGAGTAGAGGCTCGGCGGCGGTATTTCGGACGATTCCCTCAGAGGTGCTGACTTTAGACCAGCTGGCTGCCCCCGCAATTTTTAGACAAATTTCTGAACACCCGCGTGGATTAGTGCTGGTGACTGGCCCCACTGGCTCAGGTAAATCAACCACCTTGGCGGCGATGATTGATTATATTAATGAGCAGCGTCATGAACACATTTTAACCATTGAAGACCCCATTGAATTTGTCCATAAAAATAAAAATTGTTTGATTAACCAACGTGAAGTACATCGAGATACCCATAGTTTCACTAATGCCTTACGTTCAGCCCTACGTGAAGATCCAGACATTATTTTAGTCGGTGAATTAAGGGATTTAGAAACCATTCGCTTAGCGCTGACTGCCGCTGAAACTGGGCATTTGGTGTTTGGTACGCTGCATACCACCTCGGCGGCGAAAACCATTGACCGGGTGATTGATGTCTTCCCTGCAGCAGAAAAAGACATGGTTCGCTCGATGTTATCAGAATCTTTAAGGGCGGTCATTGCGCAAACCCTACTGAAAAAACTTGGCGGTGGGCGAGTGGCTGCCCACGAGATTATGGTTGGTATTCCAGCGATTCGGAACTTGATCCGCGAAGACAAGGTGGCACAGATGTATTCGGTGATCCAAACTGGTATGGCCCATGGAATGCAAACTCTTGATCAAAATTTAAAAGAATTAGTCAATCAAGGTTTGGTGGCTTATAACGATGCGAAAGCGAAAGCGGCTGATCCCAATAACTTTTAGGAGCTTCGATGTTACTTGATCAATTATTGCGAGAGATGTCGGAGCGCAAGGCCTCCGATTTATATATATCGGTAGGCGTTCCTCCTAGCGCCAAGATTAGTGGGCGTTTACAGCCGCTCAGTGAACAACCAGTGAAGCCTGAACAGGTAATGGCAATGTTGTCCAGCATTCGGAGTGAGTCGCAGCTGCAGGCATTTCTGCAGGAGCTCGAAGCTAACTTTGCAATTGCTCGTCAAGGTTTGGGTCGTTATCGGGTGAGCGCATTTTTCCAGCGTGAACAGCCGAGCATGGTGATCCGCCGGATTGAAACTGAAATCCCCAGTTTCGAACAGCTACAATTGCCTCCAATTCTGAAGGAAGTTGGCTTGTCAAAACGAGGCTTAATCTTATTTGTAGGGGCAACTGGTGCGGGTAAGTCGACCACCCAAGCCAGTATGATTGATTACCGCAACCATCATTCAAGCGGACATATTTTAACCATTGAAGATCCGGTGGAATTTATGCACAAACACGCTGGCTGCATTGTTAATCAGCGTGAAGTGGGGATCGATACCCCTTCTTTTGAAGAGGCCTTGAAGAACTCTTTGCGTCAGGCGCCGGATGTTATTTTAATCGGTGAAATTCGAACCCGTGAAACCATGGAATTTGCGCTGCAATTCTCCGAAACCGGTCATCTGTGTATGGCGACCTTACATGCCAACAACGCCAACCAAGCTCTGGATAGAATCATGCATTTAGTACCAGAAGAGCGGCATCGGCAATTGTGTTTTGATCTTTCTTTTAACCTGCGAGCGATTGTCGCGCAGCAGCTGGTTCCGGTGAAAGACGGGAGTAGCCGCCGTGGCGTATTTGAAATCTTGTTAAATACGCCGCTAGCTGCCGACATTATTCGCAAGGGTGATATGCATAAACTGAAAGACCTCATGAATCGGTCGCGAGAGCAGGGCATGCTGACCTTCGATCAGAGCCTGTTTGATCTCTATGAAAGTGGCGTAATTGGTTACGCCGAAGCGATTGCGCATGCCGATTCGCCAAATGATTTAAGGTTGATGATTAAATTGCAAGGCAGTGATAAATCTAATAACTTAGACAGCGGAATGTTAGACGGTGTGACCGTCGATTATTAGGACAAAGGAGCATTATGTTAGCGGTTATTTCACCAGCTAAAACCTTAGATTTTAGTTCAGCAGTACCTTGCACTAAAGCCACCCGCCCAGCGATGTTAGCGCATAGCGCAAAGTTGATTGAGGTGGCTCGGCAATTGAGTCCTGCGGAGATTGCTAGTCTAATGAAAATTAGTGATAAGTTGGCGGGGTTAAATGCGGCACGCTTTGCCGAGTGGTCCGCTGATTTACCGGAAGACCTCGCTCGGCAGGCAATTTTTGCCTTTAAAGGTGATGTTTATACTGGTTTAGATGCTTATCGTTTAGATGCGTCGCAACTTGATCATGCGCAGCAGCATCTGCGGATCTTATCTGGCCTATATGGTTGCCTCCGCCCCCTCGATCTGATGATGGCCTACCGTTTGGAAATGGGGATTAAGTTGGCGAATGAGCGTGGTAGTAACTTATACCAGTTCTGGGGAGAGCTAATTACTGAACAGTTAAATTTAGCCTTGGAACAGCAAGCAGATAATGTTTTGCTAAACTTAGCCTCCAACGAGTATTTCAAAGCGGTAAAACTCAAATCACTGAATGCTCGAGTGGTGACCCCTGTATTTAAAGATCAGAAAAATGGTCAGTACAAGATCATTAGTTTTTATGCTAAAAAAGCGCGAGGTTTAATGGCCCGTTATCTGCTGGAACAAAAGCCTAATAATCTCGAGCAACTCTGTGCTTTTAATGCTGATGGTTACTATTTTGATGAAGCGAGTTCCGATGCTAACCATTTAACGTTCTTACGTGATCACGCTTAATTTGCTTTAAACTTAGGGCTTATGTATCGCGAGAGTTTCGGCGTTTTTATTGATTCACTTGTTATCTTGGAAAAGCCCTGCCAATATTGAATATAACTGCCATGAAGAGCAGTTTTTGGTAATAGCTAACTTATTTTTGCTCAAGGTTGTCGACAGAGAAGTCGAAAAAGTCCATATGGAGATAGTATGAAAAATAAGATTGTAGTGGTCATGGCATTGCTGGGTATTGCAACATTGTCAGGTTGTTCGAATGCACCTAAAGGAGATGCTGGGATTATTTGCCCGGCCATTGGTGGCGGTCTTGGTGCCTTGATTGGTGGTGGTGCTGGCGCTGTCGGTGGCGTTATTACTGGGGCGATGTTCTGCGCCAATCCAGATCAAGATGGTGATGGTGTCATTAATAGTCAAGATGAATGTCCAGATACCCCCGCCGGTACTGTGGTTGATGAACGCGGTTGTGCTGCGGTTGAAGAGGCCGTCGTTGAACAAGCAGTTGTAGAAGAAGCTGTGGTTGTAGAGCAAGTTGCGGTGGTCGCGGCTGCTGCAGTGTTGATCCCAGAAGGCTGTGAACAATATGTGATGGTTGATGGCGATAAAGTGATGGGCTTCAAACACGTTCTTTTTGGTTTCAATAAAGATAAGTATAGCCAAGCAGAGCAAGCTAAAGTGGATTGTATCGCCGATACAATTATGGCTAACGATCTGACGATTGATGCCGTGGGTTACACCGACAGTGTCGGTAATGCCGATTACAATATGGCTTTGAGTCAACGCCGAGCAAATAACGTTGCCGATGCATTGCGAGCCTCAGGGGTAAGCGCCAGTACGACTATCGAGAAAGGTAAAGGGGCTGCGGCACCAGTTGCCAGTAATGCAACTGAAGCTGGTCGCGCAGACAATCGCCGAGTTGAAGTTCGGGTTTATCACTAAGTAACAAGCAACGAAGAGACAATGAAAAGCCACGCATTGCGTGGCTTTTTTGTTGTCGTGGGTTACTTGGCTTTTTTGGCTAGTTTTTTTGCGCGCCCTTTAGCGCGTTTTTTCGCCAATTTTTTATCGACAACGGTTTTTGGTTTTTTCTTTTTCGCCGGGGCCACAGATATTTTATGAGTGGGGCGTAGACCTTCGATCACTCGACGCTTAATCGGCTCTTCGGTGTAGCGTTCGGCCTTGGCTAAGGCGCTCATGTCATGCGCCTCGACTAAGTTGATCGCTATCCCTTTGCGGCCTGCACGCGCTGTACGTCCTATTCGGTGCACATAAACATCTGGGGTGTGTGGCAAGTCGTAGTTAAATACATGACTAATTTCAGGGACATCAAGTCCGCGTGCTGCAACATCGGTGGCAATCAGGAATTTCACTTCGCCATCACGAAAGGCTTGCATTGCTTGATTACGTTTATCTTGTGCCATTTCACCACGTAAATAGGAAGCTTTAATATCATCACTTTGTAGGCGCTCGGCTAAGGCGTATAAACGTTCTCGGGTTTTTACAAATACCACGCTACGTTCGATGTCTTCATTTAATAGGTAGTGGCGCAATAGTTGGTATTTGTGTTCAGCATCATCACAAAAATGAACAATCTGTTGGATCTTGGCTCGTTCTCTGCGTGGTGGCTCAACTTCGATCTGCTGAGGATTGCTCATTACTTTTTCAGCAAAACGTAGCAGCCCGGCACCTTCTAAGGTGGCGGAAAATAAAGCGGTTTGGCTACGTTCACTGGTGGCGTCGCTGATGGTCTCCATGTCATTAATGAAACCCATGTCTAACATGCGATCAGCTTCATCGAGGATCAAGACTTCAATGGCTTGGCAATCAAATACTTTGTAGGTGATGTATTCCATTAAACGGCCAGGAGTCGCTATCACAATATCAATGTTGCCCTTGAGCTGTTCGGCGTGGACGTCATATTTGACCCCGCCGGTAATATCCATGATGCTTAGTCTGGTATGCGCGGTTGCTTGGCGAGCTTGCTCGGCCACCTGCATTGCGAGTTCTCGGGTCGGAGTTAAAATTAACACTCGACCGGGACCTGCTTTACGGCGCGGATAATCCAGCAGATGCTGAATTGCCGGCAGCAAAAATGCCAAGGTTTTTCCGGTGCCAGTGGGGGCACTGGCTAATACATCTCGACCGTCTAGCATCGCTGGGATGGTTTGTTGTTGGATTGTGGTGGCTTTAGTTAAGCCCATATCTTCAACCGCGTGTAAAATTTGTGGGTCGAGGTCGAGGTCTTCAAAGGTCATTGGAAAATCTACCAGTTTGTGAGGCGCCATCGACTTGAACCAAAAGCGCGGGTCATTTACATTCGCGGCATAGTATAGCGCCAAACTAAGGCAAGCAAGAAGTGATCAATCATAATCAATGTTCGGGTTTCACTTTTAAGCAGTTTCATGTGGCTCATGATCGCTGCGCGATGAAGGTGGGAACCGATGGGATTTTACTCGCGGCATGGCTAACTCTGCCAGCGGAGTGTCGACTGCTCGATGTAGGATGTGGCACTGGCTTAATCAGTTTGATGTTGGCGCAACGTATGCTGGGCAATGTTCAGATTGATGCTATCGACATTGACGCAGCTGCTTGCCAGCAGACTCGACAAAATGTTGCCCATAGTCCTTGGCCAGAAGCGATTCAAGTTTTTCATCAGAGTATGCAACAGTTTAGTTGTGCGCAGCCCTATTCGTTAATTGTATCGAACCCGCCTTATTTCCCCGCTGGACAGGTGTTTGAGCATAAACGTCAGCAAGCTCGGCATGATGGCGACTTGAGCGCAGAGCAGTTTTTTAGCGCGCTCCAGTCATTGTCTGATGTGCAAACTCGAGTTGGCTTAATTTTGCCTTGTACCGAGGCACCACGCTGGTTGACTTGTGCGGCAACCAAAGGCTGGTTGGTTGAGCGTAAGGCAATGGTTCGTTCATTGCCGCATAAGGCACCGATCCGAATGTTGTTATTATTGTCGAAACAGGCTCATATTCTGGCTCATAGTGAACAAATTCTTATCTATCAAGAAGATAAAAATTATAGTCCACAATATGTATCGCTTTGTAGAGATTTCTACCTAAACATGTAGAGTTTTTGGTTATTGCCAGAGATCAAAGTTCACTAATTCAGCTTGATTCACTGCTTTTATGTTTTATTTGCGTAATATATACTCCGCGGTTAATTGAGGATGCAGTGATTAACACGGGGGATACACATGTCCAAAGCACTTGGCTCATGGAACACGATGAGTTTAGGCTTAATGCTTTTTGCTTTCTTTTTAGGGGCCGGAAACTTAATTTTTCCGCCGATGGCCGGCATGTTAGCGGGAGATAATTTGCTGTTATCGATGTTGGGCTTCTTAGTGACAGCTGTAGGGCTTCCCTTGTTAGGTTTGTTAGCGATAGCCAAGGCAGGTGGTGGAATTGTGCAGTTGGGTCGCTACTTGCCAAGTCAAATTGCTAATTTAATCGCGCTCTCGATTTATTTAGTCTTGGTTCCCATGTTCGGGATCCCCCGTACCTGTTTGGTTGCCTATGAACTTGGTTTTGTCCCCCTGGTTGAAAATGCTAGCCAGCTAACGCTGATGGCTTATTCTTTGTTTTATTTTATTGCTGCATTATTTTTTATTTTGCGTCGTGGTGGGTTAATTGACTCGGTTGGTAAAGTGATTACTCCGCTGTTGGTTATTTGTATTGCAGTGATTGGCGTTACGCTATTTAGCCACCCTTTTGCCGAGATAGCGCCAGCCCAGCAGGGCTTTGCCGAAATGCCATTTGGTCAAGGTTTTATCGATGGTTATAACACCATGGATGCGCTTGCCGCTTTGATGTTTGGGGTATTGATGGTCGATGCATTAAATAACAAAGGTGTGACTGATCAACGTCAGCAATTTGGCTATTTGGTGAAAGCCAGCTTGATTGCTGCTTTAGGGCTCTCTCTGTTTTATGTGGTGTTGTTTTACTTAGGGGCTACCGCGACGGGAGTGGCGCCGGGTGCGAACAACGGCGGTGAAATTATTGTTGCCTACGTGAAAGTATTATTTGGTCCTCAAGGCCAATGGTTGTTGGCTGCCGTGGTGAGTCTTGCATGTTTTACTACGGCTATTGGTGGGGTGTCTTCTTTCGCGACTTACCTGAGTGATAATACCAAGATCTCTTATAAATATATTGCAATTATGAGTGTGGCTTGTTGTGCCTTGGTCGCTAATATTGGACTCAATCAGTTATTGCTGGTATCGATCCCCATCTTGATTGGGATCTATCCGGTGGCGGTTGCTTTAATTGCTTTCAACATGCTGGTGACTTGGTTTAAGCGTCCCAAAATGACGGCGAGATTGATGGTTGGGGTCGCGGCATTGTTTGGGCTTCTCGACGCCATTAAAGCGACAGGGGTGAATATGGACGCATTTAATATTCTACCTGGATTTAGCCAAGGATTTGCATGGCTACTGCCTACGCTCGCAGCAGTGATTGTGAGCCTGTTGGTCGGGCCTCAAAAGGAACGGCTTGCGGAAACGGCCTAATACAGCTGTTTGGTGTAACAGGCCACTATGATTGTGGCCGATACCCGAAGTTTGGTTGTAATTTCAAGCGTTCGTCATGCTTTGTGCTTGTGTGGCAACCATGCAAGCCGCTGCAATGCATGTTACTCAAACGATATTAAAATAGTTGCTTAGCGGTCTACCAAAGTACGGAGATAGTCTTGGAAATTGACTTTGCTTTGTCAGTATCTATAAGGTTTGGGTGAGTTTAGTCAGAAACATATCCTAAAATTCGAAGAACAATCATTTGCCCTATTTATTAGAGATAACTCGAGTGAAGTGATTGCTGGTTTAACGGGTGTTATTGTGTCACCTCCATTCAAATCAGGTTTCTTTAGTTGTCTGCTACTTTGAGAAATCACCGCATCGTTAGTCTGCTATTGGCTCAAGTTGAGAGCGAAGCTAAGCGCAGCGATATTCCAAATATTATCATCGATACTTATATATTCTAGGCACCACATTTTACGAGTCATTTGGGTTTGTAGACATAGGGCGCTATACCGATTATTTAGTGAAAGGTGTAGACAAAACTTTTACCAAAAGCGCTTAGAAAACAACTAACGAATCAGCCGATGTTCCTTTCTTTAGTCAATCTGTAATATGCTTTTTACGGACCAAAGCTTGCGACTGTTCTCAAGGTGAATCGCCCCGACAAATTCGCAGGCAGGTTTATTGAGTTATGCTGCCCGAGCATCGGGCAACTGTCGATAGTAGTTTTCTTCGTACTCTGCTGGCGGTATATCACCAATCGAACTCAGCAGCCGTCTGTTGTTGAACCCGTCAACCCAGTCCTGTGTAGCCAGTTCAACCTGCTCCAAAAAAGCCGGGTACTGGTTTATTGAACATAATGGGAAAATCGTAGGAGGAGCTTCACCGCTGCCTGCTGAACCAGATGTATGTGAATTGTAAAAACTGTATTTTTTAGCACCAATAGAGGACATGATTTCACTAAATGAAGGACGGTTCGCACAGCTCTTTAAACAAACCAAAGCGCTCGCTTATCCACCATTAATTTAATGGCTGGCCCTCAGTATATTGTTGATCGGGCCAAGTAAATCACAAGTGGCAGCAACAGCCTCATAAGTTTTGCTTAGCCCTACATGACGGTGCTCGATGTGAGTGCAGTAAGGCCTGGTTAAGCAATGCCTAATTGTTGCAGTTCTTGGCTTAATTGCTGGCACCAGCTGGCAATGCGCTGGTCGCTGAGATCATATTGATTTTCGTCATCTAAAGCTAAACCATAGAAAAACTCTCCATCTTCTGTGAGCGCTTTAGAGACCTCGAACTCATAGCCTTGGTTTGGCCAAAAGCCGATAAAGTTCGCGCCAGAAGGGGCGAGTTGTTCAAACAACATGCCCATGGCATCTAAAAACCATTCGCAGTAACCCACTTGATCACCTAAGCCAAACAGAGCGATGGTTTTATTTTTCAGGTCGAGTGTTTCAAGATTGTCCCAGACGGCTTCCCAATCTTCCTGTAATTCGCCATAATCCCAAGTAGAAATACCCAGAATAAGTACCGAATAATCGCTCATTTTCTGAATATCACAGTCTTTCACATTAAATAGATCCACTTGGTCTTCGCCAAATTCAGCTTGAATTTTTTCGGCGGCCATTTCGGTATAACAAGTAGATGAGCCATAAAAGAGGCCAATACGCATGGGTAAACGTCCTTTCGCGTTGGTTTGCAGCGCGGGCAGTGTAGCAAAAGCTTTCAGCAACACCAATATACTCATTTGCAGATTAGCAATCACAGTGAAGCAATATGCCAAGTAAAAATATTCCTGATAGTTCGACGGTTTATCTAGACCGATTTATTGAGCAGCTATGGTTTGAATATAATTTAGCTGATAATACGCTGCTTTCTTATCGTAACGACCTCCAGCAACTGGCGTTATTTTTGACCAAGCAAGGCCTGTTTCTAGAGCGAGCCTCGGCTTTAGATTTACAAGCATTTATTAGTGCACGGTATGAGCAAGGGCAAAAAGCTAGCTCTGCGGCTCGGCAATTGTCAACCTTGCGCCGTTTTTATCGTTTTTTGTTACAGCAGCAGCTACGCGAGGATGATCCCACCGCACTATTGGTACAGCCAAAGTTGGCTAAGCATCTGCCAGGAACACTCAGTGAGGCCGAGGTGGACCTTTTGTTGGCTCAGCCACAGCTTGATGATCCGATCCAGCATCGAGATTTAGCCATGCTGGAAGTGTTGTATGCCACCGGTTTACGAGTGACTGAATTGGTTGGTCTGCAAATGGAGCAAGTAAGCTTGCGCCAAGGTTTGGTGAGAGTCGTTGGCAAAGGCGGTAAGGAGCGTTTGGTTCCCTTAGGTGAGCAAGCGGTGGACTGTTTAGAAGGTTATTTACGTCAATCACGGCCCTTATTACTTAAAACTGAAAGTGATGTATTGTTCCCTAGTGCGCGAGGCTGTCAGATGACGCGGCAAACCTTTTGGCACCGGATTAAACGTTACGCAGGCTTAGCTGGCATATCCGAGGGTTTATCGCCACATACCCTGCGTCATGCCTTTGCCACTCACTTGCTGAACCATGGTGCAGACCTAAGGGTGGTTCAAATGTTGTTAGGGCACAGTGACCTATCCACCACGCAAATTTATACGCATGTGGCTAACGAGCGTTTACGTTCGGTCTATGATCAGCATCACCCGCGAGCGTGAGCAACAAGTTTGCATTTATTCAATAGAGACGGTAAGTTTTGCAGAGTTTACTCGGTCTGCTACTACAAGTTCTAATTCGGAGAAGATCTAATGAAGTTATCAAAGGCCCTGGTATTGTCGCTAAGCTTACTTGGTTTGAGTGTTAGTCAAGCTTGGAGCAATAGCAGTACTGAAATAAGTGGTGGCGAGCAAAGCAAAGCGCCTAGTCGTGTATCGGCTCAGTTAGATTTGACTAAAATCCAGCAACTGATCGCTGCTCGTCTTGGGGTTAATATTGACTCTATTGCCGAAACCCCCTTGGCGGGAATTTACGAAGTCGTCAGTAGTCAGGGGATTTTTTATGTGAGTCAAGATGGCAACTACTTGTTGCAAGGCAGCTTGTTTGATTTGGTGAATCGAGTCAATTTAACTGACCAAAGTATGTCTGCGGTACGACTTAAGCAGTTAGCCAATTTTGAAGATGATATGATCACCTTTAAGGCTAAAGATGAAAAATATGTGATTACCGTATTCACTGATACCAGCTGTGGTTATTGTCGTAAGTTGCATAGTGAGTTATACACTTATCAAGAGAAAAATCCCGATACCAATAAGATTGAGCAGTTACCGGGTTATACCGATTTAGGCATAACGGTACGTTACTTAGCCTTCCCGCGGGGTGGTTTACAGTCACCTGCTTACCATACTATGCAAAATGTATGGTGTGCCGATGACAAAGCTGCAGCCTTAAGCTCGGCTAAACAAGGGGGGGCGATTGCGCAGGTTTCCTGTAAGGAAGATGTGATTGAGCAATATCACTTAGGTGAGGCTTTTGGTGTTCGTGGGACACCAGCGATGGTATTGCAAGATGGCAGAATGCTACCTGGTTATCGTCCGCCAGCAGCCCTGCTGGAATTATTACAACGTAGCTAAGTATTGTAGGCTCCTTAGGAGCCTTTTTTATGAGTCCTATTTTGCCCCCTATGTAGAGTACAAAATTACGTGTTATTACGTCGTCGAGAGCAACTAGATAGCCAGGCTTTACCTGCCGAATGGCCTGAATTACTGAAGCAGATTTATTTACGTCGTGGGGTGCGCAGCGCCGCCGATGTGGAGCGCCGGGCTCAGGCCTTGTTGCCGTTTAAGGGCTTAAACGGCATGAATGAAGCGGTCAAGCTATTGATTGATCACTTAGCCAATGGCCGTAAAATTTTGGTGGTGGGTGATTTTGATGCCGATGGAGCCACTAGTACTGCCTTACTTATGGCTGGCTTACCGTTGTTTGGCTTTCAATCACTGGATTTCATTGTGCCTAATCGCTTTGAATATGGCTATGGTTTAAGCCCTGAAATCGTCGAGCTTGCGGCGGCTAAAGGTGCGCAGCTGATCATTACCGTAGACAACGGTATTTCAAGTATCGCGGGGGTGGATAAGGCGCAAGCTTTGGGGATCCCGGTCTTAATCACCGATCATCATCTACCCGGCGAACATTTGCCAAAGGCTGCGGCCATTGTGAATCCCAATTTGTCGGCGTGCGCCTTTCCCAGTAAGAACTTAGCGGGTGTTGGGGTGGCATTTTATTTGTTGATGGCTTTACGCAGTAAGATGCGTGAACTTGATTTATTTACTCAACAAGCGATCGCAGAACCTAATATTGCGAATTTACTCGACTTGGTTGCCTTGGGCACGGTGGCGGATGTGGTGCCGCTAGACAGCAATAATCGCATTTTGGTGCATCAAGGTTTACAGCGGATCCGTGCCGGAGTGTGTAGGCCAGGGATCCAAGCCTTAATTGAAGTCTCGGGGCGTAACAAGAGCAACATGGTGGCTAGCGATCTCGGTTTTGCGATTGGTCCGCGTTTAAATGCTGTGGGCCGCTTAGACGACATGAGTTTGGGTATTCATTGTTTGTTGAGTGATGATATTCACCATGCTCGGCAATTAGCGAGTGAAATGGATAGTCTTAATAGTGAGCGCAAAGACATTGAACAAAGTATGCAGCAAGAGGCACAAGTGATTGTTAATCAACTGTGTTTAGATAGTGAGAGCTTACCCAAGGCGCTGTGTTTATATCAGGCTGACTGGCATCAAGGAGTGGTTGGTTTAGTCGCATCACGAATTAAAGAGCAGTATTACCGTCCGGTATTTGCTTTTGCCGATGGTGACAAGGGCGAAGTAAAAGGCTCGGGGCGCTCAGTCGCAGGGGTTCATTTACGTGACTTATTGGAGCGAATTGACACTCAGAATCCGGGCTTGATTAGTAAATTTGGCGGCCATGCAATGGCGGCTGGTTTATCTTTACCTCAGACTCGCTTGGCCGAATTTAAAGCTTGCTTGGAGCAAACCTCTAGCGATTTTGTTGATGAGGATTGTTTAACCCATACTCTATGGAGTGATGGTGAATTGCCAGCTGAATATCAGGTATTGTCGTTTGCCGAGATGCTTCGCGAAGCTGGGCCTTGGGGACAAGGTTTCCCAGAACCGCTATTTGATGGCCATTTCGAACTATGCAGCCAGCGGGTTGTAGGGGAAAAGCACTTGAAGATGAGTGTGAAATTACCTGGAATGTCACAGGAAATTGATGCGATAGCTTTTAATGTGGATCGTAGTGTGTGGCCAAATGCTGCGTTGAAGCAGGTGCAATTAGTTTATAAACTGGATGTAAATGAATTTCGTGGGCGACGTAGTTTGCAGTTGCTGGTCGAGCATTTACAAGCGCTATAGGCTCTGTTTAGAAAGCCTTGAAATGAAAGAAAGAGGAAAACAATGAGTGCAGCGTTAATAGTTATTTGTCCCAGCTGTCAAGCGGGTAATCGTGTTCCTCAAGCACGTATGTCCGAGCAAGCGAAGTGTGGTAAATGTTCTCAGGACTTATTTGCGGGGAAAGCCATTGAGGTCGATGAAGCCGCTTTGGCTCGTCATTTAAAGGGAGACTTACCGGTGCTTGTCGACTTTTGGGCGCCTTGGTGTGGCCCATGTAAGAGTATGGCTCCGGCCTATCAGCAAGCGGCTCAGCAGTTTGCGCATCGAGCTCAGTTTTTGAAAGTGAACACTGAAATATTGCCAGTCTTGGCGCAGCGTTATCAGATCCGCTCTATCCCGACCTTAATTTGTTTTAAAGGTGGTAAATTACTGGCTCAGCAAGCCGGGGCTTTGCCCGCGCAAGCGCTGTCACAATGGATAGAACAGCAGTTGTAAATAGCCAAGCCTGATGATCCCTGTCATAACTTAGTGTGGGGGTTCCGCTTCGGTTTGTCTTTCATTAACATGAGGGTGAGTAGGATCTTACTGGGCACCATTAGTAATAAGCCTGCACCGATGATCCCGGCGATAATCTGTACCCCTTGAACGCCCCTGTCAACACTGATGCTGGTAAACATAGCCAGCGCGACGCCTAACAATACTAGCGTTAAGCCAAGCCCAATACTGATGTACAATAGCCACTTCCAGTTTGTTTCACTCATCACTTTGTCCTTTTCATCATCAGCTGATTTTATTATTCAGACATAGCTCGCGATTAACCTTGCGTTGGCGCAGTTTATTGGAGATTTTTTGTTACCAGCCTGTTTTATTATTTAGGCTTGGTATCGTTAGCGATTCAGTTGGTATTGGCGCTTCTTATTGAGGCTCAGTGGCGTTTTGTCATACTTCCTTTAGCGACGAGGGTGTCGAGAATAGCGATGTCACCTTGCCATTGGAGTTTGCCGCTGACTCGCCAGAGAGAACCGATGGCTGGTGGCTGGGGGAGGTTCGCCAAGATTTGTAATTCAAGAGCGGAACCATCGGTGGTGATGGCCTTCAAGTCGTAGTGACTGGGAGATGTTTTCCGACTCGCTAGTAGGCGAATATTGCCACGACTCAGCCCTTGAAAAGTCTGGCTCAGGGCCTGTTCTAAGCGGGGGAGCTGAGAGGTTTGAAACGGGCTATCAGGTGACCAGGTGTAGTAACAAAATACACCAATAAATAAGACCATCACCAAAGGTAAGCGTTTATCGATATGTCGGGGATCTTTCGACATTTTGGGGTCCTCGTTGTGATGCTCTAGGTGCAGGCTTAGACTTGCGCCTGATTAACTGAAAGGCTAGTGCCCATTGGTAATTAAAGCTACTTCTCTCAGCGAGGTTAACTTACCCACTAGTGATCCGTTTTGTTCAAAACTTTACGAGCAGTGGAGCAGTTTAGGCTATAAATTATCCAGTTAAGTGGCCTGATATGGGCATCTCATTAAGCCTAATTGTCACTTTGCTGGGATGCTTCTCGATTGCTGGTTAACGAGTTATTACTTCCTAATGCTAGGTGTGTACATTTAAATTTTATATGCTCATCTAAAAAACCATCTACGGCATTTTGTCACCAATTAATCATCTGCTTTGGGGGGAGCGATTCAGCTATTCATTCTAATCTAAGGGCTTCTTCTGCTATGTTGAAATTTTATGGGCGTTATTTATTTTCTGAAAGAGAACTGCGTCTGCCTTTACTAAAGACTAAGCTATTTATCTGATTTGATAGACTAAATTTAATTTATCCTTGTTTTATTTTTTGTTTTTGCTTTTGTTTTTTTACGTTTTTTGTTTGTTGTTTAAAGTCTTGTGACTTTTATTTCGCCTTCTAAATTTAAACGTTTTTCAGATGAGTTTAAAAGTGGCCCCTAAAAAACCGATGATTAAATTCAAGGTCAATCATTGATTGCGAATCTTCTTGATGAATTAAGTGGTTCATATATTTCATTATATATCAGTATGTTGGGGGTTTTATTGTGGTTATATTAATTGGGGGAGGATTGTTTTTTTATTATGTGATGTAAATCATTTAGACCTTTTTCTCTTAATGATTAATTTATAGGCACCTGTTTTATCCTTGAGTTGCTCGTTACTTTTTGTTTAGGAATGTTTTATAAAATCATTAGTGTGAAATAGCTCAACATTCCCAAATTACTCTGTTGATTTCTTACTCACTTTATACAACTATTGATTATCGAAATAACGGTTTGTTTTTTTAGATCCGCTATTTTGTTTTGTGTTTTTTTGTGGGTGATAGGTTTTTAGTTCTTGTGGGAGGTTGTATTTAATCCTAAATATATAAGTTTTAAATTGTTTTTTATGTATTTTTATAATGGCTTTAAATCTGTTGGGTGTGTTCATTAAAATAAGATCATAAGAAATGATATTATCAAGTTGTAGCATGATGTATATGCAGATTTGTCATTCCTTTACATGAATTTGAATAGGATTTGAGATGATAATGCAAGCGAAGAAATATTCTTTATTTACATTGAAGGCGACAGCGATTGCTGTGTCTTTGTATACAGCGGGGGCTTTAGCCAACGGCGGTTTTGCTACTCAAAATGGTGGAACGACTGGGGGACAAGGTGGTGCGGTTGTTTATGCCAGTACCGGTACCCAAATTCACGAAGCCTTATGTAATCGAGCCTCTAGTGATACGCCTATTATTATTAGAGTTGAGGGCACTATTAATCACGGTAATACCAGTCAAGTATCTGGCGATAGTTGTAATACAGCAGCAGATAAAATTGAACTAAAAGAAGTCAGTAATATTAGTATTATTGGGGTCGGTAGTGGCGCTTTATTTGATGAGCTCGGTATTCATCTACGAGCGGCATCAAACATTATTATTCAAAATGTTCACGTTCGGAATGTTAAAAAATCAGGCTCACCAACCTCTAATGGTGGGGATGCCATTGGTATGGAGAGTAATGTATATAACGTCTGGGTGGATCACGTCACATTAGAGGCCAGCGGCGGAGAAAGTGACGGCTATGATGCCTTATTTGATATGAAAGCCACCACCAAGTATGTCACGCTATCTTACAGTATATTACGCAATTCTGGACGGGGTGGTTTGGTTGGCTCTAGCGATAGTGATGACACCAATGGTCCAGTGACCTTTCATCACAACTATTACCAAAATATTAACTCTCGCACTCCCTTGCTTAGACACGCAACGGCTCACTCTTACAACAATTACTATGATGGTTTAATCTCTTCGGGAATGAATCCTCGAATTGGCGGCCAAATTCGTGCTGAAAATAACTATGTGAAAGATTCTAGCGATCCTTTAGGGACTTTCTATACCAATGATATGGGTTATTGGCAGGTGAGTGGCAATATATGGGACAACGTGAGTTGGTCGTCTGACGATGATAAGTTACACCCCGCTGGACCGAACCCTGTTTCAACCACTTCTATTAGTATTCCGTATAGTTACTCGATGGATGACGCAAGTTGTGTTCCTGCCTTGGTGTTAGCGGCTGCCGGGGCAAATAAAGGCCTGGCTGTGTCTGACGGGAGCTGTTCACCGACGGATCCGACTGACCCAACCGATCCAACTGACCCAACCGATCCGACCGATCCTACGGTTCCTGGTGATGGTGAGAATCTTGCCTTAAACGCTGCCGCAGATGGTAGTTCTAAAGCCAGTGGTACCAGTTACGGTAATGTGATTGATGGTGACACCGCTACCTATTGGGCCCCTTCAGGCTCAACCGGTACCATTAACGTTAAAAATCTAAATACCACTATCAACGCCGTAAGAATTGTTCCATCTTCAGGCACCGAGGGGCGGATTAGTTCTTGGGCATTAGTGAACTATGATACGGGTGAAACTTTGGCAAATGGCGGTACGGTGCCAGATGTGATTACTTTCTCTGACGTCAACTTGAACAAGCTGAGCTTTGTGATTCAGGCTGCGAGCGCAAGCCCGCAAATCGCCGAGTTTGAAGTTTATAATGGCTATACCAGTGGGGGTTCCGATGGCGGAAGCTCGGTGGTGAATGGTACCGTGAATGGCACCTACAAAATTTCACCATTGCATAGTGCGAAAGCGCTTGATGTTGCCAACTGTGGTAGCAGTAATGGGACGAATGTGCAGCAATTTAGTTGGTTAGCTAACGATTGCCAGAAGTTTGTTATCTCTAACGTGGATGGTATTTGGCATCGTATTTCGCCAGTGAATGCTTCAACGAAAGGGGTAGAAGTGGCTTCTTCTTCAACCAGTGCAGCAGCCAATGTACAACTCTATGATTACTGGGGTGGTGCGAATCAACAGTTCCGCTTCCAAGCTGCAGGTTCAGGTAAATGGAGAATCATTAACCGAAATAGTGAGTTGTGTTTAGATGTGGCGTCTAAGTCAGCGGCTGATGGTGCTAATATCATCCAATATACTTGTAAGGCGGGTGCTGAAAATCAGATGTTTGTTTTAGAGCGTCAGTAATTCTTTAACTTGAGTTTTAGCTTGTGCTTAAAAGCCGCTCTGTGAAATAACAGAGCGGCTTTTTTTGATGTCGCAAATCGACATGGGCGAAACCATCGCGTTTCGGTAACTCAGTATGCTTTATCGCGTGTCAGTCAAGGTTTGGCTTGCTTAACTGTCGTCATCTTCACCATCGCTACCTTTTTTAAACATCGATAAATTTAAAGATTGGGGAGTTCCTAGCCAATAGGCGTACTCGGTATGATCGCGTAAGTTATTACCGGTTTGGGCATGCACCAAAATGTTTAAGTCTTGGCGTTGTGCTTCTAACCAAGGAATGAGCTGTTCAAAATGTTGTTCTGAGAAACTAAGCTGGCAACTCCAATGTGGGTGAGGGCCAACTAAGGTTTGATGCACTCTCCCCATTTTAATCGCGCATTTTTGCGCGGCCTGTTGGCATAGCTGTGTCGCAAATTCGAGGCTCGTAGCATCGAAATACACGTGGGCGTGATAGTGTTTATGGACATTTTGGGGAAAGTAGGGATTCAAGTTGAGCGATCCTTCGGTGATGAATGACATGATTACATTGTTGTACTAATTGATGAGACTTGCTATATAATTGCTCACTTCGTCGCCAAGGGCGGTGTTGTAACACTAACTAATGAGGTGAACATGAGTCACAAAAACAAACGGGCTAAGCAGCTTGCCCATGCGCATGGCCGAGGCCAGATCAATGATAATGCGCTTAAAGCTTTAGTCACCAGTCCACTGTTTAAAAGCAAAGTGGAGCGGCCTAAAAAGGGTAAAGGTTCATATAACAGAAAGGGGCATCAGCTGAAGGGCGATGCTCCTTTTAACATTTTGACTTGCAACTTACTTAAGCAGTCATCAGTAGGTGTTGCAGTTCTTTAAGTGAATTCACTTCGTGCTTAGGCGCAATCCCTTCAGGTTTAGCATGACCATGTCGGTTCAACCAACAAGTATCAATACCTGCGTTAATCCCGCCTTGAATATCCGAGTGCAGATTGTCCCCCACCATTAAAATAGAGTCTTTTGCAGGATGCTTCATGTGCTTAAAGGCATGATTAAAAATATCAACATGCGGTTTAGCGATACCGACTTGTTCGGAAATAACCAGTGGGAAAAAATAGCTTTTTAAACCAGTGCGTTCTAAACGGATCGTTTGTAAGGCGGTGAACCCGTTGGTGATGATCCCCATTTTGACTTTGCCCGATAAAGCATCTAGAAGTTCTTTGGCTCCCGGTAATAAGCTGCAAATGTCGGCCATGGCATTTAAAAAGGCACTATTTAGTTGTTGTGGATGAAGTCCAAACTTGGCCGCCCATTGGCTAAAGCGCTGCTGCTGGAGTTCGCGAGCGGATATTTTTCCGGCCTGATAGTCGACCCAAAGCGGTAAATTAACGGTTTGATAGTGTTGATAGTCTTGCTCATTAAAGTTAACCCCATAGCGTGAGAACATCAGTCTGAGCCCCGCAAAGGCATCAAAGTTGAATAGCGTTTCATCAGCGTCAAATAGGATCCATTGGTATTTCATTCTCTGCGCACCTTACAACTTAACAGGCGACTTATGCTGGGCTAAGTGACTCATATTGTCAAAAATGTTTTACAGAACAAGGCGATTCAGTTGATGGCTGAGGGGCTTCGACTTCACCAGAAAATCTGCGATTCTTAACGAAGCCTTTAAACCTGCATCCATTGCTGATTTAACTCCGTTTAAGCTGGCCTTATAACTTGCAATTAACCCAAAAAGGAGTACAATTCCGCGGCTTCAATTAGCGGGACTCCCATTTAGGGACCTTAAATTTTTTAACTAGTATGAGGACGATATGGTTACCATTCGTTTGCAACGTGGCGGCGCAAAAAAGCGTCCATTCTATCAAGTAGTTGTTACTGATAGCCGTAATTCACGTGACGGTCGTTTCATTGAAAAATTAGGTTTTTTCAATCCGATTGCTCGTGGTCAAGAAGAGCGTATTCGCTTAGAACAAGACCGCATTGATCACTGGGTTGGCCAAGGCGCTGCGGTTTCTAACCGTGTAGCTAAGCTAATCAAAGATTCAAAAGCAGCATAATTCAGTCTTTTTTAGTGGAGTTAAGATGAGCAATAAAGAACAGCCCATCGTGATAGGTCGCTTAGGTGCCGTTTACGGTATTAAAGGGTGGCTTAAAGTTAACTCGTTCACTGAAGATGCGGAAGCTGTTTTTAACTATCAACCTTGGTTGATAGGTCGTTCTGGTGAGTATACTTCGATTGAAGTGACAGAATGGCGGCGACACAGTAAATCTTTCATCGTGAAGCTTGCGGGCTTTGATGTGAGAGAACAAGCTCAGAGTTTAACCGGGATGGATATTGCGGCTTCGCCGGAGGTTCTACCGGAGCTATCTGATGATGAATATTACTGGCGTGACCTGATGGACATGAAAGTGGTGAATCGCAGTGGCTATGACTTAGGACATGTGACCGATTTAATGGAAACAGGTTCGAATGATGTCTTGGTTGTGAAAGCCAATTTAAAAGATGCCTTTAGCAAAAAGGAACGGTTAATCCCGTTCGTAGAGTCTCAGATAATTGATAACATCGATCGCGAGTCTCAAACTATTACTGTTGATTGGGATCCTAGTTTTTAGGTTCCTTTATGGCTGAGCAGACACCACAGTTGTGGGTGGGAATAGTGAGTCTATTTCCGGAAATGTTTCATGCTATAAGCGAGTACGGTGTGACTGGGCGTGCGGTAAAACGTGGCTTAGTTAAGATTGAGTGTTGGAATCCGCGTGATTTCACTCATGATCGTCATCGTACGGTGGACGACCGGCCTTACGGCGGTGGCCCTGGTATGTTAATGATGGTACAGCCCTTACGGGATGCGATTCATGCTGCTAAACAGGCTGCTGGTGATGGGGTTAAGGTGATCTATATGTCACCGCAAGGGCGTACCTTGAAGCAAGATGGAGTAATGGAGTTAGCTCAACAGCAAAAGCTGATTATAGTTGCGGGTCGCTATGAAGGCATTGATGAACGCTTAATTCAAGCCGAAGTTGATGAAGAATGGTCGATTGGTGATTATGTGTTAAGTGGTGGTGAGCTGCCAGCAATGAATATGATAGACGCCGTCTCGCGGTTAATTCCGGGAGTTTTGGGGGATAAAGCTTCAGCTGAGCAGGATTCATTCTCTGATGGATTGTTGGATTGTCCACATTATACTCGTCCAGAAGTTTTGGATGGGCAGGCGGTACCTCCGGTACTGCTCAGTGGAAACCATAAAAAAATTGAAGAATGGCGCTACAAACAAGCACTTGGGCGAACCTATTTGAGGCGACCGGAGTTATTGGAGAATCTAGCTCTGACTGACAAGCAAGAGAAGATTCTTGCTGAGTTCATCCAAGAGCAAACGCCCTTGGATAATAAATAAAGATTCAGTTAATTCTAGGAAATAGTAATGAGCAATATTATTAAACAGCTCGAAGAAGAGCAATTGAAGCAAGACGTACCTGCGTTCGCTCCTGGTGACACAGTAGTTGTACAGGTAAAGGTAAAAGAAGGTAATCGTGAGCGTCTACAGGCGTTTGAAGGCGTAGTAATTGCTAAGCGTAACCGTGGTTTACACTCAGCATTTACTGTTCGTAAAATTTCAAACGGTGAAGGCGTTGAGCGTGCATTCCAAACTCATAGCCCGCTAGTTGAGAGTATTACTGTTAAGCGTCGTGGTGACGTTCGTCGTGCTAAACTTTACTACTTACGTGAACTTTCTGGTAAGAAAGCCCGTATTAAAGAAAAGTTGGCGACGAAGTAAGTCTACTTCTTCGAGAAAAAAGCCCGCGTATGCGGGCTTTTTTGTGCGCGAGTCTAGGCGATTTCTAAGACTGAGTTGTCACCACCAACACCACTGTTCTGATAGCTATCTGCGAGCCAATCGTTGTCATAGGTTTCGGTCCCATCAGCTAAGCACAGTTTATATTTAAACTGATAGCTTGCTTGTTGGTCCGTGGGAACATTGACCACGACTTTAAATTTGCCATTTTTGAGTTTGGTTAGCTCTATCGGCTGCCACTCATTAAATTCGGCAATTAAATAGATCTGCGCGGCGTCTTGGGTGGCTTCCTTTTCAATTTCAAAGGTGACCTTTACTTCAGGTTTTGACTTTAGATATTGCTTTTTTAAGGGCATGCTATTCTCCTCCGAGAGATAAAATAAATCCGTATACATTGTGACCAATAGTGATTCTTTCAAAAAAGTGAGAGCTTGGTCAATAGTAGATTGGTTTTTTTAAAGTTGAAAGTATTGTCGAAGGATCTCTTGAGTAAACACAGTTTTAAGGTAATAACCTCGAGGAAGTACTTGAATTAGGCTGCCATTGGGTCCTATGGCGGCAGTTCTTGCCTTGTTATTTGCGGCCTTAGGACGTAATTGTAGTACTTGTCCTTGGCGTGCCGTTATTTGTTCAATTTGGCCAAAGCTAATCATCTCCATTTGCTCTTCCCAATCAGCTTGGAGTTGCTGGTTTTGCTCCGCTGAAGGGCTCCACAAAATTGGGTTTGCGACAATCCGTTGCGGGATAGGGATGCTTCGTTCTGCCAATATGGGGATCCACAATACTCGCGAAAGCTTATTGTAGACATTGCTATGATGCCAAGTCAGCCCTGCCACATTAGTGAGCGGCGTAATACATACATAAGTACTTTCCAGAGGTTTACCTTGTGCATCAATTGGGATCGTTTTTAATTCGATGCCTAGTTCGGGAAAGTCTTGAATCGGCTTGCTGCCAGCGCTTGCCCCTAGGCACCATTCAATCAGTTGACCCCCCCAGCCTTTTTGACGTTTAAAGTTAGCGGGAATGCTAAAGCCTTCACGTAATGCTAATTCACCAAGACTCAGTCCGGCTAAGGATTGGGCGCGAGCGTAGAGTTCGGCTTCACTATTTGGTTTGCTGATCATGGCTTCGTTAACTGTGGGTAAAAGGCTATTGTATAGAAGCTGCGCAGTAAATGCAGCAGCTTATCCAATAGCCATAATTATAGTGTAACTTATTGATTATTGGTGGTTTTATTTTTTCTCTTTGAATCGGTTGGTGGATAGTTAAACGTTATTCATAGCTAATTTAGACTTACAAACAACCTTATCCACATTATCTATGGATAACTATTGTTAATTGTTATTAACTAGTATTTTATGCACAGAAAGACTCTATTTAACTCAGAATGTCTATAATTAAGGCGATCTGATGAGAATAAACCCGTTTTATGGAGATGTGTTGTTTTTTTAAACAATTAAAGTTATGAACAGTGCGAATCTAGATAAACTTGAAAAATTATTTCCTATTCAAAATTAAGATATTGATTTTTAATGTTATTTTGTATTTTTATGTATGTTATTTTTTAGACTTTTATTGTTTGAAAATGTTAGTTTTGGGCTTTATCCCAAGTTATACACAGTTTTTCTCACAGATAAATCGAATAACTTTGCTTAAGCGGGTGTTATTACAATTTTGTTCCTTTGTGATAAGCGTATTTGCCGAGCTTGACGATCTGTGAAAGAATCACTTATCTATAGTTTTTAGCTGAAGGTTGTTTCAGTGATTGATGGGGATGGTTATCGCCCCAACGTCGGCATCGTTATTTGTAATCAGCGTGGTCAGGTATTGTGGGCACGTAGATATGGTCAACATTCATGGCAGTTTCCCCAAGGTGGCGTTGATGAAGGGGAATCGGCTGAACAAGCGATGTATCGTGAGTTGCATGAAGAAGTAGGCTTGCTGCCGCAAGATGTAAAAATTTTGGCAACAACCAAACATTGGCTGCGTTATAAATTACCGAAGCGCTTAATTCGTTGGGATAGTCCGCCAGTTTGTATCGGACAAAAACAAAAGTGGTTTTTACTGCGTCTAGTGGGTCAAGAATCTAGTATTAAATTTGATTGTTGTGGACACCCAGAGTTTGATGATTGGCGCTGGGTGAGTTTTTGGTACCCGGTTCGGCAAGTCGTATCATTTAAACGAGAAGTATATCGTCGTGCTCTCAAAGAGTTTGTGGTTTCGGCAATGCCTTATCACCGTCCAGATAAGGTACCAAATAAAGATAAACGGCGACGTTTTAAGAAACGTAAAGGAGCTTAAGAAGTGTTAGCAGAGTTACGTGCCATTGTTGAACAGGTAAGCAATGCCGATACTCTCGACAGTGCTTTGGCAATTTTAGTTACGAAGATCCGTTATACGATGCAAACCGATTGTTGTTCGGTATATGTCATGGATCATCAACAAAAACGCTTAGTTCTGCGAGCAACAGAAGGCCTAGCCGCCAGCGCTATTGGTAAGGCGGCAATGCCCCTTGGCGAAGGCGTGGTTGGTCAGGTGGCCTTACGCGAAGAGCCGATCAACTTGGCCGATGCTCGGCTTAATCCGCATTTTAAATATCTTCCTGAAACTGCGGAAGAAGGCTTCTTTTCTTTCTTAGGCACGCCGATTACCCATCAGCGTAAGGTACTGGGCGTATTGGTCGTCCAGCAATCAGAGGCGCGAAGCTTTGATCAGAGTGAAGAGTCATTCTTGGTGACTTTGGCGACTCATTTAGCGGGAGTCCTCGCGAATTCCGATCTACACGCGGTGCTTAATGCGCCCTCCAAGAAAAAGAAATGGGCCGAGGCGATTAAGGCTGGTTCCAGTTCGAGTGGTATTGCGATTGCTAAAGCTTGGTTAAACCGTTCAACCGGGGCGCTTGAACAGCAACGGATTGAGCAGTGTGAAGATGTTGATATTGAGTTACAACGTTTTAATGGTGCCTTAGATATTGCTCGGGATGAGTTTCATAGTCTGGCGATTAAATTGTCTGAGCAGTTACCAAAAGACGTCGCGTCAATTTTTGATTTTTATCAACAGATGTTGGCTGACGCTAGCTTGGCCGGAGATATTCGTGCAAAAATAACCCAAGGTTATTATGTCGAATCAGCTTTGCGTTTGGTCGTTGAACACTATGTTAATTTATTTGCCGAGATGAACGACCCTTATTTGAAGGAGCGGGCAATTGACGTTAAAGACGTTGGTTTACGTTTATTACACGCTTTGCAAATGGGACCTAGTGCTGGCTTGTTACCCTCGGAACCCGTGATTGTGGTTGCTGAAGAGGTGACCGCGACAATGTTTGCTCAGGTGCCTCGGCATTTACTTGCTGGCGTCGTGTCGCAACGCGGTGCGGCGAATTCTCATGCTGCTATTCTGGCTCGAGCCTTGGGGGTGCCAGCCTTAATGGGCTTGAGTTTCGATGTGAATAAGTTGCAAGACTGTGAATTATTGCTAGATGGTTATTCGGCGGAGTTATTTGTAGAGCCAGACCAACTTTTAAAAGACGAGTACAATAAGCTTCTTGCCCAAGAAGATCAGCTTAATAGTCTGGTTCAGCAGAAATTGGATAAACCAGCAGTCACTCAAGATGGTTTAGCCATTGAGTTATTAATTAACGCAGGTTTGAGTGCTGACAGCGATATTGCAATTAATGCGGGTGCCGATGGCGTCGGTTTATATCGCACAGAAGTGCCATTTTTGATGCAAGATCGTTTTCCTTCTGAAGAAGAGCAATTTGTTCGTTATCGCGATATCTTAAGCAGTTATCAAGGTAAGAATGTTTGTATGCGTACCCTCGATGTGGGGGGCGATAAACAGTTACCTTATTTCCCTATTGTTGAAGAAAACCCATTTTTGGGATGGCGTGGTATCCGACTGACGTTAGATCACCCTGAAATTTTCTTGGTGCAAGCGAGAGCGATGTTTCGAGCTGCCATCGAATGCGGTAATTTGTCGATCATGTTACCCATGATCAGTAGTTTGAACGAAGTCGATGAGTCTTCTCGTTTGCTGGAACAAGCCTGGGCAGAAGTGGTTGAAGAACTTAGTTTAGAGGAACCGCCAGAACCGCCGAAATATGGGGTGATGTTGGAAGTCCCTTCGGTGTTGTTTTTGTTGCCAGAGTTAGCGCAGCGCGTTGATTTTTGGTCGGTGGGCAGCAATGACCTAACCCAGTATTTATTAGCGGTGGATCGTAATAATACCCGAGTCGCTGAATTGTTTGATACCTTTCATCCGGCGGTCGTGAGAGCGCTGAAGCACATAATTGAACAAGCCAATTTGTATGATGTTCCAGTGAGTTTTTGTGGTGAACTGGCAGGGGACCCTGTGGGCGCTTTATTGGTGCTGGTTCTGGGGTATAGCCGTTTAAGTATGAGTAGTTTTAATCTGGCTAAAATTAAATACATTGTTCGTCATGTGAAGCAGGCCGATTTTGCTCAGTTACAAGAAAAGGTATTGGCGAGTCAAACGGGGTCGGCAATTTACCAGATACTTTATGACTACTTAGAGAAGCAACAGTTATCGCAGTTTGTTCGTGTAAGTAAACATTAATGGATAAGCTTGCTTGATACGCTTGTTTCATCTTGTGATTCACTGCAAAATGCCCTTTCTTTATATTCGTTAAATAGAGCTACTTATTGTGTCTACTCCTTTGGTGTTTCCTAAGATTGATCCGATTGCTATTAGTATTGGCCCATTAGACGTGCGTTGGTACGGCTTAATGTACTTACTTGGATTTATGTTTGCGATGTGGTTAGGTAATCGCATGGCTGATAAAGCTGGCAGCGGCTGGACTCGCGCCGAAGTTAGTGATTTGTTATTTTATGGTTTTCTCGGAGTGATTCTTGGCGGACGGGTTGGTTACGTGATGTTTTATCAGTTACCACTATTTTTAGACAACCCACTTTATCTATTTAAAATCTGGGAAGGTGGAATGTCTTTCCACGGCGGTTTACTCGGCGTGATTACCGCGATGTTTTGGTTTGCGCGACATACTAAACGTCATTTCTTTACCGTCTCCGATTTTATCGCACCTTTGATCCCGTTTGGCTTAGCGACAGGGCGGATCGGCAATTTTTTAAATGGCGAGTTATGGGGACGACCAACTGATATGCCTTGGGGCATGATATTTCCCTCGGGCGGATTAGTCGCTCGTCATCCCTCGCAACTATACGAGTTTGCTCTTGAAGGGATTGCACTACTGCTCATTTTATTGATTTACGCAAAACGTAAGCCACCCATGGGGGCTATTTCTGGAGCATTTCTACTCACTTATGGCTGTTTTCGTTTCACTATAGAGTTTTTCCGTGAGCCCGACAGTCAGCTCGGTTTACTCAGTTTTGGGATGAGCATGGGACAATTGTTATCTCTACCGATGGTGATTGTTGGCGCATTATTTATCACCTGGGCCTATCGACGTCACTCTAATGAGAGCAAAGCATGAAACAGTATTTAGACTTATGTCAACGGATTGTTGAACAGGGAACTTGGGTTGAAAATGAGCGCACCGGTAAGCGTTGTTTGACGGTGATTAATGCTGATCTCGAATATGACGTAGCAAATAATGAATTTCCCCTGGTGACCACTCGTAAGAGCTATTGGAAGGCGGCCATTGCTGAATTGCTCGGCTATATTCGGGGTCTGAATGATGCTGGCGAGTTTAAAGCCTTAGGTACGCCAACTTGGTTAGCCAATGCCAATGAAAATCGGGCATGGTTAAACAACCCTGCTCGCAAAGGCGAAAATGATATGGGGCGAGTATATGGTGTTCAGGGCCGTTCTTGGCTTAAACCCGATGGTGGAACGGTTGATCAACTGCGTAAGATTGTGGATGACTTAAGCCAGGGGATTGATGATCGCGGTGAGATCTTATCGTTTTACAACCCAGGGGAGTTTCATCTTGGTTGTTTGCGTCCTTGTATGCATACTCATACCTTTTCCTTGCTTGGAGATAGTCTTTACTTAACTTCTAGTCAGCGCTCTTGTGATGTGCCTTTAGGACAAAATTTCAATCAAATTCAAGTCTTTACTTTCTTGGCTTTGATGGCGCAGATTACCGGTCACAAACCTGGTAAGGCTTACCATAAGATTGTTAACGCTCACATTTATGAAGACCAACTGGCGTTGATGAAAGAGGTGCAACTGAAGCGGGAGCCCTTTGCGGCTCCAAAGTTGCATATTAATCCGAAGATCAAAACATTGGAAGATTTGGAAACTTGGGTCACTCTTGATGATTTTGAGGTCAGTGGCTATCAGTATCATGACCCTATCGCCTACCCATTTTCGGTGTAATCAGCGACTGCTATTGGTTGTTATATGGGGGCGGCCTTAAGTTTGGCCGCCGCTATTTTTGCAAGTCTCCTTTAAGTCTTTAGCCTGCCATCTCGCACCTATTTGAGCGTTATGAGCCATTTTAAGTTCTTTTCTCTTCCTGCATTTAATTTTCCTTCTCTTTCGGGTCTAGTGCTCAGCTAAATCTCACTCGTCATCTACAGTCAAAATAGATCTTTATGCCGAACATTGCTGTATAAACTACAGTCTATCTTCTTTATTATCGGAAATACCGATGCTTAGGCTCATTAGAAGTGAATATCAATTACTTGCTCGCTGGGTAAAATAACCATTCTTTTTTTTAGTGGGCTGTTATGAAACAATTTATTGATCGTTTTTTAAGATTAGAAGCTGCTGGTGGTATTTTGTTGATGGTGGCTGCGGTATTGGCTTTAGTGATGGCCAATACCGCTTGGTTATCTCCTGTCTATTTCTCTTTTCTCGAGACTCCTTTGCAGCTGAGGATCGCTGAATTAGATATCAATAAACCTTTGCTGTTGTGGATTAATGATGGCTTGATGGCGATTTTTTTCTTAGTCATCGGTTTAGAAGTTAAACGCGAACTCATCGAAGGAGCGCTTTCTTCGAAAGAACAAGCATTGTTGCCAGTGGTTGCTGCGGTTGGTGGCATGCTGGTGCCAGCGGCGATTTATTTAATATTTAATGGCACTGATCCGGAGTTGGCGAAAGGTTGGGCGATCCCTGCAGCAACCGATATTGCTTTTGCCCTAGGGGTCATGGCTTTATTAGGTAAACGTGTTCCAGCGAGCCTAAAAGTATTCCTCTTGGCTCTGGCGATCAGTGATGATCTTGGCGTGATTGTAGTCATCGCACTATTTTATACCAGTGAATTGGCGATTATTCCGGCGCTTTGGGCGTTAGCGGCAAGTGCTGGTTTGTTATTGTTGAATCGTCGAGGTTACGGAGGCTTAAGCGCTTATTTACTGCTCGGCGCTGTGCTTTGGGTGGCGGTATTAAAATCTGGGGTTCATGCGACCTTAGCTGGGGTCATTGTTGGCTTTATGATCCCCTTGAAAGCGAAAACCGGTGGTTCACCGCTAAAGACACTTGAGCATGCCCTACATCCAGCTTCGAGTTTTATTATTGTGCCTATCTTTGCTTTTGCCAACGCAGGTGTCCCTCTCACTGGCATTAGTTTGGCGAGTTTTCAAAGCCCGCTTGCTTTAGGGATTATTCTGGGCTTGTTGGTGGGTAAACCTTTAGGCATATACGTTTGTTGTCGTTTAGCCATCAGGGCTGGTTTCGCAAAGTTGCCCGCAGGTGCGAATAATCAACAGTTATTTGCGACAGCTGTGTTATGTGGAATTGGCTTTACCATGTCAATATTCATTTCCTCACTTGCCTTTAACGGGCAAAGTGAATTGATAGCTTTATCCCGTTTAGCTATATTGTGTGGGTCGGTACTTGCTGCATTGATTGGCTATGGCTTATTACATGGCTCGACTCGTAAAGAAGCTAAAAGTTTGCGCAACTCTGCGCAAACTAGGCTGGGTCAATCATGGGAAAATTCCTCCATTTAGCAAGGGGAAAGGTCATTTAAAATCATCAACGCAATCCCCTGAGAGGGATTGCTTTTAGGTCATACATGTCGCATTTAAACTATAACCACCTTTACTATTTTTGGATGACCTGCAAACGAGGGTCGGTGACGGCCGCCGCAGAAGCCTTATTTATTACACCACAAACCGTTACCGGCCAAATTAAACAACTTGAGCAACGTCTTGCTGGGGAATTATTCACTCGGCGCGGTCCGAAAATCACTCGGACCGAGCTAGGTCAGTTGGTTTATAAATATGCTGACCGAATGTTTAGTTTAAGCTACGAAATGCTGGATATTGTGAATTATTCACAACAAGAAAAGTTGTTATTTGAAGTCGGAGTGGCCGATGCATTATCTAAGCGTTTGGCGAGTCGGATCTTATTATCTACGGTGCCGCCTGATGGTGATATTCGTTTACGTTGCGTGGAATCGACTCACGAATTACTGCTGTCGCAACTCGCTGAACATAAGTTGGATGTGATTTTATCCGACTGCGGCTTAGATCATGCGAAGCAAGAGGGGGTACTCAGTAAAAAATTAGGCGAAAGCAGTATTGCTTTTTTCGCCAACGAACCCTTACCTTTGTTGCCTTTTCCAGCCTGTTTAGAGCAGCGTAGCTTGTTATTGCCTGGTCGCCGAAGTGCTTTGGGTCGTAAATTATGGGCTTGGTTTGAGCAGTTGGGTTTAAAGGTATCGGTATTGGCTGAATTTGATGATGCCGCGTTAATGAAAGCATTTGGCGAATATACCGATGGTATTTTTATTGCTCCTGCAATTTACACTGAAGATATGTTGGCCAATCCTAATACCCGTTTACTAGGCGTTACCGATGATCTCAAAGAAGAATATCATCTGTTATTTGCCGAACGGATGATTCAACATCCTTCGGTGAGGCGCTTATGTAATACCGATTTTTCGCAGCTGTTTGCCGATGAAAAACATCAACATAGTCTGGATGTAATACAGAGCCTCGGCGGTTAAAATTTAGGTTTTACAAGATAATCCTCTTCTCAAAAAGCAATCTTTACCATTCCTCAAATATAAATGATAGCTTTCGTGATAAATATCAAATTTATCACTAAGTTGTTTGTGTTTATTTGATGTTTGACGAGTTTATCGACTTCGTTGCTTCTTAATTGAAGGTATACCCGCTAGTGTTGCTAAAACTATAAAGTAACGTCGAAGGTTCGCTTACATCTCAAAGCGAATTCCGGTTTATATAATAAGTGTTGGCGTCAAGGCGACTAGCATACTGAATGTTTCTGATAACTCTGCGTAATGGCTAAATCACTTCGCCTGTTCGCTTTTGAGCTGAAGTACAGAAGCCTTGTGGAGTAGAGTCCATCTCAACTTCTACTTCACAAGTGATGCCTTAGGCATCAAATACGCAGGATCCAACCGTTATAGGGCAATTAAATATAATCGGCTTAACGGCCTACAAACCCATGTTTGGCTTCTGCATTTTAATCAGCAAGTAAAGCGTATCGAATAGCTATGCCTATGGCTATGGTGCGGGAAAGGAAGCAAATCATGAAAAAGATGTTCGCCATCACGATGGTGGCAGCGTCGGTCTCTGCGCATGCAGAAATCGCTGCAACTCATATTTACCATAATCACATGCCCAATTTCTGGCCTTATTACGATGTCAGTGAATACGATAATCTTGCGGTCGGGGAGGCGGTTCGCTATGCCTACGACGGTCAAGTGATTAACTTAAAACAAAACCCGCCAGCAAATTATAGTTTTTTTATTCCAAGCTCCGGGGCGCCGATGCCTCATGATGATTTGGTCTCGTATTATCAGCATCATGCTAAAACAGGCGCCTACCTGAGTTGGCCCATGGATACCGCGAAGTCTAATCATGGTAATCATCCACAGAGCCAAACTCATGTCACCATGTCGGCCGCGGTGATCAATAACGTACAAAGTTTTGCCGAGTTGGCTAATTTAGACGGATATAACCTAGGTTGGGGAGCGCATTGGCGAGAGGTTCAAGCGAATACTAAAACCTCAGGCGGTTTTAATGCATTAGATACCATTCACTTCTCTGGTCACCATACAATGGGGCCTTTAGTGGGTAATGAGTACTTTCTAAAAGATTTGATTTATCAAAATGTAACTTTAGCGCAAGATTATTTTCTAGGTGACGCCTTTAAGTCATCGAAAGGTTTCTTCCCGACTGAGCTCGGCTTTTCCGAGCGGATCATCCCAGTGTTAAATAAACTGGGGATTGAATGGTCGGTATTGGGTAATGTGCATTATTCCCGAACCCTACGTGATTATCCCTATTTAAATGATCCGGGGGTCGATACTTTAATTTCTCCACCGAATCGAGCGGACTTACAGAATGAAAGTAATATCGGGGCGTGGACCGAGTTGCACATGTTTAATGAACAGCAAAACACCATTAATAAATTTCCCTTCGCCTCGATCCCTCATTGGGTGCAGTATGTCGATCCTGAAAGCGGTGAGCAATACAAAGTTGCCGGTATTCCGGTTGAACAGGCGAGCTCTTGGGAAGAAGGATATCAGTGTAAAGTGACCGCTGATGTCATTAAACCATTTGTTGATGATGCGGCAAGCTTAGGGCGGACTCAGTTCTTTACCATTGCGCACGATGGTGATAATTCTTCTGGCTGTGCTGGTGATGGAAACACTTGGGCGAATTCGGGGAATGTGACTTATGCGGATACTACGGTTCGAGGTATGGGGGTAGAGGAATATTTGGCCGCACACCCGATCCCTGCCGAGGATGTGGTACATGTTCAAGATGGCTCGTGGATTGATACTCGAGACTCTTCCGCAGATCCAACTTGGTATCATTGGCATATTCCAATGGGGGTTTGGAAGGGGCAAATGGCGGACTTTAATACCGCCAATGGCACCGACTTTGTCGCCACGCGTGAGCATATGGTCTCACTTGAATTGGGATATCATTATTTAGAACGTAATTTTGCGTTGCTTCAAGCCGCGGAGAACTATGCCAAGACCGCTGAGCAAATTTGGTTGGATAATAACCCTAATTATTGGAGCCCAAGTACCGAACGTGACCATCAAGTGACCTACCCTGGTAATCAATTGAATCCCTGGATGATGTCGTTTCCGCTGAAAGGAGATCCTGCGAACAATTACGCGGGTGGGGCTAATCCTGCGGAGCTAGGCTGGTACTTCTTATTAGCATCGATTGATTCGGGCTTTGGTTATTATGATGAGAATATTGATGATGGGGTGAAACCCACAGTGTCGTTTAATCAATCGCTACACTTCTCTGTTCCCTATGTGGAAGCAAATCTGAGTCAGGATAAAACTGGGCCTTCTTTATGGTGGCCGCAGCGCTACCCTTATAATCCAGGCAGCGCCAACGCGAGTAAGGCCGAGGGTTGGGCGAAGGTTTACGCCGATACTAAATTTGCCATCTATACCTATGGCTACGATGTGAGTGATATTCAAGACATCAAGGTAAAGGTTCGGGTACATAAGGATAAGTGGGCAACAGCCACCGATAAAACCTTTAAGTTATACGATCCGAGTGCCCATAGTAGCGATCCAAATGTTGACCCTTCACGGGTTGGCGAGTGGCAGAGTTTTGCGATGAGTGAACGGGATTTAAGTGCCGATATCAACGGCGTGAGCTGGCAGCCATCGGGCAAGGAAATATTTGAGGTGGTTCCGGCAGACAAAATCGGCAACATGTACTTCAGCTATATCGAGGACTTTCAAGAGCAGCTACTTGATTACTATATTGAAGCGCGCGATAGCAAAGGTAATATCACGCGTTCGGCTATTCAACAAGTTTATGTTGGCGCGGGTCAGTTCAGTCACGTCGATGGCAAGCTGGTGGAAGATGTCAACGGTAGCGTTGCAGGTGAAGCAATGTTCTTTACCGATGATGTGATTATTGGAGATGCTCGTCCAGTTGCTGATATTGATGCAAGTGATGCAGAGGTCGCACATGGGACAGTGGTTACCCTAAGCGCTGCCGGTTCAACGGATAGTGAAGGCCCTATTGCGAGCTATCTTTGGAGCACTGGTGAAACGACTCCGACAATTACACTCACTCTGAATGAGCGGACTACCATTTCAGTCACCGTGACCGATAGTGTGGGGCAAAAAGCGTCTACCAGTGTGAGCTATCGGATCATTGGACAAACTGTCACTTCCAGCGTGTACTACCAGGACAGCAATGGTTGGGGACAAGTGTGTTTGCATTACAGTATTGATGGCGGATTAACTTGGACAACGGCACCGGGAGTGGCAATGCAAAGTCTTGCTGATAATTGGTATCGCTTAAGCATTGATTTAGACAATGCTGATCAGCTTGAATTTGTCGCGAACAGTTGTAGTGGCGCTTGGGATAATAATGGGGGGGCTAATTACAGTGCAGGTGAAGGTGATTGGCAGGTTGCCGGTGGCGTGATTTTAGCAGGGATCCCCGATGGCGTTGACGGTAATATCGCCCCAGTGGCGGTGATATCTCCTGCTAGCCATACGGTGGCAGTCGGCACCGAGGTGACTTTAAGTGCTGCGGGGTCTAGCGATAGTGACGGAAGCATTAGCAGCTATGCTTGGAGTACTGGTGAAACCAGCCAAAGCATTACACTTACGGTGACTGAAACGCAAACTATTACGCTGACCGTGACCGACGATGCCGGGAAAACGAATACCGCTTCGGTGACCTTAAATGTTGCTGAAAATGTATTGCCAATTGCGGTGATTAGTCCCGCCAGTCAAACCGTGATTGCCGGTAGTGTGGTGACCTTAAGTGCGGCAGGTTCTTTCGATGAAGACGGTCAAGTGCTTAGCTATTTATGGAGCACTGGCGAAACCACCGCGGAGATTGACGTTACTGTTAATCAAAGCATGACGGTCGGGCTTACGGTCACGGATAATGATGAGGGGCAAGCCTCAACAGAAGTGCTCTTGAGTCTTGCGACGGAAAATTTCGCTGCTAATTTTGAGCAACTTTACTTCCGTGGCACTGCGAATGGTTGGCAAAGCTCAGCGATGAGCCTCATCGCGGATCATACTTGGCAAGTATTGGTTGATTTTGATGGCCAAACAGAGCAACGCTTTAAGTTTGATGTTAATGGTGATTGGAGTCAAAACTATGGGGATAACAATAGTGATGGCGTGTTAGAGCAAAGCGGCGGTGATATTTTCACTGCGGTCTCTGGCGTTTATTGGGTTGAAGTGAATGATCAAGAGCTTGCTTATCGCATTGTTGAGCAGAATGTAAATCAAGCACCAACTGCGGTGATCACTGCGTCTGCAACACAAATCGATATTGGTCAAAGCATTAGCTATAGTGCCGCAGCCTCTAGTGACAGTGATGGCAGCATTACCGGTTACTTGTGGAGTAATGGTGCAAATACTGAAACCACGACCATCACTTACGATGCCGTAGGCTCTTATGAGCTTAGCTTAACGGTTACTGACGATGGCGATAAAACCGGTCAAGCGTCGGTGTTCGTGACAGTAGTGGACCCCAATGCCAACTTCGTTGCTAATTTCGAGAACTTGTATTTTCGAGGCACCGCTAATGCTTGGCAAAATACCGCAATGAGCTTAGTCAGAGATAACATCTGGCAAGTGACTATCAGTTTTGATGGGCAAAGCGGACAGCGTTTCAAGTTCGATACGGTTGGAGATTGGTCTTATAACCTCGGTGATAATGAAGCCGATGGTATCCTGGAAGAAGCGGGGGCCGATATTTATACCGATGTTGTTGGCGATTATTTACTGGAATTAGATGATTTGAGTATGACTTATTCGCTCACTGCTTTGTAACGGAGTCGGAACGATAAATGAGCCGCTTTCGAGCGGCTTTTTTATGTTCAATACCGCGGCCATGGCGACTCCATTGCTCGATCCGGCTAGCTGAATTTGGTCATTTCACGTATAGTTTGGATAATTAATATTTTAGAGTTTGCAGATGAATATACAAAATATGCAGAAAAATGCTGAACCAGCATTGAAGCTACTAAAAGCCTTGGCGAATCAGAACCGCTTGATGATTTTGTGTCATTTGTTAGAAGGGGAGTTAACAGTTGGTGAATTAAATCAACGAGTTGAATTAAGCCAATCAGCTTTATCTCAGCATTTAGCTTGGTTAAGAAAAGATCAGTTGGTGATGACTCGTAAAGAATCGCAAACCATTTATTATGCTTTAGCGAGTAAAGAGGCAAAAGCAGTTCTGGTTCAGCTTCATGATTTATACTGTGCGGATTAAGTTTCTTCTTAATTTCACCAATAAAAAAACCGACTTAAAGTCGGTTTTTTTGTTCAAGCACCTTAAATTAAAGTGCGTTGATTTTAGCCACAATGCGGCTCTTATGGCGAGCTGCTTTGTTTTTGCTGATCAAACCTTTAGACGCGTAACGGTCTAGGATAGGTTGAGCAACAGTGTATGCTGCTTGAGCTGCATCTTTATCGCCTGCGTCGATAGCTGCAATAACTTTTTTCAAATTAGTGCGCATCATGGAGCGACGGCTAGCGTTATGTTGACGACGCGTTTCAGCTTGGATAGCGCGTTTTTTAGCTGACTTAGTATTAGCCAAGGTTAACTCCTGAACTTTGTCTTGGAATTATGAATTTAAAGGCCGTGGAATATGCCCGTTTTTCATGTTTATGTCAAACAATTTTTAACCAACTATAAAATCCAAGCAAGTAAAACCTAACTAAACGTTATGGTCGTAGCATCGATCTCTATAGGCGGGTAAACTGTGGCGCGATTCTACCAGCATTTTTAATGTTAGGGCAGAGGAATTTGTATAAATTGGCTACAGGACAGTGCATTGAGTAGAACCTTGTTAAAATCGGGCGCCATTGTGAGCGGTATGACTTTGATTTCTCGGGTGTTAGGTTTGGTTCGTGATGTGGTGATTGCGAATTTGATGGGGGCAGGCGTTGCCGCTGATGTATTTTTCTTTGCGAACAAAATACCAAACTTTTTACGTCGATTATTTGCCGAAGGTGCGTTTGCTCAAGCCTTTGTCCCGGTGCTGACCGAGTACAAACAAAATAATCGTGAAGATGAAGTGCGTTTGTTGATTGCCAAGGTAAGTGGCACGCTAGGTTTAGCGGTTACCATTGTGACTCTATTTGGCATTATTGGCTCGCCATTAATCGCGGCCTTGTTTGGCACGGGATGGTTTATTTCTTGGCTACAAGATGGGCCCGATGCAGCAAAATTTGAATTATCGGCTTTTCTTTTAAAAATTACTTTTCCTTATTTATGGTTTGTCACCTTTACTGGTTTATCTGGGGCCATTTTAAATGCCTTTGGCCGTTTTGCCGTGGCTGCTTTCACTCCCGTGTTATTGAACGTCGCAGTGATTGGTTTTGCGCTTGTTGTGTCTCCGCATCTTGAGCAGCCGGAAATCGGTTTGGCGATGGGGGTCTTTTTTGGTGGTCTGATCCAGTTCTTGTTTCAGCTGCCTTTTTTGTTGAAACTAAATTTATTGAGTAAACCTCAATGGGGCTGGAAGCACCCAGGGGTGACGAAGATCCGAACCTTGATGATCCCTGCTTTATTTGGGGTGTCGGTGAGTCAAATCAACTTGCTATTAGATACCTTGATCGCGAGCTTTTTGGTTACGGGCTCAATCTCATGGTTGTATTACTCCGATCGTTTATTAGAGTTTCCTCTCGGCTTGTTCGGCATTGCTATTGCCACGGTGATCTTACCAAGCTTGTCGCAACGCCATGTGGATAGCGATCCAAAACAGTTTCAGCAAACCATGGATTGGGCTGTACGTATGGTGTGCTTCTTGGGGATTCCGGCAACCGTGGGCATGGCGCTATTGGCACAACCCATTCTACAGGTGTTATTTATGCGTGGTGCCTTTGACCCTCAAGATGTCCTCAACGCATCCTATAGTCTGGTGGCTTATAGTGGTGGCTTACTATTTTTCATGTTGGTTAAAATTTTAGCGCCAGGCTATTACTCCCGACAAGATACTAAAACCCCTGTTAAATATGGCATCATCGCGATGGTCAGTAACATGGGGCTTAATTTGATTTTTGCGATCCCCTACGGATATGTTGGCCTTGCCATTGCGACCGCTTTATCTGCAGTATTGAATGCTAGTCTGTTATATCGAGGTTTACACCTTCAAGGGGTGTATCAGATGAGTCGCGCCAGTGCTTGGTGTATTGCTCGCATTCTCCTTGCATCGATTGTGATGGGGGCTGCGATTGCTTGGCTGTCACCAACAACAGAACAATGGTTTAGCCTCGCTTGGCATAGCAGTATGTTGCATTTGCTCAGCTATATTGGCGTTGCGGTCATCGTATATCTTATTTTACTGTTTGCTTTGGGGATCCGATTAGCTCACCTGAAAAGCAGTTTCGGGGCTGTAACTGGCGGCTAAACAAGCTATAATCCGTCGGTTTTTGATGAAATAGGCGCCGGAATGGAGTTAATTCGCGGTATATGCAATATAAAAGCACGTCATTATGGCTGTGCTTTGAGCATTGGTAATTTTGATGGTGTTCATTTAGGTCACCAGCAAGTCATTAAACGTTTAGTCGAACAGGCTCGCCAGCGAGGTCTGCCCGCTGTGGTGATGATTTTCGAGCCCCAGCCCTTAGAGGTTTTTGCTAAACGCCAAGCGCCCGCTCGAATTAGCCGCTTTCGTGATAAATACCAACAGTTGAAAACGTTGGGTGTAGACCGGCTACTTGTGGTCCGTTTCAATCAAGTATTTGCGGAACTGAGCGCCGATTATTTTGTACGCCAGTTGTTAGTTGAATTGCTGGGTATTCAATACCTTGCTGTTGGCGATGATTTTCGCTTCGGTAAGGCGCGTGCTGGTGATTTTTCGAGCTTACAAGTTGCGGGGCAACGTTACGGTTTTGATGTAACGGCAACTCACTCGTTTTGTATTAATCATCAACGAGTCAGCAGTACTGGTTTACGTCAGTATTTAGCAGAGTCTGATTTTAATACTGTTGGGCAGTTATTAGGACGAAAGTTTAGTTTTAATGGCAAAGTCATTCACGGTCAAAAGTTAGGACGTCAATTGGGGTTTGCCACCGCTAATTTAAAAGTGGCTCGTCATGTATGCCCTATTCACGGGGTATTTGCGGTTAAAGCTTATGTTCAGCAGCTGCCTGAACATCGATTTTCTGGCATTGCTAACATCGGTTGGCGGCCGACTGCAAATGGTAAAGATTTATTGGTAGAGGCCCATTTATTTGAGTTTGATGCCAACCTGTATGGCCAACGTTTAGTGGTTGAGCCGCAGTTGAAAATAAGAGATGAACAAAAATTTGATTCGCTTGACGCACTGAAAGCTCAGGTGAATCTCGATATTAAGCGAGCAAAAGCCTACTATGGCCTTGCAGAGTAACCGACTGGAAAAGTAATTCGATGAGCGACTATAAAGATACTCTTAATCTACCCAATACCGAGTTCCCAATGCGTGGTAATTTGGCAAACCGTGAACCTGCAATGCTAAAGCGTTGGAGTGAAAAGGATCTATACGGCCAAATTAGGCTGGCCAAAAAGGGTAAGAAGAGCTTTATTTTACACGATGGCCCTCCTTACGCGAATGGCAATATTCACTTGGGCCACGCGGTGAATAAGGTGCTAAAAGATATTATCGTGAAATCGAAAACCCTGTCTGATTACGATTCGCCTTATATTCCTGGCTGGGACTGCCATGGTTTGCCTATCGAGTTACAGGTTGAGAAAAAAGTCGGTAAGCCCGGTAAAAAAGTGACGGCAGCCGAGTTTCGTCAAAAATGTCGTGAATATGCCGCTAAACAAATTGATGGTCAGCGTCAGGATTTTATTCGGATGGGGATTCTTGGCGATTGGGCGAACCCTTACCTCACCATGAATTTTGATACCGAAGCGAACATTATTCGTGCCTTGGCAAAAATCATTGACAATGGGCACCTCATGCAAGGCTCTAAACCAGTACATTGGTGTACTGATTGTGGCAGCGCCTTGGCAGAAGCGGAAGTGGAGTACGAAGATAAAAATTCTCCTGCGATTGATGTGCGTTTCGTTGTTGTTGATGAAGCTGCGTTGCTGGCAAAATTTGATCATCCACAAGGTGCCGATGGTGAAGGTCCAATTTCTGCGGTGATTTGGACCACTACGCCTTGGACCTTGCCTGCGAACCGCGCCGTGGCTGTGAATGCACATCTTGAATATGTGCTGGTTCAAATTGAAACCGAGGATGGCAAACAGCGGGTTATTTTGGCGCGTGAGTTAATGGAGCAGTGTGTTGAGCGTTTTGGCGCAATTCACTTTCATGCGCTTGGGTATTGCCAGGGGGCTGCGCTTGAACTGATTCAAGTGAAGCATCCGTTCTACAATTTTGAAGTGCCGATTATTCTCGGCGACCACGTGACCACTGAATCGGGTACTGGTTGTGTACATACCGCTCCTGGCCACGGTCAAGAAGATTTCGCAGTCGGTCAAAAGTATGGCTTAGAAGTTGCGAATCCAGTGGGTGACAATGGTGTGTTTCTTGCCGACACCGAGTTTTTTGCAGGTCAGCATGTATTTAAAGCCAATGACAATGTTGTAGAAAAGCTGAAAGAAACGGGTGCTCTATTACACCATCATGCTTATCGTCATAGTTATCCACATTGTTGGCGCCATAAAACGCCGATTATTTTCCGAGCTACCCCGCAGTGGTTTGTCAGTATGGACCAAAATGGTTTGCGCAAGCAGGCGATGCAAGAAATTAAGAATACTCAATGGATCCCTGATTGGGGCCAGAGTCGCATCGAAAGCATGGTTGAGAATCGTCCCGACTGGTGTATTTCTCGCCAACGTACTTGGGGCGTTCCAATTGCCCTATTTGTGCATCGCGAAACTAACGAGTTGCATCCTCGCGCTGTCGAGTTGATGGAAGAGGTAGCGAAACGCGTTGAACAGAACGGTATTCAGGCTTGGTGGGATTTAGATGCAACTGAATTATTAGGGGATGAAGCGGCTAGTTATCGCAAGGTTGAAGACACTCTGGATGTATGGTTTGACTCTGGCTCTACCCATTCAAGTGTGGTTGCTGCGCGTCAAGAGTTTAATGGCCATGCCGCCGATATGTACCTAGAAGGTTCAGATCAACATCGTGGTTGGTTTCAATCATCATTAATGATTTCGACTGCCATTAATGGGAAAGCACCATACCAACAAGTGTTAACTCACGGTTTTACGGTTGATGCCAACGGTCATAAGTTTTCAAAATCATTGGGGAATGGTGTTGCACCGCAGGACGTATGGAACAAACTTGGTTCTGATATCTTACGCTTGTGGATCGCATCAACTAACTACACTGCAGAAATGAGTGTGTCTGATGAAGTATTTAAACGCAGCGCCGATGCCTATCGACGTATTCGGAATACTTCACGCTTCTTGTTAGCAAATTTAGCTGGTTTTGAACCTGAGCAACATTTGGTCGCTAGTGAAGATATGGTGGCTCTTGACCGCTGGGTGGTGGGGCGTGCCGCTGCAGTTCAACAAGAAATCGTTGAAGCTTACGAGCAATATCAGTTCCATGTGGTGTATCAAAAATTAATGCACTTCTGCTCAATCGAGTTAGGTAGCTTCTACTTAGATATCATTAAAGATCGTCAGTATACTGCTAAATCCGATGGTTTAGCGCGTCGTTCGTGTCAAACCGCCTTGTACCATATCGCGGAGGCATTAACACGCTGGATAGCGCCTATCTTGAGCTTTACTGCCGATGAAATCTGGCAGGCTCTGCCTGGTCAGCGCAACGAATTTGTGTTTACCGAAACTTGGTATCAAGGTTTGAGTTCTTTAGCGCAAGATAGCGCGATGAACGATGATTTTTGGGCGAAGTTAATCACCATTCGTGATGAGGTGAATAAAAACCTTGAACAAGCGCGTCGTGATAAGAAGATCGGTGGCACCTTAGAAGCGAAAGTAAGCCTCTATGTTGATACTGAATTGGCGCAACTATTAAGTTTGCTGGGTGATGAGTTACGCTTTGTATTGTTAACCTCTGAGGTTAGCTTACATACCCTAGAATCTGCTGGTGCAGAAGCCGCGAGCACTGAGTTAGCGAATATGAAAGTGCAGATTGAAGTTGCCGAAGCTGAGAAATGTGAGCGTTGTTGGCACCATCGAGAAGATGTTGGTCAAACAGAGGCTCATCCACATTTGTGCGCACGTTGTGTGAGTAATGTGGCTGGCGAAGGAGAGTCTCGTCACTATGCATAAGCAAGCTGCTATGACTGAAGTTTCAGCGACCGGCTTGCGTTGGCTGTGGTTGAGCGTATTGGTTTTTGCGCTTGACCAAGCCACTAAGTATGCAATCGCAGCTAACTTTAATTTGTATGAGTCGCTGCCAATTACACCGTTTTTCAATTTGGTCTCGGTGCGTAATTACGGTGCAGCTTTTAGTTTTCTCAGTGACGCAGGTGGTTGGCAGCGCTGGTTTTTCACTGCCATAGCGATTGGGGTTAGTGGCCTGTTGCTATGGTGGATGAAGAAAACTTCGGTAGCCCAAAAATGGCAGGCGATTGCTTATGCTCTGGTGCTTGGCGGTGCCGTTGGTAACGTATTTGATCGCTTGGTTTTTGGTTATGTGATCGACTTTCTAGATTTTTATATCGGGAGTTACCATTGGCCATCTTTTAATGTTGCCGATTCAGCCATCTGTGTTGGCGCAGTGCTATTGGTACTTGATAGCCTATTTAGTTCTCATTCTAAGGACACTAAATGATCCAGCAAGGTAGTACGGTTGAGTTGCATTTTGTGTTGAAATTGTCAGATGGCACTATCGCTGAAAGTACTTACAATTATTCCAAACCCGCGCAACTAGTGCTGGGGGATGGTAGCTTAACTGAAGGTTTCGAAACCTGTTTGCTAGGCTTGAAATCAGGGGATAAACGTGAATTTGAACTGCCAGCAGAGCAAGCTTTTGGCTTGAGTAATCCTGATAATATTCAGCACTTTGAACGCAGTAAATTTGGTACCGATGCGCCGGCAGAAGAGGGTAATATCATTGCTTTTGCTCAGCCAGATGGGAGTGAAATTCCAGGAATTATTAGAGCCGTTACTGGTGACTCAGTGACGGTAGATTTTAATCATCCTTTAGCGGGTCATACAGTGATCTTCGAAGTGGAAATTTTGGCGGTTCATTAAGGAACGATAATGGAAATAATCTTAGCCAACCCTCGGGGATTTTGTGCCGGTGTTGACCGGGCCATTTCTATTGTTGAGCGCGCTCTGGAAATGTTTGGTGCGCCAATTTACGTCCGTCATGAAGTTGTGCATAACCGCTATGTTGTGGATGGCTTACGTAAACGAGGCGCAGAATTTGTTGATGAACTGAGTGATGTTCCTGAAGGCAGTATCTGTATCTTTAGTGCACATGGTGTTTCACAACAAGTCCGCGCGGAGGCAAAACGTCGAAACTTAAAGATTTTTGATGCCACCTGCCCGTTGGTAACCAAAGTTCATATGGAAGTTACTCGGGCTAGCCGCAAAGGCATTGAGTGTGTATTGATCGGCCACCAAGGTCACCCTGAAGTGAATGGGACAATGGGGCAGTATAATAACGATGCAGGCGGTATCTATTTGGTGGAAACCGTGGCCTGTGTTGAAAAACTTACAGTAAAAAAACCGACGCATTTATTTTATTGTACTCAAACCACGCTGTCGGTGGATGATACTTCGGCGATTATCGATGCCCTGCGGCTTAAGTTCCCAGCCATTCAAGGACCACGCAAGGATGATATTTGTTATGCGACCCAGAATCGTCAAGACGCGGTAAAAAATCTTGCTGAAAAGTCTGATGTGGTGCTGGTGGTTGGTTCTAAAAATTCGTCTAACTCTAACCGTTTGCGTGAAAAAGCTGAAAAGTCTGGAGCTCAGGCTTACCTTATTGATGGTGTGAGCGATATTAATGCAGCTTGGTTTAAATCTGATAGTCGGGTGGGGGTGACCGCTGGCGCTTCTGCTCCCGAAGTACTGGTGCAAGAGGTCGTTGCTGGTTTAAAAGATATGGGAGGGGTTCGTGTTATAGAGAATCCCGGTCGAGAAGAAAATACTATTTTTGAAGTCCCTGCAGAGTTAAGACTGATCTAGTCTAGCGCGTTCAGCATTCTCATATTCTATAAAAAAGAAGGCATGTCCTTCTTTTTTGCGCTATACACTAAATAACTAGGTTGTTAGAGGTTCGCTTCTGGCTGTTGCTCATGGATTCGGAGCGACATAGAGACTTGGGCTATTCGCGGCACGCTGCTATGGCGGCTTTAGGCAAGCGTAATTACACTTCTCGTCATCTAAGTTCAAATTATTGGATGTCGAAGTATGCCATTTGAGGCCGATTACTGAGGGACTTAGGCAAGCGCGATTCTTGGTTATCGTCATTTCAAAGTCGTAAGCTATAGCGGGATCTGCGTGACTGAAATGAGCTCGCTGGTTTTCCTGATTGACTGAATATTGGCACAAAATGGCATTAAGCATCATGGATGGGTCGGTTAAGATGCTACATCAATCATATTCTCGAAACCTCGGTTTTACGCTGATCGAGGTCATCATCACTTCTTTTATTTTGGCCGTGGGTTTACTGGCCGTCGTCGCGATGCAGGCGGTTGCTAAACGTTCTAGTTTCGAATCTCATCAACGTACAGTTGCTATGTTATTAGCTGAAAATTTGGTGGAACGGGTGCGGTTAAATCATTTGGCTTGGCAAGCTAATAATCCAGCTACAGTGACTGTTGGCGAGGGCCAAGTTGCAAGGGTTAAGCCTGCCTGTGCAGAAGACAATGGTTTACTGAGCAACTGTAGTTTTGCTGACCTAGTGAACGATGATTTATATCACTGGGAATATGGTCTTTACGCCAAGTCTGCGGGCGGTAAAGGCGGATTAGTAAAACCTAACGGTTGCGTGCAGCTGAAGGCCGATGGGGAGCTCACGGTGGTGGTTACATGGCAGTCTCGACAATCGTTAGTTGCTTTGAGTCACAGTAATCCTCTTGTTGCTAGCTGCGGCGTGAATGCAGACCAACGTCGCAAAATGGTACTCACTACACGAGTTGGCCTATGAGCCATTCCACTCAACAGGGCTTTACTTTAATTGAATGGTTGATCGCGATTGTGATTGGTTTGTTTTTGACTGCAGGGATCGGGAGTTTTTTGGTTGCCTCGCAGCGTACTACGGAAGCGACCTATCATAGTGAACAAATGATGGATAGTGGCAGAATCGCCACCCATTTAATTACTCGAGATCTAAAAATGGTTGGTTTTTTTGGCGAATATACCGGTAAGCCTATGGTGAGAGGTGCTGGGGTCACTTTAGTTACAAGCGATATTCCGAGTGCTAACGATTGTTTGACTGACTGGGTTGGCGCGACCCCAGAAGGCTCTTTTCCATCGGCTGGAGGGCGTTTTAGTCCTTTGTTTGTTGGTCAAGTGAGTAACAGTAACTCTTTAAGTGGCCAGTATGCTTGTGTGAGTTCGCGTAGCAACTTGGTGCTTGACTCCGATGTTATTGGTATTAAGCGGGTAATTGGCTCTCCAAAGTTAAGCGCCGCAGACTTAAATTCCAAGCGTTATTACTTTGCGGCAAATTCCGCCCAAGCGGAGCTCTTTACTAGTAGCGATCCTTGGCCAAGTGAAGCTGATATGCCGGGGCGGCAAGTTTGGGAATATCAACACTTTGTTTATTACTTAGATGTGAGCGCGCAATCAGGCTTGCCTGTTTTACGCAAGTTGTATCTCCATAATGATAGTGGAATGCAGGCCATCAATGGCCCTTTGGTGGAAGGTATTGAGAGAATGAGGTTATTACTGGGGGTGGATACTGATACCAGTGTAGATGGGGTGATTAATGAATTTATTGCCGCTAGTAACGTGACGCCGCTGCAGTGGAGTGAAGGGCGAGTGATTGGCGCGAAGTTATATTTGTTAGTCCGTTCCTTAACTGAAGATCAAAACTATACTAATAACAATAGTTATGAATTGGGCGATGTTGCTGTTGCTGCTGCAAATGATCATTATCGCCGAACGTTGTTTGAATCGGTCATCTTTTTCAGAAATATGGTGTATTGATGAGTATTCACTTGAAATTGAGGAAACAGTCTGGCGCGGCATTGTTTGTGGCTATGTTGTTTTTGCTGATTTTAAGCTTTTTGGGTGGGGTGTTACTGAGCAGTGCCAATCAAGGTTTAAAAGTCGTTTCAGCGATGGGTGATCGGCTTGGCGCTGAGAATGTATTGGAAGGCGAGATGGATCAGTTGATTATGGCTCCTCGCTTACAAAGTTTAATTGGCTCGATGCCTGCGGCGTCTTCAATGTCTGCATCCAGTGTGGTGCCAGGGGTCGACGGTACCTTGAGTCACACCGTCGACAACGTCTGCTCGAGAAGCATTAATGCTAGCAGCAATAATGCCATTAGCCAATGTCGTTATATTAGAGTTGTGGCGGATAAAAGTTATGGTAAAGGGGCACGGGCAGCAACTTCCTTAGCGGCCGGGATTGAGCAGCCATTGTTGTAAATAACGGCTTAAATATAAGTAGAGGCTGCTGACACATTTTAGGAGAGAGCGAATGAACGGGCGATTAAAAGCGGGACTATTTGCTTGCTTGTGTTCCGCGGCGGTGACGGTTCCGGTATGGGCAGACGATACAGAGTTATTTCTTTTTGATTTTAATAGCCTCAATTCTGCAGATCCTAAAGTTTTAATTATTTTTGATACTTCAGGCAGCATGGCATGGAATATCACGACCCGCCAAGGTTATAACCGCGATAGTCAAGGTAACGAGAGTTACCAAAATTATCCTATTGGAATCAGCTCGCAAAATAGTCTCGATAACGATTTTATTTATTTTACGGTTAATGGCGTCGATGGTTCTTATATTCCGGTTGGCGCCAATGATGATCGCCGCTTTATTTGGGATATTAATAACTGCGCCGCCTCTTATGAAGCATTAGCCAAAAATGGTGTTTTCACTGGGTATTTTCGAGAACACCGTATTCAAGGAGGTAGCGGATCTTGGGACGATGTTCGGCTAAATAATGGCGCTAATTATACCGTATTGGATTGTATTGATGATTATGAATTAAGCAGCGACCCGAGTGATGGACGTTTACTCGATGCCAATGGAGACCCGCGCTCATTTACTGTAAAGCTCCAAGATGATGCCGGTAATTTTTATGACAAAGTGGTCTCTACCATTAATCCGGGTCAGTACCGGGAAAGCAATAACGCCTATGTTCCCGCTCCACAGGGCCACCCCATTAATGGAGCGGCACGTAATACCGAAGATTTTTATACTTTAAATAAAGCCGATGCGGAGCGAACCACGAAAGATACCTTCGATGATGGTTACTTGATAACGTTGTATTCAGCTAATTATTTACGTTGGTACCACTATGCAGATTCGACAACGTCAAGACCTCGAATTGAGATAGCCCAAGAAGCAATGGAGAATGCCTTAGATACCATTAATGGGGTTAAGTTTGGATTGATGGTTTTTAATACTACCAATCATGGTGGTCGGATCATTCGTCGTATTCAAGCCTCCGATGATAATCAAGATTTAATCACGAGTATTGTTGAATTGGATGCAAATGGTGGAACCCCCTTGGTTGAAACCTTAATGGAGGCCAAACACTACTTTGCGGGGGAACCGGTGGTATATGGCTTGGAAGGTTCACGTCGAAGCCAAAGAGATACTGCCGCAGAGTCTTCTGGGAGCTATATCTCCCCCTATGATGTGGGCTGTGATGCTTCGATTAGCATTATTTATATTACCGATGGAACGCCGACCGTTGATGATGAAGAAAATGGTAATGTAACCGCCTTGCCAATTAATACCAATAACGTGCAAGGCTGCGATGAGAACGCAAGCACTGTCGCGGATTGTTCTTGGAAAGATCCGGTTGGCTTTGGCACCGGAAATGAAACCAGCTATTTACCGGTATTAGCCAAGTGGATGAACACCAACGATATCAACCCAGACGTAAGCGGTAGGCAGTATGCTAAAATTTCGACCATTGGTTTTGGTGAAGATGTTATTCAAGGCGGCTCAGCAATGCTTATTAAGACCGCTGAAAACGCTCAGGGACGTTTTTACCCCGCAGAGGATGGCGTTGAATTAGAATCAGCCTTTCGCCAAGCCTTGATTGGAATTTATGAAGAAAGCTCTTCCTTAGTCTCTCCGGCAGTAACCAGTAATAACTTTGACCGAACCCGCACCCTGGATCGGGTGTATTACGCGATGTTCAAACCCTCGTTAAGTCCGCGTTGGCGTGGCAATTTAAAAAAATTACAGCTCTCGTCGGCTGGTTATATGAGTGATCAGAACGGAAACCCTGCGATTGGTGCCGATGGTTCAATTATCGATGAAGCAAAGACTTATTGGTCCTCAGTTAAAGATGGCAACAATGTCGAATTAGGTGGTGTATCTGAAAGCCTTGTGAGCAATCAAGCTCGAGTGGTGTATTTTAATCAAAGTGACCGCGGCAATTTTGCTACTTTATCTTCGACTAACCTCACAACCAAAGCAGGCTCCGCTGCAAATTTGGCCAATCATTTGGGCGTAAATGAAGATGCGCTGACTGAGCAGGTAAATTGGATCCTTGGATTGGATGTTGATGATGATGATGGTGATAGCAATACCACCATTCGTAATGACTTGATGGGAGATCCGCTGCACTCTCGTCCGCTCGTGATTAATTATGGCTTGCGCTCTGGTGCAGCCAGTACCAGCGCCGACCCGAATGATATGGATATTCGTATTCTGGTTGGCACCAATGGTGGTGCCTTGCATATGTTTAAAGACTCGGGTGCGACGGTAGCGGAAAGCTGGGCATTTTTTCCTTATGAGCTGTTAGGTCGCCAGCTGGCATTACGTAATAACGTTGCAAGTTCCCAGCATATATACGCTATTGATGGTACCCCAAGCGTTTTTCTAAAGGATGTTGATAATGATGGTAAGTACAGCACTTCGGGAGATCAGGTGCTTGTATTTACCGGTTTACGTCGTGGGGGCGATGCCTATTATGGGATGGATTTAACCGATCCTGATTCACCTAAAATGCTTTGGAGGCTGAATAGTTCTTCAGCTGGTTTGTCGGAGTTAAGTCAAACTTGGTCACAACCGTCAGTCGGTTATGTGCCAGGACATAGCAACCCAGTGGTTATTTTTGGCGGTGGTTATGATGTGAATCAAGATTCGATGAATCCTGTGAGTGACAGCAAAGGAAGAGCGATATTCATCGTTGATGCAATGACTGGTGAACGTGTTTGGAGTTTAACAAATACTGGCGATAGCCGTTTAACACATAGTATTCCAAGTAAGATAGCGACTTTGGATAGTGATGGAGATGGCAAGATTGACCGTCTATATTTTGGCGATATGGGGGGGCGGGTATGGCGAGTCGACTTATACTCAGAGGATCAAAGTAAATGGGAAATGACAGCCTTAGCGAGCATCAGCGATAGCACAACCGTGACCGAAAGACGTAAATTCTTTACTGAGCCAGTCATTGTTCGAACCTATCTTAAAAAATTGACTCAAATCACCACTGGTGAAGGTGCAGAGCAAGTAACCATCACCGACTCACAGCAAATTCCCTACGATGCGGTGTTGATTGGCTCAGGAGACCGGACTAAACCCGTGACCGATAAAGACCCCAATGGTGTGAACAACAAATTTTATATGTTTCGAGATTATAATGTCCAATCGACAGATTTCACTACAGTTTCAGAAAAGCCCACCGCAATTACTTCTGATGAGCTATACAATATTACCAGTGATCCTATCGGTAGTTTAAGTGATGAAGCGGCGATTGAAAATCAGTTGCTCGCTTTGGGCTCTGCCAAAGGTTGGGTTTATGATTTACTCGATGATGGTGAAAAGTCTTTAGGGAGTGCTTTAGTACTTGGAGGAGAAGTTTACTTCACATCCTTTATTCCGGAAACGACAAATTCGGCCACCTGCACCATTCCTACAATTGGTAAAGGCCGAACTTACGCGGTGAGTATGCATATTGGTACTAACGTGAATAACCAGCGATATTATGATGTGGCAAATAAAGTCCCCGATGACTTGATTATTCATTCTGGTGAAGATGAGCAAGGAGAGTCGGTGATTCGCGTATTTGGCGGAGATCCGGGTGAAGACTTGGTGTTTGATGACCAAAATGATGAGCAAGAGCATACCTGTGAAGAGGATGGTGCTTGTAAGCAGGGGTCTCGTCAGGCAAATGTCGATATGAGTCCAAAACAAATTTACTTTTATTTTAATGAGGACTAGATGAGCAGAGCGATGCGAGGGGTCACTTTAATTGAACTGATGATTGCGGTTGCGATTGTGGCTATATTAGCGGCGGTGGCTTACCCTGCTTATACTTCCTTTGTGGCTGAGTCGCGGCGCAATGAGGCGAAGAAAGAACTCAGTACTTTGACCGTTTTGCAGGAGCAGTATTACGCAGATAATGCGAGTTACGCCAGTAGCTTAGCTGCATTGGGGCTGACTGCTGCTGGAGTTACGACTTATAACTCTGAGAGTGCATATTACACGATAAGCTTAACCGCTTCGGCTGCGGCAAGCACTTACACTGTCAAAGCGACCGCCATAGGTTCTCAGTTGAACGCTGACAGTGATTGTCGAAGCTTTACGATTAATGAGCAAGGGGCTAAAGCCGCAGTGAATGCCTCGGGAAGCTCTAATCCAGAATGTTGGTAGGATGATGAATAGACTATTATGGTTGTTGTTAGTATTGATGTTGCCTATTTCGGTGAGCTCTGCTCAGACGGTAAAGTGTTATATGCAGGGGGAAAAAGGCATTGACCAGGTGATTATTGCCAGTCCCGGTAAACAAAAATCGAAGCCGCAGCCTTCTATCGGGGATATTCGAGCAGATTTGTATCAGCGTTATGTGAATGACCGTAAAACCATAAAAAGGCTGGGTCACTTGCGTACTTTCGAATGTGTTGATTTTAACGATAAATTCAGTTCAGAGCTGGCCAATCGCGCCTTTACAGAATTAAACTATTAAGCTCATCGCTAGATGGGACAACTGGTTTTTTCGCTGTCAGTGATAAAGCGAATATTGCCACCTAAAGAAACTTTTACACCTTCAATATAGTGATTGTTATCAGAGCAAAAATAGAGGCTTGCTGAGCTACCATGGCCGAGGACTAAACCGTCACTACCAAAATGTATAGCATTTACAGAACCATAAAAGTTTATTTTGCCAGCTTGGTTATAGGGGGCCGCTGCTTGTAGTATTTGTTCGTTAGCATCGAGTTTTCCATTGTTGTTATTGTCAGCAAAAATCGTTAAACCGTTATTGACGGTGCCTCCGCAGTCACTGCCGTTGGACTGTAATGCACAAATTACCACCCGTTGATTTAAGTTGATTGCCTGCGCTCTGGCAAAGCGGACTTCGCGCATTAAGCGATTAACCGTGGCATCAGCAGACATCGATTGGAATAAATTCGATAAGTTAGGGACTCCGACCCCCAAAAGAATGACCGCAATAGCGACAGTGACCATTAGTTCTAAGAGAGTAAAACCTAGCTGTTTCATTGTGATACTCAATATTGGACTCTATTTAAGCTTATACCTTTTTCTTGAACTTACCGTTTTAATCATTCAATCAAGTGCTGATATGCTTGACACAATGATAAGCAGCAAGTCATTTTGTTAAACTTTTCAAGGTGAAGGTGGTGATAGAAACATTGTTAGTTGCTTAAGCTTGGCTTAAAGTAAAGAGCATAGTTAATAAAATGATGAACATAAGGAAGTACAAATGAAGCAAGTAACAGCCATTATCAAACCATTTAAGATGGATGATGTACGCGAAGCCTTAGCTGAAATTGGTATTACTGGTATGACGGTGACAGAAGTGAAGGGCTTTGGTCGTCAAAAAGGTCACACTGAACTATACCGTGGTGCAGAATACAAAGTGGACTTTTTACCCAAAATGAAGCTAGAGCTAGTGGTGCAAAAAGATGATTTAGAGCGTTGTATTGAAGCGATTGTTCAGACTGCTCAAACGGGAAAAATTGGCGACGGCAAAATTTTTGTGCGTGATGTAGACCGTGTGATCCGTATTCGTACTGGTGAAGAAAACGAAGACGCTATTTGATTTCATAAAAAAGCGAGCTCCATGAGCTCGCTTTTTTAAATGTGTTATTGATTAGTTCGCTTGAATTATTTTTTGAGTCTGCTCGGCCATTTCTTCTACGCCCAAAGCTTTGTAACCTTTTTCCATGACGACCAAAGCTTCTCTAGCGGAGGGGGTATCTGGAAAGTTTTCTACAACATAGCGAGCGCGATTTATCGCCCCAATATAGGCTTCTCGTTTAATATAGTAATTTGCCACAGAAATCTCATTCCGAGCGAGGTTATCTTTTAGGTAAACCATTCGCTGCTGAGCATCTGTGGCATAACCGCTGTGAGGATAACGAGTGATTAGAGTATTAAAATCACTGAAGGCTTGACGAGAAAAACTTGGATCGCGGTCGTAGCGATCAATTCCGACCAAACTTTGAAATAAATTATGGTCAGCCGCCATATTAATTAAGCCACGCATATAGTAGACGTAATCTAGAGAGCTATGAGTGGGGTGATTGCGAATGAAGCGATCAGTGCTTGCTAAGGCCATGGCCGTATCGTTGCGTTTATAATATACATAGATTAAATCGAGTTGAACCTGACTAGAATATGGCCCAAATGGATAACGGGTATCTAGTGCTTCAAGGCTATCCGTGGCATCACTAAAAGAACCATTATTAATCGCAGTCTGCGCATCGGCATACAGCTCTGATGCTGGCTTATCAGGGATTTTAGGTTTCTCTTTGGTGTTCGAAGAGCAAGCGCCTAATATAAGGCCAAGTAGTATGATTGAAATTGTTTGCTGATAAATGCGCATAATTTGGCTAAAAGTCATCTTGGTAATAAATGTGATAGTAGAAAAGTAACACGGGCCACAATGGACACGGTAAGTGTTAAACCAATCACCTCAAATAATGGGCAAACAGTATCCTCTATGCTACTTAAACCGTCAATCATCGAGTGAGATATATGATAGGAAGATGATCCGGTAAACAATTTTCTTCTATGCTTTAGCCTGAGAATGATTACAATAGCCGGTTTTGGCCTTCCTGTCAGAGGTAATACCTAAGATGAGTCAACAATTAGAGTTGCGTGCAATCGTCGACCAAGAACTTGCTGGGGCCCGCCTAGACCAAGCTTTAGCGGCCTTATTTCCCGATTATTCTCGTTCTCGGATAAAAGAATGGATATTGGGGGAGTGTGTTCGTTTGGATGGCGAACTTAAGGTGAAACCGAGGGAAAAGGTTGTTGGTGGAGAAGAGATTATCTTAAACACCGTATTAGAAGATGTAGTTGAAGCGCAAGCAGAAGACATCGAACTGGACATCGTTTACGAAGATGATGACATCTTGGTAATCAATAAACCTATTAATATGGTGGTTCATCCAGGTGCTGGTAATCCTAGTGGCACGATCCTGAATGCCTTATTATATCGCTATCCAGCGATTGCCGAAGTGGCTCGAGCAGGGATTGTTCACCGTCTTGATAAGGATACTTCCGGCTTAATGGTGGTGGCTAAGACGGTTCCCGCTCAAACGCATTTGGTGGAAGCTTTACAAGAGCGCCGTGTGACCCGTGAATATGAAGCGATTGTTACCGGCACCATGACTGCTGGTGGTCTAGTGGATGAACCTATTGGTCGCCATCCAAATAAGCGAACTCATATGGCAGTGGTTCAATCGGGAAAGCCCGCGGTGACTCATTATCGTGTTGCCGAAAAGTTTCGTCAGCATACCCGTATTCGTTTGCGTTTAGAAACTGGGAGAACCCACCAAATTCGGGTTCACATGGCGCATATTGGTCACGCCTTGTTGGGCGATCAAACCTATGGCCGTTTACGTTTACCAAAAGGGGCGAGTGAGGAATTAGTCACCGTAATGCGTGCATTTAAACGCCAAGCTCTACACGCAGTGATGTTACGTCTAGAACATCCCATCACCGGTGAAATGATGGAATGGCATGCACCGGTCCCTCAGGATATTTTAGATATCGCAGAGGCTTTACGTGACGACCACAAACTTAATCCAGATTTAGGTTAGGTTTTGCCAAGTCACCTTGTTGAATGGCCTTGTCCGCCAAATGTTCGAGCCATATTTAGTGACCGTCTTGGTGGCGTGAGTCAAGCGCCCTTTGACTCCTTTAATTTAGGGGATCATGTTGGCGATGCTCGGAGAGCGGTTCAGCAAAATCGTGTCGCTTTTCAGGCTGAGATGCCAGACCAGGTCTGCTGGCTAAAGCAGATCCATAGTACTCAAGTGGTTGATGCGAGTTTGAGTGGCAGTCAAATGGCAGAGGCTGACGCCAGTGTTAGCGACCAACCGGGGGCAGTTTGTGTGGTGATGACCGCAGATTGCTTGCCGATCCTATTATGTGACAAACAAGGTCGAGTGGTGGCTGCGGTTCATGCTGGTTGGCGTGGTTTAGCCAATGGGATCATTGAAAATACCATCGCTAAGATGAAAGTTGCCCCGAAGCAAGTGATGGCATGGATGGGCCCAGCGATTGGCCCAAGTGCCTTTGAAGTGGGTGAAGAGGTCAAACAAGCGTTTGTCGATAGTCACTCAGAGGCATATTTAGCTTTTACTCCAAGCAATAAAGCCAATAAGTATTTTGCTGATATCTTTATGTTGGCCGAGCAACGTCTTACCCAAGCGGGGCTTACCGCAGTCTATTCTGAGCGGTGCTGCACTTATCGTTCAGCACAGCAGTTTTACTCATATCGTCGTGAGGGATTAACTGGCAGAATGGCCGCTGCGATCTGGTTGGAAGAATAACTGGAAACAGTTCACAAAGTTTACCTTTAGCTTGAAAATTAAACATTATTGAGCTTGAAAATTGGCCGTTCAACACCAACATAATAGGTAATAAACTATTTCATGTGGAGGTGTTAGATGCGCCTAGATCGATTCACAAGTAAGTTTCAATTAGCCATCTCTGATGCGCAGTCACTGGCATTGGGTAGAGATCATCAATTCATTGAACCTGTGCATTTAATGTCTGCGATGTTAAATCAAGATGCAGCTTCATTACGTCCATTGTTGGCGGAAGCTGGTATTGAAGGCAGCGCATTACGCTCTCAATTATCGCAGGCCTTAGAGCAACTCCCTCGAGTAGAAGGTACTGGCGGAGATGTTCAACTTTCTAACCAACTGGTGGTTTTGCTTAATCTTTGTGACAAGTTAGCGCAAAAGCGCAAAGATAAGTTTATTTCTTCAGAAATCTTCTTCCTAGCCGTCACCGAGGATAAAGGCAAACTCGGCGATATTATGCGTGGCTTAGGTGCTAATAAAGACAATATTAATAAAGCAATCGAAAAGCTACGTGGGGGTCAGAAAGTCGATGATCCGAATGCTGAAGATCAGCGTCAAGCATTAGAGAAATATACGATTGATCTAACCGAGCGCGCCGAGCAAGGTAAGCTTGATCCAGTGATTGGTCGTGATGATGAAATTCGTCGAACGATTCAAGTGCTGCAACGCCGGACTAAAAATAACCCGGTGTTAATTGGCGAACCTGGTGTTGGTAAAACAGCTATCGCAGAAGGTCTCGCGCAACGCATTATTAACCATGAAGTGCCTGAGGGCTTAAAAAATAAGCGGGTTTTATCCTTAGATATGGGCTCATTGGTGGCGGGGGCCAAATATCGAGGCGAGTTTGAAGAGCGCTTAAAAGCGGTACTCAATGAATTGTCGCAAGAAGAAGGTCAGGTGATCTTATTTATCGACGAGCTACACACCATGGTCGGAGCGGGTAAAGGCGATGGCGCAATGGATGCAGGCAATATGCTTAAACCAGCTCTTGCTCGGGGAGAGCTACATTGTGTTGGCGCCACAACTTTAAATGAATACCGACAATATATTGAAAAAGATGCCGCTTTAGAACGGCGTTTCCAAAAAGTATTGGTGGAAGAACCTAGCGTAGAAGACACCATTGCGATACTACGCGGGCTAAAAGAGCGTTATGAATTGCACCACTCTGTAGAAATTACCGATCCGGCAATTGTGGCGGCGGCAAATTTGTCAAATCGCTATATTTCCGATCGACAATTACCGGATAAGGCTATTGATCTGATCGATGAGGCAGCATCAAGCATCCGTTTGCAAATTGACTCCAAGCCTGAAGCGCTCGATAAATTAGAACGAAAAATTATTCAGCTGAAACTAGAAAGCCAGGCTTTGCAGAAAGAATCAGATAGCGCCAGTCAAAAACGCTTAATGTTGTTAGATGAAGAGCTGACCGATAAAGAACTGCAATTTAAAGAGCTTGATGAAGTATGGAAAGCCGAAAAAGCCGCGTTATCTGGCACTCAACACATTAAGTCTGATTTGGAGCAAGCTCGTTTAGATATGGACGTAGCACGCCGAGCTGGTGATTTGAATCGGATGTCTGAATTGCAATATGGAAGAATTCCTGAGTTGGAACGACAGCTAGATTTGGCGTCTCAGGCGGAAATGCAAGACATGAGTTTACTGCGCAATAAAGTAACCGATGCCGAAATTGCCGATGTGCTCTCGCGTTGGACGGGAATACCAGTAAACCGGATGCTCGAAGGCGAGCGTGAGAAACTGTTGCGCATGGAACAAGGGTTACATACCCGAGTGATCGGCCAAAGCGAAGCTGTGGTGGCAGTATCAAACGCTATTCGGCGCAGCCGAGCAGGTTTGTCTGATCCAAACCGCCCCATTGGATCGTTTCTATTTTTAGGGCCCACAGGGGTTGGTAAAACTGAGTTATGTAAAGCGCTTGCTGAATTTATGTTTAATACCGAAGACTCAATGGTCCGCATTGACATGTCTGAGTTTATGGAAAAACATTCGGTTGCGCGTTTAGTCGGTGCACCTCCCGGTTATGTGGGTTATGAAGAAGGTGGTTATTTAACCGAGGCGGTGAGGCGACGCCCGTACTCGGTGATATTACTAGATGAAGTTGAAAAGGCCCATCCAGATGTATTCAATATCTTACTGCAAGTGCTTGATGATGGGCGGCTAACCGATGGACAAGGGCGTACCGTCGATTTTCGTAATTCAGTCATCATCATGACCTCTAATCTTGGTTCCGATATTATTCAAGAGCGTCATGGCCAAATGACTCATGAGGAAATTAAAGTGGCACTCATGGAGGTTTTATCGCAGCAATTTAGACCTGAATTTATTAACCGTATTGATGAAACCGTCGTGTTTCATCCTTTAGAAGCTGCTCAGATCCGGGAAATCGCGCGAATTCAAGTCCAGCGGCTGGTGCCTCGTTTGGAAGAGCAGGGCTATAAGTTTGAGTTTAGTGATGCGGTGTTGGATAATCTTTGTCAAGCTGGCTTTGATCCGGTTTATGGTGCTCGCCCGCTAAAACGAGCGATTCAACAACGCTTAGAGAACCCGTTAGCCCAAGCGCTTCTCGCAGGTCAGCTTGAACCGGGGAAAACCATTGTGATTGAGTTTGTCGATGGACAACTTCGTTTTGGCTAACCGAAGTTCGCAATCAGCAAGCATCTAACTTTTTGGGTGAAGTGCTTGCTTTAATTGCTGCTTCTCTTTTTGTTTAAGTGTGAAATAGTTTTGAGTTTGTTTGGCATCGAGTAACTTTTGAATCTCGATGTCTTTTTGTTTTACTAAGTTTCGCATGGCTTTCCACATTTGTTTACGGTCACCGTCGAAACTAAAAAGTTCTTCCATTAAACGGTCATAAAGTTGTTCTAAGTGAGCAAACTGTTCAACCTGTTCATTATCCAATTGTAATTGCTCGGTCAATCTACCTATATTCATTGCGATACTACCAAGTTTATGCGCTCGCGATATTTAACGAAACGTAATACAGCGGTCAGAGTGTATTAGTCTTAATATATAGCTCATCGCTGCTTATTTGTCAGTGCAGCGCTATTAACAACTAAGGTGATATGCTATTTTTAGCCCACGTTTTTTAGGCAGTTTTATAGAGTAACTAAATGACAGAGCATAAAGTGGGAGAGGGAGCGAGACAAAAAGGTATCTTTTTACTCCCGAATTTATTTACTACCGCGGGTCTTTTTTCTGGATTTTATGCGGTTGTTGCGTCCATGAATGGTCAATTTGAAGCCGCTGCGATTGCTATTTTTGTGGCGATGATCTTTGACGGTGTTGATGGTCGTGTCGCTCGGTTAACCAATACCGAAAGTGCTTTTGGTGCCGAATATGATTCCATGGCGGATATGGTGTCTTTTGGTATCGCACCTGCGTTGGTTGCCTACAATTGGGCATTACATGACTTAGGTAAAATTGGCTGGTTAGCTGCATTCGTTTACACCGTTGGTGCAGCTTTACGTTTGGCGCGCTTTAATACTCAGGTTGGAATTGCCGATAAACGGTTTTTTCAAGGTTTAGCTAGTCCCGCTGCTGCGGCGGTTGTAGCCGGAATGGTGTGGTTTGCCCAAGATATAGATCTCTCCAGAAATAGTGCCGATATTGTGGCTTGTGTTGTGACGGTTATCAGCGGTTTGTTGATGGTCACTAATTTTAAATATCATAGTTTTAAGGGGATTGACCTTAAGGGGCGTGTGCCATTTTTTGCTGTGTTACTGGTGGTATTAGTATTTATTATTGTCGCGGTTAAACCTGCACTCGTATTGTTTACCTTGTTTGCGGCTTATGCCATTTCGGGCCCGATTTACACGATTCGTACAGTGAATAAGCTTAAGATTGAACATGTCGTCGGTGATGAGGAAGATCTTGACTCTAATCATAGCCACACAGAATCAGATTTGAACTCCGTTGAAAAAACATCTACTGAGACTAAAGATGTAAAGTGAGTAATCGTAAGGTATATTCATCAAAAGGCGCTTAATTAAGCGCCTTTTTGTGTGTTTGTTGTACGTTTTTAGATGTATCTACGGAAAAGTCGATAAAGTTTGAAATAATGGTTGCTTTCCTACATTGCTTCCCTATAATGCGACTCCACTGACACGGCGGGCAGCACGCAATAGCGCAGCAGCAAGCAGTCAGGGTTGGTAAGGCCTGAGGCTTTATCAGCGGCGGTTAAACGCTTCAAACTTTCCTTAGAAAAGTTCTTCGGAAAAGATTGAAAAAAGCGGTTGACAGTCACCGAGGATGGCGTAGAATGCGCACCTCGCTTCGCAAGAAGCAACGCTCTTTAACAATTTATCAAGCAATCTGTGTGAGCACTCACAGAGCACTAAGCGAAAAAAATTAGCTTAAGTGGACTGGAGTGACACACTGTTTTAACAGTAATAATTTCAGTATTTACTTTGAGCGAAAAAACTTTGATTGAAGAGTTTGATCATGGCTCAGATTGAACGCTGGCGGCAGGCTTAACACATGCAAGTCGAGCGGTAACATTTCTAGCTTGCTAGAAGATGACGAGCGGCGGACGGGTGAGTAATGCTTGGGAATATGCCTTTACGTGGGGGACAACAGTTGGAAACGACTGCTAATACCGCATAATGTCTTCGGACCAAAGGAGGGGACTCTTCGGAGCCTTTCGCGTAGAGATTAGCCCAAGTGGGATTAGCTAGTTGGTGGGGTAATGGCTCACCAAGGCGACGATCCCTAGCTGGTTTGAGAGGATGATCAGCCACACTGGGACTGAGACACGGCCCAGACTCCTACGGGAGGCAGCAGTGGGGAATATTGCACAATGGGCGAAAGCCTGATGCAGCCATGCCGCGTGTGTGAAGAAGGCCTTCGGGTTGTAAAGCACTTTCAGTTGTGAGGAAGGCAATATGCTTAATACGTATATTGTTTGACGTTAGCGACAGAAGAAGGACCGGCTAACTCCGTGCCAGCAGCCGCGGTAATACGGAGGGTCCGAGCGTTAATCGGAATTACTGGGCGTAAAGCGTACGCAGGCGGCTTTTTAAGCCAGATGTGAAATCCCCGGGCTCAACCTGGGAATGGCATTTGGAACTGGGAAGCTAGAGTTTTGTAGAGGGTGGTAGAATTTCAGGTGTAGCGGTGAAATGCGTAGAGATCTGAAGGAATACCAGTGGCGAAGGCGGCCACCTGGACAAAAACTGACGCTCATGTACGAAAGCGTGGGGAGCAAACAGGATTAGATACCCTGGTAGTCCACGCCGTAAACGATGTCTACTAGTTGTCTGTGGGTTTAACCCGTGGGTAACGCAGCTAACGCATTAAGTAGACCGCCTGGGGAGTACGGCCGCAAGGTTAAAACTCAAATGAATTGACGGGGGCCCGCACAAGCGGTGGAGCATGTGGTTTAATTCGATGCAACGCGAAGAACCTTACCTGCCCTTGACATACTAAGAACTTTCCAGAGATGGATTGGTGCCTTCGGGAGCTTAGATACAGGTGCTGCATGGCTGTCGTCAGCTCGTGTCGTGAGATGTTGGGTTAAGTCCCGCAACGAGCGCAACCCTTATCCTTATTTGCCAGCACGTAATGGTGGGAACTCTAGGGAGACTGCCGGTGATAAACCGGAGGAAGGTGGGGACGACGTCAAGTCATCATGGCCCTTACGGGCAGGGCTACACACGTGCTACAATGGCATGTACAGAGGGATGCGAACTCGCGAGAGCAAGCGGACCCCAGAAAGCATGTCGTAGTCCGGATCGGAGTCTGCAACTCGACTCCGTGAAGTCGGAATCGCTAGTAATCGTGGATCAGAATGCCACGGTGAATACGTTCCCGGGCCTTGTACACACCGCCCGTCACACCATGGGAGTGGGCTGCAAAAGAAGTGGGTAGTTTAACCTTCGGGAGGACGCTCACCACTTTGTGGTTCATGACTGGGGTGAAGTCGTAACAAGGTAGCCCTAGGGGAACCTGGGGCTGGATCACCTCCTTATTATGAACGTTTATGTTTTGTGACGTGTTCACACAGATTGCTTGATAGAAGATAAAGAGAGAAGTTCTAGTGTGGTTTAGAACCAACGAGAACAGCTAACGCAGTGTCCCGTTCGTCTAGAGGCCTAGGACACCGCCCTTTCACGGCGGTAACACGAGTTCAAATCTCGTACGGGATACCATTTCTCTCTTGGTTTAAGAAAATAAAGCTAAGCATTATGTTGATACAGTGCTTAGCTTTGGTTTCTAAGAAGCCGAATGCTCTTTAACAATTTGGAAAAGCTGATAAAAAATATCTCAAAAATACGAGTTAAATAACAAGTGTTTTTGGTATTCAAAAAATAAGGTGATCGTACTCGAGTGGCAGGATTTATACAGCCTGACCATTCAAGTGATTTAAGCGACAACATTTAGGTGTTGTATGGTTAAGTGACTAAGCGTATACGGTGGATGCCTTGGCAGTCAGAGGCGATGAAGGACGTGTTAATCTGCGATAAGCCATGTTGAGTCGATAAAAGACGTAATAGACATGGATTTCCGAATGGGGAAACCCACTGCATTTTATGCAGTATCGTAACGTGAATACATAGCGTTGCGAGGCGAACCCGGGGAACTGAAACATCTAAGTACCCGGAGGAAAAGAAATCAACCGAGATTCTGGTAGTAGCGGCGAGCGAACCCGGATTAGCCCTTAAGCTTCTTATAATTTAGTGGAACAAGCTGGAAAGTTTGGCCGTAGCGGGTGATAGCCCCGTACACGAAAGGTGATTTGAAGTGAAAACGAGTAGGACGGCACACGTGATATGTTGTCTGAATATGGGGGGACCATCCTCCAAGGCTAAATACTCCTGACTGACCGATAGTGAACCAGTACCGTGAGGGAAAGGCGAAAAGAACCCCTGTGAGGGGAGTGAAATAGAACCTGAAACCGTATACGTACAAGCAGTGGGAGCCTCTTTGTGGGGTGACTGCGTACCTTTTGTATAATGGGTCAACGACTTAATTTCAGTAGCAAGGTTAAGCGAATAGCGGAGCCGTAGGGAAACCGAGTGTTAACTGCGCGCATAGTTGCTGGGATTAGACCCGAAACCCGGTGATCTAGCCATGGGCAGGTTGAAGATTGGGTAACACCAATTGGAGGACCGAACCGACTAATGTTGAAAAATTAGCGGATGACTTGTGGCTGGGGGTGAAAGGCCAATCAAACCGGGAGATAGCTGGTTCTCCTCGAAAGCTATTTAGGTAGCGCCTCGGACGAATACTAGTGGGGGTAGAGCACTGTTAAGGCTAGGGGGTCATCCCGACTTACCAACCCTTTGCAAACTCCGAATACCACTAAGTACTATCCGGGAGACACACGGCGGGTGCTAACGTCCGTCGTGAAAAGGGAAACAACCCAGACCGTCAGCTAAGGTCCCAAAGTCATAGCTAAGTGGGAAACGATGTGGGAAGGCTTAGACAGCCAGGATGTTGGCTTAGAAGCAGCCATCATTTAAAGAAAGCGTAATAGCTCACTGGTCGAGTCGGCCTGCGCGGAAGATGTAACGGGGCTAAGCTATGCACCGAAGCTACGGGTACTTGCTTTGCAAGTGCGGTAGAGGAGCGTTCTGTAAGCCGTTGAAGGTGATTCGTAAGGATTGCTGGAGGTATCAGAAGTGCGAATGTTGACATGAGTAACGATAAAGGGGGTGAAAAGCCCCCTCGCCGAAAGACCAAGGTTTCCTGTTCAATGTTAATCAGAGCAGGGTGAGTCGGCCCCTAAGGCGAGACTGAAAAGTGTAGTCGATGGGAAACAGGTTAATATTCCTGTACTTCGTATAATTGCGATGGGAGGACGGAGAAGGCTAGGCCAGCGCGGCGTTTGGTTGTCCGCGTTTAAGGTTGTAGGCTGGACACTTAGGAAAATCCGGGTGTCTAAGGCTGAGGATTGATGACGAGTCACTAAGGTGATGAAGTGGTTGATGCCCTGCTTCCAGGAAAAGTCTCTAAGCTTCAGATTATACGAAACCGTACCCCAAACCGACACAGGTGGTTGGGTAGAGAATACCAAGGCGCTTGAGAGAACTCGGGTGAAGGAACTAGGCAAAATGGTACCGTAACTTCGGGAGAAGGTACGCTGCTGTTGGTGATGGGACTTGCTCCCTAAGCTGACGGCAGTCGCAGATACCAGTTGGCTGCAACTGTTTATTAAAAACACAGCACTGTGCTAAATCGAAAGATGACGTATACGGTGTGACGCCTGCCCGGTGCCGGAAGGTTAATTGATGTGGTTAGCGCAAGCGAAGCTATTGATCGAAGCCCCGGTAAACGGCGGCCGTAACTATAACGGTCCTAAGGTAGCGAAATTCCTTGTCGGGTAAGTTCCGACCTGCACGAATGGCGTAATGATGGCCAAGCTGTCTCCACCCGAGACTCAGTGAAATTGAAATTGCCGTGAAGATGCGGTGTACCCGCGGCTAGACGGAAAGACCCCGTGAACCTTTACTACAGCTTGACACTGAACATTGACCCTACATGTGTAGGATAGGTGGGAGGCTTTGAAGCGTTGTCGCTAGATGATGTGGAGCCGACCTTGAAATACCACCCTTGTAGTGTTGATGTTCTAACGTTGTCCCGTTATCCGGGATGCGGACAGTGTCTGGTGGGTAGTTTGACTGGGGCGGTCTCCTCCCAAAGAGTAACGGAGGAGCACGAAGGTTGGCTAAGTACGGTCGGACATCGTACGGTTAGTGCAATGGCATAAGCCAGCTTAACTGCGAGACAGACACGTCGAGCAGGTACGAAAGTAGGTCATAGTGATCCGGTGGTTCTGTATGGAAGGGCCATCGCTCAACGGATAAAAGGTACTCCGGGGATAACAGGCTGATACCGCCCAAGAGTTCATATCGACGGCGGTGTTTGGCACCTCGATGTCGGCTCATCACATCCTGGGGCTGAAGTCGGTCCCAAGGGTATGGCTGTTCGCCATTTAAAGTGGTACGCGAGCTGGGTTTAGAACGTCGTGAGACAGTTCGGTCCCTATCTGCCGTGGGCGTTTGAGAATTGAAGGGAGCTGCTCCTAGTACGAGAGGACCGGAGTGGACGAACCGCTGGTGTTTGGGTTGTTATGCCAATAGCATTGCCCAGTAGCTACGTTCGGAACTGATAACCGCTGAAAGCATCTAAGCGGGAAGCAGGCCTTGAGATTAATTCTCACTAGGACTTTAAGTCCTCTGAAGGGCCGTTGGAGACTACAACGTTGATAGGCAAGGTGTGTAAGTGCTGTGAGGCATTGAGCTAACTTGTACTAATTACCCGTGAGGCTTAACCATACAACACCTAAAGGGTGTTGCTTATAGATACTTTATTTTAGAAACCAAGAGTGCTTGTTATACTCGTGGGATATATCAGTTTTTTCGAATGTTAAAGACAACAAGTTTTTGCCTGGTGGCAATAGCGTTGTGGAACCACCTGAACCCATGCCGAACTCAGAAGTGAAACGCAACTGCGCCGATGATAGTGTGGGGTCTCCCCATGTGAAAGTAGGTCACTGCCAGGCACCTATTTTAAAAACCCAGCTATGTGCTGGGTTTTTTACTCTGAATTAACGCTATTTGGCTTAGACCTTTTTGTTCAGAGTTAAGTTTTGCCTAGTGGCAATAGCGTTGTGGCACCACCTGAACCCATGCCGAACTCAGAAGTGAAACGCAACTGCGCCGATGATAGTGTGGGGTCTCCCCATGTGAAAGTAGGTCACTGCTAGGCACCAAATAACCAAGCCCTGCTCTTAAGAGTAGGGCTTTTTTATTGCCTATAATAAGGTTGTTAGTTTTCTGCTTAACCGCGTATAGTTTGCTCTAGAATGCCTTTAGGCTTTAGCCGTAATTACTTGTTAAACTTACCGCTTGATCGATATATAGGCTGGACCTGTTATTTTGTTTGGCCGCTTTTTTCGCGCGACTCGCGGCTTCGCTGAGTGCTTCTATGCTTAGTTTATATTCAGCTAACCAACTTGTCACTCCAACGGCTAAGCCGATTAACGGAAAGAAACATTCATGGCCTTCACGGTTTTTTGAAATGATCCCTTGTGCGTCAAGATCTTTTTGGCGATAGAGTGTTTTGCTGCGTTGTTCGAAAGTTGCCAAGAGTTGCCTTACTGCTGTCTGCCAGTTATTTTCTATGAAAATGACAATGAAATCATCTCCGCCTAGGTGGCCAATAAAATGAGCTTTGCTACTTAGATGAGTCCTTAGCAATTCAGCGACTAGTTTTATCATTTGGTCGCCACGTTCATAACCACAACAGTCATTGAAAGGCTTAAAATTATTCAGATCAAAGTAGGCTAAATCGAAGGGCTTGCCGAACTGAATTAAGTTTTTTAGGCTGCGCTGTAAGGGCACATTCCCAGGTAGCAAGGTGAGTGGATTTGCATATCTGGCAAGTTGCAATTTGTATTCAGATAATTTGCGCATCACATCAACCGCGAGACCAAGTCCAAGGTACTTATCTTGTTGAGTAATAATAAAAGCGGCATCTAAGCCATTTGCAGTATGTTGGGTTAATCTTCTACCGATTTCGCTAAGGCTGGTATCACTCTCAATGATAAGGGGTTTGGCATCCATTAAGTCGGCTACTGATTTACGGTAATTCAGCGAATGTCCATAGGGGCTGGAATAACGGGATAAAAGCTCTTCTTTTTTGATTAAGCCTAATACCCGTAACTGCTGATCGACCACCGGTAAGCTGGTCATTTGTTTATCCTCGAGCATGGTGTTGAGTAGCTCTTTTGCCGACATATCTGGAGAGACAACGGTGACCGTTTTTGCCAATGAGAAGGCTGTTAAGAGTTCATTGTGGTTGGGTCGCTCTGGGGCGGTTTGTTGCTCCTTAGGGCGACCACTTGGTCGCGAAATATGGAAGCCCTGCATATAACCGAGTCCCAAGTTGCTTAGTTGTTGGTATTGTTCTGCATTTTCGATATTCTCGGCAATGACCTCGCTACCTATTTGTTTGGCTATTTCTAATATGCTGGATATAGCGAGTGGGATATTATTGTCATGTAATAATTCATTACAGAAAAATTGGTCGAGTTTTAAGTACTCAGGTGCTATTTGTAGCCAAGTTTTGAGGCCAGCGTAACCCGCTCCAAAGTCATCAAGGGCAAACTTGATACCGAGGTTCCTTAATTCGGTGATGCAGGCTAATAAGGTTTGGTCTACATTAATGGGGTGATGTTCGGTTAATTCGATAACTAGCTTTAAGTCGTCACTACGCAGGGCTTCAAATGCTGAAGTTCCCTGTCGATGGTAGATAGCCAATAAGGTATCAGGAGAAAAGTTAATGAATAAGGCGCCTTTTAACCGCATCCTACTGAATTGTTGTTTGGCTAAAATTGCACAATCTAGCTCCAGTTCTTGTAAGCGATCAAATTGTCGAGCATATTCAAAAAGAATCACTGGATGTCGGAAATAGCTATGTTTTGGACCGCGAGTGAGTGCTTCATAACCTAGGATTCGATTATTATTCTGGTCCCAAATCACTTGGAAAACGGTTGTTATTTCTCCTTCATCAACAATCCGATTAAATTCTAGCTGTAAGTCCTGTTGCATAAGCTGATTTACTCCCATTTCCTTATCCGCTAAGCAGCTATAACATGGTTTTTTTACTAAAAGATGACAGCCCTTAGTTTTTCTTGTCTCAAGTGTCAAGATTAGTGGTAAGAAAATTTTTTCTTTTTTCAGGAGCCTGTATCTAAATGTAGTCACTGAACAGACTGTTATAGAGCGAGTGATCGGGCTTGTTTATAAGGTCCTCATGTTTGATTAGGCTAGTTGCCTGATGATTGGCTGTGATAAAAAGATTTACAGACTTACTGTTGCTTGAGCGTAAAAAGTATTACAGCTGAGCCTCGCGGTGAATTAGTCACTGCGAAGCTGATTTGCTTGTGCGCTACTTTGCGGAGTCTGTTTCGGTTAACGGTTTCCGCGTACCCAAGGACTCACTTCAGTCTTATAGAATGTTGCGAGATCTTGGTGTAACTCGTTTGGCAATGGTGCCCGATTTGCATAACTTACATTTTGCGCGATTTGCTGTGGTTTACTTGCACCGGTAATCACGCTGGTGATTTGGGGCTGATCGAGCAGCCAGCGGATTGCGGCTTCGGCTAAGCTAATATTGATCGGTAGCAACTGTTGTAGTTGGGCGACCAGCGTTAAGGCTTTATCCAGTGGTAAGCCTGCAAAGGTTTCTCCTACATGAAAAGCCTCTCCATTTCGGTTGTAATTTCGATGGTCACTCTCGGCAAATTGTCGTTGCGCAGTGACGGCTCCGCTGAGCAGCCCGCTGGCATAGGGGAGTCGAGCGATGATACCGACTTGTTGCTGTTCTGCTTGCTCAAGTAGCTCATCTAGCGCCTCTTGGCGAAACAGGTTAATAATCACCTGAAGGCTGGTAAGCTGAGGATCGGCAAGACATAGTTTAGCTTCAGTCATAGACTCGATACTGGCTCCATAATGGCGAATTAAACCTTGCTGTTTAAAGTCTTGTAACCAACTAAAGACTTCACCATCTTGTAGTACTGGCAGCGGAATACAGTGTAGTTGGACCAGATCAAGCTGGTCGACTGTCAAACGCTTGAGGCTTGCTTCAATGCCTTTTTGTAGGCCTTGCTTATGATATTTATCGGGAAATAGAGCGGCGTCCCTGCCAATTTTAGTGGCGATGATGACGTCTTGGTGTTGCTTTGCAAACTGGCCGAGTAATCGCTCACTTCGCCCCGAGCCATAAACGTCGGCGGTGTCATAAAAGCGCACCCCACTGGCGTATGCTTGATCCAGAATTTGCTGGGCCTGCGATTCACTCACTGGGCCAAAATCGCCACCTAATTGCCAACATCCCAAGCCTAACTCAGTTAATGTTAAGCTACTTTTTCCAAGAATTCTGCTATGCATGTCGTTGCTCTCATAATGGGGTTGCGTGGCTTGAGTTTACCGTGCTTTTGTTATTATATATTTTACTAATATTCAGAAACATTGTTCATTAAATGGGGGTAATATGTTTGCTGGCGTGCTTGATTTTGTGGCCGTAGTGGACGCGGGCAGTTTTACCGCCGCGGCTGAAAAGCTAAGTCGCTCTAAAGCGAGTGTAAGCCAGCGAATCAGTGATCTCGAAGCGCGTTTAGGCGTGCAATTACTGTTTCGTTCAACCCGTAAACTGCGTCTTACAGAAGCCGGACAAAGCTATTATCATAGTTGTCGGCTAGCCCTTGAACAGCTGGAACAAGGGGCGTTGGTCGCGCAGCAATCTCAGGAGCAGTTGCAGGGAAAGGTGGTGATTAACTCCGTCGGTGGCATTTTTGCCGAACAGTGGTTAGCGGGCGCTTTGTTAGCTTTTGGTCAGCGATATCCCAATATTGAGCTGGAGTTGGATTTATCTTCGCAACGCGAAGATTTGCTGGCCGCGCCTTTTGATATTGTTATTCGGATGGGGGCATTGCCAGACTCGGGGTTACCGGTTCGAGTGTTAGCGCATTTAGCGAGCCATGTTGTGGCGAGTCCAGCCTATTTGCGTCGACATGGACGCCCTCAGCATCCTGAGCAGTTAAAGTCGCATCAATGCTTGTGTGGAAGTCTCACGCATTGGCCTTTTGTTCAGGGCCAACAGCGGATCTCGGTGAGTGTAAATGGGGCCTTTGCGTGTGCCAATGGGCATGTATTAAAGCAAGCTGCTTTACAGGGCTTCGGTTTAATCCGCAGCCATGAGATGTACTTGCGTGATGCGATACAGAGCGGACGTTTAGAAGCGGTATTAGAAGATTGGCAAGCCGATAGTCAGCCTCTTTGGATGGTCTTTCCCCCGGCCCGTTTTCGAGCTAAACGAGTACTCATGTTGGCCGACTGGTTAGTTGACTACGCCAAATCTCACCCTATTTAATTTTTTAATTTAGCTGTATTTGGCTTTTTTAGAGTTGTAACAAGGGTGATTTAGATATAACTTCATGCGTGCTTATTTGCCAAGATTAAGGAAACGGCATGTCAGGTTCTACGATTAGCGGCGGTTCGCAACTCGTGTCAGCGATACAGCAGCAGACGCATCAATGGTTGCAATCTTTTGTGGTGAAATACAATATTTGCCCCTTTGCGAAGCGTGAAGTTGAACGTGGTTCTATTCGTTACAAAATTGTCGATAGCGACGATATTGAGGCGCAATTAGCGACATTGTTGGAGGAGTGTCAAATCCTGGATACTCAGCCTGAAATAGAGACCACTTTATTTATTATCCCTCAGTTAAGTGATTTTTATGATTATTTGGACTTCGTTGATTGGTCCGAAGGTTTGTTGGGTGAGCAAGGTTATAACGGTGTATACCAGGTGGCGAGCTTTCACCCTGATTATTGTTTTGCGAATGCGTCCAAAGACGATCCCAGTAACTATACTAATCGTTCTCCTTATCCGATGCTGCATTTAATCCGAGAGCAAACCATTACCCGTTTAAGCCGTTTACATCCTGATCCTGAAGGGATCCCCGAGACCAATATTAAATTGACTCAGCAACTTGGTCTTGAAGCGCTGAAGCAGATTTTATATAACTGTAAATGAACTAAGTTTGTTTAGATCTTTTATAGAAAACCCACAGCAACGAGACCCATCGTATAAGTCCGGAGACGGTATGTCATTAACCATTACAGCCGCTGAGAAAGCGATTTTAGCCGATTTAACTATTCCGCCTCGCCCCCAGGTATTGTTAACGATTACTCAAGAAACAAAAAAATCAGAACCTCATGTTGCAACTATCGCCGACGCCATTGCGAGTGATGTTGCGATCTCGGGGGCGGTACTACAAATTGTTAATTCAGCTGCATTTCGTCGTAGCCACGAAATTAAGTCGATCCATCAAGCCGTGATGACCTTGGGAATTAATCGGGTTTTTCCTATTGTGAAAGCGGTGGCGCTTAAGGGGGCGATGCCACAGTCTAAAGCTTTAGATGCATTTTGGCTTGAGGCTAATTTATTAGCGACTAGCGCTGCGGCCGCTGCTGAAGAGTTAGGGTTCGAAAGTGCGAAAGACAATGCTTATATGTTGGGATTATTTCATCAAGCGGGCGTACCTGCCTTATTGCATTCTTTTGCGGACTACGAAGCTTTGTTGGTTCAGGCGAATGATATGGGCTGGGCTAATTTTGCGAATGCCGAGCGTCAGCAATATGGAACATCCCACGCCACGGTAGCGGCTCTGATCGCGCAGCAATGGAATTTACCAAAGGTTATGGTGGAAGCCATTTATTACCAACATGATAGTGATGGTCTGTTTAGTTCACAGGAGTTGGGTAAATCCTCACTGGTGATGTTAGCCATTTTGAAAATAGCTCGTATCTGCGCTTATCGAAAGTTGGGCGTTAGTAGTGAAGAAGCCGTATGGCAAGACATTTATGATGCTTTGTTAGTCTTCTTGAATATTGAAGAGCAACAGTTGGAAGATGTATTGAACGCGGTAACAGAGACTCTGAATGCCTAATGGATACAGGCTATGTTCATATTGGAACACAGCCTGTAATCATTAGCTAGGCGTTTTAAAATTGATAAGCGACATCAACTCCCCAATTTCGGCCTGCCTGGCTATAACGATCCAGTCCTTGGGCGTCGTTATCTTGGCCGTCGAGGTCAGAATAATGCCAATATTTTTGATCAAAGGCATTAAATAAGCCCGCACGTAACGTGAGCTTTTCGAGAGGTTGGTAGTAAGCGGTTAAATCAACTAAGGCATAACCTGGCGCGTTGGCATTATCTTCATTTGACCAATCATCCCCTTGCTTCGCGGCGACCATGGTTAGGTTCAGTTCGCTGCCCCAAAGGTCTTGTGGTTGATCGTAGCCTAAACCCCAAACGATAGTCAGCGGTGCAACCGTGTCCAGTGCGCTGCCATCTTGCTTATTCTTCCCTTGTGCATAGGCAACACTAATTCGACTATAACTGCCTTCTGGAGCACCCCAAGCTTCATCTAACCAATAGTTACCCTTGAATTCTACGCCGTATATTTCAGCTTCATCAATATTTTCGTTCGTTGTGATCCCTGCAGGATAGCTTGGGTTGCTATAGTCTACCGAAGCATTAATGAAGTCGGTGTAGTCGTTGTAGAAGCCAACTAGTTCGATGGTTGAGACGGAATTATTCGCTCGCAAACCTAGTTCATAACTTTGGCTTTGTTCAGGTTTTAGTTCCGGATTAGAAACCATGGCGTAGCCGTAGCTTGCATTGTCAAAATCGTAATATAGTTCCTTGATAGAGGGCGCTCTAAAGCCTTCACTATATTGAACAAAGGAACTGAAGTTCTGGTTCCAATGATAAACCGCGCCTAATCGAGCGGTCAGTGCATCGCTGTTATGCTCTAACAAACCGCTCGTCTCATTGGGTTTTGCAGTGTAGTCGTCGTAACGCAGGCCAGCACTAATGATCAGAGATTCATTGAGTAAATAAATATTATCCTGAACAAATACGCCGTATTTTTCTGACTCGGCATTTGGCACTTCTGGTTCTCCCGGGCTAACGGTGCCGGAATCGAATAAGTGAGTGCGATAGTCGAGCTCAAAATCACTATTGATAGCACTTAAGCCATAGCTGAGTTGGTGGCTTCCATACTCAAATACTAATTCTTTATCGAACTGAGCATCAAACTGAAGGCTACTGTCTTCGCCATTCCGTTCGCGGTTACGATTGCCGTAGATCCCCGTCGTATCAAAAGTATTGTGTTCGGTTTTACTTTGCTGATGACTGAGTTGCCAAAATAGTTTATCGAAGGCGACGTTTTCACTTAACCAGGTATGGTTTATGCCCAGACGCAGCCGAGTATCTTGGTCATCAGATCTCACATTGGTATAGGTAAAGCTTGGCGACATGCCATAGCCTTCATTGCTGAGGATCCTGCCCTCAGCTTGACGTTGATATAGTTCTGCAACTAAGCCAAATTTATGCGCTTGATTTGCCTGAAAATTTATTTTTGCCAATAAGTTATGTGAATCAAAGCTGTAGGGATCCGCCTGACCGCGGTCACGACCATTTATATCAGCACCAGATGAATGGCTTTGGTACTCACTGCCATCGCGATAGGTGTAAATAGCTAAACCTTCCCATTTATCGTATCGTTTGGCGATTTCTATGGTGGTTTTGTAGGCTTCGTCGGCGCTGCTATAAGCACCTTTCAGTGCTACATGATTGGTATTGCCAGGCTCAAGGACATCCTCAGGGTTTTTGGTCCTTAGTAGCACAACACCACCCAGTGCATCACTCCCATAAAGGCTTGAGGCTGGCCCTTTGTTAATTTCTAGAGAGGTGAGGGTGTCAATTTCGTAGCTATTAGGACCCTTGTTCATAACTTCCCCACCAGGATTATAGGGAGTTGGTTGTTCAATGCCGTCTACCATGAGTTTTACACGGCTTCCTTCCATCCCTCGAATGTTAAATCCGGTCGTACCATAGCGTCCTTGGCCTGTGGTGCTCACCCCAGGCTCGTAACGCACGCTATCTTTTAGGTTGTTCGCCATTTGTTGCTCTAGTTGCTCAGAGCCAACCGCGCTCACACTAGAAGAAATATCTTTAATGCTCTGTTCGGTTCGAGTGGCCGATACCACGACTTCATCGAAAACAGTACTGGCGGTTTCAGCATAAGCAGCGGGGCTTAAGCTGAGTAATACGGCGTTGGCAATAAGAGTGCGATTGAGTATTTTCATAGTGTCAGGCTCTATCCATATCCTGTGGAACAAATTAAGAAGGCTTACTATACACAATACGAATGCGAATTAAAATCATTTGCGTTTAATAATTATTCTTTGTAATCAAGCTGAAGCTTTGGCTTTGCTGGAGACAACATGAGAATAAGAGCGCAGACAAACGATCTGGGAGCGAGATAGAATCACTATTTTTATGTCTGCGCTGAGGCAAGGGGGGATTGGGGGCTCACATTTTGCTTGAATTATTGTGAGTCGTAATCCAAGGCCACCAATTTAAATCGCTGTAAAAAGTCAAGCTTGTAGAAGGATCTGCTGGAGGAATTTGTTGAGCTTGAGGCTTATTTGGGGCTAAGTCGTCGTACCCCTTTAATGTAGCCGCCAAATATGTTTAGCAGCAAGCCGAAGATAATGATGAGCGCGCCTAAGAGTTGCCCGGTGCTGAGTGTTTCTCCTAATAATAATGCTGCACTTAGAATGCCTACAACTGGAACCAATAAGCTTAAAGGGGCGATCCGCCAGGTTTCATATTGACTCAGTAGTCTTCCCCAAATGGCGTAGCCGACGATCGTGGCAATGAAAGCAAGATAGATCAAAGCAAAGATGGTTTTGCTACTAATTTTCGTTAGTTGAATAGCGTTGATCTGTGGCGCTTCAAATATAAAAGAACAAAGGAAAAAAGGCACAATAGGGACTAAGGCACTCCAAATCACCAACGATAACATCGACACATTTGCATCGCGCATGATCAGCTTATTGCTAATATTTCCCAAAGCCCAAGACAGTGCGGCTCCGAGCGTAAGTACGATAGCAATTAGAGGGATCCCGCTTGAGTTTGCAGTGCCTAAACTTGCATCAGCAAGTAAGGCCATCCCAAGGCTTGCGGTGATGATGCCAACAATATGATTCCATCTTAATTTTTCCGATAATAGCCACACACCGAGCATAATAGTAAAGAAGGCCTGCATTTGTAGAACCAACGAAGCAAGGCCTGCAGGCATTCCCAAGTTAATGGCTAAAAATAATAGTAAAAACTGTCCAAAACAAATCGCCATTCCATACATCAATAAATATTTGAACGGCGTTTTAGGTGGTTTCACTAGAAAGACTGCGGGAAATGCGACCAAGCTAAAGCGCAGGCCTGCCAATAGCATCGGTGGCAGTTCATACAATGCGACTTTGATTACCACAAAGTTTAAGCCCCAGACTAAAACAACGGTCAGTGCTAACAACAAATCTTTGAATGGCATTACCTTGTTTCCTTGTTCTGCTATGAGGTCATTTTTAAGTTTAAGAAGCGCTGTCTTTCGCGGCTCATTTTGACCTGCAATACACCCTTTTGGTTGCAGTGATTGGGGCCGACCAAGCATCAAATTCTGCGTACTCGCGGCGAAGCTCTTTCTTCGGTGGCAATGAATCGCTTCACTTCATTTCAGTGATGATTTGATACTGGACCGATATATTCATAAAAATAAGCTAAACAGAACATCACGACTAGATTCATGAGTCAAGTGCAGCGTGGCGCTTGTGGGTATAAATGAGCGGGGTATAGCGGGTTTAGCATGGCGAACGTTAGCGCATCAGACTGCTATTGAGCAACGTTTATTCATAGCAAACTCAATCATTATCTGTTGATTGTTGCCAGCTTAAATCACGGCTAACTGCGCTATGTATCTTTTAATTGGAGCCACAAGTTACTGCGCTTCATGCCTGACTATCGGCAGATTTATTCTGCGCAATTAGTTACTCATATCATTCATCAGATTGGGGGAGGGGGAACACGCTCTATGGTTGTTAATTCCATGCCCCCACCCAATATCGCTCTATAGCCAGAGAAATGCATTGGCGAGGCATTGCAGCCAGCTTGCCATGCACATGATGCCAAATACCGCTTATACAAGCGCCTTGAGCGATAGGGTTAATGAAAACTGTGCCACAACCTCATCCCCACTAATAGAAGGGCAGGTGGCGATGATAGTGACCGCTTGATTGACTCTCTCTCCACTGTTCATGGTGTGTTGAAGCATCTGGTCGATCAGTGCACCATCTCGACAGGTGAAAATAACGTCTGCCTCTGGCCGTTTAAGAAATTGCGCCTCAACGGCCTTAAATGCCAAGGAAACCCGTTTGCCATACTGTTCTGCTTTGGCAATAGCCAAGAAGCCTCCCGCAACATCGGCACCGACCGCTAAACTACCAAAATACATGCTATTGAGATGATTTTTAGTGCGCCGTTTTAAGGGGATTTTAACAACGACTTGCTGTTCATCTATCGCTAGAATTTTAGGGCGGCAGTACCAGATGAGTGGCACTTTAAAGATCCCAAATAAGCGAAGGGTTGTGTTGGCTTTGCGGACACTGGGAAGCATAATGACTCCTAGTTAAAGAGGTCTTACCAGTAGAGCTTTTTGTTAACAAAAAGTCAACATATTCTTTCGGCTGTGGAATGAGCAGCAGCTTATCGGGGGGAGTCAATGAAGCACTTTTAAAGTAAACCGTTGGGCTAATTCCAGCCAATGCTGAGCATTGCAGCTTTTAAAGTTAATGTGAGGGAGACTGGCAGCAATCAGCTTGTTTAGAAACGAAAAAGGCCTGCATCAATGCAGGCCTTTTAAAGGTGGTGCCCGGAGGCGGAATCGAACCACCGACACGAGGATTTTCAATCCTCTGCTCTACCGACTGAGCTATCCGGGCGACGGGCGCTATTAAACGAATTTTACCGGTTTAAGTCAACCGAATTTGGTAAAAAAAATGAAATAAATGGCGATCGACTAAATGCCATACAACAACTGCTAAAAGAATAAACAAAAAGGTGGCCAAGGCCACCTTTAGTCAGTTTCGATACTTTTGCAAAGGGTATTTGCTTTGGCTCTTAGTGGGCACTTGATTGATGCCTTAAGAGGGGCGTCGTTGCACTGGATAAATGCTATGACGACAATCAGTGGGTAAACTAATTGCTGTTACCTTGTATTTTTCACTGTAAATAGTGTATTTAAAATTTACGGGAGAGTGCTTGCTAATATTGTTTTAATTGAGTGTTTTTTTGCAATGACTGTTGATGGTTTAGTGTAATTAGGGTGAAATGTGCTAAGGATGAATTAACATACAATAATGGGTGGCGTATGCGCTTAGATCGGACAGATAAAAAGATTTTGGACTTAATGCAAAAAAATGGGCGTATCAGCAATTTGGAACTTGCTGAGCTCATTGGTTTATCGCCTTCTCCATGCTCTCGCAGAGTTAAAGCTTTGGAAGATGCAGGTTTAATCGCCAAGCACGTGACCCTACTGAATAAGAAAAAACTCAATTTGAATTTAACGGCATATATTCATATTTCTATGGACCGACACACCCCTGAGCGCTTTGAGAATTTTCAGAACATTATTAGTGCTTATGAAGAAGTGATGGAGTGTGTGCTGGTGACAGGCACAGACGCTGATTATCAGTTAAAAGTAGTGGTGCCTGATATGGAACACTATCAGGCACTTTTACTGGGGAAGTTAACCCGTATCGAAGGAGTTACAGGGGTACGTTCAAGCTTCGTATTGCAGCAAGTGTTTAGCCATACAGCCTTGCCCCTGTCCCACATTAAGTAATTGAGTTGTTACTTGATTGCTGTCGCTCAAGAAAGGCCTGACGACAGCCTTCATAGTTGGCGATTAAAAGATCACTTTCAGATTGCTGGTAAGGTAATAAGCTCCCCAAAACCATCCGCTTCTGACCAGTCCCTATTGCTTGGCCATTTTCTGAAATGGTAAATTTCAATAGCGCTACACCACGCTTGCCATTCGGAATATATTCGCCACCGGCAAATTCTAAATGCGGAGAAGCACTAGGGAGGCGGTCTAAGTGCAAACTCATGTTTTCGTATATGACTAAGGGACGTTTGCGGTTGAGCATCAGTCCTTGTTCTTTTAACAGAGGTACTAAAATATGTGGGAAGTTACGACCCGAGAAACGAACGTAGTCTTGAATGATGTCGCCGATGATCTGATCATCTTTAATTTTTTCACCACTGCGCTCTACTGTTAAATATTCCTTACCGCTTTGATCCACTAACTGACAGTGTTGCTCGGTTTGCAGGATGCTTAAAGGAACACCGTCGGTGACCATGCCAGCGAAAGTAAATTGCATATTTTGGCTTAGCCCAAGTTGGCTGAGCATGACCGAGAAAAGTAAGTCACCGGGAACACAAAATCGAGAAGAATCAGCGTCGTGGATTGCGTTAAAGTCATTTGCAACACCTTTTGCAAAGTTGCAAGCTTGTTGGCGACTAAACACAAATTGTTGATTATTCTGACTAAAATATTGGCTTACATTCATTTCTATAAGTTCACTTAGCTAGGCTGTTGGCGACCGGCGATTCTAACAAAAATTAAGGCCGAGGTGGTAATATCAGTATAAAATTTCTTTATAAATTTATTTTACGGGGATTATTCTAGGCCTAAATTGGGCCAATTAACTAAGTAATTCATTTCATTTGAGTATTCCCTTTTATTCAAATCGCTAACCTTTCCGCTAATATCTTTATTATCATTAACAAGCTTTGCAAGTGCGACTTTCTCCCCTACCTTTAAATGATGTAACAAGTTACTTGCCATTCGTCATGTGCAGGGAAACAAATAATTGTTAACCAGCTTGAATACAATAGAACCCAAGGTGAACCATGATATGCCAAATCTGAGCAATAATAGAAACTGGATCATGCTGGCGATGATGATGCTGATCGCAGGTATCGTTAGCGCAGGGGTCATTTTATTTAACAAGGCGGTACCACAGTTCCAGTTAAGCTTTATTGCCCAAAGTTCGTTTGGAGAAACTCGTTTAACGCTTGATTGTGAGCATTATCGTTATTCAGTACATGAAAATTTTGTTGACCATCGTAGTAGTCGTGAATCGGTACAGCATTTGTCCTCAAGCATTTGTGTTGAGGTTTATCGTTTATTACAGCAGGTGCCAAAACAATTAGCCTCGGTGTATAACGAGCAGCATCGCCCACAGAAAATGATGTTATGGACCGAAGGGAACAAGCGTTTTCAGTGGCGTTGGCAAAACAAATATGAGCCTTCACTTAAACCCATATTTGCCCACTTAGATGATTTGGTTCAGCAGATACCTGCTTCAGCCCTAGCCGGAGGCTCCCACCTTGATCTGCGGATCTACTAGTACCTCAAGGGCGTCTTGCTGCAGATGTAAATCGCTTAAGTAAGGACTAAGAGCATTCGCGAGTTTTTCAGAGTCATGGCGGACAATAGTACTATCGTCATCAATTAAATCTGTGTAAATCACTTGGTAGCGTTGCTGAAGTGCTTCAAGGTTATCAACCGCTACGACTTGAGCGCGCTCTAGATTGTAGCTGGCGATCATGTTTGGATTTGGGATGTGCTGGTTTACCACCACCACGTCGAGAGATCGCCCTAGGTAGTGCTCTAGTTCGTCGATAAATTGTTCCAGATTGTAGCCGTCTGTCTCGCCAAATTTAGTCATAATATTACTGACGTAAATCAGTTTTGCTTGACTACTCATCATCGCTTGCTTCACTCCTGGGACTAATAAATTAGGAATGATACTGGTATAAAGATCACCAGGGCCGAGGATAATCGCCTTCACGCTATTGATCCGCTCAATTACGGGTGGGTAAACACGTACTTGCTCGGCGTGGTGCGGAACCAAGAAAACATTGGCGATTTTTTCTCGCTGGTCTCCGCGTGGTAAATCGATGGCGCTTTCACCGAAGACGCGCTCACCACTGGTCAATTCGGCCACTAAAGTTGATTTGTCTACCGTCACCGGCAGTATCTCTCCTTCAACATCGAGCATTTGTGCCAAGCCTTGGATCCCTTCAGAAAACGAGCCGCTATATTGTGACAGCATGGTGAGCAACATATTTCCTGCGCTATGGCCTGTCAGTCGTTTCCCCTTGGTAAAGCGTTTTAGCAATAGTTTTCGAGCCAGCTCTCGATAGGGTGAGAGCGCTAACACGCATTTGAGAATATCGCCAGGAGGGAGTATACCGAGTTCATCACGTAATCGGCCCGTGCTACCACCACTATCGGTCATTGATACGATGGCGCTAATTGCGAGTTGTTGGTTATCTCTTAAGGCTGACAACAAAACAAAGTGGCCACTGCCACCGCCAATAGTAGCGATAGAAAGTAGCTTTTTAGGTGGAGGGGATGTCACGAGTTATGGTACTCCGAGAAGATTTATCACGCGCATTGCTAAACAATAGACTAATTGAGTTTAGTTCACCAAGCAATGCAACCAGAGCCGTGCTTTGTTAGCGTTGTCATACTCTGGTAATAAAATTGTCACTTTTTGATCAAGACGGTCTCTTAAATTAGCCTTAACAGGGAAAGTTTGGGCTAATGTATGGCGAATACACAACTTTATCAAAGCTTATGGCTATCAGATATTCATTTAGGGTGTAAAGATTGCAAGGCAGAGATGCTGTTGCAATTGCTACAGCAAACCAAGGCCAAGCGGGTATTTTTGGTTGGCGATATCGTTGATATTTGGGCTTTAAAACGCCGGGTATATTGGCCTGAATCGCATAATCAAGTGTTATTACATCTCATGAACTTGAATAAGAATGGCTGTGAGGTGGTCTATATTCCTGGTAATCACGACCAACTATTCAAGGCCTATCAAGGCATGCATATAGGGAGTATCGTGGTTGCTAAGCAGTATCTATATACCAGCCTTAGCGGTCATCGAATACTGATGTTGCATGGTGATCAGTTTGATGAAGAAGTTTGTTTTGGTCGTTTTTATGCCAAATTGGGTGATCACCTCTATGATTTGTTGTTGTTTTTAAATCGTAGTGTTGGAAAAGTTCGGCATCTATTGGGTTATCCCTATTGGTCTTTGGCGGGATACATCAAGTTGAAAATAGCGAAAGCGACTCAGGCGATTGCTAGCTATCGTAGAGCAGTCGTGAATGAAGGGCTTCGTCAGCAGGTTGATGTTGTTGTTTGTGGCCATATCCATCACCCAGAGTTGAGTCAGCAGCAAGGATTGATTTATGCCAACGATGGCGATTGGATTGAAAACTGCACCCTATTGTGTGAAACCATGGATGGACAATTAGAATTACATCGCTGGGACGATCGCTTGGAGACCACCGTGCTGGTTGATTCGGTGGCATTATTGGAGCCCGAGTTGTTAAAGCACGAGGATAAAGTAGCTTGATTGGCGAATAAATTAGCACTTGAATCATTGATGCTCTTTTTTTTGCTTTTCAGCGTTGACAAACTCACCGAAAATCCGTTTAATAGCGCCCCGTTGATAGCAGATATCAACGTGTACCAACAGTGTGCCGATTTAGCTCAGTTGGTAGAGCAACTGACTTGTAATCAGTAGGTCGCCAGTTCGACTCCGGCAATCGGCACCATTCTTTTTAAAGCCCCGTCATACGACGGGGCTTTTTCATTTTTAATGTTGATTCGGCTGGTAGATTTGGTTTTTAAAATCAGCTGGTTTATCCTGCTCAATCCTCCCTTGCTTGTTTTTAGGATATGCGATGCTCAAGGCGCTTAAAGAACTATTTCAGGCCACAACTGGCTCAACAGAACAGCAACATCTTAGTGTCGAACTAGCGGCCGCTACTTTGCTAGTGCAACTGAGTCAGAGTGATAACCAACAAACAAATAGTGAAAACGCGATAATTTTGACCAAGATGAAGCGTTTATTCGAGTTGACCGAGGTTGAGGCGGAGAATTTGTTGTTGCAAGCGCAAACTCAGGCCCAACAAGCGATTTCGGTTTTCGATTTTACTCGCCATGTGAAGCAGCTCGATTACCAATTACGTTATCAATTTACCGAAGCCTTATGGAAGGTTGCTTATGTGGATGGAACCTTAGATCCATTTGAAGAAGCACTGATCCGTCAAATCTCCGACTTGATCTATCTAAGTCATAGTGATTTTTTAAAGGCAAAGATTAGCGCGCAAAACGTTTAGCCTCGTTTGTTGATGCTAATTAATGCTGCTTAAGCAAAGTGCTTCGCAGACCTTATCTTATATTGGCGCAATCAGCTGAATTGATGTGGCTAGAATGTTGATTTTTTAGCTGTATTGCTGGTTCTTTGTTCGCTTAAACAAAGCCGAGAGATAAACGCTTTACCTTTAAACTGGCTTATGTATAATTCGTTTCCGTTGCAGGGGCGTAGTTCCAATGGCAGAACGTCGGATTCCAAATCCGAATGTTGGGAGTTCGAATCTCTCCGCCCCTGCCAATTTCCTTTCTTGTAACATCCATTAATGCTTTTACTTTCTGTTCCCTTCCGCTATATAATATCCAGTAAAACTCCACTCCAAGAGTCGTCCTAGTAAGTCTAGCTCTCCAGCTCGACACTCTCAAAGTATTCATAGAAGACCACGCTATCAAGAAGGATGGTGGGCGACTCATCGTTGAAGATATTCGGCTATACATTAGCTACGAGTTTGGCATTCATTACCAATATAGAATTGAAGCACCATTTTTTAAGTGCGTCGTTGGATGTGGATCATGGCGTAAAGAGCAAATCTCCTCTGGATTAACTCGAGCAAATTATAGTGAACATCAGCCCTAATAATCAAAAGATGAGATCCATTGAAAAACAAATTTATCCGTTGGTTCTTGTAAGAACGATTGTAAAGAAAACAAATGGTGTTCCATCCAAGGATACTGAAGCGGAGTGGTTAAATGGAGTGTATTTTTAGTGCATGACTTCTCTCGTAAGGTACTAACGGATCCCCTCATAAATCCCCCAAACCAGAGTGGTGAGTGAGGCATTGGTATTCCAACATCACCCGCTTAAGCGAATAGAAGCTCGGGGTCAATTAGGCTAATTCAAGTGTTTATGCGGTTACTTAAAAGAGCTATTCGAATTTTTGATAACTACTGAAAAGCTTGAGCATCATGTTGTTTCAGGAGTTACCGCTGCTTTCCCTCGCCCTACAAATAGAAATTCTCCAAACTTAAAGCTGAATGACTTACTTGCAGTTTGTTGCTTAGCTGGATAAAGTCTAAACAACTGGTAAGAGTAGTTACAGAGTCAAAGGGGTAATAGTGAAACAAGAATTAGTTGAGCATAAAGGTAAGCCCAAAGAGGCTACCTTGTTAATTATGGTTGGGCTCAGCCCACAAATTGTCACTGAAACCATTTATGCGCACTATCAACAAAAAAAAATTCAGTTTACTAAAGTTATTATTATAACAACTCCGGCAGGCAAACAAGCGGTAGTTGACCACCTGCTAGATCATCAAGGTGGAAGAGGCAAGCTGAGTCAGTTAGTCACAGACTATTCATTAAAACCTATAGAGCTGTTAGATAAAGATATACTACTGATTGAAGATCAATATGAGCAAGTGATTGACGATGCACAAACAAGTCAGCAGCTTACCAGTGTTGCTGATTATTTGCTGGAGTTGGTGAGAGGTTTAACTGAAGATGAACAGCCAACACTCTGTGTCTCTTTGGCTGGAGGCAGAAAAACCATGACTTTCTATTTAGGTTATGCGGTTTCATTGTTTGCCCGCCAACAAGATAGCCTATGTCATGTATTTGTTGATAGTGAATACGAAAGTAGTGAGTTTTTCTACCCGACACCTTACTCAAATCCCATATTTACTGCAAACGGAAGTATAGATGCAGCAAAAGCATCAGTACGTCTTACCAACGTTCCTTTTATTCGCCAACGAGATGGAATGCCTAAGCTTTTGCTTCAAGGCGAGTCATCTTTTTCTGATTGTATTGAGCTTGCTAACACGATAAACCAACCTGTGATGCTGGAAGTTGATATAGCCAAGCTAACGTTGGTTTGCTCAGGAGTTGATATTTCTTTATCTAAAGCTAATTTTGTATTTTATCTTATGATGCTAGAAGACATGTTAGATATCAATGAAGGCTTTGAATGTCCAGCAAGAGAGAAACCCTGCCAAATACTTGCTATTAGTTATTTACAAGTAATGTTAAAGGTTAATGGTTTGCAAGACAATCAAGGGGATTTGCATAGTTTAATCGCATCGGCGTCGAGAATCGAGGGTTTAAGTTCTGCTCAATTAAATGGCTTAGAAAATGGAATGAAAGCAACTTTTTTCCATGATAGGAAGAACCAAATAAGTTCCTACTTATTTAATTTTTTACCTAAAACGGTAGCAGAGCACTACGATTTTGATATCTTGTCTTGCAGAGAAAAGGATGGTTCAAACAAAAAAGTTTCGAAGTATGGAATCAAACTGCCTCGAGAAAGTGTTAGATTTATTATCTGAATGTTATTAAAAGAGATTTGATATAGGGTGGCTTCTTTTTTATTGCTTGTATTTTGTAGTGCAAATAACTAAAGCCAAGTGTTTGCTTGGCTTTTCATTCGTGCCTTTTTAGCTTATTTAAATATGCTAAAAAGAATGTTGTCGTCATCGTCAATAACAAAGAACTTATTGCTAGTGGTACGATAACTATATTTAGGATTAGCTAAAAATTTAACGATAATGCCTACTTCGCTGGGGTATTGAATGTCTATTGGATTTACACTTAGTTTATTGATATTGAAATCCATAGATGCCTTACCGTTATGTAACACATAAGCACCATGTGCTGCTTTAGTTATTACTAGGTTGCTAACACCGAAATACTTTTCGTGACTTTGGCTAATGGTGGTGAGTTTATTGGTTTTACCATCGATAAACGCGTATACAACAAATGCAGTATCATAGCGTTCATACTGGTCACTGGTACCTTGATAGTGAGACACGATAACCAACCCATCGAGCTCTTCATGGTAAAAGCACTTTGCATCGTTAGCTAATTCTCTTACCGGCATACCATCTACATCTTGTAGAACTATGCTTAGCTGCGTTTCCACAAGCTCGTCATTTATATTTTCACTCACGGTAAAGGTGTTTGATTTATTTGTTGAATCATAGATCGTTTCTCCAACACGGCTATAGGTTTTATTATTATGCACAATGTTTAGACATTGGTAATCACCCACTATATCGATACTATCTACAGCTGCCATTAGGTAAGCATCAGCCAATTCGTCAGTGTCTGAATCGTAGTTAAATTCACGTACATTGAGCTGTGGAACACCTGTATCAGAAAATCCAACAGTGAGAATTTTTGCTTCATAACTATCATCTACAGACTTAACATAGTAGCTGAAATAGTAGTCATCATTTAGCTTAAATGGTGCGGGCAGAGGACGTTCAGTTATACTTGTGGGATTGTTGATATCACCGAAGTACATAGTGATAGAGCTGCCAAGGCTCCCATCAAACTCAATACTATAGCTGGTACGAGTGCCGTCGCTGTCAAAACGTACAAAGTCTAAAAAACCGTCGTTACTGTCTGCAAAGTAGATGGAATCAGCATGAGTAAATACCCAGCTATGCTCCGGAGTTGTTCCTATTACCTTAAAACCAGTAAAAGAAGGTACCTCCGGTTCAGCTTGTACTTCGTCGGTAACAACTAAATTAAAGCTTAATGCCTCAGAGCGGCTATAAGAGTCACTGGCATAAATGCTTATAGTATAGCTGCCTGCGGTTTGGGGGGTACCTAGTAAGTAGTCGTTTTCGATACTTAAACCGGCGATAGCGGGGCTATAGCTGTAGCTTAGTGTATCCCCATCGGCATCGTCAAAATAAGCACTTAAGTTGACGCTACTTATCTCATCACCTAAGTATTCAAGTTGCTGATCAGCAATGCTACCTTGTGTTGTAGGGGCGTGGTTATATGAAAAGCTAAACTGGCCGTCGTTTAATTCAATAATAGGAGATAAATTAGCTAATTCGCTGGCGTCAAAAGCACTAATAAATGTTGATAATTGCTCTGTAAATAGGCGTAAAGTAGCCACGTTGTCGTTGTTAGTTGCGTAGCGGTCGGTAAGCATTTCACCAATTAACAATACCTGCTGGGCTAACAAGTCGGACTGTAGTAGGTAATTGCTGGTAATCATTGAGTGTATATCTTGTCCAGAGGCCTCGCTACTTAAACTGGTTAACAATGAAGCAATCTCTAGTTTAGCGGTTACGCTATCTTCTCCCTCAATAATGAGTTGCTGAATTAAATGGGTGTAAGGGTTTACTATCTTATAACCAGCAGGGGTCGAGAGTTGATAACTTTGAGTCACTAATCCACGGTCTAGGTCGGTGGTTTCATTGGCTATGGCCGTCACTAATAATGGGCTAGTGTCGTCGTAGTTATCATTGGGGATCTTAGCTAAGCCTTGGTCATTAGTGCGTAAACTATATTCGTTGCTGTCACACTGCATATTACTATTGCTATCTATACAAAGTAGTGCATTAGATAGTAAGCCATCAAATACCGTAATGTTGGTAGTCGCTGGTACTTGGTTGCTACCTTCACTACCTCCTCCGCAGGCTGTTAGTGTTAGGCTAATTACTAATAGGCTAAGGGATCCTAACTTACTGTTAATGTTTTTATAGTCTTTACCTTTTGTATTCCATTTCATTGAAGAGTCCTTCATGTGATTTGTAGGTTTCTATTAGGTGCTAAATAATAACCTGGCTATTTAGTGATGGAATGGCTTACAAGTTTGTCTTCAAGTTTTAAATATTTATTGTTGTGTTATTTCTTAAAAAATCTATTGTATTGTTTGTGATCAATATTTACGTATTGATTTGTGGGATAGGAAGCTGCATATTAATAGGGTTTAATCTTACGCAAGTTTTCGCTGTGGGTTGCATGAAACAGGATATTGAGTCGTGTTTTTATTTTAAATAAGGATTGTTATCATGTATGTTGTTAAGCTTGAATTTAAGCGAATACAAACATTTTTGTTTTCGTCATTTCGTTTTAAACATATGGTGGGAGCAAATGCATTACTTGGTAATGTATTGAGGGCAGAGCTTGTTACTCTGGTTAATAACCAAAATGATAGTTTTTATCAACCCATATCCCCTCCTTCACTGAATAAACTCGACGAGGACCCTCTCGATAAGGCCACAGCCGAATTCTATGCTGATAAACCTGATGAATTATGGAAAATAGGCGTGTTAAGCCGAGATGGCGGGCACTTTTATGCCGTTTTCTCTGGTCAAAAATTGGCAGAACAGTTTCTGTTTGACGCTGAGCAGTTAATTCAACAGAAATTACCTGGTGTACAGGTTAGTTTTACCTTAAGTACTATCGAACAGCTTGATAGCGGCAAGGATGAACACCTAAAGCAAGGTGATTTTTCAGCAGATGAGTTTCCCAATTTACCTATTTTTCAACCTTGTCAGTTTAGTGAGCAAGGCATTGCCGAAGCTCAGTTAAAGCATCTAGACAAAGGTAAACAATTTCAATCTAATGCTAGCTCACTTAAAAGCAGCTTTATATGGGAGCAATTTAAAGATTCCAAGGGGAAGCTTGTATCTAAAGAACCCACTGAACAATCCGCAGATGTTGCCAGCATACTCATGCGGCAATGGACTGGCAATGAACCGCAGCGCCAAGCTAAAGATTTAGACGAACTTGTCGGCAAAGACTATCTCGCGTTAATTGTCGCCGACGGTAACAGCATGGGCAATCGCTTTTCTACTTGGTTAAAAGATCAAAATGCTAATACATGGCTAGATAAACAAGCTAAGGCAGAAGAGTTCTTTTACTCTGCACGCAAAGCTATGCGCACTGCTACCCATGAGGCCGTCAAAAATCAATTTGATTGGGATTTAAACAGTAATGCTAAGGCAACCTTACCATTTCAACTGTTAATGCTGGGGGGAGACGATCTTCTATTTGCCTGTCGTGCCAAAGATGCGCTGCCATTCATAACAAAGCTTGATTACGAACTAAGTCAGATAAAACTGGATGATGGGAAGCCTATGCAGCTTGGCGTGGGTGTGGTAATTGCCTCACATAACCTGCCGTTTTACCGACTGCACCATGTAGCAGAAGAATTAGCGAGTAGCGCTAAGGTGCTAGCAAGAGCCTATGAAGATAGCACGCCATGTTCAGTGCTCGATTGGCAGGTGGTGACTCAAAGCTGGGCGGGCGACCCAATAGAAGAGCGGCAAAAAAATGCCATTGTAAAATACCAAGCCGAAAAGCCAGAAACACTCTACCTCACTCAAAAGCCCTATACCTTAAGTCGTTTTAACACTCTATTAGGTCACAGCGAAGGCTTAGTAAAAGAAATAAAAAGATCAGCAAACAATAAAGCCGATGCCGAACAAAAAGGTCAAGTGGCGCGCAGCCAACTGCGTTACTTGCAGCAAGAGCTTGGCAAAGGCCGCTTGCATGCCGAACGAATTTGGCAAGGTTTACCTACAACATTAAGAAATCATCTAAAAAATGAATGCGAAATAACTCAACTATGGCAGCAACTCGAAGAAGAACACTACATAAGCGGCATCAGTGATTTAGTCGAGTTATTCGAAATTAGTAATTTGTCGCGAGCCGATGAAGCGGTAAAGGAGAGCGCTAAATGATCACCACACTGCACTTAAACTTAACTCTGCTCGACGATATGCATACTGGTAATGGCTTAGGGCATCAGCTTATCGATAGCCTGCAAGCCAAAGATGCGAAGGGAAACCCCGTTATATCTCGGCAACACATTAAAGGTCTATTTAAAGAAGCTGCCGATAAATACAATCTATGTATTAATGAGAACAGCTCAGACAAAGCCATATTTGACAAGCTACTTAACAGTAAGTTGGGGGAACAAGAAGGCACAAATCTTGTATTTGGCAGTTTTTATTACAATGACCTAAGCAATACTGAAACCGATGAGCCCTATATTGTTTGGAGCAGTTCAGCCCGTGGGAAAAATGGCGATGACCTAAACCGAGCGCCAAAAGATGACACCTTAAGAGCAGTAGAGTACGTAAAAGCCGGAAGTACATTTACTGCTAAAGTAACTCTTTTTAGCCCCGATCATCTTCATCAAGAATATCTAGACAAAATAAAACTAATTTTTAAGCGCATTGACCGAATCGGAGCCAGCCGAAATCGAGGGGCTGGAGGTTTACTTCTCAAAGCCACCGAGAGTGAGTCTAAAAATCAAGCTAATAAGAACGCCCCTCTAAATATTGCTGCGCAAGGTTCATGTTACTTGCGGTTTAACTTTACTAACCTCGAGCCGTTGCGTTTGCCGGCCAGCCAGGTTCCTGGCAATGTGATAAAAACCGACAACTATGTGAGCAGTGGTAAGCTAAGAGGGGCTTTAGCCAATTTAGCCCGCTTGTGTCAGCGAGAGGACATATTTAAAGCGCTAATTGAACATCAAGGCATCGACTACCAAGTTGGTTTAACTAATGCCTATCCCGGGCCAGACAAAACCCGTTCACTGCCTTGGCCACACAGTGTGCAACTAAGTAAAGCTTGTGCTCTAGCAAACAGCAAACTGCCTTGGTGGGCACAGGGCTCAAGCAAGCAGCTAAAAGACACCCTAAACGCCAAAGCAACTGAGCCAAATGAAGCAGTACCTAGCTTTAAGCGTAATAAATCCCCAAGCTACCTTTACTTTAAAGATGCTTCCGATGCCAATACCTGTTTTGTGCATAAGCAAAGTAAGGGCATTCACATGCGTAATGCGGTGCGTACCCAGTATGAGCAAAAGCTTGACGACGATTCCGCATTATTTAGTGAAGAAGTGTTAGTAGAAAATAGCCACTTTAATGCCAGCCTTAGTTTTAATTGCCCCGAACTGGCCAATAAGGTAGCCAACTGGTTTAGCCAGCTAAAGCAGCAAAATACCCCCTTTTTACTGGGGCGAGGCATGGCCCCCTGCGAGATCACTGAAACACAAGTTTGTGAAGGCAAAGAGCCAGTCTATCGCTTACTCGAACCCCAAGCCAACAGCATAACCCTTGTGCTAGCCAGTGAGTGGCTGATTTATAACCAACAAAATCTGCAAACAGAACAAGAGCTCTCAATAGAATTAGTACTTCAAGTGTTTGGCTTAGAAGACCAATTTAAATCTGAAAGTTTTGCTGGTAAATGGGAGAGTCGCTCAGAAACCTGTACGTTGTCGGGTTTTAATTTTGCCACCGGCCTACCTAAAAAGGCGCTTACGGTATTGGCTCCTGGCAGTGTTATTAGAGTTGAGCATCCTGAACTGGTGAGCGCACTCATAGCCTGTTCAAAAGAAGTGCATGCAGTAGGCGAGCGAACTCAACAAGGTTTGGGGCGATATTGGTTGTACCAAGGCGGACTTAAGCCACAATTAAAAACTAAGAATAGTCAAAGTAAATCAGAAAATATTCGAGAGCAGCATCATGCAATTGTAAACCGCTTACTTACAGAGAATATTAGCGGTTCTAAAAGCCAATGGCTAAACCTAGGCTCAGCCCTTAAGCGATTAGAGCGACAACAAACGCCTAAGGTTACAAAGCAAGATATCAACGAGTTGTTAGCCAAGTACGAAAGCCAATCTTCCGCGGGCTTAAAGGCGTTTATGGAAGGCAATCGAACATTACTAAAGCAATGGAAAAAAGAACTCAGCAACATATCAACATTAACCGATGCCTTTTCTCTTTCTAACCTTTTGGTTGATTTGGCTGCCGAACGGGTAAAAGCTAACAAGGAAGCAAAATGACTCAAGATAAAGCTTACCGAATAATTTACAGCGGGATCTTAAAGCAAGTTTCCGACATGAGTACCGGCGGCACCGACATTAGCAGCTCAGTAGATATGCCATGTGCTAGAGATGGCCAAGGACGGTTTATCATTCGCGGCACAACCCTTGCGGGTATTATGGTGGCCACCGCTAAGGCCTTAGGTTACAAAGTGCCTAAAAGTATCAGCAATGATGACTTTGGCGATAAAAGTAAACAGCCATCCAATTGGAAACCCTTTAATAGTTACATTGTGGGTAGTCAAAATGGGCAAGTTGAGCAGCCGCAAACCTTGCTTCGCCAATACGTAAAAATAGACGATGCAACAGGGGCAGCCGAAAACAGCGCACTGTTCGACATGGAAGTTATCCCAAGAGGGACAAGCTGGCAGTTTATGCTAGAGCTTGATACCCAGTTCGCCGATAGTAATAGTGAGGCCGAGAACTTAGCCAATGCAGTGTTATTGCATTGGCAACAACATGGCCTGTTTATTGGTCGCAGGGCCGTCGCCGGAACAGGTTGGTTCAAGCTCGAAAAACTACATGCGCTGCGTTTACGTACTAAAGATGTATGCCTCTGGCCTGATAATAGCGACATCCCTGCGAATGTTTTTAAGCAGTTATATAAAGACGCAAGCAAACATTATATTCCTAAAATAAGCCAAAGCGGCCGCCCCTCGCCAAGCCTGCATCGAGTGAGTTACCAAGTCACCTTAAGTGCTGGGCCAAATAAAGATTTAGAAACCGGAGAAGAGTGGGGACTAGATGGCTTTTTTATTGGTGGCCATGGTGCCGAGCAACCACTTTCACTTGAGGAGCCTCGATTGGGCGCTGCCGAGGCTAAATGGCAAGATTTCTTCCAAGTACCCCCTGGCTATACTCTCGACCCTCAAGATACCCCTGACAACTTTTTTGTATACAACGAACAAGGCCAGCCCTTTATTCCTGGCAGCAGCATTCGTGGTGTATTACGCCACCAGATCCAACGAAACCTTAATAGTGAGTATCGCGAACCAAGCGAGAACAGCGAGATACAAAAACAGCTCGAAGCGCTATTTGGCTCTACCGAACAAAGCAGCGGCCTGTATATAGGCGACGCCCAGTTAAGTAGCGATAAAGCCAGTGGCATTGTCATGCATAACCATGCCGAAGACGAATTTACCGCCGGTGTATTCGAGAGTGCAAAATTTGTTCGCTGTAGCGTGGTAGAGGGTGAGTTTACTTGCCACATTCACCTTGAGAATCAAAGCAAAGCTAAATTGATGGAACAGCAAGCATTGTTAGAGGGGGCGTTTGCTTACGCCAAACAAGGTTTTCTTCCTATAGGTGGAAAACAATGGGTAGATAGTGGGTGGTTACGTTTGCAGGTAGAGCAAACAGTGAGCCTTCAGGATGAACAAGGGGTTGGGCATGACTAATCAGTTAACGCAGTGTGAAACAACTGATGTACAGCTAGAAGGAGCAATAAGTAAACAGCTTCAACTGCTATGCAGCTCAGGTGTAAGTGGATTTACTGAAGCTTTAAATAAACTAGAAAAAAGCTGGTTGTTATGGGTAGAGCCTATTGCTAAGCCCAATTCAAGTAAATGTCCTGCTATGTTTGACAACAAGACTAAGGGGCAATTGCTCGAAAAGTTAAACCAAGATTGGCAGTTTAGTGAAGCTTACTGGTTTAGCGAGAACAAAACGCTGCATCTACTACAAACTGGCAAAGGATTGCTCATGAAACAAGTCGTCGCTGATGTCGTTTCTAGCAAAGTTAGTAAAACACCTTACTTATGGCAAAAAAGCCTTAGGTTTGATCATTTAATCAAACTAAAAGAACAATCACCAACCAGCCTATGGTTCAGTAATAGTGCTTTGCAGTTTGTTGAGTGCGTAAACCAACGCGCAGAAATCGAGTTTGTATTGAAGGAACACAAATAATGAGTAAAACCATAAAACCTCCTTATCATTTTGTTCCTGTTTTATCGCCTTTACTCAACGCGAATATTAGTCGTAGTCCACGCATTGATCACAGTAAGCCAGGTAATGATAGTTTATCTGGCCAGCTCTATTGTGAAATAGAGACCCTAACGCCAGCTATTTTTGGTGCTTTCCAAGCCGAAGTAAGTGAACCGTTATCTTCAATAATTAATAAAAAGTTTGGTCGAAGTGCCCCTCCAGGGAAAAAGGTAATAAGTCCTCAAACAGTAGAGTTACATCACAAGAAACTTACGCTTATTCAGGGCTCATCGATAAAAGGGATGGTGGCATCTAATTTAGCTGCGATTGGTTTGACGCCCATGGCTAGAGTTCAAGAGCGTACGTTTTCTTATCGACCAAATTTAAAGCCAGCTAAGTCAAATAGTGATACTCGTTGCCAAGTTTATGCGGCTGTCGTAGAAGAAAATACTTTAAATCAACCAGAAGGGAGGCTCAAAGTAAGAGTCCTTACGGATCTGTTAGATACTAGAAACAACATAAAATCCTCTAGACAACCTGGTATGGAAGAGTTTTCTCACTATAGCAATACCGATAAAAACGGTTACTTTGCTCGACTGTTTTCAAGTAAATCTTATTCTACAAATAACTCATCTAAAGCTTATGTGCTTAATCGATACTGTGAGAATTACAAAGAATTAGTTATTAAACCTGAAATTATTCAACAGTTTAATGCAACCACAGAGCACTTGTGCGATAAAGAGAACGGGCATTTAAGTAGTGCTAATCCAAACATTAGCAAAGCTGTATTTGAAAAAGCAGGGCTAGATATAGAGAAAGACTTAGACAAAGTTGTTCAATCAATACAATCCGCTCGAGACTTAAGTCATTGGCAGCCTGGCTTTCTGTTTTATGTTGATATAAACATAGAAGAAGCTTGGACAATACTGTCGTTCGGAAATAACTATTACTACCATTGGCTTTACTTAAGCAGTACTACGAACTTGCATCAGTTTTCTGAAAAAGGCTGCAATTTCGTAAGGAGAAAGCAGTTAAAGCCCCTCGAGTTTGAGTTAGACGCTAAGCCAACTGAGCTTAACCTTTCGAGGGCAATATTCGGTTTTAGTGGTGATAATGATGAAGATGATAAGCAAGCAGGAAAAGTAAGTTTTAATCATGCAATAGAGCAATTAGATAATAGTGCTACCGTAGCCGAGCAAGATCATTGGTTTGCTCTTGATATAAGTGGCCAACCCAAACCCAGCGCTTACGAATTCTATATCACTCAATCTTATAAGCGGCCTATTTATAGTTATGGTACATTGCAGTTTTCAGAAGAGGTAAGAGATAAAGCATATACCTTGGCAGGTCGAAAATTCTATTGGCATCAAGACGGCTTTAATAAGCTTTGGCAAAGTAAAAAAGAAAAATCGAATCAATCATTCGGTGAGCAAAATGCTTTATTAAGTCGTGGAGTAACGCCTAAAGGTAAGCGTTATCGTTTTAATGTAAAGTTTCGTGCTATGACAGAGTTTGAACTAGGTGGTCTGTTATTAGCTCTTTCTCCTCAGCTCATTCATGATGCTGTTCCATATATAGAAAATCCACGCATTAAGAAGTTAATAATCAATACACATCATCATTTGGCCTTGAAGTTGGGAAATGCACGTCCTCAAGGCTTTGGTAGTATTAAGCTCACAATTTGCAAAGCCAATACTATCGCCAAAGTGGCAAAACCAGATACTAAGCGAGAGCAAGGTTTAGTTTTTAATGAGGTGAATTTCTCGCAACTTGTCGGAAAATATATTAATGAAATTGTACAGAGGGTAGAGGAGAAGGACAACGAAAGAGGGGATCTGATAAAGCAGCTCGAACGAGTATATCGTCATTGGCTTAAATTACACGAATACCTACCTGACCAACTGGCAGAATATCCGCAATTAGATGGAAAAACTTTTAAATTTCACCAAAAAGTGAGGCAAAGTCATTGTGAGGCGCGCAGAGCGCCGGCGCCAGAGTCAAAGTTACAGCCAGCGCCTGAAAATATAGCGCTCGATAGCGCTAAATTACCACCTTTATAGTGAGGGTTTATGGCGAAGCTAAGTAACCAAAAAACACTGCTCATAGTTACCGTTGGCACTTCAGATCTGAAAGTGGTTTATGGTGGTGAAGGAAATGAACAGTTGCTAAAAATTGGCCCCTCTTTTCAGCGACAGTTTTACGATTTTCTGCTGGATGACCGTGCTATTGGTAAAGCATTCCAGCTGTTAAGCTGTGACGATGTGCAGCAGTTCCCCTCATTGTTAAAAGCTATAGATAATGCCAACCTTAACGAGCGAAATGTTCAGTCTTTAAGCTTTAATGGTAATGCATTAAGCAACCGTGACAAGATTATCTGGAGCAAAGCAGAGGAGGACGCACTACCTTTAGTTGCAGCCAAATTAGTTCCTTTTGTTCATATGCTACAGCAGCAAGCAATTCGTATAGACGGAGCGCTGATACTAAATACTGACAGGGGGGAAGCCAGCTCTTTTAGTAAGTCAGAGCCTTACGGCGCAGGAGCAGTTGTTGCACAATGGTTCGCCCAAGAGCTAGGGTTAGAATATGGTGGGCAGTGGCAGCATTTAAGTTCACAGCCCATATGTGGCTACAGTCGTTTTTACAACTATATTAATGATGAAATTAACGACTACAAAGGTCATGGTCTAGATAACCCCGTTTCCCGTTTGGCGATGCAGCGGGTAGACGATGCTCTAGGGCAACTTGCCAAAGAGTTTGGAACTGATGCCCAACTAATGTATTTATCCAGTGGCGGATTTCCAGAATTTAAACCGCAAATACAAGCAGCTGCAAGCCTCTACTTTAAGCAAGTAAGCACCTTAGTTGAGCCTGGGCAGGGATCTGCTCAAGCCAATCTTTCAGCCAGCCAGGCTAGTTGGTTTGATCATAGTGAAGTTGCTCCCGCCGAATCTTACCGCGCTCGGCGTCAAGTAATCGACTTAATTGAACACGGTAACTTTGAAGGCGCAGCCACTACTGCGCGCTTGCTTTACCCAAATGAAACCAGCAAGGCTAATCCTAAATGTTGGCCTATTTCTAGCCAAAGCTTTGCCATCGATCAGCAATGGGTAACAGCGGTGTGCACCTTAGCTGGCTGGTTACAAGGTAAACTGCCACTCCAAGATGTAATGGCCATTTTTAAGGGGGTGTTGCCTTATCAAAACCAGCCTAACAGTATGCCACGTAGTGTATGGATGGCCTTTAAAGTAGAGGCCGCACTGCAACAAGAAAACGTGCAAGATGCGGTGCGTTACACCTGTGATCTATTAGATATTGCCAAATATGATTTACTGGCAAAAGTGACTATTGGTAATGATTTTAATTATTACCATCAACAAGGAGAGTGGCCATCATCGAATAACTTCGAAAGGGTCAATAAAGTCTTTGAAAAGCTGCTTAAACAGCATGTTACAAAACAGCCTTCGGTTAAAAGCCCTACCGTGTATGAAAACTGGGGGCGCCTAGTTGAGGAGCCAACGCTAAAGGCCTTCAGTATTGAAGATTTTATGAGTGCATCAACAAAATCTCGCCGGTTTATCCTTAACGATAGACTTACCTATACCCCTAACAATAATTGGCTTAAACAGTATTTTTTAACTGAGTTAAAGCAATTCCAAGAAGAAGCAAAAACACTAAAACTTAGTGATGGCTTGGATAAATGTCTAAATGGTTACAAAGAGAATCGAAATGTATTCTTAGATGTATTATGTTTCACAGATAAAGATGACTACAAAGCAGCCTTAATTCATCCTGTAAACCGCTATGAAGCAGCTTTAAAACACAAGCTTGAAGCAAGCAATAGTAAAGCGCGAGATTATCGTAACGCCATCACTCACGGTTATTTACCCGACAGCATGGCGCATCAAGTATATGCGCATTTTAGAGCTCCTATTATTGGCCTATGGGAAAATAAAGGTGAAGCGCAAGGGCAGCTACAGTTTCTAAATCAATCATTAGTAAAAGACCTATTTAGTGTGTTTGCTAAGGAGCCAACACAGCAACCCGCATATTTATATAACGCCTTAATTGGCGAGCTTAAATCGCTGCTAACTAGTAGCCCTATTTCCTTAACTCAAGCAAACATAAAAGCCGATGTTAAGGCCTTGGGCAGCAACGCGGAGGAAGGCCTTGCAACAAACTGATGCTATAAACCCGTATACCCCTGGTAGCGAAGCAGAGCCTAGTTTTAGTGCTTTACTGCCTATTCGTATCTATCAAGTAAATTGGCGATTTACTTGTGATACAAGCCTGCCGTTTTTTCACCAAGCGGTGGTAACCAGTTTTATTCGCACCATGCTAAAAAGCAGCCATCAAGCCTTTTTCTCATTAGCTATTCATACTCCAGAGTCGGGTAGGCAGCATTATCAAACGGGTGATGCTTACAGTTTTTACCTTTGCCAGTTTGGTGAAGATTTAAACCTAATAGAACAACTATTTGAACGCTTAGATAATTTGCCATATTCCGCCCAGCAAGCGGGTTGTAGTGGGCATATTGGTACTAATGTAGAGCTTCGCTCGATAAAAGATGGTTTGAGCGGCGGCTTGTTGGCCGAACCCAGTGCAGCTGCGGTTATCGATCAAGATTCGATAGATCAGCAAATAGGCTTATGGCAAGAGTATGCTCCTAGCCAATTAAGCTTGCAGTTTGTTAGCCCGCTGCGGCTAAAGCCGCGTAATAGCCAACCACAACTAAAGAAAAAAAACCGCGGCGCCCCATTGTGCCAATGCGAAGCAGATCTTAGTGCCGAGTTAGTGTTTGAGCGTATTTTTGATGCGCTGGCTTCGCTGCAACAACAGCTTAAGCCCCAACTAGAACGCGCCCGAAGGCCAGCGCCGCCTGCGGCTGAGTGGTTAGATAGTGATTTGTTTTGGGTAGACGCCTACTATGGCCGAGTTGAAGGGAGTAGCCAAGATAAGCCTGCTCGTTTAAAGCCCATTAATGGTTTGCTCGGCAGTATTGATCTTAATTTACCAGCCTTAACACAAGCTCAGTGGCAATGGTTAGTGATGGGGCAATATATTGGCATTGGTGAAAATCGACGCTTTGGTTGCGGCCGTTATCGCCTGCTCACCCAAGATGGTCAAAGCATTGGTCCGCAGCTAGAACGCGCTACCAGCTTATTAAATGAAGCATTAAATATACAAGATATTGAAAGTGCATTTCACTACGAACTAGAGAAACTGAGCGGTCAGCCCAAAGCCTATGCTGCCAGAGCCGACATTCACCTCCTGTATCAGCAATTACAGCAAGGCCATTATTGGCCAGAGCCTTTATACCCAAGTTTATTGCAAGAGCCGGGCAAAAAAGAGCGCTTGCTGCTTATTCCTAGTTTTACCGATAAGGTAGTCTTAAAAACCTTAAGTCGCTGGTTTAGCCAAAGCCTAGACTGTTTATACAGCGAGCGCAGCTATGGCTATAGGCGTGGTTTTTCTCGCCTAGCAGCTAAAGACAAAATATTAGCCCTAGTTCGCCAAGGTTATGCCTACGCACTAGATGCCGACATTTGTAGTTTTTTCCCCTCGGTAGAGCTAGAACGAATTCAAAATCGCTTAGCTTGCCTGTATGGAAACGACCCGCTTTGGCCACTAATAGACCGCTACTTGCACGCCAATATTCAACGTGAAGCATTGCCCGAACACTATCAAGACCATCAAAGCAGTGGTTTGCATCTGGGCAGTTCACTAAGCCCAGTGCTCGCCAATTTAATGTTAGATCACCTCGACTCGGTATTAATTAAGCTAGATTACCAATTAGTGCGCTACGCTGACGACTTTATCATACTGTGCAAAAAGAAGAATCAAGCAGAGCAGGCCAAAGAGCTAGTGCAAAGCTTGCTGGCCGAACATGATCTAGAGCTTAATGAGCAAAAAACGCGAGTGCGCCGCTTTGCCAGTGGCGTACACTTTTTAGGTTACTTGTTTATTAATGATATGGTGATAGAGAGCAAGCAAAACACCTACTCAGATGCCTTGCCTAACAAGCCGATTTTAGCACCAGAGAATAGCAATAAAAGCCAACTATTTTTTAGTGCTACCGCCAAGCAAACCCTTTGCATAAGCGGTGACCCTTGCCTGCTTAATTTACAGCACTCGCGCATAAGGGTAGAGCGCGAGGGCGAAGCCATTGCAGAGCTGCCCCTGCACCATTTAGAGTGTATTGTACTGCTGGGGCATCATCAAATTACTACTCAAGCCTTAACTAAGGCAATGCAGCTGCAAGTGCCAGTTCACTTTGCTAGCCATTTTGGTAAATACCAAGGCTGTGCCGCCTTACTTAGCCACAACCCAGCCTTGCACTTAAAGCAAGCAGCCCATTTTAGCGAAGAGAAAAACCAAATGGCCTTTTCTCAAAGTTTAGTCGAAGCCAAAATTCGCAGCTTAAAAGAGCTACTAAGGCAGCGTAAAACCCAGTGCGAGAGTTTAAATGGTGGTTTAAAAATGTTGCCCAAAATACACAGCTTAGAGCAGTGTTTAGGGGTAGAGGGGCAAGCGGCAAAAGGCTATTGGCATAGTTTTTCAAGCCTTATCGATAAACAATGGCAATTTACCCATAGACAAAAACGCTACCCCAAAGATCCCATAAACAGTTTGTTATCTTTTGGCTATAGTTTGCTATACAGCCACACCGATAGCTTACTGCGTAGCGCAGGTTTGTGCCCCACGATTGGTGGTTATCATCATTCTCGAGGTACTCATTCGGCACTAGCTTCAGATTTAATGGAGCCTTTTAGATATCTAGTGGATCGCAGTGTATTAAGTGTGATTAACCGCGGGCAAATTAAGCTTGAACACTTTACCGATTACCAAGGCCAATCGTGGCTCAATAAAGAGACCAAACAGTTTTGGTGTAAATATCTTATAGAGCAGTTACAAACGCCTCAGTTTGCCAATGATAAAGGCGATCAGGTATCGGCCTTAGATTTACTCGCGCAACAAAACTACAACTTAATTGCGTGGATAAACCAAGAACAAAGCCATTTTAGCCCGTGGTTAGCCAGGTAAGGTATAACCATGAAGCTTACCTATCTAGTGTGTTTTGACATAGAAGATAATCGAACCCGCCGTAGGTTAGGTAACGAATTATTAGTATATGGGCAGCGGGTACAGCGTTCGGTATTTGAAGTGGCCTTTAGTGGCGAAGTGCAACTAAAACAATTAAAAACGCAACTGCAAAAAATTTTAGCAGACAGTGAAGGTGAAGAAGACGACCTGCGCTTTTACTATATTAATGCTACCACCTTGGCACGCTCGGCCACTATTACCGGCCAAGCGGTAGGGGTATTTCCTTCGGCCACGGTGTTGTAGTTAAACCTAAGTAAAAAAATGGCCTAATTAGGCAAGTTATGTAAAATCAAGCACTTACTCGTAAATGCTGAGAATGTTTCACCAGCTCTTTAAAAACAAGAACTTAAGTGCATAAAGCCTTATGCTTTTAGCTATATCGTGCTAGTATAGAGCTTGTTGATGCAGTGCGTGAAAAGGTTCACCATTGTGCTGCTTGCAGAGCGCGCCCGTTAAGGGCTAAAACAAACGCTGTTGCATTAGCACATGCCGTAGAGGCAGTCGAAACTGATTTTATCATCTTTTATGAGGTGTCCCAATCCGTTGCATTAGCACATGCCGTAGAGGCAGTCGAAACTTTCCTCCTTTGTCAGCGACCATCAGCAGATGGTTGCATTAGCACATGCCGTAGAGGCAGTCGAAACTTAACAGGATTGTCGTTTACACGCATGGTTACGCGTTGCATTAGCACATGCCGTAGAGGCAGTCGAAACAACCTTTGTCCGTAAACTAATTAAAGTATAAAGAGTTGCATTAGCACATGCCGTAGAGGCAGTCGAAACGTATTTTTTGATACCTTTAGAGCGTACTCTATAGTTGCATTAGCACATGCCGTAGAGGCAGTCGAAACTTAAGCAGATGATCATTCCAATTTATTTCTTCTGTTGCATTAGCACATGCCGTAGAGGCAGTCGAAACTTCGTCATGATAACTACCCCATTGAAGTGGAGAGTTGCATTAGCACATGCCGTAGAGGCAGTCGAAACTACATTGGCTTCACTTATGGTTACTGCCTGGACTGTTGCATCAGCACATGCCGTAGAGGCAGTCGAAACTGAAGTAACGAGACATTTTTCTGAGGATTGAATGGTTGCATCAGCACATGCCGTAGAGGCAGTCGAAACTTATAGCTCATTTCCTTGAGTACATCTTCAAAGTGTTGCATCAGCACATGCCGTAGAGGCAGTCGAAACTTAGAGTAACTATCATTGGGATAAGATATAAAAGTTGCATCAGCACATGCCGTAGAGGCAGTCGAAACTAGATAGTGACCCTGATAAATCACTTGCCAAGCGTTGCATCAGCACATGCCGTAGAGGCAGTCGAAACAGTTCTATATGTCCAATAGTGCCGCTGATTTCAGGTTGCATCAGCACATGCCGTAGAGGCAGTCGAAACCGAGAAAAAGATAAGGCAAAGCCTTCAGCTGTATGTTGCATCAGCACATGCCGTAGAGGCAGTCGAAACATTAAGCAGCATAGCCAAAGGCTTCTGCCATCTGTTGCATCAGCACATGCCGTAGAGGCAGTCGAAACGCTCATTTTTGAAATTTCATCTTCTGGTATTTCGTTGCATCAGCACATGCCGTAGAGGCAGTCGAAACCAATTTCAGAGTCAGTTAGTAATCCATCACTATCGTTGCATCAGCACATGCCGTAGAGGCAGTCGAAACTTAGTCTCTTTTTCGAAGCTGCTTATAGCAGCGTTGCATCAGCACATGCCGTAGAGGCAGTCGAAACTTAATTAGATTAGAGCTTTTATACACCATTGCGTTGCATCAGCACATGCCGTAAAGGCAGTCGAAACAAACAACTTAAAGCAATAGATCTGTTTAATTCATGTTGCATCAGCACATGCCGTAGAGGCAGTCGAAACTACTTCTCCATCACATGAAGGTTTCGTCGGCCATGTTGCATCAGCACATGCCGTAAAGGCAGTCGAAACTTTCTTCTACCGTAGTGCCAATATCTTCATAAGAGTTGCATCAGCACATGCCGTAAGGTAGCTGAAGCATGATGATTAAGGCTTTTTCCCTAAACGAAGATAGATAAGCCACTAAACTAATATTGCAGTGGGGAGTTGTTGTTTTACATCATTGACTTAGGCCTAATGCTTTAGTCATTATTGGTTTACTTATTCGCGAGAGGATGACAGGGATGTCGGTAAATACCGCTAGGCTCAATAATGGTCACTACCCAGAGCCAGTTAATTTTACAGAGCAAAGCACAGTAATGATTGTGGCCTTTGAGCACCAGCTTAATGCTAAGGGTTTACGCTATGGTAAACACTTACAGGCCTACGTGGCTGAGCTGTTTTCACGCCACTGGCGAGTTCATCCTTATATGGCCATGTTAAGCGATGAGCATAGCGACCCTAAAGAGTTAAGCGATTTTAATGGGAAGCCTAGGTGTTTTTTCCCTAAGGCTATTATGACTCCACAAAGTCACCAAATTATGTTTGGTGAAACGCCCTTCGAAGGCGATTTTTACAGCGAAGCTGATACGGCTAAGTTTATCTCGGAACGGGTAGCAACCGATGTTGGGTCTGCGCAAATGGCAGAGTCTTTGCTGTTTTCTTTAGATTCTTCGCAATGGATACAGCAAACCTTAACACTAAAGGTTAAGCAGCATAATAAAGCGCCTCTTCTACTGCCGTTTAAAATAGACTGGATAGATATACTGCTATTTGGCGACGGTGTTGGCCAGCTAGTGTTTAAGGTGAGCAGCCTGGTTAAGCCCGCGTCAATAAGCTCGGTGAGCCTATTAAATCGTACCTTACGAGATTTTAATGATGGCGATATTCAAGTTGAGGCTGAGGGCGCTAAAGCCATTAGCTTTTGGGACACCTTTATTCTAGAGCAATGCTTGGGGTTTGTTAAAGCGCCTAAGGCTAAGCTGGGTTACTACTCACCATTATTGGCTGTCGTCACGCCCAGCCTAGATGCTGAGAAGGTATTTGATTGTTTTCAGCGTTATTGCAAATTGTTTGTAGTGGCGTATACCCAACACTTGGATAAAAATCACGAGTTAGCTTGGAGTGCACCAATCAGTGATCCTAAGGTAAATTATCACGAAAATAGCCAAGTGTTATTAAATACTGGGCAATGGGATCAAGGCTTAGCGGCATCACAACGGGCCATTATTGCTGGCTATGCCACTTGGCGTGATTTAATTCCTTTTGAGCTAGCTTGTGTGTCTAACGAAGCGGCAAGTGTGGGCGGTGATGGACCTGGTTGGCAGTATTCGGCGGAATACATACGCGCCCAAGTTGAAGATAACTTTATAGAAGTATGGGAGCATTGGGCGGGCTTGGTTCTAAGAGATAGTGCCGTGTTTGTGGCTTACCACGATAGCATGCCAATTAGGTATAGTGCTGAGCAACTGTACCTGCCTTTGTACCTATTGTCTTATCGTAATCGCTTTAGGTTGGACTGTTTGTCGCGCACGATTATTGACCACGATATGGCGAATGTATTTTACAGTAAGCAAAATATGGAACAGTTTCAGCGCTTTAGAAATCACTACTGGTTTAGGGAGGTGACCACCGATTTTTTAGGTGCCGAGGTTTTTAACAAATTCAACCAAGCCTTTAAACTGCAGCAGCAGTATGAAGTAGTGTCTAGCGAGGTAGCTGAACTCGGTGACTACTTAGAAGCCAAGTGGCAACGCAGAACCAAATTTATGTTTGCTGCAATTTTGTTTTTCTTTAGCCCTATTATGAGCTTAAACGAGAAGTGGTTAATGCCGCCAGAAGAGGGGATTGATTTACCTTGGGTGGCTATGGTGCTTACCATACTGTTGCTATTGTATGTTGTGAGCCGCTATTTTTATCAGTGGATTGGTAAATATTCATTGTGGTTTACCAAGTTGCAGCATCAATGTGCTGGAGTTACGAGGAAGTGGCTCTTGCCCCGTTTAAAAGGCTTATTATTGGCTGGTGGTGTGTTGATCGCTGGTTTATACACAGGATTAAAGTTATGGCCATTTTAACTTTAATTAGAGGTTTACCCGGTAGCGGTAAAAGTACCTTAGCAAAAAAACTAGTTGCAAAGCATTACGAGGCCGATCAGTTCTTTATTAATTCTCTAGGTGAATACCACTTTGACCCAAGTAAACTTAAGGCTGCACATCGCTGGTGTGAGCTACAGGCAGAGCGTTGCTTGTTTCATGGTGAGGATGTGGTTGTGGCTAATACTTTTGTAAAGCGTTGGGAAATAGAGCCTTATGTCTTACTTGCAAAAACTTATGATGCAGAGTTAGTGGTAAAAGAATGCCAGGGTAAGTTTCCTAATATTCACGGGGTGCCGCAAAGTAGTATTGAGCGCATGGCCAAAGAGTGGGAAAACTGGCCATGTTAGTGTGCCATAAGGTACACCACTATTGGGTTTACGAACTAGAATTGGCAGTTTAAATAATAAGGATGTTAACAATTGATGTTAGAGCAAGCCGATACTCATATCGCTTTATTAGACAACGACCCTATCTCTGTGGTTACGCCATTTTTAAACCCCAAAGTGAAAGCCCAGCGATTGATATTGTTGGCTATTCAGCCTCTCAATTTTAAACTAAAACACTTGGTTGATTTATTAAGGCCAAAGGGCATAGCAGTCCACTGCATCGAGCTGCTTAAACTACAGCAACCCTTGTTGGAGTGTTTGTCCGAGTACGTAACACAAAACATGGTGTTAAATGTTACTCAAGGCAATATTGACCTCCAAACGCGTTTAATTGAATGGGGCAAACAGCAGCACGCTGCGATTGTTTGGCTAGATAAAAAGAATGACTACTTGCGGTATATTTATCCCGCGGAGCAAGCCGATTTAGAGGTGCCTGATAAAATCAAGATCCCTGATTTTATGGCTTTATTGGGTATTACTGTTAAATCTAGTAAAACAAGCTTGCAAACGGTACAGGCTTATATTCCTATTGCTCGAGATTGGGCGGCAAAAAATGAGTGTTTAATTAAGGGGATAGGTCAGCTTAATTATCATGCTATGAAGTCAAACGCAGCGTTTATCGCTCACCGAGAACTAAGTTACCAAGAGAAAAACAACCCTCAGCTGCAACAAATGTTGGCACAAATGAGCGAACGGGGCTTGTTGCAGCTCAAAGAAAATCGTATTCATTTTCGCTCTGCGCAGGCTAAAGAATTTTGTAATGGTTTTTGGTTGGAGTATTTTTGTTTTGACCAAATGCATCAGCTTCGCCGCAAGGGGTTGGAGCTACAAGATATCGCCATGAGCGTAGAGGTTGAATATGGCGATCCTCAATCCCCTCTTCGCAATGAACTCGATGTTGTTGCGCTAATTAATAATCGTTTGTATATCGTAGAGTGTAAAACCAGTAATTCTGATTCAAAAGAAGGTCAACGGATTATTTTTCGCTTGGATATGTTGCGCGATAGCTTTGGTGAAACAACGCAAGCTTTTTGGGTCAATAGTCTGCCAGTGGCCAGCGTACTTAAAAAGCGGGCAAAACATAGCGGTGTGTATATTGTTGAGGCCGAAGACGTGAGTGACTTTGCAGATTTGATCGCCAGAACCGCAAAGCGATTTGCTTAATGTTAAAGGAAAGCTGTATGTCAAAAATTAGTCTACTTATTGCTGTGTTGTTTTTGTCTGCTCCTCCGGCTATTGCGTATAACAGCGGTAGTTATAGCAAGTTTGCTTATGCGTCATGGGGGAAGTATCAAGTACGGCAGATTTCACAGTTTGTAAAAGCGATTGAAGACGGTCAGTTACAGAGTATTGCTTACAATAGGCAGTTTTCGAGCGTTATGAAACGAGTAATCCCTGAGGTGAAAGACTTAGGACCTTATTATGAAAATAGCCTGTTTGGTAAAGATTTTAACCTCGCATTATCTCGTTTAGTGTTGGAATTTGGCTGCTTAGAGTATCGCTATCGTCATTCTATGCCACATGCTAGAGAGTGTGGCGCTTATGTAGAGGATGAGCGACTCAAAGAGCACTTCCCATTTTCTGGCGGATATTTTCATAAAAATATCTTAGCCGTTTACCAGAATAGTAAATCGAGTAACAATAATGTGGCTTACTCGCTTTATTTAAAAGAAGGGCAACGATTCCCAGCCGGTAGCATATGGTATCCAGTGCATCAACTCGGTCCTTTTTTTGGACGTGCGACATCGTCTAAGCAATTAGTGCTTACGGTTTCAGTTGTCTTTGAAAAGTTAGATGTCTCAGGTGCACCAGAAAAGTATTTGTTTGAAAAAGCCAGGGTATTTTGGTTAATACTTCCAGAAGCGAAAGATATTGCTGCTCAGGCTAACGAGTTAGCTGCTGGGCGTTATGCAGCAAAACATGCGCAAGTACTCATCGCCGAGTTTTGAGTATAGCGATGGAGTAACTTTTTGTTTAAGGCCATTTGGAAGTAAGCCTTGTACTGCTTAATATTTATTTTGTTATTATTTATTGGTTGTTGATGGTTTTAGTGTGGAAGCCTACGCCCCTGCCAATATTTTAAAGGCCAGCTGATAAGCTGGCTTTTTTCATTTCTGAATTTTTCTTCTAGTTTTCTTCATATTACGATCGATCTATCTGTCAGTTGCGTATTTCATTGCACTATTGAGGCGGTTAGAATGATGAGCCTAGTGAATATTTTCAGCAGTGGATGACAGTGTAGTGACAAATACTCCCCCAGTGAGGACAGATTCAGACTTTTCTCCGCAGATTGCCATCGTGGGTGGCGGTATTGCCGGTTCCGCAGTTGCTTTAAAACTTGCCGAGCTGGGCGCGAAGGTTAGTTTATTTGAACAAGGTCCAAGTTTGGTGAACGGCCCGCCAGCCTGCCATTTGCATGCGGGAGGGAACCTATATCGAGAAATATCCGATGCACAGTGCCTTAAGCTGTTAGAGCAGTCGATTAATACCTTGCGGGTCTTTCCGCATGCGGTCAATCTTCGTCCTACGGTGATTAGCGTCCCCATGAATGATCCCGGTGAACCTGAAGCGCTGCTGCCTCGGTTGCGAAAGTTGCAGGCGCACTATGCAGATTTAATTCAACAAGATCCGCAAAATCAAAAACTTGGTGCCGCAGAAGATTACTATCGTTTATATAGTCGAGAACAACTGGAAGCGCTGGCTAAACGTGAGCCGCTACAGCAACCTCGTAGCATGGATGATTGGATGATCCCGGTGGCTAAATACTTGGATTTATCGGCTTTCAAATACCCTTTTGTGCAGGTGCAAGAATATGGCTTAAGTTTGTTGCGGGTTGCCGCTACGGTGGCCTTGGCGACGCAGCGTTTAGCCGATTGTTCAGTGCTTACCTCAACCAAGGTGCAGCATATCGAACTGTTGCAAGGCGGTTCACCGCGTTGGCGCGTTGATTATCAAGATCAGCAGGGTCGCCAAACTATCGAAGTAGACTATCTGATTAACGCCTGTGGTTATCGTAGCGGCGAGTTGGATGATATGGCTAAGTTAAGCCGCAGTCGTATGGTCGAGTTTAAAGCCGCTTACTTAGCCAATTGGCCGAGTCAAAATGGCCGTTGGCCTGAGTTGATCGTGCATGGTGAGCGCGGCACCCCTAATGGTATGGCGCAATTAACCCCTTATCCCGATGGCTTATTTCAACTGCACGGGATGACCGATACCATTACCTTGTTTAAAGGCGGTTTGGTTAAATCTAGCGAGCATAGCGCTCAGCCCGAGTTGAGTCCTTTACTGACTCGTAAGCTCACTCAAGGCTGGCAAAGCGAAGAGGTTGAGCTGCGCACCGCAGAGGCAGTAAAACATATGTCCCGTTACCTACCTAGTTTTAAAGATGCTGCTGTGGCGGGTCGGCCACTGTTTGGGGCGCAGCAAATTCCGGGGAGTGATCCAAGCCTACGTGCAGCCAGTGTATCTTTTGACAAGACACATTACGCACGAACCGAAATTGTTAAGTTTTCTTCTGCCTTAAGTGCCGCGGAGCAAATCATTAAGAATATTTGTGAGTTAGGTTTACTCAATGCCGAAGCCTCCAATGCGGCGATGAATGAATTACAAAGCACTCAAGGTATCGCCTATCAGCAGGTGCTGGAATTGGCTGAGCAATTGGCTGGGCAACGTCATTACCCGCTATCGTTAGCGCGTTAACATCATCTATTGTTTGCTTACTCGCACTGCGAGTCTATTTATTAAGGCCCTAACATGTCTATTCAACACTTTGAAAGTAAAGCCTGAATGAGCCGAGCTGTGGTTCACCATAATACCGTATACTTATGTGGCCAAGTGGCTAAAGACACAGCCCATGGTATTGCCGAGCAAACGCGTACCACGATTGAAAAAGTGGAACAACTGCTGGCAAGCGTTGGTTCCGATAAGTCGAAGCTATTAAGCGTGACTATTTATTTGCGCAGCATGGATGATTTTGTAGAAATGAACAAAGTGTGGGATGCATGGGTTAGTGATGTGACGCCGCCCGCTCGGGCTTGCGTGCAAGCACATATGGCTCGACAAGAAATTTTAGTTGAGATGTCGGTCACGGCAGCTGTCTAAGGCAGTAAATGCTTGATGAACGAATAAGGCGGCTGGTTGTTGCACCTTTCCAAGGCTGATATTGCTTACTGAATACTGTCTAATACTTGCGCAAATTTAACGGGTATATAGCTACGTTCTTTTAAGTTATATACACTATTTAATGAACAATTGGCCTTCATTGCGAATACCGATGGCGGTATTCCCTTTTTGCGTAAAGCCTTCCAAAACTGTTTCCCATTCACGGTGCTAAGCATGATTTAATCCTCAAGTGAGTTGTAAAACAAACTGACGGCGAGCATTTAACAAAAATTATGTGACAGGCAAATGACATTTTGTAAGTTATTAAATGTCAGTGTATTAGGTTTCCTGTTGTGTCCTTGTTACAAAAGGTCAAATTTTTGTTTACTTAAAAGCATGCCTCAAAGATAATGATAACAATTATCATATAGATTATCGAAAGGGATGACGATGCACGTATTTAAAATTGCCTTAGGGTCAGCGGCCTTGCTGACCACTAGTGTGTATGCTCAAGTAACACAAACAGAGGTTGTCGCAGATTATGCGGCATTGGCGCATGCTGTATATAGTGATGCACATAGCAGTGCTTTAAGGCTGCAAGAGACGACTCAGGCACTTATCCAAGCGCCTTCAGCTCAGCATTTACTGGCCGCAAAGCAAGCTTGGAAAGTCGCCCGTCGTTTTTATCAGCAAAGTGAAGTGTTTCGTTTTGGTAATCCAATCGTTGATGATTGGGAAGGTCAATTAAATGCTTGGCCCTTGGATGAAGGCCTGATCGATTATGTGGCGAGTGATTACCAATATGAACTTGGTAACCCTGGTGCGACTGCAAATATTATTGCCAGTACCACTCTTCAGGTAGGCGAGCAAGCAATTGATTTAACGAATATTACCCCAGAATTATTGGCTTCACTGAATGAGCTTGCTGGCTCCGAAGCGAATGTCGCAACTGGTTATCATGCGATTGAATTCTTATTATGGGGGCAAGATTTGCATGGTACAGAGCCCGGCGCAGGAGAGCGATCTTATACTGATTATGCCAAGGGTGAAGCTTGTACTCATGGTCACTGTGAACGCAGGGGCGATTACCTAGCGGCGGTGAGTGAGTTACTGGTGAGTGATTTAGCTTGGATGAGTCAGCAGTGGGCTAAAGGCGGTGATTACCAAACGCAACTCATGGCCGAACCGAGTGAACAGGCCTTGCGCCGAATGATGTTTGGCATGGGTAGCTTATCTTTGGGCGAACTTGCTGGCGAACGGATGAAAGTCGCTTTAGAAGCCAATTCCACCGAAGATGAGCACGATTGCTTTAGTGACAATACCCATAACTCTCATTACTACAATAACCGTGGCATCAGCAATGTCTATTTCGCTGAGTTTCAGCGTTTAGATGGGTCGCGCTTTAGCGGTGCCAGCTTGGCGCAATTGGTGGCGCAACAAGCCCCGAAAGTTGCCGAGCATAACCGTTACTCATTTGCTCAATCAATGGCGCAAACGGCTAAGTTAGTAGAAAGTGCCGAAACTAATGGGGTTCACTTTGACCAACTCATTGCGGCTGACAACCTGCAAGGTCATGCTCTGATTAATGGTGCCATTATGGCTTTAGTAGAGCAAACCCGAGCCATTGAAGCCAGTGCCAAAGTGCTCGGTATCGAAAACTTGAATCCTGATACCGCTGATCACGAATTCTAAAAATAACAGGTAAACCATATGAGGGAGCTATAGCTCCCTTTTGTGCTTTCAAAAATAATTATTCATCTTGGGAGAGAGTCAGCGTGAAAGTCACGATGATAAAGTTGATGGCTGTAGCGTTGCTGTTAAGCAACGCGAGTTGGGCCAATGATAAAAAACCGGGTGGGGGGACCACCGTGGGGCGAGTGGACGAGAATGCTTTTTCCTTGCCAGCAGCCAATTTAGATTTTGAAGGTCGCTTAAATTTCAGTACCGGGAATAGTTTCTTTCGTAATCCGTGGGTAGTTGCACCAGCAACCACGATTGCCAGAGATGGCCTCGGCCCCTTGTTTAATACCAATGCTTGCCAAAACTGTCACCTAAAAGATGGTCGTGGACATCCCGCTGAAGTTGGCGACGACAATGCGGTATCGATGCTGGTGCGGATCAGTATTCCGGCGGTGAGCGAGCAACAAAAGGCCCAACAACAGCATGACGGCGTGGTACCGGAACCGACTTATGGGGGGCAAATTCAAGATCAAGCGATTGCGGGTGTCGCGCCCGAAGCCCGGGTGCGTTTTCGTTATACCGATAAACCGTTTCAGTTTGCCGATGGGAGCCAGTTGACGCTGCGAGAGCCGCACTTGCAGGTGGATCAACTCGGTTATGGACCGATGCACCCCGATACCATGTTTTCGCCACGGGTGGCTTCGCCGATGATCGGCCTTGGTTTGCTGGAAAGTATTAGCGAGCAAGATATTTTGGCTAATGCTGATCCAGATGACCGCGATCATGATGGGATCCGTGGACTGGCGAATCGAGTATGGGATCAACAAACACAGCAATTCACTTTGGGGCGTTTTGGTTGGAAGGCCGGGCAACCTAGCTTAATGCAGCAGAATGCGGCGGCCTTTAATGGTGATATTGGCATTACCAGTTTGTTATTTAGCAAAGATCACTGTACCGGGCCTCAAACGGCTTGTTTAGCGGCGACTTCTGGGGTCGATCCCGATGGTTCGGAGGTGAGTGATAAGCTGCTTGGTTTTGTTGAATTTTATTCGCGTCACCTTGGTGTTCCTCGACGCCGTGATTATAACGATCCGCAGGTGAAACAGGGTGATCAATTGTTTACTCAATTGGCTTGTGATAGTTGTCATCGACGCAGCTATACTACGGCTAAACGCCCGCATTTACCGGCTTTAAGTGAGCAGCGAATTTATCCTTATACTGATATGTTGCTGCATGATATGGGCAGTGAGTTAGCTGATGGTCGGCCGGAATATTTAGCCAATGGCCAGCAATGGCGTACGCCGCCATTGTGGGGGATCGGTTTAACCAAGGTGGTGAATGGTCATAGTCAATTTCTGCATGATGGTCGGGCGCGCAATGTTACCGAAGCGATTATTTGGCATGGCGGAGAAGCCAAACCTGCTCGACAGGCCTTTGCTGGTTTAAGTCAAAGCGAACGAGAGGCTCTGGTCGCTTTTGTTAATTCCTTATAGGAAGTTGTCATGAATATTTATTTTTTACGAGTACTGACGTTTAGCCTATTGGGATTGCTGGGGTTGACGTCGGTGCAGGCGGATAATAACCCACGAAGCCTTTGGTTGAAGCAGGAGCAACAGTATATCAGCGGTTTAGGGGGGCAGTTACTTGAGGCTGCGCAGGCTTATCAACAGCAAGTTGCAAGCTATTGTGCTGCGCCTAGTGCCGCTGCTTTAGCCGCCAGTCAGCAAGCTTGGCAAGCTAATTATCAGGCTTATTTACCCCTGCAGGCCAGTGCCTTAGGGCCGCTGCTGGACTTAAAATTAAATTGGGCGATTAGTTACTGGCCAGATAAAAAAGACACCACGGGACGCAAGGTAAAGGCAGCATTAAGTGTGGCCGAACCCAAGCTCAGTACCACGCATAGTAATTTGCGCAGCCAAGCGTATTTATTATTTAGTGAATTGACGGCCAAACAGCGTTGCGATGTCTTATCGTCCCAGTTCAGTCGGTATTTACCCGTGGTGACGCTCGTGAGTAAAGGCCTGCAAAGCCTTGCAATACATCAAGACCAAGCGCCGCTCTTTCCACAGTTAAGCAGCGATCTACTGAACAGCTATCGTTTACAAAGTAGTATTATGCTGCGCAAGTACCGTGCGCTTTATTCCGAGAAACATCAACGCTTGCGACCTTATCAAGGAGAAGCGTGGCGCGCTAATATCAGCCTGCACTTACTCAACCAACAACTCGCTTTATTACAGCAACGTTATACGAAATATTTGGCAGTTTATCTGCAACAGCTTGAGCCCACGCTTGCCAAGCAGGTTTCGCAACAGTTTGCGGCGGTGTTGGCCAGCATGCCTCAACAAGAGCCGTTAGCAGAGCAAAGCGATTTAAGTGCTTGGCAGCAGGCTGAACCACAACTGGCACGCTTGGATAGTTTGTTTATGGAACAGATCCCGCAAGCCTTGTCGATTGATTTAGGGTTTAATAATAATGATGGCGACTAAATTAAATCGCCGTCAGTTATTGGTGCGGCTCGGTTGTTTAAGCCTGGGTTGTGGTTGGTTTCGTCCCGGGCTTGCGGCTAAATTATTACTTGAAGCAGACGATGCTCAAGCGAGCAACATGTTGCTCTTGGGCTGCTCCAAGCAAGAGCTGGAGTATCAATTGAGCGCGGTAACGCTTGATGGGGCAGTGCAATATCAAATCCCTTTGGCCGCGCGAGGCCATGAGGTGGCCGTGGCAAAACCGGAGTTTGATTTGGCGGCTTGTGTCGCGCGCCGCCCGGGGAAATTCATCGTGCTATTTAATCCTCGTCACGGTGAAATTCTCGATACTCTGCAGCCACCTATGGGCATGCATTTTTATGGGCATGCGAGTTTCTCTGAAGATGCTTTGCGCATGTTTGTTACCGCGGGCGAGCAGGATAGCAGTGAAGGTTATGTGCTGGTTTATTCACGCTCCGACTCGGCAACGGCTTGGCAGCTAAGTGCCCGTTGGCCGCTTGGCGGCTTGGGTCCCCATCAGTTATTGGTATTACCTGGGCAACGTTTAGTGGTGGCTGTGGGGGGGATCCATACTCGAGGCCGTGAAAAGCTTAACCTTGCGACGATGCGTCCGTCCTTGATTTATCTCAACAGCCTTAATGGTGAGCATTTAATGCGTCGAAGCCTCGCTGATCATCAGCTTAGTATTCGTCATTTGGCTTACTCAGCGCATAGCGATACCCTATGGTTGGCTTGTCAGGGGCAAGATCCAGAGGCTGAAATTAGTTCTCTTGTGTACTCTCATCATGGTGAGGGGCCGCTGGTGGCTCTGGATCCCGATGCTGATTATTGGGGCTTATTCGATCGCTATGTTGGCAGTATTGCCTGTAGTCAGGGAGAAGTTTTAGCCAGTTCTCCTCGGGGGGCCAAATTGGGAGTGTGGTCGGAGGCGCAAGGCGAGTTGAGTCACTTAGTGCAAATGGATGATGTTTGTGGTTTGGCTGGTGGCGAAACGACTTGGGTAGCAAGCACTGGGCAAGGCCAATTACTCGGGCAACGAGGCTCTGGGGAAGATTGGCGGGCACAAAGCCCGCTGCAATGGGATAACCACCTTAATCTAATCGCCTTACCCTAAGTCACAGTGCTTTGTCGTGGCTCAGCGCTGTATTGCTAGTTGGCGAGCGGTGGTTGAGCACGACGGCGAAACGGATTGCCCTTGGTAAATACAATCAGATTCCCAATTAATACGGTGGCGACTCCCAGCAAGGCTAGTGGTGTCCATTGGTAGCTTTCGAACAGGGTCGATAGGCCTAAGGCAACCACAGGAAACAGCACCGTAGTGTAGGCGGCTTTTTGTGGGCCTAAGCGCCCCACCAAGATCAGGTAGAAGCTAAAACCTAACACCGACCCCACTAAGGCAAGGTAGAATAAGCTACTCAAATACTTCACAGAGCTAGTGAGATGAAAACCTTGGCCGCTGAGCAGGCACCACAATAGCAGGAAGCTTGCGCCATAGGCCATGCCATAGGCATTGACTGACAACACCGGCAAGCCTTGCTTTTGCTGTTTTGCTGAAAGCACATTGCCTAAAGAGAAGCAGTAAGTGCCCGCCAATGCCATCAAAAGCCCAAGCACTTGCTCACCCAAGCCTTCACTTTGTTGTAGATTAGGGTAAAACAATAACACGATACCACTAATCCCAATGGCTCCGCCCACTAATAGTCTTAGACTCGGACGTTGTTTATAGAACAGCCAACTGTTGCCCATATTCATGATGGTGGCGATGGAAAATATAATCGAGATCAGTCCACTGGGGATGTATTGTGCGGCATGATAAAACAGCATGAAATTACAGCTAAATAGACACAGGCCTAATAGTAAGCAACTGAAGTGCTGTTTTGGATTGAGCTTTTGTAAGCGTCCGCTGAGGCGTAAAAAAATCATTAATATTAACGCGGCGATAGCAAATCGATACATGATGGAATTAGCGATGGGCACATTGCCAATTTGATAGGCTATCGCTAACCAAGTTGTCCCCCAGATCCCTACGGTTGCTACATAAATAAGAGCAATCATTTAAGCTTTCCTTGCGCGGCCATCGATACCCAATTAAAGAGTTCTATGATGCTGGAGTCGTCAGGCCGATGATTACAGATCTTTGCGCAATTTTAGGTGTTTTTATCGAATCTTGCGCATTTTACAAAAAGAGCAGCCGCCTCGCGGTTTGTATTGTGGCGGTGAAGTGCCGCTCAGGGCACTCTTCGCTTGGACTGTTTTGTTCGTTACTCGGTAGGGACTGAGTGGTTTACTCAGAAGACAGCAGATCTTTACTGAGTTTGAGTCGATGTTTACCGCGGGTGGCTTTGGTTACTAGGTAATAATGGTTGTCGACTTTACGATAGACCCCTGTGCTTTCCATTTCGCTGACGATAATGCCATTTTCTTCGAGGGCAGTTTGTTTACGTGGGTTGTTGCTGAGTAGCTTCAGCTGTTTCACTCCCATCGCTTTAAGCATTTGAGCTGCTTCGCCAAAGTCTCGCAAGTCGTCATCAAAGCCCAATTGATTATTAGCGCTATAGGTGTCGATACCCTTAATTTGCAGCTGATAGGCATCCAGCTTGTTGTATAAACCGATCCCACGGCCTTCTTGGCGCATATACAGGATAATGCCACCTTGCTCGGCCATTTTTTCGATGGCTTCATTGAGCTGTTCACCGCAATCACACCGTGAAGAACCAAATACATCGCCGGTTAAGCATTCAGAATGGATCCTCACTAGAGGGTTTTGTTGTTGGCTGTCGGCATTTTTGAAGACCAGTGCGACATGTTCTTTATCACTACTCAGATCTCTAAATGACAGCATTTCGGCAGGAATATCGCTGCGGCGTCCAACTTGAAAGGGGACTCGGGTGCGAATACGGCTGGTGTTTTCTGCTGGCTTCATCAATGCGCTCCATTACAACGGCGATGGCGAAGTGTATAAATTCATTCTAGCAAATGCAAAGCCTTCCTCAGCGTAAAATTTACTGGTTGTGGTTCAGCTATCCTAAAAACCTGATGGAGATGACAATCAAAAGCATTTTCACCATCCCTCTTACAGAAACGTAAATTGATTTTTGGGGGGGCTAAACTTGAACGACTCAGCTTTTTAAGGTGAATGATTTAAGTGAAGATTCCAGCTAAATTAAAAACGGTAGCCTAGGTTTAACATAAGGCTGGTACGTTGGCCCATTCCTAGTTCTAGTAGTGCCGCCAGTCGGTCGGTGAGAGAGACTTGAGCGCCTAATAGTGCATTCCATTGTGTTTTTAATCGCTGATTTACATCAAACCTCGTATTACTCGGAAATTGCGGAGGGAGAGCGATCCCGAGTTCGGATATATCACCATGAAAACTTTGCTCTAAGTTTTGGTACATCATTCCCCCCCACAGTTGAATGCTGTGGCCGCTGACTTCCCAGCGATAGCCAAGGCGAGGGCTAATGACGAGCGTATTGACTTCTCCATTCAGAATATCGAGATCGGTGCGGCTATAGTTAATGTCGAATACACTAAACCAGTTGCCAATTCCCGCGACAAGGGTACTACCGACGCCATAGGTAAGGCCTTTAAACTCGAGGTCTATTTGAAAAGGACTTAATAAAGGCTGACCAGCGAAGTTGATTTGTGCGTCGCTAATGCTGCTACCTTTGGTATAGCCGAGTAGCCCGTAAACATTTAAAAAGGGGCTGAGCCAGAGATCGGCTTTAAAACTCAATGTTTCGGAATCTTGCACTGCATCACTGGTTTCAATATCAATTAAGGGCTCTAGTGCTCCTAAGCCTGAGAAAGAAATGTTATCGCTCGTTAAAGATTGCGACATTCCTAGGTAATTTAGGCTGAAGCCATAGGGTCTCGGCAAGCTTTGGTTGCGCTGTTTTGCCTGCTCTGCCCCCATAGGAAAATAGGATTTATCTTCAGAATCGAAGTTATCTTCGACGACCGCCTCGGCGAAGAAGGGGGAATAAAAAGCGATAAATAGGCTTGCTTTCAGCCACTGAAGCTTAGTCATGAAATCCTTCTTTCGGTGATTACAGTGAATATTTTTAGGGGCGTTAAAGCCACCTTACTATTGAGCGAAGAGTTACATCCGGATGTTACTAGGAGGGATGCTACAGCCGAACAAGCTTTGTCGTAAGTCTATCGACCGTGTTTATCATTTTGCCGTGGATTCTATTGAAAGTATTCAATTAAAACAAGCCATCTTTGGCCTTGAGCTGCTTGCTTAATCTCAATCTGTGCTTATGATGGGAAAATTCCCTAAGGTTAACGGCTTATCGCAGGAGGCTTGATGGGCTATTCATGCTTTTATCAACAAAATCAACAGGTTCATGTTATCAAACGGCTGAGCAAAACTCGGACAGTGCTGTATAACCGTGTTAACTTGAACCAGCTGTTAGGTTTTGTGCTGTGGTCGGGTCGTGAATCGTCATCACGCCTTAGCTGGCAATGACACCATGGTCTGGTCGTATTCTGGACATGATGTGCATATCGATATAGCGACCCGATTTAAAGGTACTTAGCCTTTTTGTTCCTTCTATTTCAAAGCCGACCCGTTTATAAAGTGATATCGCCGCTGAGTTGTCAATATGTACTTCCAACTCTAAACGAACGAGGTTAAGCCAATTATCCGCTTGGTTTATCGCTTCTTGTAATAGTGCTTTGCCAATACCTTTGCCGTGAGCGTCGGGGTGTACTGCAATTGCAATCCCTGCACAGTGTCTATCTCGAATTTTGTTGGTTAAGAAAAGCGTTATGTGGCCTACAACTTTGCCGTTACTCTCAGCTACTAAGGTGTATTGCTCTAGATTATCAAATAAATTAGCCACAATATCAGAGCTAAGAAAAGGTAACTGAGAGGTATTTTCAGAAACTGATGAAAAGCTATAGATATCAAATAAATCGGTATTATCTGATCGTTCCAAGCGCCTGATTTTCATTGTTCAATTCACTCCTGATTAAAATCTATGGTGAGTACATTATGCGACTGAGCTAGAAGTGTATCGTAAATCTGGGGAAGTCCAAATAGCTTACTATGTCCGTTGGATTGCTTATGCATCGCTTATCTAAAGCCCCACAGGGCGCAGTAATTGAATTGATTATTTGCTAAAAGCAGGTCAAAGTATCGCTGTGAAAACCGCTATCCTTCGTGAAGCAATAATCAGGATGGTCAATTCCAAGCTGGTTGTTTCCTTATTAACTTACTCATTCAAATCAAATTTTTCTAAATTAGTCACTTCTCTAGAGATTGTTGCGTTAGCGGACCAATTTGCAGATTTAGTGCTCTAGATTTTAAATATCACTGGTAATCACGTCCTAAAAATTCTGATGTTTGTTGCGCATCCACTGTGTCAATTAACCGTCCCAAGTAAAGCGTCAATCACTTTGGACTGACGCTTTACCTAAGCTTAGGTAACTGAGCAAATCGATTGTGAACCCGGAAGGTTTAATGTTTATCGAGCCAACGGTTTTGGTTTTTTAGACTTAAATAACGACCGGGAATCTGTACTGGGGGTGACGCATAATTTGTGGCTGATAATTAAATACCGTGCCACTTTGTTGCTCGGTGAGCACTTGCTCAGGAGAGCCACGAGTCACTGCGCTTGATGTCTGGTTATCGGCAAATTTATTCTGCGTCATAAGTTGCTCATATAATAAATCAGATTGGTATAAGTTGTGAGCAGCGTTCGCTTACTCAAGACGATAGAACCATTTTGCATCAATCGCATTGAATTTCTCACTGTTCAATGGGTTTTTAATATGGATGGCGGTTCGCGTTGCAAGCTGAGCTTTGCCGAGACCCTCCTTCATAAATGGATGGTTGCTCATTAGTCGCTGATAACTCCCTTGCGAGTAGGCGTTTTCTAAGCCCTTGATGATGTCGGCATAGAGTTCGGTGTTTTCTTTATTGACATAAAAGAAATGCCCCGATGGATAGACCAGCACCAGGCTATTCTCAATCACCAGATTTGGCAGTTTTGCTTTGTAGAACCGGAGGAATCCGTAGATTTCTCCCGCCCCTAATGGAAAGAAATCAAACCGTTCTCTATCAAGCATTTTAAGTAAGTTCTCGATCTTGGACGAGGTCATTACCTGCAAACCTGCGCTTTTTAAAATGGCCACATCTGGCCAAGCTCTTCCCTGACCCGCAGTTTTGCTCTGAAGTTGTTGTAAAGTTTTAATCTTGGCAAAATCTTCAACTTGATTTTGGTGGATAATAAACAGTCGCCACCCCAGCAGTCCGCCATCGAGGGGAATGGGAACCATGTTGAACTGTTCTTCCAGCGAACTATCGGCAGCGTTGTCTGCGGCAGAGAGTTTACCCTCGCTCAACAGGCTAAAAGCCCGCTCTGTGTTGACAGCTAAGGGATAGAGTTGCAGCTGATATGGTTTTCCACTGTTCTTGAGCGCTAAGGCCATCATTTGATAGCCAAAACTGGCTTCCTCAAGTCCATCAATATTTGGATACATAACGATAGTCTTGGCTGAGCCATCGCTGAATATACTGCTAAATCCGAATATGAGGCAAACAGATAAAAGCAGAATGGATAATCGTTTCATAAGTTCTCCTTTGAGCAACGTTACAACGTTCTACAAAAGAGGGGCCTTTCTCCCGGCGGCGCTCACTTTCAGGGGGAGTCCAGCTTGCTGTAAAGCCTGAACATCATGCTCCTCAAGTCCTGTGTTTGTTATAGGCCAGTCAGACAAAAGTCTCCTGTTAGCTGTAAAGCACCATGCTCTAAGTTCAACACGTTTATACATATAAATTTAGCACATTTATCCTAGACTGAGGCTGATTCAGCATCATTTTGGTGTTATTTATGGCTTGGATAATTGGCGTCAAAACAATAAATGCTTAACCTGAATTAGGTGGTCAATTAATCGCCCATGATACTGTTATTTTTATTACGCTTCAGATTGCTAAAATTAGATAAATATCTTTTATTTCTGTGTGTTACCCGTGATTGATGTTTTGAGTATCAGTCGCAGGGCACTGAACGCTTCGTTTAGTTAAGGGGGGAACAGGCTTATTGCAAGCCTGCTGAGGAAGTACACAGAGGGGGGATGACCGATAGTCTGAGCGACTACAGTTTAAATGATCACCGGAAAGCCATATTTGGGGTGGCGCATAATTTGTGGCTGATAATTAAATACCGTGCCAATTTGTTGCTCGGTGAGCACTTGCTCAGGAGAGCCATCGCCACATATTTCACCTTGCTTTAATAATACGATTCGCTCGCAGTAACGTGAGGCAAGATTGAGATCGTGCACCACACTGATCACCGTGGCACCTTGCTGGCTTAGTTTTGAGGCATGTTGCATCAAGGCTTGCTGGTGGTTTAAATCTAAGGCGCTGGTGGGTTCGTCTAAGAGTAAGATTTGTTGTTCTATTGGAGTGTCGGCGAGTTGCGCAGTGACGCGAGCATAGTGAACCCGCTGTTTTTCACCGCCCGATAGTTGCGGGTAGGGCGTATCGCGATAGTGCCAAATGTCCATCAATTCCAGTTGTTGTTCAACGATTTGTAGCTGCTGCTGGTGGCTTAATTTACTGTTGATTAAGCCGAGACTAACTACCTCGCTAACGCTAAAGGCAAAGCTTAAGGCTGAACTTTGCGGGAGTACCGCGAGATGGCGGCTTAATTCTGTGCGTCGCCAGTGTTTACGTTGGCGTTGTAAAATACTGAGTATGCCGGTGGGGGCTTCAAGATCGCCAGAAATGAGCTTGAGTAGTGAGCTTTTACCTGCCCCATTAGAGCCCAACAAGGCGGTATGTTGGGCTGGATAAAACGCCAGTGATAGGTCTTTAAAGAGTTGCTTTTTACCCAGAGTGAGACCGATGTTGCTGAGCTGTACGGTAGTTGAAAGAGTCATAGTCGTCCTAGGCAATGCGTTGCCGCTGTTGTAACAGCAAGAATATGAAGAAGGGCGCGCCAACCAGTGCGGTCACGATGCCTACGGGGAGCTCAGCAGGACTAATGATCATCCGTGAAATAAGATCCGCCATTAACAATAGTGCTGCGCCGAGTAAGCCGCTAAAAGGAATGAGTTGTTGGTGGTTGGGCCCAAGTAACATTCTCACTAAATGGGGAACCACCAAGCCGACAAAACCAATTAAGCCGGATACCGACACTGCAATCCCCACTCCCAGCGCGGTAAAGAAGATCAGTTGACTCTTGAGTTTTTGTACATCGATGCCTAGGTGGCCAGCTTCTGCTTCGCCTAATAATAGTGCGTTTAAGGCCTTGGCTTTGCGGCAAAAGACCACCGTGAGTATGGTCAAGGTAATAAAAGCCAATAAGATATTATTCCAGCTGGCTCCCGCCAGTGATCCCATTTGCCACAGGCTCAAGTCGCGTAGCATTTGATCGTTAGCCAAATAGCTTAATAGGCCGATCCCAGCACCAGAAAGCGCACCAATGGCGATGCCCGCTAATAACATCATGACCACCGAAGTCCCATTGGCTGTTGTCCCCAAGCGATAAACCAAGATAGTGGTGATAAAGCCGCCGACAAAGGCAAACAGTGGTATTGCCAGACTACTCACCACGTTTGGGAGCTGCCAATCTAATAGACTCAGCAGCACAATGGCTATGGCAGCGCCAGCAGCACTGCCGCTTGAGACGCCAATAATACCGGGGTCGGCTAAAGGATTACGAAATAAGCCCTGCATGACCGCGCCGCACATGGCTAAAATAGCTCCCACGGCGATGCATAACAGGGTGCGCGGTAGGCGGATACCGGTGATCACTAGTTGGTAGTGAGCTGGAGCATCTGAATGCAGAGAAAAAGGCACTAAAGCTCTTAAAGCGTCTGCCACGGGAATGCTCATCGGCCCTTGAGTGACAGACAACAAGCCTGCGGCAATGAGTAACAGTAAGGAGGCCAACATAAACCAGCGAGACAAGCTGATTTTGGGGGAGACCGACTTTGGCGAAAATAGCGACATTAATACAACCTTGTAAAGGTTAAATAGCGAGTAATTAAGCTTATACATTCAGCTCTGTTTATATTATTGGGCTTATTGTAGGCGTTGGCTTAGCCGTGTTGCTTGTTCTAAGCTTGCTAAACCTAAGCCACCAATTAGTGCATGTCCATCAATCGCATAAATTGCGAGCTGTTGTCCAGCGGGCGTCGCCGCTAATACCGGAAAACTATCAATTACACCTTGTGGCCCACCGAGGGCGTCTAAACTTCGTTGGCTAAATAATAACAGTTCTGGTTGCAAGGCTAAAATGGCTTCGTTCGAGAGCGGTTTGTAGCTGTTAATATGCGGTTTTGCAAGGTTTACTGCACCAGCCAGTTCGATGATGCTATTGGCGGCTGTGTGATCTCCCGCCGCCATTAGTTTTTTGCCATCGTGGCTGATGAAAAATAAGCTATTGAGTTGGCGAGCAGTTTTAGCTTGTTGTTTTAAGTGGCTAATTTGTTGTTTTAGTTTGGCTTGTAGTTGTTGCCCTTGTTGCGGATGGCCTAATAATTCTGCGAGTTGGACTATCCGTTGCTCGAGGCCAGCGATAGTCGCTTCACTATTTAAACGATGTACTGCAATTCCAGCTTGCTGCAATTGAAGCAAGCTACTTTCGGGCCCCATTTCATCACTGCCAATTAAACCATCTAGACCTAAAGCGAGTAAGGCTTCGGCGCTGAGTTGGCGATGATAACCAACCACCGGTAGCTTAAGCCGAGGTGGCAGGTCACTGGTTGAATCTACTGCTACCAGTTGTTTCTCAGCGCCAAGAGCGATCACTATTTCGGTAATGTTAGCACCAGCACTCACCACGTGTTTTAGTGGCGACTCTGCAACGCTGATTGACGAGTAGAATAGGCTCGCGATAGTTAGGCAGAATAGCGGTGAAAGAAAGCGCAAAGGTTGATGCTTAATCATGTTTTTTTTCCATTAAAATTTGAGTGGTCTCTATCTTGAGTTGTTGTAATAATTCAAGCAATTTGAGCAATTGTTCGACTGGAACTTGGCGCTCGCTGGCGAGGCTGGTATTAGCCAAAGGTTGTTGTTGGCTCTGCTGTTTTAAGGCAGCGGCAAAGGTTTGAAAGTTTTGATAACGTTGTTGTCCAAGCCCCCATTTAGGTGATTCCGCAAATAGACTCAACTGTAGCTCGGCGGGTTGCTTTGCAGCTTGGGGCTGTGCTTGTTCGGTTTGTGGCAGGTTCATCTTCATCTGATAAACCCGAGAGTTTGCCGTGAGCAGCAGAAACACCAATACAATGAAGATAATGTCTAATAGGGCTGTTAGGTCCGGCATCATGCTGAAGCCACTATTTTTTTGTTCTATACGGATCATGCGGGGCTCTGAAGTTCGGGTTGAAAGGCCGCAAGGGTTTTTGCATCGTCGGCAAGGGTATCGACACCTTCAATCATCAAGTTGGCTTGATTGATCATTGTTTCCAGTTGGTGCACGATTTGATCCTTCCACAAACTCAAAGCATGCGCAAAGGCAAGTGCGGGAACCGTCACCATTAAGCCTGCTGCGGTGGTATACATCGCTGTCCCAAGGCCCTGTGCCAGCATTGCTGGGTTAATGGTTTGCTCGGTACTGGCCAGAACATCGAACATCTCAATTAAGCCAAGCACGGTGCCGAGTAAGCCAAGTAAGGGACTAATTAGCGCTAGAATATGTAAGGCTTTGAGACCTCGAGAGAGTTTTTGTTGCTGTTGGCGTAACCAAACGGCTGCTATTTCCTCACGAAGTGTCTTGCTTTGATGACGATGAACCAGCAATAGGCAAATTGCTTTGCGGGCGAGGCTACGAGATTGGGAAAAACAGCGAGCTCCTGGCTGGCAGGACGTTTGATTATTGACCAGCAGGTGAGTGGCTAATTGTAACCAATTTCGTTGATAGTTACTGAGTTGCACCGTGGCTAAGCTGATCACTCGTTCGGCAATGATTGCGCAGGCGAGTATTGAACAGGCGATGATTGGCCAACGTAAGTCGCCGAGCTGGTCTGCGGTGATGATTTGGCTAAAAGCCGTTAGTTTATCCATAGAGAATATTTGCATAGGGTCAACTTAATTTAAATTTAATCGGAATAAATACGCGAGACATTTGCGCTTGACCGTCAATCACTAGTGGCTTAAAGGGCCATTGTTGAACGGCGTTTAATGCGGCTTGGTCGAGGCTACTAATGCCTGAGCTAGTGCTTATTTCCCGCTTGATTTGCCGTCCTTTAGGGTCTAACCAAACTTCCACTATCACTTTGCCCTGCTGTCCGCGTTTTTTTGCCAAGCGTGGATAGACCGGGGCTTTCGGTGGATGGGCAAATTGTGGCTGGCTATTGAGTCTTGGTAGTTGTGCTAGACCTTGTTGCGGACTCGGTTTCGAGCGGATCGGTAGTTGCGGTATTTCTGAAGTGGTTTGAGTTAATTGCTCAGCCTCTGGTATTAATTTGTTAGGGTTAGTGCGCTGCTGATTAACTGGCTTTGCTTTGGGGTGAGTTGTGGGCAGAGGCGTCTTTTTAGTTTGTTGCGGTTGCGCTGCTTGGGTTTGGCGGACGGCGTGAAGCAGTGCGTCTGTTGGGGGCTGTTTTTCATGCTCAACGATTCCTATCGATTTAGTTGGTGTCGTTTGGGGTTTAGGCTTGCGCTTTGGTTTTTGAGCGGGGGGCGGAGATAACTCGCTCTGCATCACCGACTGAGGAGGATGTTCGACCAGAGCTTGGGCGACATCTGGCTCGCTTATAAATGGAGCTTCAGCTTGCTCTGGCGCATTCAATATTTTGGTACTAATACTGATTTCCTCGACCTTCGATGCCACACTGTCGCCACTACTATTTAGTTGCAGAGGGCTTGGTGAAGGTTTAAGTAATATAAAATAGGCGTGGATAGCAGCGGATAGCGCGATCGCGATAGTTAACTTTCCCATCTATTTTTATTCCGCTATTGCCCTCAACTAAGCAACAGAATATCGATAAAACAAATCCAAGTAAATACAAATGATAATGATTTGCATTCGATTGATGGTTGGGTTAAGGTGGTTATATTGTTGTTAAGCAGACGGTCGCGTTTGCTTAGTCAGTGGTCGATAGGAGATTTAAATGACGCTATCTGTAGCAGACGTGCTTGAGCAGTATCCCGATTTAAGTGTGGCTCAATTAGCCCAGAAAGCTCAATCTAGTGAAGCAGAAGTTGTCGCCCACTTGCCAGAACACATGGCATGTTGGTTAGTCACTGAACAATTACAATGGTTACTCTATGATTTGCCGAGTTGGGGACCATTAACCACAATTATTCAGATTGCGGGTTCAGTTTTTGAAATTAAGGATAGTTTTCCAGCGGGGAAATTGGGTCATGGTTATTACAACTTAATGGACAAGCAAAGCCACTTACATGGTCATCTTAAGTTAGAAAACATCGCTCAAGTGGCCTTAGTGAGTAAACCTTTGCGCGGTACAGAAAGTTATTGCTTCCAATTTTTTGATGATAGGGGAGACACCATTTTTAAAGTGTACTTGGGGCGTGATCGTAAGCGAGTCTTATTCGCCAATCAAGTGGAACGTTTTGAGTTATTAAAGCAAAAAATGGCTGTGAAAGAAGTAGAGGATTGCTAGTGAGCAGTGACAAGAGTGAGAAACAGCAGCGTTTGGCCTCGCGTTTAGGGCCCGAAATTGCAGATTTTATCGAACAACAGCAGAGTTTAATACTGGCTTCTCAGGGGGAAGATGGTTTCCCTCACAATTCGTATTCGCCGTTTGTTTTTTATCAGGCTGCATTTTTTATTTTTATTAGCGACATCTCCAAACATGCTCACTATTTACGTGCGCATGAAAAAGCCGCGCTAATGTTGATTGAAGACGAGACTAGTTCTCAGCAAATTTATGCCCGTAAACGCTTGAGCTATGAAGTGATTGCGCAACAAGTCGATGCCGAGCCCAGAGAGCAAGTGCTGGACTTATTAGTCAAACGCCATGGCGATATTGTCGAAAATCTTCGTCAGTTAAGTGATTTTAAGTTATTTCGTTTAACGCCGATTAACGGACGTTATGTAAAAGGATTTGGTCAAGCTTTTGATATTAAAGGTTATGACGATGTCGATTTTGTGCACTTGAAGGAAGGGCACAAAAAGCGAGCTTAAGGGCTCGTGGTTTACACCCGGGGTATAGCTGCCCCTGTACGTAAGTACTCTCTCCACACTCAGCGCAAGCTGAAACATTAGGTCTAATTAGACTAGAGCGGCACAACATTTCGTGCCGCTTTTTTTATGTTTAAAATCAGTGTGACGACCCGCTCCATTTTGCGGCGAGAACCAAAGTGAAGGCTCTCCGCCATTGATGCAGCGCAAGCTGAAACATTAGGTCTAATTAGACAAGCGTGGCACAACATTTCGTGCCGCTTTTTTTTATGTTTAAAATCAGAGTGACGACTCGGCCCATTTTGCGGTTAGAGTAAAGTGAAGGCTCTCCGCCATTGATGCAGCGCAAGCTGAAACATTAGGTCTAATTAGACTAGAGCGGCACAACATTTCGTGCCGCTTTTTTTATGTTTAAAATCAGTGTGACGACTCGGCCCATTTTGCGGTTAGAGTAAAGTGAAGGCTCTCCGCCATTGATGCAGCGCAAGTTGAAACATTAGGTCTAATTAGACAAGCGTGGCACAACATTTCGTGCCGCTTTTTTTTATGTTTAAAATCAGAGTGACGACCCGCTCCATTTTGCGGCGAGAACCAAAGTGAAGGCTCTCCGCCATTGATGCAGCGCAAGCTGATACATTAAGTCTGATTAGACAAGCGTGGCACAACATTTCGTACTGCTTTTTTTATGTTTTAAATCAGTGTGACGACCCGCTCCATTTTGCGGCGAGAGTTAAAGTGAAGGCTCTCCGCCATTGATGCAACGCAAGCTGCAACATTAAGTCTGATTAGACAAGCGTGGCACAACATTTCGTGCCGCTTTTTTTATGTTTTAAATCAGTGTGACGACCCGATCTATTTTGTGGTTAGAGTAAAGTGAAGGCTCTCCGCCATTGATGCAGCGCAAGCTGAAACATTAGGTCTGATTAGACCGTGGCACAGAACGGAATACCGATTTTATTTCTTGAATGTATGTAAACGATAGGCTTGTTCTGGTGACTTTGTAAATGATTCTTGCCATTCACGCTATATCTGTCGATTCCCTATTCTTCTGATAGGCCGCTGTTCATTATAAAATAAAATACCGTTTCATTTTTTAGGTTGGATACGTTTTATATTGATTTGTGATCCACTTGCTATGCAGAATAAGCGCCTTTGGCTTGCTGAACGTGAGCCATCGTTGTGGTGAAGGGGAGTGATTGCTTGATGAACGTCTTATCTGCTTGAAGATAATCAAGTACTAGGCTTTGTTTTAGTGCTAAAAATTTGTAAAAAAAACGCGATTAAATTGGCTAGAGTGAAGGAGGCATTCCATAATGTACTTATTCGCTTGGCTAAGTGATGGATAATAAAACTATGGATAAATGGAATTGCATATGAAGCTTTCAAGACAACTAACTTACTTAATGATCGTTGTTATTTTGGGATTTATTTCACTGGGTATTTTTGGATTAACGGAGTTAAAGTCTAGTTTGATCGAGAGCCGTAAACATGAAATTCAGTCAATATTAACTTTTGCCCGTACTCAGTCTCAACTTTATATTGATCAAAACAAAAAGGGACTAATTACGCGCGAAGAGGCAGAAGCAAAAGTCGTTGAAGTTCTATCGGGGATCCGGTTTGGTGCTTCCTATGTATGGTCGAATGATAACAAGGGCATGTCTAGGGTACATATTCGTCCCGAGAAGATGGGCATTTTTCAGAAGTCTTATCAGGAGCATATGGAGAAGCTCCAGAATAAAGACTTTGCCTTCTCTGTGGGAAGTAACCTTAAACCCAATACCAACACTAAAGTGATTAAGGTAAATGGGATGACTAAACTTCCAGGGTGGAATTGGGTAGTGGGTTACGGCGTCTATATGGATGATGTTGAGCAAACTTACTGGGATTTTGCTTTTAAGTTTTTGTTAATCGCGGCTGCAATCATTATTGTGGTGGTTGGTTTAACGATATTTATGTTGAAACTCATTTTGTCTAAGTTAGGCGGAGAGCCAAATTACGCGGTTGAGGTGACCAGTCGCATCGCTAAAGGAGACTTGTCGGAAAAAATTGAAGGTAAGTTTTCCGATGATAGCTTGCTTGGTTCAATTGCTTTCATGCAAAACTCATTGAAGACAATGGTTGCTGATATTCTTAAAGGTTCAAATCATCTGACGGAAGCGACCGCAGCTTTACATGAGCAGGTAGCGATGATTACCAATACTTCAAAGGGCGCTTCAGACGCATCGATTTCTACCGCCGCATCGATCTTTGAGATGTCCAGTTGTATCAAAGAAATATCTTCTAGTTCAGAAAAAACTGAGAAAAATTCAGAGCACTCTTACGAGGTCTGTAAAAATGGTGAATTATTGGTGCAGCGCTCGAGTGATGTGATTAATCAAATTTCTGAGCAAATTAGCACTTCAATGTCCGACTTTAAAAACCTACAAGATCGCTCTAATCAAATCGGCAGTATTGTGAAAGTGATTCGAGACATTGCCGACCAAACCAACTTGTTAGCACTGAATGCGGCAATTGAGGCGGCTAGAGCGGGTGAGCAAGGTCGTGGTTTTGCAGTGGTCGCCGACGAGGTGCGAACCTTAGCTTCACGTACCGCAACCGCAACCGCTGAAATTACAGAGACTATCAACGTGATTCAGAATGATACTGACGTAGTGGCGAAGGCTTTAGAGTCTATCCTTCCGAAAGTTCAAGATAGCGTTTCTAGCTCAGTTGAGGTGACTCAAATGCTTGGTGACGTGCAAACCAGTTCAACCGATACCTTGAATATGATCCGTGAAGTATCAAGTGCGACCTCCGAGCAGGAGCAAGCCTCAAACGAACTCACTATGCACGTCGAAAATATTTCAGGAATGGTGCAAGGCACTGCGGATTCAATTGAACAATGTCGCGATACGGTAGCTGCATTGGATGAATTGGCCAATGAGTTGAATAAATCGGTGAGTTATTTCACCCTGAAGTAACTTGTATCCCTCTCGCTGAAACAGTCGCAGTTTATGAGATTGTTTCAGCTTGTTTCATTTCCTCAAGATCCCATCCTCTATTTCCATTGGTTATTGCACTAGTCCCGGTTCTTCACTCACTTGGTATTTCCTAGATTTTCATGGATACAGTCTGCCGGTTTTAGTGGGAGTCTAAGCTTAGGCATTACTCATTGTTGATTGTGCGAGCTCAAAGGAGTCGCAGCGCCTCGTTGGCTGTGATAGCTGCCCTCTAGTAGGACATACATTAGCAATAGCTGGTTGCTTGCTTAACGAAAGTGCTCAGGCTTCCTCAGAGATAAGCTTAAATCTTAATAAATGTTCTTTTTTGTCAGAAAGGTAAAATAATTACAAATATAAGTTGATCTATGTCACATATAGGTAGAGAATTGTGATGTGGATCAGGTAATCATTCGGAGAAAACAACATGAACTCATCAGTAACTACAGAATTTGACGTAAACAACACAAAAAAATCAAGCAGTAATGGCAAGTTGCACAAAACTCTAACTGACATCGCTACTTTGGTAACTATGTTTGCAGTGACAGCTACTATTCAATTATTGCTCACTTTAAGTTGGGTGAACTAACGAAAGGTAGTTAAACATTGTTTTATTGGTGGTTTGGCCTTGTAAGCTTATTTAGTTAATTTTATTTGGGGTCGAAAAATCGCCATTGCTAATCAGCAATTGATTGAGACAGGCTTTGTTTGACGTTTATCAGTCTTTCGTAATTTATTTTTAGCACGGAGCAGTGCACGCCTATTTGCTTGCTCAGTATTGCCAGGGACATGGCCTTATCTGCTTGTCGTTTATCGATTCTTGACGCAATTGAGCTTATTCCTCGTATCCTATCGCAATATTCATCTTCCTCTACTTCGACATTGTTCCATAAGTCTCCTATATCATCTTAAGTCAAAAATTGCCCATCTTAGCCAAAACAATTAGAGATCTATTTATTGCCATTTAAATGATAATCATTATTATTTAAATGAGTGATTAATAAGCATAACAGTGAAACCATATGGATGATTTGGTTACTCAAATAAAACAAGCACAATCGCTTATTGGTTGTTTAGATACGGTGTACCTTGATGGTCGATTAAGAGTCGATATCATCAATGTTCAAGCATCCCGAACCACCATATTAAATGATCCTGTCAACGCGGGTGGTTATCTTACTATTATGGGAAATAATGGTGCTTACAATCCTGACTTCCCTGACTATCCCGCATCTGCATTTGTACATCGTTTTATGGTGACAGTGTTACCCGAATCGAGGTGGCATGACACACTAGTTCTCCCAACCAATGCGCAAATTCAGGCGATCCGGATCCATTTTCCTCAAGAGCAACCACCTTGTCAGTTATTGATGAAGGATAGTGTGGATGATTTTTTTGTGCCGTTGCAGTTGTACCAGGCCGGATGGCAGTTTCAGTTATTAGGGGAGTTGCGTTATGTGGTCAATTCAGTATGGAATTGTCGGCTGTCAGGAGAAGCGCGAAGGATGTGGATGCTCGGCAAGATGTATGAAATCTTAGCTTTAGCTATATCCCAGTCGAGACCTCAATCGTTAGCTGAAAAAGCAACAACTTTGGTTCGACAACAAATTGATTTGAACTGGACCATTGCTAGTTTAGCAAAGGCCCTGGCAACGAATGAATGTTATTTGAAGCAAGCTTTTCATCAAGAGTATGGCATTGGGGTTGCATCCTGGATCCAGCAATACCGTATTCAGCAAGCTCAACATCAGCTTAAATCGGGATTAAAGCCTGTGACAGATGTTGCATTCTCACTTGGATTTCAAACTAGTAGTTATTTTGCCAAAGTTTTCAAACGTCATATCGGACTTACTCCCTCTGAGTTTCGAAAGATAAATTCCTAAATTTACCTTTTCATTTCCTGAAAGTGACAGCAGACTTTTACCACCCATATAACAATGATTCTTATTTGCATTGGTGGCAGATGTTAGTTAATCAGTCGATGTCCAGAAAGCAGGCTTTTCTTTCGATACTAAAGGAGACACATTTACGCGTCATTACATCAATCGTGTGTGCAGTTCTAGCTTCTATCATTGAGCTCATTCCATGGTTATGTGTTTATCTCGGTGCTCAATCCATGCTTGCTCAGCAGCCAATTGGTGATTATGTTTTGTTGTTGAGTGGAGCGCTAATTATTCGCTATCTGCTTCACTCTTGCGCATTGTGGCAAGCTCACCTTGTGGCCTACCATGTAATTTCGAAACTACGCCAACATATTATTTTATCCTTGGCTGAAATGCCCGTTGAGCGATTAAAAACTTGGCACAGGGCAGATCTTGAGAAACGAATCTCAGAAGATTGTCAGGCCTTGGAGCCTCTAATTGCTCACCACAGTACTGACATCATCAATGGGATCTTGATGCCTATTTTGTTGGCTGGTTTGCTTTTTTATATCGATTGGCGAATTGGCCTAATAGCTTTTATTCCCTTGCCCATTGCAGCAAGTATTCAATTTTTATTTATGCGTGGATTTTCAGGCAGGCTCCATAAGTACCATGATGTTTTAGCTCGAATGCATGCCGCTCAGCTGGAGTTTTTACGCAGTGTTGGCGTGATGAAACTATTTTCGGTGGATGCGAAAGCTTATCAGCAGTTATATCAGGCAATGCGACGCCACCATCGCCTTGTGATTAGTTATACCCAACAAATGATCCGTGGCTGGATTAGTTTTGTCACGATTGCCCAGTGCTCATTTATGCTGGTTGTTCCATTTGCGATTGCTTTTGTGATTGATGGTTCGATGACCAAACCCGACTTGGTGATGGTTGCAGTGATTACTGCTGGTTTGTTAAAACCGTGGTTAGACTTAACCCAGGTGGTGGGTCAAATGCAATCTTCACTTCTCTCATTAGACCGAATCATTCCGCTATTTGGCCAAAAAATACAGCAACAACAGCGCTGGAGCGAGCCCGTTAAAGCAGTGACATGCCGTGATGTCTGCTTATATCAGGGGCAGCAAACGATACTCAAGCAAGCTGAGGGCACCATATTACCGGGTGAACGTGTACTTATTTATGGTGCATCTGGCTCGGGTAAAAGCTCTCTTATCGGAATTCTAAGTGGCTCATTAAAGGCTGACCGAGGTGATTGGTACATCAACGATACACCGGTGAGTCAGTTAAATGATCAACAACGTGCAGGTTTAATCGCCTTGGTTGGTCAACAAGCGATATTTTTTAAAGCTTCGCTCAGAGCTAACTTACTGATTAGCGACTCAAATATTAAGGATGAAGTGATTTGGACCGTTCTGAATTTAATGCGCTTGAGCGATATGGTTGAGCAGTTACCACATCAACTAGATACCCAAATGGATGAAACTCGACGTAGTTTTAGTGGTGGCGAAATGCAGCGCCTTGCCATAGCTAGAGCGATGCTAGCGGATACGCCTATCTTAGTGTTAGATGAGTCTACAGCCCACCTTGATGCTCAAACTGAGTTAGAGGTTCTTGAGGCGCTACGTGGTTATTCGCCGCATCAAATTCAAATTATTATTACTCACAAGCCGAATCAAGTCAGTACTGCGAATCGTCGTTGGCGATTGTGTGATAGCGCGATAGTAGAGGAATACCATGACTAAGTTTCGCTTCTTACTTCAATATAGTGGCGCCAGTTGTCGCCAATTTTGGCTCGGGATTATCGGAAAAATGTTGGCCGAACTAGTGCCAGTTGTGCTTTGGAGTCTGCTATTTATCTTTTTACTCCAAGGTATGACGCTGCCACTGTATGCCTTATTCTTGTTTGCGATTGGCTTAATTGCGTTGCAATTTGTGATAGGGCAAACGGCAAAAAAAAGTTTTATTGGCGCCTATCATATTACGCATCAATTGCGAGAGCGGCTGTTAAATGATCTTCGAAAGCAGCCGCTGGCTTGCCTCGTTGGCAAAGGACTTGGCGAGCGAATGAAACAAATTACCACCGATCTTAAGTTGTTTGAGGATATTCTTAGTCACTTGGTGGCTGATTTTTTAGCCGCAGGCGTGGCGCCCTTTGCGATGTTGATTATGCTGAGTTGGATTTCTCCGATACTCGCAGTATTGCTGGTCGTGATGATTGTTTTGGCATCGACCGTGTTGCTGTTACTAGAGAAACGTTTTAACCAAACCGCGCAACATTATCACCTACATAGTAACCAGACCGCCGATAAACTACTCGAGTATATTGCTTGTCTTCCAATGCTTAAGAGTTTTGGCAATGCAAGAAAGTTGGCGATCCCCCTAAATGATGAAATTGAACAAGTCCGAAAATCAGGACTAGCGCTAGAGGCTACCGGAGGAAAGGGGTTGAGGGCGGCCTGTATCTTACTTGAGCTAGCCTTACCCTTGGTTATGTGGCAGGGGGCTCGTATGGTCGATATTGGGACGCTCACCGCAACCCAATGGTTGGTCGCTGTTGCCGCCACGATCGCCTGTATCAAGCCCTTAACTCGCATGGCTTTTTTCTCAGCGATGTTACGTTACTTTGTGAATGCTGTATTTCGTTTGTATGCTTTGGCGAATACCCCCCTTCAGCAGCAACATGGTCAAGCGCTCACCAGTTATGAGCTTGAATTAGACGCCGTCAGTTTGCATTTAAATCAACAAACAATATTAGATGCTATTTCTATGAAAGTTGCGGCTGGTGAGCATGTCGCTATTGTTGGTCCAAGCGGAGCGGGAAAGTCTAGTCTATTAGATCTGATTGCGGCTTTTCATATGCCCAGCCAGGGGACCATCCGAATCGGCGGTTTAAGTCTCGAACAATCAGGTACCGAACACCTCTATCGCAATATTGCATATGTAACTCAAGACGTTCAATTATTTGCAGGAAGCCTGAAAGATAACCTATTGATTGCCGCTCCTGATGCTTCTGAACAAAGCATGCAGCAAGCCATTGTTGCGGCAGGTTTGGCACCGATGTTACAGCGCTTACCAAAGGGGCTGGAGAGTGAGGTTGGTGAAAATGGTAATCAGTTTTCACAAGGAGAGCGGCAACGGATTAGTATTGCTCGAGCGATTTTGCACGATGCACCGATCCTGCTTTTAGATGAGATTAGCTCAGCTTTAGACATTAATACACAAGCGCAAGTTATGGCGGCTTTAAAGCAATTGAGTATCCAAAAAACGGTGATTACGGTTGCTCACCGTCTAGATACGGTGCTTGATTCAGATCGGATTTACTTATTAGAAAAGGGCCAGATTAGTCATGTTGGCCAGCATGAAGCGTTGTTGTGTTCTAGTTCAAGCTATCAACAGCTATGGAAAGCGAATTGTTCGGGTTATGAAACCGCGGTAGGCATTTAACCACCGCTCAGCTGCCCTTGTAGAATAAGTACGAATCATTACTAAATATTGAGTCATTAATTGAGGTTATCGGATGCAAACGGCAACACCATTATCTTCGAAATTGGGTTTGGGATCTCTGCTGAGCATTATGGCGGGGGTGTATACCATCCAAAGCATTATTGGCATGTTCACCTTACAGGGACTTCCCGCCATCTTGCGCTCCGAAGGTGTATCGACTTCCCATATTGGCCTGTTTTACATCGCGATGTTGCCATGGGCGTTAAAATTTATTTGGTCGCCCACAGTGGAAGAAATACGTAAGCGAGGTGCGAATTTTAGCCATCATGGGTATCTAATTTTAGGTGCTCAATTATTGATCATTTTGTTGCTGCTGTTCTTTGCGACAAAAATAGCACTTACACAGCTCTGGTTGTTGTTTTCCGGTATATTTTTATTAGCCTTGTTGTCGACTTTTGCTGATATTACGACCGATGGTTTAGCGGTGGATCAGCTTGCGCCCCATCAGCGCCACATTGGGAATGTGATGCAAGTGGGCGGAGGGTATCTGGGGGCTATTTTTGGGGGGGGCGTGTTCATTTATTTGAATGGCATTTTTGATTGGAAAACCGCACTGCTGTTGTTGATAGTATTGGTTGGATTGATGTCCTTACCTTCGCTGAAATTATTCACCAGCAAAGTCGTTGTGTCTGCTGTTAAAAGTAAGACTCGACCTTCGCTTAGAAATGCCTTGGTCAAGCACCAAGTGCGACAAGGTTTAGTCGTGGTTTTTCTTTGTCAGTTTGGAACCCGAAGTGTGTTAGCGATGATGATGCCTTTTTTATATGACCAAGGGATCCAGCTTGAAAGTTTAGGTTTGCTGGTGGCTGGAGGTAGTGCCTTGACCGGATTTATTGGTGTTGGCTTGAGTGCTTGGCTGATCAAGCACAGCAGCGCTGGTAAGTTATTGTTGGGATGTTTATGCCTTGAATTATTGTTGTACATTGGATTTTTCTTCTATGCCGCAACGTTTTTGACTCAAAGCCAGGGCTTGGTGGTGCTATTTACCCTGAACGCAATTGTTGGTTCAGCTAAATTTGTTGCTTTATATACCTTAATGATGGACTGGTCATACGGTGAGCAGGCGGGAGTCGACTTTTCTCTATTCCAATCTATGGATATGGTTGTGGGGATCCTCATGGCGGTCATTTGCGGCTGGTTAATCTCTCAATTTGGTTATGCGGTTCATTATGGCTTAGCTATTTTAGCCAGTGGCTTTGCAATTTTTAAATTACGTGGTTTGTTATTAGCCAGACCTTTTAATGCGGTGAGCGAAACCCATCTCGCTTAAATTGAGGGTTTACTGCTCATCTTGAGTCAGTGATTCATCGAGGGATGTATGTTAGTTAAGGATGCGTTTTTATGGTTTCACCGTTAAATCTTCAAGCGGAAATTTCGCTCACCCAATTATTGTTAGATACACCAATGCAAGATACTTCAATACAAAATCAATGCCGATTATTACGTTGCAAGTTACAACCAGGCATTGATTTATTTATCTGGCAAAGTCAGCTGGTAGAGCCATTTAAACTCAGGGCTTACGATGATTTGGGGATGATAAATTTCACTTGTGCATTAAATGGTCAGTCAGAATTTTCTCTTAAGCATGAAAAGGCGCGTCGAAGATATCAGGTTTCTGAGGGGGCTAATTGTATTAGCTTCACCCCTGGTTGCCACGGCACTGCCTTATATCAAGGGCAATTTGAGAGTTTGGTTGTCGCAGTGCAGCCACGTATTTTGGAGCAATGGGGGATTGATCCAGGGGCGGTTATTCAAGCTCAGTTGAAGGCTCAATGTTGTTTCCTACAAAGTCCTTATCATCGCGAAATTCAAACCACCGCAGCTTTATTAAAACATAAATTACTAAAAATGGCTGCATACCCTCCAAGCCAGCGAAGTGCATCTTCGTTGTGGTTGTTGGGACATAGCATCATCTTTGTTAGCTTGATGTTGGAACAGTATCAGCAACAAACGGTTACGGGCTTCAAGCTGACTCAACAAGAGCAACAAAAGCTACAAGTTGCAAAAGAGTTGCTGCTCGCCGATTTAACTAAGGCACCTAGTATTTCTAGTTTGGCCTCCGAAACGGGTTTAAGTGTGCTGAAGATAAAACGTGGATTTCGCTTACTATTCGAGAATAGTGTTTATGGATTATTTCAAGTGGAACGAATGAAAGAAGCAAAAAAGCGCTTGTCAGCAGGGAATGTACAAGTTTTAACCGTTGCTTCCGATCTTGGCTATGTGAATGCGAGCCATTTCTCTAGCGCCTTCTATAAACAATTTGGGGTGAACCCTTCAACTTATAAACGTAGTTTCTAAAAGATGTTATGGATACCGAAACGGGCATAAGAAAAACCTTTTCGGGTAGTCTTTAGTGTTGCAAATGATTATCATTTGCAACACTAAAGGATGACAAGGAAACAACATGAACCTTAATGGCTTTTATCTATTGGTCTTTATCAGTACGTTAAGTGCTCCGGTAGTTGGTGCGGAACCAAGTCCCGATGAGGCTGGGGCCTTAGGCACCATGGTCGTGACGGCGAGTAAACAATCCGCTCACGCGGCATCATCAATTAATGTGTCTTCGAGTGTTGTGGATAAATATCAGCTTGAAGATGCCAGAGTCACTCAGGTTGAAGATTTAAGCCGAGTATTACCAGGTTTGAAAATTGAAAAGAGTGGTAGTTTATTGTTTCCTATCGTTTCTTTGCGGGGGGTGTCGTCGGCGCAAGATTTTTATCACCCTTCGGTGAGTATCTATGTGGATGGTGTTCCACTGCTCGCCACCGACATGTTACAAGTTTTAAATAATGTTCAAAGCGTTGAAATGTTACGTGGTCCTCAGGGAACGCTATATGGGCAAAGTGCGCAGGGTGGGATCATCAATATTGTGACAGCGAAACCAGGCAATCGAACCCAAGCTTTTGTCGCTGGAGGTTGGGCAAGCCGTCACAGTAATCATGGCAAGATACACGTAAGCGCGCCGATACAAAAAGGCCTGTTGTATGCGAGTGTGACTTTATCGAGACAAGATGATAATGGTGACTTCACTAACCCTGCCACCGGCAGTGATGACTTGGGTGGGGCAGCAAGTGAGTTGGGCAGCATGGCATTTCGTTTGGCGCCCGATGACCATCCTTGGGAAGCCAATTTAAAGATCAGTCATAGTTGTACCGAAGCGAGTCAAGATACCTATATCGATTACGATGATATTGACAATAAAACCTTAAGTCTTCTTGACGGATCGCCAGATCCCTATTTGAAACGTTGCTCCAATAGCCAATCGCTTGCTGGAACTTATACGGCGGCCGATTGGGAATTAATGATGCTTACGGCTTTTCAACAACAAGATTATCAACGGCTTTTCCCAAATGGTTCGGTAATTGCCAATATGCCTGAAGATTGGCAGCAAAATGTACAAGAAATTCGGCTCGCTACCCGCGGAGCTAAACGTACAATAGACGCTGTTTTCGGGCTCTATCGTCAATATACAAAACAGCAACTTAATCTTTCTTATGATTTGTTATCAGGTCCCAATTATCAAACTAGTGATGCTCAAACCACAATGCAAACGATCGCTGCCTACAGTGATTTAACATGGCATGTTAGTGAGCGATTTAATCTTGGAGGTGGTCTGCGTTTCTCGCATGAGCGGGCTAAAACTAGTTATGCTATTTCGCAAATGGGGACCCCTTATAATGCTCAAAATAGTTTGCAAGATAATCACTTACTTGGGCAGTTATCCTCTGGCTATCAGCTCAATCAAGCATGGTACTTATATTCAAGAATAGCCCAAGGCTACAAAGCGGCGGGATTCAATATTATTCCTACCGCGAGCTCATCAGCGGAGCCATATGAGCAAGAAACGTCTATCAACTATGAGCTGGGTTCACGTTATCAGGCGGGGCCGCTGCAAATTCAGAGTGCAATTTTTCATACCCATACCAAAGATATGCAGTTGTATTTTGGTCCTTTGGGTGGGCAAACACTATCGAATGCGGGAACAGCAGATGCGACGGGGATCGAATTGAGCTCTAGTTGGCAATTTAACCCTATTTGGACTTGGGATATTGATGGGACTGCAGTACATGCTGAATTTACCGATGACAGTCTTTTATATGCTGGAAACAAGGTGCCTTTTGTTCCTGAGTTTAGCGGGTCGACGAGTTTGAATGGAGCCATTGATGGGGCCTATGGCATGTTGACGCCTCGCGTGGCTTTGAATGTTGTAGGGCCGCATTATTTTGATGGTGATAACCAGCTTCGACAAGCCAGCTATGCACTCACTGATCTTCGGCTTGGATGGCAGGCAAATGACAAGTTTAATCTTTCGGTGTATGCCAATAATGTATTTAACCGTCGTTACCGAACTTATGCCTATAGCAGTGGTAGCTCAAATTATGCTCAGGCTAATGTTGGTCGAACCATTGGTATCGATTTACGTTACGATATTTATTAGTTGAAGGACTGTTATCAAACGGTAGCTTAGTTCGAAATGTTTAAGCTACCGATTTTAAACAGGCAAGTAATCTGTCGATTACTTGCTTAGCTGTATATGACTTAGGCGCAGTAGGCGATGGCAATCGCCGCGCCAAGGCGTGCATTGTTCAGCACCAGCTGAATATTACTCTCTAAGCTATCCCCACCTGTCAGCTCACACACGCGGGCCAGTAGGAAGGGGGTTGATTGCTTACCACTAATCCCTTGCTGTTCGGCTTCTTGTAAGGCTTGCTCAATGGCAGCATCAATGCTGGCCTTAGGCATTGCATATTGCTCTGGAATGGGGTTGGCAATGACCGCCCCACCTTGCAATGCTAACTGTTGTTTAGCTTTTAAAACGTCAGCTATTTGCTGGGCTGAATCTAAGCGATAATCTACTTTAAAGTCGCTTTCACGAGTGTAGAAGGCGGGGAGGCTGTCGGTTTGGTAGCCGATGACCGGAACACCATTGGTTTCTAAATACTCTAAGGTTAAGCCTAGGTCGAGAATCGATTTGGCACCGGCGCAAACCACCGCGACATTGGTTTGCGATAACTCTTCTAAATCCGCAGAAATATCGAAACTTTGTTGAGCACCGCGATGCACCCCACCAATTCCGCCAGTGGCAAAGATTTTCACACCAGCCATGGCGGCTAAGATCATGGTTGCCGCTACTGTGGTTGCGCCATGTTGACCCGCTGCAACCACAAAGGGAATGTCACGACGGCTGACTTTAGTGACCGACAGTCCGGCTTTACCTAGTAGTTCAATTTCGTCCTTTTCTAAACCAACTTTGAGTCGTCCATTAATAATCGCGATGGTCGCTGGAATTGCGCCTTCTTCGCGCACGGTCGCCGAAACCTGCAGGGCCGTTTCAACATTTTTCGGGTAAGGCATACCATGAGAAATAATGGTTGATTCCAGCGCGACAACTGCTTGGTTGGCTGCGAGGGCTGCGGCGACTTCGGGATGAATGTCGAGAAAAGAATTAAGCATGGTGACTCTCCATATGGCGGCGTACCGCTCGTTCAGAAATAAGTGGATTGATCGTGTGTTCGGATTGGGTGGCAATTTGCGCGCAGGCGAAGGCAAATTCGACACTGTCTTGCCAGGACCAGTTTTGTAAGCTTGCGTGGCTCATGCCTGCCATCATCGCATCTCCGGCACCGGTGACATTGATGACTTGCGGGTTTACATTGCTTAAGCGGATCACTTGCTGCTGATCACTGGCGTAGATCCCGCGCGCCCCTAGACTCAGTAGCAGTTTGTTCACACCAGCCTGATGTAAGGCTTCGCAAACCCGTGGCAAATCATCGTCACTATTAATGGTGACGCCGCTGAGCAGCTCGGCTTCGATTAAATTTGGTTTTAGCAGCTCTATTTGTCCCAGATAAGGCCTTAGTTTATGGGCCTTATTAGTGGACACTGGATCAACGAAGATTGATGGTGTTTCAATACAATCAAATAAGTAGGCCAGCGCATCTTCGGATAGGTTGGCATCGAGGATCAGAAGGTCTGCATAACTTAGCAATGACTTGTGTTTCACTAACTGACTTGAATCTAGTTCTTCTAAGATCCGCATGTCGTTGAGTGCCAGTTGCATCTCACCCGAGGCATCATGGATTGAAAGGTAAGTGGCGGTATGACTGGTTTGACTACGTAATAAGTGGCTCACGCCAATACCGGCTTCTTGGCAGGCTGCAATCAGTTGCTCTCCCCATTGGTCTTTACCGATATTGGAAACTAAGTCTACTTTACTGCCCAGTCGCGCAAGGTTATCGGCGATATTACGGGCTACGCCGCCGGGGCTATTGTGCAGGGTGCCTAGGTTGGAATCGCCAGCAATTAAAGTGCCGCTGGCTTTGCCGCATAAATCCATATTGGCGCCGCCAATCACCACCGCACTACGTTGGGAGGCAATAATATATCCCTTGCCTTTAATCAGACCTTTATTGGTTAAATTCATGATATGACCGGCCACCGCACTGCGGCTAATGCCCAGTTGGCTGGCCAGTTCTTGCTGGGCGATCATTGGGTTATCGCGCAGTATCGTGAGAATTTGTTGCTCTCTATTTGTCACAAACAAATGTCCGTTTTGCAAACTTAAGTTTGTATCGTAGTCTACTGCTCAGAAAAATAAAGTACAAATTTTGCTGCTTGGGTGCTGGCCAATATTCATTCGCAGTTCAACTTTTGCTGTAGCGATTGGGGGCGCATCTCAAGCGCAAAAAAAAGCCCCTCCTACCAATGGGTGGGAGAGGCTCGAGACTCGTGGTGAGTTTACAGTTTTTCGGCCAGAGCGCTTAAGTCTCGGTTGGACTTGATTTCTTTCAGCACTAACTTGGCGACCACTTCGGCTCCGGTTTGTTGGAAGTGAGTCGTATCGGGCTTATCCAAGCGCCCAGTCCGGTTTTTATAGAAAGGATACTCGGCGGGGTCAACGGCTAACCAATAGGTTTTCCATACGTCTTCACCTTTTTGGTTAGCGGCTGCAATCACCTTACTTTGCATATCGAGTAAAGGGACGTGATTTGCTTTAGCTGTGTCTTTCACGGTTTGGGTGTAGCTGCCATAGAATTGGTAGCCACCGTCAGAACGTTTCTTGGTGACATGCTGAACAGGATTAAGCGGCACACCAAGTTTCTTTTTGGCGGTCTTGGCGCGAGGCACCGAGGTGAGTAGCACCGGGTGTAATTGTTTCTCTTTGGCAAAAGCCAGGTAGCGCTCTAAAGAATGTTGGAAAGAGTATTCTGACTTACCTTGTGGGAACTGCGGTTGACCTTCTGGTGTATTGGGGTAAGTACATAGGTTGGCGACATCAATTGGGCCGCGTTTTTTCTTCGCGCCATTACATTTTTCATCGTTATGACTAAATTGGATGAATAGGTAATCGCCGGCTTGCACTAAGGAGCCCATTTCGCTAAACCAACGTCCATTAATATAATCACGCGAACTGCGTCCGGAACGTGCTGCATTCACCACCATCAGTTTAGGATTGTCAGCGAGCAATTGGTCTAAAGCCTGGCCCCAGCCCATGCGCGGATAAACATCGGCTTCGTAGTTAGAAGCAGTTGAATCACCAACAATAAATAAACGCGTTGCGGCTGATTTTAACGCTTGTTGGCTTTCGGCTAACTGGATCCCATCGATGGTATATTCTGGGATGCTGGCTAAATTGATGATCGGTTTAAAGCTTAAGTCGGTGAGCGTAGTTTGAGCCGCCAAACCGGTCGAGGTTTTATAGGCGCGATTATGCACCACTTGCTGGCTGATGCTTGTCATGAGAGGGTGTAACTTGGCATCGTAGCTCACTGGGTCGAAAGACTGACTGATACCCTGTTGCGCGGCAAGTTCAGCAAAGGTTTGTTGGAAATTTTTAGTGGCGGTCTGCCAGGCTTTGTGGGAGAAAGCGGGGAGCTTGTCGGCGCTGACTAAAAGTTGCGGGCCGTTGATCCCTTCTGTCTTGGCAAGGCTGGAAACGATTAAGTCCGAAAATGGATTTACATTGCCTAAGGTTTCCCCTTGATTATTCACCTCAACCACTAGCGCACTGGCGCAGAGCGAGCGTTGGGTTTCGCTGCGCAAGCAAGACTCACCACTATTGTCATTGGCTGATACCAGCAGTGGTGGGGTCATACCGGTAATCGACAGTTGGTAGCGACCCTGAGCATCGGTGTTGCTGGTGAGTGTCTTACCTAAGCTGTCTTTGACCAAAATACTGGCTGGAAATTGCATGCTACGATGTAAGACTTCGCCCTTGAGCAGGCTGTTATCGCCTAAACTTATGCTGGGTTGCCAACCCGCTAAGATGTTACTCGTGGTGTATTTTGAAGCCTGCTGCTGGCTCAGCTGTGGGCGTTTTTCTAGATTGGTTTTGGCACCTGCACCGCGTGAGGCGTACTCCCAAAAACGTGAGTCTTCAGGATGGAACCAGATCTTATTCTTGTTGATATCTTTACCACTCATTTTATCCCAGCCGTAGATATGGTCGTCCATTTCGCAGTTGAGATAAGCGCTGTGGCCAATCGCATCGGGATCAGCATAGCGCCCGTCAGTAAATCTAGTAGTGGGATGCCAAGGGCGACCTAAGCCATAACTGTTGGCGGGCACCCCAGCTTCTTTGCTCAAATGACAATTTTTAAAGACTAAGCCATATTCGTGGTCAATATTGGTGGCAGGCGCTGTCATATAACCATAGGCATTACCAGTTTTCACATCGTTGCGATTGCGCGCAACAATATTGCTGTTTTCAAATAATCCGGTGCCGTGACCGAAGATAAAATCAACAGTACCGCTAATTTGGGATTGGTCGAAATAACTGTGTCCGCCACGTAGATAAAGGGTGTCTTGATAGCTGCGCAGATTCACATCTTTAAACTGTACTCGCTCGCCCTTTTTACCCACATATAGAGCCACAGCTTGGGTTCCGCGTTGGCGAGTTGGGTCATCGGCGCTTTTGGCTTGGTTTGCAGGAAAATCAAAGCCGTTTTCGATGGTGAGAGAGCGGGCGCTAAAGTCTTTTGCATCAACGTTGACGGTACGGCTACCAGTGGTGCCAAACTTCTTCCCATTGGGTTTTAACATGCTATTGGCAGTGGTGGCGGTAATGATGGTCTTGTCGCGATCTTCGCCTATGAGATAGATATTATCGCGTTTTATTTCTAGTTTTTCTTGATACTTTCCGTTGCGGATATAGATAACATACGGTGAACCATCGGACGGAGCGCTATCGATAGCCTGTTGCACCGACTGGAAATCGGCTGAGCCGTCTAAGGCGACGACGACATCGTATAGTGGTAAGGAAAATGCTGATGAGGCATACAGCATCACGCCAATGCTTAGCCCTCGTGTAAGATGTTTTTTCATATGCTATCCCTATAATAAAACAGTAATTCTTTAATTAAGAAACATCGGTTTATTATATTTCAATTCAATCTATTAACTGTGATCGCAATAATAATTGCTAACAATAGTTGGCTGATGAAGCCGTTATCGATGACATCTTTAGGACTCAGTTTTGTTTGGATTTTCCTGTCATTAGCGTGATTTGGAGGCCGAATCTTTGAGTTGGCAAGCGATTTGTTATTGTATAACATCGACGATGAATGTTGGTTTTAGCGCTTGAAAGTGTTGCTTGTGATTCCAGCGATACGCATCATGATCGCTTAATCCTTGTAAGCTGCTATGACTTGCAGGCTGATTGTTTATTCTCAAGGAAAATGCAGAGATGATTAGTATTGAGTTTTTGCTTACCTCGCTGGTGGTGGTATTAATCCCTGGAACAGGGGTGTTATATACTATTTCTGCGGGTTTGTTTATTAGCGCGAGGGCGAGCGCCGTTGCTGCAGTGGGTTGTACTTTGGGAATTGTACCTTCCTTGTTGGCGAGCATCTTGGGTTTGTCAGTGATTATGCATAGCAGTGCACTTGCATTTCAGGTACTGAAATATGTTGGACTAGTTTATTTATTTTATTTGGCATGGTTGATGTGGCGCTCTAGTGGGGCGTTGTCGTTGCATCAACCGAGTGCTCAGCGGGGAATGATGGCGGTGGCGCTGAAGGGTTTTTTAATCAATATTTTAAACCCCAAACTCACAATTTTCTTTGTTGCATTCCTGCCTCAATTTTTGCCAAACAATGCTGTGGATAGCTCGCAAATGCTGTGGTTAGGCGCGATATTTATGCTGATCACCTTGTTTGTGTTTATCTTGTATGGCTTGTTGGCCAGCCGTATTCGCCAGTATATTTCTCATTCTCAAAAGTTGAGTAAATGTATACAGCGCTGTTTTGCCGGTAGTTTTGCTTTATTGGGGATTAAACTGGCATTCACTGAGCGTTAGGCTTCAGCCGGGTTTAAGCTTTCGGCTTGGCATGTTACGTGGTCTTTGAGTGGGAAAGTTATTTACAAATAAATGAAGGAAGAAAATGATATGACATCGGCTCATACGCATCATTTTGTTGCGCCGAAACAAGTGGTTCGGTCATTTTGGGAGGCAATGAGAACGAATGATTTTTACGCTGCTGCGGCATGGCTGGCTGAGGATTTTGAAGGTTTCTGGCCGCAATCCGCTGAGCGGATCGTCGGGCGAAATAATTTTGCAGAAATTAATCAGCAATATCCGGCTGAGGGACGCTGGACCTTCCAAGTGAACTCATTGCTTGCCGAGGGCAATCAAGTGGTTAGTGATGTATCGATCAGTGATGGGGTGTTACACGCCAGAGCGATTACCTTTCACACCGTTAAGGATGGGCTAGTCGCGAAACAAGTGGAGTACTGGCCAGAAGATTTCCCAGCCCCTGAATGGCGAGCCCAATGGGTTGAATTGAACCAAGCGTAGACTCCTCCGCCGATTCTATGAGACCACTATCGGCTAGCAGAAGTCACCAGGGGGAATAGGTTTTTGCCTCGCTTGATGTGGGGCTGTCACTCACGGGAATGGCATGATAAATCAACCTTCGGTTGTTTTGGCACCAAGCTCGCTACAGTCGTATTTGCTTAAATTAATCATGCTAGCAATGTCCTTATCGGACGATAAGGTCACTATTTTTCAATGCGATGAGTCTTTTGTTCGCTGCAAGCATTGCGCAATTGTTAGACCTCTCGAGAGGTTAATTGGTTTACGGTTGTTGATTGCCACGGTTGGGTGCATTGCTTTGGCTCTGGATCACTAAGCAAACGCTAATCAATAACATGCCTGTCCAAGCACTCAGCGAGAGCTGCTCTCCAACAACCAATACCGCTAAAACGGCTGCAACCACGGGTTCGAATAGAGTTAACAGAGTCGCTCGGCTGGCATGCAGAGTTCGCAGCCCGAAACCAAAGGCGAGATAGCCAAGAAACATTGGGACCAATGCCATATAACAGGCCAGAGCGGTATTTTGTATGCTGGAGAATAACTGTTCTCCAGTGACCAGTAGTGAGGGCAGCAACAACAGAGATGCGAGTCCAAATAAGCTACCGATTGCAGATTCTGACTGGACACCCTTATCGATCAGAGATTTGGCAAGCCAAGCGTAGATAGCGTAGCTTAAGCCCGCGAGTAAGCCGAGTAAGATCCCGAGTAATTTAGCGGTGTTGGCTTGTTTAAACTCTGTGCTGGATGATGCGGCATAGGTCAATAGTGCAATTCCTAAAGCACCTAAAGAGAAGCTGAATAACCACTGTTTGGTGATATTATTTTTTTTGCTTAATAGACATTCCAATAATACCGTTGCAAAGGGGGCGGTCGCGATCGAAATCACCGTTCCAATTGCGACACCTGCGAGTCGCATTGAGCTATAGAAAGCCAAAGGATAGAGTGCCACAGCGAAGGCTCCGAGAACGAGCTCTTTCTTCAATGTTCGTAGTTGTTGAAGGTCAGATTTGAGTCGATGCCTTGCTATTATCGCTTGCATTAGCCCACCAAAACCCATGGCAAATGCGCCGATGGCTAGAGGGTCTACTTCTGGGGCAAAGCTTGCAGCAGTGCCAGTGGTACCCCATAACAATGAGGCAAATAGTATTGCAAGACTGGCTTGTTGTTGAGTTGAGTGATTGTTGGTGGTGAATTTCATCTGCTTGACGATCCTTGCTTGTGGCCGTTAATCGCTTGACTAGCTGCACGGCATGTTGGCTTTAGGATAAACAGAATGAAATAGAATTAGTTTGCTAAACGGACGCAATCTTTGTTTCGATAGGCGTTTTTTAATCGCTAGCGAGTACACTCTCGAGGAGAGAGCCCAAAGTGGATGGAAAATCGACGGCTAAAGGCCGATAGGTCCTTGTAACCGACACGTTCGGCAACTAATTGTACTGGCAAGTCGGTATGAGTAAGCAGCGCTTTGGCTTTCTCCATACGTTGTTGAGTAATAAATTGATGGACGCTTAGCCCTAGCGCAGTTTTGAATAATTTCTTAAATTGAGTCGGGCTGAGGCATGCTCGCTCGGCGAGCTGATTGATGCTTAGATCAATATTCAGATGTTCGTGGATAAAGGCCTGAATTCGCCGGATCCGAGGATCCATCGCTTGGTATTCTCCTTGCTGCTTTAACAGAGTGTAGAACAGCTGGAAGATAGACTTCTCTATCTCCGGTTGGAGTTGGTATTCTAACTGAGTTTCGATGAAGGAAAGGTAGCTGAGTAGCGGTGGCGCCACCGAGAAAATCATGGCCTTTGTTGGTGCCAAATTAGCAGGTAAGTCCTGCATATCTGCGACCACAAAACGGGCTGCTTCATCGGCATGGAAATGATGTCGCTGTCGTGAGGGGACCACCACACACTCACCTACAGCCACTCTGCCTTGATAATCAGCCAATGCGATATGGATCGCGCCTTGGATCGGTAACACCAACTGATGATGGTGATGCCAGTGACTGCAACGTTGCTTGCTATAGGCTCGAATCGTTAAGCTATTTTCTGTCATTGGAACAATTATGATTAATAAAGCAGCAGTATAGTATAAACCGCTGAGCGCCTATAGTGTCATTTTTTGCAGTAAAAGGGCCTATGGCGAGGCGGGAGTTGGAAACTAATGTTTTAGTGGCTTAGCCACCCGTTATAGCTTGACTAGCGATGCTTACGTTGTTGCTTGAGCTCGTCCGGTGTGGCATTGAAGGAGCTTGGTAATACATCCACACCTAATATCTTCCCTAACTTGACGATCAGGGGAATGGTAATGGGCGCGAAAGGTAAAACGGCAAACATACTTAATCCTAAGCTCTTGAGTACATCGGCAAATTGTTTATTCGCCTTGCGTAACTCTTCGGCACTGGCCTGCTTCTGGGTGTAACGTCGATAAGTACTTAGCATTTCTTTGGTTTCTTGTTTTTCTTGAGCTAAGGCTTCTTTTACCATCAGTAAGTCACGCCTTAAACGTTGCCATATACTCAGTTTTTTTACTCGACTCAAAAATCACTCCATTGGTTTACAAAACGCTAAGGTGGTTATTGTTCTAATATTTGCGGCAGTTAAGCAAGAACTATTCACTATATTTCAGTATAGCGGTGGTTTGGATTGTTTATTCCAGGCGCAGCTGAGCTATGCTCTCCAGTGCCATAAGCGTTGTCATTGTGACAGGAAGCGTGGAGCTTGGTGTTTTATAATTTTAGCCGAAGGCAATCTTGCATATGACGGGTCTGGCTTGAATCAAGCATCAATAGCCGCAAAGCATCACCAAAGAGCAGCTGTTCTTAATAAATAATTTATTTTACAAGAGATTATAAAACTCAAGTAATGTATCTACATTGACTTTTAAGGCTTTGGCATTGGTTTCGAGCCGTTGCCATTGACCAAGTTCAATGGCATCGATCAGTTGCAGCATTTGCCCCCAACGACCGACTCTTGAGGTGAGAGCCTGACTAATATCTTCCGGCAGTTTTAACTGTTGACATATAGCTGTCATCTCTACCGCAAGGATGGCATCAAACAGGGATAATAGACCGACACTATATGCAATATCTGGATCACAGCTTAGCGGATACTGCTTTGTCATGAAAGCTAAGGTTTGAGCTCGTTTTAAGGCATTTGTATAGAGGATCTGTGGTCGATTCACTGCCAGTTCAGAGGTGATCACAATATGGATTAATTTTTTGAGTTCAGCCATCCCCACATAGCTCACAGCATGCTTAATACTGAGAATTGGTTTGCTTACCATACGACAGTTGTCGTTGGCTTTGCTGAGTAGTATCGCCATTAACGCCGCATCGTTGGCGATATTATCGCTAATGTCTTCCACCGACACATTGCTTTGGCCAATTTTATTCAGTAGTTCCAAGAGGTAGAGTTTTCTGGGGGTGAGCACTCGTAGTTTCGACATGCTCGGCTTATAAAAGTGAAACCCTTGAAAAAGCTGGTAGCCATATTCTAAATAGCGATGAAATTGTGATTCGGTTTCGACTTTTTCGGCTAATAGGGTCACGTTAAGTGGCTTAAATCGAGTGGCAATGGCTTTTACATCCTCCTCTGGGGCGACGAGGACATCCACCTTAATTATATCTGCATAATGGACGTATTCGAGCCAAGGGCTACTTAATTCAAAGTCATCCAGGGCAATGGTATAACCTAATTCACGCAGGTTTTTGATGGCTTTTAACAAGGCTTCGGTGGGCTGACAGTGTTCTAAAATCTCTATGACGACACTTTTTTTTGGCAGTAAGGTTGCCTTTTCTTCGAGTAAATCTTGTTCGGTAAAATTAATAAAACTACGATGTTCACTGCCCAACTGATTCAGCACCCCTAAGATAAAATTACCACTGATAATATGGTCGGTTGCTCTGTCTACTTGGTCGGATTGGTTACGAATACTGTCTGCGCCGCGAAACAATAGCTCGTAAGCAACGATTTGATTGGTAGCATCTACAATAGGTTGTTTAGCAAACTGAAACGTCATTAATATTCTTACCATTCAGGATCAAGCTTGAGTTTAATCATGGCAGAATATGAGGTGTTTTATCAAGAGTGGCGTCAATGATATGAGGGGGGGGGCTTATCCTGTGAGCTTATTCTGAAAAATATAAGGCATTATCTGCTTATTTGTGGACGATGAGGCGGTGTTGTTAGGAGTAACGACAAGTTGTGGATTCACTTTTGTTCGATGCAAAAAGGACTAAATTGTGTTGAGTTGTATGTTATTTCGAGAGGTAAGTCGTCAAGCGTCACTTTCCCTTTGAAGTAAAATCAGACTCCTTTCTAGAGGGTATTTTGAGCTGGTGCTACGCACTCAAGGATTCTGCTTTCCCATCGCTGATATTAGCTCGGCTGGTGCTGTTTATTTGATTCAATAGTAAGAGCTAAGCATTCCTTTAAGCTTATCTGCCCCTCGGATGGGCAGAGATATTCACCTTTAAAGCTTATTAAGCTGATATTCGAAAGTCGAGTTCTAAGCTATTGACGCCGATCGGCGACAGCCTTGCGGTAGGCCTGCACAGGCGTCGTCACTCATAGCATTTTATTGCGTCGTTAATCAACAACACCTTCGCTTACTTTACACCTCTAATTTATAGTTAAGTCATTGTTATTTAATTGCTTTTAACTTATGGCCTAAGCCTTGCTATTAGCTTGTTGCCTCGCTGCTTTGTTAGAGCAGCATATTTTAAGAGTGTTCATTATCACAGGAGTTATATCATGAAATTAAAATATACTTTTCCAGTACTAGCCGTGTTTGTTGCGAGTTTGGCGTCTGCCAATGATGATATTTTTAAAGGCTTAGATACCAACCAAGACATGGTTGTGAGTCAAGAAGAAGCGGCTGATTTGCCTATTTTAGCTGAAGTTTGGGCGAGTTTAGATACCGATAAAGATGGGGTATTAAGCCAAACTGAGTTTAATAACCTAGATTTATCTACTGATCCAGCAAAGGCTGAAAATAGTGAGGTGTCTGAATAACTTCTGCTCTAGTTATCGCGAAGTAATCCTTTTGGGTTGCTATCTGGACTTACGGCGGTAGATACATTTGGTCTAGTGATGATGCCGCTTCATCTAAGGTAGTTTCCAGCGCTTAAGCCTGTGCTCGCTTAAGCGCCTTTTTTAAGGTCAAGACGCTACGCCTATGTTGATGGGCATATTATTTACGGAGTTTTATCATGAAATTAAAATATGGCTTTCTCGTCTTAGCCGTGCTGGTAGCCAGTTTTGCTATATATAAGGGCTTAGATCCGAATCAAGAGTTGGTGGGGACTCAAGAACAAGCTGCTGAGTCTACCCAGAATGAATTGAACAACTTGCAATTGTCGGCCGAAGCAGATCAAGCTGCAAATGGCGAAGTGTCTGAAAATAGCGACGTCGTTGTGAATCAGGCGATGCCTAAAGATATCGAGTCGTCTGAAAATGATGCCCCTGCTGACAATCTCCAAGTATCTGAAGATAAGGCGGTCGTTGAAAATTATGAAACGGCTGAAAATAACGAAATTTCTGAAAATAGTGAGGTCGCTGAATAGTTTTCCATTTTAGTTTATCGCGAAGTAATCCTTTTTAGGTTTCTATCTTGCTGAGGCTGGCGAAAACAATGGTCTAGTTATGCTGCGGCTCCAGTTGAGATAGTTTTCCAGCGCTTAAGCCCGTGCTAGCTTAAGCGCCTTTTTATATGCTTTGCGGATGGTTTTCTCAAGACATAAAGCTTGAACCATAAATTTCAAGCCATTGCAGAGTATGTCGCTCGCGGTTTGCTCCAAGGCATACAATTGCCTGAATAATAAAGCGATTATTTGCATCAGTTTGATCGTTGGTAAATGGTCCGCAATACGCAAAGCACTCTTTTCATATATTTTACTCACGGGTGTAAAACCGTCCATAGCATCGGGTTGCCGCTTGTTTCGCAATGCTGAGTTCTCGAGTACATGCGCTAACAATTGTAAATCCTCAATAGTTTGCCAATTATCGCTGATGATTTACATATTTTGTGCTGTTACGCCCGCCGTTGGATATTTAAAGCTTGTTGTATGATGCCGACTCATCATTGTTGTTAAAATCATGTGGTCGAGTTGAAACATTGCTTAATACCTCACTAATTTTACTGCCATGACCCAGAAACTCTAGTGTCGCTGGAACTATAAAGTGACATAAGGACCTGCGTTACATCTAATGCAAATCCAAAATTTGAACCACAGTTTGACATAAAATGGAACCATAGTATGGCATAGTGCATTTCGTATGTTTGCCGCCGGCCAAACACACTTTTGGACAAAAGTGAGTTACGCTGATTGTTTGTTCAAAGGTATGCTGGATTAGATTCAGTATGGCTGAGACGGAGATAACGCCGAAAGCAGCGGCGCGCGTTAGCGCATCCAGCCCGTAGGGCGATGCTGCCTATGTTTGTGTACGCCCATGGGCATGAACTTACTAGCAAATGGCAAGGGCGTTACCGTGAGGGAATGTCTGAAGGAAGCCGGACGCCTTTTTATCTAAAGAGAGGGCGAGCTGATGAACAAAAACATCATATGAGGCGTAGGCTGGAGGCGAGTTGGCACAAGACAACGAAGCCATGTGATCTAACGGCCACCGTAAATGATGCAGCAGTGCAGAGAAAAGAGAAAGTGCATGTTCTACTTCTTATAAACAAAGAGTGGGGAGATCTGCTTAACAAGCTGATCGTTTAACTCACGCCATGGCGATTTAAGCAGACGGCTTTTTTTTTCAGATAAAAAGTCCCAATGCCGTTCTATTGTGTAATGGTTGGGACATGGTGAAGGCCTGAACCTGAAAATCAATGAGGAGCCTGTGCAGCTCATTGTCTCCGTATCCGACCGGACTGAGGAGTCATGGCGCAAAAAAACAGAAGCCATCATTGGAATGCAAAGGAGCTAATCGGCCGTTGTATTTTAACCGTTTTCAGGAAACGCCCTGTGCGGAGCCGCATGCAGGGTGTTGTGGGGGCTGGAGGTTAGATACCTCCGGCTACCCGATTAAATTGCTTACCAAGGTAGCTCACCTGTATCCAAACTTATATAGTCTCGTGTTTTTAGTTTGTTGCATTTCACCATCGCCAGTAATTTTTTTGCTGATAATTCTGGTGTCATGTCAGCATCAGTTGAAGCCATTTTGGTTAATAGTCGTCCCGGGTGTATCGCAACAACTCGAATATTCAAATCTTCTAGATCATCAGCAAGGCAAAGTGTAAGCATATTCTGTGCGGCTTTACTTATGCGATAAGAATATGAGCATCCTGAACCTTTAGCTGCTAATTCAGACTGCATAGTTAATGAGCCTCTACGAGAACTGATATTGATTACAAGGGAATTATGCTTTCTTTTTAAAGCAACTAAAGCCCCCTTAACTGTCGCTAAGACACCTATACAATTAGTTTCAAATTCTTTACGCAAAAACTCAGATTTCGTAGATTCTAGCGTTGGGGCTTTTGTACCCGAACCAGCATTGTTGATAATAACATCTAAGGATATATCGCTTAACCACTCATTTAATAACACTTCATATTTATTAGTGGTCACGTCGCAAATTAAAACATTTGCGTTAGGTAACTCTTTAAGTAAATCAATTTTTGAAGATTCAGTACGTACTACTAAATACAATTCATAACCACAGGCAGAAAATTGTTGTGCTAATGCTAAACCTAACCCTCTATTTGCACCTGTTATTAATACAGAATTCATAATACTCCATTGCAATTTAACAGTATATTAATATGCAAATTCCCATCTTTCACGCATGCGAAGTTACCACCTATCACGCACCACAGAAATTCACATATCCTTTAATATTTAAATTTATCAACAGCATACCAGTCAATCATCATTTTGACCATGCGTGAAAGATGGTCATGTATTTGCAGAAAGATGGGAACCAAATTAACTGTATAAATATGGCTCTTCACCGTTCTTGGTGGAAAGTCATATCAAGCCCTCCAAAGTGAAATAAAATAGCTCGTTTAAAGCGTTCTTTATTTCTAAAACCCATCGAACGTATTTTTAGGCGCTGAATGTTTCCATTTATCGCTTCCGCTAAGCCATTTGATACCTTATAACGCATCGCATTGATGATGTCCTTTAAGTTCGTTTTCACGGTTTCTGCTGCTGTCATCATCGGCCTGATTTGACTGACCTTTATGAGTGCCAACCAATCATTCCAAGCTGCTTTGGCCTTACCTGCATGGCCATACCAAATGGCCCTTGCTTGCTCTTTGAATATCCAGCTCAAGCCAGTATTTTGCATCATTTTGGCCAGCGTATTCACTCTTTCTCTCAATGTCCCATGTAGGTGGCTGTTTCGTTTTAACCATCCATACCGTGTTTGGTGGCACTCTCTTTTTAAATGCTGGGGCAACGCCATGAGTTCGCTTTTTCTCACTTCATTAACCGCTTTAGTGAGGACCTTTACGATATGGAACGTGTAACCATTATTGACTCAGAACCAGGGACTGAAAACAAGGCAGCCACTTGAACATTTCAATAGCTGATGGTCATGGCTGTCTATGTGATTTTGTCCCACGAGTTAGAGTGGGTGTCTCAATAATTATTTGCGTAATCTGCATCCCCACTTACATGTATTGGTGGCCGGTGGGCGCTATCACCGTGCGAAGCAGCAGTGGCATCACTGCAACAAGAAGTACTTGTTTAACGCCTTTGCGCTGGCCAAGGTATGGCGAGGGAGGATGCTAGATGCGCTCAATCAACACCCAAACATCAAGTTGCCCCCGCATATCCCCACCAAATGGGTGGTCGATTGTCGCAACGTAGGTTTTGGGCTGCCCGCGCTACAGTACTTATCTCGCTACTTGTATCGCGGGATCTTATCCGATAACGACATCATCAGTACCGATAATGACCAAGTGAGTTTTAGGTATCTAGATAGCCAAAGCCACACCACCAAAATCCGCACCTTGCCTACCTTAAGGTTCTTAAGGCTTATCTTGGCGCATGTATTGCCCAAGGGATTACAGCGGGTGAGAGATTATGGTTTTTTACGGGGCAACGCCAAACACATATTGCGGCGCATTCAGTTACTCCTGCGAGTGCCGCAACGCGTGAACCTCGCCGCGCTCCAAACCGACAAGCACAGCGCGACCCGGCCATGCCCTTGCTGCCAGCACCCCATGCACTGCACAGGCGTGAGTCGAACGAGCTAGCCGAAAGGCGAACAGGATAAGGAGAATGGCAGGGCTTAACATGAGGATGAATACATACAAAAAATAACAGCTTAGCACCATGTATGACAGGCAAAGGCTTAACGCCATTCACCCAGTCTTAGCCAAACTCGCCTTGTAAAAAGTAACAAGGCCTTGGCCCCGCCAACATCAATACCGTTATTTACTATAGAAGGGAGCATCGGGCTTGTTCAACACCCGAATAAGGTGGCGGCTACGCGACACCTATTCTTATTTGTATGGATAATTATTAAGAAATATGAGTAAAGTGAGACTCAGGCTTAAGCAGCAACTTAAGCTTCTATTTAATAGCTCGATATTCTTAAGGCTCCTTTCAAAGGCCGATAACAAACGTGAGCATTAAGTGGAACTCCAAGCACCACACTCGAATAGTCTACAGGGTCTAGAACCCGTATTACGCAATATAGAGTCAGCTTATTATGAATACAGTAACAAATAAATGTATTAACGTCGGTGTCGATACCGGTAAAGAACAACTTGATGTTTATATTAGACCCCTCGACATTTTCTTCACTGTCTCCAACGATGATAAAGGTATCAAGCAAGCAATAAAAATCATTCAAAAACACACGCCATTACGAGTCGTGATTGAAGCTACAGGTCGATTAGAAATGCCTTTTATTATAGCTTGTCACAATGCCAAACTACCTTATGTAATAGCCAACCCTGTTCATGTAAGACGTTTTGCAGGCGCTATCGGGCAGAGGGCTAAAACAGACAAACTTGACGCAAAACTTATCGCGCACTACGCCGAAGCTATAAAGCCCAATTTAACGACACTAAAGCCAGATTCTATGCGACTCATGGCAGATTTAGTCATCCGAAGAAACCAGCTTCTTTCGATGCAAACAATGGAAAAAAATCGCATGAAAATTATGCCCTCGCAACTCATTCTGACGATTAAACCTATTTTAACTGCGTTTAAAAATCAGATAGAGAAAATTGAAAGCAAGATTATCAAGCTAATTGAAAGTAACCCTGAGTATCAAGCCAAGAATGAGATATTACAAAGCATGCCAGGAATAGGGAAAATTGCAGCGGCGTCTATCATTAGTAACCTTCCAGAGTTAGGGTTAATAACCAATAAACAAGCCTCATCTCTCGTCGGAGTGGCCCCAATGAATCGAGAAAGTGGCCGCTATAAAGGGCTCAGAAAAATTCAAGGGGGACGAGCTCAAGTAAGAACCGTTTTATACATGGCCATGATGTCAGCCATCCAATGTAACCCCATTTTTAAGAGCACATATCAGAGGCTTTTAGCTGAAGGGAAACCTAAAAAAGTAGCCATCATTGCATGCGTAAGAAAGATGGTAACCATCCTAAACTCAATGCTACGAGATGGCGCCTTATGGGATGCAAAAATAATTTAATCTAACTTATTGACACCATAGTCGTTTGTTATACCTATTTAAAATCAGCCTCATTAAGAGAAAGTACTATTTTATTAACATTTTGTATATCAAAAATCAGGCTGATATCGTCTAAATTGCCAAGACTTAATTTTATAGGTTCTTTACCTTTAACCTTTTGAATACAAAGCCTGTACTCAGATTGATGTTTAAATCGAATATCTTTAATAAATGGATTTAATTCTTCACCTCCATTATTCAAATCTTTGTAAGCCACTAAATCACGTCTGTATATGAAACCTTTATTCGACATAAAATTATCTATTCGAGAATAGAACTCTCCAACATTTGCAATCATTACAATCGAATCGTAACCAAAGCGTTTAAGTAATTTAACATCTAATAATGAAGAGAGGTTTGTTAAGTCATTTAATTCGGTTTCGACACGATACATACAATAAACACGTGAATTCTCAAAATGTTCATTAAATTCTCTTACCGTTACGTCCTGTAATTCACCTAAAAATGAGAGTTTTCCAGTATTTTTTTCAACATTGTTAAAAGATACATTTGTGGAGTTAATAATGCGATGAGCACCTTCATTTTTATCTCCAATTTCGAAATTGTCATTATTTCGATATGATTTAAAAGTTCCCATATAAAGTTGTCCCTCTTCTATCAGAGCTTTCATATGTTCTTTCATACCAAATTTAAATAACAGTTTCATTCGTAGAAATAACCTCTATGCATTTAGGTATAACGCCCGCTTAATTTGCTGCCAATTGCTCCGCACTCAAACGGGCCACTTTAATCGCATAAGCCAAACCAGACCAAAAATGCCTTGGGTTGGTAGTCAAGTTGAAGCGTTTGTGTACGCCCAGCATGGGCATGAACTAATGAGGTGAAAGTCCTCTGTAGGAAGGTCACCGTTTAATAACATTCTGATTATTAAACGCTAACTACTAGCGAATGGCAAGGGCATTGCCGCGAGGGAATGTCTGAAGGAAGCCGGACGCAAATCTGCGAGCTGATGAACAAGAACATCATATGAGGCGTAGGCTGGAGGCGAGTTGGCACAAGACAACGAAGCCATGTGATCTAACGGCCACCGTAAATGATGCAGCAGTGCAGAGACAGTGCATGTTCTTATCTGGGGAGATCTGCTTAACAGGCGATCGTTAAACTCGCTAGCTTGGCCGCTAGCTCAAACAGGCCTGGCACTTAAGTCTCATCAACTTAAGTGAGCAAATACGATGAACAACGATAGCGCTATTTGGGGTAACTCAAACGGTGATTAAGCAGAAGTCAGCAGACGGCATAGTAGCCCAACGCCCATCGTAATGGTTGGGACATGGTGAAGGCCTGAACCTGAAAATCAATGAGGAGCCTGTGCAGCTCATTGTCTCCGTATCCGACCGGACTGAGGAGTCATGGCGCAAAAAACAGAAGCCATCATTGGAATGCAAAGGAGCTAATCGGCCGTTGTATTTTAACCGTTTTCAGGAAACGCCCTGTGCGGAGCCGCATGCAGGGTGTTGTGGGGGCTGGAGGTTAGATACCTCCGGCTACCCGATTATAACTACGTTGCCACGAATTTTCCATAGCATTCTTGGCACAACCAATTATTGTTAAACTTATAGGCTTTACCTGAATCAGCTTCAGATGATTTGAAAATAGTCCAATAACAAATTAAACAATGTTCATGGTCATTTTCTACAGTAAAATCAGTAAATGTCCATTTCTGTTGCTTAGACCAATCTACATTCTGTTGGATATCTTCAACATTCCATATTTGATCATGAATTTCGACAGTTTGACTCATATTATCCAGTAGTTATAACGCCGCAATAAGCGGAAAATTATAGTTGGCTAAAATGTTTGAGGAACGAAAAACAGCCAACTGTAAATTTTCCGTTTAATTGCCTTGTTGAACGAAGCCGCTCTGCGGCAGAGTGCATAGCACCTGATATCTCATACTCAATGTGACACGGCCAATCGGTCGTGATGAACCGGAGTATGCAGCATGAACCCTACCCAACAACATCGTTATCATGTTTTATATAAACAACACCTTACCAATTTAACCTTACAAGGGAAACGACCAGCCACCATTGATGCGTACTCGCGTGCGGTACGTCGGATTTCTGCCCACTTTGACCGCTCCCCCGATACCTTAAGCACCGCTGATTTAAAGGCCTATTTTGCTCAACTCATTAGCAGCCATTCTTGGAGCACCGTGAAGCTAGACCGCAATGGCTTGCAATTTTTTTATCGCTACACCCTCGAGAAACAATGGCAGTGGCTAAACATTGTGAAGCCTCCTCAAGTGAAGCGCTTACCCGATATCTTAAGCCCTGCGCAAGTCGGCTTAGTGATAAGCATGACGTCGCAACCGCGCTATCAAGTCTTCTTCTTGGTGTTGTATTCCATGGGGCTGCGATTGAGCGAGGGCTTACACTTAAGTATTCATGATATTGATAGTCAGGCCATGCAAATCCATGTGCGGGATGCTAAAGGCGGCAAAGACCGCTTCGTGCCCATGCCGCGTCGCACCCTTCAGGTTTTACGTCACCATTGGCAAAGCCATCGCCATGCTCGTCTGCTGTTTCCACGCCAAGGTAAACAGGTGGATGTGCCTATGGATAAAGGCGGCGTACAAAAAGCCTTGAAGCGGGTATTGCGCGATTGCGGTATTCATAAACCTATTAGCCCGCATTCGCTGCGCCATTGTTATGCCACCCATCTGCTTGAACAAGGCTTGGATTTACGCTCCTTGCAACACTTGCTGGGACACGCCAGTTTAAATACCACTGCACGTTATACCCAGTTGACCCAAGTGAAGCAATTAGATGCCGTAAAGGCAGTGAATAAACTCACTGACTCTCTCACACTCATGTGGCCGTAACCATGAGCACCTTTATTGATTTACTTCACCAACATGAGGCCGAGCTTGCACCGCTTTTAAGGGCGGATGCTAAACGGGCAATGTATGCCATGCTGCGTTGTAAAACTGAGCAACAAGGTCACAGCCTTTGGCAGTGTGAACATTGCCCGCATCAAGACCAATTGACGCTGTCTTGCGGCCATAGGCATTGCCCCCAGTGCCAACACCATTGCACCACTGGCTGGTTAACTCGCCAACAACACAAGCTGCTACCCACGACTTACTTTATGGTGACCTTCACCCTGCCTCATGAGCTAAGGGCTTTAGCCCGCGTGCAGCCTAAAGCCTTATACCAAATCATGTTCAAGGTGGTATCAAGCCTGTTAAAGGACTTTGCCAAACGCCAGAACCAGGGGGAATTAGGGTTTACCGCCGTACTGCATACCCATAGCCGCCAGCGTAACCTGCATCCCCACTTACATGTATTGGTGGCCGGTGGGCGCTATCACCGTGCGAAGCAGCAGTGGCATCACTGCAACAAGAAGTACTTGTTTAACGCCTTTGCGCTGGCCAAGGTATGGCGAGGGAGAATGCTAGATGCGCTCAATCAACACCCAAACATCAAGTTGCCCCCGCATATCCCCACCAAATGGGTGGTCGATTGTCGCAACGTAGGTTTTGGGCTGCCCGCGCTACAGTACTTATCTCGCTACTTGTATCGCGGGATCTTATCCGATAACGACATCATCAGTACCAATAACGACCAAGTGAGTTTTAGGTATCTAGATAGCCAAAGCCACACCACCAAAATCCGCACCTTGCCTACCTTAAGGTTCTTAAGGCTTATCTTGGCGCATGTATTGCCCAAGGGATTACAGCGGGTGAGAGATTATGGTTTTTTACGGGGCAACGCCAAACACATATTGCGGCGCATTCAGTTACTCCTGCGAGTGCCGCAACGCGTGAACCTCGCCGCGCTCCAAACCGACAAGCACAGCGCGACCCGGCCATGCCCTTGCTGCCAGCACCCCATGCACTGCACAGGCGTGAGTCGAACGAGCTAGCCGAAAGGCGAACAGGATAAGGAGAATGGCAGGGCTTAACATGAGGATGAATACATAAAAAAAATAACAGCTTAGCATCATGTATGACAGGTAAAAGCTTAACGCCATTCACCCAGTCTTAGCCAAACTCGCCTTGTAAAAAGTAACAAGGCCTTGGCCCCGCCAACATCAATACCGTTATTTACTATAGAAGGGAGCATCGGGCTTGTTCAACACCCGAATAAGGTGGCGGCTACGCGACACCTATTCTTATTTGTTATAACTACGTTTTACACGAACCTATAAACTTACTATTTAACTCTGGGATACTTTTAGAACGTCCATTTAACCAATAAGGCATTAGGTGAACTTTACTAAAAGATGGCAACTCAACTTCAATTGATTTGCCATTATGGATCAGGTTACCTCGAAAAACCCAATACCTTCCATCAGCTCCCCATCCATGATGGACCACTCTAGTTATAGTGACCTTAGTTCCTGCATCAAGAGAAAACAGCATAGTTCTTTGTTTTTCGAATGCCAATTTATCAAAATGCGTTTTGTCGAATGAATCTCGCTGTTGCAGATAGTTTTCCCAGTTTTTTGGGAATACACCTTCTCCCATCGTTTGAATGCTGTTACAAAGCTCACTGTTATCATTAAATCCCGATAAATCAGCACAGCGCCCCTCGTACACAAACGCAGGTTGTACGAGCTCAAAGCATTGATTGGTTATTTTGGAGGCTTCATTACTCTCAGTTAGGTCTACAGACGAAATACAACCTAAAAGAAACAATAATGGTGTAACTAAAATATAGCGTCTAATGACAACCTTCCTTAGTAGTTATAACGCTAAGTAGGCCGCACGTGCGGTCTATCCCATTCAATGAGCGCGCGTCCTATCACAAAAAACATGATCTTCATCACGTTCGCTCATCAATTTATGATTTGATATTAACCCATTGTCTACCTTAGTTTTTTACTCGGAATCAATCAATCATCGATCCATTTCTATCATTGATTACTTTGACAAATGACGCAAACGAAACTAAAAATACTGTATATATATACAGACAAAAAGTGCGCAACATGTCAAACACACCATTGCGGCTCCAGCAGCGATTTAGAAATACGATTTATCAGCACCATTACAGTATTCGCACCGAGCAAACCTATTGGCATTGGATAAAACGTTTTTTGTATTTTAATCACAAGCAGCACCCAGCAAAGCTCGGAGCTGCTGATATTGAACGATTTCTAACTCATCTAGCGGTCGATAGGCAAGTCGCTCCGGCGACTCAAAACATCGCATTTAATGCCTTAATGTTTCTCTATAACAAAGTACTACGTATCGAAATGATTGGAATTCAGGCGAAACGCGCGAAAAAACAAGTCAACATTCCCGTAGTTTTTACTCGAGCTGAAGTGAGCCAAGTGATTGCGAATTTACCCGCGGATTATCAGATCATGGCTTCACTGCTTTACGGTTCGGGACTAAGACTCAGTGAATGCTTGAGATTACGGATTAAAGACTTAGATTTTGATCAAAATACAATCACCGTACGGCAAGGCAAAGGAAATAAAGATCGCGTGACTTTGTTACCCCCTAACTTGATCCCAAAGCTTCGCGATAACATTCTCCTGAGCAAAAGTGTTTTTGCTCACGATATGAGTCTACATAATGCTGGAACGACGATGTCTTACGCGTTAGCCCGTAAGTATCCACATTCTCAACGGTCGTTTTCTTGGCAGTTTTTGTTTCCTTCAACTCGCCTGTGTATCGACGCTAGAACAGGTGAGCTCAAACGCCATCATATTCATCATAGTGTGCTCCAAAAAGCAGTCACCAAAGCCGTGCGTAATGCCGGTATAAATAAGCCTGCAAGTTGCCATACCTTTAGGCACAGTTTTGCCACCCACTTATTAGAACAAGGGACTGATTTAAGAACTATACAAGAATTACTTGGCCATCAGGATGTAACAACGACTGAGATTTACACGCATGTTATCGGTCGTCATACCACGGGCGTCAAAAGCCCTTTAGAGTGCTTGGTTCAAGTTGCAAAATAGATGATTTTTGACAAGACCATCGAACAGGTTTTTGCATTCTAGCTGGTGATTAAACTTGGATCGTAAAATCTGATTCAAAACCATTGTTTTGGTATGGAAAGAAACATGGGTGATTGCGTTGTTCGTTAGAAGGCGTAACACGGAATGGGGCAAAAGTTGCTCAGACTGATTTGTGCAACAGGCTGTTGCACAATTGTGCTTAAACTAAACTGAGCAATAAACAACAGAATAAACAAGACACCCATTCTAAAAACAAAAACCTTTCACACTCTCGATAGCCAAGATTACGCTTTTAAATCCCATCATCTTCGCCAAGTAGCGCAAATGAACAAGGGAGCAAAGTTGAAGTCTGTTTGAGCGTAGCAAGTTACTTCAACGCCCTTGTGAGTGAGCAACGGAGGATCTAAGAAGGTGCTGGGTGGCCTTTCTTTTGTATACTTTTCTTTGGCCAGCAAAGAAAAGTATATCGCCGTCAGGGCGAAACCCTCACTAACAGATCGATCCAAAACTAAATGATAAAAACGAGACTAACAGCTCCCCAAAAAAATAAGTTAACTCGTTTTGGGGCAAAAGCACGTGAGTGTTGCGATAACTCGACAAACACTATTGGTTAGTAATCATTCTTCAACTCATACTAATCTAACTCATTATTTGTTCATTTTTGCAGGCCTAAATCATCGTTAACTGCGTAATGTATCTTGTAATTAGAGTCACTCGTTACTGCTCTTCATGCCTTGTTATCGGTAGATTTATGTTGCGTAATAAGTTGCTCACATAATCAATCAGATTGGTTGCGCATTGGTCTGGTGAACGTTGCATTAGTTTCGCAAAGCGTGATCAACTGGGATGTGAGGGTTTAAGCTGACGCTTCGAGTGCGTCAGCGTATCGGATAAGACTGTTTTTAAAGAATAAAATTTGCAATTGTTTTGGCGACCGCGCTTGGGTTTTCCCACAACATGGAGTGACCAGACTCGGGAATGACGTCCACTTGAACGCCCACTTTAGGAAGCTTGGTATAGTCATCATCGGGCAATGAGTATTCCCCAAAGAGTACCATTTTGGGGCGTGGAAACGCGATCAATTGTTGTCGCCATGACGGAATCGAACCCGTCATCAGAGAACTCGATAGTTGATGCACCGCGCGAGGGTTGGCAACCTGCATTGTTCCCGCCCAAACATGGTTGTCATTTGAGATACAATCTTGAATTTGTTGCTGATGACCATGCTCGCAATAATCGGCTAAGGGCTGATTAGCGATGCCTTGACTAAAAAAACCACCGCCAGTATCTAAATTTGGCTCTGAGAGTATAATTTTTTCAACGCGTTCTTGGCTCAGAGACGCCAGCGCTATTGCGATTGCTCCACCGGCACTATGTCCAAAAACTGCAAATTTAGTTAATTTAATGGCTTCAATTAGTCCCAGTAGCGCTTTGGCATGCGCCTCGACAGAGTAAGCAAATGTTGGCGGGTGATCGCTAAATCCAGCGCCAAATAAATCAACCATAATACAGCGATGTCCAAGCAGATATTGATTTGCAACTACGCTAGGGTAGTCACTTGATGAGGCACATCCTAAACCATGGATAAATAGAATGGGGAGCTTTTCACCAGGAATATCGTGATATCGCAAAACGGCTTGATATTTTTCATCATAATGAGCGTTCATATAAATCCTAAGTGTGAATGTTGTGTCAATGCAACGTCGATTGGCAGGCAAGCGTAGCGAAGCGTGTGGATCAGAGTGTATAACAATAGGTGAGCGGTTTAGGCTATATTTTATGATTTGTCACTCTATATTTCGTTGATTTAAAACAGTAATTTTAAGCACTTGGCGCATTGGGAAGTAATTTGAAATGGCGGGTTTACTTGGTGAATGATTGGATCTCATCGTTTGTTAAATCACGCCATTGCCCAGTCTTAATATCTAGGCTAACTTCGCCAATTTTTTCTCGATGTAAAGACAACACTCGGTTACCCACGGCCGCGAACATCCGTTTTACCTGATGGAATTTACCTTCGGTGAGGCTTAACAGCACCTCGGTTGGCGTAATTAATTCTAAGTGAGCAGGCAGGGTGAGTTGTGGTTCCCCTTGTAATTGAATGCCTCTTTTAAACAGAGAGCGGGCGTCTTCCGTTATTTTTTTTGATAAACCCACCCGATACACTTTACTGCAGTGTTGGCTTGGCCGCGTGATATTAAATGACCAACGTCCATCATCGCTGATTAAAACCATCCCTGTGGTATCGACATCTAAACGTCCCGCAATATGCAGTTCGGCGACGTTTTCAAGATCTAAATAGTTGAACAATGATGGATAAACTTCATCGATGTTGGAACAAATGGCTCCCGCGGGTTTATGCATCATGATGTAACGAAAAGGTCGTGTTTTGAGCGGGTTGCCATTCAACAGGATGATGTTGTTTTCATGAACTTGAGTCGCTTCATTGTTTGCGATATCGCCATTTACCTGCACTTGGCCTGAATGAATCCGTTGGCTTGCTTCGATTTTTGTTAAGTTGGTACTTTTACAAATAAATTTATCAAGGCGCATATTGACAACAGATTAGGTGAAAGAGTTGATTATTATCCGGAACTCTCGCGAATGATCAAATACTCTGGCTGATTTCTCCATTGGTTTTTGTTGATATGTTTACTCTGGGCTTATCCTAAGGTGAAGAATCCCGAGGTGAGGAGAGAGTTTTGAGCAGATTTAGGCAATGTGCGAATTGCTTGTCTGTATCGCTACCGTCAGCTTGTTGTTAAACACCACAAAATAGCAGCTAGATATCGATTAAAACTCAATTAAATGTGATGAGCATGGCAAATAAATTGTCAACCGATTGGTCAGGTTTTGGTGGCTGCTATGCTCAAATTTTGAGCGGTCAATATACAGAGTGGATCAATCGCTGTTCAGAAACGCGCTTGCAAAGGTTCGCCGTTAAACTTATTGCGCAGAATAAATCTGTCGATAATCAGGCGTAAAGTACAGTAACTAGTGGTTCTAATTACAAAATATGTAACGCTGTTGGCGCTGATTTAGGCCAGCAAGATGAACCGATAATGAGTGAGATGGGTATAACCAAGGGATTGGATGAACAGATGAAAAAATTACGCTTATGGGGAGCTTTGCTGTTCGCTCTACTTTTTTCTTCGCAAGCAGTATTCGCCGCAGATACATGTAGTGCTCATCGTCTGAATCTGTCGTTATTGACTGATAATTACGCTTCAGAAACAAGCTGGAAAGTATTGAGTGGTAATATTTTAGTCGCCAGTGGTAGTGATTATAGTAGCAATAAACAGTACACCGAGACCCTATGTCTTGAGGATGGTGATTACAGCTTTATTATCGACGATAGTTACAATGATGGGATCTGTTGCGGTTATGGGAGTGGCAGTTATAGTCTCACAGCAAACGGTTCAAGCTTAGCTAGCGGTGGAGAATTCACCAGCTCTGAAAGTACCAACTTTAGCTTTAGTTCTGACAGCTCTGCTGGCAGTGGTTATTCTTCGAGTCACACTGATAGCTATTATGCGGCGACTGCGGGCCTAAGCGGTGATGCACTTAAAACTGCTCTTTATAAGCTCATTAAAGAGCACCGCTCGCAAAGCTATAGTGCTTTGTGGTCGTTTTACAGCACTTATGAGCAAGATCAGTATTATGAAAACGACGCTAGCATTGTTGATATTTACTCCGAGCGTCCGAGTGCTAGTGATCCCTATCTCTTTACGCCAAGCAGTGATCAATGTGGTTCCTACACTGGCGAAGGAGATTGTTATAACCGTGAGCATTCTTTTCCTCGAAGCTGGTTTGGTGGCGCTGTTTCTCCGATGAATACCGACATCCATCATGTTTTCCCTACCGATGGTAAAGTGAACGCTTACCGCAGCAGCTATCCCTATGGGGAAGTTGGAACCGCGACTTATACTAGTAAAAATGGCTCCAAGCTCGGCTCTGCGGCATCTGGCCTTGGTTATTCGGGAATGGTATTTGAACCGATTGATGAGTTTAAAGGTGATATCGCTCGCGCTTACTTTTATATGGCGACTCGCTATCAAAATTTAATTGCCAACTGGGAAAACAATAGTCGTTATGGCAACGCTGTATTAGATGGCTCTAGTGAGCAGGTCTTTGAAGCTTGGACACTGCAAATGTTGAAAAATTGGAATAACGCCGATCCGGTGAGTCAGAAAGAGCGAGACCGAAACGACGCCGCATTTATTTTTCAGGGGAACCGTAATCCATTTGTCGATCATCCTGAGTATATTGGTGAAATTTGGGGAAATTAAAAGCTTGTTTGATGAAACCAGCCTGGACTCAATCAGTGAGAGGCGCGGTGCGCCTCTCACTGTGATGTCTTAAAAGGTGTGGCTACAAAGAACTGCGTGGCGGAATTGCCACATTTGCAAATAAGATCCCCCCAACAATCGACATGAAAATTAAGAAGGTTTGTGAGCCGATGTTGGGAATACTGACCAATGATTCGCCAAATACCATAGAGTTTAAACTAAGGTAGGCTTTGCTGCCTGGGACTAACAACACAATCCCTTGTAGCAGTACCACTGATGCGGGGGATTTGGTGAGTTTGGCAAATAAGTTGGCATATAACGTCACCACGAAAGCGCCCACGAAGGGGCCTAAGGCGTCGCCTAAATAGACACTGCCAAGTAATGCGGATGCATAGGCGATAGCTCCCGACAATAAGCCCCAAATCATATCTTTATTGCGCATCTTAAACACAATGCTTAGGCCAAGAGAGAGCAGTAAAACTCCCAACCATTTAATCCACCAGGTACTGGTGGCGTATTGATGTAAATCTACTTGTCCCCAGACCAGAGAACCAATCGCCATCCCTAACACGGCACCAAAATACAGTTTAAATAACACCATGCTGCCATCCATTACTCGCGCAGTTCCCGACATTAATTCACGAGCGGCCAGCTCGGTGAGCCCAAGTGTAAGCGATAAGCCGGGGATCAGGATGATGATGGAAGATAAGATAACAATGCCGATATCAAGCTCGGGCAAAAATTGGCCTAGCGACACCGCGACAAAGGAACAGACCAAGGCGGCAACGGGTTCTAAGGCTTCTGAAAAATCGTCTGAGCGTTCTGCCTGTCGGGCTAAGTAATAACAGACAATGCTTAATAGGCTGGCACATAAAATGGTGAGCCAATCGGCAGCCATTAACATCGCAAAGCCGCCGCCAGTAATCGCGTAGGCCCCAAGCATGATCATTGGCGGATAGGGTTCGGGAAATTGCGCCCATTTGTTGAGGCTGTCCATCGCTTCGCCGAGCGTGATTTGTTGGTTGCTGACCTTTTCCACCAGTTGGTTGGTTCTGGCGAGCATACCCAAATCGATTTCACCGGGCTTGACACGCATCACGTAATTGTATTCTTGGGTATCATCGGGCGCCCAAAGTACAAAGGTGAGTGAGGTTGGAGTGACTAAAAAGTAGCCGTCCAAGCCAAGAGTTTCCGCAACATTTCGTAGATGAGACTCTAAACGAAAGGCTGGGGTGCCGTATTTATGCAGAGCTTTGCCAAGTTTAATAATGAAGTTTCTTTTTACTTCAAACAGTGATTGTTTCAATGTGGGGGTTGCTAAAAAGTGGAGATGGCTAATTGTATATCAGTCGGCACACATTGGTGTATAGCACTGGCTAATTAAATCGAGTTTGATTTCGTTTGAAGGTGATTTTAGCCGCTAAGTGCTGCCTTGTTTCAATATTTATCCCCTGATCTTGCGAATCATCTCAAAAAGGACTGCGCGGACGGCAAATTATTTGTTAGTTGATTAAATTTAGACGATTTTTGAATGAAATAGCGTACAGATGTAGTGGGATCATTTACTATTTAACTTTGTTCTATCTTTTCTTACGCGCTGTCTCGGAGGACAACATGCCTACAGGTAAATATTTACGCTGGAAAGACGAAAATGGTAACGAATTTCGCCCAGTTTCAATTTCTGGAACCGCACTACTGAACGATCGCACTTTGAATAAAAGTACTGCCTTTAGCTACGAAGAGCGAGAAGCCTTTAACTTAAATGGTCTGTTACCTCCCAAGCCACAAACTTTCGATGATCAGTTGCAGCGAGTCTATCAAGGCTTTTTGAGTGCTTGTAGTGATATTGAAAAATATCAATATCTACGGGCTCTGCAAGATCGCAACGAAACCCTGTTTTATGCCTTGATTTCACGCCATGTTGAAGAAATGACGCCGATCATTTATACCCCAACCGTGGGTAAAGCCTGTCAAGAATTTAGCCATCGCTATCAAAAAGCCCGTGGTTTATATGTGACCGCAGATAACATCGATCACATGGGAGAAATGGCACGCCATTTTGCCGGCAAAGAAATTAAAATTATTGTCGTGACCGACAGTCAAGGGATCCTTGGTTTGGGTGATTTAGGCATCGGTGGTATGGGGATCCCGATTGGCAAGTTGTCTTTGTATACCTTAGGGGCAGGCATTCATCCTGCACATTGTTTACCGGTGGCTCTTGATGTGGGAACGGATAATCAAGATCTATTGGCAGACCCTATGTACTTGGGGATGCCGAAGAAGCGGATGCGAGGTGAGGAATACCAGAATTTCATCGAAAAGTTTGTAGCGCAAACTAAGTTACATTTTCCTAAAGCCGTTTTGCAATGGGAAGATTTTAGTAAATCGAATGCCTTCGATAATCTTTCAAAATATGAAGATGTATTACCTTCATTTAATGACGATATTCAAGGCACCGGATCGGTGGTATTGGCTGGGGTGATTGGTGCAACCAAAATTAAGGGTGAAACCTTGGCTGACCAGGTGTATGCGGTTTATGGCGCAGGCGCTGGTGGGGTCGGCGTTGCCGATCAAATTTTTGCGGGTTTACTCAAAGAGGGCTTAAGCCATCAAGATGCGCGTGACCGAATTTATATTTTAGACTCTCGCGGCGTGGTGTTTGATAACCGCGAAGGTTTAGATGATTATAAAAAGCGTTACGCCAAACCAATTGGATTTGCCGAGGATTGGCCTTTGGCCGAAGCCGGAAAGGCCAGTTTAAGTGAACTGATCGATAACGTTGCGGTGACCGTGTTACTTGGTTGTAGTGGTGTCGGCGGGGCATTTAAAGAAAGTCATGTGAAGAAAATGCTCGATTATACTTCGCGGCCAATGGTGTTTCCTTTGTCTAACCCGACCAGCAACTGTGAAGTCTTGCCCGAAGAAGTCTACCGTTGGACCGATGGCCAAGCCATTGTCGCAACCGGAAGCCCCTTTGATGATGTAGAACACAATGGTCAGCGCTACCGCATTGGTCAGGGAAACAACGTATTCATTTTCCCTGCTGTGGGCTTAGCAACCATCGTTTCTGGGGTGAAAAAAATCACCATGGAAATGTTTACCACCGCATCGTTTGCGTTAGCTGAGTATGTTTCGCAAGAAGATCTAGACAGTGGTTGTGTATTCCCAAGAATGCGAGAGTTAAAAGAAGTCTCTAGTTTTGTGGCTAAAGCAATTTTGAAACAAATTAAAGAGACCGATCCAGATGGCTGCCTTAGTGGCAAAGATATAGAGCGTGAAATTGCCGATCATATGTGGGAGCCGATTTATCTGCCTTACCGCCGGGTATAGCAGAAAAATTTCTTCATCATGAGCAGTAAGGGCCTTAGGGCCCTTACTTGTTTTTGGGCCAATTTAGGTGCACCATTAGGTCTGGCACAGTATCGTTGTGCCAGAACATTCTCAGGGCGGGGTGAAATTCCCCACCGGCGGTAGTTAAGTTTTCTTAAAAGCCCGCGAGCGCCCAGTTGATTCTGGGGTCAGCAGATCTGGTGCCGATTGAGTCCATGACTCAAGCGAAATCCAGAGCCGACGGTAATTTGCAGCTGTGCTGTAATCAGTCCGGATGGAAGAGAATCAACAAGTAGTATTTGCAGTACGGCAACTAAGCGTAAGCTTATTGCTGTGTTGTTGGATTGGTGCTGCTTTAGATAAAAAAGCATAAAGTGTCACTTTATGTTTCAATTCCTGCGTGCCCTGATTCTGGAAAACCTAATGTTGTTATTAAAGGATTTTAACCATGAATCAGTCTTTACTTGCCCAATATGGCAATTCTAATCAACGTGTTGATGCTGCGCTTGATGCGCTTCGCAAAGGCCAAGGCGTACTGGTGGTCGATGATGAAGACCGTGAAAATGAAGGCGACCTAATATTTTCCGCTGAGTCGTTAACTCAGCCACAAATGGCGATGTTAATTCGTGAATGTAGTGGCATCGTCTGCTTGTGTTTAAACGATGATAAAATCAAGGCTCTCGATTTACCGCCCATGGTGAGCGATAACTCTAGCCAGTTTGGTACCGCCTTTACTGTGAGCATCGAAGCAAAACAAGGGGTGACGACCGGAGTGTCTGCGGCCGATCGACTGACCACCATACAAACTGCGATTGCTGATGATGCCAAGCCGAGTGATTTAGCTCGCCCTGGTCATGTATATCCACTGAGAGCCCAACCTGGCGGAGTATTTACTCGCCGAGGACATACCGAAGGTACGGTCGATTTGATGATTTTAGCAGGGCTTAAACCGGCGGGTGTCTTGTGTGAAGTCACCCTAGCGGATGGCACAATGGCGCGATTACCTGAAATCGTTCAGTTTGCCCAGCAACATGGTATGCCTGTATTGACGATTGAGGATATCGTTGAATATCGCAGAGCTTTATTAAGCCAGGTCGGTTAAGCTTCAAAAGCTTTCCACAGCGCAAATAAAAGGGGCCGAGGCCCCTAATCGATTTAAGCGTTTAGTACTTATTGTTGTTGTAATTATGTAAAATGACTTTAATTTTATTCTAACTAAATAAAAAATATATGCAGTCCAGAATTAAAGTATTTTATGGCTTATTTGTCAATAATGTGACTTGAGCTGGATTTAATATTGAGAGCATAATTCTCTTTCAAAGTGCAGTCCCCGCCAGTATATATTCAATGCTTGATAATTCTTCAGTGCTAAAGTCTAGCTTATCAAGGGCTTTCACCGAATCGTAGAGTTGTTCGGTGCGACTCGCCCCGATTAGGCAGGTAGTGACTGCATCATTACTCAGGGTCCAGGCGATGGCCATTTGCGCAAGGCTTTGTTGACGAGCTTCCGCAAGTTGATTTAACGCCGCCACTTTGGCTATTTTTTCTGCAGAAATATCGCTTTGTTTTAGATGAATGATCTCGTTGCGCGATGCTCGTGAGTTTTCAGGGATCCCATTTAAGTACTTATCCGTTAAAACCCCCTGTGCCAGTGGCGAGAAAACAATGCTGCCAATACCCTGTTGTTTTAAGACATGGCACAAGCCATCTTCTATCCAGCGGTCAAACAGATTGTAACGTGGCTGGTGAATCAGCAGCGGTGTGCCGAGCTGCTTTAAAATAGCCGCTGCTTGTTCGGTCTGTTCGGCAGAATAGTTGGAAATCCCGATATATAGGGCGCGACCCGAGCGCACTAAATAATCGAGAGCCTGCATGGTCTCTTCTAGCGGAGTCTCGGGATCTGGTCGGTGGTGATAAAACACGTCAAAATAATCTAATCCTGTGCGTTTTAGGCTTTGATCACAGCTCGATACTAAGTATTTACGCGAGCCGCCACTGCCATAGGGGCCTGGCCACATATCGTAGCCAGCCTTACTGGAAATAAATAGTTCATCGCGGTAGCCAGCCAAGTCTTGTTGCAGGATTTTGCCGAAGGTTTGTTCTGCTGCCCCGTAACTAGGACCATAGTTATTAGCTAAATCAAAGTGATTAATGCCTAAGTCGAAGGCGGTTCGCAATAGGTTTCGAGCATTTGCCAGTGGATCGCTTGAGCCAAAGTTTTGCCATAAGCCAAGCGCAAGTCGGGGAAGTTGTACACCACTCTGTCCACAACGCTGATATTGCATCTTTTGGTAGCGTTCGGGGTTAGCCACGTAGATAGGATTAGGGGTTGTTGTAATCAATGAGTCATTTCCAAACAGCAAGTACTATCGTATTATAAATAAAATTATTGATAAGCGCGAGCCCTAAGTCGCGCGAAGGTCGTATTATTTGTTTGATTTATAGACGTTGCACTTGAACCCGCAGATGGCCCGTATTGTTGCCGTAGTAGCTATTTAAGTCGTTGGCAAATAAACATAACTCTCCGGTCTTGGTGGCCGTGAACTGGATCCGATTACCCACATAGAAGGCGTCCTCATCACTGTCATGAATAGTGGCGCATAAACTAAACCAATCGGCATCTGGCACCCGCCGATATGCCTCACTAATTTGTATGGGAAGCTCGCCTAGACCCAGTTTCACATCACTGCGATCCCAGCCCTCACCATCAACCTCTTGCAAATTGCCGTCTTTCCAACGAGCTTGATGGGTATTCTCAATTAAATACTGTTTGCCTTTCACTAAGATGATCCCTGTATGATTGTATTTTCGATGCGCTAATACTTTGCTTGTGATGGGCTGATCGGCCAGTTGATAGTTGTTTAATAAGCCGAGTTCATGAATGGCGGTCCCTTGAGATGGTTCTGGTGCGGTGCGCCAAGGGTCATACATGATTTGGTGTGAGACATTTTTTAGCGATTTGGGGCGATAATTACGATCCCCAGCGATGCGTAAAGCGACGGAAATGTGAACTTTCGGCTTGATGTTGGGTGATACTTGGTCATTTTCTAAGGCGCAGCACAAGCGGTCATCAACGGTGAAAAATGTTGCTAAAAGGCCGCGTTGCTGTTGATGATTCACCCCGTAGCAATAGGGTTCAATTAACATGTCATCGATACTAATGTTTAAGCGGGAGTTATCGGGGAAAATACTTAAGTAATCGATGGTGGAGGGGCTGTTAAATTGAATGTTTAAGTCGTCGAGGTTCTCCAGCCAATCCATGGCAAAGCGTAAACTGGTATCGGATAAGCCATCATAATTATACCCACCACCGACGTCGGAATGGGCGCCTGCAAACCATATTTCGGTTACTCGTTTATCGATATTCATTAAGGTCGGCTGAAAGGCGGCCCGTTTATCATCAAGTGATAGCATATGCAGTGCATGGCAAACTTTGTTTGGGAGAGTATGACCATATTCAAAAACAACGTCAGTGCTGGGGCGTTCGGATTTTTTCAAGTTGGGCAGTCCAATGGAGGCTACGGTATCAAATACCACTTCGATGATCTTGAAACTGGCGTTGGGATAATCACGTGAAATAATGGAGGCAAAACGTCGCGCTAGTGCAGCCCCGCGACTGAAACCAGTAATTAGAACCTGTTCGGGGGGATGCAGCTGATAGTGTTTGGCAAAGTCTTGCTTGGCAGAGGCTAAAATGGTTTTCACATCTGAATTTTCCAAGGCTAAGCCGGCATTAAATTTACGTTCAAAGTAATTTCCATAGGTTCCCACGCCTTTGTAATAAAAGCTGACACAGTGCTTACCTAAGTCGCTTTTCCCATTGTGATCTCTTAAATTGCCGCCAAGCAGTAAATGTAGTTTGAGGATATTGGTTATGCTGTCATCTTCAATAACACCACTGTCTCGCTTGTCTTGCATTGCATCTGCAGGTTCGTTATCTGTACCATCAAAGTTGAATATTAGTAGGTTTTCCATTGTTGCTATCTCCTGGGTTATTTTACTAACCCTAGTTGGCTAATTAATAATCAGCAAAGTAATCGAGGTGAAGATAAGCTTGGTGTCCGACGGAGGGAAAATACCGTTGGATACAGGCCCACTCATCCGCTCGATATCTAGCTTTGGGGGGCCAAGAATAGGGGGATCAGTTTCGCCAAATGAATTGCGCCATAGTGATTTATTGCTCTCTATGTCAATAAATCGAAGAGAGTTTGCTTCAGAGTGATGTGTTACTCGTGCGGATGATAATTAAAAAGTCATTTAATTCAATACGTTGTAATTTTTTAGCGATGATTGCGTTGGCATGGTTAAGTGCCTGTACTCGCACTGTGGGCATGTTTGAGTAGATCCAAGAGTGTGCTCCTACAAGAGCGTGCACCTTTTGTGCTAATTATGCGGGGATTTGGCAAGTGATTTCTTCCATTGATGCTGCCGACGGTCATGGTAGTGGTCGTCGTATCAAGCCGCTCTTTTCCGTCAGCCAGCAACAATGCAACTGAACGCTAGCCGATGGTATTTGAGGCAGCATTCAAGTGCAGTCAATCAACTGGGTGTTGCCGCCAGTAGAGCTTACAGGAGGTATTCTCAGTCTAGCAACGGCAGATTAGCGGCGTCTACCAGTGGCAGTGGAGTCATGGCTGTGTTACTTGCTCTGGCAGCTCTTAGGTGGCGGGGCGTATCTTGGCGGGTTTAGTTGTCACACCGCTAAAGGCGGGCATACTTGGCGTTATTGGAATGGGATATCTAGTGAAGTATTAAAGGGTATTTCTCGATTTATAAGCTCCAAACTGAGTTTTACAATTCCCCTAGATAGCGGGGTCGATCAGAAACCTGCGCCTATCGATAGCGGTTCAAGCATCGTGATTTGTGCTCTGAAGCGCACGCTCTAGCTGGGATAGGCTAAGCGAGCACGCATTGAATGTGCTTCCCATCATGTAAAAAAGACTTGCCTGAGGCAAACCACTTCGATTGAATGAGCGCATCACTCATTTCAGAGAATGATATGAAGCTTCAGGCTATTACTTATTTCAATGAGCTGGTTCGTTCACGTTCGATTCGACAGGCATCGGAAACTTTAGGGGTTTCTCCGACCGCGATTAGTCGCCAGCTGGAAAATTTGGAACACTATTTTGGTGCGCCCTTAGTGACCCGAGGTGCGCGAGGTATTATGTTAACCGCAGCAGGGGAGCTGCTAGCGACTCGCTCTAAAAGTATGATGCGTGATCTCGATAATGCCCGCCAAGTGATCGATGATCTGCGAGGTCTTAAGCGTGGTCATGTGTCGATCCATATTAACGGCGCAGCAATTAATGCCATCTTGGCTCCTGCGTTGTCGGAATTTTATAAGCTGTATCCAGGGATATCGATTGTGGTGACGGTTTCATCGGCACAAGAAGCCAAGAATGCGGTGATTAATGGTGACACCGATATGGCTGTCACGATGTTCTCTTCTCCCGACTCAAAAATGGATGTGCGCTTTAAACTGCCGATTCACCATGAAGCGATAATGGCAGCTAATCACCCGCTGGCTAAGTTTAAGCAGATTTCCTTAGAGCAGATCCGCCAACATCCGATTGCGATGCCAGATCACTCATTTGGGATCCGGCGTAATTTTGACCAGCGCCAACGTTCTGCTGGTTTTGTGCCTGTGGAGGCAGTGTTTACAACCTCGTCTCTTGAATTACAAAAGGAACTCGCCCTGCGCGGCGCGGCGGTGCTGATTTTACCTGCGATGTCGGTTATTCGTGAAATTAAGGCCGCAGAGCTTGTGGTTCGCCCTTTTGTTGAGGCATCCGAAATCGTAACCGCGCTGCAGCTTGGACGAGCGATGACGACAGCGCCAAGCTTTGCCGCTGCTAAATTAGCCGATTTTCTAGAAGAATTTTTGCCAGAGCAAGCGCAATCGATGCAGCGAGCCAATCGTTAAATGAGTGGGGGCGAGAGGTATAGTATATGAGTTATGCATTCACTGAAAAATTGTTGGCTTAGGGCTGACGCGGCTCGCCATAAAGCCAGCGAACTTGCTGATTTGTTTAGAAGGATCTTTCATCGACTAAACGGGTCAAGCCGCGATAAAATTGCTTAAGCTTTAGAAACAGTGCAACGGTTTTGGTTGCACTGTGCGCTAATAAATCTTATTGCATTTACACTACGTTCTCGGGCAAGGTAAAGGCATAACGAACAGAAAGGGTTTCTAAAACCACTATCAGAGGTTTCCGTTTTATGATACGTAATTTTCGTTCTCTCTTGATTGCGACAGCAGCCATTGGATTGTTTGCGACGGGCAGTGTGATTGCTCAGCCACGCAGTGACCTTATTTTAGGCATGAGCTTAGAGCCTTCTGGTCTTGACCCGACAGTTGCTGCACCAGTGGCCATTGGACAAGTGGTTTGGCAAAACCTTTTTGAAGGTTTGGTTGCAATTGACCAAGACGGCAACATTGAGCCACAGCTTGCCGAAAGCTGGCAGATTTCTGATGATGGTTTGACTTACACTTTTGATATGCGTGATGGAGTCGCTTTCCAAAATGGTAAATTGTTCAATGCGGAGACCGCGAAATATACCCTTGATCGACTACTTGCCAATGATTCGGTTAATCCACAAAAAGTGCTCTATAAGCCGATAAAAAGTGTTGAGGCGCCCGATGCGGATACCTTGGTTCTCAAACTGTCGAAACCATCTGCAGATTTGCTTTATTGGTTAGGTTTTCCTGCTGCGGTCATGGTTGAGCCCTCAAGTGAAGCAACAAATGCTACCCATCCAATTGGGACGGGCCCGTTTCAATTTCTTCATTGGAAGAAAGGTAATCAGGTGACGTTGGTCAAAAACAACAATTATTGGGGCCAAGCAGCACCACTGGATAAAGTCACTTTTCGTTTCATTAGCGATCCACAGGCACAAGCCGCGGCACTTAACTCCGGTGGGATTGATGCGATCCCAGAATTTAACGCACCAGAGTTGGTGAGTCAGTTCAAACGCAATCAAGCCTTTAATACCGTTATCGGAACCACCAGTATGGAAGTGGTTGCTGGTATGAACAGTGCTAAAAAGCCATTTAATGATGTTCGGGTGCGTCAGGCTCTGATGATGGCGACGGATCGCCAAGCCATTATTGATGCCACTAACGAAGGTTTTGGTACGCCAATTGGTAGTCATTTTTCCCCGTCCGATGCGGGTTATGAAAATCTGACGGGGGTATGGCCCTATGATCCAGTGAAGGCCAAGCAACTACTCGCCGAAGCGGGCTATCCGAATGGCTTCAGTTTTACCATGAAAATGCCGACCCGAACCTATGCTGAACGCGCAGCTGAGATCATGCAGGCCTACTTTTCTATGATAGGCGTGACCATGAATATCGAAACCTCCGAGTTTCCTGCGAAGTGGGTTCAGGATGTTTTTAAAGACACCAACTACGATATGACGGTGATTGGTCATGCAGAGCCTCTTGATATTGGGATTTATGCACGCCATCCGTACTACTTCAATTATCAAAATCCTGAGTTTGATGGAGTGATGGCGGCCATCTCTGATGCAACAAGCGAAGCTGAACGGATTGCGGGATACAAGCGCGCCCAGCAAATTCTCGCCCAAGACGTGCCGGCGTTGTTCCTTTACGCCGCACCTAAGATCGGTATATGGAAAAAAGATCTTCAAGGGATGTGGCGCAATGAGCCAGTTCCATCGAACGATGTTAGCGCTGCTTACTGGCGCGAATAAGCGTGCCGAGTTCCAAAAGTAAACGCAGTCAACAGCGAGCAACATACACTCAAAGGTGAGAGCCAATGCGCCATATTATGCAATCGCTGGTAGGGTTAATCGTCACCCTGCTGGTGGTCTCTTTTGTCATTTTTTTAGTGATGGAAGCTGTGCCAGGGGATCCTGCTGAAATCATACTCGGTATGTCTGCAGCGCCCGATACATTAGAAGCACTCCGAAGCCAGTTGGGATTAGATCAATCATTTCTGGTTCGCTATGTAAACTGGCTGGTCGGTTTATTACATGGAGATTTGGGAAACTCTTATACTTATTCTACATCGGTGGCGCAGCTGATTGGTGAACGACTCACTGTGACACTGCCGCTGACTGGGCTGGCGGTGTTTCTTTCGGTGCTGATTTCACTGCCTTTGGGGGTGATTGCTGCCGCAAAACCCAACGGTATAGTTGATATCTTCGCTTCCTTATTCTCGCAAATTGGCATAGCAGTTCCCAATTTCTGGATCGGCCTATTACTGATCCTTGGCATCTCACTCAGTTTTGGTTGGTTTCCCGCGGGTGGTTTTCCTGGCTGGGAGGCGGGTTTTTGGGCTGCGCTTCAGGCGCTAATTCTCCCTTCCATTGCATTGGCAATTCCGCAGGCGGCGGTACTCACTCGAGTCACTCGGGCTGCCGTGATAGAGGTGACCAATGAGGATTTTGTGCGCACCGCTCGAGCCAAAGGCGCAACGCCAAACCAAGCGCTTTGGCGGCATATCATGCCCAATGCCCTGATCCCTATTGTGACCATGTTGGGGATGCAAATCTCGGTTTTAATCGCTGGAGCTGTACTCGTAGAAAATGTGTTTAGTCTACCGGGGATGGGCACACTGGCTTACCAAGCGCTGGCACAACGTGACCTGATTGTAATTCAAAATGTGGTGTTATTCTTTGCCGCCATTGTGATGATTATTAACTTTATTGTTGATGCCTTGTATACCGTACTTGACCCAAGACTGAGGACTCGCCGATGAAACGTCTTCCTTGGTCGCTGATCATTGGTGGCTCGATTACCACGGTGCTTGTGATTGCAGCCATCCTTAGTCAAATTTGGACACCATTCGATCCTACGGCGATCAACATCATGAATCGTTTGAAAGGACCGGGAGTGGGTGGTTTGCTCGGCGCTGACCATTTTGGGCGTGACGAATTGTCGATGATTATGGCTGGAGCCTGGGTGTCTCTTGGGATCGCTTTTTCGGCGATTACTATCGGCGGGTTGATTGGCACAGTGCTTGGTGTGGCAGCGGCCTGTAAACGAGGCCGATTTGAATCGCTGGTGATGCGCGTGAATGATGTGTTATTTGCTTTTCCTCCAGTACTCTCAGCGATTTTGCTGGCAGCAATTCTTGGTGGAGGACCGACCACCACGATTGTCGCCATCGCACTGTTTATGATCCCGGTGTTTACGCGTGTGACCCGTGGCGCAGCATTACAAATATGGGCTCGAGACTACATTCTTGCGGCGCGTATGGCTGGTAAAACCAATACCGGGATCACCATTGAACACGTGATTCCGAATATTGCGGCGCAAATTATTGTTCAAGTGGCAATTCAAACGGGCCTCGGCATTTTGACCGAGGCTGGCTTGTCATTTCTTGGCCTCGGCATCGCGCCTCCCACGCCGAGTTGGGGACGCATGTTGGCAGATGCGCAGACTTATCTTTCTATCGCCCCTCATCTGGTGTTGGTGCCTGGTTTGGCGATTTGTACCGCGGTACTGGGTCTTAATTTGTTGGGTGACGGGCTACGCGATCTTACGGACCCGAGAAGGGGGCAATCAACATGATGCTCGATATTAAAGACCTTCGGGTGAGTTTTCAAAATGGCGATGGCCAAGAAAATGAAGTAGTGCATGGCATCAATCTGTCGCTCAACAAAGGTGAAACGCTGGGAATTGTTGGTGAGAGCGGCTCCGGAAAATCAGTATTATCGCTGGCCACAATTGGTTTGCTTCCTAAGACTGCAAGGGCTTCTGGCGAGATCCTTTTCAAGGGCGAAGATATTTTAAGGATGACCGAGCGGCAGCTGTGTGCATTGCGTGGTTCTCGAATTGGAATGATTTTTCAGGAACCAATGACCGCGCTCAATCCTGCGATGAAAGTAGGAAGCCAGATTGCCGAAGGCCTAAGGTTGCACCGTCATCTCAGTCGTAGAGAAGCAAGTGCGGAAGCGCTTCGCCTGCTGGAGATGGTGCGGATCCCCGATGCTAAGCGGAAAATGCATTGTTATCCTCACGAAATGTCTGGCGGGCAGCGCCAGCGTGTTGGGATTGCGATTGCGCTCGCACTTAAACCGGATCTGTTGATTGCAGACGAACCAACAACCGCCCTCGATGTCACCGTGCAGGCAGAGATCTTGGACATTCTTGACGATCTAGTGAGTGAATTGGGGATTGCCTTGATCTTGATTTCTCATGATCTTGGGGTGATTGCTCGTATCGCCGACCGAACGTTGGTGATGTATCGCGGCAATGAGATGGAGCAAGGGGAAACCGAACGGGTGTTACGAGAGCCGAGTCATGAGTATACCGTTAAGCTTCTCTCTGCCTTGCCACAACGGGTGCGAGTGGGGCTTGAAATCACCACGCCAAATTCAGAAGGTAAGGCATGAGCAAAAAAATTCTTGAAATTATTGGCCTTACACGTGAGTTCAAGCTTGGTGATAGCAGTGTGAAAGCACTTAACAATGTATCGCTGTCCCTTGAAAAGGGACAAATACTTGGAGTGGTTGGCGAAAGTGGCTCAGGCAAGTCAACCCTTGCTCGTATCGTGATGGCGTTGGATAAGCCTAGCGATGGCAATGTGCTGTTTGAAGACCAAGATATTTTTGCGCTTACCTCAGCCAAGTTACGCCGCCTGCGCGCCTGTTTTCAAATGATATTTCAGGATCCTTATGGGTCCTTGGACCCGCGGCATAAAATATCTCGGATCATCGCTGAACCTCTTCATCTAGAAGAAAACGCCCCAAAAGGTAACGCGCTTAGGGCGCGTATCGCAGCGCTGCTTGAAGAGGTGGGTCTAAACGCTGACGACATGGACAAATATCCACATGAGTTTTCTGGTGGTCAACGGCAACGTATCGCCATTGCGCGGGCACTGATCACCAAGCCTAAATTAATCGTCGCAGACGAAGCTACTTCTGCCCTCGATCTGACGGTGCAAGCTCAGATCCTAAAGTTGCTTGTGAGCATGCGCGATAAGCACGGTATATCGGTGCTGTTTATTACTCACAATATCGGCGTTGTTGATGAAATTTGCGATAGCGTTGTTGTAATGCAATCCGGCCAGTTGGTCGAGATCGGCCCGGTTCGGCAGGTCCTCGATAATCCTCGTGAAGCGTATACCAAACGACTGCTGTCTGCCGAACCCACGCTTAAACAGATTGGTCGAAAAAAGTGTCGGCAAGATCCAATGGCTCTCTGAGCGCTTAGCAGCCAAGACCTTTCGACTTAAGCTATTAATATTAGATGGATTTCGTAAGATGATCGATTTTTCAAAGTTAAACACCCGCGCCCTCTTACAGGCTTATGCCAATGGCGATACCACGCCTTCCGAATATATGCGCTGGCTGATTGAGCGGGTTGAAAAAATAGAGCCACAGGTTTGCGCACTTTATGCTTATAAGCCTGAACAAGCCATGCAACAGGCGGAAGCGTCGACTCTGCGTTGGCTTAAGGGGGAAACGCTTGGTCCGCTCGACGGTGTACCTGTTACCGTGAAAGAGTTGATTGCCACCCAAGGTGATCCAATCCCGATGGGGACGGCAGCATCAGATAAAGCCCCAGCAAGCGAAGACGCCCCAATCGCAGCACGTCTAAAAGAAGACGGTGCGATCATCTTTGCCAAGACCACTTGCCCGGACTACGGCATGTTATCGTCTGGCTTGTCAACCTTTCACCATCTGAGCCGTAATCCGTGGGACTTAACTCAAAACCCAGGAGGCTCTTCGGCCGGGGCCGCATCGGCGGGAGCAGCAGGTTTCGGGCCATTGCATATTGGGACCGATATCGGTGGTTCAGTTCGCCTTCCTGCTGGCTGGACCGGACTGTTTGGCTTTAAGCCAAGCCTTGGGCGAATTCCAATTTATCCCTATTATACGGGGCGTTCAGCAGGCCCAATGACCAAAACAGTTGATGATGCGGTGATGGTCATGCCAACTTTAGCAAAACCAGATTGGCGAGATGCCACTTCGCTTAAGTTCGAAGCGTTGGATTGGAATGTTCCGCCTGCAGACGTTCGCGGGATGAAAATCGGTTTGCTCTTAGATGCGGGGTGCGGCATTGAAGCGGAGCCAGAAGTGAAAGCCGCAGTGCTTGAAGCGGCTCAACGATTTGCCAGCGAGGGTGCCGAAATCGTTGAAATAGATCCGGTTCTAAAAAGGGAATGGCTAGATGGCTTAGACGTATTTTGGCGCAGCCGTTTCTGGGGAAGCATGCTAGAACTGAGCCATGAGAAGCGCCAATCGATACTTCCTTATATTTATGAATGGGCAAAAACGGGGGCAGACGCCAGTCCGCTGGATGTAGTGAAAGGCTTCGATGCTACTTTGGCAATGCGAGACCGCTGTGCGGAGGTCTTCACCGAAGTTGACGCAGTGCTTTCTCCGGTGAATCCCAATGTTTCTTATCCGGCAGAATGGGCGTCACCAACCAACGATCCTCAGCAACCGTTTGAGCATATCGCGTTTACCGTGCCATGGAATATGGGAGAGCAACCCGCCGCCTCGATCAATTGTGGTTTCTCTAACAGTGGGATGCCGATTGGCTTACAGATTGTGGCCCCACGGTTTGAAGACCTAAAAGTAATTGCATTGGCGAAGGCCTACGAAAATTGGCGTGGGCCAATAAGCAATTGGCCTGAGCTCTAATCAAACACTTTCGATCGTATCCACAGTACGGTTCCCAGAATAAGGGGCGGGAATGGTGTTGTGGCTTGAAATGGTGATATTCCTAAGTGGACCACTTTTAGTCAGCGCATAGCATTGGCTCTGGTTTTGACGTGCTTCGCACAGAGAAACAAGGATAAGCGTCGCTAAAGCCAGTTTCTGCAAGCGTGGTTGGATACTTCTTGTATAATTTTTACGCAGTATCCTCTGTTTCGCGAAAAAAGCTATGTTATCCTCGTAAAGGCCTTAGCTGCTCAATAGAAAACAGGAGGTGAACAGAATGGCGATTAAGTTCAGTGATATCTTGGATTTGTTTGAGTTGGTCAACTTTGGCTCGCCATTCGAACATCAAGGATATATTTGCAAAGTATCTGGTAAAAGCTATTTTTACTCTGAATTTGGCGATAACGAAGAGGCGTTGCCCGATGATATTGATGATGAGAAATATCTAGCGATTCCTGATAAGAATGACCTAGCTTTAGGTACCGAGCTGGTTTTTGACTTTGTGCAGCAATACTTGCCGTCAGAGTATGACCGTGTCCGTTCGATTTTTCGACATAAAGGCGCCTATTCAAGGTTCAAAGCATTGCTGGAACACGCCGAAAAAATTGAAGCATGGTATCAATTTGAAGCAGAGCATACTGAACTAGCATTACGGGAATGGTGCACTGCACAAGATATTGAAATTATCGGCTAGCAGTTTTTATCATGGATGCCCATACTTCGTTCGTTAGTGGTAGCTATGATAAAAATATTATTCTTTTCTTAGTTATTTTTTATTTGGTTATTATGGTACTAGGCCAAGCTTAATTAATGGTCTAAATGAAGTTGGCCATATAGGTATAAATTATGAAAGCGGTCTTTATTATGAAGCCCATCCTCCTTGCAAAAGTGCCTTTGTTGGTCGATTTTGAGATCAAATTAGTCGTTTAGTTGTCTCAACAAAGAGTGGGTACAAATTTTTATTGGAAAATGAGGAACTAGTAAGTCGCTTGTCTAAAAATCCTAATTATGTAGTTTGGGTTGTTAGGGATAGTGGAATTAATGACGGTAGTTTTGAGTCTTTCTTTGATTTATGTTTGGCTGACTGATTTTGCACTCGATATTTCTAAAGTTCCATACCCTAGCGTGGCGGTTGGCCTACCTGATTTTATTGGTTACTGCAAAAAATAGATGTGAGGATATAAAATTATTACAGAATTTGATGAGTCTGAACATTAGGTAGGGAATAATTATATAATTTCTATTATAGAAAATAAATATTCTCGTGAAGTTCCTGAACGTTTAGAGTCTGTCACAACTGAATATGGTGCTTGTGCATTAAGGGATGGTGGTACACCTGCATGTAGAATTGAGTTACGGAGGTATCTTGGTGTTGTTTAAAAGGGGCGACCTTAACAGTTACTACTAGTAAATTTCGACGAATTCTTTACTGCAGGTTAAGCTTATTTTCTGTGTTGGGTTTGTTACAAGATCTTACTTTAATATTTCTGCATTGAAGTAGTTATTTATTAAGCCTTTAACTTCAGACGCTTTGCCTTCTTTCCAAGTGAGCGAGCGTTCTTCTACATATATGAGTGAGTCAAGATCCACTCCTGCTGCTTCATAATAAGAAATGAAATCTTCAAGTACTGATTTTTCAGCAAATATGAAACTAGGAGTATTAGCTTTTTCTCTTTCGTTGAATACTTTTAAGACTAGTTCGGTTGCTATATCTTGATCTTCATAGCTGTATGTTATGGTACCAGATTGATCGACTTCAAACGAAATTCCCTCTTCTTCAAAAAGAAGTTGTAGCTGCATTGCTTCATCTCCGCTGAGCTTTATGCTCGGTCTAGATTCTTCATTGCAAGATACTAACAAAAGTAACGACAGTAAAAAGAATGATTTCAATGGTAAAGTGAAGTCCTTAAAATACCGCATAATAACTGCGACTTTATGTTGAATTGTGCCAGTGTAACACTTCAAGTAGCTGCCGACCATATTATGAAGGTTAAGTTGGGACTTGCCCTAACTAGTATTATATCGTTGTTTATTTTGTGCTGGAACACGCCGAAAAAATTGAAGCATGGTATCAATTTGAAGCAGAGCATACTGAATTAGCCTTGCGGGAATGGTGCGCCGCGCAAGATATTGAAATTATCGGCTAGCAGTTTTTCTAATGCAGTATCATGGCCCCAAAATTAGCTAATACGTGGGATTAGGGGATGATTTTAGATACTGGGTGTTATTTTTTACTGGCGATTCACCCGCTGACTCGTTAAATCAATGGGAAAACCCATTGTACGGTTCTGAATAAAATTACAATTTCGAATCGACAACGATGAATCATTTCCATACTGTAAATGTAACTACAGAATTAATTTATATTTATACGACAGTCTCTGAACCAGCATCGGTGTTGCTCTTTTTGTTTTGGGTTGATGGGGATAGTTTTAAAAAATACACTGGCTCAGATTCCAATTCGCAGCGATACTTCATACAAGCGTCTAGAGTGGATGGATTGGCGAGGCAAACTATTTCGCTGATAAGGGCTGGCAATACCTCAATTTTTAACCACAGGTCGGAGAATAACAATTGCGTAAATTTGTGGCGTTTCTTTCAGATAAAAATAAAGACCTTTTTAGTGAGCAATTGTTACTTGCACATATCAAGCATTTACAGCAACTTGATGCATCAGGCAAGCTTCATTTATGCGGACCTTTTACCGACAATGATTCAGCCATTCAAATTTTAATGGTGCAGAACATTGAAGAGGCAACGGCGCTTGTAAATCAAGATCCATTTGTACATTACGGGTATTATAAAACGGTCGAAATTAAGGAATTGATTGAAGCAAATGCGGATAACAATTGGCTTACGAGTCATCCACAGACAGAAGAAAAACGAAATTAATGCGCTTGTATGATTGTTTGGCTTAAGCTCTCAAGTCAAAATTTAATCATTAAATTCTGGTTTTCAAATGCGTATCTCGACTGCATTTGAATACTTTTTTCAGTGAGGTGCAAGATTCCGGTGCCATGCGCCCACGGCTAAACGCGATAATGACTCGCGTCAGAGGACTGGGGGAACGCTTAATTTAGTGATCAGCGTAACCCCAAAATATGCAGAAAAGCAGCGCCTTAGGCGGCTTTTATCGATTTGGTTTTTGCCTTCGATTTGGCCTTCGACTTACGCTTGTTACTTTGGCCTTGTTGTTCGGCAAGCACCAGTTCAATCTTACGTTGCTCCATGTCGACTCGAGCTATTTTCACTTGGATTTGTTGGCCGATGGCATAGCTTTTACGGCTATTCTCTCCGGTTAAACGCTGTTTAGCGGCATCAAAATGATAGAAATCACCTTGTAGCGCAGAAACATGCAGCGCACCTTCGACACCGCTGTCTTGCAGCTCGATATATAAACCAAAGTTGTTCAGGCCACTGATCATACCGGTAAAGCATTCGCCCACACGGTCTTGCATATATTCGCATTTTAACCAGGCATCTACGTCCCAGCTGGCGGCATCGGCACGACGAGCGACTTGCGAGCAATGCTCGGCTAAGATCAACATTTGCTCCGTTTGATAGGGATAGTTGACCTTTGGTGCCGAACTAGGTGCGCCAGCAATACGGCGAACGGGATCTAAGCCTTTACCACTCATGCTTTTTAAGGCGCGGCGTAGTAAACCGCCGCTCTCTTTGGCTCGGATCACCGAGCGGATCGCACGGTGGACCAATAGGTCGGGATAGCGACGAATGGGCGACGTAAAGTGCGCATAGGCGTCAAAGTTTAGGCCAAAGTGACCTTGGTTTTCGGGGCTATATATTGCCTGACTCATTGAACGTAGCAGAATGGTTTGGATCACTTGCGCATCGGCGCGCTCACTGGTGCTGTTTAGTAAGCGATTATAATCTGCAGGGGTGGGGGCTTCGCCACCGCCCAATTGTAATCCCTGTTCGCCAAGAAAAGCCCGCAAGCTGGTGAGTTTCTTCTCTTTAGGGCCTTGGTGAACCCGGTATAAGGCTGGCAGTTTGAGTTGCTCTAGGAAGCGAGCAGTGGCGACGTTGGCGCACAGCATACATTCTTCAATTATTTTGTGAGCGTCGTTGCGAACCACCGGTACGATCTGTTCTATTTTTCGTTGCTCATCAAATTTGAAGCTGGTTTCCTGGGTTTCAAAGTCAATGGCACCGCGCTCATTTCGAGCCTCACGTAGTACTGCGTACAAGCTGTGTAAGTCGTGTAGCTGTGGCAGTATCGCTCGATAGTGCTCGCTTAAACGGATACCTTTGCGGCTGTCACTGCGTTCTAAGATACAAGCCACTTGGCTATAAGTGAGCCGAGCGTGAGAGTGGATCACCGCTTCAAAAAATTGATAGTTAGCTAGTTGGCCAGTGGCGTCAATATTCATCTCACAAACCATGACGAGGCGATCCACATGCGGATTTAATGAGCACAGACCGTTGGAGATGGCTTCTGGCAACATCGGAACCACATGCCCCGGAAAATACACTGAGGTGCCGCGTTTTTGTGCTTCTTCGTCTAAGGGGCTGTTTGGGTGGATGTAATGCGATACATCGGCAATGGCCACTAATAAACGCCAGCTACCTTCGGCTGCGGGTTCGCAAAATACGGCGTCATCAAAGTCTTTGGCGTCTTCCCCATCAATGGTTACAAAGGGGGTGGTACGCAGATCGACACGATGGCGCTTGTCTTGTTCGCTCACTTCACTGGCCATTTGTTTTGCTTGCTCTAGCGCCACTTTTGGCCAGATATGCGGGATCTCATGGCTACGGATCGCCACGTTAATTTCCATACCGGGTGCCATAGGGTCACCGATTACTTCGGTAATTTTTGCCATGGCGTTATTACGCTTGTAGGGATAGCTAATAAGCTCGGCCATCACATATTGACCCAGCTTCGCACCGGCGAGTTGAGCGACAGGCACTTCAATACGGTGGGTGATCCGCTGGTTTTCTGGTTCAACATAGTGTTGGCCATCTTGCGATTTTAAACAGCCGATAATGCGGTGCGTATTTTGCTCGAGGATTTTGATGATGCGAGCTTCTTCGCGACCTCGGTTATTAAAGCCATTGGGTAAAGCTTGCACTACATCGCCATCAAATACCTTGGCCATTTGGCTACTATGCAGCACAAAATCAGTGTCGCGCCCAGAGCATTTTAGAAAGCCAAAGCCTTCTCTATGACCAATCACCGTACCGGTGACGAGTTCGCTGTCGTCCACCGGCCAATAGGCTCGGCGACGATCACTGTGAAGCTGCCCATCACGACTCATAGCGATTAAGCGACGGCGCAGTGCTTCTAAGTCATCGTCGGTACTGAGCCCTAATGCACTGGCGATTTTTTCGCGAGTGAGGGCTTCACCGTGTTGGTCGAGTAGGGCGATGATCGCTTCGCGATCAGGGATTGGATTCGCATATTGCTGCGCTGATTTGCTAGTTGCTGAGTTTGAGTCTTGACTCATCGTTATTGCTCTCTTTAATTCGGGGCCAATAACCTTGCACTAGATGAAATGTTCTGTTGATGCAGTTCAGATATAACTCTCAAGGTTGTTAGGCTAAATGCGCTCGCGTTGCGAGTCGCTCAAATGGTCTCTTGCGGCTGTTACGCCGAGTAAAATTAGGCTGGCGAGCAAGAGTGGTTGCGCATTGACTTATAAGTGGTTTGTATGACGTTTTGGTGACAAACCATGTTGCAGAGTCGATGCTCTCAATTGGAAAAACAAGCTGGAATTTAAAACGACGGAACGAAGGTTAAATGAAGGCAACCAAAGCAGAGTTCAAAAAATAGACTGATTTTCTAATGTTTGCCACTGTATACACTTGTAGAAAATTGTCAACCTATTGTTTCGCTTTGCGGCTTTCAAACCTCAAGCCAGCCTGTGTTCACAAATCGAACACTTGCTTGTGGCACTTAAAAATTAGTGACGTTATTGTCACCAGCGCTAACAGTTCAATAAAAAATATAAATAATACATCCGGGAATTTTATGAAAAAAATATTAATCAGCTTGTCGCTGCTGCACTTTGGTGCTCAGGCGATGCCATTTACCGATCATGTGCTAAATGACCACTATAATGGTCAGGCCAATGGGATCCCCACCGCGAACGATCATAACGATGGTGTGCCAGATCTATTTGATGCCGCAAATGTGTTGTTGGGTACCTCTTATACCAGTAATGCCGACCTCGACGCACGCTTTGTTGCCGATGATCAAGTGTTTATTGGTCAGGGGCAGCATAACATTGCCTTAATCGGCTTAACGGCAGGGAACTACAATACTCTGGGGGTTTATACCGACAAGGGAAAAGGCCAAGATAAGCTCGCCTTATTGCCTTCCGATCCTCAGTTTGGTTTTACTGGTGATGGCTCTTCACTCAATCCTTTTAGCGGTGCAGCGTTTGATCTGGTTGGCGAGTTTGCGTGGTATTTAGAGCAAGGTGGGCCCTATAACCAAACCACTTACTATTCAGAAAATCAGCTTAATGGCGGTTGGGATCATATGATGACCTTTGCCATGCCGGAGCTTAACGGCATCACTAAATTCTTGGAAATTGGTGGCCAAGTGCTGGAATACAGTTTTAGCAATGCTTTTTTGATTGGTTGGGAAGACCTTCCCTATGAGTTTCAATCAGCTGGCGTATTAGGCGATGATGACTATGACGATATGATGTACTTAGTCGACTTCAAACCTGCCAGCACGGTACCCGAGCCTACCAGTGCTTGGCTAATGGCGGCGGGCCTCATCGGCCTTGGCTTTACTCGGCGTCCAGCGAAAAGCTAGCTAAACGCCTAAGTGGTTGCCTACCGTCATTCACTCTGTTAGCTGGCGGGTAGGCAGCTTCACTTTATTCGTTGCTAAATAATTCACGATGAGCAAAGCTTACTAAAGCGAGGATCAGCGCGTGAGTATAATTACCTTGGCGGGTCGCTAATCCGTTGGTGAGCAGGCCAATTGCCCCTCCTTTTTGCTTAATGTTGGTGGTATTAAAAAGCTTGTCCATCAACGGGCCGAGTTCGTCACCTTGAGCAAGAGCTTGATAAACCGACGCCGGCAAGGGCATATTGGCCCCACGTCCCACCGACATCTGTTGTCGATCGGCAATCACCGCATAAGCAAAGGTAGCTGGACCATCTTCAAACAAATCGACACCGCCCTCGATGGCCGCATAAAAATCAGCATCTTGTTGTTGCTGACAATAGCGAAGTCGGTTCACTGCTCCATCGCGAGTCTCCTGGCTGGTCATGGGCTGTTCTGCAACCAGAGAAGGGGCATGCATGCCCTGGCAATCAATCTGCTGCTCCGGGTAATAAAGCGCTAAGGCCTCTTTAACGGCAGCAATTTTTACCGGATTAAGTGAGCCTACAATCACTTTAAGTGTTTTATTCGCCATCTATGATTCCTTGGTAGGGTTTATAGGGTGATGCTAACACAGCTTGCTTCGGCTGCGGAATGACTGTTTGGTGATGAGATAGCGGCTTGATACGATGAAAACCGTATTGGTGAGATCACTGCTTGGGGGGATCGATCAACAAGTTTTAAGGCTGGTATAAAACGGAAGTAGAAAATACGGCAAGAAATTTAAGTGACTAAAGCTCTTGCGGGTTAAGCGGCTTCATGATCTTTTCCTGCTTCGTTCGGTGGTGAGCAGTTTAGAATAACAGGGCTTATATCTATAAACAGGAAATGGAAATGCTCACCGGGCGAAGGGTAACGAGGCATTCGCGGTCGCAGAGCAGGGGGGCGCAAACATCCGGGTCAGATAGATAAAATGTATCTGCCCGCTTTATTTGAACGTTCTCTGTAGGAAGGTCACCGTTTAATAAAACGTTGATGATTAAACGCTGGCGACTAGCGAATGGCAAGGACACTACGGTGGCGGGGATTAAGCAAACTGGATGCTTTTTATGTAAACAGAGGCTTTGTTATTCGTAGCGTTTTAAGCTAAATGAAGAGATTTTGCTCTAACGATAAAAGACGTTTTTTTAATGACAATCCGCCAGCATAACCTACCAGCATACCTTGAGAACCAATAATACGGTGACAAGGAATGATAATCGCCAAACTATTTGCGCCATTTGCATTACCGACAGCTCTCACTGCCGCTTCATTTCCAATTGAACGAGCTAAATCTTGATAAGTGGCGGTGTGACCGTATTTCACCTTTTCTAATGCGCCCCATACCGACTTTTGAAAATCTGTACCTATCAGCAATAGGGGAATATCAAAAACGCGACGTTCACCAAGAAAGTATTGTTCAAGCTGAGTCTTGGTTGATTCCAAAATATCGTCGTTTTGTTCTGTAAATGATGCATTCAGACCAAGCTGAATGCGTTTATCAACAGACGCTCTCATTTTGCGATATCGAAAGTCGCACAAACAAAGCTGACCTTGATACGAACCGAGAAGAAACTCCGCATAAGGATGTTTGAAATACTGAATATTGATCTGTTGCACCGTGTCTGCCCCTTAAACAAAATGCTATAGCTAAAGTCACATCGACAGCGACTTGTCTTGAGAAAATAAAGACTGCCAGTTTCCTGTTTCTGTTATCTCAAGTAATTGGTGTTGTAGTCTTTTATGCATAGCTTGATGGGCAAAGTTACCCATGCTTATACGTTTCACTCCTAAACTTGCTAATACCTCGAAGTCAGGTAATTCAGGTATTGTCATTACATTGATCGGGAGTGACGCAGCTTTGACGATTGTTTTGATATCATCAATTTGGCTCAGGCAAGGAAAGAATAGTCCATGAATTCCAGTCCTTTGATAAGATGCTATCCGTTTTACTGCTTCTGCAACGGCATTATCTATACCTAGTAAAAAGACATCACATCGTACATTAATAAATACATCTATCTCACGTTGCTGTAATTGATAACAAATAGCAGCGAGTAGCTTGGTAAATTCACTGGTATCAACCAAGGTTCTGTCTGCGCCGACTCGACTGTCTTCAATATTGATACCGACAACACCAAGCTCAAGCAATTGCTGAATATTGTCGACAATGATTTTAGGATCTCGACTAAATCCCGCTTCAATATCCACTGTTAACGGAAGACAACTCGCTGCTTTAATACGCGAGACAATGTATCGTAATTCTTTAAAAGGAATTTCTTCACCATCTTCGTAGCCCAGCAGGCCAGCGATAGCGGCACTGGACGTTCCCAAAGCTTGATATCCTGCATTTTGTGCACATTTTGCGCTGATTGCATCCCACACATTTGCGATTAAAAGTGGCTGCGCTTGTTGGTGCAGAAGTTTAAATTCTTGCATCTTACATATCCTTTATTGGTGGTCGCTATCGTGATGCTGTTGTAGGTGATTATTCAGAAAAATGAGAATGTGTACCAACAATATGAATCGACTTGTAATATAAGTCATGCTTATAATACCTGCTGCCGTTAACCCTGGGTTTATCTGTTTTGTTTAAAAATATCAATCTGTTAGTCACATTTGAATGTGCAGCCAGACATAAAAGCTATAGTTTAGCTTCGACTGAGCTGTGTATTTCTCAAGCGGCTGTTAGCCAACAAATGCGACAACTGGAGCAGGCGCTAGGCGGGCGCATGTTTATCCGTAAACGCAGACAGATGGTGTTAAGTCAACAAGGACAGTTATTATTCGAACATACTCAAAAAGCACTCGGGATTATCAATCAAGGTTTAAGCCAAGTTCGCCAAGAAGTTATCGCTGGTGAACTTACGATTAGCTCAACCCAAGCCTTTACCTCGCTGTGGCTTATGCCACGATTGCAGTGTTTTTCTGAGCAGTATCCAGATATACAAATTCGCGTTGTGTCTTCTCCTCATTTTGAAGACTTGAAACAAGCACATATTGACTTGGCTATACGTTTTGGCAGTAAAGTCGCTGAATATACGCCAGATAGTCTTGCGTGTGATTATTTGGGTCAAACAGATGTATATCCAATATGTTCTGCACAATTAGCGAAAAAACTGCCGTTAAACTCTCCTATCGATCTGCTTTCTACTTGGCTTGTCACTTTGGAAAGCCCAGGCGCTTATGATTGGAAAAGCTGGTTTAATCACATCGGTATTACGGAGTATGAGCAGCATAAGCAATGGACCAAGGTAACAAGCACCGATATGGCGTTAAACGCGGTTGTAAATGGTCATGGTGTTACGCTAGCAGTGCCTTATTTATGCCAGCGTCAGCTTGATTCTGGCGAGCTAGTGATTCCTTTTAAACTTGCTCATCCTTACCCAGTGAAGCGCTATATGGTCTATGACCCGCACTCTTCCAAATTAGCTCGTTTAAAAGTATTTATGGCGTGGTTAGCAACCGAGATGCCAACCAGCAATTAAACGAGTTGGGGGCTTAATAGCCTCCCAGGTACCCTCAATTTATGAGGCTTTGGCTTTTTTATTGTCATACATCTATAAGCCATCAAACTTCAAAAATTACCAAGCTCCCATCATAAAGCTTTTTTAAGATGGGGTTTAAATCTAGGTTCCATATATAGATGGTATCGATGACTTATTTTTGTCGTCAGGTTGCTCTTGGGCCTGTCAATCTCGTTCAATTCTAAGGGCGTAGCATCCATATGCCGCAAATCTTAGCAGCACAAACTCGACAACAGGATTGGATAAAAAATTATCCAGCACGAGCTGAGCGTTACTTGGGCTAACCAGTTCGGCATCTACAATTTCTTCGCCACGATTGTAGGCTCTTAGTACAAAGTTTTGCCCCAAGTAGTCGGTATCTTTGCCGCTTGGCAATGGGAGTTGAGTCAGATCTGGTTGTTCATCGCTTGCTTGAGCACGAATAAAAATTGGCCCATATTCTTTGTAGGGACCGGGAGCGCCGAACGGACAATAACTAGCAAGAATAATTTTTTCCCCAGCACGGGCCCTGCGTAAAATATCGCGACATGGCTCACCGCCTTCAGCAATTTTAAATACGACCGCTTGGTTTTGATCGTCGAGCCCTGCATTTCGTGCTTTCAATAAAAAGTCGGGACGTATTGGTGTAATAAGCGCCATAAATTATTCCTTGTAATCAATGTATTGATGAACAGCTTACGAGGAAAAATTAAGTTATACGCTCCGATTCTTGCGCACTTGAAAGCGCAAGAATCGGATGGCTGCGAAATAGACCATGGGATATGATGAGGGCAAACAGCTCCCTTGGATATAGAATCATGGCCGATACAGATGCACGTATAGTGCAGGTTGCTCAGAGAATCGAAACCGATGCCGACGAAGCGCTTAATCTTGAAGAATTGGCTAGGCAAGCAGCGATTAGTCCTTGCTACTTACAACGTAAGTTCAAGGCCATGTTTGGCGTGTCGCCCAAGATTTTTCAGAATGCCATCCGCATCAATCGATTAAAGCAATCACTTAAAAAAGGGGGCGGTATCAGCGATGCGATATTTGAAGCGGGTTTTGGTTCAACCAGCCGAGTCTATGAGCAAGTCAACCGAAAGCTAGGTATGACACCTTCTGCTTATCGTGACGGGGGCAAAAACCTCACCATCTCATTTGCCTTAAGGACCACCGTCTTCGGTCAGTTAATGATGGCCGCCACCGAGCGAGGCGTATGCTTTGTGCACTTAGCCGACGACGCAACGCATCTTCTACAAACACTGCACCGTGAGTTTCCCAATGCGCAGCTGGTAGCAAGCCCTGAAGATATGTCTCATGAGTTGGACTTGTGGATTGAAGCCCTGGAGAGTCACCTTGCCGGCAAAGGACCAAAGCCCGACTTACCGCTACACCTGCGCGGTACCGCATTTCAAATAAGCGTCTGGAAATTTTTAATGAGTGTCGAAGACGGACAACAGGTATCGTATAAACAAGTCGCGGAAGGTATCAATGCACCAAAATCGTTTCGTGCGGTGGCTAACGCCTGTGGTGCTAACAATATTGCAATATTGATCCCCTGTCACCGAGTACTACGCGGAGATGGTCAGCTCGGAGGCTATCGTTGGGGGGGACAGCGCAAAGCAAAACTACTCTCTATGGAAGCTGATCGTAAAAGATGATTTTATTTAAGTGATTGCTTTTAAATATAAAATTGTTGATTATTCTAGCCGCTCAGACAGTGACCCCTTTTATTTCTGATCCGCATTTAGGGGGCTAGCTCCCTTTGGCAACCCAATTATGGCTTGATGATTTTACGCATGTTGTGACTAACCATTTGATAACCGATGCTATTGTATAAATATTGGGCACCAGTGTTTTGATTAAAAACATGCAGCCCTATGCTCGTGACTCCCTGCTCTGCGACGACTTTTTCAATTAAATGAAGTGCAGATTTTGCGTAACCTTTTCTACGATAATTTTCATATATACCAACGTCATATATAAAAGCAGATTTGCTACTCGCTTGATCTTCAACTTTAACCCAAATATAGCCAGCATGATCACCACTTGTGTTTTCTATCACATCAAATAAGTAATTATTTTTGCTCTTTAATCCCTCGGGTAAAAGATTAAAACACTCGTTTTTAGACCTCTCTAATGCTCCTGATTTATCCCAACGGCCAGATTGAACATTTTCATTTGCATAAGCAGGGATCATTATATTTTGATACTTCGAGAATGACTCATCATTCATCGGTTTTAATGAAATTTTCATACGATTGTAAACTCTTGATTGGGGCACACTAGGCCAAGTTATGGGGCTACGTTGAGCGTTAGCGGAAAATTCGCCTGAATGAGTAAGGATAAATGCGCTGAAAGCCCACTATAGGGGCTGACTATCCAGTAACTATCTGATGATTAAACGCTAAGGTCTAGTGAAAGGCAAGGGCATGAGCGTGAGGAAATTTCTGAAAGAAGCCAGACACCTTTTTACTTAAAGAGAGGGTGAGCTGAACAAAAAATAAAAAAAATAACAAGACAGCCATCCCAACTAGCCAAATGATAATAATCTAAAATATCAATAGTTGGTTTTAGGGAGTTATTGCCATGCCTCGGTCCAGACAGTCGCAAGTGAGCTTATCGGATACACCTTATTATCACTGTGTTTCCCGCTGTGTTCGGCGGGCTTTTTTATGCGGCGAAGACAAGCAAACGGGCAAGAGCTATGAGCACCGCCGCCAGTGGGTGGAAGATTATTTGCTGCAACTTGCCGCGGTTTTTGCCATTGATGTCTGTGCTTATGCTGTTATGAGTAATCACACTCATGTGGTATTGCACATCGATAAGGCCAAAGCCGAAGCCTGGTCAATGGATGAAGTCTTAGAGCGCTGGCATATTTTGCACCAAGGCACCTTACTGACTCAAATGTATCTCAATTCTGAGTTACGTCCAAAGTTAAGTGAGGTGCAACTACAGGCCATTCACGCCACCGCCGAAGTGTATCGGACTCGACTCTTTGATTTAAGCTGGTTTATGCGCCATTTAAATGAACATATTGCTCGAGCCGCCAATAAAGAAGACCAATGCACTGGGCGCTTTTGGGAAGGCCGTTTTAAATCACAAGCCTTACTCGATGAAGCAGCACTTGCCGCCTGTATGGCCTATGTGGATTTAAACCCGGTTCGCTCAAATATGGCAAGTACGCCTGAAACCTCGGACCACACCAGTATCAAACAGCGCATTCAGCAAGCCAAACAAGGTCAGCAACCCAAGCCGCTAATGCCTTTTGTCGGTAACCCCAGAGAAACCATGCCCGAAGGTTTACCCTTTGAGCTCCAAGACTACCTGCAACTGGTGGAGCTCACCGGCCGCGTTATCAGAGAAGATAAACGTGGGTATATCGATGATGCACAAGCGCCCATTTTACAGCGCTTACAAATCGATGAAGAAAGCTGGTTAGCCTTGAGCACGGGCTTAGAGCATCACTTCGCCAGCGTGGTGGGCGCCGGTCACTCGCTAGAACGTTACAAACACCAGCATAAGCAACAGCGAATTAAAGGTATGGCAGCTGCTAAACGCTGGCTTGATGTTGGGTAAGTAATTTATGGTCTGATTTTTTGTCGACAGAGTAGGTATTTAGCATATCTCGAATCACTACGTTTTTCGCCCTCATGAATCGCTTCGCATTGACTAAAGCTTTGATTAACGCCCCAGTATGTAAGGTTTTTAAGAACAAGTTGGCTCTTCAAAGTTGATTTGAGTTGATGACATCGACTTATGCTCATTGGATAGTTAGAATGGCTGTCTAATTAGTTTTTGGATAGTTAGAATGGCTGTCTAATTAGTTTAATAGTTTAAAACTCGATATACCAGCCAAGGGGAAGTCGCATCAAGTTAACCAGTTTTGGTCGGATACAACTAAACGATTTTAGCCTCACTAAAATATTGACGTTGATACTCAAGCTGCCTTAATTCTGTGAATTACAAAGCAACTACCCTCATGTGGTTTTTTGAACATTAAGACTGAAACGAGCCAAACGCGTTCTTAATTGTAGAGACTCATCTCGTTGGCTTGTGCTCTGGTTCGCTAATTTTAGTACTGCGTTGCCAATCTCGGCTAATGAGTTGTTGATCATCACAACGTTTGTATTGATTTCTTCGGTGACGGTTGTCTGTTGCTCTGCTGCGGTGGCAATCTGCGTGACCATGTCACTAGCCTCAACCACATCAGAAAAAATAGATTTTATTTCAGTCGCTTGATTATTAATGGCGTTAACGGCTTGCTCTACATTACTGGCAATGATTTGCATCGCATTTAGCGAGTGTTTAGCCTTCGAGTTTAGAGTTTGGATGGTACTTTGAATTTGATGCGTCGATTGTTGGGTGCGGCTAGCTAGGTTTCGTACTTCATCTGCGACCACAGAAAAACCTCTTCCATGGGCTCCTGCTCTTGCCGCTTCGATGGCCGCATTGAGGGCTAACAAGTTAGTCTGTTCGGAAATATCTTCAATCATCTTAGTCATCTCATTAATCTGAATCACACCGCTGTTAAGTTCATCAACATGTTGACTGGATGAATGAATATGCGCCGCGTCCTCTTTGGTTCCTTCGGCCATTTTTTGCATAATAAGGCTACCGTTTTGAGCGCTGGCACTTACGTTTTGAGTTTTATTGGCGGCCACTTCGGCATTTGATGCGATTTGCACAATGGTCGCCGACATTTGAGTCATCGCTGAGCCGAGTAGCTCCATTTGTTCTTGTTGTGATTGAATTTGCGCACTACAACTATTTCCTAGTGTGTGAAATGTTTCTCCATCGTGATGCGCTTGATCTAGTAAAGCCATTGAGTCACACAAAATTTGTCGAATCGTTTCTCTGAGCAAGGCTACGCTTTGGGTGATTTTAGCGAATTCTCCCTTTTCGAAAGGTTCACTCTTTACAGAAAAGTTGCCGAGATTCATTTCTTCTAGCTGTTGACGGACTTGTCTGATCTGGGCGACCAAGCTTAGATAAAATCGAATAAAGGCCAAAATAATGGCAATCGAACAAAGACCAAGAGTGACGATTAAATAGTTATTTTGAATGTTTGTAGAATAATGCACGAAGTTTGTAATGAAGAGGGCTGACAAGGATACGAACATCAGAAGTAACAGGCGCAGCTTGATGGAAAAAATTGTATTCCGCATAAAAATTTAACCAGTAATGGATCGCAATCTATGATCTCATATTCCAAATACGGTTTGCCAAAGCATCTAAGGGAAGTGATTTTTCACCTATGAAACATCGACCTGAAGGCGCGTAAATGTTGACTAACTATCGATCCAAACAGGTCATATCGAACGATAATAAATCTCGAGCATTTTTGTTTACTGGGATGAGTTTGTTTATAGGGGCTGTTGGTCGTAAGGGAGGGATTGAATAGGGGCTACCCGAGTGGCTCTGTTCGGCAGATGCGGCCTATTCGCCACATCCACCGAGATGTTTATTGCTTCTCAAAAGCACCTAAATCTGGTGCAAGGCCTAAGCTGGGTAAACCTACGTCAACGCCAGCATCGATTAAGTCGCTGTCTGATTTCAGTTTGAATAAATCGTTATCGGCTAAGCTGCCATCGATATTTCTTTCCATGGTAGCTAAAGAAAGATCCAGGCTGAGAAAATCTGCCGCGCTGAGCGATACACCGCCATTCCATGAATTCGCCAGCTGGTCGGCATTGCTAATATTCTCACTGCTAGATAAGGATATATTGTTGCGGAAGATGTGCGTCTCGCCATCGTTGAGGGAATTACCAAAGCCAAAATTAATGCCGTTATCATAGGCGGTGTTATTGAGCAGTGTGATTCCGCCAGCATTGTTGTTTTGGTCAAAACCTTTCAGCGGATTCCCAAAAGCGACGGAGTTGCTGATCCGATTATTGGCCGCCTTAAAATTTCCGCCTAATTTAAATCCATTACCGTTGCCGGAGAAGCCGCCATAGCCCCATACGTCAACGCCATTACGAAAAGCCCAGCTATTTTCGATAATCACCACTTCATCACTGTCGTAGGTATCAAAGCCATCGTCGGAATTTTCCCAAGCGCGACAACCAATAAACTTATTGCCCGGCCCTTGGGTTTGCTTGGGGCCAAAGCCATCAGCCATGCTACCATCCTTTTTAGGATCGTAATTACGATAAGCATCGGAGTTAATCACCGTGGTATAGGCCCCCCCTTTATTAATTTCTAAACCAGTATTGCGATTGTGGTGGAAAGCGCAGTTTTCAAAAGTATTATGTTTACCCTTTACATAAACCCCTTGATAGCCAGCACGAGTCACTTCAATGCCTTTGAAATACCAATAATCACCATTTAAGGCAAAGCCATAGGAGTTTTGTACCCATTGCTGTTCGGGAAAAGAGAAATCGATAATCGCACGGCCACAATTGGCTGCCACCACACTGATTGGTGCGCCAGCCTGTCCCGATTTGGCGAGAGTGATGGTATTGGCAACGCCGCTGGTATAAGGAATGTTGTAGCTGCCAGCTTGCAACAGGATCATTTCGCCTGCACCGACTAAGTTCAGTGCACTGGTAAAATCTAAGGCTGAGTTGAAGCTGTCGCCATTGGCCCAGCTGGTTCCTGTGGGGGATACGTAGTAAATATGATTGGCGATAACGCCGCTGGTTTCCCCTGCACAGCTGGCTGCCCCGCTAGCCGTCGCTTGTGCGGTATTCGAGTTATATTGGCTGCCCGCTAAACCATATTTGATCCAATAGTAATAGGTGGTTCCCGCGCTGGTATCTTGATCGACATAAGTCTGTGCGCTATTGCTAAGACTAGCGATCCGCACTCGGCCGCTGGGATCGGCATCTGTATCGCGATACAGTTGGATACTCGATACCTCTCCAGCCTTCGACCAATTTAAATCAATGGTTGCGTTGTTGGCACTGGCATTTAAGCACAGGTATTCGCCACAGACTGTATTGTAAGTGGTGGCACTGGCTACGGCTGAATTATACTGCTGACCGTTGGCGGTGAATTTGAGCCAGTAATAATAAGGGCTGGCGAGTTGTATGGTGTTATCGCTATAGCTGGTGGTTGTAGTATTTAGGGTGGCTATGCGCGTTCGGCCACTGGGGTCGGCGTCGGTATCGCGATAAAGCTGAAGATTGCTTACGGTTCCTTCAATGGTCCAATTAAGAGCGATTGCTCCGGCACTGGGGCTGGCCGCTAAACAAACACTGGCACCGCCGCCACTGCCACAATTTGCCGCGAGTACTGCAATACTTGAAGAGCCGCAGCCAAATAATAATAAGCTGATGAATACGGTACGTAACATGTTTAAATCCCTCTATTTATACTTAGTCCGTTGATAAGGATTACAGTTGGTCTCTGTTGTTTGATCGTTAGCTGCTATCTATGGCGTATATACGAGTTATCGCTTCGGCTAATAACAATCAAATAACAGGATGCTTAAATTAATCGAGAGCTTACGGATTACAGCTATTTCGCAGGCTCTTGTTATTTGTAATATCTTAGCATTAGAGAATTGGCTCGGGCATGGAATGCTACTGATTATTTGAATCATGTGGACTCGAGCAACTTTTTGCCTCTTCGTGCTGGTGACCGCAATTGATAAAGTTGCGCCAATTTTGATTGGTGAGGGAGCGCAGATCCTGCGCAAGTTTAGGCTTGCTGCAACATCAATTGAACTTGTTTACCAATAGTTTCGATGGCTCGCTCTATTCGCTCGTTGGGAAGGTTGGCATAATTGAGGCGTAAACAGTGCTGATACTTATTGGCTGCCGAAAACAAGTTTCCCGGAGCGATACCAATGCGTAATGGTTTTAAGCGTTCATTCAGTTGTTCGGCATTGATTTGTTCTGGTAGTTCGACCCACAAGAAAAACCCGCCTTGCGGACGACTGATTTTGGTTCCTTTGGGGAAGTAGCGCTTGAGCCACTGTAGCATCAGGTCTCGATTGCTTTGGTACTGTTGTTTGGCCAGGCGGAGGTGTTTTTCGTAATACCCTTGTTCAATAAAATCGGCCACTGCCAATAACGGTAGGCTATTGGCGCCTAAGGAACTTACAAATTTTAAGTGGGTGAGCATTTTACCGAAACGTCCGGGGGCAACCCAGCCCACTCGTAAACCGGGGGCGATGGTTTTTGAGAACGAAGAACAAAACAGCACTCGCTCGTTACTATCGTAAGATTTAAGGCTGCGTGGCCGAGGGTGTTGATACACCGTATCCCCGAGGATGTCATCTTCAATAATGGCGAAGTCATACTTTTCTGCCAAGCGAAGGAGTTTGAGTTTATTTTTTTCGGGCATCTGATAACCCAGCGGGTTATTTGAGCTAGGGATCAGCTGTAGTACCTTAATTGGCCATTGCTCTAGCGCAAGCTCGAGAGCGGGCAGACTAATTCCCGTTTCGGGGTGGGTCGGAATTTCTAAAACTTTGAGCTGATTTGACTGAATGGCCTGCATCGAGCCGTAGAAGTTAGGAGAGTCTATCGCAACAATGTCACCGGGTTGGGTGAGAGCTTTTAGGCTTAAGGACAAGGCTTCTTGGCAGCCAGCGGTAATTTGAATGTTATCGGGGTGGATATGGCAGCCTGAGTTTTGCATTAAGCGTGCGATCTGTACCCGAAGTTTATACAGGCCATTTCCTTTGTCACAGCTAAATATTTGTTTGCTGTTGTTTTTAATTTGCTCGGTCATCAAGCGCTTTAAGGGCTTAAGGGTTGTCGCAGTGGTATCCGGTGAGCCTCGACCAAGCGCCAGAAAGTGGTCGTTACTTTCGGTCATGGTGAGATCTAATACCTGCTGCCAGTTATCAATTAGCACAGGGCGCTGTTCGGGTTGGCTCAGCGAAGGCAAGGGTTGTTCTTGTTGGCGCGGACTCACGTAGTAACCGGACTTATATTTGCTATGCACAAAACCAGCGTCTTCTAACAGGCGGTAAGCTTCTTGAACGGTTGAAATACTCACGCCGCGTCGTTGACTCATTTCGCGGATTGACGGCAGCTTTTGCCCAATCGGGTAATAGTCTTGCGTGATCTGTATTTGTAGTTCGTGGGCAAATTGTTGATATAAGGTCATCCTATCTCCTCCTCTGCAGGGCTCAGTAATAACATGTCTAAGTACAGATTAGCAAAAATAAGTAGAAGAACATGACAGATAGATGGATGAAAAGCATTACAGATGGCCATTTTGTGGTTCTGTCATGTAAAGATAAAAATTATCTGAATCTGTCATGCTTGGTGACTGAATTTTATACTGAAAGGGTCATCATCAAAGTACAGGAGAGATGCAATGAGACCCTTATTTCAAGCTCGTTTATTGGCTCACCGTTTACAGCAAACACTAGCTGCTTATCAAATGCTCGCACGTAGCCGTCGGGCCTTGGCAAAGCTGAGTGATGATCAGTTGGCTGACATTGGGGTAAGCCGAGCGCAGGCCCAACGGGAGGCTGACCGTTTTTTTTGGCAGCGGACAAAGTCTCGCCCAAAAGTAAATTTACAGCGTTCTGCGCCAGTGGCTACAAGCCATAAATCGGCCTCATTGGGCCTCTAAGGCTCTCAAGCTTGTCGGGCCGCGCTCCAGTCAATTATCCTTGTTTTGCTGCTTTTAAATAAGCGGGGCGTAGCTGAACTTTGGCAAGGTAAGCTTGGGTATGGCTTCGCTCTTGCAGTAAGCCTTGGCTGTCGGCAATTTCTAATACAATTGTCATCATAATGTCGGCAGCACTGAACTGCTGGCCTGCAAAGTAGGGCTGCTGGCTTAAATGTTGTTCAATATAAGTAAAATCAACGGCGAGTTCTTTGCCAATGTAAGAGTCTAAAGGCTGACTTGCATCGCGTTGTTCTAAACCTAACAGCAGGTGAGTGATCACCGGTAAGGCGAGCGAGCCTTCTGCAAAATGCAGCCATTCCACGTAACTGTAATAGTCTGGGCTGTCTTTCGTGGGGCGAAGCGCTTGTTGCTCGCTTTTGTCTAACAGATATTCCATCACGGCTCCCGATTCACATAGAGTTCGCTGCTCATCAACAATAATCGGCGCTTTTCCCAGAGGGTGGATTTTTTTCAAACTTGGTGGTGCTAAATTACTCACCGGATCGCGTTGATGAACGACGACTTGATAAGGCATGGTGAGTTCTTCGAGTAACCACAAAACGCGCTTGGAACGAGACTTTTGTAGATGGTGCACAGTAATCATGAGTTTTCCTTGGAGATGTTGAATGGCGCTTCAAGATGTAATGAAGCGCCGCTGTTTGGCTTATAGCGCCGCTTGGTAGATTTGACGGCTAAGATCTAGATTGATTTGTTGGTCTTCGCCGAGTGCTAGCATTTGGTGCTGTTCAAGCTTGGCTAATAATAATTCGACATCTTGGTCGCCCAAGTCTATTTCCGATAAACGGGTTGGCACCTGCATCGCTTTAAAAAATGCTTCGGTGGCAGCAATTGCTTGCTCGATCCGTTGCGGTTCATCGCCTTCGGTGATGCCCCAGATCCGCTCTGCATATTGTAATAACTTGGCGGCTTTGGTCTCTCTACGGATTTTCATTACTGCGGGTAGAGTGATCGATAAACTGCGGGCGTGATCCACACCAAACGCGGCCGTGAGTTCGTGGCCAAGCATATGACTAGCCCAATCCTGTGGTACCCCAGCACCAATTAATCCGTTTAAAGCCATGCTGGCGGCCCACATAATATTGGCGCGAACCTCAATGTTATCTTTGGTTTCGGCGGCTAGGGCTTTTGGCCCTTCTTCGATGAGGGTGAGTAAGATCCCTTCGGCGAAGCGGTCTTGAATTTTACCATTCACAGGATAGGTGAGGTATTGCTCCATCACATGAACAAAGGCATCTACTACGCCGTTACTAACTTGGCGCGGCGATAAACTTAAGGTGACACTGGGATCGAGGATAGCAAATTGCGGCCGTACAGCTGCCGCCATGAATGGCAATTTGTTCCCATCACGGGTCACGACCGCACCAGCATTGGTTTCAGATCCGGTGGCTGGCAAAGTGAGCACTGCACCTAAAGGGAGGGCGCTGTCTACCGGATGGCGTTTAGCAATGATGTCCCAAGGATCATCACCTTGATAAAGCGCCGCTGCGGCGATGAATTTACTGCCATCGATGACCGATCCACCGCCAACGGCGAGAATGTAGTCAAGCTGTTCTGTTTTGATTAATTCAACGGCTTTGATCAAGGTCTTGTACTGCGGATTTGGCTCGATCCCAGAAAACTCAACCCAGTGATGGCCTGCCAAGGCTTCGGTGACTTGCTGATAGACGCCATTATTTTTAATCGAGCCGCCGCCATAGGTGAGTAATACCCGCGCATCGGCAGGTAGCTGTTGTTGTATATTGGCGATTTGACCTTCACCAAAATGAATTTGGGTGGTGTTTTGAAAAGAAAAATTTAACATCTTAATTCCTTCATAGTTTGTTTTTTCGGCTCAAGGCTGTTGAGTGATGCCGCTTTGTCAATGGAACAAAGCAGCATTCTTCAGCACAGTATCAACAGGTCTTAAACTTAAGCGAGTTGTTGTAAGAGTTTCTCGGCGGTCATCTCAGATGAGGCTGGGTTTTGACCGGTAATCATTAAGCCATCTTGTACAGCGTAGGGATTCCAGTCGGCGATACTTTGGTAGTCTGCACCGCGGGTTTTGAGTTCATCTTCTAGTAAAAACGGAACTACCTCGCTTAACTGCACTGCATCTTCTTCACTATTGCTAAAGCCAGTAACGCTTTTACCTTTGACTAATAACTCACCATCGCTTTGCTTCACGTTGAGCAGTGCAGCAGTGGCGTGACAAACGGCAGCCACAGGCTTGTGTTGTTGGATAAAGCTTTCCAATAAGCCAATTGATTGGGGGTTATCGCTTAAGTCCCAAAGTGGGCCATGACCGCCAGGATAGAAGACTGCATCGTAGTCACTGGCATTCACATCAGCAAGTTTTAGTGTATTGGCAAGATGTTTCTGAGCTGTTTCATCTTGGTCGAAGCGACGAGTGGCGTCGGTTTGAAAATCGGCTAGTTCACTGTTTGGATCGATTGGTGGTTGGCCGCCCTTAGGAGATGCAAGGCTAATCGTTGCGCCAGAATCTAAGAATACGTAATAAGGGGCTGCAAACTCTTCTACCCAAAAACCAGTTTTGTGGCCGGTGTTGCCTAGTTCATCGTGTGAGGTTAGAACCATTAAGATTTTTTTTGCGTTGCTCATATCGCGATACCTTATTGAATTTATTTGTTTAGGGCGTGGGCATCACGCCAATGACCAGCAGTGTAGTCCTCTACAAACAATGCGACAATGCAGATTAAATAGACATTATTGGTTTAATTATTGATACAATTGTGGCCGAATAGCTAATTAACTAGGGGACTGGTCCCATGAGTATGTCTTTTGAGCAGTTAAAAAGTATGGTGGTATTTGCTCAAGTGGTTGAACAAGGCAGTTTTAGTGCTGCGGCCAAACACATCGGGATTACCCGTGCAGTGGTGAGCTATCATGTTAAAAAACTTGAGTCTAATTTAGGTGTGAGTTTGCTTAATCGCTCCACTCGCAGTTTGCATCTGACTGAGGCGGGAGAACAGTATTATCAGCGCTGCCATAATATTGCCGAGCAAGCTAAGGCTGCCAACATGCAAATGGAAAATATCAAACAGGAACCGGAAGGTTCGTTGAAAATTTCTTGTCCGGTGAATGTTGGTTTACGGATTATTGTGCCTGCGCTTAATTTGTTTCGAAGCTTGTACCCCAAAATCAATATCGATTTAGTGTTGAGTGATGAAGTGGTAAATGTCATTCAAGAGGGGTTTGATTTAGCGATCCGTGGCGCTGTATTGGAAGATTCAGGCTTGCAAGCCAGCAAACTGATTACGCTGAATACTTGTTTATGTGCCTCGCCACAGTATTTAAATCAGTATGGTCGTCCTCGTTTGCCTGCGGACTTAGATGCTCATCAATGGGTGATTTATACCACGGGTTCGAATACTTTAAACCTGCGTAAAGGGCACCGCTCTTTTAGTATTCGCACCAAAGGCGGGATTAGCACCAATAACGCAGCAGCTCGTACAGCCTTCATTGAAGGGGGCCATGGCCTAGGCCGAGTACCGTTATATGATGCTCAACCTCGGATAAAACTGGGTCTGTTAGAAGTGCTTATGGAAGATTATCAGCTGGATGACATTGATGTGTACGGGGTTTATCCCAAGGGGGCCACAAGGTCTAAAAAGTTGCGTTTACTCATCGATTATTTAAAGCCTTATTTGGCCAAACAGGCTCGTTAGTCAAGTCAGTGGCATCAAGCAAGGCCATCGTGAGTCATGGTTTGTTGTATGGGCAGCGGGGCTTCGTTATCTCGCCCCTTCGCGCCTGTTAAGCGTAATTGCCTTTTCTGGGCATGCCGCAACACATAAGCCACAACCTTCACAGGCCTCAATGTTGGGCATTAAAGCTTGCTGCCAGCCATGTGCCAAGCCTTTAAGTTTTCCTAGTAAGGAAAGCTTGCTGCGTTCCGTTGCGGGTAATACATCGATGAAGAATACATTTTTTGGGCAAACGACTGCGCATTCACCTTTTCCCTCGCACTTGTTGCGATTAATCACCGGCACAATAACACCAGGCTCTTGTTTGCAAACTCTAGTCTGAGAATGTTGTTGATGACTCATAATCTGTACCTTTGTTTGTGGTGTTGTAAACGAAAACTATGTGGCATGAAAGATCTGCTGTTAACGCCATAAAAAGCCAGAAATACGTTTGCCGAATAAGAGTCCGGAATAGATTTTTTCGGCGGACTCGGTGCGTTTCATCGCAGCACCAAAGCAGATATGCATCGGTAATAAGTGATCTTCTCTACGATGGCAATCTCGCGCCGATGGCGCAAGCTCCCAATTTAGTAATCTATTTATGGTTTCTTCGATTGGTGTTGCTACGAGTGTCTCGGTGAGCCAATCATCAAACGCCGCGCTATGTTCTAAGCTTCCGTTACGCTCGTGGAACGACATCCCCGATCCAATGATCAATATGCCTTGCTCCCGTAAGGAGGCGATTGCTTGCCCTAAAGCGATATGTTTAGCAGGGTCTAAGGAATGTAATAAAGATAACTGTACAACTGGAATGTTGGCCTCAGGATACATCAGCATTAAGGGCACGAAAGTACCGTGATCATAACCTCGATGTTGATCCAAATTGCAGTGGATATCGTGAGCCCGTAATAAATCGGCTACGTTTTGAGCGAGGCTTGGCTCTCCCGGCGCAGGATATTGGTATTTATAACATGCTGCTGGAAAGCCACCGTAGTCATAGATCATTTGTGGCTGAAGAGCAGATGAAATGGCCGCAATATGACTCTCCCAATGAGCGCTAATCATTAAAATTGCTTTGGGTGCCGGCAGTTGTTTATGCACGCTTTTTAAAAAAGCAGTGAGATCTTGATGGCCGGGTTCATCTAAAAGTGGCATGGGGCCACCACCGTGCGGTAAATATAAAATCGGCATCAATTCCTTGTGCCCAATATGCTGATGAGTCGCGAGCATGAAAATACCTATATAGACCAGTTGTTATTTAACTTACTGTGATAGCTTGATATAGAAAGACCACCCAAATTGGTGGTCTTTTATTGAACGTTTCGATCTTATGAGGAAAGCTCAGCACTTGGTGTTGTTTTTTTAGCAAACAGCAGACTGTCTTTTTTACGAGCAAAGAAAATGATGATCGAAAAGACCAATAGCAAGGCAGCAGCGGGCAGTCCTTGAGGATCGTACTGAAAGTGGTAGTAGATCGCTCCAAGCATGATCAGAGCTAGGCCTACGGCCGCGAGTGAACTGAGTTTTTTGATGAAAATGCCAATCGCACCAGCAATTTCACATAAGCCAATGAAGTAGCCAAAAAAAACTGGGAGGCCGAGAGTGGCAAATGATTTATGCAGCATTTCAACGCCCATTAATTTACCAATGCCGCCAGCAAGAAAAGCCAAAGCCGTGAGAGCAAGGATGACCCAAAGGCCATACTGTTTAAATTTATTCATAGGTCACCTATTGAAGTTGTTGAGTTAATTTTCGTCAGTATAGGCTTAAGCTAATTAATTAAAATTGATTGTATTTCATCAAGAGTATAACTTTAGGTTATGGTTTTGGGCGGCGGCTACAATAAAGGAAGATGACAGCATGACATTAGAGCAATTAAGAATGCTACAAGCCGTGATACAAGAGGGCTCATTACAGGCCGCCAGTCATCGACTGTTTAAAACGCAACCGGCGATAAGTAAAGGTTTACAGCAGTTGGAAAGCGCTTTAGGCATTAGTCTACTTGATCGCTCTGGATATAAATTGAAGTTGACTCAGCAAGGAGAGCAGATCTATCAAAAGGCATTGATGTTGCTTGAGCAGAGTGAACAACTCAATGAAATGGCGAAACATTATAAAACAGGTTATGAACCTAAGGTGGTGATTGCGGTGGATGCCATGTTTGATTTGGCAACCCTGGTGCCCATCTTTGAACAAATTCAAAATGAGTTTCCGCAAACCCAAATTATATTGAAGCAAGAATTTGTTACGGGTGGAATTGACTCGGTGGTTCAGCGAAATGCTCAGCTTGCGATTTCTGCTTCAGAAGCTGATTTTCTCAATAGTTTTAAATTGGTAACTCAGCATATTCATACCCAAAGTATCGTTAATGTTGCTGCGCCAAAGATGCTTTCTAGGTATCCGCATCTAACCGAGTCTTCTCAATTAAAAGACGAATATCAAATTATTGTTCAGGACTCCGGCAGTTTGACCAAGGATGTTGAGTTAGATGTACAGCAAGGCCAGCGAAAATGGTATGTGAATGATTTTCATAGTAAGCGCACCTTGTGCTTAAGCGGTATTGGTTGGGGGCGTTTACCATATTTAATGGTAAAAGAAGATATTCAAATGAAAAGATTAACTCCGATTGAACTGATTGATACCCCCGTGGAAATTGAAGTTAAAAGTTACGTGATGAAGCTTAAAAGCCAAGTATTGGGCCCCGTCGCAAATCGCTTATGGGACCTAATTAGTCGCTTGGAACATCGATCATGAGCGTTAAGCTTTAAGGTATTTGAATTCTGATTGATGACATGTTCTAGCTCTTTCTAGGGCTGAGCTGGAGAAAAGTATTATTGGTTTACTTAGGTATTAGCCCATGGGGGAAAGCTATGATTAGTTGTTCATTGTCGTGTTATTGATAAACCTTAGGTTGCCATATTTGCATTAAGCTTTCTGGGTTTTCAATAGCTGTAAATCCGTATTCAGCATACAACTCGTGTGCATCTCTGGTCGCTAATAACATACGCCTTAAGCCTTGTAATTCAGGATGAGAAATAATCTTTTCAAGCAGCCATTTACTCAAGCCTTGTCCGCGGTGCGATTCAACGATGAATACGTCGGCTAAGTAGGCAAAAGTGGCCCTATCCGTAATTAGGCGTGCAAAGCCAACTTGTTGTCCAACTGTTTCGAATACCCCAAAACAGAGTGAATTCAAAATCGCTTTTTTGAGGGTTTCTCTAGGGATCCCATTTGCCCAATAGCTTTGAGATATAAAGTGATAAATAAACTCAAAATCTAAGTCATTTGGATCGGTACTGATCTGAAATCCTTGCACTGACATTTTCTCCTGAAGCATCAAGTACTATCGATGTAAGTTGTTTATTGGCTTGCGCGGATTAGCAGCGCCGTAATAATCGAGCGGAATTACCAGCATAAATACCCGGTTTGGTAATATCTTTGGTGACGACGCTACCGGCACCAATCACCGTTTGGTCACAAATAGTTACAGCTAAAATGGTTGCATTCGAGCCAATCGTGACTTGGTCCCCAATTTGGGTTCTGCCCCAAGAATCAGGGTCTGCGTTTGGCTTACCATCTTTAAATAAATCGTTGGCAAACATGACGCCGTGTCCGATAAAACAATCTGCGCCAAGGGTGACAAATTCGCAAATAAAGCTATGAGACTGAATTTTAGTTCGAGGGCCAATCGAGGTGTTGTTTTGTATTTCGACAAAAGGGCCGATAAATACATCATTCGCGAGTGAACAACCATACACATTGGAAGGCTCAATAATGGTAACGTTCTCGCCGCATTCGACATCTACAATTTGTGCTTTTAAGAGCCGAGGATTTGCCATCTTGCCTCCAAAATATAAGACCGAACAATCGGCGAGCAATTGTCTCGAGCTGCTACTTTGCCTGATTTTGCTGTTTACCTTTGTAAGCTAGAGTTTATGAGGCTTGGCTAAATGAATCAATGCTAATGCGACTTAGTACCCATAGAGGCTGAATTGATGACATATTGGGGCACTCATTTTTAGCTTGCTATTCTTTACTAAATGGGTTGTATTTATCGACTTTGGTGTTGGTTTTAGGTGCAGGGCGGTTGAATGGAATTACAGATATATCAAGTGGATTCTTTTACACAAGAACTATTTAAAGGGAATCCTGCTGGGGTATGTATCACTGATAAACCCTTGGATGAATCATTAATGTTTTCGATTGCTACGGAGATGGCTATATCGGAAACAGCTTTTCTATCGCTCAATGATATGAATTTGCGTTGGTTCACGCCCAAAGTTGAAGTGAAACTGTGTGGTCATGGTACCCTTGCTGTGGCGCATATTCTGCAGCAGAGCGGTGTCGCGGAGATAGGCCAACAGCTCGCCTTTTCCACTTTATCTGGAACTTTGTTGGCCAACATTCAGCCTCAACATATTGCCATGGACTTCCCAGAGCCTGTGCTCGAAATGTCCCCGACCGTTGACACTCAGTTTCTTGAGTACTTAGGGATTAGGGGGGAGCAAATCTTGGGGATGGCAAGCTTTGATGACAAGCTGTTAATCGAAATTGAGAGCGAGCAACAGCTTTTAGCGCTACAGCCCAATTTTGAGGCCTTAAAACAGTTGGTGGGACGTGGCGTATTGGTTACTTGCCATGCTTCTCGCGATGATTTGGATTGTATTTCTCGTTACTTTGCGCCTTGGGTTGGAGTGAATGAGGATCCGGTGACAGGCTCTGCACATTGTGCCTTAGCGGCCTATTGGGGCGATAAATTGTCTCGTACTTATCTCAAGGCTTACCAAGCTTCAGAGCGGGGCGGTTTTGTTCAACTTGAACGGCTTGGCAAGCGCCGGGTTAGTTTGATTGGTAATGCCGTGACCAGCTTAACCGCAACTCTCAAATTGTAATGATTGAATGAGATACAAGCCGTTATTACTCCCAGTGAGCGGCTTGTTCTTCTAACTCAAAGGCGATGGAACGGCCTTTGTCCACTAGCTGTGTCACTGTGCTTGGCGAGCCATCGGCATTCAAGCTCACTAAACCAATACCCGAAGCATTTAGTAAACGCTCACCTCGTGCGGCTTGTTCTGGTCGATGAGGGATAATCTTCATTCGCCGACGTTTAGTGAACCAGTTAAGTGGTGAACCAGGCGAATAGAGCCAGCGATTGGCTCTGTCTAGCCAATCGAGTAAACGGCTGGGGAATTGATTTTTAATACCGCTACTGGTGATCTGCCAAATATCTGGGCCAGCGTTTTGTCCTCGTAGTTCAATGCGATAGGCAAAGGAGTAATGTACATCTCCTGATAGGATCACAAAATGACGGGGAGTGTTGGGGTGTCGAAATAAGTTTAATAGCGCGTTTGCCGAACCGGGGTGCGCCATCCAGTTTTCGGCATCAACTAACAACGGTTTGCCCAACCAAGTAAATAGTCGTTGAATCGCTTCAATTAGTTTCACCCCAAAAATGGGGGCAGGTGATACCATGATGACCGCATCGAGGCCGAGTAACTGCTGCTGTAGATCGGTTAATGCTTGCCAATCCATGAGTCCCGAAGGGGCGCTTAGCTTGCGCTCGGAACGCCAGCGGTGGGTGCGAGTATCAAGCACAATTAAGGGCGGCTGAGTCTTCCACTGGTAATGCCAGTCAGCAAAGCTGAGCAGCTGATCAATTAAGCTTAAATGGGCTTCGCTGCCGGGTTGCTGTAAGGCTGCTTGTAAGTCGTTAAGCATATTTGCAGAAAACTGTTGAGGATTGTTTCCCCAAGCCTGACAAAGTAAATAGCCACACAAGGCATTGCCGATAATTCGTTTGGAAAAAGCATGTGAATAGGCACTTTGCTCCCATGCGGCGGATAGGTTCCAATCGTCGGTTATATCGTGATCGTCAAACATCATGGCACTAGGTAAGTGAGCCAATATACGCTGTACCTGAGTGAGGCCAGCAGCGAAGCGAGTGATCACTTCTCGTTGTTGCTGATAGTGCGCGAGTTGCTCGGGTTTGAGTGCTTCCGGGGGCGTTAAATCAATATTTTTCCATACACTGGGCGACCACACTAACAGATACATGGCTAATACTTCAGCCAGTGAAATCAAGTGATTTTGCGCGCTGTCAGAGGTGAATATGGGCTTTTTCACGCCGCCAAATAGAGCTTTAGCGACTCCACCTTGTTGTTGCTCTACAGGAAGTAGCTGTTGTCGAGCCATATAATGGGCTTGTTGCTGATGTAATTGTTGGCTGTTTTGAATTTGCGCGGCAGTAAAGCTTTCCTCGGCGATGGCCAGTTGTTCGATTAGTTGGTGGATCGCGACCAACATGGGGGTGGCCACGTCGTCTGCGTAAATTTGATCTCCGCTCATCATGAGCAAGCTAGGCCATTGCGCGTGAGGATGTTCAGCTAGGTAACGGTCGGCCATGACTAAGCCGTCGGCGCTCGCAAAATGAGGCTTGCGGCATGAACCATGGAACAAACGATTGATTTGCTGCGGAACCTTAAACCCTGGGAGTTTACGTGGTGGATATACGAGATCCGGTGCCCAATCTTGCCAACTTAAAGCTTGTGTTTGTTGCGCTAAATACAGCTTTAAATCGTAGCCAATCCAGGTCTCCAGTGGCAGGGTACGAGGCAGTTTAATGTCGAGTAAGTGGTAGTAGAGCTTTTCACCAGCAACGATACTACATAGGCTGTCGGCCAGCTGCGTTTGCGTGAGCTCAATCGCCGATTGCTGCTCAGGATAGAGCTTGAGGCTGATCGATACCGCTTGTGAAGTGGCGAACCAAATGGTCACCTGCTTGCGTTCAATACGGCGGAGTATAGGACCTGCTAAAACCAATGCTAATTCATTATCATTCATGAGAAAAGTATACTAACGATGCTGTAAATGGCCACTATTCCCCCAAAAACATCGTATTTTGGTCATGAAATCAAACAGTAATCGCTACTACTCTCGCTAGCTTTGTTGTTGAAGATGGATTTTAAAGTCAAAGCTTGCTCATATTAGTGTTGTTTGTTCTCGAGTAATTGCTGTAGCGCTAGTGGTAAGTAACTGCGTAAGCGTTGGCTTAGATTATGTTGTTTTTTTTGCCAAAGGATCCCCAAATAAACAAGTGCTAAACCAAGCAAACTTAAGGATATGGGGAATAACCAGCTATCTTTGAAAACGCTATAAGACAAGTGGTACAAGTAATAACAGCAGCCGAGTGAGCCAAAAATCACAAATACGCGACGCACCAAGATCACTCCACATAGCATTAAGCCGAGATTGATGAGGCAGTAAACCAATTTGGCTAACTCACTATCCGATTGTTGCATGCTTAAACCACCCCAAAAGCTTAATACGCCGAATAGATAGAGCCAAAAAGCATAGTCGGCAGAATGTCGGCTGCGAATGTCGACCCAGAAGGCAATCAAACACATCATTAAACCAAAGTACATCGACACCAAGGCTCTAAATTGGTAGTCAGGACGTTCACCAGTCAGCATCACGGCAACATCCATGCTTAGGTACCAGAGGGTCACCGAAATCGGAAATAGCATGAAGGGAAAGCGATATATCCAGCTGAGTAGCAGGCCCACCGCTAAAGTAGCCAACTCCATATACAGCCATTGCCATTGCACATAACGATGGTAATCTTGATAGTGACTTTTTGAAGGCCACCACCCCATGGCTTGTTGTAAACCATAGACTGCTAGTGGGGTGAGGCAAATCACCAAGCTGGCCGTTAGCCCAGCGGGGATGAGATGACCCTGCTTTTTAAAATGTTGGCAAAGAAATATAGCCAGCACCGCATAGCTCAAACTGATGCCCACCAAGCCCCATCCGCCAAAACTTTCCCAGCCTAGATTCATAAACACGGTCATCGCGCCAATCGCGATTAGTCCACCAAAGTAATACAGCAAATGTGTGAGATTAAAGCGCGGACGACTATTTTCTTGTTGCTGTAAAAATTGAAATAGGGCTTCGGCTTGTTGAAGGCTAATAATGTTGGCTTTTGCTGCTTGGCGTAAGTTCTGCAGGGTAATATGAGGCATTGAGTCGATCCGTGATGGCGATTGGTCTGCTTGTAGTTTGCCAAGATTTCGCTTAGAAATCTCATGTTTGAGCTAACTTTGCGAAAGCTAATTGTGGATGCTTGTTTACCCTTGAGCGTGGTTCAATTTAAGGGCGCGAGCTTTGAACTACACTTGAATGACGTGAGGGAAAAATAGGACTCAGCATGAAGCGAGTACTCACATACTGGATAGGCTTTTGCTGTGGTTTATTTAGTGGCGATAGTTCAACTGACGATTTGCTGGTTGGTAAAGTCTGTCCGGTAAGCTATCAGCAGCAAGCTTTGGGGATATTGGTGTTTTCTCAAGCTTGGTATCATAGTGGCCGACAGCAGGCTTCTTATGTCGCCCGTGATAATGCCACTGGCGTGGGGGTCGAGATCCATCTTTTCACCAACCGTTCAGGAGAACTCGAGCTAGAAAATCAGGCGAATTGTTCTCGTTATCGGATGTTGCAAGTGCGAACCACGAATCGGCGTTTACTCGCCGATGAACTTGGCTCTCAGGTCGATGCTCCTGCTCAGTTGTTAGAGCCTTTCTATGATACCGAGCCTCTTGAGTACGGTTATGGGGTGCATGCCACGCCACAAGATCACTTCGATAAACCTTGGCAAGGCCGACCTAAACGGGCCTCAACGCTTGCGATTTACGATACCCCTTTTGTCTCCGATGCGCTGGGTAAACTTGGTCAGAATATTGAGGTCGATTTTGAAACCTGCGTGGTATGCCAACGAGACGTAGGTTATGACAGTATATTGTCCTGTGGGCGCTGGGGTTATCAGCGCGAGTTTTTAGATGAGCGTAGCGGTTGGGCGGAACCGGAGTATAAGGAGGCGACCTGCCTCAACTTTCCCAGTATTGGTTTTAGGCAAACGGTAGATTTAGCTGAGCCTTTCGAGTATCAACATTGGCTAAATTGGCGTTAAGTCGGGATATTTTCGCTGGTATCTTGGCAGCATGCTTTGATTACCCAGTAAACCTCCTTGGTGGATGTACAGGGTTGGCGTTGTTTCTTCTTGTTTATCGAGAAAATCAATTAAGCACTGCCAGCCGATGGGATCGTAGAGCAAATCAAATTCAACTTGGCTTTGCTGTATCAAGGTTAGCCATAACTGGTAGAGTTGACGATACAACTTACCAAAATGGTAATTCTTTCGGCGTGGTAAAATCTGCGGATGACAGTTGCTGTCCGGGTTGAGTAGGCTAAATTGCTGGCTTAGGTAAGCCTCGTTCCCAACACAGGCACAGCTCAATACTTTGACTTTACTTTGGCGTTGGTGAAAATACTCACTCAAATATAAGGCGGTGGTGCCAGTGCCCGCTGGTAGCATAATGTTTAAATGGCTAATGTCTCGCTGAATCTGCCATTGCTCTATTTCTTGGCCGAGCAGTTGTACACCTTCTCGCGCATAGTGGCAACGGCCTCCTTCGGGGATCAATAGTTGATGATTTAATAAGGTTGGCTTTATTTGTCGTTGCATAAATGCGTCTAAATTACGTTGTTGTTGTCCGGTAATTTCGCTGACATCGATAATATTCGCACCGAGCGCCAGTGCCGCTTGATAATTACCACAGGGGTTTTGGCGAAGCTGTGAAGGAATATGATCGACGTAAAAATCGCATTGTAAGTCTTTGAGCTGGGCTAAGGCTGCTAATGAATATAAAGAATTTGCCTGCGCCGAACCGCTGCCCACGAGGTAAGTGATACCAGGTAGATCGTTAACTAAAAAATGGTAGAACTTGCGAGCTTTATTACCTGAAAACTGTGGATGAAGTAAATCATCACGTTTGAGATAAAAGTTATGGTCATTGAAGCGAAGTGACTGAATGGGTGAGGGACTAAACAACAGTTGGCCTTAATGAGCGCTATAAAACGATGGCTTAGTGTAACGTTTCACTGTTGGCAGCGAAATGGATTCTTGTAGCTCTCCTATAGAACTGTGGCAGATACTTTACGCGACTAGTTATTTTCAAGTTTATGTGAAATTATTGTGACCTATTGAGGTGAGTAAGAAGGATCTCAATGATGTGGTCGTGATCCGTTATTGATCAAGCTAGCTGCCCCGTATTTACGGCAAATTAATTTTTTTGTGGACGATGACAGAGTTCTAACAAATAAATGTAGAAGCCTTTGTTGAATTTTTTGGCCCTCGAGATAGTTACAGCTGGATTGGGGATAAAAAGCGATATATTCCACTGTATTTACAGCTTTTTACCAAACAGATTTTCCCACAAAAACAGTGCACAAAGCTGTGGATAAAATTCTACACGCTATAGAGAACGTGGCTTGTAGCCAATTGACTTTTTGCGTCAAGATTGTCACTTAAAATTAGTAAAAAATTCTTTTTTGATGCTTCTTTGTCAATCATCGTTGACATTTTTACGTTAGTCAAAATAAATACCAAAATTGAATATTTATTGACGGTTATTCTCCGTGGTAAATCTTTACCTTAGGAACAAATTACTTTTTAATTTGCTGTTAAGTTGTTGATGTTAAGGTTCTTTTTTACCGCGCCTTGTGTTTTGCATTATATTTTTTATCGGCTGTTCATCGAGAGTGAAGTGCTTAGCTCCCATGTTTGATTGTTGTCACAAGATTCACTTTCGATGCCTAATTCTTATTGAAGTTTGGAGTTTCATCAATTGGTTTGATAGCAGACTATTTTCGACTTAATTGGAATTTTAGTTACCTAGTTTAGATAAATGTTAATAGCTTGAGCTTATGTGTATAAGTTTATCCAAATATGTTGATGTGACATCTAGAGCGGCCGTTTAGCAGTCGCGACTCATGATCGATATTCCTAAGGCGCAGCTGTTAGCAGACACTTACTTTGTTGCTTTTTTGTTGTAGCAGTAAGGATCATATAAGTAATACAAGATCCGAAAAGCAACTTGAATGCACCCGATAGCTTTGCGGCTAAGCATAACCACTATGATTTACTGTCGGGTATCCTAGAGTTTTAATGAGGATAAATACGATACGCTTTTTTTTCTGTAAAATTACAAAATGGATACATGTCTAAAGGGTCGATGATGAAACGTTTTCAGCTACTCATACCGCCACCAGTCTTGTTGGCTATCGCTGCTTCGCTTGCTTATGGTTTGGCGTATTTAAATACCTATTGGCTTGTTGCTCGCTTACCATACTGGCTAAATAGTTTACTGTGGCCTGTGGTGCTTTTAGCTTGCGTGGTGGGGGCAGTGAGTTTGCTTCCTTTTATGAAAAAACGGACGACGATTAATCCGCACCATCCGGAACGCAGCCGGCAGTTAATTATAGATGGATTATATCGATACAGTCGCAATCCGATGTACCTTAGCTTGTTGCTGTTATTAACTGCCTGGTGTTTTCATTTGCAGGCTTTGCTGAGTTTGCTGAGTATTTTGGTATTCGTATACTTGATTAATGAATTGCAGATCAAACCGGAGGAGGCTGTTCTCGACTCACATTTTGGTGAGCAATATCAACAATATTGCCGTAAGGTTCGCCGTTGGTTGTAGCTTTAAGGCCTTAATAAAACCGTTTGTTGTCGCTTATGCCGGGTGAATCACTTGGCAATTTGCAAGATTGGTTTACACTGATGAATATTGAAAATGTGATCTGGATCTCTTTTTTTTCAGCTGAAAAGCTTTGCAGACTTGCTGTTCAGCCGCTGACTAGGGATAACTAGCAAAGTTTTTTTAGAGTAAGCTAACAATGGCTAATCCAATTACAGCGCGCAAAGCTTGGGTAAAGGGATCTTTACCTTTGGCTGAGTATGCGGCTTCTTGTTCCGAGGTTCAGCTTCAGAACCTTTCTCCACAACTTTGCTCTTTGCGCCAAAATGGAATTGACGCTTTGGTTGTTCCTGTTCACTGGCGTTACATCGCCCCCTTTAGTGAACAACAGTTGTATCAGGCTGACTCTTGGCAAGCCTTACAGCGCCTGTCGAAACATTTGTTATCCCATGGCTTTAAACTGCAGTATCAATTGTTTTTCTCTTCGGATATCCAGCAAGATACCGAGCAGCGTCTCCCCGATTGGTTTTGGGGTTCGATGTTGGACCTGTTGCCCACGGAACTGAGTGCTGATGCAATTAAATATGTGAACCAATATGGTCGTGATAATACCCAAAGTCCCAGTTTATGGGCTGGCGAAGGTTTGCTCGAAATGTTTGCTAAGTGGATGCAATGTTTTGCTAAACATATGAGTGAATTTGCCCCCCATTGTCAGGCGATTTTGCTGGGGCTAGGACCGAATGGGGAGGCCTGTTTACCGTGGAGTGAGCGTGATGGCCAACCTGTATATCAAAGTTTTAGCCCAACGGCTTTGGCGGCACTAGCTGCAGATATGCAACAACAATATGGCGAGCAACAATCGTGGCTGAGTTTGTGGGAGTTAAATGAAGCACAAGATTGGCCGTCGCAACTCAGTGATAAATTAATTCGAAGTTACCAAAGTAAAACTAACAATACTTGTTTTAGAGAATTTAATCTTTGGTACGCTTCGCGTTGGCAAGCCTATGTGGCGAAGATGCTGGGGCAAGCGGAGCTTGTCTTCAATCAAACTTGGGCGACTTGTCAGTTGAGTTTAACGCTCCCCATGCTTGAGTTAAGCGCGAGCGATCATCCTTGGCTGAGTTGCTTAAGTGGTTTAAATCCCTCGCCTTGGCAAGAGCGACAGCAGTTAGTAGATTATCAAACGGAACAGCTAGGCCGTTGGCAGAAACAGGCCAAAGGGCGGCTATTATTGATGGTGAGTGGCGCAGAGTCGAGTCATGCCACACGAGTCAATCAAGCTTTGCTTGTGGCAATTCGTAGCCTAGCTATTCCAGCGTTGGTGCAAAATAGTCAACCGCAAGCGTTGGCCAGCCATCCGGGGTGGGACCAGCTGTACCATTCAGTATTGCATGGCAACAGCTTTGTGGGTTGGTTATTCAATGATATGTCTCAGCTTAACCAACAGGCAATTGTGAAAGGACGTTTGTCACAGCTTAACAAGTTTAAGTATCAAGAGACCGAAACTAAGCAGCTTGGTAAAAAGCAATTTCGAGTGATGGGCCCCTTGCACCTAAAAGTTGCCAATCAAAAGCAGATGCTTGAAGAAGAAAACTGGCAACAGTTTGAGGCGCAACTCCGTCAACTGCGCAGTATTGGCGTGACTGCTATTTCCACCGATATTTGGTGGGGCTTAGTTGAAGGTGATAAACCGGGTAAATTTGATTGGAGTTACTACGATCGGGTGGTTGCGCTGTTAAAACGTTTAGGTTTGCAGTGGGTGCCTATTTTGTCTTTCCACCAAGCGGGTGGGAATGTTAATGATGATTTTATGCAAGCAATCCCGCTGTGGTTATGGGGGCGTTTGTTAGAGAGTCATGATCAACTTAATTCGGTGCAAGACTTACAGTATGTGTCTGAAACCGGTGATGCCTCGATGGAATATGTATCGCTTTGGGCTGATGAATTTGTAATGCCCTATTATCAGCGATTTATGGAAGCGTTTAAGCAGAATTACATCAACAAAGCGGGTTTGATGGATGAAATCAACATCAGCTTAGGCCCCGCTGGGGAGTTACGCTATCCCAGCTATAACGCCCATGACTGGGGGAATTACCCAAATCGTGGAACCTTGCAATGTTATAGTCGCTTAGCAAAACAAGATTGGCTGGGTTACTTGAAGCAAAAATTTCATAGTATTTCGGCTTTAAACGCCAGTTTTGGTTTTACTCTGGAGCGTTTTGATGAGGCGACTATTCCCGATGCAGATTGGCTGTTTAGCCATAAGCGTTATATTCATAATGCTTGGGCGCGGGAGTTTTTAACTTGGTATCATCGTGCTTTAGTTGCTCATGGACGTCGTATTTTTGAGACTGCCTTGGCGGTATTTGCCGACGATTCTTTTGGCCAGGTGCCTGTGGGGATTAAGATCCCAGGGATCCACTGGGTGGTGAGTGATCCCAAGTTACCTCGTGCCGCCGAAATTACAGCAGGCCTGATTGCAGTGCACCCCACCTTAAGTCGTCACAACCAGCAAGAATATTTAGGTTTGCTGAAGGCCTTGCTACCGGAAGGTAAGCAGAATCGAGCCGCGATCCATTTCACGTGTTTGGAAATGATCAACAAGGATTACGAAGGCTATTCTCGCGCTGCCGATCTGGTGGATTGGATGGCTGATGCGGCGACTGAGTGTCAGGTTTCCTTGATGGGGGAAAATGCTTTGGCTGGTGAACTGTACGGTGAACAAGGCTGGAAACAAATGGCGCGCGCACTGACTCGCTCGCCTGGATACGATGGCTTAACCTTATTACGGATGCAGAATTTCTTCGATGATGAGCCGACGCCACTGAATCAGCTAAAAAAGTTGATTAACCGGATTTCTTAGTTTCTGTTCGATTAAGCGCAGTTGCGGTAGTGCCACTGCGCTTTTTTGGGAACGGCAGCCTGTGCTAAAAGCTGAGATGATTTGGCCAAGCTGAGGTAGTGCTGATGTCGCGTATAAAGACCAAAGGGTGCAGTCGTTTGGTAGCCATGTTTTTGATAAAATTGTATCGCTTGATGATTAACTTTGCGGGTTGCCAAATTAATTTGTTGATACCCAAACTCTACAGCGAGCTGTTCTAGCGCTTGTAACACGAGTGTCCCTGCACCCGCTTGATGAGAGAACAGGCGTTTAATTTCACATACGCCCGGTTGTAAATATCTAAATCCACCGCAAGCAATGGCTTGCTCCTGGTTTTTTACCAGTAAGAAGACGCCTGTGTGGTGATTAAATTCAGTTTCATCGAACTGTTCAACAGCTTGGTTACCGCTTAATTTAAGCAGCGAATCGGCAAGCGCGCTAATCAAGGTTTGACTCTCGGAACTGAAGGGATCTGCGCGGCAAATACTCAACATGGGGATAACTCACAGTGCACTCATGTCGCTAGTATTACCAACAATGATTGCAATTAGGTTAAAGCGAGATGTTGATTGTTTTAACCATCGATTTAGTTATACCAATCTAACTCATTATCGGTTCATTCTTACTAGGCTCCATCACCGTTAACGGCGTGATGTATCGAGTTATTAGAGCCACTAGTGACTGCTCTTCATGGCTCGTTATCGGCAAATTTATGCTGCGCAATACATTGATCGTATAACGAATCAGATTGCTATTCATCCCTCAATAACGCTTATTTATATCTAATAAACTATTGCGACGAACTTAAAAATCTAGTTGGCGTTGTTCTATAAAGTGGATTTATGATCTGAGTTGAATGTTGGGTGCTACTGGCTGGCGGCCTTCATGTTTGGGCTCAGTCAGAACTCACGATGACTCCTTTTGCAACTCGCCCCACTTTGCTGACTGTGGTTAAGGTGGATAATACAGGTTCAACCTAGATTGGGCTGTGCCAATGTTAAGCCCTTCGTGACAGCGAGTGCGCTTGCTATGCTTACCTTGTTCTATTCGTTTTTGTGTTTGCTTGTTTGGTGGTGTAGTTCATTAATTACTGGTAACGTCTGGTTTGCCAAGCGATATAATCCGCTCATGTTGCGAGGCCAGAGCGCGCCTTTGATCACTCGTCTAAACTTCTATCTTTGTGACTAATAATATCGCGGAGTGCGTGGTCGGGCATTTCGAGAATTTCCACTAAGACGATAAATAAATCGGTTGGTAGGGTGCCCGCATATACCTTACTACGCAGGTTTCCTTCCTTCATTTCTATATCGCGCTTAGCCAGCTCATCGGATAAATATTTATATTGAACGCCTTTTAACTGCATCGCTGCACGAATATAACGCTTAATACTATCTTTATAAGGCTGCAAGGCTTGTCGATTTCTAATACTCTGTTCTGGGTTCATCGTGTTTGGTAACTCATTCTATTTTTATTTATCTGCAACGAATGTTAGTAAACGTTGACACAAGAGTCAAACTTGCTATATTTGTTAGCTATAACTAACACATAAGGAAAAATTATGTCGTGGGATTCAGCATCACTTGAATTACTCGCTAAAGCACATCCAGATTGGAGTGTTGATAGCGAAGGTGGTTGTTTGTGCATTAGTAATGATGAAGGTATCGATGCCTTTGCTTACATTGGTGAGCAACAAATGCTAATTGAAGTTGTTTTGTTTAGCTGCGATTCGGTGACCGATAGTGTGAAATTGAATGATTTGATTTTACGCACGCATCACCTGTTACCCTTGTCGGCCGTTGGCATTAAACGCATCGGTGATAAAGATTACTACACCGCATTTGGTGCCTTATCAACCCAAAGCGTTGATGCTGTCGTCATTGAAGAAATAGAAACCCTCTATTCGAATGTGAGTGAGTTTATCGAATTGTATAGTGAGTTTACCCAGCAGGAGATATCAGTATGAGCTTAAAACGTATTTGGAATGCCATTCGCGGTGCGACCAATGAAAGCTTAGAGGCTGTCGCAGATAGCCAATCAATGCGGATTTTGGACCAAGAGTTACGCGATGCTAAATCGGAGCTTGAAGCCTGCGATCGCAACCTTACCACCATTATGGCGAAACGTAAGTTAGCCCAAACCAAGGTTGAAAGTTTAAGCGCAGATATCGATACTTATACCAACCATGCGGTTGCGGCGAGTGAAAAAGGTGATGAAACCTTGGCGCTTGAGTGTGCCGAGCGGGTGTCTAATTTGGAAGTGCAATTAGCCACTGAACAAGAGATCTATAATAGTTACCTGAATACCGAAAAGTCGCTCAAGAGCAATATCTCTAAAGCCAAGGCCAGCGTGAAACGTTTGGGGATCCAAATTGATCAGGTGAAGGCGACAGAGTCTTTACAAAAAGCTCAAGTTGCGGGATCTTCACATCATGTGGGTGCGAATTCTAAAGTGAAAACTGCACTTGACAGTTTAGAGCGGATAAAAGAGAAACAAGCGCTGCGCAGTGCCGAGCTTTCTGCCGCTGAGGAGCTGGCCGCCGAAGATAGTGGTAGTAACTTAGACGAGCGACTCAAACAAGCGGGCATTGAACCTGGCGGTCAATCCACCGGTAGTGATAAACTCAAGCAGATATTGGCCCAAAAAAAGGCAAAATAAGTGCTGCTATATAAAGTGCGCCGATTATTTTCGGCGCTTTTTTTTCGTGCTAACGGCACCGCAATAGCCATCTCAGTGCTATTGTATGTTTTCATTTCTTATTACAGCTTAATGCTGGTAGGCGAACGCGCCTTAGTTCATAGTGAAACCTTTCTATATTGGATAGTGGTGACCGCATCGACTGTTGGCTACGGCGATTTTGGGCCCAGTACGCCACTGGGACGTTTAATTGTCAGCTTGTGGGTTATTCCAATTGGGATCAGTATCTTTGCGGTGGTGATTACCAAAGTCGGTTTTGTGATCAATGATATTTACACTAGAGGGGCACGAGGGAAACGCATGTTGAAACTCTCCAATCATACCGTGATTATTGGCTGGAATGGCGCCAGAACATTGCGCCTAGTCGAGCTACTCACTGCTGCTACCAATGATTCTACAGAGACCGTGTTGCTCTGTGTCGACAGCGATATAGAGAACCCTTTGCCCGGTAAGATTGAGTTTGTGCAGGTTGACTCTTTTTCTCATGCTGAGACCATGGCTCGTACTAATCTTGCCCAGGCGAGCAGAATTATTATTGATACTGAGCAAGACGATGTGACGCTGACCTGCGCGCTCTATTGTGCCAAGCTCAATCCGCAGTGTCACAAGACGGCCTACTTACAAGACCCTACTATTGCTGAACTATTGCTCAGCCATTGCCCTCGGGTTGAAGTGATCCCATCGGTTACTGTGGAAATGTTAGCCCGCTCGGCGATGGATCCCGGTTCGGCTCAGGTTCATCAACAGTTACTTGATACTACCCACGGAATGACCCAATATGCTGTGCACTATATGGACTCATCTTCGCTGCCATTTTCCGATGTTTTCCAGCATTTTAAAGAAAACTTACAGGCCACCATTATTGGTTTAAAAGTGGCTGGTAGTCAGCACTTACAACTGAACCCGAGTTTGGATACCACGCTTAACCAAGGAGATGCCTTGTATTATATTGCGGCGCGGCGCTTAAACTCTGATGAGTGTTTTAATTCACCGAAGATAGGATAGTTGCTATGTTTAAGTCTTTGTTTAGTCGACATAAGCCTGAACCTGACAAATATGCAGGGACCCCCGCCATTATGGGGCTTAAGTTGGGTGGCAGTTTTGAACTGGACGCGCTGGCACTGAAGTTAGTGATGGCCGATATGGTGGTGAGTCAGGTCGCTCCCACTCAAATTATTCAATCGGCAGGCATTGTCGACTTAGATGATACGACCATCTATCGTTTTTACACCGATGATGAAGGTTTCTTGCAAGTGGTCGCCAATGGTGAAGGTGAAGAAAATGTGGTGGATGTGAAAATGTTCCATTACTACGATACCCTCGATGTGGCTAATCAAAGCGAATGGGATCGTTTGCTGAAGCAGGAAATTGGCGCAAACACTTATCAGTTGGAAGGACATACATATCATCGGGTATGGACCTCGACCACCGATTATCATAATCCGGTACATATGGAAGAGAAGACCTATCAGGATAATATGGACTTTTCCAGCACCGACCAGTTTACCATGCTATTTGAGCGTGAATTGCCTAGCGGTGAAATGGAATCGCTGTTTCTATCGGCCGAAGAGGTGCTTAACAATAACGCTTTGGAACGCTGCCTGGTGATTAGCACCGGCATGACGATTTCACCAACCCAAATTACTATTCACGGATAAAGGACCAGAACATGGAATCATCGGAACTATTACTCGCCGTTGCAAATTTTGCGATTTACTTTATCGCATCTATTGTTTTCTTGATGTTATTTAAGGTGATTTATGTGCGTGTAACGCCGCATGACGAGTGGGCGCTGATTAAGGAGGGAAAAAATACCAGTGCTGCCATCGCCTTTGGTGGGGCTGTTTTAGGTTTTGCTTTAGCTTTAGCGGGCGCTGCCAGTAACTCTATTTCTTTTGTTGATTATGCGCTGTGGGGACTCATTGCCTTAGTGGCACAAATTGCCGCTTTTGTGATTGTGCGTTTTGTATTTATCCCTGGCATTGTGTCGCGAATAGAAGCCAACGAAGTCAGTGCTGGGATCATGTTAGCCGCGACCAGTGTGTCGGTAGGATTATTAAATGCAGCCTGCATGACCTACTAGGAGGCGCTATGAAACGTTCTAAGTTTATTAACTTATCGGCAATGCGCAAACTCCCTGTTAGCGCTCCTTCATTTTTAGTGAAACCTCTAGTCGTGGCGGTGTCGGCAGCCATGTTGAGTGCCTGTTCCGAGCCTCAAGAAGATGCGATTGTGATTGAGTCCATCGATGATTGTGTCACTAAAACGACCTTTAACGAGCAACAATGTGCAGCGGTCTATCGTAATGCGGAGTTAGAAGCCGAGCGAACTGCACCTAAGTATAGTAGCCGCCAAGACTGTGAAGAAAGCTTTGGTTATGACGGTTGTCGAGCTAGCAGTAGCGGTTTCTTCATGCCGTTGATGTACGGCTATTTATTTGGCCGGATGATGGATCCCAGCCGCCCATCCTCGGTGTATAAATATAATCAGCCGGGGTCATCCTATCGCGATTCGATTATCACTGCCGATGGTTCGGTGATTGGTAAAGCTGGCCAGAGAAACTATAAAGTAGGACAGTCGGCTTATAAGAGTAAACCGACTGTAACCAAAACCGTCTCTCGTGGCGGCTTCGGGGCGAAGGCCTCGGCGAAGTCTTCTTGGGGGGGCTCTAAATCGAGCTGGGGTGGTTAAGGGTGCTACGCGTTCCCACCGGTGAACGACCGCATTGGCAGCAACAAGCCAAAGAATATGGCTTTAACTACCACACCATGTATGGTGACAAGTATTGGGATGAGTCGGCCTATTACCAATTCACCCTTGAGCAAGTTGAGCGTGGTATCGAAGCGCCCACCGAAGCTATCCATCAAATGTGCCTTGAAGTCGTCGCGAAGGTGGTTCACGATGAACAGTTAATGCGGCGTTTTTGTATACCTGAAAAGCACTGGGATTTCGTTCGACAATCCTGGTTAAAAGGCGATCCCTGTTTATATTCGCGACTAGATTTTTGCTACGACGGTAAAGGCGACGCGAAGTTATACGAGAACAATGCGGACACGCCAACCTCGGTATACGAGACTGGCTTTTGGCAATGGTTGTGGCTTAAAGACAAGGTTGATCATGGGCAATTGAACCCAAATAGTGATCAGTTTAATAGCCTTCAGGAAAAGTTGGTTAACCGCTTTAGTGATTTACAATACTTAACGCCCGATCGGGTATTGCATTTTTCCTGTTGTAAAGACACTGATGAAGATCGAGGCACGGTGCAATATTTAGAAGACTGCGCCATTGCCGCAGGCCTTGATACCAAGTTTGTATTTGTCGAAGATATTGGCATGGATAGGGAGCAGCGCTTTACTAATCTTGATGATGAGGTAATCAGCTGGATGTTTAAGCTCTATCCTTGGGAATTTATGTTAGATGAGCAATTTGGTGAGCATCTCGGGCAACAAAATATTCGTTGGTTGGAACCGCCTTGGAAAAGCATTCTGTCGAATAAAGCCCTGTTGCCGATGTTGTGGAAGATGTTCCCCGACCACCCCAATCTACTCCCGGCTTTTTTTGAAGATGAAGTGAAACAGGCGAATTTCAGTAAGGGCATGGTGAAAAAACCAATTTTTTCCCGTGAAGGCTCAAATATATCCATCTTGCATGGCGACGCTGAAATAGAGCATACGCCAGGTCCCTATGGGGAAGAGGGTTATATTTATCAGGCGCTGCACCAGTTACCTAAATTTGCTGAGAATTACACTTTAATTGGTAGTTGGCTGGTAGATGATCAGGCTGCAGGCATGTCGATCCGAGAAGATAGCAGCTTAGTTACCCAAGACATGAGTCGTTATCTGCCGCATATTATTTTATAAATTGAGGCGCGCATTGCAAGCACGCCTGCTTGGTGAGTTGATTAGCCAAGCCAAACCTCTGCACGGCTTTTATATGTACCTAAGCCGTGTTTATTTTAAGGTTTTTTAGCCTGAGTTAAGCCTGCTACAATAAAGCTCTTATTTGATTCAGTGTCGCCTGTAGGCGTTGTTGAAAACCACTTTTAATTATCTAAAGGAAGGGCGAATGCGCTTAGTTTCGTGGAATGTGAATGGGATCAGGGCGGTGATGAAAAAGGACTTTATGTCCTTTTTCGAGGCGATGCAAACCGATGTCTTGTGTTTACAAGAAACCAAGGCCCAAGACGATCAAGTATTGGCCGCTCTGGAAGCCTTGCAAGGCTATCATATTTACAGTAACTCGGCGGTGAAAAAAGGCTACTCTGGTACTGCGATTCTGAGTAAAGAAAAACCGCTTGCTGTTGAATACGACATGGGGATTGAAGAACACGACCAAGAAGGTCGGGTGATTGCAGCCGAATACCAAGAGTTCATTCTGGTTACTGTATATACACCCAATTCGGGCAGCGAATTAAAGCGTTTAGATTATCGCCAACAGTGGGATGCGGACTTTTTAAGCTACTTGAAGAGCCTCGAAGCGCGTAAGCCCGTGTTAGTTTGCGGTGACTTAAATGTGGCCCACAAAGACATCGATTTGGCTCGGCCCAAGCCAAATTACAATAAAAGTGCTGGTTATATGCAGGCCGAGATCGATGGCATTGATAATTTAACTGCCGCTGGTTTTGTCGATACCTTCCGCCTGAAGAAGCAAGATGAAGTTAAATACAGTTGGTGGAGCTATCGAGCTGGTGCTCGTGGCCGTAACATTGGCTGGAGAATTGACTACTTTTTAGTCTCTGAGGCTTTTGCTGATAAGGTGAGTGATGCCGATATTCTTAATGAGGTGATGGGCTCCGATCATTGTCCTGTGCAGGTTGATTTAGCCCTATAATTTCCCGAGCTAGAACCGATGGTGAGTGAGTCTTTGCTTCCATCGGTCGGCTTGCGTTTTGGTGCAACATTCCGCTTTGTCTTAAATTTACATTCGCCACTAAAGATCAACACTTTCTCATCTTGGAGCTAGCCCGTCTACCGCTTTTGGGTTGGATACCATCGACGCAATTTGGGGCGCATCTTATTATAGGATCTAGTCGGTAGTCCTTATGGGGATGCTCATACCAAGCTAACTCATTATCTGTTGATTCTTACTGGCCTAAATCCGCACGAACTGTGTTATGTATCTTGTAATTAGAGCCACTAGTTACTGTTCTTCATACTTGGTTCTTGGCAGATTTATTCGGCGTAATAAGCTGATCATATTATTTATCAGATTGGTATTAGTGTTTGCTGTCGTGATTATCTTGCAATATCCGTCCAAAATAACCGCGTAGGCTAATCAGCATGATGAGGCTCGGCACGACCATTATAGCTGTGAGAACAAAGAACAGTGGCCAAGAGTTGAGCATATCGGCCAGCGAGCCACTGAAGGAGGCGAGGGTGGTTCGGCCTAGGTTACCTAAAGAGGCGAGCAGCGCATATTGAGTGGCTGAAAAAGCTTGGCCAGTTAATGTGGTTAAAAACGAGACAAAGGCGACGGTGGCAAAGGCACTGGTAAAGTTGTCGACGATGATGGTGGCCAAAAACAACTGCTCGTCTGGACCCGTAGAGGCTATCCAGGCAAACATTAAGTTGCTGCTTGCCATCGCAACGCCGCCTAACATGAGTCCTTTTATCACGCCAAAACGCACGTTGAAGGCACTACCGACTAAAGTAAATAATACCGTTGCCCCCCAACCAATGAGTTTAGAGTAATGACCAATTTGCTCATTACTAAAGCCAATTTCTCGATAGAAGGGGATCGACATGCGGCCTAAAAACGCTTCGCCAATTTTAAATAGAAAAACAAACATCAGTAGGGTGATCGCAACTCGCACGCCGTTGCGACGAAAGAAGTCGATAAACGGTTCGGCCACGGTCACCGTGAGCCACGCGACAATCGGTGAATGGGTACCAAGATACTGGGCGTGCCGTTGTTCCGCTTGTTGTTGCAGAGCATCCCGATCGGTGATGGGTTCTTTAACCAACAGGGTAAATAACATGAGCAACGCTACAATGCCACACATCCCTAAATAGACACCATTCCAACCAATAGCATCGGCGTTAATAAACGCTAAGTATCCGGGAAGTGAATATCCTGTCCACCAACCGATGACCGCCATGGCCGAGGCTTGGGGCAAGCGATGCGAATCGGCCTTGCTAAAACTATCGATGCGAAAGGCATCGATAGCGATGTCTTGGGTAGCAGAAGCCGTGGCGATACACAGGGCTAGCATCGATGTGACCATTAAACTATTGGCTGGGTTAAACTTTGCAATAGCAAAGGTGCATATCAAGACGATAGCTTGACAGCAAAAAATCCAACTTCGGCGTTGGCCAAGCCAGCGATGAAATAGTGGCAATTTAACTCGGTCGACTAAGGGCGCCCATAGAAAGTTAATGGCATAAACAATGAACACCGAGCCAAAGTAGCCGATGGCAGAACGGGTGAGTCCTGCATCAGTCAGCCAGCCAGACATGTTTGAGCCAATCAGGACCCAAGGAAAACCGCTGGCACAACCGAGCATAAATACCCATAGCAGTCGTTTATCTAAATAAGAACGAAAGGTCTGTGACCAAGTTGGCGATGAGTTCATTTACTGCTCAGTTGTGTTGTAACAGAATTATTAAGGTTGAGATGGGTCTATTAATACCACGTCTTCGATGATCACTTTCTGGACTGGTACGTTACGCATCCCTGGGACGGGACCAGTTTTTGTGGGTTGATTGACTATCTTATCGATGACATCCATGCCAGAAATGACTTCGGCAAATACCGCATAACCGAATTTTTTAGGGCTGCCATCGAGGTAGGGGTTATCAACAACATTGACAAAAAACTGGCGGGTTGCGCTATTTGGATCATTGGTTCGTGCCATCGCTACGGTGCCACGCTTGTTGTTTAAGCCATTTTTAGATTCATTTTCGATGGGTTTGTAGCTATCGACTTCTTCATAATTAATAGAGTAGCCGCCTGCTTGTACCATAAAGCCGGGAATGGTGCGGTGAAACAAAGTGCCTTTATAGCTACCGTCTTCGACATAACGTAAAAAGTTGGCCACGGTTTTTGGGGCTTGTTGTGGTTTGAGCTGTAATTGGAATTCACCGAGATTAGTCACAAACTTTACTGTTTGCGCCCAGCTGGCGACGCTGAAAAGTGCCAGACTTATGGTAAACAGGGTATTGCGGAAAAAACGCCAATTCATGGTTGATACTCCATTACTTCTATTAGTTGTGGGTCACTTGCGATTTCAGCTAATAACTCAGAAAGTTGTTGATTCATTGCCTCGGCTTGTTTATTTACATCCACTTTAAAGGCTCCTTCATTGGTATGAATTGAGCGAAATTCCTTATCTAAAGTTTTAGTCGGGGTGTCTACGGTCACTTTGATGCGTATGGTCGTGCTGGCACTGTATTTTACGCTCCCTTGCTCAACGCGAGAGGCGAGTTCGTTAATATCTACCCGGATTGTGTTGGGTGAGGCGGGGACAAAACCCAGGCCTTGTTGCTGCCAAGCTGCGCTAAGCTGCTGTTCAATGGACGAACGTAAATTGCTGCCACTGGCAATTAGTTCGGCTTGCTCTTGATCACCGTGATGAATGCTGATTAAAAATCGATTTGGGCGTAAATCTTGGGAATGAATCGCCGCAATAATGGAATGCTGGGTGACATCGCTCAGTTGTACCTGTGGATTTAACTGCACTTGTTGTGGTCGACTACTACAAGCACTTAAGCCGAATAGTAATATCACCAATGTAAATAGATTCTTCAAGTGGTTCACCTTTTCTGGTTAATTAACGTTTCGTGCAACCGAGGATAACAAATTTGTTATTGCTCGCCAGCAACTTATAGCCACCAAAGTAAGATTTTAATAGTGCTTGGTAGCTCAAATGGCGATTTGCGACGACGGCGAGCATGCCATTACTACGTAAACAGCGTTTGGCGTCGCGAAACATTTGCCGAGCAATATGAGTAGAAATGGTGTTTTGTTGATGGAAGGGCGGATTACATAATACCAGATCCGCAGAGTTGTCGGCTTGATGTTCTAAAGCGTTATCATGAATAAACTCACATCGATTAAGCGCCTCAGGATGATTCAGTTGTACGTTATTTTTTGCTGAGGCCAAAGCCATCAGTGATTCGTCGGCAAAGGTGACCGAGGCCTCGGGGTAGAGCTCTAGGGCTCTTAAGCCGAGTAGACCATTTCCACAGCCTAAATCGACAACGCTGGCAAACTCACCTCGCGGCAAATGTTTTAGCATGAAGCGGGTACCAATGTCGAATTTGGCGAAACAAAATACGTTGGCGTGATCATTCAGTTGCCACTGGTATTCCTCTATCGTCCAAGCTTTGGGATAGCGAGAGGCCGAGCACTTACCTTGATAGTGGCTGAATAGGAGGCGGGCCTTCTTTTTCGCTAACGAGGTGTTCACTTCACCGAGATGTTTTTCAAACAGATTAAACACCGATTTGGGCAATCCTTTGAGCATCACGCCACAAACCAGTAAGCTTGCGTTATTCATGGCATTTTGTAGTGCAATGAGCTGGTGTTCCAGATAGTTTAAGCTCTTGGGTAAACGCATTAGGACTAAGTCAGCTTGAGGCATGACATCGATGCTACTAATTATATTTATGCTTTCCCCATTAAGCTGATTAGCTTGAATATTTTGCGCTAAAGCTTGCTGGGCGATAAAGGAGTCACTCAACCAAGTGATTTGGCAATGGCGTAAATTAGGGTGAGCCAAGATTGCGCAGGCTAGGCCGCCAAATTCATCGTTGAGCAGCAAAATATGTTGAAGGTTTGTACTAAGCTCAAAGGCATACTCTAACAATAATTCGTCAGCCGCGTTCCAAGCGCGTAGCTCATCAGCAGACTGTTTTGGGTAACGAGCTAAGTTTAACTCTACGGGAGCGATGATCAGTTGTTGATGCATATTGGAATGGTAGCGTGCTGGCCTTGAATCGTGCCAGCAGTGTATCTAAGTTAATGGGTAAACGAAAGGCGCAGAAAAGGTCGTGAATCAGTTGTCAGATGAGATTATTTTTTATAAGCATTGGTTAAGTCCGGCAAATGTGGATAGATTGTTCCAATCTTTGCTTGCAGAATTGCCCTGGCAACAGCATCAAATTCGTTTATTTGGGAAGACTTGTTTGGAGCCCCGATTGTCGGTTTGGTTAGGTGATGCGGAGGCGGCGTATCGCTATTCTGGAGAATGGCGACAACCTTTGACTTGGCCTGAATTTTTAATACCAATAAAGGCTGCATTGCAGCAGCATACAGGGCAGCGTTTTAACAGTGCTTTGGTGAATTTATACCGTGACGGTCACGACTATATGGGCTGGCATAGTGATAATGAAGCCCAATTAGGTCTACGACCGATTATCGCTTCATTAAGCTTAGGCGCGTCCCGGCGTTTTGTTTTCCGTGACAAATCCACCAGATCTAAGCTGCAGTATCTGCTTGGATCTGGTGATTTATTATTGATGAATGGTTTGTCTCAACAGCAGTGGCAACATAGTTTGCCAAAAGCGCTTAAAGTAAAACAGCCGAGGATCAATTTAACCTTTCGTTATACAATGCCAACAATAGAATCTATGAAGGAATAGAAGATGCGGGTTGAAACACAAGTTAGCGAGAAATTAAAGCAGCATTTTTCACCTGAGTACTTAGCGGTGGTTAACGAGAGTCATATGCACAATGTGCCCGCAGGCTCTGAAAGTCATTTCAAAGTCACGATTGTTAGTGAACTATTTCAAGAAAAAACTCGTATTCAGTGTCACCGAGAGGTTAATAAAGTTCTTGCTGAGGAACTAAAGCAAGATATTCATGCTTTAGCAATCCACGTATTTACCCCCGAACGATGGGATAAACAACAGCAAGTGCCAGTATCACCAAACTGTCGTGGTGGTTAATCGTTCTGCACGAAGCGTTGCTTAAACACATGAGCATTAAAATAAGGATTGTTTTATGCGGGTGTATATTAAATGCCTATTTCTAGGTTTTTTGTTGAGTGCTTGTAATGGTGACCAGAGTGATAGTCAATCAGCGCAGCGAACTCAATATAAATGGACTTTGGTAACTTCATGGCCTAAAAATTTACCGGGACTTGGGGTGACCTCGGAACGTTTTGCTGAAGAAGTCTATGCAATGAGTGGTGGGCGAATGCAAATAAGTGTCTATGGTGCTGGGGAGCTTTATCCAGCCTTAGATGTATTTGATGTTGTTGCTCAAGGTAAGGTCGAGATGGGCCACAGTGCGGCCTATTATTGGCAAGACCGATTGCCAGCTGCTGTTTTTTTTAGCGCGCTGCCTTTTGGGATGGCAGCTAAAGATCTGAATGCTTGGTTGTACCTTGGCGGCGGGTTGGCGCTATGGCGAGAACTCTATGCGCCATATAATTTGCTGCCTTATCCCGGAGGAAACACCGATGCGCAGATGGGAGGCTGGTTTAATAAAAAAATAAACACGATGGATGATTTCAAGCAGTTGAAAATGCGTCTTCCCGGATTAGGGGCCAAGGTGCTGGAAATGGCTGGAGGTTTGCCCTTGGCTTTACCTGCGGATCAACTTTATCAAGCGCTGCGTGACGGCGATATTGATGCGGTGGAGTGGGTCGGCCCATATAATGACTTGGCGTTTGGCTTTCATAAAGTTGCCAAGTATTACTACTATCCGGGGTGGCATGAGCCAAGCACTACCCTTGAATTTATTATCAATAAGGAAGCCTTTGCTACACTACCCGATGATCTAAAAAGAATTATTGAGAATGCGACCAAGGTCGTAAATCAAGAAACTTTGAGTGAGTATGTGGTCTACAATGTGGAGGCATTAACCATATTGGCTAATGAGCATGGTGTGGATATTGTTCCGTTCCCACCACAAGTATTGGCGCAATTAAAAGACTATAGTTTGACGGTTATAGAACAACTTGCGAACAAAGACCCGTCTTTTGCAAAGGTGCTTAACAGTTACCGACGGTTTCAATTTGGCGTAAGTAAAAATAATCAATTAAAACTGGCTCCGACCAGTTTAGAATAAACGTAAGTTAAGCAAATTTAAGGTGCTTATCGCAAATTATTAAAAAGATTCTTGTTAAGTTATTAGCTAACCCATTGTTTAAGGTTGATAACAAGCTCGTAACACTTAAGTCGAATAGGTTATATTTTTGGGCTTTTTCTTTGGAGAATTGGGGTTGATTGGTGCTAGAATACAGTCGTTTTCTGTGGCTTGTTAGTTAATTGTCGAAGACTTGTTAGCTAATTACTTAAATTTAAGTGCAAAATTCACACAGGCGTTATTGCTCGTCTTCCGACCCAACACATGTGTAAGAGAGTATGATTACAATAAATAAAGGACTTGATCTGCCTATTAAAGGCGATCCCAAACAGCAAATAGTAGACGCGTCTATTGTTACCAGAGTGGCTGTACTCGGCGAAGATTATGTTGGCATGCGTCCAACAATGAAAGTACGAGTGGGTGATGTGGTAAGCCAAGGTCAGACGTTGTTCGAAGATAAGAAGAACCCCGGCGTTGTATTTACGGCTCCTTGCGCTGGAACCATTCAAGATATTAACCGCGGCGCGCAGCGGGTATTACAATCTGTCGTGATTGAGAAACAGGCAGGTGACAGTATTGATTTTGGTGCTTTAAGCGATGCCGAAATTGATAGCGTAGCGCGATCTGAACTTGTGGATAAACTCGTAAATTCTGGCCAATGGGTCGGTTTTAGAACGCGTCCATTTAGTAAAGTGCCAGCGATAGATTCAACACCTTCCGCAATTTTTGTGACCGCGATTGATACCAATCCTTTAGCCGCGGATCCGACGGTTGTGATTGCGCAGAACGAAAGTGCTTATCTTACCGGATTACGGGTGTTATCTCGTTTAACTGATGGAGAGATATTCGTTTGTAAGGCTAATGTTAGTTTGCCGAAGTCGGATGCTGCTCGGGTCGAAGAGCATGTATTTGCAGGCCCGCATCCAGCAGGTTTAGCGGGGACTCACATTCACATGCTAAAACCAGCAAGCGCACAACGTACCGTTTGGTCGGTCTCTTATCAAGACGTGATTGCGATAGGGCATTTGCTGCAAAGTGGTAAAATTTATAATCAGCGAGTGATTGCCTTAGCGGGTCCGGTGGTCAAAGAACCACGCTTGTTGCGCACCGAACTCGGTGCCGAGATTAGTCAATTGATTGATGGCGAACTAGTCGATGGTGAGCACCGAGTGATTTCTGGCAGTGTATTGCTGGGCAATCATGCGGTTGGTCCGCATTGTTTCCTAGGCCGTTACCATCAACAGGTTGTGGCTTTAGAAGAAGGTTATGAGAAAGAGTTTATGGGCTGGGCTGTACCCGGCACCAATAAGTTCTCCTTAGCGCGTATATTCGTCTCTGGTCTGAATAAAAGTAAGTTGTTCTCGTTCACCACGACTACTGGCGGTAGCGCCCGTGCCATGGTGCCGATTGGTCAATATGAGCGGGTGATGCCCTTAGATATTTTGCCAACATTGTTACTTCGAGACCTATTGTCAAATGATAGTGATAGTGCGCAACAACTTGGTTGCTTAGAGCTTGATGAAGAAGATTTAGCGCTATGTACCTTTGTATGTCCCGGCAAATACGAATACGGTAGCGTGTTACGTGATTGTTTGACCAAGATTGAGAAGGAAGGTTAAGCATGAGTCTTAAGCATTTTATTGAAAAAATCGAACCTCAGTTTCTACCTGGCGGTAAACATGAAAAGTGGTTCGCGCTTTATGAAGCCACCGCCACCTTTTTATATTCACCGGGTTTAGTGACCAACAAAAATACCCACGTTCGTGATGCAATTGATTTAAAACGGATCATGATTTTTGTGTGGGCGGCACTAATGCCCGCTATGTTTTTTGGTATGTATAATGCCGGAATGCAAGCGAATGAAGCCATTATTGCGGGTTACTCGGCTCCTGACGATTGGCATATTGCGTTACTTGGTTTGCTCGGCGTGCCGATGGGCGCAGATGCCGGTTGGATAGCATCGATGCTCTATGGCGCGGTATTCTTCCTACCGATTTACTTAACCGCATTTGTGGTGGGTGGATTCTGGGAAGTTTTATTTGCCTCGGTACGCGGCCATGAGGTTAACGAAGGTTTTTTTGTGACCTCTATTTTGTTTGCTTTAACTTTGCCAGTGACGATGCCTTTATGGCAGGTGGCACTGGGGGTTACTTTTGGCGTAGTTGTTGCGAAAGAAGTGTTTGGAGGCACCGGAAAGAACTTCCTTAATCCTGCTTTAGCGGGGCGTGCGTTCTTGTTCTTCGCATATCCAACCGCGATATCTGGAGATGCAGTTTGGACCGCTGTGGATGGTTATTCTGGCGCGACACCACTCAGTGTGGTTGCCGCTCAAGGTATCGACGGTTTAGCAGCGCAAGGCATTTCTTGGAGCGATGCATTTTTTGGCTTTATTCAAGGTTCTAGTGGTGAAACTTCAACTTTCTTACTGGCTTTGGGCGGATTGTTCCTCATTTTCACTCGTATCGCTTCGTGGCGAATTGTAGCGGGTGTATTGGCGGGAATGGTCGCAACCAGCTTGTTGTTGAATGTTATTGGTTCAGATAGCAATATGATGTTCCAATTACCCCCGCATTGGCATTTGGTACTTGGTGGTTTTGCCTTAGGTATGTTCTTTATGGCCACAGACCCAGTATCGGCATCGTTTACTAATAAAGGTAAGTGGTGGTATGGCGGGCTTATCGGCTTGATGGTGGTGCTTATTCGAGTCGTGAACCCAGCTTTCCCCGAAGGTATGATGTTAGCTATTTTGTTCGCCAATTTATTTGCTCCAATCTTCGACTACTTTGTAGTTCAAGCCAATATCAAACGGAGGCTTGCTCGCGATGGCCAGTAATGATTCCTTAGCCAAAACCATTAAGGTTGTTATTGGCGTTAGTTTAGTGTGTTCTATTGTGGTCTCGCTGGCAGCTGTAGGTTTGCGTGGCATGCAGCAGCAAAACGCATTGGAAGATAAGCAGAAGAATATTTTAGCGGTATCTGGGGTGGCCCTCGATGGTCGTAAGGTGGCAGACGTTTATGCTGAAGTCATTGAACCGCGCGTGATTGATTTAGATACCGGAAGCTTCGTCGCTAAAGATAAGGTCAATCCAAATACCTTTGAACAACGCAAGGCTGCTAAAGATCCGAGTACCAGTATTCGGATGCCGGGCGATGAAGACATTGCAGGTATTATACGTCGTTCTAATTTTGCCAGTGTTTACTTAGTAAAAACGTCTTCTGGAACCATTGACCGAGTGATTTTACCCTTGCATGGTCGTGGCTTGTGGTCAACGATGTATGCCTTCTTGGCGGTACAGCCAGACGGTAATACGGTCGATGCGCTGGTTTATTATGACCAGGGTGAGACACCGGGACTTGGTGGTGAGGTGGCTAATCCACGTTGGCAAGCCAAATTTGTTGGCAAGAAGCTATATGATGCTGGCGGTCAAGCAGCGATTACCGTGATTAAAGGGACTGCTCCTGCAGACTCACCCTCTGAGGTCGATGGTTTATCAGGTGCGACCCTTACGAGTAAGGGGGTCGATAACACCTTTAAATTTTGGTTAAGTGACAAAGGCTTCGGTAAGTTCCTGACCAAATTGCAACAAGGAGAGCTAATCAATGGCTGATGCTAAGGAAACCAAAAAAGTTTTATTTGGCCCAGTTATCGCCAATAACCCCATCGCATTGCAAGTGTTGGGTGTTTGTTCAGCGTTAGCAGTGACCAGCAAATTAGAAACGGCATTTGTAATGACCATTGCGGTTATGCTGGTAACAGCCTTTTCTAACCTGTTTATTTCGATGATTCGGAATCATATTCCAAGCAGTGTGCGGATTATCGTGCAAATGGCAATTATTGCCTCCTTGGTGATTGTGGTTGACCAAGTATTGAAAGCTGTGGTTTATGATATCTCCAAACAACTTTCGGTATTTGTTGGCTTGATTATTACCAACTGTATTGTGATGGGGCGTGCCGAAGCATTTGCCATGAAAGAGCCACCATTGAAGTCTTTTCTCGATGGTATTGGGAATGGCCTGGGTTACGGTGCGGTATTGATGTCGGTCGGTGTGATTCGAGAACTATTCGGTTCTGGTTCGTTATTTGGGATTGAAATCTTACCATTGATTAATAACGGCGGTTGGTATCAACCTAACGGCTTGTTATTACTGCCCGCATCAGCATTCTTTGTGATTGGTTTATTAATCTGGGGATTGCGTAGCATTTATCCAGAACAAGTAGAGCCGAAGGAGTAGGCGCGTGGAACATTATATTAGTTTGTTAGTGCGCTCTATTTTTATTGAAAATATGGCGCTGGCTTTCTTGTTAGGGATGTGTACTTTCCTAGCCGTTTCAAAGAAAGTTAAAACAGCCTTTGGTTTAGGGGTCGCGGTCACCGTGGTTCTGGGTATTTCGGTACCGGTAAACCAAATTATCTATTTCAATTTGTTAGCACCTGGCGCGCTGGATTGGGCTGGTTTACCCGATGCCGATCTAAGCTTCCTTGGCTTCATTACCTTTATTGGGGTAATTGCTGCGTTAGTACAAATTCTTGAGATGGTATTGGATAAATACTTTCCTGCACTGTATCAAGCCTTGGGTATTTTCCTACCACTGATTACTGTGAACTGTGCCATCTTTGGTGGTGTTTCATTCATGGTGCAACGTGAGTACAGCTTAGCTGAGTCCGCTGTGTATGGTATCGGTAGTGGTATTGGCTGGATGTTAGCGATTGTTGCTTTAGCGGGTATTCGTGAAAAAATGAAGTATTCAGATGTGCCTGATGGCTTACGTGGTTTAGGGATTACCTTTATTACCGCGGGTTTGATGGCGATGGCGTTTATGTCGTTCTCGGGCGTTCAGCTTTAAGACGGCCAATAACTACAAGGAAAATTAGTCGATGGAAATTATTCTCGGCGTAACTATGTTTACCTTGCTTGTCTTGGCTTTAGTGACAATCATTTTGTTTGCTAAGTCGAAGCTGGTAAGTTCTGGTGACATACAAATTCTTATTAATGATGATCCAGCCAAGGCAATTACTACTCAGGCGGGTAATAAATTGTTGGGTGTACTGGGTAATTCAGGCATTTTTGTATCATCGGCTTGTGGCGGTGGTGGCTCATGTGGCCAGTGTCATGTGCATATTCATGAAGGTGGTGGTGATATTTTACCCACCGAGCTTGATCATATTAGTAAGCGAGATGCGGCAGATGGCATGCGTTTGGCTTGTCAGGTGAACGTCAAGCAAGACATGAAGATCTCTTTACCCGAAGAAATTTTTGGGGTAAAAAAATGGGCTTGCGAAGTTATCTCTAATGACAACAAAGCTACTTTCATTAAAGAGTTGAAGTTGCAGATCCCTGATGGTGAGTCAGTTCCGTTTCGTGCGGGTGGTTATATTCAAATTGAAGCGCCGGCCCACCATGTAAAATATTCAGATTTTGATATTGAAGAGCAGTATCGTGGCGATTGGGAACACTTTGGCTTCTTTAATTTAGAATCAAAAGTAGATGACGAGACCATTCGAGCTTACTCAATGGCCAACTACCCAGAGGAAGAAGGTATTATTATGTTGAACGTGCGGATTGCAACGCCGCCGCCAAACAACATGAGCCTACCCTGTGGTAAAATGTCATCGTTTATCTTTAACTTAAAAGCGGGTGATAAAGTCACAATTTCTGGGCCATTTGGTGAGTTCTTTGCCAAAGATACCGAAGCAGAAATGGTGTTTATTGGTGGTGGTGCAGGTATGGCGCCAATGCGTTCGCATATCTTCGATCAGCTTAAGCGTCTTAGCTCTAAGCGTAAGATTAGCTTCTGGTACGGGGCTCGTTCTCGTCGAGAGATTTTCTATGAAGAAGATTTTGATATGCTGGCTCGCGAGAATGAAAACTTCGAGTGGCATGTCGCCTTGTCTGATCCGCAACCGGGAGATGACTGGGAAGGTAAAACTGGCTTTATTCATAATGTCTTGTTTGAAAACTATCTACGAGACCACGATGCGCCTGAAGACTGCGAATACTATATGTGTGGTCCTCCGGTGATGAATGCTGCGGTGATTAATATGCTTAAAGAGCTCGGTGTTGAAGATGAAAACATTCTACTTGATGACTTTGGTGGTTAATTGGTGAGAATGATTAAGTTTTGGCTAGCCCTTATTGGGCTAGCTTTTTTCGTTAGTGGCTGTAGTGAGCAAAACAATTTGTATACCTTACAAATTGAGGGGCGCACTATGGGAACTTACTATCAAATTAAAGTGGTTGAACCTCGAGATCAGTTACCGAAAGGCGCAGCGTTACAGCAAAAAATTGATAAGTTGCTACGTCAAGTTAATCTAGAAATGTCAACCTATTTACCGAACTCTGAATTGTCTTTGTTTAATCAATTTCAAAGTGGAGAACCGAAACACATTTCGGCAAATTTAGCTAAAGTGATGGCAGCGTCATTACAGATCTCTGAAGAGTCAGCTGGCGCTTTCGATGTCACGGTGGGTCCTTTGGTTAATTTATGGGGCTTTGGTCCAGAAGGTCGTCCCAACAAACGTCCCGATGAGCAAGCGCTGAAACAAGCCAGAGAGCGTATTGGTTATCATCACCTTACTTTAAATGGCCAATTACTGAGTAAAGATTTAGCGAGTTTATACGTCGACCTTTCCGCTATTGCTAAAGGCCATGGTGTTGACCGTGTTGCTGAATTGATCGAGAGTGAAGGCTTTCATAATTTCATGGTGGATATTGGTGGTGAGCTACGCTTAAAGGGTCATAATGACAAGGCTCTGAGCTGGCGGATCGCGGTAGAAAAACCAGTGGTAGAGCAACGCGCAGTACAAAAAATTATAGCGCCCGGAGATAACGGTGTTGCAACCTCGGGTGATTATCGTAATTACTTTGAGCAAGATGGTATTCGTTACTCGCATACCATTAATCCTAAAACGGGTCAGCCGATTGCCAATCATATTGTATCGGTCACAGTGATCGCTGCTACCAGTATGATGGCAGACGGCTACGCGACGGCGCTTACGGTTATGGGGGTGGATCAAGCCTTAGCTTTTGCCGAAAAGCATCAATTGGCGATTTATATTATCGATAAGCAAGGGGATGAGTTTGTTGAACACCTTAGTTCAGCTTTTATTCCCTTTATCATCCAACAATAAACGAAGGAGTACTGTCGAAATGGCTTATTTTCTTGTGACATTTGTGTTTTTTGTTGTGGTGATTACCGCGATGGCTGTGGGCTATATTTTTCAGAAGAAAACCATTAGCGGGAGTTGCGGTGGTATCGCATCGCTTGGAATTGAAAAGGTTTGTGATTGTCCTGAGCCTTGCGATAAACGAAAAGCCAAGATGGCTTTAGTCGAACAGAAACAAAAAGCGCGCCAAGCGATGTTAGATGAACATCGGATTATTTAAAGCGCGTGCTAGGCATGATGCGATATTTAAAACAGCGCTTTACAGCGCTGTTTTTGTTTATGTATTTTTAGTCCCCTTTTGCGATACCTTCACGGCGAGGATCGGCTGCGCCAACCAACCTATCTGGGTAAATCCTGATCCCTTGTAGACCCGAGGTCATGGCTTTTATTTTGGTTTGGTAACCTAACGCTTCTAATGCCGCTTGTTTATCCACCGCAGCGCTATTGGCTTCCAATTCATATACGCCGAAACGGTTGTTGATGTGCGGTTGCTCAATGGCTTGCTGTAAGCTCATGCCCCAGTTTAAATGACTCACTAAGGTTTGAGCCACGTAACCAATAATACTGCTGCCGCCGGGCGAGCCGATAGCCACGATCGGCTGGTTGTTTTGCAGTACGATAGTTGGAGACATCGATGAACGTGGGCGTTTATTGGCTTCAACTCGATTGGCCACTGCTTGGCCATCTTTTTCGGCAATAAAAGAAAAGTCAGTGAGTTGGTTGTTTAATAGGAAGCCATTAACGAACAGCCGTGAGCCAAAGGCATTTTCGATGCTAGTGGTCATCGATAATACATTACCTTCACTATCGACGATACTGATATGGCTGGTGGAGGGAAGTTCGATACTGAAGTTTGATGCTTGGGCGGATAAAGCTGCCACATCTCCAGCAGACACGCTGCTAAGGGCCTTATCACCTTTTAATAATTGGGCGCGTTTCGCCAAGTATTGGGGGGCGAGTAGGGCGGTGCTTGGTACGCTTACAAAGTCACTATCAGCAAGGTATTTCGCTCTGTCGGCAAAGGCGAGTCTTGAAGCATCGCCGAGGATCCGCCAGCTTTGAATATTATCGGGGCCCCATTTATCAAGTGGGTAGTGCGCGGAAATGCCAAGGATTTGACCGACGGTGCTTGCGCCAGAACTTGGTGGCCCCATGCCACAGACCGAATATTGTAGGTAAGGGCTGCATAAAGCGGGGCGTTGTTTGACTTGATAAGCAGCTAAGTCGCTTTCACTGAGCAGCCCCGGATTAGCTGCTGCCTGTTGTACCGCTGCGACCATTGCTTTTGCGGTTACGCCTTGATAGAAGCCTTTCGCCCCTTGTTTGGCGATTAAATTTAAGGTCGAGGCATAGGCTGGATTTTTGAGTAGGTGGCCGACCGCTAAGGGTTTACCTTGGGCATCATAAAAGTAGTTTCGAGCACCAGGATAGCGGTCGAGTCGGTGAGTATCACCGGCAATCAGTGTGGCTAAGCGAGGACTAACTCTAAATCCCTGTTGTGCTAAGCCGATGGCGGGTGAAAATAATTGAGGCCACTCGGTTTTTCCATAGCGTTGATGCAGGGTTTCAAATAGGGCTACCACCCCCGGCACCCCAACGGATCGCCCCCCCACAACGGCATCATAAAATTTTAATGGCTTGCCATTGTCATCTAAAAATAAGGAAGGCGAAGCCTTGGCTGGAGCCTTCTCACGAGCATCAAAACTGGTGATTTGTTGCTTTGTAGCATCGTAATACAGTACAAATGCTCCGCCACCAATACCAGAAGATTGGGGTTCGACTAAACCCAGAACGGTTTGTACTGCAATCATCGCATCTACGGCACTTCCACCCGCTTTTAGTATCTCATAGCCAGCCTCAGCGGCTAGCGGATTGGCGGCTGAGACCATAAATTTATGGGCGATAAACGCGGTTTTTTGGCTCGAACCGCTGGCAAGTTCGGGGGCGTAAGCATCGCTGCTTTGGCTCTGAGCCATACAATGAGTCGATATCAATAAAGCGAAGCTCAATAAACGACGAATCATCTGATTATCCTTTTTCAGTGAATATTTAAGTAAGGGTGTTGACCTATTCATGCTGTTGCCGTTGTTTAGTGATTCTTAAACAAAGCAGATCAAATGTTATGTCATCATCGGCATGAATCAGCGGTTAATGAGGGATCAATACTGCTCTAGAGTTCAATTAAATTTATGATTATTTATTCCTTATTGAGAAGGCTAAGCGAAGGGCTCGTTCTCAGGATTGTTTAAATTGAGTAAGAGTAAAGCTTCAACATTAAAACGCTTCTAGCCAGTTTAACAGTATCGAGTAAGCTTGCCATTGTCTAATCAAGCATTATTGATGAAGGTGTTAACTAGAATTTACATGTTTTAGTGCTCGGTGACAGATTGAGCGCTGTTTGTGAGGGGCGATTGGCTTGAATATTGGTGATGCTGATCAGTTATCAAACAAAGTTAAAAAGTTGCTATCGCTACAGGGAGGAAGCGATAGCAGAAGGCAAATCAGTTTAAGTAGGATGTTATTCCAACTCGATTAAGTTTAGCTCTATGTTTGCGGGTGAAAGTTATGAGCTGCAAATCAAGATCTTCGCTGCGCGAATACAAGAGCACTTATTTATTGTGATTGGTATTATTTTAAAGTTAGATGCTTAGCTAAAGGCGTAAGCATCCAAGGCCAAAATTTCAAGTTCGACGTCTTGATGGATCTGGTGAACTTTATCGCCTTCGTTCCAAGCCCCCAAAATCGAGAGCAGCGGGACAAAGTGTTCAACGCTTGGATGATTAAAGCGACTAAAAGGTGCCTGATTTTGATAATCCAACAAAGCTGGGATATCTTTCGCTAACAGTTTCTCTTTTACCCATTGAGTAAACGCTGTCACTTTTTCAACCCGCTGTGGATCAGGAACACTAGCAAACACTTCTCGCAGGTTGTGGCTAATCCCTCCAGAGCCAAGCAGTAAAATATTTTGCTCAGATAAGTAGCTTAAGGCTTGACCTAGCTGGTAGTTATGCTGACTACTTAAGCGACTGTTGATAGAGATTTGTAGCACTGGAATATCCGCTTGCGGGTAGATTAAACGCAGCGGGATCCATACGCCATGATCCCAGCCCTGCTGTTCGTCCAGTATTGGCTGATAACCCTGACTTTGTAAGTGCTCTGCGACTTGTTTTGCCAAGTCTGGCGCACCCGGCGCCGGATATTGCAGTTGATAAAGTTGCTCGGGAAAACCATAGAAATCGTGAATGGTTTTTGGTTTTGTTGCACTGTTAATGATGATATCTGCAGTAGCATCAAAGTGAGCAGAAAAAACCACAATAGCATCCGGTTTGTGTAATTGCCGACCCAAGTTTTTGAGAAAAGCGCTAGTCGCGCTATTCTCAATGCCCATCATCGGTGAGCCATGGGAAATAAACAGAGCTGGCTGTTTGCTGACCTGATTCATGCAATATTCTCCGGACCCTTAGGCACGATACCTGCTGGGTTGAGTGCTTTTAGTGAATAATAGCCTTGTTTAATATGTTCAATATTAACTGTATTTCCAATGCCCTCAAGCGCCAAAATTCGCTGCACATATTTGGATAAATAGGGCATTTGGGCAATCAGATTTCGATTACATTTGAATAAACCATAATAGGCAGCATCAAAACGGATCAAGGTTACAAAGCTTCTGATGTCGGTTTCAGTGAGTTGTTCACCGAATAAAAATGAACGACCATCTGCTAATTTGGCTTCTAGTTTATCTAAAGTGTTAAACACGCCTTGGTAAGCTTCTTCGTAAGCAAACTGCGAGCTGGCGAAGCCCGCTTTATACACGCCATTATTGAGCAGGTGATAAATCTCTTCGTTCAGTGTATCAATCTGCTCGGCCAGCTCTGCAGGATATAAATCCAATTTTGAGCCGGTGAGGTGATCAAAGGCACTGTTTAACATGCGAATGATGTCTGCGGATTCATTGTTTACAATCACATTATTGTGTTTATCCCACAGTACCGGAACCGTCGCTCTGCCGGTGAATTTAGGATCGGCGTGAGTGTACAGCTGGTGAGCAAATTGATAGCCATTTAAATGGTCGGCAGTCGCATCGGCATAACCATCAAATTGCCAGCCTTGATCGGTCATCACCGGATTGACGATGCTAATCGAAATATAGTCTTGAAGTTGTTTGAGTTCCCGAAGCATCAAGGTTCTAGAAGCCCAAGGACAGATATACGCAACATATAGATGGTAACGACCTTTCTCTGCTTTAAAGCCGGCATCACCTGTGGGGCCAGCGGCGCCATCTTTGGTGATCCAATGCCTAAAGCTAGAGGTTTGGCGTACAAAGCGCCCTTGCTCATCTTTTGCCTGTACTGGTTGCCAGTTTTCTGTCCAAACGCCTTCGACTAACATAATCAAGTCCTCAATATGGGTTAAGTTTAGGGTTATTTATTAGCACTAAGCAGCGCATGGATTTTATTGTCTAAAGCAAAGCGCCCAGCGCCTTGAACAGCTAAAAACAAAGTGACCGCTAACAGGGTTAATGCATACTCATAACCATTTGCGGCTAAAAACAGGCCATTACCAATATGTACTGTCATCGCCATCAGCATAGTAAATGCAAGTACCAGGGCAGCAGGGCGGGTTAGTAAGCCAAGTAGTAAGGCAATACCGCCAAAAAACTCGGCGCTGCCAGCCATTAAAGCCATGAGGTAGCCGGGTGCAAACCCTACGCTTTCCATCCATTGGCCGGTGCCTTCAAGGCCATAACCACCAAACCAGCTAAACAGTTTTTGCGAGCCGTGGGCAACCAGTATCAAACCTAAAGGTAGACGCAGAATTAGAGGAGCAAAGCTGGCTTTGCTAGCAACAAGTTTGTTTAAGAGTTGAGTATTCATGGTATGTCCTTCACTGGGAATTTAATTAACTAAGTTGTGCTAACTATAATGCTTGGTATTTCATTGATAAATGCTATATTTGTTGAGTGATTATCAATGTATGGTTGTTAATATGGATAAGCTACAAACCATGAGAGCCTTTGTGAGTGTGGTAAAGCAGGGCTCATTTGCGAAAGCGGCTGAACACTTAAGTTTGTCTCCTCAGTTGGTGAGTAAATATGTCTCCCATTTGGAAGACAATCTACAGTCGCGATTACTGAACCGAACTACGCGTAAATTGAGTTTGACCGAGGCCGGACGTTTTTATTTTGAACGTTGCACTCAGTTATTAATTGACCTTGAGGAGATGGACAATGCGCTTGCCCATGAGCAAGGACAGCCTTCAGGAAAACTTCGAATTACCGCACCTATGTCCTTTGGCATGCATCACTTACCGAAGTTAGTCGTTGATTATCAGCAGCGCTACCCGCAGGTGGATATCGACTTGCAACTCAGCGATAAAAAAATCGATATTGTTGAAGATGGCTACGATATCGCATTACGGATTGGTAAATTGCAGAGTTCTTCATTGATCGCTAAAAAAATCACCGATATTCGAATCGTGGTATGTGCCGCCCCCAAGTACCTGCAGCAATATGGTATCCCCAAAAATTCCCAACAATTAATGGATCATCGTTATCTGAGTTATAGCTATGCCGATAGCGCAAGTTTATTTGCTAAGTTTGAACAGGTACTGGGTTACAACAAGTTAAACTCGACCTTGATCTCCAATAATGGCGATTTATTGGTAAATGCGGCGATCCATGGCGGAGGAATTGCTATTCAGCCCTCATTTATCGCTGGTAAAGCTATCAGCCAGGGGGAGTTGCAGGAAATATTACCCGACTATGCCCCCGATCCACTGGGACTTTATGTGGTTTATGCCCATCGTAAGTTTTTAAGTAGTAAGGTTCGCAGTTTTGTTGATTTCATCAGCGAGTATTATGGAGAGTGTCCTTATTGGGATGACTATTAAAGGCAGGCCGTGGTTTAAGGCTTGGCGAGGAGCGATAGTGCTGGCTGAACAACATTGTGCTCGAATTACTAAGGGATTTTTTAGTAAAATCAACACCTAGTCAAATTTATGTCTTGTTCTTCCCAGTTTTTTCGAGACAAGTTTGGGATGATTGAGCGTTCTAACATGGTATTCGCGAAGAGGAAATAAGCGGTGGCCCTAGTAACAATTGAACAACTACACAGTGAATATTTACGCGTTTTATTAGCGCGAGATATGAATCCCGACCGGGCTGAGCAATTGGCGACCGGCTTTGTGGATATGGCCAATGAGGGGGTCTACTCGCATGGCATTAATCGCTTCCCGGTGTTTATCTCGCAAGTGGATAAAGGTCAAATCAAGCTTAATGCAGAGCCGGAATGTGTTGCCAGCATGGGCGCACTGGAGCAGTGGGATTGTCATCTCGGTCCTGGTGTATTGAATGGTCATATTTGTGCTGATCGTGCCATGGTACTAGCCAAGCAGTTTGGGATTGGCATGGTGGGTATGCGCAATTCAAATCATTGGATGCGTGGTGGCGCTTACCCTTTGAAGATGGCTCGTCAGGGCTTTGCTGCGATTGCCGCGACCAACACCGTGGCGATTATGCCGCCTTGGGGAGGGAAAGACTGTCGCATCGGAAATAATCCATTGATCATGGCGATTGCAGGCGATCCGCCGGTTTTACTCGATTGTGCGATGAGCCAGTTTTCTTATGGTCAAATTCAAAATCATCATCTCGCCGATAAGCCTTTGCCGGTGGATGGCGGCTTCGATGACGAGGGCAATTTGACCAAAGATCCGCAAGTATTGATGAACAATAAACGGGTGTTGCCGATGGGGTTCTGGAAGGGCTCGTCGATGTCTATCGTATTAGATATGATGATCACCGCGATTAGTGGCGGCTTATCGGTACCAGCCTTAACGGAAGATCAAACTGAAGAGTATGGGGTATCGCAATTCTTGATCGCCATCGATCTGAGTAAAACCATGGAAAGTCATCGTTTTGCTCAAGAGATGCAGCGGATCCGCGATTATGTAATGAGTGCTGAGCCTGCCGAGGTCGGGCGGCTTAAGATCGGTGGTTCAGAGATTCAAGCCTATATTGATAAACACCAACAGCAGGGTGGCATCGAAATTCACTCGCAAATTTGGCAGAAAATTAAGGCCCTGTAAGGCCTTGCAGATTTGTGGTGTGACATCGAGATTTGTGGCGATACAGGTTTTGCTACGCCGTAAGATGGCCAGAGTCACGGCTAAGCTTGTTGAACCAAGGCTTAGCCATCATGATTCGCCATGGTAGCGACCAGCAATGAGTCAACAGCTCCCCCGACGATGCATACTGGTCTCGCAAAGCCAGATTAAATCTCAGCCAAGCGTTGTTGTAGGTGAGATAACATTAAACTCACTTTATTGGATAGGTGTCGGTTTTGTGGGTATAAGGCCCAAATGCCTTCGGGGCCTTTTTGATAAGGTATTAATAGCTCAATCAGAGCTCCACTTTGTAAATGCTTTTTAACGTAACTGTCGGGCAATTGCACAATGCCCAAACCTTTTAGTGCGGCATCCAGCAAGGCATAACCATTGTTACACTGCAGCCGTCCGCTTATTTTAAGCGCCATCGCTTTCCCCCGTTCGACAAACCGCCAGTACTCGATAGTTCCTTGTAAACAGTTATGCTGAGCCAACTCACTCACCACATGCGGTGAGCCATGTTGCGCCAAGTAGGCTGGGGAAGCACAAACATGCAAGCTGCGCTGGGCGAGGCGCTTCGCCATCATACTCGAGTCGGGCAGTTCGCCCAGTCTAATCGCCAAATCTATGGCTTGATCGACTAAGTCAATTTTTTGGTTACTGAGTTGGAGTGATACCTCCAACTCCGGGTATTGCAGGCAAAAATCATTCACCGCTGGTGCAATATGTTGTTCACCAAAGGTCACCGGTGCGGTCATACGTAACTTACCTCGAGGCGTATTCTGTAAGTTGTTTAAGCTGCGCTCGGCGTCAAGCAAACCCTCGATCAATGGCCTACACTGTTGATAAAACAACAGGCCACTGTCGGTAGCCGATACTCGCCGAGTGGTGCGATAAAACAACTTAGTGGCTAAACGTATTTCCAGCTGAGAAATTTGACGACTCACCTGAGCGGTAGAAATACCTAAACGTTGTGCGGCAGCAGTGAAACTTTCGGTTTCAACGACCGAAACAAACTCGTTAATACCGTCCCACTGGAACATAGCGGCCAACCTCGTTGCAGATACTGATTGCTTAAACATTATCAGCCATCATCAAGCAATGATTTAGCCGATATTGTTACTACACAGTAAAAGTGAATTAATGAATTGCTAGATTATCACCAATTAAGAAACAAATATAATATTGTGATGAATACGCCTTTTAGGCGACAACGAATACATAGTGAGGAAGCGCGATGACTGCCAAAACCATTCAATCAAAAGCTGCCGTAGCATGGGCTGCTGGCCAACCATTAAAAATGGAAATTGTTGATGTAGCCCCCCCTAAAGCGGGTGAAGTGCGGGTAAAAATTATTGCCTCAGGTGTATGCCACACGGATGCATTTACCTTATCGGGCGATGATCCGGAAGGGATATTTCCGGCGATTCTGGGCCATGAAGGCGGCGGCATTGTCGAATCGATTGGTGAAGGGGTAAGCAGCGTTAAGGTGGGCGATCACGTGATCCCGCTTTATACACCAGAGTGTGGCGAATGTAAGTTTTGTAAATCGGGTAAAACCAACCTTTGTCAAAAGATCCGCGAAACTCAAGGCAAGGGGCTAATGCCCGACGGAACCACTCGCTTCTCTATCAACGGTCAGCCGATTTTTCATTACATGGGGTGCTCGACGTTTAGTGAATATACGGTATTACCGGAAATCTCACTCGCCAAAATCAACCAAGAGGCACCTCTCGAAGAAGTCTGTTTGTTAGGTTGCGGCGTGACCACTGGGATGGGTGCGGTTGCCAACACCGCCAACGTTCAAGCGGGCGATACGGTGGCAGTATTTGGTTTGGGTGGCATTGGTTTATCCGCCATTATTGGCGCTCAGATGGCCAAAGCTGGCCGCATTATTGCTATCGACATTAACGAATCGAAATTTGAATTAGCCCAAAAGCTTGGTGCGACCGATTGTGTTAATCCAAAAAATTTCGACAAGCCAATTCAAGAAGTGATTGTCGAGATGACCGATGGTGGTGTCGACTTCTCGTTTGAATGTGTGGGTAACGTTCACCTGATGCGTAGCGCTTTAGAATGTTGCCATAAAGGTTGGGGCGAGTCGGTGATTATTGGTGTTGCCGGTGCCGGCCAAGAAATATCAACTCGACCATTCCAGTTGGTCACTGGGCGTGTATGGAGAGGCTCGGCATTTGGTGGCGTAAAAGGTCGCTCCGAGTTACCTGAGTATGTAGAACGTTATATGGCTGGAGAGTTTAAGCTAGATGATTTTATTACCCACACTATGGCCTTAGATAAAGTTAACGAAGCTTTTGACTTGATGCACCAAGGGAAGAGTATTCGTAGTGTTATTCATTTCGATAAATAATGAATAAACCACATGCAAAACAGTGTGCTAATGCATTAAACCAAGCGTATTGGCACTGTTATTTTATTCACTTTGACCAATAAGGATAAGCTAAATGCACGACATTGAACTTATCAGTGCCAATAAAAGCTTTGGGGGCTGGCACAAACGCTACAGCCACCGCGCGAGCAGTTTAAATGGGCTCGCGCAGTTTGCGATTTTTTTGCCGCCACAGGCTAGCGCTAAGCAGCCAGTACCGGTCTTGTACTGGCTGTCAGGGCTAACTTGTAACGACGAAAACTTTATGCAGAAAGCTGGTGCACAGCGTATGGCTGCCGAGTTAGGCATTGCCATTGTTGCGCCCGATACCAGCCCTCGTGGTGACGAGGTGGCCGATGATGAAGCTTACGACCTAGGCCAGGGCGCGGGGTTTTACCTAAATGCCAGCCAAGCCCCATGGAAGCAGCATTACCAGATGTACGACTACATTGTGAGTGAACTGCCTGCATTAATTGAGTCCTGTTTTCCGGTCAGTAGCAAGCGGGCAATTGCTGGACACTCGATGGGGGGACATGGCGCCTTAACCATTGCTTTGCGCAATCCGCAACGTTTTAGTTCGGTATCGGCATTTAGCCCTATTTGTAATCCTAGTGCGGTGCCGTGGGGTAAAAAAGCCTTTACCGCTTACTTAGGCAGTAATCCGCAACACTGGGCAGAATACGACGCTAGCCTGCTCATGAGTGAAGCGAAGCAGTTTGTTCCTGCGTTGGTTGATCAGGGAGAGGCAGACCAATTTTTAGCAGAGCAACTAAAACCAGAAGCATTAACGGCAGCGGCGAAGCAAAGCGCTTATCCCTTACGCCTCAATATGCATACTGGTTACGACCATAGCTATTTTTTTATCGCCAGCTTTATTGAGTCTCACCTGCTGTTTCACGCCAAACACTTCGCTTGAAGTTCGTGAAATACCATGGCAATCATAGCTTTATTGCCAAGTCATAAAAACCAGGCTGCGCCTGGTTTTTTACCAACAATCAAGACACCGCGGCTAACGAGCGGAAGGTTCGAATGGCTGTTTTGGTCTATTCGGTCTCATCATTAGGTATCCGATGGCATGAAACCAGTACCGACATCGGCCGTAATTTTAGTTGAACCATTTGACTGCACAGAGCTTAGTTTTGGACTTTGAAAAAATATGAGCGTGCCAATGATGAATAGCCATGTACAAAGCAATCCGGTTGTTGTTGCCATCGCGACCAGATAACCATGCGATAACATGACTGCGTAAATTGCGCCAAAAAAAGCGGTTCCGAGAGCAAAGCATGCTTGCTGTACGGTGATTAATGCACTACTTGCTTCACTAGCATGCTGTTTTCCAACATGAGAAAGGGCAATTCGAAAAGCGGAGGTAAGCATCAAGGCGTTCCCTATTCCGACTAAACCAGTTGCGCTAACAAGATGCCACACCTGTAGCGTACTCCCAAATAACCAGAACAAACCAAGCGTAAGTAAGAAACCGAGAAAAGATAAAACCACGCCAAGGACAAAGCTCCAATAGTGACCGATGCGCTGTGTTATCGGTCGACTGAGTAATGAGCCGACAAAGAACATGATTCCCAAGGCAATAAAGCTATTACCTGATTGAAGTGGCGTAAAATGAAGCTCTGTTTGCAAGCACAGCGCGGTTACAAACAGATACCCAGGATAGGTAAAGGTAACAGTTGCTTCCGCCATGAAACCGCTCATCACCATTGGCGTTTTAAATAATGAAGGAGGGAAGAGTGGTTGTTGACCGCGGATTTCTTTGCGTTTTTCTATGCCCCATAAGCCACAGCCGATAGGGAATAGACCAAGCAATAAGCACCATAGCGTTGGCCATCGTTCGCCCAACGTCACTGGTAGTAATAAACAGAGTAACAACAGTGCGAATAAGGTGATGCCAGCCAAATCCATTTCCGGTTTATGCGCTGCACGGGTTTCAGGAATAATGAAATAACCTACAGCTAAAATCAGCAGGCACACTGGAATATTAACAAAAAATGCAACCCGCCAGCTTAAGCCAAATAAATCAGCGGAAACAAGCCATCCTCCAAGCACTTGCCCAATCGCGACCGAAAGCCCAGCGACTGCCGTATAGAGCCCAACCGCACGACTATGACGCTCACCCGCTAAGGTTGCATGGATCGTAGCAAGAATTTGCGGCATCAATAAGGCGGCAAATACGCCCTGTAAAAGACGACCAGCCAACATCGTAATAATATTTGTCGCAAGCCCACATACTGCAGAAGCAACACAAAACCCAACGATACCAAGCATAAATAGACGCTTTCGACCATAACGCTCGCCTAGGCGTCCGCCCGTCGCAATCAGCGTTGCAAAACTAAGCGCATACACCGCAACAATTAACATTAGTCCTGTTTCATCCGTGACTAGGGTTTGCCCCATCACATCAAGTGAGACGTTCACAATAGAAAAATCGATCTGTGGTAAAAGTTGCCCCATGACCAATAGCAAAAGAGCAAATATTGAAAGCGATTGATGCTTAAGGTTCATAAAAGGTCCCTGAAACGTATCTCAAATCATAATGTCGCGCTATTATGAGTGGAATTTAGAGTCGTACAAGAAACTACTTAGACACGTATAACTGATATCAGGATAGAAGATGCTCGGTAATAACTTGCAAGTTATCGGCGATTTTTTACGTCGTAAACGAGAGAATTTAGCGCCAGAGATGATAGGGCTCCCCAAACCAGCTCGCACTCGAACGCCCGGGTTGAGACGCGAAGACGTGGCCGCTATCGCAGGGATAAGTACCGTGTGGTATAGCAAAATCGAACGAGGAAAGGCTGCAGGTATTTCTCCTGAAGTACTCGCAGCGCTCTGTCAGACACTGCGTTTAAGCTTATCAGAAGAACAATACCTCAAGACGCTTGCCTTATCTGGGCAAACCGAGGTCAAAGATCCGTGTATGTATATCACTCGAGAAACGCAGCGGCTTTTAACACAGTTGAATCCGCTTCCGGCCTTGCTGGTGAATGACTATTTCGACATTATTGAATGTAATCAATCATTTAATCGATTGTGTGGGTTTGATGTGAATGCTCTTCCGGAAGAAGAGCGAAATTATATCTATCTCACCATGACTCACAGCAAATGGCAGCAGTTTTTACAGATCGACGATAAGCATATTCTGGCAGAGCAACTGACCCGGATGGCAGGCTTTTTACGCAGTGCAAGCGCCTCACGTTCCAATGATCTGATCTTAAAAAAACGGGTCTGTCATTTTCAGAATACCTCAGCTATTTTTACTGAAGCATGGGCGCGCAATACCGTGCTACAGCCGGAACAGTTTCAGTTTGATTTTGTACATGCCGAACTAGGTTTGCTCTCGCTTAAAAAACAAATATGGTGGAGCTTTAGTGGCGATACGACTAGCGGTCGATTAAATATTTATCACCCTCAAAATGACGAAGATTACCAACGTTTAGCCAATATCTGATGGCATTCTGTGGTGATAAATAAGGGCTAGTAAGCGTCTGCTAAGCTAGATTTTTTTTGATGAAGACGCCCACGTCTGAAGTACAAAACCATAATCAAGCCAAGCACTGCGGTGCCAGAACCAGCTAAAGGAACCGAAGACAATCCTAGCTCCGCACTAATCACTGCCCCACCGAGCACTGCGCCAAGCGCATTACCAAGATTAAAGGCACCAATATTCATTGCAGATGCCAGATTGGGCGCTTCTTTGGCCTCCTGCACAACCAATGACTGCAATGGTGGAACCATAGCAAAGCTGGCAATGCCCCAGAGGAAGATCAAGGGTGCCGCGAGTATCTGAGATGATGTGCTTACTGAAAAAATCGCGAGTAAGACAATCACTGAAACCAAAGAGACGATCAGCGTTAAATCCAGCGAGCGATCCGCGTAGCGACCACCGAGAATATTTCCGATGGCGAGACCTAAGCCATACAACATCAACATCGCAGTGACAAAAGCCGTTGAGGCATGCGTTTCATCTTGCAAAATTGGCACAATATAAGTAAATACGGTGAACATTGAACTGGCGCTGACGACAGTTAATAGTAACGCCGCCAGTACGGGGCCTTTGGTTAATACCCGAAGTTCATCACGCATGTTCACTTTACGCTCATTAGCAAGTGGTGGTAATGAAATCCTCAAGGCGAACATGGTCACTAAGCCAATTGCAGCAATGGCGAAAAAAGCGGGACGCCAACCAATGGTTTCACCGATAAATGATGCCAAAGGAACGCCACCAATGGTTGCAAGGGTGAGTCCTGAAAACATCGCCGCCACGGCACCCGCACGCTTTTCTATTGGAACTATGCTGGTTGCGACGACAGCACCAACCCCAAAGAAAGCACCATGATTGAATGACGTGACGATTCGTCCAATCATTAATGTGGTATAGCTATCGGCCATCGCGGACACCAAATTACCTAAGGTAAAAATACCCATCGACAGCAGCAGTAAACGTCGGCGTGACATATTGGCAAACGCCAACGTCATGACTGGGGCCCCAATTAAAACCCCAAAGGCATATGCACTAATTAGCAACCCGGCTGTAGGAATCGAAACCGCTAAATCGTGGGCAATAACCGGTAACATCCCCATCGGGGAAAACTCGGTCACACCAATACCAAAAGCACCAATGGCAAGTGCGAACAAAGGAGCATTGAATTTCATATAAAATCTCGTTAATTTATGATGTAAAGGAATATAGCTAAATCGCTAGCCTATGAATATCCTGTTGAATGGTCACACAGCTTTGCATTGGAATCACAAATGAAACAGGGCAAAACAGATAGAACCGCAGAAATGGAAACCTTTCTGTCGGTAGCGTGTACTGGCAGCTTAAGTGGTGCAGCGAGAGAATTAGGGCTCAGCCCATCAGCAGTTAGCCGTATCATGACTCGAATTGAAAAACGACTCGGTATTCGTCTGATTGTGCGCAGTACACGCAGCCTTCATCTTACCAGTGAAGGTGAATCTTACGCACTTGCAGCCCGCAGGATCTTAAAAGATTTAGACGATACAGAATCAGCGCTCGCTAACCGTGGACGCCCCAGTGGGATCATCAAAGTCAGCACTGCGACGGCACATAGTCGGCTAAGCATCGTGCCTTTGTTTAAGGAATTTCTGCAACGCTATCCCAATATTGTGGTCGAGATGGATGTCAGCGATCAAATCAGTAATGTGAGTGCAGGCGATACCGATATTGCTATCCGTTTTGGTCCATTACCAGACAGTGGACTGCATGCCCGTCGCTTGGGAGAGACCGGCCGAACCGTGGTCGCTTCACCCGAGTATCTTGCTGATGCAGGTATTCCACAAACACCAGCGGACTTAAAATATCATAATTGTTTGGATTTTAGTTTTCGACGCTTAGAACCCGGCTGGCCGTTTCGAGAAAATGGTCAGGATTTTATGCTACCGGTAAGCGGTAATATCATCGCAAATAACGGTGAAACTCTCGTTGAACTCGCGCTACAAGGAATTGGAATTACTCGGGTAGGTAATTTTCATATTGAACAGCTTTTGGCCGATGGACAGTTAGTGCCTTTATTAGAAGATTTTAATCCCCAAGACCGAGAATCCATTCATGCTGTTTTCATCGGTGGTCAAAATATCCCTGCGAGGGTTCGTGTATTTGTCGACTACTTGGTTGAGAAAATGATGCAAAGCAGTGCTTCGCAATCATGAAAAGAACATCGTTGTCCAGCCATCATCCGTTAGTTTTTAGCTTGGTATATGCCAATGGCTAGTGATTCCCTTGCTGTAACAAGGCGCTGTTACTTTTCATAAGCAGTTCTCTTTACAAGGAATATGATGAATCAGTGTTTTCAATCTCGATACATTATTGGGCTACATTTCGAAGGAAGTACCGATCGATTAATACTAAATAATCGGGATTTATATCATGAAAAACACAAAAGAGTTTTAAGGGGCAATTCGGGCATGTAAAGCAGGAAGCATTTTGAAAAAAGCAGTGCTATTCAGATTGTCCATTTTGTTGGTATTTGCTTCTGGTTATGGGGGTTATCTGTCTAACTGGATTAGACACAAGAGATAGTCAGGTCAGCCACATTTATAGTCATTTAAACTGCTCTGTCTGGAGTGTTTTTTTTACGTCTAAGCAACGAATCAGTCATATCTGAATTGCTCTCCATTCAGAAATGAACCTCGTGAAATGGACAGTATTCGCTACGATGAGTCCTCTTTAATCCTTGATATGTGATGGTTTCGGTGTGCTTTGTCGTGATTTTAAAAGGGATATTGCTTATTTATTGCTGCGGCTTTCGCGGTGTTGATATTAAACTCGAATGAGTTGATGGGCTTACTTTAAAGTTGGCCGTTGAAAGCGCTATAATTTGGCTTTGATTCATCATGAGTTGCGACATTGATAAAACCGTTGCCCGACCCAAAAACCTACCCGATTGTACCGCCAGATATGGATTACTGTTACTTTGATGAGGCAGAGACATCTCCATTTGAGGCACATAATCAAAGCTTTTCTTTAGTGAATGCAAGTTGGTTAGCCGACTGTGCCTTATTAGTTTACGCCCATCCCGGGTTTGCGCGTTTGGCGTTTAAGTTGGCAGGCTTTGAACATTTTCATTTTTTTAAAGGAACTGGCACCGAATGCATGGCCGCTTGGAATGAGTGTTGTTTGCTGATTAGTTTTCGCGGCACCGAGCTTAAATCGCTCTCTATGCTGTATGAGATGAGTACTAATCTTCAGGCTATTCCAAGCTCATTTTCGCAAGGTGGCAAAGTGCATACTGGGTTTTCTAAAGCCTTAGATGAAATATGGGGGGGCTCCGAAGGATTACATAGGTTTATTCAACAGCGTATTGCTGAAAATCCAGATCGTGCTATTTGGATGACGGGTCATAGCTTGGGGGGCGCTCTGGCTAGCTTGTGTTTTGCTAAAGTGAAACAAGCCACTGGCTTATATATTTTTGGTGCGCCGCGGGTTGGCAATCAAGCTTTTACGGATTTGCATAAAGGTAGGCCTGTATGGCGTGTGGAGCATGCGAAAGATCCCATCCCGATGCTGCCGCCCAATCTACCTGCGTTGCATTTTTGTTATCATGATTTAGGTGAGTTGATTTATATTCAAGCAGATCAACAGTTGCGTTTTCAACGACCAGAAAAAACCGCTGAAGAATACAAGCAACTGATTTGGGATACCATTAAAACTCAGGAAAGTCGGCGCAAAGCCTTAAGCATGAAGCTTCCTGACATAAATCAGCATGTGCGTGAATCGGTGCAGCAATGGTTAGACAACATTAAGCAATTGCAAGGGGATAAGGCGATCAGTATTCGCGATCACATGCCGATATTTTACTGCGTGAAATTATGGAATTTGCGAGCGGCTCAAACCGAAGGTGTAGTCGACCTAACCGAGAATGAACGGCTAGGTCAATGAGTTGGTGGGGTTTATCGGCGTTCGCGTTACAGAGTGACCCCCGATTTAAAAATAGCCAGTTCACGAATGCCGTTCACTTCATTTTTAGTTGGCGCTCCATTGGCAATATCACAGACTAAATCAATAAAACCTTCTAATAGCTGTTCCATTGTTTGGCCGTCAATTAAGGCCCCGGCGTTAAAATCGATCCAATGTGGTTTTTTATTGGCAAGCTCTGAATTTGTTGCAAGTTTTAAGGTGGGAACAAAGCCGCCGTAAGGTGTTCCTCGACCGGTAGAAAATAATACGATATGGCAGCCACTGGCGGCCAATGCCGAGGTTGCTACGGCATCATTACCTGGAGCACTCAGTAAATTAAGCCCCGGAATCGTGAGCCTGTCGGTGTATTTTAATACGCCCATGACCGCGCTAGAGCCAGCTTTTTGAGTGCAGCCCATCGATTTATCTTCAAGGGTTGAAATACCACCTTTTTTATTACCGGGAGATGGATTTTCGTAAATCGGCTGCTTGTGGTCGATAAAATATTGCTTGAAGCTATTAATCATTTCTACGGCAGCGCTGAAAGTGGGTTCGTCGATACAACGTTCAAATAATAGATGTTCTGCGCCAAACATTTCAGGTACTTCGGTTAAAACTGAAGTGCCACCAAGGCTGATGAGGTAATCAGAGAATCGGCCAAGTAAGGGATTAGCAGTAATACCGGATAGACCATCGGAGCCCCCGCATTCGAGACCTACTTTAAGTTTGCCGATACTCATTGGGGTGCGTCGATCCTGTTTCACCACCGCATAAATTTTCTCTAGTTGCGCAACCGCCGCAGTGATTTCATTGTTTTCTCGCTGCGCTTCCATGTACTTCACGCGTTCGTGGTCAACGTCTCCGACTAATTGTTTAAAGGCATCCACTTGATTATTTTCACAGCCTAGCCCCATCACTAAAACTCCGCCTGCATTTGGGTGTTTCACCATATTGGCTAATATTTGGCGGGTATTCTCGTGATCATCACCGAGCTGGGAGCAGCCATAATTATGGGGGAATAAATAAACACCATCGCAGTCTAAGTCTGGGTATTTGCTTCGGAATAGAGTGATCGCTTGTTGAGCGATGCCGTTTACGCAGCCAACCGTTGGGATCACCCATATTTCATTGCGAATAGCAACATCACCATTAGGGCGTTGATAACCGTTAAAGGAGCGTTCAGCCTGTTTTATATCCGCCGGCGGACAAGTGATGGGTTGATAGTGATATTGATGGGTATCGGCAAGATTGGTTTTAATGTTATGGGTATGTACCCATTCACCTTGGCGGATATCGACACTGGCATGACCGATCGCCGAACCATACTTAATAATGTTACAACCTGCGGCAATGTCGCTGAGTGCAACTTTACTGCCTCGATCCAGATCGCTGCTGAGTTCGATGGTTTTATTGCCAATGACTAATTGTTGCTGTTTGTTTAAAGGCTCTAAACAAACTAGAACATTATCTTGAGGATGGAGTTGAATATACTGTTTCATGGGCACCTTTATGCAAGTTACCCTGTCCGACGTAATCAGTTTATTCCCATCGCTGTATTTAAATCAATAAAAAACCGATAAAAATTCCTTAATGCTTAGTTTCTGGGAGATATAGGTAAATTGAATGCCTTATTTGCTCATTCGCTAGCTATTAAAATCATAAAGAACAGATAAAAAACAGATAACAATGATCGATGACACGTTTGCTTACTTTGTTTAATAAAAGCTTATTTTTAACAAATACACTTCAAACACATTCGATAACACCTGTCCGACAAACAGCTTCCCTATCGCATAGGAATAAAGTAATGGAACAACGATTAACCAGAGATAGCGCAGTTTTTCCGACCCGGCCTGAGAAAATAATTCAGTTTGGCGAAGGTAACTTCTTACGCGCATTTATAGATTGGCAATTTGATCTATTGAACGAACATACCGATTTTAATGCAGGTATTACCATTGTTCGGCCAATTGATGCCGGACACCCTAAGTTAGACCAGCAAGGCGGTTTGTACACGGCATTGATTCGAGGAATTAATGAAGTCGGCGAAAGTATCTCTCAGCCTAGAGTGATTAGCTCTGTCAATCGAGAACTGTTGGCATATGGTGAGTTTGACCAGGTGATGGCTATTGCACAGAACCCAGAGCTTGAATGGGTAGTCTCAAATACCACTGAAGCTGGGATTAGCTTCAATGAAAATGACCAACTGACTGATTACCCACCGACATCTTTTCCCGCGAAGGTGACAAAATTTTTGCATCATCGCTTCGTTCATTTTAACGGCAGCGAAGATAAAGGTTTGATTTTTTTACCCTGTGAACTAATTGATTATAATGGGGAAAAGCTACAAGAGTTCGTGATAAAATACGCCCAGCAATGGCAGTTATCAGAAGCGTTTATTGCTTGGGTTAATACGGCCAATACTTTTTGTTCTACGCTGGTAGATAGGATTGTGACTGGCTTTCCAAAAGATGAAATTAATCAACTCGACATTGAACTTGGTTATCATGATGATTTTCTAGTCGCTGCGGAACATTTTTATTTATTTGTGATTCAAGGGCCAAGTTGGCTGAATGAAAAACTTCGTTTAGAGCAGTGCCCACTGAATATAAAGATTGTTTCAGATATTAAGCCTTATAAAGAAAGAAAAGTCGGTATCTTAAATGGTGCACATACGGCGATGGTACCAGTTGCTTATCTTGCTGGTTTAGATACGGTGAGCGAGTCGGTAAATGATCCTCAAATTGCCGAGTTCCTAGAGTGCTTACTTGATGACGAAATTATTCCTGTTCTTAACATGGATAAACAAGAGCTTGATGAGTTTAAAGTAAGTGTTATTAGCCGATTCAAAAACCCATTTATCAAACACTACTTAACTTCGATTGCACTTAACTCTTTAACTAAATTTAAGACTCGCTTATTGCCTCAGCTTATTAGCTATGTTCAGCAAAATGGCTCTGCGCCTAAACATCTTTGTTTTAGTTTGGCTGCATTGTATTGCTTTTATTTAGGGAAAAGAAATGATGAAGATATTCCACTTTCCGATAATCAAGACTTATTAGATAAATTTAGTGTTTGGCGTAAAAAATCAGATAACCATGCTTCAAATATAGAAGGGTTTTTATCGATGGCAGAACACTGGGGTGTTGACCTCACTCGTTTAGCCAATGTGCAATCACTGGTTACCGAATCCTTTAGCAATATAAAAACATTGGGCGTTAAAGAAGCACTATCGCAACTTTAATACTTATTCACGTGAAGTAATAGATAACTACATAAGGGACGTATATGAACATCATAAAAAGAAACTTAAAAAAAGTCGCTGCCGTGATTGGCGTAAGCTTGGCGATGAGTGTTTGCGCGCATGCTACTACTAAAGTAATGATTGCTTATGGTAACCAACCGGGTGAACCGATTGATAAAGCGATGCACTATTGGGCTGAGCAAGTCGCCAAAAAATCAAATGGTGATATCGAGTTCAAATTATTTCCATCAAGTCAGTTGGGCGGTGAAACTGAGCTTTTAGAGCAAGCTAAATTTGGTGCAAATATTATTTCAATCAGCTCTTATGGTTATTTAATGGATACGGTGCCAGATCTGGGGATTATCAATGCGCCCTATCTTTCACAGTCCTTTGAGAAAAAATCAAAATTACTTCATAGTGAGTGGTTTGAGGGCTTAAGTAATCAACTGAGTGAAAAAGGGCTAAAAATTGTCGTTCCCGATGTGGTGTATGGGACTCGCCATTTGTTGTCTAGAAAAGCGGTTTTCTCTCCTGCTGACCTCAAAGGCGAAAAAGTTCGCGTTCAACACTCTAGATTATTTGTGGCAACCGTGAAAGCAATGGGTGGGGTACCCGCACCGATGTCTCTTTCTGATGTTTATCCTGGTCTATCTCAAGGTGTGATTGATGGTGTCGAAAACCCAGCGGTTGTTTTGTTGGGCGGTAAATTTTATGAAGTCGTGAAGAATCTTAATTTAACGGCGCACACCAAGCATATGTCACCATTTGTTGCCGGTACTGATTTCTGGAATAGCTTAAGCAAAACTCAACAGAAAATCATTCTGGATACCAGCCGAGATATGGTTCGTTACGACGCTGAGCTGATCAACAAGGCCGAAAAAGAAGCTATTGATCAGTTGAAAGCTGAGGGTGTTACTGTAAATGAAGTAGACATCAAGGCATTTGAAGCGTCTGCTCGTAAGGTGGTACAAAGCGAATTCCCTGAATGGTCTCCAAACCTTTATCAAGATGTACAAGCTAAGTTAGCTGAGATGTAATTGATTGAGGGGCCACTCTTGGCCCCTCAATATGTGAAACCGGAGAGTGTCATGCACACACAACTTTCTTTAAGTAATTCAAAGGCTTTTAGCAGTATGAAAATAGCTAAAATAATCGACAAAATTAGTCGTGTCGATACTGTAGTGGCCGCTGTTTTTCTTGCGATTATCGTTTTACTTATGGGTTATGGAGTGATTACCCGATATGTATTTAATGCGCCTAGTTCATGGGTGGAAGAAGTTTGCCTCAGCCTTTTTGTTTGGATGACGTTTATGGGAGCCAGTGCATTGATGAGAAGCGATGAATTGGTTCGAATCGACTTTCTAGTTCGAAAATGTCCTCAGCCAGTGGCTTATTTTATCGACAATATATTTAGGCCGATCCTGATGATCATTGCTATCGGCTTTATGATTTACTGGGGTTTTAAGTTATTACCTTTTTCACAAGTGCGTTTTACCCCAGCCTTGAAGATCCCGTACATTTATATTTATGCAGCTGTCCCCGTTAGTGCTTGTCTCATGCTTTATCACCAACTTTGTCAGCTCTATTCGTCTTTAATTTCTCACAATAGGGAAGACTAGTTATGTCTGTCATATTGCCTATTTCTGCATTGTTATTGCTATTTGCCATTGGTATTCCAGTCGCTTTTTGTATATTTATTGCAACCTTATCTTACTTTTTACTGAACGATCATTTACCGATGATGATGCTGGTACAGCGTTTAGCTGGCGGTCTTGAATCGGTGACGCTGTTGGCAATTCCATTTTTTGTGATGGCCGGTGTGTTTATGAATCATTCGGGCATTAGTAATCGCTTACTCAAATTTGCAGAAGTATTGACTGGCCATTTGAATGGCGGTCTTGCTCAGGTCAATGTGGTATTAAGCACTTTAATGGGGGGCTTGTCCGGCTCTAATATTGCTGATGCTGCGATGGGCTCGAAGTTACTGGTTCCACAAATGGTTGCCCGTGGCTATAGCGCCTCGTTTTCTTCTGCGGTAACTGCCGCGTCTTCATTAATCACCCCGATTATTCCACCGGGTATTGCTTTGATTATCTATGGTTATGTGAATAACGTTTCCATTGGTAAGTTATTTTTGGCAGGTTTAATGCCTGGCTTATTACTGTGTTTGATGATGATGGCATTGGTGTCGGCGATTTCCCATAAACGAAATTACGCGCCAATCAGAGAAAAACGAGCCTCAACTAAAGAGATCGCTGTATCAGCAAAAGATGCCTTCTTAGCTTTATTGCTTCCGGTCGTGATTATCGGGGGGATTCGTTTTGGTGTGTTTACGCCAACCGAAGCAGGGGCTGCGGCAGTGTTGTACGCATTGGTACTTGGTATGTTTATTTATAAGGAAATGAATACCAAGTTGTTGTGGGAGGCTACCAAAGAATCCGTTTTATCTGCGGCTAACGTATTACTGATTATATGCGTTGCGGTTGGTTTTTCTAAGTTCCTCACTTGGGAGCAAATTCCCCAAAGTTTAGCCGCTTGGTTAACGAGCTCGGTTGAAAGTCCTTTTACCTTCTTGTTGTTAGTGAATGTGTTCTTACTGATAGTGGGGATGTTTTTGGAAGGTAATGCAGTGATGATCGTACTGGCTCCCCTGTTGGCACCGGTGGCAAAAAGTTATGGCATCGACCCGGTTCATTTTGGCATCATTTTTATCTTCAATAGTGCAATTGGTACCATTACGCCGCCTTTAGGTACGGTGATGTTTACTACCTGTTCCATCACCAAGGTGGCTATCGAAGACTTTGTGAAAGAAGTCTTACCGTTCTGGCTGTTATTACTCGTTGCTTTGGTATTTATTACATATATCCCAATGATTTCTATCGCTTTACCTAATTTGGTGTTTGGTTAAGCATTGGCTGATGGGTCTGCAATAGTTGCTACGTTTAACTTGAACTGTAGCTGCTATTGCATTCGTTGAGGAGACCCGATCACGATATGTAAATAACGAAATAACGAAATAACGAAATAACGAAATAACGAAGTGATGAAGAAGCTTGCGGCTTGTGTTGGTGTGGTTGAACGCTGTCATTATTGGATATTTATAGTGTATAGATTCAGCCTAAAATCCACTCGTAAAGCAGCTGAAAAATAGTTTTGAAGTAAACTTCACCTATCTTAAGATCTTGTTTTATTTAAGATCTTTAGCAAAATTACCATCTTAATGAATAGGATTAACGATGAGTCCGATGATTCAACGGCTCAAGGCTTTAAAAATTATTCCTGTGATTGCGATTGAGAATGCACAGCAGGTCATTCCTTTTGCCAAGATGCTGATTGAACATGGCTTTGTTGCCACCGAAATTGATGGTTGTTGTGAGCTATCGATTGATGCAATTAAGTTATTAAGAGAGCGCCTACCCGAGATGTTGATCGGTGTCGGCGGCTTGTCGACGCTGCAGCAAGTGTTATCCATAAAACAAGCGGGAGCCCATTTCATTGTTAGCACCGCGCCTAATCCACAACTGGTAAAATTTTGTCAAACTGCAGCGCTCCCTCTGGTGATTTCGCTTAATCAGCCAAGTATGATTGAAGTCAGTCGTGAAAAGGGCTTAACCACGCTAGAATATTATCCAGCCGAAGGGATTGAAAATGGTATTTCGCAAGCGCTGCTATTTGCTCCAGATGTTAGTGTTACGCAGCAACAGACTGATGAGGCACCAGATATTCTGCAGATCCCAAGAGTGATATGTCACTTCGATGATTGTGAGGTCGAAAGATTAATCGAGGCTAGGGGGCTGGGTGACAAAATGCTACAGCTGATTAATCAGTCGAATTCAACAACTGAACACTCTCGCTATTTTCTATGGTAGTGAGCGCATCAATATAATTAGAAAATGGATATTGAATTGTTTATTTGACTACGTCATAAAATATAGCTTGGGATTTTAACTGCCTTATAGATTATCCATAATTAAACTATTCTCCATGGACTTTTTAGCTGAATCTAAATGATGACGTAACTCTCCGACTGCACCAATATCATCGCCACTGAGAATTTTAGTTAGTATTGCCATATGTTCTGAAATAGCGATCATATTTCTTTTCCGTAAATCACTATTGTCCCATTGATAGTGGTAGTGAAAAATGACGGAAATAATGTCACAGAACTGGTCCATAAAAGGATTGTTTGCAGCCGATAGGATTAAAGTATGAAACTTATGATCCAAATCGGAAAAGGCTTGATATTCATCAACCACAACATCTCGAAGCTCTCGATGTGAATGCAATAAATATTGTGCTTCTTGCCAGCGCGGATCACTGCGAGGCAGATTCATAAACCGACTTAAGGCATGACATTCCAACATCTCTCTCAGTTCAAATAAACTTGCTGCATAGCTTTTTTCAAATTTCACCATTCGCCAACGACCTCGCTCAATATTTTCAATTAAGCTAAATCGAGAAAAATGAATTAAAAATTCACGTACAATCGTGGTGGAACACTTCGACTGTTTCGAGAGTTCTAACTCGGTAAATTCTTGTCCTGGGAGAATGTATCTTTTTTGGATAGCATTACTAAAGAAATTTTCAAATTCAATCGATTGTAAATCTTTAGACGACAGAAAACGTAGAAAGCTATCTTCTTCCATCGGCGCTCGAGCAATTAAATACTCACCAGATTCAAACTCTAATACACCTTTGTCACAAAGATCTTGCAGCACATAACGTACCGTTGTGCGACTCACACTAAAAAGTTCTGAGAGTGAAGATTGTGAAGGCAAAGGCGATTCGATATGTCCCAAACTGATCGCGTCCAGTAATTGGTTTGCGGTGCCTTCCCTCAAATTCTTATTTCTAGCCATTTTTTACCTCCGAAGCCATTAAATACCATTTAAAAGCAGATTAAATGGCGCTGCGTCACAAACTTTGTTGCGATAAAAATAATAAAAAGCAAGACTAATAAAATAGAGGGAAATCATCAATTAGAGAAAGCTTATGAAGTCATTAATTTGTGAAAAGCCCTACGAATTACAATATGTTGAGCTAGACATCCCCTCAGTGAAGCCAGATGAGGTATTAATAAAAATATCTTCAGTAGGGATATGTGGCACCGATATACATGCCTATACTGGTAATCAACCTTTCTTTAGTTATCCCAGAGTATTAGGTCACGAATTGTGTGGCGATATTTGCCAACTCGGAAGTGAGGTGGGGACTGAGTTTGAAGTTGGCGACAAGGTCGCATTGATCCCTTATGTAGCCTGTTATCAATGTGCCTCTTGTCGCAGCGGAAAAACCAACTGTTGTGAAAATATTTCGGTTATTGGCGTTCACCGAGATGGTGGTTTTAGCGAATATCTTGCGGCGCCTAAAACCAATATTTTGAAAGTGAACGGGGTGGATAATAATACTGCGGCATTGATCGAACCTTTTGCCATTAGTGCCCATGCGGTGCGTCGTGCGCAGCTCGAGCCTGGTGAAGCGGTGTTAGTCGTTGGCGCAGGACCGATTGGTTTAGGCGCTGCGGCGATAGCTGCTGCCGATGGTGCGCATGTGATTGTGGCAGATACCCAATTGGAAAGACGGCAACATGTCGCAAAAGAGCTTAACTTAGCAACGCTTGACCCCTTAGACGAAGGCTTTCAGGCGGCATTGACAGAAGCTTTTGACGGTTCACTGGCGCAAACCATTATTGATGCGACAGGTAATCGACATGCGATGAATGGCGCGGTGAATAACATCCGTCACGGTGGTAAGATTGTCTTTGTTGGCTTGTTTAAAGGAAATCTTGAGATAAGTGATCCTGATTTCCATAAAAAAGAAACCAGCTTATTTGCCAGTCGTAATGCTACTCAAGAAGATTTTGCCAAGGTACAGGGACTCATGAAGGCAGGTAAACTTACCGCTAACATGATGCTTACCCACCGTTTCAATTTTGATCAACTTGGCGAAAACTATCAGCAAAATGTGGTCGACAACAGAGACTTGATTAAAGGCGTGATTGAGTTCAATTAATTTGAACAATGAGATCCACCAGAGGCGAGATTACTATCTTAGAATGAGTTAAAAAAGGGCGTCAACGGAGTTCTTCAGTGACGCTCTTTTTAGCTTTTTGTTAAATAAATGTCTTTAGTTGATACCTTCCGCTGTTATTTGACTCGGCATAAGAAGCCTTTGAGGTAATGGCCTTCGGGGTAGGGGCCACCCACAGGATGGTCTTCAGCCTGTTCCAGACTCTTTAAAAACTGCAGCTCACGTTTGGCATCAATGGCTGCATCGGCAACAATCTTTTGAAAGAGACTGCTTGGCATGAGTCCTGAGCAGGAATAAGTGAGTAACAGGCCGCCTGGGCGAAGCATTTGCATGGCCAGCATATTAATATCTTTATAACCTCTACTGGCGCGGTTTAAACTCGCCTTGCTGTCGACAAATTTTGGTGGATCAAGCACGATCATATCAAATTGTTCATTGCAATCTCGGTATACCCGTAACTGCTTGAAAACGTCGGCGTTGAGTTGGGTGATTTTGCTCGGGTCTAGATTGTTTAACTGGACATTTTGGGCGGCTATTTCAAGGGCTGCGTCGGAGACATCGACGTTGATGACCTTTTTGGCGCCGCCAGCTAGGGCGTAGGTGCCAAAGCCACCTGTGTAACAGAAGCAATTTAGCATTTTCTTATCTTTGGCCAGTTGACCCACTAACTTGCGATTATTGCGTTGGTCGAGGTAGTAACCGGTTTTATGGCCAGTTTCGATATTAATCAGTAGGCGTAAACCATTCTCTTCAATCTCCATCGGCTGAGCGGGAAGCTCGCCATGGAGTAAACCTTGTACCGGTTCTAAACCTTCTTTTTTACGCACATCGACATCTGAGCGCTCGTATATTGCATCGTTGGGAAAGCATTGCTTGAGTGCTTCAATTAAGTTAGCTCGTTGAAATTCGGCACCAGCGCTTAATAGCTGAATCACTAATACATTGGCGTAGCGGTCGATAGTAATGCCGGGAAGGCCATCATTTTCGCCAGCCACTAAACGATAAGCATTGGTGGCGCTAAATTGGCTCAGAATGTCTCGAGCCGCTGCGGCATCTTGCAAGCGCTTAACAAAGAAAGCTTTATCGATGAGCTGAGTTTGCTGGAAACTCCATACTCGGGCGCGGATCTGGGATTCAGGAGAATAAGCGGCAGTGGCTAAATATTTTCCCTCAGCGCTGTAAATTTCCACGGTTTCACCGGATAAAGGCTTACCTGAAACTTTATGAATACCGTTGGAAAAAATCCAAGGGTGGCGACGTAACAAAGCCTTGTCACGTTTTGCTTTAAGAGTAATGATACCGCTCATGATGTATATCCTAGTCTGTAATGCCGCGCATTATAGTCGTCATCTTAGGCATCACCAAGTAGAGTCTGGCTTTATTCGTTAAGCAAGCGGCGAGATGGTCAATTGTCGGTACTGCCGCAAGCAATTCTGCAGCTTAAAGGTGACTCATCGCTTTGCCATTGATTTCTTTTTCCAAACCTCGGTTTAAGGCGGGTCGTTGGCTGACTCGCTTGCGGTAGGCCATTAATTTAGTCGGTAAGGTTTGTTGGAAGCTCATTGCCCAGTTGAGCGTATGACAAAGTAGAATATCAGCCACACTAAATTGCTCCCCTAATAGATAGTCTTGTTCGGGAAGCCATTGCTCGGCAATGGCGGCGGCTTTTGCAAACTCCCAAGTTGCCACTTCTACCATTTCTGGAATACGTTGCGCTTCTGGCAGGGCAAAGCGATGTTTACCAATGCTCCATAGGCCTTGCTCTAATTCACTGATAATGAAACTTAGCCAGCGATGGTGGAGAGCGGCGGCGGCAGTCGCTGGTTGTGGCAACAGCTGCGGACCATATTTTTCAGCAAGATAGAGGCATATTGCTGCCGATTCACTGATGACAAGCTGATCGTCTTTTAGGGCGGGTACTTTGCCACAGGGATTAATTGCGAGATACTCTTCGCCATGATGCTCGCCCGCTTGAAAATCAATGTAGTGGTAGTGCCATTCGAGGTTTAATTCTTCGAGCAGCCAAGACACACGTAGTGAGCGAGAGCGTGGGGTTCCATATAAGGTGATCATCAAGCTATCCTTTTTACAAGTAATCTGTTGGTCGCTATAGCATAGGGGGTAGTGACAGCAAGCGCTATGCTTAAACGGTTTTATTGTTGCTTAAAACAAATACTTAGTCAGCACGATGTGATGAACGATCGACTTGAATCCTTAAAAGGTAAATACGAATTATTTTCAATAACTTAGCTGTGTTTTTATCGCCAGCTTCGACTCGTTTTTATCGATTGAACTGGGTACAATAACGCCTTACTCTTGGTCATTATCGGATAGGTTATGCAACAGCAAGTGCTGAACACGGTTCGCAAAGCAACATGGATAGGCTCAATTGCTAACGTATTTTTAGCGGTATTGAAAATTGGTGTGGGTAAGTTAACTGGTAGCCAAGCCTTGGTGGCTGATGGTGTGCACAGTTTTTCTGATTTGGTCACTGATGCTGCTATTTTACTCGGCTCGCGGTATTGGGCGGCACCAGCCGACAAAGAACACCCCTATGGCCATGGTCGTTTCGAAACGCTCACCAATATTTTTATTGGTGGCTTGTTGGTGGTTGTGGGCTTAGGGATCGCTTGGGATTCAATTAACTCCTTTAATGCTGAGGCGAATCCCAATCCTGGGGTGTTAGCTTTGTGGGCTGCTATCTTGTCAATCGTGGTGAAAGAAGCGTTGTATCGTTGGACTGTGATTCAGGCAAAGAAAGTTAATAGCCGGGCTTTACATGCCAATGCTTGGCATCATCGTAGTGATGCCCTGAGCTCGATGCCTGTTGCAGTCGCTGTGGTGGCGAACTATTTCTTCCCCTATCTCTCCTATTTGGATCAAATAGCGGCTTTGTTGGTGACGGCTATGATTTTAAAAGCTGCTTGGGAAATTGTCTGGCCAGCGATTCAAGAGATCAGTGAAAAACAAGCCGATGAAGATTTAGAACAACGGATTCAACATCACGCCAGCTTAAATGTAGATATTCAAGAAGTGCATGAAATTCGCAACCGTCGAGTGGGAAGCGCTATTCTAGTGGATTTTCACTTGTTGGTTGATCCGCTGATGAGCGTCGAAAAGGCGCATGATATTAGTGAAGAGTTTAAAGAACACTTGATGAAAGAGTTAGATGAGGTGGTTGATGTTATTGTTCATATCGAGCCTTACAACTGTGCGGAGCGGATCATCAATCCTTGTTGTGATGAATGCGCGAGTGACAACTTGGTTTCATCTTAGGCTTCGCCGCTGAGCCATCATGTCGAGTCAGCGTGTATTTTTCAAGCTGACTCGATGTTCTTCGCCGATAAAAAAACGGACTATCTCGTCCGTTTTTTTATCGGGTATATCGTGCATTACCCTGCTTGGATCAGTTGGTTCATTTGATTGACTAACTGTTTAAAGGCTGGACGCTCTTGTTTGTCGATGGATGAAGCCAATGGAATTTTTGCGGTCATTGGATTGACTGCTCGACCGTTTATATGGAATTCATAGTGTAGGTGAGGACCCGTTGTGCGTCCGGTATTTCCGGACTCGGCAATCACTTGACCTCGGGTCACCCGTTGGCCTTTTTTCACCTTAAATTTGTTGAGGTGCAAATAGCGTGAACGATACTTACCGCCGTGTTGGATGACGATGTATTTTCCCGCATAGGGGTGATTTTCGACTCGCATCACCACGCCATCCCCAGCGGCCAGCACAGGGGTGCCAATGGCCACCGAAAAGTCGGTCCCATTATGAGGCGAAATTCTGCCGGTTACTGGATGTTTGCGGCGTGGATTAAATGGCGAACTAACGCGTTGATTATGTTTGAGTGGCACCCGCATAAAAGCCCGAGCAAGGCTTTCGCCTGCTTGGTCGTAATAGTTACCATTGTTAAATAAATAAGCACTATATTGTTTTCCACGATTAAAGATCCGTACCGCACTAATTTCACTTTGGCCAGTGAGAGCATCATCGATAAACTGGCGATTTCTTACCACTTGAAACACATCCCCGGCTCTAAAGTCTCTTTCAAAGCGGATCTTATCTTGAAACATCTGTGCAACTTGCTCGATTTCGCTAGGCGTTAGTCCTACTTTGCGAGCTGATAAATAAAAGCTACCTTGAATCGTGCCTGTAATTGCCTGTTTTTGCCATTGACCATCAATACTAATCGTTTGGTACTCAAAGTTAGTCGCATCGACTCGGGTAAATATAATTTGTTGTGCTGGGTTAAAGGCTAAACGCAAGGACTGTAGCTGTTGGGTGTCATGGTCGATGGTAAAGGTGAGTTTATGCCCTGGGCTTAAGGTATCCAATGCCAGTACCGAAACATCAGCTTCAAGCACTTGGTACATAGTCGTTTGATCTATTTTGAAACGGTTAAAGATCTTGCCTAAGGTATCACCTTCTTTAATGGTATAGCTGTAACTCTGAATGCCGCCAACTTCGGCTGATTTAGTCTGTTGCTGGGGTGCTTTACCTTCCGAGAGTGAGCTCGTTTGGGTATCGGTTGTTGTATCTGTTGGCTTAAATTGTTCGGCGCTGGGTTCTGAACGGGCATCTTGTTTTAGTAAACTAATCGCATCACGCGAGTTGTGAGATAAGGTAAATACAGGACCCTGATGCTCACTGCTAAACTCATTTTCTGGCAACTCAATGAGTTGGCGAGATTGGCTGGTGAGTGGTTGAGTATTTGGCCAAATGCTGGCGATGGTTATCACCGCGCCACAAGCAAGGATAAGCTGCCAGTGTTTACTGGGCAGTCTGCTTGGTCGACGAAAAATGGGGGCTTTGTTGTTAAACATGAAATCTATTACCTGTTACATGCTGTTTTGATACAGCTGTTGTTATTATTCGAGTCAAGTGAGTGGATGTGAGCAAAGCAATCATAAGGTTGCCTTTTGTTGGCAGTGAAGACATAAACCATGAAATTCGTAGCTTTGTGGATGCAAGTGAAAGCCTTGCTGGTCGGCAAAGTGCTGGAGTTCACTTCTTAGAGAGCTCGATAAACTCGGTTGAGCTACTTGCTGGCAATTACTACAAATTAATAATGGTTTGGGACTAAATGGTGCGAGTTGTTGGCTCACCAGATAGCGGCTGCTTGACTCGATATGCTGGATAAAGTGATGTTGAAGCAAAAACTCGAGTGCTCGATAAACCGTGGGCGGTTTAGCTTTGGGTTGTAGCTGTTGTAGCTCAGCCAAAATATCGTAGGCACTGAGTGGATTTTTACTGCGATGTAATATCGCCAATACGACAGAACGGTTGGGGGTGAAGTTAAGCTTAAGCTGTTTACAGTAGTCACTGACATGTTGTAAATAATTTGCTGTAGACATCACTGAACCATTCAAGGGAAAGTATCAGTTGTACCCAAGTCGGGGCTAACTGTAAAAATTGAACGTTACATTATAACAATGAGGCTTTTTTGGCAAGCCATCAGGCGCTTTCAAAAGCAGTTGCCTGATTTTTATTCGATATGTTATTTATTTGGGTGCGGGTTGTTAGTCTATTGAGTGTTTTGGCTAAAATGAATTGAACTTAAGTTCATGAGCTTCTTTTCGGTAAGCTTGATGGGTTCAAGTTTACGGCTAAAAGCTAAATTGATAAATACCACAAATAAATCACCTATAAATGTTAGCTGAGTGTTTTTAAGGTATACAATTAGTATTTGGTAAGGGAATTTAAGGCGCTCGTCGATGCTCTTGAAAAAAAACAGCTTAAAATTTGGTCTCATGCGACTGATGAGCCGTAAAATTTATCTATTTTTTACGTTTTGCTTTTTATTTTTCGGTATTTTGGTTGCGTTATTTACGTCCTTAGTTAATTACCGTATGCAAGTGGTCAATATTGATAATGCACTTGCGCTTGGCTTTAAAAATGAGAAAGTTTCTAAAACTCATGTGTTAGAAGAGTTCTTAGCAGGGTTTGATGCGAGTTTGTCATCGATTGCTTCCAATCCTATCACCCAAAGATATATGGTTGAGCAAAGTGTGGTAAATATGACTGCACTTGAAGAATTTCTCCTGGGGATTATCGCTTCCAAACCAATATTCATGCAGCTCCGCTTGCTTGATCATAATGGGGTGGAAGTCGTTCGCCTCAATCAAGATGACCTTGGCAAGATCTCTTTCACTCCTCATTCTCAATTACAGAACAAATCACAGCGATACTATTTTCAAGAAGTCAGCAAGCTTAGCCAGAATCAACACTGGCATTCTAGAGTGGACTTAAACATGGAAAATGAGCAAGTTGAATTACCCTATCGTCCAACGATACGAGCAGCGACACCGCTCTATCAAGAAGGGGAATTTTTTGGAATGCTTATTATCAATGTTGATTTTTCAGAGGTATTGCAAACCTTGACAGATTCTAGTGAGTTTACAATTTTTGTTGTAGACAAAGAGGGGGACATTCTCTATCACCCAAATGCAGCGCTTGCTTGGAGTGCCTATATTCCAGGGCGAAAGTCATTTGATGAACTTTATTCAACATTTAATAACGGCATATATGAGATGAATATTGAAGCCATTATTAATAATAATGAAGGCTTAAAACTCGTTATGCTTCCTAAACAAGCCTTACTCGATGCGATGCATAGTAAAAATCAATATACGGCTTTAGTCATCGCAGGGATTGTGTTGCTAATTTCTTTTCCGCTGTCTTGGCTGGTGGCACTATTTCCTGCTCGTTTACAAAAACGCTTGTCTCAAACATTGGAAGCCTTGTTGCGTTCTGATCAGCTGTTGGATAAGCATGTGATTACCAGCCATACCGATGTGGAAGGCATCATTACAAAGGTGAGTGAACGGATGTGTTGTATCTCTGAGTACAGTAAGGAGGAATTGCTTGGAAGTACTCACAGTATGTTGAAGCATCCCGCGGTGAGTTCTGAAGTACATACAGAGTTATGGGGAGCGATAACCAAAGGTGAGGAGTGGCATGGTGAGCTTCGTGATTGTAAAAAAACTGGTGAAGAATATTGGCTGAATAGTAAGATTATGCCTGAGTACGATGAGGACCAGAAATTAATTGGTTATGCCCAAGTCGCCCAAGATATTACGTCTGAAAAAGTACTGGAGCGTTTATCGGTCACTGACCCACTGACTCAGCTTTTTAATCGACACAAATTGAATCAAGTGTTAGTTAAGGAGCTGGAGCGTTTTTATCGATACGACGAAGTATTTTCGGTGGTCATCATTGACCTCGACCATTTTAAGTCGATCAATGATACCTGGGGACATCAGGCAGGAGATGAAACTTTGGTGAAAGTGTCACAAAGGCTGAAAATGGTGACTAGAAAGGTTGATTATGTTGGTCGATGGGGGGGAGAAGAATTTTTAGTCATTAGCCCTTCGACCAAGCTTGATGGTGCTAAAATATTGGCTGAGAAGTTAAGAGTTGCTATTGAGGAACTTGATTTTTCTCATCAATACAAAGTGACTGCAAGCATGGGGGTTGCGGCATCACAAGAAAGCCAATCTGCAGAACAATTGGTGGCGAGTGCAGATAAGGCGCTTTATCAAGCAAAATCCTCTGGGCGAAATCGAGTGATAGTTGCTTCTATAGAAAATAGTTAGCGCTAAACCTGTCACCCGATAACTATTGTTGTCGCGATGCTTGATGGTTCAATTCAGTTCTCAGATTGTATCTGCAAAGTATTAGTGAATACACTTCTGTTGTCGCTCCTGTCCGCTCTTGTTTTGAATCAGGAGCTTGTGCATAGTGGTGCATTTGACCTCCCACTATGTTTGATGAGTTCACCGTGATGAATATTTTAAAATATGAAAAAATTAAAGCTGAATTTAAGCCTTGGACAGAAACTTACTTATTGATTGCCGAGTCACTGATTAGTTTGATACGCACTGAGCAGTTAGACGTAATACATATTGGTTCTACATCAGCGAAGGTCGGTGGAAAAGGAATCATCGATCTTTCCGTTCTTTATCCGGTTGGCAAATTAAGCATTGCTGTTGAACACCTGAAATTACTCGGTTTTCAAGACCAGGTCAGTGCTAAGCCATTTCCAGTTGAGCGTCCTCGGAAGGATGGGGCCGTAGTCTATAAAGGCCACAAATACTTTGTTCATGTACATGTAATTGAAGATGACTCAGAGGAGCATCACAAGCAGCTAAAATACAAACAATATATGCTTGCTAATCCATTAGCGCGATATGAGTATGAACAGTCAAAACAGGCGATTATTGCTACCGGAATCTCTGAACAAGAGGCTTATGGTAAATTAAAATCACCGTTTGTGAAGTCGGTTTTACAGCATTTATAAGTTTTTACCAATCGATGGACTGGCCCACGATTCAAATTCCCTGATTTAGCAACTGTTCACCACCCAAGAGCCATCTGCTTAGGAGAAAGGATTATGCAAGAGTTTATCGCGACGTTTATTTTCTTTTTTGCTGTAATCGACCCGATCGGGACCGTACCGGTTTTTATTTCGGTGACCAGCCCTTATGCAGAACAAGATAAACGAAAAATCGCTATAAGGGCCATTTTTATCTCTGCACTGATTTTGCTGTTTTTTGTGGTTGCGGGGGAAATCATTCTCACGGCGATTGAAATTCCTCTACCTGCGTTTCAAGTTGCTGGTGGGATTGTGCTTTTCTTATTCGCGCTTTCAATGATATTTGGAGAGAGTAAACCAGAAGAAGAACTTAAACTGGTTAATAAAATTACTGAAACTGCAGTTTTTCCTCTCGCGGTCCCTTCAATCGCAAGCCCTGGAGCAATGCTCGCTGCTGTATTGTTAACCGAAAACAGCCGCTATAATTTCTTTGAACAAGTTCAAACAGCGACCAGTATGTTGTGTGTATTACTGGTCGCTTTGTTATTGATGCTTGCGGCAAGCCCGATCCATCGTTTGATTGGAAATAGTGGCGCGAGCATTGTTAGTCGTGTAATGGGCCTGATATTAGCATCTGTTGCGGTCACCAATATTTTGTCTGGAATTAAGCTCTATTTCTCATTATAAATAACTCGAGGGTTAAGTGAGTCGGGGCCGTTAGCAAGCGACTATTGCGAGAGTAAAGCACTACGTGTAAATCTTTGGCAGTATGATTTGGTCATTAGATATCACCTTCCTTGGTAGAACTGACGCAAACCTGTTTCATCTCGCTGGGGAAAATTGCTGATTTTTTGCTAGCTTTGTTCGCTTTGTAGGCACTCAGCACCAATTTGAGAAAAAGCGGTTGACTTGTTTATGCTAAAAACGTTTAATAGCCGCCGTTGCCCGGATAGCTCAGTCGGTAGAGCAGAGGATTGAAAATCCTCGTGTCGGTGGTTCGATTCCGCCTCCGGGCACCACCTTTTAAAAAGCCTGCTTTTAGCAGGCTTTTTTCGTTTGAGAGCCTCGCTTTAAAGTAGTCTTAGCTCTGCGAGTAATGGATTAAATTGTGGAATACCGCTGGCTGTGGATTCAAATTGCGATAGCCGTGTTCTTTATCACCAGCAAAGCGCAGCGCTTGTCCCTCTGGTAGGGTTATCCATTGTCCCTCGACTAACACATCCATTTCCCCACGAATTACGATCAAATGCTCGCTGACGCCTGCTTCATGTGGCTCAGAAACTCGTTGATAACCGGGCAATAGTGTGAGTTCAAACATTTCAAAACCAAACCGTTGTTCAAAAGGAAATAAGGTCGCGACCAGCATATCGTCGGTTGCAGGTTGTTGGCGGAGTTGTTCTGCAATTCTTACGATAGTGCCCTGAGCTTCGTTTAAGTTGGGTTCTAAGAAGCTGGAGAGTGAGGTAGAAAATCCACTGGCGATTTTCCAGAGAGTCGCAACCGTAGGGCTAGACTCGCCCCGCTCAATCTGACCCAGCATCGCTTTACTGACGCCGGTTTTTTGAGCTGCCTGAGTTAAACTCCAATTTTTCTGTTGACGCTTGTGCTTGAGTACTTCCGCTAAATACTGATTGACGGCTTGCAAATTAGTCCCTTCATTAACGCAAATTTATTATTGTATGTTATAGCGCACAAATGTTAGGCTTGTCTATGTTGTGCGTTATAACGCACAAATGTTAGGTTCGTCTATGTTGTATGTTATAACGCACAAAACTCATGTTTAGGGAGTGATATGAGATGAATGAAGTATTTAAGGTATCACGGATTTCTGCGGGATTTATCGCGGTGTTAGTTGGATATACCAGTTCGGCGGTGATTATTTTTCAAGCTGCTGCTGCGGTGGGGGCGAGTGAGCAGCAAATTAGTTCTTGGTTATGGGCTCTTGGCTTGGGGATGGGCTTAAGTAGCATTGGTTTATCTTTCTATTATAAGCAACCGATCCTTACTGCTTGGTCTACTCCGGGAGCCGCCTTACTGGTGACTAGTCTGTCTGGTTTGTCGATGCAACAAGCCGTTGGTGCATTCTTGTTTAGCTCTTTGTTGATTAGCCTATGTGGTATCAGTGGCTTGATTGATAAACTCATCCGTTGGATCCCTCAGTCTTTAGCTGCGGCCATGTTAGCCGGTGTCTTACTACCTTTTTGTTTACGATTATTCAGCGCTTTGCAAAGCCAAAGCTTGTTGGTCGCAAGTATGCTTGTTTGTTATCTCATCGGTCGTCACTTGGTGGCTCGTTATGTGATGTTATTGACCTTAACTGCGGGTTGCCTGAGCGCTTATAGCCTAGGCTTACTTGAACTGGGTTCGGTGAGTTTTCAATTGGCAAGTCCACAATGGGTGACGCCCGAATTTTCAATGCAGGCACTTGTTGGTGTGGGGCTTCCTTTATTTATTGTCACTATGGCGTCGCAAAATATGCCGGGGATCGCAGCGCTGCATGGCAATGGTTATCGGCCTCCAGTTTCACCGTTGATTAGCTGGACGGGTTTCACTGGGTTATTGTTGGCACCTTTTGGCGGATTTGCCTTTAATCTAGCGGCGATTACGGCAGCTATTTGTATGGGAAAGGAAGCTGATGTTGATCCGAGTAAACGTTATTGGGCTTCTATATGGGCGGGTTGTTTTTATATTTTGATTGGTTTGATGGGCGCGACTGTGGTGAGTCTATTTTCGGCCTTTCCTCAAGCCTTAGTCGCTGCCATTGCTGGGCTCGCCTTATTAAGTACGGTGGCAAATAGTTTGCTTGCCGCGCTAGTGGATGTGCGTGGTCGAGAGGCCGCGATGATGACTTTTTTAGTCACTACTTCGGGGATTAATTTGTTGGGGATTGGCAGTGCGTTTTGGGGTTTAAGCCTTGGTTTATTGGTTCATTATTTAGCCGAGTACTGGTCTAAAAGACAGCAAAGACCTAAACACAGCCACTAAATAAGGTGAAGGCATATGAGGGCTTTGCATAGATCCACTGCAGGGAGTGATATCTTGTCTAATGAATGAGTCCTTCATTTTGCGAGTAAATTTATCTAAAGTGGTTGTTTTAAGCTGATCGCTAAGGAATGTGATGCTAGGTCGCATTGGTGCAAAGCTCTTGGGCTTATTGTTGGTTCTAACAATGATGGTGGAGCTGATGGTTCTCGGTTTACGCTGGATTGATCCGCCGATATGGGCATGGCGGATCCACCGTAGTATTTATCCCCCCGTGAGTTACCCACAGAAAGTTGCTCATCAGTGGTCACCGATCAATCGTATCTCTCCTTATATGAGCTTAGCGGTGGTCGCAGCGGAAGATCAGCGTTTCCCGTTGCATTGGGGTTTAGACTTTGCCGCGATCTGGCAAGCTTATCAAGATAATCATCGGGGGCAGAGTCTACGTGGGGCGAGCACAATTACCCAGCAAACGGCTAAGAATTTATATTTATGGCCGACTCAGAGTTATTGGCGCAAGGCTATAGAAGCGGGACTGAGTCTATTACTGGAGGCCAATTTAAGTAAGACCAGGATCCTGGAGATTTATTTGAATATTGTTGAATTCGGCCCAGGGATCTATGGTGTCGAAGCCGCGAGTCAACAGTACTTTAAACGCTCTGCAGCCGATTTAACCGTGGAACAGTCGGCTAGCTTAGCGGCGCTTTTACCCAGCCCTTATCGTTATCACCTATGGCCAAGAACCGCTTATATAAACCAGCGAGTGAAGTGGATTAGTCAACAAATGCGGCAACTTGGCAGCCATTATCTACAGTTATCTTCAAATTGATGTCATTCCAGACTTTGGGTGCGAGGCCTTTGCGTTTTACCTCCAGCGCATGAACCGTTTTGGCCGTTTCACGGCGAACAAATATTGAACTATACGAATGCAATTACAAACAGCAATCATTCTTATTAATCGGTTGTAAGTTAATGAAATGTAAAAAATAATGTGCGAATTCTTGGTTCAAGGTATATACTCAATGGCTAATGAATATCTAAGTATGGAAGGCCTTTATGAAGTCAGATCCTAAGATAATTGCCTTGTTAAACAAGGTGCTAGTTTCGGAGCTAACCTCGATTAATCAGTATTTTTTGCATGCTCGAATGTACCGGAACTGGGGCTTCGAGTTGCTCAATCAGCGCAATTATAAGAAGTCTATTAAAGACATGAAGCAGGCGGATAAGTTGATGGAACGAATTTTGTTTCTCGAAGGCTTACCGCATGCACATATGTTGGGTAGCTTACGCATTGGCGAAGCCGTTGAAGAAATGCTGCAATGCGATATAGATTTTCAGCTGGAGCAGTTGCCGATCCTTAAAGATGCGATTAGCCAATGTGAGTTGGCGAAAGACTACGTAAGCCGTGATTTATTGGAAGAGATTTTGAATTTCGAAGAAGATCATATTGATTGGATCGAAACGCAACAATATCAAATTGAAAAGATGGGCCTCGAGAATTATTTGGCGGCGCAAATTAGCGAAGGAGACGACTAATGAAGGGTGATAGTGACGTAATTGATGCTCTAAATCGTTTATTAATGAATGAGCTGACTGCGATGGACCAATATTTTATTCATTCTAGGATGTATGAAGATTGGGGAATTAATAAACTGTTCGAACGCATTGACCACGAATATGATGATGAAAAAGGACATGCTTCTTTATTGATTCAACGTATTTTGTTTCTAGAGGGGACGCCTGATTTAAGTCAACGCGAACCATTACGAGTAGGGAAAGATGTCCCAAGCATGCTAGAAAACGACCTTAAAGTGGAATATGAAGTCGATGCGATGCTCAAAGAAACCATGGCCTTATGTGAGCTTAAAAAAGACTATGTGACGCGTAATATGCTACAAGCCCTGATCGATGATACCGAAATGGATCATGCTTATTGGTTGGAACAACAATTGGGTCTTATTAAGAAAATTGGCCTTGAAAATTATATTCAGAGTCAACTTTAAAAGCCCGCATCAGAACAAAAACGAAAGCCTAGCTTTCGTTTTTAACTTAAACTCAGAATCTCGAAAGCACGACAAGTTATCCTTCATTCGTTTTATTGATGGCTGATTTGCCAGTTGATTTCCGGCCAGCCTTTACTTTTGGCTACGGCCTGAAGCTTAGGACAAGGATTGACTACATAAGGCTTATCTACGTACTCTAATAAGGCTTGATCGTTGATTGAGTCGGAGTAGAAGTGTAGCGTTCGATATTTTTCGGTTCGGGTTTGTAGCCACTGTTGTAAACGTGTTATTTTCCCTTCTCGGAAGCTGGCGACTCCTTTTATGCTTGGAGTATAACACTGGTTGACTTGTTCAAGATCGACACCGAGATGATATTTGATGTGTAGTTGTTGTGCTATTTCTTTCACGATAAAGCTTAATGTGGCAGAGATGAGTAATATCGTTTGTTGGCGATGGCTTAAGTCACTAATCAGTCGTTTGGCTTCGGGGTAAATAATTTGTGGAATGTACTGTTTCACGAATATTTTGACTAATGTTTCGACATCTTGGTGATGGAGTCTCTGGATAGGCTTTAGACTAAAGGCAATATACTGTTCAAGTTTTAATTCCCCTTTGGCATATAGCTGCATCATCGCGATATCTTTGCTTAAGAAGTCCTTGTCTGTGACGATTTCTGAATTGACTAAAAATTGATGCCATAACATGCCACTATCGCCTGCAATCAAAGTTTCATCTAGATCGAATATATGCAGTTCCATTCCACTCTCATGATGTAAGGGTTGAGAGCTAATCATAGAGCCTGTGCTTCGCTTGTTCCAAGTCTTTCTACTATTGGGTGAAGAAAAGGCCAGCAGGCTGGCCTAAATGTTTTAAGCGGTATCTTTTCTTAAGTTGTGAGGTAAGCCGTCGGGCAGAGGGGCCCAAGTTTGTTGTTTCGCTTCGGCGTGCAGCACTTTGCGTAGTTTTTCGTTGGCTGCTGCTGCGTAGATTTTTTCGGTTTTAATTTCGTCTTCTTTAAGCTTTAAGCGTTCTTCCATTTTTAATTGTTGCTCTTTGTAACGTTTGCTCATACTAAGGAAAATAAAGGTGATGGTAATGATTAAGGTGGCAACGATGGCTGCAAATAACCACCAAGTGCTTTCATTGGCCTGATTTGGTATTGGGCTATCTGAATTTTGAATTAATTCTACAATATGAGAGCTGAGCTTCGCGTTTTGTTGCTGTAATTCATCTCGTTCGCTTTGTAACTGAGGGAGTTGTTGCTGTAAATTTTGCAGCAGTTGAGCATCACTATTATTTTGATTGAGATCGTTTTGTAATCCTAGTAATTGCTTATTTAACTCGCTTAATTGTTGTTCCAATTGTTGATTACGTTTAATTAGTTGCTGCTCTGCTGGGTTGTTTTCGCGAGTTTTCGTTTGTCGAAGTAAGCCTTGATTTGAAGCGGTTAATGTTCTGTTTTCATTGCTTATTTTGTCATTGAGTTGCAGTAGTTTTTGATAATCTAGAAGTTTTTGATTGAGATTATTTTGCAAACGCTGATTGATATTTTGGCTGCTATTGAGAGCCGATTGTAGTTTGCTAATGGTTTTGTTTTTCTTATTAATATTGTCTTTTAATATCGTTAAAGAATGCTGAATATCGGATTTTTCTGAGGCATTTTCAGCGGTCGCTGTTGTGACGATGTTTTTGGCGACTGTGGTTTTGTTGGTCTTCACTTCCGCTGAATTAACCATCGCTTGGGGGACGGGAAGCATCAGCTGAGGGCTTGCGGCCACCGATTTTACTTTTCTACTGGGGCTAACAGTCGCGACATTATCATATTGCTCCGGTAGGGAACGATAAACTTTAGGATCGTTTTCGACCAACCATATATTGAATCCCTGTTTGTTTTTAATCCACTTCCATTCTGTAATCCCCATATGATGGGATTTACCATTGGTGACAGTATAGGAGAACTGTTTGGCATCGCTTTTAACTGGGATCGTAAATACGACACCAAAATTGTCGAATTTATCCGGCATGAGTGGCTGGTTTGGCGAGGTTCCTTGGCGTAGTCGAAAATCGGTTTTGGCTGGTACAATTTTGCCATTAACCATTTCTTTACCAGCCCAGATATGCAGGCCCCATCCGTCGTAATTATTGCTGATACTCTTATAATGTATGGTTACATCAGCTGCGCTGGCTGCGGCACTTATACTCCACAATAGTGCAATGAGTAGGGATCCTTTCTTCACAATTACTCCATGAACTTGTTTTAAGTCGTACCGTTTTATAATAACTAAAAAATTAATATGGAAGTATCCGATAGATCACCAATATGATCTTAATATTTATAGAAAAATAGATTTAGCTCAACAAATGATTCACAACTATTGATTAATCAGTCATATTTTACTCTTCGCTGGGATTGGCGTTAACATGGTATTTTGAGGTGACGGGTTTGAGGATATAAATATGAGATATCGGCGTTTGGGTAGTTCCCATTTAGAGGTGAGTGAAATTTGTTTAGGAACGATGACTTGGGGCGAACAAAATACTCAGGCCGAAGCCTTTGCTCAGTTGGACTATGCGCTTGGTAAGGGCGTTAATTTTATCGATACCGCCGAGATGTATCCAGTACCTCCTCGAGAAAATAGCCAGGGAGATACCGAAACCATCATCGGAAACTATCTGAAATTGCGTGATAATCGTGATGAGGTGGTGTTAGCCTCGAAAGTGGCTGCGCCCTCTAAGTCTGATCGCGGGGGGTATATTCGCCCGGATATGTCCTTGAACTGGAATAGTATCCATCAGGCGGTTGAGGATTCGTTAAGTCGTTTGCAAACTGATTATTTGGATCTGTACCAAGTACATTGGCCGGATAGAGCAAGTAACTTCTTTGGTCAGCTTAATTACCAACATCAAGAAGGAATGCCACAAACGCCGATTATTGAAACGCTTGAGGCATTGGCCGATTTAGTCAAATCAGGAAAAGTTCGTTATATCGGCATCTCTAATGAAACGCCTTGGGGGATGATGCGTTATTTGCAATTGGCCGAGAAACACAACTTACCAAAGATTATATCAATCCAAAATCCTTACAATTTATTAAATCGAAGCTATGAAGTGGGCTTGGCCGAGATCTCTCATCGGGAAAATGTCCCTTTATTGGCGTACTCGCCTTTGGCCTTTGGGGCCTTGTCAGGCAAGTATCTAAACAATCAATGGCCGGAAGGCGCTCGTTTAACCTTATATAAACGTTTTGCTCGTTATGGTTCCGAAGTTGCGCATAAGGCGATTCAAGCTTATGTTGATTTGGCGCAAGAGTTTGGACTTAGCCCTGTGCAGCTTGCGCTAGCCTTTGTGAATCAGCGGAGTTTTGTTGGCTCGAATATTATTGGGGCTACCTCACTGGAGCAACTTAAAGAGAACTTAATGAGTGTTGAACTGGTGATCTCCGAAGAACTTGAGGCGCGCTTGCAGTATTTAGGGGATGAATATCGGCTCCCTTGTCCTTAGGTGCTCAGATCAATGACTGCTGATCATCAGACTCAATCTCTAACAAAATTGTTAAGTGATATTCGTGCATGCCGTTTGTGCCAAGCTCAATTGGTACCTCGGCCAGTGATCCAAGCGAGTGTAGATGCGCGGTTGCTGATCATTGGTCAAGCACCGGGGAGCAAAGTCCATCAAACTGGGGTTCCTTGGGATGATGCGAGTGGCAAGCGATTGCGGCAGTGGCTGGGTATTAGTGAGCAAATATTTTATGATCCGCATTGCGTTGCAATTGTACCTTGTGCGTTTTGTTATCCCGGTAAAGGAACACAAGGCGACTTGCCACCGCCAGTGGTTTGTTATGAACAATGGCATACCGCCATTATGGCGAGCTTAACTAAAGTTGAAATGACCTTGTTGGTGGGCGCTATGCCCAGGCTCGCTATTTAGTCAGACCAACCCAATCAAATTTAACCGAGAATGTGGCGAACTATTCTGAGCATAGCATGAAGGGTTATTGGCCTTTACCTCATCCTTCTCCGCGTAATCGGCATTGGTTGCGCAACAACCCATGGTTTGAACAGCGTTTGCTCCCAGAGCTTCAACAAGCGGTTCGCAGGATATTTAGCGATGATGGAATATCATCCTCAAACAACCTCACTTGACTGAATAATACTGGGTGAATAGTTGTTCAATGAGTTTGGCTAACTTGAAATCACGATCACTGACCCCTTTACATTCGTGGGTTGTGAGGCGAATATTGACTCGGTTGTAGGTATTGCTCCAGTTGGGATGATGCTGTTGTTGTTCTGCGTAATTGGCCACTCGGCTCATAAACTCAAATGCTTCAATAAAATTTTTAAATTGATAGTCTTTGCTAATAAAACCTTCTTTATATTGCCAATTGGGCAGGTTTTTTAATCCCACTATGATTGCTGGTTTACTTAAGGGTTTGACGGTATTCATTTTGCTTCTCACAAACAGCAGAACCTAATTTAGCTTAGCTCAGCTGAGCCGAGGCGGTAAGTCAGCTTGACCAATCGTGGCAATAAACAGCTCGATAGTTGTAGGCTTCCCGTATATACCCAATGTTCGCTCCCTAAAAAGGGCCATCCGCAGTGAGTGAGCCATCGGTTTTGACAGGCAGCTGCATCATGCTAGTTTTGTGGTGTCTTGCCTGTTGTATCGAAAGTAAGCGTTGAGCGCCAATAATTATCGGTTGAGATGGTATTGGGTGATTTCTCGTGGAGTGTCTATTTGGATGCTTGCTCCAATCTCTTTCAATTAAGCAAATTGAGCACAAAATTACTGACATAATGATGGTTAGTAGCTTGGGCTTGGTGAACCATACTTCAATCCAGCTTTGGTAAACCAAGCCAAGTCGCAGAAAGCTGAAGCGTATTGGTAAATAATTAAGATGGTAGAGTATTGGGTATTCACGAGCAAATTCAGGTGCAGTTGTCATTGCCAAATGGCCATGCCACATTGACTCATAAAGTTTGCCACATTCGTGAGCTGGCAAAGCGCAGTCCGCTGCTACAATTCGTTTACTACAATGATGTGCCATAAGTATCCCTCACATGACTAAGAGATGCTTACCCAGCGGTGTGGCTGAGCAGATAAGGTTACGCTGGGCTTTGAGTTAAACCGGGTCGCGGTGATGGAATGTCGAGTCGTTACTTATTGCACTAAAGATGTTTTTACTTAATAAAATCATATTATTAGTATTTGTTGTTTAGTATTGTAAACAGCTCATAGCGAGTTGATTTAAACGAGTGTTTGAAAAAGATTGGTGAAACGCTGTATTATGGTGCATACGACATTTGGCTGATTGTTATGTTGTTTCTTTTTATGGGATGATACTTATTCGAATATGTAAATTTGCTATGAGATAGAAGCAAGGTTGAACAAGGTCACAATAACTAAACGCTAAGCATGAGCTAACGCGAAATAAATTATAACTATAAATTTAAGGGAGCATTTGATGGATACGCAAATCAACAAGGAATCGAACTACCTTCCGCTCGAACATTTCAAAGTATCGAATTTACTTTACCAATTTATCAATCAGCAAGTATTGCCCGGGACGGGAGTCGAACAAGCAGATTTTTGGCCTAAACTCGAACAATATTTACAGCAGTTCATTCCTCGTAATCGGCAGTTACTGAGCAAGCGTGAGCATTTACAATCCCAGATTGATCTGTGGCATCAGCAACATCCCGCGCCCATTGATGCCGAGTCTTATCAGCAGTTCCTTAAAGATATCGGTTATTTGGTTGAAGTCCCTCAAGCGGTGAGCTTGGATACCAACAAAGTGGACCCCGAGTTGGCGGTATTAGCTGGCCCGCAGTTAGTGGTTCCGGTGATGAATGCACGTTACGCCTTGAATGCGGCGAATGCTCGCTGGGGCAGTTTATACGACGCTTTATATGGGACCGATGTGATTTCACAAGAGGGAACATTAGCGCCGACTCAGCAATATAATCCAGAACGGGGGGCGGCGGTTATTGCCTATGGTCGCGCCTTGCTCGATAAGTTTTGCCCCTTAACGCACGGTAGTCATGCCAACGCTTGTAAATACAGCGTGTTAGCGGGTGGATTGTTGGTAAGATTAAGTGATGGTTCAAATACCACCTTAGCTGAAGCCGCTCAATTGGCTGGCTATCAAGGCGAGGCCGAAGCCCCTAGTGCGATCTTGCTTAAACACCACGGTTTGCATCTTGAAATTCAGTTTGATGGCGAGCATTTGATTGGTTCTAGCGATAATGCGTCAATCAAAGATATTGTATTAGAAGCGGCTTTAACCACTATTATGGACTGTGAAGACTCGATTGCTGCGGTTGACGCGGAAGATAAAGTTGCGGTGTACCGTAATTGGTTAGGTTTAATGCAAGGTAGCTTGAGTGAGCAACTGGTTAAAAACGGGGAAACGATTACTCGCTCATTGAATGCAAATCGTCATTACCTTAATCCGCAGGGACATGGTTTTAGCCTGAGTGGTCGCTCCCTGATGTTTGTGCGTAATGTTGGGCACTTAATGAATAGTGACCTGATACTCGATAGCGAAGGTAATCAAGTGCCTGAAGGTTTGCTAGATGCGGTATTTACCAGCTTAATTGCCAAGCACGACTTGCTCGGCAATAGCCCTTATCGAAATTCCAGAGAAGGGTCGATTTATATCGTCAAACCGAAGATGCATGGCCCTGAAGAAGTTGCCTTTAGCAATCAGTTATTTGCCGCTGTAGAAGAATTACTCGGCCTCGCAGAGAATACTATTAAACTTGGTATTATGGATGAAGAACGCCGTACCAGTGTGAATTTAAAGGCTTGTATTGCTGAAGCGAAGCAACGAGTTGTGTTTATTAATACTGGCTTCTTGGACCGAACTGGTGATGAGATCCACACCAGTATGTGCGCAGGTGTGATGGTGCCAAAAGGAGAGATTAAAGAAAGCCAGTGGATCAAGGATTACGAGCTGAGCAATGTTGAAACTGGTTTAAGTTGTGGCTTAAAAGGTAAGGCGCAAATCGGTAAGGGAATGTGGGCGATGCCAGAAATGATGGCCGATATGATGCAGGCAAAAGTCGCTCACCCTAAAAGTGGTGCGAGTACGGCATGGGTTCCTTCTCCAACCGCCGCAACTTTACATGCGATCCATTATCATCAAGTGGAAGTGTTTGGGATCCAACAGCAATTGCTCGAGCAATTGAGTGAGCATTGTGAGCCGCGTTTGGCTGGGTTATTAACGCCACCTTTGGCGGTGAATACCGATTGGACTGAACAGCAGCTAGTGGATGAACTGGATAATAATATTCAGGGTATTTTAGGTTATGTGGTGCGCTGGGTTGAGCAAGGTGTAGGTTGTTCTAAGGTCCCCGACATTAATGGCGTGGGTTTAATGGAAGACCGGGCCACCTTGCGTATATCCAGCCAGCATGTGGCGAACTGGTTGAAACATGGCGTTGTAAGTGAAAATTTGGTGATGCAACGCTTTGAAGCTATTGCTGCTTTAGTCGATCAGCAAAATAGTGATGATCCTGCGTATCTTCCCATGATCGGTCGCTTGACCAGCAGTTGTGCCTATTTGGCTGCGCTTGATTTAGTCTTTAAAGGCTGCGAGCAACCCAGTGGCTATACTGAGCCGTTATTACATGCTTGGCGAGTTAAGTTTAAAGCGAGCTAATGTTATGTGAAAACGCCCTCATTGAGGGCGTTTTTGGTTTTGCTGCTTGCATTGTTTTTCTAGGTACAATCAGAGAGTAAAAGTCTAAACCGATGACAATACGATAGTTACTTTTCTGGATTTATCTGATTTCCCGCGCTCTCATCACTGGCATTTATCATTCATCCTATGCCTGCATATCAACCATAATTCAGCACCAAGTGTTTAATTTTAATGCCGATAATTAGGCAATATAAAGCTGATATTTATTCGACTTGAGCGGTGCGCATCCAATCTCGATAGTGACTGGCTTTGGGATCACTCTCTGCGGGAGACCAAGGGGCGAAATCTTCATCGGGAGTTGGTTGATAGGCTCCTTCTTTGATTTCCAGTCCAATAGTCCCTGTTTGCATGCAAGCATAGCCGTGCCAGGTGAGTGGTGGTATTTCAATAGCGCGATTGGTTGCAGGAGATAAGCTATGGCGTTCGGTCAATTTGCCTTGTTCATTAAAGATGAGTAAATCGAGTTGGCCTTGTAAAACCAAGAATAGTTCCCACTTATGGGCTTCACTATGCCGATGAGGACGCATATAGGTATTGGGTTCAGTTGCGATAAACAAGCGTTGTACCATGGCATCATGAGACGGGTGCAGGTTATGATGACTGCGTTGGCGTGGTGCTGCTTTAGCTTGTTCGCTAAAGTTGGCAAAATCTTGCCCATTAACTATTTTTAACATCTAAAATTTACCCTTATGCCGTCGTATGCAAGGCTTGTGAAAAAGTGATAGTTTACTGACTAATGGTTACACATTCTATGAGTGAGTCCAACTGAGCAGATGCTTGCTATGTGTTTTGGTTAATATCAATGATAAATGAAGGAGTAAATGATGAGTCCATATCTCGGTCAATGTTTGTGTGGTGGTATCCGTTATCAAGTGGATCAAATTGAGCCCCAAATGGGGCATTGCCATTGTGGTATGTGTCGTAAGTTTCACGGCGCAGCTTACGCCACTTATGGTGAAGCAAAACAAGAACATTTTCATTGGCTCAGCGGCCAAGATCTATTGCGTCAATTTAAAGCGGATAATGGGACCACCCGGCAGTTTTGTGGGCGTTGCGGCTCGAGCCTTACGTTTGCTCCGGCTAACGATAACGGCAAATTAGTCGAGTTTAGTCTCGGTACGCTTGATAGTGATATTGATGAAGCGCCAGATGCACATATTTATACGGCTTATAAAGCGAACTGGAGTCAGATTAGTGATGACTTGCCACAATACCCAGAGGGAAGAGAAGATAACTGATCGTTTCTGGGGCTGATTAAAAGCAGAGCTAGATAAACTCAGTGATTCAACCAGTGTGATGGCTCAAGTCTCAGCAATAAAGTACGGCTATCAAAAAACCGTTTGCATCGAACTCTGCTTATCTCTAAGGTTGGGGGGTATCGCAAAGAGAAGTAAAGAATGTCTGGATTTAAAGAGCTTAACAAACGTAGTGCAAATTCCTATCAGCAGCAGCGTCAGCTGATCAAACAAGTGTTAGCTGGCAAGGCAAAAACTTGTGAGCAGTGTCGGCAGCCTTTATATCTAGTTTTACCGAGCCAATCGCAGACCCAAGCCTCTGGTATTTATTGTGCTAAGGACTGCACTCATATTGAACTGGAGATCTGTTGAGTTTCTACCGTTAGTCGCGAGAACCTTGGCGGCGGTCTTGCTTCAAGTATATTAAGCCTTCTTCAATCGCTAACTTGGTTTTCTCTATTAACTGAGCCCGTTCCTCATCGCTTATCGCGCTAAGCACATCCACATTATGGCGGATATAGCGAGGGGGAAGACGGTTTAATACCAAGCAACATAAATCCTGCAAACGCTCTGGATCACAACGATTCTCGACATCTAAAGCGATCAATTGTTCGCCTAAGAGAAACTCAGTGAAATTATGAACTTCCTCTGATATACGCATAAAAATTCCCTTAAATTAAGTCCTTATGTTCAGGTTAGATAATAATAGCCAGGGTCGCCACTCCCTGACGATATATTATTATTGATGTTGAACTGGCTCCACATTTAGGGCTTCATTATACAAGGCTTCATATTGCCAAACTGATTGCTGCCAATGGAACAGCGATTCCATTGCTCGGTGACGCATGGCTTTGAATGCTTCATAATCTTCTAAATAAAGCAGTAAAGCTCGGCGCAAGGTATTGAGCAAATCAGCGGGTTCGGGATCATAAAAGATATGCCCTGTGGCTTTTAAGGGATCTTCATCAAAGTCGGTCACGGTATCTTTTAAACCACCAACCCCACGAACGATGGGGAGGGTGCCATAGGCTAAGCTATACATTTGGTTGAGACCGCATGGCTCAAACAGAGATGGCATGAGGAAAAAATCCGCACCAGCTTCAACTAAGTGGGCGAGCTCGTTGCTAAAAGCATGAATAAAGCGCAATTTATTTGGCCATTGCTGCTCTAAAGTCTGTAGCTTGGCAACGATCCCACTATCCCCAGTTCCGACAATAATCACCTGCACGTTGTGGCGTAAAAATTGTTCTAAGGCTGGAAGTAGTAAATAAAAGCCTTTTTGCTCGGTTAAGCGACATACCATGCCAAAGATCGGCGCATTGGTTTGTGGCAAGTCGGCATTTAGTTGCAGGGCTTGCCGACATACGGCTTTACCACTGAGATCACTTTGAGAGTAGTTGCTTGGAATTAGTTGATCGGTTTTTGGATCCCAATCTGAATAATCGCAGCCATTGAGAATACCAACCAAATCGGCACGACGTTGTTCAAAGTAGTCACATAATCCATGAGATCCTAAACGGGTCAGTAATTCCTGTGCGTAATTTGCGCTAACGGCATTGATTTTGTCGGCAAAGCGGATCCCCGCTTTGAGTAAATTAATACAATTATAACCATCTAAAATTTGATCTACTAAGCCATCGGCTAAGCCTTCTAATAGATGGAACTGGTGTTTTTCAAAGATACCTTGAAAAGCAGCATTGTGAATGGTTAACACCGATTTACTATTGCAGAAAAAAGGGTGATGGGCGTATTTTTGCTTCAGAAGGTAGGGGACTAAAGCGGTATGCCAATCGTTGCAATGAAAAATATCGGGTTTAAAGTCTAGGGCTTTGGCGACTTGAAAAACGGCTCGAGAGAAAAAAGAAAAACGCTCGCCGTTATCGTCGTAAGCAAATTCACCTTCACTATAAAGTTGATCTCGATCGAAGTAGGCTGGTTGTTTAATGAGATAAACAGGCACATCTTCTAACATTAAACGATATACCGAATATTCTATATCGTCTATATGATTGGCGGTATGCAGTCGCAAGTCGAGCAGTTTTTCAGCCTCATCATGTCGTTTCAAAGTTTTATAAAAAGGCATGATGATTCTTACGTCTTGTCCATGCTCTTTGAGGGCAAGTGGTAAGGCTTTAGCTACATCGGCAAGACCACCAGTTTTGGCTAGGCTTTCTACTTCAGAGGCTAAGAATAGTATCCTGACAGGATGGGCTGTCACAGGTCGCTCCTTTACTAGTGAGGCACCAAATGGTTCCTCATAAGTGACGATTCTAGAGTAAATGCTTGGTTGTTTTCAAGGCAAATCGATGGATTAAAATCCAACCTTGGCACTTTTCGGAACAACAACAATACCTTCTGGTGATACAGTGAAACGTTTGCGGTCTTCCTCTAAGTTTTCTCCGATGACTGTTCCGGGGGCAATTTCTGCATTTTTGTCGATAATTGCGCGACGAATATGACAACCTTCACCAATCCGACAGTTGGCAATTAACACCGATTCACTGATCACTGAGCCGGGGCGAACATGGCTTCTAAAGCCGAGTACGCTACGATTGACTTCGGAGCCTAAGACAAAACTTCCTGCTGACACTAGGGATTGGCTAATACTTACTTTTTTATCACCGACATCTTTAAAGGTGGCAGGCGGAAGCGGCGGGTAATAAGTGTGTAACGGGAACTGGGGATTATATAACGAGAAGGGGGGCTCTTCTTCAAGCAAATCCATATGGGCAGCCCAGTATGCGTCGAGAGTTCCTACATCACGCCAATAGCCGCTGGTGGTTTCGCCAGGGATATCATTTTGAGTAAAGTCATAAGCAAAAACTTTACCCAGAGGATACAGTTTTGGAATAATGTCGTTGCCGAAATCATGGCTAGAATTGGGATCGACTGCGTCTTCATAGAGGGCTTCAAGCAGTACTTTTCTTTCAAACACATAGTTTCCCATCGATGCCAGTACATGATCGGGGTCACCGGGGATGGTCTTAGGATTCTGTTTGGGTTTTTCTTCGAAGCCGATCATCCGACCTTCTTCGTCAACTTCAATAATACCGAACTGATCTGCTTGTGCTTTCGGAACTTTAATTGCCGCGACGCTTAAAGCCGCTTCTTTGCGACGATGTTCATCGACCATTTGTCGAACGTCCATCTTATAGATATGGTCACTGCCAAAAATACAGACGTGTTCCGGTTCGTTGATTTCGATAAATCGGGCATTTTGGTAAATCGCATCTGCGGTACCGTCATACCAACGTTTACCAACTCTCATTTGTGCAGGTACGGCATCGATGAAGCGATCGGTAATTCCAGATAAGTGCCAAGCTTGGCGTAAGTGAATGTTGAGTGATTGTGATTTGAACTGGGTGAGAACGTAGATTTTTAGAAAGTCAGAGTTTACAAAATTGTTTAAAGCGAAGTCTATGAGTCGGTAACTTCCTCCAAAAGGTACCGCTGGTTTGGTTCGACTTTCGGTAAGTGGGTAGAGGCGAGTGCCTTCGCCGCCAGCGAGGATCATCGTAAGTATTCCAGCCATTAGACCTTGTCCCTTATTTATATGTATTTTGAAATCGTTTTCATTGTGCCTAGGTTTAGTTTGCAGATATTTACTTTAAAGTAAATAGCAGACTCTGCGTTTTAATTAATCCGTGAGCAATTAATATTTTTTTAGTGACAACATCGTAAAATTTTGAATTTTTTGTTGTCAAATACGCTTTCATAGGAGGTGAAATGCTGCTTAATTAAGGTTTCGTATTTTAGAAAACTATTGGCCACAATCCATAGCTCACCCTGTGTATTTAAGTGTTGCTTGGCTTGTGCTAGAAACCTTTCGGTGGTTTCATACTGGGTATCGATGCCTGCATGAAAAGGCGGATTACTCACTATAAAATCAAAGTATTGTTTCACTTCCATTAAACCATCAGAAGCAATTACCGTTCCATTTAAGTTATTTATCATTAAGGTCGCTTGGCTACTGGCGATAGCGTATGCACTTACATCGAGCAGGCTGATATCGATTTCATACAATAGTGCTTGGCTTGCACCAATAATGCCCGCGCCACAACCGAAATCGAGCACCTTACCGTGAAGTGGCGGCAAATGCTCGAGCAAAAGTTGACTGCCATCATCGAGTTTACCGTGATTAAATACGCCAGGTAGTGAACTGACTTTCAATCGCGTTTCACCTAATTGAACTTCAAATGTGCTATCCCAATGCTCGGGCAGAAAACCAGGGGCGACTTGCTGCAGTTGTCCGTAATACAGGCCACAACGTCGGGCACTATCTATCTTATTCAGCTTCACTCCAAATTCAGCCAACATTTTTTCACAGCTTTTTACGCCAGTTCGGTTTTCTCCTATCACAAAAATATCGGCACCTACTTTTAGCTGTGGCAGTAAGCAAGCAAATAAGTAAGCCGCTTCCTGTTTCGACTTGGGCATGTAAAACAATAGTGCGTCACTATGGGTCGCTAACTTTGGAGTCGCCGAAAACTGACTGTTTATTTTGGGATCTGCGATCGATTGAAAATAGCTAAATTGGCCATAATGGCTGCAACATAGTTGCAATGAGGCAACTTGTTCTAACAGCTCTTTGGGGTAGTTATCGTAGAGTTGGCCTGCAACCACTAAATGTTGTTGTACAAATAAATCTTGATGACGGGCGAGTACTTGACTAGTTGGGTGCAGTGAGCTGTTCATAGTTTGGCTTTGGTTACTCAGTTTTGTGGCCGCAATAATAGAAACTTTTGCCGAAAAAGGCTATCTCATCACGGCTTCTGCGGATTTATTTTTCAGGTTACTTGACTTTTTATACAAGCTAAGCAAACTAGCTAGCAGCTATTCGTTTTATTAAGGATACTTCCTGTTGCCATATGTTATAGAGTTTAAAAAGTATAAACGGCCCGCAATTAAACGCGGGTGGTTAATGGCTGGGTGTGAGTAAAACGTAACAACTTTTTTGAACCCGGCCACTGTGACCGGGTTTTTTTATTTTTGATGTAAGTGATGGAGCGGGCATGTTTAGAGGATCGATTGTAGCGTTGGTGACGCCCTTTATTGAAGGCAAAGTAGATTATGCGGCGATTCGCGAGTTAGTTGAATGGCATATTAATCAAGGTACCCATGGTATTGTTCCGGTCGGAACCACCGGCGAGAGCCCAACCTTAAGCCACGATGAGCACATCGCTGTGGTGAAAACAGTGGTTGAGCAGGCGAAAGGGCGGGTTCCAGTGATTGCTGGTGCGGGGTCGAATAACCCACTTGAGGCGATTGAATACACCAAAGCTGCACAGCTAGCCGGCGCTGATGCCACCTTGCACGTGGCGGGTTACTATAATCGGCCGAACCAAGACGGTTTGTATCAGCATTTTAAAATGCTCCACGATGCTACCGATATTCCGATTGTTTTATACAATATTCCACCACGAGCGGTGGTTGACCTGAGCCCTGTTACCATGGCTAAGCTGGCACAGTTGCCGCGGATTGTTGGCGTGAAAGATGCCACTGGCGATTTGTCTCGCCCTTTGTTTGAGCGTCAGTTAATCGCCGATGATTTCTGTTGGTTAAGTGGTGAAGATGCGACCGCTGTTTCTTATAATGTGAGTGGTGGACAAGGCTGCATTTCGGTGACGGCTAACGTGGCTCCTAAACTGTGTGCGCAAATGCAACAAGCCACTTTAGACGGGGATTATGCGAAAGCCAGTCAAATTCAAGATAAATTGCTGCCCTTGCATCAAGCAATGTTTATTGAACCGAGCCCGGCGGGTGCGAAATATGCAATTTCATTGCTAAACAAGTGTCAAGAAGAATGTCGTTTACCGGTGACGGCTTTATCCGAGAGTACTAAAAATCGTATTCGCCAAGCGATGCAAGCACTCGAATTAATTTAGTCGCCTTCGCTTTCCCTAAGCCGAGCATACTCGGCTTTTTTTGGGCTGTATAAGTCTAAATATCCCTTTTGCTATACTTCTAGCTACTAGCCGCTTATTAAGGATGGGTTGTGGTGGAAATTGATTTAGTAGGTTTTTTTCATCAGGTGGTTGAAGATGATAGCGGTTATTGGTTATTCCAAGCGGCGGAGGGTTTAGTCAGTGTAAAATACCCTTGGCAAGGTCAAGATTTGGAAAGCTTACCAGTAGAGCAATGGTTAAAACGGGTTGACTCTCGTTGCCGGAGTGCTTTTCAACAAGCCTTGTACGCTAGCTTATCGGCGAATACCGCCTTTACTTGCCATTACTGCCACACTGAAGACGAGTGGCTGCGTATTCATGGCGTGCCAATGGCGATCCAAGGGAAGCAAGTCTTACTGGCGAGTGTACTCCCGCTAACGATCCCTTTAATTAATGATGAAGCGAAGTTACGTGATCCGCAAAGTGGCTTACTGTCGGCGTCTTTATTCCGCGAACTGTTGATTCAGGCGATGCGTTTAAGTCATCGTAATCAAGAGCCTTTCGCCATTCTCACCCTGCATTATTTAAGTGATGATGCCGCTTTGGTATGTGCCATCGTTGCAAAGGTATTACAGCAGCAATTACGCCGTTCAGACAGTATTGCTCAGTTTAGTGATGGCGAGTTAATCGCCTTGCTTTACGGTGCCAGTCAAACCGCTGCTGCCGCCATCGCTGAAAAACTCAGCTCGCAGTTACAGCAACAGCTACAAGGCGTGTCGTTGGATAGCTTCCAGCTGGGTTGGGCATACTATCCTGAACATGGTGATAACGCAGATACTTTGTTAGCGCATCGTTTAGATATTAAGCAGCAGCTCAGCTTCTAATTAATATCTGTTTAGCTCAGGTTTTGAGCGGGTACTTGTTGCCTAAATCGGTAGCTTAACTTGGCATAAAGTTGCTGCTCTGCCTGTGTATTTTGAGTCAAAATAGTAGACATGGCCCGATGATTGTCGTTGCTTATCTTGAATGGAGGTCACTGCAATCGTGCTAAGTTGAGGTCCAATAAAGCAGCATTTGCTAACTAACTTACTGGGAAGTTGATAACTATCAACAATTCGTCGTTGTTCCAGATCGAATCTGAGTAGTTTACCGGAATCAATACCAGCCAACCAATAGCCAGCTTGGGAATCAAACATTGCCCCATCGGGCCTAAAATCCAAATCAGTGGTATTTAAGAATTTGCGATGATCAAGGATCTGGCCAGTTTGTTGGTCATATGCACATTGCCATATTTGCTGTTCTGTCGGGAACGAATCCGAATACATGAGGGTTTTCCCATCGGGAGCGAAGGCCATTCCGTTAACGGTATATAGCGACGACACCTGTTGGCTGACTGAGCCATCTAAGTCCATTCTATAAATCGATGCTCGGCCATCAAGTGACTGACTGCCAAACCACCATCGACCCAAGTTGTCGCAGCAAGATTCATTAAAGCGATTATTGGTTTGGTTCGCTTCAAGCTCCTGTAGCTTGACGTAGTTATGGTTGTTGGGGCTTAAATAACCGAGCTGATTTTCTAGTGCGAGCAAAATTGCGCCAGATTGATGTAAGGTGAGACAACCAACCTCTTCAAACAATAATACTTCGGAATACTGCTGGATGGTGAAGTCATAGAAGCATACTTTTTTGGCTTTGATATCTGCCCAGATTAACCGGTTGCGGCTTGCGTCCCAAAGCGGACTTTCTCCGAGTTGATTCGCTGGGCAATCTAAAACGTGAACCGACATGGGGCGTTATTTCCTTGAATAGATCTGTTGTTGGCAATTGAATAGGGGTAATTTGCTTTAAAAACAAATCATTATCAAGTGAAAGTCGGGATGATTGTTTTAAGAACTGAATTTGAACTTTTACTTTATGATCTACGGTACTCGGCCTGCGTTATGTCTGCATATGGCCGTAGTTTGCGAGCAGATTGCCCAGTTTTAGTTGGCGCTTTCGATATCATTTTTATTGGTAAGAGAGCTGTGTATGTTTGCAGGAGCCTTGACTCTTCAGGCTCTTGCTAGCAGTTGTGGACCACGAGTGCCTTTTTCTTCCATGTGTTGATAATACAGGCGAATATGGGTTGCCGATTGGTCGACACTGGCGCCCATGGCCTCGCGGATCTGTTTACGATTGGCTTGTTTTGCATCATCGCTATCACGCAGCTGGGTTGCGGTTAAACCGGGCTTTACATCGTTATTGCCAAATACAGCAGAGCCGGGGTTAGTCATTTGTCGCCGCGCCGTATATTCGGTTAAGGTTTGCCGAGGCGCCGTATTTTCTATTCGTTCTCGAGCTTTATAGACGGATTCGAATGAGGCGGCTTGTAAATTGTAATTAACTTGCATAGAGAGCGACCTTGTCGATGAATAAGATGCTGTATTGATCCGCTAATTTATCGGCCAATTGTCATTCATCTTTAGGATAATTAGCTGCAGGCTAAGTAATGGGCAATGTGCGCATTAGCTGGATGCGCTGCTAAGTGTTCGGTTGCGGCGAATTGACGAGTCTGCCCTTGTTCTATAAATGCCACTCGTTTAGCGACGCGCTGCGCATCTTGCCATTGGTGAGTGACCATGAGCACTGCAAATTGCCATTGCTTGGCTAAATCTTTCACTAAGTCTAAGCATTCTAGGCGTAGCACAGGGTCGAGGGCACTAAAGGGCTCATCGAGTAATAGAATCGGTTGCTGGCGCAATAAGCAACGCGCTAAGGCTGCACGTTGTTGCTGTCCACCAGAGACTTGGTCGGGGCGTTTGTCGAGCAGACTCGTAATGCCTAAGCTGGAGGCGACTTCATGTAGCTGTTGCTGTTGTAGTTGGGTGAGCTTGAGTGCGGGGCTAATGCCCAAGGCGATGTTTTGTTCTAAGCTCAGATGATGAAACAAATTATGTTGCTGGAACAACGAGGTGACAGGGCGCTGCGCGATTGCTAGGCTTAACAAGTCTTGCTCTTGCCAAGTGAGTTGGCCTGCACTCGGCTTGACAAAGCCAGCGATCAGCTCCAATAACGTACTTTTACCACTGCCACTGGCACCTAGTAGCGCAACTACTTCACCCGCTTCGACGGTTAATTGATAAGTGAAGGGTTGCTGTTGCCGAAGGCAAGTGAGTTGTTCAATTTTTAACATGCTTGCGCCCTAAACTGATATCGAGTAATAAAAATATAGCGCCGCAAAGGAGTAATAGGATCAAAGCGGTGGCACTGGCTAAGGCATACTGATAGCTGCCTAGTTGTTGGTAGAGTAACAGCGGCAAGCTGACCACATCAACATTCCCAATCAATGCGATTACCCCCATATCTCCCAGCGACAATACCATGCATAAACCTAAAGCCATGCTTAGTGGTTTACGTAGCAGGGGCCACGCGAGGTAGCGCACCTGACTGGTGAAGGGCAGTGCTAAGCTTAGACTCAACTTACGATATTGATTTAGCATATCGTTGAGTGCTGGTTTCATGCTACGAATAAAAAATGGCAAGCTCATTAAGGCGTTAATCAGGGCGACTAAGTATTGGGTGTAATGGTCGATGTTAGCGCGGCTGATAAGTAGGAAAAATAGCCCTGTGGTAATCACCATCGCTGGTGTTAACAACATAATTGATGCCAGTAGTTCCTGCAATTTACTGGTATGTTGCCGGCGTTGTTGCTGTTGGTTATTTGCATATTGGACGAGTAAAGCGGTGCCTAATAGTAGCACCCATAGGCAGCTTTGCAGAGCAATATTGAGCGACCAGTAGGTGCTATTGAGCCACAATTGCCAAGGGAGTTGCTGCCAGTTCAACTGTTGCAGTGGGCTAAAAATGCCGATAATGACTGATAGAATAAATAAATAGTAGAACGCAATCAGTAGGCGATAGCTGCTGCGTTGTCGGGCGCTTGTAGGCATTGGCTCCAGATAGGACTGTTGCAAGCGGAGCGCGTCATTTTGTTCTCGCCCGAGCAAGAGCCAGCCAAGACTGGCAGCAATCAGTAATTGTAACAACGCGCATTGCAGTGCAAAGAGCGGGTCGAAATCGTAGCGTAAGGCTTGATAAATTGCCACCTCAAGCGTGGTACTTTTAGGGCCGCCTCCCAACGCTAATACGACGGTAAAGCTGCCAAAACAAAGTAGAAAAACCAAGCCAAACAAGCCATTGAGGCGGGAGCGCAGCAATGGCCATTCGATATTGCACCAGCGTTGCCAGTCACTAAAATCTAGCTGTTTCGCTTGGCGCCAATAGCTGGCGGGGACATCGTTTAGTTGCAGGTAGCAATAGCGGGCGACTAAGGGCATATTGAGAAAACAATGAGCCAATAAAATACCGGGTAAACCGTATATATTCCACGAAAATGGGCTCAAATGTTGCAAAAACCCATTATGCCCAAAACTTCCGACACATCCTAGTACCACTAAAATCACTGGACTGACAAAACACAAATTGGCTAAACGTAATTGCCATGGGATGGTTTTGCTGGGTAGATAAAACCAGGCACGGGCGACTAATACCCCGCCAATACAGGATAGTAATGCCGAGAGTAAGGCTTGCCATAGGCTAAAGCGTAGCACTCGCCAAAGGTAGGGGTCGTGAAAGGCTGACCAACTTAGCTCTGTTGCTTGCTCGGCTAAGCCGTAGAACGCGGCGACCACGATCAAACAGATCACCGTGGTCGCGCTGTAGCCGAGAAGGGCGGGAAGTTTAGACACCGAAGTTCGTTTATTGACTTACGGCATTACGCCATTCTTTAGTCCATTGTTGACGCTGTTGACTCACAGTTTGTGGGTCGAGCGTTAGGGTTTTCGGGCTGATTAATGTACCGAAGGCTTCGGGTAATTCAAGGTCGCTTGTCACCGGTAACATCCAGTTGCTGGTGGCAATAGTTTGTTGCGCGGCTTTGCTTAACAAGAAGCTTAAAAACTGCTGGGCTAGCTGTGGTTGTTTGCTGGTGGCGCTAATCGCAGCCACTTCAATTTGGCGCATATGCCCTTCACTAAACTGTGCCGCTTGGTAACGATTTTCTTGTTCGACGATCATATGGTAGGCCGGTGAGGTGGTGTAGCTCAGTACTAGATCAGCTTCGCCTTTTAAAAACATGCCATAGGCTTCACTCCAGCCTTTGGTCACGGTGACGGTTTTCGCTTGTAGTTTTTGCCAGGTTGAACTGGCCTTGTCGCCATATAGGGCTTTAACCCATAACATTAAACCTTGACCGGGAGTACTGGTGCGTGGGTCTTGATACAAAATCGTACCATCGAAGTTGTTGATCAGTTGGTCCATCGATGTCGGTGGCTGTTTGAGTTTTTCATTATCGTAGATGAAAGCAAAATAGCCGTAATCGAAGGGGATAAAATCTTTATCTTGCCAATCGATGGCAAGTTTAGGTAAGTCGAGTTGGTGGGCTTGCACCGCATTTAGTGCCTTTGTTTCAGGAATAAGATTGGTATCTAAACCTAAAATTACGTCGGCCTGGTTGCGTCCGCCTTCTAATTTAAGACGATTCAAGATGGCAACCCCATCATCTAAGCCCACCCAGTTAATGCTACAGTCGCATTGCTTTTCAAAGGCTTTGGTGAGCGCCGGTCCTGGCCCCCATTCAGAGACAAAGCTCTGGTAGGTATAGACTGTTAGCGGTGTTTTAGCTTGGCTATTAAAGCCGACAAGGCTGATTGCACAGCAGGCTAGCCATAGCAGTTTTTTCATCTTACACTCCTTGATTATTGATTGCGCTTGGACCATTGTTGGATGTTGATTTGTTAGATAATGCGCTGCCCCCGTCAATTTACGGGTACCTGCAGCGACACCTCGCCCCTTTGTTAAAAATTGAGCGTTTGGCCGGCGGTCATCAGCACTCGTGGTTACTGGAAACGGAAACCGAACGGCTTGTCTTACGCTTAAATCAACAACAGCCTTGCTACGGCTTGGATTATCAACGCGAAAGGGAAGTATTACAACAGCTTGAGGGGCTTCCGTGGGTAATCAGTTTACATTCTTTAAGTTATCGTCATCAATTTTTGCTGTATTACTATCAAGTTGGTGAGGTGGTTAGTGCGCAGCAGTGGCAGCAACCGACCTTATGGCAACAAGTGCTCGCGATCCTTGAGCAATTACCAGCGCGAGGTCGGGGCCTGCCTTTTTTCGATATGCCGAAGTATTTACAGGCTTACGTTAGTGATGTGAAGGCCAAACCGGCACAAGGCTGGCGGGCTAAAGCTCTAGCATGGCTCGAGCGACAACAATGGCCTAGTGGCGTAGCCTTTAATCATCACGATCTGCATCTAGATAATCTGTTGCTGACTCCAGAGCAGCGTTTGTTGGTGCTGGATTGGGAATATGCGGCTTGCTCGATGGCAGGCTGGGATGCCGCCAGTGTTGCTCAGCGTTGTCCGGTCGATCTCCAGCAACGACAACAGTTACAACAGCTCTCTGGTTTAAGCGGCGCTCAGTTTGATTTGTTAGTGAATGCAGTGGCGCTGTTAGACTTGGCTTGGTATTGGCAATATAAGCCAGAGTTGCCGTTACTTGCCGAGCGCAGTCAAGCATGGCTGATGACAGTGAGCGCTTAGCTGAGGATTGGTGTTAAATATTTGCTTGAAGTTAGCGCCAAGCTAAGCAGTTCATGTTCACAGCTCACCGACGAATAAGCTTTTACTCGCGCTGTATCCAAGAGCAGCCAAGTGCTGGCTGTTCTTGGAGACTTGTCGTTTACTCTTCGGCTAAGATTTCGGCGCGCCAGTTGCCTTCGCCGTTTTCGCCTAAGGTGTCGGCCAGGTAGGGCAGTACTTGTTGCATCTCTTTCATTAAAGTCCAGGGTGGATTAATCACGATCATGCCACTGGCGGTCATGCCAAACTCGTCGCTGTCGTGTTGAATGCCTAATTCAAATAACTGGATATTCCGGATCCCGCTGTTGATCAGCGCTTTTTCCAGTTTGTCGATGCGAAAGCGCTCGACCACCGGATACCATAGTGCATAGCTACCCGAGGCAAAGCGTTTGTGCGATTCAACCAGGGTTTTGACTACCGTTTGATATTCATCTTTGACTTCATAAGAAGGGTCGATCAGTACTAGGCCGCGACGTTCCTTCGGTGGCATCAACGCGATACAAGCTTGGTGGCCATTCTCTTGACGGATCTTACAGCGCCGATCACGTTGAAACAGGCTGTGCAGTGGTGCCTGTTCGCTGGGGTGTAGTTCGTGCAGAAACAAACGATCATCGCGGCGGAGCATCATTTTGGCTATCCACGGCGAGCCCGGATAATACTGACGGGTTTTCTCGGGATGTAATTGATTCACCAGTTTCAGATAGCTTTTTAACAGCTCCGGCAAGTCGTCGGCATCCCATAACTTACCGATGCCATTTTCGAATTCACTTCTTTTGTTGGCTTCTGGACTGTTTAAACTATAGGCGCCGGCACCCGCATGAGTGTCGATGTAGCACAGTGGTTTATCTTTCTGGGTGAGATAGGCAATGATCCGTTGTTGTACTAAGTGTTTCAGTACATCGGCAAAATTACCCGCGTGATAGGAGTGGCGATAGCTTAACAAAGTGTAGTCTCGGCTTTACATACAAAGGGCATCGGCGAAAGCCGATGATAATGCGCTAGTCTAGGTACAGACCCGAGCAGATGCAAGGTTAACTAGGCTAAATGATCTGTTGTGGTGGGGCTGGGGCGGTTTTGAGCAAGTCCACTAAAACTGCCAGCGCCTGAGCTAGGTGCGGATTCGACTCCGCCTGGCCTATTGACAGACGCACCGCATTGGGGACCGACCGGTTATCCACCACAAAATGTTCGGCGGAGGCCACTTCTATGCCTGCCTGGCGGGCTGCCTGAACAAAGGTGTTACAGTGCCAGCCTGGCGGTAAACGCAGCCAGCAATGCAGGCCCCCAGAGTGGTAGGTATAGTCCATGCCAGTTAAATGATGATGGAGTAGTTGTGCGCGCTGATTAATCATTCTTGCTTGCTGTTGCAGAGCCCGATCGGCGTGACCCGCCTGGATCCATTGAATTGCAATATCCACCAATAAGGGGCTGATATTCCAGCAACTACCGCGGATCGCGCTATTGAATGCACTGAGCAATGCCACGGGGGCGTGTAAGTAGGCAAAACGCAAGCCTTTAAAAGCACCTTTGGAAAAGCTATTCAGATAGATAACCTGCTCGGGAGCCAGTTCAACCATGGCGCGCGGACGCTGTTCCGGGAGCAAGCCACAAACGTCATCTTCGATGATCATGAGTTGATGTTGCTGGCAAATCTCGATAATTTCTAGGCGGCGCTGCTCAGACATGATGGCGGCGCTGGGGTTTTGCAGGGTCGGCGTCAGGTATAGTGCTCTGGGATGATACTTCTCGATGTGCTGTAGCAAACTGTCTGGACAGATCCCTTGTTCATCCAGTTCCAGGCCTTTCAAATCGATTTTGAGTTGCTTGGCCAGCGTGATTAAACCCGGATAACATAGTGACTCGCAGAGTAGTCGTTCGCCCACTAAATCCATGGCAATCAGACATAGTTGCAAGCCATGCTGTGCCCCATAGCTAAAGAACAATTGTTCCGCTTGAAAGTGAAAACCTTGCTGCTCGGTCCAGTGACACAGCGCTTCTCGTTGGCTAAGCAGATTTTGACTGCCATCGCTATCTAACAGTTGGTCCAGCTGTTCACCTGCGTGGCTGTAGTTTTCCATCAGCTGGCAAAGCGATTTAGCCCGGGCCTGCTTAAAGGCAGTATTTTGCCACATGCCAATATGCTGATGACTGCTCTGCAGGCTGCCCCACTGCCGACGAAAATCGTTTGGCTGTTTGACATAGCTGCCGCTGCCCATTTTTGATTGGATTAAGCCCTGTTGCTCGGCCTGAGCGTAAGCGCGACTAATGGTTCCTACCGTGACTTGAAGCCACTCCGCCAGATGCCGCTGCGGGGGGAGTTTTTCACCTTGCGCCAAGCTGCCTTCGGCAATTAATTGTCTCACTTGTTCTACGATTTGAGTCGCTTTATTATCTTCGCTCGCGAGCTTTTTCCAAATTGTCATCATAACAATAAACCTTTTGACTGATTTCCAACCCTAGGTTAGCGTGAAAATACAATGATGTGGGTATATTTTTTACAAAAAACACAAATTGTATCGATTCAATTTTTTGGGGCTAGTTTATGGATATTGCAATTTTTACTTCAATGTTGTTATTTGCGTTGGTCATGGCTGGGACGCCGGGGCCCAATAATATGTTATTAACGTTTTCCGGGGCTAATTTTGGTTTTAAACGCACGCTACCGCAAATGGCCGGGATCCCGGTTGGTCTTGCCACGATGTTGATATTAATGGCGCTGGGTTTGAGTTGGGTGTTTCAACATTATCCGCCCTTGCAGTGGGGGCTTAAAATTGTGGGGAGTGTCTATCTGTTGTATTTGGCCTATCGGATCTTGGGGCAAACGAAGTTAGCGCAGCAGCAGATGAGTAAACCACTGAGTTTTTTTGAGTCGCTGGGGTTTCAGTACCTCAATCCAAAGGCGTGGATGATGAGTTCTTCAGCAGTTGCCAGTTTTGCCCTGCCCGGGGAGCAATACTGGCCATCAATTGCTGCCTTGATCCTATCATTTTTCATGATTAACCCGATTACAGCCACGGTTTGGATAAGTTTTGGGAAACTGATCGCACGTTGGCTGAACGCGCCGCTTGCCAGGCAACGCTTTAATCTGACTATGTCATGTTTAACTGCCGCTTGTGTGGTGCTGCTATGGGTTTAAACATAAAAAATGGATTGTGTTTGCCATTTAATTACAGTGCTCTTTTGCTATCGTAAACATTAATGTTTATTGGGATTAATCCGAATCAAGGCAGGGCGAACGGTTGAATGTTGTTCACCTAAATTGGGATGATTTCACTCAATAAATGAGCATGTTTTAGGATAACTATTACAAGAGGCCAACTATATATTTATTGCCATTTTGCAGGCCCTTTTTCTTCTGAACACCATTCCTGTTAAACCCAAAGTGAAAAGAGCTAATGTCGCAGGTTCCGGTACTTGATTATTTGATACTGAAACAACATCTCCGAATGCTAAGCTATCCATTCCATCTGTATCAGTTGAAGGCGTAAAGGTTACGCTATGAATAATGGGGATATCGAGATTGATATTGACAGTCTCCGAAGCGCCTGTACCAAGACCCGATAATAAGCTGTTGCCCTGTATATCAAAAGCTTCATATCCCCAGCTAGCCGTCTGCTCTTGGATATAATCAATGACATCAAACTGAATGTTGTCTGTTGCACCTGGATTATTGAGGTCCCCGTTTTTAAAAAATTGAATACTAAAGGCACCCGTGGCGCTACTGGTTGCGCCGGCATATATATAAGTTAACCCACTAGTGGCTAAATTTTGCCCCCCATATTGTGGTGAGGGATCTTGCCATGCATACATTTGATCGCTGGCAAAATAAACTTCGTCATTTAAGTATCGGTCCGCTTCCCACGCGACGCCTCTGCCTATGATGTCATCAAAATTTATTTGGCCTGCCATCGCATTACAAGATAACAATAAACTGTAAGTTGTAGCAGTAATGACTAATGATTTAATGTTCATAATTAATATAATCCATATGTGATTTAATTTTTATTGATTATATTGTTTTCTATGGTTTTTTCAGGGGTTAAGAATCAAATAGTGAGGGTGTTGAAGCTCATTTTAGACATTTATCTGCTCTCTGTTTGCGATTTCTGATTTGAGTTTGGAGTCGATCGAAAGGTTTTTTAAAAACGAGCTCATTTTAATAAGCTCGTTTTTCAGTTTATTTTTTTATTTGTCGCTTGTTTTTGGCTCTTGTGGCAGTATCAGATTCAGAATAATCGCCACAATGCCGCACAAACCAACCCCTTTTAGGGTGAACTCGCCGAGGCCTACTGCCATCCCGCCAATCCCAAACACCAGAGTCACCGATACAATCACTAGGTTGCGAGGAATGCTGAGGTCAACTTGTTTGCTGATCAGGGTGTTTAAACCAATGGCTGCGATTGCACCAAATAACAAACACATAATGCCGCCCATCACCGGAACGGGGATCGACAGTAATAGTGCACCGGTTTTGCCAATAAAGGCTAAGGCGATTGCAAATACTGCGGCCCAGGTCATGATCACCGGATTGTAGGTTTTGAGTAGGCTCACAGCGCCGGTGACCTCGCCGTAGCTCACCACTGGCGGCGCACCAAAGCTGGCGGCAGTAATTGTCGCAAGACCATCACCGAGCAATGAACGGTGAATGCCCGGGTTTTCGACGAAGTTCTTCCCAGTCACGTTGGATATTGCCAGAATATCGCCGAAGTGTTCAATGGTCACAATCAGGCCAATTGGCGCAATAAACACGATGGCTTGCCAATTAAACTCGGGAGTCACAAATTCAGGTAGGGCAAACCACGCAGCGCTGGCAACCGCGCTAAAGTCGACCAGGCCAAAAAACAAGCTCAGAACATAACCCACCACCACACCACAGATAATTGGCATTAATTTGAGTATGCCTTTGGCAAAAATGGAGACAGCGATGGTGGTAAATAGAGCGGCTAAAGAAATGAGTAGGGCAATATCTTGATCAACTAATACTGCACTGCCATCACCGGTTTTCCCTAAGGCCATATTTACAGCAACTGGAGCTAGGCCTAAGCCAATCACCATAATCACCGGACCAACCACCACCGGGGGTAAGAAGCGTTCGATGATTTTTACGCCGCGTACTTTGACTACGGCGCTAATGATAATAAACATCACACCAGCGGCCATTAAACCGCTTAGGGTGGCTGGCAGGCCAAACTGTTGGATGCCTAAAATAATGGGGCCAATGAAAGCGAATGAGCTCCCTAAAAAAATCGGTATTTGTCGGCGGGTACAGAGTTGGAAAATTAAGGTACCAATACCAGCACCTAATAAGGCGAGGTTTGGACTAATACCGGTTAGAAGTGGAACTAAGGTGGTAGCACCAAATGCAACAAGTAGCATTTGAGCCCCCAACAGTGGGGTGTTCATTCGTTTTTCTCCCTGAGTTAAAAGTGCCTCAGTGTACGCTGATGTCACGACTAAAAAAATGATCGCGATGATACTGGCTAAAAAAATATATAGGATGATGGGAAAGTTTGGACTTGCTGAGAAGTTTGGTTCAAAGTAATTGAAACAAAGGGAGGCATTGTGGCAAAACCAAGTAAAGTAAAAGTATCTACTGAAACTATCGCAACCGCAGATAGCATCGCAAAAGCAACATAAGACTAAAATGCGTGAAGCCGACAAACTGCGTAAAAAGCAACTAGCCAATGTTGCGCCGCAGCAAGAGGAATCACCTAGTCTCGACAATGGCAAACCAAGAGCTGAGGGGCGATGGTTACCTTGGTTATTGCTTGCGGCGTCATGGTTAGGCTTTGCTGGGTATGTATTGAGTGGCGTTGGCCAATAGGAGGATAGAATGCTAGGTAAGCGATTACTGATCCGACCCTATTTGCCAGAAGATGTGCTGGCTCATGCCGAGGCTGTTCGTGAAACCGCTGAGTCAGGTCAGCGCTGGCTTAACTGGATGGATGAAGATTATCCTGATTCTGAGAGTCGTTCATGGCTGGCCTTAAGCCAAGCAGCGCTGGCTAAAAACATTGCTTTTGACATGGGGATCTTTGAGAACAAAGGAGGCCGTTTTGTGGGGGCTATTGCCATTAATCGGCTGGAATGGAATTACCGATCGGGCAATCTAGGTTATTGGATCCGCGCTAGCGCTAGTGGCTCAGGCTTCGCCACCGAAGCGGTTCAATTAATGGCTGATTATGCTTTTCATGCCTTACAACTCAACCGCTTGGAGTTGGTGATTGCTGAGCAGAACTGGGCCAGCCGTCGGGTCGCAGAAAAGGCCAATGCGCAATTTGAATGCCTAGCTCGCTCACGAGTGATTGACTACGGAAAACCAGTACATGCCGCAATTTATTCGTTGATCCCTGATGATTTGTTGACTTCTATTTAGTTGTCGATACTTTTGAGACGAATATGACCACGCTGATTAATGAAACTGAGCATCGATTTGCCCAGTAACCAAGGTAAGTCTTGATTGACCGCTTGATAGCCTAGTTGGCTCGCCACATGATTGGTGAATTGACTCCAACCTACATTGGCTAGTCGCCAAGCGATATTATTTTGCTGTGAAGCATCAATGAATAAACGCACGATGGCTCGAAATCGTGGCGATTCGAGACTATTTAGCCAACTGAGCCTTAGGTTTTCACGACTACTGAGGTCTAAATGCTGAATAAAATTACGGGTGAGGCGACTGTTGATTGCTGCGGTCACCGATTGCAGATTGGGAAAGCAGTCATTGAGTTCTACTTCGGTTATATGGCAATGATTGGCGATATGACTCATCTCTAGTTGTTGCCAGTCGCCTTTCAGCAGGAACTCTAATACTTGATCGAGGATCACTTGTTTCAGTTGTTGTTGGGCTGATAAACTGACCTGATTCATGTTCCGCTTCCTGCAGCAACTCGATTCTCACTCAATGATTCATATAAATCGCTCAGGAAAGTCACTAATAAGCATATCTAGCCAAGGCAGTAATGCGGTGATTTCGGTGGGCTCATTTACAGTGTAAGTAGACAAACGATAACCTGCCAGTTTGATTTGTTTTGCTAGTTCTGGTGTGAGCCGACGATAGTCACAATGGCAGGCCACGGCATTCATGTCTTGCAACTGTAACTGCCAGTTTTCCGGAATATCTTCGTATAATTGAGCAAGATCGACTTCTGGGGCGTGGTGATGAATGAACAACATCAATTGATGGTCGAAGCTAGATATTAATAGATCACTTAAGGGAAAGTTACAATGCTCAATTTCGGAGAGCACCACCTCAACCAACTGTTGGCGGGGCTGTTGGTGATATTTCAGTTCCAGATTGAGTTTTAAACCGAGTCGTTTGGCGTGTAATAGGTATTGTCTCAGGCTGGGAATATGCTCTCCAGCGAAGCGTGGGTCAAACCATGAACCTGCATCTAAGTGCTGTAATTGGGCTAAGCTGTAGTCGGCGACCTTTCCCCGGCCGTTGCTACAACGCTCCAGATGTTCGTCGTGAAAGACCACCGGTTGATGGTCTTTAGTCAAAAAGCAGTCAAATTCCACCCATGCTAAGCCAAGTTCGGCGGCTCGATCTAAACCTGCTAAGGTGTTTTCTGGGGTGCTGCCTTTCGCACCACGGTGTCCTGCGATGATTAACATCATTTATCCCCTTATTCGTTGCTTAGGCTTGCGCCACAATATTTACAGTAATCGGCATCTTGGTCATGGCCACTACGTTCACAATGTAGGCAGCTGACTGATTGATGCTCTTTACGCATTTCGTTGACTAATTCAGCGCCAATGATGCCAGTCGGCACCGTGATAATCGAAAAACCAGTAATCATCACTAATGCAGCTAGGGCTTGACCTAAGGGCGTTACTGGCGAAATATCGCCATAGCCGACGGTGGTAATGGTGACGATAGCCCAATAAATTCCCTTGGGGATACTGGTAAAACCATTTTCTGGGCCTTCTATGGCATACATTAATGCGCCGTAGATAGTGGTCATGAGGCAAATACAAAATAAGAAGACCAATATTTTACGCCGTGCTAATAATAGCGATCGTAGTAATACATTGGCTTCGCTGACATAACGAACCAGTTTGAGCACTCGTAAAATACGTAAGATCCTGAGCAGGCGAAACAGTAGCATCACTTGAGCAGGTGGATAGAGTAAGGCAAGGTAAGTGGGCAAGATCGCCAGCAAATCGACTACTCCATAGAAGCTTTTGGCATATTCTTTAGGGGCTGGGGAGCAATATAAGCGAGCCAGATATTCAATGGTGAAAAATACTGTAAACACCACTTCAATACTAATAAACCACTGATCATACATGTTTTCTATTCGGCTGACTGAGCCTAAGATAACCACACTGACGCTGGCAAATATTGCGGTGACTAACAGTAAGTCGAACAATTTTCCCGCAGGACTCTCATAACCAAAAATGATGTCGTAAAGCTTGGTTTTAAAACTGCTACGATGGGGGCTCTTTAGTGCCACAAGTCGATCCTTTGCCTATTTCATTGCTCTTAGTATATCGACAAATGCGCGGAATAGAAGCTGCCGCAGTCTCTGCTCAGGTGATGCGAAATGAGTGGAAGAATCAGGGTTGAGATGGATACCGATTTCTCATTAATGGAATGTTTGATTGTTCTATAAAATAGGATTTTAACTGCTATTTTTTGTTGTTTATATTCTAATATTTTGATGATAAAGTCCAGATATCAACACTTGGAGACTTAATCTATGACAAAAGTTCTTACCCTTAAATCTAGTATTCTTGGTGAACACTCTAGTTCATCGGCCCTGATTGACCAACTGAACGCTCGCTACCTTGAACAGGGGGCTGAGTTGGTGAGCCGTGATTTAGTCAGTGAAGCATTACCGGTACTTACTGGTGAAATTGCACTGGCCTTACGGGGGGCGACAGACTTAAACGCTGCTCAACAACAAGCGCTTGAGTTATCAGATAGTTTAATCGCAGAGTTGAAAAGCACCGATGTATTGGTAGTTGCGGCACCCATGTATAATTTCTCTATTCCGACTCAATTAAAAAATTGGTTAGATTTGGTTGCGCGTGCTGGCGTAACCTTTCGTTATACCGAAAATGGTCCAGAGGGCTTAGTAGAGGACACTAAAGCCATTATCGTGACGACTCGTGGCGGTATGCATAAAGATGGTGCAACCGATTTACAGATCCCTTACTTAAAATTAGTATTGGGCTTTATTGGCATTAGTGACGTTGAAGTGGTCTATGCGGAAGGCCTTGCCATGGGTGAAGAGCAAGTACAACAGCAAATGCAAGCGGCCCAGCAGCAACTTGCCTCTTTGGTATAAGCCCGCCCTGTTAGTTCGCCTTACAATGAGCTAACACAAAGTCTTTAAAACGTTGGTTGGCGCGCGATAGGTAAGCATCGCGTCGCCAAGCTAGCCCCAATTCCAGATAAAACGGCGGATCAAAACTTAAAAAGTGTAGAGCATCTCCCGGTTGCACCACCATGCTCAGCAGCGTGGTAATCCCAAAGTCTCGCGCCACAATTGACTTAATTAGCGGGATCAAATTCGTTTGAAAAGACACTTGAGGCAGCATCTGTTGTTCACGACTGATTTGTTCAATTACCCGATGATGAAAATACCCTTCGCGAAATAACACTAATTCATGGCTTAAAAACTCTCGATGGCTGATCCGGTTCTGTTGGCTCAGTGGGTTATCTTGACTGCAACAGGCCAGTAGCTCTCCACGATAAATTGGCTCACAAACCAATTCGGCAGGTATATCTTGAGTGACTACAATCCCTAAATCTAACTCTTCGCTGAGTAGTTTTTGTCTGACTAATTCGGTGCCCGCATCCACCACCGACAAATTAAGCTGCGGGTATTGGCTTTTAAAGGCCATCAGTAGTGGTGGGAAGAAGTATGAGCCCATCATGCTAGGGATGCCAATGGTGACGGTGCCACTTTCTAAGCCGCGCAGCGATTGCATGGCTTGTTCGGTGTCTTCGGCTTGTTTTAGCAATTGGATGGCATGTTGATAGAGCACTTTGCCCTCGGTGCTTAAGCTAACTTTTCGCTCATTTCGTTGTAATAGTTGCAGTGATAGCTGTTGCTCCAGTTTTTTGATGGTTGCACTAATCGCTGGTTGCGCGATGCCAAGCTGCTTTGCGGCGGCAGTAAAGCTCCCTAATTGCACCACTGCGACAAATTGTTTGAGTTGTCGAAGGTCCATGATTCTCATCTATAAATAAAATTTATAACTACGATAATACTAATATATTTTATTTATTCAATATGGAGGCTTAGTATGAGATATCCCACTTCGAGAAAGCAGTCATGAAGTATTCACAAAATAGCAAAGGTTTTTGGCGAGTCACCGCTGCCGTGTCGGCAGCTTCCTTAGTTACTTTTTTTAATCTGTATTTAGTGCAACCTTTGTTGCCAATCTTTGCTCGTGACTACCAAATATCTCCCCTAACAGCCAACAGTGTCTTGTCGGCAGCCATGTTGGGGATGGCGCTAGGTTTATTATTATTGGCGTCTTTATCCGATGCGATTGGGCGACGCAAAATTCTATTAAGTTCGATCATTCTGGTGCCCTGCATTAGTTTGTTGATCGGTTTAGTACCTGCGCCATCGTTTCATTACATCGTTGTATTGCGGTTCTTTCAGGGGCTATTTTTAGCAGGAGTTCCCGCAGTCGCGATTGCTTACCTAGCCGAGCAGTTGGATGCTAATGCCTTGATTAAATCGGTGGGGATCTTTATTGCTGCCAATTCATTGGGCGGGATCGGTGGGCGCCTACTGGGGGGCTGGGGAGCGGATTTACTTGGTTCTTGGTCGATGGCCTTTGTCTTGGTTGCACTGCTCAGTTTAAGCATGGGGATAGTAGTGTGCTTTTTACTACCGATGGAAGCCCCCACTGCCGCAAGTCCTTGGCGCTTGCGACAAAGTTTAGTCAATTATAAGCAACATTTGGGGAATTCTCAGTTAGTGGCTGCTTACTTAGTCGGGGGCGTTGGTTTTGGAGTATTTATTAATCAGTTCTCTTATCTAACTTTCATTTTGGCTGACGCACCTTATTCCTTGCCGAGTAGTTTAAGTTCGTTATTGTTTTTAAGTTATCTCGGAGGCACCTTCACCGCTTCTTCCGCTGGACGGATTGCCGATAAAATTGGTGGTAAACGTTGTATCATGGCAGGGCTTAGTTTAATGGCTTTAGCCAGCCTGTTGAGTTTATTTGGACAATTGTGGCTATTGCTTTTGGCAATGGTTGTTTCTTCCATGGGCTTCTTCTTTTGCCATGCGCAAGCCAGTGCTTGGGTTAATCTGCATGCGACGCAAGCCAAGGCCAGTGCTTCGGCCTTATATACTATTAGTTATTATTTGGGGGCTGCTTGTGGTGGGGTGTTGCTACAGCCCTTCTTTAGTGTTTGGGGATGGTCTGGGATCGTATTCGCCAGCGTGAGTGCGTTAACGGGAGTGCTGTGGGTGGCTGGTCGGTTTCTTAAAGGTGGCGAGCTAAGCGCACAACAATTGCTGTTAGATCCCAGTGGTACCCGTCGTTAAGTTAAAAATAGTGCGATGCAACAAGCCATTTGCTGCATCGCGAATCATTATAATTTTTTGAAAATCATCGAAGTATTAATGCCGCCAAAGGCGAAGTTATTCGACATCACAAATTCGCAATCCAATACTCGCCCTTCGCCTCGAATATAATCCAGTTCTCCACAGCGACTATCGATGTTATCGAGGTTGAGAGTGGGGGCATACCAATTGCGTTGTAACATGCATAAGCTTAACCATGCTTCGATGGCTCCACAGGCACCTAGGGTGTGGCCGAAGTAGCTCTTTAAACTGGATAGCGGTGTTTGTGAGCCAAATAGACGATGAGTGGCAGTAGTTTCAGCGATGTCGCCTAGCTCGGTTGCGGTCCCATGGCCATTCACGTAGCTAATATCTGCCGGAGATAAACCTGCATCTTTGAGCGCCATTTCCATGCAAATCTGCATGGTTTCAGCGCGTGGTTGGGTGACATGCGCAGCGTCACAGTTGCTCGCAAAACCAACTAGTTCAGCAATGGCTGTGGCCCCCCGAGCCTTGGCAAATTCGGCATTTTCTAAAATCAGCGTACCAGCCCCTTCACCTATCACTAGGCCATCGCGGTCTTGATCGTAGGGGCGAGGGCTGAGCTCGGGCGTGCTATTTTTTAAACTGGTGGCAAATAAGGTATCAAATACCGCCGCTTCGGTGGGACATAGCTCTTCGGCTCCACCAGCGACCATCGCGGTTTGCATGCCGTACTTTATGGCTTCGTAAGCGTAACCAATCCCTTGACTGCCAGAGGTACAAGCGGTGGAGGTTGGTATCACCCGACCGCGTAAACCGAAAAACAATCCGGTGTTGACCGCGGTGGTATGTGGCATCATCGCTACATAGGTATTGGCGTTAATATTACGGGTACTATGCTCGAGCAACATGGTAGCAAAGGCGGACACTGGTCCGGTGCTTCCGGTTGATGAGCCAAACGCGATGCCGGTGCGGCCATCGGTGAGCGCTGGTTCGTCAATTAGCCCGGATTGGATCAACGCTAGTTCGCTGCTGCGAGTCGACAATTTTGCTACTCGCCCCATGGAGCGAATTTTTTTGCGGGTGTAGTGTTTGGGTAATTCAAACTCTAGGATCGGGGCCGCTAAGCGGGTATTCAAGCCATCATACTTATCCCATTCGTCGATGCGTATAACCGCATTTTTTTTGGCTCGTAAGCCTTGCCACACCTGTTCTTGCTCAGTCCCTAAAGCTGTGATGCCAGCCATGCCAGTTACGACTACTCGGTTGGTCATTAATATAGGCCTCCGTTTACACCTATGACTTGGCGGTTAATGTATGATGCCGCCGGTGAAATCAAAAATGCCACTAGCGCTGCCACCTCTTCAGGGCGGCCCATTCGTTGTAGTGGTATATTGGGCACAACATGTTGTTTTACATGCTCTTCTACCATGCCCGTTTCGATCAGTCCCGGCGCAACACAGTTTACCGTTATAGACCGACGTTTATTACTTAGCTCGGTGGCTAAGGCTTTGGTGGCACCTATAATACCTGCTTTTGCCGCAGAATAGTTGACCTGACCACGGTTCCCTATTTGGCCAGATAAAGACGAGATGGTGATAATTCGACCTTTTCGTTGGCTAACCATGGGCATAATGGTGGGGTGGATCACGTTATAAAAACTATCTAAATTGGTATGGACTACACCATCCCATTCTTCACCACTCATGGCCGGAAAGGCTACGTCTGCGGCGATACCTGCGTTGGATACCACGCCCCAGTAGGCTCCAAATTGTTCAATATCGGCTTCAATTACGGCTCGGGTTTGCGCTCTATCACACACATCAAAGCTCAGTAAACGACACTGACCGCCGTTTTCAGTGATCACTTCAGCGGTGTGTTCTGCACCTTGCTGGTCTCGACCATAATGGACCGCAACCTGATAACCGTCTTCGGCTAATTTGATAGCGATTGCTTTACCTAAGCCTTTACTGGCACCCGTCACTAATACATGTTGCATGGTTAATTATTTCACTCCGTTGATGGTGCGCCAAGCATACCGTCTACCGTTGCTTGGTCTGGTGCATAGGTATTGACTTGGCAGCTTGCGAGTAACTCACCGTTACGTTCAATAGTACAAGCGTAAACACCCATGGCTTGTTCTTGCATTAGCTCTTTTGCGGAGACCTTGAGTTGGTCACCAAGCTGGAAATCACCGCCATGCTGTTGATAGCGACGGCCGCCGAGGAGAAAACCAATTTGGCTTTGCCTGCCTTGCTCTCTGGCTAACATGCCGCCGCGGGCGGCAATGGTTTGTGCCATGTATTCGATACCTACATAAGCAGGGACGGATTGACTTCTGACATCAAAAAATTGGCTGTTGGCTGAGATTTCCACCTCACAAGTAATTTCATCGTCAGTATAATGGAGTACGTGATTGAGTAAAATCATCGGTGGATCATGGGGGAGCAGTTGTTCTATTGGTGGAAAAATAGTACTCATGTTACGCCTCTCTACCAAAAATAAGACTGACGTTATTGCCGCCAAAAGCAAACGAATTAGACAAAACCCAAGGGCTGTTGCAGGTTTGTACTTGGCGGACCAGCTTGATGGGGGGAATATTTGGATCGATATTAAAATCTTCTGGCCACTGTTGTGGCAAGGCGGCATGTGGTTGCTTGAGTAGCCAATAACAGATGGCCGCTTCAATCGCACCTGCTGCACCTAAACAATGTCCGGTCAAGGCCTTGGTGGAGCTGACTGGAGTTTGCGCTGTGAATAATTCAGCGATTGCCTTGGCTTCCATGGCATCGTTTAATTGGGTCGCGGTGCCGTGAGCGTTAATATAACCAATGTCTTGAGGCTGCAGTTGTGCCTGCTGTAAGGCCATTTGCATGGCTTGCTTGGCGCCGCTTCCACAAGGCTGAGGGGCTGACATATGGTGGGCTTCTGCGGATTCACCCGTGCCGGCCAAATAGATGTGACTCGGTTGACGGCTAAGTACTAATAGAGCACCTGCTTCCCCAATATTGATCCCACTGCGAGCTTGGTCAAATGGGCGACTTGCGCTTGCTGACAATTGTTCCAAGGAGTCGAAACCGTTGCTGGTGAGTTGGCACAAACTATCGACGCCGCCGCTGATAACCGCATCACAAACACCTGCATCGATTAGCTTTTGGGCGCTAATGATGGCTCTAGCTGCCGAAGAACAAGCGGTTGAAATGCCGTAGTTTACACCCTCTAAGCCCAATAGGTTGCTTACGACTTCGGCCAGTGTGCCGACTTCTTGATTGGCATAGTTAAAGTGTTTAGGCAGCTCACCATGTTGTTGTTGATAATCAAAAGCATGCTCTACAGCAGCGATACCGCTGGTGCTAGTGCCAAGCACCACACCAATGCGGTCGCTGCCATATTGCAGTTTAAGTTTTTCTACCGTCGCTTGGATCTGTTGGCAGCAAGCGTAGGCGATGCGGTTATTTCGGTTAGTTAGACTGAGAAGCTGCTCAGGCAGTTCTGGTAGTGGTACGATAATGTGCGCACTGCAGGCATAGCGCCCAGAATACAAAGGCTCAGAGTCGACACTAAGACCGGGTGAACAGCCAGTCTGTAGGTTATTCCAAATTTGTGAAGAACCACTACCTAAGGCGCAGATCGCACCTACATCTTGAATATAGAGTCGTTCATTCATGACTGATCCCACGCAATGGTATTTAATTGATATTGAAAATTTCGTTGGTGATTATATACCTTTAACCAGCCTCCGGTCGCTTTGGCTTGGTGGTAGTCAATCGTCATCACTGGTTTTCCATCGGCTTGAATAATTTCTCTGCGCTGAGCCGAATCGTGAAGCGTCCAAGACTTTGCCTGTAGCATCGGGGCTAAGCTCTCGGCTGGCCATAACGCCAAAAATATATCGTTTAGCACTTCACTTGGAGGGGGCAGTGTTATATTGGGAAGTTGGATGGCCTCACTCGCTAAATCCTTACCATTCCATTCCAAGCTAAAAACACGGGTTCCCCAATTGGAGAAACCAATCACCACGAGTTGTGTTTGATTGACCTCTAGTGCCAGTGGAAGTAATACTTGTTGTTCGCCATATTGGGCTTGAATGACTTGCTCTGCGTTTAAGTTAAAGCCTAATTCCGCTGGGCTTGGCCATTGATATTGATTAGTGGGTGTCGGTTTGTTATTGGAATGACTACAAGCGCTTAATAGTAAGCTGCATAGGGCCAGTGCCAAGCCTCGTATCATTCGCTGATTCACAGGATATTCCTTTTAAAAAATCCGGGCTGGGCCATCGGTGAAAATAGCCAAGCGGCTAAGATACCCACCGCGATGGTAATACCAAAACTGGCGATAGCATGATTGGAAGAGCTTGCCATTAAGCCAAATGAAAGGAAGGTTGTGGTACCTGCCAACACCACCGCTAAAGAGGTGTGGGCTTGATCGCCATGAAAGCGATAAAACAAACTATAATCCACACCGATCCCCAAGACGAGGATAATACCTAATATATTAAATAGATTTATCGGTAGGCCTAAATAGCCAGGAACCGCTAAGGCAATGCCTGAGGCGAGCAAAGGCGCAATCAGAATGCGTAGCGCTTGGTTGAGCGTAAAACGCCACCAAAACAGCAAGAGAGCCCCTAGATAGGCAATCACCAACAAGTACGTGGCATGCTGACGGTATTGCGTAAGCAATTGACTGATTTCACTGGCTCGGTCGATATAAATCAAATCTGTATTAGTTCTTGCCAGCGAACGAAGACTTTCCGCATCGGGATGGTTAAGAAAGATGATCGAATAAAAGCGTTGATTGGCCAATTGGCCGAATACATAGGGTGTATTGCTTAGCTGTTGCTTGTCCATTAGACGGGTTAGTTTTAATGATGAAAATGTCGGCAGATGAGGTGTCTCAGCAAGTCCTAAGCTATTACGCATGTTTGCGCCTTGTTGGCGGATAAGTTGTTTACTCAAGTAGTAATTTTGCTGTTGTTGCTTGACGGAGGGGATCAGCTGAGACAGCGCAATATAATGCTTCAGTTGCTGGTTTTGTACCAAGTTATCCAGTTGAACACGCGCTTGCTGTTCTTGTTGCAATAGCAGTTCGGGACTGTCGGCGAGAACGACTAACCATTGTTGAGTGGCTTCCACCCCTGTGAGCTCAGACATTTGTTGTTCATGCTGTTTTAGGTCGATCGGCGGTGATTGAAGTTGTCGTACATCGTCGTCGAATTGAGCTAAATAGCCACCGCCACAACAAAAAAGCAATGCGACAAGTAACAAGGAAAATTGTAATTTTCGTGGTAACCAACAGAGATTACATTGTTGCAAGCGCTGCGCTAGCTTGAGCGGTTGATAGCGCGCTGGTTTGGTGGTGAGTTTAGGGTAGAGTAATAACACCGTTAAAAATGCACCGAGCAAACCCATGCTACAAAATAAAGCGAGTTGCTGTAAGCCAGGGAATTCTGCCACCATTAAACCAACGTAAGCCAGTAATGAACTAATTAGACCTAGTACCAGTGCCGGCTGCAGCAAGTTGATCGCTTGTTTGGCTTGCCATTGCCCTTGGTAACAGGCGCGATAACTCATATAGTGAAAGGCATAATCGATTGATACCCCAATCAGACTCGCCCCAACCACCAGCGTAAAGCTATGAATACTACCAAATATTAACAAGGTCAGGCTAAATGCAGTTAATAAACCGCAGCCGATACTAAGGCCGCAAAGCAACAGTGGGGAAACACTGCGAAATACTAACAGTATTAAAATAATAATTGCTAGTAATGAGCCGCCCCCAATCAAGCTAATTTCTGAACGCGCCGTCAACACCCCATGAGACGCATAAAAACCGTTACCTTGATACCAGATCTTTACATCTAATTGTTGCTCAAGTGCCGTCGCTTGGTGGCGTAAATGGTCGATTAATCGCGCGCTTTCCAAGGTATAGGGACTTGCTTTAAGCTCTGCTTGAAGTAGCACTTGTACCTTGTTATTTTGCTGACTGACTAATAATTCATGGTCTAGCTTAAAGGGAGAGCGAGGGAGTGCTTCAACAATATACTGGCGAAATAGTAGCCACGGGTCACTGAGTAATTCTTGAGAAGAGACGCCAGCAAATGGGTTGTAAATATCGCGAAGGGCTCGCTCGGTTAATGGCTTCGATTGTTGCTGCTGGAGCCATTGGTGAGCTTGCTTATCTAACAGTTGATAACGATAAGGGTAGAGCGTGCTGGCTAAAGATTGCCCTTGAGCGGCACTGTTTAAATAATCGATGGGCAAACTATCGGTGGTTTGTCGCCAACTGATGAGCGCTTGTTGGGCGACCGCTAAACTTTTGGCTTCAATGATAAAATATAAACGCCGTTCTAAACGAGCGCTTACATCATTGATGATTTGTTGGGTGGCGGGGCGCTGTTGATCGACCGGTAACATCGACATGATGTCACTATTCAGCCGGATCCCTTGCGTCACTTGCCCTGTCAAAAATAACGCCAAGCTAAATAGACAAGCTAGCCAAATTGCCGCGAATCTTCCTCTAGTCACTCACGAGCACCTGTTTAAGGAACGTAGGTAGAGGCAATGCAGGTGTGGCCATCCGCAGCACGATATCAGTTTGATCACCGCGTTGTTCTACTAAGCGAATATGTTCCACAACACCTTGCTTGCCGCGCAGACTAATTTGGCTGAAAATCTGCTTAAGGGGGGCTTGTTGTGGACTTAGATTCAGCTGCCAGTTTGCGGTTGTGGTGGCGGTTTGCTCGATGTCGAATTGCTCACTTAAACCAGTAAAGTCGCCGGAAAAAATATCGACTAAAAGTTGACTAAAATACTGGCTCATCTGAGCAGAACCTGTATCTCGTTGACTCAGTTGACCATTTTGTCCTTGATAGATGGCACTTTCGGTGAGCAGACTCTGTTGAGCAAAGGGTTGCTGTTGATCCCATAACAGAGCCCGATTTTTTACGATGTAGAATTGCCCACTGGATTTGAGCGGGCGACTCAATGCAGGGATGTTTCGAGTTTGCTCAAAGTGACCTGTCACTAAGCTCTGTTTGGCCAAGGCATGTTGAATATTCTCGAGGGTTTCGCCATACGCTAGTGAACTGATACAACATAGGGCAAGTAAGTAGCCGATTAGTCTGTGCATTGGGCGACCTTATCCAGCAAAATTTGAGGAGAGGCATAACGCATTTCTCCATCGCTAAGGCCTACCGCGCAATGGGTGGTATAGGCCTTGATGCAGGTGACTTGGTCTGACTCGCGAAGGATCCGGTATTCAATTTTTAAGCGGTTTTCCCATTCTACTAAGTTGGCGGTAATCAGCAAGGCTTCGCCATGCCGCGCTGAAGCCACATACTTCATTCTGGTGTCGACCACTGGATATGCGTAACCAGCGTCGTACATCGCCTGATAACCAAAATCGAGTTTATCTAATAAGGCTCTGCGCGCCTCTTCTAAATATCGGAAATAATTCCCATGCCAGACGACTTGCATTGGGTCGCAATCTTGAAAGGGAACGGTAATTTTGGCACTGGCTGTTATTGACATGGATAGAGCTCCCATTGTTGCGAACGGATGGCCGCCAAGCCTTGCCTTAATTCATGCTCTAGGGGGCGGTCTTCTTCCAATCGGGGGAATAGGGTTCGCACTTGGTCATAGCTGCTGCGTAATGCTGGGCTTAAACTGTCTAGACTCAGCTGTTGCTGTTGGATGCGCAAATCGATGCCTTGTACAGCGGCATATAAGCTGGCGATAGCTACCTGTTCACTCAGTTCTATTACTCTGCGGCAATCGCGCGATGCAATGGTGCCCATGCTCACCTTATCTTGGTTATGGCTTTCGGTAGAACGGGAAAATACCGAGGCTGGCATGGTATTTTTTAGTGCTTCGGCGGTCCAAGCGGAGACTCCGATCTGCACTGCTTTAAAGCCGTGATTGATGGCGGATCTTTCATCGCGGGCTCCACTTAGATTATAGGGTAAGCCGTTGTTAAACTTGTAATCACATAATTGGGCAAGCTGACGATCGAGCAGGTCGGCCACATTTGCGACGGCGGTTTTTAAAGTATCCATCGCCATTGCGATATGTCCACCATAGAAATGCCCGCCGTGCAGTACCCTTTGTTTTTCGCCATCAATGATGGGATTGTCATTGGCTGAATTGAGTTCGATTTCGATTAAACTTCGACACCAAGTTAAACTGTCTTCGAGCACTCCAATGACATGCGGTGCGCAACGCAGCGAATAACGATCTTGTAAGCGATCTGAATTTCGGGGAGGATGATTGCTGTTTAAATCATCACGCAACCTTGCGGCGCAGCGCATTTGTCCGGGGTGGGGTTTAACTGCGTGTAAATCTTCATCGAAGTGAAAAAAATTGCCTTGCATCGCAACGGTGACCATGGCTGTGACTCGGGTAGCCAATTTGGACAATTGTTCGGCTTGTTGCCAATTCAAACAGGCGATGGCAGTCATGACCGCAGTACCGTTCATCAAGGCTAGGCCTTCTTTTGGTCGCAGCGTGAGAGGGCTTAGCCCTGACTTTTTTAATGCTGTTGCGGCACTGGTTTTTTGCCCTTTGTAGAGAACCTCTCGCTCACCAATTAAGGCTGCTGCCAAGTAAGAGAGAGGCGTTAAGTCACCGGAGGCTCCCACCGAGCCTTCTTCTGGGATCAATGGCAAAATGTCATGTTGCAGCAATGCGACAAGTTGATGGAGTAATTCTGGACTGACTCCTGACATACCGCAGCTTAAGGAGCTTAAGCGTGTGGCGATAATAGCGCGGGTTTCTTGCGGACTAAAATAATTGCCCAAGCCACAGCCATGAAAACGAGTCAACTGGTGGGGAAGTTGTTCGACTAAATTGGCAGGTATCGCCACCGTACAACTATCCCCATAACCGGTAGTGACGCCATAAATGACCCCGTCTTCTTTTAGTAACTGGTCTAAAAAGGCGCTGCCTTTATTAATTTTAGCCTTAAATTCATCGCTGTTGCTAAGTGCAAGCTTCGTGCTTTGTTTGGCTATATCACAAATCGCTTCGATAGAAAGCGCTTGCTCGCCAAAAATGACCCGGGTTGGGGCGTTATCCGTCATTGTCTAAAGTCCAAAAATCAAAAAAATTAAACCATTGTAAGGGATGCATTAAAGCAAAGTGCTCTAAGCGCTTCGCATATTGGTCGACATAGCTTTGCAAGGCCTGCTGGCGATCTTTTCGTGGCAGGTTTGGTTGTTCGCTAAAAAGCTCGAAGTGAATATCGTAACCAGTGTCGTTAGGAAAGCCAAACATCAAGTAACAAGGATGTTTTAATATTGCAGCGAGCACAAAAGGACCTTGAGGAAAAGGTGCCGAGTGGCCTAAGAAGTCGCTCCAAATGACTCGTTTTTGGCGAGTGACTGAGGTTCGGTCGCCAACGATAACGACCCATTCGCCCTGCTGCAATTTCTGTTCGAGTAGCATTGCAGTATCAGGTCCCATTTCAGAGACTTGGATTAGATTTAAATGGCTATTGGGGTTTACTTCACCGAGAATTCGATTGAATTTTTCCGCATGTTGGGTAAATACCAAGGCATTAATTTTTAGATCGGTGTATTGGCTACTTAAGGCCCTGCATAACTCCAAATTTCCCAAGTGACTGCCCAATATCACACAGCCCTGTTGCTGTGCCATGGTAGAGATTAGCAGTTGTTCACCTTTTAAAGTAATGTGTTCTCGGCGAATATCACCCTGCCAACTGGCCATTTTGTCTAGGATGGTTAAACCGAAACTATAAAAGTGGCGATAGCTGGATAAGCTGGCTCGCTCTAAACCTAAGTTTGCTTGTTGTTGCTGAATGCGGGCTAAATAGCCGCGTGATGCCCGTCTGGCAGAGGCCGAACTACAGTAGTAATAAGCCATGACTGGATGAAGTAGCCATTCGAAGGGACGACGACCAAACCAGCGGTAAACATTGAGCATGGTTTTAATGCCAAACCGAGTACCTGTTTCGCTGGTTTTCGACCAATGTTGTTGATTTGTGTTAGCTCGAATGTTACGCCAAATTAACTTGGGCGCTCGAGGCAACATGCTCGCAATCAGTCGGGTATGTAGCCAAGATATTTTTAGGTTGTCGTCTAGGGCTTTGAAATGACTGAGACCATCTTCTGGATAAATTACTTTGATGGGAAGCTGTACGATTGATAGTCCTTGCCAATAAAGACGAACCAAAATTTCGATATCAAAATCCATACGTTTACCCAGCGAATGCTGTTGCATTAGCTGCCAGCAGGCTTGCAATGGATAGACTCGAAAACCACACATGGCGTCTTTGATTTCAAAGGACAAGGTTTCTAACCAAACACTACAGTGGGTTGCATAACGCCCATAGAGTCGAGCCTTGGGGACATTATTGTCATAGATGGGACAACCTGATATCACGGCTGTGGGTTGTTGCTTGGCTAGATGAATGAGTGGCTGTATTTGATTCAAGTCATGCTGGCCATCGGCATCCACTTGAATTACGTGGCTATAACCTTGATTATACAAAGCCTGCATACCAGCCATGACCGCACCACCCTTGCCTTGGTTTTGGTTCAGACGCAAGCAATTGACTTGTTCAATTTGGCTAACTTTTGCTAAGTGCTGCTGAGTTTCTGAGTCGCTACCATCATCAACTACCAGCACTTCAAGTGCGAGTTCGCGCAGGGTTGCGACCACCGATTGCACCGTCGCGCCGTGGTTATAGCAAGGGATCAAGGCGGCGATTTTAAAACTCATCGCAATTTTATCCGCGCCGAAGCGTAGTTTTGTTGTGTATCATAATAACTAAACCTTAGCTTTTTTCTTTGTTGGTCCCAGTCTAAATCAAGGTTTACTCGTGTATTGGGCAGCAAAGGATGTTGAAATTTAATCACCTCTGCGCCAGCAAAATGAAACTTGCAGCCAAAAGATTGCTCGGCGTAATGCAGGGCCCACTTCAGCTGGACGACACCAGGCAAGACCGGTTGGCCAGTAAAGTGGCCACGCAGATATTCTAAGTCAGTCGGGATCCTTAATCGCAAATTGGCTTTGCTTCCCTTAATTTGTTGAGTTTCAACAATGGCTAGCGTGTTCATTACTGCGTAAATAACTCCTGAATCGCTGAAAAGTCTTGTTTGCCCTGTAAGTTCACCGGGATTTGAGACACGATACGCAGCTGTCTGGGTAACGCGACGGTTTCTATTTTTCCGAGCAGCTGATGGCGTAATTGTCGCCAAAATTGGTGGTGACCAAGTTGCTGATAATCGGCCTCTGCACTGCTACTTAATTCAACAACGAGGCCGATGCGTTGCTGTTGGTCTAGCACAATCGCAACACTTTTATGAATGCTTGGTAAGCTATTCACACAACGTTCAATTTGGTCTAGAGATATTCTTTTTTCTGAGAGTTTGACGATGCGATCACATCTTCCAATTAATTGAAACTGCTTGATGTTAACAAATTCTGCTTGGTCTTGAGTTTGATAGCCTTCGGCGGGTAAGTAGGCTGAGTGAACCATTAAGCATTGTTCGTTCAAGCTTGCCTGTACGCAGTTAAATAGCTGCCACGGACTATTGGCTTGAGTTTGTTGCCGCCAGGCGATGCCACCTGTTTCGGTACTGCCGTAAACTTCAATTGGTAAACAACCAAAGACTTGATTCGCTTGCTGGGCATGGGCCGCACTTAAGGGGCCTCCTGAACTAAATAGTAAGCAGGGTGAATTGTTGGCTGCTTGCTTGAGTCGGGCCAGTAAGGCTGGACTTGACACCAAAATCGTTTGTTCTAGCGAGTCTAAGTTGTTGAGATTGAGGATCAGTTCGTTATGAAAGCGGCGTTGGCTCAGCATTGGCCATATGAGTCGAAATAATAAACCGTAAATGTGGTAGTGGGCGACACTGCCAATCACGCTCGTCGCTAGTTTAGCCTGAGGAAAGTGTAATTCAAGTTGCTGAGCTTCTATCTCAAGTTGAGCGAGACTCTTATCGATAGGTTTCGGGTGACCGGTACTTCCCGAGGTGTATAAGCAAAGCGCTGCCTCGGAGGCTAAAATAGATTTAAATGGCCATGTTTTTAAGGGCTTTACCTCGGACTCTGATTGTTGACTGAGATAGTGAACCTCTGTTTGGTCAGCTAATTCGCTTCGATCGCTAATGATTGACCATTTTTGTTTATGTTCGGCGACCGCCTTTGATTGAATATTGCTGGGAATGATGACTTTTTTGCCAAGCTGTTGGCAACTGAGTAAGCCAACCAAGAGCCACCAAGCTTGGTCGCACACCAGGCAATATTGTTCTTGAGCTTTATGGCTTTGTAACTGGTGGATGAGTCGAGAGCAATCGTGACGCAGTTGAGCAATATCTAAGCGCGGCATGGTTGCTGAACTCGCCACTAATAATTCTGGAGGAGCATCAACCAGTTGTTGATGAAGCAAAGAGTAACTCAAACCTTAAGCACCCATTTTCGATAGCAAAATTCAGCGGTTAATAAACTGCCGATAGCGAGGTAACTGATGAGACCGTTATATAGTGTCCAAAGCTCGGTACTAAGGTAACAGCTGAGCAATGCGATGCTTCCGTTGATGACAAAAAATACACACCAGATCAAGGTCACTTTTCGCGTATAGCGCTCGCCCGCAGCATCGAGATTTGGGTGCTTTAGCTTCGCCAATTGGGTAATCACGGGCTGATTGATCAATACGCTATAAGTAAACACACACAGTAGGCAAAGATTCACCATGACTGGGTAAAATAGCAAGAAAGTGCTGGATTGGGTGATACTGCTCGCTGCAATTAAGGCCAAGCCTAGAATGGCTGTCGCGACGAGTAATGGCGCCATGGCTTTATTACTTGAGGCGACAATCAGACGAAGTAGCATAGCGGCGGCGAGCACCAGCAGCAGCAATTTCATCTGTTGCTGCTGCAGACCGATAAACACCAATAAAGGGTAGATCAGCAAAACCAGTCCAGAACAAAACTTAACTAAATTCATTCAGGATCTTTAGCGAGTAGTTGTACGACTGCTTCGACAACATCATCAACGGTTCGAACTGCTTTAAAAACTTCCGGCTGGATTTTTCGTTTGGTTTGATTTTGGAGATGAACAATTAAATCGACAGCATCAATGCTATCGAGGTCTAAATCGTCATTGAGTAAAGCGCTGCCAACAATATCCTCAGGATCCAATTCAAATAGTTCAACCATTGCCGATTGGATGAGGGTAAAAATTTCATTTCGTTGCATGATCAAGCCGCTGCAGATTGTTGAGTAGAGATATAAGCACTGAGCGAACTTACATTGGCAAAATGTTGACGGACGTTTGGATCGTCACCATCAATAATAACATTGAAGCGCTTTTTAATCGCCAAACCTAATTCTAAAGCGTCAATGGAGTCCAAATTCAGTCCATCTTCATCACCAAATAGCATTTCATCGTTGGCAATATCATGAATGCTTATATCTTCTAAGTTCAATGCATCGATGATTAATTGCTTAATCTCTAGTTGCAAGTTTTGCACAGCTATAGTCCTCTAGGGTTATATTTTGTTGATTACGGTTTGGATCTAAAACAGCATTAAAAAATCGAGTGAGTCTTCGCGCCGCGGTGGATGGAGAGGGCGCCTCAGAGACAAAATTGTCTATACGAACAGGAGCATCAACCTCCAGACTGAAGACGGGGATGCTATCAGGTACTTTATACCAAGGGAGTCCTTTATATAACGTTGCTGGAATGCAGTTGATTCTGGCCGTTTGAATTGGCGCCTGACAGCGTACTGCCAGTTGGGCTGCGCCGCGTTGGCAATCTAGAGCTTGACCCGGCTTGGTTCGGGTGCCTTCAGGAAAAACTAGTAATTTTCTGCCTTTGGCTAGTTTGTGTTGGCAAATATCGAGCAGTTGTTCTGAGCTATTGGGGATGTAACCCGCCATGGAGACCACATGTCTTACAAAAGAGTTGTCCCACAATTCAGCTTTAACAATGCAATCACACTGCGGTAGTTGACCAATGATCAAAATCACATCAATCAGTGAAGGATGATTCGCCACAATGATACAACCCTGTTGGTTATTTAATTGCTTAATACTTTTGTGCTCAACTTTAATTGCGCCCAGCGCGCACATTAAATGAGTAAACCAGCGAAACATAAAACTAACACTGCGTTGACAGAAAGCTTCTAATGGCTCTTGCTCTCTAATGAACAAGCGTGCCAGCGGAAACCAAAGATAAGACATCAGTAAGCCACCAATACCAAACATCGAGAAACAGATCCCAAAAGTGCAGACTCGCCAGTATTTTTTTAAGCGTTGTGTTTTGTCCACAGCCAAACGGTTCCTTGTTGTATGGTTGAAAATGATTGTTTTGAGAGCAGTCCCTCTGTTAGTTGCGAGATTAAACTATCCTCAGACTTTGTTGAACCCTGCTGTTGCTCGATAGTCATCAGCCACTCATCACCATGGGAAAGTTGCAGGATTAGTAAGCTTTGCTGGTGATTTTCAATATAAGGGTGGTAGAACTCCGGGATCGATTCATCGGCGAAGATGATGATGATGGATTGTTTTGGATGACGATTTAGTCGGGCAAGTCCTTCAAGCAAGGCCGCATGCACGGTGTTCTTTCTGGCTGAGATAGTTGTAAATGGCACCTTAAAATTGTTTGATATGGTGAGTAATCCCGGTGCAGTACTATGTACTGATTGAGCAAATGCGGTGGGAGATAGTTGTTGATGCTGTGCTAGTTCTTGTAACAACTTGTGTGTTCTTGTGAGTTCACCATGCTGGCTGGCGAATATAATATAGTCACATGGGTAGGCTTCTAATATGCCAGAGGCTGCTGCAATGGTGATGCGTGTCAGCTGACTAGCTCTTCGTTTTATAGATGCGGGAATAGCTTTATTAGGAAGTACCTCTCCTAACAAATCGGAATGTTGTTGAGCGACGCATACCATGCCTTGGCTCGAAGCGGGGAGCCATGCTCGAAGATTAAAACGAAAACCCATTTTCTAACTCACTACAACTTATCGCTATCGATCTTTAACCCTAATACAAAACTAAGCCTAACTATGCTTAGTGAATTCAGGTTTCAAATCGAAATTATCACAAAACAGGTTTGTAATATCTTATTATGTCCATTGGTTAACATATTTTAAATGCTAAGCGTGACGAATGAAATCATTAAGCATCAAATTGTCTTGAGTTGGCTCATATTTTTGTTATTTAAACAACCAGGACAGGAATAAACTTGTTATTAAACGGGCTTTTACCTTAATGTTGGCGTTAGTGCGTGATACTTATGGTTTTATACTTGAGAATTTGGGGAGGTTTTGTCCCTCTGAGGCTGAATTTCAAGTTTAAATACTTGAGTACTCGATTATTTATCAATGACATATTAACAGGCAGTTGATTACTAAATTGTTTATTTATAAACATAAAGTGTTGAGCGTTTAGCCGCTTAAAGTGACAGTTTGTAAGTCTTCTTTCGTTAAAATTTCTTTAAAATACTTTAAGACGATAAAATCAATGGAATATTACCAACAAGATGAGTCCTCCGCTTTAGACGCCAAGCAACAGGCGCAACGACTCGCATTTGCTCCCATCGCTTTTCAAGCCGCTCGTAGCCTTCGAGACTTGGGGATTTTAACATTACTTGCTGAGTATGGTGAACAAGGTGCTAGCGCCGAAATGCTCGCACAACATTCGAAAACCAACGCTTACGGTATTGCAGTATTACTCGATATGGGCTTGTCTGTTGGCCTAGTGATTTGGCGAGAACAACGTTACGTTCTCACTAAATTAGGCCACTTCGTGGATTACGATCCGATGACAATTGCCAATATGAACTTTGTTGCTGATGTTTGTTACTTGGGAATGGCTGATTTAACGGAAGCGATTCAAACACAGCAACCATCGGGTTTAAAAAGCATTGGTGATTGGCCAACCATATACCAAGGTCTATCGATTTTACCGGAAAAGGTGAAACAGAGTTGGTTTGTATTTGATCACTATTATTCTGACCGCAGTTTTCCTATATTGCTAGAGCAAGTATTTAGTTCTCCAGTGCAAACTCTCTGTGATATTGGAGCGAATACTGGGAAATGGACGATTAAATGTTGTCAGCATAACCCTGATGTTGAAGTGACTATGGTCGATTTACCTGTGCAGTTGGCAGTGGCATTAGAAAATGTCTCTAAGCAAGGGGTGAATGAGCGAGTGCAAGCTGTTGCTTGTGATTTGTTAGTGTCTGAAAATAGCTTACCAAAAGGGAAAGATGTTTACTGGATGAGCCAATTTTTGGATTGTTTTTCGCTCGACGAAATTGTCTGTATTTTAACTCGAGTTCGCCAGGCAATGCGCGCCGATTCAAAGGTGTACATTTTAGAACTATTTCCGGATTGCCAGCCCTATGAGTCAGCGAGTTATGCGTTAAATGCCACCAGTTTGTATTTTACTGCGATTGCCAATGGTAATAGTCGATTCTATATGAGCCATCAGTTTTTACCCTTGATTGAGCAAGCAGGCTTGCGTGTCGTAAACCACCAAAATAATATTGGCCTAGGCCATTCGTTGATCTGTTGTGAACGAGCATAAAACAGATACATTTGCTTACCAAGTGCTGCACCTTGAACATCAGCTCAAGGGAGAGGCAAGACGTCAGAAGGGGCGACTTGCCATGGCTCAGTTACTCAACGATTGGCAAGGGGAGAATTTCTCTTATCAGCAAGTCATTCGTTTAAGCAATGGCCGTCCATATATCAATCCCAACTACTCGCTTAGTATTAGTCACAGTGGTGAGTGGTTGGTCGTGATGGCATCGTTTCAGGCATGTGGGGTGGATATTGAGCGAGTCAATGCCAAACGAAACATTCAATCAATTTGGTCGCACATTCGTCACCCAGATGAGCCTATTTCGCCACCTGATGTTGCTAGTTTTTATCAGTGGTGGACGAGGAAAGAAGCGCTGTGGAAGTCTTTTGATTGCACCTGGCCAGCACGAATGAGTCAGTTGCAAGTGGTTGGTGAAAATGGTTCGATATCTGGCGTATCTATGGAGGATGTCGTCGCGCCAAAGGCTTATAAAATGAGCATCTGCAACCGCCTTAAGTCATGTCCTTGAGACAAGGAAGAGTTTATGAATCGATGGAAATCCGCTGCATTACTCGTTTTGATGGTGAGCAGCCATGGATATGCAACAGAGTTGTTGGGTTATGTTGGGGGAGGGGCGCAACCGAGTTCGGAGCAAGTTAACCGCTTAGCTGGGGTGGATGCGATTTGGTATGACTGGCAACGGAGCCCTGTACAGCGCTTGAGTTTTGGCAGTAGTGTTAGTTATTTAAGTACAGATGCGAGATCAGGCAATAAGGACTTAATCGCTTTGAGTGTCTTCCCAGAGTTAAAATTATTCACGCGCATACTTGAACAAGACATTTTTCTTCAAGTGCGAGCTTTGGGACCAACTTGGCTTAGTGAACACCATTTGGGTGATAGAGAACAGGCGATGCACTTTGCTTTTTTAGCTCAAATTGGTGGTGGTTGGTATTTGTCTAAGAACCGAGATAGTTACTTAACAGTATTTTATCGTCACTACAGTAATGCAAATTTAAAACAACCCAATGATGGTTTAGATGTTGTCTTCAACGTGGGCTTCGGTTACCAGTTCTAAATGGTGCTATTGATAGTATTGAGAGGGATTTCACTGTTCACCGATATTGGCAGATGAACGCTTGCTTGGCCTCGTGTGGAGGATAGATGCGATGAGATGGAGTTTACCGTGATATTCGAGCTGTTTCTCCATAAGCCATAAATATGGTTCATGGTGTTAGCGAAGCAGCTCGCTATGTAGGGCTGATGGTTACAGTTTTACGACTTCGCCGACCAAGGCTACACCAGCCATGATTGCGCCAGCACCACATTGAAATTCGCTATCTGAGGAAAATGTATTCTTTTTGTAGTAAGAATGTATATTAATGACGGCATTCCCTCCTTCTTTGGCGGCGCGTTGTTGTAGTGACTTAATTGCGCTTAAAAACGCCCAATTACAGGCTTTAAGATCTGATTTACCGAAGGCATTGGTCTTTTTATTACTGGTATATTCCCCAAATGTCTTCTGAACTGCATCGTGTGTTTGTTCATTGAAATATAATGCAATGGAATCGTCGAGCACATTCTTTTGTTTGCCTGTTTCCATCGCATCGGCAATCTTAAATGTTAATAACTCATTTCTAGCCATTGCGGAAAAACTTAAGCTGGATAGGGCTACTAGACTAAAAATAACAAGCTTTTTTACTGATAACATCAATAATCCTTTATAAAAAATTCATTAAAACCAGATCGCCATACTATTTTTTTTGTTGTCACAGTCAACTTATATTTGAAATGCTTAGTCAGCTGGTTTTTTGCATTCAACGAAGTATATCTATGTTTGAAGTTGAAAGCGTACCCATTAAGAATGGCCTGCCTATGATCTTTTTCCTTTAACTTTTGATGTTTTTAATATCCTTACTTGATGTTATTCTTTACGCTTGATTTAAGCTTCACTGTGACCACGAGGATCCGGTTTGTGACGATAAGGAAAGCTAGTCGCTTAGTGGTTCTTTTCATAGGTTTTTTTTATTCCCAGTTTATCTATTCGACCCACTTGAATTTAGCAACTTTAGATGATTTTAAACCCTTCGTTTGGTGCAATGGTGCTGGGGCGCAAGGGATTGACGTGGAAATTATTAGGGAGTTAGCGCGACGAACAGGCTTCACTTTCAAGATTCGCTGCTACCCTTGGGCGAGGGCCTTAGAGAATGTCCAGTATGGAGTTTCTGATGGTGCATTTTCAGCATTTAAAACTGAAACGCGAGAGCGTTATGCATTTTTTAGCAATACTCCGCTTCATGTGAGTACATTTAAAGTTTTTGTAAGAAAAGACCATCAATTTGTTTTTAATCAGCTTGAAGATTTATATCAGCGCAATATTGGCTTAGTTCGCAATTTTACAATCAGTAGCACATTTGATCAGGCTGTGCAGCGCGGACAGATTCATGTAGAAGCGGTGGTCAATACCGAGCAGAATATAAAAAAACTGATTAAAGGACGGATCGACGCTTTTGTTGAAAATGAGTATGTGGCTCTTTATACCATCAAACAGATGGGCTTGAGTGAACAGATTGTTGCCTTAGCCAAACCGGTTATTCAACCTCGAGAAGCCTATTTGATAGTCTCTAAAGCTGCCAAGTATGACCGCAAATCTGAGGTTATGGTGACGTTGAATCAGACGCTGTCTGAGATGATGAATGATGGCAGCATTAGCCAGATTACGGCTCATTTTATCTCGAAATAAATCGTTTTGTTTACCTTTCCAGCTTCTTCTCGAGCTTAAGCTTGGCTATTATCACCGCAAAATTTTTTGGTGTACATTGGCTTAGCATCTTTGCCTTACAAACTAAGCTTAAACATCCCCTTGTTCATATTAAGTTTGCGATTTAGCATCTCTAATTGGCGCTGAGCAATCCAGTTTTACAATGAAATACTGGATTGCTGGGCGAGTCACTTATTGTTCGGAGGGCGAGGCTGCTCGGTTTTGCCAATAGCCTGAGTAGCGATCCACGACAATCACAATTAGTTTTTGCAATACAATAAAGAAAAACAATAAGGCTCCAATGGCTATCTTGGTCCACCAACTGTTTAAGCTGCCATCGAAAGCGATGAGGGTTTGAATGACTCCTTGGATCATTCCGCCAAAGAAGGTGCCAAGCACAAAGCCGACCCCACCACTAAGCAAGGTGCCGCCAATCACCACGGCGGCGATCGCATCTAACTCCACGCCAACTGCTGCTAGGGGATAACCAGAACCAGTATAAATGGCAAATACAATTCCCGCTAAGGCGCTAAAAAAACCACTCAAGGCGTAGATCTTAATGGTGGTTTTTTTGATGGGTACCCCAAGTAATTGCGCCGAGACGATATCGCCACCATAGGCGTATACATTCATACCGAAACGTGTTTTGCGAGACACCACAATACCAACCGCTAAGGAGAGTAGCATCACCAAAGCAATGAAGGTGAGGCCGCCGCGTCCTGGTATTTCAAGATAGAAGTCGGAGAGGGCAGTGATAAATGGATGACTAATTGCCACCGAATCAAGATTGATCAGGAAGGCTAAACCACGTAAGAAAAACATGCCCGCCAGGGTAACGATAAAGGCTTGAATTTTAAAGGTGTAAATAATGTAGCCAACAATGCAGCCATAAAGGCTACCAATAATTAGCGCCAAGCCGATAGCGAAGAGAGGGTGAAGTCCTAAGGTGGTCACCAGGTGCGCAAAAAATACACCAATGAAGGCGATCATCGAACCTACCGAAAGATCGATACCACCAGCAAGGATCACAAAGGTCATGCCGATGGCGGTGGTAATCACGAAGGCGTTATCGGTTAATAGATTGGTGAACACCAAAGTATCTCTAAATCCGGCATATTCCACCATGCCATAAGCGTACAGAGTCACGAATACGACAATGGTGGCGAGTAACGGGAGGGTTCGCTCATTTAACATTACGCTGACTCCTTATTCTTTTTAAATAACTGCTTGAACTTATCCTGAGTGGTGGACGATTGGATGAGCAGAACCAGTAGGATAATAGTCGCCTTCACGATGAGATTGTATTGTGCTGGAATACCACTGGTTAAGATGGCGGTGGTTAGCGTTTGAATAATGAGTACCCCAATCAGGGTGAGGCCTAAATAGATCCGTCCGCCAGCTAAGGAAGCACCGGCAATGACCACCGCTAAAATGGCATCAAGCTCTAACCATAAGCCAGCATTGTTAGCATCGGCACCGCGAATGTCAGCCGCGAGTATTACCCCTGCGAGGGCAGAGCAAAGGCCTGAAAACACATAGGCGAGCGTGATAATTTTTTTCGACTCGATCCCAACTAAGCGTGAGCTGGTCGGGTTGGCTCCGACCGCTTCCAGGAATAATCCTAAGGCGGTTTTGCGGATCACTATTGCCACTAATAAGGCAACGCCGAGCAAGATCCAAACTCGCGTAGGAAGTAGCCAAATGAACTCGTTGCCGAGCAAGTTGAAGAAGTCGGAATGGAAGGTGACAATTTGGCCACCGGTAATCATCTGTGCAATACCACGTCCAGCCACCATGAGAATAAGGGTGGCAACGATCGGTTGCATTCCGACATAAGCAACGAGCAGTCCATTCCATAAACCAAAGGCTAACCCACTGGCAAGCGCGATCAGCAATATGTAGATGGGGGATAAGTCGCTTGTGCTCAGTAAGACCGCCATCACTGCACCAGCAATCGCGGTGATGGCACCTACCGAGAGGTCGATGCCACCAGTTCCGATTACCACAGCCATGCCGAGGGCGACTAAAGCCGTTGGCATACCGCGATGAATAATGTCGATTAGGCTCCCATAGAGGTGGCCATCAACCATTTTGAGTTGTAAGAAACCAGGTGAAAGAATCGCCGTTGCCACGAGGATTAACACCAAGGCGATGATTGGGCTCATTGTTTTAAGATTGAGCCGTTTTTGCTTAGGCATGGTTTGTTCTACTTTGTCATTGGCGCTGAGTTGTAGTTTGACCGGATGTTCGATTATTTTGGCGGAGTTGCTGGATTTCATTGTGCGATTGCCTCAATAATTGCGCTGCGATTGATCTCTTCGCCGCTAAGTTCTGCGACCATTTCCCTATCTCGCATTACTAATACGCGATCGGCAAATACCACTAATTCTTCTAGCTCGGAGGAAACGACCAACATGCTCATGCCTTTTTCACAGAGCTTGCGGATCAGCAAAATGATGTCATGGTGAGCACCTACGTCGATCCCGCGAGTGGGCTCATCCAGGATCAAAAGATTAGGCTCGGTGATTAACCAACGTGCTAGGATCACTTTTTGTTGATTTCCGCCGCTGAGTTCAGCCACTGGCCGCTCGACATCGTGAGTCGCAATATGTAGGCCCTTGACCATTTCATCGACCAGTTGATTTTGCTTCGCTTTAGTGATTTGTTTTAACCAGCCTTGGCGGGACTGCAGAGCGATAATGATGTTTTCGCGCACGCTGAGTTCGGCGATTAAACCCGAATGCTTGCGATCTTCTGGGCATAGTCCAAAGCGTTGCTGCATTGCCTGTTTGGGAGTATTGATGGTGACGGCTTGATTATTAAGCGTAATTTTCCCACTATCCGCATGGTTTACGCCGTAGACTAATTCCACCAGTTCAGTGCGTCCCGAACCGAGTAAACCGGCGAGAGTCACCACCTCTCCTCGGCCAACTTTTAAGTCCACAGGGGACAAGACATTGTGTTTGGCTAAGCCTTCAATTTCTAAATATTTAGGAAATATTTTAGGACAGTTATCATGATGCTCATGATTCCGATTTAAATCACCGAGTTCATGACCAACCATATGTTGTATGAGGGCTTCACGGGGCAAGTTTTTGGTCTCAAAACTGCCGACATGTTTGCCATTGCGTAATACGCTAATCCTATCGCAGACTTGATAAACTTGATCTAAGAAATGGGTGACAAAGATAATGCCGATGCCCTTTTGTTTTAGTTGGGTCATTAAGGCAAATAGTCGAGTTATTTCTTCTTTATCCAGGCTTGCGGTAGGCTCATCGAGGATCAGCAATTTGGCTTCAAAAGATAAGGCTCTGGCGATGGCAATCATTTGTTGAATTGCGACTGAAAAACTACCGAGTAAACGATTGGGGTCGATGCTTAAACCCACCACTTTGAGCATCTCTTGAGCGCGTCTTTTGGCTTTGTGGGTGTCAATTAGGCCCCATTTTCGAGGTTGAGATTGTAGGGTTAAATTCTCCATCACAGTCATGCTGGGAACTAAATTTACTTCTTGAAAAACGGTGCTGATCCCGGTGCGTTGAGAATCTCCCACGCTTTTGTTATTAATTTTTTTACCATTTAAATATAATTCACCAGAGTCTCGCTGGTAAACACCGGTAAGTACCTTAATAAAAGTGGATTTTCCAGCACCATTCTCACCGAGTAAGGCATGAATATGCCCTGCTTCTACCTGAAGACTCACCTTATCTAAGGCTTTAATCCCACCAAAGGAAATTGTAATGTCTTTCGTCGATAGTAGCGGCGGGGGGACTGCAACAGCTTGATTCATCGCTAAGCTCCTAACTAACATGGCTTGGTAAGCACCGTCCATTGGTGCTTACCAAAGCGACTTGGTGAGTATTACTTACGTTTTTGGTATTCGGTGGCAGCTGTATCAGGTAAGTAAAGTGGACCGTTGGCCTTAATCCATTTAGGAACCTCTTTGCCAGCAGCTGCTTGTCGAATGGCTTCAAACGCTGGGCCACCTAAATGTGGATTAAGTTCGATAGTGGCGTTTGCTTCACCCTCTGACATTGCTTTAAAGATATCTGGAACAGCATCAATGGAAACGACTAACAAATCTTTGCTGGGTTTAAGACCTGCTTCCTTAATCGCTAGAATTGCGCCTAAGGCCATATCATCGTTATGTGAGTAGACGGCACAGATATCTTTGCCACCGTTTTCGGCTTTCAAGAAACTCTCCATCACTTCTTTACCGCCTGCGCGGGTAAAGTTACCGGATTGTGAACGAATAATTTTCATATTTGGAAAGCTTTTAATGACCGTTTCAAAACCAGTTTTTCTATCGATGGCCGCAGAAGAACCAACGGTGCCTTGCAATTCTACGATGTCACAGTTACCTGAAGTTTTCGCCGCTAACCAAGCTGCCGCTAAAGAACCTTCTTCGGTAAAATCGGAGGCTATTTTGGTTAGATATAGCGATGGATCGGCATTCACGCCACGGTCAATTAATACCACCGGAATTTTGGCGCGCTTGGCTTCTTTTAATACCTGATCCCAGCCGGTTTCAACCACTGGTGCGAGTAAAATTCCATCGACCCCTTGAGCAATATAAGAGCGAACGGCCTTAATTTGGTTCTCTTGTTTTTGTTGGGCATCGGAAAATTTTAAATCGATGCCTTGGCGTTTGGCCTCGGCTTTAATGGATTCAGTTTCCGAAGTTCGCCAACCACTTTCCGACCCGATTTGTGAAAAACCATAGGTTTCAGCAATTGTCACGCCTGAGGCTAGCGGCAGGGCAATAGCCAAAATTGCAGGTAGAAGCCGTTTTAACGGATGATTGCCTGTATTACTCGAAGTTACTTTGTTTATTAACATTTTCATTCCCTTTTTCATCAATACCAGCTTTGAATCATCATCTTAACTACTTGTTTTTAATGACGATGAAAAGGGTATAGCACTATTGCAAATTAACACAGTGCATCTAGCTGAAACGTCCATGTTATTGACCAGAACATACTAAGTGAACACTCAAAAATATGAGCTTGTTCAAATATTACGTAATGACAAAATTATTGTTAAATGGATGTTTTGTATTTGTTAATGCCTAGAGGTGTTGTCGATTGTCGCTTGTAATTTTTTTCGCTGTACTGGTAATCAAAGTTAGCTATTTATCAATATAAAGGTTTCTGGTTTCAAATTAAGTTACTGATTTTTATGTTAATTAATGGTGTGTTTCAAATATGACAATGATTGTGCGCTGTCGGTTTTGCGACAATTTCTAAAAGATCAAATCTATGTAATTGGCTTATCAGTGGCTGGTATAAAGATTGCTTAGTCATCAGTGCTCAGTATTAGTGATTTGATGTGACACACTCAAAAAATTGAGATAAATACACTGGCTTGCCAATATTTGATAGGGGTAAATACTTGTATTTTATAGCAAGGCTATATTTTGTTTCGCTTTAGGGGCTGTTGGTCTTTGGTTGTCGTGTTTGTTGCTATTGTGACTATTTGTCGCTCATTTCGGTGAAGTGATGCTGTGAAATGTAGCAATTTTGATGAGTCATCTGGGTACGGGACATCAATGAGCTATATAAGCGCTGCCTGCGTAAATGGATTTTTTAAGGAGTTTTCAAGGAATGGAATCATTAGTTGAAGCGCATCAAACTCGGCTGATGTCGGTAATGCCTCAAGTAAAACAATATGAAGCAAAGCTGGATGCGTTAAACGCTTGGTGGGATAAAATCACATTAGTGGGCAAAATAAATAGTTACAACCTTGCCGCCACGATTTTAGATGATATGCAAAATACCAAGGAAAAGTTTGGAGAATTGCATGGCAAGTTAATTGACAATTTACTTTTGGAGCATCTACAAAAGCTGGTTGTAGATAATACTTCCAAGTCACAGGTTGCCATCGACATTTTAATTCGTAATCTGTTTGAACGCACTGCCGATGTTGGCTTTTTGGCGACAGACCAAGATATTCGAATTTTTCTTGAACAGCGTGAAAAGACTCAAAGTCATCAGGCTTTTATGCAGCAGCGCTTGCAAGAATATGTCGAAAAATACTCTGTATATGATGAGATTATCCTACTGGATACCAATGGCCTGGTATGCGCGCATTTAGATCCCGCTAATCCAATTACGCATTGTCACGATCCTTTGATAGCGGCGACCTTAGGTAGTGATGACGATTATCTCGAAACATTTGGTTATAGTGACTTACAACCCAAGCGACGCCAATCATTAATTTATTCGTGTAAGATTACGCGAACTAATGATCCTCATTCCGAGCTATTGGGGGTGTTGTGTTTATGCTTTCGTTTTGATGATGAGGTCGATGGTATTGTTGGTGGTTTATTGGCTGACAGCGATAGTGAAATACAGCTAGTGGATAAGGAAGGTTGTGTGATCGCGAGCAGTGATCCTCAGTTCGTCGCTGTTGGTAGTTCATTTCAGTACCAAAATCGGCCACGTATGCTTCATTATCAGGGGAAACACTATCTTGTTAATTCGACTCAGACTCACGGTTATCAGGGGTTCTTTGGTTTGGGGTGGTGGGCTCAGGTGCTCACACCGATTGAGCAAGCCTTTAAAATAGAGCGTGAGGCCGACATCGAACTGGACAATCAAGACGTGATTAATTCAACTCGCTTGTTTTCTCGTGTACTAAAGGAAATTTATACAGCTTCCAATGATGTGAACGAAGATCTCAGTCTGGTCGTTCTCAATGGAAAAATAACAGCAGCACGCCAGAATGCGGTTGAGTTTGTACCAGTATTGGAAGAGATTAAACAAATCGGCGAGAATACGGCGAGTATCTTTTCTGCATCTATCCGCAATCTTCAAGCTACGGTTGTGTCATCAAAAATGAACGATCTTCAGTTTATGGCGACATTGGCGGTCGATATTATGGACCGTAACTTATACGAACGAGCAAATGATTGCCGTTGGTGGGCGCTGACTTCAGATTTTCGGCGGATCTTAGCGAAACCAGTCATCAGTGATGAAGATCTGACTTATATGGAGCAAGTTTTAAGTTATATTAATGAGCTCTACACGGTCTACACTAATCTTTATTTATTTGATAAAAATCAGATTATTATCGCGGTTTCTAATCCTCAGCAACGACATTTTATTGGCCAGTCAGTGAGCGACCAAAGTGGGGCGAAGCAAGCCTTATCGCTACAAAACTCTCAGCAATATAGTGTCTCTCCTTTTATGGCAAGCGATTTGTATGCGCAGCAATATACCTATATTTATAATGCTGCGGTGAGTCGTTTGGATGCGGATTGGGAAGTGATAGGAGGGATTGGTATCGTATTTGATAGCCAACCCCAATTTGAAGCGATGTTAAACGATGCGCTACCTAAAAATGAAGTGGGTAGCGTGAGTGTGGGAAGTTTTGCTTTGTTTGTTGAGCGTCATAGTCAAATGATCATCTCTGCAAGCGCTCAAGCTCCGCAACGGCAAGGGGAGTATCTGGCATTGGATGACGGCTTGTTTGAACTGATTCCGGGAGGTAAGCATGCAACAATCATCGATTATATGGCAAAGCCCTACATTGTTGGGATGGCCGCTTCAAAAGGCTACCGAGAGTATAAAACGACCGAAGATTATCAAAATGATGTATTGAGTTTTATCTTTGTTCCGCTGTAGTGTTTTAAGGTATCGAAACAGAGTTAAGCAGTGAGTTTCGATGAAACCCACTTGGTAAGTTATGCGCTTTTTCGAGCCACGATGCTATAGACCAGCGGCGATTCGTAATGCTCGTGTTCATAATAAAATTGACCGGGTTCGCGCTCTACCAGATCTTCGAAGCAGTTATAGGGGCTGTAGTCATATTCTTTCAATTGTTCAATGATTAAGCCGGCTTTGATTAAGGCATTCAAAACATCGGAGATTGGGTGACCCCAAGTTAGCATGGGGCTGACTTCACCATCGTCATTCTCGGTATAGCTGCCTTCTTCATCAAGATCCGCTTGTTCGCGGTGAAAATATCCATAGCCACTGATCAGGTCATGCACTGGATGAAACTCTGCCAGACACAGCTTGCCACCCGTTTTTAAACTTGCTGCAACCACCTGTGCCCACCGCTCAATATCGGGTAGCCAGCACAGCGCGCCATAAGAGACAAATACCCAGTCATGAATAGGACGGGTCACTTCGCCGTAATGGTAAACATCATCACAGATAAATTCGACCGTTTGCTGAGTTTGCTCGGCAAGCGCTTTCGCCTGTTGAATGGCTTCGCTCGATAAGTCCACCGCGGTGACTTCGGCACCTAAACGCGCCCAGGATAGGCTATCTAAACCAAAATGGCACTGCAGATGTAATAGTTTTTTGGCGCTGACGTCACCGATTAAATCACGTTCAATTGATTTTAGTGAGCTGTTTCCGGCTAAGAAACCAGCCACATCATAAAACTCGGAATCAACATGTAAAGCGGTACGTTTATCCCAAGCGGCTTTATTTAAGGCTAAGTAATCCATGATTATTCGTTCAATAGAAATCGTGTTGCCTAGTTTACGTGAGTTTGTACTGAAATAAATCAAGATTATGTCAGGGCCGATTTGTATTCTGGTGGTAAAAATAGCCATTTACTGTGATATGAAGATATTGCTAACATGTTCACCGAGGCTTGCTCTAAGCCGCCAGCTCGCGGAAAGGTGTGAATCACCAAGGGATTGACAAGGTCGCCACCAATAGTCGTGGCCAACAATCAGTTTATTTACCTTCTTTTCTGGTTGCGAGTACAGAACAATAGAGAATGGTGAATTTATGTCCAGTCGAAATGCATTTGTATTAAATTTAAGTTACCTCAAAGCTCAAGCCAAACGCCGTCTGAAGCTAATTAAATCGGGCAATGCCGAGCAATATCAGATTTTTCGCCGTTATCATCCGCAAGCTCATCACCTAGAAGGTATTAAATTAGCTGATATTCAGTTGGTGATCGCGCGTGAGCTTGGCCTTGCTTCTTGGGCGGCCTTGAAAGTACATATCGAGCAGCAAAACCAGCACCTTCAAGCCATAAGTTCTGACGCCGCCCCTCTGGATGCTGAGCTAAATACCCTACATATTCGCTGCGGCCATGATTTACAGCACTTATTACCAAGGGCTGGATTTAAAGGGGACTTTTTGGCCTGGATAGACCCTTATTGTCTTGGGCCGTTAAGTCTTGATGAAGCGACCCTATTAAGAGTAAGGGCCGAATTTGTGGTTCAACATTACCTATCGGAACTGACGCCGCAGGACGCCGATATTGATGCCGTGATCGCTGGTGAACGAGCCAAGCGTGCACAACTTAATGATCCACAATACCAGCAAATTGTGCTGTGGCTGGAGCATGATAATTACGACCAGTTGATGATGATTTATCTGTTAGCCATTATGACTCCAGCTTTATTGAGTAAAACCAAGATCATCGAAGTGAACCAGTTTCCCGGAACCAGCCGTTATGTGGGTTTAGGACAACTCCCAGCGCAAGCCTTAAGGAGCGTTTGGCAAAGTCGCCAAAGCGCGACCACAAAGATGCAGGGGTGGGCCAGCAGGGTTTGGCATGCCTTGTGTCAAGATAATCCTGAGGCCATTGTGGCGATTCTCAACAGCGATATCGATCATTCTTTTAAGCAAATCAAGCCTGTATTAATGCGTTACTTGCAAGAGCTACCGCATACGACAAATGGTCTTTCACTTACCCAGCGTATAGCGCTGCAATTGTTAGCAGAAGCGGGGGAACAAGGGCTAATTTTTCGCGCCTTGTTTCACGCCTACCAGCAACGAGAGTCTTTGCCCTTTTTAGGTGACCTCATGTTCTGGGCGCTGATTAAACCCTTAAGCCAAGGGGAAGCCCCTTTAATTGATATTCATCGGCTTGCTGGGGAAGCATTTAGTTCGGCGAGCTTAACGATAAACACCGAAGGCTTCAGTTGCCTGCAAGCTCGAACAAAGTGGCTGGGCGCGGATGATCAGCTTGGCGGGATGAACATTTCATCGCAAAACGCTTGGCAATGGGATCACCAACATTTAGCTAGTTTGAATTATCGCCATTGGCATCAAGATTTGCTTGGATCGGTAGAATGATTAAACCGGCTTGCTATGTTAAGACGCTAACATTTGTAGCGTATTAAGCTGAAACTACATAAGGTTCTGTCCGAGGAGCAACGCTTGGTCGGGTCCCGCTTTTGCTGGTGGTTGCGGTGTCACCAGCAAAAAATCGATGAGGGAGGCGGTTTACTCTGCGATTGTAGAGTGGTTTGTGCTTGCTCATCATATTAATTTTTTAAGAATTTTTTCAGTTCATTGATCCTCATGGGTTTGGCGAATAACCATCCTTGACCAATTGCATCTGGTACTCGGTCATAGATATAGGCCAATTGTTGTTCGGTTTCGATACCCTCAAAAACCACCTGTACTTGTAGATGATCTAACATACTAAAGATCCCTTCCATGGAAATACTGTTAACGGTTTCGGTATGGATGGCCTGAGTGAAAATTTTGTCGACTTTAAGTTCGGTGGGCTCTAACGTCGATAGCCAAGAAAGGTTTGATAAGCCAGTACCAAAATCATCAATTGAGACGAGATAGCCTTGTTGTTTGAGTTCTTTAGAAAAACGCGACATTTTGTCATTGTTATTGGTGGTGGTTTCGGTAATTTCTAAGACAATTTGTTTGCGTTGAAAATTATATTTTGCGGTTTGATGGTTGAGAAAGGTAATAAAGGAATCGTTGCTGAGTAATTCTGCGGAAACATTAAGGCTTACGGTTAATGAAGGGAACTTTTCTAAAGTAGTGCTCATTTCTCGAAATACATAGCTAACCATTTTCTTGGTTAAGGTCTCGATGAGTCCAGAACTTTCGGCTACTCGGATAAATATTTCCGGTGATACCATGCCTAATTTGGGGTCATTCCAGCGGGCTAAGGATTCTACGCCAATCACGGTTTTGGTTTCTAAGTCTATCTGTGGTTGATAGACCGGATAAATATGATCCCTGCAGATCTGTTTTTTGAGTCGACGCACAAAGGCGCGAGGCCCAACCCGAAAAGATTCGATCATGATGGCGACGGAAATACTCAGCAGAATAATGATTACAGAAATAATTAAAAACTGGCCGATGGGAAATTTGTATAAACCGAGCCGCATATCTACTGATGTTACACAGAGATTGTACAGTTGGTTACAATGGGTATAAGTAATAAAATGACCAGGCAAAGGTAACCAATCTACCCATGAGTTTTTATGGGTAATGGTTGGCTCGATGGTTCGTGGTAATAGCTCACCGTAATAACTATAAATATATCGCTGTTCTGCTTCGGCATAAATAACCCCCCCCATTCCACGTATGTTGAAGTAGCCTTGCCTGGTTAATATTAAAAAAGGCGTGGAAATAAACGCCACTGTACTGTTTAAGCCAATGATGGGTTGGTCTTCTTGGGTTCTAAATAAGTCGGTTTGAGAATTCCAGTAATGCGTCCCATCGGCAGTGATGGCATCCGCTAAAGACAGATCATAAGGGTGGGAAAGAATACCTTGTTGTGCGGTGCAGATTATTTTACCTTGCTTGATCCTGCCTAAATCGCCAATGAAGAAGTAGGTCTGTTTAATTTCATTTAACTGGCTTAGGTCTGGTTCGCTACATGGCTCGCCCAAAGGCGTTTGAGCGAGGTTTAAGCCAGTTTGCAGATGAAAAGCGACTTGTTCTGCACGAGTGAAATTGATGAAGCTATAAGAGCGAAGCGTGTCTAAGCTAATTGACATGATAATGGCATGGATGATTAGACTGAGGATGAATACAATCAAGCTTGTAAGTAACACAATATTGATTGTCGAAGGTTTGGTTAATCCATATTGTGAGTGAGATGCACTAAATAAAATCGGGTTCAACATTCTTGCTGCCTAATGGTCGTATGCGCTTGGTGCAAATCAAAAGCGCTTGCTTTGTTTATGAATTTGCCCCGATATGTTTGGGATTGCTAAAACTTAGCACGAGATCTTCGTATAGAGTAAATAAATGTCATAATGATGACCACCATTGAAATGACAATTGAAATGAGAAACTTGCTAATGTATGTAAACAGAGTGTTATCCACATCATCTAAATAAATTCCCATTCCGATAACCCACTTCCATTCGGGGATTTCAGTGACACCATTAATTTTCCATGTTCTGGTATTGTTTGAGGGTTTGATATTTGTTTCAACCACATAAAGAATATCTTCATGGACTAAGTTTTCCATGTGTCGCACATAAGATTTTTGAATTTGGCCAATCACTCGCTCTCTGATATGGACTCTGGCGATGGCATTGTTATCATTGGCCCATAAATAAGAGGCTCCATATCGCATCCCTGAAAGAAACTTTATAATTTTTTGGTCGGTTTCAGCTTTGCTAAGTAGCCCTAGATGATACTGCTCTATGTAAATGGCAGATTGTTGCCGTGCAATATTCAGCAGCAATTCAATTTCTTGTTTTTTGGCTTCAATCAGACTTTCTTTGAAAGTGTAAAAGCCGGTAACACCAACTGAGATAAAGCCTAGTAACATTACGGTCATTAAAATTGCAAATGCTTTAATGTCTTTCATTCAGTGACTCTTTCTTGATTATTATTAAATAAAGATAGTTAATAATATGTAGTTGTGCAGATACTTTAGTCCTATTTTTACCGTGAAATTAATACGTTAAATGTCATTATTGACTATAGCTACGGTGCTCTTAAGAGGCGAAGATTTACAATTTAATCGCCAAGTTGATTGGGACTAGTTTGAGGCAACTTTAAGCTGATCACGCAGGTCAGCACTAGCATCGCCAGGGAAATCCATAAACAGGCAGAAAGCCCCGCGAGCTGATACACCGCACCCGATAACAGCGTCCCCAGCAGACGTCCCATGGCATTGGCCATGTAATAGAAGCCCACATCCATCGACACCCCATCCTCGCTGGCGTAACTGACGACCAAGAACGAATGCAAGGATGAGTTTACCGCAAACACCGCACCAAATAAGATGAGTCCGATAACGATGCTAAGTTGTGGCTGCCAAGCTAGTTGCAGTAGAGAAGCCAGCAGCGCGGTCACGATACAGAGTAAAGCGACCCAGGTGACTGCGGCTGCGCGCCCCGGCATGTTGCCGTCGCTATTACCGATGAGACGTGGCGCCAAGCCTTGAACCAGCCCGTAAGCGATCACCCAACTTGCCATAAAACTGCCAATTTCCAGTTGCGACCAGCCTAAATTCGCGCCCAAAAATACTGGCAGCGCGACTACAAACCACACGTCCCGAGCGGCGAATAGGAACAGTCGGGCAGCTGCTAGCGTATTTATTGCGGGACTCTTAGAAAACAGCTGGGAAAACTTTGCCTTATGTTTCGCTTTACCTAAATCTTTGGCTAATAGTCTGCTGCTTAGTGAGAGCACGAGTAACAACACCGCAGCCATTGCCAGCATCGAATATTGAAATCCAATCCAGTGGAGCAACGCGCCGCCGAGGAAAAATCCAAAGCCTTTTAAGGCGTTTTTAGAACCCGTCAGGATGGCGACCCATTTAAATAAACGCTGTTGTTGTTGGCTTTTCACCAGCGTTTTGATGCTGCTTTTGGCGCTCATTTTATTTAAATCTTTAGCAATGCCCGAGAGCGCTTGAGCCGCCATGACCAGTGGCACCGATAAATACTGGTTTGGTAAGGCAAGCGCCAGTAAGGCGATCACTTGCAAGCCAAGGCCAATATTCATGGTGTTATTGAGGCCAATACGCGCACCTAACCAGCCGCCAACGAGGTTAGTGACTACCCCAAAAAACTCATAAAACAAAAACAGCATGGCAATTGCAATGGCCGAATAACCAAGCTGATGAAAGTACAACACCACCAACATGCGTAGCGCACCATCGGTGATGGTGAAATTCCAGTAGTTAAAGGTTACTAACAGATACTGTTTAAGGGCCTGCGGCAGCGGGTTGCTCATTGGTCGGCTAAGCCCACTTTACGAATGAGTTCGCTGGTGCGGGTGGCATAACCCATTTCGTTGTCGTACCAGGCGTAAACTTTAAGCATTCGTTTACCAATCATCATGGTTGAGGGGGCATCAATAATGCTGGAGCGTTGGTCGCCTTTATAGTCGATGGAGACCAGCGGTTTTTCTTCATAGCCCAAAATGCCTTTCAGCTCGCCTTCGCTGGCCTGCTTAAATAACTGGTTTACTTCAGCAGCCGTACTATCACGCTCAAGGGTAAAGACCATGTCAGTCAACGAGGCATTGGCCAGGGGAACTCGCACCGCATGTCCATTGAGCTTGCCTTCCAGCTCCGGGAAAATTTCACAAATCGCTTTGGCGCTGCCAGTGGTGGTGGGGATTAACGACATACCGCAGGCGCGAGCACGACGAAGATCTTTGTGCGGGGCGTCTAAAATGGTTTGGGTATTGGTTAAATCGTGGATGGTGGTCATGCAGCCCGACTCGATGCCAATATGCTGCTGAATCACTTGGATCACCGGTGCTAAACAGTTGGTGGTACAGGAGGCCGCGGTAACAATTTGGTGTTGAGCCGGATCGAAGATGGCGTCGTTCACCCCCATCACAATATTGGCGATGCCCGCGGCTTTGACAGGTGCCGACACCACCACGCGCTTCACGCCCTGGGCTAAATACGGCGTCAGTAAATCTTTCGCCCGATGCACGCCAGTAGCATCTAGCACCACATCGCAGCCTGACCAATCAACCAGCTCAAGCGCCTCTTGCTGAAAACAAGGGATGGTATGGCCTTCAATGACGATGCCCTGCGCATTATGACGAACAGAGTTTGACCAACGTCCTTGCACTGAATCAAATTCGAGCAGGTGGGCTAAGGTTTCGGCATTGCCGGCCACATCGTTGATACAGACAAACTCTAACTCTGGCCAGTGGTAAGCGGCGCGTAGCGCAAGGCGGCCGATACGCCCAAAGCCATTAATTCCTACTCGTATGGTCATGCTGATTTCCTTTGTCTAATTATGCTGATTTAGCGAATTGTTGAATGTATTCCAGCTGAGCGGGCACACTGAAGGCATTTGGCCGAACCGCCTTAATTTTGGCGATGCAGTCTTCTAACTCAAAACCCAGCGCCAACATGATCCGTGCGGCGACTAAACCAGTGCGGCCGCTACCGCCCTTGCAATGCAGTGACAAACTCATGCCATTATTGATCAGCTGGAGGAAGCGGGGGAGCACGCTTTGAAAGTGCTCTTCCCAAGCTTGGTCGGGGACGGTGTCATCTTCGATGGGCAGGTGAAACCATTGCATGTCGTAGGTGACCGCGTGTTTTGGTAAATCACTGACTTGCATATCGGCGAGCTCTTGTTTAGTCATCATCGTCAGTAGCGCTGGGCTGTTTTTGTAACAAAGCTGCTGCAGCGAAGTTGACAGGTCGACGCCTTGGGTGCCGGGGCAGGGAGTGAGTAGCAATTGCGCGTGGTCGCTCAGGTCGACGGCATAAATAGGATGTGAAGACATAACTTACCTTATTGTGGATTGACTAATAATGGATGACTCATGGGCTGTGTCGTTTGCTTGATTTCGGCTGGCGCTTCGAGTTGCAAGGCTCTGAGCCGAAACAAGGGCAGATTAATGTAACTGGGGTTGGCGAGCCGGATGGTGGCCAACGTTTGTGTGACCCAGGCAGGCAAGCAGGGATGAAGATGATAAAAAATTTGTTGACCCTGGCGGGTGGTCGCCACCAGTTGGCAGTCGCGCAGCAGTGCCAGATGCCGCGAAACCTTGGGTTGACTCTCTGCCAAGGCGTGGCTTAACTGGTTCACACTGAGGCATTGTTCATCTTCAATCAGCATCAGTATTTGGAGTCGGGTATTGTCGCTCAACTGCTTAAAAACATCGATGGGGCTCAGTTGCAGTTGCTCAGTGATGGGTTGGTTAAAGCGAACAAACTCTGAAATTAACTGTTCCAGTTGAGTAAATACCTCGGCAAACTTGTCCATTCCGGCACTGGCGGCAGGATCGGCTAAATTCCAATGCATCATGGCTTTGCTGCTTGGCAAGTTAACACATTGTTGTTTTGCGCTATCACACAGGGTAATAATGAAATCAAACTGGGTTTCGGCTTGGCTATCACGGGCTTGTGTTGCTAAGCGTTGACTAACCAATTGGTCGATGGTTTTACTGTATAACTTGCTGGCCGATAAGTTCTGCTGTTTAAGTAGTTGTATGCTTCGCGGGTCGACCCCCTTGGGCTGGGTACCGGCGCTAAAGGCAATAAAATGCTCAGCGTAACGCTGGTTGACCAGCGCTTCGGCGAGTTGCGAACGAGCCGCATTGGCGGTACACAAAAATAACAGACTTAACATCAGTGCCACAATACATATGAATAAACGCATATACGATAAATCATATGTTTCTACTGTGCAAGAGAAAGCGCTGAAGATTTTTCAGTGTGTGTAGGTTTTGCTTACAGTGTAATTATTTACAATCGAGAGTAATCGTTTAAAAAATGAGCTTGCAAACCTATCATGCTTATTGTGGTATCTGGTGATACCTAAACGAGCGATTTGATGGTTTTTACCTTGATGTCTCTCAAAATATTCCAGCTACATCCTTAACTTGTTTATGCCCCGTTCTGTGTTAGCAACGGGGTAAAAGCTTTCGCCTACGGCGACGTCATTAAGCTTCAACGAGCAAAGCTTAGCGAAGCAAAAAGAAAGCTCGCCCTGCATCTTCTTAAACCCTGCGTTGCTTATTCTCAAGGGCCTTGAAGTAAACACTACGCTCAAACAGACTTCAACTTTGCTCCCTTGTTCATTTGCGCTACTCGGCGAAGATGATGGGATTTAAAAGCGTAATCTTGGCTATTGAGAGTGTAAAATATTTTTGTTTTTAGAATGAGTGTCTAGTTTATTAGTTTATTTCGCCATAAATGGGAAAGGCACTGTAGATACCTCGTATTACATAAGCTCAATGTCACCGAATCACAAATTGTTAGGCCACTATATTCGTCAGCATTGGCGAATTGAAAACAGCCAGCATTACGTATTAGATGTTGTTTTTAAAGAGGATAACTCTCGCATTACTTTAGACGGAGCGGTGGAAAACATAGCTCTATTTAGACGTTTTGTGATGAACATGCTCAAACAATGCGATTGTGGAGCGCCAAGTCACAAAGTGAAGTTGAAGAAAGCGGGATGGAGCGACGATTATCGGGCACGAGTCTTCTTTGGGTTATAAATCCATCAAAGTATGCTCCCGCCCTGAGGTAAGTGTCGCGAAAAGGTGTTATTGTTGGTTTTGTTTTTAAAATGGGTGTCTTGTTTATTCACTCGATAAACGCGAGATATGATGGGCTCATATGTCGACCTTTACACTGTGATTATACAGTTTAGTGGGTTCCCATCTTTCTGCAAATGCATGACCATCTTTCACGCATGGTCAATATGGCGATTGACTGGTATGCTGTTGATAAAATTGAATGTTAAAGGCTATGTGAGTTTCTGTGGTGCGTGATAGGTGGTAACTTCGCATGCGTGAAAGATGGAAATTTGCATATTAATATGCTGTTATATTTTTAAAAGGAGTTTCGGTGAAAAAATCTATTATATTAAGCGTACTATTAACAAGTGTCGTTGCATGTACAACATCTCAGAGTGGAAAATCATTTAATACGCATACAGCAGATTTCAGCAAAGCATCAGATGATGAATTATGTATCGTATATGGTTACAGGCTTAATCGGTCAGGAGAGGCAAAATCTGAGCTTATTAAGCGTAAAGTCTTTACAAATACTGAATGGAATAAAATCTCAAAGCATCAAGTTTCTGATGGAATGTCTGAGTGTGCAGTTAAGGCTGCTTATGCGATCAGTTATAAAAAGGTGCTGAACACTAACTTTAATAATGGCGATAAAGGTAAAAGTTTTATTTATAGCTGCACTGGAAATAATGTACCACATTGCCCATATACAAAAATCGATATGATTAACGGTAAAGTAACTTCAATCTCGAGTGTGCAAAAAATATAACAAGTTGCTTAAACGGCCAAAAACAGCTGGCTTTTGCTCGTTCCTCGCTAATTTTAGCCAGCTATTTTATTGCCGCTTAGCAAAGCGTTAGCAATCAGGAATTAGAATTGAACGAGTTAGCAATAGATATAAAAAATCCTCTTACTGAGCCCCTCAATAAAATGAAGAGGGAAATGGTTGTGCGTGAATTTTTTGCTGATGCTGACGCTTTGACTGATTACCCTTTATCACTTTATAAATATATTTCTCTACGACCAGAAAAGTTTTATTGTAAACGAACTCTTTCTGAGCAGTTGAAATTTCTGGATAGCAGTGGTGATAGTTCATCAATTTTTGAACTTATAAATGAGAATGTTTCTAGTCTAGAACAATCATTAAAGCTTTTAGATGATATTAATAAAAAGCCGTGGCATGATTTATGTATTTCATCTGACGAACATGACCTTTTTAGACACTGCGATAATAATGTAAACCCATCTTACTTAAACCTTGTCGAAGGTGTATTTGGTAATTTAATTCATTTAAATGCGATTGCCAGTCGCCAGAATAGGAATAAGTCGGCTGATGGCTTAGATATTTTTAATCGCTTTGAAGAAATAAAAAGAACGCCTTTGGATTTTCTTGCTGAAGATTATTGCAACACTACAAGAAATTCAATTGCTCATGGTAGTGTTAAATATCTACACCGCGATATTGAGTTTAGAGATAAGAAAAAGACAATAACAAATACACATTCAGAGTATTTAAAACGGTTCGATTCTGTATTAGATATTTGTAATGGTTTGGCATTAGCTTATAAAATATTTTTCTTTAAAAAATTAACAAATGTAAAAATTCCAAAGCAAGTTTTATTGGAAGAGCTTTATGCTCAGACTGAAGCCCCTTGGTGGCAGATTGAAGGCTGCCTTGAAAGTGAAGTTGAAGAAAATAATTCGCAATTAGTTATTTTCATTAAACCGGAAACAAGAGATTATGATAAGGTTCGATTGTCTGCGATATCGACTGCAGTTTTAGCAGAAAGATATGCGCCTGGCTATAAGCGGTACTTTTTATCTATGCGCTCTCCTGTTGCCTTTCATGGTTTTGCAGCTTTCGATGGAGAAATTATTAGAGATAGAAGGGAAAATAAGGCTTCTAAATGGGAAGAGTATAGTGGCATCATTGAAAACGATTTAATTTTTTGGGTTCCATTTATTAAATTCCCTAAATTAATGAATAAAATTCACACTTATTATCTTTCTATTAAACTCTTTTTAACAACACTGCGACTTTTAAAAACAATTAATAGTGGGGTTGAACTCCATAGTCGAAATACGAAGATACATCGGAATGGTTGGCGAGTTATCCTTAATGCTGATGTTGTAATCGAATCAAGCGATATAGTGTCAACCTCAGATGTTAAACATAAAGGTAATAATCTTATAAAAGTCGCATTAAAGGTAGCAAGAAAAAATCTCCCTCTATATTCGTTTTTAAGGTATTTACCACTTGGTTATGCGCGAGTTTCATTATTTAGCAATGATTACAGGTGTAATCATTTACAAAGTTTTGGGCTGCGAAAAGAACTAATTGGGACAGTTAAACTGCAAAAAATCATGCGAATAAAGTCTCCTGATTTATTTGGTTCTTCCATTGAGCATGATGGAAAACTTACATATGCTTGGAATAAATCTTGGCTGGAGCAATAAAATTGCTAACAAGCTAATCAACTGGACGCATTACGGTTGTCATCGTTTTTTCAAAAGAAAAACATGGCAAAAACAAAACCAACCTACACGCCAGTTATTAGGGCGTTATAACTAAAGGAAGTTTATGAGTCTGCTGGAAGATTCGTGGGAACAAAGAGAAGAAAAAGTATACCCAGAATTATTTGGCAGTACGGGTGAAGGTATTTACCCGTTAGATGCCTCTTTATTCAAAAATCAATTTGGTATCGACAGCATTGACCCGAGATGGTTACATTTTGGTGTTTTCAAATGTGCCCCGGCGAGTGACAGAAAAACTTGGGTTTATGTTACTTCTGGCATGTCTAATACATGGGAGTCAGATGACCCGCAAGAATATTCAGGTTTCGGTACTGAGTTTATCCTTGAAACAGATGAGGAAAGTGATTGGGCCATAAATGCGTTACGTAGTTTAGTAGCTTTCAATATTCTTGTGTCGGTTGGTCATTATGGAGATAAACCCCTAGTTGACTATGGCGACCGCATTCCAATGAAAATTGAGCCGAATATTTCAAGCTTAATGGTTGTAAAGCCAAATCAATTTCCCGAATCATTCGACTTAATATCTGGAAAAGTTGACATACTACAAATTACAGGTATTACTGCTCAAGAATTAGATTATGCAAAAAAGAAAAAATATATAAGACACCCATAATTGTGGCGAAATATTCGCCACCCATCTACGCTTAAGTAAAGTTTTCGCGTCGAGTTGTTGTTATGCCTCAGCCTAGAAAATCGCAAGTAAGCTTGGATGATACGCCTTATTACCACTGTGTTTCCCGCTGTGTACGTCGGGCTTATTTGTGTGGTGAGGATAAGCAAACAGGCAACAGTTATGACCATCGCCGCCAATGGGTAGAAGACTATTTGCTAAAGCTGGCGGAGGTGTTCGCCATTGATGTGTGCGCCTATGCGGTGATGAGCAATCACACGCATATCGTACTGCATGTGAATCAACAACAAGCTGAGGTTTGGTCAATACAAGAGGTGCTTGAGCGCTGGCATCGCTTGCACAAGGGCACTTTACTGACTCAAATGTATTTAAACTTAGAACGGCGTCGTCAACTAGATGCAAGCCAGCTGCAATGCATTCACGATACCGCAGAAGTATACCGCCAACGTCTCTATGACTTAAGTTGGTTTATGCGCCAGCTCAATGAACATATTGCTAGAGAAGCCAATAAAGAAGACCAGTGCACGGGCAGGTTCTGGGAGGGACGTTTTAAATCTCAAGCCTTGCTGGATGAAGCTGCGCTCATGGCCTGTATGGCTTATGTCGATTTAAACCCAGTCAGGGCGAACATGGAACAAACGCCCGAATCCTCTCAACACACCAGTGTTAAGTTAAGAGCTAAAGCAGTACAACAACACAAAGCCCAACCGAAAGCGCTGTTTCCCTTTGTGGGCAACCCAAGAAACAACATGCCGCAGGGCTTACCTTTTCAACTGCACCATTATTTGGAATTGGTTGATAGCACTGATCGTATGGTTCGAGAAGATAAACGAGGCCACCTCAAGTTAGAGGCCAGCCCGATTATGCAACGCTTAGGCATAGCCGCAGAGCAATGGCTGAGTCTAAGTTGCGAGTTTGAACAGCACTTTTCAGGAGCAGTGGGTAAAGAGCGCCGATTACGGAAATACCATCAATACCTCGGCCATAAGCGCACAACGGGTTTAGCTCGAAGTCGCTGCTTGCTAAACAGCGCTTAATTTCCTTCATTCGTTTTTATCTAATCATCAGCCATGCTGAGACTTTGGCTCGCCTAGCCCATGGTGAGGGCTAAGTTCATCCACACGCTTAAACTTATCTCGTTAAATTGCTTAGTTTTTTTTGAGCTTTAGCCTAGGGAAGTGTCGCGAAAAGGTGTTATTGCTGGTTTTGTTTTTAGAATGGGTGTCTAGTTTATTCAGAATGGGTGTCTAGTTTATTTCGCTTGTATCGCATTAAAGAGTTCGGGCGGTAGTTAGTGGCGAGTACCTAAGGCTCTTTGGCTGAGCGGTGATACAGCTTCTTGGCTGAATGGTTATTACCTGAGCGACGAGAGCGTTTATCTTTACGGTGTTTATCCTTGGATTTAAATACATATAAGTGACAAGGCATAGGCTTCTTTCGCGCTACTTGCACTGCGCCTATATAGCGCGCTTCATTGTTTGCTGAAGCATAAAGCGTTTTGGTGAGTACCCATTGTTCATTGAGCTGATAGCAGACTTCTCCCCGCAACCTACCCAACCAATACCAGCCATAAGAGGCCACTTCTCTAAATGCGATAACCCGCATCCGTCATGTCATCATGCGTCATTGCTCACGTACATCAGCCCAATCGACCAAGACCACAGGCATGGGATTAGCCCCGCAAATCTGCCGAGCATGCCATTGGTATATAGCTAAACGTTCACTATTTAAATGGTGGTTACCGAGCAAGCGGTCCATACGTTTAATGCAGTGTTTAGGTTCGGTTTGTGCTATTGAGCCCTAGCTCGGTGAGAGACAATTTATCGCCATCTAATAGCGATGTTGTTGCAACCATCAGAGAGTTAAGGCGTTTTTTGTGAATATTGGGGCACAGCTTAATAAGCATTTGATGTAGAATTTGAATTTCGCGCATCCTGACTGCCTCCGTGCAGGTTTGATAGGAAAGGTTTTTGGCGAAATTAATTAGATCAAACAACGGGGTGTGCGTCTACTATATTGAATTTCCGAGGAATTATGAGAGGATTCACTAGATGCGGGCGTTAGAGAGCACATGGATGATCGATCAAGCATTTGAAGTATTCGGTAAAAATTCTTTTCAGAATGCTATCTTTTATAGTAATGAACAATGTTTAAGGTTTGAGCTTTCAGAAGGAAAAGAAGAAGATTCTTACGTGAAGATGTTTACATCAGCACTTAATAAATCAACTGAAATTATTGAAACGATATTTGAAAAATCCGAAACAATATCTATCTGCTTAACTTTTCTAGGCGATTCATATCTATCTAATTTTAGTGTTTTCAAAGAACTTAAAGATCTTCAAATAGATATTCCCAAAGAGCATTTTAATCTTCGGGAATGGATCGAAGATGACGAATGGAATAGAAATTATTTATTCTTCAATATCAATAAGTCTGAATTGCACAAATTTCTATTTGGTAAGCTTGGTACAGAGTTAGGAATTAAACCATCACTTTGGTTTGGTTTATATATTTTCGATATCAATTTAGGTGTACTTGTTCATCCATATGATGACCGTGGAATGGATGTGGTGGGCACCAATAAATTTATGATTAAAAGGCTGTATAAAAAATATCATAGCTACTTACTAAATTATGATATAAATGCAATGAGAGAGTGGTTCGGTGCTCTCTAACACATATAGAGGCTCTCTTAATGCGATCTTATCGCTGCCTGAGGCTATTCGGTCCTTCGGAATGTCAAGGGCACTAGATATTTATCGGTTAACCCTAAAATGGCACTATTCAAGTCACAGGGGCTTTATGCACAGTTAGTATCAGGCTCATTTAAGGTGTAAACGACTTTGTTGATTGTACTCATTAATGCGCGCCAACAATAAGGTGTCTAATCAAGTCGGCGTAGCTTAAATCGCTTTTGGCATAGTGATGATGGTGATGAGTTATTGCTTCATTAGCCACATTACAAATTATTACAAATTATATAGACATCCATGATTGTCGTGAAATATTCGCCACGCTTCTACGCTTAAGTAAAGTCTTAGGCTAATCTCCCCCCCGAAAACTAACAGCAGTCAATCGTAGAATTTTCTCGTAACATAAACGCAGTGAAATTCTGCATGAAAAAATCAAAATTTAGTGACAGCCAAATTCAGGCCATTCTCAAGTAAGCGGAGGTAAGAACACCAGTTCCTGAACTTTGCCGTGAGCACGGTATGAGTTGCGTGAGGTTCTATAAATGGCGTTCTAAGTACGGTGGAATGGATGCATCGCTCATGGCCCCATGAAAGAGCTGGAAGATGAAAACCGTCATTTTAAAAATAGGTATGCCGAAGAACGTCTCAAAGCAGAAGTCATTCAGTAAGCGATGGCAAAAAAGTGGTGAAGCCGAGTGAGCGGCGTATGCTCGCTCAGCAATCGGTGGCGCATCCCCTGACATTATCGCTTTGTTGTGACAAGCCCAGCGGCGAGTTGTTAAACATGCCAGATTATCCCGGTAAACCCTCCAGACCAATAAGTGCACGCCAATACATGGCTCAGATGGATAAAAAACTAATTTTTGGACAGTAAAACAACGCTTGGCCTGGCATATTGGCTTTAAGGCTTCAGCATTGTGGCTTTGCTGGTAATATTAGCCAGCAGCTAATTTAAGAGACTTCAACATGGCAAAAAAGTATTACGTGGTATGGCAGGGTCGGGAAACTGGCATTTTTAGCGATTGGGCGACTTGTAAAAAGCAAATCGATAAGTTTGCCGGGGCACGTTATAAGTCGTTTGCTAGTCTGGCCGAGGCCGAGGCTGCCTTTGGTGGTCGCGCCAGCTCTGCTATCAAAGCCGCGGGCGCAGGGCCTGCGGCTAAGCGATATAGCGCTCAAACGGTAAAAACCTATACTGCGGCTGAAATTGATAAACTCGCCGCAGAGGTGAAGATTTTTACCGATGGTGGCTGTGAGCCGAATCCGGGGAAAGCGGGTTCTGGTTTAGCGCTCTATCGAGATAAACAGCTTGCCGAGTTATGGTATGGCTTATATAACCCGATGGGAACTAATAATACCGCAGAGCTGAATGCCTTCAATCAGGCCTTGATTATGGCGGCTCAAGAAGTCGCTTTGGGGCAGCGAGTGGCAATCTTTTGCGATTCCAAATACGCCATCCAATGTGTGACGCAATGGGCGGTAGCTTGGCAGAAAAAAGGCTGGAAGAAGGCCGGAGGGGAAATTAAAAATCTCGCGCTGATCCAGGAGATGTTTGAGCGCTATCAGACACTAAAAGATAAAATTCAGGTGTTACATGTGAATGGTCACGTTGGAGTTGAAGGCAACGAGTTGGCTGACCGCATGTCGATCCATGCCATTGCCGAAAAGCAGACAGGCTTTAAAGCTTACCCTCAAGCCCTGAATATTCAGGCTATCCTGGCGCTGCGCGCAGGCTAAGTTGGTGAAGCCGGAGCTTGTTCGGCTAGAGCACCGTAAATTGTGCTCTAGCCGGACGTTTGCCGATTCAGTATTTTAAGACTCTCAGCTTATAAAGCTTTTTAGTCGTGGGATCCGCGACAATATAACAAAATCTAAGAGTAAGATGCATAGTAAACACAGTCCTGCCATTGGAAACATCAATGATACGGCGAACATCACTAGCGCCGCGCTTTTCCAAAGTGGCATGTTGGTGGGTAAGGGAGGCGCAGCGAGTTTTAATACCCCTTTAGGGCGGCGTAGCCACCACATCACCACACCCGAAATCGCAATCAAAATAAATGCTGCGCAGAGAAACGTATCGATCAGGACATTTAACCAGCCCATCTCTCCTTGATGCAGAGCAATGCCTACAGCCATGAATTTAGCCATTAGGCTGTAATCAGACCATGCCGCTTCGGCTAATAATTGTCCCGAATATTGATCTAGGTGTGCAGTTCTGTCTTGAGTGGCATCACTTATATCACCGCTCATGGTGTTGGCTGAGACAGTATATACAGCGGTAGCTGAGTTGGGTAAGTTGATCCTAAACCGAGTGAACCCATGTTGTTGGGCAAAGTTGACGATGCTATTGAGATTGGTGTGCTGTTTGGCTGGTTGGCCAGTATCGTCTGAGCTAGGTAGTCGCGTTTGTTCAAGATTCCAAGGAACCTCTTTGGTTTGGCTATGATTCATACTGGCGTGGTTGAGTGTTGAAAGTGGCACCGCATCCCATTTTTGTGCGGGGAAGCTATTCCATGCTTGCACGTATTTAGCCCCCCATATACCGGTCCATGAGAGTCCTGAGATTAAGAATAATAATAAAAATACTGAGGTTACTAAGCCTACGTTAGCGTGTAAATCACGCCACATTATTCTTGTACTGTTGTTGAATCTAATTTTGAACAATCCTGACTTACTGATTTTATCGCGTGGCCACCATAGGTAAATTCCGGTAATCAATAGCACGATGCTAAGGCTGGCGGCCATTTCTATCAGTCGATCTCCAGTATCGCCGAGCAATAAGCTGCCGTGAATGCTATTGGCTAAGTTATACCAGCTTTGGTCTCGATTGATCTGCCCGAGAACTTTACCAGTATAGGGATCTACGGTTATGAATAAGGATTCTCCTGCTGCCTTGACAGCAAATCGACTAGCTTGAGTGGCGCTCGCTGGCGTGATGTATTGTTGTATTGTGGCTTGTGGGTAGCTTGCTTGAACTGCTGCAAGCTGTGCGGCCGGGGATACGGTCGTGGGGTATGGTTTTACCTGAATAATATCTGCAAACTGGGCTTGCTCGATGGCGTCGTCGTAGAGCATGACTAAGCCAGTAATCGATAGCATCAGTAGGAAGGGAACCACAAATAGTCCCGCATAAAAGTGCCAACGCCAGGCAATCATATAGTAGCGTTTGGTCTTGGTTGCTGTTTGTTTTTCGGTGTTCGTCCGTTCTGTAGAGGTGCTGCGCAACATTTCATTCATCCTTTATGTTTTAGGCACAAGCATAAGCCCCCGTAGTGATACCTAAGTCGCGCGACTCCGGTATGGTTAAGGGGTATGGCTTCATATTAAATAATGATCAGGCGTTACTAAATGCTGGTGGAGAGCGCGGTGTTTGGATGAGGTAACGATGGAAGCGAACCATAAAAATATAGTTATCATCGTTAGACATTATGAACAGTCGTTGAAAAACTGATGTTGCTAAAAGGACGTTGTGAAATGGAAAATAATGACAGAATAAGCACTGCTTTGAATGAACAGTATCTGCGGGTTGTTCGCTTCCTTCATCAATTTGTACCCATTTAAAACCGCTGAGGGTGCAAACCGACAGCCAAACACCAGCTGCGCGACTATGTGCATTGATGGCAGGCATTAATGAAAGCAGCAACCAGCAAAATAGCCATGCTGAAATCATTAGGTGTTTAAAAAATGTTCTGTTTATGTTAATTCTTCCGTGAGTTGTGTCGCACTCTATGTGGTAAATATAGAGCTTTGAATTTACTTTTTAACCGAAGGGGTGATTCTATTTAACATTTGAAAGCTTGCAAGTAATTATTATCATTTGATAGGGTGAGTGCTGGAGGTGATTGAGTCATGAGGCTTTGGATTTGATTTTAATTTTACAAAAGTAAAAAGATCCGATAGTGAATCTGATGAAAATGATTATGGTTTTCGCGCTTTGAGTCACCCAAGCTTGGGATGTTTCGCACCAATTGAGTGCGTGGCTTTTGATGTTTGGCTGCAAACGGGATTTTTGAAACAGACTGAGAGCGAAGTATAGAGCAGGGTTGGTTTATTCCTAGAGCCAGTAAAGCAGTCTTAAGGGTGTCTTGTAGCAGTTGGATAAAGTGTGAGCTAAAGGCCAAACCAAAATGCGAGGATGATTGTGGAAGGTGATCATGAGCCACAAGTGCGCCGAAGAAGGATTTCTTTGGCGTTTGCCCCCACTTTTCGACACCCATCTTATTGTAATGAGATAGTTTTCTTCTCAAAGGGAAATCAATGTTCGAAGATAGAATGCTTCCAGCAGCTCTCTTATTTGGTTGAGATGGTCGCTATACCCTCGCTCTATCATGACGATGAACAAAGCTTTATTGAAATGCTTAACAGCGCGTTTAAAGATTATTTGATGGTAAAAGTGAAACATTGAGCAACGGATCGAGGATTTATTTACAGAGTTATTAACTGCGAAATAAATTATATTGGCGTGTTTTGTGCTTGCTAAGTGACCTCTTTCAGGTTAATTATAAAATATTGGGTAAACGGATAGTATGGGATCGGGTTTGAGCGGTCGAAAGATAGTCAACATTAATTCTGCGACGCAGGTGACTAAGCAGCGGGTGTTAAATCCGCTGCATTACTTTCCGCATTTTCAACCGATAGTTTTTCTTCCTACGGGGCAAATTGCCGGTTATGAAGCCTTGGCTCGTACCCAAAATAAACTGGGAGAGGTGTTAAGCGCCGGAGGAATATTTTCTAATCAGGAATATACCTTGAACAATCGTCGTCAGGTGGATCGCAATGTGCGTAGACAGGCGTTAGAGCATTTTGCTCAGTCATCACAACAAGGCTTCATTACGCTTAATATTGTGCCTGATTGGGTCGATATGTTGAGCAAAAATATCTGCACTCCCACGATTTCTATGATCGATGAACTGAATATTGATCCCTCAAAAGTTGTCATTGAAATCACTGAAGCTAGCGGTAATATCGATAATCTACAACGAGTTGTCAAAGATTACCATCGTGCAGGTTTAAGGGTGGCGATTGATGATTTTGGGGTAGGAGCCTCGCAAGTTGATCGAATTATCGCGCTTGAACCCGACATTATTAAATTGGATATGCGTTTGTTTAAGGACGCAGCTAAAGGCGGCTTGCCTGCGGATGTGGTGTTATCGATTTCTGAGTTGGTGCAGCGTGCAGGGTGTGAGTTAATCTGTGAAGGTGTGGAATCAGAGCAAGAGTTTCATTTTGGAGTGGAGTGTGGGGCGCGTTACATGCAAGGGTGGCTATTTTTCAAGGCCAGTGATGATTTTTTATCCGCTCAATTGAGTCATACCAAGGTTCAGCAATTATTAGCCAGTTATCTGCAGCGTAAAAGTCTACGGACTCAGCAGACAGTGAAGCATAATGTGAATGTTAAATCACAGGTTTTGGCGTTAAAACATCATCTGCAAAATGTGCAATCGATACCTCGAATGAGTCAACAACTCGCTGAAGCGGGGATCCTTCGTTATTTTCTATGTAAGGTGGATGGCACGCAAGTCTCTCCGAATTACGATGTGACTGAACAGGACATCGTTGAAGATGATCGACTGGTTGGTGCAAATTGGAGCTTTCGTCCTTATTTCCATGCCTTAGTGGCTTTAGATTCGATTAAACCTCAGCAACTGATTTTATCTAAGATTTACCGCGATTCCAGCAGCCAAGAAATGTGTAAAACTTTTAGTACATATTTAGCGAAAGACTTGATATTGCTGGTCGATTGTAAGGTGCAAGATGATACTTTGTTTGTAGAGTAATCACCGCCTGTCGGAATTTTTTATTTGTAAGGTAGAGTGCTTGTTAAACGACCATTGACCTCAAAAGGTCAATGGCCTCTATTGTTAACGTAGCATGTCACTGGAAACAACGATTACGCCATCTGCAGAAACGGTAAATCGACGATGGTCTTCAGTTTTGTCATAGCCGATGATTGTATTATCGGGAATGATGCAGTCTTCGGTAATAATCGCGCGTCTTATCTTACAGTTCTTACCAATACTTGATCCGTTTAAGGCGATCACTTGGTCAAGTTCAGTATGTTCTTCCACTCTCACATCCAATGATAATAACGAACGGTGAACTTTGGCTCCCGATACGATTACCCCTGCAGAAAGTAATGAATCGGTTGCATAACCGCGACGTTGGGCTTCGTTAAAAATAAATTTGGCACCGGGCCGTTGTTTTTGATCGGTAATGATGGGCCACTCTCGATCATAAAGGTCTAGCTCTGGATCTGGGGCGACTAAGTCCATATTTGCAGCAAAGTACTCATCGATATCTCCCACATCTCGCCAATAAGCGATGCGTCCTGGATGACCTTTTGCTGCAAAAATATAACCATATACTTTCCGGTCTTTTAGGATATTTGGGATCACATTGTGGCCAAAGTCATGTGAGTAACCGGGTTTTATTAGTCCTTCACGTAGCTCATGATCTAGTACATCCATATTAAATATATAGATCCCCATTGAAACTAAGGCTTGTTCTGGATTATCTGGGTCAGACTTAGGATTTTCGGGCTTTTCTTCAAAATCAACGATTCGCCCCTCTTCATCCAAGCCCATGACGCCGAAAGAAGAGGCCTGAGAAATTGGTTTACGAATGCAAGCGACAGTAACATCGGCATCATTCTCTGCATGAAAGTTTATCATTCGAGAATAATCCATCTTGTAAATATGGTCGCCGCCGAGGATTAGCACTCGGTCGTAACGCTCATGATCAATAATATCTAGGTTTTGATACACGGCATCGGCAGTTCCTCGATACCAGTTTTCTCCAGTGCGCTGTTGTGCGGGAATAATTGACACTCGCTCATTGAGTGCCGGGTTTTGAATTTGCCAGCCCGATTGCAGGTGCATAATCAGGTCGTGGGCCATGTATTGGGTTAATACACCGATATTACGCACGCCAGAGTTTATACAATTCGATAGCGTGAAATCGATAATTCGATATTTTCCTCCGAATGATACCGCTGGTTTTGCGACTCTACTGGTTAATTGCTTTAGCCGAGTGCCTTTGCCTCCAGCCAAGACAAGGGCAACTGTACGCCTGACGAGGCGGTTACTGGAAGTATGAGAATAACGGTTTTCAGACATCTCCAATGTTTCCTTACAACGAGATTAGATAGCCCATGATAACCTTTTCAAAGTAAATGTAACGTCTATACATGACACATTTATTTATTTTGAGGTTTATATTAAATAAAAATAACAGCTTGCTCTGATAAAAAGTCTTTACTAGCGATTATTCTCTTTTTTATATCAGAACTTTAGTGTCTTTTCTATCATTAAGTGGTTTTATTTTATCGTTTTTAGAATGGGTTATTAAACATTTTGTCATTTGTAATACTAAATTATATATATTAATCATTTGATTGGTAATCTCTTTCTCCAAGTTCAAATAATCATTCAATTTTTATTTGAAAAGTTGAGGCTGTTGGTTTTTTAATTTCTTTAATCCGTGGTTAAATTGATTTCTAAGCTGTTCGTTGTGAAATCCAAGTAAACGAGGTGAAATGGGTAATATATCGTGAAAGCTTACTTCTGGGAGTTGTTGACCTGCGGGCATTCGGGTTTGGTTAAGGTAGACAAAGATACGTTTATCAATGATGATCACGTCCACTTGGCCGCGGTAGAGGCGTTCTAGTTGAGCATGTTGATTAGCCACTTCGGTGTACAGTTCACTTCTGCTAATCGCTTTAGTGTAGTCTTCGCCAAGAGAGTTTATCGCATTCTTAAAAGCCATCACTTTATACTGGCTGAGTTGAGCCACATGGTTTAGCGGCAATGCCCTCGCTTTAAGGGTGATAGCTGTATTTAGGTAAAATATTACGGGTTCAGAAAGGTAAAAATTTCTACTGGTAGTAGGGGCATTAACGATGGCATCGACCATAAGTTTTTCCATCAATCGTTCAGCTCGTAAATTTGAAGTAAAAACCACTTGCTTTACTTGATGCCCTGCAATTAGGAAAGCTTGCCTAATGATATCTAGTTGTATACCCGACTGAGGTTGTTCAATGATATAAGGCGGGATCGATCTGCTCATCGCAAGTGATATTTGTTTCGCCTGTACGAGATGATTACCGAAAACATAGATGCATAGCACTGTAAAAATCGTGTTGAGTTGCAGTTGGAATGTTTTCATAAGGCTACGAATGATTAGCTTTAAACTTGAGTATGGTGGACAGCGCTCCATTTTTAAAGAAATCTCTAAGACCAGTGGCTCTTTTGGGGGCTACTTAGCATGGCGAGTACCATGAGCAAACGGCTTAGTCAGTAAGCGTTATTTTGAAAGATTGAATACGCTTAGGCCTGTCATGGAATTTGGGTTTAGCGTATGTGTTCAAGCTATTGTTGCAGTACCACCGCTGATTCTTGCTTTTTGGTGGAGAGCAGCTGCTTCCAGTGTATCACCCTTAAGGGGAGCTCTGGTGATGGCTGTGTATCGCCGATTAGATGAAGTAAATCGGTCATCGTTATGACAGATTTTCCTCGAATAAATACCCCCCGAACCAAGATACTGGCATACAAGGTATCTTGACCAATGAAACGATGTTCAAAGTACCAATATTTTTCATCCCAACCGAGTAATTTACTATGCAACTCTAGTTTGCTGAGTGGTTTAATGGGTCTGATATAAGTGATCGACTGAGCATTCACTACGCCTAACCAACGTTGTTTAAGACTCGCGGCAGCCAATCCTGTTTTTAGCATCATGTCGATCCGCCCCAAGTCTCCGAAGGCGAGATAGCGGGAGTTGGTTAGGTGCATATTGGCATCACAGTCAAAGGGTAGCGCCCGTAGGGAGATAACAAAGTCTTCGCTGACTGACGCTGCTGATTTTGAGCTGAACCAGTGACGAAATAGCAGACTGAATAAACGAAAATATAAATTCATAGTAAATCTCACACTCAAACTGTTTACATCTGTTTAACATATCTGGTCGGATGAGTAAAGCGAAGGGCGTATGCGCTGGTGATTGGTGTGATTAGAATGAGTGCAGTGTAGATGTGATTTTGTTGAAAGGTTAGGGTACTTGAACTTAAATAGTGAGTGCTGTAAGCATCTGGTTTTATCCGATATATTTCACGCATTATACTTGACAGTTAGTGCTTAAGTTACAAGCCGAAAGACTCGCTACATTCATCCAAAGCAAGGTATTAAGAAGATGCCGTTTATGCTGAGCCGGTCATCAGACCGTTTGAACTTGAGTCTGCAATTGCAGCAGGGCTTGATGTACAGAGCTGAAGGCTATTTTATGAAAGGGAAGTGCTGCAATAGGATGCCACTGCCAAGTTGCGACATCATCTAAGGCTTTTAGATTGGGCTGCTGATTCAGCTTACAGCTGAAAAAACTGTCGCAAGTATGATAAAGCACCTGTTTATAATGGTAACGATTGGCGAAAGATCCAAAATATTGCAGCGATTGTAGTTCTACCGATAGTTGTAATTCTTCATATAATTCGCGTTGTAAACCTTGCTCTAAACTTTCCCCATATTCAACGAAGCCGCCCGGTAGATCCCAATCGCCTTTTTGCGGTTTAACCGCTCTGGAAACCAGCAGTACTTGTTGTTGGTAGAGTAATATAGCCCCCGCGGTTGAGGCCATATTGTGAAAATATACAAATTGGCAGCTGTTGCAAGACCACTGTTTAACATCGATTTGCTGTAGCTTCGCTTGACCACATTGAGGGCAGTATTGGGGAATAAATCGATTCACATTTTATCGCTATTTAACGGTTTATGGATGAATGGTAACGATATATACAGGGTTTGCAAAGGAGATTGGGGTAGTCGCTAGTAGTAAATAGCAAGTAACTAGTTAAACATAGCGCACTCAGCGTTTATTTGCCGTTTATACGCTTGATTGTAATGGTTTGCTGTTTTAAGTCCATTGATTATCTTGAAGTTTTACCTCGCAAACAAAATTGGCTCTAAATCATTTTATGCGTCTTGGGTCTGACATATACTGCCTCAGTTTATTTCTATTTCCTTCAATGCTCTTGTTTACAAGGACCAATAATGAAACCCCAGTTGAAACCAAATTGCCCCAATTTTTCTTCAGGCCCTTGTGCCAAAAGGCCTGGCTATCAATTAGCTGAGTTGAATATTGAGACACTTGGACGCTCCCATCGAAGTAAAATAGGCAAAGCGACTCTTTCCCAAGCAATTGAACTCACTCAACAGTTACTGTTGTTACCCGAAGGATATCGGGTGGGGATTGTTCCAGGGTCTGATACGGGCGCCATGGAGATGGCTATGTGGTCTTTGCTAGGCCCCAGAGCGGTGGATATTTTCAGTTGGGAGTCATTTGGTAAAGGTTGGTTTACCGATGTGATTAAGCAACTTAAGTTAGAGCAGGTCCAGCATTACAGCTGTGATTACGGTTTGCTACCAGATCTACATCAAGCAAACTCGGAACATGATTGTATTTTCACTTGGAACGGCACCACTTCTGGTGTCGCTGTACCGAATGGAGATTGGATTGATAGTCAACGCGAAGGGCTCACCATTTGTGATGCTACTTCGGCGGTATTTGCGATGCCCCTCCCTTGGGAAAAACTAGATGTGGTTACATTTAGTTGGCAAAAAGTACTCGGTGGAGAAGGGGCTCATGGGGTGATTATTCTTAGTCCACGGGCTGTTGAACGTTTAGAAAGTTATCAACCTAGCTGGCCTATGCCCAAAATTTTTCGTTTAACTCAAGGAGGAAAACTCATTGAAGGTATCTTCAAAGGCGAAACGATTAACACGCCGTCGATGTTATGTGTGGCAGACTATGTCGATGCACTCCAGTGGGTTGAATCGATGGGCGGAGTTGCCGAAAGTATTAATAAATCGCAGCAAAACCTCCAAGTCTTAAAGCAATTTGTCGCTGAAAATGATTGGATCCATTTTCTCGCTCAACAAGAGAACACACTCTCTAATACCAGTGTCTGTTTGACTCTCGATGCTAGCCCTGACCAAGTAAAAGAGATCATGAGTTTGCTTGAGCAAGAGCAGGTTGCTTTCGATATCGGAGCCTATAGAGACGCTCCTGCGGGACTGCGTATTTGGTGTGGCGCCACTGTAGAACAACAAGATTTGCAAGCGTTGATGCCATGGTTAAAGTGGGCTTATGCTCAGGTGTGCCTTTAAGTTTTAAGGAAACTATTTAGTTATTCTTTCGTGCTGCAGTTTGTCACGGAAACATCATTTAGGTTGTTTAGGGAGAAACTGTATGCCGAGTATTCGTACTATCAATCATATTCATCCGCAAGGGCTGGCTTGTTTTTCAAGTGACTATCAAGTCGCAGCAGAGTTAGCGACAGCGGATGCCATTATGTTACGCAGCGCCAATTTGCATGACTTTGATATTCCCAAAGCGGTCAAAGCTATCGCACGTTGTGGTGCCGGCGTGAATAACATTCCGATTGAACGTTGTACCAAGCAAGGGGTTGTTGTATTTAATACACCAGGGGCTAATGCCAATGCGGTTAAAGAATTAGTATTAGGCGGGATGTTAATCAGTGCTCGTAACGTGGTCTCTGGTTGGCAGTTTATTGACTCTTTATTACCCACCATGGATGCGAAGGCGCTTGCGCTGAGTGTCGAGCAAGAAAAGAAGCGTTTTGTGGGCTCTGAATTAGCAGGGAAAACTTTAGGCGTCATCGGGCTCGGAGCGATTGGTGCGGCCGTTGCTCACGCCGCTTTAGCTTTGGGGATGAAAGTGGTGGGTTTTGATCCCGCCTTAAGTATTCAAGCAGCATGGCGCCTATCTTCAGAGATTGAATGTGCCGAAGAACTGAAGCAGTTATTAAATGCTAGTGATTATGTCACCCTTCATGTGCCTGCCAATCAACATACGCAAGGCCTGATTAATGGAGATAATACCGGTGAATTCAAACGAGGTGCCATATTACTTAATTTTGCTCGTGGTAGCATCGTTGAGGAAGATGCACTCTTAACGGCCTTGGACCAGCAGCACTTATCTCTGTATGTAACTGATTTTCCCAGTGTGAATTTAATGAAGCACTCCAAAATTTTAATGCTGCCACATTTGGGCGCGAGCACTCAAGAGGCGGAACAAAATTGCGCGGTTATGGCGGCTCGTCAACTCATCGACTTTTTGGAGAATGGCAATATTCACAACTCGGTGAATTTTCCCAGTATTAAATTAAGTCGCAGTGAAGGCTACCGAATTGCTTTTGCCAATGACAACGTGCCCAAAATATTAAGCCAGGTATTAGCGTTATTATCGGATATGAATATTAATGTGGTCGATATGCTGAATAAAAGCCGTAACGATATCGCTTATACGCTGATGGATATTGATATTCCTGCAACTCAGCAGATGTTAGATGCGATCGCGGCTATCGAGCACGTATTTCATGTGAACGCTATTGGCGAGCATGCCTAAGGCTTGTTTTGTTGTTTTCTGATTTCCCGGTTTTGTAACTTAGATAGTTTGAAGCTGGGAAAGCGAAGCTCAAAGTGGAGCGCTAATACACGAAGTAAGAACGCAGCGCTGCTTGATAACAAAATATTATGGACTTCGTTGACGCCTAATAGGCCTAATAGTACATAGCTGGTACTGCCAAGTAGACAAACAGTTACGTAGATTTCTGGTTCAAAAATCACGAGTTTTGTCTGTAACATTAAGTCGCGAATCGCTGAGCCAAGCGTAGAGCTAATCACCCCCATGAGTATGGCGACCAGAGGCGTAGCTTCATAACTCAGTGCTTTGCTGGTGCCGAGTACCGCAAACAAGGCGATACCCGCAGCATCTAGCCACAATAAAAACCGGTCAATTCTAATCACCCAATGGGCGAAGAAATAAGTCATGACCGATGCGGTTATACATACGCTTAGATAACTAGGATCAGCAATCCAAAATATTTTTTCGGTTTGTAGTAAGAGATCGCGAATCGTTCCACCGCCAATGCCCGTGACGATACCCACAAAAACAAAGGCAAGTATATCCAATTCGCGTTTGGCGGCCGCTAAAGCGCCAGTTAAGGCAAACACAAACACTGCGATTAAGCCGAATTGATATAAGGCTGAATTAAAATCTAAGATCATGATTCACAAATACAATAAAAGAAAGTGTAACGATTATAGTTGCTGATGAACTTTAGCGGCAGTTAGAATTTTGTGAATATTTTGGCTGTTGATTAAGGTTTATTTCGATGAAGCTGGATTTGCTGAAAAATTCTAATTTATAGCATCATGAGCGGATATGGAATGAATGAAGTAAGTGCAAACTTGAAGGTTTACTGAAGTGAAGGTATGTCGGCTTTTATTTTTGGCTAGGAAGTCGGATCGTGATTAAATTTGTTCACTCGGCACTCTTCGCATCGAGGTTCAACTCTTGTTATCTCAACTCATCATGGTTCATGAAACAGAGTTGCCTACAATTTATTTTGACTGCTAATGTTTTTACTGGATTAAATCAGCCCCATGACCGCAGCCTTAACCGTTGCCGCAGTTTTGTTGACGACTTCGAGTTTACGCATTGCTTGGCTTATATGAAAATTCACGGTACGAGCAGTGATGCTTAAAATCGTTGCAATTTCTTCTGATGTCTTGCCATCTGCTGTCCACTTCAGCATTTCTAGTTCTCGCTGACTAAGTACCGGGATCTGAAGCTTTTCGGCAGTGATTCTAGCGGATAAACCGTGATGGGTAACCTGAGTTAACCAGAGCAGTTGGTAGCGATAGCGAACTAACTCTGCGGGTGATAGCATTTCTGTTGATCTTGCCAGTGTTAACATTCCGACTGTGCCGTTGGCTTGTCTTGATGATTGAGCCCAGCCATATTCTAAACCTACGGCTCGAGCGTCTTCCATTAAATCTGGTGTTTGAGCAAATAACTGGTCACTCCAAACGATAGGGAGTTGCGAGGTCATGCCGTGATGTACTGTGGGATCAATCTCCAGATAGTTATTTTCTTTATAGGTTTGCTGCCATATTGTCGGGTAATTATTGAGCATTTCGGTGCGAGGCGCTGATAATGGATAGGGGATCCGTAGACCATAGGCGCAAAAATCAAAGCCTAATGCATTGGTGATTTTTGATAGTTCAGCAAAAAAATCGCTACTTGAGCCTTGCAGCTCTAGTAAACAGAATTGTTCTTCTAACCAAGCTTCCATGAATCCTTTATCTTCCTGTAACTATGCAAATATGACGCATAAATATAAACCTGTTTAAAATTGAGTATAGCGCAACTGTTAATGTTGACAATTGAAGCGAAATTTTGCGCGTGTTTTTATGAGCTAAGCTTCATATAACTAAAAATAAATAATGAAAATACGGGAAAGTAGACAAATTGTTGTCAAAGCTATTGATTATTTAGTCACGCCTTGCCCTGATGGTTTAGTTCGTTTGACTGTAGAGCAGCTATCAGCATTGACATTTGAGCATATAATATCGGGTTTAGATAGTGTTAGCGCGGTAGATTTTGAAAGTGAACGAGCCTCATTTTCGGGGTACACCGAATGGTTATTTGAAAATAGGTGCGCGATCACCCTCGGTTGGGATTGGCATTGGTTATGGCGTGACGGCCAAATGACGTGTTGTGTGAAAGCCTTACCGCGAAGTAATATTCAGTTATTAGAACAAGGGCTTGATGTGAGCCCTCGTCGAAATGATGAGCTATTGATAACCGTAATCAATCTTTTACCATGGCAAAAGATTACCGCGGAGGCGATCAGTAAGCGTTACCGTGAGTCTCCAATGAAGTTGCGTTAGTTAATATCGATGTAACAGGCAAATAGAGCGTAACCGTTGAGAATTTTTGGAGGGCCGGCTCGGTGATGACGAAATCCAGCATGACGGAGCATCCGTTCGATGCCTAAAGGTGACACTGAAATAAGCCGTTTGGCACCATGCTGTTTGGCACACTCGATGGCTGCTGTGAGTAAGCCGAGTGCTTGACTAGACATCAGTTGAGTTGGCGCTTCGTTATCATTGTCAAAATCTACAGCGGCAAAGCGAGATAGTTCCCAAATGTCATCTTGTTTTGGACAAGGCAGGCCATTGAGTAGTTCGGGAAAGACTTCTTCTAATAAGTAAGGTTGAGTTGTCGGAAGCAGGCGTGCGCAGCCACTGATGTTATTTTTCTCATTTTTAGCGATAACATAGACAGTATCGTCGCGGTCAAATTGGTCTTGCTCGATGCCTTTTGGGGTATTCAGTTCCCAGCCAAGCATTTCAACGAAGACTTGATGCCGATAATGATTTAAGTGATTCATGGTGGTTGCTGGTAATTGTTCGGCAAGGCCGTTAACGTAGTTCATGAGCATCTCCTTATGATGATGCTATGAGTACAATTCAGCTTGTTGATAATTTAAACTGTCAAATATGACAGCTAGCTAATTTGTCAAGGATCAGCTATGCTGTTGTTTTTGTTAGTTTTATCAGTAAGGGGTTTGTTTTTTTAGCTAGATATGAAGTTTGTAAACTTGTATATGTTTCAGTAACCTAGAAATCTTCCCTCTTAGCTTCTTCTTGCCAGCGTCGGTATTCGGCGACTAAAATATTGGGGAACTGGCGGTAATCGGGGTAGGGACAGAGTAAAATATTCGCGGCGATAAATTGTAATTTTTTATGACTTATAACATCTTTGGGCTGCACGATATGGTCAAATCGTTGCCAATTGTTTTTACCTGCAATGATGTGTTGTTTTGCTTTGCTGACTATTTTGTCGCCAAAGTTGATTTGTTGCTCTGCCAGTAAGCCCTGTTGTAGGTATTCCCTCCAGTTATCATCTGGTGCTGTTAGCTTGGCATAGATCGTTAATATTTTTCGCCAATTGTTATTGTTGTTGAGCAGTAGTTGCTGAGTCAATATAGCGGAATCAAGTTGCTCAAAATTTTCCGGTAAGTTTGGTAAACTGCTGTGCAGATATAAAACCGTATGGGCTTGTTCGCAGCCGATAAAAAGCTTGTTTTTCGCCGCTAGTTTTGGCATTTCCTCTCCCCCTGTGATTCCTCTTGTTGCTTATTGCTTGTCATATAATTGCCATTTTTCTGTTGCTTGTTTGTCATGTTTGGCTTCTAGCCTAGCGACGAATACAGGGAGAGAATCATGATTTCTGCGCAACAAGTACTCAATCAACATTTTCCTAGCTTAGTTCAGCACCCGCGTCGCCATCGCTTAGCGAAGTGGTTCTTTTCAAAAATACTGTTTGAAGATGAATTTCAAGCGTTTGCCGATAAACATCCCCATTTAAAGGGAGTTGCATTTATTGAGCAAGTGTTTACTGAATTAAATATAAGTTACCGAGTTAACCAGAATGAGCATGAGCGGATCCCTAGTGAAGGTCGGATCATCATTATTGCCAATCATCCTATTGGTTCCATCGATGGTTTGGCGCTATTACATCTGGTAAGCCAAGTGCGCCATGATGTTAAAATTGTGGCTAACGAAATTCTTTCTGCGATTGAGCCTTTGGCTGATTTGTTGTTACCCGTAGATAATATGCGAGGCAATAGCCAACGTAAGCAATTAAATGCGATTAGAACATTACTCGATGATGAAGGCGCTGTGATCATTTTTCCTGCGGGGGAAGTATCGCGACTCAAGGGCATTAAGGTGCTCGATGGTAAGTGGACTAAAGGTTTTGTGAGTATTGCGAAGAAAACCAATACACCTTTGCTCCCCATCTGTGTAAAAGCTAAAAATAGCGGGTTGTTCTATATTAGCTCCTTAATCTATCGTCCCTTGTCGACGCTGTTATTGGTGAAAGAGCTTTTTTTCCATCGAAATAAGGTTTTTTCGATGGTGGTTGGTGAGCAGATCCCAGTTAAAAGTTTTGGTTTGAGTGGGTTAGAGCGTTCGACTCAGGCTCAGTTATTAAAAAAGCACCTCTATCGAATTGGCAATAATAAAAAAGGTCTATTTCAAACAGAAGCAGCAATAGCCCACCCTGAACAACGCCTTCCTCTCAAACAAGCGATTAAGCAACTCGAAAAAATCGGAGAGACTCCCGATGGAAAGGGGATTTATATTTGTTATGGGAATACACAACCAGTGATTTTGTCGGAGTTAGGTCGTTTACGTGAATTGGCTTTCAGGGCTGTGGGTGAGGGAACGGGACGGCGTAACGATACCGACAAATATGATGCCCACTATATGCACTTGATCCTCTGGGATACCGAAGAGTTAGAAATTGCCGGTGCTTATCGTTTTGCCGATAGTCAACGTCAAATAAAGCAACTGGGGGTAGAGGCTCTGTATAGCCATTCACTCTTTGAATATGATCTTAACAGCTGTGGTTTTCTTGAATCAGGTATAGAGCTTGGGCGAAGCTTTGTTCAGCCAAAGTACTGGGGAAAGCGAAGTTTAGATTACTTATGGTTAGGGATTGGTGCGTTCTTGGCCCGTCATCCACAGTATCGTTATTTGTTTGGCCCGGTCAGCATAAGTGCGGCCATGCCGGAAGCGGGTCGAGACTTACTCATTTATTTCTACCAAACTTATTTTCCGGCAACACAGGTATTTGCCCGTTCGCGTCAGCCTTACCAGCGGGCGAAACAGATCAAGAATAATATTCATATTTCGTTTTCTGGCGAGGATTATAAGGCCGACTTTGCCCAGTTAAAAAGTGCGCTTGCCAGTATGGGAACCGCTGTACCCACTCTGTTTAAGCAATATACGGAATTATGTCATCGAGGCGGTGTACAATTTATCGACTTTAATGTTGACCCTGATTTTAACCAATGTATTGATGGTTTGGTCTTGGTTGATTTAACCCAGCTAAAAGATAAGAAGCGCGCCCGCTATATCGAGAGTCACCTTATGGTTGAAGCGGCTGTTTAAACAACTGTGTTCGATTTATTCTGAGGGCTTTATTCAGGTTGTAGTTGGTGTCCATATCAAGCCATTCGAAGCGCAATAGGTCTTTACTTCTTTGGGTTATATTTAAGAAGTAAAGACTATTGAGTTTATCTTACTCCGCGGTGATATCGCTTTGTTGCATGACTCTTGCTAAGCGGATGACTGCTTGCTCTAACTGCGGAGCGTCGAGGGCAGTATAGTTCAAGCGGATTGCTTGGTCGTGAATTTCGCTATTGGCTGGCCAAAACTCATCACCCGGAACCACCGCGACTTTTTCTTTTAGAGCTGCGGCGGCTATCTGATGGGCTTGGTGTCGTTTTAGGTGGCACCAGACAAACATTCCGCCTTCAGGTATCGTAAATTCAACATAGTCACTGAGATGCGTGTTGAGGGCGTTTACCAGCGCGTCTCTTCGGCTGCGATAATGCTGGGTTAATTGTTCCAGATGCTGCTTAAAATCAGGGTGGCAAATGGTCGATAACAACATTTTTTGCATTGGTAGCGCAGAGTGTAAATCACTGGCTTGTTTTACTTTCTTCAGTGGCGCGAGCAATTCTTTGGAGGTCATTACATAACCTACCCGCATACTTGGGGTGGCGATTTTAGAAAATGAGCCTAGGTAAAAAGCATCCCCATCACAGAGCTCGGTGACGGTCGGTAAGCTTGCGCCTTCAAAACGTAACTCTCGGTATGGGGCGTCTTCAATAAAGGCAACCTTGTACTTGGCGAGCAGTTCGGCCACTGCTTGGCGCTTGGCTAGGCTCCAGCAGCAGCTGCTTGGGTTTTGAAAATCGGGAACGGCATAGAATAACTTGATTTTCTGGCTTGCTAATAGCTGTTCCAGCTCTGCCAAGTTGGGGCCATCTGATTCACTCTTTACCGTTAGCGTTTGTGCTTCGGCAAGGTCGAATATTTGTAATGCGCCTAAATAACTGGGCGCTTCGCAAAGGACTTGGTCGCCAGGGTTTAAGTAACAGCGCGCAATTAAGTCCAGAGCCTGTTGTGAACCGCTGGTGACCATTACGTCATCGGCCAGCGCGACATGTTCAAGTAACCAATTGCGTAGTTCGCTTAGTCCTTCGGTGGCACCGTATTGATAAATGCTTGGTTGTTCGGCAAGCTCGGCGGCTGCTTGCGCCAAGATAGCTTGCGGAAAACGGCTGGCGTCTGGCAAACCGCCAGCCAGCGAAAGCATACCAGGTTGCTGGATTACTTTTAGGATATTACGGATGTAAGACTCTTTGGTCTGCTTTACCCGATTGCTTTGTTCTATCATGAGCTGCTCTATTATGGTTGTTAGGTTGCGTTTACAGGGGCACATCATTACAGATCTCAGCCCAATAAGGCATTAGTATTTATGTGCAAACTCTTGTCCATTTGTGCTATTTTTGGATAAATGTGTTGAGCGAATACTTTTAGGAAGTGCTATGTCATTGAATACCGATGTAAATAGACAAAGCCGGATCAATGACGTGCTTTATTATATTCATCAAACCATTGCCGAGCCGCTGAATGCCAAAGCCTTAGCTGCTATCGCCGCTTATTCGCCGTTTCATTTTCATCGTTGTTTTAAACAACTTACCGGGGAAAGTGTGAACGATTATATTCGGCGTACGCGTTTAGAGCGTTGTGCCAACTTACTGATTTTTTCACCTCATTTGACGGTGCAAGATGCAGCTCTAAGTTGCGGTTTTCAATCTCCAGCCTCTTTTTCTCAGGCTTTTAAGAAACATTTTGGGCAATCTCCTCGGCAATGGCGCGAAGGAGGCTACAGTGTTTATAGTCAAGCAAACTATCAGCAAAGTTGGAGTGAAGAATTACAGCAACGGATGCGACAGGCACAAACGCTTAGTTTACCAGTGGTAAGTGTTCGGCGTTTAGAGGCGCAAACTGTGGCTTATGTGCGCCATCAAGGCTACGATCGCAGCATTCGCCAAGCCTACGAAAAGCTTCAGGTTTGGGCCGATAGTCAGAAGATTGATTGGAGTCAGGACAAGCTTTTGGGCTTATACCATTCTAATCCCGATATCGTGCCTGCCCCCTTATGCCACTATGTTGCTTGTCTTGCTGTGGACACTCCGTTTATTCGCCGTGGCCCTGTAAGTTGTTTAACGATTCCTGGCGGCATGCATGCAACTCTGGAAGTGGCTGGACAATATGGAGAGTTACTGCCAATGCTGCATCAGTTTTATATGCAATGGTTACCGAATAGCGGTTATCGTATGGGTAATATTCCGGCCTTTGTACGTTATAAACAATGTCAGTTTATTGATCCTGAAGAACGCTTTGAGTTACAGCTTTGTGTGCCTATCACCCTCTAAATGAGCAATATGATTGAGCCGATGTTAGCGTTTGGTTGGATCTTTGTGTGATCTCTTCGCCTCGTTTTTGCTGTCATTAATTTGTCATAATTCCTTCATAATATCGCCACTTAATTTGGAGCCTAATAGCTGCCAATAACATGAACATCGGTCGACGATTTGTGATTGTTTTGGATGGCTTAGTCGTGCTTGCTGACGGCGTTCATTATCAGCATTGCTTAGAGGGTTTCGCCAAACGTTTTGCTGCTTGGTTGCTCGTTACTTGTTGAACACCGCTGACCTGCACAGAGCTCAAGAAACCTTAAAATTGAGCGAAAGTTAAATTCGAAAGGTCAATGACCCCTCGAATGCCAGAGCGGCTTTAGCGCTTCGTTAGTTGTATTAGGAGTTTTTATGCGAGTTTCAAAGTTTTCAAGCTTATCTGCTTTTTCCTTACTGGCAGTGAGCTCGATACTGATTGTTGCCCTCTATTTTTCTTTAGCGAAGTTGAATGTATCAAACCAACAGTTGCAGCACTATCAGTCGCTCAAGTCACAATTTAATCAGCACTTAGTGGCAAAGGTGAATCGCTATTTAAGCACTGGTAATGCCATCGAATTGAGTGATGCAGAGAGTTTACTAGAAGATTTAGTGGCTCGTACTGAAGGGTTGAAACTTAGTCATTTATCTCAGCAGTTGAATGAACTGCTTGAGTCTTTGCATACTCGCTACTTGGCTCTGGGTAAATTAAGCGGCAATGAGCAGGGTTTATTGATTAATGCTGAGCGAGAGATGCGAGGCTGGGCCGATAGTTTTATTGATTACGGTTTAGCGGCAAAATATGACGATTCAGCCAAGGCCTATATCACTGGTGGCAGTGAATTGCTGAATATGGTGGCGTCTTTGTCGATGCAGCGCAATCGCTACTTCGCGAGTGCTTCGGCTCAAAGTAAGCAGGCTTACGATGATGCGCTTCAACAGCTCGGACAACAATTTGAATTAGTCAATAAACTACCTTTACTGGGCGTGATGAGTGAGGTTGAAGTGGATGAGTTTTCGCTCGGAGATCCTGATGAGGCAGTCGATTTAGTCAAAGAGATAAAGGCTGAACTTAACAGCCTAATTCAACGTTATCCGAAAGAGCTCAACTCTTCTGCTGAGCTAATTCAGCAGCGAAACATCATGCGTGAGGCACTGCTTGCTGATATAAACCAGTTGACTCAACAGATTGACCAAGCTGAGCTGCAAGTGCTCGAACAGCGAGATGCGGTGATGCAGCGAGTGGCAGCGACTCTTTATAGTGTGGCGGGCTTGATTTTATTGATTGCGGTAGTGATGCAATGGGTTATGAAGCGCACGGTGCTAACACCTTTGCGCGAGTTACGAAATGGCTTTGCTATGTTGGTACAAAATGGCCTGATCGAACGCTTAAGAGTGAGACGTGATAACACTGAAATAGGTGAAATCGCGACTTTCTTTAACCAGTTGCTGGCCAAACAAGAGCAGTTAGAGAAACTTAAAAATCAACAGTTGTCGGTGGTTTCCAATTCACTTGACGCTGTTTCTGAACAGGTGCGCCAAGTCTATTTAACTTCTGAGCAAACTGATCATCAGGTCTCTGAGTCGCAACTGTTGATGGTGCAACTAGGGAAATTGACCGAGCAGTTAAATCAAATTTCCAGTGATGTGGAGCATAATGCAAACGCGACCGAACATGCGATGAATGAATCCCAGCAAGATGTGGCTCAAGTTATTGATGCCAATCAGCGAACCAGTACTGCGGTTGTTCAGGGTCGCGCTTCTTTAGCCAGTTTGGTGGGAGCGGTCAGTGATGTAAGTGCCATTTTGGATGTGATCCGCAATATTGCAGACCAAACTAACTTGTTGGCTCTAAACGCGGCAATCGAAGCGGCGCGGGCCGGAGAGCACGGCCGTGGTTTCTCGGTTGTGGCCGAAGAGGTGAGAAGTTTATCGATGCGGACCCAAACGTCGCTGGAAGAAATCACCGCCATTTTACAGCATCTTAAGCGCTCGTCATCTGAGCTAGAGGTGAATATTGGCGGGATTGAACAGGCCAGTGAACATCAACAACAAATATCCTCTAAGTTGATGGAAACTACTTATCAAGTAAGGGAGCAGGCACAAACTTCGGTAAAAGTGGCGCATCAAGCAGGCCAATTCATTCGTGAGCAGAGTCAACACATGGGAAGTTTCAGCAGTAAAATGAACACTGTGAAAGCTCAAGTGGAATCGGCCTATCAGCTCGCTACCAAAATTGAATCGGATGTTAGTTTGCAGGTTTTAACCATTGTGAACACTCTTAAACCCGCTTAGCGAAGCCTTTGTATTAAAGTGAGGGCATTAGTTAGAATTCGTTTTTAGCATGTTATACTGACATCTTGGCTCAGCAGGAGTCGGTTGAACGTAACAAGAGAGTGAGCATGTTGGAAATTGGACGCCTTAATCAATTAGCCGTGATTGAAATGGCTGACTTAGGTGCCTACCTAGATGGTGGCGAGTTTGGCGATGTATTATTACCATCCAAAGAAGTGCAGCCCGAGCTGGCGCTTGGAGATAGCTTATCGGTATTTGTTTATCGTGATAGTGAGCGTAACCTCATCGCCACTTTACAGCATCCGCAGGTGCAAGTGGGCCAGTGCGCTAACTTGCGAGTGAAAGATATTAATGATGTCGGTATTTTTCTCGATTGGGGTCTAGATAAAGATCTGTTCTTGCCTTTTGCAGAGCAGCAGCAACCGATGGAAGTCGACCGTCATTATGTGGTCTATGTTTACCTCGATAATGAACAACGTATCGCTGCGAGTAATAAATTAGATCGTTATATTGATAAGTCAGACCATCACTACAAAGATGGTGATAAAGTGGATTTGTTAGTCGCTGGGCGTACGGAGTTAGGCTACAAAGTGGTGGTTAACCATCAGCATTGGGGCGTATTGTATTATGACCAAGTGTTTAAGCGGATCCGTGCTGGTTATGCCTGCCGTGGTTATATTCAAAAAGTACGTGATGACCGAAAACTCGACTTGAGCTTAGAGCCCATCGGTATTCAAAAAGCGATTGATATTGGCGATACTATTTTAGCTAAGTTAAGAGAAGAGCAGGGCTATTTGGCGCTCAGCGATAAAAGTTCACCACAAGCGATTTCAGCCATTTTTGGGGTGAGTAAAGGTACCTTCAAAAAAGCTATTGGCCGTTTATATAAAGACGGTTTAATTACCATTAGCAAAACCGGCATCGTGTTAAATAAAGACGACTAAACTCAAGAGTAAATGGGTTGAGGCCAGCTTAGGTTTTCGACTACAACAAGGTTTTCTCTCTGATGCTCATTATCCTATGAGCATCCACTCAATTCTTCGGTATTTGAGCTTAAGTATTATCAGATTGAATTTGCATATTTGTTAATAGCTCCTTCCGATGTTCGTTCATCCAGAGTGCCAGTAAATCGAGGGTCGGTTTTAAGGTTTTACCCAGCTCGGTAATTTGATATTCGACACGAGGTGGCATTTCTGGATATACATGCCTTGATACGATCCCTAAAACTTCAAATGCTCTGAGTTGTTTGGTCAGCTCTTTCTGAGTAATCGTACCGATCGCTCTTTGTAAAGCCCCGAAGCGAATCACGTCATCGGTGATGATTAATCGGTATAGAATTGGGATGGCCCATTTTCCGGACACGATATTGACAAAATCTACCATGGGGCAGCGTGAGTTTTTTTGAAGTTTTTGGTCTCTCATATTAATTATCTCTTTGGTATCCATTTGGTACCTACTATCTAAATGATACAAGTCGGATAATAATATGTGCCTCCCCTTTAGGCAACTTGTGAAGGTAAAGCTCATGACAAAACGACTCCATAATAAATATGCACTCATTACTGGTGGTACTGCCGGGATTGGTTTAGAAACGGCCAAACAGTTTCAGCTGGAAGGTGCCACTATCGCAGTGACTGGTCGCAATGAAACAGGTTTAGTTGATGCTCAAGCGCTGTTGGGAAATCAGGCCTTAGTTCTAAAAAGTGATGCTTGTAATGTTGAGCAGCAAGCAGAATTAGCACAGCGTTTAATGGATGAATTTCCCAAGCTGGATATTGTCTATATCAATGCTGGCGATGTGACCCATAAGCCCCTGGAAGACTGGGATGAAACTAGTTTTGATCAAGTGATGAATACGAACTTAAAAGGCCCATTTTTTCTGATTCAATCTCTGTTACCACTATTATCCGACTCTGCATCAATTATTCTCTGTGGTAGTGTTTCCGCTCAAATAGGTTTAGCGCAAAGCAGTGTTTACGCAGCCAGCAAAGCGGGGCTGATCTCTTTGGCGAGAACCTTATCCGGCGAACTCAAAGAGCGAGGGATCCGAGTCAATAGTATTAGCCCTGGTCCAACGCAAACGGATGCTTTTAATAAATTTGGCTTGTCGAAAGAAAAACGCGAGACTCTGATTGAAGAGGTAAAAGCATTGGTCCCCTTAAAAAGAATGGGCTCACCGTGGGAATTAGCACAAGCTGCAGTATTTATGGCCTCGGATGAGTCAGCTTATATGCTCGGATCTGAATTGTTGATCGACGGAGGCGTCGGCAATTTATAAGCAGATTTTCGCTTATCGAGGCTTGATAAGTTTATCACGATTTATTTGGCTCAAAGTGTCAACGAGGGTTGGTTGATACTTTGATGGTTTGCTTTAGAAGCCAACAAAGAGCGGCGCCTGAAACCTTCACTGAGGTTTGAATATTATGGTGACTGGTGATTTTAACAGGGGCTATATTGGCAGGCGATATGCCTGTGCGCCCCATACATAGTTCAGGTATAAATATGCGCGGCATACATTAGACATAGAATTTTCGTAGTCGATGCTTATTCTGTTTTTAAATCAATTGGATACTCCTCTCGATCGTAAATAGCCCATAGATTTTTTAAGACTTAGCTTATCGATTTAGCTTGCTTTGAACCATGCTTATCCGGTTCTCGACAGTGGAAAATTCTGTTGTTAGGATGGCTGTCTGATTACTTTTGTTGATTTGTAAAGAGAGAAACTAATATGAGTTTGAAAGGCAGTTGTCTATGCGGTGGGATCCGCTACGAGATTAATGGAGAACTAAATCCAGCCATGTTTTGTCACTGTAGTAAATGTCGAAAGTCTAATGGTTCTGCCTTCGCATTAAATGCTCCGGTTAAGTCGCTTGATTTTAATTTGCTGGCAGGAGAGCACCTTTTACGGAGCTATGCTTCGTCAGACGATGCGAAGCGTTTTTTCTGTGACACTTGTGGTTCGCCAATATATAGTCAGCGTATGTCTATACCGGAAATTTTGCGGCTTCGAGTGGGTACTTTGGATGATGACATCGCTGTCGAAAAGGCGAGTCATATTTTTGTGGCCAGTAAAGCATCATGGGATGATATTCACGATGACTTACCTCAATTTGCAGAGCGTCCTGAATAAAGTATCTATCAATTGTGGGCTCGATGACGTTTTTTTATGTGGCTTTGCTTCTATTTTTAGCGGCGCATACAGAAGCTTCATGTTTATCAACTTGGCGTTAGTATATGCTGCAAATTAGACCTAATTGTGAGTGCTGTGATAAAGATTTAGCGCCAGATTCTACAGAGGCAATGATTTGCACATACGAATGCACTTTCTGTGTCGCATGTGTAAGTGAGATATTAGAAAATGTATGTCCAAATTGTGGTGGTGGCTTTGTCTCTCGTCCTATTCGCCCTAAAATGGCGAGGCGCACTGGCGTAAGTATTGGCCACCAGCCTGCTTCAGTTGAAAGAGTGCATAGCAAATATAGTATCGAAGAACTGAAACAATTTTCGGCAAGCGCTAAACATCTAAAACCGGAAGATCGATGATGCATCAATTTACATCATGATTATAGGTTTGCATTGCTTTATCGCGGGGTGCAGTTATTCGCGTTATATGACTCATAGCGGCTTTGGTGACGGGTTATTCTGAGCTGAATCGCCATATAAGCCGTTAATTTTCTGGGGGATGACTATTTGCCTGTGAGTCATCTCATGCCCACCATACTTGAGCTTTTAGCCTTTAAACTTCGGTTCAAGCAAGCCTGTCACTGCTAAGTTTATCGCAAATATGCTACCAGACAATGGATACTGAGCCTTCTCTGCTGGATCATCTGTATCAGCGCTGGTAATAAATAAGGTATTTAGCGAATCACCACCAAACGCCACCATCGTTGGCTTTTTGGCTGGCACCGTAATCGTTGCAACTATTTTTCCCGCAGGACTGATACGTACAATTCGACCTCCATCGTAAAGCGCGCTCCAGTAATAACCTTCGCTATCAACGGCTGCGCCATCGGGACGTCCAAAACCATAAGGAAAGCGGATAAATTCACGTTGCTTACTCACTGTCCCTGTATCGACATTATAATCACAGGCAAATACCACATGACGTGGCGTGTCCGAGTAATAAAGGGTTTTACCATCGGGACTAAATGCTAGGCCGTTCGAGGTCCAATTTTCCCCTACGATCTGACGCACTGAATGATCGATGTCTAGCGTATAGAAATGGCCACTATAGGCATCTTTGTTTGGATTCAACGTACCAGCAATAAAACGCCCAGCAGGATCACAGCGGCCGTCATTAAAGCGTTGTTGTGGTTTGTCTTGCTCCGGATCGACAATGGGCGTGATACCACCTTGCAAAGAATCGATGGTGACCAAGCCTGATCTTAGGCCAGCAACAAAGCCGCCTTTCTCCCGAATAGCGAAACAAGCAATTTCTTCATCTAATTGCAAAAAATCATCTTGTCCTGTTTTGGGATCAAATGCGTGTAATCGGCCAGCCTCAATATCAACCCAATATAGAAGCTGGTGCTCTGGATCCCAGCGTGGGCATTCTGCCAGTTGAGCACAATTGGCCAGCAGCGTGACGACTTCACTCATGATTTGACTGCCGAAATGAATTCATAAAACTTTCCTAGGTGTTAGATACCAATCTAACTCATTGTCTGTTGATTGTTGCGGGCCTAAATCACCGCTAACTGCATGATGTATCAGTCATTAGAGCCATGAGTTACTGCTCTTCATGGCTGGTTATCGACAGATTTATGCTGGGTAATCAGGTGCTCATATAATGAATCTGATTGGCATTCGCAGATGGGAAAATGCCCATAGGCGCTGCTCTTTGGTGTCTCGTCGTTAGACTCAATAGTTTGTATCTCAACGTTTGTAGGTTCTCCTATTAGACCTTTTTACGATCTGAGCGATAAGCCAAAATGACCAGATTGGTTGTGCCTGCTCCTTAGCTTATGGGATAAGCATAAAACAGAGCTACATTCAGCGCTTGGAATGGAGCAAAGGGAGTCATGAGTTAGAATGGTCATAGCGTTCAGTCAGAAAGTCAATGAAGGCTTTAAGTTGATTCGGAATATATTTTGATTGCGGATACTGCGCAACAACATTTCCTTGGTAATCTCCTTTGATATGCCATTCGGGTAATACTTGAATAAGTTGCCCAGAGTCGAGGTATTTAGATACGGTAAAGTCTGGGAAAATCGAAATCCCCAAACCTTGCAATACAGCTTCTCTTCTTATTTCACTATGATTAACCGCCAGAGGTCCCTTAATTTTAATAGTATGTTTTTTATTGTGATGACTTAATGTCCATGAATTATCAGCAGCCGTTTCGCCATAACCGATGCATTGATGCTCCATGAGATCATTTGGATGCGTTGGTAAGCCATGTTGTTGGATATAATTGAGATTAGCGCAAGCAATACGTTTCACTCGGCCCATTTTTTTTGCAATTAAACCTTCAACAGGATTATCGGTAATATGAATCACGAGATCCACTTCTCCCCCAATTGGGTCAATATAATGATCAGCGATTTTCCATTTTAACGAGACATTGGGATAGATCCGAATAAAAGCTAAAACTATTGGCATCAGAACTTGACGAGCTAAAGCTTTCGGCGCGGCAACCGTCAGGTCTCCTGACACTGTATTTTGATTGACTTGCGCAGCATCAACGGCTTGTTTAGCAAATTTAAGCATATCAAGACAAAGTTGAAATACATCTTCACCAATACTCGTTAGACGTAAGCTTCGAGTGGTTCTTTCAATTAGTTTTTGTTCCAGCATCTTTTCAAGTTTACTGATTGAACGGCTAACAGACGAGGGCATCACGCCTAGTTTGACTGCCGCTTTAGAAAAGCTCCCTTGTTCAATCACTGTTACAAAGGTGACCATTTCGGGCATCAAACTCATGATTCTATTTGTGTCCACAGAGCAATTATCCTTTGCATATTAGCTGTATTGTTCCGTTTAAGTTACTCATTGATACTGTTGGTGTCAAACGACTTACCGTTAATCTGAATTTAAGGAGCGACTATGAATGACAGCATACAACTCGAAGTAAAAGTGACTAAAAAGAATCACCGGAAACTTTATGTTCCCGTCTTAGAAATTGCGCTTCTGTCGGTAGCTATTTTTTGGGGAACCAGTTATGGCTTAACGAAGCAGGCGCTCATTTATAGCTCAGTGATGGTGTTTATTATGCTCCGTTTTTCGGTTGCTTTTTTATCATTGTTGCCGATGGCACTTCGAGATATCTACATGGGGCGTAGTAAAGATTGGAAAGTTGCTTTTCCAACGGGATCTATTTTGGCTGCAATTTTCTTTTTTGAAGTGACAGGAGTATTTCAAACCTCTGCGAGTAAAGCTGCATTTTTGATCAGTTTGTCGGTCATATTCACTTCGTTTGTTGAAGTCTTCATTAACAAAAATGCTATCAGCAGGGGCATGTTTTTCCTTGCGGTCTCAAGCGTTGTCGGGGTTTTCTTGTTAACCGATTCTAGTGGCTTGGAATTAACATTAAATCGAGGTGACTATTTTATTTTATCGGCGGCATTACTTCGAGCGATGATGGTGACAACGACTAAGCGAATCACTCAAGATAAGGTCATTACCAACGTAACGCTTACCTGCATTCAATCTTTAGTTGTCGCGGCCAGTGCTGGTGGTGTTATTTTATATAATTCGGGTTTGAATATGACATTTCCAACGAATGTCGAGTTTTGGTTGATCATGGGATATTTGGTTGTGTGCTGTACCTTGTTTGCTTTTTTTGTGCAGAATCATGCGGTGAGAAAGTTATCCCCGACCAAGGTTTCACTATTAATGGGCAGTGAACCGATGTTTGGTGCTATTTTTGCGGTGATTTGGCTAAATGAATCCTTATCCGCGTTACAAGTTTTAGGCGGCTGCATTATTTTTGCGAGTGTGATGGTCGCTTCAATTCCTAAAAAAATTGAGCCAAATTGAGTCAAATTGAGTCATAGAGAAAGTACGGACTCAATTATAAAATGGTGTCCAGATTCACTCGACCACTTTCACGGTCCCCGATATTTAGGTGGTATAAAGAGCACCGACTGGGGCTTTAAGTCCATCAATCTAATTGGTATTTGCGGGTTATTCCAGTTGATGTTGATTGGACTTTACTAAATCGCTTAAGAAGTCTGCCATGGCTCTGATCCTTGGCGAATGGCAGAGATCGGCTTGGATCACCAAATAAATAGCTTGATCTATGGCGACATCTGTATCGATACGTACTAAACCTTGTTTGACCGCAAGAAGGTTAGGTAGCACCGCAAAACCAAGACCGGAGCAACAAGCTGAGACCTGTGAAGCGACAGAACTTGTGGTTAGTATTGGCTCACAACCTTTGAGTATTTGTTGCACCCATTGCGCTGCAGGTAGGTGACTTTCTGAGTCATTCCAGCTAATGAATGCATCGTTTTCGTTTACGGAATGGCTTGGCGTTAATTGCTGCTGTTCTAGAAATCCGAGGCTGGCGTATAGCCCGTAACCGAGTTGGCCGATGCGTTTAAAACTAACGTGACCGCTGCTTGGCCTTACCATTCGTAATGCAAGATCGGCATCGTTGCGGTGTAGGTTACTGGTATGGATCCCGGTGAGGATTTCTAATTTGAGTTGTGGGTATTGTTGATAAAACGCAGGCAACGCAGGCAGGATCAAATGGCTCGCTAAATTCTCCGCTGTGGCAAGGCGAATTTTACCCGATAAGCTTTGATTACATTCTGCATCCGAGATAAATGCTTGGCTTGCTGCCTCCATTTGTTCTGCTTTATTTAATAGCGCCTTTCCTTCTTCGCTGAGCAGGTAACCAGTTTGTTGGCGTATAAATAGAGGAAGTCCCAGAGCCTTCTCCAACCTTTCTATTCGTCGGGACAAGGTGGCGATACCGATGCCCATGGTTTGCGCTGACGCTGTCAAAGTGCCATTTCTGGCGAGCGCCAGAAAGCAGCGTGCATCATCCCAAACCAGTTGTGTAACGATGCTTTTTTCAATTTTGGAAGATTGATTGCTAGTTTTGTCTAAATATTTCATTTTTGGAATATGACATGATGTTTGCTTTGGATCAATAAGCTGAGAAATGAATATGAAACAAAGACAACTAGGGCAATCCTTGATGGTGTCATCTATGGGCTTAGGGTGTATGGGCATGAGCGAGTTTTATGGCCCTAAGAATGACGAGCAGTCGATGAAGGTATTAGCCCGCGCGGTAGAGCTTGGTATTAATTTTTTTGACAGTGCAGATATGTATGGTTCTCATCATAACGAACAGCTGCTTGGTCGTTTTCTTGCGCAAAGTTCTGCCGATATAAAAATTGCCACTAAGTTTGGCATTGTGCGTGAACCAGGAGAATATGGTCGTCGTATCAATAATCATCCCAGTTATGCACGACAAGCATGCGAAGCATCATTACGTCGCTTAGGTGTCGAGCAAATTGACTTGTATTATGTGCATCGAATTGATGTTGAGCAACCCATTGAAGAAACCATGGCGGGTTTAGTTGACTTGGTGAAAGCCGGTAAAATTGCTCATATCGGTTTGTGCGAAGTAAACGCCAGTACCTTGCGAAGAGCGCATGCTGTGTATCCCATTACAGCGGTGCAAACCGAGTATTCTTTGTGGTCAAGGGAGGTTGAACAGCAAGTCTTACCGACTTGCCGAGAATTAGGCATTGGCTTTGTGCCTTATTCACCGCTGGGGCGTGGATTTCTCTCGGGTTTGTTTCGGCAACACCAAGCTTTTGAGCAAGGCGACTTTCGGGCTATATTGCCACGCTTTTCCGCGCAGGCGATGGCCGAGAATCAACCCATTGCGTCTTTTATCGCAGATATGGCGCAGCAAAAACAATGCAGCCCGGCGCAACTTTGTTTGGCTTGGTTATTGTCTAAGGGAGATGACATTGTGCCGATTCCTGGAACGCGTCGTTTATCCTTTTTAGAAGAGAATTGCGTGAGTCACGAGATCGTGTTATCCGCTCAAGAACAAAGCGCCTTAGAGCAGCAGATTGAAAAAATGCCTTTGTCAGGCGATCGTTATCCGGCAGAGGGGATGGTGGGTTTGAATGCCTAAATGTCAGCCCCATTGACTGCTCTCTGATGTGCCTTTTCGCATTTATTCGGTGATTCACTTCAATGGGGCCCCTAGCAAAGCGACAGATGTCGACTTAGTGGCTTTGCTGCTTTATGTTTAAATGCACCTAATCATAATGATTGCCTATGGCGTATGCTGTTGATAGTATTTCCATTGTTGAAGATGGAGATTTTTGAGATGGAATTGAAGCAACTAAATCATGGACAACGAACTCGCTTGGCCTTTATTGATTTTAGTTTGGAATACTTTGGAGAAGTGAGTCGTAGCGATCTGATTAGTCGATTTCAGACTGGATTAGCGGCAGCGACCCGTGATTTAGCTGCCTATAAACAGCTCGCACCGACAAATGCGGTGCTGGACCATAAAGCCCGACGTTACCTGCGTAGAAACCAATTTGAACCGTTGTTTTCGCATAATCCAGAAGCGATATTAACGGGGTTGTCGCAGGGATTTGGCGATGGTTTATCTTTTCCTTTAGAACCAAGCGATAGCTGCTTTGATGCGGTTCGTCTGATTCATCCTAAAGCAGAATTTATTGCTGCTATCATGCGCGCTATTCATCATCGAGTGGCATTAAGTTGTGCTTATGTTTCGGTTTCTTCTGGGGAGACTCGCCGCGAAATTGTGCCGCATAGTTTAGTGAATAACGGTCATCGTTGGCATGTTCGCGCCTTTGATCGGCAGAGCCAGAGTTTTAGAGATTTTGTGTGTACTCGTTTTACTCAGCTTGCCTTACTCGATGCTTCCATCTCCACTGTGGAAGGTCGACAATATGATAAGCAATGGAATCAAATGCTTGAGTTAAATTTGGTGCCGCATCCCCGTATTAAAAACTCATTAGCGATTGAGCTTGATTATGCGATGCAAGATGGCTGTTTAAGCTTAGTTGTGCGTGCGGCATTGGCCGGATATCTATTAAGACAATGGAATGTTGATTGCTCGGCTGAGCATGTTTTGAATGGCGCTGAATATCAATTAGCTTTGCAGGACAGCTCGGTATTAGCAGGCGTGTCGGGTTTGGCGATTGCGCCAGGCTGGCAGGGCGATTTTAGTTGATGAGCGCTATGTTATTTAACGAACGATGGGTAGTTCAAGATGCGTCAAACTTTACGCGATAAAATTATTACGGTATGTGAGCAAAAGATCCAGCAGAAGGGCGAGAGTGTTGGTTTGTCTTTTTACGCATTTTTTGCCAATAAAAATGATGATCCACAATTGCTGATGGAAGCTGCAAGCTGGTGGATCCTTGAACATAAACTCGATCATTTTGAGAAGGCATTCAAGATTAGAGCATTGGTCGAGCAGGGTAACTAACTGAGTTGATGGGCGATGTTCACGCCGGACTGAATCGACGTGATGGTTTAAGTCGTACTAGTTTGCGTAGCAGCTGTCCCAGTCTCCATAGTTTGCATCACCCGCTAAAATATCTAGTTCAACGGGACCAGCAAGTTCGGTAATCACTTCGGTGGCGGTGGTTAATACTTCTTCGAGCGGAGTTTGTTCAGTCAAAAAGGTGATTGCCACATGATATTGTTGATTAAAGTAGGCAATAAATAATTCCCAAGTTTGCTGCTGTTGGGCTTGCACTAGCGCTGCTTCAATTTTGTCAAATTTTTCAATATCGGTGACGAAACGAATTTCGGCACAGGTTTGAGCAAAAGGGCCTATCGCCATCTTTTTAAGGTGGCGTAGTTTGTGATGATTTCTAATTTCTGGTTTAGCTAATTCGGGAACGGCAATAATAGTCATTGACTTACCTATATCTGATAAATGTGGCGTGATTTCGCCAGGAAAATGTATGTCGCTACTGCGATTGGCCGCGAGCTTAGTCTAGCTTTGGAAGCGGTGCAAGTGAAAGCTTGATGCTCTGTTGTAATCATTGAGCGGAATCCGCTTATGAATCGCTGTACCGTTATCCTTACAGTTGTTTAAATTTCATTCACTGGCTTGGTCATTAATTGAGCTATTATACAGTGGTTAGCAGTATTTAAGCCAGTTTTAGGGGCTTGAATAAGTTTGAGCCAACGCTGCTAGTTCCGAGTCACTACGTGCCATACATGGATGAAGGCAAGAGTTGTCTCTTTGTTATCAGTCCTCTAGTGCCGCTGTATTGTACTCAATGTGTTTTACTTCTAATGTTTTTTAACTTTTGAACTAATACTCACGTTCTCGCGTGTGACTGACCTAAGGCCTGTGGCCTTAGGTTTTTTTTGTATTTTTATCGGTTATTTATCAAACTGTTTAATCAGTACCGAGGTATCGCTACGTGAGTAACCGCGCTGTTGCAGTTTCGCATACTCCGCATCAACTTGTTTAGCAAGGGGTAAATCAATTCCTAGATTTTCAGCTTCATCGAAACAAATGGCTAAGTCTTTGCGCATCCAATCGATCGCGAAACCAAAATCAAACTTGTCGTCAGCCATACTGTTTGCCCGATTTGCTAACTGCCAACTGCCGGCGGCACCGTGCTGAAGAACATTGACCACCGTATTGATGTCCAAGTCGGCCGCTTTTGCTAATTGTAGTGCTTCCGATAGGCCTTGCAAGACCCCAGCAATACACAGCTGATTGACCATTTTACAGCGTTGCCCATAGCCTGCACCTCCGACAAGATTAACCGCTTTGGCGTAGCTGTTAAGTACCGCTTGTACTTTATCTAAGGCGGTTTGTTCTCCGCCTACCATCACAGTTAAGGCACCGTTGATTGCTCCGGCCTCACCACCAGACACTGGGGCGTCTAAAAATTGCAGTTGCCGCTGTTGGGCTTGGGCGTAGAGTTCTCTTGCTAGGCCTGCCGAGGCGGTGGTATGGTCAACCAAGATGCTATTGGCCTTCGCTTTGGCGAAAATGCCATTTTCGCCGCAATAAACTTGTCTCACGTCTTCATCGTTACCAACACAAGTGAGTATAATATCGGCTTGAGCTGCGGCATCCCCCGGTGTGGCAGCTTGAGTCCCCTGATACTCACTCAACCAAGCCTTCGCCTTGGCGTCGCTGCGGTTATAAATGACTACCTTAAATCCTTGTTTACTTAAGTGGCCTGCCATGGGGTAACCCATTGTGCCTAAACCGATAAATGCAACGCTGCTGGTTTGAGATGTATCCATTGGTAATCTCCCTCTGTAGTTAGATGGCTTAAGATTTATTGCAATGATAGTTGCATTGAACTAGTTCAATTTCAAATGATGAGCATGTTTTTATCTTATTACTTGAAAATTGACTTATTTAGCTGAGTCAATCATGAGACCTCCATGACTGTGGAACAGGATTTTGTTAGGAAGGATAGTATTTCATCGCAGAGAGCCTTAGGTGATTGAGGATGAACTGCGTGGGTTGCGTATGTGGTCAGCATTTTTTACAAGCGTGAGCGGTGATGAATAACGCCGACAGATTTAACAGTTCGGCTATTTACTCATTTATAATTGAAGGGGCTGGCTACTATTATAGAGCGTCTGGATCAATATCGGCTCTATTTTGTAAGAGTAAGATGTAGCGAGGGTGATTTCTGTTTCGTTCTTCAAATTGTATTGGAGATATCTACATCATGAAAAAAAGAGCCGTAACCCCACTTTTTTTAATGGTGTGTTGCTTTTTGGCGGAGCCTATAGAGGCATTTGCTGAAGATAGTTCAATTAAACTGTCGGCCTGTGGCCATCATGATTATCCGCCTTGGAACTGGACCAGTGGCTCGGAAATTAAAGGCGCGTGTGCAGAAGTCACTAAAACTTTGTTTGCAAATCTGGGGGTGGATGTTGATTTGACCTATGTGGGCCCGTGGAAGCGTTGCCAAAGTTATATTGAAACGGGGCGGGTTGATATCAATATATGCTCGTTTATTAATGAAACCAGAAAAAGCTATTCAACGTTTATTGCCACCCCAATGGGGTTTAATGAGCAAGCTGTATTTGTGAACAAAAGTGCCTCTTTTGCCTTCCAAAATTGGCAAGATTTAGCAGGTAAGAAAGCAGGAATGGTACTTGGTGTAAGTATTGGGCAGCGTTTTGATCGATATCTAAAAGACAATACCAATATTGAGCGAGTGACAACTTATCGGCAGAATTTTCATAAATTGTTTCATCAACGGGTTGATTTTATTCCGGTAGGGCGATTTTCTGGTTTAGCGATGTTGCAAGCCTTTGGGATTAAGGATGACATCGTTGACTTACCCACTTCCATCCTCACTGGCAATTTGTATATCTCTATGTCTAAAAAGTCCCCCTATTTGTATCTATTGCCTGAAATTGAAAAACAGATGCAAAGCGATGACTATCCGGTATGGGTCAAATCGTTGCTGATTAAGTACGCGGGAGTATATGCAAAAGAGGCTCAGCTGAAACCGATAGAGTGAGGTTTAGCATTTTTGTCATGGTTTACCTTAAATCCAATGTAATTAATAAGGACGTCTGATGGCTTACTTTGAGCAGAAGCACAGTTGTTCGGTTGAATTGAGCACTTCATTTTTCTTTGTTGTTATTGCTTGTTGAATTGCCGGGATGATTGTTGTTGTGGGCAAAGTTGTTATAGTTGCGGCTATTCCTATAACGCCTATCAAGATGAAACGATGCAGCATTTATTAATTGGCTTTAATCCTCAGGCTCGACCGCTTTACTTAGAAATTGCGCGATGTATTGAGAACGCCATTCTTAAGAAACAGCTTACCTTTCAGGACAAATTACCAGCTCATCGTCAGTTAGCGGCTTACATTGGGAGTAGCGCGGTCACCGTTCGTCAAGCTTATCAAGCATTGGAAGCCAAAGGCTTGCTGAGCGCGGGGGTGGGCAGGGGCACTTTCGTAATATTTAACGGTAATATGAGTGATGGTATCAAAGGGCGCACCGATGGAGAGGTGAATCTGTCCTTGGTTGCCCCTTTAGTTAGTCCTTTGCTCGGGCCATTGCAACGACATCTAAAGCAATTTAGTGATGCAGATCTGGAACGTTATTGCGGTTATGAAGATGGTGCAGGTAATCCGCAACATCTCGCCACTTTTAGTCAATGGTTGCAGCGCCAAGGTGTTGTTTGTGAGTCTGAGCAAGTGATCCCTTGTCATGGCGCCCAGCATGGTTTGCTGCTTGCGATTCTTGCTTGTACTCAGGTGGGGGATCGGGTGGCGGTTGAGTCTCTCTGTTATCCGGGGATCTTAGCGATATTGCGCCAAACTGGTCGTGTACCTGTGGCTGTGTCATTAGATGAACAGGGGCTTTGCCCACAATCTTTACGTGAACAGCATTCTCAGCAATCGATTCGAGCCTTGGTATTGGTTGCGTCTTGTCAAAACCCCACGGGTAGTGTGATGCCAAATAATCGCCGTGAGGTGCTTGCTGAGTTAGTGAAAGAGTGTGACATACAAGTAATCGATGACGATATCTATGGTTTTCTCAGCGAGGATGAAATCAAACCATTTTATTCATTTGCACCGAGTCAAACTATTTACTTGAGTAGCTTATCGAAAAGTGTTTCGCCTAGCTTGCGATTGGGCCTATTGGTTGTGCCTAAAGCTCAGCGAGACGATTATATTCATTTGTTGCGAACAACCCTATGGCTCCCTTCTCCAATATTACAAGAATTGGCCTGTCGAATGATTCGCAGTGGTGACGTCGATCGAATTAGTCAGTGGCAAAAGCAGCAGGCAGGGCAGCGTCAGCAATTAGCGAAACAAATCTTTGCGCAATTTGATTTTGTTGATCAGCAATTGCCAAAGCATCATGCATTCCATATTTGGTTATTACTGCCTCAAGGTTGGAGCAGCCAAGTGTTTACCGAGTTGATGGCTAAACAGCATATTCGAGTGAGCGCCGACTATCACTTTGCGGTGGTCACTAATCAGCAGCCAGCGGTGCGAATTAGTCTCATGGGGTGTCGCAGTATGACACAACTAAAACAGTCCTTACTGCAAATTCGCGACGGTTTACTACGCCGCTGTTAGCGTTTATTGAGCGCTCGCGAGATACATTTTTTAAGTAAATTTTGGGTAAGGTTTGCGTTTCACTAAACTGCGTTAGCCGATGATCTACACTGGCGTAGATGGCAACATTTCAGATGTATTTTATTGTTTTAGTCAGTGACTCACGGCTGTAAGAATAATCACCCGAATTCAATCAATCCTAGGCGCTTAGGGCAAATTCAAATGCTGTTAGCTGCTTGAATTAAGCTCAATTTATCGCCAGAGATTTGCGTACTCTGGATCGCCAAAGATAGAAAAATATTGTCGACTTGTAACAATATTTTACTGAGTCATTCAAATTAAAAAGCAATCCACAACTTGTTTACAGTGAGCTAGTTACAATGTTTTTTGTAGATGAATTACCTTGTTTGCAAGGAAAAATCAATAACAGGAAATGATCATCAGGCCTAGCCTGATCTTGCTCAAATGACGATTGATTTATTTTTGAGAAGATGAGGGGGCGTTGATGAGGTGTAATCAGCTACCGATGTTTGTGGTCGCCTTCGAGGCTATCAAGACTGCAATCATCTTGGATGCTGCGTTTCATTAATCAATCGCTTATAGACTCGCTTACAAGCAGCAAAAATTTGAGTTTATAGGCACCAATCTATTTATCGGTGAATATATGCAAATTTCGACAGTATTAACTCGGTCTATCCAGTATTTATGCCTGAGCCTCATTGGTTTCGCATTTACAACAAACTCATCCATGGCATCTGATTTAATGAATAAAAATGAACCGCATACATCCGCGATTGTATTAGCCGCTTTTGGTACCACATATGATTCTGCCGTCGAATCGCTGTTGGCGATTAAACGAAGCGTCGAAAAAGCCTACCCGAATACACCGGTACGTTACGCTTTTACCTCGAATATAATTCGCAAAAAATGGCATAAAAGACAAAGTGATCAGCAATATCAGCAAGACCACCCAGAAATTCCCGCGTCTTTTTATCAAGTGAAAAATGTATTGGGAACGTTGGCCGATTTACAGAATGAAGGCTACAACCAGATTGTTGTGCAAACCACTTTATTGTCTCATGGCGAAGAGTTTATCGACTTAAAAGCTTATGTGGATGCACTCAACTCTATTGAAACCATCAAGCCGGAATGGAAGCCCTTTAAGCAGATCGCCTTGGGTCGCCCCTTAATGGGAACTTGGGGGAAACAGTACTCTTATTCTGAGGATATAGAAAAATTGGCGACATCTTTAGTCGACGATGTTGAGCAAGCGAAAGCTCACCACAGCGCCTTGGTTTATATGGGACACGGTAATGATCATCTCTCGACCGGTTTGTATTACGAGTTAGAAGAGCAGTTGAATCAGCTTTATCCTGATCTACAGATCTATGTTGGTTTGGTTGAAGGCCATCCTAATTTTGCTGCCTTATTGCAAAAGCTAAAAAATGACCGGATTCAAACCGTCATGATTAAACCACTGATGGTCGTTGCGGGTGACCATGCAAATAATGATATGGCTGGCGATGAAGATGATTCTTGGAAAGTAATGCTGAGCCAAAATGGGATTGCGGTTACTCCTATCCTCGAAGGTCTAGGCAGCAACGACAAGATCCAACAACTGTATTTGCAACACCTTCGCGATGCGGCAAAAGACGCCAACATTACTTTGAAATAATCAGTTAACGGAGCTGGGCGAAAAACTCGCTAAGTTCCGTATGTTCTCTTCATTAGGTAGACCATTCATTTGCACAAAGCGCTGAACCAAAGCTCAAAGGTCATTATTGAAGCAAGGCAGTTAAGCCGTTGTTTTGATCGCACTATAGCTGTCGACAAGGTTGATTTTTCTCTGAACCGGGGGGAGATTTGTGCCTTCCTTGGTCCCAATGGCGCGGGTAAAACCACCATTATAAAAATGTTAACTGGGCTACTTGAGGCAAGTTCTGGGGAAATTTTATATGAAGGTGAACATTTCCATCCCCGCCGTTTAAATTTGAAGAAGTTGATCGGAGTGGTTCCGCAACACAATAACTTGGACCGAGAATTGAGCCTGGTCCAGAATCTGCGGGTGCATGGTATGTTATACCATTTACGAGGTAAGGCGCTGGAGCAGCAAATTGAGCAAAGTTTGCAATTTACTGATTTGTACGAGCATCGAAATAAACCTGCAGAAAAACTCTCTGGTGGTATGAAACGCAAGTTGGTGATCGCTCGCGCCTTAATGCATCAGCCAAAGATCTTATTTTTAGATGAGCCAACGGTGGGACTCGACCCACATAGTCGCCGGCAAATGTGGCAATTTCTGAGTCGGATTAACCAGCAGCAACAGTGCACCATATTTTTAACCACTCACTACATTGAAGAAGCCGAGCGTTTGGCGCAGCGGGTGATTTTTATTGAGCAAGGCAAACTGATTGCCGAGGGAACGCCCGAACAATTAAAAACCAAGGTTGGCCAGTTTGTACTCGACATTCAAGGTGAAAACTTAGAGCAAGAGTTTTTTGAACAGCGCCAAGATGCACTGAGTCGTTTAGCGAATATTACCGATGCACCAGTCAGCATTCGAGAAACCACGCTCGAAGATGTGTTTCTAACGCTCACCGGCAAGAGGCTAATCAAACATGCTTGATGGGATTTATGGCATTTACTATCGAGAGTGCACCATTTTACGTAAAAAATTAGTGCGTACGGTGTTGGCTGGAGCGGTTCCTCCTTTTTTATATTTGATGGCCTTTGGCTTCGGGGTTGGTAAAGAAACTCAGGTGGGGGGAATCGATTATCTCACCTTCTTATTGCCTGGTTTGCTGGCAATGTCGAGTATGAATCAAAGCTACAATATTGCCTCAGAAATTAATATTAGCCGTTTCTACTTAAAGATTTTCGAAGAGTTTTTGTTGGCACCCAATCAGCGTTGGCAAATTGTTGCGGGTGAAGTGTTATACGGTATGACCAAAGGCTTGATCCCTGTGGTGATTATTGCTGTTTATAGTGTGTTATGTGGCGTAAAACTGCACTTTTCAATACTGTTTTTTGCCTCATTATTCTTGCACTTAGCGGCGTTTTCCTTGATTGGTTTTATTGTGGCATTAAAGATGAAAAATCATCGTGACCAAGCCACCATGAACGCCTTTATTATTACTCCCATGATGTTTCTCTCGGGGACTTTTTTCCCGGTTGATCAAATGCCAAGCATTATACAGGTGGTGGCGGCATTTTCACCGCTGACATACAGCGCTGAGCTGCTCCGTTCGGCTTTGCTAAATCAAGGGACTTTTAGTTTTCAGTCTCTTGGGATTTTGTTGCTGCTTAATTCATTATTGCTGTGGATTGCTCACTACATTGTTCAGCGAGTTGAAACATGAAGCCGCTGTTGGTCAGCTTATTTATCGTTTCGGCGTTGCTCTCCACCATGGTCGGCCCGCACTGGATTAATCCTTTGGCGATGACCAGTGTTGAGCAAAGTATTCTGCTGGAGTTACGCTTTCCGCGGGTATTATTTGCAGCTGTCATCGGTGCCATGTTGGGCCTTAGTGGCAGTATCTACCAACTGACCTTAAAGAACCCGCTGGCCGATAGCTTTACCACGGGGGCGGCTTCATCGTCGGCGCTTGGTGCTGTACTGGCGATAGCGATCGGCGTACCGGTGTACTTGGTCTCGGTATTTGCCTTTGTCACTGGGCTTAGTGGTTTAATCTTGGTCTATCGGATGTCTTTAACTCAGGGGCGGATCAATCCTATCACCATGATTTTAGCTGGCGTGGTGATGAATATTGTGGCATCGGCCATGATTAGTTTCTCGAAATACTATTTTGAAGACTCTTTGAACTCAATTGTGTACTGGTTAATGGGCGGCATATTTCTAGTCAGTTGGGACAAGCTCGCGTTGTGCGTCCTGATCTTGACTGGCGTTTACTTCTATTTGCAGCGACAAGCCTTAAAACTCAACATCTTAGCTTTGGATGAACAATCGGCACAAAGCTTGGGGCTAAACGTGCACCGCTTACGCTCGGTCGCTTTTGTGTTATCAACTATTTTGGTGTCAGTGGCGGTGAGCTTTTCTGGCATTATCGGTTTTGTTGGGCTGATTGTTCCGCATGTTGCACGTAGCTTGTTTGGCAGTGACATGAAACTGAATATTTTTTATTCCAGTCTGTTGGGTAGTTTTTTGTTAATGCTATCGGACACCCTTTCCCGGGTGATTATCCCTGGTGGTGCAGAGCTGCCTGTGGGGATTATCACGGCCATTTTAGGTGGCCTATTTTTCTTTTACTTGTTACGTACTCGCAGAGGGCGCTTCTGGAATGGCTAAAATTAGCATTAACGCGCTCTGTTATCAGCGTGGTGACTTCCAACTTGAGCTGGATTCTCTCACCATTTCCGAGGGTGAGAAAGTGGCCTTAATGGGGGAGAACGGTTGTGGTAAAAGTACCCTGATCAATCTGCTAACTGGTCTGATTGAACCGCCGCCAAATAGTGTATTTTATGATGGGTTTGATCTTCGAGATACGCCCCATTTAGCACGGGCTAAACAGTTTGCCTTGCTGTCGCAGTTTTCTGATATTTCTTTTCCGTTTAGTGTCTTTGAGGTGGTGCAGCTGGGCCGATTTGCCTGCTCCAACGGCCAGTCTTTTTCGCAGCAAGACAGAGACAAAACCCAAGCGCTGCTGTCGCTATTGGATATTCAACGCTATCAAAGTAAAAGTTATACCGAGCTGTCTGGTGGCGAGCAGCGTCGGGTGATGTTGGCTCGGGTGCTTAATCAAGATGCACCAATTGTCTATTTGGATGAACCCAACGCCAGCCTAGATATTCGCCATACCTTGCAGATCTTTGAGCATCTATATAGTTTGCCGCAAACTATCATTAGTTCGGTTCACGATATCAACTTAGCGCATCGTTATTTCGATCGTTTTCTTTTCTTAAAGCAGGGCAAGCTGTTGTACGATGTAGTGCAACAACAGTTAAGCCCTGCACTGCTTTCTGAGGTGTATGATGTGTCGGTTACTCGCAGCGATACTAGCTTTTGTTTTAATCCCTAACGCTTTTGCTTATCAGCGAATTGTTCTGCTTGCGCCCGCCGCTGGCGACATCCTGATCCAGCTCGGTGCGGCAGATAAGGTAGTTGGGGTGACTCGCAATAACTTTGATTTTCCCAATGCCACTAAAATAGGCTCGCATATCAAACCTAATGTTGAGTTGATTAAGAGACTTAAGCCTGATTTATTAATTATTAGTTCCAATCGTTTTTTCTCTCAGCAAATGGCCGCTTTAATTGACGCACAAACGCTGCTGTATAATCCCTTAACCTTGGATGACATTCTGGTGCAAGTACAGCAGTTAGGCGAGTTAAGCGATCACCAGTCGCAGGCCAAAGCATTAATCGATAAACTCACCCTGTTACGCGCCGAAATTAAGCCTTTAAAGCTTAAACCAAAGGTGGTTTATGAAGTGACCGAGCATCCCTTCATGATTGCGGGGAAGGGCAATATTGTGAATAGTATTATTGAAGCGGCTGGGGGAGAGTTATTTGCGCCCTCGCAACGAAAGATTGCTAAGTTTAATTTCGAGAGCGTGCTGTTTGCCGCCCCCGATTATTATATTTATCAAACGGGACCGATGAATAAAAATCCCACCCCGCCTGCACAAAGAGCCAATTACCAAGCGCTACACAGTCATTACATGAAGGTGGATCAGCTGAGTTTCTCGCGTGCCAATACGGCCTCTTTTTATCACGCTCTAGCTTTAAACCAAGCCTTTGCTCAACAATAAGATTCTTCATTTTCGGTGCTCTCAGCGAAGTAGCAGGCAACGTTTCGCCTGTTGGTGTCGGCAACCATACATATACAAGCTAGGTCGTTACCATCGATTTGACATGAAACGCTGTGTTTAATATTTTTATTTCAAACCTTACTGATACTCTATTGATTTATATAGAATTACTTTGAATGTGAAACAATCTATGTGTGATACATGCTAACTGCATGTGCCTAAAAGATGGGTGTTTGCATTACATTAAGCTGTTAGCTTTAGAGTGTATGTTGCGAAGATTTTTTACTGATGTTCATCTTTTTTGCTATATGTTTCGGAGAAAATAAATTGAATTGGGTATTTGCTCAAGAAAGTAATGTTGCAACTAAGTAAGTGATGGATGATAGTTGGAATGGGAGACGTTATTGATACCGAGCTTTCTTTAAATATTATCGCGGATTTACCCCTGACTGGAGTGCATATCGAGAATCAGTGAAGCATAAATCGGTACGGCCCAAAGGGGAATAAACCTCACAAGTCAAATTACTAAAACAAAATAAATAAAATAAATAAGACATCCATCGTAATTAGAGAATAACTAATCACGTTATAAAGCGATTCTCTTCAACTAGTGAAATAGAAGCTTGAAATGGCTGTCCTTATCGAACAAGGCTTGAGTCGCAACTATAAGATAATTAATATTTTTTGTGTTTTTAGACACAAATGTTCAAGACAGTCAGCTTAAAACTACTTATTCATTTTGCTCAAAAATCAGCTTAAAAGTATTTAAATTTGATTATCATTTTAGTGAGCGTTTGCAAGCTAATGAGTCCCCATACGATCAAACATGATGCCTTGCTCGATCAATCATTGTTCTTCCACAATAGGCTGGCCGCAGGGTATCACTATCTTGTCTACCCATCATAATAATTTGTCTTCTCTGACAAAATGAACCGTAGCGCACAATTTGTCCATGCTTGGCTCTTTACAATAAGTTAAGCAAAGCAACGATGGCGTTTTATAGCCACTTTTATCGATAACAATTAGTGAGGCTTAACATGGACAAGATCATTATTTCCCCAAGTAAATATATTCAAGGTTCCAAGGTTATGGCGAGCATCGGCGACTATCTTAAACCCTTAGCTCATAAGGTGATGGTAATTGCCGATGGTTTTGTCACCGAACTGGTGGGCGCGACGGTAGCGAACAGTTGTCAACAATCGCAAGTTGAGTTGAGCATGCTTGAATTTACTGGCGAATGTAGTCGACCCGAAATTGAGCGCTTAACTGCGATTGCTGAGCAACAAGGAAGCCAAGCGATTGTTGGAATTGGCGGCGGAAAAACCTTAGATACTGCCAAAGCTGTGGCCTTTTACAGCAAGCTACCGGTGGTGATTGTGCCAACGATTGCTTCGACCGATGCACCAACGAGCGCCTTGTCGGTTATTTATACGCCTGAAGGGGAGTTTAGCGAGTATCTGGTTTATCCACGTACCCCAGATATGGTGATCATGGACACCGCTATTATTGCCGCTGCGCCAACCCGTTTATTGGTGTCGGGGATGGGTGATGCTTTATCGACTCACTTTGAAGCGAGAGCAAACAGCATTTCTAACAAGGCGACAATGGCGGGTGGCGCACCAACTCGAGCCGCACAAGCGCTGGCTAAATTGTGTTATGACACCCTGCTTGCTGATGGCTTAAAGGCTAAAATAGCCTGCGATCAAAATTTATCGAATACTGCTTTGGAAAATATTATTGAGGCGAATACCTATCTTTCTGGGATCGGTTTTGAAAGTTCTGGTTTAGCCGCCGCGCATGCCATCCATAATGGTTTAACCAAGCTTGAAGAATGCCATCATCTCTATCATGGTGAGAAGGTGACGTTTGGGACCTTGACTCAGTTGGTACTAGAGAATGCGCCGCTGGCTGAAATCGACGAAGTCATTGAGTTCTGCCGCTCGGTGGGTCTGCCGACTAACTTTCAAGCCATGGGGGTGACTAAGATTAACCGTGATAAATTACTCGAGGTTGCAGAAGCGTCTTGTGCTGAAGGGGAAACCATTCACAACATGCCTTTTGAAGTCACGCCAGAGTTAGTATTAGCGGCAATGTTAACCGCCGACCAACTTGGTTCTCGCTAGTGCCGTTCTACGCGGTAGTTTGATGGACTCACTGAGTACCTTGAGACTCGAGTTTGGATTGAGGCCGCTGTATGCGGCCTTTTTAGTTTCTATTTTAAGCTAAAGCATGGGACATTTTTGCTTGAAGGTATGCTTTGATTCAGGAGATTCATCGCGATTTAATCTATGCGATGTTTGACATTCGCGTAATAAATTCTAGTTTGATTCGTTTTGCAGCCGAAACCTGATTTTGAATGAAAATTGGCTCGATGTGGTTATCGCAGCTGTAACTTTATTAGGTTTTATTGTGGTTGTTGGGCAAAGGCGTCAGGTGAAAGCTTGAAGCTTCGCCATGGTGGATACTTTAATCATCGGTGTTTCCTTTGGATTACCCTTATACCTTTATCTAAAGGAAAAACAGTTTTTGAGTGCTGATTTTTGGCTTGATTCTGTCGCTGAATAAAGGCAGATGAGGTGCTAAGAATTCTTTATTGAGCTTTTGTTCATGAGCCGTTGCGCAGCACACTATCATTGGGTTTCGCGCAGATCACCCATCTTGACTGTGAGCGACGGACTTGTGCGCCGACACTTTGCCTAAGATGGGCTGCAGCAATGGCTTGTTGTCAGTTTTCTTTTACTCCGTTGTCATCGGTGGTTGGATATTTGCTGGTGATGGCACTTGATTAAACTTGCTCCAGTTCAAATCATCCAGTATTAACAGCACGCAAGGCACGATGATCGAAGCCAACAGGGTGGCCGAGATCAAACCAAAGGCGATACTGGCAATCAGCGGGATCAGAAATTGTGCCTGAGTGCTGGTTTCCGTTAATAAGGGCAATAAGCCGGCAAAGGTGGTTAAAGAGGTGATAAAAATCGCCCGAAAACGGTCGTGGACTGCGGCCTGACAAGCCTCCATCAAACTTCCCCCTTGAGCGATATTTTGTTTCACAAAGTTCACCAGCAGAATATTATCGTTCACCACGATCCCGGCAAGGGTGGCAAAGCCAACCAGGCTGGGAATGGTTAAGTCGAGCCCCATACCAAGGTGACCCCAGACGACTCCTATCCAAGCCATGGGGATGGCCAGCAATACCGCCAGAGGTTGGCTGTAGCTTTGAAACAGGAAGGTGAGGATCAAGTAGATACCTATCACTCCCAAGATAAAAAAGCTTAATAACGAGCGACCGGTGTCGGCACTTTCCTTATCTTGCCCTTGCGAGACAAAACTAAGTTCGGGAAACTTCTGCTGCACATTGGGGACAAACTCTCGATAAAACTGCTGCATGATTTCTCTGGCATTGGCCACATTGGTATTAATGTTACCCTGCACCGTGACGGTGTTATTGCCATTGATCCGGTTGATTCGTGAGTAAGCCTGTTGCTCGCTAAATTCAGCTACGCTGGAGAGTGGCACCAAACGCCCATTACTGGCGGTCACGGCTAAGTCTTTTAGCCCTTGCAAGCTAGCCTGGCTGGTGAAATCAGAGAGGCGCACCGTAATGTCCAAGGTTTCGGCCTGTTGAAACACCGTGAGCTCGGTACTGCCTTTGACCGCACCGCTGAGAGTTTGGGCAACTTGCGCGGCGTTCACGCCCATCACTCCAGCTTGATCTTTTAGGCTCACCAGGATCTCAGTTCTGCCTTTGTGCAGATCGCTGGACAAGTTAAACACGCCATCGAAACCTTTCAGCCATTTAATCAGTGAGCGGCTCACCTGATCCAGGTCATCTAAGGAAGCGCCTTGCACTCGAATATCGATACCATTGCCGGCAATCCCTCTTTCCTTATCGGTGAACTTGAGCGACACCACATCGGCGACTGGCCCCACTTTCTCTTTCCAGCTTTGGATCAAGCTCTTAATACTCTGTTGGCGAAATTGTGCGGGCAGCAGATCGGCACTCACCGTCGCCATATGTGGCCCCGATTCATTGGCGTCTAGATTACTGTTGTAAGTGATGGTCGTGCTATTAATCAGCGCTTCGGACCGAGGAAAAGCCTCGGCGTAATCTTGATTCAGTTGCACTAAAGCCGCCGATACTTTTTCAACGACCGTTTCAGTTTGGCTAAGTAAACTGCCTTGTGGAAGCAGAATACGAGCTTGCAAGGTATCACTCTCCAGGGCGGGCATGGCCTTAAACTTCAACCAACCCGCAGAGAAGGTTGCACTGGACACAAGCACTGCCATGAACAATAAACCTAAGGTGAAATAAGGTGCGCGCATCGCTTTCATCGACAGCGGGACAAACAGGCCATCTCTTAATTTTTCAAAGCCGGCAATAAAACGCGCGCGCACTGGATTCGGTTTCGCCTGCAAGTCACTGTGGGCAAGGTGCGAGGGGAGGATCAGCAGCGCTTCGACTAAGCTCACTAACAGGGTGATGAGCAAAATAATCGGTATATAGCGCAGTACGTCGCCCATTTTCCCGCTTAAAAACATCAACGGACCAATCACCATCAGAGTCGTAGCAAAGGAGGCCAGCACGCCGGGGAACACTTGTTTGCTGCCAACAATGGCCGCTTCAATCGGCGGCATCCCTGCTTGGCGCTTCGCGGCAATGTTCTCGGCAATAATTAAAGAATCATCCATCAATAAACCAATGGCGACGATCAGGCCGACCATGGTCATCATGTTAATGGTATAACCGAGCACGTGCATCACAAAAATTGAACCCAGAAAGGACACCGGTAAGCCCATCGCGACCCAAAAACTAAAGCGAATATTAAAGAAGGCCCATAACATCAGGAAGGCCAATAGCAAACCTTGAATGCCATTGCTGCTAAGAATGCGTAAGCGTTCTTTGATGTTGACACTAAGGTCTTGAGTGATATCGAAACTGACCCCCTGCGGTGCCATGGCTTGCTCTTTCGCCACTAAGCTCTCTAATGCCGCTTTGACCTTGAGCGAGTCTTGAGCGTTGCTTTTTGAGATCTGTAAGATCGCCGCGCGCTGGCCTTCGAATAATATTTTATCTTCATCGAGCGCAAATTTTTGCTCCACCTCTGCAATATCGCCGAGTCGCAGTTGGGTGCCCAATTCACTACTTTTAATGATGATGTTTCTTATCTCCTCGACACTGTTACTCTGTTGTATCAGGCGCACGCTGGTCTCAGCCAAGTCGCTGCGAAACACTCCGGCTGGCGCATTCAGGTTTTGTTGCTCAACCATCGCCGAGAGATCGGTAATACTCAGGCCATATTGTTTGAGCGTCCAGTCAGACACTCGAATTTCTATTTCTTGTGCGGAAAATCCGCCGACACTGACCTGAGCAATCATCGGATTGGCTTTTAAACGCTGCTTCACTGCTTGCGCAAACAGGTAAAGATCACGCGCCGACATATCGCCACGAATCGCCACACTGGCAACTGTGGCAACCCGGTCCAATTTACTGACGCTGATTTGTTCAACCCGGGCTGGAAAATCGTGAATGGCATTCACCTGCTGCTGAACGTCGGCGGTGATGATGTCGATGTCTTCGCCAGAATTAATTTCGGCATTGGCGATGGCTAAGTTTTCTCTGGCATCACAGCTGAGCTCTTTAATCCCATTGAGTTTGTCGATGGCATCTTCCAGTGGTAGGCAAATTTCTTCGAGTACCTCGTAGGGAGAAGCGCCGGGATAATTAACCCGAATTTCAACATCTTTAGTCGGGGTGAGAGGAAAGGTATCTTTCTGTAATTTGGGAAGCGCCAAGGCACCGAGTAACAGTAGCGCTAGCATCAATACATTGGCACCGGTGGCATGGCGAGCAAATAAGGCAATCATCATTGACCCTCCATACTTTGCGGCTTCGACGCTTTAAACCCGGTGGTTTTATCCAGCCATGCTTGAATTTTAGGATCGGCCTGCGGTTTTAGTTGCATGCCTGTAACTGCCGGTGAAAGCTGACTTAAGACCACCTTATCATTGGCCTGCAGACCCGATTGAATCACCGCAATTTGCTGTTGAATAAAGGCGACCTTAACTGGCCGAATCACCAGTTTGCCTTCTTGACCGACCAGATAGACCTGATCATTGTGAACGGCATTGGCTGGGATCAGCAGCTGCTCGTTTAATAGCGGTGCTTTGAGCGTGACTTGCACGAAGGTATCGCGGATCAACGGCGGTTTTTCACCGGGTTTGGCTTGCTGATAAGGATTATCGATGTGAACCACAATGCTTTGACTCTGGGTTTGCGCATCAATTTTCCCTCCGGAGCGACTGACCTGTGCCTGCCAATGGACCAGCTGTTCGCCCACCTTGAGTGAGACCCGCGCGCTTAAATTGTTATGCGCAGTATCTTCCATGGGCGCAAGGGCAGTGGCCTGATGTAGCGGGCGCATTTTGCCTAAAGGAAACTGAGCCTTAACCTCAACCGCACTGATCCCGTCGGCACGAAGTAAAGTTTGCCCCTTGCTAACGTATTCTGCCTTATCGACCAAGGTCTCGGTAATGCGCAGAGCAAAGGGGGCAACAATGCTGGTATTGATGAGGTCTCGCTCGGCCTGAGCCAACTGTATTTGTAAAACCTGCTGCTCCGCCTGATTGATCACCAGACTGTTTTTTAGGGTTTGCAGTTGCTGTTGGCTACTGAGCAGTTGGTGGCTTGCGTTGTCTTTTTCAGTTTTTGAAATGTGCCCGGTGCTGCTTAATTTTAGAATCCGCTGATACTCGGATTTTTGCAGCTCATATTCTTGCACGGCAATGTTCAGCGATTCGCTAATCGTGCGGTCTTTAAGCTGGGCCACTGCAATCTCGGCATTCAACTTCGCGACTTCCAGCTGATAAGTGGATGGATCGAGCTTGAGAATCACCGCCCCCTGCTGGATCACTCCGCCATCGTCAAAATCTTGATGGACCCAAAGAACTGTCCCTTCTAATTCTGCTTGCGCCTGCCACTGTTGCTCGGGTTCGGTGTAACCATAAGCTTGTACCATTGGCTGAATTTTACGTGGCAGCACTTTAAGGACTCGCACCACCTTTTTGGGGGTCGCTTGAGAGGCCGCTGGCGGCTCGGCTTTCATACTTGAAGCAAAGGCAAGGAACAGGCCACCAAGTATCAGGGGGGGAATAATCACGAGTCTCTGCTTCCAGCTGAAGTGGGACATGTCGCTCTCCTTGGACAATCACATGTAATACGTGTTTTTTTGTGTTTTAAAAGTTGTATTTAAAGCTCTAAATAAAGAAGCCACTGGGTAAGCAGTGGCTTAGCTTCGATTAGAAGGCTCGTCCTTTTCCTTGGCCACCTTCTCCTTGACCACCTTGTCGCATTCCTCGTTGGTGATTTAATTCATTCTGGTCGAGGAATTGATCGCCATTACTATCTAGGCTTTCAAAGGTCGGCGAGTTGGCTATGTTTTTTAAATTGCGACCGGCTTCGGTTTGTTGTGCGATACGCTGGGCCTTAAAGGCATGAAACTCGTCTGCACTAATCCGTTGGTCCTGATTGGTATCCATTGTTGTGTAGGCTGGCATTTGTTGGCGCTGACTACTGTTGTTATTGCCTTTACCTGTGGCATAAGCTCCGAGGCTAAGAACAAGACCTAAGGCGGCAATTGCTGAAATAGTTAATTTGCTGTTCATCATGTATCCCCTCTTGTTTAGTTATTTAAAGGATAGCGATTTGAATGTATGGCAACGTCAGTCAATGTAAATACTTGTAAAATATCAATTAAATAAGGGTGTAAATAGTATGTGTTCGTATTCTTGTTGGGTGTGAAGCGATGCTAAGTGCTGAGAAGGGAGGGGATCGTTTGGTGCCTAATTTAATGTTTGCTGTAACTCAATTAGCCTTTCTTCAAATCGACTCACATTGGTGATTGACACTCGGCTGCCAAAAAGAACTTGAGCTAACAAATGAGAAACCTGACAAATATGTCATTGCCTTTTTTATCGTTTTCTTAGAACGATGGCGCTAAATCAGGAGATGCCTGGTAAGGCCTGGAATACAAAGGCGTTAATCGACCATTGTATTTTAAACATTTTCAGGATAAGCCCGGTGCGGAGCTGTATACAGGTGGAGGGGCTGGAGGTTAGATACCTGCGGCTACTTGATCATGTTTTTGCGTTTTGTACTGTACTTATTTTTACCCAAAATGCTTCTTGGCAATGATTAATAAAATTTTTACGCTTTGGGTTAATGTCATAATCTTCAGGCTCAAATAAAACTTCATAATTGATAAAGGATTCTTCACAAGCCACTTCTGTATTCGAAGATTCAACGTCCTTCTCAATACTCTGTTTTATCGTTACACCATTTCTAAACTTAACTATTTGCTCTGAATATTGAGTAACTACCCCATCATCTTCAACTAACTCATTTACAATATTTCGCTCAACAATCAATTGATTTTCGAGTGAGTTGGTGATTATCGATACATATGTAAATAAGTTGTTCATAATATAAATGCCATAAAATTGAGGCCCACATAACGCCGCACTCTAGCGAGCTCCCTCGTAATCCTTAGGATATTCATAAACTAATTAGACAGCCATACTAACTATCCAATGAGCATCAGTCGATGTCATCAACTCAAATCAACTTTGAAGAGCCAACTTGTTCTTAAAAATCTTACATACCAAGATATTCAAGACAGCCATTTTATTCAAGAAAGATATTCTAAGTAAGCGATATTCAAGACCAATTAGAATGGCTGTCTAGTTATTTTGTAGTTATTTTTTGTTCGTACTCTGAAGCCAAAGTGGTTTGCAGATAGTCATCGCTAAACTAATTAAACTAATTAGACAGCCATACTAACTATCCAATGAGCATCAGTCGATGTCATCAACTCAAATCAACTTTGAAGAGCCAACTTGTTCTTAAAAATCTTACATACCAAGATATTCAAGACAGCCATTTTATTCAAGAAAGATATTCTAAGTAAGCGATATTCAAGACCAATTAGAATGGCTGTCTAGTTATTTTGTAGTTATTTTTTGTTCGTACTCTGAAGCCAAAGTGGTTTGCAGATAGTCATCGCTGACTTCTAACTTATAAACTGTTCTCGATTGGACCAAGCAATTACGCATTTCTTCGCGAGCATTTTCGTACAGCAAACCCGTTAATTTGTGATCTTTTTCCCATTGCTCTCGACTAGGCCACTGTGCATAACCCACTAAAACATTAGGCTTATCAGATAGGTGAAGTCTTGAGCCAAAACTACCACAATGCTGATAAATTACCTTTGTCACTTCAAGCCATGCTTCTCGAAATGACGCTTCCGTGCCTTCTTTTATTTCAAACTCATAGACTGCTATAAACATTTTCCATCCTCCCCGAGTGTTAAAACGAGTTATTCTCAGTTATTCTAGACAGCCACTTTTGGGCTTCAATTGAACAGCCAACATCATGCAATGAACATTACTTATCATCCGCATAAAAAGCAGCCTGATACTGAAAATTGCAATTTTAATACACGTTTTTACAACGAAAATCTGCAACAAGCAAGACGGCAAGCGCTGCGATTCTAGATAACCTGAATCACTCGCGAGTCAATGAAATTGAACCTGTAAGTTCTTAATCTAGATCCAGCCAGCGCTTGGCAGCTGCCATGCCTTTGATGCGAAGTTGATTGTGCTCACGCTTATAGCGTTCTAGTGAATGCCCAGCCCCAACCACGCTGGCAAAGTGATGCTCTAAACCCGTGCTCAAGGCTAACCAGCTTTCTTCATCGATTTGTAAGCGCTGTAAAATGGGCGCTTGTGCATCATCGATATAACCGCGTTTATCTTCTCTGATAACGCGGCCGGTGAGCTCTACCAGTTGCAGGTAGTCTTGTAGCTCAAAGGGTAAACCTTTGGGCATGGTTTCTCTGGGATTACCGACAAAAGGCATTAGCGGCTTGGGTTGCTGACCTTGTTTGGCTTGCTGAATGCGCTGTTTGATACTGGTGTGGTCTGAGGTTTCAGGCGTGCTCGCTATATTTGAGCGAACCGGGTTTAAATCCACATAGGCCATACAAGCTGCTAGGGCTGCTTCATCTAAAAGCGCTTGAGATTTAAAACGTCCCTCCCAAAACCGCCCAGTGCATTGGTCTTCTTTATTGGCAGCTCGAGCAATATATTCATTTAAATGGCGCATAAACCAGCTTAAATCAAAAAGGCGAGTCCGATACACTTCTACTGTGGCGTGAATGGCCTGTAGTTGCACCTCACTTAACTTTGGACGTAACTCAGAATTGAGGTACATTTGAGTCAGTAAGGTGCCCTGATGCAGAATATGCCAGCGTTCTAAGACTTCATCCATGGACCAGGCTTCGGCTTTAGCCTTATCAATGTGCAATACCACATGGGTATGATTACTCATAACTGCATAGGCACAGACATCAATGGCAAACACCGCAGTAAGTTGCAGCAAATAATCTTCCACCCACTGGCGGCGGTGCTCATAGCTCTTGCCCGTTTGCTTATCTTCGCCACATAAAAAAGCCCGCCGAACACAGCGGGAAACACAGTGATAATAAGGTGTATCCGATAAGCTCACTTGCGACTGTCTTGATCGAGGCATGGCAATAACTCCCAAAAATCAACTATTGATATTTTAGACTGTTACTGAGTTCTGGCTAGTTGAGATGGCTGTCTAAATATTTATTAGACTGTTACTGAGTTCTGGCTAGTTGAGATGGCTGTCTAAATATTTGTCGCTGTCTAAATATTTGAAAAAAACACTATTGATAGTTTAGACTATTACCGAGTTCTGGCTAGTTGAGATGGCTGTCTAAATATTTGTCGATTACCGAGATCTGGCTAGTTAGAATGGCTGTCTAAATATTTGGTTAGGATGGCTGTCTAAATATTTGCAGAATTTCGACTCATCGTTGAGGGCAAACTTGAGCGAGAACGCCGAAGTTTACCCCATTTTCAATGTTATCGTGGACGCAGACAATTTGTCATCAGATGCCTTCAAGCGTGGCTTTGATGGTATCTTCAAGGGCAATAGTTGGACGACCAATGAGGCGTGACAGGTCGCGGCTTTCACTATAGAGTCCACCTTTGGCTGCACCAACCTCTGAATTAGCCAAAAGAGTAGCAAATCCTTCTGGTAAGCCCGCGCCAAGTAATAACTGAGCAAACTCTGCTTCTGGCATATCTTTATAAGCAATGACTTGGCCAGCTGCTTTGCTAACTGCTGCCGCGTATTCACTAAGTGTAAATGCTTTATCGCCGGCTAATTCGTAAACCTTACCTGCTTGTTTGTCGCTGGTGAGCACTACCGCTGCGGCTTCTGCATAATCGAGGCGGGGAGCGGTTGAATATTTACCGTCAGCTGAACTACCACATATCACACCGTGGGTTAGGGCCATAGGAATATTCATTGTGTAGTTTTCGGTATACCAGCCGTTGCGCAATAGGGCGTGAGGGATCCCTGATTCTGCTAATAGTTTTTCCGTTGCAATATGATCTGCTGCCAGTGCTAAGGGGGAGCTATCCGCGTTTAATAGGCTGGTATAGGCAATAAAAGGGATGCCCGCAAGTTTGGCGGCGGTAATGACATTGTGATGCTGAGATTGTCGATTCTGCATATCACTTGAAGAAATCAATAATAACTTAGTGATACCTTTAAATGCTGTGTTCAGTGTTTCTGGTTGATCGTAGTCAGCAAGGCGGAGCTGGATCCCTTTTTCAGCTAAGTCTTTTGCGTTGTCAAGGTTGCGCACGGCAGCAACAATTTGACTGGCATCGGTTCTTTTTAATAGAGCGTCAATTACTAAACGTCCAAGTTGACCAGTGGCACCTGTAATTAAAATCATATTTTCTCCTATTAATTTTCTCGCGTTGAGGCGTAGAATAAACGACTCGCTAACATATAGTAAGTACGCACCAAAAGGTAAGTATGAAAAGAGTGGATGAAGAATATGGCCAGCAGCCAAAAGTAGGGTTTTCAGAACGTTTCACCCGTGGTGATGTTTTTTCTGCTCAATGCCCCTCACGCGAAGTCTTAAAACATATCACCAATCGGTGGGGCGGCTTGGTGCTGATAGCCCTTAAACTGAACCAAGGACCAGCTTATCGATTTAGTGAGTTGCGCCGTCTTATCCAGGGGGTGAGTGAAAAAATGTTGGCACAAACCTTAAAAATGCTGGAACAAGATGGTTTTGTACAGCGTACTGATTTTCAGGTTGTACCACCTCATGTGGAGTATAGTTTAACGCCCTTGGGTGCCGAAGTTGCGGTGCATGTGGTGGGTTTGGCGGATTGGCTCGAAGAGCATATTCAAGACATTTTGTCGCATCGCAAGCTAAGCTGATTCCGGCGTGCCACCATTAAAAATGGGTCCTTGTTTAATCCGTTCCGTGGTGAAGGAGCGCCTCATTTGTTTGTTGCAGTTTATGATTCGCTTTCCATAGCCAAAAGGAGAGTGCTTTACAAGTATAGGGGGGAAGATTTAGTCTCTCTTGCGAGACTAAAGAGTTATTCTTCGTCCTTTAAATTGCAAGCCATGATTCTCGGTCTCGAAACGAATTTAGGAGAAAACTTAATGAAGCAAGTGGGGCGGGTTTACCTGTTATGCGGAAAAGTTGCGAGTGGCAAGACCACCTATGCCAGAAAACAGGTTCAGCAAGGGAGGGCTATTTTGTTGTCGTTAGACGAGTTACATCTTAGTATTTTTGGCCCAGAGCCAACTCGAGAGCAAATTGACGATAGCTATGATAGTTGTTGTGCTTACCAACAGCACTTAGCCTTAAAGTTATTAAATTTGGGGATCGATGTTTACATCGATTGGGTTTTTTGGAGCCGAGCCGCACGCGTACAAGCGAAGCGTTTTTTTGAAGCGCAAGGTATTGTGGTTAGCATGATTTACTTTTCGCTGACCGATGAAGAGCGCCTGGCGCGAAACCGCCTACGCAATGCGGGCTCTGATCCCCATTCTTTTAAAATAGAAGAAAAGGATGTGAGTTTGTTCGATAGTTACTTTGAAACACCGAGTCCTGAGGAATATGACCTTGTGATTGGGGCTGAGCATTAAATCTTGGTTTTTATTGTATCGCTTGATATGAATCGGGTACGCACGACATTATGATTTGTTTCGGCTGCTACTTCGCCCTATGACTAGTATTTAGTCTAGGCAAACCATCCGTTTAGAGCACTATCGGTGAGATTGCCGAAGTGACTCTATTAATGGCTGTCGTTTGAACTTGTGGTCGTTTGAACTTGTGACAGAACAGACTTTTTAAATCTACTGGATCAGCTAAGGCGTATTGAGCGCACTTAACAGCCAAATTTTAGCTTCATCCCAAGTGGTTGTTTGCCCATCCATTAAACGGCCCAACATCACTCCCATCAAAATGTGGTAGGTTTTTTTTGCTGATTGCTCTCCGACATATTGAGCAATGAGTTCAAGGTACTTTTTTTCGGCGAGTTGCATATGCTGATCAGCACGAACTTGCTGGCTATTCATGCCTCGAATGTAGTCGAGTACTAACCCTATTTCATTAGCAAACCGTTGTTCAATTTGTTGCATCAGTGATAGCAGCGCATCAACTCGTTCAGTTAAAGGCGCGGTTAAGCAGAGCTGCGATAATTGCATGCCTTGCTGAGTGATGGCCTCGAGACTTGCAGAAAATAAACTCTCTTTACTAGGAAAGTAATGGTACAGCGCGCTTTTCGACAAGCCTAATTCTAGAGCCAGTTGGCGCATGCCAAGTTGTGAGTAACCGTGCTTTAAGAACAGCTGTGCAGCTTGCGTGGCAAGCTTTTGTTGGTACTGCTGGCGATCGACAATTTTGGGCATAACCTGTCCTTTTATAGTCCGTTTGGACTATAAGTCTTTGGCAAATCAGTCGCAAGCTGATATTTTATAGTCCAGTTGGTCTAAAATGCCAAGTGCTTAAGTACAATCCCAGATCATGAACTGCTGTATATCATGCTATTGCTGCTTATTTCGATTTTAGACCTCTGAATATTGGCTCACAGATAAGCTCGAAAGGAATTATATGATGTTTATTAATTGGCGTTATCCCCAACCTCGCCGCGGTCTTGCTGGCGCGATCGATAAATTTATTGGCCCTGGAGCTACTCGGGCTGAGTGGGGCTTGCAAACCATCATTCCAGCTGTTGCTGCAATTGCCGCTTTACTGAACGCTTGGCAACTTGGTGCTGAGTGGACTTGGTGGCAAAACATAGTGGCGGCCTTGATTGCATTTGATGTGATGGGTGGAATTATTACCAATGCTACTTCTAGTGCAAAGCGCTGGTATCACCGAGTGGGGCAGGGACGCAAACAACACCTGAATTTTATTGCGCTGCATTTTCTCCAATTGAGTTTGATTTCGTGGTGTTTCTTAGATTTTGATTTTGTCTGGATTGGTATTGCTGGGCTCTATATGATGGGCGCGGCTTGGCTGATTTTAACGACCGTTTTATATTTGCAAAGGCCTATGGCGATGGCCTTGTATTCTGGAGCCTTGTTGATTTCGCTCTATGTATTACCCGCAGCCTTAGGTCTCGAATGGTTTTTACCGATGTTTTATCTTAAGTTGTTGGTGAGCCATTTACCGCAAGAAGAGCCTTACCGGCCAAGCGATGAAGTGTGATTGTGGTTAACGATAGATTTATTGTGTCTTGGCTAAATGCTTTATTTGGGTAAGCGCTTTGATGTATTGATCGTTGTGGTTGATAGTTATCGTAAACTTTCGACATCACTCGATACAGAGGTTGAATTCGGTGCTGTGCAATGGTAATGCTATTTATTCATTTAGGGTAGATGGCTTAAATATCAAGGGATAGTGATGAAACCAGCGAAGGAATACATTGGCAGTTGCCACTGTGGTTCAGTTAAGTTCAAAATAAACAGTGACTTTAGTGAACTAACGACCTGTGATTGTTCTATTTGTCGACGTAAAAACGCTTTAATGGTGAAGGTTCATGAAACTGAGTTTACTCTACTTACCGGTGAGTCATCGTTGAGCGAGTATCAATTCCATAGCCATACCGCGAAACATTTTTTCTGTAAAATCTGCGGTATTTACCCGTTTCATCGAAAGCGGGTGACGCCTGATTATCTTGGGATCAATGTGTTTTGCTTGGATGATTTTGAGCCCAAAGATATACCTGTAAGAGCAACCGTTGGCGCAGGCATGAAATGAAGCGTATACCAAGCCTAAATGACTAAACTGTGAGAGTTTACTGCACTAATTTATTATTGGTGCCTTATCACGCTTGATTCTGCTACTTGCGTCATAACAAAGGGTGATGAGTGACGATCTCTTTGCTCACTATTTCACTGAAATACTCATAGAAAATATAGTATTTTTTGTTATTAAGATTAACTTTCTTCTTAAAGGATATGCGTATGGGCATTGCAGTTGTCATTGCCTTGTTGGCTATCATTATCTTGATGTTTTTTTATTGGCGAACCGAAAGCCGCCAAACACAAAAGCCCTTCAATAAAAGTGAGATTGAAGCGTGTGTTGCGCAATGGAAAGGCTGGATTGAAGTCTGCAATTCAGAGTTTAAACCGATTTTTCAAGGCAAGGCTCTTGGTCAGGCCGATGGATGGGAGGGACTTTTGTTGGTAGGCGTTTTGATCGAAGATAATATTCCTGCGCCGCTTGCCCAAGCCCTTAAGCGCAGGAATCCCGCATGCACCTCGGAAGGGCAGTTCTTGGTTCGCTGTTTGTCAGCTCACGATAAAGATTTCATCATGTCTGGGATTGAACCGCCAGAGAGAATTACTATGCTTGAATCACTTCTTGTTGCGCCAGATAAAATTGAAAGTCGGATGGTCCTGAATTCTGAATACCTTGACGCTATAGACATTCCCGAAGGGATCCTGCAATTCGATACTATTTGGCAAAACTCAAGCAAGCAGGCCGCCGGATAATAGGTGGCTTCGACCATCATTGACGCCTCTATAGTGTCAATGATGGTGATAACTAATTCCCCTCCCTTAAACAACCAATCTAAGCTGCTACACGGCTCCCTTTTAAAATAAGTTGTGTTTAAAGGTTTCGCTGTTGAGGTGTCTTCGGTCACTCCTTATCCGCTTATTTATTAACGAAAATTTATATTACCCAGTTATTGGAGTGGTTCATGGCGAACCTCTGCCAATTTTTAAAAGAAAGGCTTGAGTGTCTTTGCTCGCTTCACTTTACGGCACACTGCTGGTTGCGCCTAGTAAGCTTTTATCTGGAACATATCAAGTGTCAAAATTAAACGGGTCAATCATTCCTTGCTATATGTGACAATTTGTAACCAATTGTAATTTTCCCTAGCACCTCTTAAAACAAAGTTTTAGCCCCTCAAAGGTAAATTTTGCTCCTCTGGGTAAAGCTTATGGTGGTCTTTACTCTATAGAATCAAATGGTTGTAGATTAGCTGTGTGTTGAAAAAATATGCGCGATATCGTCATTGAGAGAAATTCTTTGGATGCGCTTCCATATTCATGTCACCAGCAATTTTACCGTATAAAAACTAATAAAATTAGATCAAGGAGTGAAGGATATGTTAGAGCTAAAACCCAAAGTAGGTCTTGTTGCATTGGCCGTGACCATTACTTTGAGTGGCATGATTGCTGGGTGTAACGATGATGACGAAGTCACAGTAGACAGAACCAGTGACACTTATTATAAAACACTCGCAGAATCTATGCTTAAAGATTTGAGCATCAGTGAGAAGCTCGATATTGTTGCGGGTCCTGGGATGGATTTAAGCACTTATGCTGGGATCGATCCAATTAACCTACCTGAAGAGAAACAAGTAGACGGTGTCGCGGGCTATATTAACGGGGTAAGCAGTGATAGTTTAAGTATCCCGGCGGTTAAATTAGCCGATGGCCCCGCTGGTTTACGTATATCCCCAACCAGAGAAGGGCTTGGTGGTACTTACTATGCAACGGCTTGGCCTATCGGGACCTTACTTGCTTCCACCTGGAATACCGAGCTAGTTGAGCAAGTAGGCCAGGCTCAAGGGAATGAAGTTTTAGAATATGGCGTGGATATACTGTTAGGTCCAGGCATGAATATTCAACGTAATCCTTTATCGGGTCGAAATTTTGAGTATTACTCTGAAGATCCGGTTTTGTCGGGGATGATCGCTTCGGCTATGGTGAACGGTCTTCAGTCTAATGGCATCGGCGCAACTCTTAAACACTTCTTCGCAAATAATGCCGAGACCAATCGCTTCTTTCTTGATTCAGTTGCCGATCCCAGAACACTTCGAGAAATTTACTTAAGAGGTTTTAAAATCGCGCTTGAGCAATCGAAGCCGTGGGCAATCATGAGTCCTTACAATTTGATTAATGGCACTTATGTCAATCAACGCGCAGATATACTGACCGATATTCTACGCAACGAATGGGATTACAGCGGCTTGGTCATGTCAGATTGGTTTGCTGGCAATGTTGCAGGATTTTCAACTGACTTTTCCGGTATGGTTGGACGGGATGAAGACTCCGCTGGCAAACAAATCGCGGCTGGCAATAATTTAATTGAGCCTGGTAATTTGAAAGGTGATTTAGAAGCTGCGCTTGAAAAGGGTGTGTTAACAGAGGAACAAGTCGATACCAGTGTGGTGGCGATTTTAACCCAAGTACAAAAAACACCGTCTTATAAACAGTATGACTATTCAAACAATCCAGACTTAAATAGTCACGCGGCGCTTGCGCGAGAAGCGGCTGCAGAAGGGATGATTCTTTTGCAAAATAATGCTTCAGCCTTACCGTTGAGTAAAGGTAAAAGCTTAGCCTCATTTGGGACGGTGCAAATTAATACCTTAAAAGGCGGCACCGGTAGCGGTGATGTGAATGCGGCTTATACCGTTGATATTGCCAGTGGTTTGGCACAGTACTACACCTTAAATGCTGACTTGAAAACTTTTTATACGGATTACTTCAACGAAAACAGTTACAGCAAACAAGCCTTGCTTGGCAGCTATCTTTTTGCCGATGAACCTTCGGTTTCTGATAACGCAAACTTACCAACGCTGATCGCAGAAGCGGCTGAATCAAACGATGCAGCAATTATTACCTTGGGGCGTCAGGCGGGTGAAGGTGAAGACCGCACCAATACTCAAGGAGACTATCTGTTAACGGATGAAGAATTGGAAATCATTGACGCAGTATCCAGTGCCTTCCACGCCAAGGGTAAAACGGTCACCGTGGTACTGAATGTTAACGGCTTAGTCGATACTTCGCAGTGGGGAAGTAAAGTTGATGCCATTCTTCTCGCCTATATGGGGGGGCAAGAAACCGGGGTCGCGGTTGCTGATATTATCTCGGGTGAGGTCAATCCGAGTGGTAAATTGGCGCAAACCATACCCGCTTCTTATGCTGATGTACCATCGGCAACAACTTTCCCCGGTGTCGATGTTGATGCCGATGGGCTGGCGGATAAGTCGTATTATAACGAGGGTATTTATGTTGGTTATCGATACTACACCTCGTTTGATAAGAGTGTCGCCTACCCATTTGGTTATGGCTTGTCGTACACCGACTTTAGTTATAGCGATACTGGCATCAGTGTAAACTCTTTTGCTTCCGATGGTGCGTCAGGCCAAGTCACCGTGACCGCAACGATTAGCAATGTAGGCAATGTGGCAGGAAAAGAAGCGGCTCAGGTGTATGTTTCAGCACCCGAAGTTAAGTTGAAAAAACCAACTATTGAGCTAAAAGCATTTGCTAAAACTAAACTTTTAAATGCGGGTGAATCACAAACTTTAAGCTTTAACATCTCGGCGAAGACTTTGGCTAGTTTTGATCCTGATAACAATCAATGGATTGTTGAACCCGGCACCTACCGTGTTTATGTTTCTCCATCATCAGATGTCTCAAATGTAGCACCGCTTACCTTCTCGGTTAATCATGAGATTGTGATTAGTGAGACCACTCCGGGGGCGCTTGCCTTAGCTGAAGGGGTTGTGGCCAGCGATTTTATAACTATAAACGAGTAGCCTCTCATTAAATGCTTTAACTTGGCTGAATCGTGATTCTGCGTACTCAAAGTGAGTAGCATGTCAGAGGAACTAAGTAGCATTTTTTAAGAGTTTGCCCTAGGTCGTACTGGCCTAGGGCCTTTTTATTTATATCGAGCTTAGCGATTTCTATTGCCCAGACTGTTGTTTGTTTAGCAGGCTGGTGCGATAAGTTTCATCACTCCCGCTAGTTGATCATAGCAAAATCATCCTCAATGAATTTACCATTCAGGATATAAACGCTGCCATTTGTATAACAATAAAATGAAATCCTTTTCAATCACAAATTGGAGATGTTTATTTGACTGAAGCCTCAGTTTGTTTGTTTTCATGCGCACTTTTTCTGAAGAGTCGATTATGGTCAGTCTGGAAATGACCGAAAGAGTCATTAGAGCTTGGCTAACAGATACATTCGAATTAAGGAAATATCATGAACAAGGTAGTTTTACTGGGGCTGTTAACCGCTTCTCTTTCTGCTCAGGCAGAATGGGAATTCCGGGGAACCCCTAATGGTTGGCAAAACACGCCACTGGAGCAGCTTGCAAGCAATCACTATCAAACTTGCCAAAGTTTTGGTAACAGTGATCCTCGCTTTAAAATTGATCGTTGGGGAGACTGGCAAGAGGCTTATCCGAGCAGTGATTATCGGGTATCCGAAGGCAGTTATTTAATTGACTTTTACAGCGATAGTCAGGAAATTCAACTGTCTCAGGTGAGCGACTGTGGCGGCAATCAGGCACCTATCGCGCAAATTTCACCTGCTCATACGCAGTCGGTTGTCGCGGGTAGCAGTTTGACCTTTTCGGCAATTAACTCAAGTGATGCCGATGGTCAGATTATCAGCTATTTATGGAGCACTGGTGAAACCAGTGAGTCGATCACCCTTAGTCCTGAGCAAAGTCAAACCCTTACCCTGCAAGTAAGCGATGATCAGGGCGCTAGCAGCGCGCTTGCCAGCGTTGAGGTGACAGTGACCGGCACCGGCACCGGCACCGGCACCGGCACTGAACCCGCCGAGTGGTGTTTTCGTGGTACCCCTAATGGCTGGGGTCAAACGCCAATGGTTTATAACTCAGCCGACGGTGTATATGAAATCAGCCAGAGTTTTGCTGGTGAAGAGAGTCCCGCTCGCTTTAAGGTGGCGGCATGTTCTGAAGATGGTCGCTGGGGCGAAAATTACCCGACCGAAGATTTTACCGTACTCGACAATACTCGCTATAAAATTAGCTTTAATGGCTCAACTCACAACATCATCGCCTCAGAAGTTGTGGAGCTTACTCTGCCTGAGTTATTAGTGAGCCCTGGCAGCCGTGATTTTAGTACCGATAGCATTGAGGTCACTTTAAGCTACCAAGGTGAACAGATTACCGAGAGTCGTTATTTAATCAATATTCCCGGTCAAAGTTCCATGCCGTTTACCAAGGGAGAAGTGATAACTCTGGGGTCTGATCTCGACATTGACCAAACGCTGGAATTACAGGTATGGGTTGCAAATGCCCAAGGCTCAGCGACGCAAACCTTCACCTACAAAAAAGTCGCCGCGCCAGAGACCGGGTTTACGGTATGGTTGGAAGCACCAAGTGACTGGACACCGACGCTGCACCACTGGGATGCTTTGCCCGAAGCCTCGGAAGGTGATTCCGTTTGGCCTGGTGATGCGATGGTTGCGCTTGGCGACAATTGGTATCAGTATGACTTTGCCAACAGCGATTCCAGTAAGCTGATTTTCAGCAATCAGGGCAGTGAACAAACCGACGATCTGCTTCGTGACCGCGATGGTTGTTATTCCATCAGTCGTCAAAGCTGGACCGATAGCTGTGAACTTCCCTTGGATGTGAAGGTGAGTATTGATCCACAAACCAGCACTTTTTGGACCGATAGCATCACGGTTACCTTGAATGCGAGTGGTCAAGATGTATTGGGTGGTTCATACAGCATCGATGGCAGCGATCCTGAAAACGGGATCGCCTTTACCAATGGCGATAGCGTGACGCTGGGAAGTGACCTGGCCATCGATCAAAGCATACAAGTTTGCCTATATGCGGCCAATAGCGCGGGCAGTGCCAATCAGTGTTTTAGTTTAACCAAAATCGCTCAGCCCCAGGCTGCTGATTTTACCTGGGATAATGCCAGTGTTTACTTCGTCATTACCGATCGCTTTAAAGACGGTAATCCGGGAAATAATAACGCCTATGGCCGCCCAAGTACGGATGCGACCGGAAGCAACATTGGGACTTTCCATGGTGGTGATATTGCGGGCTTAAGTCAGAAATTAGATGAAGGTTACTTCACCGATTTAGGTATTAACGCGATTTGGCTGACTGCGCCATATGAACAAGCACATGGTTTTGTTGGAGGCGGTAGCGCCGGCGACTTTGCGCATTATGCTTATCATGGTTATTACGTGCAGGATTACACCAATCTTGATGCCAACATGGGAACCGCCGCTGAGTTTAAAGCCTTTGTTGATAAAGCGCATAGCCAAGGTATTCGAGTGGTGATGGATGTGGTGATGAACCACGCCGGATATAACACTTTGAAAGACATGGAAGCGTTTAATTACGGTTCTACCAGTACCAACTCAAGTTGGACTCCAGGCGCCGGTGGCAACTGGTTTGGTTACCATGATTTTATTAACTACAATGGCGATGAAAACCTTTGGTTGAATTGGTGGGGGAAAGATTGGATCCGAGTGGGTCTACCCGGCTACGATGCCTGTGGCAACGACGATTTAAGCAAATGTTTGGCTTACCTACCTGACTTCAAAACCGAGTCCACTCAGGCGGTCGGGATCCCCACCTTCCTTGCTAACAAGGCAAGCTTTGGACAGGGTTATTTAAGTGACTATCATGCCGTGGGCACCAAGCGAGTTCGTGATTGGATCACCGAATGGTTGGTGCAGTATGTGCGTGATTACGGGATTGACGGTTTCCGAGTCGATACCGCAAAACATGTCACCTACGATAATTGGGCGTACTTAAATCAACAGGCTAACCAAGCCTTAAATGAATGGCGTCAAAATAATCCGGATGCGCCAGCAGCCGACTGGACTGACGCGTTCTGGTCAACAGCTGAAGTTTGGGGGCATGGGCTTGGCCAGTCTGATATTCATACCGCGGCTAACTTTGACTCGGTGATTAACTTTAGCTTTAAAGGCTTAATTGAGGGCATGGTTAACGATACCGAGAACATGCTTAGCCAGTTTGCCAACTATGCCAGCCAGGTGAACAGCTCAAGTGACTGGAATGTGCTGAGCTATATCTCTAGTCACGATACTGGTTCGGTATTCTACAATGGTGATGACCAACGGCAAAAACGAGCCGGAACTGCCTTAATGCTGCTTCCGGGTGGAATACAAGTCTTTTATGGCGATGAATTAGGCCGGGCCAACGGCAATGGAGGCTCAGATGCCGATCAAGGTAGTCGTTCCAGTGTTGATTGGAGCAAAGCCGGCAACAGCGTTCATCAACATTGGCAAAAACTGGGGCAATTCCGTCGTGACAATCCTGCGGTAGGGGCTGGCCAGCATTTCAGTATTGTTGGGCAATCCAACGGTAAAGCCTTTGCCCGGCGTTGGACGGATCCGCAATCTGGTAGTGTTAATACGGTCGTTGTGGTGCTCGATGGCTCCGGTATCGTGAACGTCAATGTTGACAGTTACTTCGACGACGGCATCACCGTGCGAAATGCCTATGATGGCACCATTGCCACGGTGAGTCATGGCAGCGTTAGTTTCGACGCGGGAAGTGAAGGTTTAATTTTACTCGAAGCTTTATAATCCAATATCCTTAGCTAAGTCCTTTGCCGCTCAATCAATTGAGCGGCCTTTTTGTATTTGTCCGGGCGCAATGGGCTTGCCCGATATTGCTTTTAAACCGATAACTATCTGTTTCTGTATTGACTCAGCAAGGCCTTGCTTAACACACTATCGCGGACAACAACGCCTTGTTCTAGTGAAATATTGTTACTCAGCTAAAAATGACTTGAGGCGCAGCAACGGCGCAAACTTGCTTCAGCCTGCCAGCTTTGAGGTTTGTGTTAGAACTCTCAAACTACTAATATTTCTGTTAAATAGCGGTGAAAAGGGATGATAGGGAGCAAAAATGAATAGTCGACCGTTTTCCTGTTGTCATTGTGCTGAAGTGGCCAGTTTAGATTTTGATTTTTCGATGGCTTTTCAGGCCATCGTGAATGTGAATACCCAGAGCATTTAAAATCGTTTACATTGTAAAAAGTAACTAAATAAGGTTACTTTTTGCAATGTAGTCTATTTAGGTTACTATTCGTTGAGGGATGACCCTCCAACTAAAGGATGTTTATGGCCGATGTTGCAGTGTTAAGTGGAGATATTGTGGGCTCCAGCGACTTACCAGCGGACATTTTTGCTGAACTGATTGGGTGCTTAAACCAAAGTTTAAGTTTACTTTGCGAGCGTTACGATGCGCGTTATGAAATGTTCCGTGGGGATGCTTTTCAACTGGTGGTGAATCAGCCTGGTTGCGCTATCGACTGCGCTTTAACCATCCGCTTAGCCTTAAAATCGTTTGGCTCGAAACGGCAAGGTTTTGATGCTCGCATTGGCATAGGGATTGGCCAAATCGACCCTTTAGATGAATATGTGTCGCGTTCTAGTGGCCAAGCCTTTGTGTTATCGGGGCGCGGTTTAGATAGCTTAAAGCGCCAGTATTTAGCCATTTTTGCCGACAATCCGCAGTTTTTACGTGGGATTGACTTACTCACCAAGTTTGTTGATTTGCAGATCCAAGAGCTTACAGTCAAACAAGCCCACGCCTTAGCCACCTATTGGCAGCTCAGCGAGCCAAGCCATGCGGCCTTAGCCAAGTGTTTGAATAGCTCCCGAGTTAATGCCACCAAGTTATTGAATCAATCACAGTATTTGCTTCTCGACGAATACCGCCAACTATTTAGGCAACTTACGGAAGAATTTTTTAATGGAACCCTTACTATTGATGCTCACTAGTGTGGGCTGCGCTTATGTTGTATTTGAATTTTATCTCAGTCCTCGACGTTGGCCCGAGCAGATCCAACAGACGAAGTTACGCGCTGCAGCCTTGTATATACGCGCTTTATTTATCACGCTGTTATTTGCGGGCATTACCAGCTTATTTATCGGCGTTTCGATACAGTTAGCACTGGCTTGTATCACCTTGTTCTTTGCAAGCCTTATTATTCCTTTAGTTGGCGCTTACTTACCTTTGAGTGCCGCCTATTTATTCGGACAACAAATTATTCATTTGGCCGTACTAATGGTGTTATTGGTTGATTTAACCAACCATTGGGAAGGCTTTACCCAAAAGTTGCTGCAACTGGTCGATGCGGGTGGTCTGCTGGTGGTGCTGGCTTACCTGCTGGTTCTTAAACCCAGTTCATGGCTATTGGCATTGTTATTAAAACGTTGGACCCCCAGTGTTCCGTCGAGTCAACCGACCCTTGATTCGGCGGGTCAGACAATTGGTATGGTCGAGCGCAGCTTAGTGCTCACTTGCGTACTGATAAACCAGTTTGCCGCCATCGGCTTTATTGTGGCGGCGAAATCGATTTTTCGCTTCGGTGATTTAACCGGGAAAAGTGATCGCAAACTCACGGAATACGTGATGCTGGGAACTTTGTTAAGTGTTGCGATTAGCGTATTTGTTGGTTTGGCGGTAAAGGCTTTGATCGAAAAATAGCGCTGTATGACCAGTTTTTTTGTTGCGCGCAGGCCGAGGGCATCGAGTATAGTTTAAAGTGCTTTTCTTGAATTGTATGATAAATCGAGCGTTGTCAACTCATGGTCTACGCTTTTTCGTTAGACTAAGCAAAGTCTTAATTCCGGTTTGGTGAAAACTTAATTGAAAATAGTCTCCGTGTTTAATATCACTCTGTTACTTATGTTTTGGGTTTCGAATGCTCAGGCGGTTACTGATCTACAGCGTTGGATGCTAAGTATTCCGGTTGATGAGACGCACAATGGCCGAGCCGATAATATTAAAGAGCGCGAGTTGGTCGCGGGCTTTGCGTATTCACCTTATTTTGAAGTGACAGCCGACCGCTTGGTATTTCGCTCGCCCGTTCAGGGGCCAAAAACTTCATCGAATACCAGCTATACACGTTCGGAGTTACGCGAAATGCTGCGCGCGGGCGATAAGCAGATCAAAAGCCAAGGGGTGACGCGCAATAATTGGGTTTTTTCTTCAGCCCCGGAGCAAGATCAACGTTTAGCGGGCGCGGTTGACGGGGTGATGGAAGCCGAGCTTGCGGTTAATCATGTCACGACTACGGGTGATAAACGTCAGGTGGGGCGAGTGGTGATCGGGCAAATCCATGCCAACCACGATGAACCAATTCGGCTCTATTATCGTAAACTGCCACAACATCAAAAAGGTTCTATTTATTTTGCACATGACCGCATTGGTCGAAAAAATCAGTGGATTGAAATGATTGGCAGCAAGTCTAGCTCAGCCCCCGAACCGGAAAACGGGATTGCGCTGAATGAGCGTTTTACTTACCGCATTGCGGTGAGCGGCAACTTGCTGACGGTTACGCTGAAAAAAGCGGGCGATGAGGATATCGTGCAACAGCTCGACATGTCGCACAGTGGTTATGATCAAGGCGGTCAATATATGTACTTTAAGGCAGGGGTATACAATCAAAATAAGTCGGGTGAGCCAGACGACTACGTACAAGCAACGTTTTATCGTATAGATGTTTCTCATTAAAGGCTTAAGGCGCATACAGCTTAAGAGATAGTCGGTATACTAATGGTCTTTTCGTTCCCTTGTTAACCCCGCATAAGGTTTTTCATGAGCGCTTCCCTAGAGCAGCAACTTCAGGCCAGTTTTGGCTTCGATTCCTTTCGCCCTGGCCAACAACAGGCGGTTCGTCAGTTGCTGGCGGGCCAATCGACTCTGGCCATTTTTCCAACGGGCTCGGGCAAGTCTTTGTGTTATCAGTTTAGTGCCTTGCAGCTCCCGCATTTAACTTTGGTAGTTTCACCTTTATTGGCCTTAATTAAAGATCAATTAGAGTTTTTACATGCCAAGGGTATTGCGGCGGCTAGCCTTGATTCAAGCTTGAGCCCGGCGCAAAATCAGCAAGTGATGAGCGAGGTGCGCAGTGGCCAAACCAAGATCCTGATGGTTTCGGTGGAACGATTTAAAAATGAGCGCTTCCGCCAATTTATTCAAGCGGTGCCTTTATCGATGCTAGTGGTGGACGAAGCGCACTGTATCTCGGAATGGGGGCATAACTTTCGACCCGACTATTTGAAATTGCCAACTTACCGGGAACAACTGAATATTCCCTTGGTGTTGCTGTTAACAGCAACTGCCACCAAGCAAGTCAAATTAGATATGGCGCGGCGTTTTGCAATCAGTGAACAAGCCATTATACAGACTGGCTTCTATCGTAGTAATCTTGATTTAACGGTGACGGCGGTGACCTCGCAAGCAAAAGATCAGGCCTTGTTGCAGCTGATCAGTCAACAACAGGGCGCGGGTATTGTTTATGTGACGCTGCAACATACCGCCGAGCAAGTAGCCAATCACTTACGAGCCCATCAGGTCAACGCCCAAGCCTATCATGCGGGTTTTAGTAACGAGCAACGTCAGCAAACGCAAAACGATTTCATGCAAGATAAGCTGCAAGTCGTGGTGGCCACCATTGCTTTTGGCATGGGGGTTGATAAAGCCAATATCCGTTTTGTGGTGCATTATGACTTGCCCAAATCGATTGAAAATTATAGCCAGGAAATTGGTCGCGCAGGGCGCGATGGCTTGCCATCGCAGTGTGTGACACTGGCCAATCTGGACGGTTTAAGCACCGTGGAAAACTTTGTCTATGGTGATACACCGGAGCTGAACGCGATTGAATATGTTTTGGAAAACATTCGTCAAGAGGGCCAGGGTGAACAGTGGGAGTTACAGTTAAATCGTTTGTCGAGTGCTGCAAATATTCGCCAGTTACCGCTAAAGACCCTGCTGGTGCAGATGGAGATGCAGGGGCTGATCAAGCCCTTGTACGCCTACTATGCCGACTTCCGCTACAAGTTTATTCAAGACAAGGCAGCGTTGTTGGCGATGTTCAAGGGCGAGCGACAGCAATTTATTGCGGCCATTTTTGAGCATACCCAAATGAAGAAAATATGGGGTAGCTTAAACTTCGACAGCTTATATCAAAGTTATCGTGCGGAACGCTCAAGGGTGGTGGCCGCTCTAGAGTACCTACATGAGCAAGGTTTGATAGAGCTAGAAACTAAAAAGATTACCGAGGTCTATCAACTCAATTTAAGCGCGTTGGCAGAGCCGACTCTCGCCGCTAACTTGCATCATTATTTTTGTGATAAAGAAACCAAAGAAATTCAACGAATTGCCAAGTTAGTCGGTTTTTTTGAGTTAGATAGCTGTTTGAGTTACCAACTCGCGGGATACTTTGATGATCGGCAGGCACCGCAGCGTTGTGGTCACTGTAGTGTATGTCGAGGAAAGGTGGCTCGCTTGAGTCATTCACAAATTCCGATGGTGCCTAATCAAAGTCAGTTATTGAGTGACTTACAAGGCTTGCAACAACATATACACAGTAAAGCCGATGGGGCATTTAGCCAAACCTTAGCTTGTCGTTTTTTGGCGGGTATTAATGTGCCTTTATTTACTCGTTTGAAAATTAAAGCGTTGCCGGGCTTTGCGCGTTGTGAGCAACAACCCTATGCCGATATTATGACGCAAGTGCAGCGATTGTGGTCTGAGTTAATGTAGTTGAATTGTTTTAGATCAAAGGCTTGAATTAATCACCAGACAATTCACGATGAGCGCTTCAATCTCTACCATACTGTAAGGAACGCCGTAGCGGATTATTTACATGGGAGCAAGGCATGACTATTCTCAGACATGGCATTACTATCGGAATTGAACGCTTAGAAACTCGTTTATTGCTGTCGATGAAAGCTTGTGGCACCTTGACTCATCAGGACTATCAACAAGTGACTCCGTTGCTTGAGGCGGCTTTAGTTGAAGTGAAGCATGCGCCGGTTCGGGTTTTTTTTGATGCCACAGAACTTGAAGGCTGGGAGCTTAGAGCCGCTTGGGACGATTTTAGACTCGGTCTTAAATACGGCCAAGATTTTGATAAAATAGCTATTTTAAGTCAGAAGCAATGGTTGGAATGGGCATCCAAGGTGGGGCGCTGGTTTGTCAGTGGTGAAGTGCAAATTTTTGAGAATGAACAAACTGCCTTAGTGTGGTTGGAGCAATAAACGGTAGTGACAAACCATGAAAAATAAGGCCAGAGCAAAGTCTCTGGCCTTATTTTTTAGTCACTAATCATTAAGCATTAAATTTGCTCATGACTTGCTTGTTGCATCGGGCTTTCCTCTTCCTCTAATATTTCAGAGCTGGCTAAATATAAGAAATGCAAATGACGTTCGTATTGGCTGATCACATCAACAATAATTTGGTCTTCGGTATAACCAAATACATCGTATTGCTGGCCGCCTTGTAATAGAAATACTTCGGCTCGGTAATAGTCATTATGCTTTTCGTCGGCATAGCTGGGCATCACAAAGTGACGTAAGCGGATCCCATAGGCGAAGTTTTCAGCTTCTTCCTTATAAATGGTTAAGCGGATTTTCTCACTATCTTCAATTAACTTGGCGTTTAGCCCATTGGCACTGAAGTGTTCGACCAATTGCATAAATGCCGGGCGTACCACTTGGCTCACAAATCCTTGTGCTTCGGGCCTTAAGGGGTGAACTAACAGTGAGTCTAAGCGGTCTTTCCATGAAATATTTGCCTTGGAAAATTGCACCGAAGTATTATGGGTTTGTACGCTGTTTTGTAGCATGTAGTCGTGTTTTAGTGCTTTTAACAAGGCATAGCAAAAACACAGTAAGACAAACATAAACGGAAACGCCGAAGCGATGGTTAAAGTTTGCAAGGCTGCTAAGCCGCCTGCAAATAATAAGGCTGCAGCAATAAAGCCAATTAACAAGGTCCAAAAAATTCGTTGCCATAATGGGGTATTGGTTTCGCCGCCTGCAGTTAAGGTGTCAATCACCAAAGCGCCAGAGTCAGCTGAGGTGATAAAGAAAGTGGTCACTAACAATACCGCAATACCAGATAGCAGAGACGAGAAAGGAAGTTGTTCAAAAAACACAAATATTGCAGTGGCAACATCGTGATTGACTGCTAAAGCTAATTCGCTCATCGCATCGCCAGCAATCAAATGAATTGCGGTATTGCCAAACACGGTCATCCACAAGAAAGTGAATCCTGAAGGGATAAACAACACGCCAATAATAAATTCACGAATAGTTCGGCCACGAGAAACCCGTGCAATAAATATCCCAACAAAAGGTGACCAGGAAACCCACCATCCCCAATACAACATGGTCCAACCGCCAATCCAGTCTTCTTTGCGATCGTAAGCATATAAATTAAAGGTACTACTGACCAGCTCACTCATATAGGTGCCAGTGTTTTGTACGTATGATTTTAAGAGCAACTCGCTGGGACCAAGCAATAACATGGCAATGAGTAGCAACAAGGCTAAAAACATATTCAGATTGGATAAGCGCTTAATCCCGCCATCTAAGCCTAAAACCACAGACACGGTAGCCAAACCAATCACCACAACAATTAGGCCAAGCTGTACCCATTCGTTTTGTGGAACATCAAATAAGTAACTTAAACCAGCGTTGAGCTGTTGAACGCCAAATCCCAAAGAGGTGGCGACACCAAAAATTGTCCCGACCACTGCAAAGGTGTCGGTGGCATGGCCAATCGGCCCATAAATACGATCACCAATCAGTGGGTATAAAGATGAGCGGGGTAATAAAGGCAGCTTATGTCGATAGCTGAAGTAGGCTAGTGATAGCCCCACTACCGCATAAATCCCCCAGGCATGCAGTCCCCAATGGAAAAAGGTAATCCGCATCGCTTCTTTGGCGGCAGCAATGCTAGCAGGATCGCCCACTGGCGGTGACAAATAGTGCATTACTGGCTCTGCTACACCAAAAAACATCAGGCCAATGCCCATTCCGGCCGAGAATAACATCGAAAACCAAGAGATATTGCTGTAGTCGGGTTCCGAATGGTCGGGACCCAATTTAATGTCGCCTAAGCGGCTGACCATAATGAACACGACAAAAATAAGAAATATCGCAACCGATAAAACATAAATCCAGCTGACATTCGTCGCCAACCAAGATTGAATCAGGTTAAAGCTTGTCCCTGTATATTTGGGGCGTAAGGCTGAAAAAATTGCGATCGATAAGGTGATAATTAAGGATGAATAAAATACCGGAGCATTTATTTTTTTAGTTAAGCGCATTAAAAACTCTTGTTAGGCAGGTCTGCCATAAGACAGAAATATGATGACTGCTATCACACCACGAGGAAGCCAGAACGTGGGGGTAAGCTTGTGCGTAATATTGAGTTACGCGGAGTAAACAGCCGAAAAAACACGTTAATACTATTCTTCTTGGAATAATACTTCACTTACATGTGCATTATTCGGCGTATTATAACAGATGTGTCGGCCTTTTGCTGGCTAGTGAATCAAGAAGAAAATCGCCATGCTAAGGACTGCGGTAATGAGCGCATTGCGGGTAAATATTGCCAGTAAGGTGGCGAGTACCGCACAGACTAGATAGGGGTTATCGAATCCAAGGCTTAACTGTCCATCCCGAACAAAAACGATGGGGGCAAAAATAGCAGTGAGCACCGCAGGTGCAGAGTAACTTAGAAATTGTAGCGCACCTTTGCCTAAACGTAGCGGAATACGCGGTTCTAAAAATAAATAGCGACTGGCAAAAACAATCCCTGCCATAGCAATAATGCTTAACCAAATCATAGGGTCTCCTCACGCCACCGCGCGTAAGCGGTGGCCAAACTCATCGCTAAAATGGCTGAGATTAATAATCCACCCGGTATCGCAAATAATTCACAAGTGACGGAGCTCACCAAGGCAATCAAAACACACAGTAAGCCCGAGGCTTGTTTGATACTGGGCACGACTATCGCGATAAAGGTGGCGGCGATGGCAAAATCGAGTCCCCAGCTGTCGAGATTTGCGATGTTGCTGCCAGCAATAATGCCCACTGCCGAGGCGATATTCCAAGCTAAATAGAAGCTTAGGCCGCCACCGAGGGCAAACCAAGGATCAAAGGGTTTATCGACGCCTTTATTGGCAATCGCAAATAACTCATCGGTGAGTAAATAACCTAAAACAAAGCGCCACTTGAGCGGTAGTTGGCTTACCTGAGGGCGCATCGCCATGCTATAGAGCAAATGGCGCGAGGTGATGAGTAGCGTGGTGAGCAGCATACTGAGCAGGCTGGCTCCAAGTTTAAACATGCCTGTGGCCACTAGTTGTGCCGAACCGGCAAATAAAATGGCTGACATGGCTTGGCTTTGTAGGGGACTTAAACCTGATTCTAAGGCATACGAGCCTGCTAGAATTCCCCAAGGGATCACCGCAATCGTCAGTGGTAATACCGCCAAAGTACCCTTTAAAAATGCGCTGATTTTATTTGACCAGCGGGAATGTTGAATGTAGCCGATAGTTGTCACAGGGATCCTATATTAAAGCTGAACTTCTTTAGCATAGCGGCCAGGACTGACGCCTAGCGCACGCTTAAAATGGCGGTGAAAGTGGCTTTGATCATGGAACCCACAATCTAAGGCTACTTTAAGCAAGGGTTGACCTTGGCGCAGTAATTGTTTCGCTTGCCTGAGCCGAGCTTGGATCTGATAAGCGTGGGGTGGCATACCATAACGTTTCACAAATTGCTTCGCCAAGTGGCAGGGACTGAGATGTACCAGTCTGGCTAGTTCACTTAAAGATACATTTGCGGCAGGCTGCTCGTCTAAGCACTGCTTTACCAGTATTAGTGCCTTGCTGGCCGGTTTGAGTGAACATTGTGGTGGCACACTTTTGCCATGGCTCGCCATTAGTTGACTTAGGCAAGCGTAGACTAAGCTCTCACGTAATAGTCGATTGCTTGAGTAGTTTAAACTGTGGATGGTATTTCGCAGTAATTGCGCTAGTGCTGCATCTTGTACCACGGCTTGGGTAAAGTAGGGAGCAAAGTTATCACTTAGACCCTGAGCTTGGTTGACTTCGGCAAACTGTTCGGGGGTTGGATATATGGCTTGATAAGACCAGCCCCCTTCGCTTGCGGAACAGCCGTTATGGATCTCATCGGCGTTGACTAAAATGATACTATTGCTGGGCGCGATATGATCCCCGCCAGTGCGATAAAAGCGCTGTGCGCCAGTCTCTATAATGCCAACCGTAAAACCTTCATGGCTATGCCGAGAAAAGTTTTGTTTCTCATAGCGTGCCTGCAGAATTTCGATGCCACCAAGTTCATCGGCAAACTGATAATGTGCTTGTTCTTTTGACATTTCACTCACCTCCTTGTTAGCAATTTAAGATCGTCATCATAGCCTAATTGACCCCCCAAGTTTTGTACAGAATTGTTCATTTACAAAAATCCGCTAAGTATTATTGGGGGGGAGGGCGATTTTGTTTGTAATAAACCAGCTTCCAACGAGACGAAGTCGTTTCGTGAAACAAATCTGTACCGTTCAATCTTGGTTTCACCGAGCGGAAGTTAATGATTTCTAGTTAATACCTTGACACTGTATTTGAGGTTTATTTATTTGGCATTCTACGATGCCTTGTGTTGTAGGGGGAGTTTTGAGCTGCGCTTGCTGCCAATATCACACCTTAAGATAAATGGTTTCTTGCAAAGTCTAAAGCCTACTGACAGGAGGCTGTCAGTAGGGAGGGCTTATGGTTGCTTTGTCAATCACAAGGTAGAGAGGGCTCTATCTTATTGGCATTCAATTATGTTAAGGAGAATCACATGTTAGCAGTAGCACCTTTAGTTTGGGGCGAAATCGCAGTCACCGATATGGAGCGCGCCGTCGCATTTTACCAGCAACATTTAAACTTGAGTTTTCATCGTGAAGTGATGGATATGATGGAAATGGCTATTATCGAAACCGAAGTATTGGATGGTGCAAATGTGGCCCTATGTAAACATCCATTAATGATACCAAGTCTTGATGGCGCAACTGTGTACCTCCATGTCACGGATAAACTGAATCCTTTATTGGAAACCATGAGTCGCGCTGGAGTACAAATATTGTTACCACTGACACCAATTAAAGACGGGGAAAAGGGCTATATTAGCTTGTTTGTGGATAGCGAGGGGAATAAAGTCGGCCTATGGGCTAAACAGCAGTAGTCGCGGTACCTTGACAGCTCGTTTGGTTTTCTGGACGAGTTGTCATTTCGGAGGATGAGAAGGGAGGGATATGAGACGGGCAGACAGACTCTTTCAGTTGGTGCAGATTTTACGTTTACGTCGTTTGACCACTGCGCAGCAGTTAGCCGAACGTTTGGAGGTTTCTACCCGCACCATTTATCGAGATGTGCAAGATTTGTGTCTCAGTGGTATTCCCATAGAAGGTGAGGCGGGAGTCGGCTATATATTGCGGCAAGAGGTTAATGTGCCGCCATTAATGTTTAATGAACAAGAATTGGAAGCCATACAGATTGGGATGCGGATGGCGCAGACTTGGGCGGGGAAAGAGCTAGCTGCGGCGGCGAAACAAGTGATGATTAAGGTTGAGGCTGTATTGCCAGAGCGTTTACAAGCCTATCAATCATTAATGTTTGCGCCAGATTTTCACATCGATCAACAAGAATTTAGATTTTTGGATCCGCTGCGTGCTGCGACCCGTGAACGAGAGTATCTACAACTGCTCTATCAAGACGCAAAGCAGCAGCTGAGTGAACGAGAAGTGCGCCCATTAGCGATTTATTTTTGGCGAGGAAGTTGGACGCTGCTCGCTTGGTGTGAGTTTCGACAGGACTTTCGCAATTTTCGAGTCGACCGAATTACTCATCTGAATCATTGCCAACGTAGTTTTGCTTATAGTCCGGGTAAGGAGTTGAATGACTTTATTGCCTCTTTAGCACCACAAAATTGTTAGCTTTTGTTCTGTTTTTGTTAATTCACGCATGGCGGTGAGGCACATATCTGAGTATTATCCGCTTTTATGTTTTTTAATAGTGGTATTGTATGATTATTGAATTGGATGTCGTTGAAGCCGCGCAAACTTTGCTCAACAACCGGAATACATCGATCAAGGCGAAACGTTTGGCGCCGACACTTCGCCCGCAATCTATTGACGATGCGCTAGCCATTCAAGCGCAAATGACCGAATTACGTGAAGATGGCATTGGCGGCTGGAAATGTTTGTTGCCCCTCGCTGAAGATAAGTTAGTTGTTGCACCTATCTTTGCCGATCTCGTACAACGGGGGGAGTCTTGTTCACTTTACGCCGATGGCGGAGTGGCAAGAGTTGAGCCTGAAATTGCCTTTGTATTAAGCCAAGATTTACCCGCTCGTGATAAAGATTATAGTGAGGCGGAAATTGATCAGGCTATTGGTCGTTGTCATATGGCTCTCGAACTGATCCAAGGGCGTTTTGCTGATACCGAGAATGCTGCCTTCTTTGAAGTATTAGCCGATGGTTTAGTCAACCAAGGTTTATTCCTTGGTCCCGAAATTGACAAAGCGGCGGCTTTTTCTGCCAGTAATATTGAGATCAGTTTTACTCAAGGTGAACAAACTCAACAATTGGCAGGAGAGCATCCGAATCAAAATCCGGTGAGTCCTATCTATTGGTTAATTAATTACATGAGTAAACGTGGCGTAAGCTTTAATGCCGGACAAGCGATCATTACCGGCTCTTATGCGGGTATTGTTGAGCTTAATTTTGCATGTGAGACCGAAGTTGAATATCAAGATTTAGGCGCTTATAAGCTGAAATTTTTAGCGCGTTGAGCGATTGCACTGTAATAAATTTTTAGTCTAAAGGTGCTTAATTTGTATTAAGCACCTTGGTGTTTGCCTGAGCTGTCCCTTCTGAGGCTTGTTTCGTTGTTCTCTGCCGCACTCTGGTGAGCTGTAACCCTGCATAACCTTGTGAATACACAAATACAACATCAATTGTTCATCTCCTTGTCATCGGGTTAAGCTCAACTAAACGTCCTCTATTCATTTTGTTTAAAAGGACTTTCTTAATGAAATTAACTCAGTTGGCTCTTGTATTGTGTCCGGTGTTATTGCTTAGTGCTTGTAATGATGATGATATTGTTCAAGCAAAATCGGCTTCCGGCCCTACCAGTAAGGTACAGTTAGGTCCTCGTCCCGGCTATTTGGTGAATCAACTTGCAGCAGGGACCTTAAAGGATACCCTGAGCGCTTGCCTCGAGAGCAAAAGCAGTTATCAATCGAGTTACTTGTCAATTGGGCATCGCGGTGCACCGTTAATGTTTCCAGAGCATACCCGCGAAGGCTATATCGCTGCTGCGAGCATGGGAGCTGGAGTGATTGAATGTGATGTTGCGCTAACCAAGGATGGGGAGTTGGTTTGCCGTCATTCCCATGCCGATTTACATACCACCACCAATGTATTAGCCGTCCCCGAGCTGGCTGCCAAGTGTTCTCAGCCCTTTACCCCAGCGGATCCGGTCAATGGTCTTAAAGCGAATGCCGAGTGTCGTACCTCAGATTTTACCTTAGCGGAATACAAATCCTTACAAGGTAAAATGGACTCGAGTAATGCCAATGCAACATCGGTGCAAGAGTACATGCAAGCGACGCCTAATTGGCGTACCGATTTGTACGCTAATACAGGTACTTTGATGTCGCATAAAGAAAGCATTGCTTTATTTAGGCAACTCGGTGTGAAAATGACGCCCGAACTTAAAACACCAAGTGCACAAGATCTCGCAGCAGCCGGAATGACTCAACAGCAGTTTGCGCAAAAAATGATTGATGAATATACCGAAGCAGGCGTTGAGCCGAGTGAAGTCTACCCACAGTCATTTTTGATTGATGATCTGGAATATTGGTTGGCGAATAATTCTGATTATGGGCAGCAAGGGGTATTTTTGGTGAGTAAACCTGCAGATGTACCCAGCCCCAGTGAGATCGCAGCGAAGGGGATCAAGATTGTAGCCCCGATCTATACGCTGTTAGTGGAAGAACAAAATGGTGAATTGCAGGCCACCGATTATGCAAAAGAACTTAAGGCACAAGGTTTAGATTTAATTACCTGGAGTTTAGAGCGGCGCTATACAAGCTATCCTGAATTAGCGGTATTAGATGTACTTAAGCAGCAACTTGGTGTTATTGGGGTCTTTTCTGATTGGCCTGCAACCGTCACCTTTTACGACAATTGCACCCAATAAACAGCGACGAGTTTGTGGCCGTGGTATTACGAATTTACAACGGCTATTTTGGGTTCATCAGAGCGGCTGGGGTCACGGAACCTATTGCTTACAGCCGCCTGAATTATTCTTTATATATATCTGATTTATTTGACTATAGTTATCTTATTGTAAAAGATAATCAATGGGTCTGGAATGCAAGCCCCTAAAACACCTGATAACGAAGCGAGTCGTCTGAAAGCTTTATGCCAGCTGAATGTCTTAGATACTCAGCCAGAAGAGCGTTTTGACCGGATAACTCGAATGGCTAAACGACTATTTGATGTGCCAATAGCTTTGGTGAGTTTGGTTGATGAAAATCGGCAGTGGTTTAAGTCATGCTTTGGACTGGACGTCTGCGAAACTGGGCGGGACATTTCTTTTTGTGGACACGCTATTCTCGGTGAGCGAACTTTTATCATTGGCGATGCGACCCAAGACCCTCGCTTTGCCGATAATCCACTGGTGACCGATAATCCCCATATTCGTTTTTATGCAGGACATCCTTTAAGTGCAACTTCTGGTGAAAAGCTGGGCACTTTGTGCATTATCGATAGTCGTTCAAGGCACTTTACTGACGACGATCTGCAAGCCTTGGTTGATTTAGCGGCGATGGTTGAGCAGGAGTTGGCTGCGTTGTTACTTGCCAGTACCGATGAACTCACTCAAATCTCTAATCGACGTGGTTTTATGAAGTTGGCAGAATATGCCTTTGCGATGTGTAAACGCCAGCAACTGCCGTTGGTTCTCGCTTATTTAGACCTGAATCAATTTAAGCCGATTAATGATCAATATGGTCATGTTGAGGGGGATCGCGCCTTACAGCTGGTGGCCCAGCAAATGCAACTCTCTTTACGCCAATCTGATTTATTTGGCCGACTAGGCGGCGATGAGTTTGCGGTGTTGTTTACAGACAGTACGCTAGCGCAGGCCGAAGAGGTATTACAGCGTTTTGCCGATGACTTAAAGCAAACGGCTGAACATTTGGAACTGGCTTATGCCTTGGAATTTAGCTACGGCATTACTTATGTTGATTTTTCTCAAGCGCTTAGCGTTGACAGTGCATTAAAGTTGGCCGACCAACAGATGTATCGGCAAAAGCATCCAGATAAGCTTGGTTAAGCACCGCTAGCATTGATGATTTATTAGGCCATATTGGCGGCGCTAAATGGGAGAGTATCTTGAGCGCTTAATTTTATGGCTCAAGAGCTACCTCGCTATTGCTCGAAATTGTAATAAAGTTAACAACATTCTTGTTCGATTCGATACAGTAATGCTAGCGCTTGCTGATCTTGGCATTGCTCAAAATACTCATACAAGGTATTGGTTTGATTGCCAATAAAATGCAGGTTGTCGTGACCGGCTTTGGTCTGTTGTTGAAGTTTTTGTTTAAAGTAGTCATGCCATTCTGGAGCGCCTTGTTGCTGACTTAGCTTCTTTTTTAAGATAGCGATTAGCTTATCAGCATTCAGGTCACAGCTGATCCCAACAAACGACACGTAACGGTCGCAGTTGTCTACATTATCTTTCATCTTTTTGGCTCCTTTAGACTGTCTCTGGTTGATGCTAATTTAAGTTTGAACTGCAAGCTTAATACCAGTTGATTGAGTCGCGGATCTGAAGTGCTAGATGAGCGTAGTCGTAAAGAAGAGAAAGCGATGCCTTGCATTTCTGGCATGGTCCTCGTTTCACGGAAACTTATGTTTAGCCGCCACCACTTCGCATTTTTCGTTTCATGTTTCATTTCAATATTTGCGTTGTATTTTAACTAAGCTGAGCCAAATGTTAGACTGCGTTTCTATTTCATTGAGTGTTTAAAAGGTAATGTGATGAACCCGATCCTTGGGATGTTAAAAGAGCATAATATTAGCGACCAGAAAATTAGTGAGCTTTTTCAGGCGCTCACCGAAAATCCTCTGGCGGCTATGGCCACGGTCAGTCAACTCGGTTTACCGCAAGACAAGCTCCAGTTGTTGATGGGACAGGTAATGCAGAACCCTGCTTTGATTAAAGAAGCTGTTGCAGAATTAGGGTTAGATTTGTCAAAAGTTGAAGCCGCTAAGAAAAAACTTCAACAGTAAGTCAACTTAGGCCTGAAGCTTAAAGCATCGTTGAAAATATAGAATCGAAACGCTTGAATGATTTTTCATTTTGAGGCGTGAAGAGAGCAAGGTTTTTGCCTGAGAACGGCGCCTTGTTAGACAACAGATACAGGCAAAAAAAAGCCAACCACTGAGGGTTGGCTGGTTCCTTGGCAACAATGATTAATCCATGCTGTCCAGTTGGCGTTGATATTCTAGGTGAGTTTTGAGTATTGACTCGCTGGCCCCGCCAGTGAACTTACTGACTAAGATAATCGCGGCTGAGGCTAGGATGAAGCCGGGGACAATTTCATAGAGATCGAAAATTCCGCCCTCTAGCTGTTTCCAAAGCACCACGGTTACTCCACCGATAACGACACCGGCTAAGGCACCATTACGATTCATATCTTTCCAGAATAAGCTGAGTAAAATCGCCGGACCAAAGGCTGCACCAAATCCAGCCCAGGCATAAGAGACTAAGCCTAATACCGAGCTTTCTGGGTTCATGGCCAGCATCAAGGCAATTATGGAAAGACCAACAACCGCAAGACGGCCCACTTGAACCACTTCTTTTGGACTGGCGTTCGGGCGAAGCACTTGCTTGTAGAAATCTTCGGCTAAGGCTGAAGAAGAAACCAATAGCTGAGAATCGGCGGTACTCATAATGGCGGCTAAAATTGCCGCTAATAGGATCCCCGCAACCACTGGATGGAAGATAGCGTTAACCAATAGCATAAAGATTGTTTCGCCATCTTTAATGCTTCCTCCCATATGAGCATCGACATAAACAATGCCCACCATACCAATCAGTAAGGCACCGGCCATTGAAAGGGCTGTCCAGCTCACTGCAATACGACGTGCAGTGGTAATATCTTTATTACTGCGGGTGGCCTTAAATCGAGCCAGAATATGTGGCTGACCAAAGTAACCTAAGCCCCATGCAATTAATGAGATGATTGCAACAGCCGATAAAGGTTGACCCTTCGCATCATTCCATAAACTGAGTAGTTCTGGGTTTTTGGCATGTAAGGCCATATTTAAATCGCCAAACGAGCCTTCAAAAGCGGCGATAGGTACAATCACCAGGGCAGCAGACATCAACAAACCCTGCACTAAGTCCGTCCAGGAGACCGCTAAAAAGCCACCAAATAAGGTGTAAGATACCACACAGATGGTGCCGACGATCACAGCAGTGGTGTAATTTAAGCCAAATACGGTTTCAAATAGTTTTCCGCCTGCGACTAAGCCTGAGCTGGTGTAGAACAAGAAAAACAATAAGATGAATAAGGCTGAAATAGTTTGCAGTAGTTTCGATTTATCTTCGAAGCGTTGGGCAAAAAACTCAGGAATGGTCAGGGCGTTATTCACAACGATGGAGTAAGTGCGCAATCTTTTGGCGCACAACAGCCAATTGAGCCAGGTTCCCACTAAGAGACCTCCGGCTAGCCAAAACGATTCGATGCCAGCTGCATAAGCGTAACCAGGCAAACCGAGCAATAACCAGCCGCTCATGTCGGAGGCTCCAGCTGACAAGGCTGCTGGCCAGGGACCCAATGAGCGACCACCTAAAAAGTAATCCTCGGAGTTAGACGTTCGTTTGTATGCATAAATGCCAATTGATAGCATAACAATGAGATAGGCTATAAATGTGGCACTGATAGCAAAGCTATTTTCAATCATTCTATTTCCTTTTTGTGTACAAAAATGTTGTGTTTTCCCTATATCAAACCGATCAACTCAACTGCTCAATTTAGACAGCGGGCGGTGAATCAGAGCAAGCGATTGATGAGCTATATTTGCACATCAGTCGTGATGCCCCGATTCAGCGACACCCGCTGAACCAATTGATAAGGAGAGGCTTGACTATTATTCGCCGCTACCTAATTCCAGCAGCTTGGCGTTACCGCCGATGGCGGTAATATTGATGGTTCGGGTACGCTCGGTAATAAAGCGTAATAAGTAATGCGGCTCGCTCAATTGCTTCAATTCAAACATGTCGGTTTCGCATATGATTTGAGCCAGTTGTCCTTCGCGTTGAGCCAGCAACTGGGCGTAGTGCTTACAGTTCTGTTCGGTACCGCTGATGACGACAGCGGCAATCGCAGGCTGTTCTGCCATGGCCTGGTTTTGTTCCGGCGGTAACGAAATGGCCACTCGGTTTGGACAACCAGCTTTGAGCAGGTCTGAGAGTAGCAGATCTAAGTCACATTCAGCCTGAGGGTTGATACTGCATATCACAGTATTGCCGGCAACCAGAGCGGCGCTGATTTGACCAACCATGGCGACTTCGTTGGCGGTTTCGTCGCCCAGTACCAGCATGCTACCGCGACCAACACAATATAAATGATTACTCTCACCTGTGGGGCCCTGGAGCTCCTGTTCTTCGGCAATTAGTCCTAATGCCTGTTGGCATTGAAAACGAATCATCGCGGCGCTCTTATTGTGAGCGTCAGAACGTCGGCTTAATAGCTGAGCCCAGAGCTCTAATAGTGCGGCACGCTCCGCCACGCTTTGTTGCTGCCAAGCTTCGAATACCGCCTGGCTTTGCTTTAATATTTTGTTTACATCACTCATTATTATTCTCCACGCGCTAATTTCAATATTCAGTCTTAGTTACTTACCACTGCTTTTGAAAAGCGGTAAAGATAATGAGGGCCACCTGCTTTGGGGCCGGTACCAGAGAGTCCTTGTCCGCCAAAGGGTTGAACGCCCACCACCGCACCAACCTGGTCACGGTTAATGTAGCAATTACCTACCCGCGCCCGTCGCTCGATATGCTGATAGGTGGCTTCGTTACGACTATGCACCCCTAAGGTTAAACCAAAACCACTGCCATTGATTTGATCAATCACCTTATCAAGTTGATTTGCTTTGTATTTTATCACGTGAAGGATGGGGCCGAAGTGTTCTTGGCTGAGCTGTTCAATACTGTCTATCTCAAAGGCGCAGGGGGCAACAAAGCTGCCTTGTTGGCAATGCTTGTCTAGGTTTAGCTGATAAATGGGACGAGCATTTTGTTGTAACCAAGCAATATGTGCAAGTAATTTTGCCTGCGCAGCTTCGTCGATGACCGGACCCACGTCGGTTTTCAATTGTGCCGGGTTGCCCACGCAGAGTTCCGCCATTGCTCCCTGAATTAGGCCAATGACTCGCTCGGCAATGTCTTGCTGGATATACAAGACGCGCAGCGCCGAGCAACGTTGTCCTGCAGAAGCAAAAGCGGAACGAATCACGTCTCGAACCACCTGCTCTGGTAGTGCGGTGCTATCTACCAGCATTGCATTTTGCCCACCGGTTTCGGCGATGAAGGGTACAGGCATGGCATTACGTCGACTGAGCTGACGATTAATGGTTTGAGCGGTTGGAGTGGAGCCGGTAAAGGCCACGCCAGCGATCCGTGGATCGGCGCTTAAACATTCACCCAGCTCGGCACCACTACCTATGACTAACTGAATTACCCCTGAGGGGATCATCGTTTCCAGGAGTAATTCAATACAGCGAGCGGCAATCAACGAGCTCTGTTCGGCAGGTTTGGCGACGACAGTATTACCGCTCACTAAGGCGGCGCAAACCTGGCCAATGAAGATCGCCAGAGGGAAGTTCCAAGGGCTAATGCAAACAAACACGCCGCGGCCCTGATAGCGATAGTTTTGCGTCTCGCCCTTGAAGTTGTCCAGAGTAAACGGCTGGCTAAAGTTTGCGCTGGCCTGTTGTGGGTAATAGCGCAAGAAATCAACCGCTTCTCGAATTTCATCGATACTATCCAGTACCGTTTTACCAGCTTCCCGGTGACATAATGCAACTAACTCGGGCATATGTTGCTCTAATTTGTCGGCGAGGCTTAATAGGTACGCGCCGCGTTGCTCAACGGAGGTATCGCGCCATTGGGGATAAGCTTGCTCGGCAAATTCAATGGCTTCGGCGGCCTGTTGTGGCTTGGCCCATGCGACAGAACCCACCTGTTGTTGCCGTTCGTAGGGCGCCTCAATGGGGCGCGCAGTCCCACTCAGTGCCTGACCATTTATAATGCTGGATTTATGCCATTGGTATGGTTCCATGAACTGATGAACCTGTTGCTCAAAAGGTTGCCATTCACTGGCAATATCGCAGGCGACTCCTAATGAGTTGTTGCGCGCTTCACCGAATAGTTGTGGCGGCTTAACGATGCGTGGGTTGGCTAATGTTGGACGTGAACGTAACACTTGAGCCGGATGAACGGTGAGATCGGTGACCGGACAGTTGGCATCGACGAGGCGGTGAACAAAAGAACTATTGGCACCATTTTCCAGTAGTCTGCGCACCAAATAAGGGAGTAAATCTTTATGACTGCCAACCGGCGCATAAATTCTTACATCGCTATTGATGAGCTCTCGAGCGTGATGATATAGAGCATCGCCCATACCGTGTAAACGTTGAAATTCGTAATCTTTATGCTGAGCCATTGCCGCAACCGCGGCCACGGTATGCGCATTGTGGCTGGCGAATTGCGGGTAAATTAATCCGCGGAAATGTTCGCTGAGCAGTAGTCGGGCGCAGGCCAGATAACTCACATCAGAAGACTCTTTGCGAGTAAACACCGAATAACCATGATGACCATGCTGCTGGGCCAACTTAATTTCTGCGTCCCAATAAGCACCTTTCACCAGGCGCATTGGAATCAAATCACCCTGTTGTTTAGCTAAAGCGCCTAGCCAGGCAATCACGGGTAGGGCACGTTTTGAGTATGCCTGGATCACTAAGCCAAACTTTCCCCAACCTCGAACCGCAGGATCCTGATAGAGTTTAGCAAACAGCTCTAAAGATATTTCTAAACGGTCGGCTTCTTCGGCGTCGATGGTAATAGCAACATCGTGTTGTCGTGCATGGATCAATAGCTTGAGGATACTGGCAAACATTTCATCTAAAACGCGTTCACGATTAACCGCTTCGTAACGAGGATGGATCGCCGATAGCTTGATCGACATCGAAGGAGTGGCGCCTAAAGCCTGAGCACTATTGCTATTATTAGCGAGTTGGGTGACGGCTTGGTGGTAATCTTGCAGGTATCGGTTGGCATCCTGCATGGTAAGGGCGGACTCGCCCAACATATCAAACGAGTAGCCATAGCCTTGGATGCGGCTTTTTTCGGCATTTTTTAGCGCTTCATGAATACTCTGACCTAATACAAATTGATAGCCCATTATTTTCATTGCCTGGTTCATCGCTTGGCGGATCACTGGCTCAGAGAATTTATTCACTAATTTGTTGATGACTTTATTTGGTTGAGCTGACTCTGCATTGTCGAGATTGACCACCTTTCCGGTGAGCATTAAACCCCAAGTCGATGCGTTGACAAACAGAGAGTCTGAGTTTTTCAGGTGAGATTTCCAATCGGCAGCACCCATTTTATCGCGGATCAGCGCATCGGCAGTCGCGGCGTCAGGAACCCGCATCAAGGCTTCGGCTAAACACATTAATAAGATCCCTTCACGGGTATCCAGGCTGTACTCCAGCAGTAGGGCATCGATCATTTGTACCGCTTTTTTATCGGCTCTGACCCTTTCGATAAGCTGGGTGGCAAATACGGTGCTTGCCGTGAGCTCTTGGTCTGAGGGCTGAGCGAGCGGTAATAGTTGCTCTAACAATTGATCTTCGTCAACACAGTACAGTGGCGAAATGGTGGGCCATATTTGTTCAGGTGCCTGCTCAATATAGGCTGGATTAACGATTGCCTGAGCATCAAAATTTAAGTGTTTCAGCATGCGACTTCCTTGATTGCGATTCTTGCTGAGGGGTCAAGAATGTTATTGCTTTGTTATTGCTCAATCGATTGTAAGGGGCTTTTTTCGCCCTGTATTAAGAAATGCTACGCTGTTTTTTAGAAATACTCTGGTAACTAACACGAATTTAAGGATTTGCTAACATTTGTTTCATCATTTTATTTTGTGTTACAAATGTTTCACTGGCTTGAGCTGATGTCGTTTTAACGGATTTGCATTGAAGAAAAAGTGGCTAAAGCTAATTGCTGGTTCAGCGAAATTGACGTTGGTAGCGGGCCGGAGATACGCCAAAATAATTGGAAAATGCACTGGTAAAACTGCTTTGGCTAGCGAAACCACAGCTATCGGAAATCTGAGATAGTGTCAGTGTAGCATCGTCTAACAATTGTTTGGCTAACTCAAAACGTTTGCGTAGCAGATACTGGTGAGGGGTGATGCCATTTTGCTGGCGAAATAATAGATGAAATTGGCTTTCAGCTAAATAGACACAACCAGCCAACTGCGCAACCGTGATCTTCTGATGTAGATGTAATTGAATGTAGCTGTCAATCACATCCATCTGTAAGCGGACGAGCGGGCGTTGCCGAAGCTGGGTTTGGGCTAATTGGTTTTGTAAAACACAGACCAGGGTATGGGCGCAAGCTTGCCCGAGCAACTGATCTTGTGGCTGGCTAAGTATTTCGTGGCATAACGCTCCGATAAGCACCTGCGCTTGGTTACCTAGCTGAAAATAAGCTTGGCGCTCGAATAGCTGCTCAACTTTGTCTTGCATCTCATGGGTTTGTTCTAGCGGTAGGTTGACGACTAAAATTTGGTTACGCCCCAAGCCAGTAAATGCATGTTTGTTGTCGGCGGATACCAAGCAGCCTTGACCCGGCCCAACCAAGTTACCCACGCCTTCAATATCAAACTCGGTCTGTCCTTGTAACCCTATTACCACTTGATAAAAGTTGTGGCTGTGATGATGGGCTTGGCTAGGCAGTGTTAATACTTGAGATAAGCTGTTGGTTTTAACCATATATGTTTACTTTGCAAATTAAGAACTGTCATAAACCACATCATTTACATTGGTGTGAGTCGTTTGCTTGGGCGTTTAATAAACGATAGTGGATTAATTTGTAATATGTGTCAATTGACTTGCCGATTGAGCGACGCGTCAACAAGTGTAATCTTTAATTGAAGACATCGTCATGTGCTGCGCATTGTCAATTATGCTTTTTTTGACATTACGAATAGTCTCGCATAGTCAAATCAACCATTGGTAAATAATATATTGGTCATTTGTGTTGGTGTTAGGGGGGCTATATGGCAGAATGTTCATTTATTTGTTGATCTTATTTTAGTTGAAGGACTCATCATGAAATTTCGTTTCGCACTAGGTGTCGCTGTATTGGCCTCGCTGCCAGCTTTGCCAGTTCAGGCTGACTTGCTTGGTCTTACTTTTGCCAGCCATATTTCCCAAACCGATAGCGAGCCTAAAGCCTCGTCGGCTTGGCAGGGTGATATGGAGTTAAGGTTGAAGCATTTTGTTCCGTTGATTCCTAATGTCGCGATTGGTATGAATAAAAGAAAGCAAGGTGATGCTGCGGATGGTTCAAGCTATCAAGCGGAGTTATATTACAATCTTTTAGACACGGCAGGTTTTTACATCGACTTAGGTGCTGGATATGAGCGTTGGGATAGTGCAAACAGCTTATTATCGGGAACTGACAATGGTAAGCAGATGTATGGTGTCGGCCGCGTTGCCTGGCATTTTGTGGGAACCGGTTTTGGCCTTGAAAGCGATCTAAAATTGTCGCTTGTAGACGATGATTACCAAGCGAATCGTTTTAGAGCGGGTGTAAGCTATGAATTATTAGATTTGGCGGTGAGCACTATCGACCTGTCTGCGGGTTACCTATATGAAGATATTTCGACTCGTCGTTACAGCACCAAGAATAATGGTGCCTACCTAGGGCTTGCAGTTAAGTTTTAAGCGGAACTCAATGGATAAGGGTTATAGACACGAATGTTCATGTGATAACCCTAACGGCTGATTTACTTAGGCATGGTTTACTTTTGCCGTCAATTAAACTGCTCTCCTTGACGTTTTGATTATTTGCTGCTGATTAAACGAGCAGCTAAACCCAAGAAAATGAATCCCAAAAGGCCATCGGCATGCCGGCCAAATTTTAAACCATTGGCGAATAATTTTCCTAATTTACTGAATGACAGAGAAAAAACGATGTTGATTAGTAACACGACGCTGCTAAGTAAGACGCCTAGTAGCAGGATTTGTGTGGTCAAATTTTGTTGTGGATGGGTAAATTGAGGTAAGAACATGCTAAAGAAAAGCAATGCCTTTGGATTCATTAAATTATTGAATAAACCTCTTGATAGCAGTTGCTTATTATTTAAGCGCAGTATTTTGGGAGAGCTGGAATGATTGTGATCTTGTAACCAGCCTCGCAATAATTTAATACCGAGCCATGATAAATAGATCGCACCTACAACCTTAATTGCAATAACCAGCGGTGGTAGAGCCTGCATTAATTGGCCTAAACCGAATGCTACTAATCCAGTTTGAATTAAACCTGCAAAAAAAATACCGAGTGATATCATTAGCCCTGCCTTGAAGCCTGTGATTGATGAATAAGTGGAGATAAGCAGCATATCTGGGCCTGGAGATATAGCTAAAAATCCGATGCTCACTAAAAATAGTGGCAGTATAGAAACATCAATCATGGTCATCCTTACCGATTTTTTCGCAGATTATACAGAGTCCAAGGCGCGAGTGCATATGGGTTATCGGCTGCCATCGTCAGCGATGGAATTAACGCTGAATAATGGTTTTTTGGGAGGGCGTGTTGCTTCTGTTCACGGTAGATGCTTTTCCTTGGTTCAATTTACTCGTATCAGCAGAAACGTAATCCCCAAGGCGCGATTGGTTTAGTCGAGGTGTTTCGAATAAAGATATAGGCTGCAGTCGTTGAAGACCCACAGCCTGGAAGTAACAAAACGAGTTAACTTACCAACATAAAGTTAAACCTTCGGCTGATGATTTAGAAGGAATGCCATCAACTGGTTTATCGGTGATCAACTCAACGCCTGTGTTTACGAAGTCCAACCCAGCGGTATTTTGTGGCTTTTTACCACTTTGCATAAACTCAAAGACCGCTTCAACTCCCATCGATGCCATTCTGAGTGGAAATTGCATCGAAGTCGCCCCAATGACCCCAGCTTTAACATTCTCAACTCCAGCGCAACCGCCATCGACTGAAACGATCAGCGTATCTTGTTTGCCGAATGCTGAAAGCGCTTCATATGCACCAGCAGCAGCCGGTTCATTAATGGTGTACACCAGATTAATGCCAGTATCTTTGGGAAGTAGATTTTCGATGGCGGTTCGCCCACCATCTTGAGAGCCTTGCGTCACTTCGTTACCAACAATGCGCGGATCATCTTCATCCCCCATATTTTGGGGATCTTTCAAATCAATTCCAAAGCCATTGAGGAAGCCTTGATTTCGAGCGACATCAACACTGATTTTATTTTCGTTGAGATCAAGTAAAGCAATTTTGGCAGATGAGGCGCCGTCACCCATTTGCTTCTTCGCCCACTGTCCAATCAAATCTCCTGCGGTAAAATTATCGGTAGCAAAAGTGGCGTCTGCCGCACTCGCAGGATTCAATGGTGTATCTAACGCGATTACTAATACGCCAGCTGAGCGGGCCATTTCTAAAACCGGCACAATAGCGACCGGATCACTCGGGGTAATTAGGATCCCTTTTGCGCCCGAAACCACTAGATTTTCCACCGCTTGTATTTGAGTTTGATTATCACCATCAAAATTACCAGAAAATATTATGAGTTCTAAACCTAATTCATCGGCTTTGCTCTTTGCGCCTTCTTGCATTTTTACAAAAAATGGATTGGTATCGGTTTTGGTGATGAGCCCAACGATGGGCTTGTCCGCAGCAGAGACGATACCGTTAATCATCAGGCACGAAGTTACTCCGAGTAATGTAATAAACTTGTTCATATCTTTCTCCGGTCTTGTTGTTAAGCAGCAGACGCTACACCTTAGATGGACGCACTGACTTGAAATAAGAAATCATTCGAATATGAACGACTCAAGTTTGCTCAGTGATTAAATTTATTCATTTATTACTTCGCAAATAAGTATGGTTGATATCGATATGAAGACAAGTCGGGTTGATATATTTTTGAGAAGTTTAAAAATAGTAGAGAATGACCTGTTCAAAATTATAGGTTTGGACACAATTTTGACTATGGTTATCGGGGATACTTATGGTTGTCCGTTGGTATAACTAGGTTCATGTGATGGAAAGAACCTTGAATACTTAGGTTGACTCCTAAGGTATTCGGTACCGCTTTATTTATATGAACAGAGAGTACAGTCAACGATGAAAATCAGTTCAAAATTTATTCTCAGTATTGTTACTATCGCCGCTTTAGCGGTGGTGAGTACGGCGGCTGTGATCGCTTCGTTTTCGTCCTATAAAACAGAAGAAATACTGCTGGAAGCGCGTCGAGACCAAATGATTTCCTTACGCAATGTCGCATCCGAAATAGTGAAACAGTATTTTGGGTCATTGGAAAGTCAGTTGCTGAATGTTTCGCAACAACAAGCGCTGATTGATGCAACGCGTAATTTATCATCGTCTTATAAGCCGTTCTCGTTTTTTGTTGGGCGAAATGATCGTCAGGGGCAAAAAGATCAACTTGCGAGTTATTATCAGGCCAATATTGCTGGGCAATATAAAAGTCTTCATGCAGGGAAGGCGCTTGATGTAACCACCTTGATTAACCAGATGAGCGAACCGGCGATCGCCTTGCAAGCGCAATATATTGTGAACAACCCGAGTGATATTGACAATAAAGATGAAATGCTTGCTTCATCAGACAAAACTTCTTATACGACAAATCACCAGCGTTATCACCCTTATTTCAGGGCCTTTTTAAAACGTTTTGGCCTGCAAGATATTTTGCTGTTAGACACGAATGGCAGTGTAATTTATTCGGTGAAAAAGCATATTGATTTCGGAATGTCGGTGACTAATCCCATGCTCGCTCAATCTGGATTAGCTGAGGCGTTTAGCCAAGCCTCGAAACTTAAAGGGGATGGACAGAGTTATGCGTTTATTGACTATGCTGCTTACCCTGGAAGTTTAGGTTTACCTACTGGATTTATAGCTGCACCAGTGTATAACAAAACGGAAGCGGTTGGGGTCGTAGTGTTTGCACTTCCTTCCGAAAAATTAACGGCATTGATGACCTATGGTTATAGTTGGCAAGCCTCTGGCTTGGGGAAAACTGGGGAAACTTATTTGGTTGGGCTTGATAACAAACCCAGAAGTGCCAGCCGTTTATTGTTAGAAGAACCGCAAAGCTTTAACTCTTTGATGACCCAGTTAGGCGTGAATCAAACAGAATTGGACGAGATAGTCGCTGCCAAAACCAATGTTGGTTTTCAAACCGTTCAATCGGAAGCTATCCGTCGTGCTTTAAGTGGAGATTCCGGCTCGCTGGTTAATCAAAATTACCGAGGAGAAAAAGCTTTATCGGCTTACGCTCCCATCGAAGTTATGGGTAAGCGTTGGGCGATCCTTAATGAAATCGACATGAATGAAGTGACCTCGAAGCTTTCTGAAATACAGCGATTGATTTTGCTTTATGCAAGCTTGACTGCGCTGTTAGTGATTGTGTTAGGCGGTGTTGCCGGTTACATCATTACCAGGACCATTGTCCGGCCGATCCGAGAAACCAGCCATTCCTTGCTGGATATTGCCGAGGGTGACGGTGATTTAACCCAACGTTTGAACGAACAACGTAAAGATGAGCTCGGCGAGCTTGCCAGTGGCTTTAACCAATTTGTGGCTAAGATCCAGCGAGTGGTTCAAGGCATTCGAGGTTCGGTGGGCACCTTGGCTACAACCGTTGGCGATATGAATAGGATTGTGGAAGAGGGCAGTCAAGCGGCAAACGCACAACAACGCGAAATGGAAATGGTGGTGACCGCTATCAACCAAATGGCGGCTTCGGCACAGGAGGTTGCAGGTAATGCCTTAAACGCGGCAGGGGTTGCACAATCGGCAGATGTTGAGGGGCAGCATGTGCAAACGGTTGTTCAAGAAGCGATTACTTCGATTGAGAATCTTTCTGCAGAAATTGACCAATCTTCAGAAGTCATTAGTGAATTGGAGGGGAATGTTGGCAGCATTGTGACCATTCTGGACGTGATCCGTGGAATAGCAGAGCAAACCAATCTCTTGGCACTCAATGCTGCAATTGAATCAGCCCGAGCAGGAGAGCATGGGCGAGGCTTCGCGGTCGTTGCAGATGAAGTTCGTACTTTGGCTAAGAAAACTCAAGACAGTACCGAAGAAATCCAAGCCATGATCGAACGTTTACAAAAAGATACGGTTCGAGCTGTTGATGCAATGGCGTCTAGTAAAGCTAATGGTGGTAAGAGTGCTGATATTGCGCGTAATGTAGGAACATCGTTAATTAAAATTGCGGAAGCGATATCCACCATTAGTGATATGAACGCACAAATTGCTAATGCTTCAGATGAACAGAAAGTTGCGATTGAAGAAATCAACCGCGGTATCGTGACAATTTCTGATTATGGGGAGAAGACTTTAGATGGTGTTAAAGAAATTAGTAAAAGTAGTGCCGGTTTAAGTGTGCTTTCTGAGGACTTAGACGGGCAGGTGAAACAGTTCCGCGTATAGCGCTGTTGTAAGGTGTGATTACGTGGATTAGTGTGACTTAGCTGTATCGTTCATATGCGATCAGCACATCTCAATACAGCTCGCAATCTAAGCTGACAGTTGAGAGTGTGCGTATCTAACGCACTTTGCCCCGTTCTGTGTTAGCAACGGGGTAAAAGCTTTCGCCTACGGCGAAGTCATTAAGCTTCAACGAGCAAAGCTTAGCGAAGCAAAAAGAAAGCTCGCCCTGCATCTTCTTAAACCCTGCGTTGCTCATTCTCAAGGGCGTCGAAGTAAACACTACGCTCAAACAGACTTCAACTTTGCTCCTTTGTTCATTTGCGCTACTCGGCGAAGATGATGGGATTTAAAAGCGTAATCTTGGCTATCGAGAGTATGAAAGGTTTTTGTTTTTAGGACAAAATAAACTAGACCCCCATTCTAAAAACAATGTTAACACCAAGCGACTTTGTCGTAATCGCTAATTAACCTGAACTCGGGATAAAAAGAAGGGAACTAAAAGCTGGTTCTGCGATCAGATCTTTCGACCAAGAGAGAACCATCGCAAAGGAACCAGCTATGCATAAATTAGTGGACTTATTTTGTCATGTCGATGACTTTTGTAAGGCTTTTCTACCTCAGTGGCAAAAACTTCAGCTTGAAAGCGGCGAACGTAAGCGCAACCGCAAAGGTCGAATGTCCGAAAGCGAAATCATGACAATAATTATCGCTTTCCATATGTCTCATCAGCGTGATTTCAAAAACTTTTACCTTGGAATCGTACGCCGTCACTACAAGAGTGATTTTCCCACACTACTCAGTTACACACGGTTTCTTGAAGTAATGTCTTCTGTGCTCGTGCCATTGAGCTCCTTTTTTACTCATGTTAAAGGAGAGCCGACAGGCATTGAGTTTATTGACTCTACGAGTATTAAGGTCTGCCACAATTTACGCATTCCAAGGCATAAGGTTTTCAAAGGAACTGCGGCAAGAGGTAAAGGTACAATGGGCTGGTTCTATGGATTTAAGCTTCACATCATTACCAACCATCTCGGCGATATCGTTGCAGCCAAACTTACACCTGCAAATACCGATGATAGAAAGCCTGTTCGGGAACTATCCAAAGGCCTTTTCGACAAACTGTATGCTGACAAAGGCTATATCAGTAAAGCACTTACCGAAGATTTAAAAGAGGACGGAATCACCCTGATTACGACCCACCGTAAGAACATGAAACCGAAAGTACTTGCCGCTTGGGATAGAGCGATGCTGTCAAAAAGGTTCATTATCGAAACCATTAATGACCAACTGAAAAACATCTCTCAGATAGAGCATTCCCGCCATCGGAGCCTGCATGGATTTATGTTGAACTTACTTGGAGGACTAATCGCATACAGTCTGAAACCAGAAAAACCATCGCTAAACATCACGAGCACTGAAAAAACAGGGTTGATGGCGATGGTTTAAACCGATCTGAGGTTAATTACCAAGGGACTCTGCTGTTGTCGAAAGCATTTTTGAGGCACCCTACACCATCGCTTTATCGCTGGCTTGTTTCACATCATCGCGCCATTTAGAAGCGAGCACCATTAGCCCCAAAAGTCCTCGCTTTGGCTAATGGTGCTATTGTTATGCGCTTTCTCTAATCATCAGTTCATAAGGGAGTGTTTGATGCAAATTGGCTACACCTTTCTGCTCTATCAATGAAATAATCGTGGTGACAGCTAGTTCGGCCATTTCGACTCTAGGGATGCGGATGGTGGTGAGCCTAGGGTTAATTACTTCGGCGAAATCGAGGTCATTAAACCCTACAATATCAATATCTTTGCCAACTTTTATATCGTAGCGCTGACATTGCATGATGGCTCCGGCAGCCATATCGTCATTGACAAAAAATATTGCATCGGTTTCTGGCCATTGATTCAAAATTTCCGAAATGGCATTTGCGCCATTATGAAAAGAGGTTCGTTCTTTGGTATTAATGAATCGATGATAATCTAAGCCATGTTTTTCCATGACCAGTTCCCATGCTGTTTTTCTCAACATTGCCCGTCTATCTAGCCATGTTGAGCAAAACGCAATATTTTTTCGTTCTTTAGAGATCAAGTATTCGGTTAGCTCTGTGGCAGCATCTGACTGGTTGACACCAAAGTTAGCATCGAAGGTTGGCTTATCAAGGATATCCATAATTTCAACGGCTGGAATATTGCTATTCTTGATCATGGTTTGGGTGGCGAGAGAGTGCTCCGTTTCAGTAAAAATAAAACCATCAACATTTCTTGAAAGAAAATTTTCTACGACTTTTTCTTCCCCAAGTGTTGTATAAGATGAATCACCAATGAGTAAGTTATAGCCAAGGCTTTCACAACTAATCTTTGCCGCGCTAATAATCTCGGCAAAAACCGAGTTTGTGAAACTTGGAATGATTAAAACAATTGATTTGCTGGAAGATAACGCAAGCGTTTTTGCCGCTACATTTGGAATATAATTGAGAACTTTACATGCCTCAATCACCTTCGAGTGAACGTCGGCAGATACCCGATTCGGGTTATTTAATGCTCTAGAAATTGTCGACTTGTTTACGCCTAAATATTCAGCAACATCTGCGATGGTGGTTCTTTTATTCATTTATTATTATCCAAGTGTTGAACACACCCATTTATCGGATGCATTCAAATCGCATTTAATATCGTTGTAACTTAGCTCATCGCGCCATTATTAGGATGACCTAAAGCCAGCCGGAGTCCATCGAATAGATCCTTGCTGGCCCAGCCTTGAGGCTCGTATGCTATCTCATTAGTGTAAGTAAGTTCAATATCATTTAATATTCCATGGATCCCGTCCACCTCTATGATTTGGCCATCTTTAATTAAATCTATGCTGCCTCCTTTTTTGGCTTCGGGAGTGATATGAACGACGGCGGGCACCTTTCCTGAAGCGCCAGATAAACGTCCGTCAGTCACTAATGCAACTTGATAGCCTTTATCATAAATAATCCCCAGTAAAGGAATTAGCTTGTGAAGTTCAGGCATACCGTTTGCGGTTGGGCCCTGGTTTTTAACCACGACGACCACATCTTGCCATAGCTCATCGTTTTGGAACGCTTGGTGAACTGCCAGTTGGCTTTCGAACACTCGCGCAGGTGCTTTTACGATCCGTTTCGCTTCGCTAACCGCAGAAACTTTCATGATCCCTTGTCCCAAGTTACCTTGGAGTAATTTTATACCACCGCTTGGGCTGAAGGGATGCTCAAGGTCTGCAATGATAGCTCGATCGCTCACTTTTCGTTCTGCTGTGAGGATTTGTTTTGAAATGGGCTGATTGTTAAAACACAGTGCATCGGGGTGTAATAGTCCAGCGCTTAATAATTCGGCCATGATTGCCGAGACCCCACCAGCATCATGAAATTGATTGACGTCTGCTGGTCCATTTGGGTAGATTTTAGCAAGCAAGGGTACAATATCAGAGAGTTGATCAATGTCTTCCCAGCGTAAGTCTATACCCGCCGCTCTCGCAATCGCGACCAGGTGCAAAGTATGGTTGGTGGACCCTCCGGTCGCTAACCAGACAACACAAGCATTGATTAACGATTTTTCTGTAATCACTTGGTACAAGGGGAGTGCAGTATTATCCAGCAGCCCAGAAACCACTTCGTTAATCACCGAGGATTTATCCATACAAGCTTTGGATAAACCACTATCGATGGGTTGTAAACCAAGTGCTTCCAACATGACTTGATTGGTATTTGCGGTTCCGTAAAAAGTGCAGGTCCCTTCACTGTGATAACATTTACACTCCGTGTCGGTGAGTTGTTCCAAATCGATTTCCCCACGATGAAAATCTTGTCTCGCTTTCGATTTTTCAGCATTGCTGATTCCAGTGGACATAGGGCCTGCGGGTAAAAAAGCACTTGGGATATGACCCCTTGATAGGGCGCCAATTAGCATGCCAGGAACAATTTTATCGCAAGTGCCAAGTAAAACAGCTCGGTCTGCAGTGGCACAAGATAAAGGTATCGCGGTTGCCATGGCGATGACGTCTCGGCTCATCAAGGATAGTTCCATTCCTTGATAACCTTGTACTACGCCATCACATATTGCAGGTACGCCCCCAACAAATATCGCACTGTGTCCAAGCTTGGCACTGATTGATTTTATTTTTTCGGGGTAATGACGGTAGGGCGCATGTGCCGAAACCACTTCGTTATATGAGCTGATGATCCCTAAGGTATAACTTGATTTTTGACGAATAATTGTTCGTCGTTGCTTATCAAGTGCGGCAAACACATGTGCTGCATTGCTGGGTTCGATGGAGTGGGTTGACAGTTGGTTTTCTTTAAGATTTTTTAAGCGGCTAAGGTATTGAGTTCGGGAAGAAATACTGCGCTGTTCGAGATTCTCGGTGATCTTTGCTAATAGCTTATTACACATAATTAAGTTCTCTTAAATTTTTTACAGTGAGTTCTACGACTGCATTTATGTCATTTTCTAGGATTGAAACCTCAATATAATCGATGGGTTCATTGGTACTCGGTTCAATCAAGGTATCAAATTGGCTTCTGAGCATAGAGTCACCATTGAAATAGTGCTCGCCACGTTTTTTCATCCTTTCGCTAATCACTTCGAATGAACCTTTTAGGTAGACAAATAAACAACTTTCTTGGATCCCAGCCTGAAGTATTTTTCGATACTCAGGCTTTAAACATGAGCAAGCGATCACTAGGTTTTCATTTGAATCAATGCATACGGTTGCCATTGTGTTCAAGGCATCTAACCAAGGTTGCCTATCCACATCATTAAGTGGGATGTTATGTTTCATTTTTGCGATATTAGCTTCAGGATGATAATCGTCTGCATCAATATAACTATATGATAATAAACTGGATATTGACTCTGCCACGGTGCTTTTACCAGATCCGGAAACACCCATTATAAAGAGTATTTTCTTTTTCATCAATTTGTCTCACCTCACACTTTTTAAAAGTAACCCTTCCAATATAGCTGATCGATATCTAACATGGCAAGCGGTTGCCTTGTTTTGTTTTGAGATGAGGAAGCAAATGTCAATAGGTAATAATATGAAAGTTAAATCGATAAAAGTTTTTGGTAAAGGAGAGGTTGGCCTTGAAGAAACCTCATTTGCGGTTACCGCGGATGAAACGCTTGTACGAGTGACTCGAGGCGGAATATGTGGTTCCGATATTCATTACTATCAACATGGCGGGATAGGCGATTTTAGTTTGTGCCACCCGATGACTCTTGGACATGAAGTCATCGGTCGTATTCATCAAAGCGGACAGACGGTTGCTGTCAATCCAAGTAAAGCATGTGGTAAGTGTTTTTATTGTGAAAGCGGTAATTCTAACCAATGTGTGAATATGGAGTTCTTTGGTAGTGCGATGCGTAACCCCCATGTGGATGGCGGATTCTCGGAATATTTGAGCGTTAGCAAACAACAGCTTGTTCCCTATGACGACACCATTAGTGACGATGTGATGGCTTTTTCCGAGCCACTTTCGGTTGCGATCCATGCCATCAATCAGGCCGGTGGTGTGTTGGGGAAAAGGGTTTTGGTGACCGGATGTGGCCCCATTGGTTGTCTCATTATTGCAGCCTGCCAAGCTGCAGGCGCAAGTGAAATCATTGGTACTGATTTGAGCGAGCGCTGTAGAGATATTGCTCTTGAGATGGGGGCCGACAAAGTTTACTCCCCATTAGAAAGCTTGCCGACGGAATACACAGCCGATAAAGGCTATTTTGATGTGTCTTTCGAAGCTTCTGCTGCTGTGCAGGCTTTTCATGGCTGCATTGATATGACTCGCGCGAAGGGAGCATTAGTTCTGGTTGGGATGCGACCCGGCATGGTGGATTTCCCATTAACAAAATGTCTGGCTAAAGAAATCAACATTCGCGGGACTTTTCGATTTGTAAGCGAATTTGAAACTGCAGTGAGATGGCTTGAGAAAGGGAAAGTCAATCCACTTCCACTGCTTACACGAGTATTTCCATTTACCCAAATAATTGACGCCTTAAAGCTGGCTGAAGATAAAACTTCGGCAATGAAAGTTCAATTATCATTTGAGAGACGAGATGAAAAATTTATTTGATTTGAGCGGAAAAATAGCACTGATTACGGGTGCTGCACAGGGCATTGGTAATCTTTTAGCCAAAGGCTTGGCTGAACACGGTGCCACCATTGTGATTAACGATATTACTCAAGAAAGAGCAGAAAATGCAGCCAAGGAATTGGTTGATTTGGGGTTTCTTGCATATGGCATTGCATTTGATGTTACGAATAAGCAAGAAATTGTTGATTCTATTAAAAGAATCGAAATGGAAATTGGTGAAATTGGTATTTTAATCAATAACGCCGGTATTCAACGAAGACATCCTTTTCTTGAGTTTCCTGAACAGGACTGGGATGACGTGATTCAAGTTAACCAAAAGGCCGTCTTTTTGATGATGCAAGAAGTTGGCAAATATATGGTTGAGCGACAGTGTGGAAAAATAATAAATATCGGTTCCATGCAAAGTGAATTAGGCCGAGATACCATTACTCCTTATGCCGCATCTAAAGGTGCAGTGAAAATGCTGACCCGTGGTGGGTGCGTTGAATTAGCAAGACATAATATTCAAGTGAATGGTATTGCTCCAGGATATTTTATTACAGAGCTAACCAAACCCTTAGTTGAAAATAAAGAGTTTACGGATTGGCTTTGTAAAAGAACTCCGGCAGACCGTTGGGGTAAACCTGAAGAACTAATTGGTGCTGCTGTATATTTGTCGTCGGCAGCTTCTGATTTTGTTAATGGGCATCTATTGTTTGTTGATGGTGGGATGCTCGCCGCTGTGTAGTGATTAAAATAATAACCAAATTAAAACGTGAAGGTAATAAAATGAAAATAAAACAATTTGCTTTAACTATATCGTCAATTCTATTGGCGGGTTCAGCTTTGGCTGCTGATATTAGCTTGAACTTTCAAAGTTCTAATTTTACAGGAGAACAGGTGTATACGGTTCAAAAGAAATGGACGGATACTGTAGAGAAATCATCTAACGGTCGTATTCATATTGATTTGCTACCCTTAGATTCAGTATTAAAATCATCAGATATGTTAACTGGTGTTCGCAATGGCATTATTGATGGCGCAATTGCAACCGCTGCAATGTATTCTGGAGAGGACCCAGGATTTGGCTTAATTGGCGATACTATTTCAGCTTGGAATAGTGATGAAGATATTCTCAAGTTCTACTACTACGGCGGAGGTCTGGAGGTGGTAGATAAGATTTTTCAAGCTTATGGTGCGAAGTTAATTGGTGTTTCTGTGACTGGCTCTGAATCCTTGCCTTCAAAAGTTAAGTTGGAAAAGGTTGAAGACTTTAAAGGGGTTAAAATGCGAGCGCCTTCAGGACCGATCCAAAAACTCTTTGCTAGGATGGGGGCCGCTCCAGTTGGTTTACCGGGTTCTGAGATATATACCGCACTTGAAAAAGGGATCATCGATGCCGCCGATTTCTCTACCTTTGCAAACAACCAAAAGCAAGGGGTTCACGATATAGCGAAGTACCCAATCTACCCCGGTATACATTCTTCACCCACTGTACACGTTATTATGAATCTGAAAAAGTGGAATGCTTTACCAGAAGATGATCAAAGCTTCCTCGTCGAGCATTTTAAAGGTATGGCCCTCGAATCACTATTACAGGCTCACTATGAAGACCGGATTGCTTATGGTGAAGCAATTAAAGAAGGGGTGACGCCGATAGCTTGGGAACAAAAAGAAATTGATAAGGTTAGAGCTTACGCAAAAGCGATTTGGAAAGAAACTGCAGATAACTCAGAAATAGGGAAGATGTATTACGATGTTCTTATTAAATATCTTGATTCTCAAGGTATGCTATAAAACATAATATTGTAAGTTATTAATGGCAGGTGAGTCCTGCCATTAATTTTAAAATGGAAGGTTTATATGAAAAGGTCTTTTTCTGAAAAAATAGATCATCTTTGTGTTAGTGCTGGGGAATGGGTTTCAATCCTGTTTATTGTTGTTGTGGTAATTGGTTTTTTTGAAGTTGTTATGCGTTACGTATTTAACAGTCCAACGAATTGGGTTCATGAAACGACTACATTTTTAGTGAGTATCTCACTTATTTATGGAGGTGTATCTTGTTATGCAAGTAATAAACATATCTGTATGGACTTTATTCGTCAAAGATTTAGAAGAAAAACACAGTGGTGGATGGAATTACTTGTTGAACTATTAACCTTTGTTTTTATGTTGATGCTAACTTACGGATCTTTTTGTGCAACTAAAGATGCGTTCTTTTCTCCTTTCGGTAAATTTAAAATGCAGACTTCTGGGAGTGTTATCGATACTCCATTTCCTGCATTAAACAAAGGATTCTTTTTCCTTTCATGTCTGGTGATGCTACTGCTTTGTGTCACTCATATTTACCGCCATATTGTTAAACGAAATGATCGATTAAATTTGGGGAATCACAATGCTTAGTGTGGTTGGTATTGGAATGGGGACAGCGATTATTTTCGCTGCAATGATTTTTCTTTTATTCATAGGGATGCCTCTCGGATTTCTTACGGGGCTTGTTGCTCTTTCCTTTTCATATCTTTGGTTTGATACGACGGTCATTATGCAAATGGTATCGTCTCGGGTCACCGACTTTACTTCATCGTATACTTTTGTAGCTGTGCCGATGTTTGTGTTAATGGCAACCATGCTCGATAAAACTGGCATTGCCAGAGATCTATACAATGCGATGCGAGTTTTGGCGGGCAGAATAAAAGGTGGAGTGGCCCTACAGAGCATGATGGTGGCGGTATTGCTGGCATCGATGTCCGGTATTATTGGCGGAGAAACGGTGCTCTTAGGGATGCTTGCTTTACCGCAAATGTTACGTTTGGGCTATAACCAGAACTTGGCGATTGGTACTGTCGTTGCTGGCGGTGCTTTAGGCACGATGGTTCCGCCAAGTATTGTACTGATTATTTATGGCATGACCGCCAATGTGTCTATTGGTGATCTATTTTTAGCCTCAGTCCCCGCAGCGGTATTACTTTCTAGCCTTTACATGTTGTATATCTTGATCCTATGTCATATTAACCCAAGCTATGGTCCGGCGATGGATGCAAGCGAATTAGAAGGTTTAAGTCGAGAAGATAAAAAGAAAATTGCGAAGGATATTGCGATACCAGTTGCGATTGCCGGATGGATATTAGGCAGCATTTACGGGGGAATTGCGTCGGTTACTGAATCAGCCTGTGTTGGGGTCGTCGGGGTTGCGATTGCGGCTTGGTACCGTAATGAGCTTAACTTGAATATCATTTTTGACGCCTTAAAACATACTCTAAAAACTGTCGGGATGATTATCTGGGTTGGTATTGGTGCCACGATGATCATTGGGGTATATAACCTGATGGGGGGAGATAAATACATTGCAGATCTATTTATTGGTTTAGATGCGCCGCCTATTTTTACCATTCTAATCATGATGGGCGTTTTGTTGGTACTGGGTATGTTCCTCGATTGGATTGGCGTTGCTATGCTAACCATGCCCATATTTGTTCCCATCATTATCGCATTAGGTTATGACCCGGTCTGGTTTGGGGTTCTATTCTGCGTCAACATGCAAGTCTCATTCTTAAGCCCACCATTTGGTCCAGCGGCATTTTACCTCAAGAGCGTAGCCCCGGCTGGTATCGAACTCACTGATATATTCAAATCCGTCTGGCCGTTTATTTGTATGCAGATAGCCGTATTAGCGTTGCTGCTCACTTTCCCTGAAATTGTGACTGTTTTATTGTGAGGTAAGTATGTCTGATTTATTGAACAAGCTTTCGAAGCTTAAAGTTGTCCCAGTGATTGTTGTTGAGCATGCTCAGGATATATTGCCCTTAGGCAAAATACTTGTTGATAACCATTTACCCGTAGCAGAAATAACCTACCGCTCATTCGCCGCTGAGGATGCAATTAAGGCATTGCGCGAGTCACAGCCTAAGATCTTGATTGGTGCAGGCACAGTGTTGAATGAAGCGCAGGTGATATCGGCCAAAAATGCGGGAGCAGATTTTATTGTTTCACCAGGCATTAATCCTAAAACCATTGAGGCATGTATCCATCATAACATTCCGATTATTCCAGGCATTAGTCGCCCTTCAGATGTGGAATTGGCCTTGAATTATGGCATTCATCTCGTGAAGTATTTCCCGGCGGAGGCCTCTGGCGGGATCCCCATGCTTAAAGCCTTACTTGGTCCTTATTCTATGTTGAATATTATGCCGACAGGCGGGATTTCTGAAGGTAACATTAATGATTATCTTGCTATTGATGCGGTTGTTGCCTGTGGTGGCTCATGGATGGTTGATAAGCAACTCATTCAACAATCTGACTGGGATAGCGTGACTGAATTGGTGAAACGCACTGTTGCGCTGGTTAAGCAAGCGTGATGCCTAAGCCAAGCCATCATCGCTGCTGATCCGCACCATATACCTTGTGAATCTAAATTGATTCACAAGGTATATATTAATTATTAGTTGTTTGTCATCAGCGCTTAGACGGCCCTTCCAGAATTTTAGACATATTGAAGCCTGAAATACTAAAGCCTAGTGCTTGGTAGAGTTTGAGCGCACGTTTATTCTGGTAAGCAACTCTAAGCTTGATTTGTTTTATACTCTGCTGCTGAAGCTGAGCTTCTAGAAGCGCAATCGCTTGCTTAGCATAACCTCGACCTCGATAGGTTTCGTTAACATAAAAGTCATAGATGAATGTCGCCTGGTCCTCTGTATTAATGGCATGCCATAAATAGCCCACCACATTTGATTGATTGTCTATGCTGATTTCAAGACATAATAAGGCGTGTTGTTTGGTATCTAGACCATTTGGAAAGCTAAGCTGTAATGCTTTTTGTGCCATCTCGATTGCAAGGTCTAGCGGGTGGCCATAATTTTCTGCAATTTCACGGCTGTAATCATCAATGAAATACTCACAATATGCGGGATACTCGTTTTGTTTCATTGGCCTAAGAGTAAGCATCTTCTTCCTTTTTCCTTTTAGAGCTAATAGTCGCGTTCAACCTTAGCGATTCTAGTTTTAAATGATGAATACCAATGCTCTCGACCCATTTTTTGAGCTTGCTGATGTTCTATATTGGCTTTCCAATGTTTGATTGAGTCAAGATCGGACCAGTATGAAACCGTAATCCCTAGTTCTTCTCTGGCAGACTCAATGCCAATAAAGCCAGCTTGCTTGGAAGCGAGTGTAAACATTTTTTCGGCCATTTCAGCATAGCCCTGATCACCTTCCGTGCGAAGAGAGGTAAAAATAACGGCGTAATAAGGTGGTGCTGGTGTCTCGGCCATTAACGACATATGCGCTCCTGATGTTATTTAAGGCTGTTTGTCACTGTTCAATATAACTCTCTCTAATAATCGTAGCGATGTTTGCTCCACTTGGTTTGACGGCATTGCATCATGGTATTTGATTGTTAGATGCTTACAGAGCTGATGTTTTCGAGTTTAATTGATTTAACATCTTGGCAATGACTTAAGCCTGGGAGGAGGATAGCAAGAACTCATTGGCGGCTAAAGCCTTATACTCATCTAACTCATTGTCGGTTCATTCTCGCAGCTATAAATCAGCGCTAACTGCATTATTTTTCTTGTAATTAGAGCCACTCGTTAGCGCACTTTATCTCTGGTTATTGGCAGATTTATTCTGTGCAATAAGTTGATCTGATGACTCATCCGCTTGGTATTAAGGGGCTTTAACAAACGTGGTGCAATATAAAATGCTAGATAAGCTGAAAGCTGAGTGGGCGTATTTAGAGATTTGCACGCTTTAGGTTTTGTTGTGTAGTCGCTAAATCAAGCAGAGTCAGCTGGGACGCTATTCTGCTTGATTTAGCTATCGAAGTTTAGCAGCGTGGCTTTCGCTATTGCGCAAACCACGCTCTGAATTGACCTTATCTAATTAGATAGTTCAATCTTGTTATAGTCGATGGTATTCCCTTTTGGAGAACATTTTATTTTGACGACTTGGCGATAGTGGGTCAGTAAAATATAGCCAAAGCAGCCTAAGATGAGTCCTATCGCTAATGCGCCAACCCACTGGATTTGTAGAAAATCTAGTTTGAATAATAGTGTGAGCCCACTGAGTACGGCAATATTACCGATAATATAGCTTGTTTTGCCAAAGCGCTGTACGGTTAAATTTAGGTTATCGGTATACAAGCGCACCAATGAATCAAGCGAATTGATCACAAATGTTACCCCAACAAATACCATTGCTAGATTGTAAAATCCCGCTACAGGAATTGCATTGACACTATAGTAATATAGTACTGTGAACCAAATGGCGATAGGGATCGATGGGAATACCATCATCGCAATTAATACTTGATAAGTTCTAAATCCGCCGACAAAACGTGCGGTAAACTGACCAATCATAATGCTCCAAGCAAACCACCAAAATAAGTAAAATTCATGGTAGTCGTTAATCGGTAAGACAAAGTGATGTAGATTGGCAAAATAATCCCCAATTAGCGCGAAGGTTGAGAAGAATTCACCAAGACCCGAACCATCGGCAAGGAATGCGCCAGCCCACATTAAGCCGATTAAAGCTAAAAACAACCAGCTGCTCGCCAAGCTTAAAACTCTTACGTAGCGAATGTTGGTACTCGAATATACCGCCGTGGCAATCACCAATAATACGATTAGATAAAAACTGCCTACGATGGTCTCACCATCACCCAACTCGGGTAAATACCAGGGTAGATTCACCAGTAATAAGTAAGCCGTAAAGGCGCAGGTACCAATGATAACAATGTTGTTGATGAGTTTAATCAACGGGATTTCGAAAAACTTAACTCTGGGCTCTATCACACAAAAGTAGAAGCAGGTTAAGAAATAGAATGCCCAAATAAAGAAACCCCAAAAACCAAATTCTATCGCTAATGGATTACTAAAGGCGTATTCAGGGCTGGTCACTAAATCCGCGTATCCAGAAAACTCGGTGAGTGGGAACATGATAAGCCCGACATCTAATCCCGAGGTAAATAGGATGGCGATAAAGGTAAACTTACGCACCGGAGTGACCCCAATACACTGGATGTTTCCCCAACGGTAAATGATAAATGCAATGGCAACGAAGGTAAATAAAATGCCGATAGATAGCCAAGTCGTCATCATTTGGCCTCCGAAGGTATATAACTAGCAAACATAATTAATTCCTTATTTTATGTTTTAACTGCCAGGTCTCAATTTTTAATAAAGGCTTTTGCCATCAGACCTTAAGTATCGTGCGGACGATAGTTAAAACCTGATAAATTGAACTTAGCTAAGGGACCATTTGCGAAATCGCGTCGGTTGGTCCGTTACCGCATATTTGTGATAAGCGAGGCGAACCCCCACTTATTACAATAAAATGATAGCGATGGCTGATTAGCTGGCCGGCCGTTTTGCAGCCCGTAAGCGCTGATTATTTTGCCAGTCTTCTGCAACCACGACTTCAGCAGTGCTAGGCGCCAGAGTTGCTACACCTAAAACCATATCTGCGGCGCGCTCGGCCAGCATAATGGTGGGTGAATTCAAGTTGCCATTCGGGATGGTTGGAAAAATTGAAGAATCAATCACCCTAAGGCCCTCAATCCCATGAACCTTTGTTTCTGAGTTCACCACTGACATCTCATCTTCACCCATTTTGCAGGAACAAGACGGATGATAAGCACTCTCTACCGAATTTCTGACAAAACGATCAATTTCCTCATCGCTTTGTACGGTTAATCCAGGCTGAATTTCTTCACCGCGATATTCGTCTAAGCCTGGTTGATTAATGATTTCTCGGGTTAAACGAACACAGGCTCGAAAACCTTCGATGTCGTCTTGATGAGATAAATAATTAAATTGAATTTTCGGTGCCGTATGTGGGTCGCTAGAAACCACTTTCACAAAACCTCTACTCTTGGGTTTGTTATGACCGATATGCACCTGAAAACCGTGGCCGGCAAAGGCTTCTTTTCCATCGTAGCGCATCGCTGCCGGTAGAAAGTGATATTGTAGATCGGGCCACTCTAAGTTTGCTTTGGAACGAATAAAGCCACATGACTCAAAATGGTTGGTTGCACCTAAACCCGACTTATTCAGGATCCAACGGGTTCCAATTAACATTTTGTTCCAAGGGTCCAGCTTTCCATTAAGAGATATTGGTTTTAAACACTTAAATTGAAAATAGAACTCGAGGTGATCTTGCAGGTTTTCGCCCACACCGGGTAGCTGGTGAATTTGTTCTATGCCAGCTTTGGCTAAAGTACTCGCTTCACCAATGCCCGAAAGCTGTAATATATGTGGAGATCCGATGGAACCAGCAGATAACAAGACTTCTTTATCACTAAATACATCAATGACTTGTCCCTTACGCTCGTAGCGCACGCCGACCGCGGTTTTACCTTCAAATAATACTTTGTGCACCAAGGCATGGGTAATCACTGTTAGGTTATCACGCTGTATAGCGGGTCGGAGGTAGGCATTTGCGGTAGACCAACGAACACCATTTTTTACCGTCATATGCATCGGGCCAAAACCTTCTTGTTGCCCGCCATTATAGTCTGCAGTCGCCAAATAGCCGGCGTCTACCCCTGCATTTACAAATGCTTGATACAAGGGGTTCTTCATTTGATTGCCGTTATTGACCGCAAGTGGCCCCGTATCTCCTCGGTATTGATTGCCGCCAAATGACCAAGTTTCGGCTTTCTTGAAATAGGGCAAACAATGCGCATAATCCCAATTCTTTGCCCCATGTTGCTGCCATTCGTCAAAATCGCGCGCATGACCTCGCACATAGACCATGCCATTTATCGATGACGAGCCGCCCAGTACTTTTCCTCGAGGACAATGCATACGGCGCTTGTCTAAAAATGGTTCTGCTTCGGTTTCAAACTGCCAGGCATATTTTTTAGTATTCATCGGAATGGATAATGCGGTTGGCATTTGAATAAAAATGCTTTTGTCACTGCCACCGGTTTCTAACAGCAATACCCGATTGCTCGGATCTGCTGATAAACGATTGGCCAGCACACAGCCAGCACTACCCGCGCCTACAATGATGTAATCTTGTTGAGCGTTGCTCATATTTATTCCTTAAAATGGGCTTTCAAGTGGCTGCATGCCCACATAGACCGCTTTAGTTTGGGTATACGCTTTTAATGTTTCGCTGCCATTTTCTCGGCCAATACCAGACATTTTATAGCCACCCACTGGCATTTCAGCTGGTGAAGCACCATAGGCATTGATCCAGCAAATTCCAGCTTGCAACTGATGTATCACTCGATGTGCACGGTTAATATCTTGAGTAAATACGCCAGCGGCTAAACCTAGTTGGGTATGATTTGCCCGTTCAATCACTTCGTCTTCTTCGCTAAACGTTAGTATCGACATCACCGGGCCAAATATTTCTTCTTTTGACAAAGTCATATCGTCGGTGCAATCCGTGAAAATTGTTGGCGCAACAAAGAAACCATCGGGTGCATTTTCTGGTTGTAAGGCGCAACCACCAGTGAGTAGTGTCGCCCCTTCAGCTTTGCCAATTTCGATGTAATCGAGGACTTTCTGTTGATGTGCTTTTGATATCAGCGCACCAAAATTGGTGTTTGGATCCATCGGATCGCCGCAAACAATGTTTTGTTCGGTGCGCGCGATTAAACGTTCGATAAAACGAGGGTAAATATCTTGTTGCACAAACACTCGTGTGCCATTGGTACAGATTTCACCCTGAGTATAAAAATTACCTAACATGGCCGCAGAAACAGCATTGTCTAGGTCTGCATCATTAAAGATGATCAGCGGTGATTTACCGCCTAACTCCATGGTGACTTGTTTTAATGAGCTAGCAGAAGCTTGCATCACTTTTTTGCCAGTGCCTACTTCACCAGTAAAAGACACTTTGGCAATATCTTGGTGCCCTGTTAACCAAGCGCCAACTTGAGCATCGCCTTGAACCACATTAAACACACCATCGGGAAGACCTGCCTGAGTCAAAATTTCAGCTAAGCGCATTGCGCCGCGCGGGGTTTCCTCTGAGGGTTTAAAAATCATGGCATTGCCACAGGCCAGCGCAGGGGCCGCTTTCCAGCAAGCAATTTGCAGAGGATAGTTCCAAGCGCCAATTCCCGCACAAATTCCAAGAGGCTCACGGCGGGTATAATAAAAATCATCGCCAATCGGTTGCTGACTTCCTTCAATGCTTGGCGCTAAGCCTGCAAAAAACTCAATTGAATCTGCACCCGTCACGACATCAACCACCGATGCTTCTTGCCATGGTTTGCCGGTATCCAGAACTTCAAGCGCAGCGAGTTCATCATTGTATTCACGCAATAAAGCCACGGCTTTTAACAAAATACGGCTGCGTTCAATGGGGAGCATTTTTGACCATGTGCTAAACCCAGATTGAGCACTCTTTATGGCCGCTTCTTGAATCGCTTGATTGGCCGTTTCAACCAGGTAGCTGACGCGACCAGTTGCCGGGTTAATGACTTCAAATGTTTCACCCGTACCATTAGATATATATTGACCATGAACATAGTTTTGATAAACGACTAACGATGGCATCAAGGTTTCTCCATACTGGCCAATTACTGCTTTAGTTCTCGTTTTCATACCGCTGCAGAGTTGCCTGTATTTTTAAGTTGTTGTATCAGCGCGACATCAAAAGTGCGGCTGTAATTAGATATGTTATACCGAGTGATTGGGCATAGATAAGTCTAAGCTTCGTTTAAAAAACAATCAGCTGGGTGTTTATTTGATTACGATCCTAATGATTAGAGCTCTAATTATCAAGTGGTGAATAAGTATTTACTGAATTGTAAATTTATACTCAATTAGATAACACATTGTTTTAAATGTACTAATTAATATAACGCTAGTCATGTTCAGATCAATAAAAGATATAATTACAGCTAAAACAATTTGAATTGTAATCATTTTATAGCTGTACTGATGAACGCACAGCCCTGACGGGCGTGGTTCTCATCAAATGGTCGCAGAGTGCAAATAACGCTCACCTTTTAAAATAAACTCTACTGACATTCGTTCCGATGTTACAGGTCGTTGGCTGGGTAAATGATGATAAAAGGGGATGCTTCAAACTCGATAAAGGGTTTATCTCTTAGGACTAAATTACGCTAGTTTTTTGGATGTTCGTTGGTGACTGATGAGAAGGAAACACTTGTTTGTTTGAGGAGTGAAAGGTCCATGGATAACACATTTAGTTGTCAAAAAGAGCTACCTATTATGCCGGTGCCAGAGCTAAATGAAACCTGCGGTAAATTCATGGAATGGGCTGCGCCATTATTGACGGAACAAGAGCGAGGTCAAACTCGAGCGCTTATTACGCGGTTTCTTCAGCCCGGGGGGGAGGGAGAAAGGCTACAGCATGATCTGATTGAATGGGCTCAAGCTCCCGCAATTTCTAACTGGTTCGCCCCTGTTTGGCGTGACTTTTACTTAGCATGTCCCAAATCGCTGGTGATCCACAGTAACGTATTTTACTACCTGAAAAGTAAGCTTGATGAAAAAACAAACTCACAGGCAACTATTGCTGCTGCGCTGATTGTGAGTGTTTACCAGTTTATCGCTTTGATTGATAACAAAACCTTGAAGGTTGACATGCAAAAAGATCTGCCACTTTGCATGGAACAGTATCAAAATATTTTTTCTGCAACCAGAATACCGCAGCAAGGCACTGATGATCTGAAAGTCGGGTCGTCTAGAAAGCATATTGTAATCATGCATCATCAGCGGATCTATCAGCTCAATGTCTTGGATGAATACGGTAATATTTACGCCCTATCTGCACTTAAAGCTGCGTTTGATGAAATTCTTTCTGGTTCAGAGAAAGGACAAAACTTTGGTTTACTCAGTACTTTGCCACGCGATAACTGGGCAAAAAGTAGAGCCGATTTACTTGACATATCGGCGAGAAATGGCGAGCGAATGCGCATTATCGAAGATGCTGCTTTTGTCGTGAGCCTTGATGAAGATTGCCCGGAAGCACTCACCGAGATCTCAAAACAGTTACTTCACGGTTCTGGACAGGATCGCTTCTTTGACAAATCACTGCAGTTTATTGTTTTCAAGAATGGTAAAACGGGGATCAATTTTGAGCACTCAGGCGTGGATGGTTCGGTCATGCTTCGTTTAATCGCTCATATTTATGACACGATTGATCAGTGTTGTTTGCCTCAAGCGAAAGTTTCTGCGAAGAGAAATCAAGCGGCTGTTCCTCTCGTTGAAGAAATTGAGTTTGATTTAAACGATGATTTGAAACAAACGCTTTGCTCTGCGGAGGATTGGTTCGCTCTGCATGTTGCCAATACTCAAACCAGAGTTTTGAATTTTACTCAGTTTGGTAAAAATCAAATTAAACAATTTGGCGTCAGCCCTGATGCGTTCGTGCAGCTTGCGCTGCAGTTGGCTGAATATAAACTCTATGGCAAGTGCTTCAGCGCCTACGAAGCTGTGATGACTCGAACCTTTCTCGGTGGGCGTATCGATGTTTTGTATACGGTTTCTCCTGAATCGATGCTGTTTATCGAAAGTATAGGTGCGGCCAATTGTTCTACAGAGGCCAAAAAATCGGCGCTGATTCAAGCGACTCGCAAGCACGTGGCACGAGCCAAGGAGTGTCGTTTTGGTCAAGGCGTTCATGCGCATTTACTGGCCTTAAAATATCGTTATACCAGCGTGGGGGATACGCTTGGTATTGAGAATCTTCCGCAAATATTTAGCGACGTGGGTTATCAAGCACTGACACACAGCATTGTGTGTACCAGTACCACATCAGAATACGGCGTTGAGTTGGCAGGTTATGGACCGATTGTCGATGACGGCTTTGGGATCCGTTATTTTAAGCAACATGATTCCATTTGTTTCAATATGACCAGTAGAACGGCAATGCAGGACAAACTTGAGCAGATGCAAGCTTATATAGAGCAATCACTGCTTGAAATGGCGGAGTTAATGCGAAGCTAGTATTGTTTGGGCTTCAGGTGCTAGGCGTAAATTCACTTCTATTCGAAGTGACAGTGAATTAAGTGAGTTGGTGCTTACTCCTGCCAAGGGGTTGCTAATCGGATCGATGATGTCGCCGCCTGGTTCCGTAAGGCTTAATCATCGCTTACTTCGCACTCATTTTTGTCGTCTTTATGTTGACATCATTCAATAAAATCACACTTATCATTGACCGTGGGCCAGCAGAAGGTCATCGCGGGTTTCCTCGAACATGATGTCGCCCTTGCAGTCATACTTGGCGAAGAGAGGCTAGGGTATATGCTGTATTTGCACAGTACCTCTGGTTTCGTTTGCGTCATTTGTCAAAGTAATCAATGAAAAAAATGGATCGACGATTGATTGATGCCGAGTAAAAAACTAAGGTAGACAATGGGTTAATATCAAATCATTAATTGATGAGCGAACGTGATGAAGGTCATATTTTTTGTGATAGGCTGCGCGTTCATTGAATGGGATAGGCCGCACGTGCGGCCTACTTAGCGTTAGCAAGCAACTAGGAGTCGAGCATTTGAATGATGGAATTATCTGGTTTTGCTGTTTTGCATTACTAGTAATCGGTATGATTTTGGGGATTAGCCTTGATAGTAACTCTGAGACATTAGATGCTTTATATAAAGTGTTTGGGATTGTTGCTGGTATTGGAACTTTATTAACAGTAATTATTGCTATCTCTGCTTTGCAAACTTGGAAACATCAATTTAGCCATGCCGAACGATTTAAAACTTTTAAGGAACTTGACCGTGTTGCTTTAGAGTGTATTAGCAATGTCGAACAATATTGGGGGGTATTCAAAGATGAATATTTTCCTCCCACTACACCTTATTATTATGAAGATCATTCAAAGGCTAAGAGTGAAATATTAGGCTTGTTTTGGAAATCTAAAGATTGTTATCGTATAGATGTAGATTTTGCTCAGTCTTTGCTCTCTGCAGAAGAGCAGAAAGAATTCAAGTATTCGTATGGGCACTTTGATACAAAAATACATGAAATTCTTAACGGAATAACTCAATCATATAATAACCTTGAAGGTGAGGAAAGACATCAAGGTTTAATTAAAGTAGAAAGTGATATTTTAAACCTTAAAGTAGATCTCAAAGATAATTTACGAAAATTCAGAGGGCGATAAAGCTTGCTAACAAATAAGAATAGGTGTCGCGTAGCCGCCACCTTATTCGGGTGTTGAACAAGCCCGATGCTCCCTTCTATAGTAAATAACGGTATTGATGTTGGCGGGGCCAAGGCCTTGTTACTTTTTACAAGGCGAGTTTGGCTAAGACTGGGTGAATGGCGTTAAGCCTTTACCTGTCATACATGGTGCTAAGCTGTTATTTTTTTTATGTATTCATCCTCATGTTAAGCCCTGCCATTCTCCTTATCCTGTTCGCCTTTCGGCTAGCTCGTTCGACTCACGCCTGTGCAGTGCATGGGGTGCTGGCAGCAAGGGCATGGCCGGGTCGCGCTGTGCTTGTCGGTTTGGAGCGCGGCGAGGTTCACGCGTTGCGGCACTCGCAGGAGTAACTGAATGCGCCGCAATATGTGTTTGGCGTTGCCCCGTAAAAAACCATAATCTCTCACCCGCTGTAATCCCTTGGGCAATACATGCGCCAAGATAAGCCTTAAGAACCTTAAGGTAGGCAAGGTGCGGATTTTGGTGGTGTGGCTTTGGCTATCTAGATACCTAAAACTCACTTGGTCGTTATTGGTACTGATGATGTCGTTATCGGATAAGATCCCGCGATACAAGTAGCGAGATAAGTACTGTAGCGCGGGCAGCCCAAAACCTACGTTGCGACAATCGACCACCCATTTGGTGGGGATATGCGGGGGCAACTTGATGTTTGGGTGTTGATTGAGCGCATCTAGCATTCTCCCTCGCCATACCTTGGCCAGCGCAAAGGCGTTAAACAAGTACTTCTTGTTGCAGTGATGCCACTGCTGCTTCGCACGGTGATAGCGCCCACCGGCCACCAATACATGTAAGTGGGGATGCAGGTTACGCTGGCGGCTATGGGTATGCAGTACGGCGGTAAACCCTAATTCCCCCTGGTTCTGGCGTTTGGCAAAGTCCTTTAACAGGCTTGATACCACCTTGAACATGATTTGGTATAAGGCTTTAGGCTGCACGCGGGCTAAAGCCCTTAGCTCATGAGGCAGGGTGAAGGTCACCATAAAGTAAGTCGTGGGTAGCAGCTTGTGTTGTTGGCGAGTTAACCAGCCAGTGGTGCAATGGTGTTGGCACTGCGGGCAATGCCTATGGCCGCAAGACAGCGTCAATTGGTCTTGATGCGGGCAATGTTCACACTGCCAAAGGCTGTGACCTTGTTGCTCAGTTTTACAACGCAGCATGGCATACATTGCCCGTTTAGCATCCGCCCTTAAAAGCGGTGCAAGCTCGGCCTCATGTTGGTGAAGTAAATCAATAAAGGTGCTCATGGTTACGGCCACATGAGTGTGAGAGAGTCAGTGAGTTTATTCACTGCCTTTACGGCATCTAATTGCTTCACTTGGGTCAACTGGGTATAACGTGCAGTGGTATTTAAACTGGCGTGTCCCAGCAAGTGTTGCAAGGAGCGTAAATCCAAGCCTTGTTCAAGCAGATGGGTGGCATAACAATGGCGCAGCGAATGCGGGCTAATAGGTTTATGAATACCGCAATCGCGCAATACCCGCTTCAAGGCTTTTTGTACGCCGCCTTTATCCATAGGCACATCCACCTGTTTACCTTGGCGTGGAAACAGCAGACGAGCATGGCGATGGCTTTGCCAATGGTGACGTAAAACCTGAAGGGTGCGACGCGGCATGGGCACGAAGCGGTCTTTACCGCCTTTAGCATCCCGCACATGGATTTGCATGGCCTGACTATCAATATCATGAATGCTTAAGTGTAAGCCCTCGCTCAAGCGCAGCCCCATGGAATACAACACCAAGAAGAAGACTTGATAGCGGGGTTGCGACGTCATGCTAATCACGAAGCCGACTTGCGCAGGGCTTAAGATATCGGGTAAGCGCTTCACTTGAGGAGGCTTCACAATGTTTAACCACTGCCATTGTTTCTCGAGGGTGTAGCGATAAAAAAATTGCAAGCCATTGCGGTCTAGCTTCACGGTGCTCCAAGAATGGCTGCTAATGAGTTGAGCAAAATAGGCCTTTAAATCAGCGGTGCTTAAGGTATCGGGGGAGCGGTCAAAGTGGGCAGAAATCCGACGTACCGCACGCGAGTACGCATCAATGGTGGCTGGTCGTTTCCCTTGTAAGGTTAAATTGGTAAGGTGTTGTTTATATATAACATGATAACGATGTTGTTGGGTAGGGTTCATGCTGCATACTCCGGTTCATCACGACCGATTGGCCGTGTCACATTGAGTATGAGATATCAGGTGCTATGCACTCTGCCGCAGAGCGGCTTCGTTCAACAAGAGCTTTAAACGGACTAAAACAGTGGGTTATGTTTCGCTTTGCTTCACATTATAACCCTCTATTTTAGTCCGCTTAAGCAGGCGTTAGCTGTATATGAGGCTCCATGAACATCGAAGTAAGACGGATTAATCCTACAGATGCAGAAAATTTGAGAAATTGCAGGTTAGCAGCACTTAAAGACTCTCCTCATGCATTTGGAGCAAAGTTGTCTGATGAACAAAATAAACCTCTGTCAGAATTTGAATCCGACTCTCAGAGATTATCTAGTTCTGATAGTACCAGTATGTATTTAGCCCTAAGTGAAGAAAGCGTTTATGGACAAATTGGTGCCTTTATTTCTTCAGGAAAAGCATATATTTGTGCCATGTGGGTTTCTCCACAAGTTAGGGGCCGAAGGGTTGCTACTCGTTTATTAACAATGGCTTTCGACTGGCTAGTCGAAAGTGGGCATACTGAAGTTTACGCATGGGTTGTAGATACTAATAATGTAGCAATCTCTTTTTATAATAGTGTTGGTTTTAAAGCTACGACTTCAAAACAGGTTCTGCCTAGTAATGAGTCCCTGACAGAAACATTATATAAATTAAGTAAATACAGCTAACACATATGAGCCTCTGGGTAGTCAATAGGCGAGCCTAACTTATTTGACTGCTCTTGCAGTCAAATTAAAATCAATCAACAAATGCATCTACTTCGTCTGTCAGTTAGCTGTCAAATCATCGTTTACAGCAAACACATATAGAGGCTCTCTTAGTGCGATCTTATCGCTGCCTGAGGCTATCCGGTCCTTCGGAATGTCAGGGGCACTAGACATTTATCGGTTAACCCTAAAATGGCACTATTCAAGTCACAGGTTGTGATCACCAAGCACACATATTTGAAAAACATTTTTTGCTAAATCGATGCCAACAACTTTAATATTCATGATGGACGCTCCTTTGTTAACTAAGGTTTTGTACCTTTAGTTTGGCGCATTTGACGCCGTAAGAGGGGCGTCCATCACATCACCCATTCTAAAAACAGAACCAAAAATAACATGTTTTCTCGGCACTTAACCTAGGCTAAAGCCAAAAAAACAAAGCAATTTAGCGAGATAAGTTTAATTGCATGGATTAACTTAGCCCTAAATGAAAACAAGACAGCCATTAAACATTTCAATAGCCGGTGGGGATGGCTATGTGATTTTGTCCAACGATTTAGAGTGGGTGTCTCAATAATTCTTTGATGTATTGCTGTTTACTTATTTTGTATCAACGGGCAACAGTAAGCTGCCAATGAAAATTAAAATAGCTAGTTTAGGGCTAAACGTTGCGTTCAATTACATATTTATCTTTGGCAAATTTGGAGTGCCCGCATTGGGCATTCAAGGGGCAGCATTAGGGACTATTGTTGCTACAACATTTAATGTTTTTCTCTATCTCGTTGTTATAAAAATATCTTCTGCGCACTCAATACAAGCAAAGAGTGCTTTCAAGCAAGTGAAAGGCATACTTAAGCTTGGGGTTCCATCTGTTGTGGAAAATTTCACATTCCAGATAAGTTGGCTGATTATTATAGTTCTCATAAACAGCTATGCGATCTCAGTCGCGGCGGGTTTTCAAATTGGTTATCGAGTTGAGAGCATTGCTTTTTTGCCAGGGCTTGGTACAGCGGCCGCGGCTGCCACTCTAGTCAGTCGATTTGTGGGAGCAAACAGACCAAAAGATGTTGATAAGGTTGTATCAGTTACTGCGAAATTGACATGTCTGTTTATGGGAGGTATAGGCTTACTGATGGCTATCAATCCTGAGTCATTCGCCCGTATATTTTCCGATGAACTAGGTGTGATCCATGAGGCTTCGCTATATATACGTATTATCGGCTTGGCTCAAATACCATTAGGTCTACAGTTCGTTTATACCGCCGCCTTAAGGGGACTTGGAGATGTATCGAAAACGGCAATAATTAAGATCGTATTACTGTGGCTTAATATCATTATTCCTAGCCTGATTATTGTTCATCTCGGATTGGGGGTCGTTTGGCTGTTTACTGTAGTGGCACTAGCAAATGTCATTGACGCAAAGGTATTTATATCTAGGTATAAACACTTGCGAACACAATCGCGAATTACAACCATAAATAGTGCTTATTAGCACTATTGTTTGTTTGGGTAGCGCTTGTTATAAGAAACGCGCTACCCATTAGTTTTCCTATGGTTTATTGTGTTAATGGAACATACTATTTCAATGAAGGATAAATCACTTTGGGGCAAAATATTGTTAGCCTATTGATTGGTGTAACACGCCTCTGGACAAAAATGAGTTACGCTGATTGTTTGTTCAAAGGTATGCTGGATTAGATTAAGTATGGCTGAGACGGAGATAACGCCGAAAACAGCGGCGCGCGTTAGCGCATCCAGCCCGTAGGGCGATGCTGCCTATGTTTGTGTACGGCCAGCATGGGCATGAACTAATGAGGTAAAAGTCCTCTGTAGGAAGCCGGACGCCTTTTTATCTAAAGAGAGGGCGAGCTGATGAACAAGAACATCATATGAGGCGTAGGCTGGAGGCGAGTTGGCACAAGACAACGAAGCCATGTGATCTAACGGCCACCGTAAATGATGCAGCAGTGCAGAGAAAAGAGAAAGTGCATGTTCTACTTCTTATAAACAAAAGTGGGGAGCTCTGCTTAACAAGCGATCGTTTAACTCACGCTATGGCGATTTAAGCAGACGGCTTTTTTTTAGATAAAAAGTCCCAATGCCGTTCTATTGTGTAATGGTTGGGACATGGTGAAGGCCTGAACCTGAAAATCAATGAGGAGCCTGTGCAGCTCATTGTCTCCGTATCCGACCGGACTGAGGAGTCATGGCGCAAAAACAGAAGCCATCATTGGAATGCAAAGGCGCTAATCGGCCGTTGTATTTTAACCGTTTTCAGGAAACGCCCTGTGCGGAGCCGCATGCAGGGTGTTGTGGGGGCTGGAGGTTAGATTCCTCCGGCTACCCGATTATACCTATTTTACCCAATGAATATCAGTAATTACCATGTAAGTAAAACCTGTATTATCAGTAGTTCTGTATGCGCCCTTAGCATTTAAGATGTAACTTGTAATTGAAGTCATTTCCCAGCCATCCACCTCATCAGCAGACCATTTTTCATTGATTAGCGCCTCATAGTTTTTAGATACCCCAAATTCTTTCACTTTATACATTTGGTCTTTTACATTATCTAAAATTGTCTGATTTGCCCAAGACCAAAGCCAAGTGTCGGACTTAGTAGAAACTGAGCCTACAAATTGAACTTTCGCTATAACCACGGGTTTATCATCGTTAGAAAATACTAATGTTCCATTTTCTTGATCCCAATCGAACCTCTCATGTTCTCCGATTTTATACTCAGCCATAATCGCATCTTGCTTTTCTGACAGAGAATTATGAGCAATAGTGACAAAATCAATCCAATCATCAGAAGCGTTGGCGCTTGATGCAAATAAACTAATTACTGATGCTATGAGCTTCTTCATACTTTCCTAATAGGTATATTAATATGCAAATTCCCATCTTTCACGCATGCGAAGTTACCACCTATCACGCAGCACAGAAATTCACACAGCCTTTAATATTCAATTTTATCAACAGCATATCAGTGAATCACCATTTTGACCATGCGTGAAAGATGGTAATGCATTTGCAGAAAGATGGGAACCCACTTAACTGTGTATAATTACAGTGAAAAGATCGACATATGAGCCCAGCATATCTCGCGTTTATCGAGGTAAAAATGCGCTTAACACGCTTTAGAGAAACAACAATTCGAAGGGATTTAGCATGGATATAGCGCTTTATTTTATTCAACAAGAAACTAGACACCAATTTAAAAAAAACCTTTCACACTCTTGATAGCCAAGATTACGCTTTTAAATCCCATCATCTTCGCCGAGTAGCGCAAATGAACAAGGGAGCAAAGTTGAAGTCTGTTTGAGCGTAGCGAGTTACTTCAACGCCCTTGAGAATGAGCAACACAGGGTTTAAGAAGATGCAGGGCGAGCTTTCTTTTTGCTTCGTTTTTCTTTGCTCGCCAAAGAAAAATGACGTCGACGTAGGCGAAAGCTTTTACCCCGTTGCTGACACAGAATGACAGAATGACAGAATGACAGAATGGGGAAAAACTGAGTTAGAAAGGATTTTGTATGAGCTATTTTTGATCGTAAAAAATGACGCTCAAAAAAATAAACTAGACCCCCATTCTAAAAACAAAAATCTTTCACACTCTCGATAGCCAAGATTACGCTTTTAAATCCCATCATCTTCGCCGAGTAGCACAAATGAACAAGGGAGCAAAGTTGAAGTCTGTTTGAGCGTAGCGAGTTACTTCAACGCCCTTGAGAATGAGCAACGCAAGGTTTAAGAAGATGCAGGGCGAGCTTTCTTTTTGCTTAGCTAAGCTTTGCTCGTTGAAGCTTAATGACGTCGCCGTAGGCGAAAGCTTTTACCCCGTTGCTAACGCAGAACGGGGCTGCTATGAGATAGCTCATTATAAGAAAAGCGATGTCTTGACAATCTGGTGAATTGAGCTAACTCACTTTGAAGCAAAAAACTTTCACACTCTCGATAGCCAAGATTATGCTTTTAAATCCCATCATCTTCGCCGAGTCGCGCAAATGAACAAGGGAGCAAAGTTGAAGTCTGTTTGAGCGTAGCGAGTTACTTCAACGCCCTTGTGAGTGAGCAACGGAGGATCTAAGAAGATGCAGGGCGAGTTTTCTTTTTGCTTAGCTAAGCTTTGCTCGTTGAAGCTTAATGACGTCGCCGTAGGCGAAAGCTTTTCCCCCCGTTGCTAACACAGAACGGGGCAAGAGCGCGTTAGATACGCACACTCTCAACTGTCAGCTTAGATTGTGTATTAAGATGTGTCTGGTCCCATATGAACGATACCGCTAAGTCAAATTAAAGGGGCTGCTTTAAGCCCCTTTCTAAGATTTTCTAGTTGGTTGGTTCAACTTGTTATGAGTTAGCTGCCGATTCAGCTTGCTTGGTAACTGCTAAAGCATCTTCAATGAGACTTGACTGGCCGGTGAGCAAATCTTCCAAACAGCCATTGTTTTTATCCACCAAGCCAACCTCTTTTAACATGGCATCAACTAAGGGGGCATTTGCGCGATATCCTAAGGCCGCTTCTGTGACTTGTTCGGCAAGACCACCTGGATGACTGTTGGATTCTCCATTTAGCGAGCTGCCATGACCCGCGCCATAGCCTTGGAGAATTTTGATGCCTTCAATGTTCTCTAAAGGCTTCACGGCGCTGGCAACCAACTCAGGTAATATTTTTAGGATCGCCAATGATTTTTGCAGCTCGACCTGTTCATCGCGCAAGGTGTTTTCAGCTTCGTACATTGCTTGTTTACCAGCGGCTTCTACGGCATACACCTTCTCATCGGCTTCGGCTTGGAGTTTTTTGGCATCGGCTTCGGCTTTCGCTTCAATCAAAATGGCAGATGCTTTATCTTGCGCCACTTTCTTTTCGGCATCGGCTTGCACGGTGATACCAACCGCATCACGTTCGGCTTCTTTTAGCGCATCAATCACCTCAATCTCTTTACGACGATTCGCTTCGGCAATTTGGCGCGCGGTAATCACCGCTTCACTTTTCTCAACTTTGACTTTTTCTGCTTCAGCGGCTTTTGCTTGAGCCGCCGATTCTTCTTCTGATTTTTGGGCAATCGCGATTTGTTTATCTTGTTCGGCAACTTCTAAATCACGTTGGCGTTGAATACTGGCTTGTTCTAAGGTTTTACTTTTTTCAATTTCACGAGTTTCAATATCACGAGATTTTTCAATTTCAGCCGCTTCTAAGGCGCGCTCTTTGGCAATTTCGGCTTCCCGCTCTTCTTGCTCTTTCATTTCACGGTTTTTTGAAATTTCGGCTTTTTGTTCGGCTCGTTTAAACGCCAGCACTTGTTCTTGGGTGAGTTTGGCTTCTTGTTCTTGCTTACTCACTTCAAGCGATTGTTTTTCTGCTTCTAGGTTGCGCTGTTCGATCTTAATGCGGTTTTCTTGCTGAATGTCGTTGGTTTCTTTACGTTTTTCTTCAATTATTTTAGTTAATCGAGCACGACCTTCGGCATCAAATGCATTGTTTTCATTAAAAAATTGTAAGTCAGTTTGGTCAAAGCCAGTTAACGAAACAGACTCGAGTTCTAAGCCGTTTTTCTCTAAATCGTTCATCACGTTTTGTTGCACTTTTTGTACAAAGTCTGAACGTTGTTCGTGCATTTCGGTCATCGACATTTCTGCGGCCACCGAACGTAGCACATCGACAAATTTGGACTCCATCAGTTTTTTCAACTCTTCCACACGCATGGTGCGAGTTCCCAAGGTTTGGGCGGCCATCGAAATACCTTCGCTATTCGGTGCAACTCGCAAGTAAAAGTCGGCCTTAACATCAACCCGCATCCGGTCTTTGGTAATCAATGCGTCTTTTTGGGTTTTCTCGACTTCGATACGCAGGGTATTCATATTTACTGGAATGGTTTCATGCACCACTGGCAAGACTATCGCGCCGCCATCTTTCACCACCTTCTCTCCGCCTAAACCGGTTCTGACAAAGGCTGTTTCTTTGGTGGCTCGGATATACAGCTTGGCTAAAATTAAACCAATGGTGAATAGGGCAATAAACCCAATACCGACCCAAATTAAGTAAAAAGCAATGCTGTTACTGTTAACTAATAAATCCACTATTTATCCTTAATGTTCGTTTAATAATTGGTCGAGTTTGCTGGCGGTCCAGTATTTCCGGTGCCGTTCAAGCAATACAATAATTGTTCCCGTTGGGAACGTGTCTTGGTCTTCTAAAGGTTGCACCATTAAGTAATGTTTTTGCCCGTATTGGTCGGTGCATACCGCTTCCGCTGGGCTGCCCACGGTTGCTGTGCCTACCGTTATTCTGGCCTGTAAACCTTTAAAGTCATGCTTAGAAATAGCGCTAGATTGGCTTTTGGGAAATACTCTGGCGATAGTTCTTCCCAAAAAGCGTGCGCTTAAAATGGCAAACAATAATGCTCCCAAGTGAGTCATAGCCGAGGGGAGTAAACCATTGCCACTGGAAAGGCTTAAGTAATTGAGGCTGAGCCCAGCAAGGCCAAAGCTGCTTAAGAATAGAATGATCCAAACCAGCAACGGTAATTGATTTAAATATAACCAACCGAGCAGCCCAGAAAGCGCGCCACTATCTACATTGGCGTCCATATCCACGTTAAGATCTATGGGGAGAATGTCATCCAGCATGTTGAGTAGACTCACACCCACTAATAAGCCTAATATTTCTATAAGAGCCAGCCCAAGCACAAAGGCTAAGGCCAAGCTAAAGCTGGTATTCACATCTGCGAGTAAAAATTGGTACATTCAGCATCCTTTTTACAATAAAAAATTGAAACGAGTCTTCGCTTCATTTCAACAGCATACCTTAAACATTAATCGCTAGTTTGGCGCAAGTTTTCGTTAAAGCCATGACCAATATGGAGCATTCTCGCGACAATTACATTGCCATCATCAAAGTGTTGAGCTTTCTCTGCCTTACTCGCTTGTCGGCATAAACTAGCACGCACACTTATCAAAGCTATTATTTAAATAAACATTAATCTAAGTGGTTGATATTACGCTTTGATTTTTCCACTCTCAAGTGGAAACACTCCGTTTTGCGAATTGTTTAAGGGAGAATGACTGGATATCAAATAACAGGATGTATTTTGTGAACTTACAGGGTTTTATGAAGAGACTGCCAATCATGTGAATTCATGGTGTTGATTTAGATATTTATGAGTCAATTCAAATATTGCAAGGTACGCGAAAGGCATCGTTTGATAAGCAACCATGATTTGCTCTACATATCGATCCTGTCGCGATTTTTACTTTCTAGTGTGGAAGCGCAGATCTTTTAACTTTGCTCGATGTCGATCAATAAGCACAACATACCGCCGATAAGATAAGCCAGCAAATCCATTCCGTCGAAGGTCGCTCCCAAAATAATATGTAATACCGATGAAGGGGCAATGTTCAGCCATTGGTTGATTTGCAGGTACTGTCCCATCTCTATTAAATATGCGATAAGGACTGCCGCAGCAGCCGTTATTTTAGACGAAACATTCACAATACTGGCAAGTAAATAGTGCAGCCACACCACCACGAATACATCTCCCAAGGTCGGTCGAATAAAATCATCTCGCACATAGCAAGCAATCACTATCAACACGACTAGCCACAATAGACTCTTTAATGCATGGGGCAGCGAAAAGCGCAGCCGTGACCTTGAACCAAAGCCACCATCACGGCTGTTGTTTTTATTTGCATGTTTAAGCTTCTGTGGGGTCACGATTAGTCTCGGTTGTGAGCTCAGATACTGGGTTGCTGCGTTGGTACCAATCTACCTTGCGGGTCAATAACATCACGAAACTTAAAACGACGAAGCACAACAAGGTCCCCATGAGTAATGCGTAATTTTCTGCCTGAAGTAATCCAAATAGAATGCCATAGAGAATTAATAAGCTCATCCCAAACACCATGCCATGTTTGATGCTATTTAAGATGCCGCCAACATAGATACTCAATAAACTGGTTGATGCAACAGCAGACAATGTATACGCCCAGTTAAAGCCCATATGTTCGCTCATTGAAATTAATAGTAGATAAAATAGTGCAAGTGCCAAACCAACAAAGCCATATTGCACGGGGTGGATCGGTCGCGCTTGAAACAGTTCCAATAAAAAGAAGCTGACAAATACCAGGGTCATAACCAAAAGCGAATAGTTTACCGCGCGATGTGATTTCAGATAGTGGTCTACAGGATCAATAAGGCTTACTCCCATTTGCCGTTGTTCTAAGTCGGCGCAGGAGTCCACGCTCGACAAACAACTTTCAAACCATTGAGCGATATTGGTTGAGAAGTTATTGCTTGACCACTGGGCTTTAAAGCCGGATTCGGAGATGCTGGACGAGACTGGTAAATAGTCACCAATAAAGCTCGGATGTGGCCACGCAGAAGAGAGTTCGACAGTGGAGCGATCACCGATTGGTGCAACTTGTAATGTGCCTGTGCCTTGCAGTAGAAAATTTAGGTCGAAAGCCAAAGGTTTAGTTAAATCGATTTGTTGGAGTTCTAAATTGCTATGAAACCCTTGGGGAAACTGGCTTAGTCCTGTCCCGGGAAAGACTTCAAAGGTCTTTCCCGCTAGGGCCATCTCATCAAGTCTGATTAAGCCCCGGCTATCTCGAACCCCTACAACCATACTTATTTGGGTTATCTCGTATTGACGTAGTGCATCTAACGCTGCAAGTTCAAAAGTTCCTCTTAATGTGGTCTGTGCTTTGTATAGTCGAGCACGATAAATACCCCGATATTTTTCAAAGCTGTCCAGTTGAGCGCTCATGTCAAAAGTTTTGGGTAAGATAAATTTTCGGTTCGCCAATCGGTAAGTTATGCCATTGCGAAGGTCTGGAACCGTGTAGTTCACCATGATAAAAGGACCGATAATATGTTGCTCGCTGCTACTGCTGCGAGCGATGTCGTTGATGACTTGTTCCTGGTTAACTGAACGCTCAGAGATTAGTCCACTGAGCATAGAAACGGGAATTTGAAGCAATATAAGTAAAAACAGCACGAATCCGAATTTCATGCCGAGTTGATGATTGAGGATTTGTTTCATTTTTCATTCTCCTTAACTGATGTTTTCAATTTAAAACAGTAGTTTGGAGAATCGATGGAGCTTGTGTAGAGTTTTTATGTAGTTGCTAGGTTTAACGTTACTTTTACGCCCAAGCTTACATTTTTAATCTGAAGGCTACCTTTGTGCAGTTTCATGACCTGGTCTACAAAGTTGAGTCCCAGCCCGCTACTTTTCACTCCGTTTTCGCGTGGCAGAGAATAAAATCGCTCGGTCAATCGCGGCATCGCATAGTCGGGGATATGCGGACCTGAATTATAAATAGATAGATTGACCGTGTCCTTAGAGACAGCAAGCTGCCATTCAATCAAGCCATCTTGCTCAACAAAATCTAAAGCATTATCCATCAAATTATACAGTGCTTGTTTGAGTAAGAAAGACTCGCCAAGCACCACGCTATTTCGGTCGCATTTTATATTGCAAGTCGCTGCTTTGGCACTTAAGCGAGCATCTGCCGCCAGCACAACATCATCCAGTGCTGCTGCGATTGATATTTTCTCTAAGGTTTCTAACTGAGGTCGTTGTTCAAGGCGCGTTAGTTCGAGTAGATTATTTATCAGGGACAGCATTCGGTCACTTTCTCGTTCGATGTTATTTGCGAAACGAGCTATTTTTTCTTCAGGCAAAGGCATTTGTAAAATTTCGCTGGCACCTTTGATGGCTGAAAGTGGGCTTTTTAACTCATGGGTGAGAGTCTGCACATACTTTTCCACGTATTGCTTGCCATCAAGTTTATTGCGCATTTTCTGCAAGGCATCTCCGAGGGCTTGGTACTCATAGGAAATGCGAAAAACTGGTTTGGTGACTTTCTCTCCTTGCCCCAATTTTTTTGCGTAATCTTCGAGTCTGTTGAGTGCCGAATGAATACGCCAGGCGAACAACGCCCCAGCAATAAGCACCAAGCCACTCATCCAAATCATCCAAAACAAAACATTGCGTTTGGAGCGGTCAATAAAGGGTTGAACGGAGCGATTGGATTTGGCAACCGTTAAGCTGCCGATGATTTCTCCGTGGTGGTAAATTGGCGCAGCAATATGCATGACCGTTGATAGTGGATCGTTGGGATCCTCGGTGGAACTGCGCGCACCGTATTGGCCGCGTAGTGTGAGGAATACATCATTCCATTGTGAGTAATCTTTGCCTACATCTTGTTGCCAGGAATCGGCAATGACGATGCCTTGTTGATCGGTAATATAGATGCGGTGATTACTTGCTTTTTCGCCGACGCCCCAAATGTGAGATAGTGGATCTCGCTGGCCATAAGCGCTTAATAATTTCGCAAATCGACTCTCTGACATGTTGCCATTGGCGACATCTTGCTCCGCCAATACGGCAAGCAAGTTTGCCATATCGACCAGTGTTTCTTCCGTGGTTTGGCGTACGGTAGGCTTGAGCTCCAAAATTACGGTTTTGCTTACCATGTAGGCAGTAATTCCAAGCAGGATAAAATAGAGCAAGAACAGTCTAAATCCTAACGGTATCTTCGGCCAGCGGCTCATGACTGCCCCTTTAGACTATAAAAATAACCAAAACCTCGCTTGGTACGAATGCGTTGATGCATGGCAAACGGCTTCAGCTTGTTACGGATAGCTTTAATGTGGGTATCAACATTACGCTCGTAAGCAGCCTCTGGCGCCATATCGGCAGCTATCATCAATTGTTCGCGGCTCAATACATTGGAGGATACCGAAATCAGTTTGTTGAGGATCTTAAACTCTACTGCGGTGAGACCGAGTTTCTGATCGTTGACACAATAGTCAAAATTATCAGCGATTAATTGCTTGGTTTGTATTGGCTGAAGTGCTGCAAGCGCTGGCGTCATTGTTCGAGATTTAATGCGGAGCTTGATTCTTGCTAACATTTCTCTGGGGCTAAACGGTTTGGTTACGTAGTCATCTGCGCCTATTTCCAAACCAACCACTCGATCTATCTCTTCGTTTCTCGCGGTCAGAAAGATGATCGGTAGATCAGAAAACTCGCGAATGGTTTTGCACAGTTCAAAACCATTCCCATCGGGTAAGCCGACATCCAACACTAACAAAGCAACGGCGTTCTCTTTCAAAAACGCTAAGCCTTCACCTGCCGTTGCAACCCACTGAGGGCAATAGCCATCCATTGCTAATACATGAATGAGATTTTCAGCAATTGCTGGTTCATCTTCAATGATGAGTACCGTTAATTTTTCATTCAATGTTCGAACTCCACAAAACGACTTACTTGCTATTTATTGCGATGTAAAAGCCAACCCTGTGGTTAGCTCTCAGGTTTTGAATCACAGGCTATCGAATTAGTTTTATCATGGCAAAAAATAAAACAGAGAAGCTAGTCCCGTTTAAATACTCAGCGAATGAAGAGGGATTAAGGTGCCAGGCAAGAGCTGTTCAGATTTGGCTGGACAACAATCATGAGTTGGAGTCGAGATTGAGGGCTCTTAATGTTGGCTTACATGACGTCGCAAACGGTTTTACTATCAACAAATTGTTCGAAACTTACTATCTTACTATCTTTTAGTGTCCATAAGTGGGCAACTCTGGCTTTGAAATGCTTGCCGGTTGTCTTATAGGTTCCACTATAAGTACCATAAGCAAAAACCTTGTCACCTGACGCAACATAGTCTTCAACTGCAAAATTATAGCCATCCCATTCGCTGGCTAAACGCGCAAAAACATTTTTTTCAATTTCGTCAAATCCTTGGTAAGTTCCCGCATAAGGAAAGCCAGCCGCTTCGGTCCATTGAGTGTCAGCGCTTAGGTAACGTTTGAGGTTTTTGCCGTTTTCTTCCGAGGTTTTACCTTCATAGGTACTTTTTACAATATCAAGATTAGTCATCGAGTTAGTCTCCTAATTAAAAATCTCTTGATGGTCATAGTCATAGGACCGTGTTTGGATAGGCCTTAAGCATAACGAACACAAGGCGCTTCGAATAGCCTTAAATGAAGCTAAAATTTAGCTTAAGAGATGGCCTGTGAAGACTTCATCGCGGGTTCAGTGTTGAAGGTATTTTGGACTGCATGGGGAAATGAGCTGGTTTGGCCTGTGTATAAGATCATCGCGATTGTTAAACACGACGACATCGCCATGCTGTGTTTTGCTAGCAGAGCAGCCAAACACGCGATTGCCTTGCTTGCTAAAAAGCGAATAGCGGCTTGGCGCAAATCACTAAAGTATTTTAACGACGTCTTCAAATGCGAGACGAGGTCCTCTTGGATAGTTTTGTGCTGCATCCCCATAGCCAAAATTGATGATGAAGTTAGACTTATAACGCCCCTCAGGGAAGAAGCTGTCATCGACCAGTTTGTTATCAAAGCCACTCATTGGGCCGCAATCTAAACCCAGGCTGCGAGCTGCCATGATGAAATAGGCGCCTTGCAAACTTGAATTTCTAAAAGCGGTTGCATCGCGGAAACTTGCATCATTTGCAAACATGTCTTTGGCTGTTGGATAAGCGGGGAATTGCTCTGGTAGATGATTATAAAACTGCTCGTCAGAGGCTATGATGACCGAGGCTGGTGCCGCGAGGCTCTTTTGCTGATTCCCAGGCGCTAAGGCTTTATTTAACTTTTCTTTTGCGTCGGCACTTTTAACGACCACATAATAACCGGGTTGGCAGTTCATGGATGTTGGCGCCCATTTCATTAATTCATAAAGTTCTTTAATCAATTCATCGGGTACCGCTTTATCTAAGAAAGCATTAAATGTTCGGGCTTCTGTAAACAGCTGGTTTAGAGCCTGTGCATCTAGTTTGGTAGTCATATTCTTCTCCGGTTTATGTGGGTAAGTATTTTGTTATTCACGTATGAAGTTTCAATTTATAGTTTGGTTTGCGTTGTATGCTTTTATATTAGCTAACCGTTGCTCAAGCTAACCGTAATAACTATTGTGGTCGAATTTAGTGAATGTGCCATCAAAATAGTTAAATGCACTCCGGAATCCCCTAAATTTTTTAAGTCACTCCGATAGTTGTGATTTTCGCCAGCAAGAGCGAGCACATGTTTAGTGATGGGCCATATATGGATGATTATATGCGGATGCTTATAGACGATTGTAATTGTAAGCGATTAGGTGAGGTATGAAGTGGCCTTAGCAGGATGATAAGCCGTAAGATTAATACCCATCTAACTCATTCTCTGTTGATTGTTGCGGGCCTAAATTACCACTAACTGGGTTCTGTATTTGGTCATTAGAGCCACTGGTGACTGTAGATCATGCTTGGTTATCGGCAGATTTATGCTGCGCAATCTGTGGATCATATAATGAATCAGCTTGCTATATGACGTTTTAGGCTAGCCAAGCGTGCCAGCGATTATGCTGACACCTGCTCGATAAACCTAAGTGAGCGCTTAACCCGAAGTTTATACAAATTAGCTTAGCTATTGGAAGTTAGTGCTGTTTGAATCGAGCGAGTCGCAGGGAAATTACACTGCTGCTGGCTCTAACCATGTTGAAGCGGTGGTTCACTTTTTCACAGGTCTAGATTTCGAGTTAAAACTTCTGCGGATGTAATAATTCGTTTTGTCCGATAAAGCTCTGGATGTTTTTCATCGTCGGCGTAGCCAACGGGTTCTCCAGCACCAGTATTAACAAACCAAGAGTTTTCTGGTTTACGATCACCTAGCAGTTTTTTAAATTCGGTTGGCTTAACACCAATGGCTTTAGCTGCCGCATTGTAGGTGCAGCGAGTCTTAATATTGTTCAGGTAATCTCGGATGATGATTATTTTATCCAGCATTAAAAAGTAATTCCTCGAAAGTTAACGCCAAGCTCAGGTTTGTTGCCCGCTTGGCTTATTTCACCTATCAATATAGGCCATTTTGTTGTATCACATGAAGCGCTAGGTTATGGCATCTTCGGGTACATTTTCTTGATATTGCGGAACACCATCTGCGATAGTTTCCCAATTTGCTTTAGAGCCCACGTAAATATGTCTTCCCAGTTCAATGTGAGGATCTTCGTTAATACAACCTAAAGTTACCCCATGGACTCTACCATTATAGAGGCCACAAAGTGTTGAACCGCATTGACTACAAAACTGCAGGCCAAATCCATGTTTACCCACATAAGAAGTCAGTAAGGTTTCACCAGACACCCATTTGAATTCATTTGCATCAACTAAAGCATAAGCCGAGGCTTGCGAACTGAATGCCTTGCGGCATTGGGAACAATGACAGGAACGAGCATCTCGTAATACGCCATTAATACAATATTTGATTTCCCCGCAGAAACACTCGCCAGTGATAGGCATCCACTTCCCTTGATAGATTAACATGTATAAATCTAGCACGATTTGCTTGGTTTATGCATTTCAAAGAGACAAGTGATGCTGTTTAGGGTGTTGATATCTGCAAAGATGCGCCCATTTTACACGACATAGCCGCGATCAACATCCGTTCGATCAACAAACCTCACAAAAAAACATCAAAGTCTGGTTAAGCATCTTGGCATCGTTGATGGCTTAAGGGGCTGGCGGTTGCCGGTAGTTGCCGATGCTTGCCAAAGTTCTCGCTATGGGTTCACTAAGCATATGGGATGCGAAGTGAGTGCTTGGCCTACTTTGTTAAGCCTTGCTTGGATTAGATGTTCTCCCTGCTAGCAAAGCGGTTCGACGCGCTTAGAACGTTAATGATGGGGAGTGATATTCGCCGAGTCGTTGTTCAGGTCTCACTTCTATGAGTGTTTGAGCGATTTTTATAGCCCTTCGTTCGCAATATGAGCAAAGGCTGGTGATTTGCTCTTTAGTCATGGCTGTGACGTCGTTTGCTCGCCTTTCTCTCGCTTATCCGCTTGAAGCAGCATGTTGCTTTCGCAAGCTCAACATTCTTGGTGTCGCTATCTTGCCACGGTTGTAAAAACATTGAGTTGTCATTGAGAGTGATTTTTCCTACGGGCTCTGTGTTCAATACAAGCCCCCTCATAAACTTTTGTAAATTTGAATCTGAGCAGGTTTATCTTTAAAAAAATACACGATTAATTTCTATTCCTTACAAAACGTGAAGTTATTGTGTGTCGATAATCGTTTTAATAGCCCCATCAAGAAAGGGGAATTAAAACAATGAAGTCAGTGATTGCGGTTGACCTCGGTGCGTCTAGTGGACGTGTCATGGTTGGATATTTAAGCGAAGGAAAGCTTACTTTAGAAGAACTCCATCGTTTTAAAAATCATCAAGTTAAAGTGAACCAGCAGCTTTGCTGGGACCTTTATTCGATTTTAGAAGAAATCAAAATTGGCATTAATAAGGTATTGGATAAAAACATTCATGTTGCCTCGCTCGCGATTGATACTTGGGGCGTTGATTTTGTATTACTCGACCAATTTGGTCGTCATCTGGGGGAGTTTGTCAGCTATCGAGATCAGCGTACTCAAGGGATCCAAGAAAAATTAATTCGTGAGAGTGGCATTAGCCGACAGGATATCTACGGGATAACCGGCATTCAATTTTTGCCGTTTAATAGCATTAATCAGTTAAAAGCGATTACCGGTAGCCAGCCAGAGTGGTTAGAGCAAGTGGATAGCTTGCTGTTTATACCAGATTACCTTAATTACAAGCTTTGCGGAGTGAAGCATTGTGAATACACCAATGCGTCTACCAGCCAGTTATTGGCTTGTGATGATCAGTCGTGGTCGCCTGCTTTAGTCGAAGCCTGTGGTGCAAAGCTCGACTGGTTTTTACCGCCAAGCCTGCCAAATCGTATGATTGGCCAATATCATTTGGGAAGCATCAGTATCCCAGTTTGTTCCGTTGCTAGCCATGATACAGCCTCTGCGGTTGCTGCCACGCCTATTTTTGACCAGCATTGCGCTTATTTAAGTTCTGGTACCTGGTCCTTGTTGGGCATTGAAAGTGAGCAAGCTTATACCTGTAATAAAGCTTTCGCTTATAACTTAACCAATGAAGGTGGGGTGAATGGGCGTTACCGGGTTCTGAAGAACATTATGGGTTTGTGGCTGATCCAGCAGATTAAAGCAGAGAATCCATCTTTAGCTTTTAGTGATATTGCGGCGCTGGCAAAGATGGCCAAGCCTTTCGAATTTATCATCAACCCCAATGACGATGCCTTTTTAAACCCCGCGTCGATGACCGACGCGATTAAAGCGTGGTTTAAGCAGCGCTCACAACCCTCTCCCGAAACGCTTGCTCAAGTGGTGCGCTGCATTTATGACAGCTTAGCCTTGGCCTACGCCAGCGTGTTGGGTCAGTTAGCTGAAGTTTCGGGTCGAAACCTGCAGGAGCTGCGTATTGTTGGCGGAGGAACGCAAGATCAATTCTTGAATCAACTGTGTGCCGATGTTTGTGAGATCAAGGTTTCGACCGAACCGACCGAAGCCTCGGCACTCGGCAACGTGGTGAATCAATTTATCGCTCTGGGTGTCATAGCCAATCTTGAACAGGCGCGCCAGCTGGTGCACCACTCTTCTGAAGTGAAAATCTTTGAACCACAGCCTATCACTTCACTTCAAGCAATTAAAAATCAATATAAACAAATCATTAAGTAGGTACTGAAATGAGTAAAGAACAAGTTATTAGCGCTTATCACTATGCCAAAGAAGTATTTGAAAAACATGGGGTCGATACCGAGCATGCTTTGCAAGCTCTGAATGAAACTGCGATCTCGATCCACTGTTGGCAGGGGGATGATGTGCGCGGTTTTGAATCGCCTGATGTTGCGCTTAGTGGCGGGATACAGGCGACCGGAAACTATCCGGGTGCCGCAAAAACGCCCGCCGAGCTGCGCGCCGATATGGAGCAAGCATTTTCTCTCATTCCGGGTAAAAAGCGGGTGAACTTACATGCGATTTATTTAGATACCGACCAGAAGGTAGAACGAGATCAACTTAAACCTGAACATTTTGCGACTTGGGTTGAGTGGGCAAAACAGCAACATTTAGGCTTGGATTTTAATCCTACTCTGTTCTCTCATCCAAAGGCGGATGATGGCTTTACTTTGTCGCACCCAGATAAGGCGGTACGGGATTTTTGGATTGACCATGTGAAGGCTTGTCGAAAAATTTCTGAATACTTTGGCCGGGAGTTAGGCAGTCCTTCGGTGATGAATATTTGGATCCCCGATGGCATGAAAGATCAACCGATTGATCGTTTATCACCACGTCAGCGCTTGGCTGAATCTTTAGATTTAGCTTTGGTTGAAAAAATTGACGAGCAATATCATAAGGATGCGGTAGAAAGTAAGCTGTTTGGCATCGGTGCCGAAGCTTATACCGTGGGCAGTAATGAGTTCTATCTTGGGTATGCCGCCACCCGTAATATTGCACTTTGCCTTGATGCTGGCCATTTCCATCCCACTGAATGTATTAGTGATAAGATCAGTGCCTGCTCCATCTATATCCGCGATTTGTTACTGCATGTGACCCGCCCGATCCGTTGGGATTCGGATCACGTGGTGTCATTTGACGATGAAACTCAAGCCATTATGCGCGAAATCGTACGTAACAATTTAAATGACCGAGTTTCAATCGGCCTTGATTTCTTTGATGCTTCGATTAACCGCATTGCCGCCTGGGTCATTGGAACCCGTAACGCGCAAAAAGCCTTGCTCAAAGCGCTACTCGAGCCGGTCTCAAAATTAAAAGCGGCTGAGCAGAGTTACGATTACACCTCTCGCTTCGGTCTTATCGAAGAGGCGCATTCACTGCCTTGGCAAGCGGTATGGGATTACCACTGCTTACAGAGTGGTGTGCCAGTCGGCTTTGATTGGATCCACCAAGTAAAAGATTACGAAGCGACCGCTTTATTGGCGAGATAGCTTCACAGTAACGGCTTGCCGAAACTGTGATAATCACGGCGAGCCAACAAACTCTTACTCTACAAAATAATTTAAAAGGAATAAAAATATGTCTGTAGTAGCAGGTATTGGCTGGCACTTGGTTGGAGCGGCATCCGCGGCGGCCTTTTACGCGCCCTATAAAAAAGTGAAGGGCTGGTCGTGGGAATTGATGTGGTCGATTGGTGGGCTATTTTCTTGGGTATTAATGCCGTGGTTAGTGACGTCGATGTTGGTGCCTAACTTCAGCGAATTTTACTCGCAGATCCCGATGTCGACCTTCGTGATGATGATGTTTTGTGGCGCGATGTGGGGGATCGGTAACATCACCTATGGTTTAACTATGCGCTATCTTGGTCTCTCTATGGGGATTGGTATTGCGATTGGTTTGAACCTTGCGGTTGGAACGCTTCTCCCACCGATTATTCGCGGCGAACTGATGACTTTGGTCCATTCCGATGGGGGCAGCCTAACTTTTGTTGGTATTTTCATTGCGTTAATTGGTATTGCCATTGTCGCTTATGCCGGAAATGAGAAAGAGAAGGCGCTGGGCGAGAAAGCGGAAGAATTCAACCTCAAGAAAGGGGTGACCTTAGCGATTATTTGCGGCATTTTTTCTGCCGGATTTGCCTTCGGTTTAGAAGCGGCTGCACCGATTAAAGCTCAGTCAGCGGCTTTAGGGATTAATTACTTGTATGTGGCGATGCCCGCTTTCGGCTTCATCATGGGCGGTGGCGCGATCGTTAACTTCGGCTTTTGTTTGTATCACATCATTACCAATAAAGACATTTCAGTACGAGCCGACATGTCGCTAGGGAAAGGTTTGATGCTCCGTAACCTATTGTTTACCGCGATGGGCGGGATCATGTGGTACCTGCAGTTCTTTTTCTATGGGTGGGGCGAAGCTTCAGTGCCAGAGCACCTTAGCTACATCAATTGGATGTTACACATGTCGGGCTATGTTCTGTTTGGCGGTGTGATTGGTTTAGTGATGGCCGAATGGAAAGGCGTTGGTACTCGTCCAGTACGGATCTTAATCCTTGGTTTATTGGTCATTACTGCCGCAGCGAACGTGGTTGGTTTAGGTATGGCGGCTTAAGGAGTTAAATCATGAAAAGAAAAACATTTGTGATGTACGTTAACCCAGCTTGCCACGACGAATATCAAAAACGGCATGATGAAATTTGGCCAGAGATGAAAACGCTGCTCAGTTCTCATGGGGTACACAATTATTCTATCCATTTACTGGCCGAGCAAAATTTATTGTTTGCTTATGCCGAAGTGGAGAGTGATGCGCAGTGGGATGCGATTGCTGATACCGAGATATGTAAAAAATGGTGGGTTTATATGAAGGATGTAATGCCTTCAAATCCAAACAACTCACCGGTTTCAAAATCACTCAAAGAGGTTTTTTATCTACAATGATTTCATTAAATGATGCTGTTAAAACTGAGATTGCCAAGGTAACGGAAGTATCGCAATACCTTTGGCAGCGCGAGTGGGCAGAGCGCAATGGCGGTAATATTTCCGTTGATCTAAGTGAGTTGATGGATGACGTGGTGTGTGATGCACCGATTAAACCGTTACCGGTTCAACTCCCTTTAGCCAGCGCCAATCGTATTTATTATGTAAAGGGGACAGGCCAACGAATTCGAGAATTACGCGACGCGGCATACGCTGGCTGCATATTGCGGATTAATGCCGACGCTAATGCTTACCAAATTCTTTGGGGGGGGAAGGCGAGCGAAGATTTTGCGCCCACTTCTGAGTTTATTAGCCACATTAAAATTTTGCTGGCTCAGCGAAACGCCAAGGTGCCACATCGAGCCGTTGTACATACCCATCCTTTGGAGTTGATTGCTTTGTCTCATCATCCCAAAATTGCTCAAAGCAGTGAATTATTCACTCACACCTGTTGGAAAATGTTACCCGAAGTGCGCGCCTTTGTGCCACGGGGGATTGGTGTAGTGCCTTATTGCCTGCCATCGTCTGAGGAAATGGCCGATAAAACCTCCGATGTATTAATGACGCACGATGTCGCGATTTGGGAAAAACACGGCGCAACCGCCTCGGGCGGGGATGTATTACAGGCTTTTGATTCTATCGATGTCGCGAATAAGGGAGCCAAGCTGTATCTGATGTGTCTTGCCTCTGGTTATGAGCCGGATGGCGTTAGCCAAGAAAACATGGATATTTTAAAACGAGAATTTAATTTGTGAGGTCATGATGTCTGTATTTAAACTCGCGTTTCCTAAGATTAACTTTTCTGGCGTTGGTGCCATTGAAGCTCTAATTGAACGTTTATTGCTTGAGCACCAAGGCGACGCAGGCCTGTTAATTTGCGACCCGGCAATGGTCAAGCTCGGTTTTAGCAATAAGCTATTACTTAGTGAACTCAACTTGACGTTGTTCTCAGCGGTGCGGCCGAATCCCGACACCAATACGGTGAATAGCGCTTTTGATCTGTTCGTTAGCAGCGGTGCCAAATACTTAATTGGTTTTGGGGGCGGTAGTGCTATCGACACCGCCAAAGCGGTAAGAATTTTGTCGGCTAACCCTGGGCCTATTGCTAAATATAATGGGGTCGAACAAGTTGCTCAGTTAGGTGTGCCACTATATGCCATAAATACCACTGCAGGCACCGCCGCTGAAGTGACCAGTAATGCGGTGATTACCGACACCGAGACACATGTGAAGCATGTTCTTATCTCGGATAAAATCATTCCTGATGTTTCGGTGAATGATCCCTCGGTGATGTTAGGGATCCCTAGCGCCATTACTGCTGCAACGGGGATCGATGCCTTGACCCATGCCATTGAATCTTATGTGTCGCAGGGGGCGCATAAGCTAACCGACTACATTTCACTAGAAGCGATTAAAACCATTGCTGAATATCTGCCACAAGCAGTCGATGATGGCAGTCGTATAGAAGCCCGAGAAATGATGGCCTATGGGCAGTTTATTGCAGGTTTATCTTTTAATAGTGCGGGATTGGGGATGGTGCATGCTATGGCTCACCCTGCAGGTGCGCAGAAAGATCTCCCCCATGGTGTTTGTAACGCCATATTGTTGCCAATTGTTAGCGAATTCAACCGCCCGTATCGGGTTGAAAAATTCGCAAAAATAGCTCAAGCCTTAGGGTTGGATACTTCTGAACTCAGCCCCGAACAAGCCAGTTTTGCTGCAATTCAAGGGCTTAAAGACTTGAATCGCAGAGTTGGGATCCCGAGTGGATTTGCTGAACTGGGAGTGAGTGCGCAAGATACCCTCGCATGGGTTGACGATGCACTGGCAGATCCTTGTGCGGGCGGGAATCCACAGCCGATGACTCGGGAGCAAGTGGTGGACTTATATCAACAATCCTTATAGATAGTTGGGCTGAGAGCCTGCTCTCAGCTTTTTAATTGGGATTGTCTGATAATCATTCAAAATGACGGGGGAAGCGAATGTTACATCTAAAATCAGAAGAATTTGTTGGAACAAAATCTAGTATTAAGGTGTTGAATCGTGACCCTCAATTTGATTACCCAGAACACTGTCACGACTTTTCTGAGCTTATTTTAGTCAGTGCTGGTAGTGGTGTACATATTGTAAATGGCTTGCAGAAAGTGGTGTTGCCAAATACTTTGGCTTGCGTCAGCGACAATGATTACCATCAGTACGTGGATAATCGTGATGTCACCTTGGTCAATATTCTCTATAACAAACATCAGCTCAATCTAAGTCCTAAAGCAGTGAATGTGATTAAACATTTAGAGGATGGTGCGACCAATCTATTAATCACCGAAGACTCATTTGAGCCTATTTTGGCAATAGCGGATAATATGCGTATTGAGCAGCAACGCGAGTATAAACATTCTGAGGTGATGGTGTCGTTAATGTTTGAGCAGTTGTTGTTGACGATAGATCGTTTGAACATGACTCAGATTGATAATTCCCCCTTAATGAATGCCATTGTTTTTCTGATTAATAATTATAGAGAACAGGATCTTTCGGTGCAGCAGATCTGTGATTCTTTTCAGGTCAGTTCACGAGCCTTAAGCAATAAGATATCGCAGCTCACAGGCTCTTCGACCAATAAGTTTTTGAACCAATTACGAATTAGAAAAGCGATGACTTTAATCGAAACGGGTCTTTCAATTACCGATGTTGCTTATCGGGTGGGATATAACGATAGTAATTACTTCAGTACCAAGTTTAAATGCATTACTGGTCAAAGCCCGAGCGCCTATAAAAGCCATACACTTTAACCACTTAGAGAACGGACAATATTTTACTCCTCGCTGTTAAACATCATTTGCTTGCGATCCGTTTACAGTAACGTTTGGGTGTAATTTTAGCGATTACAAATAGCTGTGAGCATACACATGGACCATTTTCAAATCGTAACCGAGCAAGGCTAAAGTGACCGAAGCCACATATGGCCTCTTTGAAGTCAATTTGGGTCATTGTGCATTAAGAGCCTAAATTACTTCCAAAAATCGCTTAGCTTCTCATTTTGGCGATAGACGTCATCGCATTAAACTTTTGTTTGAATGGCTCATTGGGGATGGTTTACTTTCCCAAAAAGGAGTATATGATCACCAACACAGCAGAATGTTAAATCGATTTCTTGGTCAAAACACGATGGCAAACTCGCTCGGTGTGTAAATTAAATATTCCACAAAGGTTGAACTGTTATGCTGGAACGATTTTATTGTATCGGTCAAAAGTATGAGGATGTGTGCCAAATCCTCAATCTTACACCTCGTTCAACGCTCGTAAGCCTCGGTTATCCTGAGAGTCAGGATCCAAGTAATCTCGTCTTAACAGCCAAACAATTCTCTTTATTGTTTTCCTATTTGATGATGGATTATGGAAAAGATGACATTCATATCAAGTTAGCAGAAGCTTTCGCCAAAGGTACTTACGGCAAAGCTTTTCAGGTGTTTCAATCTAGTAAAAATATAGGAGAAGGTGTCTACCGGCTTAGTTTATTCAAACGTATGATTGAGCCTGTTAACTGGACTGTCTATAGTATGAAGGATCGTTTGACGTTAAAAATACTTTCAAACACACCTGATTATGTGATTAATGGCGTTTTTGAATCACTGAATTTTCTTTGGCTGATCGAGTGCTGCCGTAATCTCACTGGCCAATATATCGTTCCCAGTCGCGTCGTTCTCAGTACTAAAACGCTGCGACAATCTGAAGTTGAGCAAAAATTGGAATGCTCAATTGAAATCGGAGTCTGTGCACAGTTGGATCTTCCGCTCGATGTTGTTAGCGTACCATTACTTTCTGCGAACAAAAATATTATAGATATTGTAGATAAGACAATTGAACCTCATTCTTTTTTATATGGAAATGAGTTTCAGTCTTTAGTTCAAGACATTATTACTGATTTATTACCGTCAGGTAAGACGACATCCGCCCGAGTTGCCGGAAAATTGTCGATGAGTAAGCGCACTTTTGAGAGACGTTTAGCTGCTCAGGGTCATACATTCCGTGAGCTGTTAGTTGCACAACGAAAAATATTGGCCCAGCAGTATTTAGCAACAACTAATAAAAGCATTGAGGAAATCAGTATAATTCTTGGATTTAACGAAACCAATTCGTTTTATCGAGCTTTCAGACGGTGGCAGGGGTGTTCACCCAAAATTTATCGGGATACAGAAAAAGTCTGACAAATAGTCAGGGGCATTTATCGTTCTTTTTTATACAATAAAGATGTAATCCTTCCGCTCCCTCCTTTTATCACTCATTTTGAGTGCGCCCTATTCAATGTTCATTGTTTTTGTTATCAATTTGCTTCAGATGTTTAATTGTTTTCGTTATTAATCTATTTCAGATACTCATTGTTTTTGTTATCAATTTGCTTCGGATGTTTAATTGTTTTCGTTATTAATCTATTTCAGATGTTTAATTGTTTTCGTTATTAATCTATTTCAGATGTTTAATTGTTAATTGGCGAGAAAAGATAGTTTTTGGGGCGAGGCTTAATGATATAAATGGTGGCTTGCGTTTGTAGCATAGTGACTTGATAGCTATGGCTAATGATGCAATTTCGAGGAAAGCCTCCTTCCCGATAGGCAAGGGTCTTGTATGGACGGCAATTTAAAAGGAACAATATAGAATGGCTCAGCGACTATTACGCGTGATTTCAGTAGACCAGCAAATCAAAACGCTCCCCTTAGAACAATTTATGAGGCTGGATGTCGAACCTGGTGCAAGCTATCGCGTGATTGATGCCAATACCAATGAAGTTGATGACAGTATCATTCTGAAGAAACAAGGCAATGCCTTAGTTATTGAAGGCGATGAGCAAACGCTCAGTCAAATAGATAATTTTTATAGTGAAGACATTCACGCTTCATTTGAAGTTGCTAATCAAGCCGTTAGCGATGAAACTGCGCTGGTCAATGATAGCCAGCTCATCACCTCGTCAGATCAGCCCCAAGAGAGCAGTGATATCGTATGGCAAGCCGCAGAGGCTGAGCAAAGCTCTGCTTGGAGCAACGCGGCCTTCATTGGGCTAGGAGGGGCAGGACTCGTAGCCGTTGGGGTTGCCGCCAACTCATCCCACTCAGAAAGCAGCGTCACCAACACCGTAAATGGCAGCATTGTGGCTGGACCTGTGGTCAATAGTAATGACTTAAAGGTTATTGTTTATCAAGCGGACGGGACTACGGTACTCGGCGAAGGCAGCATAGATGCCAGCGGCCAATTTAGTATTGCTGTCGGTAGTTATAGCGGCGTAGTTATCGCCAAAGTGGAGAACACTGGCACGGAGGCGGATTATCTAGACGAGGCGACCAATACAGCGAAAGATCTCAATGCCGAACTGTTGAGTACGGGAGTCGTGACCACTCCGAATAGTACCCTAACCCTCAACATCAATGTGTTGACCACTGTCGCTTATAGTAAAGCGCTTGAAGCGGCAGCAGGGCAGCCGCTGGATACCGACACGGTTAATCACGCGAATACCGCAATCGCTCATGCATTTGGTTTGAGTGATTTACAAACCACTGAGGTGGTGACCACCAATGGTGAGACAACATTTAATGCAGAAGATGGACTGAATGAAGGTGAAACCTACGGAGCGGTATTAGCAGCATTATCGGGCGCAGACCAAAACAACGCAGGCAACAGCCAGACCACCATCGATCACATTGTGGCACATACCACCCTTAATGGCTCAACGGCGACATTAGACCAAACAGCACAAGAGGAAATCATCAAGGGGGGAGATACAGCCAATTTGAGCGTCATTGACGACATCACTAAACTCATCGACAGAATCGCTCCCAATGCTCACTTGAGCGCAGCCATTGACGATGTCGGCTCGGTAACTGGCGAATTAAGCAGTGGTGATACCACCGACGACAGCGCGCTCGCACTGAGTGGTAATTGTGAATCGGGCTCGACAGTCAATGTTTATAACGGCACAACCCTGCTGGGCGCAGCGACTGTAACGGGCATCAGCTGGCACTACACCGCCACCGTCGAAGATGGCACTCGCTACCAGTTTAATGTGAAAGAAACGGATGTCGCTGGGAATGAAAGTGCTGCGAGCGATAACTATATCGTAATTGGTGATACCACCGCACCAACCCTCACCAATACCAGCAGCGCACTGACTATTGATGAAAACAGTGGGGCCGCGCAAGTGGTTTACACCGCCACTTCGGAAGATAGCGCCAGCGCGGTGACTTACAGCTTGGCAGGCACTGATGCGGACTTGTTTAGCATTGATGACGAGTCCGGTGAGGTGAGCCTGACTGGCGAGCCAGACTATGAAGCGAAACCGAGCTACAGCTTTACCGTCGTGGCAAGTGATACTGCGGGGAATAGCACCGAACAAGCGGTGAGCCTGTCCATCAACAACCTTGACGAAGTTGCGCCGAAGTTTACCTCCGCTGAGGCGACGGCTGCGACCATTGATGAAAACAGTGGGGCCGCGCAAGTGGTTTACACGGCGACGGCCACGGATGGTGCGGATATTAGTGGTGGTGTAACTTACAGCCTGAAAGTTGGCGATGATGCGGCCTTGTTTAGCATTGATGACGAGTCCGGTGAGGTGATCCTAACTGGCAATCCAGACTATGAAGCGAAACCGAGCTACAGCTTTACCGTCGTGGCAAGTGATGCTGCGGGGAATAGCACCGAACAAGCGGTGAGCCTGGCCATCAACAACCTTGACGACACTAAGCCGAAGTTTACCTCTGGCGATGAGGCTGCGACCATTGATGAAAACAGTGGGGCCGCGCAAGTGGTTTACACGGCGACGGCCACGGACGATGGGGATATCAGTGATGGTGTGACTTACAGCTTGGCAGGCACTGATGCGGACTTGTTTAGCATTGATGACGAGTCCGGTGAGGTGAGCCTGACTGGCGATCCAGACTATGAAGCGAAACCGAGCTACAGCTTTACCGTCGTGGCAAGTGATGTTGCGGGGAATAGCACCGAACAAGCGGTGAGCCTGGCCATCAACAACCTTGACGACACTAAGCCGAAGTTTACCTCTGGCGATGAGGCTGCGACCATTGATGAAAACAGTGGGGCCGCGCAAGTGGTTTACACGGCGACGGCCACGGACGATGGGGATGTCAGTGATGGTGTGACTTACAGCTTGGCAGGCACTGATGCGGACTTGTTTAGCATTGATGACGAGTCCGGTGAGGTGAGCCTAACTGGCAATCCAGACTATGAAGCGAAACCAAATTACAGCTTTACCGTCGTGGCAAGTGATGTTGCGGGGAATAGCACCGAACAAGCGGTGAGCCTGGCCATCAACAACCTTGACGACACTAAGCCGAAGTTTACCTCTGGCGATGAGGCTGCGACCATTGATGAAAACAGTGGGGCCGCGCAAGTGGTTTACACGGCGACGGCCACGGACGATGGGGATGTCAGTGATGGTGTGACTTACAGCTTGGCAGGCACTGATGCGGACTTGTTTAGCATTGATGACGAGTCCGGTGAGGTGAGCCTGACTGACGATCCAAACTATGAAGCGAAACCAAATTACAGCTTTACCGTCGTGGCAAGTGATGTTGCGGGGAATAGCACCGAACAAGCGGTGAGCCTGGCCATCAACAACCTTGACGACACTAAGCCGAAGTTTACCTCTGGCGATGAGGCTGCGACCATTGATGAAAACAGTGGGGCCGCGCAAGTGGTTTACACGGCGACGGCCACGGACGATGGGGATGTCAGTGATGGTGTGACTTACAGCTTGGCAGGCACTGATGCGGACTTGTTTAGCATTGATGACGAGTCCGGTGAGGTGAGCCTAACTGGCAATCCAGACTATGAAGCGAAACCAAATTACAGCTTTACCGTCGTGGCAAGTGATGTTGCGGGGAATAGCACCGAACAAGCGGTGAGCCTGGCCATCAACAACCTTGACGACACTAAGCCGAAGTTTACCTCTGGCGATGAGGCTGCGACCATTGATGAAAACAGTGGGGCCGCGCAAGTGGTTTACACGGCGACGGCCACGGACGATGGGGATGTCAGTGATGGTGTGACTTACAGCTTGGCAGGCACTGATGCGGACTTGTTTAGCATTGATGACGAGTCCGGTGAGGTGAGCCTGACTGACGATCCAAACTATGAAGCGAAACCAAATTACAGCTTTACCGTCGTGGCAAGTGATGTTGCGGGGAATAGCACCGAACAAGCGGTGAGCCTGGCCATCAACAACCTTGACGACACTAAGCCGAAGTTTTCCACCGAAAAGGCGGAGGCTGCGACCATTGATGAAAACAGTGGGGCCGCGCAAGTGGTTTACACGGCGACGGCCACGGACGATGGGGATGTCAGTGATGGTGTGACTTACAGCTTGGCAGGCACTGATGCGGACTTGTTTAGCATTGATGACGAGTCCGGTGAGGTGAGCCTAACTGGCAATCCAGACTATGAAGCGAAACCAAATTACAGCTTTACCGTCGTGGCAAGTGATGTTGCGGGGAATAGCACCGAACAAGCGGTGAGCCTGGCCATCAACAACCTTGACGACACTAAGCCGAAGTTTACCTCTGGCGATGAGGCTGCGACCATTGATGAAAACAGTGGGGCCGCGCAAGTGGTTTACACGGCGACGGCCACGGACGATGGGGATGTCAGTGATGGTGTGACTTACAGCTTGGCAGGCACTGATGCGGACTTGTTTAGCATTGATGACGAGTCCGGTGAGGTGAGCCTGACTGACGATCCAGACTATGAAGCGAAACCGAGCTACAGCTTTACCGTCGTGGCAAGTGATGCTGCGGGGAATAGCACCGAACAAGCGGTGAGCCTGGCCATCAACAACCTTGACGACACTAAGCCGAAGTTTACCTCTGGCGATGAGGCTGCGACCATTGATGAAAACAGTGGGGCCGCGCAAGTGGTTTACACGGCGACGGCCACGGACGATGGGGATGTCAGTGATGGTGTGACTTACAGCTTGGCAGGCACTGATGCGGACTTGTTTAGCATTGATGACGAGTCCGGTGAGGTGAGCCTAACTGGCAATCCAGACTATGAAGCGAAACCAAATTACAGCTTTACCGTCGTGGCAAGTGATGTTGCGGGGAATAGCACCGAACAAGCGGTGAGCCTGGCCATCAACAACCTTGACGACACTAAGCCGAAGTTTACCTCTGGCGATGAGGCTGCGACCATTGATGAAAACAGTGGGGCCGCGCAAGTGGTTTACACGGCGACGGCCACGGACGATGGGGATGTCAGTGATGGTGTGACTTACAGCTTGGCAGGCACTGATGCGGACTTGTTTAGCATTGATGACGAGTCCGGTGAGGTGAGCCTAACTGGCAATCCAGACTATGAAGCGAAACCAAATTACAGCTTTACCGTCGTGGCAAGTGATGTTGCGGGGAATAGCACCGAACAAGCGGTGAGCCTGGCCATCAACAACCTTGACGACACTAAGCCGAAGTTTACCTCTGGCGATGAGGCTGCGACCATTGATGAAAACAGTGGGGCCGCGCAAGTGGTTTACACGGCGACGGCCACGGACGATGGGGATGTCAGTGATGGTGTGACTTACAGCTTGGCAGGCACTGATGCGGACTTGTTTAGCATTGATGACGAGTCCGGTGAGGTGAGCCTGACTGACGATCCAAACTATGAAGCGAAACCAAATTACAGCTTTACCGTCGTGGCAAGTGATGTTGCGGGGAATAGCACCGAACAAGCGGTGAGCCTGGCCATTCGTGATATTAGCGATGAAACCCCGCCCAAAATTCAAGGCCTGAGTATTAATAACAGCACGATGGCTATTGACGATGTCGTGACAGTTACCATCACAGTTGATAGTGATGAGGATGCCTACCAGAACTTGAGCGGAACTGTGGGTGGCTATGATTTGAGCAACTTGATTCGAGTCGATAGCACCACTTATACCGCCCAATTTACGGTGACCGAAGGGGGCGCGGACGTGCTGGCAGGGGATGATATTGATGTGAGCCTCAGCCTTGAAGATACCGCTGGCAATAAAAGTGCGACCTACAGCAAATCCATAGCCCAGGGCTCCGATGCGATTGATGCGCACAGCCCTGAGGTTCTAAACGTCACGATAGCTGATACAGCGATGAAGGTCGGTGATGTGGTCGTGACACTTACGGTTGCAAATGACAGTGGTGATACTTATAAGAATCTTTCGGGAACTGTGGGTGGCTATAAGTTGAGCGACTTGGCTAAAGTCGATAACACCACTTATACCGCCCAATTTACGGTGACCGAAGGGGACGCGGACGTGCTGGCAGGGGATGATATTGATGTGAGCCTCAGCCTTGAAGATACCGCTGGCAATAAAAGTGCGACCTACAGCAAATCCATAGCCCAGGGCGCCGATGCGATTGATGCGCACTCGCCTAGTAATACCTTTACTGACGCTAGCTACGATGTGGCTTCACATACTTTGACGCTAACGGGTAGCAATATGACAAGCTTACTCAGCGATGGTGAAACCAGCAGCACTAACATCAAGGGCAACCTCGATTGGAGCAAGTTGCATTGGGATATCGACAGTAACGATACGGACAAAATTGCAAGTTATGAGGCTGGGGTGGAGAGCGCCTTCGTCTCCGACGACCATACATTGAGTATTACTTTAAATGAAGAAGCGGCAGCGAAGCTGGAGGGTACAGCAGGTTTCGACCCGCTGGATAATGATGACAGCATAGAATTAGCCAGCGGTTTTAGTCGCGATAGTGCCGGCAATGCGGGTAGCGATGATGCGTTCGACGGGCCTAGCCATATGGACACGGCGGTGGTGGTTTTCGATTTGGTACACGGCGTTTCGTCCGACCATTCACAGCGTACCTTCGACGCCAATGTATCGTATACCATATACGTCTTGGTGGATTCGGACACGTTTGTGTTGAATGCAACCCCGATTGATGGCCAGACGGGCAGTTGGGGGCAGTGGACCGGCGGGGGCGCAATCGGTTCGGATGACAATGTAGTAATCGTGGGAGATGAGGGAAGTATAGGCATATTGGCCGATATTCCCGACAATCGAGATACCGCCAATACGAGTTTGGTGTACATTGGCAACGCTACCGAACATGTGAAGATTAAAGCAGCAGGGACTTTCTATTGGAGGCATGATACTGGTCCAATGAATTTATACGTTAAAACCAGGGTCCTAATTTGGGATGGCGTTGCGGCCGATATGCAGGGTCCGGCAGGCGCCGATCACTATCTGCAAGGCATGCCAAACGGCGTCCTAACTTCGCAGGGTTTGTCATAAGCATTTTTTAGCAGGGTCGCGGTTATCGCGGGTAAACCGGCGATAAGCCAGCGTCGCCACCGCTGGTCATACTCCACCACTCGTTGCCAAACATGAGTTGTGTTTGATGTTCGGCAACGGGCTTGCTCATAAAGCCGGTGGCGTTTGATTTTATAACGTTCGACTGCCCGTGGCGCAACCCGCACCAGACCGCGCTGGTCAAACCGATAACCGAGCCAGTCAAAGCCATTTTTAATCCGGCCAATATAGGTTTTGTCTGGATGTTGTTGCAGGCCCGCGGTTTCAAACCAGCGGTTCATGGTCGCAATGGCCCGACGAAGCTGCCAGCGTGTTTGGCATAGGAGGATGAGATCATCCATAAAGCGCAAATATCTGATGCCTTTGCGGCGAGCGAGTTCGCGGTCGAGTTCGAACAGATGAAAGCCTGCCAATAAGGGGCTGAGTGCACAACCACGTGGAATACCCGAGCTTGGGGTGTGAAAGTTGCCCCCTTGTTCGACGCAGTAGTCAAGAAACTGGGCCAGCAGTTGGCGTACGATAGGGCTGCTAATGTAGCGCGTTAATAATTGGTATAGTTGGTTTTTATTGATATTCGCATAGTAACCGCGAATATCGGTTTTACCTACAAAGGTATAAGCACCACCACGGCTCCAGCGATGGGTTTGACGTAATGCAAATTTGTGCCCGCCATGCCCTTTAACATGGGTGCAGCTTGGGTGCACGGGCAGAATGCTCTGCAGGTGTAAGGTCAGTAGTTTGAGCACAAATGCGTCGGCGGCTGACCACAGGGCGAGTGGTTCGCCATTGGCTCGAGTGACGATTTGCATTGGAGAGAACCGGTATTGGCCCTCGTCGAGCCAAGCCAGTATCTCGGGTAATAATCGTTGGCGGTGAAAGCGCAGATGCCAAATATCGGCATTCGCGGGAAAGTTCTTACGGCTTTCGCACAGCCAGTGCCAAGCCGTTGCCACGCTGGCTGGCGCGGTAAGCGGGTTGACTGGCATGACGTTTTTCCTCATACGGGGTCCAGATAGCCGTTTTTATCATTATAGGATTTAATCGATTTTGTCGTATATCACAATTTGTCATCAATTGGTTGACCAGCAACAGTTTGCGGTACTTAAAAGTAATGTATCACGTTATTTAGAAGAAACCGCCGATGTGCAAGCCCTGCCGTTGCTCGCATTGGCTCATGCGCATTTGGGTGAACGGATGGAAGCCGAGGGCGTTTGCGCCGAGCTTGCAAACTGTATGGACGAACTAGCTGCCGATGCCCGGGTTGACCTTGCCGCAGTATATTGTTTGTTTTACCGTATCGACCAGGCAGTCGCTCTGCTGGAAGTGGTATTGCGACAGGTACCCGAACATTCGCTGGGTTTGGCTCGTTTAGCTTGGTGTCGGATGCAGATAGGGGCGCTTGAACTCGCCCGTGGTTTGTATCAGCATGCCGCTAGGCTTGCCCCACATCGCTTGCCTGTATGGAGTGCACTGGCGCGCTTATGTTTGCAAGCAGGGGATATAACAGATGCGCAACAGGCATTGGATGAAGCGATTGCACAACTTAATCTGGTCCATCGCGAACTGCCTGAAGCGGCAATTGAGCTGTTTAGCGCTCAGTTTCGTGCTTTGCAATTGGAGATTTGGATCGCCGCGGATGATTTGGCGCAGGCTGAACAGTGGCTGGCGCAGCGCCGCGAATCGTTAACCGAAGATAAGTGGATAGCGCTGGTAACGGGTTATGCCATGCAGCTGGCCAGTGATGCCCGCCATGCGGAGGCAGAAGAAGCACTACGTAGCGCACTTAAATATTACGCTGAAAACCTATCTCTTATTTCAAATTTGGCTGAACTGGCACAAATGCAGGGCCGTACCATGCAGTTGGTACACTTACTGCAGCGGGCGATTCGTTTCGCTAAATTGCAAGACAAGCCAGAAGTTGCCTATTGGGTACGCTTGTCTGGTGCTTGGCTACATCAGCAGGAAGCGCAGGCGCGCCGTGCAGCCGACAAGGCCGTGGCGTTGGCCGAAGCCTTGGAAGAGAACGAGAACACGCCGCAGGCGATGATTTGCAGATTGCGTTTGCAGGCCAAAAATGCATTGGCACAGGTAGAAAGTCAACAGCAGCATTTTAAACAAGCGGAAACCCTGTTTCAGCAACTGTTGGATGAAAACCCTTATTTTTTGCCAGCCTTGCAGGGACTAGGACAGCAGCAGATGCTGCTCGGCAACATCGACCAGGCGGTGGCGCTGTTTGAACGAATCAAAGAAATTGATCCGGCTAAGGGCTATTCGTCATTGATTAATGCACGTAAATTTCCCGAAGATGAGGCGATACTGGTGCGCATGGAAAAAGCCGCTCGTCAGCCCAGCATGGAGGGCAAGGTACGTGCGGGGTTATTATTGCAACTGGCTTCCGCTTGGGAAAAGCGCAAGGATTATAATAAAGCCTTTGCCCTTGCAGTAGAAGCCAATGCGGCGAGCAAAAAACTGCTGCACTACGATGCTAAAGCTCATCGCCAGCAGTGCGCGCGCATCCGTTATGCCTTTGGCAAAGAACTCTACCAACACCGCAAAAATTGTGGGGTGGATTCAAACTTGCCGGTGTTTGTGCTCGGTATGCCACGTTCGGGCACCACTTTGGTCGAACAGATTATTGCTGGGCATAGCAAAATTTTTGGCGCTGGTGAGTTAGGCGTGATTAGTCACCGAATTCAGGGGATGAATCGTTGGGAGCGCCATGTTGGCAGTGGTCGTCATTATCCCGATTGTGTTGATGATCTTTCACCTTATGTAATCGAGGGGATTGCCAAGGGCATACTCGATGAATTGAAGGCATTAGCCACAGAAGATAAACCCGAGGCAAGACATGTGGTAGACAAACTACCACATAATTTCGAGAATATTGGCCTGATTAAATTTTTATTCCCCAATGCTCGCATCATCTCGGTACGGCGCGATCCGCGTGATATTGCACTCTCCAACTACTTTACCGACTATCAGGCCAAGCATGGCGGTATGGGCTTTGCTTACGATCTGCAATGGATTGGCGAGCAGCTCGCCGATCATAATCTGTTAATGCACCACTGGCAGCAAGTATTTCCCGGTCAAATACTCGAAATCAACTATGAAGATGTGGTGGAGGATACTGAGGCGATGGCGCGCAAGATGTTGGATTACATCGGCGTGGATTGGGAGCCGCAAGTGTTAAACTTTAATCAACTGGACCGGCCAGTGAAAACCGCCTCAGTCTGGCAGGTTCGCCAACCCATCTACAAAACGAGTCAAGCGAAGTGGAGGCGTTATGTCGACCATTTAGCTCCGTTGATTGCAGGCACCAATAAAAAGATTGAATGGGATGTGATTAAGATGCTATCGCTGCCAGAATCAGGCCTGCTGACTCAGGGCGTTGAACTGTATAAACAGGATAAATGGGCTGAAGCGGAGTACCAATTAAAAAAACTGCTGCACCACCTACCAGACCATGCTGCTGCTAACTTCATGCTTGGGCTTATCTATGCGCGGGTTGGGCAAGTGACGGAAGCGATCATACTGATGGAAAAGGGATTGGATAAATGTCCTTGGAAAGCTGATTGGCGCAAGGATCTGATACAAGCCTACGAGATGGTTGGGGCAAGCGATAAGGCCGAGGCATTGCGCCAAAAAATACAGTTTAAAGCAAGGGAGATTGAGATGAACGAGAGTGAAGCCGAGACTGATTGGCCGATATCCTTCGATGAAAGTAAATCGCTTGAGCTTGAAGGAACAATAAAATGAATAGACGCGCCTGCATTATGCTTTGGCTGCTACTGAGTCTAGCTCCCACTGAGCAGGTTTATGCTGATCCAGCCAGTGGTTTGGTTGCAGCATTACACGCTACGTTGCAACATCACCCCGCTTTACGAGGTAAACGTGCCGAAATAGCTGCCAAGGGTTTTGCCGGTGATAGCGCACGCGCGCAACGCTATCCCACTTTAAGTGGCCAAGCTAGCGCGATCAACCGCGGGAATAACAATCGCTCGGCTGGCAATTATCCGATGAGTGTACGTGCGCGCCAGCCTGTTTGGGCATTTGGTCGGATCGATAGTGGCATTGCTTATGCGGATGCAGACCAATTGGCTGAAGAAGCCGATTTGTTGCGGGTTAAACGTCAATTAATGGAGCAAACTGCGGTTGCTTATGCCCAGGTGATTGGTACTATTTTGCGGGTTCAGGTTGCTCAAGAAAATATTGCTGCGTTAAATACTCTGTATCTGCAAATTGCTCGTCGTCATCAAGGTCAGTTAGCCTCTCAAGCCGATATTAGTTTAGCATTGGCCCGCTTAAATCAGGCGCGCGCTAAAAAGCAACGCTATGAAGGTGAGCGGTCTGTTGCTGAATCTGAATTATTGGCCTTGACCCAAGTACCGATTGGGATCACGCTCAATCTACCAGAGAGACTGACTCAACTTGGTCGTACTGAGCAACTCAAACTGATGGCTCAGCAACAAAGTGCCGATGTACGCTTGAAAATGCAACGTATCGAAGTGGCTCGAGCCAATATCGACCGAGAAAAAACCGCTGCCATGCCAACCGTGTATTTACAAGCCGAACGTTATTTTGATGATCCTAGCTATGGTTCTGATATTCAGTTGGCGGTGGTGATAGAAGCATCTTTAGATGGATTGGGGTTTACCTCTAGAGGCCGCAGTAATGCAGCAGTATCACTGATGCAGGCCAGCAAGCAAGATCTAAATTCAACCCGTAATGAGATCGCGCGTCAAGTCACCAGTTTAGGTGCAAACCGTGCCACTCAAGAAAATTTGATTGCCTCTCAGCAGGTCGTTGTTGAAGAGTTAGCTACTATTTTAGTTTCCTATCAGCGCCAGTATGAAGCGGGTTACAAGGCTTGGTTGGATGTTTTAAATATGCAACGAGAATTAAATGAACAGCAATTGCAACAGGTGCAGGCCAAAAATGACTGGTTGATTGTTAGCTTAAAATTGGCGGTTCTGACGGGCTCACTTGATCAATTAGTCGATATACAAGAAACGGAATCACAATGATTGAAACGTCTAAAACAGAGGCTGCACAAGAATTGAATAGCAGTCACAATAAACTGAATTCGCCCCCATTGCCCGCCGTTCTTTTACAACAATTGTTGCAACAGTTAGGTGTAGAGCTCCAATGGCAAGCAGTAAATGCAGCGTGTACGCAAGCACAACTTAAACTACCAGATGTGCAAGCGATTGATCATCTCCGTTATATTTTTACCCAGCTGCAATTAAAAGGCGTACAGCCAGTTCAATTATCTTGGCGTCGATTTGATTTGCGCCGTTTACCCGCATTGGTGCTGCATGAGAATATCTGGTATAGCGCGCAGCGCGCAGACTCTGAAACGATTACTTTAAGCGATGCAGACGGTACGACCCACAGCATCGCCGAATCTGAACTACAAAATGCGCAGGTTATTTGGTTGCGCCCACCGAAGAAACTCGCTGCATCATCGCACTCTTCGATAGAGGGCAATCGTGCGATGCGAATGGTGATACGCGAGTTGTTTCGAGAACCGGGTTGGATCGTCAAAGTTGTGATTGCCACGGTTATCATTAACATGATGGCAGTTACCACGTCACTATTTGCCATGCAAGTCTATGATCGGGTGGTGCCAACCATGGCTTATGCAACATTAACCACTCTGGTTGCTGGCATGGGTTTGATCGTCACACTGGACTGGTTATTAAAAACCTTACGAGCACGAATTGTTGATAGTGTCTCGGTGAGTGTTGATAAACGCTTATCACAACAAGTATTTGACCACTTGCTGCATCTGCGTTTGGATAATCAACCACGCAGTTTGGGCACGTTAGCGGCACAGGTGGGCGGATTAGATGCAGTGCGTCAGTTTTTTTCATCCAGTGTGGTATTTGGTCTCATTGATTTGCCGTTTGCCTTGATGTTTATTGTTTTTATCGGAGTGATTGGCGGTAAGGTGGGATGGGTGTATGCAATGTTGCTGCCGGTTGCTTTAATGCTTGGACTGTTCACCCAGATGCGCTTACGTGATTTACTACGTAAACAGTTGATGCGCAGCAACGAACGCCAAGGGGTATTGGTTGATTCGATCCGTGGGGCGGAGTCAATCCGGGCAAACAATGCTGGCTGGCGTTTTTCGGCAGATTGGCAGGCGATTACCGCCTCTATTGATGGTTATAATATTCGTCAAAAGGCAATTACTAACTTCTCTACGGTGACCACCAGTAGCCTTTCTACCCTCGCTTATGTTTCGGCGGTGGTGGTTGGGGTTTGGCAGGTTGAAGCCGGACTATTAACCATGGGGGGGATGATTGCTTGTAGCATTTTGGGGGGACGGGTCATTGCCCCTGTTGCCCAAGGTGTGCAATACCTGACCCAGTGGCAATCGGTATCGCAGTCTTTGCAGATGGTTAATCAAGTATTAAACCTTGAGTTGGAACGTCGCGACGAGCAACAACTTTTGTTACCGGAACAGCCTCCAGAAAGCATTGCGCTGGAAAAAGTGCGTTTTGCCTATCCAGAGTCACCGATACAGCAGCTCACTATTCCCTCACTTAGCTTTAAATCAGGTGAGCGTGTATTACTGGTTGGCTCGGTTGGCTGCGGTAAATCAACACTACTGAAAGTGTTGGCTGGTTTGTATCGGCCAAACGAAGGAAGGGTGCGCTTGGGAGATGCCGATTTATGGGAAGTCGATCCACAAGTGGTGGCTAGTCAGTTGGGCTATTTGCCGCAAGCTGTACATCTATTTAAAGGCAGTTTGCGAAGTAATCTGTCGCTCTCTGGCACTGCTGGGGATTCTCATTTACTTAAAATCACTCGAGATCTTGGTGTGGATGCTATTGCCGCTTCTAACCCCTTGGGAATGGATCTTCCGATCAGTGAAGGTGGCGAAGGGTTATCTGGTGGGCAGCGCCAATTAGTGGCGTTGGCACGGCTCATCATTACTCAGCCTCGGATCTGGTTATTAGATGAGCCCACTGCGTCGCTGGATGCAGAGAGTGAAGCGAAGGTTTGGTCGGTGGTTGAAAAAAATGTGGCACCGGAAGACATTTTGATCGTGGTAACCCACCGTCCGATGCAGGCGATGAAGCTGGCAACCCGAGTGATTGCAATGCGAGAAGGTGAAGTGATTATGGACGGAAAACCAGACCGTGTATTACCACAACTTATAGGCAGAGTTTCACAAACTAACACTGCCAAAGTACGACGTAAATTTGGAGATTCACTGGATGTGGTTTGAACGTTTTGCTAATGAAGATGACGCAGCGATGCAGGCTAAGGTAGAACGCTTAGAGAATTTTCATCGGCGTAGTCATGGTTTGCTACTCACCATACTGTTGGCTGGGTTTGTTGCTTTTATCTATTGGGCAATGGAATTTCGTATTGATGAAGTGACGCGTGCCACCGGAGAGGTTATTGCCAGCAGTCGAGTTCAGAGTATTCAGGCGGTGGATGCAGGTGTTCTGTCGCAACTGGCGGTAAAGGAAGGTGACCAAGTCAAAGCAGGACAAGTTCTGGCTCGCTTGGATCAAACCCGTATTGATGCGGCTGTGGGAGAAGTGGATGCTCGCCTATTTGCCTTGAAAGCCAAGGCGATCCGTTTGCGAGCAGAGGTGATTGATGCGAACAAATTGGTTTTTCCTGAAGCATTTAACGGTGAGTTTCGACAACAAGCCGATCTAGAACGAGCGCTGTTTCAGCAACGTCGTCATGGCTTAAATGAAGAATTACGAACTTTACGAGTTGCGGTTGAACTGGCCAGAAAAGAGCTGGCTTTGGTTGAAGAACTGGTGAAATCGGGTGATGTGAGTGGTTCGGAACTGCTACGCTCTGAGCGTTCGGTGAATGATGCCGATGCCAAATTAGTTAATCGTAAAAACAAATTTTTGGAAGATGCGAATAATGAGTTAGCGAAAGTGGAGGATCAGATTTCACAGAATGAGCAGGTGATGAACCGTCGTCAACGGGAGCAGGAAGATACCGTATTTATTGCCCAGATGGCAGGGATTGTTAAAAATATCCAAGTTACAACTGTTGGCGGCGTGTTACGTGCGGGTGAACAAATCATGGAAATTGTGCCAGTTGATGACACGCTGTTTATTGAGGCCAAGGTTCGTCCGGCTGATATTGCTCAGGTACATACTGATTTAGATGCCACGATCCGCTTTGATCCCTTTGATTACACTATCTTTGGCGGGGTAGCGGGGAAAGTTACCTACGTTAGTGCGGATACATTGAAAGAGAATACTCCTCGCGGTGAAGAAATTTATTATCGCGTCCATGTCTCTCCAATCGACTATCCTGTCACAACTAGTACCGGTAAAATACTGGAGATTTTACCGGGTATGACGGCGCAAGTGGACATCCGCACCGGTGAGCGTAGTGTGATGGATTACTTGTTAAAACCGCTTAAAAAAACGCTGTTTGAGTCGTTTGGAGAACGCTAAAAACGTATTTGGTATAAATAGCAACAGATGAGTGGCCTAGTTTAATTTCAAGGATATTTTATTTTGTGACCGTATTGTTCATGAATAGTACGGTTCAAAGTGTAGCTTGGGGTTTTCAGGTCAGTTCACGAGCCTTAAGCAATAAGATATCGCAGCTCACAGGCTCTTCGACCAATAAGTTTTTGAACCAATTACGAATTAGAAAAGCGATGACTTTAATCGAAACGGGTCTTTCAATTACCGATGTTGCTTATCGGGTGGGATATAACGATAGTAATTACTTCAGTACCAAGTTTAAATGCATTACTGGTCAAAGCCCTAGCGCCTATAAAAGCCATACACTTTAACCACTTAGAGAACTGACAACATTTCACTTCTCGCCGTTAAACATCATTTGCTCGCGATCCGTTTACAGTAACGTTTGGGCGTAATTTTAGCGATTTGTGCAAATTCTCTGGTCATATGAGATTGATCTGAAAATCCATAATCCAATGCCAATGTGACTAAGTTGCTATTAGGTTTGTGTTTGAGATGTTCGATGGTTTTCTTGACCCGCAATATTCTTTGGCATTGTTTGGGGCTTATACCTACCCATTTTTGAAATTGACGCTCGATTTGACGCTGACTCAGTAGCATACCACTCTTCGAGAGCTGGTTATTGTTGGCGTTCTGAATCACCTGCAAACAGCGCAATACTGAGGCTGGAATGCATTGGCAAATATCAACGGTGTTATTCAACCATTTATAGAGTGCTGTAATTCGAGCTTGGTGGTGAGGCGTATACTGCAGGCGGCTTGCCATTAGCTGCAGCCAGCGTTGCTGTTTATTATCTTGCTGTGCTACCGATTGCTCGAATTGAGTGCGTAATATATCGACACTAATACCAGGCTGAAAACGAACACCCGCGACTTGGGTCCCTGAAGAGAGCATTATGGTGTGTGCTTGTTTGCTTATCGGTAGCAGCAGCGCCTTTGCCGAATATGGAATGCCATCAAATTCAACACTTCCAGCTAAAATAAACATGATGCCGCTACAAGCATCAGCTTGTAGCCACTTTGTCATATTTTTCTCTGGAGTGGCCGGAACCGAGGCTGACCATATCCCTTGAACATAGTGCGCTAAGCTCCCTTCTGGTTGAAATAACCTGAAATCAAAGGGAGACTCAGCAGATCGGAGCGCTTGATTAGTTTGGTTGATAATTCCCTACCTCGGGTTTAAAGGTTTTGGAGATCCGATTCCAACTATTAATCGCATTCACCGCGATTGTCAAATCAACCAAACTTTGTTCGCCAAACATTGCTAGAGCCTGTTTATAGGCGGCTTCTGTGACGGGTCGATTTGATGTGATCAATTCCGCCCATTGTAATGCCGCACGTTCAAGTTCGGAATATAAGGGCGTATCCATCCAGGCACTCAAGCCATATATCCGCTCTGGGCGTTCTCCCAATTTAACGGCGTCTTTGCTATGCATATCAATACAGAAGGCACATTGGTTGATTTGTGAAACCCTTAGTTTCAGCAATTCCCAAGTGGTGATATTCACCGAATGGGAGTTACTAAATTGCTGGCGAAGATAGTTTTCTTGTTCGAGCAATATCTGCATTGCCTGAGGTGAGCTTGAAAAATAGTTTAATCGCTTAGTCATCGTTTTTTCTCCATGTTGAGTGTTGAAAATAACCGATAGCTTTCAATGTTTATTGAATATTTGCGACATGTTGCTATTGATCTGCAGATCTCTGGATCTGCAAGCAGGCTGATGTGGCATTGGTAGGGGAGTGGCAAGCGTGAGCATTTGGTCTGCTTCGCAGTATGCGTGAAACAGCAGATGCTTCGTAAACACTTGGTCGAACATATACGCTTAACGATTTGCCTCAAGCATTTCTATCACAGTTATTAGCGCTTTCAGCAATATGGGAGAAGGCGCTGAAGCGATCACTTGGAGCAAGATGCCCCTCGAGGTTAATCGATAAGCCGCTTACTCCAGTGTTAGCTGCATATCGTCGTGACCCACTTGTACATTGCTGGGCAACTCGCCGTTGTATTGGTGTAGAAAACTGTCTAATTCGTGTCCGATATGACTAAGCACCCACTGAGTTTCGGGCATGGCGTGGGCGAACTCAAATACATCGTAGAGATTATTGTGGTTGGGGGAGTGTTGCAGTGGTGAATAGCTACAATCGATCACGACATAATCGGGCTGATGTCGCAGCAGTTGTTGCCAGCTTGGATCGGGGATCCCTGCGGTATCGGTTAGATAGGCAATCTGTCCTTGAGCACTGCTAAACAAATAGCCCAGGGTTGGTTTTGAATGGTTAAGGGTGAGCGGCATAATCTCGATGTCAGCCAACTGAAATCGAGAATAAGCTTTATTCGCTTGCTGAAAATCGAGGATGCCTGGGTGTTTGAATAAATCATCGCAACCATTGGGGTCGTTCGGTTGATAAATTGGGATGGGGTCGGCAATTCCCCAGCGTAAATCAAACAGCGCTTGCACATGATCCATATGATAGTGGGTCAGGAGAATGGCATCGATAGAGTTAGCGGGAAAACGGCTTTGTAGTTGTGGATGATTGGCATCGATGAGTAAACACTTACCATTGACTTCTAATACCGCTGAACTGAGTTGACGGCTTAAGCTGGGATTTTTTTGAGCGCGCTTACAGGCGATACAATCACAGCCGTAAAGTGGAGCCGCTTGGACGTTGCCAGTGCCTAATAAGGTGAGTTTCATGTGATATATAACTCGCTAGTTTGGGTATCGATATACTTGAGTAATTTCTTCACGGTGACGGCTAAACTGCGGTTGTTATCTAGTCGCCAGAATTCTTGTTGTAGATTGGTTTGATATTGCTGGTTACGCCGCAGCCGAGCAGTAATTGAATGTTCTTGTTCTCGGCCCCGTTTGCGTAAACGTTCGGCTAATACATCTTGTTCTACCTCTAGGACAATCACTCTTAAACGTTCTCCGAATAAGTCTCTGGCGAGGTCTATTTGTTGACGTGAGCCATTGAATAATACCGAAAACCCCATACTGAGCCAGGTGTTTACTTCGTTTCCCACGGCGTAATGGCAGCCATTGGCTTGCCAGTCCATGGCAAATAAGCCGCTACGTTTGCGGTGGGTATATTCCGGTAAACTTAAGGCGATGTGGTTTTCACCGCCGCTATCTGCTGCTCGGGTGATGTAGCGGTGAGCAATCAGTAAGTTACTATCGGCTTTTAATTGCTCCCGCAAACCATCTATGATGCTGTCTTTACCTGAACCAGAGGGGCCAACTAAATAAAACAACTTGGCTTCGCCGACGATGACTTCATTACTTAATGAGCTATTAGATATCAAAATACTCGCTCTCCTTCACGCCATACTTGTAGGACGCGTAAGCGGTCTTGGCTGGGCTTGGCTAAGACCAGATCTGCACGTTTATTTTCATGAATACTGCCTCGGTCATCCATACCGAGGGTTTGTGCAGGCTTAAGGCTCACCATTTGAATGGCTTCACATAGGTTATAGTGGTTGTTGTCCATCTTCGCAACCTGATAGGCTGCATCCAACATACTGGCAGGGTAGTAGTCCGAGGATAGGATATTTAATACGCCTTCACTGGCTAATTCGGCCGCCGCCACATTACCGGAGTGTGAACCGCCTCGCACGATATTCGGCGCGCCCATCATCACTTGTAAACCCGCTTGACGTGAGGCCTGCGCTGCGGCAACGGTGGTTGGAAATTCGGCGATTGCACAGCCTAAGGCGGCTGATTCCAGCACATGCTCTACGGTGGCATCGTCATGGCTGGCTAAAGTAATACCGCGCTCGCGTGCTGCGGCTGCGATGTGTTTGCGGTTGGCATCGGACCAGCGCAATGAGGCTTCGGTTTGCTCTGCTTCAAAGCGCGCCATGGCTGGTTCGTTTAAGCCATATTTCCCCATGTAATAGGTACGATATTTTTCGCTATCGATAAATTGGCGTTGTCCGGGCGTATGATCCATCAACGAGACCATGGCGACCGGCCCTTGCTCAACCAAGGTTTCGAAAATGTTGGCGGTATCGGCATTGGGGAGTTCACAGCGCAAATGCAGAAAATGTTCGGCTCGATTTTCACCGCGTTGTTGAGAATCGACAATGGTATGCAGCATGCGCTCTAGATTCGCTAAGCGGGTGCCGTGGTCGTTAATATAGCCCAATGCAATCGCGTCTAGTACTGTGGTTATACCACTGGAAACCATCAGGGCATCGTGACTTGCCATGGCTGAACCTGCAGGCCAATTCACCTTCGGTCGCGGCGTAAAAAATTTTTCCAGATTGTCGGTATGTAATTCGATTAAACCCGGCAAAAGATAGGCGCCGTCGCCGTCAATCGCACTGCAGTGTTGGCTTCGCGTGTCACTGAGTGCGATGATCCGGCCATCTTTTACTTCTAGCGAGCCCTTCACGACTTCATGTTCCAAAATCATATTTACGTTGGTAATGATCATTTTATTATCCTGCTAACGAAGGGCTGGTTTGCATTGGGTGTAGGCGGTCGGCGACGAGGTCGCGAACCCAGTTGTCGTGAAAGATACCAACGATGGCTGCCCCACGTTGTTTGGCGGCTAAGATCAATGTCACCACTTGTTGGGCATTCACTTTATCTAGCGAGGCGGTGGGTTCATCGAGTAATAAAATTGGATAGTCGAGGGCAAAGCCGCGGGCAATATTGACCCGCTGCTGTTCACCGCCAGAGAACGTTGCTGGGGCTAAGTGCCATAGTCGTTCGGGGACATTCAATTGGCTTAATAGGGTTTGTGCCTTGGAGCGGGCCAATGATTCACTGATGCCATTCTCGAGCATGGGCTGCATGACGATATTCAGAGCCGAGAGGCGAGGGATCACCCGTAAAAATTGACTGACCCAGCCAATGGTATGGCGGCGCAATTCGATGATTTGGCGCGGTTGGGCTTGCGCCATATCTAACCAGTGTTCACCTTGGCGGATCAGTAATTGGCCTTGGTCAACCTGATAGTTGCCGTATAGCGAACGCAGCAGACTGGATTTTCCTGAGCCAGAGCTACCGTTAAGAACTAAACATTCACCGCCATATATTTCCAGATTTTGCTGGCATAGTACCGGTAGGCGAGCCGCACCTTGGTTATGTAACACAAAGGTTTTATCGATGTTTTTGGCTATCATAAGCGCTTGCATGGTGACTCCTCAATGGCGCGCATTATTGTTGAAGAACCGAAGACACTAACAATTGGGTATATGGATGGCGTGGATCATCCAGTACTCGATCGCTTAAGCCACTTTCCACCACTTGACCTTGCTTCATCACCATGATCCGATGGGCTAATAAGCGGGCCACTGCTAAATCATGGGTGACAATCACCACCGCTAGCTGCAGTTCGGTGACTAAGTTGCGAATTAAATCGAGCAAGCGGGCTTGCACCGAAACATCTAAGCCGCCGGTGGGTTCATCCATAAACACTAATTTAGGATGGGTCACTAAGTTACGGGCTATTTGCAGCCGTTGCTGCATGCCGCCAGAAAACGTTAGCGGTTGGTCGTCAATACGGCTGGGATCGATCTCTACTGCTTTGAGCCAGCAAATGGCTTGCTCGCGGATCTGTGCATAGTTACGCCAGCCGACCTCCATTAGACGCTCACCAATGTTTCCGCCTGCGGAGACTCGTGGCCGCAAGCCATCCATAGGGTGTTGGTGCACAATGCCAAAATTGGCGCGGATTAAACGCCGGCGTTCGGCTTCGCTAATATGATATAAGCTGGCCCACTGTTGGGTATTGTTGCGATAATTGACCTGACCACTTTGGGGCGTTAAACGACCCGACAGGCTCTTGAGTAGGGTCGTTTTACCGGAGCCTGATTCGCCGACAATCGCTAATACTTCGCCCGGATACAGTTCTAAATCGAGCGCCTCAAAGCCCTTCTCTGGGGCGTAGAGCATGCTTAAGTTATGAGCGGTGAGTAATGGGCTGACTTCGCTCTGAAGCGAGTTTTGTGGGGCTGTTGGTGCCGATTGAGGCTGCCAATGTTGCTCCAACTGGCTGGCTAATTTATTCATCTTGGGCTCCTTCGCTAGCCGCTTGTTGTTTTTGGCAGAAGTCGGTGTCGGAGCAAATAAATACTCGCTGGCCTTGGTCATCAACCAATACTTCGTCTAGAAAGGTATTGCTATTCCCACAGATGCTGCAGGGTTGCTCCCAATGTTGAATGGAAAAGGGATGATCTTCGAAGTCGAGGCTACGCACTTTGGTGTAGGGTGGAATGCAGTAAATACGTTTTTCTCGCCCGGCACCAAAAATCATTAAGGCTGGCGACAGATTGAGTTTTGGGTTATCAAACTTAGGGATCGGTGAGGGATCCATTAAGTAGCGGTCATGGACCATGACCGGGTAAGCGTAGCTGGTGGCTATGTAGCCATAGTTCACAATATCTTCGTAGAGCTTGACTTGCATTGACCCGTATTCTTCGAGAGCGTGCATTTTTTTGGTTTCGGTTTCGCGCGGTTCGATAAACCGCAAGGGTTCGGGGATCGGCACCTGAAACACCAAAATTTGTGCATTACTGAGGGTTTGTTCGGGAATGCGATGCCGGGTTTGGATTACGCTGGCTTGCTCGGTTTGTTCGGTGGTGGTTATGCCACACACCTTGGCAAAAAACTGCCGGATTGAAACCGCGTTAGTGGTGTCATCGGCGCCTTGGTCAATCACCTTGAGCACATCTGTCTGGCCCAAAATTGATGCACTAAGCATGATTCCTCCGGTTCCCCAACCATAGGGCATCGGCATTTCTCGGCCACCAAAAGGTACTTGATAACCGGGGATAGCAACTCCTTTGAGGATGGCTCGGCGGATCATCCGTTTGGTTTGTTCGTCTAAATAGGCAAAGTTATATTGCTGGTCATCGTCAGTGATAGCCGCGGTGTGTTGACTAAAGCGGGTCATACTGGCTCTCCTGTTGCTGGCGCATTTTACGTAACAATTCTAATTCAGACTGAAAATCGACGTAGTGAGGTAGTTTTAAATGAGAGACAAAGCCTGCCGCTTCCACGTTGTCGGCGTGGGCCAGTACAAACTCTTCATCTTGCGCCGGACTGGTCACTGGTTCGTCATAGCGTTGTGCTTGCAGGGCGCGGTCAAGTAAGGCGACAGCCATGGCTTTGCGTTCACTAAAACCAAAAGCTAAGCCGTAGCCGCGAGTGAAATGAGGACCTTGCGCCTGCTCAGCCACAAAGCCATTGATCATCTCGCATTCGGTCAGGACGATACTGCCAATATCAATGTTAAACCCTAGCTCTTCTGGACAGATCTGCAGATTTACCTCACCGCTGCGAATTTCTCCGGCAAACGGGTGGTTACGGCCGTATCCTCGTTGGGTCGAGTAGGCCAGTGATAATAAGAAGCCCTCATCACCGCGGCTCAATTGTTGTAGGCGCGCAGCACGAGAACAGGGATAGCTTATCGCTTGTTGGCTGAGGTCGGCGGGCTCTTCTCCGCGGTCGACTTCTGGTATTGCCAGACCTTGTTGTTCCAGTAAGGCAAATACTCGGCTAAAGTTTTGAGCTTCTGCTGGGGGGGAGTCTTGCTGTAAATTCTGCTGCTCAGCAGTTTTTGGTGCGGGCTTATCGGTGCCTGACTCGGGGGGGCTCGGCGGGTGTCCTTCGGCGAGCAGACTAAAGTCGAGTAGGCGATGACTATAGTCATAGCTTGGTCCGAGTTGCTGCCCGCCGGGCAGATCTTTATAGCTGGCTGAGATCCGCCGCTGAACCCGCATTTGGTCAGTATCTAAGGGCTCACATATCGCTAATGAGGGAAGGGTGGTTCGGTAGGCGCGTAGCAGGAAGATGGCTTCAATTTGATCGCCGCTGGCTTGCTTAATCGCCAGCGCGGCCAGCTCTGGATCAAACACCCCTCCTTCGGTCATGACTCGCTCGACCGCTAGACTCAATTGTTGGCTGATTTGGGCGACGCTTAGCTCGGCAACGTCCGTATGACCTCGGCGACGTTGCGCTTGTAGCCGATGTGCTGCGGCAATGGCTTTTTCGCCTCCTTTTACTGCGACATACATTAGATACGCTCCAGTTGGGTAGTGCGACTGATAGCCAGCAAGGATTGTTGATGACAGAAGACAAACTCCAAGCCGAGTGGGTAGTGGTGGCTGGGTTTGGATAGGTAGTCAAGCAGGCTTGCTCCAAGCTCGCCAAACTGTCGGATGATGGGGTGCTGAATGCCCGGTCCACTTAAGCGAAAGCGTGGACCGCTGTCTAAATCTTCAGTTTGCACCAGCAGCATTGCACTGTGCTCCGGACTCATGTCACTGCCGGCTTTGCACTGCATCAGATCAATGGTTTGGGTGCTGTTGATGACCACAAAATCGGCTTGCTGGAGAGTCGTTCTTTGAACACCGTTATGAAACGCCAAGTTTGCCACCGCGTGTGCTAAGTCAGTCGGTTTGGCTAATTCGGGACTGAGGTATAGGCCAGTATGTTGATCACACAGGCTCATAATGACTTGGCTGGCGGCAGGATTTAGTGGCGCAAAACCGCGGTGTTTATTAAGCGAGACCCGGCTACCCGGTTCACTGAAAGCTTTAAGGATTTGCCGAAAACAGTGTTGAGCATGGTGGACGGGTTGCGCAAAACCAGTTTCTATTTGCAGCATTAGTCTTCTCCCCGAACGACAGTGAAAAAATCGACCTTCGATTGAGCCGCTTGTTCGGCGACTTGTTGCCTCGCCAACTGTTGTAGCTCTGCGAGAGGTTGAATAATCGCTTCTTGTAATACCGGTGCGGTGGATGCTTGCTGTAACAGTGCATCGATTAGCGCCGATAGCAGCGCATGTTGTTTCGCGCGTCCCCGTAAGTAGCTATAACCGGTGGTGCCATCGACTAAACGCACCGCTGCCCGAGTAATGGTGGTCTCTGCCAAATTGAAACGCTCGCCATTGCCTCCCACTCGACCTTGAATCTTTGCCAAGCCAATTTCGGGTTGTCGGATCACTTCACAGGGCGGGTCTAGTTTGAGTTTTCTCCAGCGTTGTTCTAGCTCGGAAAAGGGGGCGTTAGCGAGTATTGCCATCCAGTGTTGGCGAGCAGTTTGTTGTGGGGAAGGCGTGGTGTGACTCATGATGCATGCTCCAAGCTGAGTTCAACTAACTCGGCTCTAATGTGGGAAATTGAAAACTCGAAGGGTTGCTGTTGTTGGTCGATATTGACGGTTTGTAAGCGGAGTAGCGGTTTACTGGGATCAATTTGTAGGCAGGCGCAGTCTTCATTATTAGGAAGTTGCGCGCCAATCACCGTGTGTTTACGGCGTAAATTGATGGCGCAGTGCTGGGCCAAAAAGTGATGTAATGAACCCTGTTGGTAGCGGCCGAGTTGGCTTTCGTGTTCACCCAAACGCAGGTGATGAAATACGATACTGATTGGGATCTGGTCGATAAAGCGCAAGGTTTTGAGTTGAATTATCGGGCTGGCTAGCGCAATCTCTAAATTATTTGCCACCTGTTGGTTAGCGTTACTACGGATGCAACTAAGCAGCCGACTATTGGGCTTTGCTCCGGCATTGAGCAGGTTATCGGTGAATTTTGCCCCCGAATGCAGCGGATAACGCACTGGCTGACTGAGTACCAGCACGCCTTTGCCCTGTTGGCGCAGCAACCAACCTTTTAGCACCAATTGGTCAATGGCGCGGCGCAGTGTATGCCGATTGACTTGATAGCGTTCCGCTAAGCGTTGCTCGGGGGGAAGGTATTGGCCTGCCTGATAAGCACTGCTAATTTCTTTTTCGAGGCTGAGAGCAATTTCTTGATAGCGCGGCATGAGCAGACTCGACTAAATAAACAGTTTACGGATCCGTTGGGAAACAAAATCCAACAGGCTTACTGTGACCACGATGATCAGCATTACCGCGCAGGTTTGAGGAAACATAAAGCCACGAATGCTCTCCCATAAGATCACACCGATGCCGCCCGCACCCACCATGCCCACGACTGTGGCCGATCGCACATTAGACTCGAAGCGATACAAGGAGAAGGAGATCCATAGTGGGAGCACTTGTGGGATCACGCCATAAACAATTTCTTCGAGTTTATTGGCACCAGTGGCGCGCACCCCTTCTACTTGGCCTGGATCAATCGCTTCAACGGCTTCCGAGAACAGCTTGGCTAACACGCCGGTGGTGTGAATGAATAATGCCATTACGCCAGCAAAGGGGCCCAAGCCCACAGTCACCACAAACAACATGGCAAAAACCATTTCGTTAATCGCTCGGGCGGCATCCATTAGCCGACGCATGGCTAGACAAACCGATGTTGGGACCATGTTTTCGGCGCACATTAAACCGAAGGGCACTGCTAAAATGATTGAGAACAGGGTGCCCCAAATGGCGATATGTAGGGTAATCAGCATTTCTTCGAGGTAGTAGCTGAGGTCACTAAAATCGGGCGGAAAGAAGTCACTGGCTAGCTCGGCCATATTGCCCGCGTCGTTATATAGCTTCATTGGTGCAATTTCAGCACCTTGCCAGCTCCAGCTGAGGCCTGCCAGCAGTAGGGCCCAAATTGACAAGGTAAGCCAAGACGGGCGCGCGGATTGATCGGTGAGCATCGCATCGAGTTTCATAAGCTTTCTCAAGATGTCTAGATAAGTTGCTGAAAGAGAAGCTGAGCCGAAGCTCAGCTTACAAGAGCCTATTGCGCCATTGCGGTAATCGCGTTTTGCTGGCGACTTAAATCGGCGAGTTGGGCGTCGATCACCGATAGTTCGGCGGCTTTTTCAGCTTTTGACAATTTGCTGTCATGCTCAAGCTTGAGGCGGTTTTTGAACAACACCAATTGGCGGATGGGTAATAGTTGCAAGTCGCTAGAGGCTTTGAAAGGAGCCCACTGTAATGATCTGAGTACCGCGAGTTGTTTAGCATCACCCGATTTGCCGTAGTTCATGAAGAAGCTGTAAACTTTATCTTTAACGCTTTCGGGAAGGTTTTTTCGCCAAACGATGGGGTCTGATGGGATCAGTGGTGATTTCCAAATCACTTTTAATTGGGCAAACTTGTCGGGAGCGGTGACCTTCAAGCGGTCCATGTTTTCGGTATTTCCGGTGGCAACGTCAACTTGTTTTGCGGCGGCAGCTAAAGCGTTGGCTTCGTGGCCCGAATTCATGCTGCGTTTAAAATCTGCGACCGAAATGTTGTGTTCGGCAAAGACGTAGTAGGAGGGGACTAAGAAGCCAGAGGTGGAATTGGGATCGCCGTTGCCGAAGGTGAGTTCACTACGATGAGCAATCACATCTTCTAAGTTATTCAAGGGGCTGTCTTTATGAGTGACTAAGACACTCCAGTAACCAGGGTTGCCGGTCACGTCGACGGTTTGCGCAAAAATTTCACCACCGGCACGGTCTACCGCTTCCATGGCTGATTTATTGCCGTACCAGGCTACGTCGACTTTATCAAACCGCATACCTTGAATGATACCAGCGTAATCAGGCGCAAAAAATGCCTTTATTTTATAGCCAGTTTGTTGCTCCATGGCCTCTAGAAACGGGGTCCATGTAGTTTTTAAATTTTGCTGAGATTCGGTAGAAATGATCCCAAAATTGATAGTGTCCTGCGCTTTGTCAGCCGCTGACACGAGGGGGGAACCGAACGTTGCTGCGAGCATTGCGCTTGCAAAGGCGGTCTGCTTAATAAACTGTAACATGCCATCTATCTCCTTCATTTATGGATTAGGCCATCTGTGGCCATGGTTGTGGTACTGCGAGATCTTGTGCTTCGGTATTGCTGGGATCCAAGCTTGAGCCATACAAGGCTGCCAAGCTGGCTTCTGTTAAATTTTGGCTTGGGCCGTCGTAAAAAATTTCGCCACGTTTTAAGGCGACAACTCTCGGGCAATAGCGTTTGGCGTAGTCAACCTGGTGTAAGGTCACCACCACCGCGATGCCTTCCTGTTGGTTAATATCGGTGAGGATTTCCATCACGATTCGTGATGATTCTGGGTCTAATGAGGCGATGGGCTCATCGGCTAAAATAATCTTGGCTTGCTGCATCAAGGCGCGGGCAATTGCCACTCGCTGTTGCTGACCACCAGAAAGCGTCGAAACGCGTTGTTGGGCAAACTGCTCCAGACCGACACGTTTTAGCGCGACTAAAGCCTGTTGCTTTTGTGACGAGGTAAAACGCCCGCTGAGGCTGCGCCAAAGTGGGGTCGCACTAAGCGCTCCAATTAATACGTTGTGTAATACACTTAGGCGAGAGACCAGATTAAACTGCTGAAAGATGTAACCAGTTTGGCTACGGCTTTGCCGTACGGTTTTACAAAATTTACCATTCCGTTGCACTGGGGTGCCTAGAACTTCGATGTAACCCTGACTATTTTTATCGCTGGTGATTAAGCCATTGAGGTGACGTAGTAATGTCGATTTCCCTGAGCCAGAGGGACCAAGCAGGGCGACCATTTCACCTTGCTCAACACTCAGGTTAATATTCTGCAAAGCATGATTCGTCGCAAAGTGCTTATGGAGCTGTTTTACGGCGATGACTTGTTTGCTCATGACACAATCTCGTAGTTGGTTTGAGCATAAGTTAATCAACGAATGTGACAGTTAGCTTATCTAGACATGTCACTTGGGTGACGTATTTATGGCAATTGAGTGACTAAAAAAACATCAATGCGTTGCGAAGGTGGCGATACCCGTCTTGTAAAGAGTAGGGGGACATGCTTTGTAAACAAAGTGTGGCGGGAATGGCGGAAATCTAAAACCGATCCCATCAATGGATGCCGAGATGTCAATGATTGCGCGGTGTTTGCCGCGAGCTGAAGGCCAATGCCAGAGCGGTCATCAAGCTGAATCCCCGCTTTCGTTCAGCAACCAATATCCTCATTCTAATGTGTGACATCGCTTTGCTGGGGGAGGCCGCGGCCTCTCAAACTAAGCCCTTGCACCGCAAGCCCAAAATGAAATCAAACCGAAAATACTAAGCCTGGGCCTATTGCTTTGCTGGCCCCTATTGACGCTACTGAGTTGCAACAGAGTATTGTGGAGGCGGAGGCTAAATACCTTCGGTTACTCGATTATACGGAGATTTGCTGTTGTCCAATCTGTTGCGCAAAACCACCCACCATCACTTTAGAGATATCTAATTGCTGGCGCTCGATTGAAGCCGTAATGATTGAAACACAGTTCATGACTCTACCTTGTTCAAAAGTAAAGTGATCGCTATGTTCATCGCGAAGATGTTTGGTTAAGTAACAGGCTAATGCACCACTAGCACTGCCCGTGGCGGATTCTTCTGGTATCCCAAATAAAGGCGCAAAATTACGACAACTCGCCGTTAGTTTGCTTGCTTTTTCGCACAGTTCAAAAGCATGCAGACCAACGAGATCATATTTTTTACAGAACTCACTGAGTAAATGTTGATTGACCTGAATTCTATCTAGATATCCCAATGGCACAGGAACGATAAGATCGTGTAAGCCGGTTGAAACGACCTCGATGGGTAGTTGAGTTGTTTCTAGAATGTTTACGTCAATTCCAATCAACTCTGAGACCTCCTGATAAGCAAATTCCTCGCGATATTCAGGTAGCTTCTGCTCCATCACTATATGACCATTCGATTCTATTGTCACCGTGAGTAAGCCTGCTTTTGTCCTCTGAACATATTGCCCCTCAGTGATGACTCCTTTTTGATGCATGATTGAGAATGCAGCTAAAGTTGCGTGTCCACAGAAATCAACTTCACCCGTTATAGTGAAAAAAGACAATTCAAAGTCGACTTCGTCATCTTGAGAAACAAAGGCCGTTTCTGAATAGCCAACGGCTTGCGCTATTTCTAGCTTTTCTTGATTCGACAGTTTATCGGCGTGCAATACTACGCCGGCAGGATTTCCTCCGCGTCCATTGGCCGTAAAGGCGTTAACCAAAAAAGCTTCAACATTCATAACTATTTGTGTCTCCGTATAAGATCTTACCCGTCATCTGTTTTTTTTGCGCAGTGCTGTTTTGCAGTCAAGTGGCAAAACGCAGCGCAGCAAAAAGGGATCGATTGATAAACTATTGTACGTCCGGTATGGCATGAAGAAATGAGCGGAAAGTCCTTTTTAGGACGTTCACCGCTTGCTCTCAGTTTGAGAATTAAACGCTAAGGAGTCTTGAATGGCAAGGGCATTCTCTTCATCTGTGGATATTTCGGCGGGCGGCATTTCTTATAAATATCGAGCCCAAATGCTGCGCTATTGCGTCAGGTTTGAGATTAAAACGCATTAAAAATTGAAACAAATTCTTTAATTATTATGTTCATGCTTAAGGAGTACTTTGAATCGCGCGAATAACTGCCTGATGAGGCTATTCCCGTATTACAACTAGGCTGTTTTTCAGCTCTTCGTTGCTGAATACCTTCACTCTGCATTATAGGTGTCTCAGCAAGATAGCCCCTAAATTGATTGCTAAGTACTATGAAGGTGGATGAATCGTGGCCACAAGGCATTGCAATCATATTGCATCTCATGGTTGGCGAGCCGCTTTGGTGTTTTTCTTTATTGGTGAAAACCTCGTAAAGATAGTGAATCATGATACAAGCTTTCAACGCTCTAACAAACCTTGGGCAGGTATGCACTAGTGGCTACCTGCCCAGCTCATTTTGAATACAGCTAATCGCGGTCTTAGGCGCTTAGACTCTGCGCGGTGAGTACATGTTGCTCGATGGCCACCGCAACACCATCGTTTAAATTGCTGGGCGCGATGTAGTCGGCAATGGCTTTGATATCGTCATCGGCATTGCCCATGGCAACGGCTAATCCGGCAAATTGCAGCATGTGACGATCGTTATCAGCGTCTCCGGCGCACATGACTTGCTTCGCATCTAGATCGAGTAGTGTTGCGAGATGAGCCACCCCGACCCCTTTGTTACTGTCTCGGTGTAAAAACTCAAGAAAATGTGGGGCGCTACGAACCACAGTGTATTGCTGACGTAATTCGGAAGGCAAATTTGCAATGGCTTGGTCTAGAACCGTTTGCTCTGCCACAAACATGATCTTGGTTAAGGCTTCGTCATCGATTAAGTCTGCAAAGTCGACCTGGTTCACTTCGATACCATTAATTGACGATTCAAGATTGGTCCATGGGTTGTGCTGTGGGGTGATTAATCCTTGGCGAGTAGAGAAAGCATGCATAAATACACCGAGTTTTTGAGCAATCGCGGTGAGCGCTTTTGCATCACTCCCTGTTAATGATGTGGTGTGCAGAACCTCACCATTGCCTACTCTCTGAACTAAAGAACCGTTGTATGAAATCACAAAGTCTTCGTTGCTGGTTAAGCCAAGTTGCTCTAAGTAGGGCTGGATCCCTGCTAGAGGACGTCCAGAGGCTAAAACAACTTTAGCGCCTGCTTGTTTGGCAGCTTGAATCGCCTGATAAGTACGTGGGGTGATTTTTTTCTCGTCATTGAGAAGCGTGCCATCCATATCTAGGGCGATAAGTTTAATCATATTTCGGCAGACCTTTAGTGAGTGTAATCGACAGACAGCTTGCATAGCTAAGGGCTAATACTGTCTAGGAGGGGGCAATTCTACACAAAATGGTGGATGATGTCTTAGTTTGTATTGCCTCTAGATGAGGGAGCGGTGGCTGTAGTCAAATGTTTATATTCAAATGATATTTAGTTAAATAGCCGCCCGTGCGAGGACTTGAACTCAGGGTTTTAAGTCCTCGCGTAGGCAGAGCTCGACCAAGTGATGACTTTATTCCGCAGCCTGCATCAGCAGCTGTAAGCTTTGTATTTTGGCATAACGGTCGCCTAGGGCTGCCATCGCCACTTGGTGGACCGTGTTTGCGGGTAAGCTTTGTCCATCTGCAGCACTCAAGGCTCGGGTGGCACAGGCATCGGCACAAATAAAGTTACTGTAGCCGAGTTCTAGCGCGGCAATGGTTGTAGCCGTGACGCACATATGGCTCATCAAGCCCGCGATAATCAGTTGGTTACGTCCGCTTTGCTTTAGCTGTGCTTGTAGTTCTGTGTGATAAAAACTATTGGGTAGACTTTTGATGATCACGGTTTCGCCCGCGAGCGGACGCAGCGAGTGGATCACCGCCGCTTGTTCACTTAGGGGGTTAAAGACAGCTGCATTGACGGTGGCGTGATGCAGTACATGAAAGATCGGCATTGCCTGTTGCCGCGCATAATTGAGTAACTTGGTCGCTTGAGAAATCGCCGCTTGTCCAGCACTGCCTAGCGCTAACTTACCGGTGATATATTCCTGTTGAAAATCGATGAGCAGCAACGCGCTTTGTGAACGATCAAATGGCGTGGGTGTCGCACCTGCGATGGAGAGTAGAGTGGTCGGTTTTGGCATGCGAATCTCTTTAGTGATGGGTGAGTAGGGCTTTAGCTTAAGCGAAGTAGGTTGAGAGGTAAGCGAGCAATTCTGCTCAAGGCCTATGCAAAATTAATCGTTGACTTGAAGCAGGGTCTAGCATGAGCGTATTTATCGAATGTTAAGTGGAGGGGAGTCAGGTTGCGCAAGCAAGATAGGCTTTAAAGCATTTCTAGTGGGCGGTGGGCTTGCAATTGCGCTCGATTGCTTTGTACACTTGGCTTGAACCTCAAAAGGATATGGCGTAAGCATACTTGCAGCCCTTAATTTTGTAGGCTTTCCAAGTTGATGAACTCGAGTACCGCATACTCAAGTCGTGGCGGTAGAATAAATATGAATGGAATGAACTGGGACGATTTACGATTCTTCACGGCTTTGGTTGAATGTGGCACCGCGACGGCGGCTGCGAAGCGTTTGCAGGTGAATTATGCGACGGTGTCGCGGCGTATTGAACGCCTTGAAGATGCCTTGCAGCAGCGTCTGTTTGAGCGTCGTCAAGAGGGATTTATTGCAACCGTAGAAGGCCAATTACTTTATCAAAAAAGCTGCCAGATCCGTGACGACATCGACAGCCTAGCGCCGCACTTTGGTGTGGCAGCCCAGCAGCAAAAGAGCATTGTTTTATCGATGGTGCCCGCTCTAGCCGAATACCTTGTTCTGCCTCACTTAAGCCAGTTACAGGGTCAATTTCCAGATTTAAAACTGGAAATTGAGTTATCCAATCGTAATGTGAGCATTCCCAAAAAAGAGGCTGACATTGCGCTGCGTTTAAGCCTTCCTGAGAGTGGTGATTATCTCTGTAAGAAGATTGGAATGCTGAATTATTGTTTATGCGGTAACGCTCAATGGTTGGATAAACTGAAACAAGCCGAACCGGTGAATGTTATTAGTTATGGCCCAAGTTTAAGCCATTTACCTGAGGCGGAATATTTGTTGAGACGCTTTGGTGTCGCGGCGATCAGATTGCAGACTAATTCGCTTACCAGCCAGCGTATCGCGGCCGAACATGGTTATGGTATTGCTTTATTACCCAGCTGTTGTCTAGTTGGCAGCAATTTATTGCAGCTTCCTTTGTCTGAGCCCTTGCAGCGTGAGGTATGGATGCTTACTTCTCGGCAAAGCAGCCAAATGAGAGCGACTCGCAGGATCATCCGTGAATTAGAAAGCATGTTTGGCTCGTTTCCCTCGTGAGACGTCCTTGGATTTATTTTAAACCTTAGACGAGATGAGAATCTTGTCGTATCAAATTATTCTGTGATAGCAAGGAGCTGGTATGTTTGAAAGTTACGGTGTGATTAATATATGGACTTATGTTGCAGGGCTGGTGTTTATTATTTTGGCTCCAGGTCCAAATTCTTTGTACGTGTTAAAAACCGGAGCGAGTTACGGGATTGCCTGTGGATATAGAGCCGCTGCAGGAGTCTTACTGGGCGATGCAATTCTAATCCTACTCTCCTATCTTGGGGTTGCTTCTTTGGTGCAAACCTCTCCGGTTTTGTTTACTGCGATCCGTTATTTAGGGGCTGCATACTTGCTGTATCTTGGCGTAACGTTGATCTACAGTAATTGGTTCGCGCCTAAAGAACGGCTCTCTTCAGCTAAACCCAAAACAGAAAAAGTTTTTCGGAAATCGCTCAGCTTGAGTTTAACCAACCCCAAAGCGTTACTGTTTTATGTGTCGTTTTTTATCCAGTTTATTGACTATAGCTACCATAGCACTTGGATTTCCTATTCCATATTAGCAAGCATTTTGGAGTTGTGTAGTTTAACTTATTTGAGTTTGTTGATTGTATTAGGCTGTCGCTTGACTCAGTATTTTCGCAACAATCAAGGCTTAGCTAAAATGGGGAATAGCGTGTTAGGGCTATTTTTCATGGGATTTGCGGCGAGGTTAGCTAGCTTACATTAAAGCGGGCTGGTTTAAGGAGCACTGCGTCGAAGTACTCATACGATATGTCTGTTTGACTGGCGACGGGCAAATGACCAAGCAGCATATGATGGATATTCATTTAGCATCGCGCTGAGAAATCACGTGACGAGCTTTTGCATTGCCGCGAGCAGTGATAGAGATAAGGTATATGCTCAGGATGAAATTGCATGTAATACAAGGACTTATATTATGAAAAAAGTGGCGGTGATACTCTCGGGCTGTGGTGTTTTTGATGGCGCAGAGTTGGGTGAATCGATACTAACGTTGTTACACATTACCAAGGCGGGAGCCCGTTATCAGTGCTTCGCACCGGATGTGATGCAACGACATACTATTAATCACCTCACGGGTGAAGAGCAACAGCAAACTCGCAATGTATTGCTTGAATCGGCGAGAGTGGCTCGCGGTGATGTGAAGGCGGTTACTGAGTTAGTGGCCGAAGACTTTGACGCACTTATTATCCCCGGTGGTTTTGGGGCGGCAAAAAATTTATCTGACTTTGCTGTAAATGGTGTTGAGGCAAGTGTACAAGGAGATGTGCTTAAGGCTTGTAAAGCCTTTGCCGAAGCCAATAAACCTGCTGCTTATATGTGTATTGCTCCAGTGATGATCCCATTGGTCTATGGTCCGGGGGCTCAATTTACCATCGGCAATGACACCGATACAATTGCAGTTATTAGCGCGCTTGGTGGCGAGCATATTGAATGTGCGGTGGCTGATATAGTGGTTGATCACTCGCGCAAGTTGGTGAGTACACCGGCCTATATGTTGGCTCAAAATCTTGTCGAAGCCGAGCTTGGGATTGCCAAACTGGTGAATCAAGTATTAGCGATGAGCTAAATCGACCTTGGTGGCTATGCTTGGCCTACGAGAGAGTACAGGCAGAGGGTTCACGCCTTGTGACATAGCTTGAGTGTGCAAGCGTTGTTTTTGTCTTATCAGCCAAAGCCAACAATAATTAATTTGCTGCGCGCTAGGTGTTGAGTCACCGAGCCCAAGTGATGCTTGTTTCGAAAAACCAAAGAACCTGGATGATTACAACTGCTTGGCCTAAAGCTGAAGGATGTTTAGCGTTCTTTTTTGCTGAGCTAGACCAAGTGAGCTGGTTTTTTGCTTGAGGAATTGTTGCTTGCGCCATTCTTTTCTAGTAAGTTGTCGAGTTCCTCGCCAGGCATCGGGTGATAAAAATAAAAGCCTTGGTACACATCGCAGCCATGACTGTGTAAGAACGTCAGTTGTGATTCGGTTTCCACGCCTTCTGCCACGGTACTTAAGTCTAGGTTGTTGGCTAAGTTGATAATGGTCGAGCAGATTTGTCCATCTTCAACGGTGCTGGCGCATTCGTCGACAAAGGAACGATCAATTTTGAGTACATCAATGGGCAGTCGTTTCAGGTAGTTGAGCGAAGAATAACCAGTGCCAAAATCGTCGACAGAAATTTGAATGTTCAGTTTTTTCAAAGCCGACATTACTTCGATACAACGTTCTATATCGGTGAGAAGTACCCCCTCGGTGATTTCAAATTCTAAGGCAGAACCATCGAGGCCATGTTGTTGAAGGGCATGGCTGGCATACGCTTCTAAGCGGCCAGAGACCAAATGTCTACCTGATATATTCACCGATACCGGCACCGTTGCGAAGCCAGCTGTGCGCCAAGCTTGTAGTTGCTGGCATACCTTGGCGATGGCAAATTCACCGAGGGTGATCACGAGCTCTGAATCCTCAGCCAATGGGATAAATTCGCTAGGTGAGATTTGACCTTCTTGCGGATGAGACCAGCGCATTAGTGCCTCTAAGCCCACGATTTGCTTATCAGCGGTGACCTTTGGTTGATAAACGATGCGAAATTGTTCTCCAGCCTTCAGACCTTTTTTCATCTCTTGTTCATAATCGAAATTACGGGCGGTTTTACTCGCCATCTCGGCCTCAAAGACTTGGTAGTTGTCGCGGCCTCGTTGTTTGGCGTAGTACATGGCGATGTCGGCATGTTGGATGAGTTGTTCTGCGCTGGTGGTTGTTAAATTGGCCTGTGCGATACCAATGCTGGTGGCAATGTTAATCACCCGTCCATCTAACTTCACTGGTTGACGCATTAAGCTAAGAATGGCGTTGGCTTTAGTGTGTGCCAATTCCATGGTGACGGAATCGGTGAATAAGACCACAAATTCATCTCCCCCCCAGCGGGCAATGACATCAGAGGTGCGGGTGACATCAATCAGACGTTTTGCAACTTCACAGAGTAATTGATCGCCAGCTTTGTGGCCGAGGGTATCGTTAATTTTTTTAAAGCGGTCCAGATCCATGAAAAATAGTACCACTTGGCTTGGCTGGTGCTCGTGGCGCTGAGCGGCTTGAACCAGTGACTCCATTAAATAGGTCCGATTATATAAGCCGGTGAGAGGATCGCTATAGGCCAGTTGACGTAGCTTGTCTTGCAACTTGAGTTGCCGAGTGACATCGCGAATATGTAGCGTAAATTCATTCTCGGTATTGCTATTAAAGTTGGCTCCAGTGATGGATATTTCTGCTGGAAACTCATGATCTGAGTTGCGGGTTAAAGTAAGCGAATTTCGACGATGGCGTAGCAAGCCCTGTGAGCTTGAGAAGCGATGGGCTAAGCTTTTTCTTACTTCGTCTTGATTCTTTGGTAGCACGAATAAATTGATGAAGTTTTTATGCACGACTTGTGGTTTTAAAAAGCCAAAGGTCCTTTCGGCTGCGGGATTAAACTCGATGATTTTGCCACTTAGATCAACCGTCACGATACTGTCCATAGAGGAGTCGAGGATAGCGCTCTTGCGTTTTTCACTGGCTTTAAAACTGTTAATGGCGTCATCACGCTTGTTGATTTCGGCGCTGACTCGCTCAATCACTCGATTGTATTGATTGGCAATTTGCCCCACCTCGGTAAAAGGTTCAACGGGGACTGGCGTGGAAAACATACCTTGCTGCTGCTGTCGTTCCATAGAATTGAGTAGGTCGATTAGCTCGGTAGAGGCGCGGTGTTCGGAGACGTTCATGCCTTGCAATTCATCTTTAGCCGAAACTCGTAGTGGTAGAAAACGATTGACTAACAGCAGTAGTATAAAACTAAGTCCTAAGCTGTAGACTCCAATGCTGATCACGCCAACGAGTTGCGCTAACAGTTGCTGTGAGCGGCTGAGTTCAGTGCCTATCAGTTGTAAGTCCCCGAATAGCGCGACTGCTAAGGTTCCCCAAATACCGGCAAATAAATGCGCGGGAACAACCCCTAGCGCATCGTCGATTTTCAGTTTTTCTAGCCAAATTGTGCCGAAATATAAAATCAAGCCAGCAACAATCCCGATCAACATCGCCGACTTGCTAGACATCACATGACAACCGGCTGTAATCGATACTAAGCCAGCAATTACGCCATTCATAATAAAGCCTACATCGAAGAAGCGTTGAGCGCGATAATGGCATAGCGAACTGACTAAGCCGCCGCCTACGGCAGCTAAACAGGTATTTAGAATGATTTTGGGGACATGTTCGTTCATTATCAAAGTGCTACCGCCATTGAAACCAAACCAGCCAAGCCACAGTAGTAAGGTGCCCAGAACCGACATCGGCAGGTTATTTCCAACAGGCATTGTTTGATTAGAATCGAAGCGGCCGAGGCGTGGGCCAATGATAATAATGGCAGCAAGTGCAACGTAGCCGCCTACTGAATGCACCACAGTGGAGCCTGCAAAGTCGACAAATCCAATTTGTTCTAGCCAACCTTGGTTTCCGGCTATATAGGCCGAAGACCAAGCCCAATGTCCGGCGATGGGATAGATCACCGCGCTGAGTACTACCGAAATAGATAAGTAGCCAATAAAAGACATTCGTTCGGCCACCGCACCGGAGAGTAGCGTTGCGGCGGTACCACAGAACATGGTTTGAAAAAGAAAGAAACTGATTTGGTAGGGGCTTTGGGTGTCGCCAAAGAAAAACTCACTACTGCCGAGTAGGCCATAGCTAGTGTCGCCAAACATCAGTGCAAAGCCGAAGATCCAGTAAATTAGGGAGGCGATGATGAAATCAGCAATGTTTTTGGCGGCGACGTTAATGCTGTTTTTACTGCGGATTTTTCCTGTCTCTAAACATAAAAAACCAGCTTGCATGATAAAGACTAAGAACGAGGCGATTAATAACCAAGAATATTCCATTGTTTCTCCCTGTTACTCCTTGGCCAGCACAATTCCTTTTTGAAGATAGAGTGACCTTTAAGTCAAACTGCTGCAGAGTATGTCAACTACTTACAAGTGATCACTTGATTGATTAATATCCTAATCTCTCAATAAAATTATTGAGACGCTTAGACTGATTTAATGCATGATTCGCAGCGTGTTATCCTTGGCTCTCTCACGCCGTTTTGTGGCGAGCTGATAACACAACCAACAAGCCGAAAACTATATTAGTCATGTCTAAACATGAAGCAATGAGTATCATAGTTCGTCTTCTTAAGGCAAGAGTAATCTCGGTTTAACTTGCTTAACTATCTGTAATTTATAGCTGTTTATCTTTGATTTCTGGCGAATATTGTAGCAGATCAAATGCTGGGGAATTTGATTTGTATCAGCAGTTTCAGCGTGCTTGTAGCAATAAGTATGTTTTTATCTTGAACCCGAATCGACGGTAAAACAATTGCTTATCTAGGGGTTTAGATTGACAGTTTGTTGCGTAATTTTCTTAGCAGTAGGTTTTTGAGTTGTTTGGTTTTAGGTTTATTGTTTAGCGTCCATGGCACCGGCCGACATTGTTCCATGGTTTTAAAACCCAGACGAGCCGTGAGTAGCCCGGCGCCAATGCCTTGAGCGGCTTTGCTGGATAACTTGGCGGTGAGTTCTGCACCCAATAGGTCGCTACCGAGGTCGGTGATGACTTCACTGGTTGCCGCGTAAATCATGTTTACAAATACCGATTTGATGAGTTTGATGCGGCTAAAATAGCCAAGTTCTACACCGTAAATTTTTGCGACAGCTTCAATCATTTTGATGTTTCGCCAAAAAATAATCAACATGTCGACTATTGCCAGTGGGCTAATGGCCACCAATACCGCGGCTTCACCAGACCATTGGCTAATCGCTTGTTTAGCGCGGTCATCGAGTGGTTTTAATACCGTTTCACTGTATAGGCTGACAACCTCGGCATCACTGTGGTTTTCATTTAGCCAGTTTTGCCAAGTGAGGTACTCTTGGCTGTCGTTTAAGCCCTGTAGTTTTGCCAGTTTTTCACAGTAAAACTGGGCGTTGCCACGGCCTTGCCCCTGCAGTAGCAGTTCCCCTTGTTGGTGTTGTTTTTGGTATTTTTTAAGTCGTCTTAAATTTGCCAGTTCTTTGATGAACATTGATAGCAGTGCAAGCACAATGGTGCCGCTGATTGCTGAATAGATCCCTGCTCGGATCGGAGAGCTTTGCCACAGTTCGAATAAACTTAATGTTAGTTCGCCGATGCCCATTGCCAAGGCGGCACCCACCCCATATTTTAGCCAACCATTGCTCTTTTTACTCTGTAGTTCCAATTTTATGGGCTCCAGATCTGGGGCTTCCTGCCATTGTTGTTGGTCGTCGATAACTTGTTTTGCTGCCAGTTGCTCATTACTGTCTTGCTTGGCTAAAGGGTCTAGTATTTTGGCCTGGGACTCGGCATCGAGCACCTGTCGGGGTTTGATTGACGGATTCATCGAAACTTGTCTCCTAATAGAAATTCAATGGCTTGGTCGAGTCGAATATGTGGCAGTGCCGTGTAAGGTGAACAGGCCGGAGGTTGAAAGGGACTAAACTCAAATCCTTGGTTTTGCCAAAACTGTTGTTTCGGTAAACGGTTGGGGACTTCACCGGGAAATAGCATGGTAGTCTTTTGAGTCGCTTGATCGCTTTGTAAGATCCCTTTAATTGCCGCAATGTTGACACCATTGAGCTTGGCAGTACCAGCCTGAGTCGCTTTAATTGAGGCTAAGGCCATCGTTTCGGTGTCGATCCCCTCAAATTTAACATGGCGTTTCCCGTCGGCAACTACTTCGCTAAGCAAGCTCACTAAACGAGTATGTTGCTCTGGTGTGACATGGTCTGCCTTGCTGGCAGCAAACAACAGTTTGTCGATCTTCGGTGAAAATAGGCGGCGTAACAGGCTTGATTGCCCGTAATTAAAACTGTGCAGTATTTGATTAATGGCTAACTGCATGTCGCAGAAGCTATCGTGACCGTTGTTAAGTGGGCTGAGACAATCCACCAATACAATTTGCCGATCAAACTTAATAAAATGCTGTTGGTAAAACCGTTTCACCACATGTTCTTTGTAGTACTCAAAGCGTTCCGTTAGTAAAGCCAAGTTGCTGTTTTTAACTTGCACCTTTGTACTCGCTAAATCAGGCTGAATGGGGAAAAAAGCTAAGACTGGCGCGCCCGCGAGCTCGGCGGGCAATACGAAACGGCCGGGTTGAATGTGGTGCATCCCCAATTGGCTTTTGCAGTCATGTAAATATTGGGTATAGGCCGCAGCGATATCTGCGACTTGTGTTTCGTTAGCTGTGGCGTTTACATCTAAGTGGGCCGCCTGTTGTTGCCAGTGCTCGGCGAGCTTAGCCTTACGTGAGTCTTGTAAGCCTGTATTTATATGTTCGCACCACTGCTGATAGTTCATATTGAGCAGTGGTAAATCAAGTAGCCACTCGCCGGGATAGTCGACAATGTCTAGTGTTAGATTGGCGGTGTGACTCAATTTTCGCCAAATGACGGATTGCGGTTTATAGCGTAATTTTAGACGAATTTCACTCACGCCATGAGTTGGTTTGGGCCAGCTCGGGGGTTGGCTTTGCAGCGCAGCTAAGCCACCTTGATAGTCGAAACTTGCTAAGTGGAGATGTGGCTGAGGGCTGCGTTTTGCCCCTAAAAAACCATGTTCACGAGCCAGTTTCCATAGTGGCAGTTGATGATTTTCTGCCCCTAATAATAATTGGTTTACCAAAGACGTAATAAATGCTGTTTTACCGGCACCACTGAGGCCCGTGACGGCAAGTCGTAAGTGTTTATCCATACTGAGCTTGGCTAAGTCGTCGGCTTTGGTTTTGATGTTCGATAATCGAGAATGATTCATAAATTTAGTGGCAACCGTTCATGGGCGAATATTCGGCTTAGCTTATTTGTCAGGTTTATGTCTAAAGCGTTTACTTGAACAACAGCTGTGAAGCTTAATCGACTAAGCCGTTTACATCCCAAGTGCTTCTGTTAACCAAAGTACGAGAGATTGTTTTTTAGTCAAGGGATCTCGCAAAACACACTCAACTTATTCAATATATCGGGGCATATGCGGCTTTTTCAAGTTGCCACGCCCATTGGCTAAACCATGTGACTGTGATTCAATCTAGCAAAAGTTGGTGCAGAGATGGATTAAATTTTGTTCATGTTGTGGCGGATAAGCGCCACATTTTGCAAGCTTAGTGTGCAGATGGGCTGGCTTTGACTTTGACCAACAGGATGGGGATTGCCAGTGCAGTTAAACTCGCCATAATCAAGAATATGCCACTTCCTAAGGGAGCGTATAAGGCGCTGCATAAGAAAATTAGCAACGCGGTCCCCATATTTAAGGCTATCGCCGAATATAGTGCCTGTAAGGGGATCGCTTGTTCTTTGGGGGCTTCACTCCCGATGTATTTAATTGCTGCTAGTTGAGTTAAGGCAAAGGTTAATGCATGCATCGTTTGCGATAACATCATCATCGGTAATAATTCTGCGCTGCCCAATAAGCCCCAACGGATAACGCCGCCTATTGCAGCAAATAACAACATGCTTCTTGCATCCCAACGGCGAAACCAGCGGCTACCAAAGATGAGAATGCTCATTTCAAAAATGACACCAATCGACCAGAGGTAACCGATGGTTGATTCTGAATAATCAATGCTTTTCCAATATAGCGTTCCATAGGCATAGTAGGCGGCATGGGAGCTTTGAATCAAGGTGGTCACAGCGATAAATCGTAAGGCATGTTTTTGTTTCAATACGGGCCATAAACGCCCTGCATGGGGGTTGCTACTGGTTGCTGGTTCTAACAGTTTTTCGGCAGGAGATAATAGTGAGATCCCCCACAGCACCAACAGTGAGCCTGCGGTGGCATATAAAATTAAGGAATGAGAAAAATAACCAAGTGCGTTGCCGATGATGGTGGACGAGATAACAAAAGCAATGGAACCGAATACGCGAACCCGACCATAGTCAAGCTTGAGCTGATTGACCCATTTGGTTGCGGCTGCATCTCCAAGCGGGATTAAGGTAGCAATGAAAAAGTTAGCGGCCAAGGTGAGTATTGTGAGCCAAATATAGCCCTTTAAATAAAACAGGCAAGTGACCACTAAAATGCTGGCAAAGCTGATCCAACGGATCCCTGGTAGTAGGTGATTAGCCGATTTTATGCGTGGCATCAGTACCACGTTGCCAACAAAGCGGGCGACCATGCTAAATCCAATCAACAGCCCAATTTCACTAGGGTTTAAGCCTTCACCTTCTAACCATAAGGCCCAGAATGGTAAAAAGATCCCCCATACGAAAAATAAACCTGAAAAATATAAACTTATCCAAGTTGCTGCTTTTGGATTTCTCACTTTTACCAAACCTTATACTGCTTAATGGCAGCATTATAGCGCCAATTTTTGAATAACATAGCCGCTTGTTCAATGGGAATCAGCGAGTGAATATATGGTTGTTTCCAAATTCTGATGTCTTTAGATTTTTCATCTATAATTTATTGAATTACATTGCTTTGTAACTGATATTTTGTTGAAGGGTGATTTATTTATCTGGCTTGTGCTTGAAATATAGTTTTGAAATTTTTAATTTGAAGATTTAAATCGCATCCATCAGCAAATAATTTGTATTTGGAATAGCGATGAATGCGCGCTTGTGAGCCCTGTACTCAACAGGTCGATTTGAGAGCAATTTTGTTGGTAACATATCCCTGCGAACCGTTACTTACAGACTGGTATGGTGATCCTCTGACATCGCCTGTGATAAATCTCCGCCGACTCTCATTGTGAAATTTTGGGATGGCTATTAATACAGCACTGGGGATATTTACGTTTATCATGAGCCTGAAGTTGTGATCATAATAGTCGCTTAATTCAATCCTTATGGCCGCTGTTTTCGTCGAGACTTACGCCTGCCGAGGTTTGCTTAAAATAGGGAAGTAAAGTGTGACGAAACAACCATAGCCAATCACCCAAAAGCCAACCGCGATGGAAATGACATACCGATAATCACTTAAAAAGTACCCCAAAAAGACGCGAATCACAAAGCATAGAATGATTGCGATCAATCCGAACGTCATGATTCTTCCAACCTCAATTTTTCTACCCGTATGGCCTAAAGAAACACGCGAAATCATGGATAGGATCATGGTGGCCATCGCGCCAACGGTTAAGGTGTGGATCGCTTGGGAATGATTTACCATGGTAGACACTTCTGATAAACCGTAGATGAATAAGCCGAGCGCAATGCACCAGTAACTGATGTGTAAACTCCAAACTAATGGCGTTTTGATGGTTACCCATATTTTCCAGCGAAATACCCGCACTGCATGTGCAGCGCTGGCGATAAAAAATATTGCAGCGCTCAATGTCGAAGGGAGTTTGATAAATGGTAGGCTGCTGATTAAGGCTAACAAGGTGCTGCCAATAACCACTTTTTCTAAGTAAGCAATTGGCTCCACGCGCGCTGTTTGGGTGCCGTTTGCAGTGAACATAGGGAATACGCGTCCGCCCATAATGCTCATCACTAAGGTGACTAATAACACCATCAGCGTGCTGGAATTATCGATGAATGGCTCAAGTGGTGTGACGACTTTGCTATGCATGCTGATATTGGCAATGCTCATCAGCAATAATATGGGGATAAATATCAAATTACGCCACAATCTAGCTTTTATAATTGGGTAAGCCAGTGCAGCTGTGGCTAACGGCAAAAAAGCAATATCAAGCAGTGCAATCAGCCAATGTGGTACACTATTTGGCAGCAAAAATAACCCCCTGGCAATCATCCAAACCGCAACTAAAAGTAGCAATCCAGTGCTATTTAAACTGCGTATTTTGGTCCAGGTTTGAACCGCCGTTAATAAAAAACCAATAATAATTGCAGCCACAAAACCGAATAGCATTTCATGCATATGCCACCATAAGGGACCGCCATAAACATGTAATGTCACGTCGCCAGTGAAGAATCCGTTCCATAGCAGTAAACTGAGGATACTGAACAGGGAGGCGAGGAGGAAAAATGGACGAAACGCAAGTTCTAAAAACGCCCCTGTTTGTGCTTGCCTTGGCTTGTTATTTTTGGGATCTGAAATCATGATCATCGTTAGGCTCTCAATTGAAGATCGATTGGGTATATGATTAGTGAAAGATTTAACTGGTTCTAGAATCTCGATTTAAAAGCGTCGTCAGTTGATATTGGTTATTGACGCCAAGTAAATCAGCTAAGGTATATGCATCCAAGGTTTTGAAAAAATTCTCTTGAGCTTCGGCAAAAATATTCTTCAATTGGCAACTCGGAGTAATGACACAACGATTATTTTCGCCAAAACATTCGACCAGCTTGCTGTTATCTTCCATTTCCCGAACTAGGCTACCGATGCCAATTTGATTCGTTTGACGATTTAATTTAAGACCGCCATTTTTTCCGCGGACGGCCAATAAGTGACCTTTAGCATTCAGTTGCTGAACAATCTTCATCAGATGGTTCTTGGAAATGTCGTAGCTTTGGGCGATTTCTTGGATGGTACAGAGTCGATCTTTATTGACCGCTAAGTAAATGAGTAGGCGAAGGGAGTAGTCGGTATAGCGAGTGATTTGCATGCTACGCACCCAAAATTTGAGATATATAAAGATGTATTTAAAATACATCTTTTAGTGGGTGTTTGGTAGTTTTTATTCGGAGAGTTAAGCGCCGCTTGGCGTTAGTGGCAACGAGTGCTGATAAATCGAATTGAGTTTGGGATCTTATACTCTGATATTTTTAATGTTTTGACTTTTAATTTATATACTTACCTTGTTGATGCTCTTAGTATTAGTGGTACTCATGAGTCAAAGATTTAAAGGACTAAATGTGCTGAATAATAAACGAATAATTGTTGCGATAGCAGTTTCTCTTGGCTTATGCGGATGTAGCTCCAGCGACGACAGTCACACCTCTGCGGTTAATGTGGACTTGAGAATTATAGAAACCACAGATTTACATACCAATATTATGGATTTTAATTACTACACTCATAAACAGGATCCAAGCATTGGTTTAGCGCGTGCGGCGAGTTTAATTAGTGCGGCACGCCAAGAAGTAAGCAATGCGGTGTTGGTCGATAATGGGGATTTATTGCAAGGTAGTCCAATGGGGGATTACATTGCCAGCGTTGGTTTAAGCGATACACATCCCGCATATAAGGCGATGAATACATTAAATTATGTGGTGGGCAATATTGGTAATCACGAGTTCAACTATGGTTTATCATTTTTAGAGAAAGCCATCGCGGGTGCCAATTTTCCTTATATTAACGCAAACGTTATTTGTGCGAATAAAAATGGCTGTTGGGGAAATGTTGAATTTGGCGAAAATCTGTTTAATCCCTATCTCATTCAGCAGACTTCGGTACGCGATACCCAAGGTAATCTGCACACTGTGAATATTGGTTATATTGGCTTTGTACCACCACAAATTCTGCAATGGGACAAAACCAATTTAAGTGGCGAAATAGCAGTACTTGGTATTACTCAAGCGGCTAAACAGTTTGTGCCAGCAATGCAAGCGGCGGGTGCAGACTTAATTATTGCAATCCCTCATTCCGGTATCGGTTCTAGCGAAAACCCTGGTGATCCACAGGCTGAAAATGCAACCTTTGCCTTAACCTCAGTGGCAGGGATTGACGCGATTATGTTTGGACACAGTCATTCGGTATTTCCAGCCGAACGCTATCGTGACCTGCCAAATACCGATATTGAGAGAGGTTTATTGAACGGTATTCCGGCAGTTATGCCGGGGCGCTGGGGCGATAACATTGGGATTGTCGATTTAAAGCTCACCAAGCAAAATGGTAAGTGGCTGATTCATCATTCTGAATCGCAAGCTGAGGCTCGTCCCGTTTATGATAATGCCAATAAGGTTGCGTTAGTTCGTGGTGAACAGAGTATTCGGGACGCGGTGGCGGTAGAGCACCAAGCCACAATCGATTTTGTGAGCCAGCCGATTGGTGTGGCGGCTTCAAATATGTTTAGCTTTTTAAGCTTGGTGCAAGACGACCCATCGGTGCAGATTGTGTCGTTAGCGCAAATTGCGGGTGTAAAAGCCAAGTTGCCTGATGAGCTTAGAGGGCTGCCTATTTTGTCTGCCGCTGCACCATTTAAAGCTGGTGGTCGCTACCAAGAAGGGGATGCGAGTCAGTTTGTTATGGTCCCTAAAGGGCCACTTTCTTATAGTAATGCGGCTGACTTGTATGTATATCCCAATACCATGGTGGTGCTTAAAGCCACAGGGGCGGAGTTAAAAGACTGGCTGGAGTGCAGTGCCAATCAATTTAATCAAATCGACCCAACTATTAGCACACCGCAAAACCTGATTAATCGTGAGGGCCACCCGACTTATAATTTCGATGTTATTGATGGCTTAAGATATAAAATTGATGTCACGCAACCGAGCAAGTTTGACAGTCACTGTGCACTGGTCAATGCGACGGCCAGCCGGATTGTCGAGTTAAGCTATACCGATGAAAAAGGTGTGGTGATTACTGGTCAAGCACTTGCCAACAAAGAATTTTTAGTTGCATCTAATAACTATCGAGCGTTTGCTGGCATTTTTGCGGGAACCGGTTCTGAACATGTCGTATTAGAGTTACCAGATACTAATCGTGAAGTATTAGCCGCTTATATTTCTGAGCAGTCACAGCCTAATGCCTCCGGTACTTACAAGGGCATGGTTGATCCAACAGCGGATTACAATTGGGATTTTAAAACCATTACGACGGATGTCACCTTAGATGTGCGTTTTGAGACTCAAGATAGTGAACTCGCTGACCAATTTGTGGCCGAAAATCAGCAACGTAAGATGGAAAAACTTAGCGCTGTTGATGCGATGGCAGGTTTTGCGATTTATCGAATTGACTTAAACTCTGAACCTGTTCGCCCTTAACTCGGGGAAATCCTTTGCTCATGTTATTTGCATCGTCACGTGGGTTTCTGGATTTGTAGGATTGGCCCTAGAGCTGCAGCGGTTAGCCGTTTGATATGGCTATTTATGCACTAGGGCTTGATTGAGGAGGCTTCGATAAGGGCTAAATTTTAGCGCTATTAATGTCTCGATAATCGCTCTGCCTTACATCTAACAAGCATTAATGGAGGCTGTTATGTACTCACACTTTCCAGTGAAGGTGCGAACGAAGTCGTGGTTTGAGAACAACTCTGGTAGAAAAATTAGCGGCTAGATACTTGATATGTAGCAGATACCGTTGAAGTTACCCCGTTGAAAAAATAAATCATATCGTTTTGATATATTGAGGGGGCCTTGAATCAATTGATGCAAGCTGAGTAGGCCTATTGTGAATCCGCCATCGTATCAAATTTTTCTGCAGCAAAGCTTTCCCAATAGTCATACGCTATGTACCAGATATTTCATTGGTGTATCAGCGATCGTACTGCGATCTTGTGAAAAAGGTTGCGCGAGTAAACACCGCTTGTGTCGCGGATTCAGTCTCGGTCCATGATTGTCGCATTTCCTGATGTATTTTCGCCGCGCAATGGTCAACCGCTCTTTGGTTGACCTTAATTTAACTCATCAATCGAAATATTATGTGTATTCATTTTCATATAAGTGAAGCTATGGCTCGCTTATTTAAGACCTGTTAATTGTGGTGGATATCGCCTCAACTGGCCGTTAATGGTTTAGGGGAAAGTGAGTATCGCCCTTCATTTGGTGACCCGATGACAGGTCATCAAATTGCTGTCCATTGCCGGTTTACTTTGGAGGAGCTATCCGTTTGATCCTCTCGAACTCAGAAGGTTCAGATGAACAGAGCAATTCCAAATACGATCAGAATGCCGCCAGCGAATCTTTCTATAATGTGAATGCTTCGTTTTAAATAAGTTTGGACTCTCTGTTGACCTATCATTGAGGCAACTAAAAGATCCCAGATAAACACCGCGAAAACCATCCAGATACCGGAGCAGATTTGCTGGGTCAGGGTGACCTCGCTGCCCAGAATAACCGTCATTAAGCTCATATAAAATAACGCGTTTTTGGGGTTTAACAGCGCCGAGTTAATCCCTAGCACTAATTGTTTACTAACCGTAGGAAGGCTCTGTTCCTTGGTTTTGAGAACGGCATCACTTTTTTGACTGCGGAGCAGTTTGGATCCTATCCACAATAGATAGATAGCGCCGAGGGTTTCGACAACAGAAAAAATTTGAGGGGAGTCTCGGATGCTGGTCCATCCGATGATGGCGATTGCAATGTAAATTGCGTTTCCAGCCGCGACACCGACACAGATGTATTTACTTCCTTTCAGTTTATGTCTCACGGAGTGACCAATAATCAGAAAGAAATCTTGCCCCGGGCTTAACAAGGCAACGAAATGGGCAAGAGCCAGCGCAGGAAAAGCGGTCGGTAAAAGAGTACTTAACATGATAAAAGTGACCTATAGCTAATGAATCATCGAACTATAGGTTGATTGAGTCAGGATTTATTGTCGAAAAATGACTTTAACTGCTGATATTGGCGTGGTGTGGAAGCGGTGTAGTTCACAAAAGCTCGATGCAGTTGGCTTTGATCCGAATAGCCCACTTCGCTTGCGACATCGATAATATTTACTCCTGATTTTAAGAGGTATTTGGCCTTCTCAATCCGACTATTATTGAGAAACGATTTTGGCGTAATACCGAAGCAGCGCTTGAAGTTGCGAATGACAGACTCTGTTGAACAGCCTAGTTGTTGAGATATATCGTGGTTCGAAGGCGGAGAAACCATGTTATTTAGTAAATGTTGCTTAATTTGAAGTGCCAAGTTGTTGTCAGTTTTATTGAATACAGGCGCACAGTAGAGATTTAGAATATCAAATAATAGTGAATCTATATGCGAAGCGTTGTTTTTGGTTTTATTGGTCTTTTTTAATAAAGTATTTATTAAAAAAGAAAGCTCGTTTGCGATTTTCAGATCAGTGAGTCGAATATGGGTACATGTGATTTGATCAACTTGACGCTGGTATAATGCCGAGAGTGCTTCACAGCACCAGCTTTCATCAACATAGAGCATGTGGTAGCTACGAGCGTTGCCATTGACAGGGTTACAAGCGTGAACCGCATGTGGTTGAATCAAAACCATATCACCTTGATTTAAAAGTATTTTTTTATCTTTTATCGATAGGCAAGTGGTTCCGACTTCAATCAAGCCAATAGACAATGCTGAATGGCTATGGGCTTTGTAGCCTTGCATGCTGTTGTAGGTTGTTCTTACCTCGAGATGAGGAAGCTGTTGACTGCACCAAAACTGCTGTTCGATATGACGAACGCTGCCACTCACGTGATACTTGCTCCTGAACATTGTGCTGATTGAGCCTATTTTCACCTATATCATTCTAGAGTCAACTGAATGATAAAATATGTGGGCTTATGCTGCGGCATTCAATCAACCCAATACCTACCGCTTTTTAAGCGGCAATGCAGCGCATGATGGTGCTGCATTGCTATTTTATGAAGGCTTATAAGCCTCGTTTTTCCATCCAAAGAGCCAAGTCAACAAGGCGATTAGAGAATCCCCACTCATTATCATACCAAGCGAGGATCTTAACTAAATTGCCACCAATCACTAAAGTTGAGAGGCCATCGACAATTGAAGATCGAGGATCACCTTGATAGTCACTTGAGACTAAAGGCTCTTCACTATAACCGAGGATCCCTTTTAGCGGCCCGTTTTGCGCTGCCTGTTTAAATGCGGTATTAACTTGTTCTACTGTGACCTCGGTTTTTAATGTTACCGACAAGTCGACGATGGAAACGACTGGAACTGGCACGCGAAGTGAGTAACCATTAAGTTTACCGTCTAATTCTGGAATAACCCGGCCAATCGCTTTCGCTGCGCCGCTTGAATAGGGCACAATGGATAACGCCGCCGCCCGTGCGCCACGTAGATCTTTTTCGGGCTGATCATGCAGCGCTTGGCTCGCAGTATAAGCGTGAGTGGTATTCATTAAACCGTGTTCAATTCCAAAGATTTGATGCAGAACCTGAGCTGCAGGGGCTAATCCATTAGTGGTACAACTCCCGTTACTTACCACAAAATGCTGACTTGGATCATACAACTGGTGGTTAATGCCCATCACAACGGTGAGTGCATCATTTTTGGATGGGGCTGAAATAATCACTCGTTTGGCTTTACCAAATTGAATATGCTTTTCGGCTTGCGACTTGTCAGTGAATAAACCTGTGGCTTCAATCACAATGTCTACGTCACAGCGCTCCCAGGGGATCTGCGCGGGCTCGCGTTCATTGAATACACGAATGGCTTGGCCATTGACCCAAATTGTTTCATCGTTGTTTTCAACATCGGCCGCAAGTACTCCCATTAAAGAGTCGTATTTAAGTAGATGTGCCAAGGTATGGCTATCGGTCAAATCGTTAATTGCGACGACTTGAATCCGATCATTGTTTAAGGTTGCGCGAAGAACATTGCGTCCAATACGGCCAAAGCCGTTAATGCCTACTTTTAGCATAACTATTTCCTCATCAGTGTTATTGAGGAAAATTTTAATATGGATGCGGGTGTCATAAATGACAACAAACAATCAATTTAAGACAGATTCTCTGCTGAAGGTTGGCGGATCGCGAAGCGTTCACGATAGGCTTTTGGCGTAACCTGTAGATGCCGTTCAAATACCCGTCGTAAGTTAAGGCTATTACCCAATCCGGTATCTTGGGCGATACGCTCTAATCTATCCATGCTTTGTTCAAGTTTGTCTCGGGCTGCGTTCAAGCGGATTTCTTCAATGTATTTTGCGGGGGTGATGCCCGTTTGCTTGCTAAATACTCGGGCGAAGTTACGCGGACTCATCGAGACTCGGTCAGCCAATCGTTCTATCGATAGATCATGATTGAGGTGTTCCTGGATCCAAATTTGTAGATCTCGGATTGGACCAAGCTCGGGTGTCTCAGGTAAGCGATAGCGACTAAATTGGGCTTGCCCACCGGGGCAGCGTAAAAACATCACCATTTCTTGCGCAACATCTCTTGCCAAGTGGTAGCCACAATCTTGTTCTATCATTGCTAGGGTCAAATCAAAGCCAGCGGTCACTCCGGCCGAGGTCCAGACTGGACCATCTTGAACAAACATTGGTCCGCGTTCTACGCTGACGTTGGGGTATTGTTCTGCCAGTAAATTAATTAGGCGCCAGTGGGTGGTCGCCTTTCTATGCTCCAAGAGTCCAGCTTGAGCAAGCAGTAGCGCTCCTCCGCAAATAGAGGCGGTGCGTATGGCATTAGGAGCGGCAAGTCTTAACCAATCGGCAATAATGCTACGCTCTTGTTCAATTCCCCCACGCCCTGTCACCATAATTGTATGGCGCTTGATGGTCGGGTCTAAGTCAATTAGCCGTGTGTTCGCGAGTAGCTTGAGTCCAGAATAACCATGCACAACATGATGAGACTGGGTGGTGGCGATTGTGACTTGATAAGCGATATCGCCGCCACTATCGGTGAGAAATCTATTTGCCCATTGCAAGAGATCGGCGATCCCGGTGGATTCAAATAGCATTCCACCTTCTGGGACGATAATCAGAAAGTCACGCATGATTTGTCCTTATTTGAATGAATAGACAAATATAGACGTTTTGCGCTGGTTTTGTCTAGCAGGATGGTTTTTCTTTAGTCGCTGATGTTGTGAGCAGTCTTTAGCGAAGCAAGTCAGTGCCAGCAATGCGACTGATGCGGTGGCTAAAATATATTCTGTGTTATTGGGTGAGCCGAAGCAACGGCGCCTTAGGGGGGGGATCGTTGAGGTTTAGAGCCTCATAGCGATCTAACTCATTATTTGTTCATTGTGGCTGGCTTAAATCACCGCTAACGGGGTTATGTATTTTGTAATTAGAGCCTCTAGTTACGGTACTTCATGGCTGGTTACCGACAAATTTATTCTGTGCAATAAGTTGATCACATAATGAATCAGATTGGTATAAACAGCGCATGATGGGGTATAAAGCGGTACTCAGGAAAGGAGCCATATTGACTCAATGAGTTAAATTGCGTTGCTTGTCAAAGGTAAGTTGATTCGGTAAATAAAAAGCATAATCGAACCAACGATTATGCTTCGCTTGAGAGTTGTTTAAACAACTTCAACATTGGCCGCTTGTGGGCCTTTTTGACCGTCTTCAACGTCAAATGCGACTTTCTGGCCTTCTTCAAGTGATTTAAAACCTGTTCCTAGAATCGCGCGGAAGTGAACGAACACATCAGCTCCAGATTCTTGGGAAATAAAACCAAATCCTTTTTTTTCGTTAAACCACTTAACGGTACCAGTGCTTTTAGACATCGTGTCTCCTGAAACAATTGAAATAATACTCTATTTTTTATTTTGCTTAGTATTATTAGGGCTTGTAATTTGTATATTTTATGCTCTACCTAAATAAGCGCTGTCATCATAACACACAATAATGCGGCTAAGCCTAGTGACAAATTGCCGCAAATCAAGTTTTGCTTGATAACGTTTTCAATGCGTGAACTAGTTCACGAAACGTTCGGCTATTTTCTCGTGTTAGGGCGGATGTTAGAGCGTTTTCTACTGAAATGTACTCTTAGTAAGTTAGTGAAATCATTCAACTAATGGTTTCTTCCGGCCAAAGTTAATTGTGTAAATTTAATAAAACGCTGTTCCAAATATTGTGCGTTTTCTCTTTCATCATTTAAGGCGAGTAATTGAGCTGCCACTTCCGCAGTTGCCCATTGTGTTGTGATTGAACTAGAACGTAATCCATAGTTTGAGGCTGTACTGGGATGAATCGATATCACTGGAAATTGTTCCAACCAAGGACTTTGGTGAAACATTTTCCGTGCTTCTCGCCAGCTACCATCGAGCATAATGAACAGCGGTTTTACCCCTTGAGGCAAGCTGAGTTGGTAATTGACTCGCTCTGGTGGGCAAAAATGAGCAGGAAAAACCACATAGGGCTGCCATTGCACTTGTTGGCAAAGAGTGAGTAGCTCTTGACAGGCTTCGGTTCGTTGCCAAATAAAAGCGTAAGTATCAGGGATCACATCGGCGATAAATCGCCCAGTATTGCTCGGCCGAAGCACTTCTTTATTATGCATTAGCAGAGCGAAGCCACTTTGGCTCGCCTGTAATCTGGCTTGTGCGCAGAAGCAATGTGTTTGTGGCAGCTGGCAAATAGCACAGCGGGCTCGGCGGGCACCACGGCCCACAAATTGGGTGGTGGCTGCGGCTTTGCGCTCAGCATACAATTTTAAGAAACGGTTCACGACACGCGGCTCTACGTTATTCAATCAAGGGGCGAGTATAACCGAGCTTAAATCCAAGCACTATGTTCACAAAATCGACTTAGCGAAATAAATAAAGTCGAGGATAACCAAAGTAACGTCGGATCCGGTGATGTTGAAATAATAAGGCTGAAACGAAATGAAGGAGGCCGATAGCCCCAACAACAATCGCTATTTGTAACCATGCTTGAGGCAGGCCTTCTCGTTGAATGTAGATTTGGACGACGCGGTTGATCCACTCGCCACACAATAGCAACATGCCCGCCTGATTGAGCCTTAGGCAAATAGGATGTTTTACTAAGACGCTGCATAAGCTCAATACGCATAGCAATACATAAATCAGTTGCTGTGCTTGATAAAAATGAATCGCACTGAGGAGTAAGCAAAGGCAGCAAGGGCTGAGTAATAAACGGGGATGAGAAGTCATTCAATTACTCTATTGGCTAAAAATGGTGTTGCGATTGTGAATAGCTGTTTTATTCAAAGTACTGATTTAAATCAATATATTTATGTTTACTAGCGCAGTTTTTGTGAAAGTAAGCGTTGGCTCTCACTCTAAGTCGTTCTGGTTTGGCTAGGGGGAACCGACCCGTCGCTATTTTGTGCAATCGGCTGTTGTTTGAATGCGCTATGATAAGCATTAGGGCAATATCTCAGTCGTCGTTTAATGGAGAGTTATCACGATGCGGATCTTAGTGATTGGTGCTTTTGGTACTGTTGGTCGCCAGTTAGTTCCGGCTTTAGTTGCTGCGGGGCACCAGCTGAGGGTGAGTTCTCGTGATGCCAATAAACCTTGGCCTTGGTCTGATTTGAGCTGTCAGCGCGTCACCTTAGATTTACTACAAGCCAATAGCTTGCCTTCGGCCTTGCTTGACATCGAGTTAGTCTATTACTTAATGCATGGCATGAGTGATGGGCAAAGTCACTGCGATCGAGAGATTCGCGCGGCAAGGCATTTAGCCCAGGCGGCCTCAGAAGCTAGCGTCAAGCGAATTATTTATTTGGGTAGCTTAATATCGGCTAAACCAAAATCAGAGCACATGCTAGCGCGGATTGCGACTGGCCAAGCCTTAGCGTCCACTGGTCTTGCGGTGACTGAGTTGCGAGCGGGGATCATTATTGCGCCAGGATCCGCGGCTTTTGAAGTGATGCGGGATTTAGTGGGACATATGCCTGTGGCGCTTGTCCCTCGGGCGATTGAGACCTTAACGCCGCCGATTGCCTTGAGTAACTTATTACACTATTTATTAGCTTTGGCGGAGTTGCCAGAGACCGCAGGTAAGGTGCTGGATGCGGCGGGTCCAGAATGGCTCACTTATCGACAGTTAATGTTAAAAATTGCCAAGGCTTTGGCGGCGCGGATCAAGATTATTGCTGTACCGGGCTTGCCGATCCGTTTGGCTTGCCTGGCTTTAGGCTTGATTACCTCGGTATCGCGCGAATTGGCAACGGCTCTGATTGCTGGGCTTGCTGAGCCGTTGCAAGCGAAACCCGATGAGTTACGGCGCTTAATCCCGCAACATTTATTGTCTGTTGATCAGGCAATTGCTCAGGTACTTCAAGAAGAGCGGGTGCTCTGTTATCCAAGTCGTTGGCGAGATGGTGTGCCAACTTTTCGAAAGTTTTCTCCCTTGCATGGTTTTTACGCTAAGTCAGCCAAACAGCAGCTTGTTGCCGTCGCCAGTCCGTCAGCTATTTGGCAAGTGGTGAATCTACTTGGCGGTAAGCATCGCTATTTTTATTTGAATAGCCTGTGGGCTTTACGCGAGTGGTTCGACTATATATTTGGCGGCCCCGGAAGAGAACATGGCCGAACTGATTACTTAAATCTGAATGTTGGTGAGCGGGTCGACTCGTGGACTATCTTAAGCGCCGAAGAAAATCGTTGTTTGGTGCTTGGTTTCGGAATGAAAGCGCCCGGTGGTGGTGGGATGCAAATTACTATTGAGCCGCTAGATAGTCAGCGTAGCCGTATAGAGGTGGGCTTATACTGGCATCCCGCAGGATTTTGGGGTTTGGTTTATTGGTATTTCTTTGCCCCTTGGCACCGATGGCTGTTATATGGCATGACTAAGAAAATGGCTTCGCTGGCGGAAAATAATGAGCAGGTTGAAGCGGCCTTGCGTAAATCGAAAATCCATTCAGGATCTACCGATGAAGGCCGCTTTGGCTGAATACAGATTTTGACTTTAGACCAGAACACCGAGTGCCCTAGTGATAAGCAACCGTCGCTGAAATCATTGGCGGTTGCTTATGGGGTGTCCAAATCCGATGTTTTAAGCTGCTGCTTAGAAGGGGGCTGGGTAGCGAGTTAGCACTTTACCTATATCGCTTAAGGCCCGAGAGCTAAGTGGTTTCGAAAAGGCCAAAATATCTTCTTCCAATTGCTGCATGTTGGTTGCGCCAATAATGGTAGAGGTGACTCCATCTACTTGGTCACACCAAGCCAAGGCGAGTTGCGCTGGGGTGTAGCCATGTTGCTTGGCAATCTCTACATATTCAGCAACCGCTTCGTGGCAGAGCTCGGTATTACGGAATAGACCCTTACGTTGAGTTAGTGACCAGCGACTCCCTTCTGGGCGCTGCCCATTGGCATATTTGCCAGTGAGTAAGCCTGTACAAAGTGGGGACCAGGGAAGATAGGCGATTTGTTCATGCACACAGTTCTCGATCAAATATGGCCAATCCTTGGTTTGTAGCAGGCTAAACTCATTTTGAATGGATACCATTCTCGGTAAATTATGGCTTTCGCTCAACTTAAGGTAGGTATTAACTCCCCAAGTGCTGTCGTCGGATAGACCACAATGGCGAATTTTACCCGCGTCAATACAACGTTGTAATCCTTGTAAAATATCGAGCATTTGGGCTTGGTGATCGGCCGCGTCTAACTGAGTAAATTGGATTTGATTTGGCCAGTGTTTTCCAAAGTGAGGCATTAAGCGATTTGGCCAATGTAATTGGTATAGATCAATGTAATCGGTATTGAGCCGTTGTAAGGAGGCGTCAACTGCGAGCTCAATGGCTTTTGCATTAATTGGCCCACCGTCGCGAACCCATTCAATGCCTGGCCCAGCAATCTTACTCGCGATAATCAAATCTTTACGCTGGTTTGGATTTTCTTTGAGCCATTGGCCGATGATCTGTTCGGTTTTTCCGTAGGTCTCTGCGGTTGGAGGGATGGCGTACATTTCGGCTGTATCGATGAAATTCACGCCTTGACTGATAGCATATTCAATTTGTTGATTTGCGTCTTGTTGGTTGTTTTGTACACCCCAAGTCATACTGCCTAGGCAAACTCGCGATACCGATAAATTGCTACTTCCTAGCTTCGAAAAATTCATGGATGTTCCTACATCAACTAAGTACTTAAATAATATATTACCGTATCAGAGGGTGATTAAAATAGTCTGAACTTTGGATAAAGCAATCAAGTGTTACCAGAAGGTTTTATTTTATTGTCTTTTTTACCGGTTTTATTCAAGCAAGTTTGTCTTGCCAACGCCTGGCAACCTAAGATGGGGAGGGCATTGAGGCTTGAATGAACAAGCTTCATCTCTTGCGGAGCTGAAAATGGTCCATAAAACCAGCATGACTTTTCTAAAACTAGTATGTCAGCTGAGCTAGGGGTAATATTTGGCCATTATTTGTTGTAGATAGATGTGGGCGTTTGGTGGTTCGGGCAGAAACAAGATCGTTACCGATTGATAGTATTAAGTCGAAATTTTTATCGGATTTAGCGGATAATCATGTGGTGGTGGAAGCGGCTACTGGTTCAGGGAAGTCAACTCGTTTACCTCGTTGGGCGAGTCAGTTTGGTAAAGTTTTGGTGGTGCAGCCCAGACGAATTGCTTGCGAAGCTCTGGCGGCTTATGTGGCGCAGCAAGAGCGTGTAGAACAGGGAACTACCGAAGTTGGCTATGCCATTCGCTTTGCTTCCACGCTGACCTCGACCACCGACATTGCCTATGTGACACCGGGTATTGCCTTGCATTGGTTGGCAGAAAATAACTTAGCCAATTATGCAGTGATCATGATCGATGAGTTTCATGAGCGTCGTTGGGATAGTGATTTATTACTCGCTTTAGTGAAAGATTTACCATTACGGATCGTCGTGACGTCGGCGACTTTGGAAGGCGCGAAATTATGTGATTATTTGGGAGCTAAAGCGATACAGGCCCGTGGACGCGAATACCCCGTGTCGCTCAGTTATATCGCCAAACAAGCCCATCATTTACCCGACTTACAGCATTTGACCGAACGAGTAAGCGCTTGTGTTGAACAAGCCATGCTTAAAGATGACGGCGATATTTTGGTGTTTTTACCGGGGCGCGCAGAAATTCAAGCCTGTCAAACCAGCTTGTCGGGAATCGATGCCGAAATCTTACCTTTGCACGCCACCATTAGCGCCTCAGAGCGTCAGTACTTGCTAACGGCAATCGATGGGGAGCGAGCACGCCGGGTGATCTTAGCCACCAATGTGGCCGAAACAAGTTTAACCATTCCAGCGATTAGCACGGTGATTGATTCAGGTTTAGAGCGGCGAACCAAGCAGCGGGCAGGGCGTACGGTGCTTAGCTTAGAGCGGATTTCACGAGCCAGTAGTGAACAGCGTCGTGGTCGAGCTGGCCGGGTGCGCTCGGGTCATTGTTATCGTTTGTGGGGCGAATACGCACCTTTTGAAGCGGTCACTCCACCACAGATGCAGCGTGAAGAACTGCTGGAACCGATGCTGTTTGCTGCGAGTTGTGGCAAAGCACTCACGCAGTTAGCATTTCTAGAAGCTTTACCGGATAAATCGTTACGGATCGCGAGCCAAAATTTAGCCAAAATGCAGGCTTTGGCGAGTGATAGTCAATTGAGTTCGCTGGGCAAACGACTAATGAATTTACCAATTGATAGTTATTTTTCTTATCTGGTTAATTTAATGCCGCGCGGGGCAGAACAGGAAGCAATGCTTGATTTGACTGCCGCTTTAACCATCAATCGTCGTTTGTGGCAGAAACCCAAGACGGAACATGGTTTGAAACAATTACAGCAGTGGCAACCGCTGGCTTGTGATATGACTGCAACCATCAGTTTGTTGCGTGGCCATTCTTGGCCCGAGGCGTTACAGCTGAACCTTGAAGCCTTAAAGCAAGCGAAGGAAATGGCAGAACAACTACGCAGCGTGATGGGGTTTGCCAAATTGAAACAGGCTCGGCCTTATCGTCGAGAGCTGATTATTGAGGCTTTATTAAGCGGTGCCAGTGAACAGGCTTATGTGCGCCGAGCTAAGCGTCATCAGGCGATGGGCAATGGTTATGCTGAATTACAGGTGGCTAGAGAAAGCTTATTTGATGATGAGCAGGTGGCTGCATTGGTGTTAGATCAATACAGCACGCCGGGACGTGGACTTAAGCAACTGACAAATATTGGCCTATGCTTGTTGCCAGTAAGTATTCAACAATTAATGCGGCATCAGTTAGGCGAGTTGAAGCCCAGCGGTGAGTTGGACGGACAAGGCCAGCAGTTGATGCGGCGCTATTATGCTGGTCGATTCATTGGGTCTGAATATTTGGCGCTAACGGCAGCACAATATCGCCGCTCACTTGCCAAACGGATCTTAGCTCGGCAAGAGTTGTCTTTTACTGAGCTGAGTCTACAACAAGATGTTGATGCCTGGAATTTATGGGTGAGTCTCGGTGAAAAAAATGGCGGTGGCTCCGGTGAGCCCATTGATGCCGAGCTTTGGCTAAGTGAACACTTACAGCAACTTGGACTGGAGAGCGCCGAAGATCTTTGTCTTATTGATGCTAAGGATCTCACTTTTCCGGGGATCCCCGAATGGCAACGTGCAGCATTTGAACAAGCTTTTCCTCAAAGTCTACGCTTAGCCGATCTTCGTGTGCAGGTCGAATATGAGGTTCGCGTTAAGCGAGTGACGCTTCACTATCAAGCGGGGCGACGTAAAGATGGTCCTAAACGCTGGGAGTTGCCGAGTTGGGCTGGCTGGCGGGTGTTTTACCAAAAAGCCAGTAAACGCGTTGCGTTGACTTAGGGTTTATTCATGTTATTCGCTGCTTGTTGTGAAGCGCTAGTCGATGCTTCCAAGGCAATACAGCCGATTGAGCGAGTCAATCAGCTGGGGAATCTTGGTATACCGCTTAACCGGAGGTGATGCGCTTAAGCGTCTCGTCTTTGACCACAAAATGGTGATACAAGGCGGCTAATATATGTGCCGCTAATACTAAGTATAAAACGGTTGCCGCAACCTCATGGATGGTCCCACTAATACTGTTGATGGTCGGTGATTTTTCGGCCCAACCACTAATGGTAAAAAAGTCGAAAAAGTTGATGTTATGTCCACCTGAAACGGACATGATTACGCCGGATATTGGCATGATTAACATGAGTAAATACAAGGCGTGGTGACCTAATTTGGCGAGGCTGAGCATTAACCCCATCCCCAGAGGGACAGGCGCTGCGCTGATTCTATGCCACACTATTCGCGCTAACACACATAACAATAGCAATACGCCGATGGCCTTATGCAAACCGATCATCTCCCATTTATCAGGACCTCTCTGCATTTCGTCCATGTATAAAGCAATGCCAATTTGAGCTATAAATAATGCTGCCATAAGCCAATGAAATAGCTTTGATATCATACCAAAATGGCTCGTGCTATTTTTTATCTTCATCAGTTATTTTTCCTTGAGACGGTTTGTTGATTTAATAAACAATTAATACTTGGGAGTCAAGCGGCTTGTTTGTTATATGGAACATGACGAAAGCAAAAAGCTTATGTTTATTCGATGCTTGAGCTTGTGCTAGCATGGTTGACCTTGTAATTATGGGCGGAGATGTACATTGAAACAATTTCTTGGCGTATTGCTGCTGGTTATCGTAGCGATGTTGCTAAGTCTCGTTGTCATCGACCGTTATATTTCAAAGCAAGTCGCCGGTCAGTGGTTTCGTGACATGGAACAGCTCCCTGCGGAGCCTGTGGCTCTGGTGCTTGGGACCAGTAAGTATGTAGGTAAACGGCTTAATACCTACTATCAGTTTCGTGTGGAAGCGGCAGCAAAACTCTACCATACCCACAAAGTGCGCGCATTGATCCTCAGTGGCGATAATGCCACCCGCTACTATAATGAACCTATTACCATGTTAAACGATGTGTTGCGGTTAAATGTGCCACGCGAGAATATAGCTTTGGACTATGCAGGCTTTCGAACCTTTGACTCAGTTGTGCGGGCAAAACAAGTATTCGGGCAACAAGCCTTGATTATTGTTTCTCAGCAGTTTCATGTCGAACGGGCTTTATACATAGCAAATCAATACGGTATTGAAGCCTATGGCTATGTGGTGGATGATGCGCCTTCTGAGTTTCATTGGCGAGTGCGTTTACGAGAAGTATTGGCTAGAGCCAAGGCTCTAATAGATTTACATATATTTAACACCCAGCCCCACTTCTTAGGTGACCCAGAACCAGTAAACTTACGCGGAGGTGACTCAACCCCCGAACTTTAGGACCAGTGCAATGCTTAAAAAGTTGCTTGTTGTCTTGTTGTTTAGCGTGAGTTTTTCTGTTCAAGCGAAACTTGAATCACCTTCTATTCCTATTGTGACCCCCTTTATTGTTGGTGGTTATGATGCTCCCCAAGTTTACCCGTGGATGGCGCAGGTCTTTTTAGGTAATGTGCGGTGTGGCGGGGTATTAATTGCAGAGTCATGGGTGGTGACGGCTGCGCATTGTACCTATCGGTCTTATGCTCCCAACGCCCAGGTTGCGCCAGAACAGGTTACGGTGGTGTTAGGCGGATTGCTACGAACCACTCCCCTCGATGCGCAGTCGGTGACGGTGAGTGAAATTTATCAGCATCCTCAGTATATTAGTCCCACCATGGATGGCCCCAATTTTGATTATGATATCAGTTTGTTAAGGCTGTCGGAGTTTCAACAAGGTGAATTCCCGATCATTAATCTAAATATGCTTAGTGAGAGTTCCATGCTGGGAAGTTTTATGACGGTGATTGGTTTTGGCAGAATTAATTCCGATCCTTTTCATCCGGTATATCCCGATGTATTGCAGCAAGGTAACTTGCGTTTAATCAGCCCTCAACAATGTGCTAATTATTGGGGAAGCTCAAAATTAACCGATCGAATGTTTTGCGCCTACGGCACCGATCAGGATGCTTGCGCAGGGGATAGCGGTGGTCCGGTATTTGTTAATCAAGGAGAAGACTATCGTTTACTCGGGATCGTGAGTTGGGGGAGTCTCGCTTGTCAGGGGCTCCCTGGCGTTTATACGGATATTGGGCGTGTTTGTGGTTGGATTAGCGATATTCTCAGCCAACAGGATAATATTACTATCGCTTGTGCCGAGATAGCACCTAATGCCTCGTCTGATAGTAGCGGTGGAGGCGCTGCAGCTTGGTTGCTGGTGTTGAGCTTACCGCTTTGGCTATTCAGGAGGGGGCGATTAGGTGCTAATTCACGGCGCTAAACCTTGCTATTACTGACTGCAATCACTAAAATCCTTGGCTTGTAAATTATTATTCATGCCAAAGAGTTGTACCTGTGATGCGCGTTGCCGATTTTTCTTTTGACCTTCCCGATGAGCTGATTGCTCGTTACCCAAAACAGCAACGCCGAGATAGTCGTTTACTTTGTCTCAATGGTCAAACGGGCGAGGTGCAACACCAACAATTTCCAGATTTGTTGGAGCATATTCAAGCTGATGATCTATTGGTGTTTAATAATACCCGAGTGATCCCAGCCCGTTTGTTTGGCCAGAAAGCGACGGGTGGCAAACTAGAAGTACTTATAGAGCGTGTGCTTGATGAGCATCGAGTATTAGCCCATGTTCGTGCTTCCAAATCGCCGAAACCGGGCAGCGAAATACGTTTAGCGGATGCTTTTGATGCGACGATGTTGGCCCGTCACGGCGCTTTATTTGAACTGCGTTTTGATGACTCAGCGACGGTCTTAGAATTACTTGAACAGCATGGTCATATGCCGCTTCCCCCCTATATCGATCGTCCTGACGAAGATGCCGATAAGGAACGCTATCAAACGGTTTATAACGAAAAGCCGGGCGCGGTTGCGGCCCCCACCGCCGGATTACATTTTGATGAAGACTTACTCGCACAGATTAAAGCCAAAGGCGCAGATACTGCCTTTGTGACTTTACATGTGGGGGCTGGTACTTTTCAGCCGGTGAAAGTTGAATCTATCGATCAGCATGTGATGCACTCTGAATATGCCGAAGTGAGCCAAGCGGTGGTGGATAAAATTGTTGCGACTAAAGCAAGAGGAGGGCGGGTGATTGCAGTTGGTACCACTTCGGTACGCTCTCTAGAAAGTGCAGCTAAAGATGCAAAGCTTAAAGGGCAGGCCCTGCAAGCCTACGCTGCAGAAACCGATATTTTTATTTTCCCCGGTTATCAATTTGAGCTAGTGGATGCGATGGTGACCAATTTCCATTTACCCGAGTCAACCTTAATCATGTTGGTGTCAGCCTTCGCTGGCAAAGATAACGTTAGCCGAGCTTATCAGACGGCTATCGATAACCAATACCGCTTCTTTAGCTATGGTGATGCGATGTTCATTACCAGTAAAGAAGCATAATTTAACGACAGTCGGACTGTTTATCTGACCTTGAGGCAAGTAATGAAATACCAGCTATTAGCAAAAGACGGCAAAGCTCGCCGTGGCCGTTTAGTGTTTGAACGGGGGAGTGTTGAAACACCAGCATTCATGCCTGTAGGGACTTATGGTACCGTAAAAGGTATGACCCCTGAAGAAGTATCACAAAGTGGCGCTGAAATCCTATTAGGCAATACTTTTCACTTGTGGTTGCGTCCGGGACAAGAGGTGATGCGCGCGCATGGCGACTTGCATGACTTTATGAATTGGCAGGGGCCAATTTTGACCGATTCCGGCGGTTTCCAAGTCTTTAGTCTGGGTGATATTCGAAAAATTACCGAAGAAGGGGTACATTTTCGAAACCCGGTCAATGGTGCAAAGATCTTTTTGAGTCCTGAAACGTCTATGGAAATTCAAAACGATTTAGGTTCCGATATCGTGATGATTTTTGATGAATGTACACCTTATCCTGCGACTGAAGATGAAGCCGAAAAGTCGATGTTAATGTCGTTACGCTGGGCTGCTCGTTCACGTCAGCGTCATGATGAGTTAGGCAACAAAAATGCTTTGTTTGGGATCATTCAGGGTGGAGTTTATGAGCATCTACGCGATGTTTCTTTGGAAGGTTTGACTCAAATCGGTTTTGACGGTTATGCCATTGGCGGCTTAGCTGTCGGTGAACCGAAAGAAGATATGCACCGCATTCTTGATTATGTTGCGGTTAAGGTTCCTGAAGATAAGCCTCGTTATTTAATGGGGGTTGGTAAACCCGAAGATTTGGTGGAAGGTGTACGCCGTGGCGTGGATATGTTTGACTGTGTTATGCCGACACGTAATGCGCGCAATGGTCATCTATTCACCAGTGACGGGGTGGTGAAGATCCGTAATGCACGCCATCGTGACGATACCAGTACCTTAGATAAAGAGTGTGATTGTTATACCTGTCAAAATTATTCTCGTTCCTACTTGCATCATTTAGATAAGTGTAATGAAATCCTTGGCGCTCGTTTGAATACCATTCATAACTTGCGTCACTACCAACGTTTGATGCAAGGTTTACGTGAGGCGATAGCCGACGGTAAGTTAGACGATTTTGTAGCCGCGTTTTACGCCAAGTTGGGTCGAGAAGTCCCGCCTTTGGCTGATTAATGCTCGATTGACCAGTAAAGCCTTGTTTTTGCTTGGTCAGTCTCCATTTAATAAGATAGTTGTTTTGTATCTTAGTTTTTTTAATTAGTAATGAGGGTAACAATGAGCTTATTTATTTCTCCAGCATATGCCGAAGGCGGCGCCATATCACCAGCTGGTGGTGGCATGGAATTAATTTTCATGATGGTCATCTTTGCGGTGATTTTCTATTTCATGATTTATCGTCCACAGTCCAAGCGTGTAAAAGAACATAAAAACCTAATGTCTTCCTTATCTAAGGGTGATGAGGTGCTAACTACCGGTGGTTTGGTCGGTAAAATCATCAAGATTTCTGATGAGGCGGATTATCTGCAACTGAGCTTAAGTGATGACACTACAGTCACCATTAAGCGCGACTTTGTTTCAGCGGTTCTGCCAAAAGGCACGTTGAAATCTCTGTAGTTACAAATTTGTCACTAGGGATATTATTTTGTTAAACAAATACCCGTGGTGGAAGAATTGGATGGTGATCGTTTTGATCGCCATCGGTTTTCTTTACGCCATGCCAAACTTATACGGTGAGGATCCTGCCGTACAAGTATCAGGCACTCGGGGCGCTCAAGTTGAGTTAGCCCAACTAGATGAGATTCGAAATTACCTTACGCAGCAGTCCATCGATTTTCGCTCTGTTGGCTTTGAAAATGGACTCGCTTTGGTGCGTTTGCGCAACGATGCTGACCAGCTTAAGGTAAAGAGTTTATTACATGATTTGCTTGGTGAAGATTATGTTGTTGCCCTAAACCTTGCCCCTGCAACACCCGGTTGGCTAGATGCCATTGGTGCAGGACCGCTTAAACTCGGTCTGGATTTACGTGGTGGTGTGCACTTTTTGATGGAAGTGGACATGAAAGCGGCCATTAGCAAGGCGCAAGAGGGAATGATTCAAGATTTCCGTACCGATCTTCGCGGCGAAAAATTACGTTATTCTGGGGTTCGTTCACAAGGTGAGGCTGTGGTGGTTAGTTTCCGCGATCAAGCCACTTTGGATAAAGCCGTTAGCTTCTTAAATCGCAAATATAAAGAGTATCAAATCTCTGATATTAGTGAGGGTGAACAGTTTCGTTTGAGTGCGAAAATGACCGAGCAGAAGTTGAAAGAAACTCGAGAATATGCGCTGCAGCAAAACATCACGATTATCCGTAACCGGGTAAACGAGTTAGGTGTTGCTGAACCGCAAGTTCAACGTCAAGGTTCCGATCGGATTGTGGTGCAGCTACCTGGTGTTCAAGATACTGCTCGCGCGAAAGAAATTTTGGGTGCGACAGCGACTTTAGAATTCAGAATGGTCAACGTAGACGCTGATGTTCGTGATGCGATGGTCGGTCGAGTGCCACCAGGATCGCAATTGGCGAAACGAGTTGATGGTTCACCTGTGGTGCTAAAAAACCAAGTAATCCTCACCGGCGATCATATTGTTGGCGCACAGTCAGGCTTTGATGAATACAGTCGACCTCAGGTGAATATTAGCCTCGATAGTCAAGGTGGCAGCAAGATGGCCGCATTTACTAAAGATAATGTGGGTCAATCTATGGCAACGTTATTCATCGAGTACAAGCCGACAGGCAAGAAAGATGAAGAGGGTAAGTCAATACTGAAACGTCAGGAAGAAGTGATTAACGTTGCAACTATCCAATCTCGTTTGGGACGTAGCTTCCGGATCACCGGCATTGACTCACCAGCAGAAGCTAAAAATCTAGCCTTGTTATTGCGAGCAGGCGCCTTGATTGCTCCGATCCAAATTGTTGAAGAACGTACTGTTGGGCCAAGCCTTGGTCAGGACAATATCGATAAAGGTTTCTTAGCGATTGTCTTTGGTTTGATATCCTTGTTGGTGTTTATGCCGCTTTACTATCGTAAGTTTGGCTTGGTTGCGAACTTTGCATTGATTGTGAACGTTGGAATGATTATTGGCTTTATGTCGATGATCCCAGGGGCAACTTTAACCTTGCCTGGTATGGCCGGTATTGTATTAACCGTAGGTATGGCGGTGGATGCCAATGTATTGATCTTCGAGCGTATTCGTGAAGAATTAGCCGATGGACGTAGTCCTCAGCAAGCGATTCATCATGGCTACAGTAATGCCTTATCAACCATTTCTGACGCCAATATTACCACCTTCATTACCGCAATCATTTTGTTTGCGATTGGTACGGGTGCAGTGAAAGGCTTCGCGGTGACACTTGCTATTGGTATTGCGACTTCAATGTTTACTGCTATTGTTGGCACCCGCGTGGTGGTTAACTGGATTTGGGGCGGTAAGAAAATAGACAAGCTGTCTATCTAGGAGCAACAACGTGTTTTATTTATTTAAGCCCAAAGGCACGGTGCCCTTTATGGCGCACCGCAAACCATTTATTTGGTTTACCATTTTGTTAATGGTGGCATCGGTGGCCAGTTTAGCCATTAATAAAATCAATTGGGGGCTAGATTTCACCGGTGGTACGTTGATTGAAGTTGAGTTTCAACAGCCTGCCGATCTACCCTTAGTTCGTGATGTGATGAGCAAGAACGGATATCCAGACATTGTGGCACAGTACTTTGGTTCGCAAACCCAAGTGTTGTTGCGAATGATGCCTCGTGAAGGTCTAGATAGTCAGCACTTAGGCGACAGTATCATGGGATTGCTGCGCGATCAGGTTGATGCTCAGGTGCAAATGCGCCGAATTGAGTTCGTTGGCCCAACGGTTGGAAAAGAGTTAGCTGAGCAAGGCGGTTTGGCGATTATTGCTGCGCTGGCTTGTATTTTGCTCTATGTGGCAATGCGCTTTGAATGGCGTATGGCTGTGGGGGCGGTACTCGCACTGGGACACGATGTGATTGCTACTTTAGGTTTGTTCTCCTTCTTGCAGTTGGAGTTTGACCTAACCGTGATCGCGGCCTTATTAACCGTGGTGGGTTACTCACTGAACGATACCATCGTGGTATCGGACCGGATCCGTGAGAACTTCCGTAAATTGCGTAAGGGTGATCCAGTTGAAATTATTGATGTTTCGCTGACTCAAACCTTTAATCGGACCATCGTAACTTCTTTAACCACGATTATGGTATTAATATCGTTGTTCGTATTGGGCGGTTCGTTAATTCATAACTTTGCTACTGCATTGTTATTTGGTGTGTTTATTGGTACCCACTCGTCGATATACGTCGCTAGTACGCTGGCCTTGTACTTAGGAATTAAGAAAGAAGACTTTATGCCTAAGGAGCTGGAAGAAAAAGAAGGCGCCGACCAAGACCCCATCATGTAGTCACATAAACCCGCCGCTGGCGGGTTTTTTTTAAGGAGAAAAAAATGGCTCACAATCCGCGGTTTTTAGCTTTGGTCGATGACTGTCGTCGTCGTATCAAAGAATGTGATGTGCATCAGGTAAAGCAGTGGCTCGACCAAGGTTTGGCTTTTCATTTGATTGATAATCGTGAACAGGACGAATGGCAGAAAAGCCGCATTCCGGGAGCTCAATACATGGGGCGAGGGATTTTGGAACGTGATATTGAGCAAGTGATTCCCGAGTTAGATAGTATGATTGTTATTTACTGTGGGGGCGGTTTTCGTTCGGCCTTAAGTGCCGATAATTTGGTCAAAATGGGGTATACCCAAGTCATCTCTATGGACGGCGGGATCCGCGGTTGGCGAGAAGCGAATTATCCCTTAGAGGAGTCATAAGATGTCAGCGCTTGCGACGACCATGATTTATGCCTTTGATGTTGCAGAACAGACTCATTATTACTTTGATCAAAGCGAAGCCAACCAGGCTTATGCGAAAGCTGAGTTAGCGGTGGAACACCCGGACTGGCGCGAGCCAATGACCGTTCTTGAACTACTGGAAATCAAAGATGCACTGCTGGGCGAGTTTGTTAAGCGTATCGCTTTTTTGGAGCTGCAGTTAGAGCGTGTTGAGATGGGTAGTGATAGTTTTGATTTAGATGCTGATTAGACGCGCGAAATACTTTTCCTTCATTTCAGCTAAATAACCTTGGTTAAATCGCTTCGGTAAGGCTTAACCAAGTTATTATCTTATTTTACTGCTGCCTCCCTTGGCTTATTTTTACAATGTTGTACCGATACCTGCTTTAGCATTTATTACCGACATCGAGACTTTAATATTGCCAATTTATATTCATCTGGATTGTCGTTTTTAGAGCATTTTGTCTGTTTGAAGCTAATCCTCTTGCGAGTCCCACATTAAGCCTCAATCAATATCCTTTTGGTGGGGACCCGCATCCTATCGATGGCATTTTTATGATGTTGTTTTAAATACAAATTCTATATTTCTACGAAACACCACCTGAACTGTGCGCGAAATTCGCCACTGGCTTAGCATTTGCAATGAGCGAAGGGCTATTTGAGTACCTGGTTTATGTGTCTGAATGACTTGGCTGAGAACTGCTGGATAAGCGTTTTAGCTTAATCGCAATTGGAGCTGGATGTGGTCGTAAATGAGTGTCATCTAGTATGTCGATCGCGTGATGACGCGCTGCGTTCTATCTGGAAGGGAGTCTAATATTTTCACTCTCAGCCGGTAAGGGGCCGCTCATCACTGGTGACGATGGTCGCTTGGGGGCATCTAATTGGACTCAAATGAGCAGTCTTTTAATTACTTACAAGGAATGTTGTATGGCTACTGTGTATTTTTCTTCGCCAGTGATGCGTAAGAACAAGAAAGTAACGGCGGTTGCAGGTAAGCGTGATGCGTTGCTAGGTTTAGCGGAAGATCATGGGGTGAAAATTCCCCACGAATGTAAAGATGGGCGTTGTGGCTCATGTTTGGTGGAAGTGACCCATTTAGATGGTGATCATATTAAAGGTGCTATGTTGACAGATAAAGAACGGGAGGGGCTTAAGAGTATTGGTAAACTATCTGAAAAAGATGCTGAACGTGCATCTGTGAGCGATATGCCACCAAAGTATCGCTTAGCGTGTCAGGCGATAGTGACCGATGAAGATGTATTGGTGAAGTTCACCGGAGAACCAGGAGGAGCTTAGTGCTACTGATGCTGCTAAGCGATTTGGCAGTGGGTCGAACGGTTTGAAGGATTTAAAAAACCAGTTGTGATTAACAACTGGTTTTTATTGCTCGGATATGTGTTTAAGCTTTAATTGCATCGGTTAAATGAGGACGAATGCAAGCCAACATATGTTTGAGTACCTTGGGACTTGCACAAACGACATTACCGCTTTGGTAAAATTCAGTATTACCGACAAAGTCTGTCACTATTGCGCCAGCTTCACGAGCGATTAACTCTCCTGCGGCGATGTCCCAAGGTTTTAGGTTTAATTCGAAGAAACCATCGTGGCGGCCAGCAGCCACATAGGCAAGATCAAGCGCTGCCGAACCCGTGCGGCGAATATCGCTGCATTCGGCGAAAATTGCGGCGAACATCGGCAGATAACTTTCAATGTAGTGTTTGCGCTTAAACGGAAAGCCAGTAGCTATGAGGGTGTTTTCAAGATCTTTTGCTTTGTTTACCCGCAAGCGGTAGCCATTCAGTTGAGCACCTTTACCACGAGAGGCCGCGAATAACTCATTTCGCAGGGGATCATATACGACGCCGTGTTCGGTTTTACCGCGGACACGTAGTGCAATAGAAATGGAAAAGTGAGGAATTCCTTTGATAAAATTGGTGGTTCCATCCAATGGGTCGATGACCCACTGGTATTCATCATCCTTGCCTGTACTTACGCCGCTTTCTTCCGCAATGATCGAATGATCAGGGAAAGCGTTACGTAGCGTGTCGATAATCGTTTTTTCGGCCGCTTTATCAACATTCGTAACGTAGTCGTTAGCACCTTTAGTTGTTGTTTCTATTTTGTCTAACTGTGCGTAAGCTTGAGTTACGACTTTGCCTGCGTTTCGCGCAGCGCGAATCGCAATATTTAGCATAGCATGCATGAATTACCACCAATTTGTAGAAAGAACATTAAATAACCGCCGGATTATAGAGAATCACTGAAACAAACTCAATCGATTATAGACCGTGTAGGTGAACTTTTTCCAACTGAGCCGCTACTGGCTGCTCACACAGAGGCTATGTTACAATCGGCGGCATCAAATTTAGGGTGAAGTAATCATAATGTTGGAAAATGTTCGAGTGGTTTTAGTAGGCACCAGCCATAGTGGTAATATTGGTTCTGCAGCTAGAGCTATGAAAACCATGGGGATCAGTCAGTTATATTTAGTGGCCCCGCAAGCCGAAATTGATGGTAAGTCGGTGGCCTTATCCGCTGGGGCTTCAGATGTTCTGGGCGGTACCACTATCGTTGATGAATTAGCGGATGCCGTTGCCGATTGTCAGTTAGTCATTGGCGCAAGTGCTCGTTCTCGGACTTTAGATTGGCCAATGGTCGATGGCCGAGAAGCCGGAGTTAAATTGGCAACAGAAGCACAGCAAGGTCAAGTGGCAATTGTATTTGGTCGAGAAAGTAGTGGCTTAAATAATACTGAGTTACAGCAGTGCCATTTTCATGTTTGTGTCCCAGCCAATCCCGAATACAGTTCTTTGAATTTGGCGATGGCAGTACAATTACTCAGTTATGAAGTAAGAATGGCTCATCTAGAATTACAAAATACCTATACTTCGAGCGATGTTGTCGTGGACTACCCGCATGCCGATGACTTAGAGCGATTTTATCAACACTTTGAGCAAAGTATCGCCGACAGTGGATTCATTATTAAACCTCACCCCGGTAAAGTAATGGAAAAAGTCCGTCGAATGTTTAACCGTATTCGCATGGAAAAACAAGAGCTTAATGTGATGCGTGGCATTTTGACTTCGTTCGATAAACATATCCCTAAGTCTGAAAAATAAACCTGAGTAATGCATAGGGTTTTATACTTGACTAAAACAGTAGGGTATGAAAAGATTGTGCGCAAGTTCACGCGATAAATAGGTTGATTATGCGCTTAACGTCTAAGGGACGATATGCTGTTACAGCGATGCTTGACGTTGCTCTGCATATGGAAGATGGTCCGGTTTCTTTGGCTGATATTTCTGAGAGGCAAGGGATTTCTTTGTCTTATTTGGAACAGCTTTTTTCAAAGTTACGCAAACAAGGTTTAGTGAGCAGCGTGCGGGGTCCTGGCGGTGGTTATCGTTTAGGGATGGATGCCGATGACATTGCTGTTGGGATGGTGATCCATGCCGTGGATGAGTCGATTGATGCGACTCGTTGTTTAGGCACTGCTGACTGTAAAGGGGGGAAACCCTGTTTAACCCACTCGCTTTGGAATGATCTGAGTGAGCGTATCGCCGATTTTCTGGATAACATCAGTTTAGGTGGATTAATGCGAGAACGGCAAATCGCCAATCTGGCGCTTAGTCAAGACCAATCCAAACATGTTGATACCAATACCATACAAATTAGTTTATGAGGCTTGGCTTGCGCCGAGTTGTAATGGAGAACTTTAATGAAATTGCCAATTTATCTTGATTATTCAGCAACCACTCCCGTCGATCCTCGAGTTGCTGAAAAGATGATGCAGTACCTAAGTGTCGATGGCGTATACGGTAATCCCGCATCTCGTTCCCATCGATTTGGTTGGCAGGCTGAAGAGGCTGTCGATATTGCGCGTAACCAAGTCGCCGAACTGGTGAATGCCGACCCTCGTGAGATTGTGTTTACCTCTGGTGCGACCGAATCAAATAACCTTGCCATTAAAGGTGCTGCACACTTCTATAGTAAAAAGGGCAAGCACGTTATTACCTGTAAAACAGAACATAAGGCTGTGCTAGATACATGTCGTCAGCTAGAGCGAGAAGGTTTTGAGCTTACTTATCTAGAACCAGAAAGTAATGGCATTATTGATTTGTCGAAGTTAAACGATGCGATGCGTGATGACACGGTATTAGTCAGCATCATGCATGTTAATAATGAAATCGGTGTTATTCAAGACATTCAGGCCATTGGTGAGTTGTGCCGTTCTCGTAAGATTTTATTCCATGTTGATGCGGCCCAAAGTGCGGGTAAAATTGACATTAATCTGCAAGCTTTACCAGTGGATATGATGTCTTTTTCGGCGCATAAGGTTTATGGACCAAAGGGCATTGGTGCCTTGTATGTTCAACGTAAACCACGGATCCGCTTAGAAGCACAAATGCATGGCGGTGGTCATGAACGCGGTATGCGCTCAGGCACCTTACCAACTCATCAAATAGTCGGTATGGGGGAAGCGTTTGCGATTGCCAAACGAGAAATGGCTAAAGATGAAGAACATCTTCATGCACTAAGAGACCGTTTCTGGGCTGGTATTAAAGATATCGAAGAAACCTACATCAACGGTGATTTTGAGCAGCGAGTGGTTGGTAACTTAAACGTGAGTTTTGCGTATGTAGAAGGCGAATCATTGATTATGGCCTTGAAAGATTTGGCGGTATCTTCAGGTTCAGCATGTACTTCAGCAAGCTTAGAGCCCTCTTATGTACTTCGAGCGCTAGGCCTTGATGATGAATTAGCCCACAGCTCGATTCGTTTTTCCTTTGGCCGTTTCACGACCGAAGAAGAAATAGATTATGCAGTGAAAGTAATTAATGAAGGAATTGGGCGTCTCCGCGATATGTCTCCACTTTGGGACATGTTTAAAGACGGAGTAGACCTGAGTCAGGTCGAGTGGGCACACCACTAAGCACAATCATTAACGGATTTGGAGAAATATCATGGCTTATAGTGAAAAGGTAATCGATCATTACGAAAACCCAAGAAATGTTGGTGCTTTCGAAGACAAAGAGGACAATCATATCGGTACGGGTATGGTTGGGGCACCTGCTTGTGGTGACGTGATGAAACTACAATTAAAAGTGAGTGATAGTGGTATTATTGAAGACGCGCGTTTCAAAACTTATGGCTGTGGTTCAGCGATTGCGTCAAGCTCATTGGTAACAGAGTGGGTAAAGGGCAAAAGTTTAGCTGAAGCAGAAACGCTGAAGAATACTGATATCGCAGAAGAGTTAGCCTTACCGCCAGTGAAAATCCACTGTTCTATTTTAGCGGAAGATGCTATCAAAGCGGCGATAGCCGATTATAAAAAGAAAAACGCTTAATCGATAAAGGAGCCAGTATGGCTGTATCATTAACCGAAGCTGCAGCAAGCCACGTGAGTCAGTTCTTGGGTAATCGAGGTGTCGGTAAAGGGGTGCGCTTAGGCGTGAAAACCTCAGGATGTTCAGGAATGGCTTACATTTTGGAGTTTGTTGACCAGTTAGCTGAAGACGACAAAGTTTTCCAAAGCCATGGCGTGAATGTGATTGTTGACGAAAAGAGCTTACTTTACATTGATGGCACTGAATTGGATTTTGTTAAAGAAGGCTTAAATGAAGGCTTTGTATTTAATAATCCCAATATATCCGGAGAGTGTGGCTGCGGAGAGAGCTTTAGCGTTTAAATGGAATACGCTATGAATTATTTCGAAATGTTCTCTCTAAAGCCTTCAAATCAGCTAGACCTGCAAGGTTTAGCTGCTTGTTATAGAGAGCTACAACAGAAGTTTCATCCCGATAAGTTTGTGGTTGATGACGCTGAAGCGCAAGCCCTTGCAATGCAACGGGCGACTCAAATTAACGATGCTTATCAAACCTTAAAAGACCCTTTATTGCGGGCACAATATTTGTTGAGTTTGCAGGGCGTTGAAATAGCGGGTGAGCAACAAACCATTAATGACATTGAGTTTTTGATGAGTCAGATTGAACTGCGTGAGCAGTTAGCTGAAATTGAAACTGTCAGTGATCCCGAAAAAGCAATCGAAGATTTAAGTAAGTTACTGAAACAAAAGCGAAGTGACTTGAGCTTGAGCTTTGAAAAAGCCTACAATGAGCAGAATTTTGAGTTGGCGGCCGATCTGGTACGTAAACTTAAGTTTTTTGCACGTTTGCAACAACAGTTGCTACAACTCGAAGAAAAGATCCTAGATTATTAGTCACTATGGCATTACTACAAATTGCAGAGCCTGGGCAATCGGCTGTTCCTCATCAACATAAGTTAGCCGTAGGCATTGACTTAGGTACCACAAACTCATTAGTTGCAACTGTTCGCAGTGGTAAAGCGCTGACTTTAGCCGACCATGCCGGCGATATTTTATTACCTTCGGTAGTGCGGTATCTGACGAGTAGCGTTGAGGTGGGTAAGTTGGCAAAAGCTCAAGCCGTCACCGACCCGTATAACACCATTACTTCAGTTAAGCGTTTATTAGGTAAAAGTTTGGCAGAGGTAGAGCAACAAGCTTTACCTTATCACTTTGCCGAGTCTAGTTCTCCCCAGTTACAAACGGTGGCTGGTGTGGTTGATCCGGTGCAAGTCTCCGCGGAAATTTTGAAGTCGCTGGCGCAACGCGCACGAGAATCGCTGCAAGGCGAACCCGATGGGGTGGTGATTACGGTTCCAGCCTATTTTGATGATGCCCAGCGTCAGGGCACAAAAGACGCTGCACAGCTTGCCGGTTTACATGTTCTGCGCTTATTGAATGAACCCACCGCCGCCGCAATTGCTTATGGTTTGGATAGCGGTGATGAAGGCATTATTGCGATCTATGATTTAGGTGGCGGTACTTTTGATATTTCTATCTTACGTTTATCGCAAGGGGTATTTCAGGTCTTGGCGACTGGAGGCGATTCAGCGCTTGGCGGGGATGATTTTGATGATGCCTTAGTCGAATGGATCGCTAGCCAAGCTGGGATTACTCAGCTTAGATCGGCGCAGCTACAACGTGAATTATCACGGATTGCCAATCAACTAAAAATAACTTTAAGTGATCAGTCGGAAGCAGAAGTTTGTTTGCAGATTGAAGGGCTCAACTGGCAGGGAATACTGCGCCGTGAGCAATTTGATGATCTAATTAGTGAGCTGGTGAAACGCACCATTCGCGCCTGTCGCCGTGCCTTACGTGACGCCGAGGTTGAGCTTGAGGAGGTCAGCAATGTGGTGATGGTTGGTGGTTCCACTCGAGTCCCCAAAGTACGGGGTGAGGTGGCTAATTTCTTTGGTAGAACACCCCTGACCAATATCGATCCCGATCAAGTCGTTGCCATTGGTGCTGCGATTCAGGCGGACACTTTGGTGGGCAATAAAAAAGATGACGAGTTATTGTTATTGGACGTAACGCCTTTATCTTTAGGGATAGAAACAATGGGGGGCTTAGTGGAGAAAATTATTCCGCGTAATACCACCATTCCGGTTGCCCGAGCGCAGGAGTTTACTACCTTTAAAGATGGCCAAACTGCGATGGCAGTACATGTTGTGCAGGGCGAGCGTGAACTAGTTGATGATTGCCGTTCATTAGCTAAATTTAACTTAAAAGGGATCCCGCCTTTAGCCGCTGGTGCGGCACACATTCGGGTGACTTTTCAAGTGGATGCCGATGGCCTGTTATCCGTTACAGCGATGGAGAAATCGACCGGGGTTCAATCTTCGGTGGAGGTGAAACCATCTTATGGCTTGGAAGACGAACAAGTCGTTAAAATGCTCAAAGACTCTGTGAGTCATGCCAAACATGACTTATCGATGCGTATGCTACGAGAACAACAGGTGGAAGCGGCTCGTTTTATTAAAGATATGAGTGCAGCTTTAAGCGAAAGCGGCGAGCGCTTGTTGAATGATGATGAACGACAGCAAATACAAGTAGCGATGCAGCACTTACAAGTCGTGGCCCAAAAAGAAGATGTTGCAAATATAGAACAGGCAATTAAACAGCTTGACAGTATTAGCCAAGATTTTGCTGCAAGACGTATGAATGATTCGATTAAACAGGCCTTAACTGGCCAGCAAGTAGACAGGATTTAGTATGCCTAAAGTAATTTTCTTGCCCAATCCGGACTTGTGTCCAGAAGGGGCGGTTGTAGAAGCCAAGTCAGGTGAAACGGTATTAGACGTTGCGCTGCGTGATGGTATTGATATTGAGCATGCTTGTGAGAAATCCTGCGCCTGTACTACCTGTCATGTAATTGTGCGTGAAGGTTTTGATTCTCTCGACGAAAGTGACGAGTTAGAAGATGACATGCTGGATAAGGCATGGGGTCTTGAGCCAGAATCTCGACTCGGTTGTCAGGCCGTTGTGGCCGATGAAGACCTTGTGGTTGAAATCCCTAAATACACCATTAATATGGTATCTGAACAACACTAAGGAGTCGCTTATGGGATTACGATGGATAGATACGCAAGATATTGCGATAGCGCTAGCCGAACGCTTTCCCGAGCAAGATCCGAAACAAGTGAGGTTCACCGATTTACATCAGTGGGTTTGTCAGCTAGAAGATTTTGCTGATGAGCCTCAACATAGCAACGAGCGTATATTGGAAGCGATCATTTTAGCTTGGATGGAAGAGCTAGATTAATACCTATTTGAGGTCAATCTCTGATCTGTTTGCGGGTTAAAATCGATAATAACGACCTTATAAATTTTGTAATTAGAACCAGCAATTACTTCAATTTCTGCTTTGTTACTCCCGATGTTCCGGAAGCTATGATTTGATCATTGTCTTGTCTAGTTTGCTATTTGTATCACCGCAATGGCTTGTTGTCAGATAAATAAATGAGGAAGTATAGATGACCACCGTGTTGGACGTTGTATTATGCGCGAAAGCCGCTCCTGCTCAATGGGGCAATAAAGCATTAATTAGTTTCACAGCAGATCAAGTTATCGTTCATGTCGTTTCAGAAGGCTCGACAAGGCTTCAAGATATTCAAAAAGCCGCGCGTCGCTTAGATGCCCAAGGTTTAAAACACTTGTCACTGATTGGTGACTCGTGGGATCTGGAAGCATGCTGGGCATTCTATCAAGGTTATTATAATGCTAAGCAGGACAATCAATTAGGTGTCGCGGTGCTAAGTGAGCAAGCGCAACATCAGTTTGAAGCTTTAAAAGCAGCAGCTGATTGGACGCGTGCAGTGATTAACCTTGGCCCCGCTGATATTTACCCACAAAGTTTGTGTGATTCTGCGATTGCATTTTTAACTGAGTTGGCACCAAAGCATATTAGCTACCGGATCATTACCGGTGAAGACTTGCTGGAGCAAGGTTGGGTTGGAACTTACACTGTAGGCAAGGGCAGTTGTCAGGCTCCGGCAATGTTGCAGCTTGATTACAATCCGAGTGGCGATGACGATGAACCGGTCACGGTTGCTTTGGTGGGGAAAGGTATCACCTTCGATTCCGGTGGTTACAGCATTAAGCCTTCCGATGGCATGTCGGTAATGAAGAGCGATATGGGAGGCGCTGCCACCGTAACTGGTGGCCTAGGGCTGGCTATTGCTCAGGGCTTGAATAAACGAGTCAAACTATTTTTGTGCTGTGCTGAAAACTTAGTGTCCAGTAAAGCTTATAAATTAGGCGATGTGATTAATTATAAAAATGGTGTGAGTGTTGAAGTCTTAAACACTGATGCCGAGGGACGTTTAGTTCTCGCAGATGGTTTAATTGCTGCAAGTGAAGTGAAGCCTGGTAAGATCATCGATGCCGCAACTCTTACTGGTGCTGCTAAAATGGCCTTAGGGCGTGATTATAATGCGGTATTTGGTTTTGATAAAAACTTGGTTGAGCAAGCCTTAGTTGCGGCGAAGGCAGAAGCTGAAATGGCCTGGGCATTGCCACTTGAAGATTTTCATAAGCAACAAATAAGCTCATCTTTTGCTGATATCGCGAATGTTTCTTCTGGTGAAGGGATGGCTGGGGCTTCAACTGCGGCAGCTTTTCTTGCCTATTTCGTAAAGAATGCAGATCAGAATTGGTTACACTTTGATCTATCTGGTTGTTATCAGAAATCGGCTAATAGTCTATGGGCGACTGGTGCTAAAGGCCATGGGATCCGTACTATTGCACGCTTGTTAACTGAGTAGAGCTAACTTATTATCATTGGAGTTGTTTAGCTTTCGAAGCGATTTTTTTGCGATGACGTTTCATTTAAATGAGATTGACTCGAAGAACTGTAACTATCGACATTAATGATGAGCTAACGCTACATGAATAAGCGAAAGTTGATGACGAAAGATAAACAGCCTCTAGAGGTGCTATTAATAAATTTTGCAATGGAGCTGATAAATGGCCTTAGAACGGACTTTTTCTATACTTAAACCCGATGTGGTGGCGAAGAATGCGATTGGTGCAGTTTATGCGCGGATGGAAGCTGCAGGCTTGCGTTTAGTTGCTGCAAAAATGTTGCATTTGACTGAACAGCAAGCGGCTGGTTTTTATGCCGAACATGAGGGACGGCCTTTTTATCAACCACTCATTGATTTTATGACATCCGGACCCATCATGGTACAAGTACTAGAAGGAGAGAATGCAGTGCAGGGCTACCGTGAGTTATTGGGTGCGACCAATCCCGCTGAGGCTGCCGCGGGCACTTTACGTCACGATTTTGGGACTGGCATGCCACCAAACGGAACTCATGGTTCCGACTCACCTGAATCGGCGGCAAGAGAAATCGCTTATTTCTTTGATGATAACGAAATTTGTCCAAGATAAAACGAAAGAGGCTAAGGCCTCTTTTTTAATGGAATGTTACAGGGCGTTTTATCAATATGCCCCAAGCTTAAGGATTAGCGATATTCGCTGGTAATGTGCTGTCATTATTTGTACAATTCGGCGCTTTTTTAATGGTCTGTCGTGGAGTTAGGCGATGAGTGAGACAAAAACAAATTTACTTGATTTTAACCGAGAAGGGCTGCGTCGTTTTTTCGCTGAATTAGGGGAAAAACCATTTCGTGCCGATCAAGTAATGAAGTGGATCTATCACTTTGGTGTAGATAACTTCGACCAAATGAACAATATCAATAAAACTTTGCGTGAAAAACTAAACAAAGTTGCTGAGATAAAAGCGCCGGAAATTAGTACCGAACAGCGTAGCGCTGATGGCACTATTAAATGGGCGATGTTGGTGGCAGGGCAAGAAATTGAAACGGTCTATATTCCTGAGGGTGATAGAGCAACGCTGTGTGTATCTTCGCAAGTAGGTTGTGCTTTAGAATGTACTTTTTGCTCCACTGGACAGCAAGGTTTCAATCGTAATTTAAAAGTCTCTGATATTATTGGTCAAGTGTGGCGAGCAGCGCAAGTGATCGGACACAAAGGTGTTGAAGGGAAACGGCCAATTACTAATGTAGTGATGATGGGCATGGGCGAACCATTGTTAAATTTATCCAATTTAGTTCCCGCGCTGGAATTAATGCTAGATGATAACGGCTATGGCCTAAGTAAACGTCGGGTTACAGTGAGTACTTCTGGCGTGGTACCTGCCTTAGATAAGCTAGGTGATCAGCTTGATGTTGCGTTAGCCATTTCCTTGCATGCCCCTAACGATAAGCTCCGCAGTGAAATTATGCCGATCAATGATAAGTATAATATTGAAGCATTTCTGGCGAGTGTTAAGCGCTATATTGGTAAGTCAAATGCCAACCGTGGCAAGGTTACGGTGGAGTATGTTTTATTGAATCAAGTGAATGACTCAATGGAACAAGCGCATGAATTAGCGGCCTTATTGCGCGACACACCCTGTAAAATTAATTTAATTCCTTTTAACCCTTATCCGGGCTCTCCGTTTACTAAACCGAGCAATAGTCGTGTCGATCGGTTTAGCAAAGTCTTGATGGAATATGGCTCTACCGTGGTCGTGCGAAAGACTCGCGGCGATGATATTGATGCTGCCTGTGGGCAATTGGCGGGTGATGTTGTCGACAGAACCAAAAGAAGCATGAGAAAACGGATGCAACAGCAAGAAATTTCAGTCACAATTCAATAACTAAGCTTATCGAAGGATGAATATGAAACGCTGGCTGTTTTTGCTAATACTAATGTTTTCGGTGACTGCTTGTGTTACTGAGACACGGGTAAATGGCCAAGAAGTTAACAATGACAATCGACAGCTAGATAAAGAAGCCGCGGCTAAAACTCGTATTAGTTTAGCGTTACGTTACTTACAGGCGGGTGATGCCGAACAAGCTAAAAGAAATTTAGAGTTAGCTCAACAGCTCGCGCCTAATTCGGTTGATGTATATGTGGCTCAAGCCCACTTCTATCAGCAGGTTCGCCAACCGGAGCGGGCCATCAGTGCCTATAAAAAAGCGCGCTCAATTGCCCCAAATAATGGAGACGTATTAAATAATTACGGTGTGATGCTATGTAAGCAGCAAGACTACGTGGAAGCGGATAAACTGTTTAAAAAAGCACTCGCAAATCCTGAGTATGTGCAAGTGGCTGGCACCAATGAAAATGCCGGTTTGTGCGCATTAAGTGCGGGGCATATTGATGATGCCTTAGAGTATTTCTCGAATGCCTTAGCCTATAATATTCGTCGCCCAGCGTCCTTATTAGGGACGGTTGAGATTTACTTACAAAAAAATAAACCAGAGCAGGCGCGAATATATTTGCAACGGTATGATAGTATGGCTGAAACCACTGCCGAAAGTGCATTTGCTTGGGTTCGTCTCGAAAATGCCGCAGATAACTTTGCCGAAGAAGCGCGTTGGGGCCTTACCTTGCAACAACAATTTCCGAAATCAGAACAGACAAAACGATATATAGCTAATGACTACTAAAGCAGAATTAGAGCCTACCGAGCTTAGCGAGGATATTGAAGTGCTTAGCCCCGGCCAAATGTTACAGGAAGCGCGGGTTGTGGCCGAATTAAGCCAACAACAGGTGGCGGATCGTTTAAAATTACGGATTCAAGTGGTGATTGATATTGAAGCGGATAGCTTTGACAGCGGTCTATCCACAACGTTTATCAAAGGCTATTTACGCGGCTATGCCCGGCTGGTTAATTTATCTGAAGATCTTGTCTTATCTAGCTATCAGCATTTAAACGCTGCGCAAGAACAACGCACCGAAATGCAAAGTTTTTCTAAGCGAATTAAGCAGGAAACCCATGATAGCCGATTAATGAAGTTCACCTACTTAGTGGCGTTAGGGATTGTTGCACTGTTGGTCATTTGGTGGCTACAAGAAAAGCAACTCGATCCGGTGTTTGGCTCATTGAGTTCTGAAAGTGCCAGCGTCGTTGAGCCAGCTGAATCAAATCATGTCGCTATCGAGCCAAGTAGCGTTGATGCTGAGCGAACATCAGAGATCCAAGCACCATCGGAATCGCAACCCGAAGAGAGCGGTGAGCCGTCAGAGGCTGATGCGTCAGTGATGGTTGTTAAGCAAGACACGTTAGTCTCGGAACCAAGCCCTAAACTTAGCGAGACCAATCAGCTCGCGGAAAAAGAGGATGTGGTGGTAGCGGCTAAGCCTAGCTCAGAGGCGCAAGTGCCGGCAGTGCCAGTCCCGCCGCTGAAGACTTTAGTCATGAATTTTGAAAATGAATGCTGGGTGGAAGTTCGGGACGCAAACGGTAAACGTTTAGTTGCTGCGATTAAGAAACCGGGTGATAGCTTGAAACTTAGCGGTGTTGCACCTTACAGTATTGTTTTGGGGACGGCTGCTGGTGTGAACATTCACTATGGACAAGACAAAATAGACCTTTCTTCATTTAAGCGCGGTAAAGTCGTGCGTATGAATATCCCTCAATAATTAATAAAGACCTTCGAGTATTATGAACCAGCCAAGTCCAATAAAACGTCGTAAATCAACGCAGATTATGGTGGGCAATGTTCCGGTCGGTGGCGATGCCCCGATTTCGGTTCAGTCGATGACTAATACCCGCACCACTGATGTTGATGCAACGGTTGCTCAAATTAATCGTATTGCAGCGGTAGGTGCCGATATCGTGCGTGTTTCGGTACCAACCATGGAGGCTGCAGAAGCGTTTAAGTTGATTAAACAGCGAGTATCGGTCCCACTGGTTGCCGATATTCATTTTGATTATAGAATTGCCCTTAAAGTCGCTGAGTATGGGGTAGATTGTTTACGAATTAACCCCGGTAACATTGGTAACGAGCAGCGTATACGGGCGGTTGTCGATGCAGCTAAAGATCGTAAAATTCCGATCCGGATCGGTGTGAACGGCGGCTCCTTAGAAAAAGATATTCAAGAGAAATATGGTGAGCCAACACCAGAAGCATTGGTTGAATCGGCGATGCGCCATGTGGATATTCTCGATCGATTAAATTTCGATCAATTTAAGGTGAGTGTCAAAGCCTCCGATGTGTTTCTTGCGGTTGGCGCTTATCAAGGCTTAGCGTCTCGCATTGATCAGCCTTTGCATTTAGGGATCACCGAAGCTGGTGGTATGCGCAGTGGCTCTGTGAAGTCGGCCGTGGGCTTAGGTATGTTGTTGGCGCAAGGGATTGGCGATACGCTACGGGTCTCGTTGGCTGCAGATCCAGTTGAAGAGATTAAAGTTGGTTTTGATATTCTTAAATCGCTGCGGATCCGCTCTCGTGGTATTAACTTTATTGCCTGTCCTAGTTGTTCTCGTCAAGAATTTGATGTGATTGCTACGGTCAATGCATTAGAGCAACGCTTAGAAGATGTGGTTACGCCGATGGATGTATCAATTATTGGCTGTGTGGTGAATGGGCCCGGCGAAGCCCTTATTTCTGATCTTGGTATTACAGGTGGTCATAAAAAAAGTGGCTTCTATCAAGATGGGACTCGCCAAAAAGAGCGTTTTGACAATGATAATTTGGTGGATGCGCTCGAAGCAAAAATTCGGGCTCGGATCCCCGTCAAAGATATCAGCGGTCGCTAAACGGCAAACAAATTTACCTATTGAGCGAAAGCCCCTATAATCGAGGGCTTTTAGTAGTGATTACCTGTTTTATTCGAGATTAATGTGGCTAAACAAATACAAGCAATACGAGGCATGAATGACTGCTTGCCTAACGACACACCCGCCTGGCAAAAGGTAGAGTCGGTGATTCGTGAGGTGGTGGCTGCTTATGGTTATAACGAAATTAGAATGCCAGTTGTTGAAAGTACTGAACTGTTCAAACGTTCCATCGGTGAAGTGACCGATATCGTTGAAAAGGAAATGTATACTTTTGACGATCGCAATGGTGATAGTTTAACACTGCGCCCAGAAGGCACAGCCTGTTGCGTCAGAGCCGGCAATCAAGCGGGTTTATTATATAACCAAGAACAACGGCTGTGGTATATGGGGCCAATGTTCCGCCATGAACGCCCACAAAAAGGTCGTTATCGTCAGTTCCATCAAGCGGGTGTTGAAGCCTTTGGCATGGCTTCGGCGGATATCGATGCTGAAGTTATTTTACTTTCGGCTCGTTTTTGGAAGGCTTTTGGTCTAGAAAAGCATGTTAGTTTGCAGCTGAATAGTTTGGGCTCAAATGAAGCTCGCGCTAATTATCGCGATGCTTTAATTGCTTATTTGGAAGCGCATAAAGAAGTGCTTGATGAAGACGCAAAACGGCGTATGTACGATAACCCGCTCAGGGTATTGGACAGTAAAAATCCACAGGTACAAGCGGCCTTAGTCAATGCCCCAAGTTTGGCTGAGTATTTGGATCCTGAAAGCCAAGCTCATTTTCAACAGCTTTGTGCCTTGCTCGATAATGCAGGTATTGCTTATCAATTGAATCCACGTTTGGTCCGTGGCTTAGATTATTATAATCGCACCGTATTTGAATGGGTCACTGATAGCCTTGGTTCACAAGGAACTGTTTGTGCAGGGGGCCGTTACGACGGTCTGGTTGAACAATTAGGTGGTAAACCGACGCCCGCGGTGGGTTTTGCTATGGGCATAGAACGATTGGTATTGATGCTCGAAACCTTAGATCTATTAGGTGATTTACCATCGAGTGCTGATGTTTATGTGATCAATGCTGGAGAAGCAACGCTTGGTGCGGCATTTTCATTAGCTGAACAATTAAGAGATGCGTTACCCTCAGTGCGAGTCATGAGTCACTGCGGTGGTGGTAACTTTAAGAAACAGTTTAAGCGTGCAGATAAATCCGGGGCGAGAGTGGCGCTGATCATCGGTGATGATGAGTTGGCTAATCATCAGGTTACCGTGAAATATTTACGTCAAGATATTCAACAGCAGTGCATCGCTCAAGACGAGCTGGTAGCCTTGCTTAACACAGTATTAGCATAGTTAAGGAGATACCGTGGAAATATACTCCACTGAGGAACAGCAAGTTCAAGCCATCAAAGACTGGTGGACGAAAAATGGTACATCAGTCATTGGTGGCTCCGTTCTAGGCTTAGCTGCCGTATTTGGTTGGCGCTACTACGGTGATTATCAAGTCGCGCAACAAGACGCAGCCTCTGATGCTTATCAACAAGTTGTTACTCAAGTGGCGAGTAATTCCGATGAGCTTAGCTCATTAGTGAGTTACGTAGCCGATGAAAAAGGAAATAACTACGCGGTGTTTGCGTCGTTATTATTAGCCAAAGAGTTGGTCGCAAAAGAAGATTTTGCGCAGGCCGAAGAGCAGCTTAAATTGGCTTTAGCGGGAGCTCCAGAAGAGTTAAAAGGGATGATTTATGCTCGGTTGGCGCGGGTGCAAGCTCAGCAACAGTCTTTCGATGATGCCCTTGCAAGTCTCGCCTTAATTAATGAGCCAGCCTTAAGCGCAACGGTTGAGTTAATTAAAGGGGATATCTATTTACAGAAAGGTGAACCTGAATTGGCGCGTCAAGCTTATCAAGCTGCAGTTGCGGCTGGTGCCAGTGAACAAGATCCTAGTGTCAACTTGAAATTGAATGATTTAACACAAGCCGAGGCTGCGAATGGCTAAAGCATGGCGCGGTGCTAGCTTGGCCTTGTTGTTACTTGGGTTGTCTGCATGTTCTTTGTTTAATTCTGAAGAAGATGTGGTGCAAATGTCACCAGTGCCTGAGTTTAGTAATCAGTTTAAGGTAACAAAGCAATGGGAAGTTCGAGTCGGTAGTGGTGTTGAAGGGTATTATTCTGCTTTATCGCCAGTGGTCGCCTACGACTCTGTTTTTGCAGCTGCACGCTACGGTGAAGTGCATGCCTTTGATCTTAATGGCAAGTCCCTATGGAAAATCGACTTATCTAAGCTGGAAAGTAATAATCAATTTTCTGGTAATACTCCTAACGCCCGTATTTCGGGAGGCTTAACGGCCGCTTATCAGCGGATTTATCTGGGGACCGAGAACGCCGACGTGGTGGCTTTAGATGCCCAGACTGGTGAGATAGTTTGGCAAGTTAAAGTTGCTGGTGAAGTATTAGCGAAGCCAGCCGTTGAGGATAGTATTGTGGTGGTGATGACCAGTAATGGTCATTTGATTGCATTGGATGCACACAGCGGTGAGCAAAAATGGGACACCAAGATAGATCAACCCGCTTTGTCATTGCGTAGTAAAGCCCCACCGCTGATCTCCAGTGGTGCGATTATCCTTGGCCGGAGTGATGGTAAAGTTGGTTTATATTTACTGGAAAACGGGCAGTTGATCTTTGAAACGAAGTTGGCTCAACCAAAAGGTTCCACTGAAATCGACCGCATTGTTGATGTTGGTAGTAAGCCGATATTGATTGATTCGCAGCTCTATGCTGTGGCCTATAACGGTAATTTAGTTTCGGTGAACTTACGTAGTGGCGAAGAGCACTGGAAACGCAGTTACTCCGCTTATCAAAATATTGCCTCCGCTGGTTTAAGCTTGTTTGTTACGGATGCTAGCGATACAGTCTATAGTTTAGAACGTAATAATGGTGTTGAAAACTGGGCACAATCGGGTTTAGCGTACCGTATTGTTACCGCACCAGCGATAGACGGTGATCAAGTCTTAGTGGGTGATAGTGAAGGTTATTTATACTGGTTAAATCGTGAGACTGGTGAATTTATGAGTAAGCAGTTGTTAGATAGTAGCGGCTTATACGTCGCACCTGTGGTAACCTCCGATAAAATTATTGTTCAAACACGAAATGGTAAGCTAATTGCGCTAAATCGCAGTTAAATTGTTATAATTGTGTATAAAAGGCTCATGGTGAAATCATCATGAGCCTTTGTCATCTCATCTATTCTAAAAAAGAGGCCCTTATGCTTCCTGTTGTTGCCTTAGTGGGACGTCCTAACGTCGGCAAATCTACATTATTTAATCGCCTTACACGCAGTAGGGATGCACTGGTTGCCGATTTCCCAGGGTTGACTCGTGACCGTAAATACGGCCAAGCAAAAGTGGCTGAGCAAGAGTTCATCGTGATCGATACTGGCGGTATTGATGGGGATGAAGAAGGTATCGATGCGATGATGGCACAGCAATCGTTGCAGGCCATCGAAGAAGCTGATGCGGTACTGTTTTTAGTGGATGCTCGGGCTGGAATGACAATCGCCGATGAAGCGATTGCTCACCATTTGCGTAGACAAGATAAAAAAGTATTTTTGGTCGCCAACAAAACTGACGGTATCGATGCAGATACGGCTTGTGGTGAATTTTATGCTTTAGCCTTGGGGGACGTGCATCATATTGCCGCGGCACATGGTCGTGGGGTTAATATCTTGCTGGAAGAAGCCTTGCGTCCTTTTGTGACCGAACAACATGCGCAACAAGCGCTAGAAGGTGAAGATACCGAACTCGATTTAGACAATGAATTGAGTGAAACTGAGCTCGATCAGTTAGCTCAGCAGTTTGCTGATATGCCTATTAAATTAGCGATTGTCGGCCGACCTAACGTCGGTAAGTCAACACTGACCAACCGAATTTTAGGTGAAGAGCGGGTCGTCGTTTACGATATGCCGGGCACTACGCGTGATAGCATCTATATCCCGATGCAACGTGAAGACCAAGATTATATTTTGATCGATACTGCTGGCGTGCGTAAGCGTGGCAAGGTGACCGAGACGGTTGAAAAATTTTCGGTGATTAAAACCTTGAAAGCCATCGAAGATGCCAATGTAGTGATGTTGGTCATTGACGCACAATCGGGGATTTCTGATCAAGATTTAAGTCTGCTAGGTTTTGTGCTTAATGCGGGGCGCGCGCTGGTTTTAGCGGTCAATAAATGGGATGGATTAGATAACGACCATAAGGAGCGAATTAAGAGTGAATTAGATCGCCGATTAGGGTTTATTGACTTTGCTCGAGTGCACTTCATTTCTGCATTGCATGGAACAGGCGTCGGCCACCTATATGAATCGGTACAAGAGGCTTATAGCAGCGCCACCAAACGTGTTTCAACTTCTTTACTGACTCGTATCATGCAGATGGCACAAGATGATCACCAACCTCCATTGGTTCGCGGTCGTCGAGTTAAGTTGCGTTATGCGCATGCGGGTGGATATAACCCACCAAGAATTGTGGTCCATGGTAATCAAGTGAACTCCTTACCTGATTCTTATAAACGTTACTTAATGAATTATTATCGTAAGGCGCTAGAGATTATGGGAACGCCGATCCGTGTAGAATTTAAGGAAGGCGAAAATCCATTTTCTGATAAAAAGTCAAAATTGACTTTGGCACAAGAGCGTCGCCGAAAAAAAATGCAAAGCGTGAGTAAATATAAAAAATAGCTGGAGTGAGTCATGAGTCATGAAATCGCTTGTCCTGAATGTGACGGTGAGTTAATCCCTGAACATGAACATTGGTTATGTGTTGCTTGCCATCACCGATATTTACAACGGGTCCATTGCGATAAATGTGATGCAGAATTGGAAATACTGAAAGCTTGCGGTGCGGTGGATTATTTCTGTAAGCACTGTAATGAACTAAAGTCCAAAAAGGCGATGATTCAGCGCTTTGAACGCTGTGAATAAACGAAAGGCGGTTTTTACCGCCTTTTTTATATCGTTAAATACCCGCTATGTTTGCTATGAGGTGCGTTTGGCGATGCTATGTAAAATATTTGACCATTGTTGGTAGATCATAAAATGCCCTTGTTTAGGGATGACTTTTAGTTGAGCATTTGGTACCGATGTTGCGAATCGTTCGGCGAGAACTAAAGGAATATGCCGATCAACTTCGCCATGCCATAAGCTTGTCGGAATTTGAATATCGGCAATATTAAAGCCCCAGTCTTTCATGACTCGTTGTACTTCATCAGAAAATGCGCTGCCACCCTGTATTTTGGCTTCTTTGAGGTAACGCGTAAATTTGTCTCGAAACTGCGGGCTATTAAATAACTCGACATCGGCTCCGTCCAAATCTTTGGCTAATACTTTAAACAGCTTATTCGGATCTTTGTGTAAACCTTTTTCTAAGATATTGGTAAATAGTCGGTGCATGCTGGGAAAGTCACGCGCCAATTTCATATGCATTCGGTATAGCTTGGCGGTGGCTTGATAGTCACTATCTAAAACTAGTGCATCACCAGAACTCACCATGGTGAGATGGCTAATTTTACTCGGTATTTTGGCGGCGCAACAGGCTGCGTATACTCCTCCGGTGGCATAGCCAAGTAACTCAACTTGATCAATATTTAGGTATTCGAGCAAGGCACAGAGATCTTCAGACCATTGCACAAAACTATAATTTGGATGGTAGTCGGAGCCGCCAAAACCAGGTCGATCGATGGTGATTAAACGCAGCCCGAGCTGCTTTGCTAAGTCTTGTTCATCGAAGAAGTTCTCTAAGCGACTGCCTAGAATGCTATGGCAGTAAATTACCGGTGTCCCTTTGTCGCTACCAAATTCTTGATAACATAAGCGGCGTTGATCTGGCAGGGTAAAAAACAAGGTTTGATTACTAGCGTTATGCTCGTCTAACGGGAGTAAAGCTCTACTATTTTGCGATAACATTCCCCAAGGTCCAGTAAGTACCAAGCTGGCTAACTCGCTTTGACTACTGACCCCTGTTTTTTTAAAAACCGATTTTAGCTGAGTTCGAACGGTGTTATAGCTGACGTAAATTTTGTCGGCAATATCGGATGGAGACATTCCTTGGGCAATGTAGTTTACAATCCGTGCTTCTTTTGGACTTAAGCTATAGCCTTCGGCAAAAGCGCGTAAATCTAGCTCAATATCCGGCCGTGAGGGCGAGATAAATACCACCACACTGGCATTGCGCTCCAAGGCAGGGTTTTGTAAATGATCGACAGGACTTAAGATCACCATCGTTTGAGCTGTACTTTGATTATCGATTTGGATCGGTAGCCCGCGACTACTTGACTCTCCTGGCCCCAAATTTGATAACTCTGTGACATATTGTTTCAGTAACGCTGTTGATTTGCTTTGCTGTGTGGTTAAGGTTCTGCCTTGTTGATAAAGCCCCTGCTTTAACTGAAGAGTCTCTTCGGCGAGTTCATTGGTTAATAATATTTCGTTTTGGGCATTGACTAAGATCACACCCACAGGAATGTGGTCTAACAGCGAATTTAATGAATGATTTTTTTCTTCCAGCTTATAGATGCGCTTGGCGATGTTTAACGCTTGGTTGAAGTGCTCTAGTAGCAACTGATTGCGTTCTGAATGATGGGTTTGTTCCATCAATAGGGTTGGAGAGACGGCGTTTAGCATTTGGCTTAATTTGGCTGATGAGTTGTCGTGCTCAGTTTCAACTTGAGTTCGTTGAATCTCAGGCATCATATACAGCTGTTCAAGCAGGTCTGGCCAATATTCGGGTTCTGCCGCTGCTCGGTAGATCATGCCGATTAACTGTTCCCGATTATCGACGAAGGTTAGCTCGAGTTCCTTGGTGCTATCCAGAGATTTCATATTTTTACTGCTAATTTACTTGTATTACAATTAATTGATTATATGCGATTGGCATACACTTTGCGTCTTCTTGGGTTTAGATGCTGAGTTTATTTATAGCAAAAATTTCGGCGTCTAGTTTAGCCCCTTTAATTTTAAGATAGTTTTACAAAAAAACACATCAAATTTAACGCTTCACTCATAAGTTGTGAAGCGTACGAAAGATTGTCGATAAGATTAGAGTTTGTTGATTTGTAATGATTATTTTTTCATTGGTTTGTGACTTGTGGGGTAAATTGTTCATATAAAGTGTACCTCTCTAAAACAAAGTAGACCCTGTAGCATCAAGTGTCACAAGCGCTGAAAAAAAGGATTCGCTAAAGCATTTTACTCTTTATTGAGTGGGTTTGCTTGGCGAAATATCTCTGGTTGCGTTGTAAGCTCGCTCCACGAACATGATTTGCTACAAGAGGTTAGCTGTGTTTAAGAACTGATGTTTGCTTTTCGTTGTCCATCGACAAATTGCAGCGTGACTTCGTCTCCAACTTGTAATTCGGCGGCATGATGCACGAGTTGTTGTTTATGACTTACCATTGTAAAACCTCGTTCTAAAACCCGCAGTGGGCTTAGGGCATCTAATTGTCGAGTTTTGGCGATGAGTTGTTGTTGATAACGGGCTTGTTGCTGCGTGATTATTTGTGACATATTTTTTAATAAGTTATCGAATTGATTTGCTTGCTGTGTGAGTTGTGCAGGAAGTTGGCTTTCGATAATGGCTCGACTGACTCTGTTATATCGGTAGTTAGCCTGCGCTAAGCTGCTAGACATCGCGCGCTCCAAGCGTAGTGATAGATGGTCAAACCGTTGTTGTTGTTGTTGCAATACGTGCTCAGGGGATTGTGCATAAATGCGCTGTTGTAAATTTGTCAGTTGCCATTGCTGTTGTTTCAGCAGCTGAGAATAGCGGTTGTTTAGCTGTTGGTTGAGATAGCTTAATCTTTGCTCGATGTGGCTAGCCTGTTGGCTGACGATTTCCGCTGCAGCAGAAGGGGTTGCCGCTCGTACATCGGCAACTAGATCGCTGATACTATGATCAATCTCGTGGCCAACCGCCGAAATGATGGGCAGGTTAGAGTTAAATATGCAATTGGCTAACCGTTCATCATTGAAGGCGGATAAATCTTCTTTAGAACCACCCCCACGGCCAACAATCAACAAATCAACTTCCTGACGTTGATTCGCTCGTTCGATCATGGCGCAAATTTGAATGGCTGCTTGTTCGCCTTGCACTGCTGCTGGGTAGACGATGACTTTGATGGCTGGTGCTCGTCGAGCCAGTACCGACAAAATGTCCTGTAAGGCGGCCCCTGATGCGGAACTTACCACTCCAACCGTTGACGGATACTCCGGTAGTGCTTGTTTAGCTGCTTCGGCAAATAAGCCTTGGGCGGCGAGCTTATACTTTAATTGCTCAAATGCTTGCTGGATGGCGCCATCCCCGGCGGGATGAATGGCTTCAATGATTAACTGGTAATCCCCTCGAGGCTCATACATGGTGATGTTGGCTTTCACTAGCACCTGCATTCCAGACTCGGGCTTAAAAAGTACTTTGCGATTGGTATTTTTAAACATGGCACAACGGACCTGCGACCGTGAGTCCTTCAGGTTGAAGTACCAATGCCCTGAAAATGGCGCTGAAAAGTTAGATATTTCACCTTCCAACCAAACTGTCCCCAAACAACGCTCTAGTAAACGTCTAACTTCCTGGTTTAATTGACTTACGCTGAAGACATTTTGGGTGATTTGATTCGCTTGCATCAGCGCTCTCGTGGGTAAATTGAAAATAATGTAAGAAAATAACATTTTTCAATTTACCTTGACTAGCTTTATACCTATAATCCGTCCGCAATATTTTCCCGTTTATTAACTGATTTAGGCGAATGTTGCTATGCTGAGAATTTCCAAAGAAGCCTTAACCTTCGATGATGTACTACTACTTCCTGCACACTCTGAAGTACTCCCTAACACTGCCAGTTTGGCCACTCGTCTAACTAAAGATATCAATTTAAATATTCCGATGGTTTCTGCGGCCATGGATACTGTTACTGAGGCGAGTTTTGCGATCGCTTTAGCTCAGGAAGGTGGCATTGGCTTCATTCATAAAAATATGAGTATCGAACAACAAGCCAATGAAGTGCGTCGCGTGAAAAAATTCGAAGCTGGGATTGTGCTTGAGCCGATTACGGTGACGCCAGACTTAACTTTGGGGCAGATTGCGAAGTTACGCCAAACTCATGGTTTTGCGGGCTTCCCCGTGGTGACAGAAGCTAATGACTTAGTTGGTATTGTCACAGGACGTGATTTACGTTTCGAAACCGATTTTTCTAAAACAGTTTCGCAGGTGATGACCCCGAAAGAACGTTTGGTAACCACTACCGATACTTCCCGTGAAGTGGTTGAAAAGCTAATGCACGAACACCGTATTGAGAAAATGTTGGTGGTTGACGATGCCTTTAAACTCACAGGTTTAATCACCGTAAAAGATTTTAAAAAAGCAGAGCGTAAGCCGAACGCTTGTAAAGACAGCTTTGGCCGCTTGCGTGTTGGTGCTGCTGTTGGCGCTGGTGCTGGCAACGAAGAGCGGGTTGATGCGCTGGTAGAAGCGGGGGTTGATGTCTTATTGATCGATTCATCTCACGGGCATTCGCAAGGAGTGCTTGATCGCATTAAGGCCACTCATGATAAATACCCTGACTTACAGATTGTTGGTGGTAACGTTGCCACTGCCGCTGGTGCGATAGCCCTCGCGGATGCTGGTGTTAGTGCAGTAAAGGTGGGGATTGGCCCAGGTTCAATTTGTACAACACGTATTGTTACTGGTGTGGGTGTCCCACAAATTACCGCGGTAGCTGATGCGGTGGAAGCGCTTAAAGGTCGTGATATTCCGGTGATCGCCGATGGTGGTATTCGTTTCTCTGGTGATATTGCGAAAGCCCTGGTCGCCGGTGCATCTTGTGTGATGGTGGGTAGTATGTTTGCTGGCACCGAAGAAGCGCCTGGAGAAATTGAACTTTATCAGGGGCGTTCGTTTAAATCTTACCGCGGTATGGGCTCTTTAGGTGCAATGTCTCAGGGTTCATCAGACCGTTATTTCCAAACCGATAATGCGGCAGATAAATTGGTGCCCGAAGGGATTGAAGGTCGGGTGGCTTACAAAGGTCCAGTGAAAGCGATTATTCACCAGCAAATGGGTGGTTTGCGCTCTTGTATGGGGCTGACTGGCTGCGCCACTATCACCGAACTGAATACCAAAGCCGAATTTGTTCGGGTGACCAGTGCCGGAATGGGCGAAAGTCATGTCCATGATGTGACCATTACTAAAGAAGCACCAAACTACCGTATGGGGTAGATTTTTATAGCATTACTACTCTCTAAGCACCTGCAGGTGCTTAGTTTTATCAGCCTAATGAAGTAAGTGATTATGAGCAGAGATATCCACGAACATCGTATTCTAATTTTAGATTTTGGATCGCAATATACCCAATTGATCGCCCGCCGTATTCGTGAAATAGGGGTTTACTGTGAACTTTGGGGCTGGGATGTAGAAGAAGCCGACATTAGAGAATTTGCACCTAACGGTATTATCTTAGCGGGTGGGCCAGAGAGTGTCACAGAACATGATTCGCCTCGAGCCCCCGAGTATGTGTTTAGCGCTGGCGTTCCTGTATTAGGGATTTGTTATGGCATGCAAACAATGTCTGAGCAGCTTGGCGGGAAGGTGATTCAAGGTGAAGGTGAGCGGGAGTTTGGTTATGCTCAGGTTGAGGTTATTAGCCCATCACCTTTATTTAAAGCGATTGAAGACACGGTTGCCGATAATGGTAATGCCTTGTTAGATGTTTGGATGAGCCATGGCGATAAAGTTTCGGCTATTCCTGCAGGATTCACCACGATTGCGAAAACACCGAGCTGTGAATTTGCCGCGATGATGAATCAAGACAAGCAATTTTATGGCGTTCAGTTTCACCCTGAGGTGACTCACACTCGCCAAGGTTTGCGGATGTTAGAACATTTTGTGAAAGATATCTGTGGCTGTGATGCTTTGTGGACTTCTGAATCGATCATTGAAAATGCGGTCGCAAAAATTAAGCAGCAAGTGGGTGATGATGAAGTTATTCTTGCGCTAAGTGGTGGCGTTGATTCCTCGGTTGTTGCCATGCTTATTCAGCGAGCCATTGGCGATAAACTTACTTGTGTGTTCGTGGATAACGGTTTATTGCGTTTGCACGAAGGCCAACAAGTAATGGATATGTTTGGCAATCACTTTGGTTTGAACATTATTCATGTGCAGGCACAAGATCGTTTCTTAGATGCGATGGCGGGTGAAAGTGACCCAGAGAAGAAGCGCAAAATTATCGGCCATGTTTTTATTGATGTTTTTGATGAAGAGTCGAAGAAACTAAAAAATGCCAAGTGGCTTGCCCAAGGTACGATTTACCCGGATGTGATCGAGTCTGCGGGTGCTAAAACCGGTAAGGCACATCTGATTAAATCTCACCATAACGTCGGTGGCTTACCCGATGATATGGAAATGGGCTTGGTTGAACCTTTGAAAGAGCTATTTAAAGACGAAGTGCGCAAAATTGGTCTGGAGCTAGGCTTACCCTACGACATGTTATACCGCCACCCATTCCCTGGGCCTGGTTTAGGGGTACGGGTACTCGGTGAGGTGAAGAAAGAGTACTGTGATCTATTGCGCCGTGCCGATGCTATTTTCATCGAAGAACTGCATAAACATGATTTATACAATAAGGTAAGCCAGGCTTTCACGGTATTCTTACCTGTGCGTTCAGTCGGTGTGATGGGCGATGGACGTAAGTACGATTGGGTTGTATCGCTGCGTGCTGTTGAGACTATCGATTTTATGACAGCACATTGGGCTCATTTACCCTATGACTTCCTTGGTCATGTGAGCAACCGAATTATCAATGAAGTCGATGGTATTTCTCGTGTGGTCTATGATATTTCGGGTAAACCGCCTGCGACGATTGAGTGGGAGTAGACTAAGTTATAAACAGTTAACCAGGTCTTTATAAATCAATGAAATGCCAGTCAGTAATACTGACTGGCATTTTTTATGGTGATTCTTACTCTTCAATCGTCGGCTTGGTAACCTCTGCGAATTGCCTAGCGATAATTAGTGGAACTTTGTTTCAGCTTATTCACTTTTCGCATCAACCACCAAGCGAAAATGGCGGTTTATCAGAGAAGTGTGTTCAAACGTGGCTGTCTCGCCGTTTATCTTGAGCTTTCGAGTACCATCACATAGTGCATGAACATCATGTTGTTTCCAACACTGATTAAAGTCGGCTGACACGTTTTTCAATTCATCCTCTAAGGCTTTGATATCGCTATCGTGACTTGTATTAGCATGGTCACGACGACACTGGATAATATGTGGGGGTGCTTCCTCTTCCCTATGGAGAAAAATTTCCCGCAGAGCAGGGTTAGTAAAAAGCATTGGTAATAGATTACGTCTCTCGGAAGGGCGACTCGAAACTAAACAGATGGTTGGCTGCATCGTTATAAGCAAGCACAACACACCGTTTTGCGTTTGATTTGAATATAATCATGTTGATTGGCTGGGGCATGTCTTGATGGTATGTTGCAGTGACAAGCTGAGCATGTGTACTTATCATTATCAACATAATGGGTTATTTTAATTGGCTTGTTTAAGTCCTTCTTATTTTCCGTGACCCAGCTCTAAGATTATTTTTTTTAATGCTTATTTCGTTTGTTTGTTGTTCGCGCTTTACTTTGTTGAGTCATATTTAGGGCATAAAAAAAGCCACTGCAATAGCAGTGGCTAAAAATTCTTTTTGACAGACAGGGTCAAAATTAGAAACAGGGAGTCAGCAAAAGGCTGACAAATGCAAACACAACATAGCAATCAAAGTAACTACAAATCCGGTATTTACTTAAAGGGGCCTGACGTAACACCCTGTATTATGGCGCTATGTCAGGCCCCTTCACTTGATTGCGTGTGCATAGTAGTCTGCAACTAGCCGTACAACAACAGATAATTTATAATGCAGAAAGATTAGAAAAACTTATCCGTTAATGGGGTGTAAATATGGCGCGTCGTTTGCCGCCTTTAAATGCTTTAAAAGCATTTGAGGCCGCCGCAAGGCACCTAAGCTTTACTCGTGCAGCTGAAGAACTATTTGTGACTCAAGCCGCTGTGAGTCACCAAATTAAAGCTTTGGAAGAATTTCTCGGCCTCAAATTGTTTCGTCGTAAAAATAGAGCCTTATTATTAACAGAAGAAGGACAAGGTTACTTCTTAGATATTAAAGATATTTTTATTTCGCTTACTGAAGCGACAGATCGCTTGTTGGCGCGAGGTGCCAAAGGGACGATCACAGTCAGCCTCCAGCCGAGTTTCGCGATCCAGTGGTTGGTACCGCGTCTATCTCAATTTAGTGAGATGCATCCAGACATTGATGTACGGATCAAGGCTGTTGATCTTTATGAGGGGTCCTTGAGTGAAGACGTTGATGTGGCGATTTATTATGGTCGAGGCAATTGGGCAGGCTTGCGAGCCGATAAGTTGCATACTGAGTATTTAGTGCCAGTGTGTTCACCAAGTTTATTAGTGGGAGATAAGGCGCTCACTAAACCAGAGGACTTACAATTTCATACCTTGTTACATGATACCGCTCGTCACGATTGGAAAGCCTGGTTTAAGTTAGTCGGCCTAAGACAAATGAATGTGAATCATGGGCCGATATTTTCTCACTCAACTATGGTGTTGCAAGCTGCGGTATACGGTCAAGGCGTGGCCTTGGGGCATAGTGTGTTGGCAAAGCCTGAAATAGAAGCTGGGCGTTTAGTATGTCCTTTTGAACAAGTTTTGTTGAGTAAGAATGCCTACTATATGGTGTGTAAGCCTAGTCAGGCAGAACAAGGGAAATTAGTTGCTTTTCGTGAGTGGATGATTTCGTTAGTGGAACATGAGCAGCAAGAATTCGTTAATGAAGGCTTGGTGGAAATATAAGAAAGGTTAGTCATGAAGCAATTCACTTGGCCATTTAGGGCCTTGGTCGCTGTGTCTGGTGCTTTTTGCGTGATTATGGGTGCAGGAGCCGCCCATGGTTTTAGTCGTTTTTTGGGCGCAGAGCAGCTGCAATGGATAAATACTGGCGTGTTTTATCAATTAGTTCACCTCGCGGCTGCATTGGCTGTGGTTCAGCGCCATCGATTAACGGCTCTGTTGTGGGTTGTCGGTGGTTGGTTGTTCGCGGGTAGCTTATACTGTTTAGCTTTTTTCGGTTCTAAGGTATTTGGGCCAATTACGCCTCTAGGTGGACTGATATTGATTATTGGTTGGTTATCTTTGGTTTGGTCTAGTAAGAATATGAGTTATGACAAATAGTATCATTTTATATTGTCGCACTGGTTTCGAGAGTGATTGTGCAGCAGAAATCCAGTTTCATGCGGAACAATTGGAATATTTTGGTTATGCCAAGGCTGCTGCAGAGTCTGGTTTTGTTGAGTTTAGCTGTTATCAAAATGAGCACACCATAAGCCTCTACCAAGCGATTGATTTTCGAAATTTGATTTTTGCACGTCACTGGTTTTTGGCTTTACTGGAACTGGAATTAGATGAGCGTAATCGGGTTGCATCGATATTGGCGATTGATCAGAAGTTACCACTTTGTGGCAGCTTGCGTTTGGAATATCCTGATACCAATGAAGGAAAATCTTTATCCGCATTTTGTAAGAAATTTACACGTCCCTTAGAGCATGCGCTGATAAAACACCAGTGGTTAAGTAAAACGCAGAACTTAAAGTTGCCTGCGATGCAATTGTTCTTTACGAGTGGAACCCATTGTTGGTTGGGTTATTCAGATACCCGTAACGGTAATCCGCAAGCGAATGGTATCTTACGACTCAAGTTTCCCAACCAAGCACCCAGTCGTTCGACCTTGAAGTTAGATGAAGCGTTTATGGTTTTGCTGAATGATCAAGAACGAGAACAATATTTAGAAAATGGTCAGCATGCGGTTGATTTAGGCGCCTGCCCCGGTGGATGGACCTATCAATTGGTGAGACGAAATATGTTCGTCGCAGCCGTTGATAATGGGCCAATGGCGCAGTCTTTGATGGAGACGGGTCAGGTACAGCACTTTCGTGAAGATGGTTTTAAGTTTCAGCCGGAACGCAACAATACTAGTTGGTTAGTCTGCGATATGGTTGAGAGACCAGCCAAGGTGGCTAGGTTGATGTTGAAATGGCTCGCTAATGGTTGGTGCCGTTATGCAATGTTTAATTTAAAATTGCCAATGAAGCAACGTTTTGCTGAAGTAAATCAAGATCTGAATATGTTACGTGAAGGTTTAGCCGAATTAGGATTTGAGTCTGAGGTGAGGGCTAAGCAGTTATATCATGATAGAGAAGAGATCACGGTATTTGCTCGAATTATTTGAGCTGAATTGGGACTCGTCAGAAATGTAAATATAAGCTATCTAATTGCGGTATAAAGGCAGTCTATGCTGCCTTTCATCGGTGCTCTGTGTCGCTTATAGGCGCTCTAAGATAGCTTGAGTGAATTCCTTCGTGCCTGCAATACCACCCAAGTCTCGAGTGGTTCTATCGCCGCTGGCAATCACATCTTTTACTGCGCTTAAAATGGCCGTGGCCTGCGTTTCCATACCCAAGTATTCGAGCATCTGAATACTCGCTAAAATAACCGAGGTGGGGTTGGCAATGTCTTGGTCAGCAATATCTGGGGCGCTACCATGAACGGCTTCAAAAATTGCGGCTTGTTCACCGATATTTGCGCCTGGAGCCATGCCCAGGCCGCCAACCAAACCTGCACAAAGGTCTGAAAGGATATCGCCAAATAGATTGGTTGTGACCATCACGTCGAAGCGCTCTGGGTACATCACTAAGTTCATACAAGCGGCATCAACAATCATCTCTTCCGATTCGATATCCGGATACTGCCGAGAGATTTCTCGAGCAACCTCTAGAAATAAGCCTGAGGTGGATTTCATGATGTTGGCTTTATGGATGGTGGTTACTTTCTTACGGCCTTCTCGGCGAGCTAGTTCATAAGCAAATTTTACGATGCGCTCGGCACCTTCGCGAGTCACTATACTCATGGCTTCGGCGCTGTTGCCATCTTCGCTACGTTTTTGACCCAGGCCTGAGTACATCCCTTCGGTATTTTCACGTACGGTAATAATATCTATGTTTTCGTAACGTGCTTTAGTCCCAACAAATGAACGTACTGGGCGAATATTCGCATATAGGTCGAAGTGCTTACGCATAGAGACATTAATTGAAGTGAAGCCGGTTCCGACTGGCGTGGTTAATGGGCCTTTTAGGGCAATACCATTTTGTTCAATCAGTTGTAATGATTTTTCGGGTAATAGGCTGCCATCACTTTCTAATGCGGCGAGGCCCGCATTGGCATAATCATACTCGAAACCACAACCTGCTTTGTCCATTATTGCGATGGCGCTTTCGATAATACTTGGTCCAATACCATCTCCAGGTATGACGGTGATTCGTCTTGTTGACATATATCTTCCTAATTCGTAGGTATTTTTATTATCTAAATAAGGGGAGGAGGTAACACTCCGTGTTATTACCCGAGCGAATGGGTTCGGGCAACAATGAGTTTACAATTTTTTAACTGAATACTCAAAAATATTTAGTTTCCAACACTGATTATAGGTCAGATTTCGCCCCAAATAACAACATTTTGAATGCTGAAGAGATCTTATCTCGGTAGGTTTTGATTGGTTTTAATACAGTTTAGCGCAGACTATTCTCTACAATTTACGCTGGTCTTGATTAGCAGGAAAATAATTATCGACGATCAACAGGCCTTGGGGTTATAACGTAATAGTTTCAATGAAAAACCAAGTTTTAAATCGGTTCTTAAGCTGAGCAATTTATGCGCGAGTTGTAGCTCATTAGCGTGCGCTTGAACTTTTGAGGCAAGCTTGTTATTGGTGCTGTTATCATCGAGAATCGCTTGGGTATCAGGATAATTTTTAAGTAGCGTTTGCGCACTTTTCTTACCAATACCGGGTACGCCTGCCACATTCACTCCATTGATGCCAACCAAGGCCCAATAATCGTTTAGTTGTTTGATCGCGATCCCAAACTTCTCTTCGACTTGCTCGATTGAAATATACTCCCGTCGAAAATAGTCATATAAACCGACACCAGCTGAGAGTAATGAGTAGTAGCCTTGATCAGTGGAAATAATGGTTACCGGGTAGTTAGCTGCAATTGCTTTACTGGCGAGCGTGGCACAAATGTCATCGGCCTCTTCGTTAGCCGCAAAGATTGAATCGATCCCCATATCTAATAGTTGGTCTTTTAATGTCTCCAATTGTTCAGCTAATAGCTCGGGCATTGGAGAGCGGTTTTGTTTGTATTGTGGATAAAGCTGCTCTCGCCAAGCCGAACGTTCGCCATCGAATACAGCGACAATATGGGAAGGCTGAAGGCTTGACACTATTCGTTTACAGGCGCTCGAGAGCGCCTGCTGAGTTGATTGACTTAATGAGTCGCGAGGGCTACGTTGCTGCTGAACCGCATAAATTCTACGGATTAAATTTAAAGCATCTATCACGACGAAGTGTTGACTCATTGAGGCAGTTCTCTGTCTTGTTTAATTTGATTTTTAGCGATTTTATAGCATGGCTCATAGTTGCTACCAGGTAATTTCATCCGCTGCTGTTTTACAAAATCTTGCAGTAGCTTATCTAGCATGTTCATTATTTCAGGATCACCATCGATAATGAATGGCCCATGCTCTTCGATTTGTTTTATACCTTCATCTTTTACATTACCACTCACGATGGCGGAGAACGCTCGTCGTAAATTTGCAGCTAATTCTTGGGGGGCTTGATCGTAGTGCAAATTTAACTTTTCTACGTTTTGATGAACAGGAAGAAAAGGATGTTGAAAGCTACTTTCTATTTTTAGGCTCCAGTTGAAGGAATAGGCATCACCAATAGCACGTCGATAGTCTTGGATCTTGGACATCGATGATTTGACGACTTGCGCGGCACTTGCAGGGTCGTCGATAATAATTTGATAGTGTTTCTGTGCTTCGATACCGAGAGTTTTGCCGATGAATTTGTCAATGCTTCTAAAATAAGCTTCACTAGATCTAGGTCCGGTGAGGACGATTGGTAAGGGCTGACGAGCATTTTCCGGATGCATCATAATGCCAAGTATATACAGTAATTCTTCAGCGGTTCCCGCACCACCGGGGAAGATAACGATGGCGTGGCCCATTCGAACAAATGCTTCTAAGCGTTTCTCTATATCGGGTAGAATGACAAGCTCATTAACAATGGGGTTTGGTGGTTCGGCTGCGATGATGCTGGGCTCCGTTAAACCAATGTAACGACCGTTGTTTACTCGTTGTTTGGCATGTCCAACAGTGGCACCTTTCATTGGACCTTCCATTGCTCCAGGGCCACAGCCAGTGCAGATGTTTAATTCTCGCAATCCCAATTGGCTTCCCATCTCTCGAGTATATTGATACTCGTTTTCGTTGATCGAATGTCCGCCCCAGCAAACGACTAAGTTTGGTTCAATTCCAGGGTGAATCACTCGAGCATTGCGTAGCATGGAAAAAACTAAATGGGTGATATGTGGTGATTGATTAAAATCTAAATAAGAGAGTTTTTGGATTTCATTAGAAACATACAAAATATCACGTAAAACGCTAAATAGGTGTTCTTGAATACCGCGGATAATTTCGCCATCCACAAATGCTTCTTCTGGTGCATTGATTAACTCGAGTTTTACGCCGCGTTCCCTACTAAGGACTTTAATGTCAAAGTTTCGATAGCGTTCTAAAATCTCACGGCTGCTGTCGGTTTTACTTCCCGAATTGAGTACCGCAAGGCTGCAGTTTCGGTATAGGAGATAAATATCTTTAGAGGCACTTAAAGCAAGTTGGTCGACTTCTAGTTGTGATAACAAGTTCATGCTACCAACAGGATTTATATGGGTAATCATCAACACCTCACGTCTATTTCAGGTTACTTTACCATAACAGTATAACGTGAGGAGTGGTGTTAGCTGATACTTATTTCGTATTACTTCATAAATAACTAGTTGATTAAGTTGACTTTGTCACGACCACTGCTTTTTGACTCGTATAAAGCTTGGTCTGCACGCTCGAATGCATCAAGCGGTTTATCGCTATCTTTAAAAAGGGTTGCACCAATAGAAACCGTAATTGAAACCTGTTTTTCTTTAAATCGAAAGGGCAGGGTCTTAATCTGTTCGCGAATATTGTCAAGTGGCACCATCACTGCGTCAGGTGAGATATTCGGCATCAATAAAACGAATTCTTCACCGCCAAAACGAGCTAAAAAGTCGGTATCTCGCAGGCTATTCTGCAACGCTCTGGCGATCACTTTGAGTGCTTTATCACCAGCCATATGGCCAAACTGATCATTAATTGATTTAAAGTGGTCAATGTCAATAATAGCCATGCCCAAATTATAACCATAACGCTTCCAGCGTTTGTACTCGAGCTCTAAACGTTCGTCTAAGGCTGCTCGGTTGTATACTTGAGTGAGACTATCGATGAACAATTTATGTTTGTGAGCATTGAGTCGCTTTTTATACTCTTGAGTTTCTTCTCGAACCAAACGAAGCTTTAATTCAACTTCACCAAGTTCGTTCAATAACTCAGTCGTTCGTTGTTCTAGTTGTTCTTTTTCTTTGAATACGTCGGTAATCTGAATTAAGCGATTTTGGATTGAATGCTTTAAACTATCTAAGTTACTGCTAGAGCGTACTTCCGCACCGAGCTCTAGTATACGGTCTTTTAATACGCTGTTATTTTGCTGCTGATTTTGATGGATTGACTTAGATTGACTTAGCGAGTCGACAAACTGATCGTGGGCACCGCCTAAACTTTCGTTTAAAGAGTATAAAAACTCTTGAGCGGCTTTACGTTCTTCACGACTGCCTTCGATGATGAGTTGAATCACATTGATACACAAGCTAGGCAAGTCGCTAGGTTCTATACCTACTAATAAGTCAGAACGTATCTGTGCCAGTTTGTTACCGACTTCACCGCTATAATCTAGTTCGGTGATCAAACGTTGTAAATCATCACAAATGCGAGTGTGTAAACGACTATCTAAAATACTTTCTTTCGGCTTTACAGCGGTAACATTTTCATTACTGGTGTGAGCTCCGCCTATTGAAGGTTTATTGAGTAGCGCTTGATAATAATAATTGAGTAACTGTTCGATACGAGCCTGATTATCGCTGTGAGAATAAGCTGGGCTCTGCTCTAAAAAATCAGTCAGTTTGCGGCGTAATTGAGGAGGTAAACCATTAATTCGTTTAAGTGATTCCCCCGACGTTTTGATAATTCGTTGGTTGTGAGCGAGGACCGTTTTTAAGGTCTTACTATGTTGTTTAAATAGGCCATCTAATTCGTTTTGATATTGCGAAATAGCTGACAAGTCGTCATTACTCTCAACATCCTTGATTAGTTGCTGTAGTTTATTATCAAGTTGTTCATCTAAGCCATAACAAATTTTAGAAAGGCTTGAAATTAGTTGGCTTATTGATTTCTTTTCCATTCTAACCTTTGCCTCTTGGCCTAAAACATTCTGGGTGGAGTTTTCTATATTGTTTCTCACCAACGCGAGGCGTTTCTTAATCGTGATGATATCGCTCATCGTTTAAACCAACACATCCTAGTATGCCTAATAACTGCGATTAGCATAACACGAGATCTACGACAACTATAGTTGTTGGGTCTGCAAATGTTAAGGCAAATAGTCATCTATACCTACCAATTGATTATGCTCTTATCAGTGGATGAATTCACTTTTACTAAGCCCTTGCTTATTGCCTGTTTTACATCTTGTCTTATATCACTACAGAAAAATGCAGCATGTGAACCTTTCATTGCTGTTAACTCTACCCATTGGTTCTGTTGCGTGTGAGCCGATAGTTGTTGAGCCCCTTCTAAAGCGAGCCATAAAACTTCGGTCATTCCGCTATCGTCAATTGCATCTTCGGCTTTAGTTAAAAATGGGGCAATACAAGTGCCAATCGAAATTATCAACTTAAGCTTTTGCTTTATAGCATATCTTTCTGCTTCATCAACCACCATTCTGCAAATTTGTTCAGCGGATAGTTGCTTCAAAGAGAGGCAAATGAGTAGCTGATGATCGTTGATATGTCCTAATTGATAATCTTTATCAAACTGAGTTATCAGCGCTTCAATCACATTTTTGTTGAATTCCCTACGAAGTTTAAACCCTAAGCTGTGTTGGCCAACGGTGCTGAGATGCTCAATAGATATCAGCAACAGAACTTGCGTTGATTGCGTTGATGAGAGATGTTGCTTGCGTAAATATTGTAAGGGGCTATCGCTGTTGGCTAGTTGTTGCCAACCCGTAATGGGATGCTGGTTCAGCTGTTGGTTTAGATGCCTCACTAAGGCTTTTCTTGATAACAGTTTCTGCCTAGTGATTAAGAATAAAAATAATATCATCACTGCAAAAACGCAGACTAAGACTAAGACCAGTTGCTGAAAGCTACTTTGTTGCTGTATTAAGGCTTTTTCTTTGGTCAGATCGGATAACTGTTGGGCTTGTTCAATATACTGATAGTGTTGCTTAAATTGTTCACGTTTTAGCTCGTTACTTATCTGTTGATATTGTTGGTTTAAGCTGTGGTAAATTTTAAATTCTTCTAAGGCGAGGGCGTAATTGCCATTTTTCTCGTAGGCTTCGGTGAGTAACTTGTATACTTTGCTATGGCTATTCGATAAGCCAATGGTGTTGGCTAAAGCTTCAGCTTTTTCTAGTTGTAAAATAGCTAAGCCACTCTCATGGTTGTTGATATGTAATTCGCCTAACAGTAGTAAGCTATGTAACAATTTACTGGGTTGATTTAATCGAGTAAATAATTGTCTAGCGATTTGTAGATGAACTAAAGCTGGCGTGTAGTCTGTGAATTCCATATAGGTGCTGCCTAGGCGCAGTTCAATGTCGGCCAATAGCGGTAAGTTATGATTGGCCTTTGCTATTTCTTTTGCATTTAGATAGTGCACCAGAGCTGCGTCATTGTCCTTGGCGAGCTTGGTCATATCCGCTAGTTTAGTTATTTCTTCAGCCTGTAGATCGAGATTATTGAGACTTGCGGCATCATCGATGGCATCCTGTTGAAACTGCTGAGCGATAACCAGCTCACCTTGCTCCAAATAGACCTGTGCCATATTGGCTTTGAGTTTGCTGTTGAGTAGCAAGGCTTCATTATTGTGGATGTCTTGATCATCTAACTCCGCCTCTGTTAGGTGATTGAGCGCTAATTCAGGCTGTTTATTTAACAAATAATAATCTGCCAGTAAGGCTTCAGACCACGCCCTGAGTATCGGTGATTTACTGGTATAAGCCTCTTCCTTCGCTTTTAATAGATGGTTTTTGGCTTCGTTATTTTTACCTTGGTTTTGGTAGTAAAGCGCCTGCACTTTTTGTAGTTGAAAGCGCATGTTAGATAAGGGGAAGATCTTTAGCTTTTCGATACCAGCTTGTGCTAAAGCGATATAATCTTGTGCCTGTATTGCCCATTTGGGGTCACTACTCATGGTGAGTGCTGCAATAATATAGGCTTGAGTTAAATGGGTTGGCTGTTGTTTTGCTAAGCGAATGGCATGATGAATATAGACCTGAGCTTGTTGTGGATTATTGGTGCGGTAGGCACATAAAGCGGCAATTTGATAGCGGAGTATGTCGATTGTACCTGTTGTTACCGTTTGCTCAGTGGTCGTCTCCTGTTGGTTCAGTGTTTTCGCTAAATGTTCTAGGCAATTCCTAGGGTTGGCTATCAGCTGTTGGCGTAACGGTTCTAATGTTTTAGGAACATTAATAAAGCCATTTTCATAGGCCCAGCTATTGGCAGAAAACGGCCCGCAGAGTAATACAAGGGCAAACCATAAATACGATTTTAGCGAGAAATTGGGCATTATATTACTGGCGAATTAAGCGCCAATTTCCTAGTTTTGTGCTTGCTAGGGGATCATCGCTGCGCATTGGATTAATATCTAAGCCGCCACGCCGCGTATATCTGGCATAGACTGTGAGCGTCTTGGGCTGGCAATAATGTTTTAGGTCGGTGAAAATTCTTTCAACACATTGCTCATGAAATTCATTATGTTGGCGGAATGAGACTAGATATTTTAATAAGGCTTGCTGATTGATTTTAGGCCCTTGGTAATCGATATATAAACTTGCCCAATCTGGTTGATTGGTTACCAAACAGTTAGACTTGAGCAAGTGGCTGTTAAGTGATTCATGTACGATAAGATTAGGATCTGCGGCACCTTCAAGTAAAGAAGGATCGAGTTGATAACTTAAAATTTTAATATCATCTTGCTGGTCGATATTTAGACCCGGTATCGTGCGAGTGTCGAAGGTGCTATCAATGTTGCTCAGTGTTACTTCTACTTCACCTTCGGCGCATTGCGCTAGATCGCGTCTTAGTACTTTTTCAACGGCAGAAAAGTTGGCAAAGTGGCTCTGGTTAAAGCTATTGAGATATAACTTGAATGATTTTGATTCGATCAAACATCGAGAGCTAGCCATTATTTTCACTTCAGCGACGGCTACGGTTGGAAGTCCATTCTCATTTAGCCACGAGAGTTCGTAGAGGTTCCATAAGTCATATCCCGAAAAGGGCAGTGTTTGCGCTTCTACAATATTTAATTGTTGACGATTTAATTGGCGTGGTACGCCTTGTAACAGTTGCGGTGAATAATGACTAATGTAGTCGGTCGGTTTACCGAGACTTAATCGCTCTTTTAGCTGTTCAGTGGTGTTTACAGGCTGTTTTGTCATGGTTTTATTCGATCGAATTGGTTAGGCTTAGTTTATCTTAAATCGAAACGAAACACATCAATGAGCAGTACGATATCCTCACCACTGGCCTCTATTTATGCGAAGTTTGAACAGCAATGGCAAAATTCGAGCTACCCTAAACTCGATTATGATGAACAATGGCTTTCACCATGTATTCTAAGCTCCCCTCAACAACAGCAAGTCGATTGGCACCCGGTTGTTCGGAAAATAGCTGCAGATTTTAGTGGTATCGAAACGGCTTTAGAATTGACACTACATCCAAGTATTAAATCTTTTTATGGCGATTATTATGCCTCAAGCCTGGTAGTTAATTTTCAAAATAATCGCATTGAATTAGTTCAACCGTGGAATGAGCAAGATTTCGAGCTATTGTTGGAAAATATGATAGGTCATTTACTCATGCAGCGTCGTTTAAAGCAGCCTCCAACGGTATTTATTGCGACAACTGATGACGAAATGCAAATCGTGAGTATTGATAATAATAGCGGTGAAGTGTTACTTGAGCAGTTAGGTAAGGGGGTTGAGCGCGTGCTGGCGAGCACGCTTGATGAGTTTTTAGAGCAATTGAGCTTAGCGGACTAAGATTTAAAATCCCAAGAGATATTCGATACCAAGCGGCAGCGTTCGCATTTAAAGTCTAAAATATCGTGTAGGTTTTCTGTTAATCGCCATGGCTGGTTGCAGCTGGGACAGTGACGTTGGCTTTCGGCTAATAAGCTGTCGCCGCCGACGCGATATAAATATAAGTAGGTCGGGGTCTTCGTTAAGTATTCTAGGCGCTTGCATAAATCTGAGCCGCGTTGAAATAAGCGGCTATGGGTACTACTTATTTCTTGTATAGCACTGAACTCCAATATACTGCCATTCATTTGCAATTGGTCGCAAGCAGACCAGTCTTCTTGCCATTTTATCAACTGTCGATGGTCACCATTTGCAACGGCAGGAAAGTGATAAAGAGGCATCGGTGTAAAGTGTTCTCCACAACGCAGCGGAGAACAGGTTTGTAAATAATTGGTATAGAGAATTTGCCACGAGGGGCTAAGGCAATTGTCGCTGTCATCGGCATTAATGTCGCGGCCTAATATTTTTACTTTGGGGCTGAGTAAACTTGCTTCGCTTAGGGCCTGTTTGGCGTGTTTGACCTGCTGACTCTGATAGTTTTCTTGTAGACTATCGACTTCTGGACAAAGCACTCGGACACTAAATACGGCATCTTTTAAGACTATTGGAAATTCTCGACCAATGATCTGACCGTTATAGCGCCAGCAATCAAGTAGTTGGTTAATTGCTTTTTCTGCTTGGCTAATGGTGGTATCAGCAAAGCATTCTAGCTCTATGATTGCGAGATACATCTTAGGATTTTGACTCAAGTTGATTAATACGAGTGACTAACAGCGCAAGCTGCGATTCTAAATGCGTGATACGCTGCTCCAATGATTGTCGCTCGCTTTTGTTAGTCGTTACGGGCTGCTCTATGGTGAGTTGCTTGATGATAGTCGGATCTCGTTTATAGGCATTCAATGCGGCGATAACGACTGGCATGGGTTGGCGAACACTGAGCCGAGCTTTAATCAGCGCTAAGCTGGGTTGCTTATTCTCGTCAATCAGGGATTTGATAGCTAATAGAACGATATTTTGTGACATCTTGATGGACCTTAGTGGCTGGTAGCAGGTTGGTAACTTCGCACTAACTGTTGAATCGCTGCTTGTAAATTGGTGCTGTTGTTGGGATCCCTCAATTGGGCGAGAACGAAGCTGCGTAACGAAGGAATAAACACCAGATCAGCAAAGATTTGCTGAAATAATTGGTCATCTTGTTGTGTTGCGAGAGCCTCAAGAAATATTCTGAGCTGGTGTGGCTGTTCTAAAACACGCCATAAGCGACCAGCAATGGCAATAAAGCTATGGATTGACTGGGCAGCTCCGAGCTGAGCGTTGAGGGCTTTGTTCACTATGCTGGGAACGGTACAACCCGCTAAGGCTCGAAGGTAAAGGCTCGCTAAATTCTCATCTCTTGTCAAAGTTAGAGTGTGCTGTTGTGCAATCACGTGACTGAGTTGTTGATCGATACTGGCGTGTTCCAGTAACTCTAGAGTTTTGTTTGCGACTTCCATTGGTAAGTGAGGGAAAGCCTTTGCCAGTAGTTTACTATTATCATCTCTATCGAGCCGAGCAACAATATCGGCGAGCCCCTGTAGAGCTAGCTGCGGCCATTTATCCCAAGCGGAGCCTTGTAAGTAGCCCCGTACTGACGGGTAATGTTTGGAAGGTGGCAGTGCGCAATGCTTTTTATAGAGCGCATTAAAATAAGCCAATTTTTCTTCAATCGGCTTAAAAATGTACTGGTTATTTGCTAAAGCTTGTTGTTGCTGTTGATTGGGTTGTTGGTCAAGCTGTTGCCCCAAGGCTTCAATCACCAATTGAATAAACTGGTCACGTGCCCCGAGTTGTATGAAACCTTGTTCATCAACCGGGAATTGTAAAAACCAGATATAGGGGGTATTGGCTTGCTGCTTTTGCCAGAAACATAAAGCAAATCGAGCTTGCTGTTGAATTGGCGCGGGGTAGGGTAAGTCATTAGTTTCAACTTTTTGGAAATCTTGATTATCAATCTGCTGAATTTGTCTGCCCATTTCATAGACGCGTAGTTCACTGCCGGAAAGCAACAGGATGTCACTTAGTGTGTTTGTATTATTCATAACTTAAGATTAGTTTTTGTTTTGAGTTGACGCTGTTGGCCTCAGTATCCACATTTATCTTCTTGAGAGCAATTATTGGGGAAGCTTTAGCTTATGCAGCGTTAAGCTGCCGTTCACCAGTAAGCAATGTTATAATCGCGGCTTTTAAGATTATCATTGTATGCGTTTTAAGATCAGAGAGCAGTTATTCGCCATTGAGCGCTGCTTAAAGAAAAATCAATGTTGGCAAGATTTACCGCCTCATCCCGATTTATTACAAAGCACTCAACCATTTTGTGTAGATACACTGAACTTAGAGCAGTGGCTACAGTTTATTTTGCTGCCTCGGCTGCATACTTTATTGGATGAAGGGCGCCCGCTGCCTCGCCGCATTGCTATCACGCCCTATGCCGAAGAGGCATTGAAACACTCTCCAAAGGACAATCGTGATTTGTTGTTGCTTTTGAGCCTATTTGATCAGAGTTTTAACGATGACTGAAAACCTAGATTTAAACACAGAGCTGGTTGAAGCGATCCCTTGTGAATTGACCGTGTTATATCAAGATGAGCACTATGTTGCGATATATAAACCAGCAGGCTTATTGGTTCATCGTAGTTGGATAGCTAAAGAAGCCACTCAATTTGCGCTGCAAATTTTACGCGATCAATTGGGTCATTATGTTTACCCGGTACACCGACTCGACCGTCCTACCTGTGGAGTTTTGGTGATGGCAACCTCTTCGGAGGCAGCAAAAAAATTGGCAGAGCAGTTCGCCAGTCACCGAGTATATAAAGAGTACTTAGCGGTGGTTAGAGGTTATGTGGAAGGCGAGCATCAGTTGGATTACCCATTAAAAGAAAAGCACGACAAGATGGTCGATGGAAGGGCCCAACAGGATAAACCAGCTCAGTCGGCCTTTACCTGTTATCGTGGTTTAGCTCAGGTCGAGTTACCTTACCCGAGTGGAAAATTTGCAACATCACGATATAGTTTGTTGAGTTTGAAACCTAGAACAGGAAGAAAGCACCAACTGCGTCGGCATATGCATCACCTGAGTCACCATATTATTGGTGACACCACCTATGGTGATGGGCGACATAATCGACTGTTTAAAAGCTTAGGGCACCCAGGGCTTTGGTTGATTTCTAAGCAAATTGGTTTTGTGCATCCTTATTCTGCTAAAGATATTCTGATAGAGAGTCCCCTTCCTGAGCGCTGGATTAAGCTATTTCAGCTGATGTCTTGGAATTAGTTCCATTATTATACGTGATATGCATCACAAAACGGAAAGCTTTTTTGAACCATGAAAGGGTTTTCATTGTCGCGTAATAAAATTACCACCTTTAGGGTTTTACTTTAACTTTTAGTTATAAATTTGGTTATTTGACTACTGAAAGGGTTTTCAATGTGCTTGAAAGCATTTTCAAGTGTTTTGTCGCTGACAGTCTTCAACGTGATCTAACGCAAGATTTATCGCTAAATACCTTGTTTTCAAGCCATTTTCATAAAAATTAAACTGTGATCCAGTTCAAGGTTGCGAGGGATCCTGCTCCCTATAATCCTCCTCAGTTAGCGGTTATAAGCACACTTACAAATGCGCCGTTAGCGCTTACCGTTCAAGGTAAGGGATAAGTATACAAAAGGAAAAGGATTAGATTATGAAACTGAAAACACTTGCTGTAGCAGTCGCTGCCGCAACAATTTCTTCAAGCGCCTTCGCAGTTGATTTTCACGGTTATATGCGCTCAGGTATTGGCCTTGGTGCCGATGGAGGCCAAAGCTGTTCTGTTAGCAAAACTTACGTTGGTCGTTTAGGTAATGAATGTGACACCTACGCAGAATTAATTCTAGGCCAAGAGCTATATAGTAAAGGCGGAGTTAAATTTGATTTTGGTAGCAATCTTGCTTATACATCTAACCAAAATAATGACTGGGAAGGGACGAAGACAGGTACCGGTAATAATGAGGATGGTGATACAGATATCGCCATTCGTGAAATGAACGTTGTTGCAAAAGGCGTTCTACCTTTCGCTCCTGACGCTTCTGTCTGGGCGGGTAAACGTTTCTATAAACGTAACGATATTCATATTCTTGACTTTTATTACTGGGATGTTTCAGGTCCAGGTGCAGGGATTGAAGATATCCCAGTGGGCCCTGGTAATCTGAGTTTTGCCTGGACTCGCAGTGATCGTCAAGAAGGCTTTGTAACTAAGGCAAGTCATGATAGCAACGGTGATTATGTAGAAGGTACAGGTTCTGCTCGTAACCAAAACTTGTTTGATGTTCGCTATACTGGCTTGTCGATCGGTGGTTCGAATACCCTTGACTTTGGTGTAACTTATGCTTACGTCAATAAGACTGAAGCGCAAGACGCAGAAAATAAGGGTGAAAAATCAGGTGTAATGTTAACCTCGCAGTTGACCACTGGTATTGCTGGCGGCTTTAACAAATTTGTGGTTCAGTATGGTACAGAAGGTTACGCACATGCCCTTCGTTACACTGGTGGTGGTAACTGGTATGGTTCTGAGAACAGTGGTCATGGTGGTAAGGCATATCGTGTAATTGATCATGGTGTGGTCACCTTTGGTAAGTCTGTAGATTTGGCTTACGCGGCTGTTTATGCTTCCTATGATCGCGATGATTTTGCCAGCAGCCATAATTACTGGAATGCAGTTGTGCGCCCAAGTTATAAATGGAGCGATTATCACAAAACTATTCTAGAGTATGGTTACTATGATGCCGATGATGATTCATGGGGTAAATCTAAAAACAGTAAGTTGACTTTAGCACAAGCGATCTCCGCGGGTCCTGGTTTCTGGGCTCGTCCTGAAATCCGCTTATTTGGTTCTTATGTGAAAGACCATGAAAATGATAGCTTAGCTAAAGGTAAAAACAACGAGTTTGAATACGGTGTACAAGTGGAAGCTTGGTGGTAAGGCTTAGCCGATACACTATAGTTCAAACAAACTGATATTTTATCTAGCCAGACCCTCAAAAACATATTATTTTGAGGGTCTTTTTGTTTATTTAAGGGAGTCTCTTGTGCGACATAATTGGTTTTGGATAGTAGTGGCCGCATTGGTCTTGAGTGCATGTTCCTCTAATAATGGACTTAAAGGATTGAATGTAAGTGGTGGTAGTGGTGACTATTACTATAGTCCTCAAGTTTCAAATCAACTTTTGGATTCTGCTGCTTTATGTTGCAATTCCTTAGCGGATATTGATTATAAAACTGTAGACTTTAATTATTTAGCTGATGAAGTGCTTGGGAAAGGGAGTCCTGCGTTTAATTTCGATAGTGGGAAAAGTTTTTTTCTAGCTTATAAAATTCCAAACAGTACCACAGACTTTCCAATTACGGTGTCGAGTTATATTCGTGAATCGTTATTTGCCCCAAAAGTCGTACTATTAAATAGTAATTTTGAAGTCACACGCGTGGTTCCTGGAAAGAATTTTATTTATAAACCAGCAAGAGGCTTTAGCCGCGACCGCTTGACCTCTAGTTTTTCGATCCGCCGAGCGGCTCTCCCGCAAGAAAAGGAAGAATACTTACTTATTTATACGACGGATGCCTTAAAAACGGGCAAAACTCAGATCACGCATCCAGCCAAGGTGGAGGCAGAAGCAAGAGGCAATGATATCCCTCAGATCCCTGATCCGATGCTTCCCAATGTAGCAACAGGTGTGGTTGAGGTTCAGTTTAATGTCGCAGAAAATTCGCTTAACTGGTTATCTGGACCTTTATTTAGTAGTTCCAGCTCAAATGCAACTCCCGCAGTGGCTGTTCAAGCGAATCAGAAAGCGGTTGTTAGTCAGTCTGCAGTTGGTGAGCCAGTTATTCGTGACCATCGCAGTAAGCGCCATTCTGGAATGTTGGCCGAAACCGAACTATTTTATAATCAGTTGATCCAAAAAATGGTGACTGACGGTCATATTGAAAAGGCCTTACAATTGGTTGAAGAAGCCGAATATGCTGGCTCTCAGACGGCTCGTGATACTTTTATTAAAGCAGTTAAAAATTAATAATATTCATTTATGTGGATATCGTGAGTGAGCCTAGCTCGGTTTATCGCAAAGAAACTTTTAATCTCGCTTATTGCTAAAGGCCACCGATATATGGTGGCCTTTATTTTGAGTGAGTAAAATTCCTGTTTAGCTTACCACCAGGCTTCCGCTTGTAGACCAAAAGTTAATTCATCTTTAGAGCTTGTGTCACGGGAGATCCGTTGATCAGACTTAGCGTAAGTGGCAAATGCACGTAACGCTGGGCGGGCAAATACACTTGGGCCTGCTTGCCATTGCTGCGCGAGTGTTACCTTCGCGAGTTTATTGTCTTGTTCACCGTTGGCTTTTGCCACATCTTGGAATTCAACGACGTCGTAACCCACGTCGAGGATAGTCGATAAGTGATTATTCCAGTTGTATTGTGGGCGAACACCAACCGTGAATAATGAAGATCCCTGTTGGTCGTCCTTATCGTAGTTCTCGTAGTTAACCACGTAAGTAAGGGCCAGATTCTGCTCAGAAAAGCTGAGCATACCGTGGTTCAGTATCCGGTAATAGCTGGCTTGGTTTGAGCTGGTTTCTTTATAGTTGAATCCGCTAAGTTGACCAAAAGCTCCAATTTTCGCCATTGCGTCCGTCGCATAGGTGATAGAGAGTTGATTAAAGCCACCAAAGAAGTTTTCTTGAGTATGTTCTGCAAGAATGAAGAGTCCACTGTTTTCAAAATTGTGGTTGGGCTGTTGACCTGCGAAGTCTTGACCTTGTTGGTCGCTGTATGCACCGTAAATTGTAGCAATACCTAAGTAACCATCTCGATTGGTTTGAATACCATCTAAACGTAAATCAATATTGTTACCTGAGTAATTTTCTAATCCTTCATCATTTACAATGGGTTGTTGTTTGTTGGTGAAATAAGCTTCTTCTGTATTGCGGATCCATGCGGCAGAAAGTTTTGCAAAACCAAGGTTTATATTTTCTATCCCTCCACCAGCTCCGGCATTTGCTAAGTAGTAGTAATCGATTTGATGCACGTCTCGACGTTGGTAATAACGTTTTCCGGCCCAGATGTTTGCACCAGCCAATGATTCGATCATATTTTCACCGGCAACATACATTTCGCGAGTCGCGGGGGCTTCAGCTTCCCAATCTTTTTCTTGGGCAACTGAATAAGCGAAGAGAGTATTCACCGACATCTTTTGGTTACCTTCTTCCCAAGCATTGGCTTTTAAACCTATTTCTGCATAGGTTTCACATTCGTTGCCTAAGCGGTGTTTGTAGGGCGATCCATCGGCTTGAAAGCACATTTGATCGCCTCCGGAACCAGTTGCACCAATGCCTGATCGCATATAACCGTGAAACTCAGGATTAATCGCAAAGGTTTGAGAGGATATTGTTACAGCTGCCAAAGCAAGAGATAGTGTTTTTAACTTCATTGAGTGGACCTTGTATTTTAAATAGTTAATGACGACGCGTCAGCATCCTGTGCTGAATTTTAGATCTATTGTAAAATAATATGTCGAAATACATTGTCTCAGTAGTTTGTAAATTTGTCTTGAGATCTTGCTCACACAAATAATATGAAAATCCTTTCAGTGCTGATAAATTCAAATTTTTTTGGTCATTTAATTTTTATTTTTTATTTAAAATAGATTTTTATATCAAAATTTGAGGTTTTTACTAGTGAGCTGTAGTGGCTTAGAACTCATTGATAATCGTACTTTGTTACCAAAAAAAGCTAATTTATCAACAAGGTATAAAGTCGTTACAAACTGTTACAAAATGAGGGCTTTAACTTGTTCTAAATCGCATTTTTTTGAAACGTATGCCCCTACACTTACGCCCAGAAATCGCGATAAACAATTTAGCGGTGACTTTGAAGTAAATATTTAATCTGGTAATAAGTTGGTCGTATCGTCAATTTATTACCAAGGCTATATTTTGTACAACAAACAGCCCTTTAGGAGCTTACTATGTTTAAAAATTTGTTTGCGCAAGCGCAAAAGGTAGGTAAAGCATTGATGCTACCCGTATCAGTGTTACCGGTTGCGGGTATTTTGCTAGGGGTTGGCGCAGCTGACTTTAGCTGGATGCCTCACATCATATCGCAACTCATGATGAATGCAGGTGATGCTGTATTCGGTAATATGGCGTTGCTATTCGCTGTGGGTGTTGCTCTTGGTTTTACCAATAACGATGGTGTTGCTGCGTTAGCATCTATTGTTGGCTTTTACATTATGTCCAAAACACTAACTGTTATGGCAGTGGTTATGGGCGTTGATTCTATTAATACAGGTGTGCTCGGCGGTATCCTATCAGGTGGCGTCGCAGCTTGGGCCTTTAACCGTTTCTTCCGACTCCAGCTTCCAGCGTATTTAGGCTTCTTTGCTGGTAAACGTAGTGTGCCGATTATCACTGGTTTCCTAACCATATTTTTAGGTGTTGCGCTTGCGTTTATTTGGCCTCCTATTGGAAATGGCATTGCGGTATTCTCTCATTGGGCGGCAGAACAAAACCCAACATTAGCCTTTGGCATTTACGGCATCGTTGAGCGTTCACTCATTCCATTCGGTCTTCACCATGTTTGGAACGTGCCATTTTTCTTCGAAGCGGGAACTTGTACGACAGCTTCCGGTGAGATTGCTCACGGTGTATTGACTTGTTACCTACAGGCCGATGAAGCGTCACGTGTCGCTGGTAACGGTTTTGGTCAGTTAGCGGGTGGCTACTTGTTCAAAATGTACGGTTTACCTGCAGCGGCTATTGCGATTTGGCATGCTGCTAAACCAGAGAACCGCGCTAAAGTTGGTGGTATTATGGTGTCTGCGGCATTGACATCATTTCTAACTGGTATCACCGAACCAATTGAGTTTGCATTCCTATTTGTTGCGCCATTGTTATATGCGATTCACGCGCTGTTAGCTGGTTTTGCTTTTGTTATTACTAATAGCTTAGGCATGGTTCATGGTACTTCTTTCTCACATGGTTTAATTGATTTCATCGTGTTATCAAGTAACGCTCAGAAACTTTGGTTATTCCCTGTTGTGGGTATCTGCTATGCAGCTCTTTACTATGTTGTATTCCGTGTTGTGATCGCTAAATTTGACCTGAAAACTCCGGGTCGTGAAGACGAAGACAGCGCTGAGATTGGCGTTATATCTGAAGATAAAATGTCTCAAAGTTTAGTGGATGCTTTTGGCGGTAAAGACAACATCGTTAGCTTAGATGCATGTATTACTCGCTTACGTATTCAAGTGAAATCGGTTGAGTCGGTTAATCAGCCGGCACTGAAATCCTTAGGTGCTGCTGGTGTGGTGATCGCGGGCCAAGGTGTTCAAGCCATTTTTGGTACTAAATCTGATAACCTAAAAACTGACATGGAAAGTTATTTAAAAACGGTATAAGTTTTTAAATATCTAGAAAAGGAGGCTTAGGCCTCCTTTTTATTTGATAATAAAAAGTACGCTTTGTTGGTGGTACGACCCTAACTTAAAAGACTAGGCTTCATTATGTGTTCGTCGGCTATGAATACCAGTGATCGCTATTAGATATCATCGGTTTATTCTTTAGTACTAGAGAAGTGAATTTAAGCTTGGTTGTAGACATGACGAATGGTGCAGCTCTGCTAATACCAATCTGATTCATGATATGAGCAACTAATTGTGCTGATAACGAGGCATGAAGTGCAGTCATGAGTAGCGCTAATTGTAAGATACATAACCTAGTTTGCGGTGATTTGGGCAGTAACAATGAACAGATAATGAGTTAGATTGGTATCAATCGATAAACTTGTTAATATTTTTATTTCAGCCTAAAATACAAAACGCCCGATAGAAGTGCATCGAGCGTTTATACTGAAATAAGTGCCAAGCGATAATATTAGGGGAGTTAATATTTATTGCTTAAAGTCTTTCTAACTTAGCTTCAATTTCAGCAATTTTGCTACTCACTACTTTTTCCAGATGTCGCAGCTCTGCCAGCACTTGCTGTTTGGTATCTTTTTCCTGTTGATCTCGGCGGGTGATTTTGTCTAATTCTTCAACAATAAAGCGCAGGTTGGTGTTGATTTCAGAGACATCTTTATAGGTACCACGTCCACCATCCACTAATACGGTTTTCTTTTGGCGAGGGTATTTAAACTTAACACTGCGTGTTAAAAAATCACCTTTTTCTTTATGGAAGTATATTTTTAGTGTGTCAGACATCGCTTCTTGGCGAAGGCTGTAACGCTCTATATCTGCTGGGTTGGTGATGCCAATACTTTTTAGATTGTCGTACATAGATTTTCCTTCATAACAAATCGCTAAACTGAAGACTGGAACAGCTGCCACCGCAACATACTGCAGAGCCTGTTATTAGCAGCATAGCGCATTAGGGATCAGAAGGAATCTGAAATAAGTGGTTTTTTGAATTTGATGATGAAATATTTAGATACAACCAAATGGCTGAGCGCCACTTGGTTGTATGATGGCTTAGTTATGGGCGTGCAGCGCTTCATTTAGCGCAATTGCTGTTTTATTGGTTAGGCACTCGATGGCACCACTGATACTATTACGGCGGAATAATAGGTCTGATTTACCTGCTAATTCACGGGCCTTAACGGTTCCAAGCGATTGTTTGTTTTCATCGATTAAGATGACTTTAGTTCCTGCTGTAATATATAGGCCTGATTCGATGGTACAGCGGTCACCCAAGGGGATACCTGTTCCGGCATTAGCACCAATTAGTGATTCTTCTCCTACCGCAATTACCATGTTACCGCCCCCAGAGAGGGTACCCATAGTTGAGCAACCACCACCAAGGTCGGAGCCTTTGCCAACAAATACACCAGCAGATATCCGCCCTTCAATCATGCTGGTGCCAGCGGTTCCCGCATTAAAGTTGCAGAAACCCTCATGCATGACGGTTGTGCCTTCACCAAGATAGGCTCCCAAGCGTACCCGAGAGGTCGCAGCGATACGTACCCCATTCGGCACAACGTAATCGGTCATTTTAGGGAACTTATCCACTGAACTAACTTGCAGTAACTCGCCTTTGGCTCGTGCTTCCAGTTGGCGAGCCGGTAGCTCGCTTAGGTCGATAGCGCCTTGGTTAGTCCATGCAACATTTGGCAATACCGCAAAGATACCACTTAAGTCAGTCCCATGTGGTTTGACTAAACGATGCGACAGTAAATGCAGTTTTAGATAGGCTTCTGGAGTGGACTCGGCTGCATTATCTTCCTCGAGTAAACACAATACACGAGGTTGTTGGCTACTGGCTAAAGCTTCTAAGGCACTCACTTGCGCGTTTAGCCCCAAGGATTTAGCATTGTTCAGTAGGCTAGTCATTGCTGCGTCATCAAGCTCTATTACTTGTTTTCCCGAGGTATAATTGAGCCCCTTGGTCAATTCACATACTTCTGCTTTGCTTGGGTGTAATACAGGGCTTGGGTAAAAAACTTCTAGCCATTGGCCATTTGCGTTTTTACTGCCAACACCAATGGCGTAACTAAAAAAGTCTTTAGACATGATTGTCTCCATTTATTGTTTGAGTCTGCATAAACATTATTGTTTGAGTGCTTGTTCCAGAATAGATTTAAGCTGTTGCTTTTGTTCTGGACTAAGTTTTTCCCGTTCAGCATTACTAATACTAAAGAAATCTTCGGCTTTTTCACCAATAGTGGTGATTTTAGCTGCATGAATGGTGTAATTAAAAGATTGAAAGACTGCACTGATCCGAGCCACTAGGCCAGGCTTATCCAAAGCAATGATTTCAATTAAAGTCCGTTTCCCTTTTGTGGGTAAAAATTCAACTCGAGGCGCAATAGAAAACTGTTGCACTTGTCTGGGGACACGACGTTGTTTTAGATCGATGGGCACCGCAACGTGTAATTTGGTTGCGAGTGTTTGTTGTAACAATATACCGCGTTCAACTGATAACGGTTGGCCTTCTCGGTCCAGCACCATAAAGGTATCTAATACAAATCCGTCGCGACTCGACATGATTTGAGCGTCGTGAATATTGAGGTTTTTTTGATCGAGTTCAGCAGCCACCGATGCAAATAAGTGAGGGATGTCGGGGCAGTGGATAAAAATCTCAGTACCGCCACGGGTCGCTCTGCGGCTCACTAAAACCAATGGTTGTTCGTCACTGTGGCCCCATAAATGGTCACTATGCCAAGCAATTTGCTGCGGTGTATGCCGTAAAAAGTAGTCGGCCCTAAAACGCTGCCATAGAATACGGGTTTGTTCTTCGGAATAGCCTTTTAAGGCAAGCCGTTCGATCGCTTTCTGTTGCTTATCACGGATTACGCCACGAATATCGACAGGATTTTCTAAACCACGACGCAAGGCTTTTTGAGTGGCACTGTAAAGTTCATGTAATAGCGTTCGTTTCCAACTATTCCAAGTATCATCGTTAGTGGCACAAATATCTGCAACTGTTAAGCACAATAACATATCTAAATGACGTTGATCGCGAACGGTTTTGGCAAATGTAGCGATCACTTCGGGATCATAAATATCACGTCGTTGTGCGGTCACAGACATCAGTAGATGGTGTTTGACTAACCAAGCAACGGTTCTTGCTGAGGGTTTACTAAAACCATGCGCTAAACAAAATTCTTCTGCATCAACGGCACCTAAGATGGAATGATCACCTTTACGGCCTTTCGCAATGTCATGGAATATTGCAGCCAGAACCAATAAGTCGGGGCGCTCTAGTCGAGGGTAAATTTCGCAACACAGCGGATGGACCGTTTTAGTCTCTGTGTCATTGAAGGAATGGATCTTGGTAATCAGGCGATGGGTATGCTCGTCGACGGTAAAAGCATGAAATAAATCGAATTGCATCTGTCCAACAATTCGACTCCAGGCCGGGAAATAGGTCGAAAGCACGCCGTAGCGATGCATCAAACTTAACGGTAAACCAGTGACGTTGGGATGTTTGATTAGTTGTTTAAAATAATATCGACACTCAGCATCATCTTGAAGCCAATGGGTTAAACGCCGTCTGGCCTCACGGAGCTGGCGAAGGGTCGCTGAGTAAATCCCCGTGATCTTGGGGTTTTCAGCGATGTGCAAGAACATCATGATGATTTGTTCGGGTTGTTGAAGAAACAACTGGGCATCGTTACTGTCGATGAGATTGCCACGTAGCATAAAGTGTTGGTCGACGACCCGCACATCCATGGCGGTATTACCCAAGATTGCTTCATCAAATAGCTGAAGTAGCATCTCATTGAGCTCAGATATTCGTCGTATTGTTTGGAAAAAATGCTTCATGAGCCGCTCTACAGGAGCGTTGTGTTGGCCGCTATAACCCAGTGACTTTGCGACAGCTAGTTGCCGATCAAATAGTAGTCGGTCATCACTCTTGGGTAAGTGAATATGTAAAGCAAAACGGACTCGCCACAGAAAATCACGACAGTCCTGTAACTCTCTACATTCTGCTTGAGTTAAGAAGTTTTGTTTGGTGAGCTCTTCTAAATCGCTACTGCCAAAGTGCCGGCCGGCAACCCAACAAATGGTTTGAATGTCACGTAAACCGCCAGGATTGGCTTTAATATCGGGTTCTAAAGAATAAGCATTGCCTTTGTATTGGCGATGTCGAGTCAGCTGTTCTTGTTTCTTCGCTTGGAAAAAAGAATCACTTGGCCAGAAACTATCGGCGCATACAGCTAAACAAAGTTTTTGATAAAGTGCTCTGTCACCAAACAACAATCTGGATTCTTGTAAGTTGGTGGCGATGGTGATGTCTATTAAGCCTAGCTCTAGGCATTCATCTAGCGTACGGACACTTTGTCCAACATCGAGCCGAATATCCCAAAGAAAGGTAATAAAGGCGCTAATTTTGTCTGCAATCTGACTTGCCGCAGCTTGTTGGCTAAGGATTAATATATCAATATCAGAACGCGGGTGAAGTTCTCCGCGGCCATATCCGCCTACGGCAAGCAAAGATATTGCCGACTCATCGGCCAAGCCGAAGTGCTGCCACAATTGGGTGAGTAATAAGTCCATCTTTCGCGAACGCAACAGAACCAATTCGACAACATGTACGCCTTGGTCAAATTGGTCTGTTAGGTATTCTTGTAATTGGTCAAGATACGACTTACAGCTGCTTAACGATATCTCATCTGGCTTGGGTAAGGGCGGGGATACTAACGTCGTTTCCATGACTTAACCTGTGTGACTAAAATGAATTAACACTAATACTTAATGATGCGAGGAAAGTCTTCTTCGTCTCTTAAAGTCAGCACTTCGACGCCATCATTAGTCACCAGCAGGGTATGCTCCCATTGGGCTGAATTTTTGCCGTCGCTGGTTCTTGCTGTCCAGCCATCTTCTTCATCAACCCAGTTACCTTTCTTACCTTGGTTGATCATCGGTTCAATCGTGAAACACATCCCCGGTTTTAGCACGGTACGGTCATTATTGCGGTAGTGCATAATCTGTGGCTCTTCATGAAAGCCCTCACCGATGCCGTGGCCACAAAAATTATCCACGATGCCATAACGATAATTGCCTTTTTTCAAATATTTCTGAATTGCGTTACCAATGTCGCAAACTTTATTACCTGGCTTCACCACTCTTATCGCTTGATAAAGGGCTTGTTGGGTGACGCGACAGAGTAATTTATCGGCTGGGCTAGTTTCTCCCACCAAAAACATTTGAGAGGTATCTCCGTGATAGCCGTCTTTGATCACGGTAATGTCCAGATTCACTACGTCGCCATCTTGCAAAATATGCGACGCAGAAGGGATCCCGTGGCAAACCACTTCGTTGACCGAGCTACAAATTGACTTTGGAAAGCCGTGGTAGTTTAAGGGGGCAGGTATGGCGCCCTGTTCATTGACGATATAATCGTGACAACGCTGGTCCAGTTCTTCAGTGCTGACGCCAACCCTGACGTAGGGCGCTATCATGGTGAGTACATCGGCCGCTAAACGACCAGCGACGCGCATTTTTTCAATTTGTTCTGGGGTTTTTATTACTATGCTCATGAGTTTAATAGTTGAGTATTTACCTAGGTTATGGCGTTAGTTTACCGTAAGGACACGAGGAGTTGTAGTGGCTGAGGAAAATAGCGAAAACTTCGCCTTTTTCTTTATCCATAAGGCGAATTATGGTATAAAGCGCGCCGTAAGTAATTACTCAGATTTTCGAATTTGAGCGGATGCTAACATTAATTGAATATTTATATTTTAAACACACACACACATCGACACGTTTTCCGGGGTGCTGAACAGTAATGTTTGGTCGGTAAAATGGGATGTGTGGAGGCCTAACCCCATTTGAGGAAATTATAATGGCAAACGTTTCAATGCGCGATATGCTTCAAGCAGGCGTACACTTCGGTCACCAAACTCGTTACTGGAATCCAAAAATGAAGCCTTTCATTTTTGGTGCGCGTAACAAAGTTCATATCATTAACTTAGAAAAAACTGTACCTATGTTTAATGATGCAATGTCTGTTCTTAAGAAAGTTGCATCTAAGAAAGGTAAAGTTCTTTTTGTTGGTACCAAGCGTGCTGCAGGCGAAGTGATCAAAACTGAAGCGCTTCGTTCAGATCAATTCTACGTTAACCACCGTTGGTTAGGTGGTATGTTGACTAACTGGAAAACAGTACGTCAATCAATCAAACGTCTTAAAGATCTTGAAGCTCAAAGCCAAGACGGCACTTTCGAGAAGCTCACCAAGAAAGAGGCGCTTATGCGTACTCGCGAAATGGAAAAGCTTGAGAAAAGTCTTGGTGGTATCAAAAACATGGGCGGATTACCTGACGTATTGTTTGTGATTGATGCTGAACACGAGCATATTGCGATTCGTGAAGCAAACAACCTAGGTATTCCAGTAATCTCTGTGGTTGATACTAACTCTGCTCCAGACGGTGTTGATTACATCATTCCTGGTAATGACGATGCTATCCGTGCAATTAAATTGTACCTAGGCGCAGCTGCGGATACGGTTCTTCAAGGTCGTCAAGAAGATATCGTAGTACAAGCTGAAGAAGATGGTTTCGTTGAGGAAGCTGCTGAGTAATTAATGCTTAAGCATTAATACTGAGTGAGCTTGAAGATTAGCAGGGGGCAAACTTGCCCCCTGAGTTTTATCCGATAAATAATCGAGGATCAAACAAATGGCAATTACTGCTGCCCAAGTAAAAGAACTGCGCGACCGTACTGGCGCAGGCATGATGGATTGTAAAAAAGCGTTGACTGAAACTGATGGCGACATCGAGTTAGCGATTGATAATATGCGTAAAAGCGGTGCCGCTAAAGCTGCTAAAAAAGCTGGTAACATTGCTGCTGATGGCGCAATCATTATTAAACAAGGTGCCGGTTTTGCGGCCTTGTTAGAAGTTAACTGTCAAACTGACTTCGTAGCCAAAGATGCTAACTTTACAGCGTTTGCTGAGAAGGTAGCTGAAGCTGCAGCTGCAGAAAAAACTGACATCGAGACTTTGAAAGCTAGTTTTGAAGAAGAACGCGTTCAGTTAGTGGCTAAAATCGGTGAAAATATTTCAATTCGCCGTGTTGAATACTTAGATGGTGCTCCAATTGCTTCATATCGTCACGGTGAGCGTATTGGTGTTGCTGTTACTGGTGAAGCGGATGCCGAAACGCTTAAGCACGTAGCGATGCACGTAGCTGCTTCTAAACCTGAGTATCTTTCTGCTGATGACGTCCCAGCTGACGTTGTTGAAAAAGAGAAAAAACTGCAAATCGAAATTGCCATGAACGAAGGCAAGCCTGCAGATATCGCTGAGAAAATGGTAACCGGCCGTATGAAGAAATTCACCGGCGAAATCTCTCTAACCGGTCAAGCATTTATTATGGAACCAAAGAAAACTGTTGGTGCCATTTTGAAAGAAAAAGGCGCGACTGTTGCTGGTTTCATTCGTCTAGAAGTTGGCGAAGGCATCGAGAAAAAAGAAGAAGATTTTGCGGCTGAAGTTGCGGCACAAATCGCAGCAGCTAAAAAGTAATTTTAGTTGTCGCTCAGGTTGCGGTATCATGCCGCAACCTTCTTGTATTCTTTATCAATGAGAGAACATCATCACTATGAGTACCAATCCTAAACCTGCATATCGTCGTATTCTTTTAAAACTTTCAGGTGAAGCCTTAATGGGTGAAGAGGGTTTTGGCATTGATCCCAAAGTATTAGACCGGATGGCTCTTGAAATTAAAGAGCTGGTGGAACTAGGGGTTCAAGTCGGGCTGGTTATTGGTGGTGGCAACTTGTTTAGAGGTGAAGGCCTCGCCAAAGCAGGAATGAATCGGGTTGTTGGCGATCACATGGGGATGTTAGCCACCGTGATGAACGGGCTAGCGATGCGTGACGCTCTTCATCGAAATTTTGTGAATGCTCGCCTTATGTCAGCAATTGAGTTGAATGGCGTGTGTGATTCATATAATTGGGCCGATGCTATTGGTAACCTTAAAGCGGGGAAGGTGGTTATTTTTTCTGCGGGTACTGGTAATCCTTTCTTCACCACCGATTCTGCGGCTTGTTTACGTGGCATTGAAATTGAAGCTGAAGCCGTGCTAAAGGGAACCAAGGTGGATGGGGTATTTACTGCCGATCCAGTTAAAGATCCGAGTGCAAGCTTGTACCGAGAATTAGACTACAACGAAGTCTTAGAAAAAGAATTAAAAGTGATGGACTTGGCCGCCTTCACGTTGGCTCGTGACCACAATCTACCAATTCGTGTTTTTAATATGAATACTCCAGGTAGTTTGAAAAACGTTGTTATGGGCGCTGATGAAGGGACCACCATTCATCGTATATCAAAGAACGCTGAAACAGAGTAGGGATAGTTATCGTGATTAACGCAATTAAAGAAGATGCTCAAGTTCGTATGAGCAAAAGTATTGAATCGCTTAAAACTCAGATGTCGAAAGTTAGAACTGGACGGGCTCATACTAGTCTTTTAGATGGCATTATGGTTCCTTATTACGGTGTTGATACGCCTCTAAAACAAGTGGGTAATGTGTCAACCGAAGATTCGCGAACCTTAACCGTAACGGTATTCGATGCGAGTTTGATTAGTGCGGTAGAAAAAGCGATTATGAGTTCAGATCTCGGCTTAAATCCGTCTTCCGCGGGTACCTTGATTCGCATTCCGTTGCCAATGTTGACCGAAGAACGTCGTCGTGATTTGATTAAAATTGTTCGCGCGGAAGCAGAGCAGGCTCGGGTAGCAGTGCGTAATATTCGTCGTGACGCAAATGGTGACATTAAAGACTTGCTGAAAGAGAAAGAAATCGGCGAAGATGATGATCGTAGAGCGCAGGACGACATTCAAAAAATTACTGATGCAGCGGTAAAATTAGTCGACGAGGCTTTAGCTGCAAAAGAAGCTGAATTGCTGGAAGTTTAAGCATTTTGGGATTGGAAATTAGCCGTGTCTTGGAACACGGTTTTTTTTTGTAAGTACGAGTAGTGATAATGACGGTATCCGAAGAACAGCAATTACCAATTAAAGACGCCATGCCGAAACATGTGGCCATCATTATGGATGGCAATGGGCGCTGGGCGAAACAACGCGGTAAAATGCGAATGTTTGGCCATCAGGCTGGGGTTAAGTCGGTAAGGCGTGCTGTTAGTTTAGCTTCACAATTAAAAATTCAAACCTTGACCTTGTTCGCTTTTAGTAGCGAAAACTGGCGCCGTCCCGAAGAAGAAGTGTCAAGTTTGATGAATTTGTTTTTAACTGTTTTGCAACGTGAAGTTAAAAAACTTAAAAACAATAATGTACAACTACGAATAATTGGCGATACTTCTCGCTTTAGTCAGAAACTACAACAGCGTATTGCTCAAGCGCAGAGTGATACTGCGGATAACGATGGTCTAGTGCTGAATATTGCTGCCAACTACGGTGGGCGATGGGATATATTACATGCCAGTCAGTTGTTGGCCAGGCAAGTACAAGAAGGTTCGTTGGATATCGAGGATATGACTGAGCAACGCTTTTCTGAAGTGATGGGGCTAGAAACCGCAGGCGATGTCGACTTGTTGATTAGAACTGGTGGGGATCACCGTATCAGCAACTTTTTGTTGTGGCAGGTAGCCTACGCTGAATTGTATTTTTGTGATGTTTTATGGCCAGACTTTGATGAGCGAGCATTTAGCGATGCTGTTGCCGCCTTCGTGAGTCGCGAGCGTCGATTTGGTTGCACTGGTGAACAGTTACAGGCGCAGCTTAAGAATAATCAGTTTAATGAGGGTCATTTTGCTTAAGCAACGAATCATCACCGCATTGGTATTGGCACCGCTAGTGCTTGCCGCTATTTTTAAATTGCCGCTTTTCGGTTTAGGCTTAGTATTTGCCTTGGTCATCTTACTTGCCGCGCGTGAATGGTCGCGGGTTGTTTCCGATAAAAACAATCAACGCCTTAGCTTCTTTTTGATTTTTTGCTTGGTATTTGGACTTAGTCTCTGGCAGATACCGTTAAGCTTGGTCGCTCACTCCATATGGTTTAGTGGATTGCTGGCGGTCGCCGTTATCGCTTGGTCCGCTAGCGTTTATTTATTGGCTTCATTTCCATATCGAGCAAAATTTTGGCATAACAATCATTTCTTTAAAGTCATGGTTGGCTTGATTGTACTCGTTCCGTTCTTCTGGTCGTTACTGTTTTTACGCTCTATCGACGAGGATAATCCACTTGTGGGTGGTGCTTGGGTCGTGTATGTGTTTTCGTTGGTATGGGCGGCTGATAGCGGCGCCTATTTTGTAGGTAAGCGTTTTGGTAAACGAAAACTGGCTAAAAATGTGAGCCCTAAGAAGACCATCGAGGGTTTGCTTGGCGGTTTACTGTTTGCAAGTGTTGTCACTATTGCAGCTTTGGTCTTTTTAGATATTCCCGAAGGTAAAACATTGGTGTTAGTTATCGCCAGTGCATGTACGGTGTTAGCTTCTGTTGTTGGGGATTTGGTTGAGAGTATGTTTAAACGTCAAGCAGGGATTAAGGATAGTGGCACCTTGTTACCTGGGCATGGTGGTTTGCTCGACCGGATCGATAGTTTAACGGCTGCAATGCCGGTATTTGCATTTTTCTTCCTACATTGGATGTAAGCGCTAATGACTAAAACCTTGGTTATTTTGGGTGTGACTGGTTCTATTGGTGCGAGTACCTTGAAAGTTGTGCGAGAAAATCCTAACGCTTACCAGCTGTTTGGAGTAAGTGGGGGCTGGAATGTTGCTGCAATGCTGGCTATTTGTGTTGAGTTTCAGCCTAAATTTGCAGTTATGGCTGACGCCGAAAGTAACCAGCAGCTCTGTATCGCTTTAAGAGATTTAGCGCTTGATACCGAAGTGCTTAGTGATGCTGACTCAATCGTTCAGTTAGCGGCAGAACCTGAAGTTGATATGGTGATGGCGGCCATCGTTGGTGCTGCTGGTTTGTTACCGACTTTGGCAGCAGTTCAGGCAGGTAAAACAGTCTTATTGGCGAACAAAGAAGCCTTGGTGATGAGTGGTGCCATTTTTATGGATGCTGCGCGTACTAGTGGTGCGAAAGTATTACCCGTTGATAGTGAACATAATGCCATCTATCAATGTATGCCTGAAGCGGTTCAGCAATCTCTGGGATACTGTGATTTAAAACAACAGGGTATCAATAAAATTTTGTTGACTGGTTCCGGTGGTCCGTTTCTACGTTCTGATGTTGCTATGCTTTCTAGCGTTACACCAAAGCAAGCCTGCGCACATCCCAATTGGAGTATGGGCCAAAAAATTTCGGTTGATTCTGCAACGATGATGAATAAAGGTTTGGAGTATATTGAAGCGAAACGATTATTTAATACCCAACCAAAACAAATTGATGTGATTATTCATCCCCAATCGATTATTCACTCGATGGTGCAGTACTGCGATGGTTCGGTATTGGCGCAAATGGGCCAGCCGGATATGGCGACTCCAATTGCGCATGTGATGGCTTACCCACAGCGCCAAGTTTCGGGCGTAGCGCCTTTAGATTTTTTTAGCCTTGGAGAGTTAACCTTTACCCCTCCCGACTTTTCCCGTTATCCTTGTTTGAAGTTGGCGATCGATGCTTGTTATGACAGTCAAACCGCAACCACTTGTTTGAATGCGGCCAACGAGCAAGCTGTGAGTGCCTTTTTAGCGAAACGAATAAAATTCACACAGATCGCTGACGTTGTAAGCGTTTGTTTAGATGATTTATCGTATATGGGTCAAGACTCGGAACTTTCGGTGTTACTTGAGGTCGACCAATGGGCACGAATGCACGCTGGTAAAGTGATAAAAAGGATCTGTGGATGAACGATGTGATTTGGAATGCCTCCTTTTTTGTTATTACTTTGGGCATTTTGGTTACCGTACATGAATTTGGTCACTTTTGGGTGGCTAGACGTTGTGGGGTAAAAGTTGAACGATTTTCGATCGGTTTTGGAAAGGCTCTTTGGCGGAAAACGGGTACGGATGGCACCGAGTATGTGGTTGCGCTCATTCCTTTAGGTGGCTATGTTAAAATGCTTGATGAACGTGTCGCGCCAGTCGCAGCAGAGTTTCGTTCGCAAGCTTTCAATAATAAGAGTTTAACTCAGCGTAGTGCAATCGTTGCTGCTGGACCTGTAGCTAACTTCGCTCTGGCAATTTTGGCTTTTTGGTTGATGTTTGTGATTGGTGTTCCTGCGGTTAAACCAATCTTGGGCGATATCGAAGCCAATAGTGTGGCGAGTCAAGCGGGTTTACGTGCGGGTCAGGAGATCATTGCTATTGCTGATCAGCGCACCCTAGATTGGGAGAGTGTCAACCTTGCTTTAGTGAGTCACCTCGGTAGTGACTCATTAGCCTTTAAAGTGAGACAAGCACACTCCAGCCGAGAATCTACGATAATTTTGGATACTCAGGATTGGCACTTAGATAGTCAGCAACAGAGCCCCATCCTGAGTTTAGGCCTACGGCCATATAGTCCTGAAGTTTCTTTACTGGTGGCTCAGGTGGTGAATGGTAAGCCTGCAGACCTAGCGGGGATTCAAGTGGGTGACCGCTTAGTGGCTGTTGATGGCCAAAGATTAAGCCAGTGGCAAGAGTTTGTTAAATATGTTCAGGCTAGGCCTTCACAAACATTACAATTAGAGTTGGCTAGGAATGGACAAAAGCAACTGATTAGTATTTCTCCGGAGAGTCGAGAGTATCAAGGTGTTGTCACCGGATATGTCGGTTTAGCACCAGAAGTGGCGAACTACCCAGAAGAATATCGTATTGATTTACATTATGGTTTTTTTGAATCAATTGGTAAATCCTTGGAACGAACTTGGCATTTAAGTAAATTGACCATCGTAATGATTGGTAAATTAGTGACAGGGGTTGTTTCATTAGATAACCTTAGCGGCCCAATCTCTATTGCTAAGGGTGCGGGAGCAACGGCTGATTATGGTTTAGTTTATTTTTTAGGGTTTATAGCCTTGGTCAGTATCAATTTGGGCATTATTAATCTATTTCCATTGCCGGTACTTGATGGTGGTCATTTGGTATTTTTTGCGATTGAAGCGGTGACAGGTAAACCGGTTTCAGAGCGTGTACAAGAGATAGGTTTTAGGATCGGTGCAGCATTAGTCATGGCGCTTATGGGGCTGGCTATTTTTAACGATGTTATGCGCTTATAACAAATTTAATAGGACGTTTTCTTTTCTTATGTTCAAAAAGCAGTTAGTTGTTGGACTCATTCTGGCTTGTATTACTGGTTCATCTTTTGCTGAAAGTGAATCTGCGTTTACGGTTGCAGACATTCGTATTGAAGGATTACAACGGGTTTCGTTGGGGGCCGCGTTATTACAGATTCCGCTACGTATTGGTGATGACGTTGATAGTGGGCAAATCAGCGATAGCATTAAGCGTTTATATGGCAGTGGTAATTTCGAAGATGTTAAAGTCTTTCGCGATGACCAGACCCTGATTTTTAAAGTCTTAGAAAGACCGACTGTGAGTAATATTGAATACTCAGGTAACAAAGATATTAAAACTGAGCAGTTGGAAGAGTCGTTGCGCTCTTCTGGGATCAAAGTGGGTGAACCATTAGATAAGACCAATTTACGCAATATTGAAAAGAGCCTCGAAGACTTTTATTACAGTGTTGGTAAATACAGCGCTCGGGTAACGGCCATTGTCACGCCGCTTCCACGCAACAGGGTTGACTTGAAATTTAACTTTCAGGAAGGCCTTTCAGCTGAAATTCAACAAATCAATATTATTGGCAATAAGAAATTTTCTTCAGGAGAGTTACTGAAGCGCATTAGTCTGACCGACCGAGCCCCTTGGTGGAATATTCTAGCCGATAAAAAATACCAAAAACAGAAATTGGCTGGTGATTTAGAAACGATCAATAGCTTCTATTATGACCGGGGTTATATCAGGTTTAAGGTGGACTCGACCCAAGTTGCGTTAACGCCAGATAAAAAAGGTATCTATATCACCATCAACGTTGATGAGGGCGAGATCTATAAGGTCGAAAAAGTCGAGCTTTCTGGTAACCTTTTGGATAAAGGTGACGAGATGAATGGCTTAGTGACAATTAAGCCTGACGATACATACAGTGGGGCCGAAGTGACTAAAACGGAAGACTTGTTGTCTAAGTTTTTAGGTCGTTATGGTTATGCTTATCCACAGGTGAATGTCTTTCCTGTGATAAATGACGAAGATAAAACGGTAGTCCTTAATATTAATGTTGACCCTGGGAATCGTATTTATGTACGCCGGGTTAACTTTAGTGGCAATACCATTACCAAAGATGAAGTTCTACGTCGTGAGATGCGACAATTTGAGGGCACTTGGTTATCCAGTCGTTTGGTCGAACAGTCGCGCTCGCGTTTAAGTCGTCTTGGTTTTTTTGAAACGGTAGAAGTTGAGACGGTAAAAGTTCCAGGAACCAATGATAAAGTCGATGTTAATTTCTCAGTGAAAGAGCAGCCGTCGGGCTCGTTTAACGCGGGGATCGGTTTTGGTACAGAATCCGGTCTGAGTTTATCTGCTGGGGTACAGCAAGATAACTTTTTGGGAACGGGTAACAAAGCAGGGGTTAATGTTAGTACCAATAAGTATTCGAAAAATTTCGATGTGAATTTCACCGACCCCTATTTTACCAAAGACGGGGTTAGTTTTGGTGGTCGTTTCTACTACACCGATTTTGAGGCCTCAGAAGCAGGGATCGTCGATTATAATAACGAAACAATTGGCTTGCGAGGCACATTAGGTTTTCCGGTGAATGAAGATAACCGTTTAAGTTTAAGCCTTGGACTGGAGCAAAATAAAATTTCGCAATTGAACGCTTATGCTCAGGTTCAACAGTTCTGGAATATTTATTCCAATCACCGCAATGATGATGGCTCGTTAACTTTCCTGAGTCTTGATACAACACTGGGTTGGACGCGAAATACCTTGAATAATGGTTCGATGCCCACTTCTGGTTCGTCTCAATCCTTTAATACTAAAATAACGGTGCCGAGCTCAGATGTTCAGTATTTCAAAATGAGTTTTGATACCCGTCACTTTTTCCCGATTACCGATAATCATGATTGGACCTTCTCTCTGCGAGGCAAAGTTGGCTATGGTAACGGTTATGGCCAAGTTGACGGCAATGACCAAATATTACCATTTTTTGAAAACTTCTATGCCGGTGGTTATTCAAGCCTTAGAGGTTTCCGTTCTAATTCTGTCGGTCCCCGAGCGCTATATGTAGTTGGTGCTGGTGGTAGCAATCAAATCGCAGCTTCCGAAGATTCGGTGGGTGGTAATGCGATTGCCGTCGGTAGCGCGGAAATAATTTTCCCGACGCCGTTTTTAGATGAAGCCTATATTCGTCAAGTGCGCAGCTCTGCTTTTGTCGATGTTGGTACGGTATGGGATACTGAATTTGATTATGATAAGTACAGTCAAATGCAGTGTACAAGCTATTGTGAGCGCTTTGGTGATTACTCGTCACTCGATAGGATCCGAGCGTCTGTTGGGGTATCGATTCAATGGCTCTCGCCGATGGGCCCCTTGGTATTCTCATTAGCTAAACCAATTAAGAGTTATGAGGGCGATCGCTCAGAAACGTTCTCGTTTAATATTGGCCAAACTTTTTAATTTTGATTTAGGAGTCATCTTTTGAAAAAACTAATTACTGCTGTTGCCTTAGCTGCAACGATCAGCATCCCTAGCTTTAGCGTGCTTGCTGATACCAAGATTGCTGTGATCAATATTGCAGAGGTGTTTAAGCAGTTACCACAGCGAGATGCATTACAGAAAAGCTTGAAAGACGAATTTGAAGTGCGAGTACAAGCGGTTCGTTCTTTAGAAGCCGAAATGCAGCGTTTGTATGATAAGCGTGAGAAAGATGGTGAATTGTTGGGTCAGCAAGAGGTGACCAAAATAACCCGTCAATTAGAAACCATGCAGGCTGAGTATAAAATTAAGCGTAAAAACTTAGAAGAAGATCAGCGTCGTCGCGGTGCCGAAGAGCAGCAAAAACTGATGGTTAAAGTTCAAGATGCGGTTGTTGCCGTTTCTAAATCTAAAGGTTATGACTTGGTATTGCCGTTAGATGCGACAGCCTATTCAGTTGATGCATTAGATATTACCAAACAAGTTATTCAACAAGTGAGTAAGAGCAAGTAACTATGTCTTTGAGCCTTGGCCAAATTGCTGAGCAGCTTGGCTTATCTATAAAAGGGAACGCAGAGCAAATTATTACTCGTATTGCGCCTTTTGAAATAGCCAGTGAGCAAGAAATTAGTTTTTTAACTAATGCGAAATACAAGCCTTTGTTGGCCAGTTGTAAGGCTGGTGCCTTAATCTTGAGTCCGAGCGATGCAGCGGATTTCACTGGCAATGTATTACTGAGTGATGATCCTTATGTGAGCTACGCTTTACTCGCTCAGCTATTTGATGACACCCCTCGCTGTGCTACCGGTGTTGCTGATAGTGCCGTGATTGGTGAAGACGTTCAGTTGGGTAAAGACGTTAGTATTGGCCCGAATGCGGTCATCGAAAGTGGTGTTATTCTTGGTGATGGTGTACAAGTTGGTGCCGGTTGTTTTATTGGCTGTTCTGCAAAAATCGGAGCCAATACTAAGTTGTGGCCAAATAGTTGTATTTACCACCGCGTTGAATTAGGCCGTGATTGCCTGATCCAAAGTAACACCGTGATCGGTAGCGATGGCTTTGGTTATGCCAATAAGCAAGGTCAATGGCTTAAGATCCCTCAAGTCGGTAGCGTTGTGATTGGCGATAAAGTTGAGATCGGCGCTTCCGTATCGATCGACCGAGGCGCTTTAGACAACACGATTATCGAAGACAACGTCATCATCGATAACCAAGTGCATATTGCACATAACGTGACGATTGGTTGTGGTACCGCCATTGCGGGGACCACTGGTATTGCCGGAAGTACTCATATTGGCCGTTATTGTATTATTGGTGGTGGTGTTGGTATTAATGGCCATATTAGTATTTGTGATCATGTTACGGTTACAGGTTATTCGATGGTGACTAAATCGATTAGTGAGCCAGGTATGTTCTCTTCTGGCATGCCAATCCAAGCAAATCGACAATGGCGGAAGTCGATGGCTCGTTTAACTCAAATAGACGAGATGCATAAACGTATTGTGAGCTTAGAGCGTAAATTAGACGCACAGCAAGATTAAAAACTTAGGAATAGATTGTGACCAGTAAATTAAATCGCTTAGAAATTCAAGATATTATGGAATTATTACCGCATCGGTATCCATTCCTGTTAGTTGATCGAGTCCTTGATTTCGAAGCCGGAAAAACCTTACATGCGGTTAAAAATGTGACTTATAATGAACCGTTTTTTACTGGACATTTTCCTAGTCAACCAGTGTTTCCCGGTGTTTTAATATTAGAAGCTTTAGCCCAATGTACTGGGATTCTGGCCTTTAAATCAACCACAAAACCTGCAGAAAACGAGCTTTACTATTTTGCAGGTATTGATGGTGCGCGTTTTAAAAGACCTGTCGGGCCAGGGGATGTATTACATTTGGAAGTTGAATTGTTACGTGACCGTCGAGGCGTGGGTAAGTTTAATTGTGTCGCTAAAGTCGACGATGAAGTGGTCTGTAGTGCCGAAATTATGTGTGCTCGCCGCGCTTTCAAATAGGTAGAACAAGTTATGATAGACAGTACTGCAGTCATCCATCCTAGCGCGATCATTGAGGGTGATGTAAACATTGGGGCAAATACCCAAGTGGGCGCTTTTACCATTATTCGTGGTGATGTGGAAATTGGTGAAAACTGTCAGATTGCCTCGCATGTTGTGATTAAAGGGCACACTAAAATTGGCAAAAATAACCGTATTTTTCAGTTTGCTTCGGTAGGAGAAGATTGCCAAGATCTGAAATATGCGGGTGAAGATACTTATCTTGAAATTGGCGATAATAATACCATCCGTGAAAGTGTTACGATCCACCGTGGTACAGCCCAAGATAAAAGTATCACTAAAATCGGTAACAATTGCTTATTTATGATTAACGCTCATGTTGCTCATGATTGTGTGGTTGGTAACGGTTGTATTTTTGCGAATAACGCGACCTTGGCTGGCCATGTCACGATTGGCGATAATGTTATTTTTGGGGGGCAGGCTGCGATCCATCAGTTTGGCAAAGTTGGTTCTTACGCATTTGTCGGTGGCTGCGCTGCGGTAAATAAAGACATTCCTCCTTACGTGATGGCTGTGGGTAACTACGCGCGACCAGTTGCGGTGAATACCGAAGGCTTATTACGTCGCGGTTTTAGTAAGGATGCCATTAAGGCTATTCGCCAAGCGTATAAGGTGTTGTACCGTAGTGGTAATACGCTAGAGCAAGCTTTGACCCAGATAGAGCTTTCCGCTGAGCAATTTCCTGAGGTGAAATTACTAGCTGATTTCCTTAAAGAAAACGGTCGTGGCATCGTTCGCTAATGAGGTCTATTTAAACCGATCATTATGGGGTTTGATTTGCCAAAGCCCATAATGATGACGTCCTACGAGTATCGCTCAAAAGCAAATTTGAGCATCAAAGCATCCTCCCGCACGGCATTTTAAATTCTATTCTCTATTTCTTATATATAAGACCCGGCATTGGCCTTATTCGCCTATTTATTGCACCGGTTTGCGGATCTTCAGAGAGAAGGGTTTTTAGCTGCTAATTAAACAAAAGGCTGCGACACGGTTTTAATGAAAGGAGTGGGGTCTGCTCAGAAGTGAAGCAAGTAAGCGCCTATCGATGACGATGTGCCGAGGGGCTGCTCGGAATATGCTCAGGCATTTTTATTTGCTTGTGGTATTATGCTGGCGGCTGTTTAGATGGCTTAATTTGCTTACTGTTCTAAACTATTTATTTTGCTCGCCAATGAGCCCAATATGTGAATGTTCGAGTCTTAAAAATATAACGTAATGATAAATAAAGATAATTTACACATTGCCATTGTTGTTGGCGAAGTTTCCGGTGATATTTTAGGGGCCGGTTTAATTGCAGCGCTGAAGCAGTATTATCCTAATGCTCGCTTTTCAGGTATTGCAGGGCCATTGATGCAAGCACAAGGTTGTGAGCCATTATTCGATATGGAAGAGCTCTCGGTGATGGGCCTAGTGGAAGTATTAGGACGTTTGCCGCGGATTTTAAAAATACGTAAGCAACTCATTTCGCATTATTTAGCAACACCTCCTGATGTATATATTGGAATTGATGCACCTGATTTTAATTTGGGTGTTGAACTGAAATTACATAAACAAGGGATAAAGACCGTTCATTACGTGAGTCCTTCGGTTTGGGCATGGAAGCAGAAACGAGTCTTTAAAATTAAGCAAGGCTGCAATAAGATTTTGGTATTTTTACCCTTTGAAAAAGATTTTTATCAGCGTTTTGATGTTCCCTGTGAGTTCATCGGTCATACCTTGGCCGACCAAATACCATTGGACAATCCTCAGTTGCCGGCAACTCAGCAATTGGGTTTAGACCCGCATCGTCAAGTTTTGGCCATTTTGCCGGGAAGCCGCAATGCCGAAATTGCACTACTCAGCCCGGTTTTTTTAGATGTAGCAAAACGCTTGTCGGCAGAGCTCCCCGGCTTGCAGCTTGTCGCCCCGATGGTCAACCAGAGAAGGCGCCAACAGTTTGAGTTATTGATCGCGGAACATGCCCCCGACTTAGATATTTTGTTGCTGGATGGCCAAGCGCGGATGGCGATGACAGCCGCAGATGCGATTTTGTTAGCCTCCGGGACGGCAACATTGGAAGCGATGTTGGTGAAGCGTCCAATGGTGGTGGCTTACCGATTTAAAGCGCTAACTTATCGAATCGCCAAGTTAATTGTAAAAGCTAAATTTGCCGCTTTACCTAATCTATTAGCGGATAACATGATTGTTCAAGAATTCGTGCAAGATGATTGTACCAGTGACAATATTGTTGCGGAACTCAGTCGTTTGTTAAGTGGGGATAATCGTCAATTATTGGCCAAGTTTACTCAGTTACATCAAATTATTCGGTGCGGTGCCGATCAAAAAGCAGCTAAAGCCGTGATTGATGTGATCAATAGCTAAACTCTGGCGTTGCCCTTCATTGGAGTATTCATGACACAATTTGTATATCCTTCAGGCTTTGCAGTTTTTGCTGGCGTTGACGAAGTGGGTCGAGGCCCTTTAGTGGGCGATGTGGTGACCGCAGCGGTTATCTTAGATAAGCAAAGACCGATTATGGGCTTGAATGACTCGAAAAAACTTTCCGAGAAGAAAAGAACGCAGTTAGCCGAGCTGATCCGCCAAGATGCAATATGTTGGGCTATTGGCCGTGCATCACCAGCAGAAATTGATCAACTAAATATTCTTCACGCGACTATGCTCGCGATGAGTCGGGCAGTTGCAGCCCTCTCGGTTCAGCCTGAATTTGCATTAATCGATGGGAATCGAGAGCCACAGCTGAACATACCATGTCAGGCGATTGTCAAAGGGGATGGTTTAGTCGCTGAAATTAGCGCCGCTTCTATTATCGCTAAGGTGGTTCGGGACGAAGAGATGAATCAGTTAGATTTAAAGTACCCAAAGTATCAATTTGCCAAACATAAAGGCTATCCAACGGCAGTACATTTGGCAAAATTAAAAGAATATGGCCCAATTGAAGAGCACCGTCGTAGTTTCAAACCCGTTAAAAACGTATTAGGAGATCTTTAGTTGTCAGATAGCGTTAAATCACCAGCTTTTGTGCATCTGCGGGTTCACTCCGATTTTTCTATGCTTGACGGCCTGAAAAAAGTGAAACCGATTGTTGCGAAAGCGGCAGAAATGGATATGCCAGCGATTGCGTTGACCGATCAGACAAACTTTTGTGGTTTAGTGAAGTTTTATGGCGAAGCGCATAACCAAGGTATTAAGCCAATAATCGGTTGTGATTTTTTTGTTAGATCCGATGACTTTGCTGATGATTTATTTCGCTTGGTATTACTCGCTAAAGATAATCAAGGCTATCAAAATATCACGATGCTGATTTCTCGAGCATATTTGCGCGGTCAGTTTCAAGGGAAGCCAGTGATTGATAAAGCCTGGCTTGTCGAATATGCCCCTGGTGTTATTGTTCTTTCTGGTGGGCGTCAAGGGGATGTGGGTAAAGCTTTGCTAAAGGGGAATCAGCCGCTGGTAGAAAGTTGTATCAACTTCTACCAACAAGTATTCCCTGATAATTTCTTTCTTGAATTGATCCGCACGGGTCGCTCAGACGAAGAAAATTATTTACATATGGCGGTTGAACTAGCCAGTCAACGTCAGTTGCCAGTTGTCGCAACCAATGAAGTGGTTTTTTTAGAAGAAGAGCAATTCCAACCTCATGAAGTGAGGGTTGCTATCCATGATGGCTTTGCCATCGATGATAGCCGTCGACCTAAAAAATATAGCTCTCAGCAATACTTGCGTAGTGAACAAGATATGTTGGCATTGTTTGCTGATATTCCCGAGGCTCTGCAAAATTCGGTAGAAATCGCTAAACGTTGTAACGTGACAATACGTTTAGGGGAGTATTTCTTACCTGATTTCCCGACTGGCGGTCTTCCCATCGATGAATATTTTTGTCAGGTGTCGCGGGATGGTTTGGAAGAGCGGCTTGAGTTTTTATTTCCTGATCCCGAAGTACGTAAACAGCGTCGCCCCGAGTATGACGAACGTTTACAGATTGAACTTGACGTAATTAATCAAATGGGATTTCCCGGTTACTTTCTTATCGTAATGGAGTTTATCCAATGGAGTAAGGATAACAATATTCCGGTGGGGCCGGGGCGGGGTTCTGGTGCCGGTTCTTTGGTGGCTTATGCACAAAAAATCACTGATTTAGATCCCTTAGAATATGATCTATTATTCGAACGTTTTTTGAATCCCGAACGGGTTTCAATGCCTGACTTCGATGTTGATTTCTGTATGGACCGACGCGACGAGGTGATCGACCACGTTGCTGAATTATACGGTCGTGATGCGGTATCACAGATTATCACTTTCGGTACCATGGCTGCTAAGGCGGTGGTTCGCGATGTAGGGAGGGTGCTTGGCCACCCTTATGGTTTTGTGGATCGAATTTCTAAACTTATTCCACCTGATCCAGGAATGACCTTGGCCAAAGCGTTCGAAGCGGAACCTCGGCTACCAGAACTGTATGATAGTGACGAAGAAGTTCGTGAACTCATCGACATGGCTAGGGTTCTTGAAGGCGTCACGCGAAACGCTGGTAAACACGCCGGGGGGGTGGTGATCTCACCCACCACAATTACCGACTTCGCTCCGCTTTATTGTGATGCGGAAGGTAAGAATCCCGTAACCCAATTTGATAAGAACGATGTTGAATATGCTGGTTTAGTTAAGTTTGACTTTCTGGGCTTAAGAACTTTAACCATTATCCAGTGGGCTCTGGATATGTTGAATCCAGTGTTGCAGGCAAAGGGTGAACCGCCCATTGATATTGCAGCGATTTCCACCACCGATCCGAAGTCGTTTAAGGTCTTGCAAGCTTGCCAAACCACCGCTGTGTTCCAGCTGGAATCTCGCGGGATGAAAGATTTGATCAAGCGGCTCAAACCCGATTGTTTCGAAGATATGATTGCACTGGTGGCTTTATTTCGTCCGGGACCGCTGCAGTCGGGCATGGTGGACAACTTCATCGAGCGGAAACATGGCCGCGAAGTGGTGTCTTATCCCGATGAAACTTGGCAGCACGAAAGCTTGAAGCCGATCCTCGAACCGACCTATGGCATCATCTTATATCAAGAACAAGTGATGCAGATTGCTCAGGTTCTGGCTGGTTATACGCTTGGCGGCGCAGATATGTTGCGTCGTGCGATGGGTAAGAAAAAACCCGAGGAAATGGCAAAGCAGCGCGCGGTATTTGAAGATGGCGCTATCAAAAATAATGTCGACGGCGAGTTGGCCATGAAGATTTTTGATTTGGTAGAAAAATTTGCTGGTTATGGCTTCAATAAGTCTCACTCGGCAGCTTATGCTTTAGTTTCCTACCAAACGCTATGGATGAAGACCCATTATCCAGCTTATTTCATGGCTGCGGTGATGTCGGCGGATATGGATAATACCGACAAAATTGTTACCTTAGTGGACGAGTGTAGCAATATGGGCTTGCAGTTAGTGCCGCCCGATGTAAATACAGGCTTATTTAAGTTTTCGGTCAATGAGCAAGAACAAATTGTTTACGGGATCGGCGCGATTAAAGGGGTTGGGGAAGGTCCAATTGAGGCTATTTTGGCCGCTCGGCAAGACCGACCATTTATTGATTTGTTCGATTTCTGCAGCCGACTGGACCTGAAAAAAATTAATCGTCGAGTCATTGAAAAGCTCATTATGGCTGGAGCCTTGGATAAACTTGGCCCACACCGCGCTGCGCTGATGGCGACCTTACCCTCGGCAATGAAGGCCGCTGCCCAGCAAGCCCAAGACACGGCTCGAGGCCAAGAAGATTTGTTTGGGGTGTTGACGGTTGAAGATGATGTTCGGCCTAGCTTTGTGGAACAGCCCAAATGGAGCGAAAAAGTTTGGTTGGAGGGAGAAAAAGAAACCCTTGGTTTGTATCTTACTGGCCATCCGGTGAATCGTTATATTAAAGAGTTTCGACATTATACCTCTGGCCGCTTAGTGGATATTCGTCCAACGTCTCGAGATACCACTTCTACGGTGGCTGGTTTGGTATTATCCACGCGAGTGATGATGACCAAGCGGGGCTCGAAGATGGGACTGATTCAGCTGGATGATAAAAGTGCCCGCTTAGATATTATGTTCTTTAGCGAAGCTTTTGAAACCTATCAAGAATTACTCGAGAAAGATCGCATGTTGGTGATTCAGGGACAGGTCAGCGTTGATGATTTCTCCGGAGGCATTAAAATGACAGCTAGAGAAGTCATGGATCTGTCGACGGCTCGTGAGCGTTGGATGAAGAACTTACATTTAAGCTTGTCTTGTGAGCAGCTTAGTGAAGTTTTTTGGCAACGTTTTTACACAATTTTAGAGCCTTATCGCGCGGGGACTTGTCCGGTCACGATAAGTTATGAGGGCGATCGCGCCAGCGGCATGTTAAGCTTAGGCACTGACTGGCGGATTACGCCGAGTGAAGATTTAATAGAGGCGTTGACCCAACTATTGGGACAACAGCAAGTCACCCTAGAATTTAATTAAGAATAAGATTATATGAATCCCAATTTTCTAGAGTTTGAGCAGCCGATTGCCGAGCTGCAAGCACAAATCGAAGAGTTACGTATTGTGAATGAAGATTCTGTAGATGTTGATCTACAAGATGAAATTTCTCGTTTACAGGAAAAACAAAACGATTTAACAAAAAAAATATTTTCAGATTTAGGTGCTTGGCAAGTTGCGCAGTTAGCGCGTCATCCCAATCGTCCTTATATGCTTGATTATATTGAGCATATATTCACTGATTTTGATGAATTGGCCGGTGATCGCGCTTATGCCAACGACGAAGCTATTATTGGCGGGATGGCGCGTTTGGATGGTCAACCGGTGATGGTGATTGGTCAGCAAAAAGGTCGCGAAACCAAAGAGAAAATTCGACGAAATTTTGGTATGCCAAAGCCTGAAGGCTATCGTAAAGCCCTTCGTTTAATGGAAATGGCTGAGCGCTTTAAAATGCCCATTATCACCTTTATTGATACTCCAGGGGCTTACCCGGGTGTAGGAGCTGAAGAGCGTGGGCAAAGTGAAGCGATTGCCAAAAACTTATTGGTGATGTCTGGCCTTAAGGTCCCCACGATTTGTACCGTGATTGGTGAAGGCGGTTCCGGTGGTGCTTTAGCGATTGGCGTCGGTGATCGAGTCAATATGTTGCAATACAGTACTTATTCGGTTATTTCTCCAGAAGGCTGCGCGTCTATTTTATGGAAGAGTGCCGATAAGGCTCCGGTTGCTGCCGATGCAATGGGCATTACTTCAGAACGACTTAAAGAGCTGGATCTAATTGATGACATCGTTGTGGAACCATTGGGCGGAGCACATCGTGATGTGGCAATGATGGCGCATAACCTGAAAATCAAGCTATTGAGTGATTTGGAAACGTTAATGGCTTTAGACGTTGAAACCTTGCTTGAGCAACGTTACCAGCGTTTGATGTCCTACGGTTACTGTTAACTGTTTATTGGCATTGAGCCTTAAAGGCTTCAATGCCCGTTTTTCTAGGATTAGCCGTGTCACTTTTTCGCAACTTTGAGCGGTCTTTTACTAAACTGGATATTCCATTTACCAAGGTAGTGGTCGCTTATAGTGGTGGTTTAGACTCTAGTGTATTGCTTAAACTTAGCCAGCAACTTTTCACTAAACACCCTCATATAGCACTTGTTGCGGTTCATGTGAATCACGGTTTACAACAACAGGCGAAGCAATGGCAGCGACATTGCCAAGAACAAGCTGAACTGTTCGGTGTGCCTTTTGTCGCGGAGTCTGTCGAGCTTCAAATAAAACCCCGAGAAAGTATTGAATCTGCTGCGCGAACTGCTCGTTATGCGGCATTAGCAAAACATGTTGATAGTGAGAGCTTGTTATTAACCGCACATCATGCGGATGATCAGTTTGAAACTTTGATGCTTGCCTTAAAAAGGGGGAGTGGCTTAAGCGGTTTAGCGGCAATGCCAGATTGTCGCCGTTTTGCTCAAGGACATCTATTTCGGCCTCTATTGGTTTCAACTCGCGCTGATTTACAGTGTTATGCTCAAGAATCAGACTTATCTTGGATTGAAGATCCGAGCAATCAATCGATGCAATTTGACCGTAATTTTTTACGCCATCAAGTCTTACCCGAGCTCACTCAGCGTTGGCCTCAACTACTCCAGACAGTGCAGCGAAGTGTTACCCATCTACAGGAATCTAAACACCTAATTGACGAACTTGCCGCAAGTGATATGCGAAATTGTGCGCTTGCAGACTCGATAGATTGTGCTCAATTATTACTATTATCTGAGGCGCGTTGTAAGAATGTGTTGCGATTTTGGCTGAATACCCAGAGCTGGTCTTATCCGAGTCAGGCTCAGCTGCAACAAGTAGTCGCGCAATGTCAGGCTAAAGCTGATGCTAAGGTGACGATCTCGTTGCCGCAGGGTCAGATCCGCCGATTTAAAGGGCGGCTTTATTTAGTCGATAAAGCTAGTCTATTTGAACAGTCAGAAGTAGATGTCTGGGATATGAATGCGCAACCCTGTTTGGAGTTACAAAATGGAAGTCGTTTAAGTTGGCACAAAGGTGGCCGTTTATTGCCGCCTGGTTCAGCGCAACGAGTTTCTATTCGTTTTCGTGATGAGTTAAGCATCGATAGTTTTAATTCTGCAGAGCGTCATGGGCATCGAAGTATTAAAAAATTATTGCAAGAAGCACATTTAAAACCTTGGTTGCGTAATCGCATCCCTTTTGTATTTTATGATGAGCACTTGGTCGCAATTGCCGATCTCTACACGAGTAAAGCATTTCTAGCTGAGCGTTCTGAAGGGATAAGGCTAAAATGGCAGGCGAGTCATTAAGCTACAGTATTTGTCTTTGCTTGATTGAGATAAGTTACATGGGCATTTCTGAGCGAAGCGAAGGGCCCAAGCATTTCTTTTAAATATTACTTGTCATTCATTTCGGCCCAAGACAGTTTTAGTGATAAATAATCGCAATGATGAGGCTTCAAGCGCTAGCTGCCTTGCTAGATCCGATCCCCTAAGCTATTAATTTTTTTGTGTGTCAGACTTATCTGCATAGAGCTGAGTATCGGCCTGTTGGATTAATTGCTTACTATCTAATCCTGGTGTCCAAGAACTCACACCGATACTGGCCGAAACATTATATTGGGCTAATAAAGGAGTATTTTGTAGCTCTTGATTCAAACGATTGATCACCATTCGCGCCGACTGTTCGGTCGCGGGTCTGAGTAGCATGGCAAATTCATCGCCGCCGATCCGAAAAGCTTGGTCACCGCTACGGATGACAGATTGTAACACCTGTGCAAAGCTGATGAGTACTTGATCTCCCACTGGATGCCCAAGTGTATCGTTAATTTCTTTGAACTTATTTAGGTCTAGTAGCATTAATACGAGACCTGCATCTTGTTGCTGGTTTTGCCTCGTTTGCTGTTTAATTGAGGTATTCAATGATTCGTCGAAATGGGCTCGATTACCAATACCTGTTAAATAGTCATTTCTGACTCGCTCTTGTAAGCGATTAATTTGTAAGGCATGTTTTAATGGCAATTGAAGCAACTGGACTAGTTGGCGGAGTTTTGATATCTCGCCTTGTTGAAAGGGAGTGTCACGAGTAAAGGTCGCAATGGCTAAGCTATTTTGTTTATGGTTTAGGCTAAAGCTACGATAATAGCGTTGTCCTTCAAACAGGCTCACTTGCTGTTGGATATCGTCACTCACTAGACGCAAAGCAGAAAAATTCACAAAGCGAGTTGCCATAGCGGCAAAGTTTTGCAGTAGCTCCTCTAGCTGCAAGCTTTCTTGTAGGGACTCTATAATACTCAGTTTTTGTATAGGATTTAGCTTCGCGTCATTAGGAAAATGCGATACTTTTCCATGACTTACTACTTCATTTTGCGCTAATTGTAGAGAATCCATAGTGACTTTACTCATCGTTAAATCTTTAAATCGGCGTCAATAACGCTGCTCTATTAGATATAAAGCAAATCTTGGGCCAATTAATCCTGAATAAAAGTCAAAATCTTGTCAATCTGTGCTGATGCGTCTTTATAGCCATGGTTGAGTAAGCAAGTGGTGTAGGCTTGTTCAAACATCAAAAAGCTGGTAATTGAAGAGGGTTTAGCTTGTTTAATCCCAAGAGTGGCTAGCATTAGCTTGACGCTTAAAGGGAGGTGCTGGTAATAGTTGTGGGCGAGTTGGTCAAAATCAATGCTTGGTTTAATGCTGAGGCTTGTAATCGGTCGTAAGTTTAATTGCTGTTGTTGTTGTTCGCTGAGAAGTTCGATGGTGCGATTAATTCGTTCGAGCCGCTCTAGATCTGAGTTTAAGGTGTCGGAAAAGATTGAATCCAACAAATGACCTGCAATTGCAGCGCTATTCGGCGCTAGGGGAGTCAGCATTGATGATGAGCGACGTTGTTGCTCTAAGTGGATGGTGACTATTTTATCTGCGCCTAAGTGGATGGCTGGGCTGAGGGGGCAAAGCTGATGAATCGAACCATCGCCGTAGTAATCTTGTCCTACTTTTGCAGCAGGGAAGATTAAGGGAATAGCGGCAGATGCTAGCAAGTGGGTTGTGTGGATTTGGGTCTTATGACCTAATCTTCGTGCTCGCTGCCAGTTTTGCTGAGCCTCTTCAGCTTGAAAGAATGATAGTGAGTTACCGTCTTGATAATTTGAAGCGGTAACCGCTAAGGCATGTAAATGCTTACTTGCGATATTTTGGTCTATTCGCTTGTAGTTGAGATAGTTATTGAGTAATTGTTGTAAGGGTTCGTTGTTTAACAGTGAAAATCCATGTTGACGGCCATAATCGGCATGTAAGCTTTTACAAAGCAGAGACGACAATTGTTTGGCAATCGTGAGGCCGTCAGTTTTGAATACTTGTTTACAATGAAAGTTTCGCCAAATATATTCGAGTTTTTTAACGCCAAGTCGAAAGCAAGATGCATAAACCGCTAGCGCGGTTGCATTAATCGCACCCGCTGAAGTACCACAAATAATTTGAAAAGGACTGGCGTGATTACGAGGATATTGTTCGGCAATAGCCTTGAGTACCCCGACTTGATAGGCAGCTCTAGCCCCTCCTCCTGTGAGTACTAAAGCGACTTTTTTATTGGTGTGGTTATTAGCTTTTGGATCCATAATTATATGTTAGCACAGCCATTTATAAACGTTTGTTTGGAGCATCAGGACAAACGACAATAAAAAAGCTGGCTATAGCCAGCTTCTAAAGTTTGCAGGTTGCGGATTAAAATTGTTCAAAAACTTGCTCAATGGTTACTTCAACCTTTTCACCACTGCGTCGGTTTTTGTATTCAATTACACCTTTATCCAAACTACGATCACCAATTACAATTACATGTGGAATTCCAATTAACTCAATGTCGGCAAACATCACGCCTGGGCGTTCTTTGCGATCATCAAATAATACTTCGATTCCGCGCTGTTTGGCTTCTTCATAAAGCTTGTTGGCGACTTCTTGAACCCGATGAGATTTATGCATGTTCATGGGAACGATCGCAAGGGTAAACGGCGCGATGGCTTCCGGCCAAGTAATGCCGTATTTATCATTGTTTTGCTCGATTGCTGCGGCAACGATACGCGATATGCCAATGCCGTAACAGCCCATGGTAAGGACTTGATTTTTTCCTTGCTCGTTGAGAACAGCAGCATTCATCGATTTGGCATAAGCTTCGCCTAGTTGGAAAATATGGCCAACTTCAATCCCTCGTTTAATCGAAAGTGTACCAGAACCGCAAGGGCTGGGGTCACCTTCAATGACATTGCGTAAATCAGCAACCTCTCCAAGGGCGACATCGCGATCCCAGTTAATACCAAAGAAGTGCTTATCATCGATGTTTGCTCCCGCGCCAAAGTCACTGCAGTGTGCGGCACTTCTATCGACAATTACTGGGATTGCTAAATTGACTGGACCGAGGGAGCCTGGACCTGCACCAATGACTGCTCGAATCTCTTCTTCACTGGCAAACTCTAAAGGCGCTGCAACTAGCTCAAGTTTTTCGGCTTTAATTTCGTTAAGCTCGTGATCGCCTCGAAGAATTAGCGCGATAAGTTGGTGCTCTGATGTTTCACTTGCTTTAACAATCAGGGTCTTCACTGTTTGTTCAATGTTAAGCTCAAATTGCTCTACTAATTCAGCGATGGTTTTTGCATTAGGGGTCGCAACTTCGCGCATCTCTTGACTTGGCATCGCACGCTCACCTTTAGGAGGAAGCGCTTCGGCTTTTTCAATATTGGCGGCGTAATCACTGCCATCAGAGAACACAATTGCATCCTCGCCTGACTCTGCAAGTACGTGAAATTCGTGTGAATGACTACCACCAATGCTACCCGTATCGGCTAATACGGGGCGATACTCTAAGCCTAGGCGTTCAAAAATACGACAATAGCTTGCATGCATCTCATCATAAGTCTCTTGTAAGGACTCTTCAGACAAATGGAAAGAGTAGGCATCTTTCATCAAGAATTCACGCGAGCGCATCACACCAAAACGAGGACGGACTTCATCACGGAATTTGGTTTGAATTTGATAAAGATTTAGCGGCAGTTGCTTGTAGCTATTAATCTCTTTTCGGACTAGTTCTGTGACCACTTCTTCGTGGGTTGGGCCTAATACAAAATCGCGTGAATGGCGGTCTTTAAAACGTAATAACTCGGGACCAAATTTGTCCCAGCGACCGGTTTCATGCCATAAATCACTTGGTTGAACAACTGGCATACGGATCTCAACAGAACCACTGGCGTTCATTTCTTCACGAACAATTTGTTCAACTTTAGAAAGCACTCGCAAGCCATTAGGGAGCCAAGTGTAAAGACCTGAGGCCAGCTTTCTAACCATGCCTGCACGTAGCATCAATTGATGAGATACAATCTCAGCATCACTTGGCGTTTCTTTCTGGGTAGCCAGAAGATATTTGCTAGAACGCATATCTGTCCTTTCATTTTATTAGTAGTAAATTGCGGCGATTGTAGCAGGCTAACTATTGTCTGTCAGGCCTTGTCACGTCGGTCACCGATGATTTTTGCAGGGTTTCCGGCAACAATCGCCCATTTGGGAATATCTTTGGTGATCACCGAGCCCATACCAATGACCGCATGGTCTGCAATCGTGACACCATCAATGATACAACAATTAGCACCAACCCAAACATCTTGGCCGATACGAATGCCTTTCGAGGTATTGTTTTGTTGCCAAACAGGGGTGTCAGGATGCATGCCATGATTAAAGGCGTATATTTTAACGCCATTGGCGATTCGGCTGTGGTTGCCAATGGTTACGCCCTTCTTCCCGCCATCAATTGAGCAGCCATGATTAATAGCAACATCTTCTCCGATTTGAATAGGCCCATGCAAAAAGCATTGAGCGGCCACGAAAGTGCGTGCGCCAAGTTCAATGTTTCGACCCGGTTCTGCAAATAGTTGGGCGTCGGGGGCGATGAAGCAATGTTCTCCAAAAGCAACGGTTTCCAGAGCACTTAGTTGTTGTTGTAGTTGCTGTTGCCAAGGTGTTGCCCACTCTAGGTGTTTCGCTTTGAGGTTAAAATATAACCAGGGCATCCATGCCAAACGTTGCTTATGTTGGCTCTGATAGTCGGGTGGCTTAACAGGCATACTGCACCGACAGAATAAGTAACTGCTGCGCTTCTGAAGGTAAACCGAATACCTGCCAGCGAAGGTTAAATTGGTAGAGTCTCACGCCATAAACTTTGTCATCCAGTTTAAGGCGTTTATAAGCGGGTCGCGGATCTTGCGCTAAGACTTGCTCGATGACTAAAGATTGTTCGGTGTTTATATTAAGCTGCAGCGCTTGTTGTTTCGCGGCGTCTGTCCAGCCAACAGATAATTCTGATCTGGGTTGGTTTTGTGCATAGCCTGCTTTTGCGTCGGTAACACTGTCACTATAGGGAAGGTAGGGTTTAACATCATATATTGGGGTGCCGTGAACCAAATCCCCACCTTTAAAATGTAACACTGGGGCGCTTGTATTACGTTCTACATGGCTTAGTTCCATCAGTGAAAGTCCAAGATGATTCGGTCTAAAACTTGAGCGAGAAGCCAATACGCCGACTTTTTTATTACCGCCTAAACGTGGGGGACGAACTTTGGCTTTCCAACCAGCTGAAATGTTTTGATGGAAAGCAAACATTAACCAAAAGTGACTAAACTGCTCAATTTCATCGAGCATGTCGAGATCATTGAAAGGTGCTGTAAATATCAGTTGAGTCGAGGTTGCAGTGACTAAACCGGGTTGTCGAGGGACTGAAAATTTCTCAGCGTAGGGCGACTGAATATAGCCTAAAGGCTCAATGGTCAGGCTCATAAATTCTAAATCTTGTAAGCTTTTCCGAAACAACTCAGCATCGCTAGGCATGCTGGAGGCTCATTAATGGGATAACACTGCTGAATGACGACAGCATTTGCGCCTAGTGCGGCCGCTTGTTCACGTAAATCATTACGCGCATCGACCATTTGAGGTGGCGCTTGATTGACTTTTTCTTGGCAACTCACACCTTCTATAATACCCAAGTATTCTGAATTTAAAGGGTCAATATGTTCTTCTGCGTAGATAGTAACATTGGCCGCGGGCAGATAGTTATCGAAATTTTGTTTGTCGATATTGCTGTTGAAAGAGTAATTACCGCTACAAGCTGTAGCCGTTATGGCCAGTGCGGCAAGAAATAATTGGCGCATAATCTTCCTAATAGTTATTTAACTTGAACTGAGTCATCGCTTGAGAGATTAGAGATGTACTTATTGATAATTTGAGGTTTATTATACCATCACTTTGTTGCACTTGCTGATGCTAATTATTTGTGATGAATAACTTGAAGGGTCTGGCGTTTACCGAGGAAGGGGAATGTATAAAGCTAATCTGCGTTTTCCGATTAAATCGAGCATAGCGTGGCGCAATAGTTTGCTACTGCTGACCATACTTGTCAGTTTAGCGGGTTGTCTCTGGTTTAGCCAAAGCCAAAATTGGCAACTTTCACCTAGATGGGTCATTTTAGTTGACCTTGGTATTCTTCTATCATCGTTTTTCATTAGTTTTTTATGTCGCTATTACTATCGCCGCAGCGATAGCTACTTCATGCTGGTATTTAGTCTCGGTTTCTTTACCTTGAGCGCTATAGAACTTTGTTTTTTTCTGGTTCGTTACCAACTGTTCTTTTCGTTTTCTGTTGTTAGCCATAGTCATTTAGTGATTTGGGCGGGGTTGATTTCCCGAGGGTGTTTAGCTTTTATTTTATTGACCTCGGGGATGTTAGTGCATCGGCTCTATCGGTTAGCGAACGGCGGTAAAATGAGTCCTTCAGTATTGATTATCGCCAGTGTTAGTTTTGCTTTACTTAGTATTGCCTTTCTATATGTCGTCTCTTTGCCTTTTATGCAAAGTTCATTAAGTTATTTGCAGTTACCCGCAGAGTTTGCAGTGAGCTGTGCTTTTGTTTTGCTGATTGTGTCTTATGGTGTAAGGCTACGCTGGTTAAGTGAACCGCTTGAATATGGTATCTTGATCTTCACCTGTATTCAGTTCGTTTTGTATTTCTGGGCTGCACCATCGCAACTTGCAGCTGATAATTTTATGCAACTTGTTATCGCTTTGAGTAAACTTTTTAGTTACTTGGTCGTGATTGCTGCCGTTTTTTTACAGGCTAAATCTGCTACACCGCTGAATGGCGGGACTCGGACTTTGCGCCGAGAATCTCGCTTGATCCGATTATTTGAACGTTCTCGGAACCGACAATATCCTTGGTTTGTACGGGTTAAAAACTCGCTTAGTAGTTATGTCTCTTTGCTGAGTGCTTGTTTAGTGGTGATGGGCGTGGCTAGCACCTCACTTATATTTTATTTTGCCTTTGTGTCAAGTTTAGAAAATGAACGAAAACAGCAGCTAAGTTTACATAGTTCTATTCAAGTGGAGCACTTGGATCGTCGTATCAAACTCGCTTATGACGAAATAAGTTTATTTTCAAGGCGAGATGTTTTAGTTGGTTTTTTCCAGCAACAATTTATTGAAGGGAATTTTATAAATATAGAGCCCTTATTTTGGAAACCTTGGTTACGTAGCAACATTAATAAGTTATTTTCGAGGGTGCCAGCTTTGCGAGCGGTGCATTTAGTTGTTGTGGCACAAGGTCAACAATTTGATTACCTATCGGTGGCTAAAGGAAAGACACCTGACTCACCTAAATCCTTGCTATTGCTTGCCGCACAGCAGCCTAGCGTGGTGCATGCTCAAGCTATCCGCGAAAATAATGATGATGTCTGGTCTTTGGCTAAGGCTGTGACGAAGAGCGATACGAAGAGCGATGGAAAAGTTGCTGCTATCTGGGTGTTTCAATATCAACAAAGTAGTGTGTTTAGTTTGGTATTACAAGAGCCTCCAAGCTATTTAGCCGATCATGGTTTGAGTGATTCAAATGGTGATGATTTGTTAGTTTTTGACGTTAACGGAGAGCGATTATGGCGTAAAGAACAAGTTATTGCTGTGAATGATGAATTTCAAGCTGCAGAGTATCAAAGGGTTAAGCAGCTACTGGCTTCTCCGGTGAAAAATGTCGCGGAACAAGTTATCAAATATGGCTCGTACCTTCTGAGCATCCAGCGATTAGCGTATATGCCTAACAATTCGCAAGAATATTTAGATTTGGTGCTGGTGGCTGATTACCAACGCACAATCGCTGGGTCAAAATTGGCAGCCAAGCAGGCTTTGATCGTGGCCTTAATCGTTATGGGTTTTATGGTGTTATTTGGCTGGTTTTTTGCACATACCATTGTGTCGCCGTTGCGTTATATCACGCATGCGATGTTGTTGTATGGTAAACGGAATCTTCGAGTCGTTTTACCAGAGCAATCTAATGATGAAGTTGGGGTGCTTGCGAGTACTATTAGTCAAATGATGGCAGGGATTGATAAACGAGCAGAACGGTTAAATAGCCAGTTGCAATCTTCTCGGAAAAATCAACAGCAACTCAAGCTTACACAACAAAAAGCTAAAGTCTCTACGCGAGTCAAAAGTGATTTTTTGGCGATGATGAGCCATGAAGTTCGCACACCTATGGACTGTATCGTCAATATGACTGAGTCATTGAGTTCATCGCCACTCAGTTCAGAACAGATGGAATATGTCAATACGATACGTTTGTCGAGTAAAGCCTTATTAGCCGTGGTAAATGATATTTTTGATTATTCAAAAGTTGAAATGGAGACTATGGCGCTGCGTTTAAATACCTTTAATCTGAAGTTAACCTTATCAGATGTTGTTAAGATGTTTTCCTTGCAAGCAAAGGAGAAACACATTCAACTGCGTTTAGATTATCCAGCTTCATTGCCTAGCTCATTTTTAGGCGATCAAGGGAAGATCCAGCAAATTTTCATTAATTTAGTCAGTAATGCCCTGCGGCATACTGAAGTTGGACATATTACGCTTAGTGTTCAACTTACCGAGCAGTCTACGTTAGGAGAAATGGTTGAAATCTCGGTGAGTGATAGTGGCGTCGGCATTTCTGAGGAAGCACAAGAAGATATGTTTCGCTCTTTTGCCAAGAGCGAAAATCTAAATCATCATTGTTTTGCAGACATAGGTTTAGGCTTGATGATATGCCAGAGACTTACGAGCCTAATGAATGGCGATGTAAAAATTCGCTCACGTCTTGGCTTAGGAACTGAAGTTTCGATTCATTTACCGCTCTCTAGTGTTGATAGCTATGATCAGCATTCTGTGAAGCGAACGATTGTATTGGAACGTCTATATGGGCAAGTTTTACTGATTGAAAGTGACATTGTTAAGCAGCGTATTGTTAGTCATGTTTTGAATAGTTTTGGGCTTAAAGTGATTCTCGCGAATAACGGACATGAAGCGATCGAAATGTTTAAAGGTTGGGGGACACAATTATCCTTGATCCTTATTAATTGCCAGATAGCGGATAAATCTGCCTTTCATGCAAGCTCGGTGATTCGAAACTTAGAGAGTAATACCCAACGGATCCCAATAGTTGGTTTGACCACTGATCTAAATGATGAAATGAAACAAGTTAGTATTGAATCAGGAATTGATGAAATGCTAATTCAGCCCTGTGAACGCGAAGTACTATATGGCTGCCTATCTCAATGGCTTGGTACGAATGCATCCGCGGGTAGGGTTATTCAGTCGAAAACCTAGCCAACTATTGCGTGATGTAAGCCGTTTATTGATCTTAGTCTAGCCAATTAAATAAGTAATTATCTGAACAATTGAAATAACCCATTCGCCTTTTAGTGTTGTAGAATCGGTAGTCTAGTTATTAAGATAAAGTGTATTCAATGAAACAAGCTGCAGTTTTCCTCGACCGAGATGGTGTTATCAATCATGACCATGGCTATGTATCTAAGGTTGACGATTTTGAGTTTATTGAGGGTGCAATTGAAGCGATGCAACAGCTCAAAAAAGCCGGGTGGTTATTGGTGGTGGTGACTAATCAAGCAGGTATTGCGCGAGGCTATTTCTCTGAGCAACAGTTTTTAAGCCTAACAGAATGGATGGATTGGTCCCTAGCTGATAGAGGCGTTGATTTGGATGGGATCTATTTTTGTCCTCATCATAAAGATTATGGTAGTGAGGATTACCGAATTGATTGCAATTGTCGCAAGCCAAAGCCGGGAATGTTACTTGAGGCTGCTAAAGAGTTAGGTATTGATTTGACTAATTCCTGGATGGTTGGTGATAAAGGCTCTGATTTGTTAGCCGCTAAAAACGCCGGAGTAAGCAACCGTATACTGGTGAAAGGACAATATCCGCTTAAAGCTGAAGAACTTCGGTTAGCGAGCAGCCAAGTATCATCATTGAAAGAAGCGGTGAGTATCATTCTGCAAGATGAACGCTAACAAGCATTAGGGTTACCGTGAAGGTTCCTCGTGATAATACTTAACTTGCTTGTTTTATCGACATTTTTTAGCCGGATACGCTTGCATTGTTCGATATCTGAGCAGTTAAACAAAAAACTGTGATTTTCTTCAAAAAAGGCTTGCACCGTAAGCGCGGATCCCTATAATGCGACTCCACTGACACGGCGGGCAGCACGCAATAGCGCAGCAGCAAGCGGTCAGGGTTGGTAAGACCTGAGGCTTTATCAGCGGCGGTTAAACGCTTCAAACTTTCCTTAGAAAAGTTCTTCGGAAAAGATTGAAAAAAGCGGTTGACAGTCACCGAGGATGGCGTAGAATGCGCACCTCGCTTCGCAAGAAGCAACGCTCTTTAACAATTTATCAAGCAATCTGTGTGAGCACTCACAGAGCACTAAGCGAAAAAAATTAGCTTAAGTGGACTGGAGTGACACACTGTTTTAACAGTAATAATTTCAGTATTTACTTTGAGCGAAAAAACTTTGATTGAAGAGTTTGATCATGGCTCAGATTGAACGCTGGCGGCAGGCTTAACACATGCAAGTCGAGCGGTAACATTTCTAGCTTGCTAGAAGATGACGAGCGGCGGACGGGTGAGTAATGCTTGGGAATATGCCTTTACGTGGGGGACAACAGTTGGAAACGACTGCTAATACCGCATAATGTCTTCGGACCAAAGGAGGGGACTCTTCGGAGCCTTTCGCGTAGAGATTAGCCCAAGTGGGATTAGCTAGTTGGTGGGGTAATGGCTCACCAAGGCGACGATCCCTAGCTGGTTTGAGAGGATGATCAGCCACACTGGGACTGAGACACGGCCCAGACTCCTACGGGAGGCAGCAGTGGGGAATATTGCACAATGGGCGAAAGCCTGATGCAGCCATGCCGCGTGTGTGAAGAAGGCCTTCGGGTTGTAAAGCACTTTCAGTTGTGAGGAAGGCAATATGCTTAATACGTATATTGTTTGACGTTAGCGACAGAAGAAGGACCGGCTAACTCCGTGCCAGCAGCCGCGGTAATACGGAGGGTCCGAGCGTTAATCGGAATTACTGGGCGTAAAGCGTACGCAGGCGGCTTTTTAAGCCAGATGTGAAATCCCCGGGCTCAACCTGGGAATGGCATTTGGAACTGGGAAGCTAGAGTTTTGTAGAGGGTGGTAGAATTTCAGGTGTAGCGGTGAAATGCGTAGAGATCTGAAGGAATACCAGTGGCGAAGGCGGCCACCTGGACAAAAACTGACGCTCATGTACGAAAGCGTGGGGAGCAAACAGGATTAGATACCCTGGTAGTCCACGCCGTAAACGATGTCTACTAGTTGTCTGTGGGTTTAACCCGTGGGTAACGCAGCTAACGCATTAAGTAGACCGCCTGGGGAGTACGGCCGCAAGGTTAAAACTCAAATGAATTGACGGGGGCCCGCACAAGCGGTGGAGCATGTGGTTTAATTCGATGCAACGCGAAGAACCTTACCTGCCCTTGACATACTAAGAACTTTCCAGAGATGGATTGGTGCCTTCGGGAACTTAGATACAGGTGCTGCATGGCTGTCGTCAGCTCGTGTCGTGAGATGTTGGGTTAAGTCCCGCAACGAGCGCAACCCTTATCCTTATTTGCCAGCACGTGATGGTGGGAACTCTAGGGAGACTGCCGGTGATAAACCGGAGGAAGGTGGGGACGACGTCAAGTCATCATGGCCCTTACGGGCAGGGCTACACACGTGCTACAATGGCATGTACAGAGGGATGCGAACTCGCGAGAGCAAGCGGACCCCAGAAAGCATGTCGTAGTCCGGATCGGAGTCTGCAACTCGACTCCGTGAAGTCGGAATCGCTAGTAATCGTGGATCAGAATGCCACGGTGAATACGTTCCCGGGCCTTGTACACACCGCCCGTCACACCATGGGAGTGGGCTGCAAAAGAAGTGGGTAGTTTAACCTTCGGGAGGACGCTCACCACTTTGTGGTTCATGACTGGGGTGAAGTCGTAACAAGGTAGCCCTAGGGGAACCTGGGGCTGGATCACCTCCTTATTATGAACGTTTATGTTTTGTGACGTGTTCACACAGATTGCTTGATAGAAGATAAAGAGAGAAGTTCTAGTGTGGTTTAGAACCAACGAGAACAGCTAACGCAGTGTCCCGTTCGTCTAGAGGCCTAGGACACCGCCCTTTCACGGCGGTAACACGAGTTCAAATCTCGTACGGGATACCATTTCTCTCTTGGTTTAAGAAAATAAAGCTAAGCATTATGTTGATACAGTGCTTAGCTTTGGTTTCTAAGAAGCCGAATGCTCTTTAACAATTTGGAAAAGCTGATAAAAAATATCTCAAAAATACGAGTTAAATAACAAGTGTTTTTGGTATTCAAAAAAATAAGGTGATCGTACTCGAGTGGCAGGATTTATACAGCCTGACCATTCAAGTGATTTAAGCGACAACATTTAGGTGTTGTATGGTTAAGTGACTAAGCGTATACGGTGGATGCCTTGGCAGTCAGAGGCGATGAAGGACGTGTTAATCTGCGATAAGCCATGTTGAGTCGATAAAAGACGTAATAGACATGGATTTCCGAATGGGGAAACCCACTGCATTTTATGCAGTATCGTAACGTGAATACATAGCGTTGCGAGGCGAACCCGGGGAACTGAAACATCTAAGTACCCGGAGGAAAAGAAATCAACCGAGATTCTGGTAGTAGCGGCGAGCGAACCCGGATTAGCCCTTAAGCTTCTTATAATTTAGTGGAACAAGCTGGAAAGTTTGGCCGTAGCGGGTGATAGCCCCGTACACGAAAGGTGATTTGAAGTGAAAACGAGTAGGACGGCACACGTGATATGTTGTCTGAATATGGGGGGACCATCCTCCAAGGCTAAATACTCCTGACTGACCGATAGTGAACCAGTACCGTGAGGGAAAGGCGAAAAGAACCCCTGTGAGGGGAGTGAAATAGAACCTGAAACCGTATACGTACAAGCAGTGGGAGCCTCTTTATGGGGTGACTGCGTACCTTTTGTATAATGGGTCAACGACTTAATTTCAGTAGCAAGGTTAAGCGAATAGCGGAGCCGTAGGGAAACCGAGTGTTAACTGCGCGCATAGTTGCTGGGATTAGACCCGAAACCCGGTGATCTAGCCATGGGCAGGTTGAAGATTGGGTAACACCAATTGGAGGACCGAACCGACTAATGTTGAAAAATTAGCGGATGACTTGTGGCTGGGGGTGAAAGGCCAATCAAACCGGGAGATAGCTGGTTCTCCTCGAAAGCTATTTAGGTAGCGCCTCGGACGAATACTAGTGGGGGTAGAGCACTGTTAAGGCTAGGGGGTCATCCCGACTTACCAACCCTTTGCAAACTCCGAATACCACTAAGTACTATCCGGGAGACACACGGCGGGTGCTAACGTCCGTCGTGAAAAGGGAAACAACCCAGACCGTCAGCTAAGGTCCCAAAGTCATAGCTAAGTGGGAAACGATGTGGGAAGGCTTAGACAGCCAGGATGTTGGCTTAGAAGCAGCCATCATTTAAAGAAAGCGTAATAGCTCACTGGTCGAGTCGGCCTGCGCGGAAGATGTAACGGGGCTAAGCTATGCACCGAAGCTACGGGTACTTGCTTTGCAAGTGCGGTAGAGGAGCGTTCTGTAAGCCGTTGAAGGTGATTCGTAAGGATTGCTGGAGGTATCAGAAGTGCGAATGTTGACATGAGTAACGATAAAGGGGGTGAAAAGCCCCCTCGCCGAAAGACCAAGGTTTCCTGTTCAATGTTAATCAGAGCAGGGTGAGTCGGCCCCTAAGGCGAGACTGAAAAGTGTAGTCGATGGGAAACAGGTTAATATTCCTGTACTTCGTATAATTGCGATGGGAGGACGGAGAAGGCTAGGCCAGCGCGGCGTTTGGTTGTCCGCGTTTAAGGTTGTAGGCTGGACACTTAGGAAAATCCGGGTGTCTAAGGCTGAGGATTGATGACGAGTCACTAAGGTGATGAAGTGGTTGATGCCCTGCTTCCAGGAAAAGTCTCTAAGCTTCAGATTATACGAAACCGTACCCCAAACCGACACAGGTGGTTGGGTAGAGAATACCAAGGCGCTTGAGAGAACTCGGGTGAAGGAACTAGGCAAAATGGTACCGTAACTTCGGGAGAAGGTACGCTGCTGTTGGTGATGGGACTTGCTCCCTGAGCTGACGGCAGTCGCAGATACCAGTTGGCTGCAACTGTTTATTAAAAACACAGCACTGTGCTAAATCGAAAGATGACGTATACGGTGTGACGCCTGCCCGGTGCCGGAAGGTTAATTGATGTGGTTAGCGCAAGCGAAGCTATTGATCGAAGCCCCGGTAAACGGCGGCCGTAACTATAACGGTCCTAAGGTAGCGAAATTCCTTGTCGGGTAAGTTCCGACCTGCACGAATGGCGTAATGATGGCCAAGCTGTCTCCACCCGAGACTCAGTGAAATTGAAATTGCCGTGAAGATGCGGTGTACCCGCGGCTAGACGGAAAGACCCCGTGAACCTTTACTACAGCTTGACACTGAACATTGACCCTACATGTGTAGGATAGGTGGGAGGCTTTGAAGCGTTGTCGCTAGATGATGTGGAGCCGACCTTGAAATACCACCCTTGTAGTGTTGATGTTCTAACGTTGTCCCGTTATCCGGGATGCGGACAGTGTCTGGTGGGTAGTTTGACTGGGGCGGTCTCCTCCCAAAGAGTAACGGAGGAGCACGAAGGTTGGCTAAGTACGGTCGGACATCGTACGGTTAGTGCAATGGCATAAGCCAGCTTAACTGCGAGACAGACACGTCGAGCAGGTACGAAAGTAGGTCATAGTGATCCGGTGGTTCTGTATGGAAGGGCCATCGCTCAACGGATAAAAGGTACTCCGGGGATAACAGGCTGATACCGCCCAAGAGTTCATATCGACGGCGGTGTTTGGCACCTCGATGTCGGCTCATCACATCCTGGGGCTGAAGTCGGTCCCAAGGGTATGGCTGTTCGCCATTTAAAGTGGTACGCGAGCTGGGTTTAGAACGTCGTGAGACAGTTCGGTCCCTATCTGCCGTGGGCGTTTGAGAATTGAAGGGAGCTGCTCCTAGTACGAGAGGACCGGAGTGGACGAACCGCTGGTGTTTGGGTTGTTATGCCAATAGCATTGCCCAGTAGCTACGTTCGGAACTGATAACCGCTGAAAGCATCTAAGCGGGAAGCAGGCCTTGAGATTAATTCTCACTAGGACTTTAAGTCCTCTGAAGGGCCGTTGGAGACTACAACGTTGATAGGCAAGGTGTGTAAGTGCTGTGAGGCATTGAGCTAACTTGTACTAATTACCCGTGAGGCTTAACCATACAACACCTAAAGGGTGTTGCTTATAGATACTTTATTTTAGAACCAAGAGTGCTTGTTATACTCGTGGGATATATCAGTTTTTTCGAATGTTAAAGACAACAAGTTTTTGCCTGGTGGCAATAGCGTTGTGGAACCACCTGAACCCATGCCGAACTCAGAAGTGAAACGCAACTGCGCCGATGATAGTGTGGGGTCTCCCCATGTGAAAGTAGGTCACTGCCAGGCACCTATTTTAAAAACCCAGCTATGTGCTGGGTTTTTTTATGTCTGAAATTGCCATGTGAAAGTAGGCTGGATATTGCCAGGCGCCTATTGAGAGAAAGCCTATCCTCACGGGATAGGCTTTTTTTATGTTTGAGATTTAGCAAGGGCTGTCAATTAGCAAGGGCAGCCAAGGCGAAGCAGTGTTCATGATGATGCGGGCTGCGAAAATTGAAGTCTGATCCTGCGATAAATCAGATAAATGCAGTTTTCACTATATGAAAAAGCCTTTCAGGATATGAAAGGCTTTTTTGCTTTCTAGACTTCGACTCTTGCGTAGGGAAGTTCGGGAAGAATTTGGACGCTCACATCATCTTTCCCAAGCACCTGTGTGCGCTTGTAGCCACGCTTAAAGGGGTAGATAGCCATGAAGCGAATTTTTAATCTAGGATCTGAGGTTTTTTAAAGAGTCGTTTCAGTTCATCAGGTGTATGCATGCGGATAAGTACTTGAATGAGCGATAAGCTATTAGATCAGATAGTTAGTGCAATTGTTATTAAATCAGCAGCCTCGAGTTCTTACATATGAGGGTGAATATCTAGAGTTTAGAATTTACATTAAAACCCTTAGAGATTATTCGGGTAATTGTTAACTGCTTATTGAGGCAACAGACATAAAAAAACGAGCTTAAAGCTCGTTCTTTATTTCACTGCTTAATAATTACTGAGCAGTTGAAGTGCTAGTAGAGGTAGAAGTACCACCAGTTACACTATCATTGCTTTGGTTTGATGCGATACCAACTACAGCGGTAGTAGCTACAACACCACCAACAACTGCGCCAGTTACACCAGCAGCACCGCCAGCAGCGCCACCGGCACCAGCTGCACCAGCTGCTGCTTCAGCAGCAAATACATTACCAGACATTGCCAAAGCGGCAGCTGCGACTAAAACTAATTTTTTCATGAAATTTCCCTGTATAAATTGTATAACTATCTCATTGTATGACTTAGTTAAGATGCTTTCCACATCTACTTACATATTTATCACTGATTACGATTATTTTCCAGTGAATCTGCGTTTATAATTTTAGTTCCTTTAGGTAGTTTTGAAAGCGATCTTTGAGTTCGGGGTGACGTAGCGCAAACTCTACGATGGCTTTTAAGTAACCAAACTTGCTACCGCAGTCGTGGCTTTTGCCCAGCATATAATAAGCTTGGGTTGTTTCTTTTTCCATCAAGCTTGCAATTGCATCGGTGAGTTGGATTTCATCTCCGGCGCCTGGTGGCGTTTTGGCCAACTCTTTCCATATCTGCGCAGATAAAACATAACGTCCAACGACAGCAAGGTTTGATGGCGCATCAGCGATGTTTGGTTTTTCAATGGTGGCTACCATATCAGCCGATTCACCGGGTTTGATATTATTGCCATTAATATCGACGATCCCAAATTTGCTGACATCTTCGTTAGCAACCGCTTCAACCATGATTTGACTAGAGCCCGTTTGGTTGTATTTGTTCACCATGTCAGCGAGGTTTTCAGTTTTTAAGTTCGATGTTGAGTCATCTAGAATTACGTCAGGTAACAATACCGCAAAAGGATTATCTCCAATCAGCGGATGTGCACACAGTATCGCGTGCCCGAGGCCCTTAGCAACACCTTGGCGGACATGCATGATGGTGACATCTTTTGGACAAATAGAGCGAACTTCTTCTAATAATTGTCGTTTCACCCTTTTTTCTAAGGTAGCTTCTAATTCAAAACTGGTATCAAAATGATTCTCAATAGAGTTTTTACTAGAATGAGTGACTAAAATTATTTCTTTAATGCCTGCCGCTATTGCTTCTTGGACTACATATTGGATCAATGGCTTATCGACGATGGGCAGCATTTCTTTGGGGATGGCTTTAGTGGCGGGCAACATTCTGGTGCCTAAACCGGCTACCGGTAGTACCGCTTTTTTGACTGATGTAGTCATACTCAGTTCCTTGAATAGGGAGGAATAATGCAGCGCACTTTAGCACGGAGAAATGACAATTAAAATTGAGTTTGTTAAGAAATGGGGAGGCTTTACACGAATTAATAAAATTTCTTTGAGAACATTAACTTAAAGATGAAGTTCGCCCTTGAATAGCTGTTTGATAGCGGGGTCAAGGGCGAGTGTTGTATCGAAAGGCTAAATCATTAATTTACTCGACATATAGCTTATCTTTATTATCCAAGTAAATTTTTTCTCCGATCCCTGGTACTAAGACAATTTGTTCAATGTTCTTAAAGTTGCCATGGGTTTGACGATATTCAATGATAGCTAATGATTTACTTTTACCTACGCCTTTGAGTGTCACTAGTTGTTCGGAGTTGGCGGTATTTAGGTTTAATACTTGGTTTGTTTCTTGGGCATAAACGTAGTTCATACTAGCAAGACAGAATATTAGAATTAGTCTTTGGATCAATCTCATGGTTTGCTCCTTTTGTGCTTAAACCATGGTTAACCTTAGAATAAATAGTTAAATAACAAATCACTCAATTGGGCTATTTAGATATGTACTACTAGTAGAAAGCTAGGCAGTAGACTTTGCCTAGGGATCTTTTAAGGAAGTGCTTTCTTGAAGGGTTTCACGATGACCTTAGCGTATACGCCGGCTTCGACATATGGGTCGGCATTTGCCCAAGCGACGGCTTGCTCCAAGTTTTGAAATTCGGCGATAACTGTTGAACCGGTGAATCCAGCTTCAGCAGGATCCTCTGCATCAATCGCTGGGTTTGGGCCTGCGACCAGCAGTCGTCCTTCATTTACCAGTGCTTGCAGTCGTGCTAAGTGGGCGGGTCTGGCTTGTTTGCGTTGTTCTAGGCTATTTTCTACGTCTTCAGCAAAAATTACATACCACATGCTTAATTATCCTCTTTTTCCGATAGCGATTGCTGCTGTTCTTTAGGGAGATGTTTATACAGATAAGCAACAGTTGCAACGGTGAATACCAAGGTTAGCCCAAGTAATCCAAATACTTTAAAGTTCACCCAGAAGTCTTCTGAAAAGTTAAAAGCGATGTAGAGGTTAAGCGTGCCACAGCTCATAAAAAAAAGAGCCCAAGCAACATTCACTTTACCCCATATGGATTCAGGAAGCGTCATCTCCTTACCAAGCATTTTTTTGATTAAGGGACTTTTGAAAACAAACTGACTGACTAATAAGACTAAACCGAATAGCCAATTGATCACTGTGGGTTTCCACTTAATAAAGTCATCATCGCGTAGAATTAGCGTGAGACCACCAAAAACCAAGATCAAGACAAAGGAGATTAAATGCATCTTCTCAATTTTTTTATTTTTTATGTAAGAGGCTGCTAAGAGAAGCGCTGTGGAAATGATTAACGCGAAGGTTGCTGCATAAATATCTTGCATTTTGTATACAGCGAAAAAAATGATCAATGGAATGAATTCGAAAAATTGTTTCATAATTCCTCAGGGCTAGCGGTAAATAAAAAGCCGCTAATTATAGCGGCTTTTGATAGTAGCAAGTTCTTCGCCTAAACGGTAGCGGCTTTCATTTGCGAGGCAAAGTCTTTGAGCGCGGTTAGCATTTGAGTCGGTTGCTCTAGATGATTCTCGATAAGTTTCACTACTGCCGATCCAGAAATTGCTCCAGCAGCGCCAGCTGCAATTGTTTCGGTTACTTGTTGAGGCGTTGAAATACCAAAACCAAGCAGTGCCGGTGGTGCCTGGTACTGTTTTAATTTGTCGAGTAGTTTACCCACAGGCGTACCGGCTTTGGTTTCGGTGCCAGTCACGCCTGCTCGACTAACCAGATAGGTGTAGCCTTGGCTATATTCGGCAACTTTTTTCAAGATCGTATCATCTGCGTTGGGCGGTGCGATAAAAATGCTTTGTAAGCCATGTTTATTGGCGGCTGCTCTAAAAGGCGCCGACTCGCGGATCGGTACATCGGCAACCAGTACCGAATCTACGCCTGCTTGGGCCAACTTTTGATAGAAATTATCAATCCCAGTTGAATAGACGAGGTTTGCATAGAGCAGTAAACCGATTGGTACCTCGGGATGTTTGGCCCTAATTCGGCAGAGCATAGCTAGGCAATCGGGGGGGGTTATGCCCGCTTGTAAAGCTCTTACGTTGGCACCTTGAATGGTTGGGCCATCGGCGACGGGATCGGAAAACGGGATCCCGAGTTCTAAGGCATCAGCACCTCCTTCGATTAAGGCGTCGATGATGGCGAGTGATTGCTCCATGGCAGGGTCACCTAAAGTTACAAATGGGACAAAGGCACCTTGCTTATCGGCTGCTAGGCGTTGAAATAGGTTTTGGTAACGTTGTGTCATTATAAGCCTCCTCTTTTAGCGAAGATATCTGCGACAGTATAGATATCTTTGTCACCACGACCCGACAGATTGACCACCAAGATTTGTTGTTTACTCTTATCTTGCTGCGCTAGCTTGAGAGCATATGCTAAAGCATGAGCCGACTCTAAGGCTGGGATGATGCCCTCGCTTTCAGCCAAGGTTTGGAAGGCTGCTAGGGCCTCTTCATCGGTGGCTGACTCATAGCTGGCTCGGCCGATTGAATTAAGGTGGGCATGCTGTGGCCCTACTGATGGGAAATCTAACCCCGCTGAAATGGAGTAAGACTCTTCAATCTGACCGTTAGGATCTTGCATTAGCAAAGAGTGCATGCCAAAGAACATACCTTTACGACCGTGCTTCAGTGGTGCGCCGTGTTGGTCGGTATCAATCCCTTTACCCGCAGGCTCTACGCCGATCAGCTGTACACCTTTTTCTTCGATGAAATCAGCAAAAATGCCAATGGCATTCGAGCCGCCTCCGACACAGGCGATGACTGCATCTGGCAAACGGCCTTCGGCTTTTAGAATTTGCTGTTTGGCTTCTTCGCCGATCATTTTCTGGAATTCCCGTACAATGGTAGGGAAAGGATGTGGGCCAGCAGCCGTGCCAAGTAAGTAGTGTGCGGTGTCATAGCTTGCTGCCCAGTCTCGTAATGCTTCATTGCAAGCATCTTTGAGGGTGGATGAGCCGCTATGTACCGGAATGACTTCTGCGCCCATTAATTTCATTCTGAATACATTGGGTTCTTGACGCTCACAGTCTTTTGCGCCCATATATACTCGACACTTGAGTCCCAGTAGGGCACAGGCTAGCGCAGTGGCGACACCATGCTGGCCAGCGCCCGTTTCGGCGATAATTTCATGTTTCCCCATACGTTTGGCAAGCAGTGCTTGGCCCAGTACCTGATTGGTCTTGTGGGCACCACCGTGCAATAAATCTTCACGTTTGAGGTAGATCTTGGTGTTGGTTCCCTTGGTCAGGTTACGACATAGGGTGAGTGGGGTCGGTCTACCCGCATATTCACTCAACAGGTGGTTAAACTCAGCGATAAACTCAGGATCTTGCTGAGCATCGATAAAGGCTTGCTCGAGTTGATCGAGCGCCGGTACTAGAATTTGTGGGACAAATTGCCCGCCAAATTCTCCAAAATAGGCATCTAATTTACTCATTGTTAGCTCTTATTCGTCATTAAAGGGTTGAATGATTACCTAAGGGGTTCCCTTAGTAGTCTCTAATTAGTTGAAACGCTCTGGCGATTTTGTGGGCATCTTTTATGCCAGGGCTTTGTTCTACCCCAGAATTTAGATCTAAGCCCGCAGCACCGAGTGTGAGCGCTTGCTGTATGTTGTCTGGCGATATACCTCCAGCTAACATCGCACCTTGACTGTGCTCACCTAATAGTTGCCAATCGAAGGTTTGCCCTGTGCCGCCAAATTGGTCGGCGATTTTGCTATCAAACAGGATCTTATCGGCATTTTTAGGGGCTTCGGGAAGTTGTGTCGCAACGGCGAGGGCTTTCCATACTAAGCTGTGATTCAATAGGGATTTTAGCTGGTGAATGTACTGTTCGTCCTCGCTGCCATGGAGTTGTACAGCATGCAGTTGTAGTTGGTTGGCAATGGCCGCAACGTCCTCGAGGGGATGATTGACAAACACACCCACAAAATTGAGTGGGGCGGCTTGAATTAATTGCCGAGCTTGGGCTAGGCTGATATGCCGCGGTGATTTTTCGGCGAAAATTAAACCACCGTAAACAGCACCAGCTTGATGTGCGGCGATCACGTCTTGTTCACGGCTTAAACCGCAAATCTTGTTTTCACCGAGGATCAGTTTACGGCAAGCCATATCGACATCGTCTTGGCTCATAAGTGAACTACCGACTAAAAAGCCGTTGGCGTATTTGGCTAGTTCTCTTACTTGCTGGTGTTTATAGATCCCTGATTCTGAAATGATGATCCGGTCTTCTGGAATTTGTTTGGCTAACTCAGGAGTCCGTTCTAAAGTGATCGATAGATCGCGCAAGTTACGGTTATTAATGCCGATGACTTTAGCATTTAAAGCAATTGCTCGTTCTAGTTCTTGTTGATTACTCACCTCGGTCAATACACCCAATTTAAGCTTATGCGCGACGTCTGCCAGTAAGCTGTATTCATTATCGTCAAGCACCGACAGCATCAGTAAAATGGCATCGGCTTGGTGATAGCGGGCTAAGTAAATTTGGTATTCATCTATAAAGAAGTCTTTGCATAATACTGGCTGTGAAACCTGTTCGCGCACTTGAGTGACGTATTCAAACTCACCTTGAAAGTACTTGCTATCGGTTAATACCGAGATAGCTGCCGCATAGTTTTTGTAAACACCAGCAATAAAATCTAAATCAAACTCAGGTCGGATCAATCCCTTCGAAGGGGATGCTTTTTTGCATTCCAGAATAAACTTGGCAGGCGTTCCTGATAGCGCCTGATAAAAGCTCCGGTCACTGGGCTCCACTTGGTTGATAAAGCTGTTTAAGGGTTGACGTTGCATACGCTCGGCTAACCAGATTTCTTTATCTGCCACAATTTCATCTAAGATGGTCGCTTGATTTTGATTATGACTCACTGACTCATCTCCGCTAATTTGTGGGCTAACGCTAAGGGGCGGCCTGAAGCCATTTCTTCAATGGCCATATTTACGCCCTGACCGACATTGTCGGCTTTGCCGGCGAGCTTTAATAACAGAGCTACATTTACGGCAACCGCTGCTTGCTGCGCCTCTGTGGCCTTACCTTGTAATAAAGCTAAGGTGATGGTTTTGTTTTGTTCTGGGGTTCCGCCTTCAAGGGCTTCTATCGCAGCTTGTTTTACTCCGAAGTCGCTGGGGTCGAGGGTATATTCTCGGATGCTTTCACCATTTACTTCGGCAATTTGAGTGGGACCATGAATGGCCACTTCATCTAGACCTGCGCCGTGTACTACCATGGCTTTTTTCATACCCAGTTGTTGTAAGGTATGAGCAATTGGCGAAATTAAGGCTGGATCATAAACCCCCATCACTTCCATGGTTGGGTGAGCCGGATTAATTAGGGGGCCGAGTACATTAAAAATGGTTCGGGTCTTCAGGGTTTGTCGTACTGGCATCGCATGGCGGACACCAGCATGGTATTGCGGTGCAAATAAGAAACACAGACCTAATTCGTCTAAGCAGCGTCGAGCGGTTGCTGGTGTCATTTGAATATTAATGCCTAAAGCAGCCAGTAAATCGGATGAGCCCGATTTACTGGAGACGCTGCGGTTGCCGTGTTTGGCAACTTTAACTCCAAGACTTGCCGCCACAAATGCCGAAGTAGTCGAGATATTAATGGTGTTGTAGCCATCGCCACCAGTACCAACAATGTCAGCAAAGGGGTAGTCGGGCGTTGGGAACGGCGCTGCGTTTGCCAATAGCGCGCGCGCCGCACCAGCAATTTCCTCTGGGGTCTCGCCTTTAATTTTTAAGGCCGTTAGCAGTGAAGACAACACAATCGGCTCGACTTCACCTTGAATCACTTGGCTAAATACCTGTTGCGCTTGCTCGCTGCTGAGGCTTTGCCCTTGATAAAGTTGCTCTAAGATTGCCTGCATTATGCTTGCTCCTTTGCTTGTGTGGCCCAATCAAGGCTACGAGCTAATAAACTTGCGCCTTCGCTGGTTAATATGGACTCTGGGTGAAATTGAAAACCAATGACTTTATCTTGTTGATTGATAATGGCCATCGGCATTTGTTGGTAGTGGGCGTTTACTGTCAAGCCTGTCGGCATTTTGGTGGCAACTAAGGAGTGATAACGCGCCACCGGAAGCGGATTGGTTAAACCTTCAAACATTAGCTGATTATCATGTTCAATCAATGATGATTTTCCATGCACAATTTCTTCTGCTTTACCGACCTCGCCGCCGTAACTTTCAACCAGCGCTTGATGACCTAAGCAGATCCCTATAATTGGCACTTGCCCTTTGCATAAGTCAATGAGCTCTAACATGCAGCCGGCTTGCTGTGGATTGCCCGGTCCCGGTGATAGTACTAACACAGGAAGATCTGGACAGGCATCAATGTGCTGTTTGATCTCGGAAGCGCTTAAATGATTACGATATATATGAACATCTAAGCCTTGACTGCGAAACTGGTCAACTAGGTTGTAAGTAAAAGAGTCAAAATTATCGAGTAAAAATACACTATGAGTCATGGCTGACATCCTTTAAGGTTGAGCCGTGGGCGCGGGCGATGGCGTTTAATACGGCAGCGGCTTTATTACGGGTTTCGTCAGCTTCCGCTTGAGGATCTGAATCATAGACAATACCAGCTCCCGCCTGCACATGAGCGACTTGGTTTTTGACAAAGGCCGATCGGATCACAATACAAGTATCCATATCGCCCTTCCCCGTGAGGTAGCCAACTGCACCGCCATAACTACCACGGCGCTGTTGCTCGATTTGTCTAATTAGCTCTGATGCGCGAATTTTAGGCGCTCCAACCAGAGTTCCCATATTCATGCACGCTTGGTAAGCATGTAGTGCGTCCAAATCTTTGCGCAAGGTGCCGATCACTCGCGAAACCAAGTGCATCACATGGCTATAGCGATCGACTTTGAGCAGGTCTGCAACGTGACGAGTACCCGGCTCACTAATGCGGGCGACATCATTGCGGGCTAAATCTACCAGCATGATATGTTCGGCGGTCTCTTTCTTATCTAAACGGAGTTCTAACTCCAAGCGTCCATCTAAATCTCGATTGATAGAACCGTCGGGGTTAAAGCCACGTTTGCGGGTCCCTGCTATCGGATAAATCTCGACATCCCGGCTATTGGAACAATACTTAATCGCGCTCTCTGGAGAAGCACCAAACAATACAAATTCACTATCTTGTAGATAGAACATATAAGGGCTGGGGTTGGTTAATTTTAATTCTCGGTAAGCGGCGAGACTATCGGGACAGGCCAGTTGAAAGCTGCGCGAGGGAACGACCTGAAAAATATCACCCTGACGAATATAGTCTTTTAAGGTTTCAACATGTTCGCAATAATGGGCGTCGCTAATGTCGGTGCTTATTTTAGCTTGATAATTAGTTGGTACCGCTGACTCTTGCTGGTGGTTCTCCGTTTCACATAATTCAGCCAAGTGGCTTAAACGCTGAGTGATTCGTGAGCTCTCGTGGTCATTGAATAGTGAACCGATGATATGGGTCACTTGCTGTTGATGGTCGATTAATAGCAAGCTTTCGGCGAGATAGAATTGAAAGTCAGGGCAGGCATTGGTGCTATCGGCAACTGTTGGCAGTTGTTCAAAGCTGGCAATGAAGTCGTAAGCAAATACTCCACCGATAAATAAGCCTTCATTGAAGTCTGTTTGCGAGCCATAAAGTGTGACTAATAAACGTAACGCATCAACTGGAGAGCTGGCTTTTAAGCGAGAGTCTTCGTCTAAATTGGCTGTCGGAAGGGGATAGTCTACGACGAGTTGTTTTGAGGTTTGCTGGGTAATTAGCGATGGTTCTAAATTTGCGGTAACGTCGGCTAAGACCGACTCGCCATTGGGTGATATAGCAACAAATGTCACTTCTCGTCCATGGCAGCTAATTTTAACTGCTGCATCGGCCAATATGAGACTTTTGAGGTTTTCCTTACTGTCTATTTCCGCCGATTCAAGCAATACATTTTGTTGGCTTTCTTTACACAATTCTTGATAAAGACTAAGTGGATCATGCACATAGCTGGCATCGATCTGGATATTCTTTAGTTGTACCCTAGGTGGGGTAGCCATAGTTCGTTACTCCTAGTGAAGCCGTAGCGCAAATATAAAAAAAGCCCGCTTTAAGCGGGCTTTGTTGTTCTGTTCAATGTATTGGAAATACAACAACTCACACCCGTCTAATTCGGAGTGCGCCACCACCAAGATTTGTTGGTTAGAAGAAAAGTTGTCATGTTTATCCTTAGTCATTCTGATAAGATTAGTTAACTTTAAATGACCTTACTAAGTCAAGAAAAAATTTAGGAAATTAAATGAGATTTGATTTGCATAGTCACACAACAGCTTCTGATGGCGGTTTAACGCCAGAGGAGTTGGTGATGCGCGCCGAGAACATGCAAGTCGAAATGCTAGCGATCACCGATCACGATACGACTGATGGCATTGCTGCTGCCCAAGCTCAGGCCAAACATTTAGAGCTGATCGCTGGAACCGAAATTTCCACTGCTTGGCATGCTTTCGATATTCATATTGTTGGCTTGAATATCGATATTACGAATCCTGTTCTACAACAGCAGTTGCTGGTGCAGCGGGAAAAGCGTGAAATTAGAGCAATTGAAATGGGGAAACGCCTCGCAAAGGCGGGGATTGAGCAAGTATATGAGCAAGCTAAAGTGCTGTCTGGTAAGGCACCAATTACTCGATCTCATTTTGCTCGAGTGTTAGTGGAGCGGGGACTGGCGAGTAATTTTAATAAGGTCTTCGACAAATATCTACGTCGTGGAAATACCGGTTATGTACCGAATAATTGGATGAGTATTGCAGAGGCGGTCCAACTTATCCATCAAGCCGGTGGCGTCGCGGTATTGGCGCATCCAACCCATTATGATTTGTCGAATAAGTGGATCCGAAAACTGATCGCTGAGTTTGCCGATGTGGAGGGGGACGGTATAGAAGTGGCGATGCCACAGATGTCGAAAGATCAAATGGCATGGTTGGCTGACTTAGCTGAACAACATCACTTAAGTTCTTCTCAAGGCTCTGATTTTCATCATCCTTCTACTTGGCGTGAGTTGGCTCGGGGGTTACACTTACCAGAGAAGTGTCAACCGATTTGGTTACGTTGGCAAACAAAGTAATTCCCACTCCGGCCATTCAGTAAAAGTAAAATGTGCGAAAACAATGACGTGAACGAAGTACTCACTGTAATCACTCGTTACTTAAAGCGTTTATTTTTAGTTGTTTACAGCTTTAGCCTGCACTCTGTGGCTGGAAGGAATATAATAGCGATGATTCTTCAAGACGCTCGAGAGCGCAGGAATAGTTATGAGTCAATTTTTCTATGTTCACCCGGATAACCCACAACAGCGTTTAATGAACCAAGCTGCAGGGTTGATCAAAAGTGGGGGGGTTGTGATTTACCCCACCGATTCAGGATATGCCATTGGTTGCCATATTGGTGATAAAGCGGCATTAGAACGAATATGTAGGATCCGTCAACTGGATAAAAATCATCATTTTACCTTGATGTGTCGTGACCTATCTGAATTATCTGAATATGCTCGTGTCGGGAATCTTGCCTATCGTTTATTACGCAATAATACACCGGGAGCCTACACCTTTATTTTTAAAGGAACCAAGGAGGTACCAAGGCGTTTGCTTAATCCTAAGCGCAAAACCATCGGTATTCGGGTTCCTAACGATAAGATCGCACTTGCAATGCTAGAAGCCTTAGGCGAACCCTTGATGTCCTGTAGTCTTATTTTACCTGGGAACGATTACACCGAATCCGATCCTGAACAAATTCGCGATACGCTTGAACACCATGTCGATCTTATTATTAATGGTGGATATTTGGGTGAGCAGCCGACCACAGTGATTGATTTGTCGGAAGATAGTATGGAAATCATCCGCAGAGGTTCGGGCGATACCGCCCCTTTTGAGTAATGTTAGATAAGGCCTCTCCAACTCAGCAATTAACTTTAGCAAGCGTGAACGGTGAGCCTTGGTTAAATATTCCCAATGATTTATTTATACCTCCAGATGCAATGGAGGTTATTTTAGAGAATTTCGAAGGACCCCTCGACTTACTATTATACCTGATCCGTAAGCAGAAATTAGATATCGAACGTCTTCCTGTGCTCGCGATTACGCAGCAATACATGGAATATATGGAAGCAATGCGACAGCTAAAACTTGAGCTTGCAGCGGAATACTTGGTGATGGCGGCCTTACTGACGGAAATTAAGTCTCGCTGCTTATTGCCAGTGCAAGAACATGAACAAGCTGAAGATGATCCGAGAGCTGAATTGATCCGGCGTTTACAAGAATATGAGTTGTATAAAAATGCGAGTGACAGGCTGGATGAGTTACCACGTGAGCAGCGCGATATTTTTTTAGCCTCGGTTGCTAAGCCCGCAGAGTTGCCTGTTAAGTTAATTTATCCTGAAGTGGCTATGGATGAGCTCATTGAAGCGATGCGTCGCATTGTACAGCGAGTTAGTAATTTTGAGCATCATGAAATTAAAAGAGAAAAACTATCTACTCGGCAGCGAATGAGTGATATTTTGGCGCGCTTGCAACAGCATCAATTTGTTGAATTTACCCAGCTATTTAGCCAGAGTGAAGGTCGTAGCGGCTTGGTCGTTAGCTTCTTAGCGATTTTAGAACTCATTAAGGAAGGCTACATCAAGTGTGTGCAGAGTCAGCCCTTAATGCCGATTCAAGTTATTTTGGTGAATGAGATGCGTGATTAACTATGTCTGCAAAACCAAATCTCGTCAAACTGGTGGAAGCGGCATTATTTGTTGCCGCTCGACCATTGAGTGTTAAAGAACTACAAGCCAGTGTGTTAGCTGATGTGGGACTTGCTCGTGCTCAAGTGAATATGATTTTGGAAGAATTGAGCTTGCGTTATCAAGATTCGGGAATTGAGCTGATAGAAACTGCTAGTGGTTACCAGTTTCGTGCGCGCCAAGAATTTGCTCCTCAATTAGCTAATTTATGGGCGGAGAAAGCGCCTAAATTTAGCCGAGCACTGTTAGAAACCTTGACGTTGATTGCTTATCGGCAGCCCTTGACTCGTGGTGAGATTGAGGCCATACGCGGGGTTGCGGTGAGTAGCCATATTATTAGCGTGCTCAAAGATAGAGGCTGGATCCGAGTGGTTGGTCACAAAGAAGTTCCGGGCAGACCTAGTCTACTGGCCACTACAACCGCCTTTCTTGATTATTTTGGTTTGAAAGATTTGACTGATTTGCCAGAATTAGATCAATCTTTACTTGAAAAACTGCCGCAAGACTTTCAGACTTAGCGCACTTTACCATCCGGATAAGAAATATGAGTGAAAAACTTCAAAAAGTCCTGGCTCGCAGCGGTCTGGGCTCACGTCGTGAGATGGAAGCTGTTATTGATGCAGGCAGAGTGAGTGTTAACGGGGTTAAGGCGAAGTTAGGCGATCGCATTGAAGAAGGCGCAGAGGTTCGAGTTGATGGCCACTCAGTGCAGATTCAAAAGGTTGAAGATACCATTTGTCGTGTGCTTGCCTACCACAAGTCGGAAGGCGAAATTTGTTCCAGAAATGATCCCGAGGGGCGTGAAACGGTGTTTGAACGTTTGCCGCGGCTACAAAATGGCCGTTGGATTGCGGTGGGACGTTTGGATATTAATACCTCTGGTTTGTTGTTGTTTACGACCGATGGAGAGTTGGCGAATCGTTTAATGCATCCGAGTTTCGAAGTTGAGCGAGAATATGCGGTACGGGTATTTGGCGATGTTGATGATGCGATGATCCATCGCTTGCGCAGTGGCGTTGAGCTGGAAGATGGTAAGGCGACTTTTACCACGGTAAGGCGCCAAGGCGGTGAGGGGATTAACCAATGGTACTCGGTCACCCTAAGCGAAGGTCGTAACCGTGAAGTGCGACGGATGTGGGAGTCTCAAGGTGTACAAGTGAGTCGCCTGATCCGAGTTCGCTATGGTTTATTGCCGTTACCGAAAGGACTACCACGCAGTGGCTGGCAAGAAATGCCATTAGAACAAGTGAACTATTTACGTCAATTGGTTCAACTAAATAAAGAAGATAATACCGTGATTAAAGTTGCTGATCGCGTCCGCAGTACTCAACGTATCAGAAAGTCGGTTCGTAAACATCGCACCAGAACCCAAGGTCAAGCGGCTAAACGTAGACGTTTGAAGTAGTAAAAAGCCCGCTCACTGAGCGGGCTTTTTTGTTCTGTAGTTTATCAATGAGTTGTGATTCTAATTTGCAAAAACGGGCCCTGCGCCAGTGGACCACAGAATGACCGTTGCGATGAGAACCGATACTAGAACGACTAAGCCAACCGTGACCAAGCTACTCGCATAGATAAATCCGCGCTCTTCTGGGATATGCATAATAATCGGAACCCCAGTGTAAAGCAGGTAGATCGAATAAGTGAGGCCAACTAAGCCTGCCACCATCACAAACCATGGCTCAGGGTACAGGCCGGCGAAACCCACCATGAAAATAGGAGTAGCGACATAGGCCGATAACTCTAAGGTTTGCTGGTAAGTGGTGTCGGCATTAAAAGTCTTTGCCATCCATTGTGCAGCTAAAGCTAAGCACAGGACACTCGTCACGAGGGCTGCATACATCGCCAGGGACATAAAGATGGCACTTTCGCTGGTTAGAGAAAAACTATTTGTGCCAACTTTCCAACCAATATGCACCGTGGAAAAGTAGCCACAGATTGCTGGAATGAGGGCCATCAATAGCAAATGAGATAAACTGGCTCCAATTCCTTCATGGTGTTTGTCGATGTCTCGCCATTCTTCTTTGGTATGTGAAGCCAAGCCCCATACATGACTAAATAACATATGTTCACCCTCGGTAGTTAACAAGTTTGCAACATTTACTATTAAGTTATGCGCGAAGTCTGTGAAGTCGTCAAGTCATATTATCTCTTTCTGTATAAATATTGTTCTTTAGTTTTTTTGTGCGCTAGGCTTCAAATCACTTAATGCAGGGGGGATGACATCATCAATCAGACAGACGTTTGTTATTCGATTTGTCTAACCGCATTTGAATTCACGAGAATGACCTAACAATTTATACAGACGAGTGAAAGATTAGATTTGAAGCGTTGCTTGAGAAAGACGCTGTTTATGCGTGGTTCACGCACTGCATCGTAGTGATAACAAGGGTTTAGCTTAAACTAAAATTGACCGTGAAAGATTAAGTTTCGCGCGATACTTAATCTTTGTGGGTAGGCGTGGCATTGCGGCAAGATATTAGTCTAGTTTCAGTTGCTGATGCTGTTGCGCTGAACTCAGATCCAAGCCATGTGAGTCGATTCGTAATACACTCATCTGCTGGTACCAATCGCCTAATACAACGCGATACATAGTTGAGGTGGTGCCCAACTTGATTTGATGGATGTCTGGGCGGTGGGTATGCCCATGGATCATATAATCAATCTGACGCTGTTTAAAACGTTGCTCCACTTCTCCTTGGTTTACATCCATGATACCGAGTGATTTACTTTTGTTGGCTTGTTTACTTTTGCTACGAATTTTATTGGCAAGAATTTGCCGAATAAATAGCGGAAGTAACAAAAATAGACGTCTTAGCCAGCGCTTTTGGGTGATCGCTCGATATTCTTGGTAGCCCTGATCGTCGGTACACAAAGTATCACCATGCAGGATCAGCACCTTTTTACCATATAAGTCGATGACTTCTTCTTCTTCAAGTAGGATCATTCGACAACGTCGCGCATAATCCTTGCCAACCATAAAATCTCGGTTGCCATGAATAAAGTAAGTCGGAACGCCTTGTTCTGCCAAAGCAAGCAGTGCTTGCTCTACTTGCAGAGCAACCGGTGTTTGATCGTCGTCGCCAATCCAAAACTCGAATAAATCGCCAAGAATATATAAGGCGTCTGCTTGAGGGGCTTGTTGTTCAATAAACTCAATAAAGGCCCGAATAATATCGGGCCGCTGTTCACTGAGATGTAAATCAGAGATGAAATAGGTGAGCACTTAGCGCTTATTCCGCAACGCTGACCGAAGTGATGAGCACTTCTTCTAAGGGGACATCGGCATGCACATAACCAAAGTTGCCAGTGTCTACGCCTTTGATTTTATTTACAACATCCATTCCTTCTATCACTTCAGCAAATACGCAGTAACCCCAACCTTCGCTGGTTTCGCTTTTAAAGTCGAGGAAGGCATTGTCATTTACGTTGATAAAAAACTGTGCTGATGCCGAATGAGGCTCCATGGTTCGAGCCATCGCGAGGGTGCCAGTTTTGTTGGATAAACCATTGTTCGCTTCATTTTTAATCGGCGCTTTAGTGGTTTTTTCTTCCATACCTGAAGCGAAGCCACCGCCTTGCACCATAAAGCCATCGATGACGCGGTGAAAAATAGTGTCGTTATAAAAACCTTCTTTAGCATAGGCCAAAAAGTTTGCCGTGGTTTTAGGGGCTTCACTTTCGAATAGCTTAATGACTATGTCGCCAAAATTAGTGTGTAAAGTAACCATTATTTTACCTTTTTATCGTTAGTGCCCCGATTCTAAACCTTCGTTGGCTTAGTGACTAGTCGTCGCGCTTAATTCGGCTGTTTTTCCTAGGCGGCAATGATAGAATGTGACTCTTTATCGACAGTTAGTAAATGGAACAGGAAATAATATAGATGTTACAGATATACAATACCTTGACGCGTAAAAAACAGGCCTTCAAACCTTTGATTGAAGGGAAGGTTGGTATGTATGTTTGTGGCGTTACCATTTACGATTATTGTCACATTGGACACGCGCGTACTTTTGTGGCTTTCGATACAGTGGCTCGTTATTTACGCTGGTCTGGTTTCGAGCTTAATTTCGTTCGTAATATTACTGACGTTGATGACAAAATCATTAATCGCGCAGCGGAAAATGGCGAAAGTTGTGAAGCCCTAACGGAACGTTTTACGACCGCCATGCATGCCGATTTTGACGCACTAAATATGCTGCGTCCCGATGTAGAACCTCGGGTAACTACGCATATGCCTGAGATTATCGATGTTATTGAAAAGTTAATTGCCAATGGTCATGCCTATGTGGCAGAGAGTGGCGATGTACTGTTTGAAGTGAATAGCTTTGCAGATTATGGCAAGTTGAGCCTACAAAATTTGGATATGTTACAAGCCGGCGCACGGGTGGAAGTGGGAGAAGATAAGCGTAACCCGCTTGATTTTGTGTTATGGAAGAGCGCTAAGCCTGGTGAGCCGATGTGGGATTCTCCGTGGGGGAAAGGCCGCCCCGGTTGGCATATCGAGTGTTCGGCGATGAACATGAAGCATCTCGGCGAAGTCTTTGATATTCATGGCGGCGGCTCCGATTTGGCCTTTCCTCATCATGAAAATGAAATCGCTCAGTCCTGCTGTGCTCACGGTACCCACTATGTGAATTACTGGATGCATTCAGGGATGGTGCAGGTCAACAAAGAGAAAATGTCTAAATCTTTGGGGAATTTCTTTACTATTAAAGATGTACTTGAAGTTTACGACCCAGAAACCGTGCGTTATTTCTTATTGTCTGGACACTATCGAAGTCAGCTCAATTATTCGGAAGATAACTTAAAGCAGTCGCGTTCCGCATTAGAGCGTTTATATACGGCGCTACGTCATGTAGAGCTAAAGCCAATTGATGATGCACTTGCAGAGGCTTACCGTAGTCAGTTTAAAGCGGCTATGGATGATGACTTTAATACGCCAGAAGCGCTTCCGGTATTATTTGAATTGGCTAAAGATGTGAACCGTTTAAAAGACAGCGATAGTGAGTTGGCTGGACAGTATGCGAGTTTGCTACTCGAGTTAAGTGGCGTGTTGGGTATTCTAGGCCAGGACGTAGAGAGTTTTTTACAGGGTGAGCATGATAGCGAAGTTGCTGAAATCGAGGCATTAATTGTTGCGCGTAATCAGGCTCGTAATCATAAGGACTGGGCGGCTGCAGATGTCGCTCGCGCTCGTCTCACAGAGATGGGAATTGTACTTGAAGATGGTGCTTCTGGGACGACGTGGCGAAGAGCTTAGTTGTAGAACAGTTTATTGATTATCATTAAAAAGGCGGCTTGACCGCCTTTTTTATAACTTATATTTTTTCAATAACTGTTGGTATTGGGGGCTTGCTGTCACTCGAGTTAAAGCGTGCTGAAAGCGTTCTAAGTAGCTCGGATCTGTGCCGAGACTGAAGGCATAACAGCCTTCGAGCGTACCGAGTTGAAAGATCGATTCAAATAACTCCTCATCATAACCCAATGCTTTGGCTGTTTGTGCGATGACTTCTGGCTCCGAGGCGATTACATCCACGCGCCGACGAATGAGCAGACGTAGCGATTTCTCAAAGTCGGCAGTAAATATAATTTGTTCTGGCGTGATCCCCTGACTGAGTAATAGTTGCTCGCCTACGCTGGCTTTCATCGCGCCAAATAATAAGGGTGGGGGCGGCGCTAGGTGAGTGATTTTAATTGACCGAGATCTTAAGGCGACCAGTTCGATTTTTGAGCGGGTAATTGGACATGCCCAATGAAACAGAGTTTCACGTCTAGGACTACGCATGGTTAAGAATAAAGCCATATTGGGTCGATGCTGAAGCAAATAATAGGCTTTTTCCCAAGTTTGTAGCTTGATAGCTTGAGGCGCTTGTCCCATTTCTTGCCATACGAGTTTTATTAGCTCAACTGAAAGCCCGGTTAAATGGGCATTCTCTACATAATTGTATGGGCGCAGATTTTCCGTTACGAAGGAGATGGGCTCTGCGCGGCAGTGAAGAGAGAGAGCCAAGCTAAGTGCAACTAAATAACGGGCTAACATAAACTATCTCAAAGATTACTCTTTATAAAACTAGCTTAAGTATGTCGTTACCGTCTAAAAAAAGGCGAATACTGAGAGTTAGTACTCGCCTTTAACGACTACAGATCGTGAAATTGTTCACAAGCCTCAAGAGTATTCTCAATTAAAGTTGCAACGGTCATTGGCCCAACACCTCCAGGTACAGGAGTAATGAATGCTGCGTGTTGGCGAGCCACTTCGTATTCTACGTCACCAGCAAGTTTGCCGTTGTTTAAGCGATTAATGCCTACATCGATCACCATTGCACCGGGTTTAATCCATTCTCCAGGAATAAACTGTGGCTTACCTACCGCCACGATGACTAAGTCAGCCCGACGAACATGGGCTTCTAAGTCTTTGGTAAAGCGGTGGCAAGTGGTGGTGGTACAGCCTGCTAATAGTAGCTCAAGAGTCATTGGCCGTCCGACGATATTAGAAGCCCCAACAACAACCGCTTCTAAGCCATAGGGACTAACGCCTGTGGACTCAATCAACGTTATAATGCCTTTCGGAGTACAAGGGCGTAGTGCTGGAATTCGTTGCGCCAATCGACCAATGTTGTATGGGTGGAAGCCATCAACATCTTTATCGGGGCGGATCCGCTCAATTACTTTTGTTTCCTCGATACCTTCTGGTAATGGTAACTGAACTAAAATGCCATCAATGAGAGGGTCTTCGTTGAGCGCGTCGATTTCAGCGAGCAAGGTTTGCTCGTCCGTATTATCGTCGAGGTCGATCGATTTTGATATAAAGCCAACCGCTTCACATACCCGACGTTTACTGCCGACGTAAACTTGCGAAGCAGGATTGTCGCCCACCAAAATAACCGCTAAACCTGGCGGGCGTTTTCCTTCACTGATCCGTTGCTTTACTCGCTCCGCAACTCGATCTTGAACTTGTAAGGCAATTTTTTTTCCATCAATTATTTGTGCAGACATCGATTCTTCTTTAACTAGTGATTGACGATTCTAGATGGCGCTATTTTGGCATGTTAGATAGATAAATGTCAGTGTTTTTTAAGCTAAACGTGGGGCGAGGCTCAATGCCGGAGGCTTTTGTAATTGAATTGGCAACTTAGCCAGTGTGAAAGCTGGCCAAGTTACGCTATGGAAAGCTTAGGCTGCAACCCAGAGTAATACAGCGATGATTTGGGGCGATAAGATCCGTAAACACATCACTAAGGGGTAGACGGTGGCATAGGCTAAGGCTGAGGCGCCCGAAGTACTATGAATTGAGTTCGCAAAAGCGAGTGCTGGTGGATCGGTCATAGAGCCAGCCATTAAGCCACATAAGCTTAAATAATTGAGCTTTACCAGATAGCGCCCAATCAGGCCAATGGTTAGTAGCGGAATTAAAGTGATAAAGGCACCATAAAACATCCAAGTGAGGCCGTCACCATCGAGTAGGGTTTCAATGAAGTTAGCGCCAGAGTTAATACCAACTACGGCTAAAAATAATACAATGCCAATTTCTCTTAGAGCTAAATTTGCACTGGGAGGCATAAACCAATATAGGCGCCCAATACTGCCGATCCGCGCTAGAATTATTGCCACAATGAGCGGACCACCAGCTAGACCTAGTTTTAATGGTGCGGGGAGGCTAGGGATTGCTAATGGCAATGATCCTAGCAACACCCCTAAGCCGATGCCAATGAAAATGGGTAACATTTGTACTTGCTGTAGTTTACTGCGCAGATTTCCTAAACTCGTGGCGACCTTATCGACATCTTCTGAAGGGCCGACAATATTAAGAATATCGCCAAATTGTAAGATAGAATCTTTGTTGGCCACCAGTTCGACACCTGCGCGATGCAGGCGCGAAACCACCACATTAAAATTATTCTTAAAGTCGAGTTCACTAAGCTTTTTACCCAGAAGGCGTTCTTCTGTCACCACGACTCGTTCACTGCGTAACAATGTGCCCTTGGTCGATAATGACTCGTTAATTTCTTCACCGATAATGATTGTTGCTTGTTCTAATTGTGTTCGATTTGGTCCGACGAGATGTAAGTAGTCACCTTTATGCATCAACATATCAGGGCTAGGGACTTTCAATTCGCCATTACTTTTTACCCGGGAACAGATGAGTTCGTCGCCGATTAATTTATTGAGTTGGGAGAAAGCCAAACCATCAAGGTTTGGATTTTGGATGATGACGTTGATGTCTTGTAAGCTTTTCTTCTTCTTGCCTTTGGCGTTATCAAAACGTTCCGCTTCGTTATCTACATTAATTCGAAATACCAAGCGGATGATCGACATCGATAACAGGATCCCCAAAATGCCAAAGGGATAAGCCATTGCATAACCTAAACCGAGCTGAGTGGTTTGCTGGTCGTTCATCCCCAATTCTTGCAAAATTTGCTGACCAGCCGCTAGCGATGGCGTATTGGTGACGGCACCACTATAAATGCCTAGAAAAACATTGAGTGGTAAGTTGAAAATAAAGTGCAGGGATACCGCGGTTATCCCTCCAATGAGCACAATTCCTGCTGCGAGCAAATTGAGTTTTAAGCCGCTTGCTTTTAATGAAGCAAAGAAGCCGGGGCCAACTTGGATACCAATAGTGTAAACAAAAAGAATTAGACCAAATTCTTTAATAAAGTGCAGCGCATGGGGGTCTAAGTGCCAACCAAACTGATTGACGAAATGGCCGACAAATAGCCCACCGAATAAAACACCGCCGATGCCCAAGCCTATACCGCGTATTTTTAGGCCTCCAAACCAGAGACCAATCACGGCAACTGCTGATAAAAGCAAGATGGATAATGCTACTTCGCTCATGTGATTCCTTTCATGCAGTCGTGATAAAATTGTTAACATAACGATAAAAGGCTACAACTTTAATTTGTCACTTCTTTTGACTTGGATTAATAAATCACTATGACATGAAACACTTAGCTTAAAAGTGTCTTTCGCTTCACAGTTTGTACAGGCGGAGAAGTAATCTTTGTGCCTACCTGTGAAGAAATAGCCTATTTAAGCAGCGGTATATTGCCGAATAGCAACCATTTTGGTTATGCTATAACCAAACGGTAAATATCTCCAAAAAACTGTTTGACGCTGACCATTCAAGTGGGTAGTATTCGCCTCCGTTGAAGGCACAAACAGTGTTGGAATCGAATCGATGATTAGCGCAGCTTGGTAGCGTATCGTCGCGAAGCTCGTTAAGAGTGGGGCCAGAGGATTAGATTCTCTATAATATCAAGGTAATCGGTGATTAGCGCAGCTTGGTAGCGCATCTGGTTTGGGACCAGAGGGTCGGGAGTTCGAATCTCTCATCACCGACCAAATTTTAAAACCTAGTTAGATGACTCGGTTTATTGACGCTAAAGATGCGCCCTTAGCTCATCTGGATAGAGCAACGGCCTTCTAAGCCGTAGGTAGTAGGTTCGAGTCCTACAGGGTGCGCCAATATAGATGCTTTAATTAGCATAAAAGTTTGTGGTGGGTATAGCTCAGTTGGTAGAGCCCCGGATTGTGATTCCGGTTGTCGTGGGTTCAAACCCCATTACTCACCCCATTTATTCGACAACATTACCACAGTGGTGTTGCGAAATAGTTTTGCGGAAGTGGCGGAATTGGTAGACGCGCTAGATTTAGGTTCTAGTATCGCAAGGTGTGAGAGTTCAAGTCTCTCCTTCCGCACCATTATTGGTGTCAGCGTGGGTAACGCTTAAAATTTACCAGAAATTCGGTGATTAGCGCAGCTTGGTAGCGCATCTGGTTTGGGACCAGAGGGTCGGGAGTTCGAATCTCTCATCACCGACCACTACATAAAGCCTCGTCGTAATGACGAGGCTTTTTTGTTTTTGAATTCAGGACCTCCAATTTAATCGCTATTTCATAGCAATCATCAGTGTTTAAAAAGTGTTGTATTGAACGACTGGTTACCGAGCCTACTGGTAAATTGAAGATGATGCTGTTGTTTTAAGTATATATTGGTGAAGGACTTGGAATAGCAGAAAGTGTAATGACATAATTAAAGCTTGCTAGTTGGATGACATTAGCCCAACCTGATTCAGAGTCTCGTCTGTCAAAATCAGTATTAGCATGTGAGCTCTTTGCAGTTAAACCAATAATATATAAGGGCTTACATGACTCGTTTCTTTTATTCTATGTTATGCGTGCGAGTGGGAACTGAGACCACACTTGTTTAGTTCAGACAACCATTTATGGTTGAAACTCTGGAAAAGCAAAAACATTCAATTCCATCAATGGCAGGTCAATTCTTTCTTGACTAGGTTTTGGCCCGATTATCCTGAACCTGAGTTGTTGCGAGTCTTTGTACCTTGTTGCGGAAAAAGTTTAGACATGTTGTGGCTAGCTCAGCGAGGTCATCAGGTGGTGGGGGTTGAATTGAGTCCTATCGCGGTTAAAGCTTTCTTCAAACAACATCAATTGCGCCCCGAGATTAAAAATATCGGCGACTTTAGCCTTTGGCAGTGTAACAATATTAGTATTTTTTGCGGCGACTTCTTTAAGCTGACAAAAGCCTTGTTAGGGGAAGTCCATATGGTATTTGATAAGGCTGCGTAAACCGCTTTATCTTCGCCTATACGAAAGCGCTATGCATCGTATATGACAACACTAATCCCTCATCAAGCGGATATATTTTTGCTCACTATTGAAGATTTTTCCAGTCGGCTTGAGCGAGAACAGGCTGCTGATATCGACCAAGAGCTGCCACTTATTTTTAAAGACTATTCGATTCGTTTGCAACATGTAGAAGATGAAACTGGAAAAGATGTACCTGCCAATGGTCTTGCTCAGGCTAAGCTTTATCGATTAAAACATCCGCTCTTTAGTATCGACCCCTGATATCGTTCTTTTTAAGTCATTATAATGGGTGAATTTTGCTACGGCCAGCTTGTGAGCATGAAACCTTATGCGTTTACTTTGGGAATATCCGCCCGATTTTTTAGTATCTTTGGGTTTGTTTTCAGCATCACTCGTCGAAATTAGATGGATGCTTTTAATTGCATAAATTGGCTTAAGAGGTGCGCGGCTGCAAATATTTAGTGGATATCAAGGATAATATAGCGATCAGTCTCGACCTAAGCCTAAACCACCGCTATAATGCGGCGTTTTGAAATTATGGGTCCTTATTATTGAGGACAACGGCCTCGCCACTGCGGGCCGCTATCAACCCATTGTTTACGTAAGTAAATTGTCAGCAGGGTGCTGACTATAGCCGAGGTAATAAAATGCAGGTTTCAGTAGAAACAACTCAGGGCTTGGAGCGTCGTGTTACGATTTCGATTGACGCTGCACAAATCGAACAACAAATTGAGCAAGCGCTTCAAGAAGAATCACGTCGCGCACGTATCGATGGTTTCCGCCCTGGTAAAGTGCCAGTGAGTGTCATCAAAAAACGCTACGGTGCAGCCGTACGTCAAGATGTAACTGGTCAAGCAATGCAGCGTTCATTCTACGAAGCTATCATTCAAGAGAAACTAAACCCAGCTGGAGCGCCAGCTCTTCAACCTGGTGAGACGACTGATGGTGAGTTTAGCTTCACTGCTACTTTTGAAATTTTCCCAGAAGTTGAAGTTAAAGGCTTAGACGCAATCGAAGTTGAGAAGAAAGTTGCACAAGTTAACGATAAAGACGTTGATGCAATGATCGATACTTTGCGTAAGCAACAAGCTGCTTGGAAAGAAACCAAGGGCATGATTAAAAATGAGTTTCGTGTAAACCTAGACTTTTTAGGTAAGATCGACGGTGAAGAGTTCGAAGGCGGCAAAGCAGAAGCTTTTGATCTTGAAATGGGCGCAGGCCGTATGATTCCTGGTTTTGAAGATGGTGTTTTAGGTAAGAAAGTTGGTGACGAGTTTGTTATCGAAGTTAACTTCCCTGAAGATTATCATGCAGAACAACTGAAAGGAAAAGCTGCAACTTTCGATATTAAAGTAAATAAAGTTGAAAAACCTGAACTTGCGGAAGTCAACGAAGAATTTGTTAAGTTGTTCGGGATCGAGTCTGGTGAACTGGATGCGTTAAAAGCTGAGATCCGTAAGAACATGGAGCGCGAGCTAGAGCAAACGCTTAAAACGGGTGTGAAAGAGCAAGTTATTTCTGGTTTGTTAGAGCAAAACCCAATTGAAGTGCCTGCTGCACTGGTTTCTCAAGAAGTAGAGCAATTACGTAAGCAAGCCATGCAACGTTTTGGTGAAAATGCACAAAATGCGCCAGAGCTTCCGGATGAGTTGTTCACAGAGCAAGCACAACGCCGAGTGAGTACTGGTCTGTTATTAGGTGAGTTAATTAAGGTTAACGAACTGAAAGCTGATGATGAAAAAGTGAAAGCACATATCGCTTCTTTTGCCTCTGCGTACGAAGATCCAACAGAGGTTTTAGAGTACTATGCTAAGAACGAAGAGTTAATGAACAACATTCGTAATGTAGTATTAGAAGAGCAAGCGATTGAATTTGTACTTGAACAAGCTAAAGTAACTGAAAATGAAGTCGCTTTTGATGAAATCATGAACAAACAAGGTGCAAACTAAGTTCTAATTTGACTTAAGCACCTTTATCTCGCATATAATGGCTCGTATGTACTACATACGAGCCATTTTTTTAAAGGAAGAGCGCATCAATGTCTAAAGAAGTTAATCAGTCTGCATTCGACCCCATGGCAGCTTTGGTGCCAATGGTTATTGAGCAAACCTCTAAAGGGGAGCGTTCTTATGATATCTATTCTCGCTTATTAAAAGATCGCGTGATCTTTTTAACTGGCCAAGTAGAAGATCACATGGCCAATTTAGTGGTTGCACAGTTGTTGTTCCTCGAGTCAGAAAGTCCAGAAAAAGATATTTTCATTTATATTAATTCACCTGGTGGTTCTATTAGTGCAGGTATGGCCATCTACGATACCATGCAGTTTATTAAGCCTAACATTAGTACCGTGTGTATGGGGATGGCAGCCAGCATGGGAGCATTTTTGTTGGCTGGAGGGGCCAAAGGTAAGCGTTATTGTTTGCCGAATGCTAAGGTGATGATCCACCAACCTCTTGGTGGTTATCAAGGTCAGGCCTCGGATATTGAAATTCATGCAAATGAGATCATCAAAACAAAACGTCGTATGAATGAGTTGTTGGCCGAGCATACTGGGCAAAGTTTTGATACTATCGCTGCAGACACCGATCGCGATAACTATATGACAGCAGAACAAGCCAAAGAATATGGTATCGTCGACGATATCTTTGCGCGTCGTGAATAGGCTATAGTCAATTCTCGGTCTGTTTAGATAAGAACATAGTGAAAATAGCATTCTCAGCAGTTTGATTTACACTGTAATTAAGGGCTGAACTGCTAAATAGTTTGAGGTTAGCGAATGACAGATAAGCGCAAAGGTGATGGAGATAGTAGTAAACTACTGTATTGCTCCTTCTGCGGTAAAAGCCAGCATGAAGTGAGAAAGCTGATTGCCGGGCCTTCCGTTTATATTTGTGACGAATGTGTTGAATTATGTAATGACATTATTCGAGAAGAAATAAAAGAGATATCGCCGAAGAAAGAGGGTGATTCACTACCGGTTCCTAAGGAAATTAGAGCTCATCTTGACGACTATGTAATTGGTCAAGACCATGCGAAAAAAGTACTGGCGGTGGCGGTATATAATCACTACAAACGTTTACGTAATGGTGATGTCGCAGACGGTATTGAGCTTGGTAAAAGCAACATCTTGCTGATTGGTCCAACTGGTAGTGGTAAAACATTATTAGCGGAAACTTTGGCTCGTTTGTTGGATGTACCATTTACGATGGCTGACGCAACCACCTTAACCGAAGCCGGTTATGTTGGGGAAGATGTTGAAAATATTATCCAAAAATTGCTGCAAAAATGTGATTACGACGTTGAAAAAGCGCAACGTGGGATAGTGTACATTGATGAAATTGATAAGATTTCACGTAAGTCGGATAACCCATCAATTACTCGTGATGTATCTGGTGAAGGTGTACAACAAGCCTTGCTTAAGTTGATCGAAGGCACTGTTGCTTCGGTTCCTCCGCAAGGTGGCCGAAAACATCCACAACAAGAGTTTTTGCAGGTAGACACCTCTAAGATTTTGTTTATTTGTGGTGGTGCGTTTGCTGGCTTAGATAAGGTGATTGAACAACGTGCTTCAACGGGTACCGGAATTGGTTTTGGAGCTGAAGTTAAAGGCGAAGCCGATAAACGCTCATTAAGTGAAACCTTCTCTAAAGTTGAGCCTGAAGATTTAGTCAAGTATGGTCTTATCCCCGAGTTTATTGGTCGTTTACCTGTGGTAGCTACCTTGACAGAGCTCGATCAAGAGGCTTTGATTCAGATCTTAAGCGAACCGAAGAATGCACTGACTAAACAGTATGGTGCTTTGTTTAAGTTGGAAGATGTTGAGCTGGAGTTTCGCGAAGACGCGTTACGAGCTATCGCTAATAAAGCGATGGAACGTAAAACAGGGGCTCGTGGCCTGCGCTCCATTGTTGAAGCCGTATTGCTGAATACTATGTATGATTTACCTTCGATTGATAATATCTCTAAGGTAGTGATTGATCAAACGGTGATCCAAGGTGAAAGCGATCCGATTTTGATCTACAGTAATGAAGATAAAGCAGCTAGCGCCGATTAATTCTGTGAGTCAACTTAAAATCTAAAAGCCAATCTTATGATTGGCTTTTTTTATGCCTAAATTGGTTGGTGATTAGTTTTTTTTTGCCAAATGAGTAGTAGGTTATGGCTAGGCATTTCAATTTTTTGTCGCAAAGTCATCGCAACGGTACTTGCCCACTGTTGCAGTTGCTCTAAGTCTCTCAAGCCTCCATAGCCCGCTTGTAGTAATTGGCGATCAAATGCTCGGTTGCTTTCGCTAGAATACTCTGCTGCTTGTTTAAAAGGACCATAATGAAAAAAGTGGCCCTGTTCGGGGAGGTATTGCCCGATGGCCAGATACATAGTTTTAACTACACGTTCTGTCATAATATGCGCAGTATTGGCTGTGTATACCGCATCCACGTCGCAGGGCCAAGAGTCTTCGCCAACTTGATAGCTTAGTGGCTTGGGTTGTTGAGTGAGTTGCATATGTTGCCGCCAGTAGTTAATGGCAGCAAGGTTAGGTTGTAGATCCGAGCACTGCCATATCAGGTGAGGACAGGCCGCAGCAAAGTGGGCTGCATGTTGGCCAGTACCAGACCCAATCTCTAGTATTGAATGATGGTGCTTTAGCCGTGGTAATAGTTGCGCCAATATGGCTTGTTTGTTGTTCTCTGCCGCTTGGCTAAAAAACGTCGCTGGATGTTGTTTACGGTTCATTGGGATGCTTATGTAAATAGGCTTGTTTGGCTAAGTTCTGCTTTTGTGTATTGTTTTTCATCGCAACTTTGTAATGCAAACCTGTTTTCGCGAGCATATGCGCGGCTACGGGGGCTGTGATTAATAAGAACATAGAAATTAACAGTTCTTTAAAACTCGGGTAGCCCTGCTCAATCCAAAAGAATAATAACGAAGCGAGTAGAATACAGCCGACACCTAGTGTACTTGCTTTGGTGGGGGCATGTAAGCGAGTAAAAAAATCAGGAAATTTGGCTAAACCAATTGAGCCGATTAACATAACGATCGCGCCCAATAGCACCAGTAAACTAATAATCATTTCTAGAAATATAGTCATATCTATGTCCTATTCGATAATATCGCCGCGCAGCAGATATTTGCAAAATGCTGAAGTACTCACGAAACCGAGGAGTGCGATGAGTAATGCTCCCTCATAATAGCTGGCAGAGCCTTGATATAGGCCGAGTAACACAATCAGCGCAATACTATTGATATACATGGTATCCACAGCGATGATCCGATCAGGCGTGGATGGGCCAATAATCAGGCGCCACGCATTGAGTGCTAAGGCACAGCAAATTAAGCCACTAGCAATTAAGATGGCGTAAGCTAACATTCAAAAATCTCCTTCAACGGGGCTTCATAACGTTGTTTAATTAATTTAATTAGTTGCTGCTCGTCTTCCAGATGCAATACGTGTACGTAGAGCCACTGCCTATCCTCGGATAACTCTAGACTCACTGTGCCAGGGGTTAGCGAAACACTGTTTGCTAAAATAGTGAGTGGTAAAGGTTCACGTAGTGAGAGAGGGATTGCGACAAAAGCAGGCTGCAATTGACGGTTACTTTGAACAATACGTTTTGCAACATCATAATTTGAGACGATGATGTCACCAATCAAACGTAGTATATAAAGTAATACTTTAAATGGTTTTTTGGAGACGGGCTCCTTTTCACCTAAAGGCGTAACGACCCAAGGAATCACAATCGCGAATACTGCTCCGAGTACCATGTGCCCACGACTAAAATCATGTAAAATTTGCCACACCAGCCATAGCAAAACACTGTGATAGGGGGTGGGGAACCAAAGGAATTGATGCTTGTTATTCATTATTTGGCGACCTCATTGAGTTGTTCAAGGCTTAAACCTGCATTGAGTTGCTCGGCAGCAAGTTTGGTATAATCCGTCACCGCGCTCCCAAAAATGACCATCAAGGGAAGTAGTCCGACTAACAAGGCAATGGCGAGGTATTGTAAAGGCTGGCCTGGTAAAGCGGTCGAGTTCTCGCCATTGGTTCGCCAAAATAGCGAGGTGCCGGCTCGTGATAAGGCGATTAGCGTAACTAGTCCGGCGATCAACATCAGCGGCCATACCCACAGCATTTGGTTTGTGCTACTTGCTGCTTGTAATATCAATGCTTTTCCGACAAACCCAGAGAGCGGCGGCATGCCAATCAGGGCTATGGCTAACAGGACAAAGATAAGGCCTAGCTTAGCAGATTGAGGCATTGCGCGAGCGCTCACAAAGCGATCTTCGGCTTTGCCTCGTTGTTGTTGAATCAGTCCTGCTAGTAGAAACATTGCGGCCCCTGCGAGGGTACTATGAAGTAAGTAGTAAATTCCTGCGGTGCTCGCTTGTACACTGTTTAAGGCGATAGTGACTAATAAAGTTCCGACAGATAGGATCACCAGGTTACTGCTTAGCACACGTAAGCTTTGGCTGGCTAATACGGCTATCGCTCCAATCGCAATGGTGCTTAAGGCGATCGGCCATAACCAAGGTAAGGCAATGTTGGCCAATTCGCCGGCTTGATTGCCAAACATCACACCGTGGATACGCCAAATACTGTAGATCCCCACTTTAGTCATAATGGCAAATAGTGCTGCCACTGGCGCGCTGGTGTTGGCATAAGCCTTCGGCAACCAAAAGTGCAGCGGTAGCATCGCCGCTTTTAGGCCAAATACAGCTAATAGTAACAGTGCGCCTGCTTTAGTTATGAGTAGTTGATTGGCGGATAATTGGGATAGTTTGTCTGCCATATCTGCAAGATTAAGCGTACCTAAGGTGCCATATAGGGTGCCTAAAGCAAATAAAAATAAAGACGAGCCAATTAAGTTTAAAAATACATAGTGAATGTTTGCCTGAGTACGCTGTTTGCCACCACCGTGAATCATTAGCGAATAGGATGCGATCAATAATATTTCAAAAAACACGAATAAGTTGAAGGCATCTCCGGTGAGAAAAGCACCGTTGATCCCCATCAGCTGAAACATGATTAGTGCATGAAAAAAAGCGCCGTTTCTATCTTCACCGGCACTGGCATAAAGTACCACCGCAAGGCCTAACACGGCACTTAGGCTGACTAACAATACCGAGAAGGCATCGGCGACTAATACAATCCCAAAGGGGGCAGACCAATCACCCAAGGCATAAACCTGAATGCCTTGGGTTTGTATTTTGCTTAACAAACAAATTGCGACTACGACCAGTAACAGGTTTGCAGCGATGGAAATCAAACGTTGTTTAGCTAAGGAGTTATTTAGGCCCGGAAATAGCAATATCACGCCAATCGTGAAGGGCAGTAATACCGGGAAAATAACGAGGTGATCAAATAGGCTCATTACGCTTTTTCCTCTGGGGCGAGTGGATCTACAGGTTCGGTTCCATCGACATGGTCATTGCCTAAATCGGCGCGTCCCCGCATGGCTAAAATGACCGCAAATGCGGTCATCGCAAAACCGATCACAATTGCGGTTAAGACCAAGGCTTGTGGCAGTGGGTCAGCATAGTGAGTGCTCCCATTTAATACTGCTGGTGCGCCAATGGTTAAGCCGCCGCTGGCGAAGAGGAATAGGTTGACGGCGTAAGAGAGCAGGGTTAAGCCAATTACCAGAGTGAATGTGTGGCCGCGTAACATTAAGAAGATACCACAAGCGCTAATAAAGCCGACACAAACGGCATAGATAGTTTCCATTATCGTTCTCCTACCGTAAGTCGTTCTTTGGTGGTGTGTTTGCCAAGGTTAGCCAAAATCATCAGTGTGGCACCAATCACGGTGAGATAAACACCGAGGTCAAAAATCATCGCGCTGGTGAGTTCAAATTTGCCTATCCAAGGTAATGATACATAGTCAAACCAAGAGGTTAAGAAAGGGCGACCAAATAACCAGCTACCAAAGCCAGTGAGAGCGGCGATACTTAAACCGGCAGCAATCAGGAGATGGTAGTTTAAACTGACCCGTTTACTGATCCAATTTACACCGTGTGCAAGATATTGCTGAATGAGGGCTATTGAAGTAATTAAACCTGCGATGAACCCACCACCGGGTAGGTTGTGTCCACGCATAAAAATATAAGCGGAAATCAGTAAAAACAGCGGTAGCAAACTTTGTGATACCACCGAGAGCAGCAGCGGGTAGCGGTCACTGGCCCAAGCACGACCTTGGTAGTCTTTGCTACGCATCGAGAGTCGCATTCGCGCGATGAGTTTATAGATCCCTAAGGCCGCAATGCCTAATACGGTAATTTCACCGAAGGTATCAAAGCCGCGGAAATCGACCAAAATAACGTTCACCACGTTGGTTCCGCCTCCTCCTATTTTTGCATTATCAAGGAAGAATTGAGAGATGCTATCCAGAGGGTGGGTCATTAGAGCAAAGCAAATACTACCAATCACACAACCGAGTAATGAGGCCAGTATTAGGTCGCGAACAAAGTGACTCGGACGGTTTTTGCTGGTAGGGGTTTGTTGTGGGAAAAAATATAAACCTAGCAGAAGTAAAATAACGGTGACGATCTCTACCGACAATTGAGTGAGGGCTAAGTCGGGAGCGGAGAAATAAGCGAAGGTAATTGACACCACCAAACCGACCAAAGACAACATTAATAGGGCAATTAAGCGTAAGTGACTCCATATCACCGTGGCCAAAGAGCCAGCTATTAGTAGCACGGCGGCAATAATGAATGAGCCATTTAGCGGGTATTCAGCTTGTCCACCGCGAGTGGTCTCTAATTCAAGCAGCGGTGGGCCGATGAGTAACAGGGCAAAAAAGCATAAACAAAAAGCATACCGTTGTAACGAGCCGGACTCCAATACTCGGTTAAGCCGTTGTGCCCAATGAACGCAAGACTGAATCATGCCTTCAAATACGGCTTTAGCATCGATTTCTGGAAATAGTCCGTCAAAGCGAAACAAAGGCTTGCGGTTCAGATAAATCGATACGCCGCCAACAATTGCTAAGCCACTCATCAATAATGGCAGATTGAAGCCATGCCAAATCGCTAAGCTAAACGTAGGCAGCGGATGCTGCAAGACTGCAAACGAGGCACTGTTGAGTAGTTTTTCGATGGTGTAACCGGGGAAAATCCCAACTAATAGGCATAGCGCCACTAATACTTCTACTGGCACTCGCATATAGCGTGGCGGTTCGTGAGGTGTTTTACTTAACCCTTTCGGCTCACCATTAAAAAATACGTCATGAATGAAGCGTAATGAATAGGCGACAGCGAAGGCTCCGCCAATTGTCGCAAGCACCGGAATTAACCAAGAAAGCGAGCCCAAAATACTTTGATCGAGGGTCTCGGTAAAAAACATTTCTTTGGATAAAAAACCGTTGAGTAAAGGTACTCCAGCCATTGAAGCTGATGCAACCATCGCTAGGGTGGCGGTAATCGGCATATATTTCCATAAGCCATTGAGTTTTCGCATGTCTCGGGAGCCGGATTCATGGTCAATAATGCCGGCGGCCATAAACAACGACGCTTTAAAAATAGCATGGTTGATAATATGAAATACAGCTGCAATTGCCGCCAGTTCAGTGTTGAGTCCCAGCAATAATACAATCAAACCGAGGTGGCTAATGGTCGAGTAGGCGAGTAAACCTTTTAAATCGTGTTTAAATAATGCGGTATATGCCCCCAGTAACAGGGTGAATAGCCCCGTTAGTGATACCACTGCAAACCATACTTCGGTGCCAGCTAACACCGGATAAAAACGTGCTAATAAGAAGATACCAGCTTTAACCATGGTTGCTGAATGCAAATAAGCACTCACAGGTGTTGGCGCGGCCATGGCGTGAGGTAACCAAAAATGAAAGGGGAATTGTGCCGACTTGGTAAATGCACCGAGTAAAAATAACAGTAAAATGGTTAGGTAATAAGGGTGTTGTTGTACTAGTTCGGCGCTGTTTAAAACCACTTCTAGCTCGTAGCTACCTACGACTTGGCCAAGTAAGATAATGCCTGCTAATAGGGCTAATCCGCCCGCGCCAGTCACGGTCAACGCCATACGAGCGCCTTTTCGAGCATCACTATTATGCGACCAAAAACCAATCAGTAGGAATGAACTAATGCTGGTTAGCTCCCAAAAAAACCATAGCTGCAGCATATTATTGGACATCACAATACCGAGCATGGCGCTCATGAACATGATCAAATAGCTATAAAAGCGGCCAATGCTATCTTTTTCTGACAAGTAATAACGTGCGTATAGGATGACCAATAAGCCAATCCCCAGAATCAATAGGCTAAATAACACCGCGAGGCCGTCTAGACGAAAGGACAGTGACAAACCAAGCTGAGGGATCCAAGCAATGCTCTGGGTGAATAAATGTTCCGCGTATACTGCGGGTAAATCGAGTAAAATCAGGGTTAAGGCTAAAGCGGGTAATAGCGCGGTGGCAAGTGCACAAGCACTTCGGTTAAGTCTTGCGCTGAGTAGGGGAACAAAAATTCCCAAGATGGGCAAAAACGGTACCCAGAAATAGTGCATTAGCTGGTGGCTCCATTGGCTAGGTGTTAGATATTTATGACAAAATCATAGACACTATTGATTAGAATATCCACGCTTAGTTGTGTAGGGGGCAGATATACTCAAGGGTTTTAGTGAAAGTTGATGTTTTAATCATCACTCGGTCATGAGTCATATGAAAAAAGACGAAACCAGTGACAGGCATAGCGTAGGGAGGGGGAGTGAAGCAACATTTCCATCGCATATGGTACATCAGTATTGTTATTGTCAGCGGTTTGATTTTGTCTGTCAGAGCATCTGAATTGAAAGCTTGGGACTATCAACGTGCGCGTATCGAAGGCTTATTTGAGGCAATGGATCGAACCCATTTAGTGTTCATTCGTAATGGTACGGTGCATGACTCGCAACAAGCTGTCGCTCATTTAAGAATGAAACTAGATCGTGCTCAAAACAGTTGGTTTGCTCCAAATAAAGAGCAATGGACCGCGGAAATGTTTATCGACAAATTGGCTAGCAGGTCTTCATTCAGTGGTCAGCCCTATTTGATTCGATTTGTCGACGGGCAACAAGTGGAAGCTGGCATTTGGCTGTATCAACAACTTGCGATTTATGACGATCACAACAAAAGTAATTAAATTCAAGTTCTTACATGTAGTCGCTCAGACCAGGTCTGAGCGACTACATGTTATCTCTCCTTTGACGCAGCGAATTCAAAATGGCTACTGCATCGCTACATATTTGTTGTAGCACTGCTGCACTCTCATACACAATATCGACTGTGGTTATACCAATCTAACTCATTAACTGTTCATTCTTGTTGGCCTAAATCATCGCTAACTGCGTGTTGTATCTTGTCACTAGAACCTCTCGCTATTGCAGGTTATCGGCAGATTTATTCTGCGCCATAAGTTGATCGTATAATTAATTAGATTGGTATTCGTTCGCATTCACCTGGGATGCTTTAATGAGTCGGTACGATTTGCGAACGTTCAATGTCATCAGTCTTTCATTTGAAAGTTTTCTATTCTTTTCATCTGGTTATATTATGTTGAGTTCATTAATAACTATTTGCTCAGTGCTTAACTTAGATCCAAACTTTGTTTAAATCTCAAAATATTTTCTTAAAGCAAGGCGTGCCATGCAGATTGCTCATTTATTAAAACTTTATCTGTTTTTCGGTTTGATGTTTGGCACCCTTGTCTCTCCCACATCGGCGAGTCAGGATTTCTCTTCTTGCTCTCAGTTGGTGGTCACTGGAAATGCCGAATATCCCCCGATCTTATGGCGATCTCATGATCGAAAATTGCATGGCATCGCTATCGAGCTATTAGAGTTGGCGCTAATTGATACCGGGATCAAAGTTGTCGCTCGTGATCGAGGTGTATGGGGGCGAGCATTGAAAGAAGCTGAACATGGTAGTGTCGATATGATTGCGGGAGCTTTTAAAACCAATGCGCGTGTAAAATATTTGGATTACATTGAACCCCAATTTACCGATGTATTAAGTATGGTGTGGGTGAAGAAAGGTCACGATTTTCCTTTTCATCGTTGGCAAGATTTATTGGGTAAGCGTGGTGGTACCTTAGCTAATAATAGCTTTGGTCAAGCTTTCGACCAATATGCAAAATCTCATCTAAGCCTTTATGCTAGCGGCAGCGCAGAGCGTTCCTTTGAGATGTTAATGGCTGAACGGTTTGATTATTTCTTGTACGAGTTATACCAAGGTTTAGCCCTGTTGGAGTTGGCTGGGTTAAAGCAACAGGTGAGCGCGTTGCCAAGCCCGATCTCGGTAGAACCTCTGTATTTTGCTTTTTCTAAAAAATCCGCATGCAATACTCCGCGTTTAAAGCTACATTTGCAGCAGCATCTGAGTCAGCTGAGTGAGTTTAAGATCTTCGAACGTTTGTTTGATAAACATCTGCAATTGTGGCTCTCAGAACAATCGCAAAACAAACTGGCACTTTATTGAGCTTAAGCTCTGTTACCTTATGCTTACAGAGGGCTGTATGCATAAGGCTATTCTTGCGCCGTTATTTCTCACTCAGCGCAGCTTGCGAAAACACGATCCCAGACCAACCATTGGTCATAAATTGACGAATGTTTTGGTGATCGTTGCCATCGGGTGTATTCAGTACATCTTGATAGTACTCACCAAAAAGTGCCAAGCTTTGTTGCTCATCTAAACCTTGCTGTTTGGCAAAGGCAAAAATCTTACATGAACCAGAGTTTTCCCCGGCCGCATTATGTTGTTGACCATTGCTAAAAGCGCTTGGCGTAAAATCGTAAAGCGTGTCTATCAGCGTCATGCTGTCTGCAAAACGAATACTGTGTGGTGCTTGCGTGAGTTTGCTTATAAATTGGCCGAGTACTGGCTTCGTCATCTGTTATAACTTCCTATGATTGCTTGATTTAGGCTTTAGAGGGTCAAATGGTATTCACCTTAGAGGCTATCGTCACTAGGGTCAATGGGAAGACGTATTATGGATTACTGTCCTCTAAAATGTTTTTTTTGCGCCCTGTTTAAAGGGGCGACAGTGTAATGTAGTTTTTTACTTAAGAGCGCGATGACAGCTTTGAAAGTTGTCACCAAAGATTGATTTAAGCTAAAAGTAACAGCGAAAATGCACGTCTTCGCGCGTCGCTAACGCCTTCGTTACCACTTCAAGCTATTTTCCTTTGTTTCCAAGAATTTGCTATGCAACGAGTATCCAACACAAGCTCCATTGAGCCCGGGCTGACTCGATAACGAGTGAATGGTTCGCCGTGTTAGGACATTTTATGAAACTTCACTAACAAATAAACAATACACCGTTTAGTTGTTAGTGAAGTTGAAAGTGGCAGTGAACAGCTGATTTTCCTTTGTATAACCGCATCTTATGTCCGTTTCTTCGGTTCGCGGGTGTGTTGTCACTTCATTATTTTATCTCTAGAAAGTTGAAACACTGGTTCAATTCTTTTGTTCGGACATTATTTTGTGATCAAATCTGTGTTTTTGACACAAAATCTTTGTTTCAAAGGTGTTTGTGTTGACACAAAACGCGCCATATAGAAAGATTGCGCAAACAAAATAAAGATAAATCAACTAGAGAGAGGGTATTAAATGAAAGCATTAGCTCGTTTTGGTAAAAAATTCGGTGGTTATAAGATGATTGACGCACCAGTTCCAGTGTGTGGTCCTGATGATTTAATTGTTGAAATCAAAGCTGCAGCAATTTGCGGTGCTGATATGAAACATTACAAAGTTGATAGCGGTTCTGATGAGTTTAACTCAGTTCGTGGCCATGAATTTGCCGGTAAAATTGTTGAAGTTGGCAATAATGTTCAAGGTTGGGCGGTCGGTCAGCGAGTGGTATCCGATAACAGCGGACATGTATGTGGTGTTTGTCCTGCTTGTGAACAAGGTGATTTTCTGTGTTGTACAGAAAAAGTGAACTTGGGATTGGATAATAATAAATGGGGAGGAGGATTCTCAAAGTATTGTCTCGTCCCCGGAGAGATCCTCAACATTCATCGTCATGCGTTGTGGGAAATTCCTGAAGGGGTTGAATACGAAGAAGCATGTGTTCTTGACCCCATCTGTAATGCTTACAAGTCGATTGCTCAGCAGTCTAAGTTTTTGCCTGGGCAGGACATTGTGGTCATTGGAACTGGGCCATTAGGTTTATTTTCGGTTCAGATGGCTCGCATTATGGGGGCCGTTAATATCGTTGTTGTGGGACTTGAAGAAGACGCCGCCGTTCGCTTTGGGGTCGCGAAACAACTGGGTGCCACCGCTGTAGTAAATGCGTCGAGAGAGAATGTTGTCGAGCGCTGCCAGACCATATGTGGAAAAGATAATCTTGGTTTAGTGATTGAGTGCTCAGGTGCCAATATCGCCTTAAAACAATCCATTGAGATGCTACGGCCAAATGGTGAAGTGGTACGAGTCGGGATGGGTTTTGCGCCTTTAGATTTTTCCATTAATGACATTACGGCCTGGAACAAAAGCATCATTGGTCATATGGCTTATGACTCCACATCCTGGAGAAATGCTATCCGTTTGCTGGCTTCGGGGGCTATCCAAGTTAAACCAATGATTACTCATCGTATTGGCCTATCTGAGTGGGAAAAAGGGTTTGATGCGATGGTCGATAAAACCGCGATTAAAGTCATTATGACCTACGACTTTGATGAGTGACATAAGGCTAGTTTCTTTTAAATAGGAAGGAATAAACAAATGGAAAAAACGCTACCTCCCCATTGTGGGGCGAGATTAGACCGTCTACCGGATAGTCAATGGCATTTTAATATGTTTGCTATGGTCTCATTTGGATTACTTGTTTGTTGGAGCAATGCTGTTGGTGGGCTGATATTAGCGCATTTAAGGGAACTGGGTTGGACCGATAATAATTCTAGCGCAGTATTTTCTTCTATTACGACGGCAGGCATGTTCGCTGGCGCATTAATCGGCGGAATTATTGGTGACAGAATAGGAAGAAAGAAAAGCTTTTTGCTTTTTGAGGCGATTCATATTGTTTCTATGATCGTCGGTGCATGTGCATATAGCATGGATTTTCTTATCGCCTGTCGTTTTGTAATGGGTTTTGGCCTTGGTTCATTATTGGTCATGTTGTTTGCCGGATATACAGAGTATATGCCTGGTCGTAATCGAGGAACTTGGTCAAGCAGGGCCTCTTTTATAGGTAATTGGTCTTATCCGATTTGTTCGCTGATCGCCATGGGATTAACCCCATTACTGTCTGCTGAACTGAACTGGCGAGTACAATTATTAATCCCCGCTCTACTATCTATCGTTGCAACTTGGATTGCCTATAAAAAATTTCCAGAGTCTCCTCGTTGGCTAGAGTCCAAAGGTCGTTACGCTGAAGCAGAAGCAATCATGACGGATATTGAAGAAAAAGTGACGCTTCAAACTGGAAAACCTTTAGCTGAGCCAGAGATAAATACAGCGGTACAAAGCAAATCAAAAGAGTTGCCTTATTCAGCTTTATTAAAAGGTGCTTTATTGAAAAGGGTGATCTTAGGTTCCTTTGTACTTATCGCAATGAATGTTGTTCAGTATACGCTTATTAATTGGTTACCAACCATTTTCATGGAGCAAGGTATTAATTTAAAAGACTCTATTGTTTTAAATACCATGAGTATGTTTGGCGCTCCATTCGGAATTTTTATTGCGATGCTAGTCATGGATAAAATTTCAAGAAAAACGATGGGCGTTGGTTTGTTATTAATCATCGCAGCTCTTGGATACGCATATTCTCTGCAAACAAGTATGTTCATGATTACATTGTTTGGATTCTTTTTAATCACCTTTGTATATATGTACGTTTGTTACGCGTCAGCGGTATATGTTCCCGAGATTTGGCCTACGGAAGCAAAATTACGGGGCTCAGGACTAACAAATTCAGTTGGTCGTATTAGCGGAATTATTGCGCCCTATGCAGTTGCAACGTTACTCACAAATTATGGTGTCTCGAGTGTATTTATTTTACTAGGGTCCGTATCTGTGCTGGTTGCCATCGTCATTTCTATTATGGGCGTCGAAACTAAAGGGGAATCTGTCGAAAATATAGGTATGGATGCTGTTACCAGCGAATCATAAATTTTGTGAGAGTTAAATATGAAAAATAAAAAAGCAGTATTAAAAACCCCAGGCGTTATGGAATTTATTCAAGCGGAAATTCCGGTGCCTAGAGATGATGAAGTTTTAATTAAGGTCGAATACGTTGGAATTTGTGGTTCTGATGTACATGGTTTTGAATCAGGCCCATTTATCCCACCCAAAGATCCGAATCAGGAGATAGGTCTCGGTCATGAATGTGCAGGAACAGTGGCCGCAGTTGGTCATAAAGTGACTAAATTTAAAATTGGCGACCGAGTAAATATTGAGCCTGGTGTGCCATGTGGTAAGTGTCGTTTTTGTCTAGAAGGCAAATATAACATTTGCCCTGATGTTGACTTTATGGCGACGCAGCCCAACTACCGTGGCGCGCTTGCAAACTATCTTTGTCATCCAGAAAGCTTCACTTACAAGTTACCAGATAATATGGACACCATGGAAGGCGCATTAGTTGAACCTGCGGCGGTAGGCATTCATGCCGCTATGTTGGCTGATGTTAAGCCGGGTAAAAAAATTGTTATTTTGGGCGCAGGTTGTATTGGTTTGATGACATTGCAAGCTTGTTTATGTATGGGCGCATCTGAAATTGTCGTGGTCGATGTTTTAGAAAAGCGTTTAGTCATGGCGCATGAACTAGGTGCTGCCGCAATCATTAATGGTGCAACAGAAGATACTGTCGAACGTGCTCAAGCTTTATTGGGTGAACTTGGCGCCGATATTGTTTTTGAAACTGCGGGGTCGCAAATCACAGTTAAACAAGCACCTCAACTGGTTATGCGTGGTGGCAAAATCATGATCGTCGGTACTGTTCCGGGTGACTCTGCGATTAACTTTTTAAAAATTAATCGGGAAGTCAGTATTCAAACGGTATTCCGCTATGCCAATCGCTATCCCGTCACGATTGAAGCCATCTCATCTGGAAAATTTAATGTTAAATCAATGGTGACACATATCTATGAATATGCAGATGTTCAAAGAGCTTTTGAAGAGTCGGTGAATAATAAAAAAGAAATCATTAAGGGGGTTATTAAGCTAATTGCTTGAGTCGGTGTGTCAATAAATAAAATCAATGGTGTAAATAAGAAGGGTTAATTAATTATGTTGTCAAGTGTTAAGTATTGGGAAGAAAAGGCACAGCGTGAGCATTACGCAATTCCTCATTTCAATGTTTGGAATGCTGAAATGTTGATGGGGGTCATGGATGCTGCTGAAGAGGCCAAATCGCCGGTAATTATCTCTTTTGGTACCGGATTTGTGGGGAATACTTCATTCGAGGATTTTGCTCATACGATGGTCTCTATGGCTGAGAAGGCCACCGTTCCGGTGATTACTCATTGGGACCACGGGCGCAGTATGGAGATTATTCATAATGCTTGGACGCATGGCATGAACTCACTGATGCGAGATGCGTCAGCATATGATTTCGAGGAAAACATTCGTCTAACTAAAGAGGCGGTCGACTTTTTCCACCCACTAGGTGTCCCGATTGAAGCGGAGCTAGGGCATGTCGGCAGTGAGACGGTATACGAGGAGGCGCTTGCTAACTATCACTATACCGATCCATCACAGGCTGCTGAATTTGTTGAGCGTACTGCATGCGACTCGTTGGCCGTTGCCATTGGTAATCAGCATGGCGTATATACTTCCGAGCCAAAATTAAACTTTGATGTTATACAAAAAGTTCGTGATGCAGTGTCGGTTCCAATTATTCTGCATGGTGCCTCCGGAATTAGTGATGACGATATTAGCACTGCGATTTCTCTAGGGATCTCAAAAATTAATATTCATACAGAATTGTGTGAGGCGGCAATGGTTGCGGTGAAGAAAAATTGCAATCAACCATTTTTACATTTAGAGCGTGAAGTTCGTAAAGCGATTATGGGGCGTGCCTTAGAAAAAATTACATTGTTTGGTTCAGATGGAAAAGCGGAAGCCCTTGTATGAGTAATATTGATGTTATCTGTGTTGGTGCAGCTATTGTTGATATTCCTCTGCAGCCAGTGGATAAGAATATGTTCGATATTGATTCGTATCCTTTAGAACGAATTTCAATGACTATTGGTGGCGATGCAATCAATGAAGCAACGATTATTTCTCGTCTTGGGCATAAAACTGCATTAATAAGTCGAGTAGGCAATGATGCACCAGGAAATTTTATTCTTGAAGCATGTAATCGGGAAAGAATAGATATTGAAGATCTTGTCGTGGATGGGGATATTGATACTTCAATTAATGTCGGTTTGGTGACAAAGGATGGGGAGCGTACTTTTGTTACCAATCGAAATGGTAGTTTGTGGAAGCTTAATCTTAAGGATATAGATTTTTCACGTTTTAAACAGGCCAAATTATTATCTCTTGCAAGTATTTTTAATAGCCCATTACTAAATGGACACGCTTTGGTACAGATTTTCTCTGCAGCAAAAGCGGAAGGGTTAACTATTTGCGCCGATATGATTAAACCAAGGCTTAATGAGACGTTGGCGGATATCCGTGAGGCTCTGGCTTATGTTGATTACCTTTTCCCAAACTTTGAAGAAGCAAAATTACTAACTGGAGAAAGTGAGTTAGAGGGAATCGCGGATACATTTTTAGCGTGTGGTGTAAAAACGGTTGTGATTAAGACCGGAAAGCAAGGATGTTATATAAAAAATGCTGCTCAGACATTGCTTGTGCCTGCCGTTCAGGGGATTACAGCGATTGATACCATCGGCGCGGGAGACAACTTTGCATCAGGTTTTATATCTGGGATTTTGGAAGGTATGCCGCTAGCTGAGTGTGCTCGTTTCGCGAATGCAACCGCTGCGATATCGGTTCTGTACGTTGGCGCCACGACGGGTGTTACCCATAGAAAAATTGTTGAAGAATTGCTCAAAGAGTGCGAGGAGTATGCGTAATGATGAAAATGACCCCGTTGGGGAACAGCGGATTGAAGATCTCTAAAATGGGTCTTGGAACTTGGGCGATAGGCGGTGGCCCTGCATGGAATGGTGACCTCGATTATCAGGTATGTATTGATACCATTGTCGAAGCCCATAAATGCGGTATTAACCTTGTCGATACAGCACCTGGTTATAATTTTGGCAATAGCGAAGTGATTGTTGGTAAAGCATTGGCTCAGCTCAATCGAGAGGATGTTGTGATTGAGACTAAATGCGGCATCGTCTGGGAACGTAAGGGCAGTTTATTTAATAAAGTTGGTGAGCGTCAGCTTTATAAAAATCTATCGCCAGAGTCAATTCGCGAGGAAATTGAGACCAGTCTGAAGCGTCTGAATGTTGATTATGTTGATATTTATATGACGCATTGGCAGTCGGTTCCACCTTTCTTTACTCCTGTATCTGAAACAATGGAAGAGTTAAATAAACTTAAAAAAGAGGGGAAAATCAAAGCCATTGGTGCAGCCAATGTCGACATCGAGCATATTGAAACTTATCTCAAATATGGTGAGCTTGATATTGTTCAAGCCAAATATAGTCTGTTAGATAGAGAGGTTGAAGAAAAACTGCTTCCTTTATGTGAGCAACACGGAATTGTTTTACAGGTATATTCACCGCTGGAGCAAGGCCTGTTAACGGGGGATATTGAGCCCGACTATATTCCTACAGGCGCGCGAGCCAATAAGAAATGGTTTCAGAAAGAGAATATGGGCAAAGTGATCAATATGCTGAAGCAATGGCAGCCTTTATGCGAGAAATATCAGTGTTCTATTCCAACTCTCGCGTTAGCGTGGATATTGGCCCAAAGTAACAATATTTCGATTTTGACCGGTGCAACTTCACCAGAGCAGGTCAAAGAAAATGTGAAGGCAATGTCAATTCAACTGACTAAAGAAGATAGCTTATTGATTCGGAAAATGGCTGAAGCGCTGGATGACGGGCAGTAATCGTTGATAACACGAATACCTCTGTTTTTTTGGTAAACACGCATGTTTTTCTGTGATTCAAATACAATATTTTGCAAATAAATATAGTGAATGGCATACTTATTTGTATGTTTTATGGGAAGAAACAGAGGTAATCCAGTGTCAGCAAAAGATCGAATTCAGTCTATTAAACAAATGGTCACTAACGATAAAAAAGTTACCGTGGTTAATTTGAGTACTATTTTTAAGGTGACCGAAGAAACAATCCGTCGTGACCTTGAAAAGCTTGAAATGCAAGGTTTTATTACGCGTACTTATGGTGGTGCAGTTTTAAATGCGAACGGCATTATTGATAATGTTCATTTTTATAAAAGAACCAAGTCGCTCCATGAAGAAAAGCAGACTATTGCATTAAAGGCACAATCTTGCTTAGAAAATGTAACCACACTGGCGGCTGACTCAAGTACCACTGTGATGGAGTTTTTAAAACTTTTAAGAGATAGAAGTGACATCACAATCATGACTAATTCAGCGGAAGCTATTCATGAATTAGCGACCGCTGAGGTAAACCTTGTTTCCACTGGTGGTGAGTTAAATAAAACGTCGCTTTCTATGCAGGGTGTCATGACCAAAGAAGCTATTAGCAAACATCATGTCGATATTATGGTGATGAGTTGTAAAGGGCTTGATATGCAAAGTGGTGCGCTCGATTCTACGGCCGCGGAAGCAGATGTTAAAAAAGCAATGATCAAACAGGCATCTGAAGTTGTACTTTTGGTCGACCACTCTAAGTTTGAACGTAAGGCTTTTGTTAAATTAGTGAACTTTGACAATATAAATTATATTGTGACTGATAAATCTCCTGGGAATAAATGGATTGAGTTTTGCGACAAAAATAATATAAAGCTAATATTTTAAGGTGATTGTTTAGGCGCCCCATCCTTAATGACTACATTGTTATATGTCTTAGTGTGATTAGTTTATTAAAGCCGCGATTTGATTTCCATTTGTAAATAGAATAATGGCAATTTGGTTTGGTAATTTTATTGATGATAAAATTACCAGTAATCATGCTTGCTATTGACTGTAAATAATATATTTGTCAATAGTGTATAGGGGTATGTAATATGAATAATGTTGGCCATATAGGGGCGCGGCTAGACCGTATCCCTTTCTCAGTTTTTCATTACGAGATATTTGGTATTATTAGTATGAGCTTGTTATTTACCGGCTTTTTAAGTTATTCGGGAAATATCGTTTTGGCTGAGCTGGTGAGTAATGGCTGGTCGAATAATTACCTGAATGCCGCCTTCACTTCGGCCTTAATGGCGGGCTACTTTATCGGCTCTGTCGCCGGAGGGTTTATTGGCGATAAGCTTGGAAGGCGCAAAACTTTTCGTATAAACTTACTCATCGTTGGTATATCAGCAATGGCAGCATCATTTTCTCCAGATATGTACTGGTTGATTATTTTCCGCTGTTTGATGGGGATCGGTATGGGTGCCCTGATCATGGTTGGTTATGCGTCTTTTGTTGAGTTCATCCCCGCTAACGTAAGGGGAAAGTGGTCTGCTAGGCTTTCTTTCGTAGGGAATTGGTCACCTGTGATATCGGCGTTGATTGGCGCAGTTGTGATTTCATATTTTAGTTGGCGGTTGATGTTTTTGTTGGGTGGGGTATTGATGTTGATCGCTTGGTATTTCTCCGCGAAATATTTTATCGAATCGCCACGATGGTTGGAAGGAAAGGGCAGGGGAGAGCAAGCTGAAAATAACTTACGGAATATTGAGTTACGGACAGAGATTAAAGAGAATATAAAACTTAGCCATTGTGAACGGGATAACTATTATTTAGAAAATGTCAGAGGAAGTGATTCATTTTGGAGCCTGTTCAAAGGAAGTATGTTAAGGCGAACATTAGTTGCCATTACCGTTCTGGTTGCGATGAATATATCTTTATATACGATCACGGTTTGGATCCCAACTATTTTTGTTAATTCTGGAATTGAAGTGACAAAATCAATTGTGATGACTTCGATGATTATGTTGGGTGCTCCTGCAGGTGTGTTTTTCGCTACTTTAACAATTGATAAATACCCTCGAAAACTTTTTGGTTCTAGTCTGCTCATTATTATTGCGGTTATGGGATATTATTATTCGCTTCAAACGAGTGAATTAAAAATTATTGTATGCGGACTTGTGATGGTTTTTTTCCTTTATATGTATGTATGCTTTTCTTCGGCAGTTTATATTCCAGAGTTATGGCCAACGCATATGCGATTACGTGGATCTGGGCTTGTGAATGCTGTTGGCCGATTTGTTGCTGTTATTGCGCCTTATGGGGTGGCGATGCTGTTGACCGATTATGGCTCAAAAACGGTTTTTGTTGTATTAGGTGCTATTTTAATTTTATGCGCTTTTTTGTTGCTTGTTTTTGGTATCGAAACCAGAACGGTTTCGTTAGAAAAAATTTCTCAGTTATAGCTTGATTGGATAGACTTTCATCGTCCTCGTTGAGCGTGAAGTAAAATGACTGGTGACAACTAGCAGGGTCGTAAAGAGTCACTGAGTTTTATTTTTCAGTTCATTGACTATGAATCTGAAAGTAAAAACACTAAAGGTTGCCGGAGGCAGCCTTTTTTGGATACCGTTGTTTGATTTATTCAAACCTAGAATATATGTGTTTGTTAAAGATTTAATGGCAATGCGCAAGTTGGCATGTTGCGCTGACCCATTTTATAGTTCGTCGCCGGAAAATCTGGCGCTCCTCGCTTCGGCGATGCTGCAGTCGGTGAGATGCATGAGCTCGGCTAGTGTGATGTTGTGGTTTTCTTGCACTAATCGTTGTAGTTTCACAGCAACGGGCTCTAATTGCGCGCCATATTTCTGAAGCCCTTGTTCGATTTTGTGAATCAGATACGCACTGGCTGATGGTTGCTGTTGTTTAAGGGCTTGCGAGAGTTGTTGTAATTGCGGTGCTTCGCCAGTCACTAGCCAGTTTCTTGAGCGGCGAATACGTTTAATTTGACAGCTATAAATTAAGGCGACTTGTTTGGCGAGTTTGACTTCGTTGCCACCGATTTGGCGGATTAAGGAAGGCAGTTGGATATCAATTGTGGTATCGGTCATCGATAGAATTCTGCATGCAATTCAATTTAAATTCAAATTTCTGTCCTTTGGCTTGGCGTGAATAGTTACTGCGCTGGTCGGTTTGGATGATTCGATAATATGCTCACCGATAAAAATCACTGAGTTTAGTGTTTTTGTCGGTGAGTGATACTTTTTAGGCGAGTGTTAGGTTTTGCATTTTTTGCTGGAAGTCCAGTAGCGGATCGAGAGAAAAGTCTGCTTCTACCGAAAAAGTAAAGTCTCTAAATTGAGTTTGTACTTGTAATGTTTTTAGGTAGCTGAAACGAGGGTGCTCACCGAGAGACATGCCTTTGATGAGTCGCCAAGGGATGAACAAATGCTCAACATGATAATCGGTACGTTTTTCTCGAATGATATCGGTCCCCCAATTTGAGATCATTAGATCATGGCCATCACTCATAAATAATACGTCTTGCATTTTGTATCTAAACAGCCGAGCTAATAAGTGCTGGAAGCCTTTGGTCAGTTCTTCGTCGAGGGAACGTGAGGCTTGAAAGGCTAATATACTCACGGGTTCGGTGATTGCTTCACGTTGTAAAAAATATTGATAGACCTGGAGTTTAGCCCCCTCAACGGGTTCGTGCTGAGTCAGCGCTAACGGCTGGCTATGTTGATGCATCGCCTCTCTGATGATGTGAAGTGCTTTGGCGGCAATGTTTACCGACACGAGGCTGTAGTCAATATGGATGCTGTGGTGCCTTGAAAACAGCTGCAAATGACAGGACAGTAAGTCACCGCTGTGAACTATATAGTTGATGTCGGCATAGTCCAGAGCCTGTTCTTGTAATTCTGCAGCCTTGTTGAAACTAAGTACGCGGATCCTGTTAGCCTCTAGAATCACCACACTTTGATACATCAGCATGCCTGGCTCTAGATCCCGCCGAGCTTGGTCTACCGGAACTTTGAAGCAATATTTTGCGGCTAAGATCGCTTGTTGGTAGTGCTCAAATTGCGGTGGAATGTCGATGAGCGCCTTTACCTCCATCATCCAAGGGCCATATCTTCGGTATTCAAGGGTTAATTTATCCATTGCCATTCTCCAAAACCATCAGTGGTGCTTTAAATGAACCTAGCAAGTTGCTTTAAGTTTAGTTCAAGCGTATTAAGATTGACGGGCTGAGTGTTTTGTCTGCAATTAGTCGACACAAGTTTGATCTAAATCGTCTACAGCGAGGCCATGAGTTTTAATTTGGCAGGGGCGGAGGCGAGCCGAAAACGAGAGCAGGCTGAATACCAGGCTACTTTGGTATTCAGCGCTGATTGTTCGATTTATTCCGCGCTGAGCAATTGTTGTAGTTGCTGGCGTTGCTGCTCAGTCATTTGTGTTTTATTTAAAAATGGCATGTCTTTGCTTACGGTGGCTCGAGCAATAATACGTTCTTTCCAGCGCTCAATGTCTTGCCAATGGTCCAGCATCACTCCTCCGGGGGCTGTGGTAAACATGTCATCACTTGGGGTGCGGCTATGACAAGAGCTGCAGCGTTGCTGAATAATTGCACTCGCCTGTTGTTGAGCACTGGTTAAGGCATTTTGCTTAACCGTCGAGCTGGCGGTGCTTGCTGTGTTCAACTGCGATCTGCTGCCAGTCCAGCTGACGAATATAGCTAACAGTAGTAAACCGATAGCACCACTCACGATGATGCTGGGTTTATCAATGCCTTGATGTTTCAGATTGAAGAAGTGACGGATCCAGGCACTTAAACCGATCAGGGCACAGAGGATTAACCAACTATAGTGATGTTGGTAAATCATCGGATAGTGATTACTGATCATCAAAAAAATCACCGGCAAGGTGAGGTAGTTATTATGTACCGAACGGCGTTTCGCCTCTAAACCGGGGGCAGGATCAACCGCCTCTCCGGCACTAACTTGGGCCACCATCTTGCGTTGTCCGGGAATTATTTTTACCCACACGTTGGCAACCATGATTGTGCCGATAAGGGCGCCCATGTGAATGAAGGCGCCGCGGCCACTAAACACCTGGCTAAAGCCATAACAAAACAGAGCCCCCAAGACCACTAAAATGACGCTCAGTAATAGCGGTTTTTCGGCAATTGGCGAGCGCAGCAAGCCTTCATACAGTAACCAAGCACCAGCGATCCCACCAATACCAATGCTCACTGCTTGGCCAGCACTTAACATCATCACTTGAGGGTCGATTAAATACGCCTCGGCTCGCAAGTAGTAAATCCAAAATAACAGTAGGGTGCCGCTCAGCCACGTACTGTAGGCTTCCCATTTAAACCAGTGTAAATGCTCGGGCATTTTCTCTGGCCCCACCTGGTATTTGGCAACCTCATAAAAGCCACCACCATGCACCGCCCACAAATCCCCTTTAATGCCTTTTTTTAATTTCCATTCCGGTGGCGTTCTGAGATTATTATCTAACCAGACAAAGTAAAAACTCGCGCCAATCCAGGCGATGCCTGCGATCACATGAAACCATTTAATAAACAGAGCTAACCATTCGTAAAGCTGTGGCCACATAGACTAATTCCTTTTGTTATAAACTTCTTTTCCCGCAATATAGCTTGCCGCAATCAGTCGATCGTCGCCTAAAATATTGATGGCAAATAATTGTTCGCTCAAGTGATTACAGCGGGCGATCCGCTGACTCAGGATGGGCGTTGCGTGCAAATCGATTTCGATAAAGTCGGCTTCGCTGCCGGGGTTTAAATTGCCGACCCACTGCTCAATGCCCATGCTCTGGGCGGCGCCTTGAGTACATAAATACAAGGACTCGAAGGCGCTTAAGCTGGTCTGTTGCATCTGGCAAACCTTGTAGGCATCGGCCTGATTAGCAAACATACTAAGGCTGGTTCCACCACCGACATCACTAGCGAGCGCGACCGACACACCATTCTCCTGGGCGCGGTGATAGTTAAACAGACCGCTGCCTAAGAACAGGTTGGAGGAAGGACAAAAGCTGATGGTTGCTCCGGTGTCGCTTAAGGCCCGATACTCGCGGTCGGTGAGGTGGATACCATGGCCAAATAACGCTCTTTCTCTCACCAGTCCGTGCGCCTGATAAACCGATAAATAGTCTGAATGTTCGGGAAACAGCTCATTAATCCATTGCACCTCTGCGGTATTTTCCGATAAATGGGTTTGAATAAAACTGTCGGGATGTTCCTTGGCTAACTGACCCGCCTTCGCCAATTGTTGTTCGCTGCTGGTGGGGGCAAAACGCGGAGTAATGGCATAGAGTTGGCGGCCATTATGATGCCAGCGCTCCAATAATTTTTTACTATCGCGATAGCCCGACTCAGGCGTATCGCTGAGCGCCTCGGGGCAGTGTCTGTCCATCAATACCTTGCCACAGATCATGCGCGCGTTATAGGACTCGGCGGCTTCAAAAAAGCTATTTACCGATTGAGGGTGCACGGTTGCATAGACGCTAGCGGTCGTGGTGCCGTTGGCAAAGAGTTGCTGTAAGAAAAAGTCGGCCTGACCACGAGCGTAGACGGCATTGGAAAACTGCTGCTCGGCAGGAAAGGTATAAGTATTTAGCCAATCCAATAGCTGCTTGCCGTAGCTCGCAATGACTTCAATTTGTGGGTAGTGCACGTGGCTGTCGATAAGGCCGGGCAGGAGTAACCCTGTATGTTGTTGTACTTCGAGCTCTGGCTGATTTTTTAAATAATCTTTGGCATCACCGAGGTAGAGGATCCGACCTTGCTCGATCACTAATACACCGTCTTCGAGATAGCAGTAATTATCGTTAGGGTTGCTGGTTGACTTGGGGAAATGCAAAATTTTTCCGCGGTGAATGCTTGGTTGCATCTTAACTCCCTCGATAGGTGGAGTAGCTAAAGCCGCTGAGCAGCAGGGGAATGTGGTAGTGCGGTTGCGACGATTCGCTAATAAAGACCACCTCAGCTTGCGGGAAGAAGCATTGGCCAAAGTGTTGTTGGCAATAATCTTCGGTCACAAAACGCAGGCAATAACGGCCAGCTTCTAATTCGAGTGAGGCAAAGCTGAAGCGCCCATCGGCATTAGTCAGTCCTTCGGCCAAGCAGTCGGCTTCGCCAAAGCGAAGTAATTGGACTGGAATGTGAGTCGCTGGTTGGCCGCGACTGGTATCTAAGACATGACAACTCAAGGTGCTCAAAATAAATTCTCCATTCTAATATGGCTGATTTGCTGTTGTTGTTCGGCGGCGGTGAGCAGTTCCTGTTCGCGACTGCGGCCGAAACGCTGTTGCAACAGTGCTAACATGGTTTCGGCGGATTTTCCGCTGGCACAAACGATGAAAATAAAGCCATAACGGGCTAAATATTGTTGATTTAGTTGCAGTAACGCTTGTAGCGTCTGCCGTTGAGCATCGCCGACTTGTGCTTGCTCGGCTTGACTTAAGTGTTTGCCGTGGCTGTACTTTTGTTGTAATGAGGCGAGATCGCCAATCATTGGGTGACCGGCAAAGGCCTCCAGCCAATCGCTCTCTGCTAGTTGAGCAAAGGCTTGTTGAGCGCTGTCAATAAAATGTGCTTTGCTTCGAAAGGGGCGAGCTTGTTCTAGCAAGTTTTGCCAGCGGCGGCTGGTACAAACATTGGCCATTTCATTTTTAAATTGATGACTATTTTGTTGATTGAGCAAGCTTAAACGCTCGGCGATTGAGGCTGAGCTTGGCTTAATCATGCTGAGTTTCTCCACGGAGTTGTTGGCGCAGACGATTACTCGATTGCCATTGCTGCTGACGCTGTTGTTTACGATTTGACATGGCTTGTTCTGAGGGCTGCAGATTGAGTCGCTGGATGAGCTGGGCACTGATCGATACCGCCACTTGCATCGGCAGTTTTCCACTGACTTCGCTTAGGCCGATCGGACAGCAAAGTTGCGCCAGGCTGCTGGGGTCGCTCAGTTGCTCTTGCAGTTTTAGGGCAAACCGCTGCGCCTTGGTTTGTGAACCGATCAGCCCGACAAAGGCAAAATCTTGGCGCTGTAGGGCGGCCAAACAGAGCTTGAAGTCCAAGCTGTGGTCTTGGCTTAAAATCACCAAATAACTATTGGCGGGTAATGAGTCGACATATTGTTCAGGTTGTGGGTGATAGTGGGTGCTTACACCAATGACCGCGATTGAGTCTAACCAATCTTGGCGATTGTCGACCACGGTGACTTGATAGGGCAGCTGGCTGAGTATTTGGCACAATGCATGGCTGACATGGCCAGCACCAAAGATGTAGACCCGAGCTTGCTCAACTAGAAAGTACTCAAATAAGACCTGCACCGCACCGCCGCAGCACTGCGCTAAGTCGGCAGCCAGTGAGAAGCGCTCAATTTGATTGTCTTGTTGGTCCAACTTGAGTTGTTGACGGGCATGCTTAATCACATTTAATTCTAAGTTTCCACCGCCGAGGGTATCAAATTGTTGTTGGCTCGAAATGACCATTTTACTACCCGTGGATCGTGGCACCGAGCCAGCCTCGGCCAAGATCGTCGCAATACAAAAAGGCTGCTGTTGCTGCTTTAATAATTGGCAGGCATCTAACCAATTGTTCGGCAATAAACTATTTGACCAGTTCTGCATCTTGCTGCGCCTCTTGATAAGCAAATTGCTGCTGACAAGCCATTAAAATACGTTCACCGGTGGCGGGGGCATCCAGTTGAGGCCTTAGTTGATGCTGACTAATTGCTGCAACCGCATCTCGAATGGCGCACCAGCTACTAATTGCCAGCATAAAAGGGGGCTCACCTACGGCTTTGGAGCGGAAGATACTATGTTCTGGGTTAGCTTGGTCGAACAGGGTAATATTCATTTGTTTCGGGTAGTCGCCAATGGTTGGAATTTTGTAATTTGCTGGGCTTTGGCTCAGTAAGCGCCCCGCAGTGTTCCACACCAATTCTTCGGTGGTTAACCAACCTAAGCCTTGAATAAATCCGCCTTCAATTTGGCCGATATCGATTGCAGGGTTAATGCTGGTGCCCACATCATGCAAAATATCCACTCTGTCTAAACTCATCTCGCCAGTGAGGGTGTCGATGGTGACCTCGCTGCAAGAGGCTCCCAGTGAGAAGTAATAGAAGGGTCGGCCTTCGGCTTTGTTTCGGTCATACCAGATTTTCGGCGTTTTATAAAAGCCGGTGGTGGACAAAGAAATACGCTGTAGGTAGGCCATTTGTACCAATTCGGCCCAACTTAAATGCTGTTCGCCGACTTGTACCTGGCCATCGCTGATGTGGATCTGCTCGGCGGGAATTTGGTAATGTTGCTCGGCGAAGTCCAGCAGCCGCTGTTTGAGTTCATTGGCCGCGTTGTGTGCTGCCATGCCGTTTAAGTCGGTCCCCGAAGAAGCCGCCGTGGGTGAAGTATTCGGCACCTTGTCGGTTCGAGTTGCGGTAATTAACACGTAGTTAGCTGGGATCCCTAAAGTTTGGGCGACAATTTGCTGTACCTTAGTATGCAAGCCTTGGCCCATTTCGGTGCCGCCGTGGTTTACCTGAACACTGCCATCGGTGTATATGTGCACCAAGGCGCCGGCCTGATTAAGATGCTGCGCCGTGAAAGAAATCCCAAACTTAACCGGGCTTAAAGCCAGCCCCTTTTTAAAGGTTGGGTTGTTTTCATTCCATTGTTTCACCTGCTCGCGACGGGCTCGGTAATCACAATTTTTTTCCAGTTGTTGCATCAGTTGGCGCATTGCCTGATGTTGCTCGACTGGCATGCCGTAGTGGGTGGTGCAATTGTCTTGCTGGTATAAATTAAGGTAGCGAACATCCAAGGCATCTTGTTGGGTGGCGATGGCGATGTCTTCCATCGCTTGCTCGATTAAGATCATCCCTTGAGGCCCACCAAAACCTCGAAATGCGGTGTGTGACACCATATCGGTTTTTAAACGATGTCCCACAACTTCGGCCCTATTTAAGCTATAAGCGTTATCGGTGTGAAACATGGCTCGGTCGACAATCGCATCCGAGAGATCTGGAGAATGACCACATAAGCCATTCACTTCAATCTTGGCGCTTTCAATCAGTCCTTGTTTACTTAAGCCCAGTTGATAGCGGTTGTAGAAAGGATGGCGTTTGCCGGTTGCTGCCATATCAATGCTACGAGGCAGTCGGATTTTTACCGGCTTACCGGTTTGCCAACAGCCCAAGCTGGCCAAACATGCCCATTGTGCCGCCTGGGTCTCTTTACCGCCAAAACCACCGCCCATACGACGCATGTCCACGGTCACCCGATGAAAAGGAATGTTGATGACTTCGGCAATTAATTTTTGTACTTCTGAAGGATGTTGGCTTGAGGTATACACCATGATGCCTTGATCTTCGGTGGGCAGCGCGAGACTTACCTGACCCTCCAAATAGAAGTGTTCTTGGCCACCAACGTTTAGCTCACCACTTAGTTGTAATGGGCTGGTGGCGAGATCGGCTTGATTAACGTTAATGCCCATTTGGTGGCTAGGTAACACGGTAGGTTCCGGGTTCCCCGCCACTTGGGCTTGTTCGGCAGTGATAATCGGTTGGTCATCGGCTTGGTATTGCAGCAAGTTATCACTGGCTTGCTTGGCGATGTGCCAAGCTTGGCGATGGTTGTGGGCTAATACCAAGGCGATGGGTTGTTGAAAGTAGCGGATCTCTGTCTCGCTGAGTAATGGATCACCTGGGAAAATTGCGCCAATATCTTGGTGGCCGGGAATATCGCCGCAACGAATAAGCGCTACCACATCTGGCTGTTGGGCTAAAGTGTCGAGCTGTTGTTCGCTGACCTTTCCCTTGGCGATGCTACTACAAATTACTGCACCATGCAGGCAACCCGATGGGGTGGCCATATCATCGACAAATGCGGCTTCGCCCGCGACTTGTTTGGCTGCGCTTTCATGAGCCATCGATTGACCGATTACTTGGCTGGGTGCGCTTTGGTGGAGTTGTTGAGTGGTGAGTTTACGCATAAGCCGCTAGCCTCGTTGGGAGTTGGTTACAGTATAAATGGAAGCGTTTTAATAGGTTTTGTACCAGTAAAACCCGATAACTGGCACTGGCTCGAACATCGTCAATTGGCTTCACATATAGCGGGACTTGTTGTTGTACTTGTTTCAGTTTTTGCAGATTAAATGGGTGACCGAGCAAACAAGCTTCCAGCTCGCTCAAACGGACCGATTTAGCCGCAACTCCGCCGGCTGAGATAATGCAATGACTGACCCTATTTTCTTGGTCAAACTGCATGGTGACAGCTAGCACCACGGTGGCGATATCATCTTCAAAACGCTTACTTACTTTGTAAATTTGATGTTTGGTGCTGGGCGCAAGATCGGGCAGATGAATGGCGCTAATCCACTGCTCTGGACGCAGTTGGGTTTGTCGGTAGCCGGTGATGTAATCTTCCGGCGCGTACAATTCAGTATTGTTGCCATCATCTAGTTCAATTTTGCCACTTAAGCTGATGAGTAGTGGCGCAATATCGCCAATTGGGGAGGCATTGCCCAGACTGCCGCCCAAAGTTGCGCGATGGCGAATGGTTAAACTGCCTAAGCGGGCAAAGATCTCATCGGCTGTGGGGTAATGCTGTTGCATAAAGGCGTGCACCTGACTTAGCGGCATTGCCGCGCCAATCCGCCAACCGCCTTCGATACGCTCGATGACCTTGAGGTCGGGCAAATAGGTGAGGTCAATAATCTCATCGATGCGTTGCATTTGCTGTGTGACTTCTAGGGCTAAATCGGTGCCGCCGCCGATCCACTTCGCGTCCGGATGTTGCTGGCGAAGTTCGGCCAATTCTCGGCGCGAACGCGGTTGCCAATAATTATCACTGGTCAGGCTCGGGCATTCGGCCATCCAATGCTGTACGCCAGTTTCTCGTTGGCGAATATGATCGGTATGTTGGTTCGCGGTTGCTGCCACTTGTTTGGCAGCTTCAATGAGTGGGCCATAACCAGTACAGCGACATAAATTGCCCGCAAGAAATTCTTCCGGATGCTCAGGGGCAACCGATTGGCGTGATAGGGCATATAAAGACATCACAAAACCGGGGGTACAAAAGCCGCATTGGCTACCATGGTGGTCAACAATAGCCTGTTGTACCGGGTGCAAATTTTGGCCTTGCTTTAAATACTCAACGGTAATCACTTGTTTGCCGTGTAATGAATGTAGGGGCGTAATACAGCTGTTGATTTGTTTATAGCTGAGCTTGCCGCTGAGATCGATTTCTACCATTACCACAGTGCAGGCACCACAATCGCCACTGGCACAGCCTTCTTTGCTGCCCACTAGGTTTTGACGCTCTCGCAGAAAGTTTAGCAACATGGTGTCTGCGGCTTGTTGGCTTAAGCTAATCTGTTGATCATTAATCATTAGCTGTAACATAATCTCTCCTGCCTATTAAAACTATTTAGTTGTCCAATCGGTCAACTTTTTGAGCAAATTTTTTATTCTTGTACGCTATCTATTGTTCTGGCGTTGGTTCACTGCGATAAGCATAAGTGTCGGCAAAGCGGGATAAAATCCATTCCCCAGCGGTGACCGTGGGATAGCGACTGCTTTCGCCTTCGGCTAAACATGAGTCGAGTGTGCTTACTTCGGTATCGAAGTTCGGTTCAACAAAAAATGGCATCGAAAAACGGGTGGTTTGTTGGCTAGGGCTGGTTACTCGATGAGGTGTCGACTGATAGCAATCGTTGGTCCAGCGTTGCATTAAGTCACCAATATTCACCACGTAGCTGTTTTCTACAGGGCTGGCATCAATCCATTGACCGTGTCGGTCTTGAACCTGCAAACCACCGATTTGATCTTGATAAAGTAAGGTAATGCAGCCGTAATCGGTATGCGCTCCTGCGCCATTTTGCTGGCCCTGTTGTGGGGGATAATGGATTAAGCGCAATACACTAATTGGGCAAGTAAAACTCTTCGTGAAAAAATCCAGCGGCAACTTTAAAGCCAGCGCCATGGCTGACAAAAGCTTCAGAGCGAGCGGTAAGCTGAGCTCGTATTGTTGTTGCATCAATTGGATAAAACCCTGTAAATGCGGATATTGATTCGGGCCGTACAATTGAGGACAACGAGCTACCTGCGGATGATAAGGGCTTAAGTCTAGCGCCATATCGAAGGTCTCTTTAAAGTCTTTTGGGCCGTTGGGGTCGAGCTGCTCGGCGCTAACTTGTCCCCAACCGCGGTGATTGCTGGAGTGCTGGATACTAATCTGCTGTTTTATCGCCTCTGGCAGCGCAAAAAATTGCTCGGCCATGGCTTGTACTTTGGCGAATTGTTCGGCTGGAATGCCGTGACCTACCACATAAAAAAAACCAGTATCACGACAGGCCTTATCTATGGCGTCGGCCACGGTTTGCCAATCTTTAGGATTGGGCTTATCCAAGGCTGAGATGTTGATGATGGGCAGGGTTAGACTCATGGCATGTTCCATTGCTGTGGTTGAGGTTTAAGCCGCTGCCAAGGTTTTGCTTTGGCAGCGGTATATTGCAGTGTGGATATTGTTCCTATTTAGGAATGCTGGCGTCGATCCCTTCGACGTACCACATCACGCTCGCTAGCTCTTTGTCGTTCAGTGATTTACCTGCAGGGATCACTTCTTTACCTTGGTTGTCTTTGATTGGTCCAGTGAAAGGATGGAAGGCGCCGGAACGGATCTTCTCTTGAGTATCGCTAATCGCTTGTTTCACGTCTTCCGGTAAGTTTGGATTAACCGATGTGATATGTAGCAAGTCTTCAGCAAAGCCGCCCCAGTAATCTTCAGACTTCCAAGTGCCATTCATCACTTCTTCAACGGTGCGTATGTAATGCGGCGCCCAGTAGTCACGCACTGAGAACATGTGAGCAGTTGGTGCAAAGTGGCTCATGTCTGATGCTTGGCCAATGCCTTTCTTGCCGCGTTTTTCTGCTGCAATTAGCGGAGCAGGGCTGTCGGTGTGTTGTAAAATAACATCTACGCCTTGATCCATTAATGCGTTGGCTGCGTCGGCCTCTTTACCTGGATCATACCAAGTATTGGCCCAAACGATTTTAATTTTAACATCTGGGTTAACACTTTTAGCGCCGAGATAAACCGCGTTAATATCGCGAATGACTTCCGGAATCGGGAAGGAGGCAATGTACCCAATCACATTGGATTTGGTGGTCATGCCTGCCGCAACCCCAGAAACATAGCGACCTTCATACGTTCGTAGTACATAGGTCGAGACGTTTTTAGATCGCTTGTAACCTGTTGCATGTTCAAAGCGTACATTTGGGAATCGTTTGGCGACTTTCAGGGTGGGGTTCATGAAACCAAATGAGGTGGTGAAGATCAGTTTATGCCCCGATTTCGCCAATTGAGTGATCACTCGTTCAGCATCAGCACCTTCAGGTACGTTTTCCACAAAGGTGGTTTTTACTTTACCTGCAAAGTGTTTTTCCATTTCGATACGGCCTTGGTCATGCTCGTAGCTCCAACCATGGTCTCCGACCGGACCAACGTAAACAAAGCCCACTTTGAGTGGTTCGTCGGCCGCGTTAGATGCTGATGATAGGATGCTGGTGAAAGCCAATGCTGCAGCAGCCATCCATTTATTTATTTTCATGAAGAACTCCATTTCATTATTCAACGGTTGTGGTTGTCTATTTGTAATACCGAATAGCGATAGCAAAAAGCTGGCCACTTGGTCATGTTTTTTGATTTAAGTCAAAAAAGTAGATTAACACAAGCTTTGTTGTAAATACCTTTAGAGACTTGTTATTTCCATCAGAAAAAATTGATTTGTTTTGGTGCGAGCATGGTTTTGCGGGCACTACTTTGGTGCAGTGTTAGAGCCTTGAATGGCTGTGGCTTAAGGTGAAAAAATTGTGTTGGATGTGTCAGTTGTGGTGGTTTTGTAGTCCTTAGGTTGCTTTTTGGTGGGTTTTTGTTTGCAAGCTTACTTTGTTGGCAGGTTCCTTGCGTTAATAAGCTGACTTAGTGGTCAACTTTTTTGATGCGCGTGAGTTTTTTTGACAGGGAGTTAGTTATGACTAGCGAAAACGGAAACACCTCTTCACAAGAGTTACTATTTGAACTGGACGATCGTCCGCCAGTGAGTCAGGCATTTTTCGCGGGCCTGCAACATGTGCTGGCTTGTTTTGTGGGGATTATTACCCCCACTTTGGTGATAGGAGGAGTGCTTGGACTCGGTGCACATATTCCTTACTTGATTAGTATGGCACTGATGGTATCTGGGGTTGGCACCTTTATTCAGGCGAAAAAAATTGGTCCCGTTGGTGCGGGCATGATTTGCGTGCAAGGCACCAGCTTTGCCTTCTTGGGCTCGGTATTGGCAGCGGGATTTATCGCTAAAAGCCAAGGCGGGGGGCCTGAGCAGATATTGTCATTAATCTTTGGGGTTTGCTTTTTGGGAGCATTTATCGAGATTTTCCTATCTCAAGTGCTGATCAAAATGAAAAAAATCATCACCCCTTTGGTTACTGGTATTGTCATTACCATCATTGGTATATCGTTGATCAAAGTGGGCATGACCGATCTGGCGGGTGGATTCAATGCGCCAGACTTTGGGAGTTTCCAAAATTTAAGCCTTGGCGCTATCGTATTACTCACAATTATTATGTTGAATCGCTCCAATAACGCTTGGTTACGGTTATCGTCTATTGTGATTGGACTGGTCGTGGGGACCTTGATTGCTTTGGCGATGGGTAAATTGGACGGCAGTTCAATTACCGCACAGCCTTGGGTTAGCATTCCGGTGCCTTTTAAATATGGTTTTAGCTTTGATTGGGTCGCTTTTCTTCCAGTAGCCTTGATTTACTTCATTACTGCTATTGAATCGGCAGGGGATATTACTGCTAACTGCATTATTTCGCAGCAAGCAATTAAAGGCGATGGTTACTTAAAGCGGATCCGGTCAGGGGTATTAGCCGATGGGTTTAATTCAATGTTAGCGGCAACCTTCAATACTTTTCCAAATACCACCTTTAGCCAGAATAATGGGGTAATCCAGCTCACGGGTGTCGCCAGTCGTTATATTGGTTATTACATTGCCGCTATCTTGGTAATTTTGGGCTTGTTCCCCATGTTGGGGGCGGTGCTACAGCTCATACCTAAACCAGTGTTAGGTGGGGCTACTTTAGTGATGTTTGGAACGGTGGCGGCTGCCGGTGTTAAGATCTTGGCCAGCGATCAATTGAATCGTCGTAAGCTGTTGATTATGGCGGTCTCCTTCGGGGTGGGGCTCGGTGTGATTCTAGTACCTAATTTACTTCAGCATGCGCCTAAGTTAGTACAAAATATTTTTGGCTCGTCAGTCACTTCGGGTGGCTTAATGGCGATTTTCTTAAGCCTGTTATTACCCGAAGAACAAAGCACTGTTTCCTCGGAGGCTGTATCGCAGCCGAGTTCTGCGGTGAGTTGAATTTTTCGTACTTGAGAAAGTATTATAGTTTTGGCAGAATAGCGGGCAGGTGCTAGGGGGCGCCTACCCGCCAAGAGGAACTCACCCCAACCTGTCTGTTAAGTTGACGCTATAGGCTAAAGCGCAACAGACAAACCTCAATATCGACACTGTATGTCATTCTGAATATTGTTCTGCGGGAAACAAATTAAGTATTTGGGAAACATATAGATGTTATCTGCGACTGAAGAACTAAAAATTCGCGCCAAGCTTTGGCTTAAAAAGTCACCGGACACTGCCGAACACCGCTCACTATTAGCCTTAAGCAGGGGTAATCCGCCACAACTCAAACATGCCTTGTTGTTATTGGCGCGCCAAGCTGGATTTAAAGACTGGCAGCAGGCCCAGTTGATACTCAGTTGTGAGCAATCCCTAACCCGCCACCAGGATGCGGGTAAGTTTTGGCATGCCAAACCCTGCCTGAGTCTGCTCAATCACTGGTGTGCCTCTTATTCTGAAGCACTACACTTGCAAGTATCGCAGGGTGGCGTGTTGCTGCCTTATAAAACCCAGTATGTATTGGCTCAAGAGGTGTATCTGCAAGCTTTAGGCATGCGGGTCAGCGACCCGCTGTGGGCAGAACTTAACTACAACTGGTGCCAAGGCCCACAAGCACTTCGGCAAGCGCTTGCTTATCAACGCTTATTGGCGCAACAAACGGAATGTTATCGAGCGTGTTAGCTATTTATTAAAGTGTAATTAGTTACAGCTTTTGGCGGTATAAAGCCTTATTATTTATCGGTAATTTGTCTATGTACCGCGAGTTTGGCTCGCAATTTTATAAGGAAAGCTCAATGTCTAAGAAAATCTACTGCGTTGCGATGTTTAAACCTAAAGCAGGTAAAGAGAATGAGTTATTTAAGGTGCTGCAAGCTTTAGAACCTAATGCTGCGCGTGAAGATGGCTGTATCCAGTATACGGTGACACGGAAAATCGATAATCCTTTCGCGCCTGCCGACGGTTATCCAATTGCCTTTCACGAAATTTGGGCCGATCAAACCAGCTTTGAGGCGCACTGTGAGCGCCAGGAAATTCAAGATTTCTTTCAAACCCATTGTGTGGCCGAAACTGGCTTGGTGGAAGATGCGCTGGTACGTGCTTATAGTGATGAACCAGCCGATTTTGATGCGCCTATACTGGCTTAACTGCTGTATATTTAGAGCATCAAGTCTTAATTAACAGACTTTATAACATTCGGGGAGATGACGTATTGGTCGACATCTCCCTTGTTGTTTGGCTAGTTATCTGGTTGAGGGACTTCCTCCGCCATGGCCTGTTTGCGGGTCGCGGCGCTGGGAAGGCGAGTGACCAGATAGATCCCTGAACAGACCAACGCTAAAGCCAGTAAATATTTCCATTCTAAAATCGATTCATTTAAAAATAATGCTGAAAGCATGCTGCCAAATACTGGGATCAAAAAGTTAAACACGGTGATCATGGCTACTGAATTGTATTTGAGTAAAGTACTCCAAAGTGCAAAGGCAGCCGAAGATAACAAGGCCAAATAAAAAAGTAATAGACTGCTAGCAAGGTCAAACTGGCCAAGTTTTCCACCAAAGGCGAAACCCAAGGCGAGTAATACTAAGCCACCAATTGCTAATTGCCAGGCTGTCATCAGCATTGCGTCGATCTCTTGAGAGATTTTTTTGCCATAGATAGAGGCCGCCGCGAGGATAAACGCTGCCAAAACAATGGAGCCTTCACCCGCCAGGCTGAATTCAAAATTGAGTAATGACCCATTAAAATTAACCAAAAAGACCCCCGCAAAACCAACCAAGCAACCAATAGACTTGCGATGACTTAAACGATCATTTTTATAGATGAAGTGCGCTAGAATCACGCTAAAAAAGGTCCCGGTAGCATTCAAAATCGACGCTTTTACACCGCTCGCAAAGGCGAGGCCAATATAGAAGAAAACATATTGGAAACTGGTTTGACTTACACCGAGTAGTGCAATTTGCCGCATTTTCTTGATGCTCATCCCAAAACGATGTTTACCCATGATGCGGGCGAGTATCAGTAATAAGATACCGGCTAGCAGGAAGCGCTCACCAGCAAATACCATTTGTGAAGCGATGTCATGGGGGGCGATGGCCAATAATTGGTAGCCAGTTTTAATGGCGGGATAGGCACTGCCCCAAAGTAGGGTACATAAAATGGCTAAGCCAAATACAACCGGACGACGGGTAAAGAAAATAGCGGGTGTGTGGATCATGAATTGTTAACCTTAGCCAAATCACAAGGCTCATCAGCTAGTTTTGCTGGCTCGAGCGTCCAACAACTTTGTTGATGAGAAAATCAAGCCAAGCACTATAGCTTATTTGTAGTATTTTATCTCGATAGATTCAGTTTATCAGCGGAAATATTTCATAGTTGAAGTGTATATTTGGGCTTCAATAACCGATATATCTATGTTTCTGTATCTTCGATCCACCGTGCTTTGGGAAGCGCCGCTCGTTCGCGCTCACGCGATGTGGGGTCCGCATGTTGCCCCCTATATGGCATAACACTCGCCCCAACCGCGAAATTAATTCTGGCGTGCGGTATCTACTTATTATTTAACATCAGTAGCTTGGCGCCAAATCCAATAAACACTAAGCCTGTGATGCTCTTGAGTAGACCTTGAAACAAGCCTTTATTCACCATGCTGGAGAGTTTCGACATCAATACTACTAGTGAAGAGAACCAAAGTAGGGCGATCAAAGCATGCACCGTGACCAGTAACAAGGCATAAACAATGGCTTGCTGGTGATTTGGAATAAATTGGGGAAAAGCCGCAAGATAGAACATCGAAACTTTGGGATTGAGAGCGTTGGTTAAAAAACCTTCCCAAAATGCGTTGCGCTTAGTTAGTGTTGTGAGCGGGGGACTGAGTGTAGTTGCGTCTTCAGATGATGACGGTTTTGGCTTATAGGCCGCCCATAGCGACTTTAGCCCTATCCAAGTAAGATAGATTGCGCCGACAATTTTGAGCAGCATAAACGCGGTCGCAGATTGATATAGCAGCGCGGCAAGTCCAAAAATGGAAACACATCCATGCAGATAGAAAGCCGCAACAAAACCAGCGATATTTAAAAAGCCAGCTTTTTTACCGGATGTAGGAACCGTTTTTGCTATCAATAAACCGTTGGGGCCCGGGGAGATCACCAAGAGACTGGTGACGACAATAAAACTGAATAGCTGAATATATTCCAAAAGGTACTCCTTGCGTGTTGTATGACCAACAATCAAGACAAATCAGTTGATGTCTTTGAATGGGATGCTGATTGCTCATTGCATGAGACGAAGATTAAAACAAAATAAGCAAGAATTGTGCAATAAATAATTCTTGGGTGTTCGGTGAAGTGTCGATGGGCAACTTACAGCAAACGATTAAACAAAATAGAAGGTTTGGTTTTGCTGCGTTACATCTGTGGCTTAAGATTGGCGTTTTGTTAAAAAGACTTGTCTGCTAGTGATGTCGTCATCTGCAGGGGCTACCGCTTCGATTTTAACTTTACCTTGAAACTCGACTTTAATTTTTACTTCTTTGTTACTAGTATGGAGCCTTATCACTATGTGCAAGGATTTGCAGTGCCAGCCTGTCGACCAATTATTATCTTATTTTTGTTTTTATTTCAGTTCGTTGTACTTAATTCGTCTCAGGCCGCCGAGTCGCCATTTTGGCGAGTGAGCACTGTGCCACAGTGGGTGGTACAACATCCGGCAGTCGCCAGTAAAGTTTCAGATAAAAGGCTACCGTCGGCTAATTTTTTAGTCACCGATACCCAAGTGAATCTAAAAACCAAGCAGGTTCATTTTTATCGGCATCTTCGTTTGCAAGTGAATGATGTTAGGGGAATAGAAGATAACTCGGATATTAAAATCACCTTCAATCCTGATTTTCAACGCATAGAATTACACCATATTGAAATTCATCGTCAGCATCACAAGCTCAATCGCTTGTTTACTAAAGATATTCGTTTAATTGATTTGGAAACGGAACAACACAATAAACTCTATTCAGGGGAAAAGCAGTTACAGTTATGGCTAAAAGACGTTCGCGCAGGTGACATTATTGATTATAGTTTTAGCGTGATTGGCGAAAATCCAGTCTTTGCAGGCAACTTTAGCCAAACTTTTGGTTTGGGCTGGAGAGATAATGTTGCCCAGGTTTGGGTTAGCGTTGTCAGTCCGAAGGCCCGACCGCTCTCTACCCAAGTGGTGAATTTGGATACCAAGGTTAAAGTTGAGTCGTTGGCCAATGCTTTGCGTTATTCGGTTCATCTTGAAGATGTTCCTGCTTATGATGAAGATGGTCAGGCTCCCAGTTGGGATAATGTCTATCCTTTTTGGCAAGTCACTAGCTTTCAAACATGGCAAGAAGTGTCTAACTGGGCAGAGCAGTTATTTAATTTGCCAGAAGATGACTCTCCTGCATTTACAAAGTGGCTAGCCGACTTAAAGACAAAGCCCACTCAATTAGCGATTGAAAAAGCGATTGCCTTTGCGCAGCAAGAGGTCCGTTATTTGGGGATTGAAATTGCCGAAAATTCTCACCGCCCCCATCAACCTTCGCAAGTGTTTGATAATCGTTATGGTGACTGTAAGGACAAATCTTTACTGTTGGTTCGCGCCTTAAGAGCCATTGGCGTCGAAGCTTACCCAGTTTTAGTCTCTAGTTATAAACGCAATACTATTGGCGATTCCTTACCCAGCTATAACGCTTTTAATCATGCCATCGTGCGTATGACCTACCAAAACCGGCAGTACTGGATTGATCCAACGAATGCTTATCAAGCATCGCAGCTACAAACGATTGTGCCTGCTAACTTCGGCCAAGCTTTAGTGATTGCTCCTGGAAATACCGGCTTAACGACAATGCCTGAGTTAAATGCTAGTGATAACTTAGTGGATGTATCCGAAACCTTTCGCGCCGCCGATTACCAATCGCCGGTTCTATTGACGGTGAATAGTGTTTTTACAGGTACCGAAGCGGAACGCATTCGTTATGACATGGCGAATCAATCGATAAAACGTTTGTCTCAGGCTTATTTGGAATACTACCAACGCTATTATCCTGCGCTAAGAGCCCTGCAAGATATTAATATTAATGATGACAAAATAAGTAATCGCATTGAAGTGAAAGAGCACTACGTGTTAGATGATTTTTGGAGATTGGAACAAGCGGATGCGGTGTTCAGTTTGTATTCAAGTAGTTTGGACTATTACTTGAGGGTTCCCAAAAAAATAGACCGCCGCCAAGCTTATGCGCTTGGCGGGCCGATCACCGTTTCACATCAATCAAAATTGATTTTGCCGTATGATGTTGATTTTAGTGCGCTTAACGATGAGCAGCTGTTCGAAGATGATTATTTTAAATTTAGCGCCACGTTTGATTCCCATTATCGAACGCTTATTTATCAACAGCGTTATCAAAATAAACAAGCCGCAGTTGATGCAAAAGGTGTGCGAGCCTTTGCCAAGTTGATGCGTGAGGCCAGAAAACAATTAGATATTAGTTATAGCATCACCAATGTCACCTCTGATCCGGCTTATCAGTCGATGAATCAATTGGTTAATTTTTTATTAAATAAAAAGCAAGCCACTGAGCAAGGAGAGTGATCATGAAGCATTTGATTATCGGGTTCTTGCTTGTGTTGCTGCAAGCCTGTGCCAGTACCGACGCCGAGCAAACCAATACACAACAGAGAACCTCTGGGCCGGAGTTGAGCACGGGGCAGATGGCTGAACCAGCACCTCGCACAGCAAAGCCAGTTGAATTATATAGCGAGCAATTTTTTCTCAATTTTGAGTCAGCGCTCAATCAACAAACCGAAGACGCGTTATCCAGTAAAATAGATTACGATAAAATGATTGAGTATTTCATCGGCACCAAGGATCTCAACGCCACTGCTAAAGAGAACTTAAACAGATTGTTTTCAACGGTGAGTGAAGGCATGATTACCGGGATGAAGCAAACGCCAGATATGGAGTGGATGTATATCGGCAGTCAAACCGGTAATAATGGCTCTTTTATTAGTTATTACCGCGCGGCTCATCATGACCTTTTGGCTTATTATCAATTCACATGGTTGAACGGTGTTATTGTTGATGTTGTGAATTTAGCTTTAGGTGCGGGGATCTCTAGTGGTTTCGATTTCATACAAGAGAGTTCTCGTACTAATGTTTATTCCCATAAACAGTTAGATAATTTAGGTCTATTTTTTAAATACCTAGAAGACTCTCGCTATAATCAAATGCTACGCACTTATAATCTCATGCCAAAACGCTTTCAGCAGCAAGACTCGATACTTGGGGTTCTGCTACGAGTTCGCGATGATGTACCAAATCGAGAATTACCGGTTGCTTTGAGTCGTTCCTTGGCAAGACACAAGACCATACACCCCCGTTACTTTTTGTATTATTACGAGCAAAAAAAATACGAACTCGCCTTGGCATGTTTAGCCGCATACCCTGAGCCAGTGGTTAAGGATGTTCGAATTCAGGTGGAAATGGCTAGTTTACAAGATGCTCTAGGTGAGTCTCAATTGGCGGAAACCATGCTGGTTGACAGCATTCTTAAGCAGCCTTATCAACCTGATGCATACTTAGCGTTGCTCCATCTGTCAATGAAAACCCAGCAGAATGAACAAGCAGAACTGTTACTCAAAGTCTTATATGACCGTTTTTCGGTGGCTTACAGTAAGCAATCTCTGTTAGAGCTAGAGGCAGGCAATTCGTTTATCACAACGGTCAACTATCAACGTTACGCTAAATATATTAATTAGTGCTGAAGTGCTGGTGTATGAGCCAGCTCAGATTGTTTATGCATATTCAAGCTGGTGGGAACCGGAGGCTAGATCCCCCGGCGAGCCAATTATGTGTTTTTAGCCCCTGTGTTTTTTACTAGAAAGTACAAGAATAAAACAAAGGTTACAGCTGCTCTTAAAGCAACGACAGTTATAGGGATGTTATAAAGAAATAAGCCTTCCTTTATAAAATTCACTTTATTTTCAATGAGTTCATATAATTTAGATGAATTATTATAGGTCACCCACAACAAGTAATAATGAATGAATGCGACCAATGCAATCGTCGATTGGGCGGCATTATGGATGCCCCTGGATCTTGAGAGAAAGGTTCTTGCTTCTTTTGAAGTTATAATCCAACCAATAGCACCGAGTAATAGTGCATTACTCGCCCATACAATATTTAAATGAGTGTCAAAGTTCTTCTCAAGAAGGTTAATGATTAATTCAGTCTGGTCCGAGATTAAAGTAGCTTTGTTCTGTTCAGTCATATATTAAGTAACCGCCTCATAAACCCCACATTCTAATGAACCTCAGCACGCCATAAGCTCAAATCTCCAACCCCAAGGAGATTTGAAATGGCAAAGCGACGTACCGACCAAGAATGGCAAACTCTGTTTGAAAAATACCAATCCAGTCATCTATCCCAGCGAGTCTTCTGTGAGCGTAATGGGTTAAGTCTTTCTACCTTTTATGCCAAACGCCAACAGTTACAAACTACGGAGTCAGCCAATATCGGCAGCTTTGTTAAAGCAGAAGTTATCGAAAAAACGACTTGCTACCAAGTGGCTCAAACACCCATAGCTAATATGACCTTATCGATAAATAACGTTGAACTCAGCGTACCGCAAGGCACTCCCGTCCGTTACTTAGCCGAATTAATCGGAGCGCTGTCATGAAGAGAATGTTGAGTGCCCCGAACGTTTACCTGTATCGGGAGTGTGTGGATTTTAGAAAGTCTATCAATGGCCTGGCGGCCATTATTGAAGCTGAAACCGATTTGCCGCTCGGCACGGGCGCACTGTTCCTATTTACCAATAAACAACGCGACAAAGTCAAAGTGTTGTACTGGGATAAAACGGGCTTTGCCCTGTGGTACAAACGGTTGGAAAAAGCCAAATTCAAATGGCCCACTCAAGAGAAAAAACAGGTGTACACTCTGACTCAATTTGACTTAGACAGGCTGTTATCTGGCTTCACGATAATCGGCCATAAACCGATAAAAATAGACGATTTTACAATGAGTTAACTCCGATAAAAGTCAGTTATACTAAGCCTTGGTGTGGTGTTTTTAGTATAATCAACGCCATGAAAAAGACGCCTGATATGAACCCAGAAAGCCAGGACATCACCGAGCTTCAAGCGATGGTGAAAACGTTGATGTCGGAGAGAAAAGCACTGCTCGATAAGGAAGTACAATGGCAACAAGAGCGCCAATCCTTAATTGAACAGTTTAAGCTCGCTCTTGACCGCCAGTTCGCTAAACGTTCAGAAGCGTTAAAACCTTATAATGAAGCACAGGGTGACCTCTTTAATGAGGCGGAATGGGAAGCCGCTAAAGTGGAAGAAGAAGTGGTCACGACAACGATGACCACAAAACGCCGTGGTAAGCGTCAACCCCTTCCTAAAGACTTACCGCGTGAAATCATCGAGCTTGACTTGGATGAGCACGACAAACAGTGCTCATGCTGCCAACATACGCTGCATAAAATCGGCGAAGACCGCAGTGAAAAACTGGCGTTCACGCCCGCCATCCTAAAAGTGTTGGAATACGTTCGCCCAAAATACGCCTGTCGTCAGTGTGAACAACACGCTGAAAAAAGCCAAATTCACCAACAACCAGCACCAGAGAGCATCATCCCAAAAAGCTTCGCTACCGAAAGCCTGCTCACCCATATTATTCTCGGTAAATATCAGTATGCGCTGCCGCTGTATCGTCAGGAAACTTTGTTCACTCAGTCGGGGATCGACCTGTCACGAACCACCATGGCAAGGTGGGTGATAGAAGTCAGCGAAAAGTTCAGGCCACTTTACCAAGCCCTGAAAACTCACTTACTTGGGCAAGTGGTGGTTCAAGCTGATGAGACGCCGCTGAATGTGCTCAAAGAAGAGAAACAGTGTTATATGTGGCTGTAGGCGACTCTCCCGAAGCGGCCCTGCCTGGGATGAAAAACATCGTCTTGTTCGACTACCAAAACAGTCGCGCGCCAGCGTGTCCGGTGAACTTTTTAGGTGACTACTCAGGCTACCTGCAAAGTGATGGTTATGGGGTGTACGATGGATTAACGAACGTCACGAACGTCACGAATGTCGGTTGTCTGGCTCATGCTCGTCGTAAGTTCATCGATGCGAAGAAACTTCAGGGGAAAGGCAAAACGGGTAAAGCGGATGTGGTGTTGGCGAAAATCCAAAAGCTGTATGCGCTTGAATCCCGATTAAAGCTCACCGCTGCGGATGAACGACAGCGAGAACGACAAGCTCACGCAAAACCGATGTTGGATGACCTTTATCAATGGTTAACGTCGCAGAAAATTATCGAATCGAGTCCGCTTGGAAAGGCGATTAAGTACACGCTAGGTCAGTGGCCTAAGTTGATACGCTATGTTGACGAAGGTCATTTATCTATCGACAACAACCGGGCGGAGCGCGCCATCAAATCGCTGGTCATTGGCAGAAAAAACTGGCTGTTCGCCAACACCCCGAATGGGGCTGATGCCAGCGCAGTCCTGTATAGCATTATCGAGACGGCAAAAGCCAATGGGCTGATACTCTATGATTACATGGTCAAATGTATGAAAGAGCTAGCAAAGCCAGAGCCTGCTCTCGACGCTCTGTTGCCCTGGAACTTCTCACACTAAAATGGCCCGTGGGATCGTGGGGCGCGCTTACCCTGGAAATGATCACTCAACAAGATAAAGTCGGATCCAGTGCTGTCGGTCACATGTCAATAGGGGGGTGGTGAACGGTTACGTCCACTTCATCTATAAGGTCATAGAGTTATTTAAACTTATGAGTGTAATTTACTGCTGATGACAAAAGAGAAAACAGCATAAGTGAGAGGTTAAAACACCCCACAATTACAATGCCCATCACTATCGTATTATTGTTTCCAAATAGACCGGGTAAACTACTAAAGATAAAACCCATTCCAAATTGCATTATTCCAACTAAAGAGGAGGCTGGACCTGCATTGTTTGGAAAAGCTGACATTGCCAGAGCGGTACTATTTGCAGCTATTAGTGGCACCATGCCAACACAAAAAAATAGAGGAATCATTGTGTAGATTAACGATGATGATGATAAAGATAGCATTAATAATACAGAAAAAATTACGCTAAAAATCATTGACATCTTCAGTATCTGAGTAAGCGTGTAGCGTGATAATAACAGTCTATTAATTTGGCTGAAAACAACTATGCCACAGGCGATAACACCAAATGCAAATCCATATTGAGTTTCGTTTAATTGGTAGATCTTCATAAACAAATCTGGAGATGCTGCGATAAAGGTAAACATTACTGAAACGGCTAAAGAGCTAATAAGACATGGGATCAAGAAAGCTTTAACTTTCAGAATGTTGATAAACTGTCTGGCAATATCATTGACAGAAATATTTTTTCTTTCGTTATACACCAAAGTTTCTGGGATATAACGTAACGTCGTATATAAGCAAAAGAAACTGAAAACAGATAATAATAAGAACACAGATTGCCAAGCAAAATGGCTTATTAAGAAGCCACCTGAAATAGGAGCAAGTACGGGGCCTATTCCTTGCATCACCATCATCGTTGATAGTGCTTGAGCACTTTGTTTCTGATCGAATAAATCTTGAATGATTACCCTACTCATTACCATTCCGGCAGCTCCACCAATGCTTTGTATAAACCGAAGCACAATGAAAAGCTCATAGTTAGTGGTAAACATTATGAGTACTGATGCTATAAAGAAAATGGCAATCCCAGTTATTACGGGAGTCTTTCTTCCCCAACGATCTGATATTGGTCCGTATAACAGTTGTCCGACAGCTAACCCTAAAAAAAATATAGAAAGGCTTAATTGTAAGCTTGGTGTCGAAGTATTCAGAGTTTCGGCCATAGCAGCAAACCCAGGCAAATACATGTCTGTAGCGAATGGTGCAAAGGCGGTTAGCATTGCTAAAACCAGTATGATGGCCTTATGATTAACTTTATTCGTTGATTCTATATACATAATAATTAGGGGCTTCCAAGAAAATAGTCTGCCAGTATCGATGTACTGGCAGAACTTAGGTTTATGGGAAAATTAACTGTTTATCGGGTAGAGATATATCCACGGTATTGAGTTAAATGATCTGATTCCGGTCTATCAAGTAAGAATTCCCCAACAAAATCTTTATAAGGTTCGATGTATGGGAATTGGTCATATTCCGCCCAAGAAGGTTTCTTAATCTTATCTTTTACTTCAGACATAGCCTTTTCCCACTGCTTACTACTGTCAAACCAAATTTCAGCTACCCTCTGGAACGGACTGGTTCGTGGAGTGTTCAGTACACGACTTGATATAATTCGGTTTACTTCTGGTAACTTAGCAAGTTCTTTAGCAAAAGATTCTTTAAACCATTTGTCACCTTCTTCTTGGCTAATTCCGTCTGGATATTTAAACGCAATCGTCCAACGGTAGTTAGGACCATCTTCAATAGTACGGTCGCTGCCTTTAATATCGTCTTCCCAGAACATTGGTAGGAAAACAAATACAGTAGGGTGGTAGCCTTCTCTGCTCCCCATCCAAGTTGATGGACGAAGTTCACCATCGCTAGGTTGGCGTGTGAGTTCCAAATATTCCTTTGAATAAACTTCGCTAAAAGCTAGGCCGTTTGGTGTGGCTGAATCACTAGTGTTAAAAGGGTTTAATAACCAATAATGTTCAGTCATTATCCAGTTGTACGTACCATAATCTTCACCGTTTTTTGGAACAGGGAGCGCCCGGTAAGTTGCATATTTAGTTACATACGGCATGAATTGCGAAATGCTATCGGGCACATGATATTTGTATAGCCAACGGTATGCAGCAGGTAAATCACTATCATCTCTTACAGATACCATAATCATACTGCGCATTGGCGTAACTTGAACTGGATTAGCCTTTTGAACTTTTTGCGTAGCTTCATTAGACGGCTCTGCATTTACCCAGCCGTTCATACAGAAAACAGAGGATAGAAGTAGCGCAGATAAACCTAGTTTAGAAATAGACATAAAATGTACTCTTTGGTGTATTGGAACTACTTATTAGTATATTTCCGTATCATTAATATAAAAAATATATTATTTTTATCTGTGTGATATATTAATTTTATTTAATACTTTTAAAGTAGAGAGATTTGAAGTGGATATTAAACAGTTGAAGTATTTTGCATGTGTGGCTGAAGAGCTACACTTTGGAAAGGCTGCGGAAAAATTACATATTGTTCAACCCGCGTTAAGTATTCAAATCAAAAATTTAGAAGAGCACTTAGGAGGAAAACTATTTGTTCGTAATAAGCGAAACGTTGCTCTGACAGATGCTGGTAAAGACATTCTGAGTAAATCATATAAGATAATCAATGCGATGGACGAGTTACTAGAGTATTCAGAGGCGTTATTCAATGGTACAGCGGGGCACATCAATATTTCTTATTCTGGACTTGCTGCTTATACTGGCGTTATGGGAAGTGTCATTGAAACATTTAGACAAATGTATCCAGATATCGCGGTTGGTTTAGAAGAACATGACCCATATGAGCAGCTCCAGATGGTGCAGAATGGTGATATTCATACAGCGTTTATGACGACTATGAAGAAAGACATACCAGCAGGGTTACGATCTCTTCATTTGACTTCGTCACCTTTAACGTTTCTTCTCCCCAAAAATCATCATTTATCTACTAAGGGAATTGAAAATTACCAGCAATTAGAACATGAAGCATTTGTTATATATGCTTCTCCTGATGATACTCAAGCAACTGCGATCATAGAATCAGTGTGCGGCTTCAAACCAATTATTTCTCACAGAGCTTCTTCAGCGTTATTACTACCTTCGTTAGTGAGTGCTGGTTTAGGTATTGCGATTATTCCTAAGGCATTTGAAAAAATATCTTATCAGACAGACACGGTATCACTTCCATTACTTGAGCCACAAAAGATGGACATTAGTCTCATTTTCTTGGATAATGAAAAATCAGAAATAGTTAATAGATTCAAAGAGATAGTGAAAACACTATCTTTAACTTCTCAAGGTTTATCTGATTTATAGAAATGAAGGAATATGTCCGTCTTAGGCATAGTTTGTACTGGTCAACCCAAACTGGACACTTTTAGTTGAGAATTTTCAAACGCCACCGGTGATAAATCACCATTGGCCGAATGAAGCCGCTCTAAGTTGTAATACTTCATATAAGCAGCCACATCTTGCTTCATAAATTCTCGTGTTGGCTGATTAACTTTAAACAGCCAATCGTGTTTTAAACTTCCGAAGAATCGTTCAACAACAGCATTATCCCAACACGCTCCTACATCGCCCATACTGGCTCGAATATCAAAACCAACTAATAGCTTACGATATTGTTTACTGGTGTACTGTGAGCCTCTATCACTGTGAAAGACTAAGCCTTTAGGTGGTTGCCGTAAGTTGTAGGCTTTAATGAGTGCTTTGGAAATTAAGTCTGTAGTCATCCGTTTATCAATATGCCAGCCAACAATTCTGCGAGAGTATAAATCCATCACGACTGCTAAATACATCCAACCCTCGCCTGTTTTTAGGTAGGTCACATCACCAGCCCAAACCTGATTAGCAGCGCTTGGGTTAAAGTTCATATTTAGCAGGTTATCAGCGACTGCGTCAGAGTGTTTACGCTGCGTTGTCACTTTATAAGCTTGCCGTTGGGTCACTTTCAGCCGCAAGCGTTGCATCATTGTACGGACAGCATAGCGGCCTACTTGGTAGCCTTCCTTGCGCAATTTCTTCACCATCTCACGATTCCCTAGGCTACCTCGGCTTTTCTTGAATAACTGGCGAACACGGCGATAAAGCTTCAAAGTATCAAGGCCTATCACGTTCGCAGGGCGTTTAAGCCAATCGTAATAGCCTGATTTACTTACGTTCATGACTCGGCATAGCTGCGCAACAGGGAACTGATTTGAGTGTTTTTTTATGAAGCGACATTTTACTTCATTTCTTTCGCAAAGAAGGCGCTTGCCTTTTTTAGTATTTCTTTCTCCATGCGTAATTCTTTGTTTTCTTTGCGTAATCGTTTGAGTTCATCACGCTCAGACTCTTCTAGGGTGATGCCTTGCCGTTGGACTTCGTACCTTTCTTTCCACTTGTAAAGCAGGCTAGTGCCAACCCCTAGAGATTTTGCAGCATCAGCAACACTGTAACCTTGCTCCAACACCATTAGTACCGCTTCATCTTTAAATTCTTGTGGATAACTCTTGTGTGATTTTTTCAAACTCATATAGACCTCTTAATTCATTAACATACTGTCTCAAAATTAAGTGTCCGATGGAATTAGACCAGAACAGTTAAAATGGTGCTTCATGAAAAATCTAGGTGAATAAACTAGACACCCATTCTAAAAACAAAAATCTTTCACACTCTCGATAACCAAGATTACGCTTTTAAATCCCATCATCTTCGCCGAGTAGCGCAAATGAACAAGGGAGCAAAGTTGAAGTCTGTTTGAGCGTAGCGAGTTACTTCAAAAATACATACAAAAATTAACAGCTTAGCACCAGTAAAGGCCCATGGAGGAGCTCAAAAACACCGGGCATCCAACAAGCATTATCGAATGCTTACTTGAAATCCCAAGGTCTATTTGCGCTACGATATGGATGGATAAAGCTTCACCATTCTAAGTGAAACGCCCTGTGCGGAGCCGCATGCAGGGTGTTGTGGGGGCTGGAGGCTAGATACCTCCGGCTACCCGATTAGGTTTTTTGTACCTGGTTTTTGGCAATATTTTTAATGCGTTTATTAGCGCCATTTTCAGATAAGCCTTTCAAAATACTTTCATCAATATTTTGTAACTCTAATAGAGCTTCATGGACAATGGAGTCACCTGAATCCAGGCAACGAGCTTGCAGCTCAAACTCGGCATTGCTACGCAATTCCCGTAATAGCCTATAACGTATTGCTTGTTTTAGGGGCCACTTGCCGAACTTACGACTCTCGGTACATACCTTTTCAAATTGGGCATCAGTAATCCATTGACACTTAAGTAATTCAATAGCAGCACTTCCCCCCATAACCACATCCGTATCGTTAAGTGTTAATTCAAGGAATTGCGCTATCTCCTGATCCGTAGCCGAGTCACGAGTTCTTAGCCAATGTATAAATGCGCCATACCGATAATGTTCATACCCTTCATGCCCAGAACTTTCCTGATCTTTAACTTGAGAGGAAAAATATTGTTCTTCTAGCATTCGATATTCAATCCACTTCGTAGAATACCCCAATTTTTTTAACAGACTATGATCTATTGCCATGGTAAACCTAACAGCTTATTAAGAGGAAAAATTTCTTGTTTAAACAATAAAGAATAAACTAAGAATAAACTAGACCCCATGCTAAAAACAAAAACCTTTTACACTCTCGATAGCCAAGATTACGCTTTTAAATCCCATCATCTTCGCCGAGTAGCGCAAATGAACAAGAGAGCAAAGTTGAAGTCTGTTTGAGCGTAGCGAGTTACTTCAAAAATACATAAAAATTAACAGCTTAGAACCACACAAGACGGGTAAGGGTTTCGCGCCGTTCAACCTGTCTTAGCTAAACTCGCCTTGGGAAAACGAACAAGGCTTTGGCCCCGCTAACATCAACAGCGTTATTTACTATAGAAAGGAGCATCGGGCTTGTTCAACACCCGAATAAGGTGTCGGCTGCGCGACACCTATTCTTATTGTTAACTGCACTTTTTCGCAATGACTAAACCATGATTACTACTACCAAGTAATGATGGTTCCGCACACGTGGAAAGGTGATACTTCAGCCAAGCTTGATACTGCTTTTCGTTAAGCTGGTTGACCTCTTGATCAATAAAGCGAACATAACCATCCGTTGCAATATGGTTTTCGACACAAAACCCCGTTTGAACTGCGAGAGATTCAATTTCGGATGGTTTAGCAAAGTAACCTGTTCTAAAAAATGGATCTACGGCAGGTGAAGTCACTAAACCACTTTCATTTAACTCACTTAACATAGTTGGCAAAACTAAATCGCTGGACATTTTTGCGAGCAAACCTGCAACAAAGAACCGGCTGATATAAGCTATTGCAACTATGCCGTTTGGTTTTAAAACTCGATTAGCTTCTTTCAACACCGCTTCTCGGTCTAACTTTGATTGTATGTGATAAAGCGGTCCTAAAATTAATACGACATCTTGGGTGTTATTCTCTATAAAGCTTACGTCCGTTGCATTTGCTTCGTAGACAGACAAACTCAAAGATTGGCGTTTTGCATTATTATTAAGTTGTTCGACTAATTCAGGAACTAGCTCAACAGCTGTTACATTAATCCCTTGCTGAGCATAATGAAGTGAATAACGACCAGTCGCAGCACCAAGCTCTGCTAAATTGCATGAAGGATCTATATAAGACTCCAACATACTCAATGTTGTATCAAACTCAATACGCGTAATATTTTGAGAAAGAAGACGCTTCTCTTCATCAAACTTTGCGTAGTACTCCATATATTCTTCTTGCACGACTTCCTCCTGAGATAATAAACTAAACACCCATTCTAAAAACAAAAATCTTTCACACTCTCGATAGCCAAGATTACGCTTTTAAATCCCATCATCTTCGCCGAGTAGCGCAAATGAACAAGGGATCAAAGTTGAAGTCTGTTTGAGCGTAGCGAGTTACTTCAAAAATACATACAAAAATTAACAGCTTAGTACCAGTAAAGGCCCATGGATGAGCTCAAAAACACCGGGCATCCAACAAGCATTATCGAATGCTTACTTGAAATCCCAAGGTCTATTTGCGCTACGAGATGGATGGATAAAGCTTCACTATTCTAAGTGAAACGCCCTGTGCGGAGCCGAATGCAGGGTGTTATGGGGGCTAGATACCTCCGGCTACCCGATTATGCTTGAATTTCATACAGCTCCACTAACTTACTGATAATCTTTTCTTCGTGCGAACCATTACCTTCAATGCGGTCTAGACGATTACGTAAGAGATTGAACTCACTTTCTGTTTTGATTTTACCGCGTTTGATGACTCGCTGAATTTTAGCATTTTGCTTTTCAAAGTAATCTGGATTTACCGAATTCACAGCTTGGTAAAAAGCGCTAAATGCTTTAGAACGGAAATTTGGTTCGAGGTCCTCAATTAACAACGACAGATCGTTAATACCTTGCTCTAAACCCTTAGCGATTTCGGATTTTGGTGCTGGAAAATTATTGTCATTTACCCAGCCTTTTATTTGATCAATAGATTTAGAAAACCCCTCGATAATTGGAGCCAATTGTTCGCTTCCAATATCAGAAAAAGCCTCTAATACTTTTTGGCATATTGCTAAATTCATATCAAATTTAGTTTTGCGCATATCCCTCGCGGTTCCCCTTTTTGTTAGGCATTTGCGTGATTGTTAACACGAATAGGCCCCATGTGTAACCCGTATACGATTGAGAGATTCCTTTTAGTGTTGTGAAAAAATATCATATAGCCAGTATTATTTGGCTCACCATACTCTTCTTTTTTGCCGTAATATTCCAAAAACCAATTCAGCTTCTCTGCCTTTTTCTTCTCACTGCCGTTAAATTGTTCTGTGAGGTAGTTTACATATGAAATCCTATCATTCGCAAAGCCGACGTGAATACGCGTCACGCCTTTTTCAACAACAAAAGAATAATCTATATCTTTTTCATCCGAATCTTCTCTTATATCTACTGATGAAAAAGCTGACAGCTTGCTGAAGACTTCATCTGGAATTGAGTCCAAGTCTATGACTGGGAATTCTGGTTCAAATTTTTCTTTCTTGAAGAAACTAAACATAGGGTTGCCTATATATTTTTGTCCCAGCGAACGCAGTGAGCGATTACAGCGGCTTGTTATATGCCATTCAGCTTCCTTAATTACTGGAATTTTAGCTAGCCATAACGCCTACCACATACTGAATACACTGCAACACATTTCAACATTGATGGCTATTTTTAACTTCATGAGTGTTTTCATAGTCACACTGACAAGTTTCGTAGTCAAAACTTCCGCCCCGATCCAAGCAGCTATCAACACCTAAATCGTCACATGAACAAGTGGCACCAGTGAGAAGCAGTGCTATTAATGTATTTTTCACTCAAACTCCGGTGGCATATAACGCCAAATTAAGGTGTGAACAACGCAGACACCTTACTTAAATCATTGTGCCATAAACACTAAACTGGCTAGAAGTGAAAGCGTCAAGCGTTGTGAATCTCTCTTAAATTTATTGTGTACGCCCAGCATGGGCATGAACTAATGAGGTGAAAGTCCTCTGTAGGAAGGTCACCGTTTAATAATATTTTGATTATTAAACGCTAACTACTAGCGAATGGCAAGGGCATTGCCGCGAGGGAATGTCTGAAGGAAGCCGGACGTCTTTTTATCTAAAGAGAGGGCGAACTGATGAACAAGAACATCATATGAGGCGTAGGCTGGAGGCGAGTTGGCACAAGACAACGAAGCCATGTGATCTAACGGCCACCGTAAATGATGCAGCAGTGCAGAGAAAAGAGAAAGTGCATGTTCTACTTCTTATAAACAAAGAGTGGGGAGATCTGCTTAACTTGCGATCGTTTAACTCACTAGCTTGGCCGCTAGTTCAACAGGCCCGGCACTTAAGCCTCATCAACTTAAGTGAGCAAACTCGATGAACAACGATAGCGCTAGTTGGGGCAACTCAATTGGTGATTAAGTAGAAGTCAGCAGACGGCATAGTAGCCCAACGCCCATCGTAATGGTTGGGACACGGTGAAGGCCTGAACACTTAGAATAAAGGAGGAGCCTTGTTAAACTTGAACACCCATTCGCCGGCCGGCGTAGATGCGATTCAGCGTATTAACCCGCAGCCAGCCTTTAGCCAACATCTATTTGAACACATGCTACAACGTGAAAATATTCTGCGTGCGTGGCAGCGTGTTCGAGCCAATAAAGGGGCGGCTGGCGTAGATAACATGTCCATTGACGCCTTCCCTGCTTGGGCAAAAGCACACTGGAAACAGGTGGCGGCGGAACTGCGCTACGGCCAGTATCAACCTAAACCGGTACGCCGTGTGGAGATAGATAAACCCGATGGCGGGAAGCGCCTACTGGGGATCCCAACCGTGCTCGACCGTGTCATCCAGCAAGCCATTGCCCAAGTGCTAACGCCTATCTTTGACCCTAGCTTCTCAGCGAACAGCTTTGGATTTAGACCAAACAAGAATGGGCAACAAGCGGTGAAACAAGTGCAAAGCATCATCAAGCAAGGCCGACGTTTTGCGGTAGATGTGGATTTATCTAAATTCTTTGACCGAGTTAATCATGACTTATTGATGAGTAAACTGGGTCACCGAATGCAAGATAAGCGCTTACTTAAGCTGATTGGACACTACTTAAGAGCGGGTTTTATCCATAACCAGTGCTATCAGCAAACTCGAGAAGGTGTACCACAAGGCGGACCATTATCCCCCTTGCTGACCAACATCATGCTCGACCCATTAGATAAAGAACTGGAGAAACGGAGCCATAAATTCGCCCGCTATGCTGACGATTTCACCATCTTGGTGAAAAGTCGGCGTGCAGGAGAACGGGTGCTAGCGAGCATTAGTCACTTCTTGCAACGCCGCTTAAAGTTAATCGTTAACACCACCAAAAGCCAGGTGGTTAAAACAGCGAAGAGTCAGTTCTTAGGGTTTACTTTCAAAGCGGGACGGCTGCAAATCCATGCCAAAACGCTACACCGGTTTAAACAACAGCTAAAGCGCCTCACCAACCGAAACTGGGGCGTCTCGATGACTTACCAGCTCGCTAAAGTGAGCCAATATCTCCGAGGCTGGATAAACTACTTTGGGATCGCGAATTGCTATCAACTGTGTGTCGATCTTGATCATTGGGTAAGACGCAGAGTACGAATGGCCTATTGGCGACAATGGCGAAAACCGAGAACCAAAGTGAGGAATCTCATGCGCCGAGGGGTACATGTTCAAGCCGCAGTGGCGTGTGGTATCACCAGTAAAGGCCCATGGAGGAGCTCGAAAACACCGGGGATCCAACAAGCATTATCGAATGCTTACTTGAAATCCCAAGGTCTATTTGCGCTACGAGATGGATGGATAAAGCTTCACTATTCTAAGTGAAACGCCCTGTGCGGAGCCGCATGCAGGGTGTTGTGGGGGCTGGAGGCTAGATACCTCCGGCTACCCGATTAGTTGCCAAAATGCCATAGTGCCAAAAATATAACCAAGATATAGACTGCCAGAACAACAAGATTAGATGCCGAACTATTGTTTTTAGTCGATGCTTGCGTGAGGCCTGACTCGTCCTTGATTTTGTCAAAATCGAAGGTTACAACTGAAAGAGGATTACCAGTATACAACTTAACCTCTATGGCCCCTGCGCCCATTGCCAGCTCTCTGAAAGCTCTATTTTCAATCATTGTGAGGCCTCCTTCTGTTTTCTCCATGGGATGAACAACGACCTTGGGCCTTGGACGCAACAACTTGATATTGCTTAGTTGGTTAAAAGCGTATTGAAGCAGTTTTTCACCTACGTAAAAGTCAGAAAACAACACTCTTGGATGAGAAAAAGGATTAACCGCCATTTCATTAGGTTTTAAGATCTGGCTAGCTTTCTTGCCAATTCCTGAGATTGTTTTGGCTCCATTCTCCGCTGTCTGAATAACAACGATAGGTGAATCATCAAAGCACTCATTTTTTAAAACATCGGTTACCTTGATTCTGTTCTCCCATATCTGGACATACAGCACTGAAGCGAAACGAGATAAAATTCGATTTAACATCCGATATTTCCTTTGGCAACTAACATTTTATTAGTGCGCATGCGCGTTTACCTTGTTGGACCAGTGAAAACGCGCACAGTTAACTATCTGTATGTAATGAACTTATCAGTATTCTGCTAAATACACCATCAGGAAAAACGCGCATGCGCGTTTTCCAAACCTATTATCTCAAATCGTAAATATATAACTGATTGATAAAAATGAATAATCTGAATTAGTGCATGTATAAACGCGCAAATTTTTTCACTATTTCCCTTGATATCCTAGGAGTCCAAATAATACCGTATAAAAAAGGCCTTAAGCACAATCTTAAGGCCTTTTCGTTAAGCGCTAATCGCTAAGATTTAACCGCCGCTTTACGTTTCGCAGCCTGGTAGTCGAGTCCGGCCTTGCTGCGCTCCCAAAGGGGGCGTAGCAGTGGACTGAACAGAACCAGCGCGGCGATGCTAATGAAGCTGAGGGTGAGAGGACGTTCCCACAAAAAGCTGAGTTCGCCATCACCAATTAACAGGGCGCGGCGCAGGTTGTCTTCGAGCATGCCGCCGAGAATAAAGCCGAGTAGCATCGGCGCCATCGGAAAATTCAGCAGGCGTAAACCTAAAGCGGCTACACACACCGCCACCATAATCAAAATGTCCATACTATTGAACGACACCAAATACACTCCGGTGATGGAAAACAGCAGGATCATAGGGACTAAGTAGGGACGTGGAATGTTGAGTAACTTGGCCAAATAGGGGATCAGTGGCAAGTTTAAGATCAACAAAATAATGTTGCCAAAGTACATCGAGATGATGATCGACCAAAATAGGTCAGGGTGTTCGATGTACATGCGTGGGCCGGGTTGGATCCCATAGGCAATCAATGCGCCCAATAATACGGCAGTGGTGCCCGAACCAGGGATCCCAAGCGTGAGTAAAGGGACAAACGAGCCAGTGGAAGCTGCATTATTGGCCGATTCTGGCGCAGCCAGTCCCTTGAGTGAACCTTCACCAAATTTTTTCTTATCTTCTGGCTTGGCAATGTTACGCTCGACTCCATAAGCCAAAAATGAGGCAATGGTTGCTCCGGCGCCGGGTAATACGCCGACAAAGAAGCCAAGAACAGAGGAGCGTAGGGTCGGGGCGGCAATCTCTTTGATTTCGTCCTTGCTAAGTTTTAAGCTGCCCAGCTCGGCCATCATTTTTTGTTCTTTGCCACTGTTGCTGGGATCTTCAGGTTTGAGTACCGACATCAGCGTTTCGGCGAGGGCAAAAGTGGCCATGGCTAATAGTAAGAAACTGAAACCATCGATTAGATCGAGTTGACCAAAGGTGAAACGTTCTACGCCTTCACTGCGATCAGTTCCCACCGTAGCCAGCATTAAGCCAAGAATGGTCATCATAATTGCTTTTAGTACTTGGCCTTTTCCGGAGAATGCTGCGACCGCTGATAAACCCAAGACCATCAGCGCGAAGTAGTCGGCGCTTTGAAAGCTTAAGGAGACTGAGGCCAGCGCTGGAGCGGCAACTAGTAGCATTATTGCGCCAAGGGTTCCGCCAGTGAATGAGGCATATGCCGCAACCGCTAAGGCCTTACCTGCCTGGCCTTTTTTAGCCAGCGGGTTGCCGTCGAAGGCGGTCACCACGGTGGCACTACAACCGGGGGCATTAATTAAAATGGAAGATGAGGAAGCACCAAAAATTGCGCCATAGTAGACGCCTGCCATTAAAATTAAACCCGATGAAGGCTCTAAGCTGTAGGTGAGGGGGATCATCAAGGCGATGGCGGTAATTGGACCAAGGCCTGGCAGCATGCCGATAAAGGTACCGACTAAACAGCCAACCACCACCATCATTAGGTTCATTGGCATGATTGCGGTGCCAAGTCCGGCTAAAATTCCGTCTAACATGTGTTACTCCTTGCGACTGGTTTACGTTTAAGCATTAAACCAGTGCCATAGCTGTCCAGGTTCCAGATAAATATCTAATATTTGAGTCAATAGCGCCCAAAATACCAGGGTAAAGATCACTGCGACCATGATTGCTTTTTTATGCTTGGTTTCGCCCATCAGGCGAAAACTGAGCACCAAGAAAAAAATCGTGGCGAGTACAAAACCCAACCAGTTCACGAACCAGCCGTAGGCGAACATCACCGCTAGCAATTTTGTTACTGCTAGCCATTGGGTTTGTTTTAGGCTGGTGAGAAGGTCTCGACCTCCGCCGATAATTAGCGCCAGAGAACACACAAGGCCGCTAATGGCTAAAAACTGCGGCAGAGTTCGCGGAGTAAAGGGTTCAAACTCGGCACCGGCAAACAGTTGAATGTCGTAGCTAAAATAGCCATAAAACAAAGACAGTAGCAAAAATAGAAGGCCGCCTATTCGTTGATTGCTAAGTTGCATATCTTGCTCCAGATTAAAAAAGGCCGGTGTCGATCCCGACACCGGTGCTTAAGCGAGTGTTTGGCTTAAGCAAAAGATTCAGCAAGGGATTTTCTGGCTGAAGTGAAGCTATTTAAGAAACCCTAGTTCTTTCATCAGACTACCGACGATTTTTTCCTGTTGCTCGAGAAAGCCGTAAAATTGGCCGTAGGGAACAAAGTTATTCACCCAGCCATTGCGACTGCGCACGGTTTCCCATTCTGGCGTGTCATACATCGCTTTTAGCTCGTTAGAGAACTTTTCCGCTTGTGCCTGATTAATTCCTGGCGCAGCAAAAAAACCTCGCCAGTTAGCAAATACTGTGTTGTTACCCATCTCTTTGAGGGTGGGGACATTAGGGGCATCTTTCACTCGTTGTTCAGCGGTAATTGCTAAGATCCGAATCTGCTCATTTTTAGCCATCTCTAAGGCCTCACCCAATCCGGTGGAGAGCAGTGCCGTTTCGCCAGAAAGCAAGCCAGCCATAGCTTTTCCGCCCGCATCATAGGCGACATAACGCAATTTCATTGGGTTTAAGCCTTCGTTTTTAATTGCTGCCGCAGCAATTAAGTGATCTAAGCTGCCGCGTGCACTGCCGCCAGCCACTTTAACCTTATTCGGATTGTCTTTAAAATCACTGACCACTTGATCCCAATGGGTATATTTGGAATCGGCACGCACGATTAATGCACCATAATCAGCGATGGTTGCAGCAATCGGTGTTAGGTCGCGAAATGATTGTGGAAAAACCCCCGTTAATGAGCGAACTACAATCGGAGTCGAGTTCACCATTAAGGTGTGATCTTGGGTTTTAGCCGTTTCAATCAGGTGAGCGATGGCTTTTCCGCCGCCACCCCCGCTCATGTTTTGAAAGGATACTTTGTCGATAATGCCCGATTTCATCAGGGCTTCACCAGTGCCGCGGGCGGTGCCGTCCCAACCACCACCGGCGCCGCCGGGAATTAAAAAATGAATTTCTTCAGCTTGTACAATGCTACTTAAACTGGTGGCCAATACTGCGGCCCCTACTAATGTTCTCAATAATTGAATCTTGGCGAACATGTTGGCTCTCCTTGTTCCATAGGGTGTCCAGAAGATCTGAACGTGACTTCGCCAGTTAAAATTATGTTTTTCAGCGAAGAAGGTTAACGCAATGTTAACGAAAGGTGATTTTTTATAAATAAAAGCCAAGTAATGGCTTTAAAATTCATATTGCTGATTAAGTTCATATTGTTCACGGGAGTGCAGTTCGATGCTCGTGCTAAGCTCATTTGTGTGAATACAGGGAGAAAGGAATGTATCAACCTGCTCGACTATTCAGTTATCGCGCTCGACTGCTACTGATTATGCTGCTCTACAGTTTGTTACAATTGAGCATTGTGGTGGTGACCAGCTACTGGTATGTAAGTGATTCAGAGTATCAAGACAAAGGTGAGCGTGCGCTGGATGTGGCAAGAGTGGTGGCCAAGTTACCGGATGTGGTGGCAGCAGTAGAGCGTGGAGACAGTGAGTTTTTGCAATTACTGGCGGAAGAGCTGCGCCGTACCATGGGCGCCAGTTTCATTGTGGTGGGTGATGCCAATGGTGTGCGCTTAGCGCACCCGAAGCAGGAGCGGATCGGTCAACCGATGGTGGGCGGTGATAATTACGCTGCGCTTAGTTTGGGCGAAGAATATGTGTCGCGGGCGAAAGGCTCTTTAGGTGTGTCGGTGCGCGGAAAAGTACCGGTAAAAAACGCGCAAGGAAATATTATCGGCATCGTTTCGGTGGGCTATCTATTAGAAAAAATTGATGTACAACTCAAGCCCTATCTGTATTTTATGATTTTATTAGTGATGGGGGTTTTGTCACTGAATATGCTCATTGGCTGGTGGCTGGCACAGCGAATTAAAAATACTTTATTGGGCTTTGAGCCGGAACAGATGAGTCGACTTTATGCTGAGTTACAGGCGACCTTGAATACCATTCGCGAAGGGGTGATAGCGATTAATCGAGAGGGTATCATCACCAACATTAATGCTAATGCGATCCGTTTGTTGGGTAAAGATCAAGGCGCGCAACCCAGTCCGGTCGGTTTGTCGCTTCGCGATTGGTTACCCGACAGCGACATGGTGGAGTTACTCGACCAACCTCAGGCGCAAAGCGACATCGAGTTGCTGCTTAATGGCCATTTGCTGATCGCCAACCGAGTACCGATGCGCGACCCTCAAAACTCATTTATTGGCATGGTTTCAAGCTTTCGTCGCAAAGATGAAATTACCTCGCTTACTCAGCAACTGTCGCAAATTAAAGCCCATTCGGAAGCGCTGCGGGTGCAAACTCATGAACATGCCAATCAGTTGAATACCATCGCGGGTTTAATCCAGCTAGGCCAAGGTGAAAAGGCGCTGCAGTTTATTGGTCAGGCGAATGATCAATTTCAAGAGCTAATTCATTTTTTGATTGAGGCGGTCGATGACTCGGTGATTGCTGGCTGTATATTAGGCAAGTTCCATCGCGCTCATGAGCTGGGTTTGAGTTTGCATATTGATCCTGACAGTAGTTTACATCAGTTGCCTGAACACTGTGGCTCGGAGCAAATCGTGACTATTGTGGCGAACTTGCTGGATAACGCCTTTGAAGCGACTCGCAGAAGCGAGTCACCGTCGCCGATTAATTTGTCGATGACCGATCTTGGCCACGACATTATTATTGAAGTGGAAGATTTTGCAGGAGGCATTCAAAATAGTTTACAGGCCAATATTTATCAGCAAGGGGTCACCAGTAAGAGTCAGGAGGGGCATGGGATTGGCCTTTATTTAGTCAAAGAAACAGTGCAAATATTACGGGGTAATGTGGAATTTAGTAGCGATCAAAATGGGACTCGCTTTACCGTTTATTTACCCAAGCAATTGAAGTAGGAGTCAGGCTATGATTGAGGTTCTTATTGTTGAAGATGATCAAGGGATCGCCGAGATTCACCACCAGTATTTACAACGCGTTAGTGACTTTGAGGTCTCGGGGATTGCTTTGAGCATTGCCGATGCCAAAATCCATATTCATGCCAAACCGCCACAACTGATCTTGTTAGATGTGTATTTGCCCGATGGTACTGGTCTTGAATTATTGAAATATATTCGTAGCCAAGATTTAGCGATTGATGTGATGTTACTCACTGCCGCCAAAGAAGCTGCCACCTTACAAGAGGCTCTGCGTAATGGGGTGTTTGATTACATCTTAAAACCAGTGGTGTTTCCGCGGTTGCAAGAGTCCTTGCAAAACTATCGAACCTACTTACAGCGCTTGACCCAAAATAGTAGTTTTGAGCAGCAAGATGTCGATAAGCTAATGCCAATGAGCGAGGGGGCGAGTGGTGGGGCAGAAAACAAGCGGCGCTTACCCAAGGGCGTTGATGCGGTCACACTTGATAAGGTGCGCGCGCTATTTCGGGAGCATGCCAGCTTAACTGCTGAGCTGGCAGGGAAACAGATTGGCAGTAGCCGCACCACGGCCCGGCGCTACTTGGAGTATTTGGTCAGCTGTAACGAGCTGAGTCCTGAAGTGGCCTACGGCGCGGTGGGTCGACCTGAGCGGGTGTATCATCGGGTTGCTTGAATTGGTAAAGCGTTTCACGAGAGCTCAATCACTTGGCGAGTAATTGAGCGGTGTGAATTTTAAAGGGCTCAAGTGCTTACTTGGCTTGTCTCTGCACTCAGTTGATCGATTTGCTCGGCGTAAGCTACAAAACTGTCGCTCATGCTCATGCCTAGATCTTGATGATCCCAAGTCTGGAGTAGCCCGTGATAACCTTCTTTACCGGCTAAGGTATAGGCCGAAGAAACCCCTCTATAGGCTTTTTCGGACTCCATTGCTTGCCATTGCTCGCCTTGGTATAACTCTATTTCACTCACTCGTTGGCCTTGAGGAAGTTCAGCTTGATAGCGATAACGCAGCCGATGAAAATAGGGAAAGCTGCCATCGCCAGTGCCGACAATGCCGTTACTATAGGCATTGTCGATAGCCCCTTCGATCACGATGGCTAAGTCTGCACCTTTGATTAAATAACTTACGATGGCAATCTCGAAGGGCAGTAGCCGACCGCAAATTTCGGCTTTGGTGAGTGGACCTGTTTTTAATGAAACTCTTACCCCTCCGGCATTATGTAAGGCAAAGTCGGTGGGAGAGTGTTGGTTTGCCACCCAATAGAAAGCGGCACAAACCAGTGGCGAAACCTCGCTACCTTGAGGAAAATCAACGGTGGGCGCTCGGGTATGAAATAGCGATTGAGGCACCGTGGTAATCACTTGCTGATGCATCTTTTCAACTGCTGGTCGATAGTCTCTATCGATGAGTGTCTGCATTTTGGGCTCGGCAGAATAGTGGCTGAAAAATCGGCTCCCGCTTAGGTAGTGTTGCATTGCTTGATGTTGGGGAGGCGTGACTGGTTGTTCATTGACAAAGGCTTGCCAATTTTCGCTGAGTAAGAAGGATATGCCACCATCCATATGGGTGACCTTACCCTCGCGATTAAACCCGAGTTTTGCTAAGCCAATAGATTCGGCATGTTTGCCCGCTTGTAAGATCAGGCTATCATTCACCCAAGCAGGCCCTTGTTCACAGGAATTAAGGCCTAAGCTGCTAAAATCGCCAGTGAGGGTATGTGAGTGCCCACCCACAATCAGACTAATACCGTTAACCGCCTTGGCGAGTTCAACATCAGCCTGATAACCCAAATGGCTGAGTATAATGATGTGCTGAATATCTTGGTGATGTAAATGCTCAATGGTGGCGCGGGTGGTTTCGATAGCATTCAGAAAACTGCAATCGCTATCGGGACAACCAATCTGATGCATTAAATCATGAGTGATCCCAATAATCGCTAGCTGTTTATCGGCTAAAGGCTTTAATAGGTACTGAGCTATTTTGCGAGAATTATCATAGCGATAAAGATTACTATGTGGCGCCAGAGGGTGGGCTTTGTTTTGGTCTTCTTGGCTTAAGTCCATGTTGCCAGCCAGCAAGGGAAAGTTGGCTTGCTCGATAAACTGCGCCACTGGTGCATTGCCTAAATCAAACTCATGGTTGCCAATGGTCATGGCATCGGGTGCTAAACGATTGAGTAGGCGAACGTTAGCTAAGCCCTTAAATTGGCTAAAGTACAAACTTCCCTGAAAGCTATCGCCAGCATGTAAAAATAATGAAGGGCAACGCTGTTGCTTAGCTTCTTGGCGGAGCTGTTCTACCGCCGTGGCGATGCGGGCGTAACCGCCACATTGAGCCTCTAAACGATAATCTTCCCCTTGAATATTGATCTTGAAGTGAACCATGGACGCTTCGAAATGAGAGTGGGTATCGTTGATATGAGCTAAGTAAAGCGAGTAGGGCATAGCGAAGAAGTTCTCCTAGGGCCTGATGTATATGAGATTGTTATTGCAGTTGTAGTGAGATCAGATGCTGGTAACCATTGAGCGGAGTCGCGATGAAAACTAATTGATCAACAATGATGATCCGCGAAAGATAAACAAAGCCTGAACAAACATGATACGTGAAATTGTGTTGAACGGAAGGCTTTACTCACTGGACTGACAAAAAACTCATTCTAGAGTTGTATCAGGGATTAAACTAAGCGGTTTAATCCCTGTTTTTTGTTAGTGGATCCGAGCATCGAAGGGCTTAGCGAGGCTCATCGGTGCGGCCAGTTTTTGACGAATTGGATTCGAGCTAATCAAGACCATTACCACAATGGTTGCCACGTAAGGCATCATGGCTAACAGGTTTGGCGAGATCGTCACCCCGAGTCCTTGCATCACCAAGTGTAAAATTGAAGCGGCACCAAACAGGTAAGCTCCTACGACTAAATAGCCTACTCGCCAAGAGGCAAATACTACTAAAGAGAGGGCAATCCAGCCACGACCCGCGGTCATGTTTTCCATCCACATTGGGGTATAAGAGAGCGACATATAAGCACCCGCTAAACCAGCAAAGGCACCTCCGGTAAGTACCGCTAGGTAGCGAACCTTGAGCACTTTGATTCCCAAAGCATTGGCCGAATATGGGTTTTCGCCCACCGCTCGTAAGGTTAGCCCGGCGCGGGTTTTATTGACGACCCACCAACAAATACCAGTTAAGGCGAAGCTGGCATAAACTAAGATATCGTGGTTAAACAGCAAGGGGCCAATAAAAGGGATTTCGCTCAGCAGTGGGATCGGTATGGTTTTAAAGCCAACCACCGTGGAGCCGACTAAACTGGCACCTAAGAAGGCACTTAAACCGGCACCAAAAATGGTTAAGGCGAGGCCAGTGGCCACTTGATTGGTATTTAAATTTAACGATAAGATACCGAAGATCGCAGCCATCGCCATGCCTGCAATGACGGCTAATAATAAACCTAAGGCAAGATTTCCAGTAAAATAGGCACCAGCAAAACCAGCCATCGCACCCATCAACATCATGCCTTCTTGGCCTAAGTTGAGCACTCCGGACTTTTCGCAAATTAGCTCACCAAGGGCGACCAATAATAATGGGGTTCCGGTTTTAATTGCCGCAACCAAAATTTGTTGAATTAGTTCGATATCCATTAAGCGGTTCCTTGCTTTGGTTCGGAAGAAGAGCGGCTGGTGCTCGCTTTGGGTTTACTTGGCTGCAAAACAATGCGGTAGTGGATCAAGAAGTCACAAGCCAGCAGGAAGAACAATAGAATGCCCTGAAATAGCCCGGTAATTGCGGTAGGCATACCCAGTTCAATTTGTGCCAGGTCACTGCCCATATACAAGGTGCCCATGAAAAATGCCGCGAAAATAATACCAAAAGGATTCAATCGCCCTAAATAAGCGACGATGATTGCCGCATAGCCATAACCGGGTGAAACTTGTGGGATTAGCTGGCCAATGGGTCCGGTTACTTCGGCAACTCCAGCAAAGCCAGCTAAGGCGCCAGCGCTAAGCATTACACTCCACACAATAAACTTGCTGCTGTAGCCTGCGTAACGCGCTGCGGGTTGGTCGGAGCCAAATACTCGCAGCTGAAATCCAGGCAGAGTGCGATACAGGATGATCCCCGAGCCAATGGCTGCCAATATTGCAATCACAATACTGATGGAGGCGCGACCTTGTTCACTTAAGGTGGGGAGTAATACCGAATCGGCAAAAACAGCCGATTCAGGAAAGCCAAAACCAGCGGGATCGACTAGCGGGCCATGAACCCCCCATAATAACAAATACAAACCCACGTAGTTCAGCATGATGGTGGTTAAGATAATATTGGTATGAAATAACTGGTGCAGCAGGGTTGGAATGGCAGCCCATAGTAGGCCTGCTAAGGTGCCAGCTAAGAGCGTGACGATTAACCAGCTATAGCCGCTGTCATCACCGGCCTGTAAGGCAAAATAGCTGCCCACCAAGGCGCCAACGAGTAGCTGGCCTTCGGCGCCAATATTCCAGATATTGGCTTTATAACAGAGGGCTAAGCCCGTGGCACAGAGCAGTAAGGGCGTGGTTTTAACCATCAGTTCGCCCAAGTTATAACTGTCACTCAAGGGCGCAATAATAAACACTTTAAAGGCCGTAGCGGGGTTAATATCCAGCGCTAAAAACATCATGCTGGATACCAGCATGGTGAGTACGACCGCAATTAGCGGTGACAACCAAGACATTAACTTTGATGATTCTAAACGAGGTTGGGTTTTAAGCACGTCGCAGGCCCTCCTCGGGTTCATCGTGGTTAATAAAGCCGCCTGCAATCCATTTGCCTACTTGCTCAATATTGGTTTGTTCGGTATGCACGGCTTGTGACAGTTGCCCCTCATATAAGGCGGCAATTCGGTCTGAAATCATAAATAGCTCGTCAATATCTTCCGACACCACCAAGATAGCGGCACCGTTATCACGTAATTCAATCAGTTGCCGATGAATCGCACTAGCAGCACCAATGTCGACTCCCCAAGTTGGGTGGGCACAGATCAAAATGTCGGGTTCTTGGTCTACTTCACGACCAATAATGAATTTTTGCAAGTTACCGCCCGACAAGCTTTTGGCTTGAGAATGGGCGTTATGACACTTTACATCGTTGTGATGAATAATTGCCTTGGCCAGCTCTACTACCTTATGCGGCAAAATCAGCCCTCGTTTGGTGAGCCCCTTACGCGCACTGGTGAGTAGGGTATTGTCGGCTAGGCTCATCTCGGGCACGGCGCCTTGTCCTAGGCGGTCGGCGGGTACGTAGCTCATCCCTAATAGGCGGCGCTCGCCGGCATTTAATTTGCCAACGTTGCGCTCATGCATCACGATATTGCTGGCTTCGGCACGGGTATCTTCACCGCTCAGTGCTTCCAGTAGATCTTCCTGACCATTGCCTGCCACCCCTGCAATGCCTAAAATTTCGCCGCGGTGCAGACTTAAATTAACCTTGTTTAAACCCGTTCCAAAAGGATTGGTGGGGGGCACTGTTAAGTCGCGGGTCACCAGTACTTCGTCAGAGCCGATCCGTTTATGGTAACGCTCCGAGAGCACCGCATCGCTGCCTACCATCATTCGGGCGATAGAATCGGGGGTTTCGTTGGCGGGCACACATTCGCCACTGACTTTACCACCGCGTAAAATGACTGCGCGGTCACACAGTGCAGTGACTTCTTTGAGTTTGTGGCTAATAAATAGAATGCTGCAGCCTTCACTGGCAAGGGTGCGCAAGACTTTAAATAAGCCCGAGACTTCCTGAGGCGTTAATACTGAAGTGGGCTCATCCAAAATCAGTAGTTTTACGTCTTGGATCAGGCAACGTAAGATTTCTAAGCGTTGTCGCTCGCCGATGCTCAGATTATATACGTAACGATCTGGGTCGACCTTCAACTCATAGTTGGCGCTTAACTCGATAATTTTGGCTCGCAATGCGGCGGCGTCTTTCACCACGCCAGCATCGAGGCTTAGTTCAATGTTTTCTTGCACGGTGAGCGTTTCAAAGACCGAGAAGTGTTGAAACACCATGCCAATCCCCATGGCCCGGGCCATGTTAGGAGAAGTGATTTTGACTTCTTTCCCATTCCACAGGATCCCACCTTCATCGGCTTGAACCACACCATAGATCATTTTTACTAAGGTGGATTTCCCCGCGCCATTCTCACCCAACAGGGCTAAAATCTCGCCCTTTTCTAGTTGCATGCTAACTTGGTCGTTGGCAATAACGCCGGGGTAGCGTTTGGATACTTGCCAAAGTTCTAACAATGAATCGTGTTGGTTCATTCTGAGTCCATTCAATGTGTATATTTAACAGCTTGCCACAGCTAATGCATAAATCTGACCATTTGTTCAAGTTTATTGTTGTAGCTTACAAGTTATAAATGTTTAAAATATGTTGTACTTGATTGGTGCGCAATTTGCCAGTTTTGAAGCATTATGGTGCGCACCTAGCTTATCGCTGTGGCGACAGATTAGCACTAGTGATTTTATATTTTATCATTAATAATGCCTGACTTATTAATCGGGTCAGCGAATATAGAAGGGACTTCACGCGCATGGTAAAAACGACGGTGACGCAAGGCGGCACCATTCGAAAGAAGAATGAAAAAGTAATTTTGAAAGCTGCAACTCATGAGTTTGCAAAGCATGGTTATCAAGGGACATCTTTGCAAGTGATTGCCGACCGTGCTGAATTACCTAAGGCAAATTTACTGTATTATTTTAAGTCTAAGCAGGGTTTATACAAGGCTTTACTGCAAGACATATTAGCCATGTGGAACAATGCTTTTGAGCAGACCACAGTGGAAGATGATCCAGTAGAAGCCATCAGCGCCTATATTCGCTCAAAAATGCGCTATAGTCGCAGCCATCCGAAAAGTTCACGTATTTTCGCCATGGAAATTATTCAAGGTGTACCCAATGTGAAGGATCAATTGCAATTACCCGTCATCGATTGGGCTAACAGTAAATCTGACTTGATCCGAGCCTGGATTGCACAAGGTAAAATACGTCCTATCGAACCACTCAACTTATTATTTTTGATTTGGGGCGCGACCCAATTTTACGCCGACTTTGATACCGAAATTAAACTGATCAAAGGCCGAGCCCTAAACCAGCAAGAGTTTAACCTTGCGGAACAAAATCTGATTGATATTGTGCTGCGAGGGATTGGCTTAGTTAAAGATTGAACTTGATTATTTGGTCAGCTTTTTGCTTGTCCTGTTAGCATATGTTTTGTTTACAAGGGTGAGATGCCAACGATGTCTGTCGCGACACCAACTGCCACCAAATTATGGATTAAAGATCCGTTAGCTGTATTTAATGGGGCGATCAGCGGCCCTGATGCTGAACGTGACTGTGCGGGCGGATTAGTGGTACAAGGGTCGACGATCCTTGAATGTGTGGCGGCTGGCCAACGGCCGACGGGCACCATCGATGATATTTTTGACGCACATCGCTATGTGCTGATGCCGGGCTTGATTAATACCCATCATCATTTTTATCAAACTCTGACCCGCTGTCTACCCGCGGCGATTAATCAACCTTTATTCCCGTGGTTGCAAACTCTCTACCCCATCTGGAGTGGCTTAACAGCTAAACACATCGAACTTGCCACCGAAATTGCTTGCTGGGAGCTAATGCTGAGCGGTGCAACCACGGTGGCCGATCATCATTATGTGTTTAATCACGCACTGAGTGATGCCATCGATATTCAAGCCGAAGTGGTGGGGCGTTTAGGTGTGCGGGCGACCTTGACGCGCGGTAGCATGAGTCTGTCGCAAAAAGATGGCGGCCTGCCGCCGGATTCAGTGGTACAGAGTGAACAGCAAATTTTAGAGGACAGCCTGCGGCTGATCAAACGTTATCACGACGCGGATGACGGCAGTATGTTACAACTGGCCCTAGCACCTTGTTCGCCGTTTTCGGTGACGCAGTCACTGATGTGTGAAACCGCACAGTTAGCGAAACGTCATCGCGTACGGCTACATACCCATTTAGGTGAAACCATAGATGAGAACGATTTTTGCCTGAAAAAACTGGGCATGCGTCCAGTTGATTACTTGGAGCATTGCGGCTGGATGGGGCCACAAACTTGGCTGGCTCATGGCATTCATTTTGATCCCAGTGAAATACGACGTTTGGGTGAAGCGCAAATCGGTATTGCTCACTGTCCTACCTCGAATATGGTGCTCGCCTCGGGGATCTGCCCAACACTGGATTTAGCGGCCGCTGGATGTCATATCGGGATGGCCGTGGATGGTTCGGCCTCCAACGATAGTTCGAATATGATCCAAGAATTGCGACATTCATTGATGCAGCAGCGCTTACGTTATCGTGCTGATCAAATCACCCATCTACAAGTGTTGAACTGGGGAACTCAAGGCAGTGCTTCGGTACTAGGGCGAGATGATATTGGAGTGCTTGCGCCAGGCAAACAAGCTGACTTGGGCTTGTATCAATTAGACGGACTTAATTTTTCTGGTGCACATGATCCTTTGGCCGCGTTGATCTTGTGTGGTGCGAGTCAGGTGAGCAAGTTAATGGTGGCTGGCAAGTGGCTGATTGAAGATGCAGAGCAAACACGGGCGCAATTAAATCAGTTGAAAGCGCAACACCATCAGTTCGCAAAACAGCTGGTGGGCTAAACCTGAACAATGGCCTGCAAGTGTTGTCACTGTTTGATTCGACGGTGAAGTGCCAATGCGGGAGAGCTGCAAAACAAACGGCATTTTATTTCGCTTGGCTGAAGGCTTTGTGCTCTCCTCATTGCTTGTTTGCTGAGTGGTTTTAGCCTTGCAATAACTCGTGGTCTTTGGGGAGTTGGTTGGCTAACCATAATACTAATTTATGGCGCATTTCCGGTCCGGTCAGTTTATCTTTGGGCAGTGGGGTAAGACGTTTGTCTTCGGCCAATAACATGTACAGGGCTTCCACCTTATCTTTCTCTGAAATTCCTGGCGGAAATTTGGCAAAACCACGTTGTAAGGCATAAACCTCACCGATTTGTATGGCCTTTTTTAACAGTTGTGCTTCGTGTTTATATTTTTTCACTCAAGGTCTCGCTGTGTCTACCATCTACTCCCTTCAACATACGGTAAAGCGCAGCTCAATAACAGGGCTTAACTCACTAAATCTAAGTTAAGCCCGGACTTGGCTTTATGTTGCCGAAAAAAACAGCATTTATTGCTAAGTGCTCAGTTTTGGGATGCAGCCTTTAGAAGGCTTGTTATTAACTATTATCGATGGCTTCTGCGGTTACCTCGTTACCGCTGCGTTTACCGTCGAGGAAGGCGCTGGCATTGGCGAGCGTGGTATTCGCGATGGTTTGTAACGCTTCGTCGGTTAGGAAGGCCTGATGACCAGTAAAGATTACATTGTGGCAAGCGGATAAACGGCGGAATACATCATCGAGGATCACTTCTGCCGACAGGTCTTCAAAGAATAGCTCTTTTTCATGTTCGTACACATCTAAGGCTAAACCACCTAAGGTGCCATCTTTAAGTGCTTCAATACAGGCGAGGGAATCGACCAATTTGCCACGACTGGTATTGATTAATAAGGTGCCTTTTTGCATCTGAGCGAAAGCAGACTTACCAATTAAGTAAGTATTTTCAACAGTTAAAGGGCAGTGTAGGGTGATGATGCGTGACTGTGATAAAAGTTCGGGCATGCTGACATACTCAATACCCAGCTCTTTCGCTGCGTCGTTGGGATAGGGGTCGAAGGCTAAAACTCGACAGCCAAACCCTTTTAAAATACGGGCCGTGGCTAAACCAATTTTACCGGTGCCAATCACGCCTGCGGTTTTGCCAAAGATATTCATACCAGTTAAACCTTCGAGCGAAAAATTGGCATCGCGAGTGCGTTGGTAGGCTTTATGGATCCGGCGGTTTAATGTCATCATCAAGGCTATTGCATGTTCGGCGACCGCCTCTGGCGAGTAGGCGGGTACTCGTGACACGGTGATACCTAAAGCTTCCGCCTCGGCTAGATCTAAATTGTTGAATCCTGCGCAGCGCAACAGTACCAACTTTATTCCCAGTTGATGCAATGCCTGCAAGGTGGGGGCCGATAAATCATCATTCACGAACGCACAGACTGCATCGCTGCCATGCGCTAAACGAGCCGTTTGTGTACTGAGGGCGGTATCAAAGTATTCAATGGCAAATGCTGAAGACTTATTTTGGGCATCAAAGTGTTGACGGTCGTAGCGCTTCGCGCTAAAAAAACTAATCTTCATGACTTCTCCTAAAAACAAAGCTTAGCTAGTAATAGCTTGTTATGTAATTTTATTACATAATAGCTTCATTGAATGACGGATGTCGACCGATTGTGATTAGAAAATTTCAGAAATCAATAGCCTTTGAAATTGGCCTGGGTTTAGCCATTATTTATGCAGCCCTATGGGCCGGACGAGGTTTGAGTTACCTTACCGGAAACCTTCTCCCCGCGAGTATTCTAGGGATGTTACTGCTGACCATCCTGTTGCAGTTAAGATGGATTAAACTGGCTTGGGTGGAGCGAAGTTCAATGCTATTTGTACGTTGGATGTCGTTATTATTTGTACCTATTAGTGTTGGTTTGGTCGACCATCTTGAAACTTTATTTCAGGCTTTGCCTGCAATGATGATGACCTGTGTATTAGCGACCCTCATTTTGTTAGTTGTGGTGGGTAAAATTTATCAGTATTGGGAGCAGAAGGCGGAGCGTCAGTCATGATTAATCTGATTTATTTACCGCTAACCATCGCGCTCTACATTTTTGCTAAACGCCTGCAACAACGTTACCCCTCACCATGGTTAAATCCGGTGCTGATTAGCCTGACTGTATTGGTGATTGCACTGTTAAGTTTTGGGATCGCGTTCAGCGACTATAACCAATACAGTGGTTGGTTAAGTGAGTTATTACAGCCAGCGGTTGTCGCCTTAGGTGTGCCTTTATACAAACAATTACATGAAATTAAGCGAGAACTGCCGCGCATTGCGTTGACCGTATTGGCGGCGGTGCTTATTGCTGTGAGTTCAACTTTGTTGATGGCATTGTTGGTGGGCGCTACACCAGTGATCGCCGCGTCTTTATCGCCCAAATCGGTAACGACTCCGATTGCCGTTTTGATTAGTGAACAGGTTCAAGGTCAGCCTGCGCTCTCCGCGATTGCGGTTCTAATCACTGGTTTGGTGGGGGCGGTTGCGGGTTTACCAACATTAAGGTTGTTCGGTATTCATTCCATCAAAGCACAAGGCATTGCCATGGGCACCGCTTGTCATGCTTTGGGGACGGCTCGTATTTCGGAAGATGGACATCAACAAGGTGCCTATAGTGCTTTGGCTTTGGTACTTAGCGCGATCTTTACCGCTATTTTATGTCCGATGATTGTGCCTTTTATTTTTTAGTCATTTTACTGCGGCAAAGCACCCAACAAGCCATTTTAACCTTATTCAATGGCTTGTTGGTGTAATCTTACCCCCTTGTTTTTTGAAACTTCAATTACTTTACAAATCATCACCTCATACGTTTATCGGCGTAGATCCCATTGCTCAAAATTTATGAGAACCTGATCACATTTATTTGCTTAGCCTGCTAAGTAATGTATCATGCTTAGCAGGCTAAGTAACTGAGGATTAAATGATGGATGATATCGCAGTGTTTAAACAATTGTCGTTGGCCGAGCAACTCAGTCGAGTTGCCCGTTTGTGGCGGACGGTGGCCGATCGTAAGTTGACTTCATTGGGTCTGACTCATTCGCGTTGGACGGTATTATGGAAATTAAAAACCTTAAACGACCATGTGAGTCAGAAAACACTCGCCAATGCATTGGAAATTGAATTGGCCTCGTTAATGCGAACTTTAAGTCAACTTGAAAGCCATGGTCTGATCGTTCGTGATTGCTGTGAGAGTGATAAACGGGTGCGTATTGTTAGCTTTACTGAAAATGGAATTGCGCTCATGACTCAGGTGGAGGGGCGTATTTTAGCGCTGCGGCGGAACATTCTGGCCAACATTGATGAAGCGGCACTTACTCAATTTGAAACTGTGCTTGAGACCATCACCCATAATGCTTTACACCAATTAAACGACAATCATGTTGAGATCGAGGAGTCTGTGACATGACTGTAGAACAAAAATTTGCCCGTTGGATAAAGTTTTCGATACTGGTGTTTGTCATGGTATTTACTTACTTTTTATTTGCTGATTATAAAATTCCGTTGACACCTCAGGCCATGGTGAGTCGTGGGGTGACTCAGGTAGTGCCTCGAGTTAATGGTAATGTTGTGGCGATTCATATTGCGAATAATCAGTTGGTGAAGCAAGGCGATTTATTATTCACTATCGATCCAAAGCCCTACCAGTTGGCAGTGGAAAAGGCTGCGTTAGCGTTAGAGCTAGCCCAGCAAACTAACCACCAGTTGGATGCATCTTTAGCTGCGGCGAAAGCCGATGTTGTGTCACTAGGGATAGTGGCGCAACAGAAACGGCAATATGCACAACGACTGGCAGAGTTATTTATCAAGCACAGTATTTCTCAGCAGCAAAAAGATGATGCACAAAGCGAATCGGTGGCTGAACAGGCTAACTTGCAGGCCGCTCAAGCTCGGCTAAATGCACTGCGGTTCAGTCGGGGTGAGATGAATGATAATAATGTTAATATTCGGCTTGCACGTAACCAACTTCGTCAAGCAAAACTCAATTTATCTTATACCCAAGTGAGGGCCGAGCGAGGGGGCATTGTGGCCAACCTGCAACTGGCCGCTGGGGCATATGCAACCGTGGGTCAGCCCTTATTAGCTTTGGTTTCAACGGAAGCGGAAGTTATTGCCGATTTTCGTGAAAAAAGTTCTCGCTTGGCGGTCACGGGAAGTAAAGCACTCATCACATTTGATGGCGATCCGGGGCAACTTTACTCGGCATCGGTGATCGGTATGGATGCTGGTGTGAGCGTTGGGCAGTTTGATGCTAATGGGCGTTTAGCAACACCCAGTACTTCTACCCGTTGGGTCAGAGATGCCCAACGGATGCGTATTCATTTTTCGCTAGAAGGTGCTCAAACCGCTGGTTTACCTTCTGGTGCTCAGGCAACGGTACAGCTATTACCCGAAGATGGTTTATTTCGCTGGCTCGCTAAAACGCAAATCAGTTTACTGAGCATGCTGCATTACATCTATTAAGGCTGAGCTATGAATTTATGGCATCGCCCCTTATCGGAGAATGATCTTCGCCAAGCTTTACGAATAGCCTGCGGTGCTTGTCTTGGATTTCTCATTTGCAAATTTTTTGAGTTGAGTAACGGGGTCTTTTTTGTGGTGACCCCGATTTTATTGCTGGGAATGGTTCCGGTGATGAATGGTCATGTGGCTCGCCAATGTATTGCAGCGGCAGTGGTTTGCGGGATTGAAGTTGGCTTACTCGCTGGCTTATTTGGCAGTCATACCATCTTAATGAGCATGTTGGTGTTTGTATTATTCCTATATAAGTTCGCTTGTATGTCAAAAGGTAGCTTGTTTCTATTTGGAGCCACAAGTTTATTGAACTTAAGTATTATGCTGCACTTTGCAAGTTATCCCAGTACCGATTTGAATGATTTGATTTTCACTAATATGGGAGCCAATCTGCTGTCGGTATTGATTGCTTTTTTGGTGACAGCCTTGATCCCCGATGTAGCACCTCGACCCAAACCAGCCGTATTAGCAAAGCAAGCTCATCGAATGCGGCATGAAGCGTTGATGGGGGCGTCAATTGCCACTATTTCATTCTGGGTATTTCAAGTGTTTGACTTACAAGATTCGATGTCGGCTCAGGCGACGACCATTTTATTGCTGTTTCCAATGTATTGGAATGGTGCTTTAAGTTATGCCAGAAAAAGGGCGATAGGCACTATGTTGGGAGTGAGTACAGGCCTTGTCTGTCAGCTAGTTTTATATCATTGGTCTGGACAAATGATCTTGGTACTTCCGCTATTGTGGATTGGACTGTTGTTGTTTAGCTATGTTCATTTGAAAGAGGGCGGTGGTTCAGGCGTTGGATTTGGTGCTCTCACGACTTTAGGGATCTTATTTGGGCAATACCTTACACCGAGTAACGATTTGGTTTTCAGTGGTCTTTATCGACTAAGCAGTATTTTGTTTGCTACGGTTGTTACTTTGTTGGTGTGTTACCTGATTCATCGATTACTTAACAGCTTTGCGTTGACACGCTTTGGTCACTAAGCCTGCTATCAAAGATAAGCTGCTCGTAAGTTAAAGCGTAAGCAGCCGGCTTACGCTTCTTTTCCTTTCATTAAGCAGGTGATTTTGGCGTGAACGTTTAGCCGTTGGCGACTCTTAATTGCTCTGTTTGGCTGGCGAGGTATTCATTATAGCTGCCTTGAAAATCGATAATGCTTTGCTCTTTTATTTCGATTACTCGGCTAGCGAGCGAGGATACAAACTCGCGATCGTGGCTCACAAAAATGACCGTACCATCGTAAGTCTCTAAAGCTTGATTAAGCGCTTCAATGGCTTCCATATCGAGGTGGTTGGTGGGTTCGTCGAGCACTAGTACATTATTGTTTTGTAGCATCAATTTGCCAAACAACAAGCGATTTTTTTCGCCCCCCGAACATACTTTTGATTTTTTATTGAAGTCGTCTGCACTAAACAATAGTCGACCTAATAGGCCGCGAACCATTAAGTCGTCGTGTTTGGCACTACGCCATTGCGACATCCAATCAAAGATCGAGAGTTCACAATCAAAATCGCGACTGCTGTCTTGTGGACAATAGCCAATGGTGGCATTTTCAGACCATTTAATGTCTCCATTGTTGGCTGAAATTTGTTTCATCAAACAGCGTAAAAAAGTGGTTTTTCCTGCTCCATTTTCGCCAATTACCGCCAACTTTGCACCCGCTTCCAAAATAATATTACCTTGGCTGAATAGCGTCTCACCGGCAAAACCGTGGGCTAGATCTTCAATGATGAGTGCTTGACGGTGGAGTTTTTTATCTTGCTTAAGGCTAATTGAGGGCGTTCTACGGCTGGAAGATTTAACTTCGTCGAGGGTGATCTTTTCCATCCGTTTGGCTCGTGAGGTAGCCTGCTTGGCTTTAGAAGCATTGGCTGAAAAACGGTTCACAAAGGCCTGTAGTTCATCGATTTCGGCACTTTTCTTCGCATTTTCGCTATGCAGTTGCTCTCGGATCAGCGAAGACGCTTCGATGAATTTCTCATAGTTTCCGGGGTAAATACGCAGTTCGCCGTAATCAATATCGGCCATGTGGGTACAGACCGAGTTGAGAAAGTGGCGGTCATGGGAAATGATGATCATCGTGCACTTACGTTGGTTCAGTACTTTGGCTAACCACTCAATGGTATGAATATCTAGGTTATTGGTGGGTTCGTCGAGTAATAATATATCTGGGTTTGCAAATAGAGCTTGTGCAAGCAAGACTCGTAACTTCCAACCCGGTGCCACTTGTGCCATTAGCCCGTAGTGAAGCTCTTCGGCAATGCCTGCTTCTAATAGAATTTCACCCGCGCGACTTTCGGCACTGTATCCGTCCATTTCAGCGAATTCAGTTTCCAAGTGAGCCACGTCCATTCCGTCTTGTTCTGACATCTCGGGTAAGGCATAAATACGGTCGCGTTGTTGTTTGATTTTCCATAGGGCCGCATCGCCCATAATTACAGTATCTACCACACTAAAAGCTTCGAAGGCGAATTGGTCTTGGCTTAAGGTTCCAACTGTTTCGCCGGGGCTGATTGACACATTGCCTGAGCTAGGGGCTAGTTCTCCGCTAAGGATTTTCATAAAGGTTGATTTACCACAGCCGTTGGCGCCAATTAAGCCGTAACGGTTACCATTGCCAAACTTAGCGGAAATATTTTCGAATAGTGGCGTGGCGCCAAATTGCATGGTGATGTTTGCGGTAGAAATCAAAAGGTAATCCTAGAAAAATGGCCACGAAGGCTGAGATAAGCGGTATAAGGGGGCGCACTATAAAGAGTTGTCTCGCTAAAGTCGAGGGCAGTTGTGTGTTTATTAATCCGTTGGGCAGTTGAAGACGCAATCACTGACGCCAGGATCCGTGTTCGAAAAGGATTGGTCACCAGCTAAGATTTGGTTAATTTTGCGCTACTGGATTGTTATGATGTTGTTTTGACAGAGGAATCGTTAAATGGCTAATATTTTTTCAGGGATTGCTGAAGATTTTCAGCAAGAGCAGTTTAGTGATTTGCTAGAGCGTCCCAATATACGTATCGAGCGGATCGTTTCTTTTGGTCATCGTTCACCCGAGCAAGGCTGGTACGATCAAGCCGAGCACGAATGGGTGATGGTATTGGAAGGCAGTGCCAGCTTGTTATTTGAAGACGGTCACGAGCAACATTTAAATAAAGGGGATTACTTTAATATCCCCGCCCATGTTAAACATAAAGTCAGTCAAACTGCAGCCGATAGGCCAACCATTTGGCTCGCTGTTTTTTACTCTTAAGCAAACTCGAAGCTTGGGGAGTTTGAAGTTGGCACTTTGATGAGTCGTTTGGCTGCCTTTGCTGTTAAGTTTCATGGTACTAGAGTTGTTTTCAAATACTTAAGGCTTCTGTTTTTTATGCTGGACTCTCTAATACCCATCTAACTCATTCTCTGTTCATTCTTGCTGATCTAAATCAGCGCTACTAGTTACTGCGCGTCATGCCTGATTATCGGTAGATTTATGTTGCGTAATCAGTTGTTCATATAATGAATCAGATTGGTATAAAAATTCAATCACATCGAGTTTAAAGCGAGAAGAGTCAAAATTCTTCACTTGTTTGGTAACTTATCTAACTTAGAAAAAGATTCAATGCAGACATCCTTTAACGGGGATCATCCATTCACCACCAAACTATGGATAAATTTTGAGACATATTAAAAAATTTCAAATTGTAACTAAAACTATGATTGATTTTTATTCGAGGGAGACCCATTTAAATGCAGCGCAATTAAATGGGGCTTAGGCGAACCCTTCAGCTGTGCGGGTTGTTCATTGATTCGAGCTTGGTCTATGAGTTATGTCGGTAACTACATTTTATCGGATCAATTAACAACAAACGCTTGCAAAAGTTATCACTAGAGAGCTATTAGGATAGAACTTATTTGTTGATTTCTCGGTCGTAGCTGAGGCGTTTTGCTGCATCTAAGGTGAGCATTTGCATAAACGCTCGAGTTTCTGAATCGCTGCCTGCTGGTGTTGCCGCACTCCCCGCGCCAAATACGTTGGTGGGTACATTGCGTTTGGCAAAAGCATCGGCCCACAAGCTTTGAATTTTCACTTCAGCTTCGAGTTTTTGAGCAAGCGCGTTATCAGCTTCCAGAATGACCCGTTTTTGGTAGGCTTCTGCTTCCGCTAACGTTCTTTTAGTTTCGGCTTCGATGCGGGCTTTTTCCAGGTCAATTTCTGCGGTTTCTTTGGAAATCTCGGCTTGTGCCTTCATTTTTTCAGCGTTGGTGATCGCAAGTTGTTTGTCGGTTTGTGCTTCTGTGGTTTTTTGGATCTGTTCTACTTTCGCTTTGGCTTGACGCTCTGCCACTTCGCGCTCACCTCGGGCAATTGCGAGTAAGCGCTGCTCTTCTTCCTGCACTCGTTGTTCTCTGGCAATCGCGCGGTCTGCCGAAGCCTTTTGTTTTAATTGCATTCGTTCGATAAATTTGGCGTTAGGACGCATATCTGTGACCAAGGCGGATACGACGGTGACCCCAAAGTCGAGGAAACGTTGCGATTTTCGGCGCGGTTGTCCGTTGCTATCTAGAACTTTATTTACTACAAACACTGTTTTACTGTCATCGCCATATTCTTGCTGATCTTTGCCTAGCGCAGCATTAGCACTGCCGCTGGTGGCTTGTTTAGAATGAATGGTAATTTCTTCGCGCTTCACCAATAAGATCCCACTGCTCATTTGATTTTCAAACTCAGAATTAAATTCGGTTCGTCCGCCAGCATAATATTCTTCTGCGGCCATCAGCGAAGCATTGGCCTGCAAAGTTTCTTTAAACGCCGGGATCAGCGCTGTACGTAGCAGGTTTTCAGGGGATCTAAATTCGTGGGCTAGTTTTAAAAAGGAGTCATGGTCAGAGGGAATTGAAAAGCGCACTGTCGCCTCAGCATGGGCGTCTACTTGGTCAAGAAACATGATGCTCATCGGCGGTAAACTAGCTGAGGAATTATCCGAATCTTTCTCTGCACGGATTGGGTTTGCCGAGGCACCAGTAAGCGCTTGTACCGTCATTGAACGCTTCCAGGAATTATAACGACCAAAGGGATAAAATTTATAACCGACCTCGGTGACAACCGCTTCATTACCGGTGACCGTACGTACATGATAGATATAGCCGGGCTCTGCGTAGAAAAACGAATTACTGAGGGTATAAATTAAAGCCGCCAGTGCAACCAGACCCACAATGAATTTGTAATTAAATTCAAATTTACTGGCTATTTTTTTCACGCTTTTGGCTGCATCGTTATTTTTGACAAGATCGTCAGACATGATGAGTTCCTTCTACTCGGTTTTTGACTTGGATTTTTGCGGGGCGCATGATAACAGAATTAAAATACTAATAATGACTTTTTTATCAATTTAATTGAGGGCTTATAAATTTGATGAGGCAAAGCCAGCATACTTTGCTGGCTTGGAGATGATTTAGGCTTTGGCCGGAATATTTTTTAGGGTGCTGAGCAGTAATTGCCAGTATTTTTCGACCGCTGCAATTTCTACTTTTTCATCGGGGCTATGCGGAAATTTAATGGTGGGGCCAAAGGAGGCCATATCCCACTGAGGGTAGGCCGATTTGAATAAGCCACATTCCAAGCCCGCATGGATAACCATCACTTTCGGGCATTCACCAAATAGCTGTTGGTAGCTATCCTGAATAACGGTTTTGAGCACCGAGTCTGTTTCTGGTTTCCAACCCGGATAAGCACCAGAGAAGCTAAATTTGGCATCAGTTAAGCTAAACAACGAGGCTATGCTGGCTTCCACTTGGAGACGGCTTGAGTCGATGAGCGAGCGAACTAAGATTTTGATCTCGATGTTACCTTGCTGATCGCGTTTTATTACACCTAAGTTCAGAGAGGTTTCGACTACGCCGACGATGTCTTGGCTCATGCTCACCACACCATTGTTACAGGCGTTTAGGCTATCAATTACTTGACTTGATAGGCGCGCGCTAAAGCTTTGTTGTGGCGTGGTTATTTCGGTGAGTTCGATACATAAATTGGTTTCTACTTTGCCAAACTCATCGGCAATGGCTTGACGCTGTTGTGCTACTAAATCGATGAGGGCGGTTTTTTGGCTCGCATCGTAGACCAGCTGACAGCGGGCTTCGCGTGGGATGGCGTTACGCAGACTACCGCCCTGAATATCGCATAAAATCGGTTCTAAGCCTTGTTGTTGCATTGCCGCAAGCACTCGTAACATCAGTTTGTTGGCGTTAGCGCGTCCGCTATCGATATCACAACCGGAGTGTCCTCCCTTTAAACCTTTAATGTTGAGCGCGATGGCGGCTTGTTGGTTGGTGGTTGGCTGATAGTTTGCTGCAAAAGTAATGTTGGTATCACCGCCACCGGCACAGCCCATATATACTTCCCCCTCTTGCTCGGAGTCAGTATTAATGAGCAGCGAACCTTCTAATAGGCCAGCATCAAGGCCAAATGCGCCGGTCATACCCGCTTCTTCATCAATGGTAAATAGAGCTTCAATGGGGCCGTGGGCAATTTTGTCACTGGTTAATATGGCTAAGATCGAGGCGCCACCAATACCATTATCTGCTCCTAATGTGGTGCCTTTGGCGGTGACCCATTCTCCATCGATATAGGGCTGAATCGGATCTTCGGCAAAGTTGTGTTGGGTATCATTGTTCGCTTGGGGAACCATGTCTAGATGGGCTTGTAGGATCACTCCTTGTCTATCTTCCATGCCTGCTGTGGCTGGTTTTTTGATAATGATATTCCCCACGGCATCTTGGAAGTGCTCTAGCTGGTGTTGCTGGGCTAAGCTAAGTATCCAATCAATCATGGCTTGTTCATGTTTAGAGGGGTGGGGAATAGAACAAATTGTTGCGAAGTGCTGCCATAGCGGCTGGGGTGATAGAGAAGACAATGTAGACACAATGTTACCTTAAATCTGTTTTCTTAGAATTAACTCACTTTATCAGCAAGGAAACTTTAATATAAGTCTGCTTATTGGCTTTTGTTTAGAATATATACGTATTGGCTAGAAAAGTTGAATCTGGATGACCGTTAGCATGATAACTCGCTACTAAAAAGGGATAAATCACGCAGATAAACGAAGTATTTCTATTTTATCCAGCTATCTTAACGTTCTAAGTTGAAAAAAATGGTGATTTTTACTGATCTAGCTCAGTTTGGTGAGAACATACAGTAGCTTCTTGCTGGAGCCATGAATATAATGCCCCGCGATTGCCGCTACTAGCACAACGGAGTCCTCTGTATCGGCCCAATAAATACCTGTTGTCCAAGGAACATACATCGAGATGTTAGAGAAACTATTTAAATTAAAGGCGCATGGTACGGATCTGCGCACTGAAGTTATTGCTGGGATTACTACCTTTTTAACAATGGCTTACATTATCTTTGTAAACCCAAGCATGTTAGCGGCCACTGGGATGGATCAAGGAGCGGTATTTGTCGCGACTTGTTTAGCGGCCGCAATTGGTTGCTTTATTATGGGCTTGTATGCCAATTATCCGATTGCTCAAGCGCCGGGAATGGGCTTGAATGCCTTTTTCACCTACGGGGTGGTTCTTGGTATGGGACACACTTGGCAAGTTGCCTTGGGTGCGGTATTTCTCTCGGGTTGTATTTTCACTTGTTTGAGCTTATTTAAAGTTCGTGAATGGATCATTAACTCGATCCCACAAACACTGCGGGTTGGTATTGCCGCGGGTATTGGTTTGTTCCTCGGTTTTATTGCCTTACAAAATGCCGGCATCGTGGTGGATAACTCAGCCACTTTGATCAGTTTAGGTCACCAAAACCCGCATCAGATGATCTTAGCGGCTTTAGGTTTCTTCCTGATTATTGGCTTAGAATACCGCAAGGTTAAAGGTGGTGTACTTATCTCCATTTTGGCGATTACCGCTTTATCTATTGTACTGGGTTATAGCCAGTATCATGGTGTGATGTCGATGCCACCGAATCCAGCACCTACTTTCTTACAACTGGATATTGCGGGCGCCTTCGATATATCGATGCTCAGTGTTATTTTTGCATTTTTGTTTGTGGACTTGTTTGATACAGCTGGAACCCTTACCGCGGTTGCGCAGCGTGGCAACTTATTGGATGAACACGGTCACTTACCTAATTTGAAAAAAGCGTTGTTGGCCGATTCAACGGCCACTGTAACCGGGTCACTATTGGGAACGTCAAGCACCACATCTTACGTTGAAAGTGGAGCGGGTGTTGAAGTTGGCGGACGCACTGGTCTTACTGCTGTGGTTGTGGGGATCTTATTTGTATTGGCATTGCTGTTCTCTCCTCTGGCCGGGATGATTCCTGCCTATGCCACTGCTGGTGCCTTGTTCTATGTTTGTATCTTGATGCTATCGGGTCTCGTCAATGTTGATTGGACTGATTTGACCGAGGCTGCACCCGCTGCAATTGTGGCAATCTTGATGCCCTTGTCCTTCTCGATTGCCGATGGTATAGCGGTTGGTTTTATTTCTTACGCAGTGATTAAATTACTGGCTGGACGCCATAAAGAAGTTCCCCTTAGCGTATGGGTTCTGGCGCTAGTATTCTTGCTAAAGTTTGCATTTTTCTAGTCATTTTGTATTTTTTATAAAAAGCCATCACAACGTGATGGCTTTTTTTTATGTTATATTTTCTTCATTAATCAATATTTAGGCCTGCGAATGTGAAAGAGAATCTCTCTGAAGTGCTGTTTAAACCACGGATCAATGTGCTCGAAACATCGGCAATTTCTAATACTTTGGCGAAGGATTCTACAGCGGAAGGACAACAAGAAGGACGTAACTGGTATCGTTTGTTACGTCGTGAATATTGGGCTTGGTTAGGTTTAGACCCGATTGAAACCGAACGCTTATTTGCCGACATAGCGATAAGTGATAAACCTCGTACCAGTGCATTACTCGATACGGTGGGGGGCTATCAACCAGGAAATTGGAATTTTGAGTGGATGCAACGTGCCGTGCGTCATCAAACGGAAGCCAAGAAAGCCGAGCAAGGTGGTGATAAATCATTAGCTTACCAGCAGTTTTTAAATGCTAGCTATAGCGCGACGATTGCCGCTTATCCACATTTTAAAGGGGATGATCTGGCCACTTCGGCTCAAGCTTTAGCTTACAATAACTTTGCTTCGGCGATGCAACAAAGTGAATATGTTTGCAAGACCATGCAGATTCCCATCGAAGGTAAGAAAGTCGCCTGTTATCTGCATCTGCCCGATACCGATTCGATAAAACCGGTGGTATTAGTTAGTGGTGGACTTGATACCATACAAACTGAGCTCTATCCCATATTTGAACGGTTTTTAGCGCCTGCTGGTATTGCGATGTTAAGTATAGATTTACCCGGCGCTGGTTTCTGTTCACCGTGGCGCTTACAGCAAGATAGTAGCCGAATTCATCTGGCTGTATTGGACTACTTGCCAGAAATTCCTTGGGTGGATCAAGATAGAGTGGGGATCTTGGGTTATCGTTTTGCTGGAAATGTTGCGGCGCGTTTGGCTTTTCTTGCTAGTAACCGCCTAAGAGCTGTGGTCACGATTGGTGCGCCAGTCGACCGACTATTTACCGATGTCACCCGTTTTCAGTCGATGCCGCAAATGTATCGAGATTGTTTAGCGAACCGCAGTGGTGGTAACTCGGCGAATCGCGATAACTTATTCTATCGTTGTCTGCCTTTGTCACTGAAGACCCAGGGAATTTTAGGTGGCGCTAGAACCAAACTGCCGATGTATATTGTTGGACGAGAGAACGACCCAATCTCACCGCAAGCAGATATTACGCTGCTCGGTGCTGCCTCTCAAAGCAGTCAGGTTAGTATGATGAAAGAGCATGATTACTTACAAAATTACAATCAAATCTTTACGGAGGTCACGCAATGGTTACAAAAGCATTTGTGACTTCATTATGTTGTGGTCATTATGGTAAGGTAATAATTTAGACAATAATCACTATGGAGAGATTAAGCGCATGGAAGTGACTTGGCCAAGCCATGGAAAGTTAAGCTCAACATTTACGGCTATGGGTCCTTATTATCGGAAGGAACATAGCGTAAAGGAACAGTATTTTTTTGATTGCCTAGCCTCATGTGTTAGCGCTAAGCCAGCAGCTGAAGAACGAGAGTTTTTTGGTTGGTGGCTGGAGTTGCGGCTGGTTGATAGTGGCTTTGAATATCATTATTGGTATGGTCTCTACGACAAACAAGGTGAATGGCAAGAAATGTCGATCCCGCAAAAAAATCTGCAAGAGGTGCAACAGTCTTTAGACGTTTTCTACCAAAAATTAGTCACCCAACTGGACAAATTTAGTATCACCCTGAGTGCTGCTCCTTCCTTATCCCCGAACTTGACTCTCCCGGCAGCTTAAACGAGAAAGTTATATAAAATTGGCGCACAGAGTCTGTGCGTCAGGTTTTTATCAGGTAGAATACAAGCTTTGCGTTTTACCCGAGTTGGGATCATTAATTACCATGTCGAAGCAAACTATTGTTGTTAAGTTGGGGACCAGTGTGCTTACTGGTGGCACTGCTAAACTCGATCGAGCCCATATGATAGAGCTGGTTCGTCAGTTTTCCCTGTTACGCAAGGCTGGTCATCAGCTTATCGTTGTCACCTCCGGTGCGATAGCCGCAGGACGCGAGCATCTATCGTTGACCCATTCTAATATCGCACCAACTATCGCCAATAAACAAATGTTAGCGGCAGTTGGTCAGACCCGTCTGATTCAAGTGTGGGAAAGTTTATTCAGTATTTACGGCCTGCATGTAGGACAAATGTTGCTAACACGTGCCGATTTAGAAGATCGGGAGCGCTTTCTCAATGCGAAGGATATGCTGAAGGCTTTATTAGCGCATGGTATTGTGCCCATTATTAATGAAAATGATGCGGTTGCCACAGCCGAAATCAAGGTCGGTGATAACGATAACCTCTCGGCCTTGGCGGCAATCCTCGGCGAAGCCAATAAATTGCTGCTGTTGACGGATCAACCCGGTTTATTTACTGCAGACCCTCGTAATAATCCTCAGGCAAAATTGATCGAAGAAGTCCACGAAATTGATGCTTCAATTCGCGCCCTCGCTGGCGATAGCATCAGTGGTTTGGGCACTGGTGGTATGACGACTAAGTTACAAGCGGCGGAAATTGCTGGTCGTGCAGGCATTGAAGTGGTGATTGCTGCCGGGCATAGTGAAAATGTGATCACCCGGATGAGTAAAGGGGAGAGTGTTGGCACCCGATTCTTGGCAATATCAACGCCCCTGGAGCATCGCAAACAGTGGATCTTGGCTGGACCGCCGCCCCATGGTGAGTTAGTGCTCGATGGAGGGGCATGTAAAGCCGTTGTCGAGCGAGGATCTAGTCTATTACCTAAAGGCATTATAATCGTTAAAGGCGAGTTTAACCGGGGCGATGTGATAAGTTTGGTGAATACAGACGGTTTAGAGATCGCGCGTGGTATCTGTCGTTATCAGGCAAAAGATATGCAACAAATAAAAGGCTTACATTCAGAGCAAATCGATAAGACTCTGGGTTATGGTTATGGGTCGGTGGCGGTTCACCGTGACGACCTAGTACTGAAATAGGATGAATAAATGAGTTTACAGCAATTAGGCCAGCGAGCTAAACAAGCGAGCTTTGAACTGGCGACATTAACGACTCGTCAAAAAAATCAGGCACTGGCTGCTATTGCCAGCCAACTCGAAGCGCAGCAAGCCAGCATTTTAGCCGCCAACAATGTAGACCTAGAGGCCGCTCGTCAAGCAGGCTTGTCTGAGGCTCTACTGGATCGCTTAATGTTAAATAGCGAACGGTTAGCTGGGATCGCCAATGATGTTCGAAATGTGATTTCTTTAAATGATCCGGTGGGTAGCGAGATGGACTGCCGGGTTCTAGAAAATGGTTTACGTTTATCTCGTCGCCGGGTGCCACTGGGTGTGGTAGGGGTGATTTATGAAGCTCGGCCTAATGTGACCATCGATATTGCCGCCTTATGTTTAAAAACGGGGAACGCCAGTATTTTACGCGGTGGTAAAGAAACTTTTCACTCGAATATGGCCTTGGTTGCAGTGATCCAATCGGCCTTGCAACAAAGTGGCTTACCTGCTGCTGCGGTACAATATATTGAACAGCCAGACCGTGAATTAGTCGCCGAATTACTTCGTTTAGATGAATATGTTGACATGATTATTCCGCGAGGTGGCGCAGGGCTTCATAAAATGTGCCAAGAGAATAGTACGATCCCAGTGATTATTGGTGGTTTTGGCATTAGTCATATTTACGTGGATAACAGCGTAGACTTGGCTGCGGCGATCAAGGTGATTGAAAACGCCAAAGTACAGCGCCCATCAGCATGTAATGCTTTAGATTCCTTATTGGTGGATCAGAATATTGCTGCGGAGTTATTGCCGCAATTAGCCGAGTGTATGAACCAATCTTCGGTGAAATTAGTGGCCACCGACAATGCCATGAGCGGATTGGCTGCAGCCAAGGATTTACAGTTAGCTAAGGCGGGTGATTTTGACACCGAATGGCTGAGTTATACCTTGGGCGTGAAGGTGGTCGCCAATGTGGATGAAGCTATCGCCCATATGCGAAAGCACAACGCGAGTCATTCAGATGCTATTTTATCGAATAATCTGCAGTCGGTAGAACGGTTTGTGAATGCTGCGGGTTCGGCGGCGGTGTATGTGAATGCTTCGACGCGATTCACCGATGGTGCTCAGTTTGGTTTAGGTGCTGAAGTTGCGGTATCCACCCAGAAACTACATGCCCGTGGTCCGATGGGCTTGGAAGAACTGACCAGCTACAAGTGGGTCGGGATTGGCGATATGTTGGTCCGGCCTTAAATATGAGCAATTGAAGCTAGTCTGAGGGCTAGCTTATTTATCCAAGGGAAGTTCATGGCGCGTCACTTATGGTTAATTCGTCATGCCAAATCGAGTTGGCAACAGCCTTGGATAAACGATCGGGAACGTCCCTTGAGTGCTCGAGGAAGAGCCGCTGCGGCATTGATGGCATGTGACTATGCGTTGCCATTTGCTCGACTTGAATTGCTGCAATGCTCACCAGCGATCCGCGCTCAACAAAGCTGTGAATATTGGTTAACCCAACGTCAGTTGCACTGTGACCGGTATATCGAAATCGACCTGCATGTCACAATTGAGGCAAGTTTATATACCAGTCGCTGGGCGGATCTACTGTTACATATTCAAGCTTTCGCCGATCGTTACCATCATGTTGCGCTGATTGGGCATAATCCGGCTTTGGAACAGTTGCTGGAATACCTAACGGCGCAACAGCTGCCTAAATTTCCGACGGCGAGTCTTGCTATCCTAGAGTGTAATGTCAGTGCTTGGTCCGAATTGACAGAAGGTAGTGCTAACCTGGTGCTGTTTGATACCCCCAAACGTCGGCTCGCGGCAAAGCCTTGAGCCCTTATACCAACGAATTGATTTGTATTTATAGGCGATGAGCTAAGAGGTTTGAAACAAGCGTGCAATGAGCACAGGGATAAACAGGGCCTGACTTATCCCTAGATGTGATCAATTCGCTTATTTCTCAAATAGAGCTGCAACCTTGTAGTCCGAATGGAAGCTAATTTCACTAAAGGCCGTCCAAGTTCTGGCTACGTTTGTTCCAAAGCCTATAATTCGAGCATATTTGGCAGTAATGGGCGTAAAATTATAACGTTCAAAATCTTTGACCTTACCACTGGTCCAGGTTTTAAAGATACGTCGCCATTTTTTACCATCCATGGAGGTTTCCAAAGCAAATTTTTGTTTACGTTCATTCCCCTTATAAACCATAACATCTACCGAGTTTATCTCCTGAGGAACGTTGAATTCAAAATCTATCCATGATTCGCCTTTGTTTGCCCAGCGGGTTTTGTTGTTTCCGTCGATAACATTAGTTGCGATATTATTTTGGTCATGACTATTCGCAGTCACCTTCACCACATAGTAATTTGCAAGGCTTGAACCAGAGAATGCCAGCAAGGCGCCTAGAACCATCACATTGACTATTTTCTTCATTCCTTTATTCCAAATAATAAGTACATTTTTCAAGGCCGGGTACGATTTTTGTTCAAGTTGACTCGATAAAGGGTCAACATTAAACAATGTACTCTCCTGCGCTGTATTACCTTGCAAATATTTGTTTAGGCTGGTTTGATTAAGCCTATTTTTATTATGATTTGTTTATCAAAGGAGCGACAAGGCGCTCAAGTGAGGCCGATGTTTGGCTTCATTCTTTATGATACTGGTCTCAGTGTTGCGTATGAAAGCTGCTGAAGCCTGCGCCAAGTTAAGATTTGGCGCAGGCCTTACGGTTAAGCGTTTAGACTATTTTGTAAACTCAACAGCAGCTGAATCATCGGATTGGAAACGGATATCATAAAAGGCGGTCCAGCTCTGGGATACATCGGTACCAAAACCATTGATCCGTGCAAATTTAGCCGTCACTGGTGCGAAATTATAGCGTTCGTAATCTCGGGTGGTTCCGCTACTTACCGCTTCAAAAACTTTCTGCCAGTTTTGACCATCGCTTGATACTTCTAAGTTAAAACTGGCTTTTCGTTCATCTCCTTTGAAGACTGATAGGTCTAGCTTTGAGAGTTTTTGCTCACCTGCGAATTCAAATTGGATCCACGATTCGCCTTTATTTGCCCAGCGAGTTTTTTTGCTGGAATCAAGTACGTTTTTCGCAACGTGGGCTTTATCGTGGCTATTGGCCTTCACATCGACAATTTCTAGATTAGCAAAGGCTGAGCTTGAGCATAGTAGGGCACTAATTAGTAAAAATGTTTTTTTCATTTCGATCTCCATATGTTAGTTATATTTTTTTATTGTAAATCTCACGTTTATCGTAAGTGCTAGATTTTCCTAAATATTCTCCGTGAATATAACCACCCTCAGAAATAAACTCTGGGATTTGCTGCGGTTGTCCTTTTAAAGTTGCATCTAAGGCCACTAACGCTAGCGGCTCTAGTGCATCAATTCTGGCATTAAGCAAAGCGTGATGATTTAGGAAGTATCCACGAATAAAGCGATGTTTAAGAATGTTGTTGCCAATTGCTCGCGCCAATTCGAGATATTGCTGGTCAGAGGATATCTTGTACATTTCGAGGGCACTGAAAATACCGCTAGGATCTTGATTATTAAGGTTTAAGTTTAATTGGCTCGGTTTTGTTTTTGGTTCGCCAATATCTCCCCATCCAAGATGTTTTGTCATGTTGCGTGCTAGGGCCCATAACGCTTGGTCGCCAGATAAACGATAAGCCTTTAATAAGGGAAATAAATACTTTTCACTGTCGATGACTTGAGCTTGAAATATGCGGCCTTTTTTTCCGTAGTAACCGTCGCGTACTAATGGGATCCCCATGATATCAGTACCATCATTGAATACCGCTTTAAATTGGCCTCTTTCGGCATCGTAAGCCACTCGATAAAAACCTTTTAGGTCTTTCACCGCCCAGCTTAAGATTTCGCTGTCTTGATGTATTTCGGCAATGTAAAGCTTGACCAAGGCACTGCTGATGGCTATCGAATTAGCATTGCCTTTGAACAGGACATTGCCTTCTTTGGCTATCGCACCATATTCTGGACCAAATTGGCGTTGGGCACGGTCACCATATTTAGAATTGGTGTCATTATCGGATGGGGGAGATGATTCTCGTTGGCGCGGTGATGTAAATTGATAAACAGGGGCTCCAGTTTTTGGGTTACTGGCGAGTTCATATTGTTTTAGTAAAAATTTAGCCCAGTGATTGGCACCTTCAGCAATCTTCGGTTCGGCTAACTCTGTCAGTTTATAGGCCGCGTAGATAAGGTCTGAGCCGGCATTGATAAAGCTTAGACCTTTACTGAGAGGTAACTCGGGCAGTTTTGATGGTTCGACAATATCATCGGATAGCTTGCGTTGAAAAACTTTATCATTATAAGATTTTGAATATCGACCATGACGCCCCATATCCATCCTCTTCCAATTATCTAGGTGAGCGTTCCAAAAAGCTTTTATATATTTCTCAGTTGCCTTCGCATCCACTTGATGCAGAAAACTATAATAAGGAAAGTGATTTTTTAATTCATGAACTTGGTTTTTATTCTGAGGGCCTTCTAATTCCAAGCTATCCAGATTAATAAAACGATGACCTCCCCAAAAGAATAATCCATTTTCATGACTATAATTTTCTAGAAAATATCGCGCAGTTTTTTCTGCGGCTTGGTGGTACTTATCATCGCCAGTCACTACGCTGAGACCATTTAAAGTTCGCATGAAGTTTTGTTGGCTCGCAAAGTTTGAAATAGTCACACGGTGTTTATCTGGGTAGATCCATTCGACTGGTTTTCGAGTGATGGTGTTCACGCCATCGGCGAGCAGTGGACTGCGATTTGAATGACTTCTTGCTTCGGTTAATACGTTATTCACATAGCTCTTCACCGCCTCTAAACGGCGTGCATCTTGATTGTTATATTGAGTACCAGCTTGCGCAATAAGAGGTAGTAAAAGCGATAAAACGGTGAGCGTTCGCATATTCGCGGTTTAATTACCAAGTCATGAGTTGTTCCTAGATTAATAACGCATTCAATTTTTTGTCAATTTATTTAAATTAATTGAACCGTTATTTCAACCATTGATCACAATCGTGTTAGTGAATGAAATATATCGATTATCTATTTGATGGTTTTGTCGGTTTAAACTGCCCTTGAATGAACGGGATTTACCAAGCTAAGATTACCGAGCATTTTGGGGAAGGGGTCGGAGCTTGCGGTTAAATGTGGCAGCGCGAGCTAGGGTAGATATTTGAGGTTGCAAGCATGTGGGATCCGGAGAGTATGACTCTCCGGGGGAATCTAGTGGTGACTATTTAACTTCGATGCCTTTCGCTTGTAGGTCAGCATGGTAGCTAGAACGTACCAGAGGACCACAGGCCGCATGAGTAAAGCCCATCGCTTCAGCTTGTTTGCGAAGCTCGTCAAACTCTTCTGGTGGCACATAGCGGGCTACGGGCAAGTGATGTCGACTTGGTTGCAAGTATTGTCCCAGTGTGAGCATGGTGACGCCATGGTCACGTAAATCTTGCATTACTTGCAGAATTTCTTCATTGGTTTCACCCAAACCCATCATTAACCCGGATTTGGTGGGGATATTCGGATGAAGCTCTTTAAAGCGTTTTAGCAAGGTTAATGACCACTGATAATCTGAGCCAGGGCGAACCTGTTTATATAGGCCTGGCGCCGTTTCTAGATTGTGGTTAAACACATCCGGGGGATTGCCATCTAAAATTTCTAGAGCCTTATCCATACGGCCTTTAAAATCAGGGACTAGAGTTTCAATCTGAATCTTTGGACTACGGCTGCGAATTTCTTTCACACATTCGGCAAAGTGGCCCGCGCCGCCATCCCGTAAGTCGTCGCGATCAACTGAAGTAATCACTACATAGCGAAGTTTCATATCGGCGATGGTCGCAGCTAATTTTACTGGTTCTTCTTGATCTAAAGCCAGTGGTTTTCCATGACCAACATCGCAGAAGGGACAGCGACGAGTACAGATGTCACCCATGATCATGAACGTAGCCGTGCCATGGTTAAAGCATTCGGCTAGGTTAGGACAGGAAGCCTCTTCACATACCGAGTGCAAGTCATGCTTGCGCATTGCACTTTTAATTTCATTGATTCGGGTACTATCTGAAGGCAATTTAATACGCATCCAGTCCGGCTTGCGTAACATGGTTTCCTTCTCTGAAGGGATCACTTTTACCGGAATAAATGCCATTTTGTCGGCATCACGAAGTTTTACTCCGGCTTCCAATCGCACTTTTTTTGCACTCATAATGGGAGCTGTCCTCGTTGATATTCTATTTGGCTATAGCCAAGTTGTTGTGCCAAAATCTCGGTGATTTTCTCAGCCACTTGCTCGACACTGGCTGAGTGTTGAAAATCGGCAATCTGGGTCATCTCCAATCCAGCGTAACCGCAGGGGTTAATCAGTAAAAATGGACTTAAATCCATATTTACATTCAGCGCTAGGCCATGAAATGAACAACCTCGACGGATCCGCAGACCCAAAGACGCGATTTTTTTCTGTTGAACATAGACCCCAGGGGCCTCTTTCTTGGCATAAGCTTCGATTTGATAACTAGCCAAGGTTTCGATGATACTTTGTTCTATCGCGGTAACTAATTGGCGTACACCAAGTTTACGACGACGAATATTCAGCAAGGGGTAAGCAACTAATTGACCCGGCCCATGGTAGGTCACTTGTCCACCGCGATCCGCTTGAATGACTGGAATGTCACTCTTTGCTAAAAGGTGTTCGGGTTTTCCGGTTTGGCCTTGAGTAAACACTGGCTCATGCTCTACCAGCCACAGCTGATCAAGCGAGTCTTCAGTACGTTGCTCGGTGAAATCTTTCATGGCTTGGAAAACCGTTTGGTAATCCTGCTGGCCTAAATGGCGAACCTGTAATATTTGCTGATTGGACATTTATAATACGTGTCGAACGTCTTCTATGGCACCAATTTCGGTGTAAAGGCTTTCAATATGAAACTTACTCGTGACTTTTACCACTAAGGTAATGGATTTGTAGTTTCCCTTGCTACTTGGACGAGTTCGCGGGCTATAGTCACCAGGCGCTAAGTTCTGAATCACACTAAGCACTTCATCTTCTAATGTGTGGCTATTCACTCCCATGATTTTAAAGGTAAAATCGCAGGGAAAATCAAGATATTCATCAAATTTGGTTTGCATAACTGACCTAAGGATACCGTTCTAGATGCTTTCAAGAAGCGAACTTAAAATAAAAACGCGTTATTCTAACGCGTTTTTGTGATGTTTGCCTAAAATTTCCGTATCGCTTTATCTTCTATCAAGCTAGTCCTTCGCTTGTATGATTAAAATAGTGAAGCAAAAAATAGTTTGATGTAGTCAACTAGGCGTTTAAACAGACCGCCCTGTTCTACGTCTTGCAATACCACTAAGGGGTATTCGGCGACATCTTTACCATCGACTTGGAAAAATACAGACCCAACTTTTTGCCCTTTTGTTAAGGGTGCTTTGAGTTCTTCTTTTAGTTCAAAACTTGCTTGTAGTTTACTCGCCTGACCCCGTGGTAGCGTTAATGCTATATTTTGGTCAACCCCCAAAGAAACACTGTCTTGGTCTGCCATCCATACGGTTTGTTCTACAAAACTATCACCCGCTTGGTAAGGTTTGACCGTTTCGAAGAAGCGGAATCCCCAATTGAGTAACTTTTTACTTTCGGCGGCTCTGGCTTTTGCTGAATTAGTTCCCATTACAACCGAGACTAAGCGCATGCCGTTATTGGTCGCTGAAGAGACTAAGCTATAGCCTGCGTGCGAAGTATGGCCAGTTTTCATACCATCAACGTTAATACTCTTGTCCCAGAGGAGGGTATTGCGGTTATGTTGGGTAATGCCGTTGTAGGTAAAAGATTTTTCTTTATAAATTGCATACTCATCCGGCGTATCACGGATTACCGCGCTGGCAAGGATCGCAATATCTTTTGCGGTAGAGTATTGCTCGGTGTTATCTAGGCCATGGCTGTTGACGTAGTGAGTATTTACCATGCCTAGGTGAGCGGCCCAAGAATTCATCAGGCTGGCGAAAGAGTCTTCACTACCTGCAATATGCTCGGCCATTGCCACACAAGCATCGTTTCCAGATTGGATAATAATGCCTTTATTGAGGTCTGAGACTTTAACTTGTTTGCCGACTTCAATAAACATTTTGGAAGAGTCGGGGAAGTTTTTTGACCAAGCTTTTTCGCTGATGGTTACCATGCCATCCGGATCGAGTTTTCCAGATTTTATTTCTTTACCAATAATGTAACTGGTCATTATTTTCGTGAGGCTCGCTGGGGCGAGGCTTTTTTCCTCATTTTCGGCAGCGAGTACAGTGCCTGAGTCAAAGTCGACTAAATAATAAGCTTTTGCCGCAATGATAGGGGCATTTGGAATGACTTGTGGCGCAGCATCGGCAAGGCTCACATTGCTGACAATCAGAAGCGCGGAAGCGCAGCTAACACGCTGAAATACATTTTTAATCATGTTGGGCTCTTTGGCTTGTTAGTCAATAAACTTGGAAGGACATCACTATAACAAAACTTAAGCCTTGTTGGTAAGTTCCTATGCTAAATCCACTAGTTTGCTTTTAGATGAATAATATAGGCGTCTTTATATTGGCCTTGCTTAATTTGGGCTAAATTTTTCTCGGCGCTGAGGACATCCTGGTAAGGTCCAGCTCTAAGTTTTTGCCAACCATTTTCAGAAATTAATTGTGTGCTTACACCTTGGCCGTCGAGTTGACGTTGATGTTGTTCGATTTGTTGTTTGTTTTTACTGGCCAATAGTTGGATAAAATACAGAGCTTGATGGCTGCTTTGTGGTTCGGGGCTGGTTTTTTGATCATCGAAGCGAAGCAACTTGATTTTTACCTTGGCGGTACCCGCCTTGAGCATGTCTAGTTTGTAGGCTGCTGCGTAGGAGAGATCGATCATTCGCTGTTCATAAAAGGGGCCACGGTCATTGACCCGGACAATTACCGAGCGCTGGTTGCTTAAGTTGGTGACTTCCACGTAGCTTGGTAGAGGAAGATTTTTGTGGGCAGCGGAAAGACTGTACATATCGTAAATTTCACCATTAGAGGTGAGGTGCCCATGAAATTTTTTACCATACCAAGATGCTAGACCGGTGTCTTCATATTGTTCAATATCCTGCCAAACCTGATAGTTTTTCCCACGTACTCGATAGTCTCGATTACCTTGGCGGCTATAAGGCTCAAACCGCGGCACAGGGTTTTCCAAGTGGGCAAGCTCAGGTGCCTTATCTGGGGCCTTATCTTGACTGATCCCATAACGTTGGTCGCTTGGAGATGAGCTACAAGCCGTAAGAAGGCTCAATAGACCAAGGCTTAAGCAAAGCTTAATCATCGTGTGATTAATTCGCATTAAGTTGCGCCTTTGCTTGTTTGAGTTGTTGGCTAAATTGATAGACCGCCATGGCATAGAGGGGACTACGGTTATAACGAGTGATGACATAAAAATTGTGTTCCGCGAGCCAATAGCTATAACCATTAGTTTCTTCTAATTGTAGCAACTTAACCATTTTATCTGCGCTTAAGTCGTCGTCACTAGCAATGCCAGCTTGGGAGAGTTGTTGCCAAGTATGTATTAATTTTAATTCTTCACTTAACCACGGTTTGGCTTGGGCTGCACTCGCTGTCGCGGGATGGACCACGGGTTGGTTAATTTTCCAGTGATGTTGGCTAAAGTAATTAGCGACGCTGCCAATTGCATCGATGGGATTGTTGAGCATGTCGATACGGCCGTCTTGGTCGAAGTCGACCCCATAATACAAGTAGCTAGAGGGAATGAATTGTCCGAATCCCATGGCGCCAGCATAAGAGCCTTTAATCTCATCTAAGCCCCAGCCTTGTTGTTCCGCCAATTTGATAAAATAGCCAAACTCTTTGCTGAAAAATTGGCCTCGTTTGGGATAATGAAAGCCAAGTGTATACAGCGCATCGAGCACTGAATAAGTACCTTTATGGCGACCGTAATAGGTTTCCACGCCAATGATCGCAACGATGATTTCTGCGGGGACTTGAAACGTTTGCTCTGCTTTAGCTAAACTTTTTTGATGTTGTTGCCAAAATGCTAGGCCAGCATCTAAACGCTCCTTAGTAAGGAACAAATCACGGTATTGGTACCAAGGTTTTGCTTCCCAAGGGCGTCTGATAGCATCGATAACCGCTTGCTGAAATTGGGCTTGTTTAGTGGCTTGTTGTAAATCTTTTAAGGGAATGTTTAATTCCTGACTTAAGCTGGTTAGCCGTTGCTGTTGATTCGCTGCAAAGGCAGAACTGATTCCCAATTGACAAATAATAAGCAGCAAATAACACCAACGCATAATAATCCTTATTGGGCATAAAGCCGTTTATGGGTATGAACAGACATTAGAATGCCAAAACCAGCCATTAGAGTCACGATAGAAGTACCGCCATAGCTGACTAAAGGTAGTGGAACCCCAACAACAGGTAGTAAACCGCTGACCATACCAATATTGACAAATATGTAAACAAAGAAAGTAAGAATAATACTGCCCGCGAGTAAGCGACCAAAAGCGGTTTGCGCTTGGCTTGCGATATATAGTCCCCGGCCGATGACGTAAAAATATAGGCAAAGTAATAACATTACGCCAATAAAGCCAAATTCTTCGGCGTATACGGCAAAAATAAAGTCGGTGTGTCGCTCGGGTAAAAAATCTAACTGGGATTGGGTGCCTTGCAGCCAGCCTTTGCCAGAGAAACCTCCGGAGCCGATGGCAATCTTGGATTGGATGATATGATAACCAGCCCCTAAAGGGTCACTTTCGGGGTTGAGTAGGGTTAATACCCGTTGGCGTTGATAATCATGCATTAAGAAAAACCACAATAGTGGTATAAAGGCGGCAATTATACCAGCGGCTGCGATGACTAGACGCCAACTCATGCCTGCTAAAAACAGAGCGAATACGCCAGATGTCGCCACCAATAGCGAGGTGCCCAAATCTGGTTGTTTAGCAATTAATAAGGTGGGGGCTACCGCGAGCGCAGTTCCGATAAATAAGTGTTTTAAACTCGGCGGTAGAGAGTGTTGACTAATGTAGCGTGCCACCATCAATGGTACTGCCAATTTCATGATTTCTGAAGGTTGAAAGCGAACCACACCTAAATCGAGCCAGCGTTGCGCTCCTTTACCAACATCACCAACCAGCAATACCGCCAGTAGCATGAGTAGGCCACTGAAGTAAAATAAGGGGGTCCAACGCATATAAACATCGGGGGGAATTTGTGCCAACACAAACATCACCACCGCAGCTACTGCGAGGCGAATTAATTGGCGATTCAGCATGGCAACACTTTGGCCACTGGCACTGTATAGGACACATAGCCCTAAGCCTATGAGGGCGAGTAAACCGAGTAATAGTGGCCAATCTAAATGAAGCCGCCACCAAAGTGAGTTGTTTTGCTGTTGGCTAAAGTTCCCCATTATTGAACACTACCTTTTGTTTCAAAATAACTATCAAACATACTACGAGCGAGCGGTGCGGCATTACTACTGCCGCCACCGGCATTTTCGATGACCACAACGGTGACAACTTGGGGATCATCAAAAGGAGCAAAGGCGACAAACATGGCATTGTCGCGATGTTTTTCTTTAAGCTTATCCGCATCATATTCTTGGTCTTCGGCGATATTCACCACCTGTGCGGTTCCTGATTTCCCTGCCGCTTTATAGGCTGTGCCTTTGAATGCTCGGCGCCCAGTACCGTTACTTTTGTTAATTACACCATACATACCATCGAGTGCTATTTGCCAATTCTTTTGGTTTTTCAAGTCGATTGGCGGTTTAATTTGTGGCGGAAGGCCAATATGCGAGTGGCTGTCTCCAACACTTTTTAAGATCCTCGGAGAGATGATCTTGCCGCGATTGACTAAAATATTTGTTGCTTGCACGAGTTGTAAGGGGGTTGTGGTCCAGTAACCTTGGCCAATCCCTACCGAGATAGTATCGCCTTGCCACCAAGGTTGGCGATAGCGGGCTCGCTTCCATTCCCGACTCGGCATATTGCCTCGACTTTCCTCGTGGATATCGATGCCAGTATATTCACCAAAACCAAACTTACTCATATAGTTATGAATTTGGTCGATGCCTGTTTCGTAGGCTAGCATGTAGAAGTAGGTGTCAACACTTTGTTCGATAGCTTTGTATACATCGACCCAACCATGGCCCCAGCGCTTCCAGTCGCGGAAGCGACGTTTGGTATTCGGAATTTGAAACCAACCTGGATCCCAAATTCGTTGTTGTTCAGTAATCGTGCCTAATTCCAATCCCATCACCGCTAGCTCCGGTTTGACGGTGGATGCAGGAGGGTAAACCCCTTTGGTTGCGCGGTTAATCAGGGGGCGGTCAGTTGAATTGAGTAATTTGTTGTAGTTCTTGCTGCTAATTCCGTTGACAAATAAATTGGGATCGTAGCTTGGGCTAGAAATCATCGCCAGTACCCCACTGGTTTTTGTATCAAGTAAGATGATGGAGCCACGGCGTCCATCTAACAGGCTTTGAGCTCTTAATTGAAGACGAATATCGACATTGAGGTAGAGATCTTTGCCCGGTACCGGGGGGACAATCTTCATGGTGCGAATAATTCGTCCCCGGTTATTGACTTCGACTTCTTGATAGCCAACGTTTCCATGTAAGATTTCTTCATAATAACGTTCAATGCCCTGTTTACCGATGGTGCGAGTTGCATCATATTCGGCAAGTTTATTTTCTTTTTCTAAACGCTGTAAGTCTTTGACATTGATGCGTGCTACATAACCGAGCAGATGAGTCAGGCTATCGCCATAGGGATAATATCGAGTTAGGCTCGCTTCGATACTCGCGCCTGGAAATTTATGTTGTTGGGCACTAAACATCGCCACTTGTTGCTCGCTTAGCTGTGACTTTAGTACCACCGGCTTAAAGCGACGAGTATGTTGTTTAGTTTGGTAAAAACGTTCAACGTCAGTTTCGCTTAAGTTTAGCAACTGGCTGAGCTGCTGGATTAGTGTCTCGAGATCGTTCACCTTCTCAGGAATAATTTCTATGCTGAAGTTGGGCCGATTTTCTGCCAGTAGAACCCCGTTTCGGTCATAGATTAAACCTCGGGGTGGGGCGAGCGGCAGAACCTTAATTCGATTATCATCCGAGCGGGTGGTATAGGTTTCATGCTGTTCAAATTGCAGATAGTAAAGGTTTGCTAAAAGCACACAAATGAGCAGAAAAATACCAACAATCGAGACCAAACTACGACGAATAAATAATCGTGATTCAGCCGAGTGATCTCGCATTGCGACGCGTTGTCTTGGCATATCTTAGTAACTATTCCCGATGGTAAGGATGGTTGGCGGTAATGCTCCAAGCGCGATAGAGCGTTTCAGCAACGATCACTCTTACCATAGGATGAGGCAACGTCAGCGCCGATAGAGACCAACGTTGTTCAGCGATATCGATGCAACTGGGCGCTAAGCCTTCGGGGCCACCAATTAATAGGCTGACATCTCTGCCATCCATTTTCCAGAGTTCCAATTGCTGTGCTAACTGAGGGGTCGTCCAAGGCTTACCCGTTACTTCCAGAGTCACCACGCGGTTGCCTTTGGGGATCACCGCAAGGGTGGCTTCCCCTTCTTTGTCGAGGATGCGTTTAATATCGGCATTTTTGCCGCGCTTTCCAGCATTGACTTCGACTAGCTCTAGCGGCATATCTTTAGGAAAGCGACGAGCATACTCTTGATAAGCGGTTTCTACCCAACTGGGCATTTTGGTGCCGACCGCCACTAGTTGGATCTTCATCCAGCTTTAGACTCTGCGTGGTTTGGTGCCCACAGTTTTTCTAGTTGATAAAAGTCTCGAGCGCTGTCTTGCATTATATGTAATACCACATCGCCTAAATCAACTAATACCCATTCAGATTCTGCCACACCTTCTAAGCCGATAACCTCAAATTCTGCGCGTCTAGATTCGGCAATCACATTATCAGCAATGGATTTCACATGACGTTTAGAATTACCACTACAGATGATCATAGTATCGGTCACACTGGAAAATTGGCTTACGTCTAGACTTTGAATATCTCGACCTTTCATATCTTCGATTTTATCGATCACAAAATCGATTAGTTTTTTGTTTTGCAACAAATCAACCCCAAATTTGAACTAAAAAGTGAGTATACCACGCTCGGTCAAGCTAGGTTAAGCGCCATAGAGCTTATGTTGCACAATATAATGAGCGACGGCGGGAGAAAGTTTCGTTTCAAGTTGCGCTAAGCTAGCCCCTTTAGAAAGCATCTGACGAATTTGGGTCGATGAAATTGCCATGGGTTCTAATTCACAAAAGTAGACCTTACCTGCACGTTGTTGATTGAGTTGTTGTAGCTGCTGGCAGTGCTTAGGGGCTAACCACTGGGCCAGCGCTTCAGAAATGTTGAGGGGGTAGCCGGGGCGTGCGATGACCAGTAGATGAGCATGATCGCATAAATTTTGCCAATGATGCCAGCGATCGAGTTGATTAAATGAGTCTAGCCCCATGACAAAACCAATCGCGTTAGTGGGATATTCGGTGGCCAATTGCTGTAAGGTTTCGTTGGTATAAGAATGGCCGCCTCGATCAACTTCCCGCCAGTCTATATGTAACTTCGGGTGATTGATTAAGGCTAGCTCTAGCAGCTGCTTGCGTTGGGCTGCAGAGGCATGTTGGCGAGCTTTTAATGGTGATAAGGCATTTGGGAGTAGGGTTAAATCTAAAGCCTTGGTTTGCGTGAGTAGTTGCTCGGCACTGCGTAAATGGCCAAGGTGGATCGGATCAAAGGATCCGCCAAAAAATAATTTAAGCGGGCTCATGTTGTACTGACGCGAGTTCGAAAACTAAACGTTCTAATTGATGCCAAGCTTGCTCTCCAGCAAATTGTTTAATCGCTTGGTCGATGGCTGCAATTTGTAGCCTAGCTCGATTGATTTGCTGCGCGTTGTAACGTTTAGCTGCCTGACTGATTAAGCCTTGGCGCTTGTTCCATACCCCATGTTGTTTAAATAAACTTGAATGGTGGTTGCTTGGCTGTTGTTGCAATCGTTCTAAGAGTTTAAATTCTTTATCCAGCGCCCAGTTTATTAAGGTGGGTTCTTCGCCTTCTAGGCGGAGCTGTTTGATGATCAGTAAACCGCGCTGAAACTCCCCCGCAAGTAAGGCATCTACTAGTTGAAAACTTGAAAAGTGATTGGCATGTGATAAGCCTGATTCAATCTCTTTTAAGCTGGGGAGTTGTGGTCCCCAACGCAGTGCGATATTAGCAACTGCTTGATTCAGAGCCAGTAAATTACCCTCGTAGTAATGCAACAAGAGGGCGATTAACTCATGATTTGGGTTTAAATGATGTTGTTGAAGGCGCTGCCGGATCCAAGCCTGTAATTGGCTCCCTTCAGGTGTATAAACCATCACCACTAAACCGTGTTTTTCCAGCTGTTGGTACCAAGCCTGTTTTTCACTGGTTTTGCTGAGTTTAGGCAGGCTGAGTAATAATCGCGTTTCTGGATTGACCAATTTGAGCACTTGCTCAAGTTGAGTTTGTGTGGATTTATCAGGAACTTTATCGAGTTGCAGCTCTATCAGCCGATACTGACTAAACAGTGATAATTCAGACATTGCATCAACAATGCTGGGCCACTCAAAGTCGGTGTCTTGAGTGAATTTTATTCGTTCTTCTGCTAGCCCGTGTTGCTGTAGCTGCTGACGAATAAAGTCGATGGCTTCTATTTTAATCAGTGGTTCTTCGCCCGCGACTAAGAAACAGTGAGTGCTCGCGATATCTTGCTGCACAAGCCGATCGGCGAAGATCCGCATGCTACCAGCTTACCGTCGCTAATTGACGCATGATTTGGTCGGCGGCCATTCCCCGTAACTCGGTGTATAGGAGCTCGCGCTCTCGTTGCTTGGCTAAAGCGGCTAAGGGGTTATCTTGGAAGTCTCGGTGTAATTGTACCGTTAGTGGGTAGTTGCCAACATCGGCAATCTGGAGGTAGCCAGCAACACGGTAACTCAGCTCATATTCGGCGACTTGTCCATTGGCAAATAATGACAAGGTTCGCTTATTTATTTCTTCACCACCAATATGAAGAGTGGGAATATCCTCTTGAGGGGAATCAATCACCTGAACATTGTTTTGTGCTAACTGACGTTTTAGCTCACGGATTAGGGGGCTAAATTCATCACTAGAAGACAAATAAACTTGGGTGAGTTTTTCATCGAGTAAATAGCTACCACGAGGGGCAAAGCCACAAGCGCTGAGTATACTTAGACTCAGGATTAGCAATCCATAGCGCAGGTTTTTAAGATTCATACTTGCTCGTATTTAAAATGGCGGAATCTGCTAACAGACTCCGCCTAAGGTTTAGTTGGCAACAATGTTGAGTAATTTACCAGCAACGTAAATTACTTTACGTACAGTTTTTCCATCAACAAATTTGCTTACATTTTCATCGCTCATGGCTAAGGCCTGAACGGTGTCTTGATTCGCGTCAGCGGCTACGGTGAGTTTAGCTCGTAGCTTGCCATTGACTTGAATGACGATGAGTTTACTATCTTCAACCATGGCGTCTTCGTCGGCAATAGGCCAATCCGCAGTATCAATCTCGCCCTGATTTCCCAAAAGTGTCCAAAGTTGGTCACAAATATGAGGGGTGATAGGCGATAGCATTAATACCACGGCGTTGATTGCTTCGCGGGTTACCGCACGAGTATTTGCATCAGACTGGTCAGCTTTCGTCAGTTTGTTCATCAATTCCATAATTGCAGCAATCGCTGTATTAAAGGTTTGACGACGGCCAACGTCATCACTTACTTTGGCAATGGTTTTGTGTACTTCACGGCGTAGATCTTTTTGCTGGGTACTGAGGCTTGCCAGATTGACTGCGCCCGCTGTGCCTGCGTTAATATGTTCAAAGCTGAACTTCCAAATTCGACGCAAAAAGCGTAGCGAGCCTTCTACAGCACTATCTTGCCATTCAAGTGTTTGCTCTGCCGGAGCCGCAAACATCATGAACAAACGAACCGTATCAGCCCCGTATTTGTCTACCATCACTTGCGGGTCAATACCGTTATTTTTCGATTTCGACATCTTGCTCATACCAGCGTAAACCAAGACTTTTCCAGTGGCTGTTTTGGCGCTAGTAATTCGGCCTTTTTCGTCTTTTTCGGTAATTGCATCGACAGGCGAAACCCATACTTTGCCGCCTTTTTCGTCTTCATAGTAGAAGGCATCGGCAAGTACCATTCCTTGAGTTAATAAGCGTTTGAAAGGTTCGTCTGACTCGACTAAACCAGCATCGCGTAATAATTTGTGGAAGAAACGAGCATATAATAAGTGCAAGATGGCATGTTCGATCCCGCCAATATATTGATCGACTGGTAGCCAGTAGTTGGCTTGCTCGGGGTCGAGCATCACATCCTGATTATTGGCGCTACAGTAACGAGCGTAATACCAGCTGGATTCCATAAAGGTATCGAAGGTGTCGGTTTCATGGAAGGCTACTTGCCCTTCAAACTCAGTTTTTGCCCACTCCGGGTCGGCTTTGATTGGCGAGGTAACGCCATTCATCACTACGTCTTCTGGTAGCACAACTGGTAGTTGGTCTTCTGGGACGGGAACCACATCACCATTGGCAAGGTTAAGCATTGGAATGGGGGTACCCCAATAGCGTTGTCGGCTAACGCCCCAGTCTCGTAGGCGAAAGTTAACCTGTTTGCTCCCTTTGCCAATCGATTCAAGTTTGGCGGCTACCGCATCAAAAGCGGCCTTAAATTCTAAGCCGTCAAATTCACCAGAGTTGAACACCTCGCCTTTTTCGGTAAAGGCTTGCTCTGATAGGTCTAGTGCTGCGTCGCTTGGTTTAATTACACCAACAATTTCTAAGCCGTAGGCTTGAGCAAATTCATAGTCTCGTTGGTCGTGGGCGGGAACCGCCATGACAGCTCCAGAGCCGTAACCCATTAATACAAAGTTAGCTACCCAAATTGGCACCAGCTTGCCAGTTAGCGGATGAACGGCATTTAGCCCGGTGGCCATGCCTTTCTTCTCCATCGTCGCCATATCGGCTTCGGCTACTTTGTTGTTTTTACATTCATCTATGAAAGCGGCTAAGTCTGGGTTGGTTTTCGCAGCTTCTAGGGCGAGTGGGTGCTGTGCTGCGATACCCACATAAGTGACCCCCATGACGGTGTCAGGGCGGGTCGTGTAAATTGAGAATTGTTGGTCGCTATTTTCTAAACCAAACTGCATTTCGACGCCTTCGGAGCGGCCGATCCAGTTTCGTTGCATGGTTTTAACTTGTTCTGGCCAGTCATCTAGCTGGTCTAAGTCATCTAATAGCTCTTGCGCATAAGCGGTGATCTTAATAAACCACTGCGGAATATCTTTTTGCTCAACTAAAGCTCCAGAGCGCCAGCCGCGACCGTCGATCACTTGTTCATTGGCGAGTACGGTTTGATCGACCGGGTCCCAATTCACGGTGGCCATTTTTTTGTAAACTAAACCTTTCTCATAAAGCTTGGTGAAAAACCACTGCTCCCAACGATAGTAATCTGGCTTACAAGTTGCCAGCTCGCGGTCCCAGTCGTAACCGAAGCCTAGCTGTTTTAGCTGAGTTTTCATGTACTCAATGTTTTCGTAAGTCCATTTAGCTGGTGCGGTATTGTTGTTAATCGCAGCGTTTTCGGCAGGTAAACCAAAAGCATCCCAACCCATTGGTTGCATCACATTTTTACCCTGCATGCGCTGGTAGCGTGATACGACATCACCAATGGTGTAGTTGCGCACGTGGCCCATGTGTAAACGACCACTTGGGTAGGGGAACATCGACAGACAATAAAATTTTTCTTTTCCTGGCTGTTCAACGACTTTAAACGTTTGTGCTTGCTCCCAGTGCTGTTGCACTTTGGTTTCAATTTCACGTGGATTGTATTGCTCTTGCATCTGTGGATTCTTCCAGAATGAACCAAAATTTGGACATGGCAGCATAAGCTACCGTACTCGATCCGCATAGGATACCGAGTCCGCTTGCTGACAACAATAGCTAGGCCCTGTTTATCTTTGTGTTGAGGTTTGTTGTGCTTGGTTTTTTATCACAAATGAGTAGGGATTTTCTCGGAGATAAACGAAAGTCAGTTTTTGATAAAGCGCCATGGCATGCTGTCTACAGTCGATTGGTATTCCAGAATAAACTGTGTTTAGCGCACATTCATAGGTAAGCAAACAGGCTATGCTTAACTAAGAAGCTAATCTTAAGGAGTGGGTGGGTATGCCAAAACGAATTAAAGCCTATCAGGCCTTTGTTAAAGATTTAGAACAGCGTATTCAGCAAAGTGGCGAAGTGAGTCGTGAGGAGTTATCTAAACTCATTGATGCCACTCAAGAGTATTTGCATGCAGCGAGTGACTTAAGTAAGGATGAATGGCAGCTGATTGCTAACTACGTGCGACGAGACTTGAGTGACTGGCGGGATGACTATCGTCGCGCCTATGAGGAAAGTCCGTCGATGGAGATGCTTAAACAGAGTATTTGGTATTGGTTAGCCAAATTAAGTGACCCGAGCCAAGTGGAATGGCATGAGTTGCTTGGTGATCTGCAACATCAAGGTATTTACCAGCGTGGAGAGTTGATTGGTTTGGGGGTTCTTGAATGTGCTCAATGTGGTGAGCACACCGCCCTATGGCACCCCACCATTATCGATGCTTGTCCGAAATGCCAAGGGGAGCGTTTCTATCGCCACCCCATGAGCCATGTGGAGGATTAAGCTTTGACTGAGCGGCGTTTTAGCCAGTAGGGCAGAGCCGTGGCAAAACCGAATAGGATGAGCAAGGCGATTGGCCATAAACCCAAGCGTTGATAGGGCGTCGCGCCAGTAGCTGGCGTGACCGCACCGCTGAGAGTCAGCTGTTGATATTCTGGCGCTCGTTGTTGGATCTTGCCAAAGCGATTAATAATTGCAGTGACCCCGGTATTCGTTGACCGTAGCACTGGACGGCCAAATTCGAGAGCGCGCATGCGAGCAATTTCTAAATGCTGCTGAGGTCCAATGGAATGGCCAAACCAAGCGTCGTTACTCACTGTTACAATGGCATCCGTTGTATCGGTTAATTGTGGCCTGAGTAGCTCACCAAAGGCGATCTCATAACAAATGGCTGCAAGCCAGTGATGTCCTTTTACCTGTAAATTATTTTGGTTTTCTTCACCGCGGGCGAATGAAGACATTGGCAAATTAAAATATGGCGCGAGAGGTCTTAACAAATCCTCGAAGGGAACAAACTCGCCGATCGGTAATAAGTGATTCTTATAATAACGATTAGGGTTTTCGTAGTAGTAACTGGCGCTGGCAGCAACTTGCTCGGTTTGCTGCCCTAGGGTGATTAGCGCGTTGTAGTAGCGATTGCTTTGTAGGTCATGAGCGATGACGCCAGTGATCAATGCTTGTTGCCGCTGGAGTAATTGTCCATCTAAGTCATGCAGAAAGTCGATCACTTGATATTCGATGGCTGCAATCGCCGACTCTGGCCAAATAATCACATCGGCTTGTTCTATGTTTAGGGTTTGTTGTTGATACATGCTCAAGCTCTCAGCACGATTCTCGGGTAACCATTTGATGTCTAATGGTACGTCTCCTTGCACTAAAGCGACTTGAATTGGTGTCTGCGCGGTGGTCCAAGCGTGGCCTTGAAATAACCAGCCGACAAGTAGCGGAGTCGCGACTATAACAGCGGCTAGCCAGCGCATTTTTCCTTGAATGGTGATTAGCAGGGCACTCGCAGCAGCCAACAGCAAGACTAACCAAGTGACGCCGTATAAGCCAAATATTGGGGCGATGCTCGCCAATGGAGAGTCGATTTGGCTATAGCCAGGTTGTAACCAAGGAAAACCAGTGAGAACCCAACTTCTTAACCATTCGCTGAGTAGCCAGCAAGCGGGAAACCAAGCCAAGTAAAATACCCAACGGCGTTTTCCTCGCCATTGATTGGCTAAGTAGCAAGCGAGGGCGGGATAAAGTGCTAAATAACAGGTTAATAAGGCCATTAAACTGAGGCTGGCTATCAATGGCATTCCGCCAAATTCGGCCATGCTCACATGGACCCAGTGAACCCCGTAACCAAACCAGCCTAAACCATAACAGAAACCGAGCTTAAAACCGGAACGACTGGGCTTGAGTAGTCCTAATAAAGCCAGTAATGATAGTGGCATGAGTGGCCAATAACCATAGGGCGCAAAGGCAAAAGGGGCGATTAAACCACTGACTAAAGCGGCTAATAGACTTAGCCGCGGGCTTAACAATAAGGGCATATTAGTCTTGTATATTCAATTGATTGGCATTCTCTTCAGGAATGCTGACCTGTAGCTGGACTAAGCGACGGCGGTCTGCGGTGCGAATTTTGAAATGGTAACCTTCTACGGTAATACTTTCACCTCGTCCAGGAAGATGGCCGAAGGCATGGGTCACCAAGCCGCCGATAGTATCTACTTCGTCATCACTAAAATTAGATTTAAAATAATGATTAAAATCTTCGATGTCGGTCAAGGCATTCACTGAGTAGGTTTTGTCATTAATTCGGCGAATGTCATCTTGCAGACTTTCTTCGTTGGCGAATTCATCTTCAATATCGCCTACGATGATTTCTAAAATGTCCTCGATGGTTACAAGGCCAGAGACGCCGCCAAACTCATCCACCACAATGGCCATATGGTAGCGTTTGCTACGGAATTCTTTTAATAACTTATCGATGCGTTTACTTTCTGGTACCACCACCGCGGGGCGAATCACTTGGCTCAGTGGTGTGCTGGCTGCATCTTGACTGAACGCATAGCCGAGTAGGTCTTTGGCGAGCAAAATACCTTCGATATGGTCCTTGTCTTCATTTATCACCGGAAATCGCGAGTGTCGCGCTTCGGTAAGTGTTGGTAAAATTTCAGCGATGGTTTGGCTGATGTCTAACGTGACCATCTGGGAGCGAGGGATCATAATGTCTCTCACTCGTTGACTCGATACATCGAGCACCCCTTCGATCATCTCGCGGGTATTTTGGTCGATCAGCTCGCGTTGATTGGCGTCTTGAATTACTTCTACCAAGTCCTCTTTACTCTTCGGCTCGCCTTGCATGAGTTGAACTATTTTGTCTAGCCAACCTTTTTTAGCTGAGCCGTTGCTCGAGTGAGGGTTGTCGTCGCTCATATACTTGTTTTTACCTAGTTGTTTAATAGGGGTCGCTAATACCCAGTTTGGTGAGCACGGCAACTTCTAAAGCTTCCATTTCTATTGCGTCTTGCTCATCAATATGATCATAACCTAGCAGATGAAGGCAACCATGTACAACCATGTGTGCCCAATGGTCGAAAACAGCTTTACCCTGCTGTTGGGCTTCGTATTCAACCACTTGTCGACATATTACTAAATCACCCAATAAAGGCAATTGTATTCCGGGAGGAGCCTGAAAGGGGAAGGATAATACGTTGGTGGGTTTATCCTTATTTCGGTATTGGTGATTGAGCGCCTGACTTTCTGCTTCATCGACGATGCGAATGGTTAATTCGATATCTTGCGCTTGTTCAACTAGGGTCGCATTTAGCCAAGCTTCAAAAGCGCTTACGGTAGGCAAGTTTTGTTTATCACCTGTGGCGATCTGTAAATCAACCATCGCCATTTTATTGCTCACTCGTTTGATTGAGCTGCTGAGTGGCACGGCGTTGCTGTTGTTTTTCAGTTGCAATACGGTCTCGTTCATCTTGTTGCTCGTAGGCTTCGACGATCGCGGCGACAATTGGATGGCGTACCACATCTGCGGCTTGGAAGAAGTTAAAACTTAAAGCTTCCACTTCGCTCAGTACTTCGATGGCATGCCGCAAGCCAGATTTTTGATGGCGAGGTAAGTCGACTTGAGTAATATCTCCGGTGATCACCGCGCGCGAGTTAAAGCCAATTCGAGTCAAAAACATTTTCATCTGCTCTACAGTTGTATTTTGACTTTCGTCTAAAATAACGTAGGCATCATTCAGGGTTCGGCCACGCATGTAAGCTAGTGGTGCGACTTCAATCACATTGCGCTCGATGAGTCGTTCAACCTTTTCAAAACCAAGCATTTCAAATAGTGCGTCATAAAGTGGACGTAAATATGGGTCAACCTTTTGGCTTAAATCGCCGGGTAAGAAACCCAATTTTTCACCTGCCTCAACGGCTGGGCGGGTGAGCAAAATTCGTCTCACTTCCTGACGTTCTAAGGCATCAACCGCACATGCTACCGCGAGGTAAGTTTTACCCGTACCAGCAGGGCCAATACCAAAAGTGACATCGTGACCAAGCATGTTGCTAATATAAGTGGCTTGATTTGGGGTGCGTGGTTTAATGACGCCCCGTTTGGTCTTAATGTTTAACTGCTTGCCGTAGTGAGGGCTCCCTTCTTCGTCTTGCTCCAGGGCTTGGCTCTCTTGAATAGCGAGGTGCACTTTTTCAGGACTTAACTCCGGTATATCTCCACCTTTAAGAGGTGCCGTCTCTACGTAAAGAGTGCGCAAAATACTCGCCGTAATTAGACAGATGCCATGACGACCGGTAATTTGAAATTGATTATTCCGATAGCTGATTTCAACCCCTAAGCGTTTTTCTAACTGTTTGAGGTTGTCATCGAGAGGGCCACATAATTGAGCGAGACGAGGGCTGGAAGCGGGCTCCAGATAAATTTCAATGGAATTGATTTTATTACTCAAATTGTTTTATGGGCAGGTTTTAAGAAACCTGCCGCTACTCCTTAAGGGGTTAGCATAGACTGCAACTAAGGGGTAAAGCTTGCCACGCCTAGGTGGTTTGCTTGCCCATCGGTTTTGTCGATAATAGTGGCAGGAGCGACGTCATTTCGCAACTGCATTTGTTGCTCAGTTCGGAGTAATTCACCACGTAAAGAATGAGCAAATACGTCGACGATCTTCACATCAACAAATTGACCAACCAGTTGGTGACCGCCTTCGAAGTTGACCACCCGATTGTTCTCGGTACGTCCACGTAATTCCATTGGGTTTTTCTTCGAGGGACCTTCTACTAAAATCCGCTGTTCGCTATCCAGCATTCGACGACTCACCTGCATGGCTTGCTGGTTGATCCGTTCTTGCAAGATATACAGACGTTGTTTCTTCTCGGCTTCGCTCACATCGTCTGGTAGATCTGCCGCTGGTGTTCCTGGACGGGCGCTGTAGACAAAGCTATAGCTCATGTCGAAGTTAACCTGCTCGATTAGTTTCATGGTATTGGCAAAGTCTTCGGTAGATTCACCTGGGTAGCCAACAATGAAGTCGGAGCTGATTTCGATATCAGGGCGAGCCTTACGTAGTTTGCGAATAATCGATTTATATTCGATTGCAGTATGGCCACGCTTCATCAAGTTGAGGATCCGATCGGCGCCGCTTTGTACCGGTAAGTGTAAGAAGCTGACTAATTCAGGCGTATCAGCATACACTTCGATAATATCGTCAGTAAACTCAATTGGATGACTGGTGGTAAAACGAATACGGTCAATGCCATTAATGCTGGCGACGTAACGTAGCAATTCGGCGAAACTACAGATACTGCCGTCGTGCTGGAGACCACGGAAAGCATTTACATTTTGTCCCAGCAAGTTGACTTCGCGAACGCCCTGTTCTGCCAGTGAGGCGATCTCATAGAGTACATCATCTAAGGGGCGGCTGACTTCTTCGCCACGGGTATAAGGTACTACACAGAAGGTACAATACTTACTACAGCCTTCCATAATGGATACAAAGGCAGTAGCGCCTTCGGCACGAGGTTCAGGCAACCGATCAAATTTTTCAATTTCAGGGAAGCTTACGTCTACTACCGATTTCTCGCCACCTTTCACTTGTTTGATCATTTCAGGCAAGCGATGTAGGGTTTGCGGGCCAAATACAATGTCTACGTAAGGTGCGCGTTCGCGGATAGCTTTGCCTTCTTGTGAGGCCACACAACCACCTACGCCAATCACCAAATTAGGATTTTTTTGTTTCAGGGTTTTCCAACGGCCAAGCTGGTGGAATACCTTCTCTTGAGCTTTCTCTCGAATAGAACAAGTATTCAATAGCAGTACATCGGCTTCATTGGCTTCTTCAGTTAGCTGAAAACCATGGGTCGCATCTAGTAGGTCGGCCATTTTAGAGGAGTCATACTCGTTCATTTGGCAGCCCCAAGTTTTGATATGCAGCTTATTTCCCATCGTTTTACTCATTATTACATCGTTGAAAAAGGACGCATATTTTACTGGTTTATATTGGTTCTGACCAGCGTCAATTGTATGCTTTCGTGGCCGGAGAGGTAAAAAACGTCTAGCAGTGCTGAGTATTGATATCGAATTGAATTATTGTCGGCAAGATTAGCTTCAACTCTAGGCTTCGGGTTAAACTTGCTGCAAACGATTTGGCTAATGTGGTTCGAGTGGAAAAATTTGATGTAGTGGTTGTGGGTGGCGGCATGATCGGTGCTGCCAGTGCTCAAGGTTTTGCCTTGCAAGGTTTGCGCGTATTAATGATTGAGTCTTATGTACCGGAGGCTTACCAACCCAGTCAAGCACTCGATTTGCGGGTGAGTGCGATTAGTCACGCCAGTGTACAATTGTTAAAGAAATTACAAGCTTGGTCTGCCATTTGCGCGATGCGTGTATGTCCCTATCAGCAGCTACAAGTCTGGGAAGATCCTCTGGATAAATTAATTTTTGATTCTGCCCAGCTTAATTTGTCTGAGTTAGGTTTTATGGTTGAAAATCGAATTATTCAATTGGGACTTTGGCAGGCGAATCAACTCTCCGGTGTGGTTTGTAGAATAGCCAAGCAAAGCCGATTAGTGAGTAATACTAGTGAAGGTGTAGTGCTGTCGGTTGATGGTTCTGAGATCACCGCCAAACTGATGGTGGTGGCTGATGGTGCAAACTCCAGTATGCGTCAACAATTGGGCTTAGGCATCACTGCTTGGGACTATCGCCACGACTGTTTTGCGATTAACGTTAAACTTGATGCACCGCAGCAAACGGCTACTTGGCAACAATTTTTCCCTAGCGGTCCTCGAGCTTTTCTACCACTAGCCAATCAGCACGCTGCACTCATTTGGTATGATGCCAAAGATACTGTACGTGGATTAAAGCAACTCAACAAATTACAGCTTAAAAAACGCATTGAAGCAGAATTCCCGAGACTTCCTGGAGCGATTGAGATCTTAGATAGTGGCAGTTTTGCATTGACTCGCCGGCATGTGAATCGTTATCTGAAACAGAGTGCGGTGGTGATTGGTGATGCTGCGCACACCATTAACCCCTTGGCTGGGCAGGGCGTGAATCTTGGCTACCGTGATGTGAAGTGCTTGCTTGCGCAAATTGAGCATTATGGTTTAGCGAATAAAGACAAGGCCTTGCGCAGCTTCAATGTGCGGCGTCGTCCTGATAACTTGATGATGCAAACGGGGATGGATTTATTTTATTTGCTGTTTTCGAATTCCCTAACACCCGTTCAGCGGTTACGCCAACTGGCGATCAAAGGTGCGCAGGGGAGTGGTCCCATCAAAGATTGGGCCTTGAAGTATGCACTGGGTGATATATAACCAGACAACAGAAATGTTAAACAAGTGAAAGCCTGCTCGATGCAGGTTTTTTTATTCGCTGTGAATTGACCAAAGAAAAAGGCCTGCTAAAAAGCAGGCCTTTTAAGGTGGCAGGGATAGCTGGATTTGAACCAACGAATGGCGGCATCAAAAGCCGCTGCCTTACCGCTTGGCGATATCCCTACAAAACTCTTTAAATTGTCTTCTTCACTAAAGAAGAATGGTGCGGAAGGAGAGACTTGAACTCTCACACCTTGCGATACTAGAACCTAAATCTAGCGCGTCTACCAATTCCGCCACTTCCGCAAATTGTTTTACATCAGACTCTTGATAGTGAGAATGATGGTGGCTATGGCGGGACTTGAACCTGCGACCCCAGCATTATGAGTGCTGTGCTCTAACCAGCTGAGCTACATAGCCATCTATAATGTTGCTAAGCAACACTACAAATTTATCGGCAGGGAAAGCAAACGCTAGTCTACGACATAGTACTTACTGTCTTACCTGGGTAAATTACCCTAATCAGTTACTGCATTCTCAAGTGATAAACTTGAGGACAATAAAAGTGGCAGGGATAGCTGGATTTGAACCAACGAATGGCGGCATCAAAAGCCGCTGCCTTACCGCTTGGCGATATCCCTGCAGAAACTTACACTCGAAACAATGTTTCGATAATCTTCACCCTAAAGTGTAGACCAACAACCAAGAATCTTAGTTCTTGTTGTTTAACTCAAGTATAAATACTCAAGCTTTAAAAGGTGGCAGGGATAGCTGGATTTGAACCAACGAATGGCGGCATCAAAAGCCGCTGCCTTACCGCTTGGCGATATCCCTACAAATTGTATCTTTCTCAAGAAAGATGGTGCGGAAGGAGAGACTTGAACTCTCACACCTTGCGATACTAGAACCTAAATCTAGCGCGTCTACCAATTCCGCCACTCCCGCAAATTGTTTTACATCAGACTCTTGGTAGTGAGAACGATGGTGGCTATGGCGGGACTTGAACCTGCGACCCCAGCATTATGAGTGCTGTGCTCTAACCAGCTGAGCTACATAGCCTTGTGAACGACGCTTTGCGTTGTTAACGGCGCGTATTATGCGTATCTGTCCTAGGAGCGTCAACCGTTTTTTTTCCAAAAAACTGCAAAAAAGTCTGTTTGAACAGTTTGTGTACGCGATGAGGCTTGTTTGTACAACTTGACTGTTTGCTTTGTGGCCAATTAGTCCTTTTAGCCTGTATGTGCGCTAATTTTGAACACGGTATTATTTCAAATTTTTATGACTTGTGATGGTGTCTTGGCATGAATGCGAAGTGCATGTTTGAACTCATCAATGGTCTCTGCGTTCTGAATGGGGTGATTGGTTTAAGCGTGCGCAATGAGTGTAAATAGCTTACGGCTTAATACTAATCTGATTCATTATATAAGCAACTTATTGCGCTGCATAAATCTGTCGATAACGAGGTATAAAGTGCCGTAACTCGTGGCTCTAATTACAAGATACATCACGCAGTTAGCGCGGATTTGCCAGTAACAATCAACCAATAATGAGTGAGGTTGGTATAAGGCATCGAAGGCTTGTCTATGGAGCTAAATAATAACCTTAGGTCGCTAAGCCTAGAAAATATCATTGATTGAGGTAAAAAGTAGGTGCTATGTCCATGGGTAAGTAAGGTGAATGAGTACATTAAACAATAAAAAAGCCAACCTAAGGTTGGCTTTTTGTGAAGTTCTAAGGTTTAAACGTTAAATAAGAAGTGAATCACATCACCATCTTTAACCACGTAAGTTTTCCCTTCTTGACGCCATTTACCAGCTACCTTTGCGCCAGATTCACCCTTGTATTCGATGTAGTCGTCATAACCAACCACTTCCGCGCGAATATAACCTTTTTCAAAGTCGGTATGAATCTTACCTGCTGCCTGGGGCCCTGTAGCGCCAACAGGCACGGTCCAAGCTCGCACTTCTTTCACGCCTGCGGTGAAATAGGTCTGCAAGTCGAGCAACTCGTAACCTACTCTAATCACTCGGTTGAGTCCGGGCTCTTCCAAGCCCATTTCGTCCATAAACTCGGCTTTTTCTTCTGCGTCTAGTTCGGCGATTTCGCTTTCTATTTCCGCACAAACAGCCACTACGGCAGCATTTTCGTTCGCGGCGATCTCTTTTACTTTATCTAAGTAAGGATTATTCTCGAAACCATCATCGTTCACGTTGGCAATGTACATGGTTGGTTTCGCGGTTAAGAAGTTCATGTAAGCGATGGCTGCTTTTTCTTCTTTGCTTAAGTCTAAGCTACGTAGCATTAAGTCAGCTTCGAGGTGGGCTTGTACTTTTACCAATACCTCTAACTCAAATTTGGCCTCTTTGTCGCCACCTTTGGCTTTTTTAGCAACCCGGATCTGAGCTTTTTCACAGGTATCTAAATCAGACAAGGCTAGCTCGGTGTTAATTGTGTCGATGTCTTCTGCGGGGTCAACTTTACCTGACACGTGCACGATGTTGTCATTTTCAAAGCAACGAACCACATGTCCAATGGCATCCGTTTCACGGATGTTTGCTAAAAATTTGTTACCTAAACCTTCTCCCTTAGATGCACCCGCAACCAACCCTGCAATGTCTACAAATTCCATGGTGGTGGGTAATATGCGTTGTGGGTTTACAATTTCAGCCAATGCATTTAGGCGCTCGTCAGGTACCGGCACTACGCCGGTATTTGGCTCAATAGTACAAAATGGAAAATTTGCAGCTTCAATGCCGGCTTGAGTCAAAGCGTTAAAAAGGGTTGATTTACCCACATTTGGTAAACCAACGATGCCACATTTAAATCCCATAATATTACCTATTGTCTAGGGGCTTAGCCCGCTTTGTAACTATGTAATCGATTCATTGCTTTGCTTAAACCATCTTTAAGCAAAATATCGGTACTGCGCACCGCTTCATCAATTGCATCATCAATCTGTTGTTGGTCGCTTTTAGGAGCTTTTCCTAAAACGTAGCCTGAAACGCGGTCTTTATGACCCGGGTGTCCAATTCCTATCCGTAAACGATAAAAATCCTTGTTATTGCCAAATTTACTGATGATATCGCGCAGACCGTTATGTCCGCCATGTCCGCCACCTTTTTTAAAGCGAGCGACACCAGGGGGTAAATCAAGCTCATCGTGAGCAACCATGATTTGCTCAAGCTCGATACGATAAAATTTAGCTAAGGATGCAACGGCTTTACCGCTGAGATTCATAAACGTTGTAGGGATCAATAAACGGAGTTCTTGGTCTGCCAACTGAATACGGCCGGTCAATCCGAAGTGTTTACTGTCTGGTTTTAATTGGATGTGATGATTGTTGGCTAGTTGAGAGACTAACCATGCACCAGCGTTATGGCGGGTCGCGGAATATTCGGGGCCTGGATTACCCAGGCCCACGAGTAAACGAATTTCGTTTATCACTATTCTTCAGTAGCTGCTTCTTCAGAATCAGCAGCGTCTTCAGAGATACCTTTAGGCATTGTGATAGAAACTACTGCTTGGTCGTGGTTTTCACCTTTACCAAGAACAACAGAAACGACGCCTTCCGGAAGAGCGATTTCTGAAACATGAATAGAAGCGCCTAACTCTAGGTTCGCGATGTCTACTTCAATGTATTCAGGTAGATCTTTAGCCAAACAGCTTACTTCGATCTCAGTTGATAGGTGGTGTACTTTACCGCCATTTTTCACTGCTTCTGCTGAATCTTCGTTTAAGAAGTGCAGTGGTACTGATTTAGTAATGGTGTGGCTATTATCAACACGTTGGAAGTCGATGTGTTGAATACGTGGCTTGTAAGCATGACGCTGCATGTCTTTTACTAGCACGTCTACGGCAGTGCCAGCAACGTTTACAGTAATGATGCTTGAGTAAAAAGCTTCCGCTTCTTGAGCTTTCATTACGTGGCGCTGCTCAAGCGTAATTGAAACAGGCTCTTGGCCTGCACCGTATACGATAGCAGGAACTTTATCTGCGTGACGTAGGCGGCGGCTCGCACCTTTCCCCAAGTCAGTACGCAGTTCAGCGTCAAGTTTGATATTAGACATTGTGTTTCTCCAAATAAATAAATGAGGCTAAGGTTTCGCGACCAAACCCTAACCAGTACCTCATTGAATGAGTGAACGAATGCATAATACGTCATTACTTCAATTCAAAAGGCGCGGCATTCTACCATTGAGCTTTTTGAAAGCCAATAAAAAAGCACGGTAAATCTGTTACAGTATCCATTGAATTAAGTTTGTGCGTCTGCTCTAGGCGGCGTAAGGCGTTCAAAACACCTAATTTTTAAACTAAGTTTGTGAGAGTGTTGAAGAACATCCAAAGTTCTAAAAACTAGTATTTAATTAAAGTAGTGACTGATAAGCTCAAAATGACGCTTGTACACTTGATTAGTTCTACGCCTTAGGTCTCAAAGTGATATTCAGCTAATACGTATTTGTACAAAACGAGTTTGGCTGCTTGTATGAAATCTGTCCTTCTGCTTTTTAGTATCCCAAAAGGCAGAATAGCATTACTTTTCAGTGGTGCTATCAATGAAAGCTTTAGGACAACGTTCATGGCATACTCAAAAATCAATTGCGATAACTTGCACGCCAATGCAGATAAAGTGTATGCGGTAACCTTTTAGTTAATCTTTTCCATTACAAAGTTAGTTAACAACTGTCCATTAATGTCTACTTTCTGTTTTTTTACGACACAGAAGCCAAAGTGTTCATAAAATGGTCGGGCTGTTTTACTCACCTGTGAGTAGTAACGCTTTATACCTTCCGAGCGCCCTTTAGCAAATAAGCGCTCCATTAATAATCTACCCACGCCGATACCTTGATATTCGGCATGACAGAAAAAATGATCAATATATCCATCCTGTTGCAAGTCTGCGAAACCGACTATTTTCCCATTTAGTTCTGCGACAAAAGGATTCATATCATCCACTCGCTTTTGCCAAACAATCATGTCTAAGTTATCAGGAGCCCAGGCAGTTACCTGTTCTAGAGAATAATCATTGATGTTTATATTTCGGATCGTGTGATACTTCAGTTTCCACGTTTCTGATGCATCTGTTTTTTGGTAATTTCTTATAATAATCATGGTGTTTTTACGGGTCCTTAAATTTCAGAACGTTATTTTACTAATGATTTATCATCATGAATAGCCACATAGTGTTGTGCTTTGGGATGAATATGCGAAATCAAAAAACTCATCGACTATCTTGAGCGAGAGAAAGCAAGAGGAGAAAGAGAGAGAGAAAGCAAGACACCCAAGAGAAAACAAAAGAGAAAACAAGACACCCAACTGTCAAAGAAGACACCCACCTCAACTAACGAAACGCCACCGGAGAAAGAGAGAAAACAAGACACCAGAGAGAAAACAAGACACCCAAACTAACGAAACGTTTATTATGGTCTAAACTGTCAATAGTGATTTATTTGGGGAGTTATTATCATGCCTCGGTCAAGACGCTCGCAAGTGAGCTTATCGGATACCCCCTACTATCATTGTGTTTCCCGTTGTGTTCGACGGGCGTTTCTGTGTGGCGAAGACCAACAAACTGGTAAAAGCTATGAGCACCGCCGCCAGTGGGTCGAGGATTATCTGCTCAAATTAGCGTCGGTGTTCGCCATTGATGTTTGTGCTTATGCTGTCATGAGTAATCATACCCACCTCGTGCTACATGTTAATCAGCCGCAAGCAGAAGCTTGGTCAATGGATGAAGTCTTAGAACGCTGGCATAGTTTGCATCAGGGCACCTTACTGACTCAGATGTATCTCAACCTTGAGTTACGTCCGCAGTTAAGTGAGGTGCAACTACAAGCCATTCGCGCCACCGCCGAAGTGTATCGGACTCGCCTGTATGACTTAAGCTGGTTTATGCGCCATTTAAACGAACACATTGCGCGAGCCGCCAATCAAGAAGACCAATGTACCGGTCGATTTTGGGAAGGACGCTTTAAATCCCAAGCGCTTTTGGATGAAGCCGCACTCATGGCGTGTATGGCTTACGTAGACTTAAACCCCATCAGAGCCAAGATGGCAAGTACACCAGAGGGCTCTGCTCATACCAGCGTACAACGACGAGCAAAAGCCGCTCAGCTAAAACAAGCCCAGGCAACAAACCTGTTTCCCTTTGTGGGTAACCCAAGAGAGCAGATGCCCCAAGGCTTACCCTTTGAGCTGAAAGACTATCTTGAGTTGGTTGATATGACCGGACGCATGGTAAGAGAGGATAAACGGGGTGACATCGACAGTGGCGAAAGTTCCATCATCCAACGCTTAGGGATAAATGAAGCGCAGTGGCTGATTTTAAGCGGTGAGTTTGAACGGCACTTTTCTGGGGCTGTCGGTCAAGAAAGCTTGCTCAGGCAATATCATCAGCATATGGGGCACAAACGAACGGCCGGTTTAAGTTGCTGCAGACGTTTGCTAAATCGCACTTAAGTGCGAGCTTACTTTCGAACCATTCATTCTCCATCAGCTTTGCTGAGGCGTGTATTTCCTCAGAAATCATCAAGATGAGTGATTAATGATGAATTCAGCCACCAATCAGCATGATTAACGCCAGAGGACTAAATAATTGCAGTGGAATTACTTTCACAAACGGTGTTGCTGTCTCCATGGTTCTTATCATGGATGTCTATGCTCTTTTTAAACGCCTTATATGGTGAGTTAGTATGATGCACCATCGATCTTGCGAACTAGAATATTTGAAAGTACTTTATTTTCAGCCATTCTCATATTGACCGCCAAGATATTTTCGGAGCATTTCTGCGTTGTTACGTAATGCGTCAGGCAGCCACATGAGTTGCAACGATGAAACTCTACTTCTTTGTCTCCCCAACAATAAAAAGCAGTTTTCTCATTCATATTGATTTGAATTTGCTCTGGAGAAAAGTACGCCCAAGCCGCAGCATAACGACGACAAATAGAACAGTTACACTCGCCAACTTCTTTAGGGAGCGAACTTAATGTTAAACTAACATTTCCACAGTGACACTTTAATTCCATTCGATAATTCTCTGTATTCACCTAACACCGCAATCTAGATAATCCCTTGGAAATTCATATAAGTAGACGCGCCCCCCGTTGTTTAAGCTAATTGATTTCGCCAAAAACCTTTTCTATCAAATCCTGCGCGGAGGCTTTCGGGATGTGCGAAATTGAAATTCTACACTAAATGCTTATTGGGCTGCGCCCTTATATTCACAAAAAACACCTTAACTCTCTGATGGTTGCCCCTACATCACTCTTGGATTGCGACAAATTGTCTCTCATTGAACTCGGGCGCAATAGCACAAACCGAACCTAAACACTGCATTAAATGCATGGACCGCTTGCTCGGTAATCACCCTCTAAATCGTGAATTTTTAGCCATATACCAATGGCATGCTCGGCAGATTTGCGGGGCTAATCTCATGCCTGTGGTGCTAGTAGGTTGGACTGATGTGCGTGAGCAATGACGCGTGATGACCTTACGTGCATCTATCTAATAAAAGGCCGCTCCATTACTTTGTATGAACGCACCTTCGAGTTCAACGATTACAATGCACCATGTAATCATCATCAGTTCCTATCTGAGCTAGCCAGTGTGTACACCGTTGATAGTGACGGATAGGGATACCGTAATACTTGGTTTAGGGAGGTGGCCTCTTATGGGTGGTATTGGTTGGGTAAGTTGCGGGGAGAAGTTTGTTATCAGCTCAGTGAACAATGGGAACTCACTAAAACGGTAAATTTAGACGTTAATCGGCATGACAATAAATAATAGCAGTGGAATTTCTTTAACAATTGGTGTTGCTGTCTCCATGTTTCTTATCATGGATGTCCATAGTCTTTTCCTTGATTGAATTGTCGCTGAAGATGGTGTTCGGCTAATTGCAGACGATTATTGTATAAATTTATTGCGGTGGTTTTTTCTAAGGCATGTCGCGCTTGTTGATTGAGTTGCAATACTTCACCCGCTGCGGATAAAAGCAAAGCGGGTAAGGGAAGTTGCTCAAATAGTTGTTGCTGTAAGGCTTGTTGATCTTGTTCTTTGGTTAGTTGTTGGCAAATTTGAGCACTGCGTTGTAAGTGGTCGACTAAGTGTTCGAATGACGCAGTTGGTGAGATGGGGCCCCCGTTGTTTAAGCTAATTGATTTCGCCAAAAACCTTTTCTATCAAGCCCTGCGCGGAGGCTGTCGGGATGCGCGAAATTCAAATTCTACACTAAATGCTTATTGGGCTGTGCCCTAATATTCACAAAAAACGCCTTAACTCTCTGATGGTTGCCACTACATCACTCTTGGATGGCGACACATTATCCTTGACCGAACTCGGGTGCAATATAATCAGCAGGGTCTCACCCAAACATTGTATTAAACGTATGGACCGCTTGCTCGGTAATCATCATTTAAATCGTGAACGTTTAGCGATATACCAATGGCATGCTCGGCAGATTTGCGGGGCTAATCCCATGCCTGTGGTGCTAGTTGATTGGGTAATCCTCCCATTATTAACCGCATTTATTCGTAGAATTCATGCTGCCGTTTTTAGTGGTGGGAACCCTCCATTTGCAAGGTGTGGTCGTTGATGATTGTAGAACCATAACCATTGGGTCGCCCGATCTTGAACCTCTTCAAGTGTGTCAAACAAATACTTACTCACTAAGCCAAACCTCATAGTACGGTTGAACCTTTCTATATACGCGTTTTGTTGTGGGTTCCCTGGCTGAATATAATCGATTCGAATGTCGTGGTTGTTGGCCCATTTAATAAACGCATGGCTAATGAACTCAGGACCATTGTCGCAGCGGATCGCAACAGGTTTGGTTCGTTGTTCGATGAGCTGCTCTAAGATCCGAGTGACTCGTACTGTGGGCATTGAAAAATCAGGTTCTGACGCCAGACCTTCACGTTTGTAATCATCTATCACATTGAATAAACGGTACTTCCGGCCATCAGATAGCTGATCATGCATAAAGTCCACGGACCAAACTTGGTTTGTTTTAATCGGCTCTTTAAGAGGCTCTGGCGTATGGCGATTCAGGCGTCGTTTTGGCCTAATACGTAAGTTTAGAGCCAATTCGCAGTAGATCCGATAAACCCGCTTATGGTTCCATGTATACCCTTTAACGTTCCGCAAATGGTGAAAACACAGGCCAAAGCCCCAGTCAGAGCAGTCTTCACTGTTGCACAGCGTTACTAACTCTTGAGCTATCAACTCATTCTCAGGTTGAAGCTTCGATTTATAGCGATAGCAGGTCTCGCTGATCCCAAACCAATAGCATGCACTTTTAATGCTGATGTGATAGTTCGCCACCGAACGCTGAGCCATCAATCGACGCTCACAGGGCTTCACCACTTTTTTGCCATCGCCTCTGAGATCACCTCTGCTTTAAGGCGTTCTTCCGCATACATCTTTTTAAGCCGTCGATTTTCATCTTCGAGTTCTTTCATCCGCGCCATAAGGGATGCGTCCATACCACCGTATTTCGAACGCCACTTGTAAAAGGTTGCGTTGCTCATTCCATGCTCACGACAGAGCTCAGGAACAGGTGTACCAGCCTCAGCCTGCTTGAGAATAGATAAGATCTGACTGTCCGTGTAACGTGACTTTTTCATGTTGAATCTCCTGTATTTACTATACGAGAAAATTCTACTTTTGCATGCGATTAATTTTCGGGGGGATTACCATTGGACTGATGTGCGTGAGCAATGACGCGTGATGACCTTGCGTGCATCTATCTCAATAAAAGGCCGCTCTATTACCTTGTATGAACGCACCTTCGAGTTCAACGATTACAATGCACCATGTAATCATCATCAGTTCCTATCCGAGCTAGCCAGTGTGTATCATGGATGTCCATAGTCTTTGATAGTCTTGTTTTCACCGTAATTAAACTCTGATGATAATAGATAGGAAATATATGCTGACGAGCTGCCAATATATATTGAAAGAGCCTCAGAGAAACTAATGATTAATTCCCGACGACCTTTTTCATTCTCTATTAGTCTTTGAACCGATACTTTTTTTCGCTCAATCAAGTACGGGATCAGTCCAGCCATCAAACCGACAATAGCTGGAACTCCAATTTTGATGGCATCTTTGTATAATTCGATTTCTTCAGGAGACACAGATTCTTCCTTGGTACTCTAACAGTATATTAATATGCAAATTCCCATCTTTCACGCATGCGAAGTTACCACCTATCACGCAGCACAGAAATTCACGCACCCTTTAATATTTAAATTTATCAACAGCATACCAGTCAATCACCATTTTGACCATGCGTGAAAGATGGTCATGCATTTGCAGAATGATGGGAATCCACTAAGCTGTATATCCGTCATGGGGCAAAAGCCTGTTAGCCCAGCGACGGTATAACAAGTCTCTGTCCCAAAGCGATATAGACAAACCTCGTAAATAAAAAAAGCGAACCATGCGGTTCGCTTTTTGCGTATTGGGGCCATTAAGTCAAACATTTAATTTAATGGAGCCAACTACAAGATCATATTTTAATATGCTTGTTGTCAGAACATTGCAGAAATTGATTCTTCATTGCTGACGCGTCGAATCGCTTCTGCGAGCATTGGCGCTAAAGATAATTGACGTACTTTTTCCAAATTACGCATTTCATCTGTTAATGGGATAGAGTCAGTAATAATGACTTCATCGAGTGCAGAATCGGTAATGTTTTTCGCGGCATTACCCGAGAATACTGGGTGAGTCGCATAGGCAAATACCCGCTTAGCACCTTTGGCTTTGAGTGCTGCAGCTGCTTGGCAAAGCGTACCGCCAGTATCGATCATATCATCAACCATGATGCAATCACGGCCATCGACATCACCAATAATGTTCATGACTTGAGCAACATTTGCACGCGGACGACGTTTGTCGATGATTGCTAAATCACTGTCATTAAGCATTTTCGCGACGGCGCGGGCGCGGACGACGCCACCGATATCGGGTGATACCACAACCGGTGACTCGAGGTTTCTATCTAACATGTCTTGCAATAGCACAGGGCTACCAAAGGCATTGTCGACAGGTACGTCGAAGAAGCCTTGAATTTGTTCTGCGTGAAGATCAACGGTTAGAACTCGGTCAACGCCGACACTTGATAGAAAATCAGCCACAACTTTGGCTGTAATTGGCACCCGTGCGCTGCGTGGGCGACGGTCTTGACGAGCGTAACCAAAGTAGGGGATTACCGCAGTAATACGACCCGCAGAGGCGCGACGTAGAGCGTCAACCATCACGATCAGCTCCATTACGTTGTCGTTGGTTGGAGCACAAGTGGATTGGATAACAAAGATGTCTCCACCACGAACATTTTCATTGATTTGTACACTAATCTCGCCATCACTGAATCGACCTACTGATATATCACCAAGAGTGGTATATAGGCGATCAGCAATACGTTGGGCAAGTTCGGGCGTGGCGTTACCGGCGAAGAGTTTCATGTCTGGCACGATGGAAACCTCAGATTTATCGGGTCAAAAGAGCGTTACGTTGTTTAATACCTAAGAAGACGGTTCCTTAAGTATCTACTGTGTTGTTGAGTGTTGTTTTGTGATTCAATTGCTGATGAAGCGGCGATTGATTACAGGCCTTACACACAAAGCCGGAAATATTCTTAGGACATTTCGCCAAAACTGACAAGGCTTCATGTTCCGTATCGAAGGCGGCAAAAACGCAACTACCCGTTCCGGTCATCTTCGACGGCGCGTATTCTACCAACCAGCGAAGAGCTTGTGCAACCTCCGGATAAACTTTAGCCACAATTTCTTGGCAATCATTTTGCCAATCTGCGTTGGATAATTGTTGCCAACTTCTTTTGGGCGTATCTCTGGGTAAGTCTGGATGGCCAAATACACTTTCTGTCGCCACATGCACCTGAGGGTGCAGCACTAGATACCAAGGCTCTGAAATTTCGACGTTTTGCAGTTTTTCGCCAACCCCTTCTGCAAAGGCACTATGCCCATGAATAAAAATAGGCACATCGGCGCCCAGTTGCAAACCGAGTTGAGCTAAGTCTTCAATAGCAAGTTGACACCCCCACAGTTCATTTAATACCAATAGTGTGGTCGCAGCATTGGAGGAACCACCGCCAATGCCACCGCCCATCGGTAAATGCTTGTCTAAAGTGATGTCGACCCCTTGGGTGATCTGACAATGTTGCTGAAGTAGCCGGGCTGCTTTGACGACGAGATTGTCATCGGCGGGGAAGTCTAGTTTGCTGGTTAGTGAGATGCTGCCGTGTGGATTCGCAACAAAATACAGTTGGTCGCAATAGTCAATGAATTGAAACAGGGTTTGAAGTTCATGGTAACCGTTAGGAAGACGCCCATTTACATATAAAAATAAATTGAGTTTAGCGGGAGAGAGCCATGGGCCGCTGTTTATTTGTTTAGTCATGTATTTGCCATTGATGAATATTGAGTTTCAATAGAGTGCTTTTTGAGCGAATTTCCAGTTGGCGCGGTAAAGCAAGCTGTCCGTACTGAGCATAATTGAGGTAATTCACCTGCCAGTTATCGGCTGTCGTGAACGCGGCTAAACGATGCTGCGGATTTAATTGATAATCATTTTGAGTCGGGATCCCGAGTAACCAATTCGGTAATTGGGCGATGGGGACTTGCCAACCGGTTAGCTGCATGATTAGTTGTTGCGCATTGTCACCGAAATACTCTTGGTTTTTGGTTTTTACCCACACCTTGTGTGGCTGATAATGTAACTCGATGGCTTGGGTTCCCAAAGGGCCATTGAGTTTGAGAATGCTTTGCTCGCCATCCTGTTGCCAAGACAAATTTGCTGCTTGGCGCGAAGTTTCGCCAATAAAGGCGATCTTGCCACTGAGCTGCCAAGTTGTAAGTTGTTGGAGTTGGCTGAGATGTTGGTCCCACTCACTATTTTTAGTTGTAATTGGGGGCTGGATGGTACAGGCGCTGAGTGACACCGCGAGTACGATAAATAAGGCAAATTGGCGCACAATAGCTCCGGTCTTTTTTTGCAGTATAAAAGTTTGCATAGGTGACTGTAAATTACCTAAAAGCAAAGATGTGTTGTAAAAGCTCGATAAAAATAGTCTAACTGGCGGCGCTTTGCGATGGAGTTTCTTTTATTTAGCCCCTTATTCCCGTACAATTTCTCTTTTTACCCATAGGATACGGCGCAACAAAGCCCCACAGCGATGACCTTGTTAGTCTTAGGAATCAATCATAAATCTGCTCCCATTGGTTTGCGTGAACTTGTCGCGTTTAGCCCAGAGCAAGTCAACCAAGCCTTGAGTAAAGCAGTTGCAGAGCTTGGTGTTGAAATGGTGATCGTATCAACCTGCAATCGTACTGAACTCTATTGTCATTTAGGAGAAGTTGATAGTACCGATGTCATTAATTGGTTAATTTCTTATAAACAGTTGCCCGAACAAGAAATTATCTCTTGCTTCTATCAGCACCAGCATCAGCAGGCAGTCGCTCATTTAATGCGAGTTGCCAGTGGTTTAGATTCGCTGATTTTAGGTGAACCGCAAATTCTTGGGCAAATTAAACAAGCCTACAATGAATCACGTGAAGCCGGTGCCGTCGGCAGTGTATTAGAGCGCTGCTTTCAGCGTGCATTTTCGGTGGCGAAAGAGGTTAGAACCAATACCGATATTGGCGTGAACGCAGTCTCGGTGGCCTTTGCTGCAGTCAGTTTAGCCAAGCAAATCTTTGATGATTTAAGTGAATCTAAAGTGTTGTTGGTTGGTGCGGGCGAAACCATCGAACTGGTGGCAAAGCACTTGGTGGATAAAGGGGTGACGCATTTGATGGTGGCAAACCGAACGGTGTCACGCGCTAAATTGTTAGCTGAGCGATTTTCAGCCGATGCGATAACCTTAAATGACATCCCTTTGCACTTGGCTGACTTTGACATTGTGATTAGTTCTACAGCGAGTCCTTTACCGATTATTGGTAAAGGCATGGTGGAGAGTGCTTTGAAGAAACGTCGTTATCAACCGATGTTTTTAGTCGATATTGCGATCCCGCGAGATATTGAAGAGCAAGTCGGTGAGTTACGCGATGCCTATTTGTATAGTGTTGATGATTTGGAAGGCATCGTTGAGCAGAATATGGCATCACGCGCTCAGGCAGCAGAACAGGCTGAATTTATTGTTGAGACTCATAGCGAAACATTTATGGGCTGGTTACGGTCATTGGAATCGGTAACCACCATTCGTGATTATCGAAGTCATAGTGAGCGGGTCCGCGACGCCGCGGTAGAAAAAGCACTGGAGTCTTTAGCCAATGGCAAAGATCCGGCAATAGTGATCCGTGAAACAGCTTTCCAATTAACTAACAAGCTTATTCACGCCCCAACAGAGGCGATTAATAAGGCGGGACGTGATGGCCGCTTTGATGAATTGGCTGTGATACGAGAGGCCGTAGGCCTAACTAAATAACCTGATTATTGTCGATGCTTCGTTGCTAATCATGGTTGGCGAAGTATTGTATTTATAGAGAGAAAGCATGAAAGCGTCCATTATATCCAAGCTTGAGACCCTACAAGAGCGGTATCAAGAAGTTCAAGTATTGCTCGGTGAGCTAGAAGTTATTTCTGATCAGAACCGTTTTAGAGCCCTGAACAAAGAATACTCTCAGCTAGAAGAGGTGGTGAACTGTTTTACCACTTACCAACAGGCACAAGAGAATTTTGATTCTGCCAACGAAATGTTGAACGATGACGATCCTGAAATGCGAGAAATGGCTGAGTTAGAAATCGCCGATGCCAAGCAAGAGATGGCGCGTTTAACCGACGAATTACAGTTATTATTGTTACCGCGGGATCCCAATGATTCACGAAGCGTATTTTTAGAGATCCGAGCTGGCGCGGGTGGTGATGAAGCGGCTATTTTTGCTGGCAATTTGTTCCGTATGTACAGTAAGTTTTCTGAAAATCAGGGCTGGCGGATGTCGATTGTATCAAGCAACGACAGTGAGCAAGGCGGTTATAAAGAGCTGATTGCAAAGATCGACGGTGAAGATGTATATGGTTTAATGAAATTCGAGTCTGGCGGACACCGGGTGCAACGGGTGCCTGAAACTGAGTCACAAGGCCGGATCCACACCTCTGCTTGTACCGTCGCAGTGATGCCGGAGATCCCTGAAGCCGAACAAATCGAAATTAATCCCGGTGATTTACGGATCGATACCTTCCGAGCTTCTGGCGCGGGGGGGCAGCACGTGAACAAGACTGACTCTGCGATTCGTATTACCCATATCCCCAGTGGAGTGGTGGTGGAATGTCAGGAAGAGCGTTCTCAGCATAAGAACCGGGCCAAAGCGATGTCAGTATTGTCGGCTCGTTTACAGGCTGCAGAAGATGATAAACGTCGTGCAGAAGAAACCAGCATGCGTCGTGAGTTGGTTGCCAGTGGCGATCGGAGCGAGCGGATCCGCACCTATAACTATCCACAAGGTCGCGTGAGTGACCATCGTATTAACCTTACTTTATATCGCTTAAACGATATTATGGAAGGGGATTTATTAGCCTTACTCGACCCTATTTTACAAGAATTTCAGGCAGACCAACTCGCGGCCTTGGCAGATAATGACGCCTAAGCCACCAAGCATCGCGGAGGCTTTAAATTGGGCGAAGCAGACTCTATTTAACGGTGAGTCTCCGCAGATTGATGCTCGCGTATTATTACAATATGTATTGCAATGTGAACCAGCATACCTGATGACTTGGCCTGAGCGTCACTTAACGCAAGCTCAATGGGATGATTATCAATATTGGGTATTTAAGCGCCAAGGGGGACAGCCAGTGGCTTATATTACTGGTTTACGTGAATTTTGGTCCTTACCTTTAAAAGTATCAGCGGCGACGCTCATTCCACGTCCCGACACTGAAGTTTTAGTTGAACTAAGCCTAAAGAAAGTCACTAACCAAGCCGATACAGAAATAGTTGACCTTGGTACAGGCACGGGGGCGATCGCTTTAGCAATTGCCAGTGAGTTGCCCTTGGCCAAAGTATATGCTTGTGATGTGCGTTTAGATGCGGTTGAACTAGCGCGTGAGAATGCTCAAGGTTTAGATTTAGAACGAGTTGATATAAGACAGGGTTCTTGGTTTAGTCCGTTTGAGGGGCAACGCTTTAATTTAATTGTGAGTAATCCACCCTATATTGACCCGCAAGACCCACATTTACAGCAAGGTGATGTGCGTTTTGAACCAAGCTCTGCACTTACTGCTGAGCTTCGAGGTTTGGCTGATATTCAGCATATCATTAGTTCTGCTCAGGCTTATTTAAAGCCGGGTGGGTGGCTGCTGTTAGAGCATGGTTTCGATCAAAAAGAAGCCATTCAGCAACGATTAACTGCTGAAGGTTTTGTACAAGTATTTACCGCGCAAGACTATGGTGGCATGGATAGAGTCAGTGGCGGTTGTTATCTCGTTTAGTTGGACGGGTTATAACATCGTCAGTTGGGTGACTGAACAATTAGCTAAAGGATAGGGATTGAGTGATTTTTCGCATTTTAGGTATTGAAGAAGAAATCGCTGGGCAATCTTTTGGGGAGGTCCGCAAGAGTTTGCATCGACTGTGGTTAGATTGGCTTAAGGTCAACCCTGTTGCGCAGGGCACCGCTCCGCGTTTTGAACAATTAAAGCAATTGTTCTACCAAGACTTAGGTTTTAGTGGTGATTGGCAAAGTTACTACCATAGTAACAATTTGTTGATTCATGATGTGCTAGAGCGGCGCAGTGGAAATGGCACGACTTTGTCCGTGTTATTTCATTATTTTGCTCGTAAATTAGAGCTAGAATGTCAGGCTATTGTATTTCCTGCGCAAACGATATTAGCCTTTAACATTGAAGGGCAGGGGGTATATTTTGATGCCTTTGCTGGAGAATCCAAAAGCTTGGCGCAGTTAGCGGTGATGCACCGTGGTTATAAGGGCAATTTGGCCAGTTTAATTAAGGAAAACCTGCAACCACTCTCTTCGGTAGAGATGACGCTACGCTGGTTAGCAGAGCTGAAGGCGGCTTGTTTACGGGAAGAACTATTTGAGATGGCCTTACGGACCTCTCAGGTTTTGCTGCGTTTAAAACCTGGTGATCCTCACGAAATGCGTGATCGCGGTTTTATTTACCAACAATTGGATTGCAATAGTGTTGCAATTAACGATTTTGAATATTTTATTGAGCAATGTCCCGATGATCCCTTATCGAAGATACTGAAGATGCAGATCAACACGATGGACGCTCAGCCTGCAATTTTGCATTAAGAGGAATAGCATGCAGCAACAAACGATTAATATTGGCGAAATTAAAGTCGCCAACGATGCACCCTTTACCTTATTCGCTGGGATGAATGTACTAGAATCTCGTGAATTGGCGATGCGCATCGCCGAGCATTTTGTGGAAGTCACCGACAAGCTTGGTATCCCCTATGTATTTAAAGCTTCGTTTGATAAAGCGAACCGCTCTTCTATTCATTCTTATCGTGGTCCTGGAATGGAGCAAGGTTTACGTTTACTCGAAGAGATCAAACAGCAGTTTGCTATTCCAGTGATCACCGATGTTCACGAAGTGGCGCAAGCGGCTCCTGTGGCGGCGGTCGCTGACGTGATTCAATTACCGGCATTCTTGGCCCGTCAAACAGATTTAGTGGAAGCGATGGCTCGCACGGGGGCGGTGATTAACGTTAAAAAACCGCAGTTTTTGAGCCCATCACAGATGGGAAATATTGTCGATAAATTTGCCGAATGTGGCAACAATCAGGTGATATTGTGTGAGCGGGGCAGTAACTTTGGTTATGACAATTTAGTCGTCGATACGCTGGGGTTTGGCATCATGAAGCAAGTGAGTCGAGGCGCACCCGTTATTTTGGATGTGACTCATGCCTTACAGTGTCGTGATCCTTTAGGTTCGGCTTCGGGTGGGCGTCGAGAACAGGTTGGAGACTTGGCTAAGGCAGGCATGGCGACGGGTTTAGCGGGGCTGTTTCTGGAGGCTCATCCTGATCCTGATGATGCTTTATGTGATGGGCCAAGTGCCTTGCCTTTATCGAAACTAGAACCTCTCCTTAAGCAAATTAAAGCGCTGGATGATTTGGTGAAGTCTTTCGACAATTTAGATACCCTCTCAAAATAAGAAATTTGTCGTTAATGGTAACTTTAAGTTTCCCTGAGCTTTTTCTCTTGTTAGGGTAAACTGAATAAGCTAGACGTATTCGCTAGGTCTAGCGACTTTGCTAAACAGATAAAATGGAAGTGATATGTTAAAAAAAGCCTTGCGCACCGCTTGTTTGGTCGTGACTTTGGGTTACCTAAGCGCTTGTGCTAGCACTTCAAGCCAGACGCCGAATACAGTTGTTCTTGCAACGCCATTACAGGTGAATTATCAATCAGAAGTTGCGCTGGCTCGCTTGGGACAAATGCTTAGTTCTGGTGAATATGATCAACAACAGATGGCGCAGCTATATTACGAACGAGGCATTGTATTTGATCGTGTTGGGCTACGAGCCTTAGCCCGCTTCGACTTTAATCGAGCCATTCAGTTAAAGCCCGACTTTGTCGAAGCGTATAACTTTCTGGGGGTTTACTTTACCTTAGCCGAAGAATTTGACAGTGCTTTTGAAAGCTTTGATTCGGCCTTGGAGCTTGAGCCAGATTATGCATTCGCTTACTTTTATCGCGGTTTAGCACTGAATTACGCAAATAAGCCAAAGTTGGCAGTGGTTGATGTTAAACGCTATGCTGCTCAGGCTCCCAATGATCCTTACCGCGTATTATGGCGTTATCTCATTCAATTAGAAGCGGGTGAAACAGACGCATTAACAACGCTACAAGCGGCTTTAGCTGAATACTCTAGCGAACAGGACTGGGGTTGGCAGATTGTTCGCCTCTACGCTGGCCAAATCGATCAACAGCAGTTTTTGGCCAGTACGATGGCTGGCGAAACGGATAATCGCGCTTTGGCGGAGCGGCTTTGTGAAGCATACTTCTATATGGCGAAGCTCGCACAACGGGCGGGGAATCAGACCTTGGCCAGCAGTTATTTCAAACTCTCTTTAGCGAATAACGTTTATGATTTTGTCGAACATCGTTTAGCTTTATTTGAGTTGCACCGCTATGAGAGCCAACCCTAACCGGCTCTCATTGAGCTTGTTTTAGTCTTGCTGGTGGCGGATCCCAGCAATTTGATGCCAGTAGCCATTGACACTATCCGGCGTAGGAAATCGTTCGGTAGTTTGGCTGCGGCGGCGAAAGGCTTCTAGGTGTTCGATACTATCTTCACCTAGTGGACTAATTCTCACGATATCGACCAAACCCTGCATACTTTGTTGGTCATTAATTAAGTCGTAACAATCTCCCGACATGGTTTGAATACCATTTAATACAAATAGTGGCTGGCCTTCTTGGCTATCGACGCGGCGTCCATTTGGGTAATTAATGCAGCAGGTTTCGCAGTTGTCTTTGCTTTTCCCCTCAGCCTGAGCGGTAAAACAACGGGCTGAATAAGCCAGTGGTAAATGCCCGTAAGCAAAGACCTCTATCTCAAAGCGTTCACGGATCCCCATTTCAATACATTCATTACTAAGTTTTTGTAGCCAATCTCGGGAAAGTTCAACGGGCATTACCCAGCGTTGCATTCCTTGGTCAAGCAATACTTTCAGCGCATAGCCATTGTAAATATTAACCGCAGGACCGCAGACGAAAGGCAAACTGGCTCTATGTGCTTCTTCGATGGCACTAAAGTCATTTGCTTCGATTAAAAAATCGCCATTACTGACTAATTTTTGAAGTTGTTTAATCTCTGAAGGTGCTTCTAACAAAGCCATGGTCGATATTACAACTTGTTTGCCAGCGAAGCTGAGTTGTTTCGCTAAGTCTAGCCAGTCTTGTACCTTCATATTGCGTCGTTTGCTACATACGGTTTCGCCGAGATAGACAATGTCGGCGCTGCTGGCCTTGGCTAGATGATAGAACTCTTCAATTTGTTGGTTGGGCCAATAATATAGAATTGGTCCTAGTGCATATTTCATATGGTACCTATCCTTTATTGCCAAGCTTTTTGGTAAGCACCCAACGTGGTTTGGCTGCCTTCAGATAAATTAGCTAATTGACTCATCCAGTGGCTTTTCGCGGAAAAACTCTCTGGGTTTGCTTTAAAGCTATCGATTGCTTCTCGCCACACTTGGGTCACTTGAGCGACATAGGCGGGACTACGTTGGCGCCCCTCTATTTTTACAGCGGCTATATTGGCGGCGAATAACTCTGGGATCAGTTCAATGGTATTGAGGCTGGTGGGTTCCTCTAAGGCATGATAACGCTGTCCGTCTACATCAAAACGCCCCTTACATAAGGTGGGGTAGCCGGCGGTTTCATTCGGAGCATAGCGGTCAATCAGAATGTTGTTTAGCCTAGACTCTAAGCCCTGTTCGGTTTCTTGCCAACGGACATAAGAAGCGGGTGAACAGGCTCCAACGGTATTGGGCGATTCTCCGGTTAAATAGGAGGACAAATAACAGCGACCTTCTGCCATGACACAAAGGCTACCAAAAGCAAATACTTCCAGCTCCATATCTGGGCAAGCTCTCGAGAGTTGTTTGACCTGATGGATGGATAATACTCGTGGTAGCACAACACGTTTTACCGCAAAGTTACGTTGATAAAAAGCGATGGCCGAAGCATTGGTTGCCGAGGCCTGCACCGAGAGGTGAACTTCTAGGTCTGGGTGCTGTTGCTTCGCATATTCGAGCAAACAAATGTCGGCTAGAATGACGGCGTCAGCGCCGATATCAACGGCGCGGTCAATGGCTGAGAACCAAAGATGTTGCTGTTGTGGGTGTGCAAAAGTATTAATCGCAATATGTAATTTACGCCGATGTTGCTTTAAGTAGTCGACCGCTTTATCAAGCTTCTTTCCTTCAAAGTTTAAACCAGCAAAATGGCGAGCATTCGTGGCGTCTTTAAAGCCAATATAGATAGCGTCGGCGCCGTGATCCACCGCCGCTTTAACTGCAGGTAAAGAGCCTGCAGGGCAAAGTAATTCCATAGGTCCCTCTCAAGAGATTTTTTGTTATTTTACTGGTCTTAGTTATTCAGGATATTGACTCAGAGCAGGTTTGATGTTGGCAAAGTTGAGTAAACTGAATCACTTATCTGCTCGATCTATTGTTTATATATGAGGAAATGAAGTGCTGGATAGCTTGAAACAATCTTTAGTGAAAGACATGCCCAAAATATTGAGCATTCCTGTGAAGTTCTGTCCTTTTGCTGTGCAAGGCTTGGTTTTAGAGAAAGCGCTAGCCCTTGCTTTTGCGGAAGCAATTGAAGAAGGCGATCTTGATTTTTTGCTACAACGTTGGTTGAAGCTTGAAGTGACCGATCTAAATGCTAGCTGGTTTGTCACTTTTCAACAGGGAAAATTGCGGGTTCAAGCGAATGCGCCTCAAATTGATGTCAGTTTTTCTGGTCAGCTTAATGAATTTGTATTGCTCATGGGACGCCAAGAAGATCCAGATACATTATTTTTTCAACGCCGCTTAAAAATAGAAGGTGATACCGAGCTCGGTTTAGAACTTAAAAATTTACTGGACAACTTAGACTTTGACAGCCTGCCCGCATGGCTTAGCGAAGGCTTGAAAAAAAGTGCCGGCATGGTGCTGCAATATCATAGCGCGTAACAGGGTTTGCGATTTAACCAGCCATTTGGTGCTTTTTAAATGGTCACTATAAAGTAGCTAGCAGAATCCTTGTGCTTATTTCTCCTTAGGAAACACGGCAATTCGGGTCTGTTTGCTCTTGGTATGCTTCTGCTGGCGGTGATTCAAATTCATTTATCTCAATAAAACTGAACATAAAAAATCATTCGCTGCCAGGTTTCTATCGCTTAAATCTCTCAAATTGTTGTTGGATTTGTTGATAAAGTTCTGTGGTCCATGGGGGTAAGTGATCTGGTACTGGAAACAGCGGCAATAGCCTTGGATCGTGCGGGGCGATAACCACTGAACTATTGCCGGGGCCAATACGTTCCACCAAGATAAATAAATCTTCGATATTTTGATCGCCGATGGCTAAACAGCCGATTGATGACGCTTTGCCATGAATAAAAATGTTTGAACCGGGCTGCTTGCGTTGTTCCAACTTTGCTTTGGCAAGATCGAAACTATTAGGGTAGTTTAGTTTCATCGAAAGATGAAATTGACTATTCGGGTTTAGAGCCTCAATCTGATAGATCCCCTCGGGGACTTGCAAGTCCCCTTCTCGAAGCTTTGGCCCTGCCGTGCCACTCGCATGTCGGATCCAATAAGTATGAATAAAGTGATAACCCTCCCCACTGTCGGCCCATAGCTCTAAGCGTCGTGAACGTTTGCTCGCCAATAAGGTGATTTTTTGCGGCGGGTAATCGACTTTAGCGGCAACAAATAGCGGTAATAAACGCTTTAGACTATCGTTATGGTAGGCCTTTATAGCCTGACTAATGGAGCGTTTTCCTGCTAAGTGCTGAGTCGAGTTTGGCCATGTAGCAGCCATTATAGAAAAACAATAGCCACCAAGGAGGGCATAAAAGCATAGTCGAATGAAACTCAAAGGTGAATGCTCGGTAGATTGCTGAGGCTGCAGTGTACTTGTTGTTTTGTCTTCTGACTAGCGTTGCCATGTTGGCTGCTGGTTGAATTTGCTGACTAGGCAAGTCGTGAAAATGAGAAATTTGGGGATTGGGATGAAATACAGGATTAAGTTACTCATTGCTTGTTCTCTATTCACGAGTATTCAGCTACAAGCTCATACATTGGAAGAGCTGAGTTACATGAGTGAAGACTTTTTCCCTTACAACTATGTTGAACAGCAACAGCCGCAAGGTTTTGCTGTGGAACTGTTAAGTTTGGTATTTCAGCAATTGGGTAGCCCGCTCCCAGAGATCCAGTTTTTACCTTGGAAACGGGCATACGCAAAACTGCAGCAGCTGCCTTATACGGTGTTATTTTCAACTATTAAAACTGCCCAGCGAGAGTCAAAATTTAAATGGGCTTGTCCAATTAACATCGGTCAGGCCAATTTATATGCACTGAATGACAGCAAAATTGAGATCACGGCGTTGGCGGATTTAGCGAATTATAAAGTTGCATTACTCAGCGGTCAGTCGATCCATGCTTATTTAAATGATGCTGGCCTACAGCATAATATCGTGGCGATTAAGACTATTGAGCAAGCATTTAAATTATTAGCGCTACGCCGAGTTGATTTGTTGGCCCTGGTCTCGGAGCACATCGACCCACATGAACTAAGCTTCAAACAAGTCTATAGTTTGTTCGATAATGAATACTGTTATGCTTTTCATCCATCGGTGAGTGAGCCCGAATTACGACGCTTTCAACGAGCCTTGCAGTTAGTCGTCAGCTCTGCGAGTTATCAAAAGCTCTACCAAAAGTATTTTAAGTAGTTGCCTTATGGTTGGTTCCGACTTTAGTCGTAGGCTCGTGTTAATAACTTGTTAATTTGCAACTTGTTCATTAGCATGATTATTCGCTCGCTTGAAGATGGCGGGTGCCATAGAAATTCATCGAGAGCTGCTGATAATTGGCGTGATTAAGGCGTCGAGAGCTTTGAGTCGTTGATGACGCACGCTTAAATCAGCAAGTTGTAGGCTAGGGCTGAGTTTTCATCGTTTAGATATTCAGGATCAAGGGTTCGCGTGGTCGTAGAACCTTTACTAAGGAGAGTAAATCATGGCTTATTGGCTAAAAAGTTTATTACTACTGACAACAATGCTCGGTGTAACAGCGCAGGCGGACACCGCTAAAAACTACTTGTTGGCAACTGCGAGTACCGGAGGAACCTATTATCCGGTGGGGGTCGCATTGGCAACCCTCACTAAGGTGAAGATCCAACCGACCCATAAAGTGAGTGTTTCTGCGATTAATTCTGCTGGTTCAGCGGAGAACATTAAGTTATTGCGTGATAAAGAAGCTCAGTTTGCCATTTTACAGGGGCTCTATGGTTCCTATGCGGTTAATGGGAGTGGTCCTCTTGAACAACAAGGAAAGCAAACTCATCTGCGCTCTATTACTATGTTATGGCAGAATGTTGAGCAATTTGTTATTCAAAAGCAATACGCGAAAACAGGGGATATTAGCGACCTACTAGCATTAACTGGAAAGACACTCGCCTTGGGTAAGAAAAACTCCGGAACTATTGGCTCGAACCGTTTTCTACTGGGGCATCTTGGGGTTGATATTGATAGCCAAATGAAACTTTTTTCTGCAGGTTATGGCCCCTCTGCGGAAGCGCTACAAAATGGCCAAGTAGTCGGCATTAACACGCCGGCAGGGGCTCCTACCGGGGCTATCACTAAGTTATTTGCCGCAGCGGCGAAAGATGTTGTACCGCTGGATATTAGCGATGAGCAAATGCAGCAGGCAAATGGGGGCCTGGGTTTATGGACTCGGTATGTGATACCCGCAGGCACCTACCCGAATCAGGCAAAGGACTGGAATACCATTGCGCAACCGAATTTTTTAGCGGTACATGCTGACGTGGATGAAGAATTTGTTTATTTGTTGACCAAAACGATTTACGAAAACTTGGCTTTTTTACAGGCGATCCATAAAGCAACCCTCGCCATGTCGTTAGAAAAAGCGCTGGCAGGTTTGCCTGCTCCACTTCATCCCGGTGCGGCACGTTACTATCGCGAACAGGGGATTCAAATTCCCGATAACTTGGTGGCGAAATAAGCGCTTGTTTTGGCTTAACAAGTCAGTGAGTTTGCTTGTTAAGCCTCTCCATATCATAAGACCAAGCCGAATCACCGATAGAAAGGGCTTCAAATATTCAGTGCGAAGGCCTCTCGTGAGCATTGATCCCGTGGTCATCTTTTGCTGATGGAAGCAATTCTCATCATACGTGCACTTCGCATGCACTTTTATTTATGCACCGCGCATTATTGTTACTCAAGGAGCTTCTGCTATGCAATGGAATGCAGTCCCCGATAGTATCCGTCAAGAAGTCAACGAAACCCGTTCCTTGTCATTGGTGTATGTGCTGGGGATCGTGATTAGTCTAGTGCATGTCTATTTCAATATTTTCGCCGATATTGCAGTTCTGCAACAAAATATTATCCACTTTGCAGGTTTTGTCTTGTTATGTGGCTTGCTGAAGCCGCTGACAAAGCATCACTTGGCCAGTTGGTTGGATCGTATATGGGTATTTTCTATCACGCTGTCAGCGATTTATTTGCTGTTTGCCGAAGACTTGATTTACCAACGGGGCGTTCGTTTAGTCACTCTCGATTGGATCTGCGGCATAGTGGTGATCCTCGGCGCGATTGATATGACGCGTCGGGCGACAGGTTGGGTGATCCCATTGCTCATTGTGAGCTCTATTTCCTATTTGGCCTGGTGGGGCAATTATGTGCCGGGCGTGTTTCAATTCAAAGGTTTAAGTCTAGAGACGCTGTTGTTTCGAAGTATTTATGGTGACGATGCCATCTTTGGCAACATCGCCCGAATTTCGGCGAGCTTTGTGTTTATGTTTATCCTGTTTGGTGCCTTTTTATTACGCTCGGGCGCAGGGGATTTTGTGATCCACTTGTCAAAAAGCATCGCCAGTAAACTGGTTGGCGGACCAGGGATTGTGGCGATTATCGCCTCAGGTTTAACCGGGACTATTTCTGGTAGCGCAGTGGCCAATACGGCTTCAACTGGGGTGGTGACGATTCCTCTGATGAAAAATGCTGGATTTAGTGCACGTTTTGCTGCCGCCGTTGAGGCTTCGGCGTCGACTGGAGGGCAAATTGTCCCCCCGATTATGGGGGCTGGTGCCTTTGTGATGGCTAGTTATACTCAGATCCCCTACAGCACCATCGTCATCGTGAGTATTTTTCCTGCGATATTGTATTTTGCCTCACTGGTATTTTACGTGCGAACGGAATCTTACAAAATGGGTTTAACGCGTACCATGGAAAAAGGCGCGCCCTTACTGCCGATGGTGTTGCGAGAAGGTTTATCCTTTATTGTGCCCGTGAGTTTATTGATTAGCTTACTGGTGATGGGGTATACCCCGACTTATGCGGCGGTGATCGCAATTATCACGGTGGTTATCAGTTCCTGGTTTACCCCGAATAAGATGGGTTTTCGAGCCATCGCCGATGCATTTGCACTAGGGGCGCGAAATATGGTGGTAACTGCGGTATTGCTCTGTTCCGTAGGCCTGATTGTGAATGTGATCGCCACCGCCGGGATTGGTAATACCTTTTCGTTAATGATTACCGAGTGGTCAGGCGGAAGCTTATTATTGGCCTTATTGTTGGTGGCTATCGCTTCTTTGGTTTTGGGGATGGGTTTACCGGTCACTGCCTCATATATTGTACTGGCGACCTTGTCGGCACCCGCCTTGTTACAATTAATGGCGAACGCCGAGTTGGTGAGAGTGTTGAGCACCACAGAGATCAGCAGTGAGCTGCATGCGGTATTAATGCTGCTGGGGGTGGGGGCAGAGCAAAGCAGTTTGAGCTTAGTGGAGGCGCAAACTTTAGTCAGTCAAATCCCTGATGAGATGATGGCCTTGCTGCAACCGATGTTGCTTGATGATGGCAAAATAGCGATGTTGTTGCTGTCTGCTCATTTAATCATTTTCTGGTTGTCGCAAGACAGTAACGTAACCCCGCCAGTTTGTTTATGTACTTTCACTGCCGCCGCTATCGCCAAGTCTCCACCAATGGCGACCGGTTTTACTTCCTGGAAAATCGCCAAGGGTCTATACATCATTCCCTTGTTATTTGCCTATACGCCTTTAGTGCAGGGGGCGGGGTGGGAGCCGATACTCGTGTTTGCTTTTGCTTTGCCCGGCTTATACGCCTTTACTTTAGTGATGCAGGGCTGGCATAAACGACAGCTACAGATTTGGGAGCGAGTGCTGATGGCCGCGTTGGCTACGGCTTTATTGTATCCTTTGGGTTTTGTTTGGCAGTTGTTTAGCTTGTTCTGCCTAATTATATTTGTGCTTTACCTTGGCAAAAGCGCCAAACTGAAACTGTCTTCGGTGGAGTCGTGAAAAACCGCCAGCAAGCTCAGTGATAGTGCTTAAGTGCCTGGCGGATACTTCAAACAACTTAGTTCAAACATCTTAGGGAATGCCGGGTAGAACAAGAATTCGTCAATCCATAAAAAGTTTGACTCAATTGGCTGAATTGCGAGCGGTTGAACTGAAATAGCCTTTACATTTTAAAATCATAAACGTAATATTCACACCGCTGCGGAGGGGTGGCAGAGTGGTCGAATGCACCGGTCTTGAAAACCGGCAAGGGTTAATAGCCCTTCGAGAGTTCAAATCTCTCCTCCTCCGCCATATTAACTTGGCATGTCATCAATCAGAACATGACACTTTAATTGCAGCAACACCCCTGCGGAGGGGTGGCAGAGTGGTCGAATGCACCGGTCTTGAAAACCGGCAAGGGTTAATAGCCCTTCGAGAGTTCAAATCTCTCCTCCTCCGCCATTTTTAAAAGCCATGCTAAAGCATGGCTTTTTTCGTTTCTGCTCGGCACTTATTGTGCGAGCGGATAAAGACGCAGGTAGTTTTTCAGGGCATTTGCTAGATTTACCGACCAAAACTGTCCCGCTAAACTTAAGGTAAGCTGTTGGCCGTGCTGTGTGACCAGGCCGTTTTTTTGCCAAGCATCAAACAGCGTTTGACAATGGCGAAACACCTGCGCTCCTTGAGGAAGTTTAGCCGCGCTTAGTTCTCCTTGGTCACAGCCGCTGACAATGGCAGCTTGTAGCGTGGCATCTTGGCTCGGTGGGGTTAAGGTTTGAAAAGCCCAGCTGTTTTCTTGCACTGCATTTTTCCAGGTATCGATATCGCGAAACTGCATCATGCTAAAGCCATTGATTTTTCCGCCAGCCCCGGCGCCAATGGGCAAAATATCGACCCCCTGCTTGACCAGGCTATTGTAATGGCTTTGCTCTCGGGGATCGCTTGCCCAATGACAATAACTCAGCTGCTTTAAACCCTGCTTGGTGAAAAACTGATGCCCTTGGCGGTACATCAGTGCTTTTTCGCTGGTGCTTAAAGGTTGGGCAACTCCCTCCTTCTCCGAATTTCGTTGTAATGCGGTACCGCCAAATGTGAGCAGTTGATAGAGATCGACACCATGGACACCGCTGCTCAGCACATCTTGTAGATCCTGCTGCCAGTTTTCAGTCGTCTGATGGGGCAGACCATAGAGTAAGTCGATGGCAATAGTCGCTTGTTGTGAAGCGCTTAATTGTTGCAGCCGTTGGAGAATGGTCTCACGTTGGTCGAGCCGTTTGGCGCTGCGACGAACCTGGCTGTTAAAGCTTTGCACTCCAAAAGAGAAGCGATTAAATCCGCCCGCGAGCGCGGCGGAAAACTTGTCATCGTCAAATCGATTGAGTCGACCCTCTAAGGTGATTTCGCAGTCACTACTTAAAGGAAAGTAATGTTGGATCAGCTGACCAAGTTGCTTCAGTTGGGCTGAGTTTAAATCGGTGGGGGTGCCGCCGCCCACGTAGACTGCGTCGAAGGGCTGCGCCTTGCTCCAGGGATAAGCTGCTTTGGCCTTGAGCTCTTGTTCTAAAATTGCGAAATATTGGTCCATCATTTGCGGGCTACTGGCATATTGAAAAAAGCTGCAGAAACTACAGCGCACGCGACAAAAGGGGATATGAATATAAATCGCACGCTTTTGCTGTGAGGTTGGCGAAGCTGAGAGTTGTGCAAAGAGCTTGTTGAATGCGGTATCTCCTGACAGCTGTGCGCCGGTATTTTGCTGTGCATGGGCGGTGGTTTTTTTAGCAAAGGCAAACTGTAAAGGCGAAGGGCTTGCCTGGCCGGTGAGTGCTTCGGGTAAGGACGACAAAGACAGAGAATTTACTTGAGTCATGATTGGCTTCACAAAGTATTTATTGAAAATGTAAATTATTATCATTTGCATTTCATTGATCTAGACCAAGTCTACGCTGCTAAATGTTGAACAACATCTTTGGCTGATATCTGAGAAAATTGCCAATATAACTTGAATTTTCTTTGTAAGACTCTGTTCTTGTTGAAAGTAACTGAACTATTATTATTCTTCATTAACTGATCATCAAGGAATGAAGATGAAGCGCTGTTATCGTTTTGCAATATTACCCTTTGTGCTACTCATGAGTGTGTTAGTGGGCTGCAGCACCCAGCCCAGTCATAGTTGGCAGCCTGATCATAGCTATAAAATCACCGTGTTACATACCAACGATCATCATGGCCGTTTTTGGCAGAATAAATACGGCGAATACGGATTGGCGGCGCGTAAAACCCTCATCGATGGGATCCGTAAAGAGGTCGCGGCTGCAGGGGGCAGTGTATTACTGTTGTCTGGCGGGGACATTAATACTGGTGTTCCGGAGTCAGATTTACTGGATGCCGAGCCTGACTTTAAGGGGATGAAGTTACTCGGTTATGATGCGATGGCTTTAGGCAATCATGAGTTTGATAACAGCTTGGCGGTGCTGGCGCAGCAGCAGGAGTGGGCGGGATTTCCCTTCTTATCGGCCAATATTTATCAACGATCCACCGGTCAGCGTAAATTTCAGGCCTATACAATTTTCGACCTGCAGGGCGTTAAAGTGGCGGTGATCGGTTTTACGACGGAAGATACCTATAAATTGGTGCATCCCGATACGGTGGCTGATATCGAGTTTCGGGATCCCAAAGTCGAGGCGAAGAAGGTACTGGCAGAACTGCATCAACAAGAGCAACCGGATTTAGTATTTGCGGTGACCCACATGGGGCACTACGCCAATGCGCAACATGGGGTTAATGCGCCGGGTGATGTGAGTCTGGCGCGTTCATTAAAACCAGGTGAGTTAGACTTAATCGTTGGTGGCCACTCTCAAGAGCCAGTGTGTATGGAGCAGCCAAACCGTTACGATGTTCATTTTAAGCCTGGCGCGGAGTGTCAACCCGACCAACAAAATGGCACCTGGATCGTGCAAGCCCACGAATGGGGGAAGTATTTGGGACGCGCCGATTATACGTTTAAAAATGGTGAGTTTAGCCTCGATAGTTATCGCCTTATTCCAGTAAATTTGAAGAAAAAAGTACTGCTTGACGGTAAAAAGCTGCGGGTATTGGTCGCCGACGAAATTGCCGCCGATCCGCAAGCTTTAGCTTTGTTGAGTCCTTATCAGCAACAGGGGCAGGCGCAACTTGGGGTGAATATTGCGCAGCTCAAGGGACGTCTGGAAGGGGATAGAAATAAGGTGAGGTTTGCTCAAACCAACCTCGGTCGAATGATCGCAACGGCGCATATGCAGCGGGTGAATGCTGACTTTGCGGTGATGAACTCTGGCGGAGTGCGTGCTTCGATTGAGCCCGGTGATGTGAGCTATAAAGATGTTCTTACGGTACAACCCTTCTCCAATACCATTACCTATGTGGACATGAGCGGTGCTGAAGTGCTCGAGTATTTGTCGGTCGTGGCGACCATGCCGGTGGATACCGGGGCCTATGCGCAATTTGCTGGGATTGAGATGACCGTGAGTAACGGCAAGGTGAGCGATGTGGTGATTGCTGGTCAGCCGCTGGACAGCGCTCAAACCTACCGCTTTACTGTACCAAACTTCAATGCAGCAGGCGGCGATGGTTACCCTAAGATTACCGAACATCGGGGTTTTGTTGATACTGGCTTCGTGGATGCTGAAGTGCTAAAAGCCTTTATGCAACAGCATAGCCCGCTGAATGCGGCAGATTTCGCGGCTCAAGGAGAGATCACTTATCGCTAATTAAACGTTTCATCAATCAAGCTACATAACTGATTCTGGAGTTGGCTCCTTGCTTGATGGTTGCCTCGAAAATTTGGTCTCGAGCCTTATAATCGTCGGAGTATAGTGCTTAATACTTGCGTATTCATTGGGACTGATCAGTATTTTTCTAGGTCTGTTGTTAGGCTTGAACCACCGCCGACTTCAGGATTAACTCATACCATTACTTATCTTGGTATAAACCCGATTGCTGTTTTGCTAGCAAGTTGGGTAGCCGTTAAACCCATTTAGTGGTTGGTTGAATTGCATCATACATAGCTTTGTTATCTCACGCGGCTTTAAGCGTATAGACGAAGGGATATCACTTGGCTAAGTTCTCAAAAATTTGGATTACATCGACTGATTGGTTTTATGAATTTTCGGCTTAGCTTTCTTATGGCGTCACATCTAGGCGGTTGGGGAGAAACAACTCATATCAGCAGTGAGAGGATTGTGTCGCTTGTTCGATGAATAACTCACGATAAGATTTTGTCTCTAGGTCTGGAGTGCTTAAACCAAATTGACTGGCTAAGCTTTCGAGTTCAACTTTATAGTTTGCTAGCATTGACTGCTCATCGGTCATAATCGCAAATTCAGCAAAGTGTCCAATTCCTTCGAGATAATCTAGTGTTACATGGTACTGACCGATGAAGTAAATACTACGGATTTTTTTTGCTTGTAAAGCGACCTGATAGCCCATAGTTTGCAACATACTTTTTGCTGAGTTTGCATTGATGATATTCGTCGCTTCACAGCGATCAAACTCTGGACCTTTGACTATCCATAATTTTATTCCCGACGGTTCCATCTCACGGATACAAACACTCTTATTTTGCGCTTGAAGTTGTTGAGTGGATGTATCGAAGTAGCAATCCGATTCGACGTTATCTAGAAGCATTACCTTATGAGGTATCTTAGCTAAGGTTTGCAAAAAATCAGATTTTGACGGCAATTTAAATTTTAGTTCGACTTCATATTGCCCCTTGAAATGCTCTGAACTCATTTATTTTGCTTTCTTATTTTATCGGGAAGGACTGAATATTAGCATGACTGTAGCGCTAAAGTAGACAAAAACTCTTGAACCAAAGCGTGTGGGTGCGAAGCTTGCGACGAGCTGGCTAGCTCGTTGATTCAATGGTGCGATGTGACATTTCATTAATTATGTGGTATCGCAATATGCTATGGTGGGTCGAAGTAGTTTATTGTATTCAGTGTGATGCCACATGCGATGAGATGAGTTCTAAACGTGGTATTATTAATAACAATTAAAACAGTAGAGTTATAATATGTTGATTACATTTAGCTGTAAAGCCTATGCGGATATTACGATGTTTGGTGATGTGGGCCTACAGATGTTGAAGATGATGGGCCAAAGTGACAACGTGCCCGGAGCAATTTTGGCTGCAGATGTGGCAACCGCACTTGCTCAGTTAAAAGCTGCGATAGATCTAGCGGAAAAAGCGCCGGAACTTGGCGATGCCAAAGATGAAGCCGACGATTTGATTGAAGCGCCTGTGAGTTTGGGGCATCGAGCATTTCCCTTAATTGAGTTATTGACCGCAGCTGCTAAAGAAGAATGTAACGTGATGTGGGAGGCGATTGGTAATCAACATCCATAAGGATGGCTAAGGCTTTTTGTCTGATTGCTTTGCGTAAGGTTTTTAGGGTGACAATAATCATGTAATAAGTATCTGTCAAACATACTAAGTCGCCTTGTTAGTAACAGCATTAGCCTCAGTTATAGTGTCCACTCATGTTAGTTTCTAAGTACGATTTGGCGGCTTCAACCTTGAGTCGGTGTACGTTTTTGTTAAACAGGCGTTGGTGGAATATGAATTTGAGATATTCATATTTGAATGAAACTGTTTTGTTGGTGATTGTTGATTCAGAACTTCAGTAAGAACATTGTTATTTCATTGCTGTTAAGTCATTTACGAAATCAGCGAAGTAAGCCTGCTTAAGGTTAGTTGAGAGTATGTTTTTCGGTTTTTCGCGCGCGTTGATGGCGCGGCTAAACGAAGGATCACTGAAGATACTTGTTAAAAATCATATCATAAGTACCGTCTTCCTTCATCGATGCAAGAGCTTTGTTGTAATCTGCAATGAGTTGTGTGAAGTCGCGTTTTCTTGTGAATGCGAGGTAACTTGGAACCGCCTCCAGATTCGGGGATAATTGCCTTATTTTATTGATTTCTCCCAGCGATTTAGCGGTGCTTAACACAACATGCCGATAGGAAGGGATCAAATCTACTCGGCCAGCTAAAAGTTTTCGAACATTACTTTTAGAGTTTTGAGCTACATCTATTTTTGAGAATAGTCCTTCAGCCAATGCAGCATCAAGTTTTGGCCCATAGCTGGTGTGATTAATCACGCCAATCGATTTATCAACCAATTTTGTGAGGTCACCGTCATAGGTAACTGTAGAATTACTCGAAACAAAAAAAGCTTGTACCTGAGTGATCAGGACTTCACTGGTATAGCTCATAAACTCTTGTCGTTCATCGGTTAAATATGCTGAGAATATACCATCTACATCACCAGATTTGACGGATTTTAAACATCGGGCCCAAGGCATGAGTTGAATTTCAACGGTATACCCAGCGCGATTAAATGCTTCATTTATAACATCAATTAAAATGCCCGTTTGTTTACCATTTTCTAGGTATGAAGTGGGAATACTGTCAGCTGCTGCGGCCAGCACAATAGTTTCAGCAGCGACTTTTTGATTAGATATTGTCAGTATTAAAATGGAAATGGCTAAATAACATATCCGCTTATATATTTTTTTTTGAAAAATATTTGTTAATGATTTCAATTTCAGAGCAAAGTGTTTGTTCAGCCTATTCAACATTTCGCTAGTCTTTGGGGATTGTTCATCGTGGCTCATTTTTTGAGACTGGGGATCTACAGTAGATTTATTTGGATACCGGGCAAAAAGTTTTACTGGTTTCATCTATATGTCAGCCTTTCAAAAATAAGTTCTTATGCCTTGAGTTGTTCAAGATACGCTCCGCTCGTATAAAAACATTTGGATACGGTTTGACTATGAAAATTTAGCCGCATTTTGTGGACCATTCATGTTTGCTTCAGACTTAAATTTTGCTCCGAAAAACCACATCAAGTTCTCATAGTATAGTGGGGAATCTGGTATTCACCCAATATCAACTCGTGGCATAAGGGACCTCTTGGCTTAGTCTGAGATAGCTTGATGGCTCTTAAATCGTGACTAATATTGATTAAAAGCAGTGGGTTTTTGCGTTTTCGAAGTTAACTATCCTGATTCAAGCAAAGCGATTTTTTGTGGTGTTGTGACCTGATTTTATGACTGAAAATTGTTTCGCCAGAATTTATTCTCAATCGACGTATTGTGTGTACCTCTTGGTTGGATTAACACGTCATTTTTGAACGAAACTCCTACACTTAGATCGAGGAAGAGTGAATCCATGAGGCTTCGATTTTGCCTGCTTCTTGGTGTGCTTATTACGCCCATGAGAAAAAGCGCTGATCTGGAACTCTCTAAACTCTGCTAGGCCTTGAATGAGGCCTTGAATGAGGCCTTGAAATGAAGGATCGGCGTATGGAATTTAAAGATTACTACAACATCCTTGGCGTGAAGCCTGATGCGGGAAGCAAAGAGATCAAAGCGGCCTATCGTAAGCTCGCGCTGAAATACCATCCTGATATGAATTCTGATGCTCGAGCTGAAGCAAAGTTTAAAGAACTGGCTGAGGCGTATAAAGTTTTAAAACATCCCAAACGACGTGCTGAATATGATCAACTTCGCCAATATAGACAGCAGTCAAGTCACGGCTTTCGCCCACCACCGGGGTGGCGAAGTACCAGTTACGCTGAAGAGCCTGATAGCGAGCAATTCGAAGGTGATTTTTCTGAGTTTTTTAATTCAATTTTTGGTCAGCATCGGGCTACATTTCGGCAGCGGGCTTCAGCTGCGCCGCAACGCGGTCAGGATATCGAGATTGAACTGCCGCTATTTTTAGAAGAAACCATTCAACAAACGCATAAAACCATCGAGTATCAGCTGCCGGTGTTTCGTAACGGGCGGCTTGAGCATGTCACCAAGCAATTGAAGATTAAAGTGCCGATGGGAAGTTGCGATGGTGAACGGATCCGAGTGCCAGGCCAGGGGCACCCCAGTTCCAGTGGTGGCTTTGCGGGCGATCTCTATTTGCATGTTCGTTTAGTACCGCATCCGCTGTTTGATGTGCAGGGACATCATTTGTATATCTCATTGCCCTTGTCCCCATGGGAGGCCGCTTTAGGCACCAAGGTGACACTGCCCACCCTTGAAGGGAAAATCAGTTTATCGATCCCTGCGAATACTCAAGCAGGGCGCAAATTGCGAGTGAAGGGTAAAGGCTTAAGAAGTAAAAATGTCACTGGCGACTTATTTGCGGTGGTCAGCATTGCGATACCGAATAAAGCGACGCCACAGCAGCAAGCGTTATGGCAGGCGCTGGCCTCTAGTAGTCACTTTAATCCCAGAGCAGCGTGGAGGGAATGAGCATGAGTGAAGCTTTCGTCAATATATCTTTCAATGAACTCTGCCAACTTGCAGGAATAGAGCGTGATGTGCTGATTAATGTGGTGGAATACGGCATTGTTCAGCCACTAAAGGGGGAAGGGATAGAGCGCTGGATATTCGATACTACGAGTCTTCATTGGATCAAAAAAGCGGTGCGGCTTCATCAAGACTTAGAAATAGATTGGGTGGCGGTCGCCATGGTGGTTAACTTGTTGCAACAAAATGAAAATTTGTTGAAGCAAAATCAAGCTTACCAGAGACAGCTTCAGCGCTTTATCGGCGGCTAGCTAGTCTCTGGTGGTGATTGGTTCATGATTTGTCAGTTAGGTGAAGCTCAGCACTGTCCTTTATTGGTGTGGCAGTGTATCTGTTTGTTCGATGAATTGTTGAAACTGTTCGATAAACCAGATGAGCTTCGGATCCTGATAGCGGGTTTTATGCCAATATAAATTTAGTTGGTAGTTAGGAAGTTTAAAGGGCAAGGGACTTATGCTTAAACGAAGTTGTTGTTGCATCTGTTGAGCATAGCGATGGGGGAGGGTAAGTAAATAGTCGGTATTTTGCACAAAATAGGGAGCCGCTAATACACTGGCAGTTTTAATCGCAATCTGTCTCTTTTTTCTTATTTTGGCCAAGCTAATATCTACGATGCCGCGGGATTCGTTCCAAGGTGTGACTAGAATATGTTTATGTTCTAAAAATTGTTGTAAGTTGAGTGGGCTTGGGGTTCCTCGCTGCGCACAACGAGCATTAACATAGTGGTCTTCAAGCCAAGTTAAGCGCATTAAACTTTCGCTACTCTCTGGCTGATGGCTGAAACCACAGGCCAAGTCGAGCTCTCCCGATTTAAGCGCTGCTTCTGGTAGGCGTTGTTCTAATTGTAGAAACTCAATATTAATTGCTTTAAACCCTTGGCTTAAGTGAGCGGTAAACGCTTGCATACACCAAGAGCTATAGTCGGTAGTGGCGATTTTAAAGTTGTGGTTTTGCGTCGGCGAAAAGGCTTGAGATAACTCAAAGCCCTGATTGAGCATGGTGAGTGCTGGCATCACATGTTCAGCCAAACGTTGGGCATAGGCTGTGGGTAGCATTCGGTTTTCGATACGAACGAACAGCTCATCGCCTAGTCGTTCTCGTAGGCGAGTGAGCGCATGACTACAGGCAGATTGACTCAGCTTAAGTGTTTCGGCGGTGACGGTTACAGAACCTGTTTGATATAAACTGGCAAATAGCTTCAGTAGATTGAGATCAATATTAGGAAATTTGTCCATGCACACTCTTCATTTGTCGCCTGCATATAATGCACTGTATTCATGAAGCTATAGAGCTTACACTCTCCCTACTTTGAGTCAACAGGATAAGCAAATGCCCTTAAATATTAGACCCGCAGAAAAAGTCGATGCTGCGACGATTTTAAATTTTATTCAGCAACTCGCAAATTATGAAAAGGAGCCGAAAGCGGTAGTGAATAGTGTTGCACAAATAGAACAACGTTTATTTGGTTCAGAGATCCATGCCCATGCGCTCATCTGCGAACAGGATGGTGTGGCGATTGGTTTTGCGGTGTATTTCTTTAACTACTCTACTTGGCTGGGTCAATATGGCCTTTATTTGGAAGATCTTTATGTGTCTCAAGATCAACGCGGTCAAGGGGCGGGTAAGGCTTTAATGGCGTATTTAGCTCGGCTTGCGGTGGCGAAAGACTGTGGCCGTTTTGAATGGTCGGTATTAGATTGGAATCAAAGCGCTATTGATTTTTATCATAGTATTGGCGCTCAGCCACAAGATGAATGGATTGCTTATCGCTTATCGGGTAAAAATCTAAAGCTTTTTGCTAGTATTGAAGGCTAGTTGTTGCTTTTTTTTGCTTAAAGTTGCCGCTTTGAACGGCGGTGAGTATGCTGAGCTTTGGTGAATAAATCGGAGCCATGGTGTTCGTTGGGAGCTCACCATTGAAGCGAAACACCTTGCGCCGAATCTTCAGGCTCCTTTGTTCAATGTTGGAAGACTGATTGTGAATTGAACGCGGCAAGCACCGTGAATTTGTTTGGCTCTCTATTCAGGCGTTGAAAAGTACCGTAACAGCGAAGTGTTGGGCAACTGCCCGTTTTTATAACAAAGCCAGCAATATATCTAGCTGGCTTTTTTGTTTTGAGCCGTTTGCGCTTGTTTGGAAACTCTCTCGTTATTTTCTAGTCTCTATATCTGTGAGTTTGCTCATAAATTCTCCATCAAATGATTGAGTACCGATGAGTTCGTGCTACCTTGTTTCCAGTATTCAAAACAGGGTTCCAGAATTTTGGAAAAAGAAGTTAACATACCGGCTTTGAGTCGAACAATCAGAATTATTGACGTATTGGTCGCTCATGGAAATCTCAGTGCCAATCAAATCATTCGCATCCTCGGCCTACCGAAAAGTTCGGTGTATAACTTATTAAATCAACTCAAGCGTGAGCGGATTGTCGATCAAGATAGAACCGGCCAATATGTGCTGGGTTTGAAGTTACTCGAATGGGGTGGGGCCGTTTCTGCACATCAAGATTTAAGAGACGTTGCCTATCAGCATTTGGAAGCCCTTGCCAGCAAAACTGAAATGCTTTGTCATTTGGGGATTTTAGACAATGACACGCCTATCTATTTAGTTCGGGTGGATAGCCTATCGCACATCCAGGTGAAAACCTGGGAAGGCAAACAACTTTGTATTTATCGTTCGTCTTTAGGCAAATGCCTTTTAGCCTATTTAGATAAAGCAAAGCAGCAACAGATTATCAAATCAATCAGTTTTGTCGATCATCTCCCCAATAGCATTGGTTCACGGGCCGAGCTTGAGCAAGAGCTTACGCGAATACGAAGCCTTGGGTGGGCGAAAGATGATGAAGAAGATGCCGCCAATATTCGCTGCGTGAGTGCACCGATTTTCGATAAGCATGGTGCCGTTATTGCAGCGATTTCTTTGGTGGGTACGGTGATGCACATTGGTGATAATTTTACCTTTGAAGACGCCGCCTCAGAAGTACGAAACACAGCAACCGCAATATCTAGAGAGCTAGGTTTTAATGGAGAAGTAAATTAATGAATAGACCCCCAAAAGTATTATGTGCCTTATTAACGCCATGGAAAGATCAGTCCCCCAATTTGGCCGAAATCAGGCGAATTGTCGATTTTCAAATTAAGCAAGGTTTGCTCGGAATTTTCCCAATCTCTTCTGTGGGAGAGGCTGGCATTATGAGTTTTTCTCAAAAATGTGCGGTGATTGAAGCAGTTTGTGCCGAAGCGAAAGAGCGGGTTCCAGTTTGGAGTGGTATTCCTTCAAATAACGCAGATGAGAGTATTCAATTGGCGGCTTTTGCAAAGTCACAAGGTGCCACCGGATTGGTGTTAATGCCACCGGCTTTTTATCCCTGCGATGAAGCCGCGATTATTAGTTTTGTAAGCAAAGTTGCAGCCTCGACAGACCTCCCCATCTGTCTTTATAACATCCCTTTTATGGCGGATCCGATTAATGCCGAAACGGCGGCAAAACTAGCCCGTTTAGCCAATGTTGTTGGAATTAAAGATTCTGGCGGTTGTTCAGTTAATTTCATGAAAATGCTGAGCTTATGTAAAGCGGTTGATCCTGAATTTAGGGTGATGACTGGCCGCGAAGAGTTCTTATATGGCTCGTTGATGCTTGGTGGTGATGGTTGTATGACCGCAACTTCAGGGGTGATGCCAGAAGTGATGGTGAAAATTAACGCTTTATTTGAAGCCGGTCAGTTTGATGCGGCTAAAAAGCTTCAATTCGCAGCGATGGAAGCGATGATGGCGATGTCCTCAATTCGTTTTCCGTTTGGCTACCGAATTGCAATGGAAGCTCGAGGATTCGATATGGGTCAATCCCCATTAACCCATACCGAATCAGACTCGAGCTACACGACTGCCAAGGTTCAGAGCTTGGCAATATTAATTAACACACTAGTCGAATTAACGGTCAATTAACGATCGGGAGTATATAACAAAATGACGTTACCTAAAATAAAAGAAATTCGTGCCTATTACATAGGCGGGGCGACAGGTAAAAAAGGCAATGGTGGTGCAGACTATCATGACCAACAAGGTGGGCATTGGATTGATGACAAGATCTGTACCCCGATGAGTCGTTATAAAGAATATGAACAGTCTCGACAGTCTTTTGGGATTAATGTGCTTGGTACCCTGATCGTTGAAGTAGAAGCTGACGATGGCACCACTGGATTTGCAGTTTCAACCGCTGGTGAGCCCGGTTGTTTTATTGTTGAGAAGCACTTAAATCGTTTTGTCGAAGGCAAGTGTGTCTCTGACATAAAATTAATCCACGACCAGATGATCCGCGCGTCAATGTACTATAACGGCGGCGCAGGTCTGGTCATGAATGTCATTAGCTGTGTTGATTTGGCGCTTTGGGATCTATTTGGCAAAGTCACCCAGCTTCCGGTATTTAAGTTACTTGGTGGGGCTGTGCGGGATGAATTGCAGTTTTATGCCACCGGGGCACGACCCGATCTCGCTAAAGAGATGGGCTTTATTGGTGGCAAAATGCCCACGCATTTTGGTCCGCATGAAGGTGATGCTGGGATCCGTGAAACCGTGAAGCAGTTTAAAGACATGCGAGATCTTTGCGGCGATGACTTTTGGTTAATGGCCGATTGTTGGATGAGTATGGATGCTAATTATGCAATTAAAACCGCTTGGGCGATGCATCAAGCAGGTGTTAATTTGAAATGGATCGAAGAGTGTTTTCCCGCCAATCAACATCAAGCTTATCGTGAGCTAGTAGCAAAAGCCCCACCAGGTATGATGGTCACGACTGGAGAGCACCATGGCACCCTTGAGTCATTTCAAGAGTTATCTGAAACTGGGGTCAACATTATGCAACCAGATGTTGGCTGGTGTGGCGGATTAACCACGCTCGTAGAAATTGCGGCAGTGGCTAAATCTCGGGGCCAGTTAGTGGTGCCGCACGGCTCGTCCGTCTATTCTCATCACGCGGTGATTACTTTTACTAACTCACCTTTCAGTGAGTTTTTGATGACCGCGCCCAAAGCGGATCATACTCGTCCACAATTTGACCCCATTCTAATTAATGAACCGGTTCCCGAGCGAGGTCGCATTCACAAAGACCAACTCGATAAGCCAGGATTTGGTGTTGAGCTAAATCGCGATGGTCTTATTCGCCCTTATACTCATTAATTATTAGGACTAGAGCAGGTGCGTTGCGTTTGCTCTAGTTATAAAAGGTCTTGTTATGAACAATTCAGCATTGTTAGATTCTGCTGTCCATAAATCAATGGTCCGTCTCGTTCCATTGATGTTATTACTCTATATTTTGGCTTTTCTCGATCGAGCAAATATCGGCGTCGCGAAGGTTCAGTATATGGCTGATACCGGAATTGGTAGCGCCGCATTTGCCTCGGGGGCATCAATTTTCTTCTTAGCTTACGCCTTCTTGGGGGCTCCATGTAATTTGTTAATGAAGAAAGTCGGTGCCAAACGTTGGATCGCCTTTACCACCATCCTATGGGGCTTGGTTTCATGTTCGTTAGCGATTGCCGATACCGAAACTAAATTTGTGACCACTCGTTTCTTGCTAGGGGCCACTGAGGCTGGATTTTTCCCTGGAATGATCTACTTAACCTCCTTATGGTTCCCGCAAAAAAACCGCGGCACCATTATTGGTATGTTCTATGTTGGTCCTTGTATTGCCTTGGCTCTGGGAACCCCCTTTTCTGGTGCCTTACTCGAAGGTTTGCATGGTTGGTTAGGCCATCCTGGTTGGTTTTGGATGTTCTTAGTGGAAGGTTTATTAGCTGCCGCAGTCGGTGTATTTGTTTACTTCTATTTAGATAGTGAACCTACTTACGCTCGCTTTTTAAATGAAGGGGAAAGAAAAGCCCTGATGCGCGAACTGAGCCAAGAAGAGCAAAAATCGGTGGCATCGAAGATCTCTGATGCGATTAAAATTCCCCGGGTGTGGGCGCTCGCCATCGCCTATGGGGTGATTCAGCTGTCGGTTTATGGTTTAGCATTTTACTTGCCTTCAACTGTTGCTAAGTTGATTAGTAGTGTCAATGTTACTTTTATTTCAACCCTTGTTGCGGCTATTCCTTGGGTGGTTGCAGGTTTTGCAACTTATTATATTCCTCGTTATGCGGCGAAGCGATTTGCTGAAGCGCATTATGCCGCCTTGGTATTAACAATTGCGGGGATTGGGGTGATTGGTTCTGCGGTGTTTAGTGCTTCTCCGGTTGCCTCTATTTTTTGTTTGTCTTTGGCTGCTTCCGGCTTCATTGCGGTTCAGCCGATGTTTTGGACAATGCCAAGCGCGATACTTTCCGGCAGTGCTTTAGCAGCAGGGATCGGTTTTGTGAACATGTTTGGTGCCTTCGGGGGCGCTTTGGGCGCTCCGGTTCGTGAATTTGCGGAGCCTATATTTGGCAATCCGATGGCCCCTCAGATTGTGATGGGGGTAACTGCAATATTTGGCGCAATTTTGATTTATAGTTTACGTCCACAACAAGCAGGCTCACAGCAGCCTATAGCCGAAGAGGTGATCGCTAAATAATGAACATGTAAATAAGGCGGCTTTAAAGCCGCCTTATTTTAATTGGGATATGACAGCTCCGCGTCGCTACAGTACCCACTTCCAAATGATGAATAAGGCTAAGAAGCCGAAAAGATAAATCAGGCCAAGGTAACTGACGACCCGTAATCCGAGTCCACCTTTCAGCTCCGTTTTAATGGCCGCCGTGTTGACTAACTTGTGGTTGAGCCAAGCAAACATGGGGGTGGTCATAAAGGCGAGTGTCATGGCAAAGCCTAACATCGCTAATAAAGCAGATTTAAAAAATAATATAATCCCAAAGCTCACCACCGATACCACCAGCAACCAGCGCACAAATTGGCTATTGGAAGCCTCTGGTTGGCCTTTCAATAAGGAAAAACCTTCGGCGAGGGCTCGCGAATAGCCATCGTATACGGTGATCGACGAGCCAAAAATACACAAGAAAGCAATCACTGCGATGAGGTAGCGTGACCACTCGCCAATGGTACTGGCATACAAGCTCACTAATTGGTGAGAAAAACCAATGCCTCCCGCAGCTAAGGTTTCACCGCTGCCATTGAGAACTAATGCACCTAAGGCTAAAAATACTAAGGCCAATAACATCGTCGTCATATAACCGAGATTAAAGTCAAATAAGGCTGACTTGGCGGTGACTTTTTCATTTTGACACTGCTGCTTTAACCACAGTGAGGTAATGCCTGAAATTTCGATGGGGGCGGGCATCCAACCCATAGTGACCACTAAAAATCCAATGGTGGCCATATTCCAAGGCGAGGGCGCCTGATAATCTGCCGGAGCGACCGGCCCTTGATACCAGGCCATGGCGGTTGCACTCAGCGTTGCCACCACCAATGCCGCCATGATTATTTTGGCAACGTTGTTCAGCGCCGAAAAGTGACCCGCAATTAAGATGACTAAGCTTGCGGCTAAAATGATGGCACATAACACCGGCATGGGTAAGGCTACCGGCACAAAATAACCTAATAGACTGGCGGCAAACATGAGTAAGGCTGCCGAGTTCACCACGGCGGCGATACAATTGAGTAAAAAGGCTGTCAGCAGGTAGCCTTTGCCCATGCTCATATAACCCTGTTGCAGGGTTTGCTGAGTACTGATGGTATAACTGACACTCGCTCGGAAGAAAGGGTATTTAAATACGTTCACCAGAAAGATTAACAAGGCCAACTGCCAGCCAAATTTGGCGCCCGCCTGGGTGGAGGCAACTAAATGGCTACCGCCAATGGCGGCGGTAGCCATTAAGATCCCGGGTCCAAGTAGCTGAATGATTTTTTGTAAAGATTGCACGGGGGAAGTTGTTGTGTTGGGAATACTCTGTTCCACTGGGGCGTCCTGTTACTAAGTGTTGTGTTTATGTTTGGGTGTTTAATAATTATTCGAACATTGTAAAGCAAATATGCCATTTACAAAAAGCTTAGTTTTTAGCAAATGTTAACTGCCTCCCGCTGGGCGCTGGCCTTTGAGATATATCGTCGATAAAAATGCGGTACGAAAAAATAAAAAACCAGCTTCATGAGAAGCTGGTTTTTAATTCAAGCAGACGCTTTAAACGCGGTCGTTTATTGACAAGTATCTGGCGCTAATTTAATGATTTCAGCTGCGCTGAGAGCGTCGTTGGCAACATAAGGGCTTAAACCTCCTTTACCAGCGGTCGCATAAACATAGTCGGCCAGGTCTTGGCTAGTTGCCATCATATTTACGTTAATGGTGCTTTGACTCGCGGCATCATATCTGGCAAGCATATCAGGGACGTTACCGATTAATACGGATGAGCCATCGAGGCTGCTACCAGAACCCTGGGCCTGACAATTTGCGTTTGATTCGTAAACCTTGGTGCCACTGACCTCAAGACTAGAACCATCGTCGTAGACTAGTTTTGTGCCGATGATACTTTTGACCCAATAGTCAATATCATCTTTTTTCGCGTTATTGGTGTTGTTTAAGAACATATTATTTTCAAATAAGATGCTACCTGCCTTACGAACACTCAATACATCTTTTCGATAACCATAAAACACGTTATTAAACATGTGTGACTGGCCCCAGCGTAACAGCGGTACTCGACGTCCGGTGTTAAACTCCGAAGCAGCGTAAGAAGCATCATCGGTTACAAATAAGTTATTGTGAATTGTGGTTCGAATATTGGCATTCACCGGACGGCTATCACTTGAACCATGTAAAGCCGCGCGTTTCACGTTTTTCAATTTGTTAAATGAAACGGTGATGTTATAAGCACCTTGCTTCACATCGAAGGCGGAATCGCCAGTGTGGTCAAAGGTGTTTTGATGCAGCCAAATATCGTGCGATTGACCAGTTGAACGGATCATATCCGGATCGGCTTCATGGTCTTCGGTGTGGCCACCGCCAACAAAATGCACGTTGCTAATGATTACGTTTTCGGACGGGGTATCGTCGCCATTACCAATTTCAAAACCGCTGTATTTAAAGTTGGCGTTCGCGCCACGTCCATCGATGGTAGTATTAGAGTGGATCATTGGAACTGCCAGCGCACTCTTCACATTGCTGTTATCAACGTTTAGTTTGATGTTGAAGAAGGTATTATCACAGTCGCTGCTGGAAACATCGTGATTGGTACACCATAATTCAGCGTCTAAACATTCGGCTTTGCTCGCATTGTCCAGAGCGCTGAGCACTGCAGGCTCCTCACAGGCTAAACGGTACATCGCAATGTTGGTATCGGCTTTAAAATCATCCTTATCAAATACAATCCAGTTGTAGGCATCGCTGCTAATTGCATTGAGTATTTGTTTTTCAACCAGCGAGCCATCTGTCGGCTTTTTGATGACAACCAAGTTACTATTACCACCTACATCATAACCGCCCACGGCTTTGCTACCGTAACCCACCGGCTTACCCAAGCTAGAGGATAAACACTCAACCTTCTCTTGTTCGCTTAATGAAGATTCGTCCCAATTCACATCAGCGTTTGTCACCAAGTCATGACAAGCGTTAATCGTGCTTGAATCTATGGTGGCGTGATACGCGGTACTGAGGTGCTCAGTCCCTGCCTTATCAGTGACACCTAACCAGTAGTAGTAGCTGCCGTCGGCGAGATTTTTATCGCTGTAACTGACGTTATCGATGTTGGATTGAATCGCACTGCTACCCTCGAAGGTGGCGTCGGTATCACGGTAAACTTTCTGATTTGTAACCTCAATACTTCGAGCCGTCCAGTTTAAAGTGACTGAGGGACCAGCCGTTTTACCACTGAAAGTGAGAGTTGGTTCGGAGGAGGGCGTCGAGCCACTGCTGGAAACTTTGAAATCTGCAACCGTTGCAACTCCTGTCGAGCTGAGAATTTCGAAGGTGAGGCTATTGGTCTTGATGGTACTGATGTTGATGGTGCCCGCACCAGAACCCGACATGATCACCGAATCACTGCTTGCCTTGGCATTCACACCCACCGTAGTGTTTGAGCTATCTTGATTGATTAATTGCCACGCGCCGATGTGACCTTGATAATTAGCGGCTTCAGTGATGGTGACTGAGCTAATGTTTTGTTGCGCTGGCCAGGTAATAGAAACAGAACCAGTTGCGCCAGCTGGAGCCCAATAGCTGCTAAGGTCATTGTCAATAACGTTGTCGTAGCTGGTGCCATTGGCGAGGCTGCTACCAGTGGCGGTTGCACTTGGCGTGCTGTTTGGTGTGCCACCGTCAGAGGAACCCCCGCAGGAGGTGACAGCTAACAATAACAAGTAGCCCAGTGGCTTCATTGTTAGTGTTTTACCCTTGCTTATCATGATACTAGTCCTTATTTATCAAAACACTTTATCTGCGAGAACGATTACTTATTGTGAATAACCGTACTGTTTTTGGTTGATATTTTACTGAGGTTTAAAGAACCACATAATGTTCGATCTAAATTTATGTATAACTAAATAGTTAAATTTATCAAAAATAAAATAACAAGCGAATTTAAAAGAAACATCGGTTCAAAAAAATTAGCGTGTAATCATTATAACGACAAAGCCTTAAATATAGCCATGATGAAAATATTCAATATTTGCGGTAAGTCACTAAATTACTCGCGAAATTTTAATGATTGAGTCTTTGGGGGGCAGAATTGAATTTTTGAGGAGCGGCTATCAACTTGATATTTTTAATTATTTGTTTCATCAATAAGTTTATTCAAAATATGATCGATTTTTAGTGGCCGTGGGTGGATGAGACTCGCTTTATTAAGCGATAAGCCTCGGTGAAATGATAACTGCTAACTCTTTGAATGGGTTGTCGCGATAGCTTCAGATGGTTATCGGAGAAAGAACTAGTATGAAAGATAAAAAGCCAGCCTCGCTAGAAGCTGGCAGTATTTAGTTTATTGAAGCATTATTGGCAAGAAGAGGGGGCCTGCGCAATCACTTGTTGGGTGGATAAAGCCGCAGGGGATAAATAGGGTGTTAAACCGCCTTTACCTGCTGTGGCAAAACTGTATTGCGCCAAATCGTCACCAGCACTGAAGCGATTACTATTAATTACGCTTTTACTGCTGCTGTCGTAGCTGGAAAACATATCTGGGGTAGTTCCATAAGACGCACTTAAATCGCCCGGATTGCCTTGAAGCTGGCAATTGGCATTGGCGTACCAAACATAGCTTCCACTGATCTCTAAGCCGCCTTCGCGATAGTCACGTAATAAAGTTTCAAGCCAGTAATCCATGTCATCACCCTTGCTGTTGTTGATATTATTCAGGAACATATTATCTTCAAAAGCAATTCGACCACCCACGCGTACACTCAGCAGGTCTTTACGATAGCCATAGAATACGTTGTTAAACATATGTGATTGGCCTCGACGCATTAGTGGCACTCGACGCAGGCCATTGTAGGCACTGTCACCAAAATGCTCATCGGTGGTAATGAACAAATTATTATGAATGGTGGTGGTGATTTGGTCGTTCACGGTTCGGCTATCGCTAGAACCATGTAAGGCAGCACGTTTTACATTGATCAATTTGTTAAAGGATACGCTAATATCGTAAGCGCCCACTTTCACATCAAAGGCTGAGTCACCGGTATGCTCGAAGGTATTTTGGTGGATCCAAATATTATGCGACTCTCCGGTAGAGCGCAGCATGTCGGGATCAAGATTGTGGTCTTCGGTGTGGCCAACACCAATGAATCGGTTGTTGGTGACAATTACATTTTCGGTGACATAGGTGCTACTACCACTGCTGTCTGCACCCATTTTGAAACCACTAAATTCAAAAGTAACTTTGCTGGTGCGTCCATCAAGGGTGGTATTGGAGTCGATCATCGGAATTTTGAGTGCGTTTAGACTCTTATCGTTGAGCTTATCGTTAAAGAAGGTATCGTCACACTCATCACTTGCTACACCATGGTTCGAACACCAAAGTTGTGGGTTTAAACATTCCGCTTCGCTGGCACCATCTAAGGCATCGAGTACATCGCCATTGCTACAACCGAGGCGGTACATGGCAACGGTTGTGTCTGTGGCGAAGTCGTCTTTATCGAAGACTATCCAGTTATAGGCAGGAGAACTAATCGCGTTGAGGATTTGTTGTTCAACAGAAGTACTACTGTTTTTAGTAATCACAACAAGGTGACTGCCGCCATCAGGGTTGTAGCCCCCGGTGGTTTGACTACCGAAGCCGACAGGCTTACCTAACGATGTAGCCAGACACTCGACGATTTGTTGTTCTGTTTGTAAGGATGATTCCCACCAGTTGATTGAAGGGTCGTTGACTAGTTGATTACAATCGGCATCAAGATCTACATTGCCGGAGTCATCCGATACATTGACGGTCGCTGCAGTGGCGTCAGTATTGTAATTATTTCCTTCACTGTCGGTGAATTTAATCCAGTAGTAGTAAGTCCCATTTGCTAGGCCGCTATCGGTATAGGTGTTTGCGGTTATTCCCGAGGCTATTCTCACTCGTCCAGACGGATCGGCGTCGGTATCGCGATAAATTTGCTGACTCGCAAGATCAATGCCGCTGACACTCCAATTGAGTAATACGGAGTCGTTGCTGACCGAACTTGATAATGATGATTCAAAAGAGGGTTGTTCCGGTGTTGTGTTACCGCTACTACTATAGGTTTCAAATTCAGCCACGGTGGCTAAACCGGAAGCGCTGAGGATTTCGAAGTTAAGCTTTTTGGTGCTTATCGCGTTGAAATTTATGGTTCCAGCACCAGAACCAGTGGCCAGTACCGTGCCGTCATCATTATTGACGAGCTGCCATGAACCGATATTTCCCTGATAGCTTGTGGCTTCAACAATGGCGACAGAGGCAACACTAACTTCGCTACTCCATTTGATTGAAATTCTGCCACTACTGCCGTTGGGTGCCCAATAACTGCTTAGATCACCGTCTCGAACATTTCCATAGCTGGTGCCACTGGCCTTGCTACTACCATCGGATCCGGCTCCGATACTTAGATTATCTGCGGCTAGCAGTGCATTTGAGTTGAGTGTTAGCACCGATAACAGTAAGTATCCCAAGGGCTTGAGAGTGCCTACGTTGGTTTTACTAATCATTGATTTAGTCCTTTATCATGTAGTTTTAGTCAATTGATTCGTTCAATTTTTGTATAGGGTATTTTTGTTATATCTATTTATTTATGATGGTTCGATGATGCCTCCGATCTGTATTTTCTAAATGATTACGTTTTTTTGATAATATTTTAGTAATAACCATTTATTATCAAAATACTGGTTTATTAAAAGTAAATATTTGTTTCTTTTGTGAGCAGTTATTACATTTAGATAAGATGACAAAAATAGCAATAATGTTTTTGATAAAAACATTAAATAGGTGTTGTGGATCACTTTCTATTGTTTAGTTGTGTGGACTTAGTCGCAGTATATTGAAGGGAGAAATATGCTTTTATAAAGAATAAAGTCAGCAATTTGATATGCTGACTTTAAGTGATTTATGGTTAGTTGGGTAGGCTTAGCTTGCCGATTTGGCAATCAGCAAGTCGCCATGTAAGGCGACAAATTTATCGTACAACTGCTCTTCGCTTTCGACATAAGCTGGGTTAACGCTGATGCAGTCGATAGGACAAACAGCGATGCAAGTTGGCTGTTCATAGTGGCCTTTGCATTCGGTACAACGCGCAGGATCAATGACTGTCATCCTGCCATCGTAGGAGATGGCCTGATTCGGGCATTCTGGCTCACACATGTCACAGTTGATGCATTTTTTGCTAATTTGTAGCGCCATGCTTAACCTTTGGCGTTTGCTGTTTGATGAGGGTTACGGGTATTTTGCCCAGATTGTAGATTGCGCATCAACAATGCATGCGCTAAGTCTACATTTTCGGGAACTGGCAAAAACACGGTATGTCCGCTGCCTTTCGCATCATCGATGAGCTCACCTTTTTTATTTTCAAGATGCTCCAGTTTGAAGCTCAGGTTCCCTTGAGGGGTCATCAACTCGAGCGTATCACCTAAGATGAATTTATTTTTTACGGTGACTTCGGCCAAGCCATTCGGATTGCGTCCGGCCACTTCGCCAACAAATTGTTGGCTATCACTGATTGAATAACCGTAGTCGTAATTTTGATACTCGTCGTGAGTATGACGACGCAAGAAGCCTTCGGTGTAACCACGATGGGCTAAGTTTTCTAAGGTGCCCATTAAATTTGGGTCGAATGGCTTACCAGCCACCGCATCATTGATCGCCTGACGATAGACTTGAGCGGTGCGAGCACAGTAGTAGAAAGATTTGGTTCGGCCTTCAATTTTAAGTGAGTGCACACCCATTTTTGTTAAACGTTCGACGTGTTGAATCGCCCGTAAATCTTTCGAGTTCATAATGTAAGTGCCATGCTCGTCTTCAAAGGCGGGCATATACTCGTTGGGGCGCCCTTGCTCTTGGAGTAAGAAGACTTGGTCGCTGGGTGCGCCTGCGCCTAAGGTCGGCTCTACGATTTGCGGCTGAGCGGCGATAATGTCACCCACTTCGTTTTCTTTGGCTTCGTGAGCGTTATATTTCCAACGGCAGGAGTTGGTGCACGTTCCTTGATTGGGGTCGCGTTTGTTAATGTAGCCTGATAACAAGCATCGGCCAGAGTAGGCCATGCAGAGGGCACCATGGACAAAAACTTCTAATTCCATCTCAGGAACTTTCATCCGAATTTCTTCGATTTCGTCTAAGGATAGCTCGCGGGACAAAATTACTCGTTCAACCCCTTGCTGTTGCCAGAACTTCACCGTTGCCCAGTTGATCGCATTCGCCTGAACTGAGAGATGGATGGTTTGTTCAGGAAAAGCTTCTCGCACCATCATGATCATACCAGGATCCGACATAATGAGAGCATCGGGTTGCATCGCGATGACGGGTTCAATGTCACGTAAATAGGTTTTTAGTTTGGCGTTATGCGGCGCGATGTTACTTACCACATAGAGCTTTTTAGCTTGCTGGTGTGCTTCGTTAATCGCCAGTTCAAGGTTCTCATGATTAAATTCGTTATTACGTACGCGTAATGAGTAACGAGGTTGGCCTGCATAAACAGCATCAGCGCCGTAGGCAAAAGCGTAACGCATATTTTTTAGGGTGCCAGCAGGTGACAGTAATTCTGGTTTGAACATCAAAGCTCCGGGTCTGAGTCGAATCATTGAGAATGGCTGCGAGCAGCACAATAAGGGCGCGCATTTTACGCTTTGCTAAAGGGGCTTGCAATGGCTTTGTATGAAAAATCACCAACCATTAAGTAACTACTTGAAAGTATGTTAATGGTTGGTGAAATAGGTAAGTTTAAATGAGGACTTAGCTGGTTAATTCGCCGCCTAGGGCTGCAATGAGATCAGGGATCATTTTACTGAGTTCGCCGCTGGTCAGGGCAAAGTCGGCATCGAAGCGTGCCGCTACATCGCTTTTGTCGATGTCTTCATTTTGTTCGGTGATGGTATCGGTGAACTTCACACCTTTGATACTCATATCTTCACTGAGGATAAAACGTATTGATTCAGCCCAAGTTAGTTCTAGTTTAGTTACAAATTTATCGGCATCTAAATGCACTTTAATTTCGTCACTGAATAAGTCTTGTTCTTTACAGCGAATAATACCACCACCTTCTAGGGCGCTACGTAACTCGGCTTCTTCGCCCAATTCAAAATTAGCCGGAACCAGCTTTTCGTTTAACCAGTCGGTCATGGTGACATCGGCTTGGTTTGCTAACTTAATTGGTGTCACAGGTAAGCTGCCTAAGGATTTTCGCAACAGCGAGACGACTTCTTCGGCTTTCTTTACGCTACCCGCATCAACCGCAATTAAGTCGTTTTCTGGACTAATCCAAGCGTAAGTTAAATTGGTTCTGGAAAAGGCTCGAGGTAATAAGCTCAGTATAATTTCTTCTTTCAACGCATCTTTTTCGGCTTTTTTAAGCGGGCGTTGTTGCTCTTGTTCAATAAGTTCAATTTTATCTTGTAAGGTATCGCGGATCACCGAAGCTGGGAGCATTTTTTCTTCTTTCTTGGCGCATACCAAGTATTCGTTCCCGACAACATGAATCAAACTTTGACCGAATTTACCCATGGGGGCTACCCAACCAAACTTGCTTAGGTCTTGGCTTCCGCAAGGGCTAAAGCTTAGCTCGTCTAAGGTAGCGTCTAGCTTTTCTGGTTCGAGTTCCAGTTCTTTGGTGATTCGAAACAACATTAGATTTTTAAACCACATAACGGATTGGCTCTTTGTCAAATAAGGGGCGCTATTCTAACAAAACTACCGTACTTGTCAGTGGCCATTTTCGTTTTTTTAGTTTGAGCTTTGACTTGCAAGACGCAATGATTGATTTTGTTGTCGTCGCGGATCCAGATTTGAACAGTTTGTTAATGATTTGTGATCTGAATCGAAATCTCGCACATGAAATAGGAGCTGACTCACATCGGCATGGCGCACGATTATCCATACTCAAAATCCACTTATTCAGTTGATGAATGCCTAAATGACATTTTCCAAGTTTGCTTCGACTTTAAGCTTACGCCAAGCCAAAACCTCCGACAGCGATGAAATTAGTGATATTTGGCTGGCGGCAAGTTTACGAGCGCATGACTTTTTGCCGAGTAGATATTGGTGGGAGCGGCAAGAGGCCTTACAACGTTTGTATCAATACGAATCGGAAGTGTGGGTGGCCGAAGTGTCTCAGCAGGTGTGTGGTTTTTTAGTTTTGGTACAGCATCAGTTGATTGCTTTGTTTGTCAGCCCACATTGGCAGGGCAAAGGAATTGGCTCTCAGTTACTGGCGTTGGCAAAACGTCTTCGTTCGCATCTTCAGTTACATTTGTTTGTCGACAACGTAGCGGCTTATCAGTTCTATTTACGGCATCGTTTTCAAGTATTGCGTTACCGGTCCGAGCGTTATACTGGCTATCCCTTGGTACATATGGGATTTGGAGCTTACCCTAAAATGAGCGCCAGGGCTTAAGTCCTGGCGCTTGATCGCATTTTGCCGAATTTACTTGCCGTAAAGATTTTCAAAGCAGTAGTTGGTTGCGTCAACGAAACCTTCGACACTGCCGCAATCAAAGCGTTTACCTTTAAATTTATAAGCCATGACACAGCCGTTTTGGGCTTGAGTTAACAGTGCGTCGGTTAACTGAATTTCGCCATTTTTACCGGCGGGAGTATCGCGTAATAAATGAAATATGTCTGGGGTGAGAATATAGCGACCGATCACCGCTAAATTGGATGGCTCCTCGCCCAATGGTGGTTTTTCGACCATCGACGTCACTCGAAATAAATCATCTCGTAAGGCTTCGCCTTCGATCACGCCATATTTATGGGCCTCTTCTTTTGGTACTTCCATAACGGCGATAATCGAACAGCGGAATTGTTGATATAGTTTTGCCATTTGCGCAAGAACACCACCGTCATCACCAAAACATAAATCATCGGCTAACACTACGGCGAAGGGTTCTTGACCAATTAAAGTCTCACCACATAACACGGCATGTCCCAGGCCCATCATTTTTTTCTGGCGGGTATAGGTACAATTAACATTGTCGACTAGGTGACGAATTTCTTTGAGGTAGGCTTCTTTACTGGTGCCGGCGATTTCATTTTCGAGCTCGTAACTGATGTCGAAATGATCGGCGATGGCACGCTTGCCTCGGCCTGTGATAAATGCCATATCACTCATACCCGCAGCAACGGCTTCTTCGACGCCATATTGAACCAGGGGTTTGTTAACGATGGGAAGCATTTCTTTAGGCATTGATTTAGTGGCCGGTAAAAAGCGGGTTCCATAGCCTGCTACCGGAAATAGACATTTCTTTATCATGGACATAGCAACTCCTTGTATCCTTTCAACGAGGCTCGTTTCAAGCCTAAGCTTAGTGTTATTGAATATCTAAGGTAAACGCAGCAAGAGCGATGCCAGTGTCGTTGCGCATGGTCGTTAAGCGTTTGTTTTAGAATTGTTTTATATGAATTCACTTGGTTTGGCCAGAGGCTTCCAACGATTCAATTGCACTGCTTTAGTGCATATTTATCGGCTGAACCAAAATAATGCATTAAAACGGGACAAAGGGCACTAAGTAAAGATAATTATTTTTTATGTTAATAGTCGTTGGTTGTTTATTGATTGTTTTTTATATATGAAACAACGTATTACATCGGTTTTAGTTAACCGGGATTGATTATTTACGATTGGCACGTTACTTGGAGAGTTATATTCCAATACGTACAATGTTGATCACTGAGGGCTGTCTATGCAAAAACTCGAACACCTATTACAGCAAATTTTTGGTGATTCTGTACCTGAGTCGCTGGGCCATGACATTGGCTTAAAGATAGAAGCGGCTAAATCCACCTTTCCTCGTTATCAATCATGGTCGGAACAAGATCTGATTTTGATCAGTTATGGGGACAGTGTGTTGACTGAAGGCCTATTACCCTTGTCAAGTTTGCATCGGTTTTTAGGTGATTATTTAGAAGGACTGATTAGCGCCGTTCATATATTGCCTTTCTTTCCGTTTAGCTCCGACGATGGATTTTCGGTGATTGATTATTATCAAGTCAACTATAGCCTGGGGGATTGGCAAGATGTTGCGGCGCTCAATCAGGACTTTGAGTTGATGTTTGATTTGGTGATGAATCACTGTTCCAGACAGAGCCTTTGGTTTAATGATTTTGTAAATGGTTCGGGGGAAGGGAAAGATTACTTTATCGAGTCTGATCCCTCGCTGGATTATAGTGAAGTGACTCGGCCGCGCACTAATCCTTTAATTGTTGATGTTTATACTAGAAAAGGCTTAAAGCATGTTTGGGCCACCTTTAGTGATGATCAAATTGATTTAGATTTTTCAAATCCAAAGGTGCTATTAGCTTTTATCGATATTTTTATTTACTACTTAAATAAAGGTGGGCGGTTTATCCGTTTGGATGCGGTGGCTTTTGTTTGGAAACAACTCGGTACTAATTGCATTCACCTCCCGCAGACCCACGCGATTGTTAAGTTGCTACGTTGGGTGATGCAACAACTCGATCCAAACTTAGTCTTAATCACCGAAACTAACGTCCCTCACCAAGAGAATATTAGTTATTTTGGTGCTGGAGATGAGGCTCATCTGGTCTATCAATTTGCTTTACCCCCTTTACTGTTACACGCTTTAAATCGTGGTAACGGACACTATTTAACGGCGTGGGCTCGTGATTTAGCGGCATTGCCAGAAGGCTGTAGTTATTTTAATTTTGTCGCCTCTCATGACGGTATCGGTGTTCGGGCGGTGGAACAGATTATTCCGAAACATGAAATTTCCGATTTGGCGGAGTCGGTGCACAACTTTGGTGGTTTTGTTAGCATGAAATCTAATGGTGATGGCACTCAAAATCCCTATGAACTAAATATTTCTTTATTTGATGCCTTGCAGGGAACTCGTACGGGCTCCGATCAGTGGCAGGTTGAGCGGTTTTTATGTAGTCAGATGGTGTTGTTAAGTTTACAAGGGATCCCGGGGATTTATATTCATAGCTTAACGGCGACCGCTAACGATCATTTACTGGTGGAGCAGACTGGGCGCACTCGTTCGATTAATCGTCATCGTTGGCAGCGTCAAGAGTTTGAAGATTTATTAGCTCAAGGGCATAGTGCGCAAGCTCAGGTGTTTCATCGTTATCGCGATCTGTTGGCTTTGCGTAAGTCGATCGCAGCCTTTAACCCGCAAGCGGCTCAGCGCGTTTATGATTGTGGCGATGCTGTATTTGTGCTGCAACGAGGTTTAGCGCCAAATGGAGGTGTATCTTTGTCACACGAAGCGCTATTAGCAGTCTTTAACCTCACAAAATATCCGCAGCATCTTGATCACTGTGCTCAGTTGCCACAGGCCTACTTAGGGGAATGTGAAGACTTACTTAGTGAAGAGCGGCTTAACTTAGTGGACTATAAACTGAAGCCTTATCAAGTATTGTGGTTATGCCCAGTGACAGATTAAGTATATTGGTTTACGCCTTATAAAAAAACTCGGCCTTGATGCCGAGTTTTTTTATTTCAGAATTGGATATTCGGCTTAGCAGTTGTCTGCTTCAACCGCTTCATAGAGGCGTTCTAAAAAGTCAGGCGCTGCGCTTTGTACACGGTTCCAACTTGGGATGAATGGTGTCGCAGAGGGATTATCGAGGAAGGTTTCTCCTGCTGCCATAATTGCCTTGGCAAACAGTTCTACAGCGTCTTCTTCAGCATGGCGGTCAAGGGTTAAACCGTTAATCAGTGCATCGCTGTGGTAATTTTCGATAAAGTCTAAGGCCATTCGATAATAAGTCGCTTTTAAAGTGCGTAGCTTACCAGGACTAAAAGTGTGCCCTTGGGTGGCGAGCTTTCTAATCACCGCTTTACTGATATCGGTGGCCATCTTAGCAAGACCCGTATCTAGGTTGTCGATGCTGAGTTCTTGGTGCTTATGGTCATAAACATCGGCAATATCCACCTGACAAATGCGATTGGTCGAATGATTACGGAAGACTTCCGATAATACGCCAATTTCTAAACCCCAGTCGGAGGGAATACGAATGTCATTAATTACATCTGATTGCATGGAGAACTCTCCAGCCAGAGAGTAACGGAAGCTATCAAGATATTCTAAGTAGTCATCATAACCTTCTATTTTTTTGAGCGCTTTCAATAAAGGCGTGACCAATAAACGCGCAACGCGACCATTTAATTTTCCATCGGCATGACGCGCATAAAAACCTTTACAGAATTCGTAGTTAAATAGCGGGTTGGCAACCGGATACATGAGTCGTGCGAGCATGCTTCGATCGTAGGTAATAATGTCACAGTCGTGCAAACCAATCGCTTTACTCTTACCCGACGCTAGGGCGTAGCCAAAGCAATACCATACATTCCGTCCCTTTCCGGCCTCTTTTGGAGCTAAGTTGAGTTCGGCTAGTTGCGAGTCGAGGGCTCGCAGGCGCGGGCCGTCGTTCCAAAGGATACGTACATGTTGCGGCAGCTCAGCAAAGTAGTTCTTGGCAAAGGCAAATTGCTCTTCGGTGGCGCAGTCTAAGCCAATGATTATCTCGCTGAGGTAGGGTACTTTCGCTAGCTCTGCCACAATCGTGGCGAGGGCTGGTCGCTCTAATTCAGAAAACAAAGAGGGGAGTACCAGACTCATTGGCCGAACCTTGGAAAAAGCCATCAACTCTTGTTCTAGCTCTTCTAGTGGGCGGTCAGTTAAGTTGTGTAAGGTCGTTACAATACCGTTTTGATAAAAATCAGCCATGGTTATGCTCCAGTTAAAAAAGAATGTAAAACTTGTTGTATCATTTTGTGCCAACCATAGGGCCCTGGGTGTGGGGCTAAACTGCAGTTAGGATGGTCTATATAAAGGGCGGGGGCGTGTTTGCGTGGAATTATCACAGCCAAGTCGGCTTGTTCTAACATACTGCGATCGTTTTCGCTGTCACCGAGCGCGAGATTAAAGAAACGATGTTGGTAGTACTGTTGGTAATGTTGATTTAACCAGCGCATCGCGTCGGCTTTGTCTAGGCGAGCCTTGATATGTAAAAAGCGTCCTCCTTTGATCACCGCTAAATTGTGTGCTTCCAATTTTTTTATAAATAATTCAAGTTGCTCTGGGCTGTCATTCCATAATACCGGTTCAGAGGCCATGCGTTGCTTGGCCAGTTGCGCCTCGTATTTATTGAGACCAGTGTGTAGTTGTACCTCTTCTGCATTCATATCATTAAAGCCCTGAAAGCGAAATTGGCAACGTTGGCGAAGTACGCTTAAGTATTGGCAAATGTCGGGGTAGCTAGGGCCAAATATTTTAATATTCCATTGTTGCTTGCCTACATTGAGGGGACTTAAGTCATCAATTTGTAAAGGGCTGTGCGAAGGGATACAAATGGCAGAGCCATTTTCGACCACGAAGGGCTGTTCAATTCCCAGTTTCTTTTGAAGTTCTAAGGCTTCCATTAAGGTTTTACTGGTATTAAAAATCACTGGAATGTTCAGTAGCTTTAGTTGTTTCAAGCTGGGCTGCGCGGGTTCGAAGCTATAAGAATCGTGGTCGAGTAAGGTGCCATCTAAATCGGTAAACACGAGCAGGTTGCTTGCATTGATTTGCAACTCTGCTGGAGATAGTTGTTTGGCTAAATACGGCATATGGCCTCAATATCGATGAATGATACATTTATTTATTAGAAGCAGGAGCAATGCCACAGTCGCTAAGTGCTACCTTAGTCAATAGATAAAACCTCTAATTATCATGAATTTACCATGATTTATTATGCCCTTTAGTCACTGAAGCTTGAGATTTGTTTTGCATTATTTTGGTGCAAAGCTTTGCTAATATTTAGGTGAAGCCCTTTATTGGTGCGAATATATATTTGTTGGGTGGTTTGACTTACACTGACTGCTGTCATAAATCTGTCATTAATACGTCGCATAATTGCCACAGTTTCTTAGATCGAGATAAAAGTAATGCCAAGGAAGATACTTGTTGTAGAAGATGAAGCTCCAATTCGTGAAATGCTGTGTTTTGTATTAGAGCAACACGGTTATGAGCCTATTGAAGCTGCGGACTATGAGCAAGCGATAGCAAAGTTAACTGAACCTTATCCAGAGCTGGTATTACTGGACTGGATGTTACCCGGTGGTAGTGGGATTTCTATTATTAAACATATGCGTCGCCATGACTTAACGCGTCAGATCCCCGTGATTATGTTAACCGCGAAAGGTGAAGAAGAAGATAAGGTTCAAGGTTTAGAAGCAGGCGCTGATGACTATCTTACCAAGCCTTTTTCTCCCAAAGAATTGATGGCGAGAGTGAAGGCAGTGATCCGTCGTATTTCACCGACATCTTTAGAAGAAACCATTGAAGTTCAAGGTTTACGTTTAGATCCAGTTTCACATCGAGTGAGTGTCGAAAATGAACCCTTGGATATGGGGCCTACAGAGTTTAAGCTATTGCACTTCTTTATGACTCACCCCGAGCGTGTTTATAGCAGAGAACAACTGCTAAATAATGTGTGGGGAACTAACGTGTACGTAGAAGATCGGACGGTTGATGTGCATATTCGTCGCTTACGTAAGGCTATAGGCCTACAAGGCTATGATCGTTTGATTCAAACCGTTCGAGGTTCTGGGTATCGTTTTTCAACTAGAGTGAAATAATACGAATGTTTGTGCCTTTTTCTTGGCAACGAGTAGTGTGGCGGGTCGCGTTGGTGTACTCGCCTTTATTCGTTTTGGGGATACTCACCGGGTATATTCTAGAGCTGTGTTTGTTATCGGCGGTGATCCATATTATATGGATGTATAGTCAGCAGCATAAGTTGCTTGATTGGTTGTACAATCAGCGCAAGTTGTCCCCGCCTCATGGCTCTGGGAGCTGGGAGCCTGTTTTTCACGGCATTTATAATATGCTGAAGCGACGTTTAGGCCGCGAGCGGGAACTTGCTCAGTTGATGAAGTATTTTCGTCTCGGTGCCGAAGCTTTGCCAGATGCGATTGTCGTGATCAATCAAGATGGCGCCATCTTGTGGTGTAATCAATTAGCGCAAGGAATGTTGGGTCTAAAGTGGCCTGCCGATGCAGGCCAGCATTTAACGAATTTGGTGAGAACACCGAGTTTCGTGAATTACTTGCGTAAAGGTCGCTTTAAGCAACCCTTAGAAATCGTGAGCCCAGTGCAGGCTGGTGTATGGTTAGAGTTTCGGGCGATGCCCTATAGTCAGCAGCAGTTATTGCTGGTGGTTCGGGATGTTAGTCAACTGCGTCAATTAGAAAAAATGCGTAAGCGTTTTGTTTCTAACGTGAGCCATGAGTTGCGTACTCCGCTCACCGTGTTACGGGGTTACTTGGAAATGCTCGATCAAGAGCAGGTTGATCCTATGATATGGGGGAAAGCTCGTAATACGATGCTGGACCAAAGCGCTCGGATGGAAAATCTGGTCAATCAATTGCTGACTTTAGCTAAAATCGAATCGGCCTCGGTTGAGGATAGCCTTGAACCGATTAACTTTTCCGAAATGGTCCGTAATTTAGAAATGGATGCCAGTGGTCTCGCTAAGGATAAACAGCTGGATTTTGATTTTAATATTGAAGCTAATATTAAGATTAAAGGAGAACGCGAACAGTTACGTAGCGCCTGTGGTAATTTACTTGGTAATGCCATTAAGTACTGTACTGAACCGGGACGGGTAGAGGTAAGCTTGTCTTTGGTGCCTCAGGGGGCTTTGTTTTTAGTGAAGGATTCAGGGCCTGGTATTGCACCAAAACACCTGCAGCGTCTTACCGAACGATTTTATCGGGTAGATAAAGCTCGCTCCAGAGATACCGGCGGAGCAGGCCTTGGTTTATCCATCGTAAAGCATGCATTGCAACATCATGATAGCGAACTTAACATCAAGAGCCGATTAAATCAGGGGAGCTCTTTTAGTTTCATTATTCCGCGAAAACTCTTTATAAAGTCTTAGTTATTGATTCGGCCGAGCGGTATGTTCGGCCTTAGTAAGCCCCAAAAGCGACTGATGCTGTCGCAACTTGCATCGATAACGAGTGCTAAGATATTTGTAATTTCCCCATTATTTTTTCATCTCAGGCTTGTGTTTGGCGACTTGCTTAAGCCAAATTCGAAGTTATTCGTATCGTCAACTGATCCTTAGATAGATGGTCTGTTTAAATCTTGGGAGCCAAAATTGTTCAAACACCATTTCAGTGAGAGCCGTGAAAGATTAAATGATGCTATTAATGTACTTGAACGGCGCCATTTTGAGTTGAAGTTGGTAGAACAAAGTAAAAGAAAAGCGAGACGGGCGCGGTCGTTACGCAAGCATCCGGTATTTGAACCTCGACCGTCTATAGTTTTTTCGCGAGTAATGGCTTAGCGAACAAGGTTTTTCTGATGTTTCATCAAAAGTTCAATTTTAAAGGCAGCGCTGCAGTTGATGAACGTGGTATCAAAAACGGAAAACTCATTCCTGCTATTTGGTGACCAAAATATTGTAGCGTGTTGTTGTTCATTAGCGATGATAACAGCGTCTGTGTGTGTGGTGAGCTCCCTCTTTAATTTAGCGAGAGCTGATTTGATTGTGGGCAAGGCCGACCGTTGGTTAGTGTTTAAATTGCCTAATCGATCTCCATTATTGATGAATATTTGCCGATATCAGTCCGCCGGAATGATGATTAAGACCCCGTTAAATATAGCTAAACAGGGGATTTTATAAAAAATTTGTTTTGACATATAAATGTCACATAGTCGAAATATAATCGTCATCGAATTCACCAATACTACATGACGAAAATAACTTAACGCGTCATTTATGGAGATAAAGATGACATTGAAAAAACTTGTAAGTGCAGTAGCTATTTCTGCTTCGTTGTTAACCACTAGCGTACTTGCAGCTGGCCTGGACGCCACGCTTCCGGAATACCATAAAACGACAGGTATTTCTGGTAACCTTTCATCTGTAGGTTCTGATACTTTAGCAAACATGATGACGCTATGGGCGGAAGAATTTAAGCGTGAATACCCAAATGTAAATGTACAAATTCAAGCGGCGGGTTCTTCTACTGCTCCTCCTGCGCTGACTGAAGGTACATCACAGTTTGGCCCGATGAGTCGCCAAATGAAGAGCAAAGAAGTTGAAGCGTTTGAGAAGAAATACGGTTATAAGCCAACTAAAGTACGTGTTGCAATCGATGCTCTCGCCGTATTTGTACATAAAGATAACCCGATTAAAGGTTTAAGTTTGGCGCAGGTTGATGCTATTTTTTCTTCAACCCTAAAATGTGGTGAAAATGGTGCTGCTGAGCGCTGGGGCGAAGTTGGTCTAGATGGCTCGTGGGCTGATAAAGACATTCAATTATTTGGTCGTAACTCAGTGTCGGGTACCTATGGTTACTTTAAGAAGAAAGCCTTATGTAAAGGTGACTTCAAAAACTCGGTGAACGAGCAACCTGGTTCTGCTTCTGTGGTTCAATCGGTATCTTCATCTTTGAATGCCATTGGTTATTCAGGTATCGGTTACAAGACTTCAGGTGTTAAAGCGGTCGCACTTGCTAAGAAAGGCACTGATTACATAGCCGCTAGCTTAGACAACGCAGCTACTGGTAAATACCCATTGTCTCGTTTCTTATACGTTTACGTGAACAAGCACCCTAACAAGCCTTTAGCCCCAATGGAGCGCGAGTTCCTTAAAATGATTCTGTCTAAAACTGGACAGCAGATTGTTGCTAAAGACGGTTATGTACCACTACCTTCTAAAGTTGTGTTATCTGATTTAGAAAAAGTTGGTATTAAGCTTTAATAATTAAAGCTTAAAGCGACCCTCGCTTCGGCGGGGGTTTTTACGTTTAGGCCTTGAGACATTTTGATGACTAAGTTGAGCGGGGTAACTGGTTCTCGTTCATGTATTTTGGCAAGTACTGATAGCCCTCAGTTCAATAGCTCTGTTAAGCGCTTGCTCTTTGGTTTACCACCGCACCAATCAACTTGCATGAGGAGCCATCAGCGTTAGCTGCAGGGTAAGCATCAAACTTTGTATTTAGCTCCGCCGCATCATATTTAAGACTCCTCGCAAAGTCAGGAGCAAATAACAGCATTTGTTCGCAAGAAAATCTAAGCTTCGAAAGAAACATAAGGCGCAAGCTGTATCTTGAGTTCAGATGGTCGCTATTCCTCATGATGCTTGACTATGAGTGATAGTTGGATCGGCGATGAACTGGCTCCAAAGCGTTTAAAATACTGAATGGCTAAGCTTGAAATCCTTCTCAGCCGAGGATCTTGGCGAATATACGGATTAACTAAATTGTCACTTGATGTGTGACCCAGATCACTATAGATTGTTATTGTGACTTGAGTCACAAATACGCTTAAATCACTAGGTATTTTAAATCCTGAGGAGAAAGACCATGTTTGATTATTTTGGTGTACTTTATTCATCGTATTACTTTACGAAAGCTGATGACTTTAACTACTATTGCGAAACTCGCAAGGACATTCACCGTTAAGCAATTTTGTAGGTAACGCTATGTACTATCGTCCGATTATTGGTTCAGCATTGTTAACTATTGTTTGTTTCGGATACCTTGGACAATTTAAACAACAGCAGAGATAAATGGAATGAGTCAAGCTAGCCCGAATGCCTAAATCACTTTGGTTTTTTAGGCATTTTTTATGCGTAATCCAAAATAATCGCTGATGCTTCCCCCCCAACATTTTTATTTCCAAAAATTCAAAATACTTCTTGCAATGTGATCTGTATCACATTATATTTTAACTGTGACTTGGGTCACACTTTATTAATATTTAGGAGAAAGATTATGTTTGATTATTTTGGTTCTTTATACGCAAATTACTACTTCACTAAAGTCCATGGTTTTAGCTCAACGGAAGAAAAAAATATTCACCGTTAATCCTCACATTTGAACATGTGGGCTTAGCACTTAACTTGTCGCCTGAGGCGATGAAGTGATAGTCAACTGAGCGAGACTGAATCATGGGTCAAATGTTTTAAAATGCCTGATAGCTTAAACGCATCGGGCATTTTCCATTTTTACTCCTAAGCTGCTTATATTCCCTCTGTTTTATCTTCCTAGACCGCATATTTTTAAGCCGAATCAAACAACGTCATTGATAAATTATTTATACTATGCACTAATTTTTTATTAATGAGAGTATTCATTTTGTCTATTCAACCACAAATTCTCGAAGCAATTCCTAGTTATGCGAGTTGTTTGCGATTGAGCCTGGTCGACTCTCAGTCGCTGAAAGCCTGTCTGGGCAATATTGCCAAGGTATATTCGAAGGAAGATAGCCTTGTTGGTCTAGGTGCTCCTTTGTTAGCACTGCTAAATATAGATGTTCCCGGTTTGAAGTCAGTTGCTAGTATTCAGGGAATACGGCGTAGTAGTCCTGCGAATCAAGATGATTTGTGGCTGCGAGTGAGTGGCAAAGATCCAGGCCAAGTGATGTTACGAGTAAACCAGTGGCTGGCAGTGTTAACACCAACTTTTGCGGTTAATGAGCAGTTGGAGGGCTTTCGCCATGATGGAGGAAGAGACTTAAGCGGTTACGAAGACGGTACCGAAAACCCTGATCAAGAGCAGGCACCGAATGTTGTTGCCTTAGCAGGAGAGAAGGGGATCGCAGGCTCCTCGATGCTTGCAGTACAAAAATGGCAACATCAACTACAACACTTTCATCATCTACCGAGTGAGCATCAGGACAACATTATTGGCCGGCGTAAGCATGATAATGTCGAGTTTCCTGAGTCACCAAGCTATGCTCATGTTCGGCGTACAGCCCAAGAAAGCTTTACTCCAGAAGCATTTATGTTACGCCGCAGTCTCCCTTGGATACAGGGTCAGCAGTGTGGGCTTAATTTTATTTGCTTTGCCAATAGCTTTTATCCTTTTGAAGCACAACTTAAACGGATGTTGGGCTGCGAAGACGGTATCGAGGATGGCTTATTTCAGTTTAGTCGCCCACTCACTACCAGCTATTATTGGTGCCCACCGGTTGATGAACAAGTTCTCGACTTAAGGATCTTAAAGCTCTAACTTAGTGCTCTAGTATCGTCTGGTATAGGCTCATCCCACGCGCTTGATAATTTGCGAGAGCGCTGGGGTGGTCTAAATCACAAGTATGCACCCAGACTTTATTTGCCTGCCATTGCCAGGCAGTTTGCAGACAGCGGGTGAGTAAATCCCCGCCTAGCCCCTGTCCTAAATAATCTGCAGTTAAGCCAAAATATGCGATTTCAACACTGTTGTCTGAGTGTTTATGTAGTTCAAAATAACCTGCTAACAGTCCCTTAATATAAGCCCCAAAGGTGCGTAGCTGATTACTTTCGATGTAATCAAGCCATTGTTGTTCAGACCAAGCTAATTTGTCGTTCCATTGCCAGTTTTGACCCACGGCAATATAAAATTCTCGGCTTTTTTGTGCCTGCTGTTCGATGATTTCTTGTACCGATAAATGTTCGTTCATCGGCTTAGCTGATAATTGGCTGAGGCTGAGTTGTTGTAAATAGTATACTTTACTGCTCATTGTCATAAAAAATGAAGGAATGATGAATCCAGTCTAACATGATGTTTTCACTATCCGTAATCACACCATATTTAATAAGTAATTAATTTATAGGTTGATTTATCAGTGTAATGAATGCGATACATGGTGTCAGGTATTTTTACAGACGAAGCTATTGCATTTCGCTTTGTGTTATCAAGCTGTTGATTTTTTAGGTTGATTGTTACTGGCTTGGTTTATGCATTTACAACCCTAAGCAAGCATCATGTTGTTCACTGATTTAGCGGTGCACTATATAAGTGAGTAACTGATTTCATTATAGAGGGCATTATGTTGATCAAATTAATAAAATTAGCTTTTGTCATACTTATTGTTGGTTATTCCAGTTGGGGTTCGGCTGCGCCGGTGACCAGCTACGTTCCTTCCGGAACATGCAATACCAATAACGTGGTGCTTCGCTCCATGATGTTATCAGGGGGAAGCGAAGAACTGCTTTCAAGTGCTCATTCGGCGAGTTCATGCTTAGTGTTTGCTGGTAATGATGATGGTCATGCCAATGATCCTATAGTAAATATTGGTCAAAAAAATGATGGATTGTTGAATACTCGCTATGGTGCTTCTAACGACTTGTTCTTTATTGAGCCTGAGGATTTACAAAATCTAGATAATCAGCCTTTAGGTGTTGCCGATGACCCAGGTTGGATCCAGTTAGCGAGCGTAAATGCTGATATGCAAGTTAATTATGACCAAGCGGGTCCCATCGTCCCTGGAGGCTTGTCTTTATCGATCGATGACTTATTGAATATGACTTTTAACTGCGTGGCTGGTCGTCGTGGAGAGTGTACCTCGGTAAATTGGGTTATCGAAACCGACCCTGGCATTATTGGTGATGTTAGCCAGTTGTTAGGTGCGGCAAGCTTTGATCACTTGGCCTTTTCGATCAAAGTAGCAAAAGGCTTTATTATTTATGATTTCGATTTTATTGATATTTTTCAACAAGAATTAGCTAATGACCCGGCTTCAAGTTTGAATTTCCAGACGCCTTACAAATTGTCAGGGTCTTTAGATACCGATGATTTTGGGAATCCTCAAGGTAACAGTACACAAGCTATTTCGCATCTGAATGTATGGGCTCGTGACCCCGCAGATCCAACACAAGTGATGGAGCCTAGTTCATTTGGTATTTTGGTTATTGCTCTACTGGGATTGATGATTGCGCGAATATCTCGTAAATCAATGTTGGTTCGTTGGTAAATGAAAGCTAATGATAAACGCTTTGCTTGATGCAGCTTGATCTTATGAAATTTTAGTTGAGCGAGATTTAAAATCTTATCAAGCCGTGCATACTTGGCGTGTAGTGCTGGTTCAGCTTCTGCGCGGTTAAACAAGCCCGATAAATGTATGTTCAAGCTTCAGATGGGTCTGCTGGTGTGGCTGGTTGATTGTAGTGAGGTAGCCGTTTTATCGATATTAATGATTACCGTGGTTGCCTTTATTCAAGTGGTCATGCTTGAGCGATAAAGCGAGCGTTTATTCATCAAATTGAATGCTTGGTGCGTTTGTTAGCTGCCCCGAACTACTTATCAATGTGGACTGATTGGTTCTGCTCGGTTTGATTCAGCGGTGCGACGAGGCGGTAACGCTGCAGTTGATGAGGTTTTTCGTATGGCATGCCATCATATGTTGGTTCATGTTGTCAGGTATTGAGGCAGTTGTTGGTGAACAGAGGCTGGTGATGACTTGCCCGCCGATAACTCAGGCAGGCAAGTTGGTTTTGAACCAGTTAAGTGATGGTCTCATTATCCTCATCAATTATCCGACGAAGCGGCCTCGATTCAATGGCTTTGAAGTAATCGAGAGTCCATAATTGAGAACGAATTTTACGACGATTTCCTCTGGGAACATAACTATTGAGCTGTTGAGCGTCGATGATGCGCGCTTTGGTGGTGTCAGCAAATTGTAGTTCTAATAAGTCGATGACTCGTTGTTTGAGTGTTTCATCATAAATAGGGACGCCGACCTCGACTCGTTCTTCGATGTTGCGAGTCATCCAATCGAAGGAGGCAATGAAGACTTGATTTTCCCCGCCATGGTAGAAATTAAATACCCGAGGATGTTCTAGGAAACGATCGACGATACTAATGATGTGAATGTTTTCACTCACGCCTTCTAATCCCGGAACCAGAGAGCACATGCCCCGAATAATCATCTTTATTTTAACCCCAGCCTTACTTGCCGCATAGAGCCGGGTAATGATTCCTTTGTCCACGAGGTTGTTCACCTTAATCGTAATTGCGGCGGGGTTTCCTGCATTGGCTTGGTTGATCTCATAGTCAATAAGGCTAAATAGCCGACGCCGAGTATCGTTGGGCGATACGATTAAATGCTGAAACTTAAAACGTCGATAAGGCTGTTGAATAAACCGAAAAACATTATCGATTTCTTGGCCAATCTCTTGGTTTTTGGTGAAAAGAGCGAAATCGGTATATATTTTGGCAGTTTTTTCATGAAAATTACCGGTACCAATATGGCTATAATAGACTCGTTGGTCGCCTTCTTTGCGTGTAATGAGCAACAGTTTGGAATGTACTTTCAGAGAAGGAACTCCGAAAACCACCTTAACCCCGGCATCGGTCAGTAGCTGAGCCCATTCAATGTTTGCTCCCTCATCGAAACGAGCCCGTAGCTCAATGACAACGGTGACGCGTTTACCATTGTTGGCTGCGTCAATGATTGAGTTCATCAAGTGCGACTTTTTGGCGACTCGATAAATATTAATCTTGATACTACTCACTTTAGGATCAAAAGATGCCTGGCGGACAAATTCTGAAATGTAACGAAACTTGTGGTAGGGGTAATAGAGTAAAATATCACGCGCTGTAATTGCGTCGAATACCGTATCAAATTGGTCGAAATCGCGACAATTTAACGCGGACATCTTTTTGTTTTCTAGGTACTTACGCCCCACGTTAGGAAAGCCGATGAAGTCTTTAAAATTGTGGTAACGACCGCCGCCGACACTGTGGTCTAGCTTAGAAATATGTAGCATATTACTTAAGCGTTTAATCATGCTGCTCGGCATATCCCGATCATAGACAAAGCGCACCGGCTCTGCGGTTAGGCGCTGTTTGATCCCTTCCGACATTTTTTCGAGTAGACTCTGGTCCACTTCATCATTTAAGTCATACTCGGCATCACGGGTCATCTTAATCGAGTAGGCGGCGGCACTATCGTATTCGTAAAACCCACGTAATAAATCGTCGAGACAAAAACGAATAATATTATCCAAAATAATCATTGTTTTACGGGTTCTTCCTCCATCGGGAGGAAGTACCACAAAGCGTGGTAAATTATCTGTAGGAATTTCAATAAGTAAATGGTTTTCCTGCTTAGCATTTTTCACTTCGACGGCTAAATAGGTATATTCATCTTTCAGGAAGCGAACCAAATCGGTCCTTTTGGTCAATACGATTGGCGTAATGTGGCGTAACACCTTATCTTTAAAGTACTTTCTGACCCAATTTTGATGGTTTTCACTGAGTTGGTCTTCGTTGATCAAGAAAATATTTCGTCGCGCCAAGGTAAGAATGATTTCTCGGTAAGTATCATCAAAATCTTGTTGAAGTTCTGCCAACTTAGTTTGAACGTCGTTAAGAAGCTGGATTGAACCGTCATCTTTTTGCTTTAGTTCATTTAAGATAATACGGCGTTTTAGCGCGGCCACCCGCACCTTGAAAAATTCATCCTGATTGTTTGAAAAAATCCCTAAAAATCGCACTCGTTCAATGATTGGAACGGAATTATCTTGTGCTTCTTGCAATACTCGTTGGTTAAACGAAAGCCAGCTTAACTCTTTCTCTATATATAGACTGTCGCTCATTTTATACCTTTGTTACTTATTGCTCGTCGGAGAAATCAACCATTAAATCATCAGCTAACGATTCTAAAGATTGTTGGATAGCGATACGTTGCTGTTCATCTGCGCAGGGGACTTGTAACTGCGCGGTAAAAATCAATCCGCCCCAATTCGGCGCACTGCTAACACTGGTAGTGATTTTACTTAAACTCACGCCGAGTTGATTTAGCGCTTGAGTAACTTCTTGAACAATGCCAACACGATCATTGGCTGTCACATTGATGCTAATTTGTGTCTGTTCGGCATGGTCGTTATGGTCGCCTTCAGCGATATTGACCAATAATCCATGCTGATTATTTAGGTCATCACACAGTGCGGACAAATGTGCATCATCGACTTCAATATGTAAAATTCCTGTAAATTGCCCCGCCAGTTCGGTAAGGCGACTGGCTAGCCAATTGCCATGGTGTTTGACCACTAGCGTTGATAATTGATCGACAATACCCGGACGGTCTTTTCCAATGACGCTGACAACCAGTTGTTTCATGAATTGACTCCTACAAAGTGCTTCGCTGGGAAAATGGGTTCCCTTGTTTAAGATGCTAAGCATTGCCCTAAAGTATGCATAGCTTTTATGGATTAGGGAAGGTCTTATCCTCTTGAAATAGAGAACAAATTAGCCAAACCTACAATATAATTTTTCGGTAACAATAAACACGTATTATTGTCATAATCTCTTGCTAAAGATAGCTGAGCGGTCACTATTCGCCCATTGATTTGATATTTTTTTTAACTCTTGCATCCTGTAACAATACTGTCATAAAACTGCCATATACTTTCGCCAGACCTATTAGATTGTGAGGGAAACATGACGCAGTCAGTGTCATTTAATAGCAGTGCTCAACGGCTGATTAAGGACCGATTAACCCGCTACGGTGTAAGTGCTGGCGGGATAGTGGTGTTGTTAGCATTAATTTTAATCTTCTTTTATTTATTGTATGTGGTTGCACCGATTTTTTATGGGGCCAGTCTCGATAAACTGAAGACCATTCCATTGCATGATAGCAGTGCTACGGTCGCCATTGGTGTCGAAGAACAAAATGAAATTGCTTATCGTTTTAATATGGACGGTAGTTTGCAATTTTTTGATCTTACTAAAAATAATACCGAATACCCTAGTTATCAGCTTGACGCTGATATTACTTCAGCTGACCGTACCGTGCCGAATCAAGGTTTAGTCGCTTACGGTACTGCTCAAGGTGAAGTATTGGTCGTGACGCCTAAGTTTAGTGTTAGCTACCCTAACGATAAGCGTTTAATTACGCCAAGTCTAAGCTATCCCATGGGTGAGCAGGCCTTGTCAATTGATGAACAGGGTAAGGCTATCGTTAAATTGGCTTTCGAGCGACAAGAAGAGTCGGCGATGGTGGCTGCGATTACCGAAGATGGTCGAGGTTTGTTAGTGGCTTTGGACGCAGAGGAAAACATGTTCAGTGATTCCTTGGAGTGGACCGCTTCTCGAGCCGATATTCCTAGTTTGCCTCAAAATATTGACCAAATGTTGGTAACACCTGATTTACGCCGCTTGTATATTCGTAGTGGCAATCAACTAGCTAATTATAATATCTCCGATATCGATGATATCCGTCTGAATTCAGTGGATTTCATCAATAGTAAAGGCGCGAATGTAACTCGCTTAGCCTTGCTTTCGGGGGCCAGCTCGTTGATTGTTGCCAATGATAACGGAATTGTTACGCAGTGGTTTGATGTTGCTAAAGATGGTGTGCGTAAACTCACGCAGATCCGAGAGTTTGATGCTGGCGCAAACATTAATGACATTGGGGTTGAGTATTTCCGTAAAGGCTTTGCAGTTGGCGCAGATGATGGCTCTATTTCTTTGTTTCATACCACTGGTGGTGGTCGTTTGGTTCGAGAGAATACTAAACTTGGCACCAGCTTGAACTTGGCATTTTCTCCTCGGGCGAGTGGTTTACTGACCGAAAATGAGCAAAGCCTAACCTTCTATCATGTCGAAAATGAACACCCTGAAGTCACCTGGCAGGCGCTATGGCATAAAGTATGGTACGAAGGTTATCCGGAGCCACAGTATGTGTGGCAGTCAACTTCCGCAAGTGATGATTTTGAGCCTAAGTTAAGTCTGGTACCTATCTCATTTGGTACGATTAAGGCAGCTTTGTATGCCATGTTATTTGCAACGCCAATTGCCTTGGCGGGCGCGATTTATACCGCCTACTTTATGTCTTCTTCGTTACGTAAGGTGGTTAAACCGACGGTCGAAATTATGGAGGCCTTACCCACGGTTATTTTAGGCTTTTTAGCCGGTCTTTGGTTAGCACCGCTGATCGAGGATAACTTGCCTGGGGTGATTGCCATTATGATATTGCTGCCGATCGGATTTTTGGTGACCGCTTTTGCCTGGAGCAAAATGCCTAAACAATTGCGTCAAATGCTACCAGAGGGCTACGACGTGATGGTGTTGATCCCGGTGGTGATATTTATTGGCTGGGGTTGCATTGAAGTGAGTCCGTTGTTGGAGCTATGGTTGTTTGACGGTGATGCTCGCTTATTCTTAACCAACGAATTGGGGATCAGTTTTGACCAGCGTAACTCTATGGTGGTGGGCCTTGCCATGGGATTTGCGGTCATCCCCACTATCTTCTCGATTGCCGAAGACGCCATTTTTTCAGTGCCGAAGCACTTAAGTAATGGTTCATTAGCGCTCGGTGCAACACCTTGGCAAACCTTGGTTAAAGTGGTTATTTTAACCGCAAGTCCGGGGATTTTTTCTGCTGTGATGATGGGCCTAGGTCGCGCGGTCGGTGAAACAATGATTGTCTTAATGGCCACCGGTAATACTCCGGTTATGGATTGGAGTATTTTCCAGGGGATGCGTACCTTAGCGGCGAATATTGCGGTAGAAATGCCTGAGTCAGAAGTGGGAAGTTCACACTATCGGGTGTTGTTCTTAGCGGCCTTTGTCTTGTTTGTATTCACCTTTGCATTTAACACCATTGCTGAATTTGTGCGCCAACGTCTGCGCGACAAATATAGCTCGCTGTAATAGGGAAGTGGGAAATAACCGATGAATAAGTGGTTTAAATCAGGTAACCCGTGGATTTGGATGACCGCCGGGGCTGTTAGCATTAGTTTGGTTGCAGTTGTCGGCTTGTTGTTACTGATTGCGGCTCGAGGTTTGGTTTATTTTTGGCCGAGTCCGGTAATGGAAATGGAAGTTCACCAGTTTGGTAAAAACCAAACGGTCATTGGTGAGCTATATGAAACCGAGTTAGTTCCAATTGAGCGTTTACAAGCTTCCGGTGCGAATACCGAAGGCTTGGATGGTGCATTTGTGGAGCGCTTTTTGATCAAAACGGGTAATCGTGAATATGTGAATTTAGATTTTCGTTGGTTAAGCGAAAACGAAATCGTGTCCAAGCGCACACCTAAAAACATCGCGGTCGTCGAGCGTAGAACTAACGGTAACTTTTATGGTTATGTAGAAGGGATCATTAAAAATGGCGTGCATATTGAGGCAGCAAAAGATAATCAACATACTCAATTATTCGAGTTGTTAGATCGCTCAAATGGGATCATTAAACAAGCTGATGCTTTACAGCGGCACAAAATTGGTGGGGTGAACTATCAACTTGAGCGCTTACGTTTGAAACAGCGTCGATATGAATTGGATGATGCATTGACTGCCGAACATCTAGCGGATATTGAGGCGCAGACTAAGCAGCTACATGAAGAGTATCAAGTTTTAGAGAAGCAGTTATTTGCTTATCGAGATGAGGCTAAACGAGACCAATTAATCATTCGTGATATGCGTGGTGAATTGGTCACCATCCCGATGAACAATGTACTAGATGTGTTTTTCCCGAATGAAATGAACGGCTTTCAGAAGCTCGGACATTGGCTGCATCAGGCTGGTAAATTTGTGGTTGATGAACCGCGTGAAGCGAATACCGAAGGCGGGGTATTCCCGGCTATCTTTGGTACGGTATTCATGGTGATGTTGATGGCAGTGATTGTGACGCCGTTAGGGGTGGTTGCGGCTATTTACCTGCACGAGTATGCCGCAAATAATGGCTTCACCCGCTTGATCCGGATTGCTGTGATTAACCTGGCGGGAGTTCCCTCGATTGTTTATGGGGTATTTGGCTTAGGTTTCTTTGTTTATATGTTAGGCGGCAGTATTGATTCCTTGTTTTATACGGAATCCTTACCGACACCAACCTTTGGTTCGCCGGGCGTTATTTGGTCAGCTTTAACTTTAGCTATTTTAACTTTGCCAGTGGTGATTGTTTCTACAGAAGAAGGTTTATCGCGCATTCCTAGCGCAGTACGCCAAGGGTCGCTGGCCTTAGGGGCAACCAAAGCTGAAACCTTATGGCGGATTGTGATCCCCATGGCAAGCCCGGCAATTATGACTGGTCTGATTTTGGCGGTTGCTCGTGCTGCGGGTGAGGTTGCGCCACTGATGTTAGTGGGGGTGGTGAAACTTGCGCCAACTTTACCTGTAGACGGCAATTTCCCCTTTGTTCATTTAGAACGTAAATTTATGCACTTAGGTTTCCATATTTATGATGTTGGCTTCCAAAGCCCCAATGTCGAGGCGGCACGACCTTTGGTATATGCCACCGCATTTTTATTGGTCACGGTAATCATTGGCTTAAACTTAGCTGCGATTCAAATCCGTAACCGTTTACGTGAAAAGTTTAAAACGTTAGACCAATAAGCTAACGGCAAATTTGTAGGAAAAAAAATGATTTCTTTGAATACAGAACTTCGTCGAGATACAAAATTAGATTTGGCTAACTTAAGTGCTGAACAAACCGCATTAGAGGTTAAAAATTTAGACCTCTATTATGGGGATAAACAGGCTTTGTTTGATGTATCGATGAAGATCCCTAAGGGACAAGTTACCGCCTTCATTGGTCCATCCGGTTGTGGTAAATCAACCTTATTACGTTGTATTAACCGGATGAACGATTTAGTCGATATTTGTAAGATCAGTGGTGAAATATTGCTGCATGGCCAGAACATTTACGATAAGAGTGTCGATGTTGCTGCGCTGCGTCGCAATGTAGGGATGGTTTTTCAACGCCCCAATCCATTTCCAAAGTCTATCTACGAGAATGTCGTTTATGGCTTACGTTTACAAGGGATGAAGGATCGTCGAGTATTAGATGAAGCGGTCGAACGCTCATTGCGTGGCGCGGCAATTTGGGAAGAGGTGAAAGACCGTTTGCACGATAATGCCTTTGGTCTATCGGGTGGTCAGCAGCAACGTTTAGTGATTGCGCGAGCGATTGCCATCGAGCCTGAAGTGTTGTTACTGGATGAACCAACTTCGGCCTTGGATCCTATCTCGACTTTAACCATTGAAGAATTGATTAATGATTTAAAGAGTCGTTATACGGTGGTTATTGTGACTCACAACATGCAGCAGGCGGCCCGAGTCTCCGACCAAACGGCCTTTATGTATATGGGGGACATGGTGGAATATGCGGATACTAATACCTTATTTACCACGCCAGCGAAAAAACAAACCGAAGATTACATTACAGGCCGTTACGGTTAAGTCCCCGTGACTGAGGAATTATTATGGATAAGTTGAATATGAACAAACACATCTCTGGCCAGTTTAACGCTGAGTTAGATCATGTGCGTAATCAAATTATGGCGATGGGAGGTTTGGTTGAGCAGCAGCTTAAAGATGCCTTAAGTTTATTAAATCGCCCCAACGCTGAGTTAGTGATAAAGGTCATCAATACCGATAGTAAGGTTAATTCTTACGAAGTTGCTATTGACGAAGAGTGCACTCGTATCATCGCTAAACGTCAACCAGCCGCGAGTGATTTGCGGGTCGTAATGGCCATTATTAAAACTATCGCGGATTTAGAACGAATAGGTGATGCTGCGGCGAGCATCGGTCGTATGGTTGAGCGGAATATGGATAAGCCTTTAAAGGCTTCATTGATTAGCTTAGAGCACCTAGGGCAACACACCGCGAAGATGTTGCATGACGTGTTAGATGGTTTCGCTAGAATGGATGTGGATATTGCTTGGCAAGTCCATCAAGAAGATAAAAAAGTGGATAAAGAATATGAACGACTCATCCGCGAATTGATGACGTACATGATGGAAGATCCTCGCTCGATCCCACAGGTGCTCGATGCATTAAATGCTGCTCGCGCCATCGAACGGGTAGGAGATCGTTGCCAAAATATCGCTGAGTACATCATTTACTTTGTGAGAGGTAAAGATATTCGCCATTTGGCAGGAGACGAAGTCGAAAAACTACTTTAATCTGAGTTTTTCTATTAAAAAGCTGGCAATAAGCCAGCTTTTTTATTTGCTATTTCTCAACAATAACGCTGCGACTGCAGTTGATGCTGATTATTTTTGAGCAATTATTACATTTTTCACAGCTTGCTGGTCTGAGCTGTTATGACCGCAAGGTTTGTTTTATAACAAGCTATTATACGTATTCCTACCGATAGAAAAATCTCCGTTTTAAACATTTGAATCGCACAGCAAAAGCTAAACGTTTAAAAAACAATCTAAGATTATGTTTTTTAAAACCTTATATTATGTATTTTGTTTTCATTGTTTACCTTTTTGCAACGTTAACCTTTACGTAAACGTAAATCAATCAATCTCATCTCGTATCTTAAAAAACAAAAATAATTAAATTACGTAATTAAGTTTCATAATTAGACCTTGGTGGTAAGTTTTATCTCGCTGATAAATTCATTTTATAGAGTGATAACTTTAAATAATGCTTTGCTTTTAATTTATCCGGTGATATAAAAAACAGGCTCTTGAGGGTTAATTAAAACGGTCGTTTTAATTTATCAGTGGCTTTATACTTTAGTTTTAAGGGGCTATTCGGTGATAGCTTTTTGATGTAAGTTGAATTACAGATACGTAATAATTACATTGCTATCTTTGGTTTAAAGCCTATCGATAACTTGAGGTTTGTTGCTTTATTGTTAACTGAAGTGTTTGGCTAACTTGATGATTGCTGATTAAGTTGAATGTTCACTTGGTATGCGGTTATGCGTATATAAAGATTGCGAACATAGTAACAATATACTTAATAATGCATCCTCGTCGTCAAATAAAGGGTTTTAGGTGATAACGATAACAAATCAAGACGCAGCATTATTTGGGTCGATTGACCGATTGCCGAGAGGCTAATCGCAAGTATAAGCGGTGTTAAACAAACTAGGTGAATACGCAGTACAGTTCGCTGTACTCAGGAATGAAAGTCGAAGAGGGATTGAATATGACATTAACAAGAGAACAGCAAATTCAAGCATTAGAAAAAGATTGGGCCGAAAATCCTCGTTGGAAAGGGGTGAAGCGTCCTTATAGCGCTGCAGAAGTGGTTAAGTTGCGAGGTTCGGTCATCCCTGAGAATACGATTGCTCGTCGTGGCGCAGAAAAATTATGGTCTTTGGTGAATGGCCAAGCTAAAAAAGGTTACGTGAATTGCTTGGGGGCTCTCACGGGTGGTCAAGCGGTACAGCAAGCTAAAGCAGGGATTGAGGCGATTTACTTGTCGGGTTGGCAGGTAGCGGCTGATAATAACTCTGCATCAAGTATGTATCCTGATCAGTCGCTATATCCAGTCGATTCGGTGCCTAAAGTGGTAGAGCGGATCAATAATTCTTTCCAGCGAGCTGACCAAATTCAATGGGCAAGTGGACTTTCTCCCGCAAATGGCGGTTTAGATTACTTTTTACCCATTGTGGCTGACGCTGAAGCTGGATTTGGTGGGGTTTTGAATGCTTTTGAACTGATGAAAAGTATGATTAAAGCAGGCGCTGCAGGTGTGCACTTTGAAGACCAACTCGCTTCGGTGAAAAAGTGTGGTCATATGGGAGGGAAGGTGCTGGTTCCCACTCAAGAAGCGGTACAAAAGTTGATCGCAGCCCGTTTTGCGGCCGATGTTGCCGATGTTCCAACTCTGGTGATTGCTCGTACCGATGCAAATGCAGCCGATCTATTAACTTCTGATGTTGACCCTTACGATGCAGAGTTTTTGGAGGGTGAACGTACCAGTGAAGGTTTTTACAAGGTTAGAGCGGGTATCGATCAGGCCATTAGTCGTGGTTTAGCTTATGCAGAATATGCCGACTTAATTTGGTGTGAAACTGCAACGCCTTGTTTAGAAGAAGCACGTAAATTTGCCGAAGCAATTCATGAAAAATACCCAGAGCAATTGCTTGCTTATAATTGTTCGCCTTCGTTTAATTGGCGTAAAAATCTAGATGACGAAACGATCGCTAAATTCCAACAGGAATTGAGTGATATGGGATATAAATACCAGTTTATCACCTTAGCTGGGATCCATAATATGTGGTACAACATGTTCGATTTGGCTCATAACTACGCTCAGGGCGAGGGGATGAAACACTACGTTAATATGGTGCAAGAAAAGGAATTTCAAGCTGCTGATCGTGGTTATACCTTTGTCGCCCACCAGCAAGAAGTAGGGACAGGCTATTTTGACCAAGTGACTAACGTCATTCAAGGCGGTAAGTCCTCGGTGACTGCCTTAACAGGATCTACCGAAGAAGAACAATTTAGTTAGTAATCGAACGATTGACTAAATTTGTACAGAATAAGATCAGTTTAACTGACGTTGTTCGTTAATTTGGCAGCCTTTTGGCTGCCTTTTCTTATTGAAGCGCTGTGAGGTTCAAGTTGAGTATCACTAACTCGCGTTAGTCATTTGGCGCCGAGTATATGTGAGTTTGATTTATGTCGATTGTAAATAGTGGTTAGCTTGAACTAATACTTGGCGATATAAATCCAAACAGACAGCGTCAATATCAGTGGCGTGTTGTTCTAAATCATGGGCCATGAGCACGAGTGGTGCCGGGCGGCGTAGGCGTTGGCTAATCGCTTCAAGTGTTCGGCCCAAGCTGGCCCGATGATGGTATTGACGTAACCAATCGTATTGTTGCATCCGCTGTGCGGTAAGCTTTGCCTGGGCTGGCAAGGGGAAGTTAGCGAGTTGCTGATAGCAGTGCTGAATAAAATCGCTGCGGTTTAGTATCGAGAAATTTTGCCAATGTTGACTGAGTAAATGGTCGAAATATACGTCGAGAGCGATCCCAGCATAGCGGCGTAGCTTGGGTCGAAAACAATGCTGTAAACCGGTTTTGATCACCATCTGGTCAATGAAGCTGTCGATATGTCGATGCAGTAAAATACCTTGTTGCTCAAACAGTGGATAATTTTTCCAGGCCTTACCTTTGACAAAGTCACCTAAAAATGCACCGGGAATCGAGCTCTTCGTTTGTTGAGCAATGTGGAAATGCGCGAGATAGTTCATTTTGTGAAACTGATGTCTGTGGTGTTATTCATTAATGATACGCATCGATAGCACCATAGATCCCTTCAATGAGCATTTGGCAACCAATAACCGCTAAGATCAGACCCATTAATCGAGTAATAATATTGATCCCTGATTTTCCGAGCAAGGCTTCTAGCTTTTGTCCAAAAATGAAGAACACGAAGGTGATCAAGCACAATAGAGCAAATGCGCTTACGGTTATCGCAATATCTTGCCAAGCATTTGAAGCTGAAAAACTCATTGCGGTGGCAATTGTTCCTGGGCCAGCCAAAATAGGTACTGCTAAAGGCGATATTGCAATATCTGTATCGCTTTCCTCTGAGGTTTTATGCATTTCGGAATGTTCTCCATGGAGCATATTATAGCCGATGAGAAAAACTAAGATGCCACCAGTAATCCTGAGTGCTGGGAGGGTAATTCCAAACATGTGGAAAATGGTTTTACCTAATAATGCGAAGGCTAAGATGATAAAAAATGAGACCATTAATGCTTTAATTGCGATGGCTTTTTGCTGTCTTTCAGCTAACTGACCGCTTAATCCGATAAATACTGTGGTATTTGCAATAGGATTCATAATGGCAAAGAAGCCGAGGAATACCGTAATGGCGTGTTGGGTCAATTCATTCATCTGAAATCCTTATCGCTGAAGAAGATAGCGTTTACGGTCAAGGTGGTTCGCGACCGAAGTTTTTGATTTGTGGCGAGAGAGGTCGGCGATTGGTGAAGTCAGTTCATGTTTCTCAATTGCTAGCCTTTCTTACAGAGTTGCCAAAATATCGTAAGCTGAAATAAGACAGATTAACAGAGCTTTAGGCCTTTCTCGAGCTAAAAAAAATCCAGCACTAGGCTGGAAAAAAACATAAGGAATGGCTAATACGGGCTATTGCTGGAGGCTAAATAGCAGGGGCGATTAGCGGCCCCATAAATCGACTTATTCGAAACGACTGAATACGACGCTAAAGGATGGAAGCACCTCGCGATTTATGTGATAAAGAATACCGTGATATAGATCACAAAACAACTTTTATTGTAATTTTTTTACTTAATTTTTATTCTTTTTTAGTCATTTTTGTGAAAATCCAAAGTAATACAATGAACTATGTAGTAATTATACTTAATCTTCGGTGTTTTGCGGTTCTTGTTCCGCTAACATTTCTAGCAAGGATATGGCTACACCAACAAAATCTGTATCAGTAATAATGCCTAATAACCGTTTACCTTCTACGACGGGGAGGCAGCCGATACGATGTCGTTCAATGTGTTTAGCGGCTTGCTCAACACTCGCTTCGGCGGATACGGTGTGTAACTTGGTAATCATGATATGTTTTAGCATGATTTGTTGTTCATGGGCACGTCTTTGTTCTGGAGTGGTTTTTGTTAATGATGATTCTTGCGCGGCGAGTAAGGTTCGTTCACTGACTAAACCGACCAGTTGCTGTTGCTTGTCGAGGATGGGTAGGTGGCGAATTTTGAATTCCTTACACAGACTAATCGCTTCTTCTAAGGTCGTGTGTTCAGTGCAAGTGTGTGGCGTAGTAGTCATGATGTCTGCAATTTTAATCATAACGAGCACCTCTGGTTGTCATCTCTTCTTTAAATCTAGAGGTTCTCGGTGAATTTGGGTTGATAAAAATCAACGAATTTTGTGCTTTTTCAAGGTGCGGTACAGACTTGTGGTGTTGCTTATAAAAGCGATGAAAATATCGTAAATTATCTTGCTAAATTGATGAATATCTACTGCTCATTCCCTTCGTTTTACTTCTGATTTTTGTTGCTGGATTGAGCTTTGGTGATGGTTTTTGGGGCTGCTTGTTATTGGCTTTAGTGAGGTCGATGGTAGGAAGCGGTGTTCGCTAGATACATCATGAAATAACAGCGAATAGGTGAGCAAGCCGAAGGGCTTGGTTGAGCATTGTTTACTTGCTCCCTATGAAACAGGGCTTAACGGTAGGCTATGAAGTCTGCCTACCGTGAGTCGTGATAAAACCGTCAATGAACACTCGATTTGCGCGAGTGTTCTCGTTTATTTCTGCTGAATGATGGCTAAAACAGTTTGTGATAGAGACGATTGGCATAGTCATCAGTCATGCCCGCAATATAATCAGCAATCACGCGTGCTTGATTACTTCCATTTTCGCCTGCTTGTAGCCAACGGGTTCGGGTATTTAGTGGCAACAAGCGCTCAGGGTCGCTGGCAAAGGCTTGAAATAGCTCCATGACGACTTGTTGGCCTTTGAAACGGGTCATTTCTATCTCAGGGGTTTGAATGACATAATGTAAGACGAAACGCTTAAGTACGTCTAAGGCTTGCGCCATGGGGGGCTCCATGGCGGCTTGTAAGTCCAATAATGGATCGTCGAACAGTTGTTGATGACGAAGCCTGATAGAGGTGATAAAGGCATTTACTAAGCTGCCTATCGCATCTTTTTGATCATAGTGATGTTGGCTAAATAGTTTTACGGATAACTCGCCAATTTCATCGGCTAACCAGCAATCTTTGATATCGGCAATCGCCGAGGCGACTTGTTCTTGCCAATCGTGGCGGCTGACAATACCCATGACAATGGCATCTTCAAGGTCGTGCACACCATAGGCGATGTCGTCGGCTAGTTCCATAATGGAGCAGTCTAAAGACTTAAAGCTGCTCTTACGATGTTGCTGGCTACTCACCTCGCGACTTTGTACGAAACGTTGGCGATCGTTTAAGCTAAAGCTGGCAAGGACCCAGTTATATAATTCACGGTCGTCATCATAGATCCCTTTCGCAGGGGTCCAATCTGCAACCTTTAACTGACGGAAGCTTTTGGCTTCTTGAGGCAGTGGTTGGCGCTGTAAGTGACTTAATAAACATGGGTATTTGATAATACCTAACAGAGTTCGTCGCGTCAGGTTCATGCCATTCGACTTAGTATACGGCTCTAATTTAGTTAAGATCCTAAAGGTTTGGGCATTGCCTTCGAATCCCCCGTGATGACGCATCATATAGTGCAGCGCGACTTCTCCACCATGGCCAAAGGGAGGGTGGCCGATATCATGAGCGAGACATAAACTCTCAATGAGATTTAATTCGGGTAAAAAGTGATGTGGTAGGTCCTTTAAGGAGTGAATGTGGCCGATAATGCCTGTACCAATCTGCGATACTTCCAGCGAATGAGTTAAGCGGGTTCGGTGAAAGTCATTACTGCCGATGCTGAGCACCTGAGTCTTGTTTTGTAAACGACGAAACGCTGCAGAATGAAGGATCCTCGCTCGATCTCGTTGCCAAGGAGTGCGATGATCATTGCGTCGTTGATTTTGTTCTTCAACAAATCTTGCTGTGCCATCTTGTTCGAACAGTCCATTCATTTGGTGGGCTCCCACTACTACACATTCACTACCTTACACTACCTTTAGTAAAAATAGTATGTGCTTAATTTTAACCAAAAAAAAGGCACCAAAGGTGCCTTACTATTTTCAGCCGAGAGCTTTAATCGACTTGCCGATAGCCATCTAAAAAATTTGCAATTCTTCCTATTGCTTCTCTTAGCTCTTCTTCTCGAGGTAAAAAAACAATCCGAAAATGGTCAGGTTTGGACCAGTTAAAGCCAGTACCTTGTACAATTAATATCTTTTCCTGCTGCAACAAATCTAGGGCAAATTGTTGGTCGTCCTTAATGTTGAATTTTTCCACATCAAGTTTTGGAAATAGATACATTGCGCCTTTGGGTTTTACGCAGCTAATTCCTGGGATATCGTTCAGCAGTTGCCAAGCAAGGTTGCGTTGTTCATATAAACGCCCCCCGGGAACAATTAATTCATTGATACTCTGATAGCCGCCGAGTGCTGTTTGAATTGCATGTTGCACGGGCACATTGGCACATAAGCGCATCGATGCCAGCATGTCTAAACCGTCGATGTAGTCCGTCGCGCGATGTTTCGGACCACTAACGAGTAACCAACCAGAACGGAAGCCACATACGCGATAAGCTTTGGATAAGCCGTTAAAGGTTAAGGTGAGCACGTCGTCAGATAATGTCGACATTGGGATGTGTAAGGCATCATCATAAATAACTTTAGAATAGATCTCGTCGGCAAATAGAATCAAATTATGTTCACGCGCCAATTCAACCAGCTCGAGAAGAATTTCTTTGCTATATACCGCTCCTGTTGGGTTATTTGGGTTGATCACCACCAAGCCTTTGGTACGAGGTGTAATTTTACTGCGGATATCGTCTATATCGGGAAACCAACCTGCTTGTTCATCACATTCGTAGTGAACTGGATTACCGCCAGATAAGGTTACGGCAGCTGTCCATAGCGGGTAATCGGGTGATGGGACTAACATTTCGTCGCCGTTATTTAGCAGTGCCTGCATCGCCATCACGATGAGTTCACTAACGCCATTACCGAGATAAATATCTTCGAGGGTGGTGCTACGTAGTCCTTGTAACTGGTAGTGGTGCATTACCGCTTTACGGGCCGAAAATAAACCTTTGGAGTCGCAGTAACCCTGAGCTGTCGGCAGGTTATGGATCACATCGACTAGAATTTCTTCGGGCGCTTCAAAATTAAACTCTGCAGTATTGCCAATATTTAACTTCAGTACACGGTGACCTTCTTCTTCAAGGCGTTTGGCTTGCTTTAATACAGGACCTCGTATGTCATAACAGACATTGTCGAGTTTATGGGATTTCGCTATTTGATACATGATAGTTACAGCCTTAGATGGATATGCTTATTAACTTATTTTTTGAGCTTGCTTGCAAGCCTTTGCGATGAGTATTTATACTTTTTTAGAATTTTTTATGGCTGATGCGATTTTGTGCGATGAGTTGATGATAAACTGCTACTTATAGTAGATTTTTCATTGTGAGACTATGTTAGAACTCAAGCATTTAAAAACCTTACAAGCGCTTCGAGAAAGTGGCTCCTTGGTGGTTGCCGCTCAGCGTTTATGTTTAACTCAGTCCGCTTTATCTCATCAACTCAAAGATCTTGAATCACGTATTGGCGCTAAACTATTTGTCCGAAAGACCAAACCATTACGCTTTACCATGGCGGGTTTAAGAGTATTAGACTTGGCCGATAATGTTATAGAACAGGTACAGCATACAGAGCGTGAATTGAGCCGTCTAGTTGGCGGTCAGGCTGGGCGGCTGCATCTCGCGATTGAGTGCCATAGTTGTTTTAATTGGTTGATGCCCGCTATCGATCATTATCGTGGCTTGTGGCCAGATGTGGAATTGGACTTTAGCAGCGGATTTAGTTTTGAACCCTTACCCGAACTTGCGTTGGGGCAGTTGGACTTAGTGATTACTTCTGATCCCCAAGTGTGGGAAGGGATTAGTTATTGGCCATTGTTCTCCTATCAACCGACATTAGCGTTAAGTCCTAATCATCCCTTGGTGAATAAACCAATCATCGAAGCGGAAGATTTTTCCAAGCAAGTGCTAATTTCCTATCCTGTGGATAGTCATCGTTTAGACCTCTTTAATTTGTTTTTGGACCCCGCTGGTGTGGAGCCTTTGGCGATCCGTAAAGTTGATATGACCATCATGATGATGCAGTTGGTTGCCAGTGGCCGGGGAGTGGCGGTATTGCCCAATTGGGCATTAACTGAATATGTTAATAAAGGTTATATCGTGACCCGCCCCTTAGGGGATGGAACATTGTGGCAAAACCTTTACGCAGCCCGAGCTCAAAGTCATCAAGATAGTGCCTACATTGAAGCCTTTCTAGAGATTGCCCGCGAGCATTGCTTTAGCCATTTAGAGGGGATCAAACCGATAGTCTAAAACGGCTTTGATTGAGTTATTAGATGGGGTCGATGGCAATCAATTGATTATCGAACATATTCTTGATAAGGCCCACAAATTCATCGATAAACTGTTGCTGCTGTTGGGTTGGACTGCTCATCCAAACACCAGATAAGACTTGTTCTAAGTCATTCATCACCGCGTCCATTTCGCGAATAACGGTGAAGCGATGTTCACTATCGAGGTGCTCGTGTTGGCGACACACTAACATCACGTTGTCAGATAACTTTTCAGTGACATAATCGCATATTGTTAACGGATTCTGTTGTGCCTGCGTATGTTCAAATAACGCAAGATTGTCACTTAAGAAGCCAATTAGCTGAACGTAGCCTTCACTATCAGTTACCATCGTTCTGTTTCCCTCTTCAACTTTATCTTTATCTGTTTAGTGTATAACGAAATATGACTTAAAAAAAATGTCAGTGAACAAATATGTTAGCTCTATAAGGTCTGAGTTAACTCAGCAGACTGAATATAGGCTTGATTACAAGAATTGGGTAGATAAAGTCTCGGATTCGCCCGTTTTAGATCGCTTAAATGATATTCTAACAAACGCTTGTCTATGGGAGCTGTGCTTTCAGTTTGTTGTAGCCAATTGACTAAGGATTTCGTGTTCTGTGCAAATGCCTGTTCTAAGTCGACGATTTGTTGTTTAGTTTTTTGTATTTGCTCCACATTTAGGGGGGAACGCTGTACTAAATTAATCAGGTAAGGCGTCAGCTTGTGGGCTTGTTTAAAATAACTATCACGAATAGGGACAGGAGACAGCTTCAATTGCTGCTGGCGTTCCAGTTGACCGCAGATATGATTCGCTTTAAGTAAGCCTACGGTTTGTTGGATCACTTGGTTGATATCAAAACCTTCGCCGTACATTTCATGGATCCCAGTGGCTAAGTCATGTTTAGCCAGCCGTAATTTGGGAAAGTTGAATTGTTCTCGAGTAAACACTCTTACTCGGTTAGGGGCCGCATGCCGGGGGACGATAATCGCCAGTTGATCGCGCTTTTGCTCAAAATATAGGTTGGCAATCGCGTGCTGTTGTTCACTTAAGCTAATCAGCCGACCACTAATTTGGCAATCCACGGACTTAGGTTTATCACCGATCTGGTTGGCACTAACATATTGTTGAGGATAATCGGGTAATGCCTGAACTTGTCCCAGTTGGCGTTGCAAATAGTGAGTTGCAATGGCGGCACGACAAATGGCGGTTTCACCTAATGGCTCGATGTTAAATACCTTCCAGGCAATTAATGCAACCATGAGTATTAACATACTGCTACTCATAACAATCAATGGTTGCCGTCGAATGATCATAACTGCCTCGTAAACTAGAAAATAATAGCCATAGTGTGTTTATCTGTTGTTTTTCAAAAAACTAAAGGACTATTTAGAATTATAGCGTCTTACTTGGCAGCGCTTGATCTTCTTTTCTCGGTGAATTTTCTAGCTAGCTTAAACTCGGCACATACGTCGTGTTAGCACGCCAACAAGCTACCTAGCAGAATTGCCAATTTAAAGTTCTTTACAGGACAAATTTTATAGCTTTGTGGTGTGAACTTATGGCCGACTAAGGCCGCGTGCGTTTGGTGATTATTTAAACTTGCTGTTTAATTATTTAAGGCAAAGCAGCGTTTGAGAAAACTAGTGCTGGCATGAATCATTGCGCGTCGCGTCGAGTGGCGATTGATTCGGTTCTCATTTTAAAGTCATCGTTTCGTCGTTAACAATTAGCTGACTGCTTGGGGCGAATGCCCCAACTTTAAATATTATGCTCGTTATTTTAGGCGGTTTTTTGTTTGACCGGAGGTCGCGTCGCTAATTCGATCCTTCCTTTGGGTTTACTACAACAGGTGAGGACTTGGCCTTGGGGAATATTGGCTAAAGGGGGCGTGGAATATTCAACTTCCCCCTTTAATAGGGTGTTTCTACAAGCGCCGCAGACACCTTCTCGACAATGATATTCAGGATTAAATCCTGCCTGCTCAAAGGCTTCTAGAATACTGCGATGGTGGCTATCAACCACCACCTCAATACCATCAGCGATCACTCGGCCTTCTTGATGCGGCATTACAGCTCAAAATCCTCAAAGTCATCGACTGCAATGGTTGAGTCAATTTGTCCGACGAGGTAGGAACTGATTTCAGCTTCTTGTGGTGCGACCTGTACATTGTCTGAAACTAGCCAAGAATTTATCCAAGGGATCGGGTTACTGCGGTCTTCAAAGCAAGGGTGTAAACCCACGGCTTGCATTCGGTTATTGGTTATATATTCAACGTATTGACAGAGGATCTCTTCATTCAAACCTATCATTGAACCGTCTTTAAATAGGTACTTGGCCCATTGTTTTTCTTGTTCTGCTGCATCGGTAAACATCCGCCAAGCGTCTACCTCACATTCGGCCGCTATTTCGGCCATCTCAGGATCGTCTTTCCCTTCGCGCATTAAATTAATCATGTGCTGAGTGCCTGTGAGATGAAGAGCTTCGTCACGGGCAATGAGCTTAATGATTTTGGCATTGCCTTCCATGAGTTCACGTTCAGCAAAGGCAAAAGAACATGCAAAGCTTACATAGAAGCGAATTGCTTCAAGTACATTAACCGACATTAAACAAAGGTAGAGTTTCTTTTTCAACTCACGAAGTGAGACGGTGTAAGGCTTGCCATCGAGCAGATGTTCTCCTTCGCCATAGAGGTGATACATTGAAGAGGCTCGAATTAAATCGTCGTAATATAGTGCAATGTCATTGGCTCGTTTGATGATTTCTTCGTTTTCCATGATGTCATCAAAGACTTCACCGGGATTTCCCATCACATTACGAATAATATGGGTATACGACCGCGAGTGGATGGTTTCACTGAAAGCCCATGTTTCTATCCAAGTTTCGAGTTCAGGTAGGCTCACCAAAGGCAATAGAGCGACATTGGGAGAGCGTCCTTGAATACTATCAAGCAAGGTTTGGTATTTTAAATTACTAATGAAAATATGCTGCTCATGTGCGGGCAATTTTGCATAATCGATGCGGTCTCTGCTGACATCCACTTCTTCTGGACGCCAGAAAAATGACAATTGCTTTTCAATTAATTTTTCAAAGATAGGATGACGTTGTTGGTCATAACGAGCCACGTTTACCGGCTGACCAAAGAACATGGGTTCTTTGGTGGCATCGTTGGCTGTTTGGGTAAAAATTGAGTAGTTCATCTACATTATTCCTAACAATTCTTTGCGCCTAAGCGCGTAAACTTGGCTTAAATTTTACATGCACCGCCGGCGCAATCATCATCTTCTGGCTCGGGTTTCATATTATCGTGCTGGTCGCTAGCGCCATCACGAGTATTATGATAATACAGAGTTTTTACGCCATATTTATAGGCGGTTAGCAGGTCGGCAATCAAGATTTTCATGGGGACTCGATTACCGACAAAGCGTGATGGATCGTAGTTAGTATTAGCCGAAATACTTTGGTCAACAAACTTTTGCATTAAACCCACTAATTGCAAATAACCGTCATTATTTGGGATATCCCAAAGTAATTCATAGCTATTTTTGAGGTTTCCAAAGTCAGGCACCACTTGTTTTAGAATGCCGTCTTTACTGGCTTTTACACTGACGTAACCGCGTGGTGGTTCAATGCCATTGGTCGCGTTGGAAATTTGGCTGGAGGTTTCCGATGGCATCAAGGCTGATAAGGTTGAGTTACGTAAGCCGTAAGTGGTTATTTCTTGGCGTAATTCTTCCCAATCGTAATGCAGCGGCTCGTTGCTTAATTGATCCAACGATTTTTTATAGGTATCGATGGGCAGAATACCTTGCGCATAGGTGGTCTCATTGAACATCGGGCAGGCACCTTGCTCCTTGGCAAGACGCATTGAAGCTTTTAACAGCCAGTACTGGATTGCCTCAAAGGTGCGGTGGGTTAAATTGTTGGCACTACCGTCACTGTATTTGGAACCATTCTTAGCCAAATAATAGGCATAGTTAATGACCCCAATCCCTAAGGTGCGACGGCCAAATGACCCTTTTTTCGCTGCTAGTATGGGGTAGTCTTGGTAATCGAGTAAGCTATCTAAGGCTCGAACTGCAAGATCTGACAAGTTTTCCAATTCGTTGAGATCTTCAATTGTACCTAAATTGAAAGCCGATAGAGTACATAGGGCGATTTCACCATTCTCGTCATGCACATGCTGTAACGGTTTGGTGGGCAGTGCAATCTCTAAACAAAGGTTTGATTGACGAACTGGTGCTTGAGCCGGATCAAATGGGCTATGAGTATTACAGTGGTCGACGTTTTGAATATAAATACGTCCGGTAGAAGCACGTTCCTGCATCAATAAAGAGAACAAATCAACGGCTTTAATCGCCTGTTTACGGATACTAGCGTCTTGCTCGTATTTTAGATAAAGCTGCTCGAAGGTATCTTGATCTTCGAAAAATGCATCATATAAACCCGGTACATCGCTGGGCGAAAATAAAGTGATGTTTTCACCCTTCACCAAACGTTGGTACATTAACCGATTCAGTTGCACCCCGTAGTCCATATGACGAACTCGGTTATCATCAACGCCTCGGTTGTTCTTGAGTACTAATAGTGACTCGACTTCGAGATGCCAGAATGGATAGAAGATAGTTGCAGCGCCACCACGCACACCACCTTGTGAACAGCATTTAACCGCCGTTTGAAAATACTTATAGAAAGGGATACATCCAGTATGGAAGGCTTCTCCCCCACGGATCTCACTACCCAAGGCGCGGATCCGTCCAGCGTTGATGCCGATCCCTGCGCGCTGTGATACGTAAGTTACAATCGATGATGCGGTGGCGTTGATGGACTCTAAGCTATCACCACACTCAATCAATACACAGGAGCTGAATTGACGGGTTGGGGTGCGTACTCCCGACATGATCGGTGTTGGCAAGGAAATCTTAAATAAAGAGGTCGCATCGTAAAAACGGCGAATGTAATCCAAGCGAACTGATTTGTCATAATGGGCAAATAAACAGGCTGCTACTAGGATATACAAAAATTGGGCACTTTCGTAGATCGTGCCAGTGACGCGGTTTTGTACTAGATATTTACCTTCCAGTTGTTTTACTGCTGCATAGGAAAAGTTCATATCGCGCCAGTGATCGATAAACTCATCCATTTGGGCAAATTCTTCCACGGTGTAGTCTTTCAGCAAATGCATGTCATAAAGACCCGCTTCACATTGTTTGACCACATGTTCGTAAAGCTTCGGTGGTTCAAACTGACCGTAGGCTTTTTTTCGTAAGTGGAAAACTGCTAAACGAGCGGCTAAAAATTGGTAATCGGGCGTTTCTTGAGAAATTAGATCTGCAGCCGCCTTGATAATCGTTTCATGGATATCTTTGGTGGCCATACCATCGTAGAATTGAATATGTGATTTTAGTTCGACCTGTGAAACGGATACATTTTTAAGGCCCTCGGCGGCCCATGTAATCACTCGGTGAATTTTATCCAAATTAATGGCTTCTTGTTTACCGCTACGTTTGGTTATCAGTAGATCTGTATTCATGAATGGAGGGCCTATATCCTAATTTTGTGCTACTGGCTGTCTAGTATGGCAAATATTGCCTGACTACTAGATATAGTGTTTATAAATTTATTTGATACAAGATAATGAGGTTTTGTCGATTTCGCAAGACTTGGAAAAATGAAGAACTTGTGCATAACATGCGGATAATTGCTATATGTTAGTGCTTACTAACTAGCTATCCATGTGACTTTGTTAGCGTGGCGTTAATGCAAGTTCTTTTTGCTATAAAAATAGAAAATTATTTATTTTTATGAAAACTTGAAGCGGTTTATAATTTAGCCAAATGTTTGGCGATTAGCTGTTCAAGTTGCTCACTTTTTTGACAGTGTAAATCGGCTTGCCAAGTGTGGATATTGTCATTTTCCGAAATATAGCCCCATTCGGCTAAAATAGTCGTCATCTGGGTGTTGTTTCCAGCTTCGATGTCACGCAGAGCGTCGCCAACATACAAACAATGCTGTGCTGCTACTTTGAGTTGTTGGCAGGCATGTAACATGGGTTCCGGATGCGGTTTCCGCTGGCTAACCGTATCGCCTCCGACTAGCGTTGCACAGCTCGCAAACTCAGTAAAGTAAGCAAGTAACTGCCGACTTAAACTTTCAGGTTTGTTTGTCACGATCCCCCAAGGTGTAGATGTTGCATCTAAGTAGGCTAAGGTTTGCTGAATGCCAGGGAATAAATTAGTGTCGATGCAGATGTTCGACTGATAAAAGTCGAGTAATTGTTGACGCAGTTTGGTTTGCTCTTGTTGATGCCAACTTTCGCCAAAACCAAAACCCAGTAGCCCCATGGCACCATGGGAGCTTAAAGTTCGAGCATCACTTAAACTAATGAGTGGTTGCTGGTGCTGCGCTAGTACATGATTTGCGGCCGCTGCAAGATCAGGCGCGGTGTCTAATAAAGTACCATCTAAATCAAATAGTACCGCAAGTTTATTGTTCATCCTGATCCTGCTTGGCAAGTTGTAACATGTAATTCACATCGACATTAGGGCTTAAGCGAAAGTGCTCAATCACTGGGTAAAATTGTACCCCGGTAATGGCCTGACTTTGTAGGCCGTGCTCATCAGCCCAGCTGAGCAACTCTGAAGGACGGATAAATTTATCATGCTGATGGGTTCCGTTGGGAACCAGCTTGAGCAGTTTTTCTGCCGCCAGAATCATAAACAGGTAGGCTTTTGGGGTACGATTGATGGTTGATACAAAGAGGTAACCGCCGGGCTTGACCAATTTGGCGCATGCTGCAATTACCGAGCTTGGATCGGGCACATGCTCAAGCATTTCCATGCATGTCACCACATCGTATTGGGCAGGCTGTTGTTCGGCGTGCTGTTCGGCGGTGGTCTGCAGATAAGTTAATTGTGCCCCGGTTTCTAAGGCGTGCAACTTGGCGACTTCAATTTGCTCTTGCCCCATATCGATCGCAGTCACATCAGCCCCTCGCAGGGCCATACTCTCGGCTAATATTCCGCCACCACAACCGATGTCGAGGACTTGCTTGCCAAATAGTCCCTTGGCTCCCCGCTCAATATAGTCGAGACGTAATGGATTGATCTGGTGCAGGGTTTTAAAATCCCCTTGTTCATCCCACCAACGGGAGGCTAAGCCTGCAAAATGTGCTATTTCTTGGTGGTCAACATTTTGGCTGTTATTTGGCTGTTCCATTGGTCTCTTTATCCAAGTCATTATTTATAAGTATTATAAGAACTTGTTCATCCTAGCCACAAGCTTTTGTTGAATTCCGGTAGTTTTTCATTTTTCTAAAAGAAAAGAGCGACATCAGGCCTGTTAAGGCGTCGGTTTTATGGTAAAGTTCTCGATTACGCTGAGTAATTGTAACAAGCAATAAAAACGAAGGATTTTGTCGTCTATGAGCGATCTTGCAAAAGAGATCATGCCTGTCAATATTGAGGATGAGCTGAAAAGTTCCTACCTTGATTATGCCATGAGCGTGATTGTTGGACGCGCCTTACCAGATGTACGTGATGGTTTAAAACCTGTGCATCGCCGGGTGTTGTTCGCAATGAATGTACTAGGTAACGATTGGAATAAGCCTTACAAAAAATCTGCCCGTGTGGTCGGTGATGTTATTGGTAAATATCACCCCCATGGTGATAGTGCCGTTTACGATACAATTGTGCGGATGGCACAGCCGTTCTCCTTACGTTATATGTTGGTAGACGGGCAAGGTAACTTTGGTTCGGTTGATGGTGATTCAGCTGCAGCAATGCGTTATACCGAAATCCGTATGGATAAGTTGGCGCACTCTTTACTGGCTGACTTAGAAAAAGAAACCGTTGATTACGTCCCCAACTACGATGGTACCGAGCAAATTCCTGCGGTGTTGCCGACTCGGATCCCGAACCTGTTAGTGAACGGAGCTTCGGGCATTGCGGTGGGCATGGCCACCAACATTCCACCACATAACCTCACCGAAGTGGTGAATGGTTGTTTGGCAATGATCGAAAATCCTGAGATCACCATCGACGAATTGATGGAATATATCCCTGCGCCGGATTTCCCTACCGCGGGTATTATTAATGGCCGCGCAGGCATTATTCAAGGCTATCGAACTGGTCGCGGTAAAGTGTCGATCCGAGCGAAAGCGGAAGTCGTCACCGACAAGGCCGGCAAAGAAACGATTATTGTTCATGAGATCCCTTATCAGGTGAACAAGGCTCGACTGATCGAGAAGATGGCCGAGTTAGTAAAAGATAAAAAACTGGAAGGTATATCTGCATTACGTGATGAATCCGATAAGGATGGTATGCGTATTGTGGTTGAATTGAAACGCGATGCAGTGGGCGAAGTTGTATTAAACAACTTATATTCACAAACCCAGATGCAAGTGTCCTTCGGCATGAACATGGTTGCCTTGGATAATGGTCAACCGAAGATTTTTAATCTTCAAGAGATGATCGAATGCTTCATTCGTCACCGCCGCGAGGTGGTGACACGCCGTACGGTATTCGAATTACGTAAAGCCCGTGATCGTGCGCATATCCTCGAAGGTCTAGCGATCGCGCTAGCCAATATCGATGAGATTATCGAGCTGATTAAAACCTCTCCGACTCCAGCCGAAGCAAAAACGGCTTTACTTGCTAAAGGTTGGGACTTAGGTGGTGTTGCGGCGATGCTCGAGCGTGCAGGCGATGATGCGGCTCGTCCTGATTGGCTAGAGCCCGAGTTTGGTATTCGAGACGGAAAATATTTCATCACACCGACTCAGGCACAAGCTATTCTCGAATTACGTTTGCATCGTTTGACCGGTCTTGAGCATGAGAAGATCATTGCAGAATACAAAGACTTATTAGATCTGATTGCTGAACTGTTGCATATCTTGAATACCCCAACTCGTTTGATGGAAGTGATCCGCGACGAGTTGATAGAAGTGCGCGAGCAATTTGGTGATGAGCGTCGCACCGAAATTTCAGCGAATAGCTCCGATCTGTCGATTGAAGATCTGATCAATGAAGAAGACGTGGTGGTGACGCTTTCCCATGAAGGCTACGTTAAATACCAACCTTTGAGCGAATATGAGTCACAGCGTCGTGGTGGTAAAGGCAAAGCCGCCACTAAGATGAAAGACGAAGACTTCATTGAGAAGTTGCTGGTGGCAAATACCCACGATACGGTCTTGTGTTTCTCAAGCGTCGGTAAAGTGTACTGGATTAAAGTTTATCAATTGCCGCTGGCGAGTCGTCAAGCGCGTGGTAAACCGATTGTCAACTTGCTGCCATTGGGTGATGATGAGCGAATTACCGCGATTTTGCCCGTTCGTGAATATCAAGAAGATAAATTCATCTTGTTTGCAACGGCGAATGGCACCGTTAAGAAAACCCCGTTAACCGCCTTTAAACGACCATTATCCAGCGGTATCCGCGCGATTAACTTGCATGATGACGATAAGCTGATTGGCGTTGATATTACCAATGGTGACAACGAAATCATGTTGTTCTCTGATGCGGGTAAAGTGGTGCGCTTTAACGAGAAGCAACGGGATAGTGAGACGGGTGCGGTGAAACTCGATCCTGAAACCGGTGAAGAGCTGTTGGCCTTACGTCCAATGGGTCGTACCGCTGCCGGGGTTCGTGGGATTTCGCTTGACGCCGGTCAGAAAGTAGTCTCGTTGATTGTGCCAAATGGAGACGGAGACATTCTAACCGCCACCGAAAATGGCTATGGTAAACGAACTCGTTTAGATGAATATCCGGCGAAGAGCCGCGCGACTAAAGGTGTGGTATCGATTAAGGTGAGTGAGCGGAATGGCTTAGTGGTGGGGGCCGTGCAGGTGACCGAACTACAAGAAATGATGCTGATTACTGATGGTGGTACCTTGGTTCGTACTCGGGTCCATGAAGTTTCGTTGGTTGGCCGCAATACCCAGGGGGTAACCTTAATTCGTACTACCGAAGGTGAAAAGGTGGTTGGTCTACAACGGATTGACGAAATCGAAGAGGCAGAGTTTGAAGACTTAGTCGATGGTGAAACAGCGGAGCAAAACGCTGAGGCTTCCCTCGACAACGATAACTCAGCCGCTGCCGAAGATGATTCGGCGGCCAGTGAGACTGATGCCGAATAGTCATCGGCTATAACATAAACGGGCGGCTTCGGTCGCTCGTTTTTGTTTGAGAGACCCGCCAAACCATTGGTATAGCCTATTACAGGCGGTATAAAATGAACCACTGCAGTGGTCGAACACAACATAACAAAGAGATAGGCATGAGAAAAATCTACAATTTTTGTGCAGGCCCGGCGATGTTGCCAGAGGCTGTGATGCAACAGGCCCAAGCTGAGTTTTGCGACTGGCAAGGTTTAGGGGTATCGGTCATGGAAGTGAGTCATCGAGGTAAAGAATATATCGCGATGGCTGCCGAGGCCGAACAAGATCTCCGCGATTTACTGGCGATTCCCGATAATTATAAAGTTCTATTCTGCCAGGGAGGGGGGCGTGGACAATTTGCAGCTGCCCCTCTGAACCTGCTTGGGGATAAAACCAGTATTAGTTATATTACCACCGGGCAGTGGTCGAAAAGTGCCGTTGTCGAAGGTGAGAAACACGCGGCAGCCAAGGTGTTTGATGCACTGGCTGTGGATGAGCATGGTCAGGTTTCCGTGCAAGACAGCTCTCAATGGCAATACGATAAAGATTCTGCCTATGTTCACTACTGCCCCAACGAAACCATTGAAGGGATCGCCATCGAAGAGACCCCAGATGTGGGAGATATGATTTTAGTGGGGGATTTTTCTTCTACCATTTTGTCTCAGCCCATCGATGTTAGCCGCTATGGACTGATCTATGCTGGCGCACAAAAAAATATCGGGCCTTCGGGCTTGGCAATTGCCATCGTGCGCGAAGATCTGTTGGATAAAGCTCATTCCCTCACCCCAGGTATCATGAATTACAGCGTATTGGCGGCCAGTGATTCGATGTTTAATACGCCACCGACTTACTCCTGGTACTTGGCTGGCTTGGTGTTTAAGTGGTTGAAGCAGCAAGGTGGCTTAAGCGCTATGGCAGAAAAAAATGCCGCTAAAGCCGAGTTATTATACCGATTTATTGATGCGAGTGACTTTTACCACAACTCGGTCGCGCCAGCGAATCGTTCAAAGATGAATATTCCTTTTCAACTGGATAATCCCGAGTTGGATGCACTGTTTTTGAGTGAAGCGGCACAAGCCGGTTTGATGACTCTGAAAGGACATCGCATTGTGGGTGGCATGCGCGCCAGTATTTATAACGCGATGCCCATTGAAGGGGTGCAAGCGCTAGTGGCCTTTATGGCCGATTTTGCACAGCGTCATCCGCAAGGCTAGCCAAACACTGGCAATTTTATCAAGCAATTAAGCCAGTCTATTGGCACTAAAGAAGTAGAGATAATAGATAAATGGAACAATTAACCCTACAGCCAATTTCACAAGTTGACGGTGAAATTAACCTTCCAGGCTCCAAGAGTGTGTCGAACCGAGCATTGCTGTTAGCTGCTCTCGCCGAAGGTGAAACGGTTCTTAATAACTTACTCGATAGCGATGATATTCGGCATATGTTAAACGCGCTGAAAACCCTGGGAGTGTCTTATCAGCTTTCTGACGATCGACGTCGTTGCACGGTGACGGGTTTAGGACGTGCCTTTAAGACGGAGCAGGCGGAGCAGTTGTTCCTTGGGAATGCCGGAACAGCCATGCGCCCACTGTGTGCCGCTTTATGTCTCAGTGAGGGGGAATTTAGCTTGACTGGCGAGCCTCGCATGGAAGAGCGACCGATTGGCGCCTTAGTGGATGCTTTACGTCAAGTGGGTGCTAACATCGATTACTTGAAGAGTGAAGGTTACCCGCCGCTGAAGATCAATGGTACCGGTTTGCAGGGTGGCAAAGTGAGCATCGATGGCTCGGTTTCCAGCCAATTTCTAACCGCATTCCTGATGGCCGCCCCCTATGCTCAAGCTGACGTTGAAATTACCATTATTGGCGATTTGGTGTCCAAGCCTTATATTGATATCACTTTGAAGATGATGGCCGCTTTTGGGGTCGATGTAGCAAATGATAACTATCAGCGTTTTGTGGTCAAAGGCCAGCAGGTGTATCGTGCTGCCGGCGAGTTTCTGGTTGAAGGCGATGCCTCTTCTGCCTCCTATTTCTTAGCGGCCGGCGCGATTAAAGGTGGTCAGGTAAAAGTTACAGGGGTGGGCAAGAAATCGATGCAGGGTGATGTGTTATTTGCCGATGTATTGTCGGCCATGGGCGCAGATATTGAATGGGGCGATGATTATATTATCGCGCGCCCGGGTGAGCTAATGGCGGTGGATCTGGATATGAATCATATTCCCGATGCTGCCATGACGATCGCTACGACGGCGTTATTTGCTCGCGGTACCACTTGTATTCGCAATGTATACAACTGGCGTGTTAAAGAAACAGACCGCTTAAGTGCAATGGCGACTGAGTTGCGTAAAGTGGGTGCCACGGTTGTCGAAGGTGAAGACTTTATTGAAGTGACGCCACCGGCAAAAATCAAGCATGCAGCAATCGATACCTACGATGACCACCGTATGGCGATGTGTTTCTCTCTGGTGGCTCTGAGTGACAGCGCGGTGACGATTAACGATCCGAAATGCACTTCTAAAACTTTCCCTGACTATTTTGAACGTTTGCAACAGCTTAGCTCGTAAAAAAGGTCGCTAAATTGTTACAACTTAGTTAGTCTAAAGGGGTCACTTTTTTGTGACTCTTTTTTTATATCTGCATTTTGACTCACCTTGGTGGGTTTAATAATTAAATAGGCAAAAAGCCAACACTAAAATGCAGCAAAAACGGTAATGGATACTATGAATGTATATACAGCTAGACAGGCGATCTTAGATCGTCGTCAGCGAGTGGCTGCCTATGAATTGTTATTTCGTGATGGGCCAGAGAATGTATTTCCCAATATAGACCCCCATGAAGCCACTTCTAGGTTGATTATTCGTACCCAGTTAAATCAGGGTTTACAGGAAATCACTCAAGGAAGACCAGCCTTAATTAACTTTTCAGAAGATAGCCTTTATTCAGATATTGTCTGTTTGCTGCCTAAACAGCAGGTTGTGATTGAAATTCTGGAATCAGCAAAACCCAGTAAAAGGCTATACAAGCGTTGTCAATACTTGGTTCGCAGTGGTTATCGTTTAGCTTTAGATGATTTTATTTATCATCCTGAGTGGGAACCATTTTTTAAACTGGTCTGTTTAATAAAGATAGATATAAGAAAAACACCCTTGAATCAACTAGGGTCTTTTTTTGCTGTTATCAATAACTATAAAAGTATCAATTTATTAGCGGAGAAGATCGAAACTCAGCAAGAATATCAGCAGGCGAGAGCTTTAGGTTTCAGCCTCTTCCAAGGTTTTTATTTTTGTCGGCCCGAAATGCGCCAATCTAAGGAGCTGGATGCCAGTTATCAGGTGATCTCTCGACTATTTCATGCAACCAGCAAAGACGAGGTTAATGTGAATGAAGTGGTCGGTTATTTCGAGCGAGACACTAGTTTAGCTTACAAGTTATTGCGTTATGTGAATTCGAGTCACCAGCCAATTGTGCGAAATATCGTATCGATCAAACAAGCGGTCGTATACGTTGGAAATGCTCAATTACGTAAGTTAGTTGCGATACTGGCTAACGCAATGACCGTTAGTCATAAGCCCAGAGAGTTGATGAGAATGTCATTACATCGGGCTCGTTTTTGTGAGTTGGTCGCAAACCGTCTATCACAGGTCAATAGAGACAGTGCTTTTTTATGCGGCTTATTTTCTTTATTAGATGCGATATTAGATAAGCCATTGAGTGAAATTCTTGGTGCTTTACCATTGGATCAAGACATTAAGGCTGCACTATGTAGTGGGCAGTCATCTGTGTTAGGTATCATGTTGCTCACGATAAAATCCTACGAACAGGGCAATTGGGCCTTGAGCGAAAGTTTGGCTCAGCAGTTAGAGATCGATTATCTGGATATTGAACAATTTAACTTGCAAGCGCTGCTATGGAGCGAAGAGTTTCAATCTTTGTTAAGTCCAACAGCATGAAATGAAGTTTAGGTCTTGATGAAAAAACAGCTTCATTTTTATAAAAGAATACCTTGAAACGATGATCGGTAATGATCGATTCTACTTTCGATTTCTATCACCATTGATGGTGGTTCGAACGAGGATCTCCAATCGGCGAATCGTGAAAAGAAACCTCACGATAGTCCTAGTCATAGTGGTGTGAAGTTTTGGCTCGCTTATTGAATTTGTGAGTTAGCAAACATTAATAGGGTTTTTACTTGGTTTTTATTGCATATAAATCAAATAATATTTGATTGATTTTGGTAAGCTGCATAGAGAATATTTGTACTTGGCGCATAGAATGCCGAGACAGCGGGAATTTTTAGGAGCTAAATAGTTTGCAGTGGTGCCTCGTTAAATCTTTAACGTTGCTAGTGGTAGCTTGTTGTTGGTCGTTGGGTGCTCATGCCTATATAGTCAATGCCAGTGAATATCAATGGCTCGAAGATCATCCAAAGGTGAAAGTTGCGGTGGTTGCTGAGCGACTTCCTTTGGAATTTTCGGACCCTCAGGGACAAGCTCAGGGCTATGCGGTTGATATGTTGGCCCAGTTAGCTTCACAAACCCATTTAGTTTTTGATTATCATGTGTTCTCTAGCATCTCCTCTGCAGTGCTTGCTTTGCAGCAAGGTCAGGTAGATATGCTTAGTAGCGCACCTCGTCATCATCGGCTAAGTCCTTTTGTTCATTATACCCAAGCCACCGAGCTGCAAACTCTGGTTGCCTACCAAAACTTAAATCATGCCCGTTTTAGTTCTGTTGAACAGTTATCTGGCCAGAAGGTGGCGGTGGTGATGGGCAGTAGTGCTCATGAAATTGTCGCGAAACAGTTTCCCAATCTAAGTCTTCAGCCATTTACTCGCTTGTTCGATGCGATGCAGGCATTAGCACAACAACAAGTGGTGGCGATCGTCGCAGGAAATGACGAGGTCGCCGCACAACTTCGAGCAATGCCACAATGGCATATGCAACAAGCCTTTCAGTTTGAGCAAGATCTAGAACATCGATTCGCCGTTCGTGATGATTGGCCAATGTTGGTGAGTTTGCTTAACCGCGGTCTGAACTCCCTTGAGCCAAACTTTAGCCAGCAGAGTTACCACCGATGGCAATCGATTGTCGCAACGACCCAGCCAAGCAACACCGTATCTTATTGGTGGGGACTCGGGTTATTGCTACTGTTTATCGTGATTGGTACTGGTTTCTTATTCATCCAGCAAAAATTTCATCGCCTAAAATACAAAGCCACCCTGTTACGTGAGCAATTAGACTATTGGAAAAATCATGATGAGGTAACGGGCCTGCCAAATCGAAGACATATGACCCGCTTAATTGCCGATTGGTTAGATGATGCTTTACCTATGTCGGTGCTGATGTTCGATTTTCCGCGGCAAAACGAAGTATTTGAGAACTTTGGCCAACATCTCGGAGAAGTAACTAGAGAAGCATATGCTAAGCGCGTACAGAAGAGTTTGCGTCGGCATTATCCGGAGGCTCAGCTCGGTTATTGGTATCATCATTATTTTGTGGTGGCGATACCAACGGTGAATCGTGATAAAGAAGTCATTGCGATCGCCAAACAGATCATTCAAAGCTGTCGAGGTTGGTTGCGTTTAGAGCAATTACAGTTGTTAACTCGCTGTCATGTTGGCTATAGCTGTTTTCATCCTAGTCGAGATGCGATCCACAGCGATGCTTTACTGGCAAATGCATTTACCGCTTTAAATCATGCGGTAAAAGATGGCAGTAGTATCTGCCGTTATCATCCCGACTTTAGTCAGGCAAGCCTCGTTAAACTGACCCTTGAATCTAAATTACGTAAAGCGATTGCCAATGATGAATTGGAGTTATTTTATCAACCTCAGTATTGCTTGCTTTCGAACCAAGTGATCGGCGCTGAAGTATTATTGCGCTGGTTTACCGATGGGGGGGCGATTTCTCCTGATGAATTTGTGCCTGTCGCTGAAGAAACAGGCTTAGTGCTGCAATTAGATAAATGGGTGTTTGAGAATGCGATGCGGTTCATGGCGCGCTACGCAAGTCAATTGGCGAAAGACTTCAAATTATCCGTTAACTTTTCCGCTGCAACGGTGTCTTTAGGTCACGCGGAGAAAATCGCGATTAGTTATGCCCAGCAATGGCAGGTGAATCCGCAACGGATCTGTATTGAAATTACTGAATCTGCCATGATGGAACAACCAGATGAAGCGAAGGCAAGCATTCAACGAATGCGAGATGCGGGTTTTGGAATTGCGATTGACGATTTTGGGACCGGTTACTCGTCTATGGCCTATCTGAAACACCTACCAGTCACCTTGTTGAAAATTGACCGTGCCTTTGTGAGTGGTTTGGAAGATAACCTGTCCGATCAACATATTGTTAAAGCGATGGTTATGGTTGCACGTAGCATGAAATTCCAAGTATTAATCGAAGGTATTGAAACGCAGAATCAAGCCAATATTGCGTCGGTGATGGGTTGTGAGCAAGCCCAAGGTTTCTTTTTTGCCAGACCGCAAGCTGAGGTTGATTTTGTACAACATTACTTACCTAAACCCCACGTGAAGGAGCCGCTTCGTTTAGTGGGTAGTTAATCTTGGCTCGCCTTTTGCTTTCCCTTGAGTAACAACGATAAATGCCATTAATCTGGCGGGAGAGGGAAATCATGAGAGTTGAGTCAGCAAATCTATTTAGCGAACTCCAATCAATGGCCGGTGAAATGAAAACTGGCGGTATTGCTCAGGATATAAATCAAGCTAACGCACCGCTAGGCCTCTCAAAAGTTAATAGTGACTTTGGCAGTTTATTAAGTGACGCCATTAATAATGTGAATGGCTTACAGTCGAATGCCAATGATTTACGAACCCGTTTCGATTTAGGCGATCGTAACGTTGGTATTGGTGATGTGATGATTGCTAGTCAAAAATCCAGTATTGCTTTCGACGCAACGGTGCAGGTGAGAAATAAATTAGTTGATGCTTACAAACAAATTATGTCTATGCCCGTTTAATGGGACTAGGAGTATATTGTGGCGAGCGAAGGGAGTAACGCAATGAGTCAAGAACAAGCACTACTAGGCTCCGATAGCGATAGTGATAATTTAGAAGCAACGGAACAACAGAGTTCTGCACTATCATTTTTGAGTAACGGTGATGTTCTGCGCCAAATTATTATGATTTTGGCCCTCGCAATATGTTTGGCAATGGCGGTGTTTTTGCTGATGTGGGCGAAAGAACCAGAGATGCGACCACTGGGGACCATGACCACCAATGAACTGGTTGAGACCCTTGATTTTCTCGATCAGGCAAAAATACCTTATACCATTGAAGGTAACTCGGTATTAGTCAATGCTGAACAATACCAAGATATTAAGTTAAAACTTCGTCGCTCAGGGTTGAGTGAGGCTGCGCCAGCTGGAGAGCAAATTCTGCTCAATGATATGGGCTTTGGTGTCAGTCAGCGTTTAGAAGGTGAGCGTTTAAAACTGAGTCGCGAACGTCAGTTGGCGACAGCCATTGAACAAATGAAGTCGGTGAATAAAGCTCAAGTTCTATTGGCCATTCCCAAAAGTAATGTATTTGCCCGTCAGGAGCAAAAACCTTCTGCCACCGTGGTTCTCAGCCTGCGTAATAATAATGGTCTGGTGCAAGAAGAAATCGATTCGATTGTTGATATTGTCGCCTCAGCGGTACAGGGTCTTATTCCAAGCCGAGTGACGGTGACCGATCATAATGGCCGTTTGTTAAATTCTGGCAGTCAAGATCCGTTATCTTCGCGTACTCGTAAAGAATTTGAAATGGAGCGTAAGCGAGAATCTGAATATAAAAACAAGATTGACGCTATTTTGATCCCCGTTGTAGGCTTAGGTAATTATACAGCTGAAGTTGATGTGACCTTAGACTTCACTGCTGTAGAGCAAACGCAGAAGCGCTATAACCCCGATTTACCGGCAGTTCGTAGTGAATTCACGGTTGAAAATAATAATGTTGGTGCTGGCGCGATAGGGATCCCTGGAGCCTTAACCAATCAACCTCCAGTCGCTGCACAGATCCCAGAACAAGCAGGTGGCGCAAATGCACAAACTCAGTCTGGAAGTAGTCACAAAGAGGCCACGCGTAACTATGAACTGGATACAACAATTAGTCATACCCGTTCTCAAGTGGGGGTGGTGAGGCGAGTGAGTGTTTCGGTGGCATTGGACTATAATAGTCAAGTTTCTGACAGTGGTGAAACGACACGTGAGCCACGTTCTGCAGAACAGCTCGCTAGCATTCGCCGTTTGTTGCAAGGTGGCGTGGGTTTCAATTTAAGCCGTGGTGATACACTCGAGGTTGTGAGCGTACCATTTACTCGACCTGAAATATTAAGCGAAGCTGACTTGCCGTTATGGGAGCAGGCATGGTTTTGGCGCGCAATGCGGATTGCGGGCAGTGTATTAGTTCTGATTGTATTGATTGTGGCCGTGGTTCGTCCGATGTTAAATCGTATTCTTTCTAGCGGTGAAGAGAGTGAGCATGCTGAAACTGATTTAGATGCGGCACTTGCAGCTTATGAAAATGATGATGATTTACAATTGATTTCGGCCGACAATACCGAAACAGATTTTGGGATCCGTGATGGACAGCTTAAACTACCGGACCTACATAAAGATGAAGACATGTTAAAAGCGGTGCGAGCCTTGGTCGCGAATGAACCTGACTTAGCCGCGATGGTAATCAAAGACTGGGTAATTAACGATGCCAAATGAAAATGAAAATGATATGGATCCAGAAGTCGTTCTGGAAGGAATGAGCGGCATTGAGCGAGCCGCGATTCTGATGCTGAGTTTAAATGAAGATGACGCAGCGACCATATTCCGCCATTTAGAACCCAAACAAGTACAACGTTTGGGGATGGCAATGGCATCGCTCGAGGATTTTTCCCATGAGCGAGTGGTTGCGGTGCATCGTTTATTTATCGACGACATTCAGAAATACACCAATATTGGAATTGGCAGTCAAGACTTTGTACGTAAGGCGCTTACGGCAGCCTTAGGTGAAGATCGCGCCTCCAGTCTGGTTGACCAAATTATTATGGGCAGTGGTGCTAAGGGCTTGGACTCTCTGAAATGGATGGATGCGCGTCAAGTGGCGAATATCATTCAAAATGAACACCCACAAATTCAAACCATTGTTCTCTCTTATCTTGAAGCTGAGCAGTCGGCTGAGATTATGTCGCAATTTGCCGAGAAAGTACGGCTTGATTTAATGATGCGGATTGCCAACTTGGAAGAAGTTCAACCCGCTGCCTTAACCGAATTAAACGAAATCATGGAAAAACAGTTTGCAGGGCAAGCTGGAGCTCAAGCGGCCAAAATGGGCGGCTTGAAGGCGGCAGCCAATATTATGAACTTCCTCGATACCAACATGGAAGGCATGCTCATGGATTCGATCCGCGACAGCGACGAAGAGATGGCGCAGCAAATACAAGATCTGATGTTTGTTTTCGAGAACTTGGTCGATATCGACGATCGTGGTATTCAAACCTTGCTGCGTGATGTTCCTGGTGAGTTACTACAAAAAGCATTGAAAGGTGCCGATGATGGGCTGAAAGAGAAAATCTTTAATAACATGTCGAAACGTGCCGCTGAAATGCTAAAAGATGATTTGGAAGCGATGGGCCCAATTAAAGTCAGTGAAGTTGAAACCGCGCAGAAAGAAATCCTTGGTATTGCTCGCCGCTTATCCGAAGCTGGCGAAATTATGATTGGTGGTGGCGGTGGTGATGAGTTCCTATAATCGATGACAGAACAAGATAAAAGTGAATCAACAGACGAGCATGACTCTGAAGTAAAACAAGACGCCAGCCAATCATCTATGGATGATGACGAGATTGCGGCTTTATTGGCTGAGACTCAAGGTTCACCAGTTGAAGTTGCCGACCAAGAATCACAGGCGATGATTGATGATGTTCTGGCAGATACTTCCGTCGGCCCTGAGCCTGACGATATCGTCTGGCCTTTGCCCAATTTTTCAGACGCAGAGCACCGCCAGCATGGGCTATCGAGTAACGCATATGGTGTTAAGCCGTCTTGGGTTGATCAGCCAGAACCAGAAGTAGAGCCTGAAATTCAGTTCGAGCCGATGACCATCGAAGAGTTAGAAGCGCTTCGCCAATCGGCTTACGATGAAGGTTTTGCTGAAGGCAAATTGGCGGGCCATGAGGCCGGTTTACTTAGTGGCCATGAAGAAGGGCTTGCAAAGGGGCTTGAGGCCGGACAACAACAAGGTTTAAGCCAAGGCTTAACTGAAGGCCAACAACAGATCGATGAATTAAGTGCCCATTGGGCTGGTTTGGTGGGGCAGTTACATCAGCCAAAGGCGCAAATAGATGCGGAGGTTGAGCAACAAATAGTTGATCTTGCGATGAAGTTAGCGGCAGAAATCGTTCAAGTGGAATTGCAGACAAACCCTGAGATTATTGTTAAAACAGTGAAACAAGCAGTGGCCGCTTTACCGTTACAACAGCAGAGTATTCAAATCCACCTTCACCCTCTAGATTTAGCTATTGTTGAGCAGGTCTTTCCTCCCGAAACCCAACAGAAGAAAGGTTGGCAGCTATTGACTGATGGTAGCCTTACTCAAGGTGATTGCCTGATTGAAAATGACTTATCTTCGGTGACTGTAGAGATGAGTGAAGTGATTCAGCAGAGCTTACGCTCATTTATTCGTCAAAATGGTCAAGATGATGACTCTGATCCAACGGCTTAAACGTTATCAAACAAGCCACGTGCGCAATAACCCAACAGTGGCGGGTAAGTTAACTCGTGTGGTGGGGCTGACTCTTGAAGCCATTGGCTGCCGTGCTCCGCTCGGATCTTTATGTGCAGTCGAGACCTTAGATGGATTTTTAGAAGCCGAGGTGGTTGGTTTTTCTGGCGATAAACTATTTCTTATGCCTAGTGAGCAGTTAACCGGTGTATTACCAGGGGCTCGGGTGATCCCTTTACATGAACACCATGGTATTCCGGTTGGTATGGAGCTATTAGGTCGGGTGATCGACGGGGTAGGTAAACCCCTCGACGGTTTAGGCGAAATTCATTGCAAGCAAGTGGATAATTTAAGTTCAGTCCGTTTAAATCCCATGGCACGAAAGCCAATTAAGCAACCACTTGATGTCGGTGTGCGTTCAATAAACGCGGTGCTTACCGTGGGGCAGGGTCAACGAATGGGATTGTTTGCCGGATCGGGGGTCGGTAAAAGTGTCTTGATGGGCATGATGACTCGAGGCACCACGGCCGATGTTGTCGTGGTGGGTTTGATTGGTGAACGTGGTCGAGAAGTGAAAGAGTTTATCGATGAAATCTTGGGAGAGGAAGGGCGTCAACGCGCGGTTGTCATCGCCGCCCCTGCCGATGCTTCGCCGTTAATGCGATTGAAGGGCTGTGATACAACCTTAACTATTGCTGAGTATTTTCGAGATCAGGGTTTGAATGTTTTACTGTTAATGGATTCATTGACTCGTTATGCTCAAGCGCAGCGCGAAATTGCTTTGGCCATTGGCGAGCCGCCAGCGACCAAGGGCTATCCGCCTTCGGTATTTGCCAAGTTGCCACGTTTGGTGGAGCGGGCAGGTAATGGCGGGGAAGGCCAAGGGTCGATTACTGCATTTTTCACGGTACTCACCGAAGGGGACGACTTACAAGATCCTATTGCTGATGCCGCCCGTGCTATTTTAGATGGCCATATCGTTTTGTCGCGTGAACTCGCCGATGCTGGCCACTATCCTGCGGTCGATATAGAAAAATCGATTAGTCGCGTTATGCCAGCCGTGACTAGTGATAACCATCAATTATTGGCCCGCCAATTGAAATCCTTAAATTCTTCTTACCAACAAAATCAAGATCTTATCGCAATTGGTGCCTATCAGCGAGGCGCCGATAAACGAATTGATTTAGCCATTGCCATGAAGCCTCATTTGGACCAGTTCTTGCAACAAGAAATGAAAGAAGTTGTAGCTTATGACGAAAGTCTGACGCGGATGCAGCGTACCATGCAAATGGCTAACATCAACGCCCAAGGTCCGCTCAACTAGCTACCAATAGAACCGACTAGGAGAGTACCATGGCGAGGCGAGCGTTATATTTAATGGTTGAGCGTTTGCAGGAACAAGAGCAAGATGCGGCGACTGAAATGGCTCAAGCTCAACAACAACTCAATGAATTTGAGACTCAACTGGCGCACTTACAGCAATACCGTCGTTCTTATCTTGAGCAAGCTTTAGCGAAGGGAGTTGATGGTTTGCACGCCGATAGTTTCCATCAATATCAATTGTTTATTCAAAAGTTGGAACAGGCGAGTGTTCAACAAGGTAAGAGCATTGAACAAATTAAAAAAAATGTGATGTTGAAACGCAAGCAATGGTTGGATCTGCAGGCTAAAAGAAAGGCGATGGAGTTGCTGATTGATAAACAGCTGAAATTGAAACAACAGCAGCAAATGCGCGAAGAGCAAAAGTTGCTTGATGAATATGCTTTATATGCCCATTTACGTGGTCAAGCATAATTGGCGTATTTTTTGCCTAATACTTATATGTGCTATCGCTTTGCCGCTTTGCTCGATGGAGACTCTGTGTTTCTTTGCTCGCATGGTAAATAAAGATAATTTTTAAGGGTAAGCAACAATATGGAATTATTGTTAACAGATACCGCCGGGGCTAATCAATTCTCGGCCTTAAGCAGCGCTTCGCTAAGCCCTTCTGCTGGAGCTGGCGATTTTGCAAAAATGGTTAGTGAGTTGGATAACTTACCTAAGGCTGAAAATGCCCTTGGTTCTTTAGTTAAAGAGCAGTTTGTTAAACCGCAAACCGAGCAGAATGCCTCTCAGTCATCGCTTGAGTCGCAAAGCCCTTCAGATTTACTGAAACAGTTGACTGACGCAAAACAAGTTGTAGTTGATTTAAATCAGACTGGTGCTGTGGAAGGAGAGGCTGAATCTGAAGAGCCGCAGTCGACAGCTAAACTTACGGATTTAACCACTTTATCTGAGAAAGAGGATACCGATGTGAAGGCAAGCGGCAGGGATCTGCCGCTCGATATCGAAACTGATGACGTAGACCTTTCTCTTGAAGATTCGAACAGCGCCGCTGAAGCTCATGCAAAGGCTGGCTTTGACAGTGAAGAATTGTTGAACCTCGACGAAAAAGTAACTGAGGATAAAACAGCAGCGGACTCTGATGAGACCGATCCCGACAGCGATCTCATCGCGATGCTAACTAAGGATAGCTCGTTGGCAGAAGTGACTGCTTCGAGCAAGTCGCAATCATCGGATCAAGCTGACAGTGAAAGTGTTGAAACTGCAAACACGAAACTCAGTAATGGAACTCCAACTCAGCTGGAAAAACAAAATGTCACTGAGGGCTCTAGTGTTCCCAAACAAGCCGTCAGCACGGTCGTTGATGATGCTGCGGCTAAGGATGTAACTACTCAGGCCAGCGATCGTCCTCAGCAAAAAGTAGCGAGTGATTTGAGTAAGGCTGAAGCATCAAGCGGTGGCACACCGCCAGAGAACAAAACTGATGATAAACAATCAGTTAATGCCCAATCAACGCCACTCAGTGGGCATGGTAAGCTCGAGCAAGTTGAGTTAGCAAAAAATCAGTCAACTCATGCGACTGGTAGGCTTGAACAAACCGATATAACTAAGGCGCAGAATAGTAAGCTTGAACAAGCCGAGTTAGCCAAGTCTCAATCAGCTCAATCTGCCCAAGCCAACAGCATTGCTGATAAGTCGGCAGGTTCGGATACGGTGAAAGCCGATCCTGGTCAGCAAGCTGCGACTGTGACTTCAAAAGTCGAGTCGAATTTGAATGCTGTCGCAACAAGCGGCGAACGCCGCTCTGTGAATCAAACCTCAACGTCTAGCGGTGATACAGTGGTTGCGGCGCAGCAGAGTGGGACGACTAACGACACTAAATTAAACGCCAATCTTAGCCAAGCGAAAGAAATCACGCCTGAGCAACAGCAGCCAACACCACATCGGGTTGTCGATGCAAAAGTTCAGAGCTTTAGTCAAGTTGCAGAATCAGCGAATAAAACTCAAAGTGGGACTGCTGAATCAGGTGCCCAAGCTGATAAGTTCGCAAGTTCAGCGTTTGCAGATGGGCGTGCCACGAGCGAAGGTAAGCATAGTGATGATCATCAACAACAAGGGCAGGCTCAACAGCATACGGCAGCTCAAGTTGGCTTAACTGAATCGGCTAGAGCACAGCAGACGAATCATCACTTTAATGGTGTCTCTGGAGCAGAGTCCATTAATCGAACTGAGCAAAATGGCGAGATAAGCCTGAAGCAAGCTCAACAAGCGAATCAACTCAATGACAAAAATGGGCTGATGAATCAACGTTTAAATCCGAGTCAATATCAAGCGCCTGCAGAATTAAATCAACGCGTGCAATATATGCTAAGCCAAGGCATGCATAAAGCTGAAATCCGTTTAGATCCTGCTGAGCTGGGTAGTATGCATGTGCGCTTGCAAATGAATCATGAGCAACAAGTATCGGTACATATTCAGGTGCAAAACCCGCAAGCACGAGAAGCCTTAGAGCAAACCATGCCTCGGTTGCGTGAAATGCTTCAACAACAAGGCATAGAGCTTGGTCAAAGTTCGGTCAATCAGCAGCATCAAGGGAGTTCTTCTAATCAAGGCCAAGGTCAATCTTTAGCGGGTGGTGGGACAGAGAGTCTGCGTCGCGGTATTGAGGGCGGTGTTGAACAAGAGCTAGACAGTTCGCAGATAAATCAATCAAGTCGTGACGGAATCGACTTCTACGCATAGTTTATTTGCTGCTAAGGCTGTTGTCGTCCATCCTAACTATGTAATAATCAAATCAGTTTTAGTTATTAATTCATGGAAGCATAAATGGCTGAAGAAACAGAACTAAAAGTAGAGGAAGAGGGCTCAGGGAGTAAGAAGAAGCTAATCATCATTGTTGCCATTGTTGCCGTATTGGTGATCGGAGGTGTGGTTGGCTTTCTGTTAATGAGCGGCGGTGGGGATGAAGCACCAGCTGCAGCCACGCCTTCAGAAGAAGCCACGTCGAGCGTTACCCATAGTGCCTTATATGTTGGTATGCCTCGGCCATTTGTATTTAATATTGTCGGCGATAGTCGGGACCGTTTGGTACAGATCAAGGTGCAGTTATTAGTGAGAGGCACGGTCAACGAAGAGTTAGCGAAGCTACATATCCCATTGATTGAAGGCACCTTGTTGAATGTTTTTAGTTCCGCGTCGGTTGACGATTTGTCGACGCAACAAGGGAAAGATGCTTTGCGAGAGAATTCGCTCGTTGAAACACAAAAAGCATTAAAAGAAATTACTGGTAAAGTAGTGGTTGAGAAAATTCTCTTCACCGGTTTTGTGATGCAATAAAGGAATACCGTGAGCGATTTATTAAGCCAAGACGAAATTGATGCGCTGTTACATGGTGTCGATGACATAGAAGAGGACATTATTGAGCCAGAAATGTCTGGCAGTGTGGTTGAGTTTGACTTCTCTTCCCAAGATAGGATTGTGCGTGGTCGGATGCCAACGCTTGAGTTGGTGAATGAACGCTTTGCTCGACATATGCGGATTAGTTTATTTAACATGATGCGCCGTACCGCTGAGGTGTCGATTAACGGCGTACAAATGATTAAGTTTGGTGAATACGTTCATACCTTGTTTGTTCCTACGAGTTTGAATATGGTTCGTTTCCGTCCATTGAAGGGGACGGCCTTGATCACCATGGAAGCTCGCTTGGTGTTTATTTTAGTGGAAAACTTTTTTGGCGGTGATGGCCGTTATCATGCCAAAATTGAAGGTCGAGAATTTACACCCACCGAGCGCCGCATCATCCAGATGCTGCTGAAGTTAATCTTTGAAGATTATGTTGAAGCTTGGGCGCCAGTTATGGATGTGGGCTTTGATTATCTGGATTCTGAAGTGAATCCAGCGATGGCCAATATTGTTAGCCCTACCGAAGTGATCGTTGTAAGTTCATTTCATATTGAGTTAGATGGCGGTGGCGGAGATTTTCATATTGCCATGCCATACTCGATGTTGGAACCGATTCGTGAACTACTTGACGCGGGTGTGCAAAGTGACAAACAAGATACCGACCAACGCTGGAGTTCGGCGCTTAGAGACGAAATAATGGATGTTCCGGTTGGTTTACACACCAAGTTATTAGAGACCGATGTCACTTTACGACAGTTGATGCATTTAAAAGTGGGGGATGTTATTCCGGTCGTGATGCCCGAAACCGCAATGTTATTTGTAGAAGACTTACCAAGTTACCGAGTCAAAATTGGCCAAAGCAACGAGAAAATGGCACTGAAAATTGAAACTCAATTAAAACGTCCGGACACTGTGAAGAGTGATTTGGAATTGGTCGTCAGTAGCAGCCGTCGACTTACTAGCGATGATTGAGATAAATGAGGAAAAACAATGAGTGATCAAGATGATATGGCTGATGAGTGGGCAGCAGCAATGGCCGAAGCAGAGCCAGCTCCGTTAGAAGAGTTTGTCGATGAATCTAAGCCTATCTCAGAGGAAGAACAACGTAAACTCGATTCAATCATGGATATTCCGGTCACGATTTCCATGGAAGTTGGTCGTAGTAATATTAGTATTCGTAATTTGTTACAACTTAACCAAGGCTCGGTGGTTGAGCTGGATAGGGTGGCAGGCGAACCCCTCGATGTATTAGTGAATGGTACTTTAATCGCACATGGCGAAGTGGTGGTGGTAAATGATAAGTTTGGTATCCGTCTCACCGATGTGATTAGCCAAACCGAACGGATTAAAAAGCTCAAGTGATGCAATTGCGCAAATTAGCTTATTTATTGGCTTGTAGCATGGTATTACCTGTATATGCAGAGCAGACGACGGCAAGTACCTCTAACAGTCAGGTGGAATTGGTCTCTTGGCTGATGTCTTTTGCTTTGGTCTTGGTGACTATTTTTGTTTGTGCTTGGGTTTTAAAGAAAACCCGTTTGAGTCAATTTGCTGGCGGTCAAGCGAAGGTTGTCGCAAATTTGGCTCTGGGAACACGAGAGCGAGTAATGGTCGTGGAGATTGGCCAGCAACAATATCTGTTAGGGGTAACTGCACAATCAATTAACCTGTTGGATAAATTAGAACAACCTCTAGAGGTCAAGAATAATTCTGCCAACGGAAACTTCGCAAAACAGCTGCAAGGAATGTTATTTAAAAATGAAAAGTAAGTGGCTGTTATGGCTTTTGGGTATTGGTTTAGTTTTTAGCTTACCCAGTTACGCCCAGAATGGGATCCTGCCAGCGATTACTATGACGACCAGTCCCGATGGCGGGCAAGAGTATTCAGTCACACTACAAGTTTTAGCCTTAATGACTGCATTGTCATTTTTGCCAGCTTTGGTGATTATGATGACCTCTTTCACCCGTATCGTCGTGGTGATGTCTATCTTACGTCAAGCCATGGGGTTGCAGCAAAGCCCGTCGAACCAAGTCATCATTGGCATTGCGCTATTTTTGACTTTTTTCATTATGTCACCCGTGATTGATAAGGTGAATGAGAACGCGGTACAGCCCTATCTCAATGAGCAGCTAAGTTCAACCGAAGCTTTTGAGCAGGCCAAGCAGCCGCTGAAAGAGTTTATGTTGGCGCAAACGCGTTTGACTGATTTAGATACTTTTATCCGGATCTCAAAAATTGAAGTCGGCTCTCCTGAAGAAGTTCCGATGACGGTGCTTATACCAGCCTTTATTACTTCAGAACTGAAAACCGCTTTTCAAATTGGCTTTATGTTATTTATTCCTTTTTTGGTGATTGATTTGGTTGTCGCTAGTATTTTGATGGCGATGGGAATGATGATGTTATCGCCGATGATTGTATCCTTGCCTTTTAAGTTAATGTTGTTTGTATTAGTGGACGGTTGGAGCTTAGTGATGGGCACTCTCGCCAATAGCTTTGGTGTGTGATAGATAAGCAAGGAGTAAGGTAATGCAACCAGAAGTCTTTGTTGATGTATTCCGGATGGCACTTGGGCAGGTGGTTATTTTGGTTTCAGCGGCGATTATCCCTAGCTTATTAGTTGGTTTAGTGGTCTCTATTTTTCAAGCGGCAACCTCCATTAATGAACAAACCTTAAGTTTTCTGCCTCGCTTACTGGTTACTTTGGCATCGCTGATGTTTGCGGGTCATTGGTTTACAGAAAAGCTCATGGAATTATTTTTTACCATGGTTGATATGATCCCGCAGGTTGTTGGCTGATGGAATTTTCTGCCGAGTTGATCATGGCTTGGATTGGACAATATTTATGGGCCTTTACGCGTATTGCGGCGATGTTGATGGTGCTAGCCAGTTTTGGCGGAAAGACGGTTCCAACTCGAGTTCGGATATTGTTGGCTTTAGCGATTACTTTTGCTTTGGTTCCGGTATTACCCGATGTGCAAGGTATAGAGTTATTCTCGTTACAATCCTTTATTGTGGTATTGCAGCAAATATTAATTGGGGTCGCGATAGGTTTTATTTCTCAATTACTGATGCAAACTTTTGTCGTGGGCGGACAAATTATTGCGATGCAAACCAGTTTGGGTTTTGCTTCTATGGTTGACCCCAATAATGGTCAGAGCACTCCGGTAGTGGGACAGTTTTATCTATTGCTGGCAACGTTATTGTTTTTGGCGATTGACGGTCATTTACAGTTAATTAGCTTAATTGCGATGAGTTTCGAAACGCTGCCGATCGGTATGCATGGTTTAAGTAGTATCGATTATCAGCAACTGGCCGGCTGGTATTCGCAACTATTTCTTGCAGCTTTAGCCTTGTCGATTTCTTCAGTGGTGGCAATGTTGTTGATCAACTTCTCTTTTGGCATCATGACTCGGGCTGCGCCGCAGTTGAATATTTTTAGTATTGGCTTTGCGGTAAGCATGCTATTTGGTTTATTTATTTTATGGTTAACCATTGGTGGCTTCCTGGCTCATTTTCAACGACAGTGGGAGGTAGGCCGAAGCATGGCATGTACCATGCTTCGTATTGGTTGTTGACCAATAAGGCTAAGATACGATGGCTGATGATGATCAAGAACGTACCGAAGAACCCACGGCGAAAAAGCTTGATGAAGCTCGTAACAAGGGGCAAATTGCTCGCTCTAAGGAGTTGGGTACTGCGGCAGTTTTGATTACGGCTGCAATCGCAATTATGGCTTTTGGTGGCATGCTAGCCGAGTCAATGGTGAAAGTCTTTGAAGTTGCTTTTACTCTGAGTCGTGAGCAAGTATTCGATGTTCACCTATTGTTTAAAAATATTGGCTCGATTGCTTGGCTATTGTTTAAGCCGATGTTGTGGATCATGGGGTTTATTGCTTTGGCAGCCCTACTCGGAAATACCTTATTAGGTGGTATATCGTTTAGCTGGGAAGCTGCGATGCCCAAGGCGAATAAGTTATCTCCCTTGCAAGGGTTTAAAAGAATGGTTGGCGTACAAGCTTTGGTAGAGTTTGTTAAAAGTGTTGCCAAAGTGATAGTGATAGCTGGTGTTGTTTGGATTGTATTACGCTGGAAATTTGCCGATATCTTGTCTTTAAGCCTACAGTCAATTCCGGGCTCTATTGTCAATGCTTTAGATATGTTGCAATGGATGTTGTTAGCGCTGGTTTGTAGTTTAATTATTATTGTTATCATTGATGTCCCTTACCAGATATGGAATCACAATAACCAGCTCAAAATGTCTAAGCAGGAAGTGAAAGACGAGCACAAAAATATGGAAGGAAGCCCTGAAGTTAAGGGGCGGATCCGTCGTTTGCAAATGGAAATGGCTGCTCGTCGTATGATGGCAGATGTGCCGCAAGCGGATGTGGTTGTCACCAATCCGACTCATTTTTCGGTGGCGCTTCAGTATGACAGCAAGGCGGGTGGTGCGCCGAAAGTGGTGGCTAAGGGTGTGGATGAGGTGGCGATGAAAATCAGAGAGATCGCTCGTCATTACGAAGTCCCTATTTTAGAAGCGCCAGCCTTAACACGTTCTCTGTACCATACCACGAAGCTCGGTCAGGATATTCCTGATGGGCTATATGTCGCAGTGGCTCAAGTATTAGCCTTTGTGTTCCAGTTGGAGCAGTACCGTAAAGGTCGAGGACAACGACCTAAACCTGTGGCTGATGATTTACCTATCCCCGACGAATTACGATACTAAGCTCAATTCTATGATTTCTCTAGGTGTACCTTTGTTGTTGGCTTAGTTATTGCTTTTCTAAATTATCTCTTGCTCTACAGTCAGTATTTCGTCATTTATGGAAATCATTAATCGTCTCACTAGCTTGAAGCTTCAAGACTTCAAAAAGATAGATGCCAGTCTCATCAAAGGTTTTGGTACGCCAATGGTGGTATTGGCTACCCTTGGCATGGTGGTTCTGCCAATGGCGGCATGGCTACTGGATATCTTGTTTGCATTTAATATTTCCTTAGCCTTGGTGGTGCTTTTGGTTGCAGTCTATACCAAGCGACCCTTGGATTTTGCGGTATTTCCTACGGTGCTGCTGGTTGCCACTTTATTGCGTTTAGCCCTAAACGTTGCATCTACTCGAGTGGTCCTTTTGGAAGGACACAATGGCGGAAATGCTGCGGGTAATGTGATTGAAGCCTTTGGTTCGGTAGTGATTGGTGGAAACTATGCTGTCGGCTTAGTGGTCTTTCTTATCTTGATGATCATTAACTTTGTTGTGGTGACCAAAGGTGCGGGTCGGATTGCCGAGGTGAGCGCGCGTTTTACTTTGGATGCGATGCCGGGTAAGCAAATGGCGATTGATGCGGATCTTAATGCTGGCATTATCGACCAAGAGCAGGCACGTGTTCGTCGTAGTGAAGTGACTGGCGAAGCCGATTTTTATGGATCGATGGATGGCGCGAGTAAATTTGTAAAGGGCGATGCGATTGCTGGGATCCTGATTCTTTTTATTAATATTTTAGGTGGTTTCATTATTGGTGTGGCCCAACACGATCTGAGTTTTTCGCAAGCGGCAGAAGTTTACACTCTGTTAACCATCGGTGATGGTTTAGTCGCGCAAATTCCATCGTTACTACTATCTATCGCTGCTGCTCTGATCGTGACCCGTCAAAATACCGAAGCCGATATGGGCGAGCAAGTTAGCTTGCAGCTGTTTAAAGATCCACGGGTTATGATTATCTGTGGTTCTATTTTATTGGTGATGGGGATTGTTCCGGGAATGCCGCATTTGGCATTCTTAAGTTGCGCTGCGGTGTGTTTGGTGACCGCGTGGTTACGGCATAAAGCCGATGTTAAAAAAGCTGCAGATACAGCCTTACAGCCAGCCAGCACTCATCCTCGTAATAGTAATGAGCCTAAAGAGTTGGGGTGGGATGATGTACAACCAGTTGATGTGATTGGTCTGGAAGTTGGTTATCGATTAATCCCGCTAGTTGATAAGACTCAAGGCGGAGAATTGCTTGCTCGGATTAAAGGTGTACGTAAAAAGTTATCTCAAGATTTCGGTTTTTTGGTGCCAGCGGTACATATTCGTGACAATCTGGATTTAGGCCCTAATCAATATCGAATTACCTTGATGGGGGTTACTTATGGTGAATCTGAAGTATTCCATGATCGAGAAATGGCGATCAATCCGGGCCAAGTATTTGGTAAAATTGAAGGCCAGCCAACCACCGATCCTGCATTTGGTTTAGAGGCGGCTTGGGTTGCAACCGAGCAGCGTGAACACGCCCAAACCCTTGGCTATACGGTTGTTGATTCGGCGACAGTGGTTGCCACCCACCTTAGTCAATTGTTAACCAATAATGCAGCTAATTTATTGGGACATGAAGAAGTACAAAATTTGTTAGACATGTTAGGAAATAGTTTACCTAAGCTTGTTGAAGGTTTAATCCCAGATACCCTGAACTTATCTACTGTTGTTAAAGTGCTGCAAAATTTACTGAGTGAAGGGGTGCCAATTAGGGATGTACGGAGTATCGTTCAGACCTTGGTGGAATACGGACCGAAGAGCCAGGATGCCGATATTCTGACCGCAGCTTGTCGTATTTCTTTAAAACGTTTAATCGTTCAAGAGCTAATTGGTAGTGAAGCAGAGTTACCGGTCATTACTTTGTCACCAGACTTGGAGCAAATATTGCATCAATCTATGCAGGCAGGTGGTAACGATGGTGCAGGAATGGAACCAGGTTTGGCCGAAAAACTGCAAGTATCTTTAACTGAAGCATGCCAAAATCAAGAATTAGCAGGCCAACCAGCGATATTATTGACATCCGGTATATTGCGTTCGAGTATGTCGAGGTTCGTTAAAACAGCAATGCCTGCATTACGTGTACTGTCGTATCAAGAAGTGCCGGAAGATAAACAAATACGTATTGTGAGTTCAGTTGGGCAATAGGTCCAATGGGTAAGCAAAAGGAAGGTGACCAGTGAAAATGAAACGCTTTTTTGCAAAAGACATGCGGACCGCGTTAGCCGAGGTGAAAGAGACTCTTGGTAGTGATGCCGTGATCATGTCCAACAAAAAGGTGACCGGAGGCATAGAGATTGTTGCTGCGGTGGAGCCTTCCAAGACTAATGCTAAGGGAGAAAACTCATCACGAGAGTTAGCCGATGATAGCGTCAATTTATCGTCCGTCAAACCTAAGCACAGTTCTAAAACGTCAACAAACCAACAGCTTGGTCATGATTTTGACGAAAATGCGAGCCTCAAAGATAATTTGACTAATTTTATGCAGCGCCATCAAAAGCGTCAGCAAGAAAATTTGCAACAATCCAGCTTAAATAAATCGCAACGGCCTCGAACCGTTCAGGCTCCTCGCTCCTTGGCTCAGCAGCAAGGGTGGATACAGCAAGGTTCAGCAGCCAAACCTGCGGCAAGCCGTATTGCAACGCCAAGCGCAGAGGCGAATCACAGTGAAGTGGGTGAATTAAAGAAAGAAATGGCAGCGATGCGAAAGTTGTTGGAACATCAAGTGTCGGGATTAATGTGGCAGGAAGTTGAGCGGCAAGAGCCTGTTCGAGCGATGTTAATCAAACAGTTACAGTTGGTTGGTTTTGATGAGGATATGGCCGATCAGGTGGCTGGTTATATCCCCGAAGAGCTAGGCGTACAAGAAGGCTGGCAGCATTTACGGGAATTACTGGCAAATCAGCTCCCTGTCGGCCAAGATGAAATATTGTTAAAAGGTGGAGCGGTTGCCTTATTGGGCCCGACGGGGGTCGGTAAAACAACCACTATCGCCAAATTAGCTGCGCAGTTTGCTATGCGCCATGGTCCTGATAGCGTGGCGATGATTACCACAGATACTTATCGTATTGGTGCTCATGAGCAACTGGCAACTTATGGTAAAATTATGGGCTGTGCAGTTCGAGTGGCGAATGATGAAGCTGAGTTGTCCCAGCTTTTATACCAGTTTAAAGATAAAAAGTTAGTCTTAATCGATACCGCTGGTATGAGCCAAAGAGATATCCGTCTACATGAACAATTAGACAAGTTAGTCAAAAATAGCCAAGTTAATATCCGTAATTATTTGGTGATGTCAGCCAATGCTCAGCGACGGGTAATTGAAGAAACTGTAAATCAATTTAAGCGAATTCCTTTGGCTGGTACCATACTTACTAAATTAGATGAAAGTTTAGCGTTAGGTGAAGTGTTAAATGTAACCTTGCGTCATGCTATACCAATCAGTTACGTTACTCATGGTCAGCAAGTACCAGAAGATATTGCAGTGGCGGTGCCTAGCGAATTAGTTGAGCAAGCTTTGTCGGTGATAGATAAGCATTCTCAGCAACACTTTTGGTTTAGTGAAACCGAACAACAGAAGGTTTCGGATGTATTCTAAACATAATGATTTTGATCAAGCTAGCGGCTTACGAATGATGCAACAAAAAAATAATGTGAAAGTAATCGCAGTGACTGGTGGAAAGGGTGGGGTTGGTAAAACCAACGTGACGCTTAACATGGGAATTGCAATGGCGGGTCAAGGCAAGCGAGTCATGGTCCTTGATGCGGACTTAGGTTTGGCGAATGTTGATGTGCTACTTGGGCTGCGCGTGACTAAAAATCTGTCGCATGTGCTATCGGGAGAGTGCACTCTTGACGAAGTATTAGTTGAGGGACCAAATGGGATTCTGATTGCGCCAGCAACTTCAGGAACTCAATCCATGGTTGAATTAAGCCCTGCGGAACATGCAGGTTTAATTCGCGCTTTTAGTAGTATGAAAACACCGATAGATGTTTTGCTGGTTGATACCGCAGCGGGCATCTCTGATATGGTGTTGAGTTTTGCAAAAGCGTCGCAAGATATTTTAGTCGTCGTGTGTGACGAACCAACATCAATTACCGATGCTTATGCCCTGATTAAACTACTCTCTAATAATCATGGGGTGTATAAATTTAAAGTTGTTGCCAATATGGTTCGTAGTTTAAGAGAAGGTCAGGAGTTATTTACCAAGCTGACTCGGGTGACGGAACGATTTTTAGATGCCACTCTCGAGTTAGTGTCTTGTATTCCCTATGATAACAATGTCCGATTGGCCGTTCGCAAACAACGTGTTGTGGTTGAAGCCTATCCTAAGTCACCAGCGTCTTTGGCATTTCGCTCTTTAGCCAGCAAAGCGGCTACTTGGCCGATACCTGAGCAAGCGGGAGGACATTTAGAATTTTTCATCGAGAATCTTCTCGAATTTGGACAACGCAAGAATAGAGAGCAGCTTAGTGAATAAAGTTGCCGCCTACGCCAATACCAGCGTTAACGACACTAATGCGTTAGTGGAGCGCCACGCCATTTTGGTTAAACGGATTGCCCATCACTTAATGGCTAGGCTACCGGCTAGTGTTATTGTGGATGATTTAATCCAATCTGGAATGATCGGGCTGATAGAAGCCGCTCGTAATTTTGATGGCTCTAAAGGTGCTAGCTTTGAAACCTATGCAGGGATCCGAATTCGCGGCGCGATGCTTGATGAAATACGCCGTGGCGATTGGGTTCCGCGTTCTGTACATAAAAATAGTCGCGCGATTAGTGACGCTATAGCTGCTGTTGAAAGAGAAAAAAATGGTGATGCTAAAGACGCTGAAGTTGCTGAAAAACTCGGGGTTTCTCTTCGCGAATACCATACGATGTTAGCGGATGTTAATTGCGGGCGAATCTTAGGCATTGAGGACCTTGGGGTAAACGAGGATGTCATTTCTAACGAAGAAAGTCGCGAGCAAAATCGTCCTTTCGAAGGTTTTGCAAATCAACGATTTCAACAATCTTTGGCGGAGTGCATCAAAGGGCTACCTGAACGAGAAGCCTTAGTATTATCGCTTTATTACGATGAAGAGCTTAATCTTAAAGAAATTGGTGAAGTATTAAGCGTTAGTGAGTCGAGAGTGAGTCAAATTCATAGTCAAGCGCTTGCCAGAGTGAAAACTCGAATGCGAGATTGGACACAATAGAGAAATTCATCCTTACAAAACTTATAAAAGATGGACTAAAATTGTGTTTATTAAGGCATAATAATGTATTACATAAATTTGTGACCCGTTTGTGGGCTAGTAAAACATCCAGCTGGGGGACGTACCTTGGATAAAAATATGAAAATTCTGGTTGTTGATGATTTTTCAACAATGAGAAGGATTATTAAGAACTTGTTGAGAGATTTAGGTTTCAACAATACACATGAGGCCGATGACGGTAACACCGCGCTACCAATGCTTAAGGGTGGCGATTTTGAGTTTGTAGTGACTGATTGGAATATGCCTGGTATGGAAGGTATCGATTTGTTGAAAAACATTCGTGCCGATGAGAGTTTAGCTCACCTGCCTGTATTGATGGTCACCGCGGAAGCGAAACGTGAACAAATTATTGAAGCCGCACAAGCCGGAGTAAATGGTTATATTGTAAAACCTTTTACAGCAGCTACTTTAAAAGAGAAGCTCGATAAGATTTTCGAAAGATTACAATAAAAGGAAGACGCGTGAGCACCGATACTCCGATTATTTCATTAGCGGATGCGCAACAACTGGTGATGCTACTTGAAATGGGAAAGGTCGCCGAGGCGAACCAACTAGTCAGTGAGCTATGTGCTCCAAAAGCTAACTTGCTGTTTGATAAAGTTGGCCAGCTCACTCGTCAACTTCACGATTCATTAAATGATTTCAAATTGGATATTCGGATCAATGAACTCGCGAACCAAGAAATCCCCGATGCCAAAGAACGTTTAAACTATGTCATCGAAATGACCGATCAAGCTGCTAATAAAACGATGGATGCAGTCGAGTCGGGTTTGCCGATTGCTGATAAATTAACCAATGATATCAATGATATTATGCCTGTATGGCAAAATTTGATGGATCGGAAAATTGAGTTAGGCCAATTTAAAGCGCTGTGTCACCAAATCGATATTTTTCTGACTAGTTCTTCATCTGATGCCGATAAACTACGTAACATGCTTACTGAAATTTTAATGGCACAGGATTTTCAGGATCTTACCGGGCAAATGATTCGAAAGGTGATCACTTTAGTTCAGGAGGTTGAAGAGAATTTAGTTGAGATGCTCACCTTGTTTGGCACTGACATGGTGGATGTCGCTCCTGGTCAAGATGATAAAAAATCGGGTGTTGAAGCAGAAGGCCCTATAATTAATAAAGAACAAAGGGATGACGTTGTTAACGATCAAGACGATGTTGATGACTTGTTGTCTAGTTTAGGATTTTAAGGGAGTAGCGCATGTCGTTTGATGTAGATGAAGACATCTTACAAGACTTTCTGGTAGAAGCGGCAGAGATCCTAGAGCAGCTTTCTGAACAGCTTGTTGATCTAGAAAAACGTCCTGATGATAGTAACTTATTGAATGCTATATTTAGGGGTTTTCATACCGTTAAAGGTGGTGCTGGTTTCTTATCATTAACTGAACTCGTTGACGTTTGTCATGGTGCGGAAAATGTGTTTGACACATTACGTAACGGTGGCCGCGGGGTGTCATCAGAGTTAATGGATGTCATACTTGAAGCACTTGATTCCGTGAATGATATGTTTGCTAAGGTGCAAGCAAGAGAACCTTTAACACCAGCTTCGCCAGAGCTTATTGAGCGATTGCATCAATTATCTCGGCCTGCTTCAGAAGATCAGGTAGTGGTTGAGCCGGAATCTGAGCCCGAGCCCGAGCCCGAGCAAATTCCAGAGAGTAAATCAGCTACTGGCACTGGTATTGATGATATTTCTGATGACGAATTTGAAAGCTTACTCGATGAGTTGCATGGCTCAGGTGCTCCAAAAGCAGCTTCTCAAGCGAGTCCGGTAAGTGCTGCAGCCCCTAGCGAAACTGCGAGTGGTGGCGATATTTCTGATGATGAGTTTGAAAAGCTACTCGACGAGCTACATGGCTCTAAAGCACCAAGTGCTAAACCTGCCGCTGTTACGCCAGTGGAAACGGCGACGAACAGTGACGAAATTGGCGATGATGAATTCGAAAAGTTATTAGATCAGCTGCATGGTGCTGGTAAAGCGCCTGAGGTTAAGGCGGCAGCCAAGCCCGAAGTCACCCCGAAGGTCGAGCCGAAGAAAGTTGCACCAACAAAAGTTGCAGCTACTCCGAAAGCTGCTGCTCCAGCCAAGTCTGAGCCGGCAAAAGCAGCGCCCAAACAAGCCCCTCAGGGGGAAACGACGGTTCGCGTCGATACCCGTACTCTCGACGAAATCATGAATATGGTTGGGGAATTAGTTTTAGTCCGTAATCGTTTGGTTAGTCTTGGTTTAACCAGTAATGATGAGGATATGGCTAAGGCGACCTCTAACCTTGACGTTGTGACCGCTGATTTACAGGGTGCAGTGATGAAAACTCGAATGCAGCCTATTAAGAAGGTGTTCGGTCGTTTTCCTCGAGTCGTTCGTGATTTAGCTCGTAGTTTGAAGAAAGATATTAACTTGGAATTGGTCGGTGAAGATACCGATTTAGACAAAAACCTAGTGGAAGCGTTAGCCGATCCACTGGTGCATTTAGTGCGAAACTCGGTTGATCACGGCATTGAAATGCCAGACCAACGTGAAGCGGCAGGAAAACCGCGTACTGGTGTCATTCGTTTGTCAGCCTCGCAAGAAGGTGATCATATCTTGCTGATGATCGAAGATGACGGCGCGGGAATGAATGCAGATAAGCTTAAATCTATCGCTATAGAGCGCGGTGTTTTAGATGCCGATGCGGCGGCAAGAATGCCAGACAAAGATGCTTATAGTTTGATTTTTGCACCAGGTTTTTCGACAAAAACTGAGATTTCTGATATTTCGGGGCGTGGTGTTGGCATGGACGTGGTCAAAACCAGTATCACCCAGCTGAACGGTTCTGTGGATATTGATTCTAAGCTCGGAGGCGGTACTACTTTACAAATCAAAGTACCATTAACGTTAGCTATTCTACCCACTTTGATGGTTGATGTAGGTAAACAGACTTTTGCTTTACCACTCACCAGTGTAAATGAAATCTTTCATCTGGATTTAACCAAAACCAATGTTGTTGACGGTCAGGAAACCGTTATTGTCCGTAATAAAGCTATACCTCTATTTTATTTGCAAGATTGGTTGATCCGTAATAGTCAATCTGGACAGAGAAGTTCTCAAGGACATGTGGTTATCGTACAGATAGGCCAACAACAGGTGGGATTTGTCGTTGACAACCTCATTGGGCAGGAAGAAGTTGTGATAAAAGCGCTTGACCAGTTATTGCAAGGTACCCCTGGAATGGCCGGGGCGACGATTACCAGTGATGGTCGTATCGCACTCATACTCGATATTCCTAGTTTACTAAAACGCTACGCTCGTAAGTTATAACGCCGAGCACAGCCCTTAAAAAGAATTGAGTATGGCAATAAAAGTATTAGTTGTTGATGATTCTAGTTTTTTCAGACGTCGAGTCAGCGAGATTATTAACGCTGACCCAAGCCTTGAGGTGATAGGTGCAGCTAAGAATGGCCGCGAGGCCATTGAAATGGTTGCAAGTTTAAAACCTGACGTGATTACCATGGATATTGAAATGCCAGTTATGGATGGCATTACGGCTGTAAAAGAAATTATGGCCAAACATCCCACGCCAGTGCTGATGTTTTCATCGTTAACCCACGATGGTGCTAAAGCGACCTTAGATGCTCTAGATGCTGGTGCACTTGATTTTATCCCCAAAAAATTTGAAGACATTGCTCGTGATCGTGAAGAAGCCGTCAGCTTGTTACAACAACGAGTAAAGGCCATTGCCAGACGCCGAGTGATAGCGCGTCGAGCGCCATCGAGTCTGACTCCCCGAGCCGACAAACCTTTGACGCCAAGCGCCCGGACGCCACTAAGGCCGACGACTGCGGCAAGCAGCCAACCTTCGGTAGAGCGCAAGGTTCGTACGTCTGGTGTGTTTAAACCTTCAGGAAAACGCTATAAATTAGTCGCGATAGGGACCTCTACCGGTGGTCCGGTGGCTTTGCAAACAATCTTAACTCAGTTGCCGGCTGGGTTTCCTAAGCCCATTTTATTAGTTCAGCATATGCCAGCTACATTTACAGCTGCATTTGCTCAACGCTTAAATACACTGTCACGGGTTAATGTGAAGCAGGCCGAGGATGGAGATGAATTGCGACCGGGTTGTGCTTATCTCGCACCCGGTGGCAAACAGATGTTAGTTGAGCCTCGCGGTCAGTATGGTCGCTTACGAATTATTGATGGCAATGACAAAGTCAACTATAAACCTTGTGTCGATATTACTTTTGCTTCTTTGGCGAAAAGTCATCAGGGCGACGTTTTAGCCATGATCTTGACCGGTATGGGGGCTGATGGGCGAGATGGTTGCCGTTTATTGAAAGATAAAGGCTCAACGATCTGGGCTCAGGATGAAGCCAGTTGTGTTGTTTATGGTATGCCACAGGCCGTCGCAAGTGCTGGACTCGCCTCCAATCAAATGCCTCTCGATCGTTTTTCTGAAGCGATAGTTATGGAAATTGGTAATGGATAAACTTAGCATCTTTGGCGTTATTTTAGCGTTCTCTGCTGTTGGGTTTGGTCATGTTTTTGCTGGTGGGTCGTTAGACGATTTAGTCAATGTACATGCATTAACAATTGTATTGGGGGGGACTATCGGCGCGGTAATGTTACAAACGCCGAGCAAACAATTTGTGCAAGCTCTGAAAGTGATACCGAAGGTTTGGTTTCAGTCGCAAGATAATGTACAGAACCAAATTCAATTGATATTGAATTGGTCTCATATTGTTCGTAAAGATGGTTATTTGGGCCTAGAACAACAGCAAAAACATGCAGATTCGTTTACTTTACGTGGTTTACAAATGCTGATAGACGGTGCCGAAGCTCAACAATTACAACAATCCTTAGAAGATGTCATCGACTTAGAACAAAGTCGTTTGGAACGTCAGGCGGGGGTGTTTGAAGCCATGGGGGGTTACTGCCCTACGGTGGGTATTATTGGTGCAGTACTTGGTTTGATTCAGGCTATGGATTTTTTAAGCAGTCCTGAGTTACTTGGAAAGGGAATTGCGGTTGCATTTGTCGCGACCATTTATGGTGTTGGTTTCGCCAATTTTATTTTCTTGCCTTTTGCCAATAAGCTTCGCTCGCAAGCGGGGGATCGCGCTATTTATCAGGAAATGACTTTAGCTGGATTGGTTTCAATCGCTGAAGGTGCCAGTAGTATTGAAGTAAAGCGTCGCTTACATAGCTTCGTTGTGGATATCGACTAGTATGCGTCATCGCTATGCTGCAGCTGCTAAGCGAAATGCAAACACAGAGCGTTGGTTAGTCTCCTACGCTGATTATATGACATTGATGTTTGCGTTGTTTGTAGTACTTTACGCGATGGCGATTACCAATGAAAAAGATTACCCCGAATTGCAACAACGCTTACAACAGGCGATTGCCTTATTTGAAGTTTCTGATGGGCAAGCTGAACGGAATGAAACGGTCTCGTCAACGGAATTGCTGATGGAATATGGTCACTCGATTTTGGATGGTCAAGTTATCATGCCTAACGTGCCGCCAACGACTTCAAACTCAGTTGCTCAGTCTAATCTAACCGAACTCGCAAGCCAATTGGCTATTGAACTTAAAGATATTTTCAAAACTGACGACATAGTAATAAATAGTGATGAAGACTGGCTAACCATTGAGTTAGATAGTCGACTTTTTTTTGCTAGTGGTAGTGCTTACTTGCTTAAGCCTGCTGAACAGTTAGTTTTACGTTTGTCCGAAAAGCTTAAAATGGTCGATAATTATATACGAGTGCGTGGTTATACCGACGAGCAAAGTATTGATAGTGAACTCTATTCAAGCAATTGGGAGTTGTCAGCCGCTCGGGCCACAAGAGTTGTTCGGGAATTGCAGTCAGATGGGATTCAACCGCAGCGAATGGCTATCGAAGCCTACGCTCAATATGCCCCGTTATCCGTGAACGGAAAACTGCAAAGCGATAAACAAAATCGAAGGGTGGTCATTGCACTCTCTAAATACATTTGGGACTCTTCAATTGCCCAATCGTCAGTTGTCGAACAAGCGCCAGCGGGAGATGAGCAGAAAGTTGTTAAGCCAGATAGTGAGACAATGTTAGCGGTGCCATTGGAAGGTGGTGGGGTGCGATTTACGACAAGGCAGGAAGAATAGGTGAAAGTTTGGACGGTTGCTAATCAAAAAGGCGGTGTCGGTAAAACTACAACGGTGATATCTCTGGCTGGTCTACTAGCGCAACAAGGAAAACGTGTCCTATTACTCGACACTGATCCCCATGCGTCGCTCACCAGTTATTTGGGATTTGATGTTGATAGTGTTCAGGGCACTCTTTATGAACTTTATCAAAACAGTCAACTCGATGATGCGATGGTGACCCATAGTATTCAAGCGACTTCGTTTGATAATTTAGATTTAATTCCTGCAAGTATGGCTTTAGCTACTTTGGATAAAGTGTTGGGGCAGCGTGAGGGAATGGGCTTGATTTTAAAGCGCATTTTGGCGCGTATTGAACATAAGTATGATTATGTGTTAGTTGATTGCCCACCAGTTCTGGGGGTGATGATGGTTAATGCTTTAGCTGCGAGTGAGCGAGTATTAGTGCCTGTTCAAACAGAGTTTTTAGCCATTAAAGGTTTGGAGCGCATGGTTAAAACCTTGAGTATTATGCAACGCTCTTGTCCTAACCGCTTACGCTATACGGTTGTTCCAACGATGTATGACAAGCGAACTCGTGCTTCATTAGCGGCCTTAAAGGAACTACAAGAAACTTATCCGAACAACATTTGGAATTCAGTGATACCCATCGACACCAAATTTAGAGATGCTAGCCTACGGCATGCGCCACCTTCCTATCATATAAAAAATTGCCGCGGGGTATTTGCTTATCAAACCTTACTCGCTCATCTTCTGCAGATGACCGATGAGCAGGGGCTATTATGAATAGCGATACCTTGATGGAGCAGGCTTTAGGGAGTTATTTTGATTCTTTATTGAAAGAACCTGAAAGTGTGCCTCTCAGCCCTGTTAGTGAAACCTTGAATCAGTCTTCGTTTGCCCCTGAACCTCAAGTGAAGCCGCTTGCGACTTTGTTCGCAGAAGCCGAGCAACGAGTTGCCGCTGTTGCGGAGGCTAAGCCGGTATTACTCCCTATTAAAGAGTTACCAGAACAGCCTGCACCAAAAGTTGAACCCGAGCATATAGCGCCTGCTGATGAGTCTTTGCCAGCAACGAGTATTCAAGTAGAAGAGCAGCTTGTTGAAGCGCCTTTACCGGAAGAATGGCACAATATCGAAACCGATAATGAGTTTCAGGTTCTATTTTTTGAAGTTGCAGGCGTTACTTTTGGAGTGCCCTTGACTGAGTTGGGCGGAATTCATCGTATTAGTGAAGTTAGCCCACTCTTTGGTAAGCCAGATTGGTTCGCTGGCATTATGATCGAGCGTGAACAAAAGTTAACGGTTGTCGATACCGCTAAGTGGGTGATGCCGAATCAGCCTTTTGAACCTGACTATAAATACTTGGTTATGCTTGGTGAAAGTAGTTGGGGTTTGAGCTGCGAGAAGCTATTTGGTACCGAGCGGTTGAATAAAGATGATGTAAAGTGGCGTGTTGATCCCGGTAAACGTCGTTGGTTAGCGGGAATGGTCAAACAAAGGATGTGTGCTTTATTGCATGTTGAAGAGCTACAACGAATGCTTTCTCAGGGGGTAAATATAGATGGATGTTAGAACTGTGAGGTAGAGCGAGCTCTGTTTAATTGAAAGACTAGGTAAATCCGCCGTTTAGTTTTATAACTTATGATATATACTTGAATAGATAAGAGTTGCGAGATCCAATTGGACTCATGAATAAAAAGGACATGCAGATGAGCGAGCAGCGTAACGTCGCAGAAAATATTGCCGAGGATGAAGTTCTACAATGGGTAACTTTTCAGTTGGAAAGTGAGACCTATGGTATTAACGTGATGCAGGTACAAGAAGTATTACGTTATACAGAAATAGCGCCGGTGCCAGGAGCGCCAAACTATGTTTTAGGCATTATCAACTTGCGTGGTAATGTGGTCACGGTGATCGATACGCGTTCCCGGTTTGGTTTGCCTTCATCAGATATTACCGAAAATTCACGGATCGTGATTATAGAAGCTGAATCACAAGTCATCGGGATTTTAGTGGATAGTGTTGCTGAGGTGGTTTACCTACGTTCTTCTGAAATAGATGCCGCACCAAACGTGGGTACTGAAGAGAGCGCGAAGTTCATTCAAGGTGTTAGTAATCGGGATGGACAGTTATTAATTTTGGTTGATCTCAATAAGCTGCTTTCTGATGAAGAGTGGGATGAAGTAAGCTCAATATAAATGGATTGGATTAATCTTGTTGCGTTATTGGTTATGTTGCTTGGCCTTGTGGGTGTTTACTGGTTAACACACAAGGCTAATCGACATATAGATTCCAGTGAAGCCAAAATGGCGAGTTTGGAACTGGTTATTAAAAATTTGTTAAGTAAGCATCGAGCCGCTGAAAAAGAGCTGCAAGAGTTACACGTAGCCAATGCTTCTTTAGTTCAAGAATTAGAGCGTCAGGCTGAGCAAGTCGAGCAAGCGTTTATTCGTAGCGCTCAAATAGAGTCACAAGATCCTGACAGCAAGTTGTACACCCGTGCCGTCAAATTGGTCGAGTTAGGCGCTGATTTAGAAGAGGTGATGCGCGAATGTGAATTACCTAAAGCCGAGGCTGAACTTCTATTAAGTCTACGGAATAAAATGAAAGGGCAAGCAAGCTAGCCTTGCCTTCTCTTCTCTCTGAACCACTGCACTTGCCAAGCCCCGTTTGCTGTTTGTTCCACAAAATCCTATTATCATGATTGAGTCAGAGTCGCTACAATGCTCGTTTAAAGTAGACTAAATGGTAGGTCTTCGGAACTGAATTGAGTGGTATTTGATTCAGCTAAATTAATTGTTCAGGGCAAGGTTGTTGTATTGTCCTGCGTTGTTGCTGCATGAATCTGCTATTTTATATGTTCTTATTGTAATCGGTAGGGGGGCTGCTGTAGTTGTTTTAGCTTGATTGGTTTTTCTTTGTATTTTGGACTGTTATCTCGATCTGCTTATCTTTTACATCTATTTTCTGAGTCAGTTGTCAGTTGTTCTTAATGACAGCCTTATGCGCTCGAGCTTCTAGTCGGCGGCCATGACCTATACACGAACGGCCGACCATATTCGATTGCTTCTGTATTTTGCGGAATGGTGTTTATTTCATCGTTGCTGGTCCGACTGAATATCTATTTTGATTTGGCTTTACTTTGATGGAACATCTCCTTAACATATTCGTTATTTCAATTGCTTGCCTAGATTTACGATCTAGCTGTGATACCATCCCGACACTTATTATATCAAGACACATTTGAATGCTGGAAGCTATTGGACTTTGCTGTGTTAGAGAAGAGCGCGTTCTTTTTGACAATTTATCGTTTACCTTAAACGCTGGCGATATCCTGCAGGTAGCGGGTCCCAACGGTGCGGGGAAAACTAGTTTATTACGTTTGCTTGCAGGTTTATCTCGTCCTGAGCAGGGAGAGATCCATTGGCAAGGGCAGAGCATTAATCAAATCTCTGATAGCTTTCATCAACACTGCCTGTATCTGGGGCATCATGTTGGGGTAAAGGCAGAGTTAAGTGCCGTAGAAAACCTACAGTTTTATTTGGGGTTGGCGGGTCAGTCCATGTCATTGGGGCAGCTATACGACTTGTTGGCTCGAGTCGGTTTAGCGGGTTTGGAAGATGAACCAACAGCACACTTGTCGGCTGGACAGCAGCGCCGAGTTGGCTTGGCTAGGTTATGGCTTGTGGAACGTCAATTATGGATCCTAGATGAGCCCTTTACCGCAATCGATAAGCAAGGTGTTACTTATTTAGAAGCCGTACTGAAGCAACATGCAGAGGCCGGCGGAATGATATTGCTCACGACGCATCAAACTTTAAATATCGATAGTGCCCATTATCGCGTGTTAAACATTGAGCCTGCTTATGAGGAAATTGTTTAATGCGGGTTTTTGTGAGTGTTGTTAAACGTGAGTTGTTAGCTGCATTTAGACAAAAGTCAGAAGTTGTCAATCCGTTATGGTTTATTTTGATTGTGATAACTTTGTTTCCTATTGCCGTTGGGCCAGAGCCGCAGTTATTGGCGAAAATTGCGCCTGGAATTTTATGGGTAGCGGCTTTACTCTCCTCATTATTGTCTTTAGAGCGCTTATTTCGAGATGATTATGCTGATGGCTCATTAGAACAGATGTTGTTGAGTGGCTCGTCTTTAGCGTTGATCGCTTTAGCAAAAACAGTGGCGCATTGGATGATTACAGGCTTACCAATTTTACTGCTATCACCGCTGCTTGCAGTTTTGTTATCCCTAGAATGGCAAAGTTTTAAGGCTACATTCTATACCTTATTATTAGGAACCCCTGTACTGAGTTTAATTGGTGCAGTGGGCGTAGCCTTAACAGTGGGCTTGCGTAAAGGTGGTGTATTGCTGAGCCTATTAGTTTTACCTTTGTATATTCCTATATTGATTTTTGCGACTTCTGCGATTGAAGCCGCATCATTAAACTTGCCCTATACGGGCCATTTAGCGATTATGGGTGCGATTAGCTTATTGGCGCTCACTTTGGCTCCCTTCGCTACCGCCGCGGCATTAAGAGTTAGCGTTAACTAAATATAATAATAAATTATTGTCAGAGAGTACTTACCCTAATGTGGAAATGGTTACATCCTTATGCAAAACCGCAAGCCAGCTATGAACTTGCTGGAAAATTTGTACCTTGGTTGAGTGTATTGGCCCTTATTAGTTTTGTGGTGGGCTTAATTTGGGGCTTGGCCTTTGCGCCCGCCGACTATCAGCAAGGCGATAGTTTCAGAATTATTTATATTCATGTTCCTTCGGCAATATTATCGATGGCGGCTTATTCGTCGATGGCAATTGCCGCTTTTATCGGCTTGGTGTGGCAAATTAAACAAGCTGATATTTATGTGGCTGCAGTCGCTCCTGTTGGCGCGGTCCTTACCTTTGTTGCTCTATTTACTGGGGCTGCTTGGGGGAAACCAATGTGGGGGGCATGGTGGGTATGGGACGCTCGTTTAACCTCTGAGTTAATTTTGTTGTTTTTGTACTTAGGTGTCATCGCCCTATACAACGCATTTTCGGATAAAGTTATGGCTGGCAGAGCCGCTGGGATCTTGAGTCTAGTGGGCGTTATTAATTTGCCAATCATTCACTATTCCGTGGAATGGTGGAATACCCTACATCAAGGGGCCACGATTACCAAGTTCGCGAAACCGTCGATTGATTCTCAAATGTTATGGCCCTTATTGCTGAACATATTTGCTTTTGGGTTTTTCTTGGTTGCGGTCAGTTTGGTTCGCTTTAGAACCGAGCTGTTAAGGCGAGAACGCCGCCGCCCTTGGGTACAACAACTTCTTATCAAGCCAGATCAACGGGAGGGTTAATATGATGCAATTTGATTCAGTCGCTGATTTTTTTGCGATGGGTGGTTACGCGTATTACGTATGGCTGGCCTATGGCGTGAGTGCGCTCGCCATGGGAGCGTTGGTCATCGATAGTTTGATTAAACGAAGAGCGATTATTAAATCGGTGACGCATTATTCGGTGCGGCGAAAACGGGTACAAGCAGCGAAAGAGATGAGCGAACACTTATGAATCCTAGACGTAAAAAACGCTTAACCATTGTTATCTCTATTGTGTTGGGTTTAGGGGCATCCATTGGTTTGTTGCTTTATGCACTGGCGCAAAATATCGACTTGTTTTATACCCCCACAGAATTAGTTAAGGGGAAAGGTCCACAGGCACTTAAACCGGAACTGGGTCAGCGATTGCGGATTGGTGGTTTGGTATTGCCTGGCACTGTTGAGCGTTCTGCAACAAGTTTACAAGTGAGCTTTAAACTGAGTGATGCCGGCGGTGAGATTGTGATTGTTAATTACGAAGGTATTTTGCCGGATCTATTTCGCGAGGGGCAGGGGATTGTCGCGCAAGGTGTATTGACCGCCGCTAACACCGTGTCGGCCTTCGAAGTATTGGCTAAACATGATGAAGAATACATGCCGCCCGAGGTTGCCGAATCTTTGATTGGAATGGAACATTTTAAACCTGAATATACTGAAGCCCAATTGCAGGGCTCTGCTCACTAGAGATATCTATTATGATTCCAGAACTTGGACATTATGCGTTGATCCTAGCGGTCACATTGGCCATTTTACAAAGTGTTTACCCTTTGTGGGGGGCTAGTAAAAATAGTGTTTTGCTGATGCAGTCGGCAAGACCTTTAGCTTTGGCCCAATTTGCTTTTGTTGGATTGTCGTTTGCGATTTTGAGTTATGCCTTCGCGGTCAATGATTTTTCAGTCGCTTATGTCGCGAATAACTCAAATAGCCATTTACCTCTATATTTTCGTTTATCTGCGGTTTGGGGAGCTCACGAAGGCTCCCTATTGCTTTGGGCGCTCATTTTATCTGCTTGGGGAGCAGCGGTTGCATTATTTAGTCGAAGCTTGCCGCTAGATGCTGTGGCGCGAGTGGTCGCGGTGATGGGGATGATATCGGTCGGTTTCTATTTATTCATTTTACTTACTTCAAATCCCTTCGAGCGCACGCTGCCGTTTTTCCCAGTTGATGGTCACGATCTTAATCCATTGTTGCAAGATGTCGGATTAATCTTCCATCCCCCGCTATTGTATATGGGGTATGTGGGCTTCTCGGTGGCCTTTGCTTTCGCTATTGCGGCCTTAATCTCAGGACGTTTAGATTCAACTTGGGCTCGTTGGTCTCGTCCTTGGACAATGGCTGCTTGGGTATTTCTTACTGTTGGTATTGCGCTCGGTAGCTGGTGGGCGTATTACGAGTTAGGTTGGGGTGGTTGGTGGTTCTGGGATCCAGTTGAAAATGCTTCTTTTATGCCGTGGTTGGTAGGAACTGCTTTGTTGCATTCTTTGGCGGCAAGTGAAAAGCGTGGGGTGTTTAAAGCGTGGACGGTGCTATTAGCGATTTCAGCTTTTTCTTTAAGTTTACTGGGCACCTTTCTGGTTCGCTCCGGTGTATTGGTGTCGGTACATGCCTTTGCTAGCGATCCGGCCAGAGGACTATTTATTTTGGCCTTTCTGCTGGTGGTTGTGGGCGGTTCTCTATTGCTGTTCGCGCTGCGTGCTTCAAAGGTTAAGAGCCGTGGATCTTATCGTTTGTTCTCGCGAGAAACTTTTCTGCTGATCAACAATGTATTGTTGGTGGCTGGCTTGGTTGTAGTGTTACTTGGCACTTTATTGCCGTTGATCCATAAGGAAATTGGCTTAGGAAGCATTTCGATTGGTGCCGCTTTCTTTAACCGAATGTTTAGCTGGATGATCATTCCCTTTGCCGTTGCTTTGGGGATTGGCCCATTGCTGCGTTGGAAGCATCAAGATCCTCGGTCATTAAAAAAGCCCTTAGTTTGGCTTGCTCTGGTGAGCCTGTTATTGCCAGCCATACTGATGTTCATTATGGCACCGCAGTTCTATGCGCTGGCATACATGGCCTTAGTACTGGCGATGTGGATCATCACATGTACCGCTTTAGAAGTCTATTTACGGGCAACCCATCGTCATCGTTTTTCTAAGGGCTTGAGTACCTTAAGTCGCTCTCATTGGGCGATGGTATTAGGACATATAGGCTTAGCTGTATCGATCATTGGTATTTCGATGACCAGTCATTACAGTATTGAGCGAGATTTGCGTTTAGAGGCAGGGGACTCGGTGACTTTTGCCGCTTATCGTTTTCACTTCAAGCGTGTGGAACCCTTACAGGGGCCGAATTATCAGGGGCATGTGGCAATTATTGACGTTTATAAAGGCGCTGACTTGAGTACCACCTTACGTGCCGAGAAACGCTTTTATCGAGTACAGCGAAATATGATGACCGAGGCAGCTATCGACGCTGGTTTATGGCGTGATTTATACGCAGCCATGGGCGAGCAATTACCCGGTGGCGCTTGGGCGGTCCGTTTATACTATAAGCCATTTATTCGCTGGATATGGTTTGGAGCGCTGATTATGGCGATCGGTGGATTGTTTGCCATGAGCGATAAACGTTATCGTTTTAAGGTGAAGCGAACACACCACAAAGATACGCTTGCTCATGAAACAAAAGCTTATGTGGAAGGTGTTTAAATGAATAAGCGATTATTTTATTTTCTACTGCCTTTGTTACTTTTTTTGTTAGTCGCCATATTTTTATATCGTGGCTTATATAGTGATGCAACAAAATTGGAATCGGTATTGGTGGGGAAACCAGTGCCAGTTTTTACCCTACAAGATCTTTATCAACAAGATAAGCAGCATAGTGCTGATATTTTTAAAGGACAACCGTTGCTACTCAATGTGTGGGCGACTTGGTGTCCGACTTGTCGCGCTGAACATGCTTTTCTGAATAGCTTATCCGAACAAGGGGTGAAAATCGTAGGTCTTAATTATAAAGATGACCGACAAAAAGCAATTGATTGGTTAACTCAGCTTGGTAATCCCTATCAAATTAATCTATTTGATGGAAAAGGACTACTTGCCTTAGATTTGGGCGTATATGGGGCTCCCGAAACTTATTTCATCGATAGTCAAGGTATCATTCGGTATCGCCATGTTGGTGATGTAAATGCTCGTAACTGGCAGCAGGAATTAGGCGCTATATACAGTCGCTTGGAGTAATGACGATGAGATTAAGGCAAGCCTTTCATCTTATATTATTGGTAATGCTGCCGCAGTTTGCGATGGCGGCGATTGAGGTCCATGAGTTTGACTCTGTACAGCAAGAAACCTTGTTTAGAGAGTTGACTCAAGAGCTTCGTTGTCCAAAGTGTCAGAATAACAATATTGCTGATTCAAATGCGGGCTTGGCGCAAGATCTGCGAGAGAAAACCTACCAGATGGTCAAAGCGGGTCGCTCTAAACAACAAGTTTTGGATTATATGGTGGCCCGTTATGGTAATTTTGTGCGTTATGATCCTCCGTTGACTCCCGCGGTTCTGCTGTTATGGTTGGCACCAGCTTTTATTATTATTTTTGGCTGTTTCACTATATGGCGTTTAGCTAGGCGCAAACCAGCCCCAGTCGTTGATTTAGATGAACAAGAACAAAAGCGATTAGCTGAGCTAATTAAACAAACGGAGCGAGAGTCAGAATGATAGTTTTTTGGTTAGCTGTAGTGGCTTTAACCTTACTTGCCTTGGCCGCAGTGGTTTTACCGCTCTGGTTGCGCCGCCAGCAAGCATCACTTACCCAAACCGATTTAAATAAAGCATTGTATAAAGATCGGCTGTTAGAAATCGAGCAAGAAAATCAGCAGGGCTTAGCGGATGATCGTGAACAGCTGGTGACGGAGCTACAACACAATCTGTTAGACGATATTCCTGAAAGTTCGCTTAAAGCAGAAACTCGTTATTCAGCTTGGGTATTGTTAGTCAGTTTGGTCTTCGTTGCCACAGTTCCTGTGGGACTCTATTATTATTTGGGGAGTGCGAAACAAGTTCAACATTGGCAATCGATCATCCAGCAAATGCCAGAATTGAGTAATAAGGTGTTGTTAGCTCAAGGTGGACCGGTTAGTGAGCAGGAACTCACCGATTTTGCTTTGGGTTTACGAACCAAGCTTTATCAAGATCCGAATGATAGCCGAGGTTGGTTTTTATTGGCGAAGGTAGGCCAAGCAATGAATCGTTTGGATGTGATGACCGATGCGGCTGAAAAAGCCTACGCGCTAGATGCCGATAGTCCCAATGTGTTAGTCGTTTATCTTCAGTCATTGTTTTATAGCGGTGATGCGATGGCAAAGGCTCGAGCCGAGCGTTTGTTGGTGGCGGCTTTACAGAAAATGCCAAATCAACTGGAATTGTGGTCATTATATTCTTTTTTAGCAGTCGAGCAGCAACAGTACTCATTGGCGATCGAGCGTTGGCAAAAAATGCTAAGCCTCGTTGATTCTGGTTCAGAACGCGCTCAAATGTTGAATAAAAATATTCAATTTGCCCAAGCGCAAATTGCTCAGCAGAGCCAAGCGCAAGCGCAACAGCAATCATCTTTATCAACAGAAACACCCACCTCAGAGCCAAACTACAGCGTGACGGTGAACTTGCAAGATGGTTTAGTCGCACCAGAATCGAGTTTCTTATTTGTGTTCGCAAAGGCTGTGAATGGGCCGCCAATGCCATTAGCCGCCAAGAGAATTGCCCACCCTAAGTTCCCATTAACCGTTACACTTTCAGATAAAGATAGTATGATGGAAGGCTTGAAATTATCACAACAAGCTGAATTCTATATAACCGCTAGATTGTCTTACGATAATAATGCACAGACAACCACTGGCGATTGGGAAGGGAAGTCGTCAACGATTTCCCAAGGCAGTGATTTACCTATTTCTTTATTAATTAATACTCCCTTGTAGTTTTGTAGGTGTATTGTCAGTATTTAAAGTTTGCGCTATTAAGCGATTGAACTTAATGACATAATAAATGGCTGCTGAAAGGCAGCTTTAATTTTTGTATGATTGGATTGCGTTAAACAAGAGCACTTTGTTTGTTAAGTTCTATAGTTGTAACGTTACCAAGGAAGGAGCATTCAGTGCTACGTCATGTTGTATTTGCGTTTTTGACGTTTACCGCGATTTTTTCAACTGCTTTATCGGCAGCGGAACAAGGTGAGCCAGTTACCGGTTTTTCTGATCCTTTTGAAGGGTTTAATCGCAGCATGTGGGAGTTTAACTACAATTATCTAGATAAACCCATCTATCGCCCGGTCACTCATGTGTATGCTGATTATGTGCCCTTTGGTTTGCGTGAAGCCTTAAACAATGTGATCCGAAATTTGGAAGAGCCCGCTAGTTTTGCAAACAATTTATTGCAAGGAAAAGTTGAGCGTGCCTCGAATAATTTAGTTCGATTTTTGTTTAATTCCAGTTTTGGAATATTTGGAATTTTTGATCTGATGGGACGTTCAGGAGCCAAGCGAGACATCGAAGAGTTTGGTGATGTAATGGGCTTTTATGGCGTCCCTGAAGGGCCATTTGTCATGATACCGGTATTAGGACCGACGACCGTGCGTAAAGAGGTGGGGGACTGGGTTGATGCCTTTGCTTCTCCGTTGTCTAACTTAAGTTATGCGGAGCAAGCGGTAAAATGGGGTTTAGATGGACTGTATAAACGGGCTTCAGTGATTGAACAAGAACCGCTACTAGACAACTCTCTTGATAGTTACACCTTTATCAAAGACGCTTATCTACAATACCGACTATATCGTTTTTATAATGGTAAGCCTCCGACTCAGTCGAAACAGGATATCGATTCCGCCCTTGAAGGCTATTTAGATGAAATCGAAGGTTACTAAAAGCGATTGGATTTTTGTTGGAATGGCCTTTGCTCGGCCCTTGGTCTAGGTTCATTTTGATCTGAATTGTGAGCGTTTTGCTCACAATTTAGGGCGATATAAGAGCTTTTATTGCTATAAAAATAAAGCCTGATAAATAAATTTACCTATAACATTAATCGCGATGATTATGCCTAATGGAGTCACAGTTCTCATTTTACTGAGCTATGCTTATTGAAGCAAAGCTCGGTTCTGCTGTATCGCAAACCCTCAATCTCCTCGCTTAAGGTTATGTTTCAGTTAGTTTTTGGTTGTTTTTATTTTTTGTAAGCAAGCTAGCGTTCTCGAGTTATTACTTATATAGTCAAGCTGTTAAGCCTTAAAATACGTTATTAACTTATTAATAAATAAGGAAAAAGGTTGTCGATTAATGCCTCAGCATGATGAGAATCCACTTTATGGGATTTCTATATTAGTTGTAGAGGACGAACCTGTGTTTCGTCAGCAACTGCTTGCCTTCTTGACTCAGCAGGGTGCTTTAGTATGCACTGTTGAAGATGGTTATGAGGCCTTGCAAGCGATTGCTCAGCAGTCTTATCAACTGATATTGATGGATCTACAAATGCCGAGGATGAACGGGCTTGAGTTGTTGGAACATCTTGATAGTTTTCCGGGAATTATTATTGTTATTTCTGGAAAAAGTAGCATGGCCGATTTACGTAAAGTGTTACAACTCGGTGCCAGTGATTTTTTGGTGAAACCATTAATCGACTTTAGAGAATTAACGCATACGATTCTTTCTAGTTTATCGATGCTGGAGCAACAAGATTCACAAATGGAATTTGCTGAATTTAGTGAGCATAAAGCACATTTTAAGGCGAATGATGCACAAGCAAGCTTGGTTTTAAGAGAAATGTTGCCCAAAACCACGCAAGAAATTGTGGGTTTCTTTTGTCATTATCGTCTAAAAGGACAAACTTTATTTCCGCTTATCAAGCAAATCGATCAACATCATGTTGGTTTTTTAGTGGTAGATATTTGTTTGTTGGGCGATGAAGGGGTTATTGCTGCAGTCATTATTAACGGTTTCTTTCAAGATATGTGGAACCGTTTCTTAGTGAATGATCGCTCAGCTCTGCAACCCAGTATGGCATTAAGTACTTTAAATAAGATTATTAAAGCTGCCGATTTAAGAGCTTCTGTGGGCTGCTTGTACGGCATTATCGCCCATGATAATGTGCACTTTGCTAATGCTGGTCTACTTGATGCCCCCTCGCCATTTGATGCTGCTCATCCAGGTTTGGCTTTAGGCTTGAATGTTGATGCGCATTATCAAGAAGGGGCGGCAAAGCTGTCTGATATTGGGTTTAGCCTACGATTTAGAAACCTAGCCGAAGACCATATTAATTTAAAATTATTTCCGGTGACTTAATTTACCTTGGACGATCTTATAAGGGGGCTCGAACCGCAATCTAGACCGAGTTTGACGGTTAAATAGTCTTTTGAAACATCCAGTATTGAAACTAACCCAAATTGCTTGATCTCCTCTTTTGTAACGCGCCATGCGGTCGTATTGCTCTTCTCGGCAAGGATTCAGTTTTTATTTAGCCTATAATTTTTGCTTTCAATGAAAGGTTACAGCGCAAATGCTGTCTCTAAGGGCATGGCAAAATAAATGAATACATTGCTTGTGAAAGGGGTTAATTAGACGTCATAACAACGAATCGGCATCCTTCATGCCATCATCACTATTTCAGTATGTGCTTCTGCTATTCTTTGTTTGTTGCTGTACTCAATCTGTCAAAATCAGTAGTATTGCAGCCATTTAGACGAATCAGGGTAAAGGCGTAGCATGAACAGAAAAGGTATTATCTTAGCGGGAGGCTCGGGAACTCGACTTCACCCGCTTACCAAAGTGATTAGTAAGCAATTAATGCCTGTTTATGATAAGCCCATGATCTATTATCCGGTCTCAACACTATTGCTTGCGGGGATACGAGATATATTGATTATTTCAACGCCGGAAGAGTTACCTCGCTTTAAAGAATTGCTGGGTAGTGGTCGTCAGTGGGGCGTGCGGTTTGAATATGTCGAGCAGCCTTCACCGGATGGCTTGGCACAAGCATTTATTTTAGCGGAAGATTTTCTCGATGGCGCTCCCGCTTGTTTAGTGCTGGGTGACAATATATTTTATGGGCATGACTTAATTAAGTCTTTGAGAAAAGCTAATCAGCATAAAACTGGTGCAAGTGTATTTGGTTATCATGTTACCGATCCTGAGCGTTACGGTGTGGTTGAGTTCGATGATTCGGGGAAAGCGATTTCTATCGAAGAGAAACCAAGCACTCCTAAATCTAATTATGCGGTCACAGGTCTATATTTTTATGATGAGAAAGTGGTTGAGTTGGCAAAGACCATTCAACCTTCTGCTCGTGGCGAACTAGAAATTACAGACTTAAATAATCTCTATCTTCAACGAAATGAGTTGAGCGTTGAATTAATGGGACGTGGCAGTGCTTGGTTAGATACTGGTACACACGACTCTTTACTGGAAGCGTCTCAGTTCATTTCGGTGTTAGAAAAGCGCCAAGGATTAAAGGTTTGCTGCCCTGAAGAAATAGCCTATCGGCAGGGTTTTATTGATATTCAGCAATTAAAAGCGCTCGCCGAACCGATGTTAAAAAATGGTTATGGGCAATACTTGATGAACCTAGCAAACGACTCAGCATGTAGCCAAGAGATGGTCAAATGAAATTTATTGAAACAGTAATCCCTGATGTGAAAATTATAGAGCCAAGTGTATTTGGTGATGAACGTGGTTTTTTTATGGAAACTTTTCGTCAAACGCTTTTTTCTGAATTTTGTACTCAGCAAGCTTTAGTGCAAGACAATCACTCCAAATCTAAACAAGGAATATTGCGGGGTTTACATTATCAAACCGAACATACCCAAGGAAAGTTAGTGCGGGTGGTCAGCGGTGAAGTGTTTGATGTAGCCGTTGATATGCGAGCCAATTCAGCTACGCTTGGTCAATGGATTGGCGTGATATTATCCGCCGAGAATAAACGCCAGTTATGGGTTCCCGAAGGATTTGCACACGGTTTTTATGTGGTGAGTGCGGAAGCAGAGTTTGTTTACAAATGTACTGATTATTATGATCCCAGCTCTGAAGTGTCAGTGGCTTGGGATGACCCTGATATTGGTATACAGTGGCCCCTCGTGAATGGTTTAGCGCCATCTTTATCAGCGAAGGACCAACAGGCCATTCAATTTGTCGATGCGCCTCGTTTATAAATCAATTTACATGTCGTTTTGTGAGTAAACAATGAAAGTACTAGTTACCGGGAAGGGGGGCCAATTAGCTTGGGAATTACAGCAAGCTAAGCCTGAAGGCGTAGAGTTATTTAGCCTTGGCATTGATGAGCTGGACATTACTGATCAGTCTGCGGTTGAGCTGGCATTCGCAACAATTAAGCCTGATGTTGTGATCAATGCTGCGGCTTATACCGCAGTTGACTTGGCCGAGTCACATCAAGATATTGCCTACGCAGTTAACCAACAGGGGCCTCGATTTATTGCCCAAAGTTGTAAGAAAACAAACGCTTATTTACTACATGTTTCAACCGACTTTGTTTTTTCGGGTGATAAGGCGACGCCTTACTCGGTGGATGCGGTGGCGAAACCTCTTAATGTATATGGCGCATCTAAGTTAGCGGGTGATTTAGCTGTGGCAGAGGTGCTTGCGGATCAGGCCTTGATCGTACGCACTGCATGGGTGTACTCAGTGCATGGTAATAATTTTGTGAAAGGCATGCTCAAGCTGATGGAAAGCAAGTCAGAACTAGGGATTATTTACGATCAAGTCGGCACGCCAACTTGGGCCAAGGGACTTGCCTTGTGGTTATGGACCATGGTAGCGAAATTAAATAGAGATGAAAACACAGCTGGAGCTTATCAGTTGGCGGGTACAGCTAAAGGGCAAGTTTCTACTTTTCATTGGACTGATGCCGGGCTTGCGTCTTGGTATGATTTTGCGATCGCGATTCAGGAGTTAGGGCTTGAAAAAGGTTTGCTTAGTCAGGCGATCCCCATTAAGGCGATCCCAGCCAGTGCTTATCCTTTACCCGCAGTTCGCCCCTCATTTACGGTACTCAACAAAATCACAGCCGAGCAGGCTTCAGGCATAGAGACCATACATTGGCGTAAGCAATTAAGCCTCATGATGGATCAATTAGTTTAAGTATCAGAAGTATTAATCATAGATTTAGAGAAACGATTACAGTTGGATATTATGAATTCAAGAAAAATGTTGGTGACGGGTGGCGCTGGTTTTATTGGTGCTAACTTTGTGCATTATTGGTTGGTAAATCATCCTGGCGACAAAATCGTCGTATTAGATGCACTTACCTATGCAGGTAATCGCGCTAGCCTTAAACCAGTTGAAACGGATCCGAATTTTAATTTTGTACAGGGTGATATTTGCGATACGGCATTGGTTGAGTCGTTGTTGAAAGAGCATCAATTAAATACAATTGTGCATTTTGCGGCTGAATCACACGTCGATCGCTCAATTACTGGGCCGGATGCCTTTATCGAAACCAATATTATTGGCAGTTATAGTTTACTTAAAGCCGCAAAAAAGGTATGGATAGATGGGCCTAAAAGCCAAGGTTTAGAGAGCATCCCACATCGTTTTCACCATGTCAGCACTGATGAAGTATATGGCACTCTTGGGCCCAGCGATCCAGCTTTTACTGAAGAGACTCAATACGCACCAAATTCCCCTTATTCAGCCAGTAAGGCAGCTAGCGACCATTTGGTACGCGCTTATCACCATACTTACGGTTTACAGGTAACCACCTCAAACTGCTCAAATAATTATGGCCCGTATCATTTCCCTGAGAAATTAATTCCGCTCATCATCACCAATATCTTAAACAACAAACCTTTACCCGTTTATGGTGATGGACAGCAGATCCGCGACTGGCTGTATGTTGAGGATCATGCCAGAGGTATCGATTTAGTGCTGAACAAAGGGCGCGTAGGTGAAAATTATAACATTGGTGGCCATAACGAATGGGCCAACATCGATATCGTTAAGTTGGTTTGTCAATTATTAAATCAACGGTTTAGCCAAGACCCAGGCTTAGCGGTTCAATACCCGCAAGCCGCTGCCGCCATTGCAAATAAGGCCGAAAGTTTAATTACTTTTGTTGAGGACCGAGCTGGGCATGATCAGCGCTATGCTATCGACGCCAAGAAAACGCAACAAGAATTAGCTTATGTACCTCAAGTGTCTTTTGAACAAGGTATTGATCTAACCATCGATTGGTATCTCAATGCGCAAGATTGGCTAAAGACTTTGTAATCACCTTTACTGAGCTGAGAGTTCTGGATGAAATGGAACTCTTGTTTTCAATGCTTGTTAGAGACGAATTTGGTGCCTTATGGTGACAGCATTAGTGTGTGTTAGCATAAATATTATAGACCCATAATTCTGAACGCCCTCGATTAGTCTCATGAATGAAACTAATCGAGCACCCTTAACTCTGTTTCTTTTATCGCTATTGCCTATCGTTGAATTGTCCGCTTAACTCCCAATACTCTTGATTAGCCTTTGTCTTGAACGCCTATAACAAGAAAAGATTAACCGCCAGTTGTAGCTATTTGCTCTAAACTAAAAAAGTCATCGATCAGATGTAAATCAATGCCTCGATTGCTTAGAATTCGAAGTTATTAAAAGTAGCATAATGTTATAGCAGCGTTGCTAGTAGTTGCTTGCCACATAAGTTAATCTGATGTTGTTTTATATTCTATAACGATATAACGAACTAAGAGCTAAAGACTAAATGGAAAATTATAACTTAACTCATCTAAAAGCATTAGAAGCTGAGAGCATCCATATCATTCGCGAAGTCGCGGCTGAATTTGATAAGCCGGTGATGCTTTATTCTGTGGGTAAAGACTCTGCGGTAATGCTTCATTTAGCGCGCAAAGCTTTCTTCCCAGGCAAAATTCCCTTTCCTTTATTACATGTCGATACTAACTGGAAATTCAAAGAAATGATCCAGTTTAGAGACCAAATGGCCAAAAAATATGGCTTTGAGTTATTGGTTTTCAAAAATCCCGAAGGGCTAGAAATGGGGATCAACCCATTTGTGCATGGCAGCGCGGTTCATACCGATATCATGAAAACTCAGGGGCTTAAAAAAGCCTTAGATCAATATCAGTTTGATGCCGCTTTTGGTGGTGCGCGTCGTGACGAAGAAAAATCTCGGGCAAAAGAGCGGGTTTATTCTTTCCGCGATAAAAATCACCGTTGGGATCCTAAGTCACAACGCCCCGAGTTATGGAATAGCTATAACTCAAAAGTAAATAAAGGGGAGAGTATTCGAGTATTTCCTTTATCTAACTGGACAGAGTTAGATATTTGGCAATATATCTATCTCGAAAATATCGATATCGTTCCGCTTTATTTAGCGGCTAAACGTCCGGTAGTGGAACGTGACGGTACCCTGATTATGGTTGATGATGAGCGTATGCCTGTCGAAGAGGGTGATATTCAACATAAGATGGTGCGTTTTAGAACGCTAGGCTGTTACCCCTTAACTGGTGCAGTAGAGTCAGAGGCCGATACCTTGCAAGATGTGATTCAAGAGATGCTGTTAACTAAAACTTCCGAGCGTCAGGGCAGAGTGATCGATCATGACAGCGCGGGCTCAATGGAAAAGAAAAAGATGGAAGGTTATTTTTAGCACTTGGAGACCAACCAAGCGTGATAGAAAAACTACACCAAACAGTAGCTTGCGAGCATCGAACGACGAATATCAGAGTATTCCGTTAATATATAAGTATTTTTTTGAGCTGTAAGATGCCCCGTGCTGACAGCTCGAAGTGAGGGAACCATGTCACACCAGTCAGATTTAATTGCTTCAGATATTGAAGAATATTTACAACAACATGAACAAAAGCAACTACTACGCTTATTAACTTGCGGCAGTGTCGATGACGGTAAGAGTACCTTGATTGGGCGCTTGTTACATGATTCAAAAATGATTTTTGAAGATCAATTGGCCAGTATTAAAAATGACTCGAAACGATTTAATACCACCGATGGGGAGTTTGATTTAGCACTACTGGTTGATGGTTTGCAATCAGAGCGAGAGCAAGGCATTACAATTGATGTTGCTTATCGTTATTTCTCAACGGATAAACGTAAGTTTATTATTGCCGATACCCCAGGGCATGAACAATATACCCGCAATATGGCCACTGGCGCCTCGAATTGTGAATTGGCGATCGTGATGATTGACGCACGCTACGGCGTGCAGGTTCAAACGCGGCGCCATAGTTTTATCGTTTCGTCTTTAGGTATTAAACAGGTTGTTGTGGCAATTAATAAAATGGACCTGGTTGATTTTTCTGAACCGCGATATGAAGAAATTAAAGCAGAGTATCAAAAATTCGCTGAAAATCTAAAAATCGAGAACATTAAGTTTGTGCCAATTTCGGCGCTCAATGGAGACAACGTTGTCGAGCGCAGCGAGCAAAGTGCTTGGTATCATGGTGAAACTTTAATGGGGATGCTAGAAAGTGCGCCGATTAGCTCTGGTTTAAATTTCGACGATTTCCGTTTTCCCGTGCAATATGTCAACCGGCCAAATTTAGATTTTCGTGGCTTTTGCGGCACCATTAGTTCCGGTGTTGTGCGTAAGGGGGATGAAGTTACGTCATTGCCTTCGGGGAAAGTTTCCAAAGTGAAGAGCATCGTTACCTTTGATGGTGAGCTAGATGAAGCATACGCGCCGATGGCGGTAACGCTCACTTTAGAGGATGAAATTGATGCCAGCCGTGGAAATATGCTGGTTCATAGCAATAACAAGCCATGGGTTGCAAGCAGTGCCGAAGCAATGATCGTTTGGATGGCAGACGATCCTTTAATTGCCAATAAGCAATATGATTTTAAATTAGCAAGCAAAACGACCTCGGGTTCAATTGCGCAAATTGAGCACCAAATTGATGTGAATACACTGGAAGAAAAACCCGCAGTGCGCTTAGCTTTAAACGAGATCGGTGTTTGCCAAGTGCAGTTTAGTCAGCAGGTCGCATTTGACGCTTACAGTCGCGCGCATGGTACCGGTTCATTTATTATCATTGACCGAATTAGTAACGTCACCGTGGGTGCAGGGATGATCCAAGCGAAGGGCAAGTTTGACGAACAATCGACAAATAGTGAGTTTTCAGCGTTTGAGATCGAACTTAATGCGTTAGTTCGTAAGCATTTCCCACATTGGGATGCGAAAGACCTCAGCGAATTGTTAAAATAATGTCCATACAAGCAATTTTAGTGCTAGTTATATTTGTTGGCACTATTGCTGCTCTGATTCGGTATCAGCAATATCCGGCTAAAATATTTGGCGGGGTAATGTTGATACTGTTTGTATTCAATTTGGTCAGTTCTGAGCAAATATTAGCGAATATCGCAAACCAAGGACTAATGACACTAGTATTGCTGATGCTTTGTTCGATTGCCTTAGAAAAAACCCGTTTATTGCGTTTATTAGCCGCCTCGATTATCAAGCCTTCATTGCGTGCTACTTGGTTTCGCCTTTTTACTACCACGGTGCTGTCGTCGGCAGCGCTTAATAATACTGCCGTGGTGGCTACGTTGTTGGCGCCGATCCGTAATAATCCTTATCATAGCGCTAGTAAATTGCTGCTTCCTTTGTCTTATGCGGCGATATTAGGCGGAACTTTGACCCTCATCGGTACCTCTACCAATTTAATCGTGAACAGCTTATTACTTGAAAGCACCGGCCAAGAACTCGGATTTTTTGATTTTTCATTGATTGGCCTCGCGGCTGTGGTTTGTTGCGGACTTACCTTGGCATTTTTCTCTCGTTATTTACCCGATCATCAGCGTGAGGTCGATAGTTATCAAAGCTATTTTATCGATGCCAAGATCCAACAGGACTCGGGTCTCATTGGTAAAAGTGTCGAAGATAACGGCTTAAGGCACCTCGAATCATTATTTTTGGTGGAAATCGTCCGTCAAGGGAAGTTGATTAGCCCCGTTTCTCCTAGTGAAGTACTTGATCAAAATGATCGTTTAATCTTTAGCGGTGATGTTACTAAAGTCATGCAATTGAATCAGTTTTCGGGGCTACAAACTTTCGCTGATTCAAATGGTTTATTGGGAACAAATCTAACCGAAGTAGTGATTCGACCTGAGAGTATCTTAGTGGGTAAAAGCCTAAAAAAAATGGGTTTTCGCGCTCTTTTTGATGCAGCTGTCGTGGCAATCAAACGCGATGGCGAACAAGTGTCTGGCAAGCTAGGCGAGTTAGTGCTGCAAGCCGGGGATTTTTTAGTGCTGGCAGTGGGAGACGATTTTAAATCTCGGACCAATTTAACTAAGAATTTTATTGTGGTTAGCGGTGTTGAACCGGACACACGGCTCAATGGTTGGTCTGAACTAATTGCCATTGCAGGCTTTGCTATCGCCGTCGTCGCAGCTGCAGTTGGTGTGCTGAGCCTATTTAAGGCAATGGTATTGTTACTCGGCGGTTTATTATTTTTCCGATGTCTAACCCCAAGCGAGATTGTTCGGCGTTTTCCCAAAGACATATGGCTTATTGTTGCTTCTGCGCTGACTTTGTCACAAGCTTTGTATAATGTAGGTCTAGTCGCTTTACTTACCGATAGTTTTGGTCAAATTTTAAGCCCGCAGTGGGTGATGGTGACCCTAATGATTATGTATCTACTCACCTGGCTTTTTACCGAATTAGTGACCAATAATGCAGCTGCTGCGCTAATGTTTCCGGTGGCTTATGGTGTCGCAAATGCAATTGGTGCGAATCCAATGACTTTTATTATGACCGTTGCCTTTGCTGCTAGTGCGAGTTTTATCAGCCCTTACGGCTATCAAACTAACCTAATGGTGTATAACGCTGGGCGTTATAATTTAAAAGACTTTGTAAAATTGGGCTTACCGGTGGCGATTGTTTATGCTGTGGTTGTGATTAGTTTAGTGCCACTATTGTTCCCTTTGCACTAGCTGGTTAAAGAGTAAAACGCTTTAGTGGTGACACGGAATGAGTAATCTTAAAGCGTAACTCATCACTGACCGGAGAGCTTCCCCACTCGGGTTTTGTTTAATATTTTGAGGTTATTATGAATAATAAAAGTGAAAATGTAGTTTGGCATCATCACAGCGTAAGCCGAGATTTACGGAGCACTCAAAAAGGACATAAGCCATGCGTGCTTTGGTTCACCGGTTTAAGTGGCTCAGGTAAATCTACTGTTGCAAATGAGGTCGATTACTTATTGCATCAGCGAGGTGTTCATACTTATGTACTTGACGGGGATAATGTTCGCCACGGTTTAAATGGTGACTTAGGTTTCTCAGATAAGGATCGGGTAGAAAATATTCGCCGAATTGGGGAAGTTGCAAAGCTGTTTGTTGATGCCGGTATTGTTGTTTCAACTGCATTTATCTCACCATTTAAAGTGGACCGGAGTATGGTTCGCAAGCAGCTCACGGAAGGTGAGTTTTTTGAAGTGTTTATTGATACGCCGATCGAAGTCTGTGAGTCGCGAGACCCAAAAGGTCTTTATAAAAAGGCTCGTGCGGGTGAGATTAAAAACTTTACTGGAATTAGTTCTGCCTATGAGGCCCCAGAGCAAGCCGATGTGCATGTAAAAACTGAGGGTAAAACGATTGAAGAATGTGCAGCGGTGGTCATTCAGGCCTTGCTAAAAGCAGGTATTATTGCCTAGAGGCTATCGAACAATGTGAAGGCTTGTCATGCTTCGAGCCGCTGTTTCCTTCGCCCTCGGTGATTAAAAGGACTTTAATTCTAACCAGAGTTTAACGGTAAAGCTTAATCGCTACCTTCTATTCGCTTGCGAAACGGCTAACTTAAGAAGAGGTTTGTTGTGAGATACATTGATATTTTTAACGGCGATGCTGATGGTATTTTGGCGTTGTTGCAATTGCGTTTAGCCGATCCCCAGCAAAGTTTGTTGGTCACCGGAGTGAAGCGGGATAATCAGTTAGCGCTTAAGCCGCAATATCGACAAGGAGATATTGTCACGGTTCTTGACCTGTCTTTAGAAAAAAATATTAATGGGGTGAATCGAGCTCTCGCCGCTGGTGCGACTGTTCATTATATCGATCACCATCGCTCTGGAAATATTCCACGCCATGATTCGTTAACCACGAATATCGATACGAGTGTCGATGTGTGTACTGCGTTATTGATTGATCAGCAACTGAAAGGTCGATTCCATCTGTGGGCGATTACCGCAGCTTATGGTGATAATCTGGTTAATGTAGCGGAGGGCTTGGCACTGGCTCAAGGTTTAAGTGTTCCGCAGAGAATCCAGTTAAAAGAGTTAGGAGTGTTAATTAATTATAATAGTTACGGGCATGCTATTGCTGATTTGCATATTGCACCTGCCGATCTGTATCAAGCCTTGCTAGCTTACCATTCTCCCTTTGATGCAATTGCCGATTCTGACTCTCCATATCATCGTTTAAAGATCGCCTATGCTGAAGATATGCAACAAGCCCAACTCGCCGAGGTTTATTATCAGAGCGATATTTTAAAAGTTGTTCAGTTGCCTGATCAAGCATGGGCGCGACGGGTGAGTGGGGTATTAGGAAATGATTTGGCAAATGGCGATCCTGAGCGGGCGCATATCGTACTGAGTCAAATCTGTGACGGTAATTTTATGGTGAGTCTCAGGGCGCCGCAAAATAATAAGCAGGGGGCAAGTCACATATGTAGCCAGTTTAAGACGGGTGGTGGGAGAGAAGGTGCGGCGGGGATTAATTGCTTAGCCCCCAACAGCATAGAAGCATTACTCGCCATCACTGAACAGTTTTATACGGAGCGAAATTGTTAAATAACTAACCGTATTATTGGTTTTTATTAACAGCTTATTTATAAATAATTTTGAGCAATAAATTTATTTAATCAATTTGTAAATAAAAAACGTTCGTTTTCAAACTCCCTGTCTACTATAACCATTTGATTTTTATTGTTTATTTTATCTTCTTAATTAGTATTACAGTTTTTGTTGATTTTTACTGGGACTCTTCGCTACTTTTTCCCTCGATTTACTGTGATATACTTGCGACGATTTTAACTTGGGTTTAGGGAACGTTCTCGGTGATGTGTTTAAAAAAAATGCTTTGTTTAGTTGTTGTTAGTGTTAGCTTTTTTTTCAGCGCAGTGGCAAATGCGAGCTATTACGGTGGTGCGATATTAAGTTATTCTTCAGCGGAATATACTTCAGCAGCAGAGGCGCAGACGGCCGACGGTAATCCGTTTATTTTACAAGCTCAACTGGGACGATTTTTTAATGATTATATCGGCTTGGAAGGTCGCTATGGTTTATCGACAGGGCGTTCTGACGGCATATCAATTGATAGTCTAGCTTCTTTATTAGTAAGAGCGAATCTACCAGTGTCAGAGCAAACGGCTATGTACGCATTGTTAGGTGCTTCCTCCGCGAAACTAAATCAACAAAATGTTGGCAGCAGTACCGAAAGCGGTACTAGTTTTGGTTTAGGCGTACATTACGCATTTGACTCGTCGCGCGCGATGACGATTGAATACCTCAGTAGTTTGAATAAAGATAAAACTAAGGTTTCGGGACTAAGCTTAGTCTTTCAGTACCGTTTCTAAATTTTAGATATGAATATGCTACAAGCCACTTGGTATCTACTTTATTGTAAAGCAGGCCAAGAGGCTCGCGCGCAATTCCACCTCGCTAATCAAGCTTGCGTTTCGTATTGTCCTTACATCTCGGTAAAGCGCATTATTCAAGGAAAACCTAAGCTAAAACAAGAAGCTTTGTTTCCTAGCTATTTGTTTGTGCAACTGAATGCCGAAAGTAATTTTAACGCGGTGCGTTCAACTCGAGGTGTGATTGATTTTGTGAAGATAGGATCAAGCTATCAAACAGTTTCTGATGACTTAATTGCGCAGATAGGAAAGCGTGTGAGCGAAGATTGCCAGCCCTCACGAGAAACCGCATTCCAGTGTGGGGAAAAAGTAAAGGTTCAAGATGGAGCTTTTCAATCACTTGAAGCTATTTACCAGAGAGCTGATGGTTTAGAACGATCGGTACTGCTGGTTCGTTTATTAAATCGGCAAACGACTATGCTGGTTAACAATAATGAGATTTGTCGCGCCGGTTAAATTCGCGTTGTTAAAATGTAAGTTTGTGTGGATGGCAAATTGGGGGCCGAAACTTAAGGGCGGTAGCGTGTTTAATTCGAGTCCTCATTGGGAGGCTAATATTTTAATTAATGCATTTGGTTGCTCAAAATACAGCCATATGAATAGCTTTGTAAGTTTACGTAAGCAGTACAGTTGAAGTAATATGTGCCTAGTTAATATTAACGTTTTAATTTGATTGAAACTCCGCAACCTAGTTTGATAAAGAGAACATAACGGAATGAAATTTGGACTAAGAAGTCTTATCGCGATCTGCTTGCTAGCTTGTTCACAGAATGTCTTCGCTGTAAATGTTAGCCCAGAACAAATGCAAATGCTTAAGACACTTCCTGCAGAGCAACAAGCGGCACTAGCGAAACAATATGGGGTGGATGTTTCTCAACTTAATTCTTCAAATGGGATTGAGGATGAGGCTTTGGCTGCGCCAAAGCTTTCAGAAAAGCGGAATAGTGAAGAAGCAGCGGAACAAAACATAGCGAAAAAGAATAGTGCAGGCCAAGTTGAAGAGTTACAGCGCTTTGGTTTAGATGTATTTGCTACACAACCCGCAACGTTTGCGCCACTCAGTAATGTTCCGGTCACTGACAATTATCGCCTCGGGCCGGGAGACACTTTAGTTGTTCAGCTCTTTGGTAAAGAAAATAACAAATTTGAATTTAGGGTTAATCGTTATGGCTCAATTAGCTTTCCCGAATTGGGCCCTGTTAATATCGCGGGCTTAACTTTCTCTGAGGCGAAAGACTTACTAAGTCAAACTATTTCTGAGAAGAAGATTGGGGTTCGCAGCAGTATTACCATGGGTGAACTGCGCAGCATCGAAGTTTTTGTACTCGGTGAGGCCTATCAGCCGGGGAAATACTTAGTGAGCTCTCTGTCCACGATGACGCATGCGCTATACGCGAGTGGTGGGGTAAACGGTAAAGGTAGTTTAAGAGATATTCGTTTACTGCGAGACGGAAAGTTAGTCAATCGTTTGGATGTTTATGACTTGCTGATTAATGGAGATACCTCCGATGACTTGCAGCTTCGCTCTGGTGATGTGATCTTTATCGCCCCTTTGGGCCCTACTGCGAGTATTGATGGCGAAGTGGTTCGGCCTGCAATTTATGAGCTAAATGACCATGAAACGGTTAAAGATCTGGTGTCGATGGCGGGAGGATATACAACCAAAGCCTATAAAAACTCAGTGAGTTTTGAGCGGATCACCAATGATGGATTAATTGATTTAAATACTCTCGATTTAAACAATCAAACAGATTTGGCCAAACGGCTGAAGAATGGCGATTTTTTGAAGGTAGAGGCCATTGTAAAACACACCAAAAATTACATCGCGGTGAAAGGTAATGTGGTTCGTGAAGGGCGCTATCAGTGGCGAGCTGGCATCAAAGTCTCTGACTTATTCCCGAGTATACATCGCAGTTTGTATCAAAGTAGTGACCTTAACTATGCCTTGGTGGTAAGACGTAATCCAGATCAAACCATCAAGGTGCTACAAATCAATTTAGGTCAGGCAATTACTAATAAACAGTCGCAAGATAATATTCAACTTAACGCCGAAGATGAAATATTGGTCTTCACTAAGCATGATTTGGCTAAGTTTGACGAGGCTTTCGCCGTCGTGACCAAGGACAAGGATGTTTTGTCAGTCGATGCTGCAGAAATGAATGCAAAAGTTGAAGAGACTGAACAGCAACAGAACAAAACCGTTGGTGATATTCAAGGGGACGAAGAGTATAACTTTGAGCGCGCATCTGAGTTAACGCGTATCCCAGTAGAGCAAATTAAAAAGGCATTTGCCTCAACCCGAGAAAAATTACTTGCGCCAGTGTTGACCTTGCTGCAAAGCCAGTCCTCTTTGGGTGACGACGCTCATCTAGTTGAAATTTTTGGTGAAGTTAAATTTCCTGGGGTTTATCCGATCACGGATAAAAATACGATTCGGGACTTAATTACTGCTGCTGGTGGCTTGAATAATGGTGCCTATGCTGAGCATAGTGAGCTTTCTCGTACCGTGGTTCGTGATGGTCAAGCTCAAGTAAATGTATTGCGTTTAAATCTGAATGATGCCTTACAAAATAATCCCGAAGATAATTTGGTGTTGAAGTCGCGCGACCGACTTAACGTACTGGCGATCCCCAATTTACGTAAACAACGAACAGTGAACATACAGGGGGAAGTGCGTTTTCCTGGAACATACGTGATTAAACGTGGTGAGACTTTGGGGGCGGTGATTAAGCGAGCGGGTGGTTTGACCGATTACGCACATGAAGATGGTGCAGTATTTACTCGCGAAGCGCTACGTTTACGTGAGCAGAAACAGATTGATGCCTATGCTGAGACAATTCGTCAAGAGGTGGCTAAAAAGAGTTTAAGGCAAAGGAGCCCCAGTAGTTTTTCTGCATCGGCCCCCCCTTCCGAACAGTTAGCGCTGATTGAGGAGATGAGTACCACTAAAGCCTTGGGGCGAATGGTGGTTGATTTACCGGCTATTTTAAATAACGATGCTTCGAAAGATTTTATGTTGGAAGATCAAGATTTACTTTATGTGCCGCAATATCGTAATACAGTCACGATTATGGGCGAAGTGCAGATCTCGACATCTTATTTGTTGGATGAGAAATATACATATAAAGATTATATTAATTTCGCTGGCGGGACCAAGAAACAAGCCGATGAAGATCGCGTGTTTGTGGTAAAAGCGAACGGAGCAGTATATAAGCCGGAGTCAGGCTTCTGGTTTAAAAATAACTCTCAAGACCTACAGCCAGGAGATACCATTGTGGTGCCGATTGATACCGATTACCGCGATGCTTTAAGTATGTGGACTGCGGTCACTCAAATTATGTATCAAATTGGTGTAGCGGTTAACGTCCTTAAGTAACTGGACCTTATTTCGGCCTTGGGCTTGCGCTAAGGCTATTTGTTTTATGAAAAATTATCGGTATTTGATTCAACTATGAAAAGCAGTGCGCCACAACAACATCAGCAGCGGTTTCCAGATTATCCGCCTCAATTTCAGTTACCAGAAGATGATGAGATCGATTTACGGGAGTTATTTGCTGTTATTTGGCGTGGCAAATGGCTCATTTTAGTCTGCACCATGCTTTTTGCGGTGGCAGCAGTCATTTTTGCAATTAATCAACCCAATATTTATCGTGCGAACGCCTTGTTGGCGGCGACCAATCAAGAAAATAATAAGCTTAATAGTATGGCTTCGCAGTTTGGTGGTTTGGCTTCTTTAGCAGGGATAAATCTTGGTAGTGCAGGTGGCACTGACCAAACAACACTGGCTATTGAAGTGTTGAAATCCAGGCAGTTCTTTAGCGAATTTGTTAATAAATATCATATAAAACCACAGTTGATGGCAGCATTATCGTGGGATCCTATTAGTGGACAGCTGGATTTGGATCCTGAACTGTATGATGCAGACTCAAAGACCTGGGTGCGCGAGGTAAAGCTTCCGCAACAGCCCGAACCATCGATGCAAGAAAGTCATGAGTTTTTTTTGAAAGAGGTGTTGAGCGTTTCGACAGACAAAGAAACGGGACTAGTTACCCTTGCAGCTGAGCATATTTCGCCAGTTGTTGCCCAGCAGTGGGTGAGTTGGTTAATTGAAGATATTAACCAAGTGGTGAAACAACGTGCTCGTCAAGAAACCATGGCAAATATTAATTATTTAAAAGAGCAGCTGGAAAAAACTTCGGTTGCCCAGATGCAGAGTGTATTTTATCAACTGATTGAAGAACAAACGAAAACCTTAATGTTGGCCGAGGCCAATGAGGACTTTGTGTTTAAAGTGATAGACCCACCAGTGGTTGCAGAAAAAAAAGTAAAACCTAAGCGGGCGTTGATTTGTGTTTTGGGCACTCTGTTGGGCGGAATGCTTGGGTTCGTGGTAGTTTTGATTCGCTTTGCTTTTAAACAGCAGGACACCTCTATACAAGCTCATTAGGTAGAATTAGCATTGTTGTAAGAACCTTATGATTTAGTCGAAGTTAATAAGACTTAATTTAATAAGGTGTGCTTCAAGCGGTATGGCCGCCAAGGCCTTAAGCAATTCTATTTGAATCATCACCGTAAATTTAGAATAGACGGTCAGGAATAAGGGAAAGAGCAGTATTTTATGAAAATTTTCGTTACTGGCGGCGCGGGCTTTATCGGTTCAGCGGTTATTCGTCATATTATTAAAAATACCACTGACAGCGTTGTTAATTTGGACAAACTTACTTACGCAGGGAATTTGGAGTCCTTGAGTGAAGTAGAAAATGACCAGCGTTACGTATTCGAGCAAGTGGATATTTGTAACCGTACCGAACTGGATCGAGTATTTACAGAACAACAACCCGATATGGTGATGCACTTGGCTGCAGAATCGCATGTCGATCGTTCTATTGATGGGCCAGCAACATTTATTGAAACCAATATTGTTGGAACGTATACCTTACTTGAAACCGCTCGCTGTTACTGGAACAAGCTTGATAGCGAACGGAAAGACACGTTCCGTTTTCATCATATATCCACAGATGAAGTATATGGTGACCTAGAAGGTACAGACGATTTGTTTACTGAAGATACGTCCTACGAGCCTTCAAGTCCATATTCAGCCTCCAAAGCCTCAAGTGACCATTTAGTGCGCGCATGGTTACGTACCTACGGTTTACCAACCATAGTGACTAACTGCTCTAACAATTACGGCCCATATCACTTTCCGGAAAAGCTGATCCCACTTGTAATTCTTAATGCTCTGGAAGGTAAAGATCTTCCAATCTATGGCAAAGGCGATCAGGTCCGCGATTGGCTATTTGTAGAAGATCACGCACGCGCGCTCTACAAAGTAGTGACAGAGGGTAAGGTTGGAGAAACTTACAACATCGGTGGCCATAATGAAAAAGCCAACATCGATGTGGTTAAAACCATCTGCTCAATTCTGGAAGAGCTTACACCAATTAAACATTCAAAACTCAATATTCAAAACTACGAAAGTTTAATTACTTTCGTCAAAGACCGCCCCGGCCACGATGTGCGCTATGCCATTGATGCCAGCAAAATAGCCCAAGAGCTGGGCTGGAAGCCAGAAGAGACATTTGAATCAGGCATTCGCAAAACGGTTGAATGGTATTTAAGTAATCAAGAATGGTGGTCTCGTGTACAGGACGGTTCTTATGCCGGAGAACGCTTAGGAACAGGTGCATAAATGAAAGGGATTGTTTTAGCGGGAGGCTCAGGCTCGCGGCTTTATCCATTAACGTGCGGTGTGTCTAAACAGCTTTTGCCTGTTTATGACAAGCCGATGATATTTTATCCAGTTGCAACTCTGATGTTGGCGGGTATTCGTGATATTTTGATTATCACTACACCAGAAGATAATCAAGGTTTCAAGCGCTTGCTGGGCGACGGTTCTGATTTTGGTATTAATATCGAATATGCGATTCAACCTAGTCCTGATGGTTTAGCACAAGCATTTATCATTGGGGAAGAGTTTATTGGCGATGACAGCGTGTGCTTAGTGTTGGGCGACAATATTTTTTATGGGCAGTCCTTTGGTAAGCAGCTAAATAGTGCGGCAAAATTGGCCGCTCGAGGTATTGCGACTGTTTTTGGTTATCAGGTTAAAGACCCTGAGCGCTTCGGGGTGGTTGAGTTTGACGATAATATGCAAGCAATCTCAATAGAAGAGAAGCCTGCACATCCTAAATCCAATTACGCTGTGACCGGTTTGTATTTCTATGATAACCGCGTGGTTGAAATGGCAAAGATTATCAAGCCATCCTCACGAGGGGAGTTAGAGATTACCACTCTAAATGAAATGTATCTAAATGATAAATCCTTGCGCGTAGAGTTGCTTGGGCGTGGTTTTGCTTGGTTAGACACAGGTACTCATGAAAGCCTTCATGAGGCTTCTTCATTTGTGCAAACCATCGAGAATGTACAGGGCTTGAAAGTTGCCTGCTTAGAAGAAGTGGCATGGCGTAATGGTTGGCTTTCTAGTAAAAATGTACTTGCTCGTGCAGAGACTATGATGAAAAACGAATATGGACAGTATTTGTATCGTTTGGTCAAAGAAAAGCTAAACAAGGAAGGGTAATGCGAGTTTTAATTACTGGTGGGCGAGGTCAAGTTGGATGTTGCCTAACAGAGCAACTATCAACCAATAAAAATCATGTAGTTTTATCAGTTGATAAAGATGAGCTTGATATAACAAACCAAGACGCAGTCAACACAATTGTTAAAGAGTTTTTACCAGCGATCATTATTAACGCTGCTGCACATACTGCAGTAGATAAAGCGGAAGAAGAGGTTGAACTTTCTTACGCAATTAATCGCGATGGTCCGAAGTTTTTAGCTGAAGCCGCCCAGGAGCTAGGGGCGGCCATTTTACATATATCTACGGATTATGTTTTTGAAGGTAATAAAAGCGATGAGTACTTCGAAACAGATATAACTAATCCTCAAGGTGTTTACGGAGCCAGTAAGCTTGCTGGCGAAGAAGCAGCTGCCTTAGCCTGCGAAAAACACATTATTCTTCGCACTGCATGGGTGTTTGGTGAACATGGCAATAATTTTGTCAAAACCATGCTGCGCTTAGGAGCTACTCATGATGAGTTAAGCATAGTAGGTGATCAATTTGGTGGCCCTACTTATGCTGGGGACATTGCAAAAGTGCTGATTGAAATTGCCAACTGTATATCAAAGGATGAAATAGTTGAGTACGGTGTGTATCACTATTCGGGTTTACCTCATGCCAGCTGGTACCAATTCGCTGATGTTATTTTTGACTCAGCGGTTACGCAAGGCGTACTAACAAAGAAGCCTTGCTTGACGAATATAACAACATCACAATACCCAACACCCGCAAAACGACCTAGCAACTCGCGAATGAGCACTCAAAAAATCTCAGATGCATTTACCTTAGAAGCGAGTGACTGGAAAGCCGCATTAACTAATATTAAAGCATTCACGGAATAACATATGAAAGTTATTAATACCAAAATTCCAGATGTAAAAATTATTGAACCAAAAGTATTTGGTGATGAACGTGGTTTCTTTATGGAAACTTGGAACCAAAAGCAGTTCGAAGAATTAGTGACTGGTAAGCCAACGAAATTTGTACAAGATAATCATTCAAAATCCAAAAAGGGAATTTTGCGTGGGCTTCACTACCAAACGGAAAATACGCAAGGTAAGTTAGTCCGTGTGGTGTCTGGAGAAGTTTTTGATGTAGCTGTTGATATTCGCAAAGGTTCTCCTACTCTTGGGCAATGGGTGGGTGAGTATCTTTCCTCTGAAAACAAACGCCAACTTTGGATTCCTGAAGGGTTTGCTCATGGATTTTATGTTACTAGCGATGAAGCAGAGTTTGTATATAAATGTACTGATTACTATAATCCAAGGGTTGAAAGAGTCATTTTATGGTGCGATGAAACGTTAGCAATAGATTGGCCAGTTTTTAGTGAGCCGTTATTATCCAATAAAGATATGATGGGTATTAAATTTAACTGTGATGTTAATTTATAAGTAGATTAAATGAGCCTAATTAATTTAATTAAGTTTGATATTCTTGGTGATTCACGTGGTAGTTTAATATCACTAGAACAGTATAATAATATACCTTTTGATATAAAAAGAATTTATTATATTTTTGATACTCAGTCTAATATCTCAAGAGGCTTTCATGCTCATTATAATTTAGAGCAAGTTGCTATCTGTCTGAAAGGTAATGTCACGTTTTTAATTGATGATGGAAAAGATAAAGAGAAAGTGACTTTATCATCACCAGATATTGGTTTGCATATAAAAGGGCTTAAATGGCGAGAGATGCATGATTTTTCAGAAGACTGTGTGCTAATCGTTGTTGCGAGTGAGTTATATGATGAAGCTGATTATATTCGAGATTACACTAATTTTTTAGAGTTGGTAAGTAATAATGCTTAAAGGAAAGACTATACAACTTCGCCTTGTTCAAGAAGAAGATGCTGAGTTTATTAATGAACTCCGAGGTGATGAAAAATATAATACATATCTGTCGAAGTCTGACATAAGTGTAGAAAGTCAAAAGATATGGATAAGGGCTTATAAAAAGCAAGAGCAACTACAGAAACAGTTTTATTTTATTATTGAACGATATGATGGAACAAAGTGTGGAACAGTTCGACTTTATGATTTTAAGACTAATTCTTTCTGTTGGGGTAGTTGGATTCTAAATCATGAAAAAACACGTTATGCAGCTTTAGAAAGTGCGCTTCTTGTTTATGAATTTGGCTTTGAAAATTTGGGGTTCGAAAAATGTCATTTTGATGTTCGAAAAAATAATCATGCAGTAAACAAGTTCCATGAAAAATTTGGGGCGCGATGTATCGGCGAGACTGATTCAGATTATTTATATGAAATATATCCAGAAGATATTAAATCAATGGAAATTAGGTATGGAAAGATATTGGGCAAACAATGAGAGTTAATTTTTTAGATTTGAAGCGTATTAATGCTCAGTACCAAGATGATTTGAAACAAGCATGCAGTCGTGTCATTGATTCTGGATGGTACATTATGGGTAATGAACTTAGCCAATTTGAGTCCGAATTTGCAGAGTATTGTGGGACAAAACATGCTGTAGGTGTGGCCAATGGCTTAGATGCGCTAATTTTAGTTCTTCGTGCTTGGAAGGAAATGGGTAAACTTGTAGATGGTGATGAAGTTATCGTTCCTGCTAACACATACATTGCGAGCATTCTGGCCATTACTGAAAATAGATTAACGCCAGTATTGGTTGAGCCAGATCCAAATACTTATAACCTGACCAAAGAAGGTATAGAAGAGGTAATCACTTCCAGAACCAAAGCAATATTGCCTGTGCACCTTTATGGCCTAATATCGCCAATGCCTGAAATTATGCAAATAGCAAAAGATCACAGTTTGTTGGTATTGGAAGATTGTGCCCAATCTCACGGTGCAATGATTGATGGAAAGAAATCAGGTGATTGGGGGGATGCTGCAGGCTTTAGCTTTTACCCTGGGAAAAACCTTGGTGCATTAGGTGACGCAGGCGCAATTACGACTAATGATGATGGGCTCGCACAGACACTGAAAGCACTGCGTAATTATGGTTCACATAAAAAGTATGAAAATTTATACCAAGGCATAAATAGCCGCCTAGACGAAATTCAAGCGGCTATGTTGAGAGTGAAACTTAAGTACTTGGATGTAGAAACTTCTCGTCGACAGGCAATTTCTAAACGTTATAGAGATGAGATTAATAACTCATTAGTTGTATTGCCAAAAGTTGAAAGCGAAGCAGCACACGTTTGGCATTTGTTTGTAGTGCGTTGCGAGCTGCGAGAGTCACTACAAAATTGGCTTTCTCACTATGGTGTACAAACGCTGATTCACTATCCTATACCACCACATAAACAAGCTGCTTACAATGAATTGAACCATCAATCAAAGCCGATTACTGAAATGATCCACCAACAGGTAATATCACTTCCACTAGATCCATCCATGAGCGATGAGGCCGTTACGAAAGTTATTCAACTAGTTAATAAGTTCAAGGTGTGAAGCGATTACTCAAAGTCACAGCTATGACAGGGTTATTAACCCTGATTAAAATGGCAATGGGTTTTGTTATCGCGAAAGTGGTAGCAATTTATACAGGCCCAACAGGTATGGCGATGTTGGGTCAAGTGCAAAGTATGGTAGGAAGCTTAAACGGGATCATTAACGCACCCGTAGGTAGCGGTGTCGTGCGCTTTACCGCAGAGCACAAAGATAATGGTTTTGCCGCTTGTACGCCGTGGTGGCGGGCGTCACTTCAGTGGATGATGATCATTTCTGCGATTGCTATACCTACAGGGTTACTACTTGCTGATAATATTGCAGTGTGGTTATTTCAAGACTCTACATTAGCATGGGTAGTAATGGCAACTGTTTGTGTGTTGCCATTATCCGCTATTGGCACGTTATGTAATTCGGTGATTAATGGTCAGCAGTTATATCGCCGTTATGTTGGTCTTGGAATGCTCTCAGCATTGCTATCTGGTTGTATAATGTTGTTAATGATTGCCATGTATAACATACAAGGTGCTTTATTGGCAGCATCTGTTCAGTCCGCTTTAATTGGCCTCGTGATGTTAATTGTCAATTTAAGGCAGCCTTGGTTGAGGTTATCTTTTTGGTGGGGGGAAACTGACACAAAGGCACGTAAAGCGATCGGTGGCTATATGTTGATGGCTATTACTAGCGCATTAACTGTACCAGTGTCATTAATATTAGTTCGAAATATTTTAATTGCCCAAGTAGGTTGGGATGCTACAGGGCAGTGGCAAGCGGTATGGAAGATCTCCGAAGTGTATTTAGGAGTGATTACAATGGCACTCGGTACTTATTACTTGCCGCGTTTATCTTCGCTAAAAGGCGTGGATGCTATTGTTAATGAAATAAATAAAACGACGCGTATTATCATTCCAATTGTTGCTACTATGGCTTTGGGTGTATATTTATTGCGCGATATCGCTATTTCTTTGTTATTTACCGAGGCATTTAGAAGTGCACGTGATCTTTTTGCTATTCAGTTAATAGGCGATGTTATTAAGATTACTGGTTGGTTATATGCCTACCCGATGCTTTCTCGTGGCGCAACAAAGTGGTTTGTGCTTAGCGAAGTGTTCTTTTCTGTTACTTTTATTGGCCTTACATACTTTTTTGTTCAGGATTTTGGTGTGATTGGAGCTAATTTGGCATATATGATGAACTATATTTTATATTTTGTGTTTGTTTTTGTGTTTGTAAGAAAGTTTTCTGAATAATGACTATAAAAAAAATATCCATTATATCGCTTACATACAATAATTGGCGTTTGCTTGAAAAGGCAATAAAATCTGTATCGACTCAAAAAATTGATGAAAGATATAAGATAGAATATATCATATCAGATGATGGAACAGAAGATTTTAATTATGAGCATGTAAAGAAGATTTTGGAGTCGACATTATTAAAATTTAATATTATTGTGAATGAGAGTAACATTGGTACTGTAGCCTCTTTTAATAATGCGATTAAGCATGCTGAAGGTGATATTATAATCCCTCTTTCTGCAGATGATGAGTTTTATGATGAATACGTTGTAAATGAAATTATCAATGCATTTGAAAATAAAGATATGGATATTATTACTACTTTAAGAGTGCCTGTTATTAATGAAGTTGAACTTCAAGCGATACCTAGCAAAGAAAAAGTCAAGTTATTCAATAGTTCTGAGAAACTCTTAAGAGAACTTTTGTTTTCAAATAATATTATTTCAGGGGCATCAACTTATTACCGGCGTAGTGTCTTTACAAAAATTGGTTTTTTTGATGAGAAATATCGTTTACTAGAAGATTACCCTTTTTATATCAAAGCTTTAATTCTTGGTGTTAATATTGATTTCTTGAATATTAAGTCTATTAAATATGGTGTGAATGGGGTAAGTTCAAATAATGTTGTTAACCCTGCGCTAAGAGAGGATTATAAAAAATTAAACCTATATATTCTCAATCTCCCCCTTATTAATATTATTGATTTTAGGGGGGTTTCATTTAAAAAAATTATGACAAGAAAAGAACGATATAAAAACGCTTGGAAGTATCCAGACCAATTGTTTTTGATGTTATTAAAAAAGTGGTCATGATTTATCCTAACCGATAGGAGATCATGAAAATCTCTATGGAGCAGGCCTGATTGAAGGTCTCTGTTCACACCAGGAAACATTTCATGAATATGCTTATTTCTAAAGGTATTGTGGCGTATTGAGTTCTCAATTTTCGAGCTTCACTAGTTAGCGTTATCACATACCCGCCAATCATGGCGTTCCGTAAACATCGACCATAGGAATGATGGGAATGATAAGTGTGATTTGATTACAGAAATGCTTTATTGAATGGATGAAAGACTGCTGTGAGTTGGCCAAAGGAGAAGTGGTTGCCATCGACGGTAAAACGATGAGGGGCTCTTACGATGATTCTCGCGGTCTCGGTGCTATCCATATGGTCAACGCGTTTGCCACTGAAAATGGCGTGAGCCTTGGACAGCAAAAAGTGTATCTGAAATCGAATGAGATCACTGCCATTCCAAAGCGACTTGAATTGCTTGATATATCGTGACTGTTTAGTCACGATTGATGCGATGAGCTGTCAAAAAAATTGCACAAAAGATACTTGATAGTGACGCGGACTATCTTTTAGCAGTTAAAGGTAAGCTTCAATAAGGCAAGAAGACGAGGTAGTGAAAGAGTCAGAAGTGGTGGTGAAATACTACATCAGCTCGAGTGATTTAAATGCTAAGGAATGGTTAAATGCAACGCGTTCACATTGGTTGGTCGAGTCGATGTATTGGTCCCTAGATTCGGCATTTGGTGAAGGTGCTTGCCGAAAACGTGCGGAAGAGAGTGCAGAAAATTTCACAAGGATCAGGCAGATGTGTTTAAACATGCTTAAGTGTGAAACAACTTTGAGAGCGAGTATTAAGCATAAAAGAGCGATATGTGCGATGGATTCTGAGTACCTTTTGAAGGTGCTGGCAAGCCTTTATTGACGGGGATGTTCATGATTTTTTCGTTAAGAGAAAATCGCGACAACGAACACCTTTCTTTAGTCCTTGCGGAGCAAGGGGCTTTGTAATCTTGGTAATTTTTCCCGGTGCTCATATCCTTCAACAAAGAATATTTCAATATGATATTACCAAAGTTATTGATTCGCTGATATACAAAAACTACAGATGACTGTAGTTGTTGAATCCTGTATCTTTTAGTTAAATGTACATATTAAATATCGTAGATATTTTTATTAGAGATTTTATGTTTAAAACTGATTTTGCAATATTTTATGCGGTTAATTTTGAATCAGCGATAATATGCTTAGTGATTTCATATTTATTATTCGGGTTGTTAGTGTATAGACAAATATACAGTGTATTTGATCCGGCCTTTTTCTTTTTTATATTATCCGCAAGTGGTTACTCTGTAGTCATGCTTCTTTGGCATAAAGAAAAAATATCTGATTATTATTTCTTCTGCTTTATGATTAGTCAGGTTCTGTTCTATTTAGGGTGGAATATTTTTAGCCCAAGGTGGAAGAAACAAATAAATAGAAAAATCAGAATTGATTCTTTTTCCATCGTGTTGTATTACATTAGTTCTACTTTATTTATTTTGCTTCAATCCTATGTATATAAGATTATGGGGTTTCCAATATTTATGGATTCTAGGTTAGATGCTTTTTCTTCTGGTGGAGGTATTGGTATACTAGACCGTATTATATTTGTGTCATCTATATTTAGTTTCAGTTTTGCCGCATTTAGACTGGTATATTTAAAAGGATGGCGATTCTTTGATGTTATTATATTGATTTTCTTTATGTTTACTAAAATCGTCAGTGGCTCAAAGCTGAGTGTTTTAGAGGCGGTTTTTTTAATAGGCTTAATACTTATGTTTCATTCTAGAAGTGTAATGAATAAAAGTATTGAAGTTCGGGTTCAAGGTAAGCTGTATTTCTTTGTTCTATTATCTATACCGATTGCTTTAGTTGTAACCTATATTCAACAATCTTCAATGTCAGAGCAGCCTCTTGGAGTAGGTATTTTAATAGGTAAATTACTACTTAGGTTTGTAAATACAGGAGATATATTCTATCTTGCTTGGGTTGATGATTATCTTCGTTATATACCAGATAGAGCTGGTTTTTTTGCATTATTCTCAGATTCATTAGGTGCAGCTAGATTGGTCCCTAGAAGTGATTTACCTCAGCACCTAGGGTTTTCCGTAATGCTTGCTCACACATCAACAGAAAACACTATAGGGCCTAACGCGAGGTTTAATGTTTTTGGTCTACATTATTTTGGTGTGCTCGGACTGTTTATCTACTCACTAATTTTAGGTGTATTAGTTGGTTATTTAAGAAATAGAGTTAGATATAGATTGCCATTTACTACGTCCAGTCTAATGTTATACACACTTTTAGCTTATATTGCCCTTTATATAGAACAGGATTTTAGTAGTATGGCCTTGAAGTACTTTTTAAATCTTGCGATTTTTAGTTTCTTGCTTTTTCCATTTGTTTATTTAGTTTCTCGATATAGGAAAGACACTTATGTCTAATATTGCTATTTTAATGTCTACTTATAATGGCCAAAGATTTTTAAAACAACAAATAGACTCTGTTCTTGCTCAGTGTGATGTAAACGTCACTTTATTTGTTAGAGACGATGGTTCTTCAGATAACACTAAAGTTATTTTGAAAAGTTATAATAATAACTTCGAAAATGTTAACGTGATATTTGGAGGCAATGTTGGAGTGGCAAGGAGTTTTATAGATTTAACTGTACATGTTTATAAGAACTTTGCTCCTTTTGATTATTATTCATTTTGTGACCAAGATGATTTTTGGTTACCTTCAAAGTTGAAATCAGTAAACGAAATAATGATTAACGCATGGCCATGTTTAGCTGTTAGTCGATTTTATGTTTCTAATGAAAAGTTAATGGTATTGAAAAAATCAACATTAACAAATAAATTTGAGCTTGGTAATCTCATCGTTGAAGGTCAAGTTCCTGGTTGTGCGATGCATTTTAATTATTCATTGTTAGAAATATATGTTAATGTAGTTTCAACGCCGGAAGGAAAAAATACATACATACATGATTATTTATTGTTAATTATTGCATCATTAAAAGGAAGGGTAATCATCACAGATTCCGAAGAAATGCATTATCGTCAACACGATAATAATGTTATCGGGTCAACTTACGGGGGTGTATCTAGAATGAAAAAATACCTTAAGTATATTAAAGGTATAAAATATCAAAGAACATTCGTTGATGAAGCTAAAATGTTAGTTTATCTGCTTGATGGAGCTAATGAATCAAAAGAATTATGTTTGGCTATTGATGCTGGTGGTAACTTTTTGGAAAGACTAAATTGTGCAAAATCAGGATTGCTATTCAAAAGAAGTATACTTTCCAATATCGTTTTTAAAATATTGATTATTGTCGGGGTGTATAAGAAGTATGACTAAGAATATAGTGGCTTTTTGTGGTGAAACCTTTTTTAAGGGTGAGTTTAATAAAAATACTTATGTTGCTAAGCCAACTTCTGCCGCATTCTTACAGGACATATTTGGCCAGAATAATATATATGTAGTATCGCCTTTTACAGATGAAGTATTAAGTGGGGGGATAAGTTCAGTTGTTGATGAAAGTTTTTTTTATGAAGCGCCATATTACTCTTCAACTAAAGACTTTTTTGTAAAGTTATTGTTAAAGCCAAGTTTCTATCGAGAGTTCGTCTCCTTCTGTGACGAGATTATCAGTATTCATAAAGGTAGTTACTTTTGGGTTAGAACGCCTTCAATTGGTAGCATTTTTTTTGGTTTGCGTGTGCTCCAGCATGATCAGACACTCCTTCATCATATGTGTGCTGACGCTTCTAGTACGTGGAAGGACGCGAAGTACAAAGGACTGAATAAGCTACTGGCATATATTACATCACGCTATCTTCGCTTTTTGTTGGCGAGGATATGTTCCCATCCTAATGCGATTAATTTTTGTACGGGTGATGTGCTGGAAAACTTCAGTAGAAAATACTCTGCTAAAACACATCAATTTGTTGATGTAATGGTTAAAAGCGTGGATGTATCTGGACTTAAGCCTTACCAAAAGATGCCTGGTAAATTAAACCTATTATTCGTTGGTCGCATGGTTGATGATAAAGGTATCTTTGATCTGATTAAAGTTCTCAAGCAGTTGAAAGAGAATGTGAGCCTAACGTTTGTTGGCGATGGTCCGGACCTTGAAAAAGCTAAGCTGCTATCGGATAGCGAAGGTCTTTCAGACGTTATTACTTTTACTGGGCAATTGCCTCACAGTGAATTAGCGGCTGTGTTTCATAAATCAGACTTGATCACAGTGCCTTCCAACAATAACTATGAAGGTTTTCCACGAGTAATAATGGAAGCGTGGTCATTTCATAAGCCTGTAATTGTATCGAATGTAGGGGGAATCAATGCTTTCGTCAAAGATGGAGAAAATGGAATTATTATTCAGCCTGGTCAGGTTGACCAACTTCGACAAGCATTAGTCGAGTGCCTAAACGACGAAAATTACGAACGAATTTGTGAGGGTGCAAAAAAAATTGCTGATAAGTCTTTTCAGGCTTATTGGATTCATATGCTTAAAGATAAACTTGGTGGCTATGATGTTTCTGCATAAGTTTGGCTTGTTTTATTCATGGTTAGTTTGGGCTGTGACTTTTTTCTTGCCCGATATTGCTGTTTTTATGAGATGCCGGGGTTGGCTGTACGCTCGAGTTATGAAAAAATCTGGGCGTAATTTCCAAGTGTCTAGTGGTGCGAGATTATACAGCATCAAAAGACTATCTGTAGGCGATGATGTTTTTATTGCAACTAATGTGGTTGTGAATGCAGGTACAGATATCATATTAGGTTCTCAAGTGATGCTAGGTATTGGTGCAATATTGGTTTCGGGAAATCATACGCTTTGTAATGGTTCATATCGGTTTGGACAAATGGCTCGAAGTCCCATAGCGGTTGGTTTTGGTTCTTGGATTGGTGCTAATTCAACATTAGTAGCTGGTGCTTCTATACCTCCGAGTACATTGATTGGTGCTAATTCAGTAGTTACAAAGCCTTTACAATTTAGTGGGACCTATTGTGGAGCACCTGCTAAATTGATTAAAAAAAATGATGTAGGAACATTGTGATGGGGAAGCTTGTAAATAATGCGCTGATTTTCCTCTCGATAGTGATGCCTCTTAAGTTACGAATCTATATATTTTTCCTTTACAAACATCGTTATCCGGTAAGCTTTAGCTCTCCTACCACTTGGAGCGAAAAGATCCAGTGTAGAAAACTAACGTTAGGTGTGTCAGACAGTATCTTAGCGGACAAATTTGAAGTCCGAAAATACGTCGAGGATAAAGTTGGTTCACACATCCTAATTCCTCTTTTGGGCGTATATGATCAGTTGACAGAAGATGACTTGCAATCGCTGCCCTGTGACGCTGTTATTAAAACTACTCATGGTAGTGGGGCTCAGCATATTCATTTCTTGTCGAAAGGTTGTGATTTCGATGCAGTCATCTCAAAATTCAGGGCTGCTCTTAACGATTCTTATCGAGGTTCTTTTTTTGGAGAAACTCATTACGATATGATTCATCGACGGGTTATAGCAGAGAAGAAACTTGATTTCGGTGGTGATTCTCCACCAGACTTTAAATTTCATGTGTTTAAAAATAAAGAAACTACTACTTGGATCCTTCAAGTGGATTTTGACAGGTTTACTGACCACAAGCGTAACTACTATGATACTGAGTTAAATTTGTTGGATTTAAAAGTTATTTACGAAAATGGTAGTTTTGATTTACCTGAAGCTAATGTGATTGTTAAAATGGCTGATATTGCTATCAAGCTCAATGATACTAACTGTTACTCTCGAGTTGATCTTTATCTTCATGAAGGTCAAATATTTTTCGGAGAGATAACTCTTACACCTGGAAGTGGTTTTGAGCGCTTTAGTAATAAATCTTACGACGTTGCCTTAGGAAAACTTTGGCAATAGTTTAGGCAACAAGAGCTTTAGAAAGATAGAAATTTGTAAAATATGAATGTTGAAACAACGATAATTACTCCAATTTTTAATGCCGAAGATTTTTTGGAAGAAACATTAGAATCTATTCGACTACAAACGTATCAACAATGGGAGGCTTTGTTAATTAATGATTGTTCAACGGATAGCTCTTTATCTATCGCACAGAGCTTTGTCGAGAAAGATAGTCGATTTAGAATTATAAATAGAGTGGAGGGAGGTGGCGCCGCTAAGGCTCGTAATGACGGTATTCGAGAGGCTCAAGGTCGCTTTATTGCCTTCTTAGATAGTGATGACGTTTGGTTGCCTAACAAGTTGCAAGAACAGCTAGATTTTATGAAGTTTAATGATATAGCTTTTTCATTTTCATCTTATCAGTTTTTAACTGAAGAGGGTCAGGTAACTACCACAGTTAGGGCACCAAAGGAAGTTACTTATTCTAAGCTACTGAAAGGAAATGTTATTGCCTGTCTAACAGCTATTTATGATACAAACAAGCTGGGAAAGGTATTAATGCCGGATATTCGTAAGCGCCAGGATTTTGGGCTTTGGTTGAAAATCACCAAAATGGGTATTAAAGGTTATGGCTTGCAAAAGCCTTTAGCTTATTATCGTTTGAGAAAAGGTAGTATTTCTTCGGCTAAATTTAATACAATGCTTTACACTTGGAGTTTATATCGAAATATTGAAAAACTATCTATAATTCACTCGCTTTATTACATAAGCAACCATTTAATAGGTGCGACATTTAAGCGAGCTAAAAATAGCCTTTTTAAGGCCGCTGAAGTTAAGGTTCGTTAATTATGAATACTTTAGTTACTGGAGCTAGTGGCTTTATAGGACGCACATTGCTTTCCCAGCTTTCTAATGAGAAGGTTACGGGGTTGGCTAGAGGGCCTAAGGCGTGCTCTTCTGCTGTTAATTGGGTTTCTTTTGACCTTGAGGAGCTGCTAGAAGGTAAAACGATCCATGGTGAGTATGACACCGTAGTTCACTTGGCAGCTAGAGCTCATATACTTAATGATAAGAGTAAAAAACCGCTAGAGGATTTTCTGCGCTTCAATAAAGACGTCTCACTTGAATTGGCTAAACAGATGTTTCATAAAGGAATGAAACGATTTGTGTTTGTTAGTTCTATAGGTGTTAATGGCTCCAAAACGAGAAAAGGGGAAATATTTTCCGAGGACTCCATCCCAATGCCTGTAACAGATTATGGGAAGTCTAAATTTGAAGCTGAAAATGGTTTGAGAATTTTATCAGAAGAATTGGGGTTTGAGTTAGTCGTTATCAGGCCCCCGCTAGTTTATGGAAAAGGGGCTCCCGGTAATTTTGGTCAGTTAATTAAGCTGATGAGAACCCGCTTACCTCTTCCTTTTGGCTATGTTTATAATCGCAAAAGTTTTGTTTCTGTTAATAATTTAGCGAATTTTATAGCTATTTGCTGTAAACATCCTAATGCTAGTAATAAAACATTTTTGATCGCAGACGACGGGACTATTTCAACGCGAGATTTGTTGGTAGAGCTTAGTGATAACAAAACGCTTCTGTTGCCAGTACCTTCGTTCATTCTTCATTCTTTTTTGTGTTGCCTAGGACGAAAGAAGATGTCCACTCAATTATTATCGGATTTAGTAATTGATAATAGTTATGCGAAGCAAGAATTAGATTGGAAGCCTCTAGAGACAACAAAAGAAGCTCTTAATAAAATAGTAGCAGACTGGTAATGACGTATGGTTATATCTCTTATTTTGATTAGAATTTTTGATCTATTGGCCTCATTTTTGGGGCTACTTTTTTTGTGGCCAGTATTAGTTGCTGTAACTATCATCGGCCTATTCGACACGGGTTCTCCCATTTTTGTTCAAGAACGTGTTGGCCGCAGTAAAAAGCCATTTAAGTTGATTAAGTTTCGCACCATGTCAGTTGAAACTAAATCTGTTGCTAGCCATCTAGCTAGTAATGCTTCAATTACTAAGTTGGGTGGTTTTTTGCGTAAAACCAAGATTGACGAGCTGCCTCAGTTGATTAACGTACTCAAAGGTGAAATGAGTTTGGTAGGTCCTCGGCCAAATTTGTTCAATCAAGAAGAGCTAATCCAAGAGCGTGATGCCTTGGGCGTTTATGATGTATTGCCCGGTATTACTGGTTTAGCCCAAGTGCAAAATATTGATATGTCTACACCGCAACTGCTAGCTAAAACAGACAGATTGATGATCGATACTCTCACTCTTAAGGCCTATTTTAAGTACATTCTTATGACTGCAACCGGAAAGGGTGGTGGAGATGCTGTTAAATAGCTCAGATGTGTTAACATCATGCTTCTTAGTTAGCTTGTACCGAGCACATTAATCTGTGTTTGCTTACTGCTATAATTAGAGCGGGTACATTCTCTCCAAAATCCGTGACTCCAGTTTATTTTATTGATGCTATGGGATTTTTGAGTAAATGGATAATATAAGAATAAAAATAGTAGAATTTATGCAACGTCTTGATTTTATTTGGCAGCTGTCGCGAACTCGTAAACGTATTGTTGGTGTTTTGGTTGATGTCGGGTTAATTTTTTCGGCTTTTCATTTAGCCCTGTTAGTACGTTTAGGTAATAGCCACTTTTTGTATAACCCTGCCGTGTGGGGCATGGCCTTAGCGGTTAGTTTTGTCACTGTATTGTTGTTTGCTCGTCTTGGTTTATATCGAGCTGTCATTCGATTCCTCACTTTTCAAGCGCTTTTTGTTGTTACCGCTGGTGCCATTATCTCTGCTATTTTACTAGCTGCATTAAGCTTTTATATGAGTGATCCGCTTCCTCGTACAGTCCCTATCATTTATGGTGCATTTTTGGCTTTGTTTTGCGGTGGGCCAAGGGTGATTGTGCGCTCCTTGGTCGCTCAAAGTTATGCAAAACAAAGTGAAGAAGTACTGATTTATGGCGCAGGAACGGGCGGTAGGCAGTTGGCTATGGCATTGCGTAGCAGTGGCCAGTATCGTGTTCGCGCCTTCATCGATGATGATCTTACCTTAAGGAAAACCGTCATTCTTGGTTTGCCGGTTATGCAACTCGATGATATGGCCTGTTTAATTGAAAAGTACAAAATATCCCAAGTGCTATTGGCCTTACCTAGTGCGAGTAGAGCCCGTCGTAAAGTGATCTTGGATGAGCTAGCCAAGTTACAGGTTGAAGTTAGAACCGTACCTGAAATGACGGATATTGTTTCAGGTAAAGCTAAAATCGATGAGCTTCAAGAGGTATCAATTGAAGATTTGCTCGGGCGAGATCCCGTAGCCCCCCAACAAGTGTTACTGGAAGCCAATATTAAGAACAAAGTAGTAATGGTAACAGGGGCCGGTGGTTCTATTGGCTCAGAATTATGCCGTCAAATCGTGATGAATTCGCCTAAAGCCATTGTTTTGTTCGAATTATCAGAGTTTGGTTTGTATCAAATCGACCATGAATTATATCAAATCAAAGTCGAACAAGATTTAGATTTTGAAATTATTCCATTAATGGGGTCGGTACAACGACCTCATCGTTTAGAAACGGCAATGAAGTCGTTTAATGTGCAAACGGTATATCACGCCGCAGCTTATAAGCATGTGCCCTTAGTTGAGTTTAATGTTATAGAAGGCGTGAGAAATAATATCTACGGAACGTATTATACTGCTTGCGCCGCGATTGAAGCTAAAGTCGAATCTTTCGTGCTTATCTCTACTGATAAAGCTGTGCGGCCCACCAATGTAATGGGAACCACTAAACGGATGGCGGAGCTGGGCTTGCAAGCATTGGCTAAACAAGAGAATAGTAAGCCCAATGGTACTCGTTTCTGTATGGTTCGTTTTGGTAATGTGCTTGGCTCTTCTGGTTCGGTGATTCCTTTATTCAAGAAGCAAATTACTAAAGGTGGCCCTGTTACAGTTACTCACCCGGATATTACACGTTATTTCATGACGATTCCTGAAGCGGCCCAGCTGGTTATTCAAGCGGGAGCGATGGGCAAAGGTGGCGATGTATTTGTATTGGATATGGGGGAATCGGTGAAAATTACCGATTTAGCCATCAACCTAATCCGCTTGTCTGGATTAGAGCTTAAGTCTGAGTCTAACCCGCATGGTGATATTGAAATTAAGTACACAGGCTTGCGGCCAGGTGAAAAGCTTTATGAAGAGCTGCTGATTGGGGACAACGTAAATAAAACAGCGCATGAGCGCATTATGACCGCACATGAAGTAGATTTACCCCTTAATGAGTATGTGGAATTGCTTGATAAGCTTGATCTAGCTTGTCATAGCGTTGACCATGAAAGAATTAGAGAGCTTTTGTTAGAGGCTCCCACCGGATTTAATCCAACTGATGGAATTGGTGATTTAGTTTGGAATCATGATAAAACTCAGCAGTTAAATTTGGTTGATGTAAGCAAAGTTGTTAATTCGTAGAATTAATGGGCTCTCTTGTCATAGTTTATGTCTTTCTTTGTAGGGTATTCAGGAAACATCATTTCATAATTATCCAAATTAAACCTAGCTTAGCCATTAGTTTTAGTTAAAGTAATGGTTAGTGGGTACCAGTTATATTAAGTTTATTAGAGAATAATATAATGAAAATAGCAGTGGCAGGAACGGGCTATGTTGGCCTATCAAACGCGATGTTACTCTCTCAACACCATGAGGTGGTGGCAGTTGACATTGTTCCTGATAAAATTGAGATGCTTAATCATCAGAAATCACCAATTGCCGATACAGAAATCGAAAGTTTTTTAACCAATAAAGTGTTGGATTTTACGGCCACGTTAGATAAACAGCTGGCCTATAAAGGCGCAGATTATGTAATTATCTCTACGCCGACCGACTATGATCCTGAAACCAACTACTTTAATACCCAGTCGGTCGAAGCGGTGATTAAAGATGTACTAGAGATTAATCCTTCAGCGGTGATGGTGATTAAATCCACGGTACCGGTTGGTTATACCAAGTCCGTTCGTGAAAAATTTGCTGTAGATAATATTATCTTCTCTCCAGAGTTTTTGCGAGAGGGCAGAGCACTGTACGATAATTTGCATCCTTCTCGAATTGTGGTGGGCGAGGTTTCGGAGCGAGCGGAAATTTTTGCTAACTTGTTGGTCGAAGGTGCGATAAAAGAAAATATTGACGTATTATTGACCGATTCAACCGAGGCGGAAGCAATTAAGTTGTTTGCTAATACTTATTTGGCGTTGCGCGTGGCTTATTTTAACGAGCTAGACACCTATGCTGAGACCCATGGTCTGAGTAGTCGTCATATTATACAAGGTGTCGGTCTAGACCCTCGTATTGGCAGTCATTATAACAATCCTTCTTTTGGTTACGGGGGTTATTGTTTACCTAAAGATACCAAACAGCTATTGGCCAACTATAAAAACGTACCCAATAATATTATTGGCGCAATCGTGGATGCAAATACCACCCGCAAAGATTTTATCGCTGACTCGATTGTGAAGCGTAACCCGCAACGAGTCGGAGTATATCGCCTGATCATGAAAGCGGGCTCAGATAATTTCCGGGCCTCGAGTATCCAGGGGATTATGAAGCGGATTAAAGCCAAGGGTATTGAAGTTGTGATTTACGAACCGGTGATGGCGCAAGATGAGTTTTATCGCTCAAAAGTCGTACGTGACCTAAACGAGTTTAAACAAAGCTGCGACGTGATTATTGCTAATCGGATGGTGGATGAAATCAAAGATGTTGCCGATAAAGTCTATACTCGGGATCTGTTTGGCAGTGATTAATATTTTAATTTGATCTAAATAAAAAAGGCGCTTAGAGCGCCTTTTTTATTATTTTAAGAAATCGTAGGTTGGTCTTAGTGAGTGCCTACGCTGTTTCGTCCTTTGGCCTTGGTGAGGTCGTATAAGCTGTACTTACGTATAAGTTTTTGACCACCGTCACGTGTTAAGGGCACCCAGCTAAAGGCGGCATATTTGGTGCTGGAACGAGTGAGCATCATGTCGAAAGGAATTTTAATGTAAAAGCCTTTGTTAAAGCTGCCTTCCCCGTAGTCTTTCGCACTTACATCGGTTTTGGTGAAAAATATACCAGCGATAGTACCGTTGTCGAACTCTCTTGATAAATCAACCGTGAAGCCGCGATCTCCAGAGAGATATTGACCCGCAGATAGCTCGGTATGGATGTTGTACCACGGGGTTTGCCAATAGAGTGCAGCATGGCCTGTGGTCACTTCGTAATCTCTAAAGCCGAAACCACGATTAAAATCACGCTGTTTGACTCGGTTCATATCTACCCCAAAGGCGAACGGGCTGTTATAGGGCCGGTACAGCCACTCACCGCCAATTCCGCCGTACATAAACTCAAGGTAACCCCCATAATATTGGGCATAAAGGCTTTTACCATAACTATCGAACCAAGTGAGTTGTAAGTTTGATAAGCCTACATCACTATCGGTGAGGTATTCGCGAATATAGGTGCGAGAGCGGGGGATTGCACCGGTGGTTTGATCAACTTTGTAATTAAACTTGTCGTAGTTATCCGCAATTGTCCATGAGGTGACCCCATCAGCCTTGAGCTTATCAGTGAGTTGGTACTCACCGGCCAAATGTAGCGATAATGCATAAAAGTAGAACGTTTCTGGGCTACCGAGGCTTTGGGTTAAACCGGGGTATAAGGATACGTTCCAAGGTTTGCGTTTGACCTCGGTGATTGATTGTTTGTCATTTGATTGATGGTCACCATAATGCGCCTGTGTTTCCGCATATTTTAATGTTTGCTGAGGCTCAAGTTGATGGTTGGCCACTTGTAAAAATTGATCTCGCTGAATGGTAGTTTGATAAAGCGGTAAATTTTGTGCGTTTTCTATAATATCAAACTCGGTGACGGACTCGGGCAGTCGATTACTGAGTATCCGGGCGATCCGTTGATCCGCTTCGCTACGATCTCGGTATTTTATTTGCTCTCCGGTAATACTCGCTTGCTTTTCGCTGATGACTACTTGTTTTGCTAATAGGCCCGCATTATCTGCAAGCGCTTCCACTAGTTCATCATAATCGGTGGTTGCGTTACTCGTTACCATTTGGGCCTTAATTGGCTCTGGTGGTGCATCAAGTTTGATTTGATTGGGAACGGTTTGATAATTGGTGCGTAGGGTAAAACCTGCCATTACAGTATTGCCTCGCTCGTAACCGAGGCTAAATTGCACATAGTCTCCCCAAGAATATACCGCGCCAACATTAATCGGTAAACTTTGGCTAAATTGATTATTTAAGCCTTCGTTTTGATAGTCATTCGAGTCATATTCAAGTTTAAGACTTAAACCCTGAATGGGCGTTTGATACTCCAAGCCGGCAAATAAACCGACTTGCTCACCACGGAAAAAATTACCAAAACCGACTTTGCCGCCTCGGTCATCATCACTAGCGGTCCAGGCTGGTCGATTACAAGCCCCTTCTTTAAGCTTACAGAAGGGATTGCTGATGCTGCTGCCATGGGCTAAGTAGCCCCAGCCCATGCCGAGAGTAAAATCAAGTTTGCCCCAGCGTTTACTCGCTGCGAGATATTCACTAGAGAATAAGCCTGTTCCACCAATATCTCGGAATCCAACGGCGACTTCAGGTAAATAATAGGATTCTTGCCAAAGCCTAAACTTGGCATCGAAGCCTTTATCTTTATAACTTTGATCGCCACTATAACCGGGGTAAGGGCTATATAAACGGTTTTCTACCGAGGTGTAGCGAATCACCCCTTCGAACCAGGGCACGGGGGTGACAGCAACTGCCCCCCGAATGTAAGGGTCAACGTAGTTGATATTAAACGCAAACTCACCCTCTGGGCTCATTCTTGCCGACGGCATTTGCATCAGGCCTGCGCCACCATAGTCTGATTGGCTGGGGGCTGCCAAGCTAATATTGCTACAGAGCGCACAACTGATGGCGATGCTGACCAAGGAGATAGTATTGTTGCTTGCTATTGCGTTTATTTTGGGACGGTTGAATTTATTCACCTTGAGCGCTTCCTATGTATTGGTTCTGTAAAAGCTCAAGGTAGAGCTGGTTGATTTGTTGGTATTGCGTTGAAAACAGCTGAGACTTCGCAGGCACATAAATGATGCTACCTGGCGCAATTGGCTGGCTTTGCTGTTTGTTCCAATAAGCGATTGGCAGTTGTTGAATACTGCTATCGGGTTTAATCAGCCAAACATAGCTATTGTCCGCAAGATCGAAGGGCTGATAAGCTCTTAGGTACTTGGTGATATCTTGTTTGGGCTGGTGTGCCAGTTGTTGTGTCGGAATAAATCCAGTCATGTGGACAGTGCTTGGCCGAGTTGGAATGACCAATTGGTCATGCGCCTTAAGCAAGTAGTTTTGCTCTGGTGCCGCAAACACGCGATCGGGGTGCACAGGTACCGTATAACGATTAGTGGGAATTATTGCAGAAACTTGTTGTTTGACTAGGCGCCATTGCTCGGCATATTTATCCTGCTCCATTTGTTGCTCAATTAATGCCAACAATTGCGTTTTTTTATCTTGGTAAATGGCTTGGTTGGTCGGACGTAGCCAAGCCATGGCATACCAATAATCATTGTCGCTGAGTTCAACTTGCATCATCACTTGGCTTAAACGTGAGTCAACGGGCAGAGTATAGTCTTGAGTTGCTTGGCCTTGTTGAACGCTAACCACCATCGATGTGGCTGTTTGCTCATTTGCTGGCGCTTGACTTAAAGTTTCGGCGTCGCTTGTTACTATATGAAGGCTGGCAAGGGCTAGGCCTACATAAAGCAATTGGCTGGCGGCTTGAAAGGCTTTGTTATAAACCCGACGGCTCAGCGGTAAGTCCTTTGGTTGAGATGAAATAGCCAGATTTGGAGAGCTGCTCTCCTGTCGTTGGTTACGCAATAAGCGCATAAAATTCTTCCTTGTTAGCTCTGCAATGACGAATTAAATATCATCGTAATAAGGCATTAGCGTTTCTAAAAATATGATTGGTTGGTCGGGGCCAAGCTGTTGTTCGCTGCGCCAAACCACTTGTTTGTGATTGCTTTGTTCGACCCAGTACTGATTCGTGGTGTGAAAGTTGAGGCTGGGTACCGCTAATTGTTCGCTAACCCTTTGCACTTGTCGCTCGCTACCCGCGATCATTTGTGTGCTGGTTTCATGTAATGTGAAGGTGGAATGACTTGATACGTTGAATAAACCTTCAGAAATAAAATCTCGGGTGGCTGAGAACGTGGCTTGTTTGCTTGCCGAGATTAATCCTAAAGTGAATGGATTTTGCCCTTGGTAGCGTACCCCGCTATTTGCAAAAGGGAGGCCGTCACTGCGAATGATTTGTCCGTTGCGGGTAACCAGAGTTATCCCATCGGTGGCAGCCCAAATTCTTTGGTCTTGATTGGCTTTGGCAAGGGCGATATAGGTTCGAGGATGCTCGCCGTATTTAATATAGAGGGCAGCGAAGCCCAAATCGAGACGTTGTTGTTCAGTGAGTTGCGCTTCGGGGAGGCCGTTGATGGCGATATCGACTAGTTCTTGACCACTTTTATAGTCTTGAGTACACCCTAACATGGTGCTTGAAAACAGGGCTGAAATTAATAATTTGCTTAAACGCATTTCCATTGCCTAAGGCTGTAAATATGAGCTTAGCTTAGCATTAGATGACAGCCGCTAAAAGAGTATGCTGCTGATTATCTTGACTCTTTAGTTATTTTGTTGATTGTTTACGCAATGCTTGTTGGTCTTGGGGGCAGATTTGAGTTGTAAGGGGGGCGCGGGACTATTGATCGCCAAGCTGCTAAACTTTGTCGATAGTTTATCGTAATAACTGAACTTGGGATAAGCCTTAGCGCCAATACGGCTTTTAAACTTTTGTTTGCCTTAAATTGGTTTGCAATCTCGGTATAGTGAGCCAATTTATCTTGCTGAGAACTTTAAGTTTGGTATTCGCTCACAGCTGTCAACAACGTGATTACTATCGCTTTGTTGACGCTCATTATTCTAAGTGGTAGATAGGAAAATAGATGGCAAGTACCGCAGCTGCTTTACATATTTTGGTAAAGCACAAACAACAAGCAGAAGACATTATTCAGCAACTTAAAAAAGGGGCTAAGTTTCAAAGCTTGGCCAGGAAATATTCTTCTTGTCCTTCAGGGAAAAAGGGCGGTGATTTAGGTGAGTTTCGTCGCGGCCAAATGGTGCCGCAGTTTGATAAGGTGTGTTTTAGTGGCGAGCTATTGGTGCCTCATTTGGTGAAAACCAAGTTTGGCTGGCACGTGGTTAAAGTGCTTTATCGAACCTAATTCGTTTATTTGGGCGCATGGTTTAAGATGAAGGGAGCGAACCATGGCGGTTTTTATCTAGGTTGGTCGAGCTAGCCTGAGGTTTCTCTGATATGCAGACTTTAACATTGATCCGCGGCTTACCCGGTAGCGGAAAATCAAGCCTTGCTGCTAGCTTAGCTGCGGTGCATCTCGAAGCCGATATGTACTTTGTCGATGCGCTGGGAAACTATCATTATCGGGGCGAAGAAATTGCACAGGCCCACCAGTGGTGTCAGCAGCAAACCGCGGCTTATTTAGCTTTAGGTAAGGATGTGGTAGTGGCTAATACCTTTGTTCGGCAATGGGAAATGGCGCCTTATCGCGCGTTGGCTAAACAATACGGTGCAACGCTCAAGATTATTTGCTGCACCGCAAATTATTCGAATATTCATGGCGTGAGTCTAGATACCATTGAAAAAATGCGTCAGCAATGGGAAGCCTAGTTTATCTCATTCTTCACAAATGAATCGACTGATAAAAAAGACGCCATTCGCGTCTTTTTTATCGCTTGTATATTTATGCGGGAGCCCGCTCTGCATACATGGCATTAATTTGTTCGGCAAAGCGATTCTCGATCACGGCACGGCGTAGTTTTAGGGTAGGGGTTAATTCACCTTGCTTCATACAGAATTCTCGAGGTAACAGGGTAAATTGTTTCACTTGCTCAAAGCGAGCGAGGTTGGTTTGTACCTGCTTGAGTTTGCTAGATATGAGGGCTTTGATTTCAGCATGTTCTAATAACTCGCTACGATGTTGCCATTTTATCCCGAGCTGTTTGGCGTGTAACTCCAAGGCTTCAAACGCGGGGACGATTAGCGCCGAGACAAAATGTCGTGCATCGGCAATAATTGCCACTTGTTCAAATAAGGGTTCACGGATCAGTGCGCCTTCTACCCGTTGCGGTGCTATATACTTACCACCCGAGGTTTTCATTAATTCTTTGATTCGCTCGGTCAATACCAGATTACCTTGTGCATCGATGGTTCCCGCATCGCCAGTATGCAACCAACCTCCAACAATCGTTTCGGCGGTGGCTTCTGGTTTATTAAAGTAGCCGCGCATGACGGTAGGGCCTTTGAGTAAAATTTCTCCTTGCTGGGAAATTTTAACTTGTAAGCCTTCGAGTGCTTGGCCAATCGAGCCCAGCTTTTGATGTCCTTCAGTGTAACAGGCGATGGTTGCGGTGGATTCGGTCATACCATATCCATAAATAATGGGAACTTCTATGCTTTGAAAGAACCGATTGATGTCATCGGCCAAACGCGCACCCGAGCAGGGGAGGATCCGCGCGGGTCCAAAGAAGCCGCGAATTTTGCTTAATACTAATTGGTTGGCGATTTGGTAGCGAAGCCTTAACCAAGGCGACTGCTTAGTTTGGTTTTGCTTGGCCTGCAGGCAGCTTTGGGCCACCGACATTGCCCAATAGAACAGGGTTTGGCGTGGTTTGGATGCCGTCGCGACTTTTTGCAAAATAGCTGCGTGAATTTTTTCGTATAAACGCGGTACGCTGCACATCAGTGTGGGTTGGGTTCTTGGTAAGGCTTGTTGTACCTGTGAAGGGTCTTCCAAATAGACGTTGGTTGCACCTTGAGATAGAACGTAATAGGTCCAGGCGCGTTCAAAAACATGACTAAGCGGTAAAAAACTTAATGAGGTATCGTCGCTTGTGACTTTGATCCGTTGTTGATGCATGGCAAAGGCTGCGGAAAAATTCGCATGATCGAGCATCACGCCTTTGGGATCGCCTGTTGTGCCAGAGGTGTAGATCAGCGTTGCCAAATCATCTGTTTGAAGGTTTTTTTGGCGAGCGTTAAACTGTTGTTGATCGGCGCTGTTGGCTAGGCTTAGTAGCTGTTGCCAGCTAAGAATGTTGGACTGTTCCGTATATTCGCTGTCTTCAAAACAAATTACGGTTTCGATGTGTCCAGCTGCAAGTAACTCCACACCAGATTCAACTTGTTCGGCTTGCCCTACAAACAAGATCTTACAATTGGCATCAGCTAAGATGTATTGGCTTTGTTCTAGGGTATTGGTGGGGTAGATGGGCACCACGCAGCCACCAGCCGCCAAAATACCGACATCCGCAATGGTCCATTCGGGCATGTTGGGCGACATAATCGCCACCCGTTCACCCTGCTGGTGACCTAAGTGAATTAAACCTTTGGCAATTTGAGTCCATTGCTGAGAAAAATCTTTCCATGAAAAACATTGCCAAGCTTGGTCCCGCCAGATCTTGAGCGCGACTTGTTGCGCTTGTAATTGCGCTTGCTGGCTGAGCAAGGTAACGATGTGTTGCATGTGTTCTTACCTGTAAATCGATGAAGGCAAACTGCCCAAATGTGGCTGCATTTTAGTGAGATTTAGTTCGGCGAACAAGTGTAAGCTAAAGTTATTTTGGAATAATGTTTCATTTAGTGAGCTACCCGCATCAAAGCTTGGCGATTTGCACAGAATCTGGGAGCTTGCGCGATGCTGTTTTCCCTGTTTATTCTCTATTTACCGCTTACATTGCCAAATTATCCGGTTAGATATTTTGGCAACAGAACTCGATACCCAGCGTTATGGCTGGTTAACAAAGTTCACCATTGTTCTGAGTTCATGCCTTGTGATCACTCGAGGGTGCTTGCGTAGCAATTTTCTGAATAGAATTACCAGTTAAGGTAAACGTTAACACTAAGGTTGTTGGTTTTTTAATTTTAAATTTAATGAGGCGGGTGCTGAAGATGAAGGATCTACTTAGCCTTTAAGCCTTACTTTATTGGCGGATTTAACCATTTATACGGCCTGTATACCAGATTTTGTAGCAAAAATGTTTCGTTAACTTTAATTATCAACTTTAATATTTACCAAAGGATGACCGAGATCTCAACTCTTGAAGGAATGGAGTGGAAACGTTTACCCTTTCGTGTTTCAATAAAGCCATTGGTAAGTTGAGCGGTGTATTCAATTTGAATCGAAGCACTTTCAGCTGCAGCGCATTGTAAATGGAGAATGTGATGAAAAAGATCTTGGTGACTGGCGGTATGGGCTACATTGGTAGCCATACTTGTGTGCAGATGATTGAAGCTGGCTTTACGCCGCTTATCTTGGACAACCTATCAAATAGTAAACTTGAAGTGCTTGAGCGGATCGCCCAACTCAGTGGCCATAAACCAGATTTTTATCAAGGTGATGTACGTGACCGTCGTTTATTAGACCAGATTTTCAGTGAACACCAGATTGAATCAGTGATCCACTTTGCTGGTTTAAAGGCGGTGGGGGAGTCGGTACTGAAGCCTTTTGAATACTATGATAACAATGTTTATGGTTCGTTAGTTTTAGTGGATGTGATGCGCCAGTCAGGTGTAAAAAGCCTGATTTTTAGCTCTTCTGCGACAGTTTATGGCGAACCGGAAAATATGCCTATTGATGAAAGTTTTACGACCGGCGCGGTAACAAATCCCTATGGTCGAAGTAAATACATGGTGGAAGAATGCTTGCGAGATATTCAGCAAGCCGCGCCTGATTTGAGTATTGCCTTGCTACGTTACTTTAATCCAGTTGGTGCTCATCCGAGTGGTTTAATCGGGGAAGACCCTCAGGGGATCCCTAATAATTTAATGCCATTTATTGCTCAAGTGGCGGTAGGACGCCGGGAAAGTTTGTCTATTTTTGGCGATGATTACCTCACCGCCGATGGTACTGGGGTGCGTGATTATATTCATGTCATGGATTTAGCCGATGGACATATCGCAAGCTTAAAGGCGGTGGCTCAAACGGCCGGCTTGCATATCTTCAATTTGGGCACAGGAAAGGGAAGTTCGGTCTTGGAAATGGTGAAAGCCTTTGAGGAAGCCTGTGGACATCCAATTCCCTATCAAATTTGCCCTCGTCGCGGCGGTGATATTAGTGAATGTTGGGCCGCGACCGATAAGGCGGCACAGTTGTTGGGCTGGAAAGCTAGTCGAAGTATTGAGCAGATGAGTGCTGACACATGGCACTGGCAATCGAAGAATCCTAATGGTTATGAGCAATAAACATTTATTTAGAGTGCGTCTAGATCGACGCCTTTAACGGAGTAGAGAACAATTATGTTAGATCAGGTATTTGACCCAACTGAACATCCGCATCGTCGGTATAACCCCTTAAGTGGCCAGTGGATTTTAGTTTCACCGCATCGGGCTAAGCGCCCATGGAGCGGTCAAGATGAAACGCCCTCAAAGGAAGCACTGGCCAGTTATGATGCGGGTTGCTTCTTGTGCCCTACTAATACGCGTATCTCTGGGGACAAAAATCCAGACTACCAAGGCACTTATGTTTTTAGTAACGATTTCGCTGCTTTGATGACCGATTCTCCTGATGTTCCAAAATCAGACAACCCTTTGTTTGTGAGTCAACAAGCGCGGGGTTTAAGTCGAGTGATTTGTTTCTCGCCAGATCACAGTAAAACTTTACCCGAGTTGCCAGTGAGCGCGATCCGCGGCGTCATCGATACTTGGAATGAACAGATTGAAGCGCTGGGTAAGGACTATTTATGGGTACAAGCCTTCGAAAATAAAGGCGAAACCATGGGCTGTTCGCAACCGCATCCACATGGACAAATTTGGGCAAACAGTTTTTTACCCAATGAGATAGAGCGCAAAGATCAACATTTGCGAGCTTACTATCAACAATATGGACGCAATTTACTCTTGGATTACGTGACACAGGAGCAAGTGAAAGGGATCCGTACCGTGGTTGAAACAGAACATTGGTTAGCGGTGGTGCCTTATTGGGCAGCTTGGCCATTTGAAACCATGTTGCTGCCCAAAACTCATATTCGCCGGATGAGTGAATTGTCGAACGAACAGCGTGATGATTTGGCTCTTGCCATTAAAAAATTGACCAGCCGTTATGATAATTTGTTTCAGTGTTCCTTTCCTTATTCGATGGGCTGGCACTACGCGCCTTTCTTTAAAGACGGGGATACCTCAACAGAACATTGGCAGTTGCATGCTTTGTTCTATCCACCTTTGCTGCGTTCTGCCAGTGTTCGCAAGTTTATGGTGGGTTATGAAATGTTGGCGGAAAGCCAACGAGATTTGACTGCGGAACAAGCCGCCGCTCGTTTACGAGATCTAAGTGACGTGCATTATAAACAACAAGATCAACCACAAGGGGTTAACCATGACTAATCGCACTCAACGATTGATTGACAAAGTCTCCGCGGCTTTTATGGAAATGACCGGGGCCTCTGCGAGTTACTTTATTCAGGCGCCAGGGCGAGTGAATCTAATTGGTGAGCATACCGATTATAACGATGGTTTTGTATTGCCCTGTGCCATTGATTATCAAGCCGTCGTCGTGGCAGCACCGCGGAGTGATAGCATGGTACGAGTGATATCGGTAGATTATAATAATCAAATTAATGAGTTTGATATTACTCAGCCCTTGCTGTTTGACCAAAACTGTATGTGGGTGAACTATGTTAGAGGCGTGATTAGCTGTCTATTAAATAAAGGCTATCAATTGGGTGGTGCCGATATTGCCGTGAGTGGCAATGTCCCACAAGGCGCGGGTTTAAGTTCATCGGCTGCTTTAGAAGTGGTGATTGGACAAACCTTTAAGACTCTATTTGATTTAGCTATTACTCAGCAAGAAATCGCTTTAATTGGTCAGGCCGCGGAGAATAACTTCGTCGGTTGTAATTGCGGCATTATGGATCAGCTGATTTCGGCAGAGGGACAGGCCAATCATGCATTATTAATTGATTGCCGCTCTTTAGAGACTACCGCAGTCGCCATGCCCGAAGAAATGGCGGTGGTGATTATTAACTCCAATAAAAAACGCGGTCTGGTTGACAGTGAATACAATACTCGCCGCGAGCAGTGTGAAGCAGCGGCACGCGGTTTGGGGGTAAGCGCTTTACGGGATGTGAGCGAAACCTTATTTAACGAGAAAGCAGCGACGCTTGAGCCGATAGTAGCCAAACGAGCTAGACACGTCATTACTGAAAATGCCCGTACTTTGGCCGCAGCCGAGGCCCTAAAAGCCAATGATATGGCTAAGCTGAGTGTGTTAATGGAGCAATCACATGCCTCGATGCGTGATGATTTTGAAATTACCGTGCCTGAGGTGGACGCGCTGGTGGATATTGTGAAGCAACAAATTGGCGCGCAAGGCGGAGTAAGGATGACTGGTGGTGGCTTTGGTGGTTGTGTTGTTGCTCTTATGCCACCGTCTTTGGTCGATGGTGTATGCCAAGCGGTCGAGCAATATTATCAGGCTCAAACTGGTTTAAAAGAAACTATTTACGTGTGTAAAGCGATGACGGGCGCGGGAACTATCGTGTCATAGCTGTTCATTCGTTGACTGCTCTATTTGGGCGCAGGGTTAGCGATGAGCCGTTGTTATCATTTACTTGGTGTTTTTCAACATAAACCTCGACGTCGTTCGAGGTTTTTGATTTTCTAAGTTGTTATACATCTACGAGTCTCGGCAAAATTTTAGTTTGCGCCGAAGATCTTGAGGAAAGTAAAACGAAATGGCGTCCCCTGCGAGATTCGAACTCACGTCTAAGACTTAGGAGGTCCTTGTTCTATCCAACTGAACTAAGGGGACGGGATGGTTCTGCAAACCCTATATTACAGTACTTGGTGTTGCGGCGTTCATTATACCCAGCTTTAAACGTATGAAAAGCTTCGGCTAACTGTTTGATTACTTCGTCGCCAAGTTAAAAGCTAGGGATTTTACGTTTCCCAGAGCATTAGCATAAGATGAACTACAAGTATGTCACTTGGTTTTATAAGCCAAGTACGCTCAAGCTTTCTTTCAAGGAAAAAGGACCGGGATCTTTGGCTCCTTCGGAGCGGGTCGAATATTTAGTTAAGTCATTTTTTCATCGTTCGTGGCTTAGCCTCTGTTCAATGGATCCTAAGCGATTGGTATGGCAATCATCAAAGACAAACAGAGCTAACTTTTATTGTTTACTCACCAAATCGCCAAGTTGGATGTTAGCAGTCATGGTTGGATCGACGGCGACCACAATGGCACTTTGTTGGTAAATCTGCTCAATGCGTACCATGCTATCGGCAATATGTTGTTCTTGTCTGGGAATGTCCCATTGTCCCCAATGATAATTTTGATGGATCAGACTTAATAACATCCCCGGATTTAGTTGATTGGCATGACCTAGGTTAATTTGCCAGCGGTCCGGTCCTAGAACCTTCACGATACTCCCCTGTAAAGGCTGGCAGGCGAGTAAGGCATCCACCTCCGAAATCACCGTTTGCAGGGTATCATTCACCGTTTGCCCATAAGCTGAGCGCCAAAATTTAGCCGAGTGAGGTGAGACAATTTCACGCGCGTCAAATTCCCAAGGGGCATTCACCGAAAAACGTTTGTTGTAAATCTCTTCTAAGTCGATGGCGTTATAGACTCGCACATTAATAATGAAATAGCGTTGGGGGTAACTAAAGTTAAAGTGTTTGGGAGCGTAGTCTTGATCTAGTGAAATATTTTCCAGCTCGATCCCTAAAAGGTATTGGGCACCATAACGATGAGCAATATCTTTAATCGCAATAAAGTCATGCACTCCCGGTTGATGGTAATTTAATGGTAATTTGGGAGGGTGCTTAATATTAAACTGACTCCCTAACTGGCGGGCAATATCATAGGTCCGTTGCTCCACGGCGGGTGATATTTCGTGAATTTGTCCTACTCGTACTTGATTCTGTTGTTTTAAGTAAGGAGGGAGTAACAACAGGTTTTTACTAAAGCCACTGGCTTTACATTGGCCTGTAGCCGGGAAAACATCGGCCTGTAAAACCACAAAGTACTGCTGTCCCCGACGGCCTTCATCTAATACTTTTAAGTTATGCAACGAGCCTTTCGAGACAACTTCCAATTGATCAAGGGTGAGTCTGCCTTCGGTCACCTGACTAATACTGGTTACCGAGGCGCCAGAATACAGAAGTAGCTGTTTGACCGCTTCTTGGGTGGCATTGCTGCGTGCCTGCTCAACATCTTGGCTGATGATGGTCGCGTGACCTTTTGCCTCGTACCACACTGCTTGACTGGGAATGCTAACTAGCATCGCGATCATTAAAATTAATAGTTTCATAAGGCCCTCCTCGTCACTAACTAGCAATAACTGTACCTAACAAAAGCGTTATTTTTTTGACTGGAATGGTTATTGCTTAATAGTGTTTAGTCGGAGGAGATTACTATGCGTTATACGACTTTACTACTGGCGGTGCTTGCGTTACAAGGATGCAATACCAGCTTACACCATATTACTAATTATCCTTATGTTGAACCAAGGGAACAACAAGATGCAGTATTGTACGCACATGTCGATAATCTTTCTAAGCAGTTAACCGATGATTTAGAGTTGAGTGCTACAGATACGGTCGCGATTAGTTCAGTGGTTGATTTGGACAACTTGCAATCCAGTGATGGATTTGGGCGGCAAATTGCAGAGGCAATGTTTGCCGCTTTATCCCGAGAGGGGATCCATACGGTTGAGGCAAGACTCACCGGACGTTTACAGATGGACCCCGGCTACGGTGAATTTTCTTTATCGCGCGATGCAGAACTTTTACGCGAACAAATGCAAATAAGCTATGTGGTGGTTGGTAGTTTTCAACGAACAACCTCTGGCCGGCATGTGAATTTGCGGCTAGTTAATTTAGCCAGTCAACAGGTGGTGTCGGCCGCTTATCAATTTATTCCAAATAGCGCAGGAGCAAGCTCTCCTCGAGTCACAAGCATGAATGGGAGCTTACAACGCCATGAACAAACTGTACTTTAAAATATGGTCTTTTAGCTTAGCACTATTGTTATTGCTATCTTGTACTCCGACGACTCAGGTCAAGCAGGTTGAATGGACTTATCAGCCTCCTGGCGATTTTACGGTAGTGAATGCGGTTGGTTATGCGCCAATTAGTCAACAAAGGGGAGCCGATAAATCAACCAAGCAATTACGGGCGATGAAAGCCTCTAAGCTGGATGCTTACCGTGAATTATCCGAGCAAGTTTATGGACAACACATTGATAGTACCGCTACTGTGAGTGATTTGGTGTTAGGCAATGAACGTTTAGCGGCTTCGGTGGCTGGGGTAATTCGAGGTGCGAAGGTGATTAATGCCTATGCTGTTGATGATGTGTATGTGACCGAATTACAACTTGATTTTAGGGAGGTATATCGGGTTACTATGTCAATGGCTCCAACTCGGCACCTAGAGAGTCAAAAAACCATACAATTTTAGTAAAGAATTTCGCTTTCATGCCGATATCTTAAGCGTAATGGACGATTAAGGACGTGACATGAAAGGTATTATACTGGTTGCCATGACCACCTCGATGTTGTTGGGGTGCTCCAATAGCTCTTCGATGCAGAAAGTGATGGTGGTGGATCCTTCGAATAACGTAAGTCCGGTTAAAAATGCGCGTTATCTAGAGGGACTAGTGGACGAAGATGGCCAACTGTTTTTAAGCAGTGCACCGAGCCGCTTAGCAAATCCGCCAGAGACTATGAAGAGTGACCCTGATGCTAAAAAAACATTGACCGATTATGTCAATATGATGTCACAGCGTTTGGTTTCTAGCTCTCAATTTGTAAACGCAGACACACCAATCGGGGTTGCCTCATTTGTGCCTCTTGATAACCTACGTACCACCGACCTGTTTGGTATGCAAATTGCCGAAAGTTTTGTGTATGAGATGCAGCAAAGTGGCTTTTCTGTGATTGACTATAAAACCACTGGCTTTATTCGTATTACGCCTGAAGGTGATTTTGTTTACAGCCGAAATGTGAAAGAGTTAGCTAAACGTTTACCAATAGAATACCTGTTAGTGGGCACTTTTAGTAAGTCTAACGATGGGATCTTAGTGAACGCGAGAATTGTTGGTGCTCAATCTAAAGTGGTGGTTGCATCGGCGCAAGAATGGATCCCCAATGAAGTTTACCAAAGTAAAGTGCCAACTCCAGTGAAGCGCGATGGTGTGATGATCATCGAAGCGCGTAAACAAGCTGCGAGTAAACCGATGGCTCCAATGGGGGAGCGGGGGTAGCGTTTCTCGTCTATTACATTCATGGAAAACCGCACCTTGCAGTGCGGTTTTTTGTTTTTAAAGTCTGCCTATCTTTTTCGATTGATTTTTGTCTAATATAAAAAGTGTTTTAACTAAGCCTGAAATATGAAATTCAGTCAGTGAAGCTCTCTTCATAGAGCGAATGTTGCATTTTACTGGGTGATACTTTTTGCGGTGACTTTCGATATATTTGCTCTCTGTTCCGTTCGCCTGACAGCTTTTGGTTTAACAATCAATAATAAATAATCATGGTCATACTCCTATTTTTAACGGCATTAAAATCTAGTGCTTAAGTTGCTATCAATGGTGGCTTACCATTGATGGTTATCAAGGGGCATAACTATTAGTGGATAAAGGACTATATCGATGCAGTCGGAACGCTCGCAGTGCATCTGAAGTAGTGAAGCTGATTATATGACTAGGTCCTTTAGGGATACCTTTCACGCTATTACCTTGCCGTCAAAAGTAAGACCATGAACTTGATGATATCCCCTATTTTATTCAGCGAATGGAGATCTCACGGTGAAGAAATAATATATCGTAGAACAATTAGGCCTTATGGATTAGAGGGAATGGCAGATGATATTTGTTTGCCGTAAAACCTCTGGTAGTTTTTACTATTGGCGGAGTATATTTGTGGGATTTGAAGTCAATGAAGCTAAGCTAGCGGTTTAATTTAGGGGGGAGCTTTCTTATGGGAGTAAGGGGCCTAATTACATGGTCGTTCGAGTAATTACAGCTAGGCTTTAAAGCCTTTTCCCATACGCTGTGAGCTATGTTTTTTGCCTAATTTATCGTAAGTTGTGGCATTTTGGTTTTGTAGCTGGTCAATTACCGCGCTCAGTTGGCGAACTTTTTCGTTGCTTGCTTGAATAATTTCGCCATTAATAGTGTTTAACTCTTGGCACTGCTTGAGTAATTGTTGGATCCGCTCAACTTGCTCGGCTAACTCAGGAACGTCAATTAATTGTTGAGTTTGTTCCGACGACTCTAAATCATGATCAGCCTGAGTGATTGCAGTTAAAGCTTGTTCTTTTTGAGACGCGATTGCGTATAAGGCAATTGTATCATCACCAGCTAAGGCGTGCTTTTCTTGTTCCAAAAGAGAAAGCAGCAAATTAAGTTGCTGCTCTTGAGTATTCAGTAGGGCTACGATCATTGGCTAATTATCCAAAAGCTTTATTAAACTCACTTTCAAAGTCACCCATTTTTTGGGCTACCTTATTGGCATCAATTTGATAAGTACCATCGGTCACAGCTTGCTTGATTGATTCTAACTTAGAACTTCTGCTGTCAGAATCGTTGAGCAAATTCTGCTGAATACGGTTGAGTTGTTGTGCTTCGTTGGTAAGCATAACTGAATCCTGGGCTGCAGCAGAACTAGCAGTTGAACGTTGTTCAGTGCTTTCTTTCGTCCCTTTGTCGGTGACTCGGTTAGAGTCAAGCTGACTTGGACGGCTTCCACCTAAGTTATTAATGTTTAAAGCCATAATGGCGCCCCACAGTTAATCAATTTTCGTATTCAATATAGCTATCGGCTTTCAATGTCAAAACTTGAGAAAAAATTTAAAGTTTTATCTCAACTAAACCTAAGGCCTTTATCCGACCAGTGACTAGGCGTTGTGACTTATTGTTTCTCACTTTTATGGTATCACCGATACTACCACTAGACAAAGCCGTTCCCTGAGTGCTAACACTTAAACCGCCTGCACCGGCTGAAATTATCACAGCATCTCCTTTACATACTAAGCAAATATCGCGCCCATTTATTATTTGGTCTTTTCTTAAACTCCGTTTAAGCTTAGCACCTAATAGCGAGCTAAGTTCGGTAAAGTAGCTTCCGCGTAAGCGATTTTCCGGTAAATAAGATAGACTTAAGTGTTGTTTAGTTAATACGGCTCCTTCTTGAAGAGGACCGTTGGCAATCACAACCAATAATAATACTTGTTTTCTGACAGGGATGTATAATCGCCAATTGGTTTCGTCTGTGCAACTGACGAGAACACTAGTATTACGCCTTATCTCACCGTTTGCTAAGCTGTAGCTAAAGCCACTAGGGCAGTTAGGTATAGCGATGCGTTCATCCAATTGATTAGCGGTTAACTCAATTTTTTGATCGGGCTTGTGAGTGATGTGAGAGTCGACAAAATCGATAGCTGATTGTTCCAGCTGCTGGTGTAACTCGCTAGTGTGAGCTATAAGACTAAAGAAAATTAATAGTAACGCGGTGATAAATTTTTTTAGCATTTCTTATATGATACCGATTAAAGCAAAGTAACAATTGGCTTTTTTGTCTATGCTTAACAAGTTGGCACTAGGTTAAACGGCGTCAAAAAAACGGCTATTAAGTAAGATTAAGTATTAGTATACAGGGGTAAGCAAAGTTAATGCCCTTTTCTAGGTCTAAGGAGTGACAAACGTATGGCGGGTATTTTAGATTCGGTAAACCAACGGACTCAGTTGGTTGGGCAAAATCGCCTAGAATTGTTGTTGTTTAGGTTAAATGGTTCTCAGCGCTACGGTATTAATGTTTTTAAAGTGAAAGAGGTATTACAATGTCCTCCGCTAACTGCATTACCTAAGCTTAATCCTGTGATCCGCGGTGTGGCGCATATTCGAGGTCAAACCATCTCCGTTATCGACTTAAGTTCAGCGACTGGCGGCCGACCTATCGAAGATCTTTCTAAGTGTTTTATTATTATTTCTGAGTATAACCGTTCGGTCCAAGGCTTTTTAGTGGGCTCAGTTGAAAGAATTGTTAATATGAATTGGGAAGATATTCTGCCACCACCAAAAGGAGCTGGTAAATTTAACTATCTGACAGCGGTTACCGAAGTAGAAAAAGAATTGGTTTCTATTTTGGATGTAGAAAAAATCTTAGACGAAATTTCTCCTGTAAGCACTACCGTGAGTCAGACGATTGTCGATGAAGCAACCGAAAATGTTAAAAACGACAAAAAAGTATTGGTGGTTGATGATTCATCGGTTGCGCGTAATCAGGTTAAAAGAGCGGTGACGTCTTTGGGTGTTGAGACGATCCTTTGCCAAGATGGGCGTGAAGCTTATGAATTATTGGTGAACATGGCAAAAGATGGGCCGATTACTGATCAAATAGCTTTAGTTATTTCAGATATAGAAATGCCAGAGATGGATGGTTATACATTGACCGCAGAGGTGCGCTCTCATCCAGACTTGAAGAATTTACATATAATCTTACATACTTCGCTCAGTGGAGTATTCAATCAGGCGATGGTAAATAAAGTTGGTGCTAATGCCTTCGTTGCTAAATTTAATCCTGACGAGTTGGCTGCGGCTGTTCGTCAATCGTTATAGAAGAGTGTGGACGCATTTGTGAGAACAATCACTGACGATGTATATAAACAGTTCTGTGGCTTTTTAGAGAAGCAATGTGGAATTGTATTAGGCGATAACAAACAGTATTTAGTGAAAAGTCGTCTGTCTCCGCTAATGGCTCAGTACTCTATCGCAAGTTTAACCGAGTTGGTTCAAAAAGCGATGAGTTTACGCGAGCGAGATCTCCGTGCTTCGGTGGTCGATGCGATGACAACCAACGAAACCTTATGGTTTCGTGATACTTATCCTTTTCAGTTATTGGGTGATAAGCTTTTTCCTGAATTTCAAAAACTCACTCGGCCAGTTAAAATTTGGTCGGCGGCTAGTTCATCGGGACAAGAGCCTTATTCAATCATGATGACCGCTCTTGAATATCAAGCGAGAAAACCTGGTGCTTTATCGATGGGCGTTCAAGTGGTAGGGACCGATATTTCGCCGTCAATGTTGGAACATTGTAAGCGTGGAGAATACGATTCTTTAGCTTTAGCGCGTGGTTTATCGCCTGAACGTAAACGTCAATTTTTTGAAGCCACCAGTGATGGTCGTTTTCGAGTGAATGACAAAGTTAGAAAGAATGTCAATTTTCGCCCCCTAAATTTACTCGATAGTTATTCATTAATGGGTAAGTTTGACATTATTTTCTGTCGAAATGTGCTTATCTATTTTAACGCTGAAGTAAAATCTAAGATTTTGAATCAATTTGCTCAGGCTTTAAATCCTAATGGCTATTTGATGCTGGGCGCTTCCGAGTCAATTACTGGTTTAACCGATCGATTTAATATGTTGCGATGTAATCCCGGCATTGTATATCAACTGAAATAATTTCAACGATAGAGCGGCAGAATAGGCAACTCTTGCCGCTTTTTGCCGCTAAAGGTCCTTAAGTATTCAGTGCTTCGCCTTACTCAGGCTTTACTTTCCTATTTACTCTGTATTCCCAACGTCAAAAAAACACTGGCACAGCTTTTGCATTTTTCCATTTGTAATTGTGTGAAGAGGTGTGTATGGCAATAACTTTCGATAAAGCATTAGGTGTTCATCAGTATACGGTTGGGGTAAGAGCTCGGCGGTCTGAGGTTCTCGCGAGTAATATCGCTAATGCCGATACACCTAATTATAAAGCACAGGATATTGACTTTAATAAGGCTTTTGCAGCCGCTAAGGCTGGACAGCACAGTGGCATGCAGCTTACCAATGATCGTCATATGGGCGGTGGTAGCAGCCAATTTTCAGAATTGGGTTTTCGCATCCCCAACCAGCCCGACACGGGCGATGGTAACACCGTCGATATACAGCAGGAAAAAGCAGATTTTATGCAAAATGGTCTGGAATACCAAGCTGGTATCGGCTTTTTGTCTAGTAAATTTTCTGGTTTACGTAATGCGATTAAAGGAGGTCAATAATGAGTTTCTTCAACGTGTTTGATATCTCGGCTTCAGCGATGAAGGCCCAGTCGGTGAGATTGAATACTACCGCCAGTAATTTGGCGAATGCTGACAGCATCAGCTCTAGTATTGACCAAACCTATCGTGCTCGAAAGCCAGTGTTTGCTGCAGAGTTAGAACGTGCGGGTAACGCTCAAGGCGAGTCGGCAAAAGTTAAAGTTGCTGGTATTGTCGAGTCGGATGCCCCTTTGCGTAAAGAGTATTACCCAGAACATCCCATGGCGAATGAAGATGGTTATATCTTTAAACCAAATGTTAATGTGATTGAAGAAATGGCCGATATGATGAGTGCCTCGCGCTCCTATCAAGCGAATGTGCAGGTCACTGAAGCTGCGAAGCAAATGCTAAATAGCACTCTCAATCTGGGTAAAAGTTAAGGAGTAGGTCGTGTCTACTATTGATCCACTACAAGGTAACCGTTGGCAACCTGAGTCGATTGTTCCGGAAAGTAATAATAATCAGTCATTAGGGCAGGAAGACTTTTTCGCGCTATTGACCACCCAGTTGCAATATCAAGATCCGAGTAAGCCAGTTGATAACGCTGAAATGATCGCGCAAATGGCTTCCTTCCAGACTTCTGAAGGTATCGCCGAGCTGGGAACCAAATTTGACACGATGAACTCGATTATGAATTCGTCTGCAGCTTTGCAAGCCTCAACGCTAGTGGGGCAAAAAGTATTGGTACCCTTGGACTATGCCCACAATACGGGCAGTGGTTTTGAAGGGGTAGCGGTGACAGGCGCTGCAACGACCAATGTTAAAGTGACGATTGAAAATGAAGCTGGAGAAGTCGTTACAGTTATCGATTTAGGTGAGGGGAGTGGCAATATGAACTTCTCTTGGGACGGTACTGATTCCAACGGGAATCAAATGCCAGATGGAAAATATAACGTCAAAGTAAATGGCGTTCAGGGCGGTAAAGAGATCAGTTTACCCACCGCAACTTTCGCGAATGTAAGTAGTGTAAGTTTGGCTGGTGGTACATCTGGCGTAGTCGTCAATTTAGAAGGTTTGGGTGGTATCGCGATGAGCGATGTCCTTGAAGTTGCCAAAGCCTAGTAAAGTATATAAACGATAGGAGATTGAGAGATGTCATTTAATATCGCGTTGAGCGGCATCAATGCCTCGCAAAAGGATCTTGACGTAACCGCGAATAACATTGCGAACGTCAATACCGTTGGTTTTAAAGAGTCGCGGGCAGAGTTTGCCGATGTGTATGCAACATCGATTTTCTCAAATGCTCGTACTGCAGTGGGTAACGGAACCAAAACGGTGGATGTTGCACAGCAGTTCCACCAGGGAAGTTTGAACTTTACCCAGAATGCTTTGGATTTAGCGATTAGTGGAGAAGGTTTTTTTGTTACGGCTGCTGATTTGACTACCCAGACTCGCGAATTTACGCGTGCTGGTGCCTTCAAATTAAATGCGGATAACTTTATTGTGAATTCGCAAGGCCAGTATTTACAGGGATATACGGTTAATAACAGTGGTACTCCTTCGGCAGTGAGTATGGCGGCGACAAACGCCATTCAGATCAGCGCTGAAGTTGGTACACCGACCCAAACCAGTGAAGTCAATATGAGCTTTAACTTGCCCTCTAGTGGCACGACTCATGATATTGGTGACTTCGATCCTTCTGATAGTAATACTTATACCTCAGCAACTTCGGTGACTGTGTATGATTCTCAGGGTGGTTCTCATGTTGCGGAAACCTTCTTTGTAAAAGATTCCTCTGTGGCAAATACTTGGCATAAGTTGATCTATGTTGATGGTGAACCGACCGACGTGAGTGGAGGCACTGCTCATGTGCCAAACGCGGGTAATACCAACGCGACGATTCCGGCTTCGGCTACTTTAACATTTGATAGTACGGGGGCCTTAGCATCAACAGTGCCTGCGGTTATTGAAACGGTCGCTTTAGGAACTGCGCCACCAAATGGCCCTGGTGGGGTTTGGGATGCGGCGACGGGTTCGGTAGATTCTACGCAAACGCTTATCTTTAATTTGAACGGACCGACTCAGTATAACGCAGCTTTCGAAGTGTCTAGTCTTTCGCAGGATGGATCGACAGTTGGTAAATTAACTGGGATTGATATTGGGCCTGACGGTTTAGTGGTTGCGTCTTATAGTAATGGTCAAACTTCGAATATTGCTAAAGTTTCAGTGGCTAAGTTTGCGAACAATCAGGGCTTATCACAAATCGGTGATACATCCTGGCAACAAACACAATTAAGTGGTGAAGCGATTGCAGGTGAAGGTAACTCTGGCACTTTTGGTAAAATTAACTCTGCTTCCTTAGAACAAGCCAACGTGAACCTCACTGAACAGTTAGTTAACTTAATTAGTGCGCAACGAAACTTCCAAGCGAACTCTCGAGCACTGGAAGTGAATTCAACTCTACAGCAAACTATTATTCAAATTCGATAATCATATCGGATGACATAATAATAAAAAGGCAGCCTTTGCTGCCTTTTTATTTACTTGATTTATATGGTTTTTTATTGGTTTTGTCATAAGTTTTTATTGTTTGGCACCATAATTGCTCTATTTCTCATGAGTCAGCTATTTGACGAAGGGAATAAGATGGACCAATTACTTTATATATCGATGACCGGCGCAAAACAAAATATGCAGTCGCTCGCGGTGCGAGGCAATAATCTAGCGAATGCAAACACGACTGGCTTTAAAGCCGATCTAGAAAACGCACGAGCGATGCAGGCATTTGGCCCTGGTTTACCGTCGCGAGTATTTGCCATGACTGAGACCCCTAGTCAAAATTTTGCCAACGGTATGTTAAAAACCACGGGTCGTGATTTAGATGTTGCGATTAAGGGAGAAGGTTGGATTTCGGTTCAAGATAAAGATGGTCAAGAAGCATTGTCTAGAAATGGCAACTTTACGATTTCGGCGGCAGGGGTTCTACAAACCATGCAAGGTCAGCCAGTGTTGGGTAATCAAAATGCACCGATTATTATCCCTTTACCTGTTGAAAAGCTTGAAATTAGTGAAGATGGCACCATCGAAATACGACCTGAAGGTGCGCCAGGTGATGCCCTGGAAGAAGTTAACCGAATCAAATTGAGTAAGCCTTTTGCTGGAGATTTAAGCAAAGGCGGTGATGGTTTATTTAGAAGTACCACAGGTGCTGTATACCAACCAGACGCTACGGTTGAACTGACTAAAGGTGCATTAGAAGGCAGTAATGTAAATCCAGTCCAAGAGATGACTCATATGATTAGCATGCAACGCCAATTCGAAATGCAAATAAAAATGATGAAAACTGCTGAAGAAAACGAAAAAGCGACTAACAGTTTGTTGCGCTTAAGCTAGCAATAAGGAGTGTACTATGCATCCCGCATTATGGATCAGTAAAACTGGCTTAGATGCCCAGCAAACCAATGTATCGGTTATTTCTAATAACCTCGCTAACGCTAGTACTATTGGTTATAAAAAAAGCCGAGCGGTGTTTGAAGATTTACTTTATCAAACTGTGAATCAGCCTGGCGGGCGTTCTTCACAAAACACCAAAATGCCTTCCGGTCTAATGATTGGCGCCGGCGCAAAGGTGATTGCCACCCAAAAGAATCACGATCAAGGTAATGTGCAAACCACGGACAATTCCTTTGACATGATGATCGACGGTCGTGGCTTTTTCGAAGTATTAATGCCTGATGGCACGACTGCTTACACTCGTAATGGTCAATTTAGTTTGAATGACGAAGGCACGATAGTGACTCCGGGATCTGGTTATCCGCTGCAACCCGAAATCCAAGTACCAGCCGATGCACAAAGTTTTACGGTGGGTGAAGATGGTGAAGTGAGTGTTCGCTTGCCCGGTCAAACCGATAGTCAGGTAATTGGCCAAATTACCCTGAGTGACTTTGTGAATCCTTCGGGCTTAGAGCCTCAAGGTCAGAACTTATATTTAGAAACTGGTGCCAGTGGTGCACCGCAAAATGGGATTGCTTCCGAAAATGGCCTTGGTTCTATTCGCCAAGGAGCCTTAGAAACATCCAATGTTAATGTTACCGAAGAGTTGGTGAATTTGATTGAAGCACAGCGTGTTTATGAGATGAACTCAAAGGTTATATCTACCGTCGATCAAATGTTAAGTTTTGCAACTCAACAATTGTAAACACAGATCAGAGAGAGGGATGACTGATGTATAGATTAGTCGTAGCGTTGATGAGTATAACGATGGTGGGATGTGCAAGCGTCAATCATGCCGTGGTTCCCGATGACCCGACTTATGCACCTGTTTATCCAGAAGAAGTTGCAATAGAAGCGCGCGTGACTGGTTCGTTATTCGCTGAAGCTGTTGCAAATAACCTATATGCAGACAAAAAAGCCCATCGCGTTGGTGATATTATTGTGGTTAACCTTGCAGAACGAACTCAAGCAAGTAAGTCGGCTAGTAATGATTTAGCCAAAGATAAAAATTTCAATCTCAATCCAATTACCGTACCGGGCGGGGTGGCAACCATTGGTGGCAACCCAATTGAGCTTGGCTTAACTCAAAATAGTGCCTTTACTGGGGAAGCTGATGCCGCTCAGAGCAACAGTTTAGCAGGTAATATTTCAGTGAATGTGGTCAAAGTATTGGCCAATGGCAACATGCTCATTAGTGGTGAGAAGTGGCTGATGCTTAATAATGGCAATGAATATATTCGCTTAACCGGGATTATTCGTTCCGATGATGTGTCACCAGACAATACCATTCCTTCATTACGTATTGCCAATGCGAGAATTCAATATGGTGGTACTGGTGATTTTGCCAATACGACCGAACAAGGTTGGTTGTCTAAGTTCTTTAATAGTCCTGTATGGCCGTTTTAAGCGTCGTTAGCTCGAGGAGTCGTCCCATGTTTAAACGCAGCATTATGATGTTCAGTATCGCTTTGTGTTTGTTGGCAAACACCGTGAGTGCTGCGCGAGTAAAAGATGTCGCCGATGTCGCAGGTGTGCGAGCCAACCAACTCACGGGCTATGGCTTGGTGGTTGGTTTACCTGGCACTGGTGAAAAGAATAGTGAATTTGCTAAGCAATCATTTGCGACGATGTTACGCAACTTTGGCATTGTATTGCCTGCGGGCACAAATTTAAAAATTAAAAATGTCGCGCCAGTTGCTGTATATGCAGAGCTTCCCGCTTTTGTGAAACCGGGGCAGACCATTGATATCACGGTATCTGCGATTGGTGAAGCGAAGAGCTTACGTGGCGGCGCATTGATTCAGACTTTTTTAAAGGGGGCCGATGGTGAAGTGTATGCCTTGGCTCAAGGCAGTCTTATTGTTGGTGGTTTTGGTGCTGAAGGTGCGGATGGTTCCAAGGTGATCTCTAATACTCCTACGGTTGGGCGTATTCCCAATGGTGCGATTGTTGAACGAGCAGTGCCTTCGCCATTTATGAGTGGTGATACCATCACTTTTAACCTAAAACGTTCTGATTTTACTAGCGCGAAACGTCTTGCCGATACCATTAATAGTTTGGTTGGGCCTAATACGGCGACACCGATGGATGCATCTTCGGTACAGGTTTTCGCGCCTCGAGATCCTGGGCAACGAGTCGCCTATTTATCAACCTTAGAAAATCTTACTTTTGAACCTGCATCAGAGTCAGCCAAAATTATTGTCAATTCACGTACTGGTACCATTGTAATTGGTAAAGATGTGCGCTTATTACCGGCTGCCATCACTCATGGCGGGCTGACGGTGAAAATATCTGAGACCCCGGTTATTTCGCAGCCAAATGCGTTGTCTGATGGCGAAACGGTAGAAACGACAGCGAGTACCATTGAGGTGACTCAAGAAGATTCTCGGATGTTTAACTTTGACACCGGTGCATCTTTAGATGATTTAGTTCGAGCGGTTAATCGGGTGGGGGTTGCGCCTGGTGATTTGGTCTCCATTCTGGAGGCGCTGAAGCAAGCTGGTGCCATTCAAGGCGAGTTATTGGTGATTTAATCATGGCAATGGACGCAGTCAAACAAAGTGCAAACTACAATGACTTGGCCAGTTTGGATGAGCTCAGAAGTGCAGCTCAGAAGGATCCGAACAAGGCCTTAAAACAGGTTGCAAACCAGTTTGAAGCATTGTTTATGCAGATGCTGTTAAAACAGATGCGTAAAAGTAATGCCGCGTTTGAAAGCGATTCACCACTGAATAATCGACATACCCAAACCTACCGAGACATGCATGATAGCCAAATGGCCTTGGAATTATCGTCTTCTGGCGCTCTAGGTTTAGCGGATCTTATCGTTGCGCAACTTAATCCCTCGGCCGCAAATATTACGCCTGCCTCGGTATTACGAGGGGGCCAGGAGATTGATTTAACGGCTCGCTCGCTTGAGCAGCCTTCAGCACTTGGCAAGGATATTGCTGTATCGACTCATGTAACGGCAGCAAGTAGTGAAACTTTAGAGAAAACTCACGCTAATCTGGATATAGACTCGAATCAAACGGGTTCGGAGTCATCGGAACGGCAAACATTTGCCACGCCGAAAGAATTTATTGAAACCCTATTGCCGCTTGCTAAAAAGCTGGCTGTGGATAAAGGGGTGGAGCCAATGGCGATTGTTGCACAGGCGGCTTTAGAATCTGGCTGGGGCAAAAAAGTGATCACCAATCATGATGGAACAAGTAGCTATAACCTATTTGGAATTAAAGCAGATAGGCGCTGGCAGGGAGATAAGGCAATGGTAAACACTTTGGAGTTTAGGGATGGGCAAGCTAGACAAGAGCGCGCTGCGTTTCGTGCTTATGATTCCTATGAAGCCAGTGTGAAAGATTATTTATCTTTTATCGATGGCCCTCGTTATCAGCAAGCCTTGGCGAATGGTATGGATGCTAAGCAGTATGCGCGTGAGTTACAAGCCGCTGGTTATGCGACCGACCCTCAATATGCGAGTAAAATTAGTCAAATTTTGGATGGTCAGCATTTTGATGATTATCGTAACACCTTGGTTGAAGGGGAGTAGATAGCATGGCAATGAATGACTTACTCACCATTGGTTCGTCTGGGCTTGCTGCCCATCAGCGTTTGCTGATGACCACCGGTAGTAATATTGCCAATGTGAATACCCCAGGCTATAGCCTACAGCGAACTTTTTTTACCGCTGATACCTTGGGAGGCGTGAGAGATGGAAATACTTCTCGGGTACTCAATGGTTTTGCTCAGGCACAAATGTTCCGCGATACCTCAACCTTGGCAAACCGCAATGCCTATTTAGATTCGGTGAGTCAAATTGATGCCATTGTGAGTGATGATGCCTTATCTCTTAGTTCGAAATTTGATGATATGTTTACTCAATTGCATGCGACCACCGATAATCCGACGGCGTTATCAACCCGAGAACTAGCCTTAGCTCAATTTGACGCACTCACCGAACGCTATCGAACATTAAATGAGCAATACCAGCTTCAAGAAAAAAATATTAGTCAAGATTTGATCGAAAAAGCCAATGAATCGAATGCTTTGATTGTGAACATTGCCGACATCAATAAAGAAATTGTAGCATCTGGCGGAAGCCCGCTAGACGGTGATGTAGCGGTATTATCTGATAAACGAGATCAAGCGATTAATGATTTAGCCGAATTGATTGATATTAATACGATTGTGCAAGATGACGGTTCAACGTTGGTATTTATGCGTACCGGTCAGGCTTTGGTGTTGCAAGATGATTATACCACATTGAGCATGGTTGACGGTGACCCCGATAGTACCCAAAAAGAGATGACTATTTCTCTTGCTGGTTCGAGTCGAATTATAGGCCATGAAGAAATCGGTAGTACGATTGGCGGTTTGATGGAGTATCGGAAAACAACGTTGGATGTGAGCCGTAATCAGCTTGGTCAGTTGTCTATTTCGATGGCCGATGCTTTTAATGCCCAAAATAAATTGGGCATGGACCTAAACGGTGACATTGGAACAGACATATTTACTTTGCCCACTTTTGCGGGAAAAGAATTTTTAACAAATACTGCTGCGGGGTCGATCTCAGGCTCCTTTATCTCTGGAAAAGGCAGCGAAGTCACGCCTTACGATTATCGGATAAGCTTTCTTTCGGCAAGCACTTTTGAAGTACAGCGTTATGATGGTGATAGTACTGTAGGTTCAGTGGTTACTGGCTCCATTCCGCCAACAGCTTTCGAGCTTGATGGGATGGAGTGGGATTTTTCTTCGGGGCCCTTTGCTGCCGGTGATAAGCATTTAATTCAGCCGACGCGTGACGTGGCCGCACAAATGACGGTGAGTATGAGTCAACCTGAGAAGTTGGCCCTCGCGGCTCCTATCAGGGTTGAACGTGACTTAGTTAATCGTGGCAACGCGACAATAAGTATTCAATCTGTTTATGATACTGACCCGACCACTTCCGATTTCACAGTACCTGGTGGCTATGATCCAGCGGCTCCCCATCAAGTTGTGATTAATGCTGGTGGTGACTATGAAATTTATGACGATAGCGGCACGTTGTTGGCAACCGCCGCCGCTGCAACCGCTGGTCAGCAACTGTTTGCTAATGCCGTTCCGCCTTTAACGCCGGGTTATGACATTAATATTGATGGTGATGTGCAAGAAGGTGATGTATTCACCATGGACTACAACACCGATGGTTTCAACGATAATTACAATGCCTTACGCTTAGTTGATTTACAGCAGAAAGACTTGGTTAGAAAGAGCTTGGCTAGTACTGGTGACAACAAAATGACCATGAATGATGCCTATGCTAGCTTGGTGAGTTTTATTGGTGGTAAAACCAGTGAGGCTCGAGTGGCGGCGTCAGCTGCTACATCTTTGTTGGAGCAGAGTACCCAGCGGCATAATTCTATCTCGGGGGTCAATCTTGATGAAGAAGCATCTAACTTGATCCGCTTTCAGCAAGCTTATGCTGCATCGGCACGTGTCATCAGTACAGCCCAAGAAACTTTTCAAACACTATTAAGTTCATTGAGGTAATTTGTTATGCGTGTATCGAGTATGAACTTGTATCAAAATTCTTTGAATGGCGTGCTTAATTCTCAGCAACAAGTTGAGAAAATGAATGAGCACTTAATTACCAATAAAAAGTTGCTGACTTCTGCAGATGGCCCTTCAGATATGAGTAAGTCAATGTTTTTGAGCACCGAAATCACTCTGACTGAACAGCATTTAAAGAATGGGACCTTATTGGAGAATGCACTTAATTTTGAAGAGTCCACTCTAGATGGCATGATGACAGCGATACAAAGAGCCAGGGTTTTAGGGGTTCAATCTGGCGATGGGATTAATAGTGAAGGTGAATTTAATTCTCTCGCCGAAGAATTAACTCAAATTCGAAGTCAATTGGTTGACTTCATGAATAGCCAAAATGCGGATGGTAATTACGTATTTTCTGGCTTTCAAACGCAGAAAAAGCCTTATGTTTATGATGGTCAGTACTATCAGTATCAAGGTGATGCGGGTGTCAATGAATTGAAAGTCTCGTCCTCTGTTTATATACAAAGCAACGATACTGGCCAGGAACTATTTGATAATGTCTTTAAACGTTTTGTCACCAATGATGTCAGTGCCAATATTATCACTAACATTGATGACCAACGAGCTTACAATTCTTTTTTTAATCAGAATTATGACCCGATTACACCTGCTAATAATGTTTTTCAAGTTCAAACGACAGCCGGTGGTCCCGATACTTATGAAATATTAGATGGCAGCGGCGCATCTTTGGTTCCAGCCGTTACTGGTAATTATGTCGATGGTGAATTTATTAATTTTAACGGTATCCAAATAACCGTGACAGGAGCCGCCCCATCAACTGAGCAATTTGAATTGGCTGCACCTGAGAAAGATAATATTCTAAATATACTGACCGATTTTATTACTGTGCTGAAAGATCCTTCAGTGTCGAAAGCCGATTTTGTTGACGGACAAAGTGATTTTTTTGTCGGTGTTGACAATGCAATGGAGCGTGTTAATACCACTCTTGGCTCTATTGGTGCTCGGGGGAATTCACTCGATTCTGTGCGTTCAGCTGCCTCGTCAATGGATGTAATCAACCAAAAATCAAGAGCTTCACTAAGTGAAGTTGACTTCGCAGAGGCGGTGAGTAATTTACAAAAAGCCGAACTGGCGCTCAATACCTCCTACTCATCTTACAGCCGTATCAGTCAATTATCACTATTTAACTATTTATAGTGTTAAAGTTTATTTGTTTGTTGCCGATAAGATAAGATTGGTCGGGATTTTAAAATGGTTTGCTGTGATGTTTTAAAATAAAAACCTAAAGATTTTCTCTCATCAGTCGTTAAAAAGGGTGCTTCAATAATGAAGCACCCTTTTTAGTTTAAATGGATTAAAACAAATTAAAAAACCGCTAAAGAGTATTGAAGCAAGGCCGTTATATAGGTAAGTCAGAAAAAATAATAACTGACAAAAAATAAAACCTATAAATGGTTAAAATATAGATAGGAGAAATATCATGGCTTTATACGTTAATACAAATGTGTCATCGCTTAATGCACAGCGTCAACTTTACAATTCCGGTAATGGTTTAGATACCGCATTTCAACGTTTATCATCAGGTTTTCGTATTAATAGCGCGAAGGATGATGCTGCGGGTTTGCAAATATCTAATCGGATGACTTCGCAAATTCAAGGTCTAGACAGGGCCGTGATGAATGCTCAGGATGGTATCTCGGTTGCGCAAACCGCAGAGGGAGCAATGGACGAAGTGACCTCAATGTTGCAACGAATTCGAGTGCTATCCATTCAAGCTGGAGATGGTGCCAACAGTAACGCTGATTTGTCGGCGCTACAAGCAGAAGTCAGCCAGCTTAGAACTGAAATTGATCGGGTTGGCACTAGCACTAAGTTTGGTCAGACGGTATTGCTAGATGGCGCCTATTCAGCGGACTTTGTTGTGGACGCCGATGGTTCTGACTCAATTACGGTTTCTATTGGTACCGCTATTTCACAAACCGGGCTTGGTGTTGATTCCATCGATTTATCTGCAGGTGTTGCGTCTACCGATATCGATGCATTAGACAGTGCGATTGCTCTGGTTGATAAGGAACGTGCGGGTCTAGGTGCCATTCAAAACCGTTTCCAATCGACTATTCGCAACTTATCTAACATCTCGGAAAATGTGACAGCTTCTCGTTCACGGATTAAAGATACGGATTTTGCGAAAGAGACGGCTCTATTGACTAAAAATCAAATCTTGCAGCAAACCTCGACGACTATTTTGGCTCAAGCAAACCAACGTCCTCAGGCTGCGCTATCTCTCCTTGGATAAGAAAAAAGAAAGGACGGTGGGAGTTCAATCCACCGTCCTCAGGCTGTAATCGCGCAATTAGTACTCTTAGGAGGCTCAATTCCATACCAATAATAAGTTGCGCTTTAGTTTCGCTCTCAATCTCCTATCGTTTCGAGCGATACGGTCAAGTGATGCATACTCACTTGACCTTTTTTTGCAGCGGTTCAGACTGCGTAAGTAAACAAGCAAGTGTTATGCCAAATCTGAGTGACAGACAATTGACCTAAAATTTAGGTGCGTTGCTTGCCATGAGAGCGTTATGGTTGGCTTCTATCTTGTTTTAATCTCGGCAATTTCGCTTACAAGGCCTTTCTCCGCAAGGACTTGCCACATAAGCGGCAACTTTTTTCCGCTTTTTTTATTTTTCTCCTAAAGCTTTTTTTCTTGATGCCGCTAACAGATATGAAGTTAGTAAAACTTTGGTCCATTTTAAGGTTGTCTTGGTTTATGGTTAATAAGCTAAGGGTTCAACAATCTAGTAAATGGGAAGAGATTATCCGGTCATAGTTCAGGCTAGGATGATGAAATTTTAGGAGGCTCAAATTATGGCATTAGTCGTAAATAGTAATGTGTCGTCATTGAACGCACAACGTCAACTGTATAACTCCGGTAGTTCCTTGGATACTGCCTACCAGCGTTTAAGCTCAGGCTTTCGTATCAACAGTGCCAAGGACGATGCAGCAGGTCTACAAATCTCAAACCGTATGACATCACAAATTCAAGGTCTAGACCGAGCAGTAATGAATGCCCAAGATGGGATTTCTGTGGCGCAAACTGCGGAAGGTGCAATGGATGAAGTGACCAATATGCTACAGCGTATTCGAGTGTTATCGGTGCAAGCAGGGGATGGTGCAAACAGTGCCGCAGATAATTCAGCCCTACAAGCTGAAGTCAGTCAGTTGCGTACGGAAATTGACCGTGTCGGAACGAGTACCAAGTTTGGTGGTACAGCACTTTTAGATGGTAATTATGACGCTAGTTTTGTGGTGGATGCCGATGGTTCAGACACTATTAGTGTAACTGTTGGTCAAGCGATCTCTCAAACTGACTTAGGTATTGATTCGATTGACTTGGGTGCAGGTACAGTTGACATTGCAGCCGTAGATAGTGCAATTCAATTAGTGGATAAAGAGCGGGCTAGTTTAGGTGCGGTGCAAAACCGTTTCCAATCTACTATTCGAAATTTGTCAAATGTTTCTGAAAATGTGACAGCTGCGCGTTCTCGGATCAAAGATACTGATTTTGCTAAAGAAACGGCTGAGTTGACAAAATCTCAAATATTACAACAAACTAGTACCTCTATTTTAGCGCAAGCAAATACACGACCACAGGCTGCATTGTCGTTGGTTTAATCGCCAAAAATGTAATGAAGAAAGATGCAGCCACGCTTATACTATATATTATGAGCGTGGCTTGCTTTTTTGAGGAGGCTGGAAAATGGAAAATAATATTGGTTCAGTACTTTCTTCTGTCATCGTTCCCAGTATCGTGAATGAGCAAGAGGCAGAAGTCATTCAAGGATCTTCAATAGAAGTGGCACAGTTATCGCTTCAGAAGCAACAACAAGAAGTCAAAGAGCAGCAAAGCACTGAGAAAGAACAGCGACAGGTTGACGATAAAGAGCAAGTTGAAGAAGTGGTGGCTTCTATTAATCAGTTGCTCGAGGTGCAAAATCGCGATGTTAAGTTTGTTGTTGATGAACGTGATGGGCAGTTTTTCACTTCGGTTTTAAATAAAAATACCGACGAGTTAATTCGAGAAATTCCCAGTGAAGAATATCGGCAATTACAAGAAAGGTTAAGAAATTTTCAAGAAGCAATTGGTGAAACAACCGGGTTGTTTGTCGATCAATTAGTTTAAATTTAGACGTGAGTAAATGTCATGACGGGTATTTCAGCAGCAGGTATTGGTAGTGGTTTGGACTTAGAGGCTCTCATCGAGGTCTCTATTGACGCAATGAGAGTCCCACAGGAAAGCCGTCTTCAGGAAAGGCGCGATACTTTAGACGTCACGTTATCTGCCGTTGGCGCAGTGAAGTCTGCTCTAAGTGCATTTAAAGACATACTCGATCAGGCAAAAGATAAAAATAGTTTTTTCCCTCGTTCTGCATTTGTTGATGGTGCCTTGGCTTCATCGTCTTCCTCGGATGATGATGAGCAGAGCATTTATAACGGTGCCTATAGCGTTAGCCTCGGAGATGATACGGTGGACGGGCGTTACGATGTAGAGGTGTTATCCGTCGCACAAGGTTCTCGAGCGACGGTTCAAACGGAATATGCCAGTAGTAATTCCGTTATCGCCAGCAGCGATGGCGAATTGACTTTTGCAGCTGGTTCTGGTAGTGATGAAGAGTCGTTCACTGTCGCGGTGACAGCCGGGATGACCTTATCTCAGCTTCGGGATGGAGTGAATCAGGCCAGCGGCAATTTTGGTGTGACAGCGAATTTAATTGATACTGGAAGTGGAACTCGGTTGGTTTATGACTCAGCGAAGAGTGGTGCTGATGACGACACAAATGATAGCAATGGTAACCCAAATGATTTACGGATTAGTTCTAGCGGTGTAGCAAACACTTCCCTAGATAGTTTTGTGGCAGCTACTATTGTCACTCAAAGAGCCTCCCAAGCTAAAGTTTCGATTAATGGTATTGAAGCGGTGAGTGATACCAATAGTTTTTCTGATGTTATCTCTGGTGTTACAATTAACGTCAAATATTTGACTGCCTCGAGTACCTCCTTAGCAGTTAAGCCGAATGATAATGCAGCTGTTGATAGTGTGAAGTCTTTTGTTGACGCTTATAACAAAGTGATTGATGAAATCGAAAAGTATAGTAAACCCGACGAGGTCAAGGAGGGTGAGGACAATGACCGTAAAGAGCTGAGCGGGGATGCGATGTTTCGGTCGATAAAATATTCTCTAGGTAAAATGTCCACCAAAGGTTACTCTGATATCAATGATGAGACTCGTGTTACAACGCTTTATGCTCTAGGTATTGATATTGATACGGAAAATGGCGGTAAGTTAACCCTAGATGAGTCTAAGCTATCGGAATGGGTTGAAGGTGATTTAGATAAATTGGGCGAACTTTTTGCTGGGGATGATGGAATAGCCAATACCTTTTATAGTTATGTTGATAATTATGAGAAATATGGAGGGGTATTGGAGACTCGCGAGGATTCTGTGAAAAGTCAGCTTCGAGATCTAGATAAATCTGATCTCGACTTAAAAGAACGAATGGCGAGTTATGAATCAACTCTTCGCTCTAAATATACGGCGTTTGACCAGATGATGGGCTCATTGAATAGTCAAATGAGTTATATTTCTGCTAATTTGGGAATTAAGTAAGTATGTATAAGCGTGGAATAAATCAATATCGGCAGGTAGGGATTAAAGATCAGCTCGCAACCGCTGAGCCGCATAAGGTGACGCAAATTTTAATGCAGACCGCCTTAGAAAATCTTTCTGTGGCCAAAGGTTGCCTTGAACGTAAGGATATAGCCAATAAAGCAAAACCTATTGCTAAGGCGACCTCTATTATTAGTGCTTTGCGTGAAACCCTCGATCATCAAAAAGGAGGGGAGATCGCCACCAACTTAGATAGCTTATATACCTATATGCTAGAGCTAATATCAGATGCTTCGGCCAACAATGACGCAGTAAAAATAGAAGAAGCCATTAGTATTTTTTTGCCGATTAAATCTGGCTGGGACCAAATTCCCGAGTCTGCTAAACAAGAAGCATATCAACAACGCTAGGAGAGCTTATGCCAAGCTCTGCTGTCGCCGAGTTATTGAAGCAAGCTGAGGACCAGCTTGTTCAAATCGAAAGCCTATTTACTCAAGAACAGGTTTCTCCTGTCGCTGTTCAGGCTTTGCTCGATAATCATCAACGGTTGTTTAGTGACTTTTTTGCAACTTCTCCTTCTCTTTTACCTTCTGAAAAGCAAGCTATCGTTACTCATGTTAAGCGGATGGAAAGTTTGCTAAAAACTTCTGCCGAGCTAAAACAGCAAGTAGAACGACAAATGGGTACCTTGAAGCGCAGTAAACTCATCAATAAAGCCTACGGAAAATAGTTTTAGGGGATCAGATGCTAAGGAATGTTGAATACCAAATTCATGCGGATGAGCAACAACAAAACCAAATTGAAGCCAGCATGGCACCGTTATTGGAACGTAGACGCCGTGCCAGTTTTAAGGCCTTGCAACAACATAGCCCTCAATTAGCGGAAACTCTAGGGCGTTATGAGGTGCGTGATTACTTCCCTTTGGTGACTCGAAAGAGCGGTTTGAATATCACTTCTTCCAGCCAAAGTCGTTGCCTTTATCATATCGATCCTGAAGAGCTGGTGACACAACAGTTACATGACTTTTGTAAACAGGCTCTAAGGGTCGACCTTAGCGAAAGCACATTGCCTGTCCAACGCCAAGTGAGCCAAGCGCTGACACTTAATCGGCGTTTTGCTCACTTTAAAGATAGCTATCAAGATCCCGATGACGATACCGATGCGCTGGTGATTTTAGGCGTGGGCCTGGGGCTACATTTGTTGCCCTTGCTTGCCCTTAAAGCCTGGAAAAAAATATTAATTATTGAGCCTAATGCCGATCTGCTTTGGGCGTCTTTGTATAGTGCTCAGTGGAAAGAGCTATTTGGCCAAGCTAAAACCCAAGGCTGTGAGCTGGCTATTGTCGCGGGTTTTGCTGGCAAAGAGAATTACAGTCAAATCCAAACTTGGCTTACTCAGCAAGCGGTAAGCTCGTTCTTTGTATTTAAGCACTATAACTATCAAGCGTTTAACTTGCTTGAGCATAAGTTAGCTAGCAAAGAATTGCTGTTTTCTCAGTTGCAAGATATCGAGCTGGAAGAACACAGTGAATGTGAATTTGAGTGTTGCTTTTCACTGAGTCATTTTTTGTTTGATTGGGCGGATGAGTCAAGTATTGCCGATAACGAAGCTAAAAAGCAGGCGCTGCAGCAGCAGTCGCGCGCGAGTTTGAAAGCATTCAGACAGCTATTTCCCGATATTTACCAAGCTTATCAACGTTATCAATGCCAGCGTTGGCATATTTTTGTACAACCTAATGGCGAGTTTAATTTGGTCGATATTAGGCAAGGTCTAAGCTTATTTCAATTTTCGGCCCAACAAGAAAGTACTGAATACTTTAATTATTTTCAAAATGGACCCAAATTAGATCCTCTAGAATGTAAAAAGCGTACCGGTAAGCCCAGTCCTTATTTGCATTTTAAATATGGTGAGCAACTTAAAACCTATGTGCGCAAATTGCCACAGCATCCGGTGGCGCAACTGCCAAAAGCGATTCCCTCGTTCATCATGTACGGTTGTGGTATGGGCTATCATGTGGAGCAGTTGCTACAGCAACACCAAATTACTCACTATGTGCTCTATGAGCCGGTTCATGATTATTTTTACGCGTCTCTAGCTCTGATAGATTGGTCGGCCTTATTGGCAAAATGTAATGCCAGTGGTTCAACCCTGTATTTTAATGTGGGGGACGATGGTAGTTACATGTACGAGGATCTGCTCAATCAGTTTAAGGGGGCAGGGATTCATATTCTCTCTTATACCTATTTTTTCATAAGTCATTTTGCTCCCGGCTTTCGCGAAAATGTAAAAGAAACGCGTGAAAAGCTGCGGGTGGTGAGCAATGTGGGTGAATATTACGACCATTGTTTTTATAATCTTACTCATACTACAGAGTCGTTTCGTCGAGCCTGCCATTATCAATTAGCCAATAAGCCTGTTAGTTTTCAGCACCAGCTAAAAGATATTCCGGTGTTTTTAGTGGGTAATGGACCCTCTTTGGATGACAGCATTGAAACTATACGAGCGAATCAAGATAAGGCGATTATTATTTCCTGTGGTACTAGCTTGAAGGCTTTGTATCATTATGGCATTAAGCCAGATTTCCATGCCGAAGTAGAGCAAACCAAGATGACTTCGGTATGGATTTCTCAAGTACCGGATCTAGATTGGGTCAAGGACATTAACTTACTCACGGTGAATGGTATTCATCCTGAAGTATCAGATATGTTTAAGCAAAGCTTTATTAGCTTGAAGGTTGGTGAAGCTGCGACCATGGCTTACGATCTATGTGCTGAAGAGTTTGCTCAATTTCAGCAGATTTCTCATTCCTACCCAACGGTGACTAACTCGGCTTTGTCTAATGTATTGGCTCTCGGTTTTAAACAGGTTTACCTGTTTGGCGTTGACCTAGGCGCTAAAGATCCCACATTTCAGCATAGTAAATTATCAGCCTATACGAGAAAGAGGGGTGAACAGGTATATCAAAATATGGCTGAAAACATGACTGATTATAAAGTGAAGGGAAATTTTCAAGGCTTAGTCCACACTAAGCACGAATTTAAATTTTCAGCAGAAGTTTTGAAACAAACTCTAATTGAGTATGACGATGTGAAATGTTTTAACTGCAGTGATGGGGCGTTTATTCACGGTAGCCAGCCCTTACCATTAAATCAAGTGGTGTTAAATCAAGCTGTAGACAAAGAAGGTTTTATTCAGCAATTGGGTGAGCAAGCCTATAGCAAGGATGTTGCTGGTTTGGTGGCTAAGTTTGAGCAAAACTATGCTAAAGAAAATTACGACAAGCATTACTTTAAAGTGCTTAGGTTATTTGAGCAGGATTGCCATACTCAAAACGAAGTCTTGTGTATGTTAGATGAGCATGCCGACTTAATGCGTCAAGCCATTGAAGATGAACAATCGTTGTATTCCTTTTTAATGTACGGTACTAGCAATTTCATGCTGACTTACCTGACTCGTTTGGCCTTCTATTGCCAAGATGCCAACTTGAGTTTGCAGTACTTTCACTATGCTAAAAATTTATGGCTTGAGTACCTTCGTGAAGGACGAGACTTTTATATGCAACACTTCGGTGAGTTTGATCAGACGGAAAATAACATTGTTTTCGATAAAAATGCTATCTGATGTTAACTAACCTGAACTCGGGATAAAAAGAAGGGAACTAAAAGCTGGTTCTGCGATCAGATCTTTCGACCAAGAGAGAACCATCGCAAAGGAACCAGCTATGCATAAATTAGTGGACTTATTTTGTCATGTCGATGACTTTTGTAAGGCTTTTCTACCTCAGTGGCAAAAACTTCAGCTTGAAAGCGGCGAACGTAAGCGAAACCGCAAAGGTCGAATGTCCGAAAGCGAAATCATGACAATCATTATCGCTTTCCATATGTCTCATCAGCGTGATTTCAAAAACTTTTACCTTGGAATCGTACGCCGTCACTACAAGAGTGATTTTCCCACACGACTCAGTTACACACGATTTCTTGAAGTAATGTCTTCTGTGCTCGTGCCATTGAGCTCTTTTTTTACTCATGTTAAAGGAGAGCCGACAGGCATTGCGTTTATTGACTCTACGAGTATTAAGGTCTGCCACAATTTACGCATTCCAAGGCATAAGGTTTTCAAAGGAACTGCGGCAAGAGGTAAAGGTACAATGGGCTGGTTCTATGGGTTTAAGCTTCACATCATTACCAACCATCTCGGCGATATCGTTGCAGCCAAACTTACACCTGCTAATACCGATGATAGAAAGCCTGTCCGGGAACTATCAAGAGGCCTTTTCGACAAGCTGTATGCAGACAAAGGCTATATCAGTAAAGCACTTACCGAAGATTTAAAAGAGGACGGAATTACCCTAATTACGACCCACCGTAAGAACATGAAACCGAAAGTACTTGCCGCTTGGGATAGAGCGATGTTGTCAAAAAGGTTCATTATCGAAACCATTAATGACCAACTGAAAAACATCTCTCAGATAGAGCATTCCCGCCATCGGAGCCTGCATGGATTTATGTTGAACCTACTTGGAGGGCTAATCGCATACAGTCTGAAACCAGAAAAGCCATCGCTAAACATCACGAGCGCTGAGAAAACAGGGTTGATGGCGATGGTTTAAACCGATCTGAGGTTAACTAGATAAGTTTAATTGCTTTTTTACGCTGAATAAAAGCCACTAATAGTGGCTTTTAATTGTCTGAATGCGGTTTGTTTAAAGCAAACTTTGGTTGGCATTAATTACTTAGCTGATGGTGGTATACTGCTCTAATTGGCTTTTAATATCTTGTAGCCACTCAGCCTCAATACTTTGTTCGAAGTGCTGTAAGGGCGTAATAAACCGCGTTTCAACGAAGTCCAACATCGCCTTATCTACTTCAACCTTCTGAAATGCATCTTTATTTAGCTGGCTTAGCCCAAGCTGTTCGCCTAGCCTAGCAAAGGCTTGTTGGTCGCTATACTCAGCTAAGCGACGATGGAACCAGCGATAAGTATTGGCGTAGGGGGAGCGTAGCGTTTCAAATTCCTGTTTACGAGTTGCTTTATACTCGTCAAGTTGGTCGAATGCCGCTAATAACTGTGCAGAGTGAGCGTTTAATGCCGCGAGAAGTGGCAGTTTATTACCCAATGAGGAGTTAGCTGCTTGTTGTTTTTCATTAATTTGATTAATGCCTTGTTCTGGAATCGCCAGCTGTAACTGTTGTTGGTATTTTTGCCAGAAACTGTCTGGAGTTTGCCGAAGTTCATCAACATTAAGAATCACCACCTTTGCAAAGTGCACTTGGTAGGCCTCAATAATCGCTTGAATATCCAGCGTCGCTTCAATCAGTGCTCGCTGTTGTCGGAAAAATTCTGCGAAACTAGCGTAAGCACCTTCCTTAATCGATTGCTCGTGTAGAGAACGCATGTAAGCAAAGGGGTTGCGCACCAGCAGCAAAATGGTATCGGTGAGTTGAGCCTGAGCAATTAGCGAGGCTGAATTTTTATGGAGATCCCAAAGTTTGGCTTGGTGTTGTGGTTGATTACAGTAAGACCACGAAAAGCCTTCGGAGCTTCCCATTAAGATGTTTTGGCTAGGCGGCAATTGAATTGGGTTAATTGGTATTTGAGTACCCGCTGTGGTTTGCTTACGCGCCTGATTCATCAACTCATTTAGGTTGAGAGAATCGTATAGGGGATCTACCGACCAGACGTGCTGAAGGTAGGTACTGGCACATTTAGGAAGTCCCACATGCACAAAGGCGAGGGTGTTGCTCATGATAAGGTCCTTGCGTTGTGGTTTTTAGTTAGCCCAGTTGTACGACTAAGTCGGTATAGTATTCACAGAGTAGTTGTTGATCTGTTCCCATGAGTGAGCGATATACCTTGCCAGGAAAGGCAATGGTGAGTTGGCCTTTTTGCACAAAGGTTTGTGGTGGCTCATGTTCAGTTTGTTCGTGATGGACCCAGCTGCCGCCGGCTTGTGCAATAAAAATCTGGCCAACATAGGCGCCTACCATGTAGGAAATGGTAAACAGCTCTTCATCACTTACTTCATCGATGTCTACTTTGCCGATAATGTCATCCACTTTGCTGAGACTAGCTGGGCTACCATCTAGCTCGATTTGGAAGTTCGTTTGAGCAAAGCTGATGGCATCTTTGGCGATGTCGGCCATTAATTGATTAATATCCAGTTCTGACATTTTTTTGTCCCTATGAGTCTGAATTCAAAAGTCAGCAAGTACTATGCCTATAAATTGAAGAAGGAAGGTGATTGTTAGCAGTGTAAATTAATCAGTTTGCGCTGCAAGTCTTCATCAGGAAAACATCTTGTTTTTTAATAAAATTTGGTCTTGCGCATGACTTGGCTCGTGAAGGATGACTTTAGCGAGGGCTGAGTATAAGATAGCGGTCAACGTGCTTTTGTTACTAGGTTGGACTGTATTAATGGATCAAATGGTCTCCATTGCCGGACGAGAAATCGGTGTTAATTATCCCCCCTTCGTTATCGCTGAATTATCTGGAAATCATCAACAGAGTCTTGCTTTAGCCAAGCAGATGATAGCTGCCGCCGCGCAGGCAGGGGCCGATGCGATTAAATTGCAGTCCTATACTGCCGATAGTATGACGCTGGATTGTGATAACGAAGACTTTGTGATCCAAGAACAAGACAGCCTATGGAAAGGGCAACGCTTACATGCGCTTTATCAAAAAGCGGCTACCCCTTATGAGTGGCACGCCGAACTGTTTAGTTATGCACATAGCCTTGGGCTGATTGCGTTTAGCTCTCCCTTCGATAAGCAGGCGGTGGATCTGTTAGCCAGCTTAAATGTTCCCTGCTATAAAATCGCCTCGTTTGAACTTACCGACTTGCCTTTAATTGCCTATGTGGCGCAGCAAGGACAACCGGTGATCCTGTCTACAGGAATGGCTTCCTTGGCCGAGATTGAAGAGGCGGTAAATACGGTGAAAGCGCAGGGGAATCAGCAAATTATTTTACTTAAATGTACCAGTACTTATCCGGCTAGTGCAGCCAATAGTCACCTGCGTACTCTGCCACATTTGCAGCAAAGCTTTAATTGCGTGGTGGGGCTTTCTGATCATACTCAAGGCATTGGTGCCGCGGTAGCCAGTGTCGCCTTAGGGGCCTCGGTGATTGAAAAGCACTTTGTATTAGACCGTCAAGCTGGAGGAGTGGATGCAGCTTTCTCTTTAGAACCTGCAGAGCTAGGCGCTCTGTGCGAGGCGAGTAAAGTGGCACAGCAAGCTTTAGGGCGAGTTTGTTATGGTGGCAGCGAAGCAGAAGAGCAGGCTAAATATTATCGGCGTTCAATTTATTTAAAGCGGCCCATTGCTGTCGGCGAAGCCTTTACTGAGCAAAACATTCAAGTGGTTCGCCCGGCCAAGGGTTTAGCGCCAAAGTACTGGGATATGGTACTGGGTAAAAAAGCCCGTCAAGCGCTGCCTGCGGGTACGGCTTTAAGCTGGGAGCATCTTGCATAAATGCATCTGGTGTTTCGTTGTGACGCAAATGCACATATCGGTTTTGGTCATGTTAGCCGTTGCCTAAGTTTGGCTGCTGAGGCCTTAAGGCGAGCTCATCAAGTGAGCTTTATTAGCCTTAGCCCCCTAAGCCAAATGCTTCAGCTTGATCCGCGTATTCGCTGTTATCATGCAGCAACAGAGGCCGAACTAAGCCAGCAACTCACCCAGTTGTCGGTGGATTGTTTATTGCTCGATGGTTATCACCTTAGCGCTGTTGATTTAGCTTTATATCAGGGCTTAAGCCGCTATACGGTGTTATTGGATGATGTGCAACAAGCCTGTCCGCTAGCTGTCGATTGGGTGTTAAGCCCAGCGGGTGGCCGCAACTTAGCCTATTACCAACAACACTATCCTCAAGCGCAGTGGCTTTGTGGTTATGATTATGCCTTGGTAAACCAGCATTTTTTAGGGGCGCAAGTGGCTTATCAGCAGCGTCGCTTGAGCTTAGTCAGCTTTGGCGGAAGCGATGTAAAAAAGCTTACGCTGCCGGTGGTGGATTACCTATGCCAACAAGGCCTTAGCGATGTTCATGTGGTGGTGACCGATGCCATGGGAGCGCTGGTGGATGAACTGGGCAACTACTCGGTGAGCATTCATCAAAATTTGTCGCCCTTTGACATGGCGAAATTGATGGGACAAGCCAAAATGGCGGTGGTGGCAGCTGGCTCCACTTTATTTGAACTCGCCTGTTGTGGTGTGCCTTCAGTAATTTGCCAAGTGGCCGATAATCAAACTAATGCGGTGAATGATTTTACTCGAGATGCTGGCTTTATTGGCCTTGATTGTCGCCAGAATTTTTCGCTAGAGAAGTTGGCTGTAGCTTGGCAGACGATAAACCAACAAGATTTATTAACGTTGCATCAACAAGCCAAAATGATGGTGGACGGCCAAGGTGGTAGGCGGGTCATTCAGGCAATAGAGCAGGGGGATGGCGAGTGTTGAGCTACTCTTCGGCAAATATCACCTTACATAGTATTCAAGCCGAGCATATAGAACTGCTGCGGGAATGGCGTAATCACCCCGATATTCGCTCGCAAATGCGTGACCAAAGTTTGATCAGTGCTCAGCAGCAGCAACAGTGGTTTGCCAGTTTAGCGAAGAAAGTTGATGAACAACATTTTATTGCCTACTACGCAGAGCAGCCCATGGGTTATGCCAACCTTAAGTTGTTACAGCCAGGTATTTATGAAACCGGCTTGTACGTTGGTTTAGAGCGTTATCGAGGTAGTGTGGTGAGTTTCTTATTGGCGCTGTGCCAAATTGATTACGCCTTTGAGCGGCTCAATGCCCAAGCCTTACATGCCGAGGTAAAGCGCAGTAACCACGCGGCGCAGCGTTTTAATCAACAGTTGGGTTATCAAGTTGTGGGTGAACAAGCGGGCTACCAAGTAATGCATTTAAGCCCTGAAGATTATCAATGCGCCAGAGTGCGCCTAGCTAGATTTATTAGATAAGATTATGAACAATAAAGAAAAATTAATTAATTGCTATGTACAAGCCTTAGCGCTTGAGGCCTCACAAGTGAGCGATGAGCTTAGTTACAACAGCATTCCCGAGTGGGATTCTACGGCGCACATGTTGTTGATTGCCGAGTTAGAAGGCTGTTTTGAGGTGATGTTTGATATGGACGACATTATTGATATGAGCAGCGTGGCAAAGTGTCAGCAAATCTTAAGTAACTTAGGCGTTGATTTTAGCCAATGAGTGAACAAGGGTGGGTGATGATCAGCGGTGCCAGCCGCGGCATAGGCCAAGCCTGCGCCCTTAGTTTAGCTGCAACTGGGGCTAGTTTGTTTTTGCTGGGGCGCAATAGCGAGCGACTTCACGCCGTGGCGGAGCAGTGTTTGGCTAAAGGAGCCCGACAGGTTGAATACTATAGTGTGGAACTATCTGACGCTGAGCAAGTAAAACAGAGCTTCGTAAAATTTATTCAGCTAAAGGCTAGTTTACAAGGTTTGGTGAATGCGGCAGGCATCATGCAGCCCCAGTCCTTGATGACCACCAGACTCAGCAGTATTGAACAGCAGCTGCAAGTTAATAGCATTGCCCCTTTGTTAATGGCGCAATATGCCAGCCGTTTAATGTTAAGAAATAAGCAAGGTAGCATCGTGAATATTTCTTCAGCGGTGGCAGAACAAGGGGCGGCTGGTCAAGCAGCTTATGCCAGCAGTAAGGCGGCGGTCGATGGTTTAACTAAGTCTTTGGCGCGGGAGTTAGGGCCATTAGGTATTAGAGTGAACGCGGTACGTCCGGGGATTATCGATACCGATTTGTTAGCGGGCTTAACGGAGTTGCAACGCCAAACAACTATCGCCCATTGCGATTTGCAGCGCATTGGCCAAGCCGAAGAAGTGGCTGAAGTAGTAAATTTTTTACTCAGCGCTAAGGCGAGTTATGTGCATGGACAAATTATTGCCGTTGACGGTGGTTTGTCCTTATGAACTTGCGGCCAAGTGAGCAAATCGCTTTATATGCCGATCAGCCCATCACTTATGCCCAACTGTTAGAGCGGACTGAGTCGTTCGCGCAAACCCTACGTCACCAATCAGGCCTTAAGCGGCCTTTAGTGCTGCTTAAACTGAGTAATAGTGTGAATGCACTCGTGGCCTATGTTGCCTGCTTACAAGCCGATTTCCCGGTTATTTTATTGGCAGAGCAGCAAGACTCCGCACAACTTGAGCAACAATTTCAGGTTAATCTAAAAATTACTGCGTCAGCCGAGCAATTAAATGTTGAATGCCTAAGCCACTGCGCCTTGCCAATGGCTGATGAGCTAAGTGTATTGCTCACTACCTCGGGCAGTACCGGCGAGGCTAAATTGGTGATGTTATCTCGCGCTAACTTAGTTAGTAATGCTCAAGCAATAAGAGAATATTTAGACATTGGCCCCGAAGAACGGGGCTTAACAAGTTTGCCGTTCAACTATTCTTACGGGCTATCTATTGTAAACTCTCATCTCTTGGCGGGAGCCAGTTTGGTGGTGAGTGAGCCCGATATTTTAAGTAAACAACTGTGGCAACGTGCTAAACAGTGGCAAGCCACTAGCTTTGCTGGGGTTCCCTTTTCTTATGAAATGCTGTGTCGTATGGGCTTGGCGCGCGCCTTGCCAAGCTCTATAAGCACCTTGACCCAAGCTGGGGGGCGCTTGAATAGAGGCCTTGCCGAGCAAGTGGCAGCCTTTGCCAAGCAGCAACAAAAGCGTTTTTTTATTATGTATGGCCAAACCGAGGCCACCGCCAGAATCGCCTATTTACCCGCAGAGCTTGCTAGCACTAAAGCGGATAGCATTGGCCAAGCCATTCCCGGAGGTCAGCTAAGCTTGCTTGACCCCTCAGGGCTGATTATTCAACAAGATGAACAGATCGGTGAGCTGTGTTATCAAGGCGCTAACGTGATGCTGGGTTATGCGCAAAGCCCTACAGACTTAGCTCAGCCAGCGCGGCCAAGCCGCTTGTTAACCGGAGATTTAGCGCTGCGGTGTAATGGTTTGTTCTATATTACCGGGCGTCTTAAGCGGATGATTAAACTGCGTAGTCACCGTTTTAACCTCGACCAGTTAGAGCAGCAGCTATCGGACTTACTCGCTGTAGTAGACTTGGCCTGTTTTGGTGAAGATGATTATTTGCAGTTGGTCAGTAGCCAGCCAATTAGCAGCGATAAGCTGCGAGCCGCATGCCAACACTTGCATATTTCACAGAGCTTAGTCCATGTTCATCGTGTCGCGAGCCTGCCCAAACAAGCCAATGGTAAAATTGACTACCAAGCACTTAAGGGCTTAAGCGCATGAAGCATTTGTTAGCAGCCCCTGTGTATCAGCTTCCCCAAAAGCAAAAACAAGCCCTGTTGTTGGCACGCTTAAACCAGTTAAGTGCTCGCCATTACGTGCATTGTCCAGAGTACCGTAATATTTTACAGGCCAAACATCAGCCGATTTTAGCTGCAGATTACGCTCAACTACTGCCCTTAGCGGTGCGTTTGTTTAAACAACTACGTTTATCTAGTGTGACGAGGGAGCAAGAGTTCAAGTTGATGCATTCGTCGGGCACCACCTCGCAGGTGGTCTCGCAAGTAGTATTAGACCGCGCCACCGCCAGCCTGCAATCTCGAGTATTAGTTAATATTATGAAGCAGTGGTTGGGGCCTAAACGTCTGCCTATGCTGATTATCGACCACGATGGCCTAACCAAGAACAAGCAAGGGTACTCGGCACGAGGCGCGGGGGTGCAAGGCCTTTCATTTCTGGGGTTTGATCACTGCTACGCACTTGATGAAAACATGCAAGTTGATTGGCCTAAGGTGGAGGCGTTTTATCAGCGCCATCAAGCCGGGCCAGTATTGATTTTTGGTTTTACTTTCATGCTTTGGCAGCATTTTATTAAGCCATGTCAAAGCCTTGGTAAACACTTGGCTTTTCAGCAAGGCGTGGTATTACACAGCGGCGGGTGGAAGAAGCTGCAGGCTCAGGCGGTTGACCGTGCTACTTTCAATCAAACATTAACATCCACCTTGGGGCAACTTAAGATCCATAACTTTTATGGCATGGTAGAGCAAACCGGCAGTATTTTTGTGGAATGCGAACACGGGCATTTGCATGCGCCGGTGTACGCCGATGTGCTGATTCGCTCGCTGGATGATTTGAGCGTAGTGCCCATCGGCCAACAAGGCTTAATTCAAGTCTTATCGGCTTTGCCGCAAAGTTACCCTGGACACAGTTTACTGACCGAAGATCTGGGACAAATTTTAGGGGAAGATGATTGCCCCTGTGGCCGCTTAGGTCGTTATTTTGAAGTGCTAGGGCGTTTACCAAAAACGGAGGTGCGAGGATGCAGCGACACCTTCCAGTAGCCGGTGTGCAATTTCTATTGGGTGAAACAGGCTGGCAAGGGTTTTGTGAGCAAGCTTTTCCTGCCTTTGATGAGGCTAGCCTGAGCTTTGTTAAAAGCTTATCGCAACAGCTATTAGCCGAAGCTAAGCCTTACCCCAATCTAGCCAGTTTAGGCTTTTTTCTACGCCCCGCTGCAATTGCTCAACAGCAGCAACGTTTGCAGCGGGCGATCAGCCAAGGGCGAGGCTTAGCATTTCATTTAAGCCCTTCTAATGTAACAACTGTTGCGGTGTATTCTTGGATTAGTAGCTTGTTGAGTGGCTGTCCTTCGGTGGTGCGCTTAAATTCACGCTTAAGTGCAGAGCAAGAAGCCTTATTAGCTGTATTGCAAGCTTGTCTTAAACTCCACCCGATAGTGGCTCAGCGAGTACGTTTTATTCAGTATCAACATGATGACTCAATTAACCGTGAATTGAGTGCCCAGGCAAAGGTGAGATTGTTGTGGGGAGGCGATCACACTCTGGCCCTGTTTAAGCGCTATGCCACCATGCCCGATTGCCGAGACTTATGTTTTGCCGATAGACGCTCTTATGCGGTAGTGGACTTAGATTATTGGCATGCTTTAGGGGGGCAAGCGCAGCAGCTGCAACTTGCTGGTCTAGCCAGTGATGTGAGTAATTACCAACAGCTTGCCTGTTCGTCTCCGATATTAATCTTAAGCGTGGGCAGTGCATCGTTATTGGCATCTTTCAAACAGCAACTCAGTGCTGCCTTGCTGGTGCAGCAGCCAGACTTTCCGAATCCAATAGAGCAGGAGCTGACACTTCAGCTTCTGGCGGCTCAACAAGCCGATTTAAAGGTTGAGCAGGTGCAAGCCTGGAATTGGCTAGAGTTGCCGGCCAAAGCGATGCCACCGCACTTAAAGCCCGAAAATGGTAATCTTTTGTATTGTCACTTTCCGCATGCTAAGGATTTAGCCCAATTTAGCTTTAGCGCTAAACCTCAAACCTGTGTGATGCTGGCTGATGAGCCTTTGCGCCAGCAATTTCCTCAGTTATTGCCAGCAGATCGCTATGTAAGGCCATCAAAGGCCTTACAACACGAATGGCTGTGGGATGGTCAGGATTTGCTGCAACTGCAAGGTGAGTGATAAGCGAAATGTTATTTAAAGCTGATCGTTTGAAGCACTTTGTTAAACATGTGTCAAATATACCTCAGCTAGCTTCCAACTGATATTACATGGTTCCGTCATAGAGACCAATTACATTAAATCTATTTTTGAAATAAAGCTGAATATCCTGCTTAATTTCATTTTCGAATGTTCTAGATGAGATCAGTATATCTGATACTTGTTCGCTAAATTGTTCGCTAAATTGTTCGCTAAATTGTTCGCTAAATTGTTCAGTAAATTTAGTACGGTAATCCCCTCGAAAATTAATCCCATGCAAAAGTAGAATTTTCTCGTATAGTAAATACAGGAGATTCAACATTGAATATTTCGTTAAATGGCTTAATGCCATTACTAATAAATTTAATTTTGTGCCCTTTCTTATATAGAGAATGGCAAAAAACTAGCGAAGTGCGGGTATATTGTAGGCTCTCCACCACTAAAGTTTAGAGACCATTTCCCTGTCTTATTGAGGAAATCACTTAGTTTTGAAAGTTGCTTGTCTACCTCTGTAGACCACTTTTTAGGCGGGCTTATAGGGTTGGCAAAGCAATATGGACATCTTAAATTGCAGTTTAACCATAGGGTTGCGTTAGCTTCAAAATCAACGTTACGATGGATGTTTGTTGCTTCTTGTTCTGAATAAATCAACGTTACGATGGATATTTGTTGCTTCTTGTTCTGAATACATCAACATTGGTTAAACCTCTTTTCTAATTGTATCTGCAAGTGTTTATTCAACTTCTATTGACTCAAATTGATTTTTAAAGTTTCCGTCATATAAGCGAATAACATTGAACTGTTCTCCAAAGCTAAGCTCTATTTCCTCAAAAATATTACTTTCAAAGGCTCTGGACGAAATAATAATGTCACTACATTTAGGTAAAGCGGGGTCGCTCAATACCGCTTTCTTAACAATTCGCTTATTTAACATTTCTCGGCCCTGGCGCAATGGATTGGTATCGATGATTCCTGCTATTTTTTCCATCGGGAAGTTCCATCTAGCAAGCTGACGCATTAAGACTAAAGCATGTACACCACCTCCCCAAAGATACACTACATTGCCCTTAACTTTACTTTTTAGCTCGTCTGTAAATGCTTTTTCTGCGCCTTCCCATTTTTTTAGGGCTTCTGGTTTAGGTAAAGATATTTGTTCCCATTCTGGATACTTCGATTGATCCCATAAATCGTTTTCTTGCAGAAATTGTTCTTGAGGAATAGTGAGTCGACATGAGCAGCGTTTGGCAGGGCAAATAACCGGTTTAGGGCTTACCTTTTGTTGAAAGTCATCAGCACAAGTTTCGGAGTAAATATTAGCCAGCGACTTTTGTTGTAATTGTTCGCAAAGGTAAACGCCGCCAGTTCTCAGAGATACATAAAAGGTTTTACGACCAGCCTCGCATACTTTGAACGTGGGGATGTAGTAGCCGTGCTCCATCATATAACGCGAGCGCAAATCTGCGACTTCGGCAAAATCAGCTTTTTCTTGTTCGCTATAATCAAAGGGAAACATCTGATCTTGATATTCGCCTTGGAAGACACTGAATCGAAAATCGACATTTAGATTTTCATAGCGTTCTCTAATTGCTTTAGGATCATCCGCACGATCGGGATAGAGAACATAATTTCCAGAGGTGGCCACTCCCTTGCTTTGTAAATAGCGAATATTATCGTCAAACAACTTATCTAAACGCTGGTTTTTTTCATGAATAGGGTGATATGAGAACAATACTCGCTCAAGGGATTGAATGGATTGGTCGTCAAAAACGTCAAATAACGGCACCGTTCCATTAGTAAAAAATTGCACCTTATGGCCTGCATTTGCTAATCGGACACAGAAATCTGCAAACCCTGGGTAGATAGCGGGCTCACCTCCACTGAACACTAAGGTCCATGTTCCTGTACGGTTGAAAAATGCTTCCATCTTTTGTAATTGTTCTTCAAGCTCTGATGGCCAAACTTTTGGCGGTTGAATTGGGTTTGCAAAGCAGTATGTGCAGCGTAGGTTGCAATTTAGCCAAAGAGAAACGTTTGCTGAGTACATTGTTTTCATTTGTATATCCGTGTTCATGAAAGCGCCATTATTAAGCCGCCAAAAAAACGTTTTTATTTACAAGCAGTTTTTATACCATTAACTGACTAGACTACTCAAGTTTATATGGTAGATACCGATAAAGTTAGGGAGTTACCATTTGTTCTTTATTCGCGAGAGGTTGTTACTTGTCTGAACCTAGAAATGTGTTTGTAATGATTATTGATACCCTTCGAGCGGATGCTGTAAAAGGATTTTGCGATCAAAGGGAAAGCGTTAACTTTTTGGAGAGAAAGTTACGCAGTGGTACTCGGTTGAGCAACTTTATTAGTTCTGCTGGTACAACCCGTATTAGTGTGAATAGCATCTTTAGTGGCTGTTACGGTGGGACGACAGGGTTGAACTACCAAAATTGTCACCAAGAGTTTGAACAAGCGCGTCATTTTAGTATGACTGAGATGTTTAAATGTCAGGGCTATCAAACCATCGGTATGACTCAAGGCCATATTAGTGTCATTCCTAACGGTTTTGACCACCTTTATACTGAGCAACAAACTTTTTCAGTTGAAAATCTTAAAACGCATCTATCCCACTCATCACATAATTTTGTTTATCTACATTTTTACGGGGTGCATGACCCCGCATTTGGTTTTCCTGAACAAATGACTCGAGAAAATTATGAAGGTTTAGTTGACTCGGTTTCAGATGAGATTGAACTTATTTGGTCGCAGGTGATTAATGAAAATGATGTGGTGGTAGTGTTAAGTGACCATGGATGCCAACTTAGAGAATCGTTCGATCCCAATTGGCGGTTTTATCTTGATGAAGAGCCAACAGCAGGGTGCTTTCTTAGTGATCAGACTTTAAAAAGTGTATGTAGTTTTATTGCGCCGGGATTGTTCCCTCAAAAAAAACTCAGTACTTTAACTAGGGGAATAGACGTACTTCCTACTTTACTTGATGCATTAAACTTACAAGTTGTTCCTGTACAAGGTTGTAGTTTGTGGCCAAGCATTAAATTAGATCTTAAGTGTAATATTCCTTATGCATTTGCCGAAACCGGCGGCGTTCAAAAAGCAGATGGGCTAGCTCCATCGATGTGCATTCGAAGTAATGGCGAGAAGTATGTTCGCTACACCACTCATGGAGAAAAACTGTATAACTTAGCCAAAGACCCACGTGAACAAGATAACTTGTTAAAACCTTCAGGCGATGGCGGCAAACTAAAAGAGTTGCTAAAGCAGCAAGTCAACGACAATAAGCAATTTTTGGCTCAAGCAGTTAAGCATTACCCTGAAGACTGGTTACTACAGAAGAATCGCTGGCCTAAGCCAAATATTTATAAAGGACAGCGAAAATTTGCTTTTTCAGGCCTTTTTGATGAACAGACAAAAAAGCATCTGCGCCAACAGATCGGGTTTGTAGAAAAGCAATGGATGGATAATAAGTTTAATATCGCAATTTATGGTGCATCTGAGCATTCAAAGACATTTATTGAGCAAATCCCTAGCTCCTTAAGTAAGCAATTTGTAGCGGTGATTGATGGAAATAGGCAAAGGCAAGGAGAGATGTTTTTGGGCTTGCCAATTGTTCATGTCTCCGAATTCGAACAGTCGTATGCTCCAGACATCGTATTAATTGGCCATCATGTATTGGCAAACGATATGTATGTCAGTTTAAAAAATGTGTGTTCCAGCCAGCCTCGTGTTTTTAATATTTACAATCTTCAGGAAGAACTTCCACTTTGGTGGGATAATGTCTTGATTTAGCGGAGTCTTTCACATTGTATTTGTGACAGTGTAATTGAATCCTGGTCTTGTAAATTTCGCTGGGCATCTTGATAGTTCGGAAATATGTCGAGGGCTTGTTGCCAGTATGCTTGCGCAGGTAATCCAAGTTTTTTTTGTGCTAGCCCAAAGTTATTCAATCCGGCTACTGAGTCTGGATATTTATTAAGATGAGCTTTTAAATGTTGTGTAGCTGTTTTTACTTGGTTTAAAGCAAGGTAGAGACTGCCACGATAAAAGTCGAGATCGTTGTCGGGTTCTATAGGCCAAGGATGCTTTGCATATTTAAGAGCCAGACAAAATTCTTTTCTAAAAATATGCTGCATACAAGCCATATAGTGCTGGGTTGCTTGATCGATATTTCTGCTTTGATATACAGCCAGTAAGTGAGTGACTTTATATTTGTTTAGTATTTTATAGGTCGCTTCTCTACTGGCTAAAGGATCGGAACTCAACGAGCCAGATGTTATGCGATAGTTCATTAGTAGCTGGTCTAAATGTTTAAAAGTGAAACCAGCAAGACTACATTTTAGCCAATAGTCATAGTCCTCCGAAGTCCTAAGGCTTAAATCATAGTCGACATTTCTAAAGCAATTTTTATTGATCAGCGGGTGGGCTGGCATGAAATTTCTTTCAAATAGCCGAGTGAAATTTGCATCTGCTGATAGATGGCTAGGGATTTTTTTTGTCAGCGCTTGACGCTGCCCTTTTTCATCGATGATGTTGTAGCTATCGATGACTAAGTCATAGCTCTTAGTTTCGGCACATTCTAATAATATGCTTAAACGCTTGGTGTCGAATACATCATCACTATCTAACCACGTCAGGTACTCGCCTTTCGCCTGCTGTTTAATGGTTTGTCTAGCGTGGGCCACACCTTGATTGTGAAGGCCTTGAATTACCCTAATTCTTGGGTCGTTATAGCTATTTAAAATGCTTTGGGTATTATCGGTACTGGCATCGTTATAGATCAAAATTTCTAGATTCTGATGGCTTTGCTGTAGAGCACTCTTTAGCGCTTCGCCAATAAAGCGCTGGCAGTTGTAGGCGGCAATGCCGATGGTAATTAGAATGTCTGTCTTATTCATCGTAAGTTTCGTTCCATTACCAGTTGTAGTACAGCCATTCTGGGTGGCGTTTATTACTGAGTAGGTAGTCGATGTTATCCAGCAAATATTGTTCACTATGGCCTAAGTTAAAGCACACTTGCTGGCGATAGTTGGCTATTTGTTGTTGCCATTGCTGAGTGTTTGCTAGCATGGCTTGAATTTGTTCTACCATTTGCTGGCAGTTGTTTACTACTTTGCCAATCTGTTCTCGGTCGCGAATGAAGGCAGAGCGCTTCAAGAAAACTTCTCTTACTTGTTCGTCTTTTGCCGAGAAAAATATCACGGGTCTTAGGGTGGATAAGGCATAGGTGTAAGCGGTAGAAGAGGTGTCACTAATCATTACCGCAGAGGCATTATAACTATCCATGTAAAAGGTTTGTTGCCCGTCTAAACGCAGCCGAGGTTCTTGCTCACATAAGCTTAAAATATCGATGAAGGGTTGCGCTAGCTCATCATTTCGCCCGTCTTTTAACATTTTTAAATCATTGGGGTGGGGCCGAAAAATAATGGTTTTATCGGGAAAATTAGCTAATAAGCTACGAATAATCGTTACACCATGGGGCGATGAGTAGGTAAGTTGGTGGTGCTGCACCGCATTTAACGACAGCGTGGGTGCGTAAATAATACTATCGATAGGGCCTTGATATGAGTCGGCGTGTTTGAGGTTGTCATCTAAGCGGGTATAGCCGCCGGGAATTAAGCAAATGCGGTTTTTGGTTTGCTGTTGCTCTATCAGCTCTTGCATCCATTGAAAGGTGGCCCGGGTGGAAGCAAAGATGAAATGCGGATCGGCGCTGTCGAGGCGATCTTGTATCCACTGTGGCTCTAAAATAAAGTCGAAGCTGGTATGCAGAATATTTAACTTGGGCTTATTACTGGGGCTGCACTCGATGAAGTGGGCGGTAATACAAGCGTCAATCTGCTCTAGTTGCTTGGCGCTGCTCGGCCCCATGTAGAGCTTAGTAAGGCCAAAGTTGTCGCCGTTAAACTCTTCATCCATTAGGGTTAGCAGATTATATTTATTTTTTAGTGGTTCGACTAAACCGCCTAGATGGCGCCTAAATCCACCGCCTCTGCCATAAAAACCAAAGGCGAGGGTTGCCTTATTTGGGTCTAAATTACCGAGTGCTTGCTGCCAAGTATCACCAAAGCAATGCTGTTCCAGCGCGTACATATCAGTGCACTGAGGACTAACAAAAAAGTCTCTAGCTTGGTTTAAACAGCGACTGAAGATGAGCTGTAAAATGGGAATACTAGGGTCATCATCTACTGCAAATATTTTGTCAGAAGCAATGTCTTGTTTTAACAAGCGCTCTATTGCCGCTTGGCGATATTGGGCTGTTGAAATGGCAATAATGTATTTAGTGATGCCTTTATCTTTTGCGGCGTCGAGCTGCTTCGCCGAGATTATCTGAGCACCTAAATATTCTCCCTGTTTAAATTCATCAACCACGTATTTTAGTTGGAAATCACTACTTGGAAATACCTTGGAAAGGTTGTGGGCGAATACGCCTGCGCCCACCAGCGCGATGTTATGGCGCTCAGTTGAGTTGTGAGTAGGCTTAGTCATCGTCACTCCAATTAATATAGAGCCAATCTGGGTGGCGCTGCTGATTTAAGATGTAGGATAGGTTGTCGCTAAAATATTGGGCTGCCGTTCCTGGGTTAAAAATGGTTTGGCGTCGAAAGGCATTAATTTGCTCCGTGATAAGCGGGCTGCCTAGCATGCTGGCGACGACTTGTTGCAATTGAGGAATGCTTTCGACTACTTGCCCCAGTTGTTCACGGTCTTGAATAAACTTTAGTTGTTTCGCCAACTGTTGTTGAAGCTGAGATTCTTTGGCGGAAAAAAACACCACCGGACGTTGAGTTGTAAACGCATAGGTAAATGCCGTGGATGAGGTATCCGATACTAAAACCGCACTGCGGTTATAACTGTCCATATAGTTAGTGGCGTTGTCGTCGATAAAGCAGTTACTCTGTTGCTCGCAATATTGCATCAAGCGCTCAAAAGCTTGGCTAATTTGGTCTTTCCTGTTGAGCTGATAAAGCCGTAGATCGCTAGGATGCGGGCGCACGATGATCCGCATTTGTGGAAAAGCCTCTAGCAAAGCCTTAACGATGGCTACGGCATGCTCCATCGAACTGGCTAAGTCACGATGGGGGTAGTCGGCTAGCGCTAGGGTGGGGGCGTATAAAATACTGTCTTGCTGTCCTTGGTAAGCCTGCGCCAACTCGATATTGCGGTCTAGTTGTAAGTAGCCACCGGGAATAATACATAAGCGATTACGCAGTTGGTGTTTCTCGATTAATCGCCGATACCATTCAAAGCAGGCTTTGGATGAAGCAAATAGATAGTGGGTATCGGGCTCGCCGATGCGAGCGGCATGGTAATCGCCGGTGAGATTAAAGTCGTAAATCACGTGAGAGAAGCTGACTCTAGGGACGGACTTTGGCGCACAGGCAAACACATGAGCGGATATAACTAAATCTAACCAGTGTTGCTGGCAAGCCGAAAAGCTGCTCATGTAAAGATGCCGTTTGGCTTCTTCGGCTTGGTTCATGGTTTCATCAGAAAAACTGAGCAGATTATATTGATGCTCAAGATGAGGAATTAACGGGCTAATATGTCGGCGAAAGCCTCCGCCTCTGCCGTAGTAGGCAAGGCCAATATTGGCTTTATTGGGCTTAAGCGTGGTTAATACTTGTTGCCACTGAGGTTCTAGAAAGTGTTTTTCTACGTCCTCCAGTTGACCTGAGTCGCTAGAGCATAGTTTGGCAACGGCCTGTTGCTGATATTCGCCGAATAGTAGCTGCAAAATTTGTAAGCCAGGATCGTCGGCGATCCGCATGATTTGTTGCGCTGCAATCCCCTGTTGGCGCAGGCGTTGATAAGCTGCTTGTTGGTGTTCGGGGTGAGAAATGGCTAGCAAAAATTTACTGACACTGCTGATATGGGCCTGGCTAAGTTGACTGACCTTATATACGGCTAAATCGAGAAAAGGGGACTGGCGAAATTCATCAACGAAGAAACGTGTTGGCAGACCGTAGTGACGACATAGGGCTTCTAAATTAGTAGCAAAATTGCCGGTGCCTACTATGGCGATGCTTAGCTGATGTTTAGTCATCGCACTTAATCCAAGAACACTGGGCGACCTGCTGCTTGGCAACCGCCAAATCTTGTAAGGTGTCTACTTCAAACCATTCATCATTGATGGCCACCGTAGCAATTTTATTGCCGCGTTGGATGAGTGCCTGTAATAGGGTGGTCATGTCGAGTTTGGCTTGTTGCTCGGGGCTGAGTTCGGCCAAATACGCTGTTATTTGCAGCCAGCCTTTGGCGCTTAGTTTAATCAAACCCATGTATTGGCCGTTAATCTCGTTGAGGTGGGAGACTCTGCGCCCAATATCGGTAAGGTAGTGGTTTTCGGCGGCAAAGCTTTCGGCGTCGTCTAAGGGGTTGTCATAGCGCGCTTGCCATTGGCTTAGCCAATTTGGATCGTAGGCAATGGCAATATCATCTTGGTTCTTCAACAGTCTTGAGACTGCGTCACTCGAATAGATGATGTCGGAATAGGAAATAATAGTGTCTTGCTCACTTAAATAGTCTTCAGCCATCATCATAGAACTCACCATATTAGAGCTGGCCCAATTGGCATTATGAAAGCGCTGGCTAAATAGCTCTGCAAAGCTGTCGCTGTAATAACCTGTAGTAACGGCGATTTGCTGAATACCTGCTTGATTTAAGGCTTGGCGCTGCCAGTCGACTAAACGCTTGCCTGCCACCCGAGTAAAACATTTGGGTTGTTTCGCAGTCAGGTCACCCAGTCGAGAACCTCGACCCGAAGCTAAAATAAGTGCGCGCATGGATACTCCTGCTGAACAAAAAGACGCTGTAATAATTGAATACTCCGCGCTTGAGCGGCGTGAGGACGCTCAGGATGCCACATGATACCGAGCTGTTTGGCCTGTTTATGTTGGATTGCTTTAATCACGCCGTCGTCAGCCCGAGCCCATACTTCAATATTGGGATCGTCGAGAGACTTAAAACCGAAGTTGTGAAAGCTATTTACACTAATGGTTTGCTGGTTAATTTGGATGGACTGTCTGGGGCAAACATGGCCAGCGGTGGCTTGCAGTGGGTTTCCAAGGCTTTGCAAAAGAGCTTGCATACCGCGACATACCCCCACTAACGGCTTATTGTGCTCCAGCGCTAGCTTAATTAATTGTTGTTCGGTTTGACTACGTGGATCGGCCAATTGTGGGTCAAACTCGCCGCCGCCAGTTAAAATGACCCCAGCTGGTTTGATTTGCTGCCAAAGTCGCATCACAAGCTCTGCGTGGTTAGGGACTGGAATCGCTAATATATCGGCTTGCTGCAATAGCTGTGGCCAGCGTTGGTCTAAGCAATCATGCCATTCTTGATGGGGGCCTAGTTGGTGTTGCTGAGAGACAAATACGCTAATCATGCGTGAATGGTTACTTTTTTGTTGGCACAATCGATGTGCAGCCGCTTAGCTTTGGACCACTGTTGGTAAAGCGCTTGTCCTGCGCCAATAATGGCCGGTAAACCCAACTCGTTGGCACGGATCGCCATGTGCGAATTGCAACCACCAAACTCGGTGATAAGGCCGGCGATGCCTTTGGCAAACAGCCAGTCAAAGCCAGGATCGGCACTGGGTATACAGACGATTTTACCTTTCAAGTCTTCAAGTACGCTGGCATCACATACTTGCCCGGTAGCGCTGCCATGGGTAATGAAATTAGGCTCACTGGCTAACAATTGAAAATGGTAAATATCTTCAGCATTACAGATCAGTGCCGGTAAGTTAAGTTGCTGAGCCAGCTGCTGTTTTTGCTTGCCCTGAGCAATGGATTGACTCAAGGCTTGGGCTGGGTTTTCGGCATTGCCAATAAAGTTACGGATCACATTGATGTCGGCATAGGCCATGTCTTCTCGAGAGAAGTGATATTGCTCACCGAGTTTGGCAATATCTTCAATCGCGTCACTGAGTGATTGAGTAAAGACGAACTTGGCAAATTCACGGCCTTCAATGGCGGAACCAATGAAGTGGAAAAAGGAGTCCACACTGTGGTTGATGCCATGCTGCTCAAGTAGAGTGTGCAGCTTTTGATATTGTTCAGCTTCAAGTTGGAAACTATTTGGTTTCGCTGGCTCTTCTGGCGGAGCATTCCAGTCAAAATATTGCTCTGGCGCTACATCGTAGCGCGGTGAATTGATGTCGTAAGTGCCAGGGCGCAGGTGGCCGTATTTCGCCAAAAAGTGCTCTTTATCCAACTGATTGAAATCTTTACTGAGCTGGCCACTAACCGTTTGTAATGAAAGTAGATATTGCTGATATTGTGCGGCACTCATTACCTCTTCATTGACTAAGGATTGCAGCAGTTGAACCGCAATAAAGCCGGCGCGAGCTAGCCCGGCAAAGGGTAATGTGCCATAACGTTTGCAGTCTTCGAGTAGCCAATAGATGCGCTGCTGTGGATCGTCAATTTGTTGATTAACAATCGCTTGGCGCTGTTTTAGTTTTTCAATGCGATGTAGATCTTGGATCCACAGGCCCGAACGAGGGTCGATGATTCTATTGGTAAGGTTGCGTAAACTAATGGCCAAGGTTTGGCACTCTAGTTCAGAGAAGCCAGCGGCTTTTAGCCCCGCCATACCTTGTTCGATATCTAGGCTGTAACAAGATAAAACGATATCAAATTCAACTTTGTCGTGAAAACTGGGGTTGCTGATTAGCCGATTGAGATAGTAATCCACCAGTTTATCCGCTAATGCTGCGGGTAAGTCGTTAGGAATAAACGAATTGAAGCTGGTTCTTACATCGATATAGGGCAGCCCCTTTAAGTCAACCATTAAGGGAAAACTACGCAGGTTTTTATAACCATAGTTATTTCGTTGGTAGGCCCAAGTGCTATCGGTGATCAAATCTTTATATAAACTCAATGCCATGGGCTTGGGACGTAAGCCAATGATTTCAGCGGGGTTCCAATCTGGCATCACACCCAGTACCGAGCGTTGCCCACTAAGGTAGGGATGGGGCTTAAATAATTGCTTTAGTTTAGTTTCTATATCTTGTAGGGCTTGCTCGAAGGGCACCTTAGCGGCCGAGCTGGCAACGATTAAAGGGCGCACTTGTAACAGCACCGGCTGAGCTTGCTGCTCAACAAAGGCAAATTCGATATCTAATTCAACATCGGGAAAGATTTGTTTCAGTTGTTGAGTTAGCTGCCACAGTGTTTGATGACGAGGGCAAGCATATTTAGGAGCGGCTAGGTAGTGAGTAATAATCTGGTTACTTTCGCCTGCCGTAACGGTATCGGTGTGTCCATCGTTGGACTCGCTAATGACGAGATAAGGCGCACCGGAATCAGGAATACAGCTAAACACCACGCCACAGTGACTCACATTATTTAATTGTGGCTGAATAAACACCACTTCGTCGGGGCTTAAATGCTCTTGATAGCTGGCAAATACTCGCTCTATGGCATGGCGCAGTGCTTCGGCAGTAGATATTTTAGCGACACTTTCAAACTTGCCAGCGTTGGACTGTTTACTGCAGTCTTCTTGTGAGCAACTGCTGCGAACAATGACTTGCTCACTGCCTAGTTGACTTAGTATTTGCTCAAGTTGTGCATTACTAAGGGCATTAAAATCGGCATACTTTATTAACACGCCATCCAGTAATGTGGCGCTAAGTTCGCAGCCTTGCAGTGAAAGTAGCGTACCCCCTTTGCTGGTAAAACTCATTGGAGGATGGTTGATACTATCGAGCATACTGAGATTTTCCTGCATCTTGTTGATTTAGGTATTCAAGCAATTCTTTGGCCATGTTTTCTGGTGTTTGACTGCCGCTGTCAAATATTATTTCCGGTGAAAGTGGGTACTCAATTTTGAGTTGGTCTTGTTCGGTATGTGATTGATGAAAATCACTACCTGGAAGATAAAGGCCTTTTTTGTTTCGTTGTATCAATACTTCACTACTGGGTTTTAATAGTACTTCGGTATAGCGAGTCATGTTGGCTCTATTCCAGGCATGTACCTCACGATACATGGCTACCACCGACACAATAACTAAGTGACCTTGTTCGGCTAGCATATGCGCTAAGCCTGCATATTGCTGAGAAAGTGCTTTTCTTCCTGCTAAAGAGTAGTCGTGATTGTTGAGAGCTTGGCGCAGCTTATCGCCGTCAAGTAATACCGGTTGATGTTCTTGAGTGATTTGCTGCAATGCCTTAGCTAGAGTGGTTTTACCCGAGCCTGGCATGCCGGTTATCCAAATTACTTGTCCTTTCATATTGCGTTCTCAGGCATGGCAAGGCTTAAGCCAGCCCTGCTGGTTAAATTATTTTAACTGAGCACACCACATTCTGGTGGTGTAGGGCACTTTGATTTTATCTTCAGGATAAGCATCAACCAAGGCTTGAATGGCGTCGATAATTTGTGGGAATTTATCACCTGCTTGGCGCTCTAGCGTGGCGTGCGAGCGCCACGCTTCTACTAAGTCTTCTCTGCTCTGCATATGGTCGATGTTGCCTTCGATGTAATGCACTTCTTCAAACAAACCACTTTGGTTGATGATGTCGGTTTGATCTTCGCGGCGACTCCCGTAGCTATAGCCGTCGATGTGAGATTTGATGACATCTTCAATCTTACTTTGGAAGGGGTCATCTAAATCACGATGATTCCACATACAGGCAAACCAACCTTTATCTTTTAAGATGCGCTTGGTTTCTTGCAAGGTCACTAAACGGTCTGTCACGTTAAACGAAGAGCCAAAAGTGACAAGATCGAAGTAGTTATCTGCTTGGCCTGTATTTTCACCGGTGCCTTCAAACCAACTTACTTTAGGCTCATCTTGGGTTTCTAGCTTGCCGTATTTACGCATTTCATCGTTGGGTTCTACCGCAATAACCTTGAGCTGTCGTTTTAGCAGTTCTTTAGTGAGGTGAGCCACCCCTGCACCAACATCGCAAGCTTGTGAGTCGGGGCTAATATTGCCAAGTTCAAATAGGCGGTCAATAGCATCTGCCGAGTAAGTGGCGCGTTTTAAATAGGCTTTGGCTAAGTCGGTGTAATCCCATTCTGTTTTCATTATTTGTTCCCATAGTCTGCGCTTATGCGCTGTCGATTCTGTTGGCTGAATAATAAACTGCTTATTGCTCAGTCCGCGGTATTTTTTAAATTCATCGCTTGATATAAGTATTCGGCCATTTGCCAGTCTTCTTGAGTATCAATATCCTGAACCTGATAGCGGGAGAGGATGATGGCCTCAGAGCTGGTGCTAAACATGCTAGCTCCGTTTTCTAGGGCTGCTCGCCTCCACCAGTAAAACTGGCCGGCATCATGATAGGCCTCGGTTAAATCTTGTGAGCGTTTCGCCATGAACTCGGGGTAAAAAGCTTCCACTCCGCCCGTTGGACACAGCTTTATTGCTCGCTGAATAGGAAATGCAAAGCTGGTGGCGGAGAAGCTAGTTTGTACAAGCGCCTTGTTCAAGGCTTGCTTGCCGGCCCTTAAACTCTCTTTGCAAATAAAAGGAGCGGTGGCATACAGGCAGCAAATGCTCGAGTAAAGTGACCTATCTGGGTCAACAACGTCAACCGCATGTTTTATCACTTCGGTGGTGCCGGTGTAATCATCGGCTAGCTCTTTGGGGCGAATAAATGGTGCACTAGCCCCATAGTGCTCGGCGATGGCAATAATTTCTTGGATATCGCTGGAGACGATTACCTCATCAAACAGTTGACTCTGTACGGCGGCTTCTATCGACCAAGCAATCATTGGCTTGCCACAAAAATCTTTAATGTTTTTCTTAGGGATGCGTTTACTTCCGCCCCTTGCAGGGATCACGCATAGGCTCTTATTCATTCATTATCTCCAGCAAAGACCGTATCACTCGTTGCTGTTGTTGATCACTTAAATCAGGGTAGACGGGTAGTGATAAGGCATTAGCAAAGTATTGTTCTGCGCCAGAAAATGTGTTGATGGCGGCATCACTTATTCGATGATATGGCTGGCGGTAAATCGGCATATAATGCAACTGACAGTGAATCTTCTTATCGGCTAACCCCTGATATACCACATCTCTTTTATTGTTCGGAATAAGCACTACCACTAGGTGGTGGGCACTTTCGCCTTCAATATTTTGCTCTAGAAGTGTTAAGTTGCTGACGGTAAGCGCGGATTGGTAATTTTGAAATATCTGTTTTCTACGTTCAATAAAAAAGTCAATTTTTGCCAGCTGGCTTAAACCAAGTGCAGCGTGTAAGTCAGATAGTCGGTAGTTATAACCCAAATGCTGTTGCTCGTAGTACCAGCTAGGTTGTTCAGCCTGCTGGAGCTCTGATGGCTCTTTGGTGATACCGTGAGAAGCCAGCTGTTTTAGTCGTTTAGCGGTGTTGGGATCATTAGTGGTTATCATCCCACCTTCGGCACTGGTAATGCTTTTAACAGGGTGAAAACTAAATACACAGCAATCGCTATATTGGCAATTACCGATTTTTTTTCCTTGATAACTTGCGCCCAGCGCATGGCAAGCATCTTCTATTATGTTGATCCCTAGGGGATGACATAACTTGAATATTTCTTGCATGTCGCAACTATTGCCCGCCAAATGCACGACAACAATGACTTTGGGAAGTGAGCCGATTTGCTTTGCCTGTTGTAATTTTTTAGTTAAAGCAGCGACTGAAATATTTCCAGTATTAGCATCAATGTCAATAAAGCTAATAGAGGCACCACAATACAGTGCACAATTGGCCGATGCAACGAAACTGATGGCCGAGGTCCAAACGATGTCACCAGAGATTACACCTAAAGATAAGCAAGCAAGGTGAAGCGCTGCGGTTCCGTTACTACAGGCAATTGCATGGGTGCTGCCTACGTAGTTTGCTAAAGCCTGTTCAAACTGAGCGACTTGAGGCCCTTGGGTTAGAAAGGGGGAATTTAAGGCGTCTACTACTGCTTGCACATCATCTTGGTCGATTTGTTGCTTACCGTAATAAATAGGATCGCTCATGGCTTATCGAAGCTCTTTGATTTGTTCGTTTGTGAGGTAATGTGGGTTAGATAGGGAATTGTACTCCATACCCACCTTGACCTTTTTACCGCTTTCACCTAGAGCGTTTTTTTGGAAATCGTTGGTACGGCTGCTAAAAGAAATAGAAGGTGCGATCACGTAATGGTCGTCAAACTCAAAAGTATGATAAGAGTCATCGGCGGGACACATGACTTCGTGAAGTTTTTCACCGGGGCGAATACCAATGATATGGCTGGCCAGATTGGGAGCCATGGCTTTGGCTAAATCTACAATGCGAACAGAAGGGATTTTCGGCACAAAAATTTCGCCGCCGTGCATTCGCTTAAAGTTATCGACCACAAACTGAACCCCCTGTTCTAAGGTGATCCAAAAGCGGGTCATATCTGGGTGAGTTATCGGTAGTGATTCGGCTCCTTCATCAATCAGCCGTTTAAAGTAGGGGACTACACTGCCACGAGATCCGACAACATTGCCGTATCTTACAACCGAAAAACTAGTGTCTTGGTCACCAGCAATATTATTGGCGGCAACAAATAGCTTATCTGAAGCTAGTTTAGTCGCGCCGTAGAGGTTGATGGGATTCGCTGCTTTGTCAGTAGATAAGGCGATAATTTTTCGTACCTTATTGTGTAAGGCGGCGTTAATCACATTTTCTGCACCATTAATATTGGTTTTGATGCATTCCATGGGATTGTATTCAGCAGCGGGAACTTGTTTTAACGCGGCCGCATGAATAACGTAATTAACCCCGCGCATCGCCATGGTGATACGGTCTCTGTCTCGCACATCGCCAATAAAATAACGCATGCAAGGTTGGTTGAAGATTTGTTGCATCTCAAATTGTTTTAATTCGTCACGAGAATAAATAATAACGCGTTTGGGCTGATATTTTTCTAATAGTAACTTAACAAACTTTTTACCAAACGAACCGGTACCTCCAGTTATTAATATCTGTTTGTCATTAAACATCCACTATTCCCACTTTCAAATTTGATCATGCATTGTCATATATATTACGAATTATGCAAAGCTTATACCTAGAAGCCTATCCAATTTCGATCACTAAACATAGTCACCGTGGCTCTATTTGTTCATTTCTTCAACGGAATCCACAAATTCTTTTACCGATACAAGCAATTGTTTATGCTTTCTAGTCTCACACTTATTATCTAGCGTCATATTTTTGTCGGTTTTGCAGCTTGCGGCTTGCGAATTTTTGACGCCTGTTTACAATAGTTGCAATCGATATAGAAAATGTGATGTCGCAAGGTAGCTGAGATTATATGCAGAGATTAGGGATGCAAGCATCCAAAATGGTTTTAGTGTTGGACGGAGAGCCGACGCGAGCAAAAGAGCTTGAAACGGTGCTGGGTTTTATTGGTCAACAGTTTAGCATTTGTGAGCGTAGCAGTATTGAGCAGCAACTCAACGGCATTGAAACGGTTATTGTTATCAGTAATGAGACCCCTCAGGCATTTGATATTATCAGCCAGTTTCCTCAGTGCCCTTTTATTAGTGTTGGTGACGGTGACGCGATTGATACAGTACCAAACTTAATTGGCCATTTAGACCGTCCTTTCAGTTATGAGCAGCTGACTCAGCTATTACACCATTGCGATGCTTATCTGACTCATTTACCCGGTAAAGTCTCGCCAGCTAAAAGCGAAAGGTTAAAGCAAAACTTGATTGGTAAAGGGATTGCTATTCAAGAGATCCGCCATCTAATTGAACAGGTAGCAAGTAAAGAAGCCAATGTACTGATCCTTGGTGAATCAGGTACCGGTAAAGAGGTGGTTGCGAAGGCGATTCATGACCATTCACCGCGTAGTGGTGGTCCGTTTGTTCCAATTAATTGCGGGGCGATCCCTCCTGATCTGCTCGAAAGTGAGTTGTTTGGGCATGAAAAAGGCGCATTTACCGGCGCCTTTGCTATGCGTAAGGGGCGTTTTGAATTAGCCGAAGGGGGGACGCTGTTCCTCGATGAAATTGGTGATATGCCAATGCCAATGCAGGTTAAGTTACTGCGAGTATTACAGGAGCGCCAGTTTGAGCGAGTTGGTGGTAGTAAAGAGATTCACGCTAATGTCAGAGTCGTGGCGGCTACTCACCGTAAATTAGAACGAATGATCGAGCAAGAGAAGTTTCGAGAAGACTTATATTATCGTTTGAATGTTTTTCCTATTGAAATGCCTTCGTTACGGGAACGCCAAGATGATATTCCACTATTATTGCAGGAATTAGTCAATCGCCATGAGGAAGAACATGCTGCCGTAGTGCGTTTTACGCAACGAGCGGTGGAGTCCTTGATGCAACATCAGTGGCCGGGTAATGTTCGTGAGCTATCGAATTTAGTCGAACGCTTGTTGATTTTGCATCCAAATCAGATCGTTGATGTGAATGATTTACCACCTAAGTATCGGCATATTGAGGCTGATGTTTACGAACCCAATTATAGTCCTGAGTTAGCCGAACGAGATGCCTTGCTCGCGATATTTAGTGATGAAGATGCTTCGGTATTTTCAGAGCCAAACCCAGAACTGTTATTTCCGGTCGAAGATGAGGTCGAATTGGCGGACGATGGCTGGGGAGGGGGGCAGCAATTACCAGATGAAGGTGTCAACTTGAAAGAGTTATTGGCTGAATTGGAAGTCGACCTGATCCGTCAAGCACTTGAGCAGCAAGATGGGGTTGTGGCTCGCGCCGCCGAGCAACTAGGGATGCGCCGAACCACCCTCGTAGAAAAGATGCGAAAATATGGTTTAAATAAAGACGGCTGAGTTATTTCCCATGTAATGCACTGAATAATAGTCTTTTTTTTGTGGCATGATATTTGATTGTACAAGTACTGATAACGGTTTTATGACGCGGAGCAATTGTCATGCCTTCAGTACTTATACAACAGCAACCAGCTAGTCTTTCTGAGCATAATCTTGCTCAAATTTTTGATGTAATGCCCTCTGGCTTGATCTTGCTAGACAATAAAGGTTTTGTCTCTCGCGCTAATCCAGTCGCTAAACAACTGCTGGGAGATGATATTGAGCAGCGGCGATGGGCAGAAGCCGTTCCCAAATTATTTGCACCGAAAGCCGATGATGGTCACGAGTTATCTCTGGTTGATGGGCGGCGAGTTAAGTTGAGCTTGTCCCCATTACAAGATACGCAAGGCCAACTCATTGTTCTCACTGATATGACTCATACTCGGCAATTGCAGGCGAATGTTGCAAAGCTCCAGCGAATGTCAGCACTTGGCAATATGGTTGCGTCATTAGCCCATCAAATTCGAACCCCACTCTCCGCAGCAATGCTATATGGCTCAAATCTTTCTAATAAAACCTTATCCGATGCGTCTCGAGAAAGCTTTCAAATCAAAATGATGGCCCGTTTAAATGATTTAGAAACGCAGGTCAATGACATGTTGTTATTTGCTAAAAGCGGCCAAAAAATGGTTGTGAGTACGGTGTCCGTTCAACAACTATTGGAGCAGTTGCAGGCGGCAACTGATGCTTGTGTTCGCCAATATAAAGTGCAGTTGAGTATCATTTGTTGTCCGCAAGAGATCGATATTTTGGTGAATGCGAACGCTTTGGTGTCGGCGCTCGCGAATCTTATTGAAAATGCAGCGCAACTTAGTGAAGAAGGTCAAGAGATCCGAGTCTCGGCTGGATTGAGGGAGCATATGTTGGTGATTGCAGTAGAAGATCAAGCCGGAGGGATAGCTATGGACCAAGCGGATAAGATTTTTGAACCCTTTTATACGACCAAGCAAAATGGTACAGGTTTAGGCCTCGCCGTTGTGAAATCGGTGGTTAAGGCTCATCAAGGCGATATTTGTTTAGAGGATACTCCATTAGGGACTCGTTTTTTGGTGAGCTTACCACTTGCTGAACCTTATCATCATGAGCTTGCTGTGGGAGGGCAATAATATGAGTCAATCTAGAATTCTCATCGTAGAAGATGATTCTGGTCTTCGTGAAGCTTTGGTGGATACTCTGTCTTTGGCGGGTTATTTATGTGAACAGGCGAATAGTGCTGAGGCGGCCTTACTCACGCTCGCTAATGAACCGATTGATCTGGTGATTAGTGATGTGCAAATGGGCGGTATGGATGGTTTGAATTTATTAAAGAATATCAAACAGAAATGGCCACAACTCCCAGTATTGCTGATGACTGCTTATGCAAAAATTGATGATGCGGTTTCGGCGATGCGTGATGGCGCGATCGACTATTTATCAAAGCCCTTTGCACCTGAAGTTTTACTCAATCAGGTTGGGCGTTACGCGCCATCAATTAAGGTTGAAAAGCGGGAGCCTATCTACGGTGATCCATCTACCGAAGCCTTATTAGAGTTGAGCAAAAAGGTGGCTGCATCAGAAGCCTCTGTCTTGATTAGTGGCCCTAGTGGTGCCGGTAAAGAAGTACTGTCACGTTATATTCACGATAGCTCGGCACGCGCCGAGCAGCCCTTTGTCGCGATTAACTGCGCGGCTATTCCGGAAAATATGTTGGAAGCCACGTTATTTGGTTATGAAAAAGGCGCTTTTACGGGGGCGATTAAAGCCTGTCCTGGCAAGTTTGAGCAGGCGCAGGGCGGGACTATTTTGTTGGATGAAATCAGCGAGATGGATCTTGCTTTGCAAGCCAAGTTACTGCGGGTGTTGCAAGAGAAAGAAGTAGAGCGTTTAGGCAGCCGCAAGATGATCCAACTTGATGTACGTGTTATCGCAACCAGCAACCGAGATATGCGTGAGATTGTTAGTCAAGGACGATTTAGAGAAGACTTGTATTATCGTTTAAACGTGTTTCCATTATCGTGGCGGCCTCTGAATCAGCGTCCCGGCGACATATTACCTCTGGCGCAGCATTTGCTGTTTCGTCATAGTAAACGTCACTGTGAGCTGAGTTTAAGTGCCCAACATAAGTTATTAAACCATAGCTGGCCAGGCAATGTACGAGAACTGGACAATGTAATGCAAAGGGCGCTTATCTTGGCTAATGCCGAAATAATTGATAGTGACTGCTTGGTGATCGAGAACCAATTAGAACCCAGTCAAATACAATCGGTACTGGCTGAATCAACCGCCAATAGCGAGCCTTTAGGTAATGAATTGCGTCAGCAGGAGCAACAGATTATTTTAGAGACGCTAAAATCCTGCAAAGGAAAGCGTAAAGATGTGGCCGAAAAGTTAGGCATTAGCCCAAGAACCTTACGTTATAAACTGGCTCGAATTAAAGACTCGGGGATTGAGTTGCCAGCTTAACTTTAAGTGCATCGGCCTACCGGTGTTGGTAGGTTGAAGACTTAAGCACCAACACCATGCATGCGCTAGGCTGTTTGCTTAAGCCTAAAACCGCCAAGGAAAATCAAAGCAAGTGCCATAAGCAGGATTGTTTGCGGCTCAGGAACTGAGCTTGTGCCTATGCCGAGAGTATAAAGTTGGAAATACTCGTTGCTGTGGATTGCACCGTCTTGTTCTTTGACTTGAATTTTGTTGAAGGGGGCGCTGATAAAACCCATAAATAACTCAATATTGAAGAAGCGGTGGTGAACATCGTTTGGCCGATATTGCTCTCATCATTGAAAAAGTTGATGGTGAAGGTACTGGCTTTCGAGTCGTCTTCATCGCCAGAGGCAAGCGCCTGAAATAGTATGTCAAAGTTTTCATCGTCATTAACGCCCTAGGATAAGCCATCTCAGACCCTCGTTGAGGTGTAAAAATATGTGGACTGGTTGCGGGGTTACCAACAGCAATTGGCATTGTTGATAGTGATGTTGCCACTTTGACTAACAAGATATTGATTGGTTAAACCAGAACCTCTTGCGAATTGCTCCTGCTGCCACGCATTGCCGCCAGAGGCTGTGCTGGTAATATTGGCAGAAAGGGGGGTGTGAAACAAGTAACAAAACTGTCGCGATCAAAGGAAATTTTTCATCGAAAATTAATCATCTTTATTGAATTTTTATATAAGCTTTTTAATTTATAGTTTCTTTTGTTTTTACGTGTTATCTAAATCAAAATCATTGATGTATAAGGTTTTTATTCTGGCTGGCTCGTAACTTTTTATTAAAATGTGCTTGTTATCAAAAAAGCTGAAGCGAAATATTTCCATTTCACGTACAATGAGGCGCATTTTTAGCTGGGGCCTTTTAGGCTCATGTTGTTTCATGTTGAGGGGGACTGATGACTCAAAACGTTCCGGTAGTGACTATCGATGGTCCAAGTGGGGCAGGTAAGGGAACTCTATGCCAACGTTTAGCGAAGCATTATCAATGGCAATTGTTAGATAGCGGTGCCATTTATCGGGTATTGGCGCTTGCGGCCATTCATCATAACGTAGAATTAGACAATGAAGAGGCCTTGAGTTTATTAGCCGCACATTTAGATGTCCGTTTTGAAGCGCAGGATGGTCAAACCATCGTGATTTTAGAAGGTGAAGATGTCTCTTTGGAAATTCGCCAGGAAACCGCGGGGAATGCAGCATCTAAAGTGGCCGCTTTTCCGCGAGTAAGGGAAGCGTTGCTGCGGCGTCAACGTGGCTTTAAAGCTGCACCCGGTTTGATTGCCGATGGTCGCGATATGGGAACAGTGGTATTTGTTGATGCTCCCGCTAAGATTTTTTTGGACGCTAGTGCGGCAGAACGCGCGCAACGACGTTATAATCAGTTGCAAGATAAAGGCTTTGATGTTAGTTTTGACCACCTTTTGAGCGAAATTGAAGAACGAGACCAACGAGATAGAAACCGTTCGGTTGCTCCTTTAGTTCCTGCTCAAGATGCGTTAGTCATTGATTCTACGTCACTTTCTATTGATGACGTCGTTTCAATGTCGATAGATTTTATCGACAAACAATTAACCCAGTAATCACTGGGACTTGGTGCGCCTATAACATGGATGAAATAGGTGTTTATTATTAACCCCATTTAGCGGGATTGCTGAGTGGCCGTTTCTATATGTGTAAATTATAAAATGACTGAATCTTTTGCTCAACTCTTTGAAGAGTCTCTACAGAATTTGGAATTTCGTTCTGGTTCTATTGTTAAAGGTACTGTAGTAGGTATCGAAAACGGTATGGTATTAGTAGACGCTGGCCTGAAGTCAGAATCTGCAATTCCTGCCGAGCAGTTTAAAAATGCTGCTGGTGAATTAGAAATTGAAGTCGGCGCGGAAGTTGATGTAGCCCTTGACGCAGTAGAAGATGGTTTCGGTGAAACTGTTCTTTCTCGCGAAAAAGCGAAACGTCATGAATCGTGGATCCAACTTGAGAGTGCGTACGAAGAGCAAGCAACGGTTGTTGGTATCATCAATGGCAAAGTTAAAGGCGGCTTTACAGTTGAAGTTAACACCATCCGTGCATTCTTGCCTGGTTCACTAGTTGACGTTCGCCCAGTTCGCGATACCGCTCACCTAGAAGGCAAAGAGCTTGAATTTAAAGTTATCAAGCTTGACCAGAAACGTAACAACGTTGTGGTATCTCGTCGTGCTGTTATCGAAACTGAAAACAGTGTTGAACGTGATCAACTTCTTGAGAACCTACAAGAAGGTCAAGAAGTTAAAGGTATCGTTAAGAACCTTACTGACTACGGTGCATTCGTTGATCTTGGCGGTGTTGACGGTCTTCTACACATCACTGACATGGCTTGGAAACGCGTTAAGCACCCAAGCGAAATTGTTAATGTTGGTGATGAAATCAACGTTAAAGTACTTAAGTTTGACCGTGAGCGCACACGTGTATCTCTAGGTCTTAAACAGTTGGGTGAAGATCCATGGGTAGCAATTGCTAACCGTTACCCAGAAGGTGCTCGTCTTGAAGGTCGCGTAACTAACTTAACTGACTACGGTTGTTTCGTTGAAATCGAAGACGGTGTTGAAGGTCTAGTTCACGTTTCTGAAATGGATTGGACTAACAAAAACATCCACCCATCTAAAGTTGTTAACGTGGGTGACCTTGTTGAAGTTATGGTACTTGATATTGACGAAGAACGTCGTCGTATCTCGCTTGGTTTGAAACAGTGTAAAGTTAATCCATGGGAGCTATTCGCTAGCACTCATGATAAAAACGACAAAGTTTCAGGTAAGATCAAGTCTATCACTGACTTTGGTATCTTCATCGGCCTTGACGGCGGTATTGACGGCCTTGTTCACTTATCTGACATCTCTTGGGATGCTCAAGGTGAAGAAGCGGTTCGCGACTTTAAGAAAGGCGACGAAATCGAAGCTGTTGTACTACAAGTTGATGCAGAACGTGAGCGTATTAGCCTAGGTGTTAAGCAGCTTGCTGAAGACCCATTCAACAACTACCTTGCAGATCTTAAGAAAGGTGCTCTAGTTAACGGTACCGTGACTGAAGTTGATGCGAAAGGTGCAACTGTTGAACTAGCTGGTGGTGTTGAAGGTTACTTACGTGCTGGTGATGTAAGCCGTGACCGTGTTGAAGATGCTTCACTGGTTCTTTCTGTTGGCGACAAGCTTGAAGCCAAGTTTGTTGGTGTTGACCGTAAGAATCGCGTAATCAGCCTTTCTATCCGTGCTAAAGATGAAGCGGATGAGAAAGAAGCAATGGCTACTCTGAACAAGAAAGAAGATGCTCAGATTGGTAACGCAATGGCTGACGCGTTCAAATCAGCGCTTAAAGGCGAATAATCAACAAATCTTATAGATTTAATTGATTGAATATTGGGGGGGACTTGTCCCCCCCAAGTTCTTTATCTACACTGGTATAAGTTCCCTTTATCAATAGCTTGGAGAATCCATGACTAAATCTGATTTGATTGAAATACTCGCGAGTAAACATATTCAATTTACCAGTAAAGAAATTGAGTCGGCGATTAAAGAAATTCTAGAGCAAATGACTAGCTCTTTGCAGGAAGGCGATCGGATTGAGATCCGTGGTTTTGGTAGTTTTTCTCTGCATTTTAGAGCACCACGGGTTGGGCGAAATCCTAAAACGGGTGAAAAAGTCGAACTCTCTGGAAAGCACGTGCCTCACTTTAAACCCGGTAAAGAATTAAGAGAACGAGTAAATATAGGTCTATAGTATTGTTTGTTGTACAAATAGACGATCTTGGCTGGTTAAATTAAGGTGATTACTGCATAATTTCCCTAGCTTTTATTTGGCTTAGGAGGTTGTGTGAAGGCGATATTTTCTACCTTACTTTTAGTTGTATTGTTTGTGCTTGCTTTAGCGCTTGGCGCTCAAAACGAACAGATCGTGAGCGTAAATTATCTTATTGCAGAATCAAGTATACGGCTATCATGGTTAATGGCTGGCCTCTTTATTAGTGGCTTCGTTTGTTGCTTGTTGTTCTTGTTAGCTTTTTATACCCGTATTCGGATAGAAAAAGTCAGCTTGAAGCGACGTTTAGTTAAGCAGCAGAAACAGTTGAATAAGTTGCAGAACGAGACGGTCAAGGATAATTAATGCTTGGCTTGTTGTTTTTGCTATTACCTGTTGCTGCGGCCTACGGCTGGTATATGGGCCAGCGCAGTGTTCGACAAAATCAACAACAACAAGCCAATCATGTTTCTAAACAATATGTTGAAGGTTTAAATCTACTCTTAGCCAATCAGTCTGACAAAGCGGTCGATTTATTTATTGACTTGCTTCAGGTTGATGCCGAAACCATCGATACTCACCTCGCCTTAGGTAACCTTTTTCGACAACGCGGAGAAGTTGACCGAGCTATTCGCATTCATCAGAATCTTATCGCCCGAGAAGGGATCGATATTGAACAGCGTAACTTAGCCCTACAACAACTTGCGAAAGACTATCTTGCCGCAGGTTTATTCGACCGCGCAGAAGCCTTATTGTTGGAATTGCAAGACGAGCCTGACTATCGGCAGTTGGCACTTAAGCAGTTGTTGAATATTTACCAGCAAACCCGAGAGTGGCAGCAAGCCATCGATATTGCCAAGAAACTTAGCCCTAAAGATCTTTCAGATGTGGCGCAACAAATCGCTCATTTTTATTGTGAACAAGCTCAAGAGTATGAAACGGCAGGCAAAACCTCCAAGAGTTTAGCCTTGCTTAAGAAAGCCTTATCTAGCGATAAAAATTGTGTTCGTGCAAGTCTCCATTTGGCGCAAATTCAAGCCAGCCAAGGGGATTATAAGACTGCGTTAAAATATCTTAATCAGATCCCAGAACAAGATATTGATTTTGCTCCTGATGCTTTAGCCATTTATAAGCGATGTAGTGAGCAGTTAGCAAAGCCTGAATATTACCGAGAATTTTTGGAATATAGCCTTGCGATTAAAGGGAGTGCTAGTGTGGTCGTTGAGCTTTCCGCGTTATATCAAGAAATGAATGGTGCTGAACAAGCTCAAGATTTCTTGGTTGACGAATTAAAGCGCCACCCTACTATGAAAGGATTTCATCATTTAATGGGGCTTCATCTTGATTCTGCTGAAGAAGGCCAAGCCAAGCAGAGCTTACAGGTACTAAGAAGCCTCGTGACCCAACAGTTAAAAATTAAACCTCATTATCAATGTCGACGTTGTGGATTTTCGTCGCATTCTATTTATTGGCACTGTCCCTCGTGTAAAAGCTGGGGCACAGTGAAACCGATAGTCGGGTTAGATGGAGAATAGAGTTAATGCAAGATCCGAAAGTATTAGTCGCCTTAGATTATGCCGATCTAAAGCAATGTATGGCCTTTGTTGAACAATTAGAGCCCGGCTCTTGTCGACTCAAGGTGGGTAAAGAAATGTTTACCTTGTGTGGTCCGCATTTAGTGAAAGAGCTTCATCAACGAGGGTTTGAGGTGTTTCTTGACCTTAAATTTCATGACATCCCCAATACAGTGGCTAAGGCTGTTGCAGCAGCGGCTGAGCTCGGGGTGTGGATGGTGAATGTTCATGCTAGCGGTGGCCGCAGAATGATGGAAGCAGCCAAAGCGGCATTAGTGCCATTTGGTGACAAAAAACCTAAGCTAATAGCGGTTACGGTGTTAACCAGTATGGAGCAAGCCGATTTAGCTGAGATAGGGATTGATTTAGATCCGCAGCAGCAAGTTGAGCGCCTTGCGACCTTAGCCAAGAAGTGTGGTCTTGATGGGGTGGTCTGTTCTGCGCAAGAAGCCGCTGCATTGAAGGCGATGTTAGGTAATGATTTTTCACTGGTTACGCCTGGTATTCGACCAGAGGGGAGCGCTCCAGGCGATCAACGACGAATCATGACACCTTCGCAAGCGATGGCTGTCGGTTCCGACTATTTAGTAATTGGCCGACCGATAACTCAAGCAGAATCGCCGGCACAAGTGTTGTCGTCAATTAACCAGCAGCTATTGGACTGAACGGTTTCGCCATAAAGGCAGCCATGATAGTTGTGCTAGGCTAAGGCCAATTAAGGTATAGATGAGATGAGCATCAATAGCGATATCGATGCCTATCATTTGTTTTATCCATGGGTCAGCACCATAGATTTGTTCGAATAATAGTTTCATCGCTAAGCCTAGCACAACAACCATCCCAATTTTTGCTCTGCCCTTGATGATATCAATACAGGCCGCATAGGCGATTAAGCCATGGATGAGAGCTGACAAACCAACATACTCGCTATAAGGTCCATAAAGTAGGGCATAGCCCCCTATACCAGAAATAATTAAACTTAATTGTAAAAACTGCCGGTTAGAGAGGCGATCATTGTAACAAAAATAAATGAGGATGAGGGCCGCAATATTCATCAGCCAATGGGTAAAATTGTTATGGCAAAAGTTACCACTTAGTAGGCGCCAATAGTGACCACCTAAAATGGCGCTACGTTGCCAACTGGCGGTATCGGCATGGGGTAACAATAACCACGAAACACTTAACATGAGCCATAAGAACCAATGTTGCTTTAGGATTAGTTTAAACATTAAAGTCCATAGTTTGCAGGGTTAAAGCGCGCAATTGGATTATCCCATCTCATAGTCTAGCGGATCGGTGACTTGATTTAAGTGAAAGGCTTCTAGTCTTTCCTGACAGGCGCCACACTTACCGCAGGCTTGCTCTCTGCCATTATAGCAAGTCCATGTTTTGCTATAATCTAGTTTCATCGCTAAGCCATCTGCTAGGATTTCTACTTTGGATAGTTCTAGGTAGGGGCTTATTACCTCAACTGCCTGATAGTTGGCGATAAGACTAACATCATTCATTTTTTTGACAAATTCTGGACGGCAGTCAGGGTAGATGGCATGGTCTCCAGAATGCGCGCCGTAAAAGACTTTTTTCGCACCGATTGAAACGGCATAAGCTATTGCTAACGACAGTAAAATCATGTTGCGGTTAGGGACCACTGTCGATTTCATGGATTCTTCTTGATAATTGCCTTCCGGTATATCGATGTCTGAAGTGAGCGAAGAGCCAGCAAGTAACTGATTGATACTACTAATATCGACAATCTTATGGTTAATTGCTAAGTCTGAGCAAACATTTTTGGCAAAGTCGAGCTCTTTGAGATGGCGTTGTCCATAATTAAAGCTTAAGGCATAAGCTTGTAAGCCTTGCTGTAAAGTTTTATGCAGCACGGTATAAGAATCCATTCCACCAGAATAGATAACAACGGCTTTTTCTTTCATTGTTTGCTCTTTAAAATGTGTTTTAATACAGAGTTAGATTCTCGCTTATTATCTATTAGGATACAAATGTCGCAACGCTATTTACCGATCAACGAAATTTTTGAAACCATTCAAGGAGAAGGTTACTACACTGGCGTTCCCGCTATATTTATTCGGTTGCAAGGATGCGATGTTGGTTGTTCGTGGTGCGATACAAAGCATACTTGGGGGCTTGAACCCACACAACAGTGCGAGTTTGGTGAGATTATCGGTGTGTCTGGGGATAAGCCGCGTTGGGCCAATGCTTCTGTAGAGAACTTAGTGGCACAATTACAAACGTATTCGGCAACGCATGTGGTGCTTACTGGTGGTGAGCCCTGTATTTATGATTTGAGAGACCTTTGTGAACGCTTGTTACAACGTTCTTATACGGTGCAAGTTGAAACCAGTGGCACTTACCCTATTTTAGTTAGTAGCAAGGCTTGGGTCACTGTATCTCCCAAAGTGGCGATGCAAGGAGGCAAGCCTATCCTTGAGCAAGCTTTGTTGCGGGCTGATGAAATAAAGCATCCCGTGGCCAGAGAAAAAGATATTGAGAATTTGCATGAATTGTTGTCTGGCGTGTCTGGTGATAAAGATTTGACGATTTGTTTGCAACCGATAAGCCAACAAGCTCGTGCCACTCAATTATGCATTCAAACTTGTATTAAGAATAACTGGCGTTTGTCATTACAAACCCATAAATATCTGGGAATAGATTAATCTGTCTATTGTTACTTTCTAATTAAATAAATTTCAGCGTAATTAAGGATTATTATGGCTATATTGGTTACTGGTGGTGCCGGATATATTGGCAGTCATACTGTCGTTGAGTTATTGACCCAAGGTGAAGAGGTTATTGTGGTCGATAATTTGTGTAACTCACATCTTGCCGCACTCGACCGAGTGGAGCAAATAACAACAAAAAGACCTATTTTCTATCAACTTAATGTTATGGATAAATCGGCATTAGATGCCGTTTTTAGTAAGCATGATATTAGTGCGGTTATTCATTTTGCAGGCTTAAAAGCAGTGGGGGAATCGACAACGATACCCTTGCATTATTATCAAAATAATGTATCAGGAACCTTAACTTTATGTGAAGTGATGGCAAAGTATCAGGTTAAAAATTTAGTATTTAGTTCTTCTGCGACGGTATATGGCGACCCACACGAGGTTCCCATCTTAGAAAGTTTTCCGACTGGTGCGACAAATCCTTATGGTCGTTCTAAATTGATAGTAGAGCAAATGTTAGGGGATTTATATGCGTCAGACAATAGTTGGAATATTGCTTTGTTACGCTATTTTAATCCAGTTGGTGCACATCCATCGGGTTTAATCGGTGAGGATCCAAATGGTATCCCTAATAATTTGGTGCCTTATATTACGCAGGTTGCAGTGGGTCGCCTAGCACAATTGAGTGTCTTTGGTGATGATTATGATACCGTTGATGGTACTGGGGTGCGTGATTATATTCATGTGGTTGATTTGGCCAAGGGGCACTTGAAGGCGCTTACGAAGTTAGCAACTAAACCTGGGTTAGTCACCTATAATTTGGGCACGGGACAAGGCTATAGCGTGCTGGAAATGATTAAAGCTTTTGAAGCAGTCTCAGGTGTGACGATCAACTATCAAATTTCAGCTCGTCGTCCCGGAGATATTGCGAAGTGTTACTCTGATCCGAGTCTGGCCAAACAACAGTTGGATTGGCAAGCAGAATTAACCTTGGATAATATGGCTGAAGATTCTTGGCGCTGGCAGCAAGCAAATCCGCAAGGATTTAGTGCTTAACTATAATAAATAAAAGCGAGCTTTAAAGCTCGCTTTTCAATTACTTAAATAAGGAAATCCGCTTTGGTTTTGCCTTCATTTTTAATCGCTTTTTGAATCGGTGAAGGTGTGCGGCCTTGTCCGGTCCAAGTTTTCTCTTCGCCATTTTCGTCTACGAATTTATATTTTGCAGGTAATGGCTCGCGTTTTTTTCTTTCTTTAACGGGAGCTTGTTCAATCATCGATAATAATTCATTCGGATCGATGCCATCTTGTTCTAGTAAGGCTTTGTATTTTTCTAATTTTTCTTGTTTTTCTCGTTGTTGCTGTTCTTCTTCAGCGCGAACTTGGTAACGTTCATCTAAAATAGATTTAAGCTTGTTGTAGCTTTCTTCTATCTGTTCAATTGATAATTCTTTAGTCGCCGCTTTCAGGCTTCTAGCATTTAAAAATACTTTGATAAAATCGGTCATGTTTGTCCCGCTTATATTAATTAGCTTTATTTAATCGACATCTAAATTTTAATTAGATCTATGCGCTTGTCAATTATGTCTTTATAAATAATGAAATGAATATTTAAATAGGTCGCTTTTTCCTTTTAAAGTTTAGGTTGAAAATTCTGTATATAAGGGTAAAATCCAGCTCCTAACGCTAGTATGTAGAGGTGCTCTGACCAAAAGTAGTGCAAAATGGGGTGATGCCATTGGTTTTGTACAAAAGGGGTCAGTGCCGAAGTAATAGGTGCTATCAACGCCGATTGCTGGTGCAGTATTTAATAGATGCTGCATTGTCATAGTAAAAACTATGGAGAGCTACAGGGTTTTTAGCTGCATCAAGTGCGGCGGGCTCGGTTTGCTCTCAGAAATAATAGACCGAGAAGCCATGCAAACACTTTCTTATTCAGATTCTTTATTGTCAATTTTGCCGCCAACTATTGCCTTATTAGTGGCGCTAATAACCCGTCGCGTTATTACCGCCCTATGCTGTGGTATTTTAAGTGGTGCATATTTGCTCAGTGACTACTCCATTAATGATAGTTTTGTTTATCTATCTCAACTAGCTGTAGGCTTGGTTTGGGATGAGGGCGAAGCTAATTTCTGGAATTTGCAAATCATTCTGTTTTTATTATTGCTGGGGGGGATGACCAGTTTAATGAGTGCAGCTGGCTCCACTCAAGCCTTTGCCGAATGGGCAAAACGAAGAATTAAAACTCAGCGCCATGCCACCATCGCCACTGCTTTATTAAGCTTTGTGGTATTTGTGGATGACTACTTTCATAGTTTGGCGGTTGGCAGTGTCGCTCGTCCTCTCACCGATCAGGCGGGCGTCTCGCGCGCCAAGCTTGCTTATTTATTGGATTCCACTGCCGCGCCGATATGTGTATTGATGCCTTTATCGAGTTGGGGCGCTTATATCATTGCTTTGGTTGGAGGCTTGTTAGTCAGTCATGGAATCACCAATATTACGCCCTTAGCGGCTTTTGCTACCATGATTCCCTTAAATTTTTATGCAGTTTTTGCTTTACTAATGGCCCTAACTGTCGCCTATTTTAATCTGAATATTGGTCCCATGAAGCAACATGAAGATGCGGCCGCGGCGGGGCAGTTATTTGACCCAGCCAAGGGCACGCCACCAGGCAGCATAAACCATGACTTTCAAGCGAGTAATGGCTCACCTTTAGGCTTGGTATTACCGATCATCATATTAACGTTGGTCACTTTTAGCTGTTTTGTTGTAACTGGTGCAGCAACTATTGAATCGCAGGTCTCCTTTAGCCTGTTACTGGCATTGGAAAATACAGATGTTACTTTATCGCTGGTGATTGGAGGTGCTGCCGCATTGTTGCTAAGTATGGGCTTTGCTGCCAAACAGAGTTTAAGCCTGCAGCAGATTATTAATGCTCTCTGGCTTGGTATTAAAGCGATGAGCCCGGCGATTGCTATTCTGTTGTTTGCTTGGTCAATTAGTGGTGTGATTGGTGATATTGAGACGGGTAAATACTTGGCCTCGAGACTCACTGGTTCGATAGATCCAAGCATGTTACCAGTGTTGCTGTTTATTCTTGCTGGTGTGATGGCTTTTGCTACGGGTACCAGCTGGGGGACATTTGGTATTATGCTGCCCATTGCTGCAGACATGGCGGTGGCCAGTGATGTGAGTCTCATATTGCCGATGTTGTCGGCGGTGTTAGCTGGGGCGGTTTTTGGTGATCATTGCTCGCCGATTTCGGATACCACTATTTTGTCATCGACAGGTGCTGCCTGTCATCATTTAGACCATGTGGCGACTCAACTTCCCTATGCTTTATTAGTTGCATTGATCAGCATTGCTAGTTACATCGTGATGGGAATCACCGGAAATGTGATGGCGGCCTTATCGATTGGTCTAGGCTTATTTGCTATCTCCACCGCGGGTTTATATTATCTGCAGCAAACACCTGTCAAAGCTTAAAGGCTAGGCAGATCGAACAATAATTTTAGGGACTTTGTTGTAGATGGCTTCATTACATTTTAAATATGCGGCAATGAATTCGGGAAAATCGACTCAATTAATTCAGGCTCATTTTAATTATCAGGAGCGAGGCATGAACCCATTGGCTTTGCTTCCTGCAATGGATACAAGAGATGGTGAAGGGATCATCAAGGCTCGAGTCGGCTTGTCACTGCGTGCCGAAACTTTTTGCACACAACAAGATCTGTTTGAATTAGTACTTACTAAACAGCGCCAACAGTCTTTAGATGTGGTGATAGTTGACGAAGGGCAGTTTTTAAGTCGCGCTCAAGTCTACCAACTTGCAAACGTTGTTGATGAGCTAAATATACCAGTCATGGTTTATGGTTTGAAAACGGACTTTTTAGGGGAGTTGTTTGAGGGGGCTTATCATCTGTTATGCTTGGCAGATAAACTTGAGGAACTGAAAAGTATTTGTTGGTGCGGCAACAAAGGGCATTTCAACGCCAGAATAGATCTCAATGGACAGGTGGTTCATGAAGGTAAACAGATCGAAATTGGTGGTAATGAGCGTTATGTCTCTTTATGTCGTAAGCATTTTATTCAAGGGAATGCGGGAGAGCATTAAGGCTTATTGATCTTTGGTGGGTCATTTAGAGAGTGCGTCGTGGCAACGGCGCTCAGCAGATTTAAGTTCCATTAATACAACTTGAATATCTTCTAATTGCTGCAATAAGCTGTGTTTTCTCGATTTTATTTTTTCGATCAATTGCAATACCTCATCACTGTTATTTAGTTTGGCATCGTAAAGATTAAATAATTCTCTGATTTCACTTAGCGAAAATCCTAAACGTTTACCTCTTAAAGTGAGTTTGAGTCTTAATTTGTCATGTTTGTTATAGAGACGTTTGTTGCCAAGGCGCTGTGGCTCAAGCAATCCTTGGTCTTCATAATAACGAATACTGCGGGTACTAATGGCAAATTCTTTGGCAAGTTCACTTATGGTAAATAATGTTGAGCTACGACTCATGTTTCCTCTGTTAACGGTTACTTTTCGAGGGGAATTAACGGGCTTGCTCAAGCCTCAGTAAAAGGTAGCCAGACTTAACTGACTACCTAAATTTAAATGTCTAGAAGCTATGGTTATATTGCATCGCAAAGATGTAAGCATCGCCTTTTGAGATAAATTCTACACCTTCTTCGTTAAAGCCACCTTCTTTACCTTGTATATAAGTAAACCCGGTATCGAAGCTACTGTACTCACTTAAGCTATAGGTAAATCCTAGTCCGTAATTGTAGCGATCATTATCGGGGATGCTGATGGTTTTATGAGTGCGCGAAGGACTTTGGTCGTAAGCCATTCCTGCGCGTAACTGCCATTGTGGGTTCAGGTACCAAGTGCCACCAAGTGCAAGTCGATAAGAGTTACTAAACTTCTCGTCTTTTTGCAACATCGTCGTGCCTTCAGAGTTGGTTGCTCTGATCTCCTGAAAGGTGCTCCAACCGGTCCATAAGTAGCTGTAATGAATTGCAAAGGCCTGATTTAATCGGTGATATCCAGAGAATTCAAAAATGTCGGGCAGGTTCAGGGTGAGCTCTCCCGGGATCACTTGTCCCCCAGTACCATAGGGGTTACTACTTAAGCCTTCAGGGATCTCTGAAAAGTAATCCCCGTCAAAGTCCAAGTCGACTTTAGAACGATAACTCACTCCAAAACGGTGGTCTTGATTAATTTCCCACATTGCACCAATGTTCCAGCCATACCCCCAACCATCACCCTCTACTGAGGCTGCGGTACCCGTCGCGGGAAAGGGACTACTACTACTGCCAAAGTTACGGATCAGCTTGGCGGTACCGTAAACAGCATTTACGCCGGCGCCAATGCTAAGCTGGGAATTAATTCGATAAGACACATTTGGGTTAAAGCTCATTGTCACCAGTTCGGTGTTACCACCGATCTGACCTGCAGCATAGTCACTGGGGTATTCGGTTGAAAGCCCAAAATTGGTAAATAGGCCAACTCCCCAAGCCCACTTGTCATTCAAGGGTTGAATGAAATATCCAGCAGGGACCAGTGCACTAGGAGCGACATCTTGATTGCTTAAGGCATTATCAAGACTAGCTACGCCATTGTTACCTTTTACATAAACGTCGGGCGAGATGTAGCTGAGCGCTCCGGATACGGCAATGCTGTCAAACATCGACATGGCTGCTGGATTACGAGCGAGAACTGCAGCATTGTCGGCGATTGCAGCTTCTCCGGCAAAAGCGCGGCCTAAACCGCTTGCGGAGTGTTCAACTAACTGAAAACCTGCCGCGTGTATCTGTGTTGCGGTTAGTGCACTTGATGCGGTGATAAGCGCGAGTGGCAATATCCTTATCTTCATCGTTTCCCTCTCTAATACGGCAAAAGTTTATCGTTATGGGTCTTGGTTAAGCTTTGCTTATCTATTTTGCTCCATTTTTTCAGGCTAAAAACGGTTTAGCTGAACTTTTAAAGCAAACAAACACCGTGAATGATTGTTTGCTTAAGTCGCATTCTTCGACCCTACTTGCTCTGTTTTGTATCAAGCGCTGACAAACAGTTGCAAATAATCTCGAAAGATAAGCAGGCCTCTAGTGAGCTGACCTCTGACCAGATTAAGAGAAAATGAACAAAATGTTAAGCTGATGTTAATTGAGAATGTTAAAAGTTGGAGCTAACGCACAAAGTTAAACAAGTGTTTGATAATGATATTGGCCGATGTGGAGTGCTTGAGCTTGCCTCAATAAAAGAAATACTTCTAATAAAATAGTAAGTTAAGCTGAGTTCTCAGCTTAACTTGATGACTAAATCGATTGATTAAGGTCTTGAGTTAAAATTTCTACCGATTTTTCTATTGGTTCGTTGCGCTCACCAACCACGACTAAGCTGGCGTTTTGTAAGCGGGTGACGGTGCCGCGCATCTTTTTGTCAGCAAAATTTTCTTCCATCGCTAACTCTGTGGATTGAGGAACCACAAAGACATTAATGTTCGAGCCCATCTTGCCTTTCATCACCATATGAAAGGCTGGGCTGCCACCATAGGAGCAATGATTCACATAAACCACTTCACCGGGCAGTTGTTTAAAACTGGCTCCGTAGCGTTCAAGCTTGGCATTTACGGTTTGCAGGGATGGTTGCTCATCGACCCCGTTAATAAAGGGCATTTCTTCGTAAACATGGTTCAGGGCTATTTGCCCAATGTCTCCGGGAGCGGTTGTGTGCCAGTTTATCAAGCTAAAACTTAAACCCAGAACAAAGGCGACAGAGGCGGCCATTGCCATATGGAAGCGGGTTTTACGGCGGTAACGCGATTGTGAATCGTCAAAACTCTGGCGTAAAATGAGCCGTTCAGCAAGCCCTTCTGGAACCTCCACGTTGAAAGCTTGTTCCAGTTTATTTTCGAAGTGCTGCATTTCGTCATAAAGTTTTTTGTTTTTAGCCGTTTGATTGGCTTCCTGAATGAACGCTTCATCACGCTCACGAGGATTGGTATACAGCTGGCGGCGGAATTCTAGCTCATCCATTACTTTGTCCTCGATTTTGGTTATCTTCTAAGGCGTCTTTTAACTGATTACGCGCACGGAATAAGCGAGTCATAACGGTGTTCTTATTTAGCTCTAACATCTCGGCGATTTCATCTCCATTAAACCCGCCGATGAGTTGTAGTAGCAAAGGCTCTTTATATTCCGGTGCGAGTTTATCAATTTGTCGCCTTAACCACTCATTTTCAATTTGTTGCTCACTCGAAAGTGAGTGGGCATCAGCGACCGAATGGTCTTCAATATCCACTAAGTTCAATTGCTTACGTTCAAATCGGCGTGCATTTTCACGTCGCAATATAGTGATCAACCATGATTTAGCGGCCTTTTCATCCTTTAAACTATCGAGCGAACGCCATGCTCGGAGAAAAGTCTCTTGCACAATGTCTTCAGCGATATGTTTGTCACGAACTAACCAGTAGGCGTAACGGTATACATCTCGATTGTATGCCTGAACGAGGGCTTCATAACGTTTTTGTTTTGTTTGCATACCCGATACGACCGAGGCACTAGGATTTTTCTTTCGAAAAAAATTAATTTGCATGTAAATTCCTAGATAATACCTTACCTACTAATCTGTTATGATGACTCACAATAAAACATCCGAGGCTCATGTTATCGTCGCTCCAGTTTCCATGTAGATGGAGTGTTATAACTAAGGCTGACCGTAAAATAAAGGAAAATAGATGAAAACTAAGTTAGAAGAATCTAAAACTTGCTGTTGTGTCGATGTTGGCGCAGTGATTGATGGTGAAGACTGTAGTGTTGTGTTAGAAGAATTATTCGCCGATAAAGCTCAGGCAGAAAGTCGTTTAAATCTGCTGATTGAAAAAGCGCGTAAGGCAGAGTCAGATCCTTGTGAGATAACGAGTGAATTCACAGAAATAGAAGGTGGTGTTCAACTTAATGCATCATTTACCTTCTGTTGTCAGGCAGAAAGCCTAATTTTTCAATTAGGCTTAAACCGCTAATTGTGATTCATGGATTGAGCGAGGCAAGTGATTGATGGGCTTGCTTTGCTTGATTTTCTAGCGTGTTTTTCATAGCTAAGCAACGCTGATAGTAGTCCTTTAAATCTAAGTCTGGTTGATTCTCTTTGCCCCAGTTGATCGCGCTCAGCTCTGCTTGTAGATCCGAAAACTGTTTTGTAAGCTGTTGTTGGCTTACCCAGCGATTTAGCATCTGTTCGGCTAGTTGTGTTTGATTTTGTTGGCAGTATGAGCTAAAGCTTGACCATGAGTCTGAGGGCTGCTCTTTGGCTTGAGTGTGTCGGTCTTTAGAGACCTTATGCTTATGACTCTGTGGTTGATAACGCCACCAAATGAAAATGAGCGCAGCGAGGGTGCTTAACCACGCCAAGGCAAAGAACCAAGTCCATAATGACGTCTTACTCGCTCGCTCGTCGCCCTGTGCTGTGGTGATGGCGCTGGTCGTGCTTGCGGGTGGCATCGAGTTAAGTTGGCTACTCATTGGTGCTGGACTCACTTTAATTTCTCGTTTCTCAATTTCAGCATAGGCGAGCTTATCTTTACTTAGGTCCCACCACGGCAGCTTCCATGCGGGTAGCGTTAATTGGCTACTATTGATGGGGATGAGCGCTACGTGCAGGGTACGCTGCGCAAAAACGATGCCGTCTTTAACGATGGTTCTATCTTGATAGGGTTCGGGGTATACCCGAAAATTATCACCATAATCGAGTTCAATCTCTGGGAGTTGTTTTTCGGTGATACCAGCGACGGTGAGATTAATGATCCGAGTAAAGGCCTGGCCTTGTTGGTAGTCACTTTGTAGCGGCTGAACTTCTTCGCTGAGTAGCAAATCGCTGGACGGTAGCCAAGTTCCTGGAAAGTTAGCTGGCGGTGGGTTTACCTTGAGTGATAGGTTTTGCGCTTCAATATCAATAGGTCTGGTACGATAGTTTCCATCATTAACCAAGCCGCTTAAATGTGCCCCCTTGATGTCAAATTGACCTGCCTTTTCTGGGGTGATCAGCCATTGGCGGATCAAGGTTCGATAGCGTTTTCCATCGACGATTTCTAAGTCTTGTTTGTCATCCCCTAGTTTGTCTATTTTAGCGTTTAGCATGTTAGGGGCAATAATGTTGGCTTGGTCTAAACTATTCGCGACCCAAATTTTACTGGTGTAGCGAACCGGTTGTCCTAAGTAGACTTGGTGCTGGTCGATGCTGACCTCCATGCGCACTTGATCGTTACTGGGATCTAGTTTGTCGATAACTTTAGCTTTTAACTTAATGGGAATGGTCGCTTGTCCGCCAATCGTAAAGGAAGGGATCAAATAACTACCTTCTTCACGCACCAACAGGGTGGTCGTCCAGCGGGTTTGGGTGGAAGACTTTCCGTTAATACTGGTGTGTTGGCGGCCAGTTGCGGTGCTACCTACCACAAAGTTTTGTCTTAGCAAGACCGACGGGTCAAATTCGTTAACTGGCAGAGTATCATCGGCAACAACCTCTAAAGTAAAGGCTTGGCCTACTGCCACAGGGTTTTGACTGACTGAGGCGGTGACTTTAGTGGTGGCATAACTGCTAAAGCTAAGTAAAAGAGTGAATAGTAAACTGAGCGCTTTCACTTACCAATTCTCCTGATTGTTGCTGGGTTGGCGACGACGTTTTTGATATTCGAGGTACATTTTGTTTCGTAGCAGCAAGCTGGGATCATTGGGTAGTGTATTGAGCCATTGCTGTAACTCTTTTTGGTCGAGCGTTGCTTGGTCTTGGGCATTTGTCGGATGAGCCTGCTGCGCTGTTGATGTTTCTGTTGGTTGTTCTTCACTGGCTGGTTGCTCTGCTGCTGACTGCTGGGTCGAGTCTTGGTCCGCCTGTTGTGGATCTTGTTCTGTTTGTTGCGCGGCTGTTTGTTGTTCGGTCGATTCTGACTCGGAGGAAGACGAGGACTGTTGCGGCGTTTGTTCAGATGACTGCTGCTGGGCCTGCTCTGAGTCTTGAGCTTGCTGGTCTGACTGTTGTGCTGATTGTTGCTGTTGCGACGGTTTAGATTGCTCAGAATCTTGCTGTTGCTGTTGCTGTTGCTGTTGCTGTTGCTGTTGCTGTTGCTGTTGCTGTTGCTGTTGCTGTTGCTGTTGCTTTAATTTTTCTATTAAAGCCTTATTCTCGGCCGCTTCAGGGAATTCAGGCTGCAAACTTAAGGCTTGCTGATAAGCGTTAATGGCTTGTTGATAATCACCCAATTGGGCAAGCGCATTACCTTGATTAAACCAGCCTGTGGCGCTATGGTCTTGCGCAAATAGCTGTTGGGCTTGCTGATATTTCCCGGCTTTGTAGAGTGCCGAAGCTTGCCATTGTGGATCGCGAAATTGTTCTGCGGCTTGCAGATAGTCACCTTGCTCGAAAGCCTGTTGTGCTTGTTGAGCTTGATTTTGCCATAAATCGATGGCGAAACTGGTTTTGGGCACGCCCAAGCAGGTGATGAATAAACAAACCAAAAGTAGGTCTGCGCGCCGGAGGTTGAGCAACAGCAATAACATGATTAACGGCAATAGCAGATAGCCAATATCTTTGCGGCCTTGCGTTTGTTGGTTAGCACTTTGCTGTGAGTTCGCTTCTCGGTGACGTAAGGATGCTAAATTTTCAATATCGCTATTATTGGCACTGATAAATTGGCAAATACCGCCAGTTTGCTGGCATAAGGGGAGGAAGTTTTCGGCCTTTATTTCTGGGATCACAATGCTGCCGTATTGATCCTTAAGCATGCTGCCGTCTTCTAAGGGAATGGGGGCGCCTTGTTCGGTGCCTACCGCCAGCATCGAAAAACGCAAGTGCTGTTTTTTTAGTATGTTCAGACTATTTTGTATTTGCTGTTCACTTAGACCATCGCCAATTACCACCACATCACCTTGGTTATATCCCGCTTGCTGGATCAATTCGGCAGCTTTACTTAAAGCAAGGGGCAGCATAGAGCCATGCACTGGCATTAATTCTGGTTTTAAATGTGGCACCAAGTTGGCTAAGGTATTGCTATCACTACTCAAGGGGCTCAGCACAAAAGCATCGCCAGCGTAGGCGATTAAAGCGGTCTCGCCGTCTCGCCATTGTTTGAGTAGATCGAGGGCTTTAAACTTCGCTAGTTCGACCCGGTCGGGTTTTACGTCACGGGCGCGCATCGAGTAGGACATATCCATAATTAATACCCGAGCGCTGCCATCTCGATAGAGCGGGATATTATCTGTCACGATACTGGGTCCAGAGAGACTGATAATAATGCAGCCCAATAGACTCGCTAAATGCCATTGTGAGTGTTTTGTATGGCTGGGTTTACTGAGTAAGTATTTCGCCATACCGGGGCTCAGTAGTTGTCCCCAAGCCGATGATTCTCGACGTTGTTTGTTGATTAACAATCCCAGTAATATGGGACTAAGCAGTAACCACTCGGGGCGTAAAAAGCTAAGTGACCACACTAATTTGGCTCCTTGAAGTGAAAGCGGCGATTGAATATTGGACGGGCCAGCATTGCCAACAATAGGATGATCACAAAGGCAAGCGGCCAATAATATAACTCGTACTGTGGCCGGTAATATTGCTGAGCTTCAGAGATTGGATTGAGTGCGCCAATGGTTTGATAAATTTTCGCCAAATCTTCGCTGCTGCGCGCGCGATAGTATTTACCGCCAGTGAGTTTGGCGATTTGTTGCAGGGTGGCTTCGTCTAAGTCATGCGAAGGATTGACTTTACGTGTTCCAAACAAAGTTTGTTGGTAGAGTTCGTCGGCACCAATACCAATGGTATAAATCACCACTTTGTTTTTTGCTGCAATTTCAGCCGCTTGTATAGGCTCAACGGTGCCTGAAGTATTTTGACCATCGGTTAGCAAAATTAATATCCGCTGTTCCGCGGGATGATCCATGAGTTGCTTGATGCCTTGACCAATCCCCTCGCCGATGGCGGTTCTATCACCCACTAAACCATGAACTAGCTCATCGACTTGAGTAAGTAAGGAATCTAAATCGAAGCTTAAGGGGGAGGCGAGGTAGGCGTGGTCTGCGAATAAAATCATGCCAATTCGGTCACCATGGCGCTGATCAATGAATTCTTTTAATAGGTGTTTTACGACCGTTAAACGGTCTACGCTTTGCCCCTGTAATTGCATATCTTGTACTTGCATGCTTCCCGACATGTCTACCGACAATAGTAGGTCTCGACCTTGTTCGTTAATCCCTTGCGTTTGTTCATCTAACCAAACCGGACGGGCGAGGGCGACCACTAAGCAGCACCATACCAGCCATTTAAAGCCTCGCTTTAAGCGGGAGATTTGCGGCTGGAATACCACTTGTGTTTGGGCATATGGAAGGCTGGTATTGAGCAGCTGTTCCACTTGACCTTGTTGCTGGGCTGGTCGATTTCGCTCGATCAGCCATAACAGTGGTAAACATAGGAAGGCATAGGGCCACAGGAATTCAAACATTACTCGCCTCTTTACGACTGGCTTGGTTGGTGATTCCCAAAGGGGGTGAGATTTTACCTGTCAATAAAGTTGCCCAACTGAGCGGAGGAGCAACGTGTTTTAACCAGTACTCACATAAGTGCAGGGTTGCAGGTTCCAAAGCGATGGTTTCTGCGGTATAGAGTTGTCGCTGCCATTCAGCCTCTAAGGCGGTAAACTTACCGGGGGCGCGGGTGAGTTTGCTATCTAAGAAAGCTAACCAAGCCTGGCCTGTGAGAGAGGCGACCTGATGTCGTGGAAAATAACTAAGGGCCACCCGCTTCATTAGGATATTTAGCTGGACCAAATCGATGCTGGGATAGCTTTTTAATTCACGCAGCGCGGTTCGGCGCGTGCTGGTGAGTGTCCAATAGCGCCAGCTAATGAATAATAGGAGCGCTAAAACTACCAGACTTAAGCCTGCGACCAACCACCAACCAACAGCGGGTAAACCGGTTTCCAATTGGCTGGGCAAAATAATATCTTTGAGTGCGGCGAGGGGATTGTTTTGCTCAGGCATAGTCTTGCCACTCTAAGGCTGTTGAAAAGTGCTGATGAGGAATTCGAGCTTGCTGTAACATGGCTTGAATGTGTTGCTGGCGTTGACTCGCTCGCTGTTGATATTGCTCCCGAAAGGCTTTGTTATTCGGCTGCAGGTAAGCACTCGAAAGCCCTCGGTTCACTTTTAATTGTTGAGCGCCAGATGTGCTGGGTAGGGCTTGCTCCAGTGGATCGCTGATTTGCCAGGCAAAAACTTGATTGTGGTTAGACAAACGTTGGAGTTGCAGCGCGGCGTCTTGGTCGAAGTGATAAAAGTCGCTGATAAGATGCACCTGATAACCAGTTTTAACTAGCTGGCATAGGGTGTCTAGGCTCGTATTCGGTTCCGACGGCGCTAATTGGGCGTGATTGAGCTGTTCAAATTGATGATTGTGTTGCTGGCAGATCACTTGCAATTGATTCAACCAGTGGCTTTTACTGGCGGCGGGTTTTTCATTGTGGCTGTGTTGCCCAAGATGCAATATCATGGCTACTCGCTCCCCTAGGCCTTGGGCATACCAGCCCAAACAGGCAGCCAGTTCACTGGCAAATACTGACTTTAATTTATTGCCGCTGCCAAAATACATTGAATGCGATAGATCTAAGAAAATAAACACCGGATGTTCACGATCTTCCCTAAACAGCTTGGTATGAGTCTTCCCCGTTCGTGCAGTCACTCGCCAGTCGATACAGCGAATATCATCGCCCGGTTGATAATGCCGAACTTCATCAAACTCCATGCCTCGTCCGCGAACCTTGCTTAAGCGGTTGCCATGGCGATGACTGGTAATCTGCCGCCATGGCGGCAGGTTGAGATGCAGGGCGCGGGCCTCAATTAACTGCTCAATTGCCAATGTCACCGGTGACTGACGATTGATTTTATTCATTAAGCAAAGGCCACCAATTCGAGTAAACGAGCAATGACAGTATCGGCTTGGATCCCTTTTGCCTGTGCTTGATAGCTGAGTAATAAGCGATGTCTAAGCACTGGGTAGGCGAGTTGTTGGATATCTTCTGGGCTGACAAAATCTCTTCCGTGTAACCAAGCTCGTGCTCTGGCGGCTCTGGCGAGGGCAATACTGGCTCGCGGACTGGCACCAAATTCTAACCATTGACTAAATTCGTCGGTATAGCGTTCTGGTTGGCGAGTTGCGACCACTAAGTCAACAATATATTGAGTGAGGGAGGGGGCGATATGCACTTCGAGAATAGCACGACGCAGGGCAAATAGTTTTTGCTGGGTGAGTGCTTCTGGTTGACGCAGATGAACCTGCTTGGCTTCACGCTCGGTGAGCTGCAAAATTTTCAATTCTGTTTCTGCATCAGGATAGCTCAAGCATAACTTAAACATAAAACGGTCGAGTTGCGCTTCGGGAAGCGGGTAGGTCCCTTCTTGCTCAATCGGGTTTTGGGTGGCCATCACCATGAATAACTTCGGTAGCGCATAGCTTTTACTGCCTACGGTGATTTGTTGTTCAGCCATGGCTTCTAACAATGCCGATTGCACCTTAGCAGGGGCCCGGTTAATTTCATCGGCGAGCACTAAATTATGGAAAATAGGCCCTTTTTGAAAACTGAAGCTCGCGGTTTCTGGATGAAAAATGTCGGTACCAGTTAAATCTGCGGGTAATAAATCAGGAGTAAATTGAACCCGGTGAAAGTCACCTTCAATACACTCCGATAAGGCTTTGACAGCTCGGGTCTTTGCCAGTCCAGGAGGGCCTTCAACCAGTATGTGACCATCGGCGAGTAGGGCGATAAGTAGTTGATCAATAAACTCTGTTTGGCCAACAATGCTTTGATTAAGATAATCGCGAATGGCTGATAAATTGTTATTGCTCATTGCATCCTCTAAATTGTCTGTCGCTTGCGGATAATAAAGCACTCTTGCTTAGGTCTCAAAAAATTTCCTTTAAATTTGGTAATTTAATATCAGTTTTAAGCGCTTGTTTGAAATTTGTAAATAAAAGGTTAATATACTGTCGTGAGGTCTGACCTCTTCATCGATGAAGGATACTTGAATGCACCAACAACAATCTTTAAGCACGGCCAATGGCGCTCGTATCGCCGTAGTCGCCGGTTTGCGCACCCCTTTTGCTCGTCAAGCGACAGCCTACCATGGTGTTCCTGCAGTTGACCTAGGAAAAATGGTGGTGAATGAATTAATTAAACGCGTTGATCTGGATGTGAAGCAGATCCAGCAGCTGGTGTTTGGTCAAGTGGTGCAAATGCCCGAAGCTCCAAATATCGCTCGTGAGATTGTGTTAGGTACTCAATTGGATGTCTCAACCGATGCTTATAGCGTGTCGCGCGCCTGTGCCACCAGTTTTCAGGCAGCGGTTAATGTGGCGGAATCGATTATGGCCGGAACCATTGATTGTGGCATTGCAGGGGGCGCTGATTCTTCCTCGGTATTACCCATAGGGGTGAGTAAAACCCTGGCCAGAAGTTTGTTGGATTTGTCGAAGGCTCGCAGCGTTGCCCAGCGCTGGCGTATTATAAAGAAGCTGCGTTTTAAAGACATGTTGCCGGTTCCGCCAGCCGTCGCAGAGTACTCGACTGGAATGTCTATGGGGCAAACGGCGGAACAAATGGCCAAAAAACACGGTATTGCACGTGCCGCTCAAGATCAATTAGCCGTACGTTCCCATCGTTTCGCCCATCAAGCTTGGCAAGAAGGCAAACTTGATGGAGAGGTGATGACCGCCTATTCAGAGCCATATCGTAGCTTTCTGAGTCGGGATAATAATGTGCGTGGTGATTCCAATGAGGAGAAATTGGCTCAATTAAAGCCGGTCTTTGACCGTAAACATGGCTCCGTTACTGCGGCCAATGCCAGTCCGCTGACTGATGGTGCTGCGGCGGTACTGTTGATGCGCGAAGATAAGGCCAAACAAATGGCTTTGCCTATTTTAGGATATATTCGTAGTTATGCCTTCTCAGCTATTGACGTCCATGAAGACATGTTGATGGGCCCCTCCTATGCAACCCCTATCGCCTTAGATAGAGCTGGAATTAGCTTACAAGATCTGGACTTGATTGAAATGCATGAGGCTTTTGCGGCGCAAACTCTGGCCAATATTAAAATGTTTGCTAGTGATGAGTTTGCCAAGTCGATCGGCCGTGAGAGAGCCTTAGGTGAAATCGATATGGATAAATTTAATGTACTGGGTAGCTCTATTGCCTATGGGCATCCCTTTGCAGCGACAGGGGCTAGAATGATCACCCAGATGTTAAATGAATTGGGCCGCAGAGGGGGGGGGTTAGGCTTAACCACTGCCTGCGCCGCGGGTGGTTTAGGGCTTGCAATGGTATTGGAGGTTGAATAATGGAAGCGGCAAATTTTAGTTTAAGCATCGAAGCGCAGCTTGGGCTGTTAAAAATTGATGTTCAAGGCGATAGCATGAATACCCTTAAAGCTGAGTTTGGCCCTCAGTTAGATGTCATCTTGGCTGAATTGGAAGGGCAAAGCCAGTTAAGAGCTTTGGTTATTTATAGTGGAAAACCGGATTCTTTCATTGCTGGCGCTGATATTAGTATGCTCGACGCCTGCGCGACTGAGCAAGCCGCGCAGGCTCTCTCTCAGGCTGGCCATCAAGTATTCGCGCGTTTAGCTGGCTTACCTTTTCCGGTGATTGCGGCAATTCATGGTCCTTGTTTGGGTGGCGGTTTAGAGCTGGCGCTTGCTTGTGATTATCGTGTTTGTAGTACCGCAGAAAAAACTAACCTTGGTCTACCAGAAGTACAGCTAGGCTTGCTTCCTGGTGGTGGAGGTACTCAGCGTTTACCTAAATTAATCGGTTTACAGCGGGCTTTGGAAATGATGTTAACCGGTAAGCAGCTTCGCCCTAAACAAGCCTTGAAAAGTGGATTGGTGGATGAAATTGTGCCGCAGAGCATTTTGCTGGAAGCGGCCAAGAAGTATGTGGGCAAGCCAAAACGGAAGCCGAAGGCTAAGTTGAGTTTGTTATCACGATTGTTGGAAGGTAATCCCTTGGGCCGTCAATTGTTATTCTCGCAAGTGAGCAAACAAACCTTGAATAAAACACGGGGCAATTATCCGGCACCGCCGCAGATTATCGCCTGTGTACGATCGAGTGTTGAGCAAAGCGCTGAGCGGGCTTATCAACAGGAAGCTGAACGTTTTGCAAGTTTAGTGATGAGCCCTGAATCGGCCGCTTTACGTCGTTTATTTTTTGCCGTCAATGCGCTAAAGAAAGATCAGCTGTTTGCTGGAGTTTCTCCCCATCCAGTTGAGCGAGTCGCGGTGCTAGGCGGCGGCTTAATGGGAGCCGGAATTGCCTTTGTCTCTGCCACTAAAGCTAAGGCTCAGGTTCGGATTAAAGATGTCAGTGAAAAAGGCGTGGCGGGGGCTTTAAATTATGCCTATCGATTGCTCGATAAAAAGCGGCGACGTCGCTTCATTAGTCATGCTCAATTGCAAAAACAAATGAGTGCGCTGAGTGGAACCACTGATTTTAGTGGTATGAGCAATGCTCAAATGGTTGTTGAGGCGGTATTTGAAGATTTGCCGTTGAAGCAGCAGATGGTTGCTGATATCGAGCAACATTGTCAGCCGAAGACTATTTTTGCCAGTAATACTTCATCCTTACCGATTGCTCAAATCGCGGTAAATGCGGCTCGCCCAGCGCAGGTGATTGGTTTGCATTATTTCAGCCCGGTAGAAAAAATGCCCTTGGTCGAGATTATTCCGCATCAAGGCACCAGCGAGCAAACCATTGTGGATACCTTGCAGTTTGCTCGTCAGCAGGGGAAAACGGCGATCGTGGTGAAAGATGTGGCAGGTTTTTATGTGAACCGTATTTTGGCCCCTTATATCAATGAAGCGGCCCGCTTGTTATTAGAGGGACAAGCGGTTGAACACATCGATAAGACTATGCTTGATTATGGTTTTCCTGTGGGGCCGATGAGCTTGCTCGATGAAGTTGGGATTGATGTTGGCTCGAAGATTGCGCCGATCTTGGAAGCCGAATTTGGCGCTCGATTTAAAGCCCCTGAGGCTTTTGCAAAATTGATTGAAGATAAGCGTTTAGGCAAGAAAAATGGCCGTGGCTTTTACTTATACAGCAAGCATAAAAAATCCAAAGCGAAACCGGTCGACCACGCGGTGTATAAGCTGCTTGGGGTGACGCCACAGCCGGCGATTGAAGCCTCACAGGTGAGTGAGCGTTGTGTTTATATGATGTTAAATGAAGCGGCTCGCTGTTTGGACGAAGGAGTGATCCGCAGTGCTCGCGACGGTGACTTAGGCGCCATATTTGGCATTGGATTTCCGCCTTTCTTAGGAGGGCCATTTCGCGCCATGGACCAGATCGGTATTACAAGATTAGTCGATCAGCTCAGAGCGATGGAAGCGAACTATGGGGAACGATTTAGGCCCTGTGAGTCTTTGCTGAAGATGGCAGAGCAAGAGTTACGCTATTATCCGTAAAGAGCGGCCCAGAGCCCAAGCGAATGCTTGGGCTCTGCAGCGTTTGGATTTCGCCTAGTTATAACTATACAACTTAGATGCTTGCTGAAATTTGACCCGACTGGTAATTGTATCACCGGTTTCTAAACGATGGGTATTCAGGGCATCCTGATTTTGATTTCCTCCACCATGACTATAAACCACCACCCGGTCACGCTTTTTACTCTTTAAGCTCATCATAAAGCGGACTAGATCCCGTCGTTCTAGTTTTTCAATACAAGCGGCCGCTGCTTGGCGCTGATTAAAGCTGAGATCTTTATTACCAATGCTGACCCAAAAGCGCTGAGCGCGGGTGCGCATGTTACTTTCCCGCTCTAGTATTTGAGCAATTAAACCCTGTTTACTATGACGCCATTGGGCATCACTTAGTTCAAACATCAGTACAGGGAAATCATCGAGAAAATCGTTGATGGCATCAAGCAAGGTTTGTGGGCGGCCATGCGGGGATTGCACATAAAAAATAATCCCAGGGTGGCGATTTAGGGGAAGATTACCGGTGCCAACGATGTAGCCCAATTGCTGTTTGGTTCGTAATTCGTTGAAGAAGGTAGAAGTCATTATATGATTACTGAGGGTATATAGGGCGATATTTTCAGAGCTTAGATCATCACTTTGGTAATAAATCATTAAGGCAGAGTCACTTTGTTGGCAATCAACCTCATATAGCAGTGTACCTTGACCTTGAATACTAATCAGTTTTCGCGGTGTTTCTTTTGAGGGGATGGTATTTGGAGAGACCTCTTGTAGGATAAATGTGCCTAACTCAAGGATTTCTGATTGCGGCCAATTTCCATAGGCAAGCATTTCGATATGAATGTTTTGGTAGAGCGTTTTCACAAAATCAGGCAAGTGTTCTAACTCGACGTTGTTAAGTGCAGCTAATAATTCGCTGGGTGGCGGATTGTTTGGTTGTAGTAAAGATGTGAGCTGACTGAACAGTTGTGAGATTGGTTTTATTTGAGTTTGATTTTGCCAATGTTTACGCAATTGCTGCTTAATGATGTCAAAACGGGCGCGTTCAAAGTGACCAAACTTGCGATTATTTAAGATCATTTTAAGCAATAGAATTTGTTTATCGCTGAAACCGGATAAATGTAAAGTATAGCCCCCCTGATGAGCATAAAGCTGATAAGACATTCCAGCTATCTCTGCTTGATAAGTCATTTCGCTGAGATGATCGAGCATCAACTCAACCATCAGCCGAGTACAAACAATATTTCGAACCGAGGCGACAGCATAACTAGAGTCAACCGATAAATAGAGATGGCCCTTAGGCACTTTAAACTCGGGTTCATTGCTGAACCATAAACGAAAACCAGCTTGATCGATTAACAGTTGTGGTTTTGCTTCGTGACCATCAACTTTGGTGAGTGGGGCCTTATTGTAGCTGAGAAAAGGGTTGCTGCTGGGGAGTTGCAAACCATTCAGTAATTTTGGGCTAGTCCAGCGCGCTAAACGCTCAGCTTCGATACTTTTGACTGCATAAGGGGTGAAGTACCATTTTGCTACTTTGTCACATTGTTGATTGGGGGATACCACATTGATCCGCATATTGTGTGGTTCTAATTTACTTAGGCAGTGCTTGATTAAATCGTGATCATAAGACTCCATAGCATAGTCTGCGTATATCACGTCTTCTGCGGGGTAGTGCTGGAGATTAATTGCAAGATGTGAGACGAAGTCGATTGCTCTCGATTTTTCTTGATATAAAAAAGCACGTTCAAAAACTTGTTGTTTTTCTTGATAGCGCCAAGCTTGCAAACCTTGTTGGTTGATGAGCTTTAAATAACTAAAAGTGGCATCAATAATTTGATCAATACATTCGACACCTTGATCGGTCAGACTATAGCTAATCGAAAAATCTTTAAAATTATGACCGCTAATCCCCCCACCGGCTGCCATCGAATTAATTAGGCCTGCGTGACGTAATAAGGCCACTAAGCTGCCAGGTCCTTCATAGCCGAGTAAATGGGCGATATAGGTGAGCGGTTTAGTGCGATAGAACTTATCCATATTGCTAAAAGCAAAACTTAAGCTTAATTTTTTTACTTCTTTGACTGCTTGAATATGGCTTTCTATGCCGAGTTGTTCAGCCAAATATAAAGGGGGGAAGCTCAGTGGTGAGACATTTAAGCGTTGGATTGGACTAAATAATTGTTCTACGTAAAGTTCCAGGGTATCTAAAGCTTGAGGGCTAATTAATGCAAGAGTCATTAAATCTGCGGAATAGTGGCTTTGATAAAAGTTAATTAAATCATCGCGAATCGAAGACTCAGCATTGTCGCTTAAGGTATCAAGGTTACCTACCGAGAATTGACTAAAGGGGTGCGCTGGATTAACCGTTTCTTTGTGTACTTGGTAAATTCGACGTACATCATCTTTGAGTTTGAGCTGGTATTCAGAATTTACCGCCTGGCGTTCTCGCTCCACTAAATCGGGATTAAAACAGGGGCAAATGAAAAATTGACTAAAGCGGTCTAATGCTTCATCGAACCATTGATGTTCAATGTCGAAATAGTAGTTAGTATGTTCGGTCCCTGTCCATGCGTTGTTGCTGCCACCATGACGATTAATGAAACTTTGATATTCGCCAGCCACAGGGTAAGAATCCGTACCCAAGAATAACATATGTTCGAGGAAGTGCGCCAAGCCCTCTCGCCCCTTTGGATCGTTAAAATGACCAATGTTTACCGCCAGAGAAGCTGCTGACTTTTGCACGCTTTCATCTTGAATTAACAGCACCTTAAGACCATTGTCGAGGGTGATTGAACGATAATTTTTCGGATCATTGGGGCTGATACGCAAGGCAAGTGTCCTTGTTGAAGTGAGTCATATGATTATCAGTCTCTTGCGAGGAGCTTGCAAACTCTGATGGATGTTTTGTGGCATTTCAATTAAATTAGCAGCCGAAGAATCAAATATACGCGTTTATTCACCCTTATTAAAAAGAAGAATCATTCTATGCAAGTTTTTATTATGCGCCATGGCGAAGCAGAGATGTTTGCTAACACGGACAGCGAACGGGCGCTTAATCAAGCAGGCTTACAAGAAGTTGGCAAAATGGCGGCGTACCTAGCACCTAAACTGACCAAGCTTGACTATGTCTTGCTCAGTCCTTATTTGCGTGCGCAACAAACATGGCAGTGTTTGGCTGAATACTTACCTGAGCCATCTAGATTAATTGAAATGGAAGAGTTGACGCCTTCAGGAGATGAAGCGGCAGTGATTGGTTTAATTCATGAGCTCGGGATTGAACAACCGACAGCAACCGTGCTTGTCGTATCACATTTACCCTTGGTGGGTTATCTGGTGGGGGGGCTGGCTGCGGAAGCTGGTGCACCTTTGTTTAGTACCGCGGCCGTGGCTGAATTGAGCCTTACGGATAGTCATGATTTAGTTTCCTTACAACATCCAATTAGCTTGTGATATTCGGTTTTATATACTATGACAGTGTTGTTTGACCAGTTTATTGTTTAAAATCACAAAGGTTCCTAGTTTTTTGTACTTTTGGGATCTGGCTCGCGGAACCATTAATTAAGCTGCGAAAGTCTTAGAACAAGCTAAACTCTACTTGTATCATGATTGTGTTGAAACAAGTAGTGGACGCCTCAAATGAAAATATTTTCACGTTATTCGCCAGTTAAAATAGCTCGTTATGTTAAAGCATTTTTTAAAGGACGCTTGTATATCCGAGGACGCGGAGCTTATCAATTTCAAAATGGCAAGTTAGCCACACTACCGAATTATAAAACAGGCAAGCATCGGCAAACCGTGGCTGAAGTCAATCAACAAATTGATGACTTCAGAAAAAAAGCGGCTTAAAGCCGATCTGTATTTGATGAAAAAAACCACTCTAAAGAGTGGTTTTTTCATATCCGGACTGAACCAATATGAGTAAGGCACTGGAGCCGCCGTGGTCTTTCGGCGCTTGATGAAAGGCTAATACCGCAGGATGCTGAGCAAGCCACTGAGGCACCTTGGTTTTCAGTATCTGTTGTCCATGACCATGCATTACCGAGGCAACATGGTAATGTTGTTGTTGGCATTCCACCAGCAGAGCGGCGATTTCTTGTTTGGCCTGACGCTGTGTGAGTCCGTGTAAATCTAACAAAATTTCAGGTTCGTAATCGCCCCGGCGTAATTTTTTTAGCTCATAGGGATCACAATCTGTACTTTGCCAGCGCATTGGTCCTTCGTCGGGCAGTAGCGGATGGTATTCATCAGAAAAGAAGAATTGCGCATTATTTAACAGAGCGCGTTGCTGTTTTTCCCTTTGTTGGCTTTTTTGCTTGATTCGTGTGGGCTCAAGACTTATTTTATCTTGTTTTATCTGGCGAACCCCTTTGAGGGCTTCCTTGAAGGCTAAAAAATCTTCGTCAGTTGGTTTTTTCATTTATTAATATCAGTTGTGCCTGAAGCCATTTATGGGTGATTGTACTTAATCTGGAGGCCAAATTGGAAAAGATATTTATCGAAGAAGCAATCGATGACTTACACACTATTCAAGATATGATCCGCTGGGCGGTGAGTCGATTTAATGCTTCAGGTGTTTTCTATGGTCATGGAACAGATAATGCCTGGGATGAAGCGGTGCAATTGGTGTTACCAAGCCTTCACTTACCCTTAGATGTTGATCCCGAAGTGCGACATGCTCGATTGACTCGTCAAGAACGTGGTCTGCTGGTGGAATTAGTGGTGAAGCGAGTTCAAGAACGTTTACCCGTTGCTTATTTAACCAACAAAGCATGGTTTGCTGGACTCGAGTTTTATGTGGATGAGCGGGTATTAGTGCCTCGCTCGCCCTTTGCTGAATTGATTGAGACCCAATTTTCTCCTTGGTTAATTGAGTCTCCGCAGCGAATTTTAGACTTATGTACGGGGAGTGGTTGTATTGCGATTGGTTGTGCTTATGCCTTTGCAGAGGCTGAAGTAGATGCAGTGGATATATCCGAAGATGCGCTTGCAGTCGCAGAAATTAATATTCAAAACCATGGATTAGAGCAGCAAGTTACGCCAATCTTGTCGGATGGTTTTAAGGCACTACAAGGCTTAACTTATGATTTGATTGTGAGTAATCCGCCTTATGTTGACGCCGAAGATATGGGCAATTTGCCTGAAGAGTTTAAACATGAGCCCGAGTTAGGCTTAGCTTCTGGGTTTGATGGTTTACAATTAACTAAACAAATCTTGGCTGAAGCAGCAGCACATTTAAACCCGAACGGCTTATTGATTGTTGAGATCGGTAATAGTCAAGTTCATATGCAGCAGCAATTCCCAGACGTTCCTTTTACTTGGATCGAATTTAGTAATGGCGGGCATGGGGTTTTCATTATTAGTCGTGAGCAATTGTTAGACTGCGACTCGCTATTTAAACAGTAAGGATAGAGTGAATGGCAGGAAATAGCATCGGCCAACTTTTTAGGGTGACGACTTTTGGTGAAAGTCATGGTGCAGCATTGGGCTGTATTATTGACGGTTGTCCTCCAGGCTTAGAAATCAGTGAAGCGATTATTCAGCAAGATCTGGATCGTCGTAAACCAGGTACCTCTCGTTATACCACCCAACGTCGTGAAGCGGATCAAGTAAAGATATTAGCAGGTGTTTTTGAAGGCAAAACTACTGGTACTTCAATTGGTTTAATGATTGAAAATACCGATCAGCGTTCGAAAGATTATTCGAACATTAAAGATATGTTTCGACCGGGGCATGCCGATTATACCTACCATCAAAAATATGGTACTCGTGATTATCGGGGTGGTGGTCGTTCTTCGGCACGAGAAACTGCAATGCGGGTTGCTGCTGGGGTGATTGCGAAACAATATCTTAAGCAACAGTTTGGCGTGGAAATCCATGCTTACTTGAGCGAATTGGGTCCAATTAAAGCCGAAATTATTGATTTTGAACAAATCGAGCAAAATCCATTTTTCTTTCCCGATGTGAGTAAGCTCGATCAATTAGATGAGTTTATGCGAGACCTTAAAAAAGAAGGTAATTCTATTGGCGCCCGTTTAAGTGTGGTGGCTACGCAAGTACCTGTAGGACTTGGTGAACCCGTGTTTGATCGATTGGATGCCGATATTGCGCATGCATTAATGGGCATTAATGCGGTTAAAGCGGTAGAAATTGGTGATGGTTTTGCCGTCGTCAATCAAAGAGGCAGCGAACATCGAGATGAAATGACTCCCGAGGGCTTCAGTTCGAATCATGCTGGCGGAATTCTGGGGGGGATATCTTCGGGTCAAGATGTGATCGCCCATATTGCGTTAAAACCAACCTCCAGCATTACCGTTCCGGGTAAAACTATTGATAAATATGGTCAGCCGATCGAAGTTGTCACCAAGGGGCGTCATGATCCTTGTGTGGGGATCCGTGCAGTGCCAATTGCCGAAGCGATGTTAGCGATTGTATTAATGGATCATTGCTTGCGTCAAAGAGGGCAAAATGGCACGGTAAACACCGAAACGCCCATTTTGCGCTAAGTTAAATTTTGACGCGATATAGAGCCCTTAAGTTATCGACTTAGGGGCTTTATTTTGCCTAAACTGAGAGGCTCAGTGATGATTCTTGATGATGTCGAACAGTTGATTGGTTTGTTTAATCAAACTTTTGTGTCTTTTAATACGATTTTGGTCGAAGGCGACGAAGAACCAATTTACTTACCCGCCGATCAACGCTTTAGTCAACATCGGGTGGTATTTGCGCATGGCTTTTACGCCAGTGCCTTACACGAAATTGCTCACTGGTGTATTGCTGGTAATGCTCGACGTCAACTGGAAGATTATGGTTACTGGTATCATCCTGATGGTCGTGATCAATCGTTGCAGCAAAAGTTTGAACGAGTTGAGGTAAAACCACAAGCTATCGAATGTGCATTTTCTAAAGTGGCGGGTCGTACTTTTCAAGTGAGTGTAGACAACTTATCGGGTTATCAAAGCGATCGGCAAGCTTTTAGCCAAGCGGTACAGCAGCAGTTTTTAGATTTTCAAAAACAAGGTTTTCCATCTCGTGCTCAACAGTTTATTGAGGCTTTAGCAAAGCTACGAGCATCATTAAGCGGGTAACTCTGAGGGACTCATGATTAAAATTGGTTTGTTGATTAATCCGGTGGCTGGCATCGGTGGTAGTGTTGCTTTGAAGGGATCCGACGAAGTGGTTGAGCGCGCTTTAGCGATGGGAGCAGAAAAGAAAGCGATGCAGCGTGCGGTTCAGGCTTTGCAATGTTTAGTACCTTTGGCGGAGCGTTTTTGTGTCTTGACCGCATCGGGTGAAATGGGCGAACAAGTATGTCAGCAATTGGATTTTAATCATCGCGTACTCTATCAAGCCCATTCGCCAAGCAGCGCTGTGGATACCAAGGAGGCTGCTGCCCTGCTCAGCGAACAACGACTGGATCTACTGGTTTTTGTTGGTGGAGATGGCACCGCCCGCGATGTGCTTAGTGTTGTTGGATCGCAACAAAACTGTTTGGGTATTCCTGCCGGATGTAAGATCCACTCTGCCGTATATGGGGTCACGCCAAAGGCGACCGGGATGGTGATTGCAAAGTTGCTACGTGGTGAGATCTTGAGTTTGAAAGTTGCTGAGGTGATGGATATCGATGAACAGGCTTTTCGTCAGGGGCGGGTGCGAGCTAAGTGTTTTGGTGAAATGCGAGTGCCTGATGAGCTTCATTATGTACAAGCGACTAAACAGGGCGGCGTGGAAGTCGAAGACCTTGTGTTACAAGATATTGCCGCAGAAGTTATCGAATTAATGGACGACCAGCAGTTTATTGCAGGATCGGGGTCGACTGTTGCCGCAATAATGCAGGAGTTATCACTAGCTAATACGCTTCTGGGAGTAGATTTGGTTAAAGATCGTCAAATCCTTCAACAGGATTTGACCGAAGCGGAGTTGATAAATAGAATAGCCTCCGTAAAAACGCAGTTATTACTAACAATTATTGGTGGCCAAGGTCATTTGTTTGGTCGAGGCAATCAGCAACTCAGCCCTCGGGTGTTGCGATTGATTGGCCGAGAAAATATTGTTGTGGTAGCGACTAAAACTAAACTTAAATCTTTGCATGGACGCCCGTTGATAGTTGATACTGGCGATACAGAACTAGATAAATATTTATCTGGAAGCATCAAGGTAATTACTGGTTACCGCGATTATATTATGTATCGAGTATCGAACCCTGAAAATGAGGTTACCGATGCTCAAAAATTATGTCTCCCTACTTCAGTTGTTCCTGAATAGTTACGAAAATAATCTTAATGCGCCGCCAAAAAATGTGGTGCAGTATTTGAACGATCACTTGGGAGTCGCTGTGACTCAAACAGAGTTAAGTCGCTGTCCGATGATCCATAGTTTAAAGTCTCACATGCATATGGCCTTACTTGATGCTTACTTTAATGGTGAGACTGATGAGACCATGCAGCTGCAAGCAGAAGCATTGTGGCGTGATATGATTCAATTTGCCGACAAACAACAGCAAGACATTACTGCGGTTGCTTAAAAATGGATTCAAGTCGATTTTAGTGTCTGGGTAGGATTATCGTTATACTAAACTCATTACTGATTGATTTTGCTTGCTCAGGTCCACTATGACTAGGTTTAAGTCGATAATTTAATGAGTCGAATGGCTAAAAAAGCAAAGCCTTGGCTTTGCTTTTTTTATTTGTTTTACTCTGGTTGATGGACGCTGGTTTGATTACGGCCTTGATCTTTACTTCGGTACAAGGCTTGGTCGGTATTGCTTAGCCATTCTTTCTCACTCGCTGTCTGTTTGTCTAGTTGGGCGATGCCTAAACTAATCGTAAAGGGGACTTCTACACCTTTAACTAACGGGTTCATCTGAGCTACTTCCAGACGTAACCGTTCAGCAAAAACTAAAGCATGTTTGGCGTCAGTATTGGTGAGGATGATTGCAAACTCTTCTCCGCCATAACGCCCCGCAATATCGGTTTTACGCATAATGTTGCGTAATGTCTCTCCAAGTAAGCTGAGGATTTTGTCTCCCGTGGGGTGGCCATAGTTATCGTTGATATGTTTAAAATGGTCAATATCAAACATCAGCAGCGATGTTGGTTGAGCCGTTCTGACATAGCGCTCATATTCTTGTTCCAAGCGATCTTGCCAGTAGCCACGATTGTAAAGTTGAGTGAGCTTGTCGGTACGACTGAGCACCTTAAGTTTTTCGTTTACTTTTATGGTTTCGAGTCTGTTGACTGCGCTATCGGTAACATCATAAATAATTAAACTAATATGAGTTACCACGCCGGTTAGAGAGGTGAGCGGGATAATGGTGATATTTTGATACATAAAATCTACCGTACCAGTGATTGGCCGATAGTTTTTAAATGGAAATACATGAGGACGTTGCTCCCAGGTTGTGAAAGCGCGGTTTTTTAAAAAAAATACCGAATCGATCTTATGTTTTAACCAGTCTTCGGGAAGCTCTGGAAATAAGCTAAATATGCTTTGGCGCTGGGCTTGGTCGGCGCGAAGACCACTATGCGCCTCCATAAAATTGTTCCAAATTTGAACATTATAGTCTTTGTCTAGTACGACCAAACCGACATCGATGGTTTGTATCATGTCTAGCATCCAGTGGAACTCGTTCATTTCATTTTGATGTTGGTTCATGATGATCAAATAAGTAAGAGATTTTATTGTTAAGTGTTGGCAAGGAATCTTCGGTAATCAACAGTAACAAGTCACATTGAATATTGTGCTTTTCAATGGTGTAGTTGATCTCAATAGCTAAAGTTTTTTGCCAGCGATGGGTATTGTTTGCGATTAGTTCACTAAGATTACAATGTTGACCTAATACAACGGGGTGTCCTTGTGAAAAGCCAAGGTCGAGTTGATCAGAGACGCCTTGTAAACATGCCCCAATCAGAATATTGGCGATGTCCATCAGCACTTCCAGTTGACCGTTATCGTCAAGTTGTCCTTTATATTTCATTAATTTAGACATATCGGTGAAGCTTGAATCATGAAATAGCAGTAACGCCTCTCCGGCAATACCTGCACCAATGAAACCTTGGCATACAGCTGACATTTGTTCATTTTCTTCAACCGAGCTCAGTGCCATATGTAGTTCACTGGTTTCCAAAATGTTGACATTGGGGATGGGTAATACAATAAATGTATCGAGCAAGCGAGCGAGTAAATCAGCGGCTCTGCCCATGGCAACGTTGGCTATTTCCTGATAATGGTCTCGATAATCAACGATTTTGGGTGACAAAGTGTCTTTTGCAGGCGCGGGCATTTGGTCTAAAGCCGCTAAATCGCTCTCTAACTCGAGTAATTGCTGGGACTCAACGATGCCATAAGCCAATAGTATTTCGTCAATTTTGGCTTTGTTTGTCGGTTTTTTTATAAAATCTAAGGCGCCGAGTTGTTTTACGCGAGAGTAGGCTTCTGGCTGAATATCTCCAGAGACTACAATGATCAGTGCTGGTAAATCATTGCTTTGAACTTGCTGTAGTACTTCGTAGCCATCCATGATTGGCATGTTTAGGTCGAGAAACACCACATCGCCTTTTCCTTGGCGAATTAAGTCTAAGCCTTCTTGTCCATTTGTGGCAAAGCTGATCTCGACATCCCAGCCTGGCGGTAGACTACGTGCCATTTGTTTTCTAGCGAGATTGGAATCATCGCAGATTAAAATAGGTAACGACATAATATATTATCAACTCTCCTTGTCTTTTTACAGTATGAGACGAAATGCCTTGTTTGCTAAGGCGGAAGCGGTAAAAGTTTACATTGAGGGGCTGCGCTTTGACGTTCTTCACAAAAACAGCCTTGGTTTTATATCTAAAGATAAGTTTAGTCGAGAAGTATTTGATTATTCGTTAAAGTTTTATGCTTAACTAAAACAGCTGATATGCTGAAAGCTCAAGTATTTAATATGTCCAATGACTTAAATCTCGATTTCGTGCCGATAATCGATTATCTAGAGGACCAAATGTGAGACGAGCGAAATGGAATGGTAGAGTTATCCTATTGGTTTTTATATTATTTTCTCCAGTAGTCCATGCTGCGTCGGTACAAAGCGAGATCGAATATTATGATGTTAATGCGGGGGATTTAAAGCAACTTCGCGCTCAACTCATGTCTGAAGGCCCGCTGAAAAGAGGGCATCATTATAGTATTTCTGGACAATATTTGTTTAATTGGACTCCGAAAGTTGCGCGTAGAAACGCGCGTTGTGAGTCTTTAAGTCCCGAACTATTGTTACGCGCCGAGTTAATTATGCCGCGCTGGATAAGCCAAAGTAAAGCTGACTTTGCGACTCAACAATCATGGATAAGCTATATTGCTGCGGCCCAGCAATATCATCAAAAAATTGCTTGGCTCATTGAACAAAGTGCAGAACGTTTTGTTCAACAAACCAAAGGCTTGTCGGCTGCTGGTTGCCAACAACTAGAAGCGCTTATCAATGCTAAAGGGCGAGCTGCTTTAGCGAATGCGCGGCAAAAAATCCGAACCTACCAACGTCAAACTGCCTATGGTGAATCATTAGGTTTAACGATACCTTAATTCTAAGGGGCGATTTTTAAGTAGGCGTCGATTCCAAAATCGGTGTGGATGCAGATTATTTAAGGTGGATAGCTTCACAGGGATCGGTTCTTCACAAAGCTGAGCAGCTAACAATTCACCAGCAAAAGGCGCACTACAAATACCACGTGAACCAAAGCCTGTGGCAACAAAACAGCGAGGATAGGCGGGAGGACTTTGCTTCTGCCAGTTCAGTAAATAGTCGGGGTGATAGATCCGTTCTAGATCTGGTAATTGTCCTAATAGCGGGAAGTGGTCTCGCACTACACAGCGTATCGCGGCTCGGCCTTTTAGGTCCGCAAATTCAAGTTGTGTATTCCAACTTTGGGCTTGGCAATCGCGCAACGACTGTAAGTTCTCTTGGCCTTCTTGCTCATTGAGCTGGGTCTCTAAGTTGTTTCTTTTATAGCTCGCGCCAATGCAGTGTTGTTGATGATTGGCTGGCGTGAGGTAACCCTCATAACATAAGATTTTCTTTAGTTTAGAAAGCTGCGGGCTGCTCTGAATATGGCTCACTTGGCCACGCACTGGAGTGAGTGGTAATTGACGGCCTTGCTCTAACGCTAACAATTGGTGCGCATTGCAAAAAACTAGATTGTCATGCTCAATAGTGGCGTTTTCGAAGTGCAGTTGAACGCCTTGCTCTGCAATATCGAGTTTTTTAAGCTGATGCTGATATTGAATATTTAGTAGACCGCTATTTTGTGCCGCAATTAATAGCGCCTCAACACATTGCTTGGCATTGATCCAGCCAGCTTTAGGATAATATAAGGCTTCACTGGATAATTTTAAGCCCGCCAATTCACTCGCTAGTTCGGCAGAAACTATATCGACCAGCTCCTTAGGATAACCTGCTTGCACAATATTTTGATTTTTTTTGGCTGATTTACTATCGTGGCTTAATTGCAGTAGCCCACAATACTGATGTTCGATACTCAAGTTCTGTTGTGTTAACTGGGCAATGATTTGCCGTTGGTAGTTGAAGGCGTGTTGAAAAAAGTCACTCACATGTGGCTGATTAGGACTGAGCAGGGGGTAAACCGCACCTTGTCGATTCCCCGACGCTTCGGCTGCAGCTTGTGTCGCTTGTTCGTAAATGGTGACTTTGATGCCCCGCTTAACTAGCGCATAGGCGAGGCTGGCACCTGCAATGCCAGCTCCGATAATCGCAACATCGTCCTTTGCCTGGATGCCTTTACGATGATATAAACCTTGCGCTAGGCTAGGCAGCTCTTGAGCTGCCTGATATTGGCCGATTAGCATTTCTCGTTTTCGACCATAGCCTTTGGTTTTTCTTGCCTCAAAGCCTGCACTGATTAAGCCTCGTCTGACAAAACCTGCGGCGGTGAAGGTGGCGAAGTTAGCTTCAGGAACGGACAATTTTGCCATACCATTAAATAAATCCTGCGACCACATGTCGGGATTTTTACTGGGAGCGAAGCCGTCGAGAAACCAGCTATGAACTAAACCTTCGTCGGGGCACGGTATTTCGGGAAGGTGCTGATGCACATCGCCGACCCAAATATCTAAGGTGATCGCAACCGGGTGGCTAAAATTTATGCGATGACATCCTGGTGTCATAATCTCTGGATAATATTTCACTAGCTGGCTGGCAAATTCATTTAATTCGGGCCACTGAGCTAAGGCTTGGCTTAGATCTTTTACTGCTAAAGGATGTTTTTCAAAGCTAATAAAATGCAGTCGTTTGACAGCCGTTGATGGCTGCTGAACTAAAAATTGTTGGTAGTGTTGCCAGGTGGCTAGAAAATTAAGGCCAGTTCCAAACCCGGTCTCGGCAATGACATAGCTGGTTTTATTGTGGTTAAGCCAACGTTCAGTAAGTTGATTTTGTTCAATAAATACATAACGACTTTCGGCTAATCCATTATCGATAGAGAAATAGACATCGTCGTAGTCGGTCGCCACTGGTGTGCCTTCGGGACTCCAATGGATGGTTGCAATGGTGCTGTTGTTCTCATTATTTGTCGAAGACAAAATTTAACCTCGATTTTTACTAGAAAGTTTAAGCGTACACGTGTACTCTCATCCGACCAGATTAAGCTGCAAAATGGGTAACATAGCAGCAAATACAATCCGTGAGACCATCTGATGAAAAGAGCAGTTATCACCGGGCTAGGTATTATATCTAGTATCGGTAACAATAAAGAAGAAGTATTAGCATCATTGCAGGCTGGTAAGTCAGGCATTACTCATTCAGCTGAATTTGAAGAAATGAAGTTGCGTAGCCAAGTATGGGGTGATTTAAAAATTAATCCTGCGGAGCATATTGATCGTAAGGTCATGCGTTTTATGGGCGATGCTGCTGCGTTTTCATATATGTCTATGGAGCAGGCGATAGCCGATGCGGGTTTAGGCGAAGCTCATGTATCTAACGAGCGCACCGGTTTAGTGGTGGGTTCCGGTGGTGCGTCTTCGAAAAACCAAACTGAAGCTGCCGATATCTTACGGACTAAAGGTGTTCGTCGTATCGGCCCCTACATGGTGCCGAGAACGATGTCGAGCACCACCTCAGCCTGTTTAGCAACACCTTTTAAAATAAAAGGTGTGAACTATTCAATTAGTAGTGCTTGTGCAACCAGTGCACACTGTATCGGTCATGCTCTTGAGTTAATTCAATTAGGTAAGCAAGACGTGGTATTTGCGGGCGGTGGGGAAGAGTTGCATTGGAGCCTGGCTATGGAATTTGACGCCATGGGCGCTTTATCAACCAAGTTTAATGAGACACCAGAACTTGCTTCTCGTACCTATGATACAGACCGTGATGGTTTTGTAATTTCAGGTGGTGGCGGTATGGTGGTGGTTGAAGAGCTTGAACATGCACTGGCTCGGGGCGCTAAAATTTACGCTGAAATCGTCGGTTATGGCGCAACTTCTGATGGTTATGACATGGTTGCGCCTTCGGGCGAGGGCGCAGTACGCTGTATGCGTCAAGCCATGCAGAATCTGACGGGTGATATTGATTATGTGAATACTCATGGTACCTCTACTCCTGTCGGTGATGTAAAAGAGTTAGGGGCGATTCAGGAAGTGTTTGCTGGTAATAGCCCTCTGATTAGTGCAACTAAAGCGATGACGGGTCATGCGCTAGGGGCCGCAGGTGTACATGAAGCAATATATTCTTTATTGATGATGGAAAATGACTTTGTTGCACCGAGCATCAACATCAATACCTTGGACGATCAAGCCGAAGGACTGAATATTGTGGTCAATCAAGCTCAACCGGCCAAATTAAATCGTGTGATGTCGAACAGTTTTGGTTTTGGTGGCACAAATGCCACTTTAGTGATGGAACGCTTTCAAGACTAAAAACCTAGTGCTAGGTGAATGAGCCGCCAGCAGGCGGCTTTTTTGTTTTTTAGATCTCTGAACTGGTATTTTTCACTAAAAAATAACGCCGTGTATCTGCAAGCTTAAAGTTCACCGAACTCTCGCTTGTGTTATATTGCTGCTATTGAAAATCGTGGATTGCAGTTGAACGCGAAATGAAAATAGTTGTAGATGAAAATATCCCCTTCGCCCAGCAAATATTAAGTCAACATGGCAAAGTTGTGCCAGTCGATGGACGGACGATGCGGGCTGAGCAGTTGCTTGATGCGGATGCGCTGCTGGTGCGCTCGGTAACCCAAGTAAATCGAAAATTGCTTGCGCAGGCGCAAAATCTGAAGTTTGTTGGCACCGCAACCATTGGTACCGAACATGTCGATCAATGCTATTTGGCGCAGCAAGGGATTGCCTTTGCTAGCGCGCCGGGCTGTAATGCCGTTGCGGTTGGTGAATATGTTATTACTGCTTTGCTGGCTGCGGCTGATTTTCGTCAGCAGCCTTTACAAGGTCAAACGATAGCGATTGTTGGCGCAGGTAATACCGGGAGCCAAGTCGCTAAATGTGCAGCTGCAGTTGGCATGCAAGTGTTGTTGTATGATCCACCTCTGGCCGACCTGGGACAGCTAAGTCACTCGGTAAGCTTTGAACAAGTGCTCGCTGCAGATATCATTAGCTTACACGTACCTTCGACTAAAACTGGCGAATATCCAAGCTACCATTTGTTTAATCAAACGGTGTTAAGTCAGCTGCAGCCTCGGCAAATTTTAGTCAATGCTTGTCGTGGAGAAGTCATCGATAACCAAGCGTTATTAGCTTTGGCCGAGCAGCAATTGGCACCATTACTTATTTTAGATGTTTGGGAAGGAGAACCAGCGGTGCTGACTCCTTTGGTTAAGCATGCATTTATCGCGACACCACATATTGCTGGCTATAGCCTTGAAGGAAAAATGCGTGGTACTAGTATGGTTTATCAGGCCATGTGTCAAGCTTTAGGCTTAAAGGTGAATGATATTAGTGACCAGCTATTGCCGTTGGCCGAGTTTAATGAGATCCGTGTTGCGGCATTATCTAGTGAGGCACAACTGACCAAACTGAGTCAGTTGGTGTACGATATTTTTGCCGACGATCGACGCTTTCGAAGTCATGGTTTAAGCCCAGAAGGCTTTGACCAATTAAGAAAACATTACCCGCAGCGCCGCGAATTTAGTGTATTGCGGGTGGTTAATCAAGAGAAGCAAGCTGAGTTAGCTCAACTTGGTTTTAATCGTTAAGAGAAAAAATAGATGCAACAGTTTCATAATGTCGCCATTATTGGCGCCGAAAGTGAGTTAAGCCAACATTTGTTGAGTGAGCTTGAACAACGTGAGTTTCCTCTGGCGCAGCTTTTTCCCATCAATGTAGAAGCTGAAGTCGAAGAAGATCGCCAGTTAAAGTGGCAAGGGCAGTCAATAGATGCGGCTGATCCGCAATTAGTGAATTGGTCAGAATTGAGTATTGCTTGGTTAATGTCTAATCAGGAATCCGCTCTCGATCTGGCTGAACAAGCCTGTCAGTTGGGTTGTATCGTGATTGATATGGTTGACGCGAAACCTGAAACTGCGACTTGGGTTCATGCAGACCTTAACCCCGAACATATTGCTGAGGGGGTCACCGAGCGTTGGTTGTCTTGTCCTTCTAGTTTGGCCGGACAGCTGTCTTTGTTGTTGCATATCATTCAGCAAGATGTCGAGCTTGAGCGGGTCGAAGTGAACGCGCTGCTTAGTGCGGCCAACAAAGGCAAAGCGGGGGTTGATGAGTTAGCGGGACAAACAGCGCGTTTGTTAAATGGTCTTCCTGTAGAAGCCAAGCTTTTCCCTCAGCAATTAGCCTTTAATATGCTACCTGAACAGGGAAATGAGCTGCTACAGGGGAGCAGTGAGTTTGAAGCTGAGTTAAGTTTGCAATGTCGCTATCTGTTGCAAGCCCCTGAATTAAGTATCAATGTTAGTGCTATGCATGTTCCAGTATTTTATGGTGATAGCTTGTCTGTGCATCTATATGCGACTTATGCTTTAGATAGACTGACTATTTGTGAATACTTGGAGCAACACTCCGCTTTTGAATTGATAGAAAACGAATTGGTGACCCCCGTTAGCAATATTGCGAATAGCGATACCATCTCGATTAGCCGTTTAAGGCAGAATTTGAGTGATGAACGTGGCTTGAATCTTTGCTTGATGGCTAATAATCCATTAGCGGGGGTGGTGAAGAATGCTGCGCAGATCGGCGAAACCTTGATAAAACAATATATTTAATTGAGTAAGCGGTTTAGATTATTGACACTGCGCCGATAACTCTAGTTGAGGAAAAGCGCAGTAAAATGGGATCTAGGCGTAAACTGTTAGCTGTTTAGCTAGATCAGCTTTTGTTAGCTGGTTATATTAAAGAGATAACAAGGATTGAGTTATTCAGTCTAAAGGATGAACACAAGGAAATACTATGGGGCGGAAGATTTCCCTCGTTGCATTGTCAGCCGTTTTATCACTGATGGTATTAAGACCTGCCATTGCCGAAGACAATGGAACCTTTTATGTCGAGTTAGTTGGCCCCGACGAAGTCGTTGGAGAGCCTGAGCCGCAAATTTATGGCCCAGTACGCAGCAACGATACCTTATGGGCGATTGCCAGCCTAAACCGGCCCTCCCGCTCAGTCAGCGTATATCAGATGATGTACGCGATCTTGAAAAAAAACCCACAAGCCTTCAATAACGGTAATATAGATTCGATTATTAATGGTAGCTTCTTAACCTTGCCTGTTGCGGCAGAGGTGGAGTCTGTTAACCATCAAATGGCGGTGAATGCATTAGCGCCAAAACCTAAACCGAAACCTGTCAAAAAGACTGTTGTTACCAATCCTACAGCTAGTTCAGCGGTTGAAAAACCTGTAATGGCCGAGTCAGTAAAGGTTAATGCAGCGGCTTTAGAGCAAACAGAGCACAATTTAGATTCCTTGCGTGACAAGTTAGAAACTCGTATCGACGAGTTAGAACAACTGAAACGTCAAGAATTTGATGTATTAAAACAGCAAATGGATGAGTCTAGCCAACAAATGATGGGTTTGGCTGAAGTCAATCATCGGATGAAGATGCGCATCCAAGAGTTAAGCGATGAATTGGCTGGTATCCGTGAAGAATTAAATGAAAACCGTAAGAATCAGACGCAAATATTACAATTATTAGAAAAGCCCAAAGTTGATGTTCTCGAGAACCAACCGGAAACCTCCTGGATGTCTGAGTTTTTCTCCTCGCCGCTGAATATTGGCTTAGTTGTCTTTATCCCTATTTTGCTCATTGCTTTAGTGATCACCTTAGTGCTTCGGCGTAAGGCTAAACGAGAGTTGGAAGAGCAAGATAAGGAAATGGCTGAGTCGACGATTTCGTTAATGGATGAAGAAGATGAATTTTCTAAGTTATTTAGTGAAAATCTAGATCCTGAAGATGAATCCTCAGATGAATTTGCGAGTGACTTTGCTGAAGAACCCGATTTAAGTGTTGAAGACGCAACATTGGTCGCCGACGAAGACTCGGATGATTTAGAGCCAGAAACAGAGGAAGCTAGTTTTGAAGATTTTGCATCCACTCAGCAGAATTTAGAAGATGAGATAGCGCTTGATGAAAGCGAAATGTCAGCTTTAGATGATTTTGAGATGGATGATTTGGTGCCTGATGATACTGATGCCCCGCTAAATACATCAGAGCCAGAGGAGGACGCCGATTCGATCATTAGTGCCGATGATTTAGCCGCGGCTTTAGCTTTGGACGATGATGAAGATCTATTTGATGTTGCCAAAAGCGAGCCACTCGATGAATCTGAAGAGATATCTTTTGAAGATGCGTTAAAGCAGCAGCAAGCAATGGAGGCGGAACTTTCAGAGGTTAGCGATCAAGATAAAATAGACCTCGATAATATTGATTTATCAGAAGACTTGGTTAATGACGAGCTAACCGAGCAGGCGAGCACTGCAGCGCCTGAAATTCAGGAAGAGTCTCCGGAAGCTGAAGTTGGATCGGAAGATGAGTTTGAAACTGAAACTGAAACTGAAACTGAAACGCCGCTCGCTACAGAGCTGGAATCTGAGTTGGTCGACTTTGATTTAGATGATGATCAAGTCGGCTTGGCAGATATAGAATTAGCAGATCCGACTATCGAAGATGAGAACGATAGTAACCAGTTTGCTGAAGCAAGCCAACCAGAAGCGCCATTAGACGTCGATTTAGCTAACTTAGAGCTTGAGAACAACGTCGTTGACATTGCTGCGGTGTCAGAGGTTTCAGCTGAGCCTGAGCAGGCTATGGATGCTGATGACGATATCGATGGGATGTTTGCTGATTTTGGTGAAGATATCTTTAAGCAAGATGCGGAACCAACGGATAGTGAGCTTCCCTCCCGTAGCGAAATCGAAGCACGCGAGTTTGTGGATATCGACATGTTGCTAAATGATGCCGATGAGCAGGAGGGTGATGATAATGATCCCTACGATAAGCCAAGTTTAGATCTGGAATTAGACTCTTTCCCAGACGTCTTACCGCAGGATGATAAGACTGATGTTGATATTAATGCAGAACTTGCTTCGAAGTTAGATTTGGCGAGAGCCTATTTAGAAATTGATGATCAAGATGGTGCGAAAAAGATTTTACAGGAAGTCATGGTCAGTGATGATCAGTCACTAAAAAAGGAAGCCGAAGACTTACTCGCTCGTTTTAGTTAGCATTAAGACCAACAATGGTTTTATACCATTGTTGGTTCAATTCTGTTCCGACCCGTCCGGCTCGATATTTACAGCATATTGTCGCTATCCCCCTTAACGTTGAATAAGCGGTGACTTTATTCAGTCATTTTTTTATTATATGCGGCTAAAGTTATTACTAGTGGAAAATTATGCGCATTGCTCTGGGCATCGAATATGATGGTGCCGGTTATTTTGGTTGGCAGCGCCAACGAGAAGTAAAATCAATTCAACAAGAATTGGAAGCCAGCTTATCGGTCGTGGCAAATACGAGTATTGGAGTACAGTGTGCAGGACGTACCGATGCTGGCGTGCATGCCACGGGGCAGGTGGTTCACTTTGATTCGCCTGTTGAGCGAAAGATGGCTGCATGGACCCTAGGTGTTAATGCCAATTTACCTAAAAATATTGCGGTACGTTGGGCCCAGCCTGTGAGTGATGAATTTCATGCTCGCTTTAGCGCAACGGCTAGGCGTTATCGGTATGTTATTTATAATAGTCGTTATCGCCCTGCGGTGTTGTCCCAAGGGTTGAGTTTCTACCATCATCCTTTAGATGTAGAATTAATGGAGCAGGCTGGACAAGCATTATTGGGTGAGCAAGACTTTACTTCATTTCGTGCGCTACAATGTCAAAGTCGTAGCCCCTGTCGTCGCTTGGAGCACTTGAAGGTGACCCGGTATAACGATTATGTTGTCGTAGACATTAAAGCGAATGCCTTTGTGCATCATATGGTGCGCAATATCGTGGGTAGCTTACTCAAAGTCGGGCAAAAAGAACGTCCCATTGAATGGATCGCTGAATTGTTGGCCCTGAAGGATCGAGCACAAGCTGCTGCAACCGCGAAAGCTGCGGGCCTATACCTGGTAAAGGTTGATTATCCGCAGCAATTTAATTTACCGGAACAAGCAATGGGGCCGTTGTTTTTGCCAGCAAGTTAAAAAAAATGTAACGTGATGAAGGGTTAGACCAGTTTTAAGTAAAACATTGTGGCTAATTGTGGTTTAATTGCGGCCATTCGATGCATTCTGTATTTTCGGCGTTTAGCGCCTATTGAGAAGTAAGGTTCCCGATGAGTTGGTTAGAGAAAATTCTTCCTAAGAGTAAAAGTGCTTCTGGTAAGCGACGTAACATACCAGAAGGTGTATGGACAAAGTGTGCTTCATGTGAGCAAACTTTGTACCGTGCAGAGGTTGAACGTAACCATAATGTATGCCCTAAATGTGATCATCACATGCGGATTGGAGCGCGTGAGCGTCTAGACGCATTCTTAGATAAAGATGGTCGCGAAGAATTAGCGGCTGATTTAGAGCCGCGTGATAAATTAAAGTTTAGAGATAGCAAAAAGTATAAAGACCGCTTAGTTGCCGCACAGCGTAATACTGATGAAACGGATGCTTTGGTGGTTATCAAGGGTGAACTCAAAGGTTTACCGGTCGTGGCCTGTGCATTTGAATTTGCATTTATGGGCGGTTCTATGGGGTCTGTGGTGGGCGCTCGCTTTGTTGTCGCGGTAGATAAATGTTTAGCGGAAAACCGCGCTTTAATTTGCTTTTCAGCAAGCGGTGGCGCTAGGATGCAAGAAGCGTTGTTTTCGCTGATGCAAATGGCAAAAACTGCAGCTGCCTTAGCAAAAATGAGAGAACAAGGTTTACCTTATTTTTCGGTGCTCACCGACCCTACCATGGGCGGCGTCTCAGCAAGTTTTGCGATGTTAGGTGATATTAACATTGCTGAGCCTAAAGCCTTAATTGGCTTCGCTGGGCCTCGAGTGATTGAACAAACTGTTCGAGAAAAATTACCCGAAGGTTTCCAACGCAGTGAGTTCCTGCTCGAGAAAGGAGCCATCGATATTATTATTGATCGGCGGAATATGCGGGACCGAATCGCGAGCATGGCTTCTAAAATGATGGGGATCGTAGAAAATGAGGTGGCTGTTGAAGTGGTCATCGACACCATCGAAGCCAATGAAGACGCCGTGTTTGCCGAACCGGCCAACGAAAAAGATTAATATGCCAGTTACAACTGAACCATCAAGCCGGTCTCTTGCAGACTGGCTTTGTTATTTGGAAAATCAGCACCATAGTGCCATTGACTTGGGCTTGGAGCGAGTTGAAAAAGTCGCTAAACAGGGTGGTTTGTGTCACGTCAATGCGACGGTTATCACAGTTGCGGGGACGAATGGGAAAGGCTCCAGTTGTGCGTTGTTAGAACAAATATTGTTGTCTCAGGGTTTTCGAGTTGGGGTTTATAGTTCTCCACATATTATTGATTATCGAGAACGGGTTCGAATTAATGGCAACTCACCCGAGGCCGAAGTATTTTGTCGCTCCTTCGCTGCCATTGAGCAGTTACGAGGTGATACTAGTTTAAGTTATTTTGAATTTGGTACCTTGGCCGCAGTGTGGTTATTGGCTCAGTCTCAACTCGATTATTTGATCCTAGAGGTTGGATTGGGAGGGCGTTTAGATGCGACGAATATTGTTGAGCCCGATGTGAGTGTTGTAACCACAGTGGCAATGGATCATATTGATTGGCTAGGTGATGATTTAGCCCAAATTGGTCGAGAAAAGGCTGGGATCTTCCGCCCAAAAGGGAAGGTGGTGATCGGTGATGAAGATATCGTCAGTAGTGTATTGCAATGTTCTGAATCGCTCAACTGCCAGCAGTTGGCTGCGGGTCGAGAATATCATGTCGTGAAGTCCGCTAATAGTTGGAGTTATCAAGGAGAGACACTTTGTTATCAGGAGCTACCTTATCCATTGCTACCTTTAAGCAATGCGGCGACGGTGTTGGCAGTTCTTGAACAGCTGGGCTTAAATATCGACCCCTTGCTTATTCAGCAGGCGATTAGTGAGTGGCGTTTAGCGGGGCGTTTACAAACGATTTCGCAACAGCCTCTGATTGTTGCAGATGTCGCCCATAATCCCCAGTCGGCCACTTATTTAGCATCACAGTTACCTAAATTGGCGCAGGGTCGTAAGGTGTTCGCTTTATGCGCGATGCTTTCTGATAAGGATATTGCTGCATCGGTAGCACCTTTGTTAAGTTTGGTTGAATGCTGGTATATCAGTGGTCTGGAAGGTGCTCGAGGCGATGATGGTACGAGTTTGGCAGCATGCTTAGCGCCTCCAATTAAGCAGCAGCGCTTTACATCGCTGACCGAAGCTTACCAGTCTGCTCGGCGCAGTTTGGATGAACACTCAATGTTAATTGTATTTGGTTCTTTTTTTACGGTTGCAGAGGTATTAGAATTCTCTTCAGCCCCTACTTAGCAGAGAGTCTATTTTGACTGCACAGTTTAAGAATCGCCTCGTGGGCACCATTATTTTGGTAGCTTTGGGGGTGATCATAATTCCTGATATTCTTGATGGGAAAAAAACGAGGGTAGAGGAAGAGTTTAATGCGATCCCCTTTGCGCCGACCGTAAACTCTTTGCCGCCGTTGCTTATTGAACTCGAGAATGAGCAAACCTTAGTCGAATCGTCTGACCAGATAGAGGCTAAATCTAGGGAACAACAAGTCACAGATAAACCTTCTGTTAGTGAAGTTGTCCCTAAGGTTAAATTTGAAAAACCAGCCTATATTGTTCAGCTAGGTACTTTTAAGAATGCCCAAAACGTGCTGCGTTTAGTGACTAAGTTACGCGATGCAGGTTTTCAGGCTCATTCTTTCCCGGAGCCAGCGGTTGAAGGGGAGTTGAATCGGGTATTTGTTGGACCCAACGTGTCGAAACCGACCTTGGCGCAGCAACAAAAAAAATTGAAAGAGCTGACGGGCTTGAGTGGTTCAATTCGCCAGTTTGACCCTTTATTTAAATGAAGATAAAAAAATACATAGACGCATTTGTTTTTGTTTCTGGTAGAATTCGCAGCGTTTTTCAACAAGTAGAAAATTTATGACTTGGGTAGACTACGTCATTCTTGGCGTAATAGTATTATCAGCATTAATCAGCTTGGTTCGTGGCTTTATCAAGGAAGCGCTTTCCTTAGTTTCTTGGGTCGCTGCGTTTTTTATCGCCAGTCAGTTTTATCATGATTTATCTAGTTATTTCACGCTTATCGAAAACCCCTATTATCGCAGTGGTTTAGCCATTGTTTTGCTATTCGTGGCCACCTTAGTGCTTGGCGCATTAGTGAATTACTTATTCAGTCATCTCGTCACTTCCACCGGACTAACTGGGACCGATAGGGTCTTGGGTATTTGTTTTGGTGCAATTCGCGGTGTTTTGGTGGTAAGCGCTTTGCTCTTTGTGTTGTCGTTTACCGGATTTCCAGAATCACTTTGGTGGAAGGGCTCAATATTGATCCCTGAGTTCACCGTGATTGTTCAATGGTTTTTTGAATTTTTAAAAGATTCTTCTAGTTTTTTGCATAACTACCAATCTTAATAAGGAAAAGCTTCATGTGTGGTATTGTCGGTATTGTCGGTGCTAGTCCCGTTAACCAAGCCATTTACGATGCACTAACCGTGTTACAACATCGAGGTCAAGACGCCGCGGGGATTGTGACGATTACCGAAGGAATGTTTAAGCAACGTAAAGCCAACGGATTGGTCAGAGATGTGTTTGAAGTCAAACATATGCAGCGTTTACGCGGTAATTTGGGTATTGGTCACGTGCGTTATCCAACTGCGGGTAGTTCTAGTGCTGCAGAAGCTCAGCCATTTTATGTGAACTCTCCTTTTGGCTTAGCCTTAGCGCATAATGGTAATTTAACCAACGCCAAAGAGTTACGAGAAGAAATGGCACAAAGTGCGCGTCGCCATATTAATACGACTTCGGATTCTGAAGTATTGTTAAATGTGTTGGCCCATGAGTTAGACAACATCGTTCAAGACGAACTTTGTGAAAAACAAGTTTTTCGAGCCATTAGTGCAGTACACAAGAAAGTCCGTGGTGCATATGCGGTTGCGGCCTTAATTATCGGTCAGGGTATGGTCGCTTTTCGTGATCCTCATGGGATCCGCCCTTTGGTCTTGGGTCAAAAAGTTAGTGATGTTGATGCAAATAAGATGGAATATATGGTTGCATCTGAGAGTGTTGCTCTAGATGCTGTGGGTTTTGAGTTTGTCCGTAGTGTCGCTCCTGGTGAAGCGCTGTATGTAACCGAAGCGGGTCAACTCTATACTCAGCAATGTGCAGAGAACCCTAGCTACAATCCTTGTATTTTTGAATATGTCTATTTTGCGCGACCAGATTCGACGATTGATAAAATCTCAGTTTATGGTGCTCGAGTGAACATGGGAACTAAGTTGGGAGAAAAAATTAGCCGAGAGTGGGACGATTTGGATATCGATGTGGTGATCCCAATCCCTGAAACTTCTTGTGATACCGCCTTGCAGATTGCGATGCATTTAAATCTCCCTTATCGTCAAGGTTTTGTAAAAAACCGCTATATTGGTCGTACTTTTATTATGCCAGGCCAAGTTCAGCGTCGTAAATCGGTACGTCGCAAGCTCAACGCAATTGACGTGGAATTTAAAGGTAAAAACGTATTGTTGGTTGATGACTCGATCGTGCGTGGTACAACCTCGGAGCAAATTATCGAAATGGCCCGAGAAGCTGGCGCGAATAAGGTGTATTTTGCATCAGCCTCACCAGAGATCCGCTTCCCTAACGTTTATGGGATTGATATGCCTTCGGCTAATGAGTTGGTGGCCCATGGACGTGAAGTTGATGAAATTTGTCAGCTAATAGGGGCTGATGGGCTCATCTTCCAAGATCTCGATGACTTAATTGAAGCCTGTCGACAAAGTAATCCTGAAATTCATAATTTTGAGACCTCGGTATTTAATGGTAAGTACGTCACCAATGATATTGACCAAGACTATTTGAATTACCTCGATCAGCTACGAAATAACGACTCTAAAGCGTTACAAGCAGAAGAAGATGTCGTTAGCTTAGAAATCCATAACGAAGATAGTTAAGCAGACTGGAAACAGCTGTTGATTGCTACTGTGATAAAAAAAGCACCTTGTTTGGTGCTTTTTTTAAGTACAGGTATTAAATAAACTTAGCGCGAGAAATGCTGTTTACTAAATTCAACACGTTCTATGGCGGAACGTTTGAGACCTTGTTTGGCTTGTTCTTCAACCAGCTTCAAACGAGGTAAAATGCCTTCACCGTTGGCGATTTGGATGGCTAAGCCTGGGCGAGCATTCAGCTCGAGCAACATCGGTCCATCAGACTTATCTAGAACCATATCCGTTCCCAAGTAACCCATTCCAGACATTTCGTAGCAGCTGGATGCCAGTTCTAGCAAGCGTTGCCAATGAGGAACTATCAGCTCTTTTAAGGGCCGATCGGTATCGGGGTGGACTTCGACTGGGCGATCAAACTGTACTGCGTGCAAGGCGCGACCGCTGCCTATATCGATACCGACGCCTACGGCACCTTGGTGTAAGTTGGCTTTGCCATCGGAAGCGGCAGTTGATAGGCGCATCATAGCCATCACAGGGTAGCCCTGAAAAACGATGACTCGTACATCGGGGACGCCTTCAAAACTAAAGCCTTCAAAACAGGAATCAAACTCGATTAAGGCTTCAATTACCGCTACATCTGGGCTACCTCCTAAGGAAAATAAGCCTGCCAGGATGTTTGAGCAGTGTCGTTTTATATCTTCATCATGGCTAGGAGCTCCACTGGGCTTATAAAACACCCCAGATTTTTGTTTGGTGATCACCAAAATACCTTTGCCACCAGAGCCTTTAGCAGGCTTGATGACAAATCCTGAGTGTTTGCGTAACATCGGAATAATGGAGCGAATATCATGTTGGGTACGTACTACACCAATCAGAGCAGGGATGGTGACGTTATCCCGCTGAGCGATAATTTTGGTCTTAAGTTTGTTGTCCACCAGCGGAAAAAGTTTACGTGGATTATAACGGCTAATATATCCGGTATTTCGCTGGTTCATGCCCATAATACCTTTACGAGCAAGGGCAAATGGACTGCAAAATTGATTAAACATCAGTCCTCCCTATCAGCCAATGGTTTGAAGCGACGTAATTCCAATAAGCGATATCCAGTGTAATTTCCTAAAATGAGGATAATGCCAAGAACGATAAATTGAATACCCATGAAGTTAAAGGTTAAGTGGCGTACATATTCGTTGTTCATTGCTAGGAACGCGAGTACCGCAACTAATAAGCTCCCACCGCCTTGTAGTACAACTTCTTTAGGACCTTCTTCTTCCCATAACACCGACATCCGTTCAATCGTCCAAGATAAAATAATCATTGGGAAGAAGGTGATTTTTAAACCTTCGGTCAATCCAACTTTAAAACTAATCACACTAAATATTGAAATAATACCAATCACGGTAATAATGACCGCCGATATTCGCGAGACCAGCAGTAGGTTAAGGTGAGATAAATACCCGCGGATGATTAAACCAGTCCCAACTACCAATAAAAAGCCGATTAAACCGGTGATTAATGAGGTTTGCATAAAGGCCATTGCAATCAGTACGGGCATAAAAGTACCCGAGGTCTTTAAACCGACTAAAACTCGAAGCAATACCACAATCAGCACCCCAATTGGGATTAATAAAATCCCCTTAAATAGGGCTTGTTCTTCCAAGGGTAAGCTGTCGATAGAGAAATTAAGGAAATCAGCCTCGCTAATTTTCGGTGCAACTGCAGATTGAGCGCTTTGTTCAACCAGCAACATCGAAAAGCTGACCCGCGAATTTTGCGCTCCGATTACTTCTAGTAAGCTGTTACCGTTATACTCCCACAATAAAGTATTCTCGGGACGACCTTGGGTCCCAGTGTTTAAGTCGAATATTTGCCAATTATTTTCGTCTTTAAATACCTGGATGTATTCGGTAATTGTTTGCCTGCGTCGCCCATCTTCGAGATGCAAGCCCCTTACAATTCGTGCAGGGACATCGGCATTATTTAACAAATCTACAATTAGGCGATTTTTGGGTTTGTAATCTAAGATGAGGCCAGTATTTTGGTTGCTACTGGCTGCGTCGATAGTCAGCGCTTTGATGAGTTCTCGTGCAAAGCTATAAGCATCTGCAGAGACTTCTTTTGCCTGCTTTGCTAAATGGTTAGCCGCGGTAAAGTAGGGTTCGGGATACTCGGTAAATAGAGTCTCGGGCATTTGACTTTGGTAGGTATCACCAGCCTTTGGATCCACTAAGAAGTCTACTTTGTAATACATTTCTTGATGACCGTTGGCTTGTCGCTTGGTCCAGATCGCGCGAGGGTTGTTTTGCTCATTCACAAAAGACAAGCCGTAAGCTAATGAAGCCGTTGATTCATGGATCCGAGTGTAACCTTGCTGAGTTTGAGGTAGGGCTAGTACGGCTTCAACGCTATCGCCTTTAGCATCAAACTCAACCTTTGCTTCAATTGACCATATTTGGCGTTTCTCTCCTGGAAACCAAGGTACTTCAAAGCTGATATGTCGATAGAAGGTCATGCTGATCCCTAGCAGCATACACAGAGTGACGATGAGGTAAAAAATATGACGAGAACTCATGTAAGTTAATCCTTAAAAGTCGGCTTTGGCTGGCTAAACTTGTGACTGATATCAACGACTGAAATGTCTTTCAAGAAGCTTCGTCCAAGTAATACCGGATAACTTAGATGAGAGCGATCGCTTAGGGTAAACTGCACTTTTTCGGAAATTGGCCCCAGTTTGACTAACATCGATACAACGGGGCGTTTCTCAGCGCTATTGCTGGACGATTGAATCACTTCTGCAGTTCTAATTACTGGACGCTCAATCATGATATCTTGTTTAATTGTGTCATGGCGAAGGTTGAAACGAACCCAGTTTTTCCCATCACGTTCAAATTTTACGATATCGACAGCATTGAGAGAGGAAGTTGCAGCGCCAGTGTCGATCCGCGCTTGAAAGGCCATTTTTTGATGCTCGAGGCTGACCCATTCTGTTTCACCGATTACAGTTTTATTACCCAGTTGGTAGCGACTGATATTGCTGCAACTTGGTTTTGTTTGGGGTTCGCTGATAATTACCGGAGCGGGGGTGATCTCGGAAACTTTTTGTTCGAGTTGTTTAAAATGTTGCTCTTGCTTCAACAATTGACCATTGATGGCTTCACATTGGCTTAATATCGTGGTTTGTTGCTGACTGAGCTGGCTTAACTGTTGTGTTAGTTGTTCAGCTTGTTGGTTCGGTTGCTGAATCGCACAAGCGGTGAGAGCGAGTGAAAATGAAATTACGGAAAGCTTTTTCATAGTTTGAATCCGTCGAATAAAGTAAAAATGACAGTCTAATTATTGCTTTTAGCATAGTCTAACAGCTGTTATTAGTCTGGATTAATGGCAATTAAAACAGCACGTTTGGGGGCTGGTAAGCCTTCCACTGTTCTCGTTTTGTCGCTTGGGTCTAGGTAGTCGTTTAAAGACTCATGAGTCATCCAAGGTGTGCTGCGTTGCTCATCGGTGGAGGTGATGTCGATATCGACAATACGCACGTCGACAAAGCCGACTTTTTCCAACCAAAGTTTTAATGCAGCAGTACTCGGTAAAAACCAAACATTCGGCATCTTGCCATAACGACCGGCGGGAACTAGCACTTGTTGTTCATCACCATCGATCACCAAGGTTTCAAGAACTAACTCTCCTCCAGGTTGGAGTTGTTCTTTCAGCTGGATTAGATGATCCATTGGCGAACGACGGTGGTAGAGTACTCCCATCGAGAATACAGTATCGAAGGCCTTTAATTTAGGTAGCTCTTGGATCCCCAATGGCAGCAGGTGAATGCGTTGATCGCGGTTGGCAAAATTACGAATGGCTTCAAATTGCATCAAAAATAAAGTCGAAGGGTCGATCCCAACGACAAATTCAGCGCCATCCCCCAACATTCGCCACATGTGGTAGCCACTGCCGCAGCCTACATCGAGAACATAGCGGTGCTGAAGCGGGGATATGTGCTTGCGCAGACGTTCCCATTTCCAGTCTGAGCGCCATTCGGTGTCAATATGAATACCGTAGATATTGAAGGGTCCTTTGCGCCAAGGATGAAAGTGGCGTAATAGACTCTCAATTTTTTTTCGTTCGCCCGGTTGGATATCTTCTGCTTTACCGATACTGACTTGGCTTGTTAGATCAATATCAGAGCTGGTTAATGTCGGGAGCTTATTGAGTACTCGCTGCCAGCGAGGAAAATCGCCGTGGGCATGTTCATTTTGCCAATCACCTAACTGGGCAGGGAGCGTATATAACCAATGCTTGAGGCGGTTTTTAGCGATAATTTGGTAGAAGTCAGAAAAATCTATCATGGAGGACAAAGGCTTGATACTGCTTAATTATTTAGTCGGTAATTATAGCAAGTTTTAGCTCAATCGGGCGAGAATTGAGCCTATAAAAGTCGATGATTTATGGTTTTTATCAATCTTTGTTTGTTTATTGCGCTAAGTCTATTTTAATCCAAGCCAATCGATTTGATTTTTGATCTCCGATATAGCCGCTATCACACACTGGGATATCCTTACTCGCAATCAGCTGTTGTCCAAATTGATGTACTTTAAAGTGCTGGGCTTTGAGCCGAGCCAAGTCGGATTGCCTAAATGCTTGTTCACTGGACACAAATAACAAGAGCGGACTGCGTTGTTGAATAAAATCATCCATCAATAGGGTTGTGAGCTGTTGTGGATGACTTAACAAGGCGCTCGCACTAGCCCAAGTTTGTTTATTAATTCGCATTAAAGCCAGGTAAGGACGAGGAGATAATGAACTCTGATTGGAGCGATAGGCTGTAAACCATTCAAAATCGCTAGTTTGCCAAAAATAACTGAGTCTGGTATTCGGTGATTTTGTATTGTTTTGGCTGATGTTTTTATTTGGTAATAAGAAATCGTTATAGGTTTTGCTTTGTCCGTCGATACTTAGCTGGGGAAAACGATTGACCAAGGTGCTGTCATCGATTAAGGCTTTTGTTTCGGTATTTTCATTTCTCAATTGTTGTAACTGCGACTCGTAAGTACTACTGATTGTTATGGCGGCACGAGAGCAGTCATTTGTCAGTAACGAGTCGTAGTCTAAGTGACTTATTTCTACGGCCGCTCCAACAGGAGAAATACAGCAAATCAGGGCTGTTAAAAGTAGTTTTCTGCTAAAGTTATTCATAAATCGAGATAATTTGTAAACGTAAGTAAAGACCAACATTAACATAAATTTGCCTCTTGGTTGTTGGCTTTATATGTTCATTCTATAGATAAGACTGCTAGGTTCGTAAAAGGAAAAACAATAATGGGTAATTTGTCAATTAAGCAGCGCCTGATATTAACGGTGTTGATATTACTAGCGGTATTAAGTGGTTTTCAAGCTTGGTTTCAGGCTAGAAATTTATCAGAGGAAACTCGAGCCGATATTGCGAGTGATGCCAAGCAGTTGGCTCAGGCTGCCAGTGACCAAGTGAGCTTATGGTTTGACTCTAAATTGGCGGTTGCGAAAGCGATGTCGGTCAAACCGAGTTCTAAAGAGTTTTTGTCCTATTTGGTTCAAGCGAAGCAAAGTGGTGATTTCCTATATTTTTACTTTGGCAGTGAGCAAGGTGAAATGACGATGAATGACCCGAATGACACTTTACCCGAGGGTTACGATCCTCGTACCAGACCTTGGTATAAAGGTGCGCAGAGTAACGGATCATATATTTCTGAACCTTATGTTGATGTCACTTCGGGGTCGATGGTGATCTCGGTTGCTCAAAGAGTCGCTGGGGGGGTATATGCGGGCGACTTGAGTTTAGATGTGGTCACTCAGCGAGTGCTTAATTTAGCTAATAAACAAGTTTATCCGGTCATTGTGAATACCCAAGGCTCAATCATTATTCATTCGGATAAAAACTTGGTTCTTAAGAATGTCTCAGAACTTTCTGCAGATATGAATGCGAACTTTTTGGCTCAGGAAGCACGTAATGCGCACATGAGCGAGTTGCAGGTTAATGGGAAAGACAGTTTTGTTAGTGTGACGACAATTAGTGGCACCGATTGGTACTTATTATTTGTTTATGATAAACAGCAAGCGATGGCGCCAGTTGTCGATATGGTGAAAAGTTCGGTCATATTTGCAGTGGTTTTATTTGTCCTTGTGGCTTTGGTTATGTTTAAGGTAATTACCGTCATGTTGAAGCCAATCCAAGTCCTCGGGGACGCTATCCAAGATCTTTCTTCTGGCGATGGTGATTTAACCAAGCGTATTAACTTACAACGCAGTGATGAAATTGGTGCACTTGCCGAGGGCGTTGATCGGTTCATTGAGCAGTTACATGACTTAATGATAGAGATTTCTGAGGACGCTGATCATCTGCAACGAGCAGCGGCCTTAACCAGTAAGTCAACCGCTGAGTCGAATACCCAAATTGAGCGTCAGCAGGGTGAGGTGACCCAAGTGGCTACTGCGGTCAACGAGATGGCTGCGACGGCCAATGAAGTGGCAAATAATGCGGAGCAAACGGCCGAAGCGGCTCGACAATCAGCCGATTCTTGTGCACAAGGTAAAGTTTTGATCGGTCGTAATCAGCAGCAAGTCAATAGTTTGGCTGGGCAGTTGGATGGTGCTGCAGATACCGTTCAAGAGTTGGAACGAAACACCAAAGAAATTAGTGATATTTTAACCACGATCCAAGGTATTGCCGAGCAAACCAACTTACTTGCGTTGAATGCTGCTATCGAAGCCGCGCGAGCCGGTGAGCAAGGTCGAGGATTTGCGGTTGTTGCTGATGAAGTTCGTCATCTATCTCAACGAACTCAAAGCTCTACTGAAGAAATTAAAGCGATGTTGGAGCGTTTACAAAGTAACACCCAAAGCACCGTACAAACCATGGACGAAAGTCAGCAGTTAGTCAGAATTAGTGTTGAGGAAGCAACCAAAGCTGCAGAAATGCTAGAAAATATCACCAGCTCGATTACTCATATTAGTGATATGGCGACCCAGATTTCTAGTGCTGCCGAAGAGCAGCGTGCGGTTACTGAAGAAGTTGGGCGAAATACTCAAGGGATCCAAGATGCTTCCCTTGAGTTAGCCGAACAAGCTTCCGGAAGCTCTAAACGTGCGACAGAGTTGGATGCTATTGCCGACAAGTTGCACAAAGAAGTGAGTGCTTTCAAAATCTAAGCTTATAGTGGCTTATTGAGTATGAATGCTGATGAAAAACCGATCAATGCATCGGTTTTTTTATTGATCATGTGACACTTTGCGTCTGTAGAACGTTGATGGTCAATTGTTGTCACTCTTGCTTGCGTTAAAGGCCAAACCAGCTGTGGTGCGAATATTTTTTACTCGTTGAAATGAATTGTTCACTGATGAATTTGGTATTGCTCTTAGTGGCTGTGTCATAATGCACTTGCTAGCAAGCAGTAATAATGTGACCAAAATTTTAAGGAATCGAGTTGATGAGTTACGACGATAATAATATTTTTGCGAAAATAATTCGCGGAGAAATGGATTGTTTAAAAGTCTACGAAGACCAACATACTTTGGCATTTATGGATATCATGCCACAAGCCGACGGACACACATTAGTATTACCTAAAGAGTCCGCAGAAACACTGTTTGAGCTTTCAGATGAAGGCGCTGCTGCGACCATCAAAACAGTTAAAAAAGTAGCCTCGGCGGTTAAGCAAGTGATGCAGGCTGAAGGCATCAGCCTCGTCCAGTTTAATGGAGAGGCAGCAGGGCAGACTGTGCCGCATTTACATTTTCATATTATTCCTGGCTCACTCTCGGCGGCACGTAGTCACGCACGAACGGTGGTTGATAGTGACGCTCTTAAACCTATTGCGGAAAAAATTGCGGCTTTGCTCGCCAATTAATAGTATGAGAGGGAGCGGGCGGGTGACGCTCGCCTATTTAATCGCGACTAAAGAACCAAAGTTAAAACATTGGAACCACAACTCACTGGCACTAAAGCCTGCGTCTTTAAAGCGTTGTTTGTGTTGAGCAATGGTATCAGGGACTAAGACATTGTCTAAAGAACTGCGCTTTTGGCTAATTTCTAACTCGCTGTAGCCATTTGCGCGTTTAAAATCTATGTGTAATTCGCTAATTAGTTCTTGTACTGCTGGCTCCGCAAAAAGAAACTTTTCACTCAGTACCAATAAACCACCTTTCAGCATACCTTGATAAATTTTTTTGAGCAGCGTTAAACGTTGCTCGGGCGCAATAAATTGCAGGGTGAAGTTAAGCACTACCATTGATGCGTTGCTGATCTCAACATCGTTGATGTCTTCACAGATGACACTGACCGAAGTCTCGGCGCGAAATGCATCTAAGTGTTTCTGGCAGCGTTCGACCATTGCTGGTGAGTTGTCTACTGCGATAATATTTACATTTTTTTGCGTCACGGCACGCCGCATCGCCAGGCTAGCCGCCCCCAACGAACAGCCTAGATCATAGATATTGCTATTGGCTTGATGAAATTGACCACAGAGGTGGCCTATGGTTGAGATAATGTTGCTGTAACCCGGTACCGAGCGTTGGATCATATCAGGGAAAACTTCAGCGACTTGTTCGTCGAAGCGAAATTCTCCAAGTTGGGTTATGGGTTGTGAAAATAGTTTATCTTTGCCTTGCATGGCGGCTTCTCGTACCAGTAATAATGAAAAGATGGCTTAAAGCATCACTTGGCGCGCATTGTAACCAGCTAATCGTGGCTTGTCTTTGTCAAATATAGCTTTTAGTAAAGATTTATTACGGTCTATCTATTCTTATTTACGGCAGATTTCCTTTATACTATCGCCTTTTCTCTCGGTGACAGTTAATTTTGTAGCTGTTATTGGAGTAGAATACTCGCTGAATTTTTAAAACGTAAAACGGGAAAGGCCAAATGCGCACTGTTTACTGTGGACAAGTCACCAAAGAGTTAGTTGAACAAGAAATAAATTTAGTCGGTTGGGTTAACCGTCGTCGTGATTTGGGTGGTGTTATCTTTATTGATTTGCGCGACCGAGAAGGCATTGTACAAGTCGTCTTTGATCCAGATCGTGCTGCGGTGTTCGATACAGCGAATAGCTTGCGGAATGAGTTTTGTGTGCGTTTAAAAGGTCGTGTTCGTGCTCGCCCTAATAGCCAAATTAATCCAGATATGACAACTGGTGAAATAGAATTGTTAGGTTTGGAATTAGAAGTATTAAACCGTTCTGCGCCATTACCTCTGGATAGTAATCAAGATAATTCAGAAGAACAACGTCTTAAATATCGTTACTTGGATTTACGTCGTCCAGAGATGACTCAACGGATGATGTTCCGTGCAAAAGTCACCGGTTTTGTGCGTCGCTTCATGGAAGAGCATGGCTTCTTAGACATTGAAACCCCTATTTTGACTAAAGCTACGCCTGAAGGTGCGCGTGATTACTTGGTTCCCAGTCGAACTCATAAAGGACAGTTTTTTGCGTTGCCTCAGTCTCCGCAAATCTTTAAGCAATTACTGATGATGTCCGGCATGGATCGTTATTATCAAATCGTTAAATGTTTCCGCGATGAAGATTTACGCGCTGACCGCCAACCTGAATTCACCCAGATTGATATCGAGACTTCATTTATGACTTCGGATGAAGTTATGGCGGTTACGGAGCAAATGGTCCGTGAATTATTTATTGCGATGTTAGGTGTCGATCTCGGTAAGTTTCCAAAGATGACCTATGCCGAAGCGATGCGTTTATACGGCTCAGATAAACCTGATTTACGTAATCCGATGCAACTGGTTGATGTAGCTGACTTACTACAAGAGGTTGAGTTTAAAGTATTTTCTGGCCCCGCAAATGATGAAAAAGGTCGAGTAGCGGTATTACGAGTCCCGGGAGGCGCTTCGCTCTCACGTAAGCAAATTGATGATTATGGTAAGTATGTTGGGATCTACGGCGCGAAAGGCTTAGCGTGGATGAAGGTTAATGATCTTGCTGCTGGTATCGGGGGTTTGCAATCACCGATCCTTAAGTTTTTAACGGAAGATGTTGCCAAGGCCATTGTTGAGCGCAGTAAGGCACAAGATGGCGATTTAATCTTATTTGGTGCTGATAAGGCAACCATTGTTTCCGAGGCGATGGGGGCTTTGCGTCTTAAAGTTGGCGAAGATTTAGGTCTAGTCAGTGATCAATGGAAACCGCTATGGGTGGTCGATTTCCCAATGTTTGAAGAAGTTGACGGTCAATTCCATGCGATTCATCACCCGTTTACCGCGCCTGTTGTCGGCGTGAGTGCTGAACAGCTGGCCCAAAGCCCAGCGGGTGTATTATCGAACGCTTATGATATGGTGCTCAATGGTTGTGAACTTGGCGGCGGTAGTGTTCGTATTCATAAACAGGATATGCAAGCAGCGGCCTTCAAGGTGTTAGGCATAAGCGATGAAGAGGCCCAAGAAAAATTTGGCTTCTTATTGGAAGCGTTACAATACGGCGCTCCACCGCATGCTGGTTTAGCTTTTGGTTTGGATCGTTTGTTGATGTTGATGACTGGAGCCAGTTCGATCCGTGATGTGATGGCATTTCCAAAGACCACGACTGCGGCATGCCCTCTCACTAGTGCTCCGAGTGCCGCTAACCCATTGGCTTTGGCTGAGTTGGCTTTGAGTATCAACAAACCCGCTTAGCAGAGTGGTGCGGTTTTATGTATCAACGGCGAGCTAAGCTCGTCGTTTTTTTGTCAGTATTTATTTTTCAGCTTTTGTTGATTGATGATGGTGATAGGTTTCTTTGCGGTGGGTCAGCTGGCTTCGGTAGTTCAATTACGGGGTAAAGCTTTATCAGTTTACCGTCTTTATCTAACAGGCCGCCTTTATCGCAGCAAGCTTGATAAAAGGCAAGGGCTGCCTCCTTGGTTTGCGGTCGACCAAATAAATAGCCTTGAACTTTGTCAAAACCATTCTTGATTAGCCAATTGGCATGCTCTATGGTTTCCACTCCTTCCACTAATATCTCGTAATTTAAGGTGTACATTAATTTACGCATACTGAGTACGATATTCTGAGTCGGTATGGAAGTGATCGCATTATGACCAAATTCTCGGTCGAATTTTATTTTGTCACAGGCTAGATTACTTAAATAACTGAGTGAGGTGAAGCCTTTACCAAAATCATCGAAGGCAACTCTAATGCCAGCGCCTCGAATCTCCTTGAGTTGATTTTTTACTTGGGGATAGTTTTGTACCGCGACACTCTCGGTAATTTCCAGTTCTAGTAAGTTATTTCCAGGACTAATGGTCCTATATTTACTAATTAGTTTTTGAGCAAAGAGTTTGTCTTCAAACTGGTGGCCGCTAATGTTAAAAGCAACGGTGAGGCCTTGGTAACCAAGAGCATTGAATTCTTCTAACAGTGCCAAAGATTTATCGATGACCCAATAGCCCAGAGGCAGGATGTGACGACCGGATTCGACAATATCTAAGAACTGGCCTGGGTTCATTAAACCTTGGGTCGGGTGATTCCAGCGAAGTAGCAATTCAAAACCAGTTATTTTCTGTTGTTGCATCGATACTTGAGGCTGCAAGAACAGTTCCAGTTCATTGTTACTCATTGCATTTTGAAATTGGTTTTCAATGGTGAACACCATGTCGTTGTTGCGTGCTAATTCGATATCAAAGTGAGTACAGCAATTGCGGCCCTTTCGTTTGGAAGAGTACATGGCTAGGTCAGCATATTTTACCAACAACTGTGGCTCATACTCGGCCTGTTTCGCAGTCGCGATCCCAATACTGAGGGTGACCCGCATCGACACTCCGGAAATTGTAATATCCCGAGATATTTCTCGCGCCAAGCTATAGGCGTAACCTAATACACTGTCTTTATCCTGTTGATTGACTAAGAGGGTGAATTCATCACCACCAAGGCGAAAGGTGTTGGAGGCAAATTGACTTAAACGTAAGATCCGTTTAGCGACTTGAATTAAAAGCAAATCGCCAAAGTCGTGGCCGAGTGTGTCGTTAATTGTTTTAAAGTTGTCGAGGTCTATATAGATGAGGCAGAGCTCTTCGTCTTTTTGTTCAGCGTTTTTTAGGGCCTTGGTTAAGTGTTGTAAGAAGGCACTGCGATTCGGTAATTCGGTCAATGGATCTTCCATTGCCATTTTTTCGAGCACTTTTGTATTCGCAGCAATGTTGGTTCGCATTTCAGTAAAGCTATTGGCTAGCTGAATAGAGATCGAATCTAAGGCATCAAACTCATCATTGAATAGGTGGATATGCTTTTGTGGCTGGTATCCCTTGCCTTCCAATATGCTCGGTAAGTGAGTGGTATGGTAACGTAAACTTTTGACGGGACGGCGCATCAGCAGTAAGCCTATGGAGATACTTAAAAGCATGGTAAACAGCAATAGCAGTGCGAGTTTATTGCGGAAGTCGGTGAGCTGAGAGACTTGCTCACTCCAATCTTTAAGTACCACTAGTTTTAGACTATTCGAAGCACTGTCTTGGATTGAGTAAAGTTTGCCGACAATGGTTTTGTCTTCAACCATAAAGGTTAAATCATCGTGGTTACGGTATTCTATTGCACTGTCAAACCATTTTTGACTCAGTACTTGAGTATTGGTTGCGAGTAGCACGCTTTTGTAGATCGGTCGGTCAACATCAACGATCGCCAATTCTATGTCATCGAGTTGAGTTACATTGATGAGTGCATCGGCCAATTCTAATTGAAATGCCAGAACCCCTAGTTCAGCACTGCGAGTTCGCACCGGGAGTGAAACCCAGAGAAAACATCGTTCTTCACATTCGAGTAATTTCATCGGTTTCGTGTGTATTGTGACCTGTTCGAGTAAGCTTTTAGGTGGCATTATTTCTGGCAAGCTACAAGAATAATTGTCGAGATCGTATACGGTGCAACCATTTACAATGGGAAGTAGCCACTGTAATTCAGGTAATTGTTGGCTTAAATAGTGATCCAACTGAACCATATTCTCAGCCTTGCTAAACAAGGTTTGGGTTTCAAAAATGTAGGTGATGCTGTCACTTAAGCGGTCAATTTGGTCTTTAAATTCCAATGCATAGTTATCAAGATAACTTTGTTTTAATTGAGTTTGTTGATGTTTGTTGTGCTCCATGGCTGTCAAGCCAAAGATAGAGACGACTACGCCAGCAGCTAATACCCATATCAAGGTTAGTTTCAGTCTTACACTGATATAGCGATTTTTAATATCAATTAATGGGAATTTACGGAGCTTCATTGACCATCCCGATGTTTATTATTTTTACTGCGTGGTAAAACAGTCGCCACTTTAATTTATTAAGCATAGAGTTAATTGTCAAAAACGATAACTAAGTTGTATCGCGAATAAGCGCCAATAACGTTCTGGGTTGTTGACTGCGTTTGAATTTAGATCGTTAACTGGGGGGATCATGGAGGTTCCAGTGAGCCAGTGGTGTTCTATTTTTAGTTGAAAATTCTGATGAAAATTCCAGCTAGCTCCGAGGGCTAAATCATCGATATCCCTCAGGTTAGGAGTGATATCCGCATCAACAAAATGGCTATTATCGTAGCGTGCAAACAGGCTCCATTGAGGAGTCAACATGTAAATACCTTGAAGATAATAGGTATTCATGTCGATACTGCCGTCAAAATTAGACGCTAAGCCTTGGGCCATAGCATTTTTCCCTTTTGCATAGGTACCACCTCGACGTAGGCTGTATTCAGCCGTGAGTTCATATTTTTTTTGAGCATACTGTAAAGAGAGTATGTACTGGTCAAGGTCGATAAAAAAATCAAAGGGTGCATAAACTAATTCACTATTAGGAGGAATTGGGATGGCAAGGTTAATCGCATCGATAAGTTGAGTTTTTAAGCGTCGATAGTCGAAGGCCACGGACCAATTGGCATTAGGTTGGGTGGATAAATGCAGTGATGTGTTCCAATCGGCGGTGAATTTACCTTCTTGACTTCGCCCAAAAAAACGTCGGCTAAAGCTTTCATCGAAGGCTTCTTTGCCAATTGATGCAGCAAAATTGTATTGTTGCCCAGAAGGGCTGAAATAATCGATATCCATACGGAGTCCATCTGCACGTAAGCTTTGTTCTTTAAAAACATGCGGATAAACAGAAAATGGCAAGATAATACTTGGTCGGGTAAACGGAACATCGCGAGTTGCACCGTAAATGCCATTGGCGAGCTTAAAGCGTCCTAACTTAAATGCCAGAGCCCAGTCTTCGCTGGTTTGTGGTTGATAGTTTAGGCTAAGGTAATCGATTGCAAGGCCTGTTTCAAACCAATCCCCACTCTCACGAGCAATCAATAAACCTGACAGCGACCAACGAGGATCGATGTACCAATAGCCATGTAAACCGGCCTCATATAGAGGGCCACTATCACCGGAATTATAGCCATAGTAATTATTTGCACTTACATCGATATAACTGGCAGAGATAAACCCCCCCCAGTATATTTTCGCTTGTGCGAAAGAAACAGGAAGTAAGGTTAGTAAGCTAGTCAAGATTAAAAGAATGAAGTTCTTCATTTTCCACCTCTTGGCTGGCATACCCAATGGCATTAGGATTTAGCTTAATCATATTTAACATGTCATGCTCGGTAGATACAACGATGGGGGCGATGGCGGTACCTGTATAAATTTGTCTCTCCCAGATACGGCTTAATTGATAAGGAAATAATTTAAGGGCATCTAAACAAAAGTCTTTGTGTAAGTCGCTGTTGTTTTCCATAACCACGACTTGAATAGCTCGTCCATTGGACCAATTTTTTTGACGTAAGGAGAAAATTGAACGAATGCTCTTAGGCGTCACTTCTGTTTGATGACTGGGATTACTCACAATCCAAGTTTGGGCATCAATGGCGAAGCTTAAACTGAATAAGCTACAGAACACCATTGTTCTTGTTGCTACCCATATATGTCTCATGAGCAGACTGATAAGTGGCCAACAAATTGCTGTCATAACCTTCCATGGAATACTATTGATAATTTCTTCATCTATACAAATATAGGCTGATTTTATCAGCTCGTTAACTTTAGTGATAAATAGTTGTTTATGGCTCACAAATGAACAGTAGAACCGAGACTATCAAAGGTTATTTATCGATGGGTATCAAAAATAATAATAATAATAGAGTTACTATATTAACTATCTAGTCAGTATTTGACTTGGTGCAAGATGTAAAGTCAATGCTACGACTAGGATTAAGATCCATGTTATGTAAAGATTGCTTTGCTCTTGCAGCCTATTATCACCTTAATTATCAGTATGATAAGGCGCTTTAAGTTCGATGGAGAGGAAGATAATGCTAGGCTTGTCGCGTTTATCGAGTTTATCATTGCAATGTATATTACTTTATAGGGATAACGATGGCCGGTCATAGTAAATGGGCAAATATAAAACACCGCAAAGCTGCTCAAGATGCTAAACGCGGGAAAATTTTTACAAAATTTATTCGAGAACTTACGGTCGCAGCCAGAGAAGGGGGCTCCGATCCCGATGCGAACCCTCGATTAAGAGCCGCAATTGATAAAGCGCTATCTAATAATATGACTCGGGACACTGTGAATCGGGCGGTACAACGTGGAGCTGGTGAGCTTGATGGACAACAACTGGAAACGGTTATCTATGAAGGTTATGGGCCAGGAGGTACTGCGGTCCTAGTGGAAACGATGACCGATAATCGAAATCGTACTGTATCAAGTGTGAGACATGCTTTTAGTAAGAGTGGTGGGAACTTAGGTACTGACGGAAGTGTTGCATATTTATTCGAGAAAAAAGGTATTATTTGTTTTACGGCAGGCAGCGACGAAGAACGGATTATTGAGGTCGCGTTAGACAGTGGTGCGGAAGATATTCAGAGTCACGATGACGGAAGCATTGACGTAATCACTTCCCCCAATGAGTTTGGGACAGTGAAAGATGCGTTCGATGCGATTGGATTTATCGCAGAAAATGCCGAAGTGACAATGATCGCTTCTGTTCAAGCTGAATTAGATGCGACCACCGCGCCTAAACTATTACGTTTAATTGACATGTTAGAAGACGACGACGATGTTCAAGAGGTTTATCATAATGGGGATATTTCTGATGATGTTGCGGCACAGTTATAAGTTATTGTGAGTATAATTTTAGGCATCGATCCAGGCTCTCGGATTACGGGTTATGGTTTAGTTCAGCAAGTACATGGGAAAATAACTTACTTGGGCAGTGGTTGTATTCGTATTAAAGCGGAGGCATTACCATTACGATTAAAGCAAATTCATGCGGGTGTGAGCGAAATAATTGAACAATTCACTCCTGACGAGTTTGCGATTGAACAAGTATTTATGGCCAAAAATGCCGATTCGGCATTGAAGCTTGGTCAAGCGCGAGGGGCTGCAATTGTTGCAGCAGTTTCTCGTGACATCCCAGTATCGGAATACTCGGCTCGGCAAATCAAGCAAGCCGTAGTGGGTACTGGTGCGGCAGATAAATCACAGGTTCAACATATGGTAACCCAGCTATTAAGTTTGTCGGCTAGCCCTCAAGCCGATGCAGCAGATGCTTTGGCAGTCGCTTTGTGTCATTGTCATACTCGGCAAAGTTTAATTAGTATGGCTGGTAAAGTAACTGGTACTGTTCGGCGCCGTTTACGGTAAGTGATTGATTAAAAAAGCAGCGACCTGCAGTTTTTTTGTTAAAAATACTCCAGGTCGAATTGAAACACGAAAAATTGACCCAATATAGCTGATAGAGTCTATTAGCTAAGGTAAAGAGGACGACATGACCTTAGAGCGTTCAGAACGATTTGAAATTCCTGTATTGCCGCTACGTGATGTAGTGGTATATCCACACATGGTTATTCCACTATTTGTTGGTCGTGAAAAGTCTATTCGTTGCTTAGAAAGCGCGATGAACCAAGACAAACAAGTCTTATTAGTGGCGCAAAAAGATGCAAGTAATGATAATCCACAAGTGGAAGACTTATACACTGTAGGCACGGTGGCTAATATTCTGCAGCTCTTAAAACTGCCTGACGGCACTGTAAAAGTGTTGGTTGAAGGTAGTCAACGGGCTAAGTTAGAAGAAATTATTCAAGAAGACGAGTACTATGTGGCCTCTGCTGAGTATGTTGTCTCTGTGCTGCCTGATGAGAAAGAGCAAGAAGTTATGGTTCGTTCAGCGATTAGCCAATTTGAAGGTTACATCAAGCTGAACAAAAAAATTCCACCTGAAGTATTAACCTCAGTCTCTGGAATTGATGATGCTGCACGTCTAGCGGATACCATGGCTGCGCATATGCCGTTGAAGCTTGAAGATAAGCAATCAGTATTAGAGCTCTCTAGTATCCCCGAGCGACTCGAATATTTGATGGCCATGATGGAGTCAGAGATTGATTTGTTGCAGGTTGAGAAAAAAATTCGAGGCCGTGTTAAGAAGCAAATGGAAAAGAGCCAGCGCGAATATTATTTGAATGAGCAAATGAAGGCGATTCAAAAAGAGCTGGGTGAATCTGAAGATGGTCAAGATGAATTTGAACAGCTTTCTTTGCGGATTGACGAAGCTCGCATGCCCAAGGAAGCCAAAGAAAAAACTTTGGCCGAATTAAATAAGTTGAAAATGATGTCGCCCATGTCAGCTGAAGCGACCGTGGTGCGTGGTTATGTTGATTGGATGCTCAGTGTTCCTTGGGTAAAACGCTCCAAAGTTAAACGTGATTTAGCCAAAGCTGAGGAAGTACTGAATCAAGACCACTATGGTTTAGAAAAAGTTAAAGAGCGCATTTTGGAATACTTGGCGGTGCAAAGCCGAGTGAACAAATTGAAAGGACCCATTTTATGCTTAGTGGGGCCTCCTGGCGTAGGTAAGACCTCCTTAGGCCAATCGATTGCTAAGTCCACCGGGCGTAAGTACGTTCGTATGGCTTTAGGTGGCGTTCGCGATGAAGCCGAAATTCGTGGGCATCGTAGAACTTATATTGGTTCTATGCCGGGTAAGTTGATTCAAAAAATGTCGAAGGTTGCGGTGAAAAACCCACTTTTCTTGTTGGATGAAATCGACAAAATGGCCTCTGATATGCGTGGCGATCCTGCTTCTGCGCTACTCGAAGTTCTCGATCCGGAGCAAAACAATAGTTTTAACGATCACTATCTAGAAGTTGACTACGACCTTTCTGATGTCATGTTTGTGGCAACTTCAAACTCAATGAATATTCCGGGTCCTTTGCTCGATCGAATGGAAGTGATTCGGCTATCGGGTTATACCGAGGATGAAAAGCTTAATATTGCCAAACAGCACCTCATTAGTAAGCAAATTAAGCGCAATGGTTTGAAAGAGCATGAGATCGTCATTGACGATAGTGCCATTATTGGCATTATCCGTTATTACACCCGAGAAGCTGGGGTTCGTAACTTAGAACGCGAGATTTCTAAGTTATGCCGTAAAGCGGTAAAAGAAATTTTGTTGGATAAATCGATCAAGAAAGTCGAAATTAGCCAAAAGAATCTCAGTCAGTATTTAGGTGTGCAACGCTGCGATTATGGTAAAGCCGATGAGAATAACCGTGTGGGTATGGTCACAGGCCTTGCATGGACTGAAGTTGGTGGGGATCTACTTACCATCGAAACCGCCTCTGTTCCGGGTAAAGGCAAGTTAACTTATACCGGTTCCTTGGGTGACGTGATGCAGGAGTCAATTCAAGCTGCGATGACAGTGGTTCGTTCGAGAGCCGATAAATGGCGGATCAATAGTGATTTTTATGAGAAGCGCGATATCCATGTGCATGTTCCTGAAGGTGCAACTCCAAAGGATGGACCAAGTGCGGGTGTCGCAATGTGTACTGCTTTGGTGTCTAGTTTAACGGGAAATCCAGTGAAAGCCGAAGTTGCGATGACTGGCGAAATTACCTTACGCGGAGAAGTATTGCCGATTGGTGGTTTAAAAGAGAAACTGTTGGCAGCTCACCGTGGTGGAATTAAAACGGTGCTTATTCCAAAGGAAAATGAACGAGATCTGGAAGAAATACCACAAAATGTCATTGGAGACTTAAAAATCATCCCAGTGCGCTGGATTGAGCAGGTGTTAGAAGCTGCTTTAGAGCAAAATCCTGAAGCCTTTGAGGTAAAAGCTTGAGTCAATGCAAATAAACGCAATTCAATCGTAAAATAATTCTTGCCAGCCTTGTTTAAGGGCTATAGCCTAAGGCTGGCATATAAGCCGTTATGACAAATTAATAGTATATAAATTAACTAACTGTAGACTGACTAGCCTGGTTCTGAGCCGCAAATAATAGGGAACTTTTCCCGCGGTAAAATGAAAAGGAATAACAACAAGGGGAACCCATTGTGAATAAAGCTCAACTCGTAGACAAAATCGCTGAAGGTGCAGATATTTCTAAGGCCGCTGCCGGTCGTGCTCTTGATTCTTTTATCGAAGCTATTTCTGATTCGTTGAAAGAAGGCGATAATGTTGCCTTAGTAGGTTTTGGTACTTTTCAAGTGAAAGAACGTTCGGCTCGTACTGGCCGTAACCCACAAACCGGTGCAGAAATTCAAATTGCCGCTGCTAACGTACCTTCGTTTAAAGCCGGCAAAGCGTTGAAAGACGCAGTAAACTAATTGTCAGCTGTAGATTGATTTGCGGTCTGTCAAAGGCGCATCCTACGATGCGCTTTTTCATTATTTATGTGGTAAAGAGTAACTAAGCATGTTGGAAAAGCTCCGTGAAGGAAGCCAAGGTCCGGTAGCCAAGATCATCCTCGGTCTGGTCATTTTATCTTTTGCACTGGCTGGTGTTGGTAGTTATATTGCGAGTCCAAGCGAACAATTAGCAGCAACCGTGAATGGCGAATCAATTAGTCGTGCCGAATTTGATAAAGCCTATCAAAATGAACGGGCGCGATTAGAAAATCAATTTGGTGACGCCTTTAATCAATTAGCCGCTGACCCAAGCTATATGGCCCAATTTAGAAATAACGTGTTAGACCGTATGGTGTCAGAACGTTTACTTGATCAAGCCGCTGAACAGTATGGACTCAGAATCAGTGATGCACAGCTTAAGTCGCAAATTCTCAAAATGCCAGAGTTCCAAGTTGACGGGCGTTTTGATAATGACCGCTATTTAGCGGTACTTTCTCGAGCACATTTTCAGCCGAGTCAATTTCGCGATATGATGCGTAATGACTTGACTCGTCAACAGTTGCAAAACGCTTTATTAGGCAGTGAGTTTGCGTTACCGAGTGAAGCAGAGCTACTGGCGAAGTTAAATCAACAAACTCGTGATGTTCGCTATGTGACGATCCCAACTGCAAATTTCGTTGCGGCAGAGAAGCCTTCAAGCGAAGATTTAAAGGCTTATTATCAAGCACATAAAGATAGCTTCAAAACAGAAGAGTCGGTTGATGTTGAGTATATTTTAGTTGATGCTGATGAATTGGCTAAAACTATCGCAGTAAGTCCTGAGGAAATAGATCAATTCTATAAGGCAAATAGTCAAACTTATACTCAGCCAGAAAAGCGTAAAGTTGCCCATATTTTGGTTAATTTTGGTGACGACGAAACCGCTGCGCTAACAAAAGCAGAACAGTTATTAGCCAAACTCAATCAAGGTGAAGATTTTGCGGCCTTAGCTGCAGAGTCATCCGACGATAGCTTTAGTGGTGAAAAAGGCGGTGAGCTTGATTGGTTCGAAAGTGGAGTGATGGACCCAGCATTTGATGAGGCCGCCTTCGCGCTTGCACAGAAAGGCGATGTGAGTCCAATTGTTAAATCCGCTTTTGGTTACCATTTAATTAAGTTGCTTGATGTACAAACTGCACAAGTGAAGCCGCTCGACCAAGTGAGTGAGCAAATCAGCCAACAATTACGACATGAAAAGGCACAAACAGCGTTTTATGAACAAGCGCAAAAAGTGGCTGAGCTGTCTTTTGAAGTTCCTGATTCTTTAGTTGAAGTGGCTAGCGAGACAGGCCTTAAGCTTGAAACGGTTAAGGGTTTAAGTCGTACTAATGCAAATGCAGTTTTAGGGCAAGCGCAGGTGATAAGTAAGCTATTCGACCCAGAATTTATTGCTGAAGGTTTAAATAGTGATGTTATTCAACTGGCGGATAATAGCTCTGTAGTGGTTCGTGTTACTGGGCATTCGGCGGCGACCGTGAAACCTTTCGAAGTCGTTGAATCGCAAATTGCCAGTAATTTAACCCAAACTAGAGCGACTCAAGCAGCCCAAGCATATGCTGACAAGTTGATTGCTGCGCTAAAATCTGGTGAAGGCTTAGATGATTTGCTTTATCAGCAACACTTACAGTTTACGACTAAGAGTCAATTGACTCGGGATAGCCAAGAGTTAGAGCCGCAAGTTATTCGGCATTTATTTATGATGGCTAAGCCGTTAGCGCAGAAAGTTGCCGGGCGAATAAGCACAATGAATGGTGATCAGCTAGTATTACAGCTTACCGCTGTCAATGAGGTGGAAACCGTAGAAAGCACAGAGACTCAACGTTGGTTACAACAGCTGGCCAGCATTAAAACAGAAGCGAGTTACCAAACCTTGATTGACTTATTAAAGAGTAAAGCAGAGATTAAAACTTTGCTGTAAACCTTATGTTGAGTTAACAAGCGAATAGAAGGGCGGTTTCGCCCTTTTTATTTATCGGAGACGTTGGTGAAAAAATCCTTAGTATTAATTTCGGCTTTGGTGGTTATCGCCCTAGGGGTGTTAGCATTTTTGTATTTTTCTTATCCTGAGTTAGTTGGAGCAAAGCGAAGAGTGACGATTAATCCTTTAATCGGAACTTGGGAATCTGAGCAGGCATTTTATGGCAAGAAAGATCGCTTGGTATTTGATCAAATAGGACAGCTAAAGTCTGGGAGTCGGGTCGCCACTCAATACGAAATCAAAGGTGAACGCGTGATCGTCACTTCGGCAGACAAAGTGGTAGAGTATAAAATCGCAAAAGACGGTTTATATCTTGATGCTTATTTACCGAGAGCGGGTCGAGTGAGATATAACAAGGTGAATAAATAACATAAATTGAACTCGGGATAATCAATCGCTTGATGACGTTGGTATTACTCTTTCTATATTCCGAATTCTGTTTAAAGTTAAAGAATAAAGAGCCGCTCAATTGTTGGGCGGCTCTTTTGTAATTAGGCGACTTCAATCACGTTGAAAGGAACCAAGGTATTTACGTCTGCCTCATAGTCAATTCCGGCAATACCAAAACCAAATAGTTTCAAAAACTCGGCTTTATAGTAGTCGTAATCCGTATGTTGACGCAGGTTTTCGGTGGTGATTTGTGGCCATAAATCAACACAAGCTTGTTGAATATCTTCGGCTAACTCCCAATCATCAAGACGTAAGCGATTGCTCTCATCAAGCTCTGGAGCATTGCCGTCTGTACGATAGAGGCGTTGACTAAACATCCGATAGATTTGTTCCATACAGCCTTCATGAACGCCTTTTTGTTTCATGATCTTAAACACCATTGAGATGTAAAGTGGCATCACAGGGATCGCTGAGCTAGCTTGAGTCACGACACTCTTCAGTACCGCAACGTTGGCGCTGCCATCACGTGTGGCTAATTTTTCATTTAAAGATACGGCGGCACGATCTAAATCCATTTTGGCTTTACCCAAAGCGCCATCCCAGTAAATTGGCCAAGTTAATGCGGTGCCAATATAACTATAGGCAACGGTTTTACAGCCTTGGGCGAGTACGCCCGCTTCATCCAGCGCTTTAATCCAAAGCTCCCAGTCTTCGCCACCCATTACCGTGATTGTATCTGCGATCTCTTGTTCTGTCGCAGGCTCAACACTGGTTTCAATAATGGTATCTTTATTGGTATCTACGGCGGTTGCGCTGTAGGTTTCACCAATAGGTTTTAGGCTGGAGCGTATTAGTTCTCCGGTATCTGGGAGCTTCCTTACTGGAGACGCTAAGGAATAAACTACTAAGTCAATTTGTCCTAGATCTTGCTTAATCAAGTCAACAGCTGCCTGCTTGGCTTGATGTGAGAAGGCATCACCATTAATGCTTTTGGCATATAAACCAGCTTCGTGAGCTTTTTGATCGAAGGCCGCAGCATTATACCAACCAGCAGTTCCTGGTTTCTTTTCTGTTGCTGCTTTCTCAAAGAAAACACCAATGGTTGCGGCGCCATTGCCGAAGGCCGCTGCGATACGTGAAGATAAACCATAACCGCTGGATGACCCGACAACCAATACTCTTTTTGGCCCATTTTTTATTGGGCCTTGCTGTTTGGTGTAGTCAATTTGCTCTTGGACATTGGCAGCACAACCAAGCGGATGGGTGGTTGTACAAATAAAACCACGGATCTTAGGTTTGATAATCATATTCGTTCCTTAAAGTCACCCAAAGAGGGGGAAGTAGTTTGTTTCATCACTATTTTTTATGCGCCGATTTTAGCACGTTTGTTTATAAAGTGGCATGGCAGCGGGCTGATCAGAGCAGTTGCCTAAAATATTCTGAAGAAAGGTAGATTTGGTTTATTTAAGGTGCTCTTACTGATTATTACAATGCGTCACGCTGGCTTATTGAGTACCAATTACGCGCGTGTACTATCGTCTATTATTATGACATTTATGACTTTAAACTTTGGGTTGGTAGGTAATAGAATTTCTCAATTTATATACTTTGATTTTACTCATGGCTGCGGGTCGTTTTGCAGCTACGCATACAAAGATATGAGTGGTGGACTTATAGCCGCTATTGGTGAGTTCAAGCAAACTTAAAACGATGGCCGACGATTCATAGGCAAAGGAGTTAAACAGCCGAAGATAATTGCCTTTGAAAAGCGAAAGCCCGTCGCTGATTAGGCGACGGGCTTTAATGTGGTCGGTACGAGAGGATTTGAACCTCCGACCCCTGACACCCCATGACAGTGCGCTACCAAGCTGCGCTACGTACCGATTTGAGCTGTGAATTTACTTAGGTATCGGTCCGCTGTCAATACACGGCCTACTAATTTGTGTTCGATTGCTCAGTGAATAGGCAAATTAGGGCTGTGGCTGATAAAAACGTTTTAAATCGTTCAATACTTGTACCAACATCGGGACTGAAACAGAGGCATTACTGGGCTCTAGTTCCCGATTAAATACCCGATAACTTCCGGATTTATTAAACAAGGTAATTTGATTTTGCTGAACAACGGCTTGTTGTTCCTGGTTGCCAATTAATATCCAATCACGCTTGCGTTTTTTGAAGATATTTTGCCCACTGCTATAGCCATTTGGGTTTGAGTTTACGCCGAGCAAACCTTCTAATAGGGTGGGTGCTAGATCGTTATGACTGGTATCACCATGTTGTAGCGTTGGTGTTTGCTTGGGCCAAGATATAAATAACGGAACTTGCGTTTGATAGCGGCTAAAGTTGCTACCATTGCCCCAGTAGTTGCTGTTGTTATCGCCTAATTCGTTACCATAATCAGAGGTGAAGATGAGTATGGTTTTCTCTAGTTGGCCACTTTGGCTTAGTTGTTCATAAACTTTTGCAAGTTGTTGATCGAGCTGCTGGGCTGCTTGTTGATAGCCGCTACGTAATGAGTCGGGGGTGACGACTTGGATGGCGTCACCGTTACCATTATCAAACGCAGCAACGCCATTTAAATAAAGAAAGTTAAACCAAGGTAATTGGGAGAACTTGCTTTGCTGCCAGATTAACCATTTTTGAATCGCTTGTTTATCGCCTTTCGCCCCGCTTGGCCATTCGGTCATATCGAGGTTTTTAACACCGGCGAAGCTGGTTCCGGCGAGTTCAGGGTGGTTTACTCCACGGCTACTGAAGAGCTCGATTTGGTAGTTATGTGCTTGCAGTGCGGATATGAGTACTGGGCTTTGATGTTGCTTGATAATATTAGACCAATAACTGCTTGGGATGCCATAGAACAAGCTGAATAAGCCTTCTTGTGCTCGATTACCACCGCTATAGTGACTAAAAAACTGACTAGAACGTTTGGCCTGTTTCCAGCTGTTGGGCATTGTTTGTTGATTGAGGGCGTCCCAGCGTAGGCCTTCTACGACAATCAGCATCACATTGTAGTGTTGTGCCGTAGGTGCATATTTCAGTGAAGAAATAGGGTAGCGCAATCCGCCTAGCTTTGCTGTCTCGCGTTTATTGACTTGTTGGTAATATGCATCAACATCGAAAATCCCTTGTTCTTGTAAAAAACTACGAGCCGTGAGTGGGTAGAACAATGGGTAGTTGTTTTTTTGTTGAGTAATCGAGCGATAATCGGTTGCGTCTGCCCAAGCGTGCACCAGATGGGTAAGCAAAAAACAAATAAATAGTAATACTGCGATAGGTACGCCTAAATGGGCATGCTCTAAACGTCGTAAATATTTCCAACAGAGTCGGGCCAGCCATAACTCTAGCAAGAAGATGAACGGTACCGCGACAAATAGTAAGTTAAGGGTGTTTGCTTGGCTATTTTGCTCTTTATCGACTAAGAGTTCCAGTAAGACTGGATTAAGATGAAGATTAAAGGAGGCGAATACCTCGGTATCAACAATCAGTAGACTAACCCCTAAAGTGGCAAAGAGCGCGCCAACAAAACGAAGGGTTCGATTGCTGGGGAATACAAAACTGAGGGGGAATAGGGTCACCAAAAAAAGTACAAAGCCAATAAATGAAAATTGGCCCAACCAACTGATCAGTAAATAACTCTGGCCTAAAAATGTCTCTGGCGCTGCGGCCAACACCAAATAACGTAAGCCTACAATTAATGAAAGAATGATATTAGACAAACAAAACCAATGTCCCCAGCTGATTAACTGTGACACCTTGTCTCGGTACTGCTTTGAGTTATTTACCATTGATTGTTCTTAAGTCCTTCAGGGTAGCCTATGATTCACTGATTGAACTTTTCAGTGCTTTTGAGAAACCTTCGGCAAGAGTCTTCCTTTGCTCTGGAGCAACACGTTGATTAATCAGGCAAGTCGTTGCATTACCTAACACCATTAATGCTAAATCGGTGGTTACATTATGGTTGTTGACTACTTTGAGTACATCATTTAGTAATTGTTCCACTTGCTCTGTGGAATATTTTGAAACTATTGCCATTTCTTCTCTGCAAAATTAACGATAAAGACGCGTATAATACCCCACCTTGTCAGTAAACACTAACAGCAAAAACTATGAGTATTTCATTAAAACATCTTATTTTACATTCATTAGAATTGGCAGCCGACGGCCAAATCGCCTTACAGGCCCGCAGCGAAGAAATGCTGCATAGCGAGCAGGCGCTCAGTCTCATTGAGAGCTTACACTTGAACTTTAGTGGCCGTGCAGCCAAAGGCTTTGGCTACTACCCGCCAGAAAACACCAGTACCTTTAAAGAGAAGCTCGATCTGTTATTGAGTAGCGAGTTGGATTTTCATCGGTTTAGTGTTGATAGCGGCTCAGTACTGGTTGAAGAACTCAAAAAATATGAGTTTATAGAGCAGGGGGTTTTGTTACTGGCTCATTATGAACATGTCGCTGGCGAGTATTTATTAATTATGTTGCTCGAAAATAAAACTTCACCGGCGGTTGATGAAAGTCTAGAGCTGACCGCGAGTCGTTATTTGGAAACCAGTTCAATTCAATTAGCAGCCCGGATCGATATTACCGATATGCAGCGTAACGCTGAATCGAGACGTTATGTTTCTTATGTGAAAGGTCGGGCTGGGCGTAAAATTGCAGATTTTTTTGTTGAGTTTCTTGGTTGTGATGATGGTCTTGATGTGAAGTTGCAAAATACCGTATTGATGCAAGCGGTCGATGATTATTGCCAAGCGACGCAGTTAGATAAAGAAGAGAAACAAGCTTATAAAGCTGAAGTGAAAAGTTATTGTGAGCAGCAGCTTAAAGATGGTGAAGAAATCGTTGTGGGTGAACTTGCTAAGGCCTTACCGACCGACGATGAAAATGTCGATTTTTATCAGTTTGCGGCCGAAAACTATCCTTTGGAAGAGCAGTTTCCAGCAGACCGCAGCACTTTGAAAAAACTTGCTAAGTGTTTTGGTCAAGGGAAAGGCGTTTCTATTAGCTTCGAGCAAAAGCTGTTAGGAGAGCGGGTATTTTATGATGAGGCGAGCGATACTTTGACAATTGTTGGTATCCCGCCTAATTTGAGAGAACAACTTAAAAATAACAATTAAGTCAGTAGCTATGTTTGAAAAGGTTGTCAGTTTCATTGTTGTTGTAAAATTACCACATGCAAAGGTTTTCAAGTGCTAATGTAGTTAATTTTGTTGTTTTATTACCAACTTATTGAGATTGGATTGCCTTTAAGGCCCCGTCTTTCCTTGCTTTTTCGTTATGTAGTATAGTTTCAAAATTGCGAGCTGAGTCATGTGAGTTTCAGTTCTGTTGAGCTAGAATCAAGTTCAGCAAGTTACTCTTGCGACTACAATAATCATAACGACAGTTAAGGAAAGGCTAATGAAAAAGACAATTCTTGCATCTGCTATTGCGGTTGCTTCTTTGGGCATGGTATCGAATGCTTTTGCTGCAATTGAGGAAGGTCAGCTCACTATTTGGATTAATGGTGATAAAGGCTATAACGGCTTAGCAGAAGTAGGCAAACGCTTTGAAGCCGATACCGGCATTAAAGTGAGTGTTGCTCACCCAGACGACGCCCCTGGTAAATTTCAACAGGCTGCTTCAACTGGTTCAGGCCCAGATATCTTCTTATGGCCACATGACCGTTTCGGCGATTGGGTTGATGCCGGTCTATTAGCAGAACTGAAACCGAGCGCTGAGAAAAAAGCGGCTATAGAGGACTTTGCTTGGAATGCGGTCACGATTAATGGCAAAGTTTATGGTTACCCTATCTCGATTGAATCAATTGGTCTTATTTATAATAAAGATTTAGTACCGACTCCCCCAAAAACTTGGGAAGAAATTCCAGCCTTAGATGCTCAGCTACAAAAAGATGGTAAACACGCTATTTTATGGGATTACAACAACACTTATTTTTCATGGCCGATATTGGCAGCCAATGGTGGCTACATCTTCAAATTTGAGAATGGTGCTTACGACGTAAAAGATACCGGTGTAGCGAATGCTGGCGCGAAAATGGGCGCGAAAGTAATTAAAGACCTGATCGATGGCGGTCAAATGCCGAAGGGAGCTGATTACGGGGTGATGGATTCAGCCTTCAATAAAGGCGAAGTGGCGATGATGATTAATGGTCCCTGGGCTTGGGATAACCTCGATAAAAGTGGCATTAATTACGGTGTAACTTACATTCCAACGGTTAATGGACAAAAAGCTAAGCCAATGGTTGGTGTATTGGCTGGTGCAATTAACGCGGCCTCACCCAATGCTGATTTAGCGGTAGAGTTTTTAGAAAACTATTTGATAACCGATGAAGGTTTGAAAACGGTAAACGATGATGTGCCGTTAGGTGCTGTTGCTCTTAAATCATTTATGAAACAGTTAGCGGGTGATCCTCGTATTGCAGCGACCTTTGCGAATGCTGAGGATGGCGAGCCAATGCCTAATGTTGCGGCCATGGGTAAATTTTGGTCGGCGATGGCAACATCTCTCACCAACATTACCAGCGGTCGTCAGCCGATTGATAAAGCATTAGACGCCGCTGCGCGTCGTATAGCGAAATAATACGGTCATATTATTTCGATTAGGGGGAGGGGCTTGGTCTACCCTCCTCTTGTTAATTTCGGTCTAACTCAAAGGTTGTACATAAGATGGGTCATTCTGCGTCTCCAGGTTTTATGCAGGGCAAGTATGCTTGGCTAAAACTGCTACTGGTTTCAGCGATTGTGTTGCTCAACGGCTACGCAATTGTGCTGATGTATGCAGGTGGTGAGTATGCATTTGCATTGCTCACCCTTGTTGTTGTTTCTACTGGTGTGTATGTTTTTGTGAATAAAAAAATGTATGCACATCGCTATATTTTCCCCGGCATTGCCGGCATGGTTGTGTTTATTATTTTCCCTTTGGCCTATACCATTGGTATTGCGTTTACCAATTACAGCGGAACAAATTTGTTATCGTTGGAGCGGGTAGAACAATTACATACACAGAAAATATATATGGCGAAAGGTGGCTCGTTTGGCTTTCAATTGCATCGAGCTGAGGATGGGAAGTATATTCTTGCGCTGAAGCAAGATGAAGTGATGTTTATTACACGTCCCATTGACGCTATTTCTAATGCGGACATTAAGGCTAAAAAGCTTAGTTTGGAAACGTCACGACTTAAATTGAAAGTTGTTGATAGTTTGCCAAATTCTCCCGTAACCCCAATTAAGGACATTATTACTCATCGGCAGTTTTTAGGTAGTTTAATTCTTGTGACTCCGAATGGTGATGAGTTAGTGATGAATGGCTTGCGTAAATTTTCTGCGATGAAGCCTTTATACTCTCGTTTACAAGACGGCGTGGTACTGAAAGATAGTGGTGTTATTCTGCCTGGCCCTTCGATCTTACGGAATAACCAGACGGGTCAACTGATGTTGCCGAATATGGAGACTGGTTATTTTCAGTATATTGATGGTGATGGTGAGTTCGTTGGTGAGCGTTTAGCCCCTGGTTTTACTGTGAAAGTGGGTTGGAAGAATTTTGATCGAGTGATGACCGATAAGGGGATTAAAGAACCTTTTATTGAGATCTTTATTTGGACGGTTATTTTTGCGGCCGCTTCCGTTGCCTTCACTCTTGCGATCGGTATGGTTCTCGCCTGCCTCATTCAATGGGAAGAGCTCAAAGGTCGAGCGATTTATCGCGTGGTGCTCATTCTGCCTTATGCTATCCCTGCATTTATCTCTATCTTGGTGTTTAAAGGTTTATTTAATCAAAACTTTGGGGAAATAAACGGCATTTTGGAATCTTTGTTTGGCATCAAGCCGGATTGGTTCACCGATCCCCTTATGGCCAAGTCGATGATTCTGATCGTGAATACCTGGCTAGGCTACCCATACATGATGATCTTATGTTTAGGGATGCTTAAGTCTATTCCTGAAGATCTTTATGAAGCCTCTGCAATGGATGGTGCAGGCCCTATCAGTAATTTTTTAAATATTACTGTGCCGCTGCTGATGAAACCATTGACGCCTTTGTTAGTCGCTTCATTTGCCTTTAACTTTAATAACTTCGTGTTGATTCAGTTACTCACCAATGGTGGGCCCGATATTATCGGTGCCTCAACCCCAGCGGGTACCACCGATTTACTTGTAAGTTATACCTACCGCATTGCCTTCCAAGGCGATGGTGGACAAGACTATGGACTTGCCAGTGCGATTGCTACCCTGATCTTCTTGGTGGTTGGCGCGTTAGCCTTAGTCAATTTGAAATTAACAAAAGCTGATAAAACGGCATAAGGAGGAGTTGTTATGGCAATGGTTCAAGCTAAGTCTTTGAAGTATAGAAAACTAGCAACTCACGTTAGCTTATGTTTATTTCTATGTTTAATAATTTTTCCATTATTGATGGTCATCACTATTTCTTTCCGTACTGGTAACTTTGCTGTTGGAGAGTTGATTCCGTCAAATCCCACGCTCGATCACTGGCGTTTGGCTTTAGGTATTTCGGTGTTGAATCCGGATGGTTCAACCACGCCACCACCATTTCCGGTACTGATTTGGTTATGGAACTCGATTAAAGTTGCGGGCATTTCAGCATTACTGATTGTAGCCCTATCGACGACCAGTGCTTATGCCTTTGCGCGGATGCGCTTTAAAGGCAAGGCAACCATTTTAAATGGGATGTTGATCTTTCAAATGTTCCCCTCGGTATTGGCCTTGGTCGCGATTTATGCCTTGTTCAATAAGATTGGTGAGTATGTTCCATGGTTAGGTTTAAATACTCACGGTGGTTTGATATTGGCTTATCTTGGGGGGATTGCACTACACGTCTGGACGATTAAAGGTTACTTCGAAACCATCGACCCGGCCTTAGAGGAATCTGCAGCAATTGATGGCGCAACACCTTGGCAGGCATTTAGGTTGGTCTTGTTGCCGCTGTCTGTGCCAATTTTAGCGGTCGTGTTTATCCTTGCATTTATCGGTGTGATTACCGAAGTGCCTATGGCTTCTGTATTGATGCAAGATGTCGATAAGCTCACCCTTGCTGTTGGTGCTCAGCAATACTTATACCCGCAAAACTACTTATGGGGTGATTTCGCCGCAGCGGCAGTATTGTCAGGTTTCCCTATTACCTTGGTATTCCTCATGGCGCAACGATGGTTGGTTGGAGGTTTAACTGCGGGTGGTGTGAAAGGTTAAATTATTTGGGCGTAGTTGCAGGTGTAACGACGCAATACAAAATCGATTGATGAATAAAGCAAAGCGCTTTATTCAGTTTGGAGCTGATAATGGCTGATGTAATTTTAAACAATGTACGTAAAAACTATGATCCGAGTATTCACCAAGACACTTTGCGTGACATTAACTTAGATATCAAAGATGGTGAGTTTGTGGTGTTTGTGGGTCCGTCAGGTTGTGGCAAATCAACTTTATTACGAATGATTGCCGGACTTGAAGATATCACTAGCGGCGAGTTAAAGATTGGCGGCAACTATATGAACGACGTACCGCCAGTAGAACGTAATGTTGGTATGGTGTTCCAGTCTTATGCTTTATACCCACATATGGATTTACGTGAGAATATGTCTTTCGGTCTGAAATTGAAGAAAGTCGATAAGGCGATTATTGAAAAACGTGTCTCTAATGCCTCAGATATCTTGGGCTTAGACCCTTTACTTGACCGTAAACCTAAAGAATTAAGTGGTGGTCAACGCCAACGTGTTGCTATTGGTCGTTGTATTGTCCAACAGCCAGGAGTGTTCCTATTTGATGAGCCTTTGTCAAACTTAGATGCAGCGCTTCGAGTGAAAATGCGCATCGAGATAGCGAAGTTACACAAAGAACTTCAATCTACCATTATTTACGTGACTCATGATCAAGTGGAAGCGATGACGTTAGCGGATAAGATTGTGGTCCTTAGCCCTCTAGAGCCAAATGCGTCCAGTAATTTGGAGCAATATGGTTCGCCATTAGAGCTATATCATAATCCGACCAATAAATTTGTTGCTGGCTTTATTGGTTCACCTAAAATGAATTTTATCGAAGGTAAGCTGATTGAAGTCGGTGAGCAAGAAAGCAAAATAAAATTGGTGACAGGTGACATCATTAGTGCTGCAATTGACACCACCCGAGCTAAAATGGGCGATACGGTTGAGTTAGGTTGTCGTCCCGAGCACTTGGTAGAAGATACCCATGCTCATGCAGAGAACTTCATTACAGGTACGGTTGTAGTTGCCGAGCATTTAGGTTCCGAGTCTTACGTTTATATGGACGTGAAAGGCTTTGATTTCACCTTTAAAGCACGTAGCGAATTTCCATCTAACAATGGTGATGATCTTCGTGTTGGCTTGCCAACTAAAGCATGTTACTTGTTTGATAGTAAAGGCAATGCGTTCCCACGTACTGCTAAGTACAACAAAGACTAGAAGTTGACCAGTAATAGCAAAGCGGCCCTTCGGTCGCTTTTTTTATAAGCGTTTAATTTATAGTCAATCTAACTCATTATCTGTTGATTCTTGCGGGCCTAAATCATCGCTAACTGGCTTACGTATTTTGTAATTAGAGCCACGAGTTACTGCACTTCATGCCTCGTTATCGGCAGGTTTATTCTGCGCAACAAGTTGATCATATCATTAATCAGATTGCTATTATTTGGCTTTATGGGTTGGTTTTATTCTCGCGTTGCATCATTTCCAGTAATGCCATTTGAACAAAATTTTTCTTTTCGGCGTTCTTGGCGTTAAAGGTTAAGCCATAGTGCAGACGTTCAGGTGTTCTTTGCTCTAAGTGTTGATTACAAATACTCGCATCAATACTGATGCTTGGATTATTATCGAGGTTTAGTTGTAATTTAAAAGGCAATGAACTCAAAGGTAATGGGATTGGCTCACAAACAAAACCGCCTCCATTAAGTGATAAATCTTTTAGGACCCCATGAAACGACGTCTGTGCTTGGTGCTGACAAAGTAGTGTGCTAGCTAAGGCAATGGGCATGCGGCTATGCTGACGCAAACTTATTTTTTGGATCCGACGAGGGTAATCCACCACCAACCATCGGCCAACACTACTCATCAGTTTTGATATATTGCCTCGATAAGCAAAAATGGTCGCGTTAGGATCGCCTTGATTAACTAGGCGAATCACAATCGACTGACCTTCTCGAATTTTCTCTTTAGCGGCTTCCCACTGTTGATCTATTCCCCTCGAAAGGATCAAACACATACCAGGTTCAATTCCGATTAAACGACTACGTAAACGCAAGGGTTTTGTGGCCGTCGGAATTTGTAAATGGACCTCGGTTTGACAGGGCAGGGCATTGAATTCAGCTAATAAATCTGGGGAAATCGGTTCCACGGCTGGTTCTGTATATTTTGATAATCTTATAACAATATCATATAAATCGTGTTTGTGTTTTAGTGCTGATGAGAAATGTGTAACAAACGGACTATTAGCGCAGCTTACGGTTATAATTAGCGACCTTGGTTAATATGGAAAGTTCTGATGAAATTGTTTGTAAAAGATTTGACCGTAATCGACTCCACCTACCTGTGCCCAGACCGTGGTTTAGTGGGAGAAAGTTGGTTAGTAGACATAGAATTAGCTGGCGCTTTGAATGATATGGATATGTTGTTAGATTTTGGCCAAGTGAAGAAACTAATCAAGCAACTCATTGATCAGGAAGTCGATCATAAGTTGTTAGTGCCTCAGCGGTCACCTTTATGCAAAACCGAAACCCTTAATGGTTATACTCATATTGATTTTGCGCGGCCAAATGGTGGAAGCATCCAGCTGCGTTGTCCTACTCAAGCGTTTGCGTTTATTGACACTCTAGAAGTGACCAACGATGCTTTGACTACTTATGTACAGCGGATCATTTTACAAAAGCTACCTTCGAATATTCAAGATTTAAAAGTTAAATTACGCCATGAAGCGATCGATGGACCTTATTATCATTATTCTCATGGCTTAAAAAAGCATGACGGTAATTGTCAACGGATCGCTCATGGGCACCGTTCGACTCTCGAAATTATGGTTGACGGTGAGCAAGATTTGGACTTAGCAACAAGTTGGGCGATGAAGTGGCGAAATATATATTTGGCGAGCAAAGCTGACCAAATTGAGCCAAGCAATATAAGCTTTTATCAGGCTCAAAATTGGCAAAAGCACTATGCTTTTGCATATCAATCTCCACAGGGTTTTTTTGAGTTGGTATTACCCCAACATGAGACTGATATTCTTCCCTGCGAGACAACTGTTGAGAACTTGGCCGCTTATATTGCAAGTACTTTGTCTGCCGCGATGCCAGAACACTCTATTGAAGTAATTGCTTATGAAGGAGTTGGGAAAGGCGCTATTTCAGAGGTTCATGGTTCGTCATGGTAAATAAAAAGCGCCTGTTGATAGGCGCTTTGAGTGTCATAGAGCGGCGTTATAAAGTAAATCGTTTGACTAACGCATCTTGCTCTTGAGCTAATCCACCTAGTTCTTCACTGGTGCTCGCCACGATTTCAATACTTTCATAGTTTTCGTCACTAATGTCTGAAATTCTATTGAGGTTCGCAGAAATTTCAGCTCCGGTGGCTTGTTGTTGTTCGGCGGCAGCGGCGATCTGACTACTCATATCTGAAATTTGAGTAATAATCCCTTGGATCTCTTCCATTGCTCCATTTGCATCAGAAGTTTGATCAATACTGGCTTGCATTTCTGAAGAACATTCAGACATGACTGTGACTGCGCGTTGTGCACTTTTTTGTAAGTTCTCAATCATGGTTTGAATCTCGGTGGTTGAATTCGTCGTTTTTTGGGCCAGAACTCTAACCTCATCGGCGACGACAGCGAAACCGCGCCCTTGTTCCCCAGCTCTTGCTGCTTCGATAGCTGCATTTAACGCTAGCAAGTTGGTTTGATCGGCGATACCTCGGATCACATCTAAGATTGAACCAATATTGTTGCTCATTGCATCTACCTCACCAATTACCGCGCTACTATCGTCGAGTCGCTCTGATAACTGATGGGTGGTGGTTATATTGTTACTCATTACAGAGCGCCCTGAATTGGCCGCGGCCTCTACTTCCATCACTTTTTCAAGGGTCATATTGGCACTCTGGGCAACTTCACGAACCGATTGTTCCATTTCAGTCATTGCGGCTGCGACCGACGCAGTTTCTTGCCGTTGATTGTTGAGTTCGGTGGTCGCGGTATGCAACGTCACTGAGTTTCCTTGGGATACATTGGATAAGCTTTCGGCAGCTTCGCTAATATCGTGCAGTACTGATCGCATCTGTTTCATCATGCTATTCGCTGAATCCGCAAGTTGACCAAATTCGTTACTACTTTGATAATCGACGGTTTCAGTCATATTACCTGCAGCCGCAGATTTCAAGGTTTTAAGTAGTAGTTGCAAGGGTACTTTAATCGCACTTGCTACATTCCAGGCAACCAAGAAGGCTAAAGGGATAACGATTGCCATTGCGATATATAGTCGTAGCCGACTGGTCGCTAGCATTGTATTCGCATTGGCCGACGCTTCGTCAACCAATTTATTGGCGATTTGATTAATGTTGGTGAGTTGTTCGATGGCTTCGGTAATCAGCAATGCTGTTTCGTCGGTTCGGCGTGAAATTGCCTCTTTGTCTTGTGAGACCTTTAAGTGCTGGGCTAATACACCATCCTTTGCAGTGGTATCTTTAATAAATTGATCGATTTGATGGCCCATGTCGTTGCGCAAGTCTGGGATTTCATCCTCAAGATCGGCATTGGCTGAGTTGAAGTTTTTTAGCAACTTTTGATTACGTTGCAAAATCACTGCAATTTTTTCTGATTCGCTGGTATTGAGTCCATCGAGGGTATTCAATTCGATCACTACCATCGCATTGAGAAAGCTTTCAGAGGCCCAGCGAATATAATCGTCATCTAATTCAACGACTTTATCTGACAAATTTTTCTTCAATTGAGGCAGCATGACTGATAGCTGATTGGTACTGCGTTTTACTGTTTGCAAATCAGCTAGATATTTAATGTTATCTGCCATGACCTGCTTGGCAACTTGAAAGTAACGTTCATCCAGATTGCTTAAGGAATCTAAATGAGAGCCTAATTCGCTATTCCCCTGAGCCATCTTGCGTAAGGTTGCGAGTGAAGAAACGAACTCTTGTTCGCTCTGTTCAAAGGCTTTGCTACTGACTTTAATCGCATCAGGTTTAGTCGATGTTAATGCATCTTTAAAAAACTTATCCGCGGTGAGTAAATCAACAGCAAAGTCGCTGCTCTGCAGTACCAGTGGTGTTGCTTCTTCGGTAACAACATTTAATTGTTGTTTGAATTGATTCCCCGTTTGCAGGGAAAGGACATTTGTTAGCACCATCATGAGTACTAAAAAACCGAAACCTATATTGACTCGGTGAACAATAGATATGTGTTTATAAAACTGGAGCGATACGCCTAAGCGAGCTGACTTTTTATTCATAATTCCTCGACAAATTTTTTGCTAGCTATTTATAGTTATTATGTTTTTTTATTTATTAAAATTATGCCTTTACTCGTGCTGATATACTAGGTATTAGATCACAACTCTACTCGGATAAACCCTTTGTTTATCAGCTTCGATAAAGAAAGCTTCGATAATTGAGTGTTTGCTATCGTTAGGCGAAAAAATTGTCTGAATATTCACCGGTTAGATGTTTAGAGGTGGTAAATTGGCGCGAAGGTTAGGCGTGGACCGAAAAATGGTTTATAAATAGGCTTTGGACTGCTTATCAATTTGTCGTCTGTTAATTTATGCTAGCTTGATAAGCGAGTTATATGTAGATGTGTTTTACTACATATTGCGACAAACTTAAAATCCAAGTGATCTGGTTCCTCTGTATTAATTAGTCATTATTGTTTTTGTTTCAATAGGATAGATGGGTGAGTGCTCAGCTAGAGGCTTTCTCTCAGTAGTTTGTCTGTCTTCGTTCTTTGGAACATAAATGCATAGCGAAAGATGAACAGTTTAGGGTTTATTCTCGAGAATGCTTATATTGATTGAATCATAGATTTGATATTCCATCATGATTAATTCTATGTTGCGAGCATTTGTATTTGGGTATTTGGGATAGTAAATAATGCATCAATTTTGGCGTGTCGATAGCAACATTGGGGACCGCCGTAGCCAGTTGCGGTGTACTTGGCCGAAAATTGCAATATTTGTTATTGCGGCGCTCGTTACTGGTTGTTCAACAGCAGTGTTCAGTGATCTTTTTACCACTTATTCTGAACAGTTAAGAGCGAGTCGTTATCAATTGACCGCAGGACAATTTGAACACGCGGCCGAGTTACTGGCAGAGGGAAAGGTAACGGATAATAGCTATTATTTAAAACAGTTGGAACTTGGTCGAATGTTGTTTTTAGCGGGAGACTTTGAGGCGAGTCAGCAACACTTTAGTCGCGTCGATCAACAGTTAAAATGGTTATCGAGTCAAGCCGAATATCGCCTTTCCACAGGCTTACAACAGTTTTCTACCTTAGCGACCAACGATAATTTTATTCGCTACCATATTCCAGTGTATGAACAAGTCATGTTGCACCATTATCAAGCGATCAATTACTTGCATAGCGGTGGTTTGGAGTCCGCATTGGTTGAAATTCGCCGCGCAGGACAACTACAGCAGTTGGCGATGGAAGAACAGCCAGTGAGCTTAGAGACGCAATTGCAAGACTATCAACAGCAATACGATGAACTGTTGAAGCAATATCCCAGTCCCGATACAACGCTTCCAAATGCTTATCAGAACGGCCTTAGTTATGCTTTGTCTGCAGTTTTGTATATGGCGGCGGGTCAAGATAATGATGCCTATATTGATTATCGTAAAGCCTTAGCTTTAGCGCCTAAAAATCATTATTTGCAGGCTGAAGTTGCTCGATTGGGGCAAAAACTGGCGATGAGTGATTATCAGCAATATACCCCATTGAAAGCTCAGCCGCTGACTGAAGATCAAGGCTTACTCGTTGTTTTACATGAGCAATCTATAGTGGCTGCAAGGCAAGAAGTACGCTTTACCTTACCTCTCTATCACCAGCAGCGTTGGCAAACTTATACCTTGGCACTTCCGGTTATTTCTACCAAACCTCAACTGGCGATCCCGTTAGCTTTGTCTTTGGAAGGACACGATTTTGCAACGCAACAATTAGTTCAAATCGATGCTTTAGCTGCCAAGCAACTACAACAAGATTTACCTGCAGTATTGGTGCGGCAAATTTTACGAGTGCTGGCTAAAGACCAGCTGCGTCGAGAAGTGAACCAAGGCGACGCAAAGAAAGGGGAGAATTGGGCGAATGTTTTCGCAAATGTATACAATATAGTGTCTGAGCGAGCGGATACTCGAAGTTGGCAAAGCTTACCAGCATTGGCGCAAATAGCGATTAAACCGTTTGCTGTGGGAAAACATAAATTGACGATGTCTGGTCTGGGTGAATCAGAAGTTTCGGTTAACATAAGGCCAGGTCGAGTGACCTTGGTGTTGACCAACGATCTTGGTTCTACAGTTCAGTTATTTAACTTATAAAAGAGGAGTTGGTTATGAAATATATACTGATAATGCTGTCGTTATTGCTGGTGGCTTGTACTGCCGATACATCTGGTATGATAGCCAATTCACAAAAGCCAGAGGGGAAACAATGGCTGATTGTTGATAACTTAAATTTAGGACGAAAGTTAACCATCACAGAGGCGAGGAGTACTCAAAGTGCCGATCGACTACTGGGTATCGCAACGCTTCAATCTTTATTTAAAGGCGACTTGAGTTTGCAATATCGATTCAACTGGTATGATAGCGATAATATTCAAATCAATGATGCGAGATCCGCATGGACACCGCTCACTCTACATGGTCGTGAACAGGTTCAGATTCAGTCGGTCGCGTTAGTTGCTAATGCCCACCACTTCAAAGTTTATGTTAGAGAAGTTCAATAACAGAGAGATAAGTTATGAAAACATATGTTTTAGCCGTTTCGATGGCAGCCCTTATGCTAAGTGGTTGTTCTAGCCAGGTAAGTTATGGTGATCCGCAAGCCGTAGAAACGGTGGATGTTGCCTTTGGCTCTACGGATTTACAGACAATTGCAGGTCAAATGACAGACTCAATGGTTGCGTCGCCCTTATTAACGGAACTAACTCGTAACAAACGGCCAATCGTATTTGTTGATAAGATAAAAAATAAAACGAGTGAGCATATCGATACTGAATCTGTTAGCGATACTATCAGTACCCGCTTGTTACAGTCAGGTAAGTTTCGATTTGTAGATATGACCACGGTGAACCAAGTGCGTGAACAGTTGAACTTTCAAAATGACGGTGGTTTAGTTGATCCCGCTAAAGCAATTGCGTTCGGTCAACAAGTCGGGGCAGAGTATATGCTGTATGGCAACTTAGCGAGTATTGTTAAAACCAACAAAAAGACCAAAGATGTTTATTATAAGATGACGATGCGTTTACTTGATCTTAAAACTGGTTTAGTAGAATGGGCCGATGAAACCGAGATCCGTAAGGCTGAAACTAAATCTACCTTTGGCTGGTAGGGGTATCGAGCCGATGGGACCGCTGTTTTTAGATTTATTGGGCGCCGAGCTGAGTGCTGAAGAGCGAGATATGTTACAGCATCCCCTTGTGGGAGGTGTCATTTTATTTAGTCGTAATTATCAGGAGCGTGCCCAGTTAATTGAACTGGTTCGCTCAATAAGAGCTGCGAGTAAACAGTATTTATTGATTGCTGTGGATCAAGAAGGAGGACGTGTACAACGTTTTCGGCATCAGTTTTCTTGCATACCTGCGATGGGGGATATTGATGCAGGGGCAAGGCAACTGAGGATGGCTAGTGTCGACCTGGCTGAACAGTTGGGTTGGTTAATGGCCGTTGAGCTCAGAGCTTGCGATATTGATATTAGTTTCGCTCCGGTGCTGGATATCAACGGTTGTAGTGATGTGATTGGTACTCGTGCTTTTAGTTCTAACCCTGAACAGATCGTTAGTGATGCGGGTGGTTTTATCTCTGGAATGCATCACGCAGGGATGAAGGCAACTGGCAAGCACTTTCCCGGACATGGGAATGTTAAAGCAGACACTCATCACTTTGAAGCCACTGACTCGCGCTCATTTGATGAGATTAAACGTTATGATTTAAGTGTATTTAGGCGTTTAATTAGTCAAAATAAATTGGACGCAGTGATGCCCGCACACGTAATTTATAGTGATGTTGACGATAAACCCGCAGGATTTTCTAAGCGGTGGTTACAACAAGTATTGCGTAAAGATTTAGGTTTCAAGGGGGTTATATTTAGTGATGATTTGTCGATGCAGGGCGCAGCCCTTGCTGGTGATCATGTGCAACGAGCCGAGCAAGCCTTGACCGCAGGCTGTGATTACCTTTTGGCCTGCAACGATCGAGATGCCAGTATTCGCTTATTAGATGGCTTACCACATACTCAGGTTGCACGCCCCGATGCCTTGCGAGCAAAAGCTTATCCTATGACTTGGTCGGAGCTCACAGCATTGACTCAATATCGACAAATCGCTGCGCGCGCCCTAGAAATTCAGCAAATTAGTAGTGAACTGAGTGAGAACTAAATACACTTAGTATTCATGCGGGAATATAAACAAGGAATCGCATCATGATTATTTATTTACACGGCTTTGATTCTACAAGTCCGGGTAACCATGAAAAAGTACTACAGCTTCAGTTTGTCGATAGCGATGTGCGTCAAATCAGTTACAGTACCATTCATCCTCGACACGATATGAGTCACTTACTCAAAGAAGTCCACAAACAGTTAATGTTGAGTGCTGAAGAGGAAGTGGTGATTTGTGGTGTTGGTTTAGGCGGGTATTGGAGTGAGCGGATTGGTTATCTATGTGGAATTCCCTCCGTTTTGTTTAACCCGAATTTGCACCCAGAGCGGAACATGCAGGGCAAAATAGAGCGGCCCGAGGAGTATTTAGATATTGCGACTAAATGTGTTGCAGAGTTTAGAGACAAAAATCGTGGTAATTGTACGGTTGTGTTGTCTGAAAATGATGGTGTGTTAGATAGCCAACTTTCAGCTGAAGAGTTACAAGATTATTATCCGATTATTTGGGATAGCCAGCAAGCACATAAATTTCAAGATATTAGTCGTCATTTACAATTAATTAAGTCATTGCGGAGTCTACCTCGTCTATGAAATGATTGAGATCAGCGAATAGAGGCATTTCCCCCTCGTTTTTATAAGCCTTTTTTTTGTGATCCTACTCTCATTACGTATAATATGACGCAGCAGAGCGATTATTCAAAGGCGTAGTACATAATGATAAAGCCTTTTAAAAAGCGCTAAACACTTCAAGTTGTGAGAAGGAAATAAGCAAGAATGACTAAAATTGTTGTTGTAGGTGGTGGCGCAGGTGGCTTAGAACTCGCGACGAGTTTGGGTCACAAACTTGGCAAACGAGGTAAAGCCAAGATAGTTCTCATTGATAAAAATAGAACGCATTTGTGGAAACCATTACTACATGAAGTCGCGACGGGGTCGCTAGATGCCGGAATCGATGCCTTAAGCTATCGTTCTCATGCGGCCAATCACGGTTTTGAGTTTCAATTAGGTGAAGTTGCTGATATTGATCGCGAAGAGCAGTTGGTGACGCTAAAAGCCATGGTCGAAGAGGAGCAGGAAGTATTACCAGCTCGGCAGATCGACTATGACTATTTAGTGATGGCAATCGGTTCCGTGTCCAATGACTTTAATACGAAGGGTGTCAAAGAGCATTGCATTTTCTTAGATAATCCGAGTCGCGCCAATTTATTCCACTCTCGAATGTTAAATCGATTCTTGCAGTATTCTCAAGGCGATGAATCACAACAGGGAGAAAAGGTCAGAATTTCCATTGTTGGGGCTGGTGCCACAGGTGTTGAGTTATCGGCGGAGTTATACAACGCGCTTGATCAACTGCGGGCTTATGGTGTACCAAATCTTAGCAGTTCAAGTTTGGCGGTTACGCTGGTTGAAGCGGGTGATAAAATTTTGCCAGCATTACCGGTTAGAATTTCTTCGTCAGCGCATTCAGAATTGCAAAAAATGGGCGTTGATGTTCGCACCAGCACCATGATTACCGAAGCCACTGCGGAAGGGTTAACGACAAAAGATGGCGAGTTAATTAAAGCCGATTTGATGGTGTGGGCGGCTGGCATTAAGTGCCCTGAATTTATGAAAGAAATCGGTGGGCTAGAAACCAACCGGATTAATCAGTTAGTGGTTAGGCCTACGCTACAAAGTTCACGTGACAGTAATGTTTATGCGATAGGTGATTGTGCCAGTTGTGCCTTGGGTGAGAAAGGCTTTGTTCCTCCGAGGGCTCAATCTGCACATCAGATGGCTTCCTTAGTTTACAAAAACATCCTACGTCAGCTTGAAGAAAAACCGTTACTTGAATTTGAGTACAAAGATCATGGTTCGTTGGTGTCTTTAAGTCGTTATTCTACCGTTGGGTCACTGATGGGTAACTTGATGCAAGGCTCTATGATGATTGAAGGGCGGATTGCTAGAATGGTCTATATCTCTTTATACCGGATGCACCAAATTGCTTTACATGGTTATTTTAAAACAGGATTAATGATGCTCGTTGGGCGAATTAATCAGGTATTAAGACCGAAGTTAAAGCTCCACTAAATACAGGCTTTAAGATTCTATTAGAAAGGCAATAACTACTGGTTATTGCCTTTCTAATCCGGCTTTTACTACGATAAAAGCGAACATCAAACTCAACCACAGTGTGAGCGCACTCAGCGCTTCAAATCGCCAATGATGTAAATTCATTAAATAGGCCTGGCTGAGAATATCGGCCAGCAATAACACGAATACCCCCCATAACTGAAACGTTAAAGAGACCGTCTGCCACAGCTTGGGCAAGAGAAGACGAGATAGCGGAAGTGCGCCTAAAGCTAAGCCGACATAAAACCAATGATGGTCGGGATATAGTAAGCTGAGCAGCTTTTCTCCCATTTGACGAGAGCTAGCCGCGATTGCTAGCAATAGCCAGGTGCGACTTAATAAGGCGCAGCTGAATAGCACACTTGGTTGGTTCGCAACGACCACTGCAGCGCTTACGAAGCCGTTTGGCTCGCGGGAGCCGTGAATACTGCTTCAGTAGTGGCTGACTCGGCTGAGTTGCCCTCGAGTGATTTCTGTTCTGGTGCAATAATCTCTGCCATGTCGTTGTCCTGACCATCCGCTATGGATGTTGGTGAAAGTGCACTTTGATTTTCTGGACTACGACGAATTTGGATCAGCATGCCCATTAGTGGATGGTCGAAATAATGTATTTCTCCGGAACGGACACGACGTTTTTGATCAAACTTAAAGCTATGTAGCTCCTCTTCTGTTTGATAATTCGCAATTAAACTGCCATCTTCAACTCCCTTTTGTTCTCCACTTAATATCACCACTTGCTGCGGTTCATTATTTGGCAGGGGATTGGGGGGGGTGAGCTGTGTTTGGCGATCAGAGGGAAGAACCTCTCTTTCAACTTCAACAGGACGTTTTAGGATCAGTTGACTCTCGATATACAAGTAGTGTTGCAAGTAAATTCTAATCCCACCGTTTAGCTCCCAAATTTCGGCCGGTACCTGAGCAACGGCGTCGCTGCTAGTTTCACCATTTAGCGGCGTTGCTTGCTCAAACAAGCTGGTTTCACCAAGCTTATTCTGCTCATCGCTCTTGGCGTTAACGATTGCGTCATTATGAGCTGCAAAGTTAATCAGGTGGCCATCGGCTTGAAAGCGTTGCGAAAAGTCTTGGCCTGCTTGCAACTGATAAAATTTGGCTCGATGACGGGGTGCAACGACTTCCCGCCAAGCTAGATGTATGAGCGGTGTAAAGGCTGCGTGCTGATTTAATTTGGCAAATTGTTCACCTAACTCTAGTTGGTCGGCATTCAGCATCTGTCGATGGGTCGCACCAGTGATAGGCCAACCGCGTCCGTCAATGGTTACAGGTAACTGTTCAAATCGAGGCCGAATGCAGGGCTCGGTGTTACAAGCAAACAACGGTGCGAGCAACGGTTCACTGGTATTTACGCTGAACGTTTGTGGTTGCGGCCAATATTCTTGACTGCTTTCGACACTAACATTACGTTTAAAAACGATGACTTCAATGTCAAACCAACGCGGTCCATCTGCCATGCTAGGCGCGCTGGTCGTAACGATTGCGGCCAAGCCAAGAAGCTGTATAGCCTGTTTAAGAGTTGCTCGCATTGGCGTTAAATTGCTCCAATATAGATTCTATGAGGGTGAGGCGCTGTTCGGGACCGTCGCTTGGAACCGCAAATTTTAGCTTGTTGGCGCCTTCCATTCGATAAATAGCTGGCTGAGATTGTAGCAGGCTTACCAGAAAAGCGGCATTAACTTTTGTTGATTCGGCAAACTCGATAACGCCGCCTTTCGGTCCGGCCTCTAAGCGCTTAATACCGAGGTGGTCGGCTTCAATTTTAAGCCTTTGCACGTTGAACAAGTTTTGAGCAGGTTCCGGTAATAAGCCAAAACGGTCAATCAGCTCGACTTGTAATTCGCGCATTTCTGCAGAATTCCCGCAATTAGCAATGCGTTTGTACATAGTGAGTCGAGTTGTGACATCAAAAATATAATCGTCAGGCAGTAGTGCTGGTAAGCGTAATTCAATCTCACATTGTTCGCTTTGACTGAGATCCCAATTGAGATCTTGACCATTTTTGAGGGCTGTTACCGCTCGGTCTAACATTTCCATATATAGGGTAAAGCCAACGGCTTCTATTTGTCCACTTTGGTCATCTCCTAAGAGTTCACCAGCTCCGCGAATTTCCAGGTCGTGGGTAGCTAAGGTAAAGCCTGCGCCTAAGTCCTCTAGTTGAGCGATCGCCTCTAAACGTTTACGTGCGTCTTTACTCAATAGTTTTGGTGGTGGAGTGAGTAAATAGGCATAGGCTTGGTGATGAGAACGGCCAACTCGACCGCGTAATTGGTGTAACTGAGCCAAGCCAAAATTATCAGCACGATTGATAATAATGGTATTAGCACTGGCGATATCAATCCCAGTCTCGATAATGGTAGTACAAACCAGAACGTTAAAACGTTGATGGTGAAAGTCTCCCATAATGCGCTCTAGCTCACGTTCGCGCATTTGTCCGTGGGCCACAGTAATACGTGCCTGTGGCAGCGATTCAGAGAGTTCTTGGGCGACTCGCTCAATGGTTTCAACCTTATTGTGTAGAAAGTAAACCTGCCCCCCGCGCATTATTTCGCGACTAATCGCTTCCTTAATTAGTGCATTATCATATTGGCGCACAAAGGTTTTTACCGCTAAGCGTTTTGCCGGAGGGGTCGCAATGATCGATAGATCACGCATGCCACTCATTGCCATATTCAGGGTTCTAGGTATTGGTGTTGCGGTGAGTGTGAGAATATCAACATTCGCCCGCATCGCTTTTATTTGCTCTTTTTGACGCACTCCAAAGCGGTGTTCTTCATCAATAACCAGCAGCCCTAAATCAGAAAATTTCACATCCTTGCTTAATAACTTATGGGTTCCGATTACGATATCGACACGACCATCAGCCAGTTTTGTGAGTACTTGATTTTGTTCTTTGGTGGTGTTGAAGCGTGATAAAGAAGCGACTTCAATCGGCCAATTGGCAAAGCGGTCACTAAAGTTGTCAAAGTGTTGCTGGGCAAGCAGGGTGGTCGGGACGAGCACGGCCACCTGTTTTCCGCTGTTCACGGCGACAAATGCGGCACGCATCGCCACCTCTGTCTTACCAAAACCAACATCGCCACAAACCAGCCGGTCCATTGCGTTTGGCGTCTGCATGTCTTGTAACATCGCAGTAATAGCTTGCTGTTGGTCGTCGGTTTCTTCAAAGGGGAAATCGGCGCTAAATTGTTGATAGGCCGCTTCGTCAAGTTGATATCCATACCCAGGTTTAGCGGCGCGTTTGGCATATACTTCTAGCAGCTCTGCGGCGACATCACGGATTTTCTCGGCCGCTTTTTGCTTGGCTTTTTGCCATTGTTCATTGCCTAGCTTGTGCAGTGGCGCCGTTTCGTCGTTGGCTCCAGAGTAACGGCTAATTAAATGGAGTGCATTTACAGGTACATATAATTTTGCCTGATTGGCATATTCAAGGCTTAAAAATTCAGTTTTTATGCCGCCGTTTTCAAAGCTGGTTAAGCCCAGATAACGGCCCACGCCGTGTTCTAGGTGCACCACTGGTTGACCAATCGATAGTTCTGCTAAATTGCGGATCAGAACATCGGGATTGAGCGTTTTACTTGAGGCCTTGCGCTGTTTAGCGCGAACTTTGTCACCGAGTAAGTCGGTTTCAGTAATCAACTGCAAAGTTGGTGTGTTTAGTTCAAAGCCTTTTTCGATAGGCGCGACCACAATCGCCAGACTATCGTTACTCGCAACAAAGTTAAAAATGCTTTGATGATTTTTAAGCTTTAACTTGAGGGGGCGAAGTAAATTCTTGAGTGCTTCTCTGCGTCCCTCGGTTTCGGCAATAAAGCAGGTTTTAGGATGCGGGTGATGCTCTAGGTAATGGCTTAGGGCCTGCAATGGTAAATTGAGTCGATGATTGACGCTGAGGTCTGGTAATGCATGAGCGGCTAAATTGAGCCGTCCTTGGGCATTTTTGGCCGGTCCGCTACGCAGCTTAATGCCAGCAAAACTTTTTAATTCCTTAAAACACTGATCAACATTTAAATAGAGTTCATCTGGCGGCAAAATGGGCCGAGAGCGGTCATGGCGACGGTTTTGATAGCGTTCTTCGAGATCTTGCCAAAACTGTTTTCCAGCATGCTCTAAGTCGCCAATTTTTAAGATGATGGTATTGGCCGATAGTTGGTCACTCAGGCTTTCTGTATGTGAGTGAAATAGCGGCAGGTAGTATTCGATACCCGCTGGCATGATCCCTTTTGATACCTGCTGGTAGATTGATTCCGCCTCTCGGCTTGGCTCGAATCGATCACGCCATTGTTGGCGAAAGGTTTCGATGCCGGCTTGATCAGTGGGGAACTCATGGGCTGGCAGCAAGGTAATTTGTTGCTGCGTTTGCTCACTGCGTTGGGTGTCGGGATCAAACTGACGAATGGTGTCTAGCTCATCATCGAAAAAGTCTAAACGAAATGGTTGGCGACTGCCCATGGGGTAAAGATCGAGTAAGCTTCCGCGTAGCGCAAATTCGCCATGTTCCATGACTTGGTCGACATGTTGATAACCCGCGCTAACCAAGCGTTCTTTAAAAGCCGTGATGTTGAGCTGCTGGCCAACCTTAAGTTGCAAACTATGTTTGGCTAAAAATTCGGCCGGAGCACAGCGCTGTAACCAGGTTGCAATCGGTGCGATGACGACACTGTTCTTGTCCTGACTAAGCTGATTAAGACTGAGGATCCGCTGGGAAATGATATCTTGGTGTGGTGAGAAGGTATCGTAAGGAAGCGTTTCCCAATCTGGAAGTAAGTGCACTGCGCGTTGCGGTTGTAAGCCATTCACTTCTCGTTCTATTTGCAGCGCGCTGCGGGTATCTTCCGTTAAAATAACTAAGGGCGCATCTAAGGTGGTTACATATTGATGGACCACCAAGGCCAACGCACTGCCCGGTAAATTAGTGACTTGTTTATTGTCGCCCGCATGCTCAGGGCAAGGTAGATTTAATAACACGACTGACTCATTTTTTTTCGGCTAATAGGCGAGCGTCGGCTCGCGCTTTTAATTGTTGGCTTTGCACATGAAGACTGGCACGGACCAAGGTTTCAATATCTTCATCACGGATCCAGTGGTAATTGATATGCAGTAATTGTTGCTGGCTGTGGGCCACCGATTGTGAACCTTGAACTTGACCATAACAAAATACCGCGCTGGATTCTTCAGGTAAGAATATTTTTAATCTCACCATTTGTCCGGCCTTTAAGGGGCTATCCCAAAAACAGTGGATTTCTGAGCCTCCAAACTGATGGCTGGTGGTGCGATGTTCACTACTATCTTGCTGGACTAAGACATAGCTTAAAACCCGATTCAGTTTCTGTTCTTGAGCTTGTAGATAAGCGAGTAGTTGTTCGCCAGCTTCGCCGAGTTGTTTTAGCGCACGTAAACCAAGCAAACCATGGTGGTGGCTACTATTAGCGAGGATGAATGGCTCTGGAATTAGGGCCTCAAACTCGCTGTACGAAGAGGGTAAGTTATCATCTTCAATGAGCTCTAAATTCACATTAAGCTGATGAGTCACACTAAAGTAATGTTGATCTTGCATATTTTCCTACAAGTGCCACGCGGCGAAGTTATTCCATAAAACCATGCATAAAGCCTAGTTGAGGTAGAAATTACAACAAGTTGTGTCATGGAATGCAAATAAACTAATTATCTTTATGTTTTACCGGATTAAGCTTGGGCTGTCACTTGTTGACGGATCATGGGCGCGGTATGATGACCGCGTTTTTTCGCCTACGGATGACCTTAGCCTCGATGAATTTGATTGGCTTTATAGCATGGCGCTTCTCTCGAGGAGCCAAACAGCAACGTTTTGCATCATTTGTGAGTTGGTTTTCAACGCTAGGAATTACGCTTGGCGTGGCGGCATTGATCACCGTCATTTCAGTGATGAACGGTTTTGAGAATCAACTCAAACAACGTATTTTAAACTTGGTCCCTCATCTTACGTTTAGCCAGCAAGTTGAACTACCGCCGTTTTTAGCTAAGTTCCCTCATTCGCCCTTAGTGCTAAGTGAAGTTGTTTTGCAAAGCAGTCATCAACTGACGGCGGTAACGTTGCAAGGAATTGATCCTAAGCAACAGGCCGACATTGATTTATTGCGACAACATTTGTTAATCGGCGAGCTGGATAGTCTTAAGCCAGGTTCTTACAAGGTGGTCATCGGGATTGGTGTCGCAAATGCGCTTGGCGTTCGTTTAGGCGATAGCATTCGTTTGATGGCAACCGACCGGGTGCTATTCACGCCACTTGGTGAAATGCCTTCACAACGTAATTTTGTGGTCTCCGGTATTTTTGAGTTTGCAGCAGAAGTTGATAAGCAGTTTGTTCTGGTGAATATCGATGATAGTGCTCGGCTGTTGCGAAGTTCTGTGGCAGCGGTGAGCCAACAGCGACTCTTCCTCGATGACCCTTTCCAGATCGAGTCTCTCAGTGTTGCCTTGGATCAACAAGGTATTCAATATCAAGATTGGCGGCGTTTTTATGGTGAATTATTTGCTGCGGTTAAGATGGAAAAAAACATGATGGGGATGTTGTTTTGTTTAATTATTGCGGTGGCTGCCTTCAATATCTTATCTAGTCTGGTGATGATGGTTGGAGAAAAACGCAGTGACGTTGCGATCTTACAAACTCTAGGTTTGACGCAACAGAAAGTCGTTTTGGTATTTATGGTTCAAGGTGCCTGGAGCGGTTGTATTGGTGCGGGGGTTGGTGCTTTCGCAGGCTGGCTTTTAAGTCATCATATTAACGGCGTGATGTCTGCCATTGGCTTGAATTTCGCCGCGAGTCTCGGTGGTGCAGGTTTACCAGTATTGCAACGTAGTGAGCAAATCATCTTTATTACGGTGGTTGCAATGTTATTAAGTATTTTAGCAACCATTTATCCTGCTTGGCGCGCCAGCAAAATTTTACCCGCAGAGGCACTTCGTTATGAGTGAGCAAACAGCTCAGCCCGTTTTAGTGGCAACAAATATTGTTAAAACTTATCAAGATGGTAGCCAATTTACTGAAGTATTACATGGCGTCGATTTCACTGTATATCCCGGTGAAGCGGTGGCTATTGTGGGAAGTTCCGGTTCCGGTAAAAGTACTTTGTTGCATATTTTGGGCGGCCTGGATGATGCTAATCAGGGCGAAGTTAGTATTGATAATCAAGCGCTTAACCAAATGAATTCCAAACAGCTTGCTAAGTTGCGTAATCAAAAACTAGGGTTTATTTATCAATTTCATCACCTATTAGGAGAATTTTCAGCCTTAGAGAATGTGGCAATGCCGCTATTGATCGCCGGTGAGACAAAAAAAGTTGCGATGGCTAAGGCCCAAAAGTTATTAGACAGAGTGGGTTTGGGGCATCGATTAGCACATCGACCCGCCGAGTTATCGGGAGGGGAGCGTCAACGAACGGCGATTGCACGAGCTCTGGTGAACCAGCCTCGTTTGGTGTTGGCAGATGAGCCTACGGGGAATTTGGATAGCCATAGCTCCGACGCAATTTACCAATTAATCTTGGAGCTCAACCAAGATTTGGGCACCGCCTTCGTGGTTGTGACTCATGATTTAGCTTTAGCTGCCAAATTTAATCGTCAAGCCTTTATGCAAGATGGCAACTTTAGTGAAGAGGCGCAGTAACGATGCGGCTTCCTTTATCGATTTTAATTGGTTTGCGTTACCACCGCGCTAAACATAGTAATGGGTTTATTTCCTTTATCTCCCGTTCTTCCACTTTAGGGATTGTACTGGGTGTCGCAGTACTCATTATCGGTTTATCGGTGATGAACGGCTTCGAGCGGGAACTTCGGGATCGGTTTTTGGGCATCGTGAGTCATGGCGAATTAGAAGCCGTTAATCCGCCGCTGGTTGATCATCAAGATTTGCTGACCCAAGCAACCAGACACTCCGAAGTTTTAGGTGCAGCACCTTACGTGACGCTGAGCGCCTTAGCGCATAAAGGGAGGAAGATGAAAGCGATTGCCTTGAAAGGGATCGATCCCGCTATTGAACGCACGGTGACGGACTTACATCAGTATATTGGAGACGATGCGTGGCAAGCGTTACAGTCGGATCTGCCACAAGTTGTGTTGGGTGCCGGTATTGCCCGTTTACTCGAGGTTAGCGTAGGTGATCCGGTGACGCTATTATTACCTAAAGCTGGAACCCGTCAGCATTTGAGCGCGCCCCAGCGAGTTAGAGTTAAGGTGGTTGGCTTAATGAATGCTGGTGGTCAGTTAGATAATCAGCTGGCTTTCATTAACTTAGCTTATGCCCAAAAGTTGATGCAATGGCAAGATGGGGTATCTGGCATCAGTTTGCGCTTAGTGGATCCGCTTGATGCAGACCGCGTGGTTCGCTTAGTCGCCAAAGGGTTTCCCCAACTAGTGTATATTAAAAGTTGGACTCGCCAGCATGGCTATTTATATCAAGATATTCAGTTGGTTAGAACAATCATGTATGCAATTATGTTGCTGATTGTTGCAGTGGCAAGTTTTAATATCATTTCCACACTGATCTTGGCGGTGAGTGAAAAAAGAGGGGATATCGCCATTTTGAAAACAATGGGGGCCACCGATGCAAGTTTGGTGAGAAGCTTTATTGTTTATGGTTCATACAATGGCGTGATCGGCTGTTGTTGGGGGGCAATATTGGGGATCTTAGGCAGTTTAGGACTTCCTAAGTTGGCTGCTGTTGTCGAAAGTATACTGGGTCACAGTCTGTTGTCGGCAGATATCTACTTTATTGATTTTTTACCCACTCAGTTACTATGGCGTGATGTCATTGCAGTGGTGTGCGCAGCTTTGCTACTGAGTATTTTTGCCACGATTTGGCCTGCATGGCAGGCGGCTCGAGTTAAACCAGCGCAAGAACTTGCTTAAGGCTGAAGCACTGTGAACGATTTGAGGTGAGGAGACCCTATGCTATAAGTCTTTTCATTGTGTTTCGTGAGCAACCGTATAAATTACTTTTTGTGACTTCTTCGGGTCCCGAGGTAGCTCTTTTTCATACACAAAAGTGTTCGCATATCCAACAAGTGACACAAGCGCTTCAAAGTTCAATTCACCTTCACCGCATCAAGGTTTGTTTATCGACGTTTTTTATAGCGTCGTCTGACCGAGTAACGCCAAGCAGCATTAATTGAAAAATAGCCGAGTGCTGAAAAGAAGATTGAACAAACAAGACAACCTAACAAAAATGCCGGGCCAATAGTGGCTATCAAATGCTCGATACTATGCCATGAAAATTTAAAATGATAGTACTCAATAGGTTGCTGCAATATGCTTGCGCCCACTAAATAGCAAAGATAAAAGATCGGTGGGATGGTTAAGGGGTTGGATACCCATACTAAGGCAACCGATAAAGGTAAATTCACCCGAAACATGATTGCCAATGCAGCCGCAATCACCATTTGTGATGGTAAAGGGACAAACGCAACAAATAAACCGACTGCAAATGCGCCAGCCGCAGAGCGACGATTGAGATGCCATAGGTTTGGGTTATGAAGCCACTGACCAAAAAACTTGAGATGTTTACTGGATTTTAAATCTTCAGTTTTTGGAATAAATCGTTGTAAGGTTTTTTTTGGCATATAGTTTGTTATTGACAATAAACTTTTTATCGCACATGAATGCATTTTTACTAGCAAGTTTGCTAGCTATGACATCATCGTTATTATGGGCTAATTTACTTAGCATACCATCGTTATATAGTTGCTACATCGCTCTATTTGCTTTGTTTTGGCGGCGAAGATATTTTTTAGCAGGCCTCGTATTCGGGATCTGCTGGATAACTAGCCATGCGCTATATTATCAATCTTGGATTGAGAGCATCCATCAAAAAGCGCACAACTCTAGCATAATTGGTCAGGTGTTGGCAGTTCAAAATAACGTTTATGGTCAAAAAATTACTTTAGAAATACATCAGTTAGATGGACGCTCTAGTTGGCTGTGGTGGCGGCCTAAGTTGGTATTGTATCAGTCTAAGCTTAGTGACCGATCGCAGATCGTGCTTGCTGGGCAGACCATTGATGTTGGGGCGCGTTTAAAACCAGCGTTTGCTAGTTTAAATCCTGCGGGTTTTAATTATGCCCGTTGGTTGGTCTCCCAGTCGATTATCGCCCGAGGTTCGGTATTGTCGCTTCGCATTGCGCAGGCGGAAAGCTCTAGTCGGGAGCGATGGCTTGGCTTTCTCAACCAGCAATTACAAGGCCTTGAATACGGCGGCGAGATCCTCGCGTTGATGGTAGGGGATAAGCGCAGCTTGAATCACCAGCATATGCAGTTGTATCGCCAATCGGGTCTGAGTCATCTATTTGTATTATCCGGCTTACACCTTGGCATCGTGGCGTTGTGGTCATGGTATATGGCTAATTTGTTGTTTTTGCTGATGCGTCGGCAGGAACGGTTGTGGTCCTTGACGCTGAGTTTAATGTGTTGCGGGTTTTATTGTTGGTTAGCCAATTGGCAACTGCCGATGTTACGTGCGTTGTTGATGTACAGCTGCGTTATTATAAGTATTGGATTGTTCAATCGGCGGCGAGCTTGGCACGGGGTGCTGATCAGTTTATTTATTATTTTAACGCTATGGCCATTTAGTATGTATGGCAACAGTCTGTGGTTGTCGTTTGCCGCCGTTGTGGTGGTATTACTGGCACTGTGGTGCGGTCCCAGTCACAAACTAATGATGTTGGTATTTATTCAGTTGATGGTTGGTATCATCTTGATGCCGCTTCAAGTCTTGATGTTTGGTGTGATTCCGAGTTGTGCGCTGTTGGTCAATCTTATTGCGGTACCACTGTTTAGCGTGCTTTTGGTACCTGCGGTCATGGCATTATTTGTTCTATATATCGTCGGTTTACCATTGGCTGACTGGTGGGCCGATTTACTCAATGATGTTTTTGGTCTCTTCCATCAAAGTTTGATGGCTTTAAATCAGTGGCAGTTACTTAGCTTTCATTTACCGCGTTTTACTATTGCTATGCTGTTATTGTTTGCTGCTTATGTTTGGGCCTTTGGTTTGTTTAGGAGGCAAGTCCATCTGGCTTGGCTAAGCTTGCTCATGTTCGTACCTGTTTGGCCGTCATCTCTTGCTCCAGACGACTCGTGGCAAATCATAGTATTAGATGTTGGACAAGGCCTATCGGTGGTGGTTATTCAGCAAGATGAAGCGCTGATTTATGACAGTGGTCCTCGCTACCGAAGTGGCTTTAGTTATGCGCAAAGTGTCACCATTCCTTTGTTGGTTGACCAATCGGTGAATCGACTTCCTTGGTTGGTGTTTAGTCATGGAGATAACGATCATGCCGGTGGGCGATTTGTTCTGGAACAGCATTATCCGGAAGCGAAGCGCTATTATGGTAGAGATCCGCGTTTGCCTGAGGCGAATTGTATGGGGGTTCATCAATGGAAAAAACTGCGACTTCAGTTTTGGTTGGCTGAGCGAGGGGAGGGTAATAATGGTTCTTGTGTGCTGAGAATCGATGATGGACATTATAGTTTATTACTTCCTGGAGACATTGAACAAGTGATTGAAGTTGAATTACTGAGCCAGTTTACGGCGCCCGTCACCATGTTGCTTAGCCCTCATCATGGCAGCAATAGTTCTTCTTCTGAGGCATTTGTTCAGCAATTTAAACCCGAAATAGTCATTCACAGCAGTGCTGCTTTTAACCGTTTTGGTTTCCCCAAACCTCAAGTGACACAACGATATGCGGCAAGCCAGCAATTCATAACCGGCAAGGTGGGCGCGATAAACATTAAAATCGATGACCGTTCATATCAAATTAGCTCGCAGCGAGATAAATTATTCAGCCCTTGGTACCAAAAAATCATCAGTTGGTGATTTGTCTATAAACCGCTAAACTAAGGCAATTTTTCCGATGGAATAACTCTGTTCTTATGATTCCAGATACAGCTACTGATACAAAAGCTAACTTTATCCGTTTATTAGGCTATGTGAAAGACCGCAAAATTGGCTTGATTGTTGCCGTTATTGGCATGATTGGTTACGGCGCGGTAGATACTATGTTTGTTTATTCAATTAAACCGTTAATCGATGAGGGATTGTCTGGCAGTAACCCTGCAGTATTAACCTATATGCCGATTTTTGTTCTCGGTATTGTGTTATTGCGGGGAATATGTGGTTTTGCTAGCGGTTACGGTATGTCTTGGGTGGGTGGCCATTTGGTGATGAAAATCCAGCGACAGATTTTTAATCATCTGATGCTCATGCCAGTGTCATTTTTTGATAAAAACCCAACGGGGAGCTTACTCTCAAAAATTACTTATGATTCGAACCAAGTGAGTACTGCTGCCACCGCTAGTTTGGTGAATCTAGTTCGAGAAGGCGCTACCATTATCGGTTTGCTGTGCTTAATGTTTTATAACAGCTGGCAGTTATCCCTGATCTTTTTCTTGATTGGTCCACCAGTTGGTTTTGCAATTAATCTCGTTAGTCGTCGTTTTCGTAAAATTAGCACTCATTTACAACACGCTGTCGGTAATGTGACCACCACTACCGAACAAATGTTGAATGGCCATCGTGAAATTTTGTCTTTTGGTGGCCAGAACAAAGAAGCACAGCGCTTTGATCATGCCAGTAATATGATCCGTCGCCAGCAAATGAAAATGGCAACGGTCAGCGCCATTGCCAACCCTGCTATTCAATTTATTGCCTCGATTGGTTTATCCGTTGTGCTATATGTGGCGTCATTTCCTGAGTTAGTTGACAAATTAACGCCGGGTACGTTTACGATTATTGTCACCTCGATGATGATGTTGTTAAAGCCGTTAAGGGTGGTGACTCAGTTGAACAATGATGTGCAACGTGCGATGGCGGCTTGTACTAGTCTGTTTACGGTCATGGATATGAATACTGAATCCGATACAGGCAGCTACAAAACCAAACGGGCGCAAGGCGACATTTGTTTAAAGCAAGTGAACTTTAAGTACCCGACTAAAAACGAATTAGTACTCAAAGGGATCGATTTAACGATTCAAGCGGGCCAAACCGTTGCTTTGGTCGGGCGTTCGGGCAGTGGTAAAAGCACCATTGCCAGTTTGTTACCCAAGTTTTATGAAGTTACGGCTGGTGAAATCACTTTAGATGGACGTTTATTGCAAGACTATGAGTTGAAGAATTTACGTGACCAGTTTTCTCAAGTGTCTCAAATGGTTCACTTATTTAGTGGTACTATCGCCGAAAATATTGGTTACGCCAAAGATGATGCTACTCGAGAAGAAATAGAGCGGGTGGCCGAGATGGCTAACGTAAGCGCCTTTGTTGATCAATTTGAAGAAGGTTACGATACCATCATTGGCGAAAAAGGGGTGATGTTATCTGGTGGACAACGACAGCGCATTGCCATTGCTCGTGCCTTGTTAAAAGATGCCCCGGTGCTGATCCTCGATGAGGCCACCTCAGCTTTAGATACTGAATCAGAACGTAAAATCCAACAAGCCATCGATCGCGTATGCTCTGACAGGACTGCGATTGTGATTGCGCATCGCCTTTCCACCATTGAGAATGCCGACATCATTGTGGTGATTGATGAGGGATGTATTGTAGAACAAGGTAGTCACTCCGAGCTTATGGCTTTAAAAGGGACCTATTATCAGTTACATCAAATTCAATTTGGCCAAAAATAGTGAAGTTTTGGTACCAAAGCGCTAAGCAGCACTGGTTTAAAATTGTCCCATTGCTGCTATTCAGTTATCTATTTCGCTTCATTGCGAGGCTGCGTCGTTTGGCTTATCAGCAAGGATGGCTGGGTCAATATGTTTGTCCCGTACCGGTGGTGGTCGTGGGGAATATTAGCGTTGGAGGGAATGGCAAAACACCGGTTGTACTGGCCTTAGTGGAAGCTGCAAAAAAGCATGGCTTCAAACCTGGTGTGGTGAGCCGAGGGTATGGGGCCAAGGCTCCACATTATCCTTTTCAAGTCGATGCCTCAAGCGACAGCGAACATTGTGGTGATGAGCCTTTACTGATTTATTTGCGTAGTCGATGTCCGGTGATGGTGGACCCAAACCGAAGTCGTGCTTGCCATGCTATTTTGCAAGCTGGCGTTGACCTTATTATTTGTGATGATGGCATGCAACATTATGCCTTAGCGCGAGATATTGAAATTGCCGTAATTGATGCGCAACGTGGTTTGGGGAATGGCTTGTGTTTACCGGCAGGTCCGTTACGAGAACCAGCTTCGCGTTTAGCTCGCACCGATATTGTGATTAGCAATGGGGAGCCAGCATTCTCGGCGGAGAGTTACATTTTAAGCTTGCAGGCTTCTGCAATTCGAAAAGTAATGGATGATTCGGTGGTGCAAAACTTATCTACGGTAGATCTTGCGCTCGCGGGGATTGGTAATCCCCAACGCTTTTTTTCATCGCTTATCCCTTTAGGGATTCATGCAATAGAGCATATGGCTTTAGATGACCACCGACCCTTAACTTTGCAACAACAACGTGAACTGTTTAATAAAACACTGATTATGACGGAAAAAGATGCGATAAAATATCGCCATACGGCAGGTACTGATTGGTATTATTTGCCTGTAGATAGTGTGCTGCCAGCTGCATTTTATCAGCACTTTTTCTCTTTATTACAGGAAAAAACCAATGTCAGTCGAACATAATTTACTTGAAATAGTCGCTTGCCCTTTGTGTAAAGGTAAGCTTCATTATGATAAACCAAACAACGAATTAGTCTGTAAGTTTGATCGCCTTGCTTATCCCATAAAAGACGCTATTCCGGTGTTATTAACCAGTGAAGCCCGTGAGATGTCTTTAAATGAGTTACCGCAATGAAGTTTGTCGTGGTGATTCCGGCGCGTTATCAGTCAACTCGACTACCAGCTAAACCTTTGCAAGATATTGCTGGTAAAACCATGATCGAGCGAGTTTATCAGCAAGCTTTATTGTCAGGTGCCGAACGAGTCGTGATTGCTACTGATGACCAACGAATTGTTGATGTCGCAGAGTCCTTTCAAGCCGAGGTCGTACTCACGGCCCAGAGCCATGAGTCGGGCACTGAACGTTTAGCCGAAGTATGTCAGCGTTTAGCGTTTGCCGCCGATACTATCGTGGTTAATGTTCAGGGGGATGAGCCAATGATCCCACCGAAGGTGATTGCTCAGGTAGCTGGCTTATTAGAAGACGCACCAGCAGTAAAAATGGCTAGCCTTTCAGTGCCTATTCTTGAAGACACTGACATTCATGATCCAAACGTGGTCAAGGTGGTGTGTGACAAGGATAATCACGCTCTCTATTTTAGCCGCGCCCCGATCCCTTTTGAACGGGATGGTCAGTGGCAAGCTGATCTTTATTCAAGGCATATTGGAATTTATGCTTATCGGGCTCATTTCGTGGATGAATATATACAGCTGTCGCCTTCTCCTCTGGAAAAAATGGAAAAGTTAGAACAGTTGCGAGTATTGTGGCATGGCTACAAGATAAAAATGGCAAGGGCTTTAGAAACGCCGGCACACGGGGTTGATACTCCGGAAGATCTTGAAAAAGTCAGAGCCTTATTTAAGCTAAAGTGCTCTTCAATTAAGTCTTTAGACTGATTGAGTGATTTCATTTATTAATTAGAATTATTATGAATTACATTTCTTTAACTGAACATAAAAAATCGTGGATCTTTAGTCGAGCCGATATGCCGATTAGCGAGCAAGATGCTATTGCGATAAAACCAATGACTGAAACTAGGGCGAGTATGCTGTGGAAAGAGTTAGTCAGTAAGCAAGTTGATCATCCTGATTTTTTTCGTAAGGGAGATTGGGCTTTCAGTATCGAAACTTGGCAAGGACAAGGGAACTGGGAGAATGTTTGGGACAGTGAACAAGCGAGTCTTCCTGAAGAATTAGTCACGCATTTACAATGGCAAGACAACACTGTGGTTTATTACTGTAACGATCAACGTCATATTATTGAAACGACATGGAGCACATTTCAACGTTGTTGGAAAAACTTCTTATTTATGGATGATGGCGCTCTGTTGATAGGAAAAAAGCGTAACGAGGTGGTTCAGTTCTTGGCGAACGGTAGTTTTCAGTGGGGAAGTAAGGCCAGCTAAACATATTTGGTCTTTGATTCGAATAAAAAATCCGAGAACTGGGTCTCGGATTTTTGTGTATATTGATTAGACTAAAATAACAACTTACTTAAACGGTCGTTGAGGCTCACCAGTATAAAGCTGGCGAGGTCGACCAATCCGTTGAGTATCTTCTTCCATCATTTCTTTCCAATGGGCGATCCAACCCACGGTACGAGAAAGTGCGAAAATCACGGTAAACATGCTCACAGGAATACCAATCGCTTTCAGTACGATGCCTGAGTAAAAGTCGACGTTGGGGAACAACTTCTTCTCTTTAAAGTAAGGGTCGGATAGTGCAATACGTTCCAACTCCATCGCCACATCTAATAGTGGATCATCAATGTTTAATTCATTGAGAACTTCATGGCAGCTTTCGCGCATTACGGTGGCTCGAGGATCGTAGTTTTTGTAGACGCGATGACCGAAGCCCATCAGGCGGAATGGATCATTTTTGTCTTTCGCGCGTTTAAGAAACTCTGGAATGCGATCAACCGAACCGATTTCTTCTAGCATATTGAGACAGGCTTCGTTAGCACCGCCATGAGCGGGACCCCATAAACAGGCAATACCTGCTGCGATGCAAGCAAATGGATTGGCCCCAGAAGAACCTGCCAAACGGACCGTTGAAGTCGAGGCATTTTGTTCATGATCGGCATGCAGCGTAAATATCCGATCCATCGCACGTTCTACCACTGGACTCACTTTATATTCTTCAGTTGGTACCGAGAACATCATATTGAGAAAGTTTGCAGCGTAGCTCAAATCGTTACGAGGATAGACAAAAGGTTGGCCTGCTGAATATTTGTAGCTCATTGCCGCGAGGGTTGGCATTTTAGAGATCAAACGGTAGGCCGCAATTTCACGGTGACGCACATTCGTGATATCCATAGAATCATGATAAAACGCAGATAGCGCACCAACAACACCGACCATGATTGCCATGGGATGAGAGTCACGACGAAATCCTTGGAAAAAGTGGATTAATTGTTCATGCACCATGGTATGGCGGGTAACAGTTGTCTTAAATCTTTCGTATTGCTCAACGTTTGGTCGTTCACCGAACAATAAAATGTAACAAACTTCAAGGTAATCGGCATGTTTTGCTAATTCTTCTATCGAGTAACCCCGATGTAACAAAATGCCTTTTTCACCGTCGATATAGGTGATTTTTGACTCGCATGAAGCAGTCGCTAAAAAGCCTGGATCGAAAGTAAAATAACCTTTCGAACCTAGAGTTCGAACATCTATTACGTCGTGTCCTGCGGTACCTGACATGATGGGCATTTCGTATGCATCTTGTCCTGGCAGCTTGAGGGTGGCTTTCTTATCAGCCATAGCATGTCTCCCTTGCTTATTCTAATTGTATTAATTTTTTTGGATACAAAGCGAGGTACATTCTGACCTAGAATGACTTCAATTGTCAATTGGCTGTTGTTATGATTTGTGGTTGTTTGTGTCGGATGTGTTAATATTTAGCTTTAATTCGGCTGTTTAGTTGCATTGAAATAGCTAAATGAAGGAAATGTTAATTGTATTTGTGTTATGTGGGCGTTATAATTCTTGCGAAGTATGGCGCTGGCACGAGCATTTTTTGCACAATGGAAATGTATTTTTTAGACTTTAGTCTAGTTTTAGAGCTTAAGTTCACAAAATTAACATTATCGCAACTCAATGCCCTATACTGAGCCTAACTTTATCATCATAATAAAACTCTAGGAACTGAGTGGGCAGAGAACCGTGAAAACAAAACAAAGACCAGTAAACCTCGACCTACAAACCATCCAACTTCCCATCACTGCCATTGCATCTATTTTGCATCGTGTTTCCGGTGTGATTACCTTTTTCGCCTTAGCTATTTTGTTAGGCCTGCTTGCCGAATCCCTTCAATCGGCAGAAGGTTTTGCGAATGTTTTGTCCATCATTGACAATTTCTTTGTGAAATTGATTCTATGGGCGAGCCTAAGTGCGTTGATGTATCACATTGTTGGTGGAATACGTCATTTCATTATGGATATGGGCTATTGGGAAGAGCTAGATACAGCATCTTCTAGCGCTAAAGTCTCATTCATCATCACCGCTGTATTGGCGTTGTTAATGGGAGTAATTGTATGGTAACTAATGCTGCAACATTTGGCCGGAGCGGAGTACATGATTTTATACTCATTCGCGCAACCGCCATCATCTTAACTTTATATACCCTCTATATGCTTGGTTTCATTGCGTGTACCGACGTGACTTACCAATCATGGAGTGGTTTTTTTGCTTGGCTCCCAACTAAGGTATTCACTTTGCTAGCACTCATTTCCATGCTGATACATGCTTGGATTGGTTTATGGCAAGTTTTGACCGATTACGTGAAATTTACAGCATTACGAATGGGTCTGCAGTTTTCTTTAACAGTACTAGCGCTTATTTATGTTGCTAGTGGCTTGTTCATTATTTGGGGGTAGGTCGAGTGGCCATTTCTATCAGAGAATTCGACGCCGTAGTGGTCGGCGCAGGCGGCGCGGGTATGCGCGCAGCTTTACAAATTTCTAAAGAGGGCAAGTCTTGCGCTCTTATTTCTAAGGTATTTCCGACACGTTCTCATACTGTATCAGCTCAGGGTGGAATTACTGTTGCTTTAGGCAATTCGCATAAAGATAACTGGCAATGGCATATGTACGACACCGTAAAGGGCTCTGATTATATCGGTGACCAAGATGCGATCGAATATATGTGTAATGTCGGACCGGAAGTGGTCATTGAACTAGAGAAGATGGGCTTACCGTTTTCTCGTTTTGATGATGGCTCCATTTATCAACGTCCTTTTGGTGGTCAGTCGAAAGAGTTTGGTGGTGAGCAAGCTGCACGGACAGCCGCTGCCGCAGACCGAACTGGTCATGCTTTATTACACACGCTTTACCAACAGAATGTAAAAAATAAGACGACGATTTTTTCCGAATGGTACGCATTGGATTTAGTGAAGAATGCTGATGGCGATGTGGTGGGTTGTACAGCCATGGATATCGAAAGTGGTGAAGTCGTTTATTTCAAAGCGAAAGCAACCGTATTAGCGACTGGTGGGGCTGGACGAATTTTTGCCTCAACGACCAATGCACATATTAATACCGGTGATGGTGTGGGCATGGCGCTACGAGCAGGCGTACCAATTCAAGATATGGAAATGTGGCAATTCCATCCCACTGGCATTGCTGGCGCGGGGGTTCTGGTTACAGAAGGTTGCCGTGGTGAAGGCGGTTACCTGCTCAATAAAGACGGCGAACGTTTTATGGAGCGTTACGCGCCTAACGCGAAAGACTTGGCTGGTCGAGATGTGGTTGCTCGTTCAATGATGACCGAAATCCGTGAAGGCCGTGGCTGTGATGGCCCCTGGGGTCCACATCTTAAGTTGAAGTTGGATCATTTGGGTGAGCAAGTCTTAGAAAGTCGTTTGCCAGGGATCTGTGAATTGTCTCGTACATTTGCACACGTAGATCCTGTGAAGGAACCCATTCCAGTGATCCCAACCTGTCATTATCAGATGGGGGGCATTCCTTGTAATGTGAATGGTCAAGCGATTAGGCAAAATGACAAAGGTGAAGATCAAATCGTAAATGGTTTATTTGCGGTTGGCGAAATCGCCTGTGTGTCGGTTCACGGTGCAAACCGCCTCGGAGGTAACTCTTTACTCGACTTAGTGGTATTTGGCCGCGCTGCGGGTAAATTCTTGGGTGAATACCTGAGCCGCGATATCGATATGGCTGATGCTTCAGAAGCAGATCTGGAAGCGGCAATGCAGCGTTATAATCGCTGGGAAAATTCGAGCCATGATGGTGAAGATCCAGTGCAAATTCGTAAAGACTTACAGCAATGCATGCAACTTAATTTTTCGGTGTTCCGTGAAGGCGAGTCAATGGCCGAAGGTTTAAAAGAGCTGCAAGAGATCCGTAAACGTTTGGAAAACGCTCGCCTCGATGATAAATCGGTAGACTTCAATACCCAGCGGGTTGAGTGCTTAGAGTTAGATAATTTGATGGCAACCGCTATTGCGACTGCTCATGCGGCTAATTTCCGTACCGAGAGTCGTGGTGCTCATAGCCGGTTCGATTACCCCGAGCGTGATGACGCACAATGGTTATGTCACTCTATATTTGAACCGAGCACTGAAACTATGGGACGTAGAGAGGTGAATATGTCACCCAATCTACGTGAAGCTTTTGAACCTAAAATTCGCACTTATTAGGAGGCGGCAATGAACGTTAACTTTTCTTTGTACCGCTATAATCCAGAAACAGATACAAAACCCCATATGAAGTCATATCATCTTGAGGTCCCTGAAGGCTCTGATATGATGGTGCTGGATGCATTAATTCAGCTGAAAGAACAAGATCCTAGCATTGCATTTCGACGTTCTTGTCGAGAAGGCGTGTGTGGTTCAGATGGGCTTAACATGAACGGCAAAAATGGTTTAGCCTGCATCACGCCTTTGTCAGATTTATTAGGTAAAGGTGATATTGTGATACGCCCGTTACCTGGCTTGCCTGTTGTTCGTGACTTAGTTGTCGATATGGGACAGTTTTATGATAATTATGCCCGTATTAAACCCTATTTAATCAGCGAACAGAAAATGCCTCCGGCTCGCGAAAATTTGCAAAGCCCTGAAGAACGTGAAAAATTGGATGGTATGTATGAGTGTATTCTCTGTGCTTGCTGTTCTACGGCTTGTCCTTCATTTTGGTGGAACCCTGATAAGTTTGTTGGTCCAGCGGGTTTGCTTGCCGCTTATCGTTGGCTGGCAGACAGTCGAGATACGGCGACTGATGAACGTTTATCAGAATTAGATGATGCTTTTAGCGTTTTTCGTTGCCATGGCATTATGAATTGTGTAAGTGTTTGTCCTAAGGGATTAAACCCTACAAAAGCGATTGGTCACATTAAGTCGATGCTGATCAAACGGGCTGTTTAGTAATACAGTTAATTTTTAATTAACTGGTTCTAAATAGCCATTTTACCTCGGTAGAATGGCTATTTTTTTATCAAACCCTACAAAGTCTAATATGACGCAAAAAGAAAGGGATAGCGTTTAAATGCAAAATGGCGTAATGAAAGCCTGGCTAGATTCCTCGCATTTAGCTGGTGCTAATTCGACCTATGTCGAAGATCTTTATGAGGCATTTTTAGAAGACCCTTCATCTGTATCTGAACAATGGCAGGCAGTATTTTCAGAGCTCCCTGCAGTCAACGGTGCAGTCGAAGACACCCCCCACGCTCCAATCCGTGATTATTTCCGCCGTTTAGCTAAAGATAATTCACGCTTTAGCTCACCGGTTGAAGACCCTCAGCATAGTGCCAAGCAAGTTAAAGTACTGCAATTGATTAACGCCTATCGTTTTCGTGGCCATCAGCATGCTCAACTTGATCCACTCGGTTTATGGCAGCAAGAGCGTGTAGCCGATTTATCTCCAGAGTTTCATGCCCTAGATAGCGCTGATTTTGAAGAAACCTTCAATGTTGGTTCTTATGCTATTGGTAAAGAAACGATGGCATTAAAAGACCTGCACAAATCTTTACTCAAAACCTATTGTGGTTCGATTGGTGCGGAATACATGCACATTACCGACACTGAAGAAAAACGATGGATCCAAAGTCGTTTAGAATCTGTTGAAGGTCAGGGTGAATTCACTCAAGAGGATCGGTTGCGCTTATTAAAAAGCTTAACTGCCGCTGAAGGTTTAGAGAAATATCTTGGTGCGAAATTTCCCGGAGCTAAACGATTTTCTCTTGAAGGTGGCGATAGCCTATTAGTGATGCTCAAGGAAATCGTTCGTTCTGCTGGGATCCAAGGTACTAAAGAAGTGGTTGTGGGCATGGCTCACCGAGGGCGCTTGAACGTTCTAGTTAATGTTCTAGGCAAAAACCCTTCAGAATTGTTTGATGAATTCGCCGGTAAGCATGATGAAAGTTGGGGCACCGGGGATGTTAAATATCACCAAGGTTTTAGCTCCGATTTTGAAACCCCCGGTGGTAAAGTTCATATGTCTTTGGCATTTAACCCTTCGCATCTGGAAATTGTTAATCCGGTGGTGATGGGGTCAGTTCGAGCTCGACAGGATCGTCGGGAAGGCGAGAACTGCTTACCAATTACCATTCATGGTGACTCGGCTATTGCTGGGCAAGGTGTGGTGCAAGAAACCTTTAATATGTCGCAAGCGCGTGGCTTTAAGGTGGGAGGGACTGTGCGTATTGTGGTAAACAACCAAGTTGGTTTTACCACCTCGAATCCTCGAGATACGCGTTCTACCCAATATTGTACCGATATTGCAAAAATGGTTCAGGCGCCTATTTTCCATGTTAATGGTGACGACCCTGAGGCCGTTGCCTTTGTTAGCCGTATGGCTTTGGACTACCGTAATACTTTTAAACGTGATGTGGTGATTGATTTAGTTTGTTACCGTCGTCATGGTCACAATGAAGCGGATGAACCGAACGCAACTCAACCTTTGATGTATCAACAAATCAAAAAACATCCGACGCCGCGTAAAGTTTATGCTGATTTGTTAATACAGCGTGGACAGCTTGAAAGCACCGATGCGACAGCGCTAGTCAATGGATACCGTGACCAATTGGATAACGGCGATTGCGTGGTTGAAGAATGGCGTCCGATGACACAGCACAGTGTGGATTGGCGGCCATATCTTGGGCATGAATGGGATATGGCTTACGATTCTAGTTTACCCATCGAGGATATTTATAGCTTGGGTGAGCGATTAACCACTGTACCAGAAACGCACAAGTTGCATCCGCGGGTTAAGAAAATTAATGATGACCGGATCTTAATGAGCCGTGGTGAGAAGGCGGTTGATTGGGGCTTTGCTGAAAACTTGGCATATGCCAGTTTATTAGACGCTAAGCAGAATATTCGATTTACTGGACAAGATTCTGGTCGTGGTACTTTCTTCCATCGCCATGCGGTGTTGCATAGCCAAAATGACGCTTCTACCTATATCCCACTCAAGCACCTATCTGAGCAGCAAGGGCACCTAGCCTTATTTGACTCGGTATTATCGGAAGAGGCTGTGCTCGCATTTGAGTATGGTTATACCACTGCAGAGCCCTCAACCTTAGTTATTTGGGAAGCTCAATTTGGTGATTTTGCCAATGGTGCACAAGTGGTGATCGATCAGTTCTTGTCTTCTGGTGAGCAAAAATGGGGTCGGATGTGTGGTTTAGTGATGTTATTACCTCATGGTTATGAGGGGCAGGGTCCTGAACACTCATCTGCGCGTTTAGAACGTTACTTACAGTTGTGTGCTGAACATAACATGCAGGTGTGTGTGCCTTCTACTCCCGCTCAGGTTTATCATATGTTGCGTCGTCAGCAAATCAGACCGATGCGTCGACCTTTAGTCGTGATGTCTCCTAAATCGTTACTGCGTCACCCTCTGGCGGTGTCTTCTCTGGATGAGCTCGCCAATGGTCAGTTCTGCAACGCGATTGATGAGGTGGATGAACTGGATCCGAGCCAAGTTCGTCAAATTGTCATGTGTTCAGGTAAAGTTTACTATGATTTGCTCGAGCAGCGTCGTAAAAATGAACAGACAGATGTTGCGTTAATACGGATTGAGCAATTGTACCCATTCCCAGAGCAAGATGTGAAACAGATTTTTGAGCAATATCAGCATGTTGAACGTTTTGTTTGGTGTCAGGAAGAGCCGCTTAATCAAGGTGCTTGGTATAGCAGCCAGCATAATTTCAAATCGGTTATCCCAGCAGGTGCAAATTTACGTTACGCTGGACGACCAGCCTCGGCGTCGCCAGCAGTGGGTTACATGTCCCTTCACTTGAAACAACAACGCGCCCTAGTTACTGATGCGTTGACCGTTGAATAATTAAGAATTAAAGGAAGCCTTAATGAGCATTGAAATAAAAGTGCCAGACCTACCCGAATCAGTAGCTGACGCAACCATCGCAGTTTGGCATAAGCAACCCGGTGATGCCGTCGCGCGTGATGAAGTGATTGTGGATATCGAGACCGACAAAGTTGTACTTGAAGTTCCAGCAATGGAAGACGGTGTACTTGAAGAAATTATCGAAGCCGAAGGGGCCACGGTATTAGGTCAACAATTAATTGGTAAAATGAAAGCGGGCGCGGTCGCAGGTGAAGAAGCGAAACCTGCAGAAACGGTCGTAGAGAATAAACAAAGTAACGAAGAGCTTTCTCCTTCAGTTCGCCGTTTGGTGGCAGAAAAAGGCCTCGATGCCTCTGCAATTAAAGGAACGGGCCCGAGTGGGAGAATTACTAAAGAAGATGTTGAAGCGCATGTCGCTAAGCCAGCAGCTGCATCAGCCCCTCAAGCTGTTAAAGCTCAAGCTCCGGCTGTCGCTCAACCACCATTATCCTCGCGCAGCCAAAAACGCGTGCCAATGACACGTTTACGTAAACGTGTGGCAGAACGTTTATTAGAAGCTAAAAACACCACTGCGATGTTAACGACGTTTAATGAAGTGAACATGAAACCGATCATGAAGTTGCGCAAGCAATATCAAGAGGTGTTTGAAAAACGTCATGATATTCGACTTGGATTTATGTCGTTTTATGTGAAAGCCGTGGTTGAGGCTCTAAAACGTTTTCCAGAAGTCAATGCATCAATCGATGGGGACGAGATTGTCTATCATAATTATTTTGATGTGAGCATTGCCGTTTCAACGCCACGTGGTTTGGTTACTCCAGTCCTTCGTGACTGTGACTTGCTGAGTGTTGCAGATATCGAAAAAGGGATCCGTGAACTAGCGATTAAAGGCCGTGACGGTAAGTTAACCGTTGATGAGCTGATGGGTGGAAATTTCACAATTACCAATGGCGGGGTGTTTGGTTCATTGATGTCTACACCAATTATTAACCCACCTCAAAGCGCTATTTTAGGGATGCATAAAATTCAAGATCGGCCAATGGCGGTGAATGGGCAAGTGGAAATTTTGCCAATGATGTACCTCGCATTGTCTTATGATCATCGTTTGGTGGATGGAAAAGAGTCGGTTGGGTTTTTAGTCACCATTAAAGAGTTACTCGAAGACCCAACTCGCCTGTTGCTAGACGTTTAACACAAGTTTGTTTTGGGCCTGATCTTCAGGCCCTATTTCGGAAAGGTGTATTACACCTCTAATGTATCCCCTAACACTATGGATAGAACATCATGAATTTGCATGAATATCAGGCCAAGCAATTATTTGCCGATTATGGCTTGCCAGTGCCAGAAGGTTACGCCTGCGATACCCCACAAGAAGCAGCTGAAGCTGCAGGTAAAATCCCTGGTTCAACTTGGGTTGTAAAATGTCAGGTTCACGCGGGTGGACGTGGTAAAGCAGGGGGCGTAAAAGTCACTTCTGATAAAGAAGAGATCAAAGCTTTCGCGCAGCAGTGGTTAGGCAAAAACTTAGTCACTTATCAAACGGATGCGAATGGTCAACCAGTCTCTAAAATTTTGGTTGAAGAAGCTTCCGATATCGCCAATGAGCTATATTTAGGTGCTGTTGTCGATCGCGCTTCTCGTCGAGTGGTTTTTATGGCTTCAACAGAAGGTGGTATGGAGATTGAAAAAGTCGCCGAAGAAACGCCTGAGTTGATCCATCAAATGGCAATAGACCCATTGGTCGGGCCTCAGCCATATCAAGCCCGCGAGCTTGCATTTAAATTAGGTTTAGTTGGGAATCAAATTCGCCAATTTACTAAAATCTTTATTGGTTTGGCTGACATGTTTACCGATCACGATTTAGCCTTACTAGAAATTAACCCGTTAGTGGTCACTGGTAGTGGCGACTTAATTTGTCTCGATGGAAAAATTAATATCGATTCAAACGCGATGTACCGTCAGCCTAAACTGCGTGAAATGCACGATGCTTCGCAAGAAGACGAGCGTGAGGCGCATGCTGCTCAATGGGAGCTTAATTATGTCGCTCTTGATGGTAGCATTGGTTGTATGGTGAATGGTGCTGGTCTTGCGATGGGAACCATGGATATCGTGCAATTGCATGGCGGCTCACCCGCTAACTTCTTAGATGTTGGCGGCGGTGCGACCAAAGAGCGGGTTACTGAGGCGTTCAAGATTATTTTGTCTGATGACAAAGTGAAAGCGGTACTGGTAAACATCTTCGGTGGCATTGTTCGTTGTGATTTAATTGCCGATGGTATTATTGGTGCGGTTGAAGAAGTTGGCGTGAATGTTCCGGTGGTCGTTCGCCTTGAGGGCAACAACGCTGAATTAGGAACCCAACGTTTGGCTGAGTCTGGCCTTAACATTATTGCAGCGACCAGCTTAACGGATGCTGCAGAGCAAGTCGTTAAAGCTGCGGAGGCCAAATAATGAGCATTTTAATCGACAAAAATACCAAAGTAATCTGTCAAGGTTTCACTGGTGGACAAGGTACTTTCCACTCAGAGCAAGCGATAGAGTACGGAACCCAAATGGTTGGCGGAGTATCACCAGGTAAAGGCGGTCAAACGCATTTAGGCCTACCGGTATTTAATACTGTAAGTGAAGCCGTACAAGCAACAGGCGCCGATGCAACTGTTATCTATGTACCAGCCCCATTTTGTAAAGACGCTATCTTAGAAGCGATTGCTGCTGGCATTAAAATCATCATTACGATTACCGAAGGTATTCCAACCTTGGATATGCTTGAAGTAAAAGTGAAGTTAGATGAAGCTGGGGCGCGTATGATTGGCCCTAACTGTCCGGGTGTAATTACGCCTGATGAATGTAAAATAGGTATTATGCCTGGCCATATTCATAAAGCGGGTAAAGTGGGGATTGTATCGCGCTCTGGTACGCTCACTTACGAAGCGGTTAAGCAAACTACCGATGAGGGCTTTGGCCAGTCAACTTGTGTTGGTATTGGCGGAGACCCCATCCCAGGTTCAAACTTTATCGACATTCTAGAAATGTTTCAGAATGATGCTAAAACGGAAGCCATCGTGATGATCGGTGAAATTGGTGGTAGCGCGGAAGAAGAAGCTGCCGCATACATTAAAGCGAATGTCACCAAGCCCGTTGTTTCTTATATTGCGGGTGTTACTGCGCCTCCTGGTAAACGTATGGGCCACGCCGGTGCGATTATTGCCGGTGGTAAAGGAACGGCAGCGGATAAATTTGCTGCTCTTGAAGATGCAGGTGTAAAAACAGTGCGAAGTTTAGCTGATATTGGCAAAGCCTTACGTGAAGTCACCGGCTGGTAATTTCTATTAATCTTATAAAGCGCCTAAGGGCGCTTTTTTTATGTCTCGAATCGTATGACTGACCAGTCATACCAATCTAATTCATTAGATGATCAACTTATTGCGCAGAATTAATCTGCCGATAACGAGGCATTAAGTGCAGTAACTAGTGGCTCTAATGACTCGATACATCACGCAGTTAGTGGTTATTTAGGTCAGCAAGAATGAAGCGATAATAAGTTAGATGGGTATCACGAAGAGGTTTATGCGAGTCATTCAGTTTCAAATGTCACATCACTTATTCTTAATATCACAATAAGTGATGTTAGCGAGCTGAATCACTTGATTTTATCAAGCGGATCAACAACGATGGGGTACACGGATGCAAATATAATAATCAATAGACTAACGACAAGGAGGCATCATGAAGGATTCTCTGCCTATAGAACATTTGTATTACACGGAAAGTAGCTTAGAAAAGATTTTGAGCAACTTGGATAAGGTGAGACAAAATATCTTTCCCAATTTATCCGAAGAAAAAGACATATTGGAGCAAAGCTTCCCCTCGGTTTGCTTGATTGGCCTCGGCCGATGTGGCTCAAATATCGCGTTGGATGTAGCCACTTTAGTATACAACTCTCGAACGCATTATCTTAAAGAAATTGAGTATCAAGACCAGTTGGCGCAGGAGCGAGAGTTTAAGCCGATGCGCTGGATTAAAAATCATTTACCGATTGATTCTGGTAATGAAGACAATCCTGTTTTCTTGATTGAACCAGTAGTATTAGTCGGAGATTTAGACAAGGATATCGCGGGCCGAATCAAGTATTCCTCACAGTCAGGTCGTCAACAGTTTTTAGACGAATATAAAAAGCTGCAGTTAATGGATTTGTCGGAGGTGCACGCGGGGGGTGCCGGTAATGCACCGATCCTAGGGCAATATCTTGCGAAAATCATTTTAAACAAAGACACCGGAAGCTTTAGAAACGAAGATTGGCGGCATATTCATTCTTATTTGGTTGATTCTTGTGGGATAAAAGCTAATCAGTCACGCTTGTATTTTTATATTTTTAGTGCGGGAGGTGGCACAGGCTCAGGCATGGCTTCTGAGTTTGGTTTAGCCCAACAATTTTCCTACCTTAGTAAAACGTTTGATTATCAAGTCAATCCATCAAATCAACCAGACAAGCGCGACTCATTTGTATTTGAGCCTATTTTTACTTCCGGTATCTGTATTTTGCCAAACATCTCAGGTAATAGTATTGAGGTATCCGAAGCCTTACATATTAATGCTGGACGTCTGCTTTGTAAGTATCTATCGGAAGAGTGGGATTTTTCTTATAACGTTGAACGAGAGAGCATCGATACGCCAGACGATGTCATGCGACGGATCCGTCCATGGAACTCAATGATGTTGATTTCTAACGATATTATGCGCTATGTCGAACAGGACGAGAGTGACATTGCTAAAGATATCGATGTCAATACGATGGAGAAACACGCCAACCAATATATCTCTCAGCAGATCTTTAATATTCTAACTGCGCAAGCTGTCACAACCGATTATGATGAAAATTACTTTAGGCGAGCGGGGATTGATATTTCAGAAACCGTTCGTTTAGACGCCAATGATCTATTTATGAGTATGGCGGGTCCCGTGGCCGTCGCCTATGCTGAGAGTGTGGTGAACAAAGCAGTACATGATGATATAGATATTGATGAATTATTCTTTCGGTCTATTGATCTTCCTCATTTCAATCAAGATACGCAAGCCATCGAAGGCATTAGTATTTTGCCGATTGAGTCGCAACGTTATAAGCAGTCATTAAAGAAATATCAAGATAGCCACTACGATGCAGAACAGTTAAACCAATTACACTTCTTCAAGCATTGTTCGTCGGTGATTTCCATTATTTCTCTACCGAAAGACTATAAATTGTCGTTCATGGACCTAAATAAATTAAAAGTACATATCAATAAGTTATTTCCAAATACTACTTTAAAGCGTTATGCCTTGGTAATTGGGGCTTCAGCGAATTTATCTTTAACGACACTGGTTGCGAAAAGCCCATGTTTGAGTGATGACTTTTTAACCTTGGTTGTCGCTTATATTAAGCGCTGTTTTGCGAAAGATGAGTTCCGTTATAATGACGACATTGATCAAGCTATATTGCGCTTTATTATGGAAGATGAGTTTAAGCCCGAAGAGTTACATGCATTTTTATGGGAGTTTGAAAATCCGGCTAAAATTCTTGATACGAATTGGTACGCGATTAAGCCTATGTATGAAAAAAAATATCGAGAGCTGATTGGAGACTCAAATAAGTTTGTGTCAATTAACGATATTCGTCTTGGCTTTAAAAATGTGGAGAATGCGGTGAAATATCTACGCGAGATATATCGTCATCGAATTAGTAAGACAAATATTCTTTCTTTGGATACTCAAGCCGATGGCGTGATTCATTTATCGCCAACGTTACATGCAATAGATCCGGTCATTAAAGCTAAGTAAATACAAATACCAGAGGGGGCTGCAAAGCCTCCTTTTTGGTATCTGTGCGCTTGCTTATGCAGAGGTTGTGGCGGCTGCTGTTTGGGACTCGGGCGTAGTATCTTGCTGTTGTTGTTTTAGTAAATTGTAATTCATCACGGCTTTGCGGTTAGTTGCGATGTTTCGTTCAATAATATAGTGAAGTTCAGACTTCATGTGATCTCCTTTTAAAGCATAAAAACTGAAAAATCATTTGTATGACATTCAGTATGTGGGCGCCATGCTACATAAATGTGAATCAAAAATGAACTATTTACTTCGTTTTGTGGTTTAAATTGATGTTTAACTAAATAAATGCGCTGTATGCCTGAATCAATTGGTGATTGCTAATGAGGCTCAGATTAACTTTGGACAAGTATGAGAATTTGTTCCAAAATGTCGGCGTTATCTGATTAGGGTCATAAAAGGTTAATCTTGTGCATGGCACAATGCCGACACAAAAAAGAGTCTCTAATGGCGATGTATATCGCAATAACTCTATTATTTTAAAGATTTTTTGTTCTGATAGATCTGTTTATCACGGTATATCTTTGGTTTAGAAATGATCCTATCGGACATATTTGTTGAATTATTTTTGTAAATTTGGTCAATTCAGCTTTTAGTGAGGGAATGATGGTTAAAAAAATTGGTGTTTTAACTAGTGGTGGTGATGCCCCTGGTATGAATGCAGCCGTACGAGCAGTGGTACGTAGTGCCTTGTCTCAAGGCATTGAAGTTTATGGTATTTATGATGGTTATATGGGCCTGCATGAAGACAATATTAAAAAATTGGATCGCTTCAGTGTTTCCGATGTTATCAACCGTGGTGGTACTTTTCTAGGCTCCGCTCGTTTTCCTGAGTTTAAAGAACTCGCGGTTCGGGAAGTTGCCGTTAAAAACTTAGAAAAACACGGTATTGAAGCGTTAGTTGTCATCGGTGGTGATGGTTCATACATGGGCGCCAAAAAGTTAACTGAAATGGGTTTTCCATGTATTGGTTTGCCAGGTACCATCGATAATGATATTGCAGGGACTGACTATACGATTGGTTTTGATACGGCACTCAATGTTGTGATAGATGCGATTGACCGTATTCGGGATACTTCTTCTTCACATAATCGTATTTCGGTGATCGAGATCATGGGACGTTACTGTGGCGATCTTGCGATGCAGGCGAGTATTGCAGGTGGTGCAGAGTATGTGATTATTCCTGAAAAGGGCTTTAGTCGCGAAGAGTTGCTCAAAAGCTTAAAAGATGGCCAGAAAAAAGGTAAAAAACATGCGATTATTGCCATCACCGAACATATCACTAATGTGAATGAGTTGGCGGCAGGTATTGAAATGGCGACGGGTCGGGAAACTCGAGCGACGATTCTGGGTCATATTCAGCGTGGTGGTACTCCAACCGGTCGTGACCGAGTGATGGCCAGTCGTATGGGGGCTTACGCGGTCGACTTGCTACTTGAAGGCGAGGGGGGTCGTTGCATTGGTATTCAAAATAATAAAATGGTCCATCACGATATTATTGATTGTATCGAAAATATGAAACGTCCATTTAATGAAGACTTATACGAACTATCTCGTCGTTTGTTTTAAGCTTTTATTCTAACAAAAACCTGCGGATGCAGGTTTTTTTATGTTTATTGCCTTACTCATAAGCATTGAGTGACCAATCATAATCCAGATAAACAATTGAGGCGGCTTGGAGCTCCCGCGGTTCAGCCTTTAATTCTTTCGAATAATGACTTAAGTAACGTTTTAAGTCAGCACCAAAATCTTCTTTGTACCACTTAAATATCGATGATAACTGTAGCTGGTTATTTGTTGCATGGTAAGTATTTTTGTCACTGTTTAAGAAAGCTCGAAACGCGCGCTCTAGTTGTTGTTGCAGATGCTCCGCACGATAGGCTGTGCTTTGTAAGGGCGGGCAGCTTTTTGCGGCACAAACGACTGCGCTATGGATCCATGGATTATTGTAAACAGGCCTAATCAATTCATGTTCTATATCATCAAGGCTGACCTTTTCCCCAAATAGATCAAAGCGCTTTTTCTTCCAGGGCGATTGAAACCACGATCCTAAGTCTCGAATAGAAGTAATGTTTGGGTAGGCACTTAAGACGAATTGCACTGTATAAGCGTTATAAGCATTAATTAGAAAGGCCAGTTGTTGATCTTGAGTCCAGGCATTAAATTGGACTTGGCTTACCTTCGCAACGGATACCAAGTAACGCTGCAATTTAGCTTGATCAAAATTGCTGTAATCAACTCGACTTTCATTATTAGCAACTGGCCAATGCACATATTCTTGTAGTAATTCATCCCATAGTTGCTGATCAAAGGGCTGGGCAACCGCCATAGGTTGACTAAATAGACTCATAAGGATTAAAACTTGAGCAAACAGACCGATTCTAGGGTGGAAAAGTACTTTTAGCGTTTGCAATAAGGGAAGGCTTAAGCGAGAATAGCCTCGCTTCTTCGGAAGCTCATCTATGGTGGCCCTGTTGGTCCTCCCGCATTGATACTCTGTGAACTCGGCCAGGCCCGGAAGGGAGCAACCGCAGCAGACGACTCGAGTGCCGGGATGTGGCTGATAGGGTTGCCACCCAATCCCACATATTCTATTACATTCCATAAATTTCAATTGAATCAGTCGATTGCTTATATCACTTAGCTTAGTCTTTTTTGCGGCGTAGGCTATATCAATAGCGTTTTGGAGTTTGGGCTGGCCTAATGCCAATCGAACTCATTAATTGTTCATTCTTGTTAACCTAAATCAGCGCTAAATGTATGATGTATATTGTAATTAGAGTCACTAGTTACTGCACTTCATGGCTGGTTATCGGCAGATTTACTCGGCGCAATAAGTTGATCATATAATGAATCAGATTGGTATAAGCTTGCCTCACTAGCACTATTTGAACGTCTATTTATTTGAATAGCGGTCCAAACTTAGTTTTTCTTAGCTTCAATCCGATAGATACGCCTTCGCTAAATGCTTTCTACTTATCATTTAAATTAATGCCTTCATCGAGCTTAAAACTTAGTTTAACACCTGATAAATAACACATTCTATTTTGTGTGAAAGTGATGCTCGTGTTTTATCAGCCTCATTCAGATATAGCGCAGCTTCAGCAATCGTGAAGGTTTTTACAGGCATTTTCCCAATGAGTTATAGCCGGTTTTATCCTCAAATGAGATATATCGATTGACATCACATTTTTTGCAATTATCATTGCAGTAACAATAATTGCATAGGCAACTAGTGCAGTGGCAATCATTTTGTGAGTGAGTGATGACCGTAACCAAAGAACAAAAAGATTTTATGCTAGATAATATCGGCTTTTTGCTAGGTAAAAGCTGTTACATCAAAGATAGGCTTTTAGACCAACATCTTATCCCCGAGGACATTACGTCTACCCAGGCAAAGGTCTTGTTTCAGATTTATCATTTTCGCCTGAATAGGCCTTCAGAAATAGGAAAATCGCTCAATGTTGATAATAGTGCGATTACTCGAATGTTGGATAGACTTGAAAAAAAATCACTTATAGAACGAGTCCCAGACCCGACGGATCGTCGTTCGCAGATCATCCATTTAACCCCGACAGGGAGTTCGGTGGTCGAACGTTCGCTACCGCTTGCGAAAAGTGCTATCGATGAGTTAACTCAAGCGCTATCGAAGCAAGAAATCGAGCAATTTCGTCATTGTCTGATAAAGATTGTCACTTCTAAAATTCCTGAGAATTGCCAGAAAAAATATTTGAAAGGTACAGACCCTGAATGAGAAAATATACAAAGTTAACGCCAGTGATGGTGACGCTGCTGTTATATGGTTGTGCTGCGCCGAAAAATATCCAGCCCCACAATCAATTGGCCGAAAAATCGATAATTGAGCACAGTGAAGTTCTTAATGCACAGCATTTATCACCTGCACTATGGCCAGCCGAAAATTGGTGGCTACCACTTGATGACCCTCAATTAGAGCGTTTGATTAAAACAGCTTTAAAAAATAGCCCAGATATTCAGTTAGCAAATGCAGCTTTAGTCAATGCGTCGTCGATGGTGATGGCGGCAGACGCTCAATTTGATCCGGTGATTACCGCCGACGCCGGTGTATCAAGAGCGCGTTTATCCCGTTCCCAAGATTATAGTTTGCAGGGGAATCGCTATGGCACTGTTTATAACCTTGGTTTGAATGGCTATTACTCATTTGATTTGTGGGGGGGAGAGCGCGATAGCTGGGAAGCTGCGGTGAATAACCAGCGGGCGGCTGAAGTTGATCATCAGGCCGCGAAAATTACCCTGTCGACAGCGATTGTTCATCGCTATGTTCAACTCTCGAATGCCTACGCTTTGCAAGATTTGGCGCAGAAAGATTTAGATCGTACTGTGGGGATTGTTGATATTACATCACGCCTGTTTAAACACGGTTTAACTTCTGAAGATCGACTCTACACTGCACAAAGCGGTGCTGCGTCGGCTAAGCAAACCCTAAAGAAACGCACACTAGCGGTGAAGCAACTTAAAAATGTCTTAGCGACTTTAGTTGGCCAAGGTCCTGATATTGCAACGAGCATTCATCGTCCAAGCGTCCATATGGATACTCACTTAGCGTTACCGCGCGAGGTGCCTGCAAACTTACTTTCTCACCGTCCCGATATTGTGGCTGCGAAGTGGCGGGTAGAAGCCATGAGTAAAGAAATTGATTCTGCAAAAACGCGTTTTTATCCAAATGTGAATCTTAGTGCGACCGCTGGATTTAAAGCCATGCTTGGTGATGCAGTGTTTGAAGATGCGAGTCGTGCTTGGAGCGTGCAACCTGCGATTTCTCTGCCGCTATTCACCACTGGCTTAAAAGCAACATTAATCGAAAAAACAGCGGGTTACGATACTGCTGTCGCGCAGTACAACAAAACCTTGGTGAATGCGCTGGGTGAAGTCAGTGATAGCATTTTGTCCCTCCAGTCTATTCAGACTCAGCTCAAAGATGCTCACGAAAGTATGCACTTGGCAGACAAGAGTTACGTGATCACCGAAAAACGTTACGAAGCTGGGATGGGAAGCCAGCTTGAAGTTCTTATGGCGGAGCAGCAACTTATTTTGGCTGAATCGTCGTTTACATTGTTAAAAAATCAGCAGCAAGAACAGCAAGTGCTACTGGTGCGGGCTTTAGGCGGTGGCTTTCGCCAAGAGCAATCAGTTCCCTCTACTCGTGCTGATAACTAGTCGTTATTAAGGTTATAAGAATGCAAGATACACATATTGAAAATGTAGCGTCTCCCCAAAAAGGTAAGCGTAAAAAAAGTTTCACTATTTTTGCAGCAGTGCTGTTGCTTGCGGGTGTAGGCGTGAGTTATTACTACACAAATTATGTCGTAGACAATGAAGAAACCGAAGATGCTTATGTGAATGGTAACGTGGTTCAAATCACCCCAGAAATCAGCGGGACTGTTACTAAAATTGTGGCCGACGACGGTGATTATGTTGAAAAAGGCCAAGAATTGGTTCGTCTTGATGATGCCGATGCCGAAGTCGCTTTTGAAAGTTCGATGGCAAACCTAGCGCAAACGGTTCGCCAAGTTCGTGGTTTGTTTAACAATGTTGCACAAGCAAAAGCCGTGGTTGATGAGAAGACCATCGCTTTAAATAAAGCTAAAAGTGATTTAAAACGTCGCGCAGATATGGTGAAAGCGGGTGGCCTTTCTCAAGAAGATTTAAGCCATGCCAAAGACATGGTGAATTCAGCCAAGAAAACACTGGCAGTTGCAGAGCAGCAGTTGAAATCCCACCAAGCGATGATCCATAACACCACTGTTGAAACCCATCCCTTGGTCAAAACTGCAATCACTAAAGTGAAACAAGCTTATTTGGCGAAGCAACGTACTCGTTTGGTTGCTCCGGTTTCAGGTTATGTCGCACAGCGCAATGTGCAAGTGGGTCAACGGATTAATCAAAGTTCAACCTTAATGGCTGTGGTTCCATTGGATGAAGTATGGATTGATGCCAACTTCAAAGAGACGCAACTCAATGATATGCGGATTGGTCAGCCAGTGACTCTCACCTCTGATTTGTATGGTGATGAGGTGGAGTTTCACGGGTCGGTTGAGAGTTTAGGGATTGGTACTGGTAGTGCCTTTTCTATCCTCCCGGCGCAAAACGCCACTGGTAACTGGATTAAAGTGGTACAGCGCTTACCGGTGCGAATTGCCTTAGATAAACGCGAAATTGAAAAATCGCCACTGCGGATCGGTTTATCGATGATGGTACACGTTGATACCAAAGACACCAGTGGTCAGTTATTGGCGCAAAAGAACTCAAAGGCGGTAGCGCGTTACCAAACCGATGTATACGCACAATCGTTGCAAGGCGTTGATGATTTGATCGTTCACATTATTTCTGAAAACGATATTTTGGGCGAGTTATACGTTGCCCAGAAATAGAAAGGTAGTGAAATGAGTGAACAACAGGGGTTTCGACCCGCCAATATGGGCCTGTGTGTATTTGCAATTGCGCTTGGTGTGTTCATGCAAGTACTCGACACTACGATCGCCAACGTATCACTACCGACAATTGCGGGGAATATGGGCGTGAGTCTCAATCAAGGGACTTGGGTCATTACCTCCTTCACCGTGAGTAATGCCATTGGTTTGCCGATTACCGCGTGGTTGAGTCGTAGAGTGGGGGAAGTACAGTTGTATGTTGGTGCGCTAATCGCCTTTAGTGTCACTTCCTTCCTCTGCGGTATTTCGCAAAGTATGGGCGAGCTGGTGTTATTCCGTACTTTGCAAGGTTTTGCCGCTGCACCGCTGTTTCCGATGAGTCAAGTCTTGCTGTTGTCTATCTTTCCCAAAGAAAAACGCAGTATGGCTTTGGCATTGCTGGGGATGGTGGCGGTAGTGGGTCCGATTGTTGGGCCTATCTTAGGTGGGTGGTTAACCTACGACTATAGTTGGCCATGGATCTTCTTAATCAATATTCCTATCGGTATATTTACCGTGATGGTTATTTTGACCCAGCTCAAAGACCGTCCACATAAGCCGGTTAAGTCAAGACTGGATATTATTGGTTTAGCAACCATGGCTTTAGGGGTTGGTGCCTTACAAATTGTACTGGATAAAGGAAATGAGCTGGATTGGTTTGCAAACCCATGGATCATTGGCGGCACCGTATTTGCGGTGATTATGCTGGTATTTATGGTGATTTGGGAGCTCACCGATGAGAATCCAATCATCAACCTGCGCCTTTTTGCCAATCGTAATTTTTGCATTGGTACTATTTTATTGACCTTGGGGTATTCTGGCTTTTTTAGTATTAACTTGATCCTGCCGCAGTGGTTACAAAGTCAAATGGGCTATACAGCTTTATGGGCTGGGTTTGCAGCGGCACCATTGGGCGTGATACCGCTATTTATGACTCCTATTCTGGGACGGTTTGGTAGTCATCTTGATATGCGGAAATTAGCCGCGACATCATTTCTGGTCATTGGGATCAGTTGTTACGCGCGTGCTAAATTCAATATCGAGATTGATTTTGCGAGCATCGCGGCGGTTCAACTGTTTATGGGGATCGGTATTTCGTTGTTCTTTATGCCGATGACAACTATTTTGTTGTCAGATCTTAGTGGGCCCGATGTCTCTGATGCCGCCTCATTGTCGACCTTTATACGCACCATTGGCGCTAGCTTTGCTTCGTCGTTGACCACTTGGATTTGGTCGAGAAATGCTAGCTTACACCATTCGGTTATGGCGGAGCATATCTCTCCGTATAATCCTTTGATTGCGCCTTCGCTACAGAGACATTCTGAAACTACCTTAGCCATTTTAAATGGTTCAATTACGACGCAATCATTCATGATGTCGACGATTGACTTGTTTACCATTTTGATGGTGTTATTTATCGCCTTAGTTCCGTTTATCTTCTTGACCAGGAAGGCGGTGAAACATGCTTAAATACTGTTGCTGAGTAAGCTTTCAATCGCTCTTTTAAGTGTAGAGCCAGTCAATTGAAATGACTGGCTTTTCTTTATATTTGGGGGTTTTCTGTTTTGCAGGTGAGTACTATTTTAACTGTGATTTTTACTTGGTTCTTAATGTTGTTCTTCCATCGACAATAACCCTTTTTAGCGTAACTTAGTTGTAGATTTATGATTGATGCTACTGAAATCGATATGAAGTCGTGATACCACACCTAGTAGTCAATGCATCAAATATGAGACAGCAGGAGCCTTATGGAAGAACTTCAAGGTGGCCGAAAAGGCTCGGTTTTTCGTTTAGCAGACAAGGTTTATCGTCCCTGTGGATTTTGGTCGCAATCGATTCACCAATTACTCAGGCACTTAAAACGTGAGCAGTTTTACGGCGCTCCAGAATCATTTGGTTTCGATGAGCAGGGACATGAGATCCTATCTTATATACTTGGTGATGTTTACAACTACCCATTGGTCGGTGCTATCGCAACGAAAGCTGCATTATGTTCTGCAGCCGCTGTTTTACGTCTATATCACGATGCCACCGTTTCATTTGTTCAGTGTGGACAAAGCAATCAATTAAAGTGGTTGCTACCGGGAAGAGAACCACAAGAAGTCATCTGCCACGGTGATTATGCACCATACAATGTGGCATTAAATGGAAATACAGTGGTTGGTATTTTTGATTTTGATACCGCGCATCCAGCTCCAAGAATTTGGGATGTCGCTTACGCTGTTTATTGCTGGGCACCATTTAAGACTAAACCGAATGATGCCTTGGGGGATTTAAGGCTGCAATCCATTCGTGCAAAGCAATTTTGTGATTCATATGGCTTGCCATATTCCGAGCGTGTCCAGTTAGTTGATGTGATGATATCGAGGATACAAGCCTTGCTTGATTTTATGCACGACCAAGCAGCCAAAGGGAATGAGGCATTTATTGCTAATCTCAAGGATGACCATCATTTGGCTTATATAGCAGACATTGAATATTTAAAGCTGCATCAACAAATAATTACGGACAGTCTAAATGGCGATTAGTTCGGCCAATTGTTGGCGTACAATAAAGTATTGATCAATACATTAAAGTCTGATTAATTTTTGCTGTAAGTGAATAGTTCAGCATTCATGATTTATCTCATTGTTGTCGTATTACTTGTTACGACAAGCCAAAGCTATACTCCTGAAAAACCAGCTTACGCTTAGCTTTTCTTTTTTTATGGGTAAACTACTGTGATGGTATACAGCTTGGTTGGTTCCCATCTTTCTGCAAATACATGACCACCTTTCACGCATGGTCAAAATGCTGATAGACTGGTATGCTGTTGATAAATTTAAATATAAGAGGGTGCGTGAATTTCTGCGGTGCGTGAAAGGTGGTAACTTCGCATGCGTGAAAGATGGGGATTTGCATATTAATATACTGTTAGCTATCCAAGTCATGAGGTACAAATAAGTTTGGAATCGGAATTCAATATAAGAGAAGCGACATTAGACGATGTTTCAGCAATATCAGTTTTAGGTCGTAGCATATATAAAGAACACTTTGCCGATATTTGGCATGACATTGATAGTTTTTTAAATACTGATTTTACAAATGAAGCAATTGAATCGTGTATAAAATCGCCATCAAGTCATCGCTATCTACTAGTTCTTAGAAACAATACATTGGTCGGTTTTGCCAAATTAAACATAAATTCAGAGCTGAATGGTATGGGGAAACCATGCATTGAATTGCAAAAAATCTATCTAAAAAAGGATAGTGTTGGCAATAATCTAGGTTCAGCACTAATTGAGCGTGTAATGGAACTTGCAGCAGAACTTGATAGTAAATACGTGTGGCTGGATGTGTTAAAAAACAACGTGAAAGCCCAAAAATTCTATCTACGGCATCAATTTGGAATAATTGATGAAATACCTTATAAAACTGATAGGTATCAGATAGGAATGTTTGTTATGGTCAAAAGGTTAAAAAATAGCTAATCGGGTAGCCGGAGGTATCTAACCTCCAGCCCCCACAACACCCTGCATGCGGCTCCGCACAGGGCGTTTCCTGAAAACGGTTAAAATACAACGGCCGATTAGCTCCTTTGCATTCCAATGATGGCTTCTGTTTTTGCGCCATGACTCCTCAGTCCGGTCGGATACGGAGACAATGAGCTGCACAGGCTCCTCATTGATTTTCAGGTTCAGGCCTTCACCATGTCCCAACCATTACACAATAGAACGGCATTGGGACTTTTTATCTAAAAAAAGCCGTCTGCTTAAATCGCCATAGCGTGAGTTAAACAATCGCTTGTTAAGCAGTTCTCCCACTCTTTGTTTATAAGAAGTAGAACATGCACTTTTTCTTTTCTCTGCACTGCTGCATCATATACGGTAGCCGTTAGATCACATGGCTTCGTTGTCTTGTGCCAACTCGCCTCCAGCCTACGCCTCATATGATGTTCTTGTTCATCAGCTCGCCCTCTCTTTAGATAAAAAGGCGTCCGGCTTCCTTCAGACATTCCCTCGAGGCAATGCCCTTGCCATTCGCTAGTAGTTAGCGTTTAATAATCAAAATATTATTAAACGGTGACCTTCCTACAGAGGACTTTCACCTCATTAGTTCATGCCCATGCTGGGCGTACACAAATCGCTGCAATTGACAAAAATACCTGTCACGAATTTTGGTACCCAAAATGTAGCGCCAGGTATTTTTGCAACTGAGCTCAGCGTTATATTTTTATTCATAGTGCAGGAGAATCCAATGGCTCATATCCCAGAAGAAGCACATGTCGTTGCCTACTATTTGGCAAAATTTCCAGATTCTTATAAAAATCTTGAGCCTAATAAAAATATGACGAATTTACTTATTAGTTACTCTAGATTCTTTTCAATGCCAGACAGTTCATTGAAGAGACTGCGAGATGAATATGATGCATTTTTCCCACATAGAGCAGGTTATAAAGGCGCAGAGAAGAGATCATCTCGTGTAAAAGTTAATGATTCTCTTAAAAAATTAAGTGAATCTGAATTACATGAAAAAGTATTAAATATTGTAAATGAAGAGTCAGCTGTATTACCTGAAATTGAAACTGACACTCCTTTGTGGGAAGGAAAAAGGGTTCAAATTCAAGTCAATAAATTTGAACGAAATCGATATGCTCATGCTGCTTGTATCGAGCACCACGGATTAACATGTCAATGCTGTTTAAATAATATGGGTGAACTTTATGGGGAAATTGCTGAAGGTATTATTGAGGTTCACCATATCAAACCTATTTCTGAAATTGGTGCTGATTATCAAATTGACCCAATCATTGATTTAGTTCCACTGTGCCCTAATTGCCATAGGGTTGTGCATAAAAGAAACCCGCCGTATACAGTCCAGGGCGGGATCGCACTTTGTTAACAGATATGATCTAATACCTCTAAACCCTAAGCTACATAGTTATTTTGAACATAATTGAACATTTATCAGTCGTCGAGGATACTCGATCTGACATCAATCAAAAGCATGACCTTATTGACGTGATTTTCCTTGTTATCAGTGCTATCGCATCAGGATGTGAAGGCTGGCAAGACATTGAATATTATGGAGAAGAGAAGTTGGGCTGGCTGAGGAAATATAGACCATTTGAACACGGGATCCCAAGACGACACACGATTGCACGCATTTTGCGTTCTGTTGTCGCGGAGTCTTTGCTTGAGGCATTAGCTCTGTGGATTAACGAGCAGCGAACGAATCAAAACAGAGCCATCATCGCATTTGACGGAAAAGTACTGCGTGGTTCGTACCGAAATAACAAGAAAACAGCATTACAATTGGTTACAGCCTATGATACTGAACGTGGTCTCGTTCTGAGTCAGAAACCGACAGCGAACAAGAACGGCGAGATTAGCGTTGTGCGCCAAATGCTTGATGTTATTAACGTAAAAGGCTGTGTTGTCACCGTTGATGCTCTACATTGTCAGCGCGATACACTAGAGAAAATCGCAGAAAAGAAGGCTCATGTTGTCGTTCAAGTAAAAAACAACCAACCAAAGTTGAGAGCGGCTGTTGTTGAGCAGTTTCAAGCCGTCTTTGATGCTGGTAAAGAGAAGGTCGTCACTGAAATTAAAGAAAAACACCATGGTCGTAGCGAAGAGCGATACGTCTTTCAACTAAAGGCCAAGTTGCCCGAAGAGTTAGCAAAGAAATGGCCAACGGTAAGAAGCATCATAGCAGTGGAACGCCACCGCGTGATAAATGGGAAAGGCACTGTAGATACCTCGTATTACATAAGCTCAATGTCACCGAATCACAAATTGTTAGGCCACTATATTCGTCAGCATTGGCGAATTGAAAACAGCCAGCATTACGTATTAGATGTTGTTTTTAAAGAGGATAACTCTCGCATTACTTTAGACGGAGCGGTGGAAAACATAGCTCTATTTAGACGTTTTGTGATGAACATGCTCAAACAATGCGATTGTGGAGCGCCAAGTCACAAAGTGAAGTTGAAGAAAGCGGGATGGAGCGACGATTATCGGGCACGAGTCTTCTTTGGGTTATAAATCCATCAAAGTATGCTCCCGCCCTGGTATACAGTCGAAGAAGTGCAGTCAGCGTTTAATAAGAAGAGCATGGACATCCATGATAAAAACTACAGGGACAGTAACAGTGTTAGTGAAGTGAACACCACTGCAATTATTTAGTTCTCAAGCGTTAATCATGCTGATTGGTGGCTAAATTCACAGTAGGTGACTCGGTTTGATGATTTCTGAGCCAATACACGCCTCAGCAAAGCTGATGGTTCAGACATAGTTCGAAAGCAAGCTCGCGCTTAAGCGCGATTTAGCAAATGTCTGCAGCAACTTAAACTAAAGATAACAAGATATCCATCTTAACTAGCGAAATGTTAGTCAATATCTAAAATTGTCATTGCGTTTCCCGCTGCGTTCGTTGGACTTTTTTGTGTGGCGAAGACCAAGATGCTGGTAAACGCTATGGTAATTCATCCGCGGTGATGACCTTGATTGATGACATTTGATAGGCGCTTCGCCTCTTTTAAATAGGGCGAAGCCGCTTATTAAACTTTCTCCTAGAAATTAGCAGACATACCAACATAATAAGTGCGTGGCGATTCCACATGACCTAAGGCAATAATATCGTCGCTTAGCTTTTGGTTACTTAGGTTGTCGATCCCTGCGCGAAACTTAAAGCTGTCGTTTAGCTGATAATTTAAGCCGATGTTGATGAGGGTATATGGTGCTTGGATTAGTTCTTCCCCATTGTCATTTTGTTCGATTATTTTTCGACCGCGATAGTTGGCACTGGTGAATGCTGATAAGTGCTCGCTTGGCTTCCAGTTGAGTTGCAACAGTGAAGAATGCTTATAGCGATTGGTGAGCTGTTGATTGGTAGTCGCATCGCGAGCATCGGTAAAGCTATAGTTTGCTTTAATACTCAACTGTGCTGAAAGCTCAACACTGCTTTCGAGTTCTAAGCCTTGAAATAGGGCTTGCTCTACATTTTCATAGTATTCATAGGGTCTATCGTATTGGCCATCATCGATTTGAGTACCACTACGTTGGATCAGGTTATCGACTTCATTTCTAAATATTGTGGCGGCGAGTGACCACGAGTGCTGATGATATAAAGCCGAGAGTTCGTAGTTGACACTGGTTTCTGGCTGGAGATCTGGGGTACCAACCACATAACAATGGCCGCCACAGCTAGAGAGCGTAAAATCTGGATTCAGCTGTACCATGGTTGGTGCCTTAAAGGCTTTGCCCACACCGCCTTTAATCACTAGATTTGGATTAACTTGGTTAACCAAATAGGCGCGAGGGCTTATCTCGGTCCCAAAGTCTTGGTGATGGTCGACACGAGCACCTAGCGTGGCGGTCCAGTCTCTCGCAAAGGCCCATTCATCTTGCACAAATAGCGCTTGCTGCTGAACACTAGTTTGTTTGCTATTCGGTAAGTTATTGGGGTCGTCAAGGGAACTATAACGGGCATCACCACCAAAGGTTAAGCTGTGGGTAGCCAGATAAGTGGTGGCTGAAGATTCGAAAATATGATTGGTTTCTAGCGCGTCTTCGCTAGTGGCTTGGCCTTCAACTTTGACTTGTTCGTGAGAATAGCGCGTTTGGCTATCTCCCCAGCGCCAAAAACCGCTGTGAGTCAGTGCTTGACTATGGCGTATTACTTTCTGTTCACTGGCGGTAATCGACGGTTGGCCGCCTTTATTCCCTTCGATTAGGGAGTCTCGAAAGTCATCGCTATAGCTGAGATCCAAATCGATAATTTGCTGATCGTTAAGATACCAAGACAGCGCTCCTTGCATACTTAGAGTATCGCGTTTCTCGATAGCGGTTACATCGGCTCGGTCGTAGGAGCCGTTGCTGGTATTGCCAGTGCCTGTGTAGGGGTTCCAAGAATTTCGATAGCTTTCGTTGAGCGCAAAGCGAGCATATAGCTTGTCGTTGATTAATGCGCCGCCAGTATTTAAGCCAAGTAAGTATTGTTCGCCACCGTTGCCATCGGCTGGGCTTGATAAGTTACCGTTGAGGGTAGATTGCCAAGCATTTTGTGGTGTTTTGGTGATGATATTAATGGTACCGCCCATCCCATCCGAGCCATAGAGCGCCGACATTGGCCCGCGAATAATTTCGATGCGTTCGATGCTGTCGACCGGAATTGTGGAAAGGTCGAAGTCATTTCCTCGCACAATCGCACTGCTAGAGCTCATTCGTCGACCATTCACTAGTACTAAGGTATATTTAGCATCCATACCACGAATACTGACTTGCTCACGCCCAGCTCGGCCACTTTCTTTGATGGATTCTACGCCCACCGCTTCTTTAACTATATCTGCCAAGTTGATGTTGGGTTTACTTTGAATTTGTTCGGCGCTAATCACTGAAATAGAGGCAGGGGCTTTTGCCACGCTCGCTTGGGTACGCGATGCCGTGATAACTATCTGTTCAAATTTCTCAGTGGTTTGCTCGCCCTCGTTGGCCAATATGCTGGGGCTACTAAGTGTTGTAAGTGCAGCGACGAAGTAAGTCGGAGCAGTGCGTAAGCGAGCGTTTCCTGACAATGTCATTGGTATATCCATAATGCTAATGAGAATAATTTGCGCTAAAGTCGGTGAATTTCCCGATGAAGTCAACGCGAGTGCCATTGTAAATTTGTATGGTAACTATTCATCTATTGCATACTGGCTCTGATAAGACTAAGCAAAACGTTTAGTTGAGCGGCTTGTCAGCTTTGTTATTGTAAAGTGCTTTAAACTGTTCCCTTACCCAACAACACATTGCGTCGTTATGATGGCGCTTATGCCAGTACAAATAGATGATTGGGTTATTGATTTTTAGTGCTTTTAGGTTTGAGCGGGCCACCAAATTTCGTCCTTGGCAAATGCTGTCGGCAAAGTGGGCAGGCAGCTGGAAAATAATATCACTCACCTCGGCTAGGCAGGCGGCTGCGTTAAAGTTGGTCAGTGTCAGCGGAACTCGAAGCTGTTGCTGCTTTGTTAGTAAGCCGTTATTTCGGAGTTGTTGTTCTAAGGTAAAGCGTTTATCACCTTGAATGGAAATTGCCCCAAAATTGCACTCAAGTAGGTTGTCCAAGTTGATCACTTGCTTGGCTAAGGGGTGATCCTGATTCATCACCAATTTGAATTCCAATTGAGCGATGGGCATGCGATAGAGTTCTTGTTGGCTAGAACTAGGTGTAAATGCAGAGAGTACAAAGTGGGTGTCACCATTTTCCAGGGGACTAAAATGATCTTGCGGGATAGTGTCAACGTCTAGCGTCATATTGGGGGCTTGTTGACGCAGCAGTTTAAAAAAGGGCGGTAGTAGATAGTTGATATCTGGCAGTAGACCGAACATTTTGATGGTTTTTCTACTGTTGGCGGGCTCAAATTGTTGGCCGTCAAACAGGGTTTCCATCTCCGCAATCAGACGCTCTAAATCCTTGAGTAAAACTTTAGCACGGTTAGTTAAATCGTAACCTTGATTGGTTCTGACCAGTAGTTCATCTTTAAAAATGACTCTGAGCTTTTGTAGTGCGCGACTCACCGAGGGTTGACTGATGTTGAGAGACCGAGCGGTTTTGGAGACATGCTTTTGATTTAACAGTTGCTGCAATATCAGCAGTAGGTTGAGATCGATACTTCGTAAATTCATAAGATGGATAGCTACTATTAACAATATTCAGTTGACGGATGAAGTCTATTTGTTACTGTTGATGTCAACAAGAATGATTTGCATTTAAATTTAACTTTAAGTTGATCTAGCGCGTGGCTTTGCGATTATTTTTTAGTTTAACTATTTGGATGCTTTATTTTGAACGTGTAATCACGTTGCATATTTTTTGATCTTATAGAGAGTTTGAGTTGAACATGTCTGTCAAAAATCGGTTGGTAGTTTGGGGTAAAGCAGTGCTGGTTACTGCGCTATGTTTGGTGTCTGGCGCAGTATTGGCAGAAAGTCTCACGGTACGTCACCACATGGGGGAACTAACCCTTGAGAGTTCACCTAAAAGAGTGGTGGTTTTGGGGCATGCCAGCTTAGATTTGGTGGATGCGCTAGGAATTAAGCCCGTGGGTGTTGTTAAAAGCTTGTTACCCGATTACCTAAAGCAATATCAAACTGAGCAATATGGTAGCGCAGGAAGTAACACCGAGGCAGATTTTGAAGCGATATATTCGCTTAAGCCAGACCTGATTATTGCAGAAGCGCGAATGATGAAGGTTTATCAAGAGCTCTCAGCGATTGCACCCACCTATATGTTTTATGTGGAGCCCGGCCACTATTGGCGAGACACCCAAACTAACTGGCGTAATTTAGCCAAGTTGTTCGGTAAGTCAGCTGAAGCAGAAACTTTAATTCAAGGTTTCTCTCAACAATTCACCGCGCAACATCACTTGAGTGAGCAACAACAATTAACAGCGCTCACGGTGATGAATAATGGAAACAATTTAGCCAGTTTCGGAGATAACAGTCGTTTTTCTTTGGTATATCAAGAATTGGGTTTTTTGTCTTCGTTAGCTAAAAATGTTGAATCGACAGTGGGTCCTCACGGAAATCTCATTTCTTTCGAATATATTGCCGATGCAGCGCCCGATGTTTTATTGGTACTAGACCGCGAACAAGCAATAGGACGCAGCTCTGGACGTGCTAAATCACTATTTAATAATCCGTTGGTGGCGAGTACGCCTGCCGCCAAACATCAGCGGATTGTGTTTGTTGATCCCGCAGCTTGGTATTTAAGCGCCGGAGGGCCAAGGGCTACTCAAATCATGTTGGATGATGTTCATAAGGCATTCAATTAATTTAAGGTAGTCCCCTGTCTGGGCAATTTTTACTATGAAAATAAATCGCGTATTGTGCGCGCTGCTTGCTTTGTTTAGCTTAGCAAGCTGTTCGCTATTTGTCGGGGTGGCGAGCATTAGCCCGCAAGCCTTATTGCAAGGTGATCACCAAGCTTGGCTTATCTTTATAACAAGCCGCATCCCAAGACTATTGGCCGTTTGTTTGGCGGGTGCTGGTTTAAGCATCGCTGGTTTAATCATGCAGCAAATCGTACAAAATCGTTTTGCTGCACCGTCGACCACTGGAACCATCGATTGCGCGATGTTGGGTTATGTGTTGAGCATTATGCTGTTTAGTGATGCGAACAGTTTAGTTCAGCTTGGGGTGATCCTATTATTCTCGCTGCTGGGCACTTTAATCTTTGTACGTTTCCTGCAGCGCTTAAAGTTCAAGAATACGGTGCTGGTTCCGCTCATTGGGATTATGTATGGCAATGTTATTTCTTCGTTAAGCACCTTCATCGCTTATAAATACGATTTAATGCAAACCTTGTCTTCATGGACCGTTGCAAATTTCGCTTCGGTGCTACAGGGGAATTACGAAATTCTCTACTTAGCCTTACCTGTATCACTAGTCGCCTACTATTACGCAAGTCAATTTAGTGCCGCTAGCATTGGTGAAAGCTTCGCTAAAAATATAGGTTTGGATTACCAGAAAATCATCTTGATAGGCGTCATGATTGTTGCATTGTTGGCATCGTCGGTGGTGATGATTGTTGGTGTTATTCCATTTTTAGGTTTAATTGTTCCCAATTTGGTCTCGCTATTCATGGGCGATAATATGAAGCGAAATTTACCTTGGACGGCTTTTTGGGGAGTGGTTTTAGTTCTAATTTGTGATGTACTTGGCCGAGTCATATTGTTTCCCTATGAAGTTCCTATTTCAATGATTATTAGCATTTTGGGTGGGATAACTTTTATTGGATTAGTGTTAAAGGATAAGTCCAATGGCTAATTCGATGAAGGTGACATTACTGGCAATAGCGGCCGCGATTATTATTGCATTTTTTTTGTCAAAGGGATTAACCCTCGATAATTATCAATTCTTTTTGTCACGGCGGATCCCTAAAGTACTGGCAATGATGCTGGCTGCCGCCGCGATTGGAGCCTCTTCGTTGGCTTTTCAAACCATTACTCATAATAGAATTTTAACGCCTTCTATCCTAGGCTTTGACTCCCTTTACGTGCTGATACAAGTGCTGATTTTACTGCTATTTGGCAGTGCCAGCAGCTTGATGCTGAATAGCAAACTTAACTTTTTAATTGCGACCTTGAGCATGGTGGTTTTAGCCATGGGCCTGTTTACACTTTATTTTCGGCGTAAAAGCAACGATGTGTTTACTTTATTGCTAATTGGCATTGTGTGTAGCAGCTTATTTAGCAGTATGACTAACTTTTTTACGCTGGTGGTGGATCCGAGTGAATTTTCGCTCATTCAGGGGTCGATGTTCGCCAGCTTTAATAATGTGAACGGTGAGTTGGTCTATTGGTGTATCGCTCCCTTACTTTTGGCGCTTAGCTACTTGTATCGACTGTCTGGTCAATTGGATGTATTGCTCTTGGGCGCAGATAACGCCAAAAGCTTAGGGATTGATACACAGCGGCTTACCATGAAAGTGATGTTTGTGGTCACAATATTAGTTTCAATCTCTACCGCACTGGTGGGACCGATCTTGTTTTTTGGATTGATTGTGGTGAGTTTGACACATCAATTATTTACGACTTTCAACCATCGTCTCCTGCTGATCGCCTGCTCGTTGTTAGCAACCGTATTGTTGGTTGGTGGACAGTGGTTGGTGGAAAACCTCCTGAGTTTTGAAACCACTCTCAGTGTGATCATTAATTTTATCGGTGGCAGCTACTTTTTGCTGTTGCTGATGCGTAACAAATTTAACTAACGGCTCTCAAGACTAGTCCTATGATAAAACTAACCAGCTTGTCAAAAATCTACAGTAATCACTATGTGGTAAACAACGCCAGTGCACTATTTCCCTTGGGGGAAGTGAGTGCAATCATCGGCCCCAATGGCGCGGGTAAAAGTACCTTGTTGTCGATGGCTAGTCGCTTAACGGACTGTGATGCAGGGGAGGTGCTCATTGCTGGTAAAGAACTGGCGCAGTGGGATAGTGAAGCGCTGGCAAAGCGTTTAGCAGTCTTAAGGCAAGCCAACAATATTCATATGCGTTTTACCGTGCGAGAGTTAGTGGCTTTTGGCCGTTTTCCTCACTCGAAGGGGCGGTTAAACCAGCAAGATCAGCAAATTATTGCTCAAGCTTTAGAACATTTAGATATCGAGCATATTCAACAGAGTTATTTAGATCAGCTTAGTGGCGGTCAGCGACAAATGGCTTTTATTGCTATGGTGGTGGCACAAGATACCGATTACATTTTTTTAGATGAACCCCTAAATAATCTGGATATTAAACATTCGGTCGAGATCATGAGTACGCTGCGTCGCTTGGCTCATCAGATGAATAAGGCGGTGGTGATTGTGATCCACGATATTAACTTCGCCTCTTGTTATGCCGATAACATCGTCGCAATGAAAAAGGGCGAGGTGATTAAAAGTGGACCGGTGGCGGAAGTCATCGATGAACAAGTGCTCTCTCAAATTTATGAGATTCCCTTTAAGATCCGGGAAATCGATGGTGAGCGGATCTGCATGTATTATGGAACGGCTATTTAATCGCCTTAAGGCACTGTAATAAAAAGAGTTTAACTCGTATTCCACTCGTTAAACTGAACTCGATAATACCGTTGCCTCGGACTTTGATTTTGGAGGCGAGGCCTTAAAGCCGTAATAAATATTAAAGCTGCTTAGTAAGGCAAATAGTCCGATAACTAATCCTAAATGCCAGGCGTAATGCATGCCCATTTTGAGCAATAGCATACTCGCCAGGGCGGCAAACAGCATCTGGCAGCCACCGGCTAAAGCGGCGACAGTACCAGCCTTATCTTTAAAAGGTAATAGTAATAATGTCATGGCGCAGGGCAGGGCAATTCCATTGCCAAGAGCCATTAAAAATTGGCCGCTCATCATCGCCAGCGGTGTTAATGGAGCCATAATCAACCAGATTGCAGCGCAAAGATGAACCACTGGTGAGCAGAACAACATTGCTTTGGTTCCTATTTTTGGCCGAACTCGATTACAAATGAGGCTGCCAGTGAGTAGACCACTGGCCGGTATTAAGGCCCATAAAGCGTATTCTTCCGAAGTCATCCCAATCTGGACTTGCATGATGAAAGGCATCAGTGATACTGAGATCACCACCAAACTGAAGTTAAGCCAATTAATTGCCGCAAAACTGACAAAGTAGCGCGAACGAAACAGTTCAACATAGTCACACACTATTTTTTGTGGCTTAGCCAAAGCAGACTTGGTTTGTAGGGTCTCTGTGAATAAGAAATACAGCAAAACCCAAACTAGCGAAATGTAGCAAAGCAAGCAGATAAACACGCTAAGCCAGCCTAAATTATGATTGATAAACCCACCAATGACAGGCGCGACAATTGGCGTGAATGAGGCGACAACGGTAATCCACGATAGCGCGTTAGGAAGCTCATCCTTAGAATAACTATCTCTTAGCGAGGCTCGTCCTAAAACGGCGCAGCAACCTGCCCCCAAGCCTTGGATAAAGCGGCCTAGCACCAGTAGTTCGAAGTGTTGGCTACCGACCACCGCTACACTTAAACCAAGCAAGGCAAGTAACAGTCCAAATAACAACACCTTACGTCTACCAATTGCATCTGATACCGGGCCATAAATAAATTGTGATGGACCAAAGCCTAGTAGATAAATGGCTATCAGTTGTTGTGCTTCATCGACGCTAATCGAAAAATCTTTGGCTATCCAAGGCAGCGAAGGAAAAACTAAACCCATGCTGAGTTGACCAATACTTACGACTAAGCTGGCCAACAGAACGGGTTTCCAGTTAAATGAGCTGTTTGTCATCGCGTTACTTCATGTTGTGAGAGAAGGCGTCTGAGTCTTCTTTTTTCAATACTTTGTGACCATCTTCGGTCATCCCTTGTTTCCAATAACTACTGAAATAAGAATTTGAGCGCGGGACTTTTAGCTGGCTAATATACGCCCGTATCTTGCGCATGTCAGTAAATTCGCAAGCACACCAAACAGCAACACTGCCTTGAGGCCATGGATGATTGATCACTACATCTGCTAGCGTTTGCCTGTTGTCTTCTTCAATCAGCCAGTGAATTTGAATGCCTTCAGGTGTTTGGATTGACTGCTTATCGGCTTGATGCTTGAGCAATACGAAGGCTGTTCCTTGGGTGTTGCTCGGCAGTTGAGCTAGTTTTGCTTGCATTGCGGGCAAAGCAGTCATGTCGGCGATCAGCAATACGCTATCGGTATTCATGTCAATCGCTGCATTTGAGTTAGGGCCTGCCAGCTGAATGCTATCACCTACTTTGCAGTGCTGCGCCCAATGGTTGGCATAGCCGCCATTTTCTGGGCTCGGCTGGGCATCGCCATGACGCACAAAATCGATGCTCAAGGTTTGTGTGCTTTGATCTAAGGCTTGTACCGTGTAGGTACGTACCACTGGGCGTTGTTCTTCGCTTAACGAACTCAGATCACTGCCACCTTGCGGATGAAATAATAGTTTTAGGTATTGACCTGCGCTATCTTCAGCAAACGATTTGATTGCTTCTCCACTGAGAGTGACCCGCTGCATATTCGGCGATATGGTCTCACTTTTGACCACGGTGAGTTGTTTTAACTGTAATTTTCTTTTCATGATTATTCACTTTGATTCTGTTTGTTGGATTTACGTTTGAGCCGCATATCGCCTAAGTTGCCTTGTTCCGCAATTTTGGCTTTTACGCGCTTCACCGTCGACAGACTGGCGCCACTCTCATCGGCAGCCTGTTGTAAGGTTTTCCCCTCAATTAAGGCTGCTGCGATTTTTTGATGCTTTTCTTGGTCACATTTGCGACCTTGATATTTCTTATTCCATTCGCTTGGATTTTGTCGCAATGCTTCACGGCTCAGTGCTGCTGCTGCGAGTCTGCGACAGCGCTGGTTATTGGCAAAGCCAGTCAATAAAGCATTTATTAAGGATAATTGTTTGCTGTCGGCATGGATGCTGAGTTGTTGGTCATAGGTTTTAATTGTGACCCCTTGTGTCAGCAGTTGGCTTATGGTGCTATGAATATCAGTAAAACTACTACCTAAGCAGTTAATCCACCAAACAATCAGCGTATCTCCAGTTTTGAGTTGCGCCATTAGGGTGCTTAATACCGGACGCTCAAGGGCTGGCACATTACCGCGGATCCCTGTTTCTAACTTCAGTTCGGCTTCCGGGTACTGGCTTTGAATGGTTTGATTTTGTGCTGCCTGCTGTATAAATTTGGGTGACATGCGCGCATAAATATAACTGCGTTCCATGTTTACTCCTCGAGCGTTCGCTGGGTTCTTTTGGTTGAATGGCTCACAATGTACTCCGGTTCATATGGAGTGTAAAGTTAATTTTGAACCCATTTGTTTTTCACTGTTCTATTTCGGTGGTTGTTTGACGACGAAGCTATCCGTTACTTAGCCTGTGATAAGGTATAAGCTAGACCCTGAAAATCGTGTGTATACCCAGCAAAACAATTTCGCTCATGTTGGCTAAGTTATGCGTTATGTACATCTATTAAATGATAAAAATTCATTTAATACATTATTCAACAAGGATTACACTTCACCTTTGTTTTGTTATTTCAGTCATTTATTCGGAGCATATTTATGTTTAAGGCACTCGTACTCGATCTTGCTGATAAGAAAACCTGCGCTAGCATTTGTCAACTGGAAGACTCGGCGCTTCCAGAGGGAGACGTGGTGGTTAAAGTTGATTATTCCTCGTTGAATTATAAAGACGGCCTCGCAATTACCGGCAAAGGCAGAATTGTTCGTAATTTTCCAATGGTCCCTGGAATTGATTTAACAGGCACCGTAGAAAGCTCTTTAGATCCGCGTTATGCCGAAGGTGATAAAGTGGTATTAACTGGTTGGGGCGTCGGTGAAGGGCATTGGGGTGGAATGGCAGAGAAGGCCAGTTTAAAAGCAGACTGGCTGGTGCCTTTACCCAAAGGATTTGATGGTAAACAAGCCATGATGGTTGGTACGGCTGGTTTCACCGCGATGTTATGTGTACAAGCCTTAATTGATGCGGGGGTCACGCCTGAATCTGGTGAAATACTGGTGACGGGTGCTAGCGGTGGCGTAGGCTCGGTGGCCGTTTGTCTATTGGCCCAACTTGGATATAGCGTGGCTGCTGTTACTGGGCGTGTTGAACAAAACGGCGAGTTATTGCGTTCTTTAGGTGCCTCTCGGATTATTGATCGAGATGAATTTGCCGAAGCTGCGCGTCCCTTAGAAAAGCAATTGTGGGCAGGTGCGGTAGACACGGTTGGTAGCAACGTATTGGCAAAAGTGTTGGCGCAAATTGATTACAATGGTGCGGTGGCAGCCTGTGGTCTGGCGGGTGGTTTTGACTTACCAACCACCGTGATGCCATTTATTTTGCGTAGTGTGAGCTTATTAGGTATTGATTCAGTGAGTTGTCCGACGGCCAAGCGCATTAAAGCTTGGCAACGTTTAGCTGAATTACTTCCACAAAGCTATTTCCAGCAAGCATGTACCGAAATTGAACTACCGGAAGTTGCTGCATATGCAGAAGCCATTACCCTCGGTCAGGTAACTGGTCGAGTGGTGATTAAGTTATAAGAATTGAGAGCCCTGCGATTGAATACGCCGACAAAGATCGGCGTATTGATTGACGCTTTAGACCAAGCCCATGTCTTGAACTCGTTTACTGATCAGCCGGCTGCACTCTTGTTTAATCAGATTTCGTAGCCACTGCTGTGGCGCAGCATGTTCACAGCGTAAAGGCCAAATTAGTGAATAATCGAAGGGTTCAAATTTAAAGGGTAAAGGTTTAATGAGTAGCTGATGTTTGTCTGCTTGCAAATAAGCTAAATCTGCGGGAACGGTAATGATGATGGGTTGCTTATCGGCAATGGCGATGGCGGCATCTAGGTGATAAGCACGTAATAATAATTTAGGTTTAGGGTGTCCAATCAGGGCTTCGTCAATCAACTGTTTTACGCCGTCACTGATTGCAATCATCGCATGTGGGTAATGGAGATAATTTTGTAAACTGAGTGCTTGCTTGGCTAAAGGATGATGCTTTGAGAGTAAGCAAAATACACTGACTAAGCCTAAGCTTTCACTGAGCAAAGGTGCAACAGGCTTTGTTGGTCGACTTATCGCCATGTCGTAGCCATCACTGGTTAACTGTTTGTTTAATTGGTCGTGTTGTAGCGGAACAAACTCGAGAGTGATGTTAGGCGCTTCTTGATAAATTCGTGGCAAGGCAAAGGGAAGGATCGTTTGCATCGCATAGTCGGTGGTGGCGATCGTGAAGTGTTGTTGGCATTCACTGGGATTAAAATCACTAGGGCTTAAAATTTGCCTTAGCTCTTCTAGGGGATGCTGTAAATGTTGATTCAGCTCGATGGCTCTTTGGGTTGGCACTAAGCCCTGACCTTGACGAATAAACAAGGGATCGTTGAGTAACTCACGTAGACGAGTTAATACTCGACTCATGGCAGATTGGCTTAAATTTAACCTTTGAGCCGCACCGCTTACGCTGCCTTCTTCTAAAAGTATTTTTAATCCGATCAGAAGATTCAGATCGCGTCGATAAATGTCTTCCAATTCCATAGACTAATTTTTCACTGTTGCTTTACTTGCTCCGTGACACCCTCAAGCGAGACATTTGTATGAATGACTCTGCATGGTCATTGAATGGAGAGGCCAATGACTAGGCTCGTACATGGGTTTCACTATTATTCGCCCAACACTATGTAATTCGTGCCATCACCACTCGGTTTTGGGATTGTAAGTTTAGTCCTGAATAATAAGTATTATCTTAGGCTCTGCTTATCGGCAAGAGATCATCATACTAAACGAGTTATTATTTGGCTATTGGCCTCAATATGGTAATAAATTTGTCGCTTATCTCTGTGTTTAAGTATTTTTTATGTATGTTGCTCGATATATTGGTTACTATTAGTCATACTAAAGCCGAATAGTTAATAGCAGTAAAGTGAGTGATAGTTCAGGTCGCTTTATTACTATTAATTTTTATAAAGGTTGTTACATGTCTAACGAATTCAATCAAATAGAAGGGGCATCACGAAGTCTGCATTTACAAGTAGCTAGAGAAATCGCGAGAGGGATCTTATCCGGCGCTTTGGCTCAAGGAAGTATTATTCCTGGAGAAATAGCCCTTTGTGAACAATTTGGCGTTAGCCGAACGGCTTTGCGTGAAGCGATTAAATTGCTCAATTCTAAAGGTTTATTGGAATCTAGGCCGAAGATAGGCACGCGTGTTCGTGATCGGGAACATTGGAACTTCCTCGATGCACAGTTACTCGACTGGATGATGGGTTTGAGTAATACCGAGAGCGCTTATCATGAATTTTTGACACTACGTTGTGCTATTGAGCCTGAAGCAGCGGCTTTAGCCGCGCGTAATGCAAGTGCAGAACAGCGGATGCAGTTATCTGCGGTATTTCAGCAAATGTCGAATGTTGCGAGTGGAGTTGACTCGGAGACAAAATGGACCGATGTAGATATGGAATTCCATCGCTTGGTCTTTTTATCAACCGGAAATAGTTTTTATATTCCTTTTGCAAATGTATTGCGTACGATGTTTGTTGGTTTTATTGATCATGCCTCTCAAGAAGGGGATAAAACTTGTATCGAAGAGCATAAAGCGGTTTACGATGCGATTATGGCGGGTAATGCCGAAAAGGCACGTCAGGCGAATATCGATTTGCTGAACATTAGTAAGGCACAGCTGGCAAGCGGTGTAGCTTAGTGTTAAGGCCGAGTTTATGAATATAAACTCGGCCATTTTATTGGTTTGCTTAGTGGTTAATGGCAAAACCTAAACCCAAACTTTGGTTGTGTTTATTGTAATCAATCAGTGATTCCCCATAACCGTTAAAATACTTTAGGTATATCGACAGTTCAGAGCTGATTGGATAAGACCAGCGCACATCGATGGCACCTTTGTTATCTCGTTTTAGATTGTTACGGGCGAGTAGGTTTAAACGATGATACTTACTAAATTCTAAATCTACGCTTAGCTCGCCATAACCGTAATAGTCCTCCATATTAGGGTTATCATCATCCTCAGCCTCTTCTTTAAATCGATACCAAGGTTTGATTGCCAGATTGAGTTTGCCAATATCTAATGGTTCTCCTAAATCGAAATTAAACTCAGTGTAGATCCGGTTCCAAGAGCGTGAACGTAGCTGTGCCTGTCCGTTTGATTCGTGCACCAAACCTAGCCTTACCCAGCTTGGCGACCATGCGGTTTGACTTAAATCGTTGTCTGGTTGATTCCATTGATAGAATATCTCTGGCTCATAGTTGGTTTCTCTGATTGAATCGCCAGAGCGTTTGTAGGGTTGCCAGAACGTTTGCTGGCTATAAGCAATGTTTATATTGTCGTTGTCGGTGAACAGCTTGAAGGGTAGCATGATCCCAAAGCTAATTTGAAACTCAACTTCCATGTTCTCGGGCTGTTCGCCGCTGAGCCCACCTTTTAAATCGGGAATACTGGGCGAGGGATTGTATTTGACAGGAAGAATGTAGTTATCGCGGAAAAGACTCATTCCTGCATATTGCCATATTTCGTGATTTTGGATGAGGTCATCACTGGCTGGGATACGGTTTAGACTGAGCCCTAATCCAAAGGATTGATTGTGGAAATTGTAGTCGAGTAAAGATTCACCATAACCATTAAAGTATTTAGCATATAGGGAAAAAGACTGAGAGACGCAGTAGGATAAACGTAAGTCAAATGCGCCTTTGTTATTTGATTTTAGGTTGTTTCGCCCCATGACACTGACTTTATTTGGGCAGGTCGGCTCTCCAAATAGATAGGCCATTGATAATTCACCGTAACCATAATAATCAGTAAACTCTTCGCCTTGATTCGTTTCTGGGCCAACTGGTAGCCAAGGTTTGAAACTGAGTTGAAAATTGTTATATGCGGCATCAAATTGTGCATAGACACGTTCCCAAGAGCGAGATAATTCGTCTTGAGAGCCGTTGGCTTGATGACTAAATCCTAGACTAACAGCTTTCAGTTGCCAGCGATTATTGACGATGCTTTTGTCATTTGGTAACCAAGTGTAGATGAGTTCTGGTTCGTAGTTGGTATCACGGAAGGGCGCAGATACCGGCTTGTTATAGACTTGCCAGAAGCTTTGTTGGGTATAGGCAATACTCAGGTAATCTCGATTGTTGAATAGGGTACTCTTAAGAATTAATTTGCCGCTGATCTGAAACTCGGACTCCAATTTGTCAATCACCTGTTCATCTGTTGAGAGTTCGCTGGCCAGACGGGTTGAGTAATCTGCTAAGGCGGGCGGATTCGGATTGTATTTGGCAAATAGAATGTAAGTATCTCTATAAGCGACCAATCTGGGGGGGGGATCCGCATTATTCGCTTTTGCTATTGTTACGTTAAAAATGATAACCAACATAAGCGAGGTAATCGTTAATTTAGCCATATCTTCCCTGATGGTTAATCGTGTGAGCTGAAAGGTTCACTTATTTTTGGTGTTTGATTTTTGTTCAATTTAAAAGCATTTTGGCTACGGAGTAGACATAAATTGACTCATTATTTTTCGATGGTAGCGGTAAATGGGGAAAGATGCGAGTTAAGGTAAAGTAATTTTTTGGGGTTTTGGGGCGGATTTTAGACACTAATATTTAAGTTATTCTGATTTCATACGCTAGATTTGGATATTGATGCTGCGATGACTCATCGTGCAGCGAAAATATCAGCTTGCGCATAGGCTTGCTCAAGCTTGAGTCTATACCCTCCAATGTAAATTGGGGCAAACCTCTCCTTCAAAGTAAGCTTACCCGCAGGATCTTGCTATCCATCTTGTTATGCTGATATTTGCTTGACTAGCTTTTGCTGCACAGCAGTGGTATCAATAAACCGAGAACAATAAATTAGCTTGTGTGAGTTGATTGAAGAAAAACTGGGCAAGTAAATGAAAGATAAGGTTTTAGCGTTTAGTCAAATGTCTCCGGATTACTTAGTGCATCAACAATTCCCGACAGCTTATCAAGCTGGCTGTTCGTTATTTAATTCACCTATATTTCTACAAGCACTGGAACAACAGCGTTGTGTTGGCGATAACAGCGGTTGGTTGCCGCGTCATATAGAATTGTGTGACGCTCAAATACTTATTCCAAGTTATATCAAACAACACAGTTATGGGGAGTATGTATTTGATTGGAGCTGGGCCGATGCTTACCATCGTTATGGCTTGCAGTATTACCCAAAGTTGGTCTCGGCAATTCCCTTTACGCCAATCACTAGCGAAAAGCATCTGGGTCAGCGATTGTCTGAGGCCGCAGTTAAAGATTGGGTGCAAGTGGTGATAAGTATTTGCCAAGAGCAACAACTCAGTTCGTGGCACTGTAACTTTATTGATGTTGATTTAGCTGAGCAATTGGCAGCGCTTGGCTTAATGATTCGTCATGGAGTGCAGTTTGAGTGGTTCAATCACCAGTATCATCATTTCGATGATTTTTTACAGACTTTTACGTCGCGAAAACGGAAAAACACCAATAAGGAGCGGCGCACTGCACAAGGTAGTGTTGAGCATATAAATCGTTTAGTCGGTCAACAAATTAGTCAAACAGCACTCGAAGCCTTTTATCGATGTTATCAAAGTACTTATTTAAAACGTGGACAGCAAGGCTACCTTTCTTTTAGTTTCTTTCAGCAGTTGCTCGAACAACTGGGCGATTCTATGTTGCTCGTGACTGCAGAAAATAATCAGCAAATTGTTGCTTCGGCACTATTCTTTTTTGATGCTGATAACTTGTATGGACGATACTGGGGTTGCCTTGAAGAATACCCCTGCTTACATTTCGAACTGTGCTTTTATCAAGGGATCGAGTTTGCAATAGAGCGAGGTTTAAAACGTTTTAACCCCGGTACCCAAGGCGAGCATAAACTGTTACGGGGCTTTGAACCGGTCACAACTTACTCGGCGCATTATATTAAACAAGCTGACTTTGCGCAGGTTATCGCCGACTTTTGTGCCCAAGAACGCCAACAAATGGTTGAATATAGCCGCCAATGCCAACAACTGTTACCCTTCAAAACAAAACCCGAAATGTAGCTTTATGCTATCTTTAGGCTCGCAAGGATAGTGATTGCCGCAGATGGTCCATATACTAAGGAAGCGAAGATGGCACAATTAGAACTAAAATGTAAATGTGGTCAAGTGAGGGGGCTTGTACAACAGCTTAAGCCCAATCAAGGCACTCATTTATGCTGTTATTGTAAAGATTGTCAAGCTTTTGCCGCTCAGTTGCAAGCTGAAACGGCCACCCTCAATGAGTTTGGGGGAACCGCTTTATTTCAGATCTATCCCGCTGCAGTTCAAATTATACAGGGCCAAGAGCATTTGGCTTGTCTTCGTTTACATAAAAAAGGCTTATATCGCTGGTATACCAGTTGTTGTGACACGCCCGTGGCTAATACTGTTGGTTTGAATGTCCCCTTTGTTGGACTTATCCATAGCTTTATTGCACCAGAGCAAGATATTCAAGAGATTATTGGCCCGTTATATGGTTCAGCTTACCAGCAACAGGCAACCAGTCATTTACCTGAGTCCTTATGGGGTAATAAGTCTCGAGCTCGGATCATTTTTCGGATAATCAGTAAAATGTTACTGTGGAAACTAATGCGCAGGGGGAAACCAAACCCATTTTTTAATGCCAATGGACAGGCGCGAGTTAAACCTAAAATTATTAGCGATGGTCATTAATACCAATCAGATCCATAACCCAGTTAGCGGTGATTTAAGCCCGCAAAAATTAACCGATAAGCAGTTAGATTGGTATAAAAACCTGTAATTTAAGTTGTGATAGCGCTATTTCAAAGCTGCGTATTTATTTATGCGTTCTTTGTTCACGGTATTTTTTCTGGTATCTGTTTTTCGCCACCCAGTATCTGATTTGTTCAATTCAATTTCATCTTCATGTCATTAAGGTCAGCCATGATCTTCTAGTGCGGGTTCATGGTTTGAGGGGTTTTAGATCTTAGAACGAGTCTCTAATGTTAGTTTTGTTTGCTTAAAGGCTCATTTTTATCGTTTGAAATACGCCAATTTTATTATTGTTACTATACTGAAAAAGCTTAATATTTTAATAAGGAAGTGATGATGCGAACAACACTTAAGACTCGCCTACTGTTAAGTAGTCTGTTTGCAGTATTGATCACTGTGGCGGTATTGGTGAGTATTTCCAGTTACTTCATTCGTAGCAATGCTCTCACCAATACTCAGCTCGAAATTGAACATTTGGCGACTACCTTTACTCAAGGAATAGGCCATTGGATTTATGATCGCAAAAAAGCCATTACGGGCCTTAAATCAACCATTGAGGCGCAACCAGATCTCGATCCTGTTCCTTATTTATTGCAAGCGCATAATAGTATCGGTTTTGCTTTAACCTATTTTGGTGATGAGCAAGGCAATATGTATCGTCAAGATCCTCGCTTGAATAAGCCAAATTACGATCCTAGAGTCAGACCCTGGTATAAGAGTGCAAAGGCTGCTGGCAGCATGATTATGACGGCGCCTTATGTGAGTGTGACCTTGCAGAAGCAAGTGGTGACGATTGCCGAGCCGGTGATGGTGGCTGGCCGATTTTATGGGGTTGCAGCGGCTAATTTAACACTTGATCAATTAACGGACGCAGTTCGACAACTAAAGGTCCCTGGAGAAGGTTACTCTATTTTGGTCGATAGCGCTGGTTTGATTATTAGTCACCCAGATAGTGAATTGAATAATCAACAACTAAGCACGATTGATGGTGAGATGAATCAAAACTGGGTTAAAGCGCGCGCCAATACCAATCTCATAGAAAATCGCATTTTGGATGATACAGCTAAGCTGGTATATGTAGAAGCGGTACCAGAAAGTGATTGGTCTTTAATATTCATCATGGGCAAACAGCAAATTATGTCACAGGCTGCTAGCCTCGCATGGTGGATGTCGGCGATGGGCTTTATTTTATTGATTCTATTCGGGTTGGTTTTAGTCGCGATTTTCAAATTTCAATTTAGAGGTCTCGAGCGAGTCGCTCAGGCGCTGAATGATATTGCCGAAGGTGAAGGGGACTTAACAGTACGTATTCAAACAACGAATAGTTACGATGAAATCGGCCAGTTGGCTGGCGGTTTTAACCGTTTTGTTGAACGGGTTCACGGTATGATCTCTCGGATGCATGAAATTGCGGGTCAATTGGGAGGACAAGCCACAACAACCAGTGCATCAGCCACCGATAATAGTCAGCGAATCGCGGTTCAACAAGATGAAGTGACCATGGTTGCCACCGCAGTGACTGAGATGGCCAGCGCAACCGAAGAAATTGCTAGCCATGCAGAGCTTACGGCGAATACCGCACAAGAAGCGGTGACTCTCTCTAGTCATGGTCAAACTCAAGTGATGCAGAGCCAGCAGTCGATTCGCAGTTTGGCGGACGAAGTGGCGACCGCTGGACAGATTATTGGTGAGTTGAACGAGCACTCACAGAAAATTAATAGTATCTTGTTAACGATTAGTGGTATTGCTGAGCAAACCAACTTGCTGGCTCTAAATGCCGCCATTGAAGCAGCTCGAGCTGGCGAACAAGGTCGTGGATTTGCTGTTGTGGCAGATGAGGTCCGAGTATTGTCGCAACGTACCCATTCATCGACCCAAGAAATTCAGGCGATGATCGAGACCTTACAACAGACGGCTGGTAAAGCAGTCACCTCGATGACCCAGAGTCATGATATGGCCGAAACTAGCGTTACCGATGCAAATTCTGCTAGCGAAAGCTTGTCTCAAATTAGTAAGGCGATCAACGATATCTCTGATATGGCGACGCAGATCGCGACGGCAGCAGAAGAACAAACTTCTGTGACCAGTGAAATCAATCGAAATACCGAATCGATTCGTGAAGTGTCGGAAAACTTATCTCAAGAGGCGCAAACCTCGATGACACAAGCCCAGGAACTGGCAAATTTAGCCGAATCGCTACAACAAGAAGTGAGCCGATTTAAATTATAGATTATTGTCGCAATTTCTTAATCCCGTTGAAGGTTGCTATTTAACGGGATTTTTTATGGTTGGCTTGTGATGGTTCTCAAATCAAATGAGCATAAATGCTAAATTACTTCATGCCATTCTCCTTTGTACCGCGATTCAATATACCGTTTTGAATTCGAATCAAAAATACTCAAAGCTGACAATCTCGATATAATGTTTTATTAAACAAATGCTTAAAAATAGGTTCTAAGAGATTCATAGCGTATTATTTTTTTGTCGTAAGTATTACATCCCTTTTCATTTCACTGACTGAACGTTTGCTCGTGGATGCGTTTCGTTATGAGGTGAGCTGACAGGCACGCTTAGACCTTTCTATAGCTTTGGAAAAATTTTTATAACTTAATTAAGGATTATTAAATGAAAATATCGACGATTTTTGTCATGTTACTGGCTTTTTTATCCTCCGCAAGCTTTGCTGAGAGCATGTGGTCGGCATACATTCCTTAAAACTTGTCAGCAACTTCAAAGGCCAGTGAGATGGGGGTGACGATTTCAAATATTACTGACGAAACCGTTAGTGTTGAACTTGAAATGTACGATCTTAATGGCAGTTTAATTAGCAGCCCTTCGGCATTTACGAATTTAAACGGGGTTGCGATAAACATCAGTACTTCACCGGCTGATGCGACGATTAGTTTTGATATTCCAGCTAACGCGACCGCTGCGTTTACCTATGGCAACTGGAATGGTCATGGTTATGGCAAAATCACTTGGAAACAAGACAGTAACAGGCGTACCGCATTATTAGCCCATGCCTTGAGAAATAATAATGGATCATTTTCAATACCAATTAATGCCGGATTACCATTCTGAAGTTAACTCTAGGAACTGTTTAAGCTAAATATTAGCGCCAAGCCAGCGAAAACAGTGGTATTTCGCTGGGTCGGCACTAGCAGTTTAAGGATTATCTAAACTTTGAAAATACTCATCTTGTTGAGGCTCCCAGTCTTCAGGGTCAAGTTCGACTACCGGGACGGCCTGATTTGCACTGAAATAAATACAAGCGGGAGCGGAATATAAGGGGACACCATCGTAAGAAAATATCGAGTAGTACTTAGGAATATTGGGATTACCAAAATCATCAAAAGTGTATTCATCCTTACCGCCATAAATTTTTACGCCATCTTGAGGTGATTTGGGAGGATGAAAGCGATTCCGCACCACAAAGGCACCCACAAAATCGTCATTGTCAGGGTTTTTCCAGGTGAGTTTCGCTAAGTTTTTTTCAAGCGTGACCGTGAAGTTTGTCGGGGCAGCTAAACGGGTCTTCGGACGTTCGATATACTCGATGATTAATTTTGGTTGTTGCTGATTACTCGGATCATTAAGCCAATTTATCAGATCATCTTGGCCTTTTTTGCTGGCAGAGGTGGAGCGGATCACAAAACAAATGGGGCTATGTTCACTATATAAACGCTCCAGTTCTCCACGACTAAAGCTATCAAAATTGAAGAAGTGTGGCTTTTTATCGCGTAGCTCAGTATGACTGACTTCGTATCCAATATATTGAATTCGTTGACGTTCTTTAACTGATTGGTAGCTCAAGTTGTCCACTTCGGCCAATTCGACCGTGAATCGAATATCTTTTTTGGGGCCCAAGAAGTTGGTGTTTTGAATGACGAGATAGGCATCGGTAATCACGGTTCGTTGCGGGTCGGGCATCGCCTGCATAGCGAAGGCCAGTTGCCCATAAACTTTTTCACCTTCAGGGTCATAACCCGAAGCTAATTTGCCATTTTCAATTCCTTGTCGATAGATACTATTGACCATTGTAGGGTAGAGTTCTACACGCTGTGGTCGACGTGTATAGGTGAGTTCAATACTGGGTCGATAGTGAATGCCTGAACCAAAGCGACCAAAGCCAATATCAAACTGCATCATCTGCGATTCGTGCCCTCGGGGAAGCGTCGTGGGGCCGTCGATACGGATCACCAGACTGCCTTGTTCGATAAACTGTTCAAGTAATTTGCGCTCTGCACCGTTAAACGACCAATGACTCCAGACCCCTTGGGTTAACTTATCTGATTCGATGGCTTGACCGGTGTGTAGTACTTTGGCGTTTTTGATGGCTTCAAAGTCTCGAATATCGGAAATACTCGCGGGATCGAGTATTGAAATCCCCCATTCTCCATAGTTTTCTATTTTTGCACCAACACGGTTGAGAGGGTAAAGCGAGAATGATGCGGCTTCAATTTGAGCATCGTCGGGGACTCTATCTAGTTTAAATTCAATGACGCCGTAGCAAACGCCTCGAGATTTATTCACTCCAATAAATAACGAGTTGTTCCCAAAATGTTCTCGATTTTTTTCTTGAGTGTATTGCCCTAGATAGCCAATATCGTTGCGCAGCGGAAATAAGGTTCGGCTAAATTGATGTTGCGCGAGGTCGGTTTTTAATTTCACTTCTGGCGCATAGGGGCCGCAGATCTGCTGTTTTGCATGAACCGCCCTAATTTTGTAGTAATAGTAGCTGCCGCTTTGCAGTTGAACATCGGTAAAGCTGGTGGATTTGGTGATGCCCACTAAGTTGTCATCTGTACAGGGACTTTTATGTTGCTGGTTGCGATAAATTTCGAAATAAACATCCTCGTCACCGGAATATTCCCACTCTAAAGTGGCTTCATTGGCGGCAAGTGCGTTAATCGTGAAGTTGCTCACTCGCTGCGGCGCGAGGGAGGAGTAACTGATTGCTGAGTTAAGTGCGAGTACCAGCGCGGGAATGTTTTCGTTCACGCTTTGGGTCATGTTTTCCATGTAATCGGGAATATTACGAGTGCCTACCTCAACAACGGTGGCAATGATGCCTTTGTCGTAATAGTACTCTCGGCCGCTACCATTAATTAAATTGGTGGGGGGCTTGCCACGATGTATCCCATATTGGGTACCAGAGACTTTTTGGATTTCATGTGCCATGTTGGCGCATAGGGTATTTAAGTCAGTGGTATCGACTTCGGCTTCATGATTAAATTTATGCGCAGGGAAAAATACGTTGCCTTGCGAGTGGTAATCTAGCGCGATCGTAATATTGTGGTGGTTGTCGACAAAGTCTCTAATCGCTCGAGTTTCTGGTTCAGAAAAGGCTTCAGGACCACCATAGGTGGTGGCATTGGTATCGTTACGGTGTTTGAAACGAGTGCCAAAATTGCGGTTTAGATCGACGCCAAAGCTACCATCGCCGTTATCTCTGCGGTTTTTTCGCCAAAAAGAAAAATGAGTGCGAGAAAATTCAAAACCATCGGGGTTAAGGCAGGGCACAATATATAGGGTATTGCGACTCAAGGCTTGCTGAAGCTTTGGGTTAAACTGATGATTGTCGATAATGTATTTGATGAAGCTATTGGCCAGCTCGATACCAATCCATTCACGGGCATGAATGGTTCCCGTATATAACAGTGCAGGCTTGGTGTTGGCATTGGCTAAACCTAAGGAGAGAGTGGCTAGAACAATAGGGCGATCTTCCCAAGTATTCCCAATGCTTTGCACGTGGATTAAGTCTGGGTAGTCAGCCATTGCTTGTTCAAGAAAAGCCATCGTATCTTTATAAGAAGTATATTGTTTTTTCATATTTGGCCTACTGCCAGGTTTTTTGCAAAGCCTGCATTTCTTCCTTGAGAGTGTACTTTAGTTACTGTTGTGGTGTTCAATCATCATACGAAGCAAGCTCCGTTCCCCCTTAGTTTACAGAATAAGGGGGATGGTTCGTCAATCATTTAGTCTGGTTGTTGTTGCGGGCTTGATTCGTCTGCTTCTTCTGAAGAGGGAATATCGCCTTGGCTTTGCGTACCAGCACTTTGCATGGTCGCTTGCCGGGGACTTGTGGATGATTGATTTCGCGGGTAGTTATCCTGACGATTCCAAACTTCACTTGGCCACTCTTCTGCACCGGGGATCGGATTTGTTGAAACAATGGGGTAATTATCCTCGCTAAGTGCGGTAAAGGTTTCACCACTGTCACAGCTGGGAAAGTACTTTCGGCCAAAGGTGATATACCGCATCGTTCGCAGGATCGAAGCGCTCATTTTGCCTAGCTCTTCCCAGTTGTATAGTGGAATATTAGGCAATTTAAATTGCCCGTCGGATAAGTGCCACATCAGGTATTGGCCTATCCAGTCTCGAATATAGGGGAAGGCGGCAAAGGCGGTGGCGCATTCTAGAATGCGCAATTTACCATCGATACCAACAGCGATGTCACAGGCCCAATACTCGGCCTTGGCGGCTTTGGAGACTTGAACTGCCAAATCTAACACCTCTTTGGGGACATCCTGATAATCCATGCTGCCGCCTTGGCTGGTATTGGTTAGCCAATCGCCTTCGGGAGGACGGCGCCAAAAAGCGCATACCGGTTTATGGCCAATCAGCATCACCCGTATATCGGCGCTCATGGGGACAAAGTTTTGCAGGTAAACCGGATAGTATTTTTTTTCGGCGAGTAAGGCTTTGGCTTCTTGAAAGTTGTCTACTTTATGGACAAAGTAACCACCGTAGTTTGATGGCCCGTAAGATTTTTTGATGATCTTGGGGTAAGTAGTGGTCTTTAAGAATGCTTCGGCTTCGGCATATTCATAAAAAATATCGGTGGGCGGAATGGGGATTTGGTATTTTTCACAAAAATGAGTGACATTTTCTTTCGATTTATTGCTGAATTGAGTATCTAGTGAGGGAATAAATCGAACCTCTGGCAATTCGCGTGCAATTTGTCGAAAAGTTTCGTAGGCCGTTGCGGGAATATTACCAATGAGTACTTCGATTTTTTTTTGCTTCACTTCTTCGATAAAGCGATTTTTATCGTGTCCCCAATGGTAAACCACGGTTTCAATTGTATTTGGCCAGCCTTTAAAATTAGATTTGTCGAAAAATCTTAAGACGTGGTCTAGATAAAGTAGGCCTAGTTTAGGCAGTCTGCTGTTGCTCATATATGCTGTCTTCTATTCGGTCAACTAAGGGGAGAGGTTGGGTGTTGGTAAATATAGTGCGCTCTACTAATTCAACAATGGCATCGATTTTTCTCGAGTTAAAATCGATCCCCAGTTTTTCTTGTTCCGGTGTGGCAAAGGCAGGAATGCCGTTGACTTCCAACACTACATATTCTTCGGTATCTAAGTCATAAAGTAGGTCGACGCCAGCAATCTCTAAGCCGGTAACCTTAGCTGCCTGTATGGCGAGTTCAATCACTTCATCTGAGGGATGGCGGGTAATCACGCTGCCACCACTGGTGATGTTGGTCTTCCAGCTATCGGTGGGCGCTTTGCGGCCGTAACAACCGATGTACTTACCGTCGACAACGTCGACACGATAATCAGTTTTATCGTAATTGATGTATTTTTCTAAGTAAAAGTGCGGGACATCGAGTCGATTTAAAAACGGTACCAGCACATCTAAAGAACGCTCGTCTTCGATCTTCACGATCCCTGTTCCGCCCCAGCCATCGGTTGGTTTGTATACAACTCGGCCATTCCATTCACGAACCGTGTCGCGTAGCCCTGAAAAATCTTCACGATTAAATAAGCGATAATCGGCACTGCGTATGCCGGCTTGATTGAGCGCGTAAGCGGTTAAAAATTTATCTTCGGACAGAGAAAAGGCTTCAAAATTATTGATAGTTGGCACCAATTTATTGATCGCTTGATATAAATACATTTGGAAAGGTGTTTGTTGGCCTGCATTATAAGAGAAGAATAAATCGAGTTGCTCCATGGCAATACCATTACAGATAATCTCGCCATTTTGCGCTGAGGCTTGTGCTAAATCTAAGCCGGTAATTACGTTAATCCCACGCTGTGCTAATTGCTTGATAATGTTGTTCTGGATGGTGTCCCCACCACTGTTTTGATACATCCACATCCCTATGGTAGGGCCATTTTTATCTACTAGATTCTTACCCATAAAAGCCCCTTAAGACCAGAATTCATCACGTTCAAGGTTTATTTCCATTAAACCTATGGTCTAAATCAGCAATATTAATGCCATTAGATGTCGTTACCATTTCAATGGTTCACTTTTTGCAGTAGACAAATGGCTTCGAATGATATGGGGGCTTAGGGGCGCTTAAGGTTTGCGAGCGTTAGCGACCTATAAGGGCCGCTCCTTAAGGGAATATAGCGATTTTTAAGGCTTTAAAAATAATGAGGAACTAAGCGAGATGCTGAACTTTGCCCAATTGAAAAGTATTATCGATTTAAACTCTTATACAAAAAATAAAGCGGGGGTTGACCAAAATGGTGCAGTGTTTCGCGCTTGGATGGAGCAACTCGGCTATATCACCGAAGTTTTTCGGCGAGAGCATATTGGGGATCATTTGCTATTTACCAGTCGATATAACTCGGCATTACCACGGGTATTGCTATTAGGCCATCTTGATACCGTATTTCCTCCCAATAGCTTTGAAGGGTTTCGTGAAGACTCCGACTGGGTGTATGGGCCCGGCGTATGTGATATGAAAGGCGGTAATATTGTTGCTTTAGAATCGCTTAAGGCTGTGCGCTTGGCTCACGGCGGACTGGCTAATATCGATATGTTGTTGGTTAGTGATGAAGAAAGCGGCAGTGATGACAGCAAATACCTGAGTGCGGAATTGGCTAAAAATTATGACATTTGCTTGGTATTTGAAGCTGCCGGGGCCGAGCATGAAGTGGTGACTGAGCGTAAAGGTGTCGGCACGTTTACCATTCACTTTGAAGGCAAGGCTGCTCATGCGGGGAATCATTACGCCGATGGTTGCAATGCTAATTTGGCGGCGGCACAGATGCTGATTGCCTTGACCGATTTAACGGATCTGGCTGCTGGTAGCACCGTAAATGTTGGAAAAATTTCGGGAGGGATAGGTGCCAATACGATTTCACCGAAAGCTTCAATTGTTGTTGAGCTGCGCTATACCCAAATCAAGGAACGAAACCGTTTACTTGCCGGACTTGAACGCATTGTCGCCGAGCCAAAGGTTGCCGGTGTAATCGCTTCGCTGGAAGGGGGGATCCAACGCGATGTGATGCAGGCCTCCGCTGAGCAAGCTGAATTACTGTCAACGATAGCCGAAATTTTAGATTATCCATTAAAAACCGAGAAGCGAGGGGGGGTGAGTGACGCTAACATCGTGTCGTCAGCCGGGGTGGCGACTCTGGATGGTTTTGGGCCGTATGGTGATGGTGACCACACGGTTCATGAACGCGCCAGTAAACAGAGTTTTGTGCGACGGATCGACGAGGTCACTAAAATCTTGTTAGCTTTTAATGCGAATGCTTCGCTATAGGTGTCGGAAGATAACAGTGTTTTTAGCATTGTAAATGCTAAAAATAGATCAGTGACGGGGCTATTGTTGTAAAAATTACGATTGGCCAAAACGAGTTTGAGCGGCCACTTATGCAACGGTGTTTGGAATTAGCGTTAGTATGGAATCGTTGACGGTGACGCGCTTAGCATGGGGGCTGGAAGCGAGTTCAGCCCTCGCTTTTTGTGGGTGGTTTTGAGTTCTGTATTCATGTTTTTTAGTACTTGGGTATTTGACGCCAGTTTACCAGGGAGTGGCATAATAATTTGGACACTGATGGGGGACACGAGGATTTGAGAGGTTTTAATTCAGTGAACTCAATCTGTTTTGTTACCGCATTGACAAGCTATACATGCTGCTGAATCGTTGTATTTGTCATTTTAGCGATGAGTCCACCAACTCGTTTGCGCATCTCACGTCTATCCACAATCATATCTAGAGCACCATGCTCTAAGAGGAACTCACTCTGCTGAAAACTCTCGGGTAATTTTTCTCGAACGGTTTGCTCGATAACACGACGCCCCGCGAATCCGATCCTTGCTTTAGGCTCGCCAATGTTAATGTCACCCAACATAGCTAAGCTAGCTGAGACACCACCAAAAGTTTGATCTGTTAGTACCGATATGTAGGGGAGTTTAGCCATTGATAATTGATTCAAGGCAGCGCTGGTTTTGGCCATTTGCATCAGAGCCATTAGCGACTCTTGCATTCGAGCACCGCCACAAGCAGAAAAGCATACGAACCCACAATTTGCATCAATGGCAGCGTCAACTGCCTGAACGAAACGAGCCCCTACAACTGACCCCATCGAGCCTGCCATAAATGAGAACTCGAATGCGCAGGTCACAACAGGTATCCCCATTAGTTTTCCTTTCATCACCACGAGCGCATCTTTTTCTCCGGTGCTTTTCTGAGCTAGAGCAAGGCGTTCCTTATATCGCTTCAGATCCTTAAAATTTAGCAAATCTTTCGGTTCATGTTCACTGCCAATTTCAGTTCGTTCCCCTTTATCCAGAAAACTTTCTATTCGTTGGCGTGCAGCCATCCGCATGTGGTGTTCACATTTTGGACACACCGCCAGATTCTTTTCAAGAGCTATACGGTATAAGATCTGATCACAAGAAGGGCATTTCGTCCATACTCCCTCAGGAATCGACGCTTTACGTGTACGGATGATGTTCTTCTTCTCTAGTAGCTTTTCTAGCCAACTCATGGGAAACCTTATTCAGATACCTTTAGTGAAGGGTATTGTATTAGCCTGTATTTGGTAATAAAGTGGCAATTACTGGTTTAATAATCCCACTTTATGGGACAAATGAGATGCTAGACAAGATTGAACAGCAGTGGTTAAAAAGCTTTCACTGTGTCTATGAGAACAATAGCTTTAAACGAGCTGCAGAATTTCTAGGTTTGCCGACATCAAATGTTAGTCGCCATATCGCTTTGCTGGAAGATCGACTGGATACACGACTATTTGACCGAACGACCCGCAGAATCGCTCCAACAGATGCAGGAGAACATCTTTATTTACGCACACAGCCATTGCTGGACAAGCTTAATGATGCTCTTGAGGAAGTTACTCAGCACTCTCATCAGGTTATGGGTCAGCTGAAAGTTTTAATGCCTGATTCGCCTGCTTTAGCCCAAGCATTGGTTTCTTTTTGTACTCAGTATCCCTCGATTTCATTATGTTGTGATACCAGCATCAGTCCGAAAGAAGATTTACTTGATGGATTTGACATCGTTCTAAGTTTTCGTCGTGGGAAGCTAGAAGACAATAATTGGGTAGCGAAGGAGATTCAATGCTGGCCAAGTGCTGTAGTGGCATCCCCCAAAATCTTACAAAGCTTTCCTAGGCCTTTTCAGATTACCGATTTGAAACATGTTCCGTGTATCAGTAGCTTTACCGCGATAAATGGAACTCCGTGGATATTCAAAAACGCTAAAGGTGAGCTTATCACTCAAAAGGTACAGTCTTCCTTTAAAGTGAACAGCGGGCACCTTGCCAAAACTGGGGCAATATCTGGTTTAGGTTTTGCGATCCTACCTATCGAATTTTGCCAGACTGAGATATGCTCGGGCGCTTTGGAGGTGGTTGAGATGGAGTATCAGCCTGATAATTTAGTGCTGTATGCTTTTTATTCTTCTCGAAAGCACTTGGCTAAAAAAATTCCGATGTTCATTGAGCATCTCAAATACCACGCAAATATAGTCAATTGAACCTAAAGTACCATCCTAAAGGCTAGGGTTAGAGCACGCTGACAATCCTTAGTATGGGGCAAAACGTGTTGCGACTGTTTCGCAATAACACGCTTCTGGATATTTTTGAGTTTCGAATCGGCACAAAAATGACTGGTTTCAGATTCGAAAAAGTATGGAGTGGCTCTAAACCTGTGGCCAATTATTATCGGCCACAACAATCCAAGCTTTTCTTGAAATTCAGCTCGAAACTAAGCATTAGAAAATTTCATTATGCAGCCACTCCTTGCTCTTTTGACGATTCATGTGGCTCACCGTTAATCCCCATCATCATCTTATAATGAGCGCCATGCTCAGACTCTTCAAAAATCTTCTTGAAAACTTTTCTGTAGGTATCAATAACCCCAATGTCTTGAGTTACGTACAAATCGTCAATAGCATGGTGAGAGCCATCGTTAACCCACGAAAACAGTGACTGGCAAATCAACCTTTCTTCTCCTTCGAAAAGGTCAATCATGTCATCTTTTTTGATATTCCCTAAGAACGTGAAATAGTTCTCTAATATCTTTCTCATTGTATTTTGAATAGTTAGCGAACAAGGTTCTGGCGCTTTTATCTCCTGCCAGAGTAATTCATACGATGATTTTATTGGATTTGAATTATGCCCAACAATTTTTGAAGTGCCATCAACTTTCCTCACTATCCAAAAGGTTTCATCACTCAGTTTATCTTGCCCTGACCGCCTTTTATTAAATGTAACCTCCTTAAAAAAATAAGTGTTATGAGTCAAGATGAATAACTGCTTCATTAAGCTGGAATCATTTCTAGTATCGGACATTAATCCTTTTATTAAAGTACTTACTATAAATAAAATATCGCTATCTAAACTAGACACAGGATCATCGATAACTACAACCCTGTCAGTTGTTATGCCAATTTCGCTGAAGCTACCTTTAAGTAAATGGTAAAAGTATAAAAAAGATATAAAGGTTTTCTCTCCTTCACTTAATGTCTCTTTTGCACAAGAGCCATCACCTCTAACAATAGAGTAGCAACGGTCTTTCGTAGATTTGCCAATAGTAAAACTAGTAAATCCAAATGACTTTAATAAGCTGTCAATCGCATCGATAGTTGGCTGAATTGAAGTAGTGTCCTTTTCTAGCGCCTTTATTTCAGCATCCTTAGCTATCTTATCTGCCTTTTTAGTGCTTATACCGACAGTTAATCCCTGAATAGCTTTTTGCAAACTTGAGGAATCTTTTGTGTATTGTTGAAGTTCTGCTTTCAGTTCCTTCTCCAACACAAACTTCCAAACCTGATTGACTAACAATTCTTTTTCACTTTTAAAGTTAGATACAATTAAATTATGCTGATTAATTGAGTTGTTGGCGTTTTCAACTATCGATTTAATTTCATCGATTATTTGATGAGTAGCTTTTAATGTAACAGTAGAAGCAGGCTCTGATATTTTATTACCAAGCAACTGCATATTCTCACTGGTTATCGCCTTCAATGTGTCAAACTTGGCTTTTAATAAGTTGCTGTCAATATCTGCATGGCTATTAGCTACAAGACTTTCGAGATGTGAAATCAATTGTTGTGATGAGCTAGAATATGTCGCCACTACAGCCTGTAGAGTTTCAATATTTTGAGTAAATGTTTCGTCGAAATAATTGGCTAACTGATCTTCAAAGCCACTCAGTAGTGTTTGTTGGCAAAAGGGGCACTCACCTTCTGATTGAGGTAAGTAGTTCATACCATGTCTAACCCAATCACTGTTATTGAGCTTGTTAATTAAATCTGCTATATCAACATCACTTTTACCAATAATTCTCTGTCGTAAAATCTGATGTTGTTCTAATTCCTTTAGTTTTGACGAGTCAAGAGTAAGTTGGATTAATGGTTTTGATTCTGGACTATCACCAAACAATGTCTTTGCTTTTTCAATTAAATATTCTTTTGTTTTTAAATCAGCAGTATTACTAGCATTTTCACTAATAATTCGATCTTTAAACTTGGATTTACTGTTACGTACACCTTGAAAAGCGTCTTTAAATAAATCGTCTAATTTATCTTTTACTAACCAACATTTATCTGTGAAATTATTATCAATAACTTCAAGCTCTCTTGTTTTTCCTTTGTTGCTGTTGTCACCATTTAAAACTAATTCCTTGGATTCAATTTCTTCAACTATCTTGTCTAATTCACATTTTCCTTGTGCAATACTATCTATAACTGCTTGATCAGCTTCCCCTAAGGTAAAGACACCGGGCAGGTCCTTTTGAGGATTGAAATTTTTCTCTACAAAATCTCGATTATAAACAAATCTTTCTATGGGCGAACCAGACCACTTAACTGCACAGTTTGCGTACCTTGTTGAATCCTCAATCAATCTAGAAATTGTCGTTTTACCAGCACCATTTGCACCAAAGAAGAAATTAAACTTTTCAAGTGGTGATACCTGTTGAGGGACTATTCCATATGTTGCTGCGTTAGCAATTTCTAGAGAATTAATCATTCGACATCCTTGTTAGATAATTTGACGTCACCAGAGATTAATTTTGGCAATAAATAATCTCTAGTTTCAGTTTGTTTTGAGTGGCCACCATTACAGTAGTCACTTTGTTGCATAACAAAAACTTGGTCAACTCTTAATGTGCAGAACCAGAACCAGAACCAGAACCAGAACCAGAACCAGCTCAAACAGGTAACTCGAAAAGGGGCTGCTATGAGTTAGCCCATGGGTACAGAACGGCAAAATAAACTAGACACCCATCCTAAAAACAAAACCAACAATAACACCTTTTCGCGACACTTACCTAGGCTAAAGCTCAAAAAACTAAGCAATTTAACGAGATAAGTTTAATTGCGAGCAATAAACTAGATACCCACTCTAAAAACCAAAATATTTCACACTCTCGATAGCCAAGATTACGCTTTTAAATCCCATCATCTTCGCCGAGTAGCGCCTTTGACAAGGGAGCAAAGTTGAAGTCTGTTTGAGCGTAGTGTTTACTTCAAGGCCCTTGAGAATGAGCGACGCAGGGTTTAAGAAGATGCAGGGCGAGTTTTCTTTTTGCTTAGCTAAGCTTTGCTCGTTGAAGCTTAATGACGTCGCCGTAGGCGAAAGCTTTTGCCCCGTTGCTAACCCAGAGCGGGGCAGCGATGAGTTAGCCCATGGGTACGGAAATGGCTAACAAACGGTCAAGATTTAATCTATCGCGCAAGCTTTATTGTTTGCCGACAATAAGAGCCTTTGTGATTAAACGATAACGGCAAGCGATGCTTGCCGTTGATTTAGTTTGACTGACGTTGGTGTAAACGTACGTTCAGCATTCGCAAGGTTGCTTGAATACCCGCAAATACCTGGTTTGAGTTGATTCCGCGCGTATGGAACTGTTTGTTTTCATCGCGCCATTGAATCACACATTCGGTTAAAGCGTTGGCTTGACCGCCCGGTGGGATGCGTACTTCATAATCAAGCAGCTCAGGCATGCTCAACTTAGCTTCTGATAAAGGATAAGTTAAGGCCTTCATAAAGGCATCAAAGCCACCATTACCATGGCCAGAGCTTTTATAGATCTCATCTCCAATTCGCAGACGGATGTTGGCCGAAGACTCGAGATCTAAACCACTGGTAATTGAACAGTTAAGCAACTCAATGTGAGCAAAATCGTTACTCTCCATGATGTCTGCAATAATAAAGGGTAGGTCGTCGGGCGTAATGGTCGCCTTCTGGTCACCAAGTTGAACAATCTTTTGGAGTAGTTTCTTTTGATTTTCGGGAGACAGCTCGATCTCCATCGCTTCTAAATTCTTCACGATAGAAGCTTTGCCGGCCATCTTGCCCAGCGCATATTTTCGCTCGCGGCCAAAACGTTCGGGGCTTAATTCGGTAATATATAAGCCCCCTTTATGATCGCCATCGGCATGGATCCCAGCGGTTTGGGTAAACACATCGGCTCCTACAATAGGCGTATTGGCAGCTAAACGTTTACCGGAAAAGCTCTCAACTAATTTAGCAATATTGTGGATCTCTTTCTCATCAATATTAAGTTGAAAGCCGAGTTTATCTTTAAGGACCACCGAGACTTCGGCCAGCGAAGCATTACCGGCGCGTTCGCCCAAACAATTCATGGTGCAGTGCAGGGCTGCAACCCCCGCCTCGGCGGCGGCCATACTATTGGCTGTTGCTAAGCCATAGTCATTGTGGGGGTGAAAATTAAATTTGATTTGTGGGAAGCGAGTAATCATCTCTGAGATACTGATATACACTTCTTTGGGTGCCATCACACCTAAGGTGTCTGGCAGCATGAAGTGCTCAATGTCGAGGTTGCTGAGCGCTTCTACCAATTGAAAAACATAGTCGGGGCTATCGGCGTAGCCATTTGACCAATCCTCTAAGTAAACATTGACCGATAAACCTTGGCTTTTGGCGTAGTCTACGGTTTGTTTGATATCGATGATATGTTGTTCAAGGCTTTTACCTAACTGATTGGTACAGTGGTTTAAGCTGCCTTTGGTAAGCAAGTTGATGATTTTTGCACCTGAGTCTACGATCCAGTCGACACTCTTAGTGTGGTCAACAAAGCCCAGAATTTCGATTTGCTGTAAATAGCCGGTGGTTTTTGCCCAAGCGGTGAGTTGTTGTACCGCTGCCTTTTCGCCTTCTGAGACACGTGCCGAAGCGACTTCGATGCGGTCAACTTTTAGTGATTGGAGTAAGGCTTTGCCAATACTGACTTTTTCTTGTGGAAAATAAGATACACCTTGAGTTTGCTCGCCATCGCGTAGCGTGGTATCCATGAGTTGAATTGAGCGGTTTTGCTCCATAAAGCCGATCTCTCAGTAAAGAATTAGCTTAAAGAAGTAGGCGCAACCTGAGCTGCGCCTGCTAGATAACTATTGATGTACAAAACGGTACATCGTTGATTAGGCGTTAGGCCATAACCAAGGAAGTTGTTGTTTGTGTTTGGCTTCAAATTCAGAGATCTTGTCTTCGAATTTTAAAGTCCAGCCAATGTCGTCTAGACCTTTAGATAAAGTCTCTTTACGGAATGGGTCCACATCAAATGCTATTTCTTTACCGGCAGGGGTTTGAATGACTTGATTCTCTAAATCAATGGTAATTGAAATCCCAGGGGCCGCTTCGACTTCATCCATTAATGCTTGTAATGTTTCAGCATCAACGATGATAGGCAATATGCCATTTTTAAAGCAGTTGCTAAAGAAAATGTCAGCGTAGCTAGTTGAAATAATAGTATTAAAACCGTAATCGGCAATTGACCAAGGTGCGTGCTCACGTGAGCTACCACAACCAAAGTTATCCCCGGCGATTAGGATTTTTGAACCTTTAAACTCGGGTCGGTTTAATTCAAACTCTGGGTTGTCAGAGCCATCTTCTAGGTAGCGCCAATCGTGGAAAAGGTGAACGCCAAAACCGGTACGCTCCACTTTTTTCAAAAATTGCTTGGCAATGATTTGGTCTGTATCTACGTTGCTACGATTCATTACCGCAGCAACTGAGCTGTGTTTTTTATATGCTTGCATCATAAACTCCAAAAATTTCACTCACATTGATTAATCAACGTGTTTACATTATTTCCAAGTACGTAAATCGACGAACTTACCTTCAATGGCCGCTGCTGCTGCCATTGCGGGTGATACAAGGTGGGTTCTACCCCCTTTACCTTGTCGTCCTTCGAAGTTTCGGTTTGAAGTTGATGCGCAACGCTGTTCAGGTTGAAGATAATCACCATTCATCGCGAGACACATTGAGCAGCCTGGCTCACGCCATTCCCAGCCAGCTTCGATAAGCACTTTATCAATGCCTTCTTTTTCAGCTTGTTCTTTCACAGGGTAAGAACCTGGTACCGCAATCGCTTGCACACCTGATGCTACTTTTTTACCTTTAGATACAGCGGCAATGGCACGGAAGTCTTCGATACGGCCATTGGTGCATGAACCCACAAATACAACATCTACCGGAAAGTCGGTCATTTTCTTACCGGCTTCTAAACCCATGTAGCTAAGCGCACTTTTAGCCGCTAAAGATTTAATTGAATCTTCGATTTGAGTCGGATCTGGAATTGGTTGATCCACTGGTAGTACTTGCTCTGGTGAAGTACCCCAAGTCACTTGTGGCGCAATTTCTGCTGCGTTTAATTCTACTACAGCGTCGTACTCGGCACCTTCGTCGGTGGTCAATGACTGCCAATAGGCAACTGCTTGATCCCAGTATTCAGCTTTAGGAGCGAACTCTTTGCCCTTGAGGAAATCAAAGGTTTTTTGGTCTGGTGCAATCAAACCCGCTCGTGCTCCACCTTCAATGGCCATATTACAAACGGTCATGCGGCCTTCCATCGAAAGAGCTTCAATTGCAGAGCCTGCAAATTCGATGACGTAACCGGTGCCTCCGGCAGTACCAATTTTACCGATAATGGCCAACACAATGTCTTTGGCGGTGACAAACTCGGGTAACTCACCATCCACTTTCACCAGCATAGTTTTTGATTTGCCTTGTTGGATGGTCTGAGTTGCCATAATGTGTTCAACTTCAGAAGTACCAATACCGAAGGCGAGGGCGCCAAAGGCTCCGTGAGTTGCGGTGTGACTATCACCACAACAAACCACCATGCCGGGATGAACAAATCCGTGCTCTGGTACAACGATATGAATTACACCGTTGTTAGCATTGTTCATGTCGTACAGATTAATGCTGTTATCGGCACAGTTTTGCGCCATCACTTGAATTTGTTTCTTGCCAATCGGATCAGGGAGCGTTGCTCGGTCGGCTGCTTTGGTTGGAACACAGTGATCCATTGTTGCCAGAATGCTGTGGGGATTACGAACTGGGCGATTCGCGATGCGTAAACCTTCGAAGGCTTGCGGGCTTGTTACTTCGTGCATGAGGTGACGATCAACAAAAAGGATAGATGCGCTACCTTTAGGTTCGTGGACTACATGCGCGTCCCAGATCTTTTCGTACATTGTTTTTTTCATTGCTTCCTTTACACCCTGTCTGTTGCTCTCACTCGCGCTGTTTTTATTCTTTGTCAAGCTTTAAGCGACTACTAGTAAACTTAAACTGTCTATTTTTTCTGTCTGTAAATTATGCTCATTAGGTAAATTAGACGACCAAATCAGCATAATTAAGACTGTTCATCATAAAACAACATGCTAGGTGCAGCAAGGGGCTGCACCGAATCAATGCGTGATTATTCGCGAACTTGCTGTTTTGCCAAATGAAAGCGCTGTCAGTCATAAAATTAGCAAATAATCGTGCTTTGTTAGTGAAAACTTAACTAGCTTTTGTTTTCATCACTGTTATTGACGGAAAATAGGCCTTTGCAGCTTGTTTTTAGTGCTAAAACGCCAAGGAGTTTGGATGAAAGGTTTTAAATTAGGTCTAATCAGCGCTGCCTTAGTCATGTCCGCAGGTTCGGCGAACGTATCAGCGGCAATGATTAAAAGTCCCCTTTACTTGAATTACGCTGACAGTGGTGTGAATGCCGCACAACGTTTAAAGTTTTCAGGTAAAAGTCGCTATAAGATCACGCTACCGTTTGAAAAAGGCATTTACAAAATTCAAGTTTCAGACCAAGGGCAAAGTTGTGGACTTCGTTTTGGGCCAGAAGATGGTAGCAAGTTTGCTTTTTCTAAGCCTCTAGCGCTGAACGCATGCGCTAATGACCGTTATTTTGAGTTGAATATTCGCTTCGCGGGAAATTATGAACTGATTTTAGATAACTCACAAAGCGATAAACCAACGCTACAAGTGGCACGTAAGGCCAAGGCCTCAAGTTTTAAACGTAGCCCCCCTGCAGTTGACTGCATTCAGTGGGACGGGCAGCCAATTACGGTTGATGTAAGTTCTACTTTTAATAACGGTCAATTGGTGAAAGATTTTTATTCGGGCCAAACTCAGACGGTGACGAATGGTCAAGTGAGTATGCAGCCCGACCCCGCCAGCGGGGGACTGCTGTTATTAGAAGCTGCAGATGGCAAAGCCAGTGAGTTTTCTTGGGACAATGCTAGCGTTTATTTCATTATGACCGATCGTTTCAATAATGGGGATACGAGTAACGACTTTCCTTTTCATCGTAAAGCAGACGGCAAGCAAGAAACCGGTACTTTTCAAGGTGGAGACTTTAGCGGCATCACTGCCAAACTGGATTACATCAAAGATCTTGGGATGAACGCAATCTGGGTCACTCCCATTGTTGAGCAAATTCATGGCTTTATTGGTGGAGGCGACAACGGTCGTTTTCCATTTTATGGCTACCATGGTTATTGGGCCTTAGATTTTACCAAGATAGATCCGAACCTCGGCAGCGAACAAGATTTTGGACGTTTCGTTGATGAAGCTCATAAACGAGGTATTCGAGTGCTGGTTGATGTCGTCATGAATCATGTTGGCTACCCAACGCTGGATGATATGCAAACTATGGGCATTGATGCTTTAGCGCCCCATGCACCAGTGCCTAAACAATGGACCGATTGGCAGCCAGATTTGAGCAAGGGCCAAAATTGGTATCGTTACACTAATTTTATTCGTTGGAGCTCTAGTGAATGGGTTGATAAATGGTGGGGCCCGGATTGGGTTCGCAGTGGTATGGCGGGTTATACGGCGCCAGGGGGGGATGATATCACGATGAACTTGTCAGGGCTGCCGGATTTAATCACCGAAGGGACCAAGTCGGTGGGTTTGCCACCGTTCCTTAAACATAAAAAAGATACCAAGGCCGTCGAACGCGAAGGTTATACGGTGTCGGACTACTTGATTGAATGGCATACCAATTGGGTTCGTGACTATGGAGTTGATGGCTTTAGAGCGGATACAGTGAAGCATGTTGAGCCCGAGGTTTGGGGTAAACTCAAGCAAGCTGGAGTTGAAGCTTTGGCCGATTGGAAAGCCAAACACCCGGATAAAAAATTAGACGACAAACCCTTTTGGATGGTCGGTGAAGTTTGGCATCATGGAGCCTATAAAGATTTTTATTTTGATAATGGCATGGATAGTTTAATTAACTTCGAATATGGCGGTGGTAAAGCGGCGCTGAAAGGGGCGCAATGTCTTCCCCAAAACGAAGGTATCTATGCTAGTTACGCGAAAGAGATTAATCGAGACCCTAACTATAACTTGCTCACCTATATCAGTTCACATGATACCAAGTTGTTCTATTCCAATTATGAAGATTTAACGCTACAGGCTGGGGCCGGAACGGCCTTGATGATGATGCCCGGTGGTATACAGCTTTACTATGGAGATGAGAGTGCCCGCCCACGAGGGCGTCAATCAGATGCCTTTGATGCGCCCACGCGCTCATTTATGAACTGGCAGCAAATTACTAAAGAAGCGGATCGACAAGCGTTACTGAAACACTGGCAAACGCTGGGGCAATTCAGGAAGCGTCACGTAGCCATTGGTGCAGGAGAACACCATAAGATAAGTGATAAACCCTATGCATTTAGCCGCAGCAAGGGGAATGATAAGGTTGTAGTGGTGTTTGCGGGGCTTCAGTAGTCACTCTCACTTAAATTTGAAAAAAGCGGCTTAATTGAGCCGCTTTTTTATTTGAAATAACTCATTAATTGCGCAGCCATTGCTTGACTGGAAATACGTATGCTAACGAGTTGTTGTTGGCGCTGGACTGGTTGTTACCTCTTAAAAAGATATCATTTCACAGTCGCAATCTCGTTTGCAAGAGGATGCGCTGCTTGCTACTCCGACGAAAATTATGATGCTGCTAAGCACGATGCTTGGGTTTAGCGAAGTCTATTGCTTGTCTTTCTTTCAGAAGGAGACTGGAGCGTTTACATGGCAGTAGAAAAGCCTGATAAATAGTTAAGGAGTATTTATTGTTGGCTATCATTCAATAAAGTTTGGATATCTTCAAATTTCAGTTTCTTCTTCTCGTTCGTCATAAGTGAACTTATATCAATTGTTTTGCTTATCCAGTCATTTTTTCCAGTTATTAATTCGTTTGACAATGAAGATACATTTTTTTTGGCAAGAGTTGATTATGCAAACTACGCTTTAGGTTTTACACCTACTAAGACAAGCGCTTGAATATTATTTGAATACGGATAGTTCAATAATTAAACAGGTGAAGCATTGGTTTTATATCCGCACCGCTTTAAATGGAGTCAATATGTTTATATTTTTTAAAAATGTACTCGTGTCATCGCTCTGGTATTAACCACTGTATTTTGTATGAGTATGTTTGCTCGCTCTTAATGTCAGAGTGAAATTGTGAATATTTTCGCTCAAATTTCGCTTAAACATTACTCATTTTTTACTCTCAAAATCAGTGAGTTAACCGCGCATCTTTGAATAACGGATGACTATAGAGTTGTGCCGTTCGATGAATAAGCACTCATGCTTTTGTCCTGCCATTCATGTGCAGCTGGGGGAAATGCTACTTATTGCTAATTACGGTGTGAATTTTTATTTAATGACCAAATGATTATTAAAAGGGATGAGAGTTTATTACTCTATATGTCAATAAAAGTGGAGTTATATCGTGTTTGGATTTTCTAAAAAATTATATTTAGGTTTTTCGGTGGTGCTTATTCTTCTCTGTGTCGTGGGAAGCAGTGCTTATTTTGCCCTAATAAATGCGTCATCGGGATTTGAAGATTACCGATCTTTGGCTAGAGCCACTAATGCTGTCAGCCGTATTCAGGCTAATATGCTGATGGTGCGAATGAATGTGAAAGATTTTATTACGACCTCGGCCCAAAAAGATAAAGATGAGTTTGAATCGTATTGGCAGAAAACTCAAAACTATATGAATGAGGCAAAAGGAATTATTTCTGACTCTAAACGTATTGGGGTTATTAAGGATATTGATGGTTTGCTTAATGAATATAAAGCAGGTTTTTCACAGGTTGTTGTTCTTAAGGAACAAAGAAATGCACTGGTCAAAAATGTTTTAGATAGCAATGGTCCTTCAATTGAAAAAACACTGACTAAAATACTAATGTCAGCAGCAGCTGAAGAAGATATGCATGTTGCACATAAAACTGCATTAGCGACTCGCAGTTTATTATTGGCTCGATTATATGTTGTAAAATTTTTGATTTCTAATGAGCAATCTGATGTTGATCGAGTACATAAAGAGTTTTCTGATATAGATATGGAAATCAATAAGTTGGCTGATTCTTTGCAGGGTCAAGTACAGATGGAACTGCTTAAGGATGCACAAAAAAGTATCAGCGAATATGAAAAAGTTTTTGATGAGGTTGTTCAGGCAATAGCTGATCGTAATGTAATTATTAATGGCACACTAAATCGAATTGGTCCAGCGGTTGCAAAAATGACAGAAGATCTAAAACTGTCGATTAAGAAAGATCAAGACATCCTTGGTCCTCAATTGCAAGAAAGTAATCATAGTGCAGTCGTTATTATCGAGAGCATTGTGGCTGTTGCTTTAATCTTTGGTATTGCTATTGCCTTCTTTATTACTCGTTCGACAATGAATAGTTTAGGCGGTGATCCGTTATTGGTCACAAATATTGTTAGGCGTGTTGCCGAGGGGGATTTAGCGGTTGATTTACCCAGTCATAATGAACTCGATACTAGCTTGTATGCTGGTGTACGTATCATGGTTAAAAGTTTGCAAGATAAAGCAGTTCTTGCTCAGAAAATAGCTGATGGGGACCTCTCTTCTAAGATTGTGTTAGCGTCTGATAAAGATGTATTAGGCCTTGCTTTGCAAGAAATGGTACAGAACTTAAATGATATCTTAAGTGAGATCCAAAGCTCGGGAGATCAAATTGCAGCTGGCAGTGCAGAGGTCTCAAGTGTAAGCCAGTCACTTGCACAGGGGGCTACAATACAAAAAGATAGCTTACAAACCATTTCTGTAGCATTAGAGCAGTTGTCAACACAAACAGGCTTAAACGCAAATGGCGCCAATGATGCTCGAAAATTAGCTGAGACGGCTCAGCAAGCGGTATCTGATGGGCAGAATCATATGAAAGAGATGGTTGAAGCGATGAGTGAGATTAAGGAAGCGGGTGAAAGTATCGCCGTGTTTATTCAAACTATTGATGGCATCGCAGAGCAAACAAATCTACTCGCTTTAAATGCAGCGATAGAAGCGGCACGAGCAGGAGAGCAAGGTCGAGGGTTCGCAGTTGTTGCCGATGAAGTGAGGGGGTTAGCTTCGAGAAGTACCCAAGCGGCATCAGAAACCGCTAAATTGATACAGTTGTCATCAACTAAAACACTCAACGGTGTTGTGATTGCAGAAAAAACAGAGAAAGCACTGCTCGCTGTGTTTAGCGGTATTAACGAGACCACTGATTTGGTGGCGGGCATTGCTGCGGCCAGCAATGAACAAGCACTTGCGGTTGATGAAGTAACCCAATCAATTGCATCGGTTGGAGATGTTGTTGATCAAAATGCAGCAGCTTCGGTTGAAGGAGCCGCAGCAGCCGAAGAGTTAAGCGGTCAAAGTATTGCGATGAAAGAGGCATTGGCTCATTTCACCTTATAATAAATGATGGGAATAAAACGAATAGAATAAAATGGGTGCTCTTCTTAGTAGGTTTGAGAGCACTCATCATTCTTTGTTCGCTAATTTTGATTAGATGTTTAGGATATCATCCAGACGTCTATCAAAGTGAATTGCCAGTTGAGGCAATGTTATATTTCAATTCGGAATTGGCATTGTCCATTTACTGCAATTTACTATGCCTGCATAAAGAAGCTTAAGAACCTGCTTTAATCAGGTAACTCCGCTTTTATATGACATGATTATCGATACTTTTTTTACGATTTAATGTTAGCTCGCCATCGATGTGGATGTCTCGCTGTGGGAAAGCAATTACAATATTTTGTTCTGCAAATAGTTCATCGATCCGAAAGCGGATTTCACTGCTTACCTGTCTAAGTTGCCCTTCCATGTTGGCGTCCATCCAGAAGTACACGATAAACGCTAAAGCATTGTCACCAAAATCATTAAATATCACCGTTGGTGCGGGGGTCGTCAGCACTGAAGTTTGTTCTTTTACTGCTTGTTCTATCAGTTGAGCGACTTTTCGGCAAGGAGAGCCATAGGCTACGCCAATGCTAATTGAAGTGCGAGTTTTGTTGTCAATGAGAGTCCAATTAACCACGGTATTTTCAAGTAATTTACTATTCGGAATAAGCAAGTGGACGCCATCAGTGCGTCGGATCCGAGTGGAGCGGGTATTGATGGCCTCTACATTCCCTTTTACATTATCGACTTCCAAAAAATCACCAATTTTAATCGGTCTCTCCCACATTAATATCCAACCGCTTATAAAGTTATTGATGATATTCTGAGCACCAAAACCGACGCCAATTGCAACCGCACCAGAGAGAAAGGCAAAAGCAGTAATCGGGACATTGATCAAATCTAGAGTGGTGATCCCCATGACTAATATACCGAGTACATAGGTGATGCGCGTGACTAAATGAATTAAATCAGGGGCGACTTTTTGCCGAGTCATGCGATTTGTGAGTAGCTTTACAATGGTTCTAAGGGATAAATACCCAACGAATAACAAACAAGGAATGATGAGCAAGTCACCAGCACTAATTGCTTTGTCTTGAATGTGGAATATAGGTGTCTTCAGTAAGCTTGCTAAACTGTCAATGGTCACGGACTATCCTTGTGAAAAATTTGTAGCCGCGTCGGGACGGCCTTTGCCTGTATCTAGCAGCATCTATAAATCAAAGTTAACTTGTAATCAATTGTGTCTAGTTTAAATAAGATGCTAGAGTTGTGAATTAATTTTTACTGCGTGAATGAGTCAGTATTGTGTTATGAACTATTTAAGTCAATTTGTCCAAAATAAACTAGTGCTAACCGTTGGGGTGATTCTTTTTACCTTCCTGGTCAAATTTGTTGCTGTTAAATTGATAGATAAACAGCAAAAAAATAATGGTAAGGACCATCGAGACCTGATTAGTAACGTTAAAAATTTTCTTATTTTCATATTAGTCTTATTGCTATTCAATTTATGGGCTGGCGAATTGCAAAAATTTGCATTTTCTTTAGCGGCATTTGCAGTTGCGATAGTGCTAGCAACCAAAGAGTTTATTCAATGCATCATTGGTTTTTTCTATCTGATGTCAACTCGTCCCTTTCGGGCGGGGGAGTGGATCCAAGTTGATAACACTGTAGGGGAGGTTTCCCAATTGGATTGGATAAAAACCACAGTATTGGAAATTAATATCAATACTTATCAATACACAGGTAAAACCCTGTTTATTCCCAATAATAAATTAATTACCAGCACAATCAAAAACTTAAACTTTATGAAGCGTTATGCGGTGCATCATTTTGTGCTGGTGCGAGATACCATGATTAACCCTTTTAGTTTTGTTGCTCAATTGGCTGAAAATGCTGAAAGCTACTGTAATGACTTTGAAGACGTCGCAGCTCGTTACAACCAGTCTATCGAGCGAAAAATGGGGGGCGCAATCGTTGGGCCGAAACCGCAATTGGAAGTTGGCACCACTGAACTTGGTTATATGAAAATAGAGTTTACAGTGTTTTGTCCGACCGAAAAGGCAATGGAAATAGAGCAACAACTAACTGCTGATTTCATGCGTTTATGTTTGGCTGAGCAACAAAAACTAGGAGAAGTTTTGGCTAAATAAGAGGCCGCTTTTATAAAGCCTATTGAGATAGCGGGTCTTACTATCGATTGAAAGCCCTTTGTTGGGCTTTTTGTCTATGTGTGGTCGAGCACATCATAAGGGATGTGTTTATGCAGGGGGCTCTGCGGAGTCAAAACACTCAAAACAGACACATAGCGGTAAATCGTCGCTTTTATTCGCGCTTTGCGATGATCTTTTCAACGCTTAGTTGATGGTCGCTTGTACTAAGTTAAAGAATCAGGGATTATACGGAATTATTTTGTATGAACTGTTTTTATAGGTAGGCTGGTATGAGTGAGGCGGAAAATCGCCCTAGCAATTTCATTCGTCATATTATTGATGAAGATCTTAAGTCAGGAAAACACACTAGCGTTCATACGCGTTTTCCTCCAGAGCCAAATGGCTATTTACACATCGGCCATGCGAAGTCGATCTGTTTAAATTTTGGAATTGCTCAGGATTACCATGGCGCGTGTAATCTACGTTTTGACGACACGAACCCAGAAAAAGAAGATATCGATTACGTTAACTCGATCCAGCAAGACGTTAAGTGGCTAGGATTCGACTGGGATGGCGAGGTTCGTTATTCATCAAATTACTTTGACCAGTTGTATGGCTATGCGCTAGAGCTGATTGAAAAAGGCTTGGCTTATGTTTGTTTCTTAAACGGAGATGAAGCTCGGGAATATCGTGGCACCTTGAACAAGCCAGGGAAGAACAGCCCATATCGTGATACTTCGGTTGAAGAAAATTTAAGTCTGTTCGAAAAAATGCGCGCTGGTGGATTTAAAGAAGGCGAGTGTTCATTGCGAGCCAAGATCGATATGAGTTCATCGTTCATGTGTATGCGAGATCCGATCATTTATCGAATTCGTTTTGCTCACCACCATCAAACGGCAGATAAATGGTGCATCTACCCGATGTACGATTTTACGCATTGTATTTCTGATGCTATCGAAGGCATCACTCATTCGCTATGTACCTTAGAATTTCAAGACAATCGTCGTTTATACGATTGGGTATTAGAGAATATTACGATTGATAGCATTCCACATCAGTATGAATTTTCACGTTTAAATCTCGAATATACCGTGATGTCTAAGCGCAAGCTAAATACCTTGGTGACAGACCATCATGTAAATGGTTGGAATGACCCTCGTATGTTAACTATTGCTGGCTTACGTCGCCGTGGTTATACCTCAGCTTCTATTGTCGAGTTCTGTAAACGGATTGGTGTCACTAAGATGGAAAACATGGTTGAGATGCCAATGTTGGAAGCTTGTATTCGTGAAGACCTCAATACCAATGCACCTCGAGCGATGGCAGTATTGGATCCGATTAAAGTGGTGATTGAAAATTACCCAGAAAATCAAACTGAGAATTTGCTTGCACCAATTCATCCAAGCGAAGATCGGGGAGAGCGAGTCGTTCCATTTAGTCGAGAACTATATATTGAAGCGGAAGATTTCCGCGAAGAAGCCAATAAGAAATTTAAACGTTTAGTCTTGGGTAAAGAAGTTCGCTTACGTAACGCTTATATGATCAAAGCAGAGCGTTGTGACAAAGACGCAGACGGCAAAGTGACCACGGTTTATTGTAGTTACGATGACACGACGTTAGGTAAAAATCCGGCTGATGGACGCAAGCCTAAAGGGGTGATCCATTGGGTTTCTGCAAAACATGCTAAACCGGCTGAGATCCGTCTTTATGATCGTTTATTCACGGTGCCAAATCCTGCTGCGGAAGAGGATTTCACCAAAGTACTAAATCCTGAGTCCTTGGTCGTTAAAAAGGCTTTTGTAGAACCGAGTTTAATTGATGCGGTTGCCGAACAAGCCTACCAATTTGAACGTCAAGGTTATTTTTGTGCTGATAATGTTGATTCCAGTCGCGAGCATTTAGTGTTTAATCGCACCGTGGGTTTGCGGGATACTTGGGCTAAAACCGGTGAGTAATGCTTTTTGTCAGCTTACAACTCTCAATGATTTGAAGGAATTCTGTCGATGGGCAAGAACCAAATAGTTAGCCAAGCGGATGCCTTAAAAGGCCGAGAAGAGGCGATTTGCTTAGATGGCATTCATGCAGTAAACGGGAGTGATTACCTTGCTGGCGTTTCTAATGGCTTGAGCGAAGCTTATTTTGCTTTGGGTTGTTTTTGGGGCGCCGAGCGTTTGTTTTGGCAACAGCAGGGGGTGGTGTCCACAGCGGTTGGTTACGCGGGGGGCTACACGCCTAATCCTAGCTATGACGAAGTCTGTACTGGGTTAACTGCGCATGCTGAAGCCGTGCGAGTCATTTATGACCCAACGGTGATTACTTATCAAGCGCTGTTAACTTGTTTTTTTGAGCAGCATGACCCCACTCAGGGAATGCGCCAAGGTGGTGATGTTGGCAGCCAATATCGTTCGATGATTTTTACTTTGAGTCGCGAACAGGCAGCACTTGCGGAGCAAGCGCAACGAAGCTACCAGCTGGCATTGAACAGCGAGGGCTTGGCGAAGGCAATTAGTACTGAAATTGTTGAGTTTGATAAATTTTATTATGCTGAGTCAGAACATCAGCAGTATTTGCACAAGAACCCTAATGGCTATTGTGGTTTGGGTGGTTTAGGGGTTTGCCTACCGCCTTGGCTGCGATAAGACTTTGTTGGTTTAAAAAAGCAGCGTATACGCTGCTTTTTTTATTAGCGATGAGGTTAATACCAATCTGAGTACTTATATGATTAATTTATTGCGCAGAATAAATCTGTCGATAACAAGGCATGCAACGTAGTAACTGGTGGCTCTAATTACAAGATACATCACCCAGTTAGCGCTGATTTAGATCCGCAAGAATGAACCGATAATGAGTTAGATTGGTATCAATCGAACCGTCGGAGAGTTATTTATTTTTAGTGGATATTCGCGACGTTATTCAGCTGATTCACCGAGAAATTTAATTTATGAGTGAGAGTACAAGGTGAGCTTTCGGGCTAAGGCGACCAAATAAAACGATAGACAAAGGGGAGTAAGAACTCCCCTGTGCTTTGGACTAGCCGCGCAGTTTTAAGATACTAATTTGGTGGTTAATACCAAACTGTTCGGCTGCCTGTTTAAATCCGAGCTCCAAGCTTTCAAAACTCAAGCTTGATGTAAACTCCATACACAAAATGTCGCGTTCTTGCTCGATATTCCATAATACGGCTTCATCGGCAGTGGCACTTTGGAGTAATGGTAGAGCTTGGGTAATTGCTGCGCAAATTTTTGCTTTATATCTCATGAATCACCTTTAGGAAAGTAAACTTCGCAGACGGTCTACTTTCTAACATCTAGATATTAATCATTCCAAGGGTAATAGGGTGTAAGCAAATCAGGACTTTTGCCCTGATAACAGACTTCCGCAAACACGCCTGTCATCATCCATGACTGAATTATAATAAAGCAATTTGCCATTTAAGGCTGTGTAAAAGTTCGCAAATTATAATCAAAATGACACGATTGACTATTTCTTGAGCGTGATGACCTTTTTTTGTGACTGTAGGTCGATGATGTAGAACTGAAACTAAGCTAATCTTCGTCGATGTCAATTTCTGGAAGTAAGTGTAAAACTAAATTACTCAGAGTAGGAAAGTTATTCTCTTTTAAAATTTGGTTCTTTGCGGTGGTTGAAAATGGTAATAGTTCTAGCCAGCGTAATACCACCCAGCGTGGATCTTCATAGTCGAGATAATCTGGATGTTGTTTGTAGATTGGATGACGTTCAAGCACTTCTTTGAGTTTGCTTGTCATTTGTTGATTGTTTATTGCCTCCGAGCTGTCTTCCCACTCGGGGATTTTTAGAATGAGTCCACTAAGAAGGTTATCGTCAGCTTGGCTGATATCGGTGATAGAAACACGTTCGATAGCCTGAATGGAAATGCCTAACATCCCATCTTTTAACTGTTCAAAATCTTCGATAAGACAGAGTACACCGATGTCATTATCGGTGTTGTTGTGAGTTGGTTGGCATAATACAAATCCCTGTTGATTTTCACTTGCTAAGGCGACTAAGCGGAGATAACGAGGTTCAAAAATCCGCAGTTTACTTCGTCCGCCGGGCAGCATAAAAAGAGCTAAAGGGAATAAGGGTAGTCGCATACTTCACCTAAATGGGGCTTGGCTTATTTGGTGCCTGTTGAGCTTTATGTTTTGGGTCAGGGGCAACGCGAGGTTGTCGCGATGCATATCGTTTAATCAGTTAAGCACACATATTGTAACTTTTCCTTGAAAGAATAAGAAACGAGTTTTCTACCGCACCGTTATTACTTGGATGTTTTCCTCGGTGAAAAAACGATGAAATCCTTGTATCAACTAGGTTCACCGAGATATTTGGAATAAAATGAGTGATAAAGGAGTCATGTTGGCAAGGCTATTTTTGTTCAGGCATTGTAAATAGTCTGCCGGCTCATCTTATACTTAATAAGTAGGGGGGCTTCCCAAGTTCGCAGTAAAGGTGATTTGATATGTTTTACAATGAGAGTTTTACGCCATAGCTAATGTCTGGTGCCGAGATGAGGTCTAACTTGGGATGCGAGTATGTCATTGACTAAGAAATTGTATTTATGGGTATTATGAGATTTAAATAGTGTTTTGAGTATTTGTTTGTTCAATTTAATAATTCTTAGAGTTATTATTCTAAGGTCTATTGAGAGAGAGCCAATTATGCAACAGATCCATCGAGAGTTTGATCAGTTACTATCTCCGCTCGAACAACTTCAATCGCTGTGTGATAGATTACCTGATGCAGAACTAAGATCGCAGTTAATCAAACAAATTGCTTCAATCAGAGAGCAAAATGAACAAGCTAAACAAGAGCTATGTTCGCTGTTAAATCGTAATTCCTAGTGGTTGATATCTATCTGCATATCAATGTCCATAAATGGATCTTCTACTATAAATAGGTCTTCTAGTAGTACGTTATCCATGTTTATCGTTCCCTCGTAGAGGCTTGCCATTGACTGTATTTGATGCTGGGTTAAAAACTGGCGTTGTTCCTGAGTTAAACGACCAAGTTGGTCGGCGGTTAATAATTGGCTGATAAGCTGTTTGCTCTGTTCAAAATCTGTTTGTAAATATTGTTGGCGGGCTGAGCTAAGGCGCAGTTTCTGCTTCAGCTCCCATAGCTTGTAAGAGTTGTCCAAGGCATTGTCGGTCTGTGCGAGGGGTGGCATTGCTTGCTTGCTTGGGGAGATATCTGCCAAGGAGGGGGGCGTTTGGGGAACATCAGCTGCTTGACTGGTGTACCAAGCCCACGCCAAAGCAACATTCATCAGAATTAATAATGCCACTAATAGTGGCATGGTGACTCTTTTTAAAGCCTTGTTTTCTTTTTCTTGTTGCCGTTTAGCGATGGCAATACTGAGCTTTTGAATCGCAAACTGCTGTTGATGAATCGTTTTTTTTAAACTCTGGATCAGTTGTTTATCTTGTTGATTGACCGCTAGGCTTAATTGCAGAGCCCCTTCACCTAAGATCAATTTGTGATAACTATTTTGGATCATCACCATTAGCGCCGCCGAACCACCTTTATCGGGGTGGCAACGCATCGCCAATTGCTTATATCGCGTTTTAATTTGTTGCTCGTCGGCATCTTCATTTAAAGCAAAAAGCTGGAAGTGAGTAGTCATTTAGCGTGTAACAATTCCATTTATACAGGCTATTAGAATACAAAGTTTTGTTGTGCTTGTCTTAATATTTAAATGTGTTGTTACTGAGGATTGATTTGTCGATATTCTCATATTTATGACGAATGACTGGCGGAACTGGTGTTTATCATTTATTGCTGAAGCCATGAACCAATGGGCGATGCTGGTTGTGTTCACGTCAAACTTTGTGCTTTGGCTTAATGCTCACTGATGTTGACAGATCCTTCGTCGGGGAGGAGAGGCGAGCCAGTTAGTGCTGATTTATTCGGCGTTGCTGGTGATTTATTTTGGTTGGCACACGTCAACGAGCCTGCCTTGTCTAAATATACAACAGCTCGCCGCAAAAACACGGATCAAAGTTTAACAGGCTCTAGTAGTTGCCACACTTTCTGGTAAAATCTTTGCGCAAATAATCGTTCCCTGTAAAACGCTCATCCTAATTACGGTTAGCGTCGCGTTTTCACTTTCTAAATAGGACTGTTTACCATGAGCCTCGCTGATAAAGTATTAGCAGTGAATAACGATCTTCCCATACGCACCGATAGCCCCGTTCACAGCGGTAAAGTTCGCTCGGTTTATTGGTTGACTGACGCCGATAGCAAACGGTTAATTTTAGAGAAGGGCTATGATGTTGCGCCTGACACTCCATTAGCGATTATGGTGATCAGTGATCGCATTTCTGCTTTCGACTGCATATGGCATGGCGAAGAGGGCCTCAAGGGCGTACCTGGCAAAGGGGCTGCTTTAAACGCTATTTCTAATTATTGGTTTAAGTTATTTAAACAACAGGGATTGGCCGATAGTCATATTTTGGATATTCCGCATCCCTTTGTTTGGATAGTGCAAAAAGCACGTCCAGTGATGATCGAAGCGATCTGTCGCCAATACATTACCGGGTCAATGTGGCGAGCCTACGAAAAAGGTGAACGAAACTTCTGTGGTATCAAATTACCCGAAGGCTTAAAACGCGATCAGAAGTTGCCAGAATTGCTGATTACCCCTTCGACTAAAGGCATTCTTAAAGGGATCCCTGGGGTGCCTGAAGCGGATGATGTGAATGTAACACGGCAAAATATTGCAGATAATTTTAGCGCCTTTAAGTTTCAATCGGCCGATGACATTAGTGTTTATGAAAACTTATTAAAACAAGGGTTTCAGCTGATTAGTCAAGCATTAAGCGAGGTTGATCAAGTGTTTGTTGATACCAAGTTTGAGTTTGGTTATGTGACGGATGCTGATGGAAACGATAAGTTGATCTATATGGATGAGGTTGGGACGCCAGATTCATCGCGGATCTGGGATGGCCCAGAATATCGCCAAGGAAAGGTTGTAGAAAATTCGAAAGAAGACTTCCGTCAAACGCTGTTAAATTATTTCCCCGACCCCGACATTTTGTTAAATAAAAATCGCATGGATGAACGTGAAGCCTTAGCGCGAGATAATAGTTTGCCTGTAGAGGTATTAATGAAGATCTCTAGTACTTATATTGGTATTGCTGAAAAAATTACCGGAAGTGAGATTGTGATAGGCGATAATCCTAAACAAGAGGTGATTGATATTTTGCGTAAAGAATATGACTTGATTGTCGATTAACTTTCTCTTCTCCTTCGACGCCAAATTATACTGGTGTTGTGCGCTGTTATGACCAGCTGAAGTTGGTCATAACAGCATATCGATTTAGCTCCCGCTTGTATGCATCACCTTAAAGCCGCCGTGGCTTTGCGCAGTTGGCAGCGGTAGACTGATAGCGTTAAGCTAAACCGCGCTTTTACAAATATTCACTCAAATTTGCTTGGCAAAGCTCTAGGGCGTGGCTGTCTTTGTTTAAACTTGCCTGAAGCATTTCGCCTAACAATGTGCTTAGTTTTACATCATCAAATTTTTGAGCACTGAGGATAATTTCTTGAACTTGTTTTTGCACTTCAGGCCATTGTTGTGCTTGCAATTGCCGATTGATCTGCGATAGCCGTTGCCGAGCTTCGCTGCTAAAGATGGGGTATAAGGCCTTTAGGTAACTCGCTGGTGTGCTAGCAGTGACTTGGTTCTCTATCTCTTCTGGGGGGGCTTGTTCTGTTGATGTACAGAGTTGATTAATTATCTGGCTATATTGCTGCTCGGTTTGGTTCAGAGTATCGAGTAGTTGTTCATCTTGAAATAACTGTTCGAAGAGCGATGATTTAAGTTGTTGCTGACTAATCACAGTGTATAGCTGTTCAGCAGTAACGGGTAATTCAATCTGTTGATAGCTTAGTTTTGCAAGGTATTTCGGCAGCTCTTGGAAAGACGAATCCTGAAGAATAATCAAATTTTGCAGTTTATGTTTTAAGGCTAATTGTGCGAGTTGAGGAGAGTGCACTTGGCTGGCATTGATGATTACACTTTCGATAGAGGCCAGATTAGCCAGCCGTTGCTGAGCTTGGTTAATGGTGCAATATTCAGCTTTTAAACCATAGCTTTCATTGAGAACGGCTATATAGTCTGGCGCTTGCGACTCGGTTCCTAGTGAAAAAACCAACCGTGCTTTTTCATTCGATTGGGCCAGCCCTTCTGCTGCGATAGCGGCCAAAGATGAGGCTTTTACTTCACGTTGTTGCTGTTGTTCGCTTTCAGGATTGCTAGTTATGAGTTGTTCATAAAGAAAACTACTCAGTCGTGGCCGTAAACAGTAACGGTGTTCCGATTCTAGTTGTGCCAATGGCGGCGGGGTGTCGACATAGATGAAGTGTTTTAACGATGTCGCAGCTAATTTAGTTATAAATTCAGGCAGCTCCGCTCGCTCACTGACATACCATAATGTTTGTGTGGTATCGATTTGCTCGAGTTGCTCTTGGGTGAGTAGTTGTAAACCAAATAATTGTAGCTGTAGATTAAGACACTGCTGGGCAAAACCGGGTTCTATATCGATAAGTACTTGGATTTGTTTTGCTTGAGTTTTTACCTGCTCGAGCATTGATGTTTTAGCGGTACTCTCTAGAGACATCGTTAAACACAAAGAGTCTTGGTGTTGCTGTTGCTCGCCACCAATCTGTTCCAACAAGACTGAACTACAAGCTAACAGGGATTGTTGTATTGGCTGTAAGTGGTTGGCTTGTTCAACATCAATATTCAACTGTATTTGCTGTTGTTGTAAATCGAATTGAAATAGTACCTGAGTTCCCTCTGGATATAAGGAAATTAAATACAGCTGTAGGTCAAATATTGCCTGAGTGAGCGCAAGGTTTAACTGGTAGTAGGGCTTCATTTCAGGGTTAATAACTAAGCCCCAGTCAATATTTTTACAGGCTAACAGAGGGGCAAATGTGCTGAGGCGCTGTTCAAATAGGTGAATCACAGAATAGGCATCGGTATTGAGTGTTACTGCTTTGTTTTGTACCCAAGGTAAACAGCGTAGCAAGCTCGATAAGCGCAAGCTGCTATCGAGCGCTAGACCTTTGTTGAGGTGATCCGCCAGTAAGGTGTTATTTAACTGGTGCAAGGTGCTGAAACATGCGGCTTTTAGTGGTGAATAAAGCTCAGCTAACTGTAACTGCTGGACGCTACTAGCCAAGCTTGTTTGGCTTGGTTTGGCTTTCGTTATTGTTGGTATTGGCACTAAACGAACTAAATACAAGGCATCGTCATGAAAGTTCAGCGTGATGTGAGTCGCATAGAATTGTTGATCGGAATTTTTACCACGGACTAACAAACAAAATTGTTCTGGGTAGGAGACTAAGAGCTCGATAAAATCAGCTGAATTTTCTGTATCTTGTTGGGCTTTAGGCTGAAAGTGCTCGTTTAAATTAGTGCGCGTTAGTTGCTCTGCAGCGATCCCCAAATAGCTTAAAGCGGATGGGCTCGCTTCGATCACATGATTATGTTCGTCGACCACATAGTAAGCTTGATTCAGCTGTTCTAAGAGGGCTTTTTTTAGACTATTGGCTCGACTTGATAGTGCAACTAATTGTTTGAGCTTTTGCTGATTTTGCAGTTGTTCACTATTAGCTTTACTGAGTTGTTGCTTAAGTTCTTGATATTGTTGTTCTACGGAAGCCGCTGATTGCTGATTTGTCTGTTGCGGTGCTTTTGTTGCATTTGATGTGGTTAAGGGCTTTGCTTGGGAAGTAACTTTGGGCCTGAGTATTCGTGCTGCGATTAAACTAAGTATTAATTGTAGAAAGGCGAGCAGAATAATTGGACGAGCTAATGGTTGTTGATTGGATTTCAACCAATCGACTAGCCTCGTTGGACTACTGAATTCAATTTCAACCCAAGCTAAAGGGTTGATCTGCTTGGCTGGGATCTGCTGATTATTAAATTTTTGGGCTAATTTATGGGCCTTCAGATAATTTTCACGGCCCTGTTGCAAGGGTTTTCCGGCCTCCACCATTAGCTGCTGGCTGCTCTCATCTGTCACTTTCACGTAGTTGATACTAGGTGAAAGCAACAGTTGTTGAGCTAACGCTTCCAGCTGGGCTTTATTTTGACTATTTACCGCTTTTCTGGCACTGATTTCAAATAAACTTAAGGCCGTTTTCACTTCATTGACGCTAGCGTTACGTTGTTGTTCAAATAAGACCGGCAGACAAACAAAGCCTAGGCTGGTAATAATGACAAAGCTAACTAAGTTGATGATCAATACAGTTCTAAAAAAGTTATTCACAGTCGTCCTTGCAGTGAAAATATGCGTTTAGGCAAAGCGTTATTTGTGGATCATGATAACTCAAATTCATTGTCTCAGCAGTAATCTTGGCTCGCTTGTTGTTATCGCGGATAATAATAAAATTGTTGAGCTAGGTGAATTTTGCCAAACACACTGTTACATTAGCCTCGCAAAAACCAGTTTAGCGGAATGCCAATGAAATATAGTCCGAGTATCGATCATCTAATCAAATCATTACAAGTCTTACCTGGCGTGGGCCCACGCAGTGCTCAGCGGATGGCTTTTCATTTGCTAGAGCGCAAACGCCAAGATGGTTTGCAATTAGCCGCCAGTATTAATCAAGCCATGGAAGTCGTTGGGCATTGTGAATGTTGTCGTAATTTTGCTGAGGATGATTTATGTCCGATATGCCAGTCGACAAAGCGGATGAACAAGGGGCAGATCTGTGTGGTTGAAACCCCGGCAGACGTTGCCGCGATAGAACAAACGGCGCAGTTTTATGGTAGCTATTTTGTATTGATGGGCCATTTATCTCCCTTAGATGGGATCGGACCAAGTGAGTTAAACTTGGATAAATTGGAGAATCGGCTGCAAAACGAACCTATATCGGAACTGATCCTCGCCACTAATCCGACGGTTGAGGGCGAAGCAACCGCCTATTATATCTCTGATATGGCAAAACGTTACCAGGTAAAAGTGTCGCGTATTGCTCATGGCGTACCGTTGGGGGGAGAGTTAGACAGTGTTGATGGGACAACTTTGTCTCATTCTTTTATTGGTCGTCAGTCTTTCGATTAATTGCTGCCAGCCCCCGTGATCTTTAGACTCCTGCTTCGGCAGCTGTGTTTGTTTATAAGTCTATGTTTTTACAAAATATCTCTTGCGAATTTGGAATTAACTTGCAGATATTTCGAGTCGCCTCACATAATCAAAAATAATTAGTGACCAGAAACAGTGATTACTGATAAATAGTACTTCATATTTGAAACGCTATTTTATTTTTAAGAGGACTGTTATGGGCTCTGCAAAATGTATGCTCGCTGTTTTGGTTTTAGGCCAGACGATGTTGTTAACAGCTTGTCAATCTCTGGATGTGGGATCGGTACAAGGTTCCGAGAAGATGGAGCCTCAGCTGAGTCACCAGACTGTAGAGCCTTCGGTCAGTCCGTTGCTTTTGAGTCGACCGATGGTCCCTACCTTAGCCTATGATGACCGCTCCTTGGTATTGGCTTGGAACAAACCCGATAATGGACAACAGATTGTTGATTATCGGGTTTATCAAAATGGGCAGCCATTGGGCTTGTCGAGTCAAAATAACACTACTCACAATCCAGCAAAGCCTTATATGGACAAGTTTTTTGCCGAAGATAAGGCTGGTTTTCACCAACGCAGTGTTTATCTAAACTTCAAGGTAAAGCATTTACAGCCAGCCACTGAATATCATTTCTCGGTTGCTGCTATCTATGCCGATGGTCGTGAATCGCCTCGCAGCCCGGTTCTCACAACCGAAACGGCAGCCCCCTTTAGCAGAGTGGTTGATATCCGAGACTTTGGTGCAATTGCAGATGGCCTAACGGTGAATACAAAACCTATCCAGGCGGCAATTGATACTTGCTCGGTGGCCTCGACCAGTGCTTATGGATGTAAGGTGCTTATTCCATCAACAAACAGTGGCAAGGCTTTTGTGAGTGGGGCATTGTTCTTAAAAAGTAATATGACTCTGGAGATTGCAGCAGGGGCTGTTTTGAAGGGCTCGGAAAATGCAGATGACTATCCTTTAGGCCAGGGTTATCAACTGTATAGCTATCGAACCAATACGACCGATTCACGCCGTCCTCCATCATTACTGAACGCCCTCAACCCGCATCAGATGAATGCTGAAAATCACAGCCAACATGGTTACGATTATCGTCGCGGTCGCTTTAACAATATCCGAATTGTTGGTGAAGGAACCATCGATGGTGGCGGCTGGTTAAGGGGGAAGGACACTCAAGATGAACTAGGTCGGTCGCTGGCATATTATCCGGCAGGGAGTCGGGCGAAAGTATATCGCTTGGGATTATTGGCAAAAGACCAAATGCAAAAAGCTTATCGACAATTTAACCCCGCTTGGGATGGTGATACCGATGAGATTGACTATCAGGCGCAGTTACATCGTGACTTGTACTCGAATCGGCGCTCTAGCCTGGCAACCTTTCGTGGGGTGCGAGATATTTACTTTGCGGGTTTAACGCTACTCAACCCGGCCTATCACGGGGTGATGTTTCTAGAAGCCGAAAACACGGTGTTTGCTTATAATTCGGTTCAAACCTTTGATATTAACAATGCCGATGGGGTGGAGTTTGGTAATAGTGGAAACTCTCTGATCTTTGCTAATTTTATCGATAGTGGTGACGACTGTATAAACTTCGCTGCTGGTCAGGGGGCGGATTATCATTTGGGCTCTGCACATGTACAGGCCACCGACGGCGCTTGGATTTTTAATAACTATACCCGCGAAGGGCATGGCATGGTGGTTGCTGGCAGTCATACTGGTGCCTGGATCCAAAACATTCTGGCAGAAGAGAATGTTGCCTTTATGACCGATAATGGATTGCGAATGAAGAGCACCCCGGCTACTGGCGGGGGAGCGCGCAATATTACTTTTCGCAATAACGCGATGAAAGATATTGGTACCCAAAATTCCCATCAGATTGATGGCCTGACCATTGAAAATCGTGGCCGGGTCGGGAATCCATTTGTATTTACCTTGGCCTATAAAATGGGGGATAACGTATTTGAATCGGCACCCAAGGCTGCTCAATTTCGCGATATTGTGGTGCAGGATGTGAGCTTAGATAATGTTGATAGTGAAAGCCCGGCAAATTATTGGCTCAAAATCGATGGTTACGACGGTGCCGATCAACGTTTGGTTTATCCAGAAACCTTTCAACAAAACTTTTTGTTTGAACATGTGCGAGTAAAAAATACTAAAGTTAGCCATATCAGTCGTCTGAAAGGTGCAGTCTTTCGTGATGTGACGATTGAAAGTTGGGAAAATGCCGCGACTTCCCCATGGCAGCTCAGTGACTCAGAAAACATTCAGTTTATTGACGTCACGCCACCAATCAACCACTAATCATGCACTCATCAGGCAAGCGATCTTGAATGGCTTGCCTTGTTGTTCGCTTTAACGAGCATCGGAACGTTTAACCCTATATGTTTTAGCCATTCAAAACATATATTCAGATTGACGACTAGCGCTTATACCCATCTGATTGATCATATGATTAATTTATTACGCAGAATAAATCTGCCGATAACCAGGCATTAAGTGCAGCAACTCGTGGTCCTAGTGACAAGATACATCACGCAGTTAGCGGTAATTTAGGCCCCCAAGAACGGCCAGATAATTAGTTCTATTGGATTAGTTAGCCATAAACATTTCACGCGATGTTGGCCTTACTGACCGTCCAAACCTTGTTCTAGGTGTCGGTTTGGTAGCCAATATTAGCCATTTGAGCACCTTTAAAGGGTTGTTTTTAAAAGCTTTGTTTTTGTTGCGATTTCGGGGGTAGCTGTTAGTCTTCAGGCTCGTGTGGCGCAAGGGCTAGTTATGAACGAAGAATATGAAGTGTTTAATCAAGTTGATTTTTCTCACCAGGATTTGGGTGATGCCCTTTTTAAACGTTGTAAGTTTTATCAATGTGATTTTAGTCGTACAAATCTAAGGGATGCGCAGTTTGTCGATTGTATGTTTATAGAACAAGGTGCGATTGAAGGTTGCGATTTTAATTATAGTGACCTTCGTGACAGTTCTTTTAAAAACTGCCAGCTATCCATGGCTAATTTCACTGGGGCGAAATGCTTCGGCATTGAATTTAGGGGCTGTGATTTGAAGGGGGCTAATTTCATCCAAGCGAGTTTCTCAAATCAAGTGAGTCATCGTATGTACTTTTGTGCTGCGTATATCACGGGATGTAATTTATCCTATGCTAACTTGGAACGCCAATGTATAGAGAAATGTGACTTATTTGAAAATAACTGGATTGGAGCTAATCTACAAGGCGCCTCTTTCAAAGAGTCGGACTTAAGCCGAGGTTTATTTTCTGAAGATTGTTGGACCCATTTTCAGCTGCAAGGTTGTAATTTGAGTCATTCAGAATTGAATGGTTTGGACCCTAGAAAAGTCGACCTTAGTGGTGTAAAAATTTGCGCTTGGCAGCAAGAGCAGTTACTTGAGCAACTTGGGTTGATTGTTTTACCTGATTAGTTGCACTGATATAGTGGCATAGTACATCACAGAATTTATCATTTGGATCCGTCACAATTCCGGTCGTCAGTTCTCATGCGTCGTTGTGACAGGAACTGTCTGCTTATCCTAAGCAGGTTTAGCTTCAACAACTTCGCTCAGAGCGCTGTGGTGAATCTTCTAAGGCGACACCCATGACGGGTGAGCCGCGTCGTATTTGCGAGTCAGAGACGCGAGTTAAGCGCCTTGAAATGGAAAAAGACATTCTAAAAACGGCTTCTGTCAATGTCTTTCTCCATGCGTAATTCTTTGTTTTATTAACGTCATCATTTAAGTTCATCCCGCTCAGACTCTTCCAAGGTAATACCTAGTTGTTGAGCTTCATCTCTAAATTCCTGCGGATAGCTCTTGTGTGATTTTTCAAACTCATATAAGTCTCTTAACGGATTAACAATACGGTCTCAAAATTAAGTGTCCGATGGCATTAGACCAGAACAGGCTTGTTTTAATCTGAATTGATCTACGGAATTTATGAATAAATGTGTTCATTTCATCTTCAACGGTCTTGCCAGTCATTTAAGTTTCACTGGCCATTTTTGCTCTTCAACTCACAAATTAAGCCTTTGAGATGTTGAGTGAATATAGTTTTGACTATTTATTGATTTTTGGTGTAGATAATTTTATCAAATTATGATTGATTTATATGTCATTACAAACAACTATTTAAAAAGGATTGGCGATGTCTGAACAACTGAGTGAAACATGCTGTGGAATTAGCTTGCCGTTATCGAAAGGGCCATTTCAAAATAATGGCGCTTCGCCTTGGTATGCGACACTGACTCTGGGGACCGCAAAACCGGGAACCGAAATTCAGCAATTAAAATTTAGTGTTGATACTGGCAGTAACTTTGTTTGGGTGAGCTCTTCGCTATGTGTAGAGAATGAGTGTAAAGAAAATAAATGCCAACATTATGGCGGTGATTTGTTTAATTACCATAATTCAAGCTCTTTTCAGTTCATCTCTCAGCAACCACAAATGGTCGATTTTGGCCCATGGGGGGAGATGCAGGTAGAGCTGGGTGAAGATGTATTCCATTTTATCGATAACCAGCCAACACAAAGTGAGCTTTATCTATCTCGAGCATTTGTTGATAAAGATAGTCAATTTAAGGAGTTAGATTGGGATGGTGGCATCGGTATGCCAAGTTATACTATTCCGACTGACGGAAAATCGGAACACCAAGCGAAGGCTGGTCATTATGGTCTTCGTGCGGTCAATAAATTAGAACCTTCATTTCACATCATGGCTAGCCTGATAGAGCAGCAGCTAGTGGAAGCGCATATGCCGTATGTCGCCTTTGAAACGGATGGGCCAAGCGGGGAAGGAAGTGTTAGTTTGGGTCGACTCGATCGGAGTTATCAAACCAGTAGAGAGTACTTATTTTTGCCATGGAAAGAATCTTTGATCCCAAGCGTTTCCTACTTATGGTCGACGCAGCTGGAAAGCTTTGCACTGGGTGATCAGATCTTAGCCAAGGATGCAGATTTTATACTCGATTCTGGTTCCTCTCAATATAAAGGCGATGTAGAAGTGATGAATGCGGCGCTTAAAGCCGTGGCTAAAAGTCCAGAAGAGTTAATTATTACTTTCGGTGATACGGGTGAAACGCCTAATGGTGAGCTACGCATTCCTGCCAGTACATATTTGGTGAAGATAGAGGCCGGTCAAGATGAAGGGCAAGTTCAACCTCAATTTAAGCCAATGGAAGGGATCCCTGGGCTAATCTTAACCGGGTCGGTTCTGATGGATTATCTATACACCGTTTATGAATATCGAGTCAGACATATTGCCGGCAAGGTTGCTTTGTTTCCGGTGGGGACTTGGATATTTAATAAACCTGGCGGCTTAAACATTATTCAAAACCGTCAATCTTCTCCCGCAAGAATATTTACCCAAAACGAAGAGAACTAATTTATGACTCACGCAATCGATGGAATGTGGCAAAACAGTTATGGCTCTCAGATGAGACTGAGCGTTCAAAAAGATGGTTTATTATTGGGAGATTACAGTTCTACGACTGGTTCTTCAGGACGTTATTTAATGATTGGCTATGTGAGTGGTCATGAACCAAATCCTTCGCTGGGCCAAGGCGTCGTGATCTCTATTTATTGGCGATCTGTGGAACGCTCTGCTCCTGACGCTAGTTGGCATTGGGTGTCAACTTATTGTGGTCAGCTTCAAGCGAATCAGCAGATGGAAGTGATTAATTCGCTGGTTGCATCAACCCAGTTTGAACAAATTATCGTTGGGGACTACATTGATAAACTTGGTTTTCATAAGGTTGAATCAAATGTTAACTTGCAACCCTTCGAGCTAAGTATTAAGGGAGAGCATCCGGATTTGATGAATGGTACTTGGAGTGATCCAAGTAACTCTCTTAGTATCCAATTGGCAGTGACAAACCCTGAGTTAGGTATTGTGAGTGGGTCAGCAAGCTTCCAGCAACAGTGCTTTCCAATTTATGGTTTTACCGATACGCATCGGGCCGATCTTGATTTACAAAGTTTATCGATTAGTGGTTTGATACCTAATGATAAGCAGCCCATCTCGATTAGTGGGACTCTCGATGTCGTGAGTCAACAGTTAAACGTGTCGGCCTGGTTAGGTAATGGCACCGCGCCAGAAGAGAATTACTTGCAGGCGAGTATGTCTGCTTGGGTTTTAAATAAGAGCTCTAAGTAGCAAGCTATAAGCTGCAGTGTAGTAAAACTACTGCTCTGCAGTTTGGCTTTAGCGCATATTTTCCTACTGATGAGGGGATTAGATAAATGTTCATTCAGAACACGAAGCTTCGATTCAAATTAAGGTTTAGTGCGATAAATATGGTTATTTTCCGCTAATTCAATCTCATTATCGTGCATGTCTTCATTGAAGATGCTCACTCTATCTCTGCCTTGTTTTTTTGAGAAATACATTGCTTCATCCGCTCTAGAAATGATCTGCTCCGAGCTATCATCTTGCACTTCTATTTGGGACAAACCAATACTCACAGTGACATGAACGGTATAGTTTTCGACGACACAAGGGCTATTTGATATTTTTCGCCTTAAGCGTTCGGCCATTTCAAGTGCTTGTTGTAGGCTGGTATTACTCAATATGATAGCGAACTCCTCACCGCCGAGCCGGCCAATATAATCCACAGTTCTTATTTCTTTAGAACAGATATCAGTGACATGCTTAATCGCTTGATCTCCTGATTTATGCCCAAGTAAATCATTGATGCTTTTGAATTTATCGATATCAAGCATTAATAAACAAGTGTCATTCTTGTAGCGTTGATAGCGATGTAATTCGCCAGCCAGTTTTTCCATGAAAGCACGGCGATTTAAAATGCCTGTTAGTTCATCTGTTTCAGATAATTTCTTTAGTTGCTCTTGCAGGTGATGCCGTAAGGTGATGTTTCTTGCTGTCCATACCACCCGTTTCAATCCATTTACGAGTGTTGGAAGTGGTTTGATGGTGCTCTCTATCCATAAGGTATCAGGAACAATAAAACTGTCAGGTAGCTTTAACATGGTCTCATTGGCAAAGTGATAGCGTACTACCAATGTTGTGTCACTTTGGATTGTTTTCTTAATATAACCCAGAAATTCAGTCGCTCTATCGTGCGAGAGCACGTCATGTAAGGTTTTACCAATATAGTCTTTAAAATCAAAACCTGTCTCGTTTTCTTCGCCTCCAAACACTTCCAAATATTCACCTGCTTCTGAAAATACGAATACATGGTCGGGTAAGGCATCTAATATTTGGTAATAGTTTTTAGATAATGAGTATTTTTCATCCATAATATGACTTATTTTCTAACTGGTTAGACATCTGTTTGATACATTATCATTAGTGATGTATTTATTCTCTATACACTGAGCTCGGTATGAATAATGCGGTTTTTTTTCAGTAAAAATGAAGCTAAATCATAGATTTTTAGACTTCAATGATCAGATCCTATCTGATGAAAAAATATTCATAAGTGTACATTTTTAAGTGAATATTCGATTAATAGTAGACCTATTTTTTATTACATGCGAAATACAGAGCTGCATATTTAGAAATAGATCAATAAAGTGAAATGAAATTTTGTCCGTTTTTTCAAATGATTACCTTGGTGTGAATCGATGATGTTAGTCGTGGATGTGTGTCGTTTGCATATTTTGATACCCGCTGTTTCACCAACGGAGCCATAGCACTTGGTATAGGCAATGGTATGTACCCACTAGGAGTCAGCCATTTTTAATTGAAAATGATGACTTGGCGCTTAGCCGTCGCAATCAGTGAGCAGCTAAGCTTGGGAAGGGGATTATCATCAGACTTGACTCGCGAGCTTATCAAGCATTGGTTTTTAGGGCGAAAGTTTATAAGTTTTCCACGGTGAATGGCTAGCTTAATGAATGGGAATAACGCGATGAAGGTATCGATAAACGCTCGAGTTCATTAAGCTTTATTTTTACGAATATGGCTATGCTGAGTTAATTCAATCTCATGATTGCAAAGCTCGTCGTGGAAAATTCTAACTTGGTCTCGGCCTTGTTTTTTGGCGTGATACATAGCTTTATCGGCTCTCGATATCAGATATTCTGAGCTATCAGCTTCGGTTTCTATTTGAGACAAGCCAATACTCACGGTGATATGAATGGTATAGTCTTCAACGACACACGGAGAACGCGCTATTTTTTGCCTTAAACGTTCAGCCATTTCAATAGCTTGTAGTAGATTGGCATTGCTGAGTAGGATCGCGAACTCTTCACCACCGAGCCGACCAATATAATCGACTTCTCGGATTTCTTTGGAGCAAATATCTGTGACATGTTTAATCACCCGATCACCGGATTGATGGCCAAGTAGATCATTGATACTTTTAAACCTGTCAATATCCAGCATCAATAAGCTGGTATTTTGCTTGTAGCGTTGGTAGCGGTGTAGTTCGATGGTCAACTTTGCCATGAAAGCGCGACGATTTAGAATGCCTGTTAGTTCATCGGTTTCAGACAACTTTTTTAGCTGTTCTTCCAGGTTATGTCGCAGAGTGATATTTCTTGCTGTCCATACGACTCGTTTTTGTCCGTCTTCGAGTAATGGTAGTGGTTTAATAATACCTTCAAACCATAGCTCGTTGGGTACAGAGATACCGTCAGGCAGCGTTAGCATATTCTCATTGGCAAAATGGTAGTGCACCACCAGTGTTTGATTGGTTGCTAGTGTTTTCTTAATATAGCCATGAAATTCTTCAGCCATATCTTGGGAGGTAACATCGTATAAACTCTTACCAATAAACGGCTTGCAATCAAAGCCGGCATCATTGTCTTCGCCACCAAAAACATCTAAGTACACCCCTGATTCCGAAAAAATAAATACATGATCCGGCAAGGCGTCCAATATCTGGTAATAGTTGCGAGATAATGAGTGTTGATCATCCATAATTCTACTCATTTTATAGCGTTTTAGTTATCCAATTTGTACATTAACATTGACATTATTATTATTCACCCTGCATTTTTCCATTCTTTGAGCAGGGGAGGTTTTATAAGATGTAGTTGTGTGATATTGAATCGAAATGCTGGGTGGCTATTTTATGGTTAATATCACTAGTTATATATATATTTATTGATTGAAAAGCCGTCTTATGTGGCGCTTGGTTAAATGTTGAACCAAAATATATGCCAAATATTATTGATGCGGTCAATATTACTTCGCTTCATCATTAAGACCAAATTTTACTCAAGCCATCCACTAAGCTTGAGCCGCCGTTATTACCAACATATTGTAAAATAATGGGTGCAAACTGTTCTATCATACTTGCGTCTAAGCCCAATGCTGAAAAAGCACTTTTAACACTGTCCATGCTGCTAATTTTCTGGAGTAGTTGAGCGCTGAGTGAAGCGCTGTTTCCACTTGGAATAATGTCGTTCAACAAAGAGCTTTCGCTACCAGATAGCTGTTGTTGGGCAAGCGCCAGCAAGGCTGCTGTACCACCAGTAGCTTGAGTGTCACTCACGCCTAGCTGGCTAGTTAAATTGTTTAGTAGCTCACTGTTTATGGTGCTTTCTTGGTTACCGGTTAGCGCGGATGCTGAATCAAGCAGTGAACCCAAACCGGCGCTGTGTAGCTGAGGGCTCATGGTAAATAGCCAAGCGCAGATCACTAATCGCGCATATTTTATTTGCTTATTCATTATTATTCCCTCGTTAATGGCTGGATAAACAGGGTTGCTTAGCAAGAGCAACGATCATGCATTGTGCTATGAAATAGTGATATTGGGAACAATTTCACGAAATTATTGTATGGATTAACTGCAAATAAAAATGAACATTGACCAGATAAGCCATGATGCTTATTCAATATTTTGTTTTTTTTGCACTACTTTTGTTTACTAAAGCTTGGAATGGGACGGTATATATTGATTCGTTTAGCTTGCGAGAAATAGATTGGTCTGAAATGGTGGTTTGAGTGGCTGGAACTATTGCCCGCTCATATATAATAGTTGGAAGATTAACGTTGTCATGAACGCGGATGATCGATTAACCGTTGGCGATCCGAGTCTGTAGCGCTGAGAAGCTAGAAGTCGACCAAAACTGTTCTATTCACTTACTCTTCGGATCTTGAAAGAGGCTTTAATACGAGCAAAGCCCGTATTAAAGCCTGCGCTTACAAATTAAATTCAGATTTTATTTGCTCTAACCAACCGCTAATGCGTTCGGGGTGTAATTCACTTTGATTATCGTTATCTAAGACTAATCCGGCAAATTTACCATTTTCTAACAGAGCTGCTGAATCGTCGAAAGTATAGCCATCAGCAGGCCATTCTCCGACCAATTCTGCACCAGTCTCGGCCATCGCGTCGTATAGCTCGCCAAGACCATCGACAAACTCACTGGCATAGTTCACTTGATCGCCTAGCCCGTATAAAGCAACTTTAATACCGGCAAAATCAGCGTCTTCTAGCTGGGGTAAAAACTCATCCCAGCTTTCTGCCTGGCAGTCAGAAGCCAAGCCTGGGAGCTGTCCTTCGCCTAGGGTTGGGGTACCTAGGATCAGCATCTTATAGCTGGTGAGGGTATCTACGTCTACTCGGTTAATATTGAGGGGTTTGTCGCATAAATCCGCTCCGAGTTGTTGCTGGATCATTTTTGCGATTTTGCGGGTTGTACCGGTATCAGTACCAAAAAAAATGCCTATATCTGCCATGGTTAACTCCTTAAAGATCAGACCAATTAGTGTTTTGCAATATTTAAACCAAATAAAAATACCTATATTACAAGGGGTTATTAATATATAGGATGAAGGTTTCTCACAATGTCACCAACACTGATGTCGTAAAGCTCACAAAGTGTTGATTTATTCGTCATCGTCATCATCATCTAGGTCTTCAGGTTGCCAAGTAATCGGTCGATAAATTTCTATTCGGTCACCTTCTACCAATTGGTTTTCTAAGGTGACAAACCTGCCAAAAATGCCTACTTTTTGTTTATCTAAAGCGATTTCTGGACATAGGTCTAAGATCCCCGATTGATGCAGCGCGTTTATTACGCTGCTGTCTTGCACCACATCAACATTGATACATAGTTGCTGGTGAGGGGTGGCATAAGCAATAGAGACTAACATCTTGGTAAGCTCCTAATTTGAGGCCGAAGGATCGACGCAGCAAGCGGCTTGAGTGGTTTGTTTTTGCGCTAAAATTCTTTGGACCTGTCGATGAATGCTAAGCAAACCGCCCAGTACCAAGAAGCCTCCAGGCGGTAGAATTACCAATAGCAAGCCGTGATAGTCGGGAATAACCGTGAGCTCAATCGCACTAAAGGCTGGGCCCAATAAAATATGGGCGTTCGCAAATAGGGTGCCGGAGCCAATAATTTCGCGGATCCCACCGAGTAATACCAAGACCCAAGTAAAGCCGATCCCCATGGCCAAACCATCCACGATGGCTGGCATTACTTTTTGTCGACTGGCGAAGGATTCGACTCGGCCTAAGATAGCGCAGTTGGTCACAATCAGCGGAATAAACAGGCCGAGCACCTTATGCAGTGGGTGAACCCAAGCGTTGAGTACCAGATCGGTGATCGTCACCAGAGTCGCAATCATTAAAATGTTAATTGGGATCCGAACTGCGCGGCTCACATAGTTTTTAATTAGTGCACTAACCGCGTTAGAACTGACCATTACCGCGAGAGTCGCTAAACCTAAACCTAAACCATTGGTGGCGCTAGAGGTTACGGCTAACAACGGACACAGGGCTAAACATTGCCCCAAAACCACGTTGTTATTCCAAAGACCGTCGGCAATAATTTGAGAATAGCGGCTCATTGTTGGCCTCCTTGCAGAGTTTGGATCTGTAAATCGAGTAGTGCTTGGTGTACGGAGTTCACCACTGCACGAGGCGTGATGGTAGCACCGGTAAATTGGTCAAATTCACCACCATCTTTTTTTACTGCCCAGGCTTTTTGGCTGGTATTGTCTAAACTTTTGCCATTAAAACTGAGCACCCAAGGGGTTTTCTCAAATTCAATTTTGTCGCCCAGCCCTGGCGTTTCGCTGTGGCTTAATACTCGTACGCCCAAAATCGCAAGATCGGCGTCGACCCCAATTAGAAGGTCAATCGGCCCGGCATAACCATTGGCTTGAGTTTGTACCACATAACCGCTAATTTGCTGTTGCTGATTTAAAGCGGTATATAGGGTGTATTGTTGTTTGCCTATGGTAAATGTTTGTTCGGTAGATAACATCGGGTTTTGATAGAGCTGTTTTGGCATAACTAAGTCAATTGCCGCGAGTTTGTCTTCGTTGAGTCGTTCTGCGATAGCGGGGGCAGTGAAGCTATTTAAGGTTAGTAGTAAGATACTGGCGATAGCGACAGCAGCAGCCAACGAGAGCGATTGATACACGGTACTATCGATATGTTTTTCAATACTGGGAAGGGTCATGTTTAGGCTCCTTTTGATCGGCTAAAAGGCTTGGCCATACCAAATATGGTGGGACGTAAATAATGGTCGATGACTGGTGTACAGGCATTCATGATGAGTATGGCAAAGGCGACACCTTCCGGGTAGCTGCCAAAGCAGCGAATTAACCAAATTAATAGGCCGCAAGTTAAACCAAATAACCATTGTCCGCGGGGGCTAGTGGGTGAGGTCACCATGTCGGTAGCAATAAAAAATGCGGCTAACATCGCTCCGCCACTAAATACATGTAATATTGGCGAGGCGAATTGATTTGGGTCGATGAGGTGAGCGATGCTGGCTGGAAGCACCAAGCCACAAATTAAGGCCGTTGGTATATAGGGGCGGATCACTCCCCGCCAAATCAGAAACAAACCGCCAATGGCGATTAAAATTGCACTGGTTTCTCCCATGCTGCCCGCGTGTTGTCCTGTGATCAGCATGCTCAAATCGTGTATTTGACCGAGATCGGCCAGTGGGGTTGCCGCACTGCTACCGTCGATACCAGTCCATTGTGAGTTAAATATTAGGCCGGTTTCGCTTAAAGTTGGTGGAGCAATCGCGCGCCAGTCGGTGAGTTCTACTGGAAAACAAATCAATAACATGACTCGACCCAACATCGCTGGGTTAAAGGGATTGTGCCCCAATCCGCCGTAAACATGCTTGCCTAAGAAAATTGCAAAGCCACAACCTAAGGCGGCGACCCACCAAGGGGTTGCCGGCGGTAAACTCATTGCCAGTAGCAGTGCGGTTAATAAAGCCGAACCATCGAAACTGTGTTGCCAGTTTTTGTTTTGTAGCAATAAACAGATTAGCTCACATAACCAGGCGGTGAGGCAACAGCTTACTATCACACTAAGCGCTGGCAGGCCAAACAGCCATACGCCATAAATAGCGGCGGGACTTAGGGCCAAAATCACTAAATACATGATGTTGGTCGTTGAGGTACCGGAGTGGGTATGTGGGGCGGCAACCGGATTGTATTGGGCCATTAGCTTTCTCCTTGAGTACGGCGGGCTCTGGCTGGGCGTTTACGTTTAGATGCCTTGGCTGCTTTTTTCGCTGCGGCTTCTTTAGCCAAGCGTAACTGACGAGCTTCAGTCAACTGGCGAGCTTGATTAGATTTTTGTAGCATGCTGCGCTGCGCATTGACGTTAGATTTAGCGTGTTGAAAATATTGCACCAAGGGAATGCTGGAGGGACAAATATAGCTACAGGCACCGCATAGTAAGCAGGCGTCTAAACCAAATTGTTGAGCGCTTGCAAAATCACCATGATTACTATGAGCCGCCATTTGGAAGGGCATTAAACCCATCGGGCAAACTTTGACGCAGTTTCCACAGCGCACGCAATCTTGGCGTTCACGTTGGTTAATTTGAGAATCGCTAAGCGCTAATAGTCCACCAATACTTTTGTCGATAGGCACGAAGGGAGAGGGCAGTACTTGGCCCATCATCGGCCCTCCGGCGATCATTCGGTTAGCTTCAACTTTTAGGCCTCCACATTCGGCTAATACCTGCGACACCAAACTACCAATGGGAACCAGCAAATTGGTTGGGTGTTCAATGGCATCTCCCGACACTGTGAGTACTCGTTCAATTAAAGGACGCTGAAAACGTACCGCTTGGAAAACCGCCTTAGCGGTCGCTACGTTATGCACCAATATGCCTTTGGCGGTACTCAGTTGTCCGGGGGGAATGGCCAGTCCGGTCACTGCTTTGATTAGATGGCGCTCCGATCCCATCGGGTAGAGACTCGGAACCATCTTTATTTCCAGCTTGGGCTGTTCCGCACACGCTGATGCCATGGCCGCGATCGCATCAGGCTTGTTATCTTCGATGGCAATAATTGCTTTATTGGCCCCAATTGCTTTGAGCATCATGTTGATACCGCCAATAATCTCGGCAGCGTGTTCTTGCATCAAACGGTCATCACAGGTGAGGTAGGGTTCACACTCGCCGCCATTAATGAGCAGGGTGTGTACCTTGGCTTGTCGGGCGAGCCTGAGCTTGATGCCGCTGGGGAAACCTGCGCCACCTAGACCGACGACGCCAGCATCTAATACGCGCTGGACAATTTGTTCCGGCTCTAGCTTTGTATAGTCAGAGGGAGGGTGAGCGTCTCCCCAACAATTGTCGCCATTATTAACTATCACCAAGGTTTGACATTTGATCCCCGCTGGATGGCTACTTAAATAGGGCTTAATTTCAAGTACTTGACCGTTCACTGGTGAATGCAGCGGTACGGTCATGTCGTTACTGCCTTTGGCGATTAATTGTCCTTTGAAAACCATGTCTCCAGCGGCAACTAAACACTGTAACATTGAGCCATTCCGCTGCTGCATGCCAAGGTAAACCCGATCAGGGCGAAAGCCTTTGGCAATGCTTTGCTGTTCAGTGAGTTCTTTAAAACCTTTGGGATGGACGCCGCCACTAAATGGTCTGGGTTTGAATGCAAACATACTGTCTCCTTAGGCAACTTGGGGTTTTGGCCATTGCCAAGTATTGAGTTTGACGGCGGGAGCTTGCATTGTTAAACAACCTTGACTACAAGCCTTTTCGCAGAGGCGGCAACCAGTACAAACATCGCTAATCACGGTATGCATTTGTTTACTGGCTCCAACGATTGCATCGAAGGGGCAGGCTTTAAAGCAACGAGTACAACCGCTGCAGTTGCTTTCATCGATATAAGCGACTAAAGGCCCACTGCCTTGCTCGGTGCTTAGTTCCACACCAAGCAATGCCGCAATGCTGCTGGCTAAGCCCGCGCCCCCAGGAGGGCAGCTCTGAGCCGACAAACGCCCAGCGACCATGGCTTCCGCGGCTTGTCGACAACCAGGCTCACCACACTGACCACATTGTCCTCCGGGCAGCATTGCTTCCAATTCATCGACTCTTGGATCCCCCTCAACTTTTAAGGCTTTTGATGCCCAACCTAGCAGTCCGCCTAAACAGCCACCCACTAGCATTAGCAAAAAAATGGATAAGTAGATCATTGCTCGTCTCCTGTTATTTGACCATGCCGCTAAAACCAAGAAAGGCCATCGATAATAGTCCTGCGGTTATAAACGCGATCGGTAGGCCTGCAAATGCTGCGGGTACTTTGGCCAGCTTGATCCGCTGGCGTAATCCGGCAAACAGCACGATCACCAGACTAAATCCCAATGCCGAGCCAAAGGCATAACATAGGGTTGCTAAAAAATTCATGTTGTTTTGTACAACTAACAAAGCCACTCCCAATACCGCGCAGTTGGTGGTAATTAAAGGCAGAAAAATACCAAGCGCTTGGTATAAGTCGGGACTATTTTTTTGGATGAGTAGCTCGGTCAGTTGCACCACTGCTGCAATCACAATAATCAAGACCAGAATACGCATCACTTGCAAGCCTAGTGGTGCCAATAATAAGACTTCGATTAACCAGGCGGCGACGGCGGCTAAACACAGTACAAAGGTGGTTGCTAGCCCCATGCCTAAGGCGCTGTCGATGCGATTGGATACGCCCATGAATGGACATAAGCCAAGAAATTTACCCAGCACCACATTATTCACGACCGCGGTGCTAATAAAGATTAAGAGATATTCAGCCATTTGTTTGTTCCAAGGATCACCATGCTTAGTTAATTGCAGGTGTTGTACCAATATGGGGAGTTGAACCAAATTAGGGAGAAAAGCCTTGTGACAGAGCGGATTAGTTCGCTAGGTGGACTGATTATGGCGCTTGAATTTTGGTGTTAAAGCTAACAATTTTTACTGATAAATATCTTATTTTTGTTGTAAATCAAACAATGAATGGTTAATGGAGGCTGAATTTAGGGGCTTTGGCACATGGGAATACCCTTTGCATTGAACAAGGTTAGTCACAACAAGCAGCAATGCAAAAGGTAACAATGACGATGAGCGAACTTCAATCTAAGTTAGAGCAGGCCTTGGCCGTTGTGGGGGATGGCACAATGAGCGATGTGTCTGAGCAGTATTTGCAAGTGGTAGAGCAAGCCCCCATGGCCATATCGATTAGCGACCTAAGTGCTAACATTCTCTACGTAAACCGATATTTTACTGAAATTACCGGATATTCAGTGGAAGAGTTGGAGGGGAAAAAACATTCGGTTTTGAGTTATAAAACCACTCCCATCGAAGTCTACCAACAATTATGGGGGTGTATTTCAGCTGGAAAAAATTGGCAAGGGACCTTGATTAATCGTAAGAAGAATGGTCAGCGTTACTTAGCCGAAGTTTCAATCAAAGGGCTGTATAACCGAGCTGGGGAAATTACTCATTACGTTGGAATGCATCGTGATATTAGCCAACGGCATGATAATCAAACCAAGGTTGCCAATCAAAAAGCGATGGTGGAAGCGGTGTTAAACACGGCACCAGTTGCGATTGCCTTAATTGATGAACATCAATCCGTATTACTCGACAATCTTTCTTATAAAACTCTGGCCTCTGATTTTGGCCGAGAGCCGGTTGATATTGTGTTGCAACAATTAAAACAATCGGCGGGGGATGATGAAGGATTATTACACCTCGCCGAAGGGCAGCAATTTAATGTTGAGGTCGGTAGTGGAGGACACAAACGTTGGTTTTCTTGTTGCTTATCCAGTGTGGAACTTAATGATGGCAATGTTGATGATTATTTTACGCCAACGGTGAGTCGCTTTTTAGTGCTCACACTGAGCGAATTTACTCGGGAGCGACGTCGCCAAGAACGTCAGCGGCTGATTGAATTACAACGCTCAACTGAAGAATCGGAAGCTTTGCACGTGATGCAAGAGGTATTACATGCTGCGATTCACCAGATCCAGGGGCCGATAAATATGATTGATTCGGCCTTAAATATGTTCTGTGGCGGTGCGACCCAATGCGCTCGGATTGATGCCATGCAAGCCGGTTTAAAGGCTGGGCATGCAGCGGTTGATCAATTACAGAATGCTTTACCTGAGCGCCCTCATGAACCGATGCAGTCGGTCAATATCAACCAGTTAGTTCATGAAGTCACCGAAATGAGTAATCAGCGGCTGCTGGCTCGTAGTATCAGCATGCAACTTAGTTTAAACGGTACGCTACCCGCGTTTACCGGTCAGCCTTCGCGGATCCGAGTGGCCTTAAAGCAATTATTAGATAATGCCATCGATGCCATCGATTACGCCAAAATGCCGCGTAGAGAAATTATCTGTTGCACCCAGCGAGTAGATGACGATATTGAAATCACCTTCGAAGATAGTGGCCCAGGGCTTAAAAAGGAATTACAGCTGAAGATATTTGAACCATTTTATAGCACCAAGCCCTTGTCTAGTAACAGTTGCCGTGGCGTGGGTTTAAGCATCGTTCAACAGGTGGTGAGTGAACACAATGGTACGGTGCAATATCAATCAACGTCGTTGGGTGGATGTAAAGCCAAGTTAGTGCTTCCTCTACGAGTTACAAAAAGGGCTTAATCATGGAATATTCAACCGCGAGAGAATCAAAAATAGCCGAACAACACTTGTTGGCGCTCTACGAGGTGAGTAGCGTACTTACCGACAGTTTAGACTACAAACAAAGTGTCACTAAGGTGCTACAGGTGCTGCACGAAAAGGCCATGCTTCAGCATGCGATGTTGGCGCTTATTGCCGAAAATGACCAAATGTTGACCATCGATACGGTACACACACCGAGTCATATTAGTGACAGCATTACTAAAAATGTGCGCTATCGTCCCGGTGAAGGCATTGTCGGAACGGTGTTAACCCAAAAACAGCCGATCGTGCTGAGTCGTGTTTCCAATGATCTACGTTTTGCCGACAAGTTAGACTTATACGCCCTAGATCTGCCTTTTATAGCGGTGCCAATAAAGAAATCAAGTGAAGTGCTCGGGGTACTTGCTGCTCAGCCGCAACTGGATGATCCTCAAAAATTGGCATCCTTTACCCGTTTTTTAGAAATGACCGCTAACCTTATTGCTAAAAGTGTATTGTTGGCAAAAGACGTGGCAGTGCAAACGACTCAGTTAGAAGCAGAGCGCGATCGACTGCGACGGAAAGTGAGAAGTAATTACAGCTTAGACAACATCGTTGGTCATAGTCAGGTGATGCGTAAGGTCTTTGAACAAATTCGTTTAGTGTCAAAATGGGATAGCACAGTATTAATTCGTGGAGAGTCGGGTACTGGTAAAGAGTTGATTGCCAACGCGATCCATTATAATTCCCCGCGAGCTACTGGGCCTTTCATTAAGCTCAATTGCGCAGCCTTACCAGATAACTTATTAGAATCGGAGTTATTTGGTCATGAAAAAGGAGCTTTCACTGGGGCAGTGAAGCAGCGTAAAGGTCGTTTTGAAATGGCCGACGGTGGTACTTTGTTCTTGGATGAAATCGGTGAAATATCAGCAGCCTTTCAGGCGAAGCTATTAAGAGTCTTACAAGAAGGTGAATTTGAGCGTATTGGTAGTACTCAAACTCTGCATGTTGATGTACGGATCTTAGCTGCAACCAATCGCAATCTAGAAGAAGAAGTAAAACAAGAACGCTTTAGGGAAGATTTGTATTATCGACTGAATGTGATGCCGATGTTCCCACCACCACTACGAGATCGGATTGAAGATTTACCTGAACTCGCTGATTTTTTAATCGAAAAATTGAGTAAGCAGCAGCGTCGAAAGTTGTCATTAACCGATAGTGCCATCCGAATGATGATGGCTTACGATTGGCCGGGTAATGTGCGCCAACTAGAAAATTTATTGGAGCGCGCCTCGGTGATGAGTGAAAGCGGTATGATTGATCAGGATCTCATCGTGATTGATGGTCTTGAAGGCCAAAGTTTTACTCGCCGACCGAGTATCGGTGCAGACAAAGCGCTGTTAGACGATTCAGAGATGGACGAACGGGAACGAGTGATAGCGGCCTTGGAGCAAGCGGGTTGGGTACAAGCGAAGGCGGCTCGCTTACTAAACATGACTCCTCGGCAAATTGCTTACCGGATCCAAGTGATGAATATTAATATGCGTCAGCTTTGACAAAAATGTACTGTCGCATTTGTGACAAATGCGACAGTTGTTAGTTTTTTACCTGAATGATTTTGCTTAACCTGTTGTTTTTAATGATTATATTTTCTGGAATGCGCTTTGCAGACTCTAAGTTAAGTCAATTTAGGGAAGCTCTTTATGAAAATCCAGCAACTTAATCATGGCGCGACGGCCAGTTCTTCCCAATCAAAAGCCGATATTCAAACGGCTTTGGTTGCCACCCATCCGTGTTTTTCAAAAGAGGGACATCAATACGCGAGGATGCACCTTCCGGTTGCGCCCGCTTGTAATATTCAATGCAACTATTGCAACAGAAAATTTGATTGTAGCAATGAAACGCGTCCCGGAGTGGTGTCTAAACTACTCTCGCCAGCGATGGCGGCGAAGCGCTTTGCGAAGGTAAAGCAACACGTCCCAGAAACCAGAGTTGTAGGTATTGCAGGGCCGGGAGATCCATTGGCAAATCCCAAGGCGACCATTGCGAGTTTAAAAGCAATTGCCGCGGTCGATCCCGATGTGCACTTATGTATTTCGACCAATGGTCTCGCCTTGATTGACCATTTGGACAAGTTACTTGCTGTCGGGGTGAAACACCTCACTATCACCATTAACTGTATCGATGCCGCAATTGGAGAAAAGATTTACCCTTGGGTCTATTTCAAGCAGCAGCGTTTGCGTGGGCGGGCAGGCGCGCAGGCCTTAATCGACCAGCAGCTACTGGGTTTAGAAGCCGCCATAAATGCCGGTATGTTAGTGAAGGTGAATACGGTATTGATCCCCGGCATCAATGACCAGCACATCGAGGCATTGGCCATGGAGCTGGGGCGTTATGGCGCGTTTATTCACAATATTATGCCGCTGATTTCGGATCCTGCTCATGGCACTTATTTTGGATTAAAGGGCCAAGCCGAACCCAACAAAGAACAGTTAAATCAGGCGCGTACTTTGGCCGGGCAAAGTATGCAGCAAATGACTCATTGTCAGCAGTGTCGTGCTGATGCAGTGGGTAAGCTGGGGCAAGATCTCGATCTCGAAGCTCTTGGCTCGAAAGTGGCGCAACCTGTGCAACAAATTCGGGTGGCGGTGGCGAGTCAAAGTCAGCAACTGGTCGATCAACACTTTGGCCATGCCAATCAGTTTCAACATTATGTAATTACGCCAGACGGTATCACTCAGCAAGCGGCGTTTAGTTGGCAACAATATTGCGAAGGCAGTAGCAGCTGCGATGAAGCGCTAGAAGACAACCGCCGAGAGCTGAGTCTATTAAGTGAGTTTGATGTGTTGCTCTGTAGCCGGATCGGTTTAAGCCCTCGTCAGGAACTAGAAGAATTAGGCATCACGGTAAATACGCAATTTGCCCTTCGTGATATCCAGCCAAGTTTGCAGCAGTTGCAGGCGGACTTGCTTGCAAGTTTGGCTGGGTCTTCGGCTTGCAATTCGAAGGAGTGTGGCTAATGGCTTTAACCATCACTCAAGCCTGTATTGGCTGTTTCGCCTGTAAAGAGGTTTGCCCCAACAACGCCGTGAAGGCTAGTGAACAGGGTTTTAGTATTGTGGCGCATCGCTGTAACGAATGCGCGAACAATGTTCATGGACCGCAGTGCGCACAAATTTGTCCGGTGGAAACGGCGATCACCGATAGCGAAGGGGTGGCGCTGAACCCTCCCGGTTCGCTGTGTGGTTTGCCACCGCAGAGTCGTATTATTACCATTGCGAAGTAGGAGTGTTGATATGAGTAGTGCAAACACCCATCTACAAACCCCGTTTATTGGGGCAAGTTGGTTAGAAGCATTATCTAACATCTGTAAGCCTTTGTCGGTGGCAAACCGACATTGGTTTCGCCAAATCATCTTAGCGCAACTCAAGGGCGATACTGCTTTACCGCATGGTCTGGGTTTAGACAATGCGAGTTATTTGGAGCTTAAGCGCGCAATTTGTAGCGGTACGGTTGATAAGCAAGAACGTGCTTGGCTTAAACCAGTGCATAGCCTCTTACGTAAACGCGCCGATACCTTAGATGAACTCATTGATTTGCGTGCTAAGGAGCGTAATGAGCTGATAGCGTTATTGTTTCAGTACGCTAACCAAGATGAGCCCTTTGCTTTAGAAATGGCAATCGTGCTGGCCAGTGCCAGTTTGTCTGCATCCCATCTTTGGCGGAGTTTGGGTCTTAAGCAGCGTAGCGATCTAAGTGCTTTGATTAAGCATAATTTTCCTCAGTTACATGCCTTAAACCACGAAAATATGCGCTGGAAACGCTTCTTTTATCGCAGCTTATGTGAACAGGGAGGGGATTATATTTGCCGTGCTCCCAGTTGTGGCGAGTGTAGTAGCTACGACGAGTGTTTTGTGTAGGGCTAACGGCTTTTTGAAACGGTGTTAGTCGTATTACGGTGAAGCGAGCGCTGAGGCGGATTGTTTGAGTATTACGGGTATAAACCGGCAGTTAAACGGCTAAATCGTTGTTGTGTGCTTGGTTCAGGGGGAAAACAGTTGGCAGCTGCCTCTAAGTTAGTTATTTTAGTCTCCGATTTTAGCCTCAGTTAGGGGTGATAACGTTTAAGGGGACTAAGTTGCTTAAGTGGAAAGTTATTTTTTGGTTGTTAGCTGGATTAACAACCTCTGATTTTTTTAGCGTCCCAACTTCTGATTCGGTTGATTTACTCGGTGTATTGGGGCTAGTGGCGAGTGCGGTAATGTTAGTACCGTTTTTTGGCTATGCCTACAACGCGATCATTGGCGCTAAGAAAATTTGGCAAGTCGCATTTTGTATTGCGATGCCGATTTTAGCCTGTCAGTTTGTGGTTGAAATTTCGTTTATGTCGGATTTGTTTGTTGCGAATCCCTCTGGCCCTGCAGTTTTTGGCGCGGTGTTTGGTGGCTTGGCTTATTTATTATTATTGCTTCCTGCTTATCGTTACGCTTTCAAATCGAATGAGTTTTGGCTTCAGGCTGAAAACACAGAGTCTTAAAGGCTATCCGTTAGGGTAGTCGTCGACTACCCGTCGCTTTATTGCTGTTACGTTGGGAAAAATTCACGCCATAAATAGGTAAATGGTAATACCAAGATCAGCGCCGGTAAAAAGTTTACCACTGCAAAGTGCATGATTTTTGCAATACGTAATCCAACTGCGAGCATGATAATACCGCCCACCGCCGAGAAATCTGCATAAGCAATAGCGTCCATGTAAGGCATAATCGATTGAGCTAGCAAGAATAGTGAGGCTTGAACAACAAACTGTACGACCGCGAGTAATACCACTCCAGGCCCCAACGTGACCGCAAAGATCATCGCGGTGACGAAATCCATCAATGATTTCACTAATAACAGTTGGTAGTTGCCATTAAGACCTTCGGTCATGGCCCCGATGACCCCCAATCCACTGGCCCCAAACAATACAATCAGCGCGGTAAACTGGTGGGAAAACTCTTGTTTGCTTAAGCCTCTAGGCAGTGGCAAAAAACCTTCGCATTTACGCTGGATAAAACTAGCCGCTTTGCTTACGCCTGATTCAAGGTAAATTAATTCGCCTAAAGCGGTGCCTAAGATTAAGGCCATCACGACCACGGTGAGATTATTGACTTTAACAATCATCGAAATACCAATTGCGATAGCCGACAGAGCAAATGTGGCAGGTAAACCTTTTTGGAGCCGTTTGGGAATATAACGAGCCAAAGACGCGCCACCTAAGCCGCCTAAAATAATCGCGCAACTGTTCATAATTGGACCAATCATCATTGGTTAATTTCTCCTTGAATAAAGCAATATCAGTTTGCGTAAAGATAGGTTTCGACCGCAGGTTCAATTCATAAGCCGCATAGCGAGAGCGCTAATTAGCTTTGCTAAGTAGCGAAAAGGGCCCGCGTTGAAAGTAAACTGATAGTTCAGTAAGACCATGTATCGGAGGAGCGAACAGATTTGTAGGACAAGCTCCGATAGAAAGTGGTGATTCTATCATAGGCTATGTCATGTATTTTGATTTAGCTTGGGTAAATTGATTATTCCCTTTGTTTTTACAGAGAATTATTTAATCTTAGTTTAATTTTACTCATCAGGGGGGCGTAGAATATTCAAACAGACGGTATTTATCATGGTGTCTTCCTAGATGACGATCCCAATGTAGGTAGAACGTTTCTGTGGGTTGGGGCGCTGTTGCTCAAATAAGATTGACCCTTCTAGTTTCTGCTAGACCCGATCGTGAAGTCTAAATAGTCTGTATAACAGGCAAAGTAAAAGGCAATATCGCCTTCTTCAACGCCCAGTCTGGATGATGGTGCTTAGGAGGATAGCCATCATGTGATTCTCTTAGCACAGCTACCACCCAAAATTTGGGGACAATTTGGGTGATAAACTGTCAATAGGGGCACAAATGTAAGTTTTTTCCGCCTTAGGTAGGCGCTCGTTTTTGTGGCCAAGTAAAAAGTTATTTATCGCTTATGCCGCGCGTCTTAGGTTAAGCGATCTAAGGGGCTGGTGACGCCATCAGCGCCCATATTCAAAACATGTGTATACATTTGCGTCGTACGAATATCACTATGCCCTAGTTGGGCCTGAATAGTGCGAATATCGGCACCTGCTTGTAATAGGTGGGTAGCAAAAGAGTGGCGAAGGGTATGGCAACTAATTGTTTTGCTTATTTTTGCTTGGTGTTTTGCCTGTTTTATAGCTCGGCTAATGTTAGAGGGATCGAGGTGGTGGCGGCGCAAGTGCCTAGCACCGTGCTCGTAACTTAAGCGACTAGAAGGGAAAAGGTAATGCCAGCTTAATTCAAAAGCAGCCTTGGGGTACTTTTTGGATAATGAGTAGGGCAAATATACCCCTGCATATTCCAGATTGGTTTTATCACTAAGGTAATACTGTTCACTGATTGATATTTGTTGCTTTAAGGCGGGGAGTAAATTTCTGGCTAGGGTTACTCTTCTATGCTTACCGCCTTTCCCATCCCAAATAGTGAGGCCAAGGTAATCAAAATCAATATCTTTTACTCGTAGCCTTAGAGCTTCCATTTTGCGTAAGCCACTACCGTACATGAGTTGAGCTAATAAAAGATTGGGAGGTGATAATGCCGCTAAAAGACGTTCAATTTCTGCCGGTGTTAAAACCACTGGTAACTTAGTTTTCTGGTGGCTTGGCTGAAAATTTAACGCGAGTGATAAGGGGTGGTTGATGATGTCTCGGTAAAGAAAAACCAATGCATTTAATGCAATCGCTTGGGTCTTTGGCGCTAAATGCTGTGCACTCGCCATGTGAGATAGGAAGGCCTCGACCTGTTGGTTATGCAATTCGCTAGGGTGCCGCTTATGATTGAAAATGATAAAACGTTTGATCCACAGCAAATAGGTTTTGATAGTTGCCTCACGATAGTGGCGCGTACGCATATGTTCGCTGATGTAAGTCAAAAACGGAGATGACATAAATTGCACCCGATACTGTTTTTATATGGCTCTTCACCGAATGTAGTGGAAACACTTTCAACAAACATTAATGAGCGAGATAATAAGTAAACGTTCATGAATACCTCGCGACCATGCAAGACACGACGCTTTATCAATCCATTCTTGGATTAACTCATCCTTGGGCTGTTTCATCTGTTGAACTCAATGAGTCAACCCAAACCATCACCGTACGCGTTGACTATGACCGAGCTTCATTAACGGCTTGCCCCTCTTGCGGTAAGGCTGTTCGTCGACACGATACTCGGCGGCGGGTTTGGCGACATTTAGATACCTGTCAGTTTGAAACACGTATTGAGGCTGAAGTCCCTCGAGCTGATTGCCCAGAGCATGGAGTGCAAACACTTCAAGTGCCTTGGGCGACAAGTAACAGTCGCTACACAGAGCTGTTTGAGGCTCGCGTTATAGAGATGCTTAAAGTCAGTTCCTTATACGCGGTGAGTAAAACCTATCGGCTTAGCTGGGGAGCCATCGACCGGATGATGACTCGGGCCGTTCAACGTGGTCTTGCAGCCAGAACCACCATCAACTACCAAGACCTGTTGGTCGATGAAACGGCATTTAAGAAAGGCCATGACTATGTCACGGTATTATCCAATCGTGATGGTCAGGTGATATCGGTTGAAGACGGTCGAACAGGCATGAGCTTATCTGCTTGCTTTAAGGCATTGCCCCCTGAGTCAACAATGGTTACACGTTCCATATCGATGGACATGAGCAGAGCATATATAAACGCAGCATATGACTACTTCGGTGAGCGGGCTAAGCAAATGATAGCCATAGACCATTTTCATATCGCAAAGGTGCTCACTAAAGCGGTGAATGAAGTGAGAAAAAGCGAACTCATGGCGTTGCCCCAGCATTTAAAAAGAGAGTGCCACCAAACACGGTATGGATGGTTAAAACGAAACAGCCACCTACATGGGACATTGAGAGAAAGAGTGAGTGCGCTGGCCAAGATGATGCAAAACACAGGCTTGAGCTGGATATTAAAAGAGCAAGCAAGAGCCATTTGGTATGGCCATGCAGCTAACGCCAAAGCGGCTTGGAATGATTGGTTAGCACTCATAAAGGTCAGTCAAATCAGACCGATGATGACAGCAGCAGAAACCGTGAAAACGCACTTAAAGGGCATCATCAATGCGATGCGTTATAAGGTATCAAATGGCTTAGCGGAAGCGATAAATGGAAACATTCAGCGCCTAAAAATACGTTCGATGGGTTTTAGAAATAAAGAACGCTTTAAGCGAGCTATTTTATTTCACTTTGGAGGGCTTGATATGACTTTCCACCAAGAACGGTGAAGAGCCTTTTATATACAGTTAAGTGGATTCCCATCTTTCTGCAAATACATGACCATCTTTCACGCATGGTCAAAATGGTGATTCACTGATATGCTGTTGATAAAATTGAATATTAAAGGCTGTGTGAATTTCTGTGCTGCGTGATAGGTGGTAACTTCGCATGCGTGAAAGATGGGAATTTGCATATTAATATACTGTTAGGTTTAAACCATAATTCCGTTATGCATTCTTAAAGGATTTATTTAATGCAAGCTTCAAGCTCCGCTATCGAAAAAATGGGGTACTCTAAATATCCTGATGATGATGTATTGTTAGTCAAATTTTCCGTTCAAAGAGTATATTCTGTGCAAGGAATCAACTTTGAAAAAGAAAGCGAACTATTAAAATCTGCCGTAATTCAATTTGGGCAACAATGTAAGGTTGTCATTGCCGATTCAGTAAATAAAGCTGCGAATGAAGCTTGTGGGGAAGACTATGCTGAGAATGAAGAAGAATGGGTTAAAGAAAAAAAAGGTCGTTCCCCTTATTTATTAGTTTGTTTCGAAGAAAATGAAGAACATATACTTAAAGGTGGTTACCGGCAGGAAAAAGAAGAGCATATTTTAACTTATGACGAATTCAAAGATGGTAAACAAGAAATAAAAAAATGGGAGGTAGAGGAATTACCAAGCATAATAACATCCCTTACAGTGCATTTATCTGAGCCCGATTTACAGATTAAGTTAGTATCTTTAGATCGGAGTGTTTATGGAAAAACCAAAGATAATAAAACACTTTTCGATTTAAAAATGACTGCGTCAATGAGTGCATTTCAATCACGACCTAAGTCTACAGTAGACATAAATTTATCCTTAAGAAAGTCTACAAACTTGTATTCTTCATTAGATCAAAAAACAAGTCGCCATATATTTATGGCATTAGAAGAACCGGATCGTCTAAAGCAGTTCCTATACTACTTCTTGTTCATTGAGCGCTTTACACATAGCCAATTCAAAAAAATTAACTATGATAATTGTGCTCAAAATATGTTTAATATACCAGCAAGAATGAGTGTTGCAGGTATGGAGTTCTTCAAAGAACGTCAATTAGACGCAAAGAATTTATCACAAAGGTTTCAATGGTGTTCTTTACTCCTTTGGAGTGAGATAAATGATAATGATGTGACTTCATTTAAAAAACTAAAGAAAACTAGAGATTTGATTTCTCATGGTGAGAACGTTATTGAATCTACATTGCCAGTAGAAGAAATAAGAATACTCGCTTTGAAGTTACTTGGTAGTATTTAAACCTAATCGGGTAGCCGAAGGTATCTAGCCTCCAGCCCCCACAACACCCTGCATGCGGCTCCGCACAGGGCGTTTCACTTAGAATGGTGAAGCTTAATCCATCCATCTCGAAGCGCAAATAGACCTTGGGATGCTAAATAAGCATTCGATAATGCTTGTTGGATCCCCGGTGTTTTCGAGCTTCTCCATGGGCCTTTACTGGTTATGCCACAGGCTACCGCGGCTTGAACATGTACTCCTCTACGCATCAGATTTCTTACTTTGGTTCTCGGTTTTCGCCACTGTCGCCAGTAGGCCATTCGCACTCTGCGCCTTATCCAGTGATCTAGATCTACGCACAGTTGATAGCAATTCGCGATCCCAAAGTAGTTTATCCATCCTCGCAAGTATTGGCTTACTTTAAATAGCTGATAGCCCATCGACACGCCCCAGTTACGGTTTGTTAGACGCCTAATTTGTTGTTTAAAACGGTGTAACGTTTTGGCATGAATTTGCAGCCGTCCCGCTTTAAAGGTAAACCCTAAGAACTTACTCTTCGCCGTTTTAACCACCTGACTTTTGGCTGTATTAACCACAAGTTTTAAGCGCCGTTGCAAGAAGCTACTAATGCTCGTAAGCACTCGTTCACCCGCACGCTGACTTCTCAGCAAAATGGTAAAATCATCGGCGTAACGAGCAAACTTGTGCCCTCGCTTTTCCAGCTCTTTGTCCAATGGATCGAGCATGATATTGGCCAGCAAGGGCGATAATGGTCCCCCTTGCGGTACACCTTCTCGACTTTCCTGATAGCACTGGTTATGGATAAAACCCGCTCTCAGGTATTTTCCAATCAGTGTAAGTAGCCGTTTATCTTGAACTCGATTTCCCAGCTGACTCATGAGCAGATCATGGTTAACTCGGTCAAAGAATTTAGATAAGTCCACATCAACCGCAAAACGTCGGCCTTGCTTGATGATGCCTTGAACTTGCTTCACCGCTTGCTGCCCATTCTTGTTTGGCCTAAATCCAAAGCTATTAGCTGAGAAACTAGGGTCAAAAATGGGCGTAAGCACTTGAGCTATGGCCTGTTGAATAACACGGTCTAGCACCGTTGGGATCCCCAGTTGGCGTTTACCGCCATCGGGTTTGTCAATCTCCACACGGCGAACCGGTTTAGGCTGATACTGGCCATTACGCAGCGCAGCAGCAACCTGCTTCCAGTGTAGTTTTGCCCAAGAAGGAAATGCATCAATGGACATGTTATCCACTCCAGCAGCCCCTTTATTGGCTCGAACACCTTGCCACGCGAGCTGAATATTCTGTCGCGTTAGCATATGTTCGAATAGATGTTGGCTAAAGGTTGGCTGCGAGTTATTACGCTGAATCGCATCTACGCCGGACGGCGAATGGGTGTTCAAGTTTAACAAGGCTCCTCCTTTATTCTAAGTGTTCAGGCCTTCACCGTGTCCCAACCATTACGATGGGCGTTGGGCTACTATGCCGTCTGCTGACTTCTGCTTAATCACCGTTTGAGTTACCCCAAATAGCGCTATCGTTGTTCATCGTATTTGCTCACTTAAGTTGATGAGAATTAAGTGCCAGGCCTGTTGAACTAGCGGCCAAGCTAGTCAGTTTAACGATCGCCTGTTAAGCAGATCTCCCCAGATAAGAACATGCACTGTCTCTGCACTGCTGCATCATTTACGGTGGCCGTTAGATCACATGGCTTCGTTGTCTTGTGCCAACTCGCCTCCAGCCTACGCCTCATATGATGTTTTTGTTCATCAGCTCGCAGATTTGCGTCCGGCTTCCTTCAGACATTCCCTCACGGTAACGCCCTTGCCATTCGCTAGTAGTTAGCGTTTAATAATCAAAGTGTTATTAAACGGTGACCTTCCTACAGAGGACTTTCACCTCATTAGTTCATGCCCATGCTGGGCGTACACAAGAAATTCAACTGGAAGAAAAACGGCGGGTCATCGCTACGCGATTTTAACCCACCATTTTTCTCCAGTTAATATAGGCGTTAAATTGCAATGGAGTATTATGAATTCTGTATTAATAACAGGTGCAAATAGGGGGTTAGGTTTAGCATTAGCACAACAATTTTCTGCCTGTGGTTATAAGTTGTATTTAGTAGTACGTACTGAATCTTCAAAAATTGATTTACTTAAAGAGTTACCTGACGCAAATGTTTTAATTTGCGACGTGACCACTAATAAATATGAAGTGTTATTAAATGAGTGGTTAAGCGATATATCCTTAGATGTTATTATCAACAATGCTGGTTCGGGTACAAAAGCCCCAACGCTAGAATCTACGAAATCTGAGTTTTTGCGTAAAGAATTTGAAACTAATTGTATAGGTGTCTTAGCGACAGTTAAGGGGGCTTTAGTTGCTTTAAAAAGAAAGCATAATTCCCTTGTAATCAATATCAGTTCTCGTAGAGGCTCATTAACTATGCAGTCTGAATTAGCAGCTAAAGGTTCAGGATGCTCATATTCTTATCGCATAAGTAAAGCCGCACAGAATATGCTTACACTTTGCCTTGCTGATGATCTAGAAGATTTGAATATTCGAGTTGTTGCGATACACCCGGGACGACTATTAACCAAAATGGCTTCAACTGATGCTGACATGACACCAGAATTATCAGCAAAAAAATTACTGGCGATGGTGAAATGCAACAAACTAAAAACACGAGACTATATAAGTTTGGATACAGGTGAGCTACCTTGGTAAGCAATTTAATCGGGTAGCCGGAGGAATCTAACCTCCAGCCCCCACAACACCCTGCATGCGGCTCCGCACAGGGCGTTTCCTGAAAACGGTTAAAATACAACGGCCGATTAGCTCCTTTGCATTCCAATGATGGCTTCTGTTTTTTGCGCCATGACTCCTCAGTCCGTTCGGATACGGAGACAGTGAGCTGCACAGGCTCCTCATTGATTTTCAGGTTCAGGCCTTCACCATGTCCCAACCATTACACAATAGAACGGCATTGGGACTTTTTATCTAAAAACGCCGTCTGCTGATAACCGCCATGGAGTGAGTTAAACGATCGCTTGTTAAGCAGATCTCCCCACTCTTTGTTTATAAGAAGTAGAACATGCACTTTCTCTTTTCTCTGCACTGCTGCATCATTTACGGTGGCCGTTAGATCACATGGCTTCGTTGTCTTGTGCCAACTCGCCTCCAGCCTACGCCTCATATGATGTTTTTGTTCATCAGCTCGCAGATTTGCGTCCGGCTTCCTTCAGACATTCCCTCGCGGTAATGCCCTTGCCATTCGCTAGTCCTTAGCGTTTAATCATCAGAATGTTATTAAACGGTGACCTTCCTACAGAGGACTTTCACCTCATTAGTTCATGCCCATGCTGGGCGTACACAAGGCATTTAAACGGAACTAAAACAGTGGGTTACGTTCCGCTTCGCTACACATTATAACCCACTATTTTAGTCCGCTTAATGCGGCGTTACATGTACGGGTAAATATGCGATATATCTTTCTAATCTACATATTATTTTCATCCTCAGTCTTCGCGGGTGTTGATTTAGTAAAAGTAGATAAATCTGATAACAAAATGTACTTACTGGCTGATGGTAAAGTTGTTAAGGAATATCACGTAGCATTTGGAGAAAATCCGAAAGGGCATAAAGAGCAAGAAGGTGATGAAAAAACTCCTGAAGGCACTTATACCTTGGATTATAAAAAAGAGGATTCATCATTCTACAGAGCAATGCATATTTCATATCCAAATGCTCAGGATGTTGAGAATGCTGAGTCTAAAGGTTTGTCTGCTGGCGGTTTTATTATGGTTCACGGACAACGTAATTGGCTTGGGTGGTTTTCTTTAATTACGCAAAAGTATAATTGGACAAATGGTTGCATTGCTTTGACCAATCCAGAGATGGATGAATTTATGGACTTAGTAGAAACTGGAACCAAAATACATATCCAGTGGTAGGCACATGTAATCGGGTAGCCGGAGGTATCTAGCCTCCAGCCCCCACAACACCCTGCATGCGGCTCCGCACAGGGCGTTTCACTTAGAATGGTGAAGCTTAATCCATCCATCTCGAAGCGCAAATAGACCTTGGGATACTAAATAAGCATTCGATAATGCTTGTTGGATCCCCGGTGTTTTCGTGGTTAGTTAAAAGTGGACATCCATATTAAAAATCATAAATACAGTAACAACGTTAGTGAAGTGAACACCACTACAATCATTTAGTTCTCAGGCGATTGTCATGCCGATTAACGGCTAAATTCACAGTAGGTGACTCAGTTTGGTGATTTCTGGGCCAATGTGCGCCTCAGCAAGGTATCACCACCGATACAATACTGATGATTAAGACATAGTTCGAAAGTAAGCTCGCGCCTAAGCGCGATTTAGCAAACGTTTGCAGCAACTTAAACCGGCCGTTCGTTTATGTCCCATATGCTGATGGTATTCCCTGAGCAAGCGCTCTTGACCAACAGCCCCAGAAAAGTGCCGTTCAAACTCACCGCTTAAAGTCAGCCACTGTGCTTCATTTATCCCTAAGCGTTGGATGATGGAACTTTCTCCACTGTCGATGTAACCCCGTTTATCTTCTCTTACCATGCGTCCGGTCATATCGACCAACTCAAGGTAGTCTTTCAGCTCAAAGGGTAAGCCTTGGGGCATCGGCTCTCTTGGGTTACCCACAAAGGGAAACAGGTTTGTTGCCTGGGCTTGTTTTAGCTGAGCTGCTTTTGCTCGTCGTTGTACGCTGGTATGGGCCGAGTCCTCTGGTGTACTTGCCATCTTGGCTCTGATGGGGTTTAGGTCTACGTAAGCCATACACGCCATGAGGGCGGCTTCATCCAAAAGCGCTTGGGATTTAAAGCGTCCTTCCCAAAATCGACCGGTACATTGGTCTTCTTGATTGGCGGCTCGCGCAATGTGTTCGTTTAAATGGCGCATAAACCAGCTTAAGTCATACAGGCGAGTCCGATACACTCCGGCGGTGGCACGAATGGCTTGTAGTTGCACCTCACTTAACTGCGGACGTAACTCAAGGTTGAGATACATCTGAGTCAGTAAGGTGCCCTGATGCAAACTATGCCAGCGTTCTAAGACTTCATCCATTAACCAAGCTTCTGCTTGCTGCGGATTAACATGTAGCACGAGGTGGGTATGATTACTCATGACAGCATAAGCACAAACATCAATGGCGAACACCGAGGCTAATTTGAGCAGATAATCCTCGACCCACTGGCGGCGGTGCTCATAGCTTTTACCGGTTAGTTGGTCTTCGCCACACAGAAACGCCCGTCGAACACAACGCGAAACACAGTGATAGTAGAGTGTATCTGATAAGCTCACCTGCGAGCGTCTTGGCCGAGGCATAATGATAACTCCCCAAATAAATAACTATTGATAGTTTAGGTTATTAAAGGCGTTTCGTTAGTTGGAGTGGGTGTCTCGTTTGACGTTTGGGTGTTGTGGGGGCTGGAGGCTAGATACCTCCGGCTACCCGATTATGAATTGCCATACTCGCCAATAATTTCAATTTCACCCACGATATTATCATTTAACTCTTCAAGCTGTTCCGCAGGAACCCACCACTCCGTGTGGCGTTTGGCTCCAACCGTTTTAATTGGAAATTGATCCATAAATACTTTGCTGACGAGAAACCTTGATACATAGCCCTTCCCGAAATCGGTAATATTCCATTGCGTAAGTTCAACGGCATATTCCTCACTCGTAACCGGATAGAAAATTGGCTGCTCTGGTAAGCGTGGTGGCCATTTCTTATAACCACTTGCAGCTACCAAATCCAATTCTTTCTGCCCTAATGGGCGATAGCAAATTATAGTTTCCATCTATTTCTCAGAATTCATAACAGTATATTAATATGCAAATTCCCACCTATCACGCACCACAGAAACTCACATATCCTTTAATATTTAAATTTATCAACAGCATACCAGTCAATCACTATTTTGACCATGCGTGAAAGATGGTAATGCACTTGCAGAAAGATAGGAATCAAACAGGCTGTATAATCACAGTATTTTTCCCATCAAAAAAATAGAAAAGCTAATCGTAAGCTGGTTTTTTGGGAGTATTGTTTAGGTAAGTTGTAACCTGTGGGTAGAATTACTTCGATGCATTCTGCTAGTTCGATTTAACAGAGGCAATAGGTGACGAAATTTATTGGAATGCGATCAAACTAAATTGTCTTCCGACAAGGTCTGGCTACTGAATAACAAGCATATAGCCCTTGGTTTAGCCACATTTTGTTAGTTTGAATTAGCGCTTAGTTCCAAGCCCAACTCAGGTTTACTATTCACTAGAAACGCGGTTGTTGCGGACCAGACCCCGTTTAACATTTCTACACAGTTTGCCAAAACGAGAGAGATCATCAAAGCTGGGGATCACCCCTCGCCGAATCGCATGTTCCCAGTAAGTTAGCTGATCGTCTACCAGTTCCATTAATTTCTTAGGGCAGCCAATACAGCTGTTATCTGGTCCGCATACAAAGGTATCTTCTTGATAAAGCGGAAATTCTTGTTTAACTGCGTGAATGATTTGTAGCATGGCGGTCACTCGGTCGGGTTTTTTACTCAAGGCTTGAATCATTTATTGTCTTTAGTCATACAATTAATTTCTCATTTACTCTAAAGTTTTTCAAGTCTGGTCGTCACTGGCTAAACCGAGGGTGTCGACGCGGAGGCTTTAGCGCGGCAGTTGAGCTGTATTATTAGGTATTTAAGTCGCTCTTATAAAAAATTCATCAAGTTATGAATATTGAAGAATTATTTTACTAAACAATCACTTCTGCTTGTCTCTATACTGTTTACATAGAGTTTTAAAGGAATGAATCATGAGACGTATTTTTTGGTCTTTGTTGATGTTGGGGGGCCTGAGTGCTTGCGACTCTTCAACACCATCTCAGGCCCTAGGGACCATAGAGCGTGATCGCATCACGCTTAGTGCCACCAGCAATGAAATTATTCGCAGTTTGCCAATGACCGAAGGTTCAGCGGTAAAGCAGGGGCAGCTGTTGGTGCAGCTAGATAACCTTAGCCAAACGGCAATTGTCGCTCGAGCGAAGGCTGAACAGGCAAAAGCCCAAGCTTACCTATTACGCTTAAGTAATGGTGAGCGGAGCGAAGATATTGCGAGTGCTCAAGCAGAGGTTAATCGGGCTCAGGCTCGGGTTGTAGAAATGCAAAAAAGTTATTTGCGAGCCCAACAATTGGTGAAGCAACAATTAGCGAGTCAATCGAGTTTAGATAGCGCTTTGGCCGAGCGAGATAGTGCTCAGGCTGGTTTAGCAGCTGCGCAGGAAGGCTTTGCTAAGCTGACTGCTGGGGCACGATTTGAAGATGTAGAACAAGCCAAGGCCGCTTTAGATGCCGCTCGCGCCGAAGTTGCCTTACAACAACATAAATTGGATGAGCTGAGTATTGTGGCTACCCGAGATGGGATCTTAGACAGTCTCCCCTTCAACTTGGGGGAGCGAGTGACTAACAATGCGGTGGTGGCGGTGTTGCTCGCCGATCGTTTGCCCTATGCACGGGTGTACGTGCCCCAGTCATACCGGGCTAAGCTACAGCCTGGTCAGGCCTTAACGGTACATGTGGATGGCGTCGATCGCAGTTTTAGTGGGGTGGTGCGTTGGTTAGCGACAGAACCCGCGTTTACTCCCTATTATGCACTCACCGAGAATGAACGCTCGCGCCTTATGTATTTAGCCGAAGTCGATCTAGAAGCCGCCGCTGGCGCATTACCCTCGGGTTTACCGGCACAAGTAGATCTGCCTGAGGCCAGCCAATATGAGTGAGTACGCGATTGTTGCTAATCATATCAGTCGCAAATTTGGCGATTTTACCGCCGTAAACCAGGTGAATTTGAACGTTACCAAGGGTCATATTTACGGTTTCTTGGGACCGAACGGTTGCGGAAAATCCACCACCATTCGAATGTTAACTGGTCTGTTAAGCCCGAGTAGTGGTGAAGTGAAAGTCTTAGGATTGGATATTCCTAAACAGGCCGAGGCCTTGCGTTTAAAAATAGGTTATATGACGCAGAAGTTCTCCTTATATGATGATTTAACGGTGCAGGAAAATTTACAATTTATGGGACAAATTTTTGGTATGCCCAGTAAGTCCTTAAACCATCGTTTAGAGCAACAGTTGAGTACCTATGGTTTGACTCAGCGGCGTAAGCAGCGAGTGGGCGGAATGAGTGGCGGACAAAAGCAACGTTTATCGTTAGCCGCAGCCACCATGCATCAGCCAGAACTGTTATTTTTGGATGAACCTACCTCGGCAGTGGATCCGGAAAATCGTCGCGAGTTTTGGGAGCAATTGTTTGATTTAAGTGATCAGGGCACCACTATTTTGGTGGCCACCCACTATATGGATGAGGCCGAACGTTGTCATCGATTGGCGATTTTGGAATCAGGAGAGATGCGCGCCGACGGCGATCCAGAAACGCTGATGAACAATATGGGGGTGAACGTGGTGGAATTAAAAGCCGCCAACTTGCGGGAGTTAAAACAACAGTTAATTCGGCATCCAGAAATTCGTTCTGCAGCACAATTAGGGATCCGCTTGCGAGTCTTGGTCGATCAGCAAGTTGCTGATCCTATTGGCTGGCTAGTGAAGCATTATCCACAGCTGCAAGGGGCTGAGCTAAGCCTTGCTCGGGCGAGTTTAGAAGATGTATTTGTAAGCGTGACCGGTAAGGGGCGCCAATGAAATCTGTATTTCGAATTAAGGCGGTGATGCTTAAAGAGTTTCGTCAACTGGCCAGAGATAGAATTACCTTTGGTATGGTGGTGATGATCCCGTTGATCCAGTTGTTGCTGTTTGGCTTTGCAATTAATACCGATGTGCGCAATATCCCCGTGGCGGTGGTGGATCAAAGCGGCAGCAGCAGTGGTCGCCTCATTGTAGAGTCGCTCAAGGTGGCTCAGGTGGTCCAGGTGAACCAGTTTTATGCAAGCATTGCCGAAGCAGAGCAAGCGATTGAACAAGGTAGGGTGCGAGCGGTACTCATTTTACCGAAGGATTTAGAGCAACGCTTAGCGCAAAACAGAGCCTTGGGACAGTGGCTGGTAGATGGTTCAGATACCATGGTCAGCTCCGCTATTATGCAGTTGCGGATGATGCCTTTAAATGATTTACAATGGCGAATCAATACTCAGCCTAATACTTTTGATGTGACCCTGTTGTACAATCCAAGCCGCCGTTCGGCGGTGAATATTGTACCGGGTTTGCTCGGTGTTATTCTTACTATGACGATGATTCTATTTACCAGTGCCGCGATTGTTCGCGAGCGAGAACGGGGCAATTTGGAGTTGTTGATTGCGACCCCAATCCACTCTATTGAGCTGATGATCGCTAAAATTGTGCCCTATGTGTTTGTGGGATTGATTCAAGTGACCATTATCTTGGGTTTAGGGCATTTCATTTTTTCGGTGCCGATTAACGGTGCGCTCAGCCAAGTTTTATTCGGGACGCTGCTCTTTATAGCGGCCAGCCTTACCTTGGGTTTGGTGATATCCACCATTGCTCAAACTCAGTTACAGTCTATGCAAATGACGGTGTTTATTTTACTGCCTTCAATTTTATTGTCCGGATTTATGTTTCCCTATGAAGCGATGCCCGTTGCCGCCCAATGGATTTCTGAAATTTTGCCTGCGACCCACTTCATGCGGATGATCCGCGGGATTGTGTTACGAGGTGCTGATTTGAGCGATTTATGGCGCGACAGCCTATGGATGGTGGTCTTCACGATCATTGGTTTAGTGGTGGCCTCATTCCGCTTTAAGAAAAGCCTTGATTAGTGAATGTTCAGTCGATTATTGGCTTAACCAACGTCGAAAGGCGCGACGAAAATTACTGACATCAAAAAAGTTCATCGCCGTGCTTAGCTCATTATCGCTGTAGTTATATTGCGCTTGTAGAAAAAATGCATGTTGCTGGCGAACTTCATCACACAGTAAGCGGTAACTGCTGTGGTGACTTTTTAATCTGCGCTTTAAAGTCGCAGGACTCAACGCGAGTTGTTGGGCGATTTGCTCTAGACTTGGTAATTGGCTGATATTTTGTCTTAGCAGCTCACGAATGATACTTAATAAACTATCGTGCTGGCTAAGGTTTACTTTGCTGTGGGCCAGTTGATAAATAATGGCTGAATGTTGTTGCCAAGGTTTATCCAAGTATTGTTGAGCGATGCTCAAGGCACTATAAGTTTGGCTAAATTTTACTTGGTCTCCAAGGTGAACTTGATATTCTGCCCGCCAGCTGGGGGCGGGGTAATCAAATTGGATCTGCCAAGGCAGGGGCGCAGCGGCTCGCCATTCACATAAGGAGACAATTGCGCTCACCAGCGCTTCTTGTATCCAGCGCCGATAGGCGAGTTGTTCTGGTTGTTGGTTTGGTCGAAGGCTTTCGCCAAAGGGATCTTCAAACAATAAGTGAGTCTGCTCGCGGCAGTCAACGAGGCGTGGTTTTAGCAGTGGAAAATAGTCAGTAAAATGCCGACAAAGAACGCCGAGTAAGCTTCTAAGGTTGGGGGCGTGTGTCAATAAGTGGGAGTACTGTTCAAATACGCCGGGAAACAAACGTTGACCAAATACAAAGCTAATGTCTCGATCGTTCGACTGAAGACTAATATTTAAACATAGTCGGGCTAATTGTTTAGGGCTGATCTTTAGCTCGCCGCCTAAAATATCTTGATAAAAAATTCCCGTTTTACGGAGTAAAAAGTGCGGCTCAGCCCCGCGCTCAAGCAGCAGATCTAGTAATAGGGCTAACTGGTGTTCGGCGGGGATGAAACGTTGCTGGTTTTCCAAGACCTGAATGCTGAGATTAATTGGCAAGGACTTCACCATGACTTGCTTGTTTGAGAATCGTTAGCTGTTGATTAGCTTGTTCTAGGAGTTGTTGAACCGCCTGTTGCGGCGAATCGGCAAGTTCTGCTGACACTTTTACCCAGTGAAAACTGGGGTGAATTGCTTGGTTTTGCTGATTGCGAAAGCAAAAATGTTGCAGTAGCGTGGATAGTTGCTGACTGAGTATCGCGGCTTGTGGCGGCGAGTGATTGAGCAAAATCGCAAATCGTTGTCCAGCGTAACGGCACAACAGTGCATCCGGTGGCAAAGCTAACAGTAATAATTCGGTGATGGTCATTAATAGCTTATCGGCTGCGCTGCCGCCATAGCATCGACTTAGCGCATTAAAGTCGGCAACTTCTAGCAACAACAGTTGGTTATTTAGCCAAGTTTTCGGCTGTTTGGCGCGTTGCAATAACTGTTGCTGTAAATATTCAAAGCCAGGAATGTTCAATCCACCATCGATTGCTGTCGGAGCAGGGCTTAACAATTTACGACGGCTCAAGTAACGGCTAATTTGTTGTTGTTCGGCCCGCCAAAACCATAGCGCGGCGGTGAGCAATAAAAATCCAACAGGCATCGACTCTAGCCAACTGTCCCAGCGGATCCCGGATTCAAGTTGAAAAAACTCATCTAATAGATCTTGGCTAAGTGCTAATACCATGGCGATTAATCCGCAAGCAAATAGATCGGTAAGCCAACCCTTCGCACGTACTGAAAGAATAATTATCAGCCAACATACAATCAGCAGCGCCGTCGCGCCTTCTCCAACAATGTCGACCCAGTCTAATTGAGCCCATGATTTTATTTCGCCATGGTGAGCATTTAAGCCAATTAATCCCACTAAGCTCACCACTTGTAACAACAACCACCAGCGATGTGGCTTTAAAGCATAATAAAGTTCGGCACACACGTAGCCTAAATTTTTTCGATGATTCAATCTTGTTTAACCTTGCTTAACCTTCGCCTCTCGCGGGGAAAAATGAAAAATAGTCCGATTAGCTCATATTGTTTTTCATTGAACCCCGTTATTCGTGGCGGATCCATAGTTTAAGCACAGTTTAAACCGCTTTTATGACGGTTTTAATTTGATTCAATTAGTCTCAATAGCTCACTTCTCGTTGAGTATGTGCACTTCAACGCTCTGTACAGGGAGTACGCCAACTTACTGTCATAAAAGTGCCATTTGGGCTGCTTAAGGTCGCTGGCAATCTTCATTACAAAGGAATATCGAATGCGTCATTTAGGATTAAGTAGTTTAACCATTATCTTGAGCATTGGTGGTTTAAGCGCATGTGGCAACAGCGATACAACTGCTGCAGTCACAACGCCCTTGAGCACCGAGCTTAAAACAACGCTCACTTATGATGACTTCGGCGATGCAGCTTATTGGTTTAATCACAGTGACTCGAGCAAGAGCCTATTAATTGCGACGCTTGAAGACGACGGTTTAGCGGTGTTTTCAAGCCATGGAGAACAGCTACAACAGTTGCAGGGTATTGCACCGACCAGCGCTGATATTCGTTATGACATTAGCGATCAACATGCCGGCAGTGCCGATATTTTAGCAGTGGCTTTACCCGAGCAGCAGTCTTTCGGATTTTATGCGATTAGCGATGACCAAAGTGGGCCGCTGACTGATTTAGGTAGCTTTGATGTTGGCTTCAATGCCGAAGGTTTATGTTTATATAAAAATATCACCACGGGTGAGCTGATGGTCACTGGTGTAGCCGATGACGGGATGGCGAAACAATTTAAATTGAGTTTTGATGGCAGCCAAGTGAGCAGTCGATTGCAAGATGTGAACGGAGTGGCACTGCCAGTTCGAGAATTCTCGGTTGGCGGTAAGTTAAGTGCATGTATTGCCGATGACGAATTGGCAAACTTGTATATCGCCGAGCAAAATATAGGGATTTGGGCTTATGGTGCAAATCCCGAAAATGTGAAAGAGCGTCAGCTGGTGGATGGGGTGGCACCACTTGGTCACTTACAAGAAATTGAAGGTTTAGAGCTTATCTATCAAGCACAGGGGAAAGGTTACTTAGTTGCTGCTGATGAAGGTGCTGGCCTACTGTTTTATCAGCGTGATAACTGGTTTTTTAATTCGCAGCAGCGGGTTGCTGGTATCGATGAAACCAAAGCGTTAGCCGTGGCTGAAGATGGCTTATGGTTGGCTAACTCCGAATTAGAACAACCAATTTATGAGAAATTGAGCTTTACGGCGCTTAATCAGCAAAATGGCTTAAGTGCTCGGCCAATCAGCGATGTATTAGCGCATCGAGAACTTTCTCTCTCCGGGGTGGCTTTAGTCGCGGCGACAGGAGAAACCGCAGCGGTTGACGACGATGGTGATGCAGCCGATGATCCAGCGTTTTGGTTAAATCCCGATGATGCCGAACAAAGCTTGATTATTGCGACCAATAAACAAGGCGGCTTGCTTGCTTATAACTTGCAAGGTCAGCAAGTACAGTACTTGGCTCAAGGTAAACCCAATAACGTAGATATCCGTTCCAAGGTGCAAAATTTCGCCGGGCAAGACATTAGCATAGCGGCAGCCAGCAATCGTGAACTGAATACCATCGCTCTTTATCAAATACGCTCTGCTGATGGCCAAGATCCAATCGTGCCGCTTGCTGCTTTGGGTAATGCCGCGCATCCAGATGCGGCGGAACTTCAATCTTCACTCGATGAAGTTTACGGTCTGTGTATGTACCAATCGGCAGACAATACCGCCTATGTGTTTGTGAATGGTAAAAACGGTCAAGTTGAGCAATGGCGCTTAACACCAGTTGAGGGGGGCTTTAGTGGTGAGGTGGTTCGAACGCTGAGTGTGGCCAGTCAGCCGGAAGGTTGTGTAGTGGATGACAGTAGCGCTACCTTATATCTAGGCGAAGAGGACCAGGCAATCTGGCAATTTAGCGCCGAAGAAGGAGCCGATACTCAAGCGAGCTTATTTGCCAAAGTTGATGGAGAGAACTTGGTTGCCGATATTGAAGGCTTAACCCTATATGATGATGGCATTCATAAATATCTACTGGCTTCGAGCCAAGGTAATAATACTTATGTGGCCTACGATCTGGCTCAGAATAATCGTTTGGTGGGGCATTTTGCGATTATCGGTGATGATAATCTGGGGGTCGATGGTGCCAGTGATACAGATGGAATTCACGCGGTATCGGCGAATTTGGGAAGTGCTTACCCTAAGGGATTATTTATTGCGCAGGATTGGTATAATATCGATGCCAACTACCAACAGTTGAACCAAAACTTTAAATTAGTTGATTGGCAGACGATCCAAGCCAGCTTTGATGACTAAGATTGACCGATTATATCGCCGTTAGCCTTTGGTTAACGGCGATAGCTATTGCCTTGGTTATAAGCACCAGCTTGCGCTTATTGTTACTTGAAGCCGCTTTCATGCACGACTTATCTAGGTTTGTCTAAATCATCAACAAGCACAGAACCATCGCGAACGCTTCGTCCTCATTAACCGATAGGCTTAGTGAACATTAACTGGTGGTGTTGGCTCAAGATTAAAGCGAGCTAACTTGGGGATGGCAAGCGAACTTGATGGACTGTTGTTGTAAGTTCTAATTTAAGTGCTGACTCCAGTGCGCTTTTCTATACTTAACTGTATTCTTATTCATTTGAACGCTCGCTTTAAGCCCATTCACTTTTGGAGTTTTATGAAGTTTTTATGGAGATTAAGCCTAGGCCTTTGGCTCTTGTTGAGCCCTTATTGCTATGCCAATAATTTGAAGCTGTTAATTCTGGAACAACCGCCAATTGAGTATCAACAAAATGGTTATAATAAGGGAATTGCGGTCGACATTGTAAAAGAAGTATTTGCCCGTTTGCATCGACCGGTCACCATCGAAGTTTATCCTTTTGCTCGAGCGCTGCGCATGCTTGAAGAAAGCAAAGCGGATGGAATTTTTGCCATTGTAAAAAAATCAGAGCGACAAGTTTATCTTAACTACAGTGATGAAGTGTTGATTGAGCAAGCCGCAGTATTATATGTGCAAGCACAATCTGAAATTACCTTTAATGGACAATTAGGCGATCTGGGAGCCTATCGCTTTGGGGTACTACGCGGTGCGACTTATGGACCGATGTGGGAGCAGGTTATCGATAGTGGTGGCATTTCTAAAATAGAAAGAGTTGCCGATTATCGTCAGAACGTTATGAAGTTGGTTAACCAGCGGCTCGATGTCATTATTGGCCCCGATTATACCATGGCTTATATTATCAAGGAGCTGGGACAAGAGGGACGCTTAAAACAACTGTCGCCGCATATTGAGGTTGTTCCTACTTATATCGCTTTTTCTAAAAATACGGTTGCGCCTGAACTGGTCGCTGCGTTTAGTGATACTTTAAAGGCGTTAAAGCGTGACGGAACCTATCAGCGGATCATCAACCGATACATTGAGTAATACCGTGGCTACAAATAATGTCGTTTAAGGTAGTTGTCTTAAGAAAATGCCCACCTTGTTGGGGCGGGCGAGGGATTTAATAGCTCAAGCCGAAGCCAAGTTGGTAGAGTGGGTTGGCCGAGTCATGTGCTACATCTTCATCTTGTTCTAATACGGCTTGCCAACTTGAAGGGAGCTCGAAGGGTAAATGTCCTTGCGGTGGTGTCTTTCCAAGCAAGACATCGAAAAAAGCGCTGTCTAAAGCCCCAAAGTTTGCCAACAATGCGCTTGCACTGGGCTCAATTGCCGTGAGAATAGCAGGGCGGTCCAAGTAAATGGAAATAACCGTGGGGATGGCTGCTGCAGTGGCAGCCTGGATTGCTGCGTAGTCTTCACTGCCCGAATAAACACCTTGATGGTCTTGGTCTTGGATCAAGTTGGTTTGGTCGAAAAATCCAAGTTGACCAAAATGTACGTTACCAAATGGTAAGCGCGGATCAGTTTCGTAAGGTGCATTCACCCGTAAGATTGCGATATCGGCATCTTCTAGTTTATCTACAACGGTAAAACCATAGTCTGTCGCCACTTGAGCATTGACTTGATATAAGTAAACCTTCGGGGTCTTGTTTGGACTGAGCGGCAAAGTTTCCGCGTCGTTTTTTAGCAATACATGAGCACGGCTCTGGGTCTTGGTTGCGACGCGTTGAAAATCCTCATTGCCGACAAAATTTGTCACAATAGAAGTGTCAACATAGGGATTTTCAAATAAGCCAAGGTCAAATTTTTGAATTAAGATCCGTTGCGCTGCTTTATCGATTTGTTCATTTGTTATTAATCCTGCGGCTATCGCTTCCAGTAAATGAGAAGGATCTTGTACGCCACCAAACTGGTCAACGCCAGCATCGACGCTCTTGGCATAACGTTCGGCAATTGATAAAGGCTCAACGCCCCAAGACATTCCAAAAGGAACCGTCCAAACGCTCACACCATCGGTAAGCTCTTGATCGCTTAAGCCGAGCTGACATTTGTCATTACAGTCATTCACTATCCCCCAGTCGCTGAGCACGACGCCTTTAAAGTTGTATTTACCTCGCAGCAAAGTGTCGAGTATTTGTTTGTTAAAGCCAAAGCCAATTGCTTCAATGTTCTGGTCGTTATAGTTTAATCCGATAGGCTGGCCGTAATAGGGCATCACCGAGCCCACGTTTGCATCAAAGGCGCCTTCAAAGGGGAGTAAGTGATATTGAAAGTTACTGCCGGGATAGACTTGTTCTTTACCAAAGTGGTTATGTGCATCAAAGCCGTTGAGTTGTGGGCCCCCGCCAGCAAAGTGTTTCACGACAGAGATGACACTGTTTGGATTGAGCCCTTCGATACCACGCTGAAAACCTTCAATGTAAGCTCCCACCAAATTTTTGGCAATTATGTTATCTTCACCAAAGGTTCCGGCGCTCCTACCCCAACGAGGTTCGGTGGACAAATCAGCTTGAGGAGAGAGCGCTTCATGGATCCCTACCGTACGATATTCCTGACGAGCAATATCGGCAAATTCTTTTACCAGCTCAGGATCATTCAGGGCGGCAAAACCTAATAACTCAGGCCACTGTGAAAAACCTCCAGCCCCAACGGCGGTGGCGTTTGGATCGTTGATAAAATGATTTCGAGGATCGGTGCTAATGGTAACCGGGATCCCAAGACCAATCGCTTCTGCCCGTTGCTGTAGGGCATTGTTATCTTCGGCGATTGCGAGAGGGTCGCCAGCCATGCGCGTAATAAAGGTATTTACATAGTTGTTGAGCAGTGGTGTCATCGCATTGCTGGATATGCGGCCAGCGGAGTCTAGGGGCAAGGTGCCATGCATCATTAAGCCCGCTTTTTGTTTGGTGTTCATTTGGCTGACGAGATCTGAGGCTCGTTCTGCACTAGTTAAACGCCAATCTTCATAGGGGCTGAGCTGCCCGTCTCTATTAAGGTCTTTAAAATGGTAATTGTCCACTTCAATGAGACTCAGTGTTTTATAGCCGAGAGAAGGTTGAAAGTAGATTCTATCATCGGATCCACAGCCATTGAGTAGTGAGAAGGTAACGGCTGTGAGGATTAACACTAGCATTGTTATTTTCATCTTAGTTCCTGTGATTCGGGGTGAGTAAACGGAATCATTTGTCAGTCATGATTTCGGTTCACCATCGACTATATCTAGGAGACGAAAATATGTTTTTGCAATATGGAGCATGCAACACTCAAAATGGTGCGAGTGTAACGAAGTGTGAATAATATGCATTTTTTACCCTATATTACAATCCGTTACATATATTTGTGAGTATCGTCTAAGGTCTGTAGATCGATCTAGCTTAAGCTTTGTTCTATTGATACATCTCTTGCTTGGAAAGTGTAGAATGCAGCAAAATTTTTTATCCTGAATTGCTCATGATTTACTGAATGTTCGCATCATGTATCGGTTGTTAAATTGAGCGAAAAGCATTTACACACAGACTACCTGAGGATTACATATTACTTACTATTTGTTACATCTGATTATTGTGAAGCATGAACCGTCTCACAACCTTTAGCGAGGTCTCCGCAAATAATAGCGCTTTACAAAAGATAAGAGTTTATGGGATGAAAACTGTTTCCAACCGTATTGCGCAAATTTATTTAGAGCAAGTTTTCAGTGCGAATGTGGATGAGCGTCAATTATTGCAGCGCACAGGGGTTAATATGCAAGAGCTTAGCGTTGCAAATGGTAGGCTTGACGCTCAGCGGCATTTTCGTTTTTTTGAACTGTATACTTCTATATTCCCCGAAGTACAGTTTGATTCAGAACCGGATTTAAGCTTCTTATTTTCAAACTTTAATGTGTTAGGAGCCGTGTGTGGGAATGCACCCACTTTGCTTGAAGCGTTAAAGGCGTATGTCCGCTATCGAGCTTTGATCGGAGAATGTGATGACATCGAGTTTGTCATTCAGGATCATTATTTAAAGATCGTATATCATTCTGAAAGTGATAATCCTTTGATCACCAAACTCGTCGTTCTTAATCATTTTTATGTTTTTTACGCAATTGTTCGTGAATATGTGGATGACAACTCTGCGAATTTAGGTTTGCGGCTAAATTTCCCAATATCGATTGAAGAAAAGCGTAATTTGAGTGAAATTTTTTATTGTTCGGTGGAATCGGGCATACAGAACAGCTATTACATTCATCGCCAATGTTTACATTTGCCCCACAAGTCAAGTAATTCTGCCTTACAACCTTACTTGTTGCAGCAAGCGGAAGAGCAATTACAACAGTTACGCCCGGCTCTTACTTATTCAGCTCAAGTGGAAAAAATCTTACAAAAGTTGATATGGACTGAGTTAGATATCGATTGTCACGCTGAATCGATGCAAACACTGGTTTGTGAGCAACTTAGGATAAGCCGTTGGACTCTTGCTCGGCGGCTCAATCAAGAAAACATAAATTTTTCAGTAATTTATACAAAGGTTCGGTGTGCTGAAGCATCTCGTTTATTGGCCGAACCACAATTTTCTCTGTTGTATATTAGCCAGGGTTTAGGCTTTACCAATCAAAGTAGTTTTAATCGTTTTTTTCGGGAACAGTTTGGCTGTACGCCCTCTCATTATCGGCAGCATCACGTTGCCGAATAAATCAATGTTTAGATAGGATCTTAAGCTAAGTCGATTTTTAAACCGTTTATGCATTGTTTTCTCATCATTAAGTTTGAATTAGTTATAAGGAAAATCTATGAATTCCTCCTCGTATTTGTCATCGGTGGCCGCTTGTATTTCACTATTTTTTATTTGTTCTTCGGTCTCCGCCAATCTGTATCAATTGCCAGCCTCGGCTGGTGCGGCAATACCCGATCTAAATGGCAATGGGCTTCTTGAGCCCTACGAAGATACTACGCTGCCAGACGAGCAGAGAATAGATGATCTTATTTCGCGAATGACTTTGATTGAAAAAATTAACATGTTAACGGGGACTGGCTTTAGTGTTGGGGCCTCTGGAGGTTCACAAAAAGTACCGGGCGCTGCGGGGGAGACTTATGCCCTTAATCGATTTGGAATTCCTTCCATAGTATTTGCTGACGGACCCGCTGGGTTACGTATTAAACCAACGCGAGAAGACGACCGTAAAAGCTACTATGCTACGGCATTTCCTATTGCGACGGCTTTAGCTTCAACTTGGGACCCTCATCTAGTGGAGCAGGTGGGGCAAGCAATGGGCAACGAGGTGAAAGAATATGGGGTTGATGTATTATTAGCTCCGGCGATGAATATTCAATTAAATCCTTTGGCGGGACGAAATTTTGAATATTACTCTGAAGATCCCTTAGTGAGCGGCACGCTGGCGGCGTCGATGGTTAACGGGGTTCAGTCACAAGGCGTTGGCGCAACCATTAAGCATTATGTTGCGAATAACGTAGAAACCAGCCGGATGGTACTTGATGCCAAAATTGGCGAAAGGGCAATGCGCGAAATCTATTTGAAAGGTTTTGAATTGGCTATAAAAAATGCCCATCCTTGGGCCGTTATGAGTTCATATAACAAGGTGAATGGGACCTATACTTCACAAAGTTTTGGCTTACTTCATTCGGTGTTGCGAGGGGAGTGGGGATATACCGGTATGGTCATGAGTGATTGGTTCTCGGGAGATGATGCCGCGGAGCAGGCCGCGGCGGGGAATGACTTAATTATGCCCGGGATCCAGCCCGATAGGGATGAAATAAGCAAGGCGATAGAGCTTGGCAGATTAAGTGGAGCGGAGTTGGATCGTAATCTGAAGCGGGTACTACAATTGGTATTTCGTTCACCATCAATGCAAAACTATCAATACAGTGATCATCCCGCATTACTTGAGCACGCACAGCTTGCGCGTCAGGCGGCGGCTGAGGCTGTGGTTTTACTAAAGAACGCCCACCAAGCGCTACCCTTTAGTAAAGATATTCAGCAGATAGCCGCTTTTGGTAATACTTCTTATGATTTTATCGCTGGAGGCTCTGGCAGCGGAGATGTGAACGAGGCTTATACCGTGTCTTTGGTTGAGGGCTTAAACCAGCATCATTTAGTTGTCGATGCTGAGCTAGCGGACATCTATCAACGCTATGCAAAACAACAAAAAGCCAAGCGAATCAAACCGAAAACGATGTTTGAATTAGTACCGCTCATCCCTGAAATGCCAATTGATCCAGCCTTAGTCGAACAAAAAGCAAAAACTGCTGATATCGCCTTAATAACCTTAGGTCGGAACTCCGGGGAATTTCAGGACCGAGAATTGAGTGATTTTAACTTATCTCCCTCCGAACAAGCGTTGATCACTCAGGTATCCAAGCATTTCCATCGGCAAAACAAGAAAGTTGTGGTGGTGTTAAATGTGGGCAATGTGATTGAAACCGCCTCTTGGAAGGATAAAGTTGATGCAATTGTTTTGCCTTGGCAGGGGGGGCAGGAAGCAGGCAATGCGGTGGTTGATGTGCTCAGTGGTGAGGTTAATCCTTCTGGCAAGTTAGCTGTGACATTTCCGTTAAAATATCAACAGCTTCCTTCCGCAAAAACCTTCCCTGGTAAAGCGACTAGTGAACAAATCGTGATGGATCCTTACTTAAAGTTTGCATTAGGTATGCCTTCAGAAATTCAATATAACGAAGGTATTTATGTGGGTTATCGTTATTTTGACAGCTTCGCTCAAGATGTCTCTTTTCCTTTTGGTTACGGTTTGTCTTATACCAATTTTGCATACGGCAATGCGAAACTAAATCGCGCTACTTTTAACGGTGAAATTAAGGCTTGGCTTACGGTTACCAATACAGGGGAACGAGCTGGAAAAGAAGTGGTTCAACTTTATGTCAGCGCGCCTCAAGGTCAGTTAGAAAAACCGCAACAAGAGTTGAAAGCTTTTGCTAAAACGGTGTTGTTAGAACCTGGCCAATCACAAACACTGAGTTTTACTTTAACTGCTGAGCAACTCGCTTCGTTTGATGATTTTGGTTCGCAGTGGCTGTTGGAAAAAGGGGAATACCTGTTGGCCTTATCCAGTTCCTCTCGAGAGCGAAAACTGAGTTTACCTTTCTTCGTGGATCACACCCAGCCTTTAGGGCATCAATTGCTAAGCCTTAAACCTCGACATGAGTTAAAGTTATTGAATCAACAGTAAAATATCATCTCCTCGCAGCGTAGTTGTGAGCTTTAGTTGTGAGGTTTAGTTGGACGCTTCCGTTTTGGTACGGTGACTGATACAGTGCCATCTCGGAGGTAAATTAAATATGCAAATCAGAGCAACCACCTACGCAGATTTCCTGATATTTTGGCCAAGCTTCCAAAAAATAGTCAGTGATCGGCAAAGCTATGCCTTTGACCCAGATATCAATATTGAACAAGCTTATGAGCTGTGGTGCCTTAGCCCACTTAAAAGTTATGTTTATGAAGAGAATGGCCATATCTTGGGTACTTACTATATAAAAGCCAATGCCATGGGGCCGGGCAGCCATGTATGTAACTGCGGTTACATGGTTGCTGAACTTGCCCGTGGTAAGGGGATCGCGGCGTTGTTGTGTTTACATTCACAGCAAGTTGCTTTAGATCTTGGCTTTAAAGCGATGCAGTTTAACTCGGTTGTGTCGACGAATGAGGTCGCAGTGCGCTTGTGGAAGAAATTGGGTTATCAAATTTTAGGTACGATACCTCAAGCTTATCTCCACTCTGACCAAGGCTATGTGGATAGCTATATTATGCATAAGCTGCTAGTTCCGCTGAATTAGTCTAGCTCGTCAACGGGTCGAGTGATCATTAATGGTGATGGCTATTGATGATGCTCAGCTGCTCGCTTGAGAGAAGTTCAGATTTAAAAATAAAAACTAACCCGCCTAAGCGGGTTAGTGGCGGTGTTAGCCTGGTGGTTTATAGTTTATAACGGTCGACTAGTTGTTGTAGCTGGTTGACCTCTTGACGAATGCTTTCGCTGGCTTGACTGGCTTCTTCGGCAACTTGTAAGGCCGCATTTGCGCCGTCGGATATTTGCACAATATTGTGTTCAACTTCATCCATCACCTTGCTTTGTTCCTCGATTGCGCTAGCAATATTGGTATTGAGGTCGACTACTTCATCTACCCGCTCGGTGATATTATTAAAGGCTCCACGCGCTTCTTCCGCTTGCTCCACACCACTTTGTGCTCGATTACTGGCATTGGCCATAGCGTTCACCGAGCTTAGCGATCCAGACTGTAAGCCTTCGATCATTTTTTGTATTTCATCAGTAGAAGTTTGGGTGCGACTGGCTAGGGTACGAACTTCGTCAGCCACTACCGCAAAGCCGCGGCCCTGCTCGCCAGCACGTGCAGCTTCGATGGCGGCGTTAAGCGCTAATAAATTGGTTTGTTCGGCAATGTTGCTAATTACATCAATCACACTGCCAATCGCATTGCTTTGTTGTTGTAGCTGACTTAATGAATCTGAAGTGGTCACCACTTCCTCATTAATCAGGCCAATGGTGGTGATTGTTCCGCCAACGATCTCTTGTCCACTCACTACCGCTTGTTGCGAGGCGAGCGTTGAGTCTGCCGCTTTGTTGGCGTCTTCGGCCATGTTATTGACGGTCGCATTCATTTCGGCAACCGCGGTCGCCACTTGCTGAGTCTCTTGTTGCTGTTGATTAATCGCATCACGCACGGCTTGTGATTTATCACCAATTCGCTGAGTTGCGTTGAGCATTTCCAGAGAGCTGGCGGTCACTTGTTGCAGTAGATGACGCAAGGCTTGCAGAGTTGTTTTGTAATCTTGAGCAATATCGGCCAGCTCATCTGAACCATGAACCACTAAGTCTGCGCTTAGATCACCTTGGTTGACTTTACCGGCAACTAAGCGAATTTGTTTCACGGTACGTTTGACGGAGAGGTAAGCACCAATCATGAAATAGGCACAGACAAGCAGGATCAGGCTGAGTGCAACCAGCAGTACAATCCGCTTATTTTCGGCATTATTCTTCCGGGCGGTGAGTTCTTCACCGAGGTAACTCATGGATGCGGTCGCCAGTTGTTCTATATTATCGAGGCTGAGTTGAGTGCTTTGGAAAACCGCCTCGGTATTGGTTTTTACCTGCTGGTCTTTTAAGATGTTGTCGCGAATTAACGAGATGCTCGCACCGATGGATTCAACAGACTGTGTCGCTTGGTTGCCGAGTTTTTGCTGGAAAAGTGGGTCATGATTGCCTAACAGGGTTAGGGCTTTTTGCATATTTTCTAATTCTTCGTTGGCCAGGTCGGTTCTAAAGTTGAGATCAGCATTGCCTTCGGCATCTAGGATCCCAAAATCGGCAATGTCGCCGCCTTTATCTCTGAGCCTGGCGATATTACTTTGTAAAATAGGTAGATTATTTACTGAGACAGCAATCAGGTAATAACTGGTGACTTGGGGGTCTCGTGTTAATCCACTGTCTGCACCAATACTATGAGTCAATCCTCTGATATCACTTAATAATGCTTCGTGTTCGACTAAGAGATCATTTAAGGAACCTGCCTGCTTGCCTTTTAACGCCAGCCATTGCTGTTGAACTTGTTGTAATTCTGTTTGATGATTTTCTGACATCATGGATGCGAGTTGAGCAAAAATACCATCAATGGACTGGTTGAGTGAAACGAGTTCTTCAGGCTCAAAGTCTCTATCCATTGAGTTTAAGGTCATCAAGTGTTGATGTTGCACGATCGAGGCTGATAATTCGGGGATTTTACTGACAAGTTGGTAACCGGAGAATTCCCGTTTCGCAGACTCAATATCTTCGTTCATGGTTAAAATAAGGGAACTAAAGCCGTAGGCGATAGGTACTAAAAACAAACAAGTCCATAATAGGAATTTATACTTAAACCCGATGCGGTCACTCAGATAGACCGCCGGGGAAAAAAAACTTCCCATGAAACTCTCCTTTTTTTGCAGCAAAATATGTTGTGTTAATTCTGTATTATCGGCATTAACTTAAAATAGTTTATGCCATTATGAGTGGTGTTTGCCTAGCGCCATTTCATTTTTTATCAGTATAATCGTTTGAAAAACAAACAATAAATAAAATCATAGCCAAAGGTGTTGATAGTTTAAGCCAAGCGGCTCAGATCTAAATAATACGCTTAGCCTAACACAGTTCACTTTTTTTAAACCAAATCGTAATCACTGAGTTCGACGGTGTGGTGATTTATGCTGGGCTGTTGGCTGAATCATAAACCACTAGGATTCGATCGGTAAAGTGGTCCGCTGATTGGCTTCTGGCTGGACCTAGACCTTGCGGGAGTATTGAACGGTCTATTTCGTCGTATAACTTACAATATAGCGAATTTTGTTGTTACTATGACAAGCCACGGAACCTTTGGCTATCAATTATTTCCATTATATACAATGCCTTAGAACTTACTTACTGAGTGGAATTGGACTTGCAGTAAAACGCTAGAAGAGTCTTGAGCGGTGATTCGCTTCATCCAAAAGACTTTGGTTTACAGCATGAAAATATGTTTAACACTAGCGTTATATAGGTGAAACTATGACGGAATCAACAAAGTCAGTCATCACCCAACCCTTGTTGGGGAAAATAAAACTGTGTAGTGAGTTAGGGCCTTTTCTCAGTGATAGCCGGATCCGTTTATTGGATGGCATTCAACAGCACGGCTCATTAAGTGCGGCGGCTCGCGCCTTACCCATGTCCTATAAGGCTGCCTGGGATGCCTTAGATGCAATGAATAACCTGTCTGAGAAGGCTTTGGTGATTAAGCAAAGCGGCGGTAAGAATGGGGGGGGAAGTGTACTAACCGAATATGCCAAGCGCTTAATCGCCTTACATAAGGCGCTAGAGTTAGAATACCAGCAGGCCTTCGAGCAACTTAAACCGCAGCTGAGTCAACCTCTGAAAATTAGCAATCACGAAGTGGCACACTTTCGTCAATTGATGCGTCGCTTGAGCTTTCGCAGCAGCGCACGTAACCAATTATTTGGTCAGGTAGAAGCGATTCAGCTGGGGCAAGTTAATTCGGTGATAAAAATAGCCGTATCGGAGCATTTAACTGTCACTGCCATGTTGAGCTGTGAGTCCATGGAGTGTTTAGGTTTGGCGCTGAGCTCAGAAGTGCTGTGTTTAATTAAAGCGCCGCAGCTGATGCTCTATCAAGGTGAAGGACTTAAGGTGGCGGCTGACAATCAGTTTACGGGACGGGTATCGCGAGTTATTCGTGGGGCGGTGTGCGACGACATTAGTATTGAGTTAGCCGACCAAAAAACGCTTGCTGCAATGGTTCCTAGTGAAAGTGCAGCGAATTTAGATTTAACCGAAAATACTGAGATTAAGCTATGTTTCTCTGCGTCTTCGGTCATTGTTTGTTGTTATGGATAAGTCGTCAACGGAGCTTTCATCATGAAATATAATATGAGCATTTTTAAAACAATGACCTTGGTTTTTAGTTTTTTGTTAGGTCAAACAGTCGCCTTTGGGGCGTATGCCGAAGGCTTAAAAGTGGCGGTTGCTGGCAATTTTTATAAGCCGCTACTACAAATCGCGGCGCAGTATCATCAAGATACGGGTCATCGGCTGCTTATTTCCACCGGTTCTACCGGCAAACTGTATGCGCAAATTCGTAATGGGGCGCCCTTTGAGTTTTTTATGGCGGCCGATCAAGTTCGACCGAGTCAGCTGGTTGCCGAGGGGATGGCGCTGGCCGACAGCCAATTTACCTATGCCCAAGGACGTTTAGTGTTGTGGTCGAATCAAAATAACTTGGTGGATCAACAAGGCAAGGTATTAAACAATTTTCAGTTACCTTATCTGGCGATAAGTAATCCCAAAACCGCCCCCTACGGCGCTGCGTCGGTGACTGTATTGAAAAACTTGGGATTATATCAACAATTACAGCCTAAATTGGTGGAAGGTCAATCGGTAGGACAAACCTTTCAGCAAGTGAGTTCAGGGGCTGCGCCTTTAGGTTTTGTGGCGCTTTCTCAGGTATATGTTGATGGTGAAATCAGCCATGGTTCGGCGTGGATTGTACCAAGTGACTTATATCAAGCGATCAAACAAGATGCGGTGATCCTTAAAAAAGGCGAGGGGAATCCTCAGGCCAAAGCGTTTTTAAGCTACCTACAAACACCACCCATTCAAGCCTTAATTAAAAGTTTTGGTTATCAAGTGAATGAGTAAGTAGAAATGAGCCTTGTCGCTCGAAAATGTTGGTATTTCTAAATGAAGGATAGTTGTCGATGACTGATTTTTCGGTGGTGTGGTTAACCTTGAAGTTAGCCGCCGTAGTCACCCTCATTTTGCTATTGTTGGCGACGCCCTTGGCATGGTGGATGGCACAAACCCGTTCGCGTTTCAAACCCATTGTGGGTGCCTTGTTCGCCTTGCCTTTGGTATTGCCGCCGACGGTGTTGGGATTTTACTTATTACTTGCTTTGGGGCCTAATGGCACGGTTGGCAAGTTGTTTAATGCTCTCGGTTGGGGCAGTTTACCGTTTACCTTTACCGGTATTGTGATTGCCTGTGTGATTCACACTTTTCCGTTTGTGGTGCAACCGCTGCAAAATGCCTTTGAAGCGATAGGGAAGCGGCCTTTGGAAGTTGCTGCAACCCTACGTGCCGGACCGATTGCCAGTTTCTGGCAAGTGGCTTTTCCGCTGGCCCGTCCAGGTGTATTTGCCGCCGCCATTCTGGGATTTTGTCACACCATCGGTGAATTTGGCGTGGTGTTGATGATTGGTGGGAATATCGCTGGGCAAACGCGCGTAATGTCGATAGAAATTTATAATCATGTGGAAGCCTTAGAATACAGCCAGGCCCATTGGTTAGCTGGTGGCATGTTGGCTTTCTCTTTTATCGCTTTGCTCTTAATTTACAGTCTTAATGATGCCGCGCGGCGGAGGGTCATGGCATGACACAAATACAAGTTCGTTTTGTGGCCGATCGCGGCGACTTTTGTTTAGATGTCAATATGACGTTTCCCAGCCAAGGAGTGACCGTATTATTTGGGCCCTCGGGATCGGGCAAAACCACCTGTTTACGTGCCATGGCGGGGTTAGAGCGACTACCTCAGAGTTACTTTGCAGTGAATGGAGAAGTCTGGCAGGATCATCAAACGGGACAATTTGTGCCGACTTATCAACGTGACATCGCTTACGTTTTTCAAGAAGCCAGCTTATTTCCTCATCTGAACGTGCAACAAAATCTGCTCTTTGGTTATAAACGTTTGTCTGCAGATAAACAGAAGTTGGACATTGGCGAAGTCTCTGCGCTGTTAGGCATTACCGAACTCTTGCAACGTCACCCTCGAGCGCTATCGGGGGGCGAGCGACAACGGGTGGCTATCGCAAGAGCCTTGCTCACCTCTCCCAAGTTATTGTTAATGGATGAACCCTTATCGGCCCTCGATCTCAGTTTAAAACAAGAGATCATGCCTTATTTAGAGCGTTTACATCAACAGCTGGCGATCCCCATCGTTTACGTTAGTCATTCGCTGGATGAAGTCGCGCGTTTAGCCGACCATGTGGTGGTTCTCAATCAGGGCAGGGTAGTGCTGCAAGGGCGCCTCGAAGAAGTGATGCTGAATGAATTATCTGGTCCACTATTTAGCGGCCAAACTAATACCTTGCTTACAGGGCGGGTGGTCGCGAATCATGAGCATGGTTTAACTCAATTGACGGTGAATGGCTTAGCTTTTTATTTAGTCGGGCAAAACTGGCAGCCTGGAGAAACGGTGCGCTGTCGGATCAACGCTCGCGATGTCAGCATTTGTCGAGTGAAGCCGCAGCAAAGTTCAATTTTAAATGTGTTTCCTGCCGAAGTGCAGAGCATTCATCCGGGGCTAAGAGCGGGAGAGTGTTTGGTGAAAGCAAAACTGAGTTCTTCACAGCTCGTTCAAGCGTTGATTTCGGAATATTCAGTGGCGCACTTACAATTGAAACTCCAGCAGCAAGTTTGGTTGCAAATTAAATCAGTGGCTATTTTGTAGCTTGCCAAGCTAGCGCTGGCTGATAAGGAAACCACCATCGATGCACACTTTTTGGGCAAATTTGGTTTGAATTGGTGCTTGGCGGGGTGCTGCACGCCTGACTTCATTGTTCCGTTGAGTATCGTTAGTCCTTCCTTTGTGCATTTGGTATATTTTCTTTGCTTGGCTTTGCTCGCCGTGCACAGTTTTTAATATTTGGATTTAGGCACTACTTATGGCACAGCTCTTGATACTTATTCGCTGAAGGGATCACTTATATTCAGGAGATACAGCATGAGTCAAACAAACGATTTTCCTTTATCAGCTGTGCCAGATGACCAACGAAAAGGTCTTTGGTCGATGGCCTCAGTTTTACTCGGTTTTACTTTTTTCACCGCAACGATGTGGGCTGGTGGTAGCTTAGGTGCTGCATTTTCCTTCTCCCAGTTGCTGGTTATTATTGTGGTTGGTAATCTGCTGTTAGGCGCCTACGCCGCAGGGCTAGCCTATGTCGCCTATAAAACTGGACTAAACTCGGTGCTATTAGGACGATATTGCTTTGGTTTGAAGGGCAGTATGTTGTCAGATTTTGTCTTGGGTTTCACTCAAGTGGGTTGGTATGCCTGGGGCACTGCGACTATTGCGATCGTATTGGTTAAATTACTGGCTTTGCCAGAGAGTTTGACCATTCCTTTGATGGTGGTATTTGGTTTTGGTTTTTGTATCACCGCCACTATTGGTTATAAAGGCATTGAGTTATTGTCTAAGGTGTCGGTACCTGCCATGTTGGTGTTTATCGCACTGTCTTTGTATCAAGGCTTGATTGATGTCGGCGGCTTGAGCGAGCTGATTGCGGTTGAACCCACTCAGGCGATGCCGATTGCCGCTGCGATTACCATGGTATTTGGTACTTTTGTGAGTGGCGGTACCCAGGCGACCAACTGGAGTCGCTTCTCCAAGAGTGGCAAGATCGCAGTGTACACCACACTGGCTGCGTTTTTTGTGGGCAACGGTTTAATGGTATTTGTTGGCGCCTTTGGCACCTTAATTTATCAGCAGGCGGATGTGGTGGATGTATTGGTGGCGCAAGGCTTTATGCTGGTGGCAATATTGATGTTGTTTACTAATATTTGGACCACTCAAGATAACACGATTTACAATTTTGCTGCTGCGGGGTGCAACTTATTGCGAACAGATAAACGTCGCTTAGTCACTGTAGGTGGTGCCGCCATTGGTACTTTGCTGGCTATATTTGGGATGTATAATCTATTGATCCCTTTCTTGATCCTGTTAGGAACCTTTATTCCACCGATTGGTGCGATTATCATGACTGATTTTTGGGTGAAGTATAAGGCTGCGCCACCCGCCTTGGAGCAGGTTAATTTACCGCAATTTAATCTACAAGGCTTAGCCGCCTATGTCGTGGGTTCGGCTGCTGCCTATTTCTCTCCATGGATTGCGCCTTTGGTGGGGATTGTGGTGGCAAGCGCCTTCTATAGTCTGTTGGTGTTTATTGCTTCGGCTCAACCGAGCCTTGCTAAAGAAGCTTAATGTGGCCTTAAAAGTTAGTGAGATCACCGCTATCGCCGGATTGGAAGCCTTTGTTCTTCGAGCCGGTGCTGGTGGTGCAGACAATTCAGTTCGTTGGCCCTATGTGGCAGAAAACCTCGAGGTAGGTCCTTGGCTACTCGGCGGTGAGTTGATTTTTGTTACCGGGATCAATTTGCAACGCAGTGTTGAAGATTATCAGCAGCTAATCGTAGAGGCTCAAGCTAAGTACGCGGCAGGTATTGTGATTTTGACCGGCTCGGAATTTATTCCTATGATCCCTGAGGCAGTATTGGCCTTTGCCGAACAACGTGATTTTCCGTTGTTTGAGCAACCCTATAGTTTGCCGATGGTGAAGGTCACCGAGCTTATTTGTAATCGGATTATTCAAGCCGATCTGGCCGAACATTCTCTGCGTTGGTTTTTAAGCCATGTGATCGAGTCCCCTCGAAAACTACCCGCTTTAGCTCGGCAACGGGCCAACAGTCTTGAACTTGATTTGCACCAGCCACTGTTAGTGGCGTTGGTGCTGCCCATGGTGAGCGATGATGTCGACTTAAGTGCTTGGGCCTTTAGCTTGAACCGTCAACTGGAAGCTTATCCCCATCGGTTGCCGATTTTAGAGTATCAAGATGGCTGGTATCTGTTTCTGGCAAATCCTGAGGGCTTGAACCACGAACAACAAATTCACTTGTGGAGCGAACTTGCGACACAGTTAGCGGCGGCTCATCTTAATTGTGCTTTAGGGGTGAGTGCGAGTCCTCAGGGGATAATTCATTTAGGTTTGGCGGCGCAGCAAGCCAAACAAGCTGCTCAATTTGCCCGTAATAGTGCGCGCCAAACGGTGTTGCATTATGCCGATCTCGGTATCAATCAAATTTTTTCTGCGGTGGACAATCATGAGTTGTTAGCCGATTTTTGCCGCCAGCAGCTGGGTCCTTTGTTTGCCAATCGAGAGCCGCAGGCGAAACTTTTAAAACACACGCTGGCAGTTTATTTTGAAAACCTATGTAGCGCCCGACAAACGGCGCAAAGTTTAGGTATTCATCGCAATACCCTGCAGCATCGTCTGCAAAAGTTTGAAAGCTTAAGCCAGCGGCAACTAAACAATGCGCAACAGCGTTTAGCGCTACAAAATGCGCTGATGATGGAAGCCTTGATTTTAGATGAGAACAATCACTATGGATGATCATCCGATGAAAATTATTAATGCTCGGCTACGTGGCCAAGAATCGCTATTTAGTATCAGCATTCGTGATGGTTGCTTTAGCCAAATAGAGCAACAACAAAGTACCCTAGCGATCAGTGCAGGTAGTTATGATGCTAAGGGAAATCTTTGCTGCGCCCCCTTCGTTGAACCACATATTCACCTCGATGCAGCCCTCACGGCAGGGCAACCCAATTGGAATATGAGCGGAACGTTATTTGAGGGGATCGAACGTTGGGCCGAGCGCAAACCGATGTTAAGTGCCGAAGATGTTGAGCAAAGGGTGCTTAAAACAGTCGAACTGTTGGTGGCCAATGGCGTGCAGTATATTCGTACCCATGTGGATGTTACCGATCCGCAGTTAGTGGCGCTAAAAGCGATTGCTAAGCTCAAGTCTCGTCTTCAAGATAAGATATTGTTGCAAATCGTGGCGTTTCCTCAGGAAGGTATTTGGTCTTATCCTAACGGTCGCGAGTTAATGCTACAGGCGTTGGAAGAGGGCGCCGACGTGATTGGTGGGATCCCGCACTTTGAATTTACTCGTGAATACGGGGTGGAATCGATGCGTTGGGTGATAGAGTTGGCGCAGCAAACCGGTAAATTGGTCGATGTGCATTGTGATGAAATTGATGACGATGCGGCGCGTTTTCTGGAGGTTCTCGCCACCGCCGCCTTGGAAGCCAATATAGGACCACGGGTAACCGCCAGTCATACCACTGCCATGCATTCCTATAATAACGCCTATTGCTCCAAGCTGTTTCGCTTACTAAAAATGTCGAAAATCAATTTTGTTTCTTGTCCAACCGAGAGCATTCATTTACAAGGTCGTTTCGACAGCTACCCTAAGCGGCGTGGTATCACTCGGGTTAAAGAACTACGTGAAGCCGGTTTAAATGTATGTTTTGCCCAAGACTCCATCCAAGATCCTTGGTATACCCTTGGCAACGGTAAGCTGTTACGGGTATTGGACTCGGGGATCCACAGCTGCCATATGATGGGCTACAGTGAACTTCAAAACTGTTTAGATTTGATCACTGATAATGGTGCAAGAACCCTACAGGTAGAAGATGAATACGGTATTGAGCTGGGCAAACCAGCAAATTTCATCGTATTAGAAGGTGGGAATGATGTCGAGGTCTTGCAAAAGCAAGGCGAGGTATTGTTGTCGGTGCGCCAAGGTCAGATCCTAATTGAGCGCAAACCTGCCGAGCTGCTGCAATCACCGATTTTTTGAAGCTGTGGTTTAGAGACCGTGTTGGTCACTAGACGCTGTCGTTTGCAATCACCGAGCTACAAAAAGGCCTTGTCAGTGACAAGGCCTTTTGCAATATTTAGTTTGTGATTGGCTCGCGGGTTTAGTGGCTGACTTTGTTTCTTGGCTTGTAATGCCCCGAACCCTTGTTTGATTTGGGCCGATAATTCAGGATAGAAATTGGCACTTCTTTTTTCGGCTCTAAGCCTTCAACGACCCGGCGTTCTATCAGCTGACCGAGGCGACTCTCAATCGAGCAAAGGTTTCTAAAGTCATCTTTTGAGACAAAAGAGATCGCTTCGCCAACAGCGCCAGCCCGGCCGGTTCTGCCGATGCGATGAATATAGTCGTCGGCTTGATCGGGCAGATCATAATTGACCACACGGCTTAATTCATCGATGTCGATGCCGCGCGCTGCAATACCAGTAGCCACCACAAACTGGACTTCACCGGATTTAAAATCGGCGAGTAACTTACTACGTGAGGCCTGGCTTCGGCCGCTATGAAAGGCTTCGGCTTGAATGCCACGCTTCTCCAATTGGCTCACCAGTTTGGCCGAGCCATGTTTGGTTTGAATAAAGATCAGCGCCTGTTGCCAGTTGTTATCAACGATCATCTGGCTGAGTAATGCCGACTTTTTGTCTTTGTCGACGGTAATTAACCATTGCTCGATTTTAGGGCTGTTATCCGAAGACGACGCTACATTGATTTCCAGCGGATTTTCGATAGTCGTTTTGGCTAAGCGCTTAATTTGTGGAGATAAAGTTGCCGAAAACAACAGACTTTGACGCTGCTCGGGCAGGCGCTGCAAAATTTTCTCAAGGTCGTCGATGAAGCCCATATCCAGCATTCGGTCGGCTTCATCGAGCACCAAAGTATCAAGTTGGTCGAAGTGCAGGGCTCGTTGATGGATCATATCCAGCAGGCGCCCCGGGGTTGCGACCAGAATATCTACGCCGTAGATTAGGGCTTGTTTCTGTGGTTCTGCGTCAACACCGCCAACCATTGCCAGTGAGCTGATTTCTAAATGTTTTGCGTAATGGCCAATATTCTCTTCAACCTGAACCGCCAGTTCACGGGTGGGGGTAAGGATCAGCACCCGAATCCGTTTACCGCGCAGGGGCGTTTGCGCTTTACTTAGTTTTTGCAAAATGGGCAATACAAAGCTGGCCGTTTTGCCGGTGCCGGTTTGCGCCGCGGCGAGCAGGTTTTTACCCGCTAAAATAGCCGGAATGGCCTGTTGCTGAATGGGCGTGGGCTGTTGATATGCACGCTCGCTCAAAGCTTGTAAGATCGGCGTACTTAATCCAAGTTTAGAAAATGGCATGAAGGGTCTCAGATGACGAACAATAGGGCCGCGATTAAGGCAAATAGCACTAAGCGCAGATAAGCTTGCGATTGTAGCACGAAGCGCGCGCTTTGCTTAGCGGGGCTAATCCTCACGATATAAATACTCAGTTTAGAGAGATATTGCGAATCGTGCAGGGGATTATGTTCTTAGCCTCGATAAGGATGCTTAGTGGCGCGGTTAACTATTTTTTTATAAAATTAATTTTCTTTTAATATCAAGGACGTTGTAAATGAATTATTTTGTTAAAAGCATTATTTCTTTGGCTGTTTTGTCTTTTTCTTCTTGGAATGCTCAAGCTCAGTGCGTTATGAACGAACAAGGGTATGTCGATATCGCAGGTTACTATGTTTGTACTGGGTATTGTCAGGTTTATGGTGGTGCCACTTATGTGACTCAGAATGCTGATAAAATTGTTTTGATAAATGAAAAAAGTCAAACGGCAACCGGAGAAATCGATCACTTGGGCGGTAATTCAACTGATTGGGGAGTAACATTTGAAATTACTAACAATTGTAAGCAAATTGTATTTTCTAATTCTACCATTTGGTTGAAAAATAAATAATTAGTCTTGTTGGTTGCGTTTTGTTTTAGCATCTCAGTCGTGAATACAGAAAGTAATCAGTTGTTATTCGTTAATATGTGAATACTTAGGTTCAAATGGAAACTATCATCCAGCTGCTGCAAAACGATCGGCAACGTTTGCAGGCACTTGACTGTGTTCACCGACTTGGCTTGCCTCAGGGGTATTTAGCGGCCGGTTTTGTGCGTAATATGGTTTGGGATCATCTGCATCATAAACCAGTTGCTACGCCTCTCAATGATGTGGATGTGATTTACTTTGATGCCGAGGAGACGGATCCAGAAAGGCAGCTGAAACTAGAAGCTAAGCTTAGATCTTACATGCCCCAGCTTCACTGGCAGGTGCGCAACCAAGCCCGGATGCACCTGCGTAATCATGATCGACCGTACTTAAGTACTTTGGATGCAATGAGTTTTTGGCCGGAAAAAGAAACAGCGGTGGCGATCCGTAAAACTTCTCAAGGCTATGAGTGTGTTTCGGCCTTTGGCTTTGAGTCGTTATTTCAATTGAACATTACCCATAATCCTAAGCGGTCGCGTGAAGTCTTTGAGCAGCGAATACAGGCCAAAGCGTGGTTGGCGCAGTGGCCTAAGCTAACGATTGAGGGGTAATTGGACACCGGTTTTGAAATACCACGCTGATCTTTCGAGTTGAGCTTTATAGCTTTGGTTTACTCGTTATTTACAGCCATTCTTTTTCGATCAGTTCATGAATGGTATATAGGCGCTGCTCCAATTGGTGGTTCTCAATAGCGTGTATGACTTTTAAAACCCCCGATGCATAGGGGGAATCACCGTACACCCGCGATTCCAAGGAGATGCTGCATGAACTATCTTGAATCGTTATTTGATGGACTGCGTGTCTGGATAAATGTTCCGAAGGAACTCCGCATAAGTGTTGCTGCTGTTCTGGATCTCTGATGGAGTGAATGTCCTCAACAGACAGGTCGAATGCATTCGCTAAATAAACTGCAGTGCCCGGCACCGAGGTTTTTTCTGACTGATGCGATTCACTTAGTTGGATGTTATATTGTTGGAATTGTTGTCCGTGGTTTGAAATCATATGCATGAATTTGAGCATCAATATATTGATATTCGGACAGACTACTGCGCTAAAGTCGATAGCTATCTCCTCTATCTGCGATCCTGTTGAAAGCTCAACCAACACCGAATTTGTATTTCGGCAATAGGTCATGATTTCTTCGAGTTCTCTGCCTGAACCCGCATGTACAATAATCGCCGGGTTGTTGTTCGCTCTTTCGTGCCAAGCCTTCACTTGGTTAAACTGCAATTGACTGAGTAGCTCGTTTGCTAGTTTTCCATTCCCAACTACAAAAACATTCATATGATTTATATTGCCTATTTAATAAGGGATTACGCCGTTATCCGTTCTTGAAAATATTAGATCTGAATTTCTCGCTTAGTGTATAAAAAGCCGTGTCATGATTGATCCAGCTCCGCTCGAATGATGTTTGTGCTCTTAACTTACATCAACCAGTTAGGTGAACGTTTGGATGACAAGGCTCACCGCTTCATCGATGCTTAATGAAGCGGTGATTTTGAATTTTAATCAGCACTTATTTTAATGAGTTTTTCTTCATTAAATCCTGGTCGATCCCTTTTAGTTTCATCTCATCCATGATGAAGTTAACAGTATTCAGCAGACGTTGTTCACCATCTGGGATCAGGTAACCAAATTGACTTTTGGTGAATGGATTGTCTTCGCGCACCGCTTCTAGTTTTTTATTAATCACTTGATAATAAAGAGCTTCAGGTGTTTCGGTTACCATCACGTCGATTTTCCCCGCTTCTAGAGCTTTAGGGACGTCTAGGTTGTTATCAAAGCGTACCAAAGTGGCTTTACTCAGGTATTTTTCGGCAAATTTTTCGTTGGTTCCACCAATATTTATCCCAACTTTAACTTCTGGACGGTTTACTTCTTCTAAGGTATCAAATAGAGAACCGCGTCCCTGAGCGACTAAGAAGCACTTGCCAAAAGTCATGTAACCTTGACTTTGTTCTGCGGCCATTTGACGAGAGATACGACGTGTAATGCCGCCCATAGCGATGTCATACTGGTTTTCATCTAAGCCCAACAGTAGGTTTTTCCAGGTGGTTTGAACAAATTTAACTTCTACGCCCATTTCATGGGCCAAGTGTTTTGCGACGTCGATGTCGTAACCTTTGAACGTTGCGCCATCGTAAAAAGAGAAAGGCTTGTAATCACCAGTGGTACCGACGGTGATGTAGCCTTGTTTTTGAATGTCTTGTAAACGGTCTGCTTGGGAGGCTGCGCTGAACAAAAGGCTAACAGCTGTAATGAATGTGACTAGTTTCATAAATAGGAATATCCGTATAGTTGCGTTTATGTGTGTTGTATTAAGCCGAAAATTGAATTTCTCCGGTCTTTTTAGTTCGACGATATGAGTAAGTTTTATACAAGTGATATCAGCCTCACCATAGAGAGGGTGAAAGCATTCTAGTTCTAAGTCAATATCACGCTGAATATCATTTTTAGGGCGAGTCCAGTTAACAATGCTTTAATTAGCCATATGAGTCGCTGATTTCCGACCAGCCTGCGCATTTTGGTCCCTAAATAAGAGCCGAGTACCGAACCAAGCACCATGCTTATCAGTAAGTTAAGATGCTCAGTGTAGCTAAAGCCGATAAAGCCAAATACCAATATTTTAAGTAAATGACTAATCGTCATAAACATTGAACTGGTAGCAATCAGTTGGTTATGGTCGCTCAGCTTTTTGGCTAACACGCTGGTACCGATAGGGCCAGTTGCACCCACGACTAAACCCAATCCGGTTTGCAGGACACCAATCAGGTAATAACTCTCATATCGATTGATGAGGCGAGAAAACTTGCTGCTCCATAAGTTCAACACAATGTAGGAGCCTATAAGCGCAGGAATATATTTGCTGGGTAGATGGCTTAGTAGCAAGCCAAATAAACCAACGCCGAGGATTGAGCCAATTAAAAACGGGACGATGAGCGGCCACTGTACGTGCTTGAGCGAAAATAAACTTCGTGAGATATTGCTGGCGAGTTGTGTGACCCCATGAATGGGAATGATGGTACTTGGACTTAGGTATAAAGGCAGTACGGCAATCAATAACATGCCACCACCAAAGCCAAATATGGCGGCAATCAATGATGTAACTAAGGCGCTTAAGCCCAAAATAGACTCTGTTGACAAATGCTTAGCTTCTCTTTTTTGGGTTTGTTTGATGATACTAATCATTAATCCATTGCTCGTACAAGCTTCAGGTTTATCGCAATGACAATACTTTGCTGGTTAACTCTAGTGAATTTCTGATATAAATCTGTTACTTCATAGGCTTGCGGTAAAAACTTACCGGCAATCCCAGTTCGTCCATTAGGTTTAAGACACGGACGGGTATTGTTTGACTCGAGTTATTGAAGCGACCAAGTTGAATTTTAAAGAGGATGAGTTGATGCGAATTGCGGTATTGTCAGATATCCACAGCAATCTGTACGCACTTGAGGCGGTGGTGGCAGATATTGAGAGCCGAGGGGTTGATGTGGTGGTCAATCTAGGTGATATTTTATATGGACCGATTGCGCCTCGGGCGACTTACGAGCGCCTGAGGGAACTTGATTTTGTGACGATTTGTGGAAATCAAGATCGCCAGATTTATCAAGCAAGTGCTGCTGATTGCGCGACGAACCCAACGATGCAGTTTATTTTAGACGACTTAGGGCCTGAGCCACTCCAGTGGATGCAGCAGCTTCCTTTTGATCTGCAATTGAACGAGCAGGTTTATTTGTGTCATGCAAGCCCTGGGGATGACTTGATCTACCTCGTAGATGACGTGAGTCAAGGCTTTGCCCAGCTACGTTCAGAGCATGAAATATTAGCTTTACTCGAAGGGCAAACATCACCGTTAATTTTATGCGGTCATAGCCATACGCCAAGGGTGGTGAACATCGGGGAGCAGCAATTGCTGGTGAACCCCGGCAGTGTCGGCTTACAAGCTTATCGAGATGATTGGCCCAATTCACATGTGATGGAAAATTTTAGCCCGCATGCACGTTATGCCATTGTAGAGTTGACGGCGCAAGGTTGGACAGTGGCGCAATATCAGGTTGCCTACGATATACAAAAAGCTGTTGCACTGGCGGAGCTGCGCGGTCGCGATGATTGGGCCTATGCTTTGGTTTCGGGTCGAGCAAGTAATTGAGCGCATGGGGCTGGTAAGTCTACTTTAGGTTTGGGCTTTGCTGGGGGAGTGTTACGCAGAGTTGCTGGTTGCGTCAGTTGTTGTTTCCACCAAACCAGATCTTGACAGCCATTGCCTTCAGCTAAGGCCGTTTGTTCTTGGCACAGTGGTTGATCGATAGGGCAGTGAAGCCTGATGTGCATATGTTTGGTATGCCCCCACCAAGGTCGAATTTTAGCCAACCAGCGTTGTTTGGCTTGAGTGTGAGTGCAGAGCTGCTGTTTGATGACCGGATTAACGAAGATCCTCGCGACTCGCGGGTCTTGCGCGGCAATTTTTAGCATTTGCTGATGCGTACTTGACCAAGCAGATTCAAGTCGGAAGTTTTTTGAGTCAACTAAGTTGATAGGCCTAAGGTTTGTCTGTTGGGATGGCGTGAGTTTGTCCGTGGTGGTTTTAAACCAAATATCCACATCTAAGCCGATTTGATGACTACGATGACCATGACTAAATGGTCCGCCTCGCGGCATTGACATATCGGCAATGAGAATATTCTGCAGGCCCTTAGCTTTTAGCGTTTTGGCATAGTCTTGAATAAATCCGAGTAAGCTTGGATGACCATAATTGCGTCGACGTTCGGGGTAAACCACCCGATAGCCTTCACCGGTGAGCGCTAAGGGCTGGCCTCCGGCTAGACAACCTTGGTTATAGGCGCCTATGGCATTAGGGCTCCCATGTGAGGGGCTATTGATCTGCTCCCAAGGGTGACTGGCTGCCATCACGGAAACATTGACCATAACACTCAAGCTAATTACCAGTTTGAATCGCTCCAGCATATTGACTTGATTTCCTTTATTAGCGGTTGGTTCGCAAAGTTTAGCGCACTTAGCTAAGCGCGTACGGTATTGTTTATCGCAAACCATTTGATTTGATGGTTGAGGGATCTCTCGTGATAGTTTGCGCTTATTGCTTAGATCATTTATGTTGATATTTGGTTGGTAATTTGTAGCCAATGTGTTGTCTGATTTGTTGTGAAGCTGATCGTTGTGGTATGGGAGTACTTCAAGCCACTCTGTTTTGGGTGAAGGACAAGCAACATGCTTGGCGTTTATTAATGATTGCCGTTTGGGCAATCGATTGATGCTGAACCAGAGTAACGATTGTTGGTAAATGGAGATGCCGCAGCTCAGAAGCAACTGTGTGAGCCGTCGCATTGGATGCAAATTTATTTTTACGTGAGGGTATGATAGTGGCTCAATCTAATCAGTTTTCTAGCACAGCAGCAAGTATCGATGCTCAGTCTTACGCGATTCCCCAAGAGGCTTTTGACTGGTATGACGAATATGCACATGGCTTGATTGACCGGCGAACCTTTCTGGCGCGTTTGGCAAAGCTGACCGCTTTGGGTTTTTCTATGGCGATGTTGTCTTCGGCTCTACTTCCTAATTATGCCTTGGCTGAGCAGGTGTCGTTTAATGATCCCGAGATTAAAGCCGAGTATGTCTTGTTTGATTCACCAATGGGACATGGTGAAGGGCGAGGTTATCTGGTCACACCGAAGAATGCCGACAAACCGCTGCCGGTGATCTTAGTGATCCATGAAAACCGGGGCTTAAATCCTTATATTAAAGACGTTGCGCGGCGCTTAGCCAAGGCTGGCTATATTGCATTTGCACCCGATGCATTGCATACATTAGGCGGCTATCCGGGGAATGATGATCAAGGGTGTAGTATGCAAAAGTCCCTTGATAAAGGTAAAATTGAACAAGACTTTTTGGCCGCCGCCGTTTTTTTGAAGGAACATCCCGCCAGTAACGGCAAGTTGGGCGCGGTTGGTTTTTGTTTTGGTGGTTATGTGGTGAATATGCTAGCAGCAAGAATGGCCAAGCAGCTGAATGCAGGCGTACCATTTTACGGAACGCCATCCGCGAAAGAGCTTCGGTCAAATATTAAAGCGCCCTTGTTGATCCACCTGGCTGAGTTAGATAAACGGGTGAATGCTACCTGGCCCGATTATGAACAAGATCTGCTGGCGAACAAGGTTGCTTACCAGATGCATATGTATCAGGGGGCCAATCATGGTTTTCATAATGACTCCACTGGCCGTTATGACGAGCTGCAGGCCGAACTCGCCTGGAGTCGCACGCTAGACTTTTTTAAACAGCAATTGGGATAAAAACTTGAAGGCGCAACCTTGCTTGTGTTTGTGCCTTCTATTTGTCGCTACCGAAAAATACTTGCTTATTTTTCGGTAGCGAGGGTGTTGATCGGTTGTTAGTTTAGCTTCATCCGAACTGATTACAGAGCAGCAAAACCAATGTTTGAGCTAAGCTTTCAGTTTCAGCAGAAGTATAACGCAATGAATCGCCGTGACACCCAGTATGAAGGGGGTAATACCACTTTTTGTCGGTCAAGTTGTCGCGTCTATCAAGCTATGCTAGATGAATTCGGCGTGTGGCGATATTTAACAAGCGACAATCGGTAACTAATTCAGCTGTCTATAATGGTTGTCAGTCACTCAGTGGCTTTCACCAGTAATATCGTCTTTTGTTTGGTAAAGCCCCTTACTCAATACATCATCAGGTGGTGATTCATATGACTCGTTTTTTATGTCATTTGGGCCGATGTACGCCTGCGCTTCGCAATGAGGTTTATGTTTATTGGTGTTTACCGCTCGGAAGATGCTTGAAACCGAGTTGAAGGGCTTCGCCAAATGCTTGAAGGCGCTTTAGATAAGCCGAGTAGCGAACTTGGCCAGCAGCTATGACGAGGTCGACAAGTGATACCTTATGGAGAAACCCGGAGTGATCAGCAACAAGCGGAGTATTTTATGATGCCAAAAGCGTGTCGAGCTGTTGCGGCCGCGAATGGCTAAAATAGAGTGAGTATTATCATACCTTGTCATTGGGTGAGCGGTGTTAAAGAGTTGCTCACTGGTTATACCGGGGTTTTTATCGAGAGTATTGGTCACTGCAGTACCAACAGGCCATCCTCAATATGGATTGAACTCCGCCATAAATTAATATTAACTTATTGTATTGCATATTGAGGGTGGGCTTTGGCTTCAAGTTGCTTTAATGGCTGATTGTGATTCACAGATAAGCAATGGCCAAACCCATTAAACACTCACCCGATGGCAATTTTCTTAGATTAAGTGAAGAGAGTTATACCCGAAATAGGGCGTACTGATGATTTTAAAATTGGCTGTCAAATTAAACTTAATCATCATACAAGTAAGCTGATCTGTTACCAATTTTCGTAAAATTACGACTACGATTTGTGGATTCGGATTCACAAGTGTATTGAAAAAAATACAGTATTATCAAATTATTAAATCATTACCTATAGAGAAAAAATAAAATCATGCTACCGTAGTGACGCTTTAGTCATTATAGATGAGCGAGCTGTTTTCATATTTATTTTGGATTAAATCATAGGAAAGTATAAGGATCCCTATGGCTAGTGAATTTTCAACGATCGAAGGTGCTGCTCGGAGTTTGCACTTACAAGTGGCAAGAGAAGTTGCTAAAAGTATTTTATCGGGAGCACTTGCGCAACATAGTATTATTCCATCCGAGATGGAGTTGTGTGAACAGTTTGCGGTGAGTCGAACGGCCTTGCGAGAAGCGATTAAACATCTTAGCTCCAAAGGCTTATTGGAGTCGCGACCTAAGATTGGGACTCGAGTTAGAGCTCGAGAACACTGGAATATGCTCGATCCTCAGTTATTGAGTTGGATGTCTGGCCTGGGAATGCAACAGCAAGCAATGGATGAATTTATTGCTTTACGCCAAGCTATTGAACCACAAGCTGCGGCTTTGGCTGCAAAGAATGCCACGTCCCAGCAACGTAGTGCATTAACTGAAGCTTTTTTACAAATGTCGGCGGTCGCTAAAAAACAAGATTGGTCTGAATGGGTCGAGGCGGACTTGCGTTTTCATCGTTTAATCTATTTGGCGACCGGAAACTGCTTCTTTATTCCTTTCGCGAATGTCTTACAGGTGATGTACGTACATTACTTTAAATATGCTTCTCAGGATGGTCATACTTGTATGCCTGAACATACGGCTATTTATCAATCGATTATGGCTGGTGATGCAGAGCAAGCTCGACAGGCAAACCTTGCTTTATTAGCTTTGGGCCCACAGCAGTTGGCAAAAGGTGCTGTGGCTTAATCCTGGTGCTTATCTCAGGTCTTTATTGTAGATAGAGACCAATTCTCGTCTTTAGGAAATGGCGTAACCTTTCTCTATTTTGGGTTACGCTGAGCGTTCTGTCATAAAAGCGATTCTCAGGATCTTTCTTGTTCTTTGGTTTCGCCCATTCACTGTGATGTTTCAGCCTATAGGGATATGACAATTCAACAAAATAGACGGTAAACAAGCATAAACCGAGGCGTTTCTAGTCACCTGCCTTTGGAGTTTCTGGCCCTTGATTTGGTGAATCAATAAAAGTGGCCTTGGCTGCTAAGACCCGAGTTAATGTGGTGATGAAACACAGAGCTGCAAAACCTAGGGCCAAGGTGGGGAAATGCTCCGGATATATGCAAAAAATCAGGAATAAAGCGATGGTTTCACTACCTTCGGTGAGTCCTCCCAAGTAATATAAGGACTTGTGTGGATATACCGTATTCTCTATATCTCTTTTGGCGGCCATAATGGCAAAAGTGAGGAAACTTGAGCCAGTACCCATAAAAGTCCAGATGAGTACATTGGCTGCAATGGAATTTTGCTCAGGAGCGGCCAGAGCAAATCCCAAAACGACACCAGAGTAAAAGATAAAATCACAGACAATATCAAGGTAGCCGCCAAAATCGCTACAACCTTGACGCCTTGCCAATGCGCCGTCTAAACCATCGAATATACGGTTGAGTATGATCAAGCCTAAGGCCCAATCATAGTGTTGAAAGGCCAACATAGGAATGGCTGCTAAGCCGAGCACAAATCCGCTGAGGGTGATTTGGTTGGCATTCAAACCCGCCTTATCTAAATGCTTGGCGACGTAGTCCAGTGGTGCTTTAATCAGTTTTACGGCGTAGCGATCTAACATAGATATCCTATTGTTCAGCCTTCATTTAACGAAAGTCGCGGGAGTGGATCGATAAATCGGCCAATAGCCATGAGCAATCCTCTAACTTTCCGGCGATAATATGCAATACATTATCACAGCGTTCTAAGCGCCCTGTCACTTTAAGTAAGCGAGATGAAATAAGCGCTTTACGCTGAGCTTTGGCGGTTGCTGGCCAGACTATCACATTGCTATTACCAGTTTCATCCTCTAGGGTGACGAAGGTGACATCGGCCGTTGCCCCTGGGCGTTGACGTCCTACCACTAAACCAACGACGGTAACTAATTGACCGTGTTGGCAGCCTTGTAATTGCAATTGTGACAAACAATTTTTTAGGGCTTGGTGTTCGCGCAACAGCTGCAGAGGATGGTGGCGTAAACTCAGGTTAGTCGTGAGATAATCTTGGGTGATATCTTCAATTTCACTCGGGACAGGCAGTTGCACTTTTGCCTCAGAGGGCATTGCAAATAGCGGTAGATCTGGCTCGATACCACTCATTTTCCAACGTGTTTGATGGCGATGACCGGCAAGACCCGCGAAAGCATCGGCTGAAGCTAAGGCGTTTAAACTACTTTGGTCTAAGCAGGCGGTGATTTGCGCCAGATGAGTGAAGCCTTGAGCGGGGCGCTGTTGTAGCAAGCGATTGATCTTATGTCGATTTAACCCTTTGATTTGTTTTAAGCCTAAGCGGATCGCTCCCTTAGCTGCGCTTTGGTAATCTAGGTGATGCTCCCAAGCGCTGTGGTTAATGTCGATTGCTAAGATGCTAACCCCATGGCGTTGAATATCTTGTATCAGTTGACTAGGACTATAAAATCCCATTGGTTGGCTATTGAGCAATGCACAGCAAAAGGCGGCGGGTTCGTGACACTTTAACCAAGAAGAAATGTAAACCAACAGAGCAAAGCTGGCGGCATGAGACTCCGGAAAACCATATTCACCAAAGCCCAATATTTGTGAGAATAAGCGTTCGGCAAAATCGAGTTGATAGCCGCGACTAAGCATACCGTTGATTAATTTATCTTTAAAATAGCGGAGCTTACCATTACGTTTCCAAGCGGCCATCGCGCGACGTAATTGATCGGCTTCGCCGCCACTAAATCCGGCCGCGACCATCGCTAATTTGATGACTTGTTCTTGGAAAATTGGGATCCCGAGGGTTCGACTTAATACCGATTCGACCTCTGGGCTAGGATAGCTAACGGCTTCTTCTCCGTGACGTCGTCGTAGGTAAGGATGCACCATATCGCCTTGGATGGGGCCGGGACGTACGATGGCGACTTCGATCACTAAGTCGTAATAGCTTCTGGGCTTTAAACGCGGCAACATACTCATTTGTGCTCGCGACTCGATTTGAAAAATCCCAATGCTGTCGCCACTACATAACATATCGTAGGTGCAAGGGTCGTTCTGTGGAATGTCGCTCAGGCTAATACGGCGCTGTTCCCGTTCACTCAAACTCCTCAGACAGCGGCGGATCGCGCTTAGCATGCCAAGCGCGAGAATATCTACTTTCATTAAATGTAGTGCTTCTAAATCATTCTTATCCCACTGAATAATCGTGCGTTCGGCCATGGCAGCATTTTCAATCGGCACTAAGTCACAAAGTTGCCCTTGCGCGATAACAAATCCCCCGACGTGTTGCGAAAGGTGGCGCGGAAAGCCCCGTAATTGTTCCACTAATTCGGCAAAGTGATGTACGTGAGCGGCGGGTAGTGAGCCAGATTTAATAATCTTTTCACGGGTGTTGGAACTTTTATCGCGCCAGTCGATATGATGGTTGAGACTATGCAGAATATGTGCAGGGATCGCTAAGGCTTTGCCGATGTCATTGATGGCGCTACGGGTTCGGTAGGTCACAATGCTGGCAGCAAGAGCCGCGCGGTCACGACCATATTTTTGGTAGATATATTGGATCACTTCTTCACGGCGTTGGTGCTCAAAATCAACATCAATGTCGGGTGGCTCATCTCGCTCTTTGGAGATAAAGCGTTCAAATAATAAACCTGCTTGCTGGGGATGAACTTCGGTAATATATAAACAGTAACAGACCACCGAATTAGCGGCTGAGCCTCGCCCTTGGCACAGGATCTGTTGTTTCCGTGCGTAATCGACGATGTCATAAATGGTTAAAAAGTAATGCTCGTAGTTGAGTTCGCTAATTAAGGCTAATTCGTGGTCAATCTGTTGACGGATCTCGTCCGCTAAGGTTTTACCAAAACGTTTTTTTGCCCCCCGTTCTACGAGTATTCGTAAGTAGTCTTGGGCAGTGTAACCCTTTGGAACACAGTCTTTTGGGTATTGGTAACGAAGCTCATTTAAACTGAATTGACATTGTTCTGCCAATTCACTGCTTAGTGCTAGTTCTTCTGCTCGGTAACGCTGCTGTAGTTGTGGCCATCTTAAAAGGCGGCGTTCGGCATTGGGGGAGAGTAAAAATCCAGCCTGTTGTACACAGGTATGGTGGCGGATCGCATCGAGCACATCGGCCAGCTTTTTCCGCTTGGCGAGATGCATGCGAGGATTCATGGAGGCAACACAGCGAACTTGGTTAGATTTTGCTAAGTGGCGGTAGTCATTAAGCTGTTGACTGGTTTCGGTTAAATCATTGTGCAATAGCAGATATAGCGGTTGTTTTCGGACTGTTTGTAGCTGGTGAAGCTGGGCTGTCGTTAGTTGTGGCGTAGCTTTTATGAGCAGTATGCAGTTGTCTAAGTCTTTTTCAAACTGACTCAAGTTGAGTTGGTAGTGACCCTTATGACTATTTTTTCTAGCTGCTGTAATCAAGCGACAAAGCTGTTGATAGCCTTGTAGATCTTTGGCAAGCAACACGATTTGGCATTGTTCCTGACAAGTAAATTGGCTACCAATGAGCAGTTTGATCCCGAGTTGAGTCGCTTGTTGGTGGGCGCGTACAACACCACTTAAGCTACATTCGTCGGTGATGGCAATCGCTTGATATTGATATTGCTGGGCCTGTTCGACCAACTCCTCAGGGTGGGACGCGCCATATAAAAAACTAAAGTTACTCTGAGCATTGAGTTCGGCAAAAGGAATCGTATTCATCTTACTGCTTGTCTATTTCTGGTAATGATGGGACCGCAGCTTGTATGAGGCCGAGTCTGTGTGATGGCGTCATAGATAAGCCGCTAAAATAAACGAGGTCTGTTGATAAGCGCATTTGGAAAGCGGGGCTAAATACATTTTCTTCCTCATTGAGAATAGAGAGTGATAGCTGCGGCATTAAGCCGCTTTTTCTGCGACTAAGTACTTGATTAAAAATCATTAGTTAAGTGCAACAGCCTAGCCAAACCAACCATGTAAAAACCATTGCTGATTCTCTTGGCATATCCAAGCAAGCGCCTCATGCTGACTTTTCGCCAAATAATAATCGCGGTTAATTTGGTGCTCATCCCACCATCCGCTGGCAATACGTTCTGGAGCTGAGAGCAGCTTATAATGCACAATATTGATTGGTTTAAGCTGGGGCAGTAACCAGCATGGTCGAGGAAAGTTACTCGGATAACTAAGTGCAGAGGTATGTTCTAAGGGTTGATATTGGCTGGCTAGTTCAGGCCGATAATCAGCTCGACAGCTTAAACGATGGATCCGTTGGCTACCTAAACGGATGTTGAGTTGATCAAATAACAGATCATCGAGTTGAGTTTGGTCTTGGTCAAATAGCCCATTGCTCGAATGATTTAAAGGGTAGAGCGCTTCGCTACTGAGGTTAAACTCGAGCAACGCCGCTGGTAATCTCAGAGTCTCTAGTTTCAGCTGAAATAAGGCAAACCAGTCGTGACGACTTTGTAGCATACGGGCACTGCGTAACAGGAGCCTTTGTTTGGCCTTATCACGAAAACATAATTCAAGGACGATTTCATTACAGCAATACTGGCGTTCTCTTAGCCAGTGTTGTAAATGTTGGCAAGCTTGCTTCAAAGGAAACATTAAAGCTTGAGTGGTGTTGATTTCACTCAGCAGTGGAAACATTTGCTGGTAACGGTCTTGTGCTTGAATAAAAGCGAGCGGGTATGGCTGTTTACCTCGCGCCTGATCTAAGCTTTTTAGGCTTTGTTCTCCTAAACGTTTTCGCAGTTCTGGGCGAGGTAATGCGCAAAGCTGTTTAAATGTGTAAAGCCCCATGGCTTGTAAGCTGGCAATTTGTGTTTTTGGCAAATCACAGGCGCTTAGTGGTAGAGCGTCGAGTGTTTCGACCCCTCTATAGGGTGCTTGTTTATGCTTTGAGCAAACCAGCCAGCGAGCAGCGAGCGCGGTGTTGGCCCAGGCCAGTCGAAAGCTTAAGCCTTGTTGTTGATAGATGATGCTTAGTTGTTGAGCATGAGTCTGGGGGGTGGGATAAATACTCTGCATGCCAGAACCATTAATAAATAGGCCATAATCTGGGTGCAGGGCGACTTGCGCAGCATAGCTTAAAGCTTGTTGGGCTAAGTTTTGAAACAAATCATCAGTAACTTGCGTTTGTTGTTCATAGAGATGGAGCTGTGGTGCCAGCTGATAGGCGGTATTGAGCGAACAGCCAAAGTAGAGCCCTAGCTGATGCGCTGCCTTGTTGAACTGAGAGAGTTGTTGCTTATGGTGAATAGCTAAGGCTTCGGAGAGCGAATGTTCGCGCTGTAGCAAGTCCAGCGCGAGTTGTGGGAAATCAAGGTAAATCCAATACATGCTTTAGTCACATTGAGTGCTTTGCTATTAAACTCGACGAGGAATATGTTGCCCGTAGAGCGGAGCTGCGCCGCGTCGTTTTAATAGCTGGTAGCTGATTTGGTCAGTATTTCTATTGGGATGTAGTGCAATGCGAACACTAGCGCTGGAGCTTTGTTGTTGTTGCTGCAAAGGTCTAAATAAATAACTGAGACAGTCGCCTTGTTCGGCAGCTAGTTGCAAGCGGCGACTGGCTTTTAAATCTAAATGATCAACCCAGCCTAACACGGCGCTGCAACAGCCACTTTTAAGGGCTTGTTCAATGGTCCAGATAATATCGCTGCACTGTTCTGGGCGGATCACAATCACCTTACTTATATCAATGTTGTGTTGTTGCAGTGCTGGGGCATTTGGCATGAACGGAGGCGCCACCCATATGATCCATTGTGATTTTTTACTTAATTTAGCCAGGGCCGGTAACAGCAGTTGTAGTTCCCCAATACCTTGTTGTTCATAGAGGACTTCTGTCATTGCGCCTTGTGGCCAACCTTGGCCTGGGAGCTGTTGATCAAGCTGTTCAAAGCCGCTTGCTTGCACCGTTAGCTGGCTGCGATGCCATTGCTTACCTTGCCAAACTTTGTTGTTCTGTAGCAGTTGATTGATTTGTTGTGCCATTGTTCGCTCCATGCTCTCAGTCGATGCCAAATTTAACGGCCTTACAATTACTGTATGGATATACAGTAGTGTTAATTTTATGCATTTGCAAATATTTTTTTCGCTTATATGTATTACAATTGACTAATGATGCTAGTAATTTTTAATAAATACTTGCAAAATAACTGTGGAGATTGAAAAGGTTTTCATGGGCGAGTCAATAAATAGGGATACAAATGATAACTCTGGGTGAATACATAATTGAGAAGCAGCACCAGTTTCCTGAAGCTACGGGAGAGCTGACCCAACTGCTTGGGGCGATTCGTTTAGCCGCAAAGGTGGTTAACCGCGAAATCAATAAGGCTGGTTTAGTCGATATTATTGGCGCAACTGGCGTAGAAAATGTACAAGGAGAAGTACAACAAAAGCTCGATCTTTATGCCAATGAAATGTTTAAAGCGGCATTGGAAGCAAGGGGTGAAGTATGTGGTGTCGCTTCTGAAGAAGAAGATGAATTTGTTAGTTTTGATAGTACTCGTTCTATCGACAGTAAATACGTTGTTCTGATGGACCCCTTAGATGGTTCTTCTAATATTGATGTGAATGTATCAGTAGGCACTATTTTTTCTATTTATCGACGGATCAGTCCTTGTAGTTCCCCTGTTGTATTAGAAGACTTTTTGCAACCAGGCTATCGTCAGGTCGCGGCTGGTTACGTGGTTTATGGTTCATCAACTATGTTGGTCTATACCACGGGTCATGGCGTACATGGTTTTACCTGCGATCCATCTTTAGGTGTATTCTATTTATCCCACGAGAACATGACGATCCCTAAAGATGGGATTATCTATTCGATTAATGAAGGGAATTACCTTAAGTTTCCAACTGGGGTAAAGAAGTACCTCAAATATTGTCAAGAGATTGAACCGAATACTAATCGCCCCTATACCTCTCGTTACATTGGGTCTTTAGTGTCTGATTTCCATCGTAACTTGCTTAAGGGTGGGATCTACATTTATCCTTCAACAGCGTCTGCGCCCTCCGGGAAGCTACGCTTATTGTATGAGTGCAACCCAATGGCCTTCCTTATTGAGCAAGCAGGCGGTAAAGCCAGTGATGGCTTTAATCGAATTATGGATATTGAGCCGACTGAGTTACATCAACGTGTTCCTTTTTTCTGTGGCAGTACCAACATGGTTGAAACGGTTGAAGCGATGATGCGCGAATATTCTCTGGACGAGAATAAAGCTTAAGTTATCTCTTATTCCTAACTCGCTTTTGCCCTGATGAACCATTCGTCAGGGCAAACAAAAATTCTTTTCTGTTGTTGTGGACAATACAGTTGCACTGGCCGATCGATTTGCCAGCTTGTTGATTTAATGGGCTCTAACTGATGAGCCGGCGGGCTTAACCATTGCTGTTTATTGAGTTCACACCAATCTTCTCCTCGATGATTTTTTCGCCATTGTTGATGACTATACCAATGGAGACTCTGCAGTGTTTCACTGCGTTCCGGCGCTTGCTCGAACAGATAACCTGACAATATGATGCGCTGTTTAAATTGATAGTGTGAGTAAACTTGTCGTAGTGCTTGGATTTGTGGATGACGGCCGAGAGGGATCTGTTTGAGTAACAGTTTACTTAGCTTGTTGCTTAGCCGATCTTGCAGGTTTGGGCCAACATAATCGTAGGCACTACTGTTACTTTTTACGGCCAAATAAAATTTTAGGGCTAATTCCCAATGTTCAACCTTTTGCTGCCGATGATTTACGAGTAAGAAATCAATCGCACCCAGCGTCTTTCCATTTTCTTGTACGGGGATATTATCGGCTAATAACTGCCAATCGGGATGTCGTTTTATTAAGGCTCGCCATAGCTGTTCAAAATATAAACCTAAACGTGGGTGAGGTTTAATCGAAGGTAATCTGTTTAATTGGTTGAATAGGGCACTTTTCCATTGCTGCTGCCAAGCCAGATTTACACTATAGGGTAGCGAATAGGGAAGTAATGGCCGTGCATTTAAGCACCATTGCAAATCTTCTTGCAAGGTATTTGAATCCATTTATGTTTCTCTTTTGTTATTATATTTACAAATAATCAAACTATAAGTGTTTTTTTTAGTCAATTTCAACGATTTTTGTAGTTTAATTACTAAAATGCAGCTAATATTTTCTGGTCTAACCAGTTGAGGTCGTTCTATGAGTAAACAATATTCTCTCCCGCTTATTTGGCTGCGTCGTAGTGTATTACTACTTGTGGGTACTCTATTGTTCCCATGGATCGCACTATTAGGATTACGAGCTCCATTTTATAGTGCCTTACATCGACAATGGGTTAAACGTAATAATTTGCCAGCTTGGATGCAGCAGGCTGAGCGGATCAATCAGTTTGTTCTGTATTAAGTGAGCTACAGTGATGATATTTAGGCTAAGTACTTGTTTCTAGAGCTTGCTGCTACTTACAATACAGACAAACCATTGTGAGTGAGCCGAATGAAAAATACTCGATTAGAAAATATCCTGAATCAACATCTCGATAGCTTTAAATTTAAAGATTATTGCCCGAATGGTCTACAGGTTGAAGGGCGTGAATCGGTGCAGCGCATCGTTACCGGGGTGACGGCTTGCCAAGCCTTGATCGATCAGGCGATTGCTCATAAAGCTGATGCTATTTTAGTGCATCATGGCTTTTTCTGGAAAAATGAAGCAGCGGTTGTCACTGGTATGAAGCGCCGTCGCCTGCAGGCTTTGCTCAAGCATGATATTAATCTCTATGCCTATCACTTACCTTTAGATGTTCATCCGGAATTAGGCAACAACGCTCAATTGGCTAAGCGACTGGGCATGACACTGACACGGGGTTTAGAACCCTGGGATCCTCGCAGCGTGGCGATGGTAGGCAAGTTGGCTGAACCCATTTCCGGAGAGGCTTTTGCTGCGCAGATCGAAGCCGTGTTACAGCGTAAGCCCTTACATATTTCGAATCAGCGAAAAATTCATAAAGTGGGTATTTGCACGGGGGGTGGCCAGTCGTATTTAGGTTTAGCTGCGGAGCAGGGACTTGATGCCTTTGTGAGCGGAGAGATCTCTGAAAATACGGTACACACTGCCAGAGAGATGCAGATTGATTATTTTGCAGCTGGGCACCATGCCACCGAACGTTATGGGGTTCAAGCCTTAGGAGAATGGCTCGCCGAGCAGCATCAGTTAGATGTTCGTTTTATCGATGTCGATAACCCTGTTTAAACAAGCTACATGGCTTAATTGCGCTGTAAATTTTAGTTGGTTTATTATAGTTCTACAGTGGCGATTATCTGATTTTCTGCTAAATTGTAAAAAAATATTGCGAATGATAATAGTTCGCAATATAATTTAGCTATTGATGGGGATGAGGATTAATTCATGTTTGTATGTTTATGTCATAGCATCACAGATAAGCAAATTAAGCAGGCGGTTGAACAAGGCTGCGAAAGTTTGAGCGACGTGCGTGAACAGCTCGGGGTTGCTTCCGAATGCGGTCGTTGTGCGCGTATGGCGAAACAGATCATCAACAAACAATTAGAAGTGACACCTAAATATTACCAAGTCGCTTAAATTCCCCGCGGGTAGTTATTTTTGTTTTAATTACCCCCTCCCTCTAAGTTTGAGCTAACGCTTCATCTTCTAAGCCGTTTTCATCATCGTTGTGATGGTTCTATCTAATACCAATCTGATTCATTATATGCTCAACTTATTGCGCAGAATAAAGCGGCTGATACTAGGCACGAAGTGCAGTAACGAGTGGCTCTAATCACTAGATACATCACGCAGCTAACGGTGATTTAGCTCAGCAAGAACGAACTAATCATCAGTTAGATTGGCACCATGTTTAAACCGCGTCGCAAACGTTTTTCGAGTCCGTCCATCAAGTCTCATCAATCAACTATCGCAAACTTAGTTTTGAATTTAATCACTGCTTATGGCCGACCTTATGGTCTAGAATTGTGAGACCTGTTGCAGCGGCACAATGACTCCAATATGATGGTAGCCTGATGATAAGAAGACAGTAATTAGGAGACGCACATATGTCGATGGCAGACCGCGACGGATTGATTTGGTTTGATGGTGAAATGGTACCTTGGCGCGAAGCGAAAGTTCACGTGTTAACCCATACCTTACATTATGGTTTAGGTGTGTTTGAAGGCGTGAGGGCTTATGCCACCGATGATCAGGGCGCGTGTATCTTTAAGTTGCAAGAACATACTGATCGTCTATTCCGTTCTGCGCACATCTTAAATATGAAGCTGCCTTATTCTAAACAAGACATAAATGAAGCGCAGCGGGCAGTGGTAAGAGAAAATAAACTTGCGCATGCCTATTTACGTCCAATGTGTTTCTATGGTTCGGAAGGGATGGGCTTACGGGCTGATAATTTAAGTACCCACGTGATCGTTGCTGCCTGGGAATGGCCAGCCTATATGTCACCAGAGTCTAAAGAATTGGGGATTAAGATCCGCACCTCGTCTTATACTCGCCATCACGTGAATATTGCAATGACGAAAGCCAAAGCCAATGGTAATTATATTAATTCGATGTTGGCTTTAAAAGAAGCCTTGGATTGTGGTTGTGAAGAGGCTTTGTTACTCGATCCAGAAGGTTACGTTGCAGAAGGCAGTGGTGAAAACTTCTTTATGGTGCGTGATGGTGTTATCTATACACCGGAGTTAACCTCTTGCTTAGATGGGATTACTCGCAAAACCGTCATTCAAATTGCGCAAAGCTATGGTTATCAAGTGATTGAAAAACGAATTACCCGCGATGAAGTGTATATCGCTGACGAAGCTTTCTTCACTGGAACTGCGGCTGAAGTATTACCAATTCGCGAATTGGATGGCCGTCAAATTGGTAATGGTCAACGTGGCCCAATTACCGAGCAGTTGCAATCGACCTATTTTGAAGCCGTGACTGGAAAACGTGCTAATTTACTCGATTGGTTAACACCAGTAGCTTAATGATTGAAATAATTGTGATTGAGGCATGCTAAATTTTTTGGCATGCCTGCCATTTTTATACACTCTTGAATCAATCAAAGGTAAGCAATCACCCCTTACAATGAATCATTCCTCCCAACATCAACTATCCTTCGGCTTAACGATTTGATCTTCTTCTCGATGGATCAATAAATCAAAGCCTTTATCGCGCCAGTATTGAATTAGATTAGGCTGTACGCCAAGAATGGCAAGCGCAATATGATGTTCCTGGCAATGCAGCTTTAGTTGTTGCCAAAAGTCTTTATTATCGTTGTTGATATTCAGTAAGATCCACATATCTAAGGATAATACCAAGATGTCGATCAGCTCGAATACGGTTACTTGATTCTTTAATTGAGCGATTAAGTTGGGCTGCCAAGCCAGTTGAAAGTGCTGTTGCTTTAAGCGGATTAATCTCGAAAGATGATCCATCGGTAAATCTGGACTAAAGACTAAAATTTGTTGAGGATAATGCGTTGCGAGGTTATTCAGGGAAGCGTGATTGCTTGTTAGCTGCTGTTTAAAATACGGCCAATAGTTGGCATTGAATAGCGCTGGCTTGCTTGATGGTCTATCAGAGTCGGATGGTTGCTGGAGAATCGGCCAATCCCAATAACCAAATAATTGTTGATCATCAATATTTTTAATCAGGTAACAACGATGCTCGGCGGCTTGTTCTTGCTGGTTGAGTTTATGGCGGTAACGTCGGAAAAATTGACGGCTCAGGTAAGCCACTTGTTGTTGGAATAAGCTTTGCTCGAAACAGGTGTAGAGATTTAAGCCATAATGTTTTGCTAGCAAAATAATGCTACTGCGTAGTCGAGAGTTGCTTTGAAAAACCAAAAATAAGCCGGGGCGATGTAGTACAGAAGCTAAGATTTCGATAACCTCAACCAAATTAGGGTCATTGTCATATACCACGACTAATACTAGATTGGCCTGCCGTAATTGATGTCTTAAATTCTCTTGTTGGGGCCACCAGCGGTGATTATTGGTAAATTGTAAGTGGGACAGTTGTTCTGCGAACGATGAGTCTGGCTCCGGACTATACCAGTAAAGTCGTTTATTATTGAGCCATCGTTGATATTGCCGATTAATTTTGTAACACCAGAAAGTGAATTGTTCTTCAAACTCAATTTGTTCAGCGCAGTAGGTGAAATCCGCAATATCGAAGGCCATATCTGGCAGTTTGCCAACCAAAAATACCGACATTTGCGATTGCTCTTCTAGCAAGTTAGCTAACAGGCTTAACTGAGCACTATTGAGTTGGATGCAGTTAAATACAATGGCATCAAATTCGTTGGTTTGTTGAAGTTGCAGCTGTAGCTCTTCTAAGTGAGAGACTTGAATATGATCGATAGGATAATTGACTTGAAAAAGAGGCTGCTGAAACCACAATACTCGGAGTAGCTTTGAATTAGCGGGTAGAGTAGTTGGCGCTAATAATAGCGCCAGCTCCTCTTCATTTAAAGAAAATGAGTCCGCCGTCATTGTTAGTAATGAACCTTGACCGCTGCTGCAATTTGTTTGGCATGACTAACCGCTTGCTCGATGCTATCGGCGCGATTGAGCGCGACGCCCAAGCGGCGTTGGCCATTAATTTCGGGTTTAGAAAATAAGCGTACCTGGCTATTGGCTAAGTCTAAAGCTTCGCTTAATCCGCTAAACTTAATATCTTTGGATTGGCCTTCTCCCATGATCACCGCCGAAGCGCTGGCGCCAAATTGGTGGATTTGTTTGATCGGCAGGCCCAAGATGGCTTTGGCATGCAGGGCAAATTCAGATAAGTCTTGAGAAATTAAAGTCACCATTCCAGTATCATGTGGGCGAGGGGAAACCTCACTAAAGTAAACCTGGTCGCCTTTAATAAATAGTTCAACACCAAACAGACCATAGCCGCCTAATTCGCTAACAATCTTATGAGCTATTTCTTGAGATTTAGCCAGCGCCTGCTCAGACATTTGTTGTGGCTGCCAAGACTCGCGGTAATCACCATCTTGTTGGCGATGGCCAATAGGTGCGCAAAAATGAATGCCATCGATGGCGCTTACCGTGAGTAAGGTGATTTCGTAGTCAAAATCAACAAAACCTTCAACGATAATTCGTCCTGCACCGGAACGGCCGCCTTGCTGCGAGTAATCCCAAGCCGCAGTGACATCATTACTATTACGAAGTGTCGACTGGCCTTTACCTGAAGAGCTCATTACCGGTTTTAATACACAAGGTAATCCTACCTTGGCGACCGCCTGTTGGCAGTCCTCCAAGCTATCGGCAAATTGATAAGCAGATGTTGGCAGCTGCAATGTTTCTGCGGCTAAGCGGCGGATCCCTTCGCGATTCATGGTTAATTGAGTCGCTCTTGCGGTGGGCGTTACAGCAAAACCCTGTTGCTCTAACTCAACGAGGGTTTGAGTCGCAATTGCTTCAATTTCTGGAACAATGTGTTGCGGTTGTTCTTTGATGATGATGGCTTTTAAGGCTTCGCCATCTAACATATCGATGACATAACTGCGATGAGCAAGGTGCATCGCTGGGGCATTTGCATAACGGTCAACGGCGATAATTTCAACGCCATAACGTTGTAGTTCAATGGCAACTTCTTTACCGAGTTCGCCCGCCCCAAGTAATAACACTTTCGTTCCAGAAACGCTAAGCGCAGTTCCTAACATTTAGATGCTCCTATGTTTTAGAGTAACCATGATGAGTCATGGGTTTTTCAGAATATTCTGCGAAATTCTGTAATTCTTGCTTAAAACTAAACCGATTGTCGTTATGTTCCCATAATTCAAAGCGCTCAACTTTGTCTAAGCTCAGATGATTTAAATTCAGTTGAGATAATAAAGTGAGAAGCGGAGAGAGAGAAGGGCTAAAAGCAACGTTTTCGATATAACAGCTCCAAGCGAGCAATTTATCGCCTTGATAAGCGAACATTGCGCTTTGAGTGTGGCTATAGGGAGCATAACTGGCTTTGGCAAAATCACTCGGCTTATGTGCATCGCTGAGCGCTAAGTGATGTAAAGGAGCAGTAATGCCAAGATCCCCTGGGCCAAATGATTCAGGGAGTAATTGCGGTAGGCGGTAGTTTTGCTGATTAAAGCGGATCTGCAAGTCTTTTGCATTTTCCAGTTCATTCATGAATTGGCGGCAATAACCGCAAGGGGCGGCATTAATCACCAGACTTTCTATCGAGCTGGCTTGATGGCTCAAAGCATTGAAAATAGCACTTTGTTCGCCATGTAGGCTGCCCGTTAATGGGCCATAAGCTAACTCATAGTTTGCGCCCAAAAATAGCTGTTGTTGTGTATCGATAGCAATCGCGCCAACGTTAAAATGAGATTTTGGTGTTACCGCGAAGCTTGCTGCTAAAGGAAGCATTCTTTCAGCAAGCTCGAGAACACTACAACTTAGTTGTTTGCATAAAGCCGCACTTTGAGCACTGTTTAGCATGTGAGGCACTTGTTCAGTGAATAAAACTTGTTGTAAGGCTTGTAGTAAGGCTGGATCTTGGAGCTTGTTAGGTGACATATAAGGTTCCTCGATATTGCTCGCGAGCGATAACAATCATTCGTTTATCAAGTCTTTGATTATAATTGTCGCAACGATCATTGACTTAACATTTCTGTCTATTTTCACCTTAACTCAACTACCGAGATACCAAGGTAACTAAAGATGTTGATCATTGATGATTTGGTTTTTCACGATTGAGCGTAAGGCATTGAGCAAAGTTAGTGAATGAGGATCGAGCTTTACAAGTTATGGATGGGAGACTGGAGTGTTTCAAGTTGTTAGCGTTTTAGTACTTAAACTCAAAACCTAAGGAAAACTTACTATCGCCATAACCAGGAATATCGTGATTAGAAATAATGGTTTTTAGTGAGAGATATTCACTTAATGGGGCAACAAAACCTAGACCAACGGCAAACTCAGATTTGTCGGCTAAGTAGGCTAATTGGCGACGGCCCAAACCATGATAGATGGAGTCTTTATGTAGCTGAGTATAGACTGAGTACTTAGGGTCGTAGATATGGCTAAATAATTCTAAACGAAATGAGTTGAAGGGCGTTTGAACCACTGGAATTGCAACCAGTTCGTATAAGTCAGATTCTGCAAAGTAACTATTGGTTAAGGTGGGAGAAAAATCAGTTTTTTGATAGGCCTGTTCGAATAGATGACCTAACAATGCAAATTGTTCTGCACTCAGCCTCAATAATGAAGAAGGGCGTATGGGTTGCTTATTTTCTGTGGCGTGACAAGTTGTAATACAACCAAACAACAAACTAAGCGCCAAGGCAAATGCCTTGACTGTCGATGCTTTTAATTGCTGAGTTTGTTCCATCAATCGTCAGTAATTGTTGTGATCTAGTGAATCAATTATAGCGAAAGGTTTGGCTTAAGCTAGTTGTTTGCTCACATTTTAAAGTAATTGTATATAGTCATAGAGCCTTTTTAAGATCTGAGTCTTGTTCGGGTCATTTTGATGCTCAATTAATAAGTCCTCTAAGTTTGGTAATATTTGACTCATTTGTTCACTTAATACGATTTGTCGGTGAGCTTGCCATTGCTGAAGTTCGTCTTCGCTTAAGCACTCGGGGTAATTTCTTGCTTTAAAACGCAATAGCAAGCGATTTAAGCGAGGATCGGCAAATTGAAACCGTTCCTTGGAAATTAGATTGGGGTCACTATCGCGTAATACTTGCATTAAATTTTTGTCTGCGTTGCCAACAAATCCTCGGTATAAACTGGTATCAGGATTGTCATCCTCAGCGAATTCACTCTCTAGCGAAAATACTTGGTTCAATTTTTCTTGAATTAGCAATTTATTGTTAACTAATAGATCGAGGCTTTGGCGACATTGTGATCGATTTAAACCCAATTGTTCCGCTCGTTCAGGCGTTAAGGTACTGGCGGGGGCTAACACCGGACACTTATTGGTGTGGACCAGTTTGACCGGGATCGGTAGTTCATCTGCAGCTAAATTGGCACGGGCAGTATAAAGGCGTTGGTTAATTTGCTCAGCGTTGAGCGCGAGTAATACACTGGCGTCTTGGTTCAAATCCACCACAATCATTGCATTTTTATTAACCGGGTGCCAAGCGATAGGGAGGATCCAAGATGCGCAGCCTTGTGTGGCACCAAACATGCCGGAAATATGAACTAAGGGTTTGTTATTTAATAAATCAAATTTTTCTGCAACCACCTTTTTATTCCGCATATTAAGTAAATAGCTGAACAACTTAGGTTGTTTATCTTTGATCAGTTTAGCCATAGCAATGGTTGCATACACATCGGAAACAGCATCATGAGCATTGGCATGGCTTAAACCGTTGGCCGCAGTGAGTAATTCGAGTCGAAAACTCACGATACCATTCGCGTCAGTGGGCCACTCGATACCATCGGGGCGTAGCGCGTAACAAGCACGAACCATATCAATCAGATCCCAACGCGAATTACCATTTTTCCATTCGCGTTCATAGGGGTCGAGAAAGTTTCTAAATAAAGTGTAGCGGGTCACTTCATCGTCAAAGCGAATGCTGTTGTAACCTACGCCACAGGTTCCTGGTTGACTAAACTCTTGGTTAATTTTGTCGATGAATTCGCTCTCTATCATCCCTTTTTGTAATGCTTGCTGTGGGGTAATGCCAGTCACTAAGCAAGCTTGTGGTTGAGGAATGTAGTCATTTGCCGGTTGGCAAAATAATTCAATTGGTTCGCCAATCGGATTTAGCTCCAAATCGGTCCGAATTGCGGCAAATTGGCAGGGTCGATCTCGGCCCGGGTGAATTCCGAAAGTTTCATAGTCGTGAAATAAAAAAGTTTGTTGGTTCATTGGTCTATCGTCACGCTTTGTAGATGCTTCACTGTTTTAATAAAACTAACCTTACCATAAAACAGAGTGAACAAACTTGCTCTCAGGATTGAGTGTTTAGTTTGCATACAGTAAGCCACTTTTTTAATGCTGCTACTTTCATCATTTGAAGTAGCGGGTATTGCTCTAGATTCACAGACTCATTTTGAGGGCCTTTGTTGCAAGTTATTGACTGAGGAACCCATGAAGATGACCTCGAGACCACAAAATGGATTATATAAAGATAAACCGCTTCGAGAGTAACTAAACTATATTTAGAAATATATCAGCAATATAGTTAAGTTTGTTGGTTTTAGCTGTTGTGTTCACTGAGCTGTATGCTATTTCAAGGATGAGATATGACAATGTTGCAGTCGTTATTGACCCTACTGATTTTGTTAATTGTGGTCGGTTTCTTTTTAAATAAATTACGTACTAGTTCTATCGAAAATTTGAGTGCTCTTTTTAGTTCTCGTAAAAGTATATTGGTTATTTTAGTGGTGGTGGTGTCCGCCATTGGTGTGATTGCGGCGATCACTAGTATTGGATTGATGCAATTAAAACATCATCGCTTCGTGCAAGTGGAAAATGTGGTGGAGTCGATACTCGATACCACTGATGCAGGCTTGGATGAATGGATGCAATCGTGGCAAGCGAAAGTTGATATCATTGCTCACGATCCAGCTTTTCAACATTTCTCATATGTGTTACTTGAAGCGGAGCATTCCAAACAAAGTTTAATCGAAAATCCTGCCTTGGCGGGCCTGCGTCAAACCGTTGCTAATTACCGTTCTATTTTTGATGATCTTGGTTTTGTCATTATTTCACAGCAGCGGATTAATATCGCATCGATGCATGACGATGAGATAGGCGAAATCAATGACATTACTCGCTATTATCCACATTTATTAACCCGAGCGTTTGCAGGTGATACCGTGTTAATTCCACCGATCAGGCTGCAAGAGGGTGATCAAGAGCGATTTAAAGGGCCGCGGGGCAATAGCCATTCGACAATGTTTATTGTTGCTCCCATTCGAAATGGTGATGGGCAAGTGGTGGCATTACTTAGTTTACGCTTGGATCCAGAGCAAGAGTTTAGCAGTCTGTTAGAGGGAGCGAGGGTAGGTGAAACGGGTGAAACTTATTTAGTGAGTCGCTCCGGATTTCTAGTCTCACCAAGTAAATTTGAGGGGCAGCTACGCGAACTAGGGCTATTAGAGACCGGTCAATCCTCAGTTTTAAATATTAAGTTACAGGTTCCGAATGGTGACTCAGTACAACAAGAGTGGACGGAGAGTGGTTATGGGGTCCTAAATAAGCAAACTGGGGGAAATTTCGTTCACTATCTTGATTATCGCGGTGTTGCGGTGGTAGGTGCTTGGCACTGGGATAGGGACATGGAGATCGGCATTGTTTCTGAGATCGATTATCAAGAAGTGATGCAAGGCTATTCTCATTTTCGCAACATTGTATTGTTGCTACTTGCTGCAACTCTTACATTTAGTTTGTTTCTGTTTGTCTTAGTGTTTGGTTTAGTGAGAAAGCTTAATTTGCGGCTGAAGCGATCGAATATCGATTTGGAACAACAGGTGAAGCAACGAACTGCGGAGTTACAAGAGCGAGAACAAACCTTATGGGATCTATATGAAAATGCCCCTGTGGCCTATGCATCGTTGTCAACGGAAGGCGTATTTTTAAAGCACAATCATAATTTTGCAGAATTGTTAGGTGTCGAACGCAGTTTTTTTGAACAGCACCGGTGGCAAGATTTTGCTGCTGACCCACAGCAACAGCAAAAATCGCAACAGCTATTAGATGAGGTGATAGATGGCCAGAGTCTGACGGATAGAAACTTGATGATTAAGGCACCAGATGGTCGTGAATTACATCTGAGCGTTAGTATGACACCGCGAAGAAAGGGGAGTAATCAAGTTGCGGAAGTGAAAGTGTCACTTACAGATGTCACCGAACGTTACTTAGCACGGCTTGCGTTAGCGGATAATGAAGAGCGGATCCGAACCATTGTCGACACGATTGCAGATGGTATTATTTTAATTGACCAGCGCGGGATCATCAGTAGTTTTAGTCCCGCAGCCGAGCATATTTTTGGCTATCGTGAGGCAGAAATTGTTGGTAAAAATGTTAATCTATTGATGCCAAATGATATTTCCGTCGACCATGATGCTTATTTGAGCCAATATCAGTCAACAAATGGTTCCTTTGTATTTAGCAATGAACGAGAAGTGTTTGGACTTCGTAAGGGCGGTGAACCGTTTCCTATGGAATTAACGGTTAAAGAGATCTATTTAAAGGGTCAGCGTCATTTTACCGGGGTGGTTCGAGATATCACTGCTCGTAAAAAAGCTCAGCAAGAATTGGCGGATAGTGAGCGGCAATTTAGAACGTTAACCAATAATCTGCAATGCGTGGTGTATCGTATGCAATTACTCGAGGATGGCGGAAAAGATTGGTTATACCTGAGTGAACGTATTGAAGAACAGACTGGCTACCCACATCAAGACTTTATCGGGAAACATCCAAAACGCAACTATCGAGACTTAATTCACCCCGAAGATAAAGCGCAAGCCTTAGCATCGGTGAGTGAGGCCTATCGCCATGGCGGTCAAATATCCCAAGAATTTCGAATTATTGATGCGGCAGGTACTGTACGGCACGTATTACACAAAGCGGTGGTATCACATGACCAAGATAGCCAGCACAGCTATTCCGATGGGGTGATCTTCGATATTTCAGACCTTAAGCAGGTTGAGGCACAACTGCGTGAGAGTGAAGAGCGTTTAGATTCTGCTGCTTCTGGCGCAGGTTTGGGAATGTGGGATTATTACCCGCAAGAAGATCGGATCGAGGTGAATAATATCTATGAAAGCATGCTTGGTTATCAAGCCGGTGAACTTCGGGATGGCGTGGGTTTATGGGCCCGTTTGAAAAATGATACTCACACTTGGTTAAGTTTGATTCACCCGCATGATGTATTGAGTACCGAAGAAAAGTTAGCCGAACATTTAGCCGACAAAAGTGATTTTTTGCGTAACGAAATACGTCTTCGTTGTAAAAACGGCGAGTATCGGTGGATATTAAGTATTGGCCGTGTGTCTGAAGTCGACAGTGAAGGTCGGCCACTGCGGATTAGTGGTATTCATGTCGATATTGATGAAATCAAGCAATTAGAGGAGGCGCTGAATGATGCGAGAGCGCAGGCTGATGCGGCAAGTCAGGCGAAAAGTGACTTCTTAGCCAACATGTCACATGAAATTCGTACCCCTATGAACGCAATTATTGGGATGTCTTACCTCGCTTTGGAAACGCAACTCGACCCAAGACAGCGTAATTATATCGATAAGGTTCATCGCTCTGCGGAAGCCTTGTTGGGGATCATCAATGATATTTTAGATTTTTCGAAAATAGAGGCGGGTAAACTGGATATTGAGTCGGTGGGATTTCGCTTAGAAGACGTGTTAGATAATTTAGCTAATTTGGTGGGCTTAAAGGCCGAACAAAAAGGCTTAGAGTTACTGTTTGATATCGATCCCAATATACCAACGGCGCTGATTGGTGATTCCTTACGACTCACTCAAGTATTGGTTAACCTGTGTAACAATGCTATTAAATTTACCGAACAAGGCGTTGTGGTGTTGAAAATTGAGGGGTCTGAACTGACGGAAAATGCAATACGATTACACTTTGCGGTGACTGATACAGGGATTGGGATGTCGCCGGCACAACAAGAGAAGCTATTTAAACCTTTCTCTCAGGCCGACAGTTCGACCACTCGTAAGCATGGCGGAACTGGTTTGGGCTTGGCTATCTGTTTGAAATTAACAGAACTTATGGGAGGGAAGATTGCGTTGAAGAGTGAGGTTGGTCAAGGGAGTAGTTTTTATTTTGAGTTATCAATGTTGACTCAAGATAATACACTGCTGGTCAATGCCACCACGCATGCCAGCTTATCGCATTTAACCGCCCTAGTTGTGGATGATAACCAAAGTGCTCGACAAATTAACGTACAAGTCTTGCAAAGTTTTGGCTTAAGCGTCCACTCGACCGCCGGGGGGAAAGATGCTTTGGCTTTACTGCAATCCTTTGCGCCGGACGTAACGGTAGACATGGTGTTTATGGATTGGAAAATGCCGGATATGGACGGTGTGGAAACGGTTCGGCGCATCAGACAACTGGGATTGAATCCAGACGTGATCATGATTACTGCTTTTGGCCGCGAAGAGCTGAGTCAAGAGGCCAAAGGGGTACCTCTTGACGCAATATTAACCAAACCGGTTACGCCTTCTCATTTATTTGACACCATTATTCAGGTAAGAAAAATTGAAATATTTGAACAAACACGACGAGAAGTTAAGTTGCAGGGGGCTAATCAAGATATTGCCAACTTAGTCGGAGCCAATATATTGGTGGTTGAAGACAATGATATTAACCAAGAGTTAATTATCGAACTGCTCGAATCAAATCAAATTCATAGTCAGCTATGTTGTGATGGGGCAGAAGCCGTTGAATACCTCAGGACTCACCATGTGGATGGGGTGTTGATGGATTGTCAAATGCCGATTATGGATGGTTATACTGCAACCAAAGTTATCCGCCATCAATTAGCGCTTGCTGATTTACCAATTATTGCACTTACGGCTAACGCTTTGGCTGGCGATCGGCAAAAAGCCATCGATGCGGGGATGAATGATCACATTTCTAAACCGATTAATGTGAATAACTTGTTTGCGGTGCTGGCTAAATGGATCAATCTAGGGGAGCGTCCGCCGGAGACGCAAATACTCGATCATCGCTTGGTACCGCATCATGTTGATATACCCTTACCAGACATAGAAGGTCTCGACACGGTTGTTGGCCTCGCGAATGCTAATGGTAGCAAGTCCCTCTATTGCAAACTTCTTAGCAAGTTCTCTCAGCAGGATGTGATTGATAGCTTAGTATTGGCTAATCTAGAGGAGCGACTTCAGGATGCTGAACGGATCGCACATACCATAAAAGGGGTGAGTGCGACTTTGGGTATGGCGTCTTTATCACAATTGGCGATGTTAATCGAAGGTCAAGCTGAGAGTGGCTTTATTAACGCTATCGACATTGAACAGTTACAAGCCAAGATGGTTCCTTTGCAACAGAGCTTACGAGAATATTTTACAGATAATCCAGAGACGTCGAATGGGGTCGATGATGAGTCTACTCCTGAGGTCTCAGATAAAGCCTTGAGTCTTTGTTTAGACAAACTCGCGACTTTATTAGAAGATTTCGACAGCGAAAGTAATGAATACCTGGATAATCATCATGAAATATTATCTCGATTTCCTCCACTGGCTAAAGAATTACAACGGCTTATTGAAGAATATGACTATGAGGCTGCTGGGCAGATTGTATTAAGTATGCAGCGTCAGTTAAACACCAATCCTGAATGATGAAGATGTCCAAGCAAGACTTGCGAAACAACTTGGGGTAGACTTTCACGATTTTATATTGAATTAGGGGAACGTTGTGACGCAAGAGTTGACTATTATTCGGCCTGATGATTGGCATTTACATTTGCGTGATGGAGCAATGTTATCAGTTGCCGCGAATGCAACCGCTAAACATTTTTCCCGAGCGATTGTGATGCCAAATTTAACTCCGCCAGTGACTCGAGTTGAAGATGCTCGAGCGTATTTGCAACGGATCAAACAGGTTCTTCCCCAGGAGAGCTCTTTTGAACCACTGATGACTCTCTATTTAACCGATGCGACAAGCCCACAATTGATTGAAGAGGCGGCAGCCAGTGGCATCATTAAAGCCTGTAAATTGTATCCAGCCAATGCCACGACAAACTCAGCTCATGGTGTGACCGACGTCGATGCCCTCCGCCCAGTGTTTGAAACAATGGCAAAGCATAATATTTTACTGCTGGTGCATGGGGAAGTGACACATGCCGATATTGATATTTTTGATCGTGAAGCCGTATTTATCGATAGCTATATGCGGAATTTGGTCAAGTCCCTACCGGAACTGAAAATTGTTTTTGAACATATCACGACTGCCGAAGCTGCGGAATTTGTCCTCAGCGCGCCAGATCATGTCGGGGCAACAATTACGCCTCAGCATTTAATGTATAACCGCAACCATCTTTTGGCGGGGGGCTTAAGACCTCATAACTATTGTTTACCAGTATTAAAGCGTCAAAGTCACCAACAGGCTTTACAACAAGCGGTTGCCAGCGGAACGCCTAAGATTTTTTTGGGAACGGATTCAGCGCCACATTTACAAGGTGCAAAAGAAAGCGCCTGTGGCTGTGCCGGCTGTTATAGTGCGCCAGCTGCTATCGAGTTATATGCAGAAATATTTGAGCAACTGGGAATTTTGGACAAGTTGGAAGCCTTTGCTAGTTTTAATGGTCCTGATTTTTATGGATTACCCCGTAATAAAGAGACCATTACCCTAAGTAGGCAGGCTTGGCAGGTCCCATCACAGGTGATGGTCGAGGAACAAGCCTTGGTACCATTCTATGCTGGTGAAACTCTGCAGTGGCAAGTCAGATAAAAAAAGCCCTTTGCTTAATAAAGCAAAGGGCTGCATAAATTGTATAATTACAAACACTGCAATAGGTAACTAAACGCGAAGACTGAATTAGCAAATCAGTCTCTTTAACATTACAGCGGGATCAAGTATTACACCATGCCCCAAATGGGTGAATTGAGTTAATATTGGCTTTTGTTTGGTGTTTTCATGAGGCTTACGGGTCGCGAATCACAGAGAAAAAAAGCCCTCTGTTTAATATAAACAAAGGGCATGCATAAATTGTGTAGTAAACACAGCAATAGGTAACTAAACGCGATGACTGAATTAGCAAATCAGTCAGTTAAATCATATAGTGAGGCCATCTAGCTATCCATTCCCCAAATGGGTGAATTAAGTGGATATTCATAAGAATAGCGATGGCGCATAGGGAAAGGCGTATGTTTGCTGATTTCTGGCGATTTCACTGCGCCAGAATATAAAAAAGCCCTTTGCCTAATATATAAGCAAAGGGCCTGCATAAAATGTGTAAAAATTACACCGCAATAAATAACTAAACGCGATAACTGAATAAACAAATCAGTTGCGTATAGGATATAGTTCAGTGCTTAGACTGACCATTCCCCAAATGGGTGAATGAAGTCAACATTGAGATTTTCTTGATGTATTTTGTTTTTCAACTGGTTGCTTTTTAGTCCAGCTGAGGGTCGATGATGAACAGAGTCATCATCATTTCGCTGTAGCTGGTGTTACTCGATGTGCTTGTTGCTATAAACAGGTGGCTTAGACTTGTTTTCTTAGCGATTGTTGTTAGCATTTGCGCCTCGTATGCAACCCTACGAGGTTTTATTCTTGCAGTCCGCTCTATCAAACTTGAAACAACAAATCAGCTTCGCTTTGGCAAAGGATCGTTATCGTCTTCAGCGGCAGCTGACTAAGTTAACATCCGACGATCTGGAACAAAAAAGTGCCGCTTTTGTTAAATTTGCTCAGGCTCTCGATCGCTCTTGTCAGTTAGCAAGTCGTCGACGAGCGACTATTCCTGTCATTCATTACCCTCCGCAGCTACCCGTCGTTGAGCAAAAACAAAAACTTTATGAAGCGATCCGTGATCATCAAGTGGTGATCATCGCTGGTGAAACGGGCTCGGGTAAAACAACCCAGATCCCAAAAATTTGTTTAGAGTTAGGCTTAGGGAGTCGTGGTTTCATCGGTCATACTCAGCCTCGGCGGTTGGCCGCTCGTAGTGTAGCCGCTCGTATTGCAGAAGAATTAGAGACTCCAGTAGGCGATTTGGTCGGTTATAAAATTCGTTTTAACGATCAAATTAAAGCGGATAGTTTAATTAAGCTGATGACTGACGGGATGTTGCTTGCCGAGATGCAACAGGACCGTTTTCTTTCTCAATACGAAGTTTTGATTATTGATGAGGCCCATGAACGTAGTCTGAATATTGATTTCATCCTCGGAGTGCTCAAGCAATTATTGCCCAAGCGACCTGATTTAAAAATTATTATCACTTCGGCAACCATTGATCCGCAACGATTTTCTAGGCATTTTAACGACGCTCCGGTGATTGAAGTCTCAGGCAGAACCTATCCGGTTGATACTCGATATCGCCCGCTTAATGAAGCAGAGCAAACCAAAGATGTTCTAGAAGGTATCGCCGATGCGGTTGACGAACTATATCGGGAAAAACCCGGTGACATATTAATTTTCATGAATGGCGAACGTGAAATTAGAGATGCGACAGATTACTTACAGAAGCGCCAGTTACGTGACACTGAAGTATTGCCTTTATATTCTCGTCTCTCTAATGCGGAGCAAAATCGCATTTTTGCAGCCCATCGTGGTCGTCGTATCGTGTTAGCCACGAACGTTGCCGAAACCAGTTTAACGGTGCCAGGGATCCGTTATGTAATCGACCCCGGTTCCGCCAGAATTAGTCGCTATAGCTATCGTTCTAAAGTTCAACGCTTGCCAATTGAAGCGATTTCTCAAGCGAGTGCCAATCAGCGTAAAGGACGTTGTGGGCGGGTGGCAGAAGGGATCTGTATTCGTTTATATAGTGAAGATGACTTTGCTGGTCGGCCGGAGTTTACCGATCCTGAAATTTTACGAACCAATTTAGCCTCGGTTATTTTGCAAATGCTTGGCTTAAGGCTTGGTAAGTTGGAAGACTTTCCATTTATTGATATGCCCGATCAGCGAAATATTAAAGATGGTTTGAACCTACTCGAGGAAATTGGGGCTTTACATCAGCAGCACGGGAAGCCAAGCCTTAGCGCTTTAGGGCGTGAGGTGATTAAGTTTCCCATCGATCCTCGCTTAGCGAGAATGATGGTGGCTGCGAAGAGTTTTGGCTGTGTTCAAGAAATGATGGTGATTTGTGCAGCCTTATCGATCCAAGATCCGCGAGAGCGACCTAGTGACCGTAAACAAGCGGCAGACCAACAACACGCACGCTTTGTTGATAAAGATTCCGATTTCTCGAGCTACTTATTACTATGGCGTTATTTACAAGAACAACAAAAGGCTTTATCAAGTAACCAATTTCGTAAACAATGTAAGCAAGAGTTTTTAGCTTACATGCGGATTCGCGAGTGGCAAGACTTAGTTTTTCAGCTTTCAACGGTGGTAAAAGAGTTAGGTTATCCACTGAGTCAAAATGAGGCGAATTACGATGCCATTCACCAGGCAGTGACCGCTGGTTTGCTCAGTCACTTTGGTTTTAAAGACAAAGAGCGAGAGTTTTTAGGCGCACGAAACGCACGCTTTGTGGTATTCCCGGGATCTAGTCAAGCGAAAAAGCCCCCTAAATGGGTGGTGGCTGCCGAGCTGGTGGAAACCTCTCGTTTGTTTGCGCGTGGCGTAGCAAAGATTCAGCCTAATTGGTTAGAAGCGCAGGCTGAACACCTGATTAAAAAGTCTTATAGTGAGCCGCACTGGTCGACCAAGCAACAAGCGGTGATGGCTTACGAAAGCGTGCGTTTGTATGGTGTAAGTTTAGTGAGCAAACGTCTGATTAATTATGGTCGAATTGATCCCGTTGTGGCCCGAGAAGTCTTTATTCGCTCCGCTTTAGTCGAGGGGCAGTGGTCAAGTAAACACAGCTTTTTTAAACAAAATCAGCGCTTACTCGAGGATGTCGAAGCCTTAGAGCAAAAGCAACGTCGCCGCGATGTGCGGGTGGATGATCAGGTGTTGTTTGATTTTTATGCCGCACGTTTAGCAGAAGATATTGTCTCTGCTTCTCACTTTAATCGCTGGTGGAAGCAAGCGCAGCGACAACAGCCAGACTTACTCAATTTTTCAAAACAAATGTTGTATCAACATGATGCGAGTCATGTGACTGAGCAGCAATATCCAGATAGCTGGCAGTTAGATGGCTTTGCGTTGGCCCTTAGTTATGTTTTTGAACCAAGTGAAGTAGACGATGGGGTGAGTGTCCATATTCCATTGGCATTATTAAACCAGATTGATTACTCACGTTTCGATTGGCAGATCCCAGCGTTTAGAGAAGCTTTAATTAGCGCTCTGATTAAATCTTTGCCTAAGCCTATACGACGTAATTTCGTACCAGTACCGAATTACGTTCAAGCCTTTATGCAAGCGGTCCCGCAGGCCGAAGGCGAGTTGTTACCAATATTGACCAAGCAATTACTCAGAATGACCGGCTGTAAGATCCCCGAGGATGCCTGGAATCTAGATGCTGTACCAGACCATCTTAAGGTCAACTTTAAGGTGGTGAATGATCAAGGTAAAGTCGTTTCTCAGGGGCGAAGTTATCAAGTATTGCAAACCAAACTTCAGGACGAAGTTGAGCAAACGCTTGCTGAAATTGCGCCTAGTGCGTTCGCCGAGCAAGCGAGTGTTAGTCAATGGAGCTTTGGTGAGTTGCCGACGATGATAGAAGAACAACGTCAAGGTTATCAAATAACCGCTTATCCGGCATTGGTGGATGAGGGGAAAACAGTGGCCCTTAAGTTGTTTGATAAAGCCGAAGAAGCGAGTTGGAGTCAGTCTCGTGGCTTAAGTAAGTTATTGCAACTGAATATTCCTTCACCGCTGAGTTATTTGCAGCAGCATCTGCCTAATAAAGCCAAACTTGGTTTGTACTTTAATCCTTTTGGTCGGGTTGATGTGTTATTGGATGACTGTTGTTTAGCGGTCATCGACAAATACTCGCGACTACAGCCGGTGGATAATCAAGCGGACTTTGTTGCCTTATGCGATACCGTACGGGCCGAGTTGGCAACTGAAACTTTAGCTGTAGTCGTACAGGTAGAGAAAATTTTAAGTTTACATTACCAAATTAATAAGTCCTTGAAAGGTAAAGTCGGTTTTGATCGAGTGATGGCTCATGCTGATATTAAAGCGCAGCTTGCTAGATTGGTTTATAAAGGATTCGTGCGAGAGGTTGGCGTAGCGCGTTTAGCCGATTTACAGCGTTATTTAAAAGCAATTGAAAAGCGCTTGGAAAAATTAGCGATCGACGCGCATAAAGACCGTTTAGCCATGCAACAAATTGAAACGGCGGTTGAACGGGAACAAGTCTTAGCCTTACCCATATATAATGAACAGGGTCAAGAACTTCGCTGGATGATAGAAGAGCTGCGGGTATCGCTGTTTGCTCAGCAATTGGGCACTAAATATCCAATTTCCTTAAAAAGAGTGCTGAGTCATATGAGTGAGTTACAAAAAGGGAAATAACGATGGCATTACAACAATCAAAAGACCAGCCTCGCGTCGTAATTTATTATTGTAGTTTGTGTGGTTGGTTATTACGCGCCTCTTGGTTGAGTCAAGAGCTACTTACGACATTTTCACAAGAGTTGGCAGAAGTGGCTTTAAAACCAGCGAGTAAAGGACGTTTTCAAATTTACCTCGATGGAAAATTGATTTGGTGTCGAGTGGCTGATGAAGGTTTTCCGGAAGCTAAAATTCTAAAGCAACGAGTACGCGACCTGATCGCACCGGAAATGAATTTAGGACACAGTGACAAAAATAAAAAGGGCGCTGATTAGCGCCCTTGGTCCTTAGCAAGCTTTTTTGCTTAAGCAAAATTTGCTGAGGCAAACTCCCAGTTTACCAATGCCCAGAATGCATTGAGGTAATCAGGGCGAACGTTACGGTAATCAATGTAGTAAGCATGTTCCCATAAGTCACAGGTTAGCACTGGCGTAACCGTTTCGTCAGTCAGTGGTGTAGCTGCATTACTGGTATTTACGATCGCTAGACTGCCGTCAGCATTTTTGACTAACCAAGTCCAGCTGGAGCCAAAGTTGTTGACTGCGCTATCGGTAAATTTCGCTTTAAATTCTTCGAAAGAACCAAAACTTGCGTCAATGGCTGCTGCAAGTGCTCCACTTGGTTGACCGCCAGCATTTGGCGCCAAGCAGTTCCAGTAAAAGGTATGGTTCCAAACTTGCGCTGCGTTGTTAAATACGCCGCCAGTGGAATTTTTAACGATTTCTTCTAAACTTTTCTCAGCTAAATCAGTGCCTTCGATTAAACCATTTAGTTTTACCACATAGGTATTGTGGTGTTTACCGTAGTGGAAAGATAAGGTCTCAGCAGAGATGTGCGGTTCTAACGCGTCTTGTGCATAAGGTAGTTCAGGTAGTGTAAAAGCCATGTTTCTCTCTCCTTGTAATAATTGGCTGAAGCAACAGCACAATATTTTATATAGTAAAAACTTTACAAACTAGTTTAGCATTACAACAGTAGGCGGAAAAGCAAAAATATTAAAAAATATTGATCTAGCTCAAAGTGGTGAAATCAGAGATTTTTTTTGCTACGGTATAGTCATAGCACCTAGAATAGACTTAGTGTAAAAAATTAGAGAATTTTAAAATGGAAACTGTTGATAAAATTAAGCAGCAAATTGCTGAAAACCCGATCCTACTCTACATGAAAGGTTCTCCAAAGTTCCCTAGTTGTGGTTTCTCAGCGCAAACGGTTGAAGCTTTAATGCAATGTGGTGAACGTTTTGCCTATGTCGATATTTTGCAAAACCCTGACATTCGCGCTGAACTGCCTAACTATGCTGATTGGCCAACTTTCCCACAACTGTGGGTTGAAGGCGAATTAGTTGGCGGTTGTGACATCGTGATGGAGATGTTCCGCAGTGGCGAATTACACCCTTTAATTAAAGATACGGCGGCAAAACATCCTGCGCCAGAAAGTGAGGCTGAATAGACTAATATTCAGCTCTAATTGAAGGAATCAACCGCTCTTTATTAGAGTGGTTTTTTTGTCTTATATCAAGTTGCTTAAAATTTTTCCATAAAAAGCTAAAATCAATGAGACATTTTGTGATCAAAAGCGTATAGTGCGCATCCTTTAAATAATCGTGGGCCAAATATGACAGAATCCAGCAGTACGAGTTTTGAGCAATTTGCTCTCCCTGAAACAATTTTAAAAGCAATTGCCGAGATTGGATTTGAGACGCCGTCTCCAATTCAGGAAAAAACCATTCCATTACTGCTGGAAGGACACGATGTACTTGGCTTAGCGCAGACCGGAACGGGTAAAACTGCAGCTTTTTCTTTGCCTTTAATCGCAAAGCTTGATCCACAATTAAATGTGCCGCAGATGTTGGTGTTAGCACCAACTCGCGAATTGGCGAATCAGGTTGCGGATGCAATTAAAGACTTTAGCCGTCATGTACCTGGTTTACGCGTACTTGCCATTTATGGCGGTGCCGATTATGGACAACAAATTAAAGAACTGCGTCGTGGCCCTCAAATTATTGTAGGAACACCAGGACGTACGATTGACCACTTAGAACGTGGTAAGTTGAAGTTAGATCAACTTAGAGCCTTAGTATTAGATGAAGCCGACGAAATGTTGCGTATGGGCTTTATTGATGATGTCGAACGCATCATGCGTGACATGCCAAAAGAACGCCAAACAGCGTTGTTTTCAGCAACCATGCCGCCAGCAATTAAAAATCTGACTAAGAACTACATGTCAGCTCCGAAAGAAGTAAAAATTGCCAACAAGACGCAAACAGTGTCTAACATTGACCAATACTATTGGAATGTTGCTGGTTTAAACAAAATAGAAGCTTTGGCTCGGATCCTTGAAGTGAATAGTGATGGTGCTGCGATTATCTTTTCGCGTACCAAAAGTTCGACCACTGAAATTGCTGAGCGCCTCGAAGCGAAGGGCTTTAGTGTTGCCGCTTTAAACGGTGACATGAACCAAACCATGCGTGAGCGCACCATCACCCGTTTAAAATCGGGTAAGTTGGATATTGTTGTCGCTACCGATGTTGCCGCTCGTGGTCTTGATGTAGAGCGTATTGGCCTCGTGGTTAACTTCGATATTCCTTATGATGCTGAGGCTTACGTTCACCGCATTGGCCGTACTGGTCGAGCAGGACGTAGTGGTAAAGCGATTATGTTTGTGGGTTATCGTGAGCAGCGTTTGTTGCGCAATATCGAGCGCACCACACGACAAAAGATTGAAGCGATGGAGTTGCCTACTCGTGAACAAATCGAAAAACAACGTATTGCTAGTTTTCAAGATAAATTAACCACCGCGGTTAAAAATACTAAGTTAGAAGATTATCAAGCCATTGCTAGCGAATTAGCGACAAACCTTGGTATGACTGAATTAGAATTAGCGACAGCCTTATTGTTCCAAAGTCAGTTAGCACGACCATTCAAGCTGCCAGCCGATCCTGAACCTCGTTCAGCTCGTTTCGCTGGTAACGATCGTGGTGATCGGTCTCGCGCTCCTCGTGGTGAGCGCAGTGCTCGCGGCGAAAGAGGCGAACGTCCTAGCCGCTCTGAAGCTGGCGCGACAAAACGTAAACGCCGTACCGCTGATGTTGAAATGAACACCTATCGAGTTGATGCTGGTCGTGAACATGGTGTACAAACCAAGCATATCGTAGGCGCGATTGCTAACGAAGCCAACATTAGCAGCGATTACATCGGTAGCGTGAAGTTATTTGATAGTTATTCAACGGTTGAATTACCGAGCGGTATGCCAGAGAAAACTTTTAATCATCTTAAGCGTAGCTTTGTTCGCCAACGTGCAATGCGTTTAGAGCTGATTGCTCAATAACAATAACTGCTAAAATTGAAAGGAAAAGGTGAACTTAGTTTCACCTTTTTTTATATACTCTCGGTACCATTGGTGCACTGCGAGTTAAGATGCGTTTTTTCCTCCCTCTTGTTATCCCTTTATTGTTGGTCTGTGGTTTGTTGCAAGCCGAGACGATGCCCTTACGGGGCGCAACACTTAGTTATATTGGACCAGCCAGTCAGGCGAATAGCCAACGATTATTGGTGCCAGCCAGTACCTTAAAAATCGTAACGGCAACTGCTGCGATCAAACTTTTAGGTGCAGATTTTCGTTTTAATACTCAGCTCAGTATCAAGTTGAGCGAGCAAGGTTTAGATCTTTATCTTCATATGAGTGGCGATCCTAGTTTCAGCAGCAAAGATCTGAATGCGTTGTTGACGAGAGCCTTCAGCCGTTATGGCAAAAAAATCCATTCAATCACCATCGACGATGGTGTCTTTAGTGGTCACAATCGCAGTCGTGGTCAGGTGTGGAACGATATTGGGATTTGTTTTGCTTCGCCAGTATCGGCACTGAATATTGATGGCAATTGTATTAATGGCAATTTGAAACCAGGTAAAATCGGGCAATTGAGTGATTTACATATTAGTGATCCGAGCTTGCTTAATATGGACAATCAAATTATGACGGTGGCGGCTGATACTGCAGATTGTGAACAACGTCTGGTGGTTAAAGATCATAATCACTACCAGCTTTCAGGCTGTATACCAAAAAATGCCAAAATGATGCCATTACGCTTTTCGATTACCGATGAGCATCGTTACTTTTCGTTGAAGCTAGGCCGAGTGCTGGCGCAACTGGGGGCGAAGTATAGCGGACAAATACAATATCGTTCTCGGTTAGCTCCGTTTCCAACAGTTTTTACACATCAGTCAGTACCGCTGATCGATTTACTGAAATTTATGTTGGTTGAGTCTGACAATTTGACCGCAGATAGTATTTTTAAAAGTCTAGCCGCAGCACAAGGACGTAAAGCGAGTTACGCAGTTGCGAGTAAAATTGTTTTGGCTCAATTGACTGCTTTGGGTTTGGATGTGAGTCAGGTCGTGATGCGTGATGGCTCGGGATTGTCACGGGAGAACTTGATTAGTGCCGAGTTGTTATATCAGCTTTTGCAACGCTGGCAAACTGACCCGCAACTACAAGTTTTGCCTAGTATACTCGCCATCGCTGGAGAAAATGGCACTCTTAAATATCGCCGCAGTGTCACCAAATCTCCGTTAAAACATCATATTCACGCTAAAAGTGGTTATGTGACAGGCGTGATGAACCTAGTTGGATTTATTGAAAAACAAGGTCACCTAAGCCCGTTTGTATTTATGAGCAATGGGGTTGCTCTCAACGAACAACAGCGCCAAGCCGTGAAAGAGCGTCGAGTGGTGCATCCGATATTAGTTTATGAGAGAGATTGGTTGGAAAAGCAGTGGCAAGCTCTCAATTAGAAACATGCTTTGTATATGCATGAACATTCAGCGTTTAATACTCATTACTGAGTCTTTACTAGATTGTATATGGAGATGGAACCCTGATTATTAGCATAAAGATTCATTTTTTCTGTAATTTACATGTGCTTTATGCTTAGATCTGCGCCCAATAACAAGAACGCAATTCGCATACACAATTATTAAGAGAAAATATGAGTAATAACACCTCAGTGAATAATCGCTGGTCGAGTAATTTTGCCTACGTTTTAGCGGCAACAGGGGCCGCAGTAGGGCTTGGTAATATCTGGAAGTTTCCCTATATCATGGGAGAGAACGGCGGCGGTGCTTTCGTACTCGTTTACCTTTTATGCATTATGTTCATCGGCATTCCGGTGATGATGGCAGAGGTTTACCTAGGTAAACAAGGGCGTTCTACACCAGCCAACGCGGTCGCGAAAGTAGCGCTTGAACATGGACGCTCTAAACATTGGGCATTTATTGGTGGCATGGGGGTATTGGCTGGGTTCTTGGTGTTAAGCTTTTACATTGTGATTGCTGGCTGGGCAGTGGCTTATGTATTTAAATCGTTATCAGGAGATATCTCGGCAGCTGCAGGTAATGCAGAGCAAGTTGGAGCAATGTTTGGTGCTTTAACTTCTGATCCTTTGCAACTCACCTTGTGGGCAAGCATTGTGATTGGGGCAACCATTCTGGTCTTAGCGAAGGGGGTCACTAAGGGTTTAGAACGGGTGGTCTATTTGTTGATGCCTGCGTTGTTTGTATTGTTGGCAATGATTATGGTTTATGCCGCAGTGACCGGTGATTTTGCTGCCGCAGTTAATTTTATGTTTAAACCTGATTTTTCTAAATTAACTGTTCATGGCGTGATGATAGCTCTCGGTCATGCTTTCTTCACCCTTAGTTTGTCATCTGGGATCATGATGATCTACGGTGCTTACTTGCCTGAAGGCACTTCGATAGCTAAAACTTCTATTTATATCGCGATTGCCGATACCGTGGTTGCGCTGATGGCTGGTTTAGCTATTTATCCTATTGTGTTTGCTCACGGTATTGAGCCGAGTGCAGGACCCGGTTTATTGTTCGTGTCATTACCGATTGCTTTTGGCTCCATGCCAATGGGATCGCTTGTCTCTGTGGTATTCTTTGTGATGGTGGTGGTCGCTGCATTTACTTCTGCAATCGCCTTGCTTGAATCGAGTGCTGCTTACTTGGTTGAGCGTCGCGGCTTACGTCGTAACGTTGCCGCCGTCATTGCAGGCTTTGCAGTTTGGCTACTCAGTTTGGGAACGATTGCTTCATTTAGTGGTTGGGAATTTGCACAGATAGATGCCGGCCCCATGGGAAGCAACTTTTTTGAGATCCTTGATTATCTAACGGCAAGCGTATTACTACCATTAGGCGGATTACTAATCACTATATTTGTCGGTTGGATGATGCAGGGGGAGCGTGTTAAACAGGGGATTGGTATGAAAAGCCGTAACTTTAGCTTGTTCATGAAGAGTGTTCGTTTTATTTCTCCAATTGCCATCGCACTGGTGTTTTTAAACGCCGTTGGTTTGCTGGCATTTTGATATACAACACCTGATAAGTCGGCTTAGGCCGACTTTTTGCTTTTTAGTCCCTTTAAAATCGTTAGCAGCAGTCGCCAATATCTCTTACAATACAACTCGGTCTGTTTATCTTTTACGATTGTAGTCACTCGATTGACACTTCTTTGCCCAAGTACTCATTGATGTCGCTTTTTTAGTTTAGATTCATCAGCATATTGTTTTAAAATGGTTTTTTTAAACCTGAGCGTTTATTACAATTTTACGACTGAAGATAAACCGACTTAAACACGTTTTAGTTTATTTTTGAATTTCTACTAAAAGGAAGAGTCATGGCAGAACTAGCAGCCCAACCCGTCGCTAAATATCGTGCAGATTATCAAGCACCTCAATATACCATCGAGCAGGTGGATTTAGAATTTGACCTCGAGCCTAATCATACTAAGGTGACAGCGGTATCCAAGGTGCTTCGGGTCGATGCCTCCGCCGAAGATTTAGTCTTAGATGGGGAAAAGCTGCAACTGCTGTCCATCAAGGTCAATCAGCAAGCACACACCGATTACCACGTTACTGACAGTCAATTAGTGTTGAGTAACTTGCCGACAAGTTTCGATTTAGAAATTGTGACTCAAATTAATCCGGTCGAAAACAAGGCCTTCGAAGGTTTGTATCAGTCAGGGAATGCTTTTTGTACTCAGTGTGAAGCCGAAGGATTTCGACGGATCACCTACTTCCTCGATCGGCCAGATGTTTTAGCGACCTATCACACCAAAATTATTGCTGACAAAGCAGCTTATCCGTATCTACTCGCTAATGGTAATAAGATAGAGCAGGGCGACCTCGACAATGGTAAACATTGGGTGCGCTGGCAAGACCCATTTCCCAAACCATGTTACTTGTTTGCATTAGTTGCGGGTGATTTTGATTTACTTGAAGACAGTTTTGTTACCCAATCGGGGCGGCGGATTGCGCTCGAGTTATTTGTCGATAAGGGTAATTTGGATCGAAGTGAACACGCGATGCAATCCCTGAAAGAGGCGATGAAGTGGGACGAGCAACGTTTTAACTTAGAATATGACCTCGACATTTATATGATTGTAGCTGTCGATTTCTTCAATATGGGCGCGATGGAAAATAAGGGCCTTAATGTCTTTAATTCAAAATATGTTCTAGCGAACAAACAGAGCGCCACCGATAGTGATTTCTTAGGCATAGAAGCGGTCATTGGTCACGAGTATTTTCATAACTGGACTGGTAACCGAATTACCTGTAGAGATTGGTTTCAACTCTCTTTAAAAGAAGGCTTGACGGTATTCCGAGATCAAGAATTCAGCTCTGATTTGGGCTCAAGGGCCGTCAATCGGATCAAAAATGTACGTATTTTACGTAGTCATCAGTTTGCCGAAGATGCGGGACCAATGGCCCATCCAATTCGCCCTGATAAGGTGATTGAAATGAATAATTTCTACACTTTAACAGTTTACGAAAAGGGCGCAGAAGTGATCCGTATGTTACACACCTTATTAGGTGAAGCGGCCTTTCAAGCTGGGATGAAAACTTATGTTGAGCGTCACGACGGACAAGCAGTCACCTGCGATGACTTTGTGAATGCGATGCAAGATGCCAGCGGCAAAGATCTTAGCCAATTTAAGTTATGGTACAGCCAATCGGGTACCCCTATTTTAAATGCCATTGGCAATTACGATAAACAAGCGCAGCAGTTTAATCTTAGTATTTCGCAACATACTGCGGCCACCGCAGATCAAACGCAAAAGCAGGCCTTACATATTCCGGTGTCTATCGAGTTATTAGCCAGTGATGGTCAAAGTTTAGCGCTTACTGCTCAAGGGCAAACGCTATCTTCAGTGCTTGAGTTAACATCGGCTGAGCAAAGCTGGGTATTTGATGGCATCACTAGCCAACCAACCGTGGTATTGCTGCAAGATTTATCTGCACCTGTAAAACTAGAAATGGATTATTCACTAACTGAATTGTTACTGATCATTAACCATGCGAGTAATACTTTTGCTCGTTGGGATGGCATGCAAAAGCTAGTCGCACGTTGGATGCAGCAAGCGGTTGGGCTGTTACAGCAGGGCCAAACGCTGAATGTTGCCGATGAAATTGTTGAAACCTTCCGACAATTACTCAATGATCGTCAGCTCGATAATGGTTTATTGGCTGAATTATTAACGATTAGTAGTGAAAACGAAATCGCCGATAGCTTTGCCGCGGTGGATGTCGATGCGATTGCTGAGTCGAGAGACTTCTTTATTTCTGTACTGGCCAATCGTTTAAGTGAAGAATTTGTATCCCTTGAGCGTTTATGTGCCGGATCTGAGCAGCAAACTCTGGCGCATTCTGATATCGCGTGGCGCTCTTTGCGTGCCGCTTGCTTACAGTATGTGGCATATATTAAGCCAGAAGTGGTCTTGGCAGCCTATTTTGAGAGTTCATTAATGACCGATAAGCTGGCGGCAATGGCAGCGGCTAACAATGCCCAAATTGAGCAGCGGCAGCAGATGTTTGATGATTATGAGCAACACTGGCAACATGATGGTTTAGTCATGGATAAATGGTTTGCCTTACAGGCTAATTTTGCACAAGGAGATAGTCTCGCTCGGGTTAAAGCCCTCACCGAACATCCGAGCTTTAGCATGGAAAATCCCAACCGTGTTCGCGCCTTAATTGGAAGTTTTGTAAATAATAACCTTCGAAAGTTTCACGCAAAAGATGGTTCTGGCTATTGTTATTTAACCGATGTTTTGTGTATCTTAAATCAACAAAACCCACAAGTGGCATCGCGCTTGATTACACCTTTGATCCAAACGGTAAAACTTGATCAACCACGTAAAGACTTGATTATTGAGCAATTACAACGTTTAGCAGATTTGCCAGACTTGAGTAAAGATCTTTATGAAAAAGTCACCAATGGTTTACAACAACTCAGAGCTTAATCAGTATCGTTTTCAGTATGAAACAGTATTATTTTAATTTACATATTTCATATCTGGAGTTTGAGCGGGTCTACCGAGGTAGTGCCCGTTCGGTGATCGCTGTTGATGATAAAGGCACGCGGGTGCAAATTCCCGCGTTGCGTTTTTTGTCCTTTTTAAATGCTTCAGGCATTAGCGGTCGTTTTGTATTATCGACCGATAACCAAAATAAATTCATATCTCTTCAAAAAATCTAGTGAACAATGTTGTATATATGTAAAAACATGGTTTAATTGCCGCTGTAGTTGTTCGAGTTATTTTTCGATTAATTTTTAAACCCGACTACACTCAAATAAACAATAAGCTGTTGTTTTACACAATAATAATATTACTCTACTTAGAAAAGGAATGCGTTATGACAAGAGCGCAGCAACACGCCTCCGTATTACTTAAGAAAGTCTATCAAATTGTTAACCAGAAACTGGATGCAAGGGCGGCGCCCTTAGCTGAGCAGTTTTTAACTCGGCTGTTTTCTGGGCTAGGCAGTGACGACCTGGCCAATCGCAGTGACAGCGACTTATATGGGGTCGGAGTTGGCTTATGGAATACGCTAAATCTTACAAAAACTTGTGACCGACATATTAAAGTCTATAACCCTGAGTTAAGCCGTCACGGTTGGCAATCTACCCACACGATTATCGAAATTGTTGTACCAGATTCACCGTTTTTAGTTGATTCGGTTCGAATGGCCTTGGTTCGCAGTGGCATTAATACTCACTTATTATTGCATCAACCAATGCGTTTAGACCGCGATGAGAATAATCAAGTGACCGCTGTATATGACGTGCAGCATAGTGAGTTTGGCAATCAAACCATATTCATGATTGAAGTTGACCGCCAAAGCGACGAAACAGCCTTGCGTAAGTTGAGTAACGAACTGAGTAAGGTCTTGGACGAAGTCGCAGTGGTGGTTAATGATTGGCAGGTGATGCTGCAAAAGTTAATTGATGTCACCGCAGACTTGGCCAAAACTAAAGGGCCAATAGACAACTATTTACTAGCTCAGAGCTGTGCTTTTTTAGAGTGGATGTCTGATCACAACTTTACGCTGATGGGCTATCGTCACTACGCACTCAAAGAAGTGAAAGGGGACTTTCAGTTGATTCCCGATGACGAAGGCAGTTTAGGTCTCTACCGAGAATATGTGACGAGTCAGGTAGTCTCTTTATCGAGCTATACCGAGGCCGGTCGTGAACTGGCGACGAATCAGACGCCGTTGGTGTTGAACAAGAGTAATCATAAGTCGCGAGTGCATCGTCCTGCTTATATCGATCACGTTGGGATTAAAGTTTTTAATAAAGCGGGTCAGGTGATTGGAGAGCATCGTTTTGTCGGTTTATATGCTTCTTCTATCTATAATCGCAGTCCTCTAGAAATCCCCTTGATTAATCAAAAGCTTGCTCGAATTATGGTTAACTCGGCTCTACCCGAAGGGTCTCATGCATATAAGTCATTGCTGAATATTATGGAAACTTATCCCAGAGATGAGTTGATCCAGGCGAGTGAAGAGGAATTGTTGAATATTGGTTTAGGTGTCGAGCAAATTCAAGAGCGCGACTTAGTGAAGTTGTTTGTGCGAAAAGATTTATACGGGCGTTTCTACTCTTGCTTGGTTTATACCAGCAAAGACCGTTATAACACGGCTTTAAGGATAGATAGCCAAGAGATATTCAAGCAACACTTTAAATCCACGGAAGAAGTCGAATTTACAACCTATTACACTGAAGGCTCAATGGCGCGCACTCACTATCTAGTGAGAGTAGATAATAGCAATCAGGAGTTTGATTTGAGCCAGTTACAAACTAACCTAATTGAAGCCGCTAGAACCTGGGAAGACCGTTTATCAGATTCTTTGGTATCTAATTTCGGTGAAGAGCGTGCGATTCAATTAAGCAGTAAATATCAAAGTGCTTTTCCTCGTTCATATAAAGAAGACGTGCTACCGGGTTCGGCTGTTGCCGATATCATGCAATTTGAAGAACTCAGTGATGAGAATCAATTGGGGATGTTGTTCTATCGGCCCCAAGAAGAGAATATTAATAACAATCATGTCCGCTTAAAATTATTTCATTTGAATGAACCGTTACATCTTTCTGATGTATTACCGATGTTAGAAAATATGGGCTTGCGGGTGATTGGTGAAACACCATATCGCTTAACCAGCAGCGATAATAAAGTATATTGGTTGTTGGACTTTTCGATGTTGTTTGTGGGCGAACAAGCTTTGGACATCGAAAAAAATCGTGATAATTTCCAACAAGCCTTTGCTGAAATTTGGTCTGGACAGCTTGAAAACGACGGTTTCAATCGCTTGGTTTTGGCTGCGCAAGTGTCCGGTAGAAATGTTGCCTTACTCAGAGCCTACGCGAAGTATATGCGTCAGATCGGCAGTAATTTTAACCAAAGTTATATTGAAGAAACCTTCGCAAGTTACCCGCAAATATCTACCTTATTAATGGATTTATTCCATCGTCGTTTTAATCCCAGTCTAAAGCGTTCTGAAAAGACCGAAGAAAAGATAGAAGCGAAGTTGATTAGTTTGTTGGATGGTGTCGAAAACCTAGATGATGACCGAATTATTCGTCGTTACTTAGAGATGATTAAAGCAACTTTACGGACCAATTTTTACCAGCTTACTGCAGACAAACAAGTTAAAGACTATATCTCCTTTAAAATTGACCCTCGGCAAATTTCGGATATGCCGCAGCCTGTGCCAATGTTCGAAGTTTTTGTTTATTCGCCGAGAGTCGAAGGGGTTCACCTACGGGGAGGTAAAGTTGCTCGAGGTGGACTGCGCTGGTCTGATCGACGTGAAGACTTTAGAACTGAGGTACTGGGTCTAGTCAAAGCTCAACAGGTGAAAAACACGGTGATCGTACCAGTCGGTGCTAAAGGTGGTTTTGTTTGTAAGCGTTTGCCTGCGCCGAGTGATCGAGATGCTTGGTTAACCGAAGGCAAACAGTGTTATCGCACCTTTATTCGCGGTTTATTGGATATTACCGATAATAATATTAAGGGAGAGATTATTGCGCCTCCCCAAGTGGTTCGACGTGACCCTGATGATCCTTATTTGGTGGTGGCCGCCGATAAAGGTACCGCAACTTTCTCTGACATTGCCAACCAAATTAGTCAGGAGTATCAATTCTGGATGGGGGATGCCTTCGCATCCGGTGGCAGTAACGGTTACGATCATAAAGGTATGGGGATTACTGCTCGAGGGGCTTGGGAGTCGGTAAAACGTCATTTCCGAGAAATTGGCGTGAATTGTCAAACCTCCGACTTTAGCTGTGTCGCAGTTGGGGATATGGCAGGTGATGTATTTGGGAATGGGATGTTGCTTTCGGAACATACCTGTTTAGTTGCTGCCTTCAACCATATGCATATCTTTATTGACCCCAATCCTGATGTAGCGCGTTCTTACCAAGAACGTAAACGGCTATTTGAATTACCGCGTTCCTCATGGCAAGACTACGACAACAGTTTAATCTCTGAAGGTGGAGGCATTTTCTTACGTAGTGCTAAGTCGATTAAGCTAAGCCCTGAAATTCAGCGTCTACTTGATACCAAACTAAGCAGTGTTACGCCAAATGCTTTGATTCAGTTGATCCTATGTGCATCTGTTGATTTATTTTGGAACGGTGGTATTGGGACTTATATCAAAGCCAGTTCCGAATCCAATACCGACGTTGGTGATCGCGCTAATGATTCGTTGCGGATCAATGGTAAGCAACTTCGCGCGAAAATTGTTGGTGAAGGGGGCAATCTTGGGATTACTCAGCTTGGCCGTATTGAAATTGCCGAGAATGGCGGTCGAATTAATACCGATTTCACCGATAATGTGGGTGGTGTAGATTGCTCCGATAATGAAGTGAATATTAAAATTTTGCTCAATGGCTTGGTGACAAATGGTGATCTTACAGAAAAACAACGTAACAAATTGTTAGTTGAAATGACCGAAGATGTGTCACTCATTGTATTAGAAAATGCCTATCGTCAGAGTCAATCGATCAGTGCGACGGAACAACTTGGTGAGAGTACCGTTAAAGAAGTTAGCCGCTTTATGCATATTTTAGAGCGGGAAGGGCGTTTAAACCGAAGTTTAGAGTTTTTGCCTAGCGATGAAGAGTTATTAGAGCGAGAGGCAAATGGTCAAGGGCTCACCAGACCCGAATTAGCGGTGTTGGTTGCATATGGCAAAATGGCCTTGAAAGAATGGTTTAATGTTTCCGAAGTAACCGAGGATCCCTATCTTAGTCAAACTTTGATTAAGTCTTTCCCTGCTTTATTGCAGCAACGTTATGTTGAACAGATGCATCAGCATCCACTTCGCCAAGAGATTGTGGCGACTCGTTTGGCGAACCAGGTGGTCGATGATGTTGGCTTTAACTTTGTCACTCGCCTGATTGAAGAAACGGGGTCGAGCGCCGCAGAAATTTGTACTTGTTATATGACTGCTTGTGAAGTCTTTGGCGCATGGGAGCTTTATGAGCAAATTGAAGCCTTGGATAATCGAGTGAATGCGCAACTTCAATTGAGCATGATTAACAGCTTGCGCAGGACTATACGTCGAGCCACGCGACGTTTCTTAACACTAAGAGATCGCTCCTTGACCATCGCAGAGCAAATAGAACGTTATCGCCCGAGTTATTTGCAACTAAATCAGCAGTTACTGGACGTACTTGCCAGCGATGAGGTGGACTTGGTAAATCAGCAAGCAGATAAGCTGCAGCAGCAACATGTGCCAGCAGAGTTAGCCAGTACCATGGCCAAGATGGATTCGATGTTTTCGATCTTAGACCTCACCGAGATTGCTGAACAAGGCGAGCAAGATATTGTTACGGTGGCAAGACTGTACTTTAATCTTGGTGCAAATATCGGCTTACATTGGTTCCTAGAGCAAATTAATATCCAAGCGGTAGATAACCATTGGCAGGCCTTAGCGCGTTCTTCTTTTAGAGAAGATCTCGACTGGCAACAACGGCAGCTTACCATGAGTGCTCTAAAATGGGCGACTCAGATGGAAAGTGAAAATGCTTTGGATGATTGGTTAGCCGCTCACGAGAGCCTTTTGCTTCGCTGGAATCAGATGTTGGCCGACTTCAAAACCGGAAATATCCATGAATTTGCGAAATTTTCAGTATTATTAAGGGAATTGAATCTATTAAATTTAAATTGCTCGGTAAACTAGTATAAAATACTGCCCCCGAAGCCCTGCATCTTCGGGGGTCTTATACTAGGAGTCTAAATGTATTACCCACTCGCTCGTAAACTAATTTTTCAACTAAATCCTGAATCCGCTCATGATCTGACTATCGAGATGTTTAAGCGTACTGGCGGAACCTTACTTGACAGACTGTACCGCCAACAAGTTCCAGCCAACCCAGTAGAACTAATGGGACTTACGTTTCCTAATCCGGTCGGCTTAGCGGCTGGTTTAGATAAGAATGGCGAGTGTATTCAAGCTTTTGCTGCAATGGGCTTTGGTTTTATAGAAGTTGGAACGGTAACCCCTCGCGCTCAGTCAGGTAACGAAAAGCCTCGTATTTTTAGGGTATTAGAAGCCGAAGGTTTAATTAATCGAATGGGCTTTAATAATAAAGGGATCGATTATTTAATCAATCAGGTTGAGCAAAGCCAGTTCAAAGGGATCCTTGGGATCAATATTGGTAAAAACTTTGATACGCCTGTTGAAAATGGTAAAGACGATTATTTAATCGGTATGAATAAAGCCTTTGCCCATGCCTCTTATATCGCAGTTAATATTTCTAGTCCAAATACTCCCGGTTTAAGATCCTTACAATATGGTGAAGCGCTAGAAGATCTATTAAAGGATCTTACTGAGCGAAAAGATCAACTTAGCCAACAATATAATAAACATGTACCACTGTTGATTAAAATAGCACCTGATTTATCAGAAGCGGAAATTGAACAAATTAGTTACAGTCTGATCCGTTATAAATTAGATGGGGTGATTGCAACCAATACCACCCTAGAGCGCTCAATGGTTGAGGGGATGAACCATGCTAGTGAGGCTGGAGGTTTAAGCGGGCGTCCTTTGCAATTAAAATCGACAGAAGTTATTCGTAAATTAGATCATTATTTAAAATCGGAGATCCCGATCATTGGTGTTGGCGGAATAGACTCAGGGATGGCTGCAAAAGAAAAAATGGAAGCGGGAGCCAAACTAGTTCAAATATATAGTGGATTTATTTATAAAGGTCCCGAATTAATTAAGCAGATTTCCAAAGTTATATAAAAAATTTTTAAATTTATTTGTTATTATTGAGTTCACGTAGTACATTTGTTTATTAAGTGAACTCACATGGATAGATCTGTCTTTTTAAAATGTTAATACAACCTAATAAACAATGGCACTGGATATTCGATACCAATAAAGGAGTAATGACTCTGGACTTGGGGCCTAATATGCTGTTTGTGTCTAAGTTGTGTAAAAAGCGTTGTGTTCTACATGCTCAAGAAGACAGTCCTTTCACGACCGAACAGACTCAGCTTTATTATCAATTTTTAGAGCAATTAGAAGAGGTTAATTGGTCTGAAGCGATTAAAGTTCAAATTTGTTTAAATGCTTTAGCCGCCGCGCAATTTCTTAAACCGTTGATGCCGCAAAGTTGGTTTTTCAAGAGTATCGGCACCGTTCAGCAAAGCGATTTGCAATTGGGTCAACTGGTGGTACTACAAAGTGATTACGCGCATAGTCGCTGTGTGATTGTTGAGCGCAGTGAGCAAAGCTATACGGTGATGACCATTGAAGCAGGCTTGCAATTGGACCAGCGTAAAAGTTTAGGTCAATTTGAAGCCATTAAAGTGATGCACGATCGGGTCATGCCTCTCTCTCGTTTACTTCAACCATCTCGCGGTTTCGCCCAAACAGCTTAGGCCTCCTCAATTGCTTCATTTCGGGCATAAGCTTGGTTTCACATTCAAATATAGTTACCACAAACTGATTGATGGATAATTGAGCGTTCTGATTCAAATCAAGCTTGTCGGTTATCAGCGTCAGCTCGGTCTAATCAATAGACTGTTTTACGGACGAATAAGCCGTGTCTAGAAGCATTAATTATTTAAAGTTACTGTGGCTAATCTTGAACTAATTCAAGTAATTGCTGCTGCATCCGCCGACTAATCAAGGCTTGCGCCTGCTGATTGGGATGGATCCCATCGTTTTGCATCAATTCGCTTTGGGTCGCGATATCTTCAATAAAAAAAGGTAAGTAATTGATCTGTTGTTGTTCTGCCAGCGTTTTATATAAGCTTTCAAAGGCAGTGGTGTAACGTTTGCCATAGTTTGGCGGGATGCGGATTTGCATCACCGCCACTTGTATACCTTGCTGCTTGGCGAGTTGCACCATTGCTGTAAGATTATCGGTGATACTGTTAATCGCCTGGCCTTGTAGGCCATCATTACCACCAAGCTCAATAAGTAGCCAATCGACAGGATGTTCTGCCAATAAATCTGGTAATCTTCGTAAAGCACCGGCGCTGGTTTCACCGCTGATACTTGCATTAATTAAGTATAACGGCTTATTGTTGTCTCGATAGTGTTGTTCAGTGAGTGATACCCAGCCTTGCTCAAGGGTCATACCGTAGGCGGCACTTAAACTATCACCGAGGATTAACATCGATTTGGTATTTGCTCTAGCTTTGGTATTTATTGTCAAACAGAGTAAAACCAGCAATAAGCTGAATACGTAATACCCAGTTTTCCGAGTAACAATCATTATCGAGTACCTATTTATGTCAGTAGAATCACAGTCGTCTCCCTCTAAGATAATCATAAATGCAACTGGACTCAATCATCAGGTTGCCACTCCAAATGGGAGTTTGAGCTTATTAAAAGATATCAATGTGCAAATTAACCAAGGAGAATCACTTGCCATTGTGGGCGCATCTGGTTCAGGAAAAACTACCTTACTCAGTATTTTAGCTGGCTTGGATAGCGCCAGCCAGGGAGAGGTTGAATTATGCAGCGAAAAATTGTCGGCCTTAGATGAAGAGCAACGGGCACGTTTAAGACGCGATAAAGTGGGTTTTATTTTTCAACAGTTTTTATTAGTTCCAGCCTTAACTGCTCTGGAAAACGTTATGTTACCGGCAGAATTAAAAGGGATCGCCAAGGCTAAGGAGTTGGCGGAACAGTGGCTAAATAAGGTGGGCTTAACCGAGCGCCATCATCATTATCCTAATCAACTGTCTGGTGGCGAGCAACAAAGGGTTGCAATTGCGAGAGCCTTTATTTGCCAGCCCGAGGTCTTGTTTGCGGATGAACCTTCCGCCAATTTAGATAGTGACAACGGAAAAAACATTGAAGACTTGTTATTTGCATTAAACCAACAATCGGGCGCGACCTTAGTTTTGGTGACCCATGAACGAGGTTTGGCGGAGCGTTGCTCAAGGCAAATAACCTTACAAGCTGGGCAAATGATTGACGGATAAGGAATCTTCGATGAATAAGCTGATTTGGCGTTTATTTCGTGCTGAACTGCGGCGTGGGGAACTGACGATTATTGCCGCTGCTATTGTGCTTGCGGTGAGCTCAGTATGGTTGTTCAGTAGTATTACTGATCGTTTAGAACAGGCCATTTTTTCTAAGAGCGGAGACTTTATTGCCGCCGACCGCTTGGTTCGTAGTGGACATCCCGTTGATCTTGATTTGGCGCAGCGAGCAAGCCGCTTACAATTAGATTACGCGGAGCAATTGCTCTTTCCATCGATGTTATATGCCAATGATAAGTTAGTTTTGGCGAGTGTGAAGGCGGTGTCGAATCACTATCCACTGAAGGGGGCGTTGCGAGTGAGTAAACAGCCGACTGGTAGTGGTGGTGCCTCGATAAAAGGCGTTCCGATAGGACAAGTGTATTTAGCCGAACGTTTGTTTTATCAGCTTGGCGTAAATATTGGCGATCAAATTGAGATAGGCGAGGCGATATTAAAGATCGCCGGGCGTATCGTGAATGAACCAGATGCGCCATTTAGCGTATTTATGACTGCGCCTCGGGTCATGATGAATATCGCCGATGTGCTTCAAACCGAGGTGGTTCAGCCTGGCAGTCGCTTATCTTACCGCTACATGTTCGCAGGAAGTAAATCTCGTTTAGCCGACTTAGAGCTGCAATTAAAGCCCTTGCTCGCGGATAATCAACGTTTCATTAACGTCAGTAGTGGTAGCTCTCCGCTAGCCAATGCCTTAACCAAGGCGCAGCAATTTTTATTGCTTGCGGGCTTAATTGGGGTTTTGTTGGCTTGCGTGGCGATTGCGGTCGCCAGCAGGCTGTACTGTCAACGTCATTACGATACGGTGGCGATGTTTAAAGTTGTTGGGGCAAGTAAAGTACAGATCAGACGCATTTACATTGGACATTTATCTAGCGTCGTTTTGTTATCAACATTGCTGGGATTGGGACTTGCCTCCATTTTGCAATGGCCTGTGGTCAATTATGTGGAAGCTAGTATTAACATTACCTTGCCAAGCGCAGGTTTGAAACCTTATCTGATGGCGGTGGGTAGTGGTTTGATTTGTGGCTTTGCCTTTACTTTGCCCACTCTCTTACAGTTATTTAATGTGGCACCAATGCGGGTGATCCGTCGTGACAGCGACGATGGTGTGGTGAAGCCGTTATGGGTCGGCCTATGGATGCTGCTGAGCGTGTTTGGCTTATTATGGTTGTATAGCGCATCTTTATCGCTCAGCCTTATTCTATTGGGCGTAGGTTTATTGGCGGTGTTGGTGCTGTTGTTAACCAGCCAGCTATTGCTGTGGCTACTTAAAAAACGTTCAAGCAATTTAGGTCACGTGAGCCTTAAAATTGCGGTCTCATCGCTTTATAAAAGAGCAAAGCAGAATCGGGTTCAGTTGATTGGCTTTACCGTTGCCATCAAACTTGCTTTAGTGGTGTGGGTGATTCAACAGGATCTCATTAGCGAATGGCAGCAACAACTGCCGGCCGGGGCTCCTAACCATTTTGTTTACAATATTAGCCAACAGCAAAAACAGCCATTAATCGATCGTTTCGCGGCCGAGAACATTAATTTGGGCCCCTTGTTTCCGATGTTGCGTGGGCGCTTAGTGGCGATCAATGATGAGCTAGTGAGTCAGCAAGCCAATGGCGAATATTCAGATAAGGAATCGTCGCGTCGTCGTGGGGCTGGTCGGGAACTTAATTTAAGTAGCACTGCAGACTTACCCTATCGAAATCAAGTAATTGATGGCCAGTGGTTAAGCCCTCAAAGCCAGCAGCAAGCTTCGGTGGAGCAAGATTTTGCCGAGCGTTTAGCGATTAAACTCGGTGATACGCTGCGTTTTATGGTGGGAGCCAGTACCTTTGAAGTAAAGGTAAGCAGTATTCGCAGTGTTGATTGGAATACCATGCAACCAAATTTCTTTGTGCTATTGAGTCAAGATGTGATGGCCTCTTTTCCAAGTGGATATTTGAGTTCTTTTAATTTACCAGCCAATAAAAGTGCTTGGATGGCTGAAACTATGGCGAGTTTTCCTACCTTGGTATTAATTGATGTGAAGGCTCTGATTCAGCAGTTAAGCCAAGTGGTTGACCAAGTATCACTGGCGCTTCGATTGGTGTTGGTGGTGGTACTGTTAGCCAGTAGTTTAGTGCTATTTGCTCAAGTGCAGGGCTCGTTACAAGAACGCCGACTGCAAACGGTGATTCTACGCACTCTAGGTGCTAGCGGTAAAGTATTGAGAAATGCTGTGATTTATGAATTTGTTATCCTCGGTCTATTATCTGGCTTCATCGCCGCGTGCGCAGCTCAAGGGGTATTATTGTTACTACAAACTCAAGTGTTTGAGATCCGACCGATGTTGAACTGGAGCCTGTGGTTGATTGGCCCAGTGTTGGGAATGGTGGTGATTGCCAGTATGGGGGCGAGTTCAACCTTACGTTTACTGAAGCGAAACTCGGCTCAGTTGGTGAGAAGTTTGCGTTAAGCTTTTCTCGCTTTAGTGGTCTTTGTATTCACTTAAGTGGTGAGTCGCAGCCCAATCTAAGCTAATGTTGCTTCCGCTTTGTTAAAATCAATGGAAAGTGATTTCATTATGGTCTGCAATGGCTATATACTTATGAAAAAATGTAATAAGAGCTTAACTCGCGGGTATATTTGTGGTTAAGACAGTTTGGCGCTAGAGAATCTAACAAAATGAAATTACAGCAATTACGCTATATCGCAGAAGTCGTTAATAATAACCTTAACGTATCTGCAACTGCCGAAAGTTTATATACCTCGCAACCGGGGATTAGTAAGCAGATCCGCTTGTTAGAAGACGAGTTAGGGGTACAAATCTTTAAACGTAGTGGCAAACATCTTAGCCAAGTCACCCCTGCTGGCCAAGAAATTATACGGATCAGCAATGAAATTATGGCGAAGGTGGAGAGCATTAAAGCTGTGGCTAGTCAGCATACTCATCCTGACCAAGGCTCATTAAACATTTCCACCACCCATACTCAAGCACGTTATGCCCTACCAGAAGTGATTCAAGGTTTTATTCATCGTTATCCGAATGTTTCGTTAAATATGCATCAAGGCACGCCCAATCAAATTAACGAAGCGGTTGCCAAGGGCAGTGCAGACTTTGCGATTGCGACCGAGGCCTTACATATCTTTTCCGATTTGGTGATGTTGCCGTGTTATCACTGGAACCGGAGTATTCTCGTACCACCCGATCATGAGCTGGCGAAGAAACATCTGAATGGTGAAGTTGTGACCATTAATGATTTAGCTAAACATTCAATAGTCACCTATATTTTTGGTTTTACTGGACGCTCAGACCTTGACGACGCCTTTGGCCGTGCGGGTAAGGTACCCAAAATTGTCTTTACTGCCACCGACGCCGACGTGATTAAAACTTATGTGCGAATGGGCATTGGTGTCGGGGTATTGGCAACGATGGCGATTGATAAGCAACAAGATCAGGACTTAGTCGCGATTGATGCGAGTCACTTATTTAGAGCGAGTACCACTAAAATTTGTTTCCGAAAAGGAACCTTCCTACGGACCTATATGTATGATTTCATCGAACGCTTTGCTCCTCATTTGACTCGCGATTTAGTCGATAGGGCAGTACAAGCAAAATCATTCGATGAAGTTGAAGCTTTGTTCAACGAGATCCAATTACCAACCATTTAAGTGTTCAAAAAAGCAGTCGAAGTGACTGCTTTCATTGTTTCTGATTTTAATTCGCCAGTTAGCTGACTGCTTTAACACTCGATAATGTTGACCGCTAAACCACCGCGCGATGTTTCTTTGTACTTACTCTTCATATCACGACCAGTTTCCCACATCGTTTTTATCGCTTTGTCTAGCGATACCTTGTGTTCTCCACTCCCGCGAAGCGCTAAACGTGCGGCATTAATCGCCTTCAATGCGCCCATCGCATTGCGTTCGATACAAGGAACTTGTACCAAACCACCGATGGGGTCACAGGTGAGTCCTAGATTATGTTCGATGCCGATCTCGGCTGCATTTTCAATTTGTTCGGGTTTGCCGCCAAATAGAGCCGTTAAGCCAGCTGCCGCCATTGAGCAGGCGACGCCCACCTCGCCCTGACATCCAACTTCGGCACCAGAAATTGAAGCGTTGGTTTTATATAAAGAGCCAATTGCGGTGGCGGTCAAAAAAAACTGATTTAGGGCATCTTGGTCTAAGGCTTGTACAAAATTGTGATAGTAATGTAATACGGCAGGAATGATCCCCGCGGCCCCATTGGTCGGGGCGGTAACCACGCGTCCACCTGCGGCATTTTCTTCGCTAACGGCAAGCGCATATAAATTGACCCAGTCCATAACATTGAGGGGGTCAGAGCTTAGGTTTTGTTGCGAATTGAGCTGACGCTTTAAGCAGGGGGCTCGTCGAGCTAGCTTGAGGCCGCCGGGTAAGATCCCCTCTTCTCCCATACCGCGAGCCACACAGGCTTGCATTGTTTGCCAAATTTGTTGGGTGTACGCGCTAATGCTACGCGTAGAACAATGTACTTGCTCATTGCAAGAAACCACCGCAGCGATGCTTTTACCGCTTTCTTTACAGCGTAATAGTAAGGAATCGGCACTGTCGTAAGGGTAGGGGTAGTTAGCCTCATGGGCTGCAACGGCTTCGCCATCTTCAATAATGTAACCTCCACCAATCGAGTAGTAGGTTGCCGAAATGGTTTTACCATTGTCGAGTGTGGCGGTAAAACGTAAGGCATTACTGTGCACAGGTAAGCTTCTACGTCGGTGAAAAACAATCGCGCCAACTTTTGGAAAGTTAATTATTTTAGAGTTTAATAAATTTAACTCTTGGCTTTGTTCTACCTCTTGTAACATTTGCTCAACGGCATCAATATCAATAGACTCGGGAGTTTCGCCTAATAGGCCGAGAATGACTGCCTTACCTGTGCCGTGGCCTTTCCCGGTGGCGCCTAACGAGCCAAATAGCTCGACTTGTAAGTGATTGATCCGCTGGAATTGCGGTTGTAAATTTTCAGCAAATAGTTTCGCCGCCTTCATCGGGCCTACGGTATGAGAGCTGGATGGACCAATACCAATGGAAAAAAGGTCAAATAAACTTACCATTTATGTTGTTACCTAAAAAATCGAATCGAATAAGTTATTAATTCTGTTGTGCTAAGTATATCTAGTTATCCGCAACAATGAGAGGCCAAATTATACAATATTTGCGCGGTTGCTCCCCAAATGACGTGCTTTTCGACTTCGATGAAATAAACCTGTTTCACGCGGCCTTTGCGATAAAAACGATAGCCCTGATAATTGCTTAAAGACAAAAAAGGCTGCAAGGGTAAAACAATCACTTGAGCCACTTCGTTGTCGTTGATCTTAAACGCAAGGTCTTGCTTGGCGGTCGCGATAAAGGGACTCACCGAGAAATTGCTGACGGTATTTAACTGCGGAAGTTGCCCTAAAATGGTAAATAACTTGGGGTTAATTCCTATTTCTTCTTCGGTTTCACGCAATGCAGTGTGTTGTAAGTTGTGATCGGTGCTGTCGTATTTCCCGCCGGGAAAGCTGATCTCCGAGGGGTGATGCCGTAACTGAGCGCTGCGCTGAGTCAGTACCAGTTGCTCCGTTTGTCCTGGCTGGGCGATGATTGGCACCAAGACTGCCGCAGCTTGCTTTGTTGACTTGGCTGAGTTGGCCACAGCAGGATGCAATAGATAGCGTTGTAGGTAGTGGTGGGTATGCATAAATACAATTGGATCCTTGAGTCTCAGCCTTACTGTAAGGCTGGCAAAATACGACTGAGCTTATCGAAACATTCTTGGTATTCGGCATCGACCTCAGAGTCAACCACAATCCCGCCGCCAGCCCAACAATAGATCTGCTGTTGTTCACATACCAAAGTTCGGATCGTGATATTGGTATCCATATCGCCATTGGCGCTGATATAACCGATAGCTCCACAATAGGCGTTACGGCGGTTTGCTTCAAGTTCTTCAATAATCTGCATCGCCCGGATTTTAGGCGCGCCAGTGATTGATCCTCCAGGAAAACAGGCCGCTAGAAGTTGTTCGCTTGAGTACTGTTTGGCAAGTTCTGCGCGAATGGTACTCACCAGATGGTGCACCGCAGGGAACGATTCTATATTAAATAGCTTGGGCACTGTCACACTGCCAGACTTGGCGACTCGGCCAATGTCATTTCGCAATAGGTCGACAATCATCAAGTTCTCGGCTTGATCTTTTTCCGCGATGGCCAGTTCTTCGGCTAAAGCTCTATCTTTAGCCGGATCGCTACTGCGCGGGCGAGTGCCTTTAATCGGTTTGGTTTCGATCATTCCTTGTTTCAGGCGAATAAAACGTTCGGGCGATACACTCAGAATACAGCTGTCTTCGAGGCGTAAAAACGCCGAAAATGGTGCTTTGTTGGCTGCAATCAGTTTTTGATAAGCAGTGAGTTCACTACCTTGATAGCTGGCTTGAAAGCGTTGGGTTAAATTAATTTGGTAGCAGTCGCCACTGAGTAGGTATTGTTGCACCTGAGCAAAACGTTGCTGATACTGTGCCTGACTAAGGTTGCTCTGCCATTGGCTGGTTAAACTAAATGTTTGCTCAGGTGCCGCTTGCTGTTGTAATAACCATTGCTCGCGTTCTACCAGCTGTGCATAGGCGCTTAATTGATCATCATGATCAGCGTGGTGCACGAGAGTACTACGTTGTTGTTGGTGGTCATAGATCAAGGCCCAGTCATAAAATCCGACTGCCATATCCGGGCTACGCAGATCAGCTTGAAGACGTTGTGGTAGCGGCTCCAATTGGCGACCCAAATCGTATGACCAAAGTCCCAGAGCACCACCGCAAAATGGGAGCTCAAGTTGCTGATCCGTCGCCTTAGAAAATAATTGCAGCCGCAGTTTTTCTAATAAATCGAAGGGGGCTTGTTTGCTTTGGTAGTGTTGCTCGCCAAGTCTAACCGTGGATATTTCTGCTCGAGTACAAACCGTGGCGATGGGATCAGCCACTAAAATGTCGTAACGGCTGTTCTCATGCTCACTGGATGCGGATTGCAAGAAGCAACACCACTGTTGGTTGGCGATCCGCTCGAATAGCGTTGCCGATTCTAAACAAAAAGATTTACTAACAATCATAGGGTTGGTTTTTACTGGCCATTAGCTAAAGGTATTATAAATACGTAGATAAATTGTAAAAATTTCGGACTAGGTTATAGCAGGCTTTATAGCGCAAGCGTATTATAGGCGGGAAGGATAACGATTATAACCCGAATAGCCAAGGACTGAGTTCACTCAATGTACCAAGGCAAAATAAGGACCTGTGGAGACTTTATGACCATCATCCGAAAACAAGACTTTATTGACAGTGTCGCTGAATCACTGCAATTCATTTCTTATTACCATCCTCTCGATTTTGTGAAAGCGATGGCTGCGGCTTACGAGAAAGAGCAAAGTACCGCGGCAAAAGATGCCATCGCACAAATTTTAATTAACTCACGAATGTGCGCCCAAGGTTTACGACCGATTTGTCAAGATACCGGCATTATTACAGCCTTTGTCAAAGTCGGTATGCAGGTTCAGTGGGACAGTGACCTTACCGTGCAGGAAATGGTCGACGAAGGCGTGCGACGAGCCTATACCAATCCCGATAATCCACTGCGCGCTTCTATTGTCGCCGACCCGAATGGGGCGAGGAAAAATACCAAAGATAATACGCCCGCGGTGGTTCACATCGATTTAGTCGCTGGTGATAAAGTGGAAATTATGGTCGCCGCGAAGGGCGGTGGTAGTGAAAACAAATCAAAAATGGCGATGCTTAACCCTTCTGACTCTGTGGCCGAGTGGGTACTTAAAACCTTGCCGACCATGGGAGCCGGTTGGTGTCCTCCCGGCATGGTTGGAATTGGCATCGGTGGCACCGCAGAGAAGGCTGCAGTGATGGCAAAAGAATCGCTGATGGATCCGGTAGATATTCAAGACCTACAGGAGCGTGGCGCAACTAACGCCGATGAAGAGCTGCGTTTAGAATTAATGGAAGGTATTAATAAGCTGGGAATTGGTGCGCAAGGCTTGGGGGGGTTAACCACGGTTTTAGATGTCAAAGTAAAATCTTGCCCAACTCATGCGGCATCCAAGCCGGTGGTTTTGATCCCCAACTGTGCGGCGACTCGGCATGCTCATTTTGTTTTGGATGGTAGTGGTCCAGCACTGCTAACGCCACCGAAGCTGGAAGACTGGCCAGAAATTACCTGGGATGTGGGTGACAATGTACGCCGTGTTGATGTAAACAGCATTACTAAAGAAGAAATAGCCAGCTGGAAAATGGGCGAAACGGTATTGCTTAATGGTAAGATTTTAACGGGTCGCGATGCAGCGCATAAGCGTATTAAAGAATACTTAGAGCAAGGTAAACCATTCCCCAATGGCGTCGATTTTAACGGTCGCTTTATTTACTACGTAGGGCCAGTTGATGCGGTACGCGACGAAGCTGTAGGCCCTGCAGGCCCAACTACCTCGACTCGGATGGATAAGTTTACCGACATGATGCTTGAAGAAACCGGTTTGTTGGGCATGATTGGTAAGGCAGAACGCGGCCAAGCAACCGTTGATTCTATCGCGAAGCACCAATCGGTTTACCTAATGGCAGTAGGTGGCGCCGCCTATTTGGTGTCTAAAGCGATTAAGCAAGCCAAAGTCGTCGCGTTTGAAGATTTAGGTATGGAAGCCATCTACGAGTTTGAAGTTGAAGATATGCCAGTCACTGTAGCGGTAGATAGTGATGGCAACTCAGCTCATCAACAAGGCCCTGCTATTTGGAAGGCCAAGATTGAAGAGCTGGATGCAAAAATGAAAGCTTAATGAAAAAGCGGCTTAGGCCGCTTTTTTTTGTGCCATTTTATGCGTGAGGTAACGATCCAATGAAAGAGGACCTGCGCCCCATATTAAGTTGATCAGTAACATCAGTCCCCATAATTGGTGATCATAGAATCCGCCCGGCCACAGCACAGGATAAGACACGACCGCAATAATGTTGAATACGAACAGTTTTAAGGAAAATATACGGGTAAATAAACCCAAGACTAAAAAGATTGGCAAAATTAATTCTGCGGCGGTGCCTAAGTAAGCGGCTAACTCCCAAGGAATAATCGGAACCTGATATTCTTCTTCAAATAAGTAAAGAGTTGAATCCCATGAACTGATCTTAAGATAACCAGAACGAAAAAACACCGAAGCAACCCACAGTCGGGTGATGGTGAGTAACAGCGGGATCAGAAGTGATTGCATCGCCGTGACAGCTTTTAAATAGAGATTATAGATTGCCATGCTCTGGCCCTCCGGTGGCGTTTGCGTGGCTAAAGCTGGCAAACCTTTGTTGATGGATGGCATCACCCAATAAGGCTTCTAGTTCAAACAGACAATGTTCCGGTAATTGTTCTAAAGGCCGTTGCTGATGACAGTGGGCTAAGAACTCAAAACTAAGAGCCGATATTTGTTCTATGGCAACTTCAAAATTGGCTTGTTTAGTGAGTAATAGATAGTCATTTTGTTGTAGCTCGATCGCCTCAACTTGCTCGGCCTGTACCATCTGATAAATATCAAAAATAGGATACTGGCTGGATAACAAGGTATATTGCGGGGCCAAGTGCAGAACCACAGACCCCAAGTTTTCAGGCGCAATGGTTTGCAGTTCAGCGATAGATAAAAACGTGGAACTCAATGCTTGCCCGGCGGTTTGCTCAATCAGCCAATCGAGTTGAGCAACTGCTGGCAAATAGGGGAGCTCGGCTAGCTTGGGTTGTTGTTGCAGAAATAAATCAAAACCTTGACCAAATAAATTCAAGTCGCCTTGATCGTGTCCTTTGGCCAAGATGAAACGCTTAGCCGATTGACAAAAATATTCTTCACCAACCAATTTTTGGATGGTTGGGTAGCTCGCAGAGAGGGCTTCGCTTAAACTCAACAAGTAGTTGTTTTGGTATATCTGCATCGATTCGTCGGCAGTCAACTGGCCTTGCTGAAGATGTTGATGGATGGCGTTTTCTTGATGGTTTAGTGCATTTGAAAACTGCTGTTGTAATTGTTTAAGCACAAGCCACCTCTGTCACTAGTTGATCAATTGCGCGCGCTCGATCCATTTCCTGGCACAGTACTTCTAGCGCAGGGAAGTCACTATCCCATTCGATGAGTACAGGAATCTGGTTTGTAAAGTGTTGCTGGAAGTATTGATATAAATCCCAAACGGGTTGATGGACGGCTTGGTTATGGCTATCAATCAGCACCGTTTTTCCATCAAATTGTTTTTCGGTGTAGCCCGCTAGATGGATCTCTTGTACGGCGTTAAGATTGAGATGCTCGAGGTACTGCTGATAATTCCAGCCTAAGTTATAAGCACTCACATATACATTGTTAATATCAAGTAAAAGCCCACAGCCCGTTTGCGCCACGAGTTGGTTTAAAAATTCGGGTTCAGGGATATGGCTTTCTGCATAGGCCAAATATGCGGAAGGGTTTTCGATTAATAGCTGTCGTCCTAGAAAATCTTGGGCTTGATTCACGTGGTCAACAAATACTTTTAAGCATTCTTCAGTATAAGGTAGGGGTAGCAGGTCGTTGTAATAACGGCCATTTATACTGCTCCAGCTTAAATGTTCGGAAATTATAAAAGGTTGAATGTGATCAATTAAGGTTTTTAGTTTGCTTAAATGAGCAATACTCAATGCATCGCTAGAACCTAGTGATAGCCCAACGCCATGTACGCTAATAGGGGTGTGTTCAGCAATTTGAGTCAGCTGGTGATAGTCGTAGCTATGTGGATTGAAATAATTTTCGGCGTGAATTTCTAGCCAATCGATGTTGGGATGTTTGGCTAATAGCTGTGTCGCAAAGTCGGATCGTAAACCCAAGCCGTATTGTTTTTTAGTCATATTTATCGTCATCTTTACGGGGTGGGAAGGGACTGTCGAACCAAACTTGGTTCGACATCATCAACTTAGCTAGCTTCGGTGCTACCGCCAGCTAATTTGCCACAAAGACCCTTAGGTAAAACCACAAATGCATCTTTCTGGCTGTCAGATTTTGCAGTGCCAGCACAAGAGCTATTTTTAGTCGCGCAGTCATTTTGGCCTGCTTTGGCAACGCCGTAGCATTTTTCTTTATCGGCGGCGAATGCAGGGCTTGCACCTAAAGTTCCTAAAGCGATTAAACCTGAAACAGCAGTGGCGATGGCGAGGTTAGATTTTTTCATAGTTGATTCCTAATGTAGTGATCTTTAAATGTTGGTTTGCTTATTCAATGTTATTTATTAGCTAGCTTGGGTACTGCCGCCGGCCAATTTGCCGCAGAGACCTTTGGGTAAAACCACAAATGCATCTTTCTGGCTGTCAGATTTTGCAGTGCCAGCACAAGAGCTGTTTTTAGTGGCACAATCATTTTGACCCGCTTTGGCAACGCCGTAGCATTTTTCTTTATCTGCTGCGAATGCAGGGCTTGCACCCAAAGTTCCTAAAGCGATTAAACCTGATACGGCAGTAGCGACGGCGAGGTTAGATTTCTTCATGGTTGTTCCCTTATTCATTTAGCCTGGTGTTTGTTACAACTTGCTTACTTCGTTGTAACTAATGAAACCGAGTTTATTAAAAAAAGATTTCACGATGCATGAAAAAAATATTAATTATTTAATGATAATGGCTGTTTTAGTCCGGTTGATTTTTACAATAAATGTATATTTAACAGATGCTTGCGGGTGTTAATTGGAAATTAGATTATATTTTGTGAAGTCGTGTCAATTGTGTATTAAGTAGCCAGAATGTTAGCTGGAAGTGAAATGAAGCGTAGGAAAAAACAGGAGGCTCTCGATATTTTGAGGCGAGTTGACAGCGGGTATTGGGCAACAATGCTTGTGGAACCGCCATTCATAGTGAATCATGTAAGTACTCAATAAATAGAGGCGAACGATATGAAACTGGCAATTTGCTGGAGTGTAGGGGTTTTATTGTTAGGCGCTTGTAGTCCGCGGGTGCCGCCAAACCAACCGCAACGCAGTGCTCAGCAACAGCGCGACACGATAGTGGTGAGCGCCGACACGGGTTTTGCTTTAATAGCCCAACAAACCGTATGTGACCATCCAATGTTGGCCGAAGCGCTGCGTAATCCACAATTGTCGGATTTAGCAGCCTATGATCTGATGCACCACGCACTTACCAATGCATTGCTCGAGCGCGGGCTTGCTTATCAAAGTAAGGCGAGCGAAAGTTGTGACTATTGGTTGGCCTTTGCTATTCCTAGCAGCCAGCAACTTAGTGACCTGCAACTGATGAGTTTATTTGGGGTGTCTCCCGGTTTAGCCGATGATGGCAATCAAGATTTTCAGCGAGCAACTCTATACCTCAGTTTATATCAGCCTGGTTCAGGTCGCCCCAGTTGGCAGTTAAGTATGCAAGCCTTTGCTGCGGTGGAAATCGATCAACAGGGACGTAGAAAGCTGAAGCTTAAGCCAGAGGGTGTTGATTATGTGATAAACCGTATCTTTGCGCATTTGAAAGTCGACGTTATTCGGCCTTAAGTTTTCGAAGGCAAAAAAAAGCCCAGCTACAGGGATGCTGGGCGTTCAATTTAAGTGTTTAATTGCAGTGGCATAGATTAAGACCCGCCGTTTTCTAGAAAGTTTCAAATTTTTTTATTTTCTATATAAAAAAGTCGACGACAGTTCTCGTTTTTTGTTCTCTTCACAAAATATCCATGCCATAAACATTGACATCGCGGGGTCTTAAACGTAGTTTTTAAACAGTTGTTTAATTTTTAAAGGTGTGATGGTGAGACAAGGAACAAAAAGTAAGATCCTCGATGCAGCAGAGCGTTTATTTGCAGAACGCGGTTTTGCCGATACCTCATTGAGACTAATTACTTCGGAGGCAGAAGTGAACCTTGCTTCGGTGAACTATCATTTTGGTTCAAAAAAAGAGCTGATCCAAGCAGTGTTGATGCGCTATTTAGAGCAGTTTATGCCGTTAGTTGACGAGGCGATGCTCGTACATACGCAGAGCAAGCACGCGCCCAGTCTGGAGCAGGTGTTCAATTCATTTATTGAACCCTTGCTGGCGATGAATCAAATTAAAAGGCACGGCACTGCAATGTTGTTGTTACTGCTAGGTCGAGGTTATACCGATAGCCAAGGTCATCTACGAAAATTTATTACTCACCATTTCGGAGAAGTATTAAGTCGTTTCCAGCAAGCGGTGAAGCGTGCTTATCCGGAGTTATCTGACAGTGATATCTTTTGGCGTTTACACTTTACCCTCGGTACGGTGGTATTCACCATGGCATCAAGCGCGGCCTTAAAAGATATCGCCATCGCCGACTTTAACGAACAAATTAATACCGAAGGACTGATCCGTAAGGTGATTCCTTATCTGGCCGCCGGGGTCGGTGCGCCAAATAACCCATAATAACGATAGGCTAGTGAGCCAAAAATACGACGTGAAATAAAGGATACAGCCATGACAATTATACTAATGTTGCTGACCGCTATCGTGGTGCTGTTAAGTATTACCGAGACACGGATCAAGCTGGTTTCGCGACCAGCCTTTAAGATGTTTAAAAAGATTTTGCCCCCCCTGTCGCAAACTGAAAAAGAAGCCATGGAAGCGGGGTCGGTATGGTGGGACGGCGAACTATTTGGAGGAAAACCCGACTGGAGTAAATTGCATCAATATCCTAAAGCGCGTTTAAGTGAAGCCGAACAAGCCTTTATGGATAATCAGGTTGCAAGCTTACTCAAGCTACTAGATGACTTCGAGATTGTGCAAAACCAACGCGATTTGCCCAAACCGGTATGGGATTACTTAAAAGCCGAAGGTTTTTTTGCATTAATTATCCCTAAAAGTTATGGCGGACGAGAGTTTTCGGCAATTGCTAATTCAACCATTGTTAGCACCATTGCCACTCGCAGTTTATCGGCTGCGGTAACGGTGATGGTGCCTAACTCTTTAGGCCCAGGTGAGCTGTTACTGCACTATGGCACCCAGCAACAGAAAGATCATTGGTTACCCGGCTTAGCCGATGGCACTCATGTGCCTTGTTTTGCCTTAACTGGCCCAGAAGCAGGCTCTGATGCAGGAGCGATACCCGATAAAGGGATTATATGTAAGGGGGAGTTTAATGGTGAAGAGGTTGTGGGGATCCGCTTAAATTGGAATAAGCGCTACATTACGCTGGCACCTGTTGCTACGGTTCTTGGCTTAGCCTTTAAACTGTATGATCCCGAACATCTGCTCGGTGAGCAGCAAGAGCTGGGTATTACCTGTGCGCTGATCCCAACTGACCATCCCGGTGTGCGTACCGGCGATCGCCATTTTCCGTTAGGTTTAGCCTTTATGAATGGCCCAACTTTTGGTGATGATGTATTCATTCCCTTAGATTGGATTATTGGTGGCTCTGATTACGCCGGTAAAGGCTGGCGAATGCTGGTTGAATGTTTATCGGCCGGTCGCGGTATTTCGCTTCCAGCCTTGGGTACGGCAGTGGGCCATATGAGTTCACGAACTACCAGCGCTTATGCCTATGTTCGTAAGCAATTTGGTTTATCGATTGGGCGTTTTGAAGGCGTTGAAGAGGCCTTGGCTCGGATTGGCGGCATGACCTATCAATTAGAGGCTGCCCGTCGTCTTACCGCAGGCGCTTTAGATTTAGATCAAAGCCCTGCCATTGTCACCGCGATTGCTAAGTACCATATGACCGAAATGGCGCGTACCGTGTTAGATGATGCCATGGATATTCATTCGGGACGGGGGATCCAACTGGGTGAAATGAACTACTTAGGCCATGCATATAACGGGATCCCAGTTGCGATCACGGTGGAAGGTGCCAACATTCTCACCCGTAACTTAATGATCTTTGGTCAGGGCGCTACACGTTGTCATCCATATGTTCTCAAAGAATTGCAGGCGGCTGCTAATCCAGACGAAGCCGCAGGACTTGCCGAATTCGATGGCCTGTTAATCAAACATATCGCTTTTGGCGCAGGCAACTTTGTGGGTAGCTTATTCCAAGGCTTAACCGGTGCTTATTTTAATTCAAGCCCGGTTTCGGGAGAAACCGCTGTTTATTATCGCCAATTAACCCGGATGAGCCGAGGATTAGCTTTGTGTGCCGATATGTCGATGTTGATTCTAGGTGGAGAATTAAAACGTAAAGAACGGATCTCTGCGCGCTTAGGTGATGTGCTGAGTCATCTTTACTTAGCGTCAGCCACCTTAAAACATTATGAAGATCAAGGGCGTCCGGCAGAAGATCTACCATTTGTGAAGTGGGCGATAGAACGTAATCTTTACGAAATTGGTATCGCTTTTGAAGGTTTCTTTCAAAACTTCTCGAGTCGGGTGGTGGCACGAGTATTAAAATCGGTGGTGTTCCCATATGGCAATCGCTTTAAGCTAGCGGACGATGCAATAGGCCATAAAATTTGTGAAACCATGATGACACCAGGCTCCGCTCGCGAGCGCTTAAGTCAGTTATGTGTGACCGATGGCAGTAAAGGAGATGCGGTTGCAATTATTGAGCAGGCATTTTTGGCGATGTATAAAGTGAGACCACTAGAGCGGAAGATCGCCAAAGCTCAGAAAGCGGGTCAGTTACCACGTAAGGTTGAACTTGCAGAAATCGTTGCTGCTGCTCAGGCGCAGGATATCTTAAGTGAGACCGAAGCCGCTGAGTTACTCAAAGCAGATGCTTTACGTTCCAAGGCGATTCAGGTTGACCACTTCGAACCTGGCGTATTAGAAGAGAAAAACGCGCCAATTAGCGCTGTGCATGTTGCCTAATTCATTTGGCGACTACAAATAAAAAAGGATGCCATTGCATCCTTTTTTTGTATTCACAAAGATAGAATCACGAACTGTGGTAACAGTTCAGGGAACATCTAATGGTAAGCCTGCTAAAAGTTAGTATAAAGACTAGCGCTTAGCAGGCTGCGTTTGATTATTCGATACCTTTATCGGTTCTAGAGTCTTTTAAGCTTTGTTTCACTTTACGCAGATTCTCTCTGAATCGTTCACCACGACGCAGTGTAAAGCCTGTTGCGAGTACGTCGATAAGAGCCATTTGCGCAATACGTGATGCCATTGGCATATAAACGTCGGTATCTTCCGGAACATCCATCGACAACACCAAATTACATTCTTTGGCGAGTGGGGAGTCTTTAGTGGTGATGCCAATAACCATCGAATCATTTTGCTGGGCAAGTATTGCAATATCGATCATCGCTTTGGTGCGACCTGTATGTGAAATTAAAATAATCACATCTTCTTCGGTGGCCACAATACAGCTCATGCGCATCATTACAACATCATCAAAGTAGCTTACTGGCACGTTGAAGCGGAAAAACTTATTTAATGCATCTTGGGCAACTGAGGCTGAAGCGCCTAAACCAAAGAATGAAATCTTCTTCGCCTGAGTGAGTAAATCGACAGCACGATTCACCGCCACCGGATCTAAGCTATTTTTTGCCGCTTCTAAACTGGCCATCGAAGATTCGAATATTTTGGCAGTGTAGGCTTCTGGTCCGTCTTCCTCATCTACATGACGGTTCACATAAGGTGTACCGTTAGCCAAGCTTTGCGCTAAATGTAGTTTAAAGTCGGGAAATCCCTTAGTATCTAAGCGACGACAAAAGCGGTTAACGGTCGGTTCGCTTACATCAGCTAATTTAGCCAATGCGGCAATACTTGAATGGATTGCCGTTTGAGGAGAGGCAATAATAACTTCAGCAACCTTTCGTTCGGACTTACTAAAGTTCTCTAAATTTTTTGTTATTTTTTCAAGCGTATTCATAATACTCGTTATATTAAGCGCATTTGTTAAGGTTAAATTGTCAAATGTAATAATTTTTCAACATATAGATATGTAATACAATTACATAGACCGCTGGCTGAAACAAGATAAATTAGCATGAATGATAGACCAGACAACGTTTTCATAGTATGAGCTAGGTCTAATATTTTTGAAATCAATCTAAATATTAGTAATTTACTAACGAAATTCCAGTACAAAAGCGCTAAAATCCACAGATAATTAAGAACAACAGCTATTTAATGATAGTTTGTTAGAGTTATTTAATGATATTTTTGTTTTTATTTTTTAATTTGTTATCGAGGAAAACATAATGGCCGGTTTTGGGTTGATCGCTGATGTAGGTGGCACAAATATTCGTTTGGCGTTAGTCGAGTTAAAGACTGGCGAAATAGGTCGTTTACAGAAGTACCTGTGTGGTGACTTCCCCAGCATTGCTGATGTTATGTCGTTGTACTTGAGCGAACAACAAGAAACGGTCACCCAAGCCTGTATCGCCATTGCTTGCCCAACCGATCAAGACTGGATTGCGATGACCAATCATAGCTGGGCATTTTCTCGCAAGGCGGTTCAAGAGCAACTGGGCTTTGAAAACTTTTATGTGATCAACGATTACACCGGCATTGCCATGTCGATCCCAACCTTGAGCGATAGCCAGAAAATACAAATTGGTGGTGAACCCGCCAAATCTGGAGAGCCTATCGCGGTATACGGCCCCGGCACTGGTTTAGGCGTGGCGCATTTAATTCATCACGACAGCGAATATGTGTGTATTCCGGGTGAGGGAGGGCATGTTGAATTTGCACCCAATGATGCACTTGAAGCACATGTTTTGAGCTTCCTACAACAGCGTTATGATCACGTTTCGGCAGAACGCTTGTTATCGGGACCCGGTTTGGTCAATATTTATCTCGGCTTAATGGACTACCATGGCAAAGCAGCCGAAGACTTACAGCCTGCCGACATTACTACCCGCGGTTTGCAAGAAAGTTGCCCGGTATGCGTTGAAGCGATGCAAGTATTTTGTCGCGCCCTTGGCTCTTTTGGTGGCAACCTTGCCTTAAACATGTCGACCTTTGGCGGGGTTTACATTGCAGGCGGTATTATTAGTCGCTTTATGGAATTCTTTAAACATAGTGAATTCCGCGCGCGCTTCGAAGCTAAAGGGCGTTTTGCAGATTTTGTCGCTAAAGTACCCGTTTATGTGATCACCGAAGAACAACCAGGTTTACAAGGCGCATCGGCTTATTTGCGTCAAAGCAATGGCTACCGTATCTAAAGTTGAGCGATTCAAAGCATGGATAAAGGGAAGCATCGGCTTCCTTTTTTTGTGAGTACTTTTATCGTTGCAACAGCAATACTTGTGCAAGAAGTCAGCAACCAACGCCTTTTTAGAAAAAAATAGTTGACCCTCGCCAACGCTATCCGTAATCTAGCGCCTCATTATCGCCCCGAGCGAAAAACAATTTAGGTGACGTGTCCGAGTGGCTGAAGGAGCACGCCTGGAAAGTGTGTATACCGCAAGGTATCGAGAGTTCGAATCTCTCCGTCACCGCCATATTCAAATGAAAAGACGTCTAAGGACGTCTTTTTTTATGCCTGTAATATAGTTAAATCAATAGCTTATCATCTCATCTTGTTTCGGTTTGTCTCATAACGTCCGGCGATTTTGGGTATGACAGAGCGTATGATTTAATCACCCTTGGATTGGGTGTAGATTGGTTTCTGCGAGACTTTCTGAAAAATTGTCTATCTATTAATTGTATCAGTGTGATTACGTCAAAATTGCTTGGTAATTATACTAATACAGTTTAGGAAAAGGATTGGGACTCTATGCATCCCACTCTTTTTTTATACCACACAATTATATCTTCGAGTGGCGTTGGCAGCCATGCACCCGACAAGCCCACTGGCCAATATATACACTAATGAGTTCTTCGACTTATTACTATGAGCGAACAATAAACCCGCGGCAGCTCCTAAACCAGCACCTTGAAGTTGCTCGCTCGAAGGTTTGGTTTGATTAAGCTGTTTAAAATTACTTTTTTGAGCGTTTATAGCTGTAATAAACATTCTGGCCAAAGGCTATGGTAAACACAAAATAAAATAGCCAAGTACGTTGTGGCTCTGCAGATTGCTGCCAGTACCATGCAACAAAACTAAAGATGACCAGACAGTAAATAAGGCTAATGAATACACTTTTTATCATTGCTAGACTCCTGATTCGGTGTTTGATGATTTGGCAGCTCAGTATTTAAAATGTGGTGCCGATAGCCTTACCACACTAGGGCATCTTAAACCGGAATGATAAATTGAATAAAAAAAATACAACGTGATACTATTTTTAGAAAGAGCTTGGCCAGGCTTTTTCAATCGTGTTACTTAAATTAAAAGGAAACTTCAGTTCTGCCATTCCCTCTAGTTTTACTTTTAGCTCAGGGGAAATCTCTGCATATTCTTTTTCAATATACATATTCATGTCAGCAACAAGTAGGGCTTTAATCCTGTTGATTTTTAACGCTTCATCAGTGCTCGGATTGAACTCATCTAAGTTTTCCAGAGATACTAGGGTCCTAAGCGCTTCGCTGTATTCGTACAATGCACATTGCTGTAATGCTTTATAATTTACCACTGCTAAGGCTAAGGCAGCCTCAGAGGGGATTTTTTGCAATTGGACTAAGGTTTCGTTTGATACATTTGTGTTTCTTGCTTGCTTATCACATTGGTTCATTTTGTCAGCAAATGCTTCATATCTTGTTTGTAATATATCTTTTCCAAAATCTATCACCTCGCTTGAAGTATTCGCTTCGCAGCTCAATGTGCATAAAATGCCAAAAGCCAAAATAATATGATTCATCGCGTTATTTTACCTTACATTTTTTGTAAATAGCGCCCCCGAAATTTTCTCTTTTGGGCTCGCTGATGTTCTCAAATGTTGCTGTAGAGCAAGTTTTCAATTTGGCTATTAGCGTGCCTATCTAACGAAGAAAAGCTATTAAGAAAATACTCTCAATTGGTTTGGTATATGCTCCATGAAACGTAGTTGGCGTCAGCAGACATCACCTTAAAAAGATTACTATTTTCAATTATTTTGCCACGAGCGCTTGTTCTGACAGCACCACCAGTAAAAATAAGACTGAGTTGGCCAACAAGCATCACTACCCAGCCTATTTTTCTACTTTAATAATATGGGCTCTATATCGTCGATCGCTTGGCGACTCGCGTCGTTAAATTTAACATTGATGATCACTGGGCAGATCTTATCTTGCAGTGATATTCCATCATCACAAATTAAAGGGCACTATATTGATACAAAACTCTATTGTCAATTGGCTCATTACGTAGAGGCTGGGGGGTTGTCGTTTTCGAATAACAATTCTAAAGCCGCGCATGGCTACGTTGCGCTTAGCCCTTCATCAAAACGCTGTTAGTAAACTCAGATTATTAAACAGCGTGAAGCATTCACAATAATTCATTTCAAATAGCGCATAAGCTTGCCGCATCTTCATTATTTTTAATTAGAAGCGTGTACTTTTGAGGCATATGTATGGGAAATAGCGTGAATGTATGGTCAGAGACAATTGTTTTGCCAACATACCCCACCGGTTCTGTGGATCCCAATCCACTATTTCTTGAGAAGCGGGTTTACCAAGGCTCTTCTGGGGCAGTGTATCCCTACGGGGTGATTGATTCGATTCGCGAGCAAGCGGTCGACCAAGAATACCAAGCCATCTATTTAGAAAATGACTATATCAAAGTAATGCTGTTGCCAGAGCTTGGTGGTCGCATTCATCGCGCTTACGATAAGGTCAATCAACGAGATTTTGTTTACTACAACGAGGTGGTAAAACCAGCGCTGGTTGGATTAGTTGGTCCGTGGATATCTGGTGGGATTGAATTTAACTGGCCGCAACATCATCGGCCTACTACTTATATGCCAGTTGATGTGAATATTCGTAGCTTGAACGATGGTAGCGCAGAAGTATGGCTGGGTGAAGTCGAGCACATGTATGGCTTACAAGTAAGTGCAGGCTTTAAGCTTTATCCCGATAAGGCACTTATTGAGATCACTGGTAAAGTGTATAACGGTAATGCTGTGCCTCGGCATTTTCTATGGTGGTCTAACCCAGCGGTGAAAGGCGGCGACGATCATCAGAGCATTTTCCCGCCCGATGTTACGGCAGTTTATGATCACGGCAAGCGCGATGTGAGTGAATTCCCGATAGCTAAGGGCACTTATTATAAGGTGGATTACTCGCCGGGTACCGATATATCCAGATATAAAAACCTGCCAGTACCGACCTCTTATATGGCTGCTGGTTCCGATTACGATTTTGTGGGGGCCTATAGCCATCATGAACAAGGCGGCCTTTTACATATCGCTAACCATCATTTGTCTCCGGGGAAAAAGCAGTGGACCTGGGGAAATTGCGATTTTGGCCTCGCTTGGGATAAAAATCTCACCGATAGCAATGGCCCTTACATTGAGTTAATGACTGGTGTATTTACCGATAATCAGCCTGATTTTACTTGGATCGATCCCAACGAAGAGAAGATCTTCGTACAAAACTTCCTTCCTTATAGTCAACTTGGCATGGTGCATCAGGCCAATACTGATGTTGCATTAAAACTGCAACGTGATGCAGATGAAGTGCAGTGGGGACTATATGCTATCTCGAAGATTGAACATGCACGGGTAGTGATCCGTAACGATGAAGAGATCTTGGTTGATGAAGTGTTCTCGTTTGAGCCTTGCGAGGTGTATTTACAAACCTTGGATTATTCTGCCGACGAGCGATTAAGTATCACGGTGACTACTCAGAATGGTCAAAAGGTGCTTGTTTATCAGGAACACGGGGCTTCGGATCAGGCTATTCCAGATCCCGCCGATGCGCCTTTGCCACCTAAGGAGGTGTTGTCCGTCGACGAGCTGTATTTAATTGGACAACACTTAGAACAGTATCATCATGCTAGTGGTAAGCCAGAAGCCTATTATCTAGAAGCTTTGGCCAGAGACCCCTTAGATTATCGCTGCAATCTTGCTTTGGCACATCAAGAGTATGACCGTTGCGATTACCAACAAGCATTGGCCTTACTCGATAAAGCACTCCAACGAGTGCATCGTTACAATAAGAACCCAGCTTGCGGCCGCGCTAGTTTTCTTCGGGCTTGTGTACATGAAAAACTGGGTCAGTTGGATTTGGCCTATGCCGATTATTATAAATCGACTTGGAGTGGCAACTGTCGTGATAGTGGTTTGTTGGCGGCTGCGCGGATCTCATTTATTCAACAGCGTTACTTAGACGCATTGGATGAAATTAATCGTTCGTTAGCGCTCAACGGAACCAGTTACCAGGCCGCGTTTGTAAAAGCAGCGATTTTGATCGCATTGGGCCACCAGCAACAAGCGAAGGCACATATCGAATCGGCAATTCAGCAGTTTCCATTGGGTTACGCGCTATTTATGGAGCGTTACCGGCTTGAACAAACTCATGAATCGAAGCAGCGATTTATCACGCTGTGTCAGGGTAGACAAGCCAATGCGGTTCATGTGAGCGGTTTGTATCATTCTTTAGGCTTAACTCACTTAGCCATTCAAGCCATCGATTTAATCGATGCGGCAGGGGCAAATGCCTTGCTCATCAAAGCGGGATTAAGTGAACAGCATCCACAAGCCTTGTTGGCGCTGGCGGAACAACAATTTAATCAAAATGTATTGTTTCCGAATACGCCTATCGAGTGCCTTGCATTAAGCAAGTTAGCTGGTCAGCCCTTTGCCGATTATCTGCTCGGTTGTTTTTTCTATGCGAAAAAGTCTTACGCAAAAGCGCTTAAGTTATGGGAGACTGCTTTATCCAATAGGCCTAGTTTTAAAGCTTGTCATCGTAATTTGGCGGTGTACCACGCTAATAAACATGGGGATTATGAACACGCGATTAGCCATATGTCCTATGCTTGGGCGCTAGATTTAAGCGATGCGAGGGTTTTGTTTGAACTCGACCATTTAAGAAAGCTGGCCGCTTATTCACCGCAACAGCGTCTCGAGGCATTGGATCTGCATCAAAATGTGGTGTTGCAGCGAGATGATTTAACTGCGGAATGGATCAGCTTACTCAATATTGAAGGGCGTCATGAGCTAGCTTTTTCAGTCCTTCAACAGAAAAAGTTTCATCCTTGGGAGGGGGGCGAGGGGAAAATAACCGGTCAATACATTAATGCGCTGATCCGAAAAGCTTGCAGCTTGATGATGAATAAAGACTACGCCGAAGCCGAACAAGCGTTGTCCGATGCCTTTGCTTATCCTGATAACCTCAGCGAAGGTCGTCTGGTAGGCCAAACCGACAATGATGTTTATTTTTTATTAGGTTGTGTTGCTGAATGGAGAGGAAATTTACAGCACGCACAGCAGTGTTGGCAAAAAGCGATGCTCGGTTGTTCCAGCTTAAGCGAAAGCCGTTACTACAACGATCAACCAGCTGATTACCTTTTCTTTCAGGCACTAGCCTTAGCCAAGTGTGGTCAACGAGAGCAAGCACTGGCGCGTTTCACCGAGATGAAGCGCTGGGCCGATGCGCACTTGAGTGACCCAGTTGTTGAGGACTTTTTTGCGGTGTCGCTGCCAGAACTGATCGTATTTGATCGCGACATTGCTAAAAACCATCAAATTCATTGTCGGTTTATTCGCTATTTGGCATCACTTGGCTGCAGTCTACTTAGCAATAGAGGTGTCGCAGAAACAAACCAAGACCGATTAGCGGTTCTTCAATTGGAGCCGGGGCACGCCAAGATCAGTCTGATCGAAAGCCTTTATCCATTGTTATTGCCGGCTTGTGTTTAATAAGCCAACTCTATGGCAGTTTTTTAAAAGCGAATGAGGAGGGACATTAATACTAAACAAAGATTACTATATAGCGTGATTGAACTTCACAATATATAGCAAACATTACATTAACATCAGCATGAATAATAACGATAGCTGTTAAACAATAACGGCAGTTTAGAAATATAAAATACGACGTGAAATGTGTGAATTTCAGTTGAACAAAGGCTGAACGCATTACCATTTGGGGTGATTAAAATAGGTCAAATTATGAATATACTCTACAAAAAAATTGGTACCGCATTACTAACTGCATCGCTTTGCTCTATGTCTTTAGGCGCAGCTGCCGAAGCGAAAAAGAAAATTGGTTTTATTGTTAAACAACCCGAAGCAGGCTGGTTCCAAGATGAATGGAAGTTTGCAGAGGTAGCGGCCAAAGAAAAAGGCTTCGAGTTAATTAAAATTGGCGCGCAAGATGGTCAAAAATTGATGTCGGCGTTGGACAACTTAGGCACTCAACAGGCTGATGGGGTGATTGTGTGTGTCCCTAATGTAAAATTAGGCCCTGCCGTTGTGGCAGCTGCCAACAGAAACGGACTCAAGTTAATGTCGGTGGATGACCGACTGATTGATGGCAAAGGTAATCCCATTGAAGATGTGGTTCATATGGGGATTTCTGCTTATAACATCGGACGAGAAGTGGGGGACGCTTTATTGGCCGAAATAGATGCGCGTGGCTGGGACCGCAACGAAGTGGCGGCGATGGCACTCACCTACAAACAGCTACCAACTGCTTACCAACGAACCAAAGGGGCGACTGATGTTTTAAACGAGGCAAACTACCCAGCCGCCAATATGTTTGAAGCACCGCATCGACTCGATAATACCGAACAAGCATTTAATGCCGCGAATAGTTTAATCACCCAGAAAGGCCAATTTAAAAAATGGATTGTCTATGGCATGAATGACCAAGTGGTGATCGGTGGCGTTCGGGCCTTAGAAGGGAACGGAATTGCTTCATCGGACATTATTGGTGTTGGTATTAACGGTACCGAAGAAGCGATTAATGAATTCCGCAAGCCTGTTTCTACCGGATTCTACGGGACCATTATTTTAAGTGCCAAAGCACATGGCTATCAAACCTCGATCAATATGTATAACTGGATCGCCAATGGAGTAGAGCCTGAGAAGTTAATTTATACCTCAGGCTATCTGGCAACCCGAGATAACTATCAACAAGTGCGTAAAAGTTTAGGTTTGTAATTGTACAATGTTCGGGGTGTTTCACCCCGATTTCATCAAGGATTGTGTGAATGAATAACAAACTCGAATTTTGCGATGTATCTAAAAACTTTCCCGGAGTGAAAGCCCTCGACGCCATTAGTTTCTCGATAGGCCATGGCGAAGTTCACGGTCTTATCGGTGCTAACGGCGCTGGCAAAAGTACCTTGATGAAAGTACTTGGGGGAATTTACCCAGCGAGCTCGGGACATGTGGCCATCAACGACCAAAGCGTCAACTTTCGTTCTCCCAGTGAAGCGATTAAAGGCGGTATCGCTATTATTCATCAAGAGCTGCAATTGGTTCCAGAACTGAGTGTTGCAGAGAATATTTTTTTGGGTCGCTTTCCGTCACATCGGGGAAAAATTGATTGGAAAAAGATGAATCAACAGGCCGACATTCAGTTGCAAAGCCTTGGCTTGAGCTTTTCTTCCAAAGATAAAGTGAGTGGGCTATCGATGGGTCAGCAACAAATGGTGGAGATAGCCAAAGCGCTGATATTAAATGCCAATATTATTGCATTAGACGAACCGACCAGCAGTTTGTCGTCGGCCGAAACTAAAGTTCTGTTTAGAGTGATCCGCCAGTTACAAGCCGAAGGTCGGATCCTGATTTATATCTCACACCGAATGGCGGAGATATTCGACTTATGTAGTTCGTGCACCGTGATGAAAGACGGGAAGCATGTGATTTCTTATGACGATTTGAAACAAATTGATCGCAAAACCATTATTGAGAAAATGATCGGTCGTAACTTGGGCGATATGTATAACTATTCCCCAAGAGAACTCGGAGCAATTAATTTTTCGCTGGACAGCATTCATAGCCATCAGTTTCCTCAAAGCGTTGAATTTAATGTTCGTAAAAGTGAAATTCTAGGTTTTTTTGGCTTGGTTGGTTCGGGCCGTACCGAATTGATGAAGTCGATCATTGGCGCGATATCGAGTCAGCAGATCAGTGCTTCATTCAATCATTGTAAGCTGCCGTCGTTAACGCCTAAAAAGGCGATTCAAAAGGGGATCTTGTATTGCTCTGAAGATCGCAAAAAAGAGGGCAATATCACCTTTCGTTCGGTTTGGGAGAACATCACTGTCAGTAGTCGCCGAAACTTCTGGCGGTTCGGTGGGATCCTCAATCTTGCTAAAGAGTTGTCGGAAGCGGAACGCTTTGTAAAACGGCTGGATATTAAAACGCCATCTTTAGAGAAAGAGATCCAGTTTTTATCCGGTGGGAACCAGCAAAAAGTGATCCTTGCCCGTTGGTTGGCAGAGCCCAGTATCAATGTATTGATTGTCGATGAGCCAACGCGGGGCATTGATGTCTCGGCAAAGAACCAAATTTATAACGTGTTATACGAATTAGCGAACAAGGGAATATCGATTATTGTGATTTCCAGCGAGTTACCCGAGATTATGGGCATTACTGATCGCTTGTATGTGATGCGAGAAAATCAGATATCGGCCCAATTTAAACGTGAAGAATATCAAGAAGAAAGCATTCTTTCTAAAGCTTTCCCTGAACAGGAGATGAGCGCATGACCGCTTTAAATAAAACGGCCCAGATCGATCTATCTAGCCCGGCAAAAACCTCAACTTGGTCGTTGATCCGCAGTAGTGAGAACTTCAATATTATTGTGGTGTACATATTGTTGTTTATTGCACTGGCAATATTTGTCCCTTATTTTTTCTCACTGAGGAATATGGTGGGCCTTGGGCTTTCAATTTCACAAATTGGCATGGTGGCCTGTACGATGATGTTCTGCCTCGCATCGAAAGATTTTGATCTATCGGTGGGCTCTCAGGTCGCATTTTACGGCGTATTGGCGGCACTCATTGTGAACGCAAGCGATAGCTTTATCTTGGGGATTTTTGGTGCGCTTGTCGCGGGTATTTTCATCGGTCTCATGAATGGTATTTTTGTGACTAAAGTTCGGGTGAATGCGCTTATTGCAACCTTAGCGATGATGGAAATTGTCCGCGGCGGCGCTTATATTATCTCCGGTGGGAATGCGGTAGGCGTGGTTAACATGAACTTCTTTATGTTAGGCCAGTCGACGGTTCTGGGAGTACCAACGCCAATTGTGATCACTATATTGTGCTTTATTGTATTTGGCTTCTTGCTGAAAAATACCGCTTATGGACGAAATGCTTTAGCTGTGGGTGGGAATGCTGATGCGGCAAAACTCGCCGGGGTGGATGTTGATAAAGTTCGAATTGCCAATTTTGCGATACAAGGGGCAATTTGTGCCATTGCAGGTGTCATACTGGCGTCGCGTATTACCAGTGGCCAACCCAACGCATCCTTAGGTTTTGAGCTGAGTGTGATATCGGCTTGCGTGCTGGGCGGTGTATCGCTAAACGGCGGGAAGGCCAGTATTGTTGGGGTTGCGGTCGGGGTACTTATTATGGGAACGGTGGAAAATGCACTGAACCTGCTTAATATTGACTCGTTTTACCAATACTTAGTACGCGGTGGTATTTTGTTGCTTGCAGTTGGCGCAGACCAATATCGTCAACGATTAGCCGAAAGAGGGTAACTTATTTAGTGGATGAGCAAGGAGTCTAAAATGCTGAAAGGCATGAATAATCAGTCGGTGAGAACTTATAACGCAAAGTTGATTATTAGGCTCCTTTTTCAGTACCAACAATTAAGTAAGTCACGTCTGTCTCGCTTACTTGAATTGAGTATACCTGCCATTAGTAAAATTTTACTGTTTTTGGAAGACAGGGGCTGGGTAGAGCATGTGCATACCGAGCATATCGGAAGAGGTAACTCTAGCGGTGTGTATCAAATATCTCACAAATCCAGTCCAATCATTTGTATACACATCACGCCCAGTAAAATATCAGCGTTAGTGGTTAACGGTAAAATGGAGTTGCTACTTGAGCTGCGTGAGTGGCATATAGCGCCTGCTATTCCCGAAGAGTTGGTGCAGTCGGTGATTAAGGCTTATCGGCAGTGCGTTAACGCGGCTGCGGTTGGTAAATTAAAAATTGCTTTGGCACTGCATGGTCAGGTAGACGTCCATGCTGGCACTTCAATGTTTATGCCCCAAGCACCTTGGGATAGTCCGATTGATTTTAAGTATATTCTCGAAGCTGAATTAGAGACCCAAGTGGCGGTTGATAACGACTGTGTGATGCTGGCTCTGGCGGAGAAGTGGACCAATCCCGAGCATATTCGTGATTTTTGCGTGATTAATGTCGATTATGGGATTGGTTCTTCATTTTTGATTGATGATCAAATATTTAGAGGGCCACTTTATGGCAGCGGACAGATAGGCCATTCAATCATCGATCAAGATGGTCGAAAATGTGGCTGCGGTCGCTACGGATGTCTGGAAACCATATCGTCAACTAAAGCCATGTTGGCAGATATTAGAAAACAAATAAAAAACCGATTTTCTGACGAGTTGTACCAGTTCGATGAGCTGGAATTTGAGCAAGCGGTTCAACGGTATTTTGAAAACGATCCGCTGGTTCGCCGCGTCTGTAATAAAGCGGCAAGCACATTGGGGATCAGTATTTATAATTTTTTGGTCACGATGAGTGTGAATGATATCGTCATTTATGGCGAAGCCAGAAAATTAGGTGAGCAGTGGTTAGCTCAGGTTAAGGACCAAGCTCATTTCAATCCTTTTGAAGACAATGTAGCCTCGGTTAAAGAACAAAAAGCCAGTATTCGATTTGGAGATTTGAGTGATACAGAGTTACTCAAGGGAATAGGCTACTTGTTTATCGAAAAAATCTTGGAAGACTTTTAGTGGTTTTATACATCTCATCTTTATTATAAAACGCACCAACCGTAAGGCTTAAAAATAGCCCCAAAAGCTCAACATGGCCCTAGAGTGGCAATACCTTGATGGTCATTTTAACCTCCTGGCAGGCTTTGGGCTCTATTTCTGGCATTATGATCTGATGGTGAGCATCGATGGGGTAAGCCTGTGGCTCGATACAGATATAGCCATCGCTTATTGAAGGTTGATACAGTGTTATATAGTGGGTGTTATAGGTAATCACGATACGATAACCGAGATCCGGACGAAACAGGGTTGTTGCCGGGGTTGAGACTCTATAACAGTGATTCAACCATCCTTTCAACAACGCTTTTTTTGTTCTGAAATCATATTGTGTTGCGACGCGTTCTTGGTAAGCCATGGGGAGGTGATGCTCACCCTCAGGCCAATATCCTTGATGCAACAAACACAGTTCAGTTTTATCATTAGCGGAGAAAAATGGGTGAAGACCGATATTAAATGGGAACGCATTTGCAGATTGATTTGTCACCCGAAGCGTCACCGCTAAGGATGACTCGGATAATTGATAGCTAAGCATCGCTAAATAATCAATTTGCGGGCTCATATGCGACTCTAAAACTAATTGAATGGTGCTTTTATTTTTGTTGAGGACGCGCCATGGTTTCTTCCAGGCATCTCCATGTAAAAAAAACAGCTCGTCCCACTCGACATTTGGTAAGGATAGGTTTTGTCCATGCCAAGGAATTGTATTGCCAGTGACTCGGTTAGCAATTGGAGCCATTGGAAATAACCCCCCGCAACCTGCCCCCTCGAGAGCCGGCATCAGGATGTGTTGCTTATTCACCAGAAAGCGAAGAGCATAGCCTCCTCTGGAATCGATGCTGAGTGTGCAATTGGCGTAGTTGATATCTTGAAGCATGTGGGCGCAGCAATGTTGGTCGTTAGCTGACTATATCTCGATATTAAAAGCCAATCTGGTTTTGAAGTCCCAGTTATTAGTTAACGTAGTTTATAAGCATAATCGTGGAACAAAGCCCAAACGTTTTTGCTTCAGACGCTTGGGCTTTTATACTGTTCTAACTCATTATTTGTTGCTCGTTGCTGTAAACCACCACTAACTAAGTTATGTATCTTGCCATTAGAGCCACTCATTACTGCTCTTCATGCCGGGTTATTAGCAGATTTATTTTGTGCAATAAGTTGATTATATAATGAATCAGATCGGTATTACTTACTTTCTCTGCCGGATGGCGATTTGGCTGAGTTGATCGATCAGCTGACTTTCCTCTTCGATTAAAGTAATGCTTTGCTGAGCATCTTGCGCCTGCTGGATATCTCGTTCGGCGCTTAAGGCCGCGTTTTGCGAGTTATCTGAAAGCGTTGTCAGTTCGTTGCTAAAAGATTGAGAACCAAGCTCTATATCACTTAAAACGGTGTCGATACTGTCTATCCCATGGGTGATATGGTTAATCGACTGGGTTACTTCTTTAATCGTCTCGCCAGTTTCATGAACGCTGGTTTGGGTACGTTTGGATAATTGACGTACTTCATCGGCCACTACCGCAAATCCGCGGCCTGCTTCTCCGGCACGTGCCGCTTCGATGGCTGCATTTAGTGCCAGTAGGTTAGTTTGATCGGCAATGCCGCTGATTGATTGAATAATGTTAACGATTTTATCGGCGTTATTTTTAAGGGTGCTTACACCTTCCATCAATTCTTGGCGTTGGCTCTGTTGCTGATCGATTTTATGAATAAACGTAGCAAATTGTTCGCCTAAAGTTCGCAGCTGTTGGGCGGAGTCTGCAGTTTGGCTCGAGCCCTGCTGCAGTTGTGCGGTTGCCGATTGTAACAAGGGGTGAATTTTACTCATGTGCTGAATTACATCGGCTTGCAAAGTATTTATCTTCTGGGTACTCACCAATTTCGAGCGTAAGTAATAATTGTTAAAAGACGCTAAATAAAAGGGGTAGTTGTCGGCATATTCGTCACTAAACTGGCTATGGTCATCTACTTTGAAGAAAGCAACGGCGGTAATGGTTTGATTTTGGTGTAAGCCTAAAAACTCACCAAAAGTGGAAAATCCCGATAGGCAGATCCCATCAAAACTATTGGCTTGATTTAGACTGGAGCCATTGTTGAGCCGTCGTAAAATACAGTCGTTGGCGATCATCGCCAGCGGCTTGTTAGGTTTACCCCGCATAAATTGCTGATAGTCACGCTGAGTCGATTGGTTAAAGTCTTTTGCTTTGACCAATAATAAACGGTCGCCAAAACTAAAATCACTAAAGAAACGAATGCTACCATCCGCGTTGATTGCCGCAACCGAGCGAATAAATAATTCCTTGTTGATCTGAATACCAAAGGAGTGTTTATTGAGTTGCTGCTCGACTTGCTCTGCGCTGCAATGAAAATGCTCACTGAGGCAATCGACCGGGCTGCGGAGTTGCATCTTGTCGTCTAACACCGAATGTAATACGCGAGTAAATGGGTCGAATTCGGCCACGTCGAAGCCATGACCCGTGGCTTCAAAGTTGTGACTCTTCATGATGCCGTAACGATAAGCGGGGGCAACTTTACAAAAACCAACAATTGCTTGCTCGCTGAGTACCTGGCCATCTAAACCGACTTCGGCTTGTTTGAAGTCCAGTTTTCCGCCAGCGCTGCCACCAATGAAGTAACAGGGGAAACGTTGGCTGCGATAAAGGGCTTGGGTGAAAAAGTCTTCGCTGCCAGCTAAGCCATCAAAATAGGTGAGAGCAAGGGTGTCTCGACTTTCCACTTGAAAGGGTAACTGAATCGCTTTCAGTTCGCCGAGGATATGCTTAATTCGACGTTCGGCACTATCATCGGTGGCATGCGCACTTGTGGCCTTGAGTGTAATACGGTGGATCGATACATCGCTTAATATTTTACGTGAGAATGCATGCAATACCATCCCATCCCAAGTTTGCGGGGTCTCGTGATACAGTTTTGTACGTCCGCCGCCTAACTCACCGGCTGTCATCACCGCAATAATATGATCGGCAAAAGGCAGCGCTGTTTTCAGCTGTCGGTTCACTTCTGCAAAATTGCAGTGGGGTGATACAAAAGCGAGTACCAATGCAGTGCCTCCCTCTAACTCAAAATCTTTCAATTCTGCGAGTTTGAGTTGCTGACTGTTTATGGCGCGGGTGATGCTCACCGACACCTCGGTTTGCTCTTGTTTAGCGAAAATCCTTTTTCTAAAAAACATATCCATTGACTCCAAAAGTGAGCGCGCGATTGGCTTACATTTAGCACGCGCTCTTTAATCCGATTATTTTATGCTTTATATAGTAAGACATAAGCGACAGAGCTTAATTGATCAATATAGTCGTTCTTAGGGGATAAGCTTGAGGAAATACTAATAGTTAATGTCAATCATTGAAATTTGACAGTGAGGTTTAGGCGTTTGCAGAGTGCCGTGCCACGATGAATACTGGTGAAGCATTTTAAGGTGCCGCGTTGAGCAACGCAGACCTTCGGTGGTGTTTGTTCAAAGGTAGTTGCGAGGTATTTACTTTGAGTGCTAAGCTGCTGCGTGAATATCACCGCGAAGTTGAAGCCCGCAGCTGGCGCTGTGCTCAATTCGTCTTCTGTCGTATGCTGCTAAGAAGGCAAATTCATCAGCCCCTGCCATGAAAGAGTCGTTATGCTAAAAATAAAGAAAGGCTTACGAGCCGTGGCAATGTTAGAAGCCTGCAAGGGGGGCTTGTCGTTCATTGTGGCTTTAGGACTATTTCAACTGGCGGGTGAAAATTTACAGCAGGTTTTATTAAGGCTGTTAGAACATTTGCATTTTAACCCTGCAAGTCACTTCGCGAGTATTTTATTACATGACGCAAGTTTAGTGACTGAACAAAACTTGTATCTGGTTTTAATTGGCTCGCTGGTTTATACCATGGTTCGATTTATCGAAGCCTATGGTTTATGGCATGGCTTTGTGTGGACCGAATGGTTCGCTTTACTAAGTGGTGCGATTTACCTTCCCTTTGAAATCTATGAGCTGTTGACCCAACAGAACCTTTTAAGTGTGGTGGTGCTACTGCTTAACTTAGCCATTGTTCTCTATATGTATCAGGTGTTGCAGCATAGTCGCAATCGCCAGTTTGATGAATAAGTCGGTGCCAGCAAAGCGCTGACACCATGGGCGTGTTTAGGGCTGAGTCGATGAAAGTACGGTTTTTGGCTGCGAGGCTAGTTTCGCCGCGCGTCGCTTGCCTTTGTTATACAGGCTCTTGTAGCTAAAAGCACAGATGAACACGAGCGCTTGAAACAAGACGATACAGGCGCTAGTTGAACCATCAATATGGTAGCTAATTAAGACTCCCATAAAAGTCGAACAGCTCGCAACCAGACAAGCGATGATTAGCATTTGTTCAAAGCGTTTGCTAAGAATTAATGCAATCACCCCGGGTCCAACCAACATCGCAACCACCAATACAATGCCAACCACTTGAATGGCTGCCACCGTGGTCATCGCCATAAGAACCAACAATAAGTAATAAAGAAAGTTAGTATTTAAGCCGACCACCCGAGCATGACTTTTGTCAAAACAATATAATTTTAAATCTTTACGGAACCAGAGCGTACACAGCAATACCACTGAACAAATGGTGATGGTTTGTAGCATCAGGTTTTTTGATATGCCTAAGATATTGCCAAATAATACATGCATTAGGTGTTGGTCTGTTTCTACTTGGGTAAATAGGACTAAGCCAAGGGCAAACATACTGGAGAAGACAACCCCCATCACAGTATCTTCTTTGATTCGACTGCGTTGTTTTATATAACCAGTTAATAGGGCGCAACTAAAGCCAGAGATGAATGCGCCGATTAAAAGTGGAATGCTTAAGCAATAGGCTATCACTACGCCGGGGAGTACTGCGTGAGATATTGCATCTCCCATTAACGCCCAGCCCTTCAGAACTAAGAAACAAGAAAGCAAAGCACAAACCAGGCTGACGACCAGCCCGGTGAATAAGGCGTGCTGCATGAATTGATATTGCAGTGGCTCTATCAGCATATTAAGCATGTTTAATTCCTGACCGTAATTTGTTTAGCGACCGAGCTTGTCGGTGATGGCTATTGAGCAGTCCGTACTTGGGGGCGAACAATAACGCTGTGGCAAAAATGCTCACTTGACTCAACACGATTAAGCCGCCAGTGGAGGTATCCCAAAAATAACTGAGGTACACTCCAACTAAACTGGTGACCAGACCAAACAGCGTAGAAATAATCAGCATTACTCCAAATCTATCGCTCAAGAGATAGGCGGAGGCGCCAGGGATGATCACCATGGCGATCACCAGTAGCGCGCCAACAGCCTGTAAAGAGGCAACGGTGCAAGCACTTAACAGAACAAAAAATAGCAGTTTGAATCCACGGGCAGAGATACCGGTGGTGGCCGCTTGGTTTTCATCAAAAAAAACTAATAATAAGGGTTTCCAAAACAAGCCGATAATGACAAAGGTTGAGACGGAAATAATGAGTATTTGCAGTAGCTCGCTCTGGGTAATCATTAAGATGTTGCCAAAGATCACCGCTTGAATATTAATTGAGGTTGGATTTAGCGAAATAATTAACAAGCCTAAGGCGAAGAAACTGGTGAACACTAAACCAATAATGGCGTCTTCTTTTAGATGGGAAAGCTGTTTAATGATCGCCATACTGCCAGCGGCTAAGAAACCAGCAAAAAATGCGCCCACAGCAAGCGGCAGGTGAAGAGTGTAAGCCACCGCAACACCTGGCACGACAGAGTGGGATAGGGCATCACCAATTAGCGACCAGCCCTTCAGCACCAAGTAAGTGGATAAAAATGCGCAGACTGAGCCCACTAATGCACCTGCGAGTAGTGCATTATTCATATATTGATAACTGAAAGGTTCCAACAAATACTCAATCATAATCTTGCCTGCTGGTTTCTGTTAACAGTTGGCTGTGTTCGGTTTTACTCCCATAAAATACCGCTGGTTTTTCATGGTCAGAAATAATCGTTACGGTACGTTGGTCGTCGTCCTTATGCAGGTCTGAACCAGAAATACCCATCTGTTTGAGCACGCCACCGAAGGTTGCAGCAAGGTTTTGTTGGGTAAAGGTAGTTTCTACCGTACCCGTTGCGACCACACTGCGATTGATCAATATCACATCATTACAATAGTCGGCCACGTTACCTAAGTTATGGGTCGATACGAGAATCAAATAGCCTTGCTTTTTTAGAGACTTAAGTAAATCCATAATTGCATTTTCGGTATTGAAATCGACGCCGGTAAATGGTTCATCAAGCAGCATGATGCGGCTTTGCTGGCTCAATGCCCGAGCTAAAAACACGCGTTTCTTTTGGCCGCCTGACAACTCGCCGATCTGTCGGGTGGCTAATTCAGCAATGCCCATTCGCTGCATCGCTTGGTCGACAATTGCATGGTCTTTTTTTGTGGGTCGTTTTAACCAGCCCATATACCCATAGCGCCCTTGCATCACCACATCTTTAACCAAAATTGGAAAATCCCAATCAATGTCTTCGGATTGTGGCACATAGGAGACTAAGTTACTTTTTAAGGCTTGTTGGGTGGACATACCGGATAAAAGTATTTTGCCGCTGGTTAATTTTACCAAGCCCATTATGCTTTTAAATAGCGTGGACTTACCGCCACCATTGACCCCAACTAAAGCGCATATGGTTCCCCCAGATAAATCAAAGCTCACATCTTGGATTGCGGTAAACCCATTATTGTAAATCACGCTGACCTCTTGGGCCTGAATGCTGACAGCTTTACTCATAAATCAAACCCCCGTTTAATGGTGCTGGTGGTCACGCGTAATAAATCGATATAATTTGCAACCGGGCCGCCTTTTTCAGACAGTGAATCCACATAAAGTACTCCGCCGTAGTGGATCCCGGTTTCGCGGGCCACTTGCTTGGCTGCTCGGTCCGAAATAGTACTTTCGCTAAATATCACCGGGATGTGGTGTTGCCTAATGGTTTCGATTAATCGTTTTACTTGTTTGGGAGTTCCCTGTCTATCGGCATTGATTGGCCATAAATAGGTTTCATTGAACGCTAAATCTCTTGCTAGGTAGCTAAACGCGCCTTCGCTGGTGGCTAACCATTTTTGGCTTACCGGAAGAGTTGTAAAACTCTGTTTGATTGTTTGTTCTAGCTGGCTGATCTGTAGGGCGTAATTCTTAGCGTTACGGTTATAACTGGCAGCATTTTGGGGATCATATTTCACCAAGGCTTTGCGGATATTTTCGATGTATATCAATGCATTTTGGGTCGACATCCATGCGTGTGGATTGGGCTTTCCTTGATAGGGACCTGCATAAATAGAGATCGGTTCGATCCCCTCTGTAACCACCACTGACGGCTTTGTAGGCATGTTACTAAAAAACTGTTTAAACCAACGCTCAAGGTTTAAGCCATTCCACAAAATAAGATCGGCCGCTTGTGCTTTAACTATGTCTTTGGGTGTTGGTTGATAATCGTGAATTTCTGCGCCCGCTTTGGTTATCGATAGCACATCTGCATTTGTTCCGGCGACGTTCTGAGCAATGTCTTGAATAATGGTGAAAGTGGTGACAACTTTGAACTTAGCGTGTGCGGTGTAAGGAACACCAATTGCAAACAACAAAATTGAACTCGTGAGCCAAAACCGAAGTGCCATGACTGTTTCCTTTTAGGTAAATAACCACACCACTATAGATGATAATGATTATCATTTGCAAATTGGTTTTGGATTAATCATGCTCAAGGCTGGCTTATTTTAAGCGATTATTTTTGCAGGAAGTGGGGAGTGCTTGGGACTAGGTTCAGTATTAATCATGTTTTTATTAATTAAAATTTTATTTGATTCAAATTAAACTTGTGGCGCTTAGTTATCCCTTTGCGCTGAGCAATCGGTAGAATGCACGGCTTTGATCCTGACGAGTCGTGTAAAGTTTGTGCTTATGAAATCTCAGTTTGAATTGTTGGCTCCTGGAGGAGATCTTGGCTCGGTAAAGGCTGCTATCGCAGCTGGGGCCGATGCGGTTTATTTAGGCTTGGAGAAGTTCAATGCTCGGAGTCGAGCAAGCAACATCTCACTGGATCAGCTTGATGATCTGTGCATTTTGGCACATCAGCAAAATTGTAAAATTTTTGTCGCACTAAATATTATTTTATTAGAGAGCGAACTGCCTACGATGACTCGCTTACTCAATCGTTTGGTGAACATCGCGATTGACGGCATTATCGCGCAAGACTTGGGCTTGTTGCATATGGTTAAGCAACATTTTCCCAGCCTGGACGCGCATGCTTCAACCCAACTAAATACCCATAACATTGGGCAAATTAGTTTGTTGAACAAACTTGGGGTGAGTCGTGTAAATCTTGCTCGAGAACTCAATATTGAAGAAATTAAATTATTGGCAGACTACGGACATCAACACAATGTACTGATGGAAGTATTTGTACATGGTTCCTATTGCATTGGCTTTTCCGGACTATGTTACATCAGTTCGGTACGTAACGGTTGTTCTGGAAATCGCGGCCGCTGTAGTCAGCCTTGTCGCGATCAATACCAAACTACCCAAATGGGCAAAGACTTTCCGTTAAACCTAAAAGATAATTCTGCTTTTCATGATCTTCAGGCTTTGGCCGATGCTGGTGTTTATTCCTTAAAAGTGGAAGGGCGCATGAAACAAGCGCATTACGTATACACAGTCGTTGGACAATGGCGCCAGCAGTTAGACCGCTACTATCAGAGTCAGCCGTTGTTAAGCGACAGCACGCCTTTGTATAAGGTGTTTAATCGTGATTTTAGTAACGGTTATTTAAAGGGCAAGCTTAGCCAACAGATGTATATTGATAACTCTCGGAATCATGCACTACAACATTTTTCTCAGCAACAATCTGCACTGAGCGAGTCGGCACGGCAAGTGTTAAAACAGTCGCTATATGATGATAATAGCGCGCTCATTGCAAACATGCAGCAGGTGATTGACCGCTTAAGCATCAGCCAAATCCCGGTAAAAATTAAGCTGATCGCTAAGCTTGCTCAACCACTGAAATTAATCGCTCACAGCGGCTCGCAACAATTTATTCTCTGCAGCGAAGAAAATTTGCTGACAGCTAACTCACAGGGTTTGTCGACCCAACGACTGCAAGATTTATTTACTATCAACAATCGGGGCTATTGCCTAGCAGCGCTTGATGTGAGCGAAGTTTCCCCTGGGTTGGCTATTTCGGTCAAATCGTTATTTGCGCTCAAGCAACAGTTTGATCAACAGGTACTTCGGCAGCCGCCAAAGGTAAAAGCGCTTGATCCATCTGCATTGAATTGTTCCGTTGTGGCAAGCGCCGACAAACCAATAACTGTGCCTCGACTCGCGGTTTTAGTTGATGATCATAGTGATCTTGAGTTGGCTGAAATAGAAGAGGTAGATTTATATTGGCACTTACCAAATGCCTTCGCTGATTCTCTTGATGACAGCATTGCATTATTCCAAGCTAAACCAAGGCTTAAGGCCTGGTTTCCTGCAATCTTAATCGGTGAGCATTACCAAGCTGCGGGGGAGTTTTTAAGGGTGGTTCAACCGAAACTGTTGGTGACCAACAATAGTGGGATCGGCGCTTTGGCACAACAATTAGGGCTCAACTGGATTGCCGGGCCACAGTTGAACACAGCAAATTCATGGGCGATGCAGGCCCTTCAACAGCAGGGGGGCTGCGTTGGCGCATTTGTGAGTAACGAACTTAATGCCGGACAAATGCGCCAATTAAAAGCACCGCAAGGCTTTCGTTGCTTTTACAGCATTTACCATCCAATCAAGATGTTGACCAGCCGTCAGTGTTTATTTCAGCAAGTGGTTGGTTGTAAGAAAACTCAAGTTGATCATAAGTGTTTACGTAAGTGCGTAAAAACAAGCTCGATTATTAATTTGAAAGACGCTGAATATGTGATTAGTAAAAAGGCTGGTGAGCATAATAGTTTGTATAGTCAGCAACATTTCTTAAACAGTGAGATCTTAACAAAATTGCCTGGCATATTTAGCGACGTCTTAGTTGATCTTAGAGATGTGAAAAATCAGACAAGGATAGCGGCGCACCTTACTAAGCAAGCTTTAATCGCCGAGTTTGTCAGTTTATTAAATGCAGAGCCAAACGCAGAGCAAACATTACACAGCCATATAAGCCCGACTCAAATTAAGCAGTACTACAAGGGTTTATAGCTTGATTATCGCAACTGGAAGTACGGATTAAGCCGTTAGCGTGGCATTTTGTAAGCCAAAGCTTTAGAATTGGCGGTTTCGTGGCATCGCCACAACCCATAAATTGAGGAATCATTGATGACTATCGCAAAAGACGATGTTGCCATAATCGAATACACGGTACATGCAAACGGTGAGCAATTAGACACCTCTGAAGGTAAAGAACCACTGGCAGTGATTGTTGGTCAAGGTCAACTCGTACCAGGTCTAGAAAACGCGCTACTTGGTAAAAAAGTTGGCGATAAGTTTGACGCAGAGATCGCTGCCGCAGACGGTTATGGTGAGCGTAATGATAACCTTGTGCAAGCCGTGCCTAAATCAATGTTCGGCGAAGTTGAAGTGGAAGTTGGCATGCAGTTCCGAGCTACGACCGATGAAGGTGAGCAATCGGTGATTATTATTGGTATCGAAGATGATGAAGTCATTGTTGATGGTAACCATCCTTTATCTGGTATTGATTTAGCGTTTAGTATCGAAGTGGTTGAAACGCGTAAGGCCACCGAAGAAGAACTGGCCCATGGGCACGTTCATGCGGCTGGCGGTTGTGGTCACCACCACTAAGACGAAGCGGCTTAAAGTGTCGCGCAAGCTGGTGGCTCCAGAATAACCAGCTTGTTGCGAGGCGTGCCTCGCGAGCGACAGTATTTATCGTCGTAACATCACTATTCACCCCGCAAATAATTATCCAATATGGCTCGTTTGCGAGCGATTACAGTTGATCTTCCAGTGGCAACAAACCCACCAACCAGGCTTGAAATTTCCGCCATAGGGTGGCTTTCGGTTCTTGGCTGTAAATAATCTCGGTTTGATTGCGTAATTTTTCGCGCCAGCGTAGCCGATGATTACTATCGAGCTGAACTTGATAACTTTTATAATCCAGATTATCACGTATTTGTTGGGTGACCTTGTCCGCCAAATTAGGGCAGCTTAGTAACAAGCCCATTTCGGTGTTTAAATTGATGGAGCGAGGATCCCAATTAAAGGAGCCGATAAATAATTTTTCCTGATCGATAACAAACAACTTGCTATGTAAGCTGGCTCGAGAGGCCCCCTTACCGAAAAAAGCAAGCCGTTGACGTTGCTTTGCATCGGGTTTTATTTCATAAATAAACACGTTTGCTTCCAGCAGTTGCTGGCGGTAGTTTTTATATCCGGCATGCACCGCTGCGACATCGGTTGCGGCTAAAGAATTGGTAATCACACTCACATCTACGCCGCTTTTGGCTATAGCGGACAAACCTTGGCTACCTGCTACTCCGGGTACAAAATATGGCGAACTAAGCAGGATAGTTTGTTTAGCCCGACCCAATACTTGTGCCAGATTGCTAGCAACATCTTGCGCAAAATCGGGGTTTTTATCGGGATGGTCGACGAATAATTCAGCGTCACACCAATACAGTACATCGCGTAAAGAATGGTTGCTAATTAGCTGTTGATAGCGAGTATGCGCCTGTAGCAGCGGCTTAAGGCTTTGGCTGAATAATTGTTGTTCTAAACGTCGTAATTGGGCATCTTGGTCGACCGATTTAAGGTTGAGGGCTTCCATCGGGTAGCTACGTCGATCATTCCAGTACAAGTCGAAGGCTTGGCTCACCTGCTGAACCACCGGCCCAAAAGCCATGGCGTCGATGTCGGCAAAGTCGAGGTCATCCCGCGCGCTAAAATACTCATCGCCAATATTTCGACCACCAACCACACTGATCAAGCCATCGATGGTTAATGATTTATTGTGCATCCGGCTATTTAAACGCTGAAAATCTCCCAGCATATTGGTCACGCGAAAGCGTCTATTATAGAAGGGATTGAATATTCTCACTTCGATATTCGGGTGCATCGTAATGGCTTTGAGCATATCGTCGTAGTTATTGGTGTTAATGTCGTCCATGAGCAAGCGCACCCGTACCCCTCGCTCCGCAGCTTTTAACAAATGACCCAGAAAAATTGCCCCCGTTAGATCTTCCTTAATCATATAGTATTGGGCATCTATCGATAACTGAGCCTTTTCGATGAGGGCTATTCGTGCGGCCAGCGCACTCACCCCATCAGGTAATATCGCAATGCCATTTTTACCCGGCTGGTAGCTCTGAAGTTGCATGATACTTTGTTTATTGGACAGCTCATCTGGCGCAATTAGTGCGTAGCTCGCTTGTTTGTATTGGGCGATAAGTGCGGGGTCGGGACGCTGTGCACAACCAAAAAATACCAGGCCAGCGAATGCCATGATGATTAACTTTACTAAAAATTTAGTCGCGTCCATGTGCTTGTTCTTTTCCAAATAAATTGAATTGAGGACCAAGGGTTGGCTGCGAACATCGCCCAGTAAGCGCTTTTTTCATCGAGCAGTCGTTATCTCCCTAAGGCTCGGTAAGCAGCGTTTTTTACTAAGCGTTGCAATCTGTTTGGCCATACGATTGATCTAAACCAAAAGCGCTATCACCAATGGTATATATTGTGAATTTGGGCCGAAGGCCTCTCGCTTTGCTTAACTATTTAAATTACAAAGAAATGTTAGCTGTTATTTAGTGTTTAAGCTAGCTAACCAACAGGCAGATAAAAAGTTAGTTTGTTAATTTGGTGTTAATCCGTTTCCTTAGCTTGGTGAATACGTATATAATATGCGGCCTTCATTTTCGAGACCTTAAGCCTATGCACACCGCTGAAACCCTATTTAAACCTGAAAGCTGCGTGAATCGTCAGCGTAAGGCTGCGCCGTTTTTGCCGATGTCGCGCAAAGAGATGAAAGCTTTAGGTTGGGATAGTTGCGATGTGATACTCGTGACTGGCGATGCTTATGTTGATCACCCCAGTTTTGGTATGGCGGTGATTGGTCGAATGCTGGAAGCCAAGGGGTTTCGGGTCGGCATTATTGCGCAGCCCGAATGGACCAACAAAAATGATTTTATGCGCCTTGGTAAACCCAATCTGTTTTTTGGGGTGACGGCCGGCAATATGGACTCGATGATTAATCGTTATACAGCCGATCGTAAATTACGCCATGACGATGCCTACACGCCAAACAATGAAGGTGGCAAACGACCCGATCGGGCGGTAATTGTGTATTCACAGCGCTGTAAAGAAGCCTATAAAGATGTGCCGGTGATCTTAGGTGGTATTGAAGCCAGCTTACGACGAATTGCCCATTATGATTATTGGTCTGACAAAGTGCGTCGCTCGGTTTTGTTTGATGCCAAGGCTGAACTATTGATTTACGGTAATGCCGAACGTCCCCTGGTTGAAGTGGCCTATCGTTTGAGTCAGGGCGAAGCTATCGCCGAGCTCAACGATGTGCGTGGTACTGCGATTATTCGTAAACAAGCGCTGCCCGGTTGGAGCGGTTTAGATTCCAGTCATTTGGATAAACCCGGTAAAATCGATCCGATTATTAGCCCTTATGCCGAGATTGAAGAAAGCTGTTCTACTCAAGATGATTCGGTAGAAACGATTGATCCACAGCAAGCCAAGCCGATTGTGGTGCAGATGGAAAAGAAACGGCCTTGGGAAGAAGTTTACATTAACTTGCCGGCCTACGAGCAGGTGAAAGTGAACCCGGTGTTATACGCTCATGCTTCGCGTATTTTTCACCTCGAAACTAATCCCGGTTGTGCACGTGCTTTAGCGCAGCGTCATGGCGACCGGATTGTCTGGTTAAACCCACCGGCTTTACCTTTGAGTACTGAAGATATGGACGGGGTATTTGGTCTGCCTTATCAACGCATTCCACATCCCAGTTATGGCAAAGCGAAGATCCCAGCCTATGACATGATTAAGTTTTCCATCAACATCATGCGGGGCTGTTATGGCGGCTGTACCTTCTGTTCGATCACCGAACATGAAGGGCGAATTATTCAGAGTCGCTCGGAAGATTCAATCATTGAAGAGATCGAACAGATCAGAGATCAAGTTCCTGGTTTTACGGGGGTTATTTCTGATTTAGGTGGACCTACGGCAAACATGTATCGGCTGAATTGCAAGAGCCCCAAGGCCGAAGAAACTTGTCGACGCTTATCCTGCGTTTATCCGAGTATTTGCCATCATATGGACACCGACCACCAACCGACCATCGATCTATATCGGCGGGCTCGCAAGGTTGAAGGGATCAAAAAAATCCTGATTGCTTCTGGTGTGCGGTACGACATTGCTATTGAAGATCCGCGCTATATTAAAGAGTTAGCACTGCACCATGTGGGCGGATATCTGAAAATTGCGCCTGAGCATACCGAAGAAGGGCCCTTATCAAAGATGATGAAACCGGGCATGGGAACTTATTATAAATTTAAAGAGTTATTTGATAAGTACTCACAGGAAGCAGGGAAGAAGCAGTACCTTATCCCGTACTTTATTTCGGCTCATCCGGGAACCAAAGATGAAGACATGGTCACCCTTGCATTGTGGTTGAAGAAAAACAAGTTTCGCTTAGATCAGGTGCAAAATTTCTATCCTTCGCCGCTGGCCAATGCTACCACGATGTATCATACCGAGCGCAATCCTTTGCACAAGATCAGCCATAGCAGCGAGCGAGTTCCAGTAGCGAAAAAAGGGCGTCAGCGGCGTTTGCATAAGGCTTTACTGCGTTATCATGATGAGAAGAACTGGCCAATTATTCGGGAAGGTTTAACCAACATGGGCTTAACCAAGTTAATTGGGAATGGCTTACACCATCTGGTGCCTGCCGAAGGTCGTCGTGATGGTCGTCGCGCCGGTAATCGTGGTTTTAAAGGTGCCAAAAACAGCCAGTTTGCTGCCACCCGATTTACCAACAAGCAATTTAAACGTAAATAGGCTGGTGGTTGATTTGAATATTCTTTTTATTAGTGACTTAGTTTCAGCCTCTAGGTTATAGCGGCATGGCTCAACGGAGCGATAGATTGTTGAATCATTTCAATGTTTATCGCTCCGATATAGGCATTTGAAGGAGTACATCATGATACGGCATATATTGCTGATTAAGTTCCAGGCCACGGCAGACACGGTGCAGATTAAGCACTTGCAAACCTTATTTGAAGCGATGCCGCAAAAAGTTACTGGGGTGCTTACGGTTGAATGGGGCGTAAACAACAGCCCAGAGTATCGAAATAAGGGATATACGCATTCGGTACTGATGACTTTTGCAGACGAAGCTGGGCGACAAAACTATTTACCTCATCCCGAGCACCTTGCGCTTAAGCAAGTACTCAGACCTTTATTAGACGACATTATCGTATTTGACTTTCAGTTATAGCGAACGACAGCAAAGGTCTGGTGAGATAAATTTCCAAGCCAAATTCCTTTTAGTTCCACCAGCTTAATGCTAAAAGCATGTTACATAAACCCATCACTCGAAATAAATTACTTAACAAACAGCGATTTATTGCTTAGCATTCAGCAATCACCGAAGTCTAAATCGACCTAAGTCATAACGATATGGCGTTTAGACCCTTAGCAATAGTCTAAGCAGGGTAAAGGACAGAAATGCCTTTGCCTCCCGCATTTGGAAAGGTTGATTTATGTTATCGGATTCATTTTCCCGACAGTTTAGCTATTTGCGGCTTTCGCTCACTGAAGTTTGTAATTTTAAGTGCAACTACTGTCTTCCCGATGGCTATCATTGCGATACGCCTAAAAGCGAACTTAAGCTGTCGGAGATCGCGTTGCTCGCGCGTTGTTTTGCAGACTTAGGCACCAATAAGATCCGTTTAACTGGCGGTGAACCCAGCTTACGCAAAGACTTAGTCGAAGTGATCGAAATCTGTTCCCAAACCGAGGGAATTGAGCACTTGGCGATGACCACCAATGGTTTTAAATTAGCTAAACATGCCAAGCAATGGAGACAAGCCGGCTTAAACCATATTAATATTAGTGTTGATAGTTTGGACCCGCGTCAATTTGCTGCGATTACTGGCACCAACAGCTTTGTGAAAGTTATGGCGGGGGTTGACGAGGCTCTCAACCAAGGTTTTCGCTCTATAAAATTGAACGCGGTGTTGATTAAGCAGCTTGCAAAACATGGCTTTGAACAATATCTAAACTGGATCAAACACCGTCCGGTCGAAGTCCGCTTTATTGAAGTGATGGAAATAGGGGCAAATCCCGAATATTTTGAACAACATCATATTGCTGGGACGGGATTTAAACAGCAACTGCTGTCACGCGGATGGCAAGCGCAGATAAGAGCCCATAATGCCGGTCCTGCTGAGGTTTTTTACCATCCAGATTACGCCGGTAAGGTTGGTTTAATCATGCCCTATGCTAAAGATTTTTGTAGTACGTGCAATCGATTACGAGTCTCTTCTCAAGGGCGGTTGCATCTGTGTTTGTTTGGTGAAGAGGGGATTGAACTACGTGATTTGTTGAACTCCCCATTACAGCAGGCCGCTTTAACTCAACGAATTGAACAAGCCTTGTTGAGTAAAAAAGGGACTCACTTCCTTCATGATGGTAATACTGGCGCCACCCCTCATTTAGCGTCAATAGGCGGTTAGTTGTTAACGATGATGTATCATTGTGAGTCATCGGGAAGGTTGAAGTCACGTCATTTCCGTTTATCCCTTTAGCCAAGGCCCTTAAATTGGCCGCTGAGCCGAACAAGAGAAACACCAATAAGTTTATATTATATTAATACTTTTAATCATTACGCTAAATAGGCATTATTATGGTGAGCAAGCCGATGCAACAAAAGGATTGATGAGTCGTTATTTATGCAGGCAATTATCGGGGTAGTACTTGCAGGCGGGCGCTCTAGCAGGATGGGGCGCGACAAAGCGCTTCTTCACTGGCAGGGCAAAACTCTATTGCAGACCAAGGTTGAACAATTACAAAGGCTGCTTGGCTCTGCAGTATATGTGAGCGGCCAATATCCGGGCTATCAGTGTATCGTGGATATTGATATTTCCCGCGGCCCTTTGTCAGGTATTTATAGTTGTTTAAATCAGTTGGAGTCGCCAGCGTTTTTATTTGTACCGGTTGATATGCCATTACTGTCCGATGTGGTCCTCCGTCAATTATTGGCATGCTTTCAGCAAACCAATCGGAGTGCCTATTGCCAAAATAGTATGTTTCCACTTTATGTGGTTCGGAATCAACAAACAGAATCGATCTTACGCTCGCTGCTAGATGAACAAGATCCCAAGCGCGCTTCAATTGTTGCCTTTAGTTCAGCGATTGGTGCAAACGTCATTGAGTTACCCGCTGAATATCAAACAGTGATGGTCAATACTAATACGCCCGACCAATGGCAAGCGGCCCAAAAAACCAATGGAGAACACTCATGAGCCATTTGGCTACCGTTCAACAAACATTCTTAAATATTGCGGTACTTACGGTTTCAGATACCCGTAATGAAGCTACCGATAGTTCCGGCCAATATCTTGCGGAGGCACTTCAGCAAGCAGGACACCGGTTAGCGGATAAGCACATCGTAATTGACGATGTTTATCAAATTCGCGCGATTGTCAGCCAATGGATTGCTTCGTCTGAGATTGATTGTGTGATTAGCACTGGCGGAACAGGCTTTACTGCTAGAGATAATACTCCGGAAGCTATGAGCGTATTATTTGATAAAGACATTGAAGGCTTTGGCGAATTGTTCCGGAGTATTTCTTATCAAGAAATAGGCACATCTACGGTGCAAAGTCGTGCTTTAGCAGGTTTTGCCAATAAGACTGTGATTTTTTGTGTCCCAGGGTCAACCAATGCCTGTAAGACCGCATGGCAAAAAATACTTTTAGAACAACTTAATAGTACCCACAAGCCTTGTAACTTTGTGCCCCATATCAGGTGATTTTGGATGAGTAAATTTAGTCATATTAATGCTTCTGGCGAAGCTATCATGGTTGATGTCTCTGATAAGATAGCGACCAGCCGCGTGGCCAAGGCTCAGGCTTTAGTATTGGTTAACCAGCAGGTGGTTGATAATTTATTAGGTGCAGAGCAGCACAAAGGAGATGTTTTTGCTTGTGCTCGTATTGCAGGTATTCAAGCGGCTAAAAAAACTTCCGATTTAATCCCGCTTTGTCACCCCTTGATGCTGAGCAAAGTGAGTGTCGATTTAACTTTAGATGCATCTCGTCGAGAGATCTTGATTGTAAGTACTGTTAAATTAAGCGGCGTAACTGGGGTCGAGATGGAAGCTTTAACTGCTGCTAGCGTTGCAGCATTAACTATTTATGATATGTGTAAAGCGATTCAAAAGGATATTGTCATTCAAGATATTCGATTACTTGAAAAACATGGCGGTAAGTCTGGTTCTTTCCAAGTGAGTGGCCGTGAGGAAAATAAATGTTAATTAAGGTGTTATTTTTTGCTCGCTTAAAAGATCAGCTCGGCCAATCGGCGGTGACTATCGAACTCACCAATGGCGGCGACACTGCCACACTAAAACAGCAGCTTTTGAGCCTAGGCTCTCGCTGGACTGCATTGCAAGATCCAGCGTTATTAATGGCCGTTAATCACCAGCATGTAAACCACGATGTGGCTTTACATGCTGGTGACGAAGTCGCATTTTTCCCTCCCGTTACAGGTGGTTAGATGATTAAAGTTCAGCAACAAGATTTCGATGTAGGCGCCGAATACCAACGTTTGGCAACCAATTGCCACACCGGCTCGATTGTGTTTTTTGTCGGTTTAGTGCGGGATATGAATCTTGGAGAGCAAGTCGACAGCTTGCATCTTGAGCACTATCCCGGGATGACCGAAAAGCAGCTGGCTGATATTGTTGAGCAGGCCAAACAACGTTGGCCGATCCAAGATGCTAATATTATCCATCGAGTGGGGGATTTGGAAGTTAACCAACAGATTGTGTTTGTTGGAGTGAATAGTGAACACCGCGAAACGTCATTTGCCGCGTGTCAATTCATCATGGATTACTTAAAGACACAAGCTACATTTTGGAAAAAGGAACGTGGTCAGCAGGGCGAATCTTGGCTCGATGCGAGACAGTCTGATTTACGTGCCACAAGTAAATGGTAAAGCTTTAAGGGCTTCAACCTATAGCCTTACACTGATGGTCCTTCATTTTGCGATTCTAATGCCTTGTTGGTTAACGGCTAAGCTTTCATAAGCTTTGCCTTGTTTAGTGGAGCACCTAGCATCGAGATAGAGATCAAACCTAGCATTAAATCATGGGGCTGGCGAATAGCTCTATTTTGACCCATTCTCCTGCCATCACCTTGCCACGCTCTTGTTCTAACACGATAAAACAGTTTGCTTGACTAAGGCTGCTAAAAATAGCGCTGCCTTGATTTCCTGTGGGGGATACTTGCAGCTGCCCTTGCGCATCTGTACTCACAATACCACGCTGGAAATCGAGTCTTCCGGGACGTTTTTTCAACGCTGTCGTCGTTTGAGCGCTGATTTGCGGTGGCGCTTGATAATTCCAGGCACTTGCCTTTGCAATGACAAGCAAGGCCAATTTGTAAAAAGTAATGTAAGCGGAAACTGGGTTGCCGGGAAGGCCAATAAAGTAAGACTCTTTTAACTGGCCAAAAGCGAAAGGCTTACCCGGTTTCATTGCCACTTTCCAAAATCCGATCTCTCCCAGTTCGTCCAGCACCAATTTTGTATAATCTGCTTCACCAACTGATACGCCGCCACTACAGATCACAATATCAGCCTGTTGGTCTGCTTGCTCGAATGCTTGTTTGATCAATGAATGTTGATCTGGAATAAGCCCAAAATCGAGCACTTCAACAGGTAAGCGTTCTAGCATCGCTTTAATTGCAAAGCGATTACTGTCATAAATTTGCCCATGACTTAACGGATTGCCGGGGGCGATAAGTTCATCTCCTGTGGACATCAGCGCTACTTTCAGACGAGTTTGCACCGCAATTTGATCGAACCCTAAGCTGGCTAATAGGCCAATATGACTTGAATTGAGCAAAGTATTCGCGCTAATCACGATTTGCCCTTGAGTGATATCCTCTCCCATTTTTCGGATATTATTCCCGATGGATATTGGCTGTTTAAAGGTAATCAGAGAACCATCGACACTGGTATTTTCTTGCATTTCGACTGCATCGGCACCGCATGGTAGAGGTGCTCCGGTCATGATCCTGACACAGTGCTTTGGTTTAAGTTGGTGTTTGTTTACGTCTCCGGCAAACACCTTTTCACTGAGCGGAAGTTGTTGATTGGCCGGTAAGTGACTCACACATAGTGCGTAACCGTCCATGGCACTGTTATCGAAGGGAGGGATATTCAATGGTGAAATAAGATCAGCAGCGAGCACTCGGTTTAAGGCTGAATCTAAACCGACCATTTCAGTCTTGGTGATTACTTTTACATTTTCATTGAGCAGTGCTTTGGCTTGTTCCAGTGGCAATAGTCCAGGTTGGTGACAACAATCCATTGATTTTCCTATATATGAGTGCTTGATTATTAATATAACAAGATTATCGTATCTTTGACTGTAGGGGCAGGGAATTCATTAAAAAAACAATTTAGTCGAAAATACTGTATAACTAACTCGCCTTTGATTTTGCTTAAGTATAGCGAACACGCATTAGTTTAATGTACTATGAATGGTTGATTTAATAATATTAAATGTGAAACTGTCAAAAGTTAACGGCTTGTTATTTTTTATGTTGCGGATTAACATAATACAGCTATGATTTAACTGGTTTGTTACAGATGTGGCAAATTTAGGCCAGAATATTTTCAAGGAAGTTTATATGTCCACAGAGCCGAGTCCGAATCTAGTCGTTCGTGCTATTTCCAGCATCGAGCTTTATCAATTTTGTGAGTTATTGATGGAAGCTGCGTCTTGGTTTGAGTCACGGGGGGAAACCTTGTGGAAATGCCATCACATCACTCCTCACTCCATGTTAGCAAGTCATCGTTTAGATGAGATGTATATGGGGTATATTGCTGGTAAACCTGTCGCCGCGATGATTTTAGACAAAAACAGTGGAATTATTGATGTCGGTTTAGAAGAAAAACGCGAAAGCTTATTTATGCATAAGCTAACCGTTAAACGAGAATTTGCGGGTCAAGGTATTGCCAAGGCAATGGTGGATTGGGCGCGTTGCAGTGCCTTAAAAAAAGGATATACATTGCTGAGTCTTATTTGCAATTGCCAAGACCAACGACTTCGTTGGACCTTGGGTCAGTTTGGTTTTGAAGAAATAGAGATACTGAACCCCCATTATCAGTTACAACGTTATTTTCGTTTGGATTTGGAACACTGCAAAGTGCCTCTGGATAGGCCTTCTGTTGAGGGCTTGAGTTTTGACTATTCGCAGTTAGACTGTGCGACTTCGTTAATGAGGTAGTATGAGAAATTATCGTTTAATGGCGGTTGTTAAAGGTCATGTTCAAGGCGTAGGCTATCGATATCATGTGATGCAACAAGCAAGTAAATCAGATATTGTTGGTTACGCTAAGAATTTGGCAAACGGTGATGTTGAAATATTTGCCGAAGGAAAACAAACCAATTTGGAGCAACTTATTTCATTTTTATATCATGCATCACCGCTTGGCCGGGTGTCTGAGGTGGAGACTTTGGAATTTATTTCTATCGATCAAAAATCCAAAACCAACTTTGTCTGCTATTAGCTGTTCTTCTGTGTTTCACTTCCGAATTATTTTGTAATGAATAACAAACAGTGGCTTTACATACTTTGCCACTGTTTGCTATTGGCTAAGCTTATTTGTTTTTAGAAGAAACCCAGCGGGTTCACGTCGTAACTAACCAACATATTTTTAGTATTTTGGTAATGTGAGAGGGCTATTTTGTGGGTTTCACGACCGATACCGGAACGTTTGTAGCCACCAAAAGCAGCATGTGCGGCGTAGGCGTGGTAGCAATTTACCCACACGCGACCAGCTTGGATATTTCGCCCCATTCGTTGTGCTAAATTGATATCGCGGGTCCACACGCCTGCGCCTAAACCATACTCGGTATCGTTGGCGATACGTAAGGCGTCGGCTTCATCTTTAAACGTGGTGACCGAAATCACCGGTCCAAATATTTCCTCCTGAAAGATCCGCATGTCATTAGTCCCTTTTAAAATCGTGGGACTCACAAAGTAACCGTTGTTATGTTGACCGGGTAACTTACAGGTATCACCACCCGTTAATAACTCTGCACCCTCATTGCGGCCGATCTCAAAATAACTGAGAATTTTATCCAGTTGTTCTTTAGAAACTTGAGCCCCCACTTGAGTTGTCAGATCAAGTGGATCCCCTTGCTTGATGGTTTTTACACGCTCTAGGACTCGTTGCATAAATTGATCATAAATGGATTCTTGGATCAACGCGCGGGAAGGGCAGGTACAAACTTCCCCTTGATTGAAAAATGCGAGTAGCATACCTTCCACAGCTTTATCCAAATAGTCATCTTCATGAGCCATCACGTCGGCAAAATAGATATTGGGCGATTTTCCGCCAAGTTCAACCGTTGAGGGGATCAGTGAATCGGCGGCACATTTTAATATATGCTGACCAACTTCAGTGGAGCCGGTAAAGGCTAACTTGGCGATACGCTTACTGATTGCCAGTGCTTGCCCAGCTTCAGCACCAAAGCCGTTGATCACGTTAATCACTCCGACAGGCACTAGATCTTCAATTAGCTCCATGAGTACCATAATCGATACCGGGGTTTGTTCTGCGGGTTTTAATACCACACAGTTACCAGCAGCAAGTGCTGGCGCTAGTTTCCATGCCGCCATGAGTAAAGGGAAGTTCCAAGGAATAATCTGTCCTACAACGCCTAAAGGTTCGGGAAAGTGATAACTGACAGTGGTTGAATCTATATCGGCAGCACCACCTTCTTGGGCTCGAATACAGCCCGCGAAATAGCGGAAGTGATCAACAAATAGTGGTATGTCTGCGTTCAATGTTTCGCGGATTGCTTTACCGTTTCCCCAAGTTTCGGCAACAGCAAGCGATTCTAAATGTTGTTCGACGCGATCGGCTATTTTTAATAAGACCTTAGAGCGATCTGCGACCGAAGTTTTGCCCCAGCCCGCACTTGCTGCATGAGCGGCATCGAGTGCTAAACCGACATCTTGAGCATCGGAACGAGCGACCTTGCAATAGACTTCACCGTTGACCGGTGAACGATTCTCAAAATATTGTCCATTTTTGGGTGGGACCCACCGACCACCGATAAAATTGTCGTATTGTTCTTTAAAAGTAATCAATGAACCTTCGGTTCCTGGCTGCGCATATAGCATCGTCAAATCCTTCTATAATTTACTTTTTGTTATCAAGTTGTTGCTTTTGTGGGTGCTGATATATTGCACTTAATCAGCGTATTGCAAGTGATGAACCAATTAATCAGGACTTGTTGTTAATGAAATGTAAAGTTATGATTGGTAAAATAAACTATTTTCTCAAGGTGTGGCGGGCTGGTTGTTGAGTCATCAGGTGGGCTGTCACACTGTTATATTCTGGCACATACAATGTGTTACATTTTGGAACAGTGTTATGAGCGTAAAGTACCAACTGCCCAATTCACTTAATGCCTCTTGGTTAAGAAGCCAAAATGCGGGCTTATCGGAGAGTTATTCACCAGACGAACTTCGTTTAGCCAAGGCTGAATTAAAAATGCGCCACCAACGGTATGACGATCTGATTCAATTAGTAAAAACTTATGCCTATCCATTATTTGAGCAATTGATGGCCCACACGTCTTGTCGATTGATTTTGTCTGATATAGATGGTTTTGTGATTGATCATTGGGGAATAGACAAGTTCGCCGATAAACTCGCGAATGTGGCTCTTGAGTCTGGTGTGAACTGGTTAGAGCAGTATAAAGGGACCAATGCCATTGGCACCGCTATCGCGATCGGACAAGCAGTATCTGTGGTTGGTGAACAGCATTATATTAAACACCATCGCTTTATGAGCTGTAGTGCCTGTCCAATCTTTTCTCCACAGGGCGAGATGGTCGCAGTGTTAGATATCACCAGTGAACAACAGCGCCATAACCAACAAGCTATGTCTTTAGTTGCGAGTCTCGCCCAACAAGTTGAGATTGCCTTGCTGTGTCGACTCCCCCAAAGTGTTTACCGGATTGACTTAGCTGCGCAACCGCATTTGCTTCATTCTGGCTGGCAGGGGATTGTCGTGGCCGATGAAGAAGGTAAAGTATTGGGTCATAACCCAATGGCTCGCCAGTTGATCAAACAACTCGAAGTGGGCCAGAGTTTGACGACTCATTTAGGCGAGCAGTGGTTAAGCAAGGTGCGCTCAGCTAACTTGCGCTTACATATGCAGACTAAAACCTTAAGCACACCTAAATTTGTGCATGCGAGGCCTCCGGCACAGCCAAAACTTTCAGGTTTTAAAGAACCATCAATTCAACGCGCTTGGCTGCATGCTCTCAAGGTGATCGAGAAATCTATTCCTTTGTTAATTTATGGGGAAACAGGGGTCGGTAAAGAGCAATTTGTAAAACGTCTGCATCAGGCTAGCCAACGCGCGAATCACGTTTTACAAGCCGTGAACTGCGCGGCCTTGCCGCACGACTTAGTCGAAAGTGAACTATTTGGTTATCAAGCTGGTGCTTTTACCGGTGCCGCTCCAAAAGGCGCTTTGGGAAAAATTCGTCAAGCGGCAGGTGGGTTTCTATTTCTGGATGAAATTGGTGAAATGTCTTTATCGGCACAAACTCGTTTATTGAGAGTATTGCAAGAGCGTGAAGTGGTCCCGGTGGGTGGACATCAAGCGATTGCGGTCGATGTTCAAGTGGTTGCCGCTACCCACGTAAATTTGAAACAACGAGTACAGCAGGGATTATTTAGAGAGGATTTATATTATCGTTTAAATGGATTTCAGCTAACTTTACCAGCATTACGCGAGCGTCGAGATATTCAACAGATGATCGAACAGATCCATTTGCAGCATTGCCATGCAGGTCAACGTATTTGTCCTCAGTTACTGGCTATTCTCTGCGCATATCAATGGCCGGGAAATCTGCGTGAATTAGATAATTTTATGCAGGTTGCTTGTTTGATGGCGGAACATCAAAAGTTATTACAATGGGATGATTTACCGGAGTCTCTGCAACAGCAACTTGGTCATCCAGCTGAAGATAGACTTTCTGGAGAGGTGGGTTTAAAGCAGACGATTGATGAGAATATCCTACAGGTTTATCAACGTTGCCATGGCAACATTAGCCAGAGTGCCAGACTGCTAGGGATCAGCCGTAATACGCTTTATCGAAAATTACGACGTTTAAAACATAGTCGTTAATCGTTTTGTTAATACTAATTTGGTTGGTTATATGACCAACTTATTGCGTAGAATAAATCTGCCGATAAACAGGTATGAAGGGCGTAACTAGTCGCTTTAATCATAAGGTTCATCATGCAGTGAACGGTGATTTAGGCAGCAACAATGAACCGACAATTAGTTATATTGTTATAAGGCAAGTGTCACTTATTTTAAAGATAAAAAATCCGAGCCCTTAGACTCGGATAGAACCATTGATTGATGACCAATCGTCGGTAAATTACATGACTCGCATGCCCGGTTGAGCACCATCATCGGGACTTAAGATCCATAAATCTTTTCCACCCGGTCCAGCGGCTAACACCATACCTTCAGAATTACCAAAGCGCATTTTTCTAGGTGCAAGATTTGCCACCATTACGGTTAACTTACCTTCTAGGTCTTCAGGGGAATAAGCGGATTTAATCCCCGCAAATACCTGGCGATTTTCACCACCAATATCGAGTTCGAGGCGAAGCAGCTTTTCGGCTTTTTCCACATGTTCCGCTTTAACGATACGAGCGATCCGTAAATCAATTTTTGCGAAATCATCAAAACTGATAGTTTCTGCAATTGGTTCAATTTCGACAGACTTGGCCGGTGTCGCGGTTTCTGTTTCAGTGGTGGTTTGGCTCGATGCCTGTAAGTTGTCTTTTGAGGCCTCAACCATGGCTTCAACTATGCTCATGTCGATACGTTGCATCAAGGCCTTAAAGCTTTGTATTTCACAACCCACCAAGTGCTCGCCAATTTCATTCCACTTCAATTCAACATTGAGGAACTTTTCCACTTTAATTGATAGTTCTGGGAGAACCGGTTTGAGGTAAGTGATCAGCACTTTAAATAAGTGGATCCCCATAGAGCAGACTTGATGCGCACGCTCTAAGGTGTCTTCTTGTTTGGCAAGTTGCCATGGTGCTTCTTCGGCAATATATTGATTAGCTTTATCAGCCAGCGCCATAATTTCTCGCATCGCCTTACCAAACTCACGATCTTCATAGAGTGCGGCGATGGTTTGCTCTGCATCGGTAAATTCTTTTAATAAGCCCGGATTAATCAGTTCGCTAGACAAACGGGAGTCAAAACGTTTACTAATAAAGCCAGCAGTACGACTGGCGATGTTGATCACCTTGCCAACTAAATCGGAATTAACCCGCTGCGCAAAATCTTCAAGATTTAAATCTAAATCATCGATTTTATTGTTTAATTTGGCTGCATAATAGTAGCGTAAATACTCAGGATCTAGATGATCCAAATAAGTGCGCGCCTTAATAAAGGTACCACGAGACTTAGACATTTTGGCACCATTCACCGTGACGAAACCATGCGCGTAAACACTGGTTGGTTTACGGTAACCTGCACCTTCTAACATTGCCGGCCAAAACAGACTGTGGAAGTAAATAATGTCTTTACCGATGAAGTGATAAACTTCTGCTTTTGAGTCTTGGTTCCAATAATGAGCAAAATCTAAATCGTCACGTTTGTCACATAAATTCTTAAAGCTGCCCATATAACCAATCGGCGCATCGAGCCAAACATAAAAGTATTTATCGTCGGTCTCTGGTATTTGGAAACCAAAGTACGGTGCATCGCGACTGATGTCCCATTGTTGCAAGCCTTGTTCAAACCATTCGCTTAGTTTGTTAGACATTTCATCCTGCAGCGATCCAGATACAGTCCAATCTTTCAGCATTTTCTGAAAGGCTGGCAAATCAAAGAAGTAGTGCTCGGAATCTTTGAGGACCGGTTCGGCACCTGAAACTACCGATTTAGGTGAAACTAGATCAGCTGGGCTATAGGTTGCGCCGCAATTATCACAGTTGTCGCCATTTTGATCGTCGCTGCCACATTTAGGGCAGGTTCCTTTAACAAATCGATCGGGCAAAAACATGTTTTTCTCAGGGTCGTATAGTTGAGAAATAGTCCGCGTTTTTATGTGACCGGCTTGGTTCAATCGACTATAGATATCTTCTGATAAAATTTTATTCTCAGGGCTGTGCGTAGAGTGATAGTTATCAAACGCAATGTTGAATTCTTTAAAGTCGGCACTATGTTCGCTATGAACCTGATTGATCATTTCTTCAGGGCTAATGCCCATCTGCTGAGCTTTTAGCATGATTGGCGTTCCGTGGGCATCATCGGCACACACATAAGTGCAGGTATGACCGCGTAACTTTTGGAAACGAACCCATATATCCGTTTGAATATATTCTAATAAATGGCCAAGGTGAATGGGTCCATTGGCATAGGGTAAAGCGCTGGTGACCAGAATTTCTCGTTGTTCGTTTGTCATGTGATCTACTGTAAGCTCAGTCAATAAACAGGGGAATCAAGGGATGTAATACTACCTTAAGCAAAGGTTTATGCCTAGAGGCTGTTGGCCTTTGAAGCTTGGTTTACAGTCGTTTATGGATGATTTGAGCACGGCTGTTCCTATCTAATCTAGTAATCCAGATGAATTCTCAAAAAATGCTGTATTTATGAGCAATCTACACTTCGTTTCATCTAATTGTGCTCAGTGCTTTGTGATATAGATGAATTGATATGACTTACGATATAGCGCTTAGTCATGATGCTGCTTCAAGGGTCAATTTATGAACGCTATTGCCGCGAAATAGTGCACCACCTAAAATTCAAACTGTTCGCTGGTATGAGCAGAGGGAAGGGCGTTTAATATATGATAAATCACTGATACAAAGCGATTAGTCTAATGACTAATCGACGCTTACCACCTATAATTGCGGCAAAAATTTTAGGTCAATTCAATGCAAAATCAAAATCATCATGTTGTCGTTATCGGGATATCGGGGGCGTCTGCATCCGGTAAAAGCCTATTTTCTAAAACGATAGTAAGTGATATTCGTAATGAACTCGGTGATAGTTGTATTGCAGTTATCAATGAAGACAGTTATTACAATGATCAGAGCCATATTCCAAGGGAAAAGCGTAAACTGACCAATTATGACCACCCTAAATCGATGGATCACGCCTTATTAGCAACACATTTACAAGCGCTTAAACAGGGGCAAACCATCGAGCGCCCGCAATACAATTACACAGTCAACAATCGAATGAGCGAAACAAAAACGGTGTGGCCGACTAAGATTATTGTATTAGAAGGTATACTTTTGTTTACCGACCCAGCGATTCGAGAACAACTGGATATCAGTATTTTTGTCGATACACCTTTAGATATTTGCCTGGCTCGTCGTATTCAGCGAGACATTAAAGAGCGAGGTCGTACTCTCGATTCGGTATTGGCTCAGTATCACAACACGGTACGACCAATGTATTTGCAATTTATTGAACCGTCCAAGCAGTATGCCGATGTGATTGTGCCTCGTGGCGGTAAAAACCGAATCGCGATCGATATTATTAAAAGTAAAATACGTCATTTACTGGGATCTTGAGTGCTATTCACTTGTTTTACTAAACAAAGTACACGCAGTATCACAAAGTTTATTATTATCTAATTGTCATTTACATATTATTCAAGCGCTTTTATAAGTAGGGAAAGTTATGAAGAAGTTGCTATATGGCTTTATTGCTATCGTTGTGTTGCTGCTCGTTGTGGTAGTGATTGCTGTCTCTTTGGTTGATACCAACGATGTTAAACAGCTTATTGTAAGTAAGACCAAGGAGGCCACTGGCAGAGAGCTGGTGATTGATGGCGATTTATCTTGGCGTTTTTTCCCAAGTATTGGTTTTCAGTTAGGCTCGCTTCATTTATTAGATCATCCTAACTTTGGTCAAGGGGAAACATTGAGCATTGACGGTGCAGAAATGTCGGTCGCACTCATGCCCCTATTTAGTAAGACTATTGATTTGGGTGAGATTTCGCTTTCCGGTTTATCTTTTCGTTATCAAACCAATGCTGACGGCTCAAGCAATTTGGATGATTTGACCAAAACTGGCGACGCAGCATCTCAAACAGAGCCGTCGGTCAGTCAAGCTCCTAGCGAGCAAGTCGCAACGGAAGCAGCAAGTCCTTGGAATATCAGCTTATCGGGACTTGTGATTAAAGATGCCAACATTGAACTGATTGATTTAAAAACTAATAAGACACAAAAAGTAGGCCCAATTGACTTTAAGTTAGAGGGTTTAGAACTTGGTAAAGACAATCGTTTTGAATTGACCAGCCAATACAGCGACGGAGAGTTAAGTTTAATACAGCAAGCTCACGGCATTTTGTTTGTCACTAAAGATTTTTCAAGTTTGTCAGTGAAAGACTTAGACAATAACCTTGAAATAAATGGTGATGCGATTCCGAATGGTAAAATGAATATTCAGTCTAACCTGAACTTGGAATACTTGGTTTCACAGAAAATAGCCGAACTATCTTCATTGAACGTCGATATTGATGGTAAGACTCAACTTAGCGGTAGCAGTCGTTTACAGCTTAGCGATGCCATACCAAGTTTGAGCTTTAACCTGATGATCCCATTACTAGATACTTCTGCGTTCATTAGTCCTAGCCAAGACGCTCAACAAACTGATGCGGTTAAAACTTCGCCTGAGCAGACTTCTGGCACTGAACAGGAACCTGATCTGAGTGCGCTTAAAACAATTAATCTCGACGGGCGTTTGACCATTACGAAGCTGCAGCACCAAAAATTACATTTGGAAAATATTAAGCAGCACTTAGTCATTAAAAGTGGCGTGTTAAGCCTTAAGCAGTTAAGCGCAGATCTTTATGGCGGCAAACTGGATAGCAGCGCGCTTGTGAATGGCAATGAGAAGCAAGCGAGTTATTCAATGTCGGCTAAATTGTCTGGAGTGAAAGCTCAGCCTTTGTTAAGTGATGCTGCTAACTTTGAGTTTGTTGCTGGAAAATTAGATGTCGACCTTAACCTAAAAGGTAAGGGGCTGACTTCGATGGCGGTCAAGCAGCGGATTAGTGGACCGATTAATGCGACTTTTAGTGACGGTGCAATTTATGGCATTAATATTCCACAAATGATCCGAGCTGCAACGGTATCCTTAAAAGGGGGTGATAAGCAACAAGCTCAACAAGAGCAAAAAACTGATTTTAGTGAACTGGTTATTCATACCAAACTCGGTCAGTCATTGGCTTCGGTTACTAAGGCTCAAATGGTATCCCCCTTATTAAGGGTTGATGGCAAAGGGAAAACTCATTTAGTTAACGAAAGCTTAGATTTTAGTTTTATTACCAAGGTTGTTGCCAGTTTAGAGGGACAGGGGGCTTCTAATGATTTAGCAGGTTTAGATATTCCTTTGAAAATCAGTGGATCTTGGACGCAACCAAAAGTGCAGTTAGATATGAAGAAATTACTTGAAGGCCAAGCGAAGGAAGCACTGAATAAAGAGTTGAATAAAGCCTTAGGTGGAAAAGAAGGTAATAAAAAATTATTGGATAGTTTAGGTAGCTTCTTTAAATAGAGGCATACATTATTACCAATGGAATAGAACTTTTATAATGGTCTGATGGTGCGAGTAAAGGGAACTGAGTGGATAAATTAAATGGTGTCAAATCGATTCTTGTTGTTTGTATGGGCAATATTTGTCGCTCGACAACCGCAGAAGCGGTACTCAGAGAGAAATTTAAACAGCAAGCGTTGAAGGTTAAAGTTGATTCGGCTGGCACCACCGATTACCACCGTGGTGATAAGCCAGATCCTAGAGCGATGAGAGTTGCAGAGGAGAAAGGCTATAACTTTAAAGGGATCCGTTCGCGTAAGGTTGCTGATAAAGATTTTACGAAATTTGATTTGATTCTTGCATCGGATAAAAAAAATCTTAGTTACTTGCAACAACATTGCCCTAGTCATTATAGCCACAAGTTAGCGCTGTTGTTGCCCTCTGGTGGTCTGGATATCGAAGAAGTACCAGACCCATATTACGGCAGCGTACAAGGGTTTAAACAAGTTTTGGGACTAATAGAGCAAGCTAGCGATGGCCTCATTACCAGACTAAAACTTTAAAGACCAACGAATCTATAAAAATAGATGTATTAAAAAAGGCCAGCATATGCTGGCCTTTTTGTTATACCGTTTAAAACTATTTATTCGGCTTCGTCATTGGGCTTTGTGACGAACTGGTTGAACTGCTGCTTGATATGCGTCGCGTCCCAGTTTTAATCGGCTTACGAACATAAGGTTTTTTCACTTCTTCCTGCACAGGGGCTGACCTTACTACCGGAGCTGCAGGTTTTGCCATAGCAGCAGAAGCGCTGCCCTTGGTGTCGACAGGGCTAGGCTTTAGTTTCCCGCGATTACTACGTTTCGCTTTAACAATCGCTTTTGCCGGTGCTTCGGCTTTCACTGTTTCCACAGGCGCTTCAGCTTTCGCTGTGTCTGCAGGTGCTTCAGCTTTCACTGTTTCCACAGGTGCTTCTGCTTTCGCTGTTTCTGCAGGTGCTTCAGCTTCCGCTGTTTCTGCAGGTGCTTCAGCTTTCGCTGCTGCTGCAGGTGCTTCGGCTTTCGCTGTTTCTGCAGGTGCTTCGGCTTTCGCTGTTTCTGCAGGTGCTTCAGCTTTCGCTGCTGCTGCAGGTGCTTCAGCTTTCACTGTTGCCACAGGCGCTTCAGCTTTCGCTGTTTCCACAGGCGCTTCAGCTTTCGCTGTTTCCACAGGTGCTTCAGCTTTCGCTGTTGCCACAGGCGCTTCAGCTTTCGCTGTTTCCACAGGCGCTTCAGCTTTCGCTGTTTCTGCTGGTGCTTCGGCTTTCGCTGTTTCTGCAGGTGCTTCAGCTTTCGCTGTTTCTGCAGGTGCTTCGGCTTTCGCTGTTTCCACAGGTGCTTCAGCTTTAGCTGTTTCTGCAGGTGCTTCAGCTTTAGCTGTTTCTGCAGGTGCTTCAGCTTTCGCTGCTGCTACAGGTGCTTCAGCTTTCGCTGTTTCTACAGGTGCTTCAGCTTTCGCTGTTTCTGCAGGTGCTTCAGCTTTCGCTGTTTCTGCAGGTGCTTCGGCTTTCGCTGTGTCTGCAGGTGCTTCTGCTTCTGGGTAACGTGAATCGACGGCTTCTGCGTTAGTTTCCGCTTTTGGTAAGTCATTAAAGCGTTTACGCCCAGCATTGCTTGAAGAACGACGACGGCGTTTAGGTTTAACTACTTCTGCTTGTTCAGTCTCAGTTGCGTTTAGCGTATTTTCAAGTGAAGTTGATTCTGCCGCTTTAGCTTTTGCCTTTGCTTTTGGTGTAATCTCTTGACTAACCTTTTCTGCAACCGATGCGCTTTGGCTGAGTTCTTCGGATACTTCAGTTGTCATACGCACTTTTTTACGCAAATTACGACGTTCTCTACGTTCTTTTACGCGTTGCTCTTTTGGTGCAGCCGCTTCTTTTGGCGCTTTAGATACTTGCGATTTTTCTGCAACGGCAGTATTCGAAGTGTTTACGCTTGCTTTTGCTTCATCGTTTAGTGCGTTGTTGCGTCCACCTTTATTATTCCGCGGTTCTTTACGGCGACGGTTGTTGCTGCTGTTTTCGCCGCGGCTGCGCTCTGTTCGCTCTTGGGTTTTGCCATTGCGCTTATCATTTCTAGGATTATTGCGTCGAGGATTACGCTTGTCCTTCTCATTCGACTGACTGCGTGGCGCTGGTTTAGCAGCCGGTGCTTCTTCGGTTTTAAATAGGCCAGAAATAAAAGCAACGATACGGGCGCCCAGAGAAGGTCCGCTGGTTTGTTGGACTTCAGCTTTAGGGCTCTTAGCTAAAGGCTTAGGCGCTGCAGTCGGGGCAGGGGCCGCTGGAGCAGAAAAGCCTTGTAAAACGGGTTGTTCTGCCTCAGTTTTTTCCTTGGCTACTTGATTTGGTTGATATACCGGAGATGGATTTTCAGCGGTCAATTGATAACTGGTTTCTTGAGTCTCTTCGCCACTACGAACCCGAGTCACATCATAATGTGGTGTTTCCATGTGCTGATTTGGGATAATAATCAAGCGAACATCATGACGTTTTTCTAGTTTGTTAATCGCGACCCGTTTCTCATTCAATAAATAAGCGGCGACTGGCACTGGTACTTGAGCGTGTACTTCAGAGGTGTTTTCTTTTAACGCTTCTTCTTCAAATAAACGGAGGATCGAAAGCGCCAAAGATTCATTATCTCGAATAGTACCTTGACCACTACAACGAGGACAAATGTGGGTGCTAGATTCCCCCAAAGAAGGGCGTAAGCGTTGTCGAGACATTTCCAATAAACCAAAGCGAGAAATTCGACCAATTTGCACTCGCGCACGATCTTGACGGATGGCGTCACGGAAGCGATTTTCGACTTCTCGCTGATTTCTAACAGGTGTCATATCGATGAAGTCGATAACCACCAAGCCACCAAGGTCACGCAAACGAAGTTGACGAGCTATTTCATCTGCAGCTTCTAAGTTGGTTTGTAAGGCTGTTTCTTCAATATCTCCGCCTTTTGTCGCTCGGGCCGAGTTAATATCAATAGAAGTTAAGGCTTCGGTCGGGTCAATTACAATGGAACCGCCAGAAGGAAGGCGAACTTCACGCTGAAATGCAGACTCAATTTGTGATTCGATCTGATAATGATTGAACATTGGTACTTCGCCTTCGTAGCGTTTCACGCGATTAACGAAGTCGGGGCGAACCAAGTCGATATGTTTTTTCGCTTGTTCAAAGATAGTTTTGTTATCAATTAAGATCTCACCAACATCGCGACGAAGGTAATCACGAATAGCCCGAACAATCACGTTACTTTCTTGGTGAATTAAAAATGGGGCTTGTTTTGACTTGGATGCATCAATAATTGCACCCCAATGATTAAGTAGAACTTTTAGGTCCCACTGTAATTCTTCAGCTGACTTACCAACACCCGCAGTACGAACGATTAAGCCCATACCTTTAGGTAGCTCTAATCCGTTCATCGATTCTTTTAATTGGGTTCGCTCATCACCTTCGATACGACGAGAGATGCCTCCGGCACGCGGATTATTTGGCATTAAAACCAGATAGCTACCCGCCAAACTTATAAAAGTGGTCAAGGCCGCGCCTTTGTTGCCACGTTCTTCTTTATCGATTTGAACGATGACCTCTTGGCCTTCCTTGATCACTTCCTTAATACTGGGGCGGCCTTGATAAACATAGCCTTCGGGGAAGTATTCTTTAGCTATTTCCTTCATGGGAAGGAAGCCATGACGTTCTGCGCCATAGTCAACAAATGCAGCTTCTAAACTAGGCTCTACGCGAGTAATTTTACCTTTGTAGATATTCGCTTTTTTCTGTTCGTGACCAGGACTTTCTATGTCTAAGTCGTATAGCCGCTGGCCATCGACCAATGCAACGCGCATCTCTTCTAGCTGCATTGCATTAATTAACATTCTTTTCATTTATATTGCCTTGGGGTTTGTTTGATTAAAACAACCTCACAAGCAGCAATTAACCTGCCTTAAATGGCCAGACCCTGTGTTTTTTGTTAGAGCGATTAGGTAACCTCTCGGTTAGCTACTCTAATCCTTAGGGCGCATTTTGGCGCTTTTATAAATAATAAGTGCCGCAAAAAAGTCTTGCAGAACTGAAAAATCTATTCTATATAGCGTTGATTTAAGGCAAGTATTTTTGATTGCCTATCAGGTTGCTATGAAAATTCTTACTATCAAGCTTTGCGTTTTTTACAAAAAATAACAGCTTGAAGTTGGTGCCAAATTAGGAAAATGTTTAAAAACGGGCACTTTAAGCCTGTTAAATATAGCAAAGCTATATTTTTCCATCAAATTATTTATGAACATGTTACACTTTTTGCTATGAATACCGAAAATAAAGCGGTTCAGATGGTCATGGTAAGTGACGACGAGGCTGGACAAAGAATAGATAACTTCCTCCTAAAGCGGCTAAAAGGGGTTCCTAAAAGTCGTATTTACCGTATTTTACGCAAAGGAGAGGTTAGGGTTAACAAAAAGCGGGTAAAGCCCGAATATAAGTTACTAACTGAAGACTTGGTCAGGATCCCGCCGATTAGGGTCGCGGAGCCGAATAGTTTACCTTCAAATAAACTTAATCAAGTGACTCAACTCGAACAACAAATTATCTATGAAGATGATTATTTGTTAGTTTTGAATAAACCCTCTGGGATGGCAGTACACGGTGGCAGCGGATTAAGTTTTGGTGTGATTGAAGCACTGCGCTCATTGCGCCAAGATTGCCGCTATCTGGAATTGGTGCATCGCATCGACCGTGATACATCGGGATTACTGGTTGTCGCGAAGAAACGTAGCGCGTTGCGAGAAATGCATCGACAGTTAAGAGAGAAGCTTGTTCAGAAGGACTATCTCACTTTAGTTCATGGTCAGTGGCCTAAAGGAACGAAATCGGTAGACGCGCCATTGCGAAAGAATGCCTTGGCTTCTGGCGAACGTGTTGTGGTGGTTGACCCAATGGAAGGGAAACAATCTCTTACTCGCTACAAAATAGAACGACGTTACACCGATATGACCTTGATGAAAGCCAGCCCGGTCACCGGACGAACTCATCAAATCCGTGTACATAGCCAATATGCAGGGCATAGTATTGCTGGTGACGATAAGTATACTGATAAGAAACTCATCGCCGAAGTTGCCGATATCGGCTTACATCGTCTATTTCTGCATGCTTGGCAGATCCGCTTTGAACATCCAGGCACTCAACAGCAAATGCAGTTGACTGCGCCATTAGATCCTGAGTTACAAGCGGTTTGCGATTGTTTAAAGCCGATTTAGGTGAAGTGAGGGAGGTGAGCCTCCCTTTGGCTTTTGCCTGCCATCTATTGCTAAACCAGCAATGTGAAGCCCTGAGCCTCGAGTAAAGCACATAGCTTAATTAACGGTAACCCGATTAAGCTATTTGGATCATCTCCGCGTAGGTGTTTGAACAATACAATACCCGAACCTTCGCTTTTAAAGCTGCCCGCACAATTATAAGGTTGTTCAAGCTGAAGATATCGTTCGATGAGCTCAACGCTTAAATCTCTGAATTTAACTTCAAAGGGTTCAACCAAGCTATTCATTTGTTTATTTTCACTATTATATAAAGCCATGCCGGTATAAAAGGTAATTGTTTGACCGCTGGCTTCAGTGAGTTGCTTAATTGCAGTTTGGTGATCCCCTGGTTTGCCGACAATCTTGTGGTTAATACAGCAAACTTGGTCGGAGCCTATAATCAAATGTTGCTGAAATCGAGACTCACCAGCTATCGCTTTTTGTTCAGCTAGGCGCTTAACCAAGTGCTCGGCTGTTTCATTTGCGAATGGCGTCTCATCTATATCGGGATTGAAAGTGCTAAACTCAGGAACGATTTTCTGAAGTAACTGTTTTCTGAACGGAGAGCTAGAGGCAAGAACTAGGCGATTTTTCATCGTTTTTTAACCAAAAATGAGAGAACGATGATTTTAAACACAATCTTCAGCAATGGCGATGCTTTAAAGCCATGAAAAAAGCAGAATTTGTTTTGACTATCGCTAACTGTAACTATATTATGCGCGCCTTATGCAGAAAGTGAAATTACCAGTAGAGATTGACCCGTTTAGGGCGGCTAAGCGAAAGTTAGACTATCAAGGTACTCTTGAGGTTAAGCGTTTGCCCCGTCTAAGCGAAGCAAGCTTGAAAGTGAATAGTGATGTAGACGTCTGGTTACGCTTTGAAACTGACCCTCTTGGGTTGGTTGTCGTTCAAGGCAGAGCGTTAACTGAGGTGGAGTTGGAATGCCAACGTTGTGGTGAAGCGTTTAGTTACGCCATTGATGTTGAGTTTACCTATTCGCCAGTCTGCGATGAATCGCAAGTGGAAGCGTTAACTGAAGATTACGAACCACTACAACTTAATGACGATAACTACTTTGTTGTGCAAGAGTTGATCGAAGACGAGCTATTATTGGCGTTACCGATTATTCCTAGACATTCATTAAGCGATTGTTTAGTGAAAGAAAGCGAACAAGTATTTGGCGAGATTGAGGAAGTAGAGGAAGAATCGAAACCGAATCCATTTGCAGTGTTAGAAAGTTTAAAAAAGAAAGACTAGGAGACTGGGTCAATGGCTGTTCAGAAAAGTAAAGTTACACGTTCAAGACGTGGCATGCGCCGTTCACACGACGCAATTGAAAACAATGTTGCATTAACAACTGACGCAACTTCAGGTGAACTTCACCGTCGTCACCATGTTACTGCTGACGGTTTCTACCGCGGTAACAAGGTAATCAACAAGTAAATTTTTGCATTTTGCAAAAAATTACAATTGCAGTTGATGCAATGGGGGGCGATGTTGGCCCCCATGTTACAGTGCCTGCCGTTGCGCAGGCACTTAACTATTACCCTCATCTTAATATTATCTTAACTGGCGACAAGCAGGTGGTTGAGACTTTGCTCGTTAGCCACAAAATCAATCTTCACCCTCGATTCAATTTTATTCATACCTCACAGGTAGTGAGTGCGAATGATAAACCGTTAATCGCACTTCGTTCCCGTCGACATTCATCGATGCGCCTTGCCTTAGACCTAGTTCATCAGCGCCAAGCTGATGCTTGCATCAGTGCCGGTAATACAGGTGCTTTAATGGCGATGGCCAAGGTTGTGCTAAAGCTGCTTCCGGGGATCGAACGCCCTGCATTGGTCAGTCATTTACCCGAGGAAAATGGGCGAGGCAGTTTATTATTGGATTTGGGTGCGAATTCGAGTTGTGACTCCGATGTTTTAATGCAATTTGCCCTAATGGGTTCTGCTTTGGCCGAGAGTGTCTGGGGAATGACTCGTCCACGGGTTGCATTACTAAATATTGGTGAGGAACAAATTAAGGGTAACGATGTCGTAAAACAAACGGCCCAACTTCTTGAAAACTTAAACGCAATAAATTATATCGGCTTTGTCGAAGGTAATCAGTTATTTAGTGGTAAGGCTGACGTGATCGTGTGCGATGGTTTTGTTGGTAATGTTGCACTAAAAACAGCGGAAGGTGTCTCTCAGCTGATACTGTCAAAATTAAAAAACCAATTTGATGTAAATTGGTTTGCGCGTTTTGTACTCAAACTATTTCTTCCGAGTTTTAAAACTCAGTTAAAACAACTGAACCCCGACCAGTATAATGGCGCCAGTCTGTTAGGATTGCGCGGTATTGTGATTAAAAGTCATGGTCATGCCGATGAACAAGCATTTCTTCAAGCTATTCATCAAGCGGTTGCCGAAATACAGCAACAAGTTCCTAGCCGTATTACCGACAAACTTGAATCATTATTAATTGATAAGCATTAAATCATTTATGTACTCAAAAATTTTATCTACCGGTAGTTACCTACCAATTAACGTGAGAACCAACTCTGATCTTGAGCGCATGGTAGAGACGAGCGATCAGTGGATCACTGATCGTACAGGGATTAAAGAGCGTCGAATTGCGGGTAACGATGAGTCTGTTGCAGACATGGGATTTTATGCAGCACAGTTGGCAATTGAGCGTGCAGCTATTGACAAAAGCGACATTGGCTTAATCATCCTTGCCACGACTTCAAGCGAAAATGCATTTCCTGCTGCGGCCTGTGAAGTGCAAGCTAAATTGGAGTTACCCGGGGTTCCGGCTTTTGATATCGCCGCAGCTTGCGCAGGTTTTACCTATGCACTGAGTGTTGCGGACCAATATATTAAGAGTGGTCTTGTTAAAACCGCGTTAGTCATCGGCGCAGACAAGTTGTCTCATATGTGTGATCCCGATGATCGTTCCACCATTATTCTATTCGGCGATGGTGCTGGCGCAGTTCTATTGGGAGCAAGCGAAGAACCCGGAATTTTGTCTACTCATATTCATGCTGATGGTCGATTTGGTGAATTGCTTAAATTACCTCATCCACGCCGTGGTATGTCAGGCTCTACCATGGAATCATATATGAGCATGAGTGGTAATGAAGTATTTAAAGTTGCCGTGACTCGCCTCAGTGAAATTGTGACCGATACATTGCAGGCAAACGGAGTCGAAAAATCAGCATTAGATTGGTTAGTTCCTCACCAAGCTAACTTTAGAATTATTAAAGCCACAGCCAAAAAGCTCGCTATGCCGATAGAGAAAGTTGTGTTGACTTTGGACCGACATGGTAATACTTCGGCGGCATCAGTGCCGATTGCTTTAGATGAAGCGGTAACCGATGGTCGCATTCAACGCGGGCACCTTGTATTATTAGAGGCCTTTGGTGGCGGTTTTGCATGGGGCAGTGCCCTAGTTAGATTTTAACAATTAGGATAGAAGATGAATAATTTAGCATTCGTATTTCCAGGCCAAGGTTCACAAAGTGTGGGCATGTTGGCTGAATTGGCGAACGAGTATTCTGTGGTAGCGGATACCTTAAAACAAGCATCTGAAGTTCTAGGCTATGATTTAGCCGAACTTATTGCGAATGGGCCTGTCGAAGATTTGAATGTCACCAGTCGTACTCAACCTGCATTATTAGCCACATCAGTCGCCCTATGGCGACTTTGGCAGGAACTTGGTGGCACAATGCCAAGCTTATTAGCTGGACACAGCTTAGGCGAGTATTCAGCCTTAACTTGCGCCGGTGTATTAGATTTTGCTGATGCACTGAAGTTGGTTGAATACCGTGGCCAGTTGATGCAACAAGCTGTTCCTGCTGGGGTTGGTGCCATGTCTGCAATCATTGGTTTAGGTAATCAAGACATTATTGATGCTTGCGAGAAAGCTGCGCAAGACCAAGTGGTGACAGCTGTTAATTTTAATTCTCCGGGTCAAGTGGTTATCGCCGGGCACAAAGAAGCAGTCGAGCGAGCCAACGTATTATGTAAAGAAGCGGGTGCAAAAAGAGCCTTGCCGTTGCCGGTAAGCGTACCGTCTCACTGCGCGTTAATGCAGCCTGCAGCCGATGAATTAGCAGGCTATATTGAAGGGATTCAATTCTCTGAGCCCAAATTCGACGTGATTAATAACGTTGATGTTGCCATTGAGAAAGATGCCAAAGCGATTAAATTAGCGTTAATTAAGCAGCTTTATAGCCCAGTACGTTGGACTGAAACCATCGAAGCCATGGCAGCCAAAGGCATTGAAACTGTATATGAGTGTGGTCCGGGCAAAGTATTGACAGGATTGGTAAAACGAATTCATAAACCATTGGTAGCAGCGACTATTAATGATTTGACATCGATTAAGTCTGCATTAGATAAGTAACGAGGAATATTGATGACTTTACAAGGTAAAGTAGCACTAGTAACGGGAGCCAGTCGTGGAATTGGTCGCGCAATCGCCGAAACGTTGGTTGCCAAAGGCGCTATCGTTATTGGTACCGCAACATCGCAGAAAGGGGCGGAGTCAATCGGTGACTACCTCGGAGAGCATGGTACAGGGCTCGCCTTGGATGTAACCTCCAGCGAATCTATTCAGCAGTTGTTTATCGATATTAAAGAAAAATATGGCGATATCGATATTTTGATCAATAATGCTGGGATTACTCGCGATAACCTGTTGATGCGAATGAAAGATGACGAGTGGGAAGACATAATCAATACTAATCTCAGCTCTATCTTTCGTTTAAGTAAAGCGGTATTACGCTCGATGATGAAAAAACGCCATGGGCGTATTATCAGCATCGGCTCCGTGGTTGGCACGATGGGTAATGCGGGTCAGGCAAATTATGCGGCTGCGAAAGCCGGTGTACTTGGTTTCACCCGTTCTTTAGCGCGCGAAGTTGCCTCTAGAGGGATCACCGTAAATGCGATTGCTCCTGGTTTTATTGAAACAGATATGACTCGGGCACTTGACGAGAATCAACGTGGTGCTATCTTGTCGCAAGTGCCTATGGGCCGTTTAGGTGATGCTGAAGAGATTGCAAAGACGGTTGCATTTTTGGCCAGCGACGATGCTGCTTATATTACCGGTGAAACCATTCATGTGAACGGCGGAATGTACATGGTTTAAGCAATGGCTTAAAAAAAACGCAAAAAATTGATAGATCGCAAGTTTTTCATAAAAATAACTACGAAAAATGTGGTTAGACCACTACGGTTAGGCTTGCAAAGTATCTCGGTTTGAATACACTATCGCAACAACGCAGAAGCGTATTACTAAGGAAAAATATTGTCATGAGTGCAATTGAAGAACGTGTTAAAAAAATCATCATTGAGCAACTTGGTGTAAGTGAAGACGAAGTTAAAAACGAAGCGTCTTTTGTTGATGACCTAGGTGCTGATTCTTTAGATACAGTAGAATTGGTTATGGCTTTGGAAGAAGAATTTGATACTGAGATTCCTGATGAAGAAGCTGAAAAAATAACTACTGTACAAGCTGCAATTGATTACGTTCTAAATAATCAAGATTAGTTAAAAAGTGGGCGACATAGGTCGCCCATTTTGCATCCCCCTAAGATAAGTAAATCCCCCCTTGGAGGCATTTCAGTGACTAAGCGTAGAGTCGTTGTTACTGGTATTGGTGCGTTATCACCAGTAGGTAATACCGCTGAATTAACTTGGCAGGCACTCAAAGCAGGCCAAAGTGGTATTGGGCCAATTGAGCATTTCGATATATCCGCATTTCCCACCCGTTTTGCTGGTCTCGTTAAAGACTTCAATGTAGAACAGTTCATGAGTAAGAAAGATGCTCGTAAAATGGACGCGTTTATTCAATATGGTGTCGCTGCTGGCATCATGGCTTTCGAAGATTCGGGTATTGAAGTCTCCGAAGAAAACGCTGACCGGATTGGTGTATCAATTGGTTCGGGCATTGGCGGATTAGGCTTAATTGAGCAAAATCACGAACATTATTTAAAAAATGGACCGCGTAAAATTAGTCCGTTTTTTGTTCCATCAACCATTATCAATATGGTAGCTGGGCATCTTTCTATTATGAAAGGCCTTAAAGGACCGAACATTGCGGTTACGACAGCCTGTACCACAGGCGCTCATGCTATTGGTTTGGCTGCCAGAATGATCGCCTATGGCGATGCTGATACGATGGTGGCTGGCGGTGCTGAAAAAGCATCAACTCATTTAGGTATGGGCGGTTTTGGTGCTGCCAAAGCGCTATCCACTCGCAACGATGATCCATCAAAGGCGAGTCGGCCTTGGGATCAGGATCGCGATGGTTTTGTATTAGGCGATGGCGCTGGCGTGATTGTGCTTGAAGAATATGAAGCGGCAAAAGCTCGTGGCGCTAAGATTTATGCAGAGCTCGTTGGTTTTGGGATGAGTGGTGACGCTTACCATATGACATCTCCACCAGCTGACGGTGATGGTGCTGCACGTTCGATGGCAGCAGCGATTAAAGATGCCGGCATTGATGCTGCGGATATTGATTACATTAATGCCCACGGTACCTCGACTCCGGCAGGTGATATCGCAGAAACTCAAGCGGTGAAAACGGTATTTGGTGAACATGCTAAAACTGTATTGGTTAGCTCTACTAAATCGATGACCGGTCATCTATTAGGTGCCGCAGGCGCTGTTGAAGCGATTATTTCTGTATTAGCAATCCGTGATCAAATCGCTCCGCCAACCATCAACTTGGAAAACCCAAGTGAAGGTTGTGATTTAGATTATGTGGTTGGTCAAGCACGCGAAGCTAAAATCGATTACGCTTTATCCAATTCTTTTGGTTTTGGTGGCACCAACGGTTCGTTAGTATTTAAGAAAGTTGACGATTAAACTCACTTCGATACTATGAAAAATTGAAAGCCTGATGTTCATATCAGGCTTTTTTATGTTTAGGGGCATCGCAATTGAAAGTGGTTAACGTTAATAGTCATGATCGTGGTTTAAACTATGGAGATGGTTTTTTCACCACGGTGTTAATTGCTCAAGGCAAACCTGTGCTATGGGATTACCATTGCCAGAGACTGGTAGCCGCGCAACAACAATTGGGATTTCCACAACTTGATTTAGATAGTCTGTACATAGAACTATTAAGTCGAATTGAGCATCCACATGCGGTTGCAAAAATATTGATCTCCCGAGGTGTCGGTGGGCGAGGGTATGCAATTCCAGACAAAGTTGAGCCGACGCTGCTTATTTCGATGTCTGCTTACCCCGAGCATTATACATGTTGGCAACAAGATGGCTTAAGTTTAGGGGTGGCCGGCCAACGCTTGGCAGCTGGCTGTAGCTTTTCTTCCATAAAGACGCTCAATCGTTTAGAACAAGTGATGTTGCGCAAGGAAGCGGATCAATCTAAGTTTGATGATTTGATTTGTTTGGATATTTTTGATCACTTGATTGAATGTGTGTCTTCTAACTTATTCTGGTTAAAAGGAAATACGCTATATAGTCCTGATCTCAAGACGGCTGGTGTCGCAGGGATCCAGCGTCGGTTTCTGATGGACCACTGTCATCATTCGCCTTACAAATGGCAGGTAGGCCAATTTCAACTTGATGAACTCGTAGCAGCAGATGAAATTTTTATTAGCAATGCCGTCCTCCAGTTTGCACCTATAAAACAGTTCAATGAGCGAGTATTCACAGAGCATCATGCTTGTCGTTGGTTTCAACAGTTGGTAATTCGTTTTGCGTAAATTTTTTATTAGCGTCATGCTGTTAGCCATGTTGGTAAGCATTGGCTTTATAAGTTTCAAACATTTTCTGGAACAACAATGGAACCAAGAGAAGAGCAGCCAAGTGGCATTGCTTGCTGTTGAGCCAGGCGATAATTTTTATAAGATGGTTAACTTGGCATTTACTGATGCCGAGCAAGACAATTGGTGGTTAAGGTTTTGGATTAAGCTCAATCCACAATTTGGGAAGATAAAAGTTGGTCACTACCAACTGGCTAAACACCTTAGCTATGCGACGCTTAGTCAGTTGTTAACGAGCGGTAATGTGGTGCAGCTGAAAGTAAGTTTGATTGAAGGGGAAACCTTTAAACAATTTTGGCAAAAGTTAAACCAAGCCGAAGGCATCAAATCGAGTTCGAAAACTGAGCAAGAACTAGCCTCTTGGTTGGGCAGTGAACGGAGCAAGTTAGAAGGTTTGTTGTTACCGGAAACCTATTTTTACGTCCACGGTACTTCTGCGGAAGAAATTGTTAAACGAGCTTATTTAGCTTTAGACAAAACACTGCTTGCTCATTGGCAGCTACGGGATAAACATTTACCTTTAGCCAAGCCCTATGACGCGCTTATTTTAGCCTCTATTATTGAAAAGGAAACGGGCGCAAAATTCGAGCGTCCGCGAATTGCATCGGTATTTATTAACCGTCTAAATAAAGGCATGCGTTTACAAACCGATCCTACGGTTATTTATGGCATGGGGGACCGTTACGATGGTAATATTCGTCGTAAAGATCTACGTGAGGCTACCGAATATAATACTTATGTAATTAAAGCCTTACCGCCCACACCGATAGCGATGGCGAGTGAAGACGCTATCGCTGCAGCCTTAAACCCTGAACACACCCAATATTTATATTTTGTCGCGAAGGGTCGTGGTGAACATTATTTTTCAAAATCGCTAGCAGAGCACAATCGTGCTGTACGTAAATACATTTTAAAGAAGTAGATGATGACTCCTGGAAAATTTATTGTAATAGAAGGCTTGGAAGGCGCAGGTAAAAGCAGCGCAGTTAGCGCGATTAAAACGGTCCTGAATCACCGTGATATCCCATTTATTAGCACCCGAGAGCCCGGTGGAACGCCAATTGCTGAAGCCCTACGAGACATTGTGAAGCAGGGGATGGCAAACGAACATGTATGTGATAGTACGGAATTGTTGCTGATGTATGCCGCGCGCGCGCAATTGGTAGAAACGCTGATCCGTCCCGCTTTAGCGAACGGTACCTGGGTTATCGGTGATCGCCATGACTTAAGTTCACTCGCCTATCAAGGTGGCGGGCGAGAGCTGGGAATGGCCAAGCTAAAAGCGATTAAGCAGATTGCAATTGGTGATTTTGAACCTGATCTCACCTTGTACTTAGATATTGAGCCGAGTTTAGGCTTGAGTCGAGCCCGCCAGCGCGGGGAGCTCGATCGTATCGAGCAGCAAGATTTGAGCTTCTTTGAACGTACTCGAGAAGTTTATCTACAGCAAGTTGCAGAAAAAGAGAGCATCATGCTTATCGATGCCAGCCAAAACATGGAGCAAGTCGCCGCGTCCATTACGGCGATACTTATCCAATATGTAGATAATATCTAAGCGAGAGTCATTTATGAGTTTGCCCTGGTTAGGCCCAATTTGGAAGCAGTTAGCTTCACAGCTACAACAACAGCACTTTCCTCAATCCATACTATTAAGAGGAGAGAAAGGCCTGGGCAAGCAGCAAATGGCACAATTTCTTGCGAAAACACTGTTATGTACTGAACAGACTCACCAAGCTTGTAATGCTTGTCATAGCTGTCAGGTATTTGAGGCGAATAATCATGGTGGCTTGTATCAGGTGAATCAAGACAAGCCAAAACTTGATGATGTTCGAGCGCTTAGCGCTTGGGCGGGCCAAACTAGTCACCTCGGGCCACATAAGGTTGCTATTATTCACGATATTAGCTCACTCAACGATGCTTCTAATAATGCCTTATTGAAAACACTTGAAGAACCTGTTGATGGCACCTTTTTCATACTCATTAACCACTTACCGTTTAAAGCGATGCCAACCATTCGCAGTCGTTGCCAATCATTTAACCTTCCAACTCCACCTCTTGAGTTAGTCAAAACTTGGCTGGTGAAACAAAAAATAAGACTGGATGAAAATTTTCTGCTGATACACCGTTTTTGTAATGGTGCGCCGTTAATCATGGCTGAGTTTTATCGCCAGCAATCACTGAAAGATTTACAGCTGTTTTTAACGCAGTACCAGCAGATGGTTCATGGTCAAACACATAAACTCGGCGATATAATACAAAAACAACCGGCACAACTATCATGGTTAGGCCATACGCTGGCTTTAAGCAGCAGTATTCGTGGAGGATTACTTAATCAAGCATTGTTCCCACAATTACCAGTCAAGCAGTTATCAGCTTCAACCTTAAACAAAGCCTATCAAGATTGGTTATTGTTGGTGAAACAGCTAGAATCATTTCCAAGTTTAAATCTTGGCCAGCAGCTCTACCCATTATTCAATCGATTTAAGGAACCCGTTTCGTGTTAGTTGACTCTCATTGCCACTTAGACCGATTAGATTACCCAGGCAAACATAACAATGTCGCCGATGCTTTAAGTAAAGCGAAACAAGCGGGGGTCGATTATTGTTTGGCGGTTGCTATTTCGCCGGATAAGTTTCCGGCGATGATGGAAAAAGTCGAACAATTCGATAATGTATTTGCCTCTTGTGGTATGCATCCATTGTATGTTCAAGAGCAAGCCTTCGATAAAGCTTTACTCGCTCAATATCTTCAGCAAGCTAAAGTGGTTGCTGTGGGTGAAACTGGCTTAGACTATTTTTATGCAAAAGAACATAAAGAGTTACAGCAGACTGTATTTATTGAGCAGATCCAATTAGCGGTTGAATACAACAAACCTTTAATTGTGCATACTCGTGATGCTCGAGACGATACCCTACGTTTATTGGCTGAGCATCGGGCAGAGCAATGTGGCGGTGTATTACACTGTTTTACCGAAAGTTTAGAGATGGCTCTCGCGGCCATCGAAATGGGTTTTTATATATCAGCGTCTGGCATTATTAGTTTTAATTCAGCAAAAGAATTACAAAAGACCTTTAAGCAGATCCCCCTCGAACGTATTCTCGTTGAAACGGATAGTCCTTACTTAGCGCCGATCCCACATCGCGGTGAAGAGAACCAACCAGCCTATACCCGGGTGGTAGCGGAGTGTTTAGCGAATATCAAAGGCATCAGTTTTGAGCAAGTCGCAGAACAGACCAGTCATAATTTCTTTGAGTTATTTAGTTTAGCTAAACCTTAAAAAGACATCTCCACTCTAATCCTTGAGTGGAGAGTAGGGGAAGGGCTCTTTAAAGAGCCTTGCGCTAATAATCATTTAATTCCAATCTAACTAATTATCTGTTCATTTTTGTTGGCCCAAATCACCGCTAACGGGGTTATGTATCTTGTAGTTAGAGTCACTAGTGACTTCACTTCATGCCTCGTTATCGGCAAATTTATTGTGCGCAATAAGTTACTCATATGATGAATCAGATTGGTATAAGTCTAGCTGTCAACACTGACTTTGCAAACTCAATATAGGCCTTTGTCTTTGACCAATTCTCGCGGGTAAGCATTCTTAATTTTGTTGCGGATCCACTTTCCTAAACCAATCACTTGGTCTTTATAAATTAAGGCTACTTCACCACGATTACTATTTGGGTAGGCGATATCTTTTCCCTGATAAAAGTGATGTGCTTGCTGTTCATCAAGTGTGACCGTATTTTTCCCGATCAAAGCGCCTAAGCTGGTGATCGCATCATGGCTGGTTCGAAAACCTTGCTTGAATGATTCGGCAAGCTTTAGACCTACTCGTTCAAAACGCATTTCATCCTTTATGGCTAAAAACGTATCGGGGATTAACCAATAGCTGTCGCCCTTTATAAATACGCTATAGAATTCTGGCAGACTTAAAGCAAAACCATCCATAAAGTGCTGTTTAATTGCTTGGCATTGTTTGGTATTGGCTTTATGGTAAGTAAAACCCTTAATATTTTTTTGAATTTTCTCTGCTGACAATCCATGCATTGTTTTACGCAGGGCTGCAACAAAGAAGCCTTCACTATCGAAATATTGCGGCCATATATGCAAGTAACCTTCCTCGGTTAAGGCTCGCTCAGCACCGGGAAATAAATCAGCAAGTTGAAGTGGGGCTAACTGCTTCGGATATTCAGACATCAAGCGGGAGATAACTTGTTGGTTTTCTTGTCGATTGAGGGTGCAGGTGGAATATACCAATAAGCCTTCAGGCTTCAAAGCAAACAGTGCACTTTCCAAGAGCTTAAATTGTAAGGCGGAGATCTCGCTCAGGTGCTGTTCACTCCAGTTTTCTAAGGCTAAGGGATCTTTTCTTAAGGTGCCTTCACCAGAGCATGGTGCATCCAATAAAATGGCATCAAATTTTTCAGGCATCCACTGGCCAAATACTTCCGCGCTAAAGTGAGTGATAGCAGCGTTATTTACACCACAGCGTAATAAGTTTGCACTAAGCACTTTAATTCGACTAGCTGAAAACTCATTGGCAATGATGACGCCACAACCGTTGAGCTGAGCGGCAATTTGAGTGGTTTTTGACCCTGGGGCGGCGGCGGCATCCAAAATGAGGCTGTCGTCTTGTCCTTGGTAAAAATTAAACAAAGCACTCACTGGCAACATCGAGCTTGCTTCTTGGATATAAAATAGCCCGGCCATATGTTCAGCAGTATTACCTAAAGAAACACTGTCTTCTGCACGATCGATCCAAAAGCCTTGTTCACACCAAGGAATAGGCTGCAATTGCCAATCAAGTTGGTCTGCAAGGCTGATAAATGCCGAGACCGATATTTTTAAAGTATTGACTCGAATACTCTTGCGCAAAGGTTGTTGGCATATGTCTTTAAAGCTTGCCAAACTCAAATCGTTAGGTAGATCTTGTTCAATACGCGAAATGAACTGGCTGGGAAAGCTAATCGTTTTCGACAAAATAAATAGATTTCAGTTAAGGTTGAATTGATGGGCTCCATTGTAGCCATTTTTCATCATAAGTGGACTGCAATTCAAACTTATCTTCGTTTGCGGCTGCTTTCGCTAAGGGCAGTTTATCTGGAGTTGCAAAAGCAATCCCCCCACTGAGTAGTGTTTCCATTGAATCCACTCGAATGTCGGCGCCACTTAAACCCAGTTTCACATCGATACCGGATGCATTCCAAAAAAGGCTATTGGCTCTCACTAAGTGACGATATTTAGAGTTTATCTTCAGTCTAGCCATGATTTTTGAACCATCAAGGCTTAACTTAGCTGCATCGACTTTACCCACCTGGTATTGCTTATATAACACTGGGCTACCAACTTTCAAAGAACCAAAGTGGCTAGCACTAAGCCACACAATCAAGGCCTTACGATCGGTATTGGGTTGCTGTTTATGTAAACTAAATTCTAGCCTAGGCTGACCTTTGCCAGGTAAGGCACTGATAAAGTCACCTTTTACTAGCGTGTCTAAGTTTTTAACAGAAGAAAGGCTGAGCTGTGCACTCTCTTGCCAATAGAGGCTACCAGTTCGAGCAAAATTACGATAATAAGGATAATCAAGTTCAGCTGTTGCGGTTAATCCGCTGAGCGAATCGTCAAAGCTTAAATCGACGATTCTTCCAATTTGCTGGCCTTGGTATTTTATTGGCATATGCCGGCGTAAACCTTGAGCATCTTGACTATGCAGCTTGATGGTCAGTTGTCGTTTGATCGCAGATTGCTTATCTTTGTGGACTATTCTCTGGGTTTCTTTGGCTAATTGCTCAAACTGGTCAACACTTATTCCGCCAATCATTAGGCTTTTGAGCGATTCACTATTCACTGATAGCCCATCAAGGCTGGCTTGAATTTCGATGCCTGATGCGTGCCAAAAACGGCTGTGGTTGGTGATAAGGTGTCTATATTGCCCTTCAATGATAAGATCAATTTGTAACTCGCCATTCGCGGCCAATTGATAATGGCTCACTTTTCCTATCGGTAATTTGTGGTATAGAACCGGCGAGCCTTCTCCAAGTGAGCCCAATTCTTCAGTCATTAAACGTAACTTAAGCGCCGGTTGCGATTTCTCTTTAGAAAGTTTCGCAGCTTGTTGGTTTGGGTAGAGAGTGAATTGTTTTTGGGTCGAAGCGGTGGTGCTTGTTCCCGGCATTAAGACAATCGGCGTGTTTAAAAAACCACTTAAGCCACTACTTTCCACACTAATACCATTGATGTCAGCTCGCAAAGCTAAGGGACTCTGTAGGTAGAAACGACTATTTTTTGAAACCAGTGATACATAATCAGGCTCAATAAAGGCATCTATCTCAAAATGACGCTTAACTAAACGTATATTACTTAATTGACCAATGCTCAGGCCTTGATAGATAACAGGACTACCAATGTTAAGATCGCGCACGTTATCGCTTAGTAAGCGTAACGACTTACTGCCTAAAGGTGGTTTTACGGTTTGCGATAATCGAAAGCTATTTTGTAATTCTTGAGGGGAGGGGTCGCTATAGACTTCAATTTGTTTTGCACCGATCAAAGCATCAATATTTTTGAACCCCTTAAGACTGATGTTCGGTTTAATTAGTACCAGTTGTGTGCTCTGGTTAAACAGCCCTTCGTACTTGGGTTCAACTAGAGCTTTGGCCACAAAATCATCTTGGCTACTGTTAGTATTTATCTCAGTAATGAAACCGACGACAGCGCCGCGATAGAGCAATTTACTACGTTGCGCAATCAGGCCATATTGTTTTGCCATGGTAATTTCAATGACTTTGCCGCGATGGGCCTCTTGCAAGTTATTAAAAAGTTTAAATTGGTGACCCTTGACTGCGACAGGAGAATCCGGGGGGCTATCAAAACTGATCCCGCCCGTAATAACACTGGCTAAACCTTCACTGCTAATTTGCATCCCGTCCAGAGAGATATCGGCTTTAAAACCACTTACATTCCAAAAGTGCGAATTAGTCTTCACTAAATGTGCAAATTGCGGCTTAATCAAGATGTCAAATTCAACTTGTAGGTCATTTTTAAGCTGAAATCGCTGTACATCCCCAACCTTGATCTTTTTATAGTAGATACCGGAGCCGATATTTAAAGAACCTAAATCAGCGGCACTTAGTTTTAAGTTTAAACCTTCCCCACGCACTATATTGGGAGGCTCATTTAGCGCGACAAACTGATCGGCAAGTTCTCCAGTTCCTGGATTTAGTTCGATGTAGTTTCCGGATACTAAGGCATCTAAACCGCTAATTTCGGTGATTGATGCTTTTGGACGAACTAACCAGAACTGGGCATCGCTAGTAAGAAGACTTTCTGCTTCGCGTTTGATTTCAACTTTTACCACCACGCCCTGAAGTTTAGGACCCAGTTTGACTGACTTAACCACACCGATATCGAGCCCTTGGTAAAATACTTGGGTTTGACCTGTTGTGATGCCTTGGGCGCTTTCGAAAACAATATCAATTTTTATCCCCGCTTCTGACCAGGCCTTAAATAGTAACCATCCGCCGAGTAATACAGCCAAAATGGGTAGCAGCCAAATGGGAGAAATAATTCGCTCTTTTTTATACTCTGCGGTACTAATTTTATTCAATTTCTTTATCCCAAATGAGTCTGGTATCGAAAGACTTCGCAGCAAATAAGGTCAATAGCACCACTGCACCAAAGGCAGTTGCCCCTGCACCCGCTTCCACGCCAACCAAATTATTACGCTCAAATACCGCGATCATAATCGACAATACAAATAAATCTAACATTGACCACTTACCTATAATGTCGATGATCCGATAAATAACAATACGTTGCTTGTTAGTTAAGTTAAAACGGAAATGTAAGCTTAATAATATGACCGCTAAGCCGATGAGTTTCATGACCGGAACAACAATACTGGCGACAAAAACCACAATGGCAATTCCGACCATGTCATCTTTAATCAATGAAGCGACTCCCGACATAATGGTTTCGTATTGCGGAGCCCCCCGAGTAGTCAGCACCGTAATCGGTAATAAATTCGCAGGGAATAGACCGATGGTAGCGGTGATAACGAAAGCCCAACAGCGCTGTAAACTATTCGGTAATCGACTATGCACTGGCATATGACAACGTGGACAAGTCGCCTGTTCAACTGGCATCGTTAATTCGCAATGCCTGCATAACTTTAAACCGAGTTGTTTAGCTGATGTGAACATAACGATCCCAATAATCAGCCGCTCGATAGCGTTGAACCAAATAAGTGGACAAAAACAAGGTGGTACAAATACACCATAGCCCGTAACCTAGGTGGATATCTGCAAAATCAACCAGTTTAACTAAGGCCACTAAAAAGCTGACGATATACACTTCGATCATGCTCCAATCAATTAAGTCGTCTTGAAAGTGCAGCGCGGTAGCCAAACCGGGCGATTTCCAAGCGATTGCGAGGCTAAAAGACGTGTAAGAAATTAAACTAAAAAGTAAGATTGGCGCAATAAAACTGGCAAGAAAAACACAAAAGCCGACTAAATAATGCCCATGCTCCAGCAATAATACCGTGCCACGCAGTATGTTTGCTGAGTTAGGGATCCCTAATACTGTGAAGCTGAGTAGCGGGTAGGTATTGGCGAGAATAACCATGACTAAACAGGCTAAAGAAAGCGCTAGTTGACTTGAAAAACGAAGCGAAGAACCACGAAATAACACCTGGTCACAGCGGGGACAAGTGGTCACTTGGCCAGCCTTACATTGTTGCTGCTTTTCGAGCAACAAGTCACAGCTAGGGCAAATGGACAGCTTTGATATTTCTAAAGAATTCATAGTTATGTATATTAGCTCAACTAAGCTACAGAATACTGCATAATTTTTCTCTCTAGTAGTTTTGTGATTGATGATGCATAATAACCTGTACATAAAAACAGTAGATGGAGGCAGCCGTGGCTGTAATTATTAAATATGTCGTCGAACGTAACGGTGTAGAAAAAATGACTTTTAGCTCAAAAAAACAAGCCGACAGTTACGACAAGATGTTAGATGTCGCCGATCAGCTTACTTTATTAGTGAAACATGCCGATCCTAAAATGAGTGAGGCGCAAGCTGAAAACTTAGGTTACTTCTTGTCTTTGCAACGTAATGCGGTGCAACAGTTATTAAAAGGCCAAGAGTTTTCGGAATCAATGATTGAAGCAGAAGAGGAATAGCGCTTGCAGCAAGTTTCTAGCAGGTATCTAACCCTCGCCAAGCAAATTTCAGCCTTGCTTGATAGAGATTTACCCTATATTTCTAATTTGGCTAATTTTTCGGCCTTGTTATGGATGGAGTTAGAGCATATTAATTGGGTCGGCTGCTATCTCATTAATCAAAGCAACGACACATTGTTGTTAGGTCCTTTTCAAGGAAAACCAGCTTGTAGCTCCATTGTTGTGGGCAAAGGTGTCTGCGGAGAAGCCTTCGCCAAACAAAGCTCTATCTGTGTTCCCGACGTCCACCAGTTTCCCGGCCATATTGCTTGTGATGGCGCAAGCGCGTCGGAAATCGTGGTCCCGTTTCATCTAAATGGTCGACTGATAGGAGTGATTGATATCGATAGCCCACAGCTTTCACGATTCGACGATTCTGATCAAATTGGTATCGAGTATTTAGTTAAAGAGCTAGAAAATAACTTATCAGAAGTGCATTTTTAATGGCTTTTCAATATACCCTCACTATAATAGCCGAAATCAGCCCTATCGCTGTACCAGTAAAGATGTATAAGAAAGGTCATCATGGAACAAACTAATAAACTGAAAAATAGTAAAGAAGTTATTCAATATTTAGCGACTCAATTTCCGCTTTGTTTTTCGACGGAAGGTGAAGCTAAGCCACTTAAAATTGGTATTTTTCAGGATTTAGCTGAACGTCTTAAAGAAGATGAAAAAATCAGTAATACCGTATTGCGCTCAGCTTTACGTCAATACACTTCAAGTTGGCGTTACTTACATGGCGTGAAGGTGGGCTCCAAACGAGTTGACCTAGACGGCGTTGAAGGTGCAGAGATTGAGCAAGAGCATGTTGAACATGCACAAAAAACCTTAAAAGAGAGTAAAGATAAAGCCTTTGCTCACAAAAAGGCGCAAGCAGAAAAAGCTAACAAAGCTAAATTGGCTGAGCGTAAGGCAAAAGCTGATGTAAAACGCAACGAGAAACCCAAAGCCAGTGTTAGTAAACCTGCGGTAGAGAAAAAACCAATCGAGAAAATTGATAGTAAAGATTTGGTTGCAGGCAAAGAAGTGAGGGTATTAGTTGGTCAGACTCCTATGCCTGGGCAGATTTCCGAAGTCAGTAAAGATGGCATTGCGGTCACGCTTAAAAGCGGTATGTTAGTAAAAGTGAAAGCTGAGCATATCGTTGCATAAATTAATTTAGTAGTGAGATAGGTGCCTATGAAATATTCGAGCCGTCTTTGGCTGTTTTTTTTAACACTCTGTTATTCAACATTTTTGTTAGCTCAAACGGCTAATTTAAGCGAAGAAGCTTTACCGACATTAAGTCAGCAAAGTCAACATGCTACAGCGGCTAAAAGGATAAGTGCGCTCTACTCTCGCTCGCATTACCGTAGTATTCCCTTTGACGATGAATTATCGAGTGAGATTTTCGATAAATACATTCAACAACTTGATTACAATCGTAGCTTGTTTCTAAAAGAAGATATTGCTCGTTTTGAACGTTATCGTTATGTTTTAGACCAAGATATTCCAGCTGGCCGTTTGGAACCGCTTTACTCTATTTTTGACTTGTCGCTAAAACGTCGTTATCAGCAATTAGTATATTCGTTGCAGGTGATTGACGAGCAAATGGATTTTAGTAAAGACGAACAGTTTCAATTTGACCGTAGCAAGGCAGATTGGCCAAAAGATCAAGCTGAAGTCAAGGAACTATGGCGATTAAAAGTTAAGTACGATGCACTAAGCCTTAAATTGGCGGGGCGTGACCACGATAAAATCGTCGAGATTTTAGCAAAACGTTATAACAGCGCGATTAAACGTCTGGTACAAACCTCGAGTGAAGATGTTTTTCAAACTGCAATGAATGCTTATTCTCGCAGTATCGAACCTCACACTAGTTATCTTTCTCCCCGTACCGCCGAACGCTTTCAAATGGAGATGAACTTATCTTTAGAAGGGATTGGGGCAGTACTACAGGGCGAAGATGAATACACCATTATTCGTAGTTTGGTTCCCGGAGGCCCTGCGGCGCTGAGTAACCAATTAGGGCCAGACGATAAAATTGTTGGTGTAGCACAAGGCGAAGGCGAATTTGTTGATATTATCGGTTGGCGTTTAGATGATGTTGTCGATCTTATCAAAGGACCTAAAGGAACTACGGTTCGCTTAGAAATATTATCTTCTCATGGCAAGGTCGACGGTAAAACTAAAATTGTTGGCATCGTTCGCGATAAAGTTCGTCTGGAAGATCGCGCCGCTAAAAGTGAAGTATTAGAGATTGAAGGAAAGAAAGTAGGGGTACTGAATGTCCCTAGTTTTTACGTTAATCTGAGCAAGGACGCGAGCAAAGAACTGGCTAAACTAGCAGAGCAAAATATTAGCTCTTTAGTGGTTGATCTTCGCGGTAATGGCGGAGGCGCGTTGACCGAAGCCACTGCGTTAACTGGTTTATTTATCCCGCAAGGTCCGGTGGTTCAAGTTCGAGACCAATTGGGACGAATTAGTGTCAATAGCGATACCAGTAACCATGTGAATTACGATGGCCCAATGGTTATTTTAATCGATCGTTATAGCGCGTCAGCGTCTGAGATTTTTGCTGCGGCACTGCAAGATTACGGCCGAGCAATTATTGTGGGCGAACAAAGCTATGGTAAAGGTACTGTGCAACAGCATCGTGGTTTAGGCCGTATTTATGATTTATATGAAAACGAACTTGGCCATGTACAATATACAATTGCTAAGTTTTATCGAATTAATGGCGGCAGTACTCAACATCGAGGTGTGATCCCTGACATTGCTTACCCGGTGGCATTGTTGCCGGAAGAAACCGGAGAAAGCTTAGAGAAAAATGCCTTACCTTGGGATAAGATCAAACCTGCGGAATATAAAGTATTGAGTAATATTCATCCGTATATTGCGACTCTTGAGAAGAAGCATTTAGCGAGAATCAGTCATGATCCTGAGTTTCAGTATATTATTAATGATATTGCCGATTTTCGAAAAGATAAGGATATGGTTGAGATTAGTCTCAACGAGAAAACTCGAGTCGCCCAACGCGATGACAAAGAACAGAAGCAGTTAGTTCGATTAAATGAGCGCTTGACTCGTTTGGGTAAAAAGCCAGTTAAAAGTTTAGATGATGCACCAAAGGATTTTGAAATTGATGACGCTTTTTTAGATGAAGCTGCAGAAATTTCTTTAGACTATTTGGCGCTCAGCAAGAACAGTTAAATATGTAATCCACCTAAAAAAAAGCCAGCTTTTACGCTGGCTTTTGTGTTGATGACAAGCGCTTAATCAGAGAATACAGGGCTAGCCAATATGGATTGTTGCAGCTTTTTAACTTCTATAATTTTGACCTGAATAATATCGCCAATTTTATAATGGTAGCTATCACTTGAGATGGAGCCCATTTCATTATCTATTTTTAGCTCTTCAGCTGATTTAGCTAATTTCCCCTTAGCAATAAACGCAGTGGCTCCACTATCAAGTAAGCGAACATTTAAGCCCCCTCGATTCACATTCGTAATTTCTGCATCTAAGCTGGTTGTGGCAGCTTGTTCACTGAAATATTCACAGTAGAGATAGTTGGCCATTTCTCTTTCTGCAAATTTCTGTTTTTTGCGACAATCGCTTAAATGTTCAGTGAGGGCCTCGGTTAAAGGTGAGTCAACTTGGTCACCTCTAATTGCTGCTTTAATCAATCGATGATTCAGCAAATCACTGTATTTTCGAATTGGTGACGTCCAGGTCGCGTATTTGGCTTCACCTAAGCCAAAGTGGGCTTGACACTGCGCACTATAAACACTGAAGTTGAAGTGACGCTTTACTAATTGATCTAAAGTCTTATTCCCCGATTGACTAATCTTTCTACGTAATTCACAGAAATAATCCAAGTCATCCAATCGTGTACTGTCGACGCTAAACTCAAACTTTTTCAGTAGTTCAACCAGGCCTTCCAGTTTTTCAACTTTAAAACCAGAATGGCAGGTAAACACCCCGTGACCGAGTCGTTCATCAAGCAATCGTCCACCACATATGTTGGCAGCCACCATCGCTTCTTCCACCATTCGATTAGCACAGCGCCGTGATTGACGAAGGATATCGATGACTTGCCCTTTATGGTCCAGAACAAATTCATAATCAGCCTGATCACCAAATACTGAACGATGTGCAGCGCGCCAATGATAACGTTGTTCGCTAAGTTGATGAAGCTGGCTTAGTGCTTGCTGCAAATCTTCTAAACCATCAAACGTTCCGGTTTCATTTTCTATAAAATCGGAAACTTGTTGGTAGTTAAGACGATATTTAGATTCCACAGTCGCCAGATAAAACGTGGCATCATCAAGTAATTCACCGTCCAAGCTAATATTCATTTCACAGACTAAAGCGGGGCGCTGCTGGTCCGCGTGCAATGAGCATTTTTCGTTGGCTAATTGATTTGGCATCATCGGCACAGTACGAGCAGGCAAATACAACGTAAAAGCACGCTTTGCTGCAGCGGCTTCCAACTCACTCTCTGGGTTGAAATATGCACTGGGGTCTGCGATAGCTACCTTAAGACACCAGCCATTGTCGTGACGCTGAATCGCAATCGCGTCGTCCATATCCTTGGTACTTTCACCATCAATGGTGAAAAATAGCTCATCGACTACGTTACGGCGTGCCTCTTGAGGATCAATGAGTTCAAGTGGCTCTGTAAGATCAGGTTGATCCCAAACTAAACCATGTTTTAGCGTGGTTGCTTTCCAGCGCGCAAAATTGTCATCACTATCGGCAATAAATTCAATGATCTCGACTTGAAACTGCTTATCTCTCAGTGCGTGTTTCAACAAACGAGCGATTACCCAGTCTCCTTGCTTGATGGTGAAATCACTACCTTTCTTCACCCTTGCACTCAAGGCTTGATTAATCAGTGGATGATCAACGATCACCTTAGTGCGATTATCAACAAACTTGATCCGTGCAACAAAGCTGTCTAGTGCTGCTTCCACTAAAGTTTCTGGCTCAGCGGCTTCTTTGCCATTATTTTCACGGATTGCGGCCTTGATTCGGTCACCATGAATCAGCTGCTTCATCGAAGGAGGCGAAATAAAATAACTTTTTTTATTATCGGTTTGTAGAAAACCAAAATTCTTATCGGTGGCTTTCACCACGCCTTCAACCGTGGGAATGGTCTCTCTAATTTGCTGTTTCAGCTGGGCTAATAGAGGGTTATCTTTAAGCATAAAGGGATCCGTCATACATTGTGCAGGCACTATACCCAAAGGTTTCTAGCTATTCTAGAGAAACAGTACTGGTTTGTTGGCTTTCCCGCGAGTTACACTTACTAATACGATGTCAACTAAATGGATTGTAGATGAGTAAAGACAAGCAAAAACACCAACAGCGCCAACAAAAAATAAAGGAAAACGTTGATGCTAAAGTTGAACAAGCGCAAATAGAACGCGGCTTACTACTGGTGATTACCGGAAACGGCAAGGGAAAATCCACTGGCGGATTTGGCAATGTCACCCGCGCTGTAGGCCATGGTTTTAAGGCGGTAGTCGCTCAATTTATTAAAGGCGGTTGGGACTGCGGTGAACGCGAGTTGCTTAGTCAACATGGTGTAGAATTTGCGACGATGGCGACTGGTTTCACTTGGGAAACGCAAAATCGCGACTTAGATCGCCAAGCGGCCGAGGAAGTATGGCTGCGTTGTAAACAGTGGCTGACAGATCCGTCCATTTACCTGGTTTTGCTGGATGAGCTCACCTATATGTTGAGCTACGACTACTTGGATGTTGATGAGGTTGTTGAAGCTATTGCGCAGCGTCCAAGAGAACAAACAGTTGTTGTGACTGGACGAGCTTGTCATCGAAAACTCTTGGAAATTGCCGACACCATATCAGAAGTAAAAAGTCAGAAACATGCCTTCGAAAATGGCATCAAAGCACGTAAAGGGATTGACTGGTAGATATTCAATCATCAATTATTTGCGCGAAATGATATTGAGCACTCATCAAAATATAAATTAAAATACTATAAGTTGAGTTAGATTGAGAATTTATTTCTCAATCGTTCTCTTTTATTAGCTAAATCAGCCAGTTTTTTCTAGTGAGTCGAGGTTAACATGGTTTATCAGTTAATCAGTTGGATAGCTTTATGCACCAGTGGCAAGCTTACATAAACCTCGTTCAGTCTCAAGTTGTACCCGCTTTGGGTTGCACCGAACCAGTTACAGTCGCTTTGGCCAGCGCGAAAGCAAGACAAATTCTTGGTGCCACACCAGATAACCTTAAAGTTAAAGTCACGCCCAATCTCTATAAAAATGGGATGGGTGTTATGGTTCCAGGCACAGGTAAAGCTGGTCTTGCCATTGCTGCTGCGGCAGGAGCTTGTACAGGGAATGCCGATAAGGGTTTGGAGGTACTGGCTGATATCTCCAGTGCCGCCTTAGCTGAAGCGAACCAGATGCTCGTGCAAAAACGTGTCAAGATTGAGATGATTTCTCATCCAGATGTATTGTATACCGTTGTCCAAGCTGGTCTTGGTGAGTCTTTGGTTGAAGTGTGTATTGCGCAATCACATACTCATTTTGAATATATCGAAGTAAACGGTCAGCGGAGCCCGCAAGTGACGGACAATGCTTGTGGTGAGCATTTAGCGGTACCACCTTTGCCATTATTAACGCTGTCTGAGATCTATACATTTGTAACTCAGGTCCCGCTTAATCAAATCATATTTATAAAACGTGCCGCGGAATTAAATCGAGCGTTGGCCAGCATTGGGATGACCGGAGAGTATGGGCTAGCCTTAGGAGCAAGTTTACAGCAACAAATTACTCAGGGCTTATTGAGCGATGATTTAATGGGGCGAGCCATGCGTTTGGGAGCCGCTGCGTCAGATGCTCGCATGGGGGGCGCACCACATGCTGCGATGAGTAACTCCGGTAGCGGTAATCAAGGAATAGCAGCGACCATGCCTATTATTGCTTTTGCCGAATTACGCCAACTTAGTGACGAGCAATTTACCCGAGCGCTGATGCTAAGCCACCTCGTTGCCATCTACGTTAAATCCAAACAAAACAAACTGTCGGCCTTATGTGCCGCTACCACTGCATCTATGGGCGCAGCGGCAGGATTAACTTGGTTGTTGGGCGGAGACCTTGCCGCAATTCATCGGGCAATTAATGCCATGGTAGGGGACATTTCGGGTGTATTTTGTGATGGTGCGAAGGCTGGTTGTGCAATGAAAGTCTCGACGGGCGCGGGGAGTGCAGTTAAATCAGCTATTTTGGCAGTCTCGGGAAATACGGTGAGTGCGCAACAAGGGATCGTATTTGATTCCGCTGATGATAGTATTCAACAACTGGGGTTCTTGTCCAAAACCGCAATGTTGCCCACCGATGAAGCAATTATTGCAACCATGCAACATAAACAATTTTAGTTGAATACCAAACTGAGTTTATCCATAGCCAACTGAACCTTCTCTTTATCGTTAGGATTTTGTTTATGCACTAAGCTCAGTTCGAAAGGGTAGCTATATTCCGCTGGTTTTATCAGCCGTATCAACTCTGTTTCTAAATAACCCTTCAGCTCACTCAAAGGCAGATAACCAATATAAGCACCCGAGAGGATCAAGGCCACACGGCTATCAAACTGATAGCCTTTTGCACCAAAATTTAAGGCTTGTAGCTGCGCTCTTCCCATTGGGTTTAGCTCGATGCCGGGATGGATGGCGGCATGCTTGGAGAGTTCTTCGTTATCAATATTACCATCATTCATCGCATATAATTCCGATTGTTCGCTGGCGCATAAATATAAGGATTCACTAAAGACTACTTGGCTCGTCAGCCCATCAATACTTCGATAAGCCGGATAAAAGCCAATGTGAGCCCTATTATTGATAAGGGCAGCTTCAATATTAGCGACCGTATCCATGTTCAGGCAGATACATAAGCTAGGCGCCTGCTGTTTAATTAAGGCAATGGCTTTTCCAATTTTTTGAATACTCAAGCGATCAAGGAGATCGGAGTACAGTATAATTAGCTCACCGGTGAGTGCTTTGCCAAGGTTGTCGACGAGGGCACTAAATTCACTAATACTTGAAAATAGCCTTAAGCAAGCCTGATAAACCGTTTGCCCACGCTCGGTTAAAGCAAAACCACTGCGGCCTCGTACGCAGAGCCGCATATTCATGCGGCTCTCTAAGCTAGACATGTGGACACTAATGGTGGAACGGGTAATACCTAAGGCATTTTCTGCGGCAGCAAATCCGCCGTGTTCAACTACCGCTTTAAATACCCGCAATAGACGTAAATCGTATTCGCTGAGTTGTTTGCCATTATTTGGATCGAGCATAGTTTTATCTACTTCAAACTTTAGTTTTATTGTTTGATATTTAACATTGTTTTTACTTGGTATTCAATAACGCTAAATTGTTATTTCAACTTCGTACATGAGGCCAGAGCCATGGATAGAATCATCGACCAACAATTAGTTCGTCATCAGTCTTACATTAACGGCCAATGGATGGCTAGCGAACAGCAGTTTTCTGTATATAACCCGGCCAATCAACAAGCAATAGCTCAAGTAGACGATGCTGGAATTCAAGGCGTGGAGAGTGCGATTGCTGCCGCCAAGGCTGCCTTTAAAGCTTGGTCTAATATGGCAGCTGCTGAGCGAGCAAAACTATTACGTAGCTGGTATCAGCTGATGTTGGAGCATCAAGACGATCTTGCCGCTATTTTAACCCTTGAACAGGGTAAACCTTTGGCCGAAGCCAAAGGTGAAATAGCCTATGGCGCTTCGTACATTGATTGGTTCGCCGAAGAAGGTAAACGTTGTTATGGAGACGTGATACCCGGTCCCGCCTCAGATAAACGGATTGTCGTGATCAAACAGGCGGTTGGAGTTGTGGCGGCGGTCACTCCATGGAACTTTCCAAATGCAATGATTGCTCGTAAGGCGGCTGCGGCACTGGCGGCGGGTTGTACCTTTGTGGTTCGTCCTGCCCAACTCACGCCTTTATCAGCGCTGGCTATGGCCGAATTAGCCGACCGAGCAGGTATCCCCAAAGGTGTATTTAACGTGGTGGTTGGTGAAGATGCGCGCGGTATGGGGCGGGTGCTAACCGAAAGTCCAGATGTTGCCAAATTCACCTTTACTGGATCAACCGCGGTGGGTAAACAACTGATCGCACAATGTGCCAGTACGGTGAAAAAAGTATCGATGGAACTAGGAGGTAATGCCCCCTTCATTGTATTTGATGACGCAGATTTAGATGCTGCTATTCAAGGTGCTCTTGCGTCAAAATACCGTAATGCAGGGCAAACCTGTGTGTGCGCCAATCGATTCTTGGTACAAAAAGGTGTTTATCAGGCCTTTAGCGAGAAATTGGCCCATGCTTTAAGTCAACTGAAGGTTGCTGATGGCTTGAGTGAAGCAGCTGTCATCGGTCCAATGATCAGTGAACAAGCGAAACAAGAAGTACACAAACTGGTGACTGACTCGGTTGCGGTTGGTGCCAAGATCCTGTGTGGCGGTGAAGAGCATCCAGCCGGAAAACAATTTTATAGTCCAACAATTATGACTCATGTTAGTAATGACATGCCGATTGCCGCGAATGAAATTTTCGGCCCAGTCGCGCCCTTAATTATGTTTGAAGATGAAGCACAAGCAATCGCACTGGCTAATGATACCGAATATGGTTTAGCGGCGTATTTTTATACACGAGATATTGGTCGCGTTTGGCGTGTTGGCGAAGCGCTTGAATATGGCATGGTCGGCGTCAATGAGGGGATCATTTCTAATGCTGCGGCTCCTTTTGGGGGGGTTAAACAGTCCGGTAACGGACGCGAAGGCTCGCATTACGGCTTAGACGATTACATGGAAATTAAATATTTGTGTTTAGGTGGCTTAAACGCCTAGTTTAGAGGAACTCAGCAATGTCTAATCAATTACTACAACAACGAAAACAAGCGGTATTCGCTCGGGGTCAAGGTAACGCCTATCCAGTGTTTGTCGATAAGGCACTTAACGCCGAAGTCTGGGATGTAGAAGGCAATCGCTACATTGATTTTGCCACCGGGATCGCGGTATGTAATACCGGTCATTCGAATCCGGCGGTAGTCGCTGCAGTGAAACAACAACTGGATAGGTTCAGTCATACTTGCGTGATGGTTAATCCCTATGAAAGTGCTGTCGCCTTAGCCGAAAAGTTAGTCGAAATTGCTCCTGGCGAGAGTGAGAAAAAAGCGATTTTTGTCACCACTGGTGCTGAAGCAGTAGAAAATGCAGTCAAAATTGCTCGGGCATCTACCGGACGTCGTGGCGTGATTGCCTTTAACGGCGGTTTCCACGGAAGAACCAATCTCACAATGGCGCTGACCGGTAAAATTACGCCATATAAACATCTATTTGGTCCTTTCGCTGGCGATATCTATCATGTGCCTTTTCCGATGGCTGCCCATGGAGTGACCACCGAAGACACTTTAAAAGCGCTGGAAAATCTGTTTAAGGTAGATATTGGCCCACAAGACGTGGCGGCTATCATTATCGAACCAATACAAGGCGAGGGAGGTTTCTATCCTGCGCCTCATGCTTTATTGCAATCATTAAGAGCGCTCTGTGATGAGCATGGCATCGTCTTAATTTTGGATGAAATTCAAACTGGCTTTGGTCGTACTGGTAAGATGTTCTGTTGTGAAGATAGCGGCATTGAACCGGATCTCATCACCATGGCCAAGGGCATTGCTGGCGGTTTCCCGCTTTCTGCAGTGGTTGGTAAGAGCCATATCATGGATGCACCTTTACCTGGCGGTTTAGGCGGGACTTATGGTGGTTCTCCCGTTGCTTGTGCAGCAGGCTTGGCGGTTCTGGAACAAATTGAACAACAACAGCTAGTTAGTCGTGCGCAAATGATTGGTCTGCGTTTTAATGAACACTTGATGCAATTGAAAGCTGACTATCCTCAGTTAATTGGTGAAATTCGTATCTCTGGGGCGATGATCGCTTTAGAACTGATCTGTGATGGCGATCCAGAGTTGGCCAACACCAGTCTGACACAAAAGCTCATTGCTAAAGCAGCCGAGTTTGGTTTGATCTTGCTTGCATGTGGTTACTACGGAAATGTGCTTCGTTTCTTACCTGCGCTTACCATTGAAGACGAAATTGTTGACGAGGGCATGGCTAAGTTTACCCAGTTGTTTCAAGCCGCTGCCGAGTAGCGCATCTCAGCATTATATACTGTTGCCAGTCATTCTCATTAAGCGAACCATTTGGTTCGCTTTTTTTAGGGTTGATAAATCCTATCGCAATGCTGTAGAGAATGAGTTAAAGCAGCGTTAAGTCTTGGTTATTTTCATCACAATAGTCGCCTAGAGTGAGCTTATTCGCTTGCTTAACTCACGGGATGATTGCGAGGTATTTACTTAGAATGCTAAGCTGCACCACACGCCGCGATTAAAATACGTTATCTCTAACCCAAAATGAACCACGCCACACCCATAGCAGCTAGAGTTTTAAGGAAGCTACATGCCAAACCCCGTTCAAAATAGCCCCAGTACCTTATTTGTATTATGTCGTTGGCTATTATTGTTAATTCCAATGGCTTTAGTAGTTGGGTCTCTGAATGCCTTGTTTTTGTGGCTGTTGGACTTTGCGAGCCGAACTAGAGCCGACCAGCCCTACTTATTATACTTTTTGCCAATTGCTGGCTTAGTGGTGGTATTTATCTACCGACGGTTTGGTAAAAACTCGGAATCGGGAAACAATCTCATTATCGATGAAATTCATCAACCAGGTGCTGGGATCCCTGCGCGGATGGCCCCCTTAGTTTTACTTTCTACGGTCGTCACCCACCTGTTTGGTGGCTCTGCCGGACGCGAGGGCACCGCAATACAAATTGGTGGCGCTTGCAGTGCGGCTTATGGTCGATTATTTAAGTTACAAGGGCGAGACTATCAAGTCTTTCTCGCTGCCGGTGTCGCTGCCGGTTTTTCTGCTTTATTTAGTACTCCTTTAGCCGCCACTATCTTTGCTCTAGAAGTATTGGCAGTGGGTCGGATCCGCTTCGACTCCGTTATCCCAGCACTATTTGCCGCAATTTTAGCTGACTTGGTTTGTACCGCCTGGGGCACACCACACACTCAATATAAAGTCGATTTTTTAGAACAGGTGATGTTATTTCATCATATAGTTCATATTGATCTGCTGTTATTAGCGAAAGTTGTGGTTGCCTCAATGGCCTTTGGTTTGGTCGGATATTTGTTTGGCGAAATGGTGTTTATGTTTAAAGACATTTTTAAATTTGTCTTTAAAAACCCTTATCTCATCGCTGTGATGGGAGGCATTATTGTGATTGTTTTAGTGACTCTGATAGGTAATCAAGATTATGTTGGCTTGGGCGTGAATAGCTATCGCGAAGGCGGAGTCAGCATCATTAGCGCTTTTAGTCCAGGTGGCGCTGAATGGTACAGCTGGATGTTAAAATTATTGCTTACCGCTATCACCCTTGCTGCCGGCTTTAAGGGTGGCGAAGTTACACCACTATTTTTCATTGGTGCGACCTTAGGCAATACGCTTGCTTGGCTAATGGGGGCTCCAATTGATTTGTTCGCCGCGATTGGATTTATTGCGGTATTTGCCGCAGCCACCAATACGCCTTTAGCTTGTACCATCATGGGGGTCGAGTTATTTGGCTCAGAACACTTGATGTATTTTGCGGTCGCCTGTTTTGTTGCCTACTATTTTAGTGGGCATACGGGGATCTATTCTTCACAACGGATAGCGGTGCCCAAATCTGCCAACTTTAACGCCCATGCCAAAACGCTAGGAGAGTTGAGAAATACCGGTAACTATTTGGCGAAATGGTTTAAAAAACGGGGGGAATAAGATGTGGCACTCAACCGTGGTTCGACTGTGCTGGGCGACTGCTTTTAGTGTTGCCCTCATTTGGCCAAACATCAGTTTTGCCTATCCTGGGTCGATGACGACCATGTTACAAAACGACCAACTTAAAGTGACCATAACTTCTAATGTTGACCAGCCTATCCGTTGTCAGTTAGTCGCAGGGCGAGATACCGTATGGATGGAACTGGAGGCAAAACAGGAACATTTTAAATTAGCCAAAGGCTATCGAACCATCGATTTGAGCCTCTATTGTAAGATCATCAAGCAAAAAACCAGAGCCTTACCATGGCGACTGAATCCGAATAATATTCCATTTCCCGCTTGGAACAAGGTGATCTTTCCTGATTAATCAAGTAAAGCCGCTGCTTCTTATCAACACAAATCCGGAGAGGTGATTGGCTTATATGCGATAAAGGTTTTAGCTTACTCATGGGGCGTGCACTATAAAAGCCAAACAAATAACTTAGCGAGGTTTTAATCCACCATATACATACAGGCAAATTCCAAGGCTAAATAATCACTACGGGAAATCTAAATTATCTGACTGGGGGGAGTCAGATGGTATTCGCGAGTGGATTTGAACCACCGACCTCTACCATGTCAAGGTAGCGCTCTAACCAACTGAGCTACGCGAATATTTTGGTACAACCGAGTGGATTCGAACCACCGACCCCCACCATGTCAAGGTGGTGCTCTAACCAACTGAGCTACGGTTGTATTGTGCTTGTGAACAAACTACGGCGTGAAAGGTACTGCAAGTTAATGCGTCCGTCAACTGCTGTTCGCGAATATGCGAACTGTATGCTTAATCATTAATCAACCAAAAGGCAAGGGACGCTTTTTTGCTGATTTTTCGTTCTACTCGTCAATTCAACTCAACAAGGTCTTCGCTTCCGCTTCAAGTTGCAGTGCAACTCGCAATAATTTCCTGCCATTGAATAACGTGTTGTCTATTTGCTTGATGAAACCTTTGCTGAATCAATTGCGTCTTGCTGATTAGTGTTGTGAAGGAGGGAGCATGATACAGTTGGGCGAGGGCAATATTCACCACACTTGCACTTTGGTCGAGTTCGGCTAGATAGCGCTGTACTTTCGCCATGTACACCTTATTTAGCACATTATCTAAGATCTTGTATTGTTGTTGATTCGAAGAAACACAGCGAAATTCAGCATGCTTTAAGGATTCGGAAATAGATTTTAACCAAATGGTGGCCCGATTTAATTCGCTAAATAAGCTGAATATGCTAGGGCTTTGATCAAGTTGTTTTAGCTGTAAAAGTAAAGCGGCTTCATCTAGCGCAGCCCCATTTTGCAATACCGTTTGGTAACTCGCCAGGTGCTTGATTCGCTCAGCTAATTTGCGATAGGCTCCGCTAGGCGTCTGGGATAAACGATCTCGCCGAGTCCATAATTGCCTTAGGCTTATCTCATCCACTAAGAAATTATGCCAATAAATCGCGCTAGCTTGCAGCTTTCGGCTCAGCAGGCGATTTAGAACTAAAGAAAACTTAGGGTCGATATCCGCGTTATTTGAACAACGAGCTAAACCAAATATAATTTGAGAATGCCAAATCAATTTATACACAGCACTGGCTTGTTTGCCTAAACTGGAGTTTTTCTGGAAAACGGTCTGTTGCAAACCGCAGCGATTCAACTTAAAGCTATCCACAAAGGAAAGCCTTAAGTCTGGCTCAGTGAGATGGTAATTTCGCCATATAATGGTGCCTTGCCCAAGTTGATGTGGGTTCACAACGCCAATCTTAATATTGAGTACCCGTTGTAAACGTTGTCGGTAATCATTAAATAACTTGTCGCTGCGGGGGAGCAACCCATCGTGAACCAATGCAATGGCTGCTAGCAGCAATAAAGTAGCTGCTAGTATTTTTAAGCATTGCCTAAGGCTCATGCTTCCTTATTGATGAGATAGAGTCGCCCTGGATTATTCGATGCCCAAACCAAGCGAGCAAGTAGGCCTATCGCACATGCCGTTAAGGCAATCACAATCGCAATCCAAAAACCTTGTACACCCATTGGGTGCTCGGTAAAGGTATTGGTAAAGGTTAACAACGAACCAATACCTAAGCCAATTGGCCAGAAGCTAATAAGAGTCACCAACAAGATAAAGCGAGTGTCTTGATAACCTCTTAAGGCACCTGCACAGCATACTTGCAATGAGTCTGATAGCTGATAAGTCGCAGCAAGTAAAAATAGCGGTGCAGCAATCGCTGCAACGGTTGCGTTATCGGTATACCAACTAATAATTTCGAGTCTGAACAAAATGGTAGCAGATGCGATAAATACGGTTGCTATTACCGACAATATAATGCCGCTATAGGCACTAATTTGCGCCTTATCATAAGATTTCTCGCCCATGTAGTTGCCGACACGAATGGTTAGCGCAATCGCGATACTTAAGGGCAACATAAACACCATTGAGGTAAAGTTAAGCGCAATTTGATGAGCAGCCACAATATCTGCACCCAAAGGCGATAGTAATAATGCAATCATTGAAAACAAGGTCACTTCAAAAAATATCGCACAGCCTATAGGCAAGCCCAATTTAAAAATTCTCGAGATGGTTGGCCAGTCAATGGTAAGCTTAGCTTCAAATAAATGAAGTTTCTCGAGGGTCTGACTTCTAAACACATAAATGATCATGGCAATAACCATAAACCAGTTAACAATTGCAGTCGCGACACCGCAACCCGCTCCGCCTAATTTAGGTAAACCCAATAAACCGTTAATAAAAATATAATTAACCGGGATGTTTACCAATAGTCCCAAAATCCCAATAATCATGATGGCTTTTATATTCGAACAGGCTTCGTTCACCCCTCTTAGCACTTGATAGACGGCAAATGCAGGTAGCCCAAAACTCACAAACAACAGATACTGTTGGGTTAAACCCACGAGCTTAGGATCGACATCCATCAATTTAAATACGCTCGGTGCAAACCAAAGGACCAGCCATCCAATAACGGTTAAGCCTAAGGAGATAACCACTGCTTGCTGAAATATCATGCCCCCTCGATGCGCTTGTTTTGCACCAACTTGATAAGCGACTAAGGGCGTGACTGCCATGAGGATCCCTTGCAACAATAAGATCACTGGGTTAAAGAAGCTGGACGCAACGGCAACTGCTGCTAAATCGGTTGGACTCACCGAACCGGCCATCAACGTATCAACAAACCCCATACCAGTAATTGTTAATTGGGCCACGACAATTGGCCCCGCAAGTCTTAAAATAGCAAAACATTCTTTAGCAAAGCGTTGCTTTAAACCGAGGATAAAATACTTCATGTTCACCGGAATAGTTCAGAGTAAGAAAAAAATAATCAGCGTTAAAAGATCACCCGGGCTTATGCAACTTTGGGTCGATTTAGGAGAGACCGAGGGCTTAAGTATTGGCGCTAGTGTAGCAATTAATGGCACTTGTTTAACCGTTGTAGCTATCAGCGAGCAGGGTGTTCAATTTGACTTGATTCAAGAAACGCTGAGTTTAACAAATTTAGAGCTGATTCACGAAGGAGATTTTGTGAATATTGAACGGGCGGCAAAGGTGGGAGACGAAATTGGTGGTCATCTCGTCTCGGGTCATATCCATACAACCGCACACATCCAAGAAAAGCGAAGCAGCGAGAACAACCTAGCCATACACCTCGCGCTCGATAAACAGTGGCAAGATTATGTCATCTACAAAGGATTTATCTGCGTAGACGGGGCAAGCTTAACGGTCGGGCAGTTAAGTGAATCAGGATTCTGGCTACACCTCATACCTGAAACGTTAAGAACTACCACGCTTGGTGATAAAATAGTTAATGACCTGGTGAATATCGAGATAGACAGTAGCACTCAGACCGTGATTGATACCCTGAAGCATCTCATGAGCAACGGTGATATTAAACGCTGGTTAAACTAAAAAATTTGCTCGTCGTCGGCGTCGATATAAGCGACAATTTTGTTGTTTTGTTCATCAACTGACAGTTTACAGTGGATGGTATAACAACAAACGCGGCAATCTTCATAATAATCTTGGTCACCATTGCTCGCATCTAACACTAATGGCGTATGGTGACCACAGTTTGGACAGCTAATCATTTTTTCAACATAGTTTTTCATGGTAATCACTCCATATGTCCACGATTTAAGTATGGCGCAAACCGCTATGAACAACGAACTCTTCGGTCAATAAAACTTCCGCTATTGAAGTTATTCGCCCAGCGCATTAATATTGCTCTCTTTTTAGTGCCTCAATGCACTTATTTTATCGACGAGACACGTGATGTTTAGTAGGCATCACCACTGTAAAAGCAAGGATAAATATGCCAGTTATAACTCTCCCCGACGGTAGTCAACGTCAATTCGAAAATGCTGTATCTACTATGGACATCGCCGCAGATATTGGCCCTGGTTTGGCCAAAGCCTGTATCGCTGGCCGAGTAGATGGAAACCGAGTCGATGCCTGCGAGTTGATTCACCATGATGCAAAAGTTGCGATTATTACCGCGAAAGATGAGGATGGTTTAGAGATCATTCGCCACTCTTGTGCGCACCTTTTAGGTCACGCGATCAAGCAGCTTTGGCCGAACACCAAAATGGCGATTGGGCCGACGATTGATAACGGCTTTTATTATGACGTCGATTTAGATCATTCACTCACTCAAGAAGATATCGATAATCTTGAGAAACGAATGAAGGCTTTAGCAAAAACCAATTACGATGTCATTAAAAAGACCGTCCCCTTAGCCGATGCAAAAGCAGTGTTCGTCGAACGTGAAGAACCCTATAAACTGGAGATTATCGAGGGCATCGATAGCGCCGCCACACCGGGTTTATACCATCATGAAGAATATGTTGATATGTGCCGTGGGCCACATGTTCCAAACATGAAATTTTGTCAGCATTTTAAACTGATGAAGGTCGCGGGTGCTTATTGGCGTGGTGATAGCAAAAATAAAATGCTGCAACGGGTCTACGGCACCGCTTGGGCAGATAAAAAACAATTGGCAGCTTACTTAAAACGTTTGGAAGAAGCGGCGAAGCGAGACCATCGTAAAATCGGTAAACAATTAGATTTATACCACATGCAGGAAGAAGCACCCGGCATGGTGTTCTGGCATGATTCTGGTTGGACAATCTTCCGTCAGCTGGAAAGCTATGTGCGTGAGCAGCTCACTAAATACCAATACCAGGAAGTTAAAGCGCCTCAAATCATGGACCGCAGCATGTGGGAAAAGTCGGGCCACTGGGATAAGTATGCCGATGCGATGTTTACCACCCAGTCGGAAAACCGCGAATATGCGGTGAAGCCGATGAACTGTCCGGGGCATATTCAAATTTTCAACCAAGGATTAAAGTCCTACCGCGACTTACCATTGCGGATGGCTGAATTTGGTTCGTGTCACCGAAACGAGCCATCTGGTTCTCTGCATGGCTTGATGCGCGTTCGTGGCTTCACCCAAGATGATGCGCACATTTTCTGTACAGAAGATCAAATTCAAGATGAAGTGTCTTCATGTATCGACATGGTTTACGAGACTTATAAAACCTTTGGTTTTGAAGAAATTGAAGTAAAACTGTCAACTCGCCCAGAACAACGCGTTGGTGATGACGAAACATGGGATAAATCGGAAAAAGCTTTGGCCGATGCATTGAGCTCAAAAGGGATTGAATTCTCCTATTTACCAGGAGAAGGAGCTTTCTACGGACCTAAAATTGAATTTACATTGCATGATTGCTTAGACAGAGCGTGGCAATGTGGTACTGTACAGCTAGATTTCTCTATGCCGGGTCGTTTATCCGCTTCTTTTGTTGGAGAAGATAACGAACGCCATGTGCCGGTGATGATTCACCGCGCCATTTTAGGATCTTTAGAGCGCTTTATTGGCATTTTAACCGAAGAGTATTCGGGCTTCTTCCCAACTTGGTTAGCGCCAAGACAGGTCGTGGTGATGAATATTACTGACAAACAGGCTGATTTTGTCCATAAAGTTGTAAAAAAATTAAATAAACAGGGTATTAGAGCCATTGCGGACTTGAGAAATGAGAAGATAGGCTTTAAAATCCGCGAACATACTCTAAAGCGTATACCATACTTGCTAGTCGTCGGTGATCAAGAAGTCGCCAGCAATGAGGTTGCGGTTAGAACTCGTAAGGGTGATGATCTTGGTAAATTTGCTGTTGATGATTTTATTCAACAGATAAAACAAGAAATTGCCAATCGTGATAATAATTGTATTGAGGTATAAATTATAAAAACCGGAAGACGTGGTCAGCAACAAGCTGCAAGAGCACACAAGATAAATGAAGAAATTCAAGCACAAGAAGTACGCCTTACGGGCTTAGATGGCGAAGCCATTGGCATTGTGAGTTTGGATGAAGCGCTAAACACCGCCGAAGAATCAGGCGTAGATTTAGTTGAAATTAGTCCGAATGCTGAACCACCTGTTTGTCGGGTCATGGACTACGGTAAGTTCATTTACGAAAAGAGTAAATCTGTTAAAGAGCAGAAGAAAAAGCAAATACAGGTTCAGGTTAAGGAAATTAAATTCCGACCTGGAACTGATGAAGGCGACTATCAGGTAAAACTACGCAACCTGATTCGTTTTCTAAGCGAGGGTAACAAAGCTAAAGTAACGCTACGTTTCCGTGGTCGTGAAATGGCACACCAAAGCTTAGGCTTTGATCTACTAAACCGTATTAAAGCGGATTTAGAAGAGATTGCAGTTGTGGAAGCTTTTCCAAAAATGGAAGGTCGCCAAGCTGTGATGGTGTTAGGCCCTAAAAAGAAGTAGTTGAGGCTCACAAGTAACAAGCAGCTTACTTTATAAGTAAGCTGTTTTTGTTCGCCTTTAACTATATGTTGTTCATATTGCAATGCGGAGTGCATGTAAATGCCAAAAATGAAATCAAACAAAGGTGCTGCGAAGCGCTTTAAGAAAACTGCTTCTGGTGGTTTTAAATACAAACAAGCTGGTCTTCGTCACATCCTGACTAAGCGCCGTACTAAGGTTAAACGTCACCTTCGTCCGAAGGGTATGATTGCTGCATCTGATGTTGCATCAATTGTTCGCATGTTGCCGTACGCATAAGTTTAGAGGAAGTTAAGAATGGCCAGAGTTAAACGCGGTGTACAAGCACGTGCACGTCATAAGAAAGTCTTAAAGCAAGCCAAAGGTTACTACGGAGCACGTTCACGTGTTTATCGCGTAGCCTTCCAAGCGGTAACTAAAGCAGGTCAATATGCTTACCGTGACCGTCGTCAGCGTAAACGTCAATTCCGTCAATTATGGATTGCACGAATTAATGCTGCGTCTCGTCAAAATGGTTTGTCTTACAGCCGTTTGATTAACGGACTTAAAAAAGCATCTATCGAAATCGATCGTAAGATCCTAGCTGATATTGCTGTTTTTGATAAAGCAGCCTTCACAGTGTTGGTAGAAAAAGCAAAAGCTGCTTTATAAGCGTCGCTAATGTTTGAAATGGGAGCCTAGGCTCCCTTTTTTTATATATAAAAATCACTAACATCCAGCCTTTTTCCGGGAACAAGTCTAGCTATAAGCGGTTCATTAAAGTACTATTTCCGGTCTTATTTAAAACTAAAAAATCAGCCTTTCCCTTGGGGGAATATGAGGAAATCATGCTAGATCTTGATGCGCTAATCAATCAGGCTAAGACTCACATTGATGCAGCTTCAGCGATGAATGAACTTGACGCTGTTCGCGTGGAATACTTAGGTAAAAAAGGGTTAATGACCAAACAACTGCAAGGACTTGGCAAATTATCGCCAGAAGAACGTCCGCAGGCGGGGCAACTTATTAACCAAGCCAAACAGCTTATCCAAGATGCGTTAAATGAAAAACGCGAAGCCTTGGTACAACAAGAGCTTAATGCCAAGCTCGCTTCGGAAACCGTCGATGTAACCTTACCGGGTCGCACCGATGAGCTGGGGGGCTTACACCCCGTGACACGTACCATTGAACGTATTCAGACCTTCTTTGGTGAACTCGGTTTTCAAGTCAAATCAGGGCCAGAAATTGAAGATGGCTTCCATAACTTTGATGCCCTAAATATCCCCGAGCATCATCCCGCTCGCGCCGACCATGATACCTTTTACTTTAATCCTAATTTAGTATTACGAACTCAAACTTCTGGGGTGCAAATTCGCACGATGGAGACAGAGAAGCCGCCAATACGCATAATTTCTCCAGGTCGGGTGTATCGAAATGATTACGATCAGACACATACACCGATGTTTCATCAGGTCGAAGGCTTAATGGTTGACAAAAATGTTAACTTTACCGAACTAAAAGGCGTTTTATACGATTTCTTACAAAACTTCTTTGAAGACGACCTACAAGTGCGCTTCCGACCATCTTACTTTCCTTTTACCGAAACTTCCGCAGAAGTTGATGTACTCGGAAAAAATGGTTGGTTGGAAATTCTAGGTTGCGGCATGGTACACCCGAATGTACTTCGCTCGGTAAATATTGACCCTGAGGAATACACAGGTTTTGCCTTTGGGATGGGGGTGGAGCGCTTAACCATGTTGCGTTACGGCGTTAACGATTTGCGTTCATTTTTCGAAAATGACTTACGCTTCTTAAAACAATTCAATTAAGGGTTAATTGATATGAAATTTAGTGAATCCTGGCTAAGAGAGTGGGTTAACCCTGCAATTACCCGAGAACAACTAGCAGAACAAATTACTATGGCAGGGCTAGAAGTTGACGGTATTGAGCCCGTCGCTGCCGAATTTAGTGGTGTTGTGATTGGTGAAGTTGTCGAGTGTGGCCAACATCCAGATGCGGACAAACTACGGGTTACCAAAATAAATGTCGGTCAAAACGAATTACTCGATATCGTTTGTGGTGCGCCGAATTGCCGCCAAGGCTTAAAAGTAGCCGTGGCGATGGTTGGTGCTGTGCTGCCTGGCGACTTTAAAATTAAAAAAGCTAAGCTTCGCGGCCAAGCTTCTCACGGTATGTTATGTGCCTATAGTGAGTTAGGCATTAGTGATGAGTCTGATGGCATCATGGAACTGCCAAGTGATGCGCCAGTAGGTACAGATTTACGGAATTATTTACAGTTAGATGATGTAGCGATTGAAGTTGATTTAACCCCCAACCGTGCTGATTGTCTTAGCCTACGCGGCTTAGCTCGTGAAGTTGGCGTGTTAAATCAAATTGATGTAGTAACACCTCAATGGGTTGATGCTGCGGTGACCATCGACGATACGTTTGCTGTCAATGTGCTTGCAACACAAGAGTGCCCTCGCTACTTAGGTCGGGTCATTAAAGGTGTGAATGTGCAAGCGACTACACCGTTATGGATGCAAGAGCGTTTACGCCGTAGTGGCGTTCGTTCAATTGACCCTGTTGTTGATGTCACCAACTACGTATTGCTTGAACAAGGCCAGCCGATGCACGCCTTCGATCTTGCGAAACTGCAGGGGAGTATTGAAGTTCGCTTAGCCAAAGCAAACGAAAAACTAGTGCTTCTAGATGGTAATGAAGTTGAGTTACAAGAAAATACACTGGCAATCTGTGACCAAAGTGGGCCTATCGCCATGGCGGGTATCTTTGGTGGTTTAGCCACTGGTGTCACTAACGCTAGCCAAGATATCTTCTTGGAATGTGCCTTTTTCAGCAAACTAGCGATCACTGGGCGTGCCCGTCAATATGGTTTGCACACTGATTCTTCTCATCGCTACGAACGCGGCGTTGATTTTGAATTACAAAACCAAGCGATGGAACGAGCCACCCAACTGTTAGTTGAAATATGTGGGGGACAAGTCGGTCCTGTACTTGAATCCGGAGACTTAAAGCAACTGCCAACGTCATCCAATATCACCTTACGTCATGCTCGTTTAGAGAAAGTGATTGGTTATCCATTTGAAAAGTCTAATGTGACCGACATTTTAACCCGCTTAGGTATGACAGTGGAAGTAACTGAGCAGGGTTGGCAAGCCTTAGCACCAAGCTACCGTTTTGATATGGATATTGAGGAAGATCTGATCGAGGAAGTCGCACGTATTTATGGATATAACAATATCCCGAATCTGTCGCCTAAAGCCTCATTAACGACCGCTCAACACCAAGAAAACATCTTACCCAGCGCTAAGTTACGACAGTTACTTTGTGCGCGTGGTTACCAAGAAGCAATTACTTATAGCTTTGTTGACCCTAAACGACAACAACTACTTCACCCAGAACAGCAGGCTATGATTTTGCCGCATCCAATTTCGGTTGAGATGTCAGCAATGCGTTTAAGTTTATGGACAGGATTACTTGATACCCTATCCTACAACCAGAAACGTCAACAGACGAGGGTAAGAGTTTTTGAGTCTGGCTTACGCTTTGTACCAGATGAAAATAGCGAGAATGGAGTGAAGCAAACACCGATGATCGCTGGGGTTATCTGTGGTAATGCAAACCAAGAAGCTTGGAATGTCAGTGATCGTGAACTGGATTTTTTCGATATCAAAGGCGATGTACAAGCCTTATTACAATTAAGCGCTAACGACGATGCCTTTAGCTTTGCTGTGGGAAGTCACCCCGCATTGCATCCAGGACAATCGGCAAAAGTAATCTATCAAGGGGAGGTGATTGGTTATGTAGGAGCGCTTCATCCACAACATCTAAAAGCCTTTGGTCTCAGCGGAAAAGTATTCTTGTTTGAGCTTGAAATGAACGCTGTAAGCTTACGCCGTTTGCCCGAAGCAAAGCCCGTTTCGAAGTTTCCAGCAAACCGCCGAGACTTAGCTTTATTGGTATCGCAAAACGTTCAAGCAGGTGATTTATTAAATTGCATTAAGAAAGTTGGCGGAAATCAATTAGTTGGCGTAAACTTATTCGATGTATACAAAGGGAAAGGTATTGCAGACAATATGCAGAGTATAGCGATTAGCTTAACTTTGCAGGAGCAGGGCCGTACCCTTGAAGAAAAAGAGATTGCCGCTACAGTTGATATTATTGTAGAGGCGTTACGTACCGAGTTTGACGCATCCTTGAGGGACTAGTTATGGCATTAACTAAAGCTGACCTGGCAGAAAATTTATTTGAAAACTTAGGCTTTAGCAAAAGAGAGTCTAAAGAAGTTGTAGAAGCATTTTTTGAAGAAATACGGGTCGCTTTGGAAAATGGGGAGCAAGTCAAAATTTCAGGTTTTGGGAACTTTGATCTTAGGGAGAAAAATCAACGCCCTGGTCGTAACCCCAAAACTGGTGAAGATATCCCCATTTCTGCGCGTCGAGTAGTCACCTTTCGCCCTGGGCAAAAGCTCAAGAGCCGGGTAGAGAACGCTGAACCGAAATAGATTTTAACCGTAATAAAAAAGGAAGCCAGATGGCTTCCTTTTTTTATCCAAATGATTCTAACGATAGTTAGTGATTTAAAATTTGGCTCAAGAATAACTTGGTTCTATCGGATTGCGGGTTTTCGAAAAATTGAACTGGTTCGTTTTCTTCAATAATCTCCCCCCGATCCATAAAGATAACTCGGTCTGCAACTTGCTTTGCAAAACCCATTTCATGCGTTACACACAACATGGTCATACCTTCATCTGCCAATTCCACCATCACATCGAGCACTTCTCGGACCATTTCTGGATCAAGCGCTGAGGTGGGTTCATCAAACAGCATAATCGATGGATTCATACATAAGCTTCTGGCAATTGCTACACGCTGCTGTTGGCCTCCGGACAATTGTCCTGGAAATTTATCGGCTTGCTCGGGGATCTTGACCCTTTCTAAGTACTTCATGGCAGTGGCTTCAGCTTCAGCTTTTGGTATTTTCTTTACCCAAATTGGCGCTAAACAGCAATTTTGTAATACCGTTAGGTGAGGGAACAGATTAAAGTGCTGAAAACACATACCAACATCGCTACGTACCATTTCGATGCTTTTCAGATCGCTCAATAGTTCAGTACCATTGACGATGATGTCGCCTTTCTGATGTTCTTCTAAGCGGTTAATACAACGGATCATCGTTGATTTACCTGAACCAGAAGGACCACAAATAACGATCTTTTCGCCTTTCGTGACGGTAAGATCTAAGTCCTTTAATACGTGAAACTCCCCGTACCATTTGTTCATTCCCTTTAATTGAATGACCACTTCAGGGCTATTTTGATTTGAATTCATTTCAAACTTCCTTATTAATGTCCTGTGTGTAGTTTCTTCTCGAGGTAAATTGAATACCTAGACATACTGAAACAGAACACCCAAAATACAAACGCTATAAATACATACATTTCGCTTGAGAAGCCTAACCAAGCCGGATCGGCTAATGCTGACTGCCCAATGGCTAGTAAATCGAATAAACCAACAATTAACACTAAGCTAGTGTCTTTGAATAAGGAAATAAAGGTATTCACAATCGAAGGAATTGTAATTTTTAGCGCTTGCGGCAAAATCACCAAGCCCATTGACTGCCAATAAGTTAAGCAAAGTGCTTCTCCCGCTTCATACTGACCTTTCGGAATTGCTTGTAAGCCACCACGAATAACCTCTGCCATATAAGCAGATTGGAACAAAATAATACCGATAATTGCTCTTAACAATTTGTTGAAGTCAACTTCTGAACCAACAAATAGAGGGAGCATCACAGAGGCCATAAATAATACGGTAATCAATGGTACTGCTCGCCAGAACTCAATATATATCGTACAAAAACTCCGAACGATAGGCATATGTGAACGGCGACCTAGAGCAAGTAAAATACCAAATGGTAATGCCGCAACGATACCAGTAATGGCTAATACTAAAGTTAGCATTAAGCCACCCCATTGATGGGTTTCTACTTTAGGTAAACCAAATGAATCACCGATAAGTAAGAAAAACACGATCACCGGATAAATCACTAAAGTAAAAATAGCAATTTTAGGCTTATGTGGCGTTTTTTCATAAACCAATGCGGCGATTAATAGTAAAAAGCTAACGAAAACAATATTTACCCGCCAGCGTTCGGCATGCGGATAAAAACCGTAGATTAACTGTGAAAAGCGATCTGCTACGAATACCCAGCACGCGCCATCACTGGTACAAGCTTCACGACTATTACCTATCCAATCCGCATCGATAACCACCCACTGAAATGCGGATATAATCGGCGGTATGATGATGTAAGCAATAAGCAAGGTTAATATTGTATTACCCCAAGAAGAGAATAGATTTTTCTTGAACCAACCGATAAATCCAACACTCATATTTGGTGGAGCAAGATCAGGTTTAAATTGATGTTCTGACATATTAACGCTCCACTAAAGCCATTTTTTTATTGTACAGATTCATGAGGAAAGACGTGGTAATACTGATGGTTAAATACACTGCCATCGTTAACGCAATTACTTCAATCGCTTGACCTGTTTGGTTGAGAGTCGTTCCCATAAAAACCGATACTAAATCTGGATAACCAATTGCCGTTGCCAAAGAGGAGTTCTTGGCTAAGTTTAGATATTGACTAGTTAAGGGTGGAATAATCACCCGCATGGCTTGCGGGATAATAACCAATTTAAGCGCCTGAGTTCTAGTGAGCCCCAAAGACTCTGCTGCCTCACTTTGCCCTTTACTGACTGCTAATATACCGGAGCGAACGATCTCTGCGATAAAAGTAGCAGTGTAAAATGTAAGTGCCACTAATAAGGCCGCCAGCTCAGGAATCACGACCATCCCACCGCGGAAATTAAAACCTTTTAATGCGGGGTAATCCAAGCCTATAGGGGCTCCCATCACAAAGAAAACCACTAAAGGAACCAATACGACAACGGCTAAAGATACCGATAGGGTCGGAAAGGGTTGTCCGGTTAACACCTGACGCTTTTTAGCCCATCGAGCCATCAAGAAACATCCAATCACAGCAATAATGAAGCTGATGACAACAACATTGGATCCAGCTTCCATTATTGGCGAGGGTAAATATAAACCACGGACATTTAAAAATAGAGCGTCGCCGACGTTAATACTCTGTTTCGGACTTGGTAATGCACGTAAAACCGCAAAATACCAAAAAAAGATCTGAAGTAATAAAGGAATGTTACGTAGTGTCTCAATATAAACCGTCGCAACTTTTGAGATGAGCCAATTATTCGAAAGTCGAGCGACCCCCATAATAAAGCCCAATATCGTTGCAAAAATTATCCCGAGAACTGAAATAAGAATAGTATTGAGCAAACCAACAATGAAAGTATCACCAAAAGTGTGGCTTTCGTCGTATTCAATTAGGGTTTGAATAATACCAAAACCAGCGGTTTGGTTTAGAAAACCAAAACCGGTTGTAATACCACGTTGCTCTAAATTAAAAAGAGCATTGCTAATAATGTAATAAAAAAATCCGATTACACCAATTACAACAATAATTTGGAAAACTAGCGCTCTTACGTTGGGATCAAACCAGATCTTACGAAGACTGTTTGCTGAGTTATCCTTGGTAGAAGGATGAGCAGCCATATAAATCAACCTAGTGTGGAAGTTAAATGAAAAGAGAGCAGGCTAGGCCTGCTCTATGTTATTACGATGATATTAACGAATTGGTGGAGCGTATTGGAAACCACCTTTGCTCCATAGCGCGTTCACGCCACGAGCGATGCCTAACGGAGAACCTGAACCTACGTTTCTATCAAATGACTCACCGTAGCTACCTACTTGCTTGACGATGTTATAACCCCATTTGTCATCTAAACCCAAGCCTTTACCTTTTGGACCTTCTAGTCCTAAGATACGACGAACGTTAGGATTAGTTGATTTCAGCATGTCATCAGCGTTGGTTGAAGTTAATCCATACTCTTCGGCATTGACCATTGCAAATAATGACCACTTAACAATATTCAACCATTGGTCATCACCTTGACGAACCACTGGGCCTAAAGGCTCTTTAGAAATGATCTCAGGTAGTACCATTGCGCTATCAGGTTTAGCTAATTTAATACGTAATGCATATAATTGTGATTGGTCAGAAGTTAATACGTCACAGCGGCCAGCTTCAAACCCTTTAACGGTTTGGTCAGAAGTATCAAATACAACAGGAGTGTATTTCATGCCATGCTCGCGGAAGTAATCCGCTAAGTTCAATTCAGTCGTTGTACCAGATTGGATACAAACCGCGGCGCCATCAAGCTCTTTCGCACTTGATACACCTAGTTGCTTACTGACCATGAAGCCTTGACCATCATAGTAGTTCACACCAGCAAAGTTAAGACCTAGAGAACTATCTCGAGTCAGAGTCCAAGTTGTGTTTCGTGAAAGGATATCGATTTCGCCGGATTGAAGCGCAGTAAAACGTTCTTTCGCAGTTAAAGGTGTGTACTTCACTTTAGATGCGTCGCCTAGTACTGCGGCAGCAACTGCACGACAAACGTCTACATCTAAGCCTTGCCAATTACCAGTTGCATCTGGATTAGAGAATCCAGGTAAGCCGGTGCTTACACCACACTGCAAAAATCCTTTACTTTTAACACTGTCTAATATGCTATCAGCAGCACTCGCATTAGCAGCGAATGCTAAAGCAACAGCTGCCACAGCGGCTTTAATATGTGTGTTTTTTAACATGTTTTCTTCCCTGTACAGTTTGTCATTTGTTTATGTATGTACAAATCTCAAGATTTAAAAGAGATATATCCAGAGCCAATAACAACATAAACATTCAAATATTCGCTGTCAACAAAATTGTAACACTGAAATTCGATGCTTATGCCGAATAAGTGACCATAAGCGAAAAATTATTCACTATAAATGAATATAGTCTCACCTACATATTTTGCTCAAAAATCCATATTTTATTTGCGCTAAGTCAATTTTAGCACAAGTCCCTTTAATACTCTGATTTAACTGTTACTAACTTGCTAAAAGCGAGAAATGTTGCATAAAGCACAATTGCTTTCTTAACTTAGTTAGAGTAACTAGATATTTAAAGGACTGTCGAGAATAATACTACAAATTATGTTAAGGCTTGGTAACTTTTCACCATCCTATGTCACATTACAACTTAAGTCTGATGGGGAAGGGCGCGGCGATATTATATATTTATGAATTATTATTTGGTTCTCGGATTAATAGAAGATGAATATGAGAAAAAATATCGTGGTGTTGACTGGTGCCGGAGTATCTGCTGAATCGGGGATCCAAACGTTTCGCGATGCCGACGGTTTATGGGAGAAACATCGAGTAGAAGATGTTGCAACACCTGAAGCTTACATTCGAGATCCGGACTTTGTTGATCAGTTTTATAACTTACGCCGTCAGCAATTGCAGAATAAAATAGTTCACCCCAACGCGGCTCACTTTGCGTTGGCGGAATTAGAGCAACAAGAAAATATAGAATTGCTGCTGATTACTCAGAACATCGATGACCTGCACGAACGAGCAGGCAGCAAAAATGTTTTACATATGCATGGCGAGTTATTAAAGGCTCGTTGCCCAGTCTCCAATCAAACCACCGAATGGAAAGGGGATCTTGGTAAAAATGCATTGTGTACTTGCTGTCAGTTCCCAGCACGACTTAGGCCTCATGTCGTGTGGTTTGGAGAAATGCCCATCGGCCTTGACAAGATTTACCACCGACTTAGCCATTGTGATATATTTATTGCGATTGGTACCTCTGGACACGTTTTTCCAGCAGGAGGCTTCGTTCATGAAGCGGCTAGTCACGATGCAAGAACTATAGAATTAAACTTGGCCCCATCGGAAATGCAGAGTGAATTCGCTGAACGCTATTATGGTCCCGCTAGCGACTTGGTACCTCAGTTTTTGGGGCAATTATCACCTTAAAGAGAAACTGCTTGAAAAATAAAATATTAACGGCGTTGTTACTGTGCGCCTTAGTTGGCTGTGACAAAACACCGCAACAAGATCCTTCCGCCTTCGCTAAGGCTAAATTGCCTAATTTCCAATCAATAAGTGATGTTACAGAGAAAAAGCAGGCTTTTACTGATTTTATTTTGCCATTAGTTGATGTCAACAACCAACAATTACGAGAGCTTCGCCAACAACTAATTGGGTATCAAGAGTCTGCTTCAAACCACAAATTAAATAAGACTAAACTTAAGCGTGTTGAGCAACTGGCCAAAACATATCGGGTAGCGTTTGATTCTGATATCAATCGTGTTTTACAGCAACTATTAATGAAGGTTGATGTGATCCCGTCTGCTTTGGTTTTGGCGCAGGCAGCAAATGAATCGGCTTGGGGAACGTCTCGATTTGCCCGAGAAGGTAATAATCTGTTTGGTCAGTGGTGTTATACAAAAGGCTGCGGTTTGGTTCCATTAAGCCGGGTTAGTGGAGCCAGCCATGAGGTCCGAAAATTTACTTCGGTGTATCAATCGGTGAGCGCATATATGTTGAACCTCAACAGTAACCCTGCCTATTCGGATTTTCAGCAGTATCGACAGCAAGCGCGACAAACCGGTGCGCTTAATGCCATCGATCTTGCTTCACACCTTACAAATTACTCGGAACGTGGCGAAGCTTATGTCGAAGAACTAAAGAAGATGATACAAATTAATCAAAAATTATGGCCATCTTCTATCGCTGTCACTTCAAGCTAGATTACAATTCGACGATCTGAACAAGACTTGAAGATGGTTGGACTGCTGGACTGGTGTCCAGCTCAGGCTGATCAAATCCAATATCCCCGCCATCAATAATGCCACTATTACGGTCAATCGATTTAAAATCAAATTGTTGATGGTCAAGTAGATGAGAAGGGACGATATTTTGCACCGATCTAAACATAGATTCTACTCGTCCAGGGAACCTCTTTTCCCAATCATTGAGCATCTGTTTTATCGCTTGGCGCTGCAAATTTTCCTGAGATCCGCATAAATTACATGGAATAATTGGAAAGTTTTTTAATTCCGCATAACGTTGCATATCACTTTCTTTGCAATAAGCCATCGGTCTAATGACCACGTGTTTACCATCATCACTCACTAATTTTGGCGGCATTGTTTTAAGCTTCCCGCCATGAAACATATTTAGAAAAAGGGTTTCTAAGATGTCGTCGCGATGATGGCCTAAGCCGATTTTTGACGCGCCTAGTTCAGTTGCAGTACGGTATAAAATGCCACGACGTAAGCGTGAACATAAGGAACATGTTGTCTTTCCTTCAGGTATTTTGTCTTTTACGATGGAGTAGGTATCTTCTTCAACGATTTTATATTCAATACCTAAACTTGAAAGATATTCTGGCAAGATATGTTCTGGAAATCCCGGTTGCTTTTGGTCTAAATTCACCGCAATCACATCAAAATCGATCGGAGCATGGGCCCGAAGGTTCAGCAAAATATCTAACATGGCGTAACTGTCTTTACCACCAGATAGACAAACCATCACTTTGTCTCCCGCTTCTATCATGTTGTAATCGGCAATCGCTTGTCCAACATGACGACGGATCCGTTTTTGTAGTTTGTTATGGTTGTACTGTTGTTTTGCTGTAAATGACATGTCGTGTTCCCAATGAAAAAGCGGGGCTATTATATATCCCCGCTAACACGACGCAACTATTTAAACGACGCCTTATTTGGCGTTATTTTTGAAATGGACTCACAAAATTATCTGGTTTAAGTGCCAAAAGATCACAATCTAATTGATCAATTACGTGCTCAGCGGTGTTGCCGATCAAAGCTGCGCTAAATCCACTTCGACCAGAAGTACCCAAAATAACAATTTCAGCATCAATATTGTTAGCGACTTCTGGAATAACATCATCTGGTAAGCCTTCTTCAAGGTGTGTTTTCACTTCATGTTCAAAGTTTTGTTTTACAAAATCAGCCAAGGCTTTTTCGTGAAACTCTTTCACATTTTGGTTGTATTTTAAAGGATCAAAATCGGGTAACTCTATAGCGATATTCACTGGTGCTGAAGGATAGGCCGTTACGACATGAGCTGAAGCATCTAATAGATGACACAGATCTTTAGTTTCGTTGGCGATATTGAGATTAAGTTTATGATGATCTTCGTTTTCAGAACCAGCATGAATCGCCGCCAAAATTTTACCTTTGGTGGGCCATTGATGTTCTTTCACCATTAATACTGGAGTGGGGCATTTTCGTAAAATATGCCAATCATTTGGCGTGAAAATAATTGACTGTAAAGTTGGGTGCGGATGAGTCGCTTTAACCACTAAATCGTGACCAAAATCTAACACCTCTTGAATCACGCTTTCGTACAGGCGATTGTTCCATATCACTTTGGTTTCAACTTCAATACCATGAGTCTGGGTATTAGCCACGATATCTTGAAGCCAAACGTTACGCTCTTCGATCACCCCAGAACGCATCGCTTCCCGTTCTTCAATCGAGAGCATTGAAGTCATCTCATAAGAGAAATCATAGATAGTGAGTAGCGCTTTGATCTTGGCTTTATCTTCTTTGTTTGCTAAGAAAACAGCACGAGACAATGCCGCTTGAGAGTCGTGTAGGGGATCGATTACCACCAATATATTACGATACTTAATCATAAAGCAGCTCCTAGAATTTGTCTGGAATAGCTACTTAACTTTAGCTCATATTGTTGAAAATATATTAGAGGTGGTTAACACTGACCTCATTATTATGCAGTTGATTGATATAAATCAGGTCAGTGTTTTTAATAGCTTAGCTTGGTTTCGTGCCGGCCAAATGACGAAGCGCGTCACGATCGGTAATTGAAATATATTTACCCTTTACAGCGATCATGTCCGCTTTTTGGAAACGACCTAGGAGTCGAGAAATAGTCTCTACAGTTAAGCCCAAGTAGTTTCCGATATCGCCTCGAGTCATGGTTAAACGAAATTCGCGCGGAGAAAAACCACGTTCTGAAAAACGTTGTGATAAGCCATAAATAAAAGCAGCTAAACGCTCTTCTGCATTCTTTTTACTAAGCAACAAAATCATTTCTTGATCAGCGACAATTTCGTTGCTCATTAAACGCATCATTTGCCGACGCAATTTGGGCATGCTTGCAGAAAGTTCATCCATGGTATCAAATGGTATTTCACAAACCATTGATGTTTCAAGGGCTTGAGCGAAACTGGGATGGACTTGATTATTAATGGCATCAAAACCTACTAAATCTCCCGCTAGATGAAAACCGGTGATTTGTTCGTCGCCTTGCTCGGTGATTGTATAAGACTTAATTGTGCCCGAGCGAATAGCATACAAGCTTTTCAATTTGTCACCAGCAGCAAAAATTTCTTCGCCTTTTTGAATTGGTTTTTTTCTTTCAATAATGCTGTCTAAGCGATCGAGCTCAGTTTCATTTAATGAAAACGGGATACACAATTGTGCAATACTACAATCTTGGCAATGGATCTCACATCCACCGGTTTGGATTCTTTGATTGGCTTTTGGGTTAATGCTCATACTCAAACTATGCTACTGGAGTTCGAGGCAATTCTACTCTTTCTGTAAGTCATTTTCTATAGTTATTGCTACAACAATGTAACAACTTGATATAGTCCTAAACTAAATACCATTAAGCCGGAACAAATCTGTAGATAGCGGTTGGCTAATATTCGAGTGAGTTTTTGGCCCAACATCACGGCGAGCAACATCACACTGAAGGTTCCTAAACCAAAACAGAACATCACTATCGCCCCATTAAACCAATTTGCCTGGCTAGCACTTAAAGTCAAATTGGAATAAACCAAACCACAAGGTAGCCATCCCCATAACATGCCCAAAGGTAAGCTGGCCAAAGGATGTTTAATCGCCATTACCTTACTCGCTGTTGGTTGAATTTTACCCCACAATCCCCGGCCTAAGGCTTCAATCGGCGAAAGTACAGAAAACCAACGGGTGAGATGGATCCCCAGTAGGATCAACATAATGGCAGCGAGCCATTGCAATAAGAAAAGTAACTGGAATGAAGAATGAACCAGACTTATAGCCTGAAAAGAACCAGCAACAAAGGCGCCTGCTATTGAATAACTTATAATTCGCCCAAAGTTAAAACCTAGGCTAAGCAAAAATTTTGAGCTATTGTCGCTCACTCGGCTACCGAGTATACAAGCGATACCACCACACATCGCAACACAGTGGCTTGCTCCAAGTAAGCCGGTAATAAAAGCAGCCAAGTAATCAGAGTGCATCGTTGTCATGCTGTTTTTTGCTCTTGTCAGAGTTTTTTTCATCAAACAATATATTTACGCCCTGACGATCCAAATCTTCAAACTGCTCACTTTTAACCGCCCAAAAAAAAGCGCCGATCCCTGCAGCTATAAAAATTAAGGCGATAGGAATTAATACAAAAATGATAGACATTATTTATTTAGCCTTAAGGAGTTAGTTAAAACTGCCAGCGAAGATAAAGACATCCCAATAGCGGCCATGTATGGCGTCACCCAACCAGCGGCGGCTAAAGGCAAGATAAGAGCATTATATCCCAGCGCCCAAGCGAGGTTTTGAGTAATAATTGTTTTTGTTCGCTTGGCAAGGTCAATTGCCGTTAATAAAGTGCACAGCTTACTGCCCAGTAGAACTGCATCGGCACTAGATTTTGCAACATCCGTCCCCAAACCCATGGCAATCGATAGCGGTGACGCAGCTAACACGGGGCCATCATTCACGCCATCGCCCAACATCAGTAAGTGGGGATAATGCATACATTTTTGCTGCACCAATTTCAACTTATCTTGAGGCAGGGCACCGCTCATCACATCATCGATGGCAAGTTGCTCTGCTACAAACGCAACTTGTCCTGAGTCATCACCAGTTAACATGGTTAAGCTAATGCCTCGTTTACGAAGACCTTCTGAAAATAGTTTAGCATCTGCCTTTATTACGTCGGACAAATAAATGCGTGCCGCAAGCTGATTGTCACAGCATAAAACTAACTCTAACATTCCGGGTTGATGAATGGACCTTTGCTTGCAGAAAGACGCTTTGCCAAGCGTGAAATGGCGACCCTCAATGCTTCCTTCTAATCCCAAGCCTGTATGGTGTATAAGTTGAGTAGCATTCAAATCGTTGAAATGTGCAAAAGCTTGGGCAATTGGGTGAGAGCTTTGTCTTTCTAAAGCACCAGCGAAGTTCAACACCTGCTGTTTTGTAAAACTAGGCTCACAAATAACTTGAGAGATGGTTAAATTGCCTTCGGTCAGAGTCCCAGTTTTATCTGAGACGACGGTGGTCAGTTTGGCTAAAGTTTCTAATACGTGTCCTCGCTTGACCAATAGACCATTCTTTGACAACTGATGCGTCGCAGCAGTCAATGCGGCAGGGGTGGCTAACGATAAGGCGCAGGGGCAGGTTGCGACTAATACTGCAAGCGTGATCCAAAAGGCGTTTTGTGGCGAATAATAGTGCCAAAAAGTATAAGTTGCGGCCGCTATTAGTAATAAACCAAAAATAAAGTAACGTGCAACCTGATCTGCAATGGTCGCTATTTTAGGCTTTTCGCTTTGCGCCTGTTCTTGTAAGCGTAATATATTTGCGACAAAGGTATTCTGAGCCACTGCCCGAACCCTCAAGTGGACCGTTTGCTCGTGATTAATCGTGCCCGCATATACCCTATCATTTAAACGTCTGTTTACCGGTAAAGATTCTCCAGTAAGCGAAGACTCGTCGAAATCACTTTCGCCAAAGCAAATATCACCATCAGCAGCGACCGCTTCGCCCGGCATGATCACAATACGCTCACCAACTTTTAATTGGCTTGCTGCGACTCTTTCTTGACTGCCATCATCGCGTAAACGCTGTGCTAACTTAGGGATCAACTTCAATAGGTTGGAACTGGTTTCACTGGATTTTCGTCTCGCTCTAAGTTCCAGCAAACGACCTAATAATAAGAAGAATGTAAACATTGACACCGATTCAAAATAAACCTCGCCGGTTCCTTTCAAGGTGGCATAAAAAGAGGCGCTATACGCGCTTAGTAACGCAATAGAGACTGGAACATCCATATTCAGCGTCTTGGCTTTTAAACTGCGATAAGCACCAAAGTAAAATGGTTGAGCAGAAAAAAGCAATACCGGCGTTGCCATAATTAGGCTCACCCAACGAAAGTAATCCCGATACAGCAAATCCATTTCATCTAAAAAATCGCCATACAAGGCAATTGCAAACATCATCACCTGCATACTCGCAAGGCCCGCCACTCCGAGTTTAAGTAGATGACTGCGGTAAAGCTTACGGTCTATCTTTTCTTGTTCATCCGTTTGAAAGGGAGTGGCTTGATAACCAATATGCTGAACAGCATTTAACAACTGACTCAGTTTTACTTGTTGGTCGTCCCACAGCAACGTGGCGCGTTGCGTGGTAGAGTTCACATGAATTTTGTGAACCCCACCCATTTGTGATAACTGTTTCTCAATTAACCATGCACAAGCGGCACAACTAATACCTTCGATAGACAGCAATACTTCTTTATATTGTTCAGTATTTGCAACAAACTCTAATTGAACGTTCTCATCATCATATTCGAGCATCTTCATCAAGGCGCTTGGCACCAGATCTTGCGCGCTGGGCGCTGCTGCTGTGCGATGTTTATAATAATCTTCTAAGCCACTATCGATAATGGTTTTAGCAACCGCGGCGCAACCCTGACAACACATTGGTTGTGGCTTGCCCAAAATCATTACATCTAGCTTAAAACCTTTAGGAATTAATTCATTACAATGAAAACAGTGACTCCCTTTATTGGCCATCAATCTCTTCTACCTTATACAGCGGTAGTTGTAGTTCTTCTTGTAAACGCCAGCTATCGTCCATTGGACTAACACTAATAAACCAGCGACTATCATCGGTTAAGTCATCCCCAAAACGATATAAGCCATTTGCATCGGCGGTCACAATATAGTTGCGATCGTACTTAGCTAAAGTCTTATGGGCTAAAGCGATTTTTAAAGGTTGGTTTTTAATCGTATCGGGTAGATCTATGTTCAGAATAAGACCTGAAGCAACTTGGCTTAATTTCGCTGTAATATTTAGTTCTTGTGCTCGGTGAAGCAAAGAAAGGTCAGCGTTAATGGCTTTACCTTTTTTATAATAAGACTCAACCACCAGGTCGTTGTTGCTTGTCAGTGCTAGATACAGAGTATAAAAACTCGCGACAACTGCACACATGGGAAGAGTAATCAAGAACCAAGGCCAAAACTGTTTGTACCATGCTTGTTGCATAAGGATAGGATTCCAGAAATAAGAGGGTTTAAATATAACAAAAAAAGCGACGCGAAAGCGTCGCCTTTAATAAGTTTTTAGTTTATTCAGTTTTAGAAAGCTGATAAACATAAGCAGAAATAAGCTGGATCTTATCTTCGCCTAGAATATCCTTCCACGCAGGCATCACACCGTTACGGCCATAACGTAGGGTTTGTTCAACCGCCCGTTTAGAACCGCCATATAACCAAATGCTATCCGTTAAATTCGGTGCACCGACCGCCTGACCACCAGTTCCATCAGCACCGTGACAAGCGGCACAAATAACGAACCGACTTTTACCATTCGCCGCATCAACGTCATTCACCTTACGTCCCGATAAGCTTAATACGTATGCAGTGACATCTCTGATACCATCGTCACCCAAAACGGCTTCCCAGGTTGGCATTTGCCCTTGGCGACCATTCATGATGGTTGTTTTAATGGTTTCACCACTACCACCATATAGCCAGTCATTATCGGTCAAATTGGGGAAACCCTTCCCGCCACGAGCCGAAGCACCATGACATTGAGAACAGTTTTGTAAGAATAAACGTTGTCCAATCTTAATCGCATCAGGATCGGTTGATAACTCTTCCACGCTGCGATACTCACCAGAATCGTTATATGCAACTTTGCGAAAAACTTCGCCAAAACGTTGGTCTGCTTTACCCATTTCATTGTGGTATTGGTTGGCAACCGTTCCATCATAAGCCGCTTCACGTTGTTGACCTTCAGCGATAGTTTTGATGTCTTTTTCGGCACTTTTCCAACCAAATAGGCCTTCCCAATTTCCTAAACCAGGGTAAAGCGCTAAGTAACCCAATGAATAAATAATGGTTGCAAGAAATAGATAGGTCCACCATTTCGGAAGAGGGTTGTTTAATTCCTCAATTCCGTCAAAGCTGTGGCCCATTGATTCGCCTTCTTTAACCCCAGTATCATTTTTTGTGAAAGTCCTTAATAACCAATAGCATCCAGCGATACTACCTAGGGTTATTACCGTAATCCACACGCTCCAAAATGTTGTCATTTTTTCTGTGCTCCTTCAAAATCCTTTTCGAGCTTAGTTGCCGGTTCATCGGCAAACACTAAGTTAGCGGCCTCAGAAAAATCTTTATTCCGTTTTTTACTATAAGCCCAAGCAATAATGCCAAAGAAAATAGCCATCAAGAACGCAGTGTAAAGGCCACTGAATGTGCCAAAGTCCATAACTAACTCCTTATTTCAGTGCAGTACCTAACACTTGTAGATAAGCAATAAGTGCTTCGATTTCTGTTTTACCTTGAACCGCTGCTGCTGCGCCGTCGATATCGGCATCGGTATAGGGAACACCAAATTGGTTTCTAAATAGGCTTAATTTTTTACTGGTCAATGAGCTATCAACCATATTTTCAGCCAACCAAGGGAATCCCGGCATATTCGATTCTGGAACCACATCCCGCGGATTCATTAAGTGTACATGATGCCACTGGTCTGAATAACGTTGACCAACTCGTGCTAAATCAGGACCTGTCCGTTTAGAACCCCATAAAAAGGGATGTTCCCAAACACTTTCGCCAGCCACTGAGTAATGGCCATAACGTTCGGTCTCTGACCTAAATGGACGAATCATCTGACTATGACAGTTATTACAGCCTTCGCGAATATAGATATCGCGACCTTCCATTTGCAAAGCAGTGTAGGGCACTAAACCTTCAACTGGCTCGGTCGTTTCAGGTTGAAAGATTAACGGCGTAATTTGCACCAAACCACCAAAGCTGATGGCAATAACGATGAAAATAGCAAGTAGGCCTATATTTTTTTCGATTAACTCGTGCTTCATGTTATGCCTCCTATGCCTGCTCGATGGCTTCTAATGAGCCTTTCTCGGCGAAAATAGTCTTGTAGGCGTTATATGCCATAACCAACATGCCAGAAAGGAAGAATAGGCCACCAATAAAGCGGACAATATAGAATGGGTAAGACGCTTGCAGCGATTCAACGAAAGAATAAGTTAAGGTACCGTCTTCGTTGACTGCGCGCCACATTAGACCTTGCATAACACCAGAAATCCACATCGCAACGATGTACAAAACCACGCCAATGGTTGCTAACCAGAAATGCACGTTGATTAATTTAACGCTATGCATGCGACTTTGGCCAAACAACACAGGAATAAGGTGGTAAATACTGCCTATCGATACCATGGCCACCCAACCTAAAGCGCCGGAGTGAACATGACCAATGGTCCAGTCAGTGTAGTGAGATAAGGCGTTCACCGTTTTAATCGCCATCATCGGACCTTCAAAGGTGGACATACCATAGAAAGACAATGAAACAATAAGAAACCGTAAAATAGGGTCATAACGCAACTTATGCCAAGCACCCGACAAGGTCATAATACCGTTAATCATACCGCCCCAAGAGGGGGCAAATAGAATCAAAGACATAACCATACCAAGCGATTGCGCCCAATCAGGTAGCGCAGTGTAATGAAGATGGTGAGGGCCAGCCCAAATATAAATAGAGATTAACGCCCAAAAATGCACAATCGATAAACGATAACTATAAACCGGACGCCCAGCTTGTTTCGGTACGAAATAGTACATCATACCTAAGAAACCAGCGGTAAGTAAGAAGCCTACGGCATTGTGGCCATACCACCACTGCACCATGGCATCAACTGCACCCGCATAAACCGAATAGGACTTGGTCATCGTTAACGGTATGGCAGCATTATTAACGATGTGCAGCACCGCAACCGTGATAATAAAGGCACCAAAAAACCAGTTTGCCACATAAATGTGAGACGTTTTTCTCTTCACGATCGTGCCAAAAAACACGATGCCATATACCACCCATACCACAGCGATTGCGATATCGATAGGCCACTCAAGTTCGGCATACTCTTTAGAGGACGTTAAGCCCATCGGCAAGGTGATTGCGGCTGACAAAATAATAGCTTGCCACCCCCAAAATACGAAGGCGGCGAGGGAACCGCCAAATAACCGGGTTTGACAGGTACGCTGTACCACATAAAAAGAACAGGCCATTAATGCACTGGTACCAAATGCAAAAATTACCGCATTGGTATGAAGTGGGCGGAGTCGGCTATAGGTTAGCCATGGGGTATCGAAATTTAGTGCGGGCCAAACTAATTGCGCTGCAATTAATACCCCAACACTCATTCCAACTATACCCCAAACAATGGTCATTACAGTGAATTGGCGTACAACCGTATAGTTGTAGTCCAATTCTGTGCTAGCTGCTTGGTTCATAAATAGATGCTTCCGTTGCTATTATTATTTGTTAAAGCGAGTTAAATGCGGGTGCATTAACAAAATGGAACGACATGCTAGTTTAACGAATGATTGCGCAGAGTCCTCAAACACCAACGCTAAACTAACCGCAAGATCATACTTGATCGATACAGCAAATAACAGATTGAAAAACTAGTTATTTGCATACCTAAGCCAAATTATTAACAATTTCTTTCCAATCCATGTACTCCATTGATCTAGATCAATATTTATTTTTGGCTTTAAACTCACATCTTAATGACATTAACTGCCAACGAGCATAGTCAGCTCTTAAGCTTATCGCCTCTGCCTTTGTGAATGAATTTTACCCGAATTCATGAAATGCAAAAATTATATACGCTGATAGATTTAACATGAAAGTACCTCATCTTGTTACTGTATTGTTGATTTGATGACTATAGTTAAATTCAACACTTAAGTAGATCCGAATTTTCAGGAAGGGACATATGATGGAAAACCGAGCGACGATTCTGATTGTCGACGATACCCCTGAGAACATTGATGTATTAGCCGGTATTTTACGTGACGAATATAAACTACAAGTCGCTAGGAATGGCGACATGGCCCTCAAAATTGCGGCAAAAGCGAACAAACCAGATTTAATCTTATTAGACATTATGATGCCGGGGATTGATGGCTATGAAGTCTGCCATCGCCTCAAACAAGATCTTACCACGCGCCACATTCCCGTTATTTTTGTGACGGCCAAAATTACTCCTGCCGATGAGCTAAGAGGCCTTGAATTAGGTGCTGTAGACTACATCACCAAACCAGTTAGCCCACCAGTGGTTAAACTAAGAGTAAAAACTCAATTAGCACTGTTTAACCAAAACCGAGAGTTAGACAGAAAGGTAAAATTGCAGACGAGGGTTATTCATGATACCCGTTTACAAATAATTCAACGTTTAGGGCGAGCCGCAGAATATAAAGATAATGAAACCGGTATGCATGTAATACGGATGAGTTATTACGCTAAGATCCTAGCCCTAGCCGCTGGGATGAGCGAAGCGGACGCAGATATGCTCATGAACGCAGCGCCAATGCATGATATAGGTAAAATTGGGATACCAGATAAAATATTACAAAAACCGGGGAAATTAGACTCAGAAGAGTGGGCTATTATGAAAAGCCATGTCTATATTGGCGCCGAGATTCTTGGCAACAACGATAACCCAGAACTAATCGAACTTGCCAGAACCATTGTTCTAAGTCACCATGAAAAATGGGATGGTAGTGGCTATCCTCATGGGCTCACAACAGACTCCATCCCAATTGTTGGCAGGATCGTCGCAATTGCTGACGTATTTGACGCTTTAACATCTGCTCGCCCGTATAAGGAAGCCTGGCCTGTAGCCAAAGCCTTTGATTTACTTGAACAAGAATCCGGTAAGCACTTCGACCCTAAACTTGTCCCCTTATTTATTGCAGCAACCGATGAAATTCTAGAAGTGAAAGAAAAATTTAAGGAATCACCAGTGCATCAGCCTGAAAGCAAACAACAAGCTGACGTGCTTGCGTAAGGGTCGAAGGGAGGCAAGTTAAACTATGTGAGGCAATAACCAAAAGAGTAGGGGACAAAGCAGGATCACTCGGTCCCGAAGAATAAGGCTTAAAACTCTTTAGGCGCAAACCCCGTGACTTCTTTTACTCCCATTTCACGGCCAAGCGTTGTCATAGGGTGAACAACCACTAAACCCTTCACCGACTTCTTAAGCTTGCCCATATCTGCTTGTTCAGTCTTGGTGAGTACGCGACTGTAGGGTAGGCCTTTTATTTCCCCCCCTTTTTTACTCAACTGCTGAGTGTGCTGGCCTTTCACACTTTTCAAGCGTTTATTTAAAACTTCAATGGTGTGATTAAATTGCTGAATCATCACCTTATCTCCGCGCTCATGAGCGGCATTAAGTTTTCGCTTAGCTGAATCCAATTTATTGCTAATTTCTTGGATTTCTTTCTTTAAATTCATTACTGATCTCAATACAAATAAAATAGAACGTAAGACACATAGAGTTATTAGTGGTGCATTATAACAGTTCTAGTCGTTACCATTGTAAAAACATTTGTTTTTAAATCTACCGATGTTTAGACCCTGCATTGCCGATAATGCTATTTATCGGCAATTGCCATTTCATTGATTTTTAAGTAAAATCATTAATTTCTTCGAGACCGCTTATGCTAGAACTACCACCCGCCTTACCTTTATTTGATTCAGTTCATCATCTAGAAGATGGCAATGCTGAAGTGAACCTCTATTTAGCCAACATCACCATGAATGCGGTAAATGACGCGGCTTATGTTTATGAATTTGCTGTTGAGTGGTTGTTGGAGCAGCGTTTTAGCGAAAACAATTATAAAACCTACCGTAGTGAACTCACGACTTTTTTGCATTGGGCTTACAGCGTTGAACAAATCTCGGTAGGAGAAATCAAGCGCCGTAGCTTATCTAAATACATCGATTACTGTTGTAATCCGCCAAAGTATTTGGTGGCTTATCGTAATGTTGCGCAATTTGTACTCGACAAAGAACTAAAATTACGTCGTCCAAACCCAGCATGGCGACCGTTTCTAGGTAAAAAAAAGGACGGTGTCGAACAAAGCTATACTATTAGTGACAAAGCACTAAAAACAAAGCTGGCGATATTATCGTCATTTTATAGTTATCTGATTAACGAAGAATACAGCGAAATAAACCCAGCAATGATGCTGATGAAAAATGGCCGTTTTCGTTCCAGTAGCCAACACCTTGTTAGCCATGAAGATCAAGAAGATATTAAGTCCTTCAGCGACTTGCAGTGGTCTTATGTCATGAGTAGCGCAAAACAACTCGCCAAGATGAATCCACCAGAGAATGAACGTTTATTGTTTTTAGTTAGCCTTATTTACGGCTGTTATTTGCGAATATCGGAAGCTGCAGCGCGACCAGGATTTTCACCTGTCATGGGACAATTTCGCCGAGATAAAAAAACTGGAGTCTGGGGTTTTTTCATTCCTCGCAGCAAAGGTGGCAAAAAAAGAACCGTCGCAGTTTCTAAGCAACTACTTGCAGCGCTTAAACGTTATCGTTTATTTCTTGGTTTAACGCCATTACCAGTGCCGAGCGAAGATACACCTTTATTTGTTCGCCACCGAGCGCCAGGTAGAGGTCGCCAAAGCGGACTACTCAATGCGAACCTTGGGATAAGACAGTTGCGCGAACAAATATATATCGTGATCGAGCACGCCGCAGAGATAGCCGAAAAAGATGGCTTTACTCAAGATGCTTTAGAAATGCGCCAACTTACACCACACAGTATTCGTCATACGGGGATTTCTCACGATATTAATTTAGTAGGCCGACCATTGGCGCATGTGCAAGCCGACGCAGGCCACGATAGTATCGAAACAACTTCTCAATATCTTCATGTCTCCCGAGTAGAGCGTCACCAATCTGCAGAACATAAGCCTTTGGATCATTTAGCTGAAAACTGAGAATAACCACACTAGACTCATAAATCGTGTCAGATTATAAACTTACGCCCTTAGGGCGCATAATGTATATTATGTTAAATCGTAAATATAAAAACCACCATTAATCAATCTGACGCTTGTCATTATTTATCCTTATGGGTTTTTAAGCTCAGCATGCTAATACTCCCTAGAGCAAGTTTTTCCACTTTAAGTAACTGTACTTAAACCCTTTGGCATCTATATATTCTTAGCTATCAGTGAAGACTTCAGTAATCCACCTTTAGTAAACAATTTTGCAGAGAATTTGGGGGCTCTTCGCGCTTTGTATGCATCTAAGATCTGCTTGAGACCGGAAGCTTCGAGCAAGGAAATATTTACTTCAGTATCCATTTCGGCTGACTCAACAAAGTCATCCGAAAATGAAGGAGCGATGATAAGTACTTGAGCTACACGTTTACCAGTATTTTCACAGCGGTTTACGTAAGCTTTCACCTGGCGAGAAGTAGTTGAGTATTTGGCAAAATCACCGTTTTTGCATGTTTTTGCTTCGCCTACAATTACGTCATCGTCACTTAATGCAATAAGGATATCGGCTTTATCTTTGGCTGTATTAATCGAACGCCGTAAATCTTCGTCTACTTCCAGACCTAGTTGCTCAAAGATGGCCTTGGTAACTTCCTCAAATTTAACGCCAATTTCGGCTTCAGGTAGCTCAATTCCTTGCTTTTTGAGCTCTTGTAAATCTCTACGTGCTAGCACGTCATAGTTGTCTATCAACTTATCTGTCGCATCTGCAAAGCTTTCCAGAATGACGAGACGAGGGTTACCTCGCTTGCTTATGCCCATACTGTCTTTTACATCTTTTACTTCATCATTGGTCAGCATGTACAAAATGTCATGTGGCGTGATGCTTAAAGCTCTAAGCATGTCGACATCAATTTCGTCGTTATTTTCCAGCTCAAACTCTTGTCGCAGGCGTTTAGATAAAGGTGAAAAGTGAGCTTGTAACCCATTAAACAACTCTCGAAATCCTGTTGCGCTAAGCGAATTAAACTCAGCTTCTGTTGAACTATTTAAAGCAGATACGATGAGGTTGGTACGTTCTTCGATAGTCGAGCCGAGTTTATCGACCGTCAAATCGAGATCTACGATGAGTTGTTTGAGGCGCTCCTTACGTTCATTAAGCGCGGCATCAGTGCTAAACAAGTCGCTCTGTAAAAGCTGAGCACACGGTAAACACATATGCATTACGGTGCTTATTTTTTGTAAGCGCTCTACCCCACGGATTCGTTTTCCATGATTTTTAAGGATGTTTGACAGTTCTGCATCGCTGAATGTCCGCAAGATTCTCAGGACATGCTTATCCGCAAGATCTTTACCTAGCATGTTGTTAAGCATGGACACAATTTCATCTGGCACATAGACCATGTGGCGCTTTCGGCTGATAAACAGTAAGCCAATTTCGCGCAATGTGTTTAACGCATCTTGTACGCCAGTCTGGGGAATAGCATTTACTAAATGCTCTAGAGCAGATTTATCGTCGGATGTAATGTCAAGCTTGTGTGCGAGTAAATTTAGGACCCCTCGTTCGTCATCAGTAATTTTCGCTTCACGATTGTTTTTCTCATCGTTTGTGTAAGCTTCGCTGAGACATGAGAAATAAATATCCAATCTTTTCGATTCATCAAAGGCATCTTGCTCACTTGTTCTCTGCATGGTTTCCGCCAACTCTTTAGAACGTTGGTTAATAAGCTTCCACTCTTTTGTGTACAGCGACTCGATCCAGGAAATTCTAGCGATACAATTGCCATCTCGACTTAGTATGTTTACTAACAAAGATGCCTGAACTCCAAGCATTGCCAGCTGCGCTTTGACACTCTTTTCGTAATATGGGAGTACCAATTTGAACAGTTGCGTGATTTCACTACTAGAGGCGTTCTTTATCTGGCCATCTAGGTTTCGGACTCGACGAGCAAGCTCTTTATCGTGCTCTATAGCATCATTACAGATGCGATCAATGAAATTGATAAACTTAGATTTTTCGACTTGGTTGACAGCAGAGAGGATGTTCGCAAGCTTCATACAGAATGTCCTTATTCTTTCATGATTACGCAAACAACAATCTACCACTTTCTATGTGGTTATTGAATGGAAATAAAGGGTTAACACCTGTTATTGAATTTGCATCACAGTCCGGGGGTCGGCAAACAAGACACCCAAACTAACGAAACGTTTTTATAGTCTAAACTATCAATAGTCATTTATTTGGGGAGTTATCATCATGCCTAGGTCAAGACGCTCGCAAGTGAGCTTATCGGATACACCCTACTATCATTGTGTTTCCCGTTGTGTTCGACGGGCGTTTCTGTGTGGCGAAGACCAACAAACCGGTAAAAGCTATGAGCACCGCCGCCGAAGTGTATCGGACTCGCCTGTATGACTTAAGCTGGTTTATGCGCCATTTAAACGAACACATTGCGCGAGCCGCCAATCAGCATGATTAACGCCTGAGAACTAAATAATGGCAGTGGTGTTCACTTCACTAACACTGTTACTGTCCCTGTAGTTTTTATCATGGATGTCCATGCTCTTCTCATGCTCTTCTCATGCTCTTGGTGCAGACTCTCGCCTTCCCTACTCTACAACCTTTACCTGTACTACATGAATAGAATGCCTACTGGTACCTTACTTAAAGCATAACCGAAAAAACCAAGGTTTAGCGCGATTAGTCGCGGCTACAACGACCGACTTAGGCTGGCGTAGCGACTTGATTCTATATTAAATGAAGTAAACAACTGCACTTAACATCACCGAGGCGAATACGCCGATAAAGATATTCGGTCCCTGATTAAAACCTTTACGCTTCTTATAAGGCGCTTTTACCGGCCCTTCTTGAAAACTTCTCTTGGCAAGTTCCTTTACGTAATTATTTTGCATTCTTTATCCCTTCGTCGTTATTTGGGATAAAGATAAAACCTCAAGCTAAGTTGAGGTCAATACCCTTTTTAGTCTTGAGACTAAGGCTGTGAGGGTAACTCAAGGGCAATTGCTAAATGAACAGCAGCACTGGCGACCAATATGCGCAGTTCAGGCTGTCATTATCATTTGCTTTCACTTCCAGCAAACGTTATTCGAGACCTTCGTTAACTAAAAAATTACAGCGGTTATCAGCAACTGATTTACCTTAATAGGCTAAATTTTTGGAGGTCTATTCTAATTTAATATACCAGTCGAAATAAAAATAGGTCAAACCTTCTGAATTGGTCTAGTCTTTCAGATTACCAACTCAAACCCTGATGTTGGTAATTGATAACTCTACAAATAAAATAATAAGTATAAGGAATATACGAGATGAAAATACAACTGAACTTACCACATGTTAGCCGATGGCGACCCTGCAATATTATGCGGTCAGTCGGTATAGCGGTATCCCTGCTAAGTGCTTCATATGCAGCCAATGCAGCTGAGCAAATATTGTGGTATCCGTTTGACGATCCTGCCGGTTCAACTACTCTGTCTGATGCCTCTGGTCATGGCTATGATGCAGACATTATTGGCGGCGTCACGCTCACTGGCGGAGCCGCGCATTTTGATGGCATAGACGGTTACATCGACCTGCCAGACAATTTACTCACAAGCTTAAACGCGATTTCGATTACCGCTGAAATTTTTATCGAGAACAGTCAGCCTTCACCGTATTTTATTTATGGATTAGGCAATATTTCTGGCGCATATGGTGATGGTTATTTGTTCACCACCGGCAACCATTACCGTACCACGCTGTCTAGCTGTCACTGGAGTTGCGAACAAAGTACCGCAACTACGAGTGCTAATTTACCAAGGGGGTCTTGGCAACACATTGCTTATACCCAAGACAATAACCTCGGCATTTTATATTTGAATGGGGTTGAAGTCGCTCGAAACGATGCTATCACTCTCATGCCTGGCACCATTGGCGACGGTATCACCTTAGATAACTTCTTGGGACGCTCGCTGTATAGTGCCGATAATTACTTCTATGGTGATTTTGCGGATTTCCAAATCTGGAACGGTGCCTTAAGTCCGGAAGAAATAGCCGCAACGGTACCGCAACTGGTGCTGTGGTATCCCTTCGATGACGCACCAACCTCAAGTGTGATCACCGATGCTTCCGGTAACAACCACCATGGAACCGTTGAAGGAGGGGTTACTTTAGACGGCGACGTTGCAGAACTAGACGGTAAAGATGCTTATATCGATCTGCCCGATAACTTAATGGCGGGCCTCGATGAAATCACGGTGATGACTAAGGTCTTTATCGAAAACGACCAGCCATCTCCCTATTTCATTTATGGTTTAGGAAATACTTCGGGGAGTAATGGTAACGGATATCTGTTCACTACGGGTAACTATTACCGAACCACCCTGTCAACTTGTCATTGGTCTTGTGAGCAAAATACCGGGACTTCTGGTAGTAATTTGAGTCGGGGCGAATGGCATCATTTAGCTTATAGCTTAAAAGGCAGTATTGGGATTGTGTACTTAGACGGCGTAGAAGTTGCGCGCAACACCAATATCACAATCACACCTGCCGACATCGGTGATGGGACCACCCTTGCCAATTTCCTCGGTCGGTCACTTTACAGCGGCGATAACTTCTTACATGGTCGCTTTGACGACTTCCAAATTTGGAATGGGGCTCTAAGCGCCAGCGTGATAGCCACTACCGCAGAACAAGCGCTTGCTGAAATTCAGCTCGATGATGCCGAGTCTGTCGCGGCTGATAGCGAAGCGTTAGCAATCGTTAATGTTGATGATGTGCGTGGACATATATTTCTCGCAACCCAGGGTAAATATGAAACCAGCATTTCTTGGTCATCAGATAATACCGATGTGATTACCCCCGATGGTCTCGTCACACGGGCTCCGGTCTGTGTTGCCGAACCGCGTAACAAGCTCTGCGGTTTAGTTCAAACCGTGACATTAACAGCTACGATAACTAAAGGCGAAGAGTCGGCTACCAAAACCTTTATTGCGACCGTACCGCCACTCACCACATTAGACGATTTCGAAGCGTATATGTTCAGCTACTTTACTGGTGAAGGAACAGCCGATGGAGAGCAGGTTTATTTCGCCCTGTCTAATGGTAACAACCCGCTCGATTGGCAAACTTTAAATAGCGAACAGCCAGTACTATCCACCACATTAGGAGAAAAAGGAGCTCGCGATCCATTTATTATTCGCTCCCCCGAAGGCGATAAGTTCTTCATGATTGCAACCGATCTGAAAATCTACGGTAATTGGGATTGGGGACGCTCTCAAACTTGGGGGTCTCGTTCGCTACTCGTTTGGGAATCTAACGATTTGGTGAACTGGAGTGATGCACGCCTGGTGCAAGTCTCACCAGACACTGCTGGTAATACCTGGGCACCAGAAGCCTTTTGGGATCCCGAGCGAAATGCGTACGTGGTTTTTTGGGCCTCTAAAATATATAACGACGCCAGCCATTCCAATGGTACCTACAATAAAATGATGTATGCCCTCACCCGTGACTTTGTGAACTTTAGTGACGCTCAGGTATGGGTCGATGAAGGCTACTCCACTATCGATTCAACCTTGATCAAACATGATGATGTTTATTACCGGTTTACTAAAGACGAGCGCTCAGCGTCGGAGTCGGCCTGTGGTAAGTTCATTCTTTCGGAAACATCAACGACTCTTAATAACGATAATTGGGATTTCCAAAGTGAGTGTATTGGTAAAGGGGATATGAGCCAAGGTGAAGGTCCCTTAGTATTTAAATCCAATACCGAGCAGAAGTGGTACTTGTTTATCGATGAATTTGGTGGCCGTGGTTACATTCCCTTTGAAACAACCGACCTATCCAGTGGTAACTGGAGCTTAGCCAAGGATTACACTTTACCGTCGCGACCACGCCACGGAACCGTGTTACCAGTCACCGCAAAAGAGTATAGGGCGATCCTCAATAAATGGGGTAAGCAAATGATTGGCGATTTTGATGGAGATTTTGATATTGATTCATTAGATGTATCTTTGTTTTATCAAGCGATCCGCTCGGCTTCGATAAGCGACTTAGCTTACGACTTCAATCACGATGGCCAGATTAATCGCCGTGACCTACGTGGTTTAATGGATCTTTGTACTCGCGCTCGTTGTGCAACTCACTAAGGGAATTACCGATGAAATATATAATCACACTGCTTGCAACATTGTTCACATTACAAGCCAATGCAGCGTTTATCTCACTGGAAACAAATGCCAGTCAATATGCCGCTGGTGACTTAGTGGATGTACGTATGATGGTTGATAATTCGGCAGCAGATATCGCCGAACTAGATTTTGGTCTGCGCTTTGATGAGACCTTGGCCAGCTACCAAGACAGCGGATTTAATGTCTTAAACACTCAGTGGGCAATGGTAACCGATGCGTTCTTATCAGCCAGTAATACACTAAGTGTTTACAGCCTATGGTTTGATAGCCTAGACGTTCCGGTTGGCGTGTTTGAACTAGCCAGTGCGAGCTTTACCGCTCAGTCGGCTTTTTCAGCCCAATCATTTGAGTTAATCAACGTCTATATCGCAGATTCATTTGGTGACCAAATCGCCAACACGCCTCAAGTATCAGAACCAGCGTCACTGGCGATGTTGCTGATGGGGCTTGGCGTGATGGGATTTAGGCGAAAAGCTCACGCTTCACTTCCAGCTTAAGTTCACCAAGTTAAAAGCCCAAGCACCAGCTTGGGCTTTTTATTTTGGATATCGAGTGTCCATCAATACAACAGCTATCCAGAATCATTAAATTTACTAAATGCCTTCTCAATTACATCACTGCACTGCCTTATGATTGGTTAAGCCTGCCACTCAATTGGCCCTTCCTATAATAATTCGGTGTCTCACCAAGATGTTGTTTGAATGCATATATGAAACTACTGGTACTACTGTAGCCACAAGATAAGGCGATATCGCTAATCGATAACGGACTCTCAAGTAAACGAAGCGCATGCTGTAATTTTGCTAATGCTCTCCATTGCTTAAAAGTGATCCCAGTTTGTTGCATAAACAAGCGAGAAATTGAACGCCCACTTAAGGCAAATTTTTTTTCGAGCATTGCTTTTGAGAAAGGAGCATCGGGAGTAGACAATAAATAAGCGGCTAACTTTGTTAATCGTTTATCACGAGGCATTGGAAGCTCAAAGTTAGTTCGCTCCGCTGATGATATTTCATCAAACAGAACACCCAACAAACGGTGCATCGCCCCCTCCATGACTAAATGCTCTGTGGCAGTTAAGCGAAGCAATATTGCATGTATAAGCAACGGTGTTTTTACTAGTTTTTCCATCGTGTTATCAGCCGTAATGACGTCTGGATCCAATCTTAGTATTTTTCCCTGACAACCAACGATAACCTTTGCCCGATGTGAACACTCAGCGGGGATCCAACCTAAACAACCGGGTGCTAAAGTCCAACTGGATTCAACAGTATCCACGCTAAGTATACCTTTAGTCACCCAGAATAACTGGCCTCTGGCGTGGCGATGCCAATCAGTTTCGTGATCGTGTATATGCTGAATATTGGAGATCTTCATGCGATTCATGTTGGCCTATATTCTATATAAGTTGTCCTAATGTAGAAAGAATACCGCTAAATACGCAGGTAGCATAGGCACTCAATTCCCCTCTAATGAGATCCAGCATGAAATATTCAAATAATCGAGATTTAGTTCGCCATGTTTTTACAACGTTGTTTAGTTCAGAACTTATAGAACTGTCGGTGGTCGAGCGTTTTTTTTCAAAGACCTACCGCCAATATGCGGATGGACATCAACTCAATTATGAAGAATTTTATTTACATTTAAAAAAACTGAAAAATGAAACGAAAAGCCTGACTGTAGAGTTTAAGGCCATTGCAGAACAAGGATCTGACGTACTAACTCATCATTATGTCCATCTTGTCAAACAAGACAATTCAGAGTCATTACTGGAGGTGCTGGCACATTTCCAACTTGAGGATGGCAAAATTACGGGTTGTTGGGAATCTTGCCAAGTTATATCGGGATCTTCATCTGATCATTCATTCGCCTATATTCAATGAACCACGCAAAGCGAGTGTCTTCGCGGTCATTTTCAGCAGATTTGGAAAGACATCGTTCAGTCAGTAGCCGATAAGCCTTCAGAGGCGCATCAGCGACTCAACATGGCTTAGCCGTGGTGCCCGATGTAATAAGGCAGAAACATCCCCCCTCAATAACGGCAACTGAGACCTAATCATCTATAAGCCTTAAAAGCTCGCTATGTGGCGAGCTTTTAAATTAAAGACTCTTTCTCGCTCCCACAGATTTTTAAGCGTATTTAACAAACGATGAGATACTGCGCTTTCAATCAGATATTGGCCTGCCAGCATCTAGATGCATCCACGATACAAACTTAGTATTGACAATAACTTCACCCGATTGACACACAACTGTCAAAAAATCATTCTATTTTAATCCTCGTCGCTAAGCCCTGAATTTGTTGCAGATCTTATGCGTTCCATAATTTAGAAGCCCTAGTTATTCGTTCAAAATGGAGTTTGAAATGAATTATCACGCAAATCTAATTGCTGTGCCCTTCTGCGCGATATTTCTCAGTTTCGTTGGTCACATCCCTAATCAATGCAACAAAACATCCTTAACGCTAGGCCTCACCACTATTTATCCAAGGAAAATGCACTTGTTTTTAGCTGACGCGGTTTCCTTGAATTTTTGTGCATGTTTTTAACTAATAGAAAATGGATTGACTATGAAAATGAATATTCTTGCGGCTACGGTGGCCACATTGCTGGCACCGCAGGCGCAATCGACAATCTTCTTGTCGGAGTACATTGAAGGTAGCTCGTATAACAAGGCGATTGAAATTGCCAATGATTCAGAGAATGCAATAACCCTCAACGGTTATAGTTTAAAAAAAGCAACCAATGGTCGAGATACTTGGGGGCAATCAATGGCTCTCGATAATGTGACTATCGCGCCTCATTCTGTATTTGTACTGTCTCACCCCAGTGCAAACAGCGATATTCAGCTAGTGACAGATCAGTCAGACGCTAATGTTATTAACTTTAATGGCGATGATCCTATCGCGCTATTTTTAAACGATACCATCGTCGACATTATTGGTGTTATGGGTGACATTAATTTTGGGAAAGACCAAACACTAGTGCGTATCGACTACACACCTAGTACAGCGTTTAATCTGGCGCAATGGGAAGTTCGCCGCAAAAACGATAGTTCTGATTTAGGGCAGCTGGCTGATGGAAATAGCCCAGCTGTAGAAGCAAGCGAAGTGACTATTATGGATATCCAAGGCGACTCTTGGTTTTCGCCATTAATTGATTCCGGTTATCTATCAACTGAAAATTATCAAACTGAAGGTGTGATCACTGCGATCCAAAACAAAGCGCTTGGTAACGACATTAACCAAGGTTTTTTTATCCAAGACCAACAAGGTGATAACAACCCACTAACCTCAGACGGTCTGTTTGTTGACTACGCAGATTTAGCCGGCCTGAATGTTGGCGATAAAGTGGTGGTGGTTGGTAAGGTGAATGAAAACTATGGTTGGACAACTTTATTAGGATCTCAAGTAGAACGCGTTTCTTCTGGAGAATCAATTGAAGCAACGTCGCTACAAACCCTGAGTTCAGATGAGAGTTTCCGTGAGACCTTAGAACGCTACGAAGGCATGCTCGTATCGTTAGAGAAAGCATCTGATCTGCGAGTCACTCGAACTTACGGCTTTGATTACAGTGCTTACCGCAACAATATGGTAGTCGCTCATCAACGAGTCAACTTCCATCCTAATCAGTTGAATACGCCAGTTACTTACGATGATGTGATTGATAGCCCTGCAGAGCAGCAATTGGCTAATAATAAAGACCAACGAATCGTTATCGAAAGTTTTGAAAAAGCAAGCAATGGCGTTGTGCCTTGGTATCCGGAGTTTGGTATTACTGACATTGATCAAAACGGATCGACCGAGGACTACATTCGAATTGGCGACTTAGTGGACGGCCTGCACGGTGTGCTGGGATATTCATATGCTGAATATCGCTTATATGTGACCAACCAAGCTCACACTGACAGCTTTATTCATGAAGAGAATGACCGTACTAATACGCCTGAACTCACCAAAGGGGACCTACAGGTCGCAACCTTTAATGTGCTGAATTACTTTAATTCACCATTTGGTGGAGCTGCTAACCCTAAAGGACAAAACCGGGGCGCAACGACACTGGTAGATTTTGAAATGCAGGCTAATAAGATAGTGGCTGCACTTAAAGCGATGAACGCAGATATTGTCGGTTTAATGGAGATAGAGAATAATGGTTTTGGGGCTAACTCAGCCATTGTTGATCTGGTTAGCCAGTTAAATGCTGAATTACCGCTAGCGGATCAATACCAGATTGCTTGGGACGGTGAGCTTGAACAAGTCGGCAGCGATGCAATCACCAATCAAGTGATTTATAAACCCGCGAAGGTGACTCTGAAGCAAATGCGGGTACTGCAAATGCCAGAACAACATGCGCCTGCTGTAGGCGATGAAGATGGTAATAACTATCAGCGCGATGCGATCACTCCAACTTTTAGCATTAATGGTAGCGACCAAACACTGACGGTTGCAGTCAATCACTTCAAGTCAAAGGGCTCAACCTGCTGGGAAGACGTGGCAATACAACAAGGACAAGATCCAAACCGTCAAGGCTCATGTGAGAATCTAAGAGTATCGGCTGCTTATCAACTGGGTGAAAGCTTAATGGCGGTGTCAGGACACAAGCTCATTATTGGCGATTTAAACTCATACGCGGCTGAAGATCCAATTAGTGTATTAACCGATATGACTCATTTACCAACCGACTACGAAGTGAAGGCTGCTCGTAGCACTTATGTGGGAGAGACCCCGCTACACGGTGATGAAGGGGCTGTTATCACCAAATCCTATGGATACACCAATGTGGTAAAAACATTCCATCCAAACGCCTATGGCTACTCTTACAATGATGAAGTCGGCACCTTAGATTACATATTGGCGTCTCCTAGTTTGATATCACATCTAGTGGATGCTGCTGAATGGAACATTAACGCCGTTGAATCGAGCTTATTTGAATATTCATCCGAGTACAGCGGCGATTTGCCAAAGTACGCTGACGCCTACCGAGCATCAGACCATGACCCCGTGATTGTTGCTTTGAGCTTTAAACCTCAGCAATTGCTTGGCGACTTTGATGGAGATCTTGATATTGATTCATTAGATGTATCTTCGTTTTATCAAGCGATCCGCTCGGCTTCGATAAGCGACTTAGCTTACGACTTCAATCATGATGGCCAGATTAATCGCCGTGACCTACGTGGTTTAATGGATCTTTGTACTCGCGCTCGTTGTGCAACTCACTAAGGGAATTACCGATGAAATATATAATCACACTACTTGCAACATTGTTCACATTACAAGCCAATGCAGCGTTTATCTCACTGGAAACAAATGCCAGTCAATATGCCGCTGGTGACTTAGTGGATGTACGTATGATGGTTGATAATTCGGCAGCAAATATTGCCGAACTAGATTTTGGTCTGCGCTTTGATGAGACCTTGGCCAGCTACCAAGACAGCGGATTTAATGTCTTAAACACTCAGTGGGCAATGGTAACCGATGCGTTCTTATCAGCCAGTAATACACTAAGTGTATACAGCCTATGGTTTGATAACCTAGACGTTCCGGTTGGAGTGTTTGAACTAGCCAGTGCGAGCTTTACCGCTCAGTCGGCTTTTTCAGCCCAATCATTTGAGTTAATCAACGTCTATATCGCAGATTCATTTGGTGACCAAATCGCCAACACGCCTCAAGTATCAGAACCAGCGTCACTGGCGATGTTGTTGATGGGGCTTGGCGTTATGGGATTTAGACGAAAAGCTCACGCTTCACTTCCAGCTTAAGTTCACCAAGTTAAAAGCCCAGGCACCAGCTTGGGCTTTTTATTCTAAATATATTGCTTTCGATAAAACTGAAAAACCGCTACTTTCTGCATCAAGCAAGCTGGTTCTTCCTTATTAGAATCTCGACACCGCTTATTGTAAGCCTACCACTCGAGCTTAAGCCGATGCTGTTTGCGATACAACTCGGTGTAGAAAAAATACTAAGAAGCTGTTAGCTACGGCTCTCAATTACCCTCGAATAAAAAGCAACATGCAGACTTCAAACAATCGAGGTATTAACCATCTCGCTCAATATAATCAAATAGAGCCGATGGCTCTAGCGGCTTAGCAAACAGCCAGCCTTGGCCGATCGCTTGAGGTGAACGTTGCAATATATAGTTCAATTGCACTTGTGTTTCGATCCCTTCAAAAACAACGTGCACGTTGAACTTCTCTAACAAGCCAAATATACCTTCCAGTGTTAATTTATTTAGAGTGTCGCAGTCAATCGCCTGAGTAAACTCTTTGTCTATTTTGATTTCATTCGGTTCAAAGGTATTTATCCAAGTAAGGTTGGACATTCCCGTACCGAAGTCATCTAAAGATATTTTATAACCCGCTCTCGAAAATCGCTTGGCATAGGCAGACATCTGCTTGAAGTCAGCGGAAGAACGTTCCGTGATTTCTAAAATAATATTTTCTGTTGGCTGTTGCGTTTTAATCCGCTGACTTTCAATAAAATCGAAAAAATCTTCTTCTAACAAGGTTGAAATTGCAATGTTAATACTCACGGTATAACCAGCATTCACAAACTCAGGGTTGTTTAGATCATCGAAAACCTTCACGATAAACTTACGCGTTAGTTTACTAATCAGTAGTGATTGTTCTGCTGCAGCAATAAAGATTTCTGGCGAAATCTGCCCTAATTGCGGATCGTGCCATCGCGCTAACGCCTCAACCCCAGCCATTTTACCGTTGCTTAAATGAACCTTTGGCTGATAAACCGGATAGATTTGATTATTGTTTATCGCATGACTCAGGGCTCTGGTAAATGCTTGCTGCCCGTAGTAGTAATCTTTATATTTCCATAAAAATAACTTACCAATTGAGAATCCAATCAGACCAAGAAAGACTATCAAAAATAGATCCAATTGATAAATGCCGGGCTTGATTTGAAACACCACTAAGCAAATATTATAGTCATCGTTACATTCTCGATGCTCCAAGAAGTTATTCGGTAACGGTAACCAATTAAAGTTTTGCTTTCCTAATAGACTAGAAACATCTATCTCGGAAACTTCTCCAAACTTTTGAACCACTTGCTTAGTTTGTTTGTTGTATAAGATCCCCCCCATGCCATGTAAAGATAGAGACGATAAGTCAACATTATGAAAAAACATGTCGTTAACGCTGACAATCACACTTCCCTTGGAAAATACTCTTATATTACTCGCTTCTTTTGCAGACAGACCATTATCCTGTTGAATCAGCTTTTCTTTGTGTTTAATAGTGTAGGTGCCAAGCTCTACTGGGGGGGTTAAGGAACCAAGCTTAACGGTACAAGCCACATGGCCATTATCAACTCGACCAACATCGACTATATACTCATACGCAAACATCACTTCTGTCAAAAAACGGATATCGCTACTAGAGCAAAAGTCATCTTTAACACTATTTGCGATGCGGATACTGTGATCGACCTCGTTTCCAATATCCATTGCTGTTGCAAAAGCAGAATCACCATAACTTTCTAATAATTTTAACTCACGGTGAACTAACACGTAATGAACCGCAAACACAACACATACACAAACGCAGAAAGGAATAATCCAATTTATATACTTAGTTTTTGCCCGTAAATGACAATAAAAACTGTTAATTATAACTTCTGACATGCCGATACCTATAGTTGTTCTAAACGAGCGAACAAGATTTTACTTAGCCCTATAACGATTGCAATCGGTTTCACCCTGGTGCTCTTCGATAAAACGACATGTAGATAACCATGCCCGATAGGATTGGAGCCTTTAAGTGAAGCAACAATTTGTTATCTCAGCGTTTTTGTTTTAAACATGCTCCGCTTTAGCTTCACTCAATATTCTCATCATTTTCACTATGCATCATTAACGCTTTACCATTACTTAAGCAATCGACTACCTTAAAGCGAGCTGACTTAAGAATATTGGCAAGAGTTTGCCGTGAAACCCCCATTTCTATTGCCGCTTTTTGCTGTTGCATTTTCATTTGGTCAACCAAACGTAAAGCTTCAAATTCGTCTTTATCCAACTGAACCTTCTCCAGTTCACTCATTGGGATCCGATTTGGCTTAAAACAGCTATCTGCTGCCGTACCGCATATATTGCGAGGTATTTTGGGTCTAGGCATTGTTAAATCTACATAAATGGCATTGGCTACATATATACACTATTCACCAATCTATCCCAACCATAATCAAGGGAAAGTTTGCTTGATAGACTGCCCCATAAGTGAAAGACATGTCAATTTTTGTACTAAATAGAAAGACATAAATATCGCGTACAAATAGTTCGGTTTCACAACTGTTAATGTTTACAGTTAATAAAATTGAAATGCTCTGCTTTAATCAAATAGAACTTATCAATTATTTGATTAGCTCTCGCGTTTTTAAACTACTTTCATCGTCACTGTTTGCTTGATGACGATATATTTTCAGTGATGGCTGAAAACAAATCCTCCCTTATGGACACCACTCTATTATGTAGTGGTTTTTTTTTATCCATTGAACGTCCTGATGCAAATGACTTCTCTATAGAAAGCTTATGCTTGCCGCCTTAGACTTCACTCTTGGCTAGAGTAAAAAATGCCAATGATAAATTTACATTGCCTTATGAGTTAAGTCGGGTCCACAAGCTATAAACTTTACCCAACGAGAAGGTTTCTTTAGCCTCGTAATTGCTGTATAAGCATGCTCCGTATTATTTTTAGCAAGAGGACTCGAGTGATGTCAAAGTTTTTTTATAAGGGAAAAATCGAGAAAAGACCTAAATATGAGAGTTTTGGTTTTAGTACAAAACGAAACATCAAACCAGGTTCGGCTGAAAAGCCTCTTCAGCTGAGAGTACAAACTGAGGCGCGAAAGCTTGAGCTTGAAACCCAGTTATCAGAGCTACAACTGATTGCCAATATCGTCTTAGCACCTGAGACCGAGGAAGATATCCAAGCGCTAAAAGTTTTATTAGATACACCGCAAACAGCTATTTTTGATAAAACCCCAAAACGCAATGACCCTTGCGATTGTGGCAGCGGTAAAAAATATAAAAAATGTTGTGGTTAAGCGATTCATATAGTTAATAATGCTGGTGGAATTAAGCTTGAATATTTTAACTCTCACTTAATCTGAAATCGGCAACTGAAGCGGCTTCCAGTTAATATCTAATTCATGACTACCAATCGTGACATAGGCGGATTGTTCGGTAATCGTCACAGATAGTTCCATGGTTCGCTCCACATAAGATGCCAGTTTACAAACCTCTTGCCAATCAAGTTGCCAAACTTGCAAATCCAACCGAGTCAGTTTTCCTTGGATTTGTTGCCACCAAGTATTTGATTTAGAGTTAAAACTATACACTTTTACCGTTTCCGCGAGACGCGTCGCCTTCTTAATGCGTTCAGCACTGGGTTCCCCCACATCAATCCATAGTTGAACCTGACCATCGAGAGACTTCGACCAAAGGTCGGGCTGTTCGATTTCACTTAAGCCCTTGGTAAACTCCAAACCTTGTTCTGCACTGTGGCAATAAGCCATTACCCGAGCCATCATCCTTTCAAGCGTTTCAGAAGGGTGTTGGGCAATGGTTAAATTGAGTGTGTCATAGTAATTACGGTTTAAATCAGAGAGAGAGATCCGCAATTTATAGATGGTGGGTTTTAGTGCCACTGTAGCGCCTATTCGATATAGCTGAGCTCTGAGCGCTTAGGCACAGAGCTAGTTAAATGAAGAGAATGCGCTTTTTATTAAGTAAATTCAATGAAATAACACGAAAATATTAGCCTTTGGCCTATTAGCTATCGATCGTTAATCCGGATGGCTGTTGCGAATTTCTAAGAACTCGTCAAAATTCTCGATTAACAGATCAACTAAGGTTGGATCAAAGTGTTTTCCTTTTTGTTCGATGATAAATTGTTTGATTTCTGCGTTCGACCAGGGCTCTTTATAAGAGCGCTTCGACCCCAAAGCATCAAATACATCGGTAATAGCCATGATTCGGCCCACTAAAGGAATGTCTTCCCCCGCTAATTGACGAGGATATCCGCTACCATCCCATTTTTCATGATGGCAAATAGATATTTCGGCTCCGAGACGGGCAATAATCTTATTGGAATCGGCAAGCAAATCGTGACCAACTTGAGCGTGAGTTTGCATCACCTCCCACTCCTGAGCATCTAGCTTACCAGGTTTATGCAGAATCGACTCCGGTATAGCAATCTTACCCAAATCATGTAATGGGGCCGCGTATTTAAACAATTCAACAAATTCAGGGTCAAAATTTAATTTTTTGGCCATTAGTTCGCAAATCAACGACACCCGTTTAACGTGTGACCCTGTTTCTTTACTACGTTGTTCAATGGCGTCACCAATAATAAAAATAAGTTCTTTTTGGGTATCTTGGATCTCTTCTTTAATCGTGAGGTTTTCGAAAGTTAATGCGATATTAGTCGCAAATACTTCTAACAAGCCCTTTTCTATATCATCAAGCGGTTTCTCATGTTGTACATAAAGCAGACTAACACTACGATTATCGGTTGAGTAAAATCCAACATAACAGTCTTCATTTACGATGGTTCTACGCTCTTGTAACGCGTGTTTGAGCAATGCTTTTACGTTATCAGGGATCTTACTCTGATCAAAATCAGATTCATTGTGCTCATTCGTCACAAAATCACCGGTCGCAGCCAATACATTAAACGACTGATGATGTAATACGTCTTCAGTTAAGGTGGTGATATACATTGCCGACGTTTCTAACTGAAACAATTCAACCAACTGCTCTAACACCGCTGATCCGAAGTGGTAAAGTGTTTTACTCTTTAAAACTAAGGATGTGGACTCGATAACCTTCAACAAACCAGAGCGATGACGTTCGATGAATAGAATATCTCGGTAAGAACGGATCGCTGAATAAGTAATGGTTTTTAACTTGGTGGCGGTTAATTCTGTTTTGCTCTTATAATCATTGATATCGTAATCTTTAATCACCGACTCTTCTGGAGCCTGCCCTGGCTGGCCGGTCCTTAAAATCAAGCGCGTAGCATGGTTTTCTTTGGTTTCGCGGATCCAGCGAACTAATTCCAAGCCAGCATGATCGGTTTCCATCACCACATCGACTAAAGCAATCGCGATATCATCATGCTCATTAAATATTTGGCGCGCCTCCTCCGCACTATAAGCAGAAAGAAACTCTAACTGATAACCATCAATTTCAACCCCAGACAGCACTAAGCGCGTTACCGAGTGAATTTCAGCTTCATCATCAATAACCAATAACTTCCAAGATGCTTTGGTAACTTTTTTTACCGGTTCTTCAGTATCATCAATGAACAGAAAGTCACTCATGCGCCGCTCCGTATTTTTTCGTTACAGTAAAATTAGAACAGTAACTGCATAATATCAAAGACTAATATGCAGTTACTGTAGAAAACTTCGAGGCCAGACTGCTTATTGGCCTATATCGATTTTAAATTAGTTAAATATTCTATAAAATCATTCCAAACTCAATTACTTGAAATTTATGGAAAGTCGCTTAACAAGCCATAATGTATTCCCGTCCCTCGCCATTTTGATGATAGCGACAGGGACACTAATTTGGTATTCAAGCTTGTCTACCAATATTCGCGAACTCATTTATTGGTTACCCTATGGCTTTGCTACCATTATCACAATGCTGGCGCTGCAGTTTAATCGACGGCAGTTATTCGTGGTAGCACTTGTAAACACTTTTAGTTATTGGTTAATAGTCAACTACTTACAGCAACCGCTCGCAGAGCCAACTGCTTCGACCTGCTTTACTGTGCTCGGTTTATTCATTCCTTTCAACTTGTTTCTTAATCAATTAGTCAAAGATAACGGCTGGATAACTCGGCGAGCTCTCGTTTGGTATATTTGCTTAGCATTACAAATGCTAAGCATACCAGTCATCATCGACTTTTTTGCCCTCGATATGCAAGGTATGATTAAACAATGGTTTAGCCCCCGCCCGCTCGAAGGCCTCGTGATTAGCCTAAATGCGCTCGGGTTCATCATGTTTTGTTTGGTTATCTCATTTATTCGTTTCATCAATAAACCAACCAGTATTTCGATTGGACTGTTTTTTAGTTTCTTAGCCAGTACCTTTCCGTTGATTTTTCTCGACAGAGAAGCTATTTCTTCAATTTTTTTTACAGCATCGATGTTAATCATGTTGTTCAGCGGATTTAATGCTTCACATGAACTGGCTTATCGCGATGAGCTCACCGGATTATTAGGTCGACGCATGTTATTTGAGCGCTTAGCTGGACTGTCTAAAAACTATTGCCTAGCCATGGTGGATATTGACCATTTCAAAAAATTTAATGATACCTATGGCCATGATGTGGGTGATGATGTCTTGGCGATGGTGGCAGCAAAGCTGGACCAAATTGAAGGTGGAGGTCAAGTGTTTCGTTATGGGGGAGAAGAGTTCACGGTATTATTTAAGGGCAAGCAACTCGAGCATGCCAAAATATTTTTAGATGACATACGCGAGCTCATTGCTCAAACCCCTTTCGCTATTCGTGATAATAACAGTCGTAATACCAGCGATAAATCACGCCGAGGGGAACAACCCGAGCCTAAAAATACGGTACAAATTACGGTAAGTATTGGAGTGGCAGAGAAATCTAATCTACACGCCAGTGCAGAGGAAGTGATAAAAGATGCAGATAATGCCTTGTATGAAGCGAAAAAGAAGGGGCGCAATGTCGTGATAGGATAAGGCTTAGCAAGCTAAGCCTTATTGTTTACTTGCTACACAACCGCTGCTATCGCTTCACATAATGCTTGCATATTGTCTTTGGTCATCCCGGCGACGCTGATCCGACCCGAGCCAACAATATATACCGCATGTTGCTCTTTTAAGATTTGCACTTGTTGTTTACTTAAACCAGAGAACGAGAACATACCATTCTGGCGCTGAATAAAGCTGTAATCACCCTCAGCGCCTTTTTCAGCTAACGTGGCAACAAACAAGTCACGCATTTCTTTAATCCGCTCACGCATCTCTGTGACTTCGCTATGCCATTGCGCTTTTAGCTCTGGGTTTTGCAAAATTGTAGTCACCACAGCAGCGCCGTGAGATGGTGGATTCGAGTAGTTCGCTCGAATACCTGCTTTTACTTGGCTAAATGCCGCGGCGCCCTGCTCTTTGTTTTGAGCAACCAAAGTGAATGCACCCACCCGCTCATTATATAAGCCAAAGTTTTTAGAAAAAGAACTGGCAACCATTAACTCTTTAATTTGTTCGGCAAAAAGTCGCAAACCAGCGGCATCTTCTTCCACACCTATAGAAAACCCTTGGTAAGCGAAATCAAACAATGGCAATATCTTTTTGCTTGCTGCTAAATTGGCTAATTGCTGCCATTGTTCAATTGTTGGGTCGATGCCAGTAGGATTATGACAACAGCCGTGGAAAAGCACTAAGTCGCCCGCACTAACGTGCTCTAAAGAACTTAACATCGCTGCAAAGTCGAGATCTTGGGTCTCTGGGTTGTAGTAATCGTAAGCTTTTACTTCAAGGCCTAAGGCTTTAAAAATATTGCCGTGGTTGGCCCAAGTTGGGTTACTCACCCAAACAGTACGTACACCTAAATGATTATAAGCGAATTCAGCGGCATTATGCAGAGCCCCGGTACCACCTGGCGACTGAGCCGTAAAAGCGCGTTGGCTGCTTACGATTTCACTATTTTCACCAAACAACAGTTTCTGTACTTCCAAGCCATAAGCAGGATTACCTTCAATACTAAGATAAGACTTACTACTTTCCGTTTCCAGTAACTTCTGCTCTGCAATTTTAACGGTCTTTAAAACTGGAGTTGCACCAGCTTCGTTTTTATAAATACCGACTCCTAGATTAATCTTGTTAAGACGGGGATCGGCTTTAAAAGCTTCAGTTAAACCTAAAATGGGATCTGCCGCGGCCGCGGAAACACGCTCAAACATACTTTCCTCACTGCTAATTACTTGCCTGTATTGAGCGAAGATTACCTTAAGTTTAGAAAGCTGTCTTTATGTAGAGGAAAAAATAACAAGTAAATTTTGATTTAACGCATTAATTTGGATTAAGTCGAGATTTTTGATAATTTTAAACACCTATGAATAAGGATAGATTAAGATGCTTGCATCGCAAACTAGAGAACCAGCTATATGGATTTAAGTTTAGGTTTTATTGTAAAAAAATGGTTAGGTTCGTTACTGATGCCTCTCAACATTTCGCTATTTTTTTTGGTGTTATCACTTTACTTTTGCCTCACTAAACGGCCTTATCGCGCCGCGATCACCCTTTTACCTGCTTTAGTCATATTATTGCTTACCAGTAATCCTTGGTGGGTTAATCAGCAGTTAATCGCAAACGAGCGACAAGTTCTGCCTCCGAGTCAGCTGGTCAATAGTTTTGACTTTGTTGTGGTCTTGGGGGGCGGACATATCAGTGACCCCTTGTTGTCCCCTACTGAGCAACTCAGTCGTTCATCTTTTGCCCGCATCACTAAGGGCATCGAATTGAGTCTTGTGAATCCACAGAGCCGCTTAATCGTATCTGGTTATGGTGGAAGCGATCCCAATAGTAATGCTGAATTAATGCAAAAGGTTGCTACAGCAGCTAATATTCCGCCAGCCAATATTATCACCATTCCAAAAGCGATGGATACAGAGCAAGAAGCCGCAGTCATCGCTAGTTATATTGGTCAACGACCTACAGCGCTGATTACCAGTGCAACCCATATGCAACGCGCACTGCAGTACTTCCGTCAATACTCGAACAACATTAGTCCTGTTCCCACGGATTACTTAGGGAAAGAAGCCCAAGGAAAACAACGCCTTTACGAATTTTTACCGGATGCTCGCTTCATCTATCGTTATGATGCGGTTTGGCACGAGAAATTGGGGATTTGGTGGCAAAAAATTCGTGACCATTTTTCATAATCGTTTGTTTTAGATCAGCTACTTTCAGTTTTAACCAGATAATTTCGTGTAAACACTACGATTTTGTAATTTATTCTCTATAATCGAGCCAATTTACTTAAAGGAGAAAGCGTGATGAGAACACCTCTTGTAATGGGTAACTGGAAGCTAAACGGTACGAAAGATTCAGTTACTGCGTTAGTGAATGGTTTAATTGAGCCAGCAAAAGCTGCAACCAATGTACAAACAGCGATTTGCCCCCCAGTGATTTTCTTAGGTCAAGTAGAAGCCTTAGTCGGTGACGCTCCTATCGCTTACGGCGCGCAAGATGCTAGTGTGAACGTTTCTGGTGCATTTACAGGTGAAAATTCACCCGTCATGTTAAAAGAATTCGGCTGTACTTACAGCTTGGTTGGCCACAGCGAACGTCGCCAATACCATAACGAAACTGACGCAGTCGTAGCCGCAAAATTCAAAGCAATTCAGGAAAACCAATTAGTACCTGTTCTTTGTATTGGTGAAACGCTTGAAGAGAATGAAAGCGGAAAAACTGAAGCTGTTGTTGAAGCTCAATTAAAAGCTGTAATTGAGCTTTGTGGTATTGATGCCCTAGCTAATGCAGTGATTGCTTACGAGCCGGTATGGGCCATTGGTACTGGTAAGTCAGCAACGTCTGAGCAAGCACAAGCGGTTCATGCTCATATCCGTGGCTGGTTAGCAGCACAAAGCGCAAGTGTTGCAGAAAAAGTTCAAATTCTTTACGGCGGTAGCGTAAAAGCTGCGACTGCAAAAGAATTGTTCTCTCAAGCTGACATTGACGGCGCGCTTGTTGGCGGAGCTTCATTAATGGCTGAAGAGTTTGGCGCAATTATTCTTGCTGCGAACTAATCACGATTCATTGTTATTAAGCCGCGACGTTTAGCATCGCGGCTTTTTTTTAACTCATTTTTATAAGTTGTTGATGTAACTCTGCGATACTATCACGCAAGCTTGCGGCTTGTTCAAACTCAAGTTCCTTCGCATGACCAATCATTTGCTTTTCTAAATCAGCAATTTTCTTTAACATCATCTCTGGAGTCAGAGTTCGATATTGTGCTTGTGGTTCTGTAGCTTGCAGCGCTTTTGATTTTCCAAAGTTACTAATATCGACAACTTTTTTGTTGAGTTTTTGGGGAATAATCCCCCGCTCTTGATTGTAAGCATGTTGAATTTCACGACGTCGGTTGGTCTCAGAGATAGCTTTATCCATCGAACCAGTAATTTTGTCCCCGTACAAAATAGCTTTGCCTTGCGGATGTCGGGCAGCACGGCCAATGGTTTGGATCAAAGACCGTTCTGAACGCAAGAAGCCTTCCTTATCCGCATCCAGAATAGCGACTAACGAAACTTCCGGCATGTCTAAACCTTCTCGTAGCAAGTTAATCCCAACCAGTACGTCAAAGATCCCCATACGTAAGTCTCGAATGATTTCAACCCGCTCTACAGTATCAATATCGGAGTGTAAATAACGCACTTTAACTTGATGCTCTGCCAGATACTCGCTTAAATCCTCGGCCATTCGCTTCGTCAGCGTAGTTACAAGCACTCGTTCATCAATCGCTGTTCTAATTCGGATCTCTGATAGTAAATCATCTACTTGGGTGGCAACGGGTCGCACTTCAATGACCGGATCCAGCAACCCTGTGGGCCTAACGACCTGCTCAACAAATTCTTGATTAGTTTTCTCAAGTTCATAGGTACTCGGCGTCGCCGAAACAAAAATAGTTTGCGGCGCAATCGACTCGAATTCTTCAAATTTTAATGGTCGATTGTCCAGCGCTGAAGGCAAGCGAAAACCGTAATTCACTAAATTTTCTTTTCGTGAACGGTCACCTTTATACATCGCGCCAATTTGCGGTACGGTGACGTGCGACTCATCTATCACCATCAGCCCATCAGCAGGAAGATAATCTAATAAGGTTGGTGGTGGCTCGCCGGGGGCGCGACTGGAGAGATATCGGGAGTAGTTTTCAATCCCAGAGCAATATCCCAATTCATTCATCATTTCGATGTCAAACAAAGTCCGTTGGGAAATTCGTTGCTCTTCAATAAGCTTATTAACGTCAAGCAACTGCCTTTTACGCTCATTTAACTCTTCTTTAATGGAAGAAATTGCGTTAACGATAGTTTCGCGAGGAGTAACATAGTGCGTTTTAGGAAAAATAGTTGCCCTGACCATCGAAGCTTCTTCTACTCCGGTGAGCGGGTCAAAGCTGCTGAGTCGTTCTACTTCACCGTCAAATAATTCTATACGTAAAGCATTTTTATCGGATTCAGCAGGAAAAACATCGATTACATCTCCCCTAACCCGAAAGGTTGAGCGTTGAAATGCCGCATCATTACGAGAATATTGTAATTCCGCGAGACGTCGTAAAATGGCCCGTTGGTCAATCATATCCCCAACACTCAAGTGCAACATCATCTGTAAATACGACTGTGGATCTCCCAAACCATAAATTGCAGAAACTGAAGCAACTAACACCACGTCCCTACGCTCTAATAGCGCCTTAGTGGCCGAGAGTCGCATCTGTTCAATATGCGAGTTAACCGAAGCATCTTTCTCAATAAAGGTATCAGTGGTCGGTACGTAGGCTTCTGGTTGGTAATAATCGTAGTAAGATACAAAAAACTCGACGGCGTTATGAGGGAAAAATTCCTTCATTTCACCATATAGCTGCGCAGCTAAAGTTTTGTTTGGCGCCAAAATAATTGTTGGACGGTTTTGTTCGGCAATCACGTTGGCTATGGTAAAAGTTTTACCGGAGCCAGTGACACCTAGCAAGGTTTGGTGAGCTAAGCCATCTGCTAAGCCTTCATTTAGACTTTCAATCGCTTTAGGTTGATCGCCTGCAGGCGTATATTCAGAAACCAAATCGAAAGTTTTTTTCATAAATCGATAACCAACTAAAAACCAGATGAGCGTCATTCTACTCGAATGTCGCTCAGTTTAAATAAGCGCGCGATAGCTATCAGCCAATTTATTGCGGTTCAGTAGAGAATATCGGTTTTGTATAATTAACAGCAGAAATTGCTGAATTGTGTACAGTAAACTTCTTGTAACAAAAAGTAATGCACACCGATTTTTTTGTTAAATGCAATATTTATTTTCTCGGTCGAATTTTGAGCTTTTATCCTAGAAATAACAATAAGTGTTTGTTATATATAGAGTTAAGCTTATTTTTGAATTTCGTTTAATTTCTCTTGACCCCGCGTCTTTATTGGCCTGCAGCCAGATATAATATTTTAATGCACATAGTTATCCACAAAATCAGTGGATAAGTCATAGAAACATCCACAACCAAAGGCTTTGCGGGATTGTGTATAAATCTCAGCAATAAAGTGTAGCGCACTGCAAGAGTTTAACCATGATGACACACCGAGTTTAAAAAATTTTGGCAAGCAATTTTGAAAATATCGCAAACCCGATGTCACAGAGCTTCGCAAAACTATCTTCCTAAGCTCACCGCAAACTTTTGCTATGAATTAAACGGCAGCCTGGTGCTAAATGCGTGACAAGCGCAGTGCAGAGCAAGCCTTCAAATTGGTTTTAGGGTATTTGGTTAAAACGACTTTTTAGCGCCATGTGTAGGTATAAGACCTTTGTTATTCGACACCTAAATAAAGTGAGCGTTGTTGGCTATTTCAATTTACGGCAGATTCGTGAACAACATCGTTTAGGCTCACCCCACTATTTTCCCATTATTGACGCATGTTTTAAGGTAACGATTCAATACAAGCATAAGGTAATGCTAACCACTGCCTATTATTTAAGACAGGCATAAACGACCAGCTCTGCAGTAAGTAAACATAGCAACGCGACACTTTAGGCAAGGCATCACAAACTACTTTACGATAGGCAGCCAGCATGACTTTGTTGGTTACGTACAACGAATTACATCAGACGCCAATTCAGCAGTTTTTCATCACCGCTGAGCAAGATTTGATCGAAGATGGGTGATATGTGGATGTAGTTTGAGCAAACAAACACTATTTATCATTTTTGAGGTAGAATTAGTTGACAGCTATCAGGGCAATTATTACTATGCGCCCCGCACTTAAGCAAAGCGATTCCCCAGTAGCTCAGTTGGTTAGAGCGGTGGACTGTTAATCCATGTGTCGTTGGTTCAACTCCAACCTGGGGAGCCAATCTGTTTCGCTTTAGTACATATCAAGATTCCCCAATAGCTCAGTTGGTAGAGCGGTGGACTGTTAATCCATGTGTCGTTGGTTCAAGCCCAACTTGGGGAGCCAATCTTGATGACAATAAGTTAGACCTTATATGATTCCCCAATAGCTCAGTTGGTAGAGCGGTGGACTGTTAATCCATGTGTCGTTGGTTCAAGCCCAACTTGGGGAGCCAATCATATAAGCAGATAGTGTTGATAATTCCCCAATAGCTCAGTTGGTAGAGCGGTGGACTGTTAATCCATGTGTCGTTGGTTCAAGCCCAACTTGGGGAGCCACATCAAAACTATCGTAGGTAAATGCTGATAATTCCCCAGTAGCTCAGTTGGTAGAGCGGTGGACTGTTAATCCATGTGTCGTTGGTTCAAGCCCAACCTGGGGAGCCATTATCTAGCTCACTCTTCTGTTAAATATTGTTTATTCTAGCTAGTTGATCTCAATTCACTAACCATCTGATAGATAAGTCTATTGTTTACATGTATTATCATTAAATATTGCTGATTTAATGAACAGGTAGATTATGAAAGGCCTTAGAACATTCTTTGTTGTAAACGCTCTTTTATTTATCGCTTTATGGGGTGGATTAGTCAGTGTTCATGTGCAACTGTTTAAGCAAGATTTAGCACACGAAAATCAACAAATTAATACCCTACTACAGCTGCAATTAAATGATGACGCACAGCTCAAGCAAACTTACTTACAACAGCTGCTTGAGCAGCATAAACTCAGTTTTATTTCAACGCAGTTAGCCATTGATAACAACCTTGCCTTAGTTGGCCCTCCCCAACATTGGTTGGTAGAGCTGGTTGAACCCAATAAAACAAAACTACAAACGATCACCGTCGACAATTACCAGGTTAACTATAAACCGTCTTTCGAATTTGTCAGCGACAACTACCTTAAGCTCTATTTAACCATTGCTGGTATTTGTTTATTTGGTTATGTATTAACCAGCCTTCTATTCTTGCGTTCAATCTCGCGCGTAAAAAGTAAACTTAAAACGCTACTAAATACCGAACGTTATGTCGATGAACAACCCGTATTAGGCTCCGTGGGAGAATTGATTAAAGAACAAAAATTACAACTCACTCAGCAAATCCGCGAACAAAAACATGCGATTGGCCAATTAGAAAAACAAGTTGCATTAGATCCTTTAACTGGCCAGTTAAATCGCCATTCATTTCGCCAGAAAATGCAAAGTCTATTAAAATCTGAACTCAAAGATACTGTACTATTTTTAGTCAGAGCTTCTCAGTTACAAGAAATTAATAAAGTGCGAGGTCATCAAGCCGGAGATGAATATATACAAGAAGTGGCTAATATCATCGATTACAACCGTAAAGAATACCACAACAGCTTATTATACCGTTTGCTTGGCGCTGAATTTGCGTTGATCATTCCAAGACTACCTGCGACTCGAATCAGTCAAGTCGCGCAAAACTTAAGCGCGTCATTTAGTGATTTGAGTCATCGTAAACAAATGCAAAGTGCCGCCTACATCGGTATCACCGAATTTAAAAATGGAGATACTATCGAGCGAATCATCACCCGAGCAGATGCCGCCTTAGAAATCGCCCAAAGTCTTTCTCCAAATGCTTGGGAGCTGGTACTCGAAGATAGCCATACTCTCGAGAGTAGCGAACTACAATGGCATACGACCCTCAGTTCATTATTAACACACCAGCGCTTTCGTATCGCTTCTCAGGCCATTCAATCACTGCATCGTACAATGCCCGCTTATCATGAAGTTTTCATTCGTTTCTTATCTGAAGACCAGCAACAATTGCCTACCGAAACATGTTTAGTTATGGCTGAACGTCTTGGGTTAATTGCAAAACTCGAACAATCGACCCTTGCTTATGTATTGCAAACCATCGCCGAACAGAATGCAGAATATCGCTGGGGGATCAACCTGAGTAAGTTAGTTTTAATCGACCCGAGTTTTTGCACCTGGTTAAGTCAAGAATTGTCAAAATACCCCAACCTGCAATCACGAGTCGTATTTGAACTAGAAGAAGAAGTTCTGAATTTGCACTTAAGCAATGCAAAAAAATTGTTCGAAATATTAAGGAAAAACAGTTGCCATACCGCTATTGCAGACTTTGGTACGGGGATCGGCTCTTTTAAGCTATTTAAAGAATTGAAGCCAAACTATGTAAAAATTAGCAGCGATTTAGTGCAACAACTTGCAAATGACAAATCCAACCAGCAACTGGTCGGTATGCTGGTGGAAGTGTCGCACCGCTTAGGCTGCCAAGTTATCGCTCAAGGCGTTGAGACATTAGAACAAAAACAACTTTTGGAATCGATGTATGTTGATAGCTTGCAAGGCTATTTAATTGCCCGACCCAAGCTCATACATTGAGTCACGCAAGGGGTGTTGATATATAACCTGATTACTACTGCCCCGCCAAACTAACTTAGCATCGGCTAAGCTTTGTTCGAACTTACCATCGATAAGTGTATCAATCATTCGTACGATATCTTGTTGCGCAGGATTAAGCTCGGCTAAGCGATAACCAGTCCATAACCAAATATCTTTGCCAATACATTCAGTTTTAACTCGTAATACTAAACGTTTAATCGCTGCGAGGTTGTTAGGATGCAGTGGATCGCCACCAGTCAAACTTAAACCTTTGCGTTTAATTCGAGGGTCATTTAGATCATCAATAATTTTCTGTTCTAAGGCATCGGTAAATTCATGCCCCGCATCACAACGCCAAGACTTCTGATTATAACAGCCCTTACACTGATGCTCACAACCAGCAACAAACAAGGTACAACGCGTACCCTGTCCATTCACCACGTCGATCGTATGGTAGCTAAGATAATGCATTTACAGATGTTTGACCCGACGCTTCACTTCTTCTTGTTTGCCATAGTTAAACGGACGTGCATCAGGACTACCTAAGTAACCGCAAACCCGACGAATAACCGATACCTTACTGGCTTCACTATTGCCACATGAAGGACATTCAAAGCCTTTGCTGGTACAGTTAAATTCGCCCGTAAAATGACATTCATAACACTCATCAATCGGCGTATTTGTCCCATAATAAGGCACCCGATCATAGCTATAGTCCCAAACGTCTTCTAGGGCTTCTGTATTATGTTGCATATTTGGATATTCACCATAGCAAATAAACCCGCCGCTAGAGATCGCAGGGTAAGGCTGTTCAAAGTCGATCTTATCAAACGGATTGACCTGTTTCTCTACATCCAAATGGAAACTATTGGTGTAATAACCTTTATCCGTAACTCCTGCTATCACCCCAAACTTCTTCGCATCTAAACGACAGAAACGGTCACATAAATTCTCACTAGGCGTACTATACAAGCTGAAAGCATAACCACTTTCTTTCTCCCAACGCAGAGTTGCTTGTTTCAGCACCGTTACGATCCCAAGGGCCTTTTGTCGTAACTGTTTACTATCGTAAACATGTTGGTCATCAGCATATAAAGCATTTACTGTTTCATGTAGGCCAATATAACCCAATGAAATAGAAGCTCGACCATTTTCAAATATTTTGGAGACATCGTCTTCGGCGTTTAAGCGAACACCACAAGCTCCTTCCATATATAAAATAGGAGCAACTTTGGCTTTCACCCCTTTTAGACGCTCTATTCGGGTATCAAGACCTTGCTTGGCGATACTTAAACGTTGGTCTAACAACTCATAGAATCGTTGTTCATCCCCTTTTGCTTCGATGGCTATCCGCGGTAAATTTAAACTGACAACACCGAGGTTATTTCGACCATCATGGACTTCTTTACCGCCCTCTTGATAAGGTCCCAAGAAACTGCGACACCCCATTGGGGTTTTAAAAGAACCGGTCACTTCAACGACTTTGTCGTAGTTCAAAATATCAGGGTACATTCGTTTAGATGCACACTCTAAGGCAAGTTGTTTAATATCGTAACTCGGATCTTCAGGCTTATGATTTAAACCATCTTTAATCGCAAAGACCAATTTAGGGAATACCGCGGTTTTGGCATTTTTGCCTAAACCTGCAATACGATTTTGTAAAATTGAGCGCTGAATCAACCGTGCCGCCCAACAGGAGCCTAAACCAAAACCGAAGGTGACAAACGGTGTTTGCCCGTTGGCTGTATGTAAAGTATTCACTTCATACTCTAAAGACTGAAAAGCATCATGACATTCTTTCTCAGTTTGTGCTTTCGCATAAGCCTCTTGATCCGCTATTTCCCATTGTTTAGCAGTAGCTAAATGCTTTTCATGACTTTTGAGAACATAAGGCGCCAGAATCTCATCAATTCGATTGATAGTTGTGCCACCATAAATATGACTCGCAACCTGAGCAATAATCTGCGCTGTCACCGCAGTTGCAGTAGAAATGGACTTTGGCGTCTCAATTTCAGCATTGCCCATTTTAAAACCACCAGTGAGCATGCCTTCAAGGTCAATTAGCATACAATTAAACATCGGAAAAAATGGAGCGTAGTCTAAGTCATGGAAGTGGATCTCACCGCTATCGTGAGCCTTAACAACATCTCGAGGTAACAAATGGGTTTTCGCATAATGCTTTGCAACAATCCCGGCTAAAAGATCACGTTGAGTCGGGATCACTTTGCTATCTTTATTGGCGTTCTCATTAAGCAAGGCGGCATTACTTTGCTCGACCAGTCCTCTGATTTCGTTATTTAAAACGCTACGTTTGTCGCGGGCAACATCTCGATCATGACGATACTCAATATAGGCGCGAGCCAAAGTCTTATTGTCATTTTCCATCAGGCAATTTTCAACTGAGGCTTGAATGTCGTTGATATCAACTTCTGCCAGATTGATAAATTGTTCGGTCACCTGCTGCGCTATTTGTAATGCGACAAGATTATCTTTTACGCCTAAAGCCTCTGCGGCTTTCAATACGGCGTCAACAATCCGTTTAGCGTCGTAAGGTACACGGCTTCCGTCTCGCTTGATCACGACTGTTTTCACGATTTACGCTCCAATTTTACTCACTCATTCATTAGAAAATTGCGGAACCCGCGCTACCAAAGGCTTAGCTGTCGATATTGTATAAAAAAGCATCTGGATGATCGGATAACCATATATTGTGGTTGAGAATTGTAGTTCCCACTAGATATGGTAGTCGAGAAGTTTAAACGTTAAAGCAAAATCAAATGATCAAGATCAAGCTAAGCTAAAAAAGCTGATCTGTTTGCCTAAAAATGCTCCACAAATCACGGCAAAATTTATGGCCTTTTTCCACAGTGATCTCACGGTTGTTATAAAGACCACAAACGGGGATAATACGCTTTTGTTTGGCTGCATCTTATATAAATGACTGAATATCTGTTGTTATTGATTAGTACCGTACTGGTTAACAACTTTGTACTGGTTAAGTTCTTGGGCCTGTGTCCCTTCATGGGGGTTTCTAGCAAAGTAGAAACCGCTATAGGAATGGCATTAGCCACTACATTTGTATTGACTCTGGCTTCTATGTGCTCGTATCTGGTCGAACAGTATATTTTGGCGCCACTAGATATCACCTATTTGCGTACCATGAGTTTTATCCTTGTGATCGCAGTTGTGGTTCAATTTACGGAAATGTTTGTCCAAAAAGCTAGCCCCGCATTGCACCGCGTATTGGGGATCTATTTACCCTTAATTACCACCAACTGTGCGGTGTTGGGCGTGGCGCTATTAAATATAAATGAGCAGCATGATCTATTTGAGTCCATCATTTATGGTTTTGGGGCTGCGGTCGGTTTCTCATTAGTACTGATACTATTTTCTGCCATGCGCGAACGTTTAGTCGTTGCCGATATTCCCCTCCCTTTTAAAGGGGCTGCGATCGCGATGATCACCGCTGGACTCATGTCTTTAGCCTTCGTCGGTTTTGCCGGCCTAATTAAGTAACCACAGCATGTTAGTAGCCTTAATTACCATTACTCTATTGGCCTTAGTATTTGGCGCCATTCTTGGTTATGCCGCAATTAAATATAAGGTGGAAGGCAATCCAATTGCGGATCAAGTCGAAAGCTTATTGCCGCAAACGCAGTGTGGCCAGTGTGGTCACCCTGGATGTCGTCCCTACGCCGAAGCCATCGCCAATGGTGAGCCCATCAATAAGTGCCCTCCCGGCGGGGACGAAACTATCGCTAAAATCGCAGATTTACTCGGTGTGGAAGCAATCCCTTTAGATGCAGCTGCAGTGAAAGAAGACGACCGTAAAAAAGTCGCCTTTATTATTGAAGATGCTTGTATCGGTTGCACCAAGTGCATTCAAGCTTGTCCAGTAGACGCGATTATGGGTTCCAATAAACACATGCACACGGTGATCGCAAAAGAATGTACCGGTTGCGAGTTGTGCGTTGCCCCCTGCCCAACTGATTGTATCGAAATGCGTCCAATTGAGACAACCACCAAAAATTGGGATTGGAAATTAAACCAAATTGACGTCTCAATCATTGAGGAACTGAAATAGATGGTGGCTTGGCTAGAAAAAATAAAACAAGGCTTTACCTGGAACTACCAAGGTGGGGTTCATCCTGAAACCAATAAACAGCTGATTAATTGCGAAAAACCAGAGTGGCTGGCGAACCCTGAGTATCTCACCATTCCTGTACAGCAACACATTGGCAGCGCTGCCAAATTATTAGTTGTCGTCGGCCAAAAAGTACTCCGTGGACAAGCATTAAATGAGTCGCAGTTTTATCAAGCGCCTCCGGTGCATGCCTCATGCTCCGGTACCATTGTTGCGATAGAACCTCGTGTCACAGCGCACGCCTCAGCGATTCCAGAGTTAGCGATCGTGATTAAGGTCGATGAACAACAACGAGATGCGGTTTGGCCTGCCCCCCTTAGCCAAAATCAACAAACCCCAGAACTTATTTGCCAGCGAGTCCATCAATCTGGGATTGCCGGTATGGGCGGAGCTGGATTCCCCACGGCTCTAAAAATAAGCCCACATAAGCCCTTAGATATACTCATTATTAACGGCGCCGAATGTGAGCCTTATATTACGGCTGATGACTGTTTAATGCGCAATTACCCAGCCGAAGTCATTAAAGGGGTACAAATATTACAAACAGCGCTGCAGCCGAAGTTAACAATTATTGCCATTGAAAATGATAAACCGGAAGCAATTGCAGCCTTAAGCAAGCACACCAATGATTCGATCATCATCCGTAGCATTCCCACCAAGTACCCTTCTGGCGGGGAAAAACAACTGATCGAAATTTTAACCGGACAACAAGTCACTGCCAGTCAATTACCTATCGATTTAGGAATGTTGGTGCAGAATGTTGGAACTGCCTATGCGGTTCATCGTGCAGTTGATATCGGTGAACCATTGATCTCTCGAATCGTAACTATCGCCGGAGATTTGGTTGAGCAGCCAGCTAACTACTGGCTACCCCTCGGGACCAGCGTCGCACATATATTGAGTGAAAAACTGCAAGTCGCCAACAATACTCCGACAATTATGGGCGGTTCGATGATGGGGTTCATGCTGCCCAATAATCAGGCTCCTATCGTAAAAACCAGTAACTGTTTAATTGTCAACCACCCACAAGCAGCCGCGACGGAATCCCCTTGTATTCGCTGCGGTGAATGTGCTCAAGCTTGTCCTATGGGCTTATTACCGCAACAACTTTACTGGTTTAGCCAAGCGGATGAGCTCAACAAAGCCCGCAGCTACAACATGATGGATTGTATCGAATGTGGTGCCTGTGCCTTTGTTTGTCCCAGTCAAATATCGCTAGTGCAGCACTACCGCACTGCCAAAGCTAAAATTAGAGCCGAAGATCTAGCGAAACAAGAAGCTGATATTGCCAAACAACGTTTTGAAGCCCGCCTCGCGCGTTTAGAAAAAGATAAATTAGAGCGAAAAGCCAAACATCAACAAGCTGCGCTCCGTAGACAAGAGCAAACCAATGCCAACTCTTCGGCCAACAAGCCTGATCCTGTTGCTGCGGCCTTGGCGCGGGTAAAACAATCGAAAGCTCAAGCTCCGGCAGCGATACAAACGACCAGCGGAGAATGGATCCCCGATAATCAACAAGCAATCGCCGAACGTGAAGCTCGTAAACAACAGCGCCGTTTGGCTAAAGAACAAGGACTCAAGGCCTCTAGTGATTCAAACGAGACTCAAGCTGAAAGCCACAGTGACAAAGCCAAATCAAGCAACCCTGCGGTGGCCGCAGCAATTGCTCGCGCCAAGGCTAAAAAGCTAGCCGCAACCGACACGGCACAAACAGAAACGCCAGTCGCAAACGACACCAAGGTAGCTGCCACCACTAAGTCGACTAACCCTGCGGTGGCCGCTGCAATTGCCCGCGCCAAGGCTAAAAAGCTAGCCGCAACCGACACGGTGCAAACAGAGACCCCTGTCGCAAACGACACCAAGGTAGCAGTCAAAGCCAAATCAACTAATCCTGCGGTGGCTGCAGCAATTGCCCGCGCCAAGGCTAAAAAGCTAGGGGCAACCGACGCTGCACAAACAGAAACGCCAGTCGCAAGCGATGCCAAGGTAGCAGTCAAAGCCAAATCGACTAATCCCGCGGTGGCCGCAGCAATTGCCCGCGCCAAGGCTAAAAAGCTAGCGGCAACCGACGCTGCGCAAACTGAAACGCCAGTCGCAGACGATGCCAAGGTAGCAGTCAAAGCCAAATCAACTAATCCCGCGGTGGCTGCAGCAATTGCCCGCGCCAAGGCTAAAAAGCTAGCAGCAACTGACACGGCACAAACAGAGACCCCTGTCGCTGACGACACCAAGGTAGCAGCAGCCACCACTAAGTCGACTAATCCTGCGGTGGCCGCTGCAGTTGCTCGCGCCAAGGCTAAAAAGCTAGCCGAAACCGACGCAGCACAAACAGAGACCCCAGTCGCTGATGATGCCAGCGTAGATCTGAAAGCCAAGTCGGCAACAACAAATCCTGCAGTCCTAGCTGCGATTGCCAAGGCTAAAGCGAAGAAACGTGCAGAGCAAACCAAACCACAAGAGACCAAGCCAAATGACCAGTAATACCCTGCAAAGCTCGCCGTTTGTACACAAGCCTGTAAAAACCAAGACTTTGATGTTTTCGGTTATTTTATGTCTTGTTCCCGGTTTCTTGGTACAAACTTACCAATTTGGGATCGGCACATTAGTGCAAGTGCTGTTAGCTAGTAGCATCGCGATCGCAAGTGAAACATTAATACTGTTACTACGTCGACGTCCCCTATGGCCAACGTTAAGTGACAACAGCGCATTAGTCACCGGAATATTACTCGGTTTAGCCCTACCCGCTTATGCGCCATGGTGGATGACTCTAATAGGCTCTTGCTTTGCCATTATCGTGGTCAAACACTTATATGGCGGCTTAGGTCATAACATTTTTAATCCAGCCATGGCGGCTTATGTATTGTTGCTGGTCTCTTTTCCAGTCAGCATGACCAGTTGGATGCCACCCCAGGCCTTATTACACGAATCATTTAGCAGTGTTGACGGTTTGGGCTTAATTTTTAATGGTTTCACAGTCGACGGCTTTAGCTTAAAACAAATTGCCAGCATCGATGGACATACCATTGCCACTCCACTCGATGAAATGAAAACCCAGCTCAAGCTTGGCTTCACCTCATCAGAGATCGCAAGTAAAGCAATCTATGGCGCCTTAGCTGGTGTTGGTTGGCAGTGGATAAACCTCGCTTACTTACTCGGAGGTTTAGCGCTACTTTACTTGAAAGTTATTCGCTGGCATATTCCACTAGCTTTTTTATCAATCTTATTGTTACTAAGTTTAATCTCTAACGCAATTAACCCAGATCATACGACGCCAATCTTGCTACAGCTCTTTTCTGGCGCAACAATGCTTGGCGCCTTCTTCATTTTGACGGATCCGGTCAGTGCTTCCACAACCAACCGAGGCCGGATTATTTATGGTGCTTTAGTCGCCTTATTCGTTTTTCTGATCCGAAATTACGGCGGCTATCCTGATGCCGTAGCCTTTGCCGTTTTACTGAGTAACATGGCGGTGCCAATGATTGACCATTTTACCAAACCAAAAGTTTACGGATACGGCGAAGGAAACAAACATGAGCACTAAGAGCCAATCCATCCGCAGCAATGCCATTATGTTGGCCACCTTTGCCTTCTGCTGTACCTTGCTAGTCGTCGTGGTGAACTACTTTACTGCACCACAAATCGAGCACCAGATTGAACAGCAACGTCGAAAATCGATGAATGAAGTTCTTCCCACTCAATTAACGAGTATTGCCTATCAGCAGCAATGTTATATCGACACTAATTTAGGGTACTTAGGGAGTGATAAGGCGCAAACCATTCGTGTGATCTCTAACAAAGGCCAAGTTCAAGCCTATGTATACCCAATTACTGCGCCTGATGGTTATGGCGGTGCAATTTCCTTGTTAGTTGGGGTTGAGGCAAACGGCAAGATAAGTGGGGTACGAGTTGTCCAACATAATGAAACTCCAGGCTTAGGTGACAAGATAGAAACCCGTAAATCGGATTGGATTTATCAATTTAATCAACAGTTCTTGTTAGATGAAAATGATAGTCGTTGGGCGGTTAAAAAAGATGGAGGTCAATTCGACGCTTTTACCGGAGCAACCATCACGCCTAGAGCTGTAGTGAAGGCGGTTAAGAAAGCTTTGATTTATCATGCCAAAAATCATCAAACCATCGGCATTTCTGCTGTTGATTGTTAACCCGAAGGAAAAGCGATGAGTGATTACAAACAAATAGCTTGGCAAGGGCTATGGAAAAACAATCCCGGTTTAGTTCAATTACTGGGCCTATGTCCCCTGCTCGCGGTGACGTCTACTATCAGTAACGCTTTAGGTTTAGGTTTTGCCACCATGTTGGTACTTATCGCCTCAAACACGACCGTGTCATTGATCCGGAAATGGGTCGCCAAAGAAATTCGCATTCCCGTATTTGTGATGGTTATTGCCTCTTTTGTAACATGCGTTCAGTTATTAATGAATGCCTACAGCTATGGCTTGTACCAAAATCTGGGGATCTTTATTCCTTTAATTGTGACTAACTGCATTATTATCGGCCGTGCCGAAGCATTTGCGGCTCGCAACCCTGTCCCCGCCGCAGCCTTCGATGGTTTAATGATGGGTTTAGGTTTTGCGTTAGTATTAACTCTGGTCGGGGCCATTCGTGAACTATTAGGCAATGGCAGTTTGTTTGAAGGTATCGAGCTGTTAATGGGTGACTGGGCATCGGTTTTACATGTACAAGTCATCAATTTCAACGAACATTTTCTAGTTGCGATCCTTCCGCCGGGCGCTTTCTTAGTCATGGGGTTTATTATCGCCTTGAAGAATATCATCGATCATCGAGTAAAAACCAAACAACAAGCCATTGACTTAGTCATGGAAGATCTTCAACACAATGAATAACAGTAAACGACGAGAAATCTTAACGCGACTACGTAACGATAACCCGCATCCCACAACGGAGCTTAATTTTTCAAGCCCTTTTGAGCTGCTAACCGCGGTATTACTATCGGCACAAGCAACCGATGTGTCAGTAAATAAGGCAACGGCTAAGCTATTCCCAGTGGCCAATACGCCAAAAGCTATTTTAGAACTCGGCTTAGACACGCTGAAAAGCTACATTAAGACCATTGGTTTATATAACTCTAAAGCTGAAAACCTACTGAAGACCTGTAAGATCTTAATCGATCAGCATCAGGGAAAGGTGCCTGAAAATCGAGAATTCTTAGAAGCGCTGCCCGGTGTGGGGCGGAAAACGGCGAATGTTGTGCTCAATACGGCTTTTGGCTGGCCAACCATAGCTGTCGACACTCACATTTATCGCGTTTCAAACCGTACAAAATTTGCCATGGGCAAAAATGTTGAGCAGGTCGAACAAAAATTACTTAAAGTTGTCCCCAAAGAATTTAAAGTTGATGTGCATCATTGGCTCATTCTGCATGGCCGCTATACCTGTGTTGCGCGAAAGCCGCGTTGCGGCTCCTGCATGATTGAAGATTTATGTGAGTTTGCCGACAAGACCGAGCTTTAGCATCCCTTAAGGAGTTGCTCGCTGATATCAGTGGGCAGCACGGTGACCACTCCCCCGTTTGCGATAAGCTCAATTGGACAGCCAATATGCGTATCGCCTAATCCGGCCCTTTAGCCTGTACTTACCCGGACCACACTTGCCTAAATATCAAGTCACCTAACTCATATTTTAAAAGCGGCACTAGCTCTGAATCCCGAGTTCGAAAAATCTCACGCAACTTTATCTAACAATCTGTAACTTACAATACCTACATTAATCCACCATTTCTTAAGCGTTTCTTAAGCGTTTCTTAAGTTTCCCCCCTTATCTTTAAATAAATGATGAAGATGAGGTTAGCGAATGAATCAAGACTATCAACGTGACTCGGTAAGTTTGGAATTTATCACGGCTGCCCACCCACTCTGGCAGCAAGTTATTCAGTATATAACCACTCGATACCAACAAGCTTTTGATGCCAAACTAGACTCGTTCATGCCCACTTATATGGCTCTGACCGAAAACGGTCAAATCAAATCTTTATGCGGTTATCGCCTCGCCAATCGTGAGCCTTTATTTTTGGAACAATACTTAGATCAAACAGCAGAGCTGTTGCTCTCAAAAGCGTTCAATCAAAGCATCAAGCGAAACCAATTAATTGAGTTCGGCCAGCTCGCATCTTTTACCAAAGGCGCTTCTCCCTTACATTTTTTATTGATGGCTGAAGCCTTAGTTGAGCGTGGGTTTGCTTGGTGCATATTCACCGCAACAGATCCCTTATACGCCTTAATGAAGCGCCTTGGTCTTGTCCCTACGCTGATTGCTGAAGCGGATCCACAACGAGTCCCAAGAGCAAAACAACGTTGGGGGAGTTATTACCAACATCAACCACGGATCTTCGCAGGTAATCTGCAAGTGGGATTAAACCACCTAACTAGTCGCGTGGGTATAACAAATATGCAACAGATAGGTCTCTAAATGAACAGCATTTTACAAGCAATTAGCCACCACGCCAATGATCACCCTGATCAACTTGCTTTTGTCGGTCACGATGTTAAAGGTCAAGCAAGTAGCTTAACTTATCGCCAACTAAAACAACAAGTTGATGCCGCAGCCTTAAGTATCGTCTCGCTAAATGTGAATGCCATCGCCTTGAAAGCAGAAAACTGCTTAGACTGGGTGATCGCCGACTTAGCAGCGATGCAGGCTCGCGTGGTAATCATCCCCATTCCGACCTTCTTTGCAGCACAACAAGTCGAACATAGTCTTGAGCAATCAGCTGCTGACTTATTAATTGGCGATTGGCCTGAATACGCTCAACTAGACTTACAAATTGCAGGTTTAGCCGCCTATCGACGACCAGTGACACAAGCGGTGCTTCCCTTAAAACAGACTTGCAAAATTACCTTTACCTCCGGCTCGACCGGGAACCCAAAGGGGGTTTGCCTTAGTGAGCAAAACTTACAACGGACCAGCGAAGTTTTAGCCGACAAAATTCGAGATCAAAGCGAGCAGCATTTAGTGTTACTCCCTTTATCAACCTTACTGGAAAATATTACTGGGGTTTATGTTCCGTTATTACTCGGTGTTACGGCGAAGATCTATCATGGCCAGAGCCTCGGTTTACATGGTTCCAGTCGATTTGAAGCTAACGTTTTTGCCAGCGCCCTAATACGCGAGAAACCCAATAGCTTGGTGCTGACACCCGCATTATTAATGGCGCTTATCCAACTGGTTCAACAGCAAGCTCAGTTGGCAGAATCGTTACGCTTTGTTGCTGTTGGCGGGGCTCGCGTTGCGCCAGAGCTTATCCAGCTTGCTCATCAACTTTCGATCCCAGCCTATGAGGGCTATGGTCTTTCTGAATGCGGCTCAGTGGTATGTATTAACACCGAGAAATCGTATAAACCTGGGAGCTGCGGCCAAGTATTAGAGCATGTAGAAGTCAAGCTAGCCGATGACGGTGAGTTGCTGGTAAAAGGTAATATTGCACTTGGTTACTTAGGTATGGCTTTCACCGCCCCTTGGCTCGCAACCGGAGATTTAGCCACCATAGATGATCAGGGATTTGTCACATTACTGGGCCGTAAGAAAAACCAGCTTATTACTAGTTTTGGTCGCAATATTTCTCCAGAGTGGATTGAATCTGAAGCGCAGAGTCATTTTGCTGGTCGCCCATTCATCATAACCGGAGATGCCCAAGCTTTTCTAACTGCGGTCACTGAGAGCCAAGCAAACATCAACCAACGTATACAAGTACTCAATCAAAAGCTCCCCGATTACGCGCAAATCAAGCGAGTGATAGCGATTCCATCAATTTATTCTCATCAAGAATGGTTCACCGCTAACGGTCGACCCAAACGAATGGTGCTTGAACAATGGGTACAGGAAGTCTTGGATACGCCAAGTGACGCACTCGACCATATTCAAATAACCGAAATCAACTAAGCAAATTTGCAGGAGAGTCCAATGAGTCTTTTTTTTGAAACCTTACAACAACAAACCCGAGCTGCTCAACAACAAATGTTACAAGCGCCAGTGTTCGCTGCTTGTAGTCGCGGGGAAATTAATCGCGAAATGTACCTCGCCTTTCTCACTCAAGCCTTTCACCATGTGAAACATACCGTGCCCTTACTCATGGCCTGCGGTGGCCGACTATCAGCGGACTACGAGTGGGTACGAGAAGCAATCGCAGAATATATTACCGAAGAACAAGGTCATCATGAATGGATCTTGAATGATATCGAAGCTTGTCATGGCAACGCCCAACTAGTTCGAGACAATCAAGCCCAAGGTAAAGTGAGCCCAGCTATCGAGCTGATGGTTGCCTACCTGTATCACCAGATTGATCGTCATAATCCTTTGGCTTTATTTGGCATGGTCTGGGTATTGGAAGGCACTAGCGTGGGAGTTGGAGCTCAGATAGCAACGCTAGTGAAGAGCACGCTTGACCTTCCCGATGAAGCTCTTAGTTACTTGCTTTCGCATAGTGAGTTAGACCAACAACACATTTTATTTTTTGAAGGGTTAATGAATCAAATCACAGATCAGGATGATCAAAAGGTCATTATTGATTCGGCCAATATGGTGTTTTCACTCTACGGGCAGATGTTAAGAGAGCTCAATATTAGTGCTGCCGAGCAGGCAGCATAAGGATAAGAAATGCTTATTCAAGACAAAACAGTGTTACTAACAGGCGCATCTGGCGGGATTGGAAAAGCCATCGCAAAGCAACTTAGCGAGCAAGGTGCACGGTTATTGTTAGTGGCAAGAAATCAGCAAAAACTAGAAGCGCTGCGCCAATCCCTTAGCGCCCCGGAACGACACCAGAGTTTAAGTATTGACTTACTGTCCTCTCACGACATCAAACGGCTCAAATCTGTGGCGCTTGACTACCAACAACAGGGGCAAACGATTAGTGTTGTGATCAACAATGCTGGTAGCAATCAATTTCGCTTTCTCAGGCAACGAAGCACTGAGTCACTACAACAAGAAATGCAGCTAAATTTAATGGCCCCAATCATACTAAGTCAGGCAGCTTTGGATTGGATTAGCCGGCCAGGGATCATTCTTAACATTGGTTCCACTTTTGGCTCGATCGGCTATCCAGGCTACGCAAGCTATTGCGCCGCAAAAGCGGGCGTACATCGTTTTAGTGAAGCCATGGATAGAGAGCTGGATGGTACCGGAATCAGAATGCTTTACCTTGCGCCGCGCGCCACCGACACCGAACTCAATAGCGATGCAGTTTGTCAACTCAACCAACAATTAGGCAACCATAGCGACTTACCGCAAATTGTTGCACAGCATGTGCTGAATATACTCCAGCATGAACACCGTGCGAAATGGATCGGTTGGCCAGAAAAGCTATTTGCTCGAGTGAATCAAATATTCCCGTCGCTGGTCGCAAACTCGATTCGTAAACAACAGGCGACAATCCACCAATTCATTAATCACAACAGCCAATAAACAAGGAACATACAATGAAAACGACTCATACCTTAAGCGGCTTACTTGTGAGTAGCCTTTTCGCTAGCAGCGCTTCATTCGCTGCAAACGACAACTTACCACAGATCCAAAGTGACTGGGCGCATTGCCAATACCAAGTTGAACCAAACAAAGCACAAGTACAATGTTTTGAACAACTCATCGAGCTCAACTACCAAGCCGTAAATAACGATCCCAAGGATTTGGAGTTACAAGTTTGGTTAGCAATTAACAAAGCCTCACTAGCTGGCGCCAAAGGCGGTTTATCCGCATTACGTTTAGCCAAAGAAGCGAAGCAACTCTTAGAGCAAGTAATTGATAAAAACCCAAAAACTTTAGATGGCTCTGCCTATACCAGCTTAGGTTCGCTATACTACAAAGTGCCAGGATGGCCAATCGGTTTTGGCGACGATGACAAGGCAGAAGCGATGCTTAAACAAGCACTAGCCCTTAATCCCGATGGGATTGACCCAAACTATTTTTATGGTGACTTTTTGGCTGAAGATGGTCGTAAGCAACAGGCCATTGAATATTTAACCCGCGCCCAGCAAGCCGCAGCTCGGCCAGATCGACCGCTGGCAGACAAAGGTCGGCAACAACAAATCGCCTTACGTTTGGAGAGCTTAAAATAACCTATGCGTTTGTTACTAGTAGAAGATGATGTATTACTCGGCCAATCAATGACTGCATCACTGACGCGCCACGGTTATACCGTAGATTGGCTTGAGCGTGGCATGGGGGTCGCAGCAACACTCAAAGCCGAACAATTTATTGCCGTTATTTTAGATCTGACACTCCCCGACATTGACGGTTTAGAAGTACTGCGTGAAATTCGCAGAACTGGTTTTGACTTACCGGTGATGATCTTAACGGCCCGCGATGATATTAACGACCGCGTTAAAGGGCTGGATGCTGGTGCCGACGAGTACCTCGGCAAACCCTTCGCCCTCGAAGAGTTATTAGCCCGTTTGCGGGTGTTGATCCGCCGTCAATCCGGTAGCGCAAATGAAACAATCCAATTAGGAGAACTATCACTTTCTCTCATTGAACAAACCATTAACTTTCAGCAAAATCCTCTAAAACTCACCCGCAACGAATACAAAATATTAGCAAGTTTAATCACTAATGCAGGCCGAGTTCTGAGTAAAGAGAAACTACAACAGTCACTGCATGGCTGGGATGAAGGAACCAGTGACAACGCCATTGAAGTACATATTCATAATCTGCGTAAAAAAGTACCAAACAAAGTGATCAAGAACATTCGAGGTGTGGGTTATATCATTGAAAAATAAAACATTCTCAATAAAGCGCCGATTAACAATATCGATCATTGTAGTTGCAAGTTTATTACTGGTGGTCTCACTGTATTTTAGTCTTTTATCTGCTCGCGATGAAATTGAAGAAGTCTATGACGCCCGGCTCGGCCAATCGGCAAAATTGCTGCTCATGGTAAGTCCTGTTGCGACCGACCGCTTAACGTTTACTCAGCAACAGCAACAATTTGATTTATGGATGAATCGTATTCAAAAATTGACCGAAGATGATGACAGCCCTGCGACTGCTTACGGCCATCCTTATGAGCAAAACATCTTATTCCAATTCTATCAAGATGAGCACCTACTATGGAGTTCAAACAAGCGACTTGGACCACTGCCACTGCTAAAACACGCTTCTGGCTATGGTGACATTTCGATGAAAAATGAGCAGTGGCGATATTTTAAACTAGCAATGGCGAATACTTCTGAGCACCAGCAATATATAGTGGTGGCAGAAAAACAAAGTATCCGCCAAGAAGTGATCGATAAAATTGCCTTTACCGCAACCTTACCGCAATTGATCCTGGTCCCCTGCCTGATCATGCTATTGGTACTTCTAATCGACAAAAACTTCAAACCGATTGCCGAATTGGGTACCGCCATTGCTCAACGTAGTGCACACAAATTAGATCGGATCTATGTGACCAATCAAACTCGAGAGCTTTCCCCCTTAGTGGATGCTTTAAACCAGCTTCTAGTGCAGCTGGAACAAGCTTGGCAACGGGAAAAACGCTTTACTCGTATGGCAGCTCATGAACTAAAAACCCCATTAACCATCTTACGACTCAATGCTGAAAACGCTATTCTTAGTGAAAATCCACAGCAACTAAGGCAAGATTTAGATAACATTCTTAAAGGCATTGATCGTACCGATCGTTTGTTACATCAACTACTCACACTTGCCAAAGTGGAAAGTATCACAGATTTAATCAGCCAAAATTTTGATCTTGCCAAAGTTCTACAGCAAGCTTTAGCAGATTTAGCCCCCATTGCACTGCGCCAACATCAAGAACTCAGTTTTGAAGGCGATAGCTGTTACATTGATGGTGATGAAATACTATTAAGTATTTTATTTAGGAATCTAATTGATAATGCAATCCGATACTCAGGAAGCCACAGTGAAATTGACGTCAAACTGAAGGCGCAAGCCAATGACATCGAAGTCACGATCAGTGATAGTGGTACGGACATCAGCCAAGACACCAGAGAGAAACTATTTGATAACTTCTATCGGGCAAATACCGAAAAAGGCGATGGTGCGGGTTTAGGGATGTCGATTAGCCGAGATATTGCAGAGCTACATCACGCGACGGTACGCTTATTACCGCGCACTCAACAGCGTAATACCTTTCAGGTTCGTTTTAATCAAAGAAGCTAAGTATTTACGCCTAAGTTGACGCTGTTAATGCTCGTCCTCAACAAGCTGCTCGCAGCCTTTAGCTGCGGGCGACATTCGCTAGGCGATTAGCTGTTGGCTCTTGAGTCATAAAGCGCCACTATTACAGCACATCATAGAAATTTAGAGTAGATCTTTACCTAAGGAAATAACCACTCGGCGATTTCGTTCGCGACCTAAGGTATTATCATTACTTGCGACATGGCGCCGCTCACCATGACCCGCCACCTCGATCACGCTGTCGTCTAAACCACTCGATTTAAAAAAATCTTTGATTCGCTTGGCGCGTTTATCCGACAATTCTTGGTTTATCCATTTACCACCATAACTATCGGTGTAAGCATCAACCAATACAACATCAATGTCTGGGTCATTCTTAACATAGTCACCAATCAATCTTAAACGTTGTTTAGAACGCGCAGTCAACTCGTTACTATTGGATTGATAAGTCAACACAGTGAAGGCGATATCATCGAATGAGTAAGGTAACAATCGCCCCACACACTTCAAAAAATCGTTATATTGTTGCTTAAAGTTAACCGATGAGATCCCCACCGATGTCGTCGCATTATTAGCATACCAATCGTCAAAATAAAAAGTGGGGATATTACCGTCTTCTAATTCGCTCAGCATTTGCCAAGCTGGCTGGGCGTGCACGTAACCGTCAAATTGCTGGTAAAAAGACAATTCACTAATTCTTTTAGAACTTGCCCCAGGTTTCCACATCGGCGGCACACTGCGTAATGAAACCTGATGTGTCTGCGGCGAAATTTTGTACATGTCTAAGTAGAAGTCTAAATTAACATTCTTCGAGGCGCGACTAACAAAACTAGCGATCCCAAACGATGGAATAAAATGGTCCATACGACATTCAATGGGAGATTGGCTGGACATGACCCAGGTTGAATCGTCCATTGATGCTGAATAGCTGCGTACACTAGCGTGAGTGACCGTCGTCCCAAGCGCCAAAGTTAACAATAAATAAGGTTTCATAGTCGCAAATCCTCTGTTCTCCTTAAAATATCGGCCAAAGGCCAATTATCTTTAAAGCAAATTCGCGATTCTTTGCTGCTTTTGTAATAATGCGCGCCTCAGTAAATACTATGCCAGATTATGACCATTACAGAACACAGCTCTCAGCTTATGTCGAACCGCTTTCGAGGGTATTACCCGGTTGTTATCGACATTGAAACGGCAGGCTTTAATGCCAACACCGATGCATTATTGGAAATAGCGGCTTGCTTACTCAGCTTCGATGCAAATGGCGAGTTATATGTACTCGACAGCGTGCAATTTAACGTTGATCCCTTTGTGGGAGCAAACTTAGAAAAAGCTGCTTTAGAGTTTACCGGTATCGATCCCACAAACCCGCTCCGTGCTGCGGTGAGTGAAGAGTTCGCACTAAAAGAAATGTTTAAGCCAATTCGTAAGGCCTTGAAAGCCCACGGCTGTAGCCGTGCTGTCATGGTGGCTCACAACGCCGCTTTTGATATGAGTTTCTTTAACGCTGCGGTTGAGCGATGTCGGATCAAACGTAACCCTTTTCACCCTTTCGTGAGTTTTGATACCACAAGTTTGAGCGCTTTAGCGCTCGGTCAAACCGTGTTAGCGAAGGCCTGTCGGGAAGCTGATATTGAATTTAGTAATCAAGAAGCTCATTCGGCACTTTACGATGCGCAAAAAACCGCAGAACTATTTTGCAAAATAGTAAATAAATGGCAGACCTTAGGTGGTTGGCCGCTTCCTATTCCACAAGATACCCCTGAAGAACCATAGGATCTCATTCATGTTTAACCCCGTTGTTGTTTCCGTTTGTTTAATGCTAATACTTAGTCTCATGCGGGTAAATGTAGTATTAGCGCTCACCATTAGCGCGTTAGTCGGAGGCCTCGTTTCAGGACTGCCCCTGGCGGAAACAATTTCTAGCTTCGAACAAGGTTTAGGCAATGGTGCTCAAATTGCTCTCAGTTACGCCCTACTTGGTGCTTTTGCTGTGGCAATATCTCGCAGTGGACTGACTGATTTTATTGCCGAAAAGATTATCAGCCGCGTAGACAAACATCGAGAAAGCCGCTTAAGCTTAGTGAAATGGTTGATGTTAAGCGCCATCATTCTCATGGCCATCGCATCGCAAAATCTGGTGCCAGTGCACATTGCCTTTATCCCCATTTTAATTCCACCGCTGATTGGTGCTTTAAATCAGCTAAAAATCGATCGCCGTTTAATCGCTTGCTGTTTAACTTTTGGCTTGGTTACAACCTATATGTGGTTGCCAGTTGGGTTTGGTGGCATCTTCCTAAATCAACTTTTATTTACCAATCTACAAAACAATGGTTTAAGTATCGATAAAGCACAACTTCCCTTGGCTATGACCATCCCGGCTCTTGGGATGGTTGTCGGCTTGCTGAGTGCGATCTTTATTTCTTATCGTAAACCACGCGAATATCGTAGTGATATGCTTAAGGCTTCGGCGAGTTCCGCGCCTGCAATGCCGACTCAAAAGCTGTTGATTAACATTATTGCTATATTCGCAGCTCTGGCGATTCAGCTTTATAGTAACTCGATCATTATCGGCGCTTTAGCTGGCTTTCTATTATTAACGACAGCATCAGGGATCCGCCCTCAAAACAGCCAAGATTTATTCATTGAAGGCGTAAAACTTATGGCTTTGATTGGCTTTATTATGATTGCCGCAGCTGGCTTTGCCGCCGTAATGAAAGAAACCGGTGGCGTACCCGACTTGGTATCGAGCGCCGCAGATATGTTAGGTAGCAATAAAATGTTAGCCGCAGCAGTATTACTGATTGTGGGTCTGTTAATCACCATGGGGATCGGCTCATCGTTTTCAACGATCCCGATTATTGCCGCTATATATGTCCCCTTAGCTATTTCTTTAGGATTTTCGGAACTGGCAACCGTTGCTTTAGTGGGAACAGCAGCGGCACTGGGTGATGCAGGTTCACCGGCATCCGATTCAACTTTAGGTCCAACGGCGGGATTAAATAGTGACGGCCAGCATGATCATATTTGGGATACGGTTGTACCAACATTTATCCACTTCAACCTACCATTATTGGTATTTGGCTGGATAGCAGTTATTGTTTTATAAAAAGTGATAACAATCTGATTTACTGGTGATTTAACGACTCGCGTCTGACGACTAATATTTTATGGGAACACCAACTTGACCAACTTTGAAATACCGCTCGATAAACTACAGCCTACATTTAATTTGGCTAATGTGACTCCCAATAGTCATCACCAATGGGCAAACTTAATGCCCTTGGCAAAAGCAAGCTTTGATTATTTTTTGTCACAAGCTCCTAGTCTGCCTCTCATGATATGCCAAGCAGCCAGTTACCTACAGCATCAGTCAATACTTCAAGCCCTGTTGCGCTCACCAACTGTAACCAGCGACTATGTCATGTTGTACCGGCCAAAAACGCCCTATCAGCCCAGTTATTTTCAGCTTAAATCAGGGGCTCTACCGTTATTTAAGCAACTCATGCAACAACTAAACGAACTCATCAGAGCTGAGCCTACATCGAGCATAAGCGTACAAGCTGAAGCCAATAAGTCGCTATTTATACAGTTACACAGCTGCCAGCAACAACTCGGCTTAGTTGATGCTGTTCAAGACTTGTATCATGCTTTAATTGAACAACAGCCGGCGAATGATATTTCAGCTTATTACAAAGTTTGGCAAAGCCAACATCAGCCAATACTGTGTCCAGAATTTTCAAGAGCTGCTCTGTTCGGCTCAATTCGCAGTGGTAGCTCTGCTGCCGATTTAACAGGCATCGACTTAGGTTTGTTCCAACAATCCCCGCACGGTGTATTTGTGCTCAATAGTGATGATGTTATAGCAGATCCCGGATTGTGGTTTGAATTAAAGGCTTGCTTAAAATCATCCCGTTTGGATTGGTCTCGAGCGAAGAGTCACAAAGCGACAATGATACCAGAAGCCTCAGACTTCAAACCGAAGCTCGTATTACTCGGTGAGCCGATGGCTATCTCTGCTTTGTTAGAACTCGACCCAGAAATATATCAACTCAGCTTGATTGAAACCGAACTACCCAGTGAAGTTGAACTAAACAGTGTCAATATCGAAGCCTATCTAAGTCAGATTAATGCTACGCTGAGCGATACGAAACTAGCACCACTCGATGCTAAACTTTATACTTCGGTACTTGGTTATGCCTCACGCTTGTGTGAACATAACGACTTGCTCAGCCTCGATATTCACCACATCATCAAGCCACTTCGTTTATTGGCCCATTTACAGCTGAACCATAATGCCGAGGGCTTCGCCAGCGCATTAAATACACTACATAGAAACATCAATAGCCAGCAACAATTTAGTGATCTAGCATATCGAGATCAACAAACTAAGATTGAGCTTTCTGGTGAAAAAATAGGTCAAATCAATGGCTTATCAGTTATTGACTTTAACGGTCTCGGTTTGTCTTTTGGAGAGCCAATCCGGATCACTGCGACCGCTCACCAAGGCGAAGGTGATTTTACCGATGTTGAACGCAAAGCTGAGCTAGGCGGCAATATTCATGCAAAATCCATGATGATTATTCAAGGTTATCTCAGCGAGTTATTTGCCAAAGAACACCATTTCCCGCTGTCTGGTAACATCGTATTTGAACAATCTTACCATGAGATCGATGGTGATAGTGCCTCAATGGCGGGCGCTTTGGTGATGATGAGCGCATTGGCGAACCTTCCCATTAAACAAAGCTTCGCCGTAACCGGAGCGCTCGACCAAAAAGGTAATATTCTCGCAGTTGGTGGGCTTAACGAAAAAATTGAAGGCTTCTATCGGATAGCTCAACAAAGTAAGATTGCTGGTCCCTTTGCATTGATACTTCCCAAAGCCAACCTTAATCAGTTAAATTTGAATCACGATGTGATACAGGCCTGCACTCAAGGTAAACTTAAGTTGTTTGCTATTGAGCATATTGAACAAGCCGTTCAGTTACTCTTTAATCAACCTGCCGGTGATGTATATGATGCGCAAAGTGTCTATGGACAGATCCATAGAAACATTCATCCTGAAGGCCAAAACAACAGTTTTTTCGCTTACTTACTTAGAAAAATACTCGGCTTATTCAAACTCTAACAAATTTATTAGTCATCGGACTTGTTTAGCGCACACCTGTTCGCTAAAGTAGCGGCAAATTTTTTAAAGGTTTAAATCATGACTCAGGTTTCACAAAAAGATCTAGGTAAAACTAGCTATGAACGCCAAGAATTACTCGACTGTAGCCAAGGTCTTTTATTTGGTGAAGGAAATAGTAAGCTTCCTGCCCCCAATATGTTAATGATGGATCGCATTCTCAAAATTAGTCATGAAGGTGGTGAATTTGGAAATGGTGAAATTATTGCCGAATTAGATATTGATCCAGATTTATGGTTTTTTGGTTGCCACTTTCCTGGCGACCCAGTGATGCCAGGTTGTCTCGGGCTCGATGCGATGTGGCAGTTAGTTGGGTTTTTCTTAGGTTGGAGTGGCGGTCCAGGAAAAGGACGAGCACTGGGTGTTGGTGAGGTTAAATTTACTGGACAAGTCTTACCCACAGCAAAGAAAGTGACCTATAAAATCCAAATGAAACGCGTAATCATGCGCAAATTAGTGATGGGTATTGCCAATGGTGTTGTAGAGGTCGATGGGCGAGAAATTTATTCCGCAAATGACCTGAAAGTTGGTTTATTTACTGACACATCAAGCTTCTAAGTAAATCATCTCCTATAAAAAAGCCCTGTTAACCAACAGGGCTTTTTTTATTCATTAATGATTGTCTAATCCTGAAACGCGTTCTTCAAGCGCCTCGCGCCATCCTCCGTACCAATGCCCTCTCGCGTCAACTCCTCCGTACGGACAGGTCTCCTTAGAACGACCAGATAACCCTGCTTGATAACCTTTGGCATGCGCTCTTTCTAAACGATCGCGTTTTTGTCTTTTCATAGACTATTCCTCATCAAGATCAGAAAATAAACCAGCGGTCCGTTTAGGACCACCGTTCTACTATCGCCTATCGTTTTACAAAGATCAAAAACAAATTTTTAAGTATTCGCTAAGCATTTGATCTTTTTGTTACAACCAACAAAAAGATTAACGTTTTTTGAAGCGTCTCACATAAATTAAGGGTAATAACAATAAACCAAACCAAGAAACGCCTGCGCCTTGGCGCTCATAAGACGCTTCTTCAAGCATTGGGCAACTAGCAATATCATTGATATCAGTGACTACAGGGTTACGCTCTAAACGCAATAACACGGGTCTCGGATTAACACCATGAATAAGGTCATCCGGTGTTTCGTAGTGATACCCACTCGCGTAAACAGTGCCGTCATCGAGGATTTGAGAAGCATACTCAATCCGATATAGTGGCATCCGTGGTTGTCCGTCTTGTTCATAACAAGTTAAGGAATTGAGGCTCCAGTTATAGGTACTTTCACCATTCTTATAACGATCAAAATCTAGCAAAATTGCACTCTGCCTACGAGTCGTACCACTATAAGAAGGCTGTTCTTCACCATCTGCATCAACCCAACCGACAATCAAATTATCATTATTAATATCACTAAATTCGCTATTAGCGCCATTAAATGGCAAGTCACGCAGTGGCCAAACCACTTGTTGATAAGAACTAGAAGCTTGATCATTATCATAAACAAAAGCTTCTACTGGGCGATTACGTGATTTCACTTGCGTATAACGCAAGTTGCCAACCATCAATTCCGCATCATTAACGGCATTTGCCCAAGTATGTGAGACCGAGTCTTCAAAGTCTGCACTATCACCACCGATGTTAATGTTAGGGATTTGATTTAGTGAATAACTTCCATCGTCATTTGCGCTATAAAATACCGCTCGTCCGCGAGAACCCGTGGTTGAATCATAAACATCGTCAGAAGAGATCCCAACAAATATATCCGCATGACTGTTGTAGTCCTTGATGAAATTATAATTGGGTGCATCGCCATATTGAGAACGAACGTAACCTTCAACCAAGGGCACGCCTTCCACCGCATCGCCATCGTCGGCGTTAGTAATATCCCACACCCAAGCCTGCGTATTAAAACCAGAACAGCGATAATAATAATCCTGGTCACCAGTTTGACATTCGCCAAAACTATCGCTATTCGAGTAACTAACACTACTCAAACCAATCACAAGCGTCTTACCGTCTTTCTGAATGACTTGTAAACCCGACGAAACACCACCTTTGTCGCTACTCAATTGTCCATCACTACTAAATGGCGTTGGTAATAAAGTAATTTTGGCATCGTCACTAAGGCGCAGCGCAAACCCGCGTTGAATAAACTCTCGAGTATAGACCGAGCTAGAGCCATTACTAAAAGGTGCGGAATCGTAACCGACAGCCCAACCAAGCGAACTATTAATACGATTCACTCGAGTATCTGTCGTATAAGTTTGCTGACTACTATCGTCAAAAATGAACAACTTATCGTTAACGGTGTCCCAGGTCGGGATCTCACTGTTAGTTCCGTTAAGGTGAGCCCCTGTCACATTGCGCTGCGCAATGAATGCTAATACATTAGACTTATATAAGACCGAGGCTTGATTAAATAAACGATGTCGATAGGTACCATAAAAACTATTGTCACCTTCAAAAAACAGATCACATACTTCTACAGCATATTGACAGCCGTAGTCAAAACTAGTGCGGTCGGAGAAATCATAAAAACGAAATGGGTTACGAAAAGTTAAGGCATTGCCCGCAACATACTCCCCATCCTCACTAACAGCGGTGACATTAAAACTGCTATTCGCTTCTGCTAAGCCATTCGCCATTTCAATAGGAATTTCTTCAACCAAATAGTACGCCTCAACTTGCGCGGCATGGACCATACCAGCAGAAAGTAATAAGGGCGCAAATACCAGCGATAACGAACGATTAATAATAGACTTCTTCATGAATTTTTTAATTCTTCCAATTCTTCCCAACGTGAATAAAGCACTTCTAATTCTGTTTCAGCTTCATTCAGTTGGCTTAGGGTGGTCTGAACCAAACTTTGTTCTAAACTATAAAACTCTGGCTCATTTACTTGTTTTTGTAGCTTTTCGAGTAAGTTTTCGGCAGCTTCTAACTTTTGAGGCAATTGGTCAAGCTCAAGTTGTAATTTATAAGATAACTTTTTAGTGGGCTTAACACTACGGCTACCCACTTCTGTTTTCTGTACCGAGTTGCTGCGTTGCCCTTGCTGCTGTTGCTCGATATAAGTCTGTACTTCCGAATAGCCGCCGACATAAGTATCGACTTGCCCTTCACCGGGAAAATACCAAACATGACTGGCAGTATTATCGATGAAACTTCGATCGTGACTCACCAACAGTACAGTCCCCGGATATTGGCTCACTAATTCTTCCAATAACTCCAGCGTTTCGACATCGAGATCATTGGTTGGTTCATCAAGCACCAATAAATTTGCTGGTTTTAAAAATAGCTTGGCGAGCATCAGGCGATTTTTTTCACCACCAGACAATGCCTTGACCGGGGTAAACGCACGTTTTGGGTGAAACAAAAAATCTTGTAAATAGCCCATCACATGGCGCTTCCCACCATTGATCTCGACCTCCTGTTTACCACCGGCCAAATTATCGATAAGTGTTTTCTCGGGATCAAGTTCTTGGCGATATTGGTCAAAGTACGCAACACTGAGTTTTGTGCCTACCTTCACATGACCGCTGCTCGGCTGCAACTGGCCGAGTAATATCTTAATCAATGTAGATTTACCACAACCATTGGCACCCACAAGGGCAATTTTGTCACCGCGCATCACCAATAAATCAACCGGAGAGATAATTGGCTGTTGATTAGGGTAACTAAAACTAATGTTCTCGGCTTCAAAGACTATTTTCCCTGAACGCAAACCATCATCGATTTGCATCTTGCTGGTACCCAAACGGTTAACCCGCTCTCCACGCTCGTTACGCATTGCCTTAAGTGCACGAACGCGCCCCTCGTTACGGGTTCTACGGGCCTTAATACCTTGACGGATCCAACTCTCTTCCTCGGCGAGGCGTTTATCGAATAAGGCATTTTTCTCTTCTTCAACCCGCAACCATTCGATTTTACCTTCGAGATAGGCATCATAGTTACCGGGCCAAGAAGTGAGAACGCCACGGTCAATATCTACAATCCGCGTGGCAATTTTTCGAATAAATGCTCTGTCGTGACTAATAAAGACAATGGTGCCTTTAAAGTTAATCAAAAAATCTTCTAACCACTTAATCGTCGTGATGTCTAAATGGTTCGTGGGTTCGTCTAGCAACAAGATATCCGGCTCACCGGCCAAGGCTTTAGCCAATGCAACTTTACGTAGCCAACCCCCAGATAAACCCTGTAAAGGCTTATCACCATCCAATTTCATGGTTGTAAGTACTTTTTGGATTTCACTATCAAATTGCCAGCCATCAACGACATCAATATGATGCTGAACATCTTGCAAACGTTTTAGTAATTTTTCATCACTACCATCCCCAATATGGTTAGCTAGGTGATGAAACTCACTGAGCAACTTACCGATATGTGGCTTACCTTCAGCAACATAATCAAAAATACGTTGATCACTGGCTTGCGGCGGATCTTGTTGTAATCGAGTAATCACAACATCATTCACCAACTGCCGTTGCCCAGAATCGAGTAATACGGCACCTTCAATCACTTGTAATAAAGAGCTTTTACCTGCGCCATTACGGCCGACCAAACATACTCTTTCTGACTTATTAATTTGTAAATTGGCTTTGTTTAGCAGAGGTGTATCACCATAAGCCAAAACTGCATCTTGTAAGTTAATTAACACGTACAACTCTCTATAAATTGCTCTAACTGACTCGCATCAAAAGGCCAGCTTAACTGTTGCTGGCTAGGCGCATGACACAGCACCGGAATACTATAGCGAAACTGCTCAGTCAAAGCTTCATCATCAATAATATCTTGTTCACTCAGTTCGCTGATATTAGGACTGGCTAATATCAATGCTTTGGCATCTTCACACAAATGACAACCATCGGTACTGTATAACACCCAAGTCATAGCGCTATTCCTTGTGGATCATCCAACAATTGTGGATATGTTTATTGCGTTCGAAATCTGCAGACAAAGACTTCGAGGAGATATTTTCCAGGCTCAAACCATGTTTAACTAAAGCCTCTTGGTCAAGCTTAAAGTGACGTTTATTATTGGAGAATATTAAATCACCCCCCTTATTAAGCAAGCGCGCCACCGACACAATCAAATCAACGTGATCTTTTTGAATATCAAATACTTCATCCATTTTCTTTGAGTTAGAAAATGTGGGCGGATCAAGAAAAATCAGATCCCAGCGCTGAGATATTTGGGTTTTTAACCAGGCCATACAATCAGCACGAATAAACTCGTGTTTATTGATTGGCAATTGGTTTAAACGGAAATTATCTTTGGCCCAGTTCAGATATGTATTCGACATATCAACTGTGGTGACCTTTTTAGCCCCCCCTAAAGCCGCATGCACACTTGCCGAGCCCGTATATGCGAACAGATTAAGCACGCTCTTCGCTTGACTGTGTTGCTGAATATAATGCCGCATATTTCGATGGTCCAAAAAGAGTCCGGTATCGAGATAATCGGTTAAGTTAACGTAGAACTTAGCTCCATACTCTTGTACCACAACCCGCTCTTTTTCATCGCTATGACGTTGGTATTGTTGTTTCCCTTTTTGCTGAGCACGTTGTTTAATCACCAGCTTATCGTTGTCCACTAAACCGCTTTGCAAAAGTCCGGTAAGCAAATCCAGTAAGCGTCTGCGAGCCTTGTTAGGATCAATGGTTTTTGGAGCTCGATACTCTTGGACAATCATATAATCGTCGTAACGATCAACTGCAACATTATACTCGGGTAAGTCTGCATCATATAAGCGATAACAGCTGATCTGCTCGCGTTTAATCCACTTTTGTAACTTTTTTTGATTCTTGGTTAAACGATTGACAAAATCAGCCGCATATTGGCGATTTTCCGCTTGACCACTTTCGGCAATTTGATAAATCTTTAATACACAAGCCAACGAACCATTGAAAAACTTATAGGTTTTATCGGCACGTAAGCGCAAGTAATCAAGTAATTCGGGCGCACCGGTAAATAGCGATAAACGCCAACCACCGTAGTTTTGTCGAACGCTGGCACCAAAAGAAAGAAACAAGCCAATCAATTTGGTTAACTCACCTAATCGCTCCCCATAGGGGGGGTTTGACAAAATTAGCCCTGGTTCACTCGGCGCTACAGGCAAATTGGCAGCATCATGTACATGTACTGAAATCAACTTATCTAAACCTGCACGCTCGATATTGGTTTTGGCTATCGCCACCATTCGTTTATCAATATCGTAGCCAATCAATCTTTGTTTACAATTAGCCAAGCCAAGTTCAGCTCTCGCTTGCGCATCGGCTTTAATATCCCGCCAAGCAGACGCTGCAAAATTACTTAAACGTTCGAAGCCAAACTGGCGCTGTAGACCCGGCGCGATATCGGCAGCCTGCATCGCCGCTTCAATCAGTAAGGTTGCCGAGCCACACATCGGATCGATGAGGTATTTTTCTGTCCAAGCACTTCTTGTGACCAAGGCTGCTGCAAGGTTTTCGCGTACCGGAGCCTCACCCTGTTCGGTTCGATATCCGCGTCTATGTAAGCCACTACCTGATAGATCTAAAGAAATAGCCAAATGTTTACCTGCGATCCGCACCACGATCCGCGCATCTTCATCTATCTTGGCAACATTAGGCCGAGTACCGCAGTTCTCTTTATATTGGTCGACAATAGCGTCTTTCACTTTCAATGCGCCAAACTGACTATTGTCTATGAAATGATTGGTGCCACTACAATGCACGGAGAAGGTTTGATCGACACTAAAGTACTTATCCCAAGGCACTTGATAGGCACTATCGTATAAGTCATCTACTTTGTCCGCTTGGGTTTCCACCAAACGTAACAGGATCCGCGAAGCAAAACGTGTCCATAAACATATTTTATAAGCGGTAGGCCAATCACAGGTAAAACTCACACCCGCGACGGTTTGTTTGCAGTTGTCGGCCCCTAAGGCCACTAACTCATCTAAACATAAGCTTTCTAAACCTTTAGCGGTCGAAGCGAAAAAATCTGCCATTTTGATACTCAATTAAATTAACCCAAGGATTATACCTGTTTTAACGAGGATCAGTAGTAAAAGGGGCTTTCGGACAAATATTCGGCAGTTGGTTAAGAACAGGAAATTATCTCTTGTAATCTAAGCGAGCTCTGCGTAATATCCGCACCTCGTTACGGACGCGGGATGGAGCAGTCTGGTAGCTCGTCGGGCTCATAACCCGAAGGTCGTTGGTTCAAATCCGGCTCCCGCAACCAATTTCTACTTCGGTAGCGATTGACTAGTTTGAATAGCTAGGCCAAATAATTATTCACTATCACTTAACTTTTATAGTTAAGACCGGACGCGGGATGGAGCAGTCTGGTAGCTCGTCGGGCTCATAACCCGAAGGTCGTTGGTTCAAATCCGGCTCCCGCAACCAATCTCTACTTCGGTAGCGATTAACTAGTTTGAATAGCTAGGCCAAATAATTATTCACTATCACTTAACTTTTATAGTTAAGACCGGACGCGGGATGGAGCAGTCTGGTAGCTCGTCGGGCTCATAACCCGAAGGTCGTTGGTTCAAATCCGGCTCCCGCAACCAATCTCTACTTCGGTAGCAATTAACTAGTTTGAATAGCTAGGCCAATTAATTATTCATTATCACTTAGCTTTTATAGTTAAGACCGGACGCGGGATGGAGCAGTCTGGTAGCTCGTCGGGCTCATAACCCGAAGGTCGTTGGTTCAAATCCGGCTCCCGCAACCAATCTCTACTTCGGTAGCGATTAACTAGTTTGAATAGCTAGGCCAATTAATTATTCACTATCACTTAGCTTTTATAGTTAAGACCGGACGCGGGATGGAGCAGTCTGGTAGCTCGTCGGGCTCATAACCCGAAGGTCGTTGGTTCAAATCCGGCTCCCGCAACCAATCTCTACTTCGGTAGCGATTGACTAGTTTGAATAGCTAGGCCAATTAATTATTCACTATCACTTAGCTTTTATAGTTAAGACCGGACGCGGGATGGAGCAGTCTGGTAGCTCGTCGGGCTCATAACCCGAAGGTCGTTGGTTCAAATCCGGCTCCCGCAACCAATTTTTGCCCAATCAAATCCCTTTTTATTTTGACTCGTTCGCTTTCCCTAATATGAATCCGGAAAACTCTTAGCACAAATCAACAGCTTCAATGCTGCCTGGCCACACAGCAAAACTAGTTAAAGACTTCGAACGGCCTCCTTCTATTTAATATTTTCTAATACTAATCTGACTCATTATATGATCAACTTATTGCGCAGAATAAATCTGCCGATAACTAGGCATGGAGCGCAGTCACTCGTGGCTCTCATGACAAGATACATGACGCAGTTAGCGGTGATTCAGACAAGCAAGAATCAAGCGATAATGAGTTCGATTGCTATAATTTACTGCGCAAACTCCCCTTGCCTGGTTAATCGATGCGGTGCATTCCCATGATGATGTTGTTCGCAGTTCTCAAGAGAAGGACTGAACCGTCTGGCAAGCTTAGCTTGACTTAACCATCACCGTGAGACGGGAACTACAGACCAATTGCTGCTGTTGAGTAATATTGATCTGCCAAACTTGAATCGATTTGCCTAACTGGATTGGCTGAGCTTTCGCTGTGACCTCGCCATTCCTAACCGCTTTAATATGATTCGCATTAATTTCCAAGCCGAGTACCATTGCGCCGTCCCCCGCAACACAATAGGCCGCACAACTTGCAATACTTTCAGCAAGAACCACGCTAGCCCCGCCATGTAACAAGCCCATAGGTTGCTTTACTTTGGCTGTCACAGGCATCGTTGCCACCAAATAATCGTCACCAATCTCGATAAACTCAATACCTAAATAAGCGAGCATATTGCCCTCGCCCATGGCATTCAGCTTTTCCAGAGACATCGGTAACTGCCATATACTCAAACTAAAATCTCCAATAATATCTGCAGCGGATGTTTTGGTTTGTGACCTTCGATGCGTTTCACCTGGCTACGACAAGAATAGCCAGTCACCATAATACGTTCTACCGGTAAAGTTGCCATTTTATGTTTCCAGCTTAAATCATAAATCGCTTTAGAAGTTGCCAACTGCTTGGCATCATGACCATAGGTACCAGCCATTCCACAACAACCAACAGCAACATCTTGCAGCTGAGCATCGAAGTATTGAAACACCTGTTGCCACTGAGCAAAAGCATCTGCTTTTAATGCTTTTTCGGTACAGTGACCAAATAAGTACCACGGCTCATGATCACTCACGCCAAAGCTCAAATCTTGAGAAACTTGAACCTGCTGCAGCCATTCTTGAACAACTTGAACCTCAAAGTTGCCGCGTTTATCTCCCAAAGCATGCAAATATTCGTCGCGATAACACAATACCAAGGCAGGCTCTACGCCCACCATTGGTATATTTAATTCACTCACCTGATTCAAAAAGTCAGCCGAAGTTTGCGCAGATTTTTCAAATTTACTTAAAAAGCCTTTAATATGCTGAGGTTTACCATTGGGCTTAAATGGTAACAATACCGGATTAAACCCTAATTTCTGGGCTAACTTTATAAAATCTTCCACCAATTCCGCTTCATAAAAACTGGTAAAGGGATCTTGTACAATGAGTACTGTACGTTGCTTTTGTTGCTCGCTTAAATTTTGCAATATTTTATAGTCATACTGACTAACTAAGGATTCGGGGATCCGTTGTTTTAAGGTTGGAAAACTAAGCTTGGGAATATCAACCATACCAATGGTTTTGGTCACCAAGGCGTCAACCCACTGCGGTGCCATCAACTGATTAAAGAGTCTTGGCGCTTTTGCCATCAGTGGAGCATAGCTTTCAACATAAGCAACAAAATAATCTTTAATAGGTCGTAGATAACGGCCATGATAAATATTTAGGAAGCGCGAACGAAAAGTCGGCACATCAACCTTAATTGGACAGCCCGTAGTACAGGCTTTACAAGCCAAACAGCTTTGCATCGCATCATATACTTCATGGCTATAGTCATACTCACCTTTACTCTTGGCGATGCTATTTCGAATTTTTAACAACAAATTATCCGGAGCAACAAAGCGAGTTTTAAGTTTTTGCTCTTGCTCTAATGGATCTATTTTTAAGTTCGCTAATTGCCGTAACCATTCGCGCATCAAACCCGCACGACCTTTGGGAGAGTAGCGTCGGTCTCCTGTTGCTTTAAAAGATGGGCACATCGGGCTAGCCGTATCATAATTAAAACATAAGCCATTACCATTACAATCCATGGCATTTTTATAGCTATCTCTTACTTCAATGGCGATCTCTCGATCGTATTGACCTCGTTTTGTGCCATCAACTGAGACTAAATGCTCGTCGCTGTGTAAAGGAGTACAGATTTTTCCGGGATTAATTTGGTTATGCGGATCAAAGGCGGCTTTGATTTTACGTAATTCTGCAAATAGCTCATCCCCAAAAAAATCGGGACCATACTCCGACCGAAAGCCTTTACCGTGCTCTCCCCACATTAAGCCTTTGTATTTAGCGGTTAAGGCAACCACTTGGTCAGAAATTTCGCGCATCAAAATTTCTTGCTGAGGATCGCACATATCCAAAGCAGGGCGAACATGCAATACGCCAGAGTCAACATGGCCAAACATGCCGTATTGTAAACCTTTTGAGTCCAATAACTCGCGGAACTCAGTAATATAGTCAGCGAGGTTCTCTGGTGGGACGCAGGTATCTTCGGTGAAAGCAACAGGCTTTGCAGCACCATCGGTATTCCCCAGTAAACCTACAGCCTTTTTACGCATATTGTAAATCGCGTTGATGCTGGTTAAATCGTCACAGCGTTGAAAACCAATCACTCCAAGTTCGCGAGCGTCAGCTTGAGATAGTATCGCTTCCAGTGCCGCAATTTTTTGCCCTTGAAGTTCAATATCGTTTTCGGCAAACTCAACAATATTAATACCTTGCAGATCATGCTCTGGTACATCTCGGATCAATTCTTTTACACTCTCCCAAACGACATCTTGGCGAGCAAGATTAAGCACTTTCGAGTCAACCGTTTCGACCGATAATGCTTGAGCAGCAACCAAACTGGGGGCGTGCTGTAGCGCTGAACTAAAGGCATCATACTTAACCGTAATTAGACTTCTGAATTTGGGAATTTCGGTTAAATCAAGTGTAGCTTCAGTAATGAAAGCTAAAGAGCCTTCAGAGCCACATAAGATACGCGTTAAATCGAGGCTATCACTCTGCGCATGGTAGGCATTTTTTAAATCGTAGCCAGTTAGAAAACGGTTTAACTGAGGAAACTTATCTTCTACGAGCTGCCGTTTATCGATACAGGCATGCTTGACCGCATCAAATATAGGACGAAGCGAAGGACGCTGCTGATCAAGCTGATCAACAGCCAATCTGCCGGTTTTTAGTTCCTCACCATTGGCCAACACCGCAATGACCGACAATACATGATCACTGGTTTTGCCATAAACCATCGAACCCTGTCCTGAGGCATCAGTATTGATCATGCCTCCAAGAGTTGCCCGATTACTGGTCGAGAGTTCCGGCGAGAAGAATAAACCATGGGGTTTTAAAATTGCATTAAGTTGGTCTTTTACGATGCCAGTCTGCACTCTCACCCAACGTTGTTCAACATTTAGCTCTAATACCTGGTTCATAAACTTGGACAAATCAACCACAATACCTTCGGTTAAAGATTGACCGTTGGTACCAGTACCGCCACCACGCGGTGTTAATTTAATACTTTCAAAAGACGAAGCTGAAGCGATCCGACAAAGCTGCTTGATGTCCGCAGTGCCTTTCGGGTACACCACCGCTTGTGGTAAATACTGATACACCGAGTTATCTGTCGCCACAGACAAACGACTCGCGTAAGAGGTTGCTATCTCACCAGTGAAAGATGATTGTTCAAGTTTTTGTAAATAATCTAAATACAGAGACTCAAGAGAATTCTTAGGGCTTAACTTCGGGATCATAAATCCGTTGTCCCAACACAAGGTATTAAAATTTGACGGGATTATATCACGCCAAAAAGCCCTTCTGCATGCCTTTCGTTGTAACAAATCAATCATCTAAAAATCATTTAAACAACAGCGCTTCCTGTTAAGCAGATGGTTGAATATAAAAATTTAACTCTGTAGAAATCAAACCTGATTATATATCATTCAACTTTCTTGCAAATTTATTAAACCAGCTTCCCAGAAACATACGCCCGGGAAAGCGACTGACGACTCATTTTTTTTACCAACAGAACTGCGCGTTGACCGATGGCAACTTTATCATTTGGAAAAACTATTGCTTTCGGACCGTCCTCAATAACGATATTGTTTACGCCATCACGGGCTAATAAATAGCCACTTGGATACTCACTAAAATTGGCTTGTTCTGGGCTAAAATTAAACCGAAATTCTGAACTGGTTTTTTCAATCACATCGCTCACTTCAAACAGCTGAGCCTGCTCAGCTTGAAAATTCCATATATCCAATGGCTCAGCACTCATTAAACGAATCAGGCTGCATTGTAAGTCAGCCAAGTTTGACAAATCATTTTCCCCAAAAGGCTGGACTTTACCCAATTCCACGGTAAATGCTATTGCGCCATGAACAAAACTACTATGGAAACTAAATGTTGCCGCTGCTTGATTTGAGAATAATACGCAATTTACACCACAGGCTTGTAACAGCGCTAAGCTACTAAGCTTCCAAGCTTTTGCATGAGTGTAAGGGTAAACTGCAAACTTAGGGTATTTGGATGCGCGTATTGCGGTGTGTAGATCAAGATGATAACGCGTCAGCTTAGGATATAGCTGGTAAAAATCCGCCACCATTTGTTCCAGTTGTTTTGCCCGATTCACTTCATAACATACCGGGTACTGTTGATATTGTCCGGTAAACAAACGATTGAGGTTCACCGATAATTCTCGTTTTGCTTCAATCATGGCTGGCGGATTTCCCAAAATAATTAAAGTCGGTTGAGAAATAAGCCATTGCTCGCTCAATATCTGAGAAGCCAAAACATCTAAACACTCAATCGGCCCGGTTTCATTACCATGGATCCCCGCAGATAAAATCACCACCCGCTGGGCAGTCGTCTTCGGTTCAAATAAAAATAACCCTGCTCCCTTCACTGTAACCTTGGTTTTATTCTGCAAGTAAAAGCTAAAGGTGTCTGTACTTCGTGGTGATGCGAGCGTATAGGCCAATATACCTTGTTTTAATAATGCGGTTTTTGACACTTCTCATCCCTTCATTTCTGTTAAGAACAACACAGTATGCGGTTTTTATAGACATAAAAAAAGGGAGACCAAGTCCCCCTTTTGTATCTCATAAACTGAGCTTAGTTAGGCAAGACTTTTTCAAGATGCCAGATACGATCAACATAATCTTCAATTGAGCGGTCAGAGTTAAATTTACCGACAGACGCTGAGTTGATAATTGCTTTACGTGCCCATTCTTTTTTGTCGCTGTATAGCTTATCAACTGCGATATTTGCTTCAGAGTAAGACGCAAAATCAGCCAAGCATAGGTAAGGGTCACCACCTTCTAACAGGCTGTGCTTAATCGCTGACAACTCACCTGGTGCGCCAGGCGTAAAGAAGTCAGTTTCTAACCAATCAAGAACCGCTTTCAATTCTGGGTTACCGTAATAGTAATCCCATGGATTGTAGCCAGCTGCTTTAAGTGCCTTCACCTCGTCACAATTTAAACCGAAGATGAAGATGTTGTCTTCGCCCACTTCTTCAGCAATTTCAACGTTCGCACCATCAAGAGTACCTAAAGTTAATGCACCGTTCAGCGCAAATTTCATGTTACCAGTGCCGGAAGCTTCATAGCCGGCAGTAGAAATCTGCTCAGAAACATCTGCAGCTGGGAATAATTTTTCAGCCAGTGTAACCCGGTAATTCGGTAGGAATACGACTTTCAACTTACCTTGAATACGCTCATCGTTATTAACTTTATCAGCGATCTTGTTGATAGCGTAAATGATATCTTTAGCTAGCTTGTAACCCGGTGCCGCTTTCGCACCGAAGATGAACACACGTTTGTTCATTTCATAATTAGGATTTTCCAACAAGCGACGGTATAGGGCCAAAATGTGTAGCACGTTTAGATGCTGACGTTTGTACTCGTGAAGACGCTTGATTTGAATATCGAAAATCGCATTTGGATCGACTTCAACATCACATAGCTCTTGGATTACTTTAGCCAGTTGAACTTTTTTGGTGTGTTTAATATCCATGAATTGCTTCTGGAATTTAGCATCATCCGCAAAAGCGTTGGCTTTACTCAATAAAGTCAGATCACGAGGCCATTGATCGCCAACTAAGTCGGTATACATACTAGCCAACTCTTCATTACAAGCGAGCAACCAGCGGCGAGGCGTGACACCGTTTGTGACGTTTTCAAAACGTTCTGGCCATAATTCACTGAATTCGGGGAATAGATCCTGTTTTACCAATTCAGAGTGCATGGCTGCCACACCGTTGGTTTTGAAACAAGTGACAACACATAAGTAAGCCATGCGGACCATCCGTGTTTCACCTTCCTCGATGATAGACAAATGGCGCTTCATTTCATCGTTACCAGGCCATTTTGCTTCAACTTGATCTTCTAAAAAGCGACGGTTGATTTCATAAATGATTTCAAGGTGACGAGGTAAGACTTTCTCGAACAAGTAAACAGCCCATTTTTCTAAAGCTTCAGGCAATAGAGTGTGGTTAGTATAAGCGAAGGTTTCGCTACATACTTTCCAAGCGTCGTCCCATACCAGCCCTTCTTCATCGATCAGAATACGCATCAATTCAGGAATAGCGACAGTTGGGTGAGTGTCATTTAACTGGATTACCGCTTGCTTAGAAAACTGTGAGAAGTCGGTGTGATTACGTTTATAACGACGAATAATATCTTTCAGTGAACAAGCACAGAAGAAATATTGCTGAATCAAGCGAAGCTCTTTACCTTGTTCACTTTCATCGTTTGGATAAAGTACTTTAGAGACCGCTTCGGCTTGAGATTTTTCCGCCTGAGAATCGATATAACCACCGGCATTAAATACATCCCAATCAAAGAAGTCAGCGGCTTTAGATTCCCACAAACGTAATACGTTCACAGTTTTAGCCTCGTAGCCAACCACTGGAATATCCCATGGCACACCTTTAATTTGACGACCCGCGTGCCAAACTTTACGCATTTTGCCATCTTCACCGAATACGGTTTCTACATAACCGTACAAAGGGACTTCCTGAACTGACTCTGGACGGCAAATTTCCCAAGGATTACCATACTCGCGCCAGCTATCGGGGCGTTCAATTTGGCGACCGCCTTGAATTTCTTGACGGAATAAACCATGTTCATAGTGAATGCCATAACCGACCGCGGGGTAATTTAAAGTCGCTAAAGAGTCAATGAAGCAAGCCGCCAAACGACCTAAACCACCATTCCCAAGGGCCATGTCTGGTTCTTCATCGCAGATGTCATTAATATCTTTTCCTAAATCGCTCAACGCATCACGAGCGGCTTCGAAAACACCAACATTATGCAGATTGTTGACCGTTAAACGACCCATCAAGAATTCTAAAGAAAAATAATGAACAGCCCTTGAATCATTTTCTGCATTTGCTTTTGACGTTTCAGTTAAACGCTCAAAGACCAACTCGTTGACTGACGAACATGTTGCTTTCCACCACGCCTTATTATTAGCGCGTCCTTCGTCAGTACCGAGCGTACTGCGCAAATGCTTCAGGATTGAATCTTTAAATTGCTCTTTCGATAACGCTAATGCGTTTTTTGCTTTTGCCTTTTTAGCGGCCATGTGGATTTCCTTTGTATCTAACCTTTGTGGTGACATCTTCAAACGTAGCATCAGTTGGTTAACCGAACAACAAATGCTAGTCGTGAATTTCAAGTGCCCGGAAAAATTTCCAAGCTCATGTTACCGATGCAAACGAATATTATATACGTTCGACATCACATTTAGTTAAAAAAGCCTCTCGCAACACTAAATTTTTATGCATTTCTTTACAAAAGTACATTTTAACTAAAAGAACTGAAACGAAGTGTAAAGAAAACCCTAGAAAAGCCTAGAGCTTGAAAATGCTTTCATTGGCAAATTACAAAAAATGTTGATCGGAATCAATTAATACGGGGTCTTGGGAGCAGGTTTAAATACATTTTCAGCTTGGTTATTGTAGGAGCACTTTGTAACAAGAATATTACAGTTTGTGCAATTTAATACAGCTGGCATACGTTTTCATCGAATAAAAAGTCACAATATGTGAATTTAAATTCGCATATTGTGACAGAGGGGCTTATAGACCAGCTTTCGCTAAGGCCGCCGAAACGATGCTCTGGGCTTCTTGTTCTATCTGGGCTAAATGTTGTTCACCTTTAAAACTTTCCATATAGATCTTATAGATCGCTTCAGTGCCCGAAGGGCGTGCCGCAAACCAACCATTCTCGGTGACAACTTTAAGTCCTCCGATAGCCGCATCATTACCCGGAGCACGAGTCAACTTAGCGATGATCGGCTCGCCAGCTAAAGTTTGAGCTTCCACCATGGCTGGATCAAGCGCGCTTAGTACTGCCTTCTGCTCGATACTCGCAGGTGCATCAATACGTTTATAACAAGGTTTACCAAATTGATTGACAAAAGCTTGATAGTGTTCACCAGGATCCTTGCCTGTAACTGCAATAATCTCGGCAGCCAGCAGGGCTAAAATGATGCCATCTTTATCAGTACTCCAAACGCCACCATCTTTGCGAAGAAAAGAAGCGCCAGCACTTTCTTCTCCACCAAAAGCGATGCTGCCATCGAACAAACCATCAACAAACCACTTAAAGCCAACTGGCACTTCTTTTAACTCGCGGCCAAGTTTTACGGCAACACGGTCGATCATTGAACTGGACACTAGTGTTTTGCCAATGGCGGCAGTGGCAGGCCATTGCTCGCGGTGAGAAAACAGATAATCAATGGCGACCGCTAAATAATGGTTAGGGTTTAACAGGCCACTGCTTTTGGTGACGATACCATGGCGATCATAATCAGGATCATTGGCAACCGAGACATCAAATTTGTCTTTAAGCGCAATTAAACTCGCCATCGCATAAGGCGACGAGCAATCCATACGGATTTGACCGTCTTTGTCCAAAGTCATAAATGAGAACGTCGGGTCTACCCGTTTATTAACAACTTCAATATCTAAACCGTAAGTCTCGGCAATCACAGGCCAATAAGCAATCCCACTTCCACCAAGAGGGTCAACACCAATTTTAACTTTTGCTTTAGCAATCGCATCCATATCCAATACATTGGCTAGATCGTCTACGTAAGGTTTGATGTAATCAATCGCTTCAATTGACGGCATTTTAATCGCGGCGTCGTAGCTTAAACGTTTCACGTCTTTTAGATCATTGGCTAAAATTTCGTTGGCCCGATCTTGTACAAGCTTGGTCACGTCACTATCGGCGGGGCCCCCATTTGGCGGATTATATTTAAAGCCACCGTCTTCTGGTGGATTGTGAGAAGGTGTAATCACTACGCCATCTGCTTGTTCTTTACCTAAACGATTGTAGGCCAAAATCGCATGTGAAATAACTGGCGTTGGGGTATAGCCCAAGCCTTCCTGATAGCGAACCTCAACACCATTCGCAGCAAACACTTCAATTGCCGAGCAAAATGCTGGTTCAGATAAAGCATGAGTATCCTTACCTATATATAGAGGACCAGTTGTGCCCTGCTCTGCCCTATATTCTGCAATCGCCTGACTGACCGCCAAAATATGGTTTTCATTAAAAGCCCGCTGACTGGAACTTCCGCGGTGTCCTGATGTACCAAATGCCACCTGCTGTTCGCGTACATTCACATCGGGTTCAAGCAAATAATAATCTGCGACCAGACGTGGGATGTTTGCTAGGTGCTCAGCCTGAGCTGGCTTACCTGCTAAAGGATGAATAGCCATGAATAGCGTCTCCGTTGCTTAAGTTATAAAATAAAAAAGTTTAGAGCGCCTCGCATACACGCTCTATTTGTATTGCTTGCAAGCCCATCTCACTAGCGACATGCTGAAGAATGTAACGTTTTCGGGCTGTATTAGTATTGGTGATCACCCAGTAAGGGCTGGCAGGAATGGCTTGGGGCTTACTCGTTTTCCCAGAGGCTAACAATGTTTCTTTCGCTTGAGAAAAGTACTCCCGCTTACTCCCCTTAATCACACAAGCTTTAGCAAAACGAGAGTGGTCTAAGCAGTAAAGTTGAGAGAGTAAAGCTAAAAATCGTTTGGTGGAGCTGCCCGCTTCTGCGATACCAGAAAAATCAAATTCAACATGCTGTATAGAAGAAATAACTTTATCCGCTTCGACATCTTCGCCCATCACTGGTTCTGCTGGCACAGACGGTAGTGCTTGAGAACCAACGCGAGCATCATTTAACTCTGAGCTGGCATTTAATTGGGATTGTGCATCCAGTAAGCGTCTTAAGATATCAGAGGCGCTTTCGCCGATGTGCTGAGTTTGTCCCGCAATGTATAAATACAAGTCATCTTCAATTTCTATAGTCTTCATTGCCATTTTTATTTATAAAGCCAGATTAAATATGGATTTATTATACATAGCAAAGTTAATAACTCATCATTAATCCCTTATAAGTCTATTAAAAGCTGAAATTTTGCCCACTAAACTCACCTTTTAGGGCTTGTAGATACGAGGAGAGATAGGCAGACTAGTCGACGAATGAGCAGAGGGTAAATTTTGAAATTGCACTACAAACAACAAGGAACGGGCTACCCCGTTTTACTAATTCATGGCCTATTTGGCAGCTTATCTAATTTAGGTATATTAGCGAAACATTTGCTTGAAAATGATTATCAAGTGATTAGTGTTGATGCGCTCAATCATGGCTTCTCACCACGCAGCGAATCAATGAATTACCAAACCCAAGCGAATAGCATAAAAGATCTATGCGACCAACTGGCGATTGAGCAATGTGCTATTGTCGGCCATTCGATGGGGGGGAAAGTCGCAATGGCCACCGCCCAGCTTTACCCTGATCTAGTGTCTGCAATTGTGGTGGCAGACATTGCACCTGTCGCCTACCAACATAACCACCAGGCGGTATTTAGCGGTTTAAACAGCTTTGATGTAGCCACCGTAACCAGTCGAAGCGAAGCTGACCAATTGTTAGCCCACTATATTAATGAACCAAGTGTTAGACAATTTCTGCTTAAGTCCTTAATTAAAGCAGAAAATGGTTGGACTTGGTTATTTGATGTCCAACGATTATCTCGGTGCTACCACAACATTATTGACTGGGAACCTTTAGGCGTTTTTAATCAGCCTTGTTTGTTTATCAAAGGACAAAATTCGGATTATATTGTTAGTCAGCAGCAACTCAGTACCGTACAACAGTTCCCCAAAGCTGAATTAAAAGTAATAACGGCGACCGGACATTGGCTACATGCCGAAAAACCTGCTACTTTCAATCGTTTGACTGAGCGTTTTTTAGGCACGCATATTTAACACCTCGCTGTGCTTTGTGATATAGTGCGCGTCGAATTTTCTCCCGAGGATAGCCATGTTTGCTCAATACATCGATCAAATAGAAAGCCTTGCCTTAACGATTGGCTTTGTTATTTTATTTTTTCTTATTGGCATGGCTATTCAAGATGTACTCAAAAAAGGCAATGTTCCCCCCTTCGGCCGCGCCGTTGTATGGTTAGTATTGTTTTTAGGATGTGCAGGCTTTGTCGCAAAAGGCTTAATTCAGCTATCTTGGGAAGGTAGTGGTTTAGGCTAAACGGTTGTTTCTAAAAGTAATGGCAAAACAAAATACAGATCGAACCACAATTGATCTATTTGCGAGCGAAAAAAGAGTGGGTCGGCCAAGAACCAACCCCTTAGAACGCAAAGATCAATTGAAAGCCAACAAACGAAATCAACTTAAACGAGATCGTGCAAATGGGCTTAAAAGAATAGAATTAAAAGTTGAACAACACCTATTCGAAAAACTGAATCAATTAGCTGACGAATCAGGTATTAGCAGAAGTGAATTGATTGAAAAAATATTGAATAGTCAATTTTCAATAAATCAATAGTTTGTAATACAGGTGAAAAATATGGCAAGCGTAGGTATATTTTTTGGCAGTGACACCGGCAACACCGAAGCCGTTGCACAAATGATCCAAAAAGAGTTAGGTAAAAAACTAGTTGAAGTGAAAGATATCGCCAAGTCGACCAAAGAAGACATTGATGAATTTTCACTGATCCTATTAGGGATCCCCACTTGGTATTATGGGGAAGCACAATGTGATTGGGATGATTTTTTCCCTGACCTGGAACAAATTGACTTCTCAGAAAAACTGGTTGCGATCTTCGGCTGCGGCGACCAAGAAGACTACGCTGAGTATTTCTTAGATGCGATGGGTACCATCAACGATATCGTCGTGAATAAAGGTGCTACCGTTGTTGGGCATTGGCCAATTGAGAGTTACGATTTTGAAGAATCTAAAGCCTTAGCTGACGATAAACATTTTGTAGGCTTAGGCATTGACGAAGATCGCCAGCCGGAGTTAACTCAAGAACGCGTGAAAGCTTGGTGTCAGCAAGTCTACCAAGAGATGTGTTTGGCCGAGTTAGAAGATTAAGTGACTGGGCAAAGCCCAGTTTTTCTTTAATAAACTAACACAATTGGCAATAATTATGCTTAACTTTGGCTAGAGGTGTTGAGCATTGCCAAAATTACTGTTATTAATTTCACTGATTGTGTCTTTTTCTAGCTATGCCGATGTTTGGTTTTATCAGGACCAACAAGGGGTTATGCATTTTTCTCAAGAGAAAAAAGACTCAAAATGGCGTTTGTTAATGCGCACCCCGGAAGCATTTGCAAAACCAAAATCCATCGTACAGGCCCCAAATCCACTCAACAACAATGCTTATCAACAACTGATTATTGACACCGCAAAGCGATACAATCTCGATCCGGCCTTAATCCATGCCATCATTGCAACTGAATCTAATTATAAAAACAATGCTGTTTCACGCAGTGGCGCGATGGGCTTAATGCAATTAATGCCTGCAACGGCAAAACGATTTTCAGTCACCGATCCCTTTGTTCCAGAGCAAAATATAGAGGCCGGGAGCCGTTATCTTCGCTGGTTATTAGATGAGTTCCAATCGCTGCAATTAGCGCTTGCCGCATACAATTCAGGAGAAAATACCGTAAAACGCTATGGTTTTAAGATCCCTCCTTACCAAGAAACCCAAGATTATGTCCGTAAAGTCATTAAACGTTACAAACAAAACCTCAGCCAAACTAATTAGCGGTTAAACTAACAGAGCGTTCCATTTTAGCTCCACTTTGATTGCAAGAGTTCACATTTATCTGCAGCGCTTATGTAGAAACAAACTATTACAGCATACTGTTAGAGGGCATAGCGGGAATAAACCTGTCAGTTTTTCCTAGTGACTATAATCGCTAGTCTATGTGCGAGCTTCATCAGTAATCGGCGAGTCACTACGAGTAGTGGTTCATCGCGAAAACGAAGCCAAGTGCACAAATTCGCTGGCTTAACCCACATCAATGCAGCAAGTTTTTAGCTTGGGGCTTTGTGTTTAGTGCGTAAGCCCGTATACTACGGGCAGTTATGGAATGGATAACAGCAAGGGATAAAAATCACCTATGTCTGATAATAATCACGCACTAAAAAAAGCGGGTCTTAAAATTACGCTACCCAGAATGAAAATTCTGGATTTGCTACAAACACCGAATAACCAGCATATCAGTGCCGAAGATTTATATAAATTACTACTTGAACAAGGCGAAGAAATTGGCCTTGCAACCGTTTATCGAGTACTGAATCAATTTGATGATGCAGGTATTGTTACGCGTCACCACTTCGAAGGCGGAAAGTCAGTATTTGAGTTAAATACTCAAAATCATCATGACCACCTAGTTTGTCTTGATTGTGGGAAGGTCATCGAATTTAACGACGAAGTGATCGAGCAACGCCAGCGCGACATTGCTAAAAACAATGGTATTCAACTCACTAATCATAGTCTTTATCTTTATGGGCACTGTATTCAACAAGATTGTACAGAAAACTCTGAAGAAAACTGACAACTCAAACAGGTGTAACAACATACACCTGTTTTCTATTGAGCATATCCCCAACGCCCTACCAGCTGATTATCTACCCCTAAATGATCGAGGATCCTTGAGGCCACATGATCGACGAGTTGCTCAATACTTTGTGGATTGTGATAAAAACCAGGGCAAGCTGGCAATATATCAACCCCTATTCTGGCGAGCTTCAACATATTTTCTAAGTGAATCGCAGAAAAAGGCATTTCCCGCGGCACTAAGACTAAACGTCCCTTTTCCTTAATGACAACATCAGCAGCTCGCTCCAGCAGATTATCTGATAGGCCCATCGCAATTGATGCCAAAGTTCCCATACTACAAGGACACACCAACATCATTTTAGGTGCAGCAGAGCCTGAAGCGACCGGCGAAAACCAATCCGTTTTACCAGGTAACAAAATTTGCCCTTTTTGAGCTTTAAAACGTTCCTGCATGAACTGTTCTACTTTATCTTTTGCGGTTGGCCACTGTTCGCCTAATTCCGTTGCAATAACGACCTTTGCCGCACTAGATATCAATAAATGCACTGTAAATTGCTTTTCGATGAGCAACTCAAGTACCCGGATAGCATAAATAACACCGGACGCGCCAGTAATAGCTAAGGTTATATGTTTGTTTTTCATTCAGTAAATACTGTACTCGATTTTAAGAGCGATCCTGCAAGAGAGGCAGGTTTATACCAAGATTTTCGGCTTGAGGGTAATTGTAACGTCATTAATTCGGCTAAGCGACTAATTATACAGCTTAAAGCATTTATAAAAACTAAGGTATTAACTACAATAAGGAAAAGGAATTTATGTAACGGGCTTATGTCTAAAGTAGAAATCCCCACCAACAGCTTACAGGTTGGTCATTATATTAGCTTACCGATTGGTTGGACTGCCCACCCTTTTATGCGAAATAGCTTCAAAATAAAAAATGAAGAACAATTAACTGTTGTTCGTTCTTTAGGCCTAGATGTGATTACAGTTTTCCCCAATAAATCAACCGTTAACGTTAACTTAGTGACCACGGCTACGACCGACGAGCAAGCACCAGAAGCAATCGCAGAAATCGATCCGGAACAAGCAATACTAGAAGAATTAAGGCACGCGCAAAAACGTGCGAATAAAGCATTCTTACGTAATTCAGAGAGTTTTCGTCTGGCCTTGACTAAATTTACCAATAAACCTGAAGAAGCTTATTACAGTATATTCGAACAAATAAATATCACTTTACAACTGATGTTTAAATCTAAATCACCACATAGTGTTTATGTTATTTTGGAACCCAGTAGCGAAGAAGATATTTTTTTCCACAGCGTAAATGTCGCTGTTCTCTCTGCTTTAGTGGCCAAGAATTTAGGTTTTACTGAGAAAGAATGTTCGATGTTGTGTATTGCGGCGATGGTTCATGACATTGGCGAACTCAAAGTTCCCCAGCAGATCCGCAGAAAACCCAATGAATGGGAATCCGCAGAACAGAGTTTTTTTGAAACTCATCCTAAATTTAGTGCTGACCTGATTAAAAAAGCAGGTTCATTTCCAAAAGAAATTCTGCCGATGGTGCTAAATCATCATGAACGATTAGATGGTAGCGGCTACCCAAAAGGTTTAAAAGCAAAAGAGCTAGATAAAACCACTCAGTTACTGTCGATTGTTGATGCTTTTGAACACCTATGTTCACCTTTACCACATCAGAAAAAACTCACACCTCAAGAAGCCTTCGCCTTTCTCTATAAGTATGCAGGAACAAAATATAACAAGTTATACTTAGAGCAGTTAATGAATACTTTAGGTATCTACCCCCCCGGCTCCATAGTAAGCTTATCCGATCAAACTTATGCAATGGTGATGTCGAGCAACCCTAAACAAAAACTTAAACCGAGAGTTTTACTTTTAGAAAAAGGTAAAAGCTTCAGCAATGCTAGCGTCATCGATCTCAGTAAGTCAGACGTCAAAATTAGTCAAACTGTAAAATGGGAAGACGTACCACAGGCGCTAATTAAGAATTTCGACCCTAAACTTCGCTGTTGTTATTTCTTCGACCCCGAGCAAGAATAATTCAAATCCGTTAGCCCTACTATTTTTAGCTTTACTTCACTTCAAATAAATTCATTTACGCGTGTTCTAGGTAAAAAGCGAAAATCATCAACTGATTTCCGCTTTTTATCTAAGTTAGTCATTGGACTATTATTCGATAATGTCTTGTTTACCTTTTACTTTTTCTCTCATACTTTGCATCATTACGTAAAAAACGGGCACCAGACAAGTCCCAACAAGGGTGGCGGCGATCATCCCGCCCATCACCGCATAACCCAAAGACACGCGACTAGCCGCCCCTGCACCAGTCGCAATCACTAAGGGGATCACCCCAAGAATAAACGAGAAGGCAGTCATCAATACGGCTCGAAAACGTAGGCGAGCAGCTTTTACCGCAGCATCTCGAATTGTCATACCGCTTTCTCGCAATTGCTTGGCAAATTCAACAATCAAAATAGCATTCTTACAGGCTAAACCGATCAATAAAACCAAGCCGATTTGAGTATATAAGTTCACATCGGAACCCATAATCCAAATGTAAACAAAAGCCCCTAAAATCGCGATAGGTACCGCAAGCATCACTGAAATAGGTATCGTCCAGCTTTCGTACTGAGCGACCAAGAACAAATAGGTAAAAATGAGGGCTAGAGAAAAAATAAGCGGTGCCAAATTACCAGCTTTTAACTCCTGATAAGTTTGCCCTGACCACTCGTAGGTATAACCGACCGGAAAACTATTTTCCGCAATTCGTTTAACCGTTTCAATCGCTTGCCCTGTACTATAGCCCGGTGCTGGGAAAGCATTCATTTTCACTGCGCCATATAAGTTAAATTGGTTGATATACTCCGGCCCCAATTTAGGCTCAACAGTCACCAAAGTTGTTAGAGGGACCATTTCATCAAACTTATTGCGAATATAGAAACGAGAAATATCTTGTTCAGAGTTTCTATATTCAGTTTCGGCTTGCATGTATACCCGAAAGACCTTACCAAAACGGTTAAAATCATTGACGTATTTAGAGCCTAGCATCGTTTGCAGCGTGGTAAAAATACTATTCAATTGTACCCCCTGCACTTTTGCTTTCTGTCTATCAACATCAACGAACAGTTGTGGTACATCCGCACGATAAGTACTAAAAGCAGCGGCTAGTTCCGGAACGCCTGCGGCTTCTACTGCGGTAGCCCGCATCACACTGGCCAATTGCGCAGGACTTCGCCCCAAGGTGTCTTGAATATAAAACTCAACACCTGCGACGGTCCCCACCCCCGGTAAAGCCGGCAACGAAAATCCCATCGCTTGCGCTTCGCCATAACGACTCAGCGCAGCATTTGCTTTTGCTAAAATACTCGACTCAATTAATGCGGGATCGTTACGTTCATCCCAATGGGATAAAATCACCACCATAAGCCCCGCATTTGAAGACACCGCGCCTGAAATAATTGAATAACCACTAGCCGAAATAACGTTAGTCACACCATCCAACTGGTTGAGTTCGTCAACCATTTTGCCAATTACGTCTTTGGTTCGGTTAATTGATGCACCATTAGGCAATTGAACATCTACAAAAAATGCCTTCTTATCTTCAGTCGGTACAAAACCAGTCGGTAATGAAGTTGCAAAATAGCCAGTCGCACCAAGCAATAGCACATAAACAATTCCAACAATCGACAACTTTCTGACCATCCCCGATACAAAACCACTATATTTCCCAGTGGCTTTATCAAAATAGCGGTTAAAGACAGCATGAAAGCCCTTTTCATGAACTTTAGGGGTTTTTAATAAAGAGGCACATAGTGCCGGACTCAAGGTTAAGGCATTCACGGAAGAAATGAGTACCGAGATACAAATGGTAATGGAAAACTGAGCATACATTTGTCCAGTGATTCCCGGCATCACAGCGGTAGGGGCGAATACAGCTAACAGTACCAAAGTGGTTGCGACCACAGGGCCTGTCACTTCTTGCATCGATTTGATAGTCGCATCGACAGCGTTCAAACCTTCTTCTTGCATTAAACGGGTGGTATTTTCCACAACCACAATCGCATCATCGACCACAATCCCAATTGCAAGGATCAAAGCAAATAACGAAACAGTATTAATGCTCATGCCAGTTGCCAATAGAAATGCAAAGGTACCAATCAATGAGACCGGTATCGCGATAGCAGGTACTAGGGTTTGCCTGAAATCTTGTAAGAAAACATAAACCACAAAGATAACCAAAGCCACCGCAATCAACAGCGTTTCTAACATCTCATTAATCGAGGTTTGAACAAATTCTGTCGTGTCGTAAAGGATTTTGTAATCCATATCCTCGGGAAACTGAACACTTAAGCGATCCAGTTCTTCTCTAACACCTTTTGCGACTTCTAAAGCATTGGCACCACTGGTTTGATAAATAAACAGTAATGCTGAGTCCTTATTATCCAGTTTTGCTTCAGCATCATAGCTTGCCGCCCCCAATTCAACCCTAGAAATATCTTTTAAATATACGGCGCTCCCATCCGGATTGGAACGAACGATAATTTCTTCAAACTCTTCGGGGTGACTTAAACGTCCCTTCGTGGATAAGGTATATTGAAACTGTTGATCCCGGGGCACAGGTGCTGCACCAATCCGGCCTGCGGCAACTTGAATATTCTGTTCTTCGATAGCCGCAATCGCGTCATCAACGCTAACACCTAAACTAGCCATTCGGTCTGGATTTAACCAAATCCGCATTGAGTAATCCATCCCACCAATAATGCTAACCTTTGATACCCCATTCACTCGGGCAAGGTTATCCTTGATGTTGATCCCCAAATAGTTGTTCAGAAATAAATTATCTAAACCTTCATTGGGTGATATCAAGTTGAGCATCATCAAAATATTGGGATCTTGCTTTTGAACTTTAATTCCGCTGCGCTGGACCTCGTAAGGTAGACGAGGCATAGCCTGCTGAACCCGGTTCTGCACATTCACTTGCGCCATGTCAACGTCGGTACCAACTTCAAAAGTAACGCTTAAGGAGTAACTGCCGTCATTGGCGCCTTTTGACTCCATATAAATCATATTTTCAACGCCGTTAACTTCGGCTTCAATAACCTTGGCCACAGTGTCTGCCACCACATCGGCACTCGCACCAGGATAACTGGTCGTCACCGAAACGGAAGGCGGAGAAATATTGGGAAATTCAGCAACCGGTAATACCGGGATCGACAACAAGCCAGCCAAAGTTAAAACAATAGAAATAACAAAGGCAAATTTGGGTCGATGAATAAAAAACTTACTAATCATCACCGACTCCTTAAGATTGAGCTTCAGTGAAAGGCTGGATAGTATCCATCTCGTGTTCGACTTCAGCACCAATACGAACTTTTTGTAAGCCCTCGCTGATGACTAAATCCCCTTTGTCCAATCCGTTTTTCACTTCCCAGTCAATCCCGTAACGTTCCCCTAACTCAAGGTTTTTTCGTTGAACTATATTTTGTTTATCCACAATTAATGCATATCGACCTTGTTGATCTTCTTGAACCGCACGCTGCGGGATCAGCATCACTTGTTGCATATTAGGTGACTCAATGATCACCGTGACATACAAGCCCGGCACCACCAGATCATCTTTATTGGCAAATTCGGCGCGAATCGCCAAAGTACCCGTCGTTGCATCGACCCGATTATCCACAAAGTCCATCTTGCCCGTTTCTTGATACATGCTGCCATCAGGGAAACGCATTTTGACTGGGAAATCTCCCAATTTGAAAGGTGTAGATATCGATTTATGGGCACGTTGCGCAGCCATAATAGTTTTCTCTGGGATTTGAAAATTTACCCAAACAGGTTCCATTTGCACCAAACTCGCCAATTCAGTTTGTTCCGGCACAATCAAATCTCCGGTAAAAACAGCTGAACGGCTAATCCGTCCGGTAAATGGCGCATATATCTTGGTATACCCAAGTTCTAGCTTGGCATTGTCTAAATCAGCTTGGGCACTCTGTAATGCAGCGGCAGCCTGAAGCTTTTTCGATAATAAATTATCGTAATCAGATTGACTGATGAAGTTATCTTTAATTAAACCTTCACCGCGTTTAAAATTGAGAACCGCGGTATCAAATGCAGCTTTCGCTTGAGCCACTAAAGCTTTTGAAGCGTTAAGCGCGGTAGTATATTGCTCAGGATCAATTTCAAAAAGCAACTGATCCTTTTCGACAATGCTCCCTTCAACAAAATTAATTTTTACTAATTCACCTCTAATTTTTGCTTTTAAAATAATATCTTGGGTGGCTTCAGTTCTGCCAACAAATTCGTTACTTGGCCTGACTTCTCTGGTGGTCACTTCTAAAACTTTAACCTTTGCTATGACCTTTGGTGCTGGAGGTGGTGCGTTATCGCAGCCACTCACAAAAAAGACTGACAAAAGCATCATTCCTAACACCGAAGATATGCGGCCTATTTCCTTGGAACGCTTCATAAATATTCCTTGTTAACAATATAAAAGAGGAAACTATAAGTTTATCATAGTTGCTAACTAACAAACTGAAAACTAGAGAATTTGGAATAATTGATAGTTTTTTTAAATCATCAAAAATAGCGATATAAAAGTCACGGTTTGGTCATATATAATGACTAATAATTTATTAGAATCATTCTCTTTAAATATCGTTGAAGGAACAATAATGCAACTAAAACCAGTAGACAAACAACGTTATCAGACTCGCTCCCGATACTGCTACTTTGGCATATCTACGGTATTAATTATCTCAAGCTTAGTTTGGTCAAGTTGTTGGATTTACTTATTTTCTAAGAATGATGATAATTTTATATTCAATCTGCTTGGAGTCGTGAGCGCAGTGGTGTCGATGTTTCCAATCGTTCGCTATTGCAAAAATCAGCCTTGGTTTGATGAGGTCGTCTATATTTGGAATTTAAAACAAGAACTAAACAAAATTAATCGAAAGATGTCTTCTCTCGTGCAAGCTTGTGATCGAGCTGAATTGAATGCCTTCACTGCAATCAAGTTTAGTTATCAGGGAAGCCGTCAAATTTGGCAACTTGACGACAACACTCTCATGCTAACTGAACTGAATTTATCCGAACAGCAGCTTGATGAGGCAATCGCAAAACAAGGTCTTGTTATTAATATAAACGATTACCACAGCGAGATATTAAAAGCTTACTAGAACTGGTTGATCAAAACACATGTATGACCATCGACCAGCACCGGAGAAATGAGCAAGTCTTCGGCAAAAGCTTTCTTTAGACTACCGTCAATCACTAGCTTGTCACCTACATTCGATTGCTTATCAACTAATTCTGCGGGGTAACCCCACAGATTGCAGCTGGTAAGCTGTGCCGGTTCCGCGTCATCAGTAGCTAGCTGTAACTTTAAATAACTTTGGTTATTCACGCTCTGACGTAATGAAGACTTACTAAGCAATTGGCCAACTAAGGTTAACTTGTTCCAGTACAACTGGGTAGGCGCGCCAATAAAACTTAGTTGTTCTGCTTCTATGGCGCTAATAATCCGCCCTTCAGAGTCTTTTTGATATCTAAGTCGCCCTTTGACAACCACCCCATCTCCGGCTTTGGCATATTGTTTTAAGCGCTCCGCTTCATCTGCGCGTGCAGTAACCGTGAACACATCTACACGTTCCTTGGCTGGCGGTTTCGTTTTTTTCTTTACCAACAAGTCAAATTGAGTGATAGCAGTCCCATCGCTAAAATAACGAAGGGTCACTTGCTTGGTTACAATGTTGCCCAATAATTCAATATCTGAGCGGCATAAAGCGTTTGTTGTCATAGCCAATTTAACGTTATTATCCTCATTTATGCTTATATTAGGGCCATTATGAAATACCCTTGTCGATTAGACAAATACCTTTCAAAAGCAATGTCCATTTCCCGCAGTGATGCTAAAAAACTAATCAAAAATAAGCGAGTGACAATTGACCTCCAATTGAAGGTACAAGCACAACAAACGCTGTATGCGGAGCAACAAGTACATCTAGATGGTCAACCATTAAGCTTAATCTCTCAGCATTATTTCATGCTCCATAAACCCACGGGCTACCTGAGTACTGCCGCGGAAGCGGGTCATCCAAGTGCGCTCTCTTTAATTACCACCGCTGCACCCGTTGCACTCCATGCAGCCGGACGTTTAGACTTAGATACCAGTGGCTTACTACTGCTTACCACTGACGGACAATGGTCCCATCGCGTCACTAGCCCCAACAGTGGGAAATATAAAGCGTACCGAGTCCAACTAGCAGAATCGCTCAGTTTGCAGGATTTAGAGCAACTTCGACAAGGTATTTTGTTGCGTGGTGAAGATAAATTAACCAAACCCGCTTTAATTGAGCCACTCAGTGCAACAGAAGTTGACCTACAAATTACCGAAGGACGATATCATCAAGTAAAACGTATGTTTGCCGCTTTAGGGAATAAAGTGCTTGGTTTACATCGTTGGCAAGTTGGGCAAATAAAGCTCGATGAACAACTTGCACCGGGTGAATATAGAACCTTGACTCCCCAGGAAATCGCAAGCTTTGAACAAGCCAAATGACTCATAAGTCATTAGTAAATTTACAGTGTTAAGCTCAATCTGTTGTTTGACAACGAATCGAACGAAGCAAGATTGCAAACCAGCGAGGTATAGATATGACAAGTTTTAGATTTCATCCGCAAAGCCAAGTCGTTCGACAAGCCGAGCATTACCTCATTACCTTGTATACTGATCCAGCAGAGCAATATGAACAAGTCCTGATTCGAATTGAGCCAGACCATGAGGAACTATTCATGGACATGCAGCCCTGCTCAACCAGTGGCTCTTGGCTAAAATGGCAAGTTAAAATTCCGGTGAGTGTTCATGCTCCCCATACTCTCTACTGCTTTAAATTTGTGTATAGCGATCGACAAGTCTATCTGCATGCGGCAGGTGAGTCGGTGCGCCTTCCTCAAAAACATTATCACTTTAAAATTCATTCTGATGCTCAGCCTCCTGAATGGGTCAAACAACAGGTTTTTTATCAGATATTTCCTGAAAGGTTCGCCAATGGCAAACCCGACATAACCCCGTCCGCCGATACCTATCAATATCACCAAGATGGTCGGCCTGTGGTGCAAAAACAATGGGGAGAGCCAGTAGCAAAAACTCACTCGGGAACCGGCGCTACCGAATTTTACGGTGGTGATTTAATAGGTATCGAGCAACAACTCGATTATCTTCAACAACTGGGAGTCACCGCTCTTTACCTGAATCCAATATTTGCTTCCCCCAGCAACCATAAATATGACTGCGTTGATTACTGGCAAGTTGAACCTCACTTTGGCGGAAACAAGGCGCTAATATCATTAAGCGCAGCCTTAAAAACACGACATATGAAGTTAATGCTCGATGCTGTTGTAAATCATACCTCGAATCAACACCCTTGGATCGACTTCTATCAACAAGGCAAAAACGGCGCTTATAATCATCCCTCCTCTCCCTATCGTAATTGGTATCATTTTGATAACGACGGCCACTACTGGTCTTGGAAGGGGATTACCAGTCTGCCTAAGCTGAATTTTGCTGAGCCAGAAGTTCAGCAAGCGATCTATTCTGGAAAAGACGCCATGCTTAAACATTGGCTCAAACCACCCTATCAAATTGATGGTTGGCGCTTTGATGTGGCACACATGCTCGGTGAACACAACAGCGCTCTAAATAACGCGCATCACATCCGCCAATTTAGAAATGCGATTAAACAAACCAACCCACAAGCCTATATGATCGGAGAGCATTTTTCAGAAGCTAGCCAATGGTTACAAGGAGAACAACAAGACGGCGCGATGAATTATTATGGATTTTGCCATCCTGTGGTTGCCTTTCTCACTGACACCGACGTACCAAGACATGCACCAATTCACCTAAGCGGAGTCGATTTAGCAACCTGGCTTGCCGAGGCCCGAGCCTCAATCCCATTTGCTAATCAACTTGCCCAATATAATTTATTAGACAGTCACGATACCCCAAGATTTTTACATCTAGTCAAAGAAAATCGTCAACTGAAGCAGATCGCCGTAACGCTTTTACTCACTTATATCGGTGTACCGTCTATCTATTATGGGGACGAGGTGGGAGTCACTGGTGGCAACGATCCAGACTGTCGTCGCTGCTTCCCTTGGGATCAAGATCAATGGGATCACAAGCTGTTCAAGCATTACCAAAGCTTAATCGCATTGCGTAAAGAGCGTATAGAACTACAACAGGGGGATCTGATAAGTCTTGCAGAACAAGCTGACATCTGGGTCTATCTACGTTGGATACCTGGTCAACACAGTATTGTGGTCGTCAATCGCGGGCCAGCCCAAGAACTCACCATCTCGTTAGAACATTTCGTACTGGAATCACGCTGCTACCTTGAACGATTATCTGGAGAACAATTAACACTCAATCACAATCAATTAACGATTGAATGTGCCGCCCAATCTTCACAAATACTCAGCTCTATTGAACACCGACCAGCGATGTAGAGTAACATTCAAAGCACTGCCAATACGAATACTTGGCAGTGCTACCCTCACGCCCCTTCATCTGACAATTTATTGTTTTCCAAAAAATTATCCGCTAGCGATTTGCTTGAACTAATTTGTAAGTCTTTCAATTGTTGAGCCTGCCTAATCAAGTTGCCTTTGCCTGAGCTAAGTTTATTCATCGCACTGTGATAGCTATCAGAAGCTCGCTGTATTTGTTGGCCATGTGTCGTTAAATCTTCAGTAAAAGCGACAAACTTATCAAATAACTTACCAGCGCGTTGCGCAATGATTTGTGCATTCTGTTGTTGATGTTCACTGCGCCATAAATTCTGAATGGTTCGCAAGGCAACCATCAAACTACTAGGACTCACTAGCAAAATATTGGCTTCAATCGCAAACTTAATCAACTGGGGATCATGCTCCAGCGCGCTAAGGTAGGCACCTTCAATCGGCACAAATAGTAATACGTAATCTAAAGAGTTCAGCTGATATAAGGTTTGGTAATCCTTTTTACTTAAACCAATAATTTGCTGACGTAGGCTTTTAACATGTGCCTTCAAAGCACTACGCTGCTGCTCTTTGTCTTCACTATTAAAATAGCGCTCATAGTCCACAAGGTTGACTTTTGAGTCGACGATCACCGCTTTGTCATTCGGCAATTTAACCACAACATCGGGTTTTATTTTCTGCCCGTGTTGGTTTACCCCCATCACTTGAGTGTGGTACTCATAACCTTCTCGCAAACCAGAAGATTGCAAAATTTGCTCGAGGATCAATTCTCCCCAATCCCCTTGCTGTTTATTATCGCCTTTAAGTGCTTTAGTTAGTTTTACCGCATCATCACTCATTCGCTGATTGAGTTGTTGCAAAGTGACGATTTGATCTTTTAGTGAATGTCGCTGTTTGGCTTCATTCTCATAACTGCTTTGAACTTGTTGTTTAAAACCGTCTAACTGTTGTTTTAAAGGTTGCAATACCGCTTCGATACTTTGCTTACTTTGTTGTTGTAATTCTTGACCTTTTTCCGAGAAAATTTTGTTAGCTAACAGCTCAAACTGAGCACTCACTCGAGCTTCGCTCTGTTCTAGGTAACGGATCCGGTCTTGTAAGTTAAGGTCTTTTTGTTGCAACAGCGCACAGCGTTGCTGCTCACGTTGTAACAATTGTTGGTTAGCCTGAAATTGCTCTGACAACTCGCGTAAATGATGGAGTTCATTTTCACAAGCTGCATTCTTTAACTGTTGCTGATGAAGATTTGTAGTCGCGTCTTCCAAAGCTTGGCCCGTGGTAACTAATTGAGCACTCGTTTGCTCAAGCTGTAATTTCAATCCAGCGAATTGTTCCTTCATCGAACGTCGAGAAAGCTGCCTTTGTATATAAAGCAAAATCACTAACAACAATAGGCAGATGGTCGATAGACCGCTAAATTGATTAAACTGGGATGAAATAAACTCTAATATCACGGTAATTCCATTGCGCTTAAGATGAGATGCTCGTTATCATGCATCATACCTTAGGGTGAGGGCTAAACGCGCCGTCGCACTAATATTTTTAGTTTAATTTTAGGAAATTCACTAAGATGAGTATTTTTTCGGCATTTAAGAAATTATTTGAATCTACACCCACACCAGCCAAAAGCTACCCTGAGCAAGAATATAAAGGTTTTATTATCGCGGCCTGCCCACAGTCAGCCAATGGTCAGTATCGTGTCTCAGCAATGATTAGCAAAACCATTGCTGATGAAGTAAAACAACATCATTTTATTCGCTCCGATACCTGCGCCAGCGCTGAAGATGCAGCAGAACTGGCGGTGCATAAATGTAAAACTTTCATCGATCAAATGGGTGATCAGATCTTCGAATAATGGCGGAATCACTTATTGATGGTCAAACAAGCTCGCTAAGACTTGTTTGACAACATCAATATCAAAAGGCTTATCGACTAAAGCTGAGACACCACTTTGACGAACTCCATCAAGCTTCGCGCCATTATTTTCCGATGTCACCATCAAGGCAGGAATATCACAAAACCTTGGATGCTGTCGCAAAGACTCAATTAGAGCCGCCCCATCCATCACCGGCATATTGTAATCAGTAATCACTAAATCAACTGGATGCTGTTCAAGCAAAGCTAAGGCTTGCTGTCCGTGCTCAGCCACCAGCACCTGACGAATACCGATGTTTTCCAGCACTTTAGAAATGTGCCGCCGCGCGGTTTGGCTATCGTCGACCACCAAAATTCGTTTGCTTGAATAATCAATATTAGCCAGATAAGAAGCATCCGGTTCTATGTAACTAATCGTCGCCTGTAATGCGGCTAACAAATGAGTAAATTCAAAAGGCTTCGGTAAAATTGCTATCACCCCTGCCTGTTTAATCGCATCTAGGGTATGGTGGCAGGCTTCACTCGAAATCAACATAAAGGCGATATCACGGCTTAAGTCGTTAGCGCGTAACTGTTGCACTAAGTCCGTCGCGGTGCCATCCATAAAGTACATCGAGCTTACGACTAAGTCGGGGGCACTCTGAATTGCTAAGTTCACCGCTTGTTGGCAGTTTTCAGCCATTAAAAAGTTATCAATGCCCGCTTCGTGAAAACGAGTGCGTATGATATTGCGCTGCATATTAGATGGTTCGACCAATAAAATTGTAAGATCGCCTAACGACAAAGATTCCATAACGTCCTGTTAGAATAAATTGAACTGATGCTTAGTTTACCTGTTAAATTTCCGCATTATTATCGCTAATTTGCTAATCTTGGTCTTTGACTTGAAAAACTAGCGATTAATCACCAAATTAAGCTTAAATAATTTTTAGGAAACACTATGCAGCCGAGTACATCTGTTATCGATATTAGTTTCGAAAACGCCCAACAAGTATTAATAGAAGGGTCATTCAATCAAGCCGTGGTGGTTCATTTTTGGTCACCCGCTAGTCCTCAATGTGAAGCACTATTCCAATTATTACAAAATATTCACCAACAAAGCGACGCTAGCTTTATTTTGGCGCGCTTGAACATGGATGAATTAGCCCAATTGGCTCAACAGCTGGGGGTGACTCAAGCACCCGCAGTGGTTATTTTAAAAGAAGGACGCCCAGTGGACGGTTTCGCTGAGATCCCCGCCCCTGAAGTGATTAGTGAAACCATTGGTCGTTATCTGCCTCCCCCTGAAGAACAACTGTTCAATAAGGCAAAGGCTCTGTTAGCAGAAGAACAACCCGTCGAAGCTTTAATGCAGATTCGTCAAGCGCATCAACTTGCTCCGCAACGCAACGACATCATCTTAGTATTGATCCAAGCCTTGTTAAATAATCAGCAGACAGAAGAAGCCGAAGGACTATTAAATGGTTTGCCTTTAGAAGAGCAACAAGCCGATTATCACGCTTTAAAAAGCCAATTGGAATTATTGCAAGCAGCTGCCGACAGCCCCGAAATAAAGGCCTTGGAAGCGAAAATAAACAGCCCTGAAGATAATGAACAGATCCGCTTAAACTTAGCCATTCAATATTCACAAGCAGGGCGTAACCAAGAGGCCTTAGAATTATTGTTTAGCATATTACAAAAAAACCTAGAAAGTCTCGATGGTCAGATCAAAAAGAACTTTTTAGATATTTTGGCGACCTTAAATGGTGATCCTCTGGCCTCTCAATTTAGACGTAAGTACTTTAGCCTACTCTACTAGACAGCTCTGTAATCCAAGCCAATATCTATTTATATTGGCTTGGATCCCGTTTGTTTTTTACTCCAAATGAAACTCATAATAGATGTCCAAGGCACTATTTAGGCCAGAAAAGGCTTCAATAAACAACTTCGGTAATAGCTCATACTTCACGGTCAACTCATTCACCGGATCAAATACTCCCATCCCATAACGCACCTGCACTCCGGGTAAGATATATGCGCTCACCTCAACCTGAGTTGCGCTACCAGAGCCTGCTGTCGCTAAGGACAAATCTTTAACCCCCAGAGTATTCCCAACATTGCCAACCAAACCACCAGCACGATTAACACCAGCGCTCAACAGCATTGCAGAGAGAGCATTACTATCTTGTTCGTTATCGCCTAACGCACGTCCACGTAACAAATATGACAACATTTCATTCTGCGACATCGCAGGATCAGAGTATAAGTTGACTTGAGGCGCATCGGCCAAACCGACAACCTTGACGCCCACCGTAACATCGTCCGAAATTGTGGCGGGATTTCGAATAGCTTGAAAATCTAAGTAAGGTTGATCTAAAGGCCCGGTGAACATTAACCACCCCTTCTCTATGATGAGGTTTTGACCATAAGCCATAAACTTACCGTCAACGAGTTCGATCCGTCCATTTGCAATCAAAGGCTCTGTGGGCTGTTGTTTCAAATTTAACTGCCCCTGCAAGCGAGTATCTAATCCAAGGGCTTGTAAACTCAAACTATCGGACAAGGTAACCGTCACATCCAAAGAGGTATGCTTGGTGGTCGGAGTCTCACTCTGCTCTTCCATCACAATCGCATCACTTGACTCAGTTACCGCCGACTCAGGTAAAGACTTCACTTTTATTTCGCCTTCATCCACCCTAACCGTACCACCAACGGCTATCAAACTATCGCTAATGGCCACCGTTATATTTGGCGAAACAACAAGGTTTGCATAAGGATCAACATTGACTAACAGTTTATCGGCAGTAAAGTCGATGTCTCCGAGTAATTTGTCATTTGGCCATGTAAATTGACCTTGCCAAGTTGCATCTCGGCCGTCGCTACGAAAACTGCCATTTAAACTTGCCGTTTGATTATTAAAGATCAGACGACTTTGCAGCTGCTCTATCGTTAAAGGAATATCGGGGCCACTGAGTACTCCCTCGACAAGATTAATTTCTCCCTGCAACTTCGGTGATTTAAGTTTGCCCGCGACGCTCACAGTTCCATTCACCTGGCCTGACAAATGATTCAACGCTTCAACAAAAGGTAACAAGGGAGATAGCTGCAGATCTTCTAAGCGAAGCTCGGCTGCAAGCTCACCATCACGTAGCAAATCGGCATTCCCCTGAGAGCGAATCGTTCCTAATTGCTCCGATGACAAGCGTGCTTGCCAACGTAAGCGCTGGTTTACGAGATCCACGCTCAGATCCAGTTGTTGATACGCCAAACTTAAATTTTCATTTTCTTGATGCCGTAGCATGCGACCCGGTGAAAATTTGAGCTTAAGTTTCCCTTTTTTTGGTCGCCATCGATTCAAGCTAGAATCGAGGTGCAAGGAGGCGCGGCCTTCTAATGCTAGTCCTTCCGGCATAAACAATTTTAGGCTGGCAAAATCGAACTGTTCAATACTTAAATCGAGTGTACTATTCCCATCACTGCTTAAGGGCGCGTTCAAACACAACTGGCTCGGTCGCTTACTCCAGCAATGAGCACCAACGGTGGCTATCCCCTCAACCAAGGTTAAATCAATCGGCTGAGACAAAGACCAAGTCCCCAGCTCCGCTTCTATATCAGCATCACTGACTTGCCCATTCCATTGCTGCAAATCTCCTTGACCCTGCAATAACATATTTAATTTACGAGCAACTTGCTCAAGCTTAAGGGCTAACTGCTGATGACTTTTGTCACTACTATAGTTGATACTGGCATTGTCAATTACCTGCTCTGCTAACGTTAATCGGGACAAATTCAAACCAAATTTTCCCGTCAAACTCGAGTCTAAATTCAACTGACCTTTACTACTGAGTGAATCGAGACCAAGCTGCTTAGTTTCAATATCATCGGCTTGCAAGGACCAATCGATGAAAGGCTGATTAAGCGGCCCTTTCAGTTTTAAATTTAGGCCTGCGCGCCCCCCACTCAACCAAGGCAGTTCTGCCAACTGGGGGGTATCTAGAGTACTGTTCAAGCGTAGTTTATCACCGACAAGATTTGCGTCGGCAAGTAATTGACTGTGGCCCAAACGCAAGTCTAAATAGCCTTGGTTAGTTTGCCCCTTCAGGTTTCCCTCAGCCGTTAATGATGCGCTTAAGGGTAGCTCAAACCAAAGGCCAGTAAAATCGGCCTGAGAGACTTGCCATTGTTGCTCACTGAGCTGCGCGTTGAGCTTGCCATCTATTTTAGGTAATGCAAACTCATCACTTAGGGCCAACCAATGATGAAGCGCTAATTGCTCTATATTGAGCGAAACGTTGGCTTGCAACTGAGCTTGCCAGGATGCCGAACCTTGTAACTGAAACCCGCCCAGAGATTTAGGCTTCGCTGTCGATTCTGGCGCCACTGTTGACGAATTTTCCGGCGGCGCATCCAACAATTCACCAAGCATTGAAAATTGGTCTATTTGGCTTAAATTTCCTGTCACTTTCCCGTTTAGCCACAAGTCCTGTAAACCCGAAAGCTCACTTTGCCATTGTAAATGATACTGCTTGAGTCCGCCTTCGGCATGAAGCTTGAAACTGGCCAGTGAAAGTTGCTCGGACAATAATGGAAATTTCTGTTGCAACTTGGCGTCTAATTGGAAAGGAATATTTGGCTTAAGCCAAGCGCTCTGTAACTGTAGCTCTGCGGCCAACCAACCACGACTGTGAATATCGCTGACTAAATCAGTACCGTCGCCGTGTAACGAAAATTCGATGTCAAGTGGCTGCTGCTCTACTTGCATCTTCCAAGAGCCGATTAATTGTGAAGCAAAACTCGCTTGAAAACCCTGACGACCACTCAGGTCTAACTCGCCCCAAGGGCTAAGTAAGTGCAGCACCTGAATATCTACCGATGAAAAACCGACTGTCGCGGCGAGTGTCAACTCAGGAAACAGGTAGTCATTCTGACCGTCATTGACCCGCCCCTGACTAAAACGAAGTTGCTTCACATTCACCTGATAAGGCAGGCTAATATCGGGTAATGATATTGTCAATGTATCGGGGAGCGGCGAGCTATTTGGCTGAGTTGAAGTAGTATTAAGCTGAGATTCTGGCAGAACGACTGCCCATTGCTCTAGCAATAATTGCTCAAGCTCGATCGTCTGGTGCTGCCAGTTTGCCCGCAAATCCAACTGATGCCAGCTAAGCGCGACCCCGTCTAGATTGAGTAAGGCATCCCCTGCATTCAATCGCTGTAAAACAAAAGGAACTGGCGGCGTCCATATTGGCGAAGTGCTTGGTGCAGGCTCAGTGGTCGACACGCTAGCCGCCATCACCTCGGAATCAAGATCAAGCCTAATACGGCTTGTATCCAAGTGATCGATACAGAGCTGGGTTTGACTAATGCACACCCAATCAAAACCAAGCTTGAGCTGGTTTAACTGTACAGTCAAACCTGGTTGCTGCCAAACCACTTGCCGGGCTTGAATACCTTGATAGAAATTGCCCTGAGGCTGAAGGATCGTTAAACCATCGACGGCCTTCGACACTTGCACTAACAACCACTCGGTACTTGGACTAAATGATAGCGCAATAATCAAACTAAAAAGCACCGCACTCACGGCGATGACCACAAACTTAATACATTTAAAGATCATAAATCGGGACCTATAGAGAAATGCAATCTCCAGGGTTCGGATTCATTTTGCAAACCCTTAGCGATATCGACACGTAAAGGACCGATTAAAGTGATCCAGCGGATCCCCATGCCAACCCCAACAGATGTTGGCTCAGAAAAGTCATTCGTTGCGGTACCTGCGTCAACAAAAGTGGCGACTCGCCAATTCTTGGCAAATTGGTAATTGTATTCAGCACTACCAGTGACTAGGTATTTTCCCCCAATCAACTGGCCTTGGTTATTTGTAGGCGAAATGGTTTTGTAATCATAACCACGGATACTTTGGTCTCCACCGGCAAAAAAGCGCATCGAGGCTGGAACGTCACTGAGGTTGTCGACTAACACCCCACCTAAATCCACACGCAATAACAAACGATGCTTTTGATATGCGCGTAACCATTTAGCTAACGAGGTATACCGCAGCAACTCAACATCAGAACCCCAGTAAGGGTGTCCAACTTCAATACTGGCTTGTAGATTATCTCCCCAATAAGGGTCAAGACCGCCTCGAGTGCGCAGCCTCGCCCAATTAACCCCAGGTAATACCAAATTACTAACCGATTGTTGATTGGCCTGTACATATTCTTCATGTTGCCATTTTACAAAAACCGACGGAGTCCAACCATTATCCCAACTCCATTGGCGGGTGGTAGAAATCACAATCTTGTCACTCTCGGTATCATTGGTTTTTTCAAGCAGATATCCCGCTTGGATATCGAGATAATCATCCACCGGATTGTTCATAGGAATACGGTAAACAAACAATGCACTCTGCTTCGGTTGCGCAGCTTCCAGCTCAAAGCTAAGACTATGGCCCTTGTCATTGACCCAAGGTCGATTCCATTTCAAACGAACTCGAGGTCCTATGTCGGTGGTGATCCCGCCTCCCACTTCAATAGAGTCTCTGGGCTTCAAGCCCAAGTCAACCAACAGATCAATCTGTTGCTCATGACGATTATCCAGATCCGGTCGCACCGAAATCAGCTGAAAATAGTCAGTTTCCCCTAAACGCTGATTAAATTGGCCCACCTTTTTTGCATCATATTTATCCTCTTGCTTAAAATCAGCAAGATTGGCAAACATTTGCAGAGGTAAATCAGGATTGGAAAAAATAATATCGCCAAAATGGTAACGCGGACCAGAGTCGTAACTCAGAAAAATATCGGCAGTATTCTGCTTGATACTAATTTTAATCTCAGCCTGGCTATAAGCCGCATCAAAATAGCCATAACGAGAAGCCAGACGATTTAACTCTGCTTTCAAGTTATCGTAAGCAACATGAGAAAACGACTGCCCCTTTACCAATCCACTGTTTACAATTACTTTTTTAAAACGACTATCTCGCGTTGCAGCACCAGTTAAATCAATATTCAATTGATTGACCAGCAACGGTTTTCCCACCTCTACCGCCACCGAAAATCGCCCCTCATCGATTCGGCTTACCAAAATTTCACTTTGGTAATAACCTAAAGCACGTAAAGCATTTCTAGTTTGTTCAGTACTGGCGCTGATGATGCGTCGATCACTACTATTCTCGGGGAAAGTTTGCGCCTCGAGGTAAACCTTCACATTGTCTTTCAGTGAACCATCGAGTCCTTGATAGTCAAAGTCTAGCGCTTTTACCGAAAAGGCAATCATCACAACAATTATCGGCAATAAACGACCAAGCAAGCCAACATTCCTTATTAAGTTTTATGCAGCGCTCAGTTTAATGTTTTTTAAGCAGTTTAAAACTACTTATCGAAAGTGAATGGTAAATTCCGACAGAAATTAAACTCGAAAAGTATCCTCCGCCTCGCTAAGCTAGATCGAAACCCTTTCAGGACAGGTTCAATGAGACAAAAATGGCCCAAACCAGTGTTAGGCTTGGCGGGTTATAGTGGCAGTGGAAAAACCAGTTTACTCTGCCAGCTATTACCTTTGTTAAAGCAACGAGATTTGCGAGTCTCCGTGATAAAACACAGTCACCATGAAATCCTTTTAGATAAACCCGGTAAAGACAGTCATCGTTTATTTAACAGCGGTGCCAACGAAGTCATTCTAGCTTGTCCTCAGCAACGTTATCACTTTAGTCAGCAGCATCAGAGCGAGCAGCTAGAACAACAACTACAATGGGTACAATGGCAACAATGTGATTTGGTTTTGGTGGAAGGCTATCGGGAAAGTAACATCGATAAAATTGAAGTTCATCGTCCTGCACTCGGTAAAGCGCTACTCTACCCTAACGACCCCAATATTATTGCCCTAAGCTGCAATGAGGCCCTTAATGCACCTTTACCAGTACTTGATTTAAACCAAGCATCGCAGGTTCTAGATTTTATTATTGATTATCTCAGCCAAATATCCGAGTGAAAGAATATCATTCAGTTAAGGGTCTATTAGGGATAAGCACTTACCATAGAGCAAAATATGAATAAAAATAAATGGGTTGTAGTTGTCATCCTTGCCTTGATTATAGCAACAGCAAGCTGGTTTGACCTAGGGCAATGGTTGAGCTTTTCCACGATTAAGCAGCAACAAGCAGAATTACAAACCATCGTTGAGCAACATTACACCTGGTCTTTGCTTGGCTATTTTCTGCTTTATGTTTTAGTGACTGCCTTTTCGGTTCCCGGCGCGGCGTTATTAACGCTATTAGCCGGCGCCTTATTTGGCGTGGTCAATGGAGTGATCCTCGTGTCATTTGCCAGCACCATCGGAGCAAGCCTTGCTTTTATCGTGGCCCGCTATCTATTAAGAACCAGTTTAGAACGCCGTTATACCCACAAATTAAAAGGAATCAATCAAGGCATTGAAAAGGAAGGAGCCTTTTATTTACTTAGTTTACGTTTGATTCCTATTTTCCCATTTTTTTTAATCAACTTAGTGATGGCACTCACGACCTTGCCCTTGCGTACTTTTTACTGGGCGAGCCAAGTCGGCATGTTTCCGGCAACTCTTGTCTATGTAAATGCTGGCACTGAACTGGCTAAATTAGATGGCTTAGCCGGGATATTATCCCCTTCTCTAATATTGGCGTTTAGCCTGCTTGGTTTACTGCCCTATATCAGCCAAGCTTTGATCAAGCGTTATAAACAGCAACGACTATACGCTCGCTTTGCCAAACCCAAGCAATTTGACAATAACCTCATCGTGATTGGTGCTGGTGCTGGTGGTTTAGTGAGTTCTTATATTGCAGCAGCAGTTAAAGCGAAAGTGACTCTAATCGAAAAACATAAAATGGGAGGCGACTGCTTAAATACCGGTTGCGTCCCCTCCAAAGCGTTAATCCGTAGCGCCAAGTTTGCATACCAAGCGCAACAGGCGCAGCACTTTGGCTATCAACAAGTAACCGCCAAGGCAAATTTTGCAGAAGTCATGCAGCGAGTCCACAGAGTCATAAAACAAGTCGAACCGCATGATTCCATCGAACGTTACACAAATTTGGGCGTTGAGTGTTTACAGGGAGAAGCTCGCATTGTTAGCCCATGGGAGGTTGAAATAAATGGGCAGCGGCTCACCACAAAAAACCTTGTGATAGCGACGGGGGCCCGCCCACTGATTCCTGCAATTGCAGGCTTAGAAAACATCGACTATCTCAGCTCTGATACCTTATGGAAGTTAACTGAATTGCCGCAGCGCTTATTAATCTTGGGCGGAGGTCCAATTGGCTGCGAGCTCAGCCAAAGTTTTGCTCGGCTCGGTTCACAGGTAAGTCAAGTTGAAATGGGCGAGCATTTATTGCTTCGTGAAGATCCTGAAGTCAGTGTTATCATCGAACAACAATTTACCAAAGAAGGTATCCACTTGTACTTGGGGTGGAAAGCGACCCAATTTATCCAACATAACGGCGAACAAAGCGTCATCTTAGAAAAAGATGGACAGCAACAACAACTGGTATTTGATAAAGTTATTTTAGCCCTAGGCAGAACCGCGAATACCCGAGGCTTTGGCCTTGAAGCGCTAGACTTATTGCTCGCGCCACAGGGCACCATAGCAGTCAACCGCAAACTACAGACTAATTATCCGAACATCTATGCCGTGGGAGATGTCGCAGGTCCCTATCAATTTACCCATTTTGCAGCTCATCAAGCATGGTATGCAGCAGTCAATGCACTGTTTGGCCGCTTTAAAACCTTTGCCGCAGATTACTCGGTGATCCCTGCCGCAACCTATAGCTATCCTGAAGTAGCCCGTGTTGGACTCAACGAACAGCAAGCAAAACAGCAACAAATTGCTTATGAAATTAGTCTATTTCAGCTAAAAGAATTAGACCGCGCAATTGCAGACGGTGAAACTCAAGGTTTTATTAAGGTACTTACGGTTCCCGGCAAAGATAAAATCTTAGGTGCAACCATTGTCGCTGAACATGCAGGTGAACTATTAGCCGAATTTACCCTCGCTATGAAACATAAGTTAGGCTTGAACAAAATACTGTCAACTATTCATGCTTATCCAACGCTCATGGAAGCCAATAAATATGTCGCCGGTGAATGGAAACGAAATCATGCACCGCAAAAATTACTCAGTCTATTGGAGAGATATCATCGATGGAACCGAGGGGCTTAAGCTTTAAAAACCGCACCATCAGATCAGGCGGTTTCAGCCTGATCTATAAACAAACGATCTTCAAAGATTTCTGGCTCAAGTGCTTCACTGAAATAGAAGCCTTGATAAACCGTGCAGCGACGATATTTTAAGAATTCCAGCTGATACTCAGTTTCGACACCTTCCGCAATAACTTCAAGCGCTAAGTTCTCAGCCATTGAGATAATCGTGGTAATAATCGCACACTCGCTGCCACCACTATGCAGTTCACTCACAAAAGACTTATCAATTTTAAGACAGTTAATTGGCAATTTATTTAAATAGGCTAAAGAAGAGTATCCGGTACCAAAATCATCCACCGAAAAGCGTACCCCAATATCACGCAGCGCTTGTATTTTGGCCACCGTTTCCTGAACATCGTCCACGAGTACCCCTTCGGTGATCTCCAATTCAATCAGTCGAGGGTCACAGCCAGAACGCTGAATAATATCTAAGGTTTCTTTGATAAAGCTATCGCGATGGAATTGATTAGGACTGACGTTAATCGATAAGGTTTTAAAATTATCGGGTAAACCGCGATCTTGCCAAGTTTTTAAGGTTTCACAGGCGCTGCGCATCACCCATTGACCAAGTAATACAATCAATCCACTCTCTTCCGCCAGAGGAATAAACCGACCCGGCGAAATCCAACCCATTTTAGAATCAAACCAACGCAATAAAGTTTCTGCGCCAACCATTTCATAATTAGCGTTATAACGCGGTTGAAAATAGGCGACCATATCTTCTTTTTCTACCGCTTCACGCATCATGCTCGTAAGCTGATGCCGCTCTTGGATCTCATCTGCCATTTTCGCGGAGAATACATGCACACTAGAACGCGCCAAGTCTTTGCCGTGATACAGCGCAATATCGGCTTGGCGAAGAATTTCTGTGGCATTGCTGTCGAGATTAGGAAATAGAGCGACGCCAGTCGTTAAGTTAAGGCTAATTTGATTCCCTTTAATCACAAACTCTTTATGGATCACCTTAGCTAAATGTACTGCTAACTCTGAAGCTTTTGCCTTCGCTTGTTCACGGTCACTAGATAAGTTGGGCACCAGTAAAGCAAATTCATCGCCCCCTAAACGAGCCACTGTTTCTCCACTATTACGCCCTTCCCTTAAACGATGAGCAATCAGCCTCAATAGTAAATCACCGGCGGCATGCCCCAGCATATCGTTAACGTTTTTAAAATGATCGATATCCAAATAAATCAAGGCACCAATTTGATTACTTCGGCGTCCACGCTCAATTTCCAAATCAAGATTTTCAATCAATTTTCGCCGATTAGATAAGCGTGTAATATCATCATGGGAAGATTGAAAGCGCACTAACTCTTGCGCAGAACGAACCTCAGAAATATTTGTTTGAGTACTGATCACTCGAGAAGGCAAATCCCGTTCTGTGCGCTCAACGACCATACCTCTTGATAAGACCCAAAGATAATGCCCGTCTTTATGTTTAATCCGGTGCATCGCTTCATAAACTTTGGTGTTCTTTTTTAGGTGTTTTCGTAACTCATTCAAAGTTTTATCTAAGTCTTCAGGATGAATTCGCGACTCCCACTCTTCTATCTTTTCGCCAATCTGTCCATCTTGGTAACCCAACATAGACTTCCATTGGGGGGAGTAATAGACCGTATTACTTAATAAATTCCAATCCCAAATCCCATCACCCGAGCCATTCAACGCAAACTGCCAGCGTTGCTCACTACGTTGCAACTGAGCAAAACTACAGTGGATCCCCTCAGCCATTTTACTAATGGCAAGTTCTAAGGCACCGAGCTCTCCTTGACTATTCGCAATAATCGAAGTGCTATTATGGGTTTGTATTTGGGTGGTTTTACCGACCAATTTATTCAATGGATTGACCAGCACGCGACTTAACATTGATACCAACAACAGCATCGCAATCGCCATATAACTAAAACTTTTAATCGCCTGATCAAAAATGATTTGACGCTGCACCAACCAGCTATCTTTAAGATTAAAACTAAAGAAAATTGCGCCCTGCTCTGCTCGGCGTAAACTATCTTCCCGAGGGCCCATATCTAAGGGGAAATACAAATTCACCTGCCACTGTTGCGGTAATATTTGGCTGATAGGAGTGCGCTGCTGTTTGACTTGAGCGAACATCTCAGCATTAAAATAATTGTTATTGTCAGCCGCAAACACATTTTTTTCGGAACGATGGTTAGACAATTGAACCAAACCTTGAGGATCAATCACCTGCAGTGAATCTAAATGTTGGTTTAAAGACACTAAGCTAATTTGACGTTCGGCAATATCCCATTGATGACGCGACAAACTATCAGACAAACTTTGCTGTAGCTGATAACCAATATTGAGTAGACGTTGGGTCGCTTGAGTCGCCAATTGTTGATGCTGTTGGTTAAGTGTGCCAAGCAACAGTAGACCTTGAGCAATCAGTAACAAAACCAGTGCAAAACTTGGAATTACAACGCTAAGAGAGATCCTCTTTAATCTAAACACCGGTTAACTCCATCAACCATTCACTCGAAAAATTATTAGATAAATCAGGAATTCGGTGAATTAACTCGAGCTCAGCCATACGCTGCGCCTTAAGGTGAGCATGTTTGAGAATAGATTGATCTGAATATAAGGCAGCACTTTGCTGAGCATTCAGGACTTGGATCTTACTATAGGCTTGTTTAACTTCTTTGCTATAAAGCTGAGTTCGCTTGGCAATTAATTTAAAGCCTTCCCGAGAATGTTGTTCTAACCAAGAGCTGGCAGAATAAAAGTTATCAAGCAAACTAAGAATATGCTGATGTTGCTGTTTTAATACTTCATTACGAACCACCAACACTCGATAATAAGGCTGTCCATGAGCGGCACTTTGATATAAAACGTTTGCCGAAAGGTTATCGACTAAGCGGCTCTGCAATGGACCAGAAGTCATCACTGCGCTAATTTCCCCTTTACGAAACAAAGCTAATTGCTCATCTAGTTTTGCTTCTACCAACACAAAGTCTTCGGCTTTTAAAGCACTATCTCTGAGCCAATCGTCCATCACCAGTGAAGCCACCGATAGACTTTCGTAGCCAATTCGCTGCCCTTTTAAAGAATCAATATCACGAATCGGCTGCTGTGTGATAAGCGCATCACCACCAACGCTGCGGTCGATCACTGCCACAACTGTAATATCAACACGCTCGGCCAATAAACTAATGACTTCGGTAAGGCTCAAAAAGCCAGCATCCACTTGCCCACTTTTAAGAGCATGCATTACATGACTGGGAGTGGTTAATTCGTTTAGGCTATATTGGTCAAAACCTGGATAAGCAAGTTGCTGAGCGAGATAAATTGATTCAAAGCCGAGCCAAGGCGACACCGCAACGCGCAGAGTTTGAGCTGGTGCTTGGCAAGCTGCCATAACACTTGCCATAAATAGTATAAGCAAGTACCGAATCTGGTTAATCGAAGGTAAGTTAACGCTCATATCCCTAGCTTGTTATGAACTCATCCTGAGTATTTAGTAAAACAGAAGCAACCATTCTGCTTGGCTCAATCGTAAAAAGGAAGCAATCTATTTAAAATTTTCAGTAAACATTACGAACTTAAAAGTTTACAGTTCAAGAATGAGTTCCTAGTCAAAAAAAGCGCCTCACATGCGGCGCTTTATCAAAAAAACATGAATAATTAGTCAAATTAGAGAGCGCGAAGTGCCGCAATACGTTTTTCTAAGGGCGGATGGCTTAACAATAATTCACTCATTGAACGTTTACCGTTAATTCCAAAAGCCATCAACGAACCTTCCATTTCAGGTTCTCGACTTCCACCTAAGCGTTGTAAGGCACGAATCATTTTCTGTTTACCAACCAACTTAGCCGAACCCTCATCGGCGCGATATTCTCGTTGGCGAGAAAACCACATCACGATGACACTGGCCAAGATGCCAAATACCATTTCGAGTACGAACACCGTCGCCATGTAGGCAAACATACCTAAACCTTGACCATTTTGATTATTGTTGCTCATCGTCGAGCTAATCACATTTGCGATAATCCGCGCTAAGAAAATAACAAAGGTATTCACCACCCCTTGAATTAACGTTAAGGTCACCATGTCCCCATTAGCCACGTGACTAATTTCATGGGCGAGAACCGCTTCCACTTCGTCTCGACTCATGTTTTCTAGTAAACCACTACTCACTGCCACCAAGGCAGCGTTACGTTTAGCGCCAGTCGCAAAAGCATTCATGTCTGGAGCATGGTAAATCGCGACCTCCGGCATGCCGATCCCAGCAGCCTTAGCTTGACGCGCTACAGTATTGATTAACCACGCTTCGGTTTCGTTGCGTGGGGCACCAATGACTTGTGCGCCAGTCGATCGCTTCGCCATCCACTTAGACATCAATAAAGAGATAATTGAGCCACCAAAACCAAAAATGGCAGCCATCACCAACAAACCACCGACACTTCGGGTAGAGATCCCCAAAGCCGAAAACACGATGTTCATAACGATACCAAGTATCAATACTACGGCTAAGTTCGTCGCTAAAAACAACAATATACGTTTCATCGTTTGCCTCTATCTTATATGGGAAAATACTACACCATAATATATGGGGTATGGCTCACATTTTTCAATAGTTTAACAAATAATTTCCACTTTATATTGCGCCATGAAAAACCCTCAAATCAAAATAGTTTTCTATTAATTCAGGATTTACCTTTGTTTTATAAGGAATGGTTGCGATGCAAGGTGCCGTAATGGCATTTTTTAAATACTCAATATTTAGCGTCGCTATCTCAGAATCATCACTCAAATGATTGGCAACCCATGCCAATAATTTTACACCGCTAGCCTTAATTGCCTCTACCGTTAGCAAGGCATGATTCAGACAGCCGAGCTTCACGCCAACCACCAAGATCACCGGAAGCTGGTGTTTGACAACCCATTGTGAGAATGTGGCTTGCTGATCGTCAAGCGGAACATGCCACCCCCCAGCCCCCTCAACCAACAAAATGTCTGATTGCGCTTGTAGTAAATCTAAACCGCTGTCCATAGCCGCAATATCAATCGGCGCATTCTCCAAACGGGCGGCAATATGTGGTGCAATGGCCTGTTGTAGTGTCACGGGGTTAACCTGTTGGTAGCTTAAAGGCAACGAAGTGTATTGTTGAATAGCCAAACCATCTTCATTATTCAAACCATCTGGCCCCTGTTCCGCTCCTGCTGCTAACGGCTTGAAACCATTCACCACTAGCTGTGTATTCTGGCGTTGTAAGGCCAGCATCAAAGCGCAACTCACGAGGGTTTTACCCACTTCGGTATCGGTGCCGGTAATAAACACACTTTTAATCATTGATCAGTACTCCATAACACACTTGATAAGTGGCACTCACCTGGTTTTTCTGAGCAAATTGCTGTTGGTAAACTTTCGCTAATTGACGTAGCTTTGCGGCGGTATTTAAGCCTTGTTTTGCATCAACCACATAGTTAGCACCAATTCCCTTTAATTCAGCCAACAAGGCAAAAACATCGGGGTACCACAAAGTACGGGTCTCAGTTTGCACCTGCGGATCAGCAAACCCCGCCAAACGGATTTGCTCATATAGGCAATTTTCAGCCATAAATTGATTTACATGGGGGGTATCGTCAATTTCACACCAAGCTTGTTTAAGTTCCCACAAAGTACCATCAAGTAATGACGAAAAAACACAGATCCCGCCTGGACGTAAAATTCGTTTGATCTCGCGGAGCGCACGACTTAAGTTATTACACCATTGCAGGGCTAAATTCGAAAATACAATGTCTACACTTTGGTCGCTCAAACTAATACATTCCGCATCACAAACCATGGCATAAAAATTATGGTTCTGTTGTTGTGCGTATTGCGCCATTGCGAACGAGAGATCGATGCCCACAACTTGCGATGCTGTCGCTTGCAGCTTGTGCGCAAAATGGCCAGTACCGCAGCCTAAATCAAGTGCCCGAGAGGTCGGTGTTTTAGGCAGATGCATCAATAAATTATCGCCTATATCTCTTTGCAACTGCGCAAAATCATTATAGCTAATCACGGCTTTGGAAAAATGCCGAGCAACCTGCTGCTTATCAATATTCATCATTCAATTCTTAATAAATCAACCAAAGTGTCCAATAAACGAGAGATATCATCAGCCCGATGAGAGCTACTTAAGGTCACTCTCAACCGAGCCGTATTTACCGGAACAGTTGGTGGACGTATTGCACTGACCCAAAAGCCACGCAACTTGAGTTGCTCGCTGATCCATAAAGCGCGCTCACTTGAACCTAAAATAATCGGTTGAATTGCCGTATCTGACTCAAGCAAGGGTAAGCCTAAATCTCTGCCAAGATTTTTAAATAATCGGATATTTTGGTGTAGCGTTTCTTGAAATTCCGGTTCAGTTTGCAGCACTGCGATAGCTTCAGTGACGGCTGCAGCTTGTGCTGCTGGCATTGCGGTAGAGTAGATATAACTGCGATCAAAATTAATCAGATAATCTCGCACCGAACTATCACATAACACCGCCGCACCAGAGACCCCTAAGGCCTTACCAAAGGTTAACATTTGCAATTGAATGTCATCTGCTGCTAAGTCTGCATCTTGAATACTGCCTCGCCCTTGATCACCGAGACAACCCACGCCATGGGCATCATCGACCATTAGCCAAGCATCATGCTGCTTACATAGACGGCTGATTGCATTTAACGGGGCTTGATCCCCATCCATGCTAAATACACCCTCGGTGATCACTAAGCAATTATTCGCCTTACGGCTAGCCAGTAAGGTTTGCAAACGTTCCGTCGAATTATGCGTAAAACGTTTAAACTGAGCAGCGGATAAACTCCCTGCTTCCATTAACGATGCATGATTCAATTTATCTTGCAACAACAAGTCTTGCTTACTGAGCAAAGCTTTAATGATCCCCTGATTCGCGCTAAATCCACTGCTAAATAATAAAGCCGCAGCTTTTCCCTGCCACTCACATAAAGCCTGTTCGAGTTGATGATGTGGTAATTGATACCCGGTCACCAAAGGTGAGCCACCACTGCCCGTTCCGTACTGATCAGCTGCGTTCTTCCAGCCGGCAATAACCTTGGGATGTTGCGACAACCCCAAGTAATCATTACTGGAGAAATTTAAATATTGCTGATCAGAAACCTGAATGAAGCGACCCTGGCCGCTACCGAGGCAAAATCGCTCGCGCACCAGTTGTTTAACTTTACGTTGCTGGACTTGCTGATGAATAAACTCGAAAGCCATTAAGAGGCATCATAAAAGAAAGCATCATCGGCTTGATTCTGTTGTTGAATCAAAGACTGATACAGATCTTGCTCTTGTTCTTCGGTGCCATGCTTGAGTTCTGCCGATTCTGGGCGAATGCCCAATTTATTAAACAACTGTAAATCTTGGTTTTCATCTGGATTTGGTGTGGTTAATAACTTACAACCATAAAAAATGGAGTTTGCGCCCGCCATAAAACAAAGTGCCTGCACCTGTTGATTCATTTCCTCGCGACCAGCCGATAAGCGAACATGAGAGCGCGGCATCATTATTCGAGCGACAGCGATGCAACGAATAAAGTCAAACTGGTCCATGTCTTCAACATCTTCCAACAAGGTTCCCTTGACTTTTACCAACATATTGATGGGTACACTTTCGGGATGACTCGGTAGATTCGCCAGTTGCACTAACAAAGCACTGCGATCGGTGGCGGTTTCTCCCATTCCCATAATGCCACCAGAACAGACTTTCATGCCGGCAGAGCGCACATGTTCTAAAGTATCTAGGCGCTGATCATAGGTACGAGTGGTAATAATTTCTTGATAAAACTCGCGCGAAGTATCGAGATTATGGTTGTAGTAATCTAAACCAGCTTCGGCTAAGCGTTCAGCCTGTTGTTTTTCTAGCATACCCAGCGTCATACAAGTTTCCATTCCCATCTGTTTGACGCCCTCAACCATTTTGACGAGGTAAGGCATATCCCGCTGTTTCGGGTTTTTCCAAGCAGCGCCCATACAAAACCGAGTTGAACCATTCGCCTTGGCTTTTTCGGCTTCTTTAAGGACATGCTCAACTTCCAATAGACGTTCTGTTTTTAGATCGGTCTTGTGGTGAGCACTCTGTGGGCAATACTTGCAATCTTCTGGACAAGCACCAGTTTTAATCGATAGCAAAGTAGAAACTTGAACCTGGTTTGGGTCAAAATTAGCTCGATGTACACATTGAGCTTGAAACATCAGATCATTAAATGGCAGCGAAAACAGCGCATTAACTTCGTTAACAGTCCAATCATGGCGAAGTGTTTGAGTCATAACTAAAACTTTCATTAAATAGAGTATTCGGCTAGTCTATCCACAGCCAGCCAGCTGTCAACTTCAAATTACCCAAAACTTTACTAACGGTTAAATAATGAGCACAGATATTCAGTTCGATCAAGACCATCTTTGGCATCCTTACACCTCATCAATTGCTCCTCTGCCCTGTTATGCGGTGGCGTCAGCATCCGGCTGTGAAATTGAACTCGAAGACGGCCGACGTTTGGTTGATGGCATGGCTTCTTGGTGGGCCTGCATTCACGGGTATCAAGTCAAAGAGTTAGATCAAGCCGCCAGCGAGCAATTAGCTAAAATGTCACACGTGATGTTTGGTGGTTTAACTCATCAACCCGCGGTAGAGCTTGCCAAGCGTTTAGTCGACTTAACACCAGCATCCTTAGAACAGGTTTTTATTAGCGATTCGGGATCCGTCGCGGTGGAAGTGGCCTTGAAAATGGCCTTGCAGTACTGGCATGCTAAAGGCCAAAAACGGACTAAGTTTGCCACTATTCGTCACGGTTACCATGGCGATACATTTGGCGCTATGTCAGTATGCGATCCGCAAGGCGGCATGCATCAGCTTTATCAAGGTTTCCTGCCTGAACATCTATTTTGCGCTGCACCACAAACTCGCTTTGATCAAGCATGGGATCCAAAAGATTTTATACCGATGCAACAGATGTTAGACGCCCACCACTCACAAATCGCCGCGGTAATTATCGAGCCCATTGTACAAGGTGCAGGAGGGATGCGAATTTACCATCCTCAGTATTTAAAACAACTAAGGCGTCTTTGCGACCACTACGGATTACTGTTGATTGCCGATGAAATCGCAACCGGGTTTGGCCGTACTGGTAAACTGTTTGCCTGTGAACATGCCGATATTGCGCCTGACATACTTTGTTTAGGTAAGGGACTTACTGGAGGCTATATGAGTTTGGCCGCCACTCTCACCAGCAAAACCATTGCCAACACCATCTGTAGTGGCGAGGCTGGTGTATTTATGCATGGTCCGACATTTATGGGAAATCCCCTCGCCTGTGCCGTTGCCTGCGCCAGTATCGACCGACTCCAAAATGGGCCATGGCAACAACAGGTCGCGGCTATCGAACAGCAACTAAAAAAACAGTTAGCGATTTGCCAACAGCTTAACGCGGTGGCCGATGTTCGGGTATTAGGCGCGATCGGGGTCGTGGAAACTGAGATGGCGGTAAATGTCGCTGATATTCAGGCCAAATTTGTTGAACTTGGAGTATGGATCAGACCTTTTGGAAAATTAGTCTACATCATGCCGCCCTACGTGATCAGTGCCCAACAACTCAGCAAATTATGCCACGCTATCTATACTGCGTTAGCTGAACTTGATACAAGACATGACTAACTAAGTAGGGTCTTTGGTTGGCGATAACTTGAAGGACAAGGCGCTACAATACTAAGAAAAAACATTTAAGTAGTATGCAAACAAAGTGGTTAACACGATCAAAGCTAATAAGCCCATGTTAATAATGAAATGATCCCCCTTGCGGCGGGATCGACTCCAATTGAAGCCGATCGTGGTCAGAGTAATCCCACAACAAGTCCACAACAAATAAACAAACACCGTTCGCAGGTTTTCTTGCCAGTGATCACGGTAACCCACCCCATCATTAGGTTGAAATGCCGAATAGGCTATTTCCGGACGAGCGTAGTGATAAACGATGAGAGCTGCCAAGAAAGCCCCCCAAGCTAACAAAGAAAACAGCACAAATAATTTTTGTAAGCCGTCTGGGCCCTTTCTTCGCTCGATTCGTTTTTTTGGCATTCGCTTACCTATATTCTGAATACTCAGCAGTTTAATTAAGATAACATAGCGATTTCTAATGTTTTATCAATTTTTACTTGAGTCTTTGGCCTCACCAAGTAACATTGGTTCCCTTATAATTTTAGCACTATCAGATTGGAGCAATTGTTTGCTATGACGCATTCTTCAGTGACAGACGTATTGAGTGGTAAATTCAGCGTTGGTCAACAAGTTACTATCAAAGGGTGGATCCGCACTCGCCGCGATTCTAAAGCTGGTCTTTCTTTTTTAGCCATTCACGATGGCTCATGTTTTGAGGCAATTCAGGCGGTCGCTCCCAATACTCTATCTAATTACGAGAATGATGTGTTAAAGCTTACCGCAGGTTGTTCGGTAATGGTTAGTGGTGAAGTGGTAGAATCCCCCGGACAAGGCCAGTCCTTTGAAATCCAGGCCGAGCAAGTTGAAGTGCTGGGTTGGGTCGAAAATCCCGATAGTTACCCAATGTCAGCCAAACGCCACAGTATTGAATATCTTCGTGAACATGCCCACCTACGACCACGCACCAATGTAATTGGTGCCGTGACTCGAGTCCGAAACTGTTTGGCGCAAGCGATTCACCGCTTCTATCATCAGCAGGGTTATATGTGGGTAAGCACCCCAATCATTACTGGTAGTGATACTGAAGGTGCAGGCGAAATGTTCCGCGTATCCACGCTAGACATGAACAACTTACCTTTAGATGACAAAGGCGAAATCGATTACCAACAAGACTTCTTTGGTAAAGAGACTTTTCTTACGGTATCCGGTCAATTAAATGTGGAAACCTACGCCTGTGCATTATCCAAGGTCTACACCTTCGGACCGACGTTTCGCGCTGAAAATTCGAATACCAGTCGCCATTTGGCCGAATTTTGGATGGTTGAACCAGAAGTCGCCTTTGCCGATTTAAACGATGCCGCCAAACTCGCCGAAGATATGCTTAAGTATGTATTTAAAGCGGTATTGGACGAGCGCATGGATGATATGAATTTCTTTGCCCAGCGGGTCAACAAACAAGCCGTGAGTCGCCTACAAAATTTTGTTGAAGCAGATTTCGCGCAGGTCGATTACAGCGACGCAATTCAAATTCTAATCGATTCCGGTCGCAAGTTTGAATTCGACGTAGAATGGGGCATCGATATGTCTTCAGAACACGAACGCTACTTAGCCGAAGAACACTTCAAAGCTCCGGTGGTCGTCAAAAACTATCCCAAAGACATTAAGGCCTTCTACATGCGCCAAAATGACGATGGCAAAACTGTTGCGGCGATGGATGTATTAGCACCAGGCATTGGTGAGATAATTGGTGGTAGTCAGCGCGAAGAGCGTTTAGACGTGCTCGATAAACGCCTCGCTGAGCTGGGCTTAGATAAAGATGACTACTCTTGGTATCGCGATCTACGTCGTTACGGTACTGTGCCGCACTCAGGCTTTGGTTTAGGTTTTGAACGTTTAGTCTCTTATGTTACCGGTATGACCAATATTCGCGATGTAATTCCTTTTCCACGCGCACCTAAAAACGCAGAGTACTAAACTCTCAGGTATGATTGGTTATTTGAAAAGCCCCAAAGACTGGGGCTTTTTTGTACCTACTTTGTTAAGCATGAGCTTGATTGAGTCCTCATAGAGGATAAACAAAACTATACAGCACCCGACTCATCATCCATACTTAGGCGCATTAATAATGTAAAAGTCATTGCGATTTTAAGAAGGATCTACATGAAAAGATTGAAAGTTGTCACCACTGAAGATGTATTATTAACCCTCTGTAATTCCGTCACCAATGTCTTAAGTAAGGCGACCGCCAGTGACATTAGATTCTCAGCGATGGTGCAAAAAATTAACAAAACCTGTTTAAAACCCGACATTGGTTGTTTTGTGTTATTCGATGGTGGATTCTCTGGTTTAGTGGTAATTAATTTTACCGCTCCTGCTGCCATGGAGATTTATAGAAATTACATGTTGCATATGGGGATCCCTGAGTCAGAACTAGCACAACAACATACAGCCGACGAAGTGGGAAATGTTATGGGTGAGTTGATGAATCAGATGGTTGGCTACTTTACCGGAGTGATCGGCAAAGAATTGCAAACTTCGCTCACCCAGAATCAACCCAAAATGTTAGCGTTAAACAAACAGGTATTAATTTCTATCGATACCAACTTGGATCGCCCACAAGCTCGCCGAGTAACCTTTACCACCGCAAAAAATAACATCTTTTACTTGGAGTTGGCGATGGACAAAACTGAGTTCATTAAGTTGCATGAATTTGAAACAGAAGATGATGTTGATCCTGATGCACTAATTGAGCAAGCTGCTCTCGATAAAAAATCAGAACAAGCCAGTATAGCCACTGCGACCGCAACCATTGATCAAGATTTACTCGATGAGCTCGGTATTTAAGCCTGTCGACTGAACCTATTGATTAAGTGATACCGCTATTTTTTCAGTCTAAACCGAAGTAACTGTAACTTAGGTTTAGACTGAAAGTAACCCGTCATGCGATAAAAAAACGTAATAACCCGCGACTTCAAATAGCCATCAATGTCTCTGTATCAAGCAACCCTGCAAGTCTTGAAATCGATAAACAAGCCACATGACATTCCCCGGGAAAACTAAAGCCAGCTAACATAATCTTTAAAGGCTAACTGTTTATGTTTATTCGGTTTTACTTGGGGACTGCCTAAATACAAAAATCCAACAATAGACTCTTGTTCAGCGAGTCCCAATTCGTCGTTAACAATTGAGCTATAAGCCATCGCTCCTGTGCGCCATATTCCGTTATAACCTTGAGCAAGCGCTGCCATTTGCATTGCTTGTACAGCACAACCGGCAGAGAGCACCTGTTCTATCTCAGGAACTTTGGTATGCGATTTAGGTGATGCGATCACAATCGTAATCAGCGGCGCTCGAAAAGGCATCGCTCTCGCTTTTTCTTCATCGGCTTGCTCGGCAAACGCCGCTTTTTCAAAAATGGAGGAGAGTCTAGTGAGCCCTTCACCACTCACATGGATGAAACGCCAAGGTGTTAATCCACCGTGGTCAGGCGCTCGTAAACCTGCATTCCAAATTACTTCTAGTTCAGCCCCCTCTGGAGCTGGTGCGGCCAAACGCGCACAAGACTGACGCTCTAATAATAAGTCTAAGGCGTTCATTGTGATCCTTAAGAGTTAAAATGTAACACCATTGTGATTGAAATATCATAAAAGTAAAGCGCTGCTTGCCCCTTGTTAGCTAAAGGATTAACAAGCCCACATTAATCAAAAATGTAGCTATAACGATAGCTTGCGGGGTACAAACTGCTTGCTCTTCAGCGATGTGTAAGCCTAGATAACCAGCATGACTGCTTATATCATCGCGGCCAATTCAGCGCCTTGACGAATAGCCGCTTTTGCATCAAGTTCTGATGCCAAAAATGCCCCACCAATCAGATGCGAATGACGACCTAAAACGCTTAGTTCTTCATGCAACGAACGTAAACTTTCTTGGCCTGCACATACCACAACATGATCAACTTCCAATACCGATTGCACGCCATCGATTTTGATGTGTAAACCCTGATCGTCAATTTTGAGATATTCTACCCCAGCAAGCATTGTGACCCCATTTTGCTTTAAACTTTCACGATGGATCCATCCAGTGGTCTTACCAAGCCCTTTACCGACCCTGCTCGCCTTACGCTGACACAGAAAAACTTGTCGTAAAGGATGATGCTTTAAGACCTCCTTTTTCAAGCCACCAGCATTGGACATAGTAGAGTCAATGCCCCAATTGTCTAACCAACGATCAAGATTGGTGGCTAAGGACGGCTGTTGTTCCACCAAATACTCAGCCACGTCAAAACCAATACCACCTGCCCCAATAATTGCAACCCGCTCCCCTACTGTTTTATGATCCTTTAGTACATCTAAATAGTTATAGACCTTAGGATGCGCGATGCCTTCGATGGGCGGCGTTCTCGGCACAATCCCAGTAGCGATCACCACTTCATCGACCGACAACTGGGCCAGCATCGCCGAATCTAGCTTAGTATTTAGCTTTAAAATTATTCCTAAATGTTTAATCTGATTTGAAAAATACCGCAAAGTTTCATAGAACTCTTCTTTACCAGGGATCTGCTTTGCGTAATTGAATTGCCCGCCAATCTGATCTGCCGCATCATAAATAGTCACTCGATGCCCGCGTTGTGCTGCATAACAAGCAAAAGCTAATCCTGCCGGACCCGCGCCCACCACCGCAATGTTTTTAGCTTCCATCACCGGGGAGAATGTTAACTCGGTTTCGTAACATGCCTGCGGGTTCACCAAGCAACTGGCGCGCCGTTGTTTAAACACATGATCTAAACATGCTTGATTACACGCAATACAAGTATTAATCAGCTCAGACTGATCCGCTTTAGCCTTTTGTACAAACAACGGATCGGCAAGTAAAGGTCTCGCCATCGATACCATATCCGCTTGGCCAGAACTTAAGATGTTCTCAGCAATCTCGGGTGTATTAATTCGGTTCACCGCGACCAAAGGAATACTAAGGTGTTGTTTTATTTTTTCCGTCACCCAAGAAAACGCACCACGCGGCACACTCGTCGCGATGGTAGGCACTCTGGCTTCGTGCCACCCAATACCAGTGTTCAGTAGTGTCACCCCCGCCAGCTCCAAAGCTTTTGCTAAGTGAATAACTTCTTCTAACGTACTGCCTTTTTCAACCAGGTCTAACATCGATAAACGAAAAATGATGATGAAATTTTGCCCCACAAGATCCCGAGTTTGTTTCACTACCGCCAACGCGAATTTGATACGATTACAATAGCTGCCACCCCAGCTATCATTGCGTTGGTTGGTTCGCGCGCAAATAAACTGGTTAATTAAATAACCTTCCGAGCCCATAATTTCCACACCATCATAGCCAGCACGTTGAGCAAGTTTCGCGCTAGTTGCAAAATCTTTAATGGTGCTCAATATTTGCCGCTCGCTCATTGCCTTGGGTTTAAACGGGTTAATTGGCGCTTTAATCTTACTGGCACTGACCGAAAATGGATGATAAGCATAGCGGCCTGCATGCAAAATTTGCAGTGCTATCTTTCCCCCCTGTTGATGAACTGCCTCGGTGATGAGGCGATGTTTTTTGATTTGCCATGGAAAACTGAGCTGGCAACCATTAGGCGTTAATCGGCCGCGAAAGTTTGGCGCAATCCCACCAGTGACGATCAAACCAACACCTCCCTTTGCTCTCTGCGCATAAAAGGCTGCAAGTTTGGCAAAACCGCCTTTCTCTTCCTCTAAGCCTGTATGCATAGAGCCCATCAATACACGGCTAGACAACTGGGTGAAACCTAAATCCAGAGGCGCTAATAAGTGCGGGTATTTGGTCATCTCTGGCACCTCAACTTGATGATTAATGTTATTAAACTGTTAATAGATTATCGGAAGTAAACTCACGTTTCAAACATTTGTTTAAATAATTCAAGATGCCTGTTTATCGGGTCTATGTTAACGTTTATCCATCGTTGACTTTAATAAGTGGGTCCCAGTGTTTAAATTTATAAAAAACCTCTTCAGTCTATTCTGGAAAAGCTTAAATTTTATTCGTTCACTGATCGTTAATTTGTTACTTATCGGCATGATAATTATCGTTGTCGTAGCGATAAATCAAGTGAGCGAGCCGCCAAGCACTGAGCCTGAAGCTTCGGCGCTACGCATCAATTTAGATGGTCAAATTGTAGAACAACGGCAACGACTTAACCCAATGACGGAACTAAGTAATGAGTTAGTGGGTAATCCTCAGGAAAAAGAAATCGATCTACAACGCTTGGTTGACACCATCGATGCCGCCGCAACAGATAACAATATTACCGGTATTATTCTATCACTGGACCAACTTCCACCGACCAGTCAAACCAAACTCGCTATCATTGGCCAAGCTCTGGAACGATTTAAAAGCAGCAACAAACCAATCCTGAGTTACGCTGACTATTATGATCAACACCAGTATTACTTAGCCAGCTTTGCCGACGAATTGCTACTCAACCCTAAAGGCGCAGTATTGATGCGCGGTATTAACTCTCGTCGTTTATTTTATAAAGATGTTATCGACAAGCTTGATGTGAGTACTCATGTATTTCGGGTTGGCACTCACAAATCATTTGTTGAACCCTACATACGCAACGATATGTCACCAGAAGCGAAACAAGATTTAGCCCATTGGATGGATCAGCTGTGGCAAGGCTATTTAATTACCGTTGCTCAAAATCGTAAACTTGATGCCCAGCAGCTAGTCCCTGAACCAAAGCGACTGATACAGCGTTTAACCACGGTTGAAGGCGATTCAGCCCTCTATGCAGAACGCTTTGGTTTAGTTGATCAACTGGTTACACGAGATCAAGCAAAACAATATTTTGTTGAACAATTTGGTGAAGCCGATAACAAGCTAGGTTATCACTACCTCAGCTACCAAGATTACGCCCAATCAAGAACTTTAAGTCATAGCGAGGCAAACGATAACAAAATCGCCCTGTTAGTCGCCCAAGGGCCGATCGTTTCGGGCGAAGGTGAAGAGAAGGTAATTGCCGCTGATACAGTGTTAAGACAACTCGACCAAGCCCTGCAAGATGACCAAGTCAAAGCGCTGGTGATGCGGGTTGACAGCCCTGGAGGAAGTGCCTTTGCCTCTGAGCTGATCCGCAATAAACTCCAGCAATTCCAAACCAAAGGGATCCCTGTCGTGGTTTCTATGGGCAGTGTTGCTGCTAGCGGCGGATATTGGATTTCTGCCAGTGCCGACCAAATTTTTGCCAGCCCAACCACCATTACGGGCTCGATTGGTATCTTCGGGATGTTTGCCACAATCGAAAACGCGCTAGCAAAACTTGGGGTCCATAGTGATGGCTACGCCACCACCACGCTTGCAGAACTAAGTCCTTTTCAAGCCCTTCCGGAGGAGTTAAAACAGCTTATTCAATTAAATATTGAACATGGATATCATGACTTCTTAAACTTAGTTTCAGAGGGACGCGGCATCGAAATAGCAAAATTAGATAAACTGGCTCAAGGACGGATCTGGACTGGCAAAGACGCTTTGGCAAATGGTTTAATCGACCAACTTGGTGATCTGAATGATGCTATCGCTTATGCGGCAAATATGAGTGAACTACAAGACTATCAAATCGACCGCTTAACCGTTCCGCTAAATCCGAGAGAGCAATTCATTGCCCAATTGTTTGACTCCCAAATTAGTCGCTCACTAGAAGCTTTGATTCCCCATTGGCGCTTATTAAAGGCTCTCTCTGAACAAGCACCCGCCCTCGAAATGTTTAACGATCCACTCGGACAATACAGTTACTGCGCTATTTGTGAACAGCTATAAACTACAGCATTAACGCTACGCAGTGATTGCTTTAACAAAGCATCAGACTATAATTTCAAAAATTTTTTGAATTATAGTCTGATGAACCGAAAATCTATTTATATCGCCTATACAGGCGGTACCATTGGTATGCAACGCAGCGAACAAGGCTACATTCCTCAAGCGGGTTTTATGAGCGATTGCTTAGAAGCCATGCCTGAATTTAAGCGTGAAGAAATGCCCCTGTTTACCGTACATGAATTCTCACCCTTAATCGATTCTGCGGACATGGATCCTCACCACTGGCAATTCATCGCCGATGACATCCAAGCCAATTATGAAAAATACGACGGATTTGTAGTACTACATGGCACCGACACCATGGCATATACTGCATCAGCGCTGTCTTTTATGTTAGAAAACCTTAGCAAACCAGTGATAGTCACCGGCTCTCAAATCCCTTTAAGTGAACTGCGTTCTGACGGGCAAACAAACTTATTAAATGCCTTGTATTTAGCCGCGTACTATCCGGTTCATGAAGTATGTCTATTTTTTAACAACAAACTATTAAGGGGTAACCGCAGTACTAAAGCTCATGCAGACGGCTTCGATGCGTTTATGTCACCAAACTTCCCCCCGCTACTGAAAGCCGGTATAGATATTGAAATTATTGCCGGAGAAATAAAGCCCACTGGCATTAGTGCACTACAGGTTAGCCCCATCGTCCCACAACCAATTGGGGTCGTCAGTTTATATCCAGGGATCTCTGCTGAAGTATTAGCTAATTTATTACAACAGCCAGTTAAAGCCCTGATTCTATTAAGTTACGGCGTGGGTAATGCCCCCCAGCATCCAGCGATGCTCGAACAACTAGAGCAGGCCAGCGAGCGAGGGATCATTGTTTTAAATTTAAGCCAATGCTTAACCGGAAAAGTTAATATGGGGGGCTATGCAACCGGTAATGCCTTGGCTAAAGCTGGGGTCATCAGCGGTGGGGATATGACCACCGAAGCGGCTTTAGCTAAGTTGCATTACTTACTAAGCAAAAACCTACCAAGTATGCGAATCCGCGAATTACTTTGCCAAGACATTCGCGGCGAGATTTCAGTCTGAATATCAAGATTGAGTAAGTTGTACAATCACTTGCTCATCTTTATATTGTCGTTTCAGTTCCTGTTTGGACTTCATCACTAATTCGCCGTCAGTACCAACCGTAAAGTGTTGTGGTTGATGGTTATGCTTGGCTTGATACAAAATAACCAACTGTTGAGTATGGTCTCGCTGCTCAGCATTCAGTTTTTTACCATCAGGCCAACGCCCGGTTTCAACAGCATTCAGCATGTTTTGGTAAATTTCGGGGCTCATTGCAGCCAACAATTTCTCTACATCCATTTATCACTCCTATAATCTAATAAGAACATTAACAAACCAGTAACCAACTGCCAAGCAATAAGCAAGCGAACAAAAGAAAATTCAAGTAACGCTGAAGACAACATAAAATAAAAATATGCTAACCTTAGCTGCATCGCAATATACTAAAAATAATACAGGAATAAGACTTGTCTACCATGAAACTAACTGGACGTTTTTTATGTTTACTCTTACCGTTAGCACTCAGTGCTTGCGATCTCCGCTTTAATATTTTCAATTTTGGTAGCCTATCGGCCAAAAAAGTCTGTAACAACAATCCGGAATTATGCGAAGACCTAAACCAAGATGGCTGGTGTAAAAAAGAACGTTCAGCCGTCATACTCAGCCGTTATAATGAATCCAAAGAACCTAATGACCCGCACAAATACCAACTCATCAAAGATTATAAAGATTATAATGCTTGTATAGAATTAGCAGCGAGTATCGAACCAAGATACGACAAATCACGTAAGACAAAACGAGTGGTTGGCATGTTAACGTCGATAGAAGAATTGGCCCGCCTAGAAGCCGAAACTACAAATTCAGATTACCCGTTTTTACTCATGTACCACTGGAAGCAGCTCCGCGATAAGCAAGCTAAACAACGTTTCTTGGCTTTAGAAGGTAGTGATGCTTTAAAATCACCTGAATTACAGTGGACACTTGCCATGTATTACAATGGCAAGAACGCGAAAAAAACCATCACTATTTTAGAAAATACCTTCAAGCTATTTCCTGAAGATGAAACCATACCAGCTAAATATGCCGAAGCGATTGTTTCTCAATACATGGTATTAAAAGACTACAACAATGCCTATATTTGGGCTCAAATTGCTTCCCAGTTTGATGATCATATTCAACAGGATTATTCAGGTCTCAATTACCAACTAAACCTGACGGAACAACAACAAGAAAAATTGGAAGAACAAGCCGAGACCATTGCTGAACAAATAATAAATAGACAATATCGTTTGTAAACTTCTCCGTCTATTTGGCCTTAAAGTCGAGCGCTACCGAATTAATGCAATAGCGCTCGCCAGTTTCCGTTGGGCCATCATTAAATACGTGGCCCAAATGAGCATCACAAGCTTGGCAACGCACTTCTACCCGTTCCATATTATGACTTTTGTCACTTATAAACTTAATTGCTTGATGGTCAGAAACACGATCAAAACTCGGCCAGCCACAACCAGAATCAAATTTTGCGTCAGATTGAAATAACACCTGTTGACAACAAACACAAGCATAACTGCCCTGTTCTTTGTTATGTAATAACTTGCCACTAAACGGACGTTCGGTCGCCCCTTTTCTTGTGACTTGGAAAGTTAATTGATCAAGTAGCTGTTGCCACTCCTGCTCTTCTTTAAACAAAACACGATGACTCATGAAGGAATTTGTTCTAATAGTAACATGGAGTTGGCACTTAACTTAAGGCTGTCGGGGGCAATAAGTTTCTTCGAATAAATAGCATTATCAGTGGCTGTGTCCATTTGTTGCACCCAAATAAAACTACTTTCTACATTCGGAATGGTGAAATCAATGGGGTGATCACAGGCATTAATGATCCAAAACCAACGTTCTTTCGGGTCTCGAACAGAACGTAATTCCACTGCAACCGACCATGCGTGGGCATCATGCCAGTCTTCTTGGCGCATGTGTAAACCATCATGTCGATACCAACGAACACTATGGTGCCTATAATGGGATTTCTCGTAACTATCATTTTCCAATTGCAAATGATTAAATAACGGACAACGCTTACGTAATTTAATCAGCTTCTGCGTAAAATCCAAAAACTGTTGCTGCGCACTATCCAAGGTCCAATCAAACCAACTAATCTTATTATTTTGACAATAAGCATTATTATTTCCTTGCTGGGTGCGGCCCAATTCATCCCCACCAAGAAAATGAGGAACGCCTTGAGAAAGCATCAGGGTCGCCAATAAATTTCGTTTCTGTTTACGACGTAATGCCAAGACTTTCTTATTTTCAGTTACGCCTTCAACACCGTTATTTGCTGAAATATTATGCCCATGTCCATCCCGATTCTCTTCGCCATTCGCATAATTGTGACGTTGCTCGTAGCTCACTAAATCTTCTAAAGTAAAACCGTCGTGGTAACAAATATAATTAACACTGCTATGGATACTTCTTCGGCTAGCAAGAAACATATCTCTTGAGCCCATCATTCGAGTAACCATCTGGCCGAGCAAACCGTGCTCTCCTTTCCAAAATGCTCGACAAGTATCACGAAATCGATCGTTACATTCCATCCAACGCTCAGGGAAGCGACCTAATTGATATCCATCTTGACCAATATCCCAAGGCTCAGCGATTAACTTAGCTTGAGACAAAATGGGGTCTTGTGCGATCGCTTTGAAGAATGCAGCATGACTACTAAAATGATTATTTTCTCGGCCCAGGCTAACCGCTAAGTCGAACCGGAAGCCATCGACTTGCATAACATCTACCCAATAACGCAAGCTATCAAGCACTAAGCGCAGTCCAATGGGGTGATCTAAACTCACACTATTCCCACAACCAGTATTATTCGTATACTGACTATAATTAGGGCTGTCACCAATCTGCTCAAATAAATAATACCTTTTGTTATCAAGTCCGCGATAACACAACGTTGGCCCATCCGCACCCGATTCTGCTGTGTGGTTAAACACCACATCCAAAATCACTTCTAAACCATGGCGATGAAATTCACGGACCATGGTTTTAAATTCAACTAAGGCATCATTTGCTGCATAACGCGGCTCCGCGGCCATAAATAAAATCGGGTTATATCCCCAGTAGTTACTCAAACCTAAAGCTTTCAAGCGAGGCTCAGACATAAATGCTGCGATAGGCATTAATTGAATACTGGTAATGCCCAAGTTTTTAAAATGCTCAATGCTTGGGGCACTCACCAACCCCAAATAACGCCCCTGTAATTCTGGATCTACGTCCGGTTTTAATTGACTAAAGCCTCGAACGTGGGTCTCATATAAAATAGTTTCATGGCGTGGGATATTGGGTTTACCGACTCCTTGCCAATCAAAGTCGTCGTCGACAACAATACACTTCGGAATCATTGTCACACCATCCTCTTGATAGGCCTTTGCATCCCAAATCAAAGGCCGAGAAATCGCTTTAGCATAGGGGTCTAGAATTAACTTGCGGGGATCGTACCAACAACCGTGTTCAGGTTGATAAGTTCCGAATACTCGATATCCGTAATACTGACCCGCTTTAATTCCTGCGATGTGACCAAACCTTATCCCTCCCTGCTTACTCGGTAATACAATCCGTGATATCTCGTTTTCATCCGAGTCAAATAGGCACAATTCAACGTGTTTGGCATCACCCACGTTAATTGAAAAATTACAGCCATTTTGATCAAGGCTTGCCCCAAGGGGAAAACTACAGCCAGGTGAGACTTGCTCTGCACTCAGCCGAATGGGTAGTGCTTGAAGTTGACTTTTTATAGACATGCGAACCTTACTTCCCCCCTCGTGTTACAAGGGGGCTTGTCAAAAACTAATCTATTTTGATTAAATACAATGTTGCCAACGGAGGCAAGTTTAATATGATGGAATTTTCTCGACCATGGCCAGTAATCGCCTCACTTTGGAACTCTATGCCTGCATCATAATTCCCTCCCCAATACAGCTCTGAGTCGGTATTAAGGATAATCCGATAGCGACCTTGCTCTGGCACACCCAGACGATAACCATCTCGAGGGACTGGTGTAAAATTACACACAACAAACAAGCTTTCTTGAGAACTTAACGCATTACGCTGAAATGCTAGAATGCTGTTTTCCCAGTCATCTAAATCTATCCAAGTAAATCCTTGGGTATCATAGTCACCTTCATACATAGCAGCATGACTGCGATAGACGGTATTCAGTTGTTTAACCAGTGCTTGTTGACCTTGATGTTTAGGGTATTTCAAGACGTTCCATTCTAGACTCGTGTCATGATTCCATTCACTTGACTGCGCAAATTCGGTCCCCATGAAATTGAGTTTTTTGCCAGGGTGGGCAAACATAAACGCAGTATACGCGCGTAAATTTGCCGCTTGCTGCCACTCATCACCTGGCATTTTACCAATCAATGAGCCCTTACCATGAACAACTTCATCATGAGAAATCGGTAATACGAAGTTTTCATCGTAGTTGTACACCATCGCAAAGGTAATTTCACTGTGGTGATATTTTCTAAAGGCAGGGTCTTTTTGCATATAGGTCAGGGAGTCATGCATCCAACCCATATTCCACTTAAACCCAAAACCAAGGCCACCGGTAAAGGTTGGACGAGAAACGCCAGCAAAAGCAGTTGACTCCTCAGCAATCGTCATCGCATGTGGATACTGGCGGTATACCTCTTCGTTAAACCATTTTAGAAGACTGATTGCTTCATAGTTATGATTACCACCGTCAACATTTGGTACCCACTCACCTTCTTCCCGTGAATAATCCCAATATAACATCGATGCCACAGCGTCAACGCGTAAACCATCGACATGAAATTTATCCAACCAAATTAAGGCACTCGCCACTAAAAATTGACGAACGGTATCGCGTCCAAAGTCATAAATGTAAGAGTTCCAATCATTATGCCAACCACGACGGGGATCTTCATACTCATATAAAGCCGTACCATCAAATTTAGCTAATCCATGGGAATCACTCGGAAAATGTGCAGGTACCCAATCAACAATCACACCGATACCATGCTGATGACATTGATCAATCAAATATTTTAAATCATCTGGATTACCGAAACGACTCGTGGGTGCAAACAAGCCAATTGGCTGGTATCCCCAAGATCCATCGAAAGGGAACTCAGAGATTGGTAATATCTCAATGTGGGTGTAACCCATCTCCTTAATGTAATTAACGAGTTCGACAGCCAATTCACGATAACTAAGATACTGATTTTCTTGCCCTTCAACTTTTCGTTTCCAAGATCCCAAATGCACTTCATAGATGCTCATTGGCTGGGTAAGTTTGTCATTCAGCTGTGATTCAATCCAAGCTTGGTCGTTCCATTGATATTGGCTATGATCCCACACCACCGAAGCAAAAGACGGATATTGCTCCGCGTAAAAACCGACAGGATCAGTTTTATGCGGCAAGCTGTTCCCGTGTAGATCTTTAAGTTCATATTTATATTTAGTTCCTGCCGCCAAACCCGGAACAAATAATACCCAGTGACCATCTAAAGAACGCTGCATCGGCATGCGACGCCCATCCCATTGATTGAAATCACCAATCAAGCTCACACTAAAGGCGCTTGGTGCATATACCGCAAAACGCACCCCATTCACTGATACGCCGTCTACCACTAAACTTTTGACTTGGGCCCCAAGTACCTGATAAATATTTTCAGGCGCATGAGACATAGTTGCTAATCCCTCATAGGCCTCTTCTGTGAACTGATAGGGATCGATAACTGCGAGAGTGTGTTTGCCATAATCAACTTCGAGGCAGTAGTTGAAACGTTGCTCAGTGTCGAACTTCAACTCAAACAACCCCTGCTTAGCGAGTTGTTGCATTGAACCTAAGATTTCTCCCGATAAAGATTTAACCGTAATCGCTGTAGCATCTGGTTGCCAAGCTCTTAAAACCAGCCCTGATTTATTTTTATCTTGATTTAAACCAAGCACACTAAATGGCTCTTTTAAGCGAACATTAGACAACTGTTGAACTAACCGAGAAACCTGAGAAGACAAAGATCGTTTCATTATTTACTCACCTTAAGATCCTGAGAATATGACAATTTACTAAGTTAAGCTTAGGTTAGCGCAAGTCACCTTGCTTTTCTGCATAAATGACCACTAAAGTGAGATCGAAAGCATTTTCATAAGCAAAAAAAAAGCGCTCCAAAGAGCGCTTGATGATATATAACACAAAACTTAACTGGCTTTAAGGCGAGCGTCAGTGAGTTGCTGCATTAAATGTTGTACATCATCATTACCAAACAAGTCCGCTAAATTCCAAGTTAATTTCCGGCGCCAGTTGGGATATTCGCTAGATGTACCTGGAACATTCACCGGTTTATCCATTTCCATCCAGTCTTCCAATTGAACTGAAAGTAAATTACAACTTCCTTTCGCCATATGAACTTGAATACCGTAATTCAATCCACGGTCCATTCCGACCCAATTCACATCACGAGAAATATAATCAGGAATACTGTGATGCCCATGCAGTGAATCAAGTAACTTCTGTTTGTTGTCATGACGGCTTTGATAAAGACTTTGTAACACTGCTTCATCGGGGTAAATCCCCAATTCACGACCTAATGCCAAATCATCACAATGCCAGAAACCGCGTAAAGTCGGCATATCATGAGTGGTCACCGCGGCCATTGCTTGGCTTGGATAATGAGACGGCGAAATATAGCCGCCATCAGCAGCTTGTTCAAAGAAGAAAATTCGGTAAGAGTGAACCCCATTTTCTTGTAAGATTTCAAAAATTCCATCAGGAACGGTGCCCAAATCTTCACCAATGATCAAACATTGATTACGGTGACTTTCTAAGGCAAGAATACCTAACAGATCTTGGATCGGATAATAAATATATGCACCCTTATCGGCAGAATCTTCTACAGGCACCAACCAAAGTCGCAATAAAGCCATTGCATGATCGATACGTAAAGATCCACAGGAGCGCATATTAGAACGGAATAGGTCAATCATGGGTTGATAAGCTTGTGCTTCGAGCACTGCTGGATCCATAGGGGGAAGACCCCATTTTTGCCCCAAAGGTCCAAGGATATCGGGTGGCGCGCCAACACTAGCATCTAAGCTATATAGATCACCGTTTGCCCAAATTTCAACACTTCCCTCACTCACACCAACGGCTAAATCGCGGTAAAGTCCCATCACCATTCCCGAAGCCTTCGCCACAGCATCAACTTCGGCAAGTTGCTCATCAGCTAACCATTGCAGCCATAGATAAAAATCCACTGCATATTGATTTTCGCTCACCCACTGAGCGACACCTGGCAAGTGATACTCTTTATATTCATCTGGCCAAGCCTGCCAACCCCAGGCATTACCGATATTATTATACAAATGTTCCTGCAAGGCGTCATAGGTGGCTTGAGCGGCTAAACTTTCGCCACCTTCCTTAATGAAAGACCGAAATGCATTTGCCCTTTTACTACGACCTTTTTGAATGGTTTGAAATTGTTTAAAAACCAATCTCAAAGCTTCAAGTTTCGCTTCGGTAACCCCCGTGTAATCAACCCATTCACTTTTACGAAGTTGCTGTAAACGATTCTGGAAAACCGAACTCTCGACCAAAGCCACTGCCTCTGAGTTTGCAAACTCAGCAATCGCCTCTACATCGATATAAACGATGTTTAGCCAGCGACGAGAAGAGGGACTATAGGGGCTTGCAGCCTCAGGGTTGGCTGGATAAAGAGAATGGATAGGATTTAATCCAACAAAGTCACCACCACTAGCTGCGATGTTTTTCACTAACAATTTGAGATCAGAAAAATCACCAATACCCCAGTTTGTTTCACTACGTAAACAATATAACTGGACGCTTGGCCCCCATATTTTTTTCCCTGAAGCAATTTCTGGTTGAATATAAGCCGCTTGGGGCGCAACGATATAACGAGTTTCAGCAAGAACTTTGCGCCCTCCTTGCAACGACAAACTCAAATGGTGATATCCAATCGGAAGCTCAATCGTTAAAAGAACGATGTAAGTCTGATACTCAACATCGTGAATCGCATGCGCTTCAACTAGTTCACCATCGACGGGGACAACTTGGCCTTTAAACGCCTCACCTTGTTCCGTTTCTAGTTTCCAACTAAAGGTTTTGTTAGCCAACTCAATTGGAACTCTAATCTCTAGAGGGTATTGCTGTGCTACTCGCACGACTTTAACGGTAGGCATAAGCTGCTGCCAGTAATTTAATACATCCTCTTCATACCTTTGCGCTAATTGCTCTGCATCATCTACAGGGTAACCCAGTGCTTTTAATAATTTTACTTTGCTTTCAGGCACGACCTGAGTCGGATTCCCCCAAGCGTCAACGTAGTTGGTTTCTATGCCGCGAAGCTTTACCAACTGTTCAATGATTTGATCTGACATAACATTTCCCAAGTTATTGCTTTGTATCTAACTAATTATTATTTTTTTGCGTCTGTATTGTACTCATCCTAAAGCTCGATTTATCGATCTAGCACAACATTCGCTTTATTTATTTTATCTGAGATTAGGCTATTTAGGTTGTTTTTTTTAACGACTCACCCAATACTTCCTATTTGGAAAGTAGGCTTGGTCATTTTTAAATCATTAATTGATATCGCGCAAATTAATTGTCGATTCGACTTGAAGAAATTTCAGAATGTTGTAAGTTTACAACCAAATTATACATCTTCTAACAACTAGGAACATTAGGTATCACTATGACAATTAAAGTTGGTATTAACGGTTTTGGCCGTATTGGACGTTTCGTATTCCGTGCTTCTGTTGAGCGCAGCAACCTTGAAGTTGTAGGCATCAACGATTTAATCGACGTTGATTACATGGCTTACATGCTAAAATACGATTCAACTCACGGCCGTTTCAACGGTAGCGTAGAAGTCGTTGACGGTAACCTAGTCGTAAACGGTAATGTTGTTCGTGTAACTGCAGAGCGTAACCCTGAAGATCTAAAATGGGACGCAATTGGTGTTGATGTAGTTGCTGAAGCAACTGGTATCTTCCTAACTGACGAAACAGCTCGTAAACACATCACCGCTGGTGCGAAAAAAGTAGTTTTAACTGGTCCTTCTAAAGACGCAACTCCTATGTTCGTAATGGGCGTAAACCAAGAGTCTTACGCTGGCCAAGACATCGTTTCTAACGCTTCTTGTACAACCAACTGTTTAGCACCGATTGCTAAAGTATTAAACGACAAGTGGGGCATCGAATCTGGTCTAATGACCACTGTTCACGCAACCACTGCAACTCAGAAAACTGTAGACGGTCCTTCAGCGAAAGACTGGCGTGGTGGCCGTGGTGCTTCTCAAAACATCATCCCTTCTTCAACTGGTGCAGCTAAAGCAGTCGGTGTTGTTCTTCCTGAGTTAAACGGCAAATTAACTGGTATGGCTTTCCGCGTACCAACTGCTAACGTTTCTGTTGTTGACTTAACAGTTAACCTTAAAGAAGCAGCAAGCTACGAAGAAATTTGTGCAGCAATGAAAGCCGCTTCTGAAGGCGAAATGGCTGGCGTACTTGGTTACACTGAAGATGCAGTTGTTTCTCAAGACTTCATTGGTGAGACTCAGACTTCAGTATTTGATGCAACGGCTGGTGTTGCCTTAACTGACAAGTTCGTTAAAGTTGTATCTTGGTACGATAACGAAATTGGTTACTCAAACAAAGTTCTTGATTTAATTACTCACATTTCAAAATAAGAACTGTAGCTAAATTTTCAAAGGCGACCCTTCGGGTCGCTTTTTTTTTAGGGGAGAACAAATAATGATTCTTGAACGATTGAATTTACAGGTCGTAAAACAAATCGATAATGCCGTCTTCGAGGTCATGAACACCGCTGGGATGTTATTTTATTGGGTTGACCACCCTAAAGTGAAAGCACTCATATCTCAGCAAGGGGCACAATTACTTAGTTTTCGTCCAAATCTTGGACAAGAAAAACTCTGGCTCAGTCCAATCACTAAGTTCGAGTCAGGTAACGCTATTCGTGGTGGCGTGCCCATTTGCTGGCCTAGCTTTGGCGATTCAAATCCAAGTCTGCCGGGGCACGGATATGCAAGGATTAATGACTGGCACCTGGAAAAAATAGACACCACTGAACAACAATGTAAACTAATATTCCGTTTGAATAGCCGTTTAGATCCCCTTATCGACTTGAAGTGTGAGTATGTTCTGAATCAACAAGCCAGTATTCAATTAACAACGACCAATAACAGCGAGCAAATATTTAGTTTTAATGGCGCGCTACACAGCTATTTTTGCGCAGATGTAGCTAAACTACAGATTACTGGTTTGGGCGATCATTATTTTGATTCAGTCACTCGCCAAAATGTTACGGTCACAGAACCATTCTCTTTAGCACCCCGAACCGACCGAATTTATTTACAGCCAGAAGCAACGACTCGACTCGACTCATCTTACGGTTTGGTCAACATTCATCACCGCGGTCATAATTCGGTCGTGGTCTGGAATCCAGGTACTGAACTGGCAAGCAATATGGTCGACATCCAACAGTATTCAACACAATTTATCTGTATCGAAACAGCCGTTACCCAAACAACCATCGACTTAGAGCCAAAACAATCCCACTGCCTAGAGCAACAAATTGTATAACGACTTCACAAGCGTTTACTCTTTGTTTTAGTGCGCGGCCGATAGTTTCAAAGTATTTTAACTTGCACGACGAACCAGACAAAAAAAGCCTCCGGACAGGCCGGAGGCAAACAACATTATCTTCCTCTCAATTAACTTAGCTTAAGGTTGAGGTTTCCAACCTGAGCCATCGTTATAGCTAGCAAATACTTTATCACGAGTTAAATAAGGTGCCGCTTCTTCAGCGCTCAGCACAATACCACTTTCGCGTTTTGTTACATCAAGTGCATTACCTGTAAGATCCTGACTTGCGTACTCTCTCCAGCCAGATGTTGCTGATGCTGGCTTCGGCGCAGGTTGACCGTTCACATCTTTACCTGCCCACCCAATATCTGCGATATGTGGACCTACTTGGCTGTTAATCAAGACTACATTATCGTAGGCACTCGATTTACCGCTACTCCGTGCAAAATAGGTTGAACCATCTTTCACAGTATTACCAACAGGGCCTACGCCACTAGTAAATTTACTATTAATAAATACAAATCCAGGATCACCTTCATTTGCCGTACGAGCTTGTAATACATAACCACCCGAGGTTTCGACCTCAACACCAGATTTTGAATCCCCTAAAGTACGGATTTCGCTATTTTCAAACACAGAAGCGACACTGTAACCCCAAATAAAATCGACATTACCAGCCACCAGCGTATTGTAGAACCAAGTGTATCCCTTCAATAACAATGTGTCTTGCTCACTAATAAAGTTAGCGTTTTTCGCGATTAAACGGTATGGACTATTGAAGTAAATGGTTTCAGCTTGGTTAGAGTATGCATTTGAGCGTACATGGGTATTCTTCAGAGTAAGATCTTCCAGCACGAGATTATCCACGGTTTCGACCAAGAATACCGCACGTCCCCCTTGAGGCCCTGTACCATCAATATCACTCTTACCACCACCGCCGTTTAAGGTTTCATAGTTATCGTATTGAATGAAAGTCTTGTCTTTACCAGCACCTTTGATAGTGACGTTATTCACCTTTCGCAGGAACAACAACCCTTCATAGGTCCCTTCTTGAACGGTAACTGTTTTGGCTGCATTCTTATCGACGTTCTTCATTAAGTAAGTTAACGCCCCTTGAACAGAGGCAAACTGACCAGTAGGACCGACTGTGACATCTGTACCAGTTGCAGGAGCGCTCTTTGTTGTGAACTTCCAATTACTATTCGCGCCGAGGCCGACAAAGTTATTTCCGTTCAATTTAGAGCCTGTAACCAGCCCTTCGCCAATTACCACATAATAGCTTGTGCCGTAATCGAGTACGCCGTCGTGCAATGCGATCTTTAAGGTCTTACCATCGTCACCCACACTTAAAGGATTAAAGTTAACCACTCGGCGTTTATCCTGTCCCTCGTAACCAAGAACATTCTGCTCATTCATTGCTTTAATCGTATCGACGGGATCAGTGGCTGTACCGTTTTTATAAATACGGATTTCGCCAATCTCACCTAAAGTTATATCATCATCAAAAGTGATAGAAAGTTGGCCATCAATAAATTGCTCCGTGCTATCGATTGCTGGCATCAATTTACTACTCAAATCACCATACTCAGCCGTTGGCATTGCAAATGCGCGATTAACGGTCACTGCAATGGACTTGGTTAAATCAGCATCCGAACCTGAGGTAAAGGTAATCACCGCAGTACCTTCGGCCATAGGCTCAATAGTCACCTTACCATTGACTTTGTTTGCCAGCACAACATCTTCGTCACTAGACGAAACCTCATAAGTATCTTCGGTAGTTCCATCGCTTTGTACAGCAGTTACATTAACCACCAACGGGTCTCCCCCAGCAACGGCGTTCTCCCAAGCTGTCGACATATAATCTAAAGTCAATTGTACTGGTTTGATTGTTGGGTCACCTACCTTAATATAATCGATTTCAAAGGCGCGGTTATTCGTAAAGAGACCAAACTTACCAGTAGACTGATACTTATCACTATCGGTTGTACCGATAAACTCACCGTCCAAATATACGCTAAGATGATTGTCGATCATTTCAAATCGAGTCACATACCAAGTACCGTCTTCAAACGTTTCACTGTCAGTATTTTTAGTTCCTAAGACAATCGGTCTTTTTGACTGTACTGGCCGGCTAATCGATCCGTCGGTACTTATAACCGCTTCAACTTGAGTACTAGAAGGAGAGTTTTGCACATTCAAGCCACCGCCAAACCAGTTGCCTTCGCTATCGTAACGGCCCATTAAGAAAATTTGTTTATTGGCCGTGGTACTATTTTGACGAGGACGAATTTTCGCTTCCACAAAATAGTTACCTGATGGAACATCAGCCATTGCAGCATCACTAGCAAGTAGGATCTCCCCCCCCTTACCACCTGCGTTATAACGTAAATAGCCTTTGTTCGCTGGGATATCAAATGTACCCGCTGCGGTACCATCATTTGCTCCCTCAACAGCCAATACTTTCCAATTAGTTGCCATGTTATCCGTTGAGAAGCCGTCACAAAAATATAAATTATCCATATCTTTACAATTATCAACAGCAGGCTCAACCACGATACGGCTGGCGCTATCGTCGTCACTACCACAACCGGCAAGGCCGATAGATGCAGCTAAAACCGAGAGTACAAATCTTTTGTTCATTAATATTTCCTTATCGATGAGTTGCATTTAGCAATACAAATACAATATATGGAAGCACCTTAAAAAAATATTTACTCAGACAACTATGTGATCCGCGATTTAATTTAAAACGTTTTTTTGTATATTTTTTGAATTGGATCAAATATTTTTAGAACAACGTTTCAATAAGAAATCATATTGACAAAATAGACAGCTATGGTTATTTGTGGTAATAAAACAACATTTTAAATTTAGTACAACTATGACAACTAAACCGAAAAACTGAAGCTATTCCAAATTCACTCTTGGAACTGGTATTTACCGAGTAAATCATTTCTAGTTTTGTACCGACAGCAGAGTTCTAGCAACAAATACCTATCATGGTCGAAATTCCATTAGATGAACTTATCCGGCGTGAGTATTGCGAAAAACGGAATTTTTAGATCATCAAGCACTTATGGTTCATCTTAATTTTTCGATGATTACAGAAAACTGCGCGATTTAATGATTCCAAGATACAAATCGGGACTTACATAGATTATATAGAGTGGATTAAAACTAGCGCTTACCTAGAAGTGAATTGGACAACAGGCCTTATACCAACAGCCATAAATGAAATTTAAATAGAATAAAAACTTAAAGGATAAAACTAAGCTTGTCATTCATAAACACCAGCGATAACGCAATCCTAAACCAGAAAGAACCACCCGCTATATACATAACCACACAAAAACAAACCAGCGTTTTAAAAAAAAGAAACTTGTTTTATAAAAAACAAACTCACGCATACATCTAGAATGAAATTAGATCGAAAATCACATACAAGAATCTATCAATGGAGCAATAAAAGCAATTAACAACGAAGCCAAAAATCTCTGAATATAAATTTTAGTTGTTTGTGATGTCATCAAGCAATAAGTTAACAGACGTTACTAAAAAATAGAATATCAGCAGAGGGGAATAAAGGGATGCATTGGAGTAGTTTGATTTATATTGTTAAGAACAAGAGATTTACGGGTTTAGTATTTTTTCAATAAAAACACTAAACCCGTAGCGTTCCATGGTTCCGTATGTTTTATGAAAATCAAGCTTCAAAACCTATCAGTATCTGCACCGACAAACATCGATTAAACGCCTAAAATTTAGAAATAGAACCTATTCCTTCCGATGCTCTGCGGTGACTCACAGACACTAATTGTTCCATGTTAATTTATCACAATTTGTACAAATGCCAGATTTCCCGGGTTTTATCAGCCACTAGCCCTGTTGATAGTCCTTAGGTTCAGCTCGGATATTTGGCATCGGATTATGCCGATAGATAACACTGTCTCTCCGCCCATGATGTTTAATATAATCGAAATGAGCAACTTGGGCATGATGCTGCCCTCTTTGAGTATCATCAGTAATCGGAACAAAGGGGTTTCTCGAAGGATGTATCAATTTGTCGCCTATATATTCATGCAATCGACCTTTTACATTTTCCATGTGGTAATCGGCATGTTTACGAGCAGGTTCCCGGCCAACATTATGAGGACTGTGAAATGGAGTAATGTGCCCAAAAGTACCGCTACTGCTACGATAATAGCGAGTTTTATGCGCATCATCGGTACCAGTGGTTCCAATAAGATTAAATGGTCGGTAAAGGCGATCCGCTTGTTTATCAGCAGTGGTGGCACCAAGATGATTTTGCTCTGCTTGGTCAATAGCAGCTTTTCTAGCCGTGGAAAAACTCTTATTTGGGGCAAATAACGCTTTAAACTGCCCCCATCCTCCGAGTGATTTTCCCATACTGGCATCTACTTCTTTTTTATAGCGGGCGTATCTTTCTTTATAACTTGGCATTGCAGTTCTCCTACTTCGTTATTTAGAAATTCAAATCTATTTTTCCGTACTTTAATCGTGGGATAGATTGTCCGTTGGATGTTGGCGTGATCCCTTGATGCTGCTTGGCCAAATCAATCCGCAAGGAACTCTCCGTTGGTAGTCCAGTGCTTCCTCCAGTTCCATCGGCGGCACCTACGGTCACACGCTCCTCTTTTATTACCCCTGGCGAAACATGATAGTTATCATGTTTACCGCTTTGTAGGGTTCCAGTTGCGGAATGAGTAGCATGAATAAGTTCATGTCCCAAACTGATAACTGAAGAACTTGGAGCTGCATGCGACCGTGGTTCGAGAACTGAACGGCCAGTCTGATGGGGCACTAACGAATCTGAACCTACACCGTTGGTTTTCGCATCTAATCTATCCAACGCTTTTTGTGAGCCTCCGTGTTTGGGCTTATCGCCTCGATCTTGAATTTTCACTTTATAGCCCGAACCGTGAATCGTATCGAAAACCTTCTGTCCTGACTCCATGGCTATCAGTAAGTTTAAATCTCGCTTTGCTCTTAAAGTGAAATCTAGCAATGCGCTGCCTGTTTGATAGACAGCATGCGCACCATCACGGATGATCGAGACCGAAGGAATATGTGCGACGCTAATTTCGGTCACTGGTTTAAGCTGCGATTTAGCATCACGTCGCTTCTGGATTACGGGAGGCTGCAGACTAGATGATGTTGGCTGAGCAGCGATATGACGTAGATGCTGTCGTACATGACGGTGTAAGTCGCTATCGGACTTACCCGCTTGGCCAACGACAACTTGCCTTTTTTTCGCTTTGTCATTCATACTGATGCCTCTTATTTTATCTAAACTACATAGGCTAATCACTACTCACTTCCAGCCCCATCAACTCAAATATGTTTAATTGACCACCTTTTTGTAAAAATAGTTGCTGATATAAGTCTGGCGCGCTCATCTCTCCCCAGTTACAGGCCGTATATACCAAATAAGGAACGGGACTATGCGGGTCATCTTCCATTAAAAATTCTGCCGCACGCCGCAACATCACAAACGCATCCGCTCGATCACGCAGCTCACTATGGTGGCCTCCGCCACCGCCAGCCGACGAGGGCGGCGTATCACTTGCGCTTCCTCCCTCATCATGCCCATCTGATTCACTAGCATTAGCCAAAGAAATGCCCCGGCGAAATAATTCATTACAGACCATTTCATTGACGTTACTTAGCAACTTACGTAAGTCACTTAAGCTGGGACTATCACTATCACAGGTTTCATCGAGCCACAGCTGAAATTCATCTACCGCCACAATGCCATCATCCAATGCCTGATGAAGATCTAGCAGCGTAACTGGTGCCGTGGCAGCTATACGTTGTTTAAATAACTTAGGATTGGGGCCATCCCAAGCGCTAGATAGCTTGTTTTGGTTGTGTAATTGTTGATAACGCAGCGCATTTTCCCAATCATCCCAACTGTACTCATTTCCATCTAAGGGGGTATCGGTAATTTTGATTAAACGGAGTTGTAAAGTGAGCTTTTCATTAACCCAATTAATCGGGTTGGTACGATACTCTAAATCGCCGTCTACCATTTGAGGGTGCATGGTGTCCCAGTATTGCTTACACAATTGCAAAATTAGCACCAATGCGGGAGCAACACCGGAAAATCCATACAAGTGAATATTCGATTCAAGCAGCCAAACACCTAATTGCAGATCCTTGCACTTTTCACTTAATGCTTCCAAGGCTATTTTTCTAACTTCTTGCCAATCAGCGACTTTCAGTTCGTGGCTCCAAACTCCCATAGGAAGGCTTGGATCGTCAGACTTGCGGGCATTCTTAATGTTAAAATAGACACCGTTATGACGAACTGAATCCCCTACTTGGTTATCGCCCACTGGCGCTATTAGCGTCTCTAACGGTATGCCAAAGTGTTGTTGAATATAGTCATCAACTGACTGTCCAGAGGCAGGTAATCGCATTCAGATTTCCTCAGTTATCACTAAAATTTGGAGCTTTTTGGGGCAAGGTCTGCGGCCAACTCATGGTATGACGAAGACCTTTGGCATCGGTATATTGTCCGGTCAGCGCAATATTAGGCTGACTAACGTAGGCTAATTTTTGTTGCTGTGGGAGTTTTTCTTTATAAGAGACAGGGACATTAAACATCAGTAACTGAGTGCCTGCCGCCATGCCTTCAGGTTTCATATGCATACTATCCGCGTAACGAATAAGCCATTCATACAGACCCCAAGCACCCGTGGTCTCAAAACGTACCGCTGAACGTTGTGAAACAAATGTCGCGTGAGGTAAGTCTGCCAAAGTATAAGGCTGGTAGGGAGAACTATCGGCCCAAAATAACTCTAATGCCAGCGGCCTCCCAACTTGCCAATGAATGACTTCGCCTCGATTAGGAAAACCGATAAGCTGCTGACTGCTGCTGAGTTCCCAACGAACGATTTGGTTGGTTCCTTTGGCCTTCCCTGACAATGCGTTAAATTGCACATCTAATTCGGCTGACCAAGTTTGTCCGTCTGAAGCGAGCCCGCTATTGAGCCAGTTTTTAAATTGATTAAGCTGCTTTAAAAAGCGCTTCCAGCTGGTCGGGATTTTTGCTGGATAAGCTTTGGCCATCGCATCTAATTGCTCAGACAACAACTGAGGGTCATTATCTGGGCTCGTAAAAAATCCGACCGCGGTACTTAAAGGCAAGTCATTCTTACCTGCTTCGCTCACCTCAGAGAACGGAAACAGACCGGCTAGCTGCTGATCAAATCTCCTCGCCATAGCCAAATAACTATCAATTGCTCGAGCCTGAGTTGACTTTTTACAGTGCGCCCAAACCTGTAGATCAAGTCTTTGCAACTTCTCGCCAAACCAACTGCCCCCCCGTTGAGGACTTACATCCACATCGCTGCATTGCAGCATCGTCATTTCTGGCAATGTCGTGGTAATTAAGCTCTCCAGCTTACTCAAGTCATTATCAGGATCTTTGCGCTGATACTTCGCTAAGGTATTCAAGGTATCAAACCAACGCTGAGAACTACCGCCTAACTGTTCTATTCCCCCACTATTCAATAAAAAGCTAACCAGTGGCTGCGCATAACTTTGTGCCAGATAACTCAAGCGCTGGCGCTGAGCAATGGCATATTGGCTAAGTTGCTTGTCAGTCTCAATTGCAAACAGGGCCTGAGCAAAATTCAATTGCTGCCAATCTGGTTTCTTTTCTGCAACATAAAGCCTATCGAGACTCACTAGCTCATCAATCTGTTCTAACAACTGTCGCGCATGATTACGCGCGGATTGTTTCAGCCAAATTCGGTTACGAGTATCACCCAACTGCATCAGTAGTTGTTCAAGATTTAAAATAGCATCCTGTACATTTACAAAGTTGTTGATACTTAATGCAAGCTCAGCTTCCTTATCGCTATTCTCTAAAGAATTGGCTAAGCGAACTTGCCGTTGCATCGCGTCGTTAAGCTGGTAGGTGATGACATCGCTTAACTTATGTCGAATCGAATTGGCGTAGAAAGAATCGGCGCTATGGTAGTAACGCGCCTCAAATGCTTGATACTGACGAATACTATCCAATGCCTGAGTCAGAGGCCCCAGACGCCAACGCTGTATCGGTGTTGTTGGCAGCGGACTCAATGTTCCGGATAATTGCTGGATCACAAATGGCAATTGCTCTAGTGCTTTAATTTCTTGCTGTAAAGTAACAAGTTTTGGGCTCATCCGTACTAATTTGCCTGCTGACACAAAAGCTGAACCATGCTGTGCTAGATTGACCGCTAATAACTTCTGCTGCGCAACCTGGTAACAACGCTGTTCACCAAATAATTCACTGATCTCATCTAAGATCCATGCAGGATGATCGCCTGACTTGCGTAATCCCTTGATCGCGCTAGCCAAATGAGTATTGACCTTACCACAGGGACTAGCGCTATAAGGAACCGTCCATTTAAGGTTACTGGTGCTTAACCATTCCCCCAAACTTCTTAACTGACTAATTAATAAATTGGAGGTAGGCGCGTCATCTTTGCCAAGCTCAGATAAAAATCTAGGATGAGTACTGTCAATAAGGGCTTGATGTAATCTCTTCGCGGACTGCAGTAAATGAGTAATGTTTCGTTCGGGATCGGTTAAAGTTTGTTGCTTTACTTTGTATTCCATCACCTGTATTGCCCCAGTAACCAGAGGGGATGAAGGGCGTGAAGCCTCTGGCACTGGAACATCGTATGCGTAGTCGAGTAAACTGGTGAGCCTAGCTTGTACTTGCTTATCGCTACCCAATGGACCCGCCAAATATACGAAGTCGTCAACACTGGTATTAAATATCGACATCGAGTCTGCAAATACAAATAGTTGCTCAGTTAAAGCTGACTCATTAGCTTGGCTTTTTGAGCTTTGCTGTTCCAATTTATTTAATTCTATGGCTTTGACGCTTAAGCGACATTCAAGACTACTGAACAATTGAGGACTCAGTAGTTGATTGCCAACAACCAACTGATTTTTGTACAATTGGGTATCCAACCACGATACTGGCATCGATAGGTTCCAAGGCTTGTGCCCTACTTCTGCTAAGTGAGCCAATAAGCGGTAGGGGTTTTGACCCAGTGATGGACAATTCGTAGTCGAATCGCTGATTTCACTCGCTGCTTGTTTGAGGACCCGAGTGAAGTTGTGGTTATAGTTAAGCATGCGAACACTGTCAAAGCACAACCATAACAATAACAAGGCTCCAAACCCCATAGTCGAAAGTTGAAACCGCTTTAGGAGCTTTTCCGAGGACAACAGCCGTCGCTCCAGCGGGGTGGCTAAATTCAGTTCTGCGAATATTTTTTGGTTAAACAATTGGTCAGTAAATGCCGGGACCTGCTCAACGGCACCACAAAAGAACACCCCTCTTAACGGTAGAGGTGCCTGAAATTGGCTGCGACTGAATGTCCCTTCCATGACTTTTTTAAGGGGAGATTGCATGCGACGAAAATGCTGATGAAACAACATAAATCGGTCTATATCGACTATCTCACAACTTGAGGCTGCGACTTCCAGTTGAGCGAGCTGTAAATCTGCAACCACTTGCTCAAATGCCAAATCTATCCAATTCGGATCAAAGCTACTTTCTAATTGCAGTGGGTTTGACCAACCAATCATCTCCCGCCAACGTTGGTCGCTTTGAGCCTGCCAGAAAGCTTCAAAACCTTCGATAACATCGCACTCGGTTACCACCAGATAAATCGGCAGCACAAAACTGCTTTTTTTCTGCACCAACCATAACTGCTTGAATAACTGCTCAGCCAGCGCCGCTTGGCGGTAGATACTGTCGGCCTCTAACAATGACTTGGCAGAGATGCTCATAACGATACCGTCTAGCGGTCGCTCTGGTCGATATCGGTGAATGACTTCTAACAATTTAGCCAGTCGAGGCATTTCTCCACTAGGGTTGTGTCCAGTTTGAGATTCTACTAATAGCTCTTGGTCGGCTTCAATCAACACCCCATTGTCAAAGAAATGCCATTGGCTACCAGCTGCATGTTGCTGTTTTTCTCGATGCAGCAATGCTGCACGCTTGCCAGAACGGATCCCTTCAAGTAACGCATTTCCGCCCGATCCCGCTTCGCCAAGCAACAAAAACCATGAGCTTTTATAACGCCACTGGCGGCTAGTGGTTAAATACTTTAAAGTGTCGCGAATTCGTTTCATGCGAATCCTGAGCCTTAAATTCTGACGCGCTTTTCGACGATAAGCCTCTCGATACTTGTCAAACCACAGTCGCGCAACCGAAAAGGGTTTTGCCAACCAGCAGAGTAAGGCTTTCGCTCCTACATTGATGGTTGAAAACAAAACGCTAATCCAAGTGAATCCAAGTTTTAATAGCCACCAAGCCAGTATCACGATAAGTAACAGTAAAAAAAAGATGAATAAGACACGCCATACTGGATCGTTCCAGTAAGGGTCAAGCATAACCACCAGCGGGGATAAACGTTGCTGCAAGCCACCGCTGACCCCTCTCAGCAACAACTCAGAGGTTTCCCATAGCGAGTTTAACTTAGCAAATAGTTCGGCCATTACGAACCCAGTCCCAGAAGCGAGAGCTGACTAAGCGGCAAATTAAGTAATGCCCAAATGGCTGAGCTGAGTACTAAATAAGTCAGCGTTACCCAAGCCATTTTCCGGTACCAGTTGGCGATAGGAGCCAATCGTTGCTGCTCATTTGACACCAACAAATGCTTATAAGCAGTCGCGCATATCGGAGTAGATTGTCCGTTCGCCTCCGCTCTCAGAAGTCGATATAAACGCTGTCGGTAACTTGCCAATTTTTCCGGTTGTTCACGATAACGGCCAGCAAAACCCAAACGTAACATGAATAAATACACGGTCGATAATTGGCGTTCCATCGACGTATGGCTGCGCGCATTCAGTAGTTTTTCAATTAACTCGAACATCGTGCTGCCGGCTCGGCAACTCTTAAACATCGATTTTTCGAGCAATATATCTTGCCAGTGAGCTTGCCCTACCCAGTCAATTTCAAATAGAGCCAACTCATCAGCCAAAGCAACCATGGCGTAAAGCGCACATTTCATCGATTGATTTTCACGGGCCGTATTTCGCTCGTTATATTGGTGCCGAGTGGCTTCCAACCACAATCGCAAACGCGCCTGAACAGCGTAAGCAATTTCTTCCGGTTTCGGAGCTTCGGCTAACGCTATCTCTCGTTTTACAACGTCATCTAGTATGCCTTGCTGATTTTGCTGTTTGAATATGGCAATCAGTTCGTAAAACTGCACCATTAACGAAAGTAAGTCGAGCTGATCAGTTTTAGTTTTCATACTAAACCCTTAACTCATGAGGGACATGCAAGGTGATACGCCGAGGTTGCTGCAACTTCAGCTGTCCACTGGTACATACAATAACCAGTTGTTGCCCCGGCAGGATCAGCTTTTCATCGGCTTGAATGGCAAATAACGCCCGACCCGGTCCGGCAGCAATACCAGTTTGCTCATCGACACTCACTTGACGAACCGAAGCACCCAGCATGCGGTGTTTGGCTAACGACTCATGCATCTTAAATGATGCAATACGACAGGCCTTAAACCACTCACTCAGCTCTTCAGTGCTACCGCCATCAAAAGCCGACAACTCTACAAGTAGCTCCCCACCAGCCCACGCTTTATCATACTGCAGGGTGAACACACCTTTACGGTTTTGCTCAAAGTGAATACTAGTGAAGCGCATATTCACGTTAGAGAGCTGCTGTTGCAGGTAATCCAAAGCCTGATTGAAGCCAGACAGAGAATTACTATGTTGATATGCTGCCAGTTTAGGGGGCACCCCAACTGGATCCAACTCACTAAAAATGCCAACCATACGCGCCAACAACATATACAGTGTGTGTGGGTGAGTTTGTTGATCATCACTAGCTAATTCAAATTCTGGCAGATTACGGCTTAAGGCTCTTATCCAACTCCGATGTAGCTGGCCAATTTTATGCCCCAGTCGATCTTCCCCCTGCTCAGAATAGCCAGCAAGCTGCCGCGCCTTATTACGTATACTTAAAGCAAGCGCTTGGCAACGTTGTTGAATCGGCTTACGAGTACCAATAGTATTCTGATCAAATACGAAACTTTCTGCAGCGATATTTAATAACGCTGGACAATACTCACCGAGTTGAAAATTACCCACATCGGGTTGGCAAACCTCAAATAACGGTACGCTCGCATATTTGCTACTAACTCGATCGGTTGCCTGCAAGGCCAGTTTGGGGCTTAAGCGCTGGGTCACTATCTCACCTTGTCCGGTGTTATCATCGACCGAAGGCGGACCATCAACCGCTTCAAAGCGTTGAATGGTGGCACTATCACTCACACAACCAGGCGTTCGAATGGGTGCGACCAAATGAATACGAACCCGAGTCAGTTGATCAATTCCCGAAAGCGTCGTCAGGTCAAGCTGTAAGCGGTCATGCTCATTTTCTTGATAGTTCACAACTAAGCCATCCTGCAAAATCGCCCTGACCCGCCTTACCACGACCTCACCTTGCATTAACTTCCCATGGTCGATATCTAAAAGAGTTAAGCCCCAAGCATGCGGGGAAACCAGTTTTCTAAGGACTTGCAACTGACTTTCCCAGTACACATCATTTTGCTGAAAGTGCTGCGGTGACAGCATCATCCCTTCAGACCAACATAGAGCTTGCGGGAGAGACTCCCAATCTATATCTTTCATGATTTGCCACCCGCTATAATCTGGTATTGATTCACCTCGAACTGAATTCGAACCGATGGATAACCCTCGATACGCGCGGCAACTTGGCCAAGCGAAGCAAGGTAATTAGCGAACAACAACACGGCAGTGGCATCTCTTGAATTCTTGGGTAATGTGATTGGCTGCTCGGAAGTCAGTGGAACAATGTCGTAACTCAGTACGGCAATTTTGCTACCCAAACTCAATTGCATCGCTTCTTTTTGCTGGAACCATTGTGGGGCACTCATTGTGCTTAAAGTCGCGGCTGCCCCAGTATCGAATATCAGCACTAGGTCATACGCCACTGGATTATTCTGGTTACAATCAGCGGTACTACTTACAGAGACTTTGCTTAAGTCATTGGCATGGCTAAGCCCAAGGTATTCCTTTAATGAGCAAGCAGTCATCAGCAACATACAAGTCAACAAAATCCCAACTGATCGACTCATAAATTTGTTCTCGCTAAATCCACCATAAAGGTCACCCGTTCACGCCCTTGGAATTCACCCAACCGACTAAGACGGCCTAATTGGTTTCCTTCCCCCTTTAAACAAAGCGCTTTAGAAACAGCCTGATCGCTGACTAAAGTGACCTCACAATCACATTTGCGATCGGTAATCCAACACAGTAGGCGATATAACTGCGAATATCGGTCCCCCTCCGGTAACAAACGCTTAAGGCTCAAATTAGGCAAGGGCCCAAGGACCACGCCAATCGCCGCTTGCTGATCCCATATTTGAGTTCCTAGAGTCGCCTCTCCACCTAAACAATGGTTGGCTTGTCCAAGCCGAATATGATCTTCGACTTCAACTCTTAGCCAACGACCAATACAATGTTTAAGTTGGTTTAAGCGGACATCTAAAGTCACTCGAAATAGCTCTTGAATAAGCGGTAAGGACATGCGTCGATTTGCCAGTGAGCCTGCAAGCCCAATAAACCGATCGGTATTTTGTTGATACAGCTGGCGGTGCACTTTAAGTAGATTGCCACTTAAAGCCAGTGACATTTGGCCTATTTCTGAGTGCTCCGCTGGTGCGTGGGCAAGAGTGGCGTCGGTCAAGCTTCTGAATAAATATCGTAAGCTTTGCAGGCGATGGTTAAACAGATCCAAAAAATGAGCTAACACCGCCTGACGGTTTTTTATATCATCAACCACCAGCTCGGTGAGGCCATCGGGCAAGGGGCCAGCTAAGCCGCTGATATGATTGCCTAAGCTAACAATTTGATATTTATGGCTAACATCATCCCGCCCCGAATCGATAACTGTAACCGCTCTCACTTCTCCCGCCGGAAAATGTGCTTCATAAGATGCTCTAAAGAAGAAATGTTTATCTAAAGATTGAACGAGTTGGTTTTCGATAGACTGTGGTTGTTCTATTTGACTTAAGTAGAAAGCTCGCGTGGCACGATGAGCCTCTAAATGGCTCACATCTTTCAATTCACCGAGAACCGCTTGCGCATCACCTAGCGAATCACTTATTTCAGATAATTCAGGATCCTGTGATTCTTCAGATAACAGTAAACGTACCAGCTGATAAAACGACCAGCCAGCTTCGGGATTAGTATATAAGTCAGCTACAGTAAAACCTGTTCGCCAATGCGCGGTGGCCATTGTTTCCACACTCCTTCACGTTGATGACTCACAAGCTGTAACTGAACAAAATGGTTCAAAGTCGTATACAGACCCAAAAAATGACTTAGAACTTGCCCCAACAATAGTGGGTTGGCGTCACCAAAGTAGTGTTCGTCTACCGTCATCGTGATACGAGTTCCTCGGCAGTGACCGCGCCAAGCCTGCCGACCAATGCGCTTAACCACACTTTCGCCATGCCAATCCATGAGACCCTCAATTTGGCGCATTTGCGATGAAGCGAAACTGTCAGCATATAGAGTGAGGATTTGTTTGAGCAAAGCTAATCGATTACGCCCTTCGCCAAGCGCAAAATGATTTAAACTTAACTGCGACAGCAATTTCACATTGTTACCCGGTTGTAATCGTGCTCCTTTGAATCGGGTTGGCTGCTCCATCACGTTAGCAGTCATCATTGGTGCACTTCCTACCGGCTTTAACTTATTCCCCATCCGCAAAAACTCTGGGAGGCGTCGATTACTACACCAACCTTTTATCACCAAGGTCTGATCAATCGGATCACTGGTATTAAATTGGCCATCGTAAAGTGCAAGCATCGTGTCACAACCGCTCTGCTCTGCCTTTAGCAATGAAGTTAAGCGAGTGATATAGTATTGCTCCGCGCTATTTTCACGCTTGACTCCCAGCCATGGGTCCACCAATTTGGCCTTGCCATCAAAACCAATGCTACGAACCTCAGTAATCTGATGGATCTCTGCCAGCAGGTATTGCTGCTCATCTGCTGTTAAGCGGTATTCATGTTCAGTTTGCTTCAATTGAACGGGCTTGAAAGTTTTTGGATATAAATTGATCACCGGAAAGCAGTTCAACGACAAACTGTTACGAGCAAGGTGAATCGAACTTTTTGCTTCATCCAGTAAAAACAGCAACTCAAACTCATCGACACAACCATCAAGTTCTAAACCATTCACGTCGAAAAAATAAAATTTATCGGGGAAGGCAAAGTATTCCTGAAGCAAACGATAGGCGCGCTGACTACCGTCGCCATCGGGCAATACGTTATGTGAAGCTTCAAAACCCAGCCAGCTCAGTACATGCTGCTTTGAACTGTCTGGTAATACCCGAATGTTATCTCCAACTTTAAGCGCCACAGCTCTTAACTTGTCATTGAATAGTTGAAATAGCTCTGCCCGCTGGCTGGTATTGTTTAAATAGAATCGCAGCTTATCCAAAGGATATTCATATACATTATCCATCCCTCGACTTGCTACGGTGACCGAAAGAACGGCCTGAGTGTCGCGACGTTGATCGATTTGACTGTAATAATTTTTGGGTAAAATTTTCACACCAGTGATGTCAAAAGGCCACAAAGGCGTGTCATAACAGCACTGCATCATACAGTCGTAACTCTTATCGCTATGACTTGCCCGGGCTTTAGTGACAAACTGCCGCCCCTTTTTTAACATATAACCATTTACAAAATTTGCGCCGTCGGTCTCAACGTTAGCCTGCAACACCGTCATGCACGGTTGTGAATGCACCAGGCTCGGGTATAGCGTTTGCAGCATCTGATTTGGTATTTCACCGCGCTGTTCCGCCATGTCAGAGCGTAATTTTCCAGTAAGGTAAGCAAAAGACTGTAATAATTGTTCCACATGAGGATCAGCCGAACGACCCGAACTTAATTTTAGCTCAGCGGCAGCCGCAGGGTAAGCTTGACCAAACTGCTCCACCGAATGACGCAAAAACTGCAATTCCTGTTGAAAGCTGTCATAGTGATTCATGCACGACCATTCCTGTTTTCATCTGCCTTAAAACTCGATACTCAAAATTGAAAGTCTTCAACTAAATCCATATCAAGCACCTGTAGCTTTAATTCACATTTACCATTACCGACCTCTCGAAAACTAAGGTCACTGATTTCAACAGCCTTAACCCTCGGTTCGAAACGCAATATCAACTGTTCTAGGCGCTCTTTATAGGTGTCGAGATCGGCATGGCTATCCGCGCCCTGCTCTACCAAAGACGGCACTAAACCACGATTGGCATTGTGCTCATCACCATCGAGTAACATTCGCGAGTCAAAAATTGCTTGAATGTTGCGTCGAACAGAATCCACTAACACGATCTCCTCACCAGGAAACGCTAAGCGTTCGAACAGTGTTTTACTCACCATCTCTAACTCCTTTGCTGGTATTCGTTAAGCAACAAAGCTCTTGCTTATCAAATGTTGACCCTCTGCAATGACAGGGCATGGGCTAGCACGCGCATATCCCGGCCCATCCTGTGGTTCAGATTGTTAACTTGACAAAGCACCAATTGGACGGTTTTTGGCAATACTCCAACCCGCAGCCATGGTTCCTTTGTTCTGCATTCCAGGACCTTGTAACTGATGATGCCAAGTAATTTCAGTAAAATTCAGCTTAAACTGCTCGGTCGCCATATCATTCGGATGAGACTGAAACTGAATTTCACTAATCAGTGCGAGACGCAACTCGAAGCGCATAATAATGTTGAGCTGATCCCCAGAGTTACGCAGTACAAAAATAATGGTTGGGCTGCTTGGGTCGGTATCGAGAGGCTTCGCTCGTAAACAATAGTCGTACATTTTGGGCGAGCTCACATCAACATACTTTACGCACGTAAAGTCACTGATGATGGGCCGACCAGAAGTTCGTGCACTGTTACTCACATCGGTAGTGACTTGCTGCTGCAGACCTTGATTAATCGACACTAACTCGACACATTTTTTCGCATCGAAACCCGAGCCACCCGCATTATCGGCCAATGCTGACCAAGTATCGCCATCGGCGGCACCGTCGATAAGTGATCCACCAGAGGGGTCTAGAAAGCCGCTACCCGCAGGATCTTGGGGTTTAGTGAAGCTGTCATCACCAAATTGTAGCAATATCAAATCCATAATTTATCTCTCATTTTGTCCATATTTCTGAGCAGCCAAGCTTTACTTGGTACTGCATTTCGGTGTCGAAACTACGGTAACTCCGCCACCAATCGAATCGACGTCGATAACTCTTCCAGTTGGAAATGCGGACGAAGAAATACCGTTGCACGATACTTGCCTGGCGAGCCAGGAACATCGGTCACGTTAATCCTTGCATCACGTAGCGGATAACTCGCTTTCATCACTTGTGGGGCAGAGTCATCAACTAGCACATAGTTCGCAATCCAGTTATTAAGGAAGTCTGACGCGTTATCCTTGGTTAAGAAGCTACCCACCTTGTCACGCATTATGACTTTGATGTAGTGAGCAAAGCGCGACGCATTCAATACATAGGGCAACATACTTGAAATACGGGCATTGGCATTCGCGGCATCGGTGTTATATTTCTTCGGCAAGTTGGTTGTTTGCCCACCAAAAAATGCGGCCTTATCTGAGCCCTTACGGTGTAGAATGGCCATAAATCCCAAATCGTTAAGTTCTTTCTCTCGACGATCACTAATCGTCACTTGGGTAGGACAAGTCAGTTTGATATCACCGGAAGGTGTTTTAAAGGTGTGGGTTGGCAAACCTTCCACCAGTCCGCCACCTTCCACACCGCGAATTGCGGCTAACCAGCCATACTTAGCATAAGCATTAGTGATCCGCTGTGCTAAAATATATGCTGCATTTCCCCATAAATAACGTGATGCATCTCGGCCATCCACATCTTCTTTAAAGTCAAAGCCTTCCACCGACACCGTATCGGGCCCATAGGGTAAACGTAACAGCACTTTAGGTAAGGTCAACGTGACATACCGAGAATCGTCAGTTTCTCGAAAGCTGCGCCACTTAATAAGCTCCGCACTTTCAAAAATCTTACTCAAGTCGCGCGGTTGAGCTAAAGAGAAAAAATCTTTTAAATCAAACAACTTAGCGTAAGCAGAGGTGATAAATGGGGCGTGAGCCGCTGCCGCTACACCAGCAATTTTTTCCAATAGTTCAATGTCTTCAGGATGGCGACCAAATTCATAATCCCCAACCATAAAGCTGAAAGGGTCACCACCGTAAGTGCCAAATTCTTCTTCATAGGTTTTTTTGAACAGAGCACTCTGATCAAATTCAACAGCCTTTTGTAAATCTTTCAGTAGATCGGCCTTAGACACATTGAACACCTTCAACTTCAATTGAGTACTGGTTTCAGTATTCATAACTAGAAAGTGCAAGCCACGCCAAGTCGCTTCTAAAGACTGAAATTTAGGATGTTGCAGTACTAGATTAATCTGCAGGCTCAACAAATTGTCGACGTGGGAAATACGATCATTGATCAGGTCCGCCGCAAAAGCAGGCTGATTGGGATCGAGCTTTTGCACCACATCAACCGTGAACTGGCCGATCAGTTTAAGAACATAAGGAATTTGCGAGTCATCTAATGCCATATGTCCTTCAGTCAACATCAGTTGAGTGAAGCCTGTGGGAGTTACTGCTGAAAAGTCATCCGCCTTTGCAAAAGTACCAATCAGTTCATCCTGCAACTTTTTGTCGCTAAATAGTTTCGCCAACAGTTCATCAAGCGCATCGTTCCCGTCGAGCTTACCTAAAAAGTCTCGCAGATAACAACGGCCTTGGTAGAGAGCAGCGGTAGGTTCAATATTATTCACCAGATTCATTGGGCTAAAATCATCAATCGAATTGAAAGCGAGGATAAAGACTTTCTTTTTCTTGTCCGTAGCAGCTTCAGAGGCAGGGTCTTTGTCACCTTCCTCTACGTCGCCATCCTTAGCCGTCTTAGCTGCTTTCCCACCTTTTTCTTTCGCCGCAGGTGTCTCCAACGATTCGCTCAGAACATCCTCTACATCAACCTTTAACCTCACCTGACAGCCCGTCATTACCTCGTTGAAGCTGTCACGATCAATCTCAACAAACGATCGTTCTTTAATCGCGGGTAACGGTGTTAATGCTGAGTCATTTGGTGCAACGGACGGCAGGTCACCAGAAAGATCTGACAAAATGGCCACCATCAGGGGTAACTCGCGCTGTTCAATCGCATCTCCAATCTCCACATCATAAGTAATATGTACCCGTGGAGAACGAACGCGTGACAGTTTCTTTTGTAAACTTTCCAAAACTTCACTCCTTAACGATTTGGCTAGTCAAAAGCTCCTTATGACTAGCACTCAAAACTACTATTGTGGACTCACGTCCTTGGTTATGCCTTCGCATTAAATCGGTAATAAGAAACACCGTTGCGATTTGTTTCAACCACGATCTGTTCCCCTACCATACGCTTCAATGCTGTCTCTACCGCCATCATAGAATCATCGAAACGTTGCCGCTTTACCCACCAGTCGGTAATGCCTGCAAGGGAGTCTTCTGATCCCGGATGCTGTTGCAGGTAACGTAAGATCACCAACTTGATGTCTTGTACTTCGTCCGTCATAGTTACCCTCGTGGTAAACGACATAACCAAACCTTCAGCAAAACTGATGCCAAATTGACAAAACAAATAATTAACAAGTAAGAACAATGGGATATATATAGTTGGATGTTATCTGCGTATATTTTAGGTGATCAGGAACGCGTGAATTAATACCCAGTGGGTAAGTTGTAGCCCGGTACGTTTCGATTCAGAGAGCTATTGAGTGATGCTGCAACCCCATCATTTAAGTTTGTATCGCTGTCATTTTGGTAAGTAAGTTGCGCATAAGATGTAGCTAAGGCTATATAGATAGGGTCCGAGATGGGTAAACATGACTTATGAATTCATTAAAAGTTTAATATTACTTTTATTGTTCGCCTTTAATGGATACCAGATCCCTTGAGTAATCGCCAAGTTTCACAGGAAAAACTCAGCAGGATAAGCCGAGGTCAGGGTAATTTTTACTGATATTGTATTTCTTCACCAACTTGCCAAATGCCCTGCGCTCTTTTCCACAAAGTGATGCAGCTTTAGTAATATTACCGTTACACTTCACCAAGGCATGTTTCACAAAAGCAAGTTCGAAAGCCTCTACTGTTTGACGTTTAGCATCGGCGAAAGAAATACCATCAAAATTTTCCGGCTCAGTGGCAATCTTCGATTTAGCAACCACAGTTTGGGTCTCGCGCAAAGTTTTTGATGCAAACAGCAAGTACTCAACATTATCAATGAGCGGGAGTTCTGCGGTTAAATACAGCCGATGTAAGGTATTTTCTAACTCTCGAACATTACCAGGCCAATTATGTTGACACAGCTGATGCATGATTCGTTCGCTGACTCTGTTTCGCCCTAACTGGTATTGACTGTCGAACTTACTCAAAAAGTGTTCTATCAGTTCGGGCATATCTTCGATACGTTCACGCAAGGGAGGCATATGAATGGTCAAAATCAATAGACGATAGTAAAGATCTTCACGAAAACAACCTTTGGTGATCTGCTCTGCTAGATCACAGTTGGTTGCAGTCACAAGCCTAACACTCGCTTTACAGGTGTCGTTACTTCCTACCGGACGAAATTCTTTTTCTTGTAAAAAACGCAATAACGTCGCCTGAGATTTAAGTGACAAACTATCGATCTCATCAAGAAACAAAGTGCCCCCCTCTGCCGCAGCTAACAAGCCTTGACGATCGGTTTTAGCATCGGTAAATGAACCTTTCTTGTGACCAAACAATTCACTGACAAATAAATCATCATTAAAGGTGGAACAGTTAAGCGCAATAAATGGCCTACTGGAAAGGCCTCCAGAATAATGCAAACCACGTGCTGCCAATTCCTTACCGGTTCCTGTTTCACCCGTGATAATCACTGGTGTGGGAAATACAGCCTGAGTTCGAATGGCTTTGATCACCCTTTTGATAGCGTACGAGTGACCAACAATATTTTGTTCCAATATGTCTTTCACTATTCCCTGTTCCTATCTTTGAGTTATTGATAGTGCCGGGTTCATCCTTACCCTATAAACAACCAAAAACAAACTATCGGCTTTCACTCATAAACAATACATTAGTTGACAAACTCATTATTTGACAGATAGGTTAGTAAATAATGCTGATGATGATTGCATGAATCTATCATCTGAAATCTAGTCAGCCCTCCAGCACAGCGCCTCAATGTATCTATTTCCAGGTATCCATAGCGCTATCCAATATTGATGGTCAATACCATGTCCGAGTGACGCTTACTTGAATTAATCTGCGATTTATTCGCACTGGCATTAAGCTTGAATATATTTTCAGAACCGTTTTCTAAACAATTGCTATTTATCCCCAAAAGACTTGGTTAAAGCCTATGGAATCATTCAATTTTTCACTCAAATTCGCCGGCTTAGCAAGCCATGAGATCTTCGACAATAAAATGGGCTCGCGGGTTGCTAGCCAAATTACCTACGGCTTACAACATGGCATTTCTCCCTGTGAGCGTATAACGTGGTTACTGTGGTTACGACAACAAAAATTAGAAGCTTACCCAGTGAGCCAAACCTCAGCGCAATTACTCATCAAAGCAATTGAATTAGCTGATTGGCTTGAAGACTGGTCCTTGCTACTAATTTTAAGACGTCAACTGCATAAATATATTGCTGGGTTAGAAAGTACCCGAGGTTTACAACAAAATGCGATTGATAACTGCTATCAGACCGTGGTGACATTAATTAAAACTGGAAACCTAAATAACGCAGAAGCAAGCTTACGCAATGCACTATTGCACTATCCAGAAGCCCAACAATTAACCCAGAGTATAACGCTACTGCAACAACGTCAGTGCAACATATCTTACCACCCTGACGATTGCTCCAATCAACTGCTCACTTTAATCCCCTTGGATTACGAGCACTACAATGCGTTTATCTGGCAATTTTATGAACCCTCAATCGCCGAGTTATGCAATTTACCAAACTTTGCCAGTGAAGCCGAATGGCGACATTGGCTTCATCAAAATCAATCACAACCAGACCAGCGAGTATTCGCCTTGATCCATGATCATTGGGGTTTTGTGGGATCGGTTTGCCTACGGATCCGGCAGAACATTGGCTTTTTTTACTTCTGGCTGGGTAAAGACTTTCAAGGCAAGCAACTTGGTCCTCAAGCATTGCAGACCTTACTATATTTGGGAGAACACTATCATCAGATAAGCGCATGTTATGCTTGTGCTTTTGCCCATAACCGAGCCTCAATCAGCGCAATGCACAAGCTAAAATTCAGCATGCTACCCTTCACCTTTTCAGCGCCCGATGACAACCAACGGATTTATTATCGAGGTAAACCAAAGACCTTGTATCAGCATTATGTGGAGATCCATGAGATCTTTAACCTGAACGATGAAAAGCAGCTAATCCCCTTGTCTACCATCACATCAGCACTCAAACTCAGGACATCAAAAACTAACACCGACCATAACTTTGCCAGTCTATTTTGCAGCTAAGCGGCAAAATGACAGCTTATTAATTGCAAACCCAGCGAAAGTTGTTAAATTTACATTATTAACAATAAAGAGAATAAGAACATGGCAAAGACACTGCTCGCTATCTTCGTGTTATTTGCCGCGATTGGCGTAAGTTTAACTGCCATCCTTCCGCCGAATACCGTATTAAATCCGCTTAAATTTAAACTTGATAGCGCGTCGCTTAAATCGCCTATCAGCAATCAAGACTTACAGCTTAAAGTCGCTGATACCGGCAATCGCCAATTTGCGGTTCAAATTGGCCTATACTCTGATTTAACACAAGCCAGCTTCGCCTTGAATAAACTCGAGTTAAGTCAAACCGCTAATATTTTTGCCACTCACGACAATCAGCGACAATGGTATGTTGCATTACTTGGTCCTTTTAGCACGATTGATAACGCGAAGCATTGGCAACAGCAGCACTTCAACTTAGCAACATCGCTAGTTCAATGGCCTGATAGTCCCCCTGAGCAAACGGTCAAACAGGAGCAAACAACACCATGAAATCTACCATTGCCGCACCGCTGCGAGATTATCAACAATTGGTTAGAATTGTTCGCGATAAAGGGGTTAACGACCACTACCAGCTGGCAAACGCCTATGGCCTAGGTTCCAAAGTAAGTCATACAGAGCTGCGCATGCGCACTCTAGAAGAGCTTGGCGAGCCCAGTTCCAGCCCACGACGCCCGGCACCGACAGTAAGTGGCGGCGAGTTTTCTAAACGGGATACAACGATTATGTATCATCAGCTAAATCCCCAAACCCGCGGTTATTTTAGTGGTGTAAGCCCCAACATTGTCAGCCGAAATGACAGCATTCCCGGCACCAAGCTGCGCACCGGACTTGGGAGCCATAGCTTTAGTAACAAGATAGAGCCAAGCTTAAGCCTGTCGCCAATGGCCGACTCAAATGCACACGCTCAGCCTAAACATCAGCATCGACAGAATTTTGCCTCAAAAGGCTCAGGCTTTAATAGTTTCCGCTCATAACACTAAGCCTATTTTGTCGGAAAATGTTGAGCAACCGTCCAAGGAACGGTAGATGCCCGGCCCGCATTCAACTCAGTTTTCACTTGAGTGGGGTCAAGGCTCGAATTTAGCGAAACCTGAGTTCTCTTTACCATGGTGGTACCCGGTTTTCCTTTTTCAACTGATATACCGATATCCTTTTTAAAATCAGAAGTTGCCTTATAAGAAGCTTGCCCCTTAAATACACCAACCTTGGCTGTATCTTTTGCAAGCAACAGCGAAGCTTCAGTTCTCGCCATGTTTTCCGACTGATTAAAGGCCTTATATGAAGTAAATTTTGAGGATGTAGATGTAGGCATACCGGTGCCAATTCCTAGAATGGTTTGCTTATTTAATCGCTCTCGTAAATTGGCAACACTCAATACAGGATCATGTTTGCCCAAATACCCCTTGCCAACGTTGCTAGGATCTGCCCGAAATAAAGCATGTCCACCGGAAGCAATCTCCGATTGAACCGCTTTTGAAGCCTCTAGAAATTCATCGTGGCTACCATATTTGGTTTTTGTCCAATCGGGGCTTGATGAGGTAAATATCCTGTTTGTAAATTCTGAGTCTCCGTTTGAAAACTGGCTAACACCTTCTTTAAAACCAAATGTAGGATCAGTTATTTTGGTGCTCGTGTTGGTCTTTTTCTTATTTTTTATGATAACCCCATCTACCGTCATCTCTGGACGTGAAGGCCCTGTTGCGATAAAAACCTCACCTGATGAGGGCAAGGTTCGACTTTGCTCCAACTCTTTACGTTTTTGCTCGATTTTGGCTCTAGCACCTTGCGAAACATCTAAGGATACATTCGGATACACCGCTGTCCCATCAGATTTAAGCTGTCGTTTACTTGGCTCTGAATGAGCAGGAACAGACTGCTGAACTTTGTTTGGACTTTTTTTATTTGCTCTAAGCTGCCGCGCTTTTTCGAGTAACGGACTTGGGCTTAAGCTACCCTCCCCAGCAATTAACACCGCTCTTTTTTCTGACCCATCTTCCATGTTGTGCTCCTTTCAACAGCCAAAAAATCCGGCTCAACAAACTACAATAAACTTTATATAGACATGAATACATGTCACTAACTCAATATCATCACCTTCACCTGGCAGGGGCTTAAGGTCACACCGGGTACATTAGCCAAGGGGCCATTCTGACCAGTGATCGATAACATTTTGGTTGCAGGCATGACCGACTTGAAGACCTTAAAGCTCCCGACCACGTGGCTACATGGCCCCATAATCAGGTTCGATACCAATCCCAACAACAGGCCAGCTTCGTCACCATTACTTAACACCACCGTCGTCAACAAGTTGTGATCTGGCATGGCTTCGGTGAACTGATTAAACACCGTTGGGATCGCCATACTGGTGGTCGCAATATTTGGATAAGGGAGCGGCACTGGTGCCACCCCTACCAGAGTTTTACAGACATCGGGAAAGGCCAAATTAATCGCCGTCATTTGGGTATTTGCAAACATAATATTCACCCCATATTGATCCGTTTGCCGTCGATACGTACATCTTCTTCGGCGGTAATCACCTGCTGCCTGCCAGACAGGCGCAGTAAACCTTTGGCTGTGACCATCAACTGATTCACCTGTTTCACCATGAAATCAGCACAGCTCACCAAGGTTCCGCTCACCGAAATAAGCCCATGTTGACCGGTGAGAGAAAAGCGATTCAGTGAAAGCAATTCAAGCTCCTGCTCTGCCGAAAGAACAATTTTGGGCGCGTGCAGTTGTATCGGATGGACGCTGTTTATTTGCGTCACCTGCTCGCAATTACGTTGCAGAATATGCAGCAGAAAACAACCAGCCTCGGTCTTAAGATAAGCAACTAAATCACCACGGACCGGCTGAATTAGTGAACTCATTGCCAGCACCACTTCAATATCATGATCAAGCTGATATTTTACCGCTCGTCCCGCTTCATCGTGAATCACGGCGGTCACATGAGCCACTGTATAAGCAGCTTGTTCAGGCTTTGCTGTGGTTTGTGGTAGCTCGACTCGCAATTGTTGATAAGCAACATATGGCTTCATAGAACGATCCCCAGTTGATTTAGTTTTTGTTCGATCTGACTTAAATCGACATCGGTTTGCAGCACCGCTCCCTCTGTAAATTTGGGCCATTTACAATCTTTGTCCTGCATCGCATGAATGTTGGTACGCTGTAGAGCCACGTCCTGAAAATTGCAGGATTTAAGCACTGCATGGGAAAAATTGGCATTGCTTAGCTCACTCGCAGAAAAATCGCTATTGCTGATCACCGCATGTTTAAACCAAGACTCATTCAACTGGCATCGATTGAGTAAGCAAGCATCAAGCGTCGCTTGCTGGAAATTTACGCCCTGCATGTGGGCTTGGTTAAATGAACAGCTTTTAATCGTCGCTTCGATGAATAAACTACGTTGCAATTGCGCCCCTTCAAAGCAAGCCTCTTCAATCAAACATTTCGAAAAGTTACTCCCCTGAAGCTGGGCGTTTTTAAACTGCGTCCCAATAAATCGACTCTCTGAGCAGGTGCAATTTTGTAATTGTCCTTGGCTTAAGTCCTGAGCGCTCAAATCACATTCCAGCAGCAAAACCTGATTAAACTGGCAGTTGATGAGCTTGGCATCGCTTAAATCAGCCTTCAGCCACGCCACGTTGTTTAACTGACAACTATCGAGCAATGCGCCATCCAGAGATAACTGGTTTAAAGCGGTCGTTTTAAAACTGCAACGCATGACGGCGACTTTATCGAGCTGACAGTCGCTAAAAGTACTGGCCTCAATCTCGAAGTTATTCAACACGGCGCCAGTGAAGTTACATTCCGCAAAAGTGGCCCCATGACACTGCCCTTGCCAGTGCGTATCTTTAGCCTGACACTGCAACAGATTACTTTGTTGCCAATGAAGCTGAACTAAACTGCTTTGGGAAAAATCACAGCGGATAAACACACAGCGAGTCAATTGGCATGCCTGTAAGTTCATCTGGTTAAATTTACATTCAATAAAAGTTAGCCCCTCTATCGAAATTTGTTGCCAGCTCTGACCACAAAATTCGGCATTCATCACCGGTTTGCCTGTTGCTGCATATTCTTGTAAATCATTGGGCTGCATTAGTATTAACCTCTTGATCAGGAATTAGTTTTTTCGGTTTCGGGCTTTGCTTGAGCCCATGAACACGGCACAGATCAAAAGCACCATGGTCAGTATCGACTTCATGCATAGTGGCACCTCGCCAGTCGACCTGACTGGCCTTAACTTTACGTAGCTTGGTTTGGTGCAGTAGGCTGGCTCGCCAATCCAATGAATGAAGCAGGGCATCGCCCATCAAACAACGATAGAAGGTACTTTGGCTTAAGTCTGAATCGACCCACTGCACCGAACTAAAATCACATTCGACAAACACCGCCGAACTTGCTGTGCAATCTTTTAAACTGAGCGCTCTCAAACCACATATTTTCCAGCTTGCGCGACTCAGGTTAACCCCTTGCCACTCCCCCCCAGGGCCGAACTGTAGCAGTTCACAACGGCTCCCTTGCCAACGACTAAAACTCAGCCGCATGTTGACCATGACGCAACGCTTTACCTGAGCATGCTGCCAGTTGCTGTCACAGCAATCGGCCCCATACATAACGAGGGCGCTAGCCTGGCAATGCTGCCAGACACTGCCGACTAATTCGGTTTGCAGCAACTGGCTGTCTATGAGCTCGGCCCCGCTAAAGTTGGCAGCTTTTAGTTTGGCCTTGGTCGCATTGACTTGCTTAAGCGAAGCCTGAATGAAGCTGGCATTGCTGAGCTGCGCTTCCAGCAACTGGGTTTTAATGAGTTCAGCACCATCGAAACAAGGCCCATCACCAGTGGTTGCAGACAAATTACTAGCATGCAGCTTGGCCTTGCTAAAGTTACTGGCACCAATACAGGCTCCGGTGAGCACTGCACCACTCAGATCACAGGACGAGAAATTACAATCACTAAGATCTGCCCCCTCCAGCATTACATTGCGGCAATTTTGCCCGCTAAAATCTAAGCCACTTAAATTGGCGCCAGCTAAGTCTCGCCCTGACAAGCTTTCGCCTGCAGCAAGTAGCTCTTGCAGCCATATTCGAAGTAGCGAAGATTGTTGCTCTGGCAGGGGGAGATAATCGACGGTCATGGTCGGACTAAGTTGACGCATTTGCAGGCTTGACGCCGCTTGTAGTTGCTCCGCCTGTGCCTGCGGGGATAAGCCGCTTGCTGTTGCATCCCGTTCACCAGCAATCCGCATGAGTCGCGCTCGCAACTGCTGATTGCTTTGCCCGAGTGGCTTGCTTGCTTGCACAGGGCTCGCAGCGGTACTGCTCGCTTTGAGCTTCGCGCACAAGCTATTTACCTTTGCCATGACAGGTGATAGATCGTAATCGAATTCGCTCATCAGTTCAGAGGGGATCGCTGCCAGCGAGTCAAGCTCCGAGTCGTCTTCAGGACTGGCTAAACCCAACTCTGGCTGGCCGGCCTTTAAGGCGGAGAGTTTAGCTCGCTTGCGTTCTTGTAGCGCATTTTGAGCATTGGTGATGAGAGTTTTGCGGCGGGCCAATTGCTGCGGCGTCTTCTCGGGCAACAGTGGCGCTTCGTTCAACAGACTATTAGTGGCCGATGTCGGGTCACTGCGCTCTGCCAGTTGCTGTTGGTAATGGGCCAGCGAGCGAGGGGGGTCATCCACACCTTCGCAGGCTAACAGTAGTTGTTTGATGTCCAAACCATCGACATCCTCAATTGGCACAACCCCACGATGTATCGCCACCCCCAACAACGCGTCAGGAAACAACCATAGGGTATCAATGTGGTTTTCGACTTCCCGGTAACAAAGCGCACCATCCAACTGCTGCTGAACCAACATACGAATCCGAATATTGGGTAAAATACCTGCAATGGTACTTATTTCAGGATGCAATCCGCTAAGCTTAAAGGCCGTTTGGGGCTCAATGAAAGCATTAAAATGTTGGTCTTCTGCTGCGGCTAAAAACAACTTTGGATCAGCATCTTGCGGAAATCCGGGGTGGCGTTCCGCAAGCCATTTTTCATCATAAGTTCCCTGATATCGGCTACGCTGCGGCCAGCCAATATCCAGTTGCCCAAGGCCAGCGGGATGCTTGGGCTGATATCCTAAGCGCTGATTATCGGAAGGATAGTAAAAGTTAGCCAAAGGCTGCAGCTTAGTACCTTGATTTTTACAACCAGCACCGCGACCAATAGGGTTATTGGGCATGTTAGGCCCGCCATAGGCCCGCTCATAGCTCAACGGCATGCGACTGAAGGGCTGCGGCTGGCTGAGTTTCGTTAACCAGCGATGCCTGAGGTAACGATCACCGACGACAACAAGACTCTTGTCTACAGGCCCCACCTGCAGCGCAACCCGACAACGCTCGGCAGCCTGACCTTGGGACGGGTATGCCGCGCCCGCGACCAATACTTCCCCCTTCGGTTTGGCGAATCCCATATCCAGCACCTGAGTTTGCCCCAACGCTTTGGTCATGAGCGGCCATTGCTCACTTTCAAGCAGCAAGCGGGGTATTTTCTCTAACGAAAAAAAACTTAAGGCGCCAATGGCTAAGCCCCATTCATCAAAGCGATAAGGCCGCGATATCAGGCCTAAACATCGAGGTTTAATCAGCTGCATCGTCATAGATTAATCTGCATGACCAGCATATTGATTTGTGGACCCGAGTCGATTTCAATCTCAACCGAGGCTTTCAGTGGCTTGAGCGCTAAGGGTGCACTTTTCATTTCAATATCCACCGAAGCAACCGTTTTACTGGTGATATTGATCCCCATAAAAGTTGAGAATTCGGCTTTCATGCCAAAGAAACTCGAATCTTCAATTTTCGCCCCCATAAAAGTAGACGAACTGATATCACTGGCCAAGGCCACCGATGACGAGATGCTGCTACCGAGTTTTACGCTGCTATCCATAGTCGCGCCGATAAATGTAGACGTTGAGTTTTTAAGTCCTAAGTAGGTTTCGGTATGATTGGCCACTCCCAGAGTCGTTGACACATTATTGCTAGCGCTGATGTTCGTGGTGACGCTGTTCGATGCGCCAATATGGGTCGCCATGGCATTACTCGCCGCAATTTTAGTACTGAGCTCATTGCTGGCACTAATGTTGGTACTGATGGTATTGCTAGCTCCAATACTGGTTTCAATATTACTAACGGCCGACATACTAGTATTAATGTTACTCGTTGCCGCAAGCTGGGTAGAGATATTGTTCTTCAAGCCCATATAAGTATCGATATGCGAGGTCAAACCTAAGAAGGTTGACATATTGGTGACCGTTGCCAGCGTTGTTGAGATGTCAGTACGCCCCCCCATAAAGGAGTTCATAGCAAAGGTATCGCCGATTTGAGCCGATATGGAGCTATTATTCCCCAGCGTCGTATGACTGGAGTCACTATTGCCCAGCGTAAGGCTGGTGGAATTACTATTACCAATATGCTGATTACTATTACTGGCGTTACCCATGTGCTGCGATTTACTTTCGGTATTACCACAGACAATGCTGTCGGAGTAGACCACTGCACTAGTGCCACCAAAGCTTGGCGGGGCAATCCCCTGCCCACTCAGCGATATGCTACGTCCTTTGGCATGGTGCTCGTTGTAGCTATCGCCTTCGGCTAAGGTATTGGCGATATCGATAATCGACTGCTCAGGCACCCTGCCATTGATGAAGCTCGGCTGACTTAAATCAACTTGGCCATCGTATTTGCCGACTACTGAACGACTAACGCTTTTACCCACCTGAGAGTAATTTTGCGTGCTACCAGTATCACTGTAGCCATAACTTACTTTGGCATGATTTTCATTATAACTACTACCGGCGGAGACACTGGCATTGCTCACCCCATCGGCATTTTGATTACTCAATGAGAGGTTATATCCACCACCACGCGAAAAACTGACATTATCATAGCTGTTGCCATGCATATCGGCGTTATCATAGGCACTTTCGACAATTGCTTTTTCACGCTCAAAATCAACCACCGAGCTATAACCATAACGCAGGCTAATGCCATCGCCATAACTACAAGAGTAACTGGAACCCCAATTGGTATTGGCCGTCCAGGACTGATTACGCCGATCGGGAGGTTGCACGGTCTTTGAACCGTGTGATGCGACAACGCTAAGCTCGGGTAATTCGCTATCGTTATTAGCGCGCGAAACCATCACCATCGCCCCCACTTCGGGTGCCGATGAACTATGCGAACTCAACCTTACCCAAAACTGTTCGGAACTATCACGCGCGGTGGCAAACTGAACCAAACAGCCTTTTTCTTTTTCATCGTCCCCGGCAAAAGAATTCTGTGCCTGCTCCACCTGAAAATTACTTTTTTCCCGGTAACGCCACCCCCTTGGTACCGCAGTTTCTAACACCCTGGCCAGCACACTTCCCTGTTGCGTACTTTCCATCGAAAAAGGACTAAGTAGCGTGCCTTGACTACTGTCGGTTTGCGGATTGACTTCACTGGCCTGCAGTGTACCTTTATAGGGCTGTTGATCGCTCGCTTTGTGCTGAATACTGGTGACCACGAAGGTTTTGCCGCTAAAAGACTGACGCATTAAACGCATCTCGTTGCTGCTGGCGGCTGTCGGTTGCGACAATTGAAAGGTATACCCCGGGCTCAATAAGGGTGAAGTCGAGCTACCCGACAAGGTTTCTTGATCGCTTGCCAACTCCTGCTTTAATTTCTTTAACTGGCCTTCTGCCTCACTACGATCCGTGCCATAGGCGTAGCGACGATGCCTTAAATACTGTGGGTTATCTTGCTGTTCTGGGTCGCCATTGTAACTGGTAAAGCCCGCTACATCATTTTGCTCCCACTGCGCCTCTTCGCGGGTGAGGATTGCATCCACTGACTGAGGCACCAGTTTAACTTGATAACTCATGTCACAAAACAAATCGTTTTGCTGTAGACCCAGTTTTTCCGCACTAGAATAACTGTAACGCAAGGCTAGAGGCTGCTGATCACAGTTGGGGATATCTACTTCTCGTAGCGCCGTCGGCCGATTAGAGAACACTAAGCTAAGTTCATTTGAGTGATGTATAAAGTAATAATGCACCGCGACGTGACCAGCGATGCGCTGTAAAAATGCCATATCCGTTTCACCGGCTTGCAACCAATCTTGCACCCGACTCACGGTTAGGCTTTCATCAAAACGAAATTCAAGCTTTAAGCGTCCCGACGCAGTTTCCCGCTCTAGTAAACAACTAAACAAAGCAACAACATCCATGCTGTGATAAATGTGATAGCGATTACGTAAATTAAGAAAATGTAAAGGTGAACCCAGCGCCAGTTGGTAACAACCAGGGGCCATCAGCGTCATGCTAGTTACAATCCCCTGAAAATAGCGTGACGGCGTGCTGCCTTCCCAATCGGCAGCGTCATCTACTGGGTGGTGGGCAAAACGGTCTTGATGCCAAGCACAAGCAATCCGGACACTTCCCCATAAACCGACCACCGCGGCAGCATTAAAGCTGGCTAACTGCTCCACTTGCTGTCGGTTTAACTGTTCTACATCATTTGCCCTCAACTCCAAATTAAACTGATAGGCCTGTGAAATCCCCTCCTGCCCCTGCAGCGACGACAAGCGCAAGAAATCATCGGTCATCGCATTAAGCGAGCTGATCCCATCCACTCTGAGTTGCAAAGCCCGTGTTAGGCGTCGCTCGCTTGCTATCGCGACATCAGTTAGCGCCATATAACCCTTAACTCCGTAGCATAGAAAATCTTCTATTCAAGCTATTAGCAGTTACAGTGCCAACTTATATCTATCTGTTATTGATAAATTTTTCATTTTGTAAACCTTATAGTGGGTAAAATTATACCCACGGCGAAATAGGTTAAGCTCTCTCCCTTCGTCAAGCTATTGGCTTTTCTCCCTAATTCACGGTGCTCCGTTAGCACTTCACAAATAGTGATTCGTGATGGCCTGAATGTTGCTAATCATAAGAGCTCTATACACTAAGGAGAAATACCCGATGTATAACCAAGGAAGAAAGCGAACAGCCTCGCAAGCAGGCCTCGATGATTATGAATTACCAGCAAAAAGATTTAAGAGCGCCTCAGGTAAAGCAATCCCGATGTGGTCCTCATCTCAGTTGCGCAACCTTTCTTCACAACTCCCCCGAAATAAAAGGATCCAGCGAAAACTCAAGCAGCCATTCGTCACAAACCCATCCCCCTTTGGTTTTCCTAATCTGTTTGCTCCCCAATCATCGAGCCACGACACTTCTTCATCGCAACACCAGCCTTTCGATTTCAGTGTTTTTGATCAGCAACAAAGTGTCAAGCAAATGGGTCTTTGGCAAATGAGTCCGTCCCGACAGGCGCAATTAAGCAAACAACTGCCGAGCTATATTGCGAGGCAATCCCCGAGAAGCACCGATATTCGGATCAAAGCCAATACTGGAAATATGGAAGACTGGGGAGTCAGTGCCGACGAAAATATCAGAACTCAGATCCAACGCGATAAACGTTCACAAATGACTGACTCTGAAGCGGAAATGGCGTTTAACCAACGCAGTCATCAAGGCGCATTGGTGTGGAAAACCAATTCTCCTACGCTTTTAATGTATGGTGATCATACCGATAACTCGGAGCCACTTTCGGCGCATACACCAGGCTTGAAATCTCTACAAGTGAAAGGAACCAAAGGTGCAAAAACTAAGGAGCATGGCACCCGCGACACGCAAAGGGGAAAAATTGTGATGCAAACACTCACCGATCCAAAGCGTAAACCATCTGATCTGGCAATTATCGGAAAGTTAGCAACTGTTCAGCTATTTCAATCTCCGGCAGAAGAGCTGCAAACAAGCAAACTACAAATGCAAAACATGCCACAAGCTCGCTTTTCAGTTTTCTCGGATATTGGAGATATTACAGACTCTCACTCGCAAAACTTTGACAAGCTCGCACAACGGCAACAAGTCGTTCGGGAAACCGATAAAATGCATATTGCCAAAAACTTGCTGATTGCGGGTCGCGACAGCCTGGTTCCAGAAACTCATAAACACTTGTTAAGTTCTGCGCAAGGGGATGTTGGCAAAGCAATGGACTTGCTTCATCAGCAAAGCATCTCACAGCAACCCAACATTACGTTTAATCAGCATCCCAGCTCTCAAACCACCCAATTGGATCTGAGCAGCCTTGGGCAAATGGATACCCAGAATCAAGCTAAAGCTCAACAAAATATTCCGCTTAGTCCAGTGCGGAAGATCAAATCGCCCAAATTCACCTTTACCGACTGAGATGATAAGCACTTGCTAGCTCAGGAAACACCTAGTGTGGCAGCGCATATACAGATTGTAGAGGGACCTAAACCTCTCCGGCTACCCAATTAGGGCGATATTCAGCTTATATTCAAGCTGCATTGCTTTAGTAATCCTAGCGAGTAAAACTGGAAAAACCTACTTTGGAGACTTGTCACGAATGGGATAGTGGGCAAATTGAAGTGTACTTGAGATGGCTGTTTAATTTCTACATTGATTGAATGACAAAACATACGTTAAAAAACTGCAATAAGTGACGTTTGTCTTTGTATGCAAAGAGAGCCTTTAAGACAGTTTACCCGAAGCCGCAAACTCTGTACGCTGCTGCGTATTCCGCTTGTTCACGCGTTCTGTTTTCCTCTAAACAACATCATAACCAAAGATTATATAAAGTCGACTCGCTAGCGGCATATGATTACTTCTGCATGAGTAAATGCTCTATCTTATTCAAAGACATCGTCAGCGCTGTAGCTATTTTAGAGCTCCCAAGACAGACACAAACAAATGACTTTTTATTTCTCAATGGGAGCAGCTAACTGCTGTTCAATAAATTGGATAAACGCTCGCACCCGCAACGGCACAAACTGGCGTTGTGGCATCACAGCGTAAATGGAAGTTTGCTTATAGTAATCAGGTAATACATGGCACAAACGACCTGCTTCTAAGTCATTTTTAATATGCCAGTCTGAATGCAGAGAAATACCCAGACCCGATAAAGCTGCCTGATACAACGCTTCACCGAGGTTACTTTCTAAGGTCCCTTGTACTTTTATTTTTTCTTCCAGACCTTGTTTATTCATCAGTTGCCATATGTGTTCACGGCCATATTCTCCCGATAAAATTAAACAATTATGCTGAGCCAAATCCGCAGGGCTATTGGGTTGGCCGAAATTAGCTAAATAATCAGCAGAAGCGCATAAGATTCGTTTATTGGTATTAAGTTTTTTGGCGAGCAAACTTGAGTCTTCTAGAGCACTTGAGATTCGAATCGCCAGATCGAACCCCGAGTCGACTAAGTTCACTCGCTCATCACTCAGATTAAGTTGTACTTTTAAAGCGGGATGCTGCTTTAGAAACTGAGGTAACAAAGGCGAAATAAACAAACGACCAAACGAAACACCCGCGGTGATACGAAGGGTTCCCGATACCTCCTGCGATACTTTTTTAAGATCACTGGTTAAAGTTGCTAATTCCTCAACCAAATGCCGACCTCTTAATGCCAGCTCTCTCCCCTCAACGGTGGCGCTAACGGTTCTTGTCGTTCGATGCAACAAACGAACCCCCAGCTGTTGTTCTAACACCTGTAAGCGTTTACTGGCGAGGGCTGGTGATATATCAAGACTGCGGGCAGCCGCACTGATCGACTTAAGATCGAGAACTCGAAGAAAAAGGGATATATCCGCCAAATTACTCATCGCTATTATCAACAATATCATGAAAGTGTTTCTCTATTGTTGCTGTTTTTTTGACAAAAGCAAGCGGGTACTCTAAACCCATTCAATCGTAATTAGGAAATAAAATGGAATATCGATTTTTAGGAAAATCCGGCTTTAAAGTATCAGCCTTAGGATTTGGTGCTGGTACTTTTGGTGGCAAAGGTCCGTTATTTAGTGCTTGGGGAAACAGCCAAGAAAAGGAAGCTAAGCATATGATGGATATCGCACTAGACCACGGGATCAATCTGTTTGATACTGCAGATGTTTACTCCGATGGCGAATCAGAACGCCTGCTTGGTCTCGCCATGAAAGGACAAAGAGATAAGGTTATCGTATCTACAAAATCGACCTTAAGAATGGGAGAAGGAGCCAATGACATTGGAGCCTCTCGACATCGCTTAATCGAATCCATAGACAACGCGTTAAAACGTTTAGATACCGACTACATCGACATTTTTCAGCTGCATCACTTCGATGCTATGACCCCCATGGAAAGTGTCATGGCAACACTCGACCACTTAGTGAAATCAGGTAAAATTCGTTATATTGGTGTGTCTAACTTTTCTGGTTGGCAGGTGATGAAATCTCAAGCTATAGCCGACCGTTACGGTTATAGTCGTTTTGTCGCCAATCAAAGCTATTATTCACTTTTAGGCCGTGATTATGAGTGGGAGTTGATGCCCTTAGGACTTGATCAAGGACTTGGGGCTATCGTTTGGAGTCCCCTAGGGTGGGGCCGATTAACTGGGAAAATCAGCCGTAACAAGCCGATCCCAGCTCAAAGTCGCTTACATGAAACCGCTCAGTTTGCGCCACCCGTTAGCGATGAACATTTATATAAGGTGATTGATGTCATGGAAGACATCGCCGAGGAAACAGGAAAAACCATTCCTCAAATTGCTTTAAATTGGGTGCTTTATCGCCCCAGTGTGTCATCGGTACTGATCGGGGCTCGCAATGCATCGCAACTAACAGACAACATACAAGCACTCGGCTGGCGTCTAACCGAGGATCAAGTCAAACGCCTAGACCAAATCAGCCAGACCGCAATCCCCTACCCTTATTACCCCTATTGGAATGGCCAGTTTACTGAACGAAATCCGCCAGCCTGCTGAATAAAAACACCTTCTATAGTCGTCTCACGCAGCTCAAGGTAGAAGGTGTTTTTAAATAACTCATCGCTCGATACGATCGCTATCAAGGATCATTTCAACATAGCTTTCAATGACACTATTGAAGGCCAAATTACCCAACTATATTTTTAACAATGGTGTAGATACATTATGACTAGTTGCTCCTAGCAAATACCTTAAACCAGATAAGTTTCACTGCTCGCCATTGCTTCACACAACTTGGAGAGTATTATCGCGGGAGGATTTGAGGCACTTATTGAAGGCTAGAGCCTCTTATCGGAAAGTTCTAACTGAACACATACAGCGAACTCTAATCCAATTCACTGGCCTGTTCCAAGTCAACTTTAAGCGATGCAAAACCAAAGAAGCCATCGGTTTGAAATTAAAAGGACTGGATATAGAACAACAACCATACCACATTAGCTATCAAAAGCATGATACGCTCTTAATACCATTTCTAGGTATGGTTGTTTCAACAAAACTGTTGAAACAACCATAAATTGATAATTGTGATTATCATAATTTCAACCAGTTACAAAAAAACAACCATATATTGATATCGCGTAAAACAACCATAAATTGATATTTTTATGAAATTTCAGCTTTAGTCGAATACGGCCTGAAAGAAAACTACTTTCAAATATAGGCTAATCTACCGAAAGACGACTTCTTAAACTGGAGACTCATATTTCGGGCACTTTATATTAATCGGCTGCATTGGCATTGTAAAATGATACGTACAATACTCTCCGTTCTTAATCAATCTATGGTTACAGTTGTGGCAGTGGTTGTAAACCGTAAACAAGTCACATTCATTGCACTCATACCATCACTTTTTACTATTTTTTATTCTGTCTTGTTGTTTCAGTTCAACAACACTTTGACCAGTACAGGCTGAGTGGCAGCATTATTATAATTGGATGCGCCCTCATAGCGCTCATAAAGGAAAAATGCCGATGGAAAGGTACTTTGAACTAAGTGAACCTTCTAAGAGGCTACGAGCTTTCTACTGAAAGAATTCAACCAAATTTCGCTATAAAATAAGAGAATAGTGACACAACTATCTGGAAAGTGCTGAACCTGTCTAATAGCTAAACCCAACCTTTACCATGACATTTCCAACAAGGTATCATTTTGACTACTCCTTTACATCTGGGGCAATACTCCTTACCGTCAGGAATTCTAACTATCTTTTTATCGGCTTTGATAGATGTCGATTTTGGCACTAAAGTCGGTTTACGTGTAACTCTTGTTGGGCTTGGCGGCTTTACTTTCAAGCTAAGCTTACCTAGCGTCTTTGCAAGTAGCGCATCATTTTCATTCCTTATCTTAAGCTTCCCTTCAAAACCACGTGAATTAAGATAGGCTTCCCACCAGTATTCTGCAGCAATGATAGACTCAAAACTTGCCACTACCTCTTTATTTGTGCCGATTTTAACCGAACCTGAATTGTTAGATGTAGTTATGAATGCATTCCTCCAAAGCAAAAGGTGTTTAGGAATCGTAACCCCGTCAATAACGCAATTTAAATCTTCGACCACTGGTGATTGAGGCTCAATCGAGGTTTGAATTGCGACAGAAGTCACTTCGAAAATAGCCTTAACATCAGTCATGTGGTTATCAGTAAAATACAGCTCTGTTTCAATTCCATTCAGCTGCAATGAAATGCTTCTACTCTTAGTAGTTGACAGCTTTTCAAACAAAATCGTCTTATCAGAGTTACTATACTTAAACATCGCTGCATGATTTGGACAGAGGCAAAGATGGTTTTGAAAGTGCATAGAATCACTTTCAATGAAGTCTACGATTTCAAAATAGTATTCCCCATCCAGTTTCCTAAACGGCAACTCTTCCTGGCATAACTGGCAGATCATCGTTTCATTAATTGAATACTGGCTTTTTAAATAAGCTTCCGCTTCCTGCCTGACAGACGGTTTCCCCACAGCGACTGATCGTTCTCTTACCTCTTTACGCTTTTCTGGAGCTTGCTCAGCAGCTTTAGAAACAGCCATAGCACGAGCTTCTACGTTGCTTGAGCTCTGTTGCGGTAACTGCTGGGAAAAGTTGTGAGTACTTGAAATAACAGAAGCAATTAATTGTTGCTTCTGTGCTTCAGAGATAGAACCACTTAAGATAAGGTCTAAAAGCTGAAAATCAGTCTGACTGGTGAATCCCAACCGTTTTGCTGCTTCCCTCTTAACAAGACTTTCTTTAGAGCTTTCTTCTTCCTTTTGACAAAATTTGATCTTGTCCGCCCATTCACTGCCCAACGCGTGAAGAAAATTACCTGATAGGTCTTTCTTCTGAGCATCACATGGTTTGACAAATGTGCCACTCTTAGTAGGAACCCAAGCTCTATCACGAAGTAAACATACCCATTGAGAATCAGCATAACGAGCAGAATTACTCTGATTCTGACTAAAGGTAGCGGTATCTTTGAATCGCCCTTGATTACTTACCGTCTTCAAAATAAGTTCTGACACTGTTTTATCATGTGCTTTTAGCAAACGCTCAAGCCCATCTATTGTGTAGTCTCTATTGGCGCTGGTATTAGTTGCATTCCCAGGGGCCGTTCTCAAGTAGCTCCATTTAGGATTATTACGGCATGAAGTTTCAATGATGTCCAAAGACTTGATTACACCAAGAAACTCGAAAAAACCGTTAAGCTCGTTGATTTCAATTTCTAACTGTAGGTACATGTTATTAATAGCGTGTACAGTAGAGACGCCTTTAGCACCTAAAGCTGTAGCCATCCCGGTTGGCCTATATGGCTCATCAAGATAGGTACGATTCGGTTTAACGTAATCAAAATTACCGTCAAGGATTATTGAATGTTTTTTGAGTTCTTTGGCTGCAAACTTTGCTTGTTTATACCATGAAAAAAACTTTTTCATATGCAATGCATGCGTTTCAAAATCCAACGATATCCTGTCAGATGAATAGTATGTTTTTAAAATAGCAAGAATGCTTTCTTTTTCACCATACGTTTTAATACCTGTCTCGCTGAAAAAGGAATTGACACCATCATGAACCTTCTTCGACTCGCCTTCGAGCGGCACCAGCAGGTCTGAACGTAAACAGGAAATACTATCGTCAGTAATTGAATCCTCTAAAGGAAAGTAGCACTCACTTGGCGCTTTGACCTGATTATTATTGGTTGGAATGATCCTTAGGGAACTTACATGATAACTAAGCTCGTCTCTCAGTTCTGACACAAATAGCGAATACAAGCTTCTCAACCATTGTGAACTTTTTTTCAATACCCACTCATCAAAACTAGCCAATTCCTGCTTGGTTGCTTTCTCTTCAAATGAGTAACTTTTAGGTTGGTAATAGTCGAAGCACTCTATTAAATCATCCTTAGTCCACTCTGAAACTCCTATCTTTTGCTGTTGAAATGATAGTCTTTCAATAACATTATTCTCCCACCAATCATCTGATAACGTGGGCAAATTGGAGCTAAGAAAGTCTTGCAAAGCTCTAGTCATGATTTTAAAACTTGTAAACATCAAAGAACCTCTCGATCTAAAGCATAGGTTACATATGACAGTGAAAAGTACTTACCAAATCACGCCAAACACAAATCAAATCACATCCCAACCATACGCTGCATACTTTGCGTCCAAGACGCTTTAAAAGCAGGGTCTTGTGCAAACAGCTTGTAGAGTTCTAATTCGTCTTTACGGCGTAGAAGCATGATTTCTTTCAACATCTTCTCAAACGCTAGCTCTCGCGTATGAGGGTCTGCGTTGTTTTGGTATTTAGCTTCGAAGTCTGGATGATTCCGGATACTCTCAGCAATGTTCACAAACTTAACTCGTTGCTCTTCTGGTGTTGCGCTCCAACCTTGAAACCAACGTTCGTTAAAGATTTGGATGATCTCATCTAAAGGGTCTTTTTCAGTTTCAATACCGTGAGCTCCGCGAGGGTTCGGGTTTTGAGGGTCTAACTCAGTTTCAGAGTCATCTAGCTCGATGGAGTGGTTAAGCTTAACCCTTTGTAATCCATAAGAGCTCAAATCGACTGAATCGAGTAACGAGTCTAATGCTTCTTTATCCGGGTCTTCGATGGAAAGTTTTGGAATCAAAAACTTCAAGAACCAGAACAGTTTTTCCCACTGAACGACCTCATAAGGCATGATAGATGCCATTTGGCCGTTGATTTTCACAAACTGCTTAGCCTTCACTTTGAAATCGACTTTAAATTCGTTCTCTAGTTCTAACTCGTGGTTAAAACGCGCAGCTGCGATATCAATGATTGGGCTGAGATCCTGAGCATCTCTTCCTTCAAAAAAACGCTTGTTGAACTCCTCAACCTCAAACCATTCATAAACACCTGTGTCGTCCATTTCATCTTTTAGCTCATGAAGAACGTTGACGTCTGTTGCTCCTGATAGCGTTGTAGAACAATGAAAGTCATTAAACGGTTTTTGAATATCCTGTATCGAGTTGAAGAAATCCAATACAAATATATCTTCAGTCTTCTTACCCAAATTCAAAGCAGAACGATTCAGCCTAGAAAGAGTTTGTACACACAGTACATTCGCCAGTTTTTTATCCACATACATTGCACAAAGCTTCGGTTGATCAAAGCCCGTCAAATACTTATTCGCCACGACCAATAAACGGAAAGCATCTTGATCTACATGCTTAGGAATTGGGGAGTCCGACTCCTTACGCTTGTAATTCACATCAAAATAATCTTTGGTATCCCCTTCTGGGAACCCATTAAGATCTGCTTCAGTGTATTCAATACCACCAACTTCTTTGGTGCCAGAGAAAGCAATGGCAACTTTAAATGGGTTACCCATCTTATCGAGTTGTCTTGTTAACGCTCGATAGTAACGGATAGCTGACTCAATATTTTGAGTCACCACCATGCCTTTGCCTTTACCTTTTAGCTTCTTACCGTTAATCACATGTTTGATAAAATGCTCAAGCATGATCTCGGCTTTGGTATCTATTGTTTGTTGGCTTGCCTCTACATACGCTCGCAAACGCTTCTGCGCTTTCTTACTGTCGAACTCAGGGTTATCTTGGATTGATTTTTCAATCTCGTAATAACTCTTATAAGTCGTGTAGTTGGCAATAACATCGAGAATGAACCCTTCTTCGATCGCTTGTTTCATCGAATACAAATGGAAAGGAGCGTAAGTTCCGTCCGCTTGTCGCTGACCAAACTTTTCTAGAGTGGTGTTTTTGGGCGTTGCGGTGAACGCAAAATAAGAGGCATTTCCACGCATCTTACGAGAGCGCATAGCATGTAGAATTTTGTCCTGAGCATCTTCTAGCTCTTCCACTTCCTTCTTACCCATTGCACGGTTCATATTGTCATGAGCGGAGCCTGACTGAGAGCTGTGAGCCTCATCAATAATGACGGCAAAGCGCTTATCACTTAAATCGGCAATACCATCAATAATGAATGGGAATTTTTGAATGGTAGTGATGATGATTTTCTTACCATTCTCTAGTGCAGCTTTTAGCTCTGACGATTTGAACGCAGGTGCAACAATGTTCTTCACTTCGGAGAACTCTTTAATATTGTCGCGTAGCTGCTTATCGAGCAATCGGCGGTCAGTAACGACGATGACCGAATCGAATAGAGGCACTTCTTGTCCTCTACTACCTGGGAGATCATCGCTGACAGGATAAGTTTCGATGAGCTGATACGCAGCCCATGTAATTGAGTTAGATTTACCTGAACCCGCTGAGTGCTGTATCAAATACGTTTGCCCAACACCATTAACTGAGCAGTGATCAACCAAGCGACGCACGACATCCATTTGGTGGTATCTAGGAAAAAACAAAGTTCGTTTATCTAATTGTTTTTTACTGCTGCCATCAAGGCGAACAAAGTGCTGAATAATATTAGCGATGCTTTCTTTACGGAACACCTCTTGCCACAGGTAAGCCGTCTTATGGCCATATGGATTAATCGGGTTTCCTTTACCAAGGTTGAAGCCTTTATTGAACGGTAGGAAGAATGTCTTTTTACCTGTCAGTTTGGTCGTCATATAGACTTCATCGGTATCCACTGCCATATGAACCAAACAGCGTGCAAAGTTCAACAACGGCTGTTTTGCATCTCTATCATCACGGTACTGTTTCTGACCATGATAAGCCGCATTTTGGCCAGTCCATTGGTTTTTTAACTCAAGAGTAATCAGCGGAATACCATTGATGAAAAGTACCATATCAATTTCTTCCAATGGATTTGCATTGGAATAACAAACTTGGCGAGTCACACTAAATAAGTTGGCTGAGAAATCTTGTTTTACCTTATCTGAGCTACTTGCGAGTGGTGCTGGATACATTAACGTTAGGAACGCGTCATCAAGTTCTAGCCCCTTTTTCAGAAGTCGTAAAATACCATGACGCTTGATCATACGATCAAAACGCTCAAGGATTTTTCTCTGCCAATCGTGAGGGCTGGTGCGCTTGAGTTTTTCTAACTCACTTGCTTGAGTATCTTCAAGGAATTGCCAAAACAAACGGGTATCTAAAGCGTACTGTTTGTCAAAGTCGCTTGGAGAGCCAATAAGATAAAGCTCATTATTGTAATTAAGAGGCGCTTCACCCAGCGCTAGCTCTTCTTTACAAATACCGGCTAAACCTTTTTCTATTGCAGCCTCTAGCGCCTGTTCATTTGTTTTACTAACCATAAATACCACTTTGTTTGGTTTGATTACTCGAAGTTTTTATTGATGTTTATAGTGCTGAGCAAATACTGCCACCATGTCTTCTAGATGGTCATCTATCTGCTGTTTGCCCCACAATCCTTGACCTTTTACACCAAATATCTCTCTTAATTTCAGTGCATCAAAATGGGGCTTCCTATCGAAATCAATACGTTTCTTGTCAACGTCTTGATTGCTATAAGAAGAGTTTTCACCGGGACTAAGTAGTACTAAATTACCAAATGAGTTTAACGTTTCATATACTAACTCACTGTTATACTCATCATTTTGAGGATGAACATGTTCTACTGAGTTTTTGGATGTAATTCGGTACTTTTTGAACTTATTCAATTCTTCAGAAGACAACGAAGATTCTGAAGCCTTCATTTGCTTCCAAATCAAGTATTCAAGCTTCTGAAACCAGTAGTGCTCGAAACTCGTTCCTAACGACTTTGCAAAATATGTCGATTGAGATTGCCAACTCTGGCAGTTTGGCTCAAAGCCCTCAGCGAGTGCAAAGCTGGCCTCTTTTTGAGTATCAACAGACAATGACATTTTGTTGTCGATGTTTTCAAGTAGCTCTAACGCCTCAGAGTCTTGCTTGATACTCGAACGGATCAAGCCTGAAATAAATGGTGTTAACCAGTACTGGGCGCTGCGCTCACCGGTAAAGTTGCGAACACTTTGCAGAAGCACACTATCCGTCAGCTCTCTCTGCGTTCGGTTGATGTAGTAAGTGTCATTCGACTTGCTTCGAGATTGATACGTTAAGCCTAGTTGCGCATCTGTGGCATCATCACGTTCAACCCATTTCACAACCCAACGGTCAAACTGGTAACGAACCTGCCATAACGTTTCGATAAACTGCTTTACCGATTGCTCATCACCATTGATAAGTGGATCGAATATCTCCAACAAGCGATCGCTATGAAGGCGCGGCTCAATATCTTTATGGCCGTTAAGCGCTAGGTAGACCCGGTAAGAATGAATCAATAACAGCGGGAACTTGATGATCGGGCGACAGTAAACTGTTTCAACGTCCAAATCGTAGGTTTCAAACTTCTCTTGCTCGGTGTTATCAGGAATTGAACTTGCTTTAACCAGTGACGCTAGCTCAGCAATCGACAAACCAGACAAAGCCTCTGACGTTTCATCTTTTGCTGCGAAGCGTTCAGCATCAAAAGACGCCAAGTGTTCTGGTTCAATATAGTACCAATCCGCATTAGGAAATACTTTGCGTACATTGCGTTCAAAATAGTTTTCCAGATGCTCACACGCCACCCACATTGCATCATACTGTGCTTTATCGGTAAGGATATTTTTGAACAGCTTCGCCTTTAAAATGTCCGCTTGCTCTAACTGTATGCCAGCGGTGTTCATGGTGGCGAACAATTGGTTTAAGTCCATTTGTGTTGGAACAACGTTGTTCACCCACTGAACTTGGCGGTAGAGGTAATCCCCCATGGCTTCGGCACTCACCTCATCATCTGATTTGAGTTTCTCTACCTCTTTGGTCAATACATCTAACGCCACACCCATCTGTTTCAAATAAGCATTGTCGGCGATCGTTTCCTTAGACGGTACTTGATAGCTCTTAAGCCCCGCTAGGCCACCCAAAAGCTGCTGAACTTGCTCGCGAATTGAAAACTGAAGACGAGGCTTATCTTCACCGTTATTCGATGTATAAACAGCAAGCCCGGCTAGATCTGATTTAATGCCTGCGTATTTAAAAGCAATGGTCATGAGCATTAACGTCGTCGTACGCTGCTGACCATCGATCAGCTCATAGAGCCGCTCTCCATCCTGTTCAATGCGAGACGACAGGATGGTACCGATAAAGTAGTTTGGTTCTTTTAATCGACACGCTTCTTTAATATCTCTAAACAGCAGCAAGACATCATCGTCTGACCAGACATAAGGACGCTGATAGCTAGGAATAGAAAACTGGTAGTTATCGGTATAGATTTTCTCAAGCGTCAGAAGCTCAGTTTGCACTGATAAATGATCACCCATGTTTTGCTCCTAACACAGAGATGTGTTGGCTAAATGCAGGGCCAAATTTATTGGCATAATCTTGCTTGTCTATATCAAGGCCAAAGTATTGAGATACTTTTTCGACGAAACGTTTTTTAACGCTGTTTTTATCAAAGCCATTCTTGTCTACCGAAAGCTCAAAACCATCTAACTGTGCAAAACACTGCTCTGGGGTATAACTCATCGCAATCCAATCCAACACTGGGGTTTCTTTTACGAATGCAGGAACCGATTTCTCTTTTACTGCTTTTTGGTTCTCTACTCGGCGAGAATAAACAACACGAAATAGTTTTTTCGCTGCTACGTCTAGGCTTTGCTGCCCATGCTGACTGATGTAAAGCAGCAGGCAAGCGTCATAAAGCTGTTTAAGATAGCCGCAGCCATCGAGCTTACACACCAGCTTTTGATAGAACTCGTAAAAGCCTGCAAGCTCACCTTGCGTTGAGTTTTTCAGCAAATAGGTTTGGCGCAGTTGCTCAAAATATTGCAAATAGTGAATGGTATTGGCGCCACTATTTAACGGCTGACGCAACTCATAACCAACTTGAGGCTGCGCCAAGCTCTCACCACCACTTGGCATATAAGTACGAGCAATTCTGCCAAAGGCAATATCGTCGCCTTTGCCTGTTTGCTCTGCTAGCTCGGTGACAATACTATTACGCACTTGCTGAGTTTGGTTGTGCAGCGGGTAGTCTCGGAAGTTCAGATATTGCCAATAGCGACCACGTAGCAAAATATCGACCACGGGGTTTAAATCCCCCAGCGCTTCCCAACGGGTGGCAAAGGTGTTTACCGCAGACTTATCTTTCTCATCAACCGCTCGAAGATGGTGCGCTTTAATAATATCTGGCCCGGCTAATCGCACGCCGCCCGTGTTTTGGGTTTCAAAAAAGCGGTAGGCTTCATCTTCGCTGTCTGTTACCACCAAGGTGATGTTGATTTGCGCAAAATCGATATCAGCCAATGAAGCGTCATGCTTATACAGCCAACCAAGGTTGTGTTTGATTTGCTGTTGGCTCTCTGGGGATTCGAAAACTAGCTTTAGGTCAGCATGTTTATTCACTAAATAAGAAAGCAAAGCCATTGTGGTCAGGCGTTGCTGACCATCGATGATATTCAGCTTGTCACCGTATTGATGCAAGATCACACTGCCCAAATAGAATGGGCAATGTTCTGCTTCAGGCTTACTAGCCAGCTCTTGCTGATGAAGCTTAAAGTCATTCAACAGACGGGTGATTTGCTCTTCATTCCAGCGATAGGGGCGCTGATATTCAGGGATGGCAAGCATCCCGTGAACGTCTTTTTCAACCTTACCATCAGAAGCCAAAATCGGTAAACCAGAGAACAGATTTTCTAGTGTGCAACTGGCAACGACAACCGCCATTTATGCCAACTCCGTTACTTTGATCTTGCCTGTAACGGCGCTGTTAATAAGGGTGGTTTTATATTCTTTAAGCTTACTTACTTGCTCAGCCTGAACTGTTATTGCTTCGTCAACTTTCGAACATTCTCTGCTTATATGTTCAACAATTTGTGTTTGTTCTTCATAAGAAGGAAAGCCCAAAGCCATATCAAACAACATATGCCCATAAAAACGCAATCGAGAAGAATGAAGCCCTGTAGAGACTTTGTTGTAGTATTCAACATACTTAGTTGATTTCAGCAACATCTCTAGATATTTAGGTACAAAAGTTCCCTCGCGCTGTTCACGGAATACTCCATATGATGGGCTCACAATACCAGTTCTGTCAGATACACCTAACGCTCCCATCCAAGCCCACATTATGTTGATAACTAGGTCACCAGAGTGGCAAAGCTTTGAACCTGTATAATCTTCCGCCATGAACATGGTGACGTTTTTCTCGGATCTTGGAGTTACGCCTGTCATGTGAGAAACTGAAAGTAGCTCTTCAAGCCCTGTATCTGAACGCTCATTGATTTCATCTAAAAGGTATTTAGCTCTTTTGACGATCCAATGCTCAGGAATTTCACCAATCCAATCCACACCAGAATCTTTCATTGGCACATCAGGATGCAAACCTTGCGTCACTGCTTGCTGAATGATGATTTGCTTGCGTTCTTTTAACAGCTCAATTTGCTTTTGTTTGATCGCGAGTAAATCGTCAACTAGTGCAACTTTTTTATCAAGAAAACTAGCGATTAGTTTCTGAGTTTTAAAATCCGGGAAGGGTATCTTTATAGCTTTTATCGACGATGTCGGCACCGAAACCTGATTAATAGCAGGCTTACAAGCGCGCTTCATAGCACCAATGAATACTTCTGATTTTAATAAATGCTTTAAAAATGAGACGTCAACATTGTACTTAGGGGAAACCCTAATAAGATTCATTCCATGCCAGAGTGGTCTAGAACCATCATAAAGTGCCGAGTTGCCAATTTTTTCATAACTATTTATGTGACTAATTAAAAAGTCATTTTTTTTCAATTGATAAGCTTGAATATTTCGAACATCTTTAAGATAGCCAACTCTTGAGTAATCGATAGCTCCTGAAGAAATCGTCTCTATTCTGCTAACAAGAAAGTCAGAAATATCATGCTCAAGTTGATTAGCAGTGGTTCCATTAGCAAAACGCGAGGTAACATATCGAAGCTGCACGCAACTCCAACCTTCAGGGATATCACCAATCCAATACTCTCCAGAATATTTGAATTCGTCGTATGTAGATAGTGCTATTGATTTAGCCATTTCATTCTCCTTGTAACCCTGCTAAATCAAGACCTAAAATATCAACAAGCAGGCCTTCCGCCTGACGTTCAAGCTCAATAATATCTTTAGCAACTTCATCCATAGGACTGAGTGGCTTATGTCGATAGAAGTGCTTGTTAAAGCTAATCTCATAGCCAATTTTGACTGATTCAAGGTTTACCCACGCTTCATTCACATGCGATTTCACTTCATCAAGGAAGTATTGGTAGATGCTTTGCTCAAGCGGCACGGATTCGCTATCACGCAGATCTGAGCTTGACTCATAAGTCACGAACTCGTTGCGATTACCCGTAGGGTAGTAACCAAAATCTGGCAAGTCTTGCAGCTCGCATTCGTAGTTTTCTAGCAAATCATCTAATTTGTCTTGCTTAATCTTGGCGACTTTCTTTATCACTTTTTCTGCGTTTTCATCGTACCAGCTGACAGCATCCATGATAGCTTTTTTTTCAGGAGCCGAAAGCTTTATACCGAGTGTTTTAAGCTCTGCATCTACTAATTGTTTGAACTGGTTAAAGTCGCTGTAAGTGTCTTCACCAATCTTGCTGTGTAACTGATTTGCCGCATTAACCAGTGCGCGCTGTTTAATCCAATTTTTCGTATCTAGCAATTTAGTTTTTGCCGCTTTGTTTAGGCTGATATCGTTTTCTTCACACCATTTGGTGATCTCTTTTTCAATCCCTTTAACAAAGCCAACTTCATAAACTTGTGCTCCATATTCGGTGTACAAGTACTCCATCACTTCACGCAGTGATTTTTCAAACCGTAGCGGCTCAATTAGGTCCGCACGGAATTGCGCACTACGGCGATCAGGGCGCTCAATGTTTACTTTGTGGTAGCCGAAGTCTTGGTTCTTGAATACTTGCGCGGCAATACCCACCGAATCGCCTTTCTCGTCAATAGCGCGCTCAACGGATTGGTTATCTAGATAGGTCGAGACAATTTCCGCAATGTGCTCTGGTGAGAATTCACAGTTTTTATTACCCAAGTTCTTACGCAGTTTGCGGAACAGTAGGCTAGCATCAATCAGCTGCACCTTGCCTTGGCGGCTTTGAGGTTTGTTGTTATTAAGAAGCCAGATGTACGTGGTAATACCCGTGTTATAGAACAGGTTATTTGGCAACTGCACAATCGCATCCAGCATGTCATTTTCAATAATGTAACGACGAATGTTGCTTTCACCACTGCCAGCGTCACCAGTAAACAAACTTGAACCATTGTGAACCGATGCAATACGAGCCCCTAATGGGCTTACTTGCGGCGATTTCATTTTAGTGACCATTTCCATCAGGAACAGTAACTGGCCGTCACTTGAACGAGAAATCGCATCTTGTTCTGACTCAACACCCCAGTAGTCTTTTAGTGTCACTTTAAAGCGACCATCTACGACATCTTTACCGTCTTTGATGTGCTTTTGTTCACTCGCCCAGCTCTTACCATAAGGCGGGTTAGAAAGCATGAAGTCAAAACGTTCAGACGAGAACTCATCGGTAGAAAGCGTTGAGCCAACACGGATGTTTTCTGGGTTGTTACCTTTGATCATCATGTCTGATTTACAAATGGCGTAAGTCTCATCATTGATCTCTTTACCGTAAAGGTAGATATCACGGTTTGATGCAGGGTATTTCTCTTCAACAAAGTTCTGTGTTTCTGTCAGCATACCGCCACTACCACAAGCAGGGTCATACACTGTGATTGAAAGTGGCAAGTTATCTTTGATTGGATCGAAGACAAGGTGCGTCATCAGCTCGATAACTTCACGCGGAGTAAAGTGCTCACCCGCCTCTTCGTTGTTTTCTTCGTTGAATTTACGGATCAACTCTTCAAATACATAACCCATACCAAGATTGCTAAGTGCTGGTATTTTATTGCCTTCAGGGTCTTCTTTAACCTCTGGCGTTAAGTTGATGTATGGAGAGACGAATTTCTCTACCACATCTAGCAACACATCTTTACCCGCCATGTGACGGATTTGAGCTTTCAGGTTAAAACACTCAACAATCTCTTTTACGTTGTCGCTAAAACCATTGAGGTAATCTTCAAAGTTAGCCAGCAGAATCTGTTGGTTATTGGTCGCGGTACTGAACAACGTTTGGAGGGTCCACTTAGAGGTGTTGTAGAACACATAACCTGATGCAGCACACAATGGTGCATCATCAAGCTCAGTTTCATTCATCTCTTCTGTTTGGAATTTAACTTCTTCCAATACTGCTTCTTTTGATGGTTCTAAAAGCGTATCCAGACGGCGTAACACCACCATAGGCAAGATAACGTCGCGGTATTTACCACGAACATAAACATCACGAAGGCAGTCGTCGGCAATCGACCAAATAAATGAAACGAGTTTGTTATGTACTGAGTGGTCCATATGGGATCCTATTTCTTTGTTACCCACACCTAACCGTGTGGACGGCATTAATCTTATTGGTTGAAACCAGGTAAAAGCTGGGTGCTTTCTATACCTGATAACACGTCTGTATTTTTTAAGTGCAGCTGATATTGCGAAGCGTTCAGGGAGCCCTCTTTTGAGCAGTCCACATTCCACTGTGTGAGCAGGTATCCCACCAGAGCAGAGCGAACTTCAATATTCAACTTCCCTTGACTCATTTCATAATCAAGTTCAATAGCCTTTGGATGCTTTATTTGAGGATGAACACCAATCTCAAGGTGAAGAACTGTATTCCAAGCATTATCGTAACTTGCAGATTCACCGGTTTTTGGTGGTGTTGCTGAGCTCTCAATTTTTGTAAATCGACTACAAACGAAATCACGAAAGCTGTTCGTCTTTCGATCAAATGCTCGAACATGCCAACGATGACCATTGTTTATGATGGCGTGAGGGACAATGGTTCGATTGCCAGCACCAGAGGAAAGTGAATGGTAGCGACATTGGATAGCCTGATTATTATGAATAGATCGCATCAAGGCTGCGACAATGCTTTGCTTCGGTTGCGTCAATCGAACGGCATCAAAGCACATTTGAGATTTGTCACCTTGAAGAGAGGCTCCATGCCCTTGCATCAGTTGATTCAATGCTTGTTCAGCATCATGAGCAAACAAAGGTGTGAAGCTATCAGTACGCACATACTGCTTAGTTTGGTGTACGAGCTCAGCATTATCAGGTGCCAACTCTCTGTAAAGAGTGAGATCTCTAGAACAAGAAGCTAACCCCGTTTGAAATTGTTGAACTAGGTCTGCTCTCGCAACTACCCCATAGTATTCGAGGCAGAAATCGATGAACGCTAAACGCTCCCGCTGCGCGTGATTGAGTTTATCTATAGATTCGTACGTCATAATAATAAAGATGGCATGTTGATAGGAAGATTCTATACCATAAACTTGCACAAGTAATCATTTTGATACTATCTTTTTGATATAGAGCAATAGATATTATTCAACAAGGATAGATAGCCTCTGTGTTTTTGCAAAGACCTAAACCGTACAGCGATGAAAGCCTCGAGAGCTTCTTTATCCGTGTGGCAAACAAAAATGGCTATGATGACGTGCACCGTTTTCTTGTGGCCACAAAACAATACCTTCAAAGCATTGACCATTCAGGGTTCCAAACCTTCCCTAGTGATATCTCTAAGATAAATCCAGCATCAGCGAAAAGCAGCTCTCGGTCTCGAAACTCTGCCTTACTCAAACTCTCTCAAATGACATATAACGAGCCTACTGATTTAACAAGCTTGGCCATCAATCGAACTCATTTAAAATACTCACCAGCCACGAGTGCGTTAATTCGTGGTTCAGAAGTTGTCCCGCGCTCGCTACTTCGCAAAGGGTCGATACCATGTTGTCCACTGTGCCTAGCAGAACATGGTTATGCTTCCTATTTGTGGCACTTTGAAGGCTACGATTACTGCCATATTCATTATCTACCGCTCACTAGAACTTGTAACTGCGGTGCCGATTATGACTATCGTGTATCGGGACTGAATGGATTATGCAAAGAGTGTGATGCACCGCTAAGCAGTAATGCTTCCGAAATGGATAAAGGGATCCCATCAAGTGTGTCAAATTGGCTTGCTGGTGAGCAATGTGAGGTTCTTCCCGCTTTACCCAAAAGCTACCGGTGGGGCTTGGTTCACTGGTGGAACACTATTAACGATGATGAGTTCAATCCAACCTCATTCTTTGAATTTTTCTCTACCTGGCCCAACTCGCTCTATTCCTTGATTAAGAAAGAGATTGAGTTCAACCTTGAACACGCTGTTGTTAGCCGAAATGAGTTAAGGCTAAACGATGTTCTTGGGCGGTTATTCTTCAGTTCCATCCGGCTTCCAGAGCGTAGTCTTCGCTACAACATCATCCTCAGAGAGCTTCTGAGCTACATCGACCAAAACCTATGGCTCAATAGCGGGTTACTCGCAAACCTAAGAATGAATGCGCTACAGGTGGCTATATTTATGAATTGTAGTGTCGATGAAGTGGCATCTATGGTTGAGCAGCGTATTGTGACACCAAATCGTAGAGTTAAACCTAATACACCTATTGAGAAAACAGAACATCTATTTCATTTAGGTGATATCTATTGCCTTTGGTTAGCTGAGTTTCAAACCGATGAGTTTAATCGCTCGTTCTATGTATCAAGGTGGTAAATGGAAAGTCTCAAAGAGTTACTACAATCAAAACCAGATGATTTGAACGTGGAATTAAAACGAGCATTCCGCCCCCTTACTCCACATATCAGTATTGATGGGAAGGAACTCGATGCACTCACCGTATTAGTGAACCTAACGGACAAAACAGCCGATCAAAAAGACCTACTTGATAAAGTTAAATGCAAGCAAAAGCTTAGAGATGAAAAATGGTGGGCTGGCTGTCTAAAAACGGTTGAATACAGACAAAGCCACAACCTTAAATTTCCAGACATACGCTCTGAAGGTGTTATTCGTGCAACGACTTTAGGACAGCTCCCCGATTTTTTACTTTCATCTTTTAAATTAAAACCACACAACTGGGCGTACAGCCATGATTCCAGTGATGTTAACAAAAGCGCCTTATTAACCAATGAATTCAGTTGGAATGGTATGATTTCATGCCTTGGGAATTTGCTTAAAGATGCAGAACACCCGTTGTGGCAAAAACTCAGTAAACTTGGTTGCTACCAGAAAACACGTAAGGCTATCGCTAAAAAATTGGCTCAGATTGCTCAAACAACGATTAAGGTCAGTCTCGCTCCAAATTACTTAACTCAATTATCTTTGCCGGATAGCGAGAGTTCATATATTTCACTCTCGCCAGTTGCTTCTCAATCGATGCAAAGTCACTGCTATCGGGCGCTAGAGAAAGAGTATCGATATACAGCATTAACCCGTTATAGCCGCAGTACTAACATGGGAGTCTTACCCATGACATGTGGTGGTACTTTAAAGATGTTGAAAGCTGTCCCTAACTTTTCCCTTACACCTCATCATTCTCAGATAATTACTGGAAAGTCTTGGCTGACCCAAAATCATATTCAATCGTTAAAACAGTACCAAAAGTATGCTCAATATTTAATGCCAAAAAACAAGCAAGCAGCTTATCGCAGAACTGTCAAAAACGAGATACGAGAGATGGTTAAGACTTGGTTACTAACACAAGACCACAACATAGATGTAAACACTCTTGTAGAGCACCTAAACAATGATCTATCCCGCTTCAAGTCAGCTAAGTGTTTCGCATACGAGCCGAGCATTACCAAACTCCTGCTTGAGATTATCAAGGGTGAACTAACCGAATCGACAGTCGTTCCAACAAATATTCACCGTAGTGCGGAAAAGGATTCATTTTTCGCTATTCCAAATATAAGAGTTTGCGGAGCAAGCGCATTGAGTTCGCCTATTACGGTCGGGCTTCCATCACTCACAGCATTTTTGGGGTTTACTCATGCGTTTGAGCGTAACTTAAACGACTCTTTTCCTAGGCTCACAATTAATTCGTTCGCCATCTGTGTCCATCAGTTACAAGTTGAAAAGCGCGGTTTAACGAAAGAGTACGTACAAAAGGCAAACCACACCATATCCCCCCCCGCGACACACGATGATTGGCAATGTGATTTGATGTTTAGTTTGGTTATTAAGCTTGATCGGAGCCAAAGCGTTGATGAAAATATTGTTGTTAGAGCGCTACCAAAAAGATTTGCCAGGGGCTCAGCTAAGATTGCCATTGCGGATTTCAAATACATCCAATCATTTGAATCAATAGAAATAGCGATTCAATCTCTTCCCCAGAAAGCAGGAAAATGGCTTTCGATGCACACTGAGCCAGTTGAAAGCATAAGTGATATTTTATCGGCCATTAAAGAGGACAGAAGACTTACTCCAACCTGTGTGGGATATCATTTTCTTGAACAGCCAACAGACAAATCTAACTCTCTTCGCGGCTATAAGCATGCTTTTTCTGAGTGCATCATTGGTCTGATTGAGACAATCACTTTTGATCATAACACCGACATAAATACTATTTTGTGGCATCACAGGTGCTATCAAAACTACCTTTCTGTGCAGCCAAGGAGTACTCATCATGGAACTACCGACTAACCTAGCCTATGAACGCTCTATTGACCCTTCAGATGTATGCTTTCTAGTTGTCTGGCCAGATGGTCGAAAGACTCCCTTAACCTACACTTCTCGTACCGTACTAGGACAAATGGAAACCGCAGCTTTAGCTTATGACACGTCGGGGAAAATCAAAGAGAGTGCAACCGCTGAAAAACTGGCTCACGGTAATCCACATCAAGTCGATTTTTGTCATGTTCCTTTCGGAGCGAGCCACATTGAATGCTACTTTTCAGTCTCTTTTTCTTCTGAGCTACGCAAACCTTACAAGTGTAATTCGTCTACGGTTAAAAGCACGCTAATGCAGCTCATTGAAGCGTATGAAGAAAGTATTGGTTGGAATGAGTTGGTTTCTCGATATCTAGTCAATATTTGCAATGGATCATGGCTGTGGAAAAATACTCAAAAAGCCTATTGCTGGGATATAGAGCTAACTCCTTGGCCTTGGGCAGGAGGTGCTGTTACATTTCAAGACATAAGGGCTAACTACCTAGATAGAAATGACTTTGAGAATCATAAAGATTGGGAAGCTATTGCTCAAATGACCAGAAATGCTTTTTCTCACTCTAATGGTTTGGCCATATTTGAAGTAAAAGCCACCTTGCGGCTACCAACGAATAAACAGATTTTCCCAAGCCAAGCGTTTACAGAAAAAGAAAATAACAGTACCAGCAGATCTAAAGCTCAAAGTAGAAGCCGAATTTTTCAAAGTACAACGATTGAGGGTGAACGAAGCCCAATACTGGGTACCTATAAAACCGGCGCCGCCATTGCAACCATAGATGACTGGTATCCAGATGCAACTGAGGCACTACGCATCGGCAGATTTGGCGTTCATAAAGAAGATGTCACTTGCTACCGCAATCCCTCTACGCGAAAAGATTTCTTTTCTATCCTGCAGCAAACCGAGTCTTACATTGAAGCACTCACATCTTCAGAAAAACTAAATCAAGAGACCATAAACGACCTACATTTTTTGGTCGCAAACATCATCAAGGGTGGAATGTTCCAACATAAGGGAGATTAAGTATGAAGTGGCACTACAAAACGGTGACTTTTCTACCAGTACGTTGTAACAATGAATCATTAGCCGCTAAATGTCTTCGGGTTCTCCATGGATTTAACTATGAATATGAAACAAGAAGTATTGGGGTTTCATTCCCTTTTTGGTGTGATGATACCGTAGGAAGCAAAATTTCGTTTGTTAGCACAAATAGAATCGAGCTCGATTTGCTACTCAAACAGCACTACTTCACCCAAATGAAAGAGCTGCACTATTTTGATATATCGAAGACAAAGGTTGTCCCTGACGGCTGCGAGTACGTTTCATTTAAGCGCTGCCAGTCGATAGACAAAACAACAACTGCAGGACAATCTAGGAAACTTAAAAGATTAGAAAAACGCGCTATTGCTCGGGGCGAACAGCTTGACCTTACCTCAATTAGACTGATAGAAACCATAGTACTCCCGCATTACCATTCGTTAGAAGAAAGTAGTCAAAGTCATAAAAGTAGATTTCGCCTTAATATAAGGATGCATCCCGAAAGCAATTCAGAGGGTAGCTCTATTTTCAGTAGTTATGGTTTAGCGAACTCAGAAGATTCATTTCAACCAGTTCCATTGATTTAACCCTTTTTCACAGTAAGAACGTAACACATTGAAAAATTTTATTTTTATCCAACATAAAATAATATAGGTAAAAATGGCTTTTTCTAATTAACTATCCGATAAAGCTGTACTATTCTCAATTTAGCTATTGTGTACTGCCGAATAGGTAGCTGATAAGTAATTTTACAAGTCAGCAGTTAGACGCTTTCAGTGTACTGCCGAATAGGTAGCTGATAAGTTCAAAACGCTCTCTTTCCAATTGAATATGCAGTGTACTGCCGAATAGGTAGCTAACACCGTATCAACACTGTAGCTTTAGTCACAAGCAGCCGAATGGCTGCTTGCCCCACCCAAAAAAGAGGACTATAATCCTCATTACTACTGAGATAGTAGTTGATGATAAACGGACCACATTCATTCGAGTTCAAGACCAATATACTGCTGCATAAGTAGATATTTTAGGGCACGCTGATTTTATGGTAATAGCTCTCTCACATCACACTCAAGCACTTGTGCTAGATGATACGCTTTTTCGAGTGTGATGTTCACTTCCCCTCTTTCGATTCTGCCTACATAGCTTCGGTCAATATCAGCTAACAACGCCAACTTGTCCTGAGAAATAGATTTATCTCTACGCATTCCACGTAGATTAGCACCAAACCTCTTTGCTAAGTCTTTCATTTTATTTGACTCTTAAATTGAAAGACTATCCGCTCTTGATGCAAATATAACCACGGATTATAATCCGCATTTACACTAAAAACGGCCAGAAGAAATGCGCATACAGCAACGAATAAATAGCGATATCTATAAATCCATATCGCCAACAAACATCACTCAATTTACAGTCGTTGAAGTGAGAGATTCGATTTTAGAAAGATCTGACATGTACGGAAACAAAGATACTGCGAGGCTGTTCGTTGCAAGGCAACTTCAGATTCTAGAAGACACTGGTTTTATAAAGTCAGATCGTATCGGTCACAAGAAATACTATTCGAGAACGCCGACCTTCTTTGAGGCTAATTTTAAACTCATTGAAAAAAAGAAACGAACCAACGTAAGCTATTCCTCTAAGAATAAACAGCAGAAGCCGGTAGTAATTGACCTTGAAAATGAAAAAACTGACATTGAAGCTAAACTTGCGATTACTTTAGCCGAGGTTGATGAGTACAAGATTCTTATGGCACGGTCAGGAGAGTTAAAAAAATTGCTATCCCCATCCTATTCGGCCGCTACTCAAAAAGCTGCTGCTTTAATGGCGAAGCTTAACGTATGGTCGAGCGCAATTGACCTTATCAAACACAGTAGGTCTACTGCATGCTAAGAACCTGGCAGAAACAGTGTATTGACTTAGCGCTCGACAAATACTGCGATAACAAGTTTCATTTTCTCGCCCAAGCAACACCTGGTGCCGGAAAAACATTTATGGCAGCTAACTTGGCTAAAAGAATGTTCGATAACCGTAATGCCCACAGCTCTCAATCCAGAACTGTTTTATCTGGCCTAGCAGTTTTCTATCTGCACTTTCTCGTTGGCTTAGTGGCTGCTTAAGCCAGTCATAATAACCACTAGGGTGGGTAATCCTCCCATTATTAACCGCATTTATTCGTAGAATTCATGCTGCCGTTTTTAGTGGTGGGAACCCTCCATTTGCAAGGTGTGGTCGTTGATGATTGTAGAACCATAACCATTGGGTCGCCCGATCTTGAACCTCTTCAAGTGTGTCAAACAAATACTTACTCACTAAGCCAAACCTCATAGTACGGTTGAACCTTTCTATATACGCGTTTTGTTGTGGGTTCCCTGGCTGAATATAATCGATTCGAATGTCGTGGTTGTTGGCCCATTTAATAAACGCATGGCTAATGAACTCAGGACCATTGTCGCAGCGGATCGCAACAGGTTTGGTTCGTTGTTCGATGAGCTGCTCTAAGATCCGAGTGACTCGTACTGTGGGCATTGAAAAATCAGGTTCTGACGCCAGACCTTCACGTTTGTAATCATCTATCACATTGAATAAACGGTACTTCCGGCCATCAGATAGCTGATCATGCATAAAGTCCACGGACCAAACTTGGTTTGTTTTAATCGGCTCTTTAAGAGGCTCTGGCGTATGGCGATTCAGGCGTCGTTTTGGCCTAATACGTAAGTTTAGAGCCAATTCGCAGTAGATCCGATAAACCCGCTTATGGTTCCATGTATACCCTTTAACGTTCCGCAAATGGTGAAAACACAGGCCAAAGCCCCAGTCAGAGCAGTCTTCACTGTTGCACAGCGTTACTAACTCTTGAGCTATCAACTCATTCTCAGGTTGAAGCTTCGATTTATAGCGATAGCAGGTCTCGCTGATCCCAAACCAATAGCATGCACTTTTAATGCTGATGTGATAGTTCGCCACCGAACGCTGAGCCATCAATCGACGCTCACAGGGCTTCACCACTTTTTTGCCATCGCCTCTGAGATCACCTCTGCTTTAAGGCGTTCTTCCGCATACATCTTTTTAAGCCGTCGATTTTCATCTTCGAGTTCTTTCATCCGCGCCATAAGGGATGCGTCCATACCACCGTATTTCGAACGCCACTTGTAAAAGGTTGCGTTGCTCATTCCATGCTCACGACAGAGCTCAGGAACAGGTGTACCAGCCTCAGCCTGCTTGAGAATAGATAAGATCTGACTGTCCGTGTAACGTGACTTTTTCATGTTGAATCTCCTGTATTTACTATACGAGAAAATTCTACTTTTGCATGGGATTAATTTTCGGGGGGATTACCGGTGCACCTGCAAAGCCCGACACAGCAGCCGAACGGGATAATGATTGCTACGAGATTTTATGAACGGGTAGCGTTCTTTGACTCGCTTGCAAAGAACACGGCGGCTTCCTTTAAAATGTCCCTCTCTTGCTGTGTGCGTTTAAGCTCTCGCTTAAGCCTAGCGACTTCAGCCTGAAGGTCTTGCTCTTGAACACGCTGTTTAGGCGGTTTTGCATAGATACGCATCCAGTTATACAAGGCTTTAGTACTTACGCCTAAGCGCTCAGCGACATCTGCAACGGGATAACCGTGAACAGTAATTTGATTAACAGCTTCTTGTTTGAACTCTGCTGAATAGCGTGTGCCTTTGGTCATGGTTTTACCTTTTATAGTGAAGTTACATTTTTACCATAAAAAGTGTCGGGTGTTTTCAGGCCTTACCACTCAAACCCTGAGGGCGAGATTGTTTGTGACTACCAATACTCGTTAGCTCAAGCAGTCACAGATGGTGTGTGCCGAAGGCCAACTATTGCCCTAATGGATTGCGAATATTCAACAATTGAAACTAATAATCATATTGAATCATTTAGTTCATTGTACAAGTTGATTACTAATGGAGATGTCAATTATTCAACTATACTGCACAACGACTCTGCGCTAATCTATATCTTAGAATCTGCGGTATCTCGCTTAAAGCTAGTCCGCACTGAGTCACCTTCTGCCGCAGGTTTAATTGTTGCGTCTTCGATCACCCATGCGAAAATAATATCATCATTACTTGCAACCACATTCAATCAAACGACTGTGACCGTTACGTACAAAGAAGATGATCCACATTCACGTCTTGAACGCTTTAAATCGAGCAATACCGAATGGATTGTTAGTGTAGGAATGGTAAGTGAAGGAACCGACATTCCAAGGCTTCAGGTATGCTGTCACCTGAGCAACATAAAAACTGAGCTCTATTTTAGACAAATACTGGGCCGTATTTTACGCACCACATCATCTAGGAACCAAGAGGCCTGGCTGTATACATTTGCTGCCCCAAAGCTTATTGAGTTTGCAGAAGAAATTGAGCAGGATATTCCCAATAGCTGCCTATTTCTTAAAGAAGAATTTGATACATTAGACACAGGGCTAACTTCGAGTAATTTCGGTTTAGCTGCACCAACTGCGGTTCAAACTAAACATCAATTATCAATGAGCTTTAGAGGCCATATAAACTCTACCCCTGCATTCAGCAGAAATAATAACACCTCTACCTGCGAGCAGTTATCGTTAAAAGAATTCAACCAGAGAGTTATTGAAGCCTTTCACTATGACCGCCAACCTAGCGTGTAGCATAGATAAGACTATTAGGGTGACTAATCTGTAACAACTCAGACCTAATCTGACAGTTACCCAACTTTTATGGGTGCTCTGTCAGCTTAGATATGAGCGAAATTCTTTTCGGCCCAAATCAACTTACCATCAATTAATGTTGCAATAAGTGACCAAAGCAAGCCTCTTATTCAAACATATTAGGACCTTTTCTAATTGCTCTGGAGCTATTATTGCTGAGATAGTAGTCTTCCCATCCAATATCTTTAGGTGGTGGGCGCAACATATCCTCCGTCACATTAACATCATCATTGAAAGGGTTTTTCCATTTGATTGGCTTATTACCACGCGTGAGTTCTGATGCAAAAACTAAGTCTTGGTAAGTAATCGTATCTTGCTCATTATTGATCGCTTCAATCGAAGCGTGATAAATGAGGTTTCTCAATGATCGCATATTTCCTTGAGAGAAAGCGTACAATTTTTTTTGCAACTCGTCATAGGCTAAACCAGCCTCTTTCTCGAAAGGCAAAGCCCTGTCTAGATGGCTCAAGAATGTTTTAAATACCCCATTACCTCTTTGATAGCTAAACGGCCGCAGCTCAAACTGGATTGAGAATCGACCATGAAGTTGAGAGTTTGCTTGTAGTACAACTCTTGAGTAAGGCATACCGAAAAGAACGATTGGACATTTCGTTTTATTGAGTATCATTTTTAGCCAGTTACCTACTTGCGTGAGAACCCGATTTGACCTTTCTTCGACTAAATGCTGGAACTCATCGATAATAATTAACTTCACGCCGACCACTGGGATTAAATCTATCAGTTTTTTTGTCAACCTGGCTAAATCTGTTTCATAAAGCGCCAGCGGATCCCCCATTTCGACCAGCAACTCCTTCGCAGCATCTACCGGTTTCGCATTATCCGGCAACTCTATATGCAAGACTGGAATTATATCGCCCCCAACTACAGAATCTCGCCGATTTTGATTTAAATATTGTTTGATAACGGTCGTTTTACCTACACCCGAAGCACCATAGACCATCATGCAAGTAGGCTCAGAATCCAAGTCTGATAAATCTCTACATCTATCCATGTAGTTTAGGATTTTATGAACACTCGGCGTGGATACAAATGCTCTTTTGGCTTTTGAAATGCGAGTTTCTCGAGTTTCATTCATCTGATGATTTCTCAGACATAATCAATATCCCAATCTTCATTCTCAACAATTACAACTTCTTCTTCATGTTTCTGAGATGGAGCTGGCTTGGTGTCGCTGATAAACTTTGCTCTTGCACTATTCTCTTGATGTCTAGCACCACGCCTCCGGGATCTGATTTTCTTAGTCTTTAGAATTGAACGGTCAGCGATTTCTTCAATTTTTATCTCTGCATCAATTTCCTTATCTTCGTCATATTCTGCTGAATTTAATTTTGCTTGATACTTCATATTATATTTATGTTGCCAGAGTGATACTGTACTTGCATATTCGTAGTCTATAGCGCTCACCGTGAAGTACTCGTTCTGGTCTTCATCTAGCACCCAAATGGCCGCCATACACTCTGGATTGTATTTAAATATTACTTTATGGTTACCCTTCCTACCTCTATATTCAGCCAAACGCTCACTGCTGAAAGTCAGCCCGTTAAAGACTGTAATCCCTACTTTAGTTAGTTTTTTCTCATCGGAAATAGCGAACTTAAAATCTAACTCATCTTTCGTTCCGGTAAACTCCTCTGGCTCCCAATCTTTACACCCGTTTTTCCATGCTATATTAGGACAGTTAGTTCCTCTCTGGTTAGGGCTTCGGTGATAGATGTCAACCAACCAGATCAAATATATTTCTTTAATTTCATCTAACGTTAGCGTCGCTTCACTTACAGAATCGTATCCTTCTCTATGAAGATATTGACTAAACGCTTTGCCAGGCAAGTCATCTAAAAGTGTCGTATTTACAGTCCCATAAGTACGTTCGACATGAGGCTTATTGTCTGGTATTTCTACTTTGTTCTGATGCACTGTTATCAACAAGTTTTCACACGCAGAATCAAAAGCTTTAGACAGAAACTCCTTACCATTGTCAGTTACTAGTAAGTCTGGGACTCCGTAACAAAGCCATTCATTTTCTATTGATTCGAACGAGCTCAAAAGGTCATCTTTCCGCAGTATTGCATTCTTAAGAGCGAGTGAAACTGATACATAACTCGGCGGTTCAAACCCTAGGTAAAACCCAATAACTGCTTTACTGTAACAATCGACCAATTGAGTAAGCCAAGGTCGTCCCAATGGCACCCGATGTTCCTCATGTACAGCAAAAACATCCAGAACTGTATGATCTATTTCGACCCTCTCAAGCACATAAGAAGTCAATATCTTTTTACCCATCCGACGGAATTCTCTTTTGGCGACACGCTCTCCCTTGGTCGCGGCCAGTAACTCAAAAGGTGTCTTTTTTTTAACCCGCTTTCGAAGCGATTCATAAGTTGGATATTTGTACTTAGTTCCATTGATCAGATTATGCTGACGTAATTTCCTTCGTACGCGCTTGTAAGCACTTCTTACTCGCACTTTTCGCCCAGAAATAACTCTTTCTACAGCCTGGTCCATCAAGGCATTGACGAATACTGGTACTTTGGCTTTACTATTACCCTTATCTTTATTTCTGGGAGCCAGACTTACCGGATTATAATCAGACGCTCTGAAGACTAACCACCATCGGTATATTGATATCGCACTTGGAATATTTCTATCATGTAACCGTTGTATTGCAACGCGATGCGGTTCGATAGTCTTTGGAATAATTTTTTCGCACTTGCTAGCTAAATAACGAAGAATGCTTAGACGAAAAGTAATCTGAGTGGCTATGTTTTCAGGAAATGCAGATATATCTCGATATGTTGCATCATTAATTCCGCTTGGATCAACAACGCAATCAATCGAATCAAGATTAACTTTTGGAAGCGCTGACTTCCGATGAAAACTCGAAAATGGTTTCTTAGGCATAACAACCCAACTCGAACTCAGACTCAAGTGAGAGTGGGGTTTCTAAGCTGGATTGGAGTAGGTTGCGAGAGAGCAAATCACAAAGAAATGGAAATACTTTTCTTCCATTAAGGCCGAGGTAATCCCCTAAACTTTTTGCTGTTTGAGTACCATTTAATTTTAACGTGGTAAGGAGAGTTTGATGAAAATGGTTCAAGTTATCTCTAGAGGCATATCGATGCAAAAGCTTTAGGTTACGAAAGATGACCTCATCCAGTATTTCTTCCTCTGTAACCAGTTCTAGTTCCACACCCAACTCAAACGCGCTTTGTACTTTTGCTTCCCACTCACATTGAAATTCCGGTCTTGAACTCTCCATATCGGATTTTACTTCGTACAGCGTATATTCACCGGTATCAAATTCAACTAAAAAGTCTGGAACATAGGTATGGGCCTTACCATTAAGACAGTAAGAAAACCGTATCGGCTGGGAACAAAAGCGAACGATACTGGGCTCGAAATCAAAATGATAACAAGCGGCACATTCTAAAAAAGATTCTACCGTAACTCTTTTTCCCATCTTAGCGCTGACATAGCGGTGTATATTTTTTCCACGTGACTTAGTTAGGTTTCGGGCAGGAGTATCAAATGCACGTTCAAGTGCGATTAAGGTGTCGATAGAAAGTAGAGGTAGATCAGACATAATATTGCCTCTTCACGATTTTGTCGTAAACTTTCATAAGTCTAGACCATGAAGAGGCAATATCAAATTATGGTTGTACCAAATATCAATATATGGTTGTAAATATCAATTTATGGTTGTTTCAACAAAAACCTTCGATTGATTACACTTTAGTAATACCGAACACTTGATTCTCTTGCTCTTGAACTCGGATAAAAGTGGTTCGTTTGGTGAGTTCTTTCAGTTCAGATGCACCCACATAGGTACAAGCCGAACGAACGCCACCAAGAATATCTTGAATCGTGAATTGCACGCTGCCTTTATATGGGAGTAATACCGTTTTGCCTTCAGAGGCACGATACTCTGCAACACCGCCAACATGTTTATCCATCGCAGTTTGAGAGCTCATACCGTAGAACTTCATGAATTTTTCACCATTTTGTTCTACAAGTTCGCCGCCGTTTTCAGCATGCGCAGCCAGCATACCGCCGAGCATCACAAAATCAGCGCCGCCACCAAAAGCTTTTGCGACATCCCCTGCCTGAGTACAGCCACCATCTGCAACGATTTGTCCGCCTAGGCCATGGGCAGCATCCGCACATTCTATAATGGCCGATAATTGCGGGTAACCCACACCAGTTTTCACCCGAGTGGTACACACGCTACCGGGGCCAATCCCTACTTTCACAATGTCTGCGCCACTTAAGATCAGTTCTTCAACCATCTCACCCGTTACTACGTTGCCAGCCACGATGACTTTGTCAGTAAAGCTGTCACGCATTTTACGTACAAATGCGACAAAATGTTCAGAATAGCCGTTGGCTACATCAACACAAATAAATTGTAAATTCTGATTCAGCGCTAAAATTTGCTTGGTTTTTTCAAATTCAGCATCTGATGTGCCGCAACTAACCATTAAATATTTAATTTTTTCTGGTGCCATCGATGCTAAAAACTGTGACCACTGCTCAATGCTGTAATGTTTATGAACCGCAGTCATCATACGATGTTCCGCTAGCGCTTTTGCTAAGCCAAAAGTTCCCACCGTATCCATATTCGCCGCAATAACAGGTACACCGTGCCATTGACTATTGCTGTTTTTGAAGGTAAACTCCCGATCAAGTACAACCTGTGAGCGACTCTTCAAGGTTGAACGTTTAGGTTTAATCAAGACGTCTTTAAATCCCAGCTTTATATCTGTTTCAACTCTCATTTACTTCTCTGCTAGTTATTAGGCACAAAACCCACGAAGTATAACAAACCATTATTGATAACAAAAACGTTAATAATATGATTTCGAAATAGGATTACTGTGAGAATTAGTTTTGCCAATATTAGTGCAAAAAAAGTACTCGTCGAAACTCTGCAGAATAGATCATTTTTGCAAATAACTTCCATATATTAAGTCATGAACAATACCAATCTGATTCATTATATAAGCAACTTATTGCGCAGATGAATCTGCCGATAACGAGGCATGAAGCGCATTAACTAATGGCTCTAGTGACAAGATACATAATGCAACTGACGATGATTTAGGCTTTTAAGAATAAAGTTAAATTGGCATAACTAGCCACTGAATTCAATCGAGTGCACTAAAAGTAAAAAACCAGCTCTAAAGCTGGTTTTTTCAAGCAAAGCAACGCAAACTAAGCGTTACCTTTCACCTTTAATTGGTTACCTTTAGCAAAGTTGAGCATCCTGTTTAATGGGACCAACGCTTTATCAATCAAGGCATTGTCTACAAATACCTCTTTACCCTTTGCGTCTATTAAGGCCTCTTCGATGGCCTGCAAGCCATTCATAGCCATCCAGGGACAATGCGCACAAGAACGACAAGTCGCCCCATTGCCGCCAGTTGGCGCCTCAATCATCTCTTTATCTGGGCAAGCCTGTTGCATCTTGTAAAAGATGCCACGGTCGGTAGCAACAATTAACTTTTTATTCGGCAGCGTTTGAGCAGCCGCAATGAGCTGACTGGTCGATCCCACCGCATCAGCCATCGCAACTACGTTTTCTGGCGACTCAGGGTGAACCAAAATAGCCGCATCAGGAAACTGCTGCTTAAGCGCCCACAAGGCCTTGGCCTTAAACTCTTCATGAACAATACAAGCGCCTTGCCAAAGTAACATATCGGCACCGGTTTGCTTCGCAACGTAGCCTCCCAAATGTTTATCAGGCGCCCAGATAATTTTATGCCCTTCGGCATCTAAATGTTCCACAACATCCACGGCAATGCTAGAAGTAACGACCCAATCGGCCCGCGCTTTTACAGCTGCGGAAGTATTCGCATAAACGACAACCGTATGCTCTGGATGCTGGTCACAAAACGCAGAGAATTCTTTTTCTGGGCAGCCTAAATCCAAAGAGCAAGTGGCTTCTAAGGTCGGCATGATGACCTTTTTCTCTGGCGTTAAGATCTTGGCAGTTTCCCCCATAAAACGCACCCCCGCCACTAGCAAGGTTTTTGCTGGATGGTGATTACCGAATCGTGCCATTTCTAAAGAATCAGCAACGCAACCACCAGTCTCTTCGGCCAAGGCTTGGATTTCAGGATCGGTGTAATAATGAGCGATTAATACTGCATCTTGCTCAACTAACAACTGCTTTATACGTTGCTTATGGGCCGAACGCTGTTGCTCACTCAAAGGCTTGGGTTTAGGCGGAAAGGGGTAAATTGATTCGTTAAAATATTCGGGCTGCTGCATAACTACATCTGAGATAAAATAATTAGAGTATTATACACCGCAGAGAGTGCAGATGTCAGTCATTGGACTAAAGAATTAGATGAGGTAATAGAGTCATGATTTGTAATGATAAAATAATGGTGGGTTGTGAAGGATTTGAACCTTCGACCAATTGATTAAAAGTCAACTGCTCTACCAACTGAGCTAACAACCCATAATATTTGGTATTTACAGTGATGGTGGGTTGTGAAGGATTTGAACCTTCGACCAATTGATTAAAAGTCAACTGCTCTACCAACTGAGCTAACAACCCGTAACTGTAAATCACCTATTTGGAAACGAAAAGCGTGGTGGGTTGTGAAGGATTTGAACCTTCGACCAATTGATTAAAAGTCAACTGCTCTACCAACTGAGCTAACAACCCGTAACGTTTCAAAATAGTGGTGGGTCGTGAAGGATTTGAACCTTCGACCAATTGATTAAAAGTCAACTGCTCTACCAACTGAGCTAACGACCCACTAAAGTGGTAATAGATATGGTGGGTTGTGAAGGATTTGAACCTTCGACCAATTGATTAAAAGTCAACTGCTCTACCAACTGAGCTAACAACCCGTATACATCTACTACATTAAAGCTACAAAGTGGTGGGTTGTGAAGGATTTGAACCTTCGACCAATTGATTAAAAGTCAACTGCTCTACCAACTGAGCTAACAACCCGCTTTGAACTTCAGCTAAATCCGCCTCACTGCTGTGTTAGCAATTGACCCGACTCAACGGCGGCCTATGATACGGATTTAAGACTGTTGTGCAATAGTATTTTGAATCTTTTTTTCTAAGCGTTCAGCAAATAAGCAACCAGCTTCAACTTTGTACAGAATTTTGAATTTGCTAAAGTTTATTATTCAAAAACTGTACTAAAGTTGGCCTAATCTATTCTTCGCTAAACTCGCAGCACTACTATTAGGGTGCTCTTGGACCACTCGAGTAAACAATTTTTTGGCTTCATCATTATTTTTTTGAAACTGCGCAATGATACCCAATTTTAACAATGACTCAGCAACCTTATTAGATTTGGGATAATCGTTAACAACTTTAAGGAATTGCTGGGCGGCTTGCTCCCGTTGCCCACGAGTATATTGTAGCTGGCCTAACCAATAATGTGCATTCGGTGCATAGCCAGACTTAGGGAAATCCTGGATAAAAGCTTGAAAGGCCGGAATCGCTGCATCATAGTTTTTATCTTGCATCACTAGCGCCACGGCTGCGTCGTAAGCCTGATCTTCTCCAACCGCTGCAGGGACAGCAGTAGTTGTGGCGGCAACTTTAGGCACGGCTGTTTGCAACTGAGCAAATCGACGGTCTAACTCTTGGTAGAGTTCACGTTGACGTTCAGTAATTTGTTCAATCTGATAGTTACTCTGTTCTAGCTGACCAACCATGGTTGACATGCTATTGGACAGCTCATCGACCTGACTTTGTAGTTCTAACTGGACCTGATTTCTAGCCTGCAACATCCTTTCCAGGCGTTCGACCCTTTGCTCAAGGCTTAGTTGACTACTGGGAGAATTTAAAGAAACGGCGGTTCTATTACCCGCCTCTTCGACTGGCGCAGCGGCATTAACACTGGCGGCTAATAAAACGGCCACTGTAGTAGCCGTAATCATTTTAAGTTTCATAGCTCACTCTACACTTGTAAGTTTATTAATAAACTAACACCGCGCGGCGATTTTTAGCCATCGCTACTTCGGTGTGTGAATTATCAACGGCTTTCTCTTCACCATAACTAACAATAGAAATTTGCGAGGCTAAGACACCTAAGCTTTGTAAATACTTCGAGACCGCTTTACCACGACGCTCACCCAAAGCAATATTATATTCAGGCGTCCCTTTTTCATCGGTATGGCCTTCAATTAACACCGTTACCGAAGGATTATCACGCAGATAGCTAGCGTGCGCTTCTAATATTTCGGCAAACTCTTCTCGAATATCGGTTCGGTCAAACTCGAAGTAAACGATTTGACTCTGACGTAACTCAGCAGCCTTGAGACGCTCTTGCTCTTCGGCACTAAGTACTGGGTCAACTGAACCCATTTCTACGCCGCCAGCTGCTTCGGTGCCAGTGATTTCCATCGAGGAATCTCCGCCAGCCTTGCCTTGTTCATTTAAATCACTATCGCTACTACGGGTAGAACTACAAGCGGCTAAGCCAGTGAGTACCACACCTAAAAATAGAGTTTTAGCTAATTTTTCAAATTGCATTATGGATCCCTTATGATCAGATTTAGTTATTTAGTTTAAAAATGGCGACCAAGCTGGTGCGCGAACACTGCCCTCTTTTGCTGGTAGCGTCGCTTTAAATCTTCCATCCATAGAAACCAAAGCCAATACTTGGCGACCATTGGCCACGGTGCTGTACATAATCATACTGCCGTTCGGTGCAATGGTTGGCGATTCATCTAATTGAGTACGGGTTAATACTTGTACATAACCGGTATCAAAATCTTGTCGGCTAATGCGATATTGGCCATTTACACGGCTCACCATTACCAACGCGGAGCCATCGGGTGTCACCGCCCCACCTAAGTTCATTTCGCCTTCCCAGGTCACCCGACTAATTTTATTTGTATTCAAATTAGCCCGATAGATTTGCGGTTTACCACCACGCTCGGAAGAAAACAGCAATTCATGTCCAGATGGTAACCAGCTAGGTTCGGTATCAATCCGACGACTTTTAGTGATCCGTTTCAGTTGCTTAGTGGCGACATCCATCACATAGATATCTGGCTGGCCATCCTTGGATAATACCAATGCAATTTGACGTCCATCTGGCGACCAATCGGGCGCACCATTAATGCCACTAAAAGCACTCAACTTAGTGCGTTGCGAGGTATAAATATCCTGAATATAGATTTCTGCACTACGATTTTCAAAACTAACATAAGCAAGCTTTTCACCATCAGGAGACCACGCCGGAGACATCAGTGGCTCTTGTGAGCGAAGTAAAGTCTTTTCGTTATAACCGTCATAATCTGCAATACGAAGTTGATATGGATAGTTAGCATCGGCATTCACAACTACATAAGCAATTCGGGTTAAAAATGCCCCTCTTTCACCAGTCAAAGATTTATAAACACCATCGGAAATTAAATGGGCCATCTGTCGTAACTGAGCTTTCCCTACGCTTTTATATCGATCGAGCAGCACATGATCCTGGCTGGTGACTAATTGACCGTCTTTAAGTTGTTGCTTATTGCCGGCACTCACCTGCCCACGCAGTACATCGACTAAGGCATAATTAACCTTATAAGTGCCATCAGCCAAGGCTTCTATTTTACCGGTCAATACCGCTTCTACGCCAAGCGCTGCCCACGCTTGATAGTCAATCTGTTCCACTGATTGCGGAGTTTGCGGCATCTGGCTAATCGCCACAGGATTAAACTTACCGCTGCGGCGTAAATCATCGGCAACAACCTTCGCTAAGTTCAAAGGTGCTTCGCCGTGTCCTTGCCAAACAAAAGGGACCACGCCTACCGGACGGGCACTGTCGACCCCTTCGGTAATGACAATTTCTAGGTTAGCTTGAGCTAGATTTGAAAAGACAAACCATAGGCAAACGCCCGTTAACAGTTTTTTAATCATCACAGCTGTTCCGGTTTTAAAGTTAAAGTAATGGTTTTAAGTTTGGCAAAAACATCCGGGTCTTTAGAAACCGGTAAAGTCATTGCCTTTTTTATCGCTCGACGAGCCGACTCACACACCGCTTTATCTCCACGCCCTTCGCTGGTTTTTGTCACAAAACCATTGGTGGCTAAGTGAATGTCAATACGACATTGCTTGCCAGACATACTTGGATCGGTGAGCCAGTTTCGTTGAATTGTCGACATAATCATGGCTTTGTATTTATCCACTTCACTTAATACTTGTCGTTGACGTCGTACATTCGTTTCGGCCGCCATCTCTGTTTGTAATTGCTTTTCAAATTCAGCTTCTTGACGAGCGATTTCGGCTTTACGTTGACGCTCAGCCTCGGCCTTCGCGGCTTTCTCTGCAGCCAATTTAGCTTCCTTCTCTTTTTGCTTACGAGCCAACTCAGCTTTGCGCGCTGCCTGTTCAGCTTTTTGGGCTGCTATTTCGGCTTGCCGTTGCTGTTCAAGCTTACGAGTTCGCTCTGCTTCTGCGGCTGCAGCTGCGGCTTCAGCTTTCTGCTGTTGCTCAACCTTACGAACCCGCTCCGCCTCTGCTTTGGCTGCTGCCGCCTCCGCCAACTTGCGCTGTTGTTCCTGTTTGACCCGTTCGGCTTCAGCTTGCTTGGCTCGCTGTTGTTCTAACTTTTGTTTTTCTTGAGCACGACGCGCCTGCTCATCAGCTTTTTTCTTGGCTTGTTCATGTTGGCGCTTTTCTAATTCCAACTGCTTAATCCGTTTTTCTTCGGACAAACGTTTCTTACGGGCCAATTCCGCTTGTTTCTCTGCTTGAGCAACTCGCTGTTTCTCTTTGTCTGTTACGGCCTTTTGCTGTTGCTTTAAACGTTCAACTTGCTGGCTTATCTGTTTCGCATCAATCGCGGTAGCCTTAATAATCGGAGCGCTGGGCGTTGCTTCGAGCTTAACGCGCTCAAAATCAACTGACCACACTAACGCAATAAACAACAAAGCATGCAGTAAAATGGAAATAACAACCGACAGGCTAAATGGCGATTTCAATGCTAATCCTAATTTAGTTGTTTTCAGGTTGGGTCATAAGGCCAACCGATGGTACACCTGCATTTTGCAGCAATACCATTAAATTGATGACTTGCTCATAACGAACGTTCTTATCCCCGCGAACCACTACTGGTATTTTAGGGTCAAGCTGTAAATGCGCCATCACCAAGGCTTGCAGATCATCGCCCGACAAAACTTCAGTAGCGGATTGAGAGTCATTCCCCGTATCTAAGTAATATTGCCCACTTTCAGTGACCGTCGCCACTAGCGGCGGTTTACTATCTTCTGGCAAAGCCTCGGCACTCGCTTGTGGCAAATCAACTTTGACCCCTTGGGTAATCAAAGGCGCTGTCACCATAAAAATAATCAATAGCACCAACATCACATCGATATAAGGTACCACGTTGATTTCAGCAACCAAGCGGCGCTTGGGGCGTTGGTAATAATTCACGACGCCTCCTAATTTGTACCACTGTGGGTTTGGCGATGCAGAATACTTGAAAACTCTTCCATAAAGTTGGCGTAATTATGTTCTAACTTACCAACGCCCGTAGAAAAACGGTTAAAAGCGATCACAGCAGGGATCGCCGCAAATAATCCCATCGCAGTTGCAATCAGTGCTTCGGCAATCCCGGGAGCAACCATATTTAAACTGGCTTGCTGAACTTCTCCCAGAGCGATAAAAGCATTCATAATCCCCCACACCGTACCAAATAAGCCAATATAGGGGCTAATAGAACCAATCGTTGCCAACATTGGCAACTGATTCTCTAAAGCCTCGACTTCGCGGGACAAGGAGACTCGCATGCTCCGATAAGTACCATCCATCACCGCATCGGGACTTCGATTTCCTGATTTATGTAGACGAACATACTCTCTAAAACCAGAATGAAATATCTGTTCCATACCTTGCAGATGCTCGGCTCTAGCATTACTTTCTTGATAGAGCTTATTGAGGTCAATGCCAGACCAAAATTTCTTTTCGAAACTATCACTGGCAGTTTTTGCCGACTTCAAGATTTTATTACGATTAATAATCATCGCCCAAGAATAAACCGACATGCTCAATAGCAGCAGCATGACAAATTTAACCAGTAAGCTCGCCTGCCAAAACAAGCCAATAAATGACATATCAGAATGCACCGAGTAAATCCTCTTTTAATTGATCGGGAATGGCCGTGGCCTTCATTGACGACAATGTGACGCAAGCAACGGTAACCATTCCATGGGCAATAACTTGTTGGTCAGCATTTTTAATCGTTTGCTCAAACACCATGCTGGCTCGTTTCATATTTTCAATACGAGTTTCAACCGTGAGTACTTGATTAAAACGAGCTGGTAGTTTGTAGTCAATTTGCAGCGCTCGAACCACAAAACATAGATCTTGCGCCATCAAACGGTCTTGTTCGTAACCTAATTCTCGCAACCATTCGGTACGACCTCGTTCGAAATACTTAATATGATTTGCGTGATAAACAACCCCACCCGCATCAGTATCTTCGTAATACACTCGAACCCTTAAAACCGACATTACACCTACCTAAGTATTTCAATTAGAAAATACTATACACAGGCAAGTGCTTAAGGTTAAGACTCAAACCATTTAATTTGAACAATTGCGATACAAATTTCGGCCAACGGCTTAAAAATGAACACATTAAGCCGTTTTATTGACTTGCCTGTCGCCGATAAACGACAGCATTTCTAACGTTTAGGTAAATCTAAACCAAGGTGCAAATAGGCACGGTCGCTGGCGATCCGTCCGCGAGGAGTACGTTGCAGATAACCCTGTTGAATTAAGAAAGGTTCAAGTACATCTTCAATGGTTTCTTTATCTTCACCGATAGCTGCGGCTAAGTTATCTAAGCCAACAGGGCCACCGCCAAAAGTATCAGTAATGGCAAGCAACAATTTGGTATCCATATAATCAAAGCCAGCACTATCGACACTAAGCAAATCCAAAGCTTGTGCTGCGATTTCTTGAGTGACTTTGCCATCAAATTTTACATCGGCAAAATCTCTAACCCGACGTAACAGACGATTCGCGATCCGCGGCGTACCACGAGAGCGACGAGCCACTTCCCAAGCACCCGCTTCATCCAAGGTTAAATTCAAATAATGAGCGCTGCGCTTCACAATATCAGCCAAATCATCAGTTTTATAAAACTCTAAGCGTTGCACAATCCCAAAACGATCTCTAAGTGGTGAGGTTAACATTCCCGCTCGAGTGGTTGCACCAATTAAGGTGAACGGCGGCAAATCAAGTTTGATAGAACGCGCGGCTGGCCCCTCACCAATCATAATATCCAACTGATAATCTTCCATTGCCGGATAAAGGATCTCTTCAACAACTGCACTTAAACGATGAATCTCGTCGATAAATAACACATCGCCAGGTTCTAAATTAGTTAACAGTGCCGCTAAGTCTCCCGCTTTTTCAAGCACTGGGCCGGAAGTGGTTTTAATATTCACTTCAAGTTCGTTCGCCACAATATTCGCAAGCGTCGTTTTGCCCAAACCTGGCGGGCCAAAAATCAATAAATGATCCAAGGCATCTTCACGGCGGCGCGTGGCTTCAATAAAGATTTCCAATTGCTCAACAACCGCCTGTTGGCCGGTATAATCACCTAAGCGTTTTGGCCGAATAGCCCGATCGACGGTTTCTTCTTCTGCAACGGGCAAGGCTGCTACCAAACGATCTGCTTCTATCATCTTTTGAACCTTAAATTATAATGCAGCCTTAAGGGCTTCACGGATCAACTGTTCACTGCTCATACCCGACTGCCATACTAGCTTCACGAGTTTTTCAGCTTGAACGCCTTTATAACCCAGCGATTCTAAGGCTGCAACGGCTTCTTCTTTGGGATCGGTAGCAGGACTCAGCGGTAGATCGCCATTGGCTGTAATACCATCGCTTAATGGCGTAGCTGGTGGTTCTGCATGCCAGTTTTTCAAACGATCTTTCATCTCGACCAATAGCCGTTCAGCCGTCTTTTTGCCGATCCCAGGAACTTTTACCAAGCTGGATAAATCTTCATGTTTTACCGCATAGACAAATTGTTCACAGCTGAGTCCTGACAAGATGGCCAGCGCCACTTTTGGACCTATTCCATTCACCTTAATCAACTCGCGAAACAAGGCGCGCGAAGATTTATCATGAAAGCCATAAAGCAACTGAGCATCTTCACGAACAATAAAATGGGTCAGTAAACGCACTGGCTCGCCCAATTCGGGCAATTGATAGAAGCAATTCATGGGTAACTGGATTTCGTAACCCACGCCAGCTACGTCGACTAACACAAAAGGGGGTACTTTTTCTTCTAAAATACCTTTGATAGTGGCTATCACTAAGATGACTCCGTCTAAATACAATACCAGCTAACTCACCTGAGCAAGTCAATCATAAAGCTGGCACACTACGCTGATAAATTGAAGCTAGCTTAACTCAAAGACTGGATATTTATCCAGTCTTTCTCCGTATTCGAAGCGGATTTTGCGCAAAACGATTCATAAATAGCGGCTTAAAATCAAAGTAGCACAGAACTTAACCACGATAGCGACTCAGGTATCTATTAATTTTTAAACAGTCCACGAGCCAACAAAGCAATGTTATGTTCTGCCAGTTTCAATAATTTATCTTTTGGCAGACTAATGTGATTGGCCTGCAATAAACGCTCCGGGATCAAAAACGGAAAGACCATTAAACTCATAAAGCTCAACTGAGCTAATTCAGCATCAACCCCTTCCGCAAAAGAGCCCTCTGCCGCTAAACGTTGAAATAGGCCCTTCCCCAACAAACGGCCAAGATTTTGCAAAATTAAATTCAATTGCTCGAGACTTTCATGGTTGCCGGGCATACTTGCCAACTGAAAGATTAGCTTCGGAAAATGAGGATTATCGGCCATCGTTTGATAATAAATACGCATTAAGTCATTTAAGCTGCGGCTGCCTAGCTGCGCCGTAACCTGCTGTAAAGTAGCAAACACCGGACTGGATACCGAGCTTAGCATTTCGCCAAATAGACCAGCCTTAGATCCGAAATAGTAAGCAATTAAGGCAGGATCTAATTGCGCCTGCTTACCAATCATCCTCAACGACACTCGGTCATAGTCAAACTCAATAAATAACGCTGTTGCCACCTCTAATAACCGTTGCCGGGCTTGACTCTCACCTTTCGGTCGACCGACTTTATTTTTTGAATTCATTACTTTTTCCTATTCATCAGCTATAGAATAGTTTACTGAATAGCTACACAAATCACCTCATATATTGGCACAATTAACTCAATATAAAACGGTGAAAACGACTTGTTTCGCGTCATTAATATGTGCATCCCCCCCGAGGAGGTAGTCCATGGCCAAACGAAAAGACAGAGTGATCGGCTTAGCACTTGGCAGTGGAGCCGCCAGAGGATGGGCTCACTTAGGCGTAATTTTGGCATTACGTGAGATGGGGGATCCGTCCACACCTAGTCGCAGGCTGCTCCATTGGAGCTCTTGTTGGCGCGGCTTATGCATGCCAACGTGTCGACCAATTAACCAACTGGGCGCTAGGATTATCTAGTTGGCAAGTATTCAACCTTATGGACTTTTCGTTCTATAAAGGGGGGCTATTAACTGGTGAAAAAGTGTTTAACGCCGCCGAGCAATATATTGGACGTAGCAATATTGAGCAATTAAGTATTCCCTTTGGTGCTATCGCAACAGAGTTGGGATCGGGGAAAGAAGTGTGGCTGCAGCAAGGCCGAGTCCGCGATGCGGTCCGCTCTTCCTGTGCCATGCCAGGCTTAATGGCTCCTTACCAGCTGAATAATCAATGGTTGGTGGATGGCGCTTTAGTCAATCCCGTTCCTGTTTCGCTATGCAGAGCCATGGGCGCCGATGTGGTGATTGCTGTCAACCTAAATAGTGACAAGTCTCACCTCAATAACTTCGACGATGAGCTTAAAGATAGCACTAGTGAACCCGACCAACCCTTCTTACGCTTATTGGGCGGAGGTAAAGAATTTTTAACATCAATGCTGGCAAGCATCAAACAGAATAATGATGATCGGTCACCGGGAATGATCGGCGTTATGTCGACCTCAATTAATATTATGCAAGAGCGCCTTACCCGGGCCCGTATGGCCGGCGATCCACCTGATATTTTGTTAAACCCTAAATTAGGTAGTATTAGTGTGATGGATTTCCACCGCGCCGAAGAAGCGATTCAAGAAGGACGGCGAGTCACCGAGTTACTACAACCACATATCGAAGAAGAATTGAGATAAAAACAGCCATATTGATCCAGGAATATTATTGATTACTTTAATCAATAATATTGATAACGACAAATTAACTTCTATTAAATCAATTATTAATGGTCAATTATTGCTTTTTTTCAGGTCTTAATTAGCCATTTAACTAAACCATCAGTGCTCTATAATAAAACTTCACAGTTAGGGGCACGTTATGCTGAACAAATTAAAACTTTTATCGACTAATGATTATCTATGTATTGCGGTTGCTTTATCAGTATTAACCCCTTGGGTAAATGGGCCGGGAGCGCTGATTATTGGTGCATGTTTAGCCAGTTTAGGCTTGACGCCAAACAACATAAATATCGGCATAGTCACCAAGCGTTTGTTAGCCATTTCCGTAGTTGGCCTTGGCTTTGGCATTTCTATCGAGCAAGCCATTGAATATACCCAAGCAGGCTTTGGTTTAATTGTTGGCTCTATCGCCTTTACCTTATGTTTAGGTTTTGTGGTCGCAAAGTTGCTAAAAGTAGAGCGAAAAACGGCTTATCTCATTTCTGTGGGTACCGCGATTTGTGGCGGTAGCGCAATTGCCGCGGTTTCTCCCGCGATAAAGGCCAACAGCAAGCAGATTTCCTTAGCATTAGCCACCGTATTTATTCTCAACGCTTGTGCTTTATTTATCTTTCCACTGCTAGGACACTTACTTCACCTCAGCCAAGTCCAATTTGGTTACTGGGCGGCGATTGCCATTCATGATACGTCTTCTGTAGTCGGCGCTGCCGCAAGTTATGGAGACCAAGCCTTAAACGTTGCTACCACCGTCAAGCTGGCAAGAGCTCTATGGATCATTCCAGTGGCCTTAATTAGCGCGGTATTATTTAAAGAAAAAGACGGTAAGCTTTCGGTACCTTACTTCATTTTGTTTTATATCTTAGCAATGTTGGTCAGTAACTATGTGCCAATATTTGAGTCACTTTATCAAGGTTTATTTAAGGTATCGAAACAACTACTCGGGGTTTGTCTGTTTTTCATTGGTTATGGGCTTACCACAAAAAATATTCAAGCGGCTGGGATGAAACCCTTACTATTAGGCCTTAGCCTATGGTTTAGCATTGCTAGCGCATCATTACTGATTATCCTCGCTTATTATTAACATCGACGATGTTCAGCTTTCATGACTGGCTTTTTCATCCTTAGCTTTAAGCTTGCTAGCCAAAATCAACAGTAAGCTAAGGAAAGCCAAAGATTCAAAAATCAAACGCATCAACTCGCCACTAAAGACCGATAGTAATAAAAATAAAGGGATAAGTATCCACAACAGAGTCTGTAACATATTGGCTCCTCATTTAAGCAAGCTAAGCTTAAACCAATCAAAGGCCGTAACAAATTCCGAATATCCATAAGCTAGTTCACTCGGGTATAAGTGAGAGGCAGACGCAAAAAGTAACAAATATTAGACTTACATCACGTTTTTGTTAAAATCGTCAGCAATTATTGAAATTAATGGCAGAAACATGCTTCAAACATTGCTCTACAGAATACTATTTCCTTTCATCATCGTAATACTCGCTATTATCCTACTGATATTGGAAATGCAAAAAGTTACCCTTGCCGAATTTTATGGAAAGCAGCTTAGCCTTAAAGAATACCTCAATTGGTTTTCTACTCATCCCGTGAATACCATCGATGTACTCGAGGTATTGCGTGCACGACAACCCAATACTCACGGTGGCAATAGTAAAGACTGGTGTCCAAATATTCATTCTGAGAAGGGCTTTATTAGCATCAGCTATCTAGGTGACCAAGCGATTTGTTGTAGCTTAGGTAAGGGGCAACGTTACGTTTATTATAAAGAAAATGAACAAGAACTGACGATACTCTGTGGCCGCTGGCCTCGAACCGAGACCCTCACGATTAACAAAGCACAACTGAAGTCAGCGCGCGCTTATGCGAACTGATGGAATACTTTTTTGCAGTTAATGCTCGTCAAAATAATCTTTATTTCGAATATATTTACGCATGTAATGATAAGTAAAAGGCAACAGCATCCAGCTAATTAGCGACTTCGACATTCGATACCAAGTGGGCGTATTCTCATATATTTTCTCATCATGTAACCACAGCATCCTCCCGACATGCCAGTAAACAAAAGGCAAAGGCGGTAAGAAAGTCACAATATCTAAGTCACAACAGATTCGATAGGTTTTACGATGAAGTTTATAGTGACGCTTAAAATTCCACAGTCCGGTGGCTGGCTGACCGAAAGTTACCACCCGCTTCACTTTTTTGGGATATTTACGCTCTAAGCGATCGGCGACTAAAACCGCCATTGCACCGCCAGAGGAATGTCCCGTCAAAGTGATTTTTTTCCCTTGTGTCATCAGTGGCAATAATACTGACTCCAGACGCTGGTAGACACTGCACTTCTGTTTCCCTCGGTTTGGATCACAACTCATTTGCTCCAATAACTGTAAATAGCCCCAATGCACATGGTAGTAAACATGCTCAAACTGATAACGTCTGGGGAAAAAAGCCAAATTAACCAGCCAATCTAATAGATTGGTAGAACCACGAAATACCACAATCACTTCACTCTTATCGGGTTTCCACAATACCCGCGTGGTTGAGCGTCCCCAACGGTCAAATATCTCTTGGTAACGATAGTTATCCAACTGATCTTGCATCTTACCTAGCGCCGAAGGATAAGCCAGACGGCAAAGCACCGCATAACGTTCATACTGATAACGCTTTAGTTTTTTAAGCTTAAAGTTCGTTTCAAGTGCAAGTGAAGAGTCCAAACAGTAAATCCTGATAAAATGGTTCGCCTTATTGAACCACAGCTCTCGGTCTACAATATGACAGTTAGATGAAGCCCTTAATAAAAGGGCCTATTTATGCTCGTCTCGAGACATTTGAGCATAATAATCAAGCCAAAACTGCTGTGCTCGCTGGGGTTCGGGTAACACAGCTTGCCAGCGATAATCATTGGCAAATTTATGCAACACAAAAAAACTGAGCGCTTGACTGCCGCGGCCCTGATTGACTTCAAATTTTCCCCAGGCCGAAGCAAAAGTCGTTAATGGCGGAAATATCATCTGTAGCTCAGCTGTCGAACAAGCGAGCTCTGAGCTTGGAAAATCAACCATATAAGACAACTCAAGCCAGTTCTGAGTTTGACTAAGCTGTTGCAACTGCTGAGTAATGATTTGATCTAGGGTCAATTGCACTGCCACTAAACGACCGCTTAACTGCTGAAACGTATCAGACAAACAACTTGAACTAGTTGGTAAGGTGATCTTATAGCGACCATCTGCGGAGAGCTTAATTGACTGAGCCTGATCAATTGTCAAACTTAATAAAGGATAAGCACCTTCGATTACCTTTAGCGATAGCTGATTCGCGAAACCAAAAGGACTACACAACAAAAAAGCAATCATCCATTTCAACATCATCATTCCTTAGGCGTTGATATTCACAAGACATCTTAGTACAAGCTAGTTGAGCCGCTAGCTTGGGTCAACCAAACTTAACCAAGAGCTCAATTGATTCACCGTCCACTCCGCGTCATCTAGCGGTAAATCATGACCAGCACTTGGATGCTGCTTATGCTCACATTGCCAATGAGTCGCCAATACCTCACTACAACGGCAATCAACCAGCTTATCTTGGCGACTACTGAGGAGCAAAGTAGCCACTTTAGGTTTATCGGTACAACGAAACCGAGCGGCTGCCCAAAGCTGCCGCAAACTATTTTGCCAAGTCACCGGATACTGCTCTGACCAACTCAACCAACGCGCTAATACACCTAAATGTTGCATAGGGGCACAACTGGTTAACTGTAAAATTTTGAGCTGACGCTGGAAGCGATTAACCGTGAAAAGTATCGACAAAATCTTGCCCAAGCTTTGCCAACGCAAACGTTGATAAAAAGGAGAAAAGCTGGCGTTGCTAGAGTTAATCAAAGTTATTGAATTTATTTCTTCAGGGAAATGGGCTTGCCAGTCAACGGCAACCATCCCACCTAAAGAGATGGCGACAATATCAATCTTGTCGTTATTGAGCGAGCTTAAACGTAACTGTATACGCAAACTTTGACGCATCGCCGTAATAGAGCGAGGGCTGCGCAAGTGGACTAAATGACCATTCCCCGGAAGATTAAAACTCAACACCGTCCGGTTTGGAAACTGGGCTTGCAATTGTTCCGCAAAATCCCCCCAGTGACGACGTTCTCTGATCAAGCCTCGTAGCAATAATATAACCCTACCCGACCGACTTACAAGATGGTTTGATGATACTAGTACCACAGTTTCCTCGCTGCATGTTTCGCCGACGCCAAGCCGTCGACCTGATCGAAGCTTTGCCATGAATAACTCACATTAATTAAAAACTCCATCAGTACCAAGTGTCGCCGCATGACTCTTTGCACCCGATGCGGCTTCATTGGATGATACAAACCTAAACCACTAAAAACCTGCAAAGGGTTTTTCTTGAGCCATCGCCAAGATCCCATTTCTAAAGTAAGAGGAAGAAATATGCCGGGCCATGATAAAGATTGCTGATAGCAATAATCCCAGAGATCACCGTGGCACCGATAATGTTTGGTCTGCGGCTCAAACAAGTAATTCTGATGTGGGTAACTGGCAAAAAAAATTTCCCTTAGGCGATAAACCCAAGCAATATCATCGATAGGCTCAGCAGCTGATTTTGCGTAGGGAAACCAGATCCTATCCGCATGACCAAAACCACTATGGCAATCGAGCACTAAGCTAAAAGGCCGTCCATATAAGTGCTGCTGAACAAATTGACACAAGGCCGCAGCCTCTTGCTGCATCGGTTGATTAACAGCACCACGATACCAAGGCAGGCGAGCACTTAAACGCTGCCCACCAACCATCCAAGTGGCGCCACACTCGGCGACTGCCGGAGAGTTTCGCATTAAGTCCACGCCCTCTGCGTTGGCTCGCCGCTGTAATAACATCCCCACTGGATTTACGATGGGAATAAATAACAATTGCATATGTAACAGCAAATTTTGCAACTGCTGATCCCAAGCCAAGCGAGTGAACAAATTATGCATAAAAGACAACACCACTTGGCTGCCAATACGCTCCACACCATGTACCCCAGCCACAAAACAAATCGCAGGGTCGCGTTTATTTTCGCTCCCTAAACGAATCGCCTGTACTGGATAATTAAAACCTTGGTACGTTATCGAGCTAATCGTCTCCACCCGTAACATACGTTGATGTTGAGCCAACAACGCTTGTAGTTGCTCCATCTCTGGAAAAAGAACTCGATTTAGCATCTTTATCTCTATCACGAAGGCTTGTGAATTACACTTAACCAACGGTGATGACAGCAAGATGACAATCATCCATGAAACCTAACTTTCTAAATTATTTAGCCACAAACTGTTCAGAACTAATACATCCAGAGTAAACGTTTAATGAAGAGACCCAGCTTAAATAGACAATCTCTCCCTCACATGGATTCATTTTGGGATGCGGCTTGGTTTCAGTTACACTTGTATTGACAGCATAAAAAAGGAGCGACGATGCCGCTACACAACCAGCTAGATTTTTCGACCGTGTTAGCCACTGCCGTACACGATATGAAAAATTCATTGTGTATGTTAACCCAATCCACCGAAGCGATCGCTCTTCGTTCCAAACAGTTGGGTCGCGAAGATAGTGAAGAGCTATCGCGACTTCATTATGAAGTATCGCGTTTAAATGGTAGTTTGATGCAGTTGTTGGCTTTATATCGCTTCGAAAAAGAACAAATGCCAATGACCATTGAGGAGTGTTATATCGAAGATCTACTCAATGACATTTATTACAAAAACCAAACCTTTATCGAGCAGGCTAATATGAGCGTGCAAATCGAAGTAGAAGAAGGTTTAAGTTGGTATCTCGACGGCGTATTGGTAGATTACCTACTTAATGATATTGTAGTAAACGCACTACGCTACTCTAAAAAACAAATTAAAATTTCAGCGAAACAAGCCGATAGCTACTTATGTATTCAAATTGATGATGACGGCGATGGATTTCCCCAAGAGATTATCGATTTGGCCCACGCTGAATTAGCACCAAGTTTAGACTTTTTAAATAATCGTAGTGGCTTAGGTTTGTTTTTTGCGAAATTGATCGCTAAAGCACACATAAATTCAGGTAAAGAAGGTAGAATTGAACTAAATAATGGAGGCTTACTTGAAGGCAGCCGTTTTAGCTTATATCTCCCGTAGAACAAACATTTAGGATATTTTTTCGGTTAAATTATGGTATTTACCTTAATATTGCTCGGCGTCGGCACCCTACTATTTTTAGTCATCGGCTATAACATGGTGCAGCAGTTTAAACAAAAACAAGAAACAGAACGTCGCTTAGCCATTGCGAAGCAAAAAGCGATCATCAATGAAACCGAAGAATTATTATTACATTCTTCCATTCTTCCCTACAGTAAAGAATTGGTGGAAACCCTACACTCTCGTATTTTACAAGCCTTAAACCATATCCGTACTACCGATCCAACAGTCAAGGGCTTGAACAATCGTATTCGCGCCACCAAAGGGCAATTAAGCCAAATCAAAGGTTCAGGTGGCGAGGTCAGCGATAGTGCCTTCCGAGCCCCAGATACCGATAAAGATGCTTTACAAATGCTTCAAATTGTTAAAAAAATTCGTGCAGTGGTTCGCTCAGAACACGCCAAGGGCCGTTTAAATACTCAAGTATTCGTCTTAGAAGATCGCCGATTAGAGTTAATGCAACTAAAAATTAATATCGAGAACGCCTTAAAACGCGCCATTGAAGCTCAAGCACTACGCCAATGGGGCAGCGCTCGCCAATTACTCAACAAAAGTATTTCCGCACTGAGTAACATTTCTGATCGCGACGCCTACTTAGAACAAAAGCTCACCGACATGAAACGGATGAATTCGGAAATGAGTGAGAAGCTCAAATCGGCCAGTCAACAACAAGTACAAGACTTAGCCGAAAAAGAAACGGACGAGCTTGACGTCTTATTCCAGCCCAAGAAAAAATGGTAGTTCGGGCGGATTTTTAACGCGATCTCTTTCGCAACTGGGGATTTTTAGCTTTCGCTATGCGAAAATGAACCCAATTATTCCTATAAGCTTTACATATCATGCGCAAAACACTGCAACAAATCTCTAGTGATAGCTCCCATGGCGTCTACTTTATTGGTACGACGCCGCCCAAAAAAAACACCGATATAGAAAAAGTCAGCGCGATTGCAGACAAATTATTATCTCGTCTTGATGAACTGGATTATGACGGTTTGATTGTTTATGACATTCAAGATGAGAGTAGTCGAATTGATAAGCCTAGACCCTTTCCTTACATGCAAACCCATGACCCAAGGCTATATGCACAATTATTAATGCAAAAAAGCCAACGTTCGGTAATCACTTATAAGAGTGTCTCACAACGAAATGAAGCTGAGTTTGTAAACTGGCTAAAACAGGCCTGGCACCAATATGGAATTCGTGACTTAGTATTAGTAGGTAGCCCGGCAGCTAATTCGGAAATAAAGCTGAGCTTAGCGGACGCTTATCAAGCTTTAGCCAACCAAGCCCCAGAGTTTTACCTAGGCGGCGTGACCATTGCAGAGCGTCATGCGAAGAAAGGGGATGAACACCTTAGGTTACTGCACAAAATGGAACAAGGCTGCCGCTATTTTGTCTCACAAGCAGTGTATAACGCTCAAGCAACCATCGATATGTTAAGCCGCTATGCCCATCAATGTCGTGAAAACCAGCAGCAGCCACAGCGGATCATACTCACCTTTTCACCTTGCGGTAGTGCTAAAACCCTTGAGTTTATTGAATGGTTAGGGATTTCGGTTCCAGAAGCCACTAGTTTGCGTATTCTCAATGCAGAAAAACCGCTAAACGAATCAATTTTAATTTGCTACAACAATCTGGTGCAGATCTTAGAAACCTGCTTGCCCTTAGGGATCCCCTTGGGTTTAAATATCGAGAGTCTCACCAACCGCAAAGAAGAAATTGATGCTTCGATCCTGCTCTATAAATTACTAAAAGCCACTATGGATAAGAAGCTAGCACAACAACAATTACGATGAAATAAGCAGTTATTCTGAGCGAAAACAGCAATAATAAACATTAAAAAAGGAAGCTCTCGCTTCCTTTTTTATTTAATCCGCCTTCGCCGCTTTTGGCTTCTTACGTTTATCTTCAATCACCCATTTATTATCGGTAAAATAGGCCCGCCAACCAGTTGGTTTACCTTCCACCTCAGAACTTAAATATTGCTCTTTGGTTTTACGACTATAACGCACCAAAGTTTTGACCCCATCGGGATCTTCCGTTGGGCCATCGGCCAAATAGTAAAACTTCTCGGGTAAACGATCTTTAAAGCGTTTCAACTCTTCAACGAACGGCGCTCGAGTTTCACGCGAGCGTGGAAAGTTACTCGCCGCCATAAATATCCCTGAAGCCCCGTCACGCAATACAAAATAGGCATCGCTATTCACACAAGGTAACTCAGGCAAATGCACCGGATCTTCGCGTGGAGGTGCAACCTCGCCACTTTTTAATATCTTACGAGTATTACTACAATCTTCACCGGTACAAGCCATATACTTACCAAAACGGCCGGTGCGTAACTGCATATCATTGCCGCATTTCTCACACTCAACAATCGGCCCATCGTAACCTTTGATTTTAAAGCTACCTTGCTCAACCACGTACCCGTCACAATCTGGATTATTACCACAGACATGCAACTTACGAGTTTCATCGATGAGGTAACTATCCATCGCGGTCGCACAAATTGGACAACGTTCTTTCGCACGCAGAGCTTCTGTTTCTTGCTCTTCTACATTCGCCGCGACCGCTTCTTCTCCGGGGATAAGATTAATGGTGCATTTACAGCGCTCTTTGGGAGGGAGCGCATAACCAGAGCATCCTAAAAAGACCCCGGTACTGGCAGTACGGATCCCCATGGGACGTCCACAATCAGGACAACTAATGTCAGTGATGACGGGGGTATTGCTACGCATCCCATGCTCATCATCATCAGCCTTGCTTAATTGGCCTTTAAAGTTCTTATAAAATTCATTGAGAACCTGCTTCCATTCAAAGCTACCATCCGCAACTTCATCCAAGCGCTCTTCCATTTCAGCGGTAAAGTCGTAGCTCATCAGATTTTCAAAGCTTTCACATAGCCGTTCAGAAACAATTTCGCCCATTTTCTCCGCATAAAAACGACGACTTTCGGTACGCACATAGCCCCGATCTTGAATTGTGGAAATAATCGATGCATAAGTTGAGGGCCGTCCAATACCACGTTTTTCCAACTCACGGACTAAGGAAGCTTCGTTAAAACGAGCCGGTGGTTTAGTAAAGTGCTGCTTAGAATCAAGCTCAACCAAGTTTAATACATCACCTTGGCTAACCGCTGGTAATACACCGTCTTCATCTTTTTTAGCTTTGCCTACCGGTTGTACTCGCGTCCAACCGTCAAAACGTAATATTTTACCCTTCGCTCGCAACTCAAACTGACCCGCACTCACTGTCACAGTGGTTGCGTCATATTGCGCATCGGTCATCTGACAAGCGACAAATTGACGCCATATAAGATCGTAAAGTTTCTTCGCATCAGCATCCACACCATCGATATGGTTCCCTAAGACGTTCACATCCGAAGGTCTAATCGCTTCGTGTGCTTCCTGGGCTCCTTGCTTGCTAGAATAACGCAAAGGATTTTCAGGAAGATAATCTGCCCCGTAATTATCGACGATATAGGCCCTACCAGCCTCCACAGCGTCGTTGCTCAAGTTTGTTGAGTCAGTACGCATATAGGTGATGTAACCCGCTTCATAGAGCCGCTGAGCCAACATCATCGTTCTTTTCACACCAAATCCAAGGCGAGTACTCGCTGCCTGCTGCAAGGTCGAGGTTATGTAGGGAGCTTTTGGCTTAGAACGAGTCGGTTTATCTTCACGCTTAGCAACTTTATAAGCCGCTGTTTTTAAACTACTTACTGCCGTAGAGGCTTGTTGTTGAGTAACCGGCTTAAAGGGCTGGCCATTTTCTTTGACAACTTCAAGACGAAAGTTTTTCGCTTGTTGGGTGGCTAAGTCAGCATGAATGTCCCAATACTCTTCTGGGACAAAAGCTTTAATTTCACGCTCCTTCTCCACCACGAGCCGAACCGCGACTGACTGCACTCGACCCGCCGATAAGCCACGAGCAATCTTTTTCCACAACAATGGAGAAACCATATAGCCAACCACTCGGTCAAGAAAACGGCGGGCTTGTTGGGCATTCACTCGATCCATATTCAGTTCACTGGGCTGAGAGAAGGCATCTTGAATCGCAGACTTGGTGATTTCGTTAAATACAACTCGCTTAAAGCGGCTGTCGTCACCCCCAATAATTTCTTTTAAGTGCCAAGCAATCGCCTCTCCTTCGCGGTCTAAATCGGTCGCGAGATAGATGGTGTCGGCATTTTCGGCGAGGGTTTTAAGCTCATTAACAACTTTTTCTTTGCCAGGAAGAATTTGGTAATTAGCTTGCCAATCTTTCTCCGGGTCAACGCCCATCCTAGACACTAAAGCCTTTTTGTCTTTTGCTTGCTTTAATTTGGCTTTTTCTTCTGCGCTTAAGCCTTTGGTAGAAATCGGTGCCGCCTTCTTTTTATTGGTGTTACTGCCGCTACTGGGCAAATCACGAATATGGCCGACACTCGACTTCACCACGTATTGGCGGCCTAAGTATTTATTAATCGTTTTTGCTTTGGCTGGTGATTCCACGATGACCAGTGATTTACTCATATTCTTCTTATTACCGATTAAGTCCGTCAATTATCTTTGTACGGAGAGTAGCAGACAGTGTGTTCTTTTTAAAATTGCTCGAGACTCAGCATAGGTCAATAACTTTTTTAATTCTTTGGTTTATTGGGTGAATAATTAAGCACTCGACCAGCTAAAAACAAACTGATAACATCTGAAAGTCTCGTAATCGCGTAGAGTTATACGCTTGATTTTCTTTATATGCCAATATAAATAACCATTACTATAAAAATTTTCAATAAAAGATAACTCATTTTTGATGAGCGTACTGCAAGGAATATTATGAAACACTTCGAAGTTAATTTTGACGGTTTAGTGGGCCCTACCCACAACTATGCAGGACTGTCATTCGGTAACGTGGCCTCCCTTTCTAATGCTCAAAATGCATCAAACCCGCAACAAGCAGCCAAGCAAGGCTTATTAAAAATGAAAGCCTTGCATGACCTAGGACTGTACCAAGGCGTACTCGCGCCACAACAACGCCCCGATCTTAACTTACTTCGTCGGATCGGATTTACTGGTAACGACAGCCAACTGTTGCAGCAATCCGCTGCGAAAGCACCAGATGCCCTACTCGCCAGCTATTCAGCCTCCAGCATGTGGACCGCCAATGCAGCCACAGTTTCACCAAGCGCCGATACTGGCAATGGTAAAGTACATTTCACCCCCGCAAACTTAACCAATAAACTACACCGTTCTATTGAGCCCGGAGTGACAGGCAACATCTTAAAAGCAGTATTTGCGAATCCTAAATACTTCGAACATCACCAACATCTACCAGAAAATGATTACTATGGCGACGAAGGTGCAGCAAACCACACTCGCCTGTGTAGCAATTACGGTAAGGCAGGTCTTGAGCTATTTGTCTATGGGCGCAGTGCCGCCAATAGTCAGCAAGTGGCACCAAGTAAATTCCCTGCTCGACAAACTCTTGAAGCCAGTCAGGCTGTCGCCCGTTTACATGGTTTAGATAACGATACCGCAATGTTTATTCAGCAAAATCCAGCGGTGATAGATCAAGGCGTATTTCATAATGATGTGATTGCCGTCGGGAACCAAAATGTACTGTTTTATCATCAACAGGCATTTTTAAACTCACAACAAGAAATTCAGCGTATTCAGCATCATTTCGGCGAAGATAAGCTCCATTTTATTGAAGTTAACGATCAAGAAGTCTCTGTGAGTGAGGCGATAAAGAGTTACTTATTTAATACTCAAATTATTACCACTGCGCCTGGAGAAATGGCAATTATCGCCCCAACAAACTGCCAAGAATCCGATTCGGTTCGTCGTTACCTTGAGAACTTAGTGACTCGCAACACGCCGATCAAGCAGGTGCATTATTTCGATGTAAAACAGAGTATGAGTAACGGTGGCGGCCCAGCCTGTTTACGCTTAAGGGTCGCCCTTAATGACATGGAACTAGCGGCGGTGAATCAGCATACTCTGCTCAATGAGCAACTGTTTAACACGCTTAACTGCTGGATTGATAAACACTACCGAGATAGCTTAAGATTTGATGATCTACGAGATCCACAACTGATCACCGAGGTGAACACCGCCCTGGATGAACTCACCCAAATTCTTCAGCTTGGATCCATTTATCCTTTCCAACAAGCCTAAAAAGAACCAATAAAACAATACGTTAATACAGTGATTACAACCGTAAGCTAGCTGAGCTAGCTTACTGATTAATTAAGACACAAAAAAGCCTGATGAGCATGATCAGGCTTAATATTTTACATCCTCTTAATTTATTTCGTCCAATCCCAAGATTGCGATTGCAGCAGTTTCATCACGCCTCGCTCTACCCCGAGACTAGCTGCTTGACTTAATTTTTCCGCCAACTTTTTCTTGCCGTGATATTTAAACTGAACGACTTGCTTGTCGGCATAGTGTTGCATCAAGTAGTCATCACTGGTGCTCACCTGATCGATAAGCTTCAAACCATAGGCTTGAGTACCATACCAATGTTCACCCGTCGCAACCTTGGCAATATCAAGTTGTGGACGAAACTCTTGTACAAAATCTTTAAATAGGATGTGAGTTTCTTCCAACTCCGCTTTAAATTTAGCACGAGCCTCATCGGTATTTTCACCAAACATGGTCAAGGTGCGCTTGAACTCACCGGCAGTCAGTTGTTCAAATTCAATGTCATGGTTTTTTAAGACTTTATTAAAGTTAGGAATTTGAGCGATAACCCCAATAGAGCCGACAATCGCAAACGGAGCAGCGATGATCTGGTCGGCAATACAAGCCATCATATATCCTCCACTCGCCGCAACCTTATCAACGGCAATGGTCAGTTTAATCCCTTTCGCCTTGAGTCGCTTCAGCTGAGATGCCGCTAAGCCATAGCCATGCACCATACCACCACCACTTTCAAGCCGAACCAACACTTCATCGTCTTGCTTGGCGGTAATTAACACTGCGGTGACTTCTTCGCGGAGGCTAGCAACCTCCTTCGCATCGATACTGCCTTTAAAGTCAATCACAAATAAGCGTGGTTTTGACTGCTCTGCGGTATTTTTTTTATCGGCTTTTTGTTGCTGTTTCTGCTGTTTTTTATACTGTTTAAGCTGTTCTTTATTCATTAGCGAGTCATTCAAATGATCCTCTATCTGATGATGACGCTCACTCAGATCTTTCAGCTCTAACTCACCACTCTTATGCTTATTCTTAACGGAAGCCGCCACAATAACCACAACAACCGCAACAATGGCGATAACAATAGTTATCGCCTTCGCAAAAAACAAACCAAATTCAATCAAGAAATCCAAACTTTTACCCTCATCAATTCAAGCAGCTATTAGTACCATAGCTTGAATCACGAGCCAAGTAACAAAAAAGACCTGCGCAATGCAGGCCTAGTAGCAAATTAGAGTCATTGGGATCACTTCGACTCACTCCAAACCCATTCAGTTGATTATCGGTATTTTGATCTGAGCTTTGATGACACATCCCCGGTGAGTCATAAAAACGGCGACATGAACAAACCGCCAGTTGTTTAAATAGCGTGAACATCAGATTAAGCTAATTGGTTACAATTTTCTAAATACCAGTAGCTAGCTCATTAAGTCCCTCTCGCGACTTTTTCCAGCGCGTGAGTGCGCTGGATATATGAAACTAGCATCCTCAGGATATGAGTTTCTTAGCTCAATGCAGCACTGGCCAGTATTCCTTGTTCGCCTCAATCAAATCATCCAGAATTGCTCTTGCTACTGAAGCGCTTGGAACAGTTTTCGACAACGAGATCGCCTGCCAAAGTTTCTGATAGCTCCCCTCAATCCAAGCCTCAACCACCAACTTCTCCACCGCGACTTGCTGCTCCATTAAACCTTTTTGGAATACCGGGATTTTTCCCATCGCCAGCGGTTCTGGGCCGTTTGCGCCCACTAAGCAGGGCACTTCAACCATCGCTGTTTCATCAAAATTGGCGATAGCCCCATTATTCTCCACAATTAGCAACATTCTTTCTTGGGTATTGAATGCAATTGCACAGGCTAGATCAACGATAAAAGTCGCATGGGCGCCAGCATGGAAATTCGACCCTTTAGCGCTATTCTGCTCGACAATCACTCGCGCCATATCGAACACTTCTTTTTCCCGGCCAATCACAATTTCATTCGCCCGAGTGAACTGCGGATCAGAATGACCCACAATATAATCCGGATAAAAATAATACTGCAGATAGGTATTGGGCAAGGTCTGGGGATCGAGCGCAAAAATATCTTTAGCTTTTGTGAAGGTCTCTATCCAGCTCGGTGCTTTATGTTGGAAATCTTCGGTTTGGCTGCAATAGCCAAATTCAGCCACATGCTTTTTCAATGCAGGCATTAAATCATGGCCCATTTTATCGGTAATACTTGTCCACCAGCCAAAATGATTCAGACCGTAATAACGAACATTCATCTCTCTGCGCGATGCCAGCCCAAGAATATCCGCAAAAATACCTTCAATTGCGACGGGCATATCGCAGATATTGATAATTTTAGAATCGGGCCGTAGGCGTCGTGTCGCCTCTGCGACAATCGCCGCGGGATTCGAATAATTAAGCATCCAAGCATTTGGGGAGTATTGCTCCATATAATCAATCAGTTCAAGAACACCGGAAATCGAACGCATCCCATAAGCAATACCACCAGGCCCACAAGTCTCTTGCCCGAGCACACCGTGCCGAAGCGGAATTTTTTCATCCTTTTCCCGCATCTCATACAGACCAACGCGAATATGAGCCATCACAAAATCAACTCCGGTAAAGGCACTTTGTGGGTCCGTCGTATAACTAAATCCAACTTCTGGGTGGCGCTCTCTCACCATAATCTGACAAGCTTCTCCAAGTAGACCTTGCCTTTCTGCGTTATTGTCATATAAACGAATTTCTTTGAGCGGAAAACGGTCCATATTATCAAGTAGCATTAATACAATACCAGGCGTATAAGTACTACCACCACCAGCAATTGTTACAACAAATTTGTCTTTCATATTTCACCTTTTATTCAATTACACCCAAAGTCTCATTTACATTATTTCTTACCTTGTTCACATTTAGTCCGTAAATAACCTGAACATGATTTTCCTTAATAATTACACCTGTGCCTCCGCTACTTTTTAACAATGCCTCGTTAATCAATGCCGCATCGCGTACATCTACACGTAGGCGTGTGAAGCAATTATCAACTGAGCTAATGTTTTGCTTACCGCCAAGCCCACGAACAACGCTCTCACCAACATGATTTGGTACCAATGCTTTATCTCGTACGTTTTCTTGCTGCTCTTCTTCTGCTTTTCTACCAGGCGTAGCCATATTAAATTTGGTAATAAAGAACTTACCCGCCATATACATGGTGAGTGTTTCCAAGAGCCCTAAGATGACGAATACAGGCCATTGAGTTCTAGCGACCCCAGTGGGAATGTTATAGGCAATAAAGTCAATAATGCCGTTTGTTGCACATATTCTGACATCGAATATCCAAGCGAGCATTTGAAAAAAACCGTCCAACAAGGAATAAACCAACCACAACAAGGGCGCGGTAAAAAGGAACAGAAATTCAAATGGTTCGGTAATACCGACTAAAAAAGAAGTAAGAATGACTGGGATTAACGTAAGTTTTAATTTTTCTTTATATTCTGGTTTAGCAGTTTTATAAAATGCCAAGGCTAAACCAGCCGTACCAAAAATCTTCACCATTCCAAAGACCAAAAACCGCGATGAGTCGCTCAACGACCCACCCGTGGCATTTGCTATTTCTGCCAAGAAAATCGGCTTCGCCCCTATTACTGTCTGCCCTTCAATTAATAACTGGCCACCAATAGAAGTGAAAAGAAATGGAGACCAAACAAGATGATGTAGGCCAGTTGGGATCAAAAACCGATTCAGGAAGCCATATAAAAAGACCCCAGGAGAGCCAAAGGTCTTCATCATCGTGGTCAACGCAGAGATGCCTTGCTCAGCCATTGGCCAAATATAGACCGTGGCGATGGCAAATAAGGCAATCACTGGGATCATGATAATCAGCACAAGTTTACTGTTACCATAAATAGAGAAAGCTCCCCGAAACTCCCTATTCGAAAATCTATTATGAATAAATGCAACCAGCAGCCCAAGAATAATGCCTAGAAAAACCCCCATATTGACGACTTTAAAACCAAAGGTGAATATCTGTCCGCTACCATAGAGTTGCGCATTCGTTGTCCCCTCTACCAGTCGATGGGTAAGTGTTAACCAGCTATTATTGGCAGCCAAGTACATAAAATAAGACACAGCTGCTACGAAAGATGCATCCGACTTTCGGTTTTTTGCTAAGCCGCTGGCTAGCCCTATACAAAAGAAAAAACCCAAATTATTCATAAATGCCCACAGCATGCTGGAAGCGTATTTACCAAAAATGTAGAGGTAGCTCCCTTCCTCTACCCACAATTTATTGGTGACAATACTGAACAACGCAATGAGCAAGCCGATCACTGGAAGGTACAGGACTGGCCCGATCATGGCTTTTGAAAAGCCTTGTAGTTTTTTTAATACCACCATTTAATGCTCCCCTAATTATTATTTTTAGATTCATTGAAGATAAATCTCTGTATTTGAATGATCTTATGTTGGAGTCAGAGTGAATCGGAGTCATAAAAATGCCAATTGTGACTAAAGTCATATAGTCACAATGATTGGATATATATGTATTTAGACAAATATATAGATAAGTGATCTAAATCAATTTTTTTAAAATTTAAAATTTTATTCTAATACATAGAGTTAAATAATTAATTGCTGGCTCGAGCCTCAATAAAGAGATCTAAAAGTGATCTACCTAAAAATCGCGAATGAAATAAAAATTCGCATCAATAGTGATCAATATGAAATCGGCGACCCCTTGCCCAGTGAAAAAGCGCTGGCACAAGATTTGGGGGTTTCTGTGATGACAATTAGAAAGGCACTGGCCTTATTAGAAAATGAAAGGCTTATCGTCAAACGCCATGGCAGTGGGTCATACGTTTCCCGTAAAATTAATTATATCGGGGGCGAACTAGACGGCTTTAATTATCAAATGAATATTGCTGGCAAGAAAAACTACGTCAACAAAGTAATTGAATTCATTATGATCGACGCACCACCAGCTATAGCCCAACAACTTAAAATAGAGCCAAGACAAAAAGTTTACTACGTCAGGCGATTACGCATCATCGATGAGGTGCCGATCCTGATTGAAGACAGCTATATTCCAGTTGCTCTTTTTCCTTGGTTAAGCATCGGGAATATGCAACAGTCGAAATTTAACTACTTCAAGAAAGAGTGTGATATCACTATTCTTGAGAGTCACCGCAGTTATACCCCCACACTGACAACTCGAGAACAAGCAGAACTATTACAGATACCGCCTAACAGTCTGCTGTTACGCGTACAATCATTAAGCTACTCACAGGATAACAAAGTCGTCGATTTCTCGGATACTTATCAAAATACCAATAAATATATGGTGAAACATGTTGTCCATCGATAACTCGTAGCGCGCTTTGTTGGGAAATATGAGCACAACTTCAAAAACATTTGTGAACCTCCATCAATCTATTGTTAAACAATGATGTATCCATCTTTATAACAACTCATTCAAACAAAAAAGGCCTGCGCAATGCAGGCCTAGTAGCAAATAAACTGACCTATTGGGTTGCAGCAATCACTGAGCTATCATTCACGACCACCGTGGCATTCCCGGCATCAGCGCTTACCGCATAGCTAACAAACTGAGTTTGCATCTCCAAAGTAGTGACTATGCTAGCGCTGGGACTAATTAAGGAAGCATGCGCGCCTTGACTAAATCGAACTGCATAACTGCCTGCGGAGGTCACCTCTGTCCCCTCTAAACCCATCGCTGAAATTAACGGCTCGGTACCAATTAACGGTAGTCCAGCTACGCGATTGGGAATGGTTTGGTCACCACTTTCGCTACTGCCATCCCCCACCACTTCGTGCAGTAACACTGGCATAGCAAAACCATTCTGACTAAAGTTTAACGGATCTGCGCCATCTACAACCGTTTGTGCCAAGGAACTAAACACCGAGGCAAAGGCTGGGTAATTGGCATTAATCACTAGTGCCGCCGCCTCAGGGTAACGAGCTTGATAAACGGCAAATTGCTCTAATGCTGTGCCACTGTCGTTGTCAACAAAACCTAAACCCGCAGCAACCAGAGCTAGATAACCAGTGTTCGCTTTCAAACCAGCTTCCACTGCTGGTCCAAAACTAGGGGAATACAAAAACACTCCAGCAAGTCCTCCACCCGGTACACTAAGTGCGGCACTGTCTAAGCGATAATCAACATCCATTCCATTCACGGTCACTATTTTCGCCAATGCAGCAACTGGGATCCCAACAACCGAACCCAAAGATTGCCCTACAAAATGCACCTTACTGCCATCTAATTCAGCAGGCGCGGTAGTGGCTTGTAAAGCGGCCCTCAATGCAAAAATATCGGCACTCGACTGACGCAAGTTTTCCCTAATACTCAAAAAACTACTGAGATTGGCAAACACTTGAGCATCAAGATTAGCACTTAGGTCTGGCTGACCATCCCCATCTAAATCAATGGCTCGGCTACCATGATATGGCAAATCAATCGCCACCACAGCATAGCCTTGTGCCGCATACCCAGCAGCAATACCTGCCGCCGTTTCTTTCAAAGTGGTAATGCCATGTTGGAACATGACCACCGGCCAACCATTGGCAGGCATAGTTAGGTTAGTCAATAGCTTGGTATCGGGCAGATATACATCAACCTTAAGGTTGGCCATGCTACGAGTTTTCGGTAAAGGGTTATAGGCGGTTAGATGATGATGAACGTCAACCAACTTCGTATTCCCATTTTCGATATAAGTCAGTCCCGACAAATCAGCTTGCGCTAACATTTGTGCCGCGCGAGTCGTATCACCCGCACCAACCAAAGTCCCAAAAGTAGTAACATCAAAACCTTTAGCGGCAGCTTGCGCCCAAAAACTTGTGGTACTACCTTGATTGGCAAAGTCACTATTGGTTTGCAGCAGTTGTAGTATGGCTACTGGGCTGTCAGTTTTGGCTTGTGCCCACTGATTAACATCGCCACCCGCAAGATCGGGATGATCTAAATCGGATAAGTAATAAGGCACCGTCAAACTTGATGTGTAATATTTTGCAGCTGCAAAACTTGGCTGGCTGGCCCCTAATACCGTGTTGGCAACATCTTGCGCGGTACTGCCAGTATCCACTAAGGATGACAATGATAATTGCCCCATCAGCGCCATGCCGCCATATACCTGTTGCAAACTACTTAATACCGGGTTTACAGACTGGGTGGTAAATACTGCCGTATAACTGATTGTACCTTCAACGCCTCGCGCAGCGAGCAAAGCATTATTCCAATTGGTTAAGCTTTTCAGCGACTGAACGGTAGCACTATCTTCAGCCTTTGGTACTTCACTTAACAAGGAATAACCCGTCCCAGCTTCCACAGAACGTCCATTCTCATCATGCAATTGCTCGCTCACCACCACCATATAAGAACTCGCGGGGGCGAAAGGTTTCAGTGGTACGACTACCAGTTCACCATCAGCAAAATTAACGGTATAGTCTTCCCCGTAAACCAACTGCTGGTCGATGCGACAAGTTTGACCAGCCACAAAACTGCCACCATTTTCGCTCACATCACTACAATCATCGGCAAAACCTGAAGCCCTCACTTTAAATAACAACAGCCCATCGGCAAAACTGGCATTATCAAGTTGTACATCAATTTTGTCGTTATAATCATCCTCATTGTCACCGTAACCCAGCGGGATCCTAAATGGTACGCTGGTTTGCCAACCGTCTAATGCGCCTAACACCTGAGTAATATCTCGGTATTCTGAAGTACTCACAATTTCAGCTTCACTCGGTAAATTAATGGTCCCATCTAAGCTGCCGCTAAATAGTAAGTTATTGGGCGTTGAGACATCGCCGGTCAGAGGATTGAAGCGAATTTTTACTGAGTTGGGGACTTGGGCCGTGCTATCATCTGCAAAATCTAATGGCGAGTTGCCACCGCAGCCCGCCAGAGATACTGACGCAAATAAAGTAATCGTTGTTGCTATTCGGGACAAACGCATATTCGCAAATTCCTTTTAATAGTAATGGTTCACAACAGCACCATAAACACCGCTTAACATTTTTGCAACAGGTCTAACCAGATGAATAAACAGTTGTTTAACTATTGAGTAATATTTGTGCGCTGTCGCACATCTACAGGAATCAAACATGAGCAAGGAAATCTTTCCTCAACAATTTCAGGCGAGTCAGCATGAATTGAATGACAAAGTCATTCTCGTCACCGGTGCCGGAGACGGGATTGGCCGCCAAGCAGCCTTAAGTTTTGCCGAACATGGCGCGACCGTAATTTTGCTCGGGCGAACAGTAAAAAAACTAGAAGCGGTTTATGACGAAATCGAAGCTTTAGGCGGTCCGCAGCCAGCGATTATTCCTTTAGATCTGAAAGGTGCAAGCCAACAGAATTACCTCGATATGGTTGCCACCATAGAATCACAATTTGGCCGTTTAGACGGTGCATTGCTTAACGCCGCCAATCTTGGGGTATTAAGCCAATATCTACAAATTGATGAAGATCTTTGGGATCAACTAATGCAAGTCAATCTAAAATCGCAATTTTTACTGAGTCAAGCGTTGATCCCATTGATGCTGAAAAGTCAAAATGCGTCCTTGGTATTTACATCATCCGGTGTTGGTAAAAAAGGCCGTGCTTACTGGGGGGCTTATAGTATCTCAAAGTTCGCCATTGAAGGGATGTCGCAAGTCATTGCCGATGAGTTCGAACAAAGCGCTTTGCGCTGCAACTGCATCAATCCAGGAGCCACTCGCACCCTGATGCGGGCCAGCGCTTATCCCGGAGAAGATCCAAAAAGCTTAAAAACGCCACTCGATATCATGCCGAGTTATTTATACTTATTAAGTGACGCCAGCATCGGTGTTACTGGCAAAAGTATCGATGCCCAAGCCAAGTAATTGATAGCAACGGATTGCCTATGACTCCTCCTTTTCGCGCAAAAAGCACCTTGGAACAATGGCGGATCTTCCAAGCTGTTGTTGACTATGGCGGTTATGCCCAAGCTGCGAGTCAATTGAATAAAAGTCAATCTTCGCTCAATCATGCGGTGAGTAAACTGCAAGGTTTATTAGGCGTACAGTTACTCGAAGTAAAAGGTCGCAAAGCCTACTTAACCCCTATTGGTGAAGTCATGCTGCGACGTAGTAAGTTGCTCAGCCAAAACATTCAAGAGCTGGAAGTTCTGGCGGCAAGCCTAGAGCAAGGCTGGGAACCTAAACTAAGTGTAAGCTGCGACGCCGTGCAATCTAAAGCACCAGTGATCAAAGCCCTGAAGGCATTTCTGCCTGACAGTCGAGGCACTCGTATCGAATTGCTGGATAACGTATTAGGTGGTTCGGACGAAGCCATTTATGATCATTCTGTCGACATGGTGATTACGCCGATCCTCCCGCAAGGAGTACTTGGCGAGAAATTTGGTACTGTCACGATGCTGCCAGTGGTACAACGTAATCATCCACTGGCAAAAATAGCGGCATCGGTATCCATTAACGAAGTAGTACAGCACCTGCAATTGGTGGTTAGAGATACAGGAAGTCATCCTCACCTCGATCGTGGTTGGTTACGCGCCGAACAACGCTGGACCTTTAGCGGATTTAGCCAAGTACTGGAAGTTCTCAACCAAGGCTTAGGTTTCGCTTGGTTACCCGATCATATCGTCGCGCCTTACTTGGAAGATGAAAGTTTAGTAGAACTTAATATCCTAGGAGGCGCTGCCAAAACCTTAGTGACCTATTTAGTGATATGTCGACCAGAGCAATTGGGCCCAGCTGGACAACACTTTGCGAAGATACTACTACAATGCAGCAAACAGCGTTAGAGATGAACCAGCTCTTAAACCTCAATATGGAGTCAAGATGCGATTAAACTGCGATATGGGTGAAAGCTATGGTGTATGGAAAATGGGCGCCGATGAGCTAGCCATGCCCTTTATCGACATGGCAAACATTGCTTGTGGCGGACATGCTTCAGACCCTCATGTCATGAGTCAAACCATTGCTTTAGCTAAACAGCATCAAGTACAAATTGGTGCGCATCCGAGTTATGCCGATATCGCTGGGTTTGGTCGTCGAACCATCGCCTACCAACCCGAGCAATTAAGCCAAATCATTCTCGCTCAAATAGGAGGTTTACAAGCGCTATGCCGTTACCAAGCAACTCAGATCCACTATGTGAAACCTCACGGCGCGCTGTATAACGACATGCATTGTTCAGCCCAGATATTTGAGGCGGTGCTCAAGGCTGTCGCTAGTTTAGAAGGCGAAATTAAACTCATGGTATCGGCCAGTTTAAGCACTGGTTTTGTCAGCCGTTTAGCGGAGCAATATCAAGTTGGCTTAATCAAAGAGGCTTTTTGTGACCGCCGCTATTTGGCCAATGGTCAGCTGCAGTCTCGAGAACTAGACGGTGCGGTGCTCAGCCAGCCCAATGACTTATTGGCTCAAGTGAACTTACTGCAGCAGCAACAACAAGTCATCTGTAGTGATGGCAGTCGCCTAAATATTAGCGCAGACACCCTCTGCGTACATGGCGACAACGCAGCGGCAGTTGCGCAAATAAAATTGATTAAACAAATCCTAGATCCACAAACAAAGAGCCTCTAAAACATGTTTTGTATCGATTGGGTGAATGAAGACAGTCTCTTACTCAGCTGTAAGTCCCCCCAATTTCAGGCCGCGTTACCGAGCCTCGCGGAGCAACTTAAGCAAAATATCAAGGGCGTAAACGATGTTATCGTTGCGTCTGACAGCCTACTCTGCATTTTCGATTATCAAACTGAGTTAAATGATCTGGAGTCGCTGTTAAGCCGTTTTCAGTTGACTCGTCACTCAAAACCCGTGAAAACGATACACGTTCCAGCTTGTTATGATCCGCGTTTAGGCCCCGACCAAGAGGCAACCGCCGCACATTTACAGCTCAATGTAAAACAATTAATCGAGTTGCATTTGGCTGGTCACTATCAAGTCAAGGCGATCGGCTTTATGCCCGGTTTCGCTTACTTATCAGGTTTAACTAAATCCCTACAACTCCCCAGAAAATCCACCCCTGCAAGCCATGTAGCAGCGGGCAGCATCGCGATTGCTGAAGACATGAGTGCTGTGTACCCGGCAGCGAGTCCCGGCGGTTGGCATGTCATCGGTCAAAGCCCAATGCGTTTTTTTGACCCCTCAAGTCAAGATATGTGTCCGGTAAAAGTCGGCGATCAGATCCGCTTTTACCAAATCAATTTTCAGCAATTTCAACAATTACAGGCGAAAGCATGTCTCCGGTAGGTCAATTAAGCGTATTAAGAAGTGGCCCACAAACCAGCGTAGTTGACCAGGGCCGTAGCGGTTATCAAGACATCGGGATCAGTCCAGGTGGCGCTGCGGATTTACATGCCTTTCTCTGGGCTAATCGACTACTCGGTAATGCACCAGGAGCTGCAGCCCTAGAAATTGCCATTGGAGGCGCAACTTTCCAATTTAACCAAACATGCCAAGTCGCGGTTTGCGGTGCAGATATGCCACTCAAGGTGAGCGGCGCAAGTCGCAATCCCCAACCCGCCCCTTGGCAGAGCTTTACGGTTTTGGCTGGCCAAAGCTTGAATCTTGGCACTGCACGCTCTGGATTACGATCATACCTCGCCATTAAAGGTGGTTTACAAGTGAAAAAACAGTTAGGGAGTGCTAGTAGCTCAATGCGACAAGGTTTAGGTCTTTTTATGGGCCGCTGGTTAAGTCAAGGGGATCAACTCAACTATCTAAGTTCTGCAATCGAGCCCAGAAAACAAACACCGAACCGTTTCATACCAGACTATAACCAAGCCTTATGTTTAAATTTGATCCCCGGCTATCAATTTCATCAGTTTTCAAGGCATGCTATCCAAACCCTATGTCACCAAACCTACCGAGTGAGTGCTCTGAGTGACCGAATGGGCATTCGTTTAGATGGAGTATCCCTCGATAGCGTCCCCGCCAGTGGCGAATCAGAACCTATCGCACTTGGCGCCGTGCAAGTGCCTCCCAGCGGACTCCCCATTGTATTATCGATCGACAAACAAACCATCGGTGGATATCCAAAGTTAGGTTGTATTTCTCGCTTAAGTCTTTATGCGCTCAACCAACGTCGAGCCAAACAAACCCTCAAGTTTCAGCTCAGCTCTTGGCAACAACAGCGTCAATACTGGTTGCAATTTCAGCATTTTTTTAATAATGAACAACTAAAAGTTTAGCCAATATCGAAAACCATTCAGCAAGTGCTCCACTTCGCTCAATTGCTCAAGCCGCTGAATAGTCTGCAGTGCCATGATCGGCTCATCGGTAATTACGCCATCAACCCCTAGATAGTACATTCGTTCAACCTCACTGACTCGGTTCACCGTCCAAACGTAGATTTTCTGCTCGCGCTGCTGAGCACTGAGTAAGCGCCAAGGACTAACCCACTGTTGATTCACCATTAACATATCTGCGTTCTGAAGCAAACTCGATTCACCAAAGCTGGCAGCCGCAATAAATGCAGTTTTGACTCTCGCCGCCAACGGGGTACCTTTAATCAATTGCTTAAGATAATTGAGTAACTCCGCATCTAAGCTACTGACGACCACCGGATATGGGTAACGCTTGAGTTGAGTCAGGAGTGCAGGTACTAAATCTAGAGAGTCGTCATAACGTTTTAATTCTAGGTTCAGCGTGATCTGAGCAGCACTTTTAGCTAACCATACAGATAAAGGCTGAGGAGACGGGAGCCCGGCAGCAACAAAAGCCTGCTGAACCTGAGCAAAATTACTCAGATGCACCACACTCGGATCGCCAGTTAAACGTCCTAGATCACGGTCATGAACGACCACTATTTGTCCATCGGCAGTGAGTTGAATATCAATTTCGGTCATGCTTAAACCCAGTTCAATAGACTTTTGCAAACCCGCTAAGCTATTTTCTTCAGCCAAATAACCACCAGCGCGATGGCCCATAACCGAGAATTGACTACTCTGAGCAAAACGTTGGGTAAAACTGTCCACTTCATCAGCGAACTCATTCGCCGCAAGTAATAGACTCGCCAGCAATAGCAATCTAAAACCTAAATGTAAGCGATGATTTTCTTTTAATACCGCTTGATGTTCATTGGCTAATTTTCCCCTTGTCTGCTTAACCAACACTTTAAACATATAAAACTGAATACAGGCATAGAGCCAAGTATCCAAGAAGCTTAAAACTGATCCCCCCGCCAACAATGCAAAACTAAATAGCACTAAAGCTAAGTTGGATAACTGCTGTGGATCCCACCAATCAATAGTCACATGCAACAACCAAATAAATGCAGCAACCAGCACCACAAATACCAAGGTTCTTAGCGCTAACCAAATTACTGTAATAAGTACAATCCACTTACGCTGGCCCTGAGCTAAATCGGTAGAATCTCGCAACTGGCCAAGCAGAGTTCGCCTTTGTAACATGCAAAATGGCAAAGTAAACCACCACTTCAGCCATTGATTCGCCAGCCAAAAAGTGACCGGCAAACCGCCTAAACATAATACACTGAGAAAGAACCACAGCTGACTTCGCTGCATGGTGAGATAGTAATTAATGTCCCAATCGGCCAGCATCAGTCCAAACAGCCAACGACCAACAAATAACAAGCTACAACAAATGCTAATCAGTAATACTGATTGCAAAAAAGCTAAACCCGCAATCGACCAAGCGCGACGTAGCAATAGATGAATCGCTTGAGAAATTGAACGCCGATTAACTTCATGCTGAGCCAACAATAAGGTGAGTACCCCCTGTTGCAAAAAGAAGTTAAACAAAGCCATCGCAACCAGCCAAATCGCAAACAAATAACCACTGGGGGAGAGGAAAAAACCGAGTAACTGCTGATTTGCAACGCCCTGTAGGCCATACAACGACATCAGTGATTCACTGACCACAATGGTGAGTGGTGCAAAGGCCGCGAGCCAACATGCTTGCACCAACAAATAGGCTGCAAACATTGCCAAACCGCGGTGTTTAAGAGTATTCGCTAGGTAGAAAAAAAAATGCTGACAGCGATGCCATAGAGCGAGCAACATTAACTTAGCGCCCTCGCTCCATCTGTTTCACCATCAACTGAACCAAAGACTGCGATACTGTTTGGCGGGTCAGTTCACTTGATACATCCTTCGCCGACGCCATTGCCTTGGCATATTGGGTGGCAAAAACGCTCGGTAGGTCTTCTGCCGCGGCACTATGTAGCTGCTGAATACCACGCTCAAGTAACTCACCAATATTATGAGCTCTCACGCCTCCCGCCGCTAGCCATTCTAGCTGGGGAAATTGTTGCTGTAATGCTAACACTAGCTCCACGCCCTGTTCTATCTTATCTTGCTGGCCAGAGCTCAATATTCGAGTTACGCCGATATCGGCTAAACATTTCGCCGAAAAACTCGGCTCGGCCACACAATCGAAGGCGCGATGAAACACAAAATCGATGCCTTGCGCTGCCTTAGCAAGCCGCTGACAGGCACTCACATCAACACTCGCGTCGGGATTGAGGGCGCCACTAACCACGCCATGAAAACCGAGTTCTTTAATCAGTAAAATATCGGATTCCATCTGCATCAGTTCCTGAGGCTGATAACAAAAATCCCCGCCTCTAGGTCTCACCATAACCACGATAGGGATCTGAGTGAGATAGTGCTGAACCTGCAGCAATGCGCCATAACTTGGCGTAGTCCCCCCATCACTTTGGCCGGCACAGAATTCAATACGATGGGCCCCGCCCGCAATTGCTTTTTCGATATCTGCAACGCTATAACAGCAAACTTCTAACAAAGGAAATGATACAACTGAGTTATTTAACAAAATACAATCAATATAGGGCTTTATTTACGCCTAGTATAAACCATTATCCTGCGAGGTCATCGTGGTTTAGTGATTCAGATTAAGACAAAGTAAGCGCATGAGATAAGCTGAACAGCTGCCAAACACTTCCAATCCTTGCACCGCTAAACAAGCTCACTTCTTAAAAATTCATATCTTTGGAGCATCAGGTAAGGATACTAAATGCATGGAAACCCCTATTGGCATAAGACATAAATACAAGTTAAGTCCCTTCATTGGCCACATATCGCAATTCGACTTTCAATTAAACTGGCATTAGGCACCTTCGCGGGATCCATCAATAAACACTTCATGACTAAAAAAGCTGTTGTTTTCCCTAACCAAACTTAGTCTCTCAAACAAGCGTTTTTTAGCATAAGAGTGTATATTAACCAACTTGCACTATGGATAAAGAGCAAACTTAGGTGAAAAAATGAAACGATTTTCCAATTTTTTATTGCTGATTATATTGAGTTTAAGCAGCAACTTCACCGGGGCGAACGAGTACTTATTTTTGGGTACTGGTAACGTAAGCGGGGTCTATTACCCGACTGGCAACGCCTTGTGTCGACAACTAGAACAAAATAGTGACCATAGAAAACTCAGTTGCACCGCAGAAAGTTCCGGGGGCTCCAGTGACAATATCCAAGCACTACGAAGTGGCGATATCGATTTAGCGATCGTTCAGTCGGATGTGCATTGGCAAGCCTACAAAGGCAGCGGTGAGTTTGCCAAACAAGGAGCCTATAAGGAGATGCGCTCTCTGTTAGCCCTTTATCCAGAGGCCTTTACTGTATTAGCGAAGGCCCAGCTAAAGATTAACCAAGTTGAACAATTGAAAGGACATTCGGTCAATGTTGGGCCACTTGGTTCTGGCCAATATTCGACGATGAAACTCATCATGCAACAGCTGCATTGGCAAGATGGCGATTTTACCCAGCTAGGTCATCTAAAACCAGACGAACAAAGCCGCGCGCTATGTGGCAATAAAACCGAGGCTATCGTTTATGTGGTTGGCCACCCCAATACCTCGATTACCCGCGCGACCACAATGTGTGAATCCAATTTGCTGAGTCTGTCAACCACGACAATCGCCGCCTTAGCCCAAAAATACCCATATTTTTCTCCGGTAAGCATTAAAGGGGGAACCTATCATGGTAACCCGAAAGATGTGCAATCGATTGGCGTCAGCGCAACCTTAGTTGCAGACAAACAACTATCGGAGCAAACGGCACATGATTTTGTCGCGGCAATTTTTGAAAACCTCGACACTTTACGCGCCTTACATCCGGCATTAGCCGATTTAAAAGTGCAGCAAATGATCCATACAAATCTCACGGCGCCACTGCACCCAGGTGCCCTACGATATTATCAAGAACAAGGGTGGATGAAATAATGCCGCAACAATCAACTTAAACTCAGGATAAGCCAGCATGCTGGCTTATTTGACTTAGGGGTAAATCCAAGTGCTCACATAAAGGATCCAACTCCCGACCAATCACCTGCTGCCAATCTTCACATTTTCCCTGCCAAGCTAAACTTTCGAGCCAGTGTTGACGAAAACTACGATTGATAAATAAATCATGTAAATAACTCCCCTGCACCACACCTAATTGCCAGCCGGTAACTTGTTCAACAAAGGGCTTTAGCGCTTCAACGCAAGGGCTTGCAGCGTGATGAATTTCGTAACAAGCTAAGTGCTGCTCTTGCCACTCAACGTCGCGTTGCGTGGTCACCTTAGCATCGGCATATTCGGTGATGATTGGTAGTAAAACCAAACCCTCAAAACCTTGCCCTTCAAGCCCCAAAGGATCTAGAGTTTGCTCGCCTAGTATTTGCAAGCCACCACAAATCCCAGTCACTCTCACCCCTTGTTTCGCCGCGTGAATAATCGCCTGATCTAAACCACTCTGCGCCAAATGCATTCGGCTAGCTGAAACATTTTTCGAACCGGATAAAATAATCGCATCGTAATAACTTGAATCTTGAGCATCGCGTAGTGGCACCAGATTAACACCTGCTTGATAAATTAATCGGTCAAATTCATCCAGATTGCTGGCAAAGGGATAAACCATTAAGGCAATGTTGGTGGTGCCCAGCTGCCATTGATTTCGATGAAAGAAATTATCTTCTTCCGACAGTTGGTGGGCTGTCCAAGGGAGCACCGCTACGATAGGAATTCCTGTTTGTTGCAAAACCCACTGATTAGCATCCGCGAATAGCGTCTGTTCACCGCGAAACTTGTTCAAGACAAAACCTTTAACACGAGCTTGCTCTACTTGGCTAAGGCACATCCATGTCCCAAGCAAATGGGCGTAAGCACCAGCTCAGTCGATATCCACAATCAAATAAACCGAAGCCTGCAACGCTAAGGCGAGTTCCATGTTAACGATAGCGCTTTTAGGTAGATTAACTTCCGCAGGACTGCCTGCTCCTTCAATCACGAGACATTGATGTTGCAGTGGTAAACGCTGAACACTTGCCAAAACCGCAAGCCAAAGAACGGCTTTACGCTGATGCCAGTCGATGGCATAGCTGATGGCTCACCTCACCATGAATCACTAGCGGTGCGCCGAGTTCGCTATGCGGTTTCAATCATACCGGATTCATATCAATACAAGGCCGTTGCCGAGCGGCTAAAGCCTGCAGGTATTAAGCACGACCAATTTCACCTCCCTGGTCGGTGACGGCCGCATTGTGACTCATGTTTTGTACCTTAAAAGGAACCACATCAAGCCCTTAAGTACTCAAGTAACGGCAAATCAGGGCGCACACAAAAGATTTACCCGCATCATTGGGGCAAGCCATAAACATGATTGGGGTCTTAATGCTCAATGAAGAACTCATGAATTATTATTACTAACCAACAAAAAGGCTAAGATGTCCTTCCAGGTCACAATACCCTGCAGATGCTGATGTTCATCAATCACTGGCAAGCAACTCAAACCTTGTTCAATCATTAAACGCCCCGCATCCGTCACACTGGTGATGGCAAAGCAGCACTGTGGATCGCGCGTCATCAATTGGTGAACCCGTTGGGTTAAGGTTTTAATATCTCGCTGATTCTCCGCAGCCTTACCAAGAAAAGGACTTAAAGCCGCCAGCACATCCGCTTCAGTTAATACGCCAACCACTTGATCATCGTCATCGAGTACCACCAAGTGATGAAAGCTCACGTTGTCAAAAATGTCTTTAATATCGAATAGCCGCTGATCCATATCAACACTGACTACTCTAGTCTGCATAATATCTTTGATTATCAAGGGAATCTCCTTCGATTGGGTGGGATATTAGTATTATAAACATAAGCACCCACAAGTCGCGTTTTAGTTGCACACAACTGTAGAAATATTCAGCCGCATCCGTACACTAAGTGGGAGACAATTCAGAGTATGAGTAAAATGGCCTATCAAATTATCCCTGTGACCCCTTTTCAACAAAACTGTAGCCTCATTTGGTGTGAGCAAACCTTAGAAGCGGCAATTGTCGATCCCGGAGGCGACCCGCAGCTCATTCAAGCCGCCGTCGACAAAGCGGGTGTGAAAGTGACTAAAATATTGTTAACCCACGGTCATCTTGACCACGTAGGAGCCAGCAGCTTAATCAAACAGCGCTATCAAGTTCCCATTGTAGGGCCTCATCAAGACGACGATTTTTGGCTTAGTAAAATGGCAATGCAGTGCCAAATGTTTGGTTTTCCAGAAGTTGCAAGTTTCAGCCCAGATCAATGGTTAGAGCATGGCGACATCATCGCTCTAGGAGAAATAGAACTTGAGGTCAGACATTGTCCCGGCCACACTCCAGGCCATGTGGTGTTTATCGATCACGCTGCCAAACTCGCTATCGTAGGTGATGTTTTATTTAATGGTTCGATTGGCCGAACCGATTTTCCTCAGGGCGATCACCCCACGCTGATCAATGCCATTAAAACTCAGCTCTATAGCCTAGATGATGATTACCAGTTCTTACCTGGACATGGGCCAATGTCGAGTATTGGTCACGAGAAGAAATTTAACGGCTATACTCGGTAAATCTAAAAAACAACAAAGGGCTCGCTCGGCGAGTCCTTATCGTTTATCAGCGCCGAGTCGATCTCTCTTCACTTTTGCGTAAAGTAAATAAACACTACTCAACCAAACACCCACGGCCATAAAAAACAGCGGATATTCACGTGGACAACCGTCGCTTAAACAGCTCAGATCAGTAAACGGAAATAAGCCCAAAGGCGTGAAAAGATGGAAAAATATCGCCCCAGACATCACCACGAACGCAAGCGCTGCCCCATAAAACCGAGTCGCTTTACGTAAAATGAGAATGCTGGCAACCAATTCCACCAAACCAATTAGCGTTTCACCATACTGAGCAAACAGCGAGCCAACCGACTCCAGCCCTAAACCACTGCTGAGCCAAGTTCCCACGGTTTGAAAAATATAAACTGTAATGTCAGCGGGATGGCCAAACCAACCTGCAAATTTAAAAAACAGCGATTGTAAGAATACAAAAGCGACGTAAATCGCCAAAATAAGCGGAATGTATTTATTCAAGGTACAGATCCCATATGCCAAAAAAATGAATCGTTCTAAGTAAGTTCCAAACAAGACCTTAGCAAGCGAACTTATATTTCACCGGAAACTGATATCGCTGATGAACCGACCCCAACAAAGGCCAGATACTGGGATAAAATAGTTAATAATATTTGTCAAAATAAGATAAGTTACACAAGAAATATTGTGAATGTAACAACCAATAGCATCATCAAATCATTCTCGCTCTGGAGCCCATATGTTAAATTTGAGAAACCGTTCAGACGATCTTGAAATATTAATTGCTGTCGTTGATTGCGGTGGCTTTTCTGCTGCTGCCGAGCAGCTCAATATTCAAGTCGCGCGAGTCTCGCGGGCAGTCTCGAAGATTGAACAACAGATCGGTGTGACACTGCTCAATCGAACCACTCGGCGGATCCACCAGACCGATGAGGGGCGTCGATTTATCGAAGCCGTTCGACTCGGCCTACTCCAACTACAACATGCAGAAGAAGAGCTGTTAGCAAACGATGCATTTCCCAAAGGCAAGCTACGCGTCGATGCCGCCAGTCCATTTGTGTTGCATCAACTGGTGCCGTTAATACATGACTTTAAGCAAGCCTATCCCAACATTGACTTAGAACTGAGTTCCAACGAAGGCTATGTTGATTTACTCGAGAAACGAGTTGATGTTGCGATCCGTATCGGTCGCCTAAGTGATTCAACTCTGCACGCTCGCCCTTTAGGTAAAAGCCCACTTTACGTGGTCGCCTCTCCCGACTATCTGGCACGCCGTGGTGTGCCGCTGCATATTACCGACTTGCAACAGCATGATTTATTAGGTTTCACCAGCAAAAACCTCAATTTATGGCCACTTAAGGGTTTTAGTTTAGAGGCTCCCTCACTGATTGCTAGTAACGGCGAAACCGTTCGCCAATTGGTATTAAGCGGTAACGGCATTGCCTGTTTGTCCGGTTATATGGTTAAACAAGATATCGCTCATGGAACGATGATCCGCTTATTTGGCTCAGAAGCCGTTTACGATACGGGCCGTGAACAAATACACGCGGTGTATTACAAGTCTTCCTCATTAGCACGGCGGATCTCTTCTTTTATCGACTTTATCCAACCACGACTCAGCCTATAAAATAAAGCTTCACTTAAAACTAATTATTGTGAAATTCACAAAAATAATTTGTCATCTACGGACTGATTGCAAGCGCACTCAACTGCTACACTGATGCTCTAATTTTTCGAGGATCTCACACATGACAGCCACACTCTTTCAAGCCATTCAACTAGGTAAACTAAGATTAAAACACCGCATCGTCATGCCGCCGATGACACGCTCGCGTGCTACTCAGCCTGGAGACACCGCCAATCAAATGATGGCCGAGTACTATATGCAGCGCTGTGAAGCAGGACTCATCATTGGTGAAGGGACTCAAATATCAGAACGGGCTAAAGGTTACGCTTGGACTCCCGGGATCTATTCTCAAGCACAAATTGACGGCTGGCGTTTAGTGACCGATGCGGTTCACCAGCAGGCAGGTGTGATATTTGCGCAACTATGGCATGTAGGACGAGTCACTCACCCGGATAATATTAACGGTGCTCAGCCTTGGTCCGCTTCGCCACTTAAAGCCGAAAACGTGAAAGTATTTGTGGATAACGGTAGTCAGCAACCGGGGTTTATAGATGTGGTCACGCCCAAACAAATGAGCCAAAAAGAAATTAATCTAGTGATTGAGCAGTTTCGCCAAGCGGCCCTCAATGCACAACAAGCTGGTTTTGATGGGGTAGAGTTACACGCCGCCAATGGGTACTTAATCAATCAATTTATCGACTCTGAATCTAATCAGCGAACCGATGCCTACGGCGGTAGCCTTAGCAATCGTTTACGTTTTCTTGATGAAGTACTTACAGCCTTAGTGGGTGCTATTGGTGCAGACAAAGTCGCCGTGCGACTAGCTCCGCTCACCACCTTAAATGGCACCGTAGACGCCTACCCCGAGCAAACCTACACTGCGGTGGCCGAGTTGCTCAATCAACATCAAGTAGTCTATATGCACATTGCCGAAGCCGATTGGGACGATGCCCCGCCAATGCCGCTTCATTTTAAACAGGCACTACGCAAAACCTACGCAGGGACCATTATCTACGCCGGAAAATACACGGCAGCAAGCGCCAACCAAGCCATAGAAGACGGCCTCGCCGATATGATAGCTTTTGGCCGCCCATTTATTGCGAATCCCGATTTACCCTCTCGAATTAAACACCATCAAGCCTGGGCGAGTCATGATCCCAACACCCTATTCGGAGGTAACCATCATGGTCTAACTGATTACCCTCGTTTTGAACACCAGTAAAATATAAGTTTAATCGACTAGCGGTAAAGTCTTGAACAACTTTACCGCCATCAAAGAATGGCAAAGCTTACCCATCAAACAACGAACCAGCTTGGCGCTCAAAAATCGTGATAGCTGATGAAGCAAATACATACCACACAATAAAGTTGCACGGTAAGTAAAAACCTACATAAAACGGACTTGTGCTTATCTGGCGACTTGTTGTGAATCAAGCGCGAACACCCTGTTGCAGCCGTGAGATTTGGCGCATATGATTAACGCTCTAACAAAGAAAACATAATCTCCTGAACACCTTGACCGCCCACACTACTCACTTGTTTAGTCATCTCGATGGCGCTTAAACCCTGATTATTGCGAAAGGTCAAATCGGGATCATGGCGAAGCAACTGCCTAAGCATCGAGAGTCGCCCAAATTTCACCGCGTACATCACCGGTGTCAATCCTTGATTATCAGCAAAATCGACATCTGCAGCATGGTCCAATAAGATCCGCGCAGTCCTAGGTTTATTAAACTTCACCGCGAGACATAAAGCAGTTTGTCCCTTTTGGTTCATGGCGTTTGGATCCATCCCTAAACGCAAAAGCGTATCAGTGATCAGCGAAGGACCGTAGTCTCCTCGACTCTCTAACCCTGCGACGCGACTGAGGATATCCGCTTTAAACAAAGCGAATGACAACGACAATTGAGTCGGCTGAAAAAACACATTAAAAACACGCTCTTCTCCGCTCAAGGCTGCGACATCAAGCGCAGTAAGTCCACGATGATCAATCAGCGACAGATCTGGATTAAATTTTAGCAAGCTGCGCATGCTTTCAATTTGCAAATTGGTGGAAGCAATATGCAAAGCGGTCTGCCCACGGGAATTCCGCAGATTAATATCCATATAAGGACCAATTAATTGCAACATTTTTGCTTGTTTAGTATCTAATTGTTCACCGTCGTAGCGATTCATCTGTACCTGTAACGGTAGCCACCCCGCTAACGCAGAACTTAAACGCTGCTGACCATCATTTGTCTCCGTTAAGCTCGCGATAAATGGCAGCTCTAAATGCTCAATCGCTCGCTTTATTTGCTCCTCACGACTGCCCTGAGCAGGTGACGTTCGGATGACAAAGGCTAATTTATTGAGTTGATTTTCAATCGCCCATTGATAGGCTGAGCGACCATCACTTGCAGTGCCAGCGCTATCTATACCCGCTGTTTTCAAAATCCGGACAATTTTTTCTGAATCGGCATATTGACGAGGCAAATACCTAGTCGCCAAGTAATGCAGTGTATTTCTGCCTTGCTGATCTTGGGCGTTGATATTAGCCCCGGCACCAAGCAGCGCATCAACCACTGCGATTTGTCCATAATAAGCAGCTAACATCAAGGGGCTTATCGCCTTTTCATCGGCCAGATTGACATTTGCCCCACGCTTTATCAGCTCTATCGCAATCTTTGAGTTATGCTGTCGAATCGCAGCCATTAAGGGGCTGACCCCTAGCCGATTTTGTTGATCAATATTGATACCATTTTCAATCAACAACACCGCTATTTTTTTCAGGTAAGGCTCGCCCCCAGCAATGGAATAGGATGAAACATGGTGCAAAGCATTTTGACCATTGTTATCTAGTTGATTGACATCAACTTTCTCAACTTCTAGCAGCTGCTTTACGGAGAAAACACTAGCAGTATTAGCGGCCTTCACCAACGCGCTGATATCGTCGCTTAAGCCCCCGTAAGTCATAAAACGATTATATGGAACGTTTACCTGACAGCAAACAACAGTCTGCTGAGATGCTGTCGGAGCCGACTATCGCTGACTACATGAAATTAATAGACCAGCCAACGCCACCCCAAGTACTACTCGTTGCAAATTCATTTAATCGCTTATCCTTGCTAGAACAGATCGCCATTGCAGCGCAGAGCCAACAAAAAGTCAAAAATACACAACAGAGTCATAATTAACTTTTGTGATTACATATAATTTGGGTTGAAGCATGAAATAAAGTGGACCCAGTAGTTTGGGACTTATTTGTTCTAGCTTTAAAAACAAATAAATAGAATGAAAACGGTGATCTTGTTGATGCAACGCTTGCTCCGCCAATGCAGCAGAGCAAGCACCTAAGATAAAGAGCCTAAGAAACGTCCCGGTAAGGGTTGCGCGGATCCTGAGTCCAGTTCATATAGGGTTTGTCAGCCTCTTTTTGCTCCATCTTGATACAGCTATCCACCGGACAGGTGATCTGGCACAGATTACAGCCAACACACTTATCTTCGATCACTTCGAAAGCGACGCTGCCATCGGGACGAGCGGTCTTGCTAATTGCCTGATGCGAGGTATCTTCGCAGGCGATGTAACAACGGCCACAGCCGATACATTTATCTTCATCAATATCGGCCACCACCTTATAGTTCATATTGAGGTATTTCCAATCGGTGGTATTAGGTACTGCGAGCCCCTGGAAATCGGAGATTTTCTCGTAGCCTTTACTGTCCATCCAATTCGACAGGCCTTGCTGCATTTCGCTGACAATTCTGAATCCGTAGATCATCGCAGCGGTACACACCTGCACGCAACCTGAGCCCAAGGAGATAAACTCCGCCGCATCGCGCCAGTTACCAATGCCACCGATCCCTGAAATAGGTAGGCCTGCAGTTTGCGGATCACGCGCGATTTCACTGACCATGTTTAGGGCAATCGGTTTCACCGCGGGGCCACAATAACCACCGTGGGTACTCTTGCCATCCACCAAGGGCCGCGCAGCCATCTGATCCAAATCGATCCCAGTAATTGAGTTAATGGTATTGATTAATGAAACCGCGTCAGCACCGCCATTTTGGGCAGCGCGCGCCGAGAAACGAATATCAGTGATGTTCGGGGTGAGTTTCACGATCACTGGCAACTTGCTATAGGTTTTACACCAACGAGTCACCATCTCCACATATTCTGGAACCTGGCCTACCGCCGCCCCCATCCCGCGCTCTGGCATCCCGTGCGGGCAGCCAAAGTTAAGTTCGAGGCCATCAGCGCCGGTTTGTTCCACTTGTTTCACGATAATTTTCCATGATTCTTCCTCACAAGGCACCATTAAGGAAACCACTAAGGCTCGGTCGGGCCAGCTTTTTTTCACCGCCTCGATTTCACGCAGGTTGATTTCCAAACTGCGATCGGTGATCAATTCGATATTGTTAAAGCCCGAAACTTCACCATTATGATCATAGATTGCTGAATAGCGAGAGGACACATTCACCGCCGCTGGATCTTCGCCCAAGGTTTTCCAAACCACTCCACCCCAGCCCGCTTCAAAAGCGCGTTCGACGTTATAGGCTTTATCCGTCGGTGGCGCAGAGGCCAACCAAAATGGATTGGGAGATTTGATCCCTGCAAATTCAATTGATAAATCGGCCATGGTATTAAGCCTCCACTGAGTTAAGTTGTTGATGAATGGCGATAGCTGCCAACTTGCCCTGTTGCACCGCTTCTACGGTGAGGTCTTGTCCTTCACTGGTACAGTCCCCACCGGCAAACACGCCGTCAATACTGGTGATTTGCTTACCAAAGGTGGCAATTTTTCCATTGCTTACGGTGGGGATCAGCTGCTCGGCGTTGGGGTAAGCAAACTTCTGGCCGACCGCTTTAAATATTGCCGAACAAGCAACATCAAAGGTTTGCTCAGTATCTTTAAGCTGGCCATCTTCACTATAGGTTTTACGGAAGGTCATACTGCGTAATACCCCATCTTGGTCCAGATTAATTTGCTCTGGTTTGGCCCAGGTTTTTATTCTGACCTGATGGTTTTTGGCAATTTGCTGTTCGTGCTCGGTGGCGCTCATTTGCGCTTCGCCGCGACGATAAACCAGCGTCACCTCTTCTGTACCCAAACGTTTGAGTTGGCAGGCCATGTCGATGGCGGTATTACCGGCACCAATCACCACCGCGCTGTCCAGCGGGACCGCCAAGTCCTCGAGATCTTTAGCCTGGCGTAGCTCTTTAATGTAATCCACGGCATTCAGTACTTGCGGATGGCTTTCGTTGAGCAACATCAAGGACTGAACGTCCTGTAAGCCAATGGCTAAAAACACCGCATCAAAGCGCTGCTTCAACTCGCTCAAGCTGACATCTTGGCCTAAGGCGGTATCGGTATGCAGGGTGATGCCACCGATCCCTAAGATGAAATCAACTTCTTTCTGAGCAAAATTGTCGGTAAGTTTGTACTTGGCAATGCCGTATTCATTCAAGCCACCCGCTTTTGCTGCCGCTTCGAAGATCTCCACCTCATTGCCCAGCATCGCCAAGCGGTGTGCACAACTTAAGCCAGCGGGGCCTGCGCCCACTACCGCGATAGTTTTACCGGTCGGCGCGGCTCGCTCGAAAGGATGTCCCTCAAACACCGCATTGTCGGTGGCATGCCGTTGTAATAAACCAATTTTAACCGGTGACTGTTCCTGCTCTTTATTGCGCACACAGGCTTGTTCACACAAAATTTCGGTTGGACACACCCGGGCGCAACTGCCACCCATGATGTTTTCCTGATAGATGGTTTTAGCCGCTCCAGTTAAATCGTCAGTATGAATACTGGCAATAAAACTCGGAATATTAATTTTTGAAGGACAGGCTGTAATACAAGGCGCGTCGTAACAATAGTAACAACGCGAACTTTCGATGCCAGCTTGGCGGGCACTTAAGGCTGGATTGATATCCTTGAACATCTGATCAAGGGCTAGCTGCTGTTGTGAATAGCCCTCAGGCTTTTCCATACTCATCACCATGGGATCTCCCTATTTTTTTTATAATGCCGAGATAAAACTCTCTGCTTGTACAAAAACAAAGCAAAGCCTATACCATGTTCTGACCAAACGGTCAGGAGATGTGATTTTTGGTTCGGGGCTAGTAATATAACCATCTGTTTAATAAGGCTAAAAATAAATAGTCATTGAATGAAAAAAACAGATAGTTAACAATAAGTCTTGATTAGAGTTATGCTGTCAGTCAGTGGGTAGAACTAAGCATGCCCAGTATCAAGGCAAATAGCTTCATATTAGTGCAGAGAGCAATCAGCCCATGAGCAAAACCACCACCACGAATACCAAACGCCGTAAGCTAGCAGATATTCGTAAAGACAATCTCGCGCAAATTCTATTAGTTGCCGAGCAGTTATTTGCCGAAAACGGTTACTCGGGAACCACCATTGCAGCCATTGCGGCAAAAGCTGAATTACCCAAAGCCAATGTCCTTTATTATTTCAAAACTAAAGAGGCTTTATATAAGGGGGTACTCAGCCAGCAACTCGTCATATGGATGAGCCACATGGATCAAATGACGCCCGAGCAACATCCCAGTGTGGCGCTACGCCATTACATTTTGCAGAAGATGCAGCAATCCAAACAACACCCCAACGCTTCACGGATTTTCGCTGCCGAGATCTTACACGGAGCCCCCTACCTGCGAGAACAGTTAGCCACCGAGTTAAAACAGCAATTTGATAAAACCTGCCAGGTATTTCGAGATTGGATCGCCAAGCAGTGGATGGAACCGATTAATCCAGAACATTTAATGTTCATGATTTGGGCCTCAACCCAAGCCTATGCCGACTACGCCATTCAAAGTAGCCTGATGTTAAACAAAGAAGCCCTGGATGATAGTGATTTTGAAGAAGGTATGGAATTAATTGCTCGCTTGGTGCTTAAAGGTTGCGGCATCAAGTTACTTTAGCGAAATAATGCTCGCAACGACCACGAATCGATGCTTCATTAAAATTGAGCAAATTGGTTTGAGCCAACAATGAACAGGGAATAGAGACGCATACTAGGCATAAAAACAAAGGATTAGAATAATTTCTAATCCTTCTTTGTTGCGGTGAAAGCTAGATTTCACCGCAGAATAAGCAGCTATTTACTCAGCGCAAGATCTTCAACCGTTGTAGCTTCTGTGACTTGTTCAGCCATACTAAGCATGGCATTTAACAGCACCGAGCAACCCGCTTCACATTCTTCCTGAGTGGTGCTTTCTATCTCGTTATGACTAATACCATTTAAGCAAGGCGTGAAAATCATGCTGGTTGGCGCAAAATCAGAGACATAACAGGCATCGTGACCTGCTCCAGCAATAATATCCATGTGACTATAACCTAAACTGACCGTAGCATTTCGCACTGCATCAACACAGGCCGAATCAAAATGGATAGGTTCGTAATACCAGAATGGATCGAGCGCAACTTCAACACCAGTTTGTTGCTCAAGCTCAGCCACAGCGGCTTTGAGTTCTTGATCCATGGCGCTGAGTTCTTCATCGATGGGGTGGCGTAAATCGATACTCATTTCAATTTTACCGGGGATGGTATTGCGCGAATTTGGCAACACCTGCACAAAACCCACCGTGCCACACCCCGGTGGATGTGCTTTAGCGATTTGCTCCACTTGTTGCATCAATTGCGCACTGGCCAGCAACGCATCTTTTCGCAGGTGCATCGGGGTCGTCCCAGCATGAGACTCTCGACCGGTAATCGTGGCATTAAACCAACGTTGCCCCTGCCCACCAGTAACCACGCCTATCTGTTTCTCTTCAGCTTCTAAATAAGGGCCCTGCTCGATATGAGTTTCGAAGAAAGCATGAAATTTTCGACCCGTCACTGGCGTTTCGCCAGCAAAGCCGATCCGCTCTAACTCATCGCCCAAACGCAAACCGTCTACATCCAAACTGTCTAAAATTTCTTGTAAACTAAAACGCCCAGAGACTACGCCAGAGCCCATCATCGCGGGGGCGAAGCGCGAGCCTTCTTCATTGGTCCAGACCGAAATCTCAATGGGATGTTTGGTTTTAATGCCACGATCATTGAGCGAACGGACCACTTCTAAACCCGATAATACGCCAAATACACCATCAAATTTCCCTCCCGAAGGCTGGGTATCTAAATGACTGCCCGTACCCACAGGCGGCAGGCTCATATCTTCACCGGGGCGAGTACACATAATGTTACCAATAGCATCAATTTTTACACTACAACCCGCCTCTTCAGCCCATTTAATGTAAAGCTCTCGACCTTGTTTATCTAAATCAGTTAATGCTAATCGTCGGCAACCGCCTTTTTCGGTGGCTCCGATTTTTGCCATTTGCATCAAACTGTCCCACAAACGATCACTATTAATTTTGTAGCTACTCATACTGGCCTCCACTCAACCAAACTGTTTCATTTTTGTGTTAAATCCGCCCTCGGCGTTGCACTCAACCATGCAAAGTATTGACCAAACGGACAAGAAGTTAGACGGTAAAATCTAAGTTATTGATAATTAAGGATTAAATAATGCATTATTTGTTCGGTTCTAATTTTCAGTAGCACGACCCGGTATTTTCGTTCAAATTTTATGCACTAAAAGTGGGATTATACGCCCTGCAATGGCGCGTAAGCGAGTCTATCCGACTCACTATGCAAACCAGTGGCTATCCGAATAAAACCAGTGTTCATGCGGCTTAGCATTAACAATAACCAACAAACTGTCCAATTGGTCAATCTATTGCATAACACCTAATTAAGGTAAGGGTTTTGCATCACAATAGACAACTTGATGCCCCTTTGAATCAATTAACGAGGTAGTTAGCAATGAGTGTACTAATTAAGGGTGGCAAAGTGGTCAACGCTGACCAAAGCATCTTTGCCGACGTTTACTGTGAAGGCGGTTTAATCAAAGCCATCGGCCAAGATCTAGATGTTCCCAGTGACGCTGAAGTGATTGATGCCAGCGGTAAGCTGGTAATGCCCGGCGGTATTGACCCCCATACCCACATGCAATTACCTTTTATGGGAACCGTCGCCAGCGAAGATTTCTATAGTGGCACCGCCGCAGGACTGGCCGGTGGTACCACCATGATTATCGATTTTGTGATCCCCAACCCCCAGCAACCACTGATGGAAGCCTACCAAACCTGGAAGGACTGGGCGGCTCGCTCAGTTTGCGATTATTCCTTTCATGTCGCCATCACCTGGTGGGACGACAGCGTTTATCAAGATATGGGCACACTCGTGAACCAAGAAGGGGTAAACAGTTTCAAGCATTTCATGGCCTATAAAAATGCCATCATGGCCGAAGATGAAACACTGGTAAATAGCTTCAATCGCTGTTTAGAATTAGGCGCAATGCCAACGGTACACGCCGAAAATGGCGAGTTGGTCGATCACCTACAAAAGAAATTACTCAAAGCCGGCTTAACCGGCCCCGAAGCGCATCCCCTATCGCGCCCAACCGAGGTGGAAGGCGAAGCCGCCAACCGCGCAATTCGGATTGCGCAATCGCTCGGTGTGCCACTCTATTTAGTGCATGTGTCTTGTAAAGAAGCTGTGGATGAAATCGCTCGGGCGCGCCATGAAGGCCAACGAGTTTACGGTGAATGTTTAGCTGGTCATCTTGAGTTGGACGACAGTGTCTATCGACAAAGCGACTGGGCCAGTGCCGCTGCGCATGTAATGAGCCCACCGTTCAGACCGAAAGGACATCAGGAAGTTCTATGGAAGGCGCTACAAGGCGGCACCCTGCAAACCACCGCCACTGATCACTGCTGCTTCTGCGCTGACCAAAAAGCGAATGGGAAAGACGATTTCACTAAAATCCCCAATGGCACTGCTGGCGTCGAAGATCGAATGATGGTGCTGTGGGATTCTGGAGTGAATAAAGGTCGTTTAAGCGAGAGCGAGTTTGTGGCAGTGACGTCCACCAACAGTGCCAAAATATTCAATCTTTACCCTCAGAAAGGCTGTATTGCTGTGGGTTCTGATGCCGATATCGTGATTTGGGATCCAACAAAAACACATACCCTTTCGGCCAAAACCCATCATCAAAAAATAGATTTTAATATTTTCGAAGGCCGAACAGTACAAGGTGCTCCGCACATCACCATCAGCCAAGGCAATGTCGTCTTTAAAAACGGGCAGTTAAACGTGGTTGAAGGTGCCGGACGTTACATTAAACGTCCAGCCTTTCCATCGATTTTCGAAGCGGTTCAAAAATATAACCAAAGCCATGCACCTGTTGGAATAGAACGATAACGCTGCCGCCTCAAATGAGCCGCCCAAAAACAATAAAAATATGAGAGAGAGACTATGTTAGCAGTAGCACAACAGACCACTGAACAAACCACTGCCGATAAAGCGCCGAGTCATCGTTCGATGATTGCCATTGAAGACTTGTCTTTGGTGTTTAATACCAACGATGGACCGGTCAATGCCTTGTCGAATATCCAGCTCAATATTAACGAAGGGGATTTTGTTTCATTTATCGGCCCCTCAGGTTGCGGTAAAACCACCTTGTTACGAGTGATCGCCGATTTAGAGCAGGCCACAGCAGGGAAAATAAAGGTTGATGGAACCTCACCCAGAGACGCTCGCTTAAATCGACTTTATGGCTATGTGTTTCAGGCCCCAGGTTTATTACCCTGGCGTACTATTCAACAAAACTGCGCACTGCCGATGGAAATCTCCGGACAAACTGGCACCCATCAACAAAAGCAAATCGATAAGTATTTGAAGATGGTAGGCCTGCAAGACTTCCATAATAAATTTCCCTGGCAGTTATCTGGCGGTATGCAACAGCGCGCCTCCATTGCTCGGGCGCTGTGCCTCAATCCCGACCTGTTGTTGATGGACGAGCCCTTTGGCGCTTTGGATGAAATTACCCGTGACCATATGAACATAGAACTATTGAGAATTTGGCAAGAGACTCAAAAAACCGTGGTCTTTGTGACGCACTCCATTGCCGAAGCAGTACTGTTGTCGACCCATATTGTGGTGATGTCACCGCGCCCTGGACGGATCGTGAAAGTCATCGAAAGCCCCTTACCTCGTTTGAAAACCTTAGCACTGCGAGATGAAGCGGCTTTTCATGAACTGGCCGCGGAAATTCGTACCGCACTGGCCACCGATCATGCCATTGACTAAGCACAGCAGAGAGTAAACTATGCAAAGCACTACGAAGGACCGTCAGTGGCTGTCTTTAGCCAGCTTAATCATCGCGCTACTCGCCATTTGGTATTTAGCCGCATTGATCATGAATGGCAACCAACTGATCCATAACCTTGAACGTAAGAAACAAGACTGGAGCTATAGCCAGGTCATCAGCCAAGCGTATCAAGTTAAAAGGCCGATGTTACCAGCCCCCCATCAGGTGGCTCTAGAACTTAAAAAATCGGTCTTTGATACCTCGGTAACTTCTAAGCGTTCCTTGGTATTTCACAGCATCATTACCCTTAACTCAACCCTTTTAGGCTTCGTTTTTGGCTCCTTATTAGGCATGCTAATTGCCATCGGTATTGTGCATAACAAAACCTTAGAAGCGAGCTTAATGCCCTGGGTGATCGCCTCACAAACCATTCCCATTTTGGCCATCGCGCCAATCATTGTGGTGGTACTCGGCGCACTCAATATTACGGGCGTGGTCCCCAAGGCGGTGATCTCGATGTATTTGTCGTTCTTCCCGGTGACCATCGGTATGGTTAAAGGTTTACGCGCCTCCGACACCATTCACGAAGAATTAATGTATACCTATAGTGCCAGCACCCTGCAAGTATTCTGGAAACTACGCTGGTACTCTGCCCAACCCTACCTGTTTGCCAGTTTAAAAGTTGCGATTGCCGCAGCCTTAGTTGGCGCCATTGTTGCCGAGCTGCCAACCGGGGCTCAAGGTGGCTTAGGTTCTCGCTTACTCAGTGGCTCCTATTATGGACAAACCCAGCAAATTTGGGCTGCATTAATCATGGCTGCACTGCTTGGCTCACTCTTAGTATGGCTTGTCGGTTTGGCTGAAAAGTCGCTATTAAAACGACGCGGGGGATTGAGCAATGCTTAACTATTTTTCTAATGCCTTATATCTTGGCTTGCTGCTACTGCAACTGGCTTTGACGATGAAAGTGGAAGCAGGCTTTTACCAACGAGCACCAAGCTTGATTATCCTTTTATTGTTAGCGACTTACGCCACTGCGGCGCTGTTAAGTCAGCTCACTCATTTGAGTACTTCACGCCCGGCATTTGCTCGCTATATTAAACCACTGATCCCTAGCTTATTTGCCTTTATGCTGATCCTTGCTTGGCAAAGCATCGTCACTGGTTACGCTATCTCTGCAGTGTTATTACCCGCCCCTTCTAAAATTTTCACAGCCTTAATCAATAATCTGCCGATGTTATGGGGAGACTTTAAGCAGACTTACTTAAAAGCAGTTCTCGCGGGTTATTTGCTAGGTTGCGCCTCGGGTTTTGTGGTCGCGCAATGGGCGGTAAAAAGTGCGTTTTTACGTAATGGTTTGGTGCCATTGGGTAATTTTATGTCGGCCATTCCGATTGTGGGGATCGCGCCGATTATGGTGATGTGGTTTGGCTTCGATTGGCAATCCAAGGCCGCAGTGATCGTGGTCATGACTTTCTTCCCCATGTTTATTAATACTCTAACCGGCCTACAGGCAACAGATGCGATCCACAGAGATTTGATGCATACCTATGCCGCCAGTAAAACCCAAATCTTCATCAAAAGTCAGCTGCCGCAAGCACTGCCTTTTATATTTAACGCCTTAAAACTCAACTCAACGTTGGCCTTAATTGGCGCTATTGTGGCCGAGTTTTTTGGTACCCCGATTGTTGGCATGGGATTTCGAATTTCAACCGAGGTTGGCCGAATGAACATGGACATGGTATGGGCCACGATTGTGGTAGCAGCAATTGCCGGCTCTTTAAGTTACGGGGCTTTAGCCTTGTTAGAAAAATCACTGCTATTTTGGCACCCCTCGTTTCGAGGTGGGAATAAACACTAGGGACATCAGACCCCTAGGCAATTACTTCAAACACTTGTAGCAATAAAGGGAATTAACTATGAATCGATCTCTGATTTCACTAGCATCTGGCGTCGCTTTAATGGCCGCTAGCCTCAGCGCAAGCGCAGCTGAAAAACTAACCTTACAACTAAAATGGGTCACTCAAGCCCAATTTGCCGGTTACTACGTCGCGCTCAATAAAGGTTTTTACAAAGACCAAGGGATCGATTTAACCATTAAGCCTGGTGGACCCGATATTGCGCCAGCCCAAGTACTGGCAGGCGGCGGTGCCGATGTAATTGTAGACTGGATGCCTTCTGCACTTGCTACCCGAGAAAAAGGCCTGCCACTGGTCAATATTGGTCAAATCTACGGTAAGTCAGGCATGATGCTCACTTGCCTTAAGTCGAGTGGCATTAGCAGCCCGGCAGATTTTAAAGGTAAAACCTTAGGGGTTTGGTTCTTCGGCAACGAATACCCTTTCCTAAGTTGGATGTCTAAACTCGGTTACGCCACCACCGGCGGCAAAGATGGCGTGACAGTATTGAAACAAGGCTTTAATGTTGATCCGATCTTCCAAGGTCAAGCTGATTGTGTCTCCACCATGACCTACAACGAATACGGTCAAGTGCTTGATGGCGGTTTAAGCAACGACGAACTAGTGCTATTCAAGTATGAAGATGAAGGCGTTGCAACGCTAGAGGATGGCCTGTACGTTCTAGAAGACAGTCTAAAAGACAGTAAAAAAGTCACTACCTATGCCAAATTCCTCAAAGCATCGATTGAAGGCTGGGAATGGGCAGCAGCACATCCCAAAGAAGCGGCTCTCATTGTATTAGACTACGATGATACTGGCGCGCAAACTGAAGCACATCAAATTCGCATGGCCACTGAGGTTGCAAAATTGTTAAGTAATAGCGATAAAGGCATTGGTTACCTCGAACCCGCAGCCTTTGACCGTACCGTTAAAATCTTACTCGATAGTGATTCAACACCGGTTATCACCAAAATGCCCGAAGGTGCCTACACCCATAAAGTATTTGACGAAGCCGCTAAACTGTAATTATTTAGTTATGATCATTTGATATAAAAAAGAGCTGCCAATGGTAGCTCTTTTTATTTGAACTGCGGTCAGCACCTCCCGATAAGTTCAACCAACAGAAAGCTCAACCAAATACAAGAATATTCTATTTTTCACAAGGGTATCCGCCATGTCCATTAAACATAAGTTTTATATCAGTAGCGCTATTTTGCTGATTGCATCATTACTTTTGTTATTTACTATCGTGCAAACCGTCGTTATACCAGTCATTAAGAACCAAGCCGTAACCACGGCGACATTCCAAGCCAAGGTCATCGGCAAAGCGATTGCCGAAGATCTCAGCGAAAACGCCGTTCTTACCCGAAACTTAGCCGCTCTAGCTGGGGGCCTTCCACTAGAGAAAGCGACATTTATTACCCACATTGAACCACTCATTAAGAGCGGTGAAGGCGTTGTGGGCGGTGGCATTTGGCCTGAACCCAATAAATTTAACCCAGATAGCCAAAAGGCTTCGTTATTTTGGGCCAAAACAGGGCCAAACCAGCTCTCCCTCCTAGATGACTATAATAAGCCAAATAGCAGTCCATACCAGCAGGAATCATGGTACACCAATGCCAAACAAGCCACACAAGGGCAATGTGTTTGGTCTGAAGTGTATGTTGATCCAGTATCCAATGAGTCAATGGTCACCTGTTCGGTCAAGATTCAACGTGATGGCCAATTTTGGGGGGTGGCTACCATCGATGTGGAATTAGCTAATATTGAACAAAGCTTAATCACTGAAAACAATGAAACCGGAACCTACAGTCTAATTGTCGATCAAACTGGGCAAATTGTTTCACTGCCCTTATTACGTAAACAAAATATTACGATGCTCAGCTTAAATGATTTAAGCCAGCAAGACGCTTCTCTAGCCCCTTTAGCGGCGGCTCTGCAAGCGAACAATAAGGATATGGTTGAGTTTAAACAAGGCGTGGTTCGTAATGACGCATCGATGCTAGTGCGCTTTACCCTACCCGATCAAGGCTGGACTGCGGCGGTAATCTTACCCGCTCAAGTGGCACTAAAAGATATGCGCTCATTAACCACCACCCTCTATCTTGCCTTTGCAGGCTTGATCCTTGTGTTTATTATTGCCTTACTGGTGTCAGCTAAGCGCTTAATTACCAACATTAATTTAACCACCAACCAAGTTCGCTCATTAATTCAAGGTCGGCTCGATACAAAACTCAAGATCAACGGCAAAGATGAGATGAGTGAGTTAGCGCAAGCGATTAATGACTACGGCGATCATTTACTCGGCATCCTCAAACGTGTGAAGCAAGAAGCCGAAAACGTAAAGAATAATGCAAGCTCAATGGATGGCCTGAGCGAGGCAAGCCAACAGCGAGCGCAACAACTAATGGATGAAAATAATACTCTTGCTACCGCGATTAATGAGATGTCTGCAACGGCCTCATCGGTATCACAGGATGTAGCGTCAGTGGCGGAGATCACCACCGACTCTTCCGACCGAGTGAATCAAGGCTTTACCGTAATCGAGCAAAACTCAGAATCCATTTCCTTACTATTTGATAAATTGGCGGAATCGGTCACTGTTATAGAGAAACTTTCACAAGACTCGCAGTCGGTCAGTAAGGTATTGGATGTCATCATGAGTATTTCTGAGCAAACCAATTTGCTAGCACTGAATGCCGCGATTGAGGCGGCTCGCGCTGGTGATTCTGGACGTGGTTTTGCCGTGGTTGCCGATGAAGTACGAACTCTCGCCCAAAAAACCCAGCAATCAGCAGGCGAAATAGAAACCATGATCAATCAACTGCAACAAGCCTCACAACAAGGCGTTACGGTGATAGAAGAATGTCGCGGGTACTCTGAAACGGTGAATCAACGCTCTACCACCACCCGTAGCCAATACGAGCAAATTGTCAGCGCCTTTAATGATATTAAAGAGCGCGCCAACAACATTGCCGTGGCCACCAACGAGCAATCGAAGGTCACTGATAACGTAGAGATGCTTGCAGAACGGATCCGCGAAATCTCAAATCAAAATGTTAGTGATGCCGACGAATTTAGACAGGTGAGTAGCGAAGCGACACGACAAGCACAACGTCTTTATGAACTGAGTCGCCAATAGCAAGACTCTGACCATTGCCTATGAGGTACCAGAGATAATGCTTGTGCGAACGAGAGTGACCGCGAGAATCAAACTCGCAGATACAAGCTAGTAGCCTTGAGTTGCGGTACCAATCAATACCGCGACACCAAGCTCGAGAGTCGTTACCTAAAAAAAGCCAGCGAAAACTGGCTCTTTTTTATCAAGAAGCATTCCCCCTAACGAAGGCTACTGAATGCTGCTAAGCCAAGCGTCCGACTTAAACCACTTGTCATAAATCCGCTGGTAAGAACCATCTTTTTTAATTTGAACAAGATAATTATTTAAGAAATTCAGAAAATGGTAGTCATGTTTACGAATTGCCCAACCCAAGGGTTCATAGGTGAAGGAACTATCTAAGTGATAAACCTTATCTTGGTGTTGCGAAGCGTATAGAGCGTTGTAAGGTAAGTCGTATACAAACGCATCCGCTTTGCCATTACTCACCTGCAACACGGCATCCGCCGAAGTTTCAAACAAATCAATATTGGCTTTTGGTAGGTACTTCTTCGCCGCAATCGCACCGGTAGTGCCGACTTGTGAAACCACTGTGTATTTCGAATCATTTAAATCACGGTAACTTTTCACGCTATCTTTCAACTTTGGTGATAACAAGACTGTTTGACCAATTTCAATGTAGGTATTGGAAAACATCACCTTGAGATTACGTTCAGGAGTGATAGCAATGCCGCCAATAATGATGTCACACTTGCCCGTTTGCAGCGCTGGAATAATACCATCCCATGCGGTATTTACGGGGACAAAATTTACTTTCATAGCACGCGCCATGAGCTTGGCAATATCAATATCAAAACCGATATAACGGCCATCTTTACTCTTCATCTCGAAGGGAATATAGCCAGCTTCAAAGCAGACCTTTAACTCGCCGTTGGACAGAATAGTTTCAATGGTAGGCTCCGCAGCAGAGGCTGTGGTATGCATCAGTGACAAACTTGCAAAGGCAATGCCCGCAAATGTGTTTTTAACAAAGGGATTCATGTATATCCTTGAACTAAATGGTGTTGTTTGCATTGATAAATTATTTATTTTCTAATTCGGTTGCTGTCGCAGCCAGTGCTTGTTTTAGATCAGCCAGCAGATCGTCGGTATCTTCAATCCCGACAGAAATGCGGACTAATCCTTCAGAAATACCCAGCGCTTGACGCTCCTCTAAAGTATTTTCTACATGACTTGTGGTACGTGCCGGCCCATAAATTGTCTCTACAGCGCCCAAATTTCCAGCGCAGTGGGCATACTTCAACTTTGGTAATAGTAGCTTCACGGCATCCATTCCACCTTTCAGCACAAAACTCACTATTGCCCCAAAACCCCGCATCTGTTGCTTGGCGATTAGGTGGTTTGGATGTTGCTCAAGACCAGGATAATTGACCGATTCAACCAAGGTTTGTGTCAGCAAAAAATCTGCCATGGCTTTAGCACTCGCCTGTTGCTGGCGAAAACGTAAGGCTAGTGTTTTGATCCCACGAATAATCAAATACGCAGCAAAGGGATCGAGCGCAGCACCATTAATCTCACGATAATGTCGCACTTGCTCCATCAAGACCTTAGAACCACAGGCAATTCCGCCCATCACATCACCATGACCACTCAAATATTTGGTCGCACTATGTACCACCACATCAACCCCCAGAGAGAGCGGATTTTGGTTGATGGGCGTCGCGAAGGTATTATCGGCCACCACTAAGGCACCAACTTTTTTAGCTGCGGCAACTAAACGTTTAATATCCAATATTTTTAAGCTTGGATTGGTGGGTGTTTCTAAATACAAGAGATCACAACCTTGAGCAATCTGAGCTTCAATTTGCTGATGATCCACAGTGTCACACAGGCACACATCAACGCCCATACGCGGCAAAAATTCTTCAAAAATTTTATTAGTCCCGCCATAACTGTCTTTAGTCGATACAACCCGCTTTCCATGACTCAAAAACGTATACAGCACACTGCTGATCACCCCCATGCCACTGCTAAATGCCACCGCCGCTTCGGCCTGCTCTAAAACACTAAGCTTCGCTTCCAAAACCGCAACCGTTGGATTACTCATACGACTGTAGATAAAACCCGGTTGTTGACCTAGCGCCACCTCATACCATTGATCAATATCAGAATAGGCATGCGCCGCACTGGCCACGATAGGCGTTTGCGTCGCGCCATAGGGGTGACCCGATTGCTCACCAGCCCATACACTTAGGGTTGCAGAGCCCACACCGATTAAGCTCTTATCTACTTTAGCTTGTTCCATTTATTCGCCTTCAATTAAACAATGACAATAGCGCATCGTCGGGATTATGACGCCAATTCAGGCAAAAGCGAAGTTGCATATACGCCGACAGCCGAGGAAAAGCGCCCTTTATTATTCAGGCAAGCCTAAATGAGCCTAGAGAGAAAGTCATCCCCTTCATTTGACAAATATTTTACAAAAATCACAATCACTCTAATAACATCATTGAAAGCACGGTTTAAGCCATCAAAACACATGCTTCGAGAGATAAAAAAGCACCCTGAACACCAGCAAAAAGCCCCGCATCAGTTTTGCGGCAGAAACCAAGGCCAGTATAAAGTTATGGACTGACATGTATTTGTAAACTAAGTGGATTAAGGTGTTTAAAACCGTTCGTAACTGCAGCGGTCGTGAGCTTTTGTCTAAAAATACAAGCACACCTAACAAACAACAATAGAGTAAGGATCCAACTTGATGTCAAACGCATTAACTAAAGGACTAGTGGCTAGCGCAATTTTAGCTTCACTAGCAGGATGTAATAATAGTGATAATGACGCCGCTATCGCAAAGGCAAACAGCTGCGCTGAAGCAGGCGATGCTTGTACCCGATTTACCATTTTGCATACCAATGACCATCACGGCCGTTTTTGGAAAAACAGTAAAAATGAATACGGAATGGCAGCACGTAAAACCTTGGTGGATCAGATCCGTGCCGAAGTAGAAGCAAATGGCGGAGAGACACTGTTGCTATCTGGAGGAGACATTAACACTGGCGTCCCCGAATCAGATTTACAAGATGCTGTACCTGATTTCATCGGGATGAATCAAATTGGCTATGACGCGATGGCAGTCGGTAACCACGAGTTCGATAATCCTTTGGAGATCCTCGATTCACAACGCTCCATCGCCAACTTTCCAATGCTCGCCGCTAACATCTATAAAGCCGATGGGACTCGTTATTTTGACCCCTACAAGATTTTCGATGTAAACGGTCTTAAAGTCGCAGTGATTGGATTAACCACTGAAGACACAGTAAAAATTGGCAATCCTGAGTTTATTTCAGAACTCACATTTACCGATCCTAAAGTAGAAGCTGCCAAGGTCATTAAAGAAATTCAAGCGGCAAAAACCGCTGATGTCATTTTGGCATCAACTCATATGGGCCACTACGCAAGAAGCCTTCACGGCAGCAACGCCCCGGGAGATGTAACGCTTGCTAACTATCTAGAAACCGGTGCGTTACAAGCCATTATTGGTGGTCACTCACAAAATCCGGTGTGTATGGAAGGCAGTGCTTACGCCGACTTCAAGCCCGGAGACGACTGTGTGCCCGATAAACAAAACGGCACCTACATCATGCAAGCCTATGAATGGGGCAAGTACGTCGGTCGCGCCGACTTTGAATACTTTAATCATGAACTGCATTTATCTAGCTACAAATTAATCCCAGTGAACCTATTGAAAAAAGAAACTGATGCACAAGGTAACGAAACCGGAGCCGAAGTACTTGCTGGAGAAAAAATCGAGCCCGATGCGGCCTTAGAGCAACTTCTGTCTTACTACCAAGAGCAAGGACAAGAAAAACTTGGGGAAGTGATAGCCACAAGTGATGGCTTACTCGATGGCGAACGCAGCAACGTGCGTTATAAACAAACTAACTTAGGCCGCCTAGTTGCCGAAGCTCAACGTAGTAAAGTTGTCGCAGATATTGGCGTAATGAATTCTGGTGGTGTTCGAGCCTCCATTGCGGCAGGTGAAATAAGTTATCGCGACGTGCTTACCGTGCAACCCTTCGGTAATACCGTAACGCTCAGTACCATGACCGGTCAACAAATCACTGACTACTTAGGCCCAGTCGCTAGCATCCAAATCGGCTCTGGTGGTTATGCTCAAATCACAGGCGTTAAAATGAGTGTTGATTGCACGGCTCAAACCGTAAACATTAATGAGATTAACGGTAAAACATTCAGTGCAAGCAATAACTACACCTTAACCGTGCCGAGTTTCAGCGCCGCTGGCGGTGATGGTTACCCAGTGATAGAACCACAGCAAACCGGTTATGTTGACGCCGATGTGTTATACGATTTCTTCAAAAAACAGGGCAGTATTGTCGCCTCAGACTACAATCCGGTGGGTGATATTGTTTATACCAATTCAGACAGTAGCGATGGTTGTTTAATTACCCCTTAGCTAAAACAAAGTCTGATTTTAAAAGGTAGCTATTCAAGCTACCTTTTTATTTGAATTTAAATCCTTTGACCACTGCAGCCTAAATAATCTTTAAAAGATACCCACCGGTAAATTTTTTAATTTCAATATATCTTGCATCTTTTATACGTCTACATGGAATGCCGACCTCTAAATCACCTATATTCTGATTAAAGCCACACTCGTTCTGTGGTTTTTTATGACATGTACAACATCCCCTGGACTAACCACATACAAAAACCAATATGAAAGAGAAAAGATAATAAAAAATGATAATGAAAAAAATGAAAATGAACTAAATACAACATTTACAAACGCATATATACTCGTTTCTTTTTGATAAAAATGATAAAAGGTTTTAAAATCAAAGAGCATATATGACCTAAACATAAAAGTTAGAAATATAAAAGCCCCTCCTGCTAAATATAAAGGTATGATTGAGTACACAAAAGAAAAAACCATATACAACGAAAAAAGCTAAATTTACTCATATCGATCTTCCTTTCCTCATATCAAACTACTAGCAATAATCGCATTATTATCAAAAATTTTGCTGACAGTTTTATATTTATAACCTAGCAATGTTGTCATAAGGCATAGAGCGCCAGACGCCGTATTAGTTCAGTTCAGATCCAAACCATTATTATTAAGATCACCTGCAATACGAACACTCACGCTCTCACCCTACCGCTAACCATTTATTGTGAAAACCTATCTCAAAAAAATAACGATCAGCGCACCAAGTACCGGAAGAAACATAGCGCTAGTGCGCAGGCAATCATCGCCCTTCTATCAGTTGATGGACGGTCGTCTACTCCTTCAAAACCATATCAATACACATCACCGCGGCTAAAATGAGTTTTCGAACATCATCGTTCTCTGGTACATCATTTGATATTTCAAGAATATAGTTATCCGCACTGGTAAATAGTTCTTTACCTAATCCGGCCCATTTCTTAGAGACGTGAGCAAACTCTTTCCCATCTTTTTTAAAGTAGAAATCCCACCCCGTCCATTTTCCTTCCAATTGACAGATCATTTGATCATGCTTATCAAGCACATCAAACTTCCCACCAATTGAAAAAAACTTCTGCGCAAAACCACCAATCGTTTGGTTATTTTGATCACTCACGGTAACTTTTGATAAAAACAGTGAAATCCCCCGCTGAAGGCGAACGATGCGCTGCCCATCAGGTGTGGTTATTTGAATGTCGAACGGTGTCATTCGTTTATAGTCAGTAAACCGCAGCATCTTGGTAAAAAAACCTAAAGAAGGTTCTCTGCACTGCATGATTACGTCCCCGGTAGAAGGGTCATAAATATCGAAGTTATTGGCAGCTTTGAATAAGCCGACATGCTCTTTTACTAAAAACAAATTACTATTGATGACATCGCTCATTCTCATTTTTTCTCCATTGGGGTAACAAGCAGTACACGCTTTATTAAAGATAAATTAGACTCTTTATCCTTCTCTTAAGCAACTGATAAATATTAATATTTAAAGGAGTAAAGATAAATCAGAACGGAATTATCATTCAACATGTCCCGCCATATGACCCCTTCACACATTTAAAGCTGATCATCACTCGTCTGATTCTATAAGCTCAACTTATCGCAATTCGAACCATCACCATTTGGTTATTTTCAGGCAAAACCAATCTTGCAAACTAATGGCGCCGAATAAATCTGCCGATAACCAAGCATAAAATGCGTTAACTAAAGGCTCAATGATAAGATTCACGACACAGTCAGCGCTGATTTAGGCCAACAAGAATGAGCAGATAATGAGTGACATTGGTATAAATACAAAGCTAATGCCGTAAATATTCAGCACTTAGTTTCGCAATTTTGTTCAATCTTTTCGCCGCAAATCTCCCTATACTGATATTCAAGATCAACGGAGAGTAATCGAGAAGGGCAAGCCAATGGCGCAAGAGAATCAATTCCAGTTCATCAATAGCAGCAGCTGGAAAAATATCACCGCGCTAAATGCCACCATGAGTGATTTTTCCTATTCTAAACATGCCCATGAAGAATATTCTTTGGGTGTGACTTTACAGGGCCGCCAAGATTTTTTCTGCCAAAATGCTTATCACAAGAGTCCTCAGGGTGGAGTGTTGCTGTTCAACCCTGAACAAGTTCATGACGGACATTCCGGAGGAGAGCAACATCTTAAGTATGTAATGCTTTATATTCATCCAAAGGAACTTCATCCCTTATTCCGAGCCCTCGGTTACCCACAACATTCGATCCCAAGGTTTGAGCAACCCTTGATCGAAAACCGGATGCTTCGCCACCAGATCCTCCAATTTTCATCCATCATCGACCAAGCCCACTATTCAAAAATCGAGTTTGAATCTTGCTTATTTCGAATTGCACAATCACTGGTATCAATGTCTGGGGTTTTAAGCATTGAGAAACCAAATAATAAACCAAGCGATAAATTGCTGCTTAGGGCAAAGGATTATATTTTGGCCAGCCTCGCGCAAGATTTATCAATTGACGATATAGCCATGGCCGCCAACATGTCTAAATTTCACTTTATTCGGCTATTTCGTCAGCAATTTGGGATTACACCTCACCAGTACGTATTGAGCTGCCGAGTCAATGTTGCGCGAAAAATTATCGAGTCAGGACAATCACTAAATGAAGCGGCTTTCATGGCTGGATTTGCCGATAGCAGTCATCTGATCCGCCATTTTAAACGTGTATATGGAATGACGCCAAAAACCTTCCAACGCCAACTTTCTGCATAAATTTATTCGAGGTTTCAATATGTTAAGCATTCTAATCTATGCTTTTAGTATTATGTACTCGCCTGGGCCAGTCAATCTACTAGGCATGCATAGCGGTATCAATAGAAACACTCGTGGTCACATCGGCTTCTTTGCTGGTGTGGCGTTCGCGATGTTACTACTTTTTATTAGCCTTGGCTTGCTTGGTGCGACCTTGGTAAACCCTGTCTTACTACCTTACCTCAGTTTATTGGGGTGCTGCTACATTTTATATGTCGCATGGAAGATCATGAAAACGAGTGTGGATATTAAGCCCTCGTCCAATGATAAAAAAACCTTGTCATTTTGGGATGGTTTTCTTATACAACTATTAAACCCCAAAGGATTAGTTGCAACGCTGCCTATCGCAACCATTCAGTTCCCGGCAGAAGATATTTATGGAATGAGTATGATTCTTTGGTCTGTGGGTTTATCGATGCTTGCTTTTGGCGCGCCGACTAGCTACTCGATCATCGGCATGCAACTTGGAAAAAAGCTAAATAATCCGGTTTACTTCAAAATATTTAATCGATCCATGTCAGGACTACTGGTATTAGTGGCGTTCAGCATCGCTCATGAATACGCATATCTAGAAATTATAAAATAGTAAACTCAGCAATAATTAACTTAGCTCGATATGGTACAAGTCACCTTTCTGTCCAATGCGAGTTTAGTTTCCAATAAAAAAGTTCTGAGTCTGTGACCTTTTTAAGCGTCAAATTCTCAGAACTTTTAGAGTTCATCTATAACTAAAACCAGCGTTGCTTATTTCACGAGAGCGGCTTTCGCTTCCGCTATCCAAGCATCAAATTGTTTTTGATGGGCTTTAATCCATCCATTTGCGTGGGCTTCAATATCCTTACTTTTGTTTTTCCCTTGACTCATCATCATGTTTTGAGCACTAACATCGTTAATGTTCAGTTTTATGATAGAAAATAGCTTCTCTGCGGCTGGGTTTTCTGCGGCAAACTTTTTATTCGCAACAATATTCATTGAGTTCATTTGGAAACCATAATTCTTACCGTTCGGTAAAGTGGTATCAACATCTGTTCGTTCGCCAGGGAGCGACGAGAACGGGACTTCCAACCAAACGACATCTTTACCTGGGACCAATACACCGCTCACCCAATAAGGGGTCCAGGTGTAATACAAGATCGAACCGCCATTTTTATAACGAGAAATAGTATCGGCGATGATCGCTGAGTAATTACCTTGGTTATGCGTAACTGTATTTTCTAAACCGAAAGCAGAAAGTTGATGTTCAATCACACCTTCACATCCCCAACCAGGGTTACAGCCCGTTAGGTCAGCTTTACCATCACCATTAGCATCAAATAACTTAGCGATTTTTGGATCCTTTAATTGAGCAATATTGGTAATACCGTATTTAGTCGCGGTCTTTTTGTCGATTAAGTAACCTTGAGCGGCACCAGAAATATATTCTCCCGAGCGAAAGAACTTTTCATCAGCGCCCGCTTTTGCATATTTATCGGCATGCAATGGAAACCAGCCAACGGTTAAATACGTTGCATCACCTTCAGCAATTGAAGTATAAGCAACATTATAGTCCACTTCTTTAGTTGGACTCACGGTGTAACCTAAAGCTTCCATCGCCTTATTTACAATCAGTGTCTGAAATGTCTCTTCTGCCACAGTTGACTGAACGGGTTGAACCGTAATACCTTCACCTGGAAGTTTTTCGGCTAAGACCGTAGTTGAAAGCGTCGCCGTAAGCATGGTCGTTGCAGTAAGCAAGCTTTTCCATGTTGTATTCATATTTCTCTCCTTGAGTTTCAAGTCTAATTAGGATTTAACTTTACGATAGATAGAGTGAATAAAAGCTGCTGGGCCACTGTGATACCAGCGTGATTTCTGATCACGTGATTCAACACCAATGGTTTGAGTCAGCCGATCGAGTAAAATAGCTAAAATAACGATACCGAGGCCGCCAACCGAGGCCATCCCCATATCTAAACGGCCGATACCGCGCAGTACCATTTGACCAAGGCCACCCACCGCGATCATCGACGCAATAACCACCATCGATAAAGACAGCATTAAGGTTTGATTGACTCCGGCCATAATCGTGGGCATTGCTAAAGGAAGTTGAATCCGATAAAGCATTTGCTTCGAACTTGCGCCAAAGGCATGTCCCGCTTCAATAAGCTCCTCTGGAACCTGCTGGATCCCTAAAATAGTGAGCCGAACAATTGGTGGTAAGGCAAAAATAATCGTCACCACCACACCGGGCACATTACCAATACCAAATAACATCACAATGGGGACTAAATAAACAAAAGCGGGGGTTGTTTGCATGGCATCTAGCATGGGTCGAATAATGCGTGCAGCCCGCTGACTTCGCGCCAGCCAAATCCCCATGGGGAGCCCAATTAATAAGCAGAAAAATACTGAGGTCAGCACCAATGCCAAGGTCACCATGGCTTCAGACCATGCGCCGATTAAACCAATAATGGTCAGTGACAGCAAAGATGCAATGCCCATTTTGCGCCCAGCTAACTGCCAAGAAATCAAAAATAAGATGAACAGCATTATCGGTGCTGGTGTAGACACTAGGGTCGTTTCAAAAGATTGTAGAATAATGTCAATTGGGACCCGAATGGCTTGAAATAACGGCCGACCATGAGCGACTAGCCAGTTTAAAGCGGTTTCGATCCAGTGATCGAAAGGAATGACAGCCTCCTTAAAAGGATGAAGCCAATCAAATGACTCCGGTGCAGCATTGGTCGTTAGCCAATCATTGGCTGCACTGGCGGTGTCTGCTGCACCACTAGACCAAGGATCAGCAGCAGATGTTGCTGGGGTGGCAGTTGCCCAAGGATCGGCAACCGGCGCTGAGGTTGCGGTCGCCCAAGGGTCTACTATCTCTGTCGCAGGCGTTGTTTCCGTTGTCATGTCTATTCTCTATCTAATACTTTTAACAGTCGTGATTTAGTAATCACGCCAAAATACTTACCATGTTGGTCGACAACTGGCACCGAATAAGGAACTTGAGCAACTGGGCCAATCAGCTCGCTAACGGATAGTTCTGGGTCAATAGTGATGGTGTCAGGAAGTAAAGCGCTGCTTAAAGATGCATTATCTTTCTTGGCAGCCTTTAGTGAATCTAAAGAGACAATACCCGAGAATTTGTTGGCCCGGTCAACGACGATGCCAAACTCTCGATCATTATCTACCAGCAATTGAATTGCGGTCGCCGGACCGTCATTATCATGCTTCTTAAATACTGCCGCAGGATTTTTAAGCGCGATATCTTTGGCTGTGAAAATAGTCGCCGTATTTACCCCACGGAAAAATGACCGCACATAATCGTTAGCTGGCTTTTGTAAGATCTCATCAGGAGTTCCCACTTGAACGACGATCCCATCTTGCATAATAGCAATTCGATCACCAATACGCATGGCTTCATCGAGGTCATGAGAGATAAATACAATCGTTCGTTTATCATCATTTTGTAAGCGGATTAACTCATCTTGCATTTCGGTGCGGATCAGCGGGTCGAGAGCGGAAAAAGCCTCGTCCATCAACAAAATATCTGGGTCGTTCGCCAGAGCCCTTGCAAGACCAACACGCTGCTTCATGCCACCAGAAAGTTCATCTGGATATGAGTCACAGTAGGCATCTAAGCCAACCCTATCCAAGGCTGCTTTCGCACTGGCATTGCGTTGATTGAGTTCAATACCTGCCAATTCCAAACCAAAGGCCGCGTTCTCAATCACTGACATATGTGGCATCAGCGCAAAATTTTGGAACACCATAGATACGTTTTGTCGACGAACTTCCCTTAATTCTGCTTCGGATATTTTAGCAATATCTCTTCCATTCAGTAATACGCTACCTCGGGTAGGCTCAATCAATCGATTTAGCAGACGCACAAGGGTGGACTTTCCGGAACCAGATAGGCCCATGATGACGAAAATTTCACCTTCTTGAATACTTAGTGAAACATCTTTCACACCGACGGTGAGTCCTGTTTTCTCGAATATTTGATCTTTATCGAGACCTTTGTCTATTAGAGGAAAAGCGAGTTCGGGTGTTTCACCGAACACTTTATACAAGCTTTTCACTTCTAGTATGCTTCGCATTAATTACATCCTTGATTTTGTATGAAACTAAATCATTCATATTTATTATGTACTCTAAACATTTTTGTGACGAACTTCAAGTATTCAGTTTGATAACGGCGTAATTGAAACCGAATAAAACACAATATTATCATAGCGTTATGCCCACATTCTTGTTTCTGTATAAAGTGTTCCCAAGCGGCACAATACTTCGTACTGAATGTATTTTCACCGATGATTACAAACAGATAAATAGATCTTATTCGCCATGACTGGTTTTAGGTCGGTGTTTGTGCCACGGAAAAACCTATTAATTTTGCCAAAAAACGGACGTAAACCAATTCAATACCGTTCAAAATGACTTCCTGCGAAAAGTTGAAACATCTTGAGCCAAATGTTTTATCACTCTCATACTGAGTGACTCGTATTGGCTTTTGCATGGCAACTGTAAAAACTATTTACTGTATCAGTCACAAAAACGTAACGATAAATACCGATTTAAGTTAAACCACAATTTGCCAAGTCATTCGAGACTCATATGCCTCTTTAAATTGGATATTTATTCTTGATTTTGAATAGCGACAGACGTTTAATGAGCAAACTATTATTTATTACTAAAATCGTGATCAGCTGGTGACTTTGTCGTCATAAGTAAACACAGAGTAATAACAGCTGAAGCAAAAACGGAGAAAGAAATGATATTTTTTGGCTCAAAGGGTAAATCCATATCAGGGCACGTCATAGAAGGACTCCAGTGCCCAAATTGTGAAAATGAACAATTTATTACTTTCGGTTTACTTCGATACTTTCACCTGTATTGGATCCCCACATTTATTACCTCCAAAAAGGTTGGTATCGAATGCACTCATTGTAAAAAAACACTCATCGGCAAAGAATTACCAAACGACTTAGCGAAGCAAATCAAGAACACGGTTTATAATCCAAAAAATACCCTACCGATGTTTTCCGGGCTGATTATCATTGCCTGTTTGGCCTTAACGCTAAGTTATTCTTTACAGCAAAATGGCCTTCAAGAAGTGGCTTATATCGAGCAACCCGTGATTAACGATTTATATATTGTTAATTTCACAAAAATATTTACCGAAGCAGATCCAAAATACAAATACGGGCTGATCCGAATAAAACAAATTTCAGTAAACAGAGTGACGTTTCAAGTGAGCCAGGTTGCCTACAATAAGGCCTCTGGTGTGCGTAAAGACATCGAAGAGAATAAGGCTTTAGCTGATTCTTACTATGATGATGAACCTTTATCCTTCGACATCAAACAACTCAAATTAATGAAAGATTCCGGCGCAATTTATTCCATAGAACGTCTCTAAGCGATGAAGTAGGAAACGGTTAGAATCCAAGCCACCTATTTGGTGGCTTGATGTCAATAAGCTAATATTTTTATAGTAAACAATAACTTCCGCTACATAGGTATAATTAAGTAAAAACAAGCGCACCACTTACTCAAGGCGGCTGTGAATCATTGTTGAATATCAACCACTGAGAATCGCGAATCGACAAATTTTCTCGAAATGCCGCATTGCTCAAATAGAAGCCACACCTTCGCAATAAAATTATCACATACTTGGGTCTACTCTTCGTGCATAGCAATAATTACACCGATGGCCAGTTCAATACTATCGGTAATACGGGCGCACCCCATACCGTTAGCCATTAAAAATATGTCAAAGTGTTCGCAGGCCATAAACGGTTCACGTTCTGCCATGTCGTCCTCACTACACACGATCACCCGAACGCCAGGATGATGCTTGGTAAAACAACTCAACTTTTGCTCAAAAGTGGCTGGGTCCGCGAGGCGCTGAACTAAATTACCGAGCATCGCCATATCCAGCGCTTCAAATTGGGTTTCGCCTTGACCTGAAGTACAACCACATTGATGTTCGGCTGTATGCTCTCCCCCTTCTTGCTGGCACTGACACTCATGCTGATGTTCGGGTTGATGGTCGTGCGCTTCACCCTTACAGCCGCATTGTTTCATGTCTTTGTTTGTTACAGTGTGCATAAACAGTCCTCTGTAGGTATTGCTTGTTGTTTATCGAGCAAGCGTTGTAACCATCGTGGAGGGGCCTGCATCACCTCTTGCAAACGCTCTAAAATAATCTGGCTGGGCTGCGGGGTTAATTGTTTCAGCGGCAAAATGTCGGCACGACTAACTCGTGCCGCCGCTGGCCCACCAATCGATAGGGTCGCGAGCAATTGGCAATCACCAATTAGTTCGATCAAATAGCTGGTCCGTTCGTCCCCAGTTTTATTTTCCACCACCGGGCGCACATCGACTAATTGATAGCCCTGTGAGTTCACCTGATAAATCAGAAATCGCAAGCACGAGCCAAAATGGCCGTCTATATCTTCCAAATTGTTCGAGCTCACGGCTAATTGCAGCACCGATCCAGATAGTTCGCGACTCACAGGCACTTCTGGTGGTTGCATAGCACTGATCTGAGTCGAACTAAAAATGGCATGTACTTGATTCACTTGACCGCGTTCAAGATGAGCGCTTGAAGACTGAAGTACTTCGCGTAAAGCCTTGGGACTTAAAGCACGAAGCTTTTTCTCGGTCAGCGGCTCACCACAGTGTTTCACCAAGATATCGACAAATTGTTTTAATTCGATATCAGGCATCGCTTTCGACGCCATGGCTAACCTTAAGGCTAACTGGTCACTCATTGAAACGCTCATAACTATCTCCTGATGATAAAACTAAACATTAGGCTCGACGGGCACGAAAGGTTTTAGGCAAGGTAGGCTCAGGATTAACGGGTTCAATGTAATATTTACTCCCATCACTGAGTTCGATTTCTCCGCCCCACTGGTCGCTTTGCTCAAACTGTAAATTTTGAATGGGCAGTTCCAGGTCTTTCTTGGCGATATAAGCCTGCAGCGCGCCGGAAGCTTCACGACTAATAATAAGATTTGGCATACTTAGATTCCTTAAGATGGCCGGAGCAGTGCACCGGCCATTGCTTCATACAGATAACGAGGTTTAACGAACCAGATCGAAACCGTAGTCTGTTTTACCCATCTCTGAAGTGTCTTCATCGAGTTTTGCCAACACTTCGTTAACCAGCGTGGTCAGCATATACATGCCGCCTTCGTAGCCTAAAGTGGTGTTACGATGCAAATGGTGGCGATCGAAAATGGGGAAACCCAGTCGAATCAGGGGTACTTCAAACTCTTCACCCTTGGCTTTGGTATCGCGTTGGATGAATTTGGCGTATGAGTTACCAATCATAAAGTCAGGTTTATTAGTGAACACCAATGAACGGAAATGCCATAGATCTTTACCGACGTGAATTTCAGCATTGGCCGTAGTTGGCGATTGCGCAATCAAGGCTTCCATCTTCTTACGCCAGCGTTTTGCGGCGTTATTACATAAGATGTGTTTAATTTCACAGCCCAATTCCATCAGGAATTTAGTTAAACCCATTAAGTAATCTGGGTCGCCATAGATAGAGAAGCTGACTCCATGTAGCCAAGTATGCGAGTCAGTCATCATGTCCACTAAACGGCCACGCTGGGTCGCCAGTGATTCAGGGATCGCTTTGCCAGTGAGTTCAGAAATCTTCATTAAGAATTCATCGGTCCAATCTAAGCCCATTGGAATATTGAGTGTAGGTACTTCATGCTTCCAAACGCCTTCCACAAACTTCTTGGTTTTCACCAATTGATCGGGTTGCAGCAAAATGGTGGTAATCGCGTTTGGTGCATCTTCTAGCTCAGCCAGCGGTGTACCGCCTGCGTACATACGATATTCGCCATCAGCTGGCGTATCGAGTACTTCCGAAGGATCACTCAATAGACTGTAATTAACATCCATCTGCTGCAGCATGCTATGGATGACACGGTAGTTTCCTAAGTAGGTTTCAAAGCCGGGAATAAGGTTGATTTTGCCATTACTAGCGACCACCTTATCGTCCATGTTTTTGCCCGTGAAATACTTGGCAAAGCCCTCAAACATGCCATCCCAACCGGTGACATGACTGCCCACAAAACTCGGTGTATGGGCAAATGGGGTTGGCAAGTCTTCTGGGATGTAACCCTCTTTCTTGGCATTACCAATGAAGGCATTCAAGTCATCACCAATAACTTCCGCCATACAGGTAGTAGAAACAGCAATCACCTCTGGCTTGTACAATGCCAAGGAGTTTTGAAGGCCATCGTACATATTTTTTTGACCGCCAAATACCGCTGCATCTTCGGTCATCGAATCTGACACACAAGCCACTGGCTCTTTAAAGTGACGGTTAAAGTAAGTGCGGAAATAAGCCACACATCCTTGCGAACCATGTACATAAGGGAGGGTTTTTTCGAAACCCAAGGCACATAATACCGAACCAAGTGGTTGGCAGGCCTTTGCGGGATCGATAGTTAAGGTTTTGCGTGAAAAGTTAAGCTCTTGGTACGCTTCAGTGGTGGTCCACTCAAAGACTTCTTTGATCTTCTCGTCACTCACGCCTTCTTCATGATCGGCACGTTTGCGCGCCATCATGTCTTGATATTCTGGCTGCTGAAACAGCGGGTAGCCAGCTTTGATATCGTCTACTGATTGACTCATTTTATATCTCCTTCCGCGCCACTCATCTGTGAACTAACGGATTGAGTTAAACACTCAAGTGCGGTTGCACTCATCCTGACCTTGCTAAGCAAACTAGACTGCGCTTAAGCAGCTGCTTGATTTTCTGTCTTATCCGCCTTCCATGGTGGCGTTAACTTATTCCAACAAGGGTTGTTCAGCGTCATGTCCATGTCGCGGGCGAAAATAGCAAACCCATCGAAGCCATGATAAGGACCGGAGTAATCCCAGCTGTGCATTTGACGGAACGGGATCCCCATTTTTTGGAAGATGTATTTTTCTTTCACACCAGCACCAATCAGATCGGGTTTCAGTTTGTCGGCAAATGCTTCTAACTCGTAACCTGTTACGTCATCGTAAATTAAGGTGGCATCTTTCACTTCAGGAACGGTTTTGCTGTAATCATCGTTATGACCAAATTCATAACCTGCACCAACAATTTCCATACCTAAATCTTCATAGGCACCAATCACGTGACGCGGACGTAATCCCCCCACATACAACATGACTTTTTTGCCTTCTAAGCGAGGACGGTACTTGTCGACAACGGCTTGCCATTGCGCTTTGTAACCAGCAATCACTTCTTCAGCCTTGGCCTGAATTTTCTCATCGAACTTGGCCGCAATAGCGCGTAAGGACTCTTCACACTTAGTGGGACCAAATAGGTTGTATTCCATCCATGGCACACCGTATTTTTCTTCCATGTGGCGACAGATGTAGTTCATCGAACGATAACAGTGAACTAGGTTAAGCTTCACCGAAGGGGTATTTTCAAGCTCTGGTAAGGTACCGTCACCCGACCACTGCGCCACGACCCGTAAACCAATTTCTTCCAATAAGATCCGTGAAGACCAGGCATCACCACCAATGTTGTAATCACCAATGATGGCCACATCGTAATCGGTGGTCGCGACTTCTTTACCTTCCGACTTATCCAAGACGTAATCTCGTAAAGTATCGTTGGCGATGTGGTGACCCAGCGACTGACTCACCCCACGGAAACCTTCACAACGCACTGGCACGATGGTTTTACCGATTTCTGCACCTTTGGTTTTAGCAACCGCTTCGATATCATCACCGATCAGCCCGACAGGACATTCTGATTGAATAGAAATCCCGCTCGCTAATGGAAACAACATTTCCACTTCGTCGATCATGGTGGCAAGTTTTTTATCGCCCCCAAACACAATGTCGCGCTCTTGGAAATCAGAGGTAAAGTTCATGGTGCCGAAGCTGTTTACCCCGGTATAACCGGTATAATAGTTACGACGGCCAGCGCGTGAGTATTGGCCACAACCCACAGGACCATGAGAGATATGCACCATATCTTTAATTGGTCCCCACACAACCCCTTTCGAACCCGCGTAAGCACAGCCCCGCGCAGTCATCACCCCTGGCAACGACTTACGGTTAGCGGTAATACAACTACCCGTTCCACTGTCGTTGGCATCGAGGTGCTTTTTACGATCCGCTTTGGCTTTTTCTGGATAAACTTCTAGCACTTCATCAATCAGCGCTTGAGTTTCTGCTTTATTGTTAGACATTGCTGCCTCCTATAGCATCAATAAGATCACTTGGTTGGTGAATGATTAGGCGGTCACTTCTTCAGCAACTTGACCAATGATCGACTCGTCTTCTGCGTCCATGATGCCGAATTCCATAAGCAACTCTTCTAACTCATCCATAGTCACAGGAGTCGGAACGACAAATAACTCGTTGTTGATAATTTTATTGGCGAGGGCGCGATATTCATCGGCTTGATTACATTTAGGGTTGTACTCAATCACGGTCATACGACGAATTTCAGCTTGTTGTACAACGTTGTCACGCGGTACGAAGTGGATCATTTGAGTACCAATTTTGGCCGCAAGCGCTTCAATCAGTTCATCTTCACGGTCACATTTACGTGAGTTACAAATCAGACCCGCTAAACGAACACTACCGGTGGCAGCATATTTACAAATCCCTTTAGAGATGTTGTTTGCGGCATACATCGCCATCATCTCACCCGATACCACGATGTAGATTTCTTGCGCTTTGTTTTCGCGAATAGGCATAGCGAAACCACCACAAACCACGTCACCCAATACGTCGTAGAATACGAAATCGAGATCTTCTTCATAGGCGCCTTCTTCTTCTAAGAAGTTAATCGCAGTAATCACACCACGACCCGCACAACCTACACCTGGCTCAGGACCGCCAGACTCAACACAACGAACACCGCCGTAACCGACTTTAAGTACATCTTCTAATTCGATATCTTCTACAGAACCCGCATCAGCAGCCATTTCCATAATGGTATTTTGCGCTTTTGCATGTAAAATAAGGCGGGTTGAATCCGCTTTAGGATCACAGCCGATAATCATTACTTTCTTGCCAGCTTCTGCTAAAGCACCTACTAAGTTTTGGGTAGTAGTTGATTTACCAATACCACCTTTTCCGTAAATTGCACATTGACGAATAGCCATAATATTTTCTTCCTTTAGCTTGATAAACGGTTCCCGCAGTAACTATTGCGAATACCGAGCCAACTGGAATAAAAACCATAAGTCATTGAATAAAAACAAGAATAAATCATCACTAAGAAGTTTTTGTCGCAAGTGCGTGCCACAAAGCCCTCATCAATGTCGCTTACACAACAATCATTGTAAGAATGATTGTGCTTGCAGAGCGCCCCCCAACAAATGAATAAATGACTTAGATACAATTAAATCACTCAATATTGAGAAAATGTTCAGGACAAGTAATATAAAATGCAGCTCGATCATGCCACTGGGCTAAATGTCATTATCGAACCTAACCAGCAGCTTCAGCTGCTTAAGTAAACACCACAACAGATTGTGCAATGCTTGCAGCAGTAAACTTAGAGCTGTGGTTCTCGGTTTATCGTGGTTATGGCTTAACTCAATGATATGCGCAGGCACATCCCACTAACGATAGGCGACAGCATTAACAGCAATATAAACCGCTAGCGCCTAATATAAGGGGTGGTATCCTCAACCAATAACGGATAGGCGCTCATACTCGATTTTGCCCACGTTCTGACAAATCACGACTAAATCCTATAAATGGCTTGCTGCATCATTGCTCACAATAGCGCAAGCATGTGTTTGGAGAGTTAGGATGACAGTCTAGTTATTTGTTACCATGATCAACCTTTTCTCATCACTAGCCAGTAAGCAATTCCATCTTTATCAATGAAGATAATACGGCTAAATTTGATATTAGATTGATTGTATGTGTATCAGTTTTTATAAAAGTAATGTGTCTGTAGAGCACTTACTTAAATAAGCGTTAGAGGGGAATACACTCTCTTAATTTGGCCTATAACATGGTGGCTGGTCAAGCATTGCTTGTCCTAGAATATGCGTCTCTCCCAACTTTTTGTTTAAGCATATTGAGTTATAGTTTTCATCGCGTTGCAATGTTGAATCGCCCCTCGATTCCTCAAAAACGTCTTCACACTCTGGGACTTGCAACCAAGAGTGTTCTTTGTGGTGCTGCGCTCACCAAGCTAGATCGTTTTCTCAATACAAGCTCTACGCTGGAAAAATAAGAAGACATTTTAAAACAGGAATCGCTGTCTAGCTATCTTGTTAGGGAGTCACTGACTCCCGTATTGTTACTTGTAAGTAATCAACTATAAATGAGTCATAAACGTGCCTTTCGGACGAACAGGTAGGTATTTTTTATAGAAATTTTGGTAATACTCAACTGGGTCTAAATCTTTAAAAACTTCCGGATACATTATCTTGGCGTAATATTGGATCATAGCACCATCCAAAATCGTCCGAACCGCACCGTGATATGCACCATAGATTCGATTGTTTTTCACAGCTGCTAACGTTGTCCAGTCATCGCGATTTTTATAGCCGAGAAGACGTTGCTTCGCTAACTCTTCATCAACTCCTTGTCCCATAACCATCGCTGTTTTATTTGCTCGACCAGATTCATAACCAGTGATAACCACAATGTCTGGGTTAGCGGCAATAATTTGTTCAGGATTGAGTTTTCCCCACCATTCGACATAAGGAGCTGCGATATTATCTGCGCCAGCCATTGTGGAAATAGCACCCCACATGTTTTTACCAAACGTATAACCAATTTCTTCCACACCGGCACCTCCGTATTCAGTATAAACCTTCGGTTTAGGCAGGTTGGCTTCTTTTAACCTAGCGTTGATCATCTCTACACTTTGCTGGTACTCACTCGAAATTTTGGCTGCGCGCTCTTCCTGGCCAGTAATAACACCTATTAGCTCAGTACTCTTAACATGACGCTCTACGGTTTGGGCATTGTAATCAACAACGATAATCGGGATCCCTACAGACTCGAAGCGTGATACTTCACTCCCCAGCGCTTTATATTGCCACTCGGCTAGCATCAATAGATCAGGGTTTAGTGCTATGACCTTTTCAACAGAGAAAGAGTTGGTATCCACTCGACCCATATCAGGAATATTTTTTAAAGAAGGACGGTGTTTTACATATAACTCCCAGTTTTCAGTGCGAGTTTCCCACATGTATTTTGCCATCCCAACAACATTATCAAATGCCGCTTCAGTACCTATTGCCATATAGTCTTCTGGATAAAAGCCAACAACTACACGTTGCGCTGGGGCATTAAAAGTGACTTCACGATCAATAACATCCGTGACAGTGGTGAGTTTTGCAAACGAAACCTGACTAAAAATAACTGCGATTAAGCCAAGTAATATTTTGTACATTTTATATGAGTCCTTATCTATTTTGCTAACCGATTAATACTGAACTGCCTTGAAGACTGCGTCACACTATCCATTTGCTAACGATAATGCAAATAAACATCATTTGCATTTGAAACAAAATAGGCAATACATTGACAAGAAATTAACATTAAGCAATTGAATATTAAGAAAAAATAAAAAGTACTGCTTCTGGACACTCTATACTTGATGCAACAAGGGGGCTGAAAGCGATCTTTAACTTTATTTGGCTTTCCATTTCTGGTGAAGATTCAGTTCAAATCATGCTTATTCACTTACGTTTACCGATGGCGATATTAACTGCAGTTATAGGTGGCGCGTTAGGAGCTAAGAGTTGGGAGTTGGGAGTTGGGAGTTGGGAGTTGGGAGTTGGTATAGCAGAGATGCGGACATGACTTCACAACAATATGGCGAGCCCTTATATATTCTAGCTAGGCATGGCAAGAAATAACAAGATTGTCATTCTAAAGCAGCTCGTTGGGATGACTGTCTGGTTAATTGCATCAAACTGAGTCACCTATTGTGAATTTAGCCGTTAATCGGCATGACAATAACCTGAGGACTAAATGATTTCAGTGGTGTTCACTTCACTAACGTTGTTACTGTCCCTGTAGTTTTTAACATGGATGTCTATGCTCTTCTTTTTGCTCAAATTGAGCACGGCGTAAAGGATAGAGAGTAAAAGCGCAGGCAATTTAATTGTGGCTTAGTAAGATGCTATTCAACCTATAACCACTTTATGCTTAAAAAATACTCATGCGCTCGCCCTGTTATGGTGCATTAATGAGGGAGGCCCCAAGCACCTTCAATAACGACAAACATATCAAAAGGATACTTTAAAAAATCAATTTTATTTAACTTAGACTGTAATCCTGGTGATAATTGTGAGTACTCTATATTTGGTTGAATAGAAGTTTTAGAAAAAACAAGCTTCCTAATTAAATGTACCTGCTCCTTAATAACAGAAGATTTTTCTAAAGTATTTTGTTCCTCAAGAATAAGTAATGAATTAGCTAAATTAAATATTTCAGGCTGAGTACATTGTAGAAGCGCGTCATCAAGTAACTTTGTTAAACCTTTTGAGGCCTCTTTAGGTAATTTTTTTAGGCGGGCTCTGTCAGTTGATGACAACGTAAAAGATCTCATTTTATTACGACATCGCTCACTTTTCTCACTATATTTAGTTAAGTTAACCTGGACCAAAAAAGAAGCATATTTAGCTTCCTCTGAAATTTCAGCCATAGAATAGAATGGAAGTGTCAGTAACAATGTGAAAATAATTTTATTTAGCATTATATTTACAACCTAAATATATAGCCTTCCAAAATTTATATTCTTTAGGCTTAGAGATATGAGCTTGACCTTGATTAAATGCAATAAATTCAATTCTTTCTTGTGCTATTTTATCAAAAGCATCAAAGGATTGGTAAAAATACTCCCAATTAGCCATATAAATATTATAGCTTGTTTGATTCGCCTCAGAAATAACAACTTTACCTGCACCATTTAGTACTTCCTTGGCTGTGCCATTAGGAATAGCATTCATAACAGTGGAAACACCTGAACTAGACGCTCCCCTTTTTACACTACCTCCAAAAATAGAATAAATATGGCCCATGAATAGAGCGTATCTACCAATCTTTTTCAAGTTGTATATTTGTTTTATTTCCTCAATAGCTTTTAGGCTTTTTTCATCTAATTTTAAATCAATAATGATTGGACACTCTTTCAATTTTAATCCTTTAATAATTGTAAAGTTTAATGTGAATAAATATACGTGATGCAACCCTTTACACCCCAGACATAATGATCCCCTGGTGAAAGTGTCGACCTCCTGCATTTATCGTGGATTCGTCAAACTAGAGCCACACTGTTAGATGGAAGTCATAACAGAACAGGAGATCAACACGTCTAAATCTAGCACGTTTTTCATTGGACTAGACGTTCACAAAGAAACCACAGATGTCGCTTATTGTATTGATAATTCGAGAGATGAGCCTATTTACCATGGCACCATCCCCACCAATATTTGCTCTATCAAAAAATTTATCGATAATTCTATCAAAAACATAAATACTTGGCTAGTCATCTTTGTGTAGTTTATGAAGCTGGGCCTTGTGGGTTTTGGCTTTATCGTCATTTAGTTAAGCACGGTATCGCGTCAGACAACGCGTCAGACAACGCGTCAGACAACGCGTCAGACAACGCGTCAAACAACGCGTCAAACAACGCGTCAAACAACGCGTCAAACAACGCGTCAAACAACGCGTCAAACAACGCGTCAAACAACGCGTCAAACAACGCGTCAAACAACGCGTCAAACAACGCGTCAAACAAGATACCCCAACTAACGAAACGCTTATTATAGTCTAAACTATCAACAGTGGTTTATTTGGGGGAGTTATCATTATGCCTCAGCCTAGAAAATCGCAAGTAAGCTTGGATGATACGCCTTATTACCACTGTGTTTCCCGCTGTGTGCGTCGGGCTTATTTATGTGGTGAGGATAAGCAAACAGGCAAGAGTTATGACCATCGCCGCCAATGGGTAGAAGACTATTTGCTAAAGCTAGCGGAGGTGTTCGCCATTGATGTGTGCGCCTATGCGGTCATGAGCAATCATACGCATATCGTAAATTATATTAAACACCAAATTATATTAGATACCCATGATTGTGGCGAAGTATTCGCCACCCATCAACGCTTAAGTAAAGTCTTCGCGTCGAGTGCTTGTTATGAGCCTTGTTGATCAAATCCAAACTCAAGGTGCAGTTATTCTAGGCTCTTACTTTATTTAGCCAGTTACCTGACGAACAGGCATACCTAGCCTAGTCATTTTGTTTAATGCACTGACACTTGCCATCATTTCACCCCACCCGCTTGGGCGTTGTAATTACGTAAGCTCAACTTATCACTCGTCAACTGCTTGTAGCGGTACATGGCCGTCTCTGACAGTGAACACTCGTGATAACCCGATTGGGTTTTCCATTCTTCTAGTTGGTCATTTTGCAGGGCTTCAACGGCTTGGTTGCGAGGATGGCCTTCCTCCCAGTAAGCGGCGTTTTGCCTCGGTGGGATCACCGGGGCTATTCTTTTTCGTTCCAATACCCCATAGCAGCGTTTAGTGTCATAATCCCCATCCGCCGAGACTTTTCGAATTTTGCGACGAAGTGGGTTTAGCTGTGTGGGTAAGGCTTCGCAATCATGCACTGAATCGAGTGATGCCACCATGCTCACTATTTCATGCGTATCAGTATCAACAGCAAGGTGGAGTTTACGCCATACTCGGCGCTTTTCTTTGCCGTGCTTACGCACCTTCCATTCTCCTTCACCAAACACCTTTAAACCCATTGAATCAATCACGATGTGCCTAAAAGTTATATAGGTTAAGTGCCGCGAAAAGGTGTTATTATTGGTTTTGTTTTTAGAATGGGTGTCTAGTTTATTTCTTCAAATGTTGAACGCCCCATGCATGTAGCGCTTCTATTATGGGGTTCAGGGATTTTCCGTAGGTCGTTATTGAGTATTCAACTTTTGGGGGAACTTCTGCGTATATCTTTCTCGAAATCAGATTGTCGGCTTCTAGTTCTCTTAGCTGTTTTGTTAGCATTCGTTGTGTAATTTCTGGCATTAAACGGCGTAATTCATTAAAACGGATCGTTTCTGAAAGTAGATGGTAAAGTACTATCCCTTTCCATTTTCCGCCAATAACTTCTAACGTGGCTTCAACTGGACAACCATTATTGCAGTCATAGTCGCTGTGACTCATGATAACTCTCCCTTAGTATACAAAATGACACTACATACCAAAAATGTGCGTACTTACTTTGAATTTCTACTTAGTTTACTCTTCTGGTGTCTGAGCAACAATATTGGTAGCAATGAGATGCTACGTATATGTTTAATAAATTAAGGGATAAGTTATGAAGGTTTTAATTGCACTTGCGCATCCGGATGTAAATGAACAATCAATCGCTAATAAAATTATTATAGAGAGGCTGGTTGATAGAGATAATATTGAAGTAAGAGATCTTTATAGAATGTATCCTGACTTTAACATTAACGTCGATGCGGAGCAAAAAGCACTGTTAGGAGCTGACATAGTTATTTTTCAATACCCATTTCATTGGTATAGCATGCCTGGAATGCTGAAAGAGTGGTTAGATAGAGTATTTTTGCATGGTTTTGCTCACGGAGATACTGGTGATAAATTAAAAGGAAAATCATTTATGATCTCGACGACAATTGGTGGTCCTGATCAGAGTTACTCAGAGGGGGGGCTCAATAGCTTTACTGTTGAAGAGTTTCTAAAGCCATTACAACAGATAGCTAAGCGTTGCGGAATGATATATCACCCACCAATTGTTTCCCACAACATGGTTTACATTCCAGATAGTTACGGTGATAAATTGGAAGTTGAACAACGTGCCGCTGCTCATGCTAACAAACTGGTGGAGTTTATAAATAGTTTAGATTTTCGCCAGTGTAACTAATCATATTTAGTTTTTGTAGTATTATATGTATGCAAAAACCGAATCGGGTAGCCGGTGGTATCTAGCCTCCGGCCCCCACTACACCCGGCATGCGGCTCCGCACAGGGCGTTTCCTGAAAATGTTTAAAATACAACGGTCGATTCGCGCCTTTGCATTCCAATGACGGCTTTTGATTTTGTGCCACTGTTTCTAAGTCCGATCGGATATAGAACGAGTGAGCAGCACAGGCTCCTCATTGATTTTCAGGTTCAGGTCTTCACTATGTCCCAACCACTACACAATAAAACGGTATTGGGACTCTTTATCTAAAAATACCGTCTGCTTAAATCGCCATGGAGTCAGTTAATCATTCACTATGCCACTACAGCTCCCCCACTCTTTATTTATAAGAAGTAGAACATGCACTTTCTCTTTTTTCTGCACTGCTGCATTATTTACGGTGACCGTTAGATCACTTAGCTACGTTGTCTTGTGCCAACTCGCCTCCAGCCTACGCCTCGTATAATGTTCTTGTTCATCAGCTCGCCCTCTCTTTAAATAAAAAGTCGTCCGGCTTGCTTCAAACATTCCCTCACGGTAATGCCCTTGCCATTCGCGAGTCCTTAGCGTTTAATAACGAAAGAGTTACTAAACGGTGACCTTCCTACAGAGGACTTTCACATCATTCGTTCATGCCCCTGCCGGGCGTACACAAATTACTCAAGTCGACAGCGAACGCTCGGCATTTTAGGTTTAGTCTATGGTTAAGGTGGCTTTGCTTGAGTTCTATAGCGGTTAGCTGCAACTTAGTAAGGCCTTAGCCAAGGATAAATAATGAAGAAAATTGACTATAAGAAAGAGTTGAAACACCTATACAAACCTTCCCCGAAGAGCGTTGAGATTGTTGATGTCCCAGAAATGAATTTCCTGATGATTGATGGCCAGGGTGATCCGAATACAGCGAAAGACTACAGTGACGCAATCGAGGCTCTCTACGCCTTGTCGTATGCTCTCAAATTCATGGTCAAGAAAGGCGAATTAGAAATTGACTACGGCGTCATGCCATTGGAAGGGCTTTGGTGGGTTGATGACATGTCTCTATTTGACATCAACGACAAGAGCAAATGGAAATGGACGTCTATGATTATGCAACCGAAACATGTGACACAAGATCTGTTCTTAGAAGCCTACAAGCAGGTAAAGGAAAAAAAGAATTTAGAGGCATTGCCAAAGGTTCGTTTTGAGTTATTTTGTGAAGGTATATCAGCACAGACTATGCACATTGGACTTTTTTCAGAAGAGGGACCAACGGTTGAGCGTGTCCATGAATTTATCCATGCCAACGAATACACGCAAGCCGGTAAGCACCATGAGATTTACTTGAGTGATATTCGTAAAGCTGCCCCTGAAAATTGGAAAACAGTAATACGGCAACCCATAGAAAATGGCTAATCGGGTAGCCGCAGGTATCTAGCCTCCACAACACCCTGCATGCGGCACCGCACAGGGCGTTTCCTGAAAATGTTTAAAATACAACGGCCGATTCGCACCTTTGCATTCCAATGACGGCTTCTGATTTTGCGCCACTGTTTCTATGTCCGATCGGATATAGAACGAATGAGCTGCACAGGCTCCTCATTGATTTTCAGGTTTGGGCCTTCACCGTGTCCCAACCATTACAAAATAAAGCGGCATTGGGAGTCTTTATCTAAAAAACGTCCGCTTGCTTCAGACATTCCCTCACGGTAATGCCCTTGCCATTCGCGAGTCCTTAGCGTTTATTCATCATCGTGTGATTAAACGCTGATCTTCCTACAGAAGATCTGCGCGTACATAAGGCCAAGCAGCATTGCCGCTATGGAGCTAGTTTATTTTCAAGTCCCAACTAGAATTACTCCTCCTGATGATCTGTTGTTACTGTAATATCGGCCCATAGTTCTAGTTCTTTCATACGATTATTTAGGATGTCCCGAGACATAGAAAGAGCATCGCTACCTGCGACTAGTCGAAGTGGTGCCGGGCTTATACCCGCAGTATTCACAATGAGTTGGGCAAGCCTTTTAGGGTCACCGAGTTGCGCATGGCTATATTCATCGTATTGTGATTTTTGAGTATTTGCGACATCCGTATAGTCTTGTAATTCAATTTGGCCATAACGTACAGAAGAGTCATCCAAAAAGTCTGTTCGAAAAAAGCCTGGTTCAACAATAGTGACATCGATGCCAAAGCGGGCCACTTCCAACGCGAGGCTTTCTGAGAATCCTTCTACAGCAAATTTTGCAGCACAATAGATGGCAGCGCCGTCAAAGCCCAGAGCACCACCAATAGATGACAAATTCAGAATGTGCCCGCGTTGCTGCCTGCGCATAGCTGGCAATACTGCACGGGTCACGTGCATCAGACCAAAAACATTAGTAGAGAATTGTTGCTCTATAGCACGCTGCTCAACGGTTTCAAAGTGACCGAGCTGACCGAAACCAGCATTGTTCACCAAAACTTCAATACTACCAAATCGCTCAATTGACCAGCTGACCGCCTCTTTCGCCTGAATATAATTATTCACGTCTAGCTCAATACATTCTAGCTGTGGTTGGATTTCTGAGCCCAATTGCTCCCGAAGCCTTCTTACGTTACGTGCTGTTGCGACGACATTGTCACCAGAGACCAGTGCCGCTTGTGCAATTTCGAAGCCGATACCGCGAGATGCGCCCGTAATGAACCATGTTTTCTTCATAAGTAACCTTTGTGCTAATTTTCAAATTTGAGCCTCAAGGCTCACTGGTAGTTATCGTGGATGAAAAGCACAAGTAGTCGGTATGACTCTTTCCCATAATTCTTGTATCATCCTCCATATTCTAATTAGTGTTCTGAATTAAGTAATACAGGAATGGAGTGCTGATATATGCGTACGATATGCGATCTGGCAAAGCTATTACTCGATTTCTCGAACGATGATGGTATTTTTCAGACACCAATTCCACGGGTTTCGATTATGAGATCCTCCATACCCACCACGCCTGAGCTGGTTCTTTACGAACCAGCAATATGTGTGGTTGCACAAGGGAGGAAAGAGGCTAGACTCAACAATCAGATTTACCATTACGACTCCGCGCACTACCTGTTAGGCTCTGTACAGCTACCCGTTTTTGGCGCAGTCACAGAAGCTACAAAAAGTAGTCCGTATCTTTGCCTGCGACTGGATCTGGATTCTGCACTCATCGCAGAATTGACCGAGCTATGTACCAAAACAAGCGATAGTGAAGGCACGACTTCCGGATTAAATCTGGGATCAATGGATGATCAATTGGTCGATACTGTAGTAAGGCTGACCGAGACGCTGCAATGCCCACAAAATATCGCGGTGTTGTCACCATTAATTGAAAGAGAGCTGATTTGGAGGCTACTTCAGAACCCGCAATCTCATACGGTCCTTGTTCAGATGGCGACAGCAAACAGCCGACTGCGTCGTATAAAAAAAGCGATAACATGGTTAGAAACCCATTTCACCGAATCGATATCCATCAATAAACTGGCCAGCATCGCAAATATGGGACAGTCAGGTTTTTATAAACATTTTAAAGACGTCACTGGGACAAGTCCGATTCGGTTCAGAAGTCATTTGCGATTGATGGCAGCAAGACGGCTTATGTTGGTGGAGGGATATGCAGCCGCAGAAGCGGGGTTTGAAGTCGGCTACAAAGAACCCTCACAATTCAGTCGTGAGTATTCGAAACAATTTGGGTTACCGCCCAAACATGACTCTATACGCCTCAAAGGTAATTTTCAGTCGGTGCTTTGATAACAAGTTGGACCTTTGTTGTAATTCTAATAAGTAAAATATCTCAGAACATGCTCTGGTAGGTTTGTTATTTAACTTGCCAGAGAAACTTAATCGGGTAGCTGAAGGTATCTCGCTCTCATCTCTCCAGGGCTTGTATTTCAGCTAAAACTTAACCAGTAGAACCCACAACAAATAAAGCGATACCCTGTGCGCCAAATGTTCATCTTGACCTCTCCCTGCGAACAGAGCCCCTAAGCCGCTAAGTCAATCCGAGCCAAGCAAACGAGCGACGTAAAAACTTGTCAACTTCATGGTTAACGATCAGGCCGTGGGCCATGATCAGAACTTTCGGCTGCCAGCTCAAGATCTGCTGTAGGTGTTGCCTGGCCTCACTTTTACCAAAGATAAAACTAAGGCGCCAATCGATGGGCATTTTGCCATGGGGCGCAAGGATCCCGGTGGCTTTTGCGACATGGCGCTGAATTGGCGTAAAAACCTCGGGTGAAAAATTCTCGACCAGATCGGTCACAATCAACACCTGAGAGGGCTTATGAAAAAACACACATTCTTCCATCGCGACAGAACCAGTAAATAACAATTGCGCGATATCAGCTTGCCAAGGGCCGGGGATATTTGGCGTAAATAATCCGTCAAAACGAATATCTTTGCGCTTCGTTTGTAAAGCTTTAGTAGCAAAAACCTGAGCCTGAGGGTGCTGCTGTTGCCACTCACTAATAAACAAATGATGTAATTTATTTGGCGCCACTAAATACTTAACCGGACCAAGTTGATCCAATTGTTGTTGCAACTGACTTGTCCAACGAATCGGGCTGTGTAGCCACAATGAACCGCACGATAAACGGATCACAGTCATGCGGGTACTATAAGGCAAGCCAAAAAATGGCACCGTTTCGCCCTCACCGACCCAAACACTATTGGAAATTTGAATCATGGCTACTTCCTTGTTCACTCACAATAATGGCTCCATAAATACTCAACAGCTTGGCAACACCAGTAAAATGCAGACCAGACCCTATGATGATATTAGGCTTAAAGGCTTGCCCTGCTCTGTAAATAATTGTTCCAGCTCTTGGTAGCCTTCTAAAACCATAATCAGCTCTGCTTTTTGTTGTTTGGCGATGCTTAACCAATGTTTTCCCTCTAAGGCTCCTACCAAAACATACAATAGATTTAAACTAGGCTGAGTTGCACCGAACTGCTTCACCTTGATAAAAGCTCGGATTGCGCCTAACTCACGTAGGTCTTCTAGCGAAATAATTCCCGCTTGCTCAAGCATTTGAGCTGATTTTGGCCCCAATCCCGGTAAATCTGTTAGGCTTTTCATCTGAGTATGTACTCCTTCATGAATACCAATTCAAACCATAGATAAAAACTATCACAGCAATAAAAACAAACGGTTACACCAATTACGATATATTAAACTATGATGTTTACGAACAGTAAGGGTCACCCCTACAACCAAGCAATACCATAAACCAAAGTGGAGAGAATAATGGATAAAAATAATGCGGTAAGCGCCGGCAAATGCCCAGTGATGCACGGCTCTCGAACTAAAGTTGCTGATAAGGGCACCGCCAATCAAGATTGGTGGCCGAATCAACTCAACCTCAATATTCTTCACCAACACAGTAAAGAATCAAACCCGCTCGGTGAAAACTTTGACTATGCGCAAGCATTTAAAAGCCTCGACTTCGCAGCACTTAAACATGATCTTCAAGCCTTAATGACCGATTCACAAGATTGGTGGCCAGCCGATTACGGCCATTATGGACCGTTTTTTATTCGCATGGCATGGCACAGTGCAGGCACCTATCGCACCGGTGATGGCCGTGGCGGTGCTGGCAGCGGTAGTCAACGTTTTGCTCCCCTTAATAGTTGGCCTGACAACGTGAACTTAGACAAGGCTCGCCGCTTACTCTGGCCAATTAAACAGAAATACGGAAACAAAATTTCTTGGGCAGACTTGATGATCTTAACCGGTAATGTCGCATTAGAATCGATGGGCCTAAAAACCTTTGGTTTTGCTGGCGGGCGCGTCGATATATGGCAACCCGAAGAAGACATCTATTGGGGAACAGAGCGAGAATGGTTAGATGACAAACGTTACAACGGAGAACGAGATCTAGAAAATCCTTTAGCCGCAGTACAAATGGGCTTAATTTACGTGAATCCAGAAGGGCCCAATGGCGACCCCGATCCCCTCGCCTCAGCCAAGGATATTCGTGAAACCTTTGCCCGCATGGCCATGGATGACTATGAAACGGTGGCGCTGATCGCTGGCGGTCATACCTTTGGTAAAACACACGGCGCAGGTGATGCCGCGCAGGTCGGTGCCGAACCAGAAGCCGCGTCCATCGAGCAACAAGGTTTAGGTTGGCACAATAGTATGGGCTCAGGCAAGGGTGTGGACACTATTTCTAGCGGTTTAGAAGGCGCTTGGACTGCCACGCCAACGCAATGGGATAACAGCTTCTTTGAAACCCTATTTGGTAACGAGTGGCAACTCACCAAAAGCCCAGCCGGTGCCCAACAGTGGACACCAACAGGCAATAGCGCCAAAAATAGCGTCCCCGATGCTCACGATCCGTCGAGAAGCCATGCGCCAATGATGGCAACCTCAGACATTGCACTTCGCGAAGATCCCGCCTATCGCAAAATATCTCAGCATTTTCATCAAAATCCTGAAGAATTTGCCGACGCCTTCGCTCGCGCATGGTTCAAACTAACTCACCGCGACATGGGACCTGTTCAACGCTACCTCGGCCCAGAAGTCCCTGCCGAAGAATTAATTTGGCAAGATCCTATTCCAGCGGTAGAACATGCAATCATCGACGACGCCGATATTAAGGCGCTCAAAGTAAAATTGTTAAATTCTGGACTATCGGTATCTGAGCTAGTTGCAACGGCTTGGGCTTCGGCCTCGACCTTCCGCGGTTCGGATCTACGCGGTGGCGCCAATGGGGCTCGGATCCGCCTTGCACCACAAAAAGACTGGCAGGCCAATCAACCCGCTCAGTTAGCCAAGGTATTAGCGGTACTAGAAGCCATTCAAAGCGAGTTTAATCAAGCCCAGAGCAATAACAAACAGGTCTCGCTCGCTGATCTAATCGTACTGGGCGGTAACGCTGCCATTGAACAAGCAGCGCTAGCAGCCGGACAAAAGCTTGAAGTTCCGTTTAGTGCCGGGCGCAATGATGCCTCGCAGCAACAAACTGACGTCACAGCGTTCGAACCCTTAGAGCCTATCGCAGACGGATTCCGCAATTATCTAAAAGCGAGCTACAGCGTGTCGTCGGAAGAACTATTGCTTGATAAGGCACAACTACTTGGTTTAAGTGCTCCCGAAATGACGGTACTGATTGGCGGCATGCGAGTCCTCAATGCCAACTATCAGCAAACGCAACATGGGGTATTGACCCAGCGACCAGAGCAGTTGAGTAATGACTTCTTTGTGAATCTGCTAGATATGGCAACCGAGTGGAAACCAAGTGCCACAGAAAAAGGCGTATTTGAAGGACGTGAGCGAACTAATGGCGCATTAAAATGGACCGCCACCCGAGTTGATTTGGTATTTGGTTCCAACTCGCAGTTGCGGGCACTTGCCGAAGTGTATGCCCAAAGTGATGCACAAACCAAGTTCTTACACGACTTTGTAGCCGCGTGGAATAAGGTGATGAACGCCGATCGCTTCGATCTCGCTTAAATAACCAGTGCTAAAAATGATACCAACCATCGGAGCCAATCCGATGGTTTTTTTTGCGCTTTAGCTTCGTTGGTCTTTCGGCGTTTCCATCACCACCAGAGTTGAAATCGAATTAACTTGAGGGATCTCACCCAGCACGTCAGAATGAAAACGTTTATAGGCGGCAAGATCGGCAGTCTCGATCCGTAACAGGTACTCATTCGCCCCAGTGATGTTATGACATTCGGTGACTTGTTTGGCATCCATAATGTGCGCTTCAAAATCGAGCTGCGATTGTTTGCTATGATTCGACAGCCCAATCGTGACATAGGCGATGAATCCTATCCCTAATTTGATTGGGTTAAGCACCGCTCGATAACCTTGAATCACTTGGCTGCGCTCCAGCTCTTGCACTCGACGTAAAGTCGCCGAAGGTGACAAACCGATGCGTTCTGCCAACTCCACATTAGTTAAGCGACCGTTCAATTTTAGCTCTCGCAATATTCTTTCGTCGAATCTATCCATAACCACCAATAGTTGTGCATTAATGCTGATCTAAACAAATATAGGCACAAAATTTACGGCATATCTAATTAATATACAAGTACCCAATACAATTGAAATAAGAAACAGACATGGAATATCAACAACTTATAGCACTGGTTAGCTTTGCTTTTGTTTCAACGGTCACACCCGGTCCAAACAATATTATGATAATGAGCTCGGGAGCGAGTGTCGGTTTCATTCGCACCATCCCCCACATGTTAGGCGTGGTATTTGGTTTCAGCTTGATGGTGATCTTGTTAGGTTTCGGTTTAACGGGGCTGTTTACGCGTTACCCCTTTATTCATCAGCTATTACAGATTGCCTGCATACTTTATCTGCTCTTTCTAGCGTTTAAAATTGCTCGCAGTAAGCCAGTGAACGCGACACATCAGCAATATCAAGCAATGAGCTTTTTATCTGCAGCTGCGTTTCAATGGGTCAACCCCAAAGCTTGGTCTATGGCACTCAGCGCCATTAGTGTGTATGCACCAAGCAGCGAACTAAATAGTGTGCTCCTTGTTTCATTGATCTTTAGCTTAATTAACCTCCCTTCGGTCGGCATTTGGGCCGCTGCGGGGAAACAATTACAAACTTTTTTAACTGCACCTAATAAGATAAGAGCTTTTAATTACTGCATGGCAGGTTTGTTAGTCATATCAGTGATTCCAATGGTTTAATACCCGCTTAATTGGTGACGAGGGTAAATTTGCTCATTCTTCAAGCAAATTGCCGCTCAGAATTGAGCTAATCAAGAGAGATATTGCTAAAAATTATCAAGCAATATCTCTCACTGATTGATTCTGAGCGATTCGCCACAACACTCCACTTGGATCCGTCAGACAAAACTCCAACATGCCCCAAGGTTGGCTCACTAATTCAGACAAGCTCACGCTAAATGCTGAGCTTACCTCCGATTTAATTATATGTTCACGCCAACTCGCAGCATCTTCTACTAACAAATGCATCATAAAATTTTGGCAATGAGCACTCTCATAAAAATCTTGAAGCAAAAAAGAGCATGCGCCTTTTCTAAAATAAGCAATCCCATCGAAATCCGAAGCGAGCTCAAATCCTATGGCCTGATAAAAACGTTTAGAATCCTCGAAATTTTTAGCTGGCACAAAAGACTTTATTTCAATTATGTCTAGGTTTTGCATTGCGACTCCTTCGGCGAATGAGTTTCGATTTAACCGAATCATTGACAAATTATCAACGACAAATTAAAACTATATTAACTTTAAGAACATGAGCCGAAAACTAGCCTTATGATAGCAGCCAAGACGAGAAACAAACGTCCTGAGCCAAGCATACCAAACCAGTATTAAGCTAGCTTAGCAACAAAGCTGTAAGGAAGCCTCCTTCTCAAAAACCAACGATTTAAGTTGATCGCGACAATATTTATTTCAACTTAATTAGCCACCAGTAAATGCGAGCATTTTTTATCATTGCTTTGTCAAATATGGAACAATCATGAAACGACTGATCTTAGTTACATCGCCACCGGCCAGTGGTAAAACCTATATTTCAAAACAATTAGCCAAAGCGCTCAAACATGTGGTGTATTTAGACAAAGACACCTTGATTGTACTATCTCATCAAATTTTCAAGCTAGCGAACCAAGAAATAAATCGAAGTTCAGATTTCTTTGAAGAGCATATTCGCAACTACGAATATGAAGCAACTTTAGCACTGGCCATGGAGGCATTGGACTACGACGATATTGTGTTAATCAATGCCCCATTTACCCGTGAAATAAGAGATACCGCATATATCGATAACTTAAAGAATAAGCTCATTGAAAAAAAAGCGCGGCTCACGGTGGTTTGGGTTGAAACGGATATTGAGGTGGTTAAACAACGGATGATTCAAAGAAACTCGTCTAGAGATACTTGGAAATTAAATAATTGGGATGAGTATCTTCAAGGCCTTGATTTTTCAATTCCCCGTAGCATCGACAACCCAGAGATCATTGACGATTTATTGCTATTTCGTAACTCAAATGAAGAGCAGTACCGCCAGTCGATGCAAGAAGTACTGGCTATTTTAGAAGCCAAGCCGTAAAACCAGATTGAAAAATATGATTTCGAAAGGCTTATTTAAAGAGCAAAACCTCCACCATCAAAAAAGTGTATATAAATTTTGTCGAATCGTGGCGATAACTTCCCGATAAAAATCTGGAACAACCACATCAAAACCGTTTGCGACTCGGCATCCTTGGTTCGCCAAGCAGGTGTCGAAACTTAACGAAATTGCGGCATAAAGTCTAAATTTTGCTGAATCGTCTCTTGCAGCGCTTGCTCTAAAACCGAGCCTGTATTCACCAGCGGGTTGAGGATCAAGGCTCGATGTGCAGCGTTACGATTACCAGTAACCGCCGCTTCGACAGTCAACGATTCAAATTCTTTCATCAACTGGATTAAACGTAAAGTATCACTTGGAAAAGGCGCGACGTTGAGCGGTAATGGTCCAGACTTGGTTATCACACTACTGACTTCTACAACGCAATCATTGGCAAGCCCTGCTATAGCACCATGATTACGCGTATTCACATGCATAATAGTCCGTTTATCGTTGTAAATTGCACTCATCAGCTCACAAGCAGCTTGTGAATAGTATTGCCCACCCCGTTTTTCAAGTTCTTTAGGCTTCTCGCTTAACGCTGGGTTGCGGTAAATGTCAAACAGGCGCTTCTCCATCGCTTTGACCACTTCGCCCCGCGTCCCTTCAGAATTTGCCTCTGTAAGTTCCTGCGCCATAATATCTTGGCTGCTGTAGTAGTAGCGTAAGTAGGCGCAAGGGATCATGCCCATATGACGCAGTAGCTCTGCAGGCCAAGCGAATGGCGGAATGTTTTTTGGCACCAAGGGATCATTGCCAGCCAAAATGTGTTCCACCACTTCCGCTAACTTATCTTGCCCCTGATAAAGAATTTGCCGCGCCCAAATCAGGTGGTTCAGCCCAGCTAATTGTAAAACAATATCTTTTTCGTCGGCACCCAGTAATTGTGCCACACCCTTTTGCATGATCACCGGCACATTACATAAACCCACAGCTTTCACTCGAGAGTATTTAAGAATCGCTTCGGTGACCATACCAGAGGGATTAGTAAAATTTAGCAGCCATGCATCAGGACAATATTGCTCCATTTCATGGCAGATTGCCAAAGCAATCGGAATCGTACGACAAGCATTGGCAAAACCACCTAAGCCATTAGTTTCCTGACCAATCATGCCATACTTCAAGGCGATACGTTCATCACGGATCCGCCCTTCTAAGCAGCCAGCCCTAAATTGAGAACAAACAAAATCAGCCCCCTGCAAAGCCGCAATGCGATCCAAGGTGACATGCACCGCAATGTGGTCCATACCATTCTTAGCTAACATACGCCGAGTTAAATCACCAATGATGGCGACTTTCTCTCTGCCAGCTTCGATATCTACCAGCCATAACTCAGCAATCGCTAGCTCATCTTTAAGCTTGATGAGACCTTCCATCAACTCGGGCGTGTAACTTGAACCCGCTCCAATAATGCATATCTTAAGAGCCGATTTCATCTTTTTGTCCCCCTATAGGCAAGTTAAATTAATTAAAGCATTGGTTTTCAAGTGAAACAAACCAGATATAATCCATCATGTATTAGAATCACTAATGTGTAGTGGAGATCGCATCGATGGATCGCAAACAATTATTACTCACCAATATGTATACATTTAGTATTGCCGCTAAATTTTTAAGCTTTACCAAGGCTGCAGAAGAGCTATTTATTACTCAAGGAGCCGTGAGTCAACGGATCAAGTCACTAGAACAACAATTAGGATTTAGCCTATTTGTACGACTGACCCGCCGCCTAGAACTCACCGAAGAAGGCGGTCGTTTGTTACACGCTCTCAGCCAATCCTTTGATGTCATATTTTCAGAAATTGAAGACATTAAATTTAATGAGTTAAGAGGTGAACTATATATTGGCGTTGCGCCTACCTTTGCTCAAAGCTGGTTACTCCCGCGTCTCGCGAAGTTTCAAAACCTGTATCCCAATCTCAATGTCAAAATTAGAGTGAAAGCCAGTCGTTTAGATTTTCAACATGAACCCGTCGATCTAGCGATCTATTACGGTGAAAAAAGCTACCCTGAATTTTATAGCTGCCGACTATTTGAAGAAATGCTCACACCGGTATGCAGCCCTACATACTACCGAAAACTATTTGGCGAACACGGACATCAAAGCTCAGCGATCGCCTCTCAGTTGACCAAAGCCACGTTCATACATTGTTCTGAATCTTTAGAAGCAGATGAACCGAATCGTGAATGGCGATTATGGCTCAAAGCGCAACCTGAAAACTCACTGCAAACCCTAAAGGTATTAGAGCGAACTTATATTTTTAATCACTCGGAGATGGCAATGACTGCCGCCAAGAATGAAATGGGAATTGCCATGGCTCGGGAATCATTGGTCACTAAGAGCCTGCAAACGGGTGAATTAATTGCACCATTTCAACGAGTCCATGCTGGTCGAGGCTACGATTTAATTTGCCTTAACGGGCAAGAGCATCGCCCACGAATCGCCGCCTTTATTGACTGGCTCAAACAACAGAGTCGCGCAGACACCGTGCTTTGATATAGCAGATAATTGCTATCACTCAAGTCAATCCGATGCGATCAAATCAATGGAACAAACAGTAAACCGCCTTCGACGAGAGTCCGGCGGTAATATTTCCATTTTGAACAACACAGAAAGAAGCTAATCTTGTGTTTGTTAGATCATGCTACGGGGTAAGCATAGTTTCAAACAAGCTTAAGCCGCCAGTAATAAAACGCTTATGAAACGCTTAAAAATCACCATACTATTATCTAATGCGAACCTGAGATATCAGAGATTTATCGATTCGAGATGGGTAGATAAAGCTTCAACATTCTAGGTGAAACGCCCTGTGCGGAACCACAGGTAAGATATTGTGCGAAACTGGAAGCTCAATACCTCCAACGAACCCATTATTTAGGTTTAACAGCAACCACTGAGTAGTTTTCGACCATCACAATGCTGGTCAAACCGAACCGCTCCAAGTGGAAAAATCCCCCTCTAACTCACTCGCATTCAATACATGGCAAGAACATGCTTCAACACGGCTTTTCTGTTTCTCGATTTGACAAGTGGTTATGTCAATCGGGGCTCGGCGGTACGAGGCGAAGACGGTCTGTACAGCGGTTGCTAACTTACCCTGCTTACCTTTGAACTGCTAATACCTAATCTTTGCCCTTGCTGGTGATTGGCATGGCAATTTTGGACAGCCATCAATCGTCACTATGGCACCTCGCAAATCGAGCATCTGGATCGGTGCTGGTAACGCGGTGAATTCATAACTCTTACGGTCGGTTTTGAGTTGACCCAATACCAGTTGGTTGGCGCTGGCCTACTCACTTACCATATCGGTGGTGCTTTGTCCGTCGTCCCAGCCATAAGAGCCGCGCAAGGACTGACCATCAATGGCAACCACTTAACCAGAGGTCAACTTGTGTCCCCTTTAATCCAAGCCAGAAAACAGTCGCGAAACTCAGCAGGCTTGATACTCGCAATCAGTCGAGCGAAGCTATCATCAACTGGCGCACCGTTTTCAAACAGACCCTGTTTAAAGAACCACTCATGATGACAGAGCGCATATTCACGAATGTCGATCCAGCTTTGACCCTCGGCTATCTCGGCGCAGACTGAGCCAAACAAAATATCAAACAGTGGATAGTCTACTTTTGCGCTTTGTCGGCAGTCATGAATAATACTGAAATGCTTGGATGCTATCGATATTCATGGCCACTTCTCAAATGAGGAGCATAAGATCACAATCAGCTCGGCAGGTTAATTTTAACCTAAAATAGGGCTAAAACGTTCATACTCTTGCCCTGATTATAAAGGTTCTGCATGAACTCCAAGGTATTTTACAGAAGGATTTGATATTGAGATATCTTGCCAAAGCTCATCTTTTAGTTCCTCCGGCCATACAGTTACATTATCAAAGTCATCTTGAGCAAACCATTTTAATTCTTTGATCAGAAACTCGTCTCCGCCCAAGCCTTTAAGGTTATCAATTGTCTCCTTTCCAAAATATTCTGTGACTAAATAGAAAACCTCCAAATGGTGAATACTGGTGCTTGTCTCTGAATACTCCCTTACATATATTAATGGGCCCACTTGAACCGTTAAACCAGTCTCTTCGAACACTTCTCTTTTCACAGTATCTATAGTTGAATAATCTTGATCATCAAACCCTCCACCAGGTGGAACCCACCATTCTCCTGTATGATCCACATGTCGAACCAACAATATTTCATTATTTTTATTTAAAATAACTCCACCTGCTCTTATTCTATGTTTCATTGCAATAACCTTTAAATAAAGGGCTGCCGCTATTTGGCAGTCCGAGCATGTTTGCCTTGTTAGGCGCTTCTAAGCATTATTTGTAACTGTGGCTAATTTTAAAGCCAATGCTGCGAATACAGTGCCTGCGATACGGTTTAAATACACTTGAGCTTTCGGTGACTTTTGTAGCCAACCGCCTAAATGTCCTGCTGCTATGGCTATTGCACAAAAAATTACCAGTGCCACACACATGAACACGCCTCCGAGAAAGAAGATTTGAGGTGCAAGAGCACCTTCTTCTAGAGATGCAAACTGAGGTAAAAACGCCAAGAAAAATATCGTAACTTTTGGGTTAGTGATATTCATGATGATGCCCCGACGATAAAGGGCACCAATCGACTGCAAATTGGAGCCAGGTACTTGAAGTGCGCTAGTAGATGCACGGAATGCCTGCCATGCTAGGAATGCCAAGTAAATGGCACCTAATATTTTCAGAACCGTAAATGCAACGGCAGAGGTTTGAAAAATTGCAGCTACACCAAATGCCACAGCCGTTGTATGAACGATAAGCCCTGTACATAGGCCAAACGTAACGAGCACACCAGACTTTTTTCCGTACAGTGCTGATTGCATAAGCACAAATATATTGTCAGGCCCAGGGACTATGCTCAGCAATGCTGATGCAATCACAAAAACTGCTAATGATTCTATTGGTATCATTTCTTCGTCACCTCTTTCTGTACCTAAGGTTTTAAATAACAGTCAGCTACTTTTTGACTTTCCATTTTTATTACACCCGAATTCAACTCCGAACTGCGACATTCTTAATTCTCAAGCCGCCTCCATTATTTTTTTGAAAAGTATGTCATCAACAATTTCAATCTATTTTATTAAAGGTTCACCCTTGTTTCATTTATCCTCTTCGGATTGGTATTCCAGCAAGTCACCAGGTTGACAGTTGAGTGCTGTGCAAATAGCGTCCAGTGTTGATAAACGAATTGCCTTTGCTTTACCTGTTTTTAGTATAGAAAGGTTTTGTTCAGAAATTCCGATGTGTTTAGCCAGCTCGTTTGATTTCATCTTACGTTTGGCCAACATTACATCTACGTTAATAATAATCGCCATGTTAAACGGTATATTCTTGTTCGTATTTCATTTCGACAGCTTCTTTCAGTACCCAAGAAATCAGTAATACCACAGAGCCAATAATTAAGTTAATCATATCAGAAGAGCCAAATCCTATGGTCACTAATCGCTCCCCAACAGGGTTTTGAAAGGTGAGAACTAAACCGAGTAAGGTATTCGATACTATGCCTACTGCAGTCCAAGCTAGTAAAGCAAATCCCATTCGTTTAAAACAGGTGACATTCTCATAGGAGAAGATGATGCCATGCTGGTAGAGGGTAAACAGTTTTCTTAAATGGATAACACCATATAACAGCACACTGATGGGCAATAAACAGACTAAAAACGCCAGCAAGCGAGTGGTTAAATCAATGCTAACAGAAAACAAGACACCCACTCCAACTAACGAAACGCCTTTAATACTCTAAACTATCAATAGTGATTTATTTGGAGAGTTATCATCATGCCTCGGTCAAGACGCTCGCAAGTGAGCTTATCGGATACACCCTACTATCATTGTGTTTCCCGTTGTGTTCGACGGGCGTTTCTGTGTGGCGAAGACAAGGTAAGTGGTAAAAGCTATGAGCACCGCCGCCAGTGGGTCGAGGATTATTTACTCAAATTAGCGTCAGTGTTCGCCATTGATGTTTGTGCTTATGCTGTCATGAGTAATCATACCCACCTCGTGCTACATGTTAATCAGCCGCAAGCAGAAGTCTGGTCAATGGATGAAGTGTTAGAACGCTGGCATCGTTTGCATCAGGGCACCTTACTGACTCAGATGTATCTCAACCTTGAGTTACGTTCGCAGTTAAGTGAGGTGCAACTACAAGCCATTCGCGCCACCGCCGAAGTATATCGGACTCGACTGTATGACTTAAGCTGGTTTATGCGCCATTTAAACGAACATATTGCGCGAGCCGCCAATCAAGAAGACCAATGTACCGGTCGATTTTGGGAAGGGCGCTTTAAATCCCAAGCGCTTTTAGATGAAGCCGCACTCATGGCGTGTATGGCTTACGTAGACCTAAACCCCATCAGAGCCAAGATGGCGAGCACACCAGAGGGCTCCGCTCATACCAGCGTACAGCGACGAGCAAAAGCCGCTCAGCTAAAACAAGCCCAGGCAACAAACCTGTTTCCCTTTGTGGGGAACCCAAGAGAGGCTATGCCCCAAGGCTTACCCTTTGAGCTGAAAGACTACCTTGAGTTGGTCGATATGACCGGACGCATGATAAGAGAGGATAAACGAGGTGACATCGACAGTGGCGAAAGTTCCATCATCCAACGCTTAGGGATAAATGAAGCGCAGTGGCTGACTTTAAGCGGTGAGTTTGAACGGCACTTTTCTGGGGCTGTTGGTCAAGAGCGCTTGCTTAGGCAATACCATCAGCATATGGGGTATCAACGAACGGCCGGTTTAAGTTGCAGCAAACGTTTGCTAAATCGCGCTTAAGCGTGAGCTTACTTTCGAACAATATCTTAATCATCAGCTTTGCTGAGGCGTGAATTGCCTCAGAAATCATCAAGATGAGTGATTAATGATGAATTCAGCCACCAATCAGCATGACAACAGCCTCAGAACTAAATAATTACAGTCGAATTACTTTCACAAACGGTGTTGCTGTCTCCATGGTTCTTATGATGGATGTCCATGCTCTTTTTCTTTTAATGCTGATGTGATAGTTCGCCACCGAACGCTGAGCCATCAATCGACGCTCACAGGGCTTCACCACTTTTTTGCCATCGCCTCTGAGATCACCTCTGCTTTAAGGCGTTCTTCCGCATACATCTTTTTAAGCCGTCGATTTTCATCTTCGAGTTCTTTCATCCGCGCCATAAGGGATGCGTCCATACCGCCGTATTTCGAACGCCACTTGTAAAAGGTTGCGTTGCTCATTCCATGCTCACGACAGAGCTCAGGAACAGGTGTACCAGCCTCAGCCTGCTTGAGAATAGATAAGATCTGACTGTCCGTGTAACGTGACTTTTTCATGTTGAATCTCCTGTATTTACTATACGAGAAAATTCTACTTTTGCATGGGATTAATTTTCGGGGGGATTACCCAGAGACAGTACATGTTCTTATCTGGGGAGATCTGCTTAACAGGCGATCGTTAAACTCACTAGCTTGGCCGCTAGCTCAAACAGGCCTGGCACTTAAGTCTCATCAACTTAAGTGAGCAAATACGATGAACAACGATAGCGCTATTTGGGGTAACTCAAACGGTGATTAAGCAGAAGTCAGCAGACGGCATAGTAGCCCAACGCCCATCGTAATGGTTGGGACATGGTGAAGGCCTGAACCTGAAAATCAATGAGGAGCCTGTGCAGCTCATTGTCTCCGTATCCGACCGGACTGAGGAGTCATGGCGCAAAAAACAGAAGCCATCATTGGAATGCAAAGGAGCTAATCGGCCGTTGTATTTTAACCGTTTTCAGGAAACGCCCTGTGCGGAGCCGCATGCAGGGTGTTGTGGGGGCTGGAGGTTAGACACCTCCGGCTACCCGATTATAAGCGCCTAACACTCTATAAAATGATCTTTATTTTCAATGTACATTTCAATATTTTCAAAAATCCAACGTGTACCAGAGTTTTCATTTCTTCCGTTTCGCTCTCTTGTCCTAGCTTTCCATTGACCAAAAAAGATATATTCTTTCTCTGGATCAATGTCTTTAATTAAGGATTCTTTTTTCAATATTATTTGAGGTATCGGTTTCCTGATAATTCCATTTTCATCAGCTGACACATAAGGTGAATTTAACTCAACAACGGTAAATGGAAATTTTGGGTTAGTAGATTTTCGTATTTCATGTATATGGCCAGAAATGGCTAAAGGAAATGTATACTTATCAGTACCATAATGTTTTACAAACTTAGTCAAATTCTCATGGTCAAAGTAAAAGCGATCCCAGTTAACTTTATTACCTTTGTAGTTGAGAGTTACTAATGACTTTAATTCTTTATTGTCTTCGCACAAAGTACGCAACTCTAGGATTTGTTTCAATGTTCTTAGATAGTTTGTTAACTTACCGCTATTTGCAAAGTTTTTATTCTTATTTCCGCTAGCTCCCCAATTTTTACCTTTTGATTCTACTTGAGACTGCGTCATTTCCCAAAGTGCTTTTAGGAGTACATGTAACCTAAATTCAAATTTCGATTTTTCAATCGCACTAAAAACTTCTGATTCTGAGTTTTTTGCGATGATATCTAGCTGTCCACCGATATTATACTTGCACTGTAAACTGTGTTCCTCATACCTTTTCAATCTAAAACAAGGTGCTATCTCAACCGTTTTAGATTGATATTTACGATCATGCCTTTTTACAAAAGAAAGCTGAGCATTACAACTAGAAGATAAGCAAAATAAATTACCAAATGGTTTTGCTTCGTAAGAAATTGCAGATATTTTATTACCCGAGGACAGCTTAGCTTCAGGTATTTTGCTTCCCATACTGGACTCCATTTGGCTTATAACAGTATATTAATATGCAAATTCCCATCTTTCACGCATGCGAAGTTACCACCTATCACGCAGCACAGAAATTCACATACCCTTTAACATTCAATTTTATCAACAGCATACCAGTCAATCGCCACATTGACCATGCGTGAAAGATGGGAACCCACTAAACTGTATATAATCGGCTCTTCACCGTTCTTGGTGGAAAGTCATATCAAGCCCTCCAAAGTGAAATAAAATAGCTCGCTTAAAGCGTTCTTTATTTCTAAAACCCATCGAACGTATTTTTAGGCGCTGAATGTTTCCATTTATCGCTTCCGCTAAGCCATTTGATACCTTATAACGCATCGCATTGATGATGCCCTTTAAGTGCGTTTTCACGGTTTCTGCTGCTGTCATCATCGGTCTGATTTGACTGACCTTTATGAGTGCTAACCAATCATTCCAAGCCGCTTTGGCGTTAGCTGCATGGCCATACCAAATGGCTCTTGCTTGCTCTTTTAATATCCAGCTCAAGCCTGTGTTTTGCATCATCTTGGCCAGCGCACTCACTCTTTCTCTCAATGTCCCATGTAGGTGGCTGTTTCGTTTTAACCATCCATACCGTGTTTGGTGGCACTCTCTTTTTAAATGCTGGGGCAACGCCATGAGTTCGCTTTTTCTCACTTCATTCACCGCTTTAGTGAGCACCTTTGCGATATGAAAATGGTCTATGGCTATCATTTGCTTAGCCCGCTCACCGAAGTAGTCATATGCTGCGTTTATATATGCTCTGCTCATGTCCATCGATATGGAACGTGTAACCATTGTTGACTCAGGGGGCAATGCCTTAAAGCAAGCAGATAAGCTCATGCCTGTTCGACCGTCTTCAACCGATATCACCTGACCATCACGATTGGATAATACCGTGACATAGTCATGGCCTTTCTTAAATGCCGTTTCATCGACCAACAGGTCTTGGTAGTTGATGGTGGTTCTGGCTGCAAGACCACGTTGAACGGCCCGAGTCATCATCCGGTCGATGGCTCCCCAGCTAAGCCGATAGGTTTTACTCACCGCGTATAGGGAACTGACTTTAAGCATGTTTATAACGCGAGCCTCAAACAACTCTGTGTAGCGACTGTTACTTGTCGCCCAAGGCACTTTAAGTGTTTGTACCCCATGCTCTGGGCAATCAGCCCTAGGTACTTCAGCCTCAATGCGTGTTTCAAACTGACAGGTATCTAAATGTCGCCAAACCCGCCGCCGAGTATCGTGTCGACGAACAGCCTTACCGCAAGAGGGGCAAACCTCGGTCATAGTCAACGCGTACGGTGATGGTTTGGGTTGACTCATTGAGTTCAACAGATGAAACAGCCCAAGGATGAGTTAATCCAAGAATGGATTGATAAAGCGTCGTGTCTTGCATAGTCGCGAGGTATTCATGAACGTTTACTTATTATCTCGCTTATTAATGTTTGTTGAAAGTGTTTCCACTACATTCGGTGAAGAGCCATATAATCACAGTGCAAGGGTCGACATATGAGCCCACCATATCTCGCGTTTATCGAGGAACAAATGCGCTTAAAGCGCTTTAGAGAAACAACAATTCGAAGGGACTTAGCATGGATAAAGCGCTTTATTTTGTTCAACCCAAAACGCCATCCCAAAGACATGCACAACCGAGAAGTTGAGCGCTTTTTAAGTGAGCGAAACAAAGGGATCTCGCACCATTCAAACGCAACTGGGGCGTAGCGATATCCAAACCACCCAAATCTATACTCATGTATTGAATATGGGGGCCGATGGCGTCGCCAGCCCCTTAGAACTGTCGTGGTGCAAAAATTATATCTAAGTTAGATAGACCTATTTACAAATGATATTGCGCCCCTCACCTGCTAATTCAACTGTCCGCCCTGACAAAGCCGAGTTAACCACTGCCGCTGGCGCAACTTATGCGCCTGATTGAGCAAACCATCTTGGATTTTTTGCTTGGCTTGTGCAAAAGGCACCTGATGCTCGGCAACATGCTGCTTACACCAAACTAGGTGATAACCCATGTCCGACAAAATAGCAGGACTGAAGCTTTCTGCTGCCATATTAAACAGCACCATGTCTAACTCAGGTAGCAGCTGCCCCTGCTCGACCAAGCCTAAATAGCCACCGTTTACCGCTGTTGGGCATTCTGAATGTCGCTCTGCCAGCTGCTCAAAGTTGTCCGCATTGACTTGCTTAACCAGTTGAGAAATCCGCGCCTTCGCCTGAGCCGGAGTATTTTCTTTAAATTGGGGATTAATGGTGATCAGTAGATGATGAGCTTCACGCCGCTGCACCTGAGTAAACTTGGCAATGTTGTGTTGGTAGTAGTCTAAGGCTTGCTGCTCACTCACCGGTAAAATATCACGGCACACATAGGCTAATACCGCATCACTGGTCAGCTCCTGAGCCACCGCACTGCGTAAGCTTTGCTCACTGAGCTGATTGGCACTCAGGGCTTTGGCAAATTCAGCTGGCGAATCAAAGCTGTGTTCAACCAGCTCAATCGCCTTGTCCAATTGCTCTGGAGTGATATATACCTGGCTGGCCTCGGCAGAGCCAAGCACCTTTTGCTGAATGGTTTGGGTTTTGCTCACCACTCTAGCTAATTCTTTAGTTTGCGCAGCATCCAATTGATCCGGATTTAACTCAAACAGCGCTAAGCTAGTTTTCATCACGAGGTAAGCCTGAGTTTCTTCCGAGGCTGGCGCTAATAAACCTAATTCATCCAACATAGGCCAATTCCTCTAAAGGCATTAAGGCTCGCTCCGGTACTTCCACATCAATTTCGCCATACTGAATTCGGTAATGTGGCTGCATCTGCGGTTTTCGCCTTACCGCCAGTACATCAACAATACTACCTTTACTCGCAACCACTTCCCCCTGCTGCGACAAGGATAGTGTTAAAGCGGCCTTGTCCCCATATTCAAATTGATTAGGCTGCCATACCAGTTCAGCATCCATCAACTCAACTTCTTTACAGCCAATGGTTAAACCGCGGCTAAGAAATTGAACTTGATAAACAATTTGATTCTGTAAATGATATCCCGATTGACGAACGTAGCCAGTGGCACCACGTCGAACCAGCAGCGCACCTTTCTTACACCCTGGAAAACTACCGTCATTACGGATGTTCTCAATCACCCGAACCTTACATCCATAACCAAATTTTGCTGTATACATCGGCTTTACCTCTATAACTTCAACATCCTTTACAGGTACTACATGCTGGGGCGGCATGCGCCACCACCACACCTTTTTCCAACAAACAGTAGGCCTTGGCGACCGCTGCTTGATACTCTTGATAAGTCGTGGCTGGTTTTTTTTCCAACAACTGCCCTAATAAACGTAAATACACCACCCGCTTGGCTTGCAATAAAGCGGGTTGATAGCTCACCTCAAAACACTGTAAAAACGCTTCGGCGCCGTCTAAGGAGGCCACCAATTGTTCAATATCTTGCGTCTGGGCCGCTTGCTGCTTTGCTAATGCCACACTGTAACTCCACTCTGTTAGGCGCTAAGTTCCAAACTTAAGGGACTGAAGCTTTTAAGACTGTATTGATAAAAATCGACTAATTCTTGATTAGAAGGACTCCGCTTGTAGGTTTCCGCCCAATCACTCAAGATGGCTTTGAGCAAACCACACTGCTTCAAATCTACAGCGATCCCCAGCTCACGGTACACTGAGCGGATCGCCTTTGTGCCAGAGTGCTTACCCAATACCAAGTGATGTTTGCGCCCCAATAATTCGGGTGCAAAGCCCTGATAGTTATTCGGGTCTTTGAGTAGACCATCAACGTGGATCCCCGATTCATGGGTAAACACCTGTTGGCCAATAATGCTTTTATTCACTCCAATTGCGCGACCCGATGCCCGCTCCACCATGGCGCAAATCGCGGGCAAACTTGCTAATTGAATATCTGGAAGCTGGCACTTATCCACCAATTGAGTCACATTTAATGCCATAACCACTTCTTCTAAGGCCGCATTACCGGCACGTTCGCCTAAGCCAATCACTGTTGTATTAACCGAGTCAGCGCCCGCCCGAATTGCTGCCAAGCTATTGGCCGTGGCCATGCCCAAGTCATCATGGGCGTGCATTTCGATCTGCAAATCACAATGGCTTTTCAGCCCAGCGATCAAGGTTTCGGTAGTAAATGGATCTAACACTCCCAAAGTATCTGCAAAACGCAAACGCAAAGCTCCGCCCCGTTGCGCGGCATCAGCAATTCTATAGAGTTCATCGAGCGGCGTGCGCGAAGCATCTTCCATCCCAACACAAACCTGCAAACCCAGATCCTGTGCTTGCGCGATATGCCATTGCAAACGGTGTAGTAAGCTTGCCTGACTTATCGCCATTTTAGATTGGCGTTGCTGGGTCGACGCTGGCACCGAGATATCCAAATAATCCAGACCTAAATTGGCGGCGGCGGCAATGTCATCGCTATGTAAACGGCTCCAGCCCATCGTTTTAGTCTGGCTTAACTGGCCGGTAATGGTTTGAATCACTTCACGCTCGGCAGCGCCCATTGCGGGCACCCCCACTTCCAACTCACTCACTCCTGCTGCCTGTAACGCTTGCGCAATTTGTAGCTTCTCACTGGCACTAAAGGCAACGCCTGCCGTTTGTTCACCATCACGTAGCGTTGTATCGTTAATGATCAGCATGCTTACCTCCGTTATTCCACAATAAGCCTAAGTTAGCCATAAACTGGACTAAAACTTTCCTGCGCAGGTTGATCCGCTGCGGCATCCCAATAAGGAGAAAGCATCCGCAACTTGGCAATAATTCCCGGCAATACCGCTAATACCTGATCAATCATGGTATCGGTGGTAAAGCGCGATAATGAGAAGCGGATAGCCCCGTGTGCTGCCGTATAAGGAATGTCCATCGCTCGCATCACATGCGAAGGCTCTAGCGACCCCGAGGTACAGGCTGAACCTGAAGAGGCGGCGATACCATGTTGGTCTAGCATCAACAAAATCGACTCCCCCTCCACAAACTCAAAGGCGATATTGCTGGTATTGGGTACACGATGACGGGGATCTCCGGTCACAAAGCAATTTGGCACTTTCGCCAACAAACCTTGCTCGAGTCGGTCTCGTAACATACTAATTCGAGGTGAGTCTTGTTCAATCGAGAGCTGCGCTAACTCGCAAGCCTTACCCAGAGCAACAATACCACTGCTATTTTCGGTGCCAGCACGACGACCACGTTCTTGATGGCCTCCTCGCAACAAGGGTCTAAATTTTGCGCCGCGACGCAAATACAAAGCACCAACACCTTTAGGTGCATGAAACTTATGACCCGATAAAGACAATAAATCGATACCGCTATCGGCAACTTGGATCGGAAGTTTTCCGGCAACTTGAACCGCATCCGTATGAAACAATACATCGTGCTGCTTGGCTAATTCGGCCATCCCGCGGATTGGAAATAAACTACCCGTTTCATTGTTTGCCCACATAAAGCTCGCGATCGCGACATTGGGGCTTAGCGCCTTTTTATAGGCCTCCATATCTAAACGTCCCCGGGAATCAACTTCGATCCAATGAATTTTATAACCCTTACGTGCTAGGGTTTGGCACAGATCTAAAGTGGCGGGATGCTCGATCACCGAGGTGATAACTTCTTTACGCTGAGGAAAGGCTTCCAGTGCCGACATGATGGCGGTGGTGGTCGCCTCCGTGGCACAGGAAGTAAAAATAATTTCGCTGCTGTGACTGGCACCGATCATTGTCTGAACCTGAGTACGCGCCAATTCCAAGGCTTTGCCTACTTGCTCACCAAACTGATGGATCGACGATGGGTTCCCATAGTGTTCACTTAAGTAAGGCAGCATGGTTTCCAATACTTTAGGGTCAACTTGGGTGGTCGCATTATTATCTAGATAAGCTAATGGCTTTAATTCGCTCATATCTGTTCTCCCTTACACTAAGCTAGGCGCACCTGTTGGGTACACAGTAATGGTTTCACCTAGGGCTTCACTGATTTTTTGCTCAATCATGGCCAAGGTTGCCGCCGACAATCCACAGCCAGAACAAGCACCGCTGAGTGACAAAAACACCATATCGTCTTCCACATCCGAAAGCTGCACATTGCCACCATCGGCTTGCAACTGTGGACGAATTTCGTCTAGAGTCTGCTCAATGATGCGGATCCTTGCCACAATGGTACTGGCGGCAACAACTGGCTTCACCACCTTGCTAGTTTCTTGCAAGGGCTCACCCAAACATTCTTCCAGTACCCATTCAATTTTTTCATGACAAGCAGCACAGGCCCCACCCGCCTTGGTGTAATTGATCACCTCTTCCAAGCTTGATAATTGGTTTTGTGCAACAACTCGCTTAATCATTGCGTCGTCAATGGCGAAACACTTACAAATCAGCTCACCTTCTTCATGTTCTTCGGCGATCTCTTCACCACGATACTGCGCTACTGCAGCATGTAGGGCTTCCATGCCCATCACCGAACAATGCATCTTTTCTGGCGGTAAACCATCTAAGTAATCGGCAATATCTTTATTAGAAATCTGCAGCGCTTGGTCGATGGTGCGACCAATGATCATTTCAGTTAATGCCGAAGATGATGCGATAGCACTGCCGCAGCCAAAGGTTTGAAAACCGGCATCTTCGATCACGTCAGTATCTGGATCCACTTTCAAACTCAGGCGCAAAGCATCACCGCAAGAGATTGAGCCGACATCACCAATCGCATTGGCTTGTTCTACGGCTTTGGCGTTTTTAGGTGTAAAGAAGTGTTCCTTTACCTTTTCTGAATAGTTCCACATACGCTACCCCACGATGATTATTGTTGAATAAAGGCAATGACCAAACGGTAAAACAATCATGACGCCTTCACTCAGTGTCGATAAGCCATTGGGAACCTAAAACACAGCATTTCTTGCTGAAAGGGTCAAGGTCTTACACGAGTTGGTCATTGCCTACAGAGATTGTTGCAAGCAAGATACCCAAACGGACACAATAACTAACCTATTGTTTTTTATGAATTTGTTATTTGAACAGCAACTTTTCACCCTGTGAGCTACATCACATTAAGTCACTAATGTTAGTTTTGCGACATCGAATTGTCGGCTTTAACTGAAGTACTATGGGTAGGATAAATGGATAAGCGTTGACGTAATTGTGAAACCACATTGTGTGCTAAGAAACGACTAATCAACAGGCCCAAGCCAAACCCCAATAGGCTGGCGAGCCCTGTGCCAATGTTTTGCAGATCGCTGGTAGCATCACTTAAGTACAGTTGCACAGTAATGGCTAACAATAACATCCCGATTAAAGGGGGGATGAACAGCACGATAATCGCCTTCAATAAAAAGCCATCGTCACAATTCACCGCCACTTGTTGGCCAACTTCTAAAGGTTCGGTCAGCTTAAATTCTGCACGATGCATCACGCCTGAATCAGATTCGAAGCTAACACAAGTTTGTTGTTTGGCGCAGGCGCTGCAGGCACTTTGGCGTTGCCCCTGCAACTGTACAGAATTCTGATGAATACTCACCACTTGCATCTTCAACTGCGCCATTGCTCGCTCCTATTACTTAAGCCAAACTACTCGCCGAGGTATGGGTATGACAATTTTTGGGACAAACCTTGGCACAGGATCCACAGCCAATGCAGTCACCTTGATTATCCAATGCCATCACCATCACCACATCATCGTCATAATCATCGTAGGCGTCATCGTCTTCATCGATTTCCCGCTCCACTAAGTCAAACACATCCCGAGGACATACTTTGTAACAACGACCACAACCAATACAGACGGCTTGATCAAGATCGGTCACAAACTGTGGCTCCCAGGGCGTTCCCTCGCGGGTGAGTCCCATATGTTTACTTTCACTCATTGCTATTTCCTTTGTTAACTTAAAACACAAATGTTGGCTTACCAGGGTTCATCGAGTAGCTCGTTGAGACGTTGCTGCTGTTGCTCTGCGCAGTCATCCGTGGCACGCATCCACGGTAGTGGATGCTCAACAAACTGTTGATGCAATTCTTCCAGCAGAGCACTCAGGGGCTCGCCAGCATCCGCCATAATCCCCAAGATCCCGGCCTGCTTCAGTTGCTGCATCGCCCCTCTCCCACAGGCAGTACTAAACACTGCAGCACAGCCCTTTAAGGCGTTTACTCGTTGTTGCAGCCGTTTACTGTCGTGCCCCGGCAGGCTTGGTTCAAACTGCAAAGCCTCGATCAGTTGAATATGTTGTTCACCAAAGCCATACACCAAGAAGGTATGAGCGCTGCCAAAATGCTGGTCTAAGTTCTGTTTACTGTCGCTGGCGAAGGCGACCTTAAAGCAGTGTTCACGCTGCTGAGCATCTTCGATCACCCGCAGTTTGCGTTGTATTTGTGGCATATCGGCCTCACTGTGATTTGGTCTGTGTTTGCTCGGGGCCAAAACGGTAAGCACTCACATGGACCGGTACTTCATCTTGATGGTGACTTTTGAATAAGTTCGCCATCGCAAACAACCTTGCCCTTGCCCCTTCGTAACCCAGCTGCAATACATCACTATTGCCAAATTGATCATGACAGGGATAGCCAGCGCGCAATACCGGCACCTGCGGCTCACATAAATTGGCACAATGGGTATTGCCCACCACCATCTCAAACACGGCTAAATCGGGTTCAAGATCAGATAAGTCGCCAACCACAATACGCTCAGCCTTGAGTCGTTTCAGAGCTGGGCTATTCATCGTGGTAACCACCAGTTTTAGTTCCGCGCCCACTTCAGACAATAAATTAGCGTAACCCTCGGCCGCATCTGGCTCCAACGCCAACGCCATCGGGCTGGCCGATAACAAAAAGTGAGTATCGAGCATTGCATCTTGCAGTCGTTGACGCTGGCGAGCGATCCAGCCGGGAACGGCTTGCTTAGAAAGCTGTGATAAAATCAGCACCAGTTGGTCGGTCGCCGCCAAACCCATCGCCATGCCTAAAGGGTAACTGGGGATCTGACATTGCTTCTCTAATAAGCCTGCGGCAGCGTTCATCGATGTGCCAAACACAAGGCTGGCAACACTAGACTGCATCCGAGTTAATTGCTCAATAGTGGTGCCGCCGGTGGAGGTCACCGAAAAATCGTCCGCTGCTAAATGGCCGTCGAGGGAATGCGCGATATTGGGTAAAATGATCGGCTCAAAACCAAAGGCATGGCAATAACGCTCTAGCAGTTCCAGGTCGGCGCTAGTTAGTGCCACCGAACAAAATACATTCAATTGCTTACTTTGCGTTACTGGTAACTCGGACTTGTTGCTCGCCGCAGCCAGTACCTGCTCGACGCAGGACTCAAGCGCTGCGGCAAAACCGCTCTGCATCGAACCGACAAAGTCGGGGGTACTCACGGGCACAATGTAAATATGCTGATATTGAGGATATGTGGCTCGAAATTCCCGGATCACCCGTGTCACATCGCAGCCCTGCATCTCGGTTAGCCCAGTGGTCATAATCATCAGCAAGCGTGGTTGATGTTGTTCGCATAGCAACAACAGTGCTTGTGCCAGGTTATCATCCCCACCCATCACCGCTGCGATATGGTCAATGGCGGTATTTTGTAGCGGAATAGGCTCTCTAAAATGTTGAATTAAATATACTTTGGCAAAGGCACCGCAGCCCTGCGAACCATGCATCAAGGGAATGCTGTCGGCCAGCCCCATACAGGCCAAAGTCGCCCCCGTTGCAGCACTGGTTTTCAGTGGCTGCTCCACTAAAGGACTTCGATTTTGTTCGATCACTCTGCTCATATTAGCTCTCCTACTGGCAATCGTGATGGGATTGATTTGCCCAAGGTGGTGCATCATTGACTAACTGCCATATCGGGCTCTCCAGGGTACGGCAAAGCTCTTTGGCAAAGGTCAACATCCCTTGATAACCGGCATAGGCATGTTCGCGTTCTTGGTTGATATCTAAAAACGGAAGTCGCGCCTTTAACGCGGTATACATGTTACGGCCACCAGCAATCATCAAATCGGCTTGCTGTTGCTGTGCCACATCGAGCAGCTTACGCGCGCCGCCCTCGTCAAGCATTAAGGCTTGCTCCCCCATAATGTCGACAATTCGCGCCTTATCTTCGGCTGTGGATTTTTTAGTCCCAGTCGCCACCACCTCAACGCCAAGCTCTTGCAGCGCCGAAACAATCGACCACGATTTTACCCCGCCGGTATACAGCAGCGCCTTCTTGCCCTTTAAGCGTTGCTGATAAGGGGCCAGTTGTTGGCGGATCCTCGATTCTTGCTCGGCAATTAAAGCTTCCGTTTCCGCCAGTAAGCGAGGTTCATTAATGAGTTGGGCAAATTGACGCAACGCCGCCGAGGTATCTTCTACCCCATAAAAGCTTCCCTCAAACCACGGGATATTCCATTGCTCTTGCAACAAGCGGGCGACATTAATTTGCGCCCGCGAACACACCACCATCGCGGCCTCGGCGCGGTGCATGGTTTGTATTTCGTGGTAACGCGTATCTCCCGACATACAGCTAAGCACGCGATAACCCAAACGCTCTAACAATGGAGATACATGCCAAAATTCACCAGCAATGTTGTATTCGCCAATCAGCACAATATCATTCACTAGACGACTCGGGTCGTGCTGCATCATCGGTTTGGCTGGCGGCTCGGCGCTGCCAACGACCTGTTTCACCATCACCTCGCCGGCAATTCGATTGCCTAAGTTTTTACTGCCATAAAAACCTGCAGCATCCACCGCCACCACCGGGATCTGCCAGCGTTGTTGCGCCAAACTGCAAATTGCGCCCACATCGTTACCTTCCAAGGCTGGCACACAAGTCACATATACAAACACTGCGGGAGGCTGATGTTTTTCCACCACGGTTTTAATCGCGTGCAATAGCCGCTTTTCGGCCCGCCCCATGATCACGTCTTGTTCATTCAGATCGGTGGTAAAGCCCAAACGAAACAAGTTACGACCCGAGGCGCGGGTACCGCGATTATTCCAACTATTTCCGGCACACGCGATGGGACCGTGCACAATATGGGCGACATCGGCGATGGGCAGCAAACTAATTTGTGCTCCATCAAAACTACAACCACCCGCAGTGGCGCCTGGGGTAGGTCGAGCACAGCCACTTTTCTCACCGCTATTATGTTCGCAAGCGGGCTCGTCTAATAATTCAGCTATATCACTACGCTTCATGGCGACCTCTCATTACATTGGTTTTACTTCTGTCAGACGATACTCAGAGTGACTAAAACATCTCACATCAAGCACAATGCAACTTACAAACCAAAGTTAAAACATTGATAAATAAGTGTTTTAGATTGTAGTAAAACCGACAAAACAGCGAAGGAAGAGACAATGTGATGATGAACAAACGAATCATTTGGCTACGCAATGAGCCCCCACAAACATCAAGATAAAGCCTTAGGCAGAGGTATCGGCATCAACGCAGGGCATTATTCGTCGAAGCATGCTTGCATTATTTGCAGCAATGAACTGCAACTAACCGGTATTGTCATGCATTATTTGCAGTGCAATACTGTTATTCCTTGCTTAAACAGATGATTTGGAGATAAGACCGATGGTGACAACAAAAATTGGGACATCGACTTCATTCACGTCACAACATGCAGATGAAATAGCGGCACTGATTAGCCTGGCTCACCATCATTCATTTGCCCAGGCAGGAAAAGCCTTACGACGTCATCCCAGCATTATTTCCAAACGAATTGCAGCCATGGAGACTCGTTTAGGGATCCGCCTGGTGGAACGCTCAACTCGCCAGCTACGGTTAAGCCAAGCTGCATTAGAACTGGTTGAACAACTCAAATCTGCGCTTGATATCATTAGCACCGCCGAACAAAGAGCGCTGTGCGGTGCCGCTGAGGTTGCAGGCCGATTACGCTTAGCACTCCCCGCAGAAATGGGGCGACGTTGTATCGCGCCACTATTGCCTGAATTTATCAAGATGTACCCGAAGATCAGCCTCACGGCAGATTACAGCAATCGTTTTGTCGATATTATAAGCGAGGGTTATGATGCTGCTATCCGGGTTGGCGAACTTAAGGACAGCCGACTGGTCGCCAATAAACTCGCACCCCACCGTCGCATTCTCTGCGCCAGTCCAGACTACCTCCAGCAATTTGGAGAGCCACAGCATCCGCGAGAGCTTACTCAGCACAACTGTCTGCAATTTAGTGGCTTTAAAAGTTATCCCGAATGGCGACTGTTTCAGGGTAAACAATCAGAAAAAATAGTGGTTTCTGGAAATTTAATATCTAACGATAACGACACCCTTCTGGCAGCAGCCAAATCTGATCTCGGGATACTCTGCGCCGGAGAATGGTTGTTCCAACAAGCGATTGCTGAAGGCCAACTCATCCATATTCTTAAAGATTGGATATTGGATGGCGAAGGCGGCGTTTATTTTGTCAGAACCTCAGCTAAGTATACTCCAGCATCAGTCCAGGTCTTCAAACAATGGATTAGCGCCAAGGCAAGCTCGGGGCTGCTATAAGCGTTTCAAACACCGTCCTGCTTATTTAAAATATTGAGGATCTAACTATGTTTCATGGCATTTTACTGTCCATCGCTTCGTCGTGCTTGTTTGCCGCTATTTATTACTATTCGACACTGCTCACGCCGCTTAATGGCGTAGAGGTGTTTGGCTGGAGAATGGCGCTTACCCTCCCCTTTGTTTCGTTATTCATGTTGATGAGTAAAGATTTGCCACTAATCAAATCTGTATTTACGGCACTATTACAAAGACCAAGCCTGATCTTTGGGCTCATACTCAGCAGTTTTCTAATTGGTATTCAGCAATGGCTATTTATGTGGGCACCTTTAAACGGCCAGGCTTTAGAAGTTTCCATTGGATACTTTTTACTCCCGCTTAGCATGCTGTTGGTTGACCGATTTATTTATCATGAACGCCTTTCTTGCTTACAGTGGCTGGCTGCGCTATGTGCGCTGTTAGGAGTCTCTCACGAAATCTATTTATTCGGGGGATTTCCCTGGGAAGCGGCATTAGTCGCCTTGGGTTTTCCTTGCTATTTTATTTTGAGACGCAAGCTAGGCACTAATCACCTCGGTGGATTTTGGCTTGATTTACTACTGATGTTACCAGTGGCTGGGTTTATTATTACTCACCACTGTGCAACCATTACGCTTCCAAGTCATACGGTGCTTTATCTGCTGTTAATTGGGCTGGCAATTTTGAGTGCAACGTCATTTATGTTCTACATTATTGCCAGTCGTTTGTTACCTTTGAGTTTATTTGGTTTATTAGGCTACGTAGAGCCAGTATTACTGGTTGCGATATCACTGTATCTCGGTGAGCAGATCCGCCAAGAGCAATGGTTAACATATATCCCAATATGGCTGGCGGTAGGATTGCTTACCTGCAACGGCATCCTCAAAATTTATCATGGGAAGCAACAGAGATGTTTAAACTAAACGCCAGCCCAGTATTCAGCTTTCAAGCAAGACTGCGAGAAAGCTAAGGTCACTTAGTCTGCGCAGAGAGCCTCTCGACAAGCGCTAAGTATTTGCTGGTAAAACACTGCAACAATGAATCTCCCAACAAAGATATGCGCAACGAAGCAAGCGATACTTTAAAAGAACCACGGTGTTTTACTTAAGCGCCTAATAAAACAAGCCCCTGCTGATAATCGTTTTTGTGCTCATCATGTGGAACTTTCTGACCACCTGTCGCCCAAATAATATGCGTCGCCTGAGACAGTTTGTCTGTCAGTTGTTCCGCCTCAAGATAAGCTTTGCCCTCGGTAAGCAAACGAGTCACACCGGCAATGCCCGCTGTCGCAGAAGGTTCCAGCGAGATATGTTCGCTATCCTCAAACATCGTCAAATAACGATATAAGTTTTCATCGGAGACGGTCACAATACCACTAAGCAAATGCATCATCATCGAGCCAACAAATGCCGATGGCCGGCCCACGGCTAAACCGTCGGCACAGGTTTGGTTATTTAAGCCAATATCCTGCACCGCGATCTTATTCTGCAAACCCGTTGCCATACCTAATAACATGCACGGTGAATGGGTCGGCTCGACAAAAAAACAATGTACATAATCACCAAAAACCTGCTTCAGCCCAAAGGTAATGCCGCCAGGTGCACCGCCTACGCCACAGGGCAAATAAACCAAGAGCGGATGCGCTGCGTCGACAGTAATATCCTGCTCGGCAAGCTGCGCCTTCAAACGCAATGCTGCCACGCTGTAGCCTAGAAATAGCGATCGTGAATCTTCATCATCAATAAAATAGGCCTGCGCATCAGCCATCGCTTGTTCACGCCCTTGCGCCACCGCAATACTGTAGTCGCTCTGATGTTCAACAACCTGAACACCTTTACTTTTCAATAAATTTTTCTTCCACTCGCGTGCATCGGCAGACATATGCACGATGACCTGAAAACCCAGCTGCGCGCCCATCATGCCGATGCTTAAACCGAGGTTCCCAGTGGAGCCCACCACTATTTTATGTTTGGCAAATAGCTGTTTAAATGGAGCGTCGTTAAAAACTCGATAATTATCCCCCGTCCTTAACAAGCCATTGGCTAGCGCCAACGTTTCAGCGTGCAGTAATACTTCATAAAAACCACCACGCGCCTTAATTGAGCCAGCCACTGGCAGTTGGTGGTCACATTTCAACCATAAACGCCCAGGGATCTCGAAGCCATGCCATTGTTCAAGCGCTGCTTGCATCTTAGGAATGGCTTTCAACTGGGATTCAATAATCCCTTTGGTTACCGTTGTTTCTGCAAAGACCTTCGCCAGATAAGGCGCAAAACAAGACAAGCGCTGCGACGCATCAAGTAAATCGCTCCAGTTTAAGGCGAGCTCTGCTTGGCTCTGCTGAAACAAAACTTTGTTGGAATTTAGCCAGATAATCTCTTGCTTTGACTGGAGTATGGGCACCACAGCATTCGATAGATAATCCGCCATAAAATTTAACTCCACACGAGTGCCCCGCTATTTTTTAACTCAAGCTCTTGCTCATCACAAAACAAACAAGTATTCGAATAATTACGCCATGAAAAGATTCAAAAAGATAGCCAAAACAGCAGAATATAGAAACATACTTACACTCTGCGCAAACAAAAGTGGTTTGCTAAAAGCAACTGCTCCACTTTGTTTTGGTTTTTAGCAAAAAAACTGAGTCTTCTAGACGAAGTCAACTAGCAAGTGTATACGATGCATATTTAGCCGCTAACTTCGAGTGCATCTCCGACGAGCTTGTGGAATTAATGACCATAAAGTAAGCAAGGTTACGTTCTGTTGACGCAATAACAGCCATTCCCCATGATGACCGCGAGTGCTTTCACTCTGCCGCTTTCGATACCAAATTATTGTCATATCAATGGCATGAATCAGCTGAAAGCGGCAAGAATTGGAGTTAAACTCGGTGATTTATCCAATCGCACTAAAAAATTTATCCATTTGGACAAGGGATTTCTGTCATGAACACTATCGCTTTTATTCACAACATCGCTGCCGAAGAAGAAAAACAGTGGCTACTTAAATTCGAAACGCTGTTACCCAATGAAAGCATTGTATTAGCCACAGATTTAAGCGATGAACAAGCCCAGCTTGTCGAAATAGCCATCGTTGCCAACCCAAATGTCGATCAACTAAAGCGCTTTCCTCACTTAATCTGGGTGCAAAGTTTGTGGGCAGGTGTTGAAGCGCTAGTTAGCGGCTTTCGAAGCTTCAATCACGAAAAAGAAACACATCAAACTCAATTGGTAAGGCTCATCGACCCGTTTCTTGCCGACACCATGGCCGAAGCCGTATTAACTTGGAGTTTGTATTTATATCGCAATATTCCAGACTACATAGCTCAACAAAGACAAGGGATTTGGCGCCCAATCCCCAGCCCTTCAGTGAATACCGTACAAGTATCCATCTTAGGAGCGGGTAAACTTGCAAGCGCTTCGATGAAATCCCTGGTTCATCAAGGTTTTACGGTAAATAGTTGGAGCCGAAGTCACAAACAGATTGCCCATGTAACCCACTATTCGGGAGATGACGGTTTAGCTGCTATTCTTCAAAAAACCCAGATATTGGTCTGCCTCCTCCCTCTCACCGATCAAACCCATCATTTACTCAACCAACAAACCTTAAGCCTTTTGCCGAAAGGCGCCAAACTGATAAACTTCGCAAGGGGTGGCATTATTAACCACCAAGATTTATTAGCAATGTTAGATTCCGGTCACTTATCACACGCCGTCTTAGATGTGTTTGAACAAGAACCTCTAGAAGTAAACAGTCCTTTTTGGTATCACCCCAAAATATCGGTATTACCGCATATATCCGCCACAACCAATATAGACACCGCCTCTCAAATTGTCGCGAACAATATCCACACCTATAGAAAAGACGGCCTTATTCCAGAATCAGTTGATTTGATAAGAGGATACTAGCTGTCGTTGATTTTGCTCAAATACAGCAAATATTATCAAAGATACGGCATTTCCAATGGCCTCTTATCGCTGTTAGGGCAAGTAACTAGTTAAAAGTTTCGTCGGTGAATCTTGGCCAACAATTCAGAAATTGAAAAATTTTAAAGTACTACAATTAAGCTTTTATTCATTATTATTACGTAATATTATTTCAGATTTTTTAGTATTGGCCGATATGAAGAACTTATAATATCTGACCGCTAAGTCAAAAATGTAAGGCCGCTTTACGTGCTGTTTTAGGTCAAAATGATTTCAACACAAATCTTTACTCGAGACGATGAACTCTCACGGAGTGGCTCTCGTGAGTCTATCTATTTGAATGAATATGGAAATAATAATGTTTGTGGCATGCTGTGTTATCCCTCGTTCCTTCATCTCCAAGTGGCCCGATGTCTACTCTCGTGTTGTCCTCACCAACATATCGATTGGTGAAGGATAATTTTATTTATGTTAGATATTCGTATAGCTTGGCTTATTTGTTTTGCCATTCTCTCTACCTTTAGTTTCACCAGTCATGCTACGGCACTCAAGTTGGCTGATTATTATACCGATGTATGGACCTCGGTTGATGGACTGCCGCATAACAGTATTAATGCGATTACTCAAACCGACGATGGCTATTTGTGGTTTGCCACTTGGGAGGGTGTGGCTCGTTACGATGGCTTACATTTTACCTTATTTGGTAGAGGTGAAACGACAGGCATGAAAGATTCCGGCACGCGCACCCTGGTCGCGGATAGCAACAATAGTCTTTGGCTTGCGGGTGCCAGAGGCAGCATGGCGCTGCGCAAAGGTTACCAATGGTCAAATCAAGCCAATGCCGCCAGCTTAGTGAATCATGCACTGGTGGATCAGCATAAGAATCTATGGATAGCGGTTGAAGGTCTGGGGGTTTATTATCGAGCGCGAGGCAAAGATGGAAACTACTTACCGGATGTTCATATACTCTCTGGATTTAGTGCCTATCACTTGGCCCAGTCTAGTTCTGGCGACATTTTTGCGGCTACCGATAATGGACTCTATCGAGTCACACCAAAAAGCTACCATAAACTCGAGTTGCCCTTATTAGGCGATCGAACTCGGGTTTATTCTCTCGCTTTCGATCATCAAGACCGGCTGCTGTTGGCTTCGAATCATGGACCTTGGCGCTATGATGGCCAACAATTTACTCGACTGAATAACACCTTAGATCATGTAATTACCACCGCAATTATCGAAGACCGTGAGGGTAATATTTGGTTTGGAACCTCCACTCAAGGCGTAGGGCGGATTGCAAATCATCAGCTTGAATTTAAAAATGCCAACAGCGGCTTACCACATAATCGAGTGATCTCGCTATTTGAAGATCAAGAAGGCAGTATTTGGGTTGGCACCAATGGCGGCCTGATACGATTTAGGAATGCGGCATTTCAATCATTCACGGAACAAGATGGGCTGATCGGCAATTACGTTCGAACGGTATTGCCAATTAATTCAAAGCAAGTGCTAGTTGGAACCAGTCAGGGCTTAAGCCTACTCGAAGATGGTCAGGCCATGGCGGCCACGCAAGACCCCGTTTCTCGGCAAGGCATATTAAGCCTTGCTAAGAATCATCAGGGGGGAGCTTATGTTGGTACCTACAGAAATGGAGTTTATCAATGGCAAAACCATCAGCTACAGCAGCTTTGGAATGAGGATTCAGGACTGCCACATAATGAAGTCCGCGCCTTACTCAAAGATAGCCATAACAACCTATGGATTGGCACCCCCAATGGCTTAGTCAAAGTAAAACCGCAAGGCGAAATGCAGTATTTCACCAAGCAAAATTCTAATTTACCCGATAATTATATTCTAGCCATCGCTGAAGATGAATTTGGCAAAATTTGGGTTGGTACTGGAGTTGGCTTAGCATTTATTCGAGACGATAAGGTAACAAATGTTCCAATTCACAACTTGGAGCAAGCGCAATATGCTTTCGGCTTTTACCTTGAGCCTGGTTATGTATGGATAGCAAGCGACCGCGGGATCATTCGCTACCAGCAACACACCCAACAAATGGGTCTGGTTGGCCGCCCAGCAGGGCTTCCCATTGATAAGTTTTTTCAAATCGTGAACGACCAACAGGGCAGCCTGTGGCTTTCGAGTAATCGAGGGCTATGGAAAATCAGCTATCAGCAGGCTCATCTAGTCGCGAGCGGTCAGCAAAAACAAATTAATTTTGAGCTATACAGTGAAATAGACGGCATGGAGAGTAGCCAAGCCAATGGTGGTTCCAATCCTGCGGCGGCAATCACTGAACAAGGCCAGCTACTCTTCGCCTCGGCCAAGGGTTTAATAAGTATCCAACCGCAAGATTTAGCGATATTCTCTGCTCACCCGCTACCGGTGACGATAGATTCGGTTCAATTTGACAGTCAATCCATCTCCCCCGATACCCAATCAATAGCCCCCGCCGGGACCAACTTAGTTCGTTTTAATTATTCGGGTTTAGGCTACGTCATGCCCAAGCGTTTGCAGTTCAGAACCAAACTGGAAGGATTTGACCATGATTGGTCATACCGTGGCACCCAACGGGTGGCAGAATTCACCAATCTTCCGCCAGGAAGCTATCGCTTTCTGGTCAGCGCTCGTTACCCCTATGGGGAATGGAGTAACAGCAGCTTCATCTATCAATTTGAAATTGAACCTTTCTTTTGGCAACGCAGAGCAGTTCAGGTCTTATTTGCCCTGCTACTGCTGTTGGTGACTGGTGGTATTGTCTATTTCCGGATTTATTTACTCAAACGCCGCGAGGAACGCTTGACTGAGCAAGTGGAAATGCAGGTCAAGACATTGCGACAACAATCCGCACAATTCGAGCGTTTATCGAACGAAGATGCATTAACCCAACTCCCTAACCGACGTGCCTTCGATGCCAATTTAAGCGCCCAATTCAACCTGCGTCGCCAGCAACAACAGCCCATTAGCCTGGTGGTACTCGACATCGATCATTTTAAATCGATTAACGACAACTACTCCCACTTGGTGGGCGATAAAGTAATTCAAGCATTAGCCACCATCTTAGTCGATTATGTAGGTGATAAAGACAAAGTCGCGCGCTGGGGCGGTGAAGAATTTACCCTTCTTTATTTGGGCGACCAGCAACAGGCAAGAGATTATTTTCAAGCGCTATTACTGCAGATTCAGGCGATGACCTTAGATGCGCTGAAAGGTAAACGCAATATTACCGTGAGCATGGGAATTTGTGATAGTAATCATTGTGATGATTACAGCTCGCTGCTGAAACTAGCGGATCACGCTTTGTATCAAGCCAAACACAAGGGGCGTAACCGTATCGAAATTTATAATAACAACCACAGTGAAAATTCTTATTGAATCAGTCACAGATAGTTTGCAAACCGCCGCCATGTATAAATCAGCGAATTCACATTAACCTTGAATGCCTCTGAATTACCGGGTGATGACTGAAACCCGTCAGCTTGGTTTGGTTATCAAATGTTCAGCAGTACCTGCTTAATATCAATCTAATTGATTATATGATCAATTTATTGCGCAGAATTAATCGACCGATAACCAGGCATGAAGCGCAGTCACTGGTGGCTCTCATGACAAGATACATCATGCAGTGAGCGGTGATCTAGGCCTGTAAGTGACCAGCTGTGTTCTCAGGCTGTTACTCACCAAACTCTAGAACCTGAAACTTGAAGCAGCGCATCTTCTCAATCGGACTATTGGACGGCCATCCACCTTTGTGTTTTAACTGTTGAATGAAGTCCTTGGGCTTTGGCTGCTGTTGCCACACTTGCGGTAAAAACACCGCTCGTTTGTTGCCTTGCGCCAAAATAAGGCCATCCTGATTGGGGCGAAGTCGCGCGATTAATGCGGCTTCATTCAACTGAGAGGGAAGCGCTTGGCTTGGGCTTAAAATAGAGATACTAATATGAATGAGTGGCAACTCTTGTGGGTTCAGAGCTGCAAACCTGCGATCTTCAAAAGCGGCCTGATAAGCGTGTAAGGCAACATCCTGAACCAGCGCTTGATAAGCTTCTAATGTACCAATGCAACCTCGGAGTTGCGCATTTTTGTGCAAAGTCACAAAGCTTGCCGCCGGCGCCTGAAGGATTGTGGGATATTGCTCAGGCTCGGCTTGCCAGCGCTGCTGCTCACTCAGATAGTGCTCAATCGCATATCGGGCAACTTTCAGTAGCGCTTGTTGATGCTCGCGCTTAATGCTCGAAAAACGCAATACTGGCATAACCCACCACCCTTTGATGATCCTTCGTTACATCCCCTGAATTGCCTTTCGCCACTAATTTTGCTTGCAGCTGATGCTGCCTGGCCGCTGCTAGAAATCCATTAATAACCTGGTAACCACAGGCTTGTTCCCCCTGCAAACCGCCCTGCCCTGAGATGATATTTTTAAGAGTAGCCTCATCGCTCAAACGGGCATCTCGGTAAGATAAAAAGTGGCTTAAATCGCTGCTGATCACCAGCAAGGTTTGTGGATCTGAACAAAACACCTCAAATAGGGCCGCCAGTTGCGCCGGTGCGACATTCCCCACCACTAATGGCACAATGGCAAACTGCGCTAAACAAAGTTGCAAAAAAGGCAGCTGTACTTCAATCGCATGTTCCAGACGATGCGCTTCATCAAAGTAGTGAACAAAATCGAACTGAGTTAATTCAGATAAGCACTGTTGCTCAACTGGCAAGCTTCCCAAGGGTGTTTCAAACTGTTCCGCCGACGAAATGGCCACCCCAGCCAATGGAACCCGATGATTCGGGCCGGCGATAAGCACTCGGCGAAACGCTGGTTGGTGATTGACTAAATATCGGTAAGCGGCGGCGGCAATTTGTCCCGAATATTGGTAACCAGCGTGGGGAACCAACAACGCCTTCAGCCGAGCCGACTCTGAATGTGTCGCTAACAACCAGGGGCTAAGCTGTTGTTTGATATGCTCAGCACCAGCGGGATAAAACTGTCCAGCCACGGCTGCGGGTCGACTTTTCATCGCTCAATTCCGTTTATTTCAACTAAAGTTAAGTATAGTTCAGTCCGTTACGGTGAAGCGCTTATGGCAAGTCAATATAGTCCTCCTGAGTACTTTCCCACTCAGCATTGGCAGCAATTAGACGACGGCCGAATACAATGCGATATTTGCCCCCGCCATTGCCAACTGCGCCAAGGAAAACGTGGCGTCTGCTACATTCGAATGAATCATCAGCAGCAAATTGTGCTGACCTCTTATGGTCGCTCCAGTGGCTTTTGTATCGATCCGATTGAGAAGAAACCCTTAAATCACTTTTATCCCGGCTCTGCGGTGCTATCTTTTGGCACCGCTGGCTGTAACTTGGGCTGCAAGTTTTGTCAAAATTGGGATATCAGTAAATCACGCCAAATGGATACCCTCGCCGACTCCGCCATGCCAGACGCTCTGGCCCAGCTGGCACAAAAATATGGCTGTAGCGGCATTGCTTTCACCTACAACGATCCGGTGATTTTTCTAGAATATGCCGTAGATGTGGCGCAGGCCGCAAAAGCCCTTGGTTTGCAATCCATCGCGGTTTCCGCTGGTTATATTTGTGCTGAGCCAAGAGCTGAATTGTTTACTCACATGGATGCTGCAAACATCGATTTAAAAGCTTTTCGCGAACCCTTTTACCGAAAAGTATGCAGTGGCCACCTGACGGATGTATTGGATACGCTGCTGTACCTTAAACATGAAAGCCATGTGTGGTTTGAGCTAAGCACCTTACTGATCCCCGGAGAGAATGACTCCAATCAAGAGCTACAACAAATGTGCGCCTGGATAGCTGAGCACTTGGGCGCTGATGTCCCGATCCATTTCACCGCCTTTCATCCTGACTTTAAGATGCGAAATAAAACCCAAACCCCCATCGCCACCCTGTTAAGAGCGAGAGAAATAGCCCTTAACCATGGACTTCACTACGCCTATGTGGGAAATGTCTACGACCCGTCCCACGAAAGCACCTATTGTCCCGGCTGCGGCAACCTATTATTGGAAAGAAATTGCTATCAACTGGGAAAATACCGGCTCAACTCGCAAGGCCTCTGCCCCGATTGTGGCACAACTATCGCGGGGGTCTGGACGGAGCACTGTGGCAGCTTTGGCCGCCGTCGGATCCCGCTGCGGCTGGGAAACTAGACGGAATACCATTTAACAAAGGTGCCTAACCTCCTGTTTCCCACCTGGCTTGCCCAAGCCTGAGCGAAAGCGCCGAGATAGTTTAAAGGCTCAATTCGGCACGCATAAACCTGAGCGCCTTTTATCTCAGCATGCAATAACATTCAAGTATCAGTGCTATTGCTGCAGCCTTATCGGCCCATCCCTGGTTTGGCTAAGGTCCAGTAGTGGATGGGCTGCCATGGCATCGGCTGAGTTGCGCTCAGTTTTAAGCGACTATCTCCAGGCTCAGTAAACACCACCGCGGTCATCACAAACTCCCCATCATTAATAAAAATTTCAATGGAAGACTGATCGACCAATATTTGCAGTTTTACATCCTGTTGGTTGACCATGTCCAGCTCGCGAATTTTTTCGCCGTCGGTAGGCAGAGCCCCGCTCCTATCCAGTACAATTTTCTGCCGCAGGCCATCTAAGCTAAAACGACAGTAGCTCTGCTCGTCGCTCATAAAGTGCAAATCAACAGCGCCCTCCATCAGCCAGCTCAAATTCATTTGCAGTTCATAACTTCGGCCTTTGGGGAGTGTTATCTGCTGTTCAGCGGCCACGCTTAACTCAAAATCTTGATAAGCGCTGCGTAAGGCCTGTAATTCGCGGGCAGGACGTTGATAAAGTTTACCATCTTCAAAACTCAGTTCCCGAATACAAGTCAGTTGATGTAACCAGCCCTGCGCCTTTGTCGGGTGTTGATTCTCATCGGGAAGCCCCATCCATGCCACTAATAAGGCGCGACCATCGGGGCTTTTTCCCGTTTGCATCGCATAAAAATCGAAACCATAATCAAGTCTTGAGAAGCCATCTAAATGCAGTTCATCTTGCGGATCCAGACTGGCCTTCAGATAACCATTATGATGGTCGATTTGATAGTGGGGACTGTTAGAGACGATGCCTTGTGGGCAAATAATCGCTATCAGCTGCCCGTCAACTTCAATCAAGTCAGGGCATTCCCACATATAACCAAAATCACCGAGCTCGTCACCAAATATCCCGGCAAACTCCCAATGATGCAGATCGGCTGAACGATAGCTCGCTAGACGCCCTAAACCAGAGGTCAACTGAGCCCCAACAAACATCAACCAATGATCGCCATTACGTACAATTTTAGGATCACGACAATGAGCGGTTACCTGAGGCGGTAAGTCTTCAATAACTGGCCCCTGTTTGCGAAAGTTGAAACCATCTGTTGAAGTCGCTAGGCATTGATAAGTCATTCGTTGTCGCTGCTCACCAATCCGCACATTACCAGTATAAAAAAGCATCAATTGTTCGTCATGCACAATGCAATGACCTGAATATACGCCATGGCTATCAAACCAATCACTGGGCATCAGAGCAATCGGATGCTCTATCCAATTCACTAAATCGGTACTAGTTACATGTGCCCAAGCAATGCGCTTATCCTCACAATCAGGGCTGAGCACATAAAACAAGTGGTAAGCCCCTTGAAAATAAACAAAAGCATTCGGATCACCGAGAAAGCCTTGCTCGGCAGAAATATGCCAAGTTGGCCGATACGGTGAAGAAACAGACGCCGCTTTTTCTTGAAGCTGTTTTCGCAAATTTGTATCCACTATACTACCGAGTATTTGCCATTGCTGAGTTGATAAGGGAGGCGCGGGTTGCCAAACGATTTGTTCTTGTGGTGCATTAAAAGTAAGTGGGAGCGAAGAAACCATCCTTAACTCTGGATCAACTAACTCCGCAATTAACAAGTTATGAACTTTTTGGATCCGTTGTAGATTATCTTTGCCACCACAAGCAACGATCAGAGGCTCAAGCATGTCCATCTCACAACCTTATTATAAAAACATATTATTAAGCTTAACTTTATAACAAATCAGGGAAGCCTGTCTGTAACTGTATATTTATTTATCGCAATATTGATACACCCGCGACACTTAAGCTTAAGTGTTAATTTTACCGACCTTGCCTAGTGATGATTCAAATAGGTCACGCAATGTTGGCGGATAGCTCTAAAGCCGTCAGTCACTTGAGAGCAAGCATCGTGGTATTCAACAAGACCGGGCAAAAACCAACTTTACTTGCTGACAGAAGTCACTCGCAGTCTGAGGCTCTCTGATAAGCTTGGCTTGGTTGTTTTCAATTCATCTGACAAATTCAATATTTTAGCTCGACTCATTTCGAGAACAAAACACCACAGCATTACGCCCCTTCGCCTTTGCCTGATACATCGCAACGTCGGCACATTTAAGAATATCCTGTTCAGCCACTTCTAGGCCAACAAACAACGCAACACCAATACTTGAGCTGCAGTGATGTTCAATCGTAGACGCTTGTTTGCCAGCGTTTCGCCGCTGAATGAAGTAAGGTTTAGCCAACGCTTCGCGAATTTTTTCGGCGACCAGTGCAGCCTGATTGACCGCACATTGACGATTACAATGTAATTCATTCAACATCACCACAAATTCATCTCCCCCCACCCGTGCAACCGTATCCATTGCCCGGACACTTGCACTAATACGTCGACCCACTTCAATTAACAATTCATCACCCACTTCATGGCCAAAATGGTCATTGAGTGGTTTGAAATGATCCAGATCTAAAAACAGTAAAGCCGTATAAAGACGACTGCGCTCGCTAGCAAGCATCGTCTGAATCAAGCGCTGATGTAATAATCGACGGTTTGGCAATTGGGTTAATGTATCTTTAAATGCCAGCTCCCGGATCTCTTCTTCGGCCTTTTTCTGCTCGGTAACATCTTCCGTGATCCCCATAATTCTGAGCACATCTCCAAAATTGTTTTTGATCGGAACAAAACAAGACTTCAAGGTGTCGAGATAAGCCGCAATGGGGTGAAATTCAAAGTGAACAATTTCCCCCTGATAAGCTCTTTTCAACAAGTCTGCCACTCGCGCTCTATCAGCAAAACTTATAAAGTTTAAAAAGGAACAACCTATCACTTGCTGTTCCTGCTGCACATGAAGCATCCGCAACCCGGCTTTACTCATCGATGTAACTTTGCCACCCATATCGATTTCATGAATACATACCGGGGAGTTATCCAGAAACAAACGGTGATTACGTTCATTTTCGCGTAACACTCGATTAATTTTTTCGTTCTCTTTTAGCGCGGCTTCTAATTGGCGGGTACGCTGACGCACTTGTTGCTCTAACGCGGCGGCGGTCTGAAATAAATAAAATCCCGAATTTCGTTCTACAGCGCTGGCGTCACACTCTGCGCGATCCATTAAAGACTCGACCATTTTGTTTAAACGGATCACCTCCGCCTGTAAGTCCGCATATGAAGGAGATAAGAGTTTCACCATGACTGACTGTTTTCCGCGTTCTGAGAGGTCGAACCAATCGCAATACCAGTTAAAGTCTGGTTCATATGGACACCGTAATATTGTTCGCCGTAGCTGTTAAAGCCGATAGCATGGTGTGCATCGAGTTGTTCGGCGATCAAAAGATTAATGCCTTTCTCAACAGCTTCCAATCTGCGTAGAATACAATCACACACGATCACCAGCTGAATAGAACCAAGCTTTTCGGTCACGCACTCCAAGCTGTGCCTTACATTCTCAAGCATGTGTCCGCTCTCCCCAATTCTAAAGACAACGCCCTCTTCGATGGCACCAAAGAACGACAAACTGCCATCGGAGTTAACCTTCTGAATGGAACGGACATACTCGCAAGTACCAATTAAGACCACCATAGGGGAAGCAGCAAACACCGCACTATTCAACTGGTGTTCCGCCACTCCAACCAATCTTGCGTACTCAGAAGCGGCTGGTAATCCATTAATCTCAATAACTCTGCGGCTTTGGGTGTCGGCTTTAGTGACCACCAAACGTTCGGTATTACCAACAAAGTGATGGGTGGTAAATACAAGGAAAGGCAAACGAGTGTGAACCACCATCAGCACTGCGCTATTAACATGAAACTGCCCTTGGAAAAACACATAAGTATTGCTGTACCGTTGGTCATCAGCCGCAGAGCCACCCAGCGAGACAATATCTCCCAAGGCATCTTGCAGGGCATGCGCCACCATTTCTTCCTGTTTGGACAAACCATCAATCAACATGAATGCAAAACTATTCGCCACATCAAATTTCGGCTCTTTACTTTTGAGTTGCTGCAATAAGCTTTGCACACACTGATGCCCCTGATTGCGCTCAAAGTTTTGCAAATCATTGAGCAAGCCGCACGCGACGGTAAAATGATCTGCGGCAAAGCTGACGCCAACTAAACTATGTTGCAAAAGACCAACAGGGCCTATTTCACCAGCGGTGGTACACCCCACCACCTGAACGCCTCGAAACCAGCGGTTCATCTCCTGGCTCAAGCGCTCAAGGTCATATTGACTAGAACAAAAAAATAGCACGAAAGACATATCAGGCTGCTTCACAGCTTGATAAAATTCGGCAACGGCTACAGTCGCGTCGACGGCTTGCGATTGTCCTAAATTAACATTTTTTATCTTCATGTAGCACACCTATATGACTCGCGCTTGTCAAACAAGCTTTGGACCGCAGCAGAACCGCCGACTACAGGTCATTTTTAATTAAGTATATACAGCCATTAGTATTTTAGTTAATTTTCAGACAATAGATAAGTCGACTCTTAGCTCATTTTTTAGTCTCACCTCTCCCAAATATGAATCTTGCGTAGCACCAGCACGAGTGACAACTTAATCGGTTTTTACGAAATTTAGTATTGGTACTGTCGCCTTAAAATGACTATTCACTCAATGCAGCAACAATGTAGTTAGCAACAAATAGCGCTTTTGTCGTAAAACAGAGCTGTGTAAACTGGGGACTTTGCGCCAATTTACGGAATCAATATGGATTTATCCATTTTATTAATATTTATCCCTACTTTCTTTTTTGTTTCGATAACCCCGGGCATGTGTATGACGCTCGCCATGACCTTAGGTATGACCATTGGCCTGCGTCGTACCTTATGGATGATGCTTGGGGAAATGCTAGGGGTTGGCATTGTCGCTATCTTGGCGGTGTTAGGGGTGGCCGCAATCATGTTGCGCTACCCTGAGGTATTTATGATATTGAAATGGATTGGCGGCGCTTATCTCGGCTACTTAGGGATTCAAATGTGGCGTTCCAGGGGCAAGATGGCCATCCCGGATACCATCGCTGAGCCTCAGCAAGTGCAACGCTCACAACTGGTGATCCAAGGCTTTGTGACAGCTATTGCCAATCCCAAAGGTTGGGCTTTTATGATTTCGCTACTCCCCCCCTTCATCCAACCCAACTATTCGCTGAGCCTGCAATTGGGTCTATTAGTGGGAATTATTCTAGTTTCAGAATTTGTTTGTATGAGTCTCTACGCCACCGGCGGTAAAACCCTGCGAGTGTTTTTAAATCAAAGTGGTAATGTTCGTTTGCTTAACCGAATTTCAGGCAGTTTAATGATTTGCGTAGGGATTTGGTTAATATCCAGCTAATCTCGCACTTGCTCTAAGCGCATCAGCCAAGGTACTCACAACAAAAAACCGGCTTGAGCCGGTTTTTTGTTGATACGCCATGCGTTATAAACTCGCCAGATAGTTGCGCCACCCACCATAAGCGGTGATCTCTTGAGCATTAGCAATCGCATAACCTTCACAGATAAAACTGTTCACCCATTGACCATCAGCCAGCTCCACCTTGCCCAAGCCAAGTGGCTGAGCAATGCCCTGTAAAAAACGGCCCAACTGTTCACTGGGCATACGCCATACTTCGAGTTCAATCGCCTGCCCCTAGGCTTCATCGCGAATTAAACCAGGTCGAGCAGGCGGCCCCCCTGCTAAAGCATACAAACGATAGCAACTTGCGCTGGTGGTTTGTTTCAGCAGACTCGCACCGCGTTCCAATAACTGGTGGTTTAAGGCCAAACCAGATAAATGTGCGCCACAGACTGCCAGCTCAATTGTCTCGCTTGAGGACGCAAGTGTTGAGAGCTCAGCTAAGGGCGGCAAAGGCTGTCCGGTGGCACCGAGGGGATAGCCATCGTGTTGCTGCAACAAGGCCGCAATGCTCAGCAACTTACGGTCATGATGAGCTTGGCTAAACAGGGTGATCCCAAAGGGTAGACCGGAACTTTGAAAGCCCGCGGACAGCGAAATAGCACTGTAATCCAATAGGTTCATAAAGTTAGTGTAATAACCCATGTTGGAATTCAGCTGGATCGGATCGGCGGCCAACTGCGCGATAGTATAACTACTGCCTGCTGTGGGGGTCACGATGGCATCAACCGCCTCGACGATGGGATCACATTGCTTTTTAAAGGCTTGCAGCTTGTAAAAGGCTTTAAACGCGTCAACAGCGCTAATCTCTTTGGCACCGCCAATAATGGTTTGAATCACCGGCAAACAACGCGAGGCATCTTGCTGCATAAACGATTCGATAGCCGCATAACGCTCCGCTACCCACGGCCCTTCGTATAATAACTTAGCCGCTATCAGGAACGGTTCAAAATCAATTTCAACCAATTCGGCACCCAAGTCTTGCAGCTGCGTCAAACTCTCAGCAAACAACTGTTGGTTCTCTTGATTGCCAAAAAACGCCAGTTGTCCGGCTTGCGGCACCGCGATTCTATAGCCAGTGAGTTTCTGAACTGGCTGATAGTGACTGGACGTGTTGCTGGCAACATTGGCTCGAGCGTAGCAGTCCTGGCTATCGTATTGTCCGGCGACGTCTAATAAAACATTAAGATCATCGGTGCTATGGGCAAAAATAGTGACACAATCTAAACTCTTACATGCCGGAACCACGCCACGACAGCTGAGCAGGCCTTTGGTGGCCTTTAGTCCCAGAATATTATTCAGCGCCGCTGGAACTCGTCCCGAACCCGCCGTGTCGGTGCCAAGCGAAAAACACACTTGAGCCGTCGCCACGCTGACGGCACTCCCGGAGCTGGATCCCCCCGAAATGTATTCAGGGTCGAAGCTATTGGTCACCGCTCCCCAAGGACTGCGCGTACCCACCAAACCGGTGGCAAATTGATCGAGGTTGGTCTTCCCCAAAGGCACTGCGCCCGCCTTAATCAAGGCATCCACCACAAAGGCGTTGCTTGTCGGTGAATACGCGTACTCTTTACAGCCGGCGGTAGTGGTTAAACCAGCGACATCGATATTATCTTTAACTGCAAAAGGCACCCCATAAAGCGGTAAGTCTTCAATGTTTTGTGCTTCCAGCGCCCGCACATAGATTGCCAGTTGAGAGTCGTCGATCAGCGAGATCCAACAATTGTGACTATCGTTTCTTGCCGCCTCAAGCTGTTGCTGTAAATAAGCAGCAGGGCTGGTTTGTTGATTTAAATACGCCGTGCGCAATTGAGTTAGTGTTGCAAATATTTCCATTATAAAGTCTCCAATACCATCAAGCGTTGCCCGGCTTGTACTTGCGAGCCCTGGTTTAAATTTAATTGCGTAATTGTGCCACTCTGCGGTGCCAGCACTTCCAGTTCCATTTTCATTGCTTCTAATACAGCGACAACCTGGCCAGCTTTCACTTGTTGACCGGGTGCCACCATCAGCTGCCACAGGTTGCCAGCCACATGGCTATCAATTCCCAATTCGCTTGCCTTTAAGACACTCTCTTGCATGGGCGTTTGTTCCAGCAATTCGCTGGAAAAATGGGCTTGGCCAGTTTCTTCCCAGCGTTGCCGCTCGGCCTCAAAAGCCTGTTGTTGAGTTTTTTTAAACTGCTGAATACTGTCTTGCTGTTGTTCAAGCAAGTTCTGATAGTCGGCTAATCCAAATTCTGTGGTTTCAATCTTTAAGGGATAATCACCCCGAGGAAAATCGCTGCGGATCTGCTTTAACTCTGCTGCACTCACCGGATAAAACTTAATTTGATCGAAGAAGCGCAATAACCAAGGTTGAGTAAACTCTGCCGTGGTGCGATAACGATTCCACATTTGTAAGGTTCGACCCACAAACTGGTAACCACCGGGACCTTCCATGCCATACACACACAAATAGGCCCCCCCAATGCCCACCGCATTTTCCGGCGTCCAGGTGCGGGCTGGATTATATTTGGTGGTGACTAAGCGATGCCGCGGATCAATAGGAGTTGCTACCGGCGCACCTAAATACACGTCGCCCAAGCCCATCACCAAGTAATTGGCATTAAATACTATTTGTTTGACTTGCTCGGCAGACGCCAAACCATTAATCCGGCGGATAAACTCAATGTTATCGGGGCACCAGGGCGCATTCTTACGCACCACCTCATTGTATTTTTGAATGGCTAAACGAGTTGCTTCGTCATCCCAGGACAGTGGCAAATGCACCACGCGGGCGGGAACCCTGAGCTGGTCAATATTCCCCAGTTGCGCCTCGGCAAGCTCAAGCTGTTTCAGTAACTCAGCCAACGGCAGCTGTAGGTTGTTATAGTGAATTTGTAAGGAGCGGATCCCCGGCGTTAGCTCTTCAACCCCCACAATGGCCATGTTCTGTAAGCGCAACATTAAAGCATGCACTCGAAAACGCAGCGCAATGTCCAGCCGCTGCGGCCCATACTCCACCAACAAATAGTCCTCGCCCGCCGGGCGATAAACCACTTTCTCACCATATTGTTGGCTACCAAGCGTTTTAACCACCGGACTGCTTAAAGGGGCAGCTTTTAGTTGTAAGCGACTCACTCGGCCCAGAGCGAGCAAACGCAGCTGCTCACGTTCAGCTTGCTCAGCTTGGGCAATACTCACCGGTACAAAACGGATACGATCACCGGCCTTAAGTTGCCCCATTTTCCAAAGATCGGCCTTGATGATGGTTGCTGGACATACAAAACCGCCCAGACTTGGGCCATCGGGGCCCAAGATCACCGGCATATCTCCGGTAAAATCGATACTCCCCACCGCATAGGCGTTATCGTGGATATTGGAAGGATGCAAGCCTGCTTCGCCACCATCGGTACGCGCCCATTCCGGCTTCGGACCAATTAACCGCACCCCGGTCCGGCTGGAATTAAAGTGCACCTGCCAACTGGCCGAAAAAAACTGGGCAATGTCATCGTCGGTGAAGAAGTCGGGCGCGCCATGCGGCCCGTAAATCACGTGAATGGTCCATGCGTCACTGATCGGCGGTTTCTCACTGAGCTCGCGACTTACGATGAATTCATCGGTTTCACTATAGGCGCTGTGAGGATCAAGCTGCAATACATCGCCAGTGCGCAAGGCTCGACCCGCATGACCACCAAACTGGCCTAAGGTGAATGTGGATTGACTACCTAAGTAGTCCGGGCATTGGATCCCCCCGCTCACCGCCAAATAAGCCCGAGCACCACTGCCAGTCACCTGACCGAGTCGCAGCGTCTGCCCTGCTTCAACTTTGAGCACCCGCCACATGGCGGTAACTTGCTCATCAATAAAAACTTCAATGTCTGCGCCAGCCACCGCAACTAAACAAGCCTGATTAAACCGCAGCGTAGGTCCCTGAAGGGTAATTTCTAATGCCGCAGCACCGGCGTGATTATTCACCAACTGATTCGCTAATTGAAAACTCAAGGCGTCCATTGGCCCCGAAGGCGGCACCCCAATATCCCAATAGCCGGTTCGAGCCGGATAGTCCTGAATGGTGGTTTGAGTGCCCGGCGCCAACACATCGATAGTCGCCGGGTGATAAGCAAATTGATTCAGACTACTGGTGAGTAACTTCCCGCTTTGAACTATCGGCTGAAGTAACAATTGCTTCAGGTAGGCGAGATTATGTTCGATCCCGTAAATTTCAGTGGCCTCTAGTGTTGCCAGTAAGCCCTTCAGCGCAGCTTCTCGATCTTCGGCTAAAAACTGCACTTTGGCCAGCATCGGATCAAAAAATGGCGATACTTCGAGACCACTCTCTATCCAGTGATCAATGCGTAGTTGTTGCTGCGAATTTTGCGTAACCTGCGCCTCATCCGGCCAGGCAACATGACTAAGCAGCCCGGCATTGGGCTGGAAATCTTTATTGGGATCTTCGGCATATAGCCGTGCCTGGATAGCGTGTCCCTTAGCGGTAATTGACTTCGCACGAGCGGCTAAATTGAAGCTTTGCTGATTTTTTTGGGCATCCCCCAACTCCAGCATCCACTGTACTAAATCCACGCCGTACACCAATTCGGTAACGCCATGCTCAACCTGCAAACGAGTGTTCACTTCCAAAAAATAAAAGGCCTGGGCTTGCTGATCGAATACAAATTCGACCGTACCGGCACTGCGATAGTGAATACTGCTGGTTAACTGTCGCGCGGTCTGCTGCAATTGCTGACGAAGCTGCGGACTCAAGTTAGGCGCCGGGGTTTCTTCAATCACCTTTTGGTTACGCCGCTGCGCCGAACAGTCACGCTCACCCAGCGTAAGCACCTCCCCCTCGCCATTACCAAAAACTTGTACTTCGATATGGCGAGCCTGAGTAATAAATTTCTCTAAAAACAAACCGGCATTACTAAAATTGTTCTCGCTCAGTCGTTTCACGCTATCAAAGGCCTGAGCCAGTTGTTCACGGTTGTCACAACGCTGCATGCCAATACCGCCACCGCCGGCAGTACTTTTAAGCATCACCGGATACCCCAAACGTTCAGCTTCAAGTAGCGCCTGCTCTGCAGTATCGAGCAGCTCACTGCCCGGCAATAAGGGAACCTTGGCTTGCTCAGCCAGCTGGCGCGCACGATGTTTGAGACCAAAAGCATTCATTTGCTCGGCGCTGGGTCCCAAAAACACCAAGCCACGTTGTTCACATTGCTGAACAAATTGCTGGTTTTCACTTAAGAAGCCGTAGCCGGGATGGATTGCCTGAGCGCCGCTGCGCCTGGCAATCTCAAAAATCTTGTCACTCGCCAGATAAGTTTGGCTAGCCCCACCCTCTCCGAGACTATAGGCTTCAGTCGCCTGACTCACATGCAGACTATCGGCATCCGCTTCACTATAAATAGCAACGCTGGCAATGCCCATTTTATTGAGGGTTCGAATAATCCGACAAGCAATGGCACCGCGGTTGGCTATCAATACTTTTTCGAACATAAATACACCTAAAAACTGCGGGTCGTCCCGGCTAGATGACAAGGCTGTTTGAGGGTCGTCCCTCGCCTAGGATTTGTAAGCACCGAAACGGGTGTTTATAGTTAAATCAATAACAGTTAAGCCGCATCCCATACCAAGACTTCAACCGGGCTTGGATGATAGGCGTTGCAGGGGTTATTCAGTTGCGGACAATTGGACAGCAACACAATGACATCCATTTCGGCAACCAGCTCCACATATTTGCCCGCACCACTGATCCCATCTTCAAAACTTAAACCACCCGCGTCGGTGACTGGCACATTCATGAAAAAGTTAATGTTGTGAGTAATATCGCGCTTAGTTAAACCAAACTGCGGGTTCTCGGCTACGGCTAACAACCAGCTATCGCGGCAGGCATGCATGCACTTTTTCTCAAGCGCGTAACGCACGGTATTGCTTTCGGTGGCGCAGGCACCGCCCAAGGTGTCATGACGACCACAGGTATCGGCGCTGATACGTAACATCGGCTGGCCAAGGTTCGATAACAAGCTGCTGCCAGCGCTCAGATAAACATTAGCCTGCTCGCGAATCGTGTCGATGGCGCTATAACGTTCACTGGGATCATTGGCGTTATAAAATAAAGTATCCGCCGCCTGGTTGCCTTCCAGATCCAGGATCCGCAAGCTCTGACCCGCTTTGATAACTTGCATATAGTAATCACCCGCCGGAACCACATCACGTCGACTGGCAAGAGCGGGATTTTGAGGGCTTTCTACAATCATGATCAATCCTTACAATCTTCAAAACTTTTAGTGGCAGCCGCTCGTTTCGGCTGACAACGAGACAACGCAACGATAACGCTCGGTATTTTCAAATCCCCGAGCATTTTCCGGTCTAAAGTTACGACAATAGTCGTCATCTGCCACAGGCTCCGCTTCAAGCATCGCTATCTCGACTGAAAATCGGGGATAAGTTGGTGAAGGGTCCATCGGATGAGGGCAGCTACTCATCAGTATCAGGGTGTCCATTTCAAAGCGTAATTCGATCACATCTCCTGCTTGACTAAAGCCCTCGGCAAAACTCAGGTTCCCCTGTTGATCCGCAGCAACCTTACTAAACAGATTCAGATTTGCGCTTAGGTCACGCTGACCAAGGCCGTATTTGGCTAACTCCACCAACATGCTGTCGTAACCATTTTGTAGCCATTGATTACGGTCGTTTTGATAGCTGCGCGAGCCCCACTTCTGGCTGACTTTTTGTTTGTTTGCCAAGCCACCAACGGTATCGATCCAGCCACTGTCATCCCGCACTACCGAGCAAAAAATACGCCCCATATCGGAGTATAAACAGTTGCCCTTGCTTAACTTGAAGGTATGCTGACATTTGAGGGTATCGGGTGCATTGTATCGTTCAAGCAAATTTTTCGGGTTATAAAACAACAGACTAAGATTGGCCCCTCCGTCAGTGTTCGTAAAACGTAAGGTTTTGCCCGCAGGCACCACAACTGACCAATGACTGGCCGCTGGAATAGTTTCTTGATAAATTATTTGTTGCATAATGTCATCCTATTTTGCGAAGCAAGTCTGGGCTGCCATGGGCAAATTATTGCCTAGCGCCTCGCTATAATTATCTTTAGAAATGGGGATATCAAAGGTCACCTGCGCACCATAGCGCTCTGGATGCTGTGCATCATGGCGATGTTTATCGAATACCCACAAACGATTGCCTAAACGAAACCCCTCGGAAAGGTCATGAGTAATCATAAAAATGGTGAGTTTGCGCTCTTGCCACAACTGATCAATCAGCTGGTGCATATCTTTGCGGATCCCCGGGTCGAGGGCACCAAAGGGTTCATCTAACAATAAGATCCGTGGCTGTTTCATCAACGCTTGAGCAATCGCCAAACGCTGTTGCATCCCCCCAGATAACTCTGCCGGGTAGCGCTGGGCAGCCTGAGCTAAGCCCACCTTAGCCAACATCGCCTGCGCCCTTTGTTCAGCCTGTTGTTTCGCTCGACCAAATAAACGCACCAGGATCCCCGAATGTTCAAACACCTCCGCTAACATCACATTTTGCAAAGCAGTGAGATGCGGAAATACTGAATACTTCTGGAATACGATACCCCGCTCAGAACTTGGCTCTTGCGGCAGCGGCTGACCATCTAGCAACAGCTCTCCTCGCGTGACTCGCTCATTGCCCAATAACAAATTGAGAAAGGTCGACTTACCACAACCCGAAGCACCAACAATGCTGACAAAGTCACCTTCCATAACTTGTAGATTTAGCCGCTCGAGTACCACATTGTCGCCATACTCTTTCCATAAATTGTTCGCTTGAATAATTGCGCTACTCATTCGCCTTCTCCTTGGGTTTGGTGATACCAGCAAAAAGCATAAGCCGAGAATTTGCGGAGCAGCCAATCCATGGCGAAAGCCAGCAAGCTGATCCAAAGCACGTATGGAAGGATCACATCCATAGCCAAATAGCGGCGGATCAAGAAGATCCGGTAGCCCAAACCTTCGGTTGCCGCGATAGCTTCTGCCGCTATTAAAAACAACCAGGCACTGCCCAAAGTTAAGCGCACACTTTCGATCAGCTTCGGTAAAATTTGTGGTAATACCACGCCCACGATGGTTTGCCAGCTGGAAGCACCCAGAGTTTGCGCCTTAACAATTTGCTCTTGAGGCAAGGCATCGGTGCGCAACTGCAAATCCCGGATCATGATGGGACAGATCCCAATAATGATTAACATCACCTTGGACAGCTCACCCAAGCCAAAAATGATGAACAAGATTGGCAATATCGCCATTGGCGGTATCAGCGACAACGCTGTCACCAACGGCGACATCGGGGCTCGAACATAGGGCACCATACCATTAGCAACACCAATCACTAAGGCGATAAAGGCACTGATACTGACTCCCATCAGCAAGCGACTCAAACTAGCAAGGGTATCCGCTAGCATTAAAAATTCGCCGCTACGTTTACTCGGTTCAAAAGCCATCCTCTGGACCGCATCCACAAAACTGGACATCGCTGGCAATAACTTATCGTTGGGGTTATCAACCAGTCGAGCCTGTGATGCCAGCATATAAATAATGATCAACAGCACAAAAGGAAGTAAGCCTAAAATCAGCCGCGCTAAGCGGCTGGGTTTACGATTGATGATTCGGGTCATGAGCTGGCCTTATAGTTTGCCTTGCGCTGCCATTTCCATATACGAAGGATTAAATCTGAGTTTAATGTTGTTGCTATCGCCGTAGACACCCGCTGGCGTTTCAATGCCAATAAACCCAGCATCGGGCGCACCATCCCCCAGTAATCCGTGTTGATAGGAAAATTCGGCAACCTTAGCCATCGTTGCCTTTAAAGTAAGACTGTTGGTAAAATCGACCGCATCGTTGGGGGTGTAGAACATCTTGGTCGAGGCTAACTGTGCTTCGTAGCCAGCCAAATCGGTACCTGAAGCGTCTGCCATAAAGGTTTTCGCCTTGATTGCTGCAGCGTCATTACCCGACATAGTGGTCATGATTTCGAACCAGGCCCCAGTCAAGGCCTTACCTAGAGCAGGATTCTGCTCAAGGGTGTCGCTATTGACGACCAATAAATCGATGATCTCGCCGGGAATTTTCGAAGAATCGAACACCAGTTTGGTATCTGGCATCGCGACTATTTCGCTCAGTAGAGGATTCCAGGTGGTTACAGCCGTGACATCATCGGTGGTAAAGGCTGCGACTAAGTCGGCGTCGGAGGTATTCACCACGCTGAGATCACGTTCCGCTAAATTCACAGACTCTAAACCACGCGCGAGTAGATAATGGGAAACACTTAACTCAACTAGATTGACTTTTTGGCCTTTGAGATCCGCTAAAGACTTGTCACCTTTCAGCACCACCCCATCATTACCATTAGAGAAATCGCCGACGATTAAGGCAGTGGAATCAACGCCACTTGCCGCTGGAATGGTCAGTGCATCCATATTGGTCATTACCGTGGCATCAAAAGCCCCAGCAGTGTATTGGTTAATTGACTCGATATAGTCGTTTACTTGCACCACATCGATATTGATATTGTATTTGTCAGCCCATTTTTTAACGATGCCTGTCGCAGCACCATAATCCCATGGCATCCAACCAACATAGATGGTCCATGCTAATCGATAACTAGGTTTGTCTGCAGCATGCGCAATTTGTGTGGTGCTGGCAACAGTGGCACTGATCAAGGTAGCCGCTAGGGCAAGTTTACGGAGTGGCTTTTTAGCGAGTTTAAACATGTTCACCTCATTGTGGTTATACACTTAAAATAAAAACATGAGAGACGTAAGTACTGTCGTCTCCCGGGCTTTTATCCCTCCGTGTAACCCCATATGAGGTTGACAACTCTCGGTCCAGTCACTGCAAGCAGTCGGAACCCTAGATGTCTATTGCAAATTATGGTGGCGGCTTTAGATGTTGCCTGAACTTACATCTCTCATGTCGCAATTTTACCAAAGCAATGGCTGTGCAAAAAATGCCTGTTTGCACCATCACATCGCGACACTCAAGCCGCTCAAGAGGCCTATGACTCCCTTCATTTACGGATGTTATTAAGGAGACGATATACGGTATATCTAGACAGCCAAGATACCGCTCAAAAGATCGCAACACCACCAACTCGCTCAGACATGGTCGCTAAACTGCTCCGAAATCCATTTGCCGACCACTTGCATTGCCGCGGAATTACTTACAAGATCCAAATGTCCAACATCTTCGATGATACTTACATCGCCATCACTGTTGGCGCGGATCAATGCTTGGTATTGCTCAGCCATGAATGCCTCATCTAGGCGACCCACAACCAACAACAGCGGCACCTTAATCGCTTGTAACTCCCGTTGATAATGTTTAGGAGCATAGGATTTATTCAAACGATAACTATAACTATCGGTTTCGCTGCCATCACGAAATGCGCTGGGGAGATTAAAGCTAATCACTTTAAGATGATTAAGTGCTTTAAAACCGAATCGATTCACCAACTCTAAGCCAATAATTCGGCGAATAAAGGGGCGAGCCCATCCCCCCGAGTTGTGCCTCATGGTAGGGGCTTGATAGTGAAGATAAGGCGCCAACAATAAATAACCGTCGATGGCTCGTTCTGGCGCACTGCCCGCAAAGCGCAAGGCTAAACCGCCACCAGAAGAGTGTCCTGCCAGCAGGATTTTTGTCTGAGGCGAAGCTTCGTGAATCAAATCAATGAAATCAGTCAAGTCATCATTATATTGACCAATATAATCCACATCACCACGACGACATGGATTCATCCCATGCCCCCGTAAATCCGGCGTATAAACCTTCGCGATACCTTGGCGAGCAAGATGAGAGGCTAAAGGCTCCAGATAGCCACTGTGCCATCCAGAGCCATGTAACAAGATCAAAACAATGTCACTATCCGCTGGATAATACCGATAATCTAGGGAAGTCCCATCTCTTGCAATATAACGCGAGCACTTGGCTAAGCATTTTACCTGAGTCAGTCGTTTATAATCGAGTCCTGAATGGTTCTCGACTCGGCTTGGAACCTGCGGGATCAGAATCAAACACAATACGCTCAAGCCAACAATCATTACGATGACTAAGCTGGTCACAAATAAGTTTATCATGCTACTTTCCATTGCTCGTCCTCCTCACCCCTTCGATACTTGCTACTTTAGTCCGCACAGGCCAATAACAACAAACGCCGTTGCCATTTAAATTAGTTAAATTCTGACTAACTGGGATAAATGCATCATAAAGCGACTCGTGGTGAGTCTAAGAGATAATGTAAGAATTGAAGTAGCATGTTGTACACATGGCAGCATTTTTTAAGCCAATTAGCGCTAGCTTAAATACTCGACGACTGGCACCACAAATGAACACTTGAGCGAAAGATGTAAAAAAGCCAGTAGCAAATGCTACTGGCTTTTTTGAATTGGTGCCCGGGGCCGGACTTGAACCGGCACGTCCTTTCAGACGAGGGATTTTAAATCCCTTGTGTCTACCAATTTCACCACCCGGGCAAAAAGTTTAAATCTTCGTCTCAGCACGATTGCCTGAGAACGAGGCGTACTTTAACGTATTCAAAAAATGAGTCAACCATAAATTAAAGATTTTTGTTCAAGTGCTCAAAAAGCGATCTGCATGGCTAATTCTGCTTCTCGGCACCGCCAATTGAACAGATGTAAATCAGGCCTCACTATATAGCGTCATCACGGAAAATGTTTAATACTGCTGCAGTGATAGATCAATAAAGCGAGATTATTGATGCTGAACTCTGCGTTTAACTTCGCTAGTTTATACCAAGCTAAGTAAAAACATGACCTAATTAAGGCTTGGTAAGACTTCAGGAAAACCAAAAACCAGAAGGCTACCGTTTTTAACTTCTGAGCAAAGAGAGCAATATGCACAAAGTGGACGACTGACAGATGCCAATATCCACGCTTATGCCATGAAAATTTTGGCAAGCATGACCACCCAGACTCCATCTATTATCTGCTCGACTATATGCGCTTTCATGGATAACTTCCCGCTCTAAATACCTTAAGCAATTTCAAGAAACACAGGACTATTTTAAAAAATTTAAACTCGAAACGACCCTTAAGATCCTAGGGCATAAGGCTCTAGAGTGGGTTGATGAGTGGTTTCAGGATGAAACCAGATTTGAGCAACAAAAAGCAATTTATGGGCTGAAAGAGGAAAGCGTCCAAGAACGGTGAAACAACAGTTTGAAGTTTGAGTATGCCCATCTGTTTGGTTCAATCTGGTGAGGCCATCGTCGTCTCTTGGGTCAATAAAGACATATGATAGAACATTTAAAGCAAATATCATTAGTCACAGAAAAGGGACGTCAGTCCTTGTTGTGAATGGCGCAGGGTGACATACGGAAGATATTGCCAATCAATTTAATAACATCACGATCATCAAACTATCACCATATTCCCCAGAGTTAAACCCTATAGAACAGGTATAGAGTTGGTTAAGCCAACACTGCCTAGCCAATTAAAGCTGCAGTGATTATGATGAATTTGTTGACCCGTTTATGCAGCATGGAATAGGTTCTTGCAATGCACGCAGCAGGTCGAAAAGATATATTCTAGGAAATGGATTGACCTGACCAGCTAATCTTCAGATTGCTATCAGCCTTAGAGCGAAGAGGAATGATGGAATAGCAGACACAAAAAAACCAGCTTCAATGCTGGTTACTACTGCAATATGGAGGCGGGTCCCGGAGTCGAACCGAGGTCCACGGATTTGCAATCCGCTGCATAGCCACTCTGCCAACCCGCCACGCAGTTTTAGAAATTTGGAGCGGCACATCGGGTTCGAACCGATGACCTCAACCTTGGCAAGGTTGCGCTCTACCAACTGAGCTAGTGCCGCTTAACTTACAATCACTATTTAGAATGAATCAGAGTTCAACCAAGGTTGCGCTACTCTTTATACCCACACTGAGCTAGTGCCGCTTAACTTACAATCACTATTTAGTATGAATCAGAGTTCAACCAAAGTTGCGCTACTCTTTATACCCACACTGAGCCAGTGCCGCTTAACTTACAATCACTATTTAGTATGAATCAGAGTTCAACCAAGGTTGCGCTACTCTTTATACCCACACTGAGCTAGTGCCACTTAACTTACAATCACTATTTAGTATGAATCAGAGTTCAACCAAGGTTGCGCTACTCTTTATACCCACACTGAGCTAGTGCCGCTTAATCTCAACTCAAAGAAGGAGTTGGTGCCCGGGGCCGGACTTGAACCGGCACGTCCTTTCAGACGAGGGATTTTAAATCCCTTGTGTCTACCAATTTCACCACCCGGGCGACACAATTTTATAGTAATGGAGGCGGGTCCCGGAGTCGAACCGAGGTCCACGGATTTGCAATCCGCTGCATAGCCACTCTGCCAACCCGCCATACTATGGTTTTTCTATTACTGTAAATTTGGAGCGGCACATCGGGTTCGAACCGATGACCTCAACCTTGGCAAGGTTGCGCTCTACCAACTGAGCTAGTGCCGCTTAACTTACAATCACTATTTAGCGTGAATCAGAGTTCAACCAAGGTTGCGCTACTCTCTATACCCACACTGAGCCAGTGCCGCTTAACTTACAATCACTATTTAGCGTGAATCAGAGTTCAACCAAGGTTGCGCTACTCTCTATACCCACACTGAGCTAGTGCCGCTTATCTTACAATCACTATTTAGCGTGAATCAGAGTTCAACCAAGGTTGCGCTACTCTCTATACCCACACCGAGCTAGTGCCGCTTAACTTATTTTACTGTTTAGTAAACTGAACCTTCAACCGAAGTTGCTCCGTACTTAAAACACTAAACAATTCCCTAAGTCGTTTCGCTAAATCCACCAGAGAACTGCGTTCCCGCTGAATGTGCTGTGCATTTTAGCGAGCTAAATCTTTACGTCAACAGTCTTTTTCCAACTTTCTAACTGTTCGCCTGATTTTTAGTCGAAAGCCGCTATTTATTGGCCACTTTGTCGTAAATCTGGCCATGCTAAAACCAAATAACTGATCATTGACCACAAGGTAAGTACAGTGGCGGCAAAAAAGAGCCCAAAACTAAGTTGATCGATCAAAGGATTAAGCTGAGCGGTTAATCCAGTTATCGCAGCCATTTGCGCCGCGGTTTTATATTTACCGATCCAAGAAACCGCTACACTAGAGCGTTTACCAAGTTCAGCCATCCATTCGCGTAACGCAGAAATTATAATTTCTCGAGATATCATGATTAAAGCGGGAATAGTTATCCACATCGACTGATAATGTTCAACCAATACCACCAATGCAGCGACCACCATCGCCTTATCCGCCACAGGATCCAAAAAGGCACCAAAGGGTGTGGTTTGGCCGAGCCTGCGTGCTAAATAGCCATCTAAGTAATCAGTTGCTGCCGCTAAACCAAAAATAAATGCTGCAGCTAACATTCCCCACTCTACCGGAAGGTAAAAGGCGACCAAAAAAAACGGAATCAACACAACTCTAAACGCGGTTAGTATATTTGGTATATTTATCATTATTTTTCATTTATAAAACTACTGGCGCTATGTTGCCTAATCTTGCTTAGTGATGCAACGTATCATGGATTTTTTGCGCCAATGCAGGGCTAATTCCCGGTACTTTTTTCAATTCATCAACACTTGCACTCTTCATTTGCTGCATTCCACCTAAATGAGTCAACAAGGCTTGACGACGTTTCGCACCGATCCCGGGGATCTCTTCTAAGATACTGGTCTTGCGAGCCTTGTCGCGACGGTTACGGTGTCCTGTAATGGCAAAGCGATGACTTTCATCTCGAATATGTTGAATTAAGTGCAGCGCAGCTGAATCACTGGGTAAATGTAACTCGGTCATTGCCTTACCGATAAGCAATGTTTCCAAACCGGGTTTACGAGTCGTCCCCTTCGCGACCCCCACCAACAAAGGCATCGGTACCAAGTTCAACGGCTCAATACTAGCAAAAGCCGCCGATAACTGACCTTTTCCGCCATCGATAAACAAAATGTCGGGCATTTTTTCAGCTAATTGGGCTTTTTGATAACGACGTTTCAGTGCTTGTGCCATTGCAGCGTAGTCATCCCCCCCAGTAATACCTTCAATATTAAATCGTCGATATTCAGATTTATTCGGTCCTTGGCGATCAAACACCACACAAGAAGCTACCGTACGTTCGCCTTGCGTATGACTAATATCGAAACATTCCATCCGTTTAATTGGCATATCTCGTTTAAGCAAACTCTCAAGCTCAGTCACCCGATGATGAATAGTCGCTTCCTGATTGAGCTTGGTTAATAATGCATTTTCAGCATTAGTATTTGCTAAAGCAACAAATCTAAACTTTTCGCCACGTTTTGGGATACTCAGTTTAACTTTCACACCCAATTCGATTTCTATCGCATTTTCAATCTCTGGCCAGTCTCCTTCGACATCAGGTAACAACACTTCATTCGGCTGGTTGCCCTTTCGCTGCTCAGAGAGATAGTACTGAATAACAAAACTACGCAATACCTCGGGGAGTTCAGTTTGTTTGGGGACCTTTGGATAATACGAACGACTACCTAACACTTGACCGTCACGGATCAACAGTAGATGCACCACCGCAATGCCATTTCTAAACGCGAAACCCAGCACATCACTTTGGGCTGTATTACCGCTCACAAATTGTTGTTCCTGCACTTTACGTAAGGCTTGAATTTGATCGCGAAAAGTCGCAGCGGCTTCAAACTGAAGTTGTTCACTCGCCTGTGACATCTTATCTGCCAACTGATTAATCACCTGCTGGCTTTTACCTTTTAAGAAGAGGCTAGCCAGCTCGACCTGCTGGCAATAGTCTTGCTCGCTCACTAAGTTGACGCAAGGTGCAGAACAGCGTTTTAACTGGTATTGCAGACAGGGGCGCTGACGATTGGCGTATTCACTATCACTGCACTGGCGGATCGGAAATAATTTCTGCATCAAGTGCAAACTTTCACGCACTGCGCTGCCGTTAGGGTAAGGTCCAAAATAGTGTCCTTTGGCCCGTTTAGCACCGCGATGCATCGAGATCCGTGGATGTTTATGCTGACTAATTAAAATATAAGGGTAAGACTTATCATCTCGCAATAATACATTATATTTAGGCAGATATTTCTTAATTAAATTGTGCTCCAAAATCAAAGCTTCGGTCTCGGTATGAGTGACCGTAACTTCAATTCGGGCAATGTTAGTGACTAAGGCGCGGGTTTTCTTGCTATCGACCGTTTTTCGAAAATAACTGGTTAAACGTTTTTTTAAAGACTTCGCTTTACCAACATAAATCACCTCGTCTGCGGCGTTATACATCATGTATATGCCGCTAGACTCAGAAACTTGACTTAAAAAGGTTTTACTATCAAAAATAGAGTCAGTCAAAACAACTTACAACTTGTCAGTATCAATCATACCGTGACGAATAGCTAAATGAGTTAACTCCACGTCGCCGTTAATATCGAGTTTACTAAATAAACGGTAACGGTAAGAATTCACAGTTTTAGGGCTAAGATTAAGCTGCTCAGAAATATCGGTAACTTTTTCACCTTTGGTTATCATCAACATGATTTGTAATTCACGCTCTGATAAATGTTGAAAAGGATTGTCTTCCGCAGGACTAAACTGACTTAAGGCCATTTGTTGCGCAATTTCTGGAGACAAGTAACGTTGGCCAGAATTAACCGCTCGAATTGCTTTTAGCATTTCGTCCGGCGCGGCACTCTTGGTTAAATAACCACATGCCCCTGCCTGCATCACTTTGGTTGGGAATGGGTTTTCGCTATGTATAGTTAATACAATAATTTTGGCATCTGGATCATAGCGTAGTATTTTACGCGTAGCTTCTAGGCCCCCAATACCAGGCATGTTCATATCCATTAGGATAACATTGGCTTGGTTATTTCGACACCATTGAACGGCTTTCTCACCGCTCTCGACTTCACCAACGACTTTAAATCCTCTAACGTCTTCTAAAATGCGACGGATCCCTGTACGCACTAGCTCATGATCGTCAACCAGAAATACGTTTATCAAGCGTTCTCTCCGCTGTAACTAAAACATCAATCAACTAATTGGGCGGGTTGGCAGGCTTCAATTTACCTACGCAGCAGACGTTATATCCCATCAAGATGAGAATTTAAAGCGTTAAACTTTATAAGTTATGCGTAGATCTTTGCTTATTCACTTTTTAGTTGATTGAAACGAAGTTGTCGTACAATAAATCAGCAACAAAATAACCTTAGCCAACTCGGTCACTTATCATACATAAGGTACTGTTAAGACTGGTGAACACCTATAACGAAGCACTCTAATGACAACTGCAGTTTTAGCGGTGTTCTACAAACCGATAGTTGAAGCAGGCATAACTCAAGGACTGATACCAATCTAACTCATTATCTGTTCATTCTTGCGGGCTTAAATCACCGCTAACTGCGTGGTGTGTTTTGTCATTAGAGCCACTAGTTACTGCACATCAAGTCAGGTTATCGGCAGATTTATTCGGCGCAATAAGTTGATCATATAATGAATCCGATTGATATTATTTTGAAAGGCTGGAAAGAAATTTATTCGAGTGCAGTTTAATGGGAGAGCTAAAATCGGATGGCGCTATAAACAAAAAAACCATGCAAATGCATGGTTTTTCAAAATGGCGGAGGAGGAGAGATTTGAACTCTCGAAGGGCTATTAACCCTTGCCGGTTTTCAAGACCGGTGCATTCGACCACTCTGCCACCCCTCCGCAGCAACGGGGCGCATATTACCTAGCAAATTTGCGCTTGTAAACTGTCTTTTATGGTTTTTTTGAAAATCAACTGCTTTGTCGCGAAACCAAGTCATCGTTGGTCACAAATAACCCAGCCGAAGCTGGGTTATTTGATGGCCTTGAATGCCGTCGCTTACGAAGGTAAGTAACTCTTACCCATTAAGAAGGTATCAATTGCTTTCGCTGCACCACGACCTTCATTAATCGCCCATACAATGAGGCTCTGGCCACGACGCGCATCACCCGCAGCAAATACACCGCTTACATTGGTCGCGTATTGGCCATAAACGGCTTTTGCGTTGGAACGTTCGTCTTTCTCTACGCCTAAGCTATCAATAATCCCTGCTTCTGGACCCATAAAGCCCATCGCCAGTAATACTAAGTCAGCCTTAAGCACTTCTTCACTGCCCGTAATTGGCTCTGGGATCATTTGCCCATTTGGATTTTTAACCCAATTAATCTTGGTGGTATGAATAGCGCTGACATCGCCCTGTTCATTGCCGACCATTTTTTGCGTCATAACCAAGTAGCGACGAGGATCTTCACCTTGGATGGCAATCGCTTCATCCTGACCATAGTCACGTTTCAAGGTACGCTTAAACTCTGGCCATGGATTATCTTGCCCACGTTCCAACGGTGGTTGAGGCATAATTTCTAATTGAATCACACTCTTACAACCATGACGTAATGAGGTACCGACACAGTCAGTCCCTGTATCACCCCCACCAATTACCACCACATGCTTATCTTTAGCGCTGATGAATTGACCATCTTGGAGTTGGCTGTCTAATAAACTCTTGGTATTTTTCGCTAAGAACTCCATCGCGAAATGAACCCCATTTAACTCACGACCAGGGACAGGCAGATCCCGAGGTACTGTTGCGCCGGTAGCAATGAGTAGCGCGTCGAAGTCTTCATCTAGGCGGTTAATTGAAATATCTTTGCCAACTTCAACCGAAGTTTTAAAAGTAATCCCTTCTTCTCGCATGATATCGATACGGCGCTCGACAATTTCTTTTTGCAGCTTCATATTTGGAATGCCATACATCAGCAATCCACCAATACGATCGGCTCGTTCAAATACCGTGACCTGATGACCAGCAGAATTAAGCTGAGCTGCTGCCGCTAAACCAGCGGGTCCTGAGCCGATTACAGCCACTGTTTTACCACTGCGGCACTTGGGAATATTTGGTTTAACCCAACCTTCCTTAAATGCGCGCTCAATAATATTTACTTCCTGACTTTTAATGGTTACTGGTGGCGCATTAATCCCAAGCACACAGGAGTCTTCACAAGGTGCCGGACACACTCGCCCTGTAAACTCAGGAAAGTTATTGGTTTTGTGTAAACGGTCGATAGCATCCTTCCAACGACCACGATAAACCAAATCATTCCACTCGGGGATCAAGTTATTAATCGGACAACCAGCCACGCGCGGAGCGTAAGCTGAGTCACCAGAATGACAAAACGGGATCCCACAATCCATACAACGAGAAGCTTGGTCTTTGACAGCTTGTTCGCTCATGGGCGATTTCACTTCTAACCAATCTATCAAACGTTCTGCTGGATCGCGGTCTGCCGATAGCTTCCTATCTATTTCCATAAATCCTGTTGGATTTGCCATGTCTCTCTCCTAAACCGCTTCAGCTTTTTGTTTGGCTTGTTCAGCCTTGGCTTTTTTTGCTTGGGCAACACTGTCTAAGTGCATATCGAATGCTGCAACCGCGACATCATAATCGGTTTCATAGTCACCCGTGGCTTTCGCCTGCTTCATGTAGTCTTGCATCCGTTCATAGTCCGTTGGCATGACGCGAACAAACATAGCCAGAGCCTTTTCCCAATCGGCTAGCAATTCTTTGGCAACGTCTGAGCCCGTATAAGCGAGATGTTTTTCAAGCAAATCTTTCAGCTCGGCAGCTTCTGCGGCATCTTCAATGCCACCAAGTCGGACCATTTCCATGTTACAACGCGAAGCAAACTGCTGACTACGGTCGAGCACATAGGCGACCCCACCAGACATCCCTGCTGCAAAGTTACGACCAGTTTCGCCAAGAATAATCGCCTTACCGCCAGTCATATATTCACAACCATGATCACCAACACCTTCGACAATGGCAGTGACCCCAGAGTTACGGACACAAAAACGCTCTCCTGCAATCCCATGAATATAGGCTTCGCCTGAGGTACCGCCAAAGAAGGCCACGTTACCAACAATAATGTTGTTACGTGCTTCAAATGGAGCTTTGCGATCAGGATAAACAATTAGCTTCGCGCCGGATAAACCTTTGCCGAAGTAATCGTTAGCATCGCCTTCTAACTCAAACTTAATACCTTTCGCTGCAAAGGTCCCAAAACTTTGGCCTGCGCTACCGTTAAATTTAACCTTAATAGTATCTTCCGGTAGCCCTTCTGAGCCATAACGTTTCGAGATTTCGTTCGACAACATCGTACCCACACTTCGGTTGGTATTAATAATTGGAGAACTAAGCGCTACCGCTTTACCACTTTCTAAGGCTTCGCTGGCTTGTTTAATTAACTCACGATCAACAATATCGTGAATCAAATGCTTCTGCTCTTGGCTACGATAAAGTGTCTCGTCACCATCCACTTCTGCTTTATACAAGATTGGCGATAGGTCAACCGCTTTGTACTTCCAGTGATCAATGTCATCACGCTGAGTCAAACATTGGCTTTGCCCAACCATCTCATTGATGCTGCGAAAACCAAGTTCAGCCATAATTTCTCGTAAACCTTCCGCCATCATCTTGAAGAAGTTGACCACATGATCAACTTGACCAGCATAACGTTCACGTAAACGGCGATCTTGAGTGGCAATCCCAACTGGGCAAGTATTTAAATGACACTTACGCATCATCGTACAGCCTTCAACAACAAGTGCTGCGGTAGCCACCCCCCACTCTTCGGCACCTAGCAAAGTGGCGACCGCCAAATCACGAGGTGTTTTTAGTTGACCATCGGCCTGTACCGTAATACGACTGCGTAATTTATTCTGAATCAAGGTTTGATGCGTTTCAGCTAAACCTAATTCCCATGGTAACCCAGCATGTTTAATAGAGCTCAGAGGAGATGCACCCGTACCACCATCGTAGCCAGCGATCAATACCACATCGGCGTAGCCTTTACACACACCCGAAGCAATCGTACCAACACCCGCTTCAGACACTAACTTAACGTTAATCCGAGCATCACGGTTAGCATTTTTCAAATCGTAAATAAGCTGAGCTAAATCTTCGATTGAATAAATATCGTGGTGTGGTGGGGGTGAAATGAGACCCACACCTGGCGTTGAACCACGGGTTTTACCAATCCATGCATCCACCTTATCACCAGGAAGTTGACCACCTTCACCAGGCTTAGCGCCCTGCGCCATCTTGATCTGTAATTCTTCGGCATTCGCCAAATAATGACTAGTTACCCCAAAACGACCCGATGCAACCTGTTTGATCTTAGAGATCATTGAGTCGCCATTCTCCATCGGTTCGAAACGAATCGGATCTTCACCGCCCTCACCAGAATTACTCTTGCCACCAATGCGATTCATGGCAATGGCTAAGGTGGTATGCGCTTCCCAAGAAATTGAACCAAAACTCATCGCACCAGTAGCGAAACGTTTTAGGATCGTTTCAGCTGAATCCACTTCATGTAATGGAACACTAGGGCGATCGGACTTAAATTTAAGTAAGCCACGCAAGGTGAATGCTTCTTTCGCCTGATGATCAACTTCTGCCGCATATTCTTTAAATACTTGATAGTTATTGGTCGAAGATGCATTTTGCAATAAACGGATCGTGGTTGGATTAAATAAATGACGCTCGCCATCTTTTCGCCAGGCATAATCGCCGCCAGTGCTTAAGATCAAGTCCCTAAATGGATTATCATCCGTCGGAAAACCTTCGCGATGTCGATTTAAGGCTTCCGTAGCAATCGAATCTAAATCCATGCCTTCAATACGGGTCACGGTACCAGTGAAATACTTGCTCACAACCTCAGAGTTAATACCGAGCGCTTCAAAGATTTGTGCACCTTGATAGGATTGCAACGTAGATATTCCCATTTTAGAGAAGATCTTCAACAAACCACTATTAATTGCATAGGTATAACGCGAGATCACCGCGTCATTAGATAAACTACTATCGATGATTGCCTGGTCTCGCATATCGAGCAAGGTTTCTATCGCCAAATATGGGTTAACCGCTGCCGCACCATAACCTAATACCGTGGCAAAATGATGAGTTTCACGAATATCGCCCGATTCAACGACTAAATCGGCATGAGCGCGAATACCTTCTCGAATTAAGTAATGGTGAACCGCCGCTGTCGCGAGTACTGAAGGTACAGCCGCGTGGTCGCTATCAACTTTACGGTCACTCAAAATTAATATCGAGAAACCATCATCCACGGCATCTTTTGCATGTCGACAAATCCGCTCTAACGCCTTTTCTAGTTCACCCTCTTCGCCAGAGGCATGGAAAGTGGTGTGAATCGTCGCCGCTTGGAAGTGGTTATGGTCAATACTTCGTAACTTGGCCAATTGATCATTGGTTAACACCGGTTGCTTAATTTCAACTTTACGGCAGTGTAACGGTGTCTCTTCCAATAAATTTAAATCCGCACCCACATAGGTACGTAACGACATCACCATCTCTTCACGAATAGGATCGATAGGCGGATTGGTGACCTGAGCAAACAACTGTTTGAAATAATGGGATAAATGTGGGTTTTTATCCGATAACACCGCCAATGGTGTATCCGTTCCCATCGCGCCAAGCGGCTCTTTAGTGGTACCGACCATTGGCTTCAAAACCGCATTAACGTCTTCTTGACTATAACCAAATGCTTTTTGACGCTTGGCTAAACTATGCAAAGTGGCAAAACGATCGTTATATCCATCAGGAAGAGGCAGGTCGTCGATAACAATTTTATTTTCTTCAACCCATTTTCCATAGGGTTGCTTCGAGCAAACCGTGTGTTTTACTTCATCATCGGCGATGATGCGACCTTGCTCTAAATCAGCAATGAAAATTTTACCGGGCTGTAAACGGCCTTTTTGGACCACTTTAGACTGATCAACCACTAAAGCACCGGTTTCTGAGCCCATAACAACTAGGCCATCGTCGGTCACTAAATAACGTGATGGACGCAAACCGTTTCGATCCAGTGTTGCACCAATCACTTTACCATTGGTAAAAGAAATAGAAGCTGGGCCGTCCCAAGGTTCCATGATACAAGAGTAATACTCGTAAAATGCACGTTTCACTGGGTCCATGTTTTCTTGAGTTTGCCAAGCTTCCGGAACCACCATCATCATCACTTGCTCAAGCGGACGACCACTCAATACCAGCAACTCAACACACATGTCTAAGTTAGCTGAATCTGAACGCGTGATATCACACACTGGATGAATCATATCCAGCTCTTCTTTGCTAAAATTAACACTTGCAAGCAAAGATTCACGTGCTCGCATCCAGTTCACGTTGCCCTTCACCGTGTTAATTTCACCATTATGAGCGATGTAACGGAACGGTTGCGCTAAACGCCACGCGGGGAAAGTATTGGTTGAGAAACGAGAATGGAACATGGCAATGGCCGATACCACACGCGGATCCTGTAAATCCAAATAGTACTTGCGTACTTGCGCCGTGGTTAACTGACCTTTATAAACGATGGTTCGCGATGACATCGAGGCCATATAAAAGCTTTCATCGACACCAGTAACTGTGGCGTCAGCCAAGTGTAGCGAGTATTTACGTAACACAAACAGTTTACGTTCGAATACTTGTTGGTCAATATTCGCAGGACGAGCCACAAAAACTTGTTCAATTTTAGGTTCATTGTCAAGTGATGCTTGACCCAAACTAGAATTGTCCTTAGGCACCACACGGTAGCCTAGTAGACTTAGACCAAGTTTATTAATATTTCGATTTAAAATTTCTCGACATTCACGACGAATGGCTTCATCAGCAGGAAAGTAAACCATGCCCACGCCATACTCACCGGGATTCGGTAAAGCGAAACCCAGTTGAGTTGCTTCTTCTTTGAAAAACTCGTGAGGAAGCTGAATGAGAATACCAGCGCCGTCTCCACTATCGACGTCACACCCAGTGCCGCCACGATGCTCCATGCAAGTTAGCATAGTCAATGCGTTTTCGATCACATCATGACTTTTTCGCCCTTTTAAATGGGCAACAAATCCGATACCACAGCTATCGTGTTCGAATTCAGGCCGATAAAGGCTCTTATTGTGTTGAGTTATGTTTGTCATCCAGTAATTCCTATTTACTGCTATATTGAAGTTATTCAGACCGTGAGACTGCTCACTTCAATAGTATTTTCATTTAAAGAGGAGCCACGCCATCTATCGATGATGTGTGAACAATCGCCTTTGTTAGATGATTATCCTTTAAACCTCCAAAACAACAGCATTCAATAACGCAGGAGTTAATCCATTCGTCACGAAAGTAAAGGAAATGCTACCACAGATATAAAGCGAATTTCAGACTTGATTTGAAATAAAACGCATTTTTTTTTCAAAATAGTCCATAACAAACTAAAAAAACGAGTTTTTTTTCACATTTTGTGCAGAAAAATTCACTATCAATAGTTAACAAAGGTCAAATAAATCACAAAGGTAATAAAATAACGTAATTTGCCAACAGCGCAGACTATGATCTGGCAGAAAGCCCTTTCGTGATAGATTTTGTACTAAATACAAACCAAAGGACTCACCTTATATCAATCTAAGTCATGATCTGTTCATTCTTGCTAGCCTAAATCACCACAACAGCGTTATGTATCTTGTGATTAGAGCCACGAATTACTGCGCTTCATGGTTCGTTATCAGCAGATTTATTTGCTCAATAAGCTGGTCATGTAATTAATCAGATTGGTATTAGTTTTTTTGCCTGCCCATCAATTCATCATACAAATTGGAGTCTGTCAATACAGTTCACCATTAAAAAGTAAATCATCGCGGCGGACACGACTTATTTAAACGCATCCAAGAATGATAAAAGTCTGCGGGTATATTCATCTAAAGAGTGTTAAAAATACTTGCCCGTATAATAGAAAGAAGCCTTTCAAGCTTTCTCTATCGACTCTCCCATATTTTAAACATAAAAAAACCAGCGACTCTGCGCTGGCTTTTAAAAGTACAAGATATGCAGACTAGACGTCAAATTGGCGCTGTAGAGGCGGCATGACCTGCTTCTTACGGCTTACCACGCCAGGTAAATCAATCACACTCCCCTCAAGTTTGCCACCTAGAGTACTGGCAACAAGCTCTGCTTCATCACTACAAATTAAACCCGTTGAATTCAAAGTTGTAATATCTGTTAGCAACACTAAAGCGGTGTGATAACCATTGGCTTGCTTTAGCGCAACGAGAGCTGTTTCCAACTCATCTAAACGCGCAAGCACTGGTTTTACCGACGTAAGTTCCAACTGAGCGATAGCAAACTGTTTACCATTAATTTCGTAAACCTTCTGATCGCGTAACACCAATTCTTCAGCGGCTACAGAAGCCACGTCTGATTTAGCTGCAAACTGTTCGTCAGCAAAAGCATTGATATCGCTAACCCCAGCAAGTTCAGCCAAAGCCTCGGCGGCTTGACGGTCTACAGGGGTGTAAGTAGGGGAGTTAAACTTAACGGTATCACTTAAAATAGCACCTAACATTAAAGTTGCGGCTTCTTTACTTGGCGTAATATTAGCTGCTTGGTACATGCTATAAACAATCGTACAGCTACAACCCACGGGACGGATCCAACATTCTAGTGGTTCCGCCGTCGTAATATCACCCAGTTTATGGTGATCAACAATACCGCGAATAGACGCTTTTTTAGCATCTTTAGGAGCTTGCCCCCAATCAGAGTAATCAATTAACCAGACTTCTTCACCAGCAATTTCGCTGCGGATCTCAGGCGCGTCAAAGCCAATTTTATCAAGTAAAAATTGCGCTTCAGGGTTCGGTGCGCCTTGAGCTATAGCAGTTGCTGGTGTGCCTTGCTTCGTTAATAACTCTGCTAAAGATATTGCGCCAGCAATACTGTCACAGTCTGGATTAGTGTGTCCTAAAACTAACATTGGTTATCCGTCTCACTTTGAACGATTAAGGATTAAGGCAAAGCGCCCTGTTAGCGGTGATCATAGGGCTATGCGCCATGGAGTGCAACTGTGCCTTCGTATTATCTAGTCGCAAAACGCTCTCAAGAATCAACAACAAGCAGCTATCTATATGTTTTTGTGACATTCTAATCAACCAGCGGTACGGTTTTAGATCTTAGATTTGATTCTCTTTAGCAAAAATATCGTTATACTAGAAATTCATTCTATCAAAACTTACCATTAACTCAGTCATAATACGGAGTGAAATAATGAATCAGCCCAGCACGATAAACTATAGCGCTGCATCGACACTGGAAACCAATAAGGTTTTGCGTAATACCTACGCCTTACTATCGATGACCTTGTTTACCAGTGCTCTTGCAGCATTTTTTGCGGTCATTGCCGGTATCGGCTCTATGGCATCAATGGTAATGATGCTTGGTGCGATGGGAATTGTGTGGTTTGTCCTCCCCCGTAGCATCAACTCTTCGATGGGACTTGTGTGGACTTTTGTATTCACCACCCTTATGGGGGGCTCATTAGGTCCGCTACTGACCCATTACCTACAGTTTCCGCAAGGTACTGCGATTGTGATGCAAGCCTTGGGAATGACCGGTTTGGTCTTCTTTGGCTTATCCGGTTATGTGCTGACCACCAAGAAAGATTTTTCATTCATGGGCGGCTTCTTATTCGCCGGTTTGATCGTTCTTGTGGTTGCTAGCCTACTGAACATATTTTTGCATGTACCAATGCTAAGTCTCACTATCAGCGGTGCGTGTGTGTTGCTATTCTCTGGTTATATTTTGTATGACACCAGCGATATTATCAGCGGTCGCGAAACAAATTACATCAGCGCAACCATTCGTTTGTACTTAGATGTGTTTAATATCTTTATATCACTACTCCACATTTTAGGCTTTTTAAACGACGACTAAGTCGACTAGGTAAGGATACCCACGCCCTGTTTTATACGGGGCGTTTTCATTTATGGCTTTAGTTAAATATAAAATCGATCCCTCCAGCTTAAATTGGGCTGTGGCATTAAAGGCCGCGAGTCTTGCGATCTTAATGCTAAGCCTAAGTCTAGTGTTTGACTTGGAACTGGCAATATCCCTAACCCTTGGGGTCGTTGCCGCAGGATTAGCTGATAGTCCCGACTTTTACCAGCAGCGCCTACAAAGTACCCTGCTAATGATGGGGTGCTTTACCCTCGCCTGCATTTCCGTGACCTTGCTTTACCCCTGGCCTTGGCTGTTTGCTATTGGCTTATTCAGTTCCACCTACTTGTTTATGCGAATGCCTGTTTTAGGACAAAAGTATGGCTCCATTGCCATGTGTTCGTTGATAATTGGTATTTATACCATGCTGGGATATAGCACTTACAGCAACCCATGGATGCAACCTCTGTGGTTGGTATTAGGTGCGCTCTGTTATGCGCTACTCTCCTTAGTTGCTAATGCTGTCGCCCCTAATCGCTGGTTAGATGCGCAACTGGCTCAAGTATTTCGGCAAATTAGTCTTTATCAACTGACCAAAACTCGTTTATTTCGACGGGGGGCTAATATCAGCGACATCCAGGTCCGCTTAACTCGCCAAAGTGCAGACATTGCAGAGCAACTCGGGGTGATTCGTCACGGCCTTTACGTTTATCAGCAACGGAATAAGCAGCTGGTGGGCTCTAGCCAGATGGACCGATTTTTTAAAGCGCAGCTACTCCACGAAAGGCTCAACTCATCTCACCTCGACTATGAGCGGCTACAAAACGTTCTTCCTCGGCAATTGTTAACTGACACCCGAGCCATCATGGTCCGTATCGCACGAGCCATTGGTGCCAGTCAACTTGACAAAGATGTAGAATTACAACTCAATCAAGCCATCGATACCTTAGAAGAACAACGAGCACAACTTCCCCTGTTGCCTCCTCGTTTTGAATATTTATTAAAAAACTTAAAAAAAGTCACTGCATTGTGCTTTAACGAACAAGCTTTTCCCGAACCAGAAAATCGGTTTTCTCCTTTTAAGACCCTATCGATAAAACAATATTTACAACAAGCTTTTGATCTAAAGCTACAGGTCAATCGTCACGCCTTGCGAATGGCCTGCACCATGGTGATTGCCTATGGTTTAATCTTGATCATGAATGACGAGCACGCATTTTGGTTGATGCTAAGTTGTCTATTAGTCATTAAGCCCAACTACCATGAGACTAAAAAGCGAGTTGGGAAACGGGTATTCGGAACCATCGCAGGAGTATTTGTCGCCGCAGGTTTAAGTTATTTAAACCTTCCCGATTCAGTGAGTATCGGTTTGCTGCCGATATTAGTGTTGATGTTTTTTTTATTTTTTCATTTCAACTATGCAATTTCAGTGGCTTTTATCACCATTTTTGTTGCAATGTCTCTGGATTTACAAGGTTATCCCGCCAATGAAGCTCTAACCATTAGAACCATTGTCACCTTGATTGGCGCGTTAATGGCTTTAGCATCAATGCGTTATTTCTGGCCTGACTGGCAACATAAGATCAGCCGTAAAATTGTGAGTCAACTATTTGCCAATATAGCAGCTTATCAAGGTGCCATTTTCCAGCAATATTTCAGTACGTCTCCGGCAGAAAGCACCGAATTTCGCTTAAATCGTTACCACGCTTATCAAAGCGAGGCCGAATTGGTTCGTCATTGGCAATACATGCTAGCCGAGCCTAGTGACAAACGTCGACTTTCTCCTGATCTCTACCACTTAGTTGGTATGAGCCACAATTTACTATCTCACTTGTCAGCCTTATCAACCCATCGAAGCCAATTACAATCTGGATATGCGGCGAATCAATTGGCTAAATTAGGCGAGCAAATAAATGGCGAGTTGGAGCTAATGCACGATTACCTACTATTATTTTCTGACCAGCGACCCAGTTTAAAACCACAACATGAGCGACTACTTACCGAAATCAATAAATTATTGCCAAAACTAGTCGGTGACGAATTGCTAATTGCTTACCAGTTACAACTAATATGCAAAGACTTACAGCAAATTCGCCAATTATTATTAAATGGTCGATGGTAAACTTAGCGGCAACTTATAGTGATTCAAAAGGTTTATTAAGACACAATGATTGAGTTTAATGGGCAGCGTTATCAAACTGACAAGAATGGCTACTTACTCGACTTAGAGGCATGGTCAAAAGAGCTCGCAGCACATATTGCCCAACGAGAAGGTATCGAGATGGGTGAAGCCCACTGGGAAGTCGTCATATTTGTAAGAAATTTCTACCTAGAGTTTAATACCTCCCCTGCAATGCGTGCCTTAGTCAAAGCAATGGCCAAAAAGTTTGGCCCCGACAAAGGCAATAGCCGCTACTTATATAAATTATTTCCCGATGGGCCCGCCAAGCAGGCCACAAAAATTGCGGGCTTACCCAAACCAGTCAAATGCATATAAAAAAAGCGCCTCGGGCGCTTTTTTTATAATTCTATGAAACTATACACTAATTCGTTCTAGCCCGCCCATATAGGGAACTAATGCTTCTGGAATAGTAATGCTACCATCTGCGTTTTGATAATTTTCTAAAATTGCTACTAGGGTGCGACCCACCGCCAAACCAGAACCATTTAATGAATGTAATAACTCTGGCTTTTTAGCGCCATTAGGACGGAACCGAGCCTGCATTCGACGAGTTTGAAAATCTTCACAGTTAGACACCGATGAGATTTCACGGTAAGTATTTTGCGCAGGAACCCACACTTCTAAATCGTAAGTTTTCGCTGCACCAAAGCCCATATCACCAGTACACAAAGTCACCACACGGTAAGGTAAGTTCAGTTTTTGTAGAATATTTTCTGCATGTTGACGCATTTCTTCTAAGGCTGCGTAAGATTTTTCGGGATGAACCAATTGAACCATTTCAACTTTATCAAATTGGTGTTGGCGGATCAGACCGCGTGTATCTCGCCCATAAGAACCCGCTTCGCTTCTAAAACAAGGCGTATGAGCGGTCATACGGATCGGCAACTCGGCTTCTTCCACAATACTATCGCGCAACATATTAGTTAAGGGCACTTCGGCAGTTGGGATCAGACTCATGCCGATCCCTTCTTCTGTTGCAGGCTGGGTATGGAACAGATCTTTACCAAACTTAGGCAACTGACCAGTACCGTAGAGTGAATCAGCATTAACCAAGTAAGGTACGTACATCTCTTGATATGCATGCTCTTCGGTATGCGTATCAAGCATCAATTGAGCAATAGCGCGATGCAGCTTAGCAATTTTACCCTTCATGACAATAAAACGAGAGCCACTAATTTTGACCGCATTCGCAAAATCTAAACCTTGTAAATCGGAGCCAACATCCACATGATCTTTCAGCTCAAAGTCAAAGCTCGGCAACTCGCCCCAGGTATGCAGCTCTACATTTTCCAACTCATCTTTACCAAGCGGTACGCTCGGATGCGGTAGATTAGGCACCGCTAGAGAATAATCTTTAATTTCATCTAATAGCGCATTTAATTCGGCTTTAGCAGCATCGAGCTTTTCACCTAATTGGCCAACTTCGGCTAACAAGGGGGCAATGTCTTCGCCGCGCCCTTTCGCTTGCCCGATGGATTTGGAACGAGTGTTACGCTCATTTTGCAGTTCTTGGGTAAGAACTTGTAATTCTTTACGGCGACTCTCTAAAGTCGTCAAACGAGCTACATCTAGTTCAAATCCTCGAGTTTTTAAGCGCTGAGCAGTGCTCTCTATATCGCTTCGCAACAAATTAGCGTCTAACATTCAATAACCTACTTCCAATTCAATGAGTAAAAAACAGTGGATGCGGCTTGCAATTGCTAGTTAGCCACATTTACGCTGCTTCAATAAAATTTATAAGTCGCCATTATAAAGCAACTCATAGCAGACACAATCGGGCTTTCTACTTGTTTTAACAAAAAAATGCCGTAAATAAGCTGAACTAGGAATAATCAGCCTTGCTAGCCAGACGACAAATAAACTAAAGCCTGAAAGCCACGATTCAGCGATCCTGAGGCCCCCGTTTAAACGACATCATCACCGCTAAACTCTCAGCCTATTCTGCTTGCTGATCGAGCTGTTTTAGATAAGCCAATTTCTCTGCAATCTTTTGCTCTAACCCACGACTTTGTGGGTGGTAAAATTGCATCCCCGTAAGCGCGTCAGGTAAATATTGTTGTCCGGCGGCATAAGCATTGGGCTCATCATGTGCATAACGATATTCCGCACCATAGCCTAACTCAGCCATTAGCTGGGTCGGAGCATTTCGCAGGTGCACAGGCACCTCGGTATCACCGTACTCTTTCGCCGCCGCTCTTGCGGCTTTAAATGCCGTGTATACGGCATTACTTTTAGCGGCACATGCCAAATAAACAACGGCTTGAGCAATCGCCCGCTCGCCTTCAGCGGCCCCAACCCGAGTATAACAATCCCAAGCACTCACTGCGATTTGCATGGCCCTAGGATCCGCATTACCAATGTCTTCAGAGGCAATCGCCAAACAGCGTCTCGCCACCGCTAAAGGATCCCCACTGGCTTCTAAAATTCGACAATACCAAAATAAGGCTGCATCGGGAGATGAGCCCCGAATAGATTTATGCAAGGCAGACAATAAATCGTAATATTTGTCTCCTCCCTTATCGATATGGCTATAACGTTCGCCAGCCACCTGCTTTAACAAATCAAAACAAAGCTGTTTACCGCTACTACTAACTTCCGCTAATTCAGCCATCATTTCCAGCAAGTTTAAAGCTCGACGAGCATCACCACTGACTAACTCTGCTAGCGCTTCTAACACCCCTGATTCAAACTGCAAATTCTGCTGTTTTAAAATTTCATCATCACGAATCGCGCGTTCCAGTAGCTGCAAAATCGCCGAACTATCTAAAGACCGTAGCACGTAGGTTTTAGCCCGAGACAACAAGGCATTGTTCAGTTCAAAGGAAGGATTTTCGGTAGTCGCACCAATAAAAATTACCGTCCCATTTTCTACATAAGGTAAAAACGCATCTTGTTGACTTTTGTTAAAGCGATGCACTTCATCAACAAATAAGATCGTCCGTCGGCTCACTTGCTGATTTTGCTGCGCGCGCTCTATAGCCGCTCTCACCTCTTTGATACCGCCAGTTACAGCCGAGATTTTTTCAACTTCTGCATCCGCATAATATGCGGCCAACTCAGCGATAGTGGTTTTTCCTGTGCCAGGTGGCCCCCACAAGATCATCGAGTGTAGCTGACCTGAAGCTATCGCTTTATACAGCGGCTGCTCTTTAGCCAAAATATGCTTTTGACCCACATAATGAGCCAGCTCAGTAGGGCGCATCCGCGCCGCCAAAGGTCTAAAATCGGCGTCGAAGTTTAACTCAAAACTCATTAACGTTGGTCATCAATCATAGTATTGCTGGGAATGTCGAAGTGAAACAAACGGTCACTCAACTTAGGGTTCGCCTTAAAGGCTTGCAGGCTAAACTCACTTCGCTGGCCAGTACTTTCAATAAGATCAAAGCGAGCAATACTATTATCAGCATTGAGCTTCACCCAAAATGCTGCTTGTAGAGGATCGCGTTTAGATTTTACCAAGTAACCCTGATCAACCTTTTCAACTTGGTATTGCTGCCAACTCTCGTTACGGTCATCGGCCAACAAAATGAATGGTGACTGACGGATCGCTTCACCAGCACTCATAATTGTCACTTGCTCAACGAATGGACTGTAATACCAAATGGTCGTACCATCAGAAACAATCATGTCTTGTTCTGGGGCAACCTGTTGCCAATTTAATTTGGCAGGACGCGCTAAACTAAGCTTGCCTTCGGCTTGATGAATTTGACTACCATCAGCATCCAGCACCGTTTGCTTAAACTCGGCTTGGAAACTACTTAACGTCGACAAATGTTGCTTCAATTCGGTTGCCGCATCATTCGCCAATGCAACAGAGGATAAACACAACGCCACAATCACTGTACCCAGTTTTTTCATAAATAATTCTTCTTAATCAATTCTTACCGGTGGGGGCGCAAGTACTTCACGATTACCATTGTGTCCAGGCGCACTGACAATACCCTGCACTTCCATTTGTTCAACGATCCGCGCTGCACGGTTATAACCTATCTTAAATTTACGTTGTACGCCCGACACCGAGCCTCTGCGCGTTTCTGTCACATGCATCACCGCTTGATCAAACAAGGTATCAAGCTCTTCATCTGAATCAGCGACTTCCCCGGGGAGCATTGCATCCGGTCCAGCTTCACCATTCAAAATTTCATCGATGTAGTTTGGTTCACCACGCGCCTTCCAAGCGGAAACCACCGCATGTACTTCATGGTCATCGACAAACGCACCATGCACACGCGTAGGGACTCCAGTACCTGCTGGTAGATAGAGCATATCGCCCATCCCGAGTAACGTTTCTGCTCCCTGTTGGTCAAGAATGGTTCGAGAATCAATACGACTCGAAACTTGAAAAGCCATTCGTGTTGGGATATTCGCTTTAATTAGACCAGTAATCACATCCACCGAAGGACGTTGAGTCGCTAATATTAAATGGATACCCGCCGCCCGCGCTTTTTGGGCAATTCGAGCAATCAGTTCTTCTACTTTTTTACCAACAATCATCATCATGTCGGCAAATTCATCAATCACGACCACGATATGCGGCAGCTTTTCTAATAAGGGCGCCGTTTCGTCCATACTATCACCAGGTTTCCACAACGGATCAATGATCGGGTTTCCTGAATTGATGGCATCAACAACTTTCTGGTTGAAACCCTTAAGATTACGTACGCCCATAGCCGACATCAGCTTATAACGGCGTTCCATTTCTCCAACACACCAACGCAGTGCATTGGCCGCTTCTTTCATATCTGTCACAACTTCTGAGAGCAGATGCGGGATCCCTTCATAGACCGACAACTCCAGCATTTTAGGATCGATCATAATCAAACGAACATCGTCTGGTGTCGACTTATACAACAAGCTAACGATCATCACGTTAACCCCAACCGATTTACCAGAACCAGTGGTTCCCGCAACTAACAGGTGCGGCATCTTAGCCAAATCAACCACCACTGGTTGGCCCGCAATATCCTTGCCTAGTACCATCGTTAACGGAGATTTAGATTGATGGAATACGCTGCTATCAACCACTTCACTCAAATAAACAATTTCTCGATAACGATTGGGGAGCTCCAAACCAATCACCGACTTGCCGGGAATCACCTCCACGACTCGTACGCTAATGGCCGACAAGGCTCGGGCTAAGTCTTTAGACAAGTTGGTGATTTTACTCACCTTAACCCCCGGCGCCAAATCCAACTCGAAACGGGTAATCACCGGTCCTGGATGCACAGCCACAACGCTTGCTTGAATATTGAAATCCAGCAGTTTAGCTTCCACCAGCCGCGATACTTGATCTAATTCTTCTGCGGAAATTGGATTCTGTTTCTTGTCGGGCCTATCTAACAAGTTCATATCAGGCAATGGGCTTAAACGAGGCTGAGCGGGTTTAGACTTAACCACCTCAGCAGCCGTGGAAGGTTGATAGGTCATTGGCTGACTTGATTCAGTAAAAGGAATTTCTGGCATCGGCTCTGGGGGGCTCTGATCCAGGATAACACTCGGAGGGTCAACGGCTTCAGCTTCATAAGCAAACTCCACTTCTGCTTTAGCTTGGCTCAATTGCTCCTCGAAATCATCATCAAGATTAAAATGTGGCTCAACAGCGTGTAAAGATCCCTCGGCGACGGTGTCCAATGGCTCTTCAAAGCTCTCTTGCTGGGCAGTTTCACTGTCATCGAGAGGGTTAATAGCAGCTTCTTCTAGCTCTGGTTTACGCAAAGGCGCTTGATAAGTCTCATTGGTCGATTCATCCGCGGCAAGCCGTGATTGTTTGCGACCACTAATTCGTTTCGGTAAATCAATCAGATTGGTAAACACTGAGCCTAAGCCCTCACCCAACAACTCAACAAACTGAACCCATGAAACACCTGTAAACAAGGTAATACCACCCGCAAATACGGCCAATAAAATAATGCTAGTACCCAATAAACCGAAGGTCGGGATCATTAACTGAGTGAAAATATCTCCCACTAAGCCTCCTGATGAAAAATAATAAAAATCGTCAATATGAATGCTCGCTAAGGTCGTTAAGCTGGCGAAAGTGAAAATGAAACCAATAAGACGTAAGCCTAAAGTAAAAAAATCAACTTGGGCTATCGGACAGGGCCGCCAGAATAGCGCCCATGCTAAAAAGCCACAAACCAAAGGTACGCTATAGGCAATGAATCCAAAACTAAACAACAGTAAGTCAGCAAACCATGCGCCGGAGCTTCCCGCGGCATTGGCAATGCTTTGTTGAATAGCCGTTTGCGACCAACTTGGATCACTTGGGTCAAAGCTTAACAAGGCGACCATTAGGTATACTCCTAGCGCCCCCATAGCAATTGCGCCTACTTCGGCAATTCGGGCAAAACCAGACAATCTATTGTCTGTCATATCTGTCACAAGCGTTCCCTTGAGCTAATACCAACTTAAATAATACTCGAATCATTTTAACGGTTAAAAATCGATAATCACGGCTTTAAACATCGGACAATTGAACTCTCCGCTCACTTCCATCTCAGCCTTATCCTTATTGGTTTCGCGAACCATTTTGTTGACCATCGGCTTATCCTGAAGGATATAAATAAATCCAATTAAAATTTATCTTTGACTAAAAAACAAAACAAGCGGCTAAGCCGCTTGTTTTACTTTACCAAAAATGAATTGGAGGGGGAAACCGCTCGCTTAGTTTTTAATGACTAATCGATTGCTTTGCTTCACTTCTTCCATCACAACATAGGTACGGGTGTCGTTAACACCAGGTAAACGCAATAAGGTTTCACCTAACAACTTACGATAAGCGGACATGTCAGCTACACGTGTTTTCAATAGATAATCGAAATCGCCTGAGACCAAATGACACTCTTGGATTTCTTCAAGTTGTTGTACCGCATGGTTAAACTGTTCAAACACATCCGGAGCGCCACGATTCAAGGTGATTTCAACAAACACTAGCAGCGAGGCGTCTAAGTATTGTGGATTCAGAATTGCTGTATAACCGCAAATATAACCTTGACGCTCTAAACGTCGAACTCTTTCTAAACAAGGCGTAGGGCTTAATCCTACACGTTTCGACAATTCCACATTTGATATGCGGCCATCTTTTTGCAACTCATTAAGTATGTTGCGATCAATACGATCCAGTTCCTTCATTGGTCGACCTTTTGCTTCCATTAGTGGTAATACGTTTATTGTCCCTAAATATCTAAGTTATACCTGACTGTTTATGCATTAAAACTGGCAGTCATTGCATATGTTATGTGTTTATCCATTCCCACATAAATAAGTCATTACAACCAAGATACGGAGCTAAAACCCAAGTGAACAGACTTTTTTAAACTTTTGTTTTACGCCCGAGCATTATTTATTCCACAAAATTCACCGACTATCAAGTAAAAAGCCGAATTAATAGCTAGATAAATACGCATATCCATATAAAGTTTTATTATTTGCTGGGATTATATAAGCCGATTATGCTGCATCCATGAAAATATAGCTTTGCGTCCAACAGCATATTTTACGCAATTAGCGCTTGATATTGAGATATACACCCTCATATTTTAAGCAAGAACTATAAGGAATGATAACCACCATGAGTAATGCGAATCACCACCAACTAATTATTCTTGGCTCCGGCCCAGCCGGATACACCGCTGCCGTATATGCAGCGAGAGCCAACCTCAACCCGGTGCTTATTACTGGGATCCAACAAGGTGGTCAACTGACAACCACCACCGAAGTTGAAAACTGGCCTGGAGATGCAGAAGGTTTGACCGGACCAGTGTTGATGGAACGGATGCAAGCGCATGCAGAAAAATTTGATACGGAAATTATTTTTGACCATATCAATCAAGTGGATTTTCAAACAAAGCCTTATAAATTGAAGGGCGACAATCAACAATACACTTGTGATTCGCTCATCATCGCCACAGGGGCTTCTGCCAAATACCTTGGCCTTCCCTCCGAAGAAGCCTTTAAAGGTAAAGGCGTGTCTGCTTGTGCCACTTGTGATGGCTTTTTCTATCGTAATCAAAAGGTCGCTGTAGTGGGGGGGGGAAACACGGCTGTTGAAGAGGCACTCTATCTAGCGAATATTGCCTCTGAAGTGCATCTTATTCATCGCCGTGAAGAATTTCGTAGTGAAAAAATCCTCACCAAGCGTTTAATGGATAAAGTAAACAATGGCAACATTGTGTTACACCTCAATCAAACCCTAGATGAAGTATTGGGTGACGAGATGGGCGTGACTCATGTTCGTACCAAGCAAGTTCAAGATGGCAGTACCCAAGACATCGAAGTCATGGGCGCCTTCATCGCCATTGGCCATCAACCCAATACAGGCATTTTTGAGGGTCAATTGGCAATGAAAGACGGTTATCTCAAAATTCAGTCTGGCACCGAAGGAAATGCCACTCAAACCAGCATTCCGGGAATTTTTGCGGCTGGTGATGTCGCTGACCACGTCTATCGTCAAGCGATTACCTCTGCAGGCGCAGGCTGTATGGCGGCCTTAGATGCTGAGCGTTACTTAGATAGCTTAAACGACTAAGCACTAGTTTATTCTCGCGACACCTTAAATTTAAAGCCGATAATCTTATCGGCTTTTTCATTTTGCCTTTTAAATCAAGTTTCTTGATAATCAACCACAAATCACTTCAGATAAAAAGAAACTTGTGCAGGCCATATTACTTGACACCGATAGCCCCTTTCCCGCAGTTAACCTTGCTTTAGATGATCCCAATGGCTTGTTAGCTATCGGTGCGGATCTAAACCCAACACGATTAATTTCGGCCTATCACCATGGTATTTTCCCTTGGTTTAATGAGGACCAACCCGTGTTATGGTGGAGTCCAGACCCGCGAATTGGCCTAAATTTATCAATGCATACCATCAATAAAAGTATGCGAAAATTCATCCGTAAAACCCCCTTACGAGTCACAATCAACACCAGTTTTGAAGCGGTGATTCGCAACTGTGCAGCGCTACGCGCCAATGAAACATGGATAAACCCCAACATGATAGAGGCTTATCTTAAACTTCATCAATTAGGACATGCTCACTCGGTTGAAGTGTGGCATCAACAACATTTGGTGGGTGGTTTATATGGCATCGCTGTCGGCAGTATGTTTTGCGGCGAATCAATGTTTCATCTAGAGAGTAACGCCTCCAAGCTGGCCTTTCATTTATTTTGCTACCATTTTAAATATTGGGGCGGCAGTTATATTGATGGACAGGTTGAAAATTCCCATTTACTTAGCCTCGGAATGCAAAACCTACCGCGGGCACAATTTATAACCAAGCTCAACCTAGCAAAATTGGACCAAATCAGTTCACAGTGCTGGTACCCGCAGGAACTAAAGCAATGCAATTACCCTTAGGCCTAAGCCAAGTAACGCCCTGCCCCTATTTAGCCGAACAACAAGAACAGCTATGTTTTGCGCTTTGTTCTAAACCAGAAAAGCAAGCCTATTACCCACAGCTCATTGAATTAGGTTTTAGGCGTAGCGGGCAAGAGCTGTATCGACCCCATTGCAGCGGCTGCCAGGCCTGTCAGTCCCTAAGGGTCGATGTGAATGCCTTTATACCATCACGCTCCCAAAAACGCGTCCTGAGCAAAACCAAAGATCTTCAGCTGGTATGGAGTAAACATTTAAGTAATCTTGATTACTGCTTATTTGAGCGTTACATCGAAGCGCGCCATCGTGACGGTAGCATGTACCCCACCAGCGAAGCCGCATTCCATCAATTTTTAAGCTGTGATTGGGCAGACACCCAATACTTACGTCTATATCAAGGCGACAGATTGCTTGCATTATGTGTAACCGATGTTTTCACTGATGGTTTGAGTGCCGTTTACACGTTTTTCGAACCCGAGCTGGCGAGCTTATCGCTCGGCTCTTTGGCTGTATTAAAACAAATTGAGCAAGCAAAACAACAAAAACGCAGATGGCTTTACCTTGGATACCAAGTGGATGATTGCAGAAAAATGAGCTACAAACAAAATTATACCCCGCATCAACGCTTTATTAATGATAAATGGCAATAGTTTTGGAGGATAAACTTTACACAAGGCGCTAAATCTGGCATTCTCCCAGCGTTTTTATAAGTGCGTGTCAAACAGAGGACTCAATGGCGAAAGAAGACAATATTGAAATGCAAGGCACAGTGTTAGACACCTTGCCTAACACAATGTTCCGTGTAGAACTAGAAAACGGACATGTTGTTACTGCCCATATTTCTGGCAAAATGCGTAAGAACTACATCCGCATTCTTACCGGGGATAAAGTTACGGTTCAATTAACACCGTACGACTTGTCAAAAGGGCGCATTGTTTTCCGCGCGCGCTAAACCGCTAATTACTCAGAGCAAGTAATTATTAAAAAAGCCAGCATTTAGCTGGCTTTTTTGCCTTCAACTCATTCAGACTATACCTCTGCAACCACATCTTCATATTGAAAATCTAATTGGCCATCTTTCATGGCAATATCAACATGCCCTCCATGATTAAGACGTCCAAATAAGATCTCATTCGCCAAGGGTTTGCGTAGCTGTTCGCGAATCACTCTTGCCATTGGTCGAGCACCCATTGATTTATCGTAGCCCTGCTCCGCCAACCACAAACGAGCTTCTGTATTCACCTCCATTGAGACACCATTCGCGTCTAACTGCGCTTGTAGTTCAACAATAAACTTATCGACAACCTGTTCAATAATTTGTTCATCCAAGTGATTAAACCAAATGATATTGTCTAAGCGGTTTCTAAACTCAGGCGCAAATATCCGATTAATTTCGGCCATGGCATCGAAGCTAAGATCTTGTTCTTTAAAACCAATACTTGAGCGATGGGTTTCTTTAACACCTGCGTTACTGGTCATAACCAAGATAACATTGCGGAAATCAGCATGACGCCCGTTATTGTCGGTTAAAGTACCGTGATCCATGACTTGCAATAGCAAATTAAACACATCTTCATGCGCCTTTTCGATTTCATCCAACAAGATCACACAGTGAGGATGTTTAAATACTGCGTCAGTTAATAAACCACCTTGATCAAAGCCGACATAACCAGGAGGCGCACCAATCAATCGGGATACCGCATGCCGCTCCATATATTCGGACATATCAAAACGAATTAATTCAACCCCAAGAGCCTTTGCTAACTGCTGAGTAACTTCGGTTTTACCAACCCCTGTCGGCCCGGCAAATAAGAATGAGCCAACTGGTTTTTGCTCTGCCCCTAAACCGGAGCGATTAAGACGAATTGCATCGACCAATACATCAATCGCAGGGTTTTGACCAAATACCACCATCTTCAAGGTTTCGTTTAAATTTCGGAGTACTTCTCGATCGGATGAAGAAACTTTCGCCTCAGGGATCCGAGCGATTTTGGCCACAATGGCCTCAATATCACCGGCACCAATGGTTTTTTTACGTTTACTCACCGGCAACATACGCATACTCGCGCCAGCCTCGTCGATAACATCAATTGCTTTATCGGGTAAGTGACGCTCATTAATGTACTTAGCCGCTAATTCTGCCGCGCTACGCATCGCTTGCTTGGTATAACGAACCTCATGATGCGCTTCATAACGACTTTTCAAGCCCATCAAGATTTTGGTTGTATCCTCAACGGTAGGTTCAACCACATCTATTTTCTGGAAACGTCGCGCTAAGGCGCGATCTTTTTCAAAAATCTGATTATATTCTTGGTACGTTGTAGAACCCACACAACGTAACAAACCATTACTAAGCAATGGCTTAATCAGATTAGCTGCGTCCAACTGCCCACCAGATGCCGCTCCAGCGCCAATAATGGTATGAATTTCATCAATGAACAAAATCGCATTCTCGGCGTTCTCGAGTTGCTTCAATAAGGACTTAAAGCGTTTTTCGAAATCCCCCCGATATTTAGTTCCTGCCAATAAAGAACCGATATCTAAAGAATAAATGGTGGCATCTTTAATAACATCAGGCACATCTTCATGTACAATTCGATAAGCCAAGCCTTCGGCGATTGCTGTTTTACCCACGCCAGCTTCCCCCACTAACAGCGGGTTATTTTTACGACGACGACATAACACTTGAATAGTTCGAGATAACTCCTGATCACGACCAATCAGTGGATCAATTTTACCTTTTAGCACCAACTGATTGAGGTTGCTGGCAAAATTTTCTAGCTGTTTGCTTTCCTCTGATTGAAGGTCACTCTCAACAGCTCCCTGCTCTGCATCAGATTCATCTTCTTTACGGATCCCATGAGAGATATAATTAACCACGTCAAGTCGGCTAATATCAGCTTTTTTCAGAAAATAAACCGCCTGACTCTCTTGCTCACTAAAAATAGCGACCAAAACATTAGCACCACTAACTTCACTATTCCCAGAAGATTGCACATGAAAAACAGCACGCTGTAAAACACGTTGAAATCCTAAAGTAGGCTGAGTTTCACGCTCACTATCATCTTCTGAAATAACAGGCGTTGTTTGTTCAATAAAGCTACTCAATTCTTGAGTCAATTGGTTAAGATTAGCGCCACAAGCCACTAAAGCTTCTTTTGCTGAGGCATTTTCTAATAAACCCAACAACAGATGTTCAACGGTCATAAATTCATGTTGTTGTTGTCTTGCTTCTTTAAATGCTTGATTTAAAGTTTGTTCCAACTCTTTGTTTAGCATGCATAGGCCCCCTACAGACAATCAATACTACTTAGCTATGCTTTCTCCATGGAACACATCAGAGGATGGTCATTTTGCTTTGCATAACGATTTACTTGGGCAGCTTTGGTTTCAGCTACTTCTGCCGTAAAAATCCCACAAACTCCTTTTCCTTTATAATGAATGGTTAACATCACTTGAGTTGCTTGGTCTAAATCCATATTAAAATACAACTGCAACACTTCGATAACAAACTCCATTGGAGTATAGTCATCATTATTCAAAACCACCTTATACATTGGTGGTGGTTCGGTAACACTTTTGGCTTCTTTGGTTATTTCTTCAACATCCAGCCAGTCAGATAATTTGGTCATATGAAACTATAGTCTTAAAAATGCGTCTCTGTTTTCAACATAACTGCTTTGAGTTAACAACGCTAGTAGAAAAACTCATTGAAAACTTGACTGTAGTAAATATTTTACTAGATTGTTACACAGCTGACTTGAAAAAGTGTCGCAATTGACCAATCAAGTGAGTCTGGTAGGTAAATTTTATAGGGAAATGTCGTATGCCAAGCGGAACAGTTAAATGGTTTAACAACGCAAAAGGATTTGGTTTTATTTGCCCGGATACAGGCGGTGAAGATATCTTTGCCCACTATTCGACAATTCAAATGGAAGGTTACCGCACGCTAAAAGCTGGTCAACCCGTTCAATTTGAAACACAACAGGGACCAAAGGGTAGTCACGCGGTAAGCATCGTATTCGATGAGAGTCAAAACTAAAACCGCGCCAAGCCAAGAAAAAAACAAATGCCAGTCATCTAGACTGGCATTTTATTTTGCGCTAACAAATATATGATTATTTGCTCATCTCACAAAAAAGGCCAACAACCGATGCAGGCCTTTATATACTGTGTTAAATCAGCGTTTAGCGAAGATCATCGATGATCGCATTGAAGCTAAGACTTGGACGCATCGCGGCAGATGCTTTGTTAGTATCTGGTAAGTAATAACCATCAAGGTCTACACTTGATCCTTGTACTGAGTTTAACTGTCCAATAATCACAGATTCATTGATAGTCAACTTATCGGCAAGTTCTGAGAACGTAGCCTTTAGCGAAGGATCGGCATCTTGTTCAGCTAAACATTGAGCCCAATATAAACTCAGATAGAAATGACTGCCTCGGTTATCTAACTCTTTCACCTTACGTGATGGTGATTTATTTTTATCCAAGAAGATACCGGTGGCCTTGTCTAAGGTACTCGCCAATACGCTCGCCTTAGCATTGTCACTCACTAGGCCTAAATGCTCCAGTGACGCCGACAGAGCAAGAAACTCACCCAGAGAATCCCAACGTAGGTGATTTTCTTTGGTAAACTGTTGCACATGCTTCGGTGCCGAACCACCAGCCCCCGTTTCAAATAATCCGCCACCATTCATTAAGGGCACGATTGACAACATTTTGGCAGAAGTACCTAATTCAAGGATCGGGAACAAATCCGTTAAGTAATCACGCAACACATTACCGGTCACCGAAATAGTATCTAAGCCCTGCTTCACTCGTTCTAATGAATACAAGGTTGCTTCATCAGGAGACATGATTTGAATATCCAAACCACTCACATCATGCTCTGTTAGGTAGGTTTCAACCTTGGCAATCAGTTGAGCATCGTGAGCACGAGCACTATCTAACCAGAAAATTGCCGGTGTATTGGTTAAACGAGCACGATTAACCGCCAGTTTCACCCAATCACGAATGGGCGCATCTTTCACCTGACACATTCTGAAGATATCACCTTGATTGACCACTTGGCTCAGCAAGACTGTCCCATCATCGCTGACCACCTCAACCTTACCGCTAGCAGGAACCACGAAAGTCTTATCGTGCGAGCCATATTCTTCAGCTTTTTGTGCCATCAAGCCCACGTTAGCAACCGAGCCCATGGTGGTCGGATTGAATGCACCATGTTGCTTACAAAAATCGATAGTTTGCTGATAAATACCGGCATAACAACGATCAGGAATAACTGCTTTAGTATCTTGCTGCTGACCTTCGCTATTCCACATTTGACCAGAAGCGCGGATCATGGCTGGCATCGACGCATCAATAATCACATCACTTGGTACATGAAGGTTGGTAATCCCCTTATCCGAGTCAACCATCGCTAAGCTAGGACGCTGTGCGTACACCGCAGCGATAGCCGCTTCTATCTCGGCCTGTTGAGTACTATCTAAGTTTTGGATTTTTGCGTAAACGTCGCCTAAACCATTACTAACATCAACGCCCAATTCGTCAAATAATTCACCATATTTAGCAAATACGTCTTTAAAGAATACTTTCACCACGTGACCAAAAATAATTGGATCAGAAACCTTCATCATGGTGGCTTTCATATGCAATGAAAACAGTACGCCTTTCGCTTTAGCATCTTCAATTTCAGCTTCAATGAAAGAAGCCAGCTCGGCAACATTGAGCGCGGCGGCATCAATCACTTCACCCTCGAGTACCGGAAAAGCATCTTTCAAAACAAGCGCTTCACCCGCATCTGTTTTCAATTGAATAGACACCGAACCGGCTTGCTTAATGGTGGTAGACACTTCGCTACCATAGAAATCCCCTTGGCTCATGCTCGCCACATGGCTTAAGGAGTCTTTTGCCCACGCGCCCATCGAATGCGGGTTGTTACGTGCATATTGTTTCACCGAGCCCGGGGCTCTGCGGTCAGAGTTCCCTTCACGTAATACCGGATTAACCGCACTGCCTTTCACTTTGTCGTATTTAGCTTTAGCAGTTAGTTGCTGCTCATTGCTTGGCTCTTCAGGGTAATCGGGCAAATCGTAACCTTGCGCCTGAAGCTCTTTTATCGCCGCTTTTAACTGCGGGAGCGAAGCACTAATATTGGGTAATTTAATGATATTGGCTTCTGGTTGGTTCGCCAACTCGCCTAATTCAGCCAAGGCATCAGAAGTCTGTTGTTGTTCAGTTAAGCACTCTGGGAAGCTAGCAATAATACGAGCAGCTAAAGAAATATCACGAGTTTCAACGAGCACACCAGCGGCGTTGGTAAACGCTTGTACTATAGGTAATAGTGAGTAAGTGGCTAAGGCTGGCGCTTCGTCCGTTAAGGTATAAATAATCTTTGACGTCATGTCGATCCCTAAAGTTGTGGTTGCTTTCACCGCGGCTATCACTGGTTAATCGCTCTAGTCCGCGCGCTAGTTAACAGTGACCAACAACATACGATAATCTCGCAGCTGTGGGCTAACCGGCCGATAATTCGGAAAAAATAATAAACCATTTACAAACGCATTAACATTGTTTTGCTAGTGGTCGTTCCAATAGCTGTTACAATTGCCCTATGAAAAATACCAATCCCGCGTCTAAGCCACGCCGTTTCAAACGAAAGGTTGACTCAAAATCAACAAAAACCTTAAACGGGCCGCGCCGTTTAGTGCTATTTAACAAACCCTTTGATGTATTAAGCCAATTTACCGATGGGCAAGGCCGACCCACTTTAAAAGACTATATTGACATCCCCGATATTTACGCTGCGGGTCGCTTAGATAGAGACAGTGAAGGCTTATTGCTACTCACCAACGATGGCAAATTGCAGCACCAGTTGGCAGATCCCAAAAATAAAACCAATAAAACCTATTGGGTACAGGTAGAAGGCTCCCCCTCTGAGAAGGACTTAGATAGACTAAGGAAAGGTATCCATCTAAAAGATGGGGCCTGTCGACCGGCCAAGGTCAAGCTCATTAACGAGCCAGATTTATGGCCACGTAATCCACCGGTAAGAAAACGCTTAACGATTCCGACGACATGGTTAAGCATTACGATTCAAGAAGGCCGTAATCGGCAGGTTCGGAGAATGACCGCAGCAATCGGTTTTCCAACTTTACGCTTGATTCGCTATCAAATTGGTCGCTATACCTTGGCAGGAATAAATAACGGCGAATACCAGCAGCTAATTGATGAGCAAATAGCTTAGCTAGACTGGCGAAATGCTGTTTTCATCACAGAATTTCTGGTAGAATTTGCCGCAAATTTTTCCCAAAGATTTAACATGAATTCAAACAACACTAAAAAAGTGATTGTCGGTATGTCCGGCGGTGTCGACTCTTCCGTTTCAGCCTACTTGCTGCTTGAACAAGGCTACCAAGTTGAAGGCTTGTTTATGAAAAATTGGGAAGAAGACGACAACAGTGAGTATTGCGCGGCGGCAGAAGATTTAGCCGACGCTCAAGCAGTCTGCGACAGATTAGGCATTAAACTTCACACGATTAATTTTGCCGCGGAATATTGGGACAATGTATTTGAACATTTTCTCGAAGAGTACAAGGCTGGTCGAACCCCCAATCCTGATATCATGTGTAACAAGGAAATTAAGTTTAAAGCCTTTCTGGAATTTGCCGCCGAAGAATTGGCCGCCGATTACATCGCCACCGGCCATTATGTACAGCGACGCTTTCAAGATGGACATTGGCAAATGTTAAGAGGCTTCGACAGCAATAAAGATCAAAGCTATTTTTTGTATACCCTAGAAGAAAAGCACATTGCCCAAACACTATTTCCGGTTGGTGAGATAGAAAAACCTGAAGTACGACGCATTGCCGAACAACAAGGTTTAATCACAGCCAGCAAAAAAGATTCAACCGGGATCTGCTTTATCGGTGAACGTAAATTTACTGATTTTCTATCGCAATACTTGCCCGCTCAACCGGGAGACATTGAAACCTGTGAAGGTAAAGTCATTGGCACCCATCAGGGCTTAATGTATCACACCTTAGGCCAACGAAAAGGCTTAGGCATTGGTGGCACTAAAGATGGTGATGAGAATCCTTGGTACACCGTTGATAAAGACATTGAACGTAATGTCTTGATCGTTGGACAAGGTCATGACCACCCACGCCTTAAATCCAAAGCCTTAATTGCCGGACAAATACACTGGGTCGATCGTCTGCCTCTCACCGAAGAGCTTCGCTGCAGCGTTAAAATTCGCTATCGACAAATAGATGTGCCCTGCACCCTCAAACCGATCAGTGACGATGAAATAGAAGTGTGGTTTGATGAACCGCAAATTGCAGTGACGCCCGGACAATCGGCGGTCTTCTATCTCGATGAGGTCTGTTTAGGCGGAGCGATTATTGAACATAAAATTGGCCTATAACAACCATGAGTAGTCAACTATCTAACCGAGTGATTGCCTTTGCTGGAATTTGCCAAGCCGCCAAGTTAGTTCAAGATGTGGCGCGCACCAGTAGCTGCGAAGAAGCCGACTTAAGTACCAGTTTAAAAAGCATTTTGGTGACCGATCCTCAACAAACAATTGAAGTCTTCGGCGACCTAAGCCAAATTAAGCTGGGCTTAAGCGTGATGAATGCCCAATTGAATAGCTCACAACAACAACGTAACTCTGAGATCACTCGCTATCTCGTGAGTATGCTCGCTCTAGAACGACGTCTGCAAAAGCGTCCTGACCTAATGCATATGATGGGAGAGCGGATCAGTCAACTTGATCGCCAACTACAACATTTTAGCTTGCTTGAGCAACAGGTATTGGGCGGCATTGCTGATATTTATAGCGATATTATTAGCCCCTTAGGTCCGCGGATCCAAGTCGCAGGGAACGTTAGTTACCTGCAACAGCCAGTTGTACAACACAAAGTTCGCGCTTTATTACTGGCAGGCATTCGCGCTTGTGTATTATGGCGTCAACTGGGCGGTCAACGTCGCCAACTTATATTTTCACGAAAAAAATATTTACAGCAAACCACACAACTTTTAAACACCATTGATTAGTTAATTTAGGAGATCACCATGGAACTGTCTACCTTGACAGCCATTTCCCCGATAGATGGACGCTACGGGGACAAAACTCTTGAACTGCGCAGTATTTTCAGCGAATTTGGCTTAGTAAAATACCGAGTACGAGTAGAAATTCGCTGGCTACAAAAGCTAGCGGCGCAGCAGAATATTGCTGAAGTACCTGCTTTTTCTCAACAAGCTATCGCGTTTTTAGAGCAAATAAACGACAATTTTAGTGAAGCTGATGCTGCTCGCGTAAAAGAAATCGAACGCACCACTAATCATGATGTGAAAGCCGTTGAGTACTTTTTAAAAGAAAAAGTGGCAGCGAATACGGAGCTAAATGCGGTTTCTGAATTCATTCACTTTGCTTGTACTTCAGAAGACATTAATAACTTATCTCACGCGCTGATGCTCAGTGAAGCGCGCCGCGAGGTCCTCGTCCCCTATTTACAACAGCTAATTGATGCCATTACTTCCCTAGCCAAGGAACTACGCGATACGCCTTTACTATCACGCACTCACGGCCAACCCGCGTCGCCTTCCACCATGGGTAAAGAAATGGCTAACGTGGTAGCGCGTTTACGTCGCCAGTTAAAGCAGATCGAAGCTGTCGAGATTTTGGGGAAAATCAACGGCGCGGTGGGTAACTACAACGCGCACGTATCGGCCTACCCAGAAGTCGACTGGCATCAATTTTCGGAAGAGTTTGTCACCAGTTTGGGGATCCAGTGGAACCCCTACACCACTCAAATTGAACCTCATGATTACATCGCCGAACTTTATGATGCAATTGCCCGTTTCAACACCATCTTGTTAGATTTCGACCGCGATATCTGGGGTTACATTTGTCTTGGCCATTTCAAGCAAAAAACCATTGCCGGTGAAATTGGCTCGTCTACCATGCCACACAAGGTGAATCCGATAGATTTTGAAAACTCAGAAGGTAACCTAGGCATTGCGAACGCTTTATTTGGTCATTTAGCGGCCAAACTACCAGTTTCACGCTGGCAGCGTGACCTCACCGACTCAACGGTTTTACGTAACCTTGGAGTAGCAATGGCTTACTCGTTAATTGCTTACCAAGCGACCCTTAAAGGCGTGAGTAAGTTGCAAATTAACGAAGCTAACCTACTCAGTGATCTAGACCATAACTGGGAAGTATTAGCCGAACCAGTACAAACGGTAATGCGTCGCTACGGCATTGAAAAACCTTACGAGAAGCTCAAAGAATTGACCCGCGGTAAGCGAGTTGACGCAGAAGCGATGCGCGTGTTCATCGATGGTTTAGAGATGCCAGAAGCCGCTAAAGATGAATTGAAAAAGCTCACCCCTGCCAACTACATTGGCGAAGCAGTAAAATTAGTCGACCAATTATAAGTCGCACAACCAGCGTTGGCGAAAAACAACAATAAGGTTCAGTTTTTCGCCAGCTCTCATACAGATACAAAAAAGCAGCCTAGGCTGCTTTTTTTCACTTAGCTATTGGACTTAAACATTTAAACCTTGGCTGTTTAAGTACTCTTCATAAGTACCGTGGAAGTCAACAATCCCCTCGGGTTTCATTTCAATCACGCGAGTCGCAAGGCTTGAGACAAACTCTCGGTCATGACTTACAAAAATCAACGTCCCCGGATAATTTTCCAAGGCCAAGTTTAATGACTCAATGGATTCCATATCCAAGTGGTTAGTCGGCTCGTCCATCACCAAGATATTTGGTTTTTGTAAAATCATTTTACCAAATAACATTCGGCCTTGTTCCCCACCGGAAATCACCTTCACCGATTTATGAATATCATTTTGCGAAAATAATAAGCGTCCTAAAGTACCACGGATCACTTGCTCATCATCCCCTTCTTTACCCCATTGCCACATCCAATCAAGTAAAGTTTTATCGTTTTCAAAATCAGCAGAATGATCCTGAGCATAATAACCAAGCTGGGCATTTTCAGACCACTTTATATCACCGTCAAAGTCAGTATCACCCACTAAACACTTAAGCAAAGTCGTTTTACCAATACCATTCTGGCCAATAACGGCTATGCGTTCACCAACCTCAACCATCAGATTTAAATCTTTAAACAAATTTTGCTCGTAAGATTTCTCTAAACCTTCAACCTGTAAAGCCAAGCGATGCAACTTTTTCTCTTCTTCAAAGCGAATATATGGGTTTTGACGGCTAGACGGTTTCACTTCAGCTAACTGAATTTTATCTATCTGCTTAGCACGAGAAGTCGCTTGCTTAGATTTGGACGCATTGGCAGAGAAACGGCTCACAAACGTTTTAAGCTCGGCAATTTGCGCTTTCTTCTTGGCATTATCAGATAACATTTGATCGCGAGCCTGAGTGGCTGCAGTCATGTATTCATCGTACGAGCCAGGGAAAGTCCGTAACTCGCCGTAGTCTAAATCGGCCATATGAGTACAGACACTATTCAAAAAGTGGCGGTCGTGCGAGATGATAATCATGGTACAGTTACGCTCGTTGAGCACACCTTCCAACCAACGAATCGTATTAATATCCAAGTTGTTGGTTGGTTCGTCGAGTAGCATGATATCCGGGTCGCCAAATAGAACTTGAGCCAGCAATACCCGCAATTTCCATCCGGGAGCTACCTCACTCATTGGCCCGTAGTGCTGTTCGATTGGGATACCAACACCGAGCAACAATTCTCCAGCGCGAGCCTCGGCGGTATAACCGTCCATTTCAGCAAATTCGGCTTCTAATTCGGCGGCTCGTATACCATCTTCTTCAGTCATATCAGGATTGGCATAAATCGCATCACGCTCCGATTTCACCGACCATAGCTCTTCATAGCCCATAATCACAGTGTCGATCACTGCGCATTCTTCATAGGCAAACTGATCTTGTTTCAGTTTTCCGATCCGCTCATTGGGATCTTTAGAGACATTTCCCGAACTCGGCTCTAAATCTCCCCCCAAGATCTTCATAAAGGTAGATTTACCGCAGCCATTGGCGCCGATAAGACCGTAGCGATTGCCTTCGCCAAATTTAACTGAAACATTTTCAAACAAAGGCTTAGCGCCAAATTGCATGGTGACATTAGAAGAAGTAAGCAATGTAAAAAATTCCGCTTAGTTAGGTTACGCCGAGCCAATTACACTGCGTAACAAGAGTGCTAAAAGTTTGGTCGCGTATTATGCCACAATTTGTTCAAACACTGCACATATAACGACACGGCTCACAAAAACTTCCGTTGTGAGCGGGATAATTGCTGTTGTTTTAAGCGAACAAATGACTAAAACTCGGCTTTATATGACGGCTTAAGCAATTTCCATTATGCTAAGTTATTACTCGAACATTTAGGACAACCACCATGTCTGCAACTATCGACTCATCTCAACTTGCCACGATTCAACAATATGACAGCGAGCGCCGTTATCAATATTTACTGAAACAAGTGAAAAACCATAATCAACTGTGGATCTTAATCGACCAAGATGGTTGTGTGATGCTGAACTCAGATGAGGAAGACTGCGTTCCGGTATGGCCGAACAAAGAATTTGCCGAGGCCTGGGCCACAGGCGAATGGGAGCATTGTACTGCCGAGGCCATTTCTTTAAATAAATGGCGAAGCCGCTGGACCGAAGGCCTCAGCAGCGACGAATTGTATATCGCGATATTTCCCAACGATCTCGAAGAAGGCCTTATCCTATCGCCCGATGAGTTTGACCAGGCCTTACACAATGCCCGCTAATTGTTAGCTGCAGCCCTTGAATCAATTCACGGCCAGCCTTGTGTGTGTTTCTTGATTAATTCACAAAACATCGCTACATGCTCAGGGCTATCATTTAAAGCTGGAATATATTGATACTGCTTGCCACCAGCATCGAGAAACTCATCTCGCAACTCGCAGGATACTTCTTCAATGGTTTCTAAACAGTCAGCGGCAAACGCCGGAGAAATCACATCCACCGAGGTTACTCCCTGCGCTGCCAATTGACGCAGTAACTGGTCTGTATAGGGTTGGATCCAAGGATCTTTACCAAAACGCGATTGGTAACATAAACGCCACTGGTGCTGTTTTAAACCGAGCGCAGCGGCAACCTTAGCCGCAGTGTCTTCACATTGTTTAGGATATGGGTCACCATTACGCGCGTATCGTTCTGGGATCCCGTGAAATGAAAATAACAATACCTCCGCTCTCTCGCTAACCTCCCAATGCTGCAGAATAGAGTTTGCTAACGCTTGAATATAGGCAGGTTCAGCATAATAGTCTTTAACGGTTCGAAGCTCCGGCAGATTATAGCTATTGGCTAAGGCACGATGATAGGCATCATTGACAGACGCGGTAGTGGATACTGAATATTGTGGATACATCGGTAATAACAATACCTTTTGGTGACCAGATGCGACAACATCGTGTACCACTTGTTCAATGTAAGGTTCGCTATAACTCATTGCCAAGTACACCTCATACTCTGCATTCAGTTTAGCCGCTACTTTTTGTTGAATTTGCTCACTAATCACCTGTAAAGGTGAACCATTTTTCAGCCAGATTTGTTGGTATAACTTAGCGACTCGTCGTGAGCGAAGCGGTAAAATAACGCCATAAAGTAAGGGTAACCATAATAATTTGGGTAAGTTAACGACTCGTTTATCGGCTAAAAAGCGCGCCAGAAATTTTCGCACTGCTCGCGCTGTTGGCTGCTCTGGAGTCCCCAAATTCACCAAAATAACCGCACATTTTAATTCTTTATCTATTTGCGCCATTAAGCTCTTCCTCTAGTCATCAGCACTCAGTGTATGGTATTTATGACCATAAAAAAAAGCGGCAAAAGCCGCTTTCTCATCAAGTGTTCGAAATTCAATCAAGTAATTCGACTAATTGCTTGCTAATCGCTTCAACCGACTGGGTGCCGTCCAATTTGAAGTACTTACTGTTACCTTGTTCAGCTTCTTTCCCATAGTAGCTAACCAAAGGTTTAGTTTGCTGATGGTAAATCGCTAAGCGGTCACGAACGATACTTTCTTCGTCATCGGGACGGATCACTAAATCTTCACCGCTGACATCATCTTTACCTTCCACTTTCGGTGGATTATAAACAATATGATACACCCGTCCGCTACCTGGATGAACGCGACGACCACTCATGCGTTTTACGATTTCTTCGTCTGCCACATCAAACTCAAGTACTGCATCAATACTAATCGCAGCTTCTTTCATTGCATCAGCTTGCGGAATGGTGCGAGGAAAACCATCCAAAAGAAAACCTTTTTTGCAGTCGTCTTCCAAAATACGTTCTTTTACTAGGCCGATAATCAGCTCATCAGAGACCAGTTGTCCAGCGTCCATGACTTCTTTGGCTTTAATGCCTAAGGGGGTGCCTGCTTTTACCGCTGCCCGCAGCATGTCACCAGTAGAAATTTGGGGGATGCCGTAACGCTCCATAATAAACTGTGCTTGGGTACCTTTGCCCGCACCAGGTGCGCCTAAAAGAATGATACGCATAATCTGCTATTCCTTGGTCTAGTTTTATCGTGCTTATTTTTAAGAAAAGTGAATTTACACTGCTGAGACAAATACTACAAGTGACTCTCGACTAAAGTTCAGTTTGACGAAGCCTCAAGTAATAGCTTTGTTTATCATGGTACATATTTTGGTCAGCCAATCGATATAATCCGCTAAATTGGACCACTTCAGTTGTTGCATAACCAACCGAAAAGCTCACCAATGGCTCTCCTCCAAAACTATCTAAGTCAATAAATACCCGGTTATTTTGCTGAGAACGCAAGCGTTTCAATAAAACTTCAGCCATCGTCAATTGAACTCCAGACAGCACCACCGCAAATTCATCGCCACCGATACGAAAATAATTATCGGTGATACCATCACAACATTCGCGCAACACCCTAGCCACCGAGATAATCAGCTGATCGCCTTTTTCATGCCCTTTTTCGTCGTTCATTTTTTTTAAGCCATTCACGTCGATCACAAACAAACCCACCTCGGCATCAAGTTGAGTTTCAAGGGTGAATTGCAATTCATCGAAGGCTTTACGATTGCTAATTCCAGTAAGTGAATCAGTTCGTGCAATCGTATCTAATTCCTCATGTAAACTGCGATTTTCTAAGAAACTACTTAATTCCGTAATAACCAGTAAGAGTCGGTTATAAACTTGTTCACTTAAGCTCGAGTGATTCACTAATAACCACCCCTCTTTTTTAGAGCCACAGCTAATTGCGAATAAATTCACCCATTGCTGTTCAAACTCGATGACGGTTCGCTCCACATTTGGCTTTAAGGCTTCAGATGCTTGCAGCTTTATATCTTCAAAACTCGCCACAGAAACAGATAAACTATCCGTCACTTGGCTATGTTTACCAGATGCTGGGAGGTGTAGTACTATTTCGATATCAGGAAAGCAAGCAGCTAAGGCCAGCAAAGCATCATGCACAATTTGTTTGTTACCCGAGCTGGCTTCTAAAGACCGACGAAATTGAACCAATTGTTGAAAAAAGAAGTGACTTTGGGCCAAATCTGCCATCGATAACTCTAGGTCACGAGTGCGCTCCTCCACTTTAAATTCTAATTGACTATTTAAAGTTTGGACTTCTTCCAAATAGCCCGCACGAAGTTGGTCAATTCTTGCGAGTTCCTTGTTTTTATGATTCACCGTTCTGAGCTGTTCACCAATGGTTCGTTTCATTTCAACCAACAGATGTGAGACATCAGTAAACTCCCGAATGCTGAATTTACTACAATTAAACCAATAAGCCTCTTTATCCGTTTCAAAGTCTTTAATAAGCGTGTAAAGCTGACCGAAAGACTTCGCCACAAAGTGAGCAAACAACACCACAATAACCAAAATAATCGCAATCACAATGGTGCTATTCGCCACCCCAGGAGCTATAAAATTTTGTACTCGTGAACTCAAACTTTGTAAACTTTCACCGACCCTAATTTTAAGCCAAACTGCGTTTTGATAACCGCCCCCCGTTAGCACTAAAGCGGCAACATGAAATAACTCGTCCTGTTCAACGGCCACCGAATCATCATCCAAGAGTTCTTGACGGAAGAATATAGCCAAATTTTCATGCGGTTCTAAGCGCTTCTTCGCTGTTTCGATGAATCGATACATGGGGACTATGGCAATCAAGTAGCCTTTTATGCCTATATTTTTTCCGGTATGAATAGGAATTATATGGACGATGCTATGTTGCTTACCGCTACGTTTAACCAAAGCATACTCATCAGCCAAATTCAGCGTCGCCTTCCGTTGACTTGGCTGCTTCTCATGAGCAGGTGGATGAGGCAAGTAATCGAACAGATTATCAGCAGCGGACAGCGCAAGACCATTACCAGCATAGGAAACAACAATTTGACCGTTATTTCTCACCAAATACAAGGATTCAATCAAGGGCGCATCAAGCACAAAATGTTCTAAAAATGAACTTAACTCTTTAGCTGGTATGTTGTTATCTAAGCTCTTTAAAATGCGGGGTTGTTCAGACAATAGCCAAAGCTCATTGGTGAGAATTTGGTGACTATGAGATAATTCTGCAGTAATTTGTTTCAGTGAGGCAGCTAAACGACTATCAACAGATTTATAGGCGAAGTTGTACATCTGCTGGTAAAGCGTAAATGCCAGCACAGCTACCGGTATGATGGCAACTAAGATGAGTAAAATAAAAGTTATAGACCGAAGTCTTATGGTCATTCTTCATGTCCGATTTTACGAGCGTACTGCCGACGAAGCAGGCAACTAATTCAGCACCTAATCCGTCTCAACAAGACAACAACATTTAACAGCTCTACAGTATCACTAGATGGTAGCGAAGTGATCAGTATTTTAGTATCTCAATGACTCGCTCTAAAGCAAATGGTCATTCACACTAACAGATTATAATGGGTTACCGACCATTCCCGATTAACCCTGGTTTGTGTTTCTTGAACACAGATAAAGTTTTCACGGTGTGCCATCAACAAAGTTAAATGAATATCAAATACGTTCAAAGCCATAATCACGATCAATGCTTGGCGACCATTGCATAGACCAGCAAGCCCATTGGCGACCAACAAAGAGAGATGATAACAGGCGATACTCATCCTAGCTCTTTGTTATTACAGTGAGTGAACTCACTTTGAACAAGCGGTAATCCCCCCGAAAATTAATCCCATGCAAAAGTAGAATTTTCTCGTATAGTAAATACAGGAGATTCAACATGAAAAAGTCACGTTACACGGACAGTCAGATCTTATCTATTCTCAAGCAGGCTGAGGCTGGTTCACCTGTTCCTGAGCTCTGTCGTGAGCATGGAATGAGCAACGCAACCTTTTACAAGTGGCGTTCGAAATACGGTGGTATGGACGCATCCCTTATGGCGCGGATGAAAGAACTCGAAGATGAAAATCGACGGCTTAAAAAGATGTATGCGGAAGAACGCCTTAAAGCAGAGGTGATCTCAGAGGCGATGGCAAAAAAGTGGTGAAGCCCTGTGAGCGTCGATTGATGGCTCAGCGTTCGGTGGCGAACTATCACATCAGCATTAAAAGTGCATGCTATTGGTTTGGGATCAGCGAGACCTGCTATCGCTATAAATCGAAGCTTCAACCTGAGAATGAGTTGATAGCTCAAGAGTTAGTAACGCTGTGCAACAGTGAAGACTGCTCTGACTGGGGCTTTGGCCTGTGTTTTCACCATTTGCGGAACGTTAAAGGGTATACATGGAACCATAAGCGGGTTTATCGGATCTACTGCGAATTGGCTCTAAACTTACGTATTAGGCCAAAACGACGCCTGAATCGCCATACGCCAGAGCCTCTTAAAGAGCCGATTAAAACAAACCAAGTTTGGTCCGTGGACTTTATGCATGATCAGCTATCTGATGGCCGGAAGTACCGTTTATTCAATGTGATAGATGATTACAAACGTGAAGGTCTGGCGTCAGAACCTGATTTTTCAATGCCCACAGTACGAGTCACTCGGATCTTAGAGCAGCTCATCGAACAACGAACCAAACCTGTTGCGATCCGCTGCGACAATGGTCCTGAGTTCATTAGCCATGCGTTTATTAAATGGGCCAACAACCACGACATTCGAATCGATTATATTCAGCCAGGGAACCCACAACAAAACGCGTATATAGAAAGGTTCAACCGTACTATGAGGTTTGGCTTAGTGAGTAAGTATTTGTTTGACACACTTGAAGAGGTTCAAGAGCGGGCGACCCAATGGTTATGGTTCTACAATCATCAACGACCACACCTTGCAAATGGAGGGTTCCCACCACTAAAAACGGCAGCATGAATTCTACGAATAAATGCGGTTAATAATGGGAGGATTACCAAGCGAATATTTATATGTTCTTAAAGCCTTAAAAACAAAAACGCTCGCCATTTAGCGAGCGTTTTTATCCTGCTATCAACTAGCTCAACAGTTGGTTCACACGTTTAATGAACTCTGATGGATTATCTAAACTGCCACGTTCGGCTAAAGTTGCTTGATCCAACAACAAGTTCACCCACTCGACAAACTTCTGTTCATCTTGTTCATCGGCAACACGTTTAACTAAGCTGTGCTGAGGGTTTAATTCAAAAATGTATTTTTGCTCGGGTACATCTTGCCCAACAGCTTGCATCAGTTTTTGCATTTGAGTGCTCATATCGTCATCGTCAACCACAATACAAGAAGGTGTATCGGTTAAACGGTAAGTCAAACGAACATCTTTCACCTTGTCGCCAATATTTTCTTTCACTCGAGTCACGAAGCTGGCGTATTCAGTCTCATCTTGCTCTTTCTGCTTCTTGGTTTCTTCATCATCTAGGTCACCAAGATCAAGGTCGCCTTTTGTCACAGAGACCAGCGCTTTACCCTCAGCTTCAGATAAATGACTAATCAACCACTCATCCACACGATCATGCATCAATAAGACTTCAATACCTTTACGTTTAAAGATTTCGAGGTGCGGACTATTCGCTGCTGCAGCGTAACTATCGGCAGTGACGTAATAGATCTTATCTTGCCCTTCCTTCATTCGCTCAATGTATTGAGCAAAGGAAACATCTTGCGTTGCGCTATCAGCGTGGGTAGAAGCAAAGCGTAATAACTTAGCAATTTGTTCTTTATTAGCAAAGTCTTCCGCTGGACCTTCTTTCAATACTTGACCAAATTCCGCCCAGAAACTTTGGTATTTCTCGGCATCGTTTTTCGCCATACGCTCAAGCATGGTGAGTACGCGTTTAGTACATGCGCTACGTAAGTTAGCCGTTGTCTTAGTATCCTGAAGAATTTCACGCGAAACGTTCAATGGTAAATCGTTAGAATCAAGAACCCCCTTCACAAAGCGCAGGTAACTCGGCATAAATTCATCGGCATCATCCATAATGAAGACCCGTTGAACATATAGTTTCAAACCGTGTTGACGCTCGCGATTCCACATATCGAACGGTGCTTTGCTTGGAATATACAGCAAGCTGGTGTAATCCTGCTTTCCTTCAACTTTATTATGAGCCCAGCTAAGTGGGTCGCTAAAGTCATGAGAGATGTGCTTGTAAAACTCGTTGTACTCTTCTGCTGAAATATCGTTTTTAGAACGGGTCCAAAGTGCAGTTGCTTTGTTAATTGCTTCCCACACACCAGGAACCGCCGCGATTTTCTCGCCATCAGGTCCATCACTTTCTGGTTGCTCGTCCTTCCACATTTGTACTGGAATAGAAATATGGTCCGAGTATTTGGTAATAATAGAGCGAACTTTCCAACTATCTAGAAACTCTTGTTCGTCTTCACGTAGATGCAAAATAATGTCGGTACCACGGTTTTGTTTGGTGATATTAGCAACGGTGTAATCACCTTCTCCGCCGCTTTCCCAGCGCACGCCGCTGTCTATATCAGCACCTGCAGCACGGGTTTCAACGGTCACTTTATCTGCCACAATGAAAGCAGAATAAAAACCAACACCAAACTGACCAATGAGTTGAGAATCTTTAGCGCTATCGCCACTCAACTGACCGAAGAACTCTTTAGTGCCTGATTTAGCAATAGTACCAAGATGTTCTATCACTTCATCTCGAGTCATACCGATACCATTATCTGACAAAGTAATTGTCTTGGCATCTTGATCAAAGCTAACACGAACGCATAGCTCGCCGTCATTTTCGTAAAGTGCGTTATTTTCTAGTGCTTTGAAGCGCAGTTTATCTGCGGCATCGGCGGCGTTAGACACTAATTCGCGGAGAAAAATCTCTTTGTTTGAATAGAGGGAGTGGATCATCAATTGAAGTAATTGTTTTACTTCAGTTTGAAAGCCATGAGTTTCTGCATGTGCTGCATCAGTCATCGTTATATTTCCTTGCTTTAAAACATACTACGTCAGTTGATAGACGATATGGGGATAACAAAAATTATTTCAAGCAATCACAGCAAAAAAGTCCGAAGCAAACGGTTTATCCCCGCGATTTGATAACGCCAATCACAAAGTAAAGATAAATAAGTGAATTTGTAGCGGCTATACTTCAACATCACATGAAAGAGGCAGAAACATCGCACCGCAGTCACCAACCACTAGGGTGCGGGTTAAACCAGCACAATGAGCGAGCAAAGGTGCTGGCTACAAGTTTTATCAATCAGCTTTTGGTAAGAGAAAGTTTCTACCGACAGTCGCGTGACTCAATTGAGTTTCATCTTTCAGAGCAACCCCAGAGTAACCCCGTTGATTGGCTTGGCTAATCAAATATTCCAAGCGATGTGAGGCATCTTTGACCGACATCCCTGCATCGCGAATATTCGACAGACAGTTGCGTTTCGATTCTTCAATGCCACGATAGGCTTGATAGGTGAAATAAATTCCCAAACTGTCTGGAGAACTTAAACCGGGTCGCTCGCCCACCAATATCGCCACCATTTTTGCACCCAATGACTGAGCAACATCATCACCTGCCCCGACTCGCCCCTGCTCAACCAGCGCGATAGGAGCAACAGACAGACCTAAACCGGTAATTTTAGGGAGTAACTCAGTTAACATCTTCTGAACATTTTCGGTAATAGCTTTTGAAGACAAACCCTCCGTAACCACCAATACAATATCGTAGCCATGTTGATGGTCAACTAAGTGCTGACGTGATGTTTCATCAAGCAAACGACCTAAATCAGGGCGTTGTAAATAACAAGATCGGGAATCTGCTTGCGATTTTAAGTGAAACACACCGAGCTCAAAGTGCTCAAGTTGATTTGCTAAGGCCCGATAGTCCAAGGGCATTAATACCGCATCGCGTGCGGCAGCATGAGCCAACTGAAACTGCAAATGCGCTTGGGTTGGCAAACTGGTTCCAGCACGCCCTAGCGCAATCCTTGCATCGGTATAACTTTTCAGCGATTGCCAAGGATTTTGGTTTACTAGCGGATCACCATCCGCGGTTACCGCATACCCGAGGCCCGCCATCGGCTGCATATTGTGGTCACTCATGCGCCTAACTCCTTGCTAATTGAGTTAAAAGACTTCGGCAATTGTTGTTTCACACTCAAGCGCCCATTGCGATCCATAATCCCTTGCTGTTGCAACCACGCTTCAAATTCTGGCGCGGGCTTTTTACCCGAAATCTGCCGAGCAAAAAGCGCATCATGAAAAGAGGTAGTTTGATAATTCAACATAATATCGTCAGATCCCGGGATCCCCATAATAAAGTTCACTCCGGCACTCACCAACTGTACCAACAGCATATCCATATCATCTTGATCGGCATCGGCGTGATTGGTATAACAAATATCACAGCCCATCGGCAAACCCATCAGCTTGCCACAAAAATGGTCTTCTAAGCCGGCCCGAATAATTTGTTTCCCGTTATAAAGATATTCCGGTCCAATAAAACCAACCACCGTATTCACCAGTAACGGCTGATAACGACGCGCGACGGCATAAGCCCTCACCTCACAAGTTTGTTGGTCGACCCCGTGATGACCATTTGAGCTTAATGCACTGCCCTGACCGGTCTCAAAATACATCACATTTTGGCCTTTCACGCCACGCTTCAACGACAAGGCCGCACTATAGGCTTCATCTAATAAAGCTAAATTAATGCCAAAGCCCTGATTTGCTTGCTCGGTACCCGCTATCGATTGAAATACTAAATCAACAGGAGCCCCGCGAGAAATAGCCTCTAAATGCGTGGTTACGTGGGTTAAAACACAACTTTGAGTCGGAATTTGGTAGTGCTCAATAACATCATCCAACATCTTCATCAGTGTCATCACTGCCTGCAAATTATCAGTTGCAGGGTTAATCCCAATCACCGCATCTCCATTGGCATACAGCAATCCATCTAAAATACTGGCCGCGACACCAGCTGGGTCGTCAGTCGGATGATTTGGCTGAAGCCGAGTCGACATTCTGCCTTTAAGCCCTAAAGTATTGCGAAAAGCGGTCACTACCTCACACTTACTCGCCACTAAGATAAGATCTTGAATGCGCATTAACTTACTCACCGCAGCCAGCATCTCTGGCGTAAAACCGGGAGCCAGAGCCTGCAGTTCAAGCGATGTGACCGTTTCACTCAATAAATAATTACGGAGATCTCCCACCGTCATATGCGCGATACTGATAAATGCTTGCGCATCATGACCATCGATGATTAACCGAGTCACTTCATCTTGCTCGTAGGGGATGAGTGCTTCATTTAAGAAGTGTTTTAGCGGCAGTTCGGCTAAAGCCATCTGCGCAGCCACCCGCTGCTGGTCGGTAACAGCTGCAAGCCCGGCTAACTGATCACCACTGCGTAATGGCGAAGCTTTTGCCATTAGGTCTTTTAGGTCGGCAAAGCAAAAGCGCTCTCCACCAGCGTTCATTACAAATTCAGCCATCATTTGTCCTAAAAAAAACAGCGCCCATCACAGGCGCTTGATTAGACATCTTAATCGTTAAACGGTCGCGATTAAGCGGGGTCTGCGCTCAAAGCGGAAGATTTTCGACCAAAGGCGATAAACAAAGCATATGAACCCAGCATGATAGCAAAGAAAATAGCGGCAATGCTTAAGTTATAAACAGTCATAGCTATTAACGCTACCACCGCGATGACTAAGGCAATATAGGCTGGCACGACCCCACCTTTCACCCGATAAGGGCGTTCCAATTCTGGCTCTTGCTTACGCAGTTGAATAAACGACACCATCGACAAGGCATACAGCACAATTGCGCCAAAACAAGCCATGGTAATAATTTCGCCAGTTTTACCCGTGAGCAGCGCTAAAATCCCGACCAAGCTATTCGCAACGAGCGCGACTACCGGCGTTTTCAGTTTTGGATGAATATATTTAAAGGCTTTTGGAAAATAACCCACTCGACCAAATTCAAAAGTAGCCCGTCCACCAGCTAATAAAATCCCGTGGAACGAAGCCACTAGACCAAAAATACCGATGCCAACTAACAGATGAACAAAAGGAGAACCGTCACCCAATACCGACGACAATACCAATACTAGCGGTGTATCTTGAGCCTCAGTGCTTCCAGCTGAATAAACCGCGGTTTCCCAACCACTCACCCCAACTGAGGAGATAAAAACTAACAAACATAGTGCAACTAAAGTGGCAAGCGCGGCACCAAAACCGATGGCAATGTTACGCTGTGGATTTACCGTTTCTTCGGCGACATTAGCAACACCTTCAATGGCTAAAAAGAACCAAATTGCAAAGGGTATCGCAGCCAATATGCCCGAAGCGCCATTAGGTAAAGCATTCAAGCTCAAATTAGATAACTCTACATGAGGTAATGTTAAACCGCAGAATAATAGGAGTTCGCCAACCGCAATCACGGTAATCACCAATTCAAAGGTTGCCGCAAACCGCACCCCAATAATATTCACGAGGGTAAATATCATATAAGTAATGATTGCAATGGTGAGGGTATGGTCGCCGGGAATAAAGTGATTAAGATAGGCGGCAATCGCAAAAGCAATCGCTGGTGGTGCAAATACAAACTCAATATTTTGCGCCATACCTGCTAAAAATCCCCAACGTTTGCCTAAGGCGCGATCAGCGTAATCAAATGCGCCACCCGCCTTGGGAATGGCACAAGCCATTTCGGTATAACAAAAAGTAAAACACACATACATGGTAATAATAAACAAGGTGGCAATGCCAAGGCCCAGAGTACCGCCTTCGGCGAGACCTAAATTCCACCCAAAATACATACCGGAGATAACATATCCGACGCCCAAACCCCAAAGCATGATTGGCCCCAAAGTTTTTTTCAACTGATGCTGACTCATAAAATCCATCCACTAATTTATAATCCTAATAAGCCAACAGCATAAGCTATGCCATTTTAATAAAATCCACTCAACAGGCCTACTGAAAGGCCTGAAGGAACATGATTGAAACGCTGATTTAGAGTATTTGCACCAAAATAGAGTTGCGCTGTACTAAACTGGCGCAGTCAAATTTGTTTTAATAAAATTAAAATCTAATAATTAACAACAAAGCCAATAGATAATCTAGATTCTAGTTTTTGGCAGTGAACTAAACTAAAAAACAGACATAATTTAGAGTGTTGAATCAAATCGAGGCAAGCCCCAGGGGCACCGATTAACTCCATTCACGAAAATATCGATAAGTTTAAGGATAAGCAGTTGTTTCTTTTAACCCTCGACCAAACACAATTATTGATTGCCATAAGCTTAAGCAAACAGTAGCGTTGAATAGATGATGTAAGCTAAATTAAAGAGTCGCGAGCCTCTAATAAAGTTAAGCCTGTCATTAGGCTGGGATTCAGCTCAAAATTCATCCATAGGAAGTCATACAGAAAATGAAAAACTCTCTTATTATATTCGTCACTGGATGCCTATTATTCGGCTGTGATAACAACGAAGTTGGCGATGTCTCCTTAGGTTTACTCACCACCAAGGACATCAAAATATCGAATATGGATGACGATAAAATTTCTGGTGTAACTTGTCATATTGCATCAATTGAAGCCAATTTAAGCTTGTCTGATCCAAGTGATAGCTCTATCTCCTGTCGTCAGACCGGCGAAATCACCCCCGAGATGATCGCAACCATCGACAAAAGTAAGTCAGGTGAGGTTGTGTTTAAACAGTCTAAAAGTATTTTCTTTAAAACAATGAAAGTTAGACGGATCTACGATGCAGAAAATCAAACGCTTCTTTATTTGTCGTACACCACTAAAGAGACCGAGGGAAGTTTCAAGCACAGCCTGTCTACAGTGCCATTATGGGGAACCAAAGCTTATCAAACACCACTAGCTGCAACTCAATAAGCTCTCTAAACAAAAAAAGCCCTCTACATAGAGAGGGCTTATCTAACACCAACAAAACAACGCGTTATTTAGCGGCTAAAATCTTAAGTTCGTTAGCAACAAACTCAACATGTGGTCCAATCACTACCTGTACCGCAGTTTTACTTGGAATAATCACCCCAGGGACATGTTTCTTCAATTCTGAAGCTTGTACCTTAGAACTGTCTTTCACCTCTAAACGAAGTCGAGTCGCGCAGTTGTCAACAAGAACCAAGTTCTCTTGTCCTCCTAACATACGAAGCACTAGACCTGCAGTATCACGATGTGAGCCTCCAACACTAACACTCGCTTCACCTTCTGATGCGTCTTCACGTCCGGGTGTATTCAGATCCATCTTCACAATCATCGTTTTGAAGATAAAGTAGTAGATTGCAAAGAACGCCAAACCTTGTACGATCAGCATGTACCAGCCAGTCGCCAAGGGATTACGTGACGATAACACCATATCGACTAAACCAGCACTAAAGCCAAATCCAGCCATCCAATGCATTGATGAAGCAATAAACACCGAAAGGCCAGTTAACAGCGCATGCACAACATACAGTGCAGGAGCCACAAACATAAAGGCAAACTCTAAAGGTTCGGTGACACCCGTAAAGAATGAGGCCGTAGCAGCAGCGATCATTAATGATGCAACTTTCTGCTTATTCTCGGGTTTCGCCGTGTGGTAAATCGCCAATGCAGCACCGGGCAGACCAAACATCATGATAGGGAAGAAACCAGCCATATAACGACCTGTTTCTCCAGGGATCGCATCTGGCGATACGCTAAGGAATTTCCCAAGATCATTAATGCCTGCCATATCAAACCAGAACACCGCATTCAGAGCATGGTGCAGACCCACGGGGATCAATAGGCGGTTAAAGAAACCATAGATGCCCGCACCTACCGAACCCAAACCAGTGATGCTTTCACCAAAGCTCACCAAGCCACCAAAAATTAACGGCCATAGATACATAAGGACGAAGGCTGCCACAATACCTGCGATAGAAGTCAGGATCGGAACTAATCGCTTACCACTAAAGAAAGATAAAGCCTTATGTAACTCCACTTGATAAAAACGATTGTATAACTCGGCAGCAATAATACCGCTAATAATACCGACGAATTGGTTGTTAATTTTGGAAAAAGCTAAAGTACTTGACTCGTTTAAGGTCACGAGCCCAATCTGCTCTACGGCACCTGGCGACAACAAAGTGGTGATGACCATGTACCCCACAAAACCAGCAAGGGCGGCTGCGCCGTCTTTATCGCGTGACATACCATAGGCGACACCAATCGCAAATAATACCGACATATTATCGATAATTGCCGCACCAGATTTAATTAAAAACGCCGCTAATGCGTTGTTTCCACCCCATCCATTGGGGTCAATCCAGTAACCAATACCCATTAATATGGCAGCAGCAGGTAATACTGCAACAGGCACCATCAGCGCCCGACCAATCTTTTGTAAATAGCTAAACATAGCATCCCTCTTCATAGCTGTAATTAAGCAAACTTCGTTAAACTGGCGATTCCGCCAAATCTCCTTTGCGAAGAAAAACAACTTATCATTTGTTTCTATATTCGCCAAGAACTTATTTCGCAGTGTAAATAAATAAAAGTGCAGCAACAAACAAAGCGCTTCTAAAACGTGATCTACACCCGCATAATTAGACGGTAATCCAAATTCTCTCACAGTTTTTATAAAACTTATTTTTCAGCGAGAATAAAACTGCTAAGCTAAGTTAAAAATATCGGAGAGAAACAATGAGATTAATACCATTACTAAACAAAGAGCAGGTTGGGCGCTGGTCTGCTCTTTATATCGCAGAGAAAATTAAGTCTTATAATCCTAGTCAAGAGAGGCCCTTTGTTCTGGGTTGTCCAACTGGTGGTACACCGTTATATACTTATCAGCACTTAATCGAGCTGCATCGCCAAAACCAAGTTAGCTTTGAGCACGTGGTGACCTTTAACATGGACGAGTATGTGGGGATCCCTGCCGAACATCCTGAAAGCTACCGTAGCTTTATGCACAATAACTTCTTTGAACACATTGATATTAAGCCAGAAAATATTAATCTGCTGGACGGTAATGCACCCGATCTGCAAATAGAATGTGAACGTTACGAACAAAAGATCAAACACTACGGCAAAATCAATTTGTTTATGGGTGGTGTTGGTGTGGATGGACATATTGCCTTTAATGAACCAGCTTCCTCTCTTGCCTCTCGGACCAGAATTAAAACCCTGACTGAAGATACCCGAATCGCAAACTCTCGTTTCTTCAATCATCTTGATGAAGTGCCTAAACTTGCACTCACCGTTGGGGTCGGTACCTTACTCGATGCGGAAGAAATCTTAATATTGGTGACCGGACACAATAAGGCACAAGCCCTGCAGGCTGCTGTAGAAGGTAGCGTTAATCATCTATGGACGATTTCTGCTTTACAATTACATCCTCGATCGATGATTGTCTGCGACCAACCCTCCACCATGGAGCTAAAAGTAAAAACCGTGCGTTACTTCCATGAACTTGAAGCAAATAACATAAAAAATATTTAGGATAAGTCGAATGATGTATGCCCTTACTAATGCCTCAGTTTTTGACGGCAACGAATTACTAAATAACTACGCGGTTATCATCGATAAAGAGCGTATTGCGGCCGTATGCCCCGAGCAAGACGTTTCACCTCAGATAAACCAAATCAATTTAAATGGAGCCACGCTGTGCCCTGGCTTTATCGATTTGCAACTCAACGGTTGTGGCGGGGTGATGCTAAACGGTGACTTTTCCAACACAAATCTGGAACTGATGCATCGCACCAATTTAAAAAGTGGAACCACTCATTTTCTACCGACTTTAATTACCACCGACGATCAAGAGATGGAACAAGCCATAGCTGTCTCTCGTAGCAATCAACAGAATCATGGTTCAGGTAACTTAGGCCTACATTTAGAAGGCCCCTATTTAAGTAAAATCAAAAAAGGGATCCATAGTGAACAACATATTCGTCAACTTAATCAACAACGCCTGCAGTTTTTATTAGACAATCATGACGCGATTAAAAAGATCACCTTGGCCCCTGAGCATGTAACCGCCCATGATGTTCAAGCATTAACCGAAGCCGGCATACTCGTTTCACTTGGTCATACTAACGCAAGTTACCAGCAAGCCAGCGACGCAATCAAGGCCGGCGCAAGCTTCGCCACACATTTATTTAACGCCATGAGTTCAATCACCGGTCGAGAGCCCGGCGTCGTAGGCGCAGTATTCGACCACCAACTTTATGCAGGTATTATTGTGGATGGCCACCACGTTGCCGCAGCCAACATTCGCCTCGCGAAGCGCCTACTCGAGCATAAGTTATATTTAGTCACGGATGCGACCGCAGCAGCAGGCGCGAACATTAGCCACTTCGATTTTGTTGGCCGAGAGATCCAAGTACAGAATGGCGTTTGTATAGGTGATGATGGTACACTCGGCGGCTCAGCTTTAACGATGATAGAAGCGATAGAAAACTGCGTACAAACGGTTGGCTTATCTCTCACTGAATCTTTAAGAATGGCCTCTCTCTACCCAGCATCAGCACTTTCAATAGATGATATGTTAGGGCGAATTAAACCTGGTTACAGTGCAAACCTAAGCGCCTTTAATAAAGACTTCAAGCTAACTTTAACGGTTAGCGATGGCAAACTGACTCAGTTTTAAGCAATGAATGGTATGAATGACAAACAAATCGTAAATGTAGACCAAGTAAAACGGATCAACATGGCCGCGGTATATCGAATGATCGACCAACAAGGTCCAATCTCCCGAGTCAAAGTTGCCGAACAAAGTCAATTAGCCCCCGCGAGCGTCACCAAAATCACTCGCCAACTTCTCACAACCGGCCTGATTAAAGAAGTGGCACAACAAGCTTCTACCGGGGGGCGCAGAGCTATTTCGCTCATGACCGAGCAAAGTCATTACTACTTTATTTCAGTGCGCTTAGGCCGCGGTGAAATGGATATATCGTTGTTTGATTTAAGTGGCATTCAACATGCACATAGCAAATTGTATTTAAGTGAAGTGGAGCAAACCCCTCTGGTTGCTCGGTTATTAGGTAATATAGAACAATTTATTGAACAACGGCTTAATCCAAACCAGCAATTAATTGCTATCGCGGTTACGTTGTCGGGCTTGGTCAATCCTGGCGAAGGTATTGTGGTTTACACACCACATTACCAGTTGCGTGAATGTCCACTCGCAAACTTAATTGAGCAGCGCTTTAAACTACCAGCCTACATCGGCAACGATACCCGGGCCATGGCGCTCGCTGAACACTATTTTGGAGCTACCCGCGATTGTCTCGATTCAATCCTGATCAGCGCTCATAGTGGTACCAGCGCAGGCATTATTGTCGATGGAAAGGTTTTTATGAGCCAACATCGTGACGTTGGGGAAATCGGCCATATTCAAATGGATCCCCTTGGTGATAAGTGCCAATGCGGCAACGTTGGTTGTTTAGAAACCATCGTCTCAAATACGGCCATCGTTCAGCGAGTCAAAACCTTAATCGACCAAGGCTGCCCGTCGATCTTAGAAAACAATTTTGGCATAGAAGATATCTGCTTAGCAGCCAATCAAGGCGATATGTTATGCCATCAAGTACTACGAAGAGTAGGTAAAATGCTGGGTAATAGTATTGCTTTGACCATCAACCTGTTTCATCCTGAGAAGATAATATTGGCTGGCGAAATCATGATCGCCAAAGACATTTTACTGTCGACCATTAACCAGTGTATTCAACATCAAGCGCTGAAATCTTTTGCCAAAGACCTGCCGATTGAAATGGCTCATTTTCAAAACAATCCTACGATGGGAGGTTTAGCCTTAATTAAGCGTGCCCTACTCGACGGCAGCTTGCTGATCCGGCTGATAAATGAGAAAGCCCAACTCAGCTGAGCAATAATTTGGTTCACATCAGACTGATATTGCTGACAGCGCGCAACTCAACGCGCTCAGGTCACTATCAAGTAATTCGCCTTACAAAAACACAGTAAACACTTTTAGCCTTAGGTTTTACCACTAATTTCATGTTTTAATATCCGCAACCATCCGCAGAGATTGAAATTAGTGCAAGAAATAAAGCAACGAGTTGTCGTCACCGCCAGTGGGATCCTCATGGGAACGCTGGCCATGTTCATTTCCCTTTTTTTACTCTCGAAAGACATTAGCAAAAGCCAGCAATATTACGCCAACGAATCACTCGGACTGGCTCAGGCGGTGATCTACGAATCACTGCAAACTCTAGAGACGCTCAATAGCTTAGAACACCATGATTGCGGAAAAGACCTGCTGATAAAAATCAGGCAAATAGTTTTCCTCAGTAATTTCATTAAAGATATTGGAGTACTTCAAGAAGATAAATTGCTCTGCACTAGTATTGGGGGGCCCTTAACAGAGCCTATTGTTGTCGTTCCACCAGACTTCACCAGTAAACAAGGGCTGGATGTTTGGTTAAATCAAAAACTCATTGCCTTAAATAGGCTCAACTCTGGCTTGATCATGAAGAAGGATCAATTCAATGTCGTTATTGCCAATACAACTTTTGCTAACCTTGATTATGGTGATAATTACTGGGAAATGGTCAGTGGTTTTAAAGGACAATACCGACATATAAGTGGTACACCAGAGCTATTTCGTCAGGTGGGGAGAGACAACGACAGTGAAGTTACCCTCAGTTACCATTATTTTCATCAATGTAACAGCACTTATCAATTTTGTATCGCGTTAAAGCTTTATAATTCTTCGTTGGTGAAAAACAGACTAACTTTCTTACTATTAAGCTTGTTGCTGAGTGTCACTGTTGGCGTCATCAGCAGCATGCTGGCAGTAACACTAATAAAACGCCACCTTAGTGTGAATGCCCGACTCCGTAGGGGGCTTAAGAAAGGCTATTTTTACTATCAAATCCAACCCTTGGTTGATTTGAAAACACAACAAATCATTGGTGGTGAGGTATTAGCCAGATTTACCGATCCCCATGGAAGCCTTACTCCCGAAGAATTTATTCCATTGTTGCCTAAACTACGTATGACTTGGCCTTTTACTCTACACATCATCAAAGGCGCACTAACAGAACTACAAGCAAGCCAGGCGATGCAAGCGTCAACTAAAATCAGTTTTAATATCTTTCCCTTGGATGTTGAAACCAACAGAATTGCAGAATTACGCCAACAACCAGAGATTGAACAATTTTCAGGCAATATCACCCTTGAAATCACCGAAGACCTGCAACTCGACGGATTAAATGCACGACGTAATATCAATCTGATTATTCAACAAGGTTTCGAAGTAGCTATTGATGACTTTGGCACTGGATACTCTAACCTCAAGCAACTGAAGCATTTTCGCTGCCACTACCTCAAAATAGATAAAAGCTTTGTATGTGAGTTAGCCAATGGAACGGTGCGTTCTAGCCTCATTCCGCATATTGTAGATATTGCGCGTCAATCCAAACTCAAAATCGTGGCTGAAGGGATAGAGAATGAAATGCAAGCCGAAGCTCTACGAGATCTAAAGGTTGAGTACGGCCAAGGACAAATGTTTGGTGAAGCAATGGCGATAAGCGATTTTGTTGCGTTATATCTAGCATCACAGCAACAGACAAAATAATCGAAACCGGAAAACAAAAGGATTGTGCAAGCACAATCCTTTTGATGCGTAGTGATGCTTACTCTAAAATGAGCTCTGCAAACGTGCAGCCCCCCTCAAATTAGCAAGTAATGCCTATCTGTTGCTCACTCTGCCAATACAATTGCCACTGCGCTTCATTGGCACCACAACCACAGCCCCTTGAACACGCCGCCAGTTTTACCAATTTTATGCGATGTCGTTTAACCCAGGGTTGCAACATCGCCAACGTTGCATCTTCACTCAGTGAGAAATGTTTCGCCAACTGACTTAACATTAAGCCAGGATTTTGCTGAATGTACTCTTTAAGCTTGTGTAATATCAAAATGCTCAACCTTCTGACGTTTTAAAAATACCACCCAGAGTGCTAACATCATCACCATTGCTAACAATAATATGCTGGCAGATATCGGTGCTTGTTGCCATGTAGCCAACTGGTAGTAAATAGTCGAAATGCTATAAGCCAACAAGGTGGACCATACCGCTATCAAGCGAGCCCATTTTGACCCAAGCTCCTTCACTAAAGCGCCCATCGCCGCAGCACAGGGCATGTACAATAAAATAAACAACATGAAGGCGACGGCAGACTCCGCGGTAAAGTTCTTTTCTAACTGCGACATGGTGGTCAAGTTCACCCCATTCATTTCAGCGGCACCAGCTAAATCGTCCGCCTGATCGATAGCAATCCCCAGAGGGTCGCTATAGTTCAAACCATTAAAATTATCGATAATAGTTTGTCCCGCATCCTGAAAACGACCTAAGTAAGTCCACTCTTCTTCCGCTTCACCTTCTTGAGAATATAGGCTATTGAGACTACCAATAACGGCTTCCTTAGCGAATAAACCCGTCACAATACCAACGGTTGCTGGCCAGTTGTCTTTTTCAATCCCCATGGGGGTAAAAACAGGTGTCACAAACTGACTAGCACGACTTAATAACGAGTTTTCTTTGCCTTCAGCATCTAACTCACCGCCAGTACCAATATGGTTAAGCACACTTAATATCGCGACCACCAACACAATCGTTTTACCTGCACCAACAATAAAACCTCTGACTTTTTGCCAAGTCAATAACATCACACCAAAAGCGGTTGGCAACTGATAATCGGGTAGCTCAAGAACAGATTCTTGGGCGCTGCCTGGCAATAAGGTATGCTTGAGCAATAGACCCGTCGCAATTGCGGCAAGGATCCCTACCATATACAGTGCGAACACCATATTCTGACCTTGCTCTGGAAAGAAAGCTGCCACAAATAAGGCATAAACCGGTAAGCGAGCACCGCAAGACATGAAAGGACTCATTGCTGAAGTTAATACCCGTTCACGATGCTTCTCTAAAACACGAGTAGCCATGATTGCCGGAACAGTACAACCAAAACCCATCAACATCGGCACAAACGCCTTGCCTGGTAAGCCAATGGTTTGCATAGCGCGATCCACCACAAATGCAGCGCGAGCCAGATAACCGGAACTTTCCAATAAGGCTAAGAATAAGTACAAACAGGCAATCACCGGAATAAATGTAGCGACCGTTTGGATCCCCACACCAACACCATTTGCTAGCACCACGGTAAGCCACTGCGGAGCTCCCAGACTCGCAAGTAATTCACTCACCCCGTCAACAAAAATAGTCCCAGCGGTAATATCAAAGAAATCGATGAAGACTGCACCGCCGTTGATGGCAAACATAAACATGCAATACATCACCACTAAAAACGCAGGAATACCGATCCAGCGATTAAGCAACACCCGATCAATATACATCGAATAATCTCGTCTCAACTCCCCTTTCTTGGTAATTGATGACTGAGTTAACTCATAAATAAGGTTATAGCGGCTACCAGCCAAGGCCAAATCGATATCAACATCGGCTAAGCTTGCGATAGCCAGTTGTACTTGCTGTTGCTGCTCAGCGTCAAGCGGCTCAAGCTGCAAGGGATCTTGTTCTAACAGCCGAATTGCTTGACCACGGGAAAGGCCCAATTTACCTTGCCAATCACTCACAAATTGTTCAAGCTCTTCAGAATAAACCAACTGTAAAGCCTCAGTTTGCTGAGCTTCACGCATTAGAGCTGGTAGCTCTTGCTTAAATTTTGCGACTTGTTTGTTATTGGTTGCGGCTAAACAAACTAACGGAACCTGAAAACGCTCGCTAAACTGCTGCACTTTAATCTTTAAAAGTTTCGCTTTTGCGGTGTCCATTTTATTCAGCACTAATACCACTGGTAAACCCAGTTCTTTTAATTGAATACTCAAGTACAAACTACGTTCTACGGCACTTGCATCGACGACATTAATAACTAAATCAAGCGCTTCAGTTTGTAAATATTCACAAGCAATTTTTTCATCTAGCGAGCTATTATCGAGTTGCGGGTCGATGTTGTAGACCCCTGGTAAATCAACGACTTCAGCTTGCCAGCCGTCTTGTGATATAAAACCAGACTTTTTGTCGACGGTAATACCACTGAAATTCCCGACCCTTTGTTTGCTGCCGGTTAAAGCATTAAACAAAGTACTCTTACCACTATTTGGATTACCGACCGTTGCGATTAGATGCCCACTCATAATGATTGTACCTCTATCGATTTTGCTTGCTGAGCACTTAAAGCCAGATTAATCCCTGGTGCAGTCACCTGAATGGGGTCACCTAAGGGTGCTCGACGAACAACCGTTAATATGGTGTTAGGCATGATTCCCAAAGACATAAATTTTTTTCGGTTAATCCTGTTTAAGCTTTGCAAACTCAATATCAGAGCTTGCTGGCCAGTTACAATTTCATCCAATGACATAGTTGCTCCGAAAATAATTCTAAATAACAATGATTAGCATTTAATTGATTGTGCGCCACTATGTAACTCGCAACATTGATCCATGTCAAATGTTGTTTTATGTCACGATGAAATTTTTAGATTATTTTTTTGAAAGCTCTTAGCGAAATAGGCTACCATTTTGCTATTCATTCTAATGGTAGCTAAAAATGTCGTTTAAAGATCAATTATCACAACTGGTTTATTCTACAGATCAAGGCCGCATTGAGCCTGAGACTGAAGTCGAACAGATCCCTCCAAGCGATGGTTTTATAAAACTACGACGCGAAACGAAAGGCCGTAAAGGCAAAGGCGTGACTTGTCTAAGCGACTTTGGTCTCGAGCAATCGGCATTAAAAGCACTTTGTAAAGACATGAAGAAACATTGTGGAGTTGGTGGTAGCGTAAAGGACTACATCATTGAAATCCAAGGTGATCAACGGGACAAGTTAGAAGCTTGGTTAAAGCAACGAGACTATAAAACCAAGCGAATTGGCGGTTAAGGCCTTGTATACCAACGTCTATTTCGCTATATTCTCGGAACTTTTGGGGAGTAGCCGCTTATAGCTGTTTAGCAATAAGGCATTTATCAACATACTTAGTGCAAAATCACTATGGTAAATGCAGCCATTAATGGCCTGGCAAGACCAACTGCACAACAGCACATTCTAAGAGGTGGGCGCTACTGTTGTGCATTGGTTTATTTACCCACCTCTTAACGAGAATTAAATGGAAGCCCTGTTCACCTCCATCACCGCGGTCGCAATCGCTGAAATTGGTGATAAAACCCAACTTTTAGCCCTACTGTTAGCCTGCAAATTTCGTAAACCTTTGCCGATTATCGCCGGAATTATCATTGCAACGGTGTTTAATCATGCGCTCGCAGCTTGGTTGGGCTCAGCCCTCCAACAATGGTTACAGCCTGAAGTGTTACGCTGGCTTGTCGGGCTATCATTTATTGCGATGGCTTTATGGGTGCTGATCCCTGACAAAATCGAAGATCAAGAGAGTGTTTTGCTCAAGTATGGCCCTTTCCTCGCCTCACTCGTGTTATTTTTCATCGCAGAAATTGGTGATAAGACTCAAGTAGCGACCGTGATTTTGGCCGCCAAATACGATTCATTAAGCTTAGTGATCCTAGGGACCACTATTGGTATGTGCATTGCCAATATTCCGGTGGTATTAATCGGTAAGCTTGGTGTAGAAAAATTACCATTGAAACTAATTCACCGCCTCACTTCGCTACTATTTTTGAGTTTGGGATTACTCACCATTTTCTATCAGTAGCAAGCATTCAAGCCAATCCATTTTATGTTACACTCTGCCGCAAATTGTTATAGAGAGTAATTAAATGAAAGCGATTCGTTGGCTATTAGGGCGGGTGATCTTGTTATTAAATGCGATTTTTTCACCAAAATCGGTAGAACGCGATGCTGCAACGCAGGCCCTTATCGACCAAAAACTAAAGGGTTTACAGCTATATCAACTGCCGGCTTGCCCTTTTTGTGTCAAAGTGAGAAGAGCCATGAAACGAAATGGTATTTATATCGATTTACGAGACATTAAAGCACAACCTGAATACTTGGAAGAGCTGGTCAGCCAAGGTGGCTCAAGAAAAGTGCCTTGTTTACGCATTGCACAAGGAGAACAAGTTAAATGGCTATATGAATCGAATGACATTATCGACTATTTAGAAAGAAAAATAGCTTAAAAAGCTAGGCTCCGACCGCATTGCGGAGCCTAATTTTATCCCAAGCATACTAACGCTAATCAACTTCCATGATATTGCTCGGCATACCATCACGTAGCCGTTTCCAAACTTCGCTACTCGCAAGCCCGTAATTACGAACTACCTGCAAGGCCTTATCATGCTCCCCTGATTCAGCCAAGCCAATTAAGTCTTGATAAAATGTGTCCACTAAAACTCGTGATTCTGGATCATCAAAGTAGTATTTTCCAACACTCTGATACATCCCTCTAAAACCGTTAAGGATCAGCGCATACAGAGGATTTCCGGAAGCAAAGGCCAAACCATGTAACACTTGATAATCAAATTCAGCATAAGCTTCGCCGCTTTGGGCTAAAGTCTGGTACTGCTCGATCAACTGTTTACTTTTTTGAGGATTATTCTTCAGCGCACCGCGGATAAAAATAACGCTAATATTGGTTCGAGCGGACAACAGTTGTTCAAAGAGCTCAGGAACCCCTTCATGATCTAAACGCGCTAATGTTTCGAGTATACTTAATCCGGCTGTCTCCCAAAAATTATTAACCTTAGTTGGTTTACCATGCTGAATCGTTAACCAACCATCTCGGGCCAAACGTTGTAATACTTCCCGCAAGGTGGTACGGGTAACGCCAATTAGCTCCGATAATTCTCTTTCAGCAGGCAAGATTGTGCCAGGCGCAAAACGGTTATTCCAGATAGATTCAATAATATATTGTTCAGCGAATCCCGCTGGACTTTTTGCTTTAATTACCATCAATTACTCAGTCTATTTTCATTTTATTATGCTGATAATAACAAACCATTAACCAAAGCAAAAGCAAGTGGTTTGAGCTCCAACCTCTTTGCCTAGAGTCAAGCTATTTTATTACTAAATTATTCAATAAATTCAAGGTTTAGTTTACTAATGCCTACCAAAAATTGAGTAATTCACATACAATCCCTACGGGTTTCTTCACTAGAATCCCACCTGCCGTTTGATCAACAAAGAGAATTCAGGATGAACATTAGTCTTTCAGAAGCATTTGCTAAGAACTTTCTTGGTAATGCTCCTATATGGTATAAAAAAGCCATCGTTTTATTTCTTATTATCAATCCCATCGTCTTCTATATAAATCCCTTTATCGCTGGTTGGCTGTTAGTCACAGAATTCATTTTCACCTTAGCCATGGCCTTAAAATGCTACCCACTGCAACCGGGTGGTTTACTCGCAATCGAAGCGGTTGCCATTGGAATGACTTCAGCAGAAACAGTGAAGCATGAGCTAGTGGGGAATTTTGAAGTGGTTCTGCTACTTATATTTATGGTCGCAGGCATTTTCTTCATGAAGCAATTATTGCTATTCGTGTTTACCAAGCTACTCATAAAGATTAAAGATAAAGCCATTTTGTCTTTAGCCTTCTGTATTGCAGGTGCGTTTCTTTCCGCCTTTTTAGATGCGCTCACGGTGATAGCCGTAGTAATTAGCGTAGCGATTGGCTTTTACAGCATTTATCACAAAGTTGCCTCTGGAAAAGATTTTAACCAAAATCACGACCACACCAGCGATGATCTAAGTGGTGATGACTTAGAAGGGTTTCGCGCATTCTTACGTAGCTTAATGATGCATGCCGGTGTTGGGACCGCTCTTGGTGGCGTATGCACCATGGTTGGTGAACCACAAAACTTGATTATTGCCGATCAATCCAGCTGGCAATTCCTCGAGTTTTTCTTACGTATGGCCCCGGTTTCGATGCCTGTATTGGCCTTTGGCTTACTAACCTGCTTTTTATTAGAAAAAACCCACAAATTTGGTTACGGCCATACTTTGCCAGACAACGTACGACACATCCTTGAAGACTATGATCAATATGAAGACGAGCGACGCAATAACCGTGATCGAGCTAAATTAATCATTCAAGCTGTGATTGCGGTATGGTTAATCCTTGGTTTAGCGCTACATTTGGCCGCCGTTGGTTTAATCGGTTTGTCAGTAATTATTCTCGCCACTGCATTCAGCGGTATCATTGAAGAACATCAATTGGGTAAGGCCTTTGAAGAAGCCCTCCCCTTTACTGCATTACTCGCGGTATTCTTTTCGATTGTTGCTGTCATCATCGACTTAGATCTATTTAAACCCATCATTCATTGGGTGCTTTCCATTGAGAATGAGGGACAACTGGTTGCGTTCTACATTGCAAATGGCTTGTTGTCGATGGTCAGTGACAACGTATTTGTAGGCACCGTTTATATCAACGAAGTAAAATCTGCTTGGCTAGCGGGTGAAATAACTCGCGACCAATTTGATATGTTAGCGGTCGCCATTAATACCGGCACCAATCTCCCTTCTGTTGCGACCCCGAACGGTCAGGCTGCCTTTTTATTCTTACTCACCTCGTCGTTAGCGCCTTTACTGCGTTTGTCTTATGGGCGTATGGTATGGATGGCCCTGCCCTACACGATTGTTTTAGCTGGCATCGGTTTGTTATCGGTTGAGTTTGCACTTGTTCCCATGACTCAATATTTCTATGAACTAGGCTGGATTAGCCATCATGTTGCAAGCGCGGTATCGGCTGTTACTACTGGACATTAAACTGAAAAACGGCGATGCTTGCGTCGCCTTTTTGTAACTGGAGCTAATTGTTTATGTTCAGCTTTCTAAACCAAATGCCCTATCAACGCGGGCCTTGGTTATTGCTTTTTATTGGCGGCTTATCACTAGAGTTTTGCGCCCTCTATTTTCAACACGTTATGAAGTTAGATCCCTGCGTAATGTGTGTTTATGAGCGAGTAGCAATGCTTGGTTTAACTCTAGCAGGCTTATTTACCTGTATCGCTCCCAATTATTTATTGTTCCGCCTGACCGGATTTGCACTTTGGATCGCCAGTGCCGCTTGGGGCTTACAATTGGCACTCACTCACACTGATTACCAAATGAATCCGAGTCCATTTGCCACCTGTGACTTTTTTGCCAATTTCCCTGATTGGTTTAAATTAGATCAGTGGTTCCCTTGGATGTTTAATCCAACCGGATACTGTGATGAGATCGCTTGGATGTTTTTAGGCTGGTCGATGCCCCAGTGGCTAATTGCTATCTTTGCTGGTTTCCTCGCCTTGGGTATTGTGTTTTTTGTCCTACAATGGCGGAAAAAATAACCATCAGAAAACCAACTAAACCCGCATAGACGGGCTCCAAACGATGTCACTATTAGTTCAATTCAAAAAAGCCGATAACTTAAGCAATCGGCTTTTTTCACAATAAAAACCAATCATTATTCACATTCGTCAATTGGCCAACGAACAATATAGTTTTGTGAAGGGCCGTTTAATTGGGTCTCACATACCACCTTGCCACGTACCGAAGCACCGCGTTTATGCATTTCAGAATGCTTACCTGCATGAAGAAGAGGATGCCAAGCAGGCAAACTCTTACCTTCGATCAAACGTTTGTAAGCGCAGCTAGGGGGCAACCAGTGAAACACCTCGATATCATCGAGAGTGATTTTCACACAATCAGGAACCTTGGCAAAACGATGCTGATAATCGCTACATTGGCAACTTTTACTATTTAATAAGACACAAGCAATATTAGTAAAATATAACTCATCGGTGTCTTCATCAATTAATTTAGATAAACAACATTTACCACAGCCATCACACAAAGACTCCCACTCTTGGGCAGACATCTGCGCCAACGTTTTTGTTTCCCAAAACCGAACATCACTCACTTAAAACAACCTCTGTTGTGGCAGAAATTCCCGCCACCTTTATCACTAAATTATCAGCCTGATTTAATGGCCCAACACCAGCAGGCGTGCCGGTTAACAAAACGTCACCTGGTTGTAAGGTAAAACAACTAGAGGCTTCGCAAAGTAAACTAGACATGTCACGGATCATTTGTCCGGTTGAACCTTGCTGCTTAACCTGACCATTCTGCTCAAAGCTCAAAGCCACGTCTGCTAACTCATTTAAACCATTTATTGGCTTAAAGTAGCTAAGTACACAACTGCCATCAAACGCTTTTGCCCGCTCCCACGGATGCCCTTGCTTTTTCAACTCGGCCTGCTGGTCACGCAAGGTTAGATCTAACGCTGCAGCATAACCCCAAACCGCGGCATCAAGCTGCTCTGGTTTAGCATTCTTTAATGGTTTACTAATTAACAATGCCAGCTCTAGCTCATAGTGCACAGCACCACTTAGGCCAGCAATGACTAAGTGCTCGGTTAAGTTGACAAAGGCACTATTTGGCTTAATAAAAAACAGCGCTTGTTTCACCGGCTGGCCACCCATTTCTCGCATGTGAGCCAAGTAGTTTTGCCCGACACAAACGGCTTTATTCGCCGCCAGGGGCAAAACTCGTCCTTGTTCATCTATATGTTGATACATATTAAAACACCGGAGGATAAGAAATACGATCGGCTAAAGTACCGACAGCCGCCACGAAATAGTGTGAGCGATTCCACTTCATCAGTACTTCATAATTAGCGTAAGCCAAATAAGCTCGGCCGTGGGCATCATCTGGCTGAACAATTGACGCTTGGATGTCTCGTATCGGTAGATCGGCGCCATCATAACGGCGTACCCCTAAAGCCTGCCATTCACTCAAACTCTTTTTGGTCGCGAGGCCACTATATTTAGAATCAAAGCCTTTCGGTAACTGTACCTGACGTCCCCAAGTTAAATCATGATGCCAACCACTTTGAGCTAAATAATTTGCTGCGGAAGCTAAGGCATCGGCAGTATTATTCCAAATATCCTTATGACCATCGCCATCGAAGTCTTGCGCATAGTGTACAAATGAACTCGGCATAAATTGCACCTGGCCCATTGCTCCTGCCCAAGAACCTTTCATCTTCGCAGCGCTGATGTGCCCTTGCTGCAAAATGTCCAAAGCATGCATCAATTCTTTTTTAAAGAAAGCTTCACGGCGACCTTCATAGGACATAGTGGCTAAAGCCGAAACCACATTATAGTTACCAGTAAACTTACCAAAATTAGACTCTACCCCCCACAAAGCCACTATAAAGCGCGGCTGAACCGCATACTTTTTTTCCAACTGTTTGAGCAAAGGGTAATGCTTTTTGTAGAGGGCTCTCGCTTGTTGTACCTTCCAACTCGGTATTGCTCTAGGCAAATAAGTGTCTAAGGTTAACTTAAACTCGGGTTGTTGCTTATCGGCCTTCACTGCACGCGGGTAAAACTTAACGCCATCAAACGCCGCCTCAATGGTTGCTTGAGAGATCCCCCTTTCAGCCGCATCTATTTTCAATTGTTCAACATAAGCGTCGAAGCCAGGGTCAGCCTGAGCAGAAAAGGCCACAGAGAATAACAAACTTGCTAAAAATTTTTTCACTCACTTTCCTTCTTGGATAACTTGGCCTTGGCTTGTGCAGCTAAGTGCTGCTTAAGATAATTCTCAGGAGGCGGGGGAAGTTGTAAATAGTAACCCGGTTCTTTAAAAGCCAGCTCTAGCGACTCAATACTCACGCAGGAAAAGTCCTTAGTGGGTCGTTTGGGAACCAACATGACTAACTCTTTAGCCCCCATTAAAGCCACCAATGAATCGGGAACTTTAGAAAAATCGTCCTTCTTCTCAATATAAAGATAAGTTTGCTGTTTTTTGAGACTTTTATAGACTGCACAGAACATGAAAATGTTAGTATCCTAGGGGTTGATCGGGTTATGCTAAAACCCTGACTATATCAGAATATTTAGTGTGGCGTCATCGCTACAATACAAATGTAAAAAGGAATCTGCTGTTCATGTCCGGACAGGAAATAGAATTTAAAGGGACAAACTTCACCCTTTCTGTTGTTTACCTCGGAAAAAATGATTTAGAGTCGTTAAATAATAAGCTGATGGAGAAGGTCGCACAGGCCCCTCAGTTTTTTAATTGTGCGCCTATCGTTGTCAATGTGAGTGAAGTCGAAACAAATTTTGACTTCTTACAGTTGAAAGAAGTTGTTGAAACTCAAGATTTTGTCTTAGTTGGCGTCACTGGCTGTAGTCATAACGAGCAAAAAATTGCAGCTCGAGCCGCAGGTTTAGCTGTGATGACTAGCGGTGGACAGCAAGTTGCGGCGAAACCAGAGCCGAAGCAGGAACCACCTGCTGAAATCGTCACCCAAGCTCCAACGCCCCCTTGCAAAGTCGTCCGAGGTCAAATCCGCTCAGGGCAACAAATTTACGCACAAAACACAGATTTAGTTATTATTGGCTCAGTGGGTAATGGCGCAGAAGTAATTGCCGATGGCAACATTCATATTTATGGCGCTCTCCGTGGAAGAGCCATCGCTGGCGCCAGTGGTCGAAAAGATAGCAAAATATTCTGTCAAAATTTACAAGCTGAACTAATTTCTATTGCAGGCACTTATATGCTGCATGAACAAATTGGAGAGCACGCGAACTTGCCCCAGTGCATTCAAATAGAAAATCAGCAAATCGTATTTAATAATTTGGCTTAGCTGAATTAAGCAATTTATAAAGGAAAGATAATGGCTAAAATTATCGTCGTGACCTCCGGGAAGGGTGGCGTTGGGAAAACAACTTCCAGCGCCGCAATTGGAACAGGTCTCGCCATCAAAGGTTTTAAAACTGTAATCATCGATTTCGACATCGGTTTACGTAATCTTGATCTTATTATGGGATGTGAACGACGAGTCGTATACGACTTCGTGAACGTGATCAAAGGCGAAGCGAACCTCAGTCAATCATTGATTAAAGATAAACGCACCGAAAATCTATTTATTTTACCAGCATCGCAGACTCGTGATAAAGACGCGCTCACTAAAGAAGGCGTTCAGAAGGTATTAGAAGATTTAGCCACCCAAGATTTTGATTACATAGTCTGTGATTCCCCTGCAGGGATCGAAACTGGGGCGATTATGGCTCTGTACTTTGCTGATGAAGCGATTGTCACCACCAATCCAGAAGTTTCATCGGTACGCGATTCCGATCGGATCCTTGGCATGCTTGCTAGTAAATCACAACGTGCAGAACAAGGTAAAGAGCCAGTGAAAGAACATTTGCTACTCACCCGCTACCATCCAGAACGCGTGAATCGAGGTGACATGCTTAGTGTTGAAGATGTGCAAGACATATTGGCGATCCCCTTATTGGGAGTCATACCCGAATCGCCTGCGGTTCTCAAGGCATCAAACTCTGGTGAGCCAGTGATCCTTGATACCCAAAGTGACGCAGGTCTCGCCTACTCAGATGCAGTGGCCAGACTAATTGGCGAAACTGTCGACTTTCGTTTCCTAGAAGAACAGAAGAAAGGCTTATTTAGCCGTTTATTTGGAGGATAACAATGTCTCTTTTAGACTACTTTCGAACCTCAAAACAGTCTAAAACGGCGCAAACCGCCAAAGAACGACTGCAAATCATTGTCGCCCATGAACGTGGCCAACGCAGTGGCCCCGATTACTTGCCAGCGATGAAACAAGATATCATCGAAGTGATAAAAAAATACGTGGCCATCGAGTCCGATCAGGTCCAAGTCAGTCTTGATAATAAGAGCGATGACATCAGCGTATTAGAGCTTAACATCACGCTTCCTGAGCAACGTGACTAGCAAATAGCGGTTGGCGCCATCCCGTCAGCAACAAAGGTAACTTTGTTGCTGACGGTTGCATCTTCCATAACCAAGCTAGATACTGATTTAATACTTTTTTGCTGGCCAATACATCCTCAGGCAAACCTGACTCCTCTGCCACTTTGGTCACAACCAATTTCAGTGCTTGGATCTTTTGCTTGTAATCTGGATAGTCAACAATACGCTTGATCGCTTGAGGATAATCACTGGCCGTAAGCTGCTTTGCTTGATGCACTAACTTCAATAAACGATGTCCATGGATCCGCAACTCTTGTGCAGGTAAATTAAGTTGTTGTAATTGTTCCATATTGCTTGGCTGATAACGGGCTAAAGCCCATAAATTATCGCCATGCACCACGTTATTAATGGCTAAATCGCGACTCATCGCTTGTTTCATTCTCCAATCACTCAAAACTTTAAGTACTGCAAGTTGTTGAGGATTCAACTTCCAAGCATTCTTGATCTCTTTATAAGCATCTTCCGATTTATTCGCTTGTTGTTTTTGGGCAGCTAAGCGAGCACTTTCCTCTAAAGCCGCGTCATAACGATCCAGTTGTTCCAGCTGTTGCTTAATCTTAAGGTACGCTGGCAATAAATAAATAACGTCTAAAGCCGCATAATCTAATTGAGAGGCTCGCAACGGCCGCGCAAGCCAATCGGTGCGCGACTCTCCTTTATCCAATTGAATGCCTAACTCGGTATCAATAAACCGCTGATAGCCTAAGCTGATCCCATGACCGAGGAACGCCGCCCCCACCTGAGTATCAAACACCGACAGTCCAAACTGGCCACTAAGCCGCTGAATGATCTCTAAATCTTCACTAAAGGCATGCAAAACCCAATGATGCTTGGCTAGCGCCTGCCATAAGGGCTGCATATCTAAACTAAGCGGGTCGATGAGATAACAAGTCACACCATCATAAATCTGTAGTAAACCCAAATGTGCGTAGTAGGTCCTAGTTCGAACAAATTCAGTATCGAGGGCCAGTGTCAGAGGGGGCTGTTGATTTAAATAAGCTAACAGAGGCGCAAGTTGCGCCTCTGTATCGATCATTTCAAAGTTTGCGTCTGCCAAAATTGCGGCGTCCTAAGGGAAAACATCTAATTAGCCTTCATTTTACGGTTTATGCCTCGGCACGCAAGGCTCGACGTAAGATCTTACCGACATTTGTTTTCGGTAATTCGTCACGAAACTCAATTAACTTAGGAACTTTGTAGCCCGTTAACAACTCTCGACAATGAGACAACACTTGTTTTTCGGTTAGTGAATCATCTTTCTTAACAATGAAAACCTTCACGACTTCGCCACACACCTCGTTTGGTACGCCCACCGCAGCCACTTCGAGAACTTTCTGATTGCCAGCAATCACTGCTTCAATTTCGTTCGGGAAAACATTAAATCCTGAAACTAAAATCATATCTTTTTTCCGATCCACAATATGTAAAAAACCCTGTTGATCGATGGTCGCAATATCGCCGGTGGCAAACCAGCCTCCGGGCATGGCCTCTGCGGTCGCCTCTGGGCGCTGCCAATAGCCTCCCATTACCTGCGGGCCCTTCACTAAAATCTCCCCAGACTCTCCTTCGGCAACTTCTTCTCCCGCATCATTCACCAACTTAATATCGGTAGATGGCGCAGGTAAACCAATACTGCCGTTATAAGCCTCTAAATCGTAAGGACAAACCGTCACCAACGGCGCACACTCTGTTAATCCATAACCTTCTATAAGACGAGAACCAGTGACATTTTGCCAACGTTCAGCCACTGCACGCTGTACCGACATCCCACCGCCTAAAGATAATCTGAGCCGAGAAAAATCCAACTGAGCAAAGTTGGGATCATTCAATAAAGCATTGAATAAAGTATTCACTCCTGTAATTGCGGTGAACGGCACTTTTGCCAGTTCCTTCACAAAGGTAGGGATATCTCGTGGATTAGTAATCAAAAGATTTTGACAACCCAGCGCGAAAAAAACCATACAGTTAGCGGTTAACGCAAAGATATGGTATAGCGGCAAAGCTGTTACCACCACTTCCTTTCCTTCTCGCAGACAAGGGCCAACAATAGCCAAAGCCTGCAACAAGTTTGAGACCATATTGCAATGCGAAAGCATTGCCCCTTTGGCGACTCCTGTTGTGCCCCCTGTATATTGTAAGAAGGCTAAATCATCAGCAGAAAGCTCCGGTCGAACATACTGCAGATGCTCACCTTTCGCTAATACATAGCGCAAAGATTGCGCATGCGGCAAATGATACTTGGGTACCATTTTTTTAACGTACTTAATCACAAAATTAACTAACGTTCGTTTCGTTGCCGAAAGCTGGTCACCTAAACGACTCAGAATAACGTGTTCAACGCCAGTTTCATCGACAATTTCTTCGAGGATGTGGGCAAAATTAGACACAATCACAATCGCTTTTGCACCACTATCATTGAGCTGATGTTTCAGCTCACGCGGCGTATACAGGGGGTTGACATTCACCACCACCAAACCCGCACGTAACGCTCCGAATAAACAAATGGGATACTGCAACAAATTCGGCATCATCAGGGCCACCCGATCACCCTGTTTAAGTTGTAACTCTTGTTGCAAATAGGCGGCGAAAGCACGAGATTGCTGCTCTAGCTTGCGATAGGTAAGCACCTGCCCCATATTAATAAACGCAACTCTATCGGCATGCCTAGTGACACCCTCTTCAAATGCATCGAGCAGCGTTTGATAACGCGAAGAGTCTATTTCTGCAGGCACATCCTTGGGGTATCGATTTAACCAAACCTTATCCACGCAGCTCTCCTAAACATTTATATTCCATTAATTATAATTTACCAATTTGGCTTATTGTGAATTTAATAATGCACTGACTCAACGAGCCAATTAGAGTCGACGCGCCAAATTTCAAACGATTGTTTCACGGCAACCTTGGAATAACAATATTTTAACAATATGGAAATGAATTTAGATCGAAAACAGTGAAGCAGTTCAAACAATCGTTTGAATATAGTTGGTCATCAATGCTGCGCAAGCCGCAGAGTTTTGCATATGTAAATGATGGCCGCCGACCAATTCAACTATAGATAATTGGCTAAACCAAGTTTGTCGCTGACGGATAAATTCGGCGCTCAGCAAAGGATGTTCTTGTGCCGCAATCAACAAACAGGGTCGTTGAATTGACTGACAAATTTGTTTTGCTTGCGACTCACTAAAGCGCAGGGGAGAGCTCAATTTCAGCTTGGGATCATGTCGCCAATACCATAAACCCTGGCTCTGCTTGGTGGCTCTGGTAACTAACAGCCGACTATTTTCCCGACTCAAACCATTGCTTCTTGCCCGCAATCTAATCGCCTGATTTAAGTCCGTAAACCCCCTGACCGACATCGATCGATGGCGTTGACGAATAGCGTCTGCCAGATGAGTCGTCGTATTTGAGATCGGCAAACTCAAAGGCCCCAACCCGTCTATCGCAATCAGTGCCAGTAAACCTTCCCCAAAAGCGGCAGCATAAGTACTCGCCACCAAAGCACCTAAAGAATGGCCCACCAAGATAATAGGCTTGTTTAAATTCAATTCGCTTAAAGCGCTAAATAGATCATCCACATAGTCAACAAAATGATAGTGACCTTGGCGATGTGGTGAGTGACCATGGCCGGGGAAATCAAGAGCAATACAATGATAATCAGGGAGCGACTGGAGCAGAGGAATAAAACTGGCGGCATTGTCCATCCAGCCATGAAGCATCACCAAGCAAAATGGGCTATCTGCGGTTTGCTCAAGGTAACAAAGTTGGCTTATTGGTAACTGTGATTCAATCAACATGCTGACGAGTATGTACTAGGCTAAGCGAACAAATCGATGCCAAACATCTCATTCACTTGCTGACGTTTGAGTTGATTCGCGACATCCTGATAATGAGACACAGCGTGATCAGCACTGCCTTGAGCATGCTCATAACGTAGTTTTTCAACGCTTTGTTCATCCATTCCCGCCCAAGGTACCACGCCTTTAGTGGCTTTCGTTGCCACACTGAGTTCGGTGCCCGCGACTCGTTGCTGAGTTTTCGATTGCTGCGGTATGGGCTGGCCAAGGCCCTGTATTTTCACGCTCATCGTCCTTTTGTTTAAACTCTACCGGGAAGCTTCTGCCAAGTGACTTTATCGCGAAGATAAACCGGTTCGGCTTTCTCTGCACTCACAAGGCAGCGATTGGCAAATGCCCACTGCGCATATACAAGCATATCTCGTGCCGAAGGGTAAAGTATTGAATCGAGTCGCTCCGCGCCAGAAAATTGACCCGATAATAAAGTTTGATAAGTTTGCCAGCCAGTTCCGACAGCGGCTCCCGGTGTATCGCTCGACGTCATCAACTCAGGCTTAATCACCTGCTCTTCTCCTGCTAACACCATTAAACCATCGCTGAGTTGGTATTGGCCCCAATAAATTTCCCCCATACGCGCATCAATAGCAGCATAACAAGTTTGAGACAGATGTTGCTGATAAGCGGCTTGCGCCATCGCCTGTAAAGTGGAGACCGCGATCATCGGCTTATCGGCACCAAAGGCTAAGCCCTGCGCCGTAGCGACACCAATTCGTACTCCCGTAAAACTGCCTGGACCACGACCAAAGGCAATAGCATCAAGCTGTTTCAGGCTCGCGCCAGCCGCTGCTAATATTTGCTCGACAAAAGGCAAAATCTTTTGTGTGTGATCTCGAGGGCTGTATTCTTGCTGACTATAAATTTGTCCCTGCCATTGCAAGGCGACGGAACAATTTTCAGTCGATGTATCTAAAGCGAGTATATTTGCTGTCATGTTTCCTCAGCGTTATTTTTTACAAATTCTAAAACTTTTGACAGTTCTCTGGTTCGGGGCATAGCCGGTAGGCTGCTAATAAACAAGGCACCATAATCACGGTTTACCAAGCGATTATCGCAGATAATCACCACGCCATGATCCGCTTGGGTACGTATCAATCGCCCCACGCCTTGCTTAAGGCTTATCACGGCTTGCGGCAAATATACCTGACGAAAAGGATCTCCGCCACGTAAACGACAATCCTCACTTTTCGCTTTCAATAGGGGATCATCGGGAGCTGCAAACGGTAGTTTATCGATAATGACACAAGACAGTGCCTTCCCTGGAACGTCAACCCCTTCCCAGAAAGTGCTAGTGGCAACCAACACCGCGTGGCCATCGGTGACAAATTGGCTAAGCAACTCTTGTTTACCAGCCTCGCCCTGCACCAATACCAATAATTCGGTACGCTGACGTAGCTCCGTCGCAACCTTTTGGATCATCCGATGACTGGTACACAAGAAGAAACATCGACCTTGATTAGCTTCTATCACTGGGGCTAATTGATCTAACATGAGCTGTTCTGAATTATGTTGTTTGGTTTCGGGAAGATAACGAGGCACACATAATAAGGCCTGCTTCTGATAATCAAAGGGGCTATCCAATAACATACTCTCTGCATCGCTCAAGCCCATTTGAGTTTGAAAATGCTCAAAGTTACCATCAACTGCAAGCGTTGCAGAGGTAAAGATCCAGGCCGCTTCGCGTTGTTTAACTTCATTCATAAAACGTTCAGCAATATTGAGCGGGGTAATGTTTAAGGTAAAATGTAAGCGAGACGTTTCGTACCAATAGCTATAGCCCGTTTTATCGACGTCCATCACCTTCTCAAATAACAAACGCATTCTCGCTAAACGCTCAAAGCAACTATCCGCAAGCTCACAACGAGACAGCGCTAACTTTAACACTTGATAAACAAAATCCATGTCTTCATGCAAATGACGCATCATTTCAGCAAAGCGGCTTTGTTTAGCCAATGGACGCCACTCGCCTCTATCACGCAAGCCTTCGAAGGCTAGTCGGCACTCTCGAATGCGTTGTTCCAACTTCTTAGCCGCTTTGGACAACTGCGCCATGTCACGCAATTCGGTTTTATAGCTCAGCTCGATGTCTTTGCATAAATCTAAGATCTGCCGACTGGAAAAATGCTGACCAAAATAGCTGGCTGCAATATCAGGCAGCTGATGTGCTTCATCGAAGATAAAGGCATCGGCTTCAGGGATCAATTCACCAAATCCGGTTTCTTTTACCACCATATCGGCAAAAAACAAATGATGATTCACCACCACTAAATCTGCTTCTAGCGCTCGGTTTCGTGCCTTCACTAAATAACAGTCTTTATAAGATGGGCAATCACGGCCAAGACAATTATCATTGCTGCTGGTAATCAGAGGAAATACATCGGAGCGCTCAGCAACCGGACCTAAATCACCAATATCTCCAGATTCACTGCCCTGCGCCCAGCGCTTAATTTTCACTAACTCGGCCAAGGTTTGGCGATCTTGACCGCTACTGTAGTGCGAAAAGCTATTTAGCCGTTCAATGCACAAGTAATTGGAACGTCCTTTTAATAAAGCCACCGATTTAGCGTAAGCCAAAGCCTTTTGCATTTTTGGTAAGTCTTTATTAAACAGCTGGTCTTGTAAGGCTTTGCTTCCGGTGCTGATGACTATTTTTTTGCCGCTGTCCATCGCCGGAACTAAATAAGCGTAGGTTTTACCAGTGCCGGTCCCCGCTTCAACCAACAGACTGGTGCGTTGCTTAATCGTTGCAGAAACAGATTCAGCCATTTGCTGCTGTTGGGGACGAGGTGAAAACCCTGGGATGGCTTGAGAGAGCAGTCCGTCGTTGGTAAAGTAGTGCTGTTTCAATCTAAATTCCGGTAGGCAATAGTCGCCGCAACTATACCAGCCCACAAACCCTAGACCAAACCTTGAGACAAAAATGTTAGTCAAGGAGACAGCTTCGGACTCATTTTACTGCCCAAATCCCTTAACGTTTACACCGCGATAACAGAGCATGGCCGCAAGCAATATCCAATAAAACCGTATACGCTAGGTCGCCGTAAGTCGAATTGAGCTGAATAAAAATCACACTCGTAGCTAAGCCGTCTCTAAACAAACAGATCAATATCATGCTGTTCATCCTCGTCAGGTTTTTTCTTATGCTGACTTGGCACGGCTTGGGATTTAGGCCGAACTTGGATGTCGTTATGGGCCGATAACTTGCTTTTCTTTTCCACCTTCGTGGTACGCAATGGTGGCTTTTGGCCATCAGGCTTCGCCAGCGGCCTTGGCAAAATGGGTAAAATCGCATCTTGGCTCACGATCGTTCTCCTATAGACGCTCTCCACCTAATTATCGGCTATTTTTTGCACAACTTGAACTGTTTAGCAAAAACTGCGGAAAAAAGGTTGCAATTTAGCGCTAGCTTGGTAACTTTATGGGCAGAATTTGCCACAAAGGCAAACTAACGTTGACAGGAACGTAACATGATTTTTAACCAAATGAAGCATCACCACCACCATCATCCAGAGTAAGCTTCAGGCGGTTATCTGCTGGGAGCTTATGAATAGCTTCCGGTGGTAGAATATAAAATATTGTAAACCCCCGGAAGGTAATCCTCCCGGGGGTTTTTTAGTTTTATAATTAGGGACATAAACATGACAGAGCAAAAACGACTACGCATCGCCATCCAAAAATCCGGACGCTTAAGCGATGATTCTCAGGCACTATTAAGAAGCTGCGGGATGAAGATCAACCTTCGTCAACAACGCCTGATTGCCCACTCTGAAAACATGCCCGTCGACTTGTTACGGGTTCGTGATGACGATATTCCGGGCTTAGTCATGGATGGCGTGGTCGATTTTGGCATCGTGGGGGAAAACGTACTTGAAGAAGAAACCATGCTACGTAGTGCTAAAGATGAGCCTACCGACTGCGAAGTATTAAAACGTTTAGACTTTGGCGATTGCCGTTTCTCCATCGCAGTGGCTGAAGAATTTGACTACACTGGCCCACAATGCCTGGCCAATAAACGCATCGCTACCAGCTACCCTGGGATCTTAAAACGCTACTTAGACCAACAAGGCGTCCCCTTCTCAACTTGTATGTTAGCCGGCTCTGTTGAAGTAGCCACTCGTGCAGGACTCGCCGATGCCATCTGTGACTTAGTCTCAACTGGTGCCACTCTTGAAGCCAATGGCTTAAAAGAAGTCGAAGTGATTTACCGTTCTCAAGCCGTACTAATTAAGTCTAAAAACAAACTCAGTGACGAACACCAAACACTATTAGACAAGCTATTACTGCGCATGCAAGGCACCATGGAAGCCAAAGAAAGCAAATACATCATGTTGCATGCACCGAAGACCCATCTCGAGCAAATCGTTGACCTACTGCCAGGCAGCGAGCATCCCACCGTATTAGCCTTAGCCGGCGATGAAGAGAAGGTGGCACTCCATGTGGTCAGTACCGAGAATTTATTCTGGGAAACCATGGAGAAGTTAAAAGCCTTAGGAGCGAGCTCTATTTTAGTCATGCCAATCGAGAAAATGTTGAGATAAAAGCCATGCAAACGGTCATTTGGAATCGCTTAACTACCGAACAACAGCAACAAGTCTTATCGCGGCCAGCGGTCAATAGCTCGCAAGATACTGCCGCGATTGTCAGCGACGTGATCAATACTGTGCGTCGCCAAGGTGACCAAGCGTTAATTGCGCTTGCCGCTAAGTTTGACAAGACCACGCTGTCGCAAGTTCGTGTGAGCCAGCAGCAAATCGATGCTGCTGGAGATAATTTAAGTACAGAGTTTAAAAGCGCCGTCGCCCAAGCGAAGGCCAATATCGAAGTATTTCACCAAGCACAAAAGCCGCAAGGCTTTAGTCTGGAAACCCAAGCAGGGGTGCGCTGCGAAATGCACTACGCCGCCATTGCTCAAGTCGGTTTGTATGTTCCGGGCGGCACCGCGCCACTGCCCTCTACGGTATTAATGTTGGCCATTCCAGCCCAAATAGCTGGTTGTAAAAAGGTAGTGCTCTGCTCACCGCCGCCGATTGCACCAGAAATTCTATACACCGCCAAACTGTGTGGTGTTGACGAAATCTATTCAGCTGGCGGCGCACAAGCGATTGCCGCGATGGCCTATGGCACCGAGAGCGTGGCTAAGGTCGACAAAATTTTTGGCCCCGGCAATGCCTTTGTGACTCAAGCCAAGCAACAAGTAAATACCGACCACGCCGGCGCCGCCATCGACATGCCCGCTGGCCCCTCGGAAGTGTTGGTGATTGCTGACGAACAAGCGAACCCCGCTTTTGTTGCCGCCGACTTACTGTCACAAGCAGAGCACGGGCCCGATTCGCAAGTGATTTTGGTGACCACCTCTGAGGCGCAAGCCGCAGCAGTGAATCAAGAGTTAACACGTCAACTTAGCTTGCTCAGTCGAACTAATATTGCCGATCAAGCCTTATCGCACAGCACTGCGATTGTGGTCGACGATTTACAACAAGCGGTTCAAGTGAATAATCTTTATGGCCCCGAGCACCTGATTGTACAGACCGAGCAAGCTCGCCAGCTATTACCCCAGTTAGAAAATGCCGGCAGCATCTTCTTGGGTGAGTGGACGCCAGAATCGGTGGGTGACTATGCCAGTGGCACCAATCACACCTTGCCAACCTACGGTTATACCCGGACTTATTCAAGCTTAGGTACCTTAGATTTTATGAAGCGCTTCACTGTTCAAGAATTAACTCAACAAGGCTTAAAAGACTTAAGCGCCGCTGTCGTACCGATTGCCGACGCTGAGGGGCTCGATGCCCACCGCCGCGCCGTAACTATCCGTTTAGGTGAGGAGCAATAATATGTCAGTCTCATTATTAGCCCGTAAGAAAATCCAAGCGCTGGTTCCCTATCAAAGTGCACGTCGCATTGGTGGCAGCGGTGAAGTCTGGCTCAACGCCAACGAAAGCCCAGAGGTAAGTGATTTTAACTACGACGGTGACCAGCTCAATCGTTACCCAGAGTTTCAACCAGCAGCGCTGATTAACGGCTATGCCGCTTATGCCGGGGTTTCGCCATCACAAGTGTTGGCCAGTCGCGGTGCCGATGAAGCCATTGAAGTGCTGATCCGGGCCTTTTGTGAGCCAAACCAAGACAGCGTAGTCATTTGTAGCCCAACCTATGGCATGTATTCAGTGAGTGCCGAAACCATCGGGGTTGAAGTAAAAACCGTCGAATTAGATAGTGATTTTAACCCTGACTATAGCGCTTTGGCAGCAATAGACAGCAAAATCATCTTTCTATGTGCCCCCAATAATCCGACCGGTTCTATGTTAGACCACGCCAAACTCAGTAAGGTGTTAGAGGCACAACGCGATAAAGCACTGGTGGTGGTTGATGAAGCCTACATTGAGTTTTGCACAGAACAAAGTGTGCAGGGTTTACTGACCGACTTCGACAACTTAGTGATTACCCGTACCTTGTCAAAAGCCTTTGCCTTGGCTGGTCTGCGTTGTGGATTTACCCTCGCCAATGCAGAAGTGATTGAAGTGATGAGTAAGGTGATTGCACCCTATCCTATTGCCCGCCCAGTGGCCGAAATTGCAGCCAAAGCCCTGACTACCGATGGGCTAAAAATCATGCGCGAGCGAGTAGCATCCTTGAACACGATCCGCAGTCAAGCCGTGGATGAATTAAGCAGACTGAAGATTGTAAAACAAATTTTCCCTGCCACTGGCAACTACATTTTGATCCGTTTTGACGACTCTGCCCGCATCTTTAAAGCACTGGGCGAGCAAGGCATTGTACTGCGAGACTTTGCCAACAAACCGCGTTTAGACAATTGTATTCGAATGAGTATTGGTAACCAGCAAGAAGTGTCAATTACACTGAAAGCGATTCAAGGATTGGAGCGAAGCTAAGTGAGCCAGGTAAAACAAAAAATCTTATTCATCGACCGCGATGGCACCATGATCGACGAACCCATCACCGACAAGCAGGTTGATAGCGTAGAGAAAGTAAAACTGGAGCCTCAAGTGATCCCGGTATTACTCAAGTTACAAGCCAACGGCTATCGCTTGGTCATGGTGACCAATCAGGATGGCCTAGGCACCGACAGCTTTCCAGAAGCTGATTTTCACCTCGCGCAAAACTACATGATGGACATTTTCGAGTCGCAGGGGATCCAATTTGATGCAGTACTGGTTTGTCCGCACTTTGACGCCGATAACTGTAGCTGTCGCAAACCCAAACTCGGCTTGGTCAAAGACTACCTGAAAAGCGGCGTGATTGATTTTGCCAACTCCTACGTGATTGGCGACCGCCATACCGATATGCAGCTGGCCGAAAATATGGGACTGGAAGGTCTGCAATATCAACGGGACGGCTTAAACTGGCCCACCATTGAAAAGCAGCTCACCCAACGGGGCCGTAAAGCCAGCGTTGAGCGCAATACCAAAGAAACCCAAATTAGCATTGCCGTCGACTTAGACAATGCCGGTGGCAGCCAAATTGATACCGGCCTTGGTTTCTTCGACCACATGCTCGATCAAATCGCCACCCACGCCGGCTTCCAGCTCAATTGTAAGGTCATCGGCGATTATCACATCGATGATCATCACAGCGTAGAAGACACCGCAATCGCACTGGGCCAGGCTTTAAAAGTCGCCTTAGGCGACAAGCGGGGGATTGGCCGTTTTGGTTTTGTGTTGCCCATGGATGAGTGTTTAGCCCAATGCGCCTTAGATTTAAGTGGACGAGCGCATTTGGAATTTAAAGCCGATTTTCCACGTGCCGCGATTGGTGACTTTGCTACCGAGATGGTGCCGCATTTTTTCCGCTCACTGAGTGATGCGATGGCCTGTACTCTGCATCTGGAAACCACCGGGAAAAATACCCATCACATGGTTGAAGCGCTGTTTAAAGTATTTGGGCGGGCGCTAGGCCAGGCCATTGTTAAATCTGGCGATGCATTGCCAAGTAGCAAAGGCACCTTATAGGTTAAGGAACAACAATGAATGTAATTATTGATACCGGATGTGCCAACCTTTCATCGGTAAAGTTTGCCGTAGAACGCCTGGGATTTCCGGTCACGGTCAGCCGTGACCCTCAGGTGATTCTTGCCGCAGACAAGCTGTTTCTACCCGGTGTAGGTACCGCCACCGAAGCCATGAAAAACTTAGCCGATCGAGAGCTGATTGACTTAGTCAAACAAGTGAAAAAGCCACTTCTAGGGATTTGTTTAGGTATGCAAATGCTGGCCGAATTCTCCATTGAAGGCGGTGCGAAAGAAGCGCTGGAACCCGTTCCCTGTTTAGGCCTGGTACCCGGCACCGTAAGCTTAATGAAGCCTAACGCAGGCCAACGCTTGCCACACATGGGGTGGAACCAAATTCAGCCTAAAGCTGGTCATCCGCTGTTTAAAGACATTGAAGCCGGCAGTTACTTCTACTTTGTACACAGCTACGCCTTGCCCGTTAACGATGCCACCATTGCCCAGTGCGATTATGGTAACGCCTTTACTGCTGCAGTAAACAAAGACAACTTTTACGGTGTGCAGTTTCACCCAGAGCGCAGCGGTCAGGCTGGTGCGCAATTAATTAAAAACTTCTTGGAGATGTAACATGATCATTCCTGCTTTAGATCTCATCGACGGAAAGATTGTGCGTTTGTTCCAAGGAGATTACGCGCAAAAAACCATTTATGGGGATGACCCGCAAGCCCAGTTTTCGGACTACCACAGCCAAGGCGCTGATTGGTTACACCTAGTCGACTTAGATGGTGCTAAAGATACCAGCGCTCGCCAACTCGACGTAATCGCTCAGCTGCTTAAAAATACCCCCGCTAAAATTCAAATTGGTGGCGGTGTACGCAGTGAGCAAGACGTAAAAGACTTACTCGATGCGGGCGCAGAACGAGTGGTGATCGGCTCCACTGCCGTTAAACAGCCACAAGTTGTGGCGCAGTGGATGGAAAAATACGGCGCCGAGCACATTGTGCTAGCACTAGACATTAACATCGACGCGCAGGGCAACAAAGTGGTCGCGGTATCGGGCTGGCAAGAAGATAGCGGCGTGACCATTGAAGAGTTAGTGGCAATTTACGCCCCGGTGGGCCTGAAACACGTCTTATGTACCGACATTTCTAAAGACGGCACTCTCGAGGGTTCAAACGTCAGTTTATACCGCGAGTTATGTGCTCAGTATCCAGATATTCAGTGGCAAAGTTCTGGTGGCATTGGCAACTTAGATGACATAGCAGCCTTAACCGACACTGGTGTCGCTGGGGTGATTGTTGGCCGAGCGCTGTTAGAAGGCAAGTTTACCGTAAAACAAGCCATCGCTTGTTGGCAGCAAGGAGGCAATAATGCTCGCTAAACGAATAATTCCCTGCCTAGACGTCAAAGACGGCATGGTGGTTAAAGGCGTGAAATTTCGAAACCACGAAATTATTGGCGACATCGTGCCACTGGCGAAACGTTACGCTGAAGAAGGCGCCGACGAACTGGTGTTTTACGATATTACCGCCAGTTCTGATCAGCGAGTGGTGGATAAAAGCTGGGTCAGCCGTGTTGCCGAAGTGATCGACATTCCCTTTTGTGTCGCCGGCGGTATTAAAACCATCGAAGACGCTAACCGCACCTTGCAAAACGGTGCCGACAAGATCTCGATTAACTCCCCTGCTTTAGCCGATCCAAGTTTAATTACTAAACTGGCCGACAAATTTGGCGTGCAGTGCATCGTGGTCGGTATCGATTCTTACTACTGCGAAGAAACCCAACAATACCAAGTGAAACAATTTACTGGCGATGAAAAACGCACCGTGACCACCACCTGGAACACCTTTGATTGGGTGAAAGAAGTGCAAGCTCGTGGCGCTGGCGAAATTGTACTCAATGTCATGAACCAGGATGGGGTGCGCCAAGGTTACGATTTAGAACAACTCAGCCGAGTGCGTGAGATTTGTCATGTGCCCTTAATCGCCTCTGGCGGAGCCGGCGAAATGCAGCATTTTAAAGACGCCTTTAAAATTTCCGACGTCGATGGCGCACTCGCCGCCAGCGTATTTCATAAAAGCATTATTGATATTGGCGAACTCAAGCAATATCTCAAACAACAACAGGTGGCAATTCGACTATGAGCCAATTTGAACAGTTAAACCAACAAATCGATTGGGACAAAGTTGAAGGCTTGATCCCTGCCGTGGTACAAAACGACCACAGTGGTCAAGTTTTGATGCTCGGCTATATGAATTCAGATGCGCTAGCAAAAACCCTTGAAAGCAAACAGGTCACCTTCTATAGTCGCACCAAACAGCGACTGTGGACCAAGGGGGAAACCTCGGGTAATGTGCTTCAGCTAAAAAGCATCAGCCTAGACTGTGATCAAGACACCCTACTGGTGGCAGTAGAGCCGATTGGCCCCACCTGTCACAAAGGAACCCAAAGCTGTTTTGACGGCCACAGCGAGCCGAAGCTTACCTTTATTGCCCAACTGCAAGCGGTATTGGCCGAACGGAAGTTAGCCGACCCAGAACAAAGCTACACCGCGAGCCTATTTGCTCGCGGCACCAAACGGATTTGCCAAAAAGTCGGTGAAGAAGGCGTAGAAGTGGCGCTAGCGGCCATGGCCAACGACCGCGAAGAACTGATCAACGAAAGCTCTGATTTACTCTATCACTTGCTGGTATTGCTAGAAAAACAAGAAGTCGGTTTTGATGAAGTCGTGGCTTGTTTGCAGGCTAGGCATAAGTAACTTTTTTATGGCTTAACCTTAAAAAGCCTCTATTAAAGAGGCTTTTTTGTTTCACTTGATTGCTCATCAAATCAGACTTTACGAGTTAAATACTCAATATTTAATCTTCTAAAAAATAGCGATAACAATTACTTAGTAGGCTATATCCAGAACCACAATTGATTAATAACGATGAAATAATAAATTGCCGCTGAAAGATACAAAACCAGAGATGAAAAATTGTAATACCATGTTAATTTTATATCTTTGCTGCGCGCATGGCGCTTAAGCGCTCATCAACTAAGGGGTGCTTTTAGCTCTTTATTTACAATCACTATAGCGTAAGTGATAATGCGAGCACCGTAAGCTTTATCCCGTGTTGCTGGTCCGCAGCCTTGCTGCACGAGCTTATGGTCCAAATAGCGAACACTCATTTTTCTAAAGACTCTCGTCGCTATCTCCCAGTTTAAAAATAAAGAACATTGCTATCGAGGCGAGAGAATTTAAATTAATCATGATTGTTTATTCTATGAGGTGATTAAGCTAATACCAAGTCATACGCTTCCGTTGCTAGTGACCGTCCTATCACATCTCCGGTAACTGCTGCAAAGTAACCCACGGTTAAGCCAATACCAATAGCCACTACCCAGCCAACAGGTGTAGCGAACATCGCAATCTCCAATAATGATGATGTTACAGTTAAGCCTGCTGCTATGGTAATAATCCCATTTTTAACCGCAACAAAATTAGACAACTTAGCCATTGTAATTGGAATACTCAAAGGGATATGACAGATCAGACATTAACGACTACACCTTGGTTGGCCTGTTTAACTAGCTGACTGACGCAATTTTCCCTATAATAGCCCCACAAAATACGGCTACTAGTCGCCTAAAGCCAACTTTGGCTTAGGTATAACTGTTTCAAAAAGCCACCCTAAATTGAAGACTAAAGAGAACTTACCATGAGCGATATCCCTCCTTGCCCTAAATGTGAATCAGCCTATGTTTACCAAGATGGTTCACTACTTATTTGCCCAGAGTGCGCGCATGAGTGGAACCCAAACGAAGTAACAGTGGACCCTGATGCCATTGTATTAAAAGACGCGGTAGGTAACCTATTGGCTGAAGACGACAAAGTGACCTTGATTAAAGATCTAAAAGTGAAAGGCTCTTCTTTAGTATTAAAAGTAGGCACCAAAGCGGTGATTAAGCGCTTTGTGGATGCAGACCACGACATCGACTGTAAAGTAGATGGCCACGGCAGCATGATGCTGAAGTCAAAGTTCGTGCGAAAACAAAGCTAAGAAATTGAATCACCAACGTTAAAAAAACCTGCATAAGCAGGTTTTTTTATCTCTGAACTATCCGGCATAATGCCAAAAAGTCGATTTAGATCAATATGCTAGCAAGCTCATATGGCTAGAGTAATCACCAAGTTTCCGCCGATGAGACCTTGTCTAGCCGATGCAGCAACCACGCAAGATGGTTTATACATCACGGTAAAAAATTAGCTTGGTAAAATTATAATGATTAAAGTCCTTTGCTTCGGCGACTCCAATACTTGGGGCTACTCACCTAAGAATGGTCAACGCCTTCCCCTTCACGCACGCTGGCCGGGTGTATTAGGCAACTTACTCGGTGACCATTTCCAGGTAATTGAGGAAGGTCAGCCCGGCCGCACCAGCTACCGAAATGCCACTGAATTTGGCTTACAGCGCGGGATTGAAGCGCTGTTAGAAAAAGTCTCTCAGCAACAACCACAGTGGCTGGTGGTGATGCTAGGCACCAATGACCTATACCCAGCCTTTGAGCTAAGTGCTGAGCAAGTTGCCGCAAATCTGCAGCGTATGATTGTTGAATTACGAACGCATTGCCTAAGCCTGCAGATTGCTGCTCCACATGTATTCGTGCTAGCGCCGCCCACGGTCAATAACAACGGTAATTTTGCGAAGTACTTTCGGGGAGCGAGTGAAAAGTCCAAGCAGCTAGCAAAGCATTATCAAGTCGTAGCAAAATCACTTGAGTGTGGATTCTTAGATGTAGGAAAACTGGTAATGGTTGATCCTCAAGATGGGGTTCACCTGAACGGCGCTGAGCATCGAGTGCTGGCAAGTGCTGTGGCCGCCAAACTGCGGCAATTGATATAGTAGCTGCCTCATACCACTTTGCAGAACAGCATAAGTCAATGGCTGCCGAACAGACTCATTTGCGCTAAAATCATAGACGTTTTATGGCCAAGCAAGGCCTTTATTTTGTTTTCCTAAACACGATATTATTGGGGTTTAGGTTGAAAGGAAGATTTATGCTATTTGTATGTTCCGATATTCATGGCGACCATCAAGCTTTACAGCTCACCCTAGCCGCTTTTGAGCGCAGTGGCGCTTCGCATTTTATCTGTTTGGGGGATGTACTCAATCACGGACCGCGTAATCCGCTCCCCGAACACTATGCGCCTTTGGCGGTAGCAGCAGATTTAAACAAAATTGCGGAACGTATTATTGCAGTACGAGGTAATTGTGACAGCGAGGTCGACCAAGCCTTGTGTGATTTCCCCTTGTTAGCCGACTATAACCAGTTAGTACTCGGTAAGCGTAAGGTATTTCTTTGCCATGGCCACCAGTACGGGCCAAACAAGCTGCCGCCTTTGGCTGAAGGCGACCTACTCGTAAGCGGCCATAGCCATATTCCACAAGCGAGCCAAGAAGGCTCTCATTTTGTGCTTAACCCAGGTTCTGTTTCCATGCCACGGCAAGATTGGCAGGCCAGTTATGCACTAATCACCGAGCAGCTATTGCGAGTTTGCAGCTTAATTGATAACAAGCCCCTACTCACTTGCAGCTTGAGCTAGGGCAATTTGGCGTAGAATAAAAAATACCACTTGTATCCATAAGGGCTCGTATTACACTGAGCGACACATATCAATGGCTTGATAACTGGTTCAAATAGATTGGGAAGTAGATGGATAAAAAATTGACCTCAAGACAGCAAAAAAGCCTTATCACCAAGAAAAAACTCTATAACAGTGCCTTAGCTTTAATGAATGACTCGAATATCGAAGACATTACCATCAGTCATATTTGTTCGAGTGCAGGGGTCTCGGTAGGCTCCTTTTATAAGCATTTCGCCACCAAGACCGATATTTTTGTCGAAATGTATGATCAAGCGGATGATTTTTTCGAAGAAAAGTATACCGTTCAGAAGACGACTAGCACCACCAAAGAGGCTATTCTTGAGTACTTTGAAACCTACGCTCAATACCATCTGAAAGTCGGTTTACAGACCGTAAAACAACTCTATACCTGCAATAATAAGCTCTTCATTATGAAAGGCCGCAATATGCAAAAGTTTCTGACCTTGATCATCCAACAAGGACAAAAAAACCATCAGATTGACGAAACGACAAGCGCTGAAAGATTAACAGAGTATCTTTTCATTTCGGCACGCGGACTCATTTACAACTGGTGCCTTCATGATGGTCATCTGGACTTATCAGCTGAAATGAACATTTATATGCAGCGCTTATTAAAGTCGATTGCTGCTTAAAATGCGACAAATTGGCCACCTTTATTTTGCTTATAAAGGTGGCTCAAAAAGTAACATAGCCGCTATATATTCCTTGCTACTTCATAAGCATCCCAGATCGCATACATAATATTTTGTACCTGCTTTGCATCCCCCAGCAAGTAGCTTTGCGGCAGCTCATTTCGCAAGGACTCGTAAAGATTACGTTGAGAATTATAACCAACCGCCAAAATCGCCGAATCCGCAGCCAGAACAGTTTCTTCACCATCGGAATTCTTCAATACAAAGCCTTGCTCAGTAGCCCCCGAAACCACGCAATTGGTCAGTAACTCGATATTCTTATAAGCCACTAAGTCCCGTAACATGTCTTCATTCGCATGACATAATGGCCCTCCAATGGTGAGTATATCGCCTTGCATTTCCACCAATGAAACCTGCTTCCCTTGATCGGCCAACCATAAAGCCGTCTCACAACCAACTAGACCGCCGCCAATAATCAGCGTCGATTGCCCCGGATCTTGATGACCAAGTAATACATCTTCAGCCGAATACACATTGGTTGCAGCATCAATTGCAAATGTTCTAGGTGTTGAACCGGTTGCAAAAATCACAACATCCGCATTTTGTTCAATAATCATCGCCTTACTTAATGGACTATTTAAATGCACATCTACTTTGAGATCTTGCAGCTCAGCTTGATACCAGTTTGCCAAATCATGATCATCTTCTTTAAAATCTGGTACTCCGCCCGGAATTAAGTTTCCGCCCAAACGCGATGCTTTTTCGTAAAGCTTAACCCGATGGCCGCGAAGAGCTGAAACCCGGGCCGCTTCGCAGCCCGCAGGGCCGCCGCCAACCACCAACACACTTTTTTGCTGATCGCTGTTCGTGATCGCATAGTCTAACTCTCGGCCACAGGCCGGATTTACCGCGCAGGAGATAACCGCATAGCTGGCCAATCGACCCATACATCCTTCTTGGCAAGAAAGACAAGGGCGCACCTTATTGAATTTATCGGCTCTAATTTTGTTGGGTATCTCTGAATCGGCTAGCAAAGGACGCCCTAAGGCAATAAAATCAGTTTGCCGTTCACGAATGGCTTGGCTTGCCAAATCAGGGTTTTCCATTCGCCCTGCCGTAATCACCGGCACCTGAAGTACTTCTTTCAAAACTTGATTATAAGGCAGGTATAAACCCTTCTCTTGGTACATTGGTGGATGTGCCCAATACCAAGAATCATAAGAGCCAACATCTCCGTTAAAGGCATCATAACCAGCGGCTTCTAAAATTTTAGCCGCTTCGATCCCTTCTTGAATATCTCGACCTTTTTCAACAAATTCTTCATTGGGTAAGCCGCCCTTACACCAATCCTTAATAAAACTTTTGATGCTATAACGCAGTGACACCGGATAATCAGCCCCACACTCCGCCTTAATCGCTTGAACAATTTCAATCGCAAAACGAAGTCGGTTCTGCAAACTACCACCGTATTGATCAGTCCTTTGGTTAAAAAATGATATCGCGAACTGATCGAGTAGATAACCTTCATGGACCGCGTGAATTTCAATACCATCGAATCCGGCTTTTTTGGCTATTGCCGCCGACTCAGCAAATTTACCAACATAGCGATGAATTTCTTCTATGCTTAACTCCCGACACGTTACCTCGGGCAACCAACGATGTGGAATGGGTGATGGCCCTACCGCCGTATTTCCAACGATCGATGGAATACTCACACGACCGAAACCCGCCGATAACTGTAGAAATATTTTCGACCCATAAGCATGGATCCGCTCAGTCATCATCTTCGCGGTTTTGACAAAATTAAGCGGGTTTAAGGTGGGACAAGGCATGGAAGGTAAAGCGCATTTTTCTATTTCATTTTCAACCATGGTTACACCGGTAATAAGCAAGCCAGTACCGCCACGAGCCCGTTCTACGTAATATTCAACGCCTCTCTCATTAAACGAACCATCTGCGCTACATAAGCCTCCCGGCCCCATCGGCGCCATAACAAATCGATTTTTTATTTCTAAATTACCAATTTTAAAGGGTTCAAACAGGATCTTGTGATGTTCTTTCATGAGAAAGTTCCTCGAGTTAAAAAACAAAAGTGAACGCATTCACCGAATAAGTTCACTATATATGTGTTCTTTGTTTTTTAATCATTATTTTTTGATTAACTGCAATAAGTTTGGAATAGATCAATAAACCATCACCGGCCTAAAAGCGTTTACAAAAAATTAGAGAAGAAAAGCGACACTGATCGCTGGTTTTGAGCAAGGGCAGCTTAGAACGAAGCCATGCCCTCGCATTGAAAATCTACATCCATTGCTGATTAGGCAAACAAAAAATACAATTTTAACTTTAAAAAACGCTCTCAAACGGTCGCATAAGAGTCGCAGTGAGCCTCTTTCAACACATCGCTAGCGCGCTTAAACCCATGGACACATTGCTCGACTTACTATCCTCGATAACCGATGCCAAATACGCCGCCTTCACTTATTGCGTTGTAGCCAAGGCTAAAAATCAAATGACGGCTTGGCGCGTAGCGCAAGCCTAACTCTGCGCCCCATTTTTTTTCGATATCAGTTTGCCAAGTCGGCTGACAATCGCGACACATCGGCGTAATACCACTGGTATAGTGAATACTTCTTTCCAGCATGGCTCCACCGCCATAGATACTAAAATCGTGGCTTAGACTATAACTCAAGCCCAGCCTCAGCATTGTTGAGTCTTGCTGCGCCTCTGCTGGTTCACTCACAAGCAATGATTGTTGTTTCGACTTAGCATACCCAAAGTAGTAGCCCCAATTGGGATAAGCTCGGTCATAATGATTCAATGACAGCGTCACCCCCAACATCGGTTCGGAAACCTGCAAGTAATCGAGATAAACCGCCGACCAGGGCTGGTTTATGACTTCAATCGCTTGAGACTGAGCCATCGCTGGAATCGTATTAGGCAGCACAACAAGCAATACCAGACCCCTTGTAACCAGTTTATTTAAAATACTGCTCTGAGAAGAAAACGCCAATATTTACACCTTTCATCAACAACATCCGTGTAAATGTAAATGTCGATATATAAACCGATAATCGGTGAGTCGGTCAAATCAAAAAGTCATCAAAAATGGCACAAGCCTATACCTAGTCGCTAAATACATTTACAGTAGGCTAGTTACGGACAGGCTAGCCATTGATGCTGCATGAGTCGCGCTAATGCAGACCATAGTTTTATTTTAAGCTATTGATTAAATTCACGACTTGACTATGCTGAGAACATTAAATCAGCTTGAGGATGTCTCTATGTTTCAACTCACTGGCCGCAAGGTTATCGGTATTTTTCTGGTGATAGTCATCATCAATTATGTTTTTGCGGTAATTTGGAGTAGTGAGCCCGACCGTATCGACCTAAATAGCTACATGAAAGAGCAAGCACTGGCAAACAATGAACAAGTTGTGACGGGCTATGCGACATCAACCGCTTTGATATTTGTCGCTGAAACCTTATTAAATAAGTCGGGTGGCTACCTTAGCAACGACAAGATGCCACCGAGTGTTTTCATGGATAATATGCCCAGTTGGGAACTTGGCGCTTTAAACCAGATCCGCGATTTGTCACTGATCATGCGTAAAGATTTTAGCCGCTCTCAGGCTCAGTCAGAAGAACACCCTCAACTAAAAATCGCCCAACCAAAGTTTAATATCGATCATACTAGCTGGCAGTTCCCCAGTGCCGAAGGTGAGTACCAAGGTGCGATTAATGCCTTGCTCAAATATCGTAGCCAACTCGCAGACCCAAAAGATCCAAACGCTCAATTCTATGCAAGAGCAGATAATCTGGTGAATTGGTTGAACGAAGTGCAGTCTCGTTTAGGCGGCATGTCACAAAAACTCTCAGCGTCAGTGGGTAGAGAGCGGATCAATACCAGCCTCGCTGGCGACGAAGGTGCCACTCAGTCTACGTTTGCGCCCTCAGAGTCTCGAGTCAAAACTTCTTGGTGGAAAATTGACGATGTATTTTACGAGGCGCGCGGTGAAGCTTGGGCCTTACTACATTTTTTCCAAGCGGTAGAAATCGATTTTAAAGGTGTATTGGAGAAGAAAAATGCCACCGTTGCGGTTCGCCAAATCGTTCGCGAGTTAGAAGCAACACAAGAGTCAGTATGGAGCCCAATGGTGCTAAACGGTACCGGTTTTGGTTTAGTGGCAAACCATTCGCTGGTCATGGCAAATTATGTGTCTCGTGCTAATGCCGCGATTATTAACCTAAATAACCTTCTCACGAAAGGCTAAGCCCTCTTCTAAGTAGAGCAGCGTTGCTTCACTGCTCTACTGCGTTTACACTTTGTTAACTTTTATTTTTTGGATAACATCATGGATAAACAACAAGCTATTGAAGCAGCCACCTTTCGTCAGCTACTGACTCATCTCGATCAGCATAAAGAAGTTCAAAATATTGAGTTAATGAATCTTGCCGATTTCTGTCGCAACTGCTTAGCCAAGTGGATGGTTGCGGCGGCCGAGGAACAAGGCGTGACTCTCGATTATTCCAGCGCTCAAGAAAAAGTCTACGGCATGCCTTATGCTCAATGGAAAGAGCATCATCAACAACCGGCTACCGAGGAACAACTGGCAATTTTTAACGCGAAACAAGCCGCAAAATCTTAGCCTCAACTGGAGCCCTATTAAAGAAGCCTATTGCAATGAACCGCGCTTAAGTTCGGTCCGTATATAAACAAACACAATTGTTCATTTGGTGACTTGAATGCCTAAATCGATCTTAATAAAAAGTAAGTTAGGCCATAATGCTAAGGCGCTAATTTTATTGGGTTCGTTATTGGTATTTGCGGCAATAGGCACTCTTTATGTACCAGCCGTGCTGGTTTCCTTAATCGCATCTATGTTGTTTTTTCTTGCCTATTTGGGCATTCGAGTGGGTCTCGCGAAGCTATTTCAACCCGTGTATTCAGTGGTACTATGTTATGACCACCTACAATTTCACCATCGTTACGGGGGATGGAGCCTTCCCTGGGGAAAGTTACAACGGATCGATATCCCTCGACTGCACGATGGGCTCAATTGGCAAGAGATGAATTATGTGGGATTGCGACTAACCGACCCTGACTATCTACTGGACACCTTATCGCCTCGCCTCGCCGCCCACCTACTCACCGAACAACGTAGCGCGCTACTTGCGTCTTTACGACGCAGCTGCGCCCATTGCCAAGACAGCCAGGTAAGTGAGCATCTAATTGAAGATGACTACTACAAGTCGGCAAGTGGTAAGATTTACACTGGATTAACTGGCATGTTTGCCAATCGCATGAAAAAACTCAGAGAATTAACCGGCTACGATCTATTAGTCGACCAAAGTATTTTAGACCGTGAGGCGCAAGACTTTGTAGTACTGGTAAGACGTTATAAAAGCCAAGCCCTACAAAGTCGCGACGGTTAATACCTGGGTTGATCACTACCTTCCACAGTACGAAGTAACTTTAAGCTCCACATATATTGTTCTGGCGAGCGTTGAATGAGTTTCTCGACTTCTTGATTCATCCTTAAAGTATCATCGGCCACGTCAGCGCTGGGATAATCTTGCATGGGTGGGTGAATATAAAGTTTCACCTTATGTCGTTCACTATCATAACCAGCATAAATCGGTATCACTTTAGCACCACTTAACTTAGCCATTTTACCAAGTACAGGTAGCGTAGCTTTTTGGGTCGCAAATAATGGCGTCATCAGACTGGCGTCTGGACCAAAGTCTTCATCGGGGAGGTAAATACAGCCGTAACCAGCACGTACCGCTTTAATTAAGGTCTTAATTCCGGCATCACGTTCAAAAATTACGCCGCCAAAACGAGTCCGTTGTTTGGTCATCACCCAGTCAACAATGGGATCACCCGTTTTTTTAAACATGGTGCACATCTGATGACCGCGGGTACAAAAATAGGTCCCTAAAAAATCTACCGGGTAAGTATGCGGTAACAAAACAATGAAGCGCTCATTATTCGCCAACAAGGCTTGAATATGTTCTTCGCCATCGACCTCGATACGATTTTGCAAATATGCCTTTGAGCGAACGCTCATTTCACCAAAACCTAAAATCAATTGCGCAAAAATCTGCACATTTTTTTCCATCAATTGTTCGCGCGCTGGCGCGTCCATATCAGGAAAACAAAGCGCTAAATTGGTGTCAGCGATGGCACGACGTTTTTTCAGGGCTTTTAAATTAAAAATGCGTTTAGCGATGGCAATCGCGCAACGGTCTCGTAACTTAACGGGAACGAAGGCAAACAATAAAATAAGTCCGCCGAGCAGCCAAGTGCCCCAATATTTTGGGGCTAACCAAGACCAAGAAAAAGAAATGAAAAACGCTTGTGAATCAAACTTTGCCATATAACTATTCGCGCAACCTTGAAGCTAATCGATACTGCGCGTCAGTTTACTTTGCTTCGCAACGAAAGCAAGTCAGCAAATTTGATCTGCCTAAAATTTGGCATGATTTGTTTCAATACCCATCGCAACAAAATGGTCTAATTGTGGAGACATCAGCAAAGGCTCATCCTGCCACAAGATAGCTTCACGCATCTTGTCTCGAGCCTTAACAACATAGGATTCTGATTCTTTGGAACGCAACCAATGCTCCTTACTTGGCCACTGCGAATACGAGATCCAAGTCCCATCAGAGGCCTTATGTAAGCGCGAGCCCAAGGCACCACATTTATCGACATTAAAATGAATAATTTCCGACCAACCCTCTTTGAAAGATTGAATATGTTGTTCATCTAGTTTCCAACGAAACAATACAACAAACATTGGCACCCTCCTCTGTCACTTATTTATTCAATCAGCACATTCTCATACTATGGTGAAGACTAGTCAGAAAACTCAAGTGGGCTAAGCAAACTCTGCAACGCAGTTATCAATTAATTGCATTAATTCTAGTTTACGGCTTGGGGAAGCATAGCTCGCTTGCACCGCCGTTTTTGCAAGGTGGGTAATTTGAGCTTGCTTCCAATCAAAGGTTTCAGCGCAAGCTTGCATATTTTCCAACAAATAGCCGCCAAAATAAGCAGGGTCGTCGGAATTAATGGTAACCGCTAAACCGAGTTCAAGCATTTCAGGCAGAGGATGGTCGGCCAGCGCTTCAACAACTTTTAATTTAACGTTGCTAAATGGGCAAACCGTTAATGGCATCTTCGCCTCAACCAATTGTTGAACCAATTCAGCATCTTCTAAACAGCGAACCCCGTGGTCGATGCGCGACACATCCAGCAGCTGCCAAGCATCCTGAACATTACTCGCGGGGCCTTCTTCTCCCGCATGCGCTACCCGCTTTAGGCCCAATTGCTTCGCTTGCGCAAATACTCCTTTAAATTTTTCTGGAGGATGGCCTTGCTCACTAGAGTCCAGCCCGACACCAATAATATGTTGAAGATATGGTTTCGCCGCCTCTAGCGTCGCAATGGCTGATTCTTCAGATAAATGACGTAGAAAACACAATATATACTCACAGCTAATACCAAACTGCTGCTCCGCCGCTAGCTTCGCTGCCACCAAACCGTTAATCACAGTTCCAATATCAACGCCCCTATCAGTATGAGTTTGTGGATCGAAAAACACCTCGCAATGCGCCACGTTATCTCGCTGACATGTTTCGAAATAAGCCCAAGCCAAATCAAAAAAATCTTGCTCCGTTTGCAATACATCAGCACCTTGGTAATACAGATCGAGAAATTCTTGAAGATTATTAAAGTTATATGCCTGCTTTAAGGCATCAACCGACGCATAGGGCAAGCGCATATTATTTCGTTCGGCTAAGGCAAACATCAGCTCTGGTTCTAAACTGCCTTCAATATGCAGGTGTAACTCTACTTTCGGGATTTTTTTAATCAACTCAGAACGATTCAACATCTAATGACTCCTTTTTGCCTAGCTTAACAAATCTTTCCAAGCAGTGAACTAACAAACCGTTTCACATCTGTCGGCTAAGCACCTAAATAACTATCAGGCAGTTAAATGAAAACTGGTTTTATTTGATTGATTTTATTGAAAATATAAATGCAGCATGGGGCTCTCACCAAAAACCAATTGAGAAATAACTTGTTTACCGCAATTAATCTTACAAACCAAAACCCGGCTTCTCTAGCGAAGGCCCGACTAGAGAGTCAACTTCCAACCAATCGTTCAAGCAATGGCTTAGAGGATAGTTCTCAAGCAAATTGTCTTTCTTCATCTCTTTTGATCGAGTGGAAGTTGGAGTAGCTAAAGTTTGGTATGTATTGTTTAAACAGACGTCAGTAGCGCAACAGACATCGTTATATCTAAGTGATTTAAGATCGGCCCCACCGCCAGCGCTTAAGCAACATCAACATCGATTCGCCTCCCAAATTAAAAATGTCAGACCTTGTTCAATCCACGTAAGCTTAAATAAACGTTGCGGCGGAGCCACTTTTGTTAAGCCACAGAAGATTAGTTTCCTAGACGCTCTGCAAAATAAGAGCCCTGATGGGTTGCTTGAATTTATCGCATCTCACTTATCCCGGCAAACACTGGCCCAATATAAGCTCACAAATATTTAACATTAGTGATTTTTAGCTAGCCCTAAGCTAGCCCCCTAAGTTACTCTGAATCATAGATAATATTGCTAATGAGAGATGATGATGAGCAAAGCAGTTATTTGCGACATTGATGGTGTACTACTGCACGATAACCAACTAATCGAAGGTGCGAAAGCCTTTATCGAACGTCTACTCGCACAAAAAACTAAACTAGTTATTTTAACTAACTATCCAGCGCAAACTCCGCAAGACTTACAGAACCGTTTCCAAACCGCAGGGGTCGAAATACCCGAGAACTGTTTTTACACCTCTGCGATGGCAACCGCAGACTTTTTGAAAAGACAAGAAGGTAACAAAGCCTATGTGGTTGGTGAAGGGGCCTTAATTCATGAACTGTATAGTGCAGGTTTTACCATTACCGATATCAATCCGGATTTCGTAGTGGTCGGTGAAACCAAAAATTACAATTGGAATATGATTCAACATGCCGCCAAATTTGTCGCCGACGGCGCGCAGTTTATCGCCACCAATCCAGATACCCATGGACCCAATTTAACACCCGCCTGTGGCGCGCTGTGTGCTCCCATTGAACGCATGACCGGACGCCAGCCTTTTGTTGTGGGTAAACCCAGTGCCTGGATTATTCGAGCAGCCTTAAATAAAATGGGCGCTCATGCTGAAGAAACTATGATTATCGGTGATAATTTACGTACCGATATTTTGGCTGGGTTTCAAGCTGGCCTCGAAACGATTTTGGTCTTATCGGGCGTGAGCACTGAGCAAGATATTGATGTGGTGCCCTTTAGACCGAATTATATTTTCCCAAACGTTGCCGCCATCGACATCCTATAAAACGATAATTAAGGTATAAATGGATATTTCTTTACTTATCACGATTACTTTTTTGGCGGGCTTTATCGCCCACCTAGCACATTTACCACCACTAATTGGTTTTTTGGCGGCTGGTTTTATATTGCATAATATGGGTTTTGAACAAAATGAACTCATTTCGACCTGTGCTGATTTAGGGGTTACTCTGCTACTCTTTACAGTCGGTCTCAAACTCGATATTAAAACTCTCTTCAGACGTGAAGTTTGGGGCACCGCAAGCGCTCACATGCTAAGTAATATCGCGATATTTGTTGGCTTATTATCGGCTATAAAATGGCTCGGGATCACGAGTATTAGTGAACTCTCAAATACTGGTATTTTGGTATTAGCTTTCGCGCTGTGTTTTTCCAGTACCGTGTTTGCGGTGAAAGTACTGGAAGCCAAAAGTGAAATGAACGCACTCTACGGCCGTGTTGCGATTGGTATTCTGATTATGCAGGATATCTTTGCGGTGATTTTTTTGGCAGCTACCACCGGTAAAGTCCCAACCTTGTATGCACCGCTATTACTATTACTGCTACCACTACGGCCGGTGTTATACAAACTTCTCAATCGCGTCGGTCATGGTGAGCTGCAGCTGGTTCTTGGTTTCTTTCTAACCTTTGTATTAGGTGCTAAATTATTTGATCTCGTCGGATTAAAAGCTGATTTAGGCGCTCTTATTATTGGCATGTTACTGGCTGGCCATCCAGCCGCCAGCGGTATGGCGAAAGCACTATTTAGCTTTAAAGAGCTGTTTCTGGTTGCGTTTTTCTTATCAATTGGACTATCCAGTGAGCTTAGTTTTGAATCCCTCTATATCGCATTATTTATCGTGCTAATGCTGGTATTAAAATCGGCGTTTTATTTACTATATTTACTACTATTTCGATTACGCTCGCGAACCTCGTTTCTCGGTGCAATGAGTTTGGCAAACTATAGCGAGTTTGGCCTGATTGTGATCGCCGTGGCGGTCCACAAGCAATGGTTAGATAGTTCATGGATGGCAACCCTCGCCTTGGCCGTCAGCATGAGCTTCTTAATCGCGGCCCCAATTTATAAAAATGCTGATATTATCTATCAGCTATTTCGACCTTGTCTGAAACGACTACAACGCACAAAATTGCACTTAGAAGACCAACCGATTGAGCTTGGTCAAATGCAAGTGGTCATCTTGGGCATGGGCCGGATTGGTGAAGGTGCCTACGATATGTTGCAACAACACTACCCTGATTTAGTATTAGGTATCGATACCGACTTGGAAAAAATTGAACATCAAATCGAAAGTGGTCGCGCGGTAATACAAGGGGACGCCACCGATTCAGACTTTTGGGAAAAATTAGCCCCCTCCCAAGACTTAAAGTTAGTTCTTCTTGCAATGCCTCATCACCACGGGAATCAGTACGCATTAAAACAACTTAAAAAGGGCTCTTTTACCGGTAAAATTGCCGCAATTGCCCAGTTTGCAGACGATGCTGAAAAACTAAAGCATCTCGGCGCCGATGAAGTATTCAACTTATATAACGAAGCTGGCGCGGGCTTTGCAGAGCACGTTCAATCACAACTCATTAATGATGATAAATCAGTAGAGCAAGACCCAAAAAGTAGCTAGAGATATGTAAAAACGGACAGTTTGTTACAATTTCGTTGTTTTCAGGCTTTTTTTAGCAAAAAAACTGATTCAGGGCTTGCAATAATTTCTGATATTGGCAAATTGAGAGCAATATTTGAGTAAATGGCGAAGCACCATTCACTCGAGGGTAAACACAAAGTAGTTAAGGGAAGAGTATGTGTTCCATATTTGGAGTTCTAGATATAAAATCTGATCTCAGTGTATTGCGTAAGCAAGCACTTGAGATGTCAAAACGTTTACGCCACCGTGGCCCCGACTGGTCAGGTATTTACACATCAAAAAATGCCATCTTAGTGCATGAGCGTTTATCTATTGTTGACGTAAATACTGGCGCACAACCTCTCTACAATCCCGAGAAAACTCACGCGCTTGCCGTTAATGGCGAGATCTACAATCACAAAGATCTTAAAACTCAACTCAATGTCGATTTTGAATTTCAGACCGAGTCCGATTGTGAAATCATTTTGGCCTTATACAAAGAAAAAGGGGTTGAGTTTTTAGATGACTTAAACGGTATCTTTGGTTTTTGTTTGTACGATGCAGAACAAGACGCTTACCTAATTGGTCGCGATCATATTGGGATTATCCCCCTATATACGGGCTACGACGAGCACGGTAACTTTTACGTAGCCTCAGAAATGAAAGCACTGACACCGATTTGTAAAACCGTCAGCGAATTCCCTCCTGGCCATTACTTATATAGCAAAAACGGCGAGCCCGTTAAATACTATAAACGCGACTGGATGGACTACAGCAATGTAGAAAACAACGATGCCAGTGTAGAAGATCTAAAAGTAGCCTTAGAAGCAGCGGTTAAGCGCCAGTTAATGTGTGACGTTCCATATGGCGTATTACTTTCTGGCGGTCTAGATTCTTCGGTAATCTCTGCGATTACCAAAATGTACGCTGATAAGCGTATTGAAGATAACGATAACTCTGAAGCTTGGTGGCCACAACTACACTCCTTCGCGGTTGGCCTTGTCGGTTCTCCAGATCTTATCGCCGCACAAAAAGTAGCCACCCATTTAGGCACCGTTCACCATGAAATTCATTTCACGGTTCAAGAAGGTATAGATGCGCTACAAGACGTTATCTACCATCTAGAAACTTATGATGTCACCACTATTCGCGCATCAACTCCAATGTACTTAATGGCACGTAAGATTAAAGCCATGGGTATTAAAATGGTATTGTCTGGCGAAGGTGCCGACGAGATCTTCGGTGGCTATCTGTATTTCCATAAAGCGCCCAATGACCAAGAGTTCCACGAGGAAACGCTGCGTAAACTTGAAAAGTTACATATGTTCGATTGTAACCGAGCCAACAAGTCTCTTGCCGCTTGGGGCATTGAAGGCCGTGTTCCCTTTCTAGACAAAGAGTTTATGGATGTGGCAATGCGCATTAATCCAAAAGCCAAGATGTGTGCTGGTGACAAGATTGAGAAGCATATTCTACGTGAAGCTTTTGAAGGTTATTTACCCGCAGAAGTCGCTTGGCGTCAAAAAGAACAGTTCTCTGATGGTGTTGGTTACTCTTGGATTGACAGTTTAAAAGAGCTGGTTGAGTTAGAAGTGTCGGATAAAGAGTTAGAGAATGCGGCCTTCCGTTTTCCAATTAATACACCCGATACCAAAGAAGCCTACTTCTACCGTTGCATCTTTGAAGAACACTTCCCACAGGACTCTGCAGCAGAATGTGTGCCCCATGGTAAGTCTGTAGCCTGTTCAACGGCTGAAGCGATTGCTTGGGATGCAAGCTTCGCGAATAATGCCGATCCTTCAGGTCGTGCGGTACTCTCGGTACACAACGAAGCTTACTAAGCTGTTTTAGACTTTAATTGCTTCAAGGCAAACAAAAACCGATGCGCTTGCATCGGTTTTTTTATCGTGAAAAATTACTCATTTTTATTCAGCCATACAAGCAACATAAGCCGTTGTAAAAGCAATTTCTTGGAAGACTTTAAGACCCGTAGTGGAGAAATCTACAGGCATTGGGTTATCTTTAAGAACCTGTTTTGATTGTGTCGCCGAAATCAACACCACTTTAAGCTCACTAATCAACTCAATCGCAGCTTCTAGTTTAAAACCAACTGCGCCGCCAGCAAACTTACCTTTCATTGGCCGTTGCTTAATTGCAACAACTTCCACTTGATAGTCACTCATTAGCTTTGCAAAGGCAAATTGAAACTCTCGAAGATCTTGGGTGCTATTAATGTTAGTCAGTGTTAATCGTCGCGCACGGCAATCAGGGATTAGAAACAAGCCATCATCGAGGCTCAATAGGCTAACAATTACTTCATTACTTTTTATTTCTACGCCACATACTTTCATATTCATACCCGTTAAAAATAGACCGTGCAATCAGTTTATTGCACAAAAAAGGCCGCTAAGCGACCTTTTATCGGTTCGCTGTGCAAGATTAAAATGGCATTTTCATACCAGGTGGCATTTGCATGCCACCGGTCACTTCAGCCATTTTGTCTTTGCTGGTTTCTTCTACTCGGCGCACCGCATCGTTGACAGCTGCTGCAAGCAAGTCTTCGATCATATCTTTGTCATCGTCCATCAAGCTGTCATCAATCTCCACTCGACGCACATTATGGTTACCTAACATAACTACTTTCACTAGGCCCGCGCCAGCTTCACCGGTCACTTCCATTTTGGCGATTTCTTCCTGAGCGCGCTGCATGCGATCTTGCATTTGCTGCGCTTGCTTCATAAGGTTGCCCATTCCGCCTTTAAACATAACTGTTCTCTTCTCTTCGGTTAGTTATAACTTCGACATTACATCTAGATTAATGTCGAAAATCAAGTTGTTCAGTGGTATTTAACGCTTTCGCCGACTAATTGTGCGCCAAAACGTTGTTGTAAAATTTGAATGTTAGGATCCGCGAGTAAACGCTGGGTAGCCGCTTCGATATTTTGGGCGTGTAATTGCTGTTGCAATTCAAGAGGGGTCTGTTGCTGACCATCCTCTCCAATATTAATCACCAACTCTATCGGTGCTTGCAAACTGGTACTCAGCTGCTGCTTAAGTTCTGCAACAGAATTTGGTTTCAGCAAATTTTTAAACTCGGGCTTGAGCAATAGTTGCACAGCATTTTCGTTTCGTGAATAAAGAGTATTTATGGCGATTTGACGCGCAATGGGCCCTAAGTTCATCTGGCTGACCATATTGGCCCAAGTTTCATCGTTGCTGCCAATAAACACCGGAACTTGAGCTGCAAGCGCTACCGTTTGTTCTAGGACTTGCGCGGTAGCGTCTTGCACAGTTTCAGACGCTTGAAGGGGTTGAGGCACTGGCGAGCTGGCTGCTACAGACTGAGAGGCGCTCGCCTCTTCAGACTTTTTTTCAGTTTTGCCTCGTCCGCGCAATTGACTGCGTAACTGTAGTAGCGAGGCGGTGTCTTCCGCACCAACCGGAGTCGATGATGATGAATTTACTGGATTGCTTTGCCTAGCATCAGAAAGAGGCTGAGCATATTCGGCAGCATAATTCAGATCAGGCTCGGCTGGTTGCTGATCCATTTCAGCTAACTGCGCATAATAGCTATCATCCACTGGCGGTTGCTGCTCGGTCAGCGGTACCTCTGGCTGGCTTGGCTCTGCTGCTAAAACCGTCGGCTTATTCACAACAGCACTTGTTGATTCTGACAGTGAATTATTGGTAGCTGGTGCTGAATGCTGCGATTGTTTGTCAGTCGCTGGGCTGACACTTGAACTTGATTCAGAAACCGAGTCGACCTGCGTTGCCTGCTGCGTTATTGGGGGGCTTGAACTCGGTGCATCACTAGACAGTTGTGCCTTTAATTTCGCAATACTTTGTTCGCGTTGTTGTACTCGAGGTTGACCAGTGATCGGTGTTGCAAGCTCACTCACCGCCGAGCTTTGAGTCGCCGGAGTCTGTAATTGATAACCTTGTTGTTCAGCCTGCGCCAAAATCTCCTGTTGCTCTTTAACTAAACTGCTATCGGCAAGCGCTGAATTATCGGGGCCTTGTGCGACAGGCTCTCGCGACGCTGCAATCCCCTGCTCCGCAGGTTGAAAAGCCAACATCCGTAACACACTCATTTCAAAACCAGTTCGAGGATTAGGAGCGTAGGCTAAATCCCGTTTACCAGTAATCACTATTTGATACAAAAGCTGTAACAATTGCGCATCAACCTGTTCGGCCAACATTTGAATCGTTTCATCCTGTTGACTCGCAGGCAATACCTGCGCCATAGCTACATGATGAATTAATTCAGCAAGTTGTTGATGTAAGTGCTCATAGTCGGGAGACATGCTGGCCAACTCAGCAATTTTATTGAAAGCCGATTCACTTTGGCCCGCGACTACATGGCATAATAACTGCCGTAATTGATGGGGATCGAGTACCCCAAGCATATCTAGAACTTTCTGATATTCAAGCGTTTGCTCACAAAGCGCCAGCGCCTGATCAGTCAAACTTAAAGCATCTCGCATACTACCATCGGCGGCATGTGCAAGTGCATTCAGTGCTGGTAGCTGATAACCACGTTGTTCCGCATCCAAGATATATGCTAATTGACCCGCGATCTGCGGTTCACTCAAAGCTTTTAGGTGAAACTGTAAGCAACGAGATAACACGGTCACCGGCAACTTCTGAGGATCGGTGGTTGCTAATAAAAATTTAACGTGTTCCGGAGGCTCTTCCAGCGTTTTCAACAAAGCATTAAAGCTATGTCGAGATAACATGTGCACTTCATCAATCAAGTACACCTTATAACGACCTTTCGCCGGGCTATATTGCACGTTGTCCAACAGTTCGCGAGTATCTTCAACTTTGGTTCGAGATGCCGCATCAATTTCTAACAAGTCGACAAAGTTACCTTGGTCAACTTCGATGCAATTACTGCATTGTCCACAAGGCTGAGATGAAACGCCCAGTTCACAGTTAAGACTCTTGGCAAACAAACGTGCAATGGTCGTTTTACCCACACCACGAGTACCACTAAATAAATAGGCATGGTGAAGACGCTGCTGATCTAAAGAGTTAATCAAGCCCGCGAGAACATGCTGTTGAGCAACCACCTGTTGAAAGGTTTTCGGCCGCCATTTTCTTGCCAGTGCTTGATACTTCATGAATGATACTTTCCTATTCGCCTTCAAACTCAACTAAGCAAGTTGATTCTACCCCAAGGGTGGTTAACTTTTGCGATCCCGGTAAGTCTATCAAATTAATCACAAAAGCCGCATAGTTAATCTCTCCCCCTAAGCGCCGAATCAATTTTACTGCGGCTTCAGCAGTTCCACCAGTCGCTATCAGATCATCGACTAATAAAACCTTATCACCGGGTTCAATTGCATCGGTATGGATCTCTAGCGTGTCCATGCCGTATTCAAGCTCATAACTTTCACCAATCACTGCTCGGGGCAACTTTCCAGGTTTACGTACCGGAATAAAACCAACACCAAGAGCTAAGGCGAGAGGTGCGCCAAAAATAAAACCACGTGCTTCAGTACCAACCACCTTGGTGATACCCAGATCTTTAAAAGCTTGATGCCATAATTCAATGACCAGAGCAAAAGCTTTAGGATCTTCAATTAAACTCGTAACATCCCGAAATAAGATCCCCTCTTTTGGGTAATCAGGTATGGTAATAATTGCATCTTTAATATAGTCGAGGTTAATGCTGCTCATGTTATATTCCATTTATCAAAAAAAAACGCCCAAACAATGGTGGGCGCTATTTATAATTTTTAATTATCTCAATTTGACAGGATAAAGCAACGAACAGAAACCGCAAAAATTGCTGCAGTATTAGCCAAACATTTTAATTAAAGACAAACTCAATGGTAGTGTCGGTAACAACAAAGCTACCACAAAACCCAGTAAATAGAATACGTTATAACTTTCTTTAAATTGATGATCCATCAACACTTTTCCCAAAAATTAAACTCAAGCAACTTTGATCTAGATCAATTATACTCGAATCACACGCCGTTAAACACCCAAAAAAATTATGGAAATAGCTATCATCGACTCATTTACCCTTCATTAATATCTGTAGCCGTAAGGCCTATGAAACGCTAGACTGTGCGCTTTTGACTGAAGGTAAAATATGCGTGTAGTTCTCGCCCCAATGGAAGGTGTCGCTGATGCGTCAATGCGACAACTATTATCCAGTTGTGGTGGCTACGATTGGTGTGTGACCGAATTTATTCGCGTTACAAATATGCTGTTACCTGACAAAGTCTTTTATAAGTATTGTCCTGAGCTCTATGACAATGGTTACATTGACCAGCAAACGCCAGTAAGAGTTCAACTGTTAGGTCAACACCCCACTCCGATGGCAGATAATGCCTGCCGGGCGATCGAGTTAGGCTCACACGGTTTAGACCTAAACTTTGGCTGCCCCAGTAAAACGGTTACGGGAAGTTGCGGTGGTGCATCGATGTTAAAAACCCCCCAGTCAATCTATGACGTGGTACGAGCGGTCCGCCAGGCAGTGCCCACTCTACACACCATTTCGGCTAAAATTCGACTCGGTTGGGAAGATAGAAGTGACTGTTTCGACATCGTGCAAGCGGTACAAGAAGCTGGAGCCGATGAACTCACCATCCATGCTCGCAGTAAACTTGACGGTTACAAAGCGCCCGCGCACTGGCACTATATAAAACAACTCAAACAACGTTATCAAATCCCGATTATCGCCAATGGCGAAGTTTGGGACCGCGAAAGTTACTTGCAATGCCAACACCACAGTGGCTGCGATGATGTGATGATTGGGCGTGGGGCCCTCACTATTCCAAACTTAGCCAAGGTAGTACGTGGAGAAGAATCTCCCTTAAGCTGGCAGGGTGTAATCGCCTTATTGCTCCGATATTCTGAGCACCAAATCAATCACGAGAAATCTAAATACTATCAAAGCCGGGTAAAACAATGGCTGCGCTACTTAGCCGGATTTTATCCACAAGCCGATCAACTATTTAGAGATATTCGTAGCCTAAAAGAGACCCCCTCAATCATTCAAGCCATTGAAGCCCAACACAAGTATCTGTAGCACAACCAAGCCACCCAATACTGATAGAATTAATATTTATTTGTATTAGATCAACAAATAGTGAATAAATGGGGGCTTATAAGTTTATAGGCTTTAGTTTTGATTCACATCATATCTCGAGAGTCAGCCCACTGTTTATACTGCTAACTCACTTTATTATTTGGGGTTAACCGTGGAAACTAGAGATTATCAGCTGCAATTATTACAGCAACTTGAGCAGTTAAAGTCTGAAATAATCTCATTTTTAACTGCCTCAGAAAAATCCAGCATGAAATTAACTGCAGACAAGTTGCAAGCAATGAGTAATGAGCAGTTGATCGATCAGGCCTTAAAGCTTCAATACACCGAACTAAATAATCAATTGAAGCAATTAAAAAGAGTAGATGCTGCTTTGTGCCAAATTGACCTAGGCCTTTATGGTTTATGCAGTGATTGTGAAGAAGTCATCGAGCAAGAACGTTTGGATAACGACCCAAGTACCCAGCGTTGTCAATGTTGCAGTGATAAACACCGACTATCAAGAAGACACCAATGCTTAGCGCTATAAGTACGAAAAGTGTCGCTTACTGAGCGTCAGCACCACTTAAACAAACAATCCGAAATATTGATTATTATTTCGGATTGTTTATGTCCTAATTTATAGTCCGCACTCCAGAAAGCCCTCATTTCAAAACAACCTATTTATCATTTCGTTTATCTTCATCCAACAACAAAAATGCCGCTCAACACTGTGAACGGCAGGGTTTAGTCCCGAGAAACTAAAGCGCTCGCGGATTGCTTAGAAATTTAAAAATTGTAACGAACACCCGCAGCTAAGCGGTTGTCATCAGTCACTGCACCAGACACTGATTTAGAGCTACTGTCCTGATACTCGGTGTACAACAAGATGTCGTTCCAATCATACATGGCACCCACTAAACCAGTTTTTAATTCAGCAGCTGAATGTTTATCTTCCTGGTAGTTCCAGCCAGTGTATAGCTGTAAGCCCATGTCGAGAGTGTACATGAATACACCTTCATGGCCGTTTGCTTTATCCGATACACCATCAGCTGCGGTAAATTCAATATTGTTTTTAAATTCACCGTAAGTCACCGCCGCATAGATAGGACCTTGATTGTAACTAGCCGCAAATACCGCAAGTTTGATGTCACCGTCGTTGTTTACCGCAACTTTCTCAGCATCGGTGCGGTTCATTTGGTGATAAGTTGCCGCTAAATTCAAACCAAAATCAAAGTCATAAGATAGTGCAGCAGAATAGCTGTCTTTACGGCCTTCTGTTTCATCAGCAAATTGGTATTGAGCGCTAAGGTTTATGTTGTTGAAGCTGCCATTGTATTGCAAAGCATCGTTGGCACGACCAGTACCCGTTTCACCAGATTCACCATCGTATAAACTCATGGCTGAGCCACCGTAGACCCAAAATACATCAGTTGCGGCCGCCACCGTCGAATAAGTCGACCATTGCTTACCATAAGAAACTGAACCGTAGTCCTGATGATCAAAGGCGATAAAACCTAAGCGATTGTAAAATGGTGCATCACTATCGCCATTTGGTGTATTCATACCATATTCTAGAGTCGCTCGTGCAGCAAAGCCATGGCTTAATTGACGAGAGAAGTTAAGGTTTATCCGTGAAGAATTATCTTCTGAACGCAGATCACGCTCACCGTCTTTATTGGCTGACTCAAGCATCAAGTTGATTCGACCACCAACCGAGAATGCATTCTCACCGTCGTTGTAAAGCTCTTGTGCGGTCGTTGTACCCGCGGTGAATAAAGCTGGAATAGCGATAGCTAAAATTGTTTTTTTCATTGTTCCACTGCCTATTAAAGATGAATTATTAGCCTCTTCCATGACCCATTCTTACATCCTACGAATGGTATCCCTGAGCAGTGAAGTCCATCTCACGAGCGATATATTCACCTATAAACAGAATAAATTCAATATATTTACAATATAAATTGAACTTTTTAAAAATTAAAAACCAATAAATAAAATAAATATGATATTTAAATCTAAAGCATTGTGAATACCTAAAAACCATATAAATAACAACATTCATCCATCGGTTGAAGGCTTACAAAAATCAATCCATCGATGGCCTCATCATCCGGTGATGAAAAACGCCAAGCCCAAGCTATCTTCAAACCTTGGAGCCCATTAGCGCTTTGTGTTCAATTTTTATTTAACATGAAATATTATCCATCACAGCTGGAGATATGCGCTGAGTGAAACCCGCGAACCACAATCAAACAATGATTAAGTACTGTACTAAAGGAGAAAAACGATTAAATCCAGCGACTTCGACTGTGTTTTTTAGTTCTCTAGTGAGGCTTGCTTCGGCTTGAAAGCGTGAGTCGAGCACTGATTCACCGAACAACCACAACGGGCAACAGCAACGGGCAACAGCCTAACAAGCTCAGCATTATAGAAATAGCGAGAAGATAAAAGATAAAAGATAGAAGGTAGAAGGTAGAAGGTAGAAGGTAGAAGGTAGAAGGTAGAAATAGTCCAGCAACAGGACAAGAGAAACAAATACAAAAAAGCCCGCCGAAGCGAGCTTTTCATCAGGACTAAACACTCAAGGTGTTTAAGACACTAACACAACTTAGAAGTTGTATTGAACAGCAATAGTCCAAAGATCTTCTTTGCCGTCAATTGAATCAGCTTTGTATTCTGCCCAAGTTTTCATGTTGCTGTTAAATGAGTATTGAACACCTAAAGTGAACTCATCAACAGTATCGCCTTGAGCGCTGATGCTGCCTTTAGCTTCTTGCGCAGTGTAACCACCAAACAATTTAACTGCATCGATGTCGTAAGTTGCAACTAAATCATAACCTTGAAGTTTAGCACCTTCTAGATCAGTCGCTGCGTATACAGCACCCAAGTAAAGGTCATTCAAAGTGTAAGCAGCAGATAATGCGTAGTTTTCTTTGTCAGCATTAGCAAACTTCTCTTTATGGTAACCACCATAAACAGCTAGACCAAGATCGGCAAAGTTGTAACCAATAGTAGTTGCGTAAGATGAATCAAGCTTAGCGGCAGTAGTCACTTCATTTGAGTTATTTGGAGTACCTAGATCAACAGTAAATGCGTCATCTTTAAATTGGTAAGAAGCACCAACGTAAAAACCACCAAATTCGCCGTTATAAATGATTTGACCTTCTTGACGGCCGTCTTCAACATAGTTAAATGCACTGTAACCGTATGAGTTCCATACGTCAGTTGCTTCTACTGATTTGTAGAAAGCGGTATCGGTTTGACCAAATACAACAGTACCTGCATCATCAAAATCAAAACCAGCGTAAAGGTGGCGAGCTTTGAATTTAGAATCATCAGAATTTTCAGCAGCAATTTGCCATTCGCCTTTCGCTACACCAGCAATACCAGGAGCAATTTCAGAACGAGCATTAAAGCCCATACGAGCGGAACCTACACCATTGGTATCTGTGCCATCAAGCAAATTGTCATTTGCGTCTTTATTTTGCTCGTCTCTAATATCGAACTGCATGCGACCATATACGTCAGCAGATACGCCGTCTGCATCATATACGTTTGCAGCTTGTGCTGAAGCTGCAAATAAAGCTGGTATTGCTACAGCTAGAATAGTTTTTTTCATTTTCCTGTGCCTTCTTTAATTAATTAAACACTTATTCCTTAAATTCCCTGTGCGGCAGTGGTTTAGCACTGCACGAGCAATACATTAGCAAGCTGAAATTTTTTTGCAATAAAAAATTGAACTTTTATAAAATCGTGTAAATCGCTGTATCTACAACGATTTAAAGTGGTTAAACTGAATTATGGCGCGATATTCACCAATAAAATTGATAAAAGTGTGATCTATGCAACTTAGTGCTAAGATTGAATTTTTACCCCATTTGCAGCATTTTATGCCATACAGGGGATAAACTTGCGAACAAGCCTAGACAAAGCACTCCAATTTAAGTGGTTCACAACATTGAGATCTTCATGTTATCGGAAAAAAACAAACAAAAAATCCGCCTTTGGTATCGCACGCTTCAGGAGCAAAATTCAAATTTTGTGCCTAGAGCTGCACAAACTGCTTTGATTGCACAAATTTCCAAAACAATTGCTGGAGATATCAATCGCCACTCGCGGATCCTATTAGCAGAGGCGGGAACCGGAACCGGTAAATCGTTGGCTTATCTATTAGCGGCAATCCCTCTGGCCAAGGCCCTCAATAAAAAAATTGTAATCTCCACCGCAACGGTGGCCCTACAACAACAACTCCTCGACAGCGATTTACCTTTAGTGCACCGCGCTGCCCACGGTGAGTTTCAATTCTGTTTAGCCAAGGGACGGCAACGTTATTGCTGTGCACATAAACTGGTTGCCGCCCTCGCCCCAGAACAAGGCTTAAGTGCTAAACACATAGAACTTTGCAAACAACTGGCAGTGGCCCTGCAACAAGGTAAATGGGATGGCGACCGCGATACTTGGCCAAAGCCAATACCGTGGCAATTATGGCAACATGTGGTGGTCGATGGCTTAAGTTGCTCGGTACAATCGGCTCGCCACCGGAGTTGCCCCTTTCATAAGGCCCGTAAAGGCCTTAAAAAGGCCGATGTGATTATCAGCAATCACAGCTTATTACTCGCCGATTTACATGCCGGCAGCGGTCATATTTTGCCACCCGCAGAAGATTGCATCTATATATTAGATGAAGCTCATCAATTTCCAGAGATAGCCAGAGAATCCAGTGCCAACCATATTGCTTTAACGCAAGCCCTCAAGGAGTTAGCGGCCATTCAGCTGTTAGATAAAGAATTGTCGGCGCAACTAGACGCTTCTGCAATTGCCGCGACCAGCCTACAAGTCAGAGAAGCCTGCGCCGAGTTACAGCGCTGCTTCAATCAATTCAAAGACTTTGCAACCAGCAATCGAAGTCTATTCGACCCCAGCGGTCATTGGCGTTTCCCACTAGAGCAAACCCCCAGTGCGGTAAGTAATTTGGCAAAGAACTATCATCGCCAAGCCACCAAGCTCAATAACAATCTGCAATCCTATGCAGGGGTGATCCAGGAAAGCGTCGACAATAATCAACTCAAGTCTTCACTGGCCGAGGCTTTATTAAGCCGACTCAGCGTATTTCAGTACCTGACTGAATCTTGGGTTGATACCTTATATAGCTATGCCAATGACAACCAGCAAAAAAATTATGCATTCTGGTTCAGCCTTCAAGACAAGGAAAGCTATGTTTGCTGCTCGCCAATCGAAGTCGGGGGCTTACTGCAACAACTGCTGTGGCAAGATGCATTCTCGGTTATCGCGGTCTCTGCAACCTTAAGTGCCCTAGGCAAGTTTTCTTATTTCTTACAGCAAGTAGGGCTACAAAAACTCAAGGCCGAACAACTGATCAAACTCCCCTCTCCCTTTAATTACCAACAAGTCTCATTGTCGGTTCCCAATGACGTGAGCGATCCTGACTCACCCAGTTTTGCCGCAGACGTTGCCCGTTACATCATCCGGGCCCAACAGCATCAAGGCGGCATTTTGGTGCTATGTAACTCTTATCGACTAGTTTCATTGGTCGCAGAACAACTCGAGTCGGCAAAGATTGAGCACTTGTGGACCCAAGGAGAGTTGAGCAATCACCAATTGTTAGCCAAGCATCGCGCTTGTCGCAATAAACAACAAACCAGTACCATACTCGCGACCATCGGCTTTAGTGAAGGGATCGATTTACCCGGAGAGTTACTCACCGATTTAATTATTGCCCGCTTGCCCTTTGCCGTCCCCACTGATCCGGTAATGGCTAGCCATGCAGAATTATTAGAAAGTCGCAATCAAAATCCCTTTATGCAGCTCACCTTACCCAGTGCCAGTCGAAAGCTGATACAAAGCTGTGGAAGATTAATGAGAAAAGAAAGTGATTCAGGTAGAATCACGCTGCTTGATAGTCGGCTCAGTGCTCGCCGCTATGGTAGCCAATTGCTGGCTGCTTTACCTCCATATAATAGAAGTGATAGTTAATGTTAGAATTGGGACTCGACTCCTCTGTTTTAATCCTCATCGTTGGTATCGGTTTAACTGCCGGATTCATCGACGCAATTGCTGGCGGTGGTGGCCTACTCACCATTCCGGCACTGCTCAGTATCGGCTTACCACCACATATTGCACTGGGGACCAATAAACTTGCCGCCAGCTTTGGCTCCAGTACCGCAGCATGGACCTTTTATCGAAAACAACTCTTTAATCCGCTATTTTGGTTTTATAGCTTTGTCGCCACCGCGCTTGGTGCCTTCGCGGGTACCATGGTAGTCGATTTCATTAGTACCGATTGGCTCGAGAAATTATTACCCTTGGTGATCATGGCCACCGCCGTTTATACCGTGTTGAATCGTCAACAAGCGGATGGCCAAGCGGTGTTGCCGCCGATGAATAAGAAGTTGAAACAGCAAATGAGTGTTCAAGGCCTGAGTCTTGGTTTTTATGATGGCGTTGCAGGACCTGGCACAGGCGCATTTTGGACGGTCTCTTCAATGGCCTTATATAAAATGAACATCTTGCTGTCTTCTGGTTTGGCTAAAGCGATGAACTTCACCAGTAATTTTGTATCCTTTTTAACTTTTGTTTATCTGGGGCATGTCAACTGGCTGATAGGTCTGGCGATGGGTTTCAGTATTATGCTCGGCGCGGTCGCAGGGGCTCATTCGGCAATTCATTTCGGTGCCAAGTTCATACGTCCAGTATTTGTCACGGTGGTGATGGTGATCGCAGGAAAACTCGCATGGCAAGCATGGTTCAGCTAGAGCTGCAACGCTTAGCTGACAAATTAAGACAACTCAAACAACAAGCGGAGCATCGTGATTTACAAGGCGATCGCAGCGCTTATGCAAAAATGGCAGTTCTAGATGAACGCTTTAGTTGTCGCAGTGACTTATTTTTTGACTACGTGTTGGAGTTGGAAAACGACTTGTCACGTATCGCACGTCTGAGCGACATCAGTCAAGATGTAGAACTCATCAAACTATACTGCGATCGCTTTATTGGTAAATTTGCGATGTTGCAGAGTCAAATGAACAAGGCTTTAGCGCTGCAACAACGCCAACGAGCACCACAGCAACAAAAAGTTCTTTCCTGGCAAAATAAGCTGGATAAAATAATTCGTTCTGGTGATCGCTCGCAACTTCAAGAAAAATTGCTGCAACAAAAACAATTCGAGCAACAATTGGAGTATAAAATTGCCGAAAAAAGCCAACGACTTAATCGTAGCAATCCACAGACAGATACTGCTAGACTAAGCGCCGAGATCCTCAACCTAAAGAGTCGCTTAGGTGAGTGTCAGAAAACAACTTGGAAACTAGAACAAAAGATTAATCAAATTAAGTAAGCTGAACTAATCATAAGCAATATTGCTTACTCAGCTTAAATAGAATCACACTTTAAGGAGTAATTCATGCGATTCTTAGTAAAGGCGGTAACATTAACATGTGCTTGTTTGGCAAGTTGGAGTGCGTTGGCTGCCAGTTTTTCTACGCCAAATCATTTTGAACTAATGTATGTCGATAAAAAGCCGGTTCGCGCCTTGAGTTTAAACAAAAGCAACGTCGAACTGCCGACAGGCCAACATCAAGTTGTGGTTCGTTATAGCGACAATATAGGCTCTAACAATAATTCAGAACTCGTTAAGTCTAGCCCTATCGTCATCAATATTGAGCTTAAAAATGGTCAAGAGATCTTCTTAGAGTCGAAGCAACCCAATACCCTAAGTCGCGCCAAAAGCTTCGCTAAAAAACCGCAATTCACTTTAAAAGATCAACATGGCGGCACCGTCAACGCAAGCCATTACATTTTACCTAAAAAATCAGGGCTACAGCTTTCACGTAACTATTTAAATGAAATTGCCGCTATCGAGGCCGAGCAAGCGAAGGCAAATCCAGTCGCGGCAAGTACTATTGCAGTAGCGGAGACCACAACCCGTGCAGCAACGCCAGCGCCAGCTGCCAAACCAGTCGTGATGAATAGTGCAACCGGCACTGCAGTAACAGTGGCAACAACAAGCGCAGCAACAGCAGCAGTCACTATACCAAGTAACACAGACGCAACCGATAACACCGAATTACAAATGCTACAGTTCTGGTATCAGCGTGCAGATGCTACCACCCGTAAACAATTTCAAATTTGGGTTATCCAACAACAATAATTTGTGCATGGGTTTGGATGGATAATGCTGTTCATCCATCCAAACCTTGTTACAACGCCTTGGAATCTGGAATCGCAATGTCTCTAAATCAGGCCCCCAAACATATCCAACTCGCAGTCGATCTAATTCAACTGCTCGAACAACATAACCTTGAAGCGCAAACTGTCCTAGATGCCTTGGAAATTGTTAACCAAGATTACCAACGCAAGCTAAAACAAACTGCAGCTCAGTTCAGCAATTCGATAGATATCGAAGCTTAAAAACGCAGTACCACCCTGCTAACTCACCTCTATCTGTTAAATTAAATTTGGCCACAAACCACCAAGCAAACTAAAACGCCTCTAAATAGATATCATATTGATGACAAGACTGTGATCAGTCGATGAAAATCGATGGATCCTCATACAAATATAAACATTTTTAGTTAATAACTAACGAGCTGTACAAAAATAATTAAAAAAAACCGTGAACCATACTGAACTTTTTCAAGTTTCAGGGATAAGATTGGCGTGAGAGCGATATAAGCCACATTCGGTAATTCACATACAGTGAACAAGGAACTACCTCAATGAAAAAATTTGGATTAATAGCTGCAACATTGCTTGCAGCAGCATCCTTCTCAGCCAACGCTGCAGAAGTTCAAGATGATGTACACGCTAACGACTATAATTGGATGCAGTTCAACTTGATGCATACTCTAGATCAAAGACCTTATAGTGGTTCAGACTACCAAGATACCTACCTAGAAATGGAGTTTGGTGGACGTTCTGGCTTATGGGATGTTTATGGCTATGTCGATGTCTTCGATATTCTCGACAGTGGCAGCAGTAATAAACACTTAAACGCTTCTGGACATAAACAAGGTGGCATGTTCATGAAGTTTGCCCCTCGCCTATCTTTAGATGCACTTACCGGTAAAGATCTATCCTTCGGTCCAGTTCAAGAACTCTACATCGCCACGCTAAATAACTTTGGTGACCAACAGCAAGAACACTTCATCGGCCTTGGCTCTGACGTGAACGTGCCTTGGTTGGGTAAAACTGGCATGAACTTGTATGCTCGTTACAGTGCGAAAAACTTTGGCAATGACGATGAAGGTTCATTCAACGGTTACCAATTCTCGATGAACTGGTTCAAACCTTTGTACTTCTTCGACAATAAGAGCTTTATCTCTTACCAAGGTTACTGGGACCACCTATTTGGCGCCAGTGACTACTCAGACCAATTTGGCCGTACCAGCTCTGGTGGTAACCTGTTCCAAGGTATCTACTGGCACTCAGACCGCTTTGCAGTGGGTTACGGTCTAAAATACTTCTATGATGTGTATGGATTTGAAGATGGTGGATTTATGGATTCAACCGGCTTCGGTCACTACTTCTCAGTGACTTACAAAATCTAAACTGAGTCTCTCACGTACTTTCAAAGCCTGGCCTCGCCAGGCTTTTTTATTCCAACACTGATAAACTAACCACAGCCGGTTACGGTAATACCAATTGCGTGTGGCTGCCACTGGCAGTTTTTAAGACATCAATCCGAGTCGCGATCTGTTCTTTCATTTCAGCTACATGGGAAATCACCCCCACCATGCGACCAGCACTCTGTAAATCCACCAAGGTGCGAATGGCCAGATCTAAGGATTCTTGATCGAGGCTACCAAAACCCTCGTCGATAAATAAGGTATCCAGCTTAATGCCTCCAGCGTAGGCCTGCACCACATCCGACAAACCAAGCGCCATCGCCAATGCAGCCATAAAACTCTCCCCACCACTCAAGGTCGCAACCGATCGCAGCTTTGAGCTATAACTATCTTCCACTTCCAGCTCTAAACCCGAGGCTTTGTTCCCTTTGGCGCGCTGCGCTTTGCGGATCAACTGATAGCGCCCCTTACTCATCAGTTGCAAACGCTGGCTCGCTTGCAGCAATACATCATCGAGCAATACGCTCAAAACAAAGCGCTGTAAACTGATTTTATTACCGGTATTGCCATTGGCCACGTCAGCCAAGGTGCCAATCACCTGATATTGTTGCTGCAATTCTTCGGCTTTTCTATCGGCGTCCAGTAATTTGTGTTGTACCGCCAATAATTCCTGTTGACGGCTATTCAGTCGGTTCCATAGCGCGTCCCGTTCGCTACGCTGCTCCGCTAAAGTGTTCAGCTGTTGTTGCAACAGCGTCAAGTCTTCGGTTTTTTTCCCTTTGAGCTTACTCTTTAGCTGCTCAAACTTAGCCTGTTCACTGGTGAAGTGAGTGCTAAAATGCTCTACAACTTGTTTTAAGTTGGCAATTTCACCATCACTGATCAAAGCCTGATTATAAGCATTCTCATTGGTAAAACAGGACTCAGCTAAACGCTGACTAAATAGCTGCTGCGCCTCCAATAAGCCTTGCTGAGCAAGTTTCAGCGCTTGCTGGGCGGCTTCCGCTGCCGACTGTTTTGCCGAGTAATCCTCACGGGCCTGAGCATGACGCTGAGTAAGCTGTTTGATATTTTGCTGTAGCTTACTGACTTTATCGCCCTGTAATTGCAGCGCCTGCTCTAATAACTGCGCCTCACAATATTGCTTAGGCAGCGCTTGTTGCGCCTGCTCACATTGACCACTCAAGATGTCCTGCTGACTTTTCTGCTGTTGGTAAGACTCGCGTGCCAGTTCAATCTGTTGCTGTAATTGTTGTTCCTCGAGTTGTAATTGATCCAACTGAGTTTGTAAGGCTTGCACCTGCTGTTGCGCTTGTTCAGCCAAGCTTAAGTCCTGCTGGGTTTGCTGGAGCAAAACTTGCGCCTGCTCCAGCGTCATCTTGGCCGCGTCCCCTAAACCCTGTTCTAAAGAAGCTTGCTGAGTCCGCCATTCATTGAGCTGTACCGTCAACGTCTTGTGCTGATGGCGGGCTTCTTGTAAACGTTGATTAGCCTGTTGTTCAGCTTCTCTCGCCAACTCTAAGTCACGCTCTGTTGGCAGCATTTCGCTACTGCGAGCCAAATGAGGGTGCTCGATACTGCCACACACTGGACAAGCTTGTCCCTGCTGTAAGCTTTGAGCAATAATCGCTGCCTGCCCCTGATGCCAGCTCAGCTGAATTTGCTGAGCCTGCTGCAACGCAGCCTGATGAGCATCCGCAAGTTTTTTACCACGAAGTAAGGAAGCCTCCAGTTGCTGCTGAGTTTCTATCAACTTACCGTTGAGCTCAGCTAAAGCCTGACATTGACTAAAGCTCTGCTCTACAAGATGCAGCTGTTTTTGGCAGCTTAGCTGCCGTTGCGCTTGCTGCTGGGCCGAAGTGAGTTGTTGCTGTATCGCTGATTTACTATTTTCTAGTGTACTCAGCTTTGCTTTTAAACCTTTGCCCTGTAACTCTTGTTCGTTTAAACGGCGCTTTGCCTCACCCAGCTCACGCTCTATTTGCTGCTGCTTTTGCAACAGCGGCTTAAAACTTTCCAGTAACCGAAGTTGCTCTTGGCTGGCACTAAGTTGCTGCTCTTTCTCCGCCACTTGTTGGAAATCTTGCTCCGCGAGTGTCAGGGCTTGTTTAGCTTCGGCAAAAGCAGTTTGGCTTTGGCTTTGGGCCAAACTGGCATTTTTAGCGTCATTAAAGCGCTTTGCCTTCGCTTGATCGGCTGGCTCTAAACGCTGAGCCGCTAAAGCCTGCTCTAATTCCAATTGTTGTTTTTGGATCCCCGCTTGCTGTTTTTTCAGCGCGCCAACACTCACCTTGAGTTTTTCTAACTCGGTAAATTCACTGGCCACCAGGTTAGCCGATTCAAACTGTTTATTTGCGATGTCATAGGCTTCACTGGCCTTTAACTGCGCTTGCTTGGCTGCTTCCAACTGCGGGCCAAGTTGGCTAATTTGTTCTGCTAATGCACTTTCTTCGCTCAACTCGGCGCCTTGTAAAATTCCCTCGCGGACATTTTTTTGCTCCAACGCCGTAGCACGGATCGTCGCTGCTTTTACTTTTAAACGCTCTTCTATTCGCCGATAGATGTGAGTTTGGAACAATTGGCTGAAGATCTTCTCGCGTTCTTTGGAATCTGCCATCAACAATTGGCGAAATTTACCCTGCGGTAAAACCATCACCTGACGAAATTGGTCTGCATCTAAACCAGTTAAACGTTCAATTTCGGCATTCGCTTCGGAGACTTTGGCTGCCACCATCAATGAAGACTCTCCCGCGAGGTCAAATTGGTATAACTGCGCCTCCGGTTTTTGCTGCGTATAACCATCCCCGGATTTTTTCAGCCGCGGCTGCTCTGGCACCCGACGGATCCGATAGCGTTTAGTTCCCAATTCAAATTCAAATGTAACTTCGGTCAATAAGGCTTCGTCACTGATATCACAACGCATTTGACCGCCTTCTCGCTCATCCCCGGTGGTTTTGCCATAGAGCGCAAAACAAATCGCATCCAGAATGGTCGTTTTCCCCGCCCCCGTCGGCCCATTGAGTAGAAATAGCGGGTTGCTACCAAGTTGGCTGAAATCGATATTCTCACAAGTGGAAAATGGCCCAAAGGCGCTCATGCTCAGGTGAATGGGTCGCATTATGCTGGCTCTCCGCGGTGTAGCTGCTCAATAGTCTGCTGTACAAACAGCTGCTGAGCCTCGCTTAAAGGCTCGCCCGAGACCTGCTCAAAAAAATCGCTGAACATGGCATATTCGCCTTTTTTGATGTGATCGCGCTGCAGTTCTAAATGCGGCTGCTGCGCCATTAAGCCGCTGCGCTCCAAATGCAACACGTTGGGGTAAACCGCACGCAGTTTGCCCATAGCATCCAAAATAGCCGACTTGTCGAGCAGCCGAATCATCAGGTAATCGTCGGCATGCGGGTCACTTAAACCCGCGGCTAATAACTCGCTAAAAAAGCCCTCGATCACCCGTACATTACGCAGGGGTTTAAGCGGCAACAACGTGACCTGCGGCCCTTGTGGAGTCAATTCAACCAAGCTAAGCGACTTGTTTTGATGCTGTTCGCTAAAAGAATACTTTAACAAAGAGCCAGAATAGCGGATATGTTCAGCCCCCTTATATTGCGGCCCATGCAGATGCCCAAGCGCGCTATAAGCAAAATCTGCGAAAAGTGATGGCGAAATCTTATCGGCACCGCCCATGCTGAGAGGCCGTTCAGAATCAGACTCGTCACCACCATCCAAAAAGCAATGCGCCACCACCACTTTGGCTAAACCGCCACTGTCATGTTGCTTCACTTGCTCCACTAACACCGCCATCGCTTCTTGATGGGTACTCACTTCACAATCAAAGACTTGCCTGACCATCGCAGGCTCTGCATAAGGCAAACCGTAAAACATCGCCGACTCGCCATTTTTCGCGCCAATTTTAATAGCTTGCAGCTCCCGACTTAATGGGCCTACAATATACAGACCACTGGCTTGCATTTGTCGAGCAGCAAAGGCGAGACGCTGCGCGCCGTCATGATTGCCGGCAATCATGATCACCGGAATAGCCAATTGCTTCACCAATCGGTCTAAGACCTCATCGAGCACTGTAACAGCTTGGCTCGGCGGTACTGAACGGTCGAACACATCACCTGCGACCACCAAAGCATCCACCTCATGTTGTTTGGCGAATTGAATCACTTGCTCCAAGACAAAGACTTGGTCCTCTAACAAAGAGTGATTGTGTAACTGTCGACCTAAATGCCAATCGGAAGTATGCAGAAACTTCATGAAATGCCTGTGCGTTAACGAAATGAAATATCAAGAATTTGCGAATTATTTGCGCGCCTCATTATCGCCAAGCAAAGCCTCTAAATCAACGAAAGCTCGGGCTTTAACGACCGCAATTGTACAAAGCTGTCAATTTTTCCTTTCGCAAAACTCGCCTCAAGCGACTGTCTCTGGCAACATAGCAACACAAACCTGATTTTAACTAAGGAAGCGTCGTGTCTACGCAAGGTTCCGCTGGCAATGTGATTGCCGCAATCTGTAGTTTTTTTATTCCCGGTCTGGGTCAGTTAGTCCAGGGAAGATTGTTAGCCGCATTGCTATTTTTTGTGGTGACCGCCGCAGGTTACGCCATGTGGTGGCTGATTTTTCCTTCAGTCATTGCTGCATTGGTTCATCTATGGGCGATTATTGACGCAGCTCGGTTTCGCTCTGGAGAATAAAAATGAGAATACTAACCCTTATGTTACTGCTGAGCTTGATACAGGGCTGTGAATCAACCTACTACTCGGCCATGGAAAAAGTAGGTTACCACAAGCGCGAAATATTGGTGGACCGAGTCGAAGACGCTCAACAGAGCCAACAACAAGCGCAACAACAGTTTGGCTCGGCCCTAGAGCAACTAAAAACACTAAGCCAATTTGAAGGTGGCGACCTCGAAGATATCTATGATGAAGTCAACGCCCAATATCAAGATGCTCAGGCTGCGGCCGAAGACGTGAGTCAGCAAATCAATCAAGTCGCCAGTGTCGCCGAGGCTATGTTTGATGAATGGCGTGGCGAATTGGACCAATACCAGTCGAAGAGTCTCAAAGCGCAAAGTAGTAAACAACTCACCACTACCCGCCAACGCTACGCCAGCATGTTAAAGGCGATGCGCAAGGCCGAAGCGCAAATGCAACCGGTATTAAGTCGACTCAAGGACAATCAACTTTACTTGAAACACAACCTGAATGCCCGTGCCATTGGGGCGGTTGGCCAAGAGTTTTCACGCTTAGAAAAAGAGGTGGCGAGTGTCATCGAACAGATGAGTAAGGCGATTGCCGAGTCCGATAAATTTATTGCCAGCATGCAATAAATACTAAATAGCCAATGCTGGCAGTCAGTTAACGACTCGCCAGCAGTGTTTTAGGCACTTCAAGAAAGCCCCCTTTCTGCAACATTTCCTTCATAAAATTGTAGTAAATTTGCCATTGCTCATACTTAGCCTAGGCGCAACAGTGACCCGCAATGCATATATTTAACCATCAAATTCGATTGACTCAGCCCCCTTCAGAACATCAGCAACGGACCCGGCAAAGTTGGTTTTCTTCGCGACATGTTAGGCCGATACTATTCACGCTTATTTGCAGCCTCCTGCCCATCGTAATGAGTTATTCTTGGACCTTAGCGCATACTAAGCAGCAGCGTCGTGAAGCATTTGCTCAGCAATTTGAACTCAGTTATCAAGCAATAAACCAAAACCTGCAGGCGCTGCATCACTATTTTATTGGCTTAGATCGACTCGATATTAACTGTGATCCTGAAACCCTACTAGCACTACGCAAGGTGCATTTTCAAATCACTTATGTCGCAGAACTTGGTTTAGTTGATCAAAGCGGACAACTCAGATGTAGCAGCTGGGGGCCGGTCAATCCCCCTTATGAGGTCCTTAAACCAGTCGCGAATCAGCAACTGCGTTACTATGGGCCAAGCGTTTTGGAATACAGTCAAGAGGTGGCGATGATTATCGCCAAAACACGCAGCAATGGGAGTGAAATTAACGCGGCAATCCCGTTATCTGTATTTAAGGCTTTTGTTCAAGGCAACGACAATAAACAAGATCTCGTTGCTTTGGTCGACTCAAACAATGGCACACCATTATTTGTCAATGGTCACTACAGCTTACCACTGCAGCACGGCAAGACACTATTTCCTTTAACTCAACCGGTGATCGATCAAACCGCCCACTTTGACGACTCAAACAGGCGGTATTACTTAGCGAAACCGTTTTCCGCTCTGCCCGGTTTAAGCTTGTTATCGACTCGTACCGAGCAACAACTTTATCTTGGGGCCCACCGCTTATCCCTGTTACAGGTCGCATTGTATTTATTGCTAATTTGCGGCATCTTTTATTTTATCCAACGCCAACAGGGGCGTCGACTTAGCCAAAAAAGTCAGTTAAAAACAGCCATCCGTAATCAAGAATTCATTAACTATTACCAAGCAATCTGGGATAGCCGAACGGGTCGTTTAATCGGCGTAGAACTGTTAGCTCGATGGTTACACCCAATTGACGGCATACGCAGCCCAGATTCATTTTTGCCAGACATCCAACGGTACCGACTTCAGGTGGCTTTAACCGAGCAGCTACTGGCGACCTTAAAGACCGATCTCAATGGCTTGCTCACACACAATGCTTTACTAAAGATCAATATCAACATCACTGGTCAGCATCTCAACGATCCCGAGTTTGTGGTGAAACTGTTGGCGATTCATCAAACTTGCCGGCAAATTTGTCTGGAAATTACCGAAACTCAACTGGTGGATATAGACTCACCACAGGTTCAAGACGCGCTCAGTAAACTACAAACCCAAGGCGTAAAATTAGCCATCGATGACTTTGGAACAGGTTATGCAGGCTTACAGTATTTGCAACAACTCCCCTTAGATACGCTAAAAATTGACCGCAGCTTTGTGGCTGCTATCCATACCGACTCTCCGCAGGCTAAAGTACTCGATGGAGTCATAGACCTAGCCTTAAATCTTAATCTACAAATTGTGGCAGAAGGAGTAGAAACCGAGGCTCAAGCTCAGTATTTACGTGACAAAGGTGTCTACTTACACCAAGGTTGGTTGTATAGCAAAGCAGGCCCTATCGAGGATTTATTAACACTCACACCAATCATTGAACCGCCAGCGGCGCGACAATTTAACCCGGTTTATGGTGAGAGCTCTTGAATTGCTCAACACTTGCCAATCCCCAAAGACTCTATCAAGCACTCCAAGGCAAATGTGCTGCTCAAGCATCTAGCTCGATACCGTTAGCAAGGATCTCTATAGAATTTACAAAACAAATTTAGTTTCAAACCGTTAGCGAAACTTGCAAGCAGGCGTCAAGTTCCGCAGAATAGCGCGGTACAATTAGCAGAGACTTAATCATGATTTCAAAATGGGCAAAACGCTTCTTTCAAATGGCTGAACTGGTTGGCTCTTGGAGTAAAGATCCTTCCACTCAAGTTGGTGCGGTCATCACCGAGCACAATCGTATCGTATCGCTAGGATTTAACGGTTACCCACACGGAATTTCCGACAGTGCAGAAACCGACAATCGCGAGATGAAACTGCTTAAAACCCTACACGCAGAAGAAAACGCGATCTTATTTGCCAAGCGCGATCTATCTGGTTGTGAAATTTGGGTCACCCACTTTCCCTGCCCCAATTGCGCCGCAAAAATCATTCAAACTGGGATTAGCGAAGTTCATTGTCCTGAGCAAAACCAAGAATTTATGGCTCGTTGGGGTGACAAAATAAAAATAAGCCAAGATATGTTTGAGCAAGCTGGTGTGCGAGTTGACTGGTTGCCTCAACAGGAACTAAGTAAAGCATCGGCAGACTAACCCCTTGCTACTGGTTGATGTAAGTCCTTAACTTTTTCGGCTGCGGCATAGCGATTGGCTAGCAGCGCACAGTAAAAAATCTGGATTGGATGATAGAGCATAATCGGTAGCAACAGCATCCCGAGGTCTGGGTTAGCGCTAAAGATCACCTTAGCCATCGGCACTCCCGCCGCTAAGGTTTTCTTGCTACCACAAAAAACTGCGGCAATTTCATCGGCCGAATTAAAGTCCAGTAGTCTCGCAACCAAACGAATACTATGCACGACACTAAGCAACACCAATAGCGAGATCAGGAATGAAAATAATAAATATCGCGGACTAAACTCCCCCCAAATATGCTCCACCACCGAATCACTAAAAGCATTAAACACAATCAATAAGATCACTAGCTTATCAATTTTATTTAAGATGCTTTTATAACGCTGAAACAGGCTTAACAACAGTGGTCGTAGAGCTTGCCCAATGATCATCGGCAACAACAATAATTGACAAATGGAACTCACCGTTGCCATTAAATCCATAGCGCCGCCGTCTCCGCCCATGAATAACTGCACTAACAAAGGCGTGATAAAGACCCCAAGCAGACTCGATAGGGAGGCATTAAATACAGCCCCCGCAACGTTCCCTTGAGCAATACTGGTCATCGCGACCGACGACGAAATAGTACTGGGCAAGGCGAATAAGTAACAGAAACCAAAGGCCAGCGCACTGGGCAATAAGGCATGTAACAAGTCACCAAACAGTACCCATAGTAACGGATAAACCACAAAAGTGGTCACTTGAACCATCAGATGTAATCGCCAATTAAACAGCCCTTTTTTGATTTCCTTCGGTGCCAAACCTAAACCATGCAAAAAGAAAATTAAGGCAATACCGATCGCCGTCAGCTGATCAAGATGCAAATAGCCTCCGGAGCGTCCCCATTGTGGCACCAGCAACGCCAGTACAATAGCGAACAACATACCGAGTAAAAACCATTCTTTTTTTATCCAACGGAAGTACATCATAATTGGGATAAGCTCTTGATATTTAAGCGACAGTCATATCATACGAAATGAACTAGCACAAATGCAAAATAATCTTTATATGAACCTATTCCGCTTTATCATCCGCTCTCATTTAATTGAATAAACAAATATTCTACTTCAACGCTCAGAGCAAGCTCAGCAGCTTTGTATTGGATATCTTAATAAAGGCTATTAAGCACTTAATCACAACTTTTCGATAAGCTGGCGCCAAATCAGAGGAGATATATGATGATTACCCCTAGCTTATGTAAGTTATCTTTAGCAGCGCTTATCGCATCGAGCTGTTTATTCAATGTCAGCCCCAGCACAGCGGGCACTCCCCAAGCCACTCAGGCCGAGCAACTGCAACAAGCGCTGTACAACGAATCCTATACCTTAGCGGTGAATGCCTATCTATGGGGTTCAACCTTAGTCAGAATGGAGCAAATCGCCCGCCAATATTCCGATGTATCTGAACCCCAAGCGGCCACCAGTTATCGTGGCCCACTCAATCAGTTTGGTCATGCCCGTCGACTCAGTACGCCTGCCGATACCGACATGCCAACAGCCAACCGCGACACCTTGTACTCCAGCGCGGTACTGGACTTAAGCCAAGAGCCGATGGTCTTGAGTGTACCAAAGCTTGATCAACGCTACTACGTCATCAACATGTTCGACATGTGGCATAACTTGTTTCAATATGTAGGCACTCGCGAAACAGGCAAGCTAGCCAAACAGTTCTTAATTGTTCCTCCGGGCTGGGAAAAAAAATCAACCACCCCGCGCGACCTGAGCATTATTGAAGCGCCAACGAGCAAAGTGTGGTTATGGGGGCGTACCCAAGTATTTGGTGAGCAAGATTACCCAGCAGCGCACCAGATCCAAGATCAGTACACCCTCACCCCACTGAGCGAGTATGCCGGTGAAGCCAGTAGTAAAGTAACATTCAGCCCCTTAGCACCTCGTCCAGGTAAGGCCGATGACCCACTCCGTTTCTTCGTTGAACTTGGTGAATACTTAATGGCTAATCCACTACCGGAACGTCAACAAGCCTTAGCGGGTCAATTTAGCAAAATCGGTCTCAGCCAAGATGGTTTCGATGTAAGTTCACTGAGTGAGTCCAGCCAAGAAGCGCTAATTGCTGGTATACAAGACGCACAGAAAATTGTTATGGCACAACAGGCCAACCCTGCCAATCTCGAATTTAAAGACGGTTGGGTATATACCTTCGCGCTAGACGCCTTTGGCGATGACAATGCAATGCGTTCACTTATTGCTCACCCCTACCTCGGTGGCCAAGGGCCTCAGGAAGCCATCTATCCGATGGCCGCGATGGACGTAAACGGTCAACCGCTATCTGGTGAAAACAGCTATGTAATGAATTTTGACGGCGAGCCACCAGTCGACGCATTTTGGTCAGTCACGGTCTATGATGCGCAAACCAAGATGTTGGTTGAAAATTCGATCCACCGCTACAGCATCAGCAACTTGAATCAACTGAATAAAAACCCAAACGGTTCATTTCAATTGCAACTTAGCCATAAAAAACCGACCGACGGACAACTTGCAAACTGGCTGCCACTGCCAGAAGGTCGCTTCTATGTATTAGCTCGACTGTATATTCCGTCGAAACAAATTCTCGACATGAGCTGGACGGTGCCAGGGATCAGCAAGGTCCAATAGCATTATTTCACCCGGAAATAGCCGAACCATATCGGCTACTTCCGATTGATTGACTTGATCATGAGTAATCCATAGTCCTAGGAAAAAATTGATGACTAAATTGGTAACCAGCCTCTGTACGCTTCCTTTAATGTTCTCTGGTTTGACTTGGGCAGAAACCGCCAGCGACAATTTACAAGACATGTCGGATCCACTTGCTGTTTATACCCAAGTTGGCGGCGGCATCACCGATATGGGCCTCAACCTAAAAATTGGCCAAAGCTATGATACCGGAGTCGAAAATCTCGGCGGGATGAATGTTTTTGAAGTAAAAGGCTTTGCCGGTGACATCACCGGTTGGAGTGACTCCCAAACGGGACCCAGAAACAATAGTATTGACTCAATCCGCTTTCGAAATTTTGAAGCCAGTCTAGAAAGCGGTCGCGGCAGACAATTGGATGTGAATTATAACCTTGCCCAAGAGTTCGGCACGGCTTCCTATAGCTTCATTCAAGCCTTGCCCAAGTTTGGCCAGCTTAGTCTGTTTCCACTGCTTGGTGCGGGTGTTGCCTTTGGCAATAATGTAATGGGCGACCACCAACAAACAATCAGCGGCTACTCGGTACCCGGAACGTTTGCGGTGGTCGGAACTTACGCCAAGTATGCGCTTAGTGACCGCCTGTGGCTTAACTATAACCCGATGTGGATGAATACATTGTCGGGCTCGGATATATACAAACAACATGGCTTTGAGGACCACGATAGCGTGTTAACTCACGAAATAGCGCTCTCCTACCAAGTATCGCCGCGCTTTAATATTAGGTATTTTGCCAACTGGTCTGAGTATAGCGACATAAGCAAAGGCAACCATCGGATAGAATTTAACTACCAGCTCTAAATCATCGAGCAACCATTTACGCTGCCACTCAAGTCGAGCGGCAGCGTGAACCCACGCCCTACACGAGAACACCGAATGGTCATTCACCCAACAACATTTCACTATCAACACTACCCCACGGTCTATGGTTGATTAGAATCACTTGCCTTTATGTGGTTTGTCGTATTGGTTACCCTCGGGATTGCAATTTGGCTCATCGCCAAACTTTGGCATATCCACTCTATCCCCAAGCACCTGGCATAGGAGCAAGGTCTGGCGCAGGCTAAACTGATTTTTTGGTTGTGCATTCTTGGGCTGTTTTATAAACCACTATGGATCCTTGCCGTTTTGGCCATCGTCACCGATTGGGAAAAACTACAACAGTGGCTTAAAGGAGCAGTCTCATGAAAGAAATTATGTTGCCCTATATATTGATCGTATGGTTACTATTCAAATTTAAGGTTCTCAAACCAAGCGCCAGAAACTACTTTGCCAGCATCGTGATTGGTTGTTTATTGGCACTGGCACTGTTTGTCGGTCACCGCTTCTACTCGCCCTTAGATTTAACCAATTCAACTACGGTCAAGGCCCCCACGCAGTGCTCTCACCCGCATTGGGTCAGCACATCGATAAGATCTACGTCGATCATAACCAACAAGTGAATGAGGGAGAGATCCTTTATACCTTAAAGGACGATAAAATTGCCGCCGCGATGAGCGAAGTACACTCGGGCTTAAGTGAAGTAAAACGAAGCATTGAAGCCCAGCAGGTGCTGCTTTCTCAGGCGCAGCGCGATTACCAGCGTAACTACGATATGCAACAGCACGTCAGCCTTAAAGAACTGGAAGAGTCAGAAGATGCGGTCGCGATGATCAAAGCCGAGTTGAAAATACTTGAGGCGAAGCGAAATGGCCTGCTGGCGAAACTTGATAACCTCAAATTTGACTTATCACGACTCACGGTTCGCGCGCCCTTCACTGGCATGGTCACACATGTATACATTGCCGATGGTTCACGGATTGGCTCGCTGCATCTTTGGGATATCAACAAAAAATTTGTCGAAATGCGGATTGCCGATCAAGCCTATCAATACATTAAACCGGGACAGTTTAGCGAATTTTATGTGGATAGCTTTCCGGGACAAATATTTCGCGCCAAAGTCCATAGTATCGTGAAGGCAACGGGCGAAGCCCAAGGCAATCTATTGCCCACGGAGCAAGCCGTATCCAACCATATTCAACGCGGTGGCGCGCCAGTAGGTCGAACCGTAATCTTGAGTATCGACCAAACCACCATGGACATGATGCCCATCGGAGCCACTGGCTCGGCATGGATCAGTGCCGAGAAGCCTCACGCCCTATTCGGCTTTCTTGACATTATTGGCGGAGCGACCTTAAGGCTAAGCTCAGTCAAATCCTATCTGACCGCACTCTAAGCGCACGCCCCTGACGCAAAGTACAGTGCTGTGCGAGCACTGGACTTTTCCTGCGGAATCAAACGCAGCCCCGATAAATGGAGGCCGCAATGGAGGCCACTATGATATTGACAAGGCCTAAAGCCATGCATGACAAGCTTGGAATTGATAACGGCTTTCCTCCCCTGAGCCAACACGGAGACTCAGCCTTGCCTTCGGAACTGACAAAATCTGGCTATCCTCTGATTGACACACTCCGACCGAAGCGAAACCGCAGACAGAGACCAAGCCAATCCACCAGCGGCCAGTCAGCGTCTATGCGACGAAAACCAAGCGACTGCTTGAAAATTTAATCTATCACGAGAACGTCAGCAACTGGTCTCAAAGCAATGAAAATCCAGACATTTCATTGCGCTTACAAGTCAAGCATAAAAAATCAGTCGATAGACAACTTGCAAACCAGCGGCCACGACGAAACGCCAACTTGCTTGTATTCAGCCGCGGGGATATTCCGTCACAACAAATTTTCGACATGAACCGGACGGTGCCAGACAGCAGCAAAATTCAATCACCACATTTCCACCGGAAATAACCGAGTCATATCGGATTTTTCCAATTGCACGCCGAACCACCTTAGACTTTTCCCAAGAAACAACCGCGCGTTTCACCAGCTTGTAAAAAAATTAATAGCGAAGGCATTGAAGATGTCTACAAAAAAACCGCACACCAGCGGCACAATAATAAACGCCCGATGCGCCGCTCCATGTTGTTTACTCACCGCCGTCATATTAGCGATGGCAGTCGCGGTAGAGCCAAGGGTGATCCCACCAAAGCCAGAGCAAATGACGCAGGCTTGGTAGTCTCTTCCCATCAAACGAAACACCACCAACAAGGAAAACATAACCGACAGTAAAATTTGTAAGCTCATCACCACCGACAAGTAGCGAAACAAACCCGCTAGCTCCCAAACTTTTAAATCCATCAGCGCCATCACAATAAACATCCCCAAACAAATATCGGAGATCAGTGACAAGCCCTGATCACTGCCCTCAACATGTGCTTTGGGTAGCACTTTACCGGGACGATTACCAATCAATATGCCTGCCATTAGACAGGACACAAACATAGGAAGCTCGGCACCAGCAGCCTGGAGACCTTGTTGTATGCCATAGCCCAACATTAATGCCAAGTTAAGCCGAAGCCAGGCAAATAGCAGGCTATAACTGTCGACCATTTGGTGGGGTTTGGTATAGGCCTGACCAATATCTAAAGACGCTTCCTGATTCCCCTGTAAACGGTGTTTGCTAATTAAATAATTGGCAATTGGTCCGCCAATTACGCAGGCAAAGATCAGACCAATGGTATTACTGGCAATGCCTAACTCCATAGCATTACTGATCCCTAAGTCATTCACAAACTTTGGCGCCCACGCCAAAGTTGTACCCACCCCACCAATCAGCGCAATCGAGCCAGACATCAGGCCAGCTCGGGGATCCATCCCAAAACTACTCGCAACCCCCATGCCGATAAGGTTTTGCAACACAATATAAATAGCAGCCAAGCCACTTAAAATCAGTAAAGGTTTCCCCCCGCGGAGCAACGATTTGATATCCGCATTCAGCCCCATCGCAGCAAAAAAGTACAGTAGCAAAATATCTCTAGCTTCAAGATCAAAACTAATTTGAATGCCAAACAAAAAGTAAACGGCCGCCACCACACAGGCACATAAAAAGCCGCCAATCACCGGCTCAGGAATGCTGTAACGTCTCAGTAATTCATAACGATTAAGACTGGCTTTACCGACAAACAATAAAATAATGGCGAGGGTAAATGAAAAGAAACCACTGGCACTCAAATTTTCCATAGCTAAACCCTTAAAATATATATGGATACTTCGCGTTGTCAGTTTAGCACTATTAATACATTTTGTTTGCGTATATCTATCGCTGCTGGGCACACTGCAAAGCTGAACGCTTTGCTTTTTTATCTTTTAAATCAATCACACATCAAGCGCTGCAATCTTTCAATAAGCCGCAAGCGCTAAATCAACAAGCCTGATCTGGCCGCCAGCCCCATTTTAGACCAGCGATGTGCATGACTCAGACGAATCCTTTGTGTTGCGCTCGCCCTTATGGCGCTAAAACGAGTGATTTAAGGTGACACCGATAAACTGATTATGATTATCAAAATGACCATTCATTAAACCGGATTGGATCGCCGGCGAACCATAATCCACGTAGCTATAATAAACATTCATCGACAACTTTGCGTTCCATTGATAAGTCGCGCCGATGCTATAACGATGCTGCTCTGCAACCGGTAGGTCTGCCGATTGGCGACTGGCATCATCCAGTGGTGAACTGGTGTAACCCAAGCCAGCTTCTAAACGAAGTGTCGGATTCAGTTGATAACGTCCCCCAATAGCTGCAAACCAAACATCCTTGAAATCACGTTTTTTTTCGGCCACCTGCTGATTATTTAGTTCGATAGAAGTGATTTCGTTAGCACTCCATTGCTCCCAACCAAGGCTCCATACCATGCTCATGGGCTGGCTCAGTTGGTGCAAACCAGACAGTTCAAACTGGGCAGGATGAACTAAATTGATCCCAACATCGCCTTCCACAGGAGAACTGGAACGCAGATGCCCCCCAAAATTGTGGTGCATCGCAGAGCGATAGCTCGCGCCCAAGCGATGCTGGTGGTTAATTTGATAACTCAAACCTAAGTTGTAACCAAAGGCAAAAGAATCGGTTTCTAAAGCTGCATTATCATTGAGCAGCTGTTGTTCAAAGTTTGCGTAATCCACTTGAATACCGGCACCCAGCGACCACGCCTCCGACAGGCGATATGAGACTGAAGGGTTAAATTGCAACACCGATAGTTGCAAGCTATTTAAACTCAGAGCCCCCGCATACTGCTTCCCGTAGTCTAAAGCACTACCGCCAGTGGCTACCAAACTAGCCCCCACAGCAAGTGTGTCAGAAAGGGGCTCAAGCCAATAGAGTGAGCCATAAGCCTGAACGCCGCCCGCATTATCGCTGTCCAGAGCAGAACTGCGCTGATCATGATATTGCACTTGCAGATCCATGGCCGCCAAATTTACCGCCAGCTGTCGTTCACTGAAATATGCCATCGCAGCGGGATTGCTGTAGGCCGTACTGGCATTGTCGGCAAGTACCGCGCTGCCCGCACCCGCAGTCCCCACATTGAGCTTGCTCATCTCCTGTACCAACGAGCCTGCCGCATAGGCTGGACTGGATAGAACGGCGATGGTGAATAGCGATAACCTGCTGCCTAACTGCATCATCATGAACTCCTGGATACTGCAACGCGATGTTGAGTCGCTAACAACAAGCGCTTGTGAGTGAAAAAATGAATGCCCTAGGCTAGCAAATTCAAGCGGCTGAACTTGCTATAAAAAAGAATAGCGTGAATTAAATAATTTAATATAAAACCAATTTTCCATAAAAAATATTCAAAAAATCAACTCAATATGAATCATCCATCGCAATTAGCAAACGTCACCCCTCTCGTTTATTAAATATATTAATAGAGCTTATTAAACCAAACCAACCCCAGCTTCGCTACACTGGACTCGTCCAACATCGGTTTGGAGCTTCTGAACTGGTGAGCGGTGCGTTGCAGGCAGTTGCTTGCAACGCACCGCTCGCCGCCAAACCATTAAGAGGTAGATAACATGACCAAAAATCGTTCTATACTGGCACTGGCGCTCGGAGCATCTTTTAGCGCCTACGCTGCGCCACAGCAACCCAATGTCGTTGCCATCATGCTTGATGACGTCACCACCATGGATATCTCGGCCTATCACCGAGGCTTAGGTGCCATCAAAACCCCCAACATTGACCGCATCGCCAAAAGCGGCATGATGATCAGTGACTACTATGCACAAGGAAGCTCCACCGCTGGCCGCTCCGCCTTTATTACCGGACAATACCCATTTCGCACTGGCTTAACGTCGGTGGGTCAACCGGGTTCCAGCATCGGTCTGCAAAAAGAGGATCCAACCCTCGCCGAAATGCTGAAAGCCAAGGGCTATGCGACGGTGCAGGTGGGAAAACACCATCTTGGCGATCGCAACTCAATGCTTCCCACGGTGCATGGTTTTGATGAGTTTTTCGGCTTTTTGTATCACCTGAATGTGATGGAAATGCCCGAACAACCGGAATATCCACAAGATCCAAATTTTGTGGGCCGCCCGCGTAACGTATTACATAGCATCGCGACCGACAAATTTGATCCGACCGAAGACCCTCGTTTTGGGGTGGTTGGCAAACAAATCATTACCGACCAAGGAAAACTCGGTGCCAAACGCATGGAAACGGTGGATGAAGAGTTTCTCAACTTTGCCACTCAATGGTTGGATAAACAGCACACAGAGGCACCCGAACAACCTTACTTCATGTGGTATAACCCCACTCGCATGCACCAGAAAACCCATGTTCGCGCCGAATATCAGGGGAGTAGCCAAACCAGTGTTTACTATGACGGTTTAAAAGAACTGGACCATCAAATTGGTGAATTGCTCGACAAACTGGAATCGCTTGGCGAAATGGAGAACACCATCGTGATGTTTACCTCCGATAATGGAGTTAATCTCGACCATTGGCCAGATGGTGGTGCGGCTTCTTTCCGAGGCCAAAAAGGCACCACCTGGGATGGTGCCTTTCGGGTTCCAATGCTGATTAGCTGGCCCGGACATATTCCAGAGAACAGCTACAGCGACGGATTTATGACCGCCGAAGACTGGGTACCCACCATCATGGCGGCAGCCGGAGACAGCAGCATTAAACAACAGTTGCTGAAAGGTAAAACCATCAATGGCATCAACTACAAAGTACATCTCGATGGCTACAACCAACTGGACATGCTGACCAAAGACGCCCCCAGTAATCGTCATGAGTTCTTCTACTATAACGAGCAAGATCTAAACGCGGTTCGAGTGGATGAATGGAAAGTGCATTTAAAGACTAAAACCGAATGGATGGCACCTGCAAAAGAGTGGCCCTTGGGTATTTTGCTGAACATTAAAGCCGATCCCTACGAGCGCTCACCCGATACCTACGGTTGGTTTTTGTGGATGAAAGAGAAAACCTGGGTGGTACCAAGCCTGCAGCAGAAAATTGCGCAATACCAGCAATCTCTCAAGGACTTTCCACCACGCCAAAAAGCCGGAGGAATAGGCATGGCAGATAAATCGGTTATCGCCAAGTAACTGACTAGCTTCGGTAGAGGGTTGAGCCTCTATCGAAACGTTAAATCCAGACCAACAGCGGACTTTGCGGCTCATGGACGACTGAACGACAACTCACCAGAGGTAATCCATGACAACTCAAGCACCTGTTCCTTATAGCCTATTCATTAAAGCCGAAGGTGCAAAGTGCAACTTAGATTGCAGCTATTGCTACTACCTTAAGCAAGCCGAGCAGCGCAGCACCAGAATGAGTGAGGCCAAGCTGCAACAAGTGATCAAAAATCACATTCAATCGCAACCCGATTCAAGCCAGCCTGTCGACTTTATTTGGCATGGCGGCGAACCCATGTTACGTGGCCTGGAGTTCTATCAGCAAGCGGTGGCTCTGCAACAACAACATGCGGCGGGCCGACCCCTGGCCAACACTCTGCAAACCAATGGCACGCTGATCAACCAGCGCTGGGCTCAGTTTTTCCGTGAGCACAAATTTTTTATCGGGGTGAGCATCGATGGAGACCAAGTGCATCACGATATCGCGCGGATCGATCATTCCGGTCAGTCGTCATTTCAGCGCACCATGCGTGGCATTGCCCACCTCAAGGCCCATCAGGTTGATTTTAATACCCTGACCGTAGTGAATAATCGCACTTATCAACAGGGCAAGGCTATCTATCAGTTTTTGAAACAACATGGCAGCGGCTACATGCAGTTTCAACCCTGTATTGACCACCCCTTGGACCGGCGTTCAGAACACGACTGGAGCCTTAATGGTAAGCAGTGGGGAGAGTTTCTGTGTGATGTTTTTGACCAATGGAGCGAGCAAGATGTGGGTCAAGTTTACGTGCAATTTTTTGAAAATTGTCTGATGTTGTTGATGGGCTACCCCAGCCAAATGTGCCACCATGCCGCCAGCTGTGGACAACAGTTGATGGCAGAAGCCGATGGTGAAGTTTATAGCTGTGATCACTTCGCCTACTCTGATCACCGCCTCGGCAATGTGCAACAAGACTCGCTGCAAAGCATGGTCAGCGGCCAACAGCAACGTCAATTTGCCGCGAATAAATCGGCGAGCCTTTGCAGCCAGTGCCAAAGCTGTGATTTTTTAGCCCTATGTCAAGGTGGCTGTCCGAAAAACCGTAGCCTCGCCGCTGAACCAGGCAAAGCCCTGAATCAGCTCTGCGAAGGCTATCAAATGTTTTTTATCTATGCACTGCCCCGATTATTAAAGATGAGCGATGCAATGATGAAGGGCTATTCTCCTGCCCACTACAAGATGTTTTAAGCCTCTGTAGAGGCAACCACAGCTGTTTAAGCATAGCAGGAGCGCCCGTGCCTAATCACCAAATGCCATGCTCAAATTCAAGCTAGCATGAAATGGTTGCCCCACTGCCACCGCATAGGCGGAGCTACCAATAGACGAGCTGTAATATTGGGTATTAAACAAATTGTTCAAATTCAATTGCACAGTAATCGGATGTTCGCGCTCGAAGGTATAGGCTGCAAATACATCGGCAACACTGTAAGCTGGCAGGTAAAAAGAGTTGTTATTGTCACCCGCCCGTTTACTGGCGGCGCGAAGCCCCCCACCGTAACGTAAACTCCCCTTACCAGAGAAAAGCGATCCTTGATCATAACTTAACCACAGCGAAGCGGTATGTTTCGCAACGTTCGCCAAACGCTTGCCTGCATAGTCAGGATCTTCCAACACCTTCGCATCCGTCAGACCATAACTGGCAACAACTTGCAATCGCTCGAAAAGTTCACCCGCCACATCCAATTCGATGCCTTGAGAGCGAACCTGACCTGCGGTGCGATAAACCGTTTCATCGTTCACCGTTTCGGAGTAAGCCACGTTTTGCTTAAGTGCATGATAAAACGCCAGCGTCATGCTAAAACGCTGGCCCAGATCAAACTTACTGCCAAATTCGTAAGCCGTGCCCTGTTCAGGGTCCAAATTACCGTAGGGATTGCCAATTGAACTATTCGGACGAAAAGTTTGGCCAACATTAGCATACAGCGAGCTATCCCCAGTCACCTTCCATACCAGACCTGCATTAGGTAATAAGGCGGTGCCACTGGAGTCGGTATTGTGCGCAGCGCCTCGACCAGCATCGATATCAAACTGCTGCATCCGTAATCCAGCAACAGCTATCCATTGCTCATTCAAGTGCAGTTGGTCCTGCAGATAAAACGCACTCGTTGTTATGGTTTCATATTCGCCCACTGCTTGCTCGGCATTGTAATCACAGCCCTGCATCTGTCCATACAGCGGGTCATAAATATTAAAATCTGAGTTGGTATTACAGTTTTGCAGTTTGGAACGTCGAGTTGTTTCATGGTCGAAGGAAGCGCCCAATAATAAATGATGCTGCCCCCCCAGACTGGCGGTCTGGCCGGTGAGGTCGCTGCGAACCGCATGCATACTCCGTTTATAATAGTCTCGAACATCCGCCCGTCGGGTCACATTGCCGGTCGCCGAATCGTAGCCTCGAGTTCGAACCTGATTGGCGACAAAATCATCCTGAGAATAGGCATAATGGAGTGCCACATCCCAACTTGCATTGAGATGATGGTTCAGCGCTAGTTTTGCCAGATCCGAGTCCCCTTCGATTTCCGAGAACACTTCATCGAAACGAAGTCGTGGGTCTGTCGCAACAAAATCTCCCTGAGTCACATCAAAGATGGTGCCGCGATCATAGGGGGCTAAATATTGTTGATGGGTATAAGAAAGTAGCACTTCGGTGTTCATTCCTTGCCAAAGCAACGAAGGTGCAATCGTCCAGTTTCGATTCTGACCAAAATTTCTCCAGTAGTCGCTGTCTTCAAATTCACCAATCAGTCGGTAGGAAAAATCACTATTGCCGAGCTGCCCGGTCAGGTCGCCCCCCAACACCTCGCCAAAACGCCCTGCCCCCAAGGCAGAATACTTTGACCAAACTTCAGCAGAAAAAATTTGCTGTGGTTTTTTACTCACCACATTTACCATTCCGCTTGGGTCGAGCACACCATACAGCGTAGAAGAGGGACCCTTTAATACTTCGACATAGGCGGTGGTTACATTAAACGAATGAGGAAAAGCCGTCTTTAAACCATCGCTTAACAAAGAGCCATCACGACTAGAGCCAAAGCCGCGGCGAATAATTGCGTCTTCTTTCCCACCAATGGTATTGGTTTCGCTCACGCCACTCACATGAGAAAGAGCATCGATCAGGGAGTCACTGGAGCGGTCTTTGAGCTGCTGAGGGCTGATCACGGTTATCGATTTTGGGATGTCCATGACAGAGGTGGCTGTTCGTGTCGCCAGCGAACTGTTTGCTAAACGATAACGGTCTTGAGCGGCTTGAACCTTCATCACCGTAAGCTCTAAGGTTTCCTTGGTCAGGCTGCTTTCAGTCGCAGCATACAGTAAACGAGGACATACCAGTAAAGTAAAACCCAAAACAACGCGGCACTGGCCTGCCTGTCTAGAAGAAATATTGAATAACATCGATCATTCCATTTATACGATGGCTACACTGCAAACGGGTTATTTTTCAGCCTATCGCCACAACTTAATTTAACAAGACCATAAATGTTACGTGATTTTCACCTCAATAGAAACTAAAATGCGAATCGTTTGCGTTACTATTTGTATGAAATTTAAACATAATTTAGGCAAACATCGATGTCACATACGACTATTACCACCTAGGAGATAAATAAATGGACAAGCGCGCTCAGCCGACCTCAGAGCCTGCAATCCTGCGTGCTGAACATTTAGATGCCGGACACGCAGGCCATAACGTTCTAAAAAACCTCAATCTCAAACTGGCCTCCGGAAAAATGACGGTGTTACTGGGACCTAATGGATCGGGGAAGTCGACCTTGTTAGCCAGCCTTTCACGTTTATTACCAGCCCAACGAGGCTCTGTCTTTTTACAACAGCGGAATATAGCTGATATACCCAGCAAGCAAGTGGCCCGTACGCTTGGCTTATTACCACAACAACCAAGCGTGCCGGAAGATCTCAGCGTTAAGGATTTAGTTGCCCGGGGTCGCTTTCCACACCAAGGCTTGCTCAAGCAATGGAGCGAACAGGATCAACAGGCCGTGGCCGAAGCAATGCGGTTAACCGCGACCACTCATCTTGCCGCAAGATTGGTCGATAGTTTATCCGGCGGACAGCGCCAGCGCGTTTGGATAGCCATGATCTTAGCGCAGCAAACCGAGCTGATCTTGCTAGATGAGCCAACTAGCTTTCTCGACATGCGCCATCAGGTTGAATTGCTTGAATTATTACGAGATTTAGTCAAGCATCACGGGCGAACCATTGTTTGTGTGTTGCATGATCTCAACCTAGCTTTGCAATACACCGACCATCTGGTGTTCCTTAAACAAGGTCAGATCCTCCATCAGCTTGAGCATCCAAGCCAATGCACGACGGCCATCGTGGAGCAGGTATTTGAAACGCCACTATTGGCAGTGCCACATCCCCAAACTGGCTTACCGATTTTTTTAAGCAAAACCGCTCCCAATCAACACCAAGCCCAAAGCGCATGAACATATCAGCACTTAGCCCACCGCGGCAGCTTCACTTGACGACCAGCGGACAGCTCAGCTTAATGCTGCTTGTCACGCTCATATTAGGCTTGGTACATCTCATCGAAGGGCCACGCGATATTCCCTTCAGCAGTTTGGCCCATGCCATTATTGACTACGACCCAAACAACTTTGAGCAACGGGTATTGATAGCACTGCGGCTGCCAAGAGTTACGGCGATCCTGCTTGCAGGCATCTGCCTCGCTATAGCCGGATATTTAATGCAACTCACGCTGGCTAACCGTCTCTGCGAACCCCATATCTTAGGTCTTAATGCTGGTGCCAGCTTAATGGTGGTAAGCCTGACGGCCTTTCCAATTGTGCCATTAATTGGCCCTTTACGGCCGCTGGCTGCAAGTATTGGTGCCGCCATCATGTTCAGCATGGTATTAACGCTAGCCTCCTCTGGACGCAAGGGTTTACAGGCGCTGAAACTCATTTTTTGTGGCATCGCGTTTTCCACTCTCGCGAATGCCATTAGCGCCACCATCTTGCTGCTGGATGAAAACACTCTGGACGAGTTGCGCTTTTGGTTAGTGGGTGACGGGGCCAGTGCGCAACTATCCACAGTGCTCGCCGGCTTGCCTTTTATCGGCCTGGCGGTGTTGATGAGCTTGCTACTACTGCCGCAATTAAATGCAATGTCACTGGGCGACAATATGGCTCGAGGTTTAGGAGCCTCGGTTAAGCTGACCCGATTTTTTGCCCTTTGTGCCGCAGCGCTGTTAAGCGGAACTGCGGTATCCCTAGTGGGACCGATTGGTTTTGTGGGTTTAATCTCCCCTTCAATATGGCGGGGTGTGCACGCCCGTCCCACGCGGCAATCAATGCTGCTTATTGCACTCACCGGGGCGAGTTTATTACTGGCTGCCGACCTTGCTGCCACCAGCATCATCTCGCCTCAGGAGTTACCCACGGGAGCCCTAACCGGATTGGTTGGTGCCCCGGTGTTTATGTGGATTTTCACGAGACGGATACGATGAACAAAGCAAGCGCGTTGACCCTGCGCACGGGTCCTTTTTCACTCACATTTCATTTATTGCCGCTGCTCAGCCTGGCGGGGCTGAGTATGACACTCGTTGCGGTGGCAATGACGGCCTTGCTCACCGGCAGTGAAGCTGTGCCCTTCGACACATTGTTGAGCTATTTTCATCTGGGAAGCCTCGACGACTCGGCGGCTCAACAGGCTGATTTGTTGATCCTTGATGCGTTTCGTGCGCCTCGGATCTGCTTAGCCATGTTGTGTGGTGCAATGCTCGGCTGTGCTGGTGCGGTGATGCAATCTTTAACCCGAAATGGTTTAGCCGATCCCTCCATTTTGGGGGTACGCGAAGGCGCTGCGTTAGCAATTGTAAGCGTGATACTGATGCGCTCAGAGCTGGCGTTAATTTGGCGCCCCTTACTGGGGATGGCTGGGGGATTAGCTGCCGGACTGTCGGTTAAATTGCTCGCCAAACAGAGTACCAGTCTGCGTTTGGTGATGATCGGCATTTGTTTATCGTGGTTATTATCCGCGGTGATGTTTATTTTGCTATCCTCAAGCAGTACCCAAGATCTACAAACGGTGATGCTTTGGCTTGCCGGCGATCTGCAGTCGGCAACCTGGTCCAGTGTGCAACTTGCCAGCTTGATATTGCTTAGCTGTGCACTGATATTAATCCTGTGCTGCCCCTCGGCAAATATAGAAGCACTGGGTGACGCTCTGGCAACAAGCCTTGGTGTGCGCCGATCTTTAATTGCCAGTTTGCGTTTTTGCGCAGCCGTTTTATTGGTGGCCACCAGCGTATCGGTCGCCGGGGGGATGGCCTTTGTTGGCTTAATTGCACCACATCTCGCCCGTTTGCTGGCAAACAACAGTGAACGCAGTTTGCTGCTCGGCAGTGGCGTGATTGGCGCTTTATTGGTACTCAGTGCTGATACCCTCGCCCGCGCCGCCTTTAGCCCACTCACCTTACCTACGGGGATTATATTGTCAGTGCTTGGAGCACCCAGTTTAATTTTCCTTCTTTGGATGCGCAGGGATCAATTTTGAAATTAATTCGTACGGTTTTATTCACTCTGTGTTGCTGTTTCTTAAATAACAGCAATGTATTGGCACTCACCACCACCTTCTATATTGATGACCTTGGCAGAAGCGTAGCTGTGCCGGTGCACCCGAAACGGCTCGTGTCTACCTACGACGTAGATATCACCATTCCGCTCATTGAATTAGGTATTTTGCCTATCGGCAGTCATGGTCGACTGAATCGTAATGGCACTCCCTATCTGCGCTCCAGTGCACGATTAACCGGTGTTGATTTCGATAACAGTTCAATCTCTTTTATCGGCGCCACGAAGCTTGATCTGGAAAAAATCGTGAGCTTGAAACCCGATTTGATCATCACCGAAAAAAACCGCTCAACTCCAATTGAACTGTTAGCCAGGATTGCGCCAACGGTGGTCATCGATAGTAGTAAAGGGGCGCCGCAGGTCTATCGCAAGCTGGCTAAATTAACCGCAAGCCAAGTTCAACTTGGCAGACTAGAGCGCCGTTATGCCATGCAAATCGCCGCGCTTAAAAATAGCATCGGTTCGGCCACTATCACCGCATCGGTATTTCAATCACTACGTGGCAAACTCAGTGTTTACCATAGCTATCGCGCCTTAGGCCAGGTCTTACGTGATGCCGGTTTTCATTTTCCAGAGTTAATCAATGCCATCGACCCAGGCCAGCGTATCTCGCTCAGCGTAGAGCGCCTACCGGAACTGGATGCCGACATTATTTTTTCCCCCTATCGCGCCGATCAAGCTAGTGGCGCGGCAACTGAAATAGCGCATATGAATACCATGCTGGCAAACTTTTGCAACTTTCTGCAAGCCTGTCGAAGTGGCAATTATGTATTGGTGCCACGCGACTTGGCCATCTCAAACTCTTATGCTGGCTTACAGGCAATGGCCACTATGGTACAAGCTCACCTTATTGCCCGGCCAAAACAAAACAGCTTGCCGGACGAGCCAATAAAGCCTGCCGACTCAGCCTTTATACCTTAAAGCTGCCCACCTGCTTGTTCAGCTCTTGGTATAAATCGGAAATATTATGCGACTGAGACTGAATTTCATCCGCGACATTTTGCACACCATCGGTTTGCTCTTTTAAAGAAACAAGATTTTGATTGATTTCGCTGGAGACTGCCGATTGCTCCTGAGTCGCCTGAGCCGTGTGATCGGCCATTTCCTGAACCCGCCCAAAAGACGCACGAAGCTCATCAAATATTTGAATAACCTGACTAAAGTTATCAACCGTACTCTCGGCATTTTTCCGACTATTTTGAATGGCACTTGAGGAACGTTCCACGTTTACTTTCAACTGTTCAATCATGCCCTCAATTTCATTGGTACTGTCTTGGGTACGAGTCGCTAAGGTTCGGACTTCGTCAGCAACCACCGCAAATCCACGCCCCTGCTCTCCGGCTCGAGCCGCTTCAATCGCCGCATTCAAAGCCAGCAAATTAGTTTGCTCGGCAATTTTACGGATCACCTCTAGTACTGAGGCGATGGTTTGTGAGCTTTTTTCTAACTCTATAGATTGACTCTCGGTCACCTCGATATCATTGACCAAGCTAGATATGGCTTGATTAGAGGTATTGACCGCGGCAATCCCCTGTTTGGAAAGCTGGTTGGAGTTATTCGCTTCCTTAACTGTATCTTTGGCAACCTCAGCCATTTGCTGATTAGACATATTCATTTCGCTACTGGCACTCACAATTGAGTTTGAGGCATCCACTAAAGCCAAGGTGATCGCGCTGGCTTCACTGGACACACCGTTAAACTGTTCGGTCATCCCTCCTAAGGCCTCACTTTTATTGTGAATCACTTTAATAATTGAACGTAGGTGCTCAACAAAACCGTCAAACTCATGAGCGAGGTCACCTAGTTCGTCACCAGCGCTGGAATTAATACGAGCAGTTAAATCACCATCACCCTCGGCGATTTCTTTAATTCGATTGGCCATATTTTTTACGTTACGCGTCAACAGCAAAGGCATGTAATAACCAAATCCGATCGCGACGATAAAAGCTAATATAATGATCACCATGGCAATACTTTCTAGACTTTCCACCTGTTCTCTTAAAATTTCATCACTCTCTTGAGATTTTGCTCTAACGTCTTCTCCGGCTTGATCTAATTGAGAGCGAACCACTTTAAACTTTTCATCGAGCCGCATTAATGCCTCAGAGAGTGCACCGTTAGTCTTGACTTCAGTGGATTCAATAAAAGCAATACTGTTGTGATGCCACTCGGTAAACAAGGTATCAAGCTTCTGATAAGGTTCCGTTAAATTAGGCTCATCAATTAAGTAAGCACGATAGGCATGAAAACGTTGCAAGGCTTGAGCGGCATTTTTTTTAAAAGAAGCTTTATTCTGCTGCGGCAGACCATCGTGAATCATCAATTTCTGCATCGCTAAGCGCGCTTGATAGATGTCCACATCTGCTTTCAGTACTTCAGATATAGCTTCAACGTAACGATTCAGTGTAGCCTGATCGATGTTTTCCGCTTCCAATTTCTGAGTATGTTCATTCAGCTTCTCTCCCGCTTGGTCAAGCATCTGCCGAATCACTCCAAATTGCCGATCCAACTCAATAAACTCAGGGCCAAAATCAACCCCCTCTTTTGCAGATGCCATGACGAGTTCGCTCGCAGAGTACCAATCCTGAAAATACTGTTCAAATTGGGTGTAGGAAGCGAGTAACTCGGGTTCACTTTCAAGATTCTTACGATATAAATGGAAACGGTCCAGTACCTGTTGGGCATTTTCTTCAAATTCAGCTCTATTCTCAACGAGAGCCCCTTCGCCACAATAGATTTTTTCGATTGCTAAACGCGCCTGATAGATATCTCGGTCCGCATTTAATACCGCCGATATTGCTGCAAAATAATGCTCACTCTGAACGGTTAGAGCTTTTTGTTGAATAGAAGTCATAGCTTTAGAAAAAATAAATAAGCCAACCAAAATAACCGCCAGCAAGGCGGTTGGAAACATCGCCTTTAATCGAATAGAGTTAATTCGCATGTTCATCCTTTATATGCATGTTATGACGCCATACAACTAGTCTAGGTAATAGATACAAAAAACAACAAAAAAATAATCTTAAAATCAATAGCGATTTTTTGGTCATAAATATATTTATTCACAAGCTTAATGTTTTGCGACACAGCAAAGATTATTAGAAGCAACATCGTATTGAATCAAAGAGCATCAGCCCTCTTCTCCGTTGTCTTAATGGGAGCGACAAAACCACCAACACTCATCAAACCAAAAGGACGAACAACATACACTTAGTGGAAGACGACTCACTTGCAGGATTTTATTTTAAACTACGCACAACGCCATCAGAATACAAAAATCCATATAAACAAATCAGTAACTTAAGGTGGTCTATTTTTTGTTCCGGTGTTACTGGTACATAAAACTCTGGCATTCAGGAAACAAAACCCATGGAATGTCCACTGGGTTTTGAACAAGCGAAAATAAATCGCTTAAAGAGTTTGTTTGATCACCTGTGGCATTGGATATTCATTATCAAGCACTTGTTGAGTCGGCTCATATAAGCGAAGATGCAAATAAAAGTCATCTTCTGGTGCTGGTAGCCAATTACAATGCTCGCCTTCTGGACGTTGATGTTGAATGCAAATCGGCAAGGTGCCATCTGTCGCATACTTCAACTCTTCAGGACGATTAGTGGAAATCGAATAACGATTGATTTCATTCTCCACCATAAACAAATTTGTAGCATCGTACATAGTTAAGGACCAGAACTCTTTTGCTGGCGCATCCGCTGGCATGGTCATTCGATACTGATATTTACCCGATAATTGCATACCTTGAGAGTCGGTGTAGCGGTTTGGGTAAAGTGCTCGCTCTGGCACATTTAAGCCAGCGGCGCGTAAATTAATACTCGCGCGGCTCAAATAATCCTGGCCATAACGCCCCCCTTCAAACATCATCGACCAACCGTGACTAGTTGCGCCAAGTTGACGACCTGCGTAGTCAATAATACGGGCTGAAGATTCCACCGCACGCAGCAAACCGCGTTTTTGCGCTGCAGAAAGCAGCTCCGAATTAAAAGGCGTTTCTCCTCCAATACCAATGTATTTAAATTGCGCCACCATAGCGGCATCTTCGGCTAAAGGGTTTTGTCTTAATTCTTGATCAATTAAGGCAAACCACTCCAAACCTTGGGGACGAGCCATTGGCGGAATACCACCTGAAGATTGTTGAAGGCTAACTACGCCGTGAGACTCACCGTATTCAGATAAAGGATAATGGATAAAACCGTCATGTACTTCAAGCGCCGCATCCAGATCTTGCTCTCCTGCCACACCAGTACGTTGAATATACCAAACCATGGGGGTACGTGACTCAATCACCCCGCTAATGCCCTCTGGGATTTCCCCCTGCCAACCCTGCTGGACCAATAAAAACTTAGCCCCTTGAGTGCCAGCATTTTGCTTAATAAGGTCATCGATAGAATCAGAGTAGGCATCGAGCAACTGAACAATAAAATAACGGTTATCGGTTCTAGGGACTTCGATAACCATCGGCCCAGATACATCCAAATCAATATGTGATTGAGAGTATAAGGTGTCGTTGTTTACCGTAGGAACAATACGGTGTTGCGGACCCGATAAGACGCGCGTTTTGCCCATTTGATTTAGCGGTGCCATCGCGTTATCCATCGGGGCTGTCACCGATGTAGAGGTTTGGCGAACGGCTGCCACAGTGAGCGGACCCGTCCCATAAATAAAAGCTTGTACCCCGAGATGATAAGCAAGCTCCTCTTCAGCGCTGTGTTGAGACTGCGCGAAACTAGAAAGAGCAAAACCTGAAGCAAAACAAAACATGACTGCGGAACAGAACTTATGGTTCATTTAAACCCCTTATAAAGTGAATCATTAAATTACTTTATAAGCCTAACAAAAGCGCTTTCCTCCCCCCATCGATGAATTTCTATAAGCTCCATTAGAAATATTAATAATGCTATTCACCATCAATAATTGCGGAAGCTTCCTCAAATAGCCAGTTGGTAAGCGGGTCAATGCGATTTCGCTGATGGGTAAATAGCGCAATACTTCGGAATCTGCTTTTATTAGGCAGAGAATGAGGTAAAGGCTCGAAGCGAAATTTATAAGGAAATCGAGCAGCAATATTCCTAGAAACAATACCAATATAATCACCATCAGCAACCAAGGCTAACATTAAGCCAATATCACTGGTACGCACACTAATCTTTTTGTCGAGCTCAAGAGACTTAAGTATCTGCTCACTACGAGAGACGCTGGATTCACCAAAGATTAAATTAATACACAAGGGATAAGCTAACACGGCACTGAGTTCTGAGGACTGAAGCGGATGGTCTTTACGCATCACCATTACAAATTCATCATCACCAATATCCTTTTGCAAAATATTTTTATTGGTTTCCATGGGTAGATAACTAAAACCCCAGCATTGGTTTTTTAACTCCAGATCTCGCTGAGCCTCAAAGCCCCAATGGTAACACTCGACCGTAATTAACGGGGCCTGAGCACTAAGCTTACTCACTAAGGGGGCGGCGAAAGAGCTCATTAAAGGGGGGGACAATATCAAGGTGATCTCGCCTTCGAGCAGGGAAATGTCCCAATTTTTCTGGTTAATATATAACGAATCCAATTGATCCAGCAGCGCAGGGAGCTGCATCAGTAACTGCTGACAACGCACCGTTGGCTCCAACTGATTTTTGTCTCGAACAAACAGTGGGTCATTAAATTGCTCACGTAGTTTTCGCAGCATGACGCTGATCGTTGGTTGACTAAGGTGCAACCGTTTCGCAGCTAATGTTGTTTGCCGCTCTTCGTTTAACACCAGTAACAGCCGCAATAAATTAAAGTCTTTGATCATCATTGGGTATCATTTTCAACTAAAGCCCTATAATACAACAATGGCTTAGCGCAAGCTGCAATGCTACGAGTATTTATAACTCAGACCCGATTTTAATATTATCGAGCTTGGTTGAGCTGGCAGTTTTTTGCAATAGAGAACCGAGCTAAATAACAAGATCAAAAATAGTCTAAACTAATACAACCGCATCAACTATGTGGAACTTATGAAAAAGCTCTCAACAGGGATAATATTTGCACTTTTACTCTATCCGTCATTTCCAACATTAGCGCTCCATTCGCTAATTCTTAGCAATGGCGAATGGGAGCCTTATCTATCTGTAAATTTGAAACACGGTGGCGTTGCTTCACACATCGTGAGTGAAGCATTCAAACTTCAAGGGATCGAGGTTCATTATCAATTTTACCCTTGGAAAAGAGCCTACCTATTAGCTGAATTGGGTGAAGTCGATGGCTCGCTCATTTGGTCTTACAATGACAATCGCGCGCAACAGTTTTTGTATAGTGCAGACTTCGTAATAGAGGGGACTTCGGTATTTTTTCATCTGAAAAGTTTTGCATTCGATTGGCATAAACCGCAAGACTTATATGGCGTTAAATTTGGTGGGGCGGCGGGTTATAAGTACCAACTACTAGAAAAACTAGAGAGACAGAAGCTCATCACAATTGACCGAAGTAAGTCGGACCGCAGTAACTTCGCTCGCTTACTAAGAGGTTATATTCAAGTTTTTCAACTCGATAAAGCTGCTGGTTATTATCTATTGCAGCAATATTTTAATCCCAATGAAATCGCTCAAATCACTCATCACCCCAAATCAGTCACGAGCGATCGTTATTACCTCATCATTTCTAAACAAACACCAAATGCGCAACAGCTGATAGCTAAATTCAATCGAGGGCTAAGCCAATTAAAGCAAAGTGGACGTTATCAGCACATGCTTCAAGCCTCACTCGATGGTCAGTATATGGACACCGACATGGAACCATAAACGATGATCAAGCTATTTAGTTTGACCAACAAACATCGCCCCTATTGCTACTCACAACTTATAACTATTCACAAGCCGTTTAAGCTCGGTGGCCAATGCAACGACACGTTCGCTAATAATATGCTGCTGGCTGGCATCATGCGCGGTGACGTCAGCGATATCTTGAATGCTCGTCACATGCTGATTCACCTCTGAAACCGCTTGGTTCTGCTGATCAGCGGCTTGCGCCACTTGTGAGTTTAGCTGGGCTATCTCGCGGCTTTGTATGGCAATATCTTCCAAGATCGCACATAACTCTTCAATACTCGTTTCCGAGTTACTAACTGCAGTATTCGCCTCGTTCATCACCGAAATCACACGATCTTTTTGTTGGGTCAGCTGCTCATTAATCTGTTTAATCTCCCCTGTCGACTGATGGGTTCGACTCGCTAACGAACGCACCTCATCTGCTACAACCGCAAACCCTCGACCTTGCTCTCCCGCTCGCGCTGCTTCAATGGCGGCGTTCAAGGCTAATAGATTGGTTTGCTCAGCAATAGCTGAAATGGCTTCAACCATCGAATTCACCCTTTCGCTTCGCTCGCCTAATTCAAGTAAGCTTTCGTTGGCATCTTTTACAATCGCCACTAAGGCTTGCATATAAGCAAGTATTTGTTGCGCCTTCTTCGCACCAGACTCAACATGTAGACTGGCGTGCTGGGTTCGGTCGGTGGTGAACTGCGCATTTTGTTTCACATCATTCGATGAGGCTTCTATTTGGACTAAGGTGGTCGCAACAGAATCGGTTCCAGCCTTCAGCCTTGTGACTGATTGTTCAGTTGAACCAGCCACATGACTGACCTGCTCGGCAGTATCATGTAATTCGTCACTACTACTCGTCAGCTGAGTTAAACTCTGTTTAAAACTATTCACTAATGATTGTAACGAAGCATAAACGCCACTAATTTCATCGTGGTATTGATCCGAAAAATCCACAGCTAGATCTGAGTTATCAGCCGCTTTCAACAAACGATTACGCAGTAATTTAAGACGCTTTGCCACCGCACTTCGAAAAATCAAGGCCAACATCAACATGCCAATAAAAAAAACTACCGTTAACAGACTGGCTTGCTTAAGCAGTGCGCTATAAATAATTTTTTGAGCGCTGGCGAGTGAAAATGCAACTTCAATCACCGCTGCGGTCTCGCCTTCCTTACTGGTCACATGACAAGAAAGGCAATCAACACCGCCATGATCGCGGCTCATGATGATAGGTGTCAGTACCGTCAGCGCAGATTGTTGTTCAATCATACTTTGCTTAACCACCGTTTGCCCAGTGAAAGCCTGACGTTGATTGTCGGTTAAACTAACCGAAGCTTCACTGGGATGAAACATCGCCTGAATCGATTCTGAGCGAATCAGTTTGATATCAAGGATATTCTCTTGGCTAGACATCTTTTTATGCAATAAATTTTTATTTGCCATCGCCCCCGATAACATCAAAGTATTCAGGCCCTCGAAATAACTTTCGCTCATGGCCTTAATTTGCTGACGAGCCATCGCTTCAACCAAAGATTTTTCGTGTTGATAGGTGTAGTTAAGGGTGATGATCAACAGCGAGCAGCCCACCACAAGCATCGTCACATATAGTTTTGTCGCAATGGATAAGCGCCCCCAAAAAAAACTCATAACTGTCTCCCATACTTGAAGAAATCAGTGCACTAAATTATTCGGATTCGGGGTAAAAAATTGCTCAACACCAGTCTTAAGGCGATTCACAACCTCTACTTTGCTTACCGTAAATCAGTATCTGATATGCACTTTAAATACAGCATCAGTAAAGCGCTTCATTGCCATTGGGCTAAATTGATTTTATTCGCGTGGCAAGCCCCTACATTCTCAAACAATTCACATAAAACTGGCGAATTGTTACTAAAATATGAATTGCATCGTAAGTTAAGCCTACATTACCCCACTCGGCAAGATTCAAAAAGTCCAGTTCACCGCGATGTGATGCGCTTATCGCTTCCACGCAAAATAGAAGTAGAATCAAATGATAATGTGAAATATACAAGGACAACAACAGCGCCCAAAAAAACACGAAATGTAAAACAAGGAGGGAGAAACCAAGCCTTTCGATAAAATAATATCAGTTTGGGTTCACGATTTTTTTAAACACACTGCTAACAATTATGACATTTATTGTCGCAAGCTAAAGGCATCTAGCGCTTCGGCGGACCCAAAATATCCTCAATGATATAAGTTTACCTCGCCTAAGCCGATCATATTCAAGGATTCATATATAAAAAGAGCTACTAACAAACTTAGCAGCTCAATCATTAAAGCAAGGAAGCCGGAACAGCTAACGATTGAAGGAGATATCTGGTATCACTGTCGCTCCGCTCCCCAAAGACCTAAGCCTAATACACGCGGCTTAGCCCCACTTCATTTCGCCCATGGCCACTTTTGCACCAATTTGTAGGGCTACGCCCATTCCAGCATTCGGGTAACGTTTCGTCATGGCTTTGATAAGCTGTTCGCTATTCGTAGCTTTAGCGAGTTCTTCTTCAAAAGCCAATAAATAGTCTCGAGTATAACGAATAGCACTGGCGTCAGTCGGTGCATCGGGACTCATGTGCCCAGCAATCACCATCTTAGGTTCACGCTCAAGCATGGCATTCAGATTGTTGATCCAGGCTTCACGCCCCGCTGCACCAGCGGTATCAGCGGTCCATACATGCACCCCTGAAAATACCATCACACCACCCAAAATAGCTCGACTTGAAGGCTCCCACAAGTAACGACGGTTGGCTAAACCCTCTGCGTTGACGATATCCAAGTGATGCGATTCGATACGAAGAGAAGATTCATCATAGGCTTCTGGTAGCACAATATCGTCCATGGTTTGTGGACCATTCGCTTGAAGTTGAGGCCCCCAAATAGCGAGTTTTTTCTTCACATTAGCTTTAATTGCCTCAATCGTTGCCGAAGCAGCAATCACCCGTACATCAGGAAATGCCGCTTTTATCGGCGCGAGACTGAAATAATAATCGGGATCGCTTTGACTCACATAAATAGTGGTTAAGGTCTTACCCGAAGCATTAATAGCAGCCACTAAAGCCTGACCGTCGGGGTAAGTAAAACCACCGTCAATCAACAGCGCGTCATGTTCGCCGCTAAGCAATACTGGAGCGCGATAAAAGCCGTGTTCTCCAGCCGGAAAATGCTGCACCTTCAATGCAGACTCTGCCGCAAATGCAGCACCGTTGATACTAGAAACTGCAACGATGCCAGCCGCGATAAACTTCATAAAATTATTTTTAATAGACATTATCTTTCCTTTTAAATTGTAACTAATCGCACATTAAGAGTGCAGAAATAAATAAGCTTAGCTAGCGCTCTAAAGCGCTTTAAGCTGACGCAATAAAGCTTGTGAGTCGGCATAAAAATCTGCTGTAGATAATTGCACACGACGTCCCTTAGACTCAGCAATCAAACTTGGCACTCCACGGGCAGCGAACTCTTGCATTAAATTTTGAGCCTGCTCGAGGCGCTGTTGATTCGCTTTGTGCAACTCAGGGCTGTCTAATAATGCAACTGCATCGCTAAGTCCTAATGTATGTAAGGCCTGCTCCAAGGTCGCTCGGTCAGTGACATTGCGGCCTTCCACATAGCGAAGTTTCTGAATCGCTTTCAGCATCTCCAGCTCTTTTTCTGGCTGGGTTAAAGCAACCGCCGTCAGCACGATTGTTGGCAAGCTACTGTCAAAACGTTGCTGATGATCAGCTAATACACGGTGACGATATTGTTCACTAAAAGGCTGTCCAGTTAGGCTGGCAATACGCTGATCATTTGACCAGGCAAAAGCTGCAAATTCTTCGTTCATCGCTCTTGAGCCTGCGCCGGAAAAAAGTCCAGTGGGTAGCAGTTTGATATGAACTTGCTCGCTAGCGTTCGCGAGCGCTGAAAACGCAGGGGAGATGCCGTAGCACCAACCGCATAATGGATCGAATAAATAGTTAAGGGTGATGTTCATTGTTTATCTCCTCAGTTAAGTGTAGCTACTTTAAACCGAATACATTGACAGTTAAACGCATTACATATATACATATAGTATGCTAAAAATAAACAATAAGACTGAAACTAACTTAGGTGACCTCGGTAACATGCGTCGCTTAGTCTATTTTACCGCTGTGGTAGAGACGGGTTCCTTCACCGCAGCAGCCGAGCGTCTCGGCATCACCAAAGCCGTGGTGAGCCAGCAGGTCGCTAGACTGGAGCAAGAATTCCGAGTATCGCTATTAGTACGAACCACTCGCTCAGTTAAAGTCACAGATGTAGGACAAGCCTTTTACCAACGCTGCGTATTAATTTTGCGTGAAGCGGAAGAGGCCTTCGACGAATTAACCGACACCGTACTTGAACCTTCAGGGACCTTGCGGATCGCCGCACCTTTCGATTACGGGATCGGCATTATCGTCCCCACCATTGCTGCATTCACCCGACACTATCCAAACTGCAGAGTAGATGCCGCCTTAAGCGATCAAACTGTCGACATCATGTCTGGACAGGTTGAACTGGCAATCCGCGTTGGTTGGCTTAGCGAAGATAACCTGCCCGTAAGACGAATTGGCGAATTTCAACAATTTTTAGTGGTATCCAAGTCGCTGCATGCTCAATTACCAGAACCGCTGAACCTAAAAGATCTAAGCCAATTACCGTTCATCGCCAACACCGCATTAAATAATCCTTTACGCTGGAATTTTTTATCCGATGATGGTGAGCAGCAAAGTATTGAGATGCAAGCTTCGATCTACTTAGATGCCACGCTCGCAGTACGAGAAGCAGTACTTGCCGATGCTGGCATCTCCGTATTACCTGATTATGCGATTGCCGACGATCTTGCCGCCGGCCGATTAATCAAACTTCTGCCACAATGGCAGCTACCGAGCGGCGATATTCATGTGGTCTTCCCTTCGGCCCGCTTTCGCCCAGCGAAAGTAAGAGCTTTTGTCGACCTCTTAATCGAAAAGATAAATGGATGAGCGCCAACAGGATAAGACTTAGCACCACAGAAGAGTGCAGCCAACAAGTTCTCAATTGCTAAACCGCCCCCTTAAAACGATGACATGAGCGCCAACAGGATAAGACTTACCAACACAGGAGAACGTAGCAAACAAGTCCTCAATTGCTAGCCCCCCCTTAAAACGAAGACTTGGCGTCAAAGGCTCGAATTAATCGCTCAAGACTATCCAGCTCAAGAATCACTTGCCGAGTCCGGTCTTCTGACAACTCGGAGAGACTACCAGTACCTGAAATAGCCTCTTTCATTCGATGAATATGGTTCACCATTTCATGAGTCACCGTCGCCTGTTCCGAAAGCGCTTCGGAAGTGCGCGCCGAGCGTTCACCAATTGAATTGATATGAGAGACAATGTCGCTAAAGGCTGAATGGGTTTGCTGCGTTTGCTCAACACTTTGATTTGAATAATGCTGCCCTGCTAAAATTTTCTTACCAGTATCTGTTGCTGTGGCTTTCAAACCCTCAATCTTGTTTCTAATATCATCCACAGAATGAGTGGTTTTCTCCGACAAGGTCCTCACTTCGTCGGCCACCACCGCAAAACCACGACCAGACTCCCCGGCTCTCGCCGCTTCGATTGCAGCATTGAGGGCCAGTAAATTGGTTTGCTCAGCAATAGCTTGGATTAAACCTAAGATCCCTTCAACACTATTCACATCTTGGTTTAACTGTTCTAGCGATGAGTGCGACACCAATAACTCTTGATGTAACTGTTGTGCCGAATCTAAGGTATTATTGACCACCGCTTGTCCATCCAATGCAATCTGCTGAACTTTTTGAGCATACACTGAATTCTCTTGGGCGTCGTTAGCCACTTCCTCAATTGCCGACAGCATTTCTTCGGCTGAAGCCGCCATTGCCTCCGTGGCGACCGTTTGCTCGTTGAGATTCTCTGTGAGACGTTTTCGACTGGCTAATTCGTCACGATTGGCTTCACGAATTTGGGTTGTGGTATCGATTGACCTTGCGGTCACAGCTCTAAGCTCAGCCCCTTTCATTTTTACCGCTAATTCAATCGCTGACCAGTCATCAAAATGGCCGGTATAAGGGTATTCCATCAAAGCATTGCTATATTGGCGCTGCGCTAAATCTACAACGGATCGATGGCGACGATGATTCCACCACATGACTGGCAATTGCAGACCCGCAACAATAACTGGCAGCCACCACCAAAGATAGCCTGCCGCTCCCAGCAACACCGCCACAAATGTAACGCACGCTAAAGCGGAAGAGACTCCCAGCCAACGACGGCGAAAACGTTTATCCTCTCCCTTATTCAAGGCTTGATAGACAGTTTCAGCACGATGGATCTGCGCATCATCCGGTTCGGTTCGAACCGACTGATACTCGTATACTTTGCCGCTTTTATCAACGATGGGGGTAACAAATGCCGACACCCAATAATGACCGCTGCCTTTACAGCGGTTTTTAACCAAGCCCATCCAACTCTGACCCGATTGAATATACTGCCACAACTGAGTAAATGCGGCTTTAGGCATGTCTTGATGACGGATCACATTATGCGGTTTACCTTTCAATTCCGCAGCTTGGTATCCAGACACTCGGCAAAAATCCTGATTACAATAAGTGATGTGGCTATCTGAAGTGGTAGTAGAAATTAAACTGTCTTGTTTGCTATAACGGACCCGCTCATCGCTCATAGAATTACCCCAAATATGAATAGATTAGTCACATATCGAGTGTAGTCCATTGCACCTAATAATTGTCTTTTAAGTTAATATAAACATGCTGCGTGAACTGCTAGTGCCTATCGCGCTTATGATACTGTCGTTTAGCCAGACTTTTGAGCAAGCAATAAAAACAGGCTTGCTCTGCCGCAACAAATCCAGCAAGTAAATACTCAATAGTCTAGTCCTCCCCACAAAAATCCACCAAACTATTCGTTGGCGCTCATCTCAGGGCTTTATTTTTTGCGCAGTTAGGCCGGCTCGTTCAGCTTTTATCGGACAGTCATCCCATAAACTGGCTAAGCGGTCAAAATAAGCACGCCAAAAAAACTCACCTTAAACCAATAACAAAACACTTCGCTAGCAACAAACTCGGATGCAAATCAGATCCAGACATCAAACTCAGATAACAGCTTAATCCAACGGCCACGCCTCTGCTGTAGGCGGTTAGCATGAACAATGTCATCCCAAATGTTGCATATGCTAAAAATAACGAGTATAAATAGCATATGCCAAATACAGGCTAGTTTTTTAATACCAAACTGCACTCGATGAGGGCTTAAATGATGAACATTGATATGCCCTGCAAACAGCGTTGTGCTGATGTACTTTCATACCTAGGAGTAACACCCAATGATAATTGCCATCCCCATTAATGATGATCGACTCGCACCACACTTCACCAAAGCCGACAGTATCTTGTTTGTCAACGAACAGGGGGAACAACTGTCCCGGCACGCTAATCCGGGATTGAACACCAACTGCTCGGGGAAAAAAGACTTACTTATTCTACTTCAGCAGCAACAGGCCAACTTAGTGATCGTTCGCAACATTGGCGAACAAATGCTCGGTAAGTTACTAGCTCTATCATTAAACGTATTACAATCACCAACCAGTAATAAAACCATTGAGCAGTTAGCTAGCAACGCCAGCCAGTTAATTCCGCTTCAAAATGCCTCTCAAGGACGTCCATCGATCAATCATCTGAAAAAACAAGCTGAAGGTGGTTGTGGCTGCACCCATGATGAACCTGCTAATTCAAAGCAAGGGCGCTGCTGTGAAGAACGCCATCATCAAGGACATCACCATGAGCAAAAATCAGGTCGATGTAACGACAACCCAGGCCATGCTCACCCGCAACACCAAAAAGGCCGCGGCCGATGCTGTCACTCTTAGCTTATTGCCTCAGCGCCTTTGTTATCATATTGCTATTTGTTGGGATCATGCTCGGTTTTAAACGAAAAAAACGGGCTAGACTCACCAAACCAATGCTTCACGATCAACGTTTATGTGGCTGTAAAACTGCCTGTGCTGAACACCTTTATCAAATCGAAGAACCACCCACAGCACCATAATTATCGAGCTCCGCAGGCGCGGAGCTCATATCTCATGAGACCCTATATGCAAACTTATCCAAAAGCCATGCAAAGCCATTCGCACTGTATGGTCTGTAGCGACCCCAAGTTCAACCCACACTCTCTTAATTTACGCTTTCAACTAGATGCTGAAGGTTGGACCAACAGCCAATTTTCGGTGACCGCTCAACATCAGAGCTATCATGGGTTATTACACGGCGGCATGACCAGTACACTACTTGATGCAGCCATGACCCACTGCTTGTTGATGCGCGGCATTAAAGCGCTAACCGCCGAATTAAGCGTACGTTTTATTGCCCCAATTCGGGTGGGAACAACAGTAACAGTGCAAGCTAAACTACTGAGCCAAAAAAGAGGATTTTATCGACTGGAAGCTTTTATTTGCCAAGGATCACAGCAACTAGCGCGGGCCTCGGCGAAATTTATTCAAGCTAGCGATGCACTACTCACCAATGACTGAGCGAAACCTCGGTATCACAGCAAAACAAAATGGCCGATGATTGACAATAAACCCAGCAACGGATTGTCAGAAAACATCGAATATTCTGACTATATTACCCGAGGCTTATGTACCAATAAGGCTTCCACAATATATCGCTGCTGGGCTCCACCACTTAATTGGTTAAAGGGATAACAAGTAATCAAGGTGAGGCGGTTATCGTCACTTGGTGCCATAAACTGAGTCGCGGATTGATCGACGATCTGAGTATTCATCACTTGATAAAGCAAGGTTTCGCCATGACTCGCTTCAATCTGCAACAAATCCCCCTTATTCACCGCAGCTAAATTTGCAAAATGAGTATCTCGATGCCCAGCGATCACGGTATTGCCCACCTCCCCAATCTTCGCACCACTCAGAACTAAGCCAGGGCCAAAAGCGAGCGTACGCCCAGATGCCCCCGCCAACACATAAACGGAATCCACTTGATGCTTAAAATTTATGCTCTCTTGTTTGGTCACGAAGCTAAGCTTACCCACCGGATAAGTATCGGCCCACTGCCAAGGTTTATGCGGTTGCTGATCAACTAAAGTATGCTGCCATGCCTGCGCAATCAACAGCTGTGCAAGATAAGCTTTGGCCTGAATATACAAACCGTGGCTCAACACCAGAACACCGAATAGAAATAAACTACATGGTAACGGATGTTTGGCTAAGAAACTTAAGATCATAACTTGCTCCCCATACTGTCAACTCCCTCTAACAAAACCAGCCAAAGAGAGCTGACTCATTAAGCTAAATCAAGGCGGAAGTTCGCACTGCCGCTGCACGACGATGATTAAAGTATCCCCATCCCCAGGCACCAAGCAGCAAGCTTAGCCCAAATAAAATATCTAGCCGACTGCCCGTCGCGGTTTGAGGCAATACGCCATTCGATTGCCATCCCTTCGGCATCCCACCATCTATCGATTTGTCGACTGCACGAAGCGTTGCAGGTTTCACCGGACTAATATCTACCGCCACCAAGCTAGTTTGCGAACTAACGAGATGATATTTCATCGCCAGTGCTAATACTTGCTGATCAACGCGTTGCTCGTTAGCACCGTTTTTACTCAGCTCTAAGGCCGATATTTGCTGCCTCGCCCAAAGCAAATCTAAACCTGCAACCTGTTTATTGCTCTTTAAATTCACATTTTGTTGCCATTGTTGTGTGCCAAATTTACCGCTGACCCAAACTTGTGAATGTCGACCATGCGCCTGTTTAATACTTAACATTAAAGGTTGCCCCGAATACAAATCAGGAATATTCGTGGGCCAATAATCGGGGACTGTGCCATCATCATATCTCAGCTGAATGTCACTCAATACCGGATGAGCTATCTGTTCAAACAAGGCTGTTACTTTTTGTTCCACTTCGCTCTGCTTACCAATGTAGGTAAATGTGCCTTTACCTAATTCGGCAGCCCGCTGCATAAAATGTGAATTAGGCGCGGAGCCTATCCCAATGGTAAATAGGCGATTCGCACCAAGCTGCAGCCGAATTAATTCAAATAGCTGCACTTCGTTACTCACTGCACCATCGGTAATAAATATAACTTGGCGTAAAGAGCCATTTTTTTGGCCTTCGTTGTGGCTCAGGGCAGCCTTAAGTGCACTAAACATTTCGGTGCCGCCGTCTGCGCTTAAACTTGCAATAAAGCCTTTAGCGGCTTGTAAATTACCTTTATTTGCCACCAAGGAGTGCGCCGAAAATTGCCGATAATCCGAGTTAAATTCGATGATATTAAAGGAATCATCAGGCTCTAAACCATCCAATGCATATTGTAGCGCTTGACGAGCCTGAGTCATCGACTGCCCCGACATCGATCCTGAAGTATCAATCACTAAGATCAGTTCTCTTGGCAAGTCTAACTGATCCACTTTAGCCCCTTGAGGCGGCATTAACATCAACAAAACATAGTCATCTCGATTGCTGGTTTGAGCCTTTTGGTAACTTTGCCCCTGCTGCACATAAATGGCCGCTTCTGGCCGCAGACCGACTTGAGGGCGAAACTTCAGCACAAAATCTTGATTGGCATCACTAGAAAGCAAGTCAATATCAACACTGCCATCCTTGCGCGGATGACTGGCAATTGGATGATACAAACTAGTGAGTTGGGCTAAGTCAAAACCACTGTCGAGATGGATCTTCAATTTAACTGGTAGAGGCTTTGCTCCTATCGAAGTATATTGAGCAATACTGTGCTCTACTAAACGATAGGCGCTATTGTGATACGAATTTATCGCGTTCAATCCACTGAAATGCTCAGCAGACCAAGCCCCTGAGTGCTCCGCCCTTGGTTCCACATCTGGAGGCTGGATAATCGCCATCGATTTACGAAAAATAAGCGGCGTATAACGCGGATTAACCAGCATCGGAAACCGCAGACTAAATTCACCATTTAGATAATCCAAACGCTGTTGATAAGTGATTCTCACCTGCAATCGCTGGTGAGGACCGAGGTTGGCGATGGCGGTATTAAATACATTCGGCCTTAACTGGCTCAGCAAACTTGCCCGTTTACCTTGCCGCTTAGCCACTTCAAAAGTGCGTAGTGCTTGCTGTTTGGCCTGAACCTGCCCCTCAATCACCCGATCCCCTACCACTAACTGAAGCTGATCAACCGCCGCCTCATTAGGTAGCGGGAAAAGGTACTGACCGTTAATCCACTGCTCACTCTCATTAATAAAGGTTTGAGTCAGCGTCACTCGATTGGTCAGACCCGAGACCGTCATCGAGACGTCACTATGCAGTGGTAAACTGCGTTGAGCTTGACCATTTTGATCGATATAGCGTAGTTGTCCTAAACCTAAAGGATCTTGCGGCGTCGTCAGGCTTTGATTAGCGACTACCGCACAGGGTGACAATAACGCAGCCCCGAATGCGAGAACCACAGCACCAAAGTTAAAGGGGGAACCCCAGCCTCGGCGACAGCGGATTAATTGCTGGTCCATTTGCTATCTCCTAAACGCAATTACTGGGCGGCTAACATGCCACGCTGAGCACTAAGTTTGAGAGTGACTCGGCGGTCAAAAAAGTTGTTTTCTACACTGGGCTCGGCCAGCAATGGAGAACGATCACCAAAGGCTTGCGAATTCAGTCGTTGCTCAGCAATCCCTTGATGAATTAAATAGGCGCGAACCTCAGCTAAACGTTGTTCCGACAGCGCTTGGTTATAACGAGAATCGCCTTGACGATCGGCATAGCCAGTTAAGTTCAACTTCAGCTCTGGCGCGAGAGACATGGTATAAACCACATCATCTAATTGCTGTTTAAAATGCGGTTCGATCACCGATGAACCGGTTTTAAATTGCACATTCAGACCTAATTCAAGTTCTGACATCTTTTCTTGATGGGCGTTTTTAAGTTGCTCCAACTGAGCATTAACTCTGGCATGCTGCGCCGCTAATGTCTGGTATTGCTCAGTCTGTTCACTCAACTGAGCCAACTGCTGCTGTTGCTCACTTAACTGCTGCTGTTGACTGGCAAGTGCCTCTTCGTCAGCCACCGATTTACCAATAAACACCCCTGTAAAACCGCCAATAAAGGCGCCAATCGGGCCACCAATAATCGCACCAACAGCAGCGCCAGAACCTAAACCGATCATTTCCGTTTTCCCATCACGTTCACTCAGTTGCGGACTAGGCTCAGCCGCATAACTCAATGAAGAAAGGCTTAAGCTGGTCACTAAGGCGAGACTAATAACTGACTTGTTCATAATTAATATCCTTGTTCAATGGTTTCATTCACGAGGTTTGAAAAGCTCAAACCGTTTCGATGGATCCATTAAACAATAAACAAATGGCATTCACGGGCCGCAAAAATGGCAGTACGCTTATCAATTGTGGCAATAAAATGGCAATTCACTTAAGCCCCGCAAACTTGCTTAAAAATGAGGTATAGTTCACCTGAGTCAATCACTTAGAAGATCCATGCCCCTATGAAACGCATTGCCATCGTAGAAGATGAAGCGGCTATCCGCGAAAACTACAAAGACGTCCTACAGCAACAAGGCTATAGCGTCCAAGCCTATGCAAATCGCCCTAGCGCTCTGGCAGCCTTTAACACCCGCTTACCCGATTTAGCGATTATTGATATTGGCCTAGAAGATGAGATTGACGGCGGTTTTTCGTTGTGTCAGTCGCTGCGTGCGATGTCTAGCAGCTTACCGATTATTTTTCTAACGGCCCGTGACAGCGACTTCGACACCGTTTGTGGCTTGCGCTTAGGGGCCGACGATTACCTCACTAAAGACATTAGTTTTCCGCACTTAGTAGCACGCATCGCCGCCCTCTTTCGCCGCTCAGAATTACTGGCGGCCCCCCCTGTAGAAGATAACTTACTACAACGAGGCCCCTTAGCCATCGACGGCAACCGGATGCAAGTTTTATGGAATCAACACACGATTGAACTAACCGTCACCGAGTTTTGGATGGTACATGCCCTCGCCAAACGCCCTGGGCATGTGCGTAGTCGTCAGGACTTGATGAGCGAGGCGAAAATTTTTGTCGATGACAGTACCATTACTTCCCATGTTAAACGGATCCGCAAGAAGTTTTTAGCCAGCGACCCCAATTTCGAATGCATCGATACGGTCTATGGCATGGGTTACCGCTGGGATAGCCTCGCCTAATGCTGCCGGTATTACCTTTAGGCTTGCGAGCCAAGGTCACTTTTTTATCATTATTTTTGCTCTGCCTGCCTTGGTTGGGTTATCAATACGTCTGGGAAATGGAGAAATACTTACGTTTAGGCCAAGAGAAAACCCTCGAAGGAACGACCCAAGCCTTAGCGACCGCCTTACACGAACGCCCCAAATTATTTGACAGCCAAGCCAGCTTTTTAAGCCAAGTAGAGAAAGGACGCGATCTCTATGCTTATCCATTGGCGGGCCCGATCCTATTAGATGGTAAATTAAGTGATTGGCAAGACTACCAGCATCGAATGCTCACTTACGGCAAAGAACATGTGATTTACCAAGCCGATCCCGATGCACCGATCAACAGTCAATTTACTCACATGGTAGGCAAGTTTGGCCGCTATCTTTATGCCAGTTTTGAAGTCACAGATCCCGATGTGGTGTATCGCGGCAAAAATACCCTGCGCATCGATAATAACGATCATCTGGCGATCGCAACTTTGGCTCCTGACGGTAATTTTCGCCGCTATATTGTGGCCACCACCGAAGACGGTTGGATCAATGCCTTCGAGCTACCGCTCGATCCCAAGCTAAACACCCCCGTCAAACCAGAGATAAAGATCCAAGGACAGTGGCTAAGCACCAAGCAAGGCTATAACATAGAATTACGGATCCCGCTGAAGATGGTGGGCAGTAAACTTGGCTTTGCGATTTATAACGTGAATCGCCAAGCCAAACGAAAACTGATCTCTATTATTGGCACCTCAGCAATTGATAGTGTCGACCAACTCGGTACTGTGTTAGTCCCTTCGCCTGAAATTGAAAGCATTATTAAAGGCATGAGCCATAATAGCTCGCGTATTTGGGTGGTTGACAAACACGGTCGTGTATTGGCTAAATCTGGTGATATTCGCAATACCCAAAGTATTTGGGCGCGTAGTCTCAATCATAAATCCAAGACAAATTGGTGGAACCAGCTGATGCAACAATATCTGTATCCGCTGTACTACAAAATACTCACCAAACCGCCGCAAGACTTTGTTGACTCCTTGCAGGACTCAACCGAACTTAGGGGCAGCCATATTCAGCAAGCCTTGAATGGTAAACCCGGTTCAACTTGGCGGCTCACGCCCGATGGCCGAGCGGTTGTGTTGGCTGCCGCGAGTCCGATTTGGATCGACGACAAGGTTATGGGGGTGGTCATTGCCGAGGAAACCACCAACGGTATTCGAACGCTGCGTAATCATGCCCTCGAACGACTATTCAATATTATTCTGATTGTGATGTCGGTGGGTACATTGTCGCTATTTATTTTCGCTTCGAGTATTTCAAATCGGATCCGGAAGTTACGCGACCAAGCCGAACAGGCCATCGATAGTCAAGGTAGAGTGAGCGCACCACTGCGAGGCTCCAAAGATAAGGATGAAATCGGCGATTTATCCCGTAGTTTTGCCAATGTGGTTAGCCGTTTAAGCCAATATACTCATTATTTGGAAAATATGTCTTCTCGGCTGTCTCACGAACTGCGCACACCGGTCGCCGTCGTGCGCTCTTCATTAGAACATCTCGGTTTACAACGCCTCGACCGGGACGCTCAAAAATATGTCGACCGGGCTCAAGAAGGTGTCAATCGCTTAAATATGATCTTAAATAATATGAGCGAAGCGACTCGACTTGAACAGAGCCTATCGCAAGCAGAACGCTGTTCTTTTCCACTCACGAAGGTGATATCGGGCTGCATGCAGGGTTACCAATACACTTATCCTGAACAAGTCTTCGACTGTGATATTTGCACTGATGACTTAAACATCATTGGAGTTCCTGAATATATAGCCCAATTAATGGACAAATTGGTCGCCAACGCAATGGAGTTTAGCCTGCCCAATAAAGCCATTCAGGTGAGCTTTCAACGAGACAATAAAGACGCAGTATTACTTATTAGTAATCATGGCCCGACTCTGCCAGACAACATGGTAGAACAAATTTTTGAATCAATGGTGTCAATTCGCAGCCAACAAGCGCAACAAAAACCCCACTTAGGCTTGGGTTTATATATCGCACGTCTAGTCTGTGAATTTCACAAAGGTAAGATCTCAGCTCGTAATTTCAGTGACAACAGCGGTGTTGAATTTTGCGTCAGGTTGCCACTGATCTAATTAAATATTGAGTGGGCAGTTCACAAACTGATATTTAAGGGAAAAGCATAAGTCAGCTTCGCTCACTATACTTGGACTATCCAACTGTAGTGAGCGTATCATCATGCGGCTTTCCCAATATTTATTTCTATTGCTTGTTGCTCTCTCTCCGGCGCTTACCTCAGCAGCAACGCCTGCTCTCTCCTATATCACTGAAGAAGCCTTTCCGTTTAATTATACCGATGAACGTGGTCAACTTCAGGGTATTTCGGTAGAACTATTAAGGCTGACATGGCAAGTCATGGGCGAGCCCGAACAAGAAATTAGAGTGATGCCTTGGGCGAGAGCCTATTATCTGATGACCCAAAAACCAGATATTGTACTATTTTCTACCGCCCGAACCAGCAAACGTGAACCTTATTTTAAATGGGCTTGTCCAATCGATAGGATTAAAGTGGTCATCTTCGGGCCCAAAAATACGGCAATAAAAATAACCCATTTAAATCAATTCAAAAGCAGCATGATTGCTGCAATGCGCACTGATGTAGGGGAGCAACTGTTGCTCAATCACAGCTTTGACGACCACAATATCAAGCTAACCAATAACTACCGACAATTAATACGGCTATTATTATCAAAACGGGTCGAGTACATTTCCGGCGTAGAAACCATTATTCGCCAAGCCGCAATTGAAAATCAACTGCCACTAGACGCTTATGAGGTGAAATGGCTACTCCAAGACGTGCCTCTTTGTTATGCCTTTAATCGTACGATTAGCGATCACTTTATAGAGCGCTTTCAAACCGCCTTACTCAAGATTTTGGACAGCCCTCGTTACTCGGAGATCCTAAAGAAATATCAATCTTTGCGAGCACCAAGCAACCATTTACCTAAGTAGTGACTCGTCCTATCAAACGTTTAGCTGTCATACATCCCAACATAATGACTGCTCCTGCAACCACCCCAACTAGAGCGTTAAGCAATACTGGCACACTATATTTCAGTAATAGTAGGAAACCTTTTGCCGAAGCAAAGTAATGACTTATCTGATGCGCTAAGTCTGCGAACAACGGGATACCATGCACTAATATACCGCCACCAACCAAAAACATGGCAGCGGTGCCAACAATGACTAACAGCTTCATTAAGCGCGGTGCAAACCCTAATAGGGCACGGGCAAAAGCTCGCAGTATAAAACCACGATGATGAACTTCTGCATATTTCAACAAATATAGACCCGCATCATCAAGCTTCACGATACCTGCAACCAAGCCATACACGCCCGCAGTCATCATCACCGCAATCCCCGAAACGACGATTGTTTGAGTAAGCAGTTCCGCACCGTTCACCGTGCCCAAAGCGATCACGATAATTTCCGCCGATAAAATAAAATCAGTACGGATCGCACCTCGTATTTTTACTTTTTCAAAAGCGACGAGGTCAATGGCCGGATCCGAGTTTGCCCGTATACGCTGCTGTCGATGCGCATCTTGCTCTGGTCCCGTTTGCTCAAACAAGGCATGAGATACTTTTTCAAAACCTTCAAAACAAAGGAATAAACCGCCTAACATTAACAGCCAAGTGATTGCCACAGGTAAAAATACACTCAACAACAAGGCCAAAGGAACCAAAATTAACTTGTTGAGCAAAGAGCCCTTAGCGACCGCCCATACTACAGGTAACTCACGATCAGCGTTAACCCCGGAAACTTGTTGAGCATTTAGGGCTAAATCATCACCTAACACACCCGCCGTTTTCTTTGCCGCCACTTTGGTCATCAGCGCCACATCATCTAATACCGCGGCGATATCATCGAGTAAGGCAATTAAACTTAAACCAGCCATGCAGACCCTTATTGTGATGGGAAACACCCATTTCCATTATTACTTTAAGAGCTAGAGTGCCAATCGCTCCTTCGCTGGCATTGCTCAGAGGCTTACAAAAATAGGCGCTTTATCCCGATTGGTATAAGTCCGCAGCGCTTAAAGTTCAGCCTTAAATCTCGCCAAACCCGCCGCTAAATCGGCGAGCAAATCAGCCGTATCTTCTAGCCCAATGTGCACCCGGATCAGAGTACCAGTTGCCTGCCACTGAGTCGCAGTGCGCAGTTTATCAACCCCGTTTACGCCCATGATCAAGCTTTCGTAGCCGCCCCATGAGTAGCCCATTTTAAAATGCTGCATGCCATCAAGTAAGGCAGTTAAAGCCTGTGAATTTCCCCCTTTCATCACAAAAGAAAATAGACCACAAGAACCTTGAAAATCCCGCTTGAAAAACTCATGCCCGGGACAACTGGCTAAAGCAGGGTGACGAACGTGATCCACATCATCATGTTGCATCAACCAATGAGCGACTTCTAAGGCGTTTTTTTGATGCTGAGCTAAACGTACGCCAAGGGTACGTATGCCTCGCATTGCCAAATAAATATCATCCGGCGAGGTACATTGACCCAATAAGTAAGAGTTTTCGCGAAGTTGATCCCAACAGCGTTTATTGGCGGTTGCCGTCCCCAACATCACATCGGAATGGCCAACAATGTATTTAGTCGCAGCCTGAATAGAAATGTCGATATCAAACTCAAAGGGGCTAAAATTAAGTGGTGAAGCCCAAGTATTATCGAGCATCACCACAATATCGTGATTTGCTTGTCGCGCAGCAGCGACAATCGCTGGCGCATCTTGTACTTCCATGGTTAAGGAACCAGGAGACTCGAGGAAAATCACTTTGGTATTGGCTTGGATAAGATCGCTGATGCCAGCGCCGATCAAAGGGTCATAATAAGTGGTACTAATGCCATAACGTTTTAACAGCATGTCACATAAATTACGAGTCGGCTCGTAGGCGGTATCCACCATCAGTAGATGATCACCCTGCTGCAAAAATGACAACAGCGCCCCACTAATGGCCGCTGTACCACAAGGATACAAGGCACAACCCTCGCCACCTTCAATTTGATTCATCGCTTCTTGGAAAGCAAAATGGGTTTGAGTACCACGGCGGCCATAAAATAAAGTTTTATCATGGCGATTAGCCGTTGCCAACTTCATTTCTTTAACACTGTTAAATACCACGGTAGAGGCACGCGAGACCGGCGGATTGACTAAACCTTGGGTCCACTTCTTATCACGACCCGCACTAATTAATGTTGTTTGTTTTTTCATTTGTTTAAGTCCAGATTAACCCCAATGCCACCCATTTGATAAACACTTAAGCCGAAGGCTCTTGAGTAAAGCAAGCGATTGATTGCTATCGCTGCAGTTCCAATTGCTAAGCGCATCATCAAGCTAGCATTCATTTTTAGCTAGGTAAATAGGGTATGATTACCTTAGGTAGCAGCAACAAAAAACCAGCCCGTAGGCTGGCTTTATTAAGACTGACTCATTAACCTCGAGAGGTCTTATTTAACTCAGCGACAACCATGTCACCAAAAGCATCGGTATCGATTAATTTGGCATCATCACCTTTCGCGAGATCCGGCGTGCCATAACCATTGGCAAATACCGATTTCATCGCATGCCACAGATTTTTCGCTTCTTGTTCCATACCAAAGCTCATCTCTAACATCAGCGCAACCGAGCCAATCATGGAGTAAGGGTTGGCTATATTTTTACCCGCGATATCAGGAGCACTGCCATGAGAAGGCTCATAATAAGACTTCTCAGGTCCCATACAAGCTGAAGGCATCAAACCTAAAGAACCCAAGATCCCACCACCTTGGTCACTTAAGATGTCACCAAACATGTTTTCCATCACCATCACATCAAACTGGCCTGGATTTAAACATAAGTAAGTCGCCGCAGCGTCAACCAAAATATGTTTAACTTCAACATCGGGGTAATCCACCGCTACTTCTTCTAAAATTTCGTTCCACAATACGCTAGATTTTAAAACATTACTTTTGTGAATATTATGCAGTACTTTCTTACGACGTTGGGCGGTCTCAAAACCAACTTTTAAAATGTCACGAATTTGGTCTTCATCATACTCAAGCACTTCACGCACATAGCGTTTACCACTCTCATCTTTACCCATTTCTTTTTCGCCGAAATACAAACCACCCACCAATTCGCGAATGATCATGATATCGATACCCTCACCAATCACTTCTGGTTTCAATGGTGAGAAATGCGCTAATTCTTTAGGTAGATATACAGGGCGGAAGTTCGCATAAGTATTGTAGCGTCGACGCAAAGGTAACAAAGCGCCCCGCTCGGGTTGCTCATCTACCGGAATTTTTTTAGAATCTTCGTGATTTAAACCAATCGTACCTTTAAGGATCGCATCCGCCTCATCACAGATGGCCATGGTCTCTTCAGGGAAAGATTTACCCGTTTCAAAATAAGCCACAGCACCAAATAAGGCTTCATTAAGTTCAAATGCGACTTCTGGGTTACGCGCTTCAACAGCTTTAAGTACTTTGACCGCTTGTTTCATTACTTCTGGGCCGATACCGTCACCAGCCAATAAGGCGATCTTATAGGTCTTCATTATGTTTGCGTCTCCATTGCTCTAATTTATATTTTTGCTTGCCGCATCATAGCAAAACCAGCGCAAGGGTAAACCTAAGAACGCGCTTTTTCACCGTCAAAGCAGCATCAGCTAGCTGTCAAAATCGGATTTATTACGAATATTATGTTCTCGAAGTTTATTGGCTATCGCGGTATGAGATAAACCCAACTTCTTCGCCAGTAAACGCGAACTTGGATGTTGCGGATAATGGTAACTCAGCAGCAAATGTTCAAATTGGCCCATCGCTGAATGATAATCTTGTTGCAACAGACTTTCGATATTCACACTGTCCACTACTTTTTCATGGTGGTATTTAATATCATTCACTTGCCAGTGTTTAATATTACCGAAGTCGAGTGAATCTTGTAAAACCTGATAAAGTTGCGGAATGTTGCCCGGCCAACTCAGAGAACTTAAATAGCGCTTTACCTCTCGCGTTAGCGGAGGCGAAACTTCCTGATGTTTTGCATACTGAAAGTCTAACCAGGATTGACTTAAGGGGACAATATCTTCTTTTCGTTGCCGAAGCGGAGGCACACATATACTATTTTTGATCAACGTATAATAACGATCGCCGCCCCATAACGCCGCCAGTTGTTCTGGCGTATAACGACTAGTAAACAAGAGGTGTTTAATCCCAAGTTGAGGTGCGGACAGCGCGCTAATCGCATCTTCAACCTCAACACTTTTTAAGCCTTCAATATTACTTAACAATACCGTATGCGGCCGTTCGGCAGCAATTTCTGCCAACTGTTCCAACAAACTATATTGCTGATCTTGACAATTGAATGCATAAAGACCTTGATCACTGCCCATCGAGAGCTCGTTCAGTAAACGGCCAAAAAATCGTTTTCCTACGCCTGCTTCGCCGAATAATAAGGTTGGCATCGGATGCTCAACCAGACGTTTGATACCGCTTAAGACAAGATTAGTTTCATCGCTGCTCGCAACCAAGCGACCTTCGCTAATTCCCAATTCAAGCTGAGATAAGTCAAAACTTGACTCTAGCCAATGCGCCGATTTAAACAGCATAATCGCGCCAGGAAGGTGAGAAAATAATACCGTTTCAGACAGCGGAATGATGTCAGCCATATAAACTCGACCACTCAGCTGAACTTCCACTAACTCACGTTTTCCAGAACCGCCACCGAACCAACGTTGTACACTAAAACCTCGTAAAAATCGGCCTACATCACTGTTTGTTAGAGACTGCGTGGAATCTGGGCAGGATTGTTCAAATGCCTGATTAAACTGTCGGATCTGACCTACCTTATCGATCAAGACCACCGGATAAGGCACATTGTCTAACAAAATTTGTACTTCTTTATGCTCAATTTCCGAAGGTAAAGCTGAAACAATACGCGCATCGGAAACGCCATTCACATAACGAAACTCACTCAGTAGTTGTTGCGTAAGAGAGAGTTCCATTTCAGCTAAATGTAAAAACAAATGGCCACTATCAACACTTTGCATCGCTTTTAGCGCCAATCCATGTTTTACCAATACTGTTAATACGGCACTAAAAACTGAGGTACTTTGCTCACAATTAAGTTCTATGCGCATAAAACGCCTACTACATCACCCCGTGGTTTGATACATTGACTGAGGCTCAAAAAAAAGCCACCTTCGTATTGTATTGCTTTCTGCTTAAACATCCGCGTTAACTGCAAAAAAGCTCTCCTATTCCTTAGTGACTTCAACATACTATTCGACTTAATGCGCTTATATGTGTTTAGTCTAACCAAAAAAGCTAGCTTAACCAAAGTGTCATTTGCTAATGAATTGGGTTAATTTGAGGCGTAAGCAATTTACTGCTCCAATATCGGTTAGATCAAGCGCTGAGGGCAACATTAATTCCAAGAGGGTGATTGCGCAATGGTTATTTGTGAATAACGATCGCCAATAAATGTAAGCTGTAATGAGGTGAGAGTCGAAAGGCTTGATGCCATCCCCAACGACTTCACCTAGGCCAGAATCATAACTGCTGCCTGAAGCCATATCCATGGCACAGTCAACTGAATATTCATGTAATTCGAATTACAAATCCTTAAACTGACTATGGAGGTCAAAGTTACGAGCAGTAACCATTTTTTCAACTTTACGTAAGCGTTGCTCAAATCCATCAAATTGAGAGTCGAGTTCTTTTAAGGCTTGACTTGGCGTTTCGCCACGTTGCCATACTTTCGATTTTACGGTGACCTCATCGTTAACTTTGGCGTCGACAGGCTGCTTGTCCAAAAATAGCCAAGCCGCGCCATATACAATTAAAAATAACCCAAAATTGGTAATCGCCAAGGTCACTGCGATGATTCGAATTAACCAAGTTTCAGCGCCTAGGCTATGTGCCAATCCAGCACAAACACCCGCAACTTTGCCTTTAACTGGATCGCGATAAAAAGGTCGTTCAAACATTAGCGGTCCCTCCAGTGCGGCACTCGCTCATCAAGAATACTTTCTAATGCGCTAATACGAGACGACATTTCTTTCGCTCGTGCCGCTATCGCATTCAGTTGCTCTCGCTCTTGTTCACTAATGCCGTGTTCCAGCTGACGTTTACTTTTATAATGCAAAATCAACCATAAGGGAGCAACTATCGCCATAAATAGTATTAACGGTGTGACTAATACAGTAAGCATACCCTCTCCCATTATTTAGCCAATTTTGCTTTTAGTTTAGCTAACTCATTGGCAATTTCCGCATCAGCGCTTAACTCAGCAAACTGCTTCGCTAAGTCTTGATTCCCCTCATCCGTACCTAACACTTCCGCTTTAGCTTCTAGTTGATCGATTTTAGCCTGAAACTGCTCAAACTTCTCACGAGTTTTTAAGGCGCGATCGTTATCTAATTGTTGTCGAACCGCATGACGATTTTTTACCGTGGTTTGACGAGCTATCAATCCTGCTTGTCGATTACGAGATTCAAGCAATTTAAGTTCTAACTGCTCAATTTCTTGCTGTAGTTGTATTAAGCTATCATCCACTAAACCGAGCTCGTGTTGCTGAACCTTGATTGACTCTTGTAAATGTTTCTTTTCCACTAACGCTAAACGGGCCAAATCTTCACGCTCGCGACTTAAAGCTAATTCAGCTTTCGCTTGCCAGTCGTCCATTTGCAACGCCAAATGTTCGATTTTTCGAAGCAATTGTTTTTTATCAGCCAAAACCTTTGCGGTACTTGCGCGTACTTCTACCAAAGTATCTTCCATTTCCTGGATGATAAGACGCAACATTTTTTGTGGATCTTCAGCCTTATCTAACATTGCACTAATATTGGCATTAATGATATCGGCTAATCGAGTGAACATACCCATGGGAATTCCTTATTCAGTAAAATTGGTCTATTGTTCTCTATCAAGACTCATACCAATAATTTAAACCATTGATATTAAAGGGTATAATCTATAGGTGACAGAAGTGACGACCAAAGATATAGTTAAATTAACCAACTATTAGTGAGAATAACCAATGGAAAGCCCCAGTTTACTCGGAAATAGTCCTAGTTTTTTGGAAGTACTCGACCGAGTGTCATTACTGGCGCCACTGAATCGTCCGGTATTGGTCATCGGCGAAAGAGGAACGGGTAAAGAACTAATTGCCGCTCGTCTTCATTACCTGTCGGAACGCTGGGATAAACAATATCTAGGTTTAAACTGCGCCAGCCTCAATCCCAATTTAATCGAATCAGAACTATTTGGTCATCAAGCGGGGGCATTTACCGGTGCCACTCAGCAACGCCAAGGACGATTTGAACAAGCCAACCATGGAACGCTATTGTTAGATGAATTGGCGAATATGCCGATGGAAGTACAAGAAAAACTACTGAGAACTATCGAGTCAAACCAAATCGAGCGAGTTGGTGGCAATAAAAGTATCAACATCGACGTACGTTTAGTCTGCGCCACAAATCAAGATCTGCCCACCCTCGCCCAACAAGGACAATTTCGAGCCGACCTGTTAGACCGATTATCTTTTGCAGTCATCACTCTGCCTCCCTTACGCCATCGACCTGAAGACATTCTGCTACTGGCCAACTATTTTGCTTTAAAAATGACCCGTGAACTAAATCTACAATCTAAACCTCGATTCAGCCAAGCAGCGCAACTCAAACTGGAACAATATCATTGGCCTGGAAACATCCGCGAGCTAAAAAATGTGGTGGAACGAGCGGTGGTTGAAAATGGAGATCCCAAAGACTTAATTAACGACATAAACTTTGACGCCTTCGCGTCTCCTTGGCGTCCCAAGCAAGCTCCCCAAGCAACTCTAGAGGACAGTCACGACAGCACTGGATTTTACCAACAAGTCGCGACCTTCGAAAAAAAATTAATTACTCAAACGCTTAAGAAAAATCATTTTAAACAAACGCTTACTGCCAAATCGCTACAAATAAGCTACCATCAGCTAAGAGGATTAATTAAAAAGCATCAAATTAATACTCAAGCTTAGGTCTATCATTGGTTGAGATAAGCAGATGGTTAATGGTAAATTATCCCGCGGTTATCAGGATATCAGCTTTACATGAATGCATTTTTATACGGCACAATGATGTGCCTAAGCTTGCTGCTAGTCGGTTGTGAGCAACAACAAGACGTTAAAAAGCTAGGTTTAGTTTATTGTACCGAAACCGCACCTCGTACTTTTAACCCCCAACTCGAAAGCTCTATCAATGCGATTGCGGTCACTTCGCGGCATTTATACGACCGTTTAGTTGAAATTAATCCAATCACCCAACAATTGATCGGCGGGGTCGCCAGTAGCTGGCAAATTAGTGAAGATGGTCTGCACTATCGTTTCGATCTTAGGCAGGGGATCCATTTTCATCAAACCAAGTACTTCTCGCCAAGCAGAACGCTTAATGCCGATGATGTGATGTTAAGTTTTCAGCGAATTCTGGATCCCGATCACCCCTTATATAAACTGGTGCACGGTGACTATCCATTCTTCAATAATATTGGTTTCGCAAATAATATTCGTCAACTCCATAAGCTTTCGCAAAGCACGGTCGAGTTTGTTTTAAAAAAACCTGATGCTGCTTTTCTCGCCAGCTTAGCCAGTGACTATGCGGTGATACTATCCGCAGAATACGCTGATCACCTGCGACAACAGAATCAGTTAGCCTTAATCGACCAGCAACCAATCGGCAGTGGGCCTTTCTATTTCGCCAATCAGCGCAAAGATCACTTTATTCGTTATTATCGCCATTGGCGACATTGGCGAGGTGCCCCACCGATGCAGCAGTTGGTATTTGATATTACTCCAAGCTCATCGGTCCGTTTAGCAAAATTACTCACCGGACAGTGTGACATTATGGCGCAACCTGCCGCCAACCAGTTGCAAGTATTGAAACAACGCGATGACTTATTAGTTTCGGTACAAGCAGGGCTGAATGTCTCTTATCTGGCCTTTAATACCCAAAAACCGCCCTTTGCCGATGTGCGGATCAGACGCGACGTGGCAGGTTTAATTGATAAACAGCGTATTGTTGATTCCGTTTACTTAAATACCGCTGAGATTGCACATGGGCTACTTTCGCCTTCTTCTTGGGCTTATCGACGTGAAGCCCATTCACCCGCCCAAAATAACTTGGTTTATCCTTATGTGGAAAAAGCCAAACAAACCGCGATAGAGTTTTGGGTTTTAAATCAAGCCAAGAGTTATAATCCTCAACCCCGTAAAACAGCTGAACTGATCCGTAATGACCTGATCAGCGATGGGTACCAAGTCAATGTGCGTTTGATGGATTGGCAGGTGTTACGACGCCACCTACTCGCCGGACAAGCAAATTACGACCTACTGTTAGTTGGCTGGTCTAGCGATAACAGCGACCCCGACGACTTTTTTAGGCAACAATTTTCTTGTGATGCAATAGAACAAGGTTATAACTATAGCCGTTGGTGTAATGGTCAAATTGAAAGCTTAATAGAAGATGCAATCCGTTCACCGCGTTTAATTAACAGATTAAAAAACTATTACAAAATTCAAGAGATCATCGAACAAGACGTTCCAGTACTGCCCTTAACTCACGCCTTAAAGATGTATTCATACAGTGATACTCTTGGTGGTATCACTTGGAATCCATACGGTGGTGTGTCGTTTAACAACGCATACAGGAAGTAAGCCATGCTACGCTATTTAATACGACGAATTAATCTATTTATAATCACCTTTTTAATTATTAATTTAATTGCTTTTATGTTCCAACATAGTCAGTCACTGGCGAGTCCAGCCGAAGCCAAAAGCATTCAGCAATTCAGCCAATTTGTTTGGCATAATCTGAACGGTGACTTTGGCATATCGAGAGTCACTGGGAAGCCTGTTTTTGATCAATTGATTATTTTTCTACCCGCCACTTTAGAGTTATGTTTTACCGCCTTTATTCTGGCATTTCTAATCGGCATTCCTTTAGGAACCTTAGCTGGTATTTTCCATCAGCACTGGATCAGAAACGTCATTCTTAGCCTCACCATGATTGGCTACAGTATTCCGGTTTTTTGGTTAGCACTGTTATTAGTGATGAATTCTTCACTATTACTCGGATGGTTTCCTGTCTCAGGACGTTATGACCTGCTACTAGAGATCCCTCAAGTTACCGGATTTGGCATTATCGACGTATTCTGGTTACCACAACAGGCCCGCTGGCCAGCATTAATGAGTGTAATAAGTCACCTAATTTTGCCAACTTTAGTATTAGCAGTCGTACCAACCACCGAAGTCATCCGCCAACTCTCAAATTCGATGGCGAAAGTCATGAATGAAAACTACATAAAAGCTGCAGCGACCAAAGGTTTGTCCAAGAGTCAAATTGTGATCCGCCATGCGCTGCATAATGCTTTACCGCCCATTTTACCCAGTTTAGGTTTACAATTTGGTAATGTACTCACCATGGCAATGGTATTAGAAGTGGTGTTTGCCTGGCCGGGGATTGGCCGTTGGCTAATATCAAGCATCTACCAGCAAGATTATGCGGTGATCCAAGGCGGCATGTTAGCCATATCGACTCTCGTTATTGGCACTTTTGTTCTCACCGACTTATTTACCGTCTTGATCCACCCGCTTCGCCGAAGAGAAGTGTATGCTCAGCACTAACGTATTTTCTGAAACTACGGTTTCCAGCGCTCTACAAAGGGTTCTTAGTCGATTTCGTGATAATTCAATTGCGATGATTGGCTTTTGGGTATTCTTGATTTATATGGTCATCGCCTTGTTTGGTCCACTGCTCGCTCCCTATGCGTTGGACTTCCAGGGAGATAATCTAATGCAACCCCCGTCATGGAATCCAAGTGGCCATGTTGATAACTTTTTTGGGACCGATGATTTAGGTAGAGATGTATTTAGCCGACTCATTTACGGTTGTCAGCTTACCTTTGGCGGCGGATTATTGGTCGTCTGCTTCGCCGCATTTATCGGCATTCCATTAGGGGTATTTTCTGGCATGAGCCGCGGTGTAAAATCCAGTATATTACACCACTTAATGGACACCGCTTTATCCATACCCTCACTGTTAATCGCCATTATGGTGGTATCGTTCTTAGGGCCTGGATTACAAAATACTCTAATTGCGATTACCTTAGCTCAAATTCCACAATTTATTCGTTTCACCTACATCGTTGTCTCAGCCGAGATCCAAAAGGAATACATCACAGCAATTCGTTTGGATGGTGCCACCCACTACCGGATCTTAAAAAACGGCGTGCTACCTAACATCGCCGATGCCATAGTATTTCAAATCAACCGTAGCTTTTCGTCTTCACTGATTGATATTACCGCCTTGGGATTTATTGGCATTGGCGCGCAAGCGCCCCTTCCTGAATGGGGAGCAATGCTCGGTAACAGTCATGATTTGTTATTTTCAGCCCCTTGGACTGTAACCTTACCAGGATTTGTAATCATGAGCAGTATTCTAAGCGTTAACTTGGTTGGGGAAGGCTTGCGTAAAGCGATGCTCGAGGGAGTCGATTAATGGCATTATTAGACATTAGAAATCTGACGATTGAAATTGATACTCCCGCAGGAATCGTCAAAGCAGTGGATCGAGTCAACTTAACCATTGCCGAGGGAGAGATCAAAGCTTTAGTTGGCGAATCCGGCTCAGGGAAAAGTCTGATTGCCAAGGCTTTACTTGGTGTGACCAAACCCAATTGGAAGATCAAGGCTGACCGGATGCACTTGGGCGATATCGACCTGTTATCGCTCAGTGCCCGCCAACGCAGAAAAGTACTCGGCAATGATATTGCAATGATTTTCCAAGAACCGAGCTCCTGCTTAGACCCTTCGGAAGAAGTCGGCAAACAGATCGAAGAAGCCATCCCTTGCCATAATATCAAAGGCGGCTTTTGGCGTCGTTTTCAATGGCGTAAAAAACAAGCGCACGCGCTACTCCATAAAGTGGGCGTAAAAGACCACCATAAAGTAATGCGTAGCTATCCTTACGAATTATCCGACGGCTTATGTCAAAAAGTGATGATAGCCATGGCCATTGCAGGTCAACCAAAACTACTGGTAGCAGACGAGCCTACCACCTCGATGGAAATTACCACCGCCAGCCAGATCCTGCGTTTACTCGACAAGCTCAATAAATTGAATAACACCGCGATTTTATTGATCAGTCATGATTTAACGACCTTAGCTGGCTTAGCCGATACCATTAGTGTGATTTATTGTGGCCAAATCGTTGAAGTGGGCAGCGCAGAGCAAGTTACCAATGATACTCGGCATCATTATACCTCGGCGTTATTAAACTCTGCGCCAAAATTTGACCATCCCTTCGAACACAAGAGCTTTTTACCTGGCTTACCAGGGTCGATCCCTGCGCTACAGCACCTGCCGATTGGTTGCCGACTTGGCCCTCGATGCCCTAAAGCACAACGAGAGTGTGTGATTCAACCTAAGTTGAAAAAGGTTAAAGGTCATCTATTTGCTTGCCACTACCCACTGAACATGGAACCAAAGGTCGTCTCTGATAATGGATAAATCAAAAATGGGGAACTTATTACAAGTTCGTCACTTATCACAACATGTTTATGTTCACAAAGGTTGGCTTAGTCGACAACGAGTATCTGCTATCGACGACATTAGCTTCGGCTTAAATATGGGCGAGAGTTTGGCGATTATTGGTGAAGCTGGCTCAGGAAAATCAAGCCTTGCCAAGGTATTGACCGGTATCAATAAACCGAGTCAAGGAGATATATTCATTCAGGGCGAAGCACTACAATTTGGTGATTATACACGTCGCTGTCGCTTAATTCGGATGATTTTTCAGGATCCCAGCAGCTCACTCAATCCACGTTCAAATATAGGACGCATTTTATCCGCCCCCTTAAGCTTAAATACCGAGCTTTCGGCTCAAGAGCAGCAACAAAAAGTAATGGCGACACTTCGATTAGTTGGGCTATTGGAAGAACATGCCGAATTCTATCCTAATATGTTATCCAGTGGGCAGAAGCAACGGGTTGGACTCGCAAGGGCTCTAATACTCAACCCTAAAATCATCGTGATTGACGAAAGCATTGCCGCACTTGATGTTTCAGTTCGCGCCCAAATAATCAACCTATTATTGGGCTTACAACGCCGTTTTGCCATCAGCTACATCTTTGTTTCAAACGACTTAGGCCTTGTACGCCACTTCAGTGACAAGGTACTGGTCATGCAACAAGGAAAAGCCGTTGAATTTAAAGACACCGAAGATTTTTTCACCCACCCAGAGCATGAATTAAGCCAACGCCTACTGTCGGCCTACCAAGATGCAATTCGCAAGTAAATCTTGGGCAGGTCTATAAAGCTCGGTCAGGGACTCACATTAGCGGTCGTTACGAAATAAAAGCCTTTCTTGAGCATCCATAATCCTTGTCATGGAAAGAGATTGCAGGACTTCTCTTTCAATCATGTCCATTAGAGGCTGGAGAGTAATTGGCAAGTCACTCCGTATCTTTTCCGCGGTAATATAATACGGCGCGCGCTGGCCATGGTATTCAACCACAGGTCCTATCTGTTGAAATTTAATGCCAAGTAAAGCCGTACTTCGAGCAAGACGAGGCTCCATCATGACATAAGCGTGCCGAACATGTTGTTGCTCAGCTAACACTGTTGCCGCTAAATACATGCTAGCCGTGATAAAAGGAAAACAACGTAATTCTTCTTCATACAATTCAGCAACGTTAATCCCGCCAATAGCTGAATCTTGAAACTTATCAGCCTTACGACGTCTAAAGGTTGAACGTAAGGCTAACCTTGATATTTCACAGATGTCTGCTCGGTCAAAGTTATCAGGATGCAACTTTTCATCGGTGATGGCACCTCGACAATACTTTTCTAGTGGTAACAATTGTGAACCAGAAGGGGCCACGACTCTCACCGTACTTGCATAACTATTGGAAGACAAATGACGAACTAAACAGTAATCAGAATATTCATCAAATTCGTCCCGCTCTTGCTTTAAGGCATTGACCGGCTCAAAATTTAGTTCCTCACAGTATACATCATGACGCAAACGATAAACTTGGTGCACATCTTCATCATTCAGCGCCACCATCGGCTTAAAGTAATTTTCGTAATGCCTGGCTATCTCAACGGCTTTTTTCTTCGCCATTTGCCGAGTCGCATTATTGCTGGGTAAACCGACGACTTTTCCTTTTATACTGGTCGCTAATATATTTTCTTTCAATGGCTAAATCCTTACTCCATTAAGTGATTTATGGTTTAAATAATTCAAACGCTTAGACATTGATACTACCTTACTTAATTGATGTATAGTTTTTTTTGACAACCAATAGGCTCAACTCAAATCGCTTCATCAATTGTTAAAAAACATAATAAATTGAACTTAATGTCAAGATAGGAACATCTAGTGAAGCACAGCCAATCTTTTAAAATGACTTTCCGGTGCTAACTTGAATCAAAAGAAAAAGGAACCGCTATTCGTCAACTAATCGACAACATCGCTTAATTGGAGTAACGGCTGGGGCGTAAATGAGAAAGGAGTGTTGGACTAGCTGCGTTTAACTAACTTGCGAGGAACGACTTCCACACCAGTTTGGTATTTCCCGCTGACCGCAGCAAAAGCCAGATATAAGATCTTTTCTGCAATGAGTTCGAGTTGTTGCGGCAACGATTGCACGCTAATGGTTAACATATCAAGTAAGGCGTGGTCACCAAAAGTCGCTAACTTAACCTTACTCGACAGCTCTGGATGGCTCACTAATACGTCCATCACACCTTCAAATAAAATATAAGACGTTGTCACAATACCTTCCGGTAATTGACCCTCTGCTAACCAACGATTAATAATGCTTCGGCCCTGTTCTCTGCTAAAACGATCACCATAACAGATCTGACTATCAACCTGAGGCTCGCTCTTAGTAATGGCAGCCAGAAAGCCCTGTTCCCGCTCTTTAGAAACGATTAAATCATACGATGCAGCCACTAAACCAACACTGTGACATCCTAATTCAATCAACGACCGAGTTAACGCTGCAGCACCGTCAAAATCTTCACTAATCACACTACAAAAGTGTTCATCGTTGAACATCCGGTCAACAGCAATAACTGGGACCCCTTGATTTTGTACGCTTAAGTAAAAATCATCAGAAGCGGGTAAACAGCTTGCGACAATCAGCACATCAATTCGCCGTCCAATCAAACTGCTCACCACAAGCCGTTCGTTATCTGCACTATCATCGCTACAACAAATAATAAAATGATAGCCTTGCTTTCGGGCATCTCGTTCAAGCAACTTAGCGAGTTTAGCGTAACTGCTGTTTTCCAAGTCAGGAACAATTAAACCGAAGGTTTTACTCGCCCCCCCTCTGAGTAGGCTCGCGGCATGGTTAGGCTGATAATCATGTTGCCGAACAATATCAAGTACCCGTTGTTGTGTCTTTAAACTAATCCGGTACTTATCTGCCTTACCATTAATGACGTAACTCGCCGTCGTTTTGGATACCCCTGCCAACGAAGCTATTTCATCTAGTTTCACACGTTTACCCTTTACCAATTTGCGAATAAAAAAGGATCGAGCGTGATCTTGATCTCTTTTTGTTAACAAATACTTTGAGAATAATTGCAACTCTAGCTGAATCGATTCAGTATGTCACCATTAGTTTGAATATAGCTCAATTAGCCAGTTCAAACTTTTTTTTAAAACAATGGGCTGAATCGGTTCAGCTGATTAGCTTGCTAACCTATACTAAGTAGACTAACTAGTAAGTACCAAGATCATAGGAGTGATTCTGATGTTAACGCTTTCCCTAGAAAATATATGCCTTAATCAACAGGCGCAAGATAAGCAAGCAGCGATAAAAAAAATCGCAGCTGCGCTACAAGCAGAAGGCTTTATTCAAGCCAAATATGTCGAAGGCATGTTACAACGTGAGCAAGTTAACTCTACTTATTTAGGTAATGGTATTGCCATTCCGCATGGCACCACCGATACCCGTGACCAAGTCATCCAAACTGGTGTCTCGGTGCATCACTTTCCCGAAGGTGTTGACTGGGGGGATGGCAACATCGTTTATTTGGCCATTGGTATTGCTGCTAAGTCAGGTGAACACCTGATGATCCTAAAGCAGCTTACCAAAGTGCTTTCGGTGGATGGGGCAGAAGAGCTAATCAAGAATGCTAAAGACAGTAGCACCATTATGAATCTAATTAATGGTGATACCCAGTTAGAAATTGAATTTGATGCCTCACTCATCTTAGAAGATTTTCCAGTCCAAAGCATGGTACAGCTCAATGCCGTTGCCGCCGGCACTCTTAAAAATAAAGATTTATTAAACCAACAAGGTATTGCGACTAGCCTTGAACAAGCAGCGACCTACTTAGGTAACGGATATTGGCTGAACTGTGTTGCCAAAGGAGCGTTACGCAGTGGTATATGTGTCATCAAGGTACAAGAGCAATTCCAACATCATAATAAACCAGTAAATGGCTTAATCATGATCAGCGCCGCCAATGCCTGCTATCTACCAGCACTCAAATTTTTAGGTCAACAAGTCTATCAAGATCAATTAGCTGCTGTCGCAAAACTAAGTAAAGTCGAACTCATCACCAGCCTTACCGAAAATAAACTTGCCGGAGCCAATCCAGCGCAAAGTGATGGAAATGTTGCGATATTCCAAATCGTTAACCCACACGGTTTACACGCTCGTCCCGGCGCGTTACTCGTGGCAGAAGCAAAAAAATTCAAATCCAATATCACGGTGGTGAACGTCGATAGCGAAGCGCCAGCAGTCAATGCTAAAAGTCTAATGAAAGTAATGACCCTTGGCGTTAAATATCAAAGTAAATTGCAGTTCACTGCCGAAGGTGAAGATGCTCAAGAAGCATTAAAAGCCATTGGCGAAGCTATCGCGGCAGGCTTAGGAGAACTCTAAAATGAGTCAAGCTAAAGCAGTGTTATGTATCACCCTTAACCCAGCATTAGACCTGACGGGTTCATTAGAGAACATGACCGTCGGCAGTGTCAATAATGTCACTGAAGCAAATCTGCACCCTGCGGGTAAAGGCGTAAATGTAGCGAAAGTACTTGCAGACCTAGGCGCACAAGTCTGTGTTAGCGGATTTTTAGGGAAAGATAATGCCGCAGCTTTCGAATGCTTATTCGAACAAAGCCAGATCCGCGACGAGTTTATTCGAGTCGCCGGTGAAACGCGTACCAATGTTAAAATGGTTGAAGCAAGTGGCCAAGTCACAGACTTAAACTTTCCAGGTTTTAGTGTGGATGCAGCGGATCTATTAGCTTTTGAGCAATCACTTGAGCAACTATGTGAACAATATTCTCATGTAGTATTTGCGGGAAGTTTAGCCAAGGGCATAGAACTCAGCGATTTTGAAGCGTGGATTAATCTCGCCAAAAGCAAGGGATGTACGGTCTTAATTGATACCTCAGGGGCTGCACTGAATACAGCCATTGCCACCGCTCCCAACATGGTAAAACCAAACCAAGATGAGTTAGAAGACTGGTGTGGAACAGCATTAAACAGTATTGATAAACTAAAAGAAAAAGGCCAAGAACTTGCTGATTTAGGGATTGAGCACGTGCTGATTTCTCGCGGCGAACATGGCTCATTATGGCTTAACCAAAACCACTGGATGCAAGCCACGCCTCCATCAATGAATGTAGTCAGTACCGTAGGAGCAGGCGATACTTTTGTTGCCAGTTTCTGCTGGGGCTTACTCAATCAATCCAGCGCGAAAGAATTACTTCGCTTCGCCAGTGCCATGTCGTCTCTCGCGGTCAGTCAAACGAACGTTGGTTTGCCTAGCCAAGAAGCATTGGACTCGGTTCTGCAACAAACTACTATTACGCAAATGTAAACAGACCAAGGAATTGTATATGAATACCATTATTGTGACCGCATGCCCCAGTGGCATTGCAAATAGCATAATTACAGCCGGTCTACTCGAGCAAGCCACGAGAGAGAAAGGTTGGAAAAGTGTAATTGAATGCCACTCAACGGTTCAAGATTGCCAGCGCTTAGCTCCGGCAGATATTGATAGTGCAGAATTAGTGATCATTGTTGCTGACCCGCAGTGTTACGCTGATTTAGACTTGGCGCGTTTCAATAACAAAAATGCTTATCTAGCGTCAGCAAGCGAAGTCATCGATAACCCTAAAGAATTCTTGAGTGCAGCACAAAGCAGAGCAACCGCTTTTGTTGCACCCAAAATAGAAGCACAGGCACCCGCGGCATCAAGCCAATTGAAAGTGGTTGGTATTACCGCTTGTCCCACTGGTGTTGCACATACTTTCATGGCTGCAGAAGCACTTGAAGACTTTGGTAAGAAACAAGGTTACCAAGTTAAAATTGAAACTAGAGGTTCAGTTGGTGCGAAGAACCAACTTAGCGAAGCTGAAATAGCTGAAGCTGATTTAGTTATTATCGCGGCCGATATTGAAGTTGATTTAGCGCGCTTTGACGGTAAAAAGTTACATAAAACGTCAACCGGAATCGCCCTGAAAAAAACCAAAGACTGCTATGCTACAGCCATCGCTGACGCTAAAGTTTACCAGCACTCAGCAAAATCAAGTAGCTCTGAAGGGACTGCTAAAGCTGAAAAAACCGGTGCCTACAAACACTTGATGACGGGTGTATCACATATGCTACCGGTTGTGGTAGCTGGTGGTCTTTGTATTGCGCTTTCGTTTATATTTGGTATCGAAGCATTTAAAGAAGAAGGCACCTTAGCCGCAGCCCTAATGACCATTGGTGGCGGTTCTGCTTTTGCATTAATGATCCCTGTATTAGCTGGTTATATCGCCTACTCAATTGCGGATAGACCCGGTTTAGCCCCTGGTTTAGTCGGTGGTATGTTAGCAAGTTCAACTGGCGCCGGTTTCTTAGGTGGTATTTTAGCTGGTTTCATTGCGGGTTATTTAGCGAAATGGCTCATCGAAAATATTAAATTGCCAAATTCGATGGAAGCACTCAAACCCATTTTGATTGTCCCCTTCCTTGCGACCTTAGCGGTTGGCCTTATCATGATCTACGTGATTGGTAGCCCAGTAGCAGCAGCAATGACCAGTTTGACTGATTTCTTGAACAACATGGGTTCAACTAATGCGGTATTACTCGGTATCATATTAGGTGCAATGATGTGCTTCGACTTAGGTGGCCCAGTCAACAAAGCGGCGTACACCTTTGGTGTAGGTCTATTATCAACTCAAACCTACGGTCCTATGGCAGCCATCATGGCAGCGGGTATGGTTCCAGCCTTAGGCATGGGTTTAGCCACCTTCCTTGCACGTAATAAATTTATTGAAAGTGAGCGAGAAGCAGGCAAAGCCTCATTTGTACTTGGCCTATGTTTCATCTCTGAAGGTGCTATTCCATTCGCAGCGAAAGATCCAATGCGAGTGATTCCAGCATGTATGATCGGCGGAGCGGTAACTGGTGCCTTATCGATGTTATTCGGTGCGCAACTATTAGCGCCTCATGGCGGATTATTTGTACTCTTTATTCCAAATGCTATTTCACCCGTATTTCTTTACCTAGCTGCTATTGCGGTCGGTACAGCAATTACCGGTTTCGGATACGCGTTTGTTAAAAAATCGGATACGGCAATCAGCTAATTCTAATTCAACATGATTAGAATCACTGAGTGAAATCTTAAAAACGGAAACCCACATTGGTTTCCGTTTTTTTATGCTTCTTACAACACTTCATATGACAATTCCCATTAACACTAAATCCAGCAGCTAATAGGCATCAAACCGTTAGCAATAGCTCTGGTATTAAGACAGGCGTATCGAAACAACTTCTGGGGCTAGTATTATTTTACTTCAGCGATGAGGTATGACTTTGTTACGATAACTTTTAATCGAGTTTAGCTTGAACCACGATAGATAATAACATCGTGATTTAAGCACCTAACGAACCCGTTCTGCGCAAATCATCACTGTATTAAGCAAAACGAATAGCGAAAATTACCTGGAAATTTCAGCTGGAAGTGTAGAGGAAAATTAGCACTCTTGGCTTTTTAAAAGAGAAATTGCTTCGGTAGACTTGACTGCCTTACAAGGTCTCACATGACCCGAACTCGGAATACTGAGCCCGTGAAGCGTGATAACCAGCAAATTCTATTCGTTATTTTTTCATCCGTGTATTTAAAGCCGACGCCAGATCAGTTGATAGAAAACAAGCTTAGGTTGAAAAGAATTTAGCTCAAAATAAAGCGAACCAGTTGCTCCAAGGCAGTCACCGTAAAATAGCTTAAGGTCTGAGCGACGACAACTGATAATGAGACCAATCATGACTAAAGATATGAAAGGTCTCGAGCCTCAACTGATTACGTAGTATGAGCTACTACATATGAGCCAGCGTGACGCTCCGCCTCTAAAACGCCTTAAATTGCAAAACAACGGTATCGCTTAACCACTGACCTTGAACCGGTTCATTTGCTGGCTTAACAAATTCGCTAATTCTAATGCGGAGTGGGCGTCTGCTTGTGACTCCGTCGAATTTTCTAAGTTTAGTTTAGTTTTATCTGCTAATTCTGTGAGGTTACGGTTAATATCTTCGGTCACATGGCTCTGCTGCTCTGTCGATGCAGCTGTAGAAGCAGATACCTCTGACACCTTAGACGTTGACTCAAGGATTTGCGTTAATGCTTGCTGGGTTTGTCCAGCAAGTTCAACCGTACCTTCAGCGTCAACCGCGCCCTTATTAATTGCTTCAACCGCTTGAGTCACGCCACTTTGCAAGGCTTCTATCATTTTTTGAATATCTTCAGTGGATTGTTGCGTTTTACTCGCCAAGCTTCTGACTTCGTCAGCGACCACCGCAAAACCTCTTCCTTGTTCTCCCGCTCGCGCAGCTTCAATCGCGGCATTCAGTGCCAACAGGTTAGTTTGCTCGGCAATTCCACGGATAACATCGAGTACCGAAGCAATACGATCAGAATCCTTGGAAAGAAGCTCAACCACATTAGCTGCGTCTTGAACAGATGTTGACAATAAGGTGATATGTTCAACAGATTGTTGAGTAATATTTTGTCCCTGCACTGTTTGCGCATTAACCGTATTAATTTCCTCCGCGGTGTGGCCCGCATTACTGGCCACCTCTCTGATGGCAGCGGCCATTTCTGTTACTGCCGTTGCAATCATTTCCACCGACTGGTTTTGCTCCAAACTCACTTCTGCTGTTTGCTGTGATTTATCATTTAGGCTGCTAATCGATGAACTTAAATCATTGGCCTGTGCTCTCACTGAACTGATCAATCTATCTAACAATTCGACAAATTGATTAAAACTATTCGCTAATCCCGCGATTTCATCGCGACCTTTAACCTCCAATCGTTGCGTCAAATCGCCCTCGCCTTGAGAGATATCCCGAATTCTTGATGTCACCACATTAATCGCGTCAACTAACATTTTAGGGCCAAAATAGGCTAGTAATACCGCCAAAATAACAGAAGAAATCCCCACAAAGCTCAATACATTCATGTTTGTATCTACAGCAACGTCCGAAGCTTGATTAATATCATCAGCAATCGCTTCAGCGGCTTCGGTCGCAACATTGTATAATTCCCGCAAATTTTGAAAATGCTCATAGCTGGCTTTCTGACTTAGAGCTTCCGCATCAGCCAGCTGATTTGCTTTCAGCAATGAGAAGACTTGCAAGCTAGTTTGTTTCCAAAGCTTATACCTTTGGTCAAAGTTCTGAAGCCCTTGATTCGCCTGAGGATAATCAGCTAATAAAGCTTGAAATTTGTGCATTCGATCTTCGGCTTGTTGCGCGTTTTCATTAAAATCATCTAAATATTGAGCAAGCTGATCACTTGACTTCATTGCTTCGAGTTCAGCTACCCGAGCCTGATATAGATCCCGATCAGCGTTAAGTACCGAAGACATAGCCGGGAGAATCTTTCCACCAAGAGCATCTAAACTTTCAGAAGTTTTTACACCCATATTCATACCAATTAGCCCAACAACAACCAGTAAAATGGCATTCACCACAAACACTAATGAGTATTTAAACCTTAAGCTTCCAAAATTCATTTCATTACCCCTTATCCACTCTCTTCCCTAATCTATGCTGAATAATATTTATTATTTTTTAACAAGATTATGATTAAAAGATTTAACTATCATCACATCCAACATCATAAGATAAAATTTGACGCCCACGCCTTACCCTCATTAAACCCTCGCTAATCTACTTCTAAGCATATGGTCATTTTTTAACAGATAAAAAGATGGATAAAATGTAGCTAACTAAATTATAGGCAATAACAAAAAGCTAGGATAAAAAGATAGTTTGATATCAGGATAGTTATCCATGAAAATCATGTGAAAAACCAAAATTTATGTTTAAATCCCTTCATTTTCAACAAACTAGCCTCCTGTATTGTTTGATTAGTTATTTTCAAAATAAACGGCTTAATTCACATTTTTTATTTAAAATAATTAGCATAATTCACTTCGAAACAATGAAGGTTATCCTTTGCATCATTTTAAAAATTAATTTTAGATGTCAAAATTTTAGGTAGAGAACAAACTCAACAATAATCATATTTATCTACAATTGAAATCATCAAAAGAGTCAAGGGAATTAACAGAGTTAATCAAGACATTTACAACTAAAGAAACCTTTCCTTCCGCCAATAAAACGCAACAACCAAGACCTTTTTTACTCGGCGCATGCTAGCTATCAAAGCGCTTCCGTCACCTATACAAAAATCGAAGAGCCTATTTGTGCTTCTCTTTAATTTGTAACGATTATCCGCAAAACCATTCATTAGCCAATCTAATCCATAAGGCGTTTAAATTAGGTTGTACCACTATTTGTTTATTTTTAAATTAGCGTATCTTATCCAGCATTCATGCATACCACCATTTAAGTAGGGAGAGAACCATGGCTTTTCGTTTTCCTGATACATTTCTATGGGGCGGAGCAACCGCAGCTAATCAAATTGAAGGCGCCTATAACGCCGATGGCAAAGGACTGTCAACATCAGACATCCAACCGTATGGCACCTTTGGTGAATTAAAGCCTCGAGTTGAGGGAGACTTCAACATAAAAGACAACGCCATTGATTTTTATCATCGCTATCCCGAAGACATCGCATTGTTTGCCGAGCTTGGTTTCAGCTGTTTTCGCTTATCCATAGCCTGGAGTCGGATCTTCCCCAAAGGCGACGAGCTAGAGCCAAACCAGCAGGGGCTCGAATACTACGACAAAATTTTTGATGAATTAGAAAAACACAACATCACTCCACTGGTAACCCTCTCCCATTATGAAATGCCTTTACATCTCGCTCAGCATTATCAGGGCTGGACCAACCGAAAACTCATTGAGTTCTTTGAACGTTATGCAAGCACTGTTTTCTCTCGATATGGTGATCGGGTTAAACATTGGCTAACCTTCAATGAAATTAATATCACGCTACATGAACCTTTCACTGGAGCCGGCATTCCGCGAGGAACAGATCCACAAAACCTTTATCAGGGGATCCACCATCAACTGGTCGCCAGCGCAAAAGCCGTGAAAGCCTGCCATCAACTGGTCCCCAATGGAAAAATTGGCAATATGATGTTAGGCGCAATTCAATACCCTCTCACCAGCCATCCAGATGATATCTTCGAAGCCTTACAACAAAATCGAGAATGGTTATTTTTTGGCGATGTCCAAAGCCGTGGTTATTACCCAAGCTACATTTGGCGAAAATTCAAACAAATGGGCGTAAAGCTAGACATAACCGAAGCTGATAAAGAAGCCTTAACTGAGACCATTGATTTCATTTCCTTTAGCTACTACATGACGGGATGTGTCAGTGTTCATCAAAGTGATATGGCCTTTACTGATGAAGATATACTCAAAATGGGCTGCAATCCTTATTTGGAATCTTCAGACTGGGGTTGGCAAATTGACCCCAAAGGGCTCCGCATCGTGCTAAACCTCCTCTATGACCGCTATCAAAAACCTCTATTCATTGTCGAAAATGGACTTGGCGCAGTTGATACGGTCAATGAAAATGGACAGATAGAAGACGACTATCGAATAGACTACTTAAACGACCACTTATATCAGGTGGGTGAAGCCTTACAGGACGGCGTGGAGATCATGGGTTACACCAGCTGGGCTCCAATTGACTTGGTGAGTGCCTCAACCGCACAAATGTCTAAACGTTATGGTTATATCTATGTCGATAGTGATGACCAAGGGCAAGGGAGTCTATTGAGAAAGCGCAAAAAAAGTTTCTTTTGGTATCAAGATGTAATCCAATCGAAAGGAGAAAACCTTACTCCCCCAACAAAATAACAAGCAAATCATCGCTTCAATGTGAGTCGCACTCACCATCACTCTATATAAACGACGCCAGATAATTATGACGTCGTTTTTTTTATTCACTGACTTGAGAAGCAGCATTCAGCAAACCAGTGACATCAAACCCGAAGGACCTCTGCCGCTCAAGAGCTAAGTTTTCCCCAAGCACACTGTTCCAGCAGCCTAATCTTTAAGGGTCAAATCAGCATTTAATTGTTCTGCGGACTCTCCCGCCAAATTGTACAATTCGCGTAACTCAATGAAGTTTTGATAGCCTCGATTCAGACTCAATTGCTCAGCCTTTGTTGATTGACCTGAATCCAACAAGTAAAATACCTCCGAACTACTTTGTTGCCAACGCGCGAAGTACGTTTCAAAAACCTCCAATCCTTGTAAAACTTCAGGAAAATCTCTTAGCAATATCAAAAAATTCAGCATTCCTTGTTTCGCTTGTTGGGCATGCTGATGATGAATATCCACATAATGTTGCTGCTGAGTACTTGCTAATGAAATCGCTTCTAACTCTGCAGTTCTCGCTTGATAAAGATGTCGGTCAGCATTTAAGATCTCCTGCATCGCTGGTAGCAATTTGGCCTCAAGTACATCTATCGACTTGCTATACCGAACGCCGATATGACTGAGGATTAACAACACCATGCTCACAAGCAAAACGTTGATCACCAAAACTAATCCATACTTGAATTTTTTAGCGTCTAAATCCATAGGGTGCAGCTCCTCTCATATTTGATAAGCCAAGTAGCGTCAACAGATAAGCTGAAAGGGGCCTATCCAGCTTGAGTTCGGTTGTTAAACGATAGCTAAATTTATCAAAAATAGACTCAAAACATTGAACCTTATCGTCAACAAACTAAGCTGGCGGTCGCCTTAGTTCCGCAACTAAACTCTGAACCGATTCAGGCGCATCCTGCGTACAATGATGCACCAAGAAAGCCACCGCAAAATTACTTAGCATTCCCAGTGCGCCAATTCCCTCTGGTGAGATCCCAAACCACCAGTACTCTGGAACATTAGCCGTCGGCTCAATAAATTTGAAGTAACTAATATAAGTAAGCGTCAAACTCATCCCAACCAACATACCGCTCAACGCACCCAGCCGATTCATCTTCTTAGAAAATATCCCCATAACCATAGCTGGAAAAATAGAACAGGCAGCTAAACCAAACGCATAAGCAATAACCTCTGCAACCAAAGCTGGTGGATTAACACCCAAATATCCAGCGGTTAAAATTGCCGCGCAAACACTCATTCGCGCCCACTTGAGCTCTTGCTTATCAGTTAAATCAGGTTTGATTATGTGTTTGCCGAGATCATGAGCAATGCTACTTGCAATAACCAGTAATAAACCTGCAGCAGTTGACAAAGAAGCTGCCAAACCTCCCGCTGCTACCAAGGCGATAACCCAATTGGGCAAACTCGCCAGCTCTGGGGAGGCTAATACCACCATATCTTGATTAAGATAAACTTCATTGCGCTCATCACCACTATAGAATAAATGCTCGTCACCATTAACGTCCTGCCATTCAACAAGCCCCGTTTGTAGCCAGTTATTCAACCACTGTGGTTCTTGCGAAACCTCAAGTTGCAGCGGCTTCTGGGGATTAATCGACTCGATGATATTTAACCTGGCAAAAGCAGCTACAGCGGGGATTGCAGTGTAAAGCAGCGCAATGAAAACCAGGGTATATCCCACAGATGAACGGACTTTTTTGACCCCAGAAACGGTAAAAAAACGGGTAATTATATGCGGTAAACCAGCAGTCCCCATCATTAAGGCCAGTGTAACAAAACCAATATCGATCAATGATTTATGACCACTGGTAAACGAAGCAAGACCGAGTTCAAGGGATAAAATATCTAGCCTATCCAGAACATACTGTTCTGGTTGTCCAAGTAAGTGGCTACCTAAACCCATTTGCGGTAGATACTGGCCAGTTAAACTAAATGAGGTGAGAAATGCGGGGACTAAAAAAGCAAAAATAAGTAAGCAGTACTGAGCAACTTGAGTATAAGTCACCCCTCGCATGCCTCCCCATACGGTGTAGATAAACATAATCACCATCCCGAGCAACACGCCAAGATTCATGTTTACATCTAAAAACCGAGAAAACACCAGACCAATACCCCGCATCTGTCCCGCGATATAGATAAATGAAATAAACACAATACAGATAACCGCCACCAGCCGAGCTATACGCGAGTAATAACGTTCGGCGATGAAATCCGCGATCGTTATTTTTGCAAATAGCCGTAGGTAGGGCACTAAACAGAGCGCTAATATGACATAGCCACCGGTCCACCCCATCAAATAAATACCGCCATCATAACCAGCAATAGAGATGAGCCCAGCCAAGGATAAAAACGAAGCCGCAGACATCCAACTGGCCGCCGTAGCAATACCATTAGTGACCGGATGAACCTGCGCACCAGCGAGGTAAAACTCGCGCGTCGTATTGGCCTTAGTCCAAATAGCAATGATCATATAAGAGGTAAAACTACAGCCTATAAATATAAAGACCCAAGTTTGAATACTCATTTTCGCCCAACAAGCCGTGTTCTACACGATGATTTTAAATTGGCAAACATGGTTTGATGTCTCACCAATAAAACACGGCATTCGTTAATAATTTGTTAAAAAATAGAGCTTAATCGAAGGCTTGAAACTTAGACTTTGGTATATTGTAGCTTAGCTTGCCCCATAGACCGCACAACTTGGAATAACAAAAAACACAACTCATTGTTTTTTATATCCAATTTATAAAATATAAGCTAACTAATTCTTTAGTCTAAATGCTTACTTCAACGGTTAATATTGGAGCGCCGCAATGCTTAGAGAAAGGTAAACTACATTTTCTTCTATTTATTTAAGGCATAAAAAAAGCTCTCGCAAAGCAAGAGCGAATGGAAACGTGCTTTTTGTAAACCTTCAACACTACTCCCCTCGATGCAGTGCTCGCCGACCAAAGCTGGAAGGTTTAAGCCACCCCCTAAAAATAACATAGCAAACGCTCATAGCAACATTTTATTTACAGTAATTTAACGTTATTTGAGCTATATAACATCGTGACTAAGTGAATCACCCGATCGATTTCATTGTTCACAGCGTATAAAACGTCAGTGAAAGGCACACATGAACTTGTCAAGAAAACGATGAAATTGTTGGTTTAAATTTAGTACAAGGTTTCTCTGGTTCAATCATATATGCAACATCATCCAGTAATATACCTTGCAACACACAAACAATAGGACTTAAATATCGGTTAAATCTTACGCTGTTAGTCGCCGTTGCTTCACCAGCGATGACATCAATAATGGCCGATTAGCTGGACTGTTTTTCATCTTCGTATGGTCTTAGCAGCAAACCTTGGTGCATTGAAACATCAGCGATTTGTTACAAAAAAATGCTTATTTTTTATTAATTTATTTTTGTCATGGTATAAACTTACTTTAACGCTTCATCAAATTTATTGTTTCTAAATACTATCTGTTATCAAGATAGCTTGTTTTAGGGGGCCTAGGCTATGAGTATTTTTGACCACTATCAACAGCGTTACGAGCAAGCTCAGGAAGAAGAGCTCACGCTCAATGAATTCTTAACTCTATGTAAAAATAATCCCAGCACTTACGCCAGCGCAGCAGAGCGTTTACTGATTGCCATTGGCGAACCCCAAATGGTAGATACTTCCAAAGATCCACACCTCAGTCGGTTATTTTCGAATCGAGTAATTGCTCGTTATCCAGCCTTTAAAGAGTTTTACGGCATGGAAGATAGCATTGAGCAAATCGTCTCTTACCTGAAGCACGCCTCTCAGGGATTAGAAGAACGTAAGCAAATACTCTACTTACTCGGTCCTGTTGGCGGGGGTAAGTCATCGCTTGCCGAAAAACTTAAAGCTTTAATGCAGCTCGTTCCCATTTATCGGATTAAAGGTTCTCCAGTAAACGATCATCCTTTCTGTTTATTTGATGCGAATGAAGATGGTGACATTTTACAGCGAGAATACGGGATTAATAAACGCCATTTAAAAACGATTATGTCACCTTGGGCCGCAAAACGCCTTCAGGAATATAACGGTGATATTAGCCAATTCACAGTGGTAAAAAGTTTCCCATCCATCCTTCAACAGGTGGCTATCGCTAAAACCGAACCAGGAGATGAAAATAACCAAGATATCTCATCCTTAGTGGGCAAAGTCGATATTCGTCAACTAGAACACTATGCGCAAAATGATCCCGATGCCTATAGCTTCTCCGGCGCTTTATGTCGAGCCAATCAAGGTTTGATGGAATTTGTTGAAATGTTTAAAGCCCCTATCAAGGTATTACATCCGTTGTTGACAGCAACCCAAGAGGGGAACTTTAATGGTACCGAAGGCCTATCGGCAATTCCATTTGAAGGCATTATCCTCGCTCACTCAAACGAATCAGAATGGCAAAGTTTTAGAAACAACCGCAACAATGAAGCATTTTTAGACCGTGTTTACATTGTGAAAGTGCCCTACTGTTTACGAGTCAGTGAAGAAATAAATATTTATCAAAAACTATTAGATAATAGTGAGTTAAATACCGCTAAATGTGCCCCTAGCACCTTAGAACTGTTAGCCCAGTTTTCAGTCTTATCGCGATTGAATGACCCCGAAAACTCTAGTATTTACTCTAAAATGCGGGTATACAACGGAGAAACTCTGAAAGACACCGATCCGAAAGCGAAGTCTTATCAAGAATACCGGGATTTTGCAGGGGTGAATGAGGGAATGGAAGGTCTATCGACGCGCTTTGCCTTTAAAATTTTGTCGCGCGTATTTAACTTTGACACCACCGAAGTTGCAGCAAATCCAGTCCATTTATTCTATGTCTTAGAACAACAAATTGAACGCGAGCAATTCAGTCAAGAGCTGGCCGATCGCTACCTCGAACATTTAAAAGGCTACTTAATTCCTAAATATGTAGACTTTATTGGCAAAGAAATTCAAACCGCTTATCTCGAATCTTATTCAGAATACGGGCAGAATATTTTTGACCGCTATGTCATTTATGCTGATTTTTGGATCCAAGATCAAGAATATCGAGACCCAGACACCGGACAGTTATTTGACCGAGCAGCCTTAAACGCCGAGCTTGAAAAAATTGAAAAACCCGCAGGGATTAGTAACCCTAAAGACTTCCGTAACGAAATCGTTAACTTTGTATTAAGGGCTCGAGCCAGCAATGATGGCAAAAATCCAAGTTGGACCAGTTATGAAAAACTGCGTACCGTCATTGAGAAAAAAATGTTCTCTAATACCGAGGACTTACTACCCGTTATTTCTTTCAATGCTAAAACCTCCGTTGATGACCAACAAAAACATGACGACTTTGTTGACCGTATGATGGAGAAAGGGTACACCCGGAAGCAAGTACGCTTGTTATCTGAGTGGTATTTACGCGTTCGTAAATCTTCATAGATTTGATGGAGGGCGTCAATGGCTCATTTTATCGATCGACGTTTGAATGGTAAAAATAAAAGCGCGGTGAACCGCCAGCGCTTTATTCGCCGCTATAAAAGTCAAATTAAGCGGGCGGTGAATGACGCCGTTAATCAACGTAGTATTCAAGACTTAGAGAACAGCGAAAGCATTAGTATTCCGCATAAAGATATTAGTGAACCATTTTTCCATCAAGGCGAAGGAGGCCATCGTCAGCGAACTTTACCAGGCAATGACCAGTTTGGAACCGGAGACAAAATAGACCGTCCAATGCAAGAGCAAGGCGGCGGTTCAGGTGATGGTGAAGCCAGTGATCAAGGCGAAGGCACTGAAGAATTTCAATTTACCATTTCCAAAGATGAATATTTAGATATTCTATTTGACGACTTGGAGCTCCCCAATCTGCAGGAGACCGATGTAGACAGCATTGTTGAATACCGAACTGCTCGCGCTGGCTATACCAATGACGGTGTGCCTGCCAATATCAATATTGTGCGATCCTTGCAAAACTCTTTGGCTCGAAGGATGGCTATGGGGGGGGATAAACGTAAGCAACTTAAACAGTTAGAACAAGAACTTGCAGAAAAAATTTTAGATCCACTCGTAAACCAAAGAGTAATAGAACAATTAAAACAAGATATCGCTAACTTAAAAAAACGTTTAGCAAAGATCCCTTTTATCGATACTTTTGATCTTAAATTCAACAATTTTGCGAAATACCCCGTACCGAGTACTCAAGCCGTTATGTTTTGTTTGATGGATGTTTCAGGTTCGATGGACCAAGCAACCAAAGACATCGCCAAACGATTCTATTTACTCCTATATCTATTCTTAACTCGTAGCTATAAAAAGATAGAAGTGGTGTTTATTCGCCACCACACTCAAGCAAAAGAAGTTGATGAACATGAGTTTTTCTACTCTCAAGAAACCGGAGGCACGATTGTTTCTAGTGCGCTGACTTTAATGGATGACATCATCAAAGCGCGTTACCCCAAAGAGCAGTGGAATATCTATGCGGCTCAGGCATCAGATGGCGATAATTGGGCCGACGATTCACCCAAGTGTCGAGAATTGTTGGAAAAAACGCTACTTCCACTCAGTCGCCACTATTCGTACATAGAAATCACCAATAGAGCCCATCAAAGCTTATGGCATCAGTATGAGCAACTCAGTGAAATCTTCCCAAACTTCTCTATTCGTCATGTAAAAACGGCCGAAGAAATTCTGCCAACCTTTAGAGATCTCTTTAAAAAAGCCACAGCGTGAGGCCCACATGAGCAAAACTAAGATGTTGCCCGATGGACCAGATTGGACCTTCGAGATGCTAGAAAGCTATCATCAAGAAATAGCCAAGGTAGCTGAACATTACCAACTAGAGACTTATCCAAATCAGATTGAAGTCATCACTGCCGAGCAAATGATGGATGCCTACTCCAGTGTCGGTATGCCAATCGGCTACCACCATTGGTCTTACGGCAAAAAATTCATTCAAACCGAACAAACCTATAAACGGGGACAAATGGGTTTAGCTTATGAGATTGTGATTAATTCCGATCCTTGTATTGCTTATTTAATGGAAGAAAACACCATGCCTATGCAGGCTTTAGTGATCGCTCACGCCTGTTTCGGTCATAATAGTTTTTTCAAAAATAACTATCTCTTTAAAACTTGGACCGATGCTAGCTCGATTATTGATTACTTAGTTTTCGCAAGAAACTACATTAGCAAATGCGAGGCTCGTCATGGCGTAAATGCGGTTGAAGATCTATTAGATTCCTGTCATGCATTAATGAACTATGGAGTTGACCGCTATAAACGCCCGAGCCCGATATCTATGGAAGAAGAAAAACTACGGCAGGATTCCAGAGCCGAGTATTTACAAAGTCAAATCAATGAGCTGTGGAAAACCATTCCAACGAAACAAAATAGTGATCCCCAAGCTAAAGGTCGTTTCCCGGTATCACCTGAAGAAAATATTTTGTACTTTGTGGAAAAACACGCACCTCTATTGGAAACGTGGCAACGAGAAATAGTTAGGATCGTGCGTAAAATTAGTCAATATTTTTATCCTCAGAAACAAACCCAAGTGATGAATGAGGGTTGGGCTACCTTCTGGCACTATACCATCACCAATCACTTGTTTGATCAAGGCTTAGTCAGTGAACGATTTATCTTAGAAATATTACATAGTCACACCAGCGTAATATTGCAACCCAACTATAACAGCCCATACTTTAATGGCATAAACCCCTACGCATTAGGCTTTGCCATGATGACTGATATTCGTCGGATCTGCGAGTCTCCAACAGAAGAAGATAAACGCTGGTTTCCAGATATTGCCGGGAAAGATTGGTTAACAACCTTACACTTTGCAATGCGCAACTTTAAAGATGAAAGTTTTATCAGTCAGTTTCTATCGCCTAAAGTCATTCGCGATTTAAAACTATTTACGCTTGATGACAATGAACATAAACCTTATTTAAAGGTAAAAGCAATACATGATGAGCAAGGCTACCAGCAAATTCGAGAAGCGCTCAGCTCACAATATAACCTAAGTAACATCGAACCAAATATTCAAGTATATAATGTTAACTTACGGGGTGACCGTTCACTAACCCTTCGCTACGTTCCTCATCAGGGCATTCCTTTAGCCAAAAGTAAACATGAGGTACTCAAGCATCTACATCGATTATGGGGCTTCGATGTAATACTTGAACAAGTTGATGAACAAGGAAAAGTAAAGCAAATTGCACGCTGCCCTAATCCAGAATAGCTGCCAAAGGAATGGGCGACATATATTCTAAGGGGAATTAGCTTCAGCAAAAATAAATTTATTTGCGACCTCACCAGCAATTAAGCTTTTAAGGTCTGTTTTTATTCAAGATAAAAATTTTAATCTCTACAAGCGGTATCAAGCAAAGCAAACAAATACCGCTTTAACAGAGTATACGGCCCTACTGGCAATGTATAAACGTATAAGCCCCCTACTCCCTAGAGTGCGTGACTGCGGTCAGTAGAAACCGAGAAACCGTTTGATGGCTAGAATTAAAAGATTAACAGGCTGAATAAAACTGGTATTTCAAGCAACAAGCCCCTCAAAATAACGAAGCATTAAGTAACAAATGGCAATAAATCGAGGCCACGTAACCCAGCGCAATCACCGGACTCCAGCGCAGGTGGCTAATAAAACTATAGTGACCACGGGCTTGCCCCATCAGCGCCACACCCGCAGCAGAACCGATAGATAATAAGCTTCCCCCAACCCCAGCAGTTAAGGTCACCAATAACCACTGTCCCAACACCATATTGGGCTCCATAGTGAGGACCGCAAACATTACTGGAATGTTATCCACAATTGCACTCAACACGCCAATCGCAATATTTGCGTGAGTTGGCTCCCATCGCTGATACATCAGAGAAGATGCCATCTCCAAATAACCAATAAATCCAAGCCCTCCGACGCAAATAACCACCCCATAAAAAAACAACAAGGTATCCCACTCGGCTCTAGCAACCCGGTTGAATATATCAAAAGGCACTACGCTACCAAGAGCTTTTAAGCGTGCATCATCTCGTTGAGCAATCGCATTCACCGCTTTTTTATGTAAGCTAGAAGCTAAGGTTTTACGTAAAAAGAAACCAAAGAACTGCAGATAACCGAGCCCCATCATCATGCCCAACACAGGCGGCATATGGAATAGACTATGACCTAATACAGCGGTAGCAATCGTCACCAAAAACAGCAGTACAATTCTTTTTGCGCCACGTTTTAGCTCTACCGTTTCATTTTCAGCTTCCACAGAGTCTGCTGAAACAAACACCGACATGATGATGGCAGGAATCAAAAAATTCACCATCGAAGGTAACAATAAGTCAAAAAACTGAGAAAAATGAACCAATCCTTTTTGCCACACCATCAGCGTTGTAATATCACCAAAGGGACTAAAAGCGCCTCCCGAATTGGCACCAATCACAATATTGATGCAGGCTAAATTAATGAATTTGCTATTGCCATTAGCCACCTTCATTACTACTGCGCACATTAACAAAGCCGTCGTCAGATTATCGGCGACCGGAGAGATCACGAAGGCCAAACTTCCCGTTAGCCAAAATAATTGACGATAACTGAGCTGCTTACGAACCAGCCAGGCTCGCAGTACATCAAACAGCCGCCGCTCTTCCATCGCATTGATATAGGTCATCGCCACCAACAAAAACAGCATCAACTCAGAAAACTCAAGTAAATTGTGCCTGAAAGCCTCAGTGACGAGGTGCTCTTGGCCAGAGCCTCGATAATAGATAGCAATTAAAAACCAAATTAAGCCTGCAGCAACCAATACTGGCTTAGATTTTCGTAAATGAATCACCTCTTCGCTCATCACCAATAAATAGGCAACAATAAAAATAACCAAGGCGCCATAACCTAACCATGAATCGACCAAATTACTATTTTCAGCGGCATTTACAGTTAAAGAAAAAACACATAATAGCAAGAATAAAGGGGCCCGCATCCAATCCAACTCCTAAGTGAAACCGAATATATTCAAAAACTTAACGGCCGTAGCTCAAAGCTACCGGACTACGATGGTTATTCATGGCATGTTCAGCTTTCATCAGTAATTGTTCAACAGTCATCACGGAACTATCGATACAAGCCACCCCAAATCTCGTTTCCAGTTGTAAGTCCTCAGCAAAACGACTCCAAAATTCTGTACTCAATGCAGTCTGCATACGTTCTGCGGTATCGAGCGCTTGATAAAGGCTTGTCTCAGGTAAACCAATAACAAACTTGTCTTGTTGATAACGAGCGATTAGGTCTACTTTTCTAATCTTAGGATGCAATAGATTTACCATGTTAATCAGAAGCTTATCGGCTTCTTCTTGCCCCAGCGTATCTTGGTAGTTAAAAAAATGATTAATTTTTATTAAGATGACAGAATAAGCATTTTGATAACGAGAGCTTCGTTCGATTTCTGTCTCGGAGAATCGTTTAAAACAGGTCTCATTTGCTAAGCCAGTTACAGGATCAACCTCTACTACTGGCGATAATGATTCATCATCCGCAGCTCTAGCGAAATACTGTTCGCTAAACAGTTGTAATCCCTGTTCAGCAATATATTGATTACGCCATAATTTATGCAATAAAAAGATCCCGACAACCAACAGCACATAAACTAAACCCATGGTTGAAAGTATCGAATATGCCCATTGGCCCAAGTGCAGGGAAGAGGCCTGAAAATCGATATATACCACAAATCCGCCAGCAATACTTATCATGCTATGTGCCAATACTATTGGTATATAAATAGTTGTGAGTAACACCGGTAAACTAAAAATCAACCAGAAAGGTAAAACAAGGACAGAATGGTTAAAGAGTAATAAGCAGAGCAACAGGCAGTGCTGGCAGAACATCGCAAGGACAAAAGCCGATACCTCTTTTACGCTAAGGATCTGCTGACCAAACCAGCCTAATATAACTTGAATAAACAACCAGCAAGCAAGGGCTCCAGTCGCCTGCCAATCTGCGACCACCCACCAAGCTTGTAATAAACCGGTTTGTGTAAAAAAAAACAACACACTCAATGCATATATCACTTGAATACCAGCCAGCCGACGACACTGTTGTAACCACTTCATCTCGCGAAATTGACTTTCCTGACTCGGCTGAGCAAAGCCAAAATAGACTTTTTGCCAAGTAACTAAGCTTGAAGACTGTGGCATCTTATCTGTAACTCCATTACTAAAATCAAAGATAACATCGATATAGGCTAGTGTAGAATCTCCGCTACCGATACAATAACCGCTTTATTTGCTATGGTAAGACAACTGTGACTTCAGCTAAACAGCATATCTATCGGCGGTATTTTCCGTCTTTAAACCGCGAAAACCAACAGCTTACCTATTTGGATAGTGCGGCATCGACACAAGTTCCTGAAGCCGTGCTCAACGCGATTCAAAACTACTACCAACACGGTCATGGAAACGTTCATAGAGCGAGTCATCAATTCGCTCGACAAGCCACCAATGCCTTCGAATCAGCCAGAAAGACCATTGCTGAATTTATTGGTAGCAAAGCTGACAACATCATTTGGACCAGCGGCACCACCCAAGGCTGTAATATGCTAGCGAATGGCTTAGCCTATAGCTTAACCGAGGGTGATGAAATTTGGGTGAGTGAATTAGAACATCACTCCAACCTCGTCCCTTGGCAACAATTAGCAGCCAGAACCCGTGCCACTCTTAAGTGTATACCTATATTAAATAATGGTGATATTGATATAGATAATTTTAAAGAACACTTTAGTGAAAAATGTAAAATTTTAGCGATCTCTCACGTCTCCAATAGCATTGGGGCGCTGTTGCCTATTCCAGAACTAGTCCGACACGCGCAACAATACGGCGCAAAAGTGATTGTTGATGGCGCTCAGGCGATCGCTCATCTAGATGTTAACGTTGAGCGTTTAGGCTGCGATTACTATCTTTTTTCTGGTCATAAAGTCTATGGTCCAACAGGTATTGGAGTACTTTATGGAAAAACGGAAGCCTTGGAAGCCTTACAACCAAGTATATTTGGCGGAGAAATGATCAGCCAAGTGAGCTGCGAAACAAGCACTTGGAATCGTCTGCCCTACCGATTAGAAGCGGGAACACCGAACATTGTGGGGGCCATCGGTTTAGCCGCAGCCCTAAAATTTTTAAAGCAGTTTCCGCTCAAAGAACGTTTAAATCACGAACGCAGCCTATTAAATTACGCACTAAAAAAGCTAAGAGAACACCCCAAGGTCGAGCTGATTGGGACGCCAATGATGCGTGTTGGTTTAATTTCCTTTGTTCTCAAAGGGATCCATCCTCAAGATGCTGCGACGCTGTTCGACCAGTATAATATAGCGCTACGATGTGGCCATCATTGTGCGATGCCTTTAAGTAAAAAACTCGCCAAACAAGGTAGTATTCGTCTGTCTCTAGGGCTCTATAATACTCAGCAAGAGATCGATAAACTCATCGAGGCAATAGACAATATCATGGAGCTATTTGATGAGTAATACACCGCAAATCGGTTTAACTTTAGAGCATATAGAGCAAATTTTTCAGCCATGCCAATCTTGGGAAGAACGTTACCGACAATTGCTATTATTAAGCAAACAGCTTCAACCGATAGATCCGCAATACCAGACCGAACAACACAAAGTTATTGGCTGCGAAAGCGACGTATGGCTGCATTACCATCAAGGTCAACTACAAATAGATAGTAACGCTCGAATCATCAAAGGCTTACTGGTGATCTTGCTGGCTTGCATTGCTGAATACCCTCAACAAACAGAACCAGCCAAAATCTTATTCCGTAAGACCTTAACCCAATTGGGTTTAGCTCAGCACCTCAGCGAATCGAGAAACAATGGCATTACTGCCATATGGCAGCAAATAAACACCAACGGTTGCTAATCAATTATTCTTCACTAGGAATGGTGTATTGGCGACGTTTTTTGGTTTTAATGATCACTTGTGGCTTAGAAGCACCTTCCTCAACCACCGCTCTATATTGACTTCTTGGAATAGACTCGGCTGTAATTTTTGGCTTAACTAAAACGTTTGGCTTAGCTGGCTCAGGAGGACGACCAGCAACAACATATTTAAAACCGCAATCACGGCATGCCATTAAAGCAGGTTTATGTCCACCACAAGATGGACATACTTGATTAGCACTCACGACTTAATCCTATAAAAATAATAGATAAAAGTAACAAACACCAATTGTATTGGATTGGCTGCATTTAATCACAACAAATTAATCATTTAATGATCTAGAAACCAGTTTTTGACATCAAAGAACCGAATGAATGCACTGCATCTTGTTGCACACCAAAGAAGTATATTCTCTCAATTAGGTGATATTTAACGCACGGTTTGACTGTAGAATTCGCTGATATATTTGCCACCTTTAATATTAGCGATGATACGTAGTTTATAGCTATTTCCCTGATTAGGGATCAAACTCCGCAATTCAGTGCTACGCTGCCAATAATAAGGGCTATCTTTCATTTCCATGGGATAAGCGGTAACCTGATCCGAACTATCAACCAAGAATAAAGTGGCTTGGTCTAAAGGAAAGGTTGAGTTCACTTCCGTGACTCCCGCTTGATCAGAGATATTTAAACGAAAATCACCCGATTGCAAAATACATTGTTGATTAATAATATCGCAATGACCATAAGTACTGAGCTGAATCACTCTATCCTTACCCGCGTCATGCTCTAAATAAATATCAGAAGCAATGTAGCCGCCGATAGCCAAAAATGGCATCACCAGTATCGCCAACTTAGTATGTTTGTTCATTTATACATCCTGTATTTGGAGCTTTAAAATTGGACACTCTGTAGCAAAACTGATTGTCTGGTTTTGAGTATTTGAAAACCATCACTACGTAAAAATGCCCAACAATTTTTAACACCTCATGATAGAACGGCGATTTGCCTCTGCTATCAACAATCATTGATCGTAAGTCATCTTAAACCTGAATAGACCTATCAGTATCTGGTTCTAAGGATTCATAATATGGTCATTTAAGATAAAGAAAGGCTCCAACTAGGGAGCCTTTTGCTTCACTAAGTTCAATCAATACTCGAATTAATGGTCGTGTGCCGCCCCCGCACCATGCGGTATACGGAAGTTTTCCACCATATCTTGAATATGTTGCGGCGCGGGTCCTGTGACCTTGCAAACTGCAAAAGCAACGGCAAAGTTAACTAAAGCCCCAACAACACCAAAGGCATTAGGCGAAATTCCCAAGAACCAATTGGGAGCCATATCACCCAAGAAAGAGGTACCCGGAATAAACATAATGCCCTTATGCTGGAATACGTACAGCATAGTCACGCCAATCCCCGAACACATGCCTGCAATCGCTGCTGTGCCACTCATTTTCTTGGCGAAAATACCCATCATCAACGCAGGGAAAATAGAAGACGCAGCTAAACCAAAGGCCAATGCCACCGTACCTGCGGCAAATCCAGGCGGATTTAAACCGAGATAACCCGAGACAAGAATGGCTAAGGTCATCACAATACGACCCGCTAGCAACTCATTTTTATCCGAGAGATTGGGCGTTAACACCCCCTTCATCAAGTCATGAGATATAGAGGAAGATATCGCCAATAATAGGCCCGCCGCCGTAGATAGAGCTGCAGCCAAACCACCCGCAGCAACTAAGGCGATCACCCAATTAGGCAAATTCGCAATGGCTGGATTAGCAAGCACCATAATATCACGGTCCACTTTCACCATCTCATTTGCGCCTTTATCGGCCACATACTGAATTTTGCCATCACCATTTTTATCTTCAAATTTTAGCAGCCCAGTTTGCTCCCAATCTTTAAACCACTGAGGACGCTCATCATATACCAGATTGTTATCCGCTGAAGGAACAATGGTATTCATCAAATTAAAGCGAGCCATGGCGCCTACTGCTGGTGCCACAGTGTAAAGAAGCGCAATAAATACTAAAGCATAACCTGCCGAAGAACGAGCCGCTTGCACCGTTGGTACGGTGAAGAAGCGCATAATCACATGCGGTAAGCCCGCAGTACCGATCATTAACGACATGGTGTAGGCAAACATATTCAGCGTGCCTCCCATATTATCAGTGGTATACTCTTTAAAGCCTAAATCAGTGACCACCATATCCAACTTATCCAACAGGTATACACCACTGCCATCAGCCAAAGTGCTCCCTAAACCAAGCTGCGGAATAGGATTACCCGTTAACTGCAAAGAAATGAATACTGCCGGAATCGTGTAAGCAAATATCAACACACAATATTGAGCAATTTGCGTATAAGTGATGCCTTTCATCCCACCTAACACCGCATAAACCCAAACGACCGCCATACCGATATATAAGCCGTTATCGTATTCCACTTCCAAGAAACGGGAAAAGGCCACACCCACCCCTTTCATTTGACCGATAATATAAGTTAGTGAAGCAATGATAAGACATATAACTGCAACAATTCGTGCCCCCCTAGAGTAATATCGATCAGAAATAAACTCCGGTACGGTAAATTTACCGTGTTTACGCATATAGGGTGCTAACAACATTGCCAATAATACGTAACCCCCGGTCCAACCCATTAAAAATACCGAGCCACCATATCCAAGGAAGGCAATCAAACCTGCCATAGAAATAAACGATGCGGCACTCATCCAGTCGGCGCCAATTGCCATCCCATTCTGGATCGGTGTTACCCCACCACCAGCCACATAAAAATCGCTAGTTGATGAGGCGCGAGCCCACCACGCAATAGCAAAATAAAGCCCAAATGAGCCAAATACGGCGATGTAGGTATAGAGTTTTAACTCGTCCATTTATGACTCCTTCACATGGTATTTTTTATCGAGCTTATTCATTTTGGCGGTATACCAAAAAATTAAAGCGACGAAGGTATAAATTGAGCCTTGTTGCGCAAACCAAAAACCTAATTTATATCCACCTAAACGGATCTCATTCAACGGTTCAACCAATAACAAGCCAAAACCAAATGAGACCACGAACCATATGACGAGACAGATAAATATCAAACGCAAGTTTTCTTGCCAATATGTAGTCTGTTCTTCCATGACATTTCTCCAAGCAATCTAGGTCACGCATTGCTGATTGTAGGGTGACTAATATGTTGCATTATTGTTAATGGCCAAATTTGATTTAAATCAACTTCTTTGCTGTAGCAATAGATCCGATATCAAATCAATTCAAGCCTACCGAATAAAAACTTAACAAATACTTAACAGGACAGGTATTAATCTTTAGTCTAAAGCTTTGCGAAATTGACTAAAAGTGAGAGCTCGTCGCACTCAAATAGGCCATATTTGGCACCAAAGATCACTTCAGATAACGAGGTTTAACCAAGCAAGCAATAGAGACTGGCTTCAAGCTAGGAGTGGTGGGCTAAAATAGTTGCCAATAAAGGCTAGAAATATACTATAGCGTGGTTTATTTAGGGGATTATCGTGAAACTCAACCGCCGCTTAGCATTTATTGACCAACTGATCACTCAGCACTACCGTGATATATGGGACTGCTGCTGCGATCACGGACAACTGGGAGCCCAATTACTACAACGGGAGATAGCCGGGACGGTGCACTTCGTCGATCAAGTTTCCACGATAAGCGCCCAACTAGAACAACAATTACAACGATTTTTCCCGTGCAACAAGTCTCATTCGAGTCCGAAGTGGTTAGTTCATTGTATTGATGCTGGCGAGCTCCCATTAAGCGCGGCTCATCCAAGCCAAACGGAGGAGCTGATTATCATTGCAGGTGTCGGCGGCGAATTGTGCATCCAGCTGATTGATAGCATTTTATCGAAACATCCACAGCGGCCGCTAGAATTCATTCTTTGCCCAGTCCATCACCAATACGAATTACGCGAATTTTTAGCCAAGAAGAAACTGGCATTACTCAGTGAACATCTAATTGAAGACAAACGGCGCTGTTACGAAGTGCTGCATGTGAGCACAACTGCAGGCCTTAACATTAGCCCAATCGGTCAGCAGATGTGGCAACTAACGAATCCCGAGCATCGACGTTATCTATTAAGGACTATTCAGCATTATCAGCGAATGAGCCAAGCCTCGGCACATCCTGCCTTAAGCCAGTATCAAGCTTTACTCGAGCCAGATGAACATCAATAAAAGGTGAAATCACCTCATTTTCATCGCAAAGAGGTGTATATCAATTCAAAAAGTCACATTTCATACAGCCTGTGGTAAAATCGCGGCCGCTCAACAAGGTAGCAGCTAAGCTGCTAAAACAAGCACTATTGAAACAAGCGACTTTTGCATGAAATTTCCTGGCCAACGTAAATCCAAACACTATTTTCCGGTAGAGTCTCGCGACCCTTTAACCAATTTGCTGGATCCGGTGCAACGCCCGCAACATACCCACATTACAGGCATCGATCAAACCTTAGTGGATATAGAGGCGCATGTTAGTGAAGACTTCATTCAACGCCATAACTTAGTGAAGGGAAATTCTTTGCTGATTGATGATGAGGCCGCGAGTCTTCTCTATCAGGAGCTACAAGACGCTCAGCTGATTAGCGCTGAATTTGCTGGTGGTACTATCGGTAATACACTGCACAACTATTCTACTTTAGCTGATGGTAGATCGGTGATGTTTGGCGTGATGAGCAAGAACATCACCATTGGAGATTACGCTTACCGCTACTTATGCAACACTTCTTCGCGCGTCGATCTTAATCATTTAGAACCAGTTGCCGGTCCTGTTGGGCGTTGTTTTACCCTCATCACTGAATGTGGTGAGCGAACTTTCGCCATCTCTAAAGGCGACATGGATAAGCTCAGTCCCCAGCACATTGATGAACAACTAATTAAATCTGGTGCCGCCTTAGCTTTAACCGCTTATTTAATGCGAGCCGGGAATGATCCGATCACTGATGCGGCAATGTTAGCGATTGAATATGCACATCAAGCCGAAGTCCCAGTGGTACTAACGCTCGGCACTCGCTTTTTAATTGAAGATGATCCTCAATGGTGGCAAAAATTTATCGCAGAGCATGTCACTGTATTGGCTATGAATGAAGAAGAAGCAGAAGCCTTAACTGGACACAGTGATATATTACAGGCTTGCGAAACCGCTTTAGAATGGTGTGATTTGATCCTTTGCACCGCTGGGTCCCGTGGTTTATTCATGGCCGGTTATACCGACGAAAATCATAAACGTAGCACCACACATACCCTGTTACCCGGCTCTATTCCAGAATTCAACCGCTATGAGTTTTCTCGGCCCATGTTGCGCCAACATTGCCAACAAGCAGTCAAAGTATATTCACACATAGCCCCATTTATGGGCGGTCCCGAAAAAATAACCAATACCAATGGTGCGGGTGATGGGGCGTTATCGGCACTACTACATGATATGGCGGCTAACGTTTTTCATCGTACAAATGTACAACAATCCAGTAAACACCGTTATCAAGCCTTAAGCTATTCCTCATTTGCGCAAATTTGTAAATACGCAAACCGAGTCAGCTATGAAGTATTGGCCCAAGATAGTCCTCGACTATCCCGTGGTTTACCGGAGCGTGAAGAAAGCCTAGAAGAGGCTTATTGGGAACGCTAAGCGCCCCAATATAGCGTTATCTACAAGGTTTTTGCTTGTAAATAACGCTCGTAAAAGGCCTGCTTAGGAAGCGGCCTTGACATAAAGTAACCTTGTCCATAATCGCAACCAACGTCAGCAATATATTGCCTTTGCAACTCTGATTCCACCCCTTCAGCAACCACTTTCAAGTCTAAATGGTGGGCCATCGTAATAATTCCCTTCACCAACGCTGCGCTATCTTTATTGTTCTCTAGATGCTGAATGAATGAACGGTCTATTTTTAATAAATCAATATCCAACTGCTGTAGATAAGCCAAAGAAGAATAGCCAACGCCAAAATCATCGATAGCCACATCGATGCCTTGTTGATGTAAAAGCGTCAGTTGCTGCTTAATCGAAGCGTTGGTTTTCATCAGCACATTTTCGGTGATTTCAATCATAATACTATGTTCTGGTAGCTCATAGGCTCTGACTTCCCGTAGCCAATCGTCAATCCAAATACCGCCGTCATCAAACTGCGATGGTGAGGTATTCACACTAATTTGTATTGGTAAATACCCTTGCTGACGCCAAAGGCTAATCGTTGCAACCGTTTCGTGCATCACCCATGCACTAAGTTCTCGGATCAAACCAGAATCTTCCGCAGCAGCAATAAATTCTCCAGGACTAATCAAACCTCTTTCAGGGTGATTCCAGCGTAATAAGGCCTCTGCTTTACTAACTCGCTCAGTGTTTCCAGTGGTGCTAACGGCAACAATCGGCTGAAAATATAACTCAAACTGCTGCTCGTTTATGCCTGTTCGTAATTCCTCTAACAACTTACGTTTTTGTTGCGCCTCAATTTGCATTTCTGAAGAGAAAAATTGATAACAATTGCGACCACGACTTTTAGACACATACATCGCTTGATCGGCGTGTTTCACTAATTGCTCTACACTATCGCCATCTTGCGGATAAAAAGTGATCCCAATACTACCGCTCACATAAACAGCTTCGTGTTTAATATTAAAACGTTTCGCTAAACCTTCTAATACCGTTTCTGCAATCCCTGTTATCCGTTCTTTATTACTGACCCCTTCAATAACAATAGTGAATTCATCTCCACCTAAACGAGCGACTGTATCCTGCTCGCGCACACAACGTAGTATTCGTTGCCCTGCTTGGCCCAACAAAATATCACCATAATCATGGCCCAAAGTATCGTTTATTTCCTTAAACCCATCTAAGTCGATGAATACAATAGAAAAACTCACATTGCTCTTGACTAAACCTTGAATTTTTTCATAAAAATATCGACGATTAGGTAAGCTAGTTAAACCATCGGTATAGGCATACTCCAAGAGTTGGTTGTTGACACTTTCCAACTCTTGAGTGCGTACCTTCACTTGAGTTTCTAACTTGCGGTCCCGAGCCTCAATCGTTTCTAACATACTGTTAAAGCATTCGGTCAAGTTGGCGACTTCATCCCCCGAGGATTGCTGCGCGCGTAAACTATAATCATTACTCGAAGTGACTCGCTCGGCAACATCGGTCAAATGTAATAAAGGCCGTAAAAATCCGCGCTGCAAAAATAATGAAAAAAACCAACTTAAACCAAAGGTGATAAGCAGCAGAACCACTAAAAATTGACCATAAAATATGATCCGTTGCTCGATATAACTCTGATTGGCCGAGAGGCTCAACTCTCCATAAATTTGTCCATCCATCACCAATAAACTAGAGGTTCGGATAATCGCACTGGGCTGCTGCTCTAAAGCAACAGAGTCTACAGGACTAACCACGCTCGCAATCAGCTGCTGCTGTGAATCAAATATTTCAGCTTTAACCACATCTTTGCGTAACAACAATGGTTTAATTAATTCGTGCATCGACTCTTGGTCATCAAACAGCAACGCTGCCGTCACGTTCGGCGCGATAATATTAGCCAAGTTTTGTAAGCCCTGCTGTTGCTCACGCTTAGCGCTGACCAACTCATAAGCACTAAAAACCCCAGCGACCATTAGAGTTGAGAATACTGCCATACTCATTAGAATAAATAGCAGTTTTTTACTCATTGTATTCATTAGAAAAAAAGCTCTCATTGAGCCCCCTCACTGATAACTCGACTGAGCCTCAATACTTTGGAACTCATCACAATACCAACCTCTTTGAGTGCATCAGGAGCGACTTCGAAGCGGATTTTACCGGATAGTAAAAAAAATCGGATATGTCCACCGTACTTAATAAAATCAGCGGTTTCTCCGACCAACATGGTATGTCGAAATAAATGCTTATCGAGTGCTTGCCATGGTGCTCGATAAGCTGCACTTACAAATAGCAAGTTACATTGGGACATCGCTTGATGAACCAATTCGACATGACTGACGGTAATAGGAAGACCATGTACAGTTTGCCCCGCCAAGACATCTTCAGCCACCGTTACAAAATGCAAATCAGGACTACATAGCTGAAACGAGCCGCGCAACGCAGCTTGACCCGACCATTCGCTATATCGGGCAAAGTTAAATGTAAAGCCAGCTTTCAATGCGATTTCTGTGTCACTGGCCTCAACCTGATTCATAAACAAAGTCAAGCCACAAAACAACAGCAAAGTGAGCAGGCAACGCTTACCCAGAACAGCAACCATCTAGATTAGAACTCAGCCGACAATCTGAGCACCACTGTTTTATCTATATAATGTGGTTGAGTGTATGTTTCAGAAGTATTTCTATATTCCAAGTGCTCTCCGGCTAATAAGTTTTTACCACTTAAAGATAACCCAGTCTGGGGGGAAAACTGCCAATGCCAAGTCACATCCAGCGCATCAAAATTATCGGTTCGATAGGCATCACTACACAGTGAACGAAATAAACCAAACAGTGAATGTTGCTTAAACAGCTGCCAACCCGCCTTTACAAAAAATTGTCGGCTGTCAGAATCAAAGCCAATCGCTTCACTCGTCCCCTCTTGCAAACGATAACGATATGCCATTTGACTATAACCAAATTCACTTCTAAAGCGCCTATTCGGCCGCCATGACAGTACCGCTTCTCCCCCTTTAGTATTCAAATCCGCATTAGACACAATATCAAGCTCTACCTGAGACTCAGTTAATAACTGCTGCGCCTCTGCAAATTGCCCACTAGCCAGTAAACTAGCAATACTGTCAATATCAATACTGTTAGTATTCGGAGTAACTGCAATCACATTTCTGGATTGGGTGTGGAACAAAGCTAAATCAAAGGACCAATTGTGTCTGCTAAACCGATATCCTAGCTCGTAAGACCGTGACTTTTCGGGTTGGACCGATTGATTACCATTGAGCACAGTGCGCACCATATATTGATCAATCGCATCAATACCAGTGGTAAAATAGTCTGCCACTCGACTACCGTTCACCGCAGAATCAGAATCGAATTCGGTTAAAGACGGGATCCGTACCGCTTTTGAAACTGCAGCCCAAACCACTTGCTGCTCGCTCGGCTGCCAAAGCAAACGAGCGGCAGGCTGATTCTCCCAACTGGTCAAGCTATTGTGCTCCAATTTATTGCCAAAAATCACCGTCAAGTGATTGGGCACTAAAGCATACTGAGCCTGAATGAAGGCTCCATAATAGCGTAAATTATCTATTCCTCGATCATTACTGATGAGCCAATTTTCTTCATAGGGCAAATCATTATTACGATAGTTCAAGCCCCAGTCTAATTGCAGATCACCAAAAGCAGAATTCATTTGGTAGTCAATATCGAGCGACTTAAAATGTTCATTCAAATAGAGTTGCTGACTATCTTGATGTCCCCAAGAGAGCTGTAACATTTGATTAGAGCGGGTCGACAAGCGATGCTCTAAACGAGCCATTAGGCGCAGATCATCACGTTTAAAACGATCTTGATAAAAGGTATTCTGGTTCACCTCTTGAGACAAAGCTTTTAGATTTTGTCCAATATTGGTGTGGGTATAACTAAACTGAGTCAAAATCGATAAATCATCACTTGGAGCAATGTCTAAGCGAAAACCAGCGGAGCCCTGCTGTGAATCATCATTCGCCGTGAGATCTAAACCACGCTTAGAAGTATCGGCATCGCGAATGCTGCCATAGACTCGATAACTCCCGTCATTACCAATGTCGTCACCATAACGCATATCAACATCATAATTTAATTGATCACCACGACTGACCTGAACCAAAGCCGTTCGTGTATCAATACTGTTTTTGGTAATGATATTAATCACGCCATTAACCGCGTTATTTCCCCACAATAAACCACCTTGACCACGAATAACTTCAATGCGCTCAATATCATACAGAGGGATATCCAACGCTTCCCAATATACGCCAGCGAACATCGGATTATAAACACTCTGGCCATCGACCATCACCAATAACTTACTGGTATAGCGGCCAGCAACACCACGGGCAGTAATCGCCCATTGATTACTATCTAACTGCCTTATTTGTATCCCCGGAACCAACTTTAGCGATTCCGCGACAGAAACCGCTCCGGAGGCTCTAATATCTTGCTTGCGAAGAACATAAATCGATGCAGCAGTGCTAAAAGCTGATTGAGCGCGCTTCATTGCAGACGTCACCTGTACGTCTGTGTCCATTAAAGATTCTAAGTCAAGACTTGAAAGAGAATTAGCCACAGCACTCACACTGGCCGTCAACAAACCAAGCACATAACATGCGCTATACTGTAACTTCAACGAGACAACTCCTAGTCATTTAAACTGTCCATAAGGGTCAACTTAGCGATTTATTGAGAACATTAAGAGTAAATGCCCACAAAAGTCTAATTTTTAATTTACAAAAAATTGATGATATTTACCTACCTAGAATTAAGCAAGCAATATGCGTGATTAATTACCGTTAAGTCAGGGCCGTACGTCTTTTAGGTGATTTTAAGGACTTAACCATTCATTTTCCGAGCGAAATCATAACATGACCTTTCACAACTAAGCCTCAGAAAGCGAGCGACAGACTTGGAGGCACAAATAAATCTTATTCATCGAAATAATCAGCTTATTTAACAGATGAACAATCCAAGGCGAATAATTAAGAGTGGCATTGTTCCAATTGTTGCGCTGCCAGCGCTAACACACATCGGCTTACCAGCGCCACTTGCTCAATCTGTAACAAGTGCCCCTGATCGGCTAAACGAAGTACTTTGCTGTACTTCGGATTTAAATGACTTTCGGCAAAATCAGCATTTTTGGGATCAACCAAATCATCTTTAGAACCCTGAACCACAATGGTAGGAATTTTTAAGTTCGCTAATAGGCGGTCTGAATGGCGTAAACCAGTTGCCAAGGCATACATATCCAAATTCGAATGGTTAAGCACTTGACCAAACTCAAAAAGGCCTAACAACGAGTGACCAACACCACTTCGTGCAAAACGATTATACCAACGCGGCTGAGTTAGTTCAGCACTAAGACCACCAGCCAATAACAACAATCCATCGACTTCAGCATTACTGCTAGCTAACAGAGGAGCCAAAGAGGCTCCCCAAGAATGTCCCACAACAATCAGCGGCAATTCAGGGTGTTGTTGCTTGAGTTGCTTTATCAGCGGACGAATATAATGAACTTGCTGTGAAAACTCAGAGATCGGCTTAGCCACATCCAAATATTGAGACTGCCCCCAACCCGGCCTATCAATACTGACCACCAATACTTTACTGAGCAAAGGAGATTGGCTAATAAAATAAGCACTATCTTCCCACGAACCAGGAGTGCCATGGATCCACAGCATAACCGCCTGTTGGGCGACACCATTACTATGAACACTCAAACTAAAGTTATCTTCCTTTAGCTGATAATGTTTGATGGCAGGATCGACTAATACCGTATTATCAATAAACTGTTGCTGCGTTTGCAGTGCTTTGGGCATCCAACCGCAGCCTTTCAGTGTAATGCTCATCAGCAAAAAAATAGGCCAATTTATCGCAACAGATAAACGACATCGACTAAATATGGCTAATAAATTTAGCTTCACGAGAGTCCCTTGTTTTAATTTATAAGAATCGGTCTATGAACTAGAAAGCTTAAGTTCAGGTTTTCTTTCAAAACACCGCCTTATCACTGCACTTGACCGTCGCAACTTGCATCGCCATACTTTGACGCAAAACCCTTAAGTGACAATAAAAGATGACCGAATCACGTATACCAACGGAAGAAATTGAAGTCGAAGCCCTTGAAGTCCTGATCAGCCAACAACCTATCGAGCTATACAAAGTATTGAAAATTGGGAATTTGGTCAATGGTGGTGGCGAAGCGAAGATGGTCATCGCTGAAGGGTATGTAGGACTAAACGGTGAATTAGAGCAACGTAAACGAAAAAAAGTCTACGCTGGAGACATCATTGAATTTAACGGTCAATATTTAGTGGTGGTCTGTGATGAGCAAGCTAAACCCTCAGAACAACAATCAAGTATTACCACACCAACTCCGCCGAAGCAAAACCAAACAGTTATTGCAACCAGTGCCAAAACCGGCCGCCGCTCAATTAAATTCTAAAAGCGATTATGCTGATTAATGCGCGCATGGTGAGGCAAGCGCATACGGCAACATTGCCAACAGAAATTCTTATGGTTATACCAATCTGATTGATCATATGAACAACTTGTTGCGCGAAATAAATCTGCCGATAACGAAGCATCAGACACAGTAACGAGTGGCTCTAATTACAAAATACATCACGCAGTTAGCGGTGATTTATACCAGCAAGAATGAACAGATTATTTATTAGATAAGTATTCTACAACAGTAACAATTTGGTCGTTCGTTATATTTATCTTAGACAAAAAAAAGCCGCTCTTTAAGAGCGGCTTAGTACTAAAAAGTTAGCTTACTTCTTAGCTTGTCTCTCTTTCTCTGCAGCAATTACAGTTTCAGCCACGTTTTGTGGTGTCGGTGCATAGTGCGAGAATTCCATTGAGAACTGACCACGACCAGAAGTCATGGTACGTAGTGAACCAATGTAACCAAACATTTCTGCAAGAGGAACATCTGCTTTAATCCGTACGCCAGTAACACCCGCTTCTTGGTCTTTGATCATGCCACGACGACGGTTCAAATCACCAATCACATCACCCACGTGATCTTCTGGAGAGAATACGTCAACTTTCATGATCGGCTCAAGTAATTGAGGACCCGCTTTTGGCACAGATTGACGGTAAGCGCCTTTCGCTGCAATTTCAAAAGCAATTGCTGATGAATCCACGGCGTGGAAAGCACCATCATAAAGCTCAACTTCCATATCAAGTAATGGGAAGCCAGCTAATGGGCCTGTTTCCATCATGCTTTGGAAACCTTTCTGAACTGCAGGCCAGAATTCTTTAGGAACGTTACCACCAACAACCGAAGAGGTGAAGGTGAAACCAGAACCAACTTCGCCAGGCTTAATACGGTAATCAATTTTACCAAATTGACCAGAACCACCAGACTGTTTCTTATGCGTATAGCTATCTTCAATTGCTTGAGTAATCGTTTCACGGTAAGCAACCTGTGGTTGACCAACAGATAGGTCTACACCGTAGGTACGCTTCAAGATATCAACTTTAATATCTAAGTGAAGTTCACCCATACCTTTAAGGATGGTCTCACCTGAATCTTCGTCAGTTTCAACTTGGAACGATGGATCTTCAGCAACCATTTTACCGATAGCAATACCCATTTTCTCAGTTGAACCTTTATCTTTCGGTGCAACCGCAATCGAAATCACAGGAACTGGGAATACCATAGGCTCTAAAGTACATGGGTCTTTAGGATCACATAAGGTATGACCCGTTTGAACATTTTTCATTCCCACGATGGCGATAATATCACCAGCTTGAGCTGAAGTAAGCTCATTACGGTCATCGGCTTGCATTTCAACCATACGACCAACACGTTCAGTTTTACCAGTGAACGAGTTAAGGATGGTGTCGCCTTTGTTTAATTTACCTGAGTAAATACGCACGAAGGTTAATGCACCAAAACGGTCATCCATAATTTTGAATGCCAAAGCTTTAAAGGTTTCATCAGCCGAAACAATTGCGTGATTGCCAGTTTCTTCGCCTTCTTCGTCCATCAAAGGTTGAGGATCAACTTCTGTTGGAGATGGTAAGTAATCAACAACCGCATCAAGAACTAACTGAATACCTTTGTTTTTGAAAGCGGAACCACAGTAAGTTGGGAAGAAGTCCATGGTACGCGTACCCTTGCGGATACACATCTTCAGTTGCTCAATAGTCGGCTCTTCACCTTCCATGTAAGCTTCCATTAGATCGTCATCTTGCTCAACCGCAGTTTCAACTAACATTTCACGATATTCTTCAACTTTCTCAAGCATGTCTTCTGGAATATCAGTGATTTCGTAGTTTTCTGGAAGACCAGTGTCATCCCAGATGTAAGCTTTACGGCTCAGTAGGTCAACAACACCAGTAAAGTCATCTTCAATACCGATCGGTAAAACCATGACTAACGGGTTCGCCGCAAGTACGTCTTGAGTTTGCTTAACAACACGGTAGAAGTCAGCACCCATACGGTCTAGTTTGTTCACGAAAATAATACGTGCAACTTCAGATTCGTTCGCATAACGCCAGTTAGTTTCTGACTGAGGTTCTACCCCACCAGAACCACAGAATACACCGATACCGCCATCAAGCACTTTAAGTGAACGGTATACTTCAACGGTGAAGTCAACGTGTCCAGGAGTGTCAATAACGTTGAAGCGGTGATCGTTCCAGAAACAACTTACTGCAGCAGACTGAATGGTAATACCACGCTCAGCTTCCTGTTCCATGAAGTCAGTGGTAGATTCACCATCATGCACTTCACCAGTTTTGTGGATCTGGCCAGTTAGTTTTAGGATACGCTCAGTTGTGGTAGTTTTACCCGCATCAACGTGAGCAAAGATACCAATATTTCTATATTTTGATAAATCAGCCATTGTTCAACTCTAATCAATTGTTTTTCAAATTCGGCGGGGAGTATACCACTACTGTCGCACAAGGCGAGAGGGTGAACTGTATTTGAGCGATTTATTGCGAAATTTCTTAAAAAAAAACTGACAAATTAAGCCTTAAAGCGACAAATGACTCCAGAACTATCATTTTCGCCCCCTTAAATACCGTATTTAGCCTATTTTCGTAATGTTTAACTCTCCGCTGCCCAATACTGAGCATAGCCGCCCTTATAGCCAACGCAAATTTGTTATCTAACCTAGCAATACCTCAACTTGAAGGGCAAACCAAGAGGCTTATGGTGATATATAACACCGTTAAACCAGCAATAATGCGCATTAGAAGCACTTTACAATCAAATGCAATTCAAAATTCTTATCTCAACATTCTATATAAAATTTTTATCAAGCTAAGCTGACCAAGCAAGCACCGATTATGATCCGAAAAGTTAACGCTAAGCAGGCCCTTAGGGCTTCATTCAGCGCGACGAATTATCTCAAATTTAGTTGGAAGCCATTGCTAGTTAAATTCGGAATGAACAGATCTGAGCATTCAATTCGCCTTAGCGCTACTTTTTCTGGTCCATCATGGCCTTTAAACTCGCGAAAGGATTACTGGTCGCCAAATCCTGTTTTAGATCACTGCCCGCTTCCACGCTAGAACCGTATTGTGCGGCTTCAGTGTATTTAGAATGCTCATGGTCATGGCAATATAAACATAACAACTCCCAATTTGAGCCATCGTTGGGATTATGAGTATGATCATGATCGATATGGTGAACGGTGAGCTCTCGTAAATTTGAATAAGGAAATTCGCGTGCACATCGTCCACAGACCCATGGGAACAATTTCAGTGCTTTCTCTCGATAACCCTGTTCTAGCTTCGCATAATTATTTGGAATATTGGCCATTTTCTCTCTCCAGCGTTTTTTGAAAATATTATAGCAATCCCCAGCCTCGAACAAACAAAGTCGCGAATTAATAGCTTATCGCTATTCCCAAAATTCAAAACTTAAACCACAATTAAAAATATCAATAAATTAGGAGGCTCAATGCCATTCGCTGTAACTCGTATTCAATGTAATCGCTGTGATTGCTGCACCCACTCAAAGGAAGTCAATGCTTGGCGAGTTTATTTACATCATGGTTTAGCGATACCTCTGCGAAAAACCCTAGGCTGGTGCCAACAGTGCAATCATTTAGTAAACGCCGAAAAGTTTCGAGATATTGATGCCATCGTTGAAGACATGGCGAGCCTGGTGCAGCAAGTCTCTATCTTAGAACAAACGCTAAAGACCAATTATTGGCAACGTCTCTTTAATAGGAAGTTACGTCAAACCAGAAGAAACCGTGTTGAAATGCTACTCACCCTAGCCGCCGAACTGGACATGTCAAAACAACACGCCTATCGAGCTAAATGTGAAAATTGTGGATCTTTAGATCTCAACACAATCTCTTCGTCAATCAATATTACAAAGCATTATTGGCTTCACCATGATGAGCCAGCCATTGCGACTGGACTTATCCACCCAGCTTGTGGCGGAGAGTTTATTGCGACCCCAGCGTTTACGTCTCGACTAAACATCAACTCCCCCCACAAAATCAGCAATAAGCAGTCAGGTATTGGATTCGTTTAACAAGCTCAAAGCCAGGCTGCTTCTACTCAGTTTTAGCAATTTAACAGGACAATAACTGATTCACCTGCTGAGCTCTTTCATACCAACTCTCGGAGCGTACATACATCCGCTGAAAAGAGGTACGTCGGCGCTGCAAAGCCATTGGCGTTTGTAAGCTATCTTCCAGTGCTCGCACAATTTGATGGACCTCCTTCGCTTGAGTCACCATCCCCAAGTAGGGCTTAAGTGCCGGGAAAGGCGTACTCACTATCGGCCGACCCGCCGCTAAATATTCACGCAATTTAAGCGGATCACAAGCAGCAATTTGCTTACAGTTGCGAAAGGGTAACCAAGAAACCTGCCAATGCTGGACATAACATGGCAACTGCTCATGTGGCACCGCTGCATGCACTTCAATATTGGGGAGCGCTTTAAAGGCCGATATATCGGTTTGCACATCGCCAATAAAGATGAAACGCCACTGTGGTAGGGCCTTGGCAACTTTTACAATCAGCTGTATATCTAACCAAGCTGCGATACTGCCATAAAATCCGGCAACTGGGCGCGCTTCTTTAACGAGCGCGGGTGCAGGGTTGGATGGATGTACAAATAATTGATAATCCACGCCGTGGGCCAGCATTCTCGTTTTTGCAGCAAACTTAGCGTCTTTTGAAAATTTGGCTCTGAGCATTTCGCTAGCCACCAATACATGATCCGCTTTAGCGACTAACTGTTGTTCGCAGCGACTCACATGCTGATGGTCAACCCCAGCTAAGGCGCTAAAGTCATCGCCACAATAATAAATAACTTGCTGCTCATTTAAGTGACCTAAGAGATCGACGGCAGTGGGCAGGGCCAGCCAAAGGTCGGGATGCTTGATCCCGATCCGCCTCACTTGCCGAGCGACCTGCGCCTTTAATAAACAGCGGTTAATCCAACGAAACAAAGTTGAACGAGGCGCTGGAAAAGCAATTGGCGACATCACATGAATGTTGGACGGTTTAACGACCCCCGTTGCAGCCTTGCCAAGCTGGCCCTGATGCTGAGAATAACGATTCCCCAGCATCGATTTAGCCTTCTCGAACAATCGTTTTAGATCTCGCCAGCTTAAACGAGGGCGACGTAAACCAATAGAATTAATCCACAAAATACGATGGTCTTTGGCCAGCTCCGTGATCACATGCTGACTGCTGCTTGGATGACGCTGCCAGTCTTCACCAAATACAATAAGGTCGCGTTTCATGATGAGTACTCCTCTAATGATTTAATCACTTTGGCAGGTACCCCTGCCGCAAGCACATTCGCTGGCAAACTCTTGGTCACCACACTCCCTGCTGCAACCACGGTACCGCGGCCAATACTCACCCCCGCCATGACCGAAACACCAGTGGCGAGCCAAACATCATCTTCCAAGATCACGTCGCCAACTTGACTGGCCTCTTCAGCCAAACCCTGAGCCCGCTTTTTAGCATTAAGCGGATGGCCCGGATAGCCCGCGATAAAACAACGTCCAGCGATCCGCACGTTATTACCCAAGCTCACAACTCTTCCAACCGCAATGGTGGTTTGCCATCCCACATCCACATTGTTAGCAATGATGAGTTGCGGCGTTTGTCCTGCAGTGCAACGCCCACTAAAGGTGCTGGCTCCCGAGATCCGACAATGATTGCCCAAACTCACCTGCAAACCTTCACTGAGCAGCGGCATTCCGCCATATAGATACAGCGCTTGAGACGGCCCCTGCGTTTTACTTCTAAATAGTGGTGTCCACCAACACACTCGAACACAAGCCTGCAACAGCGCGCTTAAGCTGGTATGCAGACGATATAAACCGCTAAATAGCAATGGCACTTTAGGCAATTGAAATAAACGGAAAGCCTTTAAGACTCGAAATAGCAGCCTCGCAACTGGCGATTCTCCTTGCTTGAGCCAAAGCTTGGTGCGTTGTATATAAGTCGTTGTCATGCTGTTTTCCCCATCGGCAATATTGCATTTTGCGTTTCTATAGATGGTTGTTGCAGCTACCATGCCAAAAAAATAAAACCTTTAGATACAGATGCTTATATGATTATTCTAGTGATTTTTGCAAAATGAAAATCCTCCTTTAAAGACCCGCGGAATTAGGCGGATGGGTGCACAAACCAGCGAGATCTCGCTCATCCCAAGCCCAAGCTTGCAAACCATCAGCAAAACGCGCTCAGGCGATAAAAATGTAGAATTCAATAACGAACATCAGCCACAAGAGGTCAAGAGCTTCTAATCACAAACCAAAGTCCTTGCACGTAGGCTTATTAGACGGGTACTGGCCACAAATAACCAGAATAAGGCCAAATGAGGTAACAGGTAAAACCATAGTGAGCCCGCGACAAATGGCAATAACACGAATACAACTAAAGGAGGTATAAAGCTAAACAATAAACGAGCTAAGGGATAAGCGAGCGGCTGTAAGCGTAAACTGACCCAAGTGAACAGGATGAATCGCGCGGCAAACACCAAATTGCTAGCAACCACTAGACCCCATACTCCCCAACGAGGGATCAAACAATAATACAGAACCAAGGCAAACACCGCGGCTAATGCATTAATGCGTGGTAACCAAACCGGACTATTCGGTAAATAACATCCGATATCGGTCACCGAGGTCGCAAGTTTAAAACCCAACGCCAGCAGCATTAACGGCAACCAAATCAGTCCCTGCAAATAATCGCTGGGTAAAACCCAGGGTAACAGCGGTGGAGCAAAAATCATGGCTAATAATAGCAAGCTGAAAATAATCAATAGCAAGCGCTGATGAATTTGTAATACTTGTTGCGGCCCATTTTGTTTCTTTAAAACCTTAAAACGACGGGGTAACCACCAACTTTCTACAATACCAAACCCGAGTGCGGTGGCCTCCACCACTTTAATCATAATCGCATAACGGGCTAAGGTCTCACTCCCTAGCCACTCGGCCAGTAATAAGCGATCTAGGCCATGCATCACAAACAGTGATAACGACGCACCAATTAAACACACTTGATAAGTTAGGGTTTGTTTCACCAAAAAAAAGTCTAATTTCAGTTTGAGCTGCGCTCGACAGCAGCCTAGCCCAATCGCTAAACCCAAAGCATTAGCGCAAGCACTGGCGATGAGCACCGAATCGATTCCCCAACCGTGTTTCAATCCCCAGAAGGTGATCAGCACTTGTGCAGCCGTTTGGCAAATAACTAAATAAAAGTAGCTCACGGCGCGCATTTCAATACGCAACCAAATCATCAGAGGCTGCAGTCCAATAGAAAAGGTAATGACTGCTGCAATCAAACACCACTGCGCCGTAACGAGTGTATCAAAAATAGCAAAGGGTAGATGAGCCAGCAGGCTCACGGTTAAACAGGCTAATACCAAGCCATAACAGAGGCTGAGTAGTACTGACGACGACAACAAACGTTGACGACCAGCATCATCCTCGCAATCTGGGTAAAAACGAGGCAATGCACCAGCGCTAATTTCCAACAAGGAGCATAAGGAAAAAATCACCACTAAGCTCTCTAACAAACCATACTCAGCCAAGCTCAAATAATGGGTAGTCACTGGTAACATCATCAGACCAGCTCCCTTTTGTAACAACATCAATAAGCCATAGATGCCCATTTCTTGAGTGGACTGTTTCAGCGCAAGCAATTTATTCCACAGCATAGTTGGCCTTCCCCGCTCGAAGACGCAACAACCACAAAGCCCATTCTCGCTTATGCCATTTGATATAACTGGCAACAAAATAATCTTTAGCCATTGGCTCAAAGGCGTTCATCAAGCGGTATTTATCGATCAAATGGCGGGTGAAGCGCCAGTAACACAGCAAATCACTCCAACTCACGTCGGTGCGCAGCTGTAAAAAAGCATGCCGACAGAGCATTTGTAAACAGAGCGGCGCAGCCACCGTAGTTAAGTTGGCCAGTTCGATCCGCTGCATAAAATCAGCAATGGAGCACATTCGCGCGTGCAACCTTTGTTTATCGGCACCCGGCTTGCGGCAGATCCCTTGAGGGTTATGTCGATAGTGGTAATGAGGCTGCTCAACATGACACACCTTGGTGGCTAATATTTCCGCCATATAAGAAAATATTTCATCTTCAAACCACTCTCCTACCGGAAATTCAAGCGCGTGTTGTAATACAAACTGACGCTTAAATAGCTTATTGCACACTGAAGTATTTTCAATAATTTCACGATGCTGGTACTGCTCTACATGTTGCTCAGAAAACTTAGTAAAACCACAGCTCACCCAGTCTGCATCCTGAGCCAAAGCCTGCTGTAATAAATCTGCATACATTGCTTTGGCAACAAAGTCATCGCTATCGACAAAAGCCAAATAACGACCTTGGGCATGTTTGATCCCAATATTTCTTGCTTGTGCCAATCCAACATTGCTTTTTAAATTAAGCAAGGTGATCGCCAATGAACTTTGCGCACTAAACTTTCGAACCAACTGATAGGAATCGTCAGGTGAGGCGTCAATCACCACTATCACTTCTATAGATTGGAGGATTTGTTCACTTAAACTATTTAAACATTGCCACAAATAAGCTTCGGTATTAAACACCGGAACAATCACCGATACCATCGGCGCAGAGCTGGTAAGTACTGGCATTATTTCACTCCCTGAGGCATAAATTGCGCAAGTTGTAAGCTATCGACAAAGTGCTGTTTTGCTTCGCGACTTTTCACCCAGTAACTCAGCAAAGCAATCCTCAAAGCAGAGCCTCGAAATTTTAAATAACGACTCACTTTGTAATCTTGCGGTATCGAAATACACAAACTCAGCAGCTTGTACTTCTCTACCAAATGGTCAATAAAACTGAAAAATCCCACCAGGTCGATCGCCGATATCTTATAGTACAAGGCACTGAGGGCATGGTTGGCTAAGCAACGCAGCAAATCCTCTGCGTGGCCGGCTATCGCCCCACGCCGCTCCATGTCGGCTAGAAATCTAGCCAACATCAACTGCTTATCATAAAGGTTAAAACGGCCATGGTTATCACCTCGGCACAAGCCTTGAGGACTCATCCGATAGTTATAGAGTGCTTGCTTCACCTGAGCGATATGCTCAGTGGCAAAGCGCGCGGTATATGCGAAGGGCTCATCTTCAAAAATTACATTGCTATAAAAGTTAATCTGTTTTGAAACAAGGTAAGCTCGTCGAAATAACTTATTAGTGACATAGGTATCGTCATAATATTCTTGGGTCGGTAATAGCTGGTAAAAGGTGTGGTTATCATTCACCTCAAAGCTGCGCATCTGGCAACTGACCACATCAGCCTGACTTTGCAAAGCCTTACAGAACATCAGTTCAAACATATTGGCCTCAACATAGTCGTCGCTATCGACAAAACCAATGAATTCACCTTGGGCTGATTGCATGGCAATATTTCGCGCCATCGATACCCCCACATTTTGCTCTAATACAATCTTTCGAAAGCGTTCTGGATACGCTAAGCAAAATTCACCAGCAATCGCGGCACAGTTATCTGGCGAGCCATCGATAACCACTATTACCTCAATGTGCGCCAAGCTTTGGTTGGCTAACGAGCTAAGACAGGTCGCCAAGTATTGTTCTGATTTATAGACAGGGACAATAATCGATACGTTATACATAAGCCTATCCTCTTTACCGCAGCGCCACCTTGCCCAGTCACTGCAGAAATAATCAACGGGTCATAACAAGGAATAGAGCAAAAGCCGGACCAATAACGTATTAGGCATTTAATTCAGTGAGTTAGGTTAGATAAATGTAGTCATAGGATTTGTCTCTAGCTGGATTTTGCATTCTGCAAAGCTTGTCTAAGTAATTGCGCCATGGCCACCACCAAGCCAGTGAAAATATACACAGGCCAGGTAAACCCTTGGGTTAAGAAAGTACCCGATACAATAGTGCCCAACAATCCGGCCAATACTCCTTCAGCACAAGCCTGCAAACCCAAGTTTCGCGGCTCAATACAGGCACTCAATTGCTGCAGATTACGCTGCGCCAAACGGCAGATCTTAAGGATGAGCGTACAAAAAACCGCAAATCCCAAGAAGCCCGTTTCGGCCAATACGCCAAACCAAGTGCTATGAACCGCATGATTTTTACCGTCCCAGTGATTTGAAAAGAAGTAATAATTAGCATAAAAATTATCAATCCCCACACCAGTGATCGGATTATACAGCGCCATCTTAAAGGCTGCTTGCCAGGCATAGATCCGCCCCATTGACGATTCATCAATCCCCGACTCCGCCGCGCCACCAGAACTTCGCTCAGACACCCCCGCCAATACAAATAAAATTGCCATCGCACATCCCCCCAAACACAGCAGCAACAGCTTATTCTTCACTCTACGCCAAGCAAATACAGCACTAATGGTTGCGATCCCCAGCAAGCCGCCACGACTCTGGGTGGCCAAGATTGCCATGATGAGCGCCAGCATGCTGGCAATAGCCAATAGCCGTAGCAGCCAATTTCCACGTTTTAAACTGAAAGCCATGGCAAAACCTAAAGGAAACAACAGCGTTAAGGCTAAATCATTGGGATCTCCCAGCACCGAGCCCATTGAGCGACCAATGGTAACGCGAGTCCCCTCCACCATTTCGATACCCGCGGCGGCATTTTGCAAAGCAACTATCGAGATCAACAAACCACAGCAGAAGAAGGCAATAGCCGCTTTGACGATGTCTTCAGGTCGACGTAACAACCAAGCAATCGCCACCGTCATCAAACCGATTTTACTAAAGACCCCATTAAAATAGGCCATCGCAACGGGTCGGCTACTGGCAAAAATAACCCCAATGGCACACAACAGTATAAAGGCTAATAACCAGCTCAATTCGCGACTCCAATAGATTTGCAATTTGCGAGACAAAGCTAAATGCCAAGCTAAACTGGCCAAAGAAGCAAGCGCTAAAAGCTGCGGAATGCGTAATGCGTAGAGCGCAGGAAAAGCCTCATGTAAGCGGAAAAAAGAGAAACAAACGAAGCCCAACACGACCCAAAATGGCTGGCGAATGACCACTACCACCGCCACAGGAATCAAAGATAATATTATGGGGATCAGTGGGTTAGAAAATTTTATCCATACCAAGCCCAGTAATAGGCAAACCATGCAACCAAGCAATAACTGGCTCACATGACGAGGACACGGGGTACGGCTTGGAGACTCTGAAAACATCACACTTCTCTCTATGGCATAAGTCATGCTTATACCAAGCTATAAGCAAACTCAGTACCAAGGACAACAACATGCCTTCAGCTAAGCACTTTGTTCAAGCCAATTTCGCGCAGCCTATATGTTCGGTGATCATTCCCAGCTACAACTGCTTAACCTATTTAAAACAGGCGCTCATCAGTGTTCAACTGCAAGCCATTGCAGATCTCGAGATCATCGTAGTGGATGACAACTCTAACGACGGCACCTGGCAGTGGTTGCAAAGCCAGCAAGCGACGCTCAGCAACTTAGTCTGTATTAAACAGCAGGGCAATGGCCCCGCTCATGCCAGAAACGTGGCCATTGATGCGGCGAAAGCACCACTAATTGCCTTTCTTGACGCGGATGATTGGTGGTTAGAAGGCAAGTTGCAACGTCAAATTGCTTTTCATCAGGCGCATCCAGAGTTAAGTTTTAGCTTTACCGATTATCGCCACATAGGGCCCAAAGGAGAAGACCGTGGCACCTGTTTCGAATTTTGGCCAAATTACCAAGATCAACGACAACAAACGCTAGGCTATCGCATTAAGAACGATGCCGCCGCAAGCCTATTTGCTGAGAATGTGGTGGGAACCTCCACAGTGATGGCCTCACGCTCAGCCTTACGCCGCTGTTTCGCTTTTGATGAACATTTACCTTCAGCCGAAGATTGGGATCTATGGTTAAAATTAGCCTTACATGGTCCAGTCGCGGTCAGTAATCACTGCGATTGCCATTACCTAATGCGCGATGGTTCAGAAAGTAGTAAAAGTGAGCAGCGCTTAAAAGCAATGAACATCATTTACCAACGTTATGCGGCCAACTTTGCAAGCAATACCCTTTCTGTTTTAAGTCAAGCCAAAGCGCGGATTGCCACCGCTGAAGCCGAACTTTATAACGATGAACAACAACGACTACTGGCCATCGGCGCTCGACTCAAGGCGCTCTATTATTCACCCAGCAAACGCCATTTGTTTGAAACGCTAGCCGATACCCGTAACTTGCTACTGATACGCTAACAAAATCGCAAACCTAATGGCAGCGTTACGCTCATCGTAAGCATCTAAATCTGCCCAAGAGGACAGTCAACAAAGCTGAACAGACAGAACCTCGCGGCACGCATTCGAAATAATGAGTCAAGCGATAAGCGTGCTTAAACGAGCCAAATTCTCACTGGTGATTTGCTCTGGCATCATTGGGAGCGGTTAAGCGACTCAGCCCCCAATGAGAAGAGCTGCTTGCCTGCAACTTCCAGCCGCGTTTAACCAGCTGCTTACGCATAAAAAATTGTAAGTAACCGTGACCAAACACTGCCACCTTTTGATGCTCTTCGGCTAAACATATGACCAACTCAGCGGCCAAACAAGCGCGCTGTTTCGCTTCGCTATAAGATTCGAAAGGCCCCTTCAACCCTATCGTCCATAACAAGCGGTTTAGATAAAGCCAATAATTTGCTTTGATTGTAAACGGCAGTTTATAGCGAGGAATTTCCATTTCCCTTAAGAGTTTATAGGTTTTGGGAGGTTGGTCTGTACAACGAATCGCCGATTCCACGGCTCGTTTAAGATCACTACCAACCACATAATGCGACTCAAGCTGTGACTTTAGCTGTTGTGGCGGCAGACTATCAACCAGCAATCCTGAGTGATGGTATTTTCTCACCCAAGCCACAAAGCCAGCCGCAGAGAGTTTCGGGTAAACTGCAGCGCTGGGTTTTCCATGACGAACCAATACTATTTCCAAGATTTAGCCTAATAAAGTTAACAGCAAGACCAATGACCAGAGCAAGGCCTTCCTTCAATGATGTTTAATTCGAATCAGTCACAGTTTTTAAGACTCAACTTTTCACACAAGCGATCCGCGAGACGGTGAGTCGCAATATTTCTTTCGATAATGGCAGAAGAAAGTTGCCCCTTGGCAACCACAGTCAACCAATCGTCGACCATCGCAGCAAAACCTTTACTCTCAAGCATTGGCACCCAGTCCTTTTGCATCAGTTTAGTCTCGATATTGTTTTGCCAATACTTGCCTTCGGTAAAGGAATTAAATTCGAATGCGCGATCTTCATAACAAGCGGTCAGCCGTTCCGAAGTTTGACCAAATTGGCGATTCATCGAAGCATGGAATAAACACGCCCCAGTTTGCCATTGCACATCAATCCGAGCTAACTGCTCGCCCTGCATTTGCCAAGTCAGATAGACATCATCCAGATCAGCCTTGGCGGCAAGGTTGACACTATCAAGCGGGTGAATGAAATCATCAAAAATGAAGCTGCGGATCTCGCCCGGTAGGTGATGACGATTTTTTTCCCAACGCAAGGCCTGCAAACTGCCAATATTAGCTTGAGCGAGTTCCGGAATATATTGGTTAAACAAAGGAACATGACGCCGATTAAACCCCAAATAAAGTGGCAGTCTCTTTTGGGCTGCTAGCTCATAGAGCTGTTCCACTTCGATGGCACTGTCACTCAATGGCTTATCAACGAAGGTTGGAATGCCCTGTTTTAAAAAAAAAGTCGCGATTTGAGCATGTGCCGGAGTCGCGGCATGGATCATTACCGCATCGACCTGAAAACGAGGCAACTCTCGATAATCCTGACAATACTCCGCCACCCGAAAGGTTTTTGACAACTGTTTGAGCGTGTCTGTATTACGGGTGCAGAATACTAAATCAAGCTTGGCTAATTGAGTTATAAACGGTAGGTAGGCTTTCTGGGCGATATCACCCAAACCAATCATCGCAACTTTCATGTTTATCCCTTTTAATCATTAACGCCAGAATTGACTAAGCGCGTCTTATTAAAAAGGAATTATGGTAACCGATAATTACAATCAAAGACACTCGCTATTTACCTGAATTTAAACAAAAAATAATCTGTTAGATAATTTTGAATAACATCCCTTGGCCGCCGTCAAGCCCCCACATGGCATCCAAAAAGAAAATAAATTGATGCGCCACAAATAGGTCCATACTGGTCACTAACGCGGCAAAGGCAAAGCTACAAAGAAGCAAAGAAGCAAAGAAGCAAAGAAGCAAAGAAGCAAAGAAGCAAAACATAGCCTTAAATAAACGGAGATGATACTCACGATTTATGGTAACACTTTGTAAGTTATCGTAACAATCACAGCCCCCTCACACTTCAACAAAGCCGCACCCTTTAACTAATTACTCGCACCATATTGTAAACACTTACCTCTTTTCGCCAGATATAGTCGAGCAAAACTAAAAACATAAACTCGACTGAATAGGACAAGTTATGAAACTCTGTGCACGCAAAATAATACACTTATGTGCCGCCTTACTCATCGCCATATTAATGGCAGGATGTAATGATGATCACTCGCAAACATTTCCTTACCAAGGTGTCGCACTACAAGAAACCCAATATGGTTTTGTGGAAGGTTTCGAAAGCCAAGAAAATAACACCATTGGCTGGCTAGGGCTCCCTTACGCTCAGCCCCCCATCGGTGAATTGCGCTGGAAAGCTCCGCAAAGCCCTGAAGCATGGCATGGCACTTTGCAGGCAAAAGCATTTAAAGATGGGTCAATACAAGGAGATAACTCCGAGAATGCGACAGGCAGTGAAGATAGCCTGTACCTGAATATTTGGCGTCCCAACACGGCAGACAAAGACTTACCAGTGTTGCTGTTTGTCCATGGCGGCGGCAATCGAAGCGGATCACCAAAAGAGTTTATTGGTGACAAGTTAGCTGAAGCGACAAACAGTATCGTGATATCAATCGATTATCGCTTAGGGGCCATAGGCTGGTTTAGACATCCGGCGTTAAAAAGTGGCGATCTGGCGAGTGATTCTGGCAACTTTGGTCTGCTTGATATTATTCAATCGCTGAAATGGGTGAATCAAAACATCAGTAGCTTCGGGGGCGATCCCGGTAACGTGACCCTAGCCGGTCAATCTGCTGGTGCGAGAGATACACTGGCACTGATGATCTCGCCCCTTGCCAGTGGATTATTCCATAAAATATTGGCACTCAGTGGCGGCATGACCACTTCCGAGACAAGTGCTGGTGACGCTATCGCACAACAAGCCGTGATCCAGCTAGTCATCAATAATGGCGAGGCAGATAACCAAGCAGATGCCATGATCTGGATAACTCAACACGAAGATTTTGCCGCTTACTTAAGAGCGCAAGAAGCAGATAAATTTCTCGCTTTATATGGCCCAGCACCGATCAAAATGGCACCTTTCCCACACTTGTTTAAAGATGGCTATGTACTCCCTGCTGAGGGTTTTGAAGTACTTAAAACCGGTCACTACAACAAAGTTCCGGTGATGCTGGGCAGCGCGCAACAAGAATTTGCTATTTTTGCGCTAACCGATCCTGAATTTGCCCCATTACTTAGAGGATCGCAAGATCCCGATTTACTGGACTCTTATGGCACCGCAATGCATTACGGCAGCAACATCTACGCGGCATTCAATGTGGAAAATGTGGCCGACCAACTGGTAGGGAATCCAGACCAGCCTCCGGTATTTGGTTACCGTTTTGCTTGGGGCACAAGGTCTGGCGTGGTGAAATCACCAGCAGACACGCTTGGTTTATCCGCGACTCACGGCGCTGACATGGACTTTATAACGGGTCAATGGAGTAGTGGTATGAATCAGTGGTTCAATAGCGCGTTCTATTTCGACGAAAACCAACCAGGACGTGATGCTCTAAGCGCTGCAATGATGGCATATATAGGCAACTTCCTGCATACCGACTCGCCGAATGGTGAAGACCTCACAGAGTGGCAAGCTTATAGCGTGCAGCATCAAATCATGCGTTTAGATGCAGATCTTGGCACTTCGATCATCGCAATGTCTGATGCTGTCTACGACAAAAATCAAGTTGATGCAGAAATGCAAACGGACTTAGCTTCCGATGAGTATCATTATTATATCGATAAGATTATTTCCGGACGTTTCTTCTGGGATCTTTGGATGGAGTAAACTTAAGCCGTATCCGCTATCGCAGTCAGCGAAAATTCAGCTGACTGTTGCGGGGCCAAAACTGACAGCATACACATCCGCCATTCACTTCGCCTATAGATAGTTTGCTGCGATCAGACTCATCTTCTTAAAATCATGTCCCCCTAGGAACTGCCAAGCGCTCCCAATTGAATTAGCTTTTTGTTTCGACAGCGAATTGCTTCGGTTGCTAAAAAAACAACGCTCCTCGACTCAAGCGATCACGACCTTGAAGATCGAGCACTGCATTTCGACAAGGAGGATGAGGACTATCGCGTTCATTATCTAACTCACCCAGCAAAATCGTCGGTTTTGTTGCAAGCACAGTATTCAATCGCCTAGCAGAAAAAGCTGAATACTATAAGGGCATTCTTGCTCAAATATCATCTGCGTATACCAGCCCGCATTCGCCGCGACGATGCGCCTCACTTTGAGTTGCTGAGCAAACAGAACAAAACGGTGAGCAGTTTGGCCACCAGCTGAGAGATCAAACTAGTCATAACTTTGAACGGTAAGCTGAAAATAAGACACCGCCTCATTTAAAATCCTATGAAAATTCATGCCGTTAATTCAAGCACCAAGCGGTCACTTTGTAACGCCAATTTTGACACATTCATAGTAATAGGCTTAAGCATACCAGCCAAATTGTAAGACCAAAAACTAGGGTAATCTCGCTTCGCGTAACGTGGTATTAGCACCAATAGATTATACCGCTGGGCGGCCACTGTCCAAGCATCACTATACCCTATCGCATTTCAAGCGGCGCCCGGCAGCACCTGCAACACCTTACTTGTCTCATCATAACCACGAGATAAATAGTATAAAATTCGATGCTATACTCATCTTTCCCCTGACCACCAGCGAGCCTAAATGAGCCTAAGGCTGCGGATAACTGAACCGCATCGGCTATCACCAACAACGAATAAAAAACCATTATCCGGGCGAAGATGTGTTTCAAATAAAGTCCTTATAGTGATAAACAATGGCCTATCTGCGCAACACAAACCACCTAGAGTTGAGAGACCGACCTCGGAATCTATATGCTATGTAGCCTTGATAAATAACTTAAGTCTTTAACAACGCTTACCGCTAAGCGGTCTGGCTAAATTTAAAATCAAAGCGCCAATAAAAATAGCGGTAGCAATAGCAAGCAAACGCATCAGTTCAGCGGATAATGACTCCACACCTTGATTTTTGATGATTTGATAAGTTAGCACCGTAAAATTTGTAAATAAGAGCTGGTAAATACTCAAGCGACATTGGCATCGAATCGCATAACAAGCCAGCTGAATACCACAGAACAGGCTAGCCGCTAAAACAAGCCAGTTGGGGAAATCAAGCATAAACAGTAACATTACTGGTACCGTAAACAATATACCTGTAGCCGTGGTCACCAACCTATTGTGACTAAAGGTTCTATGTTGTTCAGGGATTGGCATTTTAATCATGCTACTAATGGTAATCGCGATCAGCATCGATTGAGGGCTGCCTGTCCCAATTAAGGCCACTAATACCAAACTCATAGCGCTTGCTTTAAATACAATCAGAGCAAGGTGCACACTCACTGGTTCATCACTTTTCTGATCTGGTAAAATATCGCGCTGATCACCAGGAAAAATCACAAAACTGAGAAATGTCACCACAATTGCAATGCCAAGCCCTTCAAACATTAACCATGGCAGGACACTCACCGATAAACCCATCTGTTTACTCATCACCGCCATGATGATGACCACAATCAGAGTTAAGGTGGATAAAATATCTTTAGGATTTTGATGACTCCGATAATAGCTCCAAAAAACTAAAGACCAGCAGAACAACGCAAAACCGCTGGGTGAATCGAGCAAGGTCTCGCCGAGAAACACCACCACAAAACTAACAAAGAACAGCATTAAGAGTACTTTCAACAACAGGCTAAGCGGTGGCTTAGAAGGCATCAGTGTCAGAAAAATCACCACAAACATCGGTGCTAAAATCGGCAAATCGCCCCCCTGATACTGTAAGTAAAACAGTAATAATATAGGAGCAAATACTAAGCGAATGATCGGGTTAGCGGCACTACGAAACATAAGTCCATACACTCACAAGCACCATCCAAATACCAGCCAGCCATTCTGCAAACTTGTTTTGTCCAGTCAAGAAAGCAACCGTGGCCTGTGAACCATAGCGAATGTTGGATGGGACTTGATTGTCTGCAAAAATAATGTTCACCGGATAGCGCTGAGCACCTAAAGCGCTAATATCCGCGCTTAAAAAACCGGTGCTTTGGTCGATATTATTGCTCCCTCCAGTCCCCCAACCAATGCTATCAACTTGCCCCAATAAAACACGACCAGGTAATGCATCAAGTACAATTTCAACACTTTGGCCAACCGCTATATGCTCCAAGGAGTTTTCCCTCACCAGCGCTGAAATCCAGACACCGCGTGGATCAATAAAAGTAAGCATTGGAGAACCGACCGTCGCTTTTTGGCCAACGCTCAGCTGAAGATTGGTCACCACACCATGAGAAGGAGCAATCACTTTGGTTTTTTGTAAATCTAACTGCGCTTTTTCTAAGTTTGCCATGGCAGACAAAATTTGTGGATTGTTGCTCCCTTCAGGACCAAGGTTGTATCTGGCTTGAACCAAGGACGCTTCTGCTGCTTCAAGTGCGGCTTGACTACGATCCCTAGACTCTGTGGCATTATCTAAATCAGCTTTACTTAATACCCCTTTCCTAGCCAGTTCAAAGATACGGGCCGCTTGCTCTCGGGCATTATCACGAGCGGCTAAAGCATCCACAACTTTTGCTTGTGCAACTTCAACTGCCGCGGTATTCGCCCCAATATTTTGCCCTGCAATAGCTAAACTAGCTTGGGCGGCGTTGAGGTTAATTTCATAATTTCTGGGGTCAATCTCAAACAATACATCGCCCCCGTTCACGACCTGATTATTAGCCACCTTCACTTCAGTGACATTCCCCGATACTTCAGGAGAAATTCTCACTAAATAAGAATGCACTCTGGCGGAGCCTGTCATCGGAGTCACACGATCAGCCCATAGGCTGTATAGCCAAATAAACAGAATCAAACCAACAATATAGAAACTCAACTTTTGTGATGATTTTTCAGCAGCTGACATGCTTTAACTTCTCTAAGGATTAAAGTAATCATGCTAATTGAGCAGCTGCATTACATCAAGTGGTACGTATTGTCGGCGGTAAGGTCAATTCTATTATGCCTATCCACCATGCTATATCCTGATTGTTGATTGGCGGATGTCTTACGAACCTAATGGTAACCCTCGCTTAGTAGCGATTTAAGCGTTCAACCAGCGCCAGCTTAAATAAACTGAATTTTAATACGCTTCACGCGCTTTCAACTCGCTAAAATCACTCATGATCCATTTTTTATAACCACGCCGACATCTTAAGCGTTGATACCATTGTGTCACTTTGGGCGGGAGCGTTATCTCTAATCCTTGGGATGTTAAGCGATAAAGAATAGAGCCAACACAAATGTCGGCAAGTGAAAGCGATGAACCAGCTAAATACGGACTCTCATTGAGCCTTTGCTCAAGAATATTTAAACATGCCTCGCATTTTTGTAATTGATGATTAACCTCCACCATATTCCGTTGGTTTACTGGCATTCGATAATACCCCCAAAATGTTCCCATAAACGCGGGCTGGAAAAGTACCTGTGACCAGTCCATCCAGCGCTCGTATAAAGAACACTGATAAGGATCTTGAGAATGCCATTGAGGATAACCGTAACTCGCGGCCAAATACCGCAAAATACTGTGTGACTCCCAAATCACTTTATCACCATCAATCAGGACAGGAACTTTCTTCATCGGATTTAGTTTTGAAAATTCAGCGGCATCTAAACCACCAAATCGCCCCCCTAATTCAATATGCTGATAAGAATTGCCTAGCTCTTCAAGAAACCACAAAACTTTTTGAACATTAAATGATGTCGTTCTTCCGTAAATTTTCACCTAACCATCCATTAAAAAGAAGACCATAAGTAGATCTCTATCATCCAAAATCAGAGTCGATATAACTACGACATCCCCAATTCAAAGGAAACTAATCAAGATCCACTGACCCCTCTTAACTCACCATTTAAACTGCGCAGCGGTAGAGCTTGGCATGTTCTAGCAGAGACTCACCCGCTAAGCCAATAGCAACATCTTCGGCTTACAGCATTTCCTCAGGATTACCGTAAACGTAAACCAGACATACTTCGCGAGTGTCTTTACAAACAGCTTGAATTTCTAGTCTACGATAACCATCTGGCTGATGAACCCGCTCAAATCACTCCATTTCCGCCAAGGCTTAGTGGCTCGCTGTTTGCTGTCGCGCCACAAGTACATAGATGTTGACCAAGGGAGGCTCAGAGCGACTTCGACACTCACTAGATTGTAACCACAATGAATCGTCAGAGCATCGACCAGCTGCAAGTCTGAAGGTTTAATACCTTCAACCCGAGAATAAGGACTTAACGGCTACTTAAGGCGAGAGCCCCTGATGCGCCGACTAAAATACCACCACTAATTCGATTCACTACATTTAATTTTGCTTTTCCTGCACGCAAAACCTTATTTGCAGAGAAGGCATATAACATCACCATCGTAAAATCTAATAATGCCATAGTAGGACACATAATAGCCATTTGCGAAAACACTGGCTGAGTAGTATCAATAAATTGAGGAAAAAAGGCAGTAAAAAACACGATCGCTTTGGGATTGCCAGCTGCCACCATAAAACCCGACACGTAGAGTTTAGAATTTGAAACGTTTTCTAAATGATCATCCCTTTTGAGCTTACTTTCTGAAGCAAACAACATCTTCACCCCCATATAAAACAGGGTTGCCGCGCCCAACCACTTAATCACATCAAAGGCCGCTTCAGAATTAGCAATAATTACTCCCAAACCAATCGAAACCAAAATCATTTGAATGAAATTAGCGCTAATATCCCCAAGGGCGGTAAATATGGCTCTTCTCACACCGTAATTAATGGAATGAACGATACCAAGAAAAACACTTGGGCCCGGTGTCGCTGTCAGCACCAACGATGCAGCAACATATGCGAACCAAACATCAACACTCATAAAACATCCCGACTTCATTTTACTTACATCTCTAAGATGGTAACTCATTTAATGAAGTGAAGCACGAGCACTGTACGAGAATGCGTAAGTTCACGACGACTGTGTCAATGGTATTCGGCCCCGATTGCAGTGAACAGACAAGGCTAAAGCGATTCTATCAAAAACCAATCTCGACTAAACTCGCACGCATTGCTTCACCGGAACAGTCAGCCCATCGTCCACAACAAGAAGCTCAATGCATTTATTTACATACCTCTGGTCCAATGCAAGCCGGTAAACTTAAGGCCACATGACTTAAGCCATATTACCGTTTAAATGAACCGATATTGGTCATATGGTTTTACTATTGTCTAAAATGGCTTCCACTAAGGCATTATCACCGCGCCAATGACGAAGTTGGTGTATTCTTTACCTTCAATAATTTTATAAGCGGCTTGTTTTACTTCTAGAGCCAACCGCTCTATACGCTCAGCATCATAGTCAAGCCCAAACACCTCTTGATTGAGCAAGGCTAAACCCAATAGTCTCCGTAGACCAAGCCAACACTTTAGAGTCACCATCCAGGCTCCGCCTGATTCACCATCTGTACAATCTCAAGTGAGGTTTTTATCTGCGAGTGATAACCCCCTTGCAGCAACAGTAAAGTTTTATCTTCTTTCATTGAATAATGAAGAGGCAGGTCTGAGCCCAAGAAATAGATCCAACTTGAATTTTTAACCGATGCTTGGCCAACAACCATGATCAAAAGACTTTGATTTGAAGTGTCAGTAAATTTTACACCACGCTCACTAAAATGTAATACTATATACATAAAGCATTGTTTTTAAAGGGTTTAAAATGTTGGCCTCATATTTGCATTTACTGGAATCATATAAAACTCCTAAATGAACCAATAGATGAGCAACATGAATAAATTTAAATTAACTTGTATCGCATTAGGCTTAGGTTTTTCAAGCATTTCAGCAAACGCAGTTCTAATTACAGATTGGGATTACCTAAACGATGCTGGCTTCGGCACTGATTATACTTCAGAAGCTGGCGACGCAACAGGTGTGACTGCAACGGGTGCTACTTTAGACCAATTTGATCCACTTTTTAGTGGTGAACTCCCTAAAACATTGTCTTGGGGTCAACCTTATAAAGCGGTGAACCCAAACGAATTGCAAAGCTCTTTAGCAATTGACGATCCTAAAACTGGTTCAGTAACCACCAGTGTTGTAGATGGTGTTGGTGCCTTAGCTTTCTCTGAAGGTACAGGTTTAACCCATGAAAACTGGGGTGTAACGGGTGATACTTTGGTATCGGCAACCTTATTCGACGGTTTGTTTTTAGCCCCAACCGCGCCAGTGTCATTGCCTCCTACAGCTGCACCAGCTCTCCAATTTCAAATTCAATTTGAAGAAACCTACAACCACCCTACTGGCGGCACATGTGAATACGGTAGTACTCTAGACGGTGAAGTTGGTATCAATCAATCTGGTTGTGCCGATTTATTCACCATTATATTAGATGATGATGTTTCTTTCACTCAAGATGGTGATGCTATTTTCTTAAGTAATAGCTTCATTATCCCAGCAGACGGCTTAGACGACTACGAATATACCTTAACAACTCGTTTGCTCGGTCTAACATTTGTTGAAAATGTAGATTGTCCTGTAGGTAAAACCTGTATCGGTTTCTTAACTGAAGAAGATGATACCAATACCCTTGAAGCTGCATTTGCTATCTCAGCTAGAGAAGTGACAGAGCCTGGTACTTTAGCTATCTTTGGTTTAGGTTTATTAGGTTTGGCTGGCTTACGCCGCCGTGCTTAAGACCGAATAAAAATGATGCGAAGAATTTAGCATCATTAGTTAAGATGAAAAGCGCAGCCCCCTGTACTGCGCTTTTTTATTTTCAAATTTTATATGTAGAAGCTTTATTCGAAGCCAGTGGGCTGCTTTCGACAACAGCTGTTTGGCTCTGATGTTTATCAAGTGAGCCAAGACGAGAAAAGTTCGACGCGACTAAAAGTAATACTCGAGTCCCAGTGATAAGTAACTGTCTTTGCTCATGTAGAAAATCGGCTCAGTGGGTGACATGGCCGATAACCAGAACCCTTCTGCCACCCAACGAAAATGATTACTCACCCGACCTGACGCGGTTAATTGATATAGCTGCGAGTTTTTTTTAAGATCAAACAGGCCCGACAACAATAACTCCGTGTCACTGACATCGTTTGCCTGCCATCGAAGTCCTACAAACAAATCGTGATTATAAAGCGTTGGCGGTGCCTGAGTGTCCCGATTATCCCAAGTATACTCGGCAATCAATCCCAATTGTCCCGGGCTAAATTCAAAGCCGTATAGGGAATACTCCGCCCCAGTGACCAACGTCAAATAATTTTTACCTTCTCCATGTTTAGCAACACTTTCCCATTTCCACAACAGGTCATCTCTGGTCCACTGCAGGCCTAATCCGAGCTGAGTCATAGTGGCGTAAGACTGAAGTAGCTGAGCACCGTCATCGAGCAACATCGGCTCTCGGCTATTCCCATTGAATAAGCTAATCCCAAGATCTAGCTCGTCTCGCCAAAATGCCACTCTGGCCGCCAAATCCAGATTGCGCTTACCGTCAGAATAAACAATCTCTTCACCCACCGGCTTCCCCGGAGACAAACGTTGCTGCGGTTCGCGAAATGGTCTCACTTGATGAAACGGCAACAACAATAGCTGTGCTTCCCCCCACTGAGGCCAATACTGAAAGTGCAGCATCGGCTGACCAATCTTCTCGTCGTTACCTAACGCTATCCGCCCGTCATACTGATTTACGATATTGATTGGCTGATAGACTTCGGTAACCCCCCAGTAAACGGTATCAATACCGACCGTCACCGAATAACGCTGCGCATTATAAGCAATGTTCGCCTCACGCCAGTTCCCAAAAATCACATCAGCTTGTGGCTCATACCGTGAATAAGGTGCCAGCAGAACATTCCAGCCATCGTCATTCCACCACTTCAACTTAGGCGCTAAGGTAATTTTCGGATTAAAGCGATGGCAACACTGTTCTGCTGATAGCGGCGCTTCTGCGTATACTTCGCCTGCCAGACCCGCATAGCCTTCCAGCATCATCTCTGCCGAGACATCCCCGACATAAAAGGCCATCAATACACAAGCCAGACACCTCATGCTTTTAACCATCATCAATTATGCCTGTAAGCCCGCTGCAACTGTCTGGGGTCGAACTGACTTTCAGGGAGCGTTAATCCCAAGCGATAGTCCTGCCAGGTAAGCTCGGTGGTGCGTTTCGAAATTAAGTTCTCCATAAAGGCAATATGTGGACGCCAGTAGCGATCTTCATATTGCTTATACTCTCTCAGAGAAAGCTTCTTAAGTGGTGTTCCTTTGCGATCGAAATATTCAATCTTGCGTGGCTGGTAAATGGACTGATCGATCCAGGCAATCAATTTAGAGTAACCGGAATTCACATATTGTGGATAACAGGCCAGCAACCAGTAACGATGCTCACCTTGCACTGTTTCACCCACCAGTTGATAGCGATATTTATCCAACTCCCACGAACTCATATCTTCATAGGCAAATTCACTTCCCATAAATGGGCCGGAGCGATTATTCGACGAAATCCGCTTCACTCGCTTAATGGACGGCAAATACAGCCACTGATCATCCGCTTCAATCGCATGGCTAAAAGTCAGTAAACTGGTCCCGGCTATATCGCGAGGCGCTTTAAAATAGGTAATGATTTTATCACCCTCATCAGCCTGCTCTTTACCTTGCACCGTCAGTTGGCGCTGCACTGCGTCACCATTGGCGGCTGTAATCGTCATTTCAACCGTCGCAGTGTAAGACTGATAACCACTATCTCGATTCACCATCTCGGTTGCGATATCCAAACCAGTGGGTTCTTGGCCAAACGCCAGGCTCGATATCATTAATAGCAGCAGTATGCTTTTTATCATGTTTCCTCCTTGATGCCATATCCCCATATTCAACGTTGAAATATGAACAGGCAGTAAACATACATAAGTTGTTGAAAAACTTAACCTGTACGATCAGACAGGTTTATTCAGACAAGCGGACAGGATAAAAATATAAGCAAAGCAGCTAGCATGATTTTCTCAAATAACTGTTCGTATGTTAGGAGTAGAAACCGAAATGGAAGCTGAACCAATCTTAGAACAAGGATGTACACTCATTCCACATATCGATGATGCACTCGGCCCCGCCGCACAACGTTATTTTGGCGAGGGATATAAAAAAACCCAGTATCGGTGCAACGTCAAATACACCGCCAGCTTCGCCGAAGGGACCATCGCGATTGATTACCGAACCGACTGGTCACAAAAGAAAAAAGTCAGTAGCCGCCCGCCCCACCTGAGTACTATCGATGCGTTTCTGGTTGCGGGTCGAATTGCCTGTGAGCTGCTCAGACGAGAATTCAACTTAAGCGAACAACAGACATCCCAGGCATGGATCCGACACTTGTCCATCAAGGCTGGCAGTGAAGCTTTAGAGGATCTGGTTGCCGTTCCGCTCAGCACCCGGCTGATAAAATCGGTGACCGACAACAACAGTATGTTTGGGGTTCTCAGTCATTTCAAAACAGTCTTAAAAACAATGGAAGTTGAGATCATTATTGACCACCCGCCGGGTATTGACAGCCACACGGTGAATGCGGCTCCCTTAAACGCTGAAGAGTATTTCATCGATGAGTTCCGGGAAAGACACTGCGAACTATACAACAACAGCTTTAATGATAAATCCTGTGCAGTTTCTTGTGAACTCACCCTACAACGACCGGGAAAGCAATTCAGCGGGCTGATGGGCCATTATCCACATGCCCTGATGATTGTGGATTGGTTAACCAGCTTCGCTCAGCTTTCACAATTAGTGATGTATCGTTTAGATAATGTGCAACGAAACCAAACCAATAACCTGTGGATGCGTTCAGTCAAAATCACTGCCCCGTACCCAATTATTCCCCAGCAAAAACATACCCTTACTTTACGAAGTACGCGCAACTCGCTAATCAACAAAAATCACGAACAATGGCGTCTTGCTACCGTTTCAGGCTCTATTGCCAGCCATCCGGAATTCTCACTTAGCGCCAAGCTTTGCCACTCACTTCCCCAAGGAACAATCGCATGAAAATTGCCATATCAGGAACCTATTCAACCGGGAAAACAACCCTAACCGAAGCGCTCGCCATTGCAACTGAGATCCCCAGAACTCAGGCCAGAACGATGCGGGAAATCCTGCCGGATGCAGTTCCAGGAAAAACTCTGGAACAATGTAAACCCTTTGAGTTACTCACCCTTGGTTTAAGCAGACTAACCGAGCGGATGATTAACGAAGAACAGTTTGGTGATCGTTTTTTTTCCGACGGTTCTAGCCTTCACGAATGGGTATATGGTGCCGCCAGATTAGAAACCGGAATTAATCCATCTGAAAGTGACTTGCTGTTAGCCCTAAAACGTATCGCAGGCGCTCCTTATGCCTCACTTCACAAAGGCTATATTGAAGCATTTGGCAATGTCGCCAAACGCCATGCAAAAAAAACCTACAGCCAATTTGTCCATCTACCGATTGAATTTGATTTGGTCGCAGATGGTCACCGACCGGTCTCCGAAGTATTTCGTCAGCTCTCCAATGATCTGTTACTGAATACACTCAAAGAACTGAATATCCCGTACATTGTCGTCGGTGGTGAGCTGCGAGAACGTCTGCTCACCATTGCGCAACACTTTCACCTACCGCTACGCATGGATCCCGATGAGGCGATCGAAACCGCAGTCAATAAAGTCAAGGCGGAAGCGATCGAAATCGAAAATCATCGTCTGTCGGTCCTTGCCGCTCAACAAGCTTAAACATAGGATATAAATCATGATTAATTGGACTAAAAAGCGTGCCTGGCTGGCGATTTTTGCTTGGCTTGCCACCCTGGCGGTAGCCTTTATTGGCCTTGGTAAACTGACACTGAATAACGACTATAAGGTGTTCTTCAGTAAAGATAACCCCGATCTGGTTGCCTTCGAACAGATTGAAGATAAGTACAATAGCAATGACAGCGTATTAGTGGTACTCAGACCCAAATCTGGCGACATTTTTCAGCCCGATGTACTGCAAACCATCATCGAGCTCACCGAGCAAGGCTGGCAAACCCCCCATTCTTACCGAGTCGACTCCGTTAGCAACTATCAATATACCCGCGCCGTCGATGATGAACTGCTGGTCGAGGATTTCATCTCATCAGATGAACTTCAACAGCAAACTGTACTGGCGGATAAAAAGCAATATGCATTACAACAACCCGAGTTGCTCAATCGCTACCTCGCAGCCGATGCTAAATCGACAGCAATCAACGTACTGGTTCGGCTTTCAGTCGATGAACAGTCGGAAGAAGTGCGAGAAATAGCCCAATTCTGGCAAGATCTGATTGCTCAAACTCAAGAGCAACACCCAGAGATCGAATTTTACCTGACTGGTCAAGTGATGCAGAATGATGCCTTTGGCGAAGCCTCGCAGCGAGACATGGGCAGCCTCGTGCCCATCGCATTGTTACTGATCATTCTGGGTACCGGAATCTATCTGCGCAGCATCTGGAGTTCTGTCGTAATCACGCTAGCTATCTTATCCTCGATCTTTATAGCTCTTGGCGCAGCCGGCTGGCTGGGCATCGCCATTACCTCACCTTCGGCTTCCGCACCTATCATTATTTTGACCATGGCGGTCGCCGACTGCATCCATTTTCTGCAAGGCTTCAAAAAAGCCCAACTCGACGGCAAGGCAAAACCGGAAGCCATCGCTGATGCAATGGCCAAACACCGATTGCCCATCATACTCACCAGCTTAACAACTGCCGTTGGCTTCCTATCGATGAACTTCAGTGATTCACCACCGTTTAATGACCTTGGCAACATCACCGCCATGGGCGTTTTTGCCGCTATGCTGCTCACCCTGTACTTCGCCCCAGCCTTACTGGTCGTTCTCCCCTTGCGCAGGCCCCCAGCACATCAGCAACAATGGTTAAGCAGGCCCTTAACAAAACTGGCCCGCTGGACAATCAAAAATCCGGCATTAAAAATTGCAGCGGTGCTAATTTTCAGTTTAGTGATTGCCGCCAACCTGGTCCGCAATAAAATCGACGATACTCTGTTCGAGTACTTCGATGAGAGTTATGCGGTTCGACAAGCCAATGATTTCACCTACGCCAAGCTCACAGGCGTCGCCAGTATTCAATTTGCGCTCCGCCCCGAAGGCGGCGAAACGGTCACCTCACCCAACTTCTTGCAAAAACTGGATGCCTTTGTCACCTCGGCCCGTGATACTGATGGCGTCTATCACGTCCAGTCACTCACCGACATCATGAAACGGCTCAATAGCAGTCTGCATAATGATGATCCCAGTTACTATGTTTTGCCACAGGATCCGCAACTGTCTGCACAAACGCTGCTACTTTACGACATGTCGCTCCCTTACGGACTCAACCTGAGTAATCAGGTCGCATTAGATAAAAAAGAGTTACGGATCATCATCACGGCCAAAAAGATGTCTTCGAATCAACTGGTCGTGCTGGAATCCAATCTAAGAAAACAGCTCTTAGAACATTTTAATGCCACCAGTATCAGCCCGGGTGTTAGCGCAGACATCATGTTTGCCCATATTGGCTACCGCAATAATATCAGTATGCTCACTGCTTCTGTGGCCGCCTTAGTACTCATTTCCCTGCTGATCGGCATCATGCTGCGTTCGGTCCGACTCGGCCTTATCAGTATCTTACCGAATATTCTTCCCGCCTCGATTGCTTTTGGCGCCTGGGGAATGATGGTTGGAGAAGTTGGCTTGAGTTTATCGGTCATTGCCAGTATGACCTTGGGGATAGTGGTCGACGATACCATTCACCTCCTGTACCGCTACAATACACTCCGCAAGTCGGGATATTCAGAACAAGAAGCGATTCAATCCTCGGTCAAACATACCGGGCTCGCCATCATCGGCACCAGCCTGGTGCTGAGTCTTGGTTTCTTGGTCCTCGCCTGCAGCAGCTTCAAGATGAATGCAGATATGGGACTCATGACCGCCATTACCATCTTAATAGCATTGGTCCTCGATCTGCTGCTGGTCCCTGCAATGCTAAAAATAACCAGCGCTAAAAACCGGCCAATCGAGTCAAATGAGCAGGCAATCGGGCTACCTTTGGGATAGTACCGAACTAAAAAGTAAGGGCTCGCTCACCGAGCGGCCCGCTACTTTTGATGACATTGCTTGCAGCACCGATGATTCATTGAGACCAAGCCGCCTCGCCAGAATGCAAGCGACACAAACAATGGAGAAGCATAAAAAATCGACAATAAGAACTATCTAAAGCGTTCAGCGAAAGGCGGGGCGTAGTTTTTCCTTGCAACAATAATTGAGCAGAATTTGCGTCATTCTGAAAACGGCATACCGCACAGCATCATCAAACATGTTTATCTGGAAAAATAGACTGTCAGGATTCAAGCCACATTAGCAGCAGCTTATTTTATCCGTCACACCAGCCTTGCTCAATTGCCTTGGCAACCGCATGTGTCCGATTATGGGTACCCAGCTTTTTATAGATGTTCTGCAAATGATACTTTACCGTTCTCTCACTGATATTAAGTAATCGACTGATTTCCCAGTTACTCTTCCCCATTTTTAACCAAGGCAATAACTCCTGTTCTCGCTGAGTCATCAAGCTCGGCTTTGACGCCACTTCACGCGCCTTATTTTCGCAAATACTCTGGCGTACCATATTAAGATGCGGGCTTAACAGGTAAAGCGCATTTATTTCGTCACTCGATGGTTGCCGCTCACCAAATGACAATAAGAACATGCTGCTCTCTTTCCCTTGACGACCTGAGATAACCAAACGTTTACCATAATCAGGATGGACGATGGGATCCATCAATACCGAAATACTGCGCGAGTGAGTGCGTGCGGCAGAAAATAAGGGATCGCTGGCCAGTGACCGAGCGCTAAAGCAGCGAACAAAATGCTGCTGTGAAAAACCAAAGCAAACGGGCGCACTAGCGCTTTCCTTAGACAATGAACCTAATATACTAAAATCAAAAGATATTTCGTTTTTCAAAGCGCTAAACCAATCTTGAAAATCTTCATCCTTTTGTACTTCGGTTAACTGGTGTGATAATTCAAACAGTTTCTGCTTATCCATAAGCACTATTGATACCTACCGAGCCGAGTGACTTTAACAAGCTCAAATCTGTATAAGCATCTGAGTCATTGATGCTGGTATGTATACCCGCTCCTAGCTTTGCATTCAAGGCCTTATTGACAAACAAAGTATTATTGAAAATAAATCCATGACTCAAAGCCGCCACTTTAAATGCTAGCGATCCGGGAAAAATCGCTGTATGTCATATCTGTCGCTTACATATTTGAGCGTAGCATGCTCTTTTAGCGGACTTTTCTAGGATCTCCTGAACCCAAAATTTCAGCTTATTCAGAGCCAAGTCATCGACATTTTATTGATCTGGAGACAAGCCATTGGCTTGCCCCTTGATGCGAATACCGATGCAATCGCGCCAGTGGTCCCTGTAAATAAAATGTCACTATAACAAAACATCCACTTGCTTCATCAACTTGCCATAACCGCCAGCCATCAAGCCCTGGATTTGTCCATCCCTTGCAACAATAAGCTCTACTGAAATCTGACTCAGAGACGCAGGCTGCATGTACTTCCCTTGCTCGATGGTGATTGAAGATTGCTTAAGCCCGAGATAATCATGCAATAGACAAGCTAAAGGTCCCGCTGCCATTCCTGTTGCCGACTCTTCGTTAATCGCAAAGCGCGGCGCGAACATCCGGGTCGTCGCATCTTTAGTGGTGGCTGCAGCATCAGTGGTAAAAACATAATAACCAATAAGCTCAAGCCTCTCGCTAATCTCAGAAATTTTGGCAAAGTCTGGGCTTAGCCGAGCCAGTCTAGCTCCCTCTGACACCCCGACCATAGCAAAACTGTTGCCCGTATTCACAACCATAGGCTCAATACGCGGATCCAAATCGGCGGCATCCAAGCCCAATGAATCAAGAACGTCCTCAAGCGTCACCCCCTTAGGGTTCCAATCCCGATGGTTCAGATAAGTGGGTGCCACCTGTTCCATGTAGGCAGCCCCATTTTTGATCATAATCTTACGCGAACCATCCACGGTTTCTTTACTCGACTCTCCTTGCGTAATCCTGCCTGTTTCAGCTAAGTAAGAAAATGTTGCGATAGTTGCATGACCACAATGAGCAATACGGCGATTAGGCGTGAAAAAGTCAAGCTTGAACGCTGCAGTATTCGACTGAGAGACAAACGCGGTCTCAGACAAGCCGATTTGAGACGCAATATCTAACATGTCACGTTCACTCAAGCCATCGGCGTCCAGAACCAGCCCCGCAGGATTGCCACCACAGCCTTCAACGACAAAACCATTCACAATTTTTGCTGGTATTTTTCTAGCCATAACATGAGATCTATTCATATAAACATCCTGTTTTATCGTATCTATAAATTGTTAGCGCTTATAATAAAACCAAAGATATCCTTAAGAACACTCATAAAGACATGAGGCAAATTCATGAATAAATTCACGGACGAAACCGACAAAGAGACCGTCAATCGATTAAGCCAGGCGGCCCCCTTACTCGCGGCGATCGTTGACGAGCTAAACTTTACCAAGGCTGCCGAGCGGCTCAATGTACAACAGTCTGCAATCAGCCATAGAGTCCGGGCATTGGAAGAAAAACTTGGGCTCACCCTTTTCGAGCGCAGCACCAAAAATCTTCGTCTGACAGCTGCAGGAAAAATACTCTGTGAAGCAGCACGACAGTCCATGTCGGTCTGGCAACCCGCATTAGATAAGCTCGAAAAAAACCAAAGCGCTGACCAGATTAGACTTTCTTTACCTTCTTCTCTCGCCATGAAATGGGCGATCCCAATTTTGCCAAATGCAAGCTCAGAGGGACTATCAATATCGCTTGAAGTGAAAGACGATTTGACTGACTTTCGTCATGATGATACCGACGCAGCCATCAGATTCGGCGTCGGCCCCTACCCCGGCTTACATGCAATTCACCTGACTCACTGCAAAATACAAGCCGTGGTCAGTCCTCGCTTCCTCAACGGTGTCGTAGACCAAAGCGAACAAGCCTTACTCGAGCAAAAAATGTCACTATTGTCAGACCGACGAGGGGCCAAAGACAATACTGGTTATCACTGGCAAAACTACTTCGAAAAAACCGGCTCTCTCATCGAACCCTTCACCTGCAAACATCAATTTGATCGGGCCGACCTAATGATTCAGGCCGCGGTTAGTGGTATGGGGATTGGTCTGGGCAGAACATTACTGATAGAAAATGACCTGAAGGCGGGTTTTCTAAAAACACTTGGCCCTTCAGTGAACATCGAGTCCAGTTACTGGCTGGTTTGTTCGGCTAATTTTGCGCAAAGCAAACGCTTTAAGCTGCTGCAGCATTGGCTCAAAAAGGAAATTCAAGCGACGGTCAATCAATCTCATGCCATTCAATAAACATCGATATGCAAGCAAGGCGGAACACTATCCTTGCTTACGAATGACTCGGGGAGCAGGTCGCTTCATCGGCAAACATCCATCAATTTAGTGCCGCCCCCAAATCTGCCATCACCGCGACCCATGCATCCGGGCGTGCATATTTCGCTACCTAACGAAGCAAGCCTCGGCAAACCGATTATAGTACCCGGCATTCACACACAATTGATGAGCGACCCAATGATTGCCGTAATTTTTGAAGCCAAAGCCAAGCCAGAACAACAACAGCGTTACTTTCAGCTGTCGGCAGAGCTAAAACCCTTACTCTCTGATATAGATGGATTTATTTCTGTAGAGCGTTTCACCAGCCTCGCGGACCCAGAGAAATTTCTATCCCTATCCTGGTGGCGCGATGCAGAATCGATTCGCCAATGGAAAACAAATATGCAGCACCAATCGGCGCAAACCGAGGGCTATCAGTCGATTTTTTCTTTTTATCAGATCCAAGTTGCCGAAGTGATTAAAGATGATTCATCAAACACCAAAGGAAAGCACAATGTATGATATTCATGTCTGTTTAAAAAATCAGCCCGGACAACTGGCGGCATTAGCAAGTCTGCTTGGCAGCCATGGCGTGGGCCTTGAAGGCGGCGGGGTATTTTCCAGCGCGGGTCAAAGCCATGCTCATTTTCTGGTGGAAGATGGCGAGAAGGCAAAACAAGTATTACAAAGTCACGACTTGCAAGTCATCGGCGTTTGTAAACCACTGATCAGAAAACTAAAACAAGAGCGCCCCGGAGAGCTGGGTGAAATTGCAGCAAGCCTCGCCAATATTGGGGTAAATATTGTGACCCAGTACAGCGATCATGCCAACCGCTTGATCCTGATTACAGATAATTTTAAGCTGGCCGAACAAGCCACCAAACAATGGACCGTCAACGCTTGAGCAGCCACCCGCATCTTTCTCAGCAAAATGTTGAAGATAATATTCAACCCGTCTCAATGGCAGCACTTGCTGCTGCCCTATCGGATGTCTCCAGAGTCAAAATTATTTGCGCCTTAATGGATGGTCGGGCCTGGACCGCTACTGAGCTGAGCGTGATAGCAGATATTGCGCCCTCCACCACGAGTGCTCATCTTGCTCGACTGCTCAAGGAAGCATTGATTAGCTGCCTGTCTCAAGGGCGGCATCGCTATTACCGCCTCGCGGGTGCGGATGTCGCCAATCTGGTTGAAACGCTGATGGGCGTCTCCTGGAAAAGAATCGAACCGCCCAAAAGTCGAACGCCAATTGAATTAAAGCAGGCCAGAACCTGTTACGACCACCTCGCTGGTGAACTGGCGGTCAATATTTATGATGCGCTGCTCAGCAATCAGTGGCTAGAGAAAGATGGGCAACACTTAAGCCCCTTGGGAAAGCAAAAATTTGCAGATCTTGGGCTAAACCTCCAGCCAAAAACCAAGCGTAAATACTGTTGTCCTTGTTTAGACTGGAGCGAGAGGAAATACCACCTTGGCGGCCACCTGGGCGCAGAACTCTTCAGCTGCTTCGAGAATCGCGGCTGGCTGATTCGCGTCAGCGGATATCGAATGGTGAACATCTCGAAAACAGGCCGGCAAGCTTTTAAAAAATTATTTGCGATTACCGTCTAGCCAGCGAAGGCTAATGCAAATCTTCAGCGAACAATGATCAGCTGGGCAGGACTCACTGCCGCTTGCTAAAAATACCACTGGCAATCAGTACTCCAGCGCTCACCAATAGCAGCCCCACGATGGAATAAACCTCGATCATTTCGCCCAAAACAGGAACCGCTATCAAGGCCGCTAAAACAGGGGTAAAGGCACCAATCGCGGCCATGTTTTCGGCTCCCAAGCGTTGAATGGCAAAGCCATAACTAAAACCCGTGAGCAAACCGACCAATAAGCTTTGCACCAAAAACTGCCACGCTAACATCTGCCATGGCGTGTCCACTAACTGACTAGACACCAAACCAGTCGACCATAACAACAGCAAAACCAGCACCGAAACCAGTCCCATCAAAGCCGTAGAAACCAGCGGCGGCAGGCCAGCTATCCGTAAACTCACCGTATAAATCGCCCAAAAAAGACTCGCGGCAAGCAACAATAAGTCGCCAATCCAAGTTCCAGCAGGGGCCGTGAGCAAAGATAAGCTAAAGAGGACCACGACGCCCAGAGTCACTAGGCAGAGACCGATTTTACGTTGAATGCTCACCCTTTCTTGATAAAAAACCACCGCCAATAAAGTCACAAATAGCGGATAAGCCCCCAAAATTAATAAACCGGCATGGGAGGCTGGAGCGTACTTAAGACCGGTGGCGCTCAAATAGAAAAATGGCACGCCCGCACCGGCAACTATCCCCAATAACAGCGTTGGCGAAACACCTTTCAGTAAGGCTCTCGAGCGCCATAAAATAGGCAGCAGCAACAGCGCTGGCGGCGAATAACGCAACAAGCCAAGGTCAAAAAAGCCTAAAGAATTGGTCACCCCGGCCCGCATGCTCACCAGCCAGAAAGCCCAAATAGAAATACTCACCAGAGCGGTGAGTAAACCATAACGAAACGCCCCGCCAGTGGCATACTGTTTATAGTGGGGGGCGGTGTTGGAGCTGCAAGTATCAGACATAACGCTTTCCTTATGGCGTACCGAAAGTCTATTATCCAGCCAATATGGTGAGCATGTCCTTGCAATATCCAACCCAAATTTTGAATAAATTGCTATACTATGCCAAATTACCCTTCCTAATATTAATAGTATGCCAAAATGAACAAAACAGACATCGAGATCTTATCCCGACTGCAAGACGATGGACGCCTCACCAATGTCGCCCTCTCGGAGCAGATTTGTTTATCGCCCTCGCCGTGTCTGCGACGCGTAAAACAATTAGAGCAAAGTGGCGTGATTCAGGGCTACCACGCGCGCGTTGATCGGCAAAAAGCGGGCTTCTCGATGACTATTTTTGTAGAGGTACGACTGAACACCCATGAAGTTAGCGCCCATACGGCTTTTGAAACGGCGATGATCGACATGCAAGACATCGTTAGCGCCCATCTGGTTTCAGGCACCGCCGATTATAGTCTGGAAGTTGTGGCGATTGATTTAAATGATTACGAAGGTATTTTAAAACGCCTGCAAGGACTCCCCCATGTGAAGGATATCCAGAGTCACGTCGCGATCCGTTGTGTGAAATCAGCGGCCCCACTGCCGTTGACAAAGGTGAGCCGGTAACGGATAAAACGTGGCGGCTGCTGAAGTACTTTTGGCAAGCTTAACTTGTTGCAGCTTACGCAAATAGCACACCGCTGCGCTTCAGCGGCCACTCATTGAGCCAGTGCCATCATGTCTTGCTCAAGCTCCGCCAGCGGCTTGTCCTCGGCGAACCATGCCATCACCTGCTGCATGGTGGGTTCTGCGATCCCTTGATTGGCGGCCAGGTAAAGCCAGCTAAGCTGGTTGTTATCGATTGCCGCGCAGAGCCGATGGTTTGCGCTGGCCGCCTGAATGGTTCTGCTGCGCGCTGTCGTGAGCGCAAGATGAATGCGTTCATCGAGCCCTTGCAGGCTTTGTTGACTCTCGATTTGATACAGATAAGCACCTGTGGTTTTTCGTCTCACCCAATAGTCAATCTGGCCAAGTTCGACAGGCTCTCGAACCAACAACAGCGCAAAGCTGCTCATCGGACAGTCGGCAATTTTAACCGGCGTAAATTTAAACTCCGGCTGCCCCGACAAGCGATCCGCTCTTGCGTCAATCAAGCCCCCCGGCTTGCTGTTCGACGCGGTCAGTTCATTCCAGTGGATCGGCACAAAAACTTCATCGCGCCGCATCGATGTCGTTTCAATCACTCGGCTCATACAATCGCCATGGCGATTACTCACTTTTGCCAACAGCCCATGTGTTACTGCATATTTTTTCGCCGTATCGGGATGCACCAGCAGATAAGGCTCTGGCATATGTGTGGCCAGTCGCGCAGACAAACCGGTTCGAGTCATGGTATGCCAATGATCGCGAGTTCGTCCGGTATTCAAAATCAGCGGGAAATCTGCGCAGACTTGAATTGATGGCGCGCGATAAGTCACCGCTACAAAGTTAGCTTTTCGATTGGGAGTATAAAACCTGCCATCTTCAAACAGCCGCTGATGACTCACGGAGCGTTGCTGTTTCAACACCGGCCATTGTTGCGGCAGTAACTGCTGGTATTCGCTGCCGCTAAGATGACTCAAACCTGCCAGATTTAAGTCTCTTTCAAAACCTTGATTATCCAGCGCGGTGAGCGCCGCATGCTCTTTAAATACCGCCCCTTCATGGGCGTAGCTAAATTGTTCTTTAAACCCCATCCTCTGCGCCACCTGTGAAATAATCCACCAGTCGGGTTTGGCCTGCCCCGGGCTGGCTAATAAACGCCGCTGGCGAGAGATCCGACGTTCCGAGTTAGTGACCGTTCCCGACTTTTCACTCCAGCCCTGCGCCGGCAGTAATACATCGGCAAACTGCGTCGTTGCGGTTTTTTCGATGCAATCGGAGACGACGACAAAGGGGCATTTTTCAAGGGCCCGTTTAATTTTACTGCTATCGGGCAAACTCACCACTGGATTGGTCGCCATGATCCACAGCGCTTTGATTTTGCCGGCAGCGATGGCCTCAAACATATCCAGCGCTTTTAGTCCCGGCTCGGTGGCCATGTGCTCGGCCTGCCAAAAGCTGGCAACCCGCTCAATATCCTGCGGATTAAACTCCATATGCGCGGCTAAGGTATTGGCTAAAGCCCCAACTTCCCTGCCCCCCATGGCATTGGGCTGGCCAGTGATGGAAAACGGCCCGCAGCCGGGTTTACCAATTTTCCCGGTGGCTAAATGACAGTTAATAATACTATTAACTTTGTCAGAGCCCTGCGAAGACTGATTCACCCCTTGAGAATAAATGGTAAGCACCCGCTCGGTGCGAGCAAAAGCCTCAAAAAATGCCTGACATTCGGCTTCACTGAGGCCAATGTCATGCACCGCCTGAGCATCACTGCTGGCCGAGGCATAAGCCTGCTCAAAGTGCTGAGTATGTTGGGCAATAAAGTCCTGATCAAGCTCACCCTGCGCCGCCAGATAAGCCAATAATTGATTAAACAGTACCACATCGCTTCCCGGTGCAATCGCAAGATGCAGATCGGCAATATCGCAAGATTCGTTGTTGCGGGGATCGATCACAATGACTTGAAGCGCTGCATTGTTCTGTTTCGCCACAATTAATCGCTGAAATAACACCGGATGGCACCACGCCAGATTAGACCCAACTAAAATAACCAGCTCGGCTTGCTCGATATCCTGATAGCACACCGCAACCGTATCCATGCCAAATGCCCGTTTCTGCCCCACCACCGCCGAGGCCATACATAAACGGGAGTTACTATCGATATTTGCGGTTCCCAGAAAACCCTTGATCAGTTTATTCGCCACATAATAGTCTTCAGTTAATAGCTGCCCAGAGACGTAAAATGCCACGGCATCGGGGCCGTGCTCACCAATGATTTGGCTAAACTGCTCTGCAACCCGATTTAAGGCATGCTCCCAGTCGATGTCCACAAAGCCATCAGGCTGCTTCAGTTGCGGCGACATTAATCGCCCATCGTGAATCACCGTATCGCCAAGCGCGATGCCCTTGGTACACAATTTCCCAAAATTTGCCGGGTGCTGTTGGTCTCCTCTGATCTCTAAACGACCACTGGCGAGCACTCTTGCCTCTACACCACAACCCACACCACAATAGGCACAGGTGGTTTTTATCCATCCTTCCACGTCTCTCATAAGTAACCTCAAAGACCAACATTAGAGAGAATTAGAGCAAATACCATTCCAAATCAATGAAAACAACAAAAAACAAATTAAAGATGTTTTTAATCAGCATCTTGAATTAACAACTACCACTAAAGTGGTAGCTGCATAAGGACCTGCCATCTACCTATTTAGTTGTAGTTTGGTCGATTATAAATAATCATCGCACCTTAAATGCCCATAATCATTATTATTTGAAAAACCCAAGCTTCACACTCAAAGCTGAAAATTCAAAAGTAAATAATATAAATAATTGATAAACAACAATAAATATAAAGCAAAACGAACATATAGCTAGCCTTGGCACTCATATTGCGTTGAGTGAAATATGAATTTTATAAAACGCAGTGGTGGCCGCAATGCATGTCAATCAATCACTTTATGGTGTGGTTTCTTTAGTCGGCGCAGGCCCGGGCGATCCGGAGCTACTGACGCTAAAGGCACTCAAAACCATTCAGGCTGCCGATGTGATTGTCTATGACAAGCTGGTCAGTCAGGAAATACAAACGCTGTTCCCCGCTGGGGCAGAACAAATCTGCGTCGGCAAAGCCAAAGGCAAGCACAGCTATCAGCAGGATCAAATCAACCGTCTTCTCCGCGATTATGCCCAAAGAGGTTACCGGGTATGTCGCCTCAAAGGCGGAGATGCTTTGGTGTTTGGCCGCGGCAGTGAAGAAATGCTCTATCTTGCCAGACACGGTATTCAAGTGAATGTGGTGCCGGGCATTACCGCTGCTTCTGGCTGCTCAACTTACGCCAACATTCCCCTCACCCACCGAGGCCTTGCGCAAGGCTGCAGCTTTATAACTGCGCATGCCGAACAGTCACTCGATGTGAACTGGCAAGCGCTAGCACAATTGAAGCAAACCCTGGTTATCTATATGGGATTAAGCAAAGTCAGGCTGATCCAATCTCAATTAATGCGCTACGACATGGATCCGGCCACGCCGGTCGCCATCATTGAAAATGGCTGCACCGCCAAACAAAGACAGTTTATCGGTCAATTAGATGGCTTGGAAAACCTCGCCAGCAAACATCAGCTAAAGTCTCCTGCGCTGATTGTAATTGGCAAAGTGGTGACGCTTGCTTCGCAATTAGCAACTCTGGAACAAGACCATCTTCTCCAGTTTTCCAGCCCAGCAACACAACAACTCTCGTTAATCGCCTAAACCTCGGGTCAATGAGTCGATTTAATTAAAAAGGAATTTGCATCATGAATAAGCAAAAAATCATCGTGGTTGGCAACGGAATGGTTGGTCACAAATTTATTGATCTGCTGCTGCAAAGCCAAGCCGAAGATCTGGAGATCCTGACCTTCTCGGAAGAACCGCGCCTGGCTTACGACCGGGTCCAGTTAACCGCCTATTTTTCCGGAAAATCTGCGGAGGATCTGGCCTTAACCAGCGAAGGCTATTATCAACAGCACGGGGTCAATTATCTGCTGAATGAAAAAGTCACTGCGATTCACCCCGGCAATAAAACTATCCAAACCGCCTCGGGACGCGAAGAGTCCTACGACAAGCTGATATTGGCAACCGGCTCCTATCCGTTTGTACCGGCTATTCCCGGTCATGATCGGGAGCATTGTTATGTCTATCGTACTCTCGAAGACCTCGATGCCATCGCTTTGGCGAGTCAGTCCTGCAAGTCCGGCGTGATTATCGGCGGTGGATTGTTGGGACTGGAAGCCGCCAATGCCATCAAAAATCTGGCATTAGAGACTCACGTGGTAGAATTTGCCCCACGCTTGATGGCAGTACAACTCGATCAGGATGGGGGCGACTTACTGCGCCATAAAATCGAAGCATTGGGCGTGCAGGTACATACCGCTAAAGCCACCACCGAAATCGTTGACGGCGAACAGTCTCGCTACCGCATGAATTTTGCCGATGGCTCTTATCTCGAAACCGATATGATCGTATTCTCCGCGGGGATCCGTCCTCAAGATAGCTTAGCCAAAAATGCCGATATTCAGATTGGTCCCCGTGGCGGCATCGTGATTAACAATTTCTGCCAAACCAATTTCGAGGATATCTACGCCATTGGCGAATGTGCCCTATGGCAGCAGCGTATCTTTGGTCTGGTAGCACCCGGCTACCAAATGGCCAAGGTGGCGGCCCAACATCTGCTCGGTCAGCCCGAGCCCATGGAATTTACCGGTGCCGACATGAGCACCAAATTGAAGTTACTGGGGATCGATGTGGCCAGCATTGGCGAGGTGCATGGCGCAACGCAAGGGGCGCTCTCCTATACCTACAAAGACGATATTGAACAAGTCTACAAGCGACTGATTGTCTCGGCAGATAAACAAAAAATTATTGGCGCAGTGCTGGTTGGCGATACTCAAGCCTACGGCAATATTTTACAACTACAGCAAAATAACTTGGCACTGCCGGAAAATCCATCGGTACTGATCCTGCCCAACGTTGCCGAAGATCAGTCGCCAGGCTTAGGTGTTGATGCGCTGCCCGACAGTGCGGTGATTTGCTCCTGCTTCGACGTAAGCAAAGGCCACATCAAACAGGCGGTTGCTGCAGGCTGCAGTTCGATGGCCGCACTCAAAGAAATGACCAATGCCTCCACCGGATGTGGCGGCTGCAGCGCGCTGGCCAAGCAAGTCTTAGACAGCGAACTGGCAAAATCAGGAGTTGAAGTGAATAACCACATTTGCGAACACTTCGCCTATTCTCGCCAGGAACTGAGTGATCTGATTCGGGTCAATCAAATCAAAACCTTTGAGCAATTGCTCACAAGCTACGGTTCAGGCTTAGGTTGTGAGATCTGCAAACCCACGGCGGGCTCTATCCTCGCCTCCTACTGGAATGAGTATATTTTGCAGGATCAGCATATCGAGCTACAGGATACCAACGATATCTACCTGGGCAATATGCAAAAAGACGGGAGCTATTCAGTGGTGCCAAGAATACCTGGCGGAGAAATCACTCCCGAAAAACTAATTGTCATTGGTCAGGTGGCCTGCGAATTTCAGCTTTACACCAAAATTACCGGTGGCCAGCGCATCGATTTATTTGGCGCTCAACTCAACGACTTGCCGCAAATCTGGCAGCGTCTGGTGGATGCCGGTTTTGAAACGGGTCATGCCTATGGCAAATCCTTGCGGACGGTTAAATCTTGCGTGGGGAACAGCTGGTGTCGTTATGGTGTGCAAGATAGCCTGGGCTTCGCCATTGATCTGGAAAACCGTTATAAAGGCTTACGCTCTCCGCATAAATTAAAATTTGCCGTCTCGGGTTGCACCCGGGAATGTGCCGAAGCACAATCCAAAGACATTGGCATCATCGCCACAGACCAAGGCTGGAATTTATACGTCTGCGGCAACGGCGGCATGCGCCCCCGACATGCTGATCTTTTTGCGACTGATTTGGATGATGCCACGCTGATCCAATATGTCGATCGCCTGTTGATGTTCTACATACGCACCGCCGATCGACTCCAAAGAACCTCTGTCTGGTTAGAAAATCTAGAAGGCGGCATCGACTACCTCAAGCAAGTGATTATCGAAGATAAACTCGGCCTGAACGCCGAATTAGAACAGGCCATGGCCGCCACCATCAGTCAATATCAGTGTGAATGGAAAACCACCCTTGAGTCACCCGACAAATTAAAACGTTTTAATCACTTCATTAACAGCGACGAGCGGGATGAAAACCAGCGCTTTATCAGTATTCGCCAGCAGAAATGTCCTGATCTCAAGATAAACCAATTAGCAATTGACGTTGCCACCGTTAACTAATACCACCAGCCCTGAGGAGAATATGCCATGGATAACTGGCTCACTATTTGTAAGAGCGAAGATATTGCGCCCAACACCGGTGTATGCGCTAAAGTTGGCGATAATCAGGTTGCGATCTTTCTCAGCAGCCGAACCAACAGTGTACACGCGATTACCAACTTCGATCCCTTTGGGAAAGCTAACGTACTTTCCCGCGGCATCATTGGCACCATCAACGATCGCCTGTGTGTCGCGTCCCCCCTATACAAACAGCACTTTGATCTGCACACCGGAGAGTGTCTGGAACAACCAGAAATTCAACTACACACCTATCAAGTTCGAATCAATCAAGGTTCTATCGAAATCAAACAATAGACAAGACAGCCTCATCCCCCATAACGAACTGAACAAGCTGACCCAGGCTTCAGTTATGGGCGGGATGTCGCGTTCTAAAAAATACTAGTTATATAGGGAAATATTATGGATAGCACAAAAATTTCACTCCTTTCCTTTCAAGGAAAAATGAAAACCCTCCATCTCAGCTGGATGGCATTTTTTATTACTTTCGTAGTTTGGTTTAACTTTGCACCTTTACTGCAAGCGGTAAAAGTCTCGCTGGGATTATCAACGGAAGAAATCAAAACTTTACTGATTCTAAATGTAGCGTTAACCATCCCCGCCCGAGTCCTGATAGGCATGTTTACTGATCGATTTGGGCCTCGCATCGTTTATTCGGCCCTATTAGCCATTTGTTCCATCCCCTGCTTTATGTTTGCTTTTGCCGACTCATTTATTCAAGCGGCAATTGCTCGTTTCTTATTGGGCTTCATCGGTGCTGGATTTGTGATTGGGATCCGCCTTGTTTCTGAGTGGTTTCCTCACCACCAACTAGGGATGGCTGAAGGTATTTATGGGGGCTGGGGGAACTTCGGCTCTGCCGCTGCAGCGTTTACGTTGCCAACACTAGCGCTAATTTTTGGTGGAGATGACGGTTGGCGTTATGCCATTGCCATCACTGGTTTAATGAGTTTATTGTTCTCGTTTGTATTCTTCTTTAACGTTAGCGATACCCCTAAAGGGGCGACCTATTTCAAACCAAAACACCTATCGGCCATGGAAGTGACATCCAAAGGTGATTTCTTCCTGTTACTCGCCATGAAAGTACCGATGTATGCAGTGCTTGCTTTACTGGCATGGAAATTATCTCCGGGTGGTGTGGGAATGCTAGAGCAATGGGTCGTCAACTCAATCTATATGGGTTTAATTGGGCTTTATGTCCTCGATGCTCATCAGGTATGGAAAGTAAATAAATCGGTATTTGTGGAACCTGTTGAAGCGATCCATCAATACAAATTTAAACAAGTGGCAGTATTAAACTTACTATACTTCGCCACCTTTGGTTCTGAGCTTGCGGTGATTTCTATGTTGCCATTATTTTTCTCTGAAACCTTCGAACTGTCGCCAGTGGTCGCCGGGATGGTTGCCTCAGCGTATGCCTTCATGAATTTAATGTCGCGACCCGGCGGCGGCTTAATTTCCGATAAATTTGGTCGTAAGCTTACCCTGCTGATTTTAACCGCCGGATTAGCCGTGGGTTATTTTCTGATGGGAAATGTCAATGCCCAATGGCCTTTATGGTTAGCCGTTGCCGCTGCCATGGCGTGCTCATTCTTCGTACAAGCGGGTGAAGGCGCGGTATTTGCCACGGTGCCCTTGATTAAACGTCGTATGACTGGACAAATTGCAGGCATGACCGGGGCTTATGGTAATGTGGGAGCGGTAGTCTATTTAACCATTCTTTCGTTTGTGGAATATCAGACTTTCTTTTATGTCATCGCATGTACCGCGGTTGTCGGCTTTATCGCACTGATGTTTATGGAAGAGCCAAACGGTAAAATCGCTGAAGTAAACGATGATGGTAGTGTCACTTTAATCGATGTTTCCAACTAAATATCGCGACATCATCGCCAAGCGATTGATATAAAACACTCAAAGCTCGAATGGCAAGCCCATCGAGCTTTTATCTACGAGCCAATTTATGAACCAGAGTGAGTCAGGAATACAGCGAATGTTGGGCGCAGAAGGGGCGAATTGGATAAGTTTTTCCGGTCACTCCAGCCAAGGGGTCCGCGATCAAAACCAAGATGCATTTATCGTCAAATCGCCATTGAGCAGCGATGAACTCACCTATAAGGGCATTCTTGGATGCATCGCTGATGGCGTGAGCTGCAGTGAACAAGGGCAGCGTGCAAGCCATACTGCGGTCACTCAATTTGTCAGCGACTACTATTCAACACCGGTCAGTTGGAGTGTGAAACATGCGGTGATGAAAATTCTCAAACCTCTAAATTATTGGCTCTTTTCACAAGGAAAACCCCATCTGCAACACAATGGCATGATCACCACATTCAGCGCCATTATTTTTAAATCAAATACCGCCCACCTATTTCACGTAGGAGACAGCCGAATTTATCGATATAGAGATCAGCAACTAACCCTGCTGACTCGAGATCATCAACGGATTGGCATTGGCACAAACGGGGTATTAACACGCGCCTTGGGAATGGATGAGCACCTAGAAATCGACTATCAAAGCTGTTTACTTCAAGCAGGCGATCGATTTGTGCTAACCACCGATGGGGTTCACGAATTTATTCCAGATGAGCAATTACAGCCGTTACTTTGCCAGTCACTGCCAATAACCTGTCTCAGCGAGCAAATATGTCAGGCGGCGCTGGAACGAGGCAGCAGCGATAATACCAGCTGCATTGCTTTTGAAATACTCAACTTAAGCAAATATGATCTGTTAGAACACCAACAAATACTACTAGCTAGAAACATCCCACCAGCACTAAGCGAAGGGCATGTTATCGACCATTTTCAAGTACTGAAAGTGCTCTACGAAGGCAGTCGAAGCCATCTGTATCTGGCAATGGATAAGATTGCCAATCAAAAACGAGTCATTAAAGTCCCTTCACTGAATGCACAAGACGAGCGCGCGACCCTCCAGCGATTCGCCAACGAGTATTGGATTGCTTCTCAACTGCAAAACCCTCGCATCATGAAGATGTATCCTTGCCCCGCAACCAGCGACTATCTCTACCAGATCTGTGAATATATCGAAGGGGTGACGCTACGCCAGTGGATGCTTGATAACCCTTGTCCGTCCTTAAGAACCGTCAGAGAAATATTGAAAGAAGTGATTGCTGCTTTACGGGTTTTGCAGCGCGCCGATATGGTTCATCGAGATCTAAAACCAGAAAACATTATGCTGATGCACGGCAATTTGGTAAAAATTATAGATTTTGGCACGGTCGAGGTTAAAGGCGCCTTGGAAGCCTTGCCTGAAGTAAACCAAGCGCTCCCCTTGGGTTCGGTGAATTACACCGCACCAGAATACATAAATACAGGCCAAGCCACAATTTACTCGGATCTATTTTCCGTCGCCGTGATCGGCTATGAAATGTTATGTGGGAACCTGCCTTTTAAAAGCTCGTCACAACAAAATATCCAACACGCTAGACAAATAAAATGGGCCTATCGGCCAATACAACAGAGCCGTTCTGATATCCCATTATGGGTGGATTTAGCGTTTGCAAAAGCCACTTCCCCCCAGCCAAATCAGCGCTACTCAGCCTTGGGGGATTTTATCACTGATATTTATAGCCCTAATATGGCACTATCTAAACGAACAGAAAATAGACCTTTATTAAAACGAAATCCGTTGTTGTTTTGGAAATGTCTGGCCTTATTCGCTAGTGTGCTCTCGGTTATCGAAGGGCTTTTACTTTTATCACAGAGAATACAATAAACATTGCTATGGTTGCATTAGTGTTTCATAAATTTGGTCGCTCCGTTGTACTTCGAATTACGTCGATGATGATTAGCGTGATTTTAATGGCATTCATCAGCATTTTTTCTTCGATGTATATGTCTCAAATCAGCGAGAATGACGGAAAAGCCATCAACCTCTCGGGCTCGCTACGCATGATGAGCTACCGGATCACGACCCAAGCCGCCACCTTACAAAAGTCGCCCAATCAACAAAACCAGCAAAAAGTACAAGCTCTGATACAACGTTTCGAAACCTTATTTAGCGACCCGGTCCTTAAAAAGGATTTCATACGTTTTAACGAAATCGAACTACAACAAGAATACCAAGCCATTCGTCACAGCTGGCAAACCGTGATCAAGCCGCAATTAGCCAATGCCGATCAACATTTCGACTTAGAGCGATTTTTGCCCACCTTAGAATCCTTCGTCGAGAACATTGACCAGCTGGTTTACGGCTATCAACAAGTACTAGAAGAGCGCCTCGCTCTACTGAAGATAATTCAAACCGTAATGCTGTCGATTACTTTGCTGCTGATTGGTTTATCCTTGTATTCGATTCATCGACATATTGCACAACCACTCAAGGCATTAACTGCGGTTGCCGAAGCCTCATCCAAGGGAGATTGGAGTAAACGCTGTCATATTGAACGTGAAGACGAATTGGGGCTGTTGTCGCAAACCATCAATCAGGCTCACGACAGTATTCAAGCAATCCATCGAGACCTAGAACAACGGATCCACAATAAAACCATCCAGTTGAGTCGAAACAATGAAATTTTAACCTTTCTGTATAACGTGGCTCAGCAGGTAAATCAGTCGCATCTCGGCCAGCTTGCTTTTCGCGCTATTCTTGAGGAATTATGTTTAGTGAGCGAACGAAAAAAAATTGAGCTCAAACTATTCGCCAATGACTATCAGTTGCCCTATCAACATATTATTGTTGACCACCAAAGTCCTCCAGAGCAGCACTCTGAATCTACAGCGATCAGCACCTTTATCATCGAGCGGAACAATACCCAATTTGGCGAACTTATCGTAGCAGATGATCCCAGTGCTCCCTTAGAAGACTGGCAACAGAATTTATTACATTCCCTGGTCGATCAATTCGCAATCGCCTTAAGCTTAACCGAGCAACTCAATCAACAACGACGCATCGCCTTATTGGACGAACGGTCGATCATCGCCCGCGAGCTGCACGATTCATTAGCACAATCCTTGTCCTATTTAAAAATACAAGTCACCCGTATCGAAAAAGGCCTACAAGACGTTGATGTTCCAGAACAGGTGAGCAAACCGGTAGCAGAGCTTAAGGAAGGCCTCAGCTCAGCCTATCGACAATTGCGCGAGCTGCTCACGACATTTCGTTTGCAAATTGGCAATGGTGGCTTAAAGGCAGCACTGACCGATACCATCAAAACCCTCGCAGAGCGCAGTGACATCGATATTCGCCTTGACTACGACTGCACGCACGTACCTTTTGAGCCCAGTGAAGCCATTCATATTTTACAAATCACCAAAGAAGCCTTACAAAATGCCATCAAGCACTCCCATGGCTCGTTGGTCAGCATATCGTTGATTGAAAAGTCAAATAAATCAATTGAATTGTTGATCAAAGATAATGGAATTGGTATCAAAGAGATGGCGCTAAAATTAAACCATTATGGAACAGAAATTATGCAGGAGCGTTGTCATTCCTTACATGGCGAATTAACCATCCGCTCCCCTGATACGATGGGAACCGAAGTCGGTCTAACTTTCCTGCCAAATTATCTGAGTAAAGTCGAGAAAAATGCTTAATCTGCCTGAATAGCGTTAAGCCGAATGAACTTGTGACAAGGAGTGTAATGTGAGTACAAATGCAGCAACGGTGATGTTAGTCGATGATCACCCGCTATTTCGTAAAGGCTTACAGCAACTGATTGCCATGGAAGATGATCTGGTGGTACTGAGCGAGTATAACAATGGCTCGGACGCCATCATCGGGGCACTTCACGATGATCCTGATTTAATTATTTTAGACCTGAATATGCAAGGTATGGATGGCTTAGAAACCGTTCGTTTAATGCGTGAACAACACATCACCGCTCGCATTGTGATGTTAACTGTATCTGACGCCGAAGATGATGTATTAGCCGCCATTGAAAATGGAGCCGACGGTTACTTACTCAAAGATATGGAACCAGAAGACATTGTTGAAAACATTAAACAAGCGGTATTGGGAAAGCTGGCCCTATCTGATCGTCTGACTAAAGTTCTCGCCCAATCATGGCACAAACCCAAGCAACAGCCAGATGAAAACTTACTGGAAAGCTTAACTGGCCGAGAATCCCAAATTTTGATACTGATCGCCAAAGGCATGAGTAACAAACTGATTGCCCAAGAACTACGAATTACGGATGCCACCGTGAAAGTCCATGTAAAACACTTACTCAAGAAATTAAACTTACGCTCACGCTTAGAAGCTGCGGTTTGGCTGAAAGATCAGCAATTGTAAAAAACAGAAATAAACTAAAGCCTTAAACGAGATTTCGATTAGTAGCTCAAATTTGATCCCACTATTTCCGCTCAAAAGGCTTACTGGGGAATATTGTGTTTTTGCAGGATTTGCTTATACCGAGCACCCGATTTAAATTTTTTCAATTCATCAGAAAACTGCTTCACGAATGTTCGCTCAACATTTTGCTGATTAAACGCGATATAGAAATGCGTAGAGTCGATGGGATTAGCAGTAAGGGCAGCCACACGATCTTCAATGCCGAGAGTCTTGGCTAGAAACATCCCAGTGAGGTAGTCGCACACCGTGTAATCAATTCGCCCCGCGAACAATTTTTTCAAATTTAATTCCTCCCCGACGACCAGTTCATAATTATTTTCTTTTTTGACAAATTCCCAGAGGGCTTCACTATATTTGGTATCAAGCGCTAAACCAATCCGTTTCCCCTTCAAATCATCAAAGGAGTCAAATTTCAGTTTTCCAACATCAGCTCTACGGATAAAAAACACCCATCGGGCATCTAAGAGATGTTCATCCGGGTAATGAAAAAGCGCCTCTCTATCCTTGCTTTTCATAATCGTATAAAGGCTATCCGTTTGGCCAACTTTGAGCATACGCAAGGCTCTTGCCCACGGATAGATGGTATTCTTGTAATCAACGCCCATGTTCTGAAATACTTCAGCCACGATTTCCGAGACCACTCCCCCAACTTCTCCGTTTTCAAGCTTATAGACGTAAGGCGGAAACTCAGGGGAGGCAACTCTAAGCAAAGTCTGAGCTTGCGCCAACAAAGAAACAGGTAAAGTCAGCCAGCACATCAGCAAAAAAAAGAAAACAGATTTTGTCATATTCATTAACCCCCTTAATTCAAAACAACGAATAAGCTATCGGAAAAAACTGGGGCATCGGGTCACCAGCCACTTTTTCACACTGGGAAGACTTATCAAAATAACCATTCCATCATCAGACTACAGACCCGTTTAACTAAATATAATTCTAAGCCAAAACCATATGACCCGCACAAAATAGTTAAAAATGTGTACGATAATGTTAAAGATAAGATAATAAACGATTGGCAAGCAGTTAAAGATCAATGATGGTGAGATGAAACAGCAGCATGTTTTCATCGATGAAACCGAGCCTTACACGGTTAAATATAAGCGAGCTGAGCTGATGGCTCAGCGCCAACAAACTCTAGGGACGCGTATCGATGCTTCAACCATTGATTGAACAATAAACAGTGAGACTCCTTCGACAAAGCGTAAACAGCCAAGGTCCTACGTATTAATGGACAGCGCTTGTATAAAACAAACTAAGATCACACGAAATAATATAAAACAATCTTTATCCACTCATATCAAAGCCAAGCTTCAAGCAAAACAGCTATAAAAATCAAATAACTTAAAGTGACTACTAATAAATGCCCACTCATCAAGGGGGTTGTTAAATACTGTTCGCCTCCGCGCCCAGTTATTAGAGCAAATAGTCTAAACACCTTAGGGTTAACCCATATTCTATAAAACCAATAAGAATAAAAATTAATAATTTATGCGCAAGCTGTTACGTTTTAAAAAAAATAAAAACAAAAGACTACTGATTTCAAAAAATATAAAACGAATAAATCAATCACTTAAAGATTAACTCTTGGTAATTAGTAAGAAAATAAATAAAGAGGTAACACAAACAACCTGCCATAACACCAAGTGAGGTATAAAAATTTCTGGCAGAATCTATCCAGCGAGTTTCACCAACAACCAAGATCGATTATAAGTCATTGATTTTTATATTAAAAGATACGCCTAACAGGTAAAGTGAAAACTCACACCTGGTGTTCAAATGAACCCATTCACTTTGTCTTTCATTTATATGAACAAACAAGGTTGTTTGCTATTTATATAATAAGTATTTTCATACTATAAATAATAAAAAACCATGCATAAATCACACATGCTTACTCTTATATGCGTTCAAGATCTCAAAATAAAAGCTTGTATTTGATAAATTACTCACACCGAAAACATCACTTATAAATAAAAACTTCGGTTACACAATTGAACTTATAAATGGAGTATATAAACTTGAATAGATTACGAACCAAAAAAATAATATCAAGCCTCGTGACAGGTGTCAGCCTGTTCCCCTTAGCTCTACACATTCAAGCCGCAGAATACTGTAAAGACCAACCTGTTGACGGCGCTATATATAAAATAGTCAATGTTGGTTCTGAATTATTGCTTGCCGCAGAATCAGATTCAGAAAATGCAAATGTAGTAATTGAAAACAATGCAGGAAAAAACTCGCAACGCTTCTATTTAAACTACCAATCCAGCACTCATTATTGGACGATTCAAGCATCCAACACCGATTATGCGGCGAGCGTTAAAGATAGCTCGAGTAGCAACGGTGCAACGGTTCGACAAGAAGCATATGATTTTGGCGATAATCAACAATGGGAGCTCAAGCAAGCCACCTCAGGTGATTACATAGGTGCTTACAAAATTGTAAATAAAAAGTCGTCATTATCTTTAAGTGCTAACGGTACCAGTAACGGTTCAAATGTTCGCCAAGAAAACGACAGCAATACCGATACCCAACGTTGGTGGCTAGAGCCTGTAACCAGCAGTTGTTCTGGCTCAGCGGTGACCGAAAGCGTGGTGCTCAATGGCTCGGCTGGAGATGGCATCGTCAAATTAAGTTGGAATGACTCGAATACCAACTCAAATTACCAAATTTACCAAGATACCGACAGTGATCCTTCTGGTCGAACTCGCATTGCCAGCGTGTCGCCAAGCACCCTGAGTTACACAGCTTCCGGTCTACAAAACGGCAAAACCTATTACTTCTGGGTTAAATATACCAACAGTGATGGCGGCTACTCGAACTCATCGATGTTTAGTGCTACTCCCAAAGCTTCATCTTCTGGTGGCTCTAACGGCGATTCGTCCAGTTCTGCTGCTGCCCCAACGGCCGACGCAGCCAAATATGCAGGAGCCAACAGCGAGCCTAGAACCAACGGCTACCCTTCTTTTATTAAGAGTACCGTGAGCGGCGCAACCGTCGTATCTAGCTTAAGTAGTCTATTAAGTGCAATTGATAAAGCCAGCGCTGGTGATGTGATTTACATCCGTAGCGGCACTTATAAACCGTCTTCGCCAATTATTATCGACAACGATGGCTCCTCCTCTAAAACCATTGTGCTCAGTGCATACCCAGGGGATAACCGACCCGTCTTAGATTTTTCTGCAATGTCTGAAAGTGGTTCAAACCGCGGTATCGAAATGAAAGCCGATTACTGGCACATCTACGGCTTTGATATTAAAAAAGCCGGTGACAACGGTATGCATATGACTGGATCGCACAATACAGTTGAATTTATGGCTTTCTATGAAAATGCCGATACTGGCTTACAAATAGACAGCAATGCTGCGTACAACTTCATCAAAAATTCAGACTCTTACTACAATGCAGACTCTTCATTAGAAAATGCGGATGGTTTTGCGGCGAAGTTAGGTGTGGGTACCGGTAACTATTTCTACGGCTGCCGTGCTTGGCAGAACTTAGATGATGGTTTTGATGGATACTTGCGTGACAACGGCAGCAGCATCACCACAACCCATGAATATTCTTGGATGATCCGAAACGGTTATCAAAAGAATGGTTCAGAAGGTGTGGGCGACGGTAACGGTTTTAAAACGGGTGGTAGTGACAATAAAGATCTTGCCCACAACGGCATTTACATTAACACCATCTCTGCCGATAACACGGCTGACGGTTACGACCAAAACAGTAACCGTGGTGAAGTCACCATCTACAATGCGATATCCTACAAGAATGCACGCAACTATGGTTTAGGTGATGGCAGTAGTCGTCAACTTAAAAAACTCACCATCAAAAACAGTATTTCTTTAGATGGTGACAGTAGTGACAAACTTGACGCAGCATCAACAAGCATCAGTAAAAACGGCTGGCAAAATGTATCAACCTCTTCTTCTGACTTTGTAAGTTTGAACGTGGATGACCTACTGGCTGACCGTCAAGATGATGGTAGCCTGCCAGTGGTTGATTTCTTCCACCTGAAAAGTGACAGTGATTTAATTGATGCAGGGACCAATGTTGGTTTGAGCTACAACGGCTCAGCGCCCGATATCGGTGCTTTCGAATCGAACTAAGCATAACTGTTTAACACTGGCTTCATCTAAAGGGGACACATTGCTGTCCCCTTTTTCTATCTTTCTTGGATAACAGACTTCGAGACGGACTCACCCGTAACGAGTCTTTAAGCGTGCATAACAAGACACACAAAGAACTTCCCTTGATAATGCTCCGAACAGCGATCTCAAGTTAGAATGCTTATCGAGAACAACTACTTGGGATTTATTTTGTATAAATTGCCACTATCAGCGGTGAAGTAAAGATAACCTTGTGGATCCGCCGTTAAGGCTCTAATTCGCTCGCCCAAGTCTTCAAATAAACGTTCTTCTCCCACAGGCATGCCCTGTTGGTTCATAATGATGCGATTCAGATGTTGCAGTTTTAACGCCCCACTGAATAAATCTCCTTGCCAGGCTGGAAAGGCGGCGCCTGTATAACTGAGTAACGAACCGGGTGCAATAGAGGGAATATACACTTTAAGGGGCGAATTTATACCCGCTAGGGTTTCAGCCTCGCCCACCTTGAGCGGCCCCCAATACTCTTGACCATGCGAGGTAAGCGGCCAGCCGTAATTCCCTCCTGCTTCAATTAAATTAAGCTCATCGCCACCACGAGGGCCGTGTTCTATTGCCCACAAGCGATTGAACTTTCGGTCAAAAGCCAAGCCTTGCGGATTGCGATGACCATAACTATAAATGGCGTCGTCGACTTTGCTGTTCGCCACAAATGGATTATTGCTCGGCACGCTACCATCGAGGTTCAAGCGCAATATAGTCGCGGCGTGGTTCAGAGTATTTTGCCCGTTATCTCTGTTTCCGCGATCGCCAATAGAGAAGTAAATATGTTGCTGGGGATCAAATGCGATACGGCTACCATAATGGCGATTGGTAGCGCTCACAGAATCCGTGACCAACAAATCCTGCCAGTTAATCATCTGCACTTGGCCAAAGTCATTTATCACAATGTTGGCTTTGGCTAAGCTGGTGACCCCGCTATTGTTTTTTGGTTTGCTGTAGGTAAAGTAAAACCAGCCGTCGGGGCCTTTAACCACATCTAGTAAGCCACCTTGACCTTGCGCCCAAATGGCGGGCAAGCCCGATATTTTTTGCCACGCTTGCTGACCAGCCTGGGTTTTAGTGAGATCGACACTGAGTAACTCACCATGACGTAAGGTCACCAGTAAGGTCGACGAGTTTAACCAAGCCATTGCCCAGGGCGTACCGGGCAGCTGAACCAGCTTTTCCACTTGCAGTATATAGTCTTTGCTGGCCTGTAGTTGCAGTTTTTGAGCCGCCGAAACGCACCACGTAACGGCCCATAACAAACAAAGCATAACTTTAAACAACTGACTAAATACGGATGAGTTTGGCATAACACACCTCCTATAAAAGTGGCGCCCACTAAGCAGTTTGAATATGTCGCTTGATCATAGATCTAACGCAAAACTCAAATAGTGACAAGTCCTTGAACCATCCTCCCAATAATCAGCCCGCATTGCCCTTAAAACAAGCCGCCCCGCATTAACCTAAGGAGGCTTATTTTGGTTAAGAAGTGGCGGCTACGCAAATAAAGCCGCCTCTCTCATTGGGTCTTTAGGTATCGCAGAAATTAATTTTCGGGTGTATTCATGTTGTGGATCGGCATAAATACGGTCTGAATCACCAATCTCAACAACTTTGCCTTGTTGCATTACCATAATTTGATCGGAGATGTGTTTAACCACCGACAAGTCATGAGAAATAAACAAATAAGAAATTTGGAACTCGTCTTGTAAATCTTGGAGTAAATTCAAGACCTGCGACTGAACTGACACATCGAGGGCGGAAACCGATTCATCGCAAATCAGCACATCGGGTTTCAAGGTTAAACAGCGGGCTATCGCAATCCGTTGACGTTGACCTCCAGAAAATTCATGGGGATACTTGTTAAACGCACTTTTGGGCAGACTCACCCGCTCTAAAAGTGATTCAGCCATTTGTCTACGGTCTGCTTTATCCTGACCAATCCCATGCAGTAACATCGGTTCCATCAATATTTGGCCGACCGTGAATCTCGGATTTAGAGAAGCGTAAGGATTTTGGAAAATAATCTGTACCCGGCGTTTCAGCGGTTTAAACGCCTCATCGGACATTCCCAGAATTTCTTCTCCCTTAAAAAAAGCATCCCCAGACGTCGCATTAAGCAGACGCATAATGGTATGACCCACGGTAGATTTACCCGAACCAGACTCTCCTACGATGCCTAAGGTTTTACCACGTTGTAATTGAAAGGACACCCCATCCACAGCTTTTAATTGCTTGCGATGAAACAATCCTGTCTTAATATTAAAGTACTTACATAGGTTATTCACCTCAAGCACTACCTCTCCCGTTTCCTGATATCCTCGGGCTCGCTCTGAGGGAAGCTGATAGGGCTCGTCTTGCAGGAAGTCATCAATCACAGCCAGTCGCTCGGGCCTATAGTCAAGTGTTGGACGACAGTTCAAAAGGGCCTTGGTGTATGGGTGCTGCGGTTGCGTAAAAATAGACTTAATGTCTCCTTGCTCGCAAATCACACCATGGCGCATCACAATCACTTGATCGGCAAATTCAGCGACCACGCCAAGATCATGGGTGATAAATAACACCGACATCTTGTGCTTTTTTTGCATTTTGGCCAACAGATCCAGAATCTGTTTCTGAATCGTCACATCCAGCGCCGTGGTTGGTTCGTCGGCGATCAACAGCTTGGGTTCACAGGCAATCGCCATCGCGATCATAACCCGTTGTTGCTGGCCACCCGATAACTCATGTGGATAAGCATGAATACGATTTTCCGGATCGGGCAAGCCCACTTCGGTCAACAAATCAATCGCTTTGCGCTTCGCGGACTTTTTGCTAATGTCTTTGTGTTGCAACAAGGTTTCAATGATTTGGTTACCAATGGTGAACACTGGATTGAGCGAGCTCATCGGCTCCTGAAAAATCATCGCAACATCGCCACCGCGTAATTTACGTAAAGATTTTTTCGACATGCTTAACACGTCGCTGCCATCAAATTCTATCTCACTTTCAGAAGAAATTAAGGTATTGGAACTTGGTAATAATCCCATAAGCGCCATTGAAGTCACTGATTTTCCAGACCCTGATTCACCAACCAGCGCAACGGTCATATTTCTTGGGATCTCGAAATTAACCCTTTTTAGGGCGTGAAATAGACGACCATCTTCCAATCTAAAGTCGACGCTTAAGTTTTTAACATTGAGTAAGGAACTGTCCATTATATTCTCCACCGTTACTTCACTTTAGGGTCTAATGCGTCACGCAAGCTATCGGTCAATAAGCTAAATGCAGTCACCAGAATCGACATAAACACAGTAACGGTAATCATTTGCCACCAATAACCTTGTATCAACTCTGCTGGCACCTCCGCTAACATAGCCCCCCAACTGGTTTGGGTGATATCAACCCCAAATCCAAGGAAGGAAAGTACCACTTCCGATTTGATCATCCCCACCGTGAGAATGGAAAACTGTACCAATAACAAGTGACTCACATTGGGAAGAATATGCAAAAACATTTTGCGAACATGGCCCGCACCAATGGCATCCGCGGCTTGCACATACTCACGATGCTTATGTTTCATAAACTCGGCTCGCATCACACGAAATACCGATGTCCATGAAGTCACGGCAAAGATGATGATCAAGGTATCAATGCCTCGAGAAAACACCACCGCAAAAGATAACAGCAATAACATCTCGGGAATGGAAGTAAAGATGCTGTAAAACCACATCAGCAGATCATCAACCCACTTACCGAAATAACCCGCAATCGCGCCTAAAATAGTACCAATAATAATCGCGCAAAAAGAGCCAAACAGCGCCACAGTCACCGACACTGAAGTTCCTTTAATGGTTTTTTGTAAAATGTCGCGTCCACGACCATCCGCCCCTAAGATAAGAGAATGGGCTTTTTCTATGGTTTCGGTTTCATATTGCTCGGCATTCGAACTGGCTTCCGCCATCAATGCCGCCAAAGGGTCGTCGGCAGCATCGGCAATCTCATTTTGAGCGCTCGGAGATTCCGAATAACTAACAGCTTTGACTTCAGCGCCACGCGCTTCCCAAGTCGCAAAACTTGGCGGTGCATGGGGTAATGCAATTTCTTCGCGCCAATTTTCACCCGCAAGATTCATCCATCCAGCGAGTGATAACAATAAGTATAAACTGACAATCATCAAGCTAATATAACCGACTTTGTCGTTTTTTAGCCGTTGCCAGCCGAGCGTCCATAAACTTCGGGTATGGGCATCTTCTTGTTGCACCACATTTTCTAGTTCGATAGCAACATCGTTAGTTTGATATTTCACGGTCTATTCTTCCCTACCTTACATTCCTAATTTAATTGCACGCGTGGATCGACCAGCTTATAAATCAAGTCCGCAAGCAGATTAAAAATCATAATGGTAATCACGAGATAGATGGTAATGGCTTTAATCACAGGAAAATCACTGGCATTAACTGCTCTTAGTATTTCGTTGCCTAAACCGGGGATACCAAAAAACCGTTCGATCAACACCGACCCAGTGATCATATAAGGTAAGGAAGACATCACTCCCGTAACAATCGGAATCAGTGCATTACGCATCACATGTTTTAAAACAACGGTTCTCTCCGACAAACCCTTTGCTCTCGCAGTACGAACGTAATCGTTGTTCATCTCTTCAACAAAACAGGTACGATAAAAGCGCGTGTCTGGTGCAATGCTCACGGCAACCCCAATCAATAGCGGTAGCGGTATATAAATCAGGAAGTTTTGCCACATATCATTGCCCCAGCCGAACACTGGAAACCATTGCATTTTATAGGCAAGAAAGTATTGCCCGGCGATGATATACACCAAGATACTGATCGACATTGCAACCGTTGAAATAATAGTCACAGTACGGTCATAAGCGCTGCCGTTGTAGTAAGCGACAGATGCGGCAAACAGCAGTGAGAAAAACAGTGAACACATTTGCCAAGTCAACAACAGCATCACCGATGGACCAATGCGACTATTGATGATCTCAGAGACAGGCTGTTGGGTTGACCAAGAGGTGCCAAAGTCCATACTGATCACTTGCTTAACAAAAATCCAGAACTGTTCAGGCAGACTTTTATCCAAGCCTAATTGAGCATGAATGCTGGCCAGCATCTCATTACTCAGGCTTTTCCCTGCCAAAATATAAGATGGATCACCGCCAACCAGGGTGTACAGTGTAAACAGTAGCAACATCACCCCAAGCAAGGTGGGGATCATTTGCCAGCTGCGGCGAATAACATAAGAAAGCATGCAGTCTCCTCGAGCAAAAAAACATCAATACAACGCACCTCATGGTGAGTTGTATTGAATAATACAGATGAAATAGAACGGTTATTTGTCTACTTCTATGTAACGCCAAGGAGCTTGCATAATTGGATGGGTTTTATAGCCATGAACATTTTTGTGAGACACATAGCTACGTACCCGCGTGTCGCCAAAAATGTAGGGCTGGTACTGTACAACCAGTTTATTCATATGGTCATAAAGCTTCTGTCGCTTCTCTCCATTTGGCAGGCTTAACGCTTCTTCATAATCTTTATTAAAGGCGGGTAAGTTAAACGCTGCAAAATTAGAATCACCTTTATTGGGACCATAAAACATCTGCATGAAATTCTCGCCATCAGGGTAGTCGGCACTCCATGCCAATCCCCACATCTGCAATTTACCTTCACGGTTGGCTTTTGACAATTCAGGCCATTTACCGGGTTTGAACGAGAGTTTTATTTTAAGCGAATCAAAATCTTGCTGCCAAAATTCATTCCATTCACGGTCAACAGCAGAAGTGGTGGTTCCCATTTGAACCGATAATGGCGAACCATCCGGTAGGGTACGGTAACCGTCGTCACCGATTTTGTAACCCGCTGCATCCAATAATGCATTAGCTTTTGCTGGGTTATATTTCACTGAACTTTTTACTTTAGGATTATGGCCTGCAACCCCTTCTGGGATCGCATATTCTACAGGAACCGCCTGCCCACGACGAATTCTGGCAATCGTTTCATTAATCGGAAAACCCATGGCAATTGCACGGCGTAATGCAATGTTAGCAGGGGTATAGCCGCCAACAACGGGATCTTCCATATTAAAGAAGTAAAATACAATTTCGAGTATTTTACTACGTTGCAGGGTAATGCCTTCATCCACATATTTTTGTGCTAATTTCACATCCAGCGGGTCGTTAGGATTCATCACTAACGCTTCTTTCAGCGCGGGTTGGGGAATCATATTCAGATCAAGCTGATTATTTAAAAAAGCAAGCCAGGCGGGTTGTTCCTCTTCAATAATACTAATGTTGATGTGCTGCATTTGTGGCAAAGTTTTACCATGCATCTCTTGAGCAACCCGAACAGAAATTGGATCGCTCGGATCAGGCTGATAATTAAACACCGATTTACGGAAATTTGGGTTTGCGTCTAGGGTAATTTTACTGCCCGGTTTCCACTCTGTGAGCATGTATGGACCGGTTCCAACCGGATGCGCATTGGTATTTGCGGCATTGGCTTCAATCACTTCTCGTGCAACAGCGCCAAAAGTGGGCATTGCCAAAATAGTCGCAAAATTATAGTTCTTGCTGGTTAGGTTCAATTGTAAGGTATATTTATCTAACGCTTTAATACCTTCAATCTGCGTGTCGTAATTCAGCGCACCATTACCAGCTTGGGTGACCATTTCATCGGTACCAACAAACTTGCCATCAACCAGATAGCTCTGTGGCGAATTAATGGTTTTATCGAATATCCGTTTCAAGGAATAAACGTAATCAGCAGCAACCAGCTCTCTCTTTTTACCTTTAAACGCGGGGTCATCTGCAAAATAGATCCCCGATTTTATTTTAAAAGTATAGGTTTTTCCGTCATTCGTAATAGTTGGTAAGGCTTCAATGGTATTAGGAATAAGCTTAATCGGGCGAGCAAGGTAGTCATAGGTGAGTAAAGAGTCGTAAATATTTTCAATGACTTTACCGGAATAAATATCAGAAACTTTCGCAGGGTCAAAGCCCGTTGCTGCAAGTTCGAATGCAACATTGAGTGTACTTTTACTTTCTCCAGCATACAGCGAACAAGAAGCTAGCATCGCCGCAGAGAGCAGGCCTATCTTATAGAGTTTGTTCTTCATTCGATCCTCTTCATATTAAGTTGTTAGGTAACTAATTGATATGACATAGCAAATAACAAGCCATCTCCTTTTTTCTTTTCACAGACTCTTTAACTTATACAGTTTTGTTACATTTCCAACAGACTCATCACTCACCTTGTCCGAGTCTACCGGTACATGTATATACAACACGTTGTATTATATAGGTCTTTGCTATCGCCATACAGCCAATATCTTGTAAGGTTTTTGTTTAGACATATTTATGACGAGTCGCCCAAATTCGACATGTTCCGTTGAGTGTTTCACTGAATTGGCTCACAACACCCTGCAAATCGCACCAAGTTGGACGTTTCCAATTGAAAGCAACGCGATAGATAACCACCTTAAGAACCACTTATGTTCACCGCTTGCAAACTGCAATTTTTTCCATTGAGACAAAAGCTTAAAAAAATCCACATAGCAAAATAAACTGCCTCACTTACTGATAGCACCTTCTGGCTCAAAAGACCCAAACACTAAACCAGCTATTAGTTTCCTTCCATTTTTATCCCAAGCTCAAGCCAATGAAAGGCATTATTCAGTGCTGCGGCGTACCGCCTAAATATTATACTTATCAGTATCGATAACAAAAGCACCAGAAGCCAAAGCCGCTTCATAAAATTGCTCAAGCTGTTTTCGGCTATCAGCAGTAAAAGCAACATGTATAGGTGACTGTTGTAGGCGACCTTTCCCAAACCACAACTCTGGTTTTCCATTCTTTCCGAAACCTCTCGCGCCATCAAACGCCACTATCTTCTTAATGCCCAATGGAGTAAGCGCATTGGAGTAAAATTAATTACGCTTTGTTAAATCTGATACTGAAAATCCAATGTTCACAGTCATATCCTTTATGCTTCTGATGCCTAGCCATAATACTCTGCTAGTGAAAGTAGCGATATTCAGTATTTCAGACGGCTTCAACAAACTAGCTCGACACGCTTAGCTGCAATGCTTTCCAAAACAGAAGAATCATGACAAATGAAACTGACCAAAAATATAGCGGTTTAGACGACTGCTAAGGCAACTCGTGTCATTTCAAGAGTTGCCATGGATGTCTACCTAATTTTACGTCATGTTGTGATTTAAGAATTACTTTAACCATTGTCATTTAACAACCTACGATTTAACCCAGCGACATTCACAAGCCGTTAATTCAAAGCAGTTAATTCAAGTTAATTCAAGTTAATTCAGACAGCCATGATAAAAACCTACGGTTATTTACATTAACGGAGCCTTGAGGTGGATGTCTTGTTATATTTTATGTTCTACGAGTATACACCCAGCAAACCAAGCGCTTGCATCTTCAATCACAATGTCACTTATGTATAAAGTTGCTTTGAACTCATCGCCAACAATTACTTGAGCGTTATTCTGAATAGTTTCAATTCGTTGTTCCAATATCTCATGCGACCTTTTAGTAGACGAGTCATCAGCAGCAGAGTAAAAAGTAAATGCACCAAATTCCATTGAAGACTGCAACTTCTTTCGTTTTAGAACGCCAGTAATTCTTTTTAAATCTGATTCATATTGTGTCTTATTAAATACTCTGTTCTTTACTTCAATTACGGCTCTAGGAGCTCCTTTTGCCCACCAAAGTAGAAGATCAAAACGTCCGCCGGATCGTATATCTCTATGAATTCGACCTTTACCAACAGCTCCAGCATAGTCAAGAGCATCGTATGCACCGTTTTCAATCGTTACATACTTATTGCCTTTTGCTTGATGCAAACACCGCGCAACAGTTGTTGTTATAAAGTACTCAGGAGCCCAACAAACCCAGTCCCCGCCAGACATATCACAGTATTCGTTTTGTGCCAATACAACACCTTCAAGACATACATCTACTATTGTCAATCTTGATATTCGACCTTTCAAATTTTCTCCAAGTAATTAACAGCTTCTGATAAAAATTTAATTTAGACACCAATTAAATTTAGACACCCATGATAAAAACCTGCGGTTATTTACATTAACTGAGCCTTGAAGTGGGTATCTTGTTTTTTTGTTGTTGTTTCTTTGTTGTTTTTGACGAAAGCCAAAACCTGTTCAGACCATTGCAGCCATTTTGCGGCTTGGAATAAGCGACTCCGTAATTTTATTTCAGCCCCAACAAGCGCCAGAATGATTTTTTTGGACTCTCTGGTTGAGGGATCAGCCGACCGAATTCATTCAGTAATTCAGCATTTAGAGAAGCCGCAATTTCGAGCAATGCAGAGACTTCATTGGCTGTTGAATTAGTGATGGTAATTTCATTATTTTCAAAGTGAAGCTCAACAACATTGTCTTGATTTTCAAGCTTTAAAAAGAACAAGTGCTCTCGGCAAGCGTCCTCAACAAGTGACTCAAACTCACCTTTATCGTGAATGTCATTCATTTCATTTATTCGAGTGACCATTTCACCCACAGATTCCATAAACATGGGATCTGTGGCTCTGAATAGCTTTGCATTCAAGTCAGCTTCAAGCATGGCTTCATGCAAAGCTAAAGGCCCATCCAGTTCACATTGTTTGTTATTACGTTTTATCTTCAAAACTTTCTCCGTTAAATACAGTTTTAAAAGCGCAGTTAATTTAGACACCCATAATAAAAATCTATGATTATTTGCACGGTCAAATAGTTGAGACGACCATTTTATTATTTATAATTTTGACTACTGCTAAATTTCGAGGAATTGCTTCTACACATATTCTCATTTTTTAGCTATCCTTGCGCATAGCTATTATCTTTACTGTTTGTATTACGCAACTTTTCATAAACTCACCACGGAATGATTCCACATCTTTTTGCATTTTTTCCAACTCTAATGCTTTGATAGAATATTTATTAAGTGCATTTCTGTAAACGACCCTTAATTCATTTTATGAATTTTTTCCGATTGATTTATTATTAAATTTCTCCTTTAGCTTAACTTTATATAAAACATCATTGATAACTTCTTCTTCATTTTTCTTGAATAGATGAAAATCAACCAAAGCAGTCCATGTAACCATACAACCAAATTCAGCCTCAATAGTAATACTGTCCTTATTTTTACGACCAGTCGGGACATTTTCTCCAGTATTATTATTTGCTATTTGGTTCTGATGAGTAAATAAAGTTGGTTGTTCTATACGACATGTTTTATTCCAAGATATGCATGAGTTACCACAGGGCTGCCCCTTTTTACAAACCTTTGCGAAAGCGCTTGTCGAAAGTAAAATAAAAAATGTATTAAAATATTCATAAAACCTGCTGGGCTAGCTAACAGCTTCTCTGAAGAAAAAAAACCTTGTTATCATACGGGAGTCGACCTTATTTCATCCATTAATTGTTCAATAGCATATCACTACTTTTTAATAATTTCAGATAGTTAGCACATAAATTGATAGTAAAGTCATATTCAAGGATGCATTCATTGCTAGCAACAAGGCATTGCATAAACACAGCAAAAGCTTGACCCGGATCACCATTTTATTTAACATCCCGCGTCGAAAAAATTTTAGGTCGGTATGGTTATTCCGGCCCTCCCCCCTCGGTGAGATCTAGTCGCGATTGGCGAACCCACGGCACTAACCTTTAATTAGGATGGTGCAGCGGTGTATTTAATCATGTCCTAAGCATCATCCATGACTTGGATGAAACCATGCAAAACCCAAAAACCATTATTATTGCTCAGTTCCTCATTTCATTAATGATGGCGTTCTTAATGACCGGCATTTTCAGCTTTATCGAATTAGGCTTTAACGCACAATGGCTGAGTATCTGGCTCGAGCGTTTCCTACTGGCCTGGCCGATTGCCTTTTTACTTTCACTGGTGGTCAGTAAAGTTTCCTTTGGTATTGCCCTGAAACTCACGGCCTCGCGCGAAACCTGAGGCAGGCTACTCACAAGCCAGGACAACTGCGTTTTTGGCATGTCGGCAGGCGAATGAGATTGAACCAGCATCCGCCTGCTCAGAAGCTAAATTTAGTCCACGAGTTGCTGATAACGCTCGGCCAGGCGCTGTTTCAATGCATTTAGCATGCTGCGTTCTATTTCCTGTTCCAATTCGTCGCTGTCGTCATCCACCAACAAACTCTCGATGGTGGCCATCAGTGATAACAGCAAGTGATGATTTTCAGCATCCCAGTACCATTGGTCAGCGTCCTGCAACAGGCCAATTAACTGGGATCGCTGGTTGAGCAACTCACTCAGTTTCAGTTGACACTGCGTATGGTAAGCGGCGCGGTTGGCTAGCTGCTCGGCGAGCTCTGCTAACCAGACCGGATCCTGAGCTTCAAACATGTAAAAACAGCGTGACCAGTCATTTTTATCTTCAATCGCCTGTAATAGGCTCTCTAAGGAATAGAGCTGGTGATTTTGCGGCTGCTGAACCTGTACATGGCCGTGACCATCGCAGTGATAAACGGGCGCTAAAAACCGATACTGCTGTAAGTGGGCCACCGGATCTTCAATCTCGGCGGTGCTGGCAAACCGCGAGTCCATGGCCGAGCGCTGGGCTTGATGAAGCTCACTCAGCATTTGCTCGATCCGCCTGAATAAGGGCGCTCCCTCATTACAACCGGCAAACCGTAGCTCGGCTTTAAGGGTGGGAAGTAGCTCCAACAGCGCCGCGATTTGCGCACTGGCAGCGGCTTGCCCGAGGTTTTGCTCATTCATATTTTTTCACCCTTAAACGATATTCGGCATAGGGATGGGCCGATACCTGAATCCTGATCCAAGTGTGCGGCAGTTCCACCAGCACATGGTCTCCCGCCGCCTGTTGTTGAGCTTGGTAGCCCTCGCCTCCAAGCGAGTAGCCAGCGTCCCCCTCCAGTGAATCGATGGCAATCGAGAATTGATCGCCCGCAAAACCAAGGATGAAGTATTGATTTTCGTGCTCGCCCCCCACAATATCCTGAACCTGAAAGGGCTGGGCCGGCGACTCGATATTCAGGTAATAGTAATCTCGGCTCAGCCCTTGAACATGACGTAACAGCTGGGTATCGGCGGCCGACAACGGCCAGCTTGCCACGCTAAGTAAGGCCACCAGCAATCCACTGCATAAACCGGCGTTCATGATTTAACTCCCAAATAACACGTATTGTTGCGGCGTTTCAAAAAATTGCAGCGGATTATCACCATCCGGCTGCAGCTGCAGCGCATTGAGGATCCAGGTATCGATGGGTGGCATGTAGTTTTCATCCACGCTCAGCTTCAGCCCGTCCAGCCAAATGCCAACCTCGGGCTCGGAAGCATGTTGCAAGATATTTTCAAGCGCCACCGCGCTATGCCAATGGGTTTCATCCATAACCATCACCTCACTAATAATACTTTCGCGGAACTTCGCCAGACTGGGGATGACGATGCTGCAGATTAAAGCCTGCACATTATTCGGCTGAATTTGTTGCCAATCGAGTTGCTCGTTGTAGCGCAGATAGTGACAAAACAGCTGCACAAAGGCAGCCAGTGCCTGTGGCTCCCGAGTTTTACTCAGGATGAAAAAAAACGGTTTGCCGGCTTCGTAGATCAAGGGATTATAAATAAGCTCTTGCGCTTGACCTTGGCTCAGCTTGAGCATGATGTTTTCACATAATGCCGACTCCGCCAGCAACTGAGCCAGTGGTGCCTGCCAAAAGGCGTCTGGCTCCAAGCTATCGTCAATCGTGAGACTATCACTCAACTCGAAATGCTCGTCCGCTGCAGCATCGGCTTGCTCCGACCCGTATTGATGGCGAAAACACCCCACAGGCTGGCCATCTTTGAGCCATTGCAGCAGCTCGCGGATTGGCTTTAGTTTGGAAGAATATGGCGCACGAAAATGTAACTCGGCTTCAATATCTTTGAGCAGATATGCCGCTTGTTTGAGAAGATTTGCTTGGCTCTGTATCAGACTCACCGCGGTTCCTTATTCACTCACGCTCCATGAAACCCTGATTAGGGCTGACTGAGGCCAACGGCGGCCTCAAACACTAATCATAAAGACAGAGCACTAAGCTTGCATTGATTTGACCCCGCAAGCTGCTCAAACCAAGCATCACTGGCGGTTTTGGCTTTGCCAGAGTTGCCGATAGAGAGCTTCAAATTGCGGCAATACTGCCTCTGCAGAATAATGCTGTGCCACAGTTTGCCTCGCCCGAGCGCTCAACGCATGCTGTAGCTGAGTGCTATGCTGCCACTCCAGCAAACATTTGACCCCGCAAGCTGCTCAAACCAAACGTCACTGGCCGCTTTAGCTTTGCCAGAGTTGCCGATAGAGAGCTTCAAACTGCGGCAATACTGCCTCTGCAGAATAATGCTGTGCCACTACAGTTTGCCTCGCCCGAGCGCTCAACGCATGCTGTAGCTAAGTGCTATGCTGCCACTCCAGCAAACATTTGACCCCGCAAGCTGCTCACACCAAGCATCACTGGCGGTTTTAGCTTTGCCAGAGTTGCCGATAGAGAGCTTCAAATTGCGGCAATACTGCCTCTGCAGAATAATGCTGTGCCACGGTTTGCCTCGCCCGAGCGCTCAACGCATGCTGTAGCTGGGTGCTATGCTGCCACTCCAGCAAACAATCCCGCCATTGGCTGCGCTGAAATTGCTCAAATAGGAAACCATTCACCCGATGTTGGATTAACTGACCCAAGGCGCCCACATTAGTGGCCATCACCGGGATCCCCCGCGCCATGGCTTCCAGCGCCGCTAAGGGTAAACCTTCGTGGCGCGATGGCATGCACAATAAGTCGATATTCGCCCAATGATTGCTCATGGCAGATTTTCGGCCATGAAAGACGAGGTTCGCTAAAGGGGGGAGATTTGCCTGTTCAAACCAGTCGCCTTCCCCGTACACCGCAAAATCAAACTGCGGCAGCGCCTTGGCTAAGTCATAGAAACGATCGGGACCTTTCACCTGAGTTAAGCGCCCAACCAATGCGATGGTCGGGCTGCGATTCACGCTTGCCAGGCTGGCCCTTGCTGCGGGTAACTCAACAAAGTTATTGATGACTTGGCAAGACGCCGCCACCCGGCTGGCGATTGGCTGGCTCACCGCAATGCGTTGCTGCGACAGCCACGCGCTATAGCGATCCGCAAAATCATACAGTGCTAAACGACCCTGGCAGGCTTCACCCGCATGAAAGCTGGACACCAGCCTGATGGGCTGAAACAGACGCACCAAGCGGGCGACAATACTGGCCTTGTAGCCATGACTATGCACCACACAAGGCGAATAATCATTCAACGCTCGGCGCAGTGTTCGTATCGAACCATCCAGCACCAGCCAAGCCACCTGATGCTGATTAAGCTGGGCCAGCATCGGATGGTCTGGTTGATAGGCGCGCCACAATATCACACAAACCGGATGCCTGCGCTTGGCCAGAGCCTGAGCTAAATTGACCACGTGGCTTTCAATCCCGCCGACCGTTTGGCTGTCGATAAACAGCCAAATCGCCTGAGTTTGCGGGGGAGTATCACTGCTTCGATAAGTTTGCATCGGCGCTACTCAATTAAAAGTTAAAAGTCAGGGTTTGTGTCCCAAACTCAGCCAAGCTCAGCTGCTGCTGAACGCTGTTCACATTTCCCGAAGACAACTGCCATACTTCGGCAATTAACAGCGAAGCATGGGCCGGTACGGTCAATTGCAGCGCCATTTGCGAAGCACTGATTTGGCCTCGCCATAAACAAGAGCTGTATTCGATGCTGCCACTGTCGGCATTTTTCCAATGAGTGCAAATATTTAGATAAGCACGCTCGCCTTGCGAATAGGGGTAGCGAATGTTCAGCTGCCGCTGCTGCTGATTAACAAAACTAAAATTTTCGGCAACCTGGAGCTGCTCAAGGCTACTCACCACAGGCGCAGGTTCTGGGCTGGGCGCCGGTGGCTCGACGGTTGATGGCTGCTCTACTGGTGCAGGTTCAATCGGCGCTGCGGGCTGCTCGTTATTCTGATTATTTGCAGGGGCGCTGTCACTGCCACCACCACAGCCCACCATTAGTAAACTGGTCGCCAAGATTGAGCTATAAAACAGTCGGTTTGTGATTTGTGTAAAGCCAGTCATGTTACTTCCCCTCTTGTTGATAAATTAACTCGCTACGCGCATTTTCTAATAAGTACCAATCACCACTTTCTAAACCTTCGCTTTGTGCATATTGCAAAAACTGTGGATAGGCATCGGCAACGCTGACTCGCTCGAAGGGATACTGCCAGTTATAGGGCACAATAATCGCCCAGGGCAGGCCATTAGCAGTTTGGTAATAACTGCCCGAAGATGGATTTGAACTGTCATCGAAACTTCCCCAAAGGCTATCGCTGGCTTGGGTACTTGGGCTTTGATTTTTCACATGCACTTCTAAACCACGCGCTGGCGAGTCACTAAAATAGGGCTCGCGTGAATGTTCGGTAGCAAAAATAAAAGGGTCAAACGGCGCACTTGGCAGGCTCGCCAAATCAAGCCCTTCAAGCAAGGGTAAATGCACTTTAAAATGGAGCTGCCCCGCCCCTTCACAATCGCTTTGAGTTTTGTAAAAATCACATTGATTTTGCGGATTAATGTACTGGCGCACATCACTCGCAATAATCGCCACAATCTCATCACTGGCTTCGTCAATTACGCTGTGTGCTTGCAGCTCGCCATTGATTTCAAAACGGATGGTAGCCCTGTCGAGCAAACTTTTAGCGAGGCCCGGAATACGAATGGCAAAACCATTATGAAAGCTGGCACCCACCGCCCGCACCTCACCCTGCAACTCAATACGGGCGACCTCTGCATTGTTAAAGCTAAGCACTTTGGTTTGCAAATTCACCACTAAATCGTTCAGATCGTAGTCGCCCGCTGCGGGCCAGTTATCTTCAAAGGCAACCGTGGCATAGCCATCGGCACTGGGGTAGTAACTCACCTGAGTCGCCGCATCCCCCACATAAATTTGATAATCTTCCACCTCTCCGTCGGGCGCCCCGCCAGTGGCTTGCACCCCAGCGACCGAGCTAACTCTAAAGCGAGCCCAACGCTCGCCACTGGTATAGCCTTCGGGGATAGAGACCAACAAAGACTGAACACCGGGATCCACCGCTTGGTCATTCAAGATCTGCTCTTGAACGTCAAATACGCCGTTCCCATTGAGATCGATCCAGCCATTCAAATAGCCTTCGCCAGAACTATCTACTTGCAGTACAAAATCTAAACCCACCTGCAGAGCGGTGACAAAGGCGATACCGTCTTCATCATCCAACAAACGAGAACTGTCATCGCTGGCTGGATAAACATAGGCATCCATTTCCCCATCCACCCGCTGACCGAGGCGAATGCCCCCGGCCACCAACTGGTGTCTGGCGCCGTTTTCGGCCAAACGGGTGCCAAAACTTGACGGTGCATCGCCAAAGTCGATGTTGGCATCATCTTCCGCGACAATTGGTGCGATGGCGCAACGCGCACCATCGTTATTACTCGAAGCGGGGCCCTGGGCATATCGCAGTGCGGTAGGCTGTGCTGCACTAATGTCGATTTGAAAAATTAAACCATCACTATTACGGCTAATGTAGAGATTACCGTCTACATCAAAATACACTGCGCCAAAGGTGCCAGTTTGACCGACCGTTGCTAACGACTGGCTGCTACCATCGTTGGGATCAATCCGCCATAACACCCCCTTATTATCAACGCTATACAGCATGCCGTTGTCGGGATGAAAGGCCATATCAAAGATCCGCAGGTTTAGCGCGGCCCCATCAACGATCCGTTGCATACTCAAATAGTCAGCATCATTGGGGGCTAAAGACACCCGGTACAGACCGCGATCCACCCCACTGCGATACAAATAGTGGGCGTTTTCATCCACCGCCACATCTCCCACATAAAAACTCACCTGACTATCGATGCCATTCCAATTCAGACTGAGCGGCTGCAGCTGATAGTCGTCACCAATTTTGGCCAGCGTTTGATGTTGGTAACTCCAGGCGTAGAGGTGATCGTCATGCAGGTTAAAACCGATAGCGTTCAGTTTGCCGCTGGTCCCCATATCAGAAGAGAGGTTTTGGTAATGACCAGTGGCTAAATTCACACCAAAGAGCTGTGCAACGTTTTGCTGCACTAAAAATGCCTGCGTCGGGCAAGTTGAGAATGCCGCCCCATAGCTACTCATTGGTGAGCAGAGCAAGGCCAAGGCGAGAGGTTTCCAAGGTTTCATAATCCATCCTGTCTGTGCTGAGTTAGATACCGATAGCCCTTGGATAGCAAAAGCCAAGCCAGATCCATAATGAACTGATTTAACTAGATATTACTCGGATTTATAAAATAGTATTCAGTTAGCCTGAAGGTAGATTCGCAAACTGCAAAAACCAGCATAGCTTAAACTTGGTTGGTCATTTGGCGACGATTTAAGCGGAATTAAACAGCCAAACCAAGCTTAAGTCGAGTCCAAGCGTTAAGCCTTATAGACCCAAATTAACACTGAGGCCTTCCTTAAGCCTTAAGCGCTAGAAGCTAGAAGCTAGAAGTTAGAATTAAAAGTGGGGCTTCCCTGAACCCTAAACCTTAGGCCTTGGGCGCTGGCAACTAAAATAAAAGTGGGGACTCCTTAAGCCTGAGCCTTAAGCGCTAGAAGCTAGAAGTTAGAATTAAAAGTGGGGCTTCCCTGAACCCTAAACCTTAGGCCTTGGGCGCTGGCAACTAAAATAAAAGTGGGGACTCCTTGAGCCTGAGCCTTAAGCGCTAGAAGCTAGAAGTTAGAATTAAACGTGGGGCTTCCCTGAACCCTAAACCTTAGGCCTTGGGCGCTGGCAACTAAAATAAAAGTGGGGACTCCTTGAGCCTGAGCCTTAAGCGCTAGAAGCTAGAAGTTAGAATTAAACGTGGGGCTTCCCTGAACCCTAAACCTTAGGCCTTGGGCGCTGGCAACTAAAATAAAAGTGGGGACTCCTTGAGCCTGAGCCTTAAGCGCTAGAAGGTAGAATTAAAAATGGGGGCTTCCTTGGGCCTTAAACCTTAGACCTTAGGCGCTGGAAGCTAGAGTTGAGAATAGGACCTTAATACCAATCTAATTCATTATATGAGCAAGCTATGGCGCAGAATAAATCTGCCAATAACGAGCCATGAAGCGCAGTCACTCGTGGCTCTAATTACAATATACATCAAACGGTTAGCGGTTATTTAGGCGAGCAAGAATGAATAGATAATTCCTTAGATTGGTATAAGCCTTAGAAATTGCGGCCCCATGAGCGAGCCGCATAATTGAACCATCAATTTTCTAAAAAATACCATCGAGGCTTAAAGCTCGGTCTCATCCCAAGTCTGCTTTTTACGGTAAATGGTGGATGGACTCACATCTAACAGCTCTGCGGCCTTGGGGATATTGCCATCACAATGATCGATGGCATGCTCAATCGCCTCTTTCTCGGTGAGCCACAGCGGCTGTATTTGATACTGGCTACCATGATTGCTCGGCAATTCACTGGTCGCCACTTCCTCCGCATGGCGACCATCGGCACCAATCGCGCCTTCCGGAATTAATTGATTCAGCGGCGGCGGCAACTGGCTGGCTAACACTTCTTTACCATCGTGCAATACGCAAATATTGCGGATCACATTTTGTAGCTGCCGAACATTACCCGGCCAATCATAATTGCTGATGATGGTCGCGCTTAAGCTGGAAAAACGTCGAAATTGCTTGCCTTCTTCCTTGGCATAGCGGCGCAAAAACTGTTGCGCAATGGCTGGTACATCCAGACCCCGGTCACGCAGTGGCGGTAAGTGGATCGGCACCACATATAAACGGTAATACAAATCTTCCCGAAAGCGACCCGCTTGAACCTCTTCCCAGGGATCGCGATTGGTCGCGCACAAGAAGCGCACATCAACCTGCTCTTCTTGACTGCCACCCACTTTTTGAAAACGCCCAGTCTGCACAAATCGTAATAACTTGGTTTGCAGATCCATGTCCATTTCACCGATTTCATCGAGAAACAGGGTGCCACCATTAGCCTGCACAGCAGCCCCTTGCCGCGCCGAAGAGGCACCGGTAAAAGCACCTTTTACATGGCCGAAGATCTCGCTTTCCATGAGATCTTTAGGAATTGCACCGCAATTGAGGGCAATAAAAGGTTTATCGGCCCGCTGTCCCTGTTGATAAATCGCCTCGGCGCAAACTTCTTTACCTGTGCCACTTTCGCCAGTAATAAACACCGTTGCCTTACTGGCGGCCACAGCTTCAATCATTCGATAGACATTCTGCATCGCCAAGCTGCCACCAATAAAGCCATGGAAACGCTCACGCCCGGCGTCCGCCTGATAGTCCTCGACTAAGGATTTTAGTTTATGTAATTTAAGCGCATTGTTTACCGTTACCCGCAAGCGACTCGCGTCGAAGGGTTTTTCGATAAAGTCCACCACCCCCAAACGCATCGAATCAACCGCCACATCGACCGAGCCGTAGGCGGTAATAATAATCACCGAAGTTGGCAGGCTGCGCTCTACCATCCATTCTAAAACCTGCATGCCACTCATATCGGGAAGATTGAGGTCAAGTAACATGACCTGCACCGATTGCTTAGAAAGAAATTCGATAGCTGCGCCACCAGTGGCGACTCGTTGAAGTTTAAGCTCGTCTTTGCTGAGATAAGCCTGATAGGTAGCGGCCAGTGTGGCACTGTCTTCCACCAACAAAACCGAGGCTTTCATATCACTTCCCATGTACCGTCCTCAACTTGCTAAGTTTTGTTCATATTGTTTAATCGCATCCATGGTTGCGCCAAGCACCGCATCAAGCTCAGCGACAGGCGCTTTTAAACTTGCCGCATCGCCAGCCTTGGCAGCCAATTCAATGGCTAATGCTAACTGGCGTACTTTTTCTCCGCCAAAGGTTGCGAGGTTGCCCTTCATGGTATGTGCCGCCAGCGCCAACTGCTCAAACTGCTGTCCGGCAAACGCCTCTTTAATGGCAAGCGCCTGTTGCTCGGTTTCCTGATAGAGCAGCGACAACATCAGAGGCAAAGCCTCCATCCCCGCATCTTTAACTAGTTGATCCAAAACCTTAAAATCGATCATTGGTAAAATAGGATCGCTCTCAGGCTGAAGCGCAGTATCGCTTTTCTGGTCTTGATTTAATAATGCAAGGGGCTGATCCACCGTGCACGTAGAAGGCTTAACCTTGTCCGCTTCGAGCCTTGAAGCATGAAACCATTGGATTAGTTTAGCCCGAAGTAAGGCAATGTCGATAGGCTTAGTGATGAAATCATTCATACCTGCGCTAAAACAAGCTTGTTTGTCTTCGGCAAAGGCATTGGCGGTCATCGCAATAATCGGCGTATTTTGGTTGAGTCCAGCGTGATTACGAATCTCCCGCGTTGCACTAACACCATCCATCACCGGCATTGCCATATCCATTAAAATCACATCGAAGTGCTGCTGTTGGCATAGCTCTACCGCTAATTGACCATTTTCAGCACAATCAAGTTGCTGCACCACATCTTTGAGCACCTGGCTCACCACGGTGCGGTTCATCGCGCTATCTTCCACTAACAAGACTCTGGCGGTGAGTGCATCTAAATGCTGGTGCGGATCCAATACATCTTCGAGCTGAACCGCAGGCGCCGCGCGACCTTTGAAAGGAAACTCAACACAAAAAGTGGTGCCCTCCCCAAGCTGACTTTCCACGGAGATCTGCCCGCCCATTTTCTCGACCAACTGCAAGCTAATCGCCAAACCCAATCCAGTTCCCGAATAACGCTTGGTTGAACCACTCTCTACTTGATAAAACTCTTCAAACAAACGTGCTTTGTCTTCGTCACTAATCCCGATCCCGGTATCTTTTACCTGCAATACTAAGCCCTTATGCTGGCTGCAGTGTAAAGCCAGACTCACCCCACCTTGCTGGGTGAATTTGATCGCGTTACCCATTAAGTTAAATACAATTTGACGAAAACGGAGGGGTTCACCGAAGTATTCCGACATAACCTGCGAGTCAACATCGAGTTTAAAGCTAAGAGATTTTTGTGCCGCGGTGGTACTAAACAATTTAACGATGCTTTGCAGCACCTTCACCGGAGAAAACCATTCGTTATTGAAGTCTAATTGGCCCGCTTCAATTTTTGAGAAATCTAAGACATTGTTCACTAAGGCCATCAGGGTATGGCCAGCTTCATGACCAACATCCACGAAACTTTGCTGTTCCGCACTCAACTCTGTTTCCTTCAAGATCTGATACATATTGATAATAGCGTTCAAAGGAGTGCGAATTTCGTGACTCATGCTTGCTAAAAAACGGCTCTTGGCAAGGCTGGCAGCTTCGGCATCGTGTTTCGCTCTTTCCAGAGACTGTTCAACCGCTTTTTGTTCACTCAGATCGGTAAAATGTGCGACATAATGGCTTGGTTTTCCTTGGCTACCTTTGACTGAGGATATGCTTAACCACTCTGGTAATAATTCACCATTTTTACGTCGATTGACAATTTCACCAGACCACTCTCCCTGTTCGCGGATCCCCTGCCACATCTGTTCAAAGAAAGCCTTGTCATGCTGACCAGAGCTTAATAAAGAAGGTTGTTGTCCAATCGCTTCCTCGGCCGAATAACCGGTAATATGAGTAAAAGCTTTATTCACGCGAACAATCTTAGAGTACCGATCGGTCATAAATATCGCTTCATTAGCATCGAAAGCGCACGCGGCCAGTTGCAACTCTTGCTCAGTCCGTTTCTTGTCGGAAATATCTCGCATAAAGGCAGTAAAAATAGTGTTATCGCCCAGCTCCACCGCACTGATGGTCAACTCGGCCAAAAACTCATGTCCCTCTTTATGCAAAGCTGGCAACTCTAAACGCTGGCCAAGTACCGGCGCTTCGCCGCTTTCTCGAAAATGCTGCATACCCTTGCGATGCGCCTCACGAAAAGCCTTCGGTACAATAAATTCCGCCAGCTCTTGGCCAAGCATCTCATCACGGCTATAGCCAAACATCCGCTCGGCACTCTGGCTAAATTCCAGTACGTAACCATAGCGGTCGGTGGTGATCACTGCGTCCATCGCCGAGGCGATGGTCGCGCTTAGCATCGACTGATTTTTCTCTAATTCCAAAGCCAGTTGCTGCTGCACATTGATAGCTTGCTTAAACTCAAGATGAGATTGCTCCAAGGCTGCCGACATCTTATTGAAGGCACTGGCAACTTCAGAAATCTCATCATGACCTTTGACCGCCAATTGAAAACCTGGCCCCACCTGAGCAATGGTTTTTGCGGCATCCCGTAAGCCACCCAACTGGCGCGTTAAATAGGTCCCCAACAAAAAGGAAAATAGCGCCACTAACGCAATTTCCAATACCGCAATGCCAACCCCAAATGAACTCGCTTCACTAATCAAACCATGCAGACCATGATCATAAATGCCCACATCAATTTCACCGTATAAGTGATTGGCGGCGATGACTTCAATGTGAGTATTAAATACTTTGTGGACATGGTCTCCCAGCTCAGGATTATTGGCTGGGTCTTCATTGGGATCGGCCCCCGACTGAGCCAAAACGCGCTGCTGCTCATCGCGAATAATCACGTAGGCCACATCGCTCTGCGAAGCGAATTCTGAGGCAAGGCTATCGAGGGTGGCGATATCTGTGGTGATCAGCGCATTTTTAGTACTTGAGGCGAACAAAGTAGACATCATTCGCCCATGTTGTTCAACTTGCATCTCATTGGAGTCGTAGAGCCAACCAATGCTGCTATACACCAAAATCGCTAATAGCACTGATTCGATTAAGGCGACCCCTAATACGGTTTTTGCTTTAAAGCTCAATGCCATCGCAATTTTAATCCTCAAGTGACCCTATTTAGTGATCGGGGTTCCAATATTTAGTTGGCGTACGTCATCCCAATCTTGGTCCTTAGCACTGACAAAACCGTCGATATTCAATTCGGCGAGTAAGGGTTGGTCATCCGGTTGTTCAGCGAGCCCTATCAGCGCTTGCTGTACTGCAGAACTGACCGCCGGAGCCACTCGCGGATGAACTGCGATGGCGTGGGGAGTAAAACCAGCTGACGTCCAAAGGATCCTCAACTGTTTTGAAATTGCAGGATCGATGCTGGCAAAGGTTCGAGGAATACCGCCACCTGCCGGATATAAACCCGCAGCAACCGCCCGATAAACCGAATCGTGAGAGCCCACATACTTCGACTTAAAGTCTAATTGTTGTTGAGCTAAATAACCTCTTATCACCACACTAGCAGCGAAAGCTTGCGGTGCAGGGAAAGCCAAGGTGTCGCCCGATAATTGCGCAATATTTTGGATCTCACTATCGGCCCTCACCACCAGGATCCCCTGCAGCGTTTTATCCTTTGATTTAGCCAAGGCTTGATAACCAGGATTGGCTGAAAACACCTGATAATGGTAGGGATTCATATAAGCAAAATCATAGTCGCCGTTCGCTAAGCGTTGCTCAAATTCAGGAATGCTCGGCGCGGTTTTAAACGTTAAGGGATAGCCACTGGCAAGACTCACCGCATCCAGCAACGGCCCCCATTGCTCTACCAAACGAGTCGCTGATTGCTGCGGCACAATACCAAAAGAGTAAGTTTTTTGTACCGCTTGTGCATTTAAAGAAAACAGCACAACTAACAGCAGACACAGTAATAATAGGGTCGCTTTAAGCTGAACCTTACGTTGTGCCCAGTACCGTTTTCCCTTTAACACTAAGGGTTTTTCTGCTGGCTTTTGCTTGGTCAAGTTTTCCGTCACTCCATCGACGATTTGTATATTCGAAAACATATCACACCCTTATTGAAAGTAGTTGAGAATTAACAAGAAATCTTCTTAGATATTGACTAAATCGAGGGAATAATATGGTAATTCGTGAGGACTCTCTCAATAACTCGGCTTTTAAACTCGGATTAAAGCGATCGTTCATCACAACCCCCAATAAGCGCACATCTTCTAGCTTTAAATCGTTCACTGCGGTTTGAAATGCTGGCCGGGCGGTCACCCCAGCCAACACCGTTAAAATGCAGGCATCACTGGCCGCTAAAGCGCGTTGCGCCGAAACATTACCGCCGTTGTTTTGATTGATCGCCGAGGTGTCAATCAAGATCAATTGATAGTCTTGCTTCCAAGCTTCAATCTGTTGTTCGATATACCCCGGCTCTTTGAGTTTAAGTAATGAGGCCTTATCCAGAGGAGCTGGCAAATAATCCACCAGCGAAGATGGGTCTTTCACCACTCCTTTCACTTCACCTCGGTCCCAACCCAAGTCAAATAAGGGGCAATCGAAGCGCCGTGGATGATGTAAATTAAAGTCCACCACTAATACCGAACGCCCTGCGCCTGCGGCGCGTTTAGCGATGGCATCCACCAACGTTGATACGCCCTCTCCAGGTTGGGCAGCACTCACCCCGATGCAACTATTTTGATGATTCGGTAGTCGTTGATAGACCCGCTCTAGTTCTTGATAAGTTGAAGGTAATGCAATCATAGGAACCCCAATAATGCGCTTACAGAAATCAATCTAAAGACATCTTCTAGCCCTTGACGAGCTTTTACCCAGCCACTTTCGGCACGCGATGGAATATATACGGTGTCTCCTGCACGGATCACCGGTAACAGGCTGAAATCACCAGTTTTCGAAAATTCGAGCAAGTCAAAAGTTCGCGCCTGATCCTTACAACAAGATAGGTTCACCACGGTGATTTTTTGCGGATAGCCCTCACTATCAATCCCACCCGCTTCGGCTAACAGGTCTAATAAGGTCATCTCATCATTAAAGCGGTAACGACCCGGCTTACTAACGGAACCTAATACCCGTACTGTGCGCTCCTTCTTTTCAGACAACCAGTTGCGGTTTTTTTCTGGAATATAAATCGAATCACCGGGAACCACTTTGGGTAATATCGACTCATCGCCCGTTTCGAAGTACAAAGCTAAATCGAGTTTCGATACCGACGCATGTTTACCATTACGATGACTAATCCGTACATTACTAATATCAGCCTGCTCTGAAGGACCATCGGCGGCGGCAAGAATGTCTAAAAAGTGCATACTCGGGTCAAAACGATAGCGGCCAGGTGCCACCACTTGACCAAATACATAGATTGAATCTTCCGAACTTTGGCGCACCCACTGCGATTTATTATCACTTGGGTCATCGGGTAGTTGCGGCACCATAATAGTAGTGCCAGCCACGATCCGCGGCATCTGTTGATTGTTTATCTCGCCATTAAGGTAGGCGTTTAAATTAAAGTTAACCGAGCGGGTCGTGCCACCAGCATCACTGAATAATACGGTGATCTTGGCCATGTCTGCGTTTGGTTTTGGGCCGCCGGCATGCGCCAAAAGATCCATCAGATTCATTTCGTCAGCCCACTCAAAACGACCGGGCCGATTAACTTCGCCCATCACTTTTACCGCTTGGTTCGGTGACACCTTGGTCCATGATTTTTCATTTAAATCGGTTTTTTCGGGCACAAAAATCGCGTCACCCGCCATGATTCTAGGCAACTGAGCACTGCGACCTTCGGTAAAAGACTGCAAATCAAAACGTTCTACCGCGCCACTGCTACGAATAATTCGAATTTGTCGGGTTTCGGCAAAGCGACTCGGCCCACCGGCATTCGCTAATACATCTAAGAACCCCGCCGCTTGATTGCCTTCGTAGGCACCAGGTTTGAACACTTCCCCCATCACATACACCGTATTCGCGCCCGCTTTAATCTCCTCTTCCTGCTTCGGTACAAAAATGGTGGTGCCCGCAGTTAAGCTCAGCAACAAATCGTTATCGCCAGTATCCAGATAGCGTTTCAGATTAAATAACTTAGGTTCTCCGTCAATAATCACCCGAATTTGCTCTACGCTGGCATAACGAGTCACCCCGCCAGCGCGCATTAACATATCCACTAAATTAGCTGAACTTTTATAAGAAAAACTCCCTGGATTATAAACCTCGCCAAATACTTTAACCGCGGTGCGGTCTTCAGCGGCATCACCATTGTCGTTCAAACTATTCGGATCAAAATCCACCGCCACATTGCCAATTTTCGGCGATGCAGGAACAAATAATACATCGAGCGAATGCAAGCGAGGCAACGCAGCCAAATCGCCCGAATCGAGATATTGTTTGTAGTTAAATACCTGCGGCTGACTAAAACTAGCCCGGCGGAGTTGCAAGCGATCTAGCTGAGCACCAGCCCGTAAGCCACCAGCCGCTTGAATCGCCATCTGCACCCCAGCGCCTTCAGCAAGAACCACTTCACCTGGTTTATCAACAAAGCCCAATACACTAATCCGAATTCGACGCTCCTCTAGCAATACTCGCAAACCAGCCAAGTCTCGGTAAGCGTTGGACAATTCTCGCTTAATCTTTTGTTGCATTTGTGCTTCGGTAAAACCGGACACCATGATTGGTCCCACTTCAGGCAGTATCAACCGACCATTGCGATCCACTTCAAAACGTTTGTCTAGGGAGGTTTCGCCCGGGAGAACAATTCGAACCACATCGCCAGGTTGAACTTGAGGATTGGCAGCATTGGCTTCGAACATCATGAACATATTGATCACTAAACCAATGAGCATCCAAGCGGGAAGTGGAATTTTGCTAATTTTCATAATGCGATTCCTTATTCTGCGGCAGCAAAACGCGGCATGGCGTTGCTAGGATAGGAGTCAATCAGACTCACGGTGACACGTCGGTTAGAATGGCGAACCTCATCGCTATCGCCAGTAAAGTAGGGCTGAGAATCGGCGGCGGCTTGTAGCTTAATCAACGAATGCGGCATGCCTAACTCCACCATGTAGTCGGCCACTCGTTGCGCTCGTGCCAAAGACAAATCTTGCTTATAAGCCTGATCGCCCTTGCTATCACTGTGTCCGGTGATCATCAGCGATAACTTGCTAGCAACAATGATTGGCGTTAAACGGCTGAGCTGATCGCGATAAGCTGGTGTAAGTTCGCTGGAATCGAAGGCAAACTGGTTATTACTGTTTAGCGCATCACTAATGCTCACCATGAGCCGCGATGACTGAATCTGCCCAAAACTATCAGTTTGACAAGCGCCACTTTGTAAGACTCGGTCGAGCCGCTGCTCTAACATTGCGAGAAAATGCTGCTGTATTTCTAAGTCATTGGCGGCATCTAGGGTTAAACCACCTTCCAGTTCCCGAATGATCCGTTGTTGCTGACTGCGCGCCTGTGCCACTGAGGCTGGGAAACACAGTTCAGCACCTTCCAAAACCAGTAAGTCGAGCTGGTGTTTGGTCAGCACTGACTCAAACTGCAAGCCGTGTTCCGGACCAATTTCACTCTGCTGGAGACTGCCGCTACTGCCATCTAACCAAGCTAAAATACTCAACTGGTGCTCAGCAAAACCGCCTCGACCCTGCTTTGGCCAAGAACTACAACCCGAGCCAATCAATAACAACAGACCTATCACAATACAACGCATGGCAGACTCCTTGAGTTTCAATTAAGCAGCTATCGACGACAATGATTGGTGCACGCTGGCGCTTGACGGTAAGGTATCAAACATGGTGATAATTTGATTAACTCTTAGCATCATCAATAAATCGCGAGGTTGTTGCTGAGCACCACAAATAATCAAATGTCCGCCTGCGGCATGAATCCGCTTAAACATAAATACCAAGGCGCCAATACCAGAAGCATCCAATTGGCTGACTTGAGTCATATTCACCACAATGACCTTGTTGGCCGAACTCTGACAAAGATCTTCAAAGACATGTTTATATTGGCCACATGAGCTGGCGTCTAAGGCACCTACGATGGATGCGGTAATATCACCTTGAACGGAAGTTGTTAGTTGCATATTCATAATTAGCTCCACAAAACATTTGTTCTCGACGGATTTATTGCCAATATCATGCCAATGAATATATAGCTTTAAATATCAATTAATTACATAAAAACAGAGACCATAAACAAAGGGTTTTCAGAAGCAAAATCGCAGCTTTTGCAATATGCAAAAGCTGCGCTTAGGGATTCTTTGCTTGGAGCAAACACTGAGGGTTAATCTGGCTCAACAAACATGCCAAAGACCAGTGGAGATCATATTGCAACATCCAGCAGAGTTAAGCAGTGAACTTTTGTTTTGCTGGTAATTGTTGCGCACTAATAAAAGGGATGGCCGAATGCTAACCAAATAAAATACGGCTCGTGCCAAGAACGAATCAAAATAGCAATGCTGCTCTTGTTCGTACCTCTCGATTGTTTTTATATTTAATTTACCGCAGTTGTTATTTTATTGTTGTTTTTGTTATCCTTTTGTTTACTTCTGAACAAACTCACGATTCGAGCAAGCTGCTTCATCTCTCCCTGAGCAACGGCCTGTTTTTATTGGGTACACAGCTGCAATCACTAGTCGAAGAAAGATATAACTTTTAGCACAAATTGACTTCAAGTTATGGCATGCATTATGCTCTGCGAAATTTTTTGCGCGGTAGCTACTGGGTAATAAAGCTTATTTATTTTAGGAATCAACAAAATGGAATTAATAGAGTCATTTTTTGGGGTCATTGGTGACCTCACTTGGGGATGGGCACTTATCCCGTTTCTGGTAATCTTAGGTTTGTTTTTCACCTTGGTCACAGGATTTGTTCAATTTAGATTTTTTGGGCGGATGTTCCACGTTCTTTTAAACAAAAACCAAACCGCTGGCAAAAATGCGATTTCTGGTCGTGAAGCGCTACTACTCTCTGTGGGTGGCCGCGTGGGGGGTGGTAATATCGCTGGCGTTGCGGTTGCTATCACTTTAGGCGGACCGGGTGCGGTATTCTGGATGTGGGCCATTGCGCTGGTAGGAATGGCGACCAGTCTGATCGAATGTTCACTGGCTCAGCTTTACAAACGTAAAGAAGGCAACGCCTTTCGTGGCGGCCCCGCTCGCACCATCATTCATGGCCTTGGAGAGGATTACAAATGGCTGGCCTATGTTTATGCGGTTTGTTTGATCGCATCATTTGCAATCGGATTTAATGCCTTCCAAGGCAACACTGTGGCTGGTGCTGCGCAAGACAGTATGGGCATTGACCGTATGTGGAGTGGCATTGTTCTGGCTGTTATCACTGGTTTCATCGTTTACGGTGGGATTAAACGTATCGCAAAAGTAGCAGATGTGATTGTGCCTATCATGGCCGTTGGGTATGTGGCGATGGCACTGATTGTTATCCTGCTCAACATTACTGAAATTCCAAGTGTTATCTATTCAATTGTATCCAATGCTTTTGGTTTTGAAGAAGCGGTTGGTGGCGGTATGGGCGCAGCACTGGCACAAGGTCTACGCCGCGGTCTGTTCTCTAACGAAGCAGGTCTTGGTTCTGCACCAAACGTTGCCGCTACGGCCGATGTAACCCACCCGATCAGTCAGGGGATTACTCAATCACTTTCAGTATTTATTGATACGATATTAATCTGTAGTTGTACTGCATTCATCATCTTACTTGGTGATGTTTATGTACCTGGTGCTGCCAATATCGACGGAGTGGTGTTGACTCAGCAATCGCTAGTCTCTCATGTCGGTGAATGGGCCAAGTATTACCTAACCGCTGCGATTTTACTGTTTTCAATCAGTTCGATTATCTACAACTACTACCTTGGTGAGAACGCAATCACCTTTATGTCGAAGAGTAAAGCTGCGCTGCATTCACTACGTATGTTTGTGGTTGCGATGGTATTTCTCGGTGCCGTTGCGCCAGCAGCAACATCGGTGTTTTTCTTCTCCGATCCGATGATGGGTGTTTTGGCAATTGTGAATTTATTAGCGCTGCTGATGTTATTCCCGACCATTACCCGTTTATTAAATGACTACAAAGCACAATTAAAGGCAGGCATAGAACACCCTGTATTTGATCCTGCCAAGTTCTCAGACCTAGATATCGATCACAAAGCTTGGGATAAAGCCCGCTTGAAGACTGACGCTTAAACCCGAGAGTTGAAGCAAGGAAACGCTCAACTCGAGATATCGAGTCACAAACTTTCGGGAAAATACTATTTGGTGTTTTCATGGACATGGTTCATTTCGTCTGATGGCTATCTTCGATAGCTTTAAATGAACCATGTTCTGAAGCTTCAATTTCAAGATTAATGAGCGCAGTATCTCTAAAACCGCGCCGCTTGGAACTATCTGCGGACGATAAAGTTTACTCGTTTACAATGAATGTTGATCATTATTGCTTTAAACAAACTGTTGGGCATCCGTGATCTATCCCATTCGCGCCCCGTTCTGAGGTAGAATAAAAGCTCTACGACTAAGCTGACGATGTTTTTTGGCTTAGCTTTTCTAATGTATAAGGGTCGGACAATACACCTAAGGAGTTTAATGTTTGGAGACTCTTCTTTTAACTTCCTTCTTGAGGTGTCATGGTTCACTTTGCTAGCGGTTGTATTCACTTAACTCAGTGTTCAAAATTAGTGGTGCAGATCAAAACCTTGGCTAACCTGGACATTGAACAAGCACACTAACATTGGCAATGCCTGTTCGACACAGATAGAGATAGTGTATAATTAGCTACTTTGCCCAAAAATTACTGTGGCAGGGTTGGAGGCAATACCATTAATATTAGATATTGATAACGGAAAGAATCGAAAATTGGCAATGGTAAGAGATCAGTTTGAAAGCAATACTTGGTGGTCAAAAAACATACCTTGTCTTCACAGAGTTCATGATGAGCTACCTATCAAAGGAGCTCAAAGCATCCAAAACACGCTAGGAATGAGTATCTCCCTACCATTGTTAGATCAAAAAATACAACAGTTATTAAATGTTGTTTTGCAGTCAAATCAAAGAAATAACCTAAAGCAGAAGATACTATTAACATTCGATGATGGTCATAAAGACATATTACAAACCGTTCCCCTTTTACTACGCTATCCAAATATCCAACCCATATTATTTATTACTGGCAATCAGTTAAGAGGTGATACCCGACCATTACCTTTAACGGCCCTTTATACATGGTGCTTTGCTCATCATAAAGATCCAAATAGTTTAAAAGAAGAACTAGGGTTTGATCGCAGATCCTTAAAGTTACTTTCCGAGGAAAAGCAGCGGATAGTTTTAGATAAATCCGGAGTAGATTTAAATCCGGACGGAGAACAAATGGTGGATCACAAGGACCTTGATTTCTTGATTAATAACAATTGGTTAGTTGGTTATCACGGAAGTCATCATTGTGATCTTCGAATTCATCAACCTCATGAATTAAAATCACTTTTTAAAGAAGATTACAAATTACTCAGCAATTTAGATTATATGCCTTGGTTAGCGTGGCCAGAAGGACGCTGGAACAACCAGCTGTACACAATGGCCAAAGAGATAGGCTTTGATGTGCAATTTGGTCTTAAGGGAGAAAAAGGTATAGGGACAATACCTGAAATTATGGCCAGAGAAATTTGGAAATGACAAAAAAGTACTCATAACCGGAAGTGCCAGCTTTCTAGGTGAAAGTGTATGTCGAGAAATATCTGAAGCTGGGTATCAAACAAAGGAGTTTGATATTTGTCGTGGTGACGACATCATGAACTTTGACCAAGTATTAGATGCATTGAGAGACTGTGATATTTGCATTCATCTGGCCGCAGTGTCTGATTAGTATGAAGCTGATGCTAAGCCAAAACAATGTTATGAAGTGAATGTAAATGGCACTCGCAATATTGCACGCGTGTGTCTCAAGACAAATACCAGATTGCTTTACGCATCCACATGCTGTGCTTACGGCAATAACAATGTAGCCGTATCGGATGAAAATAGTCCGGTTGCGCCCACAGAGTTATATGCAGAAACAAAACTGCAAGGTGAAAAGGTCATTGCTAACATTAATTGCGAATATAATATATTACGTCTTGCAACATTTTATGGGCCTAAGATGCGAAACTCACTGGCAACATCCGTTTTTTTAAGCAGAACGCTGAGTGGGGAACCAATCGAAATTCATGGTGATGGGCATCAAACCAGATGTTATACGCATGTGGATGACATCGCTTCCAGGATTCGTGTTGTATTAGAAAGTCCTTATGCGCCTAAATCATCAATATTTCTGAAAAAATCTCATATTCGGTGAATCAGCTAATAAATGCGATATATAAAGTTACAGGAATAAAACCGATTACAAGAAATGTCGAAGACAGAGCAGGTCAAATAAAGTCGAGTGTTATCAAGTGTGAACGTCTTAAAGCATTAGATTGGCAGCCGAAATGGGATTTAATTTCTGGTTTAACTAATTGCATGAATGAAATTAAGTAGAAGAAAGATAGTAGACTAATGAAAGAAGAAGTATTTATTGTCACTGGTGGTTTTTTTGATGGATCTTCCGAAGGATATATAGGCAAAGTTATTTTGACTAAAGGGGAAGGAGACGTATTGCTGCGATTTGAAACATCAATGATAACGGAGCCTCCTACGCCTGCTCTAAGAGTTAAAAACAAAGGCTTTGCTGGAGGAAGTATTCATAAAAACTTGCTCTGGTTATGCAGTCCAAATCAAGTATTAGCTTATTCTCTGCCAGATCTGGAACTGAAGCAAGTTATTGATGATAATTTATTCAACGATTTACATTATGTTCTTGCTGAAGATGATGGCTTATATATTGTCAATACGGGCTTAGAATCGCTCGATCACTTTGGCTATGATGGAGCGTTGAAAGAGCGCAAACTTCTTACTAGCGATGAGAGAACAGTGCAACGGACAACCTCTGGCCCTGAGTTTAGAGTCATCGAATCTAAACCTCATTTTATGCACGCTAATTATTGTTTTAGAAGAGATGATGGCCATTTATTACTTACCTTTGTACGACAGAGAAGAATAGTTAATACCAGTGATTGGAGTTGGGCATCTTCCGAATATTCAGCACCTATTCACGAAGGTTTTATTGCTCGCTACTCGCCAATTGGTAAAGATTGTTTATGGGTTACAACGGTGCCTGGAGAAGTTATTGCTAGTGATCCAAAAAATGATGAACTAGTAAAAAAATGGGTTCTAAATGAAAATGATGTTCCACCCGGATGGACTAGAGGGCTTTGTATCCTTGAACATGGTTTTCTGGTTGGAACGACAAAAATTAGGGCCAGCAATGCAAAATATCACACTGGTTGGACTCAGAGTGCTATTGAAAGTAGCCGATCGACAATTTCGTATATTCCTTTCAATAATCATCATCGTACAGTTGTTGTGGATGTATTAAACGAACGAATTTCAAAAATTTTCTCAATCTTACCATTGGAATAATAATTAAGTGGCGTGATTTGTATCAGAAAGGAAAGTAAGTTGCAAACCTATAATTGTAATTCATTCTCTCTTATTATTGGTGTGATATGTGGTTCAACTACTCAAGTTGAACCACTTTTAAATGATATCAATAATCTAATAAAGCTTCCTTACTTGATTGATATTGAAGTACATATTCTCGCAAATGGAGAGAAATGCAAAGATATCAATTCATTGTTAAAAAGCATATTTAATGTATCTGAATCGCTAAAATTTAGAGTGCATGAAAGTGGACAAAACTCGATTTTACCTATCGGCCAGGCTCGTTCTAAATTACAGAAATTAGTAGGGACGAGAATGAAAAATAAGGAAAGTTCTTATGCATGGATTTTAGATGATGATATGAGAATCCCTGATAGAGCGAGTGCTTATTTGACTTGGCTACCTGCTTTTAAAGATAAGGGGGTTGATGTCTTAGTCGGCAATTTTAATGGCAGTTCTCCTAACCCTCCAGCGCATGGAATAAGGGTACAGCTTAATGATGTTATCCATAATTTAAAATGGCTGAATAGCTTGCCTGATGACACTAAGCTACTCAATAGAGAACATGAGAATAAACAATTCAGGCTTAAGTACTCCGATTATTATTATGACTTGAGTAGAAAACACCGTGAACATTTAGAAATTCCCTACTGGATAGTTCCTGAGTATGAAGGTGAAACCGTCGGTAATGCCAAGCAGAGAATAATAAAAAATGTAGGAAAAATTCTTACGGGCGAGCCATTTTTACGACCTCTTGATGTATCAGTGTCAGAAAACCCCCTTGAGGACTCTGAACCTTCATGTAATCGAGGGGGCAATACATTTATTTTAACCGCAGAAGCATTGACGAATACGCCAAATGCCATCATGTTAACCAATGGAGAAGAAAACCGCCGTTCTGACATGATATGGGCAGTTATCAATAAGTATTATCATAATTTCACGATTCATTCGATATCATTTCCTGTCTACCATCATCGCTATGTTAATGTAAGCCCTAGTTTTAGCCTCAGTAAGACAATATCTGAAATTAGAGGATCGGCGCTATACGCGGCTATGCTTTCTTTTTTCCAGTCTCACCAAAAGCCTAGTTGGGAACAATTAAAAAATAACGGGAGTAATGTATCAAAGTTGTACTTTAGATATATCAACAACCGCCTAAAATTGTATAAAGATAATTTCAAAGAAATAAATCTCCAGTTAGACATTATCGAATCAGAATATATCTCTGACGAAAAGGGTTTTAATAATGTAATAAATTCATTGAGAGATTGGATAAGTGAAGAAAATTTCGAAAAAATAAAAGCACCAGTGATTGAATCAAGCAACTCAATTGATATTGTAGAGTTTGTGAAATCACTTGACTATCAAATAGAATCTTTCAATGAATAGTATTTTGGGTCTCATATTGATATAAAAATTGGGATTAATTTAAAAAGTAGGTTTTATGCTTAAATCAATAAATAACTGGTGTGATTTACCCACGCCAATGGGTACATTTCGGATGTACGATAGTGGAGATGAAGGAATACGAATCATCAGCTATGGTGATATTTATTCATTAACAGAAGGATCATTGTTGCGAATGCATTCTTCGTGTCTCGCATCAGAAGTATTTGGCGCAATAGACTGCGACTGTGCAGATCAATTGAGAGAAGCAATGAAGCTGATGGCACATGAGCAAGGTGGTCTGATCGTACATTTGCATCAAGAAGGCCGTGGTCTGGGGTTAGCGCGGAAAATCAAAGCTGTTCATTTAATGCAGTATCAAGATTTAGATACACATGAGGCATTTGAAAAACTTAAATATGAACAAGATATACGAACTTACTTTCCAGTTGTTAAGTTATTAAAACACTTAGATGTTGGTCATGTTCGGCTATTATCGAATAATCCTAGAAAAATTGCATTTTTGCAGGAAAGTGGCCTAAAAGTTACTACATTAAATACTCACCCAAATATCCGCCCAGAGAATGCTGAATATTTAGCGACCAAAAATGACAAGCTCGGGCATATGTTACCGTTGGAAAAATTATCTAAGGGTAAAGTTGAATTTTACCATTCCGATCAGCCATGGGGAGAGTTATCTAACTTCTCCAAACATTCCATTTTCCTTAAGAACAAAATTTGGCCTACAGTTGAGCATTATTATCAAGCTCAAAAATTCTCAGATACAGAAAATGAAGAGCTGATTCGACGTGCAGCGACTCCAACATTAGCCAAACAGTTATCTCGAAATATCTCAGCGTCATTGATCCGACAGGGTTGGCCTAGTATTAAGCAAGAGATCATGCTTGAAGGGTTAAGAGCCAAGTTTTCACAACATCCTGACTTAAGAGAACTTTTATTGTCTTCTGGGGATCAGCTTATTGCTGAACATACTGAGAATGATCCCTATTGGGGCGATGCAGGTGATGGCTCTGGAGCAAACCATTTGGGAAGGTTACTCATGAAGCTGCGCATAGAGTTAAACGCTCAGGCTGGAAGCTTGCACAATACTGTCAATAGGAGGGAAATGTGTGTGGAATAGTTTTCCTCGATGGGCCAAATGCTGAGCATAGATTAGCGGCCTGCATTGATAAGATAAATCACCGAGGTCCAGACGAAATGAATATCTGGAAGCAATCAGATAAAGCTTTGGGGTTTACTCGGCTTGCGATTAATGGTCGGGGAGAAACTAGCAGGCAGCCATATTTTGATGGTGATTGGGTCGGTGCTGTTAATGGTGAAATCTATAATTACAAAGAACTAATCAGTGAATACGAGTTGCCTGTTTCGTACGACAATGACACGCAAGTGCTTTTGCCTCTTTATCAAAAATGTAATGCTTCTTTAATAAACATTCTTGATGGTTTTTATGCTGCGGTCTTATATGATCATGAAAATAAAAAGCTTATAGTTTTGAGGGACTATATAGGAAAGAAACCACTTTTTTACGGTTGCTCTGGAAGCGAATTCTTTATTACGAGTGAATTAAAAGCTATAAGCTCGATTTGTTATTTTAAGACAGTGCCAAAGGGACTTACTCGCTTCAATTTGCAAACTAGAGAAATTTCCGAAGTGGTTGAGCATCAGTTTCCTGACACGATATGCCAAGATGATGTGGAAACGATATTGCATGAAGCAGTAAGAAAGCGTCTTCCCGTAGCCCCCCAACAAGTCGGTCTTTTTTTAAGTGGAGGGTTGGATAGTTCAATCATTGCTGCTGAAGCTTCTAAATTACGAACAGATATTACGTACTTCACCCTTGGAAGCGAGGATAGTGAAGATAGCCTGATGGTAAAAGAGGTGGTTAAATCACTTGGATTAAAAAATGTTCGGTTTATTTCTACCCCCACAGATGATTTATTAGAACAATATATCGAAGAAGTGGTTCGTATTACTGAGAGCTTTAACCCATCCATCATTAGTAACGGTTTGGCGACATATATGCTAGCTCAGGCAGCAAGAACTGAGGGTATTAAGGTTGTGCTGACCGGAGAAGGGGCTGATGAGCTATTTGGCGGTTATTTCAATTATTTAGAACCAAATGAATTAGTCGTTCGTCGCAACCAATTGATATCTGATATGCATTACACAGAATTAAGACGTTTGGATCTCTGTACTATGGCACATAGTGTCGAAGCGAGATGCCCTTTCCTTGATAAATCAGTTATTAGCTTGAGTGACGGTTTACTATTTACTGATATTTATGCTGATGGATTTAACAAAGCGATATTACGAAAGACTTACCAAAACCAGTTGCCAAAATTGATCATTGAACGCCCAAAAGTTTCTTTTGATGTAGGTAGTGGAATTCGAAAATTAGTCGTTCAATTTTTAACGCGTAATGGAAGAAGCGAAAGAGAAGAACTTCAACAGATTTGGGCTAGATACTATGAGAATAAAGTGCTAGATAAATATTTTTATCGTTATCCAGCTTTTGATTCTGCAATTGATCGTAGAAGAGGAGATTCACATAGATGAAAATAAGATCGGCACATAATAATGATATTGTTGAATTAGAAGCATTGCTTCTCAAGCATTTTCGAGAAGAGCCTTTTCATAATTTGTATCTTCTTTATGGCAAAGAGCCGTTACCTCATAAATATGGTGGAACGTGTTCCGATAAAACACTCAGTTTTATTGATGCTGCTTGTGCTCTGGGTTTTGATGCAAAACTACATACTGGAGCCATTGGTGGAAAAGAAATTCACCGACTAGTCTGTGCTCAGATTGGGAATCGTACATTTTTTGCCGATGTTGGTAATGGTTGGCCATCATTAAAGTTATATCCCACCGATGAAGAAATCAGTTACTCATGTTTTGGTATGAAGTATCGTACATGCATAGCTGATAATAAAATTTCTGTATTTCATACACGAAACAGAAAAGAGTATTTGCAACTGGTTATAGATATACGCCCTCGAGAAGAAAAAGCAATTAAAGAAGATATTGATATACGATTTACTAGTGGTATTACTTATCCATTTAGCAATAGCCTTCGTTTTTCATTAATTGTTAACAATAAGTTCCTATTTTTAAGAGGTGATCGTTTAGAAATATATTCAGATAATGAGTTTCTAGAAGTTAGCGGGATTGAGAAAGAAAGCTTACCATGGCTATTAGAGGAAAAATTTGAATATAAATCATCTAATTTATTCGAATATCTTGTTAGTGTATAAGTATGGCTCTTCACCGAATGTAGTGCAGGGTGAGAGCGTGAGTGGTCACTTTTTGCTCTCACCCCGTGAGAACCCTGCCGATAGCACTTGTTCGGGGTAAGCAGTATTCATTGCCGCGATGTTCTGCTTACGCCTGATACTCGCCTTTTTACCTGTTTCCTGTCGCAGCAAGTTCAGCGCCATATGGCGGATAATCGCCAAAAGCTCTGCGGCGTTCTCTCAGTAGATTTGACAATTGTCTTCGCTAAACGACGTATCAAGCACCAGTGAAGGCTGTTTTCAATACCCCAATGGCCTCGCACTGCGTCAGCGAATTGCGCTTTGCTTAGCTCTGCGGTTATAAATTGGAGGATTACCTGCCGAGCTGATGTAGTAGCGGTGGGAATAAACTAGACACCCATTCTAAAAACAAAAACTTTCACACTCTCGATAGCCAAAAATTATTGAGACACCCACTCTAACTCGTGGGACAAAATCACATAGACAGCCATGACCATCAGCTATTGAAATGTTCAAGTGGCTGTCTTGTTTTCAGTCCTGGATGGGTAATCCCCCCGAAAATTAATCGCATGCAAAAGTAGAATTTTCTCGTATAGTAAATACAGGAGATTCAACATGAAAAAGTCACGTTACACGGACAGTCAGATCTTATCTATTCTCAAGCAGGCTGAGGCTGGTACACCTGTTCCTGAGCTCTGTCGTGAGCATGGAATGAGCAACGCAACCTTTTACAAGTGGCGTTCGAAATACGGTGGTATGGACGCATCCCTTATGGCGCGGATGAAAGAACTCGAAGATGAAAATCGACGGCTTAAAAAGATGTATGCGGAAGAACGCCTTAAAGCAGAGGTGATCTCAGAGGCGATGGCAAAAAAGTGGTGAAGCCCTGTGAGCGTCGATTGATGGCTCAGCGTTCGGTGGCGAACTATCACATCAGCATTAAAAGTGCATGCTATTGGTTTGGGATCAGCGAGACCTGCTATCGCTATAAATCGAAGCTTCAACCTGAGAATGAGTTGATAGCTCAAGAGTTAGTAACGCTGTGCAACAGTGAAGACTGCTCTGACTGGGGCTTTGGCCTGTGTTTTCACCATTTGCGGAACGTTAAAGGGTATACATGGAACCATAAGCGGGTTTATCGGATCTACTGCGAATTGGCTCTAAACTTACGTATTAGGCCAAAACGACGCCTGAATCGCCATACGCCAGAGCCTCTTAAAGAGCCGATTAAAACAAACCAAGTTTGGTCCGTGGACTTTATGCATGATCAGCTATCTGATGGCCGGAAGTACCGTTTATTCAATGTGATAGATGATTACAAACGTGAAGGTCTGGCGTCAGAACCTGATTTTTCAATGCCCACAGTACGAGTCACTCGGATCTTAGAGCAGCTCATCGAACAACGAACCAAACCTGTTGCGATCCGCTGCGACAATGGTCCTGAGTTCATTAGCCATGCGTTTATTAAATGGGCCAACAACCACGACATTCGAATCGATTATATTCAGCCAGGGAACCCACAACAAAACGCGTATATAGAAAGGTTCAACCGTACTATGAGGTTTGGCTTAGTGAGTAAGTATTTGTTTGACACACTTGAAGAGGTTCAAGATCGGGCGACCCAATGGTTATGGTTCTACAATCATCAACGACCACACCTTGCAAATGGAGGGTTCCCACCACTAAAAACGGCAGCATGAATTCTACGAATAAATGCGGTTAATAATGGGAGGATTACCGAAGCGCTTCTGGCCCTCGAACAATTTGGTGACCAGTGGGATGATAAATACCCACAGATAAGCCGCTCTTGGACAGCGCATTGGGATAATTTAAATACATTGTTCAGCTACCCTCAGGACATTCGTAAAGCCATTTACACGACGAATGCGATAGAGTCCTTGAACAGTGTGATACGCAAAGCGACAAAGAAGCGTAAGCTATTCCCCACGGATGAATCAGCGAGGAAAGTTGTCTATCTTGCAATTATGGATGCATCGAAACGCTGGTCGATGCCAATAAAAAACTGGCGACAGGCTCTCAATCGCTTTATGATTATGTTTGAAGACCGACTTACTGATTACTTGTAACCCAAAGCAGTTACACAGAATTATTTACAGGGTCCTAATTTATGCATAGCTGGTTCCTTTGCGATGGTTCTCTCTTGGTCGAAAGATCTGATCGCAGAACCAGCTTTTAGTTCCCTTCTTTTTATCCCGAGTTCAGGTTAAGTATTAATGTCACAATAGTTATTGATATCAAATGCTTTAAAAACAAGTTTTTTCTTACCCATCATCATAAAGTAACTCCCATTCATACCTAAATAAATGAATATTGTGTCTTCCTTCATACCTTTTAATTTCTGAAGCCTATATCCACAAAATTCAACATCTTCATTTAAGCTTGCAGCAATCTTGAAATTTTCAACCTCAACAAGTTTTTCAAATTCATCAACTGCATAATCTTTATCTAAATATTTGATTAAAGATACAGAGTACTCTTTAACATCGTCTATTGAACTGTCACGAGTATCCCAAACAGAGTACCAAACCTGGTTATATTCGGTACTATATGCATTCTGCTTTAAAACTAAATGGCTTTCATTATTCATCGTCAAAGGCGCTATTGATATAAAATTTAACTCTGTATCCCCTGAATGTGCTTTAACTATAAAAATAAAAACAACAACAATACAAAATAAAGTAGTTTTAATCACTCGTTGATAATTCATATGTCATATTTCCTATTTCTAATGCAAAGAGTGCCCTAGCTACAGCGCCCTCCACCGGTATCATGTTAGTTAAAACCATTGTAGTAATATCGGTTCCGGCAGACATTATTGAAACCCCTGTTTGGTGCCAAATTGCGTAATAATTGTTCAATTGTAAAACTGCCACTTTTTGAATCATTGGCTCTGGCATTCCTTTCAAGCTTGGTAGTAACAACTCTATCTGTTCCGCTGTCATATTAGGGAGCATATCTAACAGTTCATTTTGCATCTTTCCTACAGACAAAGCATCTCTAACTTTATTAACCGCGTTATAAATAGTTAGTAAGTCATTTCCTTTTGAAGCAAGCTCAATAAGTCAAACAAGACACCCACCCCAACTACTCAAACGCAGCCCCATGGAATACAAGACCAAGAAGAAGACTTGATAGCGGTCTAGCTTCACGGTGCTCCACGAATGGGAGCGAATGAGTTGGGCAAAATAGGCCTTTAAATCAGCGGTACTTAAGGTATCTGGGCAGCGGTCAAAGTGGGCAGAAATCCGACGTACCGCACGCGAGTACGCATCAATAGTAGCTGGTCGTTTCCCTTGTAAGGTTAAATTGGTAAGGTGTTGTTTATATAAAACATGATAACGATGTTGTTGGGTAGGGTTCATGCTGCATACTCCGGTTCATCACGACCGATTGACCGTGTAACATTGAGTATGAGATATCAGGTGTTATGCACTCTGCCGCAGAGCGGCTTCGTTCAACAAGTTAATCAACTACGCGCCTGCAGCGCCGGTTATTGAGGCGTTATATTTAATGAAAATTTATACCGTAGATACAGCTGGGTGGGCTGAAGCTCATGAAAGTGCTGAAAGCTTAGAGAACTCTATTGAATACATCGATATATCTAACAATGAATATATCGCAATAGATGATGCTGGTTTTCTGTATGAGTGGAATGAAAATTCGAATAGTCATTGTGGCTATGAGGTTAAACGCACAAGCAACAAGGATCTTTTGCTTCTAGCTAAGATACAAGGGAATATGTCTAATGATCCATTCAAAATACCCGAATTCAACTCCGAACTGCGACATTCTTAATTCTCAAGCCGCCTCCATTATTTCTTTGAAAAAGTAGAGATGGTGCTACTAGGCCTTATTTTATCTAGTGCGCGAAAGAATAAACTAGATAATAAACTAGACACCCATTCTAAAAACAAAAACCTTTCACACTCTCGATAGCCAAGATTACACTTTTAAATCCCATCATCTTCGCCGAGTAGCGCAAATGAACAAGGGAGCAAAGTTGAAGTCTGTTTGAGCGTAGTGTTTACTTCAACGCCCTTGAGAATGAGCAACGCAGGGTTTAAGAAGATGCAGGGCGAGCTTTCTTTTTGCTTAGCTAAGCTTTTACACAGAACGGGACAGAAACATGTTTGAATATGATCAACCTTTATTGTCATACTCCTACCTTTGACTCGCGTAATGTACCTGAAACGATCAAATTTTATTGTCCTCCAACAGGAACCAAGCTGATCCGCAAATCAAGTCAACATCGATAGGTGCTTCTAGCGAGTAAAGACACCAGAACCATGATCGACTATTCGTTATTTGTTCGCCTTTAGCTCGTTTCAAATTTTAGACAAATCGTTACTTTAACGATTTGTCTAAAATCTTGAGCGTCAGTCTCGCATTGTCTACAATAGGCCACTTTTATTTATTTCAGGTCATAAACATGAGCGACACAAACTCAAAGCCAGCCTTACCCGATCGCCTTGCAGGCAACCCTCGCAGCCCACATCATGTAGCAGAGTGTTTCGAACACGACATCGGTATTCGATTGAACGGTAAAGAGCGCAATAATGTTGAAGAATATTGCATTAGTGAAGGCTGGGTAAAAATACCATCACCTAAAGCCTTAGATCGTCGCGGCCAACCTATCCTCATCACGCTCAAAGGAACGGTTGAAGCCTTCTATATTTAAGCCTTTTATAAACCACGACTTGCTATCAATAGTTCAAGCTTGAAATAACTTAGCTTTTCAGTTGCATAGCTTGTCGAGCCCTTTGCTCTGCTTCACATCTTCGATGCTGGAATCATATTGCAGATCCACCAAAGCCAAGCCAGTAATATCCAGACTTACACCCACAGAGCGTTCTGCAATAAAATTGCCTTACTGGCCCTTCCCCGCAACGACCACCCATAAGGTTTTCACTAATACACTCAAGTCTTGATATAACCAACTGCTGCAAACTCTGGAATAAAGAAAGCGCATCATGCTGCGATCCGCAAGGCCTTACTGGCCCTTCCCCGCAACGACCACCCATAGAGTTTTAAGTAATACACTCAAGTCTTGATATAACCAACTGCTGCAAGCTCTGGAATAAAGAAAGCGCATCATGCTGCGATCCACAAGGTCTTACTGGCCCCTCCCCGCAACGAGCACTCATAAGATTTTAAGTAATACACTCAAGCCTTGATATAACCAACTGCTGCAAGCTCTGGAATAAAGAAAGCGCATCATGCTACGATCCACAAGGCCTTACTGGCCCTTCCCCGCAACGACCACCCATAAAGTTTTAAGTAATACACTCAAATCCTGATATAACCAACTACTGCACTGGCTTAAAGAAAGCGCGTAACGGTGATCATAAGCAAGTTTTTGCTTTACATCTTCGATACTGGAATCGTATTGCAGATTCACCTGAGCCAAACCAGTAATACCTGGCTTGAGACCCACGGTTCGTTCGCTATAAAACGGAATGGCCTGCTCCAGGGTTTGATAAAAGGCCGGACGTTCCGGCCGAGGCCCCACCAATGACATATCCCCTCGGATCACATTCCATAACTGCGGCAACTCATCGAGCCGAGTCTTGCGCAGCCAGCGCCCTACCCGCGTGATCCGGCTATCTTGTTTAGTAGCCCATACCGCGCCACTGGCTTGTTCGGCATCGGCGCGCATACTGCGAAATTTAATAATCGAGAATAGTACGGCCCGATCCTCGGCGATTAAACCCACTCGCGTTTGTTGATAAAACACCGGCCCCTTGCTATCAAGTTTGATGGCCAAGGCAATCAAAGGAAATAAGGGACTCACCAATAGCAACAATAAACTAGCCGCAAACATATCGAAGCCGCGTTTCAAGACCACCACCCAAGGATTTAGTAAGTGAGTAAAGTAGTGTTTCTTAATCTTCTTGTAGCCATAGTCAATACAACCCAACATGCTGGAAAAGTGTCCTTCAACGAGGTAATTCAAGCTGCCAATCGGCCCTGGAAACTTTAACATGGGTAACATCCTCGGCAGCGCAGCCAACAAATAAGCACTGAGCTGTAAGGCCAATAAAGCCATAAAAACCAGAGAATGTGAGGCGAGCAGCAGTGAGCCAAGCAAGCTGCTTAACATCAAAAATGGAATGGTCACCCGCAATGCCTTACCTGAAAAAAAGGTAAAAGCCACCCCTTTGAAACGTGGTAACAACATGTGGCGTAGCCGGATCAACTGTTGCAAATTGCCTGCGCCAATTCGTTTTCTACGGCTGCGATCCTGGCTGTCGGCCGCGTGTTCTAACTCTAAAGCGCGAATATTTGGCTCGTATACCGCTCGGTAGCCCTGCGCCACAATATCCATGGGGATCACAAAATCATCATTTATAGTATCTTCTGGCATCGCTCGAAATAAACGCTGCTTAATCAGATAAAAAGCGCCGTGAGCCCCCAGCGGTGCCCCCATGTCGGCTTCGCAACGTTTCACCTGCCGCTGATAATTCCAGTACGCTTGTTCGCCCACTGAGCCGGGGCTTAACAGGTGATAATAACCACACACCACTCCCACATCATCCTGAGCAAAGTGACTGGCAGCAATCAGCAGCGCATCCACCGAAATTAACGCCGAGACATCCGACAGCGCCACGATGTCGGCACCACTTTGGGCGATGTGTTGATTGAGCACCGCCACCTTACCGCTATTTTGCGGCTGCTCACAAACCTCGAAACTAAAATTACAAAATGCTAATTGTGCGATGGTTTCTCTAGCCACCGTCGCTGTTGCATCGCTGCAGCCATCACACACCACTTTAATGCTTAAGCGCTCATCGGGATAATCCAGAGTGGCCAAATTAATCAGTTTTGCCGCGACATAGTCTTGCTCGTTGTAGGCAGGGATCAGCAACTCAATGCTTGGCAATTGCTCATCGTTAAGCGAGCGATGATATTTTCGAACCACCGCCACTGGCTCCTGTGGTTCTGCCTTACCAGCCAACTGACTCAGTAACTTGAGCAACAAGGGATAAAGCGCATGGTGATAAACGACCAAGAACATCGATATCAGAGTCAAGTAAGTGAGAATGGTCATAGTAAGCTCCTATAAGTAACGATGACGTAAAGCTGCATAATTGCGGGCGGTGGTTCGTAAATCGCCCGCCTGTTTAACGAACTGGCGCGGATTGCCTGTCGCTTTCAGTGCCAATTGCTGCTCCAAGGCTTGCGCCATCGCAAAGGCTGAACCGGGCTCCACCAAAGTGCCAGTACGTGGACACAGGGCTTCGGTTGAAGCCCCAACATTGGTCACCACTGCCGGAATGCCGCAGGCTTGCGCTTCGAGGATCACCAACGACAAACCTTCAAAATAAGAAGGTAAACAAAACAAATCGAGCGCTTGATAAAACTGCGGCATTGATTCGATGGCGCCAAGAAAATGCACTCGCGCTTGTAATTTCAAAGCCATCACCAAACGTTGTAGCGCCTGGCGTTGGCTACCATCGCCGGCAAACACCAAATGTACGTCTTGGGGCAAACTATTGAGGGCTTCAATCAATACCGCCTGACCTTTTTCTGGCTCTAAACGACCCGCACAACCAATCAATCGAGCCTGTATTGGCAAACCTAGTAGCTGGCGAGCTAAGTGTTTGTCTCCCACCGCGAAGCTGTGAGTATCGACGCCGTTTTTAATCACTTGCACTTGTTCATCGTTAAAACCCAATGCCGACTTCAGCTCACTCGCCACCAAATTGGCATCGGCGACGATCATCGGCCGAACCCATTTCAGCGCGAAGGATTGCAGCATACGACGCCGCCGCTGGCGCAGATGCCAGGCGTCATGTTCTGTATGAATCACCACTTTAACCCCGGCTAAACGCGCTGCGATACCGCCGTAAATTAATGGCCCGATGTGGTGAGTATGCACCACGGGGACAGCCCAACGACGAAACAGCTTCACCAGCTTCCATAGGGTGCTAAGGCGAAATCCCGGCTGCTTATTTAAAAACATCAGGCGATTGGCATAGGGGCGCAGCCGCGGCCAGTCTTGCAAGGCCTGCTGCTTGGTGCCTTCCAAGGAAATAATCACCCCTTGCTCGTGCGCCTCTTCCATCCGTTGTAAATCGAGCGCCATGGTTTCGATGCCACCCGGCTGTAGGTGCTGTACCACTTGGATCCAAATACTCATAAGTTGTTCCTCTTAAGCACAATAGGCTGTTAATTCGAGTGAGACAGTGGTGGAATACGGCTAAGCACCGTCACTCCGGCGATATCTTCGATGTCTTTAATGGTGCGTAAACTGGGGTCGGCCAGTTCAGCCAATAGCGCTAAACTGAACCCCGTCACGATCCCAGCCACCAGCCCGGCAAGCACAAACAACCACATTGGCAGCGTAGAAGGCCCACTGGGAGTAAAAGCACGATCGATAATTTTAATCCGGTCGGATTGTTCAAATACCCCTAAAGCGCCCGTCACTTGAGCCATCTCGTAACGTGTCAGCATGTTTTCATACAGGCTACGTTTAACTTTAAGATTACGATTAAGGATCCGCAGTTGTTTCTCTTGCTCACCCACCGAGCCAATTTGCTGCTGCAGCGAGCGAGCTAAACTGCGTAATTGTGAGACTTCTTCGGCGAGGGCATCGACTCGCTGGCGAGCGATCATTAAGGCTTCAACTTGCACGATCAACATCTCCCCATTGGATTCGGTCAGGGAAATTTGTTGCTGTAATAAGGCCGAGCTATCCGTGTTCGAAATCGAGGACTGAGGTAAGGATAAGACTTGTTCACGCTCCTGTTCGAGATGGCGCAATACCCGTTGCAGCGCTTGTACCTTGGAGTGACCTTGGGTATAACGCGACATGAGGGTGGCCAGCTCGGCACGATTCATCACGATCTGCTCTTCGAGTCGAGTCAGGACCGGGTTGGTGCGAGAGAGTTGCTGATCAATACTACCTAAACTTTGTTTTGCACCAGCAAGTTCTGCTTCTCGCTCAATCAAACGTTGACGGATCTGCGACAAACGCTGGGTATTAGCCGCATGTTGCTCGGGTAAACCATCGGCATGCAGGGTGCGGTAATCCGCTAAGGCTTCTTCGGCCTCTTCTAAAGCAAAACTACTGGACATTAAATGCTCCCGCAGAAAACGTTCTGATTCTTTAATCGAAGAACGCTCTGGCGCGAGTAACTGCTCAATAAAATGTGAAGAGACGGTTTCCAGTAATTCACGCATCCCCTGCGGATGCGCTGAGCGATAATCAATCCGAATTAAGTCCTTGCCCACTTGACGCACTGTGAGCGCCGCCGATAAACGGTTAATCACCTGCTGCTTTTGCTGTGGACTGTCACTCTCGACCATCAAGCCTTGTTCAATGGCCACTTCAGTTAACACATGCCGACTATGTAATAAGGTCGTCAGGGCTTCCATCCGGCCCTCTAGATTTGCCGACACCGCTAAATCTTCCAGAAAAGGATTTAAACTAGCGGTTTCTTGCACCAACATACTGGTATGTGAAGCATACTGCTTCGCGGAGAACAACGAGACTAAGACACCACAAATGGGCATCAACAGGATCGGCATGACGATAAGATAACGTCGACGCCATAAGGCATCCACAATCAAATATAGTCTTGGTAATAATTCGCCCATGCCACTCTCCGTCTGAATTCAAGAGAGTTATAGCCAAAATCATGCCATTAATAATTACTTAAATAAAACAATGAATTAAAGACAAGAAATGATTTTTAATTAGGCGAGTTTGCAGATTGCGAAGCCGTAAAATAAACGCCCAGACCGATGGCTTTAAATCCGCTATCGGTCTGAGAAATTAAATTAAACACACAGCGGATTAGTGATCGGCTGACCAATTTCTGGCAATGGTCGTTGCTCACTATCGCCGTAGCCAATCTTAAAGCGCACTCGATTCACACATAGTTTCTCGATCTCGGGTTTCAATAAATCAAACATCTCAAACCGTTCCTGCAACTGCGGGTGTGCCGCTTGATAGCTGCGGATTTCATCGGCTAAATAGCGATAAAACTGTGTTTCATCAATCCCAAGGCTAATTAACTTGGGTGACACAAAACGCAATACCGTGACAAAATGGCCCGTTAATAAGTCGTGGATCAAGTAATGGGCGGGCAAGCGGGTCAAGTTCTGGCGGATCGCCTGCGGCAAGCGATTAAGTTCTGGGAAATCTTGGTCTATCAGACGTAAGTCGCCATGAAAATCTTTAATCAAGCAGCCAACGGGTTGATGGCCTTGCAAGGCCAAGGTAATATTTTGACCGTGCGCCACCAAGGCCACTCCATAGCGACACATCAAATGATATAACGGCACCACCACATGCTTAAACAGCTTTCTGAGCCAGGCTTCGGCGCTCAAGCCCGAGAGTTCGATCAAGGTAACAATCGCCGCCTTGCCTTGACTATCGGTTTGCATCAACGTGGCCATTGACATCGGACGCTGCTGCTCACTTAATACACTCTCGGCACGTTCACGCCAAATACAACCGAGCATTTCTTGATAACGATAACTCCCTCCTGCGACTTGTTGCTGATAAGGCTGCGGGCAAAATACCCCCGCAACTTCTTGCTGTACCCTCAGTCCCAGCTGAGCAAACAAGGGATCTTGAATGGTTAACTGGGCCAACCATGCCGACAGCTTGGGCCCCTGCACGATAAATTTGCCAGGAATACCGCGGTAACAGGAGGTATTTAAAATCGTTAATGCCGTTTTCACGTCATAACGGACCCTTGGGTCAACGGCGCTCAAGGTACGGATTGATTGCTGCGCCAGCCAATCACCAGTAACAGGACCCAAATCAATCGCGTCGCCATTGGCAAACCATTCGGCAAATTGCCCAACTAAAAAGCGCGACATTTGCCAGGGATGAACCGCCATAATCAAGAACTGATCGCGATTCTTCGCGGGCAATTTATTGATCAACGCCAGATACGCTTCACTCCCCAGCACCTCTTCAAGCAAGCGCTGTGGACTCAAACCTTCGGCAAAACCCACCTCACAATGTTGCTTGTTCAGCGCCAAATAATGGAGTTGAAATGCCCGACCTGATTCCGGCGAATACAGCGCTAACTCCGCAGCCCCCCAACCCAAGCGACCCTTATTGGCAATCGCCTTAGGGTGCGCGTCTAAATAACGTTGCCGAGAGGTTTCATCCATAGTCACCAGCGCATCACTGGCTAAGTTTCGCAGTTGAGTAATGCGCAACATATCGCTGTATAGCGTTTGTTGAATTTCTTCTAATAGGCCTGCGAGATTAATATCGTTAATTTGAATTTGCGACTGAATATCAATCAACAACTGACTTGCACTCGGCGCTAAACCGTCGCTGCATTGAATACTATCAGGCGTAATGATAAACATGCCCCAAATGCTTTGGCTCGCCTGAAAATCCCAGTGGCGCGAGGCAGTCACCAGACGCCAATTCGTCAGCTTGCTCGCCACAGCATGACCTTCGCACACAGCTGGCGACCGAGGTTCAAACGCTAAACGTTCCTCAAAATGTAACTCACTCAATATCTTAGCGACTAGTTGTTGACTCGCTAATTGCCAAGCACGGTGTTGTGTCATGGTGGTTCCCTACTCGCTTTTTTTTGAAATACACAATGAAATTTATTTGTTAAAAACATCATCAATATATTGACAAACTACCTTAAAATCAACAATGATAATACAAACCATTATCATTAAGATTAACAAGTTAATGCTGTATCGCTGTTTACTCATCGCTTTGGGATTAAACCAAACTCTGCTACTTGCCTTGTTGCCAAACATTGCAGCATTAAAGGGTTTGCAGGGATCGGAACAGGGTCTAGGACTGATTGCGGCGGTCGTGAATGTTAATTTAATTAGCTTTTGGTTGGGAAGCGGTCTTTGGGGCAAGTGGCTGCCAAAACTGGGGATCCGCTTCTGTTCACGCATCACCATCAGTGGCTTTATCCTTGCAAATCTGTTGTTTTACTTCGCCTTGCTTATACCAACAACGCCTTCGCTACCGGTAATGGCACTGGCACGCTTAGCGCTAGGGCTATTTAGCAGCGCTTTTATTATATTGGCGCAAACCCATTTGGCGATTACAAAACAAAATGGCTTAGGCCAACTCGCTAAAACCAGTGGCGCAATTACTCTCGGTCGCTTACTCGGCCCAAGCTTAGTATTACTGCCTTTTAGCATGCAGTACTTACTGCTAATCCCCCTGATTTTAGTGCTACCCTTACTAATCAAGCAACTGTGCGAAAAGGCTGAAAATCAGGTCGATTTTGCCAAAGATTTCCCCCTCCAGACATACTCAGGCAAGTCCCCTCGTGAACAAGCCAAAACCAGACGCCGCCCCAATCAGCTGAAACTAATTTTGCTCAGTGCGCTATTGATGACTGCCTTGGTGAGCACACTACAATTCTACCTGTTGCCACTATTGCTCGACTTAGGCTATCAAGGGGAACAGGCCTCAAGTTTATACGCCTCCATCTTGTTATACATCAGCATCACCTTACTGATCTCTCAGTTACTTTTAATCCCTTGGTGGTCAAAACAACAACGCCCACTGGCCCCCATTTTACTGCTGTGTTTAGCACTTGGGTGCCTGCTACTTAGCCTCTCGGTTGGCCTCAGCTCAAGCGGGGCACAACAACCATGGCTGATATTACTCGCAGGGCTAACCAGCCTGACCCTTGCAGTTTCTGGTTTCCCGGTTTGGTACAGCCAGTTAGCACTGTCCCAATCATCGAGTTTGAGCGAACGGAGTCGACGCAGTGGCTCTTTGTCGCGGGCTCATAGCAGTGGTTACTTAGTCGGTAGCGCCGTATCGAGCAGCTGTTTGTATTTCAGCATTCCCTTATTAACGCCCATTTGGGTATTCGCGCTTGGGCTGGTGGCCTGTGTATTGTGCCTCCAGCAATACCTGCGCCCTGCCACCCAAGTTATTTAATGATGTCACTTTAGTTCAAGGAATCGAATGAACAAATTAACGCCTTTAACAGCCAAGTTGAGCCCCATTGCATTATTGTTAATGGCTTCAAGTGCTCAAGCCGTCACCAACCTGGACACGATGGTGGTCACTGCCAGTCGGACCGATACCGCAATCGCCGATGTAGCAGCCACCATGTGGGTGATTGACCAGCAGCAAATTGAACGCCAAGTGAACGCTGGCGCCGATTTAAAAACCGCACTCGGTCGATTGATCCCAAGTTTTGACTTTGGCGGTGAGGGTCGAACCAATTACGGTCAAAACTTAAGGGGACGCTCGGCATTAGTGATGATCGATGGTGTGTCACTCAACTCAACTCGAGCCATTAGCCGCCAGTTAGACAGTATCGACCCTTTCAATATTGCTCATGTAGAAGTGCTCTCCGGCGCGACCGCGATTTACGGCGCGGGAGCCGCTGGCGGTATCATCAATATTATTACCAAGAAGGCCAGCGTCGGCCCTGCCGAAGTAGCGCTCAACTTAGCGGGTTCATCTGGGTTTAACAATAGTGATGACCAGAATAAAAAACTGGCACTCAGTGTGGCTGGCGGCTCAGAAAAACTGCGCGGCCGTTTATCTGCCGCCTACCAAGATAGCGGCGCAGCCTATGATGCCAACGGTCAGATGATTTTGCCAGATATCACCCAAACTGACTTACAGTTTAATCAAAGCATCGACATCATGGGCAATCTTGAATTTGAACCCGATAACCAGCAACTGCTGTCGTTAAGTGCGCAATATTACAACAGCGAACAAGATAGCGACTACGGCACCTATTTAGGACCAAATCTCGCCGGGATTTTTGGTCGGCCAGATCTAATTTCGGTGCAACAAGGCTTGTCCCTTGAAGAACAGCCATCCACCGAACGGGTCATGGTGAATGGTCAATATCAGCACCACAACATTCTGGGCCAAACGCTGATGGCGCAACTGTTTTACCGCAGTGAGTCGATGCAGTTTTTTCCTTTTCCTTCTATTTATCGGGTGACCGGCTCCCCCTTAGCTGGCAATAGCTATCCGATCTATGGTGCGTCTCTTCAAGAAACCGATGTATTTGGCGGCAAACTGGTATTGGTGAAAGACTTTGATCAGGTTCAGCTCACTTACGGCATCGATGCAGAATCAGAATCATTTTCCGCCAAACAGCGAATTTACGATGCCAATACCGCACTTGCTTCTGGCGGTCTCAACTTTAAACAGACCCAAAACCTGCAGCGCTACCCCGATATTGACACCCTCAATATCGCAGCATTTTCCCAAGCCAAGTGGGAAGTGAATAACGATTGGTCTCTGTCGGGTGGATTCCGCTATCAGCACATCGAACATGAAGTCGGTGACATTGTAGGCCTCTTACAGCAACACCTGTCAGCGATTGGGATGTATAACGATCCGGATGTGATTAAAGGAGGTAAAAGTGATTATAATGAATTGCTATTTAATCTCAGTGCCATCTATAAAATCGACCACCAGCAGCAAATTTGGGCTAACTTCAGCCAAGGTTTCAACTTGCCCGATCCCGCGAAGTATTACGGGAACGGTAACTACGATGGTACCTATGGCGATGGTCCAAACTTAATCAACAGCATTAATGTGGCCGACAATCGACTCAGCGGCGTAAAAACCAATGCCTTTGAACTTGGTTGGCGTAAAACCAGCAGTAACTATGATCTACAAGTTGCCAGCTACTATTCGATCTCCGACAAAACGACCTCCTACAACAAAAGTACCCTAGCCGTGGTGGTTAACGATGACCAACGCCGAATTTATGGTATTGAAAGTCAGGCAAACTACTACTTCGACAATAACTTCTACACCGGTCTGCAAGCACATTTAATCAAAAGCGAAACCCAAAGCAATGGTGCCTGGAACAAACTCGCGGCAGAAGAAGCGAGTCCTTCTAACGGTAGCTTAAACCTTGGTTATGACAACCAAGCTTACGGCGCTGAATTACAATGGCAAACCTTGGCCGACTACAGTGATGATCAAGGTAGCGAGCTTCATGGTTACTCACTGGCAAACCTAAACGGCTACTACGCACTGCAGCTGGGACAGGTTAACTTTGGGATCCAAAATCTGTTTAACAAAGATTACGAAACCCTATGGAGTCAGCGCGCACAGATCCTTTATAGCAGCTTGTCAGCCTCGGAGTTATTTACCTACAAGGGTAAAGGCACCACCTTCTCAGTTAGCTACAACGCCGTTTTCTAAGGATAACTCATTGTTAAGCTTCCATAACATTTCCCTCCAATTGGGGGGAACAACCATTCTTAATAGCATGAGTGGTGAAATCATCGAGGGCTCGATCACTGCGTTGATCGGACCCAATGGTTCAGGCAAAAGTAGTTTATTGTCGGTATTAAGCGGTTTAGTCCGTCCCTTACAGGGCGAAGTTGTATTGCAAGGACAGGCGCTACAATCCATTCCTCGCGCCCAATTGGCGAAACAGCTGGCACTGCTGCCACAACGTAATCCGGTTCCGGCCAGCCTAAGCGTCTCTGATCTGGTCACCTTTGGTCGTCACCCACATCGGCCGTGGTACCAACGCTTAAATGCCAGTGACAAGCAACTCATCGACTGGTCAATGCATGAAACCGGGATCGGTGACTACGCCCACCGCCAACTCACCGAATTATCGGGTGGTGAATTGCAACGCGCCTGGCTGGCCATGGTATTAGCCCAGGACACGCCAGTGGTGATGCTCGACGAACCCACCTCTTGGTTAGACATCTCCCATCAATTAGCCTTGCTTAAAATAGTGCAGCGACTCAATCGTCAATATAAAAAAACCATCGTTTGGGTATTACATGATCTCAACCAAGCGAGCCGTTATAGCGACCGAGCCATTCTCATCAACCAGGGCCGCATCGTTAGCCAGGGCCCGGTAGCTCAAGTGATCAATGCGACCTTGATCAGTCAAGTTTATCAAACGCCAGTACGGAGCCACCAAATCGGCCAGCAGCATGTCCTTTGGCCAGAGGAGCAGCTATGAGCCGCATATTCAAAGGCGCTTACCGAAGACAATTGAAGTGCTTACTGGTGCTCGGTGCATTACTTAGCAGCTCTAGCCAAGCGGCACCAGTGCAGCTGTGTTTAGCCAGCTGCATTCACTTAAACCACAGCGCCCAACGGGTGGTCGCCTTAAATTGGTCGGCCGCAGAGATGCTCTTAAGTTTAGGTGTCACACCAGTTGGCCTGACCCAAAATGCCGGCTACCGAAAGTGGCAAACCAACCACCCCGAGCTGCCTGAACAAGTGACCGAACTAGGGCGACGTCAAGAGCCAAATTTAGCAGCCATTGCACAACTAAAGCCCGACCTTATTATTGGTTACGAATTTCGCCATGCTCGCTTATTAAGCGCTTTGGAACAGATTGCTCCCACGCTCATCTATCAGCAATTTCCTCATCCACAGCAAGCAGATTTTAACTATTTCGAGCACTCGCAGCGAGTATTTCGCCACATCGCTCAAGCGCTTGGCAAAACCGAACAAGCCGTGCAACAACTCAAAGCGATGGATGAGCGTTTCATGCAGCTGAAACAACAACTCGCCACTGCCGGTTTAGCCAATTATTCAGTCAGCTATGCCAAATTTGTTGGCATGGGTTATGGCTTAAGAGTATTCACACGAGACAGCTTAGCTGGCGCGGTCGCGCTGCAACTAGGCTTACGCTATCAATGGCAAACTGGCTTACCGGGAAAAGACTTTACTCACTTGCAACTCGAGCAATTACCTCAGCTCAAGCATAGCCATTTAATTTTGGCGGGAAATCAGGCCGATGGCGAGCGAATGACCCTTTCCCCTGTTTGGTCTAAGCTGCCCTTTGTGCAAGCACAACGCTTTTCTAAGGTGACTCCTTTATGGAGCTTTGGCGGCCCAGAATCAGCTATCAGAATGGCAGAGGCTTTCACTCAATCACTGTTAGATTGGCAGGAGCAACAACATGGTTAAGCCACTACTATCAGTATCTTCACTGATGCTACTGAGCATCGCCGTCTATTTTCTAAGTCGCCCGAATATTGCCCCGGCTGATTTGGCTCAAGCCATGCTTGACTATGTGTGGCTGCCCACCGCTGCCATGGCCTTGCTCACCGGCGCGCTATTTGCCAGTTCTGGCTTATTCATTCAAACCACCTTAGATAACGATTTTGCTTCACCCTCAACCTTGGGTATTTCCGCCGGTGCCTTATTAGGTGCAGTGTTGGTGCGGGTACTGCTCCCCGAAGCCGGACTCAGCCTGTTATGGGGCGGCGCATTGCTCGGCGCAGCCTTATTATCCCTATTAGTCTTGACGGTCAGCCAGCTAATTGGTGGCGGTAAGCTGCCTGTGGTACTAATTGGTATGGCGCTGGGCCTAGGTGCTGGCGCGGTCTCTTCATTACTATTGTTGTATTTTGAAAACCAAACCGACGGCCTGTTCCTATGGGGCAGCGGTCAGGTCTTGCAAACCAATACCGAACTACTCAAACAAACGGCATTGCCTATCAGCCTTACTTTATTGATAGGTCTCCTAGCCTTACCACGACTGGCCTTATTTCTATTAGGCGATACCCACGCCAGCGCCTTAGGCTTAGCGGTGAAACGCTGGCGTTGGGCGATTTTATTGCTGGCGATCAGTCAGGCTGCCCTTGCCACCGCACTGGTGGGTATGGTTGGTTTTGTCGGTTTAATGGCACCCCACCTCGCCCGCTTAGTATTACGCGCCAGTCATACGCGCCAAGCGATGCTACTACAATGGCTGCTCACCATGATACTCGGAGCAGTATTAGTGCTGGCCGCCGAGTGGTGTTCACGTAGCCTGTTATTCTTAGGCTATCGTCTACCTACGGGGGCATTTACTGCGCTGCTCGGAGCCCCTTACTTTATTTACTTATTATTCCAAAAATCTGGCAGGGCCTTAGCGGCTACGGAAACCCAAACCATCGCCTTAAAACCACTAATCCATGCCCGCGCCCAATGGGTACTCGGTGGCTTAATACTGCTACTCTTGGCCACTTTAACGCTTTGCCTAAAAATGCCGGGAGAACTTGGCGCAAGCTGGGTAAACCAGCGGGTATTACTAGCAGGGCTAGGCGGTTTTGGCCTCGCCTGCGCCGGAACCTTACTGCAAACCCTATTTAAAAACCCGATGGCGAGTCCCGATATATCCGGCGTGAGCGCTTTTGCTGTCTTATTAATTGCCTGCGTATTAGTGATTTATCCCGGCGCCGGACAATTCAGCCTTACCATCGCAGCTTTAGTTGGTGCGGGCCTGGTGATTGGCTTGTTATCTTGGGGATTAAAGCAGCAGTTAAGTGTCTCGCAACTGGCCTTGTTTGGCATTGTAATCTCCGCCTTTGCCGGCACAGCCACCCATATTCTACTCACCTTTGGCAGCTCGACCGCTTCTGTCACCATGATGTGGTTAGCGGGCACCACCTATGGTGCATCGACTGATCGGATCTTACCCTTAGCGGTGGTTCTCCTACTCAGCCTCGGCAGTATTGTGCCATTCCTGCGCAGTTTAGATATTTTGCCGCTGGGCGAAATTATTCCCCGAGCCGTCGGGATCCCTTTGCAACATCAGCGACGCATCTTACTGATTGTATCGGCGCTACTCACTGCCATTTGTGTTTCCAGCATTGGCGCAATTAGCTTTGTTGGCTTACTGGCGCCGCATTGCGCCCGCCTTCTAGGATTATACCGTCATGTTCAGTTGCTCCCGGCCGCGGGCCTAACCGGAGCTATTTTACTAATTTGGGCCGATGGCTTAGGCCGCAGCCTATTGTCACCGAACGAAATCCCCGCTGGCTTAATGGTGTCCGTCATCGGCAGCCTGTACTTCTTATTATTGCTATTTATTGGATATCGAAAAAATAATGACCGAGCTACTCAATAGTCTGAATCGTCGGGTGTCTTATCATGTACATGAAATGGGCTTTCCCGCGCCCAATCCAAGCCAACTGCAACAAATCTTGCAGGCAGCCATGAGCACCCCCGATCACGGCAACTTGAACCCGTGGCACTTTTTAGTGATCGAACACCAACAGATCGGGGAATTAATCGAGCACTTACAGCAAGCTTGGCAGGATTCTGAACAAGACTTAGATCCGCAACGCGCCAAACGCCTCGCCAACTACTTAAAGCAGGCACCAAGCATGATATTGGTGTCGGCGGCACTCCAACCGCATAGCAAGATCTCCGAGCAGGATCAAATCTTGTCGGCCGCAGCCGCCTGCCAAATGATTCTGCTGGCAGCCGATGGGCTGGGTTTTGGTGGCGTATGGTACAGCACCGATGCGGTCTCACTCCCCAAAGTGAGACCGCTACTGGGCTTGCAACCACAGCATCACCCGGTAGGCTTTTTGATCTTAGGCACGCCGCTCAATCCTCGACAAAAAAAACGCAAAGATGCTCGAACTTACACCTTTCAATGGCAAGGGGCTGGCCAGCTCAGCCCTTGGCTAAATCACTCGTCCAGCAAACAGGAGGCAAATAAGTGAACACTCATCCGCTAGGCCAACAAGCTTTCTTCAATAGCCTACTTGTTGAAACCACTAACAAACACTTGGAGGGTAATTCGGTATTCCTGCCGCTTTGTCCAAGCCAGACCCTAGAGTTGAAGCTTAGCTATTGCTCCCCTGCGTGGCGTCATCGTTATACGGGCAAAATCATCTTACATCAGGCAGAGCAGCAGCAAATCATTGACTTTTCTCAAGCCCTAGATTTAGTGCTCGAGCAGCTCTATCCCGAGATTGACGAGCAGCGAAAACAAAACTTTCGGCAACGCATATGCGGATCGCAGCAATCAATTATAGAAGCGGAAGCAGCCCTCGCCGCCCGCTCAGAGGATTCGACCGAGCAATTTATTCATGCCGAGCAAAGTCTCACTGCTGGTCATAGCATGCATCCAGCGGCGAAAAGTTGTGAGCCTTTAAACGCCCAGCAACAACGCCAATATCTGCCAGAACATGCAGGCCAATTTGCCATAGAATGGTTTGCAGTCCATCAACAGCACTTCGTTGGCCAATGTTCACTCGGCCAACCAGAGCAAGACAGTACAGGTACAGCGCAAACCGAATTACAGCGTGTTCAGCAACAACTATTGGCCTTTTTTCAGGCCAGTTTTGCGCAGCAACCTGAGCTTGTGGCGCAAGCACAATTGGGCCAAGAGTGGTGGCCGCTGCCGATGCACCCCTTGCAGGCGCAGGCCTGGCGCAATAGCGATTCAGCCACACAACTGTCAGCGGTGGTGAAAGATCTGCAACTGAATTCGACAGGCTGGACCGCCACCTCATCAACACGTGCCATCTATCACCCTCAGCTCCCATGGATGCTCAAGGTCTCATTACCAGTCAAACTAACCAATTCATTGCGCCTACTATCCAGTACCGAGGCCGAGCGCGGCATTCAATTTAGTCGGCTGTTGCAAACTCGCAGCGGTCAAGAGTTGCAACAACGCTTAGCAACCACCTGTTTTATGGAAGAACCCCTGTGGGCTGCGATCGCCGATCAGCATGGCAATGTGCTCGACTTAAGTCTGAGCTGCTTACGGCAAAACCCTTTCTATCAAGCAAGCGATGAAGCGCAAACGCTCGACCCAGCTAATTACTATCTATTAGCCAGTGCCAATCAGACCAGCCTAGCGCAACCTTCGGCACAGACCTGTCGATGGATCCGAGGCTATGCTGAACAACAAAACTTAAGCCAGCAGAATGCGGCTCTAGTCTGGTTTTCGGCCTTCATGGACCAGGTGATTGCCCCGCTGTGTATTGCCCGCAGCGATTACGGAATCGTGTTGTTGGCGCATCAACAAAACATTGTTTTGCAAATTGAGAATAACCTGCCAGCAGGAATGGCCTACCGCGATTGCCAGGGCATCGGCCTAACCGATCTTGCCCTAAAACGCTTTAAAGAAGAGCTTAACCAGCAGTCGCCCGCCTATTTTATGCCAGCGCAACAGCTTAATCCCTTCCATGCTTATTACTTGATTGGCAACACCCTCCTCAACACCATTGCGGCAATTGGCGCCGAGGGCTTGATAAGCGAGCAACAATTATGGTCTCTCTGCTGCGATAAACTCTCGGCGCTACGCGCAGCTCGGCCAAAAGATAGCTCCTTCTATGACTATGTATTGGACTCACCCACGCTGCATTGGAAGCGTAATTTTTATTGCTTCTTGGCCGATCATAACGAAGCCACGCTCAGTGATCCCAGTCGAATCTATTGCGACATTGCCAATCCCTTACAGCTGAGCGCAGCACAACCACAAAGCCATAAAACCTTAGCAGGTGGCCGCCAGCTGTGTTTTACAGACGAGCAAACGAGTGCTGGTCGTCTTGAATTCAGCGTACGAGAATACGGCCAAACCACTGCTCAGGGCAAAGCACTGTTGCACCAACGGCAATGCCATCTGGATTTAAGGCTTGTTAGCGATGCACCACACAGTGATGATTTAGTTTGGTGGAGCGCCGCCGAGCATGCTTTTTACCAGCTCAAAGCAAGCCACTTACAAGCAGACTATTTCCCCGAGGCTGCCAGCGCTCATTTAGAAGCCTCCAGCCAAGGCGAAACGGGGCCCTGCTTGAGCCTGCATCAATTTTTACAAATTGCCCCGCTATGGCGAGAGCCACAAGCCGAGTTGCCACCCACTCAACACTTAACGGCTGCCAATGGCATTGAGCACCCACGGCGTCCCAACAAACCCACTGGCCAAGTATTCACCCGTTACTACTATCATTTGAAGCGACAACTAAGCTTTCGAGTGATCGATCAACAGCGCGACTTGAATAGCTTTCATCACTGGCACAACCACCCCATGATCGCCCCCGTTTGGGAATTAGCTGGCAGCCTTGAACAACATGCAAGCTATCTAGAACAGATGCGCTCAGATCCTCACCAATACGCGGTAATTGGCGAATTTGATGGCGTGCCCTTTGGTTACTTCGAGGTTTACTGGACCCCTGAAGACCGTTTAGGTCCCCATTATGCCTATCAGAATTATGACCGAGGAGTACACATTTTGGTGGGCAATTTCGATTTTCGCGGCGGTGTTTATTTTGATACCTGGGGCTGCGCAATTATTCAATATTGTTTTCTTGATGATCCGCGAACCCAGCGGGTGATGGGCGAACCACGCGCAGATAACCATCGCGTGGTTAAAATCACCGAGCGCTTAGGCTTAGAAAAGCAATTTGAGTTTGATTTTCCACACAAACGAGCCGCATTACTACAGTGCGAGCGAGAACGTTTCTTTAATCAGTTTGTAATCTAGAGGTTTCGCATGATGAATACACCAGCATATGATTTACTGGGCATTGGCATTGGCCCGTTCAACCTCAGCATTGCAGCGCTTGCCAGCAGCAAAGCGCAGCTCTCAACTTTATTTTTAGAAAAACAAGCCCGCTTTGCCTGGCATCCCGGCATGCTGCTAAGTGATGCAAAAATGCAAACCTCTTATTTGAAAGATTTAGTGACGAGTGTCGATCCCACCAATCCCTATAGCTTTCTTAACTATTTAGTGAGCCAACAAAAGCTCTACCCCTTCATTGCCTCGGGTCAGTCGGTTATTTCTCGTTTAGAGTTTTCCGACTATCTGTCATGGGCGGCGCAGGCACTGCCCAATACCCAATTTGATCATGAAGTTCAGTCGGTGAGCTTTGAGCAAGGTCGGTTTACCCTGGAAACCAAACAACAGCGCTTGCATAGTCGCCATTTGGTGATCGGCACTGGCACTCGCCCCAAGATGCCCGATTTCTGCCAAGCCTTAGTCAACGATACTTGTTTTCATGCCAGTGAATTGGGCCTTCGTAAACCCAACTTAAGCGGCAAACGAGTGGCGATTATTGGTGGCGGACAAAGCGGCGCCGATATATTTCAACATGTTTTTGATGGTGAGTTTGGCAAAGTCAGTCAATTAACCTGGGTATCGCGCAGACCAAACATCGAAGTTCTCGATGAAAGCTGCTTTACCGACCAATATTTTATGCCCGACTACGTTAATGGTTTCTACTCACTGCAACAAGACATCAAGAATAGCGAGGTAGCACGCCAAAAATTCACCAGCGATGGCATCACTAACGATTGCCTCTTGAGCATTTACCAGCGCCTTTATCATGACCGCTATGTACTTAGAAATCCGCCTTGGTGGTCGATTCAGCCAAATCGCAGCTTAACTTCACTCAGCGATCACAACACTGGCTATCAACTGCAGCTCAAGCATGGCCTGAACCAGAATACGACCCAACTGGACGCCGACGTGGTGATCCTCTGCACTGGCTACCAACGCGCCCTTCCTCCCTGCATCGCCGAGCTCAGCAAGTTATTTGAGCGCGATACGGCTGGTCAAATTCAGCTAAACGCCGATTTTGATGTGAACTGGCAGGGCCCCAGTAAAAACCGCATTTATATGGTGAATGCCGGACTGCATAGCCACGGGATCGCCGAACCACAACTAAGCTTAGCCAGTTGGCGAGCGGCCAAAATTCTCAACCATGCCAGCGAGCAAAGCTTATATAAGATCGAAGAAAAGCACAGTATGATCGACTGGGGCCTCAGCCCTTCAAGTCTAGCCAGCCGCCATCAAAGCGCCACGCTGTCGGCGATTAACGCTTAATCGAATCATAAAGCAATCGCTCAAGTCATTGAGCGATTGCACTTAAACGCGACGAACCCATGATAGCGATTTGACAGCCAAGGCATCAATTGGTGCCTTGGCTGCTAAACTGAACATTTTACCGTTATAGCGTATAGCCATGGGAAAATGAGCCCTTAACCGAATTTGTAGCATACTACCAATAGTCGCGGCTGCTTTTTGAGGAGTGTAAGGCTTGTGTACTACCAGTAGGATATAAATATTGATTGCGTACCATTGGGAATCACGAGCTATGGGCTTGGTTTTTCCGCCCGTATTTATAAATAGGAATGCCCCCCCTAGTAAAGCTGAGCAAGGCTTTGAACTTTGTAACAAAAGCCCAAACATTGCCAAGCCTAGCGGGTGATTGTTGATTGAAAGAAACTAAACAAGTGATTCACTGAAAATGCTCATCTTCATTTTATCTGCTCGCTGATTATTCTAAATGCGCCATTTTGTTATCAGTCGATACTTATCGCAAAACCATCTATGAGAAGTCAAGAGACAAACCAACACCAACATCTACCACATGGCTTGATTTAGACAAATTTATTTTATACTCCAAGCTTGTGCAATGACATGGGTGAATCGTTTCTATATTCTGCTCACTGAAGTATTTTAATGTGCCTACCGCTTGAAGTTCACTTGGATTCATAAGATGAAAACCGCCAATGACATCGATCACTCGCTCATCACCGCAAACCTTTTTTGCGTATTCGATAATATTACAAATCCCGGAATGAGAACATCCAGTAACAATCACTAGGCCCTGTGATGATTTATAGACGAGTGCGGAGTCATCCTTCACATAATCATCGACCATTGAGTCTAAGTGCTCACACCGACCAATTGGTTCGATATTTTCAAAATTATTCGCTCTTTCTATCTCACCTAAAAATACAATGTGCTCAGTAATCCATAATGGTTCAGTGACTAAACGTGTATTGAAATACCGAGCTAATCGCTTACGATCTAAACTTGAACCGATGTCATCACCTTCATATTCTTTATATGAAAAAGCATCTGGATGAGCGATAAGTGTTGGATGGGGATAGTTAAAATGTTCAGCTTTTGCTTCGGAGTAATATTTCACAAGAGGAACTAAACCACCAGTATGATCATTATGCCCGTGAGAAATAACCACATAATCAATATCCATAAGAGATTCATTCATTTTTTGAGCGTTTTTTATCAAAATATCTGAATATCCCACATCAAATAATATCTTGGTATCACCCTCGCGAATTAAATATGAAACAGCGGGCTCAGCCAAAAAATAACGATCAATGATGGTGTTGTTATCGACTAAAACTTTCAATTCCATAATTTAATTCTCAGCGACCATTTTGAGCTTGGAGTGTATCAACAAGATACACCTGAATATAAACAATATCGAACTTAACCTATCCTTCATTCGCTTTAATTTCACTTAAGTAATCATCAACATAAGTTGTTTGGCAAAGAAACAAAAATAAAGTAGTGTCTAGAGTATCAGCTAGTGATACTGACAGCGCAAAAAGATGACGAGGCACCATCAGTCATTCTAAAGAGAAACCATCGTCGCCATCGAAACTCAATCATCGAATTCAAAGTTAAGGATAAAGATGAAAAATTTACTCATATCATTCCAACTCATTTCTGTTTTTCTACTACTCGGCTGTGGTCAAGGAGATTCAGGCGACAGCAATCCAGTTGCTACGGCAGAACAAGCGCTACAAAACCACGTATGGCGTCTGTACTCTGAGCAAAAAGGAAATAAGCTGACCCTCTATCCCATTGAAAAAATACAAGATAAAGACAACGATGGAAGCGACGAGCTATTTTCCAGAGACTACTACTATCTTTTCCGAGACGGATGGGTATACCAAGCGACAGAGCTACATGTAATTCAAGACGACGGTTTCGATCAAGATTATATGGCTTCCATCGAAGGTAAACTCTATGCCTTGGGCGGTTCCTACTATGAGATAAACGAAAGCAAACTGACATCTTACGAACAAGATTGGAACTATAGCTTAGAGACAGATGGGTTTACCCTCACATTGGGAGACACCCAACAACGCTTTGTGTTAGATAAAAATTATACCACCCAAGCGATTATCGAAGCGCCGTCGCAATAAATTGCGATGAGACAAACATCGTCAACAATAAGTAAGTTGTTGCACAATATTTAGTTTTAAAAAACAATCTAAACTGGAGTTCAAAATTGATGATCACTTGCTATCTGAACTATGTAATTGACCCGAAAAAAGCAAAGGAATTCGAAAAATATGCAAAGATGTGGATCCCTTTGGTCGAAAGGTTTGGTGGTCAACACCATGGCTATTTCCTACCGTCGGAAGGCGCTAACAATATTGCCTTAGCCCTATTCAGCTTTCCCAGTCTAGCCATATATGAAGACTATCGGACTAAATCCTTGGCCGATCCAGAGTGTATTGCAGCCTTTCGATTTGCTGAAGAGACGGACTGTATTGTGAGTTACCAACGCAGTTTTTTCCGCCCTGTATTTAAATAAGCATCCCTATGAAACTTAGGCTTAACCGTCAACTTTATTCAATCGGAACAGCAAATTTGAAACTCTTTGTCCCAAATATTTCGCGGTTGCGAGATCAACGGGATTGACCTGATCGTGACGACTTTGCGCCACAAGCCCAAGCTGACAACCGAGTCGATTTAAGCCATCATTTCGATAACCATCAGCGGTATCTAAACCAAGCCAATACATCCCATGTTGGCTCGCCAGAATCGTTAAATATTGCAAGGTACTCGACTGATCACCATTTAAAGCGCTGCCACAAGTGAAGCCAGCTGCCAGCTTATTAGCCCACTGTTGCTCAGACCAATACTCACTGCTCGCATCGGCAAATGCTTTAAATTGTGCCGAGACCCCGCCCATATAAGTTGGCGTTCCCATGAGCAATGCATCACAACTCAGAATCGATTCAAATAATGGTTTATTCTGAAACCTGCCCGCTATGATTTCTTTCCCCGTAATACAATGCTCAAGCACCTCAATACAAGCTTGTGTTTTCAGTCCCTCAATAATCGCTTGCGCTAATTGTCGCGTGATATCAGTTTTGCTGTAATAAACAACGGCTACTTTCATCTTTTTTGCTCCTGAACAGTTAATATTCAGCAGCATAAAACCTCAAGTCAACTTAAGGTCAAGAGTTTTTGGAGCGAGTTAAGAGTTTAAAGCGCTATAGATACATAGTACGAAGGCAGATACATTTTGAACGAGCAGTCGTCCCTGTTTCCCAATGTTGCCAAACAAACAAGCCAGTTAAGATCGTGAGCCCGCTCTGCTTCGCTGTCCATAGAGCCATCTCATACAAATTTAAATGCTGGAGATTTTAGCGTGGACTCACTTTTATATTCACCCCAATCTTGTTAGGCTGAAGCCATGGCTTTACCAATATTTAACAAAGAGTTAAGTATCAATATATTCGAGGACTAGATGCCAATCATTGAAAAATATAGCGCCCAACGGGCGCAACAAGTGAGTGGCTTAAGTGTTAAACCTGAACAAGCCATATTTGCCATTGACAATGTCTCTGGGTTAATCGCAAAACTTGCAGCGCATGAACACCCGCACCTCGTCATCGTTGAAGATCAAGTGGTCGGATTTTTCATCCTGGATTTAGCGTATAGCGCAAGTTATGACTTTTGTCCGCCAGACTCATTAGGGATCCGCTCATTACTCATAGACCAGCACTCTCAGGGCAAAGGCATTGCAAAAAAAGTACTCTTACAACTCCCCAATTATATCGAGAAAGTTTACCCATCTTTTAGAGCGCTATATTTAACCGTGAACTGCCGAAATAAAGCAGCCTATCAATGTTACGCACAATGTGGTTTTCAAGACACCGGAGATTTGTATCGAGGAGGGCCTGCTGGGCCGCAGCACATCATGAGCTATAAAATGCTGGTGTAACACAGAAACGAGTTAAGCGTTGATGGTGTAACGTGGCGAGCAACGCCACCATCCTACCAAACCATTGTGACATAAACACTAAACCCAAAATAAGCCGGAAAATACCAAGCGTTGAATCGGTCTTAAACGCTTGTATGCGTGCGCTTACTCCGATAATTTCAACCATTCAGATTCCGAAGGCATTGTGGCAAACTTTTCGACGTTGTCGCAGATAAATGCCTCATCCCAGTTTGCTCGCGAATTAACGTAAACATGAGCCTTGATTGTCGTTGCTAAATCTTCAGACATCAAACCAACTGGTACCCAATATGTGTCTTTGCTAGAGCTTATGTTTGGTACAGGGCTTCCACAACATTGGCAAAACTCCGATTTAAAACCTGAACTTGAAACATAACGACTAATAGAATTTGTCCCCGAAAGCCATTTAAAACTATCAGCTCTGACGATTAAAGCTGAATTCGATGACGCCCCAGATACTTTGCGACAAAGCGAACAATGACACTGATAAATCGGAGGTAAGATACCAGATAATTCAAACGACACCTCGCCACACAAACAGTTACCTTTCAAACTCGATCTCCTTAATCGAAAAGTACGCATAACATCGCAAATCAGCCGTGCCGCTTTTTGCGTCGGCTGAATTAGCCTTGTGATGCTTTTCCCTCTTTTTTGTATTCAACATATTCTGCAATCAAACCGTCTGGATGCTTCACTCGCATGTTCTTCCCTGTTGGAACCGATTTTGGGTATTCCAAAATGGTTGAATCATATGCTGTAAGAAATTCCAAAAACTCATCTATTGAATCCACCAAGAACGTAACCTTCGTTTCTATAAATGGTTTCAGGCGGTCTGCAGATCCTGAAATCAACAAAATTGAACCAACCATTGCTAATTCAAGATCTTTTTCCGAATAGTTGAACTTCAGTTCACATTTTTTCCCGAAGAGTTTTTCATAGAAATGAATAGAATGTTCTAACTCTGCTGAGCCAACAAATATTCTTGTGAGAATTTTGTAAATCTGCATTTATATATATTCCTGTTGTTCGATTTCATAGCATAACGCCCGCATCTAGTGAATCCACTCATAATTTCCTTTCAAAACAATAAATAGACGCACATCGCCCTATCTGAACTAATGAATTTCGCCAAAAACACACCTTCACAGATAGATAAGAAAGAGATTCTTAGCGATGTGCGATATCCAAATTCTACAGCAAACACTGGCTAACCAGTGTCCAAATATTCACAAAAACAACTTAATTATCTGATACTTGCTACCGAATCCGTTCTCGACGGCGCTGAATTGACCCTGACCACAATTGGTCGTTCACTTGAAACAAATACTACCGTAAAACATTCAATTAAGCGCATCAACGGACTCCTCGGGAACCACGCCCTTCATCTAGAAAAAGACGCTATCTATAAATGGCATGCTCGGCAGATTTGCGGAGCTAATCCCATGCCTGTATGCTAGTCGATTGGACTGATGTACGAGAGCTACTACGTTACATGACTTTACGTGCGTCGATTGCTGTTAAGGGACGAGCGGTGACGGTATACAGCAAGCCTTCGAATATAAACAGTACAACTCACCCAACAGTCACCAACTCTTCTTGAACAAACTGCAAACCATACTCCCCGATGGGTGTGTTCCGATCATTGTTTCCGATGCTGGCTTTCGAAATACCTGGTTTCGACAAGTAGAAAGTAAAGGCTGGTTTTGGCTCGGCCGAGTCCGGGGCGAAGTCTCTATCAAACTTCCCAACCAACCCTGGTGTTGGAACAAAACTTTTTATTCTGAAGCTACCAACAAACCACACTTTATTGGCGAATGTGAGTTGGCAAAGCCCTCCCCACTTAAGTGTTCTGCTTACTTATACAAGGGCCACCCCAAAGGCAGGAACGGGAAGTGCGGAAGCATCGGCGCTACCACATTCGAGAGCAACAATATTGATGGGCAATCATAGAATATCAACGGTTAACGCACTTCTGTAGGATGACAGAATTATGAGGAGATCCGCCAGCACCCGAATAGGTGTCGGCTGTGCGACACCTATTCTTATTGTATGGTGATTTTTTAATTAGTTAAGTACAAAGTCACCAATCACTTTAACTAACTCTGGTTTTATAGGTAATTCAGGTTGATTGTATGTTTGAAAATTGGATTGCCTATCAAGAGTAGCCTCTTTGAAAATGTGATTCATTTTTTGAATTACAACTTTATCTGCATTTTTATTTGCTGCTGCAAGTTTATCAGCATCCATTAAGCTAACTTGAATATCTGTAGAGCCTTGAACAATTAATACAGGTTTATTAAGTTTAGCAATTTCTTTTTGTGGATCGTATTTAAGCCAAGAAATCATATAAGGCTGCAAGCGTTGACGAAACAAAGAGTTTAAAAATACAGGAACATTTTCAACTGTTTCACCTTGCGATAGTTTATCTAAGATAGATGTTGATTGCTCTATAACAACAGGCGATTGAGATTTTAACTGTTCTCGTATTATTTGATCTATTGGTTGTCCTGCACCTGCTATAGATATAAATTTATCTACATTATTTTTCTGTGAAGCAACCATACCGATTAAAGATCCCTCGCTATGACCAATAACAACTACTTTTTTAAAGTTTCTTAAATTATTCAGGTATTCAACCCAGCTATTAGCATCATGAATATAGTTTTCAAAACGTAATTCATTTTCCTTTAACCCTGAACTTTTACTTTCACCAACACCTCTTTTGTCATACCTTAACGATGAAATCCCTATTTTCGCAAGTTGAACAGCCAACATTTTTAAAGAGTTATTTATCATTGTTGGGTTATTGCCATCTCTATTGGTTGGTCCTGAACCTGCAATAATTAATACTACTGTTTTAGAATCTTTAAAATCGTTTGTCAGTAGAGTCCCCTCTAACTTACCCATACCTGTTTCAATGCTCACAATTTTTTCTATTGCAGTTGCGAATGAATTAAAACTAGTGAATAGCCAAAGTAATGTAATAAAAAATAATTTCATAATGCTCCTTATATTTAAAAACCCATAGTTTTATCAGGCGAATTCCATCCGTAAACGGGCGGTTTTATCTGTTGTAAGATGAGGAAAAGAAGTACGACGAAGATCTGAATATGTGATAACAGAGCCGCGAATACGCTGGGCAATTAACGAGTTTCGCTGGTTGAGTCACTCTGCGGGACTCAAAGATTTACGAGGGGAGCCTACAGCGCCTTGGTAAAGTTTAACCTACAATTACAGGATACTTTATGTCCTTTTCTTTAAAGAAATCCGCCAACATTAAGAACCAAAAACCCAAATTTTTTCAATTTTTAACTCATTACTCTGATTTTAATTTATCGCCAGTTTAAGCGGACTAAAATAGTTGGCTAAAATGTGGATCGAAGCGAAACTGAGCCAACTGTTTTAATTCCGTTTAAGTACCTTGTTGAACGAAGCCGCTCTGCGGCAGAGTGCATCACATCAGATATCTCATATTCAATGTTACGCGGCCAATCGGTCGTGATGAATCGGAGTATGCAGCATGAACCCTACCCAACAACATCGTTATCATGTTTTACATAAACAACACCTTACCAATTTAACCTTACAAGGGAAACGACCAGCCACCATTGATGCGTATTCGCGTGCGGTACGTCGGATTTCTGCTCACTTTGACCGCTCGCTCGATATCTTAAGCCCCGCACAAGTCGGCTTAGTGATAAGCATGACCCAGCAAGCCCGCTATCAAGTATTCTTCTTAGTATTGTATTCAATGGGACTGCGCTTGAGCGAGGCCTTACACTTAACCATTCATGATATTGACCGTCATAGTAGACACCCACCCCAAATAACGAAACGCTTGTAATAGCCTAAACTATCAATAGTGATTTATTTGGGGAATTATCATTATGCCTCAGTCAAGACGCTCGCAAGTGAGCTTATCGGTGACATCGACAGTGGCGAAAGTGGTAATCCCCCCGAAAATTAATCCCATGCAAAAGTAGAATTTTCTCGTATAGTAAATACAGGAGATTCAACATGAAAAAGTCACGTTACACGGACAGTCAGATCTTATCTATTCTCAAGCAGGCTGAGGCTGGTTCACCTGTTCCTGAGCTCTGTCGTGAGCATGGAATGAGCAACGCAACCTTTTACAAGTGGCGTTCGAAATACGGTGGTATGGACGCATCCCTTATGGCGCGGATGAAAGAACTCGAAGATGAAAATCGACGGCTTAAAAAGATGTATGCGGAAGAACGCCTTAAAGCAGAGGTGATCTCAGAGGCGATGGCAAAAAAGTGGTGAAGCCCTGTGAGCGTCGATTGATGGCTCAGCGTTCGGTGGCGAACTATCACATCAGCATTAAAAGTGCATGCTATTGGTTTGGGATCAGCGAGACCTGCTATCGCTATAAATCGAAGCTTCAACCTGAGAATGAGTTGATAGCTCAAGAGTTAGTAACGCTGTGCAACAGTGAAGACTGCTCTGACTGGGGCTTTGGCCTGTGTTTTCACCATTTGCGGAACGTTAAAGGGTATACATGGAACCATAAGCGGGTTTATCGGATCTACTGCGAATTGGCTCTAAACTTACGTATTAGGCCAAAACGACGCCTGAATCGCCATACGCCAGAGCCTCTTAAAGAGCCGATTAAAACAAACCAAGTTTGGTCCGTGGACTTTATGCATGATCAGCTATCTGATGGCCGGAAGTACCGTTTATTCAATGTGATAGATGATTACAAACGTGAAGGTCTGGCGTCAGAACCTGATTTTTCAATGCCCACAGTACGAGTCACTCGGATCTTAGAGCAGCTCATCGAACAACGAACCAAACCTGTTGCGATCCGCTGCGACAATGGTCCTGAGTTCATTAGCCATGCGTTTATTAAATGGGCCAACAACCACGACATTCGAATCGATTATATTCAGCCAGGGAACCCACAACAAAACGCGTATATAGAAAGGTTCAACCGTACTATGAGGTTTGGCTTAGTGAGTAAGTATTTGTTTGACACACTTGAAGAGGTTCAAGAGCGGGCGACCCAATGGTTATGGTTCTACAATCATCAACGACCACACCTTGCAAATGGAGGGTTCCCACCACTAAAAACGGCAGCATGAATTCTACGAATAAATGCGGTTAATAATGGGAGGATTACCAAGTTCCATCATCCAACGTTTAGGGATAAACGAAGCGCAGTGGCTGACTTTAAGCGGTGAGTTTGAACGGCACTTTTCTGGCGCAGTCGGTCAAGAAAGCTTGCTTAGGCAATACCATCAGCATATGGGGCATAAACGAACGGCCGGTTTAAGTTGCAGCAAACGTTTGTTAAATCGCGCTTAAGCGCGAGCTTGCTTTCGAACTATGTCTGAACCATCAGCTTTGCTGAGGCGTGTATTGGCCCAGAAATCATCAAGATGAGTGATTAATGGTGAATTCAGCCACCAATCAGCATGATTAACGCCTGAGAACTAAATGATTGCAGTGGTGTTCACTTCACTAATACTGTTACTGTCCTGTAGTTTTTATCATGGATGTCCTTGCTCTTCCCAGTGAGTGCATTTTCCGTAGCAGCGCCTTGTTATGCATTTTGTGTCACTTTTGTAGTATTGAAACCTTCCTCTGATGTTGGTGCCACAAAATATTTTGTAACCTGCTCAAACATATCTGGTGTATCAGTTGCTGCTCTTTCTGGCTGCTCTTTGCGTCTTTTTCCAATCTGTTTTAGGCAGACTTCATTTGGCAAGTCGATGTATATCAAATTATGTGGCGCTTCGATCTCGGAGAAAATACTCCGAAACCAATTTCTTTGCGAAAGAGTGTTTGCCGGAAAATCCATAACCACATTAGTTCCCGTAGACAATATGGATTGAACAAGTTTTTTAATCTGCGGCTTAAGTAGATTTGAATATTCAATATAATCATTTAGCGATGAAATTCTATTTGGATAAAGCGACGCAAGCCATTCATCTTCTGAAAGCAATACTGCGTTACTTTCCTGTGCGATTTCAGCAGCTCTTGTAGACTTTCCTGAACCCATTTTTCCACAGAAAAAAGTCAAAGATCCTTTGTTCATAGTTTCTCTCTATTTTAATGCATAGACATAATGATTCCCTGGTGAAAGTGTCGACCTCCTGCGTTTGTCGTGGGGATTACCGTCATAACAGAACAGGAGATCGACATGTCTAAATCTAGCACGTTTTTCATTGGACTAGACGTTCACAAAGAAACCACAGATGTCGCTTATTGTGTTGATAACTCGAGAGATGAGCCTATTTACCATGGCACCATCCCCACCAATATTCGCTCTTTCAACAAACTTATCAAAAAATACAAAGACTTGGCTACTCATCTTTGTATAGTTTATAAAGCAGGGACTGAAAACAAGACATCCATTTAAACATTTCAATTGCTGATAGGCATGGCTGCTTATGTGATTTTGTCCCACGAGTTAGAGTGGGTGTCTCAATAATGCCACACGAGTTAGAGTGGGTGTCTCAATAATTTGGTTGGGATGGGTGTCTTGTTTGACGCTCTCTTGTTTGACGCTCTTGGCCCCGCCGACACCAACACCGTTTTACTATAGAAAGGAGCATCGGGCTTGTTCAACACCCGAATAAGGTGTCGGCTGCGCAATACCTATTCTTATTTGTTGTATTTTACCTTTAACCACTGGCCAAACGAACACGAACTAAAGCATTACGAGCAATCAAAATATGAAATGGAAGAATGGTCTTAAGGTAAATTTTACCGCCTATATTATTTGTACGCACCCATGTAGATAAAAACACCCTTCCATTTTGAGATATTACGGACACTCTAAAATTTAAATGTTTATCGTTAAAACCAGCAATCAATTCTTGATTATTTTCAACTTCAACAGGAAAGAACCCTACTTTATCTTTTGCTTCGGGACCATCGCTTGAAAGACCAAAGGGAGAAGTTACCAAATTTCTAATACTAACTAGAAAGCGAGCCCAAACAGGAAAATCCGCGATGATTTCCGCCGCATGACGAGGCGTCAAATCAGACTTTACGGAAAAACAGTCTATAAAATCCGTAGCTCTAATTCGTTTACTCAGAAGACTGCTCAATGGAAGTTCAGTTGCAATAACTTTATTCATCATGTCCATTCTTAATTTTAATGTAAAACGTCCCAATAGAGGGGGGAATAGTTATACTTTACTTTTTTACTAACTCAAAAAACTGAGAGTGGTTTTGGTTGCCTTTAAAGCGAATAAACCACATGCGCCCAATTGCGCAGGTGCCAATTTAACCACCGAAAACACCGCCGCCGATTGATACCAAAACTGCTAAGGAATCGGGTCGAATGCTGCTGTTTGTTATAGCTCAGCGATATGTGACAAAGTTTCTGGGTGACTCTGAACCAGCTTTAGAAGGGTGACAGCTTGTCCGTTTGGAGCACTACGTCCTTGCTCCCAGTTTTCCAATGTTCGAGATGATGTATGCAGCAAACGAGCGAAAACACCACGTGACATATTAAACTGCTCACGAATACTCACAATTTCATCAGGTGAGATATTTAAATCGCTAATATCGTTAACTTGATGGGTTTTAAGGGTAAGCTTGCCCTCTGAGTGCTCTTTCGCTTCAACAAGAGCGGAACTTAATTCTGCAAATAGGTCACGATTGCTCATTGCGCCACGCCTCCATAAAAGACTTTAACTGTTTCTTTTGTTCTGCGGTCAAGTCTGACATTTCATTTTTGCCATAGATAGTTAGCAAGTAGAAACGCCGCTTATCATCGAGGAAGTAATAGATCACACGTGAGCCTCCACGCTTACCTTTGCCTTTACTTGCAACTCGAATCTTTCGCAAACCAACTGTACCTTGAATCGCATCCCCCTGCTTAGGGTTGGACATTAACTCAGCTTGAAAGAGTCTGAACTCTTCATCACTGAGGTATTCATTTCGGTACTTTTCAAAGATGGTTGATTCGACAAATACGCTTTTCATACAGAAAGTGTACGCAACTAGCGTAGAGAAGGCAAACTCTACGTATAACTCCCCAAATAAATCACTATTGATAGTTTAGGCTATAAAGGCGTTTCGTTAGTTGGGATGGGTGTCTTGTTTGACTGACTGCGAATTAAGGTGTCGGCTGCGTGACACCTATTCTTATCTGTTAGTTACAACTTGTTATTTTCCAGTTCAGATATCCTGTCTTTTAGCTTGTCTAACCTTCTTGAGTAAAGGAAAAAACCAATTTGAGAGAATATTATTGCAACATAGAATAGATTATCTTTGTGTTCAGCGGAAGAATCATTCCAAAGCCAAATCGCAAAAACAGTGACAGCTACATATGAAAGAACATTATAAATCATTAGTGTAACTCCGAAGTTAATAGCACACTACGATTCGCAAGTTCTCTATTCACTTTTTTAAGCTCTGACTTGTTAAAAGCAACAGCACCCCAAATCACTAACATAGCTAAGCCACTACGACCAAACTTTCCTTTTGCAAGGGACTTCTCATATAGATCTTTAATACCCAAACTGGATGCACCAATCCCAACATAACTAACGAATGTATCTAAAAACTCATGAAAGCTCTTGTCATTCTGTAGCTCTTTATTCGTCATGGACCACACTCCATACTGTGAATTCAAAAATGTCGCATCCAATGCCCCAGTGATAAGTTTCCCCATCAATGCTCGATTCGATACACTCCGAATAATTTTCATTGCATCGATTCGCTGTTTTTGACTTAGATGCCTATACAAAATCATAGAGCAAATTGCATCGGTTTCATTCTTTCCTCCTCCGACAAGTAACTCCGGTCGGAAACCGATAATTTTTGCAAGGGTTCTTAATTGCTCTCGCTCACTCGATGGTAAGTTGTAGGGCAGTTTACTGATTGAAATTACACTAGCCATTTATGCCTCCGTGCATATTTTTTGATATAAAACTTAAGGTCGCATATCTCTCCTACGATATACGACGTATATTTTTCGAATACTAACCCTGCTTTAAAGGGTAAATAGCACAGACTTCACGCCAAATTGCCACCTTTAGCACCAAAAACTAGACATCATGATCCCCTGGTGAAAGTGTCGACTTCCTGCGTTTATTGTGGGGTCGTCAAACTAGAGCCACACTGTTAAATGCAAGTCATAACAGAACAGGAGATCGACATGTCTAAATCCAGCTCGTTTTTCATTGGACTAGACATTCACAAAGAAACCACAGATGTCGCTTATTGTGTTGATAATTCAAGAGATGAGCCTGTATTCCATGCCACCATCCCCACCAATACTCGCTCTATCGATAAATCTATCAAAAATACAAAATCTTGGCTACTCATCTTTGTGTAGTTTATGAAGCAGGGACTAAAAACAAGACATCCACTTAACCGACTGAAAACAAGACAGCTACTTGAACATTTCAATAGCTGATGGTCATGGCTGTCTATGTGATTTTGTCCCACGAGTTAGAGTGGGTGCCTCAATAATTTGTCAATAATTTGCGTCTAACAAACCGTAACTGGGGCGTGTCGATGGGCTATCAGCTATTTAAAGTAAGCCAATACTTGCGAGGATGGATAAACTACTTTGGGATCGCGAATTGCTATCAACTGTGCGTAGATCTAGATCACTGGATAAGGCGCAGAGTGCGAATGGCCTACTGGCGACAGTGGCGAAAACCGAGAACCAAAGTAAGAAATCTGATGCGTAGAGGAGTACATGTTCAAGCCGCGGTAGCCTGTGGCATAACCAGTAAAGGCCCATGGAGAAGTTCAAAAACACCGGGGATCCAGCAGGCATTATCAAATGCTTACCTAGCATCCCAAGGTCTATTTGCGCTTCGAGATGGATGGATTAAGCTTCACCATTCCAAGTGAAACGCCCTGTGCGGAGCCGCATGCAGGGTGTTGTGGGGGCTGGAGGTTAGATTCCTCCGGCTACCCGATTATTTGTTTAAATAAACGAGCCTAAGAACGCTAAATTTAATATAAAAATAAACACCAACGTCACACGTATTGGCCATTTATAACGATTACCAATAATTAAATTAGTAGCGAAGAGTATGATAGAAGCAAAACCAAACACCAGAGAAGCTCCAATTATTACCCCACCACTATTGCCTCCTTTAAAAAACTCAAACAATGTAGGAGGTAAGTTTTGATAGTTGATTATAAGAAACCACATCCACAAACAACTCAAAACACCAACAATTAAACCAGATATTTCAATTTTAACCAGCATAATAAAAAGCCTATTTTATCTTTATCTAAATAATTAATTGAGGGCTAACTGTATAAAGATGGCTCTTCACCGTTCTTGGTGGAAAGTCATATCAAGCCCTCCAAAGTGAAATAAAATAGCTCGCTTAAAGCGTTCTTTATTTCTAAAACCCATCGAACGTATTTTTAGGCGCTGAATGTTTCCATTTATCGCTTCCGCTAAGCCATTTGATACCTTATAACGCATCGCATTGATGATGCCCTTTAAGTGCGTTTTCACGGTTTCTGCTGCTGTCATCATCGGCCTGATTTGACTGACCTTTATGAGTGCCAACCAATCATTCCAAGCCGCTTTGGCGTTAGCTGCATCGCCATACCAAATGGCTCTTGCTTGCTCTTTGAATATCCAGCTCAAGCCAGTATTTTGCATCATTTTGGCCAGCGCATTCACTCTTTCTCTCAATGTCCCATGTAGGTGGCTGTTTCGTTTTAACCATCCATACCGTGTTTGGTGGCACTCTCTTTTTAAATGCTGGGGCAACGCCATGAGTTCGCTTTTTCTCACTTCATTCACCGCTTTAGTGAGCACCTTTGCGATATGAAAATGGTCTATGGCTATCATTTGCTTAGCCCGCTCACCGAAGTAGTCATATGCTGCGTTTATATATGCTCTGCTCATGTCCATCGATATGGAACGTGTAACCATTGTTGACTCAGGGGGCAATGCCTTAAAGCAAGCTGATAAGCTCAGGCCTGTTCGACCGTCTTCAACCGATATCACCTGACCATCACGATTGGATAATACCGTGACATAGTCATGGCCTTTCTTAAATGCCGTTTCATCGACCAACAGGTCTTGGTAGTTCATGGTGGTTCTGGCTGTCAGACCGCGTTGAACGGCTCGTGCCATAATACGGTCGATGGCTCCCCAGCTAAGCCGATAGGTTTTACTCACCGCGTATAAGGAACTGACTTTAAGCATCTCTATAACGCGAGCCTCAAACAGCTCTGTGTAGCGACTGTTACTTGTCGCCCAAGGCACTTGAAGTGTTTGCACTCCATGCTCTGGGCAATCAGCTCGAGGGACTTCAGCCTCAATACGTGTTTCAAACTGACAGGTATCTAAATGTCGCCAAACCCGCCGCCGAGTATCGTGTCGACGAACAGCCTTACCGCAAGAGGGGCAAGCCGTTAATGAAGCTCGGTCATAGTCAACGCGTACGGTGATGGTTTGGGTTGACTCATTGAGTTCAACAGATGAAACAGCCCAAGGATGAGTTAATCCAAGAATGGATTGATAAAGCGTCGTGTCTTGCATGGTCGCGAGGTATTCATGAACGTTTACTTATTATCTCGCTCATTAATGTTTGTTGAAAGTGTTTCCACTACATTCGGTGAAGAGCCATAAAGATCTATCTAGTGAACTACTACAGCCAAAGACACATAACGCCAGCTTAAGCGGACTAAAATAGTTGGCTAAAATGTGGAGCGAAGCGAAACTGAGCCAACTGTTTTAGTTCCGTTTAAAGCCCTTGTGTACGCTCAGCATGGGCATGAACTAATGAGGTGAAAGTCCTCTGTAGGAAGGTCACCGTTTAATAACACTTTGATTATTAAACGCTAACTACTAGCGAATGGCAAGGGCGTTACCGTGAGGGAATGTCTGAAGGAAGCCGGACGCAAATCTGCGAGCTGATGAACAAAAACATCATATGAGGCGTAGGCTGGAGGCGAGTTGGCACAAGACAACGAAGCCATGTGATCTAACGGCCACCGTAAATGATGCAGCAGTGCAGAGAAAGAGAAAGTGCATGTTCTACTTCTTATAAACAAAGAGTGGGGAGATCTGCTTAACAAGCGATCGTATAACTCACTAGCTTGGCCGCTAGTTCAACAGGCCTGGCACTTAAATCTCATCAACTTAAGTGAGCAAATACGATGAACAACGATAGCGCTATTTGGGGTAACTCAAACGGTGATTAAGCAGAAGTCAGCAGACGGCATAGTAGCCCAACGCCCATCGTAATGGTTGGGACACGGTGAAGGCCTGAACACTTAGAATAAAGGAGGAGCCTTGTTAAACTTGAACACCCATTCGCCGTCCGGCGTAGATGCGATTCAGCGTAATAACTCGCAGCCAACCTTTAGCCAACATCTATTCGAACATATGCTAACGCGGCAGAATATTCAGCTCGCGTGGCAAGGTGTTCGAGCCAATAAAGGGGCTGCTGGAGTGGATAACATGTCCATTGATGCATTTCCTTCTTGGGCAAAACTACACTGGAAGCAGGTTGCTGCTGCGCTGCGTAATGGCCAGTATCAGCCTAAACCGGTTCGCCGTGTGGAGATTGACAAACCCGATGGCGGTAAACGCCAACTGGGGATCCCAACGGTGCTAGACCGTGTTATTCAACAGGCCATAGCTCAAGTGCTTACGCCCATTTTTGACCCTAGTTTCTCAGCTAATAGCTTTGGATTTAGGCCAAACAAGAATGGGCAGCAAGCGGTGAAGCAAGTTCAAGGCATCATCAAGCAAGGCCGACGTTTTGCGGTAGATGTGGATTTATCTAAATTCTTTGACCGAGTTAATCATGACTTATTGATGAGTAAACTGGGTCACCGAATGCAAGATAAGCGCTACTTACACTGATTGGAAAATACCTGAGAGCGGGTTTTATCCATAACCAGTGCTATCAGGAAAGTCGAGAAGGTGTACCGCAAGGGGGACCATTATCGCCCTTGCTGGCCAATATCATGCTCGATCCATTGGACAAAGAGCTGGAAAAGCGAGGGCACAAGTTTGCTCGTTACGCCGATGATTTTACCATTTTGCTGAGAAGTCAGCGTGCGGGTGAACGAGTGCTTACGAGCATTAGTAGCTTCTTGCAACGGCGCTTAAAACTTGTGGTTAATACAGCCAAAAGTCAGGTGGTTAAAACGGCGAAGAGTAAGTTCTTAGGGTTTACCTTTAAAGCGGGACGGCTGCAAATTCACGCCAAAACGTTACACCGTTTTAAACAACAAATTAGGCGTCTAACAAACCGTAACTGGGGCGTGTCGATGGGCTATCAGCTATTTAAAGTAAGCCAATACTTGCGAGGATGGATAAACTACTTTGGGATCGCGAATTGCTATCAACTGTGCGTAGATCTAGATCACTGGATAAGGCGCAGAGTGCGAATGGCCTACTGGCGACAGTGGCGAAAACCGAGAACCAAAGTAAGAAATCTGATGCGTAGAGGAGTACATGTTCAAGCCGCGGTAGCCTGTGGCATAACCAGTAAAGGCCCATGGAGAAGTTCAAAAACACCGGGGATCCAGCAGGCATTATCAAATGCTTACCTAGCATCCCAAGGTCTATTTGCGCTTCGAGATGGATGGATTAAGCTTCACCATTCTAAGTGAAACGCCCTGTGCGGAGCCGCATGCAGGGTGTTGTGGGGGCTGGAGGCTAGATACCTCCGGCTACCCGATTAGATCTTTTTCATGAATGAAACTTCTGTAGGTGAATCTAACCAATGTTCAAATTTGGCAGCAACTGCCTTAGTATGCTCTTGATTATGATGATTTTCTAAAGCTACTTTATTCAACCACTCTTCGTACAAATAAATGTAATTAGCGCACTCTGATTCATGAAGTTCAAATCTTATGCAACCCTCCTCACTACGCGTTGCTTCTAGCATACTCAAAAGTTCTGATTTTGCTGACTCAAAGAATTCTTTCTTCGGTGTGATTTTTGCAAATATAAATGTATTTCTGTTTGTCATGTTTTTCCTTAATTACAAATTAACGATGCTAGAGATCTAACAACTTTTTAGATAATTATTGATATTGGCCTGCTGCTTACACACTTAGCCTTTATTCATATTGTTTTAAACTTGAAATCACCAACCAATTTATTTAATAACAGTAACTTAGCAATCTATTGCCCCATTGTAAATAAAACGCTTCGATTCTTTAATTTAGTTATCACGGTAAATTTAGCTAACCTTTTTAGCACAAAGTGAAGCCTCTAAATTGTATTTTGAAATGACAATCAATGCAGCAACAGACCTGACATTTAAAACCGTACATATCCGAGCGAGGATCTAACGCCTAATTAACAGGCAAAAAGTAGTTGGCTAAAATAGGTGAACGGAGTGAACAAAAAGCCAACTGTTTTTTGTCCTTGTTTAATTTCTTGTTATGTGAATTTAAAGCCAAGGTAATTCCCCGTGTTTATCAGTGAAAGTATGAGCAATTGCATGGTATATAACAGGATCCTTTTCTTTCCAATGTCTCCAAGCAGCGGATACACCAGCGCCTAAACCACGATTGTTACCGTAATCACTGCCTTTATCTTTTAGGATTTCATTGAGTGAAGATAAAGATATTTGAATTTTTTTAGAATATAAAGCTATAGCTAGCTCGCCAATAAAATCATAAACTTCCGTTTTATTCATCTAATTTAATTCTCCGAGATTTGATGTGGACTATTCACATAACGCCGCACTAAGCGGACTAAAATAGTGGGTTAAAATGTGTAGCGAAGCGAAACGTAACCCACTGTTTTAGTTCCGTTTAAGTGCCTTGTGTACGCTCAGCATGGGCATGAACTAATGAGGTGAAAGTCCTCTGTAGGAAGGTCACCGTTTAATAACATTCTGATTATTAAACGCTAACTACTAGCGAATGGCAAGGGCATTGCCGCGAGGGAATGTCTGAAGGAAGCCGGACGCAAATCTGCGAGCTGATGAACAAGAACATCATATGAGGCGTAGGCTGGAGGCGAGTTGGCACAAGACAACGAAGCCATGTGATCTAACGGCCACCGTAAATGATGCAGCAGTGCAGAGACAGTGCATGTTCTTATCTGGGGAGGTCTGCTTAACAGGCGATCGTTAAACTCACTAGCTTGGCCGCTAGTTCAACAGGCCTGGCACTTAAGTCTCATCAACTTAAGTGAGCAAATACGATGAACAACGATAGCGCTATTTGGGGTAACTCAAACGGTGATTAAGCAGAAGTCAGCAGACGGCATAGTAGCCCAACGCCCATCGTAATGGTTGGGACATGGTGAAGGCCTGAACCTGAAAATCAATGAGGAGCCTGTGCAGCTCATTGTCTCCGTATCCGACCGGACTGAGGAGTCATGGCGCAAAAAAACAGAAGCCATCATTGGAATGCAAAGGAGCTAATCGGCCGTTGTATTTTAACCGTTTTCAGGAAACGCCCTGTGCGGAGCCGCATGCAGGGTGTTGTGGGGGCTGGAGGTTAGATACCTCCGGCTACCCGATTAAATTGCTTACCAAGGTAGCTCACCTGTATCCAAACTTATATAGTCTCGTGTTTTTAGTTTGTTGCATTTCACCATCGCCAGTAATTTTTTTGCTGATAATTCTGGTGTCATGTCAGCATCAGTTGAAGCCATTTTGGTTAATAGTCGTCCCGGGTGTATCGCAACAACTCGAATATTCAAATCTTCTAGATCATCAGCAAGGCAAAGTGTAAGCATATTCTGTGCGGCTTTACTTATGCGATAAGAATATGAGCATCCTGAACCTTTAGCTGCTAATTCAGACTGCATAGTTAATGAGCCTCTACGAGAACTGATATTGATTACAAGGGAATTATGCTTTCTTTTTAAAGCAACTAAAGCCCCCTTAACTGTCGCTAAGACACCTATACAATTAGTTTCAAATTCTTTACGCAAAAACTCAGATTTCGTAGATTCTAGCGTTGGGGCTTTTGTACCCGAACCAGCATTGTTGATAATAACATCTAAGGATATATCGCTTAACCACTCATTTAATAACACTTCATATTTATTAGTGGTCACGTCGCAAATTAAAACATTTGCGTTAGGTAACTCTTTAAGTAAATCAATTTTTGAAGATTCAGTACGTACTACTAAATACAATTCATAACCACAGGCAGAAAATTGTTGTGCTAATGCTAAACCTAACCCTCTATTTGCACCTGTTATTAATACAGAATTCATAATACTCCATTGCAATTTAACAGTATATTAATATGCAAATTCCCATCTTTCACGCATGCGAAGTTACCACCTATCACGCACCACAGAAATTCACATATCCTTTAATATTTAAATTTATCAACAGCATACCAGTCAATCATCATTTTGACCATGCGTGAAAGATGGTAATGCATTTGCAGAAAGATGGGAACCAAATTAACTGTATAAATATGGCTCTTCACCGTTCTTGGTGGAAAGTCATATCAAGCCCTCCAAAGTGAAATAAAATAGCTCGTTTAAAGCGTTCTTTATTTCTAAAACCCATCGAACGTATTTTTAGGCGCTGAATGTTTCCATTTATCGCTTCCGCTAAGCCATTTGATACCTTATAACGCATCGCATTGATGATGTCCTTTAAGTTCGTTTTCACGGTTTCTGCTGCTGTCATCATCGGCCTGATTTGACTGACCTTTATGAGTGCCAACCAATCATTCCAAGCTGCTTTGGCCTTACCTGCATGGCCATACCAAATGGCCCTTGCTTGCTCTTTGAATATCCAGCTCAAGCCAGTATTTTGCATCATTTTGGCCAGCGTATTCACTCTTTCTCTCAATGTCCCATGTAGGTGGCTGTTTCGTTTTAACCATCCATACCGTGTTTGGTGGCACTCTCTTTTTAAATGCTGGGGCAACGCCATGAGTTCGCTTTTTCTCACTTCATTAACCGCTTTAGTGAGGACCTTTGCGATATGGAACGTGTAACCATTATTGACTCAGAACCAGGGACTGAAAACAAGGCAGCCACTTGAACATTTCAATAGCTGATGGTCATGGCTGTCTATGTGATTTTGTCCCACGAGTTAGAGTGGGTGTCTCAATAATTATTTTTTTGCGATATGAAAATGGTCTATGGCTATCATCTGCTTAGCCCGCTCACCGAAGTAGTCATATGCTGCGTTTATATACGCTCTGCTCATGTCCATCGATATGGAACGTGTAACCATTATTGACTCAGAAGCAGGGACTGAAAACAAGACATCCACTTAACCGACTGAAAACAAGGCAGCCACTTAAACATTTCAATAGCTGATGGTCATGGCTGTCTATGTGATTTTGTCCCACGAGTTAGAGTAGGTGTCTCAATAATTATTTCTGTGACTTGAATAGTGCCATTTTAGGGTTAACCGATAAATGTCTAGTGCCCCTGACATTCCGAAGGACCGGATAGTCTCAGGCAGCGATAAGATCGCACTAAGAGAGCCTCTATATGTGTTTGCTGTAAACGATGATTTAACAGCTAACTGACAAACGAAGTAGATGCATTTGTTGATTGATTTTAATTTGACTGCAAGAGCAGTCAAATAAGTTAGGCTCGCCTATTGACTACCCGGAGGCTCATATGTGTTAGGGTTGCTTTACCACGGAAAGCAACTGAAACTTACAGGCCTTATTTGACCACTTAACTTTGTTGCTACCTCAGTCCATGATTTTGAACCATTAGCGTGAACAAGTAACTTTGATATTCGATTTTTTATAACATTCCAATCAAATTCTTCAAGGATTAAAGTCGGGGGTGAAAAACAATTTATTGGTCGATAACTTAAAGCACTAGGTGATGCAACATAAAACTCAAAAAACACACTGCCTGCTTGATGATTTTCAAAGCACAAATCTAATTCAATCAAGATATCGAAGTTTTCAAAATCTTCTGGGTAACCAGAATCAGAAGGCTCTAATTGATCACTTGATATGCCAAGTAGCTCGATATTCATAGGTAACCCTAACGCCGTAATCACGCGCTTGTCGCGTGCATTGCCTTGTTAAGTTTGAGCTCCATAGGCTGATAAACCAAGCCTGCTGATTCTCCCACTTCGCCACTGCACTCAAAACCATAATTTTCATAAGCGGTCACTGAAGATAGTGACGCGCTGACGGTAACAGTATCAACCTTCACATGATTTAGGGCGGATATAAGCAGCTTTCTTCCAATGCCGCTTTTCTGGGATTCGGGGCTAACAAAAAGCATCGCAACATGGCGTCCTTCCTTTAACTCGATGACACCTTTGATATTTTTGTTGTTCTCAGTAACCAGCATCAAGTTATCGCCTTTCATCCTATCGAGGAATGCATCGCGCGCAGCGATATTTGAAAAGGTTTTAATCCCCTCATCAGACAATGTGCCTGCAACTGACTGCAAAAAAGAGTCCATGCAAATTGTACTTACAGCTTCAAGGTCCTTCTCTTCCATCTTCCTGATAATCATCAATGTCTCCCAGAAACTTAACGCTAAGTAGGCCGCACGTGCGGTCTATCCCATTCAATGAGCGCGCGTCCTATCACAAAAAACATGATCTTCATCACGTTCGCTCATCAATTTATGATTTGATATTAACCCATTGTCTACCTTAGTTTTTTACTCGGAATCAATCAATCGTCGATCCATTTCTATCATTGATTACTTTGACAAATGACGCAAACGAAACAAAAAATACTGTATGTATATGGCTCTTCACCGTTCTTGGTGGAAAGTCATATCAAGCCCTCCAAAGTGAAATAAAATAGCTCGCTTAAAGCGTTCTTTATTTCTAAAACCCATCGAACGTATTTTTAGGCGCTGAATGTTTCCATTTATCGCTTCCGCTAAGCCATTTGATACCTTATAACGCATCGCATTGATGATGCCCTTTAAGTGCGTTTTCACGGTTTCTGCTGCTGTCATCATCGGCCTGATTTGACTGACCTTTATGAGTGCCAACCAATCATTCCAAGCCGCTTTGGCGTTAGCTGCATCGCCATACCAAATGGCTCTTGCTTGCTCTTTGAATATCCAGCTCAAGCCAGTATTTTGCATCATTTTGGCCAGCGCATTCACTCTTTCTCTCAATGTCCCATGTAGGTGGCTGTTTCGTTTTAACCATCCATACCGTGTTTGGTGGCACTCTCTTTTTAAATGCTGGGGCAACGCCATGAGTTCGCTTTTTCTCACTTCATTCACCGCTTTAGTGAGCACCTTTGCGATATGAAAATGGTCTATGGCTATCATTTGCTTAGCCCGCTCACCGAAGTAGTCATATGCTGCGTTTATATATGCTCTGCTCATGTCCATCGATATGGAACGTGTAACCATTGTTGACTCAGGGGGCAATGCCTTAAAGCAAGCTGATAAGCTCAGGCCTGTTCGACCGTCTTCAACCGATATCACCTGACCATCACGATTGGATAATACCGTGACATAGTCATGGCCTTTCTTAAATGCCGTTTCATCGACCAACAGGTCTTGGTAGTTCATGGTGGTTCTGGCTGTCAGACCGCGTTGAACGGCTCGTGCCATAATACGGTCGATGGCTCCCCAGCTAAGCCGATAGGTTTTACTCACCGCGTATAAGGAACTGACTTTAAGCATCTCTATAACGCGAGCCTCAAACAGCTCTGTGTAGCGACTGTTACTTGTCGCCCAAGGCACTTGAAGTGTTTGCACTCCATGCTCTGGGCAATCAGCTCGAGGGACTTCAGCCTCAATACGTGTTTCAAACTGACAGGTATCTAAATGTCGCCAAACCCGCCGCCGAGTATCGTGTCGACGAACAGCCTTACCGCAAGAGGGGCAAGCCGTTAATGAAGCTCGGTCATAGTCAACGCGTACGGTGATGGTTTGGGTTGACTCATTGAGTTCAACAGATGAAACAGCCCAAGGATGAGTTAATCCAAGAATGGATTGATAAAGCGTCGTGTCTTGCATGGTCGCGAGGTATTCATGAACGTTTACTTATTATCTCGCTCATTAATGTTTGTTGAAAGTGTTTCCACTACATTCGGTGAAGAGCCATGTATATACAGATAAAAAGTGCGCGACATGTCAAACACACCATTGCGGCTCCAGCAGCGATTTAGAAATACGATTTATCAGCACCATTACAGTATTCGCACCGAGCAAACCTATTGGTATTGGATAAAACGTTTTTTGTATTTTTATCACAAGCAGCACCCAGCAAAGCTCGGAGCTGCTGATATTGAACGATTTCTAACTCACCTAACGGTCGATAGGCAAGTCGCTCCGGCGACTCAAAACATCGCATTTAATGCCTTCATGTTTCTCTATAACAAAGTACTACGTATCGAAATGATTGGAATTCAGGCGAAACGCTCGAAAAAACAAGTCAACATTCCCGTAGTTTTTACTCGAGCTGAAGTGAGCCAAGTGATTGCGAATTTACCCGCGGATTATCAGATCATGGCTTCACTGCTTTACGGTTCGGGACTAAGACTCAGTGAATGCTTGAGATTACGGATTAAAGACTTAGATTTTGATCAAAATACAATCACCGTACGGCAAGGCAAAGGAAATAAAGATCGCGTAACTTTGTTACCCCCTAACTTGATCCCAAAGCTTCGCGATAACATTCTCCTGAGCAAAAGTGTTTTTGCTCACGATATGAGTCTACATTATGCTGGAACGACGATGTCTTACGCGTTAGCCCGTAAGTATCCACATTCTCAACGGTCGTTTTCTTGGCAGTTTTTGTTTCCTTCAACTCGCCTGTGTATCGACGCTAGAACAGGTGAGCTCAAACGCCATCATATTCATCATAGTGTGCTCCAAAAAGCCGTCACCAAAGCCGTGCATAATGCCGGAATAAATAAGCCTGCAAGTTGCCATACCTTTAGGCACAGTTTTGCCACCCACTTATTAGAACAAGGGACTGATTTAAGAACTATACAAGAACTACTTGGCCATCAAGATGTAACAACGATTGAGATTTACACGCATGTTATCGGTCGTTATACCACGGGCGTCAAAAGCCCTTTAGAGTGCTTGGTTCAAGTTGCAAAATAGATGACCGATGAAAAAGCATCAAGGCGCTTATGCATGAGAGGGTCGTTCGTAAGAAGACCTAACACGTTTTGGAACACCAACGAGTCAGTACGCCCTAAGCCACTTCGGGACAAGAGCGACACAACTGATATCCACTGCCCCTCAACAAACTTCGGATTAAAAATCACTGCACATATACGGCAGCGCAATAACTGTCGATAACAAGGGTGAAGTCATCATCCTGTCACTGCTGGCGGCACTTCTTTAGGTATTTTAGGCTTGCGCTCTTGGCTTAAATAAACACCAAAGAAAATAACCCCTACCGCAACCCACTGAGTCGTTTCCAAACGTTCGCCAAGCAGCAACATCGAAAAAATCAATGACAAAGCCGGCAATAGATTGGCGTAGCCTGCAGCGGTTGAAGCCTTTACATGAGTCAAAGAATAATTATATAAGCCATACGCACCTAATGTGACCACCAGCCCTAAATACACAATGGTGCCAACCGATGCCAATGACACCTGCTCAGGCCACTCAGAAACAAATGCTAAGGGGAAGAAAAATATAGCGCCGCAAAAACTTTGTAGTGCAGTTAATAAAAAAGCCGAGTAACGTTTGGTGAGATGTTTAACCAACAACGTGTAACCAACGGCAGTACACATTGCCAAAAATTCAAGGAAATTCCCCAATATCGCATTAGGTGCTTGCAGGCTATTTTCGCCAGTTACCGACATCCATACCACACCAACAACGGCGATCATAAAACCAGTCCATTGTTTAAGGGTATTCCTTTCCCCTAAAAAAAAGAACGCCGTGACCGCAACCATTAACGGTAACATGGCCGTAATCATGCCCGCTTGCCCGGCGCTAGTATAAATCAGCGCTTGAGACTCAAACAAAAAGTACAAACATGGTTCAAAAAACGCCATCCCCATGAGAAACTTCCAATCACCCGCTTGATACTTAAAGTCTTGCCTTAACCAAGGCCAAACGACCAAAAATGCAGTCGTTCCAATACTCATTCGCAAAAACACCACGATCATTGGTGCCATTTCATTAACTGCAACTTTCAAGGCAATAAAAGAACTGCCCCACAACACCATCGCGAGTAACAATGCCAAATGCGCACGCAAGGTGGATGTTTCCATAGCAACTCCTATCTAAAATGAAAGTAACCAAAAAAATGCGGCAATCGCCTAGCTTATACCGTTCGCATTTGTGGCACATAGTAAGGGAACCTGATATGCCTAATACACAAGTAAAAGTGATGTCTCTATTCAAGCTTTTCTTGCCCGAATATTATTTCAGAGTGATAGAGACTAGGTTAACAAAGATAAATTTGAGGCATCTTGGAAAATGCCAGTCGGCGAGTATACATTTTTATTGCATAAAAATTCAACTGTATAATTCGAAGCAATGCGCTTACTCAGCCTCATCCTTGAAACGAAATCAGCAATGGCTCGGTGACGAGCTAGCCAAGCTTGCATTTGAGTCAAGCAATTGAATATTAAAATTATTGTCAAAAATCCATAAGCCTTGGTTAATTTACTCTTAGCATTCGCAAATCATTCGCATTTAAGCATCAAACACTTATAAAATAGCTGTGACTTGTGTCATGCTGTTTACGAATGAATTTCTGGCAGTATCAAGGTTACCGCCAAGCCAAATAACAAAGATGTCGAATTTCTGCACACTCAAAACTGAGTGTTTGAATAACTATAAGAGGTGAATATTGAAAGCACATCGAATCAAAATTGCTCGGTTCATCACCGCAATCATTTTGCTCACTCCCATGATGTCTTGGGCTGGTCAGGCCTTAGTGCATGTTCCGGGCACCACTGTATCCATGACGCCTCCTGCAGGTTTTACGCTGTCTAACAGTTTTTCAGGCTTTGAAAATTTGACAACACATTCCAGCATTGTGATTGCCGAGCTCCCCGGAGACGCCTACGCTCAACTACAAATACTCTTCACTGATGCCGCGATTGCAAAAAAGGGCTTCGCCACAAAAGGGATCCAGATAAGCAAACGTCAAAACATCAAAGTTGGCGCCAACAGCATTCCATTGCTATCGGGAAATCAGCATATTAATGGCATAAATGTTGTTAAATATATAAGTCTACTCGATGGGAACTCAAGCGTTCTGATTAACTACAATCTTTTAAACCAGGAGCAGCTGAGCGAAAATGACGTCATAAAATCACTACAATCCATCTCACTTTCTGCAGCTGAACCGCTTGAAACAAAGTTGCAAAACTTACCCTTTAAATTTACAGCATTCTCTCCCTTTAAAGTCGTGGATGTACTGCTTGGCAGCTCCGCCTTACTCACCACTTTCGACGGTAGCGATCCAAGCGGCAATTTACCGATCATGGTCCTTGCAAGCTCACAAGCTCAACACAACATTGGTGATATTAAGCCTGCTGCAGAACAATTTTTGAAATCGACGACTGGTTTTCAGGATGCCCGCATTACCAACGCTCAGCCCGTTAAATTTGCGAACTTAGACGGATACAAAATACAAGCGACTGCTGGCGATAAAACAATTGTTCAATATCTAGCAATGAAAGAAGACGGAAGCTATCTGCGCCTCGTCTCAACAGGAGCCACGCAGAAGATAACAGAACTAGTAAATGCCATTCAATTAGTCGCCGATTCAATGACTTTGACCCCCTAAACGACTGAATAGAAGCAACAACGCAGGCGACTCGGTGTTGCTTCTACCAGAGATCGATCAGCTCAAGAGTTCACCATGCAACGTATCAATATTATAGGGACCAGCGGCAGCGGTAAAACTGCCTTTAGCAAACAATTAGCGAAAGCCTTGGCTTACCCGCATTATGAGATGGATGCGATGTTCTGGAAGTCCAATTGGACTAAATCCACCGATCCACAACTATTCGCAGCGATTACTGCCGTTACCGAGCAAGAAAACTGGGTTTTAGATGGCAACTATAATCGAACGATCCCAGTGAAATGGGCCCATGTTGATACCGTAATTTGGCTCGATTATTCACTCCGCAGAACCTTATTTCAGGCGGTAAGACGGGCGTTGAGCCGCAGCTTACATCGCCAAGAACTATGGCAGGGAACTGGCAATCGAGAAAGTTTTCGAAAAAACTTTATGAGCCGAGATTCGATAATACTTTGGACGCTAAGAACCTATCGAAGCAATCAGCGCTATTACCAACAACTGATGCATACCAACACCTACCAACATATCAAATTTATTCGCTTAAGCTGCCCTAAACAAACCTCAAAATTTATTGCAGAACTGAATCAATAGGCCGCAGTTTTATGTTGTTACATTTATGTCTCGCAGATCCGAACAGAGCCAAGCAGGGGATTACAGAGGTTTAGGGACCGCGGGTAGGTTTTCCTTTAATAGCTTAATAAACTGATTGCCTGACCAACTTCGCTTATACACTAAGCCAAAGCTGTAGTTCACTGCGGGTTTAAAAGGACGAATTGCGACTTTATCCAGATTAGCTAAGTCATAAGCGGTAATGGGGTTAATCAGGCTCATTCCCACATTGTGTGCAACCAAAGAACAAATCGCGGCAATATTTGCCTCGGTTTTCCCAGAAATTCGAATATTACTCTTAGCAATATGCATTAACAGCTGGTCCGCCGCTAAGTTAGGTTGATTGGGGATCACCAAATGTTGATCCTTAAAATCATCGGTAGATATTTGCGCCTTATTGGCAAGCGGATGTTTAATGGGGACCAAACAGACCGCCTCCACTTCACAAATTTTATCCACAATCAGCGTTTGACTACTAACAGGCAAGGTAACAAAACCGGCATCAAACTGCCCCGCCTCTACAGCCCGCACCACCTCTGAACTCGTCAAGATGTCGAAAGAGATATTATATCCAGAGTTAATGCCTAACACCGCCGCAATCACTTGTGGTACAAAAGCAAAACCCAAACCGGGCACCGCAGCTAAGCGGATCCTTGATGCACCAAACTCACGCAAAGCCACAATACTATGCTTCATCTCTTCAAGGTTACCCAGTAGGCCGAGTATTTCGCCATATAATTCATCGGCTTCCGGAGTGGTGATGAGACGCTTTTTATATCGAGTAAACAAAGGCATCCCTATGTTTTCTTCGAGTAAGGCCAAGGAACGGCTCACCCCAGATTGAGTAATGCCTAAATCTTTTGCAGTACGAGTCGCCGTTCCTGTTTCATAAAGCACTTTAAAAATAATCAGTGATTTCAACGAATTTAAATTAATTTGCGACATATCCTGCCCTTATTTTGGATGCGAATGCGGGATTTCAATACTAAATAGTATCACTCAACATATGACTAAAAGTCATCAATTAATGAAAAAACATTATAATTTACAATATTAAATTCCTTCTTATAATCGATCTTGTATTGCGGAAAACCAATATTTTTCAAACACGGATGTGAGGGGTGTAATGACAACAAATAATGCTTTGTTTTATCAAACTAGTGATGATGCGCCATTGATTGATCGTGCTGATGGTATCTATCTTTGGGACAATAACGGTAAACGCTACATTGATGGCTGTTCCGGCGCGATTACTTGTAATATGGGTCATAATCATCCAGCAATTAAAGCAGCGATGAAACAACAACTAGAGACGATAGCCTTCAGCTATCGCACCCAGTTTGAAAATCAGGCGGCGATTGATTTAGCCAATCAGTTGGTTGAAATAACCAATCATGACTTAGATAAAGTGTTCTTTGTCGGCAGCGGTTCAGAAGCCGTAGAAAGTGCGATTAAACTCGCTCGCCAGTACTTTTTTGCACTTGGGCAAACCCAACGTCAGCATTTCGTGTCACTGCGACCGTCCTATCACGGCAGCACCTTGGGAGCCTTAGGCTTAACCAGTTATCAACCGCTAGAGCAGCCCTTTAGCAGCATTATTAATTCGGCAATTAAAGTGCCCTCACCCGATCTTTACCGCTATCCACAAGCCTCACAGCAACTCCATATTGAAGCGGTATTGGGCGAAACTGAAGCGGCGATCAACGAGGTAGGCGGTGAAAACATTATAGCCATCGTACTCGAGCCCGTTGGCGGTGCCAGCACCGGTGCAAGAATGCTTACTCAGCAATATTATGATGGTATTCAACAACTTTGCCAGCGCTTCGGCTGCTTACTTATTCTTGATGAAGTGCTCTCAGGGATGGGGCGCACAGGCCAATGGTTAGCATATCAACACTGGGATATAAAACCCGATATTGTCGCCTTGGCGAAAGGCTTAGGTGCCGGTTACTACCCTATCGCAGCAATGCTGGCGAGACAAGAATTGGTCAGCCCCGTCCTTGATAGCGGCGGGTTTCAACATGGTCATACTTACGCAGGGAATCCATTAGCTTGCGCGACAGGTCGCGCCATTATTCAAGCAATGCATGACGAGCAAATCGTAGCCAATGCCGCCAAACAAGGAGCTTACTTGCGCGAGAAGCTCGATCAATTACAAGATTACCATCCGATGATTGGTCATGTTCGAGGGATTGGTTTACTACAAGGTGTTGAATTTGTTCAAAACCGACAAACTAAACAAGCATGGCCAGCCGAATTCAATATTTTTGCGCAGATTACCAATATTGCGAAACAAATGGGCTTATTAATCTATCCCCGTCGCAGTCTCAACGGAGTCGCAGGCGACCATATCCTGATTGCTCCTCCACTAACCGTCACAAGTGAAGAAATCGATTTAATTGTTTCGTTATTTAGTGATGCTTTACACAAGCTCGAACAGGCCTATTTATAGCAGCTGTATACGCCTTAATTTACATTCGATATTAAAAGGAAATTAATATGTTTTTAAGAATACTACTAAGTGCATGTCTAAGTTTGGGATTAACACTATCGGCTCACGCCGAGGATGGGATCGCCAAGGTAAAACAAGACAAACAACTCAGTTTTGCCCTAAGTGGGGCCTACCCGCCGTTCAACTATGTTGATGACAACGGTAAATTGGTTGGTTTTGATGTTGAAATTGGTCAAGAAATAGCGCGTCGGATTGGTGTTGAAGGTAAACCCGTTGCCACCGCCTGGGATGGGATTATTGCGGGTCTGTTGGCCAAGCGCTATACCACCATCATTGGCTCCATGGCCATTACCGAAGACCGCCTAAAAACTATCGACTTTTCGCAACCCTACTATCGCTCTGGCGCGCAACTATTTGTCAAAAAAGGCGCTAAAACAATGAACATAGAAGATCTCAAAGGCAAAAAAGTAGGGGTAACCCTAGGCACCACCTTCGAGGCGTGGTTACGTAAAAATGCTCCTGAAGTCGAAGTTCGTACCTATAAAGGCGTTCCGCAACTGATTATGGAAACTCAATCAGGCAGACTTGCTGGATTTGTCTCCGACCGAATGACGGGTTTAATGGCAATTAAACAGCATGATTTCAAGCTGCAGATGGCTGGAGAACTGCTCTACCCTGAATTGATTGGTATCGCCCTCAATAAAGGAAACCCAGAGTTGCTCAAGGCAATTAATAGCGCCATTACCGAAATGCAATCTGACGGTACTTATACCCAGATCAGCCAGAAGTACTTCGGTACCGATATTCGATAAGGAGTGAATTCATGTTTGACTGGGCTATCATCATAAAATATATGCCCGTGCTTTCTGAGGCGGCAATTCTCACCTTATATATCGCCATCGTGGCGCTTGCTTTAGGCTTAGCGTTTGGTTTGATTGCGGCATTGGCAAAGGTCTCTAATAATCTACTATTCAGAGCAATCGCCAACTTCTATATTTGGTTAATTCGCTCGACCCCATTATTAGTACAACTGTTTCTTATTTACTATGGATTGCCCCAGTTTGGACTTGATTTATCCCCCTTCTTGTCTGGTGTACTTGGTTTAGCGCTCAATGTGGGCGCTTACAATGCCGAAACCATAAGAGCTGGCATTCAATCGATTGGACAAGGCCAAACAGAAGCAGCCAAATCAATCGGAATGAATCATGCGCAAACCATGCGGCGCATTATTCTTCCGCAAGCGCTGCGCAATATTATTCCGCCTTTAGGAAACAATTTTATTATCTTAATCAAAGATACCTCTCTGGTTTCCACGATTACGCTGGTTGAACTCACCATGAAAACGCAACAATTAGTTGGAACCACCTATAAGCCATTTGAGCTCTACCTCGCGGCAACCATGCTGTACGCCGTCATGACTAGCGTCACCGCCGCCTTACTGCACAAATTAGAACGACACCTGCATCAAAAAACCACGAGGAGCTAAGGAATGGCCAACTCCATTGTAAAAATCAACGCCCTAAAGAAAAGCTATGGTCAACTAGAAGTGCTTCGTTCGGTCAACTTAGATGTAAACGCAGGGGAAGTGATTGTCATCATTGGTCCTAGCGGCTCAGGCAAGAGCACTCTGTTGCGTACCATGAACCATTTGGAGACCCCCAGCGGAGGTACCATTATCGTGAATAACACGCTCGTAAATGACGATAATCTCAGCGGGAAAATGCTCGAACATCATTTATGTAAAGTTCGGACTAACTTAGGCATGGTTTTCCAGCACTTCAACTTATTCCCGCACATGACGATCCTCGAAAATATAATTGAAGGCCCAACCATTGTGCTCAAACAAGCCCGCCAAGAAGCGACTCGTCGAGCCATCAAATTACTGGAAAGTGTCGGTTTAGCCGACAAACAAAATGCTTATCCAGACATGCTTTCTGGTGGTCAAAAGCAGCGCGTTGCGATTGTCCGAGCGTTAGCGATGAACCCAGCGGTTATGCTATTTGATGAACCCACATCGGCTCTCGATCCCGAACTGGTCGGCGAAGTACTGGCGGTTATAGAACAGTTGGCTCGCGATGGTATGACCATGCTGATTGTGACTCACGAAATGAGTTTTGCACAAAAAGTTGCTGACCGCGTGATATTTATGGACGGTGGTTACATCGTTGAAGACGGCACACCAGAGCAATTATTTGGCAATCCTCAGCATCAGCGAACCCAGCAATTTCTAGCGAGCATTCATTCATGAACAAACAACAAACATTGCAGCAAGCAATTGCAGTAATCCCCGAGGGTGCGACAGTTATGGTGGGCGGTTTTGGTTGCCCAGGAACCCCTTTCACCCTGATCAACGAATTATTACGCCAAGGGCAGCGTCATTTAACCTTAATCAAAAACGATGCCAACGAGAGTGGTATTGGGATCAGTAAACTTATCGAAAATGGTCAGGTCGATAAACTAATTACCACCCATCTAGGTTTAAATAAACCGGTGATCGACTTGATGAATAGCGGCCAATTAGAAGTTGAATTTCACCCGCAAGGCATTCTCGCCGAAAAGATCCGTACTGCCGGAGCTGGCAGCTTTGGCTTTTTATCTGATATTGGGCTCGATTCAGAAATCACCTTACCGGAACAGCTTTTGGAATGGCAAGGACAGCGCTATAAAGTTGAAATGGCGCAAAGCGCAGAGTTTGCCTTATTGCACGCAGCCCAAGCCGATCACTACGGCAACTTAATGTATCAGGGGTCGGCGATCAACTTCAGTCCCTTAATGGCGATGGCAGCAAACCATGTGATTGTAGAAACCGCTGATTGCCAAGAACCCGGGAGCCTTAATCCAAATCACATTCATACGCCATCGGTATTTGTGAGCAGTTTAGTGCCATTAGCCGCATTATCTGATGAATACGGAGCACTTTCTCACCATGTCAAATATTAGTCGAATCGTCGAACGAGCCGCGCGCGAGATACAAGCCGACACCGTCATCAATCTTGGGATTGGTTTACCAGCTAAAGTTGTCGAGTTTTTACCAAAGGAATTAAACATTTTAATCCATTGCGAAAATGGCGTGCTCGGCGCCGCCGAACAACCGAAACCGGAGGATATAGACCCCTTCGTGATAGACTCCGCCGGGAACTATATTTCAACTTGTCTCGGCAGTAGCTATTTCGATAGTGCTGTATCTTTTGCGATGATCCGACGTGCAAAACTGGATTTAACCATGATTGGGGCGTTTGAAGTGGACCAAGCCGGTAACTTAGCCAACTGGAAGATCCCGGGGCGTTTTTCGCCGGGCATCGGCGGCGCGATGGAGCTTGCACAAAAAACCCCGCGTATTGTGGTATTGATGACCCACTGTGACAAAAAAGGCCAGCCTAAAATTCTAAAGCAGTGCCGATTACCACTTACCGCAAGACACTGTGTATCGCGGATTATTACAGATAAGGCGGTGATGGATGTGACCCCGCAGGGTTTAGTGCTTAGAGAAAAAGCCAGAGACATAAGTCTACAGCAGCTGATTCACTTCACCGAAGCTGATCTTATCATTCCAGAACAAATAGGTGAGCTATGAGCTTTAATCAATGTGAACAAGCCATTCTCAATAGCTGCGAGCAACTCTTCGAAGATACCCTCTCTTTCACCGAAGACATGGTCCGACAATACGGTGTACTCAACCATGAGCAAGGTGTTCTAGATATTGTTGAAAGACAGCTCTGCGCCTTAAAACTTCCGGTGGAACGTGTCGCAATGAAGCATAGTGATATGTGCGGTCACGCCCTCTATGCCCCCGTGCCATGGGATCATGAGAATAAATACAACCTGGTAAGTCAACTCAACAAAGGCGCTCCAGGTAAAACGCTGGTACTGAATGGTCATCTCGATGTCGTGAGCGCAGACCCAGCAGACATGTGGACTCAGGCTCCTAATCAACCATGGCGAAAGGACGGTTGGTTATATGGTCGAGGCGCAGGTGATATGCAATCGGGCGTCGCCGCAATGATTTTTGCGGTACATGCCATTCAGCACGCCGGGTATGCAATTAAATCACCGTTAATTATTCAAGCCGTGGTCGAAGAAGAGTGCTCTGGAAATGGCGCTCTGGCATGTTTACAGCAAGGGTTTGGCGGCGACTTCGTGCTAATTCCAGAACCCTTCGGACCACAAATTTATGCCGCTCAAGTTGGTGTCTTATGGTTCAAACTGCTGGTCAGAGGTCGACCCGCCCATGTTTTAGATACATCAGCCGGCGACAATGCCATCGAGAAAATACAAAAATTAATTCCTTGGTTAAAATCGCTAGAAGCTGAACTTAATGAGCTCGAACGACCAGCACCCTATGATCAAATTGCGCAACCGTTTAACCTGAACATTGGTAAAATTAAAGGCGGTAATTGGGCTTCGAGTGTTCCTGCACATGCCGAAATGGAAGGACGGATCGGCTTTCCGCCTGGCATGAGTGCCAGTGATATCATGCAACGGGTAAACGATTGTATTGAACAAGCGGCCTTAAAAGATAAAGCCTTTGTGAGTCAAAAACCGATCCTGCGGTTTCATGGCTTTCGTTCTGAAGGACATATCGTGGATACTGGCCATGCAGGGGTCGGCTTGCTTGCTAACTGTCATCACACATTATTAGGAAAAGAACCTGAGCATTATTTATCCACTTGTACCACCGACTTACGCGCATTCCACTTCTATAGTCGAACCGCTGGAACCTGCTACGGGCCAATAGCAAAGAACATTCATGGCGTTGATGAGTGCGTCGATATCGAATCCATTCGCCACACCTTAAAAACCTACGCTCTCTTTATCAGCCGCTGGTGTCAACTGGAGAAAAAATGAAAGCTGTTTATCTAAGTCATTATCAACGAACTGCCTTTAGTCGAGCCCACCCTAAAAAATCCGAGGTTGACGCCTTAGCGCCAATACGTGGCGATACACTTTTGGCACAACTGATCGACCATGCGTTAATCGAAACCGCGGTTAATGCAGATAAGGTGGATGACCTATCGCTCGGCTGCGCACTCAGTGTTAAAGATCAGTGGAGTTTTGGTGGACGTTATCCGCTTTATCAAAGCCAATTAGGCGATCAGTGTGCCAGCAGAAGTATCGACCAGCAATGTGGTTCCGGGATCTCAGCAATCCGTTCCAGTGCATTAATTTTAGCTTCGGGGGCCGCCGATATCGCACTCGCCGGAGGCTATGAAAACATGACTCGGATCCCCATGGGCCCCTCGTTATTTCAGCAAGGTATTCTCACGATTCCAGAACATTACGCCGATCGTTATCAAATGGATGTCGTGATGAATATGGGCCTCACAGCAGAAGCCTTGATGAAAAAAACACAGTGCGACCGAAACACTATGGACGAATTCGCTTTAAGCTCACACCAACGTGCAGCCAATGCCCAAGCCAGTGGTTACTTAAGCCAAGAAATTCTGCCGATCCATACCAAGCATGACTCCGTATTTGAACAGGATGCCAACATTCGAAGCGATACCAGCCTCAGCCAACTCGCAGCGCTTAAACCGGTATTCACTGAAAACGGTCATATAACCGCTGGGAATAGCTCCCCCTTAACCAGTGGTGCGGCGCTGATGATGTTAATGACGGAGTCAGCTTTAGAGGAGCATCATGCTCAACCACTCGCTCGAATAGTTGCTTGCGCCGATCGAGGTACTCAACCAGAACTTATGGGACAAGGTGTGGTGCCCGCGATACAGCGAGTGCTGCAAATGGCGAAGCTAAAACCAGAGCAAATCGATTGCTGGGAAATTAACGAAGCATTTAGCATCGTACCACTTTATGCAATGGCACAATTGGGAATTAGCCATGAACAGCTAAATATAAACGGCGGAGCCATCGCCCTCGGCCATCCCCTTGGAGCCAGTGGTATTCGCTTAGTTGGCACACTTGCTCGAACTTTACACCAACAACAAGCTCGCTACGGTGTTGCTGCCGCTTGTATCGGAGGCGGTCAAGGGATCGCGATGTTAATCGAGCGAGTCTAAAATCCATATCATTGTTCATATACTCCCCATATCCATGTAACAGTTTGTTCCATGGATATGCAACCACCGTTACTTTCGAGTCATTCAGCAATGCTAAAAAACCTAGAGACAAATTACTAACGTTTTGTTCACATAGAACATTATAGAGCTGTAATCCTTTATAAATCAGGCGTATACTTCAATGCTTCTCGACTGGCTTACAGGTCGAGTCACTCTGAATATAAGAGTGACATTATGTCAAAGCCCTGCCGCAACGTGACTCTATTCACCCAGCACTTTCCAGCCAGAGAAATAACAATATGAGCACTGATTAGCCGCCCATCAAAGGTGCTCTCTTTTAATCAGCGGCATTGTGTAAAAAATATTGACTTATTAAGGGAATTAAAATGAAAGTTACAGTCATACCATTCTTTATGTTAGCGGTTTCAATCGGGGGTTGTGGTAGTAGTAATAGCGAGAGTGGAGATGTAAAAAACACCGATATCGAGAATGCCTCCATTTGTTTTAATGAAGATTTATATGAGGTCGGTGCAACACTGACTACCAGCATGGTCGCGCAAGATGGGTCCATTGAGACCCGTTTGACGAAAGTGATTGAAGAAACAACTTACCAGAGCCAGCCTGCATTGCTCGCTCAAACAACCGAAAATAACGTCACCGATAACGCCTATTTATTCATCGATGAAGGGAATAAAGAACAAATCATGTTGGGAGAAACTGATAATGCAAATGAAAACGAATTGAGCTATACGCCTGGTACCTCAATGCGATTTGACGTAGATAAAGGTGATATTCATCGTCAAACCATTACCATGATAGTAAACAACTCATCGGGGGTTGAGCAAGAATTTGTGATCAACATTAGTTCTGAATTTCAAGGCTTTGAAAACATCACGGTTCCTGCTGGTAGCTTCAAAACATGCAAATTTGAACAAAATTATTCAATGACATTACCTGACGGCTCTCCGGCTGATAGTAAGGCTATCATCTGGTATGCAGCAAACTACGGAGTGGAAGTTCAAGTATCAAATGATGGAACGATGAGCAAACTGATTGAAGCAGAGCTCAATGGCGTCAAAATGTAAATTCCAAATGGTGTTTACTTCAATATTTAAACGATAATACAGCTGGTTAAAAAATGGGGGAGAACAAGTCTCCTCGGCCCACCCGCACTAGCCATTAAAAACGCTGCCATCAGGCTCGGCCTAAAGGTAGCGTTTTAAACATCTCATCAAGCAAGCTCTAGCGCAACTTAAAGCTGCTCCGAGTAAGCCTTGAAAGTCAGCTCACAGTGCCACGCTGGTAAACCAGCTGACGACAACAATCAGCCCACTAATCAACAAGCCTTCGCCAAGACCAACCGCCATCACAATCTGTCGTCGCGGTAAACCGGCCAAGCGCGCGAGATAGACAATCAGCTCGGTAAATACCAAAGGGAAAAAAGCCCATCCGGCAATCGCCGCAACACCAAAAGAGCGAACCCAGCGTTGCGCACGTTGCACACTCTTGCTAGGCAAGGCTTCCAGTCGCTTTTGCATATCCATGTAATCAATCGCCAGACAAACCAAATAGGCGGAGCTACAAGATGCTACCAAAGTGAGAAGAAACATCAGCAGCGGATCGATACTACTTGCCATTAATAGAATCAAGGGCATGGTCGGGATAAAAAGCACCCCACGCAGAAAAATAACCAAAGTATAAGCCGGCAGAATATACCAATAATATACATCCACCATGGCCCGCATATCACTCAAGCTATAGTTGCTGCTTAAACCTTGCATCCCAACAATCGCCAACAAGGCTATCGCAATCCAAAGCACCAGTTTTAACTTTGCCTTCATTTGTCATGTCTCTTACGTTCAGGACAAATATGTTGGACTCGAGCCGCTTCACAACTGGCGTGACTGTTACAGCGCAGCCCTTCGACCTGCCAGCTTATATCGATACTCCGGTGCAGGCCGAAAATCATAAACTGACAAGGCTGCGGATAATCATGAACCACAAACATACGCGCAAAAAAAGTACTCTTATCGCGGCTCTCTGGCAAACCTTGTTTCAGCGCTTGTAACAGCGCATCATCATTAGAAAAAGAGGTACTCAGCTGCCAACGCTCAGCCAACTCAGATTTTGACTGCACCCTGTAGCTTACAAATTTGTGCTCTGGCAATAACTCTAAGCTGGTATTTAAGGCTACGGTAAATATGGGCGGAGTATAAACGATAAGCGCAATGCTCAGGGCGATGGAGAGACCCAGAGCGATCACGACTCGAAATAAAATTTTTTTCACCCTTTTAAAGCGAGTACCTGTTTTCAACCCCTTTTTGCCGCTTTTCATTCTCATCCCTCAAACACCTAAGCTTTCTTGTCTGACCACTTATGCTATTTTTAATCCAAGTTACAGGCCGATCCTTACCACGACTTCTAGACCCCCCAAGCTCACCGGATTATTTTACGGAGAGCGTTTTGTGTAAAAATGAAGCGCAGTGCATTTCATAAAAACGAGCGTAATAAAATAATTCCGAGTGCAGCTTTTTGTGTACAACCAGCATGGGCATGAACTCATGAAGTGAAAGTCCGCTGTTGGAAGGTCACCGCTTAATAAGACTTTGATTATTAAACGCTAAGGACTAGCGAATGGCAAGGGCATAACTGCGAAGGGATCTCCAAATAGAAATTATATATGTCTGATTATTACGCAAATACGGCGACAGCCAGGTGGCCTACCGTCAAAAATTAGCGGCATTTAAAGATGCCGCTGCAGGCAATGTAATGAGCCTTAAATAGTGAAACCTTATGACTTAAGCTTCCAATAAGCTTTGGTGTGATTATTTTTTCCCTTGATATGGCGCTGATTACGCAGGTAGTGTCGTACTTTTGTCGCTGAAGACGACTCTAGCGCAGCCCATACCGCATCGATGTTATCGAGACTGCGTAATATGCGTAACACTTCTGTGGCTTGCTCTTGTTCTGCACAAACCACTCGGTGAAGTTGAGCGCCGCGAGGAAGGCTGTCTTCAGAAAAATAGTTCTGCTGCTCTTTGTTGGCACTTAATATAATGACCACTGGCGGTAATGCATTACTCCAATGTTCAATAATACCCGCCGCCGCAGGATATGCCGTTTCATCAGCAATAATCAGAGCTTGACCATTGGCTAAATGGGGGTGTTGGTCTTGGGTTTGTGAACGACTCATAAATACATCACCGATACTCAAGCGCTCTGCCCACTGGCTCCCCGCGCTATTGCCATGCGTATAAATATCTATCTGCCCACGGTCGGGGAAAGGGGCGGAATCACTGCTTTTCCATGATTTACGTAAGGTGTAAAGCCGCACATTTTTATTGGCTTTATATAACAGTTTTTCACGATTCTTCGTTGAAAGGTGCTTCATTAACCAAATAAACAGATGGTCAGCTATACGCTTTAAGCAATGTTTTTGAGTACTTTGTTGGACCGAATTTGCCCGCTTTTTTTGCATGCCTTTTAACACCAAAGCATAGGCATAGCCTGGATAGTATTCTGGTAAAGGCATGTCACTTTTTACGGTCAAGCGAATGATATTGGCGGTGAGCCATTGTTTATCAAGCACTTCAAAAAACTGCTTACCATTGCCCGAAAAGTCAAGCCCCTGCTTTACAATACTCGCGTAAGCTAAATAGAGAATTCTTTCTTCTAAACTGCCCTCTATTTCAAAAGGTACAAGTATTGTGTGTTGAGCCGATTTAACTGCAAATGCGATATCAATTTGAATCCCCTCTTGAAAGATATCTTTAACCCTTGCCGATACAATTTGTTTATCCGACACATGGCTTTTAGCAATGGCTAATAACTCCTCGGGGTGGTCTTGATTAACGTGGTCAATAATGTCGACTTTATGGTCAACATCGCGAATGGGGGTTGGTGACTTGCTCATGAGTTTTTCGTACTTCTGCTGGGCTTAAACGAGCAGAGCTTAAAATAAAGCTCTGCGAAAAAACGAATCATTGTGACGAATCAATCTACATACGGTACATGGCACTCATGCCAATAGTGCGTGACTGACCAACCGAGGCAAGCGCGCCAGCACGATAGGAAACCGCATCGTCATTGGTGAGGTTTTTAATATAGGCATTAATGGTGAAGTCTCCTACTCGGTAACTCGCGCGAACATCAAGCAGAGCATAATCACCAGCGACAGATGTCTCGGTATTTTCTAAGTCTGAGTAGTACTCTCCGACATAAGTGGCGTTGGCACCCAAAGTCCAACGTTCATCGATATACACCGTGAAACCAAGGCTCGCATTCAGTTTTGGCGCATTGGTGAGCTGATTTCCCTGATATGACTCATCATCACTGATTTCACTGTCTAGCAAACCAATCGCCGTTGTTATTTCTAGATTGTTGGTCAACCAAGTGGAGCCCTCTAGCTCTAAACCGTAGGTATAAGATTTGCCGACATTCTCAATGGTAAAACCACTGGTTCCTGCTTGATAATTTTTGTAATCGTTATAAAACAAATTGGCATTTAATACGCTTCCACCGGCAAATATACTCTTGCTGCTTAACTCAAATGCCGATACCGTTTCACTGTCATAACTATATTCTTCGCCAAAAAAATTAATCCCTAAACCGGAAGGGCTGTAACCTTTGCTGGCTGTGGCTGCAAGAGTGGTTGAGTCGGCCAGGTCATAGAGTAAACTCAGCTTCGGCAGATAATAGGTTTCACTGTCGTTTTGACTATTATCGCCCCCAGAAAACGCTGTAGAACTAGTCTTATCTGCGTCTTCGTTTTCAACCCGTACGCCTGCCACTAGCCTGTATTTTGGCGAAAGTGAATATGTCCCCTCCCCATATAAGGCACTGGTTGTGGTTTGATATTCGGTTGCAATAGTAAAGTTAGAGGTAGCAAGAGAGGCATCTTTATGAGAAATAAAGATCCCAACAACCCCGGTTAGCGCCGACTCGTTTTCGCTGAGTAGCAGCCGATTCTCCAGGGCATAAGTTTCATTGTTAATATCGTAGGTATTACCTGTCGAATAGGCATCGTCATGGATATCAGAGCTACTGCGACTGATATGCAACGAGTTAGTCAGGCTATCATTGATTTGATAATCAATGTCTGCCGCAATAGAGTCCGCTTTAGAGTCTTGCAAACGCACTTCGTTAGAGCCGTTTAAGGAGAATGTCTTAGAGGCAATGCCCTCATCGGTATTACTGGCAAAGTTAGCATGCTCCCCTTGATTATTATGATAATTAAGGGTGAGCTTTGCAGACAAAGCAGGGATATGAGTAGGCAGCCACAGTAATTTTCCTCTAGCGTTAAGGTTATCTGACTCACTTAGATTCGGCGTATCATAACCATTAGTATCATAATTTAACCAGCCTTCTCCAGTGGTAGCATCAATCACCACTCGGTAGGCCAGTTCATCTTCAAGCAAGGGCCCCGATGACATAAGGCCAAGGTTATAATTCATATTGCCATTTTTATAATTTTCAAAACCACCTCTAAACGCGGCTTCGCGATTAAAAGTAGGGTCGTTGGTATTGATCACCAGCGCACCACCAATAGCACTAGAACCTTGACTGCTCGATTGAGGCCCTCGAAGCACTTCTAATTGTTCGATATCCCAAACAGAAACAGGGTTAAAGTTATAACCAGAGAAATCTTGGGTCACACCATCCACCACGCTCACCACTCTAGCGCGAGCCCCAGTTAAATATGCGAGTCCCCCGGTGGCCGCTCCACCGCCCGAAATACCCCGTATCGAGATATTATTAAACGAATCGGCGATAACATTAGGCGCCAATACCGCCGTCTCTTTGGCTTCTTTATATTCTCCAGACTCTAAGCGCTCGCCTGAGATAAGTGTGACACCAGTGGGGACATCCTTGATGTTTTTATCTCTTTTTTCACCCGTGACCACGTATGTTTCAAGCGATACCGGTTCCGCGCTCAATATTGAAGAATATGCCATGCTGCTAACAACACACGCCAATAAGCACCGAGAATAAAACAAACTGGCTCGAATATTTCTTTGGCAATGACTCATCATAAGACTTCCTTTCCAAATAAAATGAAATAAATTAAAAATTGTAATGAATGTTTTAACTTTGCATTTAGCAAAGCTATTAAAAATGAAAATGATCTCTATTATTCAAGGCTGGTTAGTTACATTGATTATCGAGTTGAAGACGGGTATCGGGACCTTGCCTGTATAATAAAATCCATACTAAACCGACAATAATAAGAGAAATAACCGCACCCAACAGGCTTGTCATGCCATAACCAAGCTGTTTAGCCACCGCCATACTTAACCACGAGTAAACAAAGCCCAGTAGCGACGCAAAACTGGCTTGCAGGGTGAAAAATGTAGCCTTACGGGAGGTAACCGAAGCGTTGTCCATAAATATGGTTGATGAAATAACAAGCAAAGCAGGGAAACTAACGAAATGAGTAACGATGGCAAGGTAAACCGTGACTTTATCGGTATAACCAAAGGCAGGTAAAATAATTAGGCACAAGCCTGCCATTTGTAAAACAAGGGCACTAATAAGTGCTTTTTGTCGACCGAGTTTCGTGATTAACGGGGCTGCCAACATAGCGGAGAACACGCCAACGATGGAGCCGAAAATTTTGATCGACGAACCTATCTCATCCAACGACCAAGCGCCATCAACAAGAATAGGATTAAGTAAAGCAAAGCCCCATGTAGACACAAAGGGATAAAGCGCTAAAACAACAAACCATGATTTATGCTTTACCATAAAGCCATTAATATCCTTGAACAGGTATTGATGATTCTCTTGGCTCACATTGTTGGTTGTTTTCGGTTCTTTAAATAAGCAAACTTGAATTAATGCGAGTGCGGTTAAGCCCGCCAATACCCCAAATGAACCTTGCCATCCTAACCACGGGTAAAAGATCAGTAATAGACCGCCACCAATAATATTACCGAGCAAGTTTCCCGAAAACTGCACACTACTCGCAAACTTTCGCTCGCTCATTGAAAATAACTTACAAGATAAACCGTCGACAGAAACATCTTGTAGGCTCATAAAAAAGACATATAAGCCAATCACTCCAAGTATGCCTAAAAAGCCCTGTGAGGCATCCATGGTTCCGATAATAAGCAACAGCAAGACCATGCCAAAGTTAGAAAGAATTAACCAACTACGGTACTTTCCTTGTAACGAGAGCTTATATTTATCAATCAGCGGTGCATAAAATATCTTGCCCACCATGGGTAAAACAGCGAGGTTAAGCAACGCTAACTTGTCGAGAGGAACACCTTGCTGGCGTAAAATTGCCATGGCCGCAGATAGTATGAAGGCAATACCAATATATTGAGTGATATATATGCTGGCGAGCATTATCCATGGGTGTTTAGTCTTAAGCATTGAATGGAACCAACTTCCTTTTGTGACATGACGGCTAATGCTGTTTTAGTGGGCAGCTAACCTTGGGTAACACGATGCTATTCTTCCAACCCAATCGTGTAATACGAATGAGTTGTATAACTAACACTGTTTACATTAAGCGGGTATTATAAAAGGTAGGTCGTTGAGCGCTTTCAAATGGGGTCATGTTTCTTTTGAAAACAGACAATTTTAAGCGCTTCTCTTTAACAATAGCGCCTGTCGATATTCACTGGGGCTTAGACCAAACTCACCTTTAAATAGGGTGGCAAGGTAGGCTTGGCTTTTGATGCCGATATCATCAGCGATCTGATGGATGGGAGCATCGCCAGACAATAGTTCAAGCGCGATGTTGAGCCGTTTTTTATTTAGCCATTTGCGAAAACTGGTTCCCACCAAACCTTTAATGTCTTGCTTAATATAGGTTTGATTACTCCCCGCAAGACGAGCCAGTGAAGACAAAGTCCAATCTTGGTCAAGGTTATCTTCAACATGATTAAGCGCTTCACGCAATTGTGACATGCGAGATGACATACCGTACTGGGAGTCTTCGCGCCGTTTATGAAGAAATAAAGACAACACTTCAAAAGCTTTTGCTCTGATAAACAACTGCCTTTCTAGTCCTTTAAATTCACACTGCCACACTGACTCACAACATCTCAGAATGTCACCAGAAATAGCGCCCAGTTCGGAGATCCTTGCTTCAGGTCTAAAGTGATGGGCAACCTCGGACACGGAACTAATACCATACTCATGAAGCTGGGCAAGAGGCAGCATAATCGACAGGGTTTGCCAAGTAGCGTTACTAGGAAACACTACACTGCTGGTGCAAGGTTCATCGGCTAATGCAACCGCATAGTGATAATTGTAGTTATCCAGTTTTTCTTGGGGGCTATTTGGCGTACTGTACTGACACTGACCAAGTAAGGTGATGTAAAGCCCTGGCAAATAGGCATTTTCAACTGTCGTATCCTCTGTAAAACAGTGGTTGATAGACCGTACCCAGCTTTGTGAATGAGCGTCCAATTCTAAGTGTTCGAATGTAGATACATTCCGAATAGAGAGATTTTCCAAAGTACTGCCCTCATATAAAGTCGTAGGTAACGCACAACAACCTTAACGGTAATAATTATCATTAGCATTTAATTACCAGATATATTGGATTTTCGCAACTAGAATTTATGCTAGGCCCAGCGCACATAATCGGCCAAGTGGCTAATATCGGTGAGTCTTCGCAGCCAATTAACTTAGGGTTTCCACCACCAAGCCCGGCTTAATCGTACTACTGTTTTGCGCACAATAAATGCGCGTTTTACACAAAGAAGCCTAGTTGGCGAATACCGATCAGATAAGAGCAGTTGACGACCTGTTTTAAAAGTTCAAATCGGATGTCATTACTGGCGGATTTTTGTGGTTTTGTCTGGCGTTCTAATAAAATAATAAAAAAAATAATAAAAAGACAGCCATTTTAAAATACTATTCAATCACTTCCATCAGGTAACAAGCATTACAACTCATCCAATAAGAAACAGCCAAACGTAGAAAAGAGCAGCTTTGAATTTATGTTTTTACGGCGAAAAGCCACTAAAAGCAAAGCAGCAAGCACAGCGATTCGAGAGAAGCTTAAATGCCGACTCAGAGGGAATGAAGTTAGGTTGTCAATATTTAGCCAACATCAAGCCAGCGCTTGGCGGCACCCATGCCTTTAATCCGTTGTTGCTGGTGTTGGCGCTTATAATGTCGCAGTGATTGCCCTGTCCCCACCGCGCTAGCAAAGTAGTTTTCTAAGCCAGTACTCAAAGCTAACCAGCTTTCTTCGTCAATTTGTAAGCGTTGCAGAATAGGCGCTTGCGCATCATCGATATAACCGTGTTTATCTTCTCTAATAACTCGACCAGTGAGTTCCACCAATTGCAGATAATCTTGTAGTTCAAAGGGTAAGCCTTTGAGCATGGTTTCACTGGGATTGCCAGCAAAGGGCATCAGCGCGTTAGGTTGTTGACCTTGCTTAGCTTGCCGAATACGCTGCTTAATACTGGTGTGGTCTGAGGTTTCTGACGTAGAGGCCATGTTTGAGCGAATGGGGTTTAAGTCCACATAAGCCATACAAGCTGCAAGCGCAGCTTCATCTAATAGTGCTTGTGATTTAAAGCGGCCTTCCCAAAAGCGACCTGTACACTTATCTTCTTTATTTGCTTCTCGAGCAATGTGTTCATTCAAATGGCGCATAAACCAACTTAAATCATAGAGGCGAGCGCGATACATATCCGCAGTATCTTTGATGGCTTGTAATTGAGCTTCATCAAGTCGTAAACGAACTTGAGGATTAAGGTACATTTGGGTCAGCAAGGTACCTTTGTGCAGAATGTGCCAGCGCTCTAGCACTTCATCCATCGACCACGCTTCGGCTTGCTCCTTATCAACATGCAACACCACATGACTGTGATTACTCATAACAGCATAAGCACAAACATCAATAGCGAACACCGCTGCCAGTTGTAGTAAATAGTCTTCTACCCATTGACGCCGGTGCTCATAACTCTTACCAGTGTGTTGGTCTTCACCACACAAAAAAGCACGACGAACACAGCGCGAAACGCAATGATAATAAAGTGTATCCGCTAAGCTCACTTGCGATTGTCTTGAACGAGGCATAACTAAAACTCCCAAAAAACATCTATTGACAGTTTAGATAATTAATAATGGGTTCGCTAGTTGGTATGGATGTCTCGCTTATTGTTCTTATTGTTCTTATTGTCTGGATGTTACAGAATTTCATCAATTCCATACTTTTTCCTTGACGCAGTGTATACCTATCGGTATATATGACACATGAATAAAAAAGACGAAATGTTATCAGCCGCTTTACGGTTATTTACGGCAAATGGATATGAAAATGTCGGGATCCAAAAAATCGTAGAGGCCGTGAGCGTGAAGAAACCCACACTGTACTATTATTTTGGCAGCAAACAAGGGTTACTTGTAACATTGCTAGAACAGTATTTTGACCCGTTTCTCGAAGGTCTGGCGCACAATGCGGTCTATTCTGGCGATATGACGCTCACCTTAGAGAATATTGTGAAAACATACTTCCGTTTTGCCACGAAATCACCAGATCTATATCGGTTCGCCTTATCACTGATGTATTCATCCGAACAAAGCGAAGCCCGAAAGACAATATTTCCTTTTGTTGAACAGCAATATGCGATCCTTGAAGACATCTTTCGCAGTGCTGAACAGGATCATGGAAATATGCGGGGCCGCAGCACGCGTTACGCTGTGACGTTTTTGGGGATGGTCAATGCCTATATCACTACAAATTTCTATGATCGTCAGATTACTTTAAATGACGAAAGAGCCCATATTGCCTGTCAGCAGTACATGTATGGGATCTTTTCATGATAAGTAAAACACTATTTAAACCGATGCTTTATTTGGGAGAAAACTGAACAAGGCATCCATTTTTTTTACCACTTTTATATACCTAACGGTACGTACTTAATAAGGAGAACAACCATGACTCATGCCTGGTATGAAGAGTCCGTGTTTTATCATATCTATCCACTCGGGTTTTGCGGAGCCCCTGAGCACAATGACTATCATTCGCAAAATAAAGAACGACTGTTTAAAATTTGTGAATGGATCCCCCATATGAAGGAATTGGGCATAAATGCCGTGTATCTGGGACCCATCTTTGAGTCAGAATCTCATGGGTACGATACCGTTAATTATTTTGAACTGGATCGTCGATTAGGTACAAACGAGACCTTAAAACAGCTTATTAAACACCTTCATCAACACGATATCCGAGTTGTGCTGGATGGCGTATTTAATCATGTCAGTCGTGATTTCTTTGCGTTTCAGGATCTTCAGCAACATCAACAACATTCAATCTTTACGGAGTGGTTTTGCGAGATCAATTTTCAGCAACGCAGTCCCTTCGGCGATCCGTTTTCCTATGAGGGTTGGAATGACCATTTCAATTTGGTCAAACTCAACGTCACCAATCCACAGGTAGAGGAACACCTCTTTAAGGCCGTACGTCTCTGGATAGAAGAGTTTGAAATTGACGGGTTGCGCTTAGATGTCGCTGACGTGTTAAATAAGCAGTTCATGAAACGCCTCGCCTCGTACACAAAAAAAATAAAGAAAGATTTTTGGTTAATGGGTGAAGTTATTCATGGTGATTACACGCAGTGGGCAAACCCAGATATGTTACATGCAACCACAAACTATGAATGTTATAAAGGACTATATTCTAGCCATAATGATCACAATTATTTTGAGATAGCCTATTCTCTGAACCGTCTTTTCAACCAAGAGCATGGCATTTACCGCGGTCTATACCTATATAATTTTGCCGATAATCATGATGTTAATCGTGTAGCCTCCACACTACATGATCCAGCGCATCTCTATCCCTTGTATATCTTGCTGTTTACTATTCCAGGAGTCCCATCACTATATTATGGGAGTGAATGGGGCTTAGAAGGAGAAAGACAACATAATAGCGACCACAACTTACGCCCAGAACTCCAATTGGAGTCCATGGGAACACAAAAGCACGCTGATTTACGAGCCGCTATTATTCATATCAGTTATCTCCGCCAACAATCTCCGGCGTTACAGCATGGGACCTACCAACAGTTGTTTGTGGCCTCGGAGCAATTTGCCTTTCTCCGGCAATATGAGCAGGAAAAGATAATCGTGGTTGTGAATACATGTCAGCAACCAGTAACAGTCCACATCCCGATCGCCGTACTAGGACAAACTGTGCTTGACCTGCTTAATCATAAGCAGTGTTTTCAGTGTCATCACGGCGAACTCTCTCTCGAAATTCCAGGATGTTGGGGACGTGTGCTCAAAGTCCTAGAATAATCGGGGGTTTAGAATTGTAACTTGGTTTCTATGGCAAAACTATGTGTGGTTTGATGCGGCGATCCCTAGCTGTACTTCTAGACACTTGGTTAAGTACTGGAATGGGTGTCTCCGTATCACAATTCGAGAGAAGCTTAAATACCAACTCAGAGGGAATGAAGTTAGGTTGTCAATATTTAGCTAACATCAAGCCAGCGCTTGGCGGCACCCATGCCTTTAATCCGTTGTTGCTGGTGTTGGCGCTTATAATGTCGCAGTGATTGCCCTACCCCCACTACGCTAGCAAAGGGATTTTGTCCAACGAGTTAGTGTGGGTGTCTCAATAATTGACCGTGTGGGTGTCTCAATAATTGACCCGAGTTAATGTGGGTGTCTCAATAATTGTATCTCAATAATTGTACTCTTCACACCACCTTTATTTACTTATTTATCAATTACTGTAGAGTGTCTTAAATTCTCTATAAAAATAGCCAACTATATAAAGGGTAGCCCGTGTCTTCACCAACTAGAGTTCATGACAAAGTTATACACATTGTTGAAAAATCGATGTCGATCGACCAACTAATTATGATTATGTATAACTCTCCGAATCAAATGGTTTATGACCACTTCAAGATGGTTAACGCCCACCTAAAAAACGATAAGGTGCAAGTTGGCCAAATTGTGTTGCTATCCCCTGCCAATAGTAATCAATGTACGCAAGAAGAAGCTGACTTTTTAGAAATTGCGCTCGCAGTTGATAAAACGCTATTAATGCTCGATAGTTCAGAACGAAAAATATTAGCCAAGAGATATGACTTTTTGTCGAATGTCGCAAGCTACAATGGCTTACTATTAGGCGTGAGCAATACCACATGGAATGCACACACTAACCAAGTAAAGGCTATATTAAAAGACTTAGAGCGTTCTTACGTGAGTAGCTACAACTCAACCGGTAACTTAAATAGCCAAGGTTTCTTTGCTAAAAGAAAAGTGCATTTTCAAAGGCTAAACACTGCTCTGAGTCGGTTTGGACAACCAACACTCGGTCGTCATTTAGTCGCTGGAGATATTCGTAGTAATTTAGGCTTAAGTAGTAAAAGTATTGTCCATCAGTGGCGTAAACAGCCCGGAAACGCAACCACTATTCCTAACTTTGCAAGAAACTATAAAACAGTTGCCAAAATGGCTCGTCACCTAAAACGTGTTGGCTACGTAGGAATTGCCTTAACCGGAGTTGATGCCGTTTCTAACATACAAAAAGCTTGCTCGCTTGCTAATGAGGCAACGTGCACTAAAGCTAAATATAAAAATACAATGAAAGCGGCAGGCAGTATTGCAGGGGGAGCCACAGGCGGAGCTATTAGTATCTGGGCTACTTGTTCTTTAGTTTTTGGTTTGCCATCAGGAGGAACAAGCTTTTTTTGGTGTTCTGTTGTTGCAGGTGCTGCTGGTGGTTATGCCAGTGGCAAAATAGCAGGTAACAAAGCCGAATCATTCGGCGAAGAATTATATAAATGGAATGGAATTAAGTAAATTATGAGTGAAATTACCCTTTTATCAAAAATTTCGCTTATTTGTTTTATGGCTGGCTGTTTTGGTGTTTTTTTCTGGCTTGGGTTGGTAGCCTACTTGAAGTCAAAATGGCTGATATATTTAGAAGATGAACTTGATGATGGAGTAAGATTTTACTCTTTAAACATGTTTTTCTCTGGGCAAGGCGTTTTACAATACGCCACTGTATTTTTAAGCTCTTTCCATGCGAAACGTTATGGGATGCTAGAAAAAAGAGACCATGTTCCAAAGCATATTCGTAATCTATTTGTTTTTGCTTTTTGTTGGTTCATCTTGAGTTTCGCTTTAATGGTGGCTGGCGGCGTAATTATGGAAATCTATGACATTTGAGGTCAGGCCGTCCACAATAAAGTAATAACATTGTAAAAACTTGCTGGCTCTAACTTGACAAAATGGCTCGTCACCTAAAACGTGTTGGCTACGTAGGAATCGCCTTAACCGGAGTTGATGCCGTTTCTAACATACAAAAAGCTTGCTCGCTTGCTAATGAGGCAACGTGCACTAAAGCTAAATATACCCAAACAGGAAAAGCAGGACTCGGTGTGGTGGGCGGCATTGGTAGTGGAATGGTCGCGACTTGGACAACTTGTACCTTAGTTTTTGGTTTGCCATCAGGAGGAACAAGCTTTTTTTGGTGTTCTGTTGTTGCAGGTGCTGCTGGTGGTTATGCTGGTAGTGAATTGGGAGGTGTTTTAGGCAACAAAGGAGGGGAATTATTGTACCGCACTAATTCCATTCAATAATATGCAGCTTCAGTTACCAGAAGTTGTTTTTTTAACCCTTTCACTTTTTGGTGGTATAGGGGTATTTATTTGGATCGGTATCGTTGCCTACTTGAAGTCAAAATGGCTGATATATTTAGAAGATGAACTTGATGATGGAGTAAGATTTTACTCTTTAAACATGTTTTTCTCTGGGCAAGGCGTTTTACAATACGCCACTGTATTTTTAAGCTCTTTCCATGCGAAACGTTATGGGATGCTAGAAAAAAGAGACCATGTTCCAAAGCATATTCGTAATCTATTTGTTTTTGCTTTTTGTTGGTTCATCTTGAGTTTCGCTTTAATGGTGGCTGGCGGCGTAATTATGGAAATCTATGACATTTGAGGTCAGGCCGTCCACAATAAAGTAATAACATTGTAAAAACTTGCTGGCTCTAACTTGACCCAGCGGGAATGAACCTATGTGTCTTGCTATTTGCTTATCTTGCCAATGAACGTTTACCGATTACCTCGCTTATTAATGTTTGTTGAAAGTCTTTCCACCACATTTGGTGAACAGCCATATAAGCTCTAGCCAAGGTGCGACATATGAGCGCTCCATCACTGGCGCTTCTTGAGGAAGCAACCGGCTTAAAACGCTTGGGAGATCCACACTCATGAACGGTGAGCGTGAGCATCTGCGGCTCACGCAGCCAAGGCTTTAAACTGCCTTAAATAAGCGGCTCAGCAAGGCGGTAAATTCCGTTCGTGCGGCTTGTTGTTGAGGATGTTGAAAATCGCAGATCACTGGTTTTCCAGCTACATAGACATGACGGATCAGGTTTTCATTACAGGCAAATAGCCAGCGATTGAGGATATCCTGGGGCTTGCTGGCGGCAATAAATGGATGCTGATGATCGAGCACCATAAAGTCGGCGCGATGACCTTCGGCCAAACCCAATTGTACCTGCGTCGCTTGGTTGCCTCCCAAACGAGCTTGCTCGAATAAAAAGTCGCCAACATGGTTTTGACTCTGACTATACAGCCGATTACGTTGCTGATCACGCAGTCGTTGGCCGTATTCCAAGCTGCGTAACTCTTCCACCAGCGACAGGCTTACATGGCTGTCGGAGCCGATGCCCCAACGTCCCTGCGCCCTTATATAGTCAGCGGCGGGGAAGATTCCATCGCCTAAATTCGCCTCGGTACTGGGGCATAAACCCGCCACCGCCTGGCTGCGTGCCAGCGTGAGCATTTCCTGCTCGCTTAAATGGGTGGCGTGCACCAAACACCAACGCTCATCTAAGCCAATTTCGTTGGCCAGCCATTGCACTGGACGCTGACCACTCCAGGCCAAACAGTCTGCGACTTCTTTTTGTTGCTCTGCAATATGAATATGGATCGGCATGGGGCTGCGAAGTGCTGCCATCACCCGCTTGATTTGCTCGGGACTAACCGCTCTCAGTGAATGAAAGCAGATCCCTAACTGATGTAAGGGCTTGCCCGCAATCGACTGCTCACAAGCTTGATGTAGCGCTAAGTATTGCTCGCTACCATTAATAAAACGGGCTTGCCCTGCATTGGGTAATTGACCGCCAAATCCAGAATAACTATATAACACGGGCAACAGGGTTAAACCAACACCGGCGGTATCGGCGGCGTCAAGCAACTGTTGGCTGATCTCGTTAAGCTGCGCATAAGCCTGACCATTTTGCTGATGATGCAAATAATTAAACTCTGCCACCTGGCTGTAACCCGCCTTGAGCAAATCAATGTACAACTGAGTGGCAATGATCCGCACATCATCCGGGCTCAACTGACCAACCATGCGATACATCAGCTCACGCCAACTCCAAAAACTATCGTTTGGCTTGAGGCTCACCTCGGCCATTCCGGCCATGGCACGTTGAAAGGCGTGCGAGTGAAGATTGGCCAGTGTCGGTAAGGTTGGCCCACTCAAAATCGTCGCAGCTTCGGCGCTGCTGTCTTGCTCAATCCACTGGATCACCCCATTCGAGACCTCAATACGAACATCCTGAGCCCAACCCTGATTAAGCAGGGCCTGCTCGGCAAAATAAACTTGGCTGCTCATCGCCTTCTCTCGTGATTCATTAGATGAATTTAGTGTAATAGAAAGCAGCTTGTCTATACAAGATTATTTTTTTACGACATCCGCACTGTGATGACAGGCGATTACTGGTTATAATCCAAAGCATTCGCTCCACGACCACCCATCACACAGGTACCCTATGGCCGAAACCGCCAGCAGCATTATGCACAGCTTATCTCAAGCGATTGAGGACTCACCTGCGCCGATATACGCTCGAGTAAAACAGGCCATTTGCCACAAAATAAGTAGCGGAGAGTGGCAGGCCGACCAGCGGGTGCCCTCAGAATCAGAGATGGTGAAGGCGCTCAATATCAGCCGCATGACGGTTAATCGCGCCCTACGAGAACTGACCGATGAAGGCATCCTGATTCGCCAACAAGGGGTTGGCACTTTTGTTGCGCAAAAAAAAGCCCATTCGGCGCTGTTCGAAGTACACAATATTGCCGACGAAATTTCCGCTCGCGGCCACCAGCACCGTGCTCAATTAATCGAAATTACCCGTACCAAAGCCACCATGGAAGAGGCGATGAATCTTGGGGTGCGAACCAGTCACAGCATTTTTCGAGCGACTATTTTACACTTCGAAAATGAGCAACCGATCCAACTAGAAGAACGAGTGGTAAACGCCAGCCTTGCGCCTGATTACGATAAACAAGATTTTCAATTGAATACCACCTATGACTATCTGATGAAGGTCGCCCCCATGACTGAGGGTGAACATTTGGTTGAGGCGGTGATGGCCAGCGCTGAGGAGTGTCAGTTATTGCAAATCGACCCCAGCGAACCCTGCTTACAAATTAAGCGTCGCACCTGGTCCAAGGAACAATTGGTGACTACTGCTCGCCTATTATCTCCCAGCTCAAGATTCCAACTATTTGGTCACTTTCATCGCTAGAGAGCACCGAGCTTTAGGGGATTTTTCAAGGCATTTTTATCGTATGCGCGGCTTATTGCTGAATCAAACCAGCAAGTCCCACTCACGACGCATTGCAAAGACCAAACAATAAGCGCATTGCAGCAAAAGCTTGCCGCCCTATTGATGAGTTATTTCCCTAGCCTTTCCTCAAAAATTGATGCACATGGCGAGCTTTCATCTAGATAACTTTGCCTCAATTCCGCACAAGTAGCCCACCACCTTGACCCGATTAGGTATACTCGCATCGGTTTTTCCACAGAAAATACTTGCGCTAAATCACATTTGATTTTATTGTTTAGCCAACTTGTATATACATGTTAAGCCAAGTGGCAAGAACCATGTTCATAATTTAGTATGAGTTGAGCAAGCAAAACCACTTCGATAGTGATACTAGCCGTGTGCAGTCATTACTATCAAACTGGCAATTACAACGACTAAACTAAGACAAGCTTTATAGCGAAGTTGAATTGCCACTGAGCTGGTTCACCTCATCAAACAGCAAACATTGCGGAGCAGATAATTCATGTTTGAATTGACAATCGTACCCGGAAAAATCAGCCTTAATCAGTTACGCCAAATCAGCCGTCGTAGCGTTAAATTATCCCTCGACCCCAGTGCAATTGCCGGCATCGATGCCAGCACTCAGGTTGTAAACGATGTCATCGCCGAAGACCGCACCGTATACGGGATTAACACCGGTTTTGGTTTGTTGGCCAATACCCGTATTGCCGCTGACGATCTGGAAGAATTACAACGCAGCATCGTGTTATCTCACGCGGCTGGTATTGGCGAGCTGATGAGTGATGCCACGGTAAAAATGGTAATGGCGCTGAAGGTAAACAGTCTGGCTCGCGGCTTCTCGGGGATCCGCTTCAGTGTCATTGAAGCTTTACTTACCCTGATTAATAAACAGGTATACCCCTGTATTCCACAAAAAGGTTCGGTGGGGGCTTCCGGTGATTTGGCCCCGCTGGCCCATATGAGCGCGGTACTGCTTGGCGAAGGTCAGGCTCGCTACAAGGGGGAAATCATTTCTGGACAAGCCGCGCTTGCCATCGCGGGCTTAGCGCCAATTACTCTGGCGCCCAAAGAAGGCTTGGCCTTGCTCAACGGCACTCAGGCCTCCACCGCCTTTGCCTTGGAAGGCCTATTTCATGCCGAAGATTTGTACGCTTCAGCAATTGTCTGTGGTTCTCTATCGGTAGAAGCTGCGCTCGGCAGCCGCCGTCCCTTTGATGCGCGTGTCCATGAAGTACGCGGTCATCAAACACAAATAGACGCCGCGGCCGCTTATCGTCATTTGCTTGGTGAGAGTAGTGACTTAGGCGAATCCCACGTGGGCTGCGAAAAAGTACAAGATCCCTACTCGCTGCGTTGCCAACCCCAGGTCATGGGCGCATGTTTAGATCAGATCCGAAATTCCGCCAAAACCCTATTAGTGGAAGCTAACGCCGTCTCCGACAATCCCTTAGTGTTTGCCGCCGAAGGCGATATTATTTCCGGCGGTAACTTCCATGCCGAACCGGTGGCCTTTGCCGCCGATAATCTAGCACTGGCAATTGCCGAAATAGGCAGTTTATCGGAGCGACGGATGGCGCTGCTCATCGACAGCAGCCTCAGCAAACTGCCGCCATTTTTGGTCGATAACGGTGGGGTAAACTCCGGCTTTATGATTGCGCAGGTAACCGCAGCCGCCCTGGCTAGCGAAAACAAAAGCTTTGCTCATCCGGCGTCAGTTGACAGCCTCCCCACTTCGGCCAACCAAGAAGACCATGTCTCCATGGCTACCTTTGCGGCGCGCCGCTTAAAAGACATGTCGGAGAATACCCGTGGGATCTTAGCCGTAGAGATGCTCGCCGCGGCGCAAGGTTTAGATTTTAGATCGCCTCTGAAGTCGACCGAGCGACTGGAGCAAGCCAAAGCCGAGCTTCGCGCCCGAGTACCGTTTTACGATAAAGATCGCTATTTCGCAGCGGATATCGAAAAGGCCAACCAGCTGCTGGCCGAAGCCCTGCATAACGAGTTGATGCCAGCGGGTTTGTTGCCCAGCCAAAGCGCAATGAAGGCATAAGCCTGGTTTCGGCGGCAAGCCTTAATCGCTCACCGTCGGTAGTTACCGCAGCGCCACAGCTGCAAACCAGCCGTGGCCTGACAATTTTAATCATCAAACAAGAAACGAGGCGCAGATGAGTCAAGTCATCAAATTTGATTCTCTTTGGCATGGTTTCCACCTCGCCAGCATGCAAGGTGGCCACTACCAAAGCATCGAAAACGCAGCCATTGGCGTCAGCCAACAGCACATTGTCTGGATTGGTGAATATGCACAGCTTCCGGCTTATCAGGCTGAGCAGGAACATGATTTGGGCGGCGGCTGGGTCACCCCCGGTTTAATTGATTGCCATACTCACCTGATTTTTGGTGGCAATCGCGCTAGCGAATTTGAGCAACGCCTCAATGGCATCAGCTATCAACAAATCGCCAAGGCAGGCGGTGGCATCGCCGCTTCAGTAAGAGACACTCGGGCGGCCAGTCAACAACAGTTGGCCGACTCCGCCAAACGCCGCTTAAGCGCGCTGCTAAAAGATGGGGTCACCACGGTAGAAATAAAATCGGGTTATGGCCTCACAAGCGCTGATGAAGCCAAAATGCTGCAAGTGGCTCGCGATTTAGCCAACGATTTTCCGGTGGACGTTCAAACCACGTGCCTCGCCGCGCATGCCCTGCCGCCAGAATTTAAGGGCCGCGCCGACGACTACATCGACTATTTGTGTGAACAACTACTGCCACAAATCGCCCATTTAGGCTTGGCCGATGCAGTGGATGCCTTTTGTGAAGGCATTGCTTTTAGTCCCGCACAAGTGGAACGCTACTTTAAAGTCGCGCAATCTTTAGGGCTACCGGTAAAATTACACGCCGAGCAGTTGTCGGCGCTTGGCGGCAGTTCTTTAGCCGCTCGCTACCAGGCTCTGTCAGCTGACCATCTGGAATATTTAACCGAGCAAGATGTTGCCGCCATGGCGCAATCGGGCACCGTCGCGGTGTTATTGCCCGGCGCCTTCTTCTGCTTGAAAGAAAGCCAAAGGCCACCAATTGCGCTATTACGCCAATACCGGGTGCCGATGGCGATTGCCAGCGATGCCAACCCCGGCACCTCACCCGTACTTTCGCTGCGACTGATGATGAACATGGCCTGTACCCTGTTTGGTTTAACGCCCGAAGAAGCACTGGCAGGCACCACCATTCATGCCGCCAAAGCCTTAGGTTTGGCCAAGACTCATGGCCAACTCAGCCTTGGCAAAATCGCCGATTTTGTCTGTTGGGACATCGACAGCCCAGGAGAGCTTAGTTATTGGCTGGGTGGGGATTTGTTAAAGGCTCGGGTCAAAGCAGGAGAACTCACAGATGTTTAAGTGCGAAAAACCATTTCAGTTTCATCAGGGCAATAGCCCACTCCTGGTCAGCATGCCACATAGTGGCCTGCAATTATTGCCCGGGATGCAAGCGCGCCTGAGCGAATCGGCCAGGCACTTGCCGGATACCGACTGGTATTTGCCTCAGTTATACGAGTTCTTAAGCGAGTTGGATGTATCCATCATCAGCGCCAACTATTCACGCTATGTCGTGGATTTAAATCGCCCGCAGGACGACCAAGCACTTTATGCCAGTAAAACCACCGGGTTATTTCCGGAGATATTATTTGATGAACGCCCGGTTTTTTTAACCGACAAGCAGCATAGCGCCCCTTTAAAAGCACAGATTAAGACTGAAATTTGGCAGCCCTATCACCAACAGATTGCCAGCGAACTGGCGCGGCTGAAAGCCCAATTTGGCTATGCCATCTTATTTGACGCGCATAGCATTGCCGCACAGGTGCCGATGTTATTTGCAGGAAAACTGCCCGATTTCAACTTCGGCAACAATGACGGCCTCGCCTGCGCGCCTGACTTACTCACTGACTTAGATAAGATTGTAGCTAGTAGCCACTATAGCCATGTTTGTAACGGACGCTTTAAGGGCGGCTACATCACCCGCCATTTTGGCCAGCCCCAACACAACATTCACGCGATTCAGCTCGAGCTCTCACAAGATACTTATCTAGCTGATTCTTCTAAAACTTATCAGCTGGATAGCGGCAAAATTGAGCCCCTTAAGCGGTTGTTACAGCAGCTCATCAGCTGTTTATTAGCGCCCGGCAAAGCAGCATACTTAAAGAATACAAACGAGGTTTAAAATGACTGAGCAAAGTTTCAAGGACATGATCTTAGAAGGTATCCCGAAGATCTTACCGGCCAAAAGAGCCAGAAATGAGAACTTAAGCCATGCGCCAAAAAGAAAAGATATTCTCACTAAGACCGAGAAAAAATTAGCCATAAAAAATGCCCTAAGATACTTTCCCGAAGCGCATCATCAGGAACTTGCTGAAGATTTTTATCAGGAGCTGGAAACCTACGGCCGCATTTACATGTATCGTTTCATGCCGAACTATCAGATTTCGGCAAGGTCTATCGATGAGTACCCGCACCAATCCAAGCAGGCCGCTGCCATTATGCTGATGCTGAGCAACAATCTAGATCATGCGATTGCCCAGCATCCTGAAGAACTGATTACCTATGGTGGCAACGGTTCGGTGTTCTCGAATTGGATCCAGTATCGCCTTACCATGAAGTACCTCGCAGAGATGAGCGATGAACAAACCTTAGTGTTGTATTCGGGTCATCCTATGGGTTTATATCCGTCACACAAAGATGCTCCTCGGGTGGTGGTGACCAATGGCATGATGATCCCCAACTATTCAAAGCCCGATGATTGGGAAAAATTTAACGCACTGGGGGTGACTCAATATGGTCAGATGACAGCGGGTTCATTCATGTATATTGGACCACAAGGGATTGTGCATGGCACCACACTGACCGTTTTAAATGCCACCCGAATGAAACCGGATCGCGATCCATCCAAACTACCGATATTTGTCACCTCTGGGCTGGGCGGAATGAGTGGCGCCCAACCCAAAGCAGCAGTCATCGCCAAAACCATCGGTATCGTGGCCGAGGTGAATCCTAAAGCGGCTTATAAACGCCATCAACAAGGCTGGGTTGATGAAATCTATGAAGATATCGAGCAACTCATGGCCCGAGTGAAACTCGCGCTGGAGCAAGGCAAGCCAGTCTCCTTGGCTTATCTTGGCAACATCGTTGACCTTTGGGAAAGGTTTGCTCAGGAAGATATTCAAGTGGATCTCGGCTCCGATCAAACCTCGCTGCATAATCCGTGGGCGGGTGGCTACTACCCGGTTGGTTACAGCTTTGAGGAGTCCAATGAGATGATGGCCAATCAAGCTGAAAAATTCAAAGCTGCGGTGCAACACTCCCTGAAAAGGCATGTTGATGCGATTAACCAGCTCACCGCCAAGGGCATGTATTTCTTTGATTATGGGAATGCTTTTCTGCTTGAGGCGAGTCGCGCCGGGGCCGATATTATGCAAGCCGACGGCTCTTTTAAATATCCTTCCTACGTACAGGATATTATGGGACCGATTTGTTTTGATTATGGTTTTGGACCGTTTCGCTGGGTATGCGCCTCGTCCAGTGAACAGGATCTGGATGTTACCGACCAAATTGCCGCGGAAGTACTGGAAGCCATGTATCTGGAGGCGCCAGAAGAAATTAAACAACAGATTGCCGATAACCTGCTTTGGATCCGAGAAGCCAAGGAAAACAAATTGGTGGTGGGCTCTCAAGCTAGAATTTTATATGCCGATGCCGAAGGACGGATCAAGATTGCGGATGCATTTAATCAGGCCATCAAGTCGGGCAGACTATCTGCACCAGTGATCCTGGGTCGCGATCATCATGATGTATCCGGCACCGACTCACCTTATCGAGAAACCTCAAATATCTACGACGGTTCTAGATTTACCGCCGATATGGCGATCCACAATGTGATTGGCGATTCATTCCGCGGGGCAACCTGGGTCAGTATTCACAATGGCGGTGGCGTTGGCTGGGGCGAAGTGATCAATGGCGGTTTCGGGATGCTGCTGGACGGCTCAGATGATTGTGCCAGACGCTTGAAGTCGATGCTGCATTGGGATGTAAATAACGGCATATCAAGAAGAAACTGGGCTCGAAATGAAGGCGCGGTGTTTGCCATCAAACGAGCCATGGCTGCCGAGCCGCGACTAAAAGTCACCATCCCCTCGGTGGCAGATGACGCGCTAATTGATCAATTAATTCAATAACTAAGTGGTACAGGCCTTGAGTGAGCATACACTCACTCAAGGCTTTGTTTGCGGATACTCGATGGATTGGCAATCGACAGGCCAGCTCAGAATGAAGCAAATTGATCAACAACTCCGTCCCCAACCCATTCCCCACATTCTCGCTCTCTATGCCACTCTTACTCACAAATTCTCACGATCGGGGAACTTATATCTGCAGCATTGCCATACCAATCAAGTTGGTGTTTCAATTTATCATGATGTGTTTAAATTCCTTTTCCCAGCTAATGCCGATGTGATTCAGTATATGATCCGCTGATTGCATAGAATAAATCTGCCGAGCACCAGGCATGAAGTGCTGTCACCAGTGGCTCTAATTACAACACACATAACGCGGTCGTGCTGATCCAGGCTAGCAAGAATGAACAGATAGTTAGCCTGGTATAAATAGGCATATACAAGCACTCATTTACCCGAGTCATTAGGCCGAACCGAGGCCTCTGTCATATGCACTGGAAACCCTTAAGGCAAAGACAAGATAATAACAACGCCCCCACAAAGTATTGAGCAAAAATAACTCACAACCAGAAAAATATCTCGTCCTCACTCGTAAAACCTTCAAGAAACCGACCCAAAAGCACTGAATAGGTGCGTTTATCGCCCCAAACTGGTGCAGAAACACCTGAAATGGGCGATACATCGATGCATCTTACTTGGCTGACGCTGTATTCATGAATGCTTATCACTTGGCATATAGATTGCTACTTATTGACTAGCCTTAGTTGTATATACATATATATAACTCACATCAAGCTTCGTCTTCGCGTCGCTAACAAATTGAATGTAAAATGGAGAGTGCAATGAGTCAGCTGGTCAAGTCGAGTACTTCACCAAGCTTGGTTTGGGCAAGATTGCTTGGACTAAGTAGTGTCGGTATCTTTATGTTTTTTATTCCAATCACGGTTGCTGGAAAACAAAGCATTCCTTTAGACCATATTGTCGCTTGGTTAAAAACAAGCCTTGGTGCTGGAACCGCTTGGTATGCGATGGCCATGATTTTGGCTGGTGCCATTTACCCCATCATCAGTAATGAATGGCGTAAAAGTTTCTCCAATAAAGTTTTTCTTGCGTTGAAATGGCTCGGTGTTATCGCAGCCATTCTCGCCATCAGTCAATCGGGGCCAGCGTTTTTACAAACTCCCGATATGCTGCCGTTTTTATTCAATAAGCTGGTCATATCGGTCGGTTTAATCGTACCAGTTGGATCAGTATTTCTCGCGTTTTTAGTCAGTTACGGTCTATTAGAAAGTATTGGCATCATTTTACAAAAATTAATGCAGCCAATTTGGCGCACGCCGGGGCGCTCTGCAATTGACGCGGTCGCCTCTTTTGTCGGCAGCTATTCCATCGGTTTACTGATCACCAACCGAGTCTACCTCTCGGGTCACTACTCGGCACGCGAAGCGGCGATTATCGCAACCGGCTTTTCAACGGTTTCTGCGACCTTTATGATTATCGTTGCAAAAACTTTAGATTTAATGGCGATTTGGAATCTTTACTTTTGGTTAACACTGTTGATTACTTTCATCGTCACCGCAATCACAGTCCGCCTCCCCCCATTAACAACAATCAATAACCACGCTAGCCATCGAGAGCCAAATTGCGAGCCAGGAAATAGACTCGCCAGCGCTCTTAAAAATGGCTTGGAAGTCGCAGAACACGCACCACCACTTGGTAAAAGTATTTTGGTCAATCTAAAAGATGGCTTACTGATGACGATTAGCATTTTGCCCTCAATTATGTCAGTCGGCTTAATCGGTTTATTGCTCGCCAAATACACGCCGCTGTTTGATTGGATTGGTTACCTGTTCTATCCGGTAATTTGGATATTTAATATCGATAATGCGATGGCGCTCTCTAAGGCCAGTGCCTCTGGGTTAGCCGAAATGTTTTTACCCGCTTTGTTGATGAAAGATGCCGATTTGGTTGCTCGCTTTTCAGCAGGAGTGGTTGCGATTTCATCCATCCTATTTTTCTCGGCATCCATCCCATGTATTCTTTCAACCAAAATCCCCTTAAGTGTTGCTAAATTAGTGGTGATTTGGTTTATTCGCACACTTTTAAGCTTGCTACTTGCGGTACCCACAGCACTCGTGCTTTTTAGTTAATCAATCACAAGCTCATAATCATTTGCTTATGAGCTTGTTCACCCTTGCTGACGACGGCGATTCCATCAGCCCCAAGCAAGCACTGACTATCTACGGCTTACCGTCTTGATATCACTAATCCAGACTTTTTGCTGTCTAGCAATCGCCTGCCAATCATAAAACTTAAGCTCAAAAACTTAAGCTCAAAAACTCAAGCTCAAAAACTAAGACATTCACGCACTCGCGCAGATGTTTCGCTTGCTATAATGCTGGCCTAAACCTTAACGCTTAAGCCATCATCCATGGACTTATTTTTACTCCTGACAGTCGTACTTGCCTGCCTGCTACTATGCTTTCCGCTGATCTTGCATCGGGTCTATCGCGCACCACGGATCATCGAACAATCGACCCCCGCAGCGCTGGGGATGAACTTCTCAGAGCAATGGCTCAGCAGCGTAAACGGTAAACAACTGTTTTCCTGGTTTCTGCCCGCCAACAACAGTCGATGTACTCTGGTCATCGTGCATGGTTGGGGGGCAAACGCCGAAATGATGCTACCACTGGCGCAACCCTTCTACGCTGCCGGAATGGATGTGCTACTTTATGATGCGCGCAATCATGGTCGCAGTGACCGAGACAGTTTTTCCTCACTGCCGCGCTTTGCTGAAGATCTTGGCTGCGCACTTGATTGGCTTCAACAGCGCTCCCCTGGCCATCAACTGGTGGTCCTAGGCCATTCGCTTGGCGCGGCGGCAGCTATTCTGAGTGCTTCCCGGCGCCATGACATCGATTTGGTAATAGGCCTGTCGGGCTTTGCACATCCCAACCTGCTAATGAAGCGCCATTTAGACAAACCCTGGTTGCCTCGCTTCATGCGTACGCAGATCTTAAACTACATTCAACATGTGATAGGATTTCGTTTCGAAGATATTGCCCCGATGAACCGAATCAGCGAGCTTCGCTGTCCAGTATTACTGGCCCACGGCACGGAAGATAAGGTGGTCCCGATCAGCGATATGCAACTGATTCAACAGAATGCTACAGACAAACAGTCGATGACAATTATGGCTGTTGAAGGGGCACAACATGACTCCATTGAACACTTCCACGATCAGTCCGACAAATTATTAGCCTTTATTCAGCAAAAACTTAGCATCACGCCTCTATCTTCAAAACATCGCGAGTGAACAGTAAGCCACTAGTCTTCCCCTAGAATAATCAAAGTACTGGCAGGTTCAGATGAAGCCAAGCTTGCTTCATCGTTGAACCCCAAGTGGTCAGTAGACACCAACTTTAACCACAAGCCATACTGGGTATGTCATTCCATTTTATGAGCAAATTGTGCTTACCAAATTTTGTCGAGGTCTTTGGCATATAACAAAATAGCCGCTTGGTATTCTTGAATGGATCCACTATTTGTGGTTGAAACCAAGAGCTCAAGCAGCAATGAAATGGCCTCCTTGTGGCGACCCACATTATACAAACACATGGCATAAAAAGGCTGAGCTTCAATTGACTCAGGATATTCATTCATAACTTGCTCAAAGTAAAGTAAAGCTTCGGCATAAGCACCGAGACTTCTATAAGTACTTGCGAGACCAAATAAGCAATCAAAGCATTCGGATGCAGAAAGTGGACCCAATAAGGCTAATTTATAATGCCGAATTGCCGCTTGTTCTTTGCCTTGATTGTCGTACGACCATGCAATTTGCAAGTGAGCTTTGGCCGCGAATGTCCGATCCTTAAGCAAACTTTCGAGCAAAGATCGAGATTCTTGGTACAGACCGTCCTTACGCAAAGCAATAGCCCGATTGATTACTGTTTCCATAAATACTTAAACACTTATAAGTTATCAAACAATGGCGCATAACAGACTCTGTTTGCGACCTTTGTTTTATACAAAAAGCCCCCTTACTACATACAATGCTGTAAGGGTGACAGCTTTAGCTAAATACAGGTTCATCATCATGTAATTTTAGCCACGCGGCTTTGTCGGTCGTGTACACTTGAATTTGCGGTGCCAGCGCTTCTGAATAGTGATCAATTGAGCCGAGAGGCAGCACAAAGTCTTCTGGGAAATGCTTACCATTAACCAAATATGCTGAACAACCGCAATTAGAACAAAATGCCTTACTGGATGACTCTGTGGCATTATATTTAGCGATATATTCATGACCTTTAATCACTTCGAACTGTGCCTGAGGCACAACAATCCATGTACTGTAATCAGAGCCCTGCAATTTCCGACAACTATTACAATGACATTTGACCACCGTTTTAATCGGTAATTCAAACGCCCATTGTACTGAATTACAATGACAACTACCGTTGATTTGACGCATTCAATACTCCAAAGTTTGTAAGCAGATATATTCAGGAAAAATACTTTCGAGAAGCGGTGATCAATTAAAGCACAAAACCACAATAGGGCAACGGCAAGAAGATCTCTCAATCTCAAACATCTTCGGTGGCCAATAAATCATATTCGCTTACCAGACAAACCTTCGGGACAAGATCGACGCATACAGTCCTGCAACCAGGCTAAAAACTGAGCCTCATCTTCTACAAGTTCATTGCGACAACTAAGTAAAATATAGTGATGCCCTGACAAGATAAAACCCAAAGGAGCAATTAAACGACCGCAAGCTAAATCATCGGCCACTAACGGATAAGAGCCCATTGCAGCCCCAAGACCATCTGCAGCAGCTTGCAAGCAAAAATAAAAATGTTCGAAGGTCTTTTCAAACGGATGTACTGGCAGTACATGGCAAGAGTGTTGTGACCAATCCTGCCATGCACTGGCTCTCGTTTCGGAGTGTAATAAAGTCATCTTGGTAAGATCTGCTTGAACTTTATCCCAGTAAGCCGCAGACATCACCGGCCCAACCCATTCCTCGACTAAGGGGTGAACACCATAATCTTCGGGGATATCAAAATCATCACGCCGGATCGCCATCGATAGGCCATTCTCATTTAAGGCAATAGCACCACCAGCGGTAGAGAGCCGGACATCAATCCCTGAGCTTTGGTGAAACTGCGATAGCCTCGGCATTAACCAACGCATGGTTAAGGTTGGCTCACAGGACACTTCAAGATGATGCTCATCCATATTAATCACTTGCTTGGCACCATTGTCAAGCGCATCAAACGCCACATCAGTATAGTGTTTCAGAACTTTTCCTTGCGCTGTTAGCTGCATTCGTCGCCCTTGCTTGATAAATAAAGGCTTTTGTAAATGCTGTTCCAACACTTTGATCTGTTTACTAATGGCACCATGGGTTAAGTAGAGTTTTTTAGCGGCTTCACTATAACTGCTCGACTGAGCGGCGATATGAAAAACATGAAACGCCTTTAAATGCCTCATGAGTGAGTATTTCTCACAGTTGTTGTGACGTATTTTCGATTATATATAAACTAAAAATAGATACAATAAATTCAAATCCTCAACCTATCAGGGAAGTTATGGAGTTTTTGAGTTTAGCAGTTTTTGGTTTTCTTATTGTTGTTAGTCCCGGTTCTGACTTTGTTTTAGTGCTTAAAAACAGCATGGCTAAGGGCCGAACTGCTGGCATGCTCACCGCGCTTGGCATAGCGCTCAGTATCTGCGTACATAGCAGCTATTCTATATTCGGGATTAGTCACCTAATCTCACAAAATATTTTTCTGTTTAACGCCATCAAATATATAGGCGCGCTCTATCTTATCTACTTGGGGATCTGTGGCTTATTCGCTTCAAAAACCCAAATCAGTGAGCAACATGTAAAACAACCCCATCAAACTGCTGGCAAATATGTGATGCAGGGGTTTTTATGTAACTTACTAAACCCAAAAACGATGCTGTTTTTTCTCAGTGTATTTAGCCAACTGCTCACTACAGACAACAGTACACTCGGCTTCGTTATCGTCTATGGCTTATACATTGCCCTGCTCCATGGGATTTGGTTTAGCTTGCTGTCGTTTGTTGTCACCAGCAAAGGGAGCTCAAATATTTTTCAACGCTTTGGGCAGCGGATCAATCAACTGTGCGGTGCTGGCTTAGTTTCTTTTGGCGCTGCACTGTTAGCCAGTAAACAGTTGTAACCGCATATTTTGGCAACAGGATAACAAAAAAATTTGTCTCATTTACTCTCTCGAGGGCGATTTGAATGCAAGCTAAAAACTTGAATAATCACCAGCAGTATCCACTGGGTGAGTCGAATATCGACCACCCAGTGCTACTTTATAAAGCAACAAAGTCAAATTATTTTCGCCGGATGCTGCAAGCAATCGGCTATTTTACGCCAAAAAGATCGGCCTTAATGATATACAAGTGGTTGTGATCAACCGTGTTGGCATCGAGATGTTTTTGTTCTAACTTCCCCTTCGTTGACCAAGTAGCGAAGTCATCATCATTCAGCACCCCCAGATGCTGTTGATCAATCACCCACAAGCCTTCCATCTTGTCGTGTGGATAGGCGACCGCTTGCACCATATCCACCACCAAGGTTTTCGTCACCGGCTTAATCCCATGTTCAGCCAGAGCATCCCAGCCATACTTTTCGCTGTATTGCTCCAGCGTTAAACCGTCAATCAGTAATCCAAGGCTGGGATCGCGGGTCACTGAAGCCGATAAAGGCACTTGAGAAAGCGGCGTCCCGCTGTGAAGATCGATGCGATACACTTGTTTCTGCACTTTGGGGTTGGCTTTACTAGCCCCCTTAGGCCCGCCCAGCAAAAAACCACCATCACGTTCTATCACTAGAAAATCATGGCTGGTCAAAGCCGCCAACTCAGAATTTGAGTTTTGTTTTTTCTGCTGACGATATAAATACTGTTCAGTTTTGCCATTAGCTAAGGCAATACTCACGATACGAGTCAAATCGCCTTTTTGTGCCGCTTTATCAGGATTTTTCATGGTGGACTGCATGATCCCCACCAAGGTGCTTTGGTCTGGCGTAATTGCTAAACCTTCCATACCTCGATTGGCACGTCGATGCTGAAACACCGCAGGCAAGTGGTAAGTCGCCCGCTTGTCGTTTTGAAACGCATTCATCCGTTCAAGTTCCACCCCATTGGCATCAAAATGAACCAGATGTGGGCCATATTCATCGCTCACCCAGAAAGTACCATCGCGCAAGGCTGCTAAACCTTCCCCATCTAAACCAAAATCATCCAGCTTAATTGGATTACGCTGCGCATCATAAGGCCGATTGTCATTCACCAACACTGGCTTGCCATTGGCATGATAAGGCGTTTCACCTGTCCCACCCAATGCCGAGCTATTGGGTAAACCTGAAATAAGGCTGCCATCTGGCCGTTTTAGCAAAATAGTTTTTAGGAGGCTGATCTCGCCATTCTCAGCCACTTCAAATAAGCCGATCCGCGGCGTGTAACTAGCCGTTGGAAAGCTCTTCCCTTTCCCGTAATCACCACTGTAATTCGCGTTCGGACCTCGGTCGGTCAGTGCGTAAAACTGATTCGCTTGATTTGGATTGCCGGTCATGGCCGAGCCAAAACCACCATTACGAATTTCCAAGGGTAAACTGGTTTTAGCGTCGATAAGATCATCTCGCAATACCGTGTAAGGCAGACGACTCCCCTGCTGAGGAAAACTATCTACAAAACCGGTCGCTGTAGTTGGCGCTGTAGTTGCTGAATGGGTACAAGCAACTAAAAGGCTCGCTGAAATGATTCCTGCTAAGCAGGCTTGATTGCTCATGGTCGTTCCCTTTACTGTTAAAACTGCCGTGTTTGGTGACTCTTTCCCTAGCCTAATCAACGGCTATGACATTTTAATGACCACTCAACGATGCCGTTGTGCGGAAACCTTTCGAAGCACCGCTGCTCTTGTTGTGACAAAAATACCTACCCAAGCTACAGCACGATAAAAATGGTTCATCAAAATCATCAAACTTTTGTATGAACTCACTCGGATAAAATTTGCATGAATGGAACCGCGAGTCCCATCAGCGCAAAAAAGACCGCAAAATGTGTGACCGCCAACCGCCAGAAAAGCAATGTGTGAGCTCAATCGTAGATCCGCTCCCAACAATGCAAGCCCCCTTCCCGCTGACGCTATTTGTTCCAATTCTCTTCGGCGTAAAGTCTGCCTCAAGTTCATTGCGACAGAGATAGAAGTCATGCTCAGTAAACAAACTCTTAGCCCCCAACAAGCCATCGCACATATCCAAGATGGGATGACGGTGATGGTTGGCGGGTTTATGACGGTTGGTACGCCAGAGAAGTTGATCGATGCCCTGGTAGAAAAAAATATCACCAATCTTACCGTTATTTGTAACGACGCAGGTCTACCAGACAAAGGCGTCGGCAAACTCATTAAAAATGGTCAAGTAAGTAAGTTAATTGCATCCCACATCGGCTTAAATCGAATTGCCGGTGAAAAAATGAATAGTGGAGAAATGCAGGTTGAGTTAATCCCACAAGGCACCTTAGCCGAGCAAATTCGCGCAGGGGGAGCTGGTCTTGGTGGAGTCTTAACCAAAACAGGGCTCAATACTCTGGTCGAAGACGCGAAACAACAAGTCACAGTGGCAGGTCAACGCTACCTAATTGAAGAACCACTTAAAGCAGATGTTTCACTAATTCGTACCCATCTGAGCGACCCATACGGCAACTCCAGCTTCAACAAAACCGCCGCCAATTTTAATCCTGTGATGGCAACCGCTGGCGAACTGGTTCTGGTAGAGCCTGAGCAAATCATCGATTACGACCATGTCGAACCAGCGTTATTTACCCTGCCGTCGGTTCTTGTCGATTTCATCGTGGAGTAAACAATATGTCAATTAAAAACCTTATCGCTAAACGCGTCGCTGAAGAACTCAATATTGGAGACCTGGTGAATCTTGGGATTGGCATGCCCACTCTGGTGGCAGATTTTGTGGCACCTGAAAAACACGTCATCTTTCAATCAGAGAATGGCATGGTCGGTCTGGATTCGACGGCTATAGCAGGGCAAGAAGACTGGGACCTCACAAATGCGGGCGGCCAAGCCGCGACGGCTTGCCACGGTGCGGCTTATTTTGATTCGAGCCTATCGTTTGCGCTGATCCGTGGAGGACACGTAGACGCAACCGTTCTTGGCGCCATGGAAGTCGACCGACATGGCAATCTCGCTAACTACATGATCCCCGGAAAAATGGTGGCCGGAATGGGCGGTGCAATGGATCTGGTGAACGGGGCCAAGAAAGTCATCATCATGATGACTCATTGCAATAAAAACGGTGAGCCCAAAATTCTTAATCAATGCACCCTGCCACTCACAGCAAGCCATTGTGTCGACCTCATCGTTACCGAACTAGCGGTGATTAAACCCACGAAAGCGGGCTTGTTACTACTAGAAATTGCCTATAACACCAGCGTTGAAGAAGTGATTCAAAAAACCGGAACCGAACTGGTGATCGCTGGATCTATCAAGCTATTTGGAGAAGAAAAATGAAGCTATCGCAATTGGAAACACTAAACCAATACCAACCGCCCAAGCATTTCAATGTGTCCTGTTTAAAAGTTCAGGGCGAAGACACAGGCCTCACAAAGTTCTGGCAAGGCTTGTCGACTTTTAAGGCCGATGGAGGAGCCGACTGGCAATACGGAGAAGGCACATTTGGCGCTGGCACCGAGAAAAGTTACTTCGTTATCGAGGGTCAAATTACCGTCGAAAATGAAGCTGGCCAGAGCTATGTAGTCAATCGTTTCGAATCCATTAGCTTGCAGCCAAATGAAAAACGAAAAATGTGGAATAGCAGCAATACCGATGCGGTGGTTTTAGTCACGGTCTCAGCATAAGTAAACGATTTAAATCAAATAACGAGGAAATAAAAATGGTGATGACATCAAGTTGGAGCGACGAATTCGCCCGTAAATGTTTTGACCTACAAGACAAAGTTGTGGTGATTACCGGCGGCAACGGCACCCTAGGGGCAGCCTATGCTCAGGCATTTGCACTACACGGTGCCAAAACAATCGTCACGGCACGTCGTATGGAAACTCTAGAAGAGACGGTGCGCAGTGTTGCTCAAGTGGGTGGGGAATGTACAGCGATTTGTGGCGATGTAACCAGTGTTGAGGCACAACAGGCAATTGTGAAACAAGTACATGAAACCTATGGCCGCATCGACATTCTGGTTAATAACGCTGGTATGGCCTTTCGTGCCCCGGCAGAAGAAATACCCGTCGACAAGTTTAACCAAGTATTAAACGTTAATGTCACTGGCACCTTAGTGCCCTGCCAAGTGTTTGGTCAATACTTCATGCAGCAAGGCCATGGCAAAATTGTGAATACCTCAAGTGTACGTGGATTCTGTGGCCACCCCGACGGTTATGCTGCCTATGCAGCATCCAAGGCAGCTGTTGATTCGCTGACCAAACAACTTGCTACCGAATGGGCAATCAAAGGCGCTAAACAAGACTTCTCCATCAATGTGAATGCAATAGCGCCCACCCTGATCAAATCACCACTCACCCAAGAAATTTGTGAAGATCCCGATCGCATCGCGCCATTTCTTGCTCGATTGCCTATGGGGCGTGTCGCCGAAACAAAAGACATGATCGGCTTGGTGTTATTCCTCTCTTCTGCTGGTGCGAATTTTATTAACGGCCAAATCATCTACGTCGATGGCGGCTGTACCGCAGGTTAAGCAATCAATAAGAGAAAACATAAATGAATAGTTTAGATATCAAAAACATCACCATTGTGGGTGGATCGGGAATGATGGGAGTGGGTATCGCTCAAATATTTTCCGGCGGTGGTCGTAACGTCACCATCAAAACCCGCAATGTTTCAAACTGTACCGCTATTGAGGATATGTCAGCTCAACTGGATATGTTTGTTCGCGAAGGCCTGCTCGATGAGAGCAAAAAAGATGGCATTCTCGATCGCGTATCAGTGACTGCTGATGCCATTGAAGCCTATGCAGATGCCGATTTAATCTTCGAATCGGTACCAGAGGTCATGGAAATCAAACATGCCACTTTTAAAGAGATGGAAGAGTACGCCAAGCCCGAATGTATTTTTGCCTCTGGCACCTCGGTCAAGTCAATCACCGAAATTGCCGCTGCCGTCGAAAAACGAGACCGGGTGATTGGTATGCACTTTTGGAATCCAGCGGTATTAATCCCACTGGTAGAGGTGATCCGTACTCAAGCAAGCCGCGATGATATTGTTAGTAGCGCGATGCATTTGTTGCAGGAGTGCGGTAAAGCCCCTGCCGAATGCAAAAAAGATGTTCCAGGATTTTTAGCCAATCGATTACAACACGCCCTATGGCGTGAAGCCTTCTACATGCTCGATCAAGGGATTGCCGATGCAAATACCATCGATGAGTGCATCAAAAATTCTTTCGGTTTTCGGCTGCCACAAATTGCACCGTTTGAAAACGCAGACATGGTCTCAACCAAACTCAGCTTGAATATTCACAACTATATCTTTGAACATCTGTATTCAGGACTTGAGCCAAGTACCAAGCTAAAGCAACTAGTTGCCGAAGGGAAACAAGGGTTCAAAACTGGAGAAGGCTTCCAGCACTGGAGCGAAGCCTCTGCTACAGAATCAAAGAATCGACTATTTCAATACCTGATTGATCAAACTAAATACAGACAACAAAACGCCTAATTTAACGGAGAAACAAGATGTCCAACCATAACTTTTTTAAGGGTAAAACCATTGTTGATTTGTCTCACCCAATTGGCAACCAATCACCACAGTGGCCTTATTTTCCTCAGCCAGAAGTCTCTCGAGCACACGGCTTGGCAAAATCAGGGGTTCTGACCCAGTATTTTAAAATGCCAATGCACTGCGGTACCCACGCAGACTCCCCCCGTCATGTGATTGAAACTGAGTTTGATGGTCGGCGAGCTCGCTATACCCATGAAATGGAACTCAGTGCCTATTGCGGCGACGCCGTATGCCTGGACCTTTCTCACCTTGAGCAATGGACCCTAATCAAAGCCGAACATCTAGATGAAGCATTGGCTAAGACCGGCGTCACGCATCAAGAGCTACAAGGAATGATTGTCATCATATATACCGGCATGGCTCAGAAATGGGACGACAGCAAACAATACTACCATTATGCCACTGGCGTCGGTGCATCAGTGGGCCACTGGTGTGTACGCCACGACATTAAAGCGCTGGGAGTTGACCAACAAGCCCTTGACCACCCACTGCATACCTCTATTGCAGAGAAGTGCGCCGGACATCTTTCAATGAATCTGGAAGGCTATTCCGGTTTACCACTCAAAGAAGAATATATTGCCAAATTTGGAATTGAGGAATACGCCCACTTTGATCGTGAGCTGTATAAAGAAATCCATGGCGAAGCTGCATACCAAGATCTGTATGGCTTAGTTGAATCGAAAGGCCTGTGCAACGGTGTATGGGAGCCCTGCCATAAATTATTACTAGGCAACGGTAAAGTTGGCTGGGAAAACGTTGGCGGTAATGTGGCAAAAATTGCAGGCAAACGCTGCACCATTATTGGCACACCGTTAAACCTTTACTGCGGTGACGGTTCGATGACTCGCCTGATGGCCATCATTGATGACAACCAAGTCAATCCAGTTGCCGATCGTGTCTATCCATTTGGCGATCACTAATATCGAGTTTGATCCCTCTGCTCAGGGGATGAGCAATGTGCTCTTGCCTAGAGTGAGGTAGCAGCGGGATCTTTTTTTGAGGTTACAAATATGAAAGATGTAGTCATTGTAAGTGCCAAACGCACTGCAATTGGTAGCTATCTCGGTGCATTTGTGAATGTATCGGCGATAGAACTTGGCACTGTCGCAGTCAAAGCGGCGATTGAAGCGGCAGGCATTCGACCTGAGCAAGTTGACCATGTGGTTTTAGGAAATGTGCTTTCTGCAGGCCTAGGACAAAATCCGGCTCGGCAAGTCGCCAAATTAGCTGGGATCCCCGATGAAAAAACTGCCAGTCTCGTGTCAATGGTCTGTGGTTCGGGTTTAAAAGCAGTGATGGAAGCAGCCAATCAAATTCGTACTGGTGAGGTCGATATAGTGGTTGCTGGTGGAATGGAGTCGATGTCGAATGCTGGTCACTTATTGCAATCCCATCGTATCGGCATCAAAGCGGGCCATGCAAAGTTAACCGATACCATGCTGTGTGATGGTTTAACCGACGCATTTGGCGGATTCCATATGGGCATCACTGCCGAGAACCTTGCCAAACAGTACGATATCTCACGTGCAGAGCAAGACCGCTTCGCCCTTCAGTCGCAAAACCGAGCAGAAGCGGCGATCACATCGGGACGATTTAAAGATGAAATCGCCCCAGTCGTGATCTCTTCACGTAAAGGCGATGTGGTGGTTGATAACGATGAATTTCCACGCTTTGATTCAAGCTTAGGCAGTATTTCGAAACCGAAACCGGCCTTTATCAAAGACGGTTCCGGTACGGTTACCGCTGCAAATTCCTCGGGCTTAAACGATGGCGCAGCGGCATTAGTTCTGATGAGTAAGCAAAAAGCAGCTGAACTAAAACTACAACCTTTGGTTGAAATTGTCGCCCAAGCTTCTGCCGGTGTCGATCCTCAAACCATGGGGTATGCCCCTGTTCCTGCGAGTTCAAAAGCGCTACAAAACGCGGGTTTAAACATTCGCGACATCCAATTAGTCGAAGCAAATGAGGCCTTCGCCTCCCAAGCGCTCGCCGTAACAAGAGGTCTTGATCTTGATCCAAGCATCACCAACGTCAACGGTGGTGCCATCGCACTTGGCCATCCAATTGGTGCTTCAGGTGCTCGCATCTTGGTAACGCTGGTCAATGAACTGGTCAAGCGTAAACAAGAGCATGGCCTTGCCACCTTATGTATCGGCGGTGGCCAGGGAGTTGCCGTTATTGTGAAACGACCTAACTAACACTCACTTCTCCACACCCAAAACAAGGTATACGAAATAGACAACATTGCTTGTTTGCTTCAGTGCACCTTGAATTTGGGTCAGGAGGACAAAATGAAGGGAAATTTAATCATGAGTTTACAAAACAAAAGAATATTAACCGTCGCGTGTACTGGTGCATGGCCGAAGAAAGAGATGTTTCCTGACGTCCCTGTGACACCACGTGAACAAGCCGACGAGATCATCGCTTGCCATGCTGCAGGGGCATCTATTGCGCATATTCATGTGCGTGATACACAGCAAAATGCATCGATGGATATCAATGCGTTTCGTGAAACCGTTCAATATATCCGAGAAGCTAAATGCGACATCGTCATCAACTTGACCACATCTGGAGGGCTGGGTCTTGAAGATGAAGTGCGTATGCTACCTTTCCAGGAATTACGCCCTGAAATCGCCACCTTTGATGCGGGTACCATGAATTGGGCTCACAGCTGTATTTTTGAAAATAATCCGGTTTTTCTAGGTAAACTCGCACAACAAATGCCTTTAGTTCAGGTCACCCCTGAAATAGAAATTTTCGACATTGGCATGATCCATAACGTGTTGTTTTATCGCAACAGCATCAACAAACAAAACCAAAAAGCCCAACAGGAAGGTCAACCGGAAGTACACAACCCATTTTTAACACCTCACTTTCAATTTGTGCTCGGAGCGCCTGGTGGCTCACCTGCCGAAGTGCACATCTTACTGCAAATGCTCGATGAAGTACGTCGTCACTGGGGAAGCAACTTCACTTGGGGCGGATTAGGTATTGGACGAGGCCATTTGCCAATTATCAACGCTTGTATTGCACTTGGCGGTCACATACGAGTCGGTATGGAAGACAACGTGTACTACCGTAAAGGCCAATTGGCAAAATCGAATGTTGAATTTGTTGAGCGCACTCAGCGCATGCTTGCCTGTAACGACTTACAAATTGCGACTCCTGATGAAGCGCGACAGATCCTTAAGTTAAACAAAGCTAACTTCCCAAGCTGGAAAAACTATTCGTCTTAAGTCACTCGATTTATACGATGCCTATTGGGGAGGTATTTTAATTAAACTCCCCATTTTTAGAGCTAGAGCTCAATAATGAACATGGATGATTAAGTACAACAGTTAAGTTCAATAAGATACGTCTAACCATTTAATAACTCGAGAACATTATGTTAGATGAAAACTTTAAAAAAGGCTGCACACACAACCAAGCAAATAACATTGACCCACAACAACTTGTAAGAATGTTATTTTTTATTGAACTGATAAATGCTGGTTCCATCACCAAAGCAGCTGAAACACTAAATATATCAACCAGTACCGGTTCGCGTTGGTTGAATGACTTAGAATTAGATCTAGGCATTAGTTTATACCAACGAAATAATCCCAATGAACGATTAACCGAAGCCGGCAATTTTCTATACAGTAAATTTTCTGAAATTACCGATGATATTAATTTAATGATCAACGAACTAACCCATTTCACCACCGAAACACGAGGCAATATACGTGTCTGTTGTACCCCAATTTATGCTGAAAATGTGGTGATGCCAATCGTCAGCGAATTTTTGGAAGATAACCCTTTGGTGAATGTGCAACTCACCGTCACGCCCCGCGGCATGGAACATTACAAAGATCACGATTTTATTATTTCGGCCATATCAGGCAACGCCAAAAGCAAAGATGCCGATCTTCTATTAGTTCGGCGAAACTTACTCACTCAAAAATTTATTACGGTAGCCTCGCCAGAGTATATTCGAAAAAATGGAGAACCATTGGTTCTTGACGAATTAAGAAATCACCGTTGCCTTTATTCTAAAGCACTGCAAAACCAAAACATTTGGATCTATAAAGACAATAATGAGGCGGTTCCAATAAAACTAGAAAAATATGTCGAATTGTCTGACGCAAAAATGATGCTGTCGGCCTGTCTACGCTCATCTGGGATTACCTACCTTCCCGAATTCATCGTCACCAGACACATTAATGAAGGACGCTTAGTTCGTTTACTCCCCGATTATGACACAGATGATTGGTTTTTAAACATTTATTATTTACCACAACGATTCATGACCCATTCAACTAAGTTATTTAAAGACTTCCTACTCTCTAGAAACAGAGAAAAAATAAATGAAATGAAGTAGCGATCGCCACCCATGAAAAAACAATTCCCATGGATGAAATAAAACAATTTTATAAAAGTGATCATCTTAAAAAACTATTTATACGAATAGTTGATAATAAAAAAAACATTATAAACGTGAAACAAGGGGTAAGAAATGAATACCGTTTTAATCATGGTAATAATCTACAATGTGGTCGTTATCGGTGGCATAGGATTATACCTGAATAAACAAGAAAGACAGTCTGGTGTGGTAATGGATATGGCAAACGGCGGACGAGATGCAAATCTTGCAATGTTTTCTATAACCTTGGCCATTACTTACTTGGGCTCGGCGCATGTCTACGGTTTAATGGAAATGTCGTTTAGCGTTGGGGCTGTAGCGCTGTGGTTCAGCTTTGCGCACACCATTCTGATGTGTGTAATCTGCCTTGGCACTGGCCGCTGGGTGCGTCGCCTAGGCTGCTCTACCATTCCCGAACTGATTGGTACCATGTACGGCAAACAACTACGAACGATTACCGCTTGTGTTGGAGCAATGGTGGTGTTTGGTTTGGTGACCTTAGAAACACAAACAATGGGCATAGGTATTTCCGCCATTAGTGGTTGGTCTCTCGGCTGGTCGGCGGTTGTTGGTGCGGCAATTGGCACAGCGTATGTGATGATGGGTGGCATCAAACAAACCATGTGGGTGAACTTAGTCAATGCGGTGATCATGTATGGCTCAATCATCTTAGCTGGCTGTTACCTTACATTTGCCCTTCCTGGGGGGTGGGAAGGCGTACAGCAATACTATGTAGAACACGGTGAAACATTTAAATTAAGCATCTTTGCGACCCCCGATCTATTGTTTGGCTTTGCTTTAGCCGCGATTTTCTCTGTGGTTTTCGCTCAATCGGTTAATCAGCAAGGGATGGCAGCGGCGATGTCGGCCAAAGATGAGCGTACCATTCGTCGCTCATTATGGATAGCCGCCCCCATTAACGGGTTATTTGGGGTGTTCCCTGTATTATGCGGTTTAGCTGCAGCCACCATTCCAGAGTTTTCCGAATTAGGACCTAAACTTGCGGGGGCAACCATGGTGGTAAAGTTACTGCCAACGTGGTTAGTGGTATTAGTACAAGCAGGATTTTTAGGAGCCTTATTATCCACCTTTGCCATGTCTGCGCTCGCACCCGCAACTATTTTTGCCAAAGATATTGTTGGTGCCAATAGTAAAAAACCACTGAGCCCGTTAAAAGAAAAGCAGATGATCCAAGCTATCATCCTGATTATTGGAATCATTTCTGCTGGACTCACTTTATTCAACCAACCCAATGTGATTAAGGCGATTACTTGGTTATTTGCTTGGTTAGTCCCGTTATTCTTTATTATCTTGGCCGGTTTGTTTTGGAAACGTAATGCTTCTGCAGCCTTTACCGTTGTCGTATGGTCTTGGGCGGTTAACTGCGCATGGTCTATTACACCGCTAAAAAACGCCATTGTTGAACTCTTCCCAGCAATGGGCGTTCTCGAAAATGCTCACCTGGTAGCCATTGTTGCCTCACTAAGCACCCTGATTTTATTTGGTTTAGTCAAACACAGCGACAAACCGCTCTTTGCCAAATCTGATGTCCCTACGATTATCGAAGGAGAAGTACTATGAATATCGCCACCACACTGACCTTAAACGCATTTTGCGTCATCATGATCATCGTGATTTGTTCGGTCACCATCACCAAAGTTTTTAACATGTTCAAGGGAGATTAAAGCATGGATCAAACGACCTATTGGATGTTAGGCGTTATCGCCGTTGGGCTTGTGTTTTACTGTTTTTCCGTCTATTTCGCCAATCAAGCTGAGTAGATTTTTCTCAAAGAGTAACCACCCGGTTACTCTTTTCTATGCCTGTCGCTCAGTTTGCCAATACTTTGAACATCTTCAGATTAATACACTTATGTTCTGTTATTTCAATTAGTTAAAAAGATAAATATTGAGCAGGACAGCACCAAATAAGCTATGCTTTGATATCTCTCCTAGCAGCACGGAATTCATTTTGAAGCAGAGTATCGTTCATATCGCCTTGGTCGTGAAAGACTATGACGAAGCCATCGATTTTTACGTCAACAAACTAAAATTTGAGTTACTCGAAGATAGCTATCAAGCCGAACAAGATAAACGTTGGGTGGTGGTTGCGCCGCCAAACTCTCAGGGAGTAAGTTTGTTACTGGCCAAAGCCTCAAAGCCGGAACAACAGGATTTTATCGGCAATCAGGCCGGTGGACGAGTATTCTTGTTTTTAAATACCGATGATTTTTGGCGAGATTATCAGCGTATGCTCGATGATGGTATTCAGTTTATACGTCAACCCAAGCAGCAAGATTATGGCTTAGTCGCTGTGTTTGAAGATCTATATGGAAACCGTTGGGATCTATTACAACTCAAACCAGATCATCCCATCGCAATACGAACCGCTTAATCGCATCGACTGGCAATGCTTTTGAGCTAAATAAAAGGGATCAGGGATGAAGAAACAAGTGTTCTGCCTACTGCCAAGCCTATGGCTACTCACTGCCTGCTCGGGTAGCGCACCAATGCTTGGCGTGCATCAACAACTGCTGCAAGCCTGTCCCGATTCGCCTAACTGCGTAATCAGCCAAGCGGCAAACGATGGCAACTATATTCAGCCTTTAGTTTACCAAGGAACGATGCTGCAGGCACAACAGCGTTTACTACAGATCCTCAAAGCCGAGAAGCGTAGCCATATAGTGACTCAACAAACCAACTACCTGCGAGTAGAATTTCACTCCGCATTATTTGGCTTTGTCGATGATCTTGAGTTCTATCTGCTTGCTCAACAAAACGAACACATCCTAATCCATGTTCGCTCCGCAGCGCGCCTCGGATATTATGATTTTGGAGTAAATCGCCAACGCATCGAACATATTCGCCGTGAATTAAGCAATCAAACAAAATAGACTGACAACAGCGTCATCATTACCGTGAAATCAACAGAATCCTTAAGTGGCTTGCAATTTAATTAGCAATGCACACTATGACCCATGATCGCCATCAATCTATCGAGTTGTTGCTTTAGGTTTTGATCAAGTGGCCAACCCATATTAAGCCTTAAACAGTCTTGATAACGTTGCGATGCAGTAAACAGCTGGCCGACACGAATATCCAATTGAGCACCTTGAGCAAGCTTTATTAGTTTCTGAGGATCTAACCCCGGGATCTGCAACCATAATACTAAGCCACCATCAGGAGCGGTGATGCGACTCGACGGAGGTAAGTGCTGAGTCAGGTAGGCAAGGTAGTGCTGTTTTTGTTGCTGAAGCTGATAACGTACTCGCTTCATATGTTTAGCGTAATCCCCTTTGTCAATGAAATCAGCTAACGCAAATTGGAGTATGGTCGACACCCCAAAACTTCGTTCGATAAACGCCTGTCGATAACGACCAGGACGGCACCATCCAACACGAAGACTGGCTGACAAGGTTTTTGAAACCGAACCACACCAGAGCATATAACCCGATTGATCATAATAGCTGGCTGGCAGTGGCATTTGAGTTTGGTGAGACAGCTCCAAGTATATGTCATCTTCAATCATAGGGGTTTTATAATCTGCAGCAAGCCTCGCCAAGCGTTGCTTCTGCTCAACAGACATGGTGATCCCCTGCGGGTTCATATGGCTAGTACAGAATAAACCCGCTTGCACTGTCCCCTGTTGTAAATGCGCTTCTAATTGGGCTAAATCAATCCCCTCTTTGAGCGAAGGAAGCTCAACAATTTGTAGCCCCAGCACTGACAATAAGTCCAGCAAGCCGTCATAACAGGGCGAGCTTATCGCCACCGAATCGCCCGGCTGAGTACAAACTTCCAAAGCTCGGCGCACCGCATCCATACAACCGTGCGTAATCACCAACTCTTCGGCCTTCAATAGCAAGCCATTTTGAGTAAAATGTCCGGCCAAAACCTGCCTTAACACCGGCTCACCTTGTCGCGCTGGATAATCACCAAACAACGCACTGGTTTGTCGAATCGCGGCTCGAAGGCTTTTATTTACCAATTGCAGCGTACTGTCATCTATCGCTAATTGCGCTCTTCCCAAAGGACCATCTGGCACCTGCGAGCGATGCGCTTGAACTTTAGGTTTAGCCACCTTGCTCGTAAACCGTTGCCAATCTGGTTGCCGCAAATTTTGGCTTCGGGCACTCACAAAAAAGCCAGCTTGGGGACGAGCAACTAACCAACCTAGAGCTTCCAGCTCTTGATAACAACTCACCGCGGTGGTCATACTAATGCTTTGCTGATTGGCCAACCGGCGTAGCGAGGGCATTTTCACTCCAGCGCTCAACTTGCCTGCTTCAATATCATCAATAAATTGTCGAGCGATTTGCTTATATTTTGCCATAGCCAGCCTAACTGTACCCTTTATATGATAAATAATTGTATCTGTACTTGTTTTATTCAACAAGTGACACTAGCGATAAATATCGATAAGGGATAAAGCCAGATGAAACTAAGGGATTTATTGTTAAGCCTAAGCGTGATGGCCATATGGGGATTTAATTTCTCAATGATCAAACTGGGGGTCAGCGAGATCGATCCGCTATTGGTTGCTGCAATGCGCTTCTTGTGTGCAACTTTCCCGCTGATTTTATTTATTAAAAGGCCTGAGGTTGCTTGGCGCCATTTAATCGCCTACGGCCTGGTTTTTGGCACCGGTGTCTGGGGTATGGCTTCTTGCGCCATCACCTTTGGCTTATCTTCAGGAATGGCCTCTGTGCTATTGCAAACCGATGTGCTGACTAGCGTATTCGCTGGCGTTTGGTTTTACAAAGAACGAATCTCTTCACGAATGAAGTTGGGCATTGGCATTTCCCTGCTCGGATTAATCGTATCGCTCCTCTACACCAATGGCAATGTCACACTACTCGGCATTCTATTGATCTCAATATCGGCTATTTGCTGGCCGCTCGCAGGAGTAATTATGAAACAATCGGGGACTACTGCACCTTTTGCGTTTAACATTTGGGGAATATTGTTTGCGCCACTACCACTACTCGCTTTAAGCGTGCTCATTAATGGGGTTGATGTGCTCGCAACCAGCTATCAACATTGGACCAGCAAGGCATGGTTATCGGTACTATTTCAAGCCTACCCCACTACCGTATTTGGTTATTGGGTCTGGAACAAAATGTTACTCAAATATCCTATGAGTCTTATGGCACCGTTTACGCTACTGGTCTCTGTATTTGCCTTATTTAGCGGCTACTTAGTCTATGGGGAACAACTTAATCCTACGCAATGGGTGGCTTGCAGCGCCTTCTTGCTTGGAATTGCTTTGGTGGTTTACCGCGGTCCCTTGGGTTTTACGATAAAATCAGCCTCAACCAAGCCATTATAAAACACAACAACATTGCCCCCCTTGTAAAAAGGGGGCCGGAACGGCACGCTAGATTCGACAAGTGGCTCTCAGCTTAACTATGATCTGGTATCAGTTTTCAGCTCCTTCATTAAATAGAAAAGTATAGGATATATAAGTCATTAGCTTATGATCACGCTAACAAATTAGTGGATTAGACATGTCATTTATCTGGTTAAAGACTACAATAACGTTTGTCATATCGCAGCTTTGTTCCGCAAGACTTATTGCGTGGTTGAGGGCACAGTACAATTAAGTTAAATTGGTAAAATTATCACTTAATTTAATTGCCAAGCGGTCGATAACTAAGTTGTTGAAAAGAATCGAAAGGAGAGTCAATTCATGTCGATAGCCCCTGTAGGCGGAGCCAATAACGCATATCTAGTGAATGCGGCCATGCAAGCAAAACAGAACAACAACATGGAATCTGCTAAACCACAGCTGTCAGTCGCCAACGATGGGCCAGCCAAGCTTGAACAAAATAAAGTTGAGACCAAGAGCAGCGATTCAGAACCTAGTACTATCACATCTTTTGGTTATGGCGTGTTAGGTATGGATAAACCTAACGAAGTAGAAGAGACAGAGGATGGTGCCTATACCGCTGGGCAAGTGCTGAAAGCCATCGGTACCGTCGGTAGCATTATCGCCATCTTGGTGTAGCAGATAAAGCATCGCGTATGAAGGCATAAAACCACTTAAGTTTTCTTAAATAGAGCACCAAGTTAAGCGAAGTATTAACGATTAAGAGTATGCGACGGCGGGACCTTAACCGCCATCAAGCACCAAAATCATATCTATTTCGCTTTTAAACAGAATTCTTGAATCACATATTTAGCATCTAAGTTCGCAAGATCAATCACTTCAATATTTTTGGTTAATTCTTCCACATCTAATATCACGGTGCAGTTTCTTCCAGCCCGTTTGGCCTCATATAAAGCCAAATCGGCACACTTAATCGAATCTTTAATATCATAATACGGGCTGAGCTGAGTCACTCCAAACGAGGCTGTCACCCCAAGCTCTCGCCCCTGATGTACAATCGACGACTCCGCCAATTTCAACCTAATTCTTTCAATCACTTGCGTCGCCTCTTCAAGCTTCATTTCAGGCATCATAAATAGAAACTCTTCACCACCAAATCGGGCGACGGTATCATGGCGTCGAATTGACTCGCGAAATAACGAAGCGGTATGTGCTAAAACCAAGTCACCAACATCATGTCCATAAGTGTCATTGAAATCTTTAAACTTATCGATATCGGCCAATACAATGCAACAATTTGAGCCGATGACACGTTGCATACGATGCTTTTCATTGGTCAGCACAATATCAAGAGTGCGTCGGTTCATTAGCTTGGTGGTGTCGTCAAACTGGTGCTTATGAATCACCGAAAACTCAAAAATCATCAGCACCATATCCACAAACTCGTTTTGAATTTGAAAGAAGCACTCTAGATCGGCAGGAGAAATTTCCCCTCGTTTAGCCAAATTACTCAACAATACTTTAGCGCAATCATGTAACTGTTGGTGAACGTCATCAATATTAAAAAATGCCTGTTGATGAAATTGCTCATCTTCCAAGACATGTTTCATCCAGCGACCAAAGGAACAATGTGAGTGCGCATCATCGGCGACAAAGTCTTGCTCGTGCATCGGTTGACGTAATACCAAGGCCATACCAATTTTATGGGACCATTTACGATGCTCTAACAGCGCATACTTAATGTCATGAGATAGAACCTCGAACTCTTCTTGGTTTATTCGTTCCAATAAGTGCTCTAGCATTATTTAGATCCCTATCAACTTTATTATCGACACCAACAACCCTAAGCTCACAATTGCGTTACTCACTAACCACTGAATGCTTCACTTTAGCAATCAGTAAGGTTTCGTATTCGGGTGTGGGATGGCGAGGCACCAATAAAGCAAACATCAGCGATAAAATCGCAATCACGGCACCACACCAAAACACCATAGAAGGTGAATATAACCAAATAAATCCTAACAAGGCGGGTAATACCACCGCTGCAATATGATTAATCGTAAAACTCACCCCAGCAGTACTCGCGATATCGGCGGGCGCTGCAATTTTTTGAAAATAACTTTTTATCGCAATCGCCATAGCAAAGAATAGATGGTCAATCACATATAACGTTGCGGCCCATTCGGCTTGCTCAACCAAGGCATAGCCTGCAAACACAAAGAATAACCCACTGTACTCTATGATGAGTGCTTTACGTTCGCCTACACGCCCAATTAAACGACCGATTTTCCCTGCAAAAAAGATATTTAAGACTTGATTGACCAAATACAACAGCGCGATATCGGATACCGAATAACCAAACTTTTCGACCATTAAAAAGCCCGCAAATACCACAAATATTTGGCGGCGTGCACCACTCAGAAACACCAAGGTATAAAACAGCCAGTAGCGAGAACGCAAAATCAGCGTTTTATGTTGTTCGTGCTCGGCGGTGTAATGTGGAAAACGTAAAGCAATCAATAAGATCGCCAAAATTGTAAGTCCACCAAACATGGCATATAAACTGGAATAGGCAAGGTCACTATATTCCAATAAACTCCATAATAGACTATAAGCAAGCACTGCCGCCGCGCCTCGCACCGCAATTGCTTTTCCCATGAATTCGGGGGTTTCAGATTTTGGGACCCATTGTAAGGTAAGTGATTGGTTCACTGTTTCGAAATAATGAAACCCGACCGACATCAGCACCGTGGTAAAGTACAAACCGTACACACTTGGGAAAAAGCCAGTTAAGCTAATCCCAATCGCCAAGATCAATAAACTTAACAAGGCAAAGGTTTGCTCTTTAAGTAACAACAAAACAAAGATGGCGGTAAAGGATAGGAAACCAGGTACTTCACGTAAGCTTTGTAAGATCCCAATTTCGCGTCCACTAAACTGAGCCACTTCAATCGCAAAATTATTCAGTAAAACCATCCAAATGGAAAAACTAAAAGGCATTAAAAATGCCATCATTAACAACAATTGCTTTTTAGAACGATGCATATACTTCCTTGAATACAAACCAAACGGCTTGCATTAACTAACTGATTTTAGCGAGCGCTAGACGGATCCCAAACCACATAAATAAACCGCCAAGGCAACGATTAAGCCAGTCTCTAAACTGGTCACTCACCCCTACCTTGTCACGAATCACCACACTGCACCAAGCCAGTAAATGACACCAAATCATTCCATTGAGATTGAACACTAAACCCAGAACCAAAAATGCCAAGGCTTTATTGTCGGCGTTAGAGGCAATAAACTGGGGGACAAAAGCCAAGAAAAACAAGGCCACTTTAGGGTTCAAACTGTTACTTAAAAAACCCATGCGGAAAATTTTCAAATAACCGCTGTCTGGTAACGCACATTCCTTGGTGACAATATTAGCTTTGGTGAAGATCATGGTTAAGCCCATCAACAATAGATAAAGACAACCAAGTATTTTTATCAGCGTAAAGGCTGTAGCTGAGCTGGCTAATATAGCAGACAAACCAAAAGCCGCAGCAAAAATGTGTACAAAAGTCCCACAACCAATTCCCAAGGCCGCCACTGATCCCGCTTTCAAGCCTTGGCTTGACGCTCGAGCCACAACATAAAGAGAATCCGGTCCGGGAAGCATATTTAGCAAAATCCCAGATCCCACAAACAACCAAAAATCGGTGATCCCTAACATGGTCGTAGAACTCTAATAGTCACCTGCACCTCAAAAAAAAATCAAGCGTAACATAACTGGTATGACAAGTGTTAATGTTAAATCTACCAGCAAAATGCGCAATTTAATTAACACGCGTAAAAACAAAGTATTATTTGAAAAAACATTTCATAAAAATTATCGAGAACCAGCTAAAACTGGAATAAAACAAATAATAAAATTGCTATATGTATCAATCTCATAGACTTAGATGTGATGTTTTATCGCTGTCGCTTATCGCTCCTCTCGTGAAGCTCGGCCATCAAGCAAGTAATATGTCTTGGCAAGCAATTGCACATCCGGCCACGCTTGAATCAAACAATTATTTAACAGCCAAAATTCAATAAGCTTTAAGCTCCGCAATCACGATGACAAGCAATGACAAATTGGCACTATCGAAGCGCATCAAAACCAAGCTGCCTTTACTTCATCTGACTCAAGTCTAACTCGACACCTTACTATACGTAGAAACGACTATACGTAGACACCCAAAAAACATAGGTTAACTATTTAAATAATTAAAGTTATTTCGCAGATAAGTATGGGGCCGACTTGTTAGTGAGCGACTATACGTAGACACCCAAAAAACATAGGTTAACTATTTAAATAATTAAAGTTATTTCGCAGATAAGTTTGGGGCCGACTTGTTAGTGAGCACTACATTCAGAAATGAAATCATCGCCGTAATCGACTTACTGGGAACAAGCATGTCAGAGCTGACTCACCAACAACTCAGTTTTTGCAGGCTCTTTTAGCAAAACCACGACAAGCGTTACGTGCTTAAAATACCATCCTCATATCAACATGACTCAAATCAGCACAAGCGGTAAAAAATTACCCAAGCGATTGAAAATTGAACTCATGATAGAATTTACGCGCAAAAACACCCAACTTTTATGTCCCCCAGCTAAACCAGACTCTTAACCGTTGATTTGCCTATAACCTGAGTTTAATCATCGCGTTTTAAAAGCTTGTAAGACTAAAAACCGCCATTTAGGAAGCGATGTAAGGCTTAACTGGGAGCATAGGAGCGGTGCTTGCAGTCATCGGTGTGTCCATACATCTGTTGTTTATTTCTATTATGTTTTAGGCATTAAACCTGAACGACACCCAAAACAAATAGAAATGAGAACTACTTTTGTTTGAGTCTATTTTGATGAATAATGAGATCCCCTTTTATCATGGGTTAACCAAGTGGAACGTATTGTCATTGGTCATCAAGATGTAGAACCATTATTTCATCATCAAAGTACTGGTTTAAAATTTAAGGTTTGTAATCCCGCTGGTGCCTTGAGTTTTTACTCTAAGCACTTGTCCGACGATGTCGCATTTAGTCGCAATCAGGTCTTTTTTAAGCAATTTGCTCGTATTGAAAGAAGCAGTCTGTTGGGGGCATTTTATGTGTCTATTTTCTTTATGCAAAAAGGAATATCACACTCTAAAATGCAGAGTTGGAAACACCCCGAACATTTTTTCGCGGGTAAATTTTGTTTAAGTTTTTCACCGGAATCATGTGGCTTTTCAGAGTATGCTGCTCATCAACTAAATCTCAGCTATGGGCTTCATATTAAACTACCTTATTGGCGTAATTTTGTTTTACAAGATGAGCGCTTAGGTTTACACAAGTTGTTTCAAAATATTCTTAACCCTAGCCCTGAACCAATATTGTTGTCTGGAACGATTAACTCACATATCACGCAATTACTCACTTATTGTAATCAAACTCAAGATCTTACTCGTGACCATGATGAACTGATTCAAGACTTGCTTAGTGCTGTATTAGATGAGATTGCAATTCGCTATTGTATCGATGAAAGTCGACTTGTGCTGAATTCACAGGACATACAAAAATTACAAATGGTGAAATACATATTAGAGCAAGAAATGCAGGAGCCACCTTCATTAAAAAACTTAGCTCATCGTGTTGGCTTAAATGACTTTAAACTTAAAAAAGGTTTCAAAACCATCACCCAACAAACGGTTGGTCAGTATTTACTTAGTCTGAGAATGCGCAAAGCAGCGCGCCTTATGCTCGAATCTAATCACCCCATTATTGATATCGCGGGACAAGTTGGATGCAACAATCATGGGCATTTTTCAGTGGCTTTTAAAAAATACTTTGGTCAAAGCCCTCGGTCTTATCGCGCTTAAACGTGGTCGATTGAGAATAGAGTATCATTCCCTCGCCGATAATCCCTTTTTGAGTAGTTCGGTCTTCAGCCCTTGTTTACCATTTAATTCGATTAAATCAATTTCGAGGTAGACTGTGAATAAACAAATCAAACTTTTCCCTTTATTGTTAGCTAGCATGCTATGCGCCGCGACCATGCAAATTTTTGCCGTGGTGATCGGCCCTATCAGTCGAGCGCTGTCTATGCCTGAATGGCAAAGCGGCCTGATGGTCACAATGGCCGGTTTTGTTTGGTTAATGACTTCGCGAGCATGGGGAATAAAAAGTGATCGTTTAGGCCGAAAGAAAATTCTACTCTGGGCTCTTTAGGTTTAACTCTAAGTTACCTTGGTTTGGCCATTTTTACGGAATATTCGTTGCAAAATCACAACGAAATTTGGGTGATGTTACTGATTTTTATTGTATTAAGAGGCATGATGGGGGGATTTTTTGCAGCCATTCCGGTTGCAAATAGCGCACTCATCGCCGATCACTATCAACCAGCAACTCGAGGGCCCAAAATGGCATTGTTGGGCGCATCCAACGGCTTTGGTTTGGTTCTTGGCCCACTCATGGCGAGTTTTATTGTTGGCGATGGTTTAACTCACCCCTTATTTCTCGGTGGGTTTCTAGCAATGTTAGCCTTACTCATCGTTTATTTTGGCCTCCCTCAGACACAAGTGATAAGCGCAGCCCCCAAAGCGACCGTTCGCTTGTTTGATCCTCGTTTACGCTTACCCATGTTAAGTGCATTTATTAGTATGAGTTGTGTGATCACTTGCCAAATCGTAGTGGGATTCTTTTGTCTTGATGTGTTGCACCTAGACAATCAATCTGCGGCTAAAGTATCGGCACAAGCGATGGCCTCTGTAGGAGTTGCACTTATATTCACCCAAATAGTCATTACAAAGTTAGTTTATATTCAGCCGAAAACGTGGTTAAGCACTGGGACATTAATCGCTGCGATAGCCATGGTATTGATGTTTTGGGTCTCGACTCCCATTCACCTTATGGCCGTGTATGCCCTTATTGCGGTGGGGCTAGGCATGGTATTTCCTTCTATACAAACTTTAGCGGCTAATGCAGTGACGAATTCAGAGCAAGGGGTTGCGGCAGGAAGCCTAGGTGCGGCGCAAGCGATGGGGACTTGCCTTGCGCCACTAGCTGCGACTCTTATTTATACACTCTCTCCTTCCCTGCCCTATTTGCTATTTGGCTTGAGCTTAGCGGTATTAAGTGTGTTTTCGTTCTATTCCGCAACAGATACTTCTGCAAAGGAGATGTTAGAAAATTAATGACGAATCGTTCATCCATCCCTTTCATTCGCTTTTCTTAGCGACTCAAAACGCAAGATGATGGCTATATTTTTAGTAAACCGTGCCAGCTGCTATACGCTGGCTTCGATTGACCAATGATACAGCCGACCAAATCCCTACTCGATGAGAACAGCCAGCGCTCACTAAATCAGGATGGATGATTCATGGTTTTACGATGCTGGGGAGAATCTAGCTTTCAAGCTATCTGAACAGGCATCATGAATTCTTAATAAAGAGGGTTTCGCTAATTGCCATATTGCGGCTCAGTTAATCTTCAATGACTCTGAATTATCGGGTGATTACTGAAACTCATCACCTTGGTTTGCGAGCGTTTTACGACCACACTTCTGGCAAACCAAATAACGGTCTATGAGATCCAGTGAAGCGCCAACAGGGCTGGCTTGGCCAGCAAAAAAACCTTCGATAAAGGCTTTTATTTGTTCTTTTTTAGTCGTGCCATATTTGGAAGGTTTTTGTTTAAGTAACTGTTGATGCTCAGTTTGTTCACCACATGTCTGACAAAATTGGGTTAACATCTATACACTCCTAGCAGCATATCCCCCCTTAAGCTATGAACGGACATTCATAGCAAAGGCGCAAACCACCGAGGGGAACCAATGATTAATTATGAATTAGAAGCTCATGACAGATATAAAGCAAGATAATACCTTTAATCATCAAATACATAGAATTTTTTATAAGTTTGCTCATCCCCTCAAGCGCAAGCAATAAGGCGCTCACATCACTAGAGTCATGCCAAGCTTAGCCACCGTTTAGTCAAATGATTGAAAATAAGTCCTAAATCCATCAGCCAGAGCCTCAAATACCCGCACACATGGCTGACTGTTACGCAGGTCTTCATGCATGGTGACCCATACATCCATCTTTAGCTGAAAGGCTTCGGCTAAAACAGGCACCAATTTATCATCACCTTTTGCCAAAATCGCCTGACAGATCCCGATGCCAGCTCCTGCACGAATCAACGCTAATTGTGCGAGATCACTGTCACAACTAAAAGCGAAGTTTTCTCGGTCAAGCTCTGGCGGTAAACTTTTAGTCAATTTACGAATAAAATCACTCAATGAATCAAAACCAATAATGGCATGTTGGGCGAGCGCCTCAACACTCTCCGGGTAGCCAAAGCGCTCAAGATAGGCAGGGCTTGCATGTAAAGCTAATACAGAGTGGCCCACTCTACGAGCAACCAGTTGAGTTTGCTTTGGTCGAAACATACGAATCGCAATATCAGCTTCGCGATGCAGTAAGTCTTGTGCTTGGCTCGATAATACCAACTCCAATTTTAAGCCTGGGTACTGCTGCTGTAGTGGTGTAATAATATCCGGCAATAAGGCAACCCCCACCACCTCACTGGCGGTAATTCGAACCACGCCACCTAGCTCCTGCTGTTGACCTGTAGCAACTCGCTCTATTGCTGCAGCGGTGCTCGCCATCACTTCCACCTGGCCGCGTAGTGCTTTGGCTGCATCGGTAGCCAATAATCCGCCCGGAGAACGGATAAACAAGCTAAGTTCCAGTGCCTTCTCAAGAGCGGCAATATGCCGACCGATGGTGGGTTGAGTGGAGTTTAACGCTCTCGCTGCTGCCGATAAGGAGCCCTGCTGTAATACAGCGAGAAATGAACGATAGAGTTCCCAGTCAATATTGCCACTATACATAAATGCATACCTGATCGTTTGTTTTGCTCAATTTCATTTAGCTAACAATAATACTATGCTCTCCCCATCAAATGAATAGAGGTTCAAAACAATGACAAATCAAGCAAAAGTATTAGTGCTCGGCGCAACCGGGGGGATTGGCGGGGAGCTCACTCGACAACTACTTCACGCCAACTGGCAAGTGTGTGCCATGACCAGAAACTTAAGCCGCGCCAAGCAATCACAAGCAGGGGTCCAGTGGATGAAAGGTGACGCACTGAATGCAAGCCAAGTCGAAGCTGCAGCCCAAGGCTGTGACGTGATCATTCATGCGGTAAACCCTCCTGGTTATAAAAACTGGGAAAAATGGGTACTCCCAATGTTAGACAATACCATTGCCGCAGCAAGAAAAGTTGGCGCAACCATCGTATTGCCCGGCACCGTTTATAATTTTGGCCCAGAAGTATCTTTACAAATTGATGAAAACACACCGCAGCACCCGCAAACGCGTAAGGGGCGGATCAGAGTCCAACTAGAACAGCGTTTATTCAACTATGCACAAAATGGCGGTCGAGTCATCATTGTACGCGCTGGAGATTTTTTTGGTGGCCAGCCGGGTAACAACTGGTTTTCCCAAGGACTCATCAAACCTGGCCAAGCGGTAAGCACAATCAATAATCCAAGCCAAAAGGGAACTGGCCATCAATGGTCTTATATACCTGATGTTGCCCAAGTGATGCGACAACTATTAGAACGTCGTCACCAACTTGAAGCCTTCGCGGTATATCATATGGCTGGACACTGGGACGCCAACGGCCGCCAAATGGTGGAGACCATTCGCGATGTAGTTCTTCAACATAGTGGTAAAACAGCCAATATCCGCAGCTTTCCTTGGGGAGTAGTCAAGCTTATTAGTCCTTTTAATGCCACCATGAGAGAACTACTAGAAATGCGCTATTTATGGCAACGGCCACTTCAGATGAATAATAGCAAACTGCTCGCAGAGCTCGGTGAAGAAGCTCATACACCACTAGCCTTAGCGGTAAAACAGACTCTCATTGGCCTACAATGTTTACCTGCCGCCGCTCCAACTTAAGGAATGTTCATTGAACAAGGCTGTCGAAGTTATTCGAGACGAAGTTATCTGAGACAGCCATCTTAACGAGACGAAGTTACGAAGTTACGAAGTTATTCGAGACAGCCATCTTAACGAGACGAAGTTATATAAGAGTCGAAGTTATCCGAGACAGCCATCTTAAGGCTTATATTCATCCGCCACCATCAAGCGATATAAATCATCTCTCATCCGCATAAAAGCAGCCTGATGCTGAAAATTGCAATCTTAATACACGTTTTTACGACGAAAATCTGCAACAAGCAAGACGGCAAGCGCTGCGATTCTAGATAACCTGAATCACTCGCAAGTTAATGAAATTTAACCTGTAAGTTCTTAACCTAGCTCCAGCCAGCGCTTGGCAGCTGCCATGCCTTTGATGCGAAGTTGATTGTGCTCACGCTTATAGCGTTCTAGTGAATGCCCTGCCCCAACCACGCTGGCAAAGTGATGCTCTAAACCTGTACTCAAGGCTAACCAGCTTTCTTCATCGATTTGTAAGCGCTGTAAAATGGGCGCTTGTGCATCATCGATATACCCACGTTTATCTTCTCTGATAACGCGGCCGGTGAGCTCTACCAGTTGCAGATAATCTTGGAGCTCAAAGGGTAAACCTTCGGGCATGGTTTCTCTGGGGTTACCGACAAAAGGCATTAGCGGCTTGGGTTGCTGACCTTGTTTGGCTTGCTGAATGCGCTGTTTGATACTGGTGTGGTCCGAGGTTTCAGGCGTACTTGCCATATTTGAGCGAACCGGGTTTAAATCCACATAGGCCATACAGGCGGCAAGTGCTGCTTCATCGAGTAAGGCTTGTGATTTAAAACGGCCTTCCCAAAAGCGCCCAGTGCATTGGTCTTCTTTATTGGCAGCTCGAGCAATATGTTCATTCAAATGGCGCATAAACCAGCTTAAATCAAAAAGGCGAGTCCGATACACTTCGGCGGTGGCGTGAATGGCCTGTAGTTGCACCTCACTTAACTTTGGACGTAACTCAGAATTGAGGTACATTTGAGTCAGTAAGGTGCCCTGATGCAGAATATGCCAGCGTTCTAAGACTTCATCCATGGACCAGGCTTCGGCTTTAGCCTTATCAATGTGCAATACCACATGGGTATGATTACTCATAACTGCATAAGCACAGACATCAATGGCAAAAACCGCAGTAAGTTGCAGCAAATAATCTTCCACCCACTGGCGGCGGTGCTCATAGCTCTTGCCCGTTTGCTTGTCTTCGCCACATAAAAAAGCCCGCCGAACACAGCGGGAAACACAGTGATAATAAGGTGTATCCGATAAGCTCACTTGCGACTGTCTTGACCGAGGCATGGCAATAACTCCAAAAAAACACTATTGATAGTTTAGACTATTACCGAGATCTGGCTAGTTGAGATGGCTGTCTAGTTATTTATAATGGCAAAAACCGCAGTAAGTTGCAGCAAATAGTCTTCCACCCACTGGCGACGGTGCTCATAGCTTTTACCACTTTGCTTGTCTTCGCCACATAAAAAAGCCCGCCGAACACAGCGGGAAACACAATGATAGTAAGGCGTATCCGATAAGCTCACTTGCGACTGTCTTGACCGAGGCATGGCAATAACTCCAAAAAAACACTATTGATAGTTTAGACTATTACCGAGTTCTGGCTAGTTGAGATGGCTGTCTAGTTATTTGTAGTTATTTGGTTGAGATGGCTGTCTAGTTATTTGTTGGTTATTTGAGTTATTTGCTCCGATCTCCGGATATATGTCAGCGAACCGATCTTCAATCAGGAGTTGCAAAACACGGGGTGTCCATAAATGTCTCAATAATTCTTTTAACTGGCTATTACTCAAGAACTTTTACGCCTTCCATTTGTGAAATAGTAATATATATGCTCGGCTCTAAAGCCAATACCGAATGATCTGTACTCGCGCTAATAAGAACAAAATCATTTGCGGCATAAATTTCTGAGTTGATTTGTAAACGGCCTTCAAGAACATATATTTGTTCCCAGCCAGGATGATTGTGCAACGGCAGCTCTGCATGAGCTTCAAATTTGAGTATTGCCGTTCTACCATTTTCAGTTTTCTCTGATAACCAAAAAAATTCAACACCAGAAAATGGAGTTTTTGACCATTTTATATTTTCGTTCATACGAGGGCATATCATATATTTTCCTTACATAATTATTAGTGGATATAAGAGGATGGTAAGACAGAAAAAATTCCTAGAATTTATAAAATTTGATTGCCTTTGAAGGCTTTGTAAGTTAACGCTGAATTCTAACGAACCCCTCATAATTTCTAGTAAATTCAATATAGTAGACGCACACCCGTTGTTTGATCTAATTAATTTCGTCAAAACAAATTCTATCTAAACCTACACGGAGGCAGTCAGGATGCACGAAATTCAAATCCTACACCAAATGCTTATTGAGCTAGGTCGGAATAGTGTGGTAACTCGATACAGCAGCCAACAAACGATGAGGCATTAGAGCAATCTGTCGGTTCGGTCCACAACCAGATGTAAGCACTGACAGGCTAAGTGCTGAGGAATCCACTTAATCACTAAAAGGCAAGCTCAACTGTGCCGACTCTGTTTGCTGCTCGTAAGCTAAACCAATATGTAAGCCAACTAAACGCACCGCTTTGCCCTTACCGCGCGCAAAGGCTTGATGAAACAGCTCCACTAAGGTTGATTCATCAATCTGTTGGCACTGCTGCTCCTTGGTAGTTTGCTGAAAATCGGCGAATTTTACTTTTACCCCTAACTTATTCATCTTGGCCTGTCGTAAATGTTGCTCGCTACGCCGCCGTAACTCGGGTAACAAAGCCAGTAAACGCTCAACGACTAAGCTTTTATCTCGCTCATCTTGGGCAAAAGTTCGTTCTACCGCCACCGACTTACGTTTACGGTCATTACTTACGGCTCGCTCATCGATCCCTTGACAACGCAACCATAACATCTCACCAAACTTACCAAACAAAGTCTGCAGTTTATCGCGTTTGGCACGACGAATATCTCCGCCAGTATATAAGCCATGGTGATGCAGCTTTTCAATACTCACCTTACCAACACCCGATATTTTCTCTAGGGCGAGTGTTTCAATAAATGCCGAAACCTGCTCGGGTTTAATCACATATAGTCCGTTAGGCTTATTCAGGTCGGACGCGATTTTTGCCAAAAATTTGACCGGCGCTACACCAGCCGAAGCGGTTAATCCGGTGCAGTTATAGATATCTTGGCGGATTTGCTCAGCAATTAGAGTCGCCGAACCATGACAAGCCTCACACGCACTCACATCAAGATAAGCTTCATCGAGGGATAAAGGTTCGATCACTTGAGTATAAGTGGCAAAAATAGCCTGTACTTGCCGGCTGACCTCTCGGTACAAACTCAGCCGCGGCGGCACTAAAACCAATTGGGGACACAGTTGTAGCGCTCTATGGGTTGGCATTGCAGAGCGAATACCATATTGACGGGCCAGATAATTACAGGTTGTTAATACGCCTCGACCGCTACTCAAACCACCTACGGCTAAAGGAAGGTTCGCGAATTCGGGTTGCTCACGCATTTCCACCGCAGCATAGAAACAATCCATATCCACATGAATGATTTTACGATTCATTAAAGTCATAAGTAAGCAAATACGCCACAACAACTGTATATAAAAACAGTATAGTTATGCGTTTACTAAATACAAGCCTTTCCTCATAAGAAATCGCTCATCAGGGTAATTTGAGCTAGCCTCGATGCACCACCTTAAGTAAGATTAAAATTATGAGCAAAGAATAATAAGGCATTATTGTGAGTCAAGCGCAGATCAGCCAGTTAAGCATTTACCCCATAAAATCAACCTTAGGGATTGATTTAAATCACGCTTACGTAGAAGAACATGGCCTAGCATTCGACCGACGTTTTGTGGTTTGCTTACCCGATGGCAAACAACTAACCGCCAGAACTCACCCCAAGTTAGCGCAAATCCACAGTGTTTTACGGCCTGAAGGCTTATATCTGGAAGCCCCTAACATGGCAGGGGTAAACATTAAATACACCGATTTTTCAGATCATTATATTCCAGTAAAGCTTTGGCAGGATACGGTTCAAGCACAACATTGCCATAATGATTACGATCATTGGTTTAGCCAATATTTAGGGGAAAACTGCCACCTAGTATTTTTTGGGGAACAATCTCAGCGTATGGTCAAAAAGCGGGATAGTCAGGTCGCTTTCGCCGACGCCTATCCCCTATTGTTAGTGTCTGAAGCCTCATTAGAAGATCTCAATTCACGCAGCCCAACGCAACATAATATGGCTCAATTTAGGCCCAACCTAGTGGTCACAAACACTGCTGCATTTGCCGAAGATGGCTGGAAACGTTTTCGTATTGGAGAAGTAGAATTTGAGGTGCAAAACCCTTGTTCGCGCTGTATTTTTACAACCCTCGATCAAGCCCGTGGAGAGTTTCATCCGCAAAAAGAACCACTATCAACACTCGCTAAGTATCGTAAGGGTAACGATGGAAACGTTTATTTCGGACAAAATGTGGTGGCACTCAATCATGGTAAGATCAGTCTATATGACACCATAGAAGTACTAGAAACCAAGACGCCAGAACATTATCCCGAGCAAATCAAAAAAACACAATCCAGCCCAACAGTGACTACAAATTGGCAAGCGGGACAAAGCCGCTTACTCAAGTGTATTGCAATACGCGAAGAAACTCATGATGTAAAAACTTTCATTTTGGAGGCTCCAGAGGGCAACATCTGCCATTATCAAGCAGGCCAATATATAGGCATTGAGCTGGAGATAGACGGCAGCCCAGTACACCGAAATTATACGCTGTCGAGTTCTCCTAGTCGCCCCTTAAGCTTAGCAATAACCGTTAAGCGGGTTTCCAACGGACTGGCATCAAATTGGTTACATGACTACTTGAAGCCAGGTATGCAACTCAAAGCCTTAGCCCCTGCGGGCGACTTTCATTTACCCGCCAGCCCAAGCAACAAATTATTACTGCTGTCAGCTGGCAGCGGCATCACCCCGATGCTGTCGATGCTGCGCTACCTGAGTGACATCAACAGCCAGCTAGATGTGGTGTTTCTACACAGTGCACATAGCGAACAAGATCTGATCGCTCGAGCCGAACTAGAAGTGCTCGCTCAACAAATGCCACACTGCAGTATTCGTTATAGTTTAAGCCAATCCGCTCAAAGCACTTGGCAAGGCTATCAGGGCAGACTCAATCGCGGGATGTTACTCGATATTGAAGATTTAGAACTACGCTCGGTATTTGTCTGTGGTCCACAGGGCTTTATGGACAGCGCAAAACAGCAGTTGCTCGCCTTAGGGGTGCATCCCGACGATTATTTTTCTGAAAGCTTTGGCCACCAGATCAGCGACTCGGTGGTGAGTAAGAGCATTAATATTCTGTTTGATAGTTGGGATAGTCACGTTCAAGGTAATAATCAACAAAGTATCTTAGAACAAGCGGAACAGGCCGGGCTAAATTTAAACTATTCCTGCCGCGGTGGATTTTGTGGTGCCTGTAAAGTCAAACTAGAAAGTGGTGAAGTCAGCATCCTCGAAGACAGTGGTTTAAACGATGAAGAGAAGCAACAAGGCTACATCCTGAGCTGTAGTTGTATTCCACAAACAGACTTATGTATTACCCAAGCGTAATGTTACGCTAGTTTAGATTTATTTAATTTGTAGTCATTAATAATAGGAAGAATAAATGAAGTTTCTACACACCATGGTAAGAGTAAAAGATCTCGATCAATCCATGAATTTTTACTGCAATTTATTGGGCATGAGCGAAGTCCGCCGTTATGAGAGTGACCAAGGCAGATTCAGTTTAATCTATCTCAGTTGTGATGAAGATATTGAACGAGTCAAAACCGAAGATTCCCCATGTTTGGAACTCACTTATAACTGGCCTGATGAAAATGGCCAATCAGAAACCTACACCGGCGGACGTAATTTCGGACACATTGCCGTATCGGTAGAAAATATCTATGCGCTATGCGACAAATTACAAAAAGCTGGCGTCATCATCAATCGTCCACCTCGTGATGGTCACATGGCCTTTGTCGTATCTCCCGATGGTATTTCAGTGGAGTTACTACAACAAGGTGAATCGCTAGCTGCGCAAGAACCTTGGGCTTCGATGGGCAATACCGGAAGCTGGTAAGCCTGCAAAAAAGTGAGTTTTTTACTCAACATATTTAGTGAGGGGAACGGCCATGCTAAGCCATTTCCCTCACTAAATTATTCAGCGAATAAATAAGCGATAGCTATAATGTACAAGGTGTTGATAAAATAAGCACAAATGGTTTACAAATTAATAAAACACTAACTATGGATGATAGTGACCCGAAAATTGTCGAATTACGTCGGCAAAACCAGCAATTGCGTGAGCAACTCAACGAGAACATCAATTTACTTAATATTGTATTGAACGATAGTGGCTTAGTGCTTTGGGAACAACACATTCCCAGTGGGCGGCTCAGTCTGTATAACTCCGAATACGGTAAAATTTGTGGTCTTTCCGCCAATGAGCAAAAAGCCTACTATAAAAATTGGCAATCCAACCTACATCCCGATGATAAAGATTTTGCGATCAAGGCTTTTGAAGCCTTGATCGCTGGCGAAACAGACGAATACGATGTCGAGTATAAAATGCTGCATAAAGACGGTTCAATTCGCTGGGTGAAAGATCGAGGAACCATTCAAGACTATGATGAAAACGGCCATCCCCTGCGTGTTCTGGGGACACACAGCGATATTACTCAACAACGAATCGCTCACCAACGCTTAGCCAAACTGGCCCATCATGATCCCTTAACCGGACTTCTCAATCGGCATGCCTTTCGAAATCAATTCGAACAATATTGTCAAAACATCGGAGCTGAAGGCGGCACTTTGATGTTCATTGATTTAGATAAGTTTAAACCGGTTAATGACCGCTATGGGCATACTGTCGGTGACCGGATCTTAAAATGCTGCGCCGAACGGATCCAACAACATTGCCCAGAACAAGGGCAATGTGGACGAATTGGAGGAGATGAATTTGCCCTATTGATCCCCTTCAGTGAAGTGAGCCAACTGAAACAATTATCTAAGCGTTTACTCGACGCTTTTACACCAGCCATTGGCTACCAACAGATCTCGGTCGCGGTGACCATCAGTATTGGAATGTGTCGCTTTCACCGCCACGATGAACAATTTGAACAAACCCTACATCGCGCCGACCAAGCCATGTATCAAGTCAAAGATGAGGGTAAAAACAACTTTCACTTATGGGGGTTTAATTCTGAGGCGTAAAGCTTTTTATCCATCGTCGTAAGGGAACCCTGCGCATAGACAACAAAACAAAGGTCAAACCTAAATATATAATGGGCTCAATCCATCCAGACTTCAAAGACCACCAAAAATGAATGATTATCGCCAATGTAACGGGATAGATAAATCCGTGAAGTTGCAACCAGACTCGGCCCAGTTTTTGTTGTATGCGCTTAAATGAAGTCAGGCTTTGAGCCAACAATAATATAAAGGCAAACATACCAAACCATATATAGGGCCGATCCAATACTTCTTGTCCAAACAAGGCCCAATCTAAGCCTAAGTCAAACACCAAATAAGCGAGCATGTGTAACAGCGAATAAAAGAATACATATAGGCCCACTAAACGCCTAAAAGCAAACAACACGGGTAAACGAAAACGCCGAGCAAAGGGGGCTAAACACAGCGTAATCAGGAGTATATTCAGCGCTACATTAGCCAAATAGTGGATCAGGGCTTTGACCGGATCGCCCCCCCACCAGCCATCACTAACCGCTAAAAAACAATAAAGCAGTGGGCTTAACAACAATAAATGTAATAGCACCCGCACTTGCCATTGATGCTTAGCTAAATACTGATTAATTTTTTTACTCACACGTCTCTCACTAAAAATACTTATTTAAGTCCATGCCTTGATAGAGATGAGCGACCTGCTCACTATAACCATTAAACATTTCTGTTTTTATTCGTTTACGCCCTAACAAGCCCGTTGAATCAATCCGCCGTTCTGAAGCTTGACTCCAGCGCGGGTGGTCGGCCAGCGGATTCACATTGGCATAAAAACCATACTCATGAGGTGCAAGTCGATTCCAAGTGGTTGGTGGTTGAGTCTCAAGTAAATGGATTTTAACAATCGACTTAATACTCTTAAAACCGTATTTCCATGGCACAACCAAACGTAATGGCGCACCATTTTGTGCGGGTAGGGTTTTGCCGTACATACCTACAGCCATAAACGTGAGTGGATTCGTCGCTTCGTCAATCCGCAAACCTTCAACGTAGGGATAACGGATCCCTCCGCCTGTAAACGAATTTTTCTGTCCCGGCATTTGCTCCGGATCATAAAGCGTTTCAAAGGCAACATAGCGAGCCGACGACAAGGGCTTCACCATTTTCAGCAGATCGGCCAACGAAAACCCCACCCAAGGGATGACCATCGACCAAGCTTCGACACAACGTAAGCGGTAAATCCGTTGTTCTAAAGCCATTTTTGCCATCAATTTATCTAAATCAAGCGTGAGTTCTTGCTCTACCTCTCCGGTAATTTTAATCGTCCATGGCGAAGGATTAAAGCTGCGGCTATTCTTCGCCGGATCATTTTTACCAGTACCAAACTCATAAAAATTATTATGGCTAGTGGCAGTCGACTCTGGGGTTAGCACATCTTGATGGATCGGTGGAATGTCAATTTTGTTCAATGCTCGACGAACCAATGCCACTGGCTCGGGGTCGTCAGCACTAAACCAAGATGCGCCTGCTACACTCGTAGGCAAGGCCGCACCAGCGCCAATAAAACCTAAACCTTTCATAATATTACGGCGCTGTTTAAATAAAGACTCGGGCGTCACCGCCGACTCTGCTTCTTCCCAATCACGCTTCATTTTAAACCACATAGCATCTCCTTTTTCTATCAGACCTCGCTTGCGGTAAAAAAATTTCACGAGGCTTAATTTTTACTGGCGATCCGCTTGATGTGCTGATATTCCCCGAACACGGGTAAATCAGTGAGGTAACGGCGCAACATGTCCATCGCAACCGCAGTCGCCATCACCCGCACCACCGAGCGACTCCGATTACTAAGCAATAGTTGCTGGCTAATACAACGGTCGCCCTCCGCGAGGCTAAAACAAACGGTACCGACCGGTTTTTGCTCACTACCACCATCCGGACCCGCGATCCCAGTAATTGATAAGGCAATATTGGCGGCACTATTGGCGAGCGCACCGAAAGCCATCGCTTGACTGGTTTCCATGGACACCGCGCCATATTGTTCAAGTAGTGCCTCGGGAACCCCAATGCTTTGTTGCTTCGCTAGATTGCTATAGGTCACAAAGCCACGATCTAAGTAAGCTGAACTCCCCGCTACAGCCACTAGTTCGGCAGCTAACATGCCACCTGTGCAAGATTCAGCTAAAACTAACTTTTTCCCCGCTGCAACCATCAATTGCTGAAGATGCAGGGCCCAATTGCCTTGATCTTCAGTAAAAATATGTGCTGCAAGTTGCGCTCGCAATAATTGGCTCAAGCGCTCAAATTCAGCGTCTTGGCGAGGATAAAACAGCTTCACCTCAATACTGGGTCGTGATGAACGGTAGCCTAAACGTGCTTCGGGCGGTAACTCTAGGGGATCAAAACGGTCACTCAATGAAGACTCTGATAAACCGAAAGTATAAAAACGTTTCACTTCACCATTCGATTCTGGCACCGCAGCTTGCAAACGCGGAAACCACTGCTGCTTGACCATTTTCTTGAATTCACTCGGCACGCCAGGTGTAAACAGCAACTGAGCACCAGCATGTTGTACGATAAAACCACAGGCGGTCCCAATGGGGTTATCGACTAATTCCGCCCCTTCCGGCAACATCGCTTGTTTAACATTACTTTCTGGCATCGCTATGTTTTGTAGTTGATACCACGCTTGCAACTGACTTAACCAGTGCTGATTTAACTGTAAGGGCTTACCGATCAGTTGCGCTGCAGCCTCGGCACTTAAATCGTCAGAAGTCGGTCCCAATCCCCCATTCACCAATACCCAATCACTGCGCAGGGCCGCCTGATGGAGGGCATCGACGATATCTTCAAGCTTATCCGCTACCGTTTGCCGACGGCTAAAACTCAAACCGATATCATTCAGCTCTTGACCACACCATGCAGCGTTAGTATCCGCGATATCGCCTTGGAGAACTTCATCGCCGGTACTGAGCATTTCTATTTTCATGATGACTTCCTTAATTAATTCATTGGCCTAGCGGTATTGTTGCTTATCACAGCCGCTGATTCAGCGTAAAAGGCTTTAATCGCGCCAATGAGTTGTTTTATATCTTGTTGATTCACATCAAGATGGGTCAAGAAACGGATCGGCGTCCCGGCGGTAACAAATATCCCCCGTTCGGCTAAATACTCTGCTAAGGCAAAGGATTGTTGGTGACGACAACGCGCATAAACCACATTGGTTTGCACCGAGTGTGCGTCACATTCTAATTCCTCAATTTGCGCCAGTTGTTCCGCCAACAATTGTGCATTAGCGTGATCCTCGGCTAAACGAGCGACATGATGCTCCAAAGCGTATTGGCCAGCGGCTGCAATAATGCCCGCTTGACGCATGCCACCCCCTAACATTTTTCGCAATCGCTTGGCGCGCTCGATTAAGCGTTTATCGCCAAGCAGTAACGAACCAATCGGCGCTCCCAAACCCTTCGATAAACAAATGGTAAAACTGTCGAAAGGCGCTACCAGCAGACGTTCATCGACACCGCTTTGAACCACGGCATTAAACAATCGAGCACCATCCAGGTGCAGCGCCAGCTGATGCTCTGCCACGAAGGAAGGTAAGCTAGCCAAATAATCCATCGGTAATACCCGCCCGCCAATGGTATTTTCCAAAGATAACAGGCGAGTTTGGGCAAAGTGAAAATCATCTTCTTTAATTGCCGCCTGAACCTTGTTGAGACACAGGCTTCCATCAGCACTATTTTCTATTGGCTGTGGCTGCACACTCCCAAGTACTGCGGCACCACCAGCTTCATATCTATAATTATGTGCACTCTGACCACAAATATACTCATCCCCTCGCTGGCAGTGCGCCATAATGGCTAACAGGTTGGCTTGAGTCCCCGAACTACAGAACAAGGCGGCTTCGGTTCCCATTCTCTCGGCAGCATAATCCTGCAAACGATTGACCGTAGGATCATCACCATATACGTCATCCCCCACTTCCGCTTGACTCATTAATAAACGCATTGCTTGCGTAGGACGGGTGACAGTATCACTTCTAAAATCACTCATGACTCAGCCTCTTGTTGATGTTCGATTAACCATTGCATCGGATCGGGGTAGCTAAATTGATAATTCAATACAGCCTTAATTCTATGGTTGTCGATCCGTTTATTACTGACTTCACCGGCGGTAAACGTGGGCGCAACCAGTCCCAACTGCTCAGCCGCTAGCTCATAAAACTCTTGTTTAGTTGGATGTAAATCACTACAGGCATTGAACTGCTCGCCCCAAATATCCCGCTGAATTAAAGCACCAATCAACGCGATACAGTCCTGACGATGGATCACATTCACCGGACTCTTTGCGCCACTCACAGTTTTCCCCGATAAAAATCGTCCAGGTTTACGCTGTCCGCCCAGTAAGCCAGAAAAACGCAGTACACTCGCTTGATAAGCGCGACTAGCGAATAACTTATCTTCAATATGGCTTAAGGCAATACCAGAACGGGTGGTCGGATGACGAGCCGTGTATTCATCTACGATTCCCTGTTGAGGCCCATAAACCGAAGTAGACGAGATAAAGAGGATCTTTTTAACGCCATGCTCTGTAGCGGCATCAAGTAACGCGGTGATTTGGGCGATATGGTAGTCTGCGGTATTTGTTTTACGCCCTGGAGGAATATTTACAATCAGCAAGTCACATGCAAGCAACGCTGCAATATTATTTGACTGTAACTGCGGCGCTAAATCCAACTGATATGCTTCTATGCCTAGATGACCAAGTGATTCCAGCTCTTCAAGCTTACGCCGAGACCCCAATACCCGATAGCCTTCGGCCAACAAAAACTGCGCTAAAGGTAAACCCAACCAACCGCAGCCCACTATACTAATTCGTTTGATCACTCACTGTCCTTTTAAGTTTAGCGGCAATTACACCCCATTCGCGAATGGAGGATCTATTTAGACCGAGGGGAAATAGATGAGAGCAAGCCGTTGATTGCTGGAATACTTTATTAAAAATAGAAAATAAACAACAAAACTAACATTCATTTTAACCAGCGTAAATCAATCGATAATGAATAGAGTTGCTATTCTATCAACCGAGCACAATATCTGAACAATCGATAGCGATTCAAATCATGTTAGACAAGGGGGATGATTGAGTGCGTTTATGCTAATTCTAAAGCAAAAACACTTAGGCCGAAGATTTCATTAAAATGGCCACGGAGTAAACTTGCGTCTTCGCTGTCATAAAAGTGATCTTGAGTTGTATTCGCCAACCGTAAAACGAAAGCAAAAAAAAACGACCCAAAAATTTAGGTCGTAACAGCAAGTTCTTAGAATTGTAGATAGCTAGAAATGCTAGTTAAATCAATCAATTCTATACAGCGGGAAAGTTTCAATTAAGTCATCTCAAACTCAATCTTCAAATGCGGCTAACAATTGCATCCGATGTGAAAACGATACCAGAAAAGCCTTTCATAGCAAAATAAAAAAAGGGCTAAGAACAGCCCTTGCTTAGAATGTTTGATTTAGATCACAGTTTATTGATTACGGAATCACGCACAATCAACTCTGGAATAAATTTAAGCCCGATAATATTAGGCTCAATTTCCTTGCCTTTCTTTTCCAAAATATCGATAGCTAACTGAGCGGCACGCTTGCCCATATCCTCAATAGGATAACGAACGGTGGTGAGCTTAGGATGAACAAAACGCGCATAGTGATTATCATCATAACCCACAACAGAGATTTGCCCGGGAATATCGAAGCCTTTATCACGTAAAGCCGATACGGCTCCAGCAACCATCGAGTCGTTATACCCCACGATGGCAGTAAAACTCATTCCTCGCTCTAATAATTGACTTACTGCTTGGCTCCCCCCAACTTCATCGGGGTAAGCTCGAGCAATCAGCTGCTCATCAATAGGTGCGGATATTTGTTCCATCGCTTGACGATAACCTGATAAACGCTCAACGCCATCGGTGAATGACAGATCATCGGTAGTAATAAAGGCAATATCTTTATGGCCTTTTTCTTGTAAATGGCGAGTCGACTTATACGTCCCCTCACTATTGTCCAAGTACACACAACGATTCTCGAAGCCCGGAACTAAACGGTTAATAAAAATAAACGGGGTCTTACAATCCGCAATTTCTCTTAACTCCTCATTACTTAATGCCATCGAATGAACAATAACTGCATCACACTGACGCTGTAATAATATATCGATCGCATGACGCTCTTTCTCTGCACTATGATGGCCCGACATAACAATGGTATATTTACCGGCCATATCAACAATTTCTTCTATACCCTTCATCATCTGCACAAAGAACGGGCCACCACCGAGATCACCCACCACTAAACCAATACAGTCGGAACGTTTGCTAACCAAGGCTTGGGCAAAACTATTTGGGCGATAATGAAGCTCTTCCATCGCTCGGAGAACGGCCTCTCGTTTCTCTGGTGCTACCTGAGCAGTATCGTTAATCACGCGAGATACGGTTGATATCGACACATTTGCCAACTGAGAAACATCTTTAATTGTGGCCAAATTACTTACCCTCTTATCGTCTGCAAAGCAGAATTAAACTTGAAAAACGATCTGGGTAAAACTATACCAAGACAGAGCAAAACTTGATAGTGAAACCGCGCCACAGAGTGTAAACTATAGTTTAAATTTAGATATCCGTTGCTGCTTCATGCAATGAGTTTTTTTACTTGTTGCATCAACTAATTAAGTAAGTTAATTATGTCATTTATTAGTAAGTTACGTTGTGCCTTAACCTTGGGTCAAGGAGTGTTGGTCTCGCTTCCTGAGCCGACTGGCAAAGAAGATCCCATAGAGCTATTTGGGGAATGGTTTAAACAAGCCAAAAAATCAGGAATTGTACTGCCTGAGTCAATGACAGTTTCGTCGGTAGGCGCTGATGGTCGTCCTTCGGCTAGAGTCGTATTGTTAAAAGAATTTGACGCAGAGGGCTTTGTTTTTTACACCAATTATTCGAGTAGAAAAGGACAGGAGTTAGAGCTTCATCCTCTCGCTTGTTTAACCTTTCATTGGAATATTTTACAACGCCAAGTTCGCATTGAAGGGCGTGTTGAAAGAGTCACTCAACAACAGTCCGAGCACTACTTCCATAGCCGCGGACGAGGCAGCCAAATTGGTGCTTGGGCCAGCCACCAAAGCCAAGTCATCGCAAACCGTAGTATTCTTGAAAAACAAGTCAGCAATTGCAAACAAGAGTTTGCAGATAAAGAGGTGCCACTGCCTGAGTTTTGGGGTGGCTACCGAGTCATTCCCGATACAATTGAGTTTTGGCAAGGTAAAGCCGATCGTCTGCATGACCGCTTCCGTTATAGTTGCGACGCCAAGGGCTGGAAAGCGGACCGCCTTAGCCCTTAGGCACACCATAGGAGTAACTTAACTCCTGTGGAGTAAGTAAAGATTGAAGCGGTTGCTTACGCCGATATTGATATACGACTTGATACGCCAATACGCTCTGTACGTAATGGCGTGTTTCTTTAAACGGAATCGACTCTATCCATACATCGGCAGGTACCTTGCCTGACTTGGCAAGCCAACGACTAACCCGTGTCGGGCCAGCATTATAAGCAGCGGCAGCCAAGATACGATTGCCTTGATAACGGTCAAGTAAACTGTCTAAATAGGCACTCCCCAAACGAATATTATCTTCCGGTTCAAATAGTTGACTTCGTGAACGATACTTAAAACCAATTTTTTTCGCGGTGTGTTTCGCAGTCGCTGGCATTAACTGCATCAAGCCACGTGCGCCAACCGAACTTTGTGCCAAAGGATACATCGCACTTTCTTGACGCGCTAAGGCGTACAATAAACTAGCTTCTACTTGGCGCTTATTCGCAAAATACTCAAACTCTTGAGCAAAACTCAAAGGAAAACGCATTTGCAGTTGATCCCATTGCTTTGCAATGATTGACGCCTGTACCGCCATGTCTTGCCAGTTATGACTAAGGGCCAGAGCCCCTAAATCTAACTGGCGCGATAACTTGGAGCGCCTTAATAAATGATCCCATTCGGAACGCGCCGAATAATACTCTTCTAGGGCCAATAGCTCTTTGACTTTGAGCACCACTGGATGCTGGTCGATTTGCTTAAGTTCAGCAGCGCTCATACGATGTTGCTGCTCTTGGAGTTGAAATGGCTTCTTTAAATATTGAGCAGCAAGAAAACCATGGTAACTTCGTTCTACGGAAAGTTTATCGAAGCTGGCCATAGCAAGCTCGGTTTGTCCCAAAGCAAGCATCGAGCGAGCCTGCCAGTAACGCCAACGCTCCTGCCGCTGAGTCGCTTCAGGTAATCGCGCTAACCATAGACTAATCTGCGCCCACTGTTGCTGCGCAATCGCTAAACGAACCCGCTGCTCAATACTATGGCTATCAGGATGTAAACGAAGCTGGCGGTCGGCCCACTTCAGCAAAACCGGAGTTGGCTGACCAATCACCTTGCGGACCAAACTTCGCTCACAGTTTAAATACAACTGATTTGACTGACTTAAGGGCTTCGCCCAACGCGTCAAATACCCCACCGCTGCAGCCAAATCACGCCTCGCCAACCTTTTTATTGCTAATAAGGCAATTTGCTGATGAGACCTCGATTGACTAATTTTAAGTTGTCCGGAGCTCAAAACAACAGCTGGCTGAGTATAGGCTTTCACCAATAACTTCACCTCTGGTTGATGTATTTTGGACTGAGATTTACCGAGATATTTTAATAAACTAATCTGCCGCGCTTGAAAAGCCAACAGCATCCGTTGCCAACGTAATTGATCGCTGATTTTAACCGCTTTTTGCCAATGGGTGAATAAAACGTCACAGGCCTTCGGTCTAGAGCGACCGTGCAACCACAGTTTTTTGGCACCTTGCCATGCTTGAGGAGCATCTCCGGTTTTGTATAAGGCATAATAATAATGACATTGTAAGTCGATGCTATTCGGCAACTGAGGGTAAAATTCTAAATAACTTTGCCATTCTCCCCTTCTGGCAAGCTCTAACATAAAACGACGCTGCATCGCATTACTTAAATAAGACAATGAATTCGCGCCGATAAATTGTTCTACTTCGGCGCGACTAACAGTGCGGATCTGTCCTCGTAGCTGGTAATAACGTAGGTAATCAAACAAGGGGTAGTCTTTAAGTTGATTTAAAGATTGCTCTGCTTGTGTCCACTTCGCTGCGCGTTGCAATTGCCGCACGTCTTTATAGGCTTGCTGCTGCGGCGTTAATTGCCCTGCCTGAGCGAAGCCTAAGCCACTACAGAGCAGAAAAACACATAGTTGCCAAAACCACTGTGGCATAGTCTGTCACGCCTAATTGTTGCTACCATCAATCTTTAGATTAACGCAGCATCAATTAATCGGCGAGTATATTCTTGCTGAGGTTGGCAAAAAACTGCTTCAGTTGCACCCTGCTCCACCACCTGCCCATATTGCATGACCATCACCCGATGACTTAGCGTACGAATAACCGCTAAGTCATGGCTAATAAATAAATAACTTAAATTGTATTTAAACTGTAACTGACGCAGCAATTCAAGCAATTGCTTTTGTACGGTTCGGTCGAGAGCAGATGTGGGTTCATCCAAAATTAGGACTTCTGGTTTCAGTACCAAAGCACGAGCCAAAGAAATACGTTGACGCTGCCCACCGGAAAATTCGTGAGGATAACGGTGCATCACATCTGGCGTGAGACCAACATCGAGCAACACTTCCGCAACGGCTTGCTTTAATTGCTGTTTGCTCAGGTCAAAATGCAAACTTAAACCTTCACCAATAATTTGCGCTACCGTCATTCGTGGACTCAAACTAGAGAACGGATCTTGAAAGACTATTTGCATAAAACGACGCAGCGGCTGCATCTGTTTAACACCATAAGCTTGAATGGCTTGCTGTTTGAAATAAATTTCACCTTGGCTGTCAATCAGACGCAGTACCGCCTGCGCTAAGGTACTTTTCCCTGAACCGCTTTCCCCAACAATACCTAAGGTTTCACCTCGCTTTAATTCAAAATCAACTAAGTTGACCGCTTTAATATGGTCGACGGTTCGCTGCCAAAAACCCTGTTTAATGGGAAACCATACCTTCAGCTGCACAACCTTCAGTAAAGTTTCCGCCTGTGCATCACAGAGGCTTTGGCGAACCGGCTCAGAATCGAGCAAAGTTTTAGTATAGGCATGCTGAGGCGCCGCAAACAGCGCCGCGCAATCATTCACTTCAACCAGTTGGCCAGCTTGCATTACCGCCACACGATCGGCGTAACCACGGACCACATTTAAATCATGAGTGATCAGTAAAATCGCCATCCCTAGCTGTTGTTGCAACTGTTTAAGCAAATTTAAAATTTGCTGCTGAATAGTGACATCTAAGGCTGTTGTCGGCTCATCAGCGATTAACAGTTTTGGCTCGGTGGCCAGGGCCATTGCAATCATCACCCGCTGACGTTGCCCTCCCGACAATTGATGAGGAAAGCTAGCCAAACGTTTTTCCGGTTGTTCGATCCCCACTAAGTCGAGTAACTCTAAGACGCGCTGCTGCGCCTGCTGCTTATCCATACCACGATGAACATAGAGTACTTCACTAATTTGCTTCTCTACGCTATGCAAGGGGTTGAGCGAGGTTAAAGGTTCCTGAAAAATCATCGCAATTTGGTTACCTCGCAGCGCTTGCAGCGTCTTGCTTGGTTGATTTAACAAGGCTTGCTGCTGCAACCAAATTTGACCACTCACTTTGGCATTCCCGCCCAGTAAAGACAGAATCGACAAGGCGGTTACCGATTTGCCCGAGCCACTCTCACCGACCAGAGCTAAAGTTTCACCCTGCATCAACTCCAAGCTGACATCTTTAACCACTGGGTCAGGCAAACCAAAGCACACCGATAGCTGGTTAATTTCTAATAGTTTTTTCACAAGCCGCTACCTAAATACGCTTTCTGGGATCGAAGGCGTCACGCGCCGCTTCGCCAATAAACACCAACAAAATTAAAATAATCGACATCGATAGGAAAGCAGTAATACCGAGCCAAGGTGCCTGTAGGTTGTTTTTACCTTGGGCAACCATCTCTCCCAATGAAGGGGAACCTGGCGGTAAACCAAAACCTAGATAATCTAAACCAGTTAAGGCTGTCAGACCTCCAATGAAAATAAAAGGTAAAAATGTCAAAGTTGCAATCATCGCATTAGGTAAAATATGCCGTGCCATAATCGCTGGATCGCTTACCCCTAAGGCTCGAGCAGCTTTCACATATTCGAGGTTACGACCTCGAAGAAATTCAGCTCGAACCACGTCAACCAGACTCATCCAGCTAAATAACAACAAGATTGTAAGTAGCCACCAAAAACTCGGTTGAATGATGCTCGATAAAATAATGAGTAAAAACAACTGCGGCATCCCCGACCATATTTCGATAAAACGTTGACCCCAAAGGTCAACCCGCCCACCAAAATAACCTTGTATGGCGCCAACCGCGACGCCAATCACAGAGCTAGTAACTGCCAATACCAGCGCAAATAATACCGACAAGCGAAAACCGTAAAGTAAGCGAGCAAATACATCGCGTCCTTGATCGTCGGTGCCTAACCAGTTGTCAAATGTAGGGGGTGAGGGGGAAGGCACCGTCAAATTAAAATTAATGCTGTCGTAAGAAAACTTCACTGGAGGCCATAGCAACCATCCCCCTTGCTGCTCGATTAAACCTTGAATATAAGGATCGGAGTAATCCGCCTCAATATCTAAGTCTCCGCCAAACTGCAGCTCGCTATATTCGGTGATGATCGGCATCATCCACTGTTGCTGATAGGAAATCAGCAACGGTTTATCATTGGCAATAAACTCGGCAAACAAACTAACGAAGAACAGCAACAAAAATAAATAAAAACTCCAATAACCACGTCGATTCGCTTTAAATTGCAACCAACGGCGTTGGGTAATTGGGCTGGCCTTTACTCGCAGCCACTGCGCGACTAAGCCCATGGTTAACGCCTCCCCTCGAAATTAATCCGTGGATCAATCATGGTATAGGTCACGTCGCTGATTAACTTGAGCAACAAAGCGATAAGGGTTGAGATATACAGAGTACCAAATACCACCGGGTAATCTCGATTAACTACCGACTCAAAACCCAACAGACCAAGACCATCTAAGGAGAAAATCACCTCTATCATGAAAGAACCCGTTAGAAAAATGCTAATCAAGGTCGCTGGTAAACTGGAAATCACCAACAACATCGCATTACGAAATACATGACCATACAACACGCGATTTTCGCTAAGCCCTTTGGCTCTTGCGGTTAATACATATTGCTTATTAATTTCATCAAGGAAGGAGTTTTTAGTCAACATGGTAAGAGTCGCAAAACTACTAATCACCATCGCGGTGACGGGCAAGGCCAGATGCCAAAAGTAATCGCCCACTTTAGCCAACCAGCTTAACTCCTGCCAATTAGCAGAGGTAAGCCCTCGCAGTGGAAACCAATCCCAATAACTGCCCCCTGCAAACAGTACGATCAACATAATCGCAAACAGGAAATTAGGTATAGCAAAACCAACCGTGACCACAGTTGAGCTCCACACATCGAAACGGCTACCGTGTTGCACTGCCTTACGGATCCCAAGCGGGATCGAAATCCCATAAACCAATAGCGAGGTCCACAAGCCTAAGGAGATCGACACCGGCATTTTTTCAATAATGAGGTCAACCACCGAGCTATCCCGATAGAAACTATCCCCAAAATCAAACCGCAAGTAATTCCCCAACATATCAAAATAACGTTCATACAAGGGTTTATCAAAACCGTAGAGCTGTTCTAACTCCGCCACCAGTTCTGGGGGTAAACCTTGCGCGCCACGATATGAACTAGAACTTGCACCAGCGTTAGATTGGATAACTTCGCTATCGACCCCCGAATCTACCCGACGAGTCGCTGAAGTATCAATCCCTTGGATCTTGGCGATAGCTTGCTCAACCGGACCACCGGGGGCTGACTGGATGATCACAAAATTAAGCGTCATAATCCCCAATAAAGTAGGGATCATCAGTAACAGGCGTCGCAGAATATAACTAGTCATGGTCGTTTATTCGACCCACCAAGTATCCAAACCAGGCGAGAATTTGGGGTTACGTGTCGGTCGCTTTAACTTATCCCAGTAGGCGATACGCCAAGTATTAAGGTGCCACTGAGGGACCACATAATAAGACCACAACAAAACCCGATCGAGAGCGCGAGTGGCATCCACCAACGCGGCTCGACTATCAGCAGCAATCACTGCACCAACCAACTCATCAATCACCGAACTTTTCACCCCAATGTAATTGCGTGAACCAAAATGATCGGCAGCTGCACTGCCCCAGTAACCACGCTGCTCATTACCCGGTGAAGAAGACTGTCCAAAACTACCCACTATCATATCAAAATCAAATTTCTGTACGCGGTTGATATATTGCGAAACATCCACCACCCGAACTTCAGTACTAATTCCAATTTTTTGTAAATTGCGTGTATAGGGCAAAACAATTCGCTCAAAATTCTTCTGATAAATCAAAATTTCGATATGCATTTGTTTACCATGAACATCCACTAACTTACCTTTGCTCAAAGTCCATCCAGCCTTTTTAAGCAAGGCTAAAGCTTCGCGCATTTGCGGGCGAATATTCCCATCGCCTCGGGTGCGTTCGAGCTGAAATGGCTGATTAAATACCTCTGGCGGAAGCTGCGCTTTAAATGGCGTCAGTAAGGCTAATTCGCCCCCTTTAGGTAACCCGGTTGCCGCCAATTCGGAAGCCGCAAAATAGCTCTCTGTACGGGTATAAGCGCCATAAAATAACTGCTCGTTAGTCCATTCAAAATCAAACAATAAACCAATAGCCTTGCGCACGCCTCGCTGACTAAACACACTTCGCCGAGTATTAAAGACAAAACCCTGCATCCCCTGCGGATTTTCATTTCTCAGATTATCGGTATGAATTTTACCTTCTGCGAACAACGGACCGTTGTATGCGGTGGCCCAATCTTTGGCGCTGGTTTCTAAGCGAAAATCAATCCGTCCCGATTTAAAGGCTTCTAAAGCCACCGAAGAGTCACGATAATATTCATATGCGATGGTTTGAATATTATGACGACCGCGATTAATCGCTAAGTCTTTGCCCCAATAATCATCGACCAAGCGGTAGCTCACCGCACGCCCAATATCAAACTTATCCAACTGATAAGGCCCGGAACCCAAAGGGGGGGTTAAATCGGCTTTACTAAAATCATGCTGCTGCCAATAATGCTTGGGTAACACTGGTAACTCACCAAGAATCAGCGGTAATTCGCGATTATTGCCATCAACAAAACTAAATTTCACACTCAGCGGAGACTCTGCCACCACATCTTTCACGCTGGCATAATAGGCCCGATAATGAGGCGCCCCCTTTTCCATCAGTAAATGAAAGGTAAAGACCACATCTTCCGCGGTGACTGGGTGACCATCGTGAAAACGAGCTTGTGGGCGTAAATTAAAGCGTACCCAAGAGCGATCGGCTGGTAAATCAACGGTTTCGGCGAGCAGACCATAGCGAGAAAATGCTTCATCATCGTTAGAGGCCATCAAGGTATCGTATATTTGACCAATCCCTGCGGCAGGATTTCCCTTCACAATAAAGGGATTGAAAGTATCAAAGGTTCCCAATGCATCGTAAGTGATACGCCCTTGTTTCGGAGCATCACTGTTCACATAAGGTAAATGAGAGAAATCAGCAGCTAAGGCTGGCTCGCCATGCATCACCAGCGCGTGAGAACGACTAAATTCCTCGGCGTGAGCAAAACCAATAAGCAAAATACAAAGTGCCGATAGCAGTCGTGTCATGATAAGCGCGTCCTCACAAATAAAAATAGAATGTTCAACTTAAGCAGAATCGGTTGAACTGTCCTGGTGAAATAGGCTCAAGTTCACCACAATACTCACTATAAAGGCCATGAATGCAACGAAAAACATCGTGACAAACTTAGCCTGTATAAAAATCCACCCCAGCTGGCAACAGACCCTATGGCTGTAGTTATAACCGACTAGAAACTAAAAGATAAAGAGCTTTTAAGCAAATTTACGCTGAAAACGTTGAATATATCGTTCCATCGCATCGGCAGGGATCGCTTTACTGGATAGAAAACCTTGATAAAAGGTGCAACCTTGTTGCTTCAGAAATTCTAATTGCTGACGCGTTTCCACGCCTTCAGCTGTCACCGTAAAACCAAGATGACGGGCAATTGCTAATACTGCATCAACGATCGCCATATCACGGCTATCACGAGGAATATCACGAATAAAGGAGCGGTCGATTTTCAGCTCATCCACAGGTAAGCGTTTCAGGTAACTTAATGAAGAATAGCCCGCGCCGAAATCATCGATAGCAAAACGCAGCCCTAATTCCTTTAGCTGTTCCATTCTACGAATCGTATCCTCGGCATGCCCGAGCACCACCGACTCGGTCACTTCCAAATTTAACATCGCATTATCGATATCATAACGCATCATCAAATCTTCAACTTTCTCAACAAATTCAGGATGATGGAATTGCTTGGCACTCACATTAACTGAAAGCTCTGGCAGCGTTAAGCCCATCGCTTGCCATTTAGCCATGTGTTTACAGCTTTGTTCAAGTACCCACATGCCAATATCGATTATCAAATCGGATTCTTCAGCGATGGGGATAAATTCGGTCGGCGACACCAAACTCTTCCCCAAAGGCTGCCAACGTACTAAGGCCTCCGCCCCAACTAACTCACCCGTAGCGACCATATGTTGTGGCTGGTAATAAACCAATAATTCTTCATTGGCTAAAGCGCTACGCAATGCATTGTGCATTTGCAAACGTTTATCCGCTTGCCGCTGCATACCATCTTCAAAAAAGATCACGGTACGTCGCCCCGCCGATTTCGCCTGATACATCGCTGTATCAGCTTGCTTGAGCAGATCCTCTGCTGTCTGCCCCTTTCCCGGAAATAAAGTAATCCCCACACTGGCACCAATATGCAACGATTGACCATCGAAGGGATAAGGTGCAGAGATGGTTTTAATAAGACGTTTTCCAACTAAGTGCGCTTGTTGTTCTGCATGAGGCGGACTTCCGCCGAGATCAGCCAGTAACAGGACAAACTCATCGCCACCTAAACGAGCCAATACATCGCCTTGGCGGATCAAACCTTGTAAACGTTGCGCGACCTGCTGTAATACCCAGTCGCCTGCGGCATGCCCTAAAGAATCATTAATATTTTTAAAATGATCTAAATCGATAAACAGCAAGGCTCCAATCACATGGCTCTTTTTAGCGCGGTTAAAACAACTGTCTAACTCTTCACGTAATTTTCGCCGATTTGGTAAACCCGTTAGCTCGTCAAAATAGGCTAAATGTTGAATTTGTTTTTCCGATGCAATATTGGCCGAGATATCTTGAATATTCACCACATAATGGCTCTGTCCCGTGTCGGCATTCGTTACCGCGGTAATGGTCTCTGATTGAGTATAACTTTGACCATTTTTTCTCAAGCGCTCGACTTCACCTTTACGCCGAACGGAACCATCCACAGCGTCAATAAACACTGGGTTTGGACTACCAAAAACCTCCGTCAACTCGGCACCTAATACTTCCGATTGGCGATAACCAGTAATTTGCGAGAACGCGGTGTTAACTTTCACGATGCGATAGTCTGCATCGGTAATCAATAAGCCGTCATTACTTTCAAACGCCACCGCTGAGAGCGCCAACGCTTCGCTCTCTTGTAACAAAGAGCATTCGGTCCCAATCCGCTCCATAAATGGCAAACAGAGTTGTTTAACAAATTCCGAATCAAATTCCGAAGCCACAAAAGTTAGCGCTAAATAAGCCACCAGCTTTGCATCATCAACAATTTGTAATGCTAAAAAGCCTGAGGGCTTACGCGCTAGCTCGGAGGGAAGGAAGGCATAATCGGGATACTGCTCTGCTAAATCGCTTGAGAGAGTCATAGCCTGATATCGAATATCAGCCAATAACTGAGGCGTGACAGGGCTTAAGGTTCTAGAAAACAATTGACCATCACGACAATAAGCAATACAGGGTACATTCGCCAAACGAGAATCAAAACGGGCAACATAAACTTCGCAAGCACCACAGCGCTCTGCCAATTGACGAACCAATTCAGAAAAGAAATGTTGACTGGGCTGACGAGCTAATACAAGAGCGAACTCAGATATTGAAACCGCTAACTCGGAAGGACCAGAAGATGAATTCAGCAAAGGTGTAGTATCTATGACGCCATCCATATCGATTAAAATTACAACGACTTTCTTTTTCGGTTACGAACTTAGCGTGACCGACGGGTTAACACCAACTGCTTGTTATCCCATCCAATGTGCCGAATTACCCAACAATATTCAAGCATTATTCAGCAATTTATAATACTTTTCACTAACAAGTCACAATCATACTCGAACAAATTCAAGCGCTAAAAAAATGTGACGAATGTCTGTTTTTTTATTTTTAAAGATCGTATGCTGAAAGTGAAATAATTACTAGATAGTCTTTGGGAGGCTTATGATTATTGATATTACCAGCAAAACAATCTCCATTACCCCAACCATTCGTGAGCATATTGCCACGCGCTTTGAAAAGTTAGAAAAAAACCAAATCCCATTAATCTCACCAAAAGTTATTATTATTAGCGATAACAAGAAGGTTAAGGTAGAAGCTAAAATTAACTTACCCAATGGACAACTATTTGCCAGTGATGAGCATCAGGACCTCATCACCGCCATCAATAATCTTGGACACAAGCTAGAGCGACAATTACATCGCTTCCAAGAGAAGCCAAATGCACATCGAGCGAGTCGCTCAGGAAAAGAATTCCTAAGAGAGCCTGCCGAGATTGATGATGGCGAGCCGAATAACGATGATGAAGAAGCCGCATAGGCTTTCGATAATACAGTAATACCAGGCATCAATTTGCTTGGTATTACTTGACTTTAAGATGATTGCTTTTTAGTCTGGTCGCATGAAAATATTTACAATCCGATTTTTGTTTGGTTTCTTTTTTACTCCACCCTTTTAGGGAGGCGGACGGAATTGGTGTAAAAACGAAAACACACAGATCCATAAAGCCTCCTACCGGGAGGCTTTTTTTTTACAGGGAATAATAAATGGCAGACTTAGAGCAGATCCGAACAAAAATCACCGAGCTCGACCAAAACTTATTAAGCTTATTGACTGAGCGTCGCCAACTCAGCGTTGAAGTGGCTAAAAGTAAAATTGAATCCCCAAAGGCGATTCGCGATCAAGAACGTGAACAACAACTACTGGTTAAACTGATCACCAAAGGGCGCGAACTTGGCCTTGATGCGCACTATGTCACCCAGCTTTATCACACCATCATCGAAGATTCGGTTCTGTCACAGCAAGCATTTCTGCAAGGGATAACCAACCCCGATAAACTTGCACCAGCGGTACGTGTCGCCTTCCTGGGCAACAAAGGCTCATATAGCAATATCGCCACCCATCAATACTTCTCTCGTTACAAAAAGCAAATTGTTGAATTTGGCTGTAGTGGTTTTCAGGATATTGTCGATACCGTCGAGTCTGGTCAAGCGGATTACGGCATGTTACCGATAGAGAACACCAGTTCTGGTAGTATTAACGAAGTTTATGATGTGCTGCAACACACGAGTCTCTCAATTGTTGGAGAACTATCGATTGCCATTGACCATTGTATTCTTGCAAACCCTGAGGCAAAGTTAGAACAGGTAACCACCTTGTATGCGCATCCCCAACCCTACCAGCAATGCAGTCTATACCTGCGAACACTGCCCGGAACCCGAGTTGATTTTGTCGATAGTTCCTCTAAAGCGATGGAAATGGTCGCCGCCAGTGATGATCTGAGTATCGGCGCGATCGGCAGTAAACTTGGTGGAGAGATGTATGGTCTGCGAGCCTTCAAAACAGATATTGCCAATCAACAACAAAACTATACTCGTTTTATCGTCGTTTCACGCAAGCCGATTGAAGTTGCAGATCAAGTCCCTGCTCGCACGACCTTTATTATGTCAACAGCCCAACAGCCAGGTTCACTGGTTGAAGCCTTGCTGGTATTGCGTGAGCACAGCATTAATATGAGTAAGTTAGAATCTCGCCCGGTACAAGGTAATCCATGGGAAGAAATGTTTTATGTCGATGTATCGGCCAACGTTAATTCCCCACAAATGCAAGCGGCTCTTGCAGAGTTAACCCGCCTAACCCGCTATATTAAGGTGTTAGGCTGTTATCCCAGCGAAAATGTTGATCCAACCCAGATCCCGCTGGCGATACTCGCTCACCAACAAAACTCAGGAACAGAAACACCGAGCTTAATTAAAACCATTCAGGCTGATGGCGCGCTTTCGAGTCGCAGTCATAAACAAGTGAATACCGTGGTACGAGTCGGTGATGTGAAAATAGGAGGGGGAGACTTTATTACTTTTGCTGGCCCCGGAGCAGTTGAGTCGGAGCAACAAATCATCAACTGTGCAGCAACGGTAAAAGAAACAGGAGCCGCTATTCTCGCCGCAGGTTGCTTTAAACCACGCAGTTCACCCTATAGCTTTCAGGGACTAGGAGAAGAAGGTTTAAATTATCTCAATACCGCAGGCAAAAAATATCGGCTCCCCATCATGACGGAAGTGAGTTACGTCGACCAAGTCGCCGCCCTTGCCGCTAAATCAGATATTTTGCATGTTCGTTCACGCCATATGAAAAACTTCCATTTGCTGAAGGAATTAGGCAAGTCGACTCGTCCAATTGTGTTGGAACGTAACAATATGTGCTCCCTAGAGGAATGGTTACATGCTGCTGACTATATTCTAGCGCAGGGCAATCAACAGGTGATTCTGTGTGAAGCCGGCGTTCGAACGCTAGAAGGCAAAACCAAGACCACCCTCGATTTAGGCGCCATCAGCCTGTTACGCGAAAAAACTCACTTACCCATCGTGGTCAATCCAGGAGAAGTAGTAGAGAACATCGAGTCTATCGCCCCCTTGGCCAAGGCCGCAAAATTACTTGGTGCAGACGGAGTAATTTTATGTACTCACCCGGCCCCTAGTGAAGCGAGTGTTGATACCGATAAATCACTGGATTTTAATCAATTCAAACAACTTATGGCGGAGCTTTATTAAACACTTCGCTGGTCATTTATCTTGCTTCAATCAAGCCAGCGCTAAGGCGCTGGCTAATTCAACTCTCCTTTCCAAAGACCAACCTCGCCCTTAGTTGACCCGTTATTTTCCTTCCTATCACCCATTTAGGTGATGCGTGAAAATGGCCTCTTTTATATCTTGAGGTCGCCAAATCTATCACTTTGGCAGATCAACTCATAAAGGGACAATCATGAAAAAACTACATCCTTTAGCCTTAGCAGTTGGGATGGCGATAAGCTTAAGTGGCTGCGGCGGAGGTGAAGATAAACCACCGATTGGCCAGTTAACACTCGAAGCGACCGCCATCGACGGCTATCTACAAAACGCTTCAGTTTGGCTGGATATCAATGGCGATTATATATGGAACAATCGAGAACCAATTGCGACATCAGGAGAAGGCGGCAAAGCGATTCTCATTGTTAGCGACTACCCCGATTACGCAAAATACCCCATTGTAGTCAAGGCAATTGCAGGACAAACTATCGACGAAGACGCGCCAGAGCAAACCATTAGTTTTAGTTATCTCATGGCTGCTCCGGCAGGACAAACCAAGATATCGCCGCTCTCAACCTTAGTGCATCTCGCAATGCAAAATGATAGCGAATTAAGCGTAGAACAAGCCAAGCAGGCAATTGCGAATGACTTGCATATTGATCCTGAAAGTATCCTCGGTGACTTTATCAGTCAACAAAACAGTGAAACAGCACGCTATGCGCAACTACTCGTTGAAGCGCAATTAATGCCGATTGATAGCCTGTCGGCGGGTGCGGCCAGTCAAATCGTCGAAAGCTATCAACAAAATAAACAATTGCTTGCAAGCGTCACTGAAGAGGAAACCATCATCATTAACAACGGTGAACTGGCAAAGGTGATTGACGACGACGATGACGATAACGATGGCGTATTAGATAAACAAGATCGTTATCCGAATAATGCCAATGAAATAAGCGATAGTGACAACGATGGCATCGGCGATAATGCTGATAAATTCCCCAACAATGCCAGTGAAACCCAAGATTCAGACAACGATGGTGTCGGTGACAACCATGATAATTGTAAAAATGTCGCCAATAGCCAGCAGACCGATAGCAACGACAACGGCATAGGGGATGCTTGTGAGCCCAAGCCAGCCGCAACTTTTGATAAGGCCGTATTTGACCAAGCTACATGGCAATAATTTAAAAATATCTAAAGGACCAGATAATGAAAAAGTTTAATAATTCACTCTCAATGCTCACCTGCTACATCGTACTAAGCACTGGAATAGCTGTCGCCGATACAAGCCCCACAACTTTAACCACGTTTAAAGCAGGAGAGACCATTAAAGCCAATGAGATGAACGGCAATTTTAGCTACCTAGAGCGCTTGGCAAACTCAAGTACCACCCCAAACAATCAGGCCATTACGCTCGATATTGACTGTGCTAGCAATGCCGATGCGCTCAACGATTACTTTGCCAACCCTGGCTCGGAGCGTTTTGTGAGTTTAACGCTAACAGGAACCTGCGGCGGTGATGGCAATGCTGAACTTGTGATCAGTCGTGACAACATTAAAATCACTGGTGGTAGCATTGATAGCTTAATCAAAGTCGTTGGTAAGCAGGATGTGAATATCATCGGCACCAGCATTTTAGGCAACACCGATAGTAATCGTGCAGCCTTCATCGATGCAGGAAGCGCCGTCTATTTTGAAAATAACACTTACCCTGCGGGCAGTGAATTACTGGCGACAGGAACGTCATCGATCGTATATAACGATGATGTCGACGGTTTAAAGTTTGTTGCAACTTTATCATCTCGTTTATTCTTTTTTTCTCCCGAAGGTAAAGCGCAACTGATCCTACTTGATACCGCAAGCAGCATGGAATATACCAATTTAAGCAGTGCTGAATTAACCGCAAGTAACGCATCTGGATTCAAGCACCTTGGCGAAGGTTCCTTGCTGGCTGATAACTTGCGAATACGCACCAATGCAGGCGGTACCGTATATAATGCCAGCATGGCAAACGAGTTAGACCTATTTAATAATGGTGGTCTATTAATCGAAGGCGATCTAAGAGCGGACACAGTTTATATCGGTAGCTCTTCCTCTTTGGGCGGAAACACAATGACTGCCAACAATATCGAATTGGAAGGTAATGCCTCGATCGACGTAGATGCTATCGGTACACTCAATGACCCCGTTGCAGAACTCACGCTTCGCTCAGGCTCTAGCCTATGGACCAAGCAAGTCTACGCAGACAAAGTGGAACTTCAATCTGCGAAAGTCGATGCCGCCAATTTCACCATAAACAGTGCTTTGTTTGTACGTAACGCTAGCGTCATTTCAAATGAAAGCTTTGTACTTGGTAGCACCGCGAGCAGCAATAGTGACTTCGGCGGATTTAGCTATTTTGAACTTGCCTACCCGATTGATGCTATGTGTAACAATTTTAACCGCTATGCCAATGTAGATGGCTGGTCATACGCCAGCAATAAAGGCTTTCCCAACGATTGTCCAAATATGAACTAAATCATGGTCAATTGATCTAGATGCTAACTTTTTACAGTTAGCATCTAATTTTGCTTTATCTTTGTCGTCGGTCTAGTTAACGTGATTTTCATTTCCTTAGACGAAAGCATCGAATGAAAGGGTATTATGCACAACACGGAGCCACTATCTGAACACCTTATCGCTAAGATTTATGATACCTCACTAAACCCTGCATTATGGCCTGAATTATTAGAACAAATTGTTGAACTACTGCCCCGATTATCATCTCAACAGCAAGTCAGCGAGCAGACAATGCTGAGTATGGGGGCTGGACAACTGCACACGATAAGCCCCATCTCACCAACTGCGTCATTCGAACACTTAGTCGACCACTTACAACGCAGTGCTCAAATTTGCCAACAACTAACCAAAGAACAAGATCAACAAGCCTTACAGCAACAACTATTTGAGCAACTTCCCTTACCCGCTTTGCTTTTATCCGCAGCGGGTGAAGTATTGCAACTCAATCAACAAGCGCGACATGCCTTAGAAAAAACCACCGCAATAAATTTATACAATAATCGACTGCAATTAGCCGAACACCATCTTCAGCGACAATTCAATCAAGCGATTGAGCAGCTATCCGCCGCCAACCCTCAACACCACTCATTAACTCTGCAACTCCGTGAAAGTTTCCAAGCGCAACCGATTAGCTTAAACCTCTCAAGAGTCATGGATAGATGGCAACAGACTGGACAAGTACTGGCATTAATCGCCTGCGCGGAAGCACAGGTGGAGCTTGATCTTGAAGGTTTTGCTTTAAGCTACAACATCAGTCCTGCGGAATTACGAATTGTGGCACTACTGCTTGAAGAACGCACTCTGCATCAAATTGCCGAAAAAAATAAAGTCTCAATCAATACCGTACGCAGCCAATTGAAAGCTATTTTTGCGAAAACTGGCTGCCATAGGCAAAGCGAACTGATCAAACTTGCGCTTACAAGTAGCGCCACCAACAAAACATCAGTATCCACTGTCACCAGTTTATTACAACAGCAACACCTGAACGCGCCTTGTTACCACCATCAACTGAAACTCGGCGAACGCCAGCTTGGCTATAGCGATATTGGTCGAAGCAGTGACCTGCCGCTTATCATGTTCCATCCGAGCACGGGTTCAAGGCTGCAACAACACCCCAATAAAAACTTGATATATGAGCAAGGGCTGCGATTAATCACTGCTGATCGCGCTGGGTTTGGCCTCACAACAGCAAGCGATAAACCTTGCTTGGAGCAATCGGCCCAAGACGCTCTACAACTCGCGGACCGATTAGAACTGGAAAAGTTTTGCGTCGCGGGGTTCTGCGGCGGCGGACCATTTGCTTTAGCTCTCACAGCACTGGCCCCTGAACGTATCATTCACACAACATTGATTAGTAGCGTGACGCCTTATCAACCAATCAAACTACTACATGGGGTAAAAACCAGTAATAAACTATTGGCTTATATCGCACTCAATGCCCCCAGTATTATCCACCCACTATTTACATTTATTGCGCGTAATGTAATGGACAATCCTGAACGTTACTTCGATCAAGTTTACCAATTTTTATGTGAAAGTGATGCCAATGCCCTTTCAGAGCCAGAGCTGATGAATAACTTTTTATTAGCTTTTCGAGAAGCGATGCGCCAAGGACCGACTGCATTTTCTCATGAACTTACTTTATTAAGTCAAGACTGGTCAATCGACTTTTCAGCCTTAGAAACCCCCATCAGCATGTGGCATGGTAGCCAAGACCAGCACGTCCCTGCTCAACTCGCTCGTTTATTGTGTAACGCGCTACCCAATACCAAACTATATGAATTGAAACCACATGGTCATCTGCTGATTTATCATTGCTGGGACAAAATACTCAAGCATATAAAAGAAAGCCACCACATGGCTGAGCAATGCGTCGTGTAGATAGTTCACCTAACGGTCTGCTAGGACAGATTCATTGCGACGTGACACGCCCCTGAATTTGCCTCTGCTATACATCTAGGTCGCACCTATATTTAACAAAAGCATCCGCTAAAAAGCAAAAACCCAGCAAGGCGCTGGGTTTTAGTCTCAAGGGTCACGACTAAAAACGACCGGGGCCTCTGCCACCGCCGAAGCCGCCCATCCCACCTGGAGGCATCATCCCTTTCATTTGGCCCATCATTTTACGCATGCCACCTTTACCCGACATCTTCTTCATCATTTTCTGCATTTGAGTAAACTGTTTTAATAACTTGTTTACATCTTGAATTTGAGTCCCAGAACCAGCAGCGATTCGACGCTTACGCGAGCCCTTAATGATCTCCGGTTGCTTACGCTCACCCGGTGTCATCGAGTTAATGATAGCTTCCATTTGATTGGTCAACTTATCATTCATTTGATCTTTCACGTTAGCGGGGACTTGTCCCATACCGGGCAACTTATCCAGCATGCCCATCATGCCGCCCATATTCTTCATTTGAACCAACTGCTCGCGGAAGTCTTCTAGATCAAACCCCTTACCCTTTTGTACTTTTTTGGCAAGTTTTTGCGCTTGATCTTTATCAACCTTACGCTCAACTTCTTCAATCAACGATAAAACATCACCCATCCCTAAAATACGTGACGCAATACGATCTGGATGGAAGGGTTCTAGAGCGTCGGTTTTTTCACCAACCCCCATAAATTTAATCGGCTTACCAGTGATATGACGGATCGACAGCGCCGCACCACCACGCGCATCACCATCGGTCTTGGTTAAGATCACACCAGTAAGCGGCAGTGCTTGATTAAAGGCTTGAGCCGTATTTGCAGCATCTTGGCCAGTCATCGCATCCACCACAAATAAGGTTTCGACTGGGTCAACCGCTTGATGCAAGGCCTTAATTTCGTCCATCATGTCTTCATCAACATGTAAACGACCAGCGGTATCGACGATTAATACGTCAGCAAACTGTTTTCTCGCTTCTACAATGGCTGCGTTGACAATATCCACCGGGTTTTGTTTTTCGTGACTCGGGTAGAAAATTGCGTCCACTTCTGTGGCGAGGGTTTCTAACTGTTTGATCGCCGCCGGACGATAAACGTCGGCACTGACCACCATCACTTTTTTCTTTTCACGTTCTTTCAGATACTTAGCAAGTTTGGCGACACTGGTGGTTTTACCCGCCCCTTGTAAACCCGCCATCATCACCACGGCTGGCGGTTGTACCGCCAAATTGAGGCTTTCGTTAGAATCCCCCATCGCCGCTTCAAGCTCTTGCTGTACGATTTTAACAAATACCTGGCCTGGGCTAAGGCTCTTGTTAACTTCTTGACCTAAGGCACGTTCTTTTACTTTTTTTACAAACTCACGAACCACAGGTAAAGCAACGTCGGCTTCCAATAAAGCCATCCGAACTTCGCGTAGCGTATCTTTGATATTGTCTTCGGTTAAACGGCCACGGCCACTAATATTTTTTAAGGTTTTCGAGAGTCGATCAGATAAGTTTTCAAACATGCTTTTTCCTGTTGATCATATAACGAGCATCGTTCAGCGCTGGCATTATACCCTAGGGCCTGTTTATCTTTCGAGATTATTTTTGCAGCTGTTTATCGGATCTTGCGAAAAGGTGGAGCCTACACCGCTGAGCCAGTCGACAAAAGCAAGCAATAGCGCGTCGAAAATGGTGAGAAATGCCGCATGGAGGCTTCAACCCAAAGCTTTCAATTAAATTTTTCTCGCTTTAAGGAGAACCTATCACCATGATTTAACGCCGTTTCTCACCGAAAAACACCAATCACCAAAGATCAATGGTTAGCAAGCAACATTTTCTAAACGCTAATTCTAGCTCTGATTGGATAGGCCGAGTATACTGATTTCAAACAATTAGTTAGTTAGCTTTAAATCATGAATGTATTGGTACTCCCTACCACCATATTTTATCTATTAGCATCCTATGTATGCATTTCTGGGCTGCTGAATAAACAGGCTGGCGCCAATAAGTGGCTGTGGCTAAGTGCCGCCTGTGGCATGGCTCTGCATGGCATATGGGAATTTCAGCATTTATTTTTAGCCCAAGGCCAAGACCTTAGTCTATTCAATGTCGCAGCCTTAGTGAGCCTATTAATTTCCTTGAGTGTCACCGTACTGGCGAAGCCCTTTAAACTTTGGTTTATCCTTCCAGTTGCTTACCTATTTTCGATTATCAGCATATTTTTAGCGGTATTAATTCCAAGTGATTATATTCTTCATCTAGAGCTAAAACCGCAGGTGCTGATCCATATTTGCGTCGCGCTTGCAACATTCACGGTGTTAATGATTGCCAGCCTTTATGCCCTGCAAATGGCCTACCTAGATTGGACGTTGAAGCGGCATAAGCCTGGCGCAATCCACCCTGCGTTACCTTCATTAATGAGAATTGAGAAACAACTATTTACTCTAATTCGACTAGGTTTTGTATTACTCAGTATCTCGCTACTCAGCGGCTTCATTTTCTTAAATCAGTTTTTTGCCCATGGGCAGGCTCATAAGGCACTGTTTAGCCTATTGGCCTGGATAATTTACGCTAGTTTATTATGGGGACAACATTATCGGGGATGGCGAGGTAAAACAGTGGTTGTGATGACTGTCAGTGGCTCAATCTTGCTCACTCTCGCCTATTTTGGCTCACGCTTTGTTAAAGAAATCATCATCGGCTCATAAACATCACTTGACAGCCCTTAAACTCAACATATAAATTAGTCCCTTATATTTACCAAGGATTTTCCTGTTTGAACGACATCTCAACGAGTAGCTTATTAATACTGCTCGTGTTCCTCATAGTTTGTTCTGCTTTTTTCTCTAGCTCCGAAACTGGCATGATGTCGCTTAATCGATATCGGCTTCGGCACTTAGTCAATACCAAACATAAAGCGGCAAAACGGGTCGACAAGCTATTACAGCGTCCTGATCGGCTGATCGGTTTGATCCTTATTGGCAATAACTTAGTTAATATTTTGGCATCAGCAATTGCCACCATTATTGGCTTACGCCTATTCGGCGATGTCGGTGTAGCGATCGCAACACTGGCACTAACCTTCGCCATTTTGATTTTTGCTGAAGTCACACCAAAAACCATGGCGGCACTCTACCCTGAACGGATTGCCTTTCCAGCCTCACTGTTACTTCGCCCACTCATGAAATTGCTATTCCCTGTGATTTGGGCCACCAATGCAGTGACGAATGGAATATTACGCCTGTTGGGTGTGAATCCGAATAGCAAGGGCGATGAGGCTTTAAATCCTGATGAATTACGCACCGTAGTCGATGAAGCGGGGACGATGATCCCGAAACGCCACCAAGACATGCTACTCAGTATTCTCGATCTAGAAAAAGTCACCGTTGATGACATTATGATCCCCCGCAACGAAATTGCAGCGATCGACATCAATGACGATTGGGATAGCATTCTTCGGCAACTCACTCAAAGTACGCATACTAAAATCTTGCTATTTCGCGACTCTATCGATGACTCGGTTGGTTTTGTCCACTCTAGGGATGCGCTGAGGCTGCTATCTCGTGAACAATTTGATAAGACCTCAATGTTACGCGCGGCCAAGGAAATTTATTTCATCCCAGAAGGCACCCCACTTAATGTACAGTTATTAAAGTTTCAACGCCGCAAAGAGCGGATTGGGCTAATTGTTGATGAGTATGGTGATATTCAAGGCTTGGTGACGCTTGAAGATATTCTGGAAGAAATTGTGGGTGACTTTACCACGAGCATGGCACCAGCCCCCAGCGATGAAATTCATCCACAAATTGATGGAAGCTACTTAATTGAAGGTACGGTTAACATTCGCGACCTCAATAAAGAAATGGCGTGGTCTTTTCCTATTGATGGTCCTAAAACCTTAAATGGTTTGATCATCGAATATTTAGAAGATATCCCTGAAGCCAACCTATGCTTGAGACTGAGTGGCTATCCCATAGAAATTGTTGAAATTGAAAATAATACGGTGAGCCTAGCGCGAGTTATGCCTGCTTTTTATAACAAACCCAAATCAAATTAAAGCAACTAAAAAGCCAGCATTTTGCTGGCTTTTTAGTTTTATAAGCGCCTATTGATACCAATCTAACTCATTAGCTATTCATTCTTACGGGTCTAAATCACCGCTAACTGCGTGATGTATCTTGTAATTAAAACCACGAGTTACTTCACTTCATAGCTTGTTATCAGCAGATTTATTCTGCGCAATAAGTTGATCATATAATGAATCAGATTTGGTATTAAAGGGTTCCCAAAATATCTTTAGATAAGGCTAATTGTTCGTTTTTGTTCACACTAATACCACGTTCAATGATCTGACTCGCGATAGCTTTGGCTTCATCCAAAGAGTGCATGGTATAAGTTCCACATTGATACTCATTTAGCTCAGGAATATCATTTTGATTTTTCACCGCCAATACATCATGCATCGAAGCTAACCAAGCTTCAGCCACCTGCTGCTCGGAAGGGCTTCCAATCAAGCTCATATAAAAACCAGTACGACAGCCCATAGGAGAAATGTCGATAATTTCAACCTGCTCAGAATTCAAATGCTCACGCATGAAGCCTGCATACAAGTGCTCTAGCGTGTGGATACCACGCTCTGACAATATCTCTTCATTAGGCACACAATAGCGAAGGTCAAAAACGGTAATCGTATCATTGCTAGGGGTAGCCATGGTTTTGGCGACTCGAACCGCAGGTGCATGCATACGGGTATGATCAACAGTAAAACTATCTAATAAAGGCATGATTATCTCTCTCGGATATACTCAGCTAAGCGGAGTTTAATTTATAGGGTATTCAAGCAAAAAATAGCCGCCATAGCCAGCTACTATCTAGATCTTCTTTACATTTACTATATTGTGCGGCATAACGCTTAGACCGTTGGTCAACCCGATTGGCAACCTTGACGAGCCACTGCTTTTGTTTATAAGAGCCCCGTTTATATCCCCCCCAACCTTCATGGTAGTTAAGATATTGATTGCGAGCATCCCACTTGGAAACACCATTAATTTTATGAGTCTTATAAGTAAACCAGCCCATAAAATCGATGGCATCATCAAAATTACTCCGCGAAGACCATGAGTTACCCGTTTCTCTAACATAGTCTTCCCAAGTCATAGTCTTTGCTTGGCTATAACCATAGGCCGAACTCGCACGCCCCACCGGAATAAAGCCAAACCAATACTCCATCGGTGGTCGAGCATTATGTTTAAAGCTCGACTCTTGGTACATCATTGCCAAAGGAACATGGACCGGCGTTCCCCACTTCTTATTCATTTTTTTGGCCGACTGATACCAATCACTTTTTTCCTCAAAAATACTACATATATTTTCGGGATCTCTCGGCGGGGCACTACTACACCCCGCCAGCATTGCCAGCCCAAGCGAGGCTAATAAACAGCGTGTCATCCGCGTCAGGTTTACAGGTTTATTGATTCGCATTTTCAAAATACTTTATTAAAAATTGGTCAAAATCCATATCATCCGCTGCTTCTATCGACTGCTGCTCGATAAAGCTCCGCTTAGCCATGGCCGCAAAATCTTTTTCTTGCCAGTTAGTCGGTTGATGATTCAGCATCTGTTGACGATATTCTGCCGCCCACCGCAAGCCCAAATGACTATTATCTGCAGCTTGTGTAGTTAACAAGCGTAAAAAATATGCTGAATAGCTATTATCGTTGCTCACATCTTGAATAGCTTCTGCTAAAGCCGTCGCAAAATCAGGCTGACTACGCTTGATATCGAGTAGCTCGGCAGCTTGTTTCATATAAAAAAACAGTTCTTCAATATGCTGCGGCAATGGCTGCTGTTTACCTGCAATATTGAGTTCAAGAGAAGGGTTACGCCCTTGAATAGCGACTTGGTTAAAGTTGTCTCGACAAGCTTGTAATTCGGCATGACTCATCGCCGGTGAGTCCATTAAGGTACAAGCCAATAACAAACAATCAATCACCCTCACTTGTGCTTCGGTGACACCAACCGCACTGTAGGGATTGACATCTAAAGCGCGAATTTCAATGTATTCAATACCGTCTGCTGCCAACGCTTGTGAAGGAGTTTGACCCGGTTTGGCCACTCTCTTAGCTCGGATAGGAGCATATAGCTCATTCTCAATTTGTAAGATATTCGCATTCAGCTGACGATATTCACCATCGACCTTTACCCCTATATCAGCAAAGCCATCAGAGTGAGTACTCACCGCTTCCCGAACACTATGCACGTATTCCTCAACGCTATTATAGTTAATCTCTAACTGGTTTTGATCCGCGCTGGTATAACCCAAATCACTCAAACGTAAGGAGGTTGCAAAGGGAAGGTACAAAGTACCTTTCCCCATGTGCTGAAAGTCTAACTGACTTTCAGCTGCATTCATGAAGGAACCACAAAGAGCTGGAGATGCACCATACAAATACGCAACCATCCAGCCAAAACGGTAGAAATTGCGGATTAATCCCATATAACGTTGCGAGATAAACGCCGATAAATCTTGGCTATCCCCTTCAACTTTTTGCAAAGCTTGCCAAAAACTCGAAGGCAACGAAAAGTTATAATGAAGCCCCGAGATCACCTGCATCGCACTCCCATAGCGATGACGTAATCCCTGTCGATAAACATGCTTCATTTTGCCGATATTTGACTGACCATAGTCAGCCAAAATGATATCTTGCTCATTCCCAATATAACAAGGCATGCTAAGCGGCCATAGACACTGTCCATCGAGTTTTTTTAATGCTTGATGATGTATATCAGTTAAACGCGATAACAACTGCTCTACACTATCAGAAACTGGGGTAATAAATTCCAGCAAGTTTTCAGCATAATCGGTGGTAATCAAAGGGTGAGTTAAAGCCGCACCAAGTTCCTTTGGATGACCATTGCTAGCCAACTTACCTTGCTCACCTATTCGCAAAGCTTCTCGCTCGATACCACGTTGAATACCCTGTACGCCGGTATCCGCCATTGCTGCGCTTAATTGCGCAAGCCGTCTAGAAAACTGTTGAGTCAAATTCAAACTCACTATTTGTTAAAGCGCTTGGTGCAGCAAAGCATAACGAGCTTAGCATCCTTTTACCACCCTAAGCGCGGGTCCATTTACAATGCAAGTTGTTGAACAGGCATACCTAATTTGTTTAACTGTGGCAACAACTGTTGCTTGTCACCCACCACAACGATGATCATCTGTTGTGGTGATAAATATTTTGACGCGAACTTTTTCAAGGTCTCACGACTAATTGTCGCGGCAATCTGATTCTGCTGGGCAACAAAGCTGGGATCCAGTTGATGTACCTGCATCTGCATCAAAAATGACGCTTTTTGGGAAGGCGTTGCGTAAGCCAGCGCTTCTTGTTGAGACACCGCACTACGCATATAGGCGAGTTCTTTATCTGTCGGCCCGGTGGTTGAGTAATGTTCCAGCTCGGCAAGTAATTCTTTAATTGCATCAGCGCTTGCATCTTGACGAACATCGGTAGAAATCACAAAACTACCGCCGTCTTCAAAACCGGAGAAGCCACTGCTCACCCCATAGGTGTAGCCCTTATCTTCGCGCAAATTCATATTGATCCGGCTGTTAAAATTGCCACCAAAGTTAAAATTCATTAAGTTGGCTTTGAAGTACTCACCCGTTGCATCATAGGGCATCGCCAAACGACCAATACGGATTACCGATTGCACCGCACCAGGCTTATCAATCAAATAAATCGTCGGCTTACTGACTGATTCGGTAATGCGAAGATGACCACTAGGACTCGCTTGACCACGCCATTTCTGTTGCAAGGGCTGTAAGGCTTGCTCCATTTGAGCTTGCCCCAAGTTACTCACCACAACCAATTGACTTCCCATCGGCTGGTAATGACGCTGCCAAAATTGCTTCACATCCTCGAGACTAAGCGCGCTAACACTCTGCCTCGTCCCGGCACTGGATGTTGCAAGCCGGCTGCTTTCACCAAAAATCAGGCCCTGACTCGCAATACTCGCCAACCAACTAGGTCGGTTATAATTCTGCTCAATGCTTTGCAAATGACGGGCTTTCTCACGTACAAACTCTTGCTCATCGAAGGCCGGCGTTAACAAACGTTGCTGTAAGATATCCAGCACTTGAGGCAGGGTTTCGGTCAGTGAACTCAAACTGATACTTTGACTATACAAACCAGAACCAAAACTAATTGAGGCCCCCAACTCATCTAATTGGTCTGCTAACTCTGCGGCGCTATGGCCTTGAGTGCTTTGCATTAACATTCTTGCGGTTAACTTGGCCAATCCTTCTTGACCAGGCGCTTCGGCGAGACTACCTCCGGGTAAGCGAAACTGTAAGGTGACCGTTGGTGTTGCTTGCGCAGAGGTGCCTAATAGCTGTAAACCATTACGGAGCTGACCGTGCCACAAGGGTGGCAATTTTACCGTTAGCGCCGGTCCCGCACTGGGTTCAATACTTCGGTCAAAACTATCGACGACTTTAGCCTGCTTCAATTGCTGTTCATCGATATGTTGATACACAGGCAGTTGGCGCGCTTTTGGCTGATAATTATCAGGCCCAGCCAATAACTGTCTTTGGCCCTTAGGAACCACACTCATCACGACCCGCGGTTTATCCAAAATATACTGCCGATATGCCTGTTGCACTTGTTGATCATCGACATGCTCAAATTGTTCTAGTACTTTGCTCACATAAAGCGGTTGGCCAAAAAAAGTTTCACCATAAGCCAATTGGCTGACCACATCAGAGACGCTTTCTAAGCTATAAATAGTAGAAGCCTTGAGTGAACCGCGAACTCTTTGTAAGTCAGCCGCATCCATCCCACGCGCAGCCACTTTACTAATGGCTCGGTCAACTTCTTGCTCTAGCTGAGCTAAGCTCAGACCCGCCTGCGGATTAGCCCGAACAGCGATCGACAAGGTACAAGCCATTTCTCGACAATAATGAGAACTATATGCCGATAGTGCTTTACCGCTTTCAACCAATGATTGATACAATAATGAACTTTTTCCACCGCCTAATATCTCAGAAAACATATCCAAGGCGACTTCGTCTTTTGCTCCCGCGAACACCGTTGGGTAGCTGATGTAGAGTAAAGGGATATGCACCCGATCTTCTAAAGAAATATAACGAGTCTCACTCAATTGAGCCGGCCGCGGTTTAATTTTAGGAACTTCTGGTCCGGTCGGGATCGTCGCAAAGTACTTATTAACCCAAGTCAGCGTTTGTTCAATGTTGATGTCACCACCAATACTAAGCACCGCGTTATTCGGACCATACCAACGTAAGAAAAAAGCTTTAAGATCGTTTACATCCACTCGATTTAAATCTTCGATATAACCAATTGGCTGCCAAGAATATGGATGATCTCGAGGATATAAGGCTTCATCGACCCGCTCCGACAATAAACCATAAGGCGCATTATCAACCCGTTGAGCGCGCTCATTTTTAACCGTAGCACGCTGGATTTCGAATTTCTTTTGACTGACCGCATCAAGTAAAAATCCCATCCGGTCGGCTTCCAACCACAACACTTTTTCAAGTTGATTCGCCGGCACGGTTTCATAATAATTAGTACGGTCTTTGGTGGTCGATCCATTCATCGTACCACCAGCCTCATTGATGATCCGAAAGTGCTCCTGATCTCCGACGTGTTTTGAGCCTTGGAACATCATGTGTTCAAAAAAATGAGCAAATCCTGATTTCCCGACCACTTCGCGATTCGAACCGACATGATAAGTCACATCAACATGTGCTAAAGGCGCGGAATCATCTTGATATAAAATGACGGTTAGACCGTTTGCCAAACGATATTTTTTATAGGCAATCTGGAGTGCTCCGTCACTTGCGGGCGAAGCTTCAACTAAGGTCACACCTGCTGGCAACGTTGGCAACTGTTGCGTGTCAAACTGCGAGCATCCAACAACTAAGTAAAGAATGCTAAAAACACTCAACCATCTAAGCACTATTGTTTCCTCATTTATAACAATTTAAATCGACGCGAGTGACGCGCCGAAGGCTAATATCAAACCGTAGCGAGCCGTTTTACCAATCAACATCGCGATCGCGCATTGCCAGACCGACAACTTAGCGGCCCCAGCCAATAAACACAAAAGATCACCCACCAGCGGCAACCAGCTCAACAGTAAGCTCCAAGGGCCGTATTTATTCAACCAGAATTTAACCTTCGCTTGCCGAGCTAAATTCGGAGGGCCAACCAAACGCCGTTTGAGCGAAGCCATTAAGCCCCACCCCATAGCGAAACTGAATAAGCTACCCAAGGTATTGCCAACACTCGCCACAACTAGCAGACTTAACCAACGCTGTGGATATTGTAACAACAATGTACTAAACAACAGTTCCGAGCTTCCTGGCAGCAAAGTCGCCGAACTAAAAGCGCTAAAAAACAGTAAACTTAACAAAATAATGACCGAGCAGCGACCGACTTTTTTTGGACGCCCCTGCAATTTCGTGGACAACACCGACTAGAGCTCTCGCCGCTTTCAGCAGGCAGAGCACTTAAGCAGGCGATGAAAACAGTACTTTCTGCAACCAACACCAATGCTATTGAGCCAACTTAGAGTGAGGCTGTAACTGTTTCAAGCCTTGCAAGACGAGAGCTGCGACAACTTTTGCACCTTCGGGTTGAAAATGAGTATTGTCACTTTTACCCTCTGGGTATGCTTGGTAAATCCCTGCAGGAAGATTCATAAAATAGTGTTCAGTGACATAATCACGCCCCTGCTGTGAAAAATATTTAGCCGAAGAGCTCGTCAAATCAATCAAATCTACCTGGAGTTGTTTCGCGACTTCCTTCATTGCTGCGGGATATGCTCCATGAGCACTCCCTAAAACTGCACCAGACCAAGGATAGTTACGGGTCACTGGGGTAACAAGGATTGGGACAGCCTGCTTTTGACGAGTTTGCGCAACAAATAAACGCAAAAACTGCTGATAACCCTGAATATTGACATAGCGCTCTGGCTTTTCAAGCGCAGCATCATTGTGACCAAATTGAATCAATACCAAATCATTCGGCTGCAAGGCATGGTATACCGCTTCCCAACGGCCTTCTTCAAAAAAAGTTCGACTACTGCGCCCCCCCTTGGCGCGATCATCCACCAGCGCTTGTTCACCAGAAATCAGCGCAATATCCGCCAAATTGTCTTTGGTCAACAAAGGTTGAAGAACTTGCCCCCAACCCGTTAAAGGATAACGATGACTCATATAAGCTGACTCAAGAGAATAGTCAGTCATCGTTGAGTCACCAACTAAATAAATCGTAATACTTGGCATATCCTGCTCTTTACTGCGTACTGAAAAACTAAGGGAGAGTAACATCGCGAGTAATATAGTGATGGTCTTATTCATAATCGTGGACTCTCTGGACAACTTGATAACCGCATTTACTCAAGTGTAAGATGCTGATCAAAGTACTTATTTGGCCACAGTGGTCGTACATCAACAACATCCATAGAAGCCGCCTTCGCCGCCATGATGCCAGCGTCAGCATCTTCAAACACCAAACAGCGCTGAGGCTCAACATTCATTAACTTCGCGCACAACAAGAAAGTATCCGGCGCGGGTTTATGAGCATCGACCAAATCAGCGCCAACAATGGCAACTAATTGCTCAGCGATGCCTAATTTATTGAGCAAGAACTCCGCTTCCTGCTGAGAAGCACCAGTGCCCACAGACATCGGTTTTTTGCCCTGAAAGTGATTAAATACAGTCAATAACGGCGTCGCCTGTATTTCTGCATGAACTAAGTCCTGATAGTGCTGATTTTTCGCTTCTACCACCGCATCCACTTTAATCCGTGTCATATTGGCCTGCGCTAGTAAATTTTCTACAGTTTGTTCCGCTGGCATACCACTCATCGCCAACATTTGCTGCGCGGTGTAAGGAATCGCAAAATGCTTTAATACTCGCTCCCAAGCAGCTTGATGCTGTTGCAACGAATCGATTAAAGTCCCATCCATATCAAAAATAAAAGCGTCATAATCTTGGTATTGTTGGATATTCATTGTCTACTCGAAATTATCTAGAACTAAACAGCAGCCCTTTCAGCCGATCATCATACCAACAAGCCTTCATAAAATAGACAAAAATAATTTGTAAATACCGCCGTACAGCTAAGGCAAACAACAAATCGCTAGCCAGTAGATGCCCACAGAAAGAGTCAACTGAAAAACACACAGTCGCTTTCCACGGGGATAAATTTAAAATGCCCAATGCAGAATCCTTGTCTTAAGCTCTGGTCACCTAAATTTCAAAGTCTTATCTGGGGTTAAGCAGCATGATGTAAAACCAACACGCGAGAAGCGTCTCGAAAATAACACGAAACTAGGTTGAGTTTATATTTTTAGGTTAAACTAACATTATTCAAACAGTTAAGAGTAATAATGGAAAAACTATGGTGCGTTTCTTCTTAGTTCCTTTGCTACTTACAATACTGTGGACGTTATTTTTGTTCCACTACGGTCTAAGTTTTAAACAAGGTCGAAAAGGATATTATTGGATCATCGCAATCAGCAGCCTACTCATTGGCTTTTTCGGCGTCATGATGTGGTTAACACGTTAAGCATAAAAAAAGCTTGCCTAAGCAAGCTTTTTTTAGATGGTTAGAGTATTAGCCACCAACTAAGGATAGTAATACCCCGGCGGCAACTGCGCTACCCAATACTCCGGCAACATTCGGTCCCATCGCATGCATTAATAAGAAGTTATGAGGATTAGCCTCTAAACCGACCTTATTGGCGACTCGGGCCGCCATTGGCACTGCCGATACACCAGCAGCCCCAATCAATGGGTTAATATTCCCCCCCCCGACACGATTCATCACTTTCGCCATCAACACCCCTGAAGCGGTACCAATAGCAAATGCGATCGCCCCAAGCCCCAAAATCCCTAAGGTTTCAACCGTTAAGAACTTGTCAGCTGACAACTTAGAACCAACGGCCAAACCAAGGAAAATGGTTACAATATTAATCAGTTCGTTTTGTGCAGTTTTGCTTAAACGATCAACCACGCCACTCTCACGCATTAAATTCCCCAGACAAAACATCCCAACCAAGGGCGTTGCCGCTGGTAAAAACAGAATCGTTAAGCCAAGCACTGCGATTGGAAAAATTATTTTCTCCCGCATGCTAACTGGGCGTAATTGTTCCATTTGAATTTCACGTTCTTGTTTAGTCGTCAACGCGCGCATAATAGGCGGTTGAATAATCGGAACCAAGGCCATGTAAGAATAAGCAGCTACCGCAATCGCGCCCAATAAATCAGGCGCCAATTTAGAAGCTAAAAAGATAGCCGTAGGTCCGTCGGCACCACCAATAATGGCAATCGCAGATGCGTCGGCAAGCGTAAAGTTAAAACCAGGCACCCAGTTTAAGGCTATCGCGCCAAATAAAGTCGCAAAAATCCCGAATTGAGCGGCGGCACCTAATAACAACATTTTGGGATTAGCAATTAATGCCCCAAAATCCGTTAAAGCCCCCACCCCCATAAAGATCAATAAAGGGAAAACGCCAGTTTCGATCCCCACATGATAAATGTAATACAGTAAACCACCCTCTTCAGTAAAACCTGCGTTAGGAATGTTTGCTAATACTGCACCAAAGCCAATGGGTAATAACAATAAGGGTTCAAATTTACGGACAATCGCCAAATATAGCAGTAATAAACCCACTGCCATCATGACCACCTGACCAAGCTCAAAATTGGCGATACCCGTTTCGAGCCAAAGCTTCATTAATCCTTCCACTGTCGCTCCTTTATGCGATGCTAAGCAGGATTTCGCCTACCGCTACCGCATCACCTTCTTTAACTAGAACCTCTGCAACCACCCCGGTTTTAGCGGAACGAATTTCGGTTTCCATTTTCATTGCTTCCATGATCAACAATACGTCACCTTCCTGAACTTGCACCCCAGGTTTGGCCAAGACTTTAAAAATATTTCCAGCTAATGGTGCCGGCAGTGCTTCACCGCCAGTTGGGACCGCCACAGGGCTTGCAGGCGCAGAAGAACTTACAGCCGCCACTCCATCAATGGAGCCTTCAGGACCGACATCAACGGTGTAAAGCTGCCCATCGACCCGTACCGAATAAGTCTCGACAGAACCTTGCTTAACAGCAACCGCGGGCGCGGGCTTAACGTCATCGGCGCTAGGCATCGGCTCAAAAGCGGATGCATCGCCACGATTCTCCAGAAATTTCAAGCCGATTTGTGGGAATAAGGCATAAGTTAAAGCGTCGTCAATCACCGCATCTGCCAGCTTAAAGCCTTTGTCTGCTGAATGTTGTTTTATTTCAGACTCTAAACGTTCCATTTCAGCTTCGAGTAAATCAGCTGGACGACAAGTAATGGCTTGTTCGCCATCAAGCACTCGTTTTTGTAGTTCACTATTGAGTTCGCCGGGAGCTTTACCGTAATGACCAGTTAAAATACCAGCCGTCTCTTTGGTAATGGTTTTATAGCGCTCCCCGGTAAGCACATTAATCACCGCTTGCGTGCCCACAATTTGTGAGGTTGGCGTGACTAGCGGGATATAACCTAAATCTTTACGAACTTTAGGGATCTCTGCCAGTACTTGGTCCATTTTATCGGCCGCACCCTGCTCTTTCAGTTGGCCTTCCATGTTCGTCAGCATCCCACCAGGCACTTGCGCAATCAGGATCCGAGAATCAACCCCCTTCAAGCTGCCCTCAAACTTCGCATACTTCTTACGAACTTCACGGAAGTAAGCGGCAATGGCTTCCAATTTCGTCAGATCTAAACCAGTGTCACGCTCAGTCCCTTCTAGCATCGCCACGATGGTTTCTGTTGGGCTATGTCCATAGGTACAGCTCATCGAAGAAATGGCAGTATCAATAATATCCACCCCGGCTTCAATGGCCTTCATATGAGTCGGTAGACTTAAACCCGTGGTCGCATGACAATGCAAAGCTATCTCTACGTCAGTATCGGCTTTCAGACGTTTAATTAATGCCTCAGCTTCATAAGGCTTAAGTAGGCCAGACATATCCTTAATTGCAATCGAATGACAACCAAGGTCTTCCAAACGCTTCGCCAAATCAACCCAGTTTTCGATAGAGTGAATCGGACTAGTGGTGTAAGAAATCGTTCCTTGGGCATGCGCCCCACAATCAAGCGCCGCTTTTACCGCCGTTTGAAAGTTACGAGGATCGTTCATCGCATCGAAGATACGAAAAACATCCATCCCATTTTTAACTGCGCGCTCTACAAAACGTTCGACCACATCGTCAGCATAATGCCGGTAACCCAATAAATTTTGTCCCCGTAGCAACATCTGTTGCTTGGTATTTGGCATGGCTTTTTTCAGTTCTCGCAGACGCTCCCATGGATCTTCACCCAGATAACGAATACAAGCATCGAAGGTCGCCCCACCCCATGTCTCCAGAGACCAATAACCAATTTGGTCTAATTGCTCAGCAATGGGCAACATATCTTCAATACGAAGACGGGTTGCTAGCAATGATTGGTGCGCATCACGTAGCACAACATCGGTTAAAGCAAGTGGTTTAGACATTGCGTTAAATCCCCTTTAGTTATTGAGCCTTCCGGTACTGTTGAACCGCTGCAGAGATCGCAGCAACAACGGCGGTATTATTGGCTTGTTTAGTCGAAGTAGAAGACGAGTGACTAGGCTTGGTTGGTTCGATCAATGGCGGAGCTAATTTGGCAAGACCTAAAACGGCTAAAATAAGCAACGATAGGAAAGCAAACACGGCGACCATCCCGATCCCCATAAGTGTGGCTGCTTCCAACAACAGCTCGGTCATATCTATCATATTATTAATCCACATCCTTTAAGATTGCCGTAAGAATTACATGCAAACTGACAAAAATCAAACTGGAATTTGAATAAATATTCAAAATATTAGTATTGTTAATTTTATTTTATCAATAGGAAAATTCATAATCTAGTGACGGCGAAACCTGACAAGGCTAAATAAGCTATATATTAACAAGCTGTTAACATTCATCGCGATACAGATTATTGTCCGATTTATAAGCTAATTTACCAGCTTAGCTAAACTAAAAGAAGCCTGCAGGATCACAACAGTTACAAAATGAAGCTGAATAAGAGATGAATACCAATTTCAACTAGAGATCCTAACTTCGTAATATAAAAATGTCCCCTATAAACCATCAAATTATTCACAAGCAGGTATCACTAAAGGCTAAAAAAATACCCTAATTTAAAAACCTTAGCGCGCTATCAATGATAGCTATGAAGCCAGCTTCGACAAATTAATATCAAATAATAGTGAGGGACTTGGCTTTTAAGCAAAACGCAACAAAAATGAATCAACTCATTGAAGAGGCCGCCGTCTGCGCGCAGATTCAAAGCTATCGATCAACCAATAACAATTCTAAATATCGATGTCATTCATCGAATGTCGATGATGATTAGCTGAGCGCAAATACAATATTTGTAAGAGCATAAGCGCATCGAAACCGCTTTAGAGCAGTAAACAAAAGAGAAGTCATAGAAAGGAGATGGCGCGCGTGGAAGGATTCGAACCTCCGACCGCCTGGTTCGTAGCCAGGTACTCTATCCAGCTGAGCTACACGCGCACAGATAACACTTGAATAAAAAACTCACATTAATGGTGAGCCTCTTAAAGAATGGCGCGCGTGGAAGGATTCGAACCTCCGACCGCCTGGTTCGTAGCCAGGTACTCTATCCAGCTGAGCTACACGCGCGTTGAAATCGATGGCGGTGAGGGAGGGATTCGAACCCTCGATAGGGCTACAAACCCTATACTCCCTTAGCAGGGGAGCGCCTTCGGCCACTCGGCCACCTCACCACGATTTCACTCCAACAAAATCAGCATAACACTGATTTTAAGAAGAATGGCGCGCGTGGAAGGATTCGAACCTCCGACCGCCTGGTTCGTAGCCAGGTACTCTATCCAGCTGAGCTACACGCGCGCAAAAACACTGCAATATAAGAATGATCACTCATTCTATTGTAAATAATGGCGCGCGTGGAAGGATTCGAACCTCCGACCGCCTGGTTCGTAGCCAGGTACTCTATCCAGCTGAGCTACACGCGCACAGAAACACTTGAATAAAAAAAGCTCACATGAACTATGAGCTTTTAAAATAATGGCGCGCGTGGAAGGATTCGAACCTCCGACCGCCTGGTTCGTAGCCAGGTACTCTATCCAGCTGAGCTACACGCGCACAAAAAAACTGTTTATATAAGAACGACCGAAATCATTCTACTTTAAATATGGCGCGCGTGGAAGGATTCGAACCTCCGACCGCCTGGTTCGTAGCCAGGTACTCTATCCAGCTGAGCTACACGCGCGTTGAAATCGATGGCGGTGAGGGAGGGATTCGAACCCTCGATAGGGCTACAAACCCTATACTCCCTTAGCAGGGGAGCGCCTTCGGCCACTCGGCCACCTCACCGCGATTTCGGATGCAGATATTACTGCTTCCAAAAATATAGTCAAACCTTTTTTGCCAGTTTTCTTTTGTTCGTACAGCTTTCGAACAGTTCGCTGTATTTTTGATAGATATACGTCCAAAAATGCAGCGAGCACAATTCTTTCTGAACCAGCAAGCGAACCGAAGAACACCGCATAAACAACACATCAGGCGATATATCTTGCTGCACTGTTTTCAATCAAATGGTCAAACCAAAGCCCCCGAGAACATCAGATGACACAATAAACTTCAAAACATCATTTACCAAACCCGACAAACCCGATCGAAGTGAAATCGATTGATGACGATGTGAGCATTACTCATACGCATTTAAATAGCTAAATCGCTAAAAACTAACCAAATACAAATCGCAAATAACGGTGCTTCAATGAGGTAGGTGTTCAAAGTAAGCAAAGGCTGATATCAATGTCTGTGCTTTGCGCTTACTTTAGATAAGCCACAGCAAGCAAATGTCACCGATAACATGATGCATCAACAAAGCCGTGACCAATCACCAGCGACTTGAGGTTCAACTTAAAAGCATTTTTGGAAGTAAACCGAATGGCATACCTTGCGACATCAATGATGGTTCATGAAAAATCAATCAAATGAAGATGAGACATGTTAAACAACAAACTGTTAAAGCTTTTAGGCGCCGACTGAAGGTCTACCTCAACGGCTTGGTTAGAGGGCGCTGCAGTCCCAAAAACACAAAAGGAAGCCTAAGCTTCCTTTTGTAAATTTGAGCACCAACGCGTGCTTATGCGCTGGCATTTTTCTCGGCTTGAATGCGCATATAAATTTCTTCACGGTGAACCGAAACTTCTTTCGGTGCATTAACACCGATACGTACTTGGTTTCCTTTCACACCCAATACGGTCACAGTCACTTCATCCCCAATCATCAAGGTTTCGCCTACACGACGAGTCAAAATTAGCATTTATATCTCCTTAAATTCGATTTCTTATTCTTTAGCGACTTAACAGACTATTATTTTCAATTATTCAGCCTATAGACTAGCCTGTTTAAGTCGCAGAGTCATTATTATTGGTCGAGCTTGTAGGCGCTATGCAACGCACGCACGCCCAGTTCCAAATATTTCTCATCAACCACTACCGATACTTTGATTTCAGAAGTTGAAATAAGTTGCATATTTATTCCTTCTGCACCAAAAGTCTCAAACATAGTTTTAGCGACACCGGGGTGGTTCATCATGCCAACGCCAACAATAGATATTTTTGCTAAAGAATCTTTACCTTGGACTGCTCGGGCACCCAATTTTTCGCAAGTTTGCTCTAGTAAGACTTTGGCGCGTTTATAATCATTACGATGTACCGTAAAAGTAAAGTCAGCTGTACCATCGCCCATTGAGTTTTGAATAATCATATCCACATCAATGTTCGCTTCCCCAATCGGAGTCAAAATTGCCGCTGCCACCGCAGGTTTATCTGGCACACCCAAAATCGTTAAGCTCGCTTCATCCCGATTAAAGGCAATACCAGAAATGACCGGTGATTCCATTTTATTTCCCTCATAGCTAATTAGAGTGCCATTACCTTCTGCAAAACTGGATAATACTCGCAGTGGCACATTATATTTCCCGGCAAATTCCACTGCACGAATTTGCAGAACCTTCGCTCCCAAGCTAGCCATTTCAAGCATTTCTTCAAAAGTAATACTCTCTAAACGGCGCGCCTTAGGCTCAACCCGCGGATCAGTGGTGTATACACCATCCACATCGGTGTAGATCTGGCACTCATCGGCCTTCAGCGCGGCTGCAATGGCAACAGCAGTGGTGTCTGAACCACCACGACCAAGCGTAGTAATATAGTTATCTGGGCTACGCCCCTGAAACCCAGCAATCACCACAACTTTATTCTTCGCTAAGTGAGCCTTGATGTTTTGATCGTCAATGCTAGTAATACGCGCTTTACCATGCGCATTATCAGTATGCATTTGGATCTGATCTCCCGTCATCGAAATCGCATCACAGCCCTTCTTCTGTAAAGCAATACTCAACAAGGCTATTGTCACCTGCTCGCCAGTTGATACCAGAACATCCTTTTCACGCTCACTGGCGTTTTCATCGATTTGATTCGCTAAGCCCAACAAGCGATTGGTTTCACCAGACATCGCTGAAAGCACCACAACTAAATCGTCACCCGTTTGTTTATGCTTAATCACTCGGTCAGCCACGGCTTCGATACGCTCTATCGTACCCACCGATGTACCGCCATATTTTTGAACAATTAGTGCCACTTGCTTTCCTTCTTTCTTAACACTGAATGTTGATATGTTTAAAGCTTTTCGCCTAGCCACTGTTTCACTTGTGCCAGCGCATTTGCTATACCATCGGGATTATTACCACCAGCTTGTGCCATATCAGGTCGACCGCCGCCTTTACCGCCAACGCATTGGGCTGCAATATTAACCATTTCACCCGCTTTAACACGGCTTGTTAAATCTTTAGTGACGCCCGCAATTAGACTGACTTTACCGTCGCTTACCGTGCCCAAGAGTACCACGCCACTTTCCAATTTAACTTTCAACTCGTCTACGATGCTGCGCAAGGCTTTGCCTTCAACACCATCGAGGAAGGCAATTAATACTTTCACACCGTTAATCGTTTGTACTTGATCTGCCACATCGTTACTGGCGACACTGGCCAATTTGTCTTTCAATTGGGAGATTTCTTTTTCCAACATCTTGTTTCGGTCAACCAGCTGCATCACTTTTTCACCGATGGTGAATTGATCACCTTTGACCAAGTTAGCTGCCGTTTGAACTTCTTCGGTTAATCGATGGATCAGATCAATCGCAAATTGCCCGGTAACCGCTTCGATACGACGAACGCCAGCTGCAATCCCTGCTTCGCTAGTCACTTTGAAAAAGCCAATATCACCAGTATGATTTACATGGGTACCACCACAAAGCTCTGTAGAGAAGTCACCCATGCTCACCACCCGCACGTCATCATCATATTTTTCACCAAATAGCGCCATTGCACCGGCTTGTTTGGCTTCTTCCAAGTTCATCACCTTGGTGAGTACTGGTAGGTTACGGCGAATTTGTTGATTGACTAAATGTTCGATCTGACTAATCGACTTCATCGAAATCGCTTCAAAATGAGAGAAATCAAAGCGTAAACGTTGCGCTTCAACTAACGAACCTTTTTGCGATACATGCTCGCCAAGTGTTTGTCGTAAAGCTGCATGTAATAAATGAGTCACCGAGTGATTAAGTGCCGTGTTCCAGCGGCGACGTGAATCTACTTTGGCCCTTAGTTGCTGTTGGGCAAGACTAGCCCCTTGAACATATCCCTTATGTAGAAAGGCTTTTCCTAACTTAATGGTGTCTTCAACGACAAAGCTACCGCCATCAAATTGAAGCTCACCAGCATCCCCAGCCTGACCGCCAGATTCAGCATAAAATGGGGTTTTATCAAGCACTAAAATGCCATGATCACCATTCTCTAACACCGACTGTTCCTCACCTTCTTTAAACATTGCAACAATGTTTACCTCGGCTTCTAGATGTTGATAACCTAAAAACTCGGTTTCGGCGTTAATTTGCAGATTATCGTTGTAGTCCGTATCGAAATGACTCGCTTTTTTAGCGCGTTCTCGTTGCGCTTGCATTGCTGCGGTAAACTCAGCCTCATCGACACTAAGCTCACGCTCTCGAGCAATATCGGCAGTTAAGTCAGCAGGGAATCCATAGGTATCATAGAGTTTAAAAACTAACTCACCCGGGATAACGGAGCCCTCTAAGCCCTGAAGCGCCTCATCTAAAATCATTAAGCCGCGATCTAAAGTCTTAGCAAATTGCTCTTCTTCTTGACGTAAGACTCGCTCAATAACAGGCTGCTGCTTGGCCAATTCTGGGTATGCATCCCCCATTTCGGTAATTAAGGCCGCTAACAGTTGATAAAAGAAACCTTCTTGCGCACCAAGCTTATTCCCGTGACGCACCGCTCGACGAATAATTCGACGCAATACATAGCCGCGGCCTTCATTAGCGGGCATAACACCGTCGGCAATCAAGAACCCACATGCTCGAATATGATCAGCAATGACCCGTAACGATTTATTTTCTAAATCATTGGTACCGATGATTTTTGCAGCTGCTGCAATCAAGTTTTGGAAAATATCAATTTCGTAGTTGGAGTGGACCCCTTGTAAAATCGCAGAGATCCGCTCAAGGCCCATGCCGGTATCAACGGATGGGTTTGGTAAAGGCTCCATATGCCCGTTAGCTTGGCGGTTAAACTGCATGAATACGACGTTCCATATCTCGATGAAACGATCTCCATCTTCTTCAGGGGATCCCGGAGGGCCACCCCAAATATGCTCGCCATGATCATAGAAAATTTCGGTACAAGGACCACAGGGTCCTGTGTCACCCATTTGCCAAAAGTTATCAGACTCAAACTTTTTCTCTGGTGACTTGTCACCAATACGAATAATCCGATCTTGTGGTACACCGATTTTATCGGCCCATATATTAAAAGCTTCATCATCCGAGTGATAAACCGTCACCAACAACTTTTCTTTAGGTAACTTAACCACTTCGGTTAAAAACTCCCATGCGTAAGCAATTGCATCTTCTTTGAAGTAATCACCAAAACTGAAGTTGCCTAGCATTTCGAAAAAAGTGTGGTGACGTGCAGTATAGCCAACATTTTCTAAATCATTGTGCTTACCGCCCGCCCGAACACAACGCTGTGAGGTTGTCGCTCGGGTATAACTACGCTTGTCAATTCCGAGAAATACATCTTTAAATTGATTCATACCCGCGTTAGTAAATAGTAAGGTTGGATCGTCATGTGGCACTAACGAACCACTTGCCACAACTTGGTGATTTTTGCTGTTAAAGAAGCTTAAAAACGCTTCTCTTACTTCAGCTGAAGTCATCTTCATGAAACTCTTTCCTGGGGGTTTGTAGCAACTCGACTTAGTGGTAAAGCTAGTATTACTCGTCGACAAGCGCTGAAAAAAATGAAACTCAAATTAATCGCGACAATATAGCACGCAGACCTTTATAGGCAAAGTGTTCGACACTTATTGCTGCTGCTCGCTAAACAAAAGATTGATCAGTTCAAAATCGAAGCCACGACGATATAGGTAAGCGCTGCATTTTTGCTGTAAAAGTCGTTCGGAGGGGAAGCCTTGACTGAATTTACGTGCAAACAGCTGCTGAAGGGCTTGATACCAGTCCCATTCAGGAAGAGCTAACACTTCTGTGACAATCGCCTTATCAATTCCTTTACTGAGCAAGTATTGATAGAGGTAATTACGTCCATAACCTTTAGCAAGGCGGGAGCGAGTTAATTGCATCGCATAATTAATATCATCCAACCAAGCATTCTGCTCAGCATAGTCAATGGCGTCAGCGATATCCGAGGGTGAATAACCCTTTTGTTGCAGTTTTTGCGATAATTGACGGCGACTATAGGCGCGCCGAGAAAGTAAATTGATGGCTGAGTTTAAAGCGCTACGCTGGTTCATCATTAATAAAAAGGAGCCTTACGGCTCCTCTAGATTGGCTTACGCTTCGCTATCGACTGGCAAGTCTTCAACTTTTACCGGCTCTTCCGCAACCACGGGATTAAGAAGGTTATTACGAATGGTCAATTCAATTTCTTGAGCGATTTCTGGATGCTCTTTTAAGTAATTTGAGGCATTCGCCTTACCTTGACCAATTTTTTTACCTTTATAAGAGAACCAAGCACCAGCTTTATCAACTAGTTTTTCAGCCACTCCAAGGTCAATTAATTCACCGTAGCGATTAAAGCCTTCACCATACAAAATCTGAAACTCAGCCTGCTTGAACGGAGCCGCTATTTTATTTTTAACAACTTTAACGCGCGTTTCGTTACCAACAATCTCATCACCGCTTTTCACTGCACCGATGCGACGAATATCTAAACGAACCGAAGCATAAAACTTCAAGGCATTACCACCCGAAGTGGTTTCAGGGTTACCAAACATCACGCCAATCTTCATCCGGATTTGGTTGATAAAGATACACATACAATTGGTTTGTTTTAAAGTACCCGTTAACTTACGTAAAGCTTGAGACATTAAGCGTGCTTGCAAGCCAACGTGGCTATCACCCATATCGCCTTCAATTTCGGCTTTTGGTGTCAGTGCGGCCACTGAGTCAATCACTATCATATCAACCGCGCCAGAACGGGCCAACATATCAGTGATTTCTAAGGCTTGCTCACCCGTATCAGGTTGAGAGATAAGTAGCTCATCAACATCGACGCCTAACTTTTTAGCATAGATAGGATCCAGAGCATGCTCAGCATCGACAAAAGCACAAACCTTACCGGCTTTTTGCGCCTGCGCAATGGCTTCTAGTGTTAAGGTTGTTTTACCAGAACTTTCAGGGCCATAGATCTCAATCACCCGGCCCATAGGTAAGCCACCAGCGCCTAAAGCGATATCCAAAGATAACGAACCGGTAGAAACCGTTTCAATATCCATAGTACGGTTATCGCCAAGTTTCATAATTGAACCTTTGCCAAATTGTTTTTCAATTTGACCTAAGGCCGCAGCCAGTGCCTTTTGTTTATTTTGATCCATATCGCCCTCATCAGGTGCTTTAAACAATCTTATTGTCCAGTAGTATACTGTTTATTCATACAGCATCAAGTTTATTCCACTATAAATTAGTAAAAGAGTTTTGCCTAATCCAGCCACAACTTTTATCCTTGCAGCTTCATTTAGCCAGTTCACTATGCAGTTCGATGACCGAAATGACCGATATCAATCTAGAAAAACATACACCGATGATGCGCCAATACCTTAGCTTAAAGGCACAGCACCCCGAAATTTTACTATTTTATCGGATGGGTGACTTCTATGAATTGTTCTATGAAGATGCCAAGCGTGCTTCTGAATTGATGGATATTTCCTTAACCAAACGAGGACAATCTGCGGGCAACCCAATACCAATGGCCGGGATCCCCTATCATGCCGTAGAAACGTACTTATCCCGTCTGGTGCAACTCGGTGAATCGGTCGCTATATGCGAACAGATCGGCGACCCGGCAACCAGTAAAGGTCCAGTAGAACGTAAAGTGGTTCGCATCATCACACCAGGCACAGTCAGCGATGAGGCTTTATTAGAAGAAAAGCAAGAAAACCTATTGGTAAGCGTTGTAAATCAACAGCTGCAGATTGGACTCGCCTATTTAGATATTGCCAGCGGCCGGTTTGTGATTAATCAATTCAGCGGTGAACAACAGCTTCAAGCTGAGTTGCAAAGACTTAAGCCCTCTGAGCTACTATACCCCGATAACTTTGAGTTTGTAGAGATCTTACAAGCGAATAAAGGCCTACGTCGGCGCGGAGAGTGGGAGTACGATCTTGCCAGCGCACAAAAAATATTAAACCTACAATTTGGTACCCGTCACCTAGATGGTTTTGGCGTTAGTGAATACCCATTAGCGATAGCTGCCGCAGGTTGCTTAATGCAATATGTTCAAGATACACAACGCACCGCCTTACCGCATATCAATACGATCATCATCGAAAAGCAAAATCAATTTATTCAACTCGATGCTGCTAGCCGTAAGAACCTTGAACTTACCCGTAATTTGTCTGGCGGGCAAGAACACACCCTCAGCGCAGTATTAGACCGCAGCGCAACCGCAATGGGGAGTCGGCTGCTAAATCGTTGGCTGCATCAGCCCTTAAGAGATCAGGCTCAAGTCCGTGTGCGTCAAGATTGCATTGCCGAATTAATCCAAGCAGATTTATACGGACAACTACAAACTCAGCTCAAAGCAATTGGAGATATTGAGCGAATTTTAGCGCGTTTGGCGCTGCGCTCAGCGAGGCCTCGAGATCTGGCCAGACTTCGCAATGCATTTAATATCTTGCCCGAATTACAAAGCAACTTACAACAAACTGTCGCTTTAGCACCATTGGCTAAAGACATTGCTGATTTTCCAGAACTACTGGAACTATTACAGCGAGCGCTGATCGATAATCCGCCAGTGTTAATTCGTGACGGTGGGGTAATAGCCGCAGGCTATAATCAGGAGCTTGATGAATGGCGAGATCTAAGTGACGGCGCCAATGACTACCTTCGTCAAATTGAACAACGAGAGCGAGAGCAAACCGGGATTGCCAACTTAAAAATTGGTTATAACCGAGTACACGGCTTCTATATTGAAGTCAGTCGCCTATATGCAGACCAAGTACCGGAGCACTATATTCGTCGTCAAACTTTGAAGAATATGGAGCGTTACATTATTGCCGAACTCAAAGAGCATGAAGAAAAAGTACTCTCCAGCCAAGGCAAAGCACTTGCTCTTGAAAAACAATTATATGACCAATTATTAGATCTACTGCTACCAAAAATCAGTGAATTACAGCGTAGTGCCCAAGCTTTGGCACAGTTGGATGTTCTTAGCTGCCTCGCTGAACGCGCCGAGTATTTAAACTACGTTCGCCCTAGTCTTGTCCAACAAGCTTGTATCAACATTCAAGGTGGGCGCCATCCAGTCGTTGAACAAGTTAACGAAACGCCATTTATTGCTAATCCCGTCCAACTTAATCCGCAACGTAAATTATTGATTGTGACTGGCCCTAACATGGGCGGGAAATCAACCTATATGCGACAAACCGCACTGATTAGTTTAATGGCCTATATTGGTAGCTATGTACCCGCGGATAGTGTCGAAATCGGCCCTATAGACCGAATTTTCACTCGAATTGGCGCATCTGATGACTTAGCGAGTGGGCGTTCTACATTTATGGTTGAAATGACCGAAACCGCTAATATCTTACACAATGCGACCCCCCATAGTCTGGTCCTCATGGATGAGATTGGTCGCGGAACTAGCACTTATGATGGAATGTCCTTAGCATGGGCTGTTGCCGAACAACTCGCCAACATAAGCTCTTTAACTTTATTCGCGACCCATTACTTCGAACTCACTCAATTACCGAAGCTCATCGACGCCGTCGCCAATGTTCACTTAGACGCTGTAGAGCATCATGACACCATTGCATTCATGCATCAGGTTCAAGAAGGTGCAGCCAGCAAAAGCTTTGGTTTACAAGTTGCAGCCTTGGCAGGGATCCCCCAATCGGTGATCTCAAAGGCCAAAATAAAGCTAACACAACTGGAAGCATCAGTGCCACACGATAGTCCGGCTCAGCCACAAGACCAAGCATTTGAACAGCAACTGAACATTGAGCTTCCCCTCCCCCAACAACATCCAGTCATTGAGCAACTTAAAATGCTAGATCCCAATGAACTGTCGCCACGAGCGGCCCTAGACTTGCTCTTTATGCTCAAGCAACAAACGAGTCACTAATCTTTAGCGCTCAAATAAAACTCAATCAAAAAAGGAAGCCGAAGCTTCCTTTTTTATTCAAACGATAAAATATTAGACTTTAAATAAAGCGTCTATCGACAAATTTTGTAATGACAAAATATCCCGTAAACGACGCAATGCCTCCACCTGAATTTGTCGAACCCGTTCCCGGGTAAGGCCAATTTCGCGTCCTACATCTTCTAAAGTCGATGCTTCATAGCCGAGTAAGCCAAAACGGCGCGCCAATACTTCACGCTGTTTACTATTCAGTTCACCTAACCAGCCAACAATGCTATTTTTCATATCATCGTCTTGGGTTCGATGCTCTGGACCGTGATCATTTTCATCAGAAATGATATCGAGCAAGGCTTTATCGTTATCTCCGCCAATTGGTGTATCCACAGAGCTAATACGTTCGTTCAAACGCAGCATCTTAGTCACATCTTCAACGGGACGGTCGAGAGTCTCGGCAATTTCTTCTGCGGTTGGTTCATGATCTAAACGATGAGCTAACTCACGAGCTGTACGTAAATAAACATTCAGTTCTTTTACCACGTGAATCGGCAAACGAATGGTACGAGTTTGATTCATGATGGCACGTTCAATGGTTTGACGGATCCACCAAGTTGCGTAAGTCGAGAAACGAAACCCGCGTTCCGGATCAAACTTTTCTACCGCTCGAATCAATCCCAGATTACCCTCTTCAATCAAGTCTAATAACGCTAAACCACGGTTATTATAACGGCGAGCAATTTTAACCACTAAACGTAAGTTACTTTCGATCATTCGTTTACGAGCGGCCTCATCACCACGCAGCGCTCGTCGTGCGTATAAAACTTCTTCCTCTGCAGTTAATAGTGGAGAGAAACCAATTTCACCAAGATAGAGCTGAGTTGCATCTAAACTCTTGGAGACATCGGCTTGCATGATGTCATCTTTTTCAGCGGTACGTTCAACCTTAGTATTACCTGTCGTTGAAACACTTTTTAGTTTTACAGCAGTTTTTGCTTGAGTCATAGCATAGCCTCCCTGAACAGACCTGATTGCTAATTATTATTGTGTGCAATCTAGGCTAGAGTGTCGGTAGAAACCTTGTTGGATCGACCGACTTTCCTTTGAAACGGATCTCAAAATGTAATCGCGTATCAGTTGTCCCTGTATCCCCCATATCAGCGATATGTTGTCCTACTACTACTTGCTGTTTTTCCTTCACTCTTAAACGACTGTTATGTGCATAAGCACTTAAGTAATCGTCATCGTGTTTTATAATTATAAGTTTTCCATAACCTCTTAACGCGCTCCCTGCATAAACCACTTTGCCTGACGCTGACGCTACTACTTTCTGACCTTGCTTGCCACCAATATCGAGCCCCTTATTACCATTGGCTTTAGTTGAGAAGCCTTTGATAATTCTACCCTTTGTAGGCCAAACCCAGCCTTTAGCAACTTTCGTTGGAGCCTTGGTTACACGCTTGGTCGAGTTTTTAGCGTATGCCTTTGTTGACGTTGATTCAAGTTTTTTTGACGATTCATTAACATATTTGACTTGCGCTTGCGCTGTTTTATGCTTGCTTGGTTTAGCCTTACCGGACTTAACTCCGTTAGATTTCAATTTAATAGTTTGACCTACAAAGATTGTATACGGAGCTGAGATATTGTTTCTTTTTGCTAAAACTTTGGGGTCAAGCCCAGCTCGCCATGCAATGGAGTAAAGAGTCTCTCCTTGCTTAACGGTATAGCGAGTAGAATTTAAGACCCCATGATTATCAGCATTGTAAATTCCAGCATCACTCACTGGCGCTGGCGCGCCCTCTCGACTACAGCCAAATAACAGGCTAAGCGAAATGAAGAAAATGAGATACTGCAATGTTTTCATCTAATTAACGTAATAGTAAATAGGCAACCACTGCTAACACAATAACCAACCAACCCAATAATTCAACGTATTTCCGCAGTTGTTCTTCCATTCTCTTGCCGCCCCACTTCATCAGCCCGGCCACCAAATAGAAGCGCATCCCACGGCCAATGAATGAAATAAGTAAGAATGGAACGAAAGCCATATTCAATATACCAGCTGTTAAAGTAAATACTTTATAGGGGATTGGCGTAAAACTAGCGACAAACACCACCAATACTCCCCAATGCTCAAACCAACGAAAAGCAACCTCCATTTTATCTTGGTAACCGACTGACTTCACCAACGGAGCGACCAGTGGTTCATAGAAAAACTGCCCTAAGCCGTAACCCAAAGCGGCTCCGAGTACTGAAAAGATAGTGGCCAATAAGGCAAAGCGCCAAGCCCTGTATGGTTGCGACAATGCCATCGGTGCTAACATCACATCCACCGGGATTGGCCAGAAAACTGATTCGATAAAGCTCATGCTACAAAGATAGCGAACTGCATGTTTATGCTCTGACCACAACATCACTCGGTCATATAAATGACTAAATATCTTCACGCTAATTCACCATTCACAAGAGGGACAAAACGTACTGGCTCTAAACAGCGCTCGCTGTAACCCTGTACCTGTTTTTCGATCAACAATAAAGTTTGCTGTTGCTGTTGCGCACCAACTGGAATAATCATCCGCCCGCCAACATTTAACTGCTCCACCAGTGCTTGTGGCACCTCGGTTGCTGCGGCCGTCACCAGAATCGCATCAAAAGGCCCCTTACTTGCCCACCCCAGCCAGCCATCACCATGCTTTGTCGCTACATTATGTAAATCGAGTAGTTTGAGACGACGCTTAGCTTGAAACTGTAAAGTTTTGATCCGTTCTACCGAATAAACTTGCTCAACCAGAGCAGCTAATACCGCGGTTTGATAGCCCGAGCCGGTCCCGATTTCCAATACTTTTTTCGGCTTTGCTTCTAGCAACAACTCGGTCATTTTCGCCACGATGTAAGGCTGAGATAAAGTTTGCCCTTGCCCAATTGGTAAAGCGGTATTGTCCCAAGCTTGATGAGCTAAAGCTTCATCGATAAAATACTGACGAGGGAGTTTGGCGATAGCGCTAAGCACCTCGCGATTACTAATGCCGTGTTGGCGAAGTTGATTCACTAACTTCAAACTATGAGGGCTTTCGCCAAATTGCATTACAGTGCCTCCCAATCCTTGATCCACATATCGAGTGAGTCCAAATATGCGTGTGCCGTCATGTCGATGGTAAGTGGGGTTATCGATACATAGCCTGCCGCAATGGCGGCAAAGTCGGTTCCCTCACCAGCATCCTGCATGGCTCCCGGAGGACCTAACCAATATATATCGTGCCCTCGCGGATCTTGTTGTTTAACCATCATTTCTGCACGGTGACGACTTCCTAAACGAGTTACTTTTATGCCCTTTATTTGACTTAAAGGCAAATCAGGAACATTAACATTTAAAATTTGATTACTGGGTAAACTCTGTTGACGGAGTTGTTTGACCAATTTCAAGCTGATTGCTGCAGCGCTCTCATAGTGCTTTCCTTCGCTACCAACCAATGAGACCGCAATCGCAGGCAAACCTAAATTGCGACCTTCCATGGCTGCCGCGACGGTCCCCGAATACAATACATCATCGCCCAGGTTTGCACCTTCATTTATCCCTGATACCACGAGCTCAGGCAACTCATCAACCAGCTCATTGATCGCGAAGTGCACACAATCGGTCGGCGTTCCCTTTACCGAAATAATATTATTTTCCAGCTCAACGATCCGTAAAGGATTTTCTAAGGTCAATGAGTTACTAGCACCACTGCAATTTCGATCTGGGGCAACCATCATCACTGGAGCGATACTTTGTAAGGCCTCTGCTAAACAATGGATCCCTGGAGCATATACACCATCATCATTACTCACTAATATGGTCATTATCATCGCCCTCGCAATTAACAATTTCTCGAAGAATACTTGTAGCGTAATTCCCCGCCGTTAAAAAAAAGCTCAGAACTAAATCGTTACCTTCAGCATGATAATTAAATTCTTTAGGCCGTAATGCTATAGCGCGACGTTCCATTTTCAAGCCTGCTTCAGCCAAACCCGCCACAATGTCTGGGTAGGCGGCAAGCACCGCGCTTTCAAATGCCAAAGCCTTATCTAAAGATACCAGCTCCCCTTTGCCAACCATGGGCGCCGATAACTCTATTTCCCCTTGCTGAAAACGCTCGACAATGCTTGACTCTGCTTGCTCAGCCACAAAATAAGCATTGCTCGTAGCAAACTTCATCACATCGCCATCGAGTATTTGATTAAATAACTGCTGCTCAATGCGTTGGCTAATCGCATGATTAAACACTAGACTGCGCGCCGCTGATAAATACATACTGCGTTTTTCACGGTTTTTAATCCGTTTGCCTGTAAACATCGCCAAAGCATTATCAATATTCCCAGCTCCCCGGCCGAAGCGCTGTGATCCAAAATAGTTTGGAACGCCCATCTTTGAGACTAACTTAGCCCGGGCCATAGCTTGCTCGATGTCGGAAACATCACGCAGACGGATCACAAAGTCATTCCCCGACAAAGCCCCCCGTTTCAGCTTACGATTATGACGAGCAATCGCGATAACTTTCACGCCCGAGCCCAGATCTTCGGCCAACTCAATATTGGATTTTCCAGGCAATTGGATACTAAACCATTGACGGGTAACCGCATGACGGTCCTTTAAACCCGCGTAGCTCACGTCTTTAGGGCTTACTTGGCAAGCTTCCGCGAGCATCTTAGCAACCCAAGCGGTGTTCTCTCCTGTTTTTTCGATTTGAACCAACATGTGCTCGCCATCACCGCTAAATTCAAACGGCAGCACCTCATCAACCCGAAAATCGACGGCTTGTTGCTTTAACAAACCAGTGCCAGTGGGTTGACCATGCAGAAAATTAAACTCAGAGATAACTTGTGAATAATTGCTCACTTAACAAGCCTCCAATAACACAACTGCATGACTAGAAATCCCTTCTTTTCGCCCTTCAAAACCGAGCTTTTCAGTGGTGGTGGCTTTTACATTCACGCGGTCAATATCCACATTTAGATCCTCGGCAATGTTTTGACGCATCATTTCAATGTGAGGCGCCATCTTAGGAGCTTGCGCAACAATTGTTAGGTCAAGATTACCGAGTTTATAAGCGCGCTGGCTCACCTCCGCCATCACTTGACGCAGTAAAATACGCGAGTCAATCCCTGCATAAGCGGGGTCATTATCGGGGAAATGATGGCCGATATCACCTAAGGCTAAAGCACCCAGTAATGCGTCGCAGAGAGCATGCAAAGCAACATCACCATCAGAGTGGGCGATAAAACCCTGTGGATAAGGAATGGCAACACCTGCAACCATCAATGGTCCTGGTCCACCAAATTTATGTACATCAAAGCCGTGCCCAATGCGGATACTCACGCGGTTTCCTCTTTATTAAGTTGTTGACTGACATACCACTCGGCTAACGCTAAATCTTCAGGGCAAGTCACTTTTATATTATCGCTTCGACCAACCACAATGCTCACCGGCTGACCCGCCCATTCCATGGCCGAAGCTTCATCAGTAATCTGCCCCCCAGCTTTTAAGGCTTGAGAGAGACATTGTTTTAATGGCGCGACTTGAAACATTTGTGGCGTTAATGCATGCCAAAGCTGCTCCCTGGAAACGGTATGCTCAACTTTACCTGAAGCGGCGCGTTTCATGGTATCGCGTACTGGAGTGGCTAAAATAGCGCCATCGGCGTGTAACTCTACGTGGCGAATTAACTTGCTAATATCTTGATGAGTAATACATGGCCGAGCGGCATCGTGTACCAAAACCCAAGCATTCTGATCGATAACCCCCAGCCCAGCCAATACCGAATCGGCTCTTTCTTCTCCACCAAACACCGTTAAAACCTTATCAGAAGCGGCTATAGCTAAGTGCTTAAACCATTGGTCCTCGGGGTGTAACACCACGACCACCCGCGCAATATCAGGGTGAGAAAGGAAAACACCAAGTGTGGTTTCTAAGATTGTTTGCTGACCAATCTTTAAGTATTGCTTGGGAATATCCGCCTGCATTCGCGAACCAATTCCCGCGGCAGGAAGCAATGCAATATATTGCTTCGATATAAAGTTCATTAATAGTAACTACTCAATGGCTGCGATTAGTTCCGTTCGGGGGAAGGAATGATTCGATAAAAGGTTTCACCTTGTTTTATCAGACCGAGTTCGTTTCGAGCGTGTTCCTCAACGGCATCTAAACCATTACGCAAATCCGCAATCTCCGCCTGCAATACAACGTTACGTTGGCTCAACTCCTGATTAGCGAGTAGCTGTTTCGAAACTTGTTCTCGCAAGCCGAAATAATCGTTAAGCGAATTTTTCCCAAACCATAGTTGGTACTGTAATAACATAACGAGCAGTATGAGCAGAATTTTAAACGAACGCATGATTCCTCCGTGAGCTAGATAATCCCATAAAGCCGATTGTTACTCCACTCTTAGTGCGTTGATTTAGCCAATTCAATGGCAAAAAAATCCCTAGTCGTAATTGCGACTAGGGATCCATGGAGGTTCGAGTCAAAGTTAATTTATAATTAAGCTTGAGCTTTAACTTCTTTAAGACCCTTAATATGGTGCTTTTGAAGCTAGTGCTTCTTCGATTCGTAGCAATTGCTTGCCCGTAGTTAACAAAGAGTAGCAACACGCTCAGAACGGCTCGCCGCTCTTCCACTTTAGCCTCGCCATCAACATTCATATAAAAAATCCCCGCCTAAGCGAGGATTTTATAATCAAAGTAGAATATTAGGCTTAACCGAAGTTAAGCCTTAATATTACTGACCTTTAACTTCTTTAAGACCATTGTAAGGTGCTTTTGAACCTAGTGCTTCTTCGATTCGTAGCAATTGGTTGTATTTAGCAACCCGATCAGAACGGCTCAATGAACCTGTTTTGATTTGGCCAGCAGCAGTACCAACCGCTAGATCAGCGATAGTTGCATCTTCAGTTTCGCCTGAACGGTGAGAGATAACGGCAGTGAAACCAGCATCTTTCGCCATTTTAATAGCAGCCAAAGTTTCGCTTAAAGAACCGATTTGGTTGAATTTAATCAGGATAGAGTTAGCAATACCATTGTCGATACCACGCTTAAGGATCTTAGTGTTAGTTACGAACAAATCGTCACCAACCAATTGGATTTTGTCGCCCAAAAGTTTAGTTTGGTGTGCAAAACCATCCCAATCAGACTCGTCAAGACCGTCTTCAATCGATACGATTGGGTACTGTTCAGTCAAATCTTTAAGGAAGAAGTTGAACTCTTCAGAAGTGAATTTTTTACCTTCGCCTTTAAGGTCGTAGATATTAGCTTCTTTGTCGTAGAACTCAGATGCAGCACAATCCATCGCTAGAGTGATGTCTTTACCTAGTTCGTAACCTGCATTTGCAACCGCAACTTTAATTGCTGCAAGTGCCGCTTCGTTTGAAGCCAAGTTAGGCGCAAAACCACCTTCATCACCAACTGCAGTTGAGTGACCATCAGCTTTAAGTACTTTAGCAAGGCTATGGAATACTTCAGCGCCCATACGTAGGCCTTCACGGAAGTTTGCAGCACCAACGGGTTGAATCATAAATTCTTGGATGTCTACGCTGTTATCTGCATGCTCACCACCATTGATGATGTTCATCATTGGAAGAGGCATAGAGTAAACACCAGGAGTACCATTTAAGTCAGCGATGTGAGCGTATAGTGGTACTTTTTTAGAAGCTGCTGCAGCTTTAGCAGCCGCTAAAGAAACCGCTAGAATAGCGTTTGCGCCAAACTTAGCTTTGTTTTCGGTGCCATCAAGATCGATCATGATTTGGTCAAGCTCAGCTTGAGCCAAAGCATCTTTACCAACTAATGCTTCAGCAATTGGGCCGTTTACAGCAGCAACAGCTTTTAATACACCTTTGCCTAAGTAACGAGCTTTATCGCCATCACGTAATTCTAGGGCTTCACGAGAACCAGTTGAAGCACCAGAAGGCGCAGCAGCCATACCGAAAGAACCATCAGCTAGATGAACTTCAGCTTCTACAGTAGGGTTACCGCGTGAATCCATGATTTCGCGACCAAGTACTTTTACGATATTAGACATTACTAATTTCCTCTATAAGTTAATAAACTACAAACTTTCTAAAAATCTCTACTCGCTAGTAGATACTAGCGAGCTTTATTAAATTCGCCAGCGGCTTTCACAAACCCGGCAAATAATGGGTGTCCATCACGCGGGGTAGATGTAAATTCAGGGTGAAACTGTGAAGCAACAAACCAAGGATGAGCAGGGTTTTCGATGATTTCCACTAGTTTCTTGTCTGCCGACAAGCCGGTCACTTTTAGACCTTTTTTGGTGATCTTTGGCAACAAGGTATTATTCACCTCATAACGATGGCGATGACGTTCATAAATTTCTAAACTACCGTACAATTCTGCAACTTTAGAGCCCTTAGTTAAATGGCAAAGCTGAGAGCCAAGGCGCATTGTACCACCTAAATCTGAATCAACATTCCGCGTTTCTCGTTTGCCATCTTCGTCGATCCACTCGGTAATAAGCCCAACCACGGGTGCCGATGATTCCGCATTAAACTCGGTAGAATGGGCTTCTGTCAAGCCAGCCACATTCCGCGCATATTCAATTAAAGCGACTTGCATCCCCAAACAAATACCAAGGTAAGGTACGTTATTTTCACGAGCATATTGCGCAGCTAAAATCTTACCTTCTACACCACGCTCACCAAAACCACCAGGCACTAAAATAGCATCTAAGTCTTTAAGGACCTCAGGTCCTTTTACTTCTAAATCTTGAGAATCGACATATTGAATCTTCACACTTAAGCGATTCTTAAGGCCAGCATGTTTCAAGGCCTCATTCACCGACTTATAGGCATCAGGTAATTCAACATATTTGCCAATCATGCCAATCACAATCTCATTCGTTGGATTCGCTTCTTCGTAAATGACTTGTTCCCATTCACTTAAGTCGGCTTCAGGACATTCAATACCAAAGCGATTGGTGACCAATGCATCTAAACCCTGAGACTTCAGCAAAGCGGGGATTTTGTAAATACTGTCGACGTCTTTCAGCGAGATAACCGCGCGATCGGGTACATTAGTGAACAAAGCGATTTTGGCGCGTTCGTTAGCTGGAATCGCTCGGTCACTCCGGCAAATCAAAATATCGGGTTGAATGCCGATAGAACGGAGTTCTTTCACGGAGTGTTGAGTCGGCTTCGTTTTTACTTCACCAGCCGCCCCCAAATAAGGCACTAAGGTCAAATGCATATACATCGCGCGTTCACGACCAATTTCAGTGCCTAACTGACGAATTGCTTCTAAAAACGGTTGTGACTCAATATCACCCACCGTTCCACCAATTTCCACAATAGCAACATCAACACCTTCACCACCTGCGACAATCCGTTCTTTAATCGCATTGGTAATATGTGGAATAACTTGGATGGTAGCACCTAGATAGTCGCCACGACGCTCTTTACGCAGGACGTCTTCATAGACGCGTCCCGTCGTGAAGTTATTACGCTTAGTCATTTTGGTACGAATAAAACGCTCATAATGACCTAAATCTAGATCGGTTTCGGCACCGTCTTCAGTCACAAATACTTCGCCGTGCTGGATCGGACTCATAGTACCGGGATCTACATTGATGTATGGGTCAAGCTTCATAATGGTCACTTTAAGACCACGAGCTTCTAAAATGGCAGCCAGCGATGCAGCGGCAATACCTTTACCCAAAGAGGACACTACGCCTCCGGTGACGAAAATGTATTTTGTTGTCATGTCGAACCTGAGAAGTTGGATGTGTTAAGGGCGTATCTGCGATACTTGGACGGGGGCATAGTATAGCAAAGCCTCTTTAACACCACAATCGATGTCACTCTATCAAGACTAAGTTTTAGTGTATTTGTTGTAAATCAATTTTTGTAATTTTCTTTCACTTTATCCCACAAGGCATCCATCTCTTGCAGGCTCATGCTGTCAAGTTGCCGCCCTTGGTTTCTTGCCAAAGCCTCTACACCACGAAATCTTCGACTAAATTTATGATTCGCTTGGCGTAACAGCGCTTCAGCATCAAAATCGCAAACCCGTGCCAAATTTACGCAAGAAAACAACAAATCGCCAATTTCTTCGGCAACATCCTGCCGCTGTTGTTCGTCGATAGCCTGTTCGACCTCCGCCAATTCTTCTTTAACCTTGTCGATCACCGGAGCGACGCTGGGCCAGTCGAACCCCACATGAGCACAGCGTTTTTGTAACTTTTGTGCTCGGCTCAAAGCTGGCAATGCTTGCGGCACATCATCTAACACGCTTGGTGCGTGATGATGAGACTTATTTGCCCGCTCTCGCACTTTCTCGGCTTCCCAGTTAACTTTTAGCTGGGCATCATCCAATTGGATTTTTTGTTGCTGATTAAAAACATGTGGATGACGGCGGATCAATTTTTCGCAGAGACCATCAACCACCTCAGCAAAGTCAAAGTCTCCTTGCTCTTGAGCAAACTGAGCGTAGTACACCACCTGAAACAGTAAATCACCAAGCTCTAACTTTACTTCAGCAAAATCACCAGAATCCAGCGCTTGGTGAATGGCTTCTACCACCTCGTAAGTCTCTTCTACAGTATGTGGCAAGATAGATTGCCAATCTTGTTTAAGATCCCAAGGACAACCACACTCGGGGTCACGTAATTTCGCCATAATGGCGAGTAAGGTATCAATACGATAAGGACGTTGCAGCATAGAGTTCAAAATTTCCTAAGGATTATTAGCCTTTCATTTTAAATTTTCGATAGCTTCAGATAACGCTGGCGATTCATCACTCTAGCACTTACATAAAGTTCTGGTTAATGAGGCTATTTTCAACATCCTACGATGCGAAAATAGCCCTCGATGATTAGCGTAAACGCCGCGCTTCAATAATATGATTAAGTTGATTTATTTTGGACAATACCCGAGACAGAGTATCGAGATTATAAATTTCAATTTCCATATCGATGGTTGCCGTCTGACTCTTGACGTCAGAGTGACTCTGCATCCCCATAACATTCACCTTATCATTCGCCAACACGGTAGTAATATCCCGCAACAACCCACTACGATCGTTCGCCACAATGCGAATTGTAAGGTTATAACCTCCCGAGTAATTTTCGCCCCATACCGCGTCAATCACACGTTCTGGTGTGCGACTATGCAATTCAGCAAGTTGTTCACAATCAACATTATGAATTGAAATTCCACGCCCCTGGGTAATAAAGCCTTTAATTGAGTCACCGGGTATCGGTTGACAGCAACGAGCAATATGAGTCATAAGATTCCCAACGCCATCCACCACGATGGAGTCTTTTGCCCGCTTCTTCTTCTGTCCATGGTGCTCGGCTTTCTTCGTGATAGTTTCCAGCGCTTGACGATCAAGTTCTTCCGCAGAAGGCTTATATAGCGTCGCTTGCAAATAATGAATCAATTGATTCAGTCGCACATCACCTGCACCAATAGCGGCTAATAAATCTTCTACAGTTTTCACATTGAAACGCTCAAGACAATGGTCGATATCACTCATTTTAAAACCGTGGCGATTGAGCTCTGCCTCAAGTAAATCTTTACCCGCCAAGAGGTTTTTATCTTTATCTTGCTTCTTAAACCAAGTGGCAATTTTATTACGCGCCCGAGAAGACTTTACAAAGCCTAGATTAGGATTGAGCCAATCACGGCTAGGGCTCGATTCCTTTTGGGTAATAATCTCAACTTGTTCACCTGTATGTAATTGATAGGTAAAAGGCACAATCCGCCCACCAATCTTAGCGCCAATACAACGATGACCGACTTGGCTATGCACGTAATAGGCAAAATCAAGCGGTGTTGAGCCAGCGGGCAAATCAATCACTTCACCACTAGGGGTAAAGACATAAACGCGGTCATCAAATACTTGTGAACGTAACTCTTCAAGCATCGCACCATTTTCAGCGATATCATCCTGCCAAGCCAGTAACTTACGTAACCAGGCAATCTTATCTTCGAAGTCGCTGCGCCCACCAGTTCCGCCTTCTTTATATTTCCAATGCGCCGCAACCCCGAGTTCAGAATCTTCATGCATCTGCCGAGTACGGATCTGTACTTCGATAGATTTACCTTCTGGACCAATGACCACCGTATGGATAGATTGATAACCATTCGGTTTAGGGTTGGCCACATAATCATCAAATTCGCTAGGAATATGATGCCAAGAAGTATGTACGATGCCTAAGATGGCATAACAATCTTGTAGCTTCTCAGCCACGATACGAATCGCCCGTACATCAAACAATTTGTCGAAAGACAAATCTTTCTTTTGCATCTTTCGCCAAATACTATAGATGTGTTTGGGTCGACCATACACCTCGGCATTAATACTGGAAGCTACGATATCCTGCTGTAATTTGGCAACAAAGTCTTCGATATATTGTGTGCGCGCAATCCGCTTTTCATCCAATTGTTTCGCGATTTGTTTATAGGTATCGGGATGCAGATAACGGAAGGTAAAGTCTTCAAGCTCCCATTTGAGTTGACCGATCCCTAAGCGATTTGCTAACGGAGCGTAAATATCTTTGCTTTCTTTTGCGGCCAATACACGAACTTCTTCCGATTCATTTTTAACTTCGCGTAAAAAACAGATCCGCTCTGCCAATTTAATCACGATGGCTCGCACATCGCCTACCATCGCGAGCAGCATTCGTCTCACGTTATCGATTTGTGTCGAAGATAAATTTTTATTTTGCCCGGTATGTAATACCTTCATCGCATCCATTTGGGCAGCATCAAATTGCAACTTAATCACTTCTTCAGAAAAATACTGCGGCAGTTGCTCTTTGCTTAATAGGCCGCTATCCACGAAAGGAAATAACAAAGCAGCTTCCAAGGTCGGTAAATCCATGTTGAGTGTTACAAGGATCTCAACCATCTCCTTGCCCTTCGTCAGACAGATATGGATCTGCTCTTTTTCGGCATCTAAAGCGCGATAAAAATTAGTGGAGCCAAATAAATGCTGCTGGTCTTCAAGCGCAATGCCAAGGCTTTCTACCCATTGATTTTCATCAAACAACAACTGTTGATTAAGATGCGTTTCTCTCACCGAGACCATAACACTACTGTTCCTTATTTTGGTCGCTGACCACTTTTATCTTGTTAAAGTTAACGTTCAAACAGAGCCATTGTCTCGATATGCTCTGTCTGAGGGAACATATCAACAACCGCGAGCTTAACCATTTTATAGCCAGCTTCTTTTAGCACCTTGGCATCTCTGGCCAAGGTTGCAGGATTACATGACACATATACTACGGTGCTTAGGCCAAGCTTGGCAACCTGAGTTATGGCCTGTTTTGCTCCCGCGCGGGCCGGATCAAGAAGTACTTTGGTGACTGCTCTCGATTGCCAAAACTTGGCTGTCTCGGGCTGTTCCAAATCCCCACAATAGGCACTGATATTCATTAAGCCATTACGCTTGGCGTTATCCATCACCCGCTGACTCATCGCAGGAACGCCCTCGATAGCAATCACTTGTTTCGCTCGTTGCGCCAAAGGCAAACTAAAATTCCCGATACCAGAGTATAGGTCGAGCACTACATCTTGTGGTTTAAGCTTTAGCCAAGCCAAGGCTTTATTAATCATCAGCTGATTGATAGTGACGTTCACCTGAATAAAATCACCGGGGTGAAAGGCTAAATCAAGCTGCTGGTCATGCAAAGTATAATAAGCTTGCTCGCCAGTGAGCCAAGTATGCTGCTCGGCTTCGGTAAGCAGCATCGCAAAATTAAAACGCTCAGCGATTGCCTGTAATTGAGTTTGCCACTTTGCAGCTAAAGGCTTCGTTAAGCGCACCCGACAAACCACCTTGGGTTCGCAATCAATCAACTCAACATGACCCAAGCCGACATTTTTGGGCCAGCCTTTAAGTAAAGCCTGTAAAGGCTCGAGTAAAACCGACAAGTTCTTACTCAATACCAAACAATCACTAATGGTCACCAATTGTTGACTGCCTTTTTGTCTAAAACCAAGCTGCCAACCAAGAGACTTATCATACCAAGTGCTCAGCCGAGTTACTCTGCGATAATGCCAATCATCGCCACTCAATAGTTCCAGCGCTGTCATCTCTGGGTAGCCCGACAATCGCGAAATCAACTGCGCCACCGCTCTTTGTTTATACTGCCGCTGTGTGGCCGCGTCCAAATGTTGGACACTACAACCACCGCATTGTTGATAAAACTGACAAATTGGCGAGATACGCTGTGCGCTGTCCTTGAGTCGTTTGATTAGCTTTGCTGGTCCAGACTTATGGCTCGGAAAAATATTGACTCGCTCACCGGGCAACGTATTGGGCACAAAGTAAGTTTGCCGCCCCGCTCTTACAATGCCGTGTAAGTGATGATCTAATTGCTCGACTTGACAATCATCGATCCTCTTGAGAGAGGTGGTCTTGGGTTTTGCTTTAAAAAATTGCGCCATAGAAGAGACTTATTTTACCAGTGAATACAAAAAGAGATGGGCTTATGTCATCATAGCCGATTGGAACCATGTCATTTTCCCATAAGAAACGTTTATGACCAAGTATGGCTTACGTGCCCGCGTATATATTCTTACCATTATCCCCACGCTTATTGTGGGAATTTTGCTTGCTAGCTACTTTACGTTTAATCGTAATCAGCAATTAGATAGCTTCGTGATTGAACAGGGAGTTAACGTTATTGAGCCCTTAGCTATCGCCAGCGAAGTGGGCTTAAGTCGTTATAATCGAGAGCGAGTAAAATCACTAATCAGCGTCACCCACCGAAAAATGTCGCCTTTAATTAAAAGCATCGCCGTTTACGATAAACATAACCAATTATTTGTTACCAGTAATTACCATCGTAATATTCGATTGTTGCAAAGCGATCCCGAACTGCCCTTGCCACAATCTACCCAAGTCGAAATTTATCCGGATAAAATCATCCTCCGGGCCCCAATTTGGGCCGAAGCTGAAGGCAGCTTCGCCGCCTTTGCCGATGGGAAACCCGAATTACTCGGTTATATCTCGATGCAATACAATAAAGACCGAGCATTATTGTTACAGTTTCGCGACACCACCGTCGCACTTTTCATCGTTCTGTTTGGCGTATTGATCAGTGTTTTATTTGCGTTCCAATTAAGTAAGCAAGTCACCCAGCCCATCACCAACATGGTGAATATTGTTGACCGGATCCGCCAAGGCCGTTTAGATGCGCGGGTTGAAGGAAGTTACACTGGTGAACTAGGTTTGCTCAAACACGGCATTAATTCGATGGCAAAATCACTTGCCGAATACCACGAGGAGATGCATCAAAGTATTGATCAAGCCACTAGCGATTTACGAGAAACCTTAGAACAAATTGAAATTCAAAATATTGAACTCGATATCGCGAAGAAAGAAGCGCAACAAGCCGCTAAAGCCAAATCGGAATTCCTCGCCAATATGAGTCATGAGCTACGAACCCCATTAAACGGAGTGATCGGTTTTGCCCGACAGTTGCTGAAAACATCTTTAAATCATAACCAAGCTGATTATCTACTCACCATTGAGAAATCAGCGAATAACCTATTGGCAATCATTAACGATATCCTTGATTTTTCTAAGCTTGAGGCTGGCAAATTAAAACTTGACCGTACCGAGTTTAATTTACACGATACGCTAAACGAAGTTTTAACATTGTTAGGGCCAAGCGCCCAAGACAAAAAGTTAGAACTAAATTTACTGATCGAGCCTAACGTCCCTGACGGCCTGCGTGGTGACCCATTACGTTTACAGCAGGTATTTACCAACTTACTGGGTAATGCCATTAAATTTACCCATAAAGGACAAATTACCGTTAGTGTTGGTTTGGCGAAACAACAAGGCCAGCAAGTGGTATTGCACGCCAGCGTTCGAGATAGTGGTATTGGGATCTCTAAGGAACAACAGTCACAATTATTCCAAGCCTTTAAACAAGCCGATACTAGTATTAACCGCGAATATGGCGGTACAGGTCTAGGTCTGGTGATTACTCAAAAACTAGTCCAACAAATGGGGGGCGATATCCGACTCAGCTCTGAACCAGAGCAAGGCTCGGAGTTCACCTTTAATATCCACCTAGAATTAACCGACATGGTATTAGGGGCACCGCTGCCGATGCAGGCTTTGGGGCAGCTATCAGTATTGCTTTATGAACCTCATCCGGTGAGCCAAGAAGTGATTCAAAGCTTGAGTCAACAATGGCAACTGTCATTCAATAAAGCCACCGATCAACCACAATGGCAGCAAGCCCTGCAACAACACTATGCCAGTATCTTGATTGGTCATAGTGATTGGCAAGACTTAAAACCACTTCTGAGCAAAATCAAGCAAGCTAAACAGCACTGCGACCAAGTCATTGTATTGATAAATAGCAGCGACCCCGATATTCATCAACGCATTACAGATGCAGGAGCCAAGCACTGTATCAGTAAGCCTGTGAACCACCGTAAATTAGCGCAGGCCCTAGTCGATCAACATACCGATCACCCGCCAATACTGGCCCCCATGCCTTCGCCATCACGCGCCAAATTGATACTAAGAGTATTAGCTGTAGACGATAACGCCGCCAACTTAAAACTCATTTCCGCAATGCTGCATGAACTCGTGACAGAGGTGGATACCTGCAGCAATGGCCTTGAAGCAATTACCCGTACCGAAACCCAGGCTTATGACTTGATCTTAATGGATATTCAGATGCCGATCCTCGATGGAATTAGCGCTACCCAAAAAATCCGTCAACAGAGTAAAAATCAAGAAACGCCAATTATTGCAGTTTCAGCCCACGCCTTAAATGGAGAAAAGGCCCAATTGCTGCGTCAAGGGATTGATGATTATCTGGCAAAGCCAATCGACGAATCGTCTTTAGAGCAAGTGATTCACCGTTGGCAACCCAACGCCAGAGTCATCACAGATAGACCCTTGGAATCCTCTAAACAGCTGAGCTCTACTGTTGAATTCGAACATGCGAGCCTTTCCTGGAAACTCGCCATGCAGCGATCGAATAATAATCAAGCTTTAGCCATCGATATGCTGAATATGTTGCAGCAAAGCTTTCCCGAAATGCAGAGTAACATCGAGCTAATTTTGGCACAGCAGATCAGTTGCAGTGAATTTATTGCGGTCATCCACCGCTTTCGCGGAGGATGTGCTTACAGTGGTTGTTTGCGTCTTGAAAACCTGAGTGCGACTATCGAAGAAAACTTACGCCAGCATAATGATGTTAAGCAAGTGGAACCTGAATTACTCGAATTAAATGATGAGATAGAGAAAGTCCAACAAGCTGCCGAACAACTGATGGCGGCATTCGCTTAAATCGATATTCAATATATAAAAAGCCGCAACTTACAAGATGCGGCTTTTTTGTTGGTTAAATATCGGTTTGACTTTGTTGATCTTTTAGGAAACGCCCGGTCAATATTTGGCCGCGATTCCGCTTACAATACCAATTGTAAAAAGGGTAACTCACCAGCCCAAAAATAGCCGTCACCAAAGCATTGCTAAAGGGAGAGATAATCATAGGAAGCAACACCTGAATTACATTCCCCCCTTGGCTTAAGGTGTAAATCACTAAGGCTAAACCAGCAATAATACCGACCCCAAAACCAACTAAGGCCATGAGTTTCATCAAACCGAATAAATCTAGCTGTACTCGATATCGCTCAATCAATTTTTTTCTCCAAAACTTAACGCTCCAAAATTACCGTCGCAACGGCGTACTCACGTTCATCACTAATACTAATAAATTGGCTGGTGACTCCTAACTGTTCAACTAACGCTAAGGCCGCCCCATAAAATTGCAGTACCGGTTTGCCTAAGGCATCGTTACTAACTTCAATCTGCTGGAAACCAACTCCGTTGGCAATCCCAGTCCCCAAAGCTTTTGCAGCGGCTTCTTTGGCTGCAAAACGTTTCGCCAAAAAGCGTTCTGCGGCATGCGTGTTTTCAAAACGTTGATACTCGGCAAGCGTGAGAATGCGCTTCGCTAAACCCGCCAACTGCTTGCTCTGCGCAATTCGAGCCACTTGCACAATATCGGTGCCCAAACCAACAATTGCCACTAATTAAGCTTCCGCTCTACGAGCTTGCACCATTAAGGCTTTCATTTCACGAACCGCTTCACTCATGCCGACTAACACCGCGCGAGCAATAATGGCGTGACCAATATTTAGCTCAATAACTTCAGGCATAGCGGCTATCGGCAATACGTTGTGATAATGCAAGCCATGACCTGCGTTCACTTTCAGGCCTTTATCACTGGCGTAACTCGCTGCCGCTGCAATTTTTTTAAGCTCCGCTTGCTGCGCCGACTCCGTTGCAGCATCGGCGTAGTGACCCGTATGCAGTTCAATAAAAGGTGCGCCTGAGGCAACAGCTGCATCAATCTGTTCATCATCGGCATCGATAAATAATGAAACGAGGATGCCTGCTTCTGTCAATTTTTCCACAGCGGCGGTAATTTTCTCAAGCTGGCCGACTATATCCAGCCCCCCTTCCGTGGTCAGTTCTTCACGTTTTTCAGGAACTAAGCAGACAAAATGCGGTTTATGCTGGCAGGCTATTTCAATCATTTCATCGGTCACAGCCATTTCTAAATTAAGTCGGGTTTGCACCGTTTGGCTCATGATCGCCACATCACGATCAATAATATGCCGGCGATCTTCTCTCAAGTGAATGGTGATCCCATCGGCGCCTGCGGTTTCAGCGATACCCGCTGCTAATACAGGATCGGGATAAGTGGTTCCACGGGCTTGACGTAAAGTAGCGATGTGGTCGACGTTAACGCCTAATAATATTTCACTCACGAGCTTTCCTTATTCAACAATGCGGTTAACGAACCGCTTTATTGGTTGTTTTAATTTGTTTAAATAATGCACGACTAGTCAATTCACGTCCATTAAGTAATTGTGCAATGACGATACGACAAAAGCGTTTAGCACAGGCCAAATGTTCTGCCTGCTGAGCATCAAAGCTCAGCAACATCAGCACTTCTTGATAACTAAATCCAGCGTTCACAGGAGCCAATGGGCTAGCAATAAATCCCTGCTCGAGACGATATTGATAACTTTGACCTTGAATAAAACCGCTTGGTTCACTTAAAGCAAAGCCGAGTTCGGCGATCAACTGTAATTCAAAGCGACGTAAACTCGCCTCCAAAGGTTGTTGCTTCGCCAATGCCAGTAAACTCTGCTGATATTGTTGATACAAACGAGGATAAGCAGTTTTTTCCTCCAGCAAGTAATATAACAACTCATTTAAGTACAAAGCGCTATATAGATGCTCACCAAATAATGGAAAAGCCAAGTTGGTCGCTTCCGCCTGAGTTAAATTAGCTAACTCCGTCTTTCCCGAAAACCCCACCAGTAAAGGAACTGCGGGTTGTAAGATAGCCCGCCAGCGAGAACGCTTTGCCCTCGCCCCTCTGGCCACCACACTAATTTTCCCTTGTTCCAGGGTAAACAACTGAACCAATAAACTGGTTTCACGGTAGGGTCGAGTATGCAGCACAAACGCGGGGCTAAGCGCTAACTCTGACAAAACTTAGTCGTCTCCGTAACCTAAACTACGCAAGGCTCGTTCGTCATCAGCCCAACCAGATTTAACCTTCACCCACATCTCAAGGAATACTTTGTTATCAAACAATTTTTCCATATCCAATCGCGCTTCTTTACCAATGGTTTTTAGCTTTTCGCCTTTATTCCCGATAATCATTCGTTTTTGGCTGGGCCGCTCAACCAAAATAAGTGCGTTAATTTGGTAAACCCCATTCTCTTGCATTTTAAACTGCTCAATCTCCACGGTAGTGGAATAGGGCAACTCTTGACCAGTAAACCGCATTAACTTCTCTCTCACAATTTCGGCAGCCATAAAACGCGAAGAGCGGTCCGTAATATAGTCTTCGGGAAAGAAGTGCACGTTTTCCGGTAATGTTTGCTGAGCCCACTCGCGCAGCTGCTCAACATTCTTGGCTTGTTTAGCAGAGATAGGCAAAATATGAGAAAACGAATATTTCTCACTCATCGCCTGCATATGTGGGAACAGCAATTCTTTATCTTGAACGTTATCCACCTTGTTAATCGCCAGCACGACAGGCACTTTTAAATGCCGCAATTTACCCAGAACTAATTCATCATCGGCGGTCCATTTAGTGCCTTCAACCACAAAAATCACCATCGACACATCCCCCAAAGAGCTGGTTGCGGCGCGGTTCATCAAGCGATTTATCGCGCGTTGCTCTTCGATATGTAAGCCTGGCGTATCTACAAAGATAGTTTGATAGATATCATGAGTATCGATACCTAAAATTCGATGCCGGGTGGTCTGAGGTTTTTTAGAGGTAATACTGACTTTCTGACCCAACAGGGTATTCAGCAAGGTTGATTTACCCACATTCGGTCGACCAACAATTGCCACAAAACCACAGCGCGTATCATAGTTCATCGTAAATGCTCCAATACCAACTCTGCGGCAACTTGTTCGGCCTTGCGTCGACTGGTACTGGTGCCAATAATCGGTTTATCTAAACCAGCCACGCTGCAGCTCACGGTAAATTGTTGGTTATGTGCTTCCCCCTTAATCTCAACCACTTGATAATCAGGTAAAGCTTGCTTACGAGATTGCAAAATTTCTTGCAAGCGCGTCTTCGGATCTTTTTGACTCAAACCCGGCTCTATTTTATTTAAACGAGGTTGGTACCAACTCAGGAGCAATTGCTTCACGGTTTGGGGGTCACTATCTAAATACACCGCACCAATGATCGCTTCAACTGCGTCGGCTAAAATCGATTCACGACGAAAGCCACCACTCTTTAATTCACCGGGGCCTAATTTAATATACTCGCCTAATTCAAAACTACGCGCTAACTCTGCGAGAGTTTTCCCCTTCACTAAAGTAGAGCGCATTGGACTCAGATCGCCTTCAGAAACCTTAGGAAAACGCTGATACAGTTCTTCGGCAATCACCCAACTTAATACCGCATCACCTAAAAATTCGAGACGTTCGTTGTGAATGCCTCCGGCACTGCGATGAGTCAAAGCCAACGTCAACAAATTAGCATCTTCAAATTGGTAACCAATGATGCGCTGCAGGCGTTCCTGATTGTTGCTATTCATCATGACCCTTTTACTTGATCGCGCCAATGCGATTAAATCGAACCCCAGTTGGGATCCATGTTGGCAAAAATGAATCTTTACCACGCTCAAACTCGAAACTAATCCAGATCGCGACCGCTTTACCTACTAAATTATGTTCTGGCACAAAGCCCCAGTAACGACTATCCATACTGTTGTCTCGGTTGTCTCCAAAAGCCAGATAGTGCCCTTCAGGTACGATCCACTCATCTTTAGCAGTCCCTGGCTGCTGGTAAAAGGAGTGCACTCGGTCAGGAGCCGCAGGGTTAATCAATATTTCGTGATTGACCTCGGCTAACTGCTCTCGATAATTTTCAAGTGGCATTAAGCCTTGCTTAAAGCGTCCAGAAACCTCAAAGTCTAAGGGTACAGGGCGCAACTCTGGGCAAGGCTCTTTTTCACATTTTTCTTGAATAAACAATTGTTTATTACGGTAAATGATACGATCGCCCGGTAAACCCACCACACGTTTGATATAGTCAACGCGGGGATCTTGAGGATATTTAAAGACCGCCACATCACCCCGTTCTGGATGACCGGTTGGTACTAAAGTGGTGCGAGTCACTGGATCTTTTAAACCGTAAGCAAACTTTTCAACCAAGATGAAATCCCCAACCAATAAGGTTGGCATCATCGAACCCGAGGGGATCTGAAAAGGTTCATAAATAAACGAGCGTAAGATCATCACCAAGGCGATCACCGGAAATACCGAGCTGCAATTTTCTATCCAGCTCGGCGCGTTACTAATCGTTTGCTCCGCATTGCTGGGTAACTCACCCCCAGCAGCAATTCGAGCATCTTGCAGCTTAAGCTGTCGCTGTTTTGCCCAATGAAACTTGTCTAAAGCCCAAACAACACCCGTTACAAATGTTGCGATAACTAAAATAAGCGGAAATATAGTGGCCATATTAGTCCTTTCCAATATGTAGAACAGCTAAGAATGCTTCTTGAGGTACTTCAACATTACCCACTTGTTTCATTCGTTTCTTACCTGCTTTTTGTTTAGCGAGTAGTTTTTTCTTACGACTTACATCTCCGCCATAACACTTCGCAATCACATTTTTACGTAACTGCTTAACCGTTGAACGAGCAATGATATGCATGCCTATCGAAGCCTGAATGGCAATATCAAACATTTGCCGAGGGATCAGCTCTTTCATCTTATCGACCACTTGCCGACCTCGAGACTCAGAGTGGTCTTTATGAGTGATAAGCGCTAGGGCGTCAACACGATCACCATTAATCATAATATCAACCCGCACCATACTCGCGGCCTGAAAATGTTTAAAGTTATAGTCCAGTGATGCATAACCGCGGCTGGTTGACTTAAGTTTATCGAAGAAATCGAGCACCACCTCCGCCATTGGAATTTCATAGGTTAATGCGACTTGCTTGCCGTGATAAGCCATATTAGTTTGTAAACCACGTTTTTCCACACATAGCGTAATCACGTTGCCAAGATAATCTTGCGGCACCAAGATATTCACTTCGGCAATCGGTTCGCGAATTTCAGCAATATTATTGGTTGGAGGTAACTTGGCTGGACTATCTACAAATAACTCTTCGCCATTATTCATCACCACTTGATAGACCACGGTCGGCGCGGTCGTGATCAAATCGAGATCATATTCCCGCTCTAAACGCTCTTGGATAATTTCCATGTGCAGCATCCCTAAGAAGCCACAACGGAAACCAAAACCTAAGGCAGTAGAATTCTCCGGTTCATAAAATAACGATGAATCATTTAAGCTTAACTTACCGAGCGCATCACGGAAGTTCTCGTATTCATCTGAACTGGTGGGAAATAAGCCCGCATAAACCTGAGGTTTAACCTTTTTAAAACCAGGTAATGCTTCAGTAGAACCATTTTTTAAGGTCGTAAGCGTATCTCCTACCGGCGCCCCCAAAATATCTTTAATACCCGCGACGATGTAACCCACTTCACCGGTTTTTAATACCCCGGTACTGGTTTGTTTCGGTTTGAAAATGCCCACTTCATTGACCACATGAGACTGACCTGTAGACATCACAAGCATCCGCTCGCCAGCTTTCATTTCACCATTAGTAATGCGAACTAACGAGACCACGCCTTGATAGTTATCAAACCAAGAGTCGATAATCAGCGCCTGCAAAGGCCCTTCACTATTACCGACTGGGGGCGGTACATCGCGAACAATCGTTTCCAATACATCTTCAATGCCTAAGCCAGTTTTAGCCGAGCATACGGTGGCATCAGTCGCGTCGATCCCAACAATATCTTCAATCTCTTCAGCAACCCGGTCTGGGTCAGCTTGCGGTAAATCGATTTTATTCAGAACTGGAATAACTTCCAGATCCATTTCCATCGCGGTATAACAGTTGGCGAGAGTTTGAGCCTCTACCCCTTGCGCTGCGTCAACCACCAATAAAGCACCTTCACAGGCCGCCAAAGAACGAGAGACTTCATAGGTGAAGTCGACGTGCCCTGGCGTATCAATAAAGTTGAGCTGATAAGTCTCACCGTCTTTAGCGATGTAATCTAAAGTGACACTTTGCGCTTTAATGGTGATTCCGCGTTCGCGCTCAAGATCCATAGAATCTAATACCTGAGCTTCCATCTCGCGCGCACTCAATCCACCACAGTGCTGAATTAAACGGTCAGATAGGGTCGATTTACCATGGTCAATATGGGCAATAATCGAAAAATTACGAATATTCTTATTTATCAAGGGGGTACCTATGTAAAATCATTGGCTAAAGAATCAAATCTTGCCTTTCTAAAAAATGCGGCAATCGCACATTATATCGTTGACGCGGATACTACCACAATCCATCAAGATCCAAAAAAAATGCGCGACTATTTCAAGGGGATCAGATCCCAGTGAAAGAGAGCGATTGCTCTCTGCTGTTGTAAATTGGTTCGAATTCCAGGCTTTTTAATCGCGGCGAAAAGCACATTAGCAAGAAGGCTAAGCCAATATCGCTCATTAAACAGTAAAAACGATTGAATACAATGCTTCGAAAAACGCTGTTAGCCATTCTACCAATCTAACTCACTATCTGTTCATTCTTGCGGGCCTAAATCACCACGAGCCGCGTGATATAACTTGTAATCAGAGGCACCAGTTACAGGATTATTCAGTCCTGTAACAACGATTGCGAATCGATCATTTTACACAAATCAACAACCAAGCTCGCTAAAACTAACACTAAAGATCATCCGACGAGTGCCCCCGCAAGCTTAAAGAACTTAAATTTGTATTTTACACCAAATAAATAACGATAAAACTTGAAAGCACAGTTAGCAAACGCTCGTAAATTGGGAAATAAAGCAAGCTAAGGATCATTACGCCACAGAAGTAGCTAGCTTAAACAAGTCAACAATAACCTTCACTTCCTCTAAAAAAGAAAAATAATCCGCGCATTTATATCGAACAAAAACTGTAATAAATACTTAACCTCAACGCATCATAATTCACAATTAATGACAAGAATAAAAACAACCAAAGAGATTTCTAGATAGCAGACTTAATGATATTTCCTTGATAAAAAACAGTTATTCAGTTCGAGTTTGCGAAAAAACATACAAAACATCAAACTAATTGATCTAAATCAACAAAATAGCCAATCCCCAGATAGCTAAATTTTGTCTAAATATGTAAATTAGACTGTCCTAATGTAGGACTACATTTAACCCTCGGAGTCGGTTTATGGATATTATTGAACTCTCACGATTGCAGTTTGCATTCACCGCGATGTACCACTTCTTATTTGTCCCACTCACCCTGGGTATGACCTTTTTACTTGCCATCATGGAATCTGTTTATGTGATGACAGGTAAACAGATTTACCGAGATATGACTAAGTTTTGGGGCAAACTATTTGGTATTAACTTTGCGCTGGGAGTAACGACTGGTTTAGCCATGGAATTCCAGTTTGGTACCAACTGGTCCTATTACTCACATTATGTGGGCGACATTTTTGGTGCGCCATTGGCAATTGAAGGCTTAATGGCCTTTTTCCTTGAATCAACTTTGGTTGGTTTATTCTTTTTTGGTTGGGATCGGCTGACTAAAGTTCAACACTTAGCGGTAACTTGGCTGGTTGCATTGGGCTCTAACTTATCGGCATTATGGATCTTAATCGCCAATGGTTGGATGCAAAACCCGGTCGGAGCAGAGTTTAACTACACCACCATGCGCATGGAAATGACCAGCTTTGCTGAAGTGGTATTTAATCCAGTCGCTCAAGTAAAATTCGTCCATACGGTATCTGCGGGTTATGTGACTGGCGCAATGTTTGTATTGGCCATTTCAGCTTGGTACATGCTTAAAGGCCGCGACTTAGCCTTTGCTCGCCGCAGTTTTGCCATTGCAGCTGCCTTTGGTCTTGCCTCTTCAGTGTCGGTGATTATCCTTGGCGATGAATCAGGTTATGAATTAGGCGATGTGCAACAAGTGAAGCTCGCCGCCGTTGAGGCCGAGTGGGAAACTCATCCAGCCCCCGCTGCATTTACTCTGTTTGGCCTGCCAAATAGTGAAACACAAACCACAGACTACGCAATAAAAATTCCCTATGCATTGGGCCTTATTGCGACACGCTCGGTTGATGAGCAGGTATTAGGTCTCAAAGACTTGAAAGAAATCCACCGCGAACGGATTGTCAACGGTAAAGAAGCCTATCGCTTATTACAATTACTAAGAGCCGGAGATACCACAGAACAAACCAAAGCCGCCTTTGAAGTAGTCAAACAGGATCTGGGGTACGGACTATTGTTAACGGCCTATACAGACAATCCAGCCAACGCAACCGATCAACAGGTACAATTAGCCGTAGACAACAGTATTCCCCAAATTGCGCCAATGTTTTGGTCCTTCCGCATCATGGTCGCCGCAGGCTTTTTGATGTTGTTGGTCTTTGCACTCGCCTTTTGGTTTAGTGCGAAACGGATTCAACACAAACCGAAATGGTTCTTAAAGATGGCTTTATTTAGTTTACCTTTGCCGTGGATTGCCTGTGAAGCTGGTTGGTTTGTCGCTGAATATGGTCGTCAACCTTGGGCCGTTGGTGAGGTACTACCAACGCATTTAGCCGCCTCATTACTTACACCGGCGGAAATTTGGATCAGTCTAGGTCTAATTACCACTTTATATAGCATATTCATTGTCATTGAAGTTTGGCTAATGCAACATTTTGCACGGAAAGGCCCCTCATCATTGCATACCGGTAAATACGCCTTAGAAACGGATCAACTTGGAGAGCTATAACATGGATTATGAATTTTTAAGATTTATCTGGTGGCTGTTAATCGGCGTACTACTGATTGGTTTTTCTGTTACCGATGGCTTTGATATGGGCGTCGGTGCCCTATTAAAAGTGGTTGGTAAAAACGATGAAGAAAGACGCGTCATGATTAACAGCGTTGCTCCCCATTGGGATGGCAACCAGGTCTGGCTGGTTACGGCTGGAGGAGCACTATTCGCCGCTTGGCCACCAGTTTATGCGACAGCATTTAGTGGTTTTTATTTGGCGATGATCTTGACTCTGGCCGCGCTATTTTTACGACCTATTGGATTCGATTATCGCTCCAAATTAGACAATACAAAATGGCGTAGTAATTGGGACTGGGCTCTCACCGTTGGTTCAGCTGTTCCGCCCATTATCTTCGGGGTCGCTTTTGGTAATTTATTACAAGGGGTTCCATTTCATTTTGACGAACTTCTACGGATCCATTACACAGGCTCATTCTTTGCGTTACTGAATCCCTTCGCCTTACTAGTTGGAGTTCTAAGTTTGCTGATGTTTGTCAGCCAAGGCGCTGCTTATCTGCAAATGAAAACCGAAGGTGTCATTTTGCAACGAAGCCAATCTATCGGCGTTATTGCTGGCTTTGGCGCAACGCTAATATTTGTGCTTGCAGGTCTTTGGTTACATATGGGGATCGATGGGTATACCCTTACCAGTACCATTGATACCAACGCGATTAATAATGTAGTGGCTAAAACTGTAGAGGTTCAGCCCGCAGCATGGCTCAGTAATTTTTCCAAGTACCCTATTTTATGGCTATTTCCAATTTTAGGTGTGGGCGCATTCTTATTCACCGGGCTATTTAGCAAGATGGGCAAAGGTGCCATTGCATTTGTTTGCTCCTCGCTCGGCCAAGCGGGTGTTATTATGACTTGTGGCATCGCGATGTTCCCATTCATTATGCCATCGAGCTCGCGACCCAATCATAGTCTAACCATGTGGGATGCAACGTCTAGCGAACTCACTCTCAAAATTATGTTTGTAGTCGCCTGTATTTTTGTTCCCATCGTATTGGCTTACACCATTTGGTGTTATGTCAAAATGTTTGGTCGCCTCAATGAACAAACTATTCGTGATAACTCTCATTCACTATATTAAGGAGCATTCTATGTGGTATTTTACTTGGATTTTAGGTGTACTACTGGCCTGTTCCTTTGGCATTATCAATGCTATGTGGCTAGAATTTAACGGATATTCGGACGACGAACCTGAACAATAATAATTCATCACGACTTCTTAGAAGTTGGTTGCGGCCAATCCGGCCGCAACTATTAATCGCAACCCTACTCGCGCTACTCAGTATCCCTTTGCTTATTCTGCAAATGTACTTTTTGGCGCTCATTTCTAACTCACTGATCCAACTAAACCAACCAGAGCCATTGCTCTGGTATGGTTTTGGTGGTGCATTTTTGATTCGATTAATACTCTTAAGTAGCAAAGACTTTATAGCCCAAGGTGCCAGCCGAAATTTACGTCAGCAATTGCGCAACCAAATTTGGCAAGGTTTATCACTATTAGGGCCCGCGAAGCTCAAATACGGTAGTGATGGCCAGCTATCCAGTTTATTAACTGAGCATATCGACGCACTCGATGGTTACATCTGTCGTTATTGGCCACAGCAATTTCTAGTATTAGTCGCACCACTAACAATCGCTATCGTAGTAAGTCAACACAGCCTATTGGCTAGTGCGTTATTATTATGTACCGCCCCCTTAGTGCCGCTATTTATGATCCTCGTTGGCAAAGAAGCGAGCAAAGCCAGTACCAAACAACTACAAGTACAAAGTCGAATGAGTGGTCGACTGTATGACTTTTTACTAGGTTTGAATATCTTAAAAAGACTCAATGCCAGTCATGTTGCTGAAGCACACCTTGCTAACGCAGCGGAAGGATATCAACGCAGTACCATGCAAGTCCTAAAACTGGCGTTTTTATCCACTGCCGTATTAGAGTTATTTAGCTCATTGGCAATCGCGTTGGTCGCCCTATATTTAGGCTTAGGTCTGTTAGGAGAACTCCCCTGGCTTAAACAGGTGGTTCCTGTAGATTATGCTTCAGCATTATTTATCCTGCTGCTTGCGCCCGAGTTTTATCAACCGCTTCGGCAACTGGGCAACGATTATCATGCCAAAGCACAAGCACAGTCGGCGAGCTTACTACTAGCACCATTATGGCGAGCCATCAGCGAAGCCGAGAGCCGCCAACAAAGGTCAGATTTAGCGACCCATGATTTACCAGAAAAATTACTGCAAGCGAAGCAGTTTTCACTGACACTCTCTCACATTGTGGTGGGACAAACCCAAACGCCTCGACTAGCACTAGAGCAACTAAACATTCCCGCTCAATCTCGACTCCTTATCACTGGCCCAAGTGGCAGCGGCAAGTCCACTCTATTGCAATTATTCGCTGGTTTTCTTCCTTTTCAAGGTAATTTAACGGTCAATGAAATTGATATATCTGCGAGTCAAATGCCCCGACTAAGGCAACACATTGCCTATTTAAACCAGCACGCCGAATTGATGCCCGGCAGCATTGCCGATAACTTGCAACTTGCAAAACGCAACGCCACTGAAACGGAAATGATTCAAGCCCTTACTTCAGTCGGCTTATGGACATGGTTAGCCACCACGCAACAAGGCTTGGACTATCCCATCGGTGAAAGCGGACTCGGGCTATCAGGTGGACAACAACAACGTTTGGCCCTCGCGCGCTTATTACTACAACCTAAAGCCATTTGGCTACTCGATGAACCCTTTGCCGAGCTGGACCAACAAAGTGTTCAACCACTCTGCGAAGTCCTCGCAGAAATAAGCCGAGGAAAAACGCTGCTCATCGCGAGCCATCAATGGCAGCACCTTCATTTTTTAGACGCTTGTATTTATCTGAGCGAAGGTAAAATGACTCATTCTGATGAGTTATCACCGCTGCCAAGCAGTTGCCATATACAAGAGCCGACACCATGAAATCATTAAAATTACGTCACTTATTAGTTTGGCAGTGGCGAGGCTGGAGCCTCAGTGGGCTGCTTGGTTTACTCACCGTTGCAGCCACCGTATTACTATTGGCCTATTCTGGTTGGTTTATTAGCGCCGCCGCGATGGCAGGGGTTGCAGCCATTCAAGCAGGCAGCTTCAATTACATGCGGCCGGGAGCCGTGATCAGGTTTTTAGCCATTACCCGAACGGCGGGGCGCTACGCAGAGCGTTTACAATCACACCATACGGTATTATCGCTGCTGAAAAATTTGCGGGTAAACACCTTTCATCGACTGAGTCATCAAAGCATTGCTGATTCTTTGCGATTTGAGCAGCCCGATAGCGCCGAAACCTTGCAACGTTTAATCAGTGACATTGACTTACTTGACCAATTTCCACTACGAGCTATCGCACCTTGGTTCTGGGCTATTGCCCTTGGCGGATTTTTTAGTTTAGCCATCGCCTACTATCTTCCCAGTGCACTGTTCAGCATCGTTTTGCTCCTGCTGATGCGACTTATACTACTCCCCCTTATGATGTTGCCTCTGGGTATTCATTTAGCCAAGCAAGAAGTCAATTGCAATGGCCAACGTCGACAAGTCACGCTCATTGGTTTGCAATTATTAACCACCCTTTTAACCTTTGGTCGCTGGCAAGACTATGCTCAAACCGTGGCAGACAATGAACAGACAATCAACCGTTTACAGCAACGACTCCAACTCTCTGTTCTCATCGCCGATAGCCTTGCCCAGCTGTTGCTTTTAGTCGGTATAATCTGTTTAGCGATGCCTGGAACATCGATGGTCCTCGAGCAAGCACTGCATCCGGCTATTTTAGTGGCTCTGCTCTTAGCTTGGTTAGGTTTATCTGAGGTCTTTCAAGCTTTATCCTCTCTCCACCTTGCCATCGGTTATAGCGTCGCAGCCAAAAATAGAACCAATCAACTGATCGCAAGCTCACCAAGTGCAAAGACAGAATCGGCAAGCAAAACGGTCGATATTCTTTCTCAAGCGGAGTTGAATTTTAGCATCGCAGATCTATGCTTTGGATTTAAACCACAAGCAATTCTCACTCACCAGCAAAACCAAACCTTTAAGGCTGGCGACGTGGTCTTATTAAGCGGTCCTTCAGGTATTGGCAAGAGTTGTTTATTGCAAACCCTTGCTGGCGATATACCGAAAATAGCAGGTTCGATTGCTCTAAACCAACAATTACAGCACCAGTTTAACGATAACACTTGGCATCAATATGTTGGCTACTTGCCGCAACGTCCGTTTATCTTCCAGCTAACCATCGCTGCCGACTTAAGACTCGCAAAACCCAAAGCAAGTGATACGGAGTTATCCGAAATATTATCATTAGTCGGCTTACAAGAATGGTTAGCCAAACAAAGTCACGGCCTACAAACCATTTTAGGTGAGTACGGTGTCGGCTTATCTGGCGGCGAACTACGTCGCTTCACCTTAGCTCGCCTATTGTTAGCCAAAACCCCAGTTTTACTACTCGATGAACCCTTTTCAGGTTTAGACCAAGCCTCTACAGAGCAACTACTGCAGGGTCTATTGCACTGGCAACGCGATGGTATTTTAATTATCGCGAGCCACCAACAATTAGAACATCCAGCATTTACGAAGCGTTGGCATTTAGGCGTTCAATAATTAAAACCAATCGTTGACGGTATAAGATCCGAGTCGAGCATCAAACAAACAAGCCGAGAGCAGTGAATCCTCTCGGCTTGTTTAATCGTTCGGTTCTTGGTGCACAGGCAACCAATAATCACTCTTCAGCAAATAGAAAAGTCCACGTAGGCTTTTTACAAGCTCAAATTTAAGCATCATTTAGCCAATATCATCGATATTGCGATCACCGTAGACTAGCTGATTAATTTTCACTGTAGTGCCAATTTTGGCCAACGATGACAATCCCTTCACCTTCAAAACCTTAATAATAGGGACAAAATCTCGAGCTTATAATGAGTTGCCGCTAACGTCTTGTACAACTAATGCCCCCGCATCAACTTCAGACCCGTTACCAGAGCATGCATGGCACCACTCAGGGCAAATGATAAGCATAGATAGATTCATCTTGAGGACAAGTCGCAATTGTATCGGTCATTCGCTCATCACATTAAACAAGCATACATTCGATGTTCTAGGCCACCCTTACTGTAATAAAGCTAGATAATAAAGCAAAGATGATTGCCGTTAATTATAATCGCATTATAATGTAATTGTAATATACCTTTCTAAATTGGAGCGATAAATGATTGCGATTAGCGAAGCGCTAAGAGCGGGATTACTCAAGCCTAAGAACTGGGTAAGTAATATTATTGCAGGCGTCATTGTTGGTGTTGTTGCTCTTCCTCTCGCGATGGCCTTCGCCATCGCCTCCGGCGCCAAACCAGAGCAAGGCTTATATACCGCAATTGTCGCAGGCTTTTTGGTCTCAATTTTTGGCGGTAGCCGGGTACAAATTGCCGGCCCGACCGGCGCCTTCATTGTGGTACTTTCAAGCATCACCGCCCAGCATGGTATTGAAGGATTACAAATAGCCACATTCATAGCTGGACTGATCTTAATGCTTTTGGGGATCACCAAACTAGGAAGTGTCATTAAATTTATTCCAGCGCCTGTTATCGTAGGTTTCACGGCAGGAATAGGGGTCATCATTTGGGTCGGCCAATGGAAGGATTTTTTTGGTTTACCTGAGGTCACTGGTCAGCATTTCCATAACAAGCTATATCATCTGATTAATGTTCTTCCACAATTTCATCTTAGCACTAGCATGCTAGCCATATTTGCCCTATTGCTGGTAATTTATAGTCCGAAAGTACCGCTATTAAAACGAGTCCCAGGCCCCTTAATTGCGCTCGTCCTCACCACCCTTATTCAAGTATTCTTTCAATTTGACGGCGTACGCACAATTGGCTCAGCTTTTGGCGAAATACCACAAGGCTTACCCGAGCTAAGCATTCCTTCACTAAGCTGGACGAAAGTAATAGAACTGATTGGCCCAGCCTTTACCATCGCCATGTTAGGCGCGATTGAATCCTTACTCTCAGCGGTGGTTGCCGATGGGATGGCGGGTACTCGTCATGACTCCAATCAAGAATTAATTGGTCAAGGACTGGCAAATATAGCAGCGCCATTATTTGGCGGTTTCGCGGCAACCGGGGCGATTGCTCGTACCGCAACCAACATTCGTAATGGTGGCAACAGTCCCTTAGCTGGTATTGTCCACTCAATCACTTTATTAGTCATATTGTTAGTGCTTGCCCCCCTAGCAAAACACATTCCTTTAGCGGCCCTTGCGGCCATCTTATTTGTTGTCGCTTGGAATATGAGTGAAGCGAAACACTTCATTAAAATGGTTCGCCGCGCACCACGAGCCGACGTGCTAATCCTATTAATTACCTTTGCTCTTACGGTATTTGCCGATCTCGTTGTAGCAGTCAATATTGGCGTAATATTAGCAACTTTGCATTTTTTACGACGTATGGCGAGCAGTGTTGAAGTGAAGCAATCTTCGGCACAAGAACTCGCCTTAGAGTTTGCAGAGAAAGGCTTAGGAGAATTACCAGAGAATATATTGGTATTTGCGGTTGAAGGTCCTTTCTTCTTCGGAGCAGTTGAAAATTTTGAACGAGCGCTAGCCTATACTCACAGCGATCCTGAACACCTTATCATTCGTTTAAAATGGGTCCCATTTATCGATATTACTGGGCTGCAAGCCTTAGAAGAAGTCATCAGCGGCTTACAGCGTCGTGGCGTGAATGTATTGCTATCTGGAGCCAATCAACGGGTCTCGGCCAAATTGAAGAAAGCAGGAATTATCGAGCTAGTTGGCCACGAGCATATGTTCCTGTTATTTGATGAAGCGGTTCGAGTTCTACTAGACCATAACTCAAAACAGCAGCGCTAACGTTTCACTTGTGGGTTATGGGTAGCACTGTCAGCATAACTCACATTATGTTGCTCAAGATATTCTCGGATCAATTGCCTAACGACTTGTGACGGCGTTAAGTCTTGAGAAGCACATAGCTTCTCAAATGCCTGCTTTTTACGCGGGTCCATCAGCACTGTAAAACGCGCGGTCTTGTTTTCCACTGGGGTGTACCTCACTAACATTATAATTTGATTATAACGTTAGTGTAATTAAGATCAGATTTTAATACTAGGGTCTGTTAATCTTTGCTTATTATTTTTGCAGTCGCTTGTCGTTATAGTTAGACAGGACAAACTCAATAAAGAGTCATCTCCACCATGGATCATACGGGAAGGCAGCATCACTAAACAAGCATCACCAACCGAAGGGCTCGGTTACAATTTATCGCTGAAACAGCAACTACCATCACCGTTCAATCCACTCAGCGGTGACGTCTCAGCATCTTAGGTCGATATTGAAGCTGTCGACTAACACGTTTAGCGAATAAACGAACGGATACAAAACCGAGCCCTAGACTCAGCAAGGCCATCAACACCACGCCCCATTCATTCGATGATTGCTGCGCAAACAAAAACTGCCCAAGACCCGCGCCAACAATTAAACACAACAAAGGCACTAAATAAATCAGTAAAGCACTTGTGAGCATGTTTTTAGCATTTAGGCCTAGGTCTATCTGTTCACCAACTTGCACCTCTTCGGTAAGTTTCACACTGAGCCGATGAACTCGATGAGGAAACGCCTTGGCGATAGAACTATTACCACAATGCTCAGCACTCCCACAGCTGCCACAAGCGCTTTTACTCACGCATTCAACGACTGCATATCCCTGCTCTAGCGCAACAACCTTGGCCGTTTCGATAATTAAATTGGAATTATTGGGCAGGTTCACTTGGCAGCTCCAGATAAGGGCCCAATTTCACAAAATCAGCAATTTTAGAGGCTGTGTCTGGAGGGATCTCTCCGACAACAGTAATTTCAACTCCCTGCCTGACAACCGTATGTAAACTGGTGGCCCCTTGGCGAACCAATTGTTCACGTAAGGGATTGGTTTTACCTATAGCATTTGCATAAACAGAGATATCAAATAAACCATCACTTAACTTGAGATAATCCACTGGCTCAGCTAACAATAATAATGAATGTCGTTCTTTTTGCGCAACTTTCATACCTTCCGGCTGCCAGCCTAAACGCCAATTAATTTTCTGCTTCGACTCATCAACGGGGAGCTTACCAACCACTGCTTTTGGTAAATCCAAACTAGCAAGTTCATGCATCCAGGCGGTGGGTTGTTCAAATTCGGCTAAATTGACAGCCATTTGCTGTTCAACAAGCTCGCCATCATGGTCAACGATATCTAATCGCAAGGGTAATTGCGTCGCGTAATCAATCCAAAAATACAGACCATAAAGATCGGAAGACTTAGGAACGATCCGCATCACTTGGGCAGGACGTCCAGCAACCCGACTCTTGCCCGCGATCACTAAATCATAATTCGTGGTTAAACCATCAATATCAATAGCCGCCAAATTACCAAACATGCCCGGTAAACGAGTAGAGGCTAAACTATAAGGTGTTTGTCCTGGTTCAAAAAAAGCCACAACACCTTGACGATAAACCCCTTCATTGGCAGGACCATTGAGATATACACGATGCGCAACTTCAACCCCATCGACAACACCATGAATTAACCGTTCTGGTTCAATATGACCTTGACGTACCGTGATAAAAGACAACTCGTAGTTACGTTGATGAAAGGCTTGTTGATATTCTTGTAATAAATTAATCGCGGGGCTAGTTTGGCTGACCTCACTAGGAGCGCTAGGGGGACTATCAGTACTCTCTGCCGAAACAGAAAAAGATGCCAGTAATATAATTACTGGCATCAAAAGTTGTTTAAAACGCATAAGTTATATAACTACTCTACTATTCTCTGTTGAAAACGATGATCCTGTAAATAAGCACTAATACGTTTACGTTGTTCAATCATTTCGGCTTCACTTAACTCGCGTGGCTGTGGGCTAGATTGTAAACTAACCGGAGCAACCGAACCACCGACAGGCACGGTATTAAATACCGGTAAAGGTTGCTCTGTATCACTTGCTACTTGTAAAGAATACTGTTGAACGCCAACAATAGCAGCCACCGCGACTGATGCCGCAATTGCATACTGTCCCGTATACTTGAAAAACCGCACCAACTTACCAGAAGATTCTTTTTCAGAAGAATGAGAAGGCCGAGGTGCGACAATGGCGGGCTCATCTTCTAAGGCCAACGCGATATTATCAGCAATATTCAAATTAATCTTCTTGGGGGTTTCCCCACGAAGCACATCGCCAATCAAATGGTAATTACTCCATTGCTGAGCACGCTCTGGCTCGTTGGCTAACAGCTCTAACAGTGATGCGTCGGTCGACTCGTTATCAACCAATGCGGATAACTGTTCTTGATTTGCCATATTAGTCACTCATCCCCAAAATTACCTGCTTAAAAGCGGTTGGATCCGCTTCTCTATTGCATCCCTTGCTCGGAATATCCGCGAACGGACAGTACCAACAGGACAATCCATCACACTTGCAATCTCTTCATAACTAAGACCATCTATCTCTCGAAGCGTAATTGCCGTACGTAAATCATCGGGTAGTCCTTCCATTGTAGCAAAAACTACCTCTTTTATTTCTTCAGATAGCAACAAGGTTTCTGGTGTATCAGCTTCTTTCAATGCTTCTGCACCATCGTAAAACTCGGCTTCATCTGCGTCTACATCATTTGCTGGAGGCCTTCTCCCCTGAGCAACAATGTAATTTTTCGCGGTATTCACGGCGATTCGATACAACCATGTATAAAATGCGCTCTCACCACGAAAATTAGGTAACGCTCGGTAAGCCTTAATAAATGCTTCCTGCGTTACATCGGCTACATCACCATGATTCACAATATATCGTGATACCAGGTTAGCCACCTTGTGTTGGTATTTTTGAACCAACAAATTAAATGCCGCCTTATCTCCGCGCTGAGTTCTTTCGACCAACGCTTGATCTGTCCACTGTTCTGACATCAGTAACTACCGACCTCCTAATGCTTGGGTGTCGGTAACTTCTCTGGCGGCACATCTCTTCAGACTACTTGTTTTCAAAAAAGTTCTCTTTTCATCAAATAAATTTTTGCGCCTCTGTGAGACAGTGCAAACTTGAGTAAGTTTCAGTTAAACTACGATATACTCAAATTTCCCTTTAACTTCATATAAGAGCGCATCTAATGGAATACACTAGCGATGTTCTAATAATAGGCAGTGGCGCTGCAGGCTTAACAATGGCGTTAAACTTGGCAGATTATGCCAAAGTCCACGTCCTGAGCAAAGGACCACTAAAAGAAGGCTCCACATATTATGCCCAAGGCGGCATCGCTGCCGTGTTCGATAAGAATGACAGCGTAGAAGAACATGTCAATGATACTCTTATCGCCGGTGATGGCTTATGTGAAGAAGCCACCGTTCGATTCACCGCAGAAAACAGTAAACGCTGTATCGACTGGCTCATCAACCTTGGGGTTCCCTTCGATCAAGAGACCACCAAAGATGGCGAGGCCCAGTATCATCTCACTCGTGAAGGCGGGCATAGTCGACGTCGCATTTTGCACGCTGCCGATGCGACAGGCAAGGCCGTTCAACAAACCTTGGTCAGAGCAGTATTAAGCCACCCTAATATCACGATTCTAGAGAGATTTAATGCGGTCGACTTAATTGTGAAAGAAGGTGACCCGAAAAAAACTGTTGTCGGTGCCTATGTATGGAATCGAAATACCGAACGAGTTGATGTAGTCAAAGCAAAATTTGTGGCGATGGCGACTGGCGGTGCAAGCAAGGTTTATCAGTACACCAGTAACCCTGATGTCAGTAGTGGCGATGGGGTTGCCATGGCTTGGCGCGCCGGCTGTCGAGTTGCGAACATGGAATTTAATCAATTTCATCCCACCTGTTTATACCACCCAGAAGCTCGAAACTTCTTGCTCACTGAGGCACTCCGAGGAGAGGGCGCGTTATTAAAACGTCCCGATGGGACTCGTTTCATGCCTGACTTTGATGCCAGAGAAGAATTAGCCCCTCGTGATGTCGTGGCCCGCGCCATCGATTTCGAAATGAAGCGCCTCGGTGCAGACTGTGTCTACTTAGACATCAGCCATCGCGATGATGAGTTTATCGAATTACACTTTCCCACTATTTTACAACGTTGCTTAGATCTCGGGATCGATATCCGTAAACAAGCGATACCGGTTGTACCAGCAGCCCATTATACTTGTGGCGGTGTAGTCACCAACTTGAATGGCGAAACGGATATTGCAAACTTATATGGCATTGGCGAAGTGGCATACACTGGTTTACATGGCGCCAACCGAATGGCCAGCAACTCTCTATTGGAATGCGTGGTGTTTGCTCATTCCGCTAGCCAGCATATAAAAGCACATCTAAACGAAGTGAGTATATGCAACCAAATTAAGCCTTGGGACGACAGCCAAGTGAGTAATTCAGATGAAGAAGTCATCATTACCCACAATTGGCACGAACTACGGTTATTTATGTGGGATTATGTTGGCATTGTGCGTACCAACAAGCGCTTACAACGTGCCATGCATCGAATCCATTTACTACAGCAAGAAATCTATGAATATTACTCAAACTTTAAAGTGGGGAATAATCTCTTAGAATTACGTAACTTGGTGCAAGTCGCCGAGTTAATCGTGGGCTGTGCCATGCGCCGTCATGAAAGTCGCGGTCTACATTATAATTTGGATTACCCAGATAAACTGGACATCGTGAAGCCGACTATCCTCGATCCAAACACCTTTTATCAAGAACCAGATAACGTAGACTAAATCGATGGATTTAAACAAGGCTTAGCTTAGCTAAGCCTTCATACTATTCACCACCGTTGCAACGATATTCCGCCCTTATGGTTGTTCAGACTCGATGGGAAAGTTAATTACAAAGCACATCCTACGATAAATATCATGCTCAATACTATCTGCAAAAATCACATTTAATTTTAAACGGTCTTGGCGAATACCAATAATAATGCAACAAGTAAAAGCCACGCGAGAGTTCGCTAACCATTGGTAAACCTCAGTTTTCCCACCTTGTTGGTAAGCAATCTGTTCCGCAGAAAAATAACCCTTAGGGCGATAGCACCACCAATGCCAATAGCACAGCACTATCGAAAAAAGACTCAGAGGGAGTAAAGGAAGTAAACGAGGGAAACAAAATAACAACAAGACTTGCGCCGCAGCCATCAGGCAGATCAGCGCAAAATAAGTCGACGAACGAGTCGCCCTAAATTCACACTTTGACGCGCTTGAGAATAACATTAACCATCGCAGCTAACTGTTGGTCTTCACAAGACTTGTGTCCCATAAACCAAGCAAATAAATCAGGATCATCACAGGCGAGTAAGCGTTTAAAGGTTTGTTTTTGCGCCTCACTCAAATCATCATAAGCTTCATCTACAAACGGCATAAACAATACATCAAGTTCCAACATCCCCCGACGACAAGCCCATTTTAAACGTGATTTATTTTCCTGCATGTTGTTCCTTGTATACATCAGTGACACTGGTAAACTCGGTATTAGCCACAGTTAATAACCAGTTAAAAAATGCTGCAAAAGTATTGACGACAATACCATTTCAGCAACAAAATTACACGCTAATAAGCTTGATCTAGCTCTCAACGGAAGCCGACTATGTCTCAACAAACCTTATGCACTCTCCCTCCGCTGTTAGTTCAGCCTCTGGACCAATGGCATTTAGTCAGGGTGAGTGGAATTGACGCCCAAAGCTATTTGCAAGGACAGCTTAGCTGTGACGTAAACAGTCTTGATCCGGGCCAACAAAGTCTGGCAGCGCACTGCGACCCCACAGGTAAAATGTGGTCAGTATTGCGACTGCTGCGTTTAAACGATGACTACTTATACCTGCAACCAAAATCGCTTGCCGACAGCCAATTAGCCCAGCTAAAGAAATATGCGGTATTTTCCAAAGTGGCCATCGAAACCGAAACCAAGCTACAGATTATCGCAGTACTTGGCAGTGAAGCCCCACATTACATCGCGGAACATTTTGGCGATGATATCGCCAGCTATGGTGGTTTAATCGATAGTGGCATTTGTGTGCACCTGGATGGTCCCAAACGCCGCTATTTAGTGATTACCGATCTCGCCAATTGGGGAGAAGATGCGCCAGCCAGCCCACTCGACGCCAATCAATTATGGCGCGCGTTACAGATTGTCTCCGGCCTCCCCATGCTGGAGCTGGCCACCAGCCAGCAATTCATTCCTCAAGCCTTAAACCTACAGTGTTTAAACGCCATTAGCTTTTCCAAAGGCTGTTATACCGGTCAGGAAACCATTGCACGCGCCAAGTATCGCGGCAACAACAAGCGAGCGACGCTGCGCTTTGCCGGACATGGCGATCTCTTACCCAAAGCTGGCGACCGTCTAGAACAAAAACTGGGTGAAAACTGGCGAGCCAAAGCCACCGTATTACAGGCCGTTCAGCTCGATCCTGGCTATATTGAACTATTAGCGGTGTTAAATAAAGATACGGATGCCACCGCAAAGTTTCGCTTAGAAGGGGATGAACAGAGTCTCTATACCATTGCTCAGCTACCTTACGGCTTAGAAGATTGAGACAAGGGCAAACACTGAGCGCCCCGCATCTATTCGCTGGTAGCTATACTGTACTTTAGATGCAAAGATCCGTGCATTGATGGTTTTTTTGGCACGCCATTGATCGCCGAAAAAACCGACAATTTAGACCAGGAAAACACAATGAGCGCTCCACAAGCTATCGCATCCCCTTGTATTCGGCATTGCACGTTGGATGACAAAGATCAGTGCGTCGGTTGTTTTCGGCAACTCGATGAAATCTGCGCCTGGAGTGGGCTGGATGAGCAAGCCAAACGGGAAGTTTTACAACGCTGTGAACAACGGCGTCAACAAGCGCCCACCTGGAAATTTAGCAAGCTCAACTCCCGCTTATAGGAATAAAAATGCCGAGTTTTCAAATCACGGCATTTTTATCAAGCCCTCAGCGAGCCTTAGCCGAAGTCTCCATTCACATACCCCTGGGTTCGCTGGTCCTTTGGCGCGCTAAATATTTGCTCAGTATCACCATGCTCCACCAATTCCCCCATCCAGAAGAAAGCGGTCTTATCTGAAATACGCTTCGCCTGCGCCATCGAGTGCGTGACAATCACAATGGTAAACTTTTTACGCAGCGCCTCCATCAACTCCTCAATTTTATGGGTGGCGATGGGATCCAGAGCACTAGTTGGTTCATCCATCAAAATCACATCAGGCTGTATTGCAATGGTCCGCGCGATACATAAACGTTGTTGCTGACCGCCCGACAAACCAAAAGCATGACTCTGTAAGCGATCGCTCACTTCATCCCACAGGGCGGCACTGCGCAAGGCATTTTCAACTACCTCATCGAGTGTCTGCTTATTGCGGATCCCCTGAGCGCGTAACCCATAAGCCACATTCTCGTAAATACTCATGGGAAAGGGATTGGCTTTTTGAAAAACCATTCCCACCTTCATCCGTAGCGCAGCCACATTACGCTCTTGATAAATGTCTTTCCCTTCTAAATACACACGCCCGGTAATACGCACATTTTCAATTAAATCATTCATCCGATTTAAAGTCCGTAACAGGGTTGATTTACCACAACCAGACGGACCAATAAGTGCCGTAACTTGTTTCTCCGGAATTTCTAAATCAATCGCCTTTAGTGCGTGCGTATCACCGTAATGTAAATCAAGTTGTTGAACATCAAACTTATTCATATCTATCTCTTAGTAAGCAGCTTTGTTGAATCGACTCGCGATCAATTTAGTCAGTAGGTTAATGGCTAAAACCAAGACAATCAGTACCGTGGCAGTTGCATACGCCTGATTCCATTCATGAACGGTGAACAATTCTTGAGTTAATTTATACAAGTGAACGGTTAAAGTTCGCCCTGAATCGAACACCGACTCCGGCAGTCTGGTAACCATACCCGCGGTTAAAAACACAGGGGCTGATTCGCCAATCACTCGCCCGGTACTTAAAATTACCGCGGTGACAATACCAGGCATCGCCGATGGAAGGATCACCCGCCAGATGGTATAGATCCGTGAACAGCCTAAGCCATAAGACGCTTCTCGGTATGCTTGTGGGACTGCAATCAGGGCTTCTTCAGTAGTGCGAATAATCACCGGTAAAATCAAAATGGCTAAGGTGAGCGCGCCCGACAGAATCGAAAAGCCCAAACCAAGAGTGACCACAAAAAAAGTCATCCCAAATAAACCATAAATAATCGATGGAATACCCGCTAAAGACTCCGTGCAAAAACCAATCACCTTGACAACTTTGCTCCCGGGCTTGGCATACTCGGTTAAGTAAAGTGCAGTCATAATGCCAATTGGGGCTGCGATGCCTATCGATAGCAGCACCATATATAAGGTGGCGACAATCATCGAGAAAATACCCGAGGTTTTACCAATCGTGGTGTAGCTTGAACTAATAAACTCCCAACTTACATGGCTTAAACCATTGCTTAAGATGTGCCATAACATCCACAGCAAAAATAAAATAGTCAAGCCAGCTCCGGCCCAAACGAGGCTTAAAGTAGCCAGATCTTCAATACGACGGCGCATTACTTAACCCTCTGACGATTCAAAATTAACAGCGTCCCATTTAACAACATCACAAAAACCAGCAACACAATCCCAGTTGAATACAATGAGCTGGCATGAATTCCACTTGCATAAGACATTTCCAGAGCGATGTTTGCGGTGAGGGAGCGAGCCGAGTCAAGCAGTGAGCCAGGCATCGCAGGGGAGTTTCCCATCACCATAATAATGGCCATGGTTTCGCCGACGGCACGTGCAATTCCGAGCACCACACCAGCTAAAATCCCTGAGCGGGCAGCCGGCAAGATCACCTTAAAAATGGTAAATATCGGCGAAGCTCCTAGCGCGTAAGATCCTTCTTTATAACTGCGAGGAATGGCGCGAATAGAAGTCTCAGCAATGGTAATCACCGTGGGTAAAATCATCACCGCCAACACAATAATGGCCGCTAAAATGGTGCTACCCGCGGGTACCTTAAACACCGATTCAATTGCCGGAACAATGATCACCAAGCCAAAAAAACCATAAACAACCGATGGGATCCCCGCCAGCAGCTCTACCGCCGGGCGGATCATATTGGCCAAGCGTTTCGGTGCAACTTCAGCTAAAAATACCGCCGTTAACAACGCAACCGGAACCCCAATGAGCACGGCTCCGAGGGCTGAAACAAGTGATGCCACAATCATCGCGCCGACACCAAATAAGGCCGGCGGATACCAATCAGTTCCGATCAGGAAATGACTTAAACCCGCAAACTGAATGGCTGGTAAGCCCTCAAGCACCAAAAAATAACCAATAATCGCGACCGACAGAACACCAATCAGTGCGCTCAGCAAAAAGAGTAGATTAAAAAAACGTCCAAGCCAGTCAACCTTTTCAGATGACTGCTTGAGCGCTGCAACTAATGCTGGGTTGTTAAACTCAGCCCCTGGCGTAATAATCGTTTGATTCATATGATTTTATTTCCACACCCAAGGCACAACAAAGAGGCATACTCATGCCCCTTTGTTAAGCTTTTAAAGGAAAACCTAGTTAACTTCGATGTAGCCGTGTTCAGCAACAATGGTTTGGCCGGCATCACTCATAATGTAATCAACAAACTGCTGAGCTTCTGGTGCGGGGTCTGTATTGACTAACAGAATAAAAGGACGGGCAATTTCGTAATGACCAGCTTGAATATTGGCTTTGTTTGCGGCGACACCTTCAATATTTAGGGCGGTAAGAGAATCATCAACCGAACCAAGAGAAATGAAACCTATAGCGTTGACGTTATTCGCCACTAAGGTTTTAATGGCACCATTGCCACTGGCCACTTGAGCGCGAGGGGAAATAGCGGTAACCGTTACCCCATTAATTTTTCGAGTGAGCCCCATAATATCTTCAAAGGCACCACGAGTTCCGGAACCCACTTCGCGAGTGACCGCAACTATCGCTTGATCGGCGCCACCGACTTCTTGCCAGTTTTTAATCTCACCAGAGTAGATTTTTTTAACTTGTTCAATGCTTAGATTTTGAACCGCATTGGCCTTGTTTACGGCCACTGCAATACCGTCCTGCGCCATCACAACTTTCTTAGTATCAGCATTGAGTTCGTCATCTTGTACTTCACGAGAAGACATACCAATCATGCTTGTCCCTTCTTTAACAGCACGGATCCCCGCCGAAGAGCCGGTACTTTGCACTTCAACCACATCATTGTGAGTGCTTTGGTAGTTTTCGGCCAATATTTCCATAATACCAGATACAGAAGTTGAACCTGACACCGTCACTGTATTACTGGCATAAGCATTGGTTGCCAATAGGCAAGATGCGATACTTAACGCTGTGATTAACTTATTTCTCATAATATTTCTCTTTGCATTTAAATAATGACAAACAACTTGTCTAAGGCGGATGCATTGAAGCAAGCAAAAGTGACAGAAATATTACAAACAGAATATTACACAGGAATTGTGCAGCTTAGGCGGTTTTATAAACTAAATAAGAAAGAAAAAATGAAATATAGATATATAATATATGCATGAGCGCAAACATTCATTCTTGCGCTCATCGCAAATTAAGAACCTCGCCAATGACGGACTCGACCAGTATCGATATGCACAAAACCACTATTTGGATAATAGCCAACCCCACCTAAACCCAACTCTAAAGCGGCGCTGTGAACCTTATGCAATGCGACATTTTTGACTCTCACATCAACAGCTTGTCCGGTCATATGAAAACTCTTTTTAGCGACGCCTGTGGTGCTATTGCGTAACATTTCATTGGTAGCAGGAGAGCGATAGCCAGAAATGATTTCAAATAAGACTTCCCCACCCAAACGTTCTTGTAACAAGGCCATCTGCATGTATAAAGATTTATCCATATTGATAATTTCGTTGCGCCTAAAATCACGCAATAAATTATCTAAACGTTTAACTTGTTTCTCTTGAAATTGACCATCTTTCCAGAAACAGACTTCACAACTTTCATTGGTATGTAAGTTGTTCATATTTAAAACGCGTGTTCCCGGAAGTTCTCTGGCAATACTAGAACTTGCATAGCTTTTTGGTATCCCAAGACCGATAAATCCAGCGCCCAACCCCAATAACAATGACCGCCTATTTAACTTTCGGTCTAACATTTACACTTACCTCAAACGGATTAAAAAAACATCAATTTGGTGTAAAATACCGACAACAACCAAAAAAAGCAAACAAATCACTACAATAAATGATTTTTTAGTGAGCTAAAGTTTAAGTAAAGGTAAGCTAACAAGCTGTTTAAAAAGATGTTTTCAGCGCTGTTATCAGCCTATCTGCGGGTCGAAATTATAAATATCTTTGCGATAATTCAAGCTACCTGAGCTATCAAACCAAGAAGTAAAGTACACCAAATAAACCGGAACTCGTTTTCGTAAAGGTAACCATTTAGGCTCACCTTTTGCCATGAGTGACTGCTTATAACGTTGGCTATAACCATCTTGCTTGAGTAGTTGTTCTGCCAATGATTCAGCAGCTTCAACCCGAACACAGCCAGAACTAAACGCGCGTTGTGACTCAGAAAACAGCTCAGGGGAAGACGTATCATGCAAATAAACCGCAAATTGGTTGGCAAAGTAAAATTTATAGTTCCCTAACGCATTTGCGGAGCCTGGCCGCTGACGCATTCGATAGGGAAATCTTCCGGTATCCTTAACCAGAGTCCAATCCACTTGCTCCGGTTCAACCGCCTGACCTTGATAGTCAAATAGTTCAAAGCCCAAGCGTTGCACATAGCTGGGATCGAGGCGCAGTTTAGGAATAATATCTTTACGGACGATGGTTCTGGGCACATTCCAATAGGGATGAATCACCACACTACTGATTTCACTCACTAATAATGGTGTCGCACGAGACGCTCTACCCACCACAACTTTAGAACGAAACAATTCGATATCTTGGTCGATATAGCTCATTTGATAGGCAGGCACATTTACCACGATCCGTTGTTGATTTGGAGGCATCACCAAAAAACGCTCCAAAAGCTGCTGCCTGAGTAAGTTTTTTGCAAGCATTTTTGAGCGCTCTAGCGGTTGAAAATTCAACCAATACAATGTGTCTTTACCCACAATACCGTCAGCTTTTAGGCCATGTTGCTGCTGAAAACGTTGCAAAGCATTGTAAGTTTCACTTTCGAATAATGGCAAATTCTGCTCAAGCAATTGATGATTAGAGTCAAATTCAATTAAACGCTCCCGGATCAAAGGAACCCGAGGATCGGAATCTCCTAAACGAATTAAAGGACCATTTGCAATACGGGTGTTTTCGGTACGCTGTTGAGCCACATTAAGCCAATACAACATTTGTTGGCGATAACGCAGCCGCTCAATGTCTAGTTCACCCCGTAAAGTCATGACTTGCTGATAAACTTGCTGCTGATTAAGATTTGCTATCCAGGCTTGATCGATAAACAATTGTAACGGCAATTCTGCGATATGATTCAAAGCCATACTTTGCGAATAATCCAAAGCCATCAACTGCTGATAACAGGCAATTACACCGAGAAATGCATCGGTGTATAAAGACTCCCATTGAGCATCACTACTATCGATAATGTTTAGCTGAACCAGCCATCGGCTTATTTGTTCTGGAGCACCCGCCAGGCTGAGCTCAAACAGCAACCATTGTAGTTGGTCTCGCGCCTTACGCGCTTGGGCATAACCATACCAAAGCGCCTGAGGATGATAAGCATAGATACGCTGTTGCAGCTGAGGATAGCGTAATTGATAATTATCAGCACGATTGGCTAACCATCTCTGCGATGCCCCACCAGCCTGAGGCCAATCTAAACGGCTGAGTAAACGTTGGCTTACCACATCATCGTCAACCTTAGTGGCAATCACTGCCGCCCCGCCTTTTAATTCAACCATCCCCGCTTGTTCAAGTGTATTTGACTGTACTACAGCTTGTTCTTCTGGCGCTAATAGGCTCACCGCGGCATATAAATGTAGGCTAAATAAATAGACTCCCAGTCCAATGACTACGCTTTTCACCCAACACTCCTGAATGAGATGATATTAATTAAGCATAGCGTGTAAGCCAGTCGCTATGCTTAAAAAATGCTATGCATTTCGCAAGCAGAAGCTTAAGTGCTTGAGAATCCTAAAAAGATGAATTAGGCCCTGCTAAAAATGCTAATTCAGCTGCGCTCGACTGCCGACCCAAAATTTGATTACGATGGGGGTAGCGTCCAAATTTCTCGAGAATGGTTTTATGCTTTAATTCAAATTGGTACTGTTGCTCCAAACCGGGTTGATGAAACAACTGTTCCGCCTGTTGGTGGATCACTAAAGATTCGCTATGCATATAGGGCATATATAAAAATGCACGCATCGTTGGTGTTAGCCGCTGATCAAATTGCTTCGCCACCGCATTTTGCGCCAAGGCTAATGCCAACGGATCGCAAGCAAAAGCTTGGGCAGAACCTCGGTGAATATGACGAGAGAATTGGTCTAATACAATGACTTCCGCAAGACTCCCCTTAGCACTATCACGCCAAGCCCATAGCTCCGCAAAACTAGCGCTTTGCAGTAGCCCACTATAACTTTCCGTTATTTGCAGATCAACGCTCGCTTCAATCACAAATCGCTGCTCTGCCTGTAAGTGTTCAAACCAAAACTCAAGGATCGCTTGATATTCCATCTAATCCTCTCTAGCTTAAAAAGCTGGCTTTGTCGGGTTTACCCGCTCATTTTAAAGATTGAGAAAAGTATCCAAACACTCAAACGCAGAGCTCAATCATCAGTGAGCCTAGCAGCCACAATCCCCTTGCACCAACCATTGACATTGCTGGTAATTGTCAGCCATGGCAAGTTGGCTCAAATAACCCAGAACTTCACAACCCGCTTCACCCCAAGTACAACCGCGACGAAGCTCGCTATAAAGCTTAATTGAGGTTGCCTGATAGCGAAATTTTTGTTCGCTAACCCAACCCGGCTGAGTGTATAAGGGACGCGCTTTAGCCCCCCACAACTCAACCAGCTGTCCTTCACGCATCATCCTTGGCTGTAGCCCATCCAATTGGGTTTGCAGCACAATCTTCGGTGGCAGTGGTGGTTTTGCAGGGAAGTAATAACTGCAACCGCAGCCCCGCTGCACTTGCGCTGGCGGAATTGCTTGTAATTCACAAGCTTGAGATAAAAAACTCACAATATATAGAGTGGCTCCAAGGCTGACCTTGGGTAGCTGCAGTGTAAAGGTCATTGTTCGCCTTCTATAGGGCTTAAGCGATAAGCACAACGACGAGCCCCCTCAACGATGTGCTCAATCCGCTCGACTTGGCAATTGCTGAACAACTTTGCCAGTAACGCTAACTCAGACTGGCACAAACCTTGGTTTTCACTAGCGGCAACACAAATAGGGCAATGATCTTCAATGAACAAGTAGTGCTCTCCCTCACGTTGCCAATTTGCCATATAACCCTCAGCGCCCCGCTTTTGACTCAAAGCTTCTAGCTTGTCTTCTAAACTGCGCTCACCTGCTAACAAAGTTTGGTAAATATTAAAGCTTTGCTGCTCGCGATGAGCCAGCAACTGTTCAATCGCCTGTTCACCAAATACTTGTTGTACCGCACCAAGCAGTTGCACGCTCAAGTCACTATGGCAATCGGGAAAACGACCATGTCCCCCCTCAGTCAATTGCCAATACCGAGTCGGCCGACCTACTTTCACTTTCTTATCAAAATGCTCGATCAAACCTTCTTTTTCTAGTGCTTGTAAATGCTGGCGCACCCCCATGGTTGTAATGTCTAGGTACTCAGCCAGCATTTTAACCGTTTGCACACCTCGACTTTTGATTCGATACAAGATGCTATCTGTGGTTTTCATAATGGGTCTCTGGCTATAACATCAACTGATTATTGTCATTCACCTAGAGTTTGTAAAGTTAAGGCTTTATAAAGCTCGAAAACAATCGAAATGCTTAAGCCTCCTAAAACGAGACTCTTCCAAAACAAGACAGCCATTTTAATAATCATACAAGATGCTATCTGTGGTTTTCATAATGGGTCTCTGGCTATAACATCAACTGATTATTGTCATTCGCCTAGAGTTTGTAAAGTTAAGGCTTTATAAAGCTCGAAAACAATCGAAATGCTTAAGCCTCCTAAAACGAGACTCTTCCAAAACAAGACAGCCATTTTAAAATCCACTCTTAAAGTCACTTTAACCGCCACCATTAAGCAATAAACATCACATTTCATCCATGTAAAGGCAGCTTGATGTTGAAAAGTTCAGTATTAATAAAGAGGGGGATAATAAAAACTGGCAATCAGCGAGACGGAAGACACAGCTAGCCTAGATAACCTGAATCACTCGCGAGTCAATGAAATTGAACCTGTAAGTTCTTAACCTAGATCCAGCCAGCGCTTGGCAGCTGCCATGCCTTTAATTCGTTGTTGATTGTGCTCACGCTTATAGCGTTCTAGTGAATGCCCTGCCCCAACCACGCTGGCAAAGTGATGCTCTAAACCCGTGCTTAAGGCTAACCAGCTTTCCTCATCGATTTGTAAGCGCTGTAAAATGGGCGCTTGTGCATCATCGATATAACCGCGTTTATCTTCTCTGATAACTCGACCGGTAAGTTCCACCAGTTGCAGGTAGTCTTGTAACGCGAAAGGCAAGCCTTTAGGCATGGTTTCTCTGGGGTTACCGACAAAGGGCATTAGCGGCTTGGGTTGCTGACCTTGTTTGGCTTGCTGAATGCGCTGTTTGATACTGGTGTGGTCCGAGGTTTCAGGCGTGCTCGCTATATTTGAGCGAACCGGGTTTAAATCCACATAGGCCATGCAAGCTGCGAGGGCTGCTTCATCTAAAAGCGCTTGAGATTTAAAACGCCCCTCCCAAAAACGACCGGTACATTGGTCTTCTTTATTGGCAGCTCGAGCAATATGTTCATTTAAATGGCGCATAAACCAGCTTAAATCAAAGAGGCGAGTCCGATACACTTCGGCGGTGGCGTGAATGGCCTGTAGTTGCACCTCACTTAACTTTGGACGTAACTCAGAATTGAGGTACATCTGAGTCAGTAAGGTGCCCTGATGCAGAATATGCCAGCGTTCTAAGACTTCATCCATGGACCAGGCTTCGGCTTTAGCCTTATCAATGTGCAATACCACATGGGTATGATTACTCATAACTGCATAAGCACAGACATCAATGGCAAAAACTGCAGTAAGTTGCAGCAAATAATCTTCCACCCACTGGCGGCGGTGCTCATAGCTTTTACCTGTGTGTTGGTCTTTACCGCACAAAAAAGCCCGCCGAACACAGCGGGAAACACAGTGATAATAAGGTGTATCCGATAAGCTCACTTGCGACTGTCTTGACCGAGGCATGGCAATAACTCCAAAAAACACTATTGATAGTTTAGACTATTACTGGCATTTGGCTAGTTGGGGTGGATGTCTAATTATTTCCATTTTGCTATTTGCTATTTGCTATTTGCTATTTGCTATTTGCTATTTGCAAAGAGTTAAAGTGGGTGTCTCAATAATTTGTCACGAAATGACTGATCGGAATGCACCGAAAATTCACAAAAAACTCCATAGTACTCTGATACTTGCCACTAAATATCTACTTGATAGGGCCGCCTGCTACTCACTGAATTAGGATGGCTGTTTACTTATCTCGCTGTTATTGCGAACCGAGAGCCTCGTATTTTTAGGTGTCACGCGATACCGAAGATAGAGATTATTAAGAATCAGTGCCGCTCCTGTGATACTGGCCCCAGCGATTTCAGGAAAGCCAGGGTTTATTCCCATCATCGCTGAGATAGAGAAAGCGGTAATAGGCACAATATCCATAAATAAAACACCATTAAGTGGCGTCAGAATCTTGTTACCAATATTCCAACATAGGATCCCGATGAAACTAGCCACAATAGCGGTATAAAAAACATGGGGAATCACATAAACAAAGGCACTAGTCGTCGGCACAGCAACCACACCGCTGGCATATAATATTCCATTTATCACCAATACGCTGGTCATCCCCAAACAAGTTGTCAATGCGGTATATTTAAGCGGTGACCAGCGAGGAAAAAACGAGGCCCCTACGGTATATATAACCCAACACAGTGCACCAAAAATAATGAAAGCATTGGCTTTATAGCTGGTGGGAGAATCAAACAAACTAGCGTAATGGCCTTTTGTAATCACGGTCATTACGCCAAAAAATGACATCATAATCAGCCCTATAGAAATCGTCGGAGGCACTACTTTTCGTAAGACACCATTCACCAAAATGCCCAACATTGGCATCGTTGCCATCATGATAGAGGTTGTTAATGCGCCAGTTTCTCCCGCCATTTTCTGACCTAAAAACACAAAAAAACCAAACCCCACAAAAGCGGCAGAGCCGAGTAACCAAGCCAACCCAATGCGCTCCCCTTTCAGATTCAGTCCCTGCTCACCTTCTCGTAGCCATAGTGCGATGGCTAACGCGATACCAGCAAAGCCATAGCGTAGCGTGGTAAATGTATAAGGATCAATGTGTATCAGTGCGCTGGTCATGATTGGAAATGTGGCTCCCCAAGAAAAGGTCGCGATAAGACAGCAGATTACGCCCATCGAATATGAATTTTTCATTTTATATCTCATTTCTCGCTTCAGGCATGTTCAGATGACTCACACCCAGTTGTTGATGAAGAATCGTGCAGAAACAATATTTCTACGTGATCGTTTGTTTAGCCAATACAACAACCATCTGTTGACTATCTGTGGTTTTGATCTGGACTAGCAATGAGTCACTCAGAAGCCACCCAATGGGTGATGAAAATTTATTATATTTAACTCCAAACCCATGATAAATACGTGTTAAGTTGATTGATTTAAAACCTGTAGGTTCTTAATCATGAGTGTACTTTCTGGGATGAAAATGTTTGTCAAAGTGGTGGAATGCGGAAATTTCACCGCCGCAGCCGCGGCTAGTAACGTGTCGCCAACCATGGTAGCCAAGCAGATCAGATTAGTGGAAGAACGGATCGGGGCTCGGTTATTACACCGAACCACTCGACGACAACATCTCACTGAAGTCGGTCAACTCTATTTTGAACGTTGCCTTCGAGTATTGGCTGAAGTTGAATATGCTGAGAATAGCGCAATAGAATTACAGTCGGCACCAAAAGGCCTAGTACGAATGGTTGCCCCGGTCAGTTTTGGTAGTCAATGTTTAGTGCCAGAGCTGAGCCTTTATATGGAACAAAATCCAGATGTGAACGTGATACTAAATCTGGATAATCGAATTTCAAACCTTAGTAATGACAATTACGAATTAGGCATTCAGATTGGCAAGATATGTGAACCCGGTGTGGTTGCACGCCCCTTACGCGCATATCGCAGGATACTGGCCGCGTCTCCAGCTTATATCCGTCAGCATGGTATGCCCGAGCATCCAAATCAGCTCAGTCATCACAGCTGTCTGGGCCTATCATACTGGCAACGTCAGGATCGCTGGGACTTAATAGGACCTAAAGATGAAACCTTTCAGGTGTATATTCATGGACGCTTTATGTCCAATCAGGGGGATGCTCTCAGAATGGCCGCGATCAATAACTGTGGTGTCGTGATGCAACCCGATTATGTTTTAATAAATGACATTGCTCAAGGCCATCTAGTCCAAGTATTGCCAGACTGGTCCTATAAGCCAACACCCTTGTACCTTACCTATCACCAAGATACTCGTCCGTCCGCTAAGTTGCGTAGTTTGATCGACTTTTTAGTCGAACGTCTGGGGAGCAAGCAATAAGAACATCCCAACCTTTTCTACCAAGTAAGCACTAGTTGGGATAGGTGGCCTTTTATGTCGCTTTAGATAACGACTATTGTTTTACTCGCTGGAGGGTTTTGAGGTGTCTTATGAAGTACCAACTATCCGGTGTTTTTGATAAAAGGCTTGCTTCACCTTGTAATATGCATAAATATAATCAGTATGACATCTTAAATAGAAATAGTGCATATTAGGTCACAAGTAATGACAGAATTTCCTCCAAGTGCCAGAAGTGAAGACGCTTTGAAGCAAATCGATCTCAATCTGCTCAGGGTCTTTGATGTCCTTATGCAAGAACGTAGCGTGACACTAGCGGCTGCCCGTCTAAATCGAACCCAACCGGCCATAAGCCACTCTCTGGCAAGGCTACGGCTATTATTAGACGATGAATTGTTCTCTCGAGAGTCTCGAGCCTTGTTACCAACACCGCGAGCAATGGAACTTTGGCCCGCAATTTCCCAAGCGATCTCGCAAATCCGCGCAGCGATAGACCAGCATTTACAATTTAAGCCAAGCAAAACACAGCGGAACTTCCGGATTGGCGTGAACGACTATACTGCCGTTACTTTCCTACCGGGCTTAATTGAGGCCTTTTCAATCGAAGCACCAAATGCAAGCCTAAACGCGATACATGAACGGGAAAATGACGCAGCATCTTCGTTAAGAAATAAGCAAGTCGACGGTATTATCATTGGCAACTCAACGATGAAAGATGGCATGTTTAGAGTGGTCGAATTGGCTCGCGATAAAATGGTCTGCGCCGGCTGGGCTGGCAATGAAAAGCTCGACCACCTGAATCTGGAAGGCTATCTTTCTGCTCAGCACTTACAAATATCGGCAGACGGAATCTCGCCAGGATTAGCCGATAATGCATTAAAAAATATGGGCAAGTCTCGAAATATCGTGGCAACTGTGCCGCATTACCTCGTCGCACCTTGGGTCATCAAGGGCTCAGACTTACTCACCACCTTTGGCGACGGCATCTTGCCTGTATTATCGCAGGAAAGCGAAATCCGCATCCTGCCCCCGCCGATTTCGTTACCCGACGTCACCCTGTCGCTTATCTATGAGCATGAGATGGAAAACGACCTTGGACATATTTGGTTCCGAAGCCTGCTGCGCTCCGTTGTAGAGAAGCAACGAGAAGGTAAGCAAGCCGCCTATCGTCGCTTTAAGCTTTAAGCTTTACATAATTCTTCAATCTAAGGGAAAGACTTAAAGGTTCACCGTAATTAGTTTTGCTTAAGCATCGTCTTTACGCCCTTCAAGGTGATTTCCATCCCTAGTTTACTTTTGCAAATTTTAGATAAAAATCAGTCACCAAAATTCCCATTATGTGATCAACTGCAAGCTTTATATGCATGGTTTGCATGAATGTCATTAAAATTATTTATTTGATTTATGTATTCGCTTGCTTGATAGTCAAATTAATCCAACGGAAGGAAAACCAAATGATCTCACTTAAACCTATCAGCCCCCTGCTCAGCGCCATCTTCATGGTCGCCATAACAAGTCAAGTCAGCGCTCAAGAAATTACCGTAATAAAAGACGTGAAACAGACGGGCAAATTCACCATCGCAAATACCCTGTCTTATGCTCCTTTTGAATATATCGACGAAAACGGCAAGGCCGCCGGCTTCGACATCGAACTTGCGACCGCCGCGGCCAAGTTGATGGAAGCCAAACTGGAAATTCAAACCATGCCTTTTTCCAACCAGATCCCAGCCTTAGTTGCGGGAAGGAACAAGGTAGCTTGGGCAACCTTCACCGTCACCGAAGAACGTTTAAAGCAGGTAGACTTTGTCTCATTCCTGCAATCTGGGGTCGTCGTGGTCACCACGCCTAACAAAGCCGCCGCATTTAAAATGGACAACGCCCTTTGCGGCAAAACGATTGCGCTGCAAACTGGCTCCGCTGCCGATTTTGTAGCAGACAAAGTTTCCGAAATCTGTACCGTAGCCGGTTTAGAAATTGTCAATAAGGCGCTCTATCCCGAACAAAAGGACACCATCCAAGCGGTCATCTCTGGTCGCGTAGACGCCAGGCTCGACGACTCGACGGCTGCCGGGTATTTTGAAAAAACCACCAACGGCAAACAAGTCGTGGTTGGAGACGCGATGCTGCCCTCGCCTCTGGGCGTTGCGATCCGCAAGGGCGATACCGAGACCGCCAATATGATGAAAGCTATTTTTGATAAGCTTATCGCTGACGGCACCTATGCCAATATCCTTCGTCGCTACAGTCTCACCAGCTCCGGCGTCGACACTTCAGTGATCTACACCAATGCCACTCAACTCGCCGATTAAGGTGATTCACAAGCACCCCGTCATCCTCATATGACGGGGTTAAGTTTCATCCTCCATCAGCCAGGAGACTGCCATGTCCGCCTCCCATACACCGAAACCAAAACTTGATCCCGAAAACCTGATGGTCGTTCCGCTGCGCCATCCTGTCCGGGTGATTGCCAGCATCTTAACTGTTCTCATCGTGGCCTTTCTGATTAATGGCGCTATCTCGAACCCTGAACTTCAATGGCCAGTTGTGAGCAAATACCTGTTTCACCCAATGATTGTGAAGGGTCTGTGGATGACCATCGTCCTAACCATTGTGATCATGCTCCTTGCCACCTCAATTGGCCTGATTGCAGCTCTGATGATGATGTCCTCCAGCAAATTGCTAACCATCCCCGCACGGATCTTTGTATGGTTCTTTCGCGGCACGCCGGCCCTAGTGCAACTGGTTCTGTGGTACAACCTAGCCATTCTCGTGAAAGAGTTTTCGCTTTGGCTCCCGGGGCTTGGCACCGTCTTTTCGGTGGCCACCAACGACATCATGACCCCGTTTGTCGCGGCGACGATAGCCTTGTCACTTCATGAGTCTGGCTATATGGCCGAGATCATTCGCAGCGGACTCAATTCAATAGACAAAGGACAGACCGAAGCCGCAGCCTGTCTGGGCATGACACCAAGCCTGCTGACCCGTCGTATCATTATCCCGCAAGCCATGCGAATGATTATTCCACCGACTGGAAATGAAACGATCAACCTGCTGAAAACCACCTCACTGGTGAGCATCATCGCTGTAGGTGACCTATTCTATTCTGCTCAGGCCATCTATGCTCGGACCTTTGAAACCATTCCCTTGCTGATCGTTGTCACCTTCTGGTACCTCCTCATCGTCTCGCTCATGTCGATGGGACAATCGTATCTAGAACGCTATTTCGGCCGTGAAGAGCGCAGCCACAGCAAGGGCTTCATAGCTCAGATCCTATCCTTACGAAGCAAGAGTAGCCAAATATGAAAGCTCCAACTAACCATAGAGAAACCTTCGGCGTACCAAGCAATACCATGGTGTACGCTGCGGGTATTCATAAATCCTACGGTAATCTTGAAGTACTAAAGGGCGTTGATATAAGCGTACCAACAGGCTCTGTTGCTTGCATTATTGGCCCATCAGGCTCTGGTAAAAGTACATTGCTGCGCTGCATCAATCACCTGGAAGAGATAAACGCCGGCCTCATGCTGGTTGATGGGGATTTTGTCGGCTACCGCTTTGATGGCAAAAAGCTACACGAACTCCCGCCTGCGGCAATCTGCCAGCGACGCGCAGAAATCGGCATGGTATTCCAGCAATTTAACCTGTTTCAACATATGACCGTGCTTGAAAACTTAATGGAGGCACCTGTACAGGTACGCCGCCAACCCATTGCCGACGCTCGGGCCCATGCCGAAGCCCTGCTCGCTCGCGTGGGCCTGGCAGAAAAGCGAGACGCTTTCCCGCGTCAGCTATCAGGCGGCCAACAACAGCGTGTCGCGATTGCTCGAGCCTTGGCAATGAATCCCAAGGTACTGCTTTTTGATGAGCCCACCTCGGCGCTCGACCCGGAGCTGGTGGGTGAAGTTCTAGATGTGATGAAGGATCTCGCTCGAGATGGGATCACCATGGTGGTTGTGACACACGAAATCGGTTTTGCTCGCGAAGTCGCAGACCAGTTAATTTTCATGGATGCCGGTGTCGTTGTCGAAAGCGGACAACCACGGGAAATGATAGACAAGCCACAATCACCTCGCACCCGTGAATTTCTCGCTAGAGTTCTCTAATTCGCATTTCCCTAAAGGTTTACTATAGGCTTAATATGACAAGCAAATTATCTAAAAATAATTTTCAGACCTCGGTGGACGACCCCTACGGTTTTGATACCCCGATAGACCGAACCTATCTCAGCACCAAAAAATGGGAGGCCGAGATAGCCAGAACCAACAATCCGGATCTGCTTTGCTTTGGTACCGCCGAGATGGATTTCGCAGCAGCGCCTGCCATCAACCAAGCGATGCAACGAGTCGTCGAAAACAAGCATTTTGGCTACCCAAGCAAGCGCGATAGCTATTTCGATGCCGTTATCGAATATTTCGAACGACATTTTGACTGGAGAATCGACAAGGATTGGATTTCAAGTAATGTAGGTGTCTATCCGGCGATGCAGTCATTGATCGAGGAACTCACGGAACCCGGCGACGAAATTCTGTACCAAACGCCAGTTCATCATGTTTTTGAAGAGCTGATCACCGCTAGCGGCCGCGTCGCCGTGCCGAACCAATTGCTAAAACGCAATGGGCATTACGAAATGAATTTCGAAGATCTTGCTCGCTGCGTCACACCCCGTAGCAAACTTTTTCTTTTGTGCAGTCCGCATAATCCTGTCGGTCGCGTGTGGCGCCGAGAAGAACTAGAACAACTCAATAGGTTTTGTCTGGCTCATGGCTTAATCGTTGTTACGGATGAGGTTTATTGCGGCCTTCTTTATAAGGGCGTGCCTTTCACCCCCTTTGCAAGCCTATCAGACGAGGCATCTCTCAATAGCGTCACTCTGGTCTCAGCAAGCAAATCATTCAATACCACCGGGCTTAAACATGCACTGATGATCGCCGAAAGCGAACACTTGCAAGCCGCCTATTCACGGGGCCTAAAACGCAGTAACCTGGGCTACGGCGGCAGTATCTTTGGAGAAGCCGCGACCGAAGCCGCCTTCCGAGACTGTGACCACTGGAGTGAGGCACTGATGCACTACATCGAGGGGAACTTTAAACGGCTCAAAAGTAAACTTGCTCAAGATCTGCCACTGGTAACCGCGACTCAACCGGAGGCCACCTACTTTGCCTGGCTGGACTTTAGCGCATTGGGACTAACAGATGCAGCGCTTCAGCGTTTTTTCGAAACCGAAGCACAAGTGAACCTGGTGACGGGAGCTTCCCTTGGCCCAGGGGGAGAAGGCCATGTTCGCTTCAACCTGGCAACCACTCGAGCCTGCCTCTCTGAGGGCTTAAATCGCATCTCTACAGCATGGCGACAGCGCCAGACCCATGATGCTTAAATAGCAATGAAACTGGATGTCCGGTTATCGTCGACTGAAAACAACGACTGAAAACAAGACATCCACTTAAACATTTCAATAAATGAGTTAGAATGGGTGTCTATGTGATTTTGTCCCTTTATGCGCTTTACTACGACTGAAAACAAGACATCCACTTAAACAATTCAATAGCTGATTGGCATGGCTGTCTATGCGCTTTACTCAGTCCCACGAGTTAGAGTGGGTGTCTTAATAATTCTGGTATTGAGCTGTGCCCGAATATTCACAAAAAACGCCTTAACTCTCTGATGGTTACCACTACATCACTATTAGATGGCGACAAATGGTCTCTCACTGAACTCGGGCGCAATATTGAAAACAAGACATCCACTTAAACATTTCAATAAATGAGTTAGAATGGGTGTCTCAATAATTCGTACGCACATGACTCGACATTGCAGCGCAACAGGGAACTGATTTGAGTGTTTTTTAATGAAGCGACATTTTACTTCATTTCTTTCGCAAAGAAGGCGCTTGCCTTTTTTAGTATTTCTTTCTCCATGCGTAATTCTTTGTTTTCTTTGCGTAATCGCTTGAGTTCATCACGCTCAGACTCTTCTAGGGTGATGCCTTGCCGTTGGACTTCGTACCTTTCTTTCCACTTGTAAAGCAGGCTAGTGCCAACCCCTAGAGATTTTGCAGCATCAGCAACACTGTAACCTTGCTCCAACACCATTAGTACCGCTTCATCTTTAAATTCTTGTGGATAACTCTTGTGTGATTTTTTCAAACTCATATAGACCTCTTAATTCATTAACATACTGTCTCAAAATTAAGTGTCCGATGGAATTAGACCAGAACATTTAACGTTAAACTCCACCAAATTGATATACTGTTCTATATCAATCACTTCTGTGGTCAAGTTTTCGCAAGCTGAACCTGCAACAGAAAACTTTGCGATACTTTCACCGCAATTACTCAAGTAATCAATTACCAACTCTTTTCTTTTTGTATCAAACCACAAAGGAACTAGAAATTGACTTGCATGAATCAACCTTTGTTGACTTGCCTCTTGTGTATCAACAATTTCAGCAGTCGCAGAATCGTCAGTCAAGTTTAGATTATTTAACTTAAAACCTTGGGTTGAAACAGCCGTGGTGAAAGAGAGTAATCGCGTTTCTTCTCTCATATTCAAGTCAGTAATAAGAGGTTTAATCTCCTTTAAATTATCAATAAAGAAAATTGTACGAGCTAACTTTATTGATCTAAAAATCGACATTATCTTCTGAGTTAAGTCACCCAACTTGTCCCTAGACAAAGTCACCTCATTACGATTTTGACCTTCCCCATAACTACAGACAATAGAATTTCTATCTATTTTAGTATTATGATGTTGTGCAATATTTCTCCATTGACTTAAACGAATTCCCCAAGGGTTTGGGGCCATTAATTCTTTTTTCTCAATAGTGTCATAAAGTTCCTGAACCATAACCCCTAATTTTGGAGACTCTATAATATTGAAATTTTTATTCCGACAAATTCTCTGTTGTCGCAATAAATCAAATAGAAAAGGTTTTAGGCAAGCCTCTATAACAGATCCAATAATTTTGAACATATCTTGTGTATATTCATGAAGGCCTAATTCAGATTTAGGTGTTTCCATCAAAAAAAGGCTCATATAATGAGATAAACCGTCATTAATTGCTTGCTCACTATCAGCACAAATTTGAAACGAGGAATCTTTATTTTTACTCTTTGCGTTTCTATAAATTCCAAGAACGTAATTCAATAAATGTTCATCATCTTGTAATCTTACATTGTACAAATTAATAACTTCAGGAGATAAAATCTCTACCGAAAGGTCTTTGACAACTTCAATATTTTCAAAGTATGGTGAAAGTTCTGATATGACAAAATCCTTAATTTCACTTGGTGACACACCTGCTTCTGCCATAGCTACAAATGGATTAATGTCACTTCCTGGATTTAAAACTTTTTTATTGAAATTCGTCATATATAAAAAACCTAACAGTATATTAATATGCAAATTCCCATCTTTCACGCATGCGAAGTTACCACCTATCACGCACCACAGAAATTCACATACCTTTTAATATTCAAATTTATCAACAGCATACCAGTCAATCACCATTTTGACCATGCGTGAAAGATGGTCATGCATTTGCGGAAAGATGGGATCCCACCAAACGGTATACTTACAGTGGAAATAAAAACAAGCAGCCACTTACAGCATTTTACTAGTGAATGGGAATGGCTGACTATGTGATTGTCACGAGACTTTATGAACAGCTAGCGTTCTTTAACTCGCTTGCAAAGAACACGGAGACTTCCTTTAAGATGCTTCTTTTGTTGTGTGCGTTTAGGCCCTTGCTACAGCCTAGCGACTTCACCCTGAAGATCTTGCTCCTGTAAACTATGTTTCGATGGTTTCGCGTAAATACGCATCCAGTGATACAGCGCCTTAGCGTTAACACCTCAACGTTCTGCCAATTCTGCGATGGCATAACCCTGAACAACAATTGAATGAACAGCTTCTTGCTTGAATTCCTGCCGAGTCGCACGTGCCTTTAGCCATAAATGTTAATTCTTATGCTTTAGTCACATTTTTTGCCTAAAAAGTGTCGGGCTCTCTTAGGCCTTGCCACTCATGTTGAAATAACTAAGCGAAACCACTAAAAACAAAGCAAACAATTAACAGCCTAAACACAGCGAAAACAATTTACTTCACATTTCGGTAAAGTTTTTGTCACACAGCTTTTCTATGTTACTCCGCACTCGTATGGATTAAACCAGCGTAAAACAACGACTCAGGAGAGAGAAATGAGCAAGGAAATATTTAACCCGACTCGCTTTAACAAAAGTGATAATCCAGATTTTGACCAAGTATTAGAAGCCCACTTAGCGCGTCGTAGCGTATTAAAAGGCGGTCTGGGTTTGGGGGCAATGGCCACTTTCGGCGCCTTTGGGTTAGCGGGTTGTAACTCCAGCAGCAGTAATACGGCTGCACCCGCAGTGTCTACAGCCAAGTTAGGCTTTAACTCCATTGCTGGTTCCAAAACCGATGCCGTGAGTGTGCCAGAAGGCTATAGCGCACAAGTGCTAGCGCCATGGGGCCAACCGCTTACCGACCGAGCCTCGGCTTGGCAAGCTGACGGCAGCAACAATGCCGTAGATCAAGAGAATGCCATGGGCATGCACCACGACGGCTTGCACTTCTTCCCCTTAAATGACTCTGGTAGCGACGGCCTGTTATGTGTTAACCACGAATACATCGACCAAAACGCTCTGCATCCTAATGGCAGCGATGCCGATGCTAACGGTGTTCGTAGCAGCGTTGATCAAGTGCGCAAAGAAATTAATGCCCACGGCGTTGCGGTAGTGCGAATTCAGCAGCAAGATAACGGCCAATGGATGGTGGTAGATAATGATCCACTTAACCGCCGTTACACTGGCGCCACCACCATGGATATTTCAGGCCCACTTGCTTACTCGGATAAATTGGCAACGCCATTTTCACCCGATGGCAGCCAAGCGCGTGGCACTTTAAACAACTGTGGTAACGGTTATACTCCTTGGGGCACTTACCTTACCTGTGAAGAAAACTGGCCGGGCTACTTCATCAACACCGGCACCACTAGCGCCGACCAAGAGCGCATTGGCATTACCACTGCAGGCACCGGTCGTTATGGCTGGGAAACCCTTGCGGGTAATGCAGCAGAGCGAGTCGATGAATTCTCTCGTTTTAACATCACACCAAGTGGTAACAGCGCCATGGATGACTACCGCAACGAAGCCAACGGCCACGGTTTCATTGTGGAAATTGACCCCTACACCGCAAACTCACGCGCAGTAAAACGTACGGCCTTAGGTCGTTTCCGCCACGAAGGCTGCACCTTTGGTCAGCTAAAAGCAGGCCAACCGATCAGCTTCTATTCTGGCCACGATTCGCGCTTCGAGTATATGTATAAGTTTGTTTCAGCCGCAGCTTGGGATCCAAGCGATGCGAACGCGAGCGACCGCTTAGCCATGGGTAACAAATACATGGACGAAGGAACACTGTATGTGGCTAAGTTTGACGCAGAGGGCGTCGGTAGCTGGCTGCCATTAAGTATGGATGGCGCAACCAAAGACGGTGCGAGCCTAAGCGATCATTTCAACAGCTTAGAAGACATTATCCTCAATACCGCGGGAGCCGCCGATTTAGTGGGTGCCACCCCAATGGACCGTCCAGAATGGTGTGCCGTAGACCCGATCACTGGCGCGGTTTATCTGTCACTCACCAACAACACCCGTCGTAACGAAACCACTGGCACCAACCCTGCTAATCCACGCCTAAACAACAAGTTTGGCCATGTGATCCGTTGGGACGAAGGTGAAACGGTGAGCGAATTTACATGGGATATTTTCGTGTTTGGCTCAGACGCCAACGGCGATGCGGCAACTAACTTGTCTGGTTTGAATGAGTTTAACCAATTTGCTAGCCCAGATGGTTTGAACTTCGATGAGCGAGGCATACTGTGGATCCAAACCGACAACGGTGCCAGTGAAGTCACTAACTATACTAACGACCAAATGTTAGCGGTAGTGCCTTCTAAGCTCACTGACAATGAAGGTAATCTGGATACCATTAACGCCGACAACCAAGGCGAATTACGTCGCTTCTTTGTTGGACCCAACGGCTGTGAAGTCACGGGTTTCACCATCACCCCCGACAACACCACCATGTTTGTTTCGATTCAACATCCAGGTAACTGGCCATACAGTAACAATGCTGCCGAAGCCACGCCGACCGGAGTAAACGTTCGCCCTCGCGCGGCTCTGGTTGCCATTCGCAAAAACGATGGCAGCCCACTAGGGGTTTAATCAGCCCATTTAGCGTCACTAGGCAGGCCTTATGGCCTGCCTATTTTAAACAACTCAAACCTTAAGGAAATAACATGGCAGGAATTAGTATTTGGCAGCTAGCCATCATCGCGGTAATCGTCGTATTGCTATTTGGCACCAAGCGCCTACGCGGACTAGGCGGCGATCTAGGCTCCACCATCAAAGGCTTTAAGCAAGCGATGGCTGAAGATAAAGACCAAGATTTGCTTAGCCAAACCAAGCAGACCACCGCAGAAAGCGCAGAGCTTAAACAACAGCAAGGTAGCTAAAAGTGTTTGATATCGGCTTTTGGGAACTTAGCCTTATTGCCGTTGTGAGCCTGGTAATCATTGGCCCGCAGCGCCTACCCGACACCCTGCGCAATGTGTTTTCAGGCTGGCGACGCGTCAAACAGATGATGAGTCAGCTGGGCGCAACACTAGAGTCTGAATTGGGTTTAGAAGAACTGAATCAGGGGATAAAGCAAGCGCAACAGCCGCTAGCCAGCCCCAAAGTGCGGCCTCGAAAAAGTGCAGCGAGCGAGAGCCAACCAAATCAAGCCCCCCCATCTTCTAATACTGCTATCAAGGAGCAGGCATGAGTCTCAACCGCGCCTTAGTGCAACACCTGGTAGAACTACGCAAGCGCCTATTGCTGGCGCTAGCATCGGTAATATTCTGCTTTGTGAGTTTAGTGTACTTTGCAAACCACATTTATCAGCTACTCGCCAGCCCCTTAATGCGCTACTTACCAGCAGGCACCAGTATGATCGCCACCGATGTGGCGACTCCTTTCTTTACCCCCATCAAGCTCACTTTGTTCTGCGCCGTCGCGTTGTCGGTACCGATGATCTTGTATCAACTTTGGCAATTTATTGCTCCAGGCTTAAAACGACAAGAGCGCAACTTGTTTGCCCCCATGTTGCTATCGGGATCCTTGTTATTTTACCTAGGCATCAGCTTTGCCTACATGGTCGTGCTGCCAGCAGCCTTTAGCTTCTTCACCGCCACTACGCCGCAAGGCGTTACTATGGCGACTGACATCAGTAGCTACCTCGACTTCGTACTGGCGCTGTTCATGGCCTTTGGGCTGGCCTTTGAAATTCCCATCCTTGTATTTCTGCTCTGTAAACTGGGGCTCTGCGAAGTCAGCGACTTAACTAAAGCAAGACCGCACGTGGTGGTAGCCAGTTTCGTATTGGGCATGCTACTTACTCCACCCGACATTATCTCGCAAACCTTGCTCGCAATACCGATGTGTTTGTTATTTGAACTAGGCATACTGGCTAGCCGCTGCTGGATTAACACCACGCCAGAGCACACGGCTAAACTAAGCATATAAGCGCTTAAACGCAGCCGGCAAGGGACAACACTAGGGCATGTTGCTCTTTCGTGAGTATTTTTTGAGCGACATGATAAGAAGTTATAATTTCTTTCGCCAAAAACAAACCACCGCTCCAAATCATGCCAAGCGGTGAACAAAACGAACCAAAAGACAGCAGATATTAAAATAGCAGTTTTAATATCTGCTGTTATGGCAAAAATCCACAATGTGCAAGCGGATAGCTACAGTGATTAGGGAGAAGCTTAAATACCGACTCCGAGAGAATGATATGAGGTTATCAATGTATAGCCAACATCAAACCAGCGTTTAGCTGCACCCATCCCTTTAATCCGTTGTGATTATGCTGGCGCTTATAATGTCGCAGTGATTGCCCTGCCCCTACTACGCTAGCAAAGTGATATTCTAAGCCCGTACTCAAAGCTAACCAGCTTTCTTCATCAATTTGTAAGCGTTGCAGAATAGGCGTTTGCACATCATCAATATAACCGCGTTTATCTTTTCTGATGACTCGACCTGTAAGCGCCACCAATTGCAGGTAATCTTGTAGTTCAAAGGGTAGGCCTTTAGGCATGGTTTCATTAGGGTGACCCGCAAAGGGCATCAGAACTTTGGACTATTGGCCTTGCTTGGCTTGCCGAATACGCCATTTGATACTGGTGTGGGCTGAGGTTTCTGGCGTTGCGGCGATACTTGAGCGAATTGGATTTAAGTCGACATAAGCCATGCAAGCCGCAAGCGCTGTTTCATCGAGTAGCGCTTGGGATTTAAAGCGGCCTTCCCAAAAACGTCCCGTACATTTATCTTCCTTATTTGCTTCTCGAGCAATATGTTCATTTAAATAGCGCATAAACCAGCTCAAGTCATAGAATCGAGCGCGATAGACTTCTGCAATGGTGTGAACGGCTTGCAGTTGCACTTCATCGAGCTTTGAGCGTAAGTCTGGATTAAGGGACATCTGAGCCAGTAAGGTGCCTTTATGCAAACGATGCCAGCGCTCTAGCACCTTATCTATCAACCACGCTTCGGCTTGAGCCTTATCAATATGCAACACCACATGGCTGTGATTGCTCATGACTGCATAACACAAACAACAATGGCAAACACCGCTGCGAGCTTAAGCAAATAATCTTCGACCCACTGGCGGCGGTGCTCTTAGCTTTTGCCGATTTGCTGGTCTTCGCCACACAGAAACGCCCGTCGAACACAACGCGAAACACAATGATAGTAAGGTGTATCCGATAAGCTCACTTGCGAGCGTCTTGGCCGAGGCATAATGATAACTCCCCAAATAAATGACTATTGATAGTTTAAACCATTGCAAACGTTTTGTTAGTTGGGTGGGTGTCTTGTTTGATGCTGGCTAAGCTAAGCACGTAAGCGCTTAAACGCAGTCTGCAAGGGGCATTCAAGTAAACACTAGGGCATGTTGCTCTTTCGTGAGTATTTTTTGAGCGACATGATAAGAAGTTATAATTTCTTTCGCCAAAAACAAACCACCGCTCCAAATCATGCCAAGCGGTGAACAAAACGAACCAAAAGACAGCAGATATTAAAATAGCAGTTTTAATATCTGCTGTTATGGCAAAAATCCACAATGTGCAAGCGGATAGCTACAGTGATTAGGGAGAAGCTTAAATACCGACTCCGAGAGAATGATATGAGGTTATCAATGTATAGCCAACATCAAACCAGCGTTTAGCTGCACCCATCCCTTTAATCCGTTGTGATTATGCTGGCGCTTATAATGTCGCAGTGATTGCCCTGCCCCTACTACGCTAGCAAAGTGATATTCTAAGCCCGTACTCAAAGCTAACCAGCTTTCTTCATCAATTTGTAAGCGTTGCAGAATAGGCGTTTGCACATCATCAATATAACCGCGTTTATCTTTTCTGATGACTCGACCTGTAAGCGCCACCAATTGCAGGTAATCTTGTAGTTCAAAGGGTAGGCCTTTAGGCATGGTTTCATTAGGGTGACCCGCAAAGGGCATCAGAACTTTGGACTATTGGCCTTGCTTGGCTTGCCGAATACGCCATTTGATACTGGTGTGGGCTGAGGTTTCTGGCGTTGCGGCGATACTTGAGCGAATTGGATTTAAGTCGACATAAGCCATGCAAGCCGCAAGCGCTGTTTCATCGAGTAGCGCTTGGGATTTAAAGCGGCCTTCCCAAAAACGTCCCGTACATTTATCTTCCTTATTTGCTTCTCGAGCAATATGTTCATTTAAATAGCGCATAAACCAGCTCAAGTCATAGAATCGAGCGCGATAGACTTCTGCAATGGTGTGAACGGCTTGCAGTTGCACTTCATCGAGCTTTGAGCGTAAGTCTGGATTAAGGGACATCTGAGCCAGTAAGGTGCCTTTATGCAAACGATGCCAGCGCTCTAGCACCTTATCTATCAACCACGCTTCGGCTTGAGCCTTATCAATATGCAACACCACATGGCTGTGATTGCTCATGACTGCATAACACAAACAACAATGGCAAACACCGCTGCGAGCTTAAGCAAATAATCTTCGACCCACTGGCGGCGGTGCTCTTAGCTTTTGCCGATTTGCTGGTCTTCGCCACACAGAAACGCCCGTCGAACACAACGCGAAACACAATGATAGTAAGGTGTATCCGATAAGCTCACTTGCGAGCGTCTTGGCCGAGGCATAATGATAACTCCCCAAATAAATGACTATTGATAGTTTAAACCATTGCAAACGTTTTGTTAGTTGGGTGGGTGTCTTGTTTGATGCTGTGTTTGATGTTGGCCAGTTTTCTAGTGGCATTTGAAGTCGGTTAAGAATGTTTTCAGTACTAGCAAATTAGAATGGGTGTCTCAATAATTCCTTAGAATTCTCAACTAAAAGTGTCCAGTTTGGGTTGACCAGTACAGTGGGTCTTGTTTGATGCTGTGTTTGATGTTGGCCAGCTTTCTAGTGGCATTTGAAGTCGGTTAAGAATGTTTTCAGTACTAGCAAATTAGAATGGGTGTCTCAATAATTCCAGGTGTTCGTAGCGATCTCAGCGCTATAGATACCACCTCCACCGACTTTATGCAGCAAGCGTTAATCCCCTCGGGGAGTGAAACCCATTCCGGTGAAGATGTCGCCGTATTTGCGATGGGACCTCAATCTTACCTGCTTCAAGGTGCGATTGAACAAAGTGTAATCTTTCACGCCATTAACCAAGCAGCGGCCTTGGGCGGCAACGCTTATATAGGTAAGGAGTAAGACCATGAAACTGAATTATTTAGCCTTATCCATTGCAGTCAGTTCGACACTTGTCCTCACAGCCTGTAATAACGACGATAACAACAGCGCTTCTGTACAGCGCAGCGAATGGGTTGCCCCTAGCAGCGAGAGCGCCAATCCAACAGCAATTAACAGCTGGTACAATGCTGGCGTTAAAGCCGTTGCCGAAGCGAAAATGGCTTGGCAAAAAGACACCGCAGTATCCGCTTTAAGCACCGCACAAGGCAAAGCCAAAAACGTAATTTTGTTCATCGGCGATGGCATGGGGATGTCTACAGTCACCGCTGCGCGGATCCTGCAAGGACAAATCAATAACCCGGCAGGTGGCGAAGAAAATAAACTTAGTTTTGAAACCTTCCCCTTCACCGGTTTATCTAAAACCTATAATACCGATGCTCAAACACCGGATTCTGCAGGCACCATGACTGCCATGATGACTGGCGTGAAAAGTTTTGCTGGCGGGATTAGCATCGCCGAAACCGCTACCCGCGGCGATTGTGCCAGCGCCCAAGGCAAAGAACTGACAACCGCCCTCGATCTGGCCAAAATGGCAGGTATGAAAGCTGGGATTGTTTCTACCGCACGAATTACCCATGCAACGCCTGCCGCCACCTACGCCAAAGTACCAGAACGCAACTGGGAAAATGATAACGAAGTGGTTGCGGGTTGTAGCGACATCGCCAAGCAACTGATTAACTACCAAGTAGGCACTGGTCTAGACGTGGTACTCGGCGGCGGTTTACGCAACTTTACCCTCACCACTGATGGTGGAAAACGCTCTGACCAAGACTTAACTCAAGCATGGCAGACCGCTCATCCAAATGGCAGTTTTGTGAGTAATCGTGATCAATTCATCACGGTTGACCCAAGCAATACCAGCCAATTACTGGGTCTATTTGGTAGTTCACATATGGACTATGAAGCCGACCGCGAAAAATATGGTAGTGCCAGCCAACCTTCACTCGCTGAAATGACCGAAAAAGCCATTGAAATGATGCAAGGCAACGAGCAAGGCTTCTTCCTAATGGTAGAAGCAGGCCGTATTGATCACGCGCACCACGCCGGTAATGCCAGTCGTGCACTGAAAGATACCATTGCCTTATCCGATGCCGTGGCAATGGCCGACAGTTTAACCAATGATGATGACACGCTAATCATTGTCACTGCCGACCACTCCCATGTATTCACTATCGCGGGCTACCCCCGCCGTGGTAATCCGATTTTGGGTCTAGTGGAAAATCAAGATGGCAGCATCGCCAAGGCTGGAGATGACAAACCCTACACCACCGTTGGATATACCAATGGCCCCGGTGCAGCGGGTTCATTTAGCGATGGCACGCGAGCGGACTTAAGCCAAGTTAAAGTACAAGACTTGGATTTCATGCAGCAAGCAGCCGTGCCCATGGGGAGCGAAACCCATGCCGGTGAAGATGTTCCGGTTTACGCCAAAGGACCAGCCGCAAGCCTGATCCGCTCTACCATGGAACAGAATGAAATTTTCCATGTCATGAACTTTGCCAGCAACTTGGTTGAACGCGCGAATGCCGTTGAATAAATTAATTGGCAGCACATTTTATTAGTACGATAAGGGGGCCTAGCCCCCTTTAAAGGATCATCAATGTCTCGACGCTACACCGCCTTTATTATTTTGTTGTTCAGCCTGCTGAGCAGCCATGTGATGGCTTTACCCGAAGTGACGGCCACCTATCAAAGCACCTCCAAACAAGGCTTTAATAAGAAAGTTTCAAACTTCACTTTCAGTCGCAATAATCAGCAAGTGGTGACCATCTATCCACAAAAAAATACAGCTGAATATTGGCAAAAAAGTGCCGATGGTCGCCACCAATTTTATCGTTTTTTTACCGCAAACCAATGCAGTGTCTATTACCCTAGCAGTGACTTACGCAGCCTTAACATTAATCGTAATTGGGATAGCATCGAGCAATTAGTACCCGCAATTTGGCTGACTCGCCTGAAAAAAATGCCCGCGAGCCAACAAGCAGATAGCAGCACTATCGAACACTATAAAGGCCAACTTGGTGAGCTATGGATTGAGCTGGACTGGCGCAGCGAACAGCAAATTCCGCAGCGCTTACTCACTAAAAAAGGCTATAAAAGCAAAGAGCTAATATTGCAGGACTTCAGTCTCGACACCAAGTCCATTGAACAACAGCTTGTCGGCTGGATGCGCTTTTCGTCGATTGATTATGCTGATGTTGGCGACAGTGAAGATGACCCTTTCCTTGCTCAAATGATCAATCAAGGTTTTATCGAACATGCCGCGTCTAGCGTCTATGATGCGAACGGCAAAATGATCAAAAGTGGCCACGTCCACTAAAGGAATGCAGCGAGGCCCACTTGGCTTCGCTTACATCGGGCAAACAACCATTAAGCTTGCTGCAACGCAGCTAAGTCGTGACCAACAATCGCGGCTAAATTTGCAGTGATTTTTTCCGCTGACCAATCCCACCATGCAATTCGAAGCAAAGCTTCAATAAGCGATGGCTCAAAGCGATTTTTAATAACTTGAGCAGGATTCCCCCCCACCACACTGTACGCGGGGACATCTTTGGTCACCACCGATTGACTAGCAATCACCGCACCGTGACCAACTTTAACCCCGGGCATAATGGTCGCTTGATAACCAATCCAAACATCGCTGCCAATTTCAGTATCACCTTTAAAGGGTAATTCTCCCGCTTGAGGCATGGCTTTTTGCCAACCTTGACCAAAGATCTGAAATGGGTAAGTCGAAAATCCTGAAACTTTATGATTGGCACCATTCATGATGAATTTCACATCTTTGGCTATTGCACAAAATTTGCCGATAAGCAGCTTATCGCCAATGAATGGAAAGTGATAAAGCACATTTTTTTCAAAGTTTTCAGGCCCATCGGGATCATCATAGTAGGTGTAATCCCCCACCAAAATAAATTCACTTTTAATAAAGTTTTTCAGGTAACCCACTTGGGGAAATCCCTTCATCGGTTGTTTATCATCAGGGTTGGGACCAAACAAAATTACCTCCTTACGGGAATACGAGTGAATCATTGCAGTTAATGCATTCATGATGCGCCGATAAACATTCAATGTTATACAGCGCAAGACTGTTGTTATCTCAGATGAATATTAATTGGTACTTAAAAACGCCTCTCCGTTCGTTTGGTTATCGCTTGGGAATCATTTCCGAGACGGTTTTAAGCGGCGAGCAATTCATTAACCATTCGCTGTGGCCAGTATGTATATCCGTCTGCTCTTGAACAAACGAAAATCCTTGCTGCAAATAAAACTGACAAGCGGGATGATTATTTTTATAAACAGTCAACATCAACTCATGACGCTTGCATTTCGCATCACCGATCAGCGCCTTACCAATCCCTTGACCTTGCAACGATGGCTTTACAAAGAGAGCTGCCAGCGTATTGCCATGCAGTGCGTAAAAACCACCAACGCTTGATTGCTGCTGGTAAACATAAACTTCCGAATTCGGTAAATAAACATCCCGCATAGTTGCAAGTTGAGCGTGCCAAAAGGAAGATTCAACAAAATCATGGGCGATGCGCGAAGCATCAAGCCAAATATTGAGAATTGAGTCCATATCATCAACTTGGAAAGGTCGGATCATAAACTACTCCAATCGGTCAAAACGAGAGATGGCTTTTAGCAAACTTAAAACTAAACAACAGTTTCCCACGCAATGTTTTGTAATTGTTATGCCACACTAGTATTTCTATAGTAATGGCGGTAATAGCCGATTAAGTTGCTGGTGATGAATAGCGCTTCCATTAATACTGCAGTTGGTGAACCGACCAGATAATTATGGGCCAGCCAAAAACAGGTGCCAACGATCATCAACTGCCTTAATCTTTGGTCATTGCTGTTGAACGCGGCGACCGTTTGAAAGACCGAGCCTAAGCAACTCAGCATACTAGCGACACCAGCATAAGTCAGCACCGTCGCCAATACAGAAGTGAAACAAAATAGATATTTAAGCTTAGCCGAGCTTGAAAAAATACTCACGAAGTATCGGATCGTAGCTATCCCCATGAGACTGGTGGCCGTCCACTGACCCAGCAGCGCAAAATGCAAAGAGATTAAAATCCCAGCACAAAACAAGCATGTCACTATTTTTGCTCTCTCCCGAAACTGAAACGACATAAAGTCGAAGCAAATAGCGACGGCAACGAATAATTGAGAGATTAGAAATAACGACATAAGGGCCTATTACATATTGATCATTATAGTGTAAATAACTGGGAGCTTATTCAGGCGAAACCGACCGGATTAAAGCTTTGCGACTAGATCCATTCTTGATCTGCATATGCCACTGTCATATCGCTTTTTAAGGCCCCGGTATGCGCGGTACTGGCAGGCTCTATCATCATGAAATGAGTGTCTGGCTCTGCACGAGGGCAATGCTCCACACCTTTTGGTACAACAAACATCTCCCCTACACCTAGCTCAATATCCTTATCTCTCAACTGAATCGTGAGATGGCCTTTAAAAACCATAAATAGCTCATCCTCGTGTTGATGTTGATGCCACACCAGTTCGCCACTACCTTTCGCAATTTTAACGAGTTGTCCGTTAGATTGAGCAATCACCTTAGGCGTCCACTCTTCGCTAAACAATTCAAATTTATGACTAATCGTAATCTTACTCATTTCATTCCTTCAGTTTTATTAGAAATAAAAACAGATAATAAGCAGCATATCTGAGCGAATATGGCCTAAATACATCATCGCTTAAATCATTAAAATATCATGGAAAGCTTGGCTAGAAAGCACCTTCAATCATTACAGTTTGGGTTCGGGCAAAACCGGAGGCGTGCTATCCATATAAGTTAAGAAATTTTCCCATAGCTGATGCGTCCGCAGTTTGGTCAGCTTGGTTTTACAAGACAGTGCCATCACGCCTCGAATCGATCCCTCCCGCCACTGGGTATACACAGAATCACAGTGCGATTCATAGTATTTTCGCCAATCTTGCTGCGCCAATTTAATCGCGTCAAGCAATTCAGGATCATCCTCATTGTGCTTTAAACTGGTCGCAAGATAGCGTTGCATTTGCTGTTCGGCCAAATCTAATTCGATTCCAGCACAGTAATTAATGTCGAGCGTCGAATAGGCTTTTTCACAATCTATGGTTTGTTCTGTTGCGGAAACTAAAAACACAAAACATAAGCCAAGCAAACACCAATAACGATTCATCATCTTCCTATTCACCAATTTCGAATTAAAAATTAGTTTAACAGTAAGTCGATTTAAACACTCACCTTTGATGGATGGCTGAAGATGCCGAATGCATCAAAACGTTCGGCAATTCAAGCACGAGAGATTGAAACACTTCTAATTTAAATGGTCGGGATAAAGGGGTTAATAATACGCCCGCTCATACAAGGCAAGTCGCACGTTGATGCATCATGATTCATCATTCTCCCGTATACATCACTGAGCTCAGCCTTTAATAAATCAAGCTAAATTGCTTACGATAACCTTTGGGGCTGATCCCATTTAGTTTTTTAAACACTCGAGAAAAATACAGAGGATCGTTATAACCCACCTGTAAGCTAATCCGGCTAATACTCACGTTATTGGTGATCAACAACTGCTTGGCGCGGCTAATTCGTTGATCGTCTCGCCATTGAGTAATGGTCATGCCCAGTTCATCACGGAATAAGTGACCCAGGCGAGAGCTCGATAAACAGACTGTTTCAGCGATCTCTTGGTATTGAAAGTCTCGCGTTAAATTGCGAGTCATAAAATTAATGGCGGTTTCGATACGTGGATCTAAAGCCTTGCTACGTACATCCGGTTGCATCTGTTTACAGCGCAGTAACAACTGCTCTAATAAATTCAAGGACAACTCTACATCGAAGGGATCGCCAGTTTTCGAATGACGTTCCACATCTTGAAATAGATGTTCTAGTTCAACTTGCTGTTCCACTCCCGGCTTGGGTGAGAAATAAACACCATTTTTGATTTGTGCCCACTGTAGCCAGTCTTGCCAAAAAGCACGCGGACGAAAATAGACCCAGCGATGTTTCCAAGTATCACTGTCAGCCTGTCGACGATAATAATGGGGTACTCCCGGTGGGAATAACAACAGATCGCCAGCACTTACATCAAATTGCTTATCCCCTTGAAAAACTGAACCTTGCCCTTCGCAGGTATAGTTGATGATAAATCCCTTCATCCCTTGAGGACGATCGATACAAAAATCTAAATCTTCACCTTTTGTAATTGGGGTTAAACCAGCGACTAAATGCGCATCAAAATTATAACCCGGCTTAAGAGGATCGTTTTGCATATGCTTTAAATAGGTTTTATTTGAAACAATTGTCGAAATCATAGCATTAGATTCTCAGTAGTTTGTGTTTGTTGGATCGCAGATATGAACAAGGGTTGCTTAGCAACCCTTGTTCGCGGGTGATTAACCCAAAGAGTTCAAACGATAATGCAGATTGTTATGGCGTAACTCCATTTGTAAAGAACGGACATCGGTCGAGTTGTCAATAATAATCAGTTCAATATCATGCACTTGTGCATAATCGATCACCGTTTCCATGCTCAGGGCTTGAGTATATACCGAGTGGTGAGCCCCACCCGCATGGATCCAACTCGCAGCGGCAACCGGTAAATTTGGTTGTGGCTGCCATAGCGCATGCGCAACCGGTAAGTTGGGCATGTCTTCGGGCAAATCAACCGTATCCACCGCATTAGCGATTAAACGGAAGCGATCCCCTAAATCAATTAACGACAAGTTAATTGCTGGTCCAGCCTTCGCCGAGAATTTAAGCCGCGGAATATCACACTTACAGCCAATGGTATGGCGAGCAATAATTAGTTCGGGTTTATTTTCACTAATACTTGGACAAACCTCTAACATATGCGCCCCGAGCACCTGATCAACCGCACCGAAGTCGTAGGTATAATCTTCCATAAAGGAGGTACCACCCGCTTCACCTTCAGTCATTGCCTTCACAATGCGAACCAAAGCTGCGGTTTTCCAATCACCTTCACCGCCATAACCATAACCTTTGGCCATCAAACGTTGGGTAGCGAGGCCTGGCAAGTTAGTCAAACCATGCAGATCTTCAAAGCAGTTGGTGAAGGCCATACAACCATGGTCGCTTAGGAAACGCTCCATACCAATTTCTAAACGGGCTTCGTTCACCAGTAACTGGTAACTTTCTGGATCACTCAATAAAGCTTGATCCACTACGTATGAAGCACAATATTCATCGATGAGGCTGGCACAATCATCGTCTGACACCTTGTCGACATAAACTTTAAGGTCACCGACCCCATAGGCATTGACTTCGTAGCCAAATTTAATTTGTGCCGACACCTTATTTCCATCCGTCACCGCCACCTGACGCATATTGTCACCAAAGCGCGCCACTTTTAGGCTTTCGGATTCATACACACCACGAGTTGCACGGGCCCATTGATCGACTTCTTCCAATACCCGAGGTTCTTGCCAATGCCCAACCACCACTTTACGTGGAACATTCATTCTGGTCACAACAAAGCCAAACTCTCGGCCGCCGTGAGCGCTTTGGTTAGTATTCATAAAGTTCATATCAATACTTTGCCAAGGCAGATTCGCATTAAATTGGGTATGTAAATGCAGCATCGGCTTATTGAGCTGACCTAAACCAGCTATCCACATCTTGGCGGGAGAAAAAGTATGCATCCATAACATGATCCCAGCACAGCTTTCATCGCTATTCGCGCGACGCATCAGTCGACTGATTTCTGCGGCATCGGTGACCACCCCTTGGTCTACAATATTCAGCGAAATCTCTCCGCTGTCATTTAAACCCTGAACAAGCTGATTGCTGTCATTGGCCACTTCTTCGAGCACTTTAGGCCCATACAAGTGTTGCGAACCAGTTACAAACCACAGTGATAGAGTTGAATTAGTCATATAAAAATTTCCTTAATTAACGCGAACCTTTTTGACCGTAATAGGCATTTTTACCGTGCTTACGTAAATAGTGTTTATCAAGCAGCCCCTGATTAAGTGAGCCGACCTGCGGATTCAGTTGACGGGTATACAGCGCCATTTTTGCCACTTCTTCTAAAACCACTGCGTTATGTACAGCATTCTCGGGACTGGTTCCCCAACTAAACGGACCATGTTCGCTCACCACGATACCTGGCATAGCAAGTGGCGGAGTATCGGCCAGCGTTTCGATAATCACTAAACCGGTATTGGCTTCATAATCGACGTCAATCTCAGACTGAGTGAGTGGCCGAGTACATGGGATATCGCCATAGAAATAGTCAGCATGAGTGGTTCCAAGTGCAGGGATAGCTAAACCCGCTTGTGCCCAGGCACAAGCAAAGGGGGAATGGGTATGTACGATGCCTGCGATCTCTGGGTATTGCTGATACAGAGCCAGATGAGTGGCGGTATCAGAGGAAGGTCGAAGCTCTCCTTCTACGACTTCACCAGCCAAATTGACCACCGCCATATTCTCGGGGCTCAGCTGTTCATAGGCCACGCCACTGGGCTTAATCACCACTAAACCGCGCTGACGGTCGATACCGGAAACATTTCCCCAAGTAAAAGTCACCAACTTGTGCGTTTGCAGCGCCATATTGGCTAAATACACCTGCTCCCGAAGCTGGGCCAGCGTCACCGCGGTATTATCTCGATCAGCCATCAATTTTTCTCCCCTTGCTGAGCGACCAAGCTTTCGACACTCTCACCAAGCTGACGATATTGCAGATGTCGCTGTTGATAGAAAGCTACCCGCTCAGGATTAGGTTGATAGGTTAAATGAACCGCACTAGCCATTGCTTGCTGAGCACTCGCGGTATTGGCATATACTCCAGCAGCCACCGCCGCAAAAATACCAGCGCCAAGGGCGCAACATTGTTCGCTGTCCATGACCAACAGCTCGCAATTCATCACATCCGCACAAGTTTGCATGACTAAAGGCGATTTTTTGGCAATACCACCAATCGCAATCACCCGCTTCACTTCCACTTGTTGATTCACAAAACAGTCCATGATCGCCTTGGCACCGTGCGCCGTCGCTTCGACCAAGCTATTAAAGATCATTGGCGCACTAGAGCCCAAGTTCAGCCCAGCCACTGTGCCCGTGAGGCGCTGATTAGCGAAGGGGGTCCGACGACCGTTATGCCAATCCATTGCGACCGGATCGGCTAAGCTTTGTGCCTGACAATGGTCGCTAAGCAACGGAATTAAACTTTGTTCAAGCTGTTTGAGGGCTGCCGCCGCTTCGGGACTTTGGCCGGCAATTTGCTGCAGCGGCCACAATAGCACTCGCTTATACCAGGCATATAAATCACCAAAAGCCGATTGACCGGCTTCTAAGGCCACCAACTCTGGCATCGCGCTGCCTAATACCTGACCACAGATCCCTTCAATAGTACGCTCGCCCAGCTCGGCCGGATCGACCATCAAAATATCGCAGGTTGAAGTCCCCATCACTTTCACTAAGTCATGAGCGCCCGCGCCAGCCCCGACCGCGCCCATGTGACAGTCAAATTCACCAACGGCTACCGCAATACCTGCCGGTAAACCGAGTTTATCGGCCCACTGTTCGCTCAAATAACCCGCCACTTGATCGGCGGTGAACACCTGTTGATACATGCGTTCACGCATCCCATCTAAGCTCGGAGAAATAGCACTTAAAAACTGTTGATCAGGCAAGCCGCCCCAAGACTCATGCCAAAGGGCTTTGTGCCCTCCAGCACAGATCCCCCTTTTGATACTATCTGGCGCCAAATTATCGGCCAGTAGCGCGGGAACCCAATCGGCAAGTTCCACCCATGCGTAAATTGATTTCGCCAGTTCGGGATCCTGCTCTGCAACCCAAGCGGCCTTCGCCCAAAACCATTCGCTGGAATAAACACCTCCCACATAACGGGTGTAATCTTCAAATTCTCCACCATGAGCAAGCTGATTAATTAACTCAGCTTTCGTTACACTGGTATGGTCTTTCCATAGAATGAACATTGCATTGGGGTTATCTTTATGTTCATCGAGTAATGCTAATACTCTCCCCTGCGCATCAATCGGTGCGGGAGTTGAGCCGGTGCTATCAACACCAATCCCAACAATATTACCTCGAACGTCTGCACTACAGCCGTCCAGCGCCTGCATAATGGCGGCGCTCATCGCATCGATATAGTCCTGAGGATGATGTCTAAATTGAGAAACTTCGGCCTTGGAATATAAACCTTTCATCCATCGAGGGTATTCACTAACACTGGTACCGACTTCTTGACCATCGTCGGTTCCAATAATTAGAGCCCGTACTGAATCTGATCCAAAATCGAGCCCGATCACATAACGCTGCTTATCCACCCGCCACTCTCCTGATAATTGCTACATTATCAATATAGTGGTCGTTGCTTGGTAAACCTGCCATAAACGATAACGCTATTGTCATGGATATTATCGTTACTTAGAAAATTATCAATCATGGGTCAAAATATTGAGAATCGCTATGAAAAGCCTTTCTTATAGCAAAAATCACGTTTTTTCACGGCAAATATGTACAAATTTGTCAATTCACATACTGGCAACATGTCAATAACAGCTAAATATATGGATAAGAACGCTGTCATGCCAAACTTGTCGTTTTGTTAGCGACTTATTTTTAAAAGATGATGAATACTTGTCCCAGTTAAACGAGAGACGCAATTAGCTCGACCCTTAACTTGGTGAAAGATTAGCTAAATATTTTACACGGAGCGAAAAAATGAAGCTTTATAAAACCCTCATAAGTGCAGCAATGGTGAGCCTGTTGGCGCTTGCGCCATCAATCGCTAGCGCAAAGAAAACCGTTGGTATTGCGATGCCAACCAAATCATCGGCCCGTTGGATCGGTGATGGTAATAATATGAAAGCATTATTTGAAAAAAGTGGATATAGAGTTGTATTGCAATATGCCGGTGATGATATTCCTAATCAATTGGCGCAAATAGAAAACATGGTAGTACGTGGTGTCGACGCGCTGGTGATTGCCTCTATCGATGGGACAACCCTATCGAAGGTACTAGAACAAGCCGCAGAAAGTGATATTCCAGTGGTAGCTTACGATCGCCTCATTAAAGGCTCACCTCACGTGAGTTACTACGCCACCTTTGATAACTTCCAAGTCGGCGTATTACAAGCACAAACCATCGAAAAAGCGCTCGATCTCGCGAACGGCGCTGGACCTTTTAATATTGAGTTATTTGGCGGTTCCCCCGATGATAACAATGCCTACTTCTTCTATAACGGCGCAATCTCTGTACTACAGCCTTACCTTGATAGCGGTAAGTTAGTGATCCGTAGTGGTCAAACTGGCATGGAAAAAGTGTCAACCTTACGTTGGGATGGTGCAACCGCACAAGCACGGATGGATAACCTACTCAGTGCCTACTACACCGACGAACCTATTGATGCTGTCTTGTCTCCCTACGATGGCATCAGTATTGGGATCTTATCTTCATTGAAAGGGGTTGGTTACGGTAGTGGCGACTTAAAAATGCCTTATGTCACCGGACAAGACGCTGAACTGCAGTCAATTAAATCAATTATTGCCAACGAGCAGGGCTCTACTATTTTCAAAGATACCCGTGAACTTGCCAAGGTTACAGTTGGCATGGTTGAAGCGTTGTTAAGTGGCTCCGAGCCACAAATCAACGACACTAAAACCTATGACAATGGCTATAAAGTTGTCCCTTCCTTCCTACTCAAACCAGTTCCAGTAGATAAATCAAACTGGGAAGAAATACTTATTGGTAGTGGCTACTACAGTAAAGACCAGCTGTAGTGTCGATTTGAGACCTTTTGATCCATGTGTCAAAAGGTCTCGCTTATTCGATCCTTGATTTTCCTGAGGGAACTATGAATACCATTTTAGAAATGCGCAATATCACCAAAACCTTCCCTGGTGTAAAAGCGCTAAACAACGTCAGCCTCAGTTTAGACAATGCTGAAATTCACGCACTAGTGGGCGAAAATGGCGCGGGTAAATCCACGCTGATGAAAGTTCTCAGTGGCGTATATCCACATAGTAGTTTTGATGGTGAGATTGTTTATCGGGGCCAAAAACAACAATTTAATACCATTTCAGATAGTGAACACAAAGGCATCATCATCATTCACCAAGAGCTCGCCTTGGTTCCGATGTTATCGATTGCCGAAAATGTATTTTTAGGGAACGAAATCGAAGACAAAGGTGTCATCGATTGGCCACAAACCTTCCTTAAAACCCAAAAAGTCTTGGCCAAAGTTGGCTTAGGCAATGAAAATCCGCAGACAAAAATTCAGAATTTAGGCGTGGGCAAACAACAATTGGTTGAAATTGCCAAGGCACTTTCCAAAGACGTGGAAGTACTTATCTTAGACGAGCCAACCGCCAGCTTAAACGAAACCGATAGTGATGCCCTGCTCGAATTACTGTTAGAGTTTAAACGCCAAGGCATTGCTTCAATCCTGATTTCCCACAAATTGAATGAAGTGGCCAAAGTCGCCGACAAAATTACGGTGATCCGCGATGGCGGAGCGGTGAGCACCATGGATTGTCGCACCCAGCAGATCAGTGAAGATGACATTATTCGCGATATGGTTGGCCGCGAATTACAAGACCGTTATCCACACCGTAAAGCCACCATTAGTGAAGAAATTCTCAGCGTGAATAACTGGGAAGTTTATCACCCACTACACAGTGAACGGCGAATCATTCATAACATTGATTTTGCGGTAAAACGTGGACAGGTGGTTGGTATCGCTGGACTAATGGGAGCTGGTCGAACCGAATTAGCCCGCAGTATTTTTGGTCACTCTTATGGGCAAAAAATATCGGGCGAATTAAAATTACATGGCAAACCAGTCAAGCTCAATACCATAGAAAAAGCCATTGAAGCAGGTTTAGCCTACGTGACCGAAGACCGGAAGGACTATGGTCTGGTGTTAATCGACAGCATTTTGCACAATATTCCTTTGGCAAATTTGTCGGCTATCTCAAATCATACGGTCATTAATAACGCGCAAGAAACCATGCTTGGCAATGACTACAAGAATAAGATGAACATTCGCTGCTCATCACTCAGCCAGCATACCGATAACTTATCGGGTGGTAATCAGCAAAAAGTAGTGCTTGCCAAATGGTTGTTTGCCGATCCAGAAGTCCTAATCCTCGATGAACCCACTCGGGGCATCGATGTGGGCGCAAAATATGAAATATACACACTGATTAATCACCTCGCAGAGCAAGGAAAAGGCATCGTCATCATCTCTTCTGAAATGCCAGAGCTATTAGGCATGTGTGACCACATCTACGTGATGAATGAAGGGGAGTTCGTGGGTGAACTCACTGCCGAACAGGCATCTCAGGAAAAAATTATGCAATTGATCATTCAATCGGGGAGAGAATGAAATGAGTACCAAAGTTGTAAACAATGCTAAAGATAGCGACAACTCGGTGAGTGGATTTGGCGCTGTCACTCGTCATCTGAGAGAATATGGCATTTTATTAGCCCTGATTGTGATTATGGGATTCTTTCAGATTATTACCGAAGGCACCCTACTCAAACCGGTTAACCTTACCAACTTATTTTTACAAAACTCCTATATCATTATTATGGCCTTAGGCATGTTACTGGTGATTGTTGCAGGTCATATCGACTTATCGGTCGGTTCTGTCTGTGGCTTTGTCGGCGCGCTGGCTGCGGTGTTAATGGTTAACTTTGACTTTAACTGGTTTGTTACGGTGATCATTTGTTTAGCCGCAGGTTTCGTGATTGGAGCAATGCAGGGCTACTGGATCGCTTATCATAAGATCCCAGCGTTTATTGTGACTCTAGCGGGCATGTTAGTCTTTAAAGGTTTAACCATTGCGCTGCTACAAGGGCAATCGGTAGGGCCATTCCCTAGTGAATTTCAGGCTTTAAGTTCGGGGTTCATTGGCGATATCTTTGATATGCACAAATTTAACCTCACTTCTTTCATCTTAGGAATTATTTTAGTCTCAGCTTTTATCGGCTTTAACTTACGCAGTCGCCTCAAACAACAGCAGTTGATGCCCAGCGAAGAACCCACCAATGTATTTTTACTCAGAATTGGTTTCATCTCCGCGGCGCTACTCTACTTGGTCTATTTATTGTCTACCTATAAAGGTATTCCCAATATTTTAATGGTAATGGCCCTGCTCATTTCACTGTATGTATTTATTACCAATAACACCACTATCGGACGACGCATCTATGCCATTGGTGGTAACGAAAAAGCGGCCTTGATGTCAGGAATTAATACCAAAAAAATCACCTTCTTAACTTTTGCCAATATGGGAATGTTAGCTGCGCTGGCAGGTTTGGTATTTGCGGCTCGACTTAATACGGCTACACCAAAAGCGGGTTTATCTTTCGAACTGGATGTGATTGCGGCGGTATTTATTGGTGGCGCCTCGGTACATGGCGGCGTTGGTAAAATCATGGGTGCGGTGATTGGTGCATTCATCATGGGCGTGATGAATAACGGTATGTCAATCATGGGCGTTGGCATCGACTGGCAACAAGTCATTAAAGGTTTGGTATTACTGGCTGCGGTTATTTTCGATGTTTACAGCAAAAAACGCAGTGCATAAATTTGAATGCTTAAGCCGAAGGACTTAAGCCTATAAAAAAGAGATTAAGTCCCGACTTAATCTCTTTTTTTTATGACCGATACAGCTCGCCCCTTAGTGAAACACCGATACTTGCTGCTGCAGTGCATCAGCCATGGATTGTAATTGCGTGGCACTGTCGGCGCTTTTCGCCGCGGTATTGCGGCCATCGGCATTTGCCTCACTGAGTTTGGCGGCATTGGCGGCAATCTCTTGAGACACCTGCGCCTGCTGTTCAGTCGTGGCGGCGATAGTCTCCGATTGACTGGCAATTAAACTGACTTGCTCAGTAATCTTGCTCAGAGCCTCACCGGTATTAGCGGCATGCTCGGTAAACAACTCACCCCGTTGTTGGCTCTCACTCATCATGCTCACCGCATTGCCAGTACTGGCTTGCAGTTTCCCAACAATGGCTTCCACTTCTTTCACCGAATCTTGGGTTCGTTTGGCTAAGGTTCGAACTTCATCGGCGACCACCGCAAAACCACGACCTTGTTCACCCGCCCTCGCAGCCTCAATTGCCGCGTTCAAGGCAAGTAAATTGGTTTGGTCTGCAATTTCGTTGATCATTCGTGTTACATCTTGAATATTACGGCTCTCTTCTCCCGCCAAAGCTATCGCTTCAGAAGACTGCTTCAGCTGTTGATTCAGCAAGCCAATCTCTGAAATCATCTGCTCAACTAAATGAGAGCCATGTTGGCTACTGCTATCGGCTAAACGCACACTGCCGGCGATATCTTCGACTTGATGCGCCACCGAATTTGCCGATGCAGCCAGTTCTTCTATCGCCGCAGCGACCTGATCCACCTGAAGCTGCTGGCCATCGAGCTGTTGCAAACTATTTTCAGAATCGGTAAATACACTGCTCGCCTGCTGTTGCACACGATTACTAGTGTCTCGAATATGAGTAATCAATTGATTGAGCTCTCTCGCCATTTGGTGCACGCCTGCATTTAAGCGCTCAATCTCGTTATCGGCTTCGGCGTTACCCTCGCCCATCTGTAGGCTCATTTCGCCAGCACCCATGCGTTCAATATTTCCGGTTAAGCTGAGCAAGGGTTTAGTAAAGCGACGCACAAATAAACTGAGCGACACAAAACTCAAAATTGCAGCGAATACAGCAATCATGATCACAATATGCAGTAAATCGCGACTGGCTTCGGTGACTTCCTCCACCAAGGTTCCGCCTAATAGCTTCCAATTCCACCCAGGGACTTCGGCATAAACCAAATACTGTTCAGCAACCTTACCTTGATGCTCAGCAGTAAAGCTAATCACCCCCGAAGCTTGCTCAAAAATCTGTTTAAATAGTTTATGTCCTTGCGCATCGACCCGGTCGATGATCGAAGCTCCATCCTTAATATAGGGATGATAAAGATAGTTCCCTAAGGCCTCACTTGGGCTATTATCCACGACAATACTGTGTCCGGTTTTACCCCAATTAATTTGCGACAAATTAGCGAAAATACGCTGGGTCGGTTCTTCAATGGGGATCCCAATAAAGCTTAAACCCATGACTTTTCCTTGAGGTGTTTTCAAGGGATAGTAATAGGTCAAATAGTCATGACCAAACAATTTGACCTTGGCGTAATAATCTTGACCGTTCATCAGACGTTGATAACCCGGATGTTGCTTGCCCAAGCGACTCCCAAGTACCCGTTGACCATCTTGGTTGGTTAATGAGGTGCTCACCCGAATAAAATCATCACCACTGGCAGAAAACAAAGTGGCGACCGCACCAGTATCCTGAGTAAAGCGATCTATTTGACTAAAATCCCCTAACAACGACTGGCCGTTAAGAACAATCTCATAGACCTTAAACTGTTGGTAATTAACCGACTGAGCCAATACTTGAAAGCCGTCGAGATAACCATTTCGAAAGGTTCGCTCCAACACTTTTGCTTGTTTTAAATAATCGTCAAACTCACCAGCGATATTCTCAGCTAAAGCTTCTACTTTAGATCGATGATCGTACATGGTTTGTTCAAACAAAGCTGCAGCGGCTTTTTCATAAACCAGAGAGCTAATCGCACCAAACGCAATCACGATCAATAAACCCACAAATAATTGTAGTTGTAAGCCAATTCGGCGATGGCCAAAACCGTTTAAAATGCAAAATGCTTGCATAAATTTGTAACCTAAAAAAATGTGAATGCGGATGCTACAAAAATGGAAAATTTAAGTAAACACGAGTCACCAACAAATTGCGTTTCTTTTGCTATCGATCAATATCAGCCAAAAAAAGCATAAGATACCGCACTTGTGAATTTATATTTTTAAAAAAGAATAGAAGGCAATGATTTAAACTGAATTATACAAAGTATTTAAAATTAAAGGTTTAATGTAAATAAAACAGACAGTCATTAAACTAAACATCTAAGGAAAGCGCTGGCTTCATCTCAAAACACACTTAAGTTTCGGTCGGCGGCCACAGTGAAACATCCCTTGCTCGCACCAGCAGTAAGCATTTATTCAACTTCGTTATATTTGCAATAGACTGGCGACGTAGACCCGTATGAAAAAAAACTGAGCGATTGCTTTTAATCCGAAGTACCAGTGAGTGTTTCGAATACCAATATGGAATACTCACAATCACCAAAACGTGTCATGAATTGTTCTTAAGGCCTCCAAATTCCTGAGGAAATACAGCAATAGAGAGCTCCTGTTAACGATTCTCTATTGAGCGATATTTTGACAATGATGACGCAGCTTGTCAGGGAAGATATAGACAAATGTAGACTCAAGATTGACACTCTGCGGAACTAACCACCAAGATGGATCGAAGGGGAGTAAATACCAAGCTTGTTGTTGCCAGTGCAACGCTAAATTGGGCTTAATTTTAGTTGCCGCGAGAGTGATAGCTTGCTGCTGCGACAAGCTTAGATCTTGAATCGCAATGCGCGCCAGCTGCTCCGGACGCAAATCAGCTAAAGCATCGCGAATGCAATGACGCTGCTCATCTGACAAGGCGCTTGCCGCTTCAAATACCGAAAGAGAAGGTGTTTTTATCGCAGGCTCCCCCCCCATATCACTGGCGATACTTTGCTTAGCGACTGCTCGCGCTGATTCTTGTAATATTCGAGCTTGGCTTGTCGACTGTTGAGCTTCCGCCCGTTGCAGCTCGTGGTCTCGCCGCTCCACTCCTCCTACAGAAGACGGACTTGCAACGGAACGAAGGGCTTCGTTTTGATAGCTCAATTCGCTGGGTGTTGCCAGACTTGGATCGTGCATCACGCTCTGCCACAACCACCAGCCCAATACGCCAACACAGCCAATCGAAGCGGCGCTGGCCCATAACGGAGCCCCCGCCCAACTTTTGCGACGAACCAAAGGCACTACTTTAGCTTGTTTAGTCTGCTGCTCGGCCAAATTTAAGATCTGCTGATCCAACTCGGGCGAAGGTTGCAGTGGGTCGATGGCTTGCTGAAATGCTTGATCGATTTGCGCGTCACTCGGGGGATTATCAGTATGCTCAGCCATGGTGTTTCTCCCAACATTCACGTAATTGCTGATAAGCAGTGCGTATTCGGCTTTTCACCGCATCGAAGGAGGCATCCAATACCACACTAATTTCGGCAACTGCCAAGCCATTTTGTTTCAACATAAAAACATCCTGCTGCTTTCTCGGCAAGCGCGATACACAGAGCAGAATCACCTGCTTGGCTTGTGCCTGTTGATGACTTAACTCTGGATTTGTGGTCGCCAAAAGCCCCGCTAAGGCCTGTTCATCTTGCTCACCTTGACCACCTTGGCGACGCCAATGATCGGCAATACGGCGACGAGCAATAGTATAAAGGAAGGCCCGAAACTTACCTTCACAGCCCGCATAGACAGAGACCCCCGCCTCACTGGTAACCATCAGGTGGAAACTACTCGCTTGGCTTATCAGCGACTCCCAAATATCCTGAAACACTTCATTAGCAGCTGTTTCAGGCATTTTTTGTCGAACAAAGGCAAATAACGCTTTACGATAACGTTGATACAAGCACTCAAAGGCCGCGAGATCGCCACGCTGTCCATAGTCGAGCATCAGTTGCTCATCACTGGCTAAGCTCATAAGTTTGGGCTTGATTCCTTGCTGGTAAAATACGACCTGGCGGCTGAGAAATGAGGCTTGAGTGGGAATCAAGCAAGGCCGCATTCTGCTGCGCTAAGCTAAACGTTAATCTGACCAATTTAACAAACTCTGCACGATATCCAAAGTTATCCTTACCTTTAGCCTGATTTGCCCAATCAATAATTTGCTGATAGCTAACATCACCAAGGTAGGGAGCGGCAGTTAATTTTTGGCCAAAAGCAGCCACCGCTAACGCAAACCTATCGTCATCTGATATTTTTGAAAGTGCAATAAAGTCAGCTTTGTGGACTCTTTGAAGCCGCTTCGCAGAAACTTTAGAGTGAGCAGTTTTATAACGTAGCCTCAGTTCAGCAATCGCAGGACTAGTTTCTGCCGAGGCTTGCTTCGCTTGCGACGCAGACTGAAATACCAGCGGGTCGATTAAACCTTGATCACCGACTAAGGTGAGTTCATATATGGCGGTCACACTATGGCCGGCACCGATATCGCCAGCATCCTTTTGATCGTTATTAAAATCGGCACGCTCGAGTTGGCGATTCTGATAACCAAGTAAACGATATTCTAAGACCTGCGCTGGATTAAATTCCACTTGAAATTTTACATCATGAGCGACGGTGTACAGGCTACTCCCCAACTGATCCACCAACACCTTCTGCGCTTCATGAAGGGTATCAATATATGCGGAGACGCCGTTGCCAGTATCGGCCAGTTGTTCCATTAAGTAATCGTTATAATTTCCCTGACCAAAACCAAGTGTCGAAAATTGAACCCCCGCCTTACGCCGCTCGCCAATCAAATGTTTGAGCGCATCCACATCACTCACCCCAACATTTAAATCGCCATCCGAGATCAAGTAAACTTGATTGATACCGCCGGAGATAAAGCCTTGCTGTGCTTGCTGGTAGGCTAAAGCAATACCCGCTTCACCATTGGTGGCTCCACCAGCCCTTAAACTATCAATCGCTCTTTCGATCGTCAGTCGGCTACTCGCTTTGGTTGCGGGCAGTGCCACACTGGTGCCACTGGCATAGGTGACAATTGCCACACTATCATCGGCTTTAAGTTGGCTCAGCATCAACGACATCGACTGCTTGGCTAGCGTGAGCTTATCACTGGATTGCATCGAACCCGAGACATCCACTAAAAATACTAAGTTAGCTGCAGGACGTTGCTGTATGTCCGGTTGGTAACTATTAATACCAATCCGCAGTAAATGATTATTGGGGTTCCAAGGTGACGCGGTAAGCAATGTATTCGCAGCAATTGGCTGCGCTTCAGTCAGAGAATGCGGCATCAGATAATCATAGGAAAAGTAGTTAAGCAGCTCTTCAACCCGCACAGCGGCTTTAGGTGGCATTTGCCCCTGATTAATGAAACGTCGAACATTGGCATAACTAGCCGTATCTACATCAGCGCTAAAAGTAGACACCGGCTGCTCACTCACCAAGTGCACAGTTGAGTCTTCAAGCACTTGATAGTTTTCCTGATTGCTTACTTTAGGCAATGATTGTATCTGTGAAACATAACGAAGGTCTGCTTGTGACGAAAGTTTGGCGTGGCGAGTCAATTGCTGAACCGCCGCGGCTTGCTCTAACCTTTGCCGGGGAATAGCAGCGTCTTCGGCTAAAATCAGCGGCTCGGCGGTTGGAGCTACTGGCGCTTTAGACTGCTCTGCTTGCGTATCGCTGTATTGACCACAGGCGACCAAAGCTGATACAGCTAGCACCAAACCCACAGCGCGCGCCACCGGAGAAAAAGTAGAAACAGAAGAAAATTGCATCATCGATTACCTTATTTAAGAAAGTCTCAACTTAGTAATCGTTGCAAGTCCAAAAACGAGGCTAAAAAAATGAAAAATATTAATCAGGGCCAATTTCTCGTGGCATTTGGCTAAGGCAGTTTGCGGTTTAAGAACACAAAAAATTTCACCTCGATAGTAAGTAGAATAAATACTAAGGTTAAACGAATCAGTACATGAAGCAACACGGGCTCGCTCGTTTCACTGCCCTCTATTGCTGCCATAATCAGTGCATAAATAGATGAAAGATCCATGTTAACTCCCAAGTGTTATGATCCATGTTCGGCCATGTAATAATCAGCGTCGGTCAACTCTGCAGCATCAGTGAAGCTGAGATTTAGCGGTTTAAACAACGCTTTGAGATCATTGCTTGATTGACAATCAACATAAATCAACACGACAAAAACCATCAACACAATCAACTTTACCAACACAACAGTTTTCATTTGCTATCAATTATTCATCTAAAAGTTGCCCCCAAAACCAGAGATTTCGAGGGCACTAAGGTCTATTTATAAGGCTTGTTTATAAAGCTGCATCACTTGATCAGGGCTGGGTTGGCGAGGGTTCCCCGGTAAACAAGGGTCCTGCATCGCTTTATCAATCCATTGACCAAAATCAGTCTCGCGGATCCCTAACTCAGCAAAGCCTGACGGAATTTCAACTGTCGCCGACAACTGACGAACCAAAGCGACCGCGAGGGCTGCCGCGTCTTTATCATTGAGATCAAAGGTTCTACCGCCCATTGCCTCGGCAACCGCGCGAAACGGCTCAGGGCAGGTTTCAGCGTTAAATTCACACACTTCCGGCAGCAAAATTGCGTTGCATACACCATGCGGTAGATTATGCGTCGCACCGGGTTGGTGAGCCATCGCATGCACTAAACCAAGACCTGCGCTATTAAACGCCATCCCCGCCAAAAACTGAGCACATGCTAAGTTATCACGTGCCTCAAAGTTTTGGCCCTCTGCAACAGCCACTGGCAACCATTTGCTAATTAAGCGGATCGCCTCTAAGGCTGTCGGCCGGGTTAAAATATGCGCCCCCGGCGTCACGTAGGCTTCAATCGCATGAGTGAGAGCGTCCATACCAGTAGCAGCCGTGGTTGCCGCTGGTAAACCAAGCATCAAGCTGGGATCATTCACCGCAATATCCGGGATTTGTTTGGCATCGATAATCACCATTTTGACTTGGTTTTCTTCATCGGTAATCACCGAATTAGAAGTCATCTCTGCAGCCGTACCTGCGGTGGTATTAATGGCAACAAAATATGCCCCTGAGTGAGTCACCTTGCCGACGCCATTAAAATCACAAATATCACCGTCGTTAGAGGCCATAATACGAATGGCTTTAGCACAATCGACTGGGCTGCCCCCACCCACTGCGATAAAACAATCACACTCGGCTTTTTGATATACCGCAAGACCCCGCCGCACCAGAGATGCAGTAGGATTTGGTAAGACTTCATCGAACATCTCATAAGCAATCGAATAGCTATCTAGGGCACTCAACAAAGTATCTAACAAACCTAATTTAACTAAATTAGTATCCGTGACAATCAAGGCTTTTTTTACAAATTGCTGACTCAGTACCGTCACCGCATCTTCAACGGCCCCGCTACCCGCTAAACTTAACTTTGGAAGATTCAATGCAAATGCCATGGCTATTCCCTCTCATAATTTACAATTAAGTAACACCAATAGTTACGCTAGGCACATTGTATGTAGCAAGCGAGGGGGAGTTTGTGCTCGGTTTTTCAAAACTACCGACTAGCCAATATATTGTTACAAGTCGACAATTTTGTACTATTCAACTCGCATCTCTTCAGGCGGCAAGTCTCGCGTCAATCAAAGCTTTCACGACTTAAAAAATAAGTCCAAAAATCCAACACAGACACGCTTTACAAACTATTCTTTGAGTGGTCGGTCAAGTGACTACCCGCAGCAAACTGTTGTTACTGCAAGTTGATATCGACAAGGAGCGCTAGCCATGGTTAGCAGCGATACAGGTATCTTCTTTATTTTATTCGCAATTGTGGCTCTCTTGCTGGGGGCCCTACTGCGTTCTGTATTAAAGAAAAGTATTCTGCCCTACAGCGTTGCCCTGCTGCTGCTTGGTTTGGCGGCGGGTCTGGTACTGCGTTCTTTCAACTTCAAGCTTGAAGGTTTATCAGAGGCCTTAATTACCGTGACCTCTATCGACCCACATCTGATCCTATTTATGTTTTTACCCACCTTGATCTTTGAGTCCGCCTTCGCCATGGAAACCCATTTGTTTCGACGGATCTTCAGCCAAATTGCACTACTCGCAGTTCCCGGATTAATGCTCGCGATGCTCGCAACCGCTGGGCTGGTCCACGCTGTATTACCTCTGGATTGGAGTTGGGCGCTGTGTTTACTGTTTGGCGCTTTAATCAGCGCCACCGACCCGGTAGCGGTGGTGGCCCTGCTTAAAGAAGTCAGCTCTAGAAAACGCTTGGAAACCCTAATCGAAGGTGAATCACTACTCAACGACGGAACTGCCATTGTACTGTTCTCGCTGTTTCTTGGTTTACTGAGTCATACTGAATCACTTACCTTTTTCGAAGGCGTGAATGAATTTTTTCGAGTGGTACTGGCGGGCTTACTGCTTGGCTTAACCATTGGTTATCTCGCGCTGTTATGGATGGACCGACTATTTAATAATCCAATGGTCGAAATCAGTATCAGCATTGCCAGTGCCTATTTGGTTTACTTTATAGCTGAAAATGTGTTGCATGTTTCCGGTGTGGTGGCTGTAGTCACCATGGCAATCCTATTTGCAGGCCCCGGTCGCACTCGAATATCCGTTCAAAGCGCCGATTTTCTGCACTCATTTTGGCAAATGATGGCTTATATCGCCAATACGCTAATTTTTTTACTGGTCGGATTAATCGTTGCTCTTAAGGTGCGTTTGGATTTACTTGAGTGGTGGTGGACCTTAGCCGCATTATACCTCGGGGTAATGCTCATACGAGCCCTCTCAATCGCCATTTTAATGCCGATATTAGGTCGAATTAGTATTGGACTCTCTTGGCAAAAGGCCTGCGTATTAACTTGGGGGGGACTACGCGGTGCGGTTTCTCTGGCACTGGCACTGACTTTAGTCAACCACCCACAAATCGAGCCACTTGTTGGTCAACAGATCCTATTCATGACCGCAGGAATCGTGGTACTGACAATTGTGATCAACGGCAGCAGCATGGGCTGGCTGCTAAATAAGTTGCAGCTAAGTGGCTTACCCCACTCAAAGCAGGTCACCGTAAATAAGGCCCAACACCTTATCTACCGCGAGCTGAATCAGGAAATCAAAGTATTAAAACAAGACCCTCTCACCATTCGTGCTGACTGGACAAAAATAGCCAAAGGGCTCCAGCTCAGTGAAAACGACCTCGATGACAGCTTAGGCGGCGATGCCGAGTCGGGTGAACTCAGCATTGCTTATCAACGGCGCTTACTGGAAACCGAACGTCAATTTTACTGGAAACTCTATCGCAGCGGCGGTCTTGAAAGACTCGCGGTAAGTAAGCTGGTCGATGGCGTAGATCGCGCCCTCGATGGCGCGCCTTCCATCGGTCCAAGAGAAGTCTTGTTCCACTACTGGAAAACACCACTATTGGTGAAATTACTTGGGCGTATCTCCTGGCTTAGCCGACTCTCGCTTAGTCTGTCTTTCAACCAAATGGCCTTAGGTTATGAAGTGGCTCGCGGGTATATTTTGGCCCAAGATCATATCCTACAGATCGCCACCGAGTTAGCACCCACCCCGCAAATAGCAGACGTATTCACCCAGCAAATTGCCCATAATAAAACCAAAGTCTTAGAGATGATCTGGCAATTACAAGAAAGCTTTCCGGAAGTAGCCTACAGCTTAGAAACCCAAACGGCCAGCCGCCAACTGCATAATAAAGAGCGCTTTTTAATCACTCAGCTGGTCGAAGAAGCACAGCTGGAGCAGGCCGAAGCCCAGAAAATGTTAGATGACGTAGAACGGCGTTTAATGGCACTGCGTAATATGCCCAGATTCACCACTCCCAGTGATTTTTGTAGCATACTCAAACAGGTGACTTGGCTTGCGCAGGCCAAGGAGCGCTCTCTATTAAGCTTAAGTCGTCACGCCTGGCGACGGATCTACCCGCAAGGCGAGTTACTCCAGAGAAGGGGCGAGCAAGCCGATGCAATCGCCATTTTATGTCGTGGAAAAATCCAGCAACACCAGCAAAAAATCGACACTTTAGGCAGCTGTTTAGGACTGGAAGCACTACTGACAGGCCATTTTCAACAGGATATCTACAGCGAAGGTCCCTGTGATCTTATCTGGATAGATTTAAACGTATTAAGAAGCGTATCTAGTGAAGACCCCAAACTGGCGGAACGATTAAGTGTAGAGCTACAACAACAACTATCGCAGCAGCAAGCTGTCACCTCACCTGAGCCTATAAATCCAAACCAGTAAAAAACGCTCACCAGCCAGTAGTGCCCCAAAGCCCGCAGAAATTAAGTGGATTGAGGACAAAGCGCATGACTCATGTTGACCTTAAAGGCTTTCACTTCCTTAAGTTTGCTTACCATTCTTCTCGATAACTTTGTAAACTAACGGTGCTGAAGAGGGGACATATTGCGCCGAGTAAACGACTTGCTTGGAATTCGAGTCATCACAAGCATACTCCCAGATACAACTTAACTCATAATGAGCGCCAGTCTGTTATTATCGACACGCATCATAAAATGGCTATCAATATCGAGGCTTGCTAAGCTAAATACACTCGGTAAATTATTTGATGAGCTTAAAACCAACTGTAATCGCTAGTGATCACATAAAGCCTTGCTCGGATTATTGAAGGTGAAACATGATAAAAACCATCTCATGGATAACTGTAGCAATCACTCTCTTTTCAAGCCAGTTAACGGCCCAAGAGATGCTTGGCTACACCATCCATGCTCCCCCACTAAACTTTGTGCTTACCCCAAAACAAGGAGAGCCAGGCGAGCCTGAAATAACAGGTTTCACCACCGACGTGATTAAGGAAATCTTCCATCGAACCAGAGATATAGTAAACATTGAAATCATCCCCTGGGCACGCGCTTATCGTAACGCGAAAACCATCAACAATAATTTCATTTTTAGTATTGCCCGAACCGCTAAACGTGAAGCGCAATTTAAATGGGTAGGCCCTATCGCACGTAAAAAAGCACGCCTGTTTGCTAAAAGCGATAGTCTAATTTCGATAAATAGTTTAGCCGACGCCAAAAAGGTTGCGAGCATAGGGACCATGCGCGAAGACTCAAAAGAACAATACTTGAAACAACAAGGCTTTACTAATCTGCAAAGCACCACCCATTGGGAACAGGGATTAGGGAAATTATTATTAGGGCGAACCACCTTATTTGCAGCCACCGATCTCGATATCCAAGCCATTTCACGAGAAGCTCAAATCAATCCTCATCTCATGAAAGCAGTGTTTACCATGTATGGTTACAATATTTATATCGGCTTTTCTCAACTCACCTCAGATAGGCTGATTGCTCGCTGGCAAGCGGCCTTAGATGACATGAAAAACGATGGCTCTTTTCAAAAGCTCGTCGACAAATGGGCCGCTTATTACCAAGCACCTAACTGGGAGGTAAAAGATGGCATGTTACAAGTCGAATAAGCACCTCGGCAAACGAGCCCCAAGCATTCATTAGCGGTTACACATCCATTCCAAAAATCAAGGCCCCTAGTCTTGAGCAGCAAGTTGCAACGTTAAGGCTCTGGCAGAAATATTTTTACATCCAGTGGTATTTTGCCCACACCACAGTGGAGAAAAAGCATCAGAATTTAACTTTTCAGCTTCGCCACGGAGTTGGGTCATTTCAATTGAAGCATAAGGAAAGCTTGGTGCCAGCGGATGCATATAACCGAGCTCTTTCATCACTCGATTCACGATGCCACGAGCAGGCCTGCCAGAGAACACATTGGTTAACGCCGTATGCTGTGATTTACGACTCTTTATCGCAGCACGATGTAAGCGAGACGTTTTAGCTTCAGAGCAAAGTAAATAAGTGGTGCCAATCAATACTGCTCCCGCCCCCAGCTGCAAAGCGGCTTGAACACCTTGGCTATCAGCGATGCCACCCGCGGCAATTACTGGCACGCTAACTTTATTTACAATTTGAGGGACCAGCGCAGACATCCCCATTTGGGTCGAAATATCGTCTGACAGGAACATCCCTCGATGTCCCCCCGCTTCCAAGCCTTGAGCAATAATCCCATCAACACCTTTAGATTCCAGCCACAATGCCTCTTTGATAGTGGTCGCTGAAGATACAATCTTGGTTCCCCATCCTTTTATCCGAGCCAGCAATGACTGCTCGGGCAGACCAAAATGAAAACTTATAAATTCCGGCTTAAATGGCTCTATCGCATCAGCAATATCATGATTAAATGGAGTTCTATTAACATAATGAGGCAAACTTTCGCTGTGGATCGCCAATTCTTCAAAATATGGCTTTAACTTTTCTCGCCACAACATATGCTGATATTCAGCATATGCCTGCATCTTATGGCAGAAAAAATTAAGATTATAAGGTTTATCGGTGGCCTGTTTAATGAAACCTATTTCGCTAACGATTTGTTCTATGCTTAACATGCCACAGGGCAAAGAACCTAAACCCCCTGCCTCACTTACCGCGATAGTTAACGCGCTATCTTGAACGCCTGCCATCGGCGACTGAATAATTGGTAATTGAGTCCCCAGTAGTGCTCTCATATTTGCTTTATACATATTCGCTCTCCATAACGTCGCCCCTTTTATCAGCCACTTTATCACCAGCGTCACGCATATTTAAAGCGCTCGCTTTTGAAACCATCACCCCAAATATTCGTCACCTTCAGCGTTTCAAGAGCTCTGTGTATTCAATGGAACAGTTGCCCTTGATGGCAAGACCTTGCGCGACTCTTATAACAGAGACGACAAACAAAGCACTATCCATATGGTGAATATCCACGTCAGCGCCAAACAGTTGGTCTACGGCCAACTAAAAACCGATAATAAAAGCAATAAAATCAACACGATATAGGCGCTGATTCAAACGCTCGACTTGCATGACTCCATCGCGACAATTGCTGCCATCACCTGTCAGACCCAAATTGCCAAGGCAATCACCCGTAAGGTGGCTGATGACTTATTAGCAGTGAGGGGTAAACAGAGCAAGTGAACCGCAGCCCAGCAGACCGCCTTTCCCCCACACCGCGGCGCCCCGCTTGACAAAAGCACTGGTCAAATTGAAACGCTAAAAAGCCGGGATAAAGCCCCATCAGCCATAAACTGAATGCCAGTGAGCTGGGCACTCACCTCCACTTGGAGCAGGTTGAGCAGCTGTGTAATCGTCGAAAACTATCCAGCGGTAAAAGGCGCAAGAAATTCAAGCCACCGATCTAAACCCTTATCAAGACAAGTCGCTTCGTAATATATTCTTGGTGTTCAGATATATTTACATTATAAACAATAATGAATTCATTCACTTTTATAAGATAATTGCTTTGCATTAATTTGACTACTAATCTGGCGGCTTACCAAATAAACAACCTATTGTTTGTTTTTTTAAGAAGTTCAAGAGGTAGCAAATGATATTTACCATAAAGAGAAAACTTTTATTTATACTAAGTATATTCGTTCTAATTATTATCGTATTAGGAACATTAACAACCGTTCAAATCCAACAACAAGCATATCAAACTAAGATCGTACGAGAATTAAACCAAGCAGATACTTCACTTTATCTTGCTCGCCTAGCACAAGCCGACTACATGATTTCAGAAAAATCTAAATTTAAAGAGAATGCTTATATACAAACCGAGAAAACACGGTCAATTCTCAACCAAGTTAAATCGATGATGGAAGTAGTTTCCAGTAAAAAAGAAGTTGAAAATATAACCAACAGCGTTGAAGATTTCATTGACGCATTTAGTCATTTTTCAACATCAAAACAAAATGCAATCAAAGCTCGCGGAGAATTTAGCCAAGCAGCGGCCAGTATCTCTTCGAACATCGATAACACACTGCTCTCCATTGATGATTTTTACTCGAAGAATCAGCATCTTTTTGATGAATTTGGACGATACAAGCGAGCCAAAGAATTAAAAGACAAATTCAACGATCTTAGAGTGAACATTTGGACTTACAATGCAAAATATAATCAAGAATCAGAAGGTAAAATCATCAATGAAATTGAAAACCTAAACACTCAAGCATCAGAAATAAAAAATGTCATGTTATCTGATGATACAAAAAACACTATTTCTCTCTTAGAAAGAAACTTACAAAACTATTTAGCATTATTTAAAAGGATCAAAACGGAAAATAGCAACTTAAACCAAGCCACGGATTCTATGTTAAGTTCAGCCATGATGGCGTCAAAAAAAATGACTCAACTAGTATCGATAGAACTTGGAATCGCTGAACAAAAACGCCAACAAGCAATCACCTTAATTGTCTTGGCGATTGGAATATCTATTGTGGCTGCTATTAGTATGGGATATTGGTTAATTCGTTCAATTATGAGCCCATTAAATCAATCTATATATTTTGCTCAAAGAATATCATCAGGGGATTTAACAAAAGATATCGAAATTGCCGTAAATGATGAGTTTGGTTCATTAAATACAGCCCTAAATGAATCGGCTTTGGCATTACGTAAAATTATTTCACGCTTGTCCGACTTAACAAATATTATTTCGGAATCCAGTACCATCATCAGCGGCTCAGCCAAAAAATCAACCGAATCAGTCCAAATTCAGTTATCTCAAACAGATATGCTCGCCTCCGCTATACATGAAATGGCAATGTCGACAAACGATATCTCTGAGAATGCACAAAATGCTTCAGATCAAAGCCAAACTGCAGAAAACGAGGCCAAAAGTGGTATTGATAAAGTCAAACAAACATTAGGTGCGATCAATCATCTATCTCAGGAAATGACATCATCAACGACCTTAGTAAGCAAGCTAAGTGACGACAGTCATAACATTGCCAGCATACTCAATGTTATCCGCAGTATTGCCGATCAAACCAACTTGTTAGCGCTGAATGCTGCTATTGAAGCCGCCAGAGCAGGAGAGCAAGGAAGAGGTTTTTCCGTCGTAGCCGATGAAGTGCGTAGCTTAGCTCAGAAAACTCAAAATTCTATCGCAGAAATAACAAACATTATTAATACTATTCAAGTCGGTGCAAAAAATGTCGTGCAAGCCATTTCTTCATCATCAGAGAGTACCAAAGAAGTGGTCGGCTTAATGGAGCTATCTGGTTCAGCCTATGATTCGATTGTAAATGCAATTGATGAAGTATCGCAGATGAATACCCAAGTATCTGTTGCAACAGAAGAGCAAACATCCGTCGCTAAAGAAATCAGTATGAATGTAGAACAGATCAAAACACTTTTAGAAGATAATGTGCAGACGCTCACCGAGATCGAAACACAAATAATCAAACAGCATCAGCAATCAGATGATTTGGTCAATTTGGTCTCATTTTTTAAATTATAAACTGTTGGGCCTGATACGATAATGCCCATAAATAGGATCGAGTGTCATTTCGAAAAACATACGGAATGACACCCCACAGTTCAGCAATAATTAGAGGCTACAAAGAGCTACGCCTCCGGCTTTCCGCTTTTACAAACAAGTACTCTATGTTCTTCGTTCCTACAGAGTAAGCATTGATGGAATATTTAGGTCATTAACCACCAATGCTTGTTCGCCCGTTGAGAAGATCTCTAGACATGTATAACGGCAGTGACACTAGAATATATGGGGATTAGTTAGGGTCTTCCGTCGGTTCATCATCAATCCGATGAGTCCAAGTGATAATAGAAATATTGAGCTTGGTTCAGGGACCTGAACATCGTTAGGAATATCTGAAGCTACAATTAGAAGGTTGTCTATCGCTGCATAACCGCCCCCTAACAAATCAATTCTCAATGTAACATTGCCGTTGGTATTACCATCCGTTTCAAGAGGAAGCAAAACGCTACTCCAGTCAAAAGTATCGACGTCAGAAGCCGTTCCTGATGCAACACCACTATCGAGAACCTTCCCTGAACCAGTGCCATTCACACCCGTCGGATTGTCAAACAGAGTGAACTCAAATATAGGAGTACCTATAACACCATGAGGCCCCCAAGAGCTAAGCTCAATGCTTGATATATCAGCCATAAAATTTAGAAAATCGTAATGACCAACATTAAATGACAAACCAATTAAATCGTTTTGCGGGCTATTCTGCATCCCCAAGGCATAATTCCCACCTTGGCGAGACGAGTCTAAATACCCTGTACCATAGGCTTCGTTCCCCGATATATATAGCGTTTCGACCGTCTTTTTTTGAGCGAAAGAAAAACCTGTGGGTTGATCACCATACAAGGCATTAACAGACTGCAGACTCGCATCGCCATTCCCATTAATATAACCCGTCGGATTTTCGAAATCTTGTTCGTATAAAACAACATTTGAAAATGCGCTAACTGAAATGATGCTTAATAATAAAGATAAAATTGATAGCATAATTATTTTCATTTCTACTCCATATAATAGTTTTGATTTTCCATAAGAGCGATTTAAATAGATCGCTCTCCCAAGATCTCTATACACGAACCGCAAAAAAAATCAACAAAAACAAGTGGTTATATATTGATTAATTCAACGCTAACATGCTAGGCTGAAATGAAATAAAACTGAAATATTGATTTAATCATCCCGAAGAATAGAAATATAAAAACCACAACATTCCCACTAGCAATCAAACCAACAAAATGAGAACATTTATATATATTCCTTAACAAAGAATAATGTAAGTTCGTTATTTATAAGGCTGAATGAGGGTCATTCCAATCAAGAAAATAAACGCTGACATTGAAAAAAGTGAAAAAATATCAAAGTAGACAATCAGTTAAAGCAAGAGCATCAGTACATGAACAACTTTGTGCTAATACGACTACTCTTTCCGTGGTAGGAAGCTGAATTTTCTATTTCCTGTTATACAGCAATATTTAGAGTTCGAAGATGTCTATAAAGCCAATAAATGAAGCCACTTGGTCAGAAATTTTAAAGCTTCAAGCCGAAGCTTATGCTCTGGTCGATCCGGAAAGTTTGGAAGTTCTGAAAAGTAAGTGGTTGTGTTCTCCAGAATGTTGCTTCGTGTATGAAAAAGCAGGCAACGTAATTGGATACTTGTTGGCTCATTCATGGAATAAGGATACCCCACCAAAGCTCTTTCAAGCTCTGCCAGTTGGCTCAGAGGGAACAATTCTTTTTTTACATGATTTGGCTATTTCGAGTACTGCTGCAGGTCACGGCCTAGGCAAAAAGATGGTGGGGAATTTGCTAAACATTGCGAAAAATTCCGGTTTTCAGCAGATTCGCTTGGTTGCAGTGCAAGACTCTTCTGAGTTCTGGAAAAAGCAAGGCTTTTCATCTTTAGGAAGCCAAGCGGTAGACCCCAGTTACGGTGTAGGTGCTCAGCTTATGCTTCATGAACTTTCGACATAACAATGCCAAGCACAACCAAAGCTGCTTTGTTGCGACTTCGCTTTCACCACAAAGCAGCGCGTTTGGTTAACCTGACCAAATATGCGTAGCGGCTGCCAGCGTTATGTCTATTAGTTGCGAGCGTGTTATGTCTAATAATAGCTATAAATCAGGAAATATGAATGAAAAAGTCAGCTGGAATCATCATTGAAAATAAGTCTTTATTGGTTTTGCGCTCCAAAGGGAACGATACTTTTTTGCCCCAGGAGGAAAGCCTGATATGGGAGAGTCTCCAGAAGACGCCTTAGTGAGAGAGTTAAAAGAAGAAGTTGGAATCACCATAAAAAAGGGCGACTTTTCATTTTTAACTCATATAAAGCGCCAGCTTCAGCTATTGAAAAAATTGAGCTCGAGATGGATGTTTATGTAGTCCATTCATATCAAGGTAAGCTGAAAGAAGCAGCTGAAATTGCTGAGCTAAAGTGGATCAATACCTCCAATATCAAGCAAGTTCAGGTTAGTTCAATATTCGAAACCAAGGTATTTCCAATGCTTGTTGAAAAAAATTGGTATCCTAGTCAAAAATACCCATAACAAAATTATAAAGACAGTTACTGCAACTCGTTTAATTGATGCTTTAAAATCGCTGTCTTTAACAAAAATGCGGGAAAGATGGAACATCTCCTTGTTATCACAAGGAAATTTTCTTCATAACAACCCTTATCTGTTTATATATTGCAAAGTGAAAATAAACAATGACTGATGTTCCAGATAAAATTACGTTTTATGAATTTCTTACGCCATTGATTACATCAGGTAAAAAGACAATCACGATCCGAGACAAATCTGAAAGCCATTATATTGTCGGCTCTCAAGTCGAAGTTTTCACCTTGGAAACCGATCAAAAAGTTTGCGATATAGAAATTGAATCTGTAGCACCAATAAAGTTTGATGAGATCAATGAATTCCATGCTCAACAAGAGTTTTTGGAATTACCAAGACTTAAAGAGCTCATCAAAGAAATCTACCCAGATACCAATGAATTGTTTGTGATTACATATCAGTTACGGCCAAACAACGCATAACAACTTGCGCCACGCAGGGAAAAAAATGCCCCGGGGCGGCCTTCTTTTCAGCAACTAAACTTTGGCTGAGCAAATAAAAATAGCGGTACCGTCAAAGCAAAACAGCAATCAACAGCATTCGCCAAACGAAACAATATTGAAACAAGTATTCGCCAGGGAGCGAAGTGCTGCTGATGAAGGGGCATAAAAGCCACCCCACCCCCACCGCATCGCCTTTAACTCAACCAATATAATAAAAACAGATAACAGAGCAGTTCTGATAACTGCTGAATCGCACCCAGCGCATCACCGGTATAGCCCCCGATCTGTACATGCAACCAACGGCCGAAACCAAACCGCGCCAGTAACAATACACCAACTAAAGCCACCGCTAGGCCCAAGCTTGGCAACAAGCTTAACGACAGCAGACTAATCAACAACAATACCAGGCGATCATTGTTACGACTTGGGCTGTGAGCAATGTTTAACTTCGACTGTTCACTTTGGCGCACATAACCATGGCTGTAGATAAAACTCACCGCAACACAGCGGCTTAAGGTATGAGCAATCATCAAGGCTAAGGGCACTTGATGCAACTCACTGAGACTGACATATTTGAGCAATAGTACCAACACCATGCCTATCAGCGCGTAAGCGCCCACCCGCGAATCCTTCATAATTTCCAGCTTGCGGAGCGGAGTAAAACCACCGCCAAAGCCATCGCAAGTATCGGCAAAGCCATCTTCATGAAAAGCACCGGTCATATAAATACTGGCAATCATCGATAACACCACCGCCACACTTTGCGGCCACAGCTGGGCGCTGAGCGAATACACCAAAGCGCTTAAACAACCCACCAGCAAGCCCACTAGGGGGCTGAATTTATAAGACTCGTTCTTGCGATCTTCGCTATAAGGCAGATCCGCAGGAACTGGCAAACGGGTAAAAATAGAAATCGCCAGTAGCAGAACCTGCCATTGATAGGTGATTTTAGAAGCAATTGTCATGTAAAACTTACCTGAGGCCAAAGTTGGCCATCTGAATCGTGAAAAACCGAAATGGAGATCCTTGCTGCATAGCCAATCTCCAAGCGTTGCAAGTAACTGGCGGTTCTTGGCAGCTGCAAGACGTAACGCAAAATTTGTTTAATCACCCCGCCATGGGTGACTAACAACACGCGCTTACCTCGATGTTGTTTGAGTAGCGCCTTCCAGGCACTCACAATCCGCTGTTCATAGGCCAATAAACTCTCGCCGCCGGGCGGTGTCACATGCCAGGGATCGGCCCAAAAGGCACTCAAGACTTGCTGCTCTCGCTCCCAAACCTGCTGCTTGGGCAGACCGTCCCAGTCGCCAAAATCAATTTCCATGAATTGTTTGGCCTGCAGCAGTTCTAATTGATGCTGCTGCGCGTATTGCTCGGCAAAATCACGGCAACGACGGAGCGGCGAACTCACCAATCGCTCAGCCACGGGGGCATGTTGCATGGCGGCAAACATTTGCGCCATCCCCTCTTCGGTTAAGGCAAAATCGCTATGGCCGCGAAAGCAGTCTGCCCCTTTGGGTAAACCATGGCGCAGTAAATCAATGCTGGTAGTGCTCATCTAAATCATTCTTATGTTATAGGTAAATGCGCCAATCGCTCCATTCAAGCACTGCATTGCAGTCCCGAGTGCTGTATTGGAAAGTCCAGCCTTTGGACGATCCCATTGCTACCAATGCCTTGACCTTCTGCCCAGGAGCATTGCCCACGCAGAATATTGCTCAAGGCACGTAACCATTCGCCGTGACCGACGATGATAATGTCGTGTTGCTCAGCGAAAGGGGCCAGAGAGATTAAGAAAGAATGAATTCTCGCCGCAAAATCAGCTTCCGACTCGAGCCCGGCCACACCCTGCATTTGTCGTTGATAACGTTGCTGGTAGACTCGCCACTGCTCACTTAAGTGCTGATTTTGATCGATCACCTCACCCTGTAGTTCACCAAAACAGCGTTCGCGAAGCCGCACATCAACGCTTGGTTTCAAGCCTAAACGCTTTCCCAATAGCTGAGCGCTGTGATAAGCGCGAGCTAAATCGCTGCAAAACAACAACGGCAGATGACAAGCGGGCAAAGGCAGCGTAAGCAATTGCTGCAGCGCTTGCTCGGTTAAGGGGCTATCCAGCCAGCCTTGGATGCGCCGCTGCGCATTCCACTGCGTTTGACCGTGGCGGATCAATATAAGGCTCACAACTCCCCCTTAAAGATACTGGCAACTAACTGAGGATTATAGGGAAAGTACCAATGAATATAAGAGGCTATCAACTTTTCTTGCTGCCACACCGGATCCATCTCGCGGCCCGATTGGGCAATCGGCGTGCATAATACCCACTGCTGCGACTGGGTTTTAGAATAATGAAAACTGTGACCGCGCAGTTTTTGACCGGAAAAATCAGCTTCCACCAGACCCAAGGCGCATAGCCTATCCTGCATTTGCGCCGTGGCATCCAGCACCCCACAGAGCTCGGCGCTCACCCCATCGACATCACTTAGACTTCGATTGAGATAAAGCATACCGCCGCATTCTGCCAAAATCGGCTTGCTCTGGGCATGCAGTCTGATCTGCTGCATCAATACTTGGTTGGCCTGTAAGGCTTGCAGATGTAACTCAGGATAACCGCCGGGCAAATACAGCGCATCGCAGAGTGGGAGTTCATCACCTGCAATGGGCGAGAAAAATACTAAGTGAGCGCCCAGTTTCTGCAATACATCTAAATTCGCCTGATAGATGAAACTAAAAGCCTTATCGCGAGCAATCGCGATGGTGCAGTTGGCCAACAAGAGGGGCAGAGGTTCTGCCTGGGGGGCCAGTAAGGCGACTGGGGGAGGCAACTTGAGCTTGGCGGTTTCGGCGAGCATCGCAGCCGCTAAATCCAATCGTTGATCGAGATCGGCCAACTCTTCGGCTTGCACTAAACCTAAATGACGCTCTGGCAAGGTAAGCCCTGAATTTTTTTGCAGATAACCACAAAATGTCAATGAATCGGCCAAGGCATCTTTAAGCATTTGTGCATGAGCCGCAGAACCAACCCGATTGGCAAACACGCCATACATTGCAACATCCTGACGATAATGACTCAGACCAAAGGCGATCGCCGCAAAGGTTTGTGCCATGGCGGCGGCGTCGATTACCGCCAGTACCGGGATCCCCAACACCGCTGCAATATCGGCGCTGGAACATTGGCCATCAAACATGCCCATCACCCCTTCAATCAGGATCAAATCTGCCTGTTGCGCAGCCTCGGCCACCAGAGCTTTACAGTGGGCTTCACCGCACATCCAAAAATCCAACTGATACACTGGCTGCCCGCTGGCAAAGGCCAAAAAGTTAGGATCAATAAAATCGGGGCCAGTTTTAAATACTCGTACAGTTTTACCCAAGTTAGTAAAATACCGGGCGATGGCCGCAACCACCGTGGTTTTACCACTGCCCGAACTAGGCGCGGCGACCACTAAGGCCGGACATAGGTGTTGTTGCTTAGGCAATGTTAACTCCAGTGGCTTGTGGAACGCTGGGAGCGGCTGGAGATGAAAAATCAAACTCTGGCCACAACTTTTGTAAATCGAGATGCTGTTCTATGGCATCAGCCACCCGGTTAATGCCCTGCTCGCGCAGCGCCTCAAAATCCAGCCCCTTGGCATCGCTTAAACCAGCCCAGCGTAAAATGGCGGCACAGGCTTCGCTGGATTCAAAGATGCCATGTAAATAAGTTGCAAACACCTGTTGCTCCATTCCAAATGCACCGTCGGGGCCAGAGTCTAAACTCAGCGGTGCCTGAGGACCAATCCCCGAGGTGCGGCCAGCATGGATTTCATATCCAAATACTGCTACGGATTCGGCCCCTGGCATCGTCAGAATACCCTTGCTACGCCGCAGCTGCTTGTTGTTCTGCAATTCAGTTTGTAAAGGCAAATATCCCAAACCTTCGCTTTCACCCGCAACGCCCTCGATACCGAGAGGATCCGCAATCACTTCCCCCAACATCTGCAAACCACCACAAATTCCCATCAACTTACCGCCAAACCGCAAATGCCGCTCGATTTGCTTATCCCAGCCTTGGTCGCGTAAAAATGCCAAATCACTGCGAACACTCTTCGAACCGGGCAAGATAATTAAATCCGCAGCTGGCAATGGTTGATGTTTAGCGACAAACACCAGATCCACATTGGGGTGTAAGCGCAATGGATCAAAGTCAGTGTGATTGCTAATGCGCGGTAAAATCGGCACCACTACCTTCAAGGGATGTTCCGCCTGTTTCAGCTGATTCACATTAATTGCATCTTCAGCTTCCAGCATCAAACCATGTAAATAAGGCAATACGCCTAATACTGGCTTGCCCGTTGTCTGCTCCAGCCATTGTAAACCGCTCTCCAATAAGGCTTTATCACCGCGAAAGCGATTAATCACAAAGCCCACCACCTGCGCCTGTTCCGCCTCGGTGAGTAATGCAAGAGTACCGTACAAATGCGCAAATACCCCGCCGCGATCGATATCAGCCACAATAATCACCGGCACATTGGCGGCTTGAGCAAAGCCCATATTGGCAATGTCATGCTCACGCAAGTTGATCTCGGCTGGGCTTCCCGCGCCTTCAATGAGTACGCTTTGATATTTCGCCTGTAAACGAGCAAAAGACTCCAACACATACTTCATCGCCTTAGGTTTATAGGCATGATAAGACACTGCATCCATCTCCGCATGCGCCTTACCATGAATAATCACCTGCGCCCCCACATCAGTATTGGGCTTCAGTAAAATCGGATTCATATCGGTGCTTGGCTCAATACCGCAAGCATAAGCCTGTACCGCTTGGGCGCGGCCTATTTCGCCATGGTCGATGGTAACCGCACTATTCAAAGCCATATTCTGTGGCTTAAAAGGCGCAACCTGAACGCCCCTGCGTGCCAGTACGCGACACAAACCGGCCACCAGCACCGATTTACCCGCATCTGAAGTCGTGCCTTGAACCATCAGGGCTTTAGTGCATGCTTGCATGAGCGGATCCTTGTTGCTGTTGTTGCTGTTGTTGCGGTTTCAACCATGGCGTCACCGCACTATCGAGGCTGGCGAGTAGCTGTTGTGGCTTAATTGCCTGCTGCTCGGCAAATACCAAACAAGCGCCTAAACCACAGCCTTCAATCACGTAGCCTCTTTCATACATTTGCAATGCCTTAAACTTCGAGCCATCAAAACGTAGTTCGGGAGTCAATACACGACAATTCGCAGGCAGTGCCGCGGCGATAATTTGCGAATCACCGGAGGCCATCACCCAGCGCGTAGTGGCAATGCTCAATTGTTTATCACGAAGTTGATGTTGCATGGCAATCACTGGTGCAAACATCATCACGCCTCCGGCAAAGTCGAGACGAACTAACTCCGAGTCGAGTAGTGCACAACAGGCTCGCTGAATGGGATCCGACCATTGTAAACTAGCCACATAAGGCTCCACCGCCAGCGGCAGTTGTGCGGTCTGACTCAGCAGAGATTCAATCAATTGTTCTTTTACTCGCAACTTTTCCGGATCTTTGGTACTCCCAGCAAAACTCAAGACTTGACCCAACCAACGTCGTAACCAAAGGCTGGCAAAGCTAGTGCCTCCTATTCCCGACTCGGCGATCAGATGCCGCTCGCCCGCTGCCGCCTGACGTTTCAACTCAGGAATCAACTGTTGTTGCATCAGCTGTTGCTCTGCACCCAGCGCACAGTGATGCACCACTAGGTGATCAACCATGCTGCCATTAAAATCAGGTTCATGCTCCAGGCCTAATTGATAACAATGCAGTCGAATTTTATAACCTTTGGCCTGCAGCGCGCGAAATATTCCATGAACCAAAATCGCCGGAGTCACCGAGCCGTTGGCCAATTCCGGAGAAGGCAAAAATTGGCCATCCAGTAAGGTATTCGCCTGACCACAGGCAATCAACTCGGTATCGCGCGAGGGGTGCAATTGCATCAGCCCGTCACCTGCGCCCGCGTCACTAATCTGATGTAGGTTTGGGATCGGAGCAACCGAGTTTAAAGTTATAAAATTCAACCACATAATATTCATCCTTTGAGATGCATGGGAAGGCCAGCGGTGACCAACGTCACCTTGTTTACTTGGGCTGCAATCGCTTGATGTAGCCAGCCAGCTTGATCTACAAAACGACGCGATGACTCACCCATCGGCACTATGCCACAACCCACTTCGTTGCTAACTAAAATCACTTGTCCAGGAAGTTGGGCCAAGCTGGTCAGTAAACTTTGCTTACGCTCGGGCCATTGCACCTGGTCAAACTCAAACAGGCAATTGCTCAACCACAGGGTTAAACAATCCACCAAAATGCAATTATCGGCGCGGCTATGGGCGAGTAATGCCTCGGACAATGCAACTGGCTCTTCAATCACTTGCCAGTGGGCTGGACGCTGCTGTTGATGCATTGCCACCCGCTGCGCCATCTCGGGATCACGCACCTGAGAGGTGGCAAGATAAATCACGCTTTTGCCCGATAGCTGCGCCTGTTGCTCGGCGTAAGCACTTTTCCCGGAACGGGCACCACCCAAAACTAGTTCAATCCGATTCGCCATCGCTGGTCTCCTTGATGGCGCGGCTTAACTGTTGCAACACCTTGGTTAATTTTGTCCAATCAGCCTCACTGGCGGGTAAACCAAAGCGCAGCGCATCCCCTTCGTCACATAAACGGGTGTAAATTTGGGCTTCACAGAGTTGCCTATGCCAGTCACTTGCTTGCACCAGATAAGCGCTGGTAAATAGCTGGCTGCCCGCCAGCCGACAGTTTAAATATTTCGCTAATAATTGATTAAGGCGCTGCGAGGCTGCGCCTAACGCACGCTTGGTTTGCTGCTGCCAGGGTTTATCGAGCAGTGCCTGTTGTACTACCCAGCGACAAGGACCTGCCACCGTCCAAGGACCCAGCCGATGCGCCAACGCTACCTGCATGGCCAGCTCGGCAAATACAAAACCAACCCGCGCCCCAGCTAAACCAAAAAATTTACCTACCGAGCGCAGCACCACCAGATGCGATAAATCCAGCTCAGGGTGCAATAAAGAGCACTGCGGTGTGCAATCCATAAAGGCTTCGTCCACCAGTAAATACCCGCCTCTGGCAGCCAGATGCTGGCGCAACTCAAGCAGTTGCTGCACCGAATAGCGCTCCCCGCTTGGGTTATTGGGATGAATCACCACCAGTACATCGCTGCGAGCCACCAGCTGCGGGCTAGGGAAATCATCATAAAACAGCAACTCGCACCCGCCGCACTGTTGCCAAGCATGTTGGTGCTCTTTATAGCCAACTCTAGGCAACGCCACCACGGCCTTCGAACACTCGAGACGCGCCAAAATAATACTCGGCAAGGCCATAATCGCCGCCTGAGAGCCAGCCACCGCCAGCGGTTTAAACGGCGCATTATAATAACGAAGAGCGGCCTGTTCTAAACCGTCATCGATTTGCGGCAAATGCTGCCAAACCTCGGCAGGCAGGCTGCCCACCGGATAGGCAAAAGGGCTCACCCCAGTGGAAAGATCCAGCCAGTCGGTCAATGCTCCGCCGTAACGAGCCACCTGCTCACGCAAATTCCCACCATGCTGTGGCGCGACTGCCTTCATTCTCTGCTCCTCAATCAAGTCATCCCCTCAAACTTCCGTTCACCAAAAACTCAATCAACTCAAGCAATCGACTCACTCAATCAACTCATCAATTAACCAACGCCAAGCCCAAAGCTCAGCAGGCCAATAGCCAAATCAACCACACCAGCGCTAAGCCAATGCAGCCCCTTTCAACCAAGGCAATAGCCCTTGGAATTGCCTGTGGCGGTGATAAAGGCCCATGCCCCATCGGCGGCTTTTGGTGCAGCACGCCATGATAATAGGTGGGCCCACCAATACTGATCCCCAAAGCGCCAGCTCCGCTGGTCATGGTGACGCCTCCATTGGGGCTGGCACAATGCCGAGCCTGCTGTTGCCAGCACTGTAGCGCCAATTTGAAATCGCCCTGAACCGCATAGCTCAGCGCAGTGAGCCGTGCGGGCAGCCATGCCAGTAGATCATCGAGTCTGGCACTAACATAACCAAACTCTAAATACTGAGAGGTTTTATAGCCCCACATCGCATCCAAGGTATTGGCTAAGCGAAATAACAACGCACCAGGTGCGCCCAAGAGCACAAACCAAAGCATCGGTGCGATCACCGCATCATTCCCATTTTCCAGCACCGATTCGATGGTCGATGAGCTAATCGCAGTGGCATCCATACGCTCGGTATCACGACTCACGATTTGCGCCAACTGATACCGCGCCTGCGCCATATCGCCCTGCTGTAAAGGCCGATAAATCTGTTGGGCATGTTCACTTAAGCTACGGCCACCCATACTTAAATAGAGGATCAGGCTGCTGGCGACAAACCACGCCAAAGGCGAGCGCACCAACAGCCAATGACAAGCGCCAAAGCATAGCAATACCGGCGGCAGCACCGCGAAGCTCCAAGCCAAAGCACCTTGTTGTTTTTCACTCAAGCAAACCATCGCGCGACAGCGCCGCTCAATGTATTGCGCCAAATTGCCAAACACGACCAAAGGATGACAACGGCTAGGCTCGCCTAGGGCTTTATCTAAACCCAGCGCCAGCAGTAAGGCCAATGCGCTGGCTAAACTTCGATCGGCGAGGAGCGCTTCAAGCCACATCGGCGGCCTCGTATACCAAGGCCTCGGGTAAATCAAACAGGCTCAGCGCTTCGGCTTCACCAAGTACATGGCCTTGCTGAGTAGCCCAATCCCGGACCCGCTCATTCAAGGCGATCAACTTGGCTCCTTGCAGGGCCTCGGCATGATGTTTATAGAGCGAGGCGGCAATCGCACTATCTTCCACCAATAACCAGTCAACCGACGGCAATGGATAAGCCAAGGCTTGACTCAATCGCTGACCAATATTGTGGTAACGACTGTTAGGATCTCGCTCCAAGGCATCCAGCGTTAAGATCAATGCATGTTCCGACAGTACTGCAGGGGCAATCCCCAACGCTTCTAAAGCCCGACAAACCGCTGGATCATCACTCCCCATTGGCATCCTAAATTGACGAATATCCCGCTGCTGCTGTTTTAAGCTCTGCCACCACAGTTTAAAACTACTTAGATCGGCAAATCCCAGCTCCACTTGATTGGCAAAAAATCGCCAATCTTCAGCATGAATGCTCGACTCGCAAGGTAAACTATCCACCTGAATCACCTCAGCCCCAAGCTCGGAAATCGCCTGCTGTTGTGGGTAGTAACCACACAGCAGCACTCTTAAGCCAAACAAGGGCAAACGAGCACACCAGTCAAATTCCTTGGCTTGGGCAACCACTTCTCCAACAATCACTAAAGCAGGGCCAGCCTGTTGTAAGCCTGCGACTTTATCGGCGATACTCGCCAGCGTCGCCACAACACAGTGATGGTCGGCACTAGTCGCCGAAAATATCAGCGCGATCGGCGTCTCTGGCGAGCGTCCCTGACGAATAAAATTCTGCACATGTTTGGCCAATTGTTTAGCCCCCATATACAACACCAGAGTGCCGCCGTCTTGTCCAAGCGCACCCCAAGAAGCAATGCTATCACTAGATTTATGACCACTCACAAAGGTCACACTCGAAGCGATCCCGCCACTGGTTAAAGGAAAGCCAGAATAGGCAGCAGCACCTAAGGCAGCGGTGATGCCGGGCACTAACTCGTAGTCAATCTGATGAGCTTCCAAATCGCGGCATTCTTCGGTCATTCGACCAAAAATACAAGGGTCGCCCGCTTTTAAACGCGCCACTCGTTTACCTGAATGGGCGAAAGCCAATACATCGGGATGCATCCCGTAATCAATATGACAGCCCTGATAGCCACGATAGCCCACCTGATAGAGCTGCACATGCGCAGGCACCACCGATAATATGGCGGCACTCACCAGTTTGTCGTAGCACACCACATCACAATCACTGAGTAGTTGTTTGGCGCGACAGGTGAGTAGGCCGGGATCGCCGGGACCCGCACCAATTAGATAAACTTTACCCTTACTCATCGAAAGCCTCCTCGCTTAACGGCGCAATGCTTGCCTGACGGCAGGCGTGGGAAAAACTGGGGTCATATAACTTTGAATCGACAAAATCATCGATGGCCAAAACCTTGCTCACGATGATCATCGCTGTGGAACGGATCTTCGCCTGATGCATCTTGTCGGCAATATCGGCCAGCGTACCCCGAATGATCCGTTGCTCTGGATGTGAGGCCTTTTCAACCACCGCCACTGGCCAGCTCAAGGGATAAACTTCACTCAATTCACGGACCACCTTACGGATCAAAGTTGCGCTGAGAAACAAACACAGGGTGGCTTCGTGCTGCGCCAAAGATTTAAGGTTTTCCTTCTCCGGCACCGGAGTGCGCCCCGACATGCGACTTAGAATAATGGTTTGGCACTGCTCAGGCAGGGTCAGTTCCTGACCGAGCGCAGCGGCGGATGCTTGAAACGAAGACACTCCCGGCACCACCTGCCAATCAATCTCCAGCGCATCCAAACGGCGAACCTGCTCGGCCAGCGAAGAATAAATCGATAGGTCGCCAGTTTGCACTCTGGCCACATCCTTGCCTTGCTGCTTCGCCTCAAGGTAAACCTGAGTGATAGCATCCAGATCCATATCTGCAGAATTCAAAACTAAAGCGTCGACGCGCGCACGCTCAATCACCGCTTTGGGCACTAAACTGCCGGTATACAGCACCACTGGACAAGTCTCGACCAACTTCGCGCCTTTCACCGTAATCAGATCCGGGTCACCGGGCCCCGCACCAATAAAAAATACCGTCATCACTGTTCCTCTTGTCGCTGCTGTAGTGCCCGCCCGGGCGTTTGTCCGTCTCGGGTTTCACCATCTTGCAAGGTATATTTGTTGTCGTAACCACGCGGGGTTACGATCCAATCTTTAAAACGAAAACTGCTATTATTGCCAACAATCACCGCAGCGTTCATGGCAAACTCTAAGTCAGTAAATTTGTCCAAAGTCGATAATTGCACCGACTGCTCTGGGCGATAAGCCGCATTCACAATCGCCACCGGGGTTTTGGGGTGACGGTGTTGCAGCAAAATTTGCTGTGCTTCAACAATCTGTTGCTGGCGCTTACGTGAACGTGGGTTATAAAAAGTAATCGCAAAGTCGGCAAGTGCCGCCGCTTCAATGCGCTTCACAATGACTGGCCAGGGGGTGAGTAAGTCCGATAAGGAAATAGTGCAACTATCGTGGCCCAATGGGGCTCCGACTAAAGAAGCGCAGGCATTGGCGGCGGTAATTCCGGGCACAATTTCCAGCTCAATATTAAGATCGTTGGTGCTCACTAACTCGAGGATCAGCGGCGCCATGGCGTACATCCCCGCGTCACCCGAACAAACCATCGCCACATTGTGACCTAACTGCACTTGCGATATCGCGGCATCGGCACGTTGCCACTCTTTAGTCATACCACTGCGTACAATGGTTTGCTGACCCAATAAGGGCTGGATCAATTTGATGTACAAGCCGTAACCCACCACCACGTCAACCGACCGAATCACCTGCTGGGCCTTCACCGACATCAAATCTAAACTGCCAGGGCCTAAACCCACTAAATATAACTTAGCCAAAAGCTTGCTCCTGCTTTGCCAACTTCATTTGAAGTGGTCTTTTGAACCCATATTTGATTAACATGCAGCGACTCCCGATTGTCGCTCAAGGATATCTTCAACGGCGGCAAAATGTTCCACGGAAAATAACGCCCGCAAAGGCCGATCCTCGGCCAGCGCTTGAAATAGCGTTTTCCATTGCGCCTCAGAAAACTGTTCAATATTTTTTAACCATAAAGCGTGATTGGCCTGACTGGCCGGATCCACATGGCGTTGATAAATCACCATAGTGGCACGCTGTCGACAAGCACCAACGCAATGGCTACGACTGATTTTGATCCGCTGTTCACCACTGGCCAAACCCATCGTCTTCAGAATAGCGCGCAAGTCGTGGGCTAAAGATTGACTGCCGGCCTTGGCGCAACGACTACCTTCACATAAAAAGATATGTTGACGGTGATGCAACATTGGACGATTTAAGTCGACATGCTCAGGCTTGCAGCGGCAGCCTTCAACAACCGGATTACCATGCGCGTTCAGTTTAGGCTCTGCGCCATGGCGCGCTTGGCCAAACCAATTTTTCCGTTGTTGTTGCTTAAGCGGTTCACTAAAGCGCAAGCGGCAACAGGCTAAGGTAAGATTATATCCCTGCTGAGTGAACACCCACTTACTTACAAGTAGCTGCTCACTGTGGGCCTGGCGTAATGCCGCAGCTTCGGCGACCGAATCACTCCCGGTGATTTTTTTCACATAGGTTGAAGGATTTTCCACCCCAGCTAAACCATCAAGCTGGGGAGCCGGATAAGTCACAAACGGCCACTGTCGCTTAGCCGATAAGGCGAGCAAGGCCGACTCATCGGCTTTGAGGTCGATGCTGGCAAATCCCACCACCGAATCCAGACTCAGATGAAACTGTTGGCTAAACTGCGCAAGCCCGGCCTCAATGACCGCCAATGGCGTGTTTCGGTCACAACCAATGCCCAAGACCAGCGACTTTGGCCGCCATAACACCAGCTTATCTTGCCAACCCGCAGCGATAGGGCTTAAGTCATCACTGATTAACACTGCCCCGTGAAAGTCCGCTGCCGACAAATCGTCAAGTTTGCTGTGACAAATCAAATGAGCAGGCATCCGTTTCTCGAAGGTCCACCAGCGTTTATCACCCGCTTGTTGCACGATTGCCACCGGCTGCTGATTCACCACCGCCGCAGAAACGCGAGTGATTGACGCCTCGCATGTCGGGTCGAGCTGCCAAGCAAAGGGCGCACCCAACATATCCACCGCAAGGGTTTCAGACACATCGGAGGCGGTGGTTAATACTGGCTGCGCCTTCAGTACATAAGCAATACGTTCGGCCAGTTGATTGGCCCCTCCTCGATGCCCCGATAACAGCGGGATCACAAAATTGGCCTGCTCATCAATACACAGCACCGCAGGATCGTGGCGTTTATCCTGGATCAAAGGTGCAATCACTCGGCTTACAATGCCGGTCGCACAAATGAAAATATGTCCATCATAGTCTGCAAAACGTTCACTGAGCGCTTGGCTCAAGGGAAACGACAAGGGGTTCACCCGCTCTGGCGTGGCGTCAAACAGCTCTAAACCCACCGCGGAGATAAATAGCTCGGCGAAGGGTAAGTGCTTGGCAAGCCGACGGGCTTGCTTGGCGCCGTTTAAGGTAATGGCGTAAATGGCTAGTTTCATCGGGATTTAGGCCACCGCAATATGTTTCGAAGCGCCATCCGCGTGGCGCAATACGCCACGGCGCGAACGAATAGAAATCTGTACCATCGAGAAGTAGCGATGCTCGGTGGGGACCTCATCGAGTCGATGATAAATTTCTTGCTGCTCACTACTGGCATGAGACACGTAGGTGGCTGCATCCTCCAAACCCAGCAGTTTTAACTTGGCTGATAACTGGCTAATCATTCGTCCCGCTTTAATCAGAATAATCGTGTCGAATTCTTCTACTAAGCTGGCTAAACACTCGATGCCATAGGTGGCGGGAACCACACAAAAACGCTCTTGACCATCGGCCAAAGGAATTTTGGTGGCTGCGGGCACCGCAGTAATCGAGGTAATCCCGGGCACAATCACCGGTTCCAAGCTCGGGGCAAGCTCCGCCAGCTCTTCCTGAATGTAGGCCCAGGTGCTATACACCGATGGGTCGCCTTCGGTGACAAAAACCACCGACTTGCCCTGCTGCAAGTACCCAAGAATTTGCTCGGCCGCCGCTTGCCAGGCAGGCACATTTTGCAAGGGGTCACGGGTCATCGGAAAATGTAAAAAGCAGGCTTCACCATGGAGTTCGTCTTCACTGACCGCGCCACCGACAATTTGCCAGGCGAAGGAGTCAGCCTTACCCTTGGTTTTTTCTGGGATGGCAATGATATCCGCCTGTTTGATTAAACGAACCGCCTTCAAGGTGAGTAACTCACTGTCGCCTGTACCCACGCCAACGGCATAGAGTTGGCCGTAATGCTGATGTTTTGCTTGATTCACAATAGGTCTCCTGACACTGGTTTGCTAATCGAAAATAAATGAATAGGATTTTCCGCCTGATAGCGCTGATAGTTAGCCAGCGGCTGCGTTTGCGCCACGTTCACCAACTGCACCTGAAACCTCAGATTTTGCTGTTTTCCCCACTGGTAAAGTTCTGCCACGGTGTCCAAGGTAACCGCCGAAATCAGTAGTCGACCCTGTGGCTTCAGCACCTGCCAACAATGGTCGAGGATCAACTGCATTTGACCACGACTGCCACCAATAAAAATCGCATCGGGTGGGGCTAAATCTTGCAGCGCTTGCGGTGCTTTGGCTTGCACCAAACAAACATTATCGGTGCTATGAGCGTGTATATTGTGTTCAATGCCGGCATAACATTCGGGATTAGATTCAATCGCAAATACCTGGCCCTGCCAGCAAAATTTTGCCGCTTCGATAGCGATAGAACCGGAGCCTGCACCGATATCCCAGACCGTATCTGCGGGACGAATTCTCATTGCGGCCAGCGCCAAATGACGCACTGGCTGTTTACTAATCAAACCGTGTTGTGGGCTCCGTTTGCTAAAACAACTATCTTCAGAAAACTGGCCATAGCCGCCCCAGACCAGTTCACTTTGCCGCAGCGCGATAATCAGGTTTAAGGGGGAAAACGGCTCGGGGTGGGCGGCTAATTGCGCCACACTAAACTCACTGATCTGTTCATTTACATCCGCTAACTGCTCACACACGCTTAAGCGCCAGTCCGCTTGATTAAACTTGGCTAAGTGCTGAGCAATCACCTGAGGGGTATTTTTATCATCGGTCAAAATCGCAAACAAACTGGCTTGCTGCATTTGACTCACCAAGCCTGCCAGAGCTCGGCCATGGCAGGAAATGAACTGAGCCTGCGACCAAGGCAGTGCCAACTTGGCAAAGGCCAATTGGACCGAGCTTAAGGCCGGAATAAATGCCAATTCTTCGCGCTTCACTCGTTTGAGTAGCGCATGACCAATCCCGTAAAATAAGGGGTCGCCAGAAGCTAGAATCACCACTGCGCCCTCTTCGCTCTCATCAATTAACTCGTTCAACCATTCACTAAAACCCTGGCTCATATCGAGAAATAGCCCGTCAAATTGCGGAAACCATGCCATATGACGCGGATGCCCCGCCACCACCCGGGCCTGTGCTATCGCATTCACTGCGCGACTGGAAAGGCTAATGCAACCGTCTTCGTTCACCCCGACTACCGTAATGTTATTCATCATCATTACACCGACTGATATAACAAGGCGTGAACCGCAGACACCACAATCGGGCTGCCGCCTTTACGGCCCACACTGGCAATATAAGGCACTTGGTCTTGCTCGATCAGTGCCTGCTTAGATTCCGCCGCCTTCACAAATCCCACCGGGATCCCAATCACCAGCGCAGGCTTTATTTCGCCTTTCTCCACCAAATCAAGCACTTCAAACAGTGCCGTTGGCGCATTCCCAATGGCGATAATGGCACCATCCAATAAACCCAAATCCCGAGCCTTACGCATCGCCCAGACGGCACGGGTATCGCCATGTTGTTTGGCGCTGGTAATCACCCCTTTGTCGCTAATAAAGCAATACATTTGATTTTGATAAACCGATAAACGTTGCTCACTAATTCCCGAGCTAATCATCGATACATCACTAACAATTGGGCAACCTTGTTTGAGCGCATTCACCCCCGAGACAATGGCATCAGCGCTAAACTTAAACAATTGAGCAAACTCAAAATCTCCAGTGGTATGGATGGCACGCCGCACCACTGGCCACTGGCTGTCGCTGAAGGAATGTCCGCCATGAATTTGGGCGATTTCGCGATCGATAATCGCGAACGAGTCATTCTCTATTTCATGACCACGAGCGGTCATCTGTTGCATTCTATCCATCGGCCGAGATTCCTTTACTACTTTAAATTTTTTAAACGGTTCGGTATGACCCAGTGGGCGACCATCAAAATCAATCAGCATCAGCTCGATGCGCAATTGTTGAGCGGTATATCGTTGGGCATGCTGCTGCGCCTGCTGACACATTCTTAGAAAAAAGGGCAGCTTGAGAAATTGTTGTGGGTACTCGTCGCGGATCAACTCGAGCATTTGCCTTGCAGTATTAGCTTTGGCTATCTGCTCAGACAGTGCCAATTTCAAGCCCGATTGCTTGGCCAATTCACTCAAGCTCTCAAAATCGATCGCATGGCCAGAGACATGGGTCATCATCCGACCCGAGACCAACTTGGCCATTTTGCCAATCATCGCAACAATGGTGACTTTTTTGACCCGATAGCGTTTTGCCGCCCGTAAACCAACCCCAATGAAATCCCCCGCTTGGATAAAAGCCAGGCTAGCTAAATCAGGAAATTGCTGCATCGCTGCCTGTTCAGAGCGACTGCCTGTGGTCAAAATTACATGTGCCGCCTGATGAGTTTTCGCTAACTGAATGGCTTGTCGAACTGAGGCCGCAAAAGCAGAGGTTGAAAAGGGTTTAACCGTGCCACGGGTGCCTAAAATAGAAATACCACCTATCAAACCGAGACGTTGATTAATGGTTTGTTTGGCAGCTTGTTCACCGCCCGGTACCGATATCGTCAACTCTAAACCCAAGGAACCCTGCTGCGCCGCAGCTGAGGGTTGCCATTCCAGCATCGCCATATCGATAATATTTTGCCGGGGTACCGGATTAATTGCCGGTTCACCCACAGCAAGCTCCAAGCCTTCCAGAGTGACTGTTGCAACGCCACTGCCGCCCCGGACTTGGATCCCCGGTTGACCCGATAAACTCGCGGTACACTGAATTTCTAAACCATGAGTACAGTCGGGATCATCCCCCGCATCCTTAATCACTCCAGCGGTAACATGACTAGAACCACTGAGACTGGCGATGGCAAAACTGACAAATTCACGATTCGGGAGCTGGATTTCGATTTCTGAAACCGGCTGTTGACTGAGTAAACACCTCACCGCAGCGCGTGCGGCGGCTGCCGCACAGGCACCGGTGGTATATCCACCTCTCAGTTCTTTATTACTGGCAGAACGCTTTAATCTAGCCACGGGAGCCCCCCGCAGGATCAACAATAAGCGCCAAATAGTGGTCGTCTCGACCGCAAAAGTAATGGTCGGTGTGATATTGATGGCTTTTTAGGACAAGACTAGCCGATACAACGGCGAACACCGCGTTTAGCATAGACACAAGTATTCCTTCCTCGTTTAACAACCAAGTAAATCGTCATCGATAAATGACGGACACTTAAAAAACAAACAGCACGGAAGGAACTCATGAGAATAATCGTTCACTGAGAAATCCCGCCCAGAATCTTTGAAATACATTTACACCAACTTTTATCATTGAATACTTAGCAGGTTCTGGCTTGTGATCACGAGATCACTTACAGTTGCGGGAACAGCTTAGGAATTGAACCTAATTCACTTTTAACCAAATAAGGACACTGGCACTAAGTATTTTTAAAACATCCGTTAAGACATATAACCCTCAACAAAACTAAACATTAACAAGCGTTTCACCCTCATGATTTAAACTATTTCTAAATTCTTGAGGGGTTATATTGTAAGCATTTCTAAAAACCTTACAGAAATAGCTAGAGCAGGAGTAACCCAAATTGTGAGCAATCCTAGAAATAGACCAATCGCTATACTGTAGCATTTTTTTAGCACCAATTAGACGCTGCTGATTCACGTATGAATTAAACCCCACACCCATTTCTTTCTTAAATAACTTACTAAAGTAATGTGGACTTAAATAAACATAATCAGCAATATCCTCTAAAGATATATCTTCAAAATAATGAGCTTCAATATAACGAACCGCTTTCTTTATTTTACTATCGTAAGAATGATTTGAATCATGCGATTTAAATATATTTTTTATATCATACTTGTCATTAATGACCACAAAATCCAAATGTTTCTTAATTGAATCATCGACCAAAGTTTTTAATAAATCTGCTGCAGAAAATAACTTGGGATAATCTACCGTGATGATTTTTTCATAATCTTCAACTAACTCGGCATTTTGCATCCATTTTTTATCCACTGGTTGAATATCACCCAAAGATACAAAGTTATTCACCCGAACCTGACCACAAAGCACAAAGCCAACCAAGTGCCCATTCACCTCCAGTGGGATTGAAAAATCAGTCAAACCCGCATGACAACGGTAAACACAAGGTTTATTCACCTTAGAAGCTTCCAACCCACCGCAGCGGTCACTATTCTTACAACGAGCATATAAATCGGGATCTTGGCGGATCCGTTGACAAAAATCAGTAAAGTTAAAACTGGCAGACACTTCACGTCCATCAATATCCACCAATACCACCGCCAAGCCCGTTGCATTGGCAAAATCTTGCAGTATTTTATTAATACCTTGAGATTCTAAAAAACTGTCCGGTTTCATTGTCTAAGCAACTCCCTGTTTATTTAGAATGATCATCCATTACAACATCACAAACTTTACAATATTAAACATTTATAACTTTGATTTAGCGCTGATTTAAGTCATCGGATGCTCAAATATTTATCACGCTAAACGCTTTCTACGACACTCTCTTTTTCAGTCTCGGTATCATCGGCCAAATGACGGGTAATAAAGTAGCGATATCCAGCACCACCCAGACAAGCACCAATCAGCGGAGCCACAATTGGAATAATAAAATAGGGAAGCTCACGCGCTCCGGTAAAGCTCACTTTTCCCCAACCCGCCACAAAGGCAAATACTTTAGGACCAAAATCACGCGCAGGATTCATCGCAAAGCCAGTTAAAGGGCCTGTTGCAGCGCCAATCACCGCCACCAAGATCCCAATCAATAACGGCGCTAGCGGCCCTTTGGGAACACCATTGCCATCATCAGTTAAGGCCAAAATTAAACCCATTAAAGTCGCAGAAATAATCACTTCTACAGCGGCTGCACGCCAAGTCGGAAGATCGGGATGTGGATAAGTACTAAAAATACTCGCAAGATACAGGCTTTCATCACTACCGCGTAGCATATTATGGCTTTGTTCAAACACCGTAAACAGGTCCGCATAGATGAAATAGCACACGGCAACCCCAAAAAATGCACCAGCGACCTGGGCGAGAATGTAAGGTACAACTTTTTGTTTATCAAAGTTGGCAAACAACCATAAACCCACGGTCACCGCAGGATTAAGATGCGCCCCAGAAATTCCCGCAGTTAAGTAAACCGCAAGTGCAATCCCCAAGCCCCATACAATACAAATTTCCCATAAACCAAATTGCGCGCCTGCCAATTTGACTGCGCATAAACAAGCCGCGCCAAAGAACAAAAATAAGCCAGTGCCTAAAAACTCCGCGATACATTGGCCTTTCAATGAATCCTTCATAGCTATTCCTTCACTTCGTATTCTCAGTAAACTTTAATTTGCACCACCATAAATTAATCGCTTTGGTTATTTATATTGTTTCAGCAACAAATGGATGGTACCCAATAATCACGCTGCTAATGTTAATCCTGAATAATTTTATGTCATGCTAATAAATTGTCATCTATACACTAAGTAAATGTAACTCTGCGCCTTAGGAATGCTAAAAAATTGGTTTAAATACACCTCATTCTAACTTTTATCTTTTATATTCATGGAGATAATGCAAAACCATCAATGCTAATTTTTTGTCATAAACAAATTCTTTAATTGTCGTATAGCTCATGTTTTCGCTATTTATTTAACCAATGTCTCGATTTCAACAAGTCGGCCTGAGTGATTTATTCGCCTATCCGAATGACGAGCAAAGCCTTTATATTCCGCCTAAGCCTGTAAGTTGATGACAAATTTTTATTGTCGGCACCGCAGATTATTTCCATTCCACACCTTCAAATGGACAATTTTTTTGCTTAAACAAAGGCTAGATTAATGCCGAGAGTTTTACTGTCTGTTCACACATAGCAAATATAAATAGAGGTTTATTATGCAACAAGAAGCATTAGGAATGGTTGAAACCAAAGGGCTAACCGCCGCAATTGAAGCCGCTGACACCATGGTTAAATCAGCTAACGTCGATTTAGTCGGTTACGAAAAAATTGGCTCAGGCTTAGTCACTGTGATTGTTCGTGGCGATGTGGGTGCTGTGAAAGCTGCCGTTGACGCAGGCTCATCTGCAGCGGCCAATGTTGGTGAAATCGTCGCCACTCATGTGATTCCTCGTCCCCATACTGACGTAGAAAAAATTCTACCAAAAGGACTTGAATAATGAACAGCAACCTGGTCGATACCGTCATGGCTCAGGTGATGGCGAAAGTAAATGATCAAACGGATGTAGCTCCTCCACAACCCAACCAGCAACGAGGCGAAAAAATGGTCGAGAAAACCTGTGGTTTAACAGAATTTGTCGGTACGGCAATTGGCGACACCATTGGCTTAGTCATTGCGAATGTCGATAACGAAGTACTCGACGCGATGAAGCTAGAGAAACGTTATCGCTCTATCGGTATTTTAGGTGCCCGCACCGGTGCAGGCCCGCACATTATGGCTGCCGATGAAGCGGTAAAAAGTACCAACACTGAAGTCGTCAGCATTGAACTACCGCGCGATACCAAAGGTGGCGCAGGTCATGGTTCTTTAATCGTATTTGGCGGCGAAGATGTATCTGACGTAAGACGCGCAATCGAAGTCGCACTTAAAGAACTCGACCGCACCTTTGGCGATGTATATGCCAATGAGGCCGGTCATATTGAGTTGCAATACAGCGCTCGCGCCAGTTACGCCTTAGAAAAAGCTTTTGGAGCCCCACTCGGAAAAGCCTGCGGCATCATTGTTGGCGCCCCTGCGGCTGTTGGCGTATTGATGGCCGATACAGCGGTGAAATCAGCCAATGTTGAAACTGTCGCTTATAGCTCCCCAGCCAACGGAACCAGCTTTAGTAATGAAGCCATCTTAGTGGTTTCTGGTGACTCAGGCGCAGTTCGTCAAGCGGTGATTTCAGCTCGTGAAGTTGGCAAAACCCTACTTGCAACAATGGGTGACGAGCCAAGCAACGATCGTCCGTCTTACATCTAAGCCACGCAGAGGTTGTTCCATGAAATCAAAACGATTTGAAGCATTAGCAAAACGCCCGGTCAACCAGGATGGTTTTGTGAAAGAGTGGATCGAAGAAGGGTTTATCGCAATGGATAGCCCGAATGATCCAAAACCATCGATTAAAATAGTCAATGGTGACGTGGTTGAGCTCGATGGCAAAACCAAAGCCGACTTCGATTTAATCGACCATTTTATCGCCCGCTACGGCATTAACTTGGCCAACGCTGAAAAAGTGATGGCAATGGATTCGGTGAAACTCGCCAATATGCTGTGCGATCCAAATGTGCCACGCAAAGAAATTGTGCCACTGACTACCGCGATGACACCCGCCAAGATTGTCCAGGTAATGTCACATATGAATGTAGTTGAGATGATGATGTCGATGCAGAAAATGCGCGCCAGAAAATCACCTTCTCAACAAGCTCACGTCACCAACATCAAAGACAACCCAGTACAAATTGCTGCGGATGCTGCCGAAGGTGCATTACGTGGCTTTGATGAACAAGAAACCACCGTGGCGGTTGCCCGTTACGCGCCGTTTAACGCCATTGCCTTACTCGTCGGTTCACAAGTTGGCCGTCCAGGGGTATTGACTCAATGTTCATTGGAAGAAGCCACCGAATTGAAGCTCGGCATGTTAGGCCATACCTGTTACGCCGAAACTATTTCAGTTTATGGTACAGAACCGGTATTTACTGACGGCGATGATACACCTTGGTCGAAGGGTTTTCTTGCCTCTTCTTATGCCTCTCGTGGCCTAAAAATGCGTTTTACCTCTGGCAGTGGCTCAGAAGTTCAAATGGGGTATGCCGAAGGCAAATCGATGCTATATCTGGAAGCGCGGTGTATCTACATCACCAAAGCAGCCGGGGTTCAAGGCTTACAAAATGGCTCTGTGAGCTGTATTGGAGTTCCTTCAGCGGTCCCTTCAGGTATTCGTGCGGTATTGGCCGAAAACTTAATTTGTTCAGCGCTAGATTTAGAGTGTGCGTCTAGTAATGACCAAACCTTTACCCACTCAGATATGCGCCGTACCGCTCGCTTATTGATGCAGTTTCTGCCTGGAACTGACTTTATTTCTTCTGGTTATTCAGCAACGCCAAACTACGACAACATGTTTGCCGGTTCTAACGAAGATGCCGAAGATTTCGATGATTACAACGTAATTCAACGCGACTTAAAAGTTGACGGCGGATTAAACCCAGTGCGTGAAGAAGATGTGGTGGCGACTCGTAACAAAGCTGCCCGCGCCTTACAAGCCATCTTCAAAGGCATGGGTCTACCAGCCATCACCGATGAAGAAGTGACGGCAGCTACTTACGCTCACGGCTCTAAAGATATGCCAGAACGCAACATGGTTGAAGACATTAAAGCAGCACAAGAAATCATTGATCAAAACCGGACGGGTTTAGAAGTAGTGCAAGCCTTGGCAAAAGGTGGTTTCGAAGATATCGCGCAAAATATGTTGGATATCCAAAAAGCTAAACTAAGCGGCGATTACTTGCATACCTCAGCCATCATCGTTGGCGACAACCAAGTCCTTTCTGCAGTCAATCATCTCAATGACTATGCCGGACCCGGTACCGGTTATCAACTTGAAGGTGAGCGTTGGGAACTGTTGAAGAACATTCCAAATGCCTTAGACCCGAATGAGTTTAATTAAGGAAGCTGACTATGGAAATCAATGAAAAACTATTGCGTCAGATTATTGAAGACGTAATCGGCAACATGCAAACGCAGCCGCAAGCGGTGTCGTTTGATAGCACGCCGAATCAGCGTGCAAGCTCAGGCTTTTTACAAGACATGGGCGAAGCAAAAATCAGTACCAAACGTGATGAAGTTGTCATTGCGGTTGGTCCAGCCTTTGGCTTATCACAAACCGAAAGCATTGTTGGCGTGCCGCACCAAGCGATTTTACGCGAAATGATTGCAGGTATTGAAGAAGAAGGTCTCAGTGCGCGCGTGGTACGTTGCTTTAAATCATCGGATGTGGCCTTTGTTGCCGTGGAAGGTGAAGAGTTATGTGGTTCTGGTATTTGCGTGGGGATCCAATCTAAGGGCACCACCGTGATTCACCAAAAAGGCTTGCCACCACTTTCTAACTTAGAGCTATTTCCACAGGCACCTTTGCTCACCCAGGAAACCTATCGCCACATAGGTAAAAACGCCGCCAAATATGCAAAAGGTGAAACACCACAACCGGTGCCTACCATGAACGATCAGATGGCGCGACCTAAGTATCAAGCCAAATCTGCGGTCTTACATATCAAAGAAACCAAACATGTGGTGACTGGTAAAAAAGCCGTCGAACTGAAAGTTGCCGTTTAATAAGGATGATGAAATGAATTCAGAAGCGATTGAATCAATGGTTCGAGACGTGCTGGAAAAAATGACCAACCAGCAAGCCTCGATACCGAGTGCCAGTGCAACACCGAAGAGTTCCGGCGGTGTCACAGTGGATGATTACCCTTTAGTCACCAAACATCCTGACTGGATCAAAACCCCAACTGGTAAAACCGCCGAAGACATCACGCTTGCCAACGTGTTAAACGGCTCGGTAACCAATCAGGACATGCGGATCACCCCTGAAATTTTAAGAATTCAGGCTGAGGTCGCAAGAGATGCTGGGCGTGATCGACTCGCGCTCAACTTCGAGCGTGCCGCTGAACTCACCGCGGTACCCGATGACAAGGTATTAGATATTTACAATGCCCTGCGTCCTTACCGCTCAAGCAAGCAAGAGCTAATGGACATTGCTCAAGAGTTAGAGAGCAAGTACCAAGCAAAAATCTGTGCCGATTTTGTTAGAGAAGCAGCAGAACTCTACGTACCGAGAAAGAAACTGAAAGGCGACAACTAATTTCTTTTTCATTCGACAGATTATTTGAAAATAAAAACGGAAAGATTATGAGCTACATTGTTGGTGTTGATATTGGCAACTCATCCACAGAAGTCACTTTAGCAAAACAAAGTGAGGGTAATGAGGTGCAGTTCATCTGTGCTTCGATTACCGAAACGACTGGGATCAAAGGCACTAAACAAAACCTCATGGGGATTTATAAAGCGCTAAATCAATTAGTCGCCAAAGCTGGGATCGCCCTCGAGGATCTTAATCTTATCCGTATTAACGAAGCCACGCCGGTGATCGGTGATGTTGCCATGGAGATGATTACCGAAACCATCATCACCGAGTCAACCATGATCGGCCACAACCCTAAAACGCCTGGCGGTTTAGGGGTTGGCGTAGGCATCACGATTACCTTTGATGAATTATTAAAGCGCGACAGTTCAGAACCTTATCTGCTGGTAGTGCCAAAAAATATCGACTTTGCCGATGCCGCCCAGATGATCAATGCCGCCAGTCAAGCGGGTTACCAGATTGTCGGTGCAATTCTACAAAATGACGATGGCGTGTTGGTCAATAACCGCCTCGACAAAGTGATTCCAATCGTTGACGAGGTCAGCTTCATTGAGAAAATCCCGATGGGGATGCGCGCCGCAATTGAAGTTGCCCAGCAAGGCCAAGTGATTAAAACTCTGGCCAATCCTTATGGAATTGCCACCCTATTTTCACTCAGTGCCGAAGAGACCAAAAGCGTGGTGCCGGTAGCGCGCGCCTTAATTGGTACGCGTTCGGCGGTGGTGGTTAAAACGCCCAAAGGCGATGTGAAAGCGCGGACCATTCCCGCTGGACAACTTTCCTTATTTAGTCGCGGTCGTAGTCTCAATATTGATATTACCCAAGGTAGCGAAGCGATCATGGACGCTGTTACCTCATTTGAACACTTAGATAATGCTTCCGGTGAAGCTGGCACCAACATTGGTGGCATGTTAGAGAATGTTCGCCAAACCATGGCCGAACTCACCAATAAACCCAGCAACGAAGTATTTATTCAAGACTTACTGGCGGTTGATACCTTTGTCCCCATGAATGTACAAGGCGGTCTGGCTGGTGAATTTTCCTTAGAGCATGCCGTGGGTATCGCCTCCATGGTGAAATCAGATCATCTACAGATGGCCCGCATCGCTGAAGAGATCCATCACACCCTAAACATCGAGGTACAAATTGGAGGGGCCGAAGCCGAAGCAGCTATTTTAGGTGCACTCACTACCCCTGGTACCGATAAACCGATGGCGATCCTCGACTTAGGCGCGGGTTCTACCGATGCCTCCATCATAAATGGCAAAGGCGACATCATTGCCATCCACTTAGCGGGTGCTGGTGAAATGGTCACCATGATCATTGCCGCTGAATTGGATTTACAAGACCGCTACTTAGCCGAAGACATCAAACGTTATCCGCTCGCGAAAGTCGAAAGCCTATTCCATATTCGTCACGAAGATGGCTCAGTTCAATTCTTCGATAAAGCGCTGCCTTCGGAAGTTTTTGCCCGAGTGGTGGTGGTCAAAGAAGACAACTTTATCCCGCTTGATGGTGAACTCACCTTAGAAAAAGTGAAGGCCATCCGGCAAAGCGCTAAATCTCGGGTTTTTGTCACTAATTCTCTGCGCGCTCTCAAGTCCGTGAGCCCTACGGGCAACATTCGCGATATACCTTTCGTGGTTTTGGTCGGCGGCTCTTCACTCGACTTCGAAGTGCCACAATTGGTGACCGACGCCCTTGCCCATTACCAACTGGTTGCAGGCCAAGGCAATGTTCGTGGCTGTGAAGGGCCACGCAACGCGGTTGCCACGGGTTTAATTTTGTCTTTAGCTAAAAGAGACCCCACCAATGACATTGAATAACAAGCCCAGCATCTTGATATGTAGTTCGGAAATTGACTTTCCAGAAACATGGCAACAAGTACTTTTAGGGATTGAAGAAGAAGGGATCCCCTACCAAATTCGCCAAGATGATGAACCGCAAATAAACCATCGAGCCTATCGTGCTGCACAAGCATCAGCGCTGGCGGTGGGCATTGCCTGCTCATCACAGGAATTGATCGTACATCATCGTAACTTACCCGAACAGCAACCTTTGTTTCGAGCGCAATTAACGCCCACACCGCCACCAAGTCAACTCAGAGATTTGGGGAGCAATGCGGCACGCTTAGTCAAAGGTATTCCGTTTAAGAACACGCTTTACCAGCAAGGAGAATAACAGGTGAAAGTCTCTCTCGGTTTATTAGAAGTGAAAGGATTAGCGCTCGCCATCAATACCGCCGATGCCATGGCCAAATCGGCAGCTATTCGCATCGCTGATGTAGAAAGCAGCAAGGGCTCTGGCTGGACATTGATCAAAATTACCGGTGATGTTGCAGCAGTACAAGCAGCCATTAGCACTGGCGCAGCCCTCGCTGAAAAATGTGGTGGTTTAGTCTCGAAAAAAGTTTTGTCTCGCCCAGACGTGAAGCTGCTGGCGATGACATTACCCACTCCCGCTAAGCCAAAAGCCGCGCCAGCTGCCAATAAAGTGAAAGCGAGTCGTGTGACCAAAGCCGCAAGCCCTACCGCTGCAATCATTGACCAGCCAGAACCAACAGTGGAACCAACCGCTGTCGTCACAGAATTGCCGGAGCAACATGCGGAGCCGGTCACTGCAAGCACAGAGCTGCCTGAGCAAACAACGGAGCCAGTCACTGCAAGCACAGAGCCGCTTGAGCCAACAGCAGAGCCAGCCGCTACAAACACTGAACAGCCTGAACAAGCGCCAGAATTAGCAGCAACGGAACTCGATACCGAACAAAATCAACAAGCCGAGTCGGCACAAGTCGCCAGCTGTAACTTATGTCACGACATCGCTTGTCCAAGAAAAAAAGGCGAGCCAAGACGAGACTGTATTAATGGAGGAAAAGTGAAATGATTGACGAAATACTCGTCAGAAAAACCATTGAAAATGTGATGCTTGAAATGCGCAATCGGCCAATTCCGGTCGGTATTTCTAACCGTCATATTCATCTTGCAGCAGCCGATTTTCAACAACTATTTCCTGGCCGTGATTTAACGGTCAAAAAGATGTTACTGCAACCCGGTCAGTATGCCGCCGAAGAAATCGTCACCCTTTGCGGTCCTAAAGGCTGCATTGAAAGGGTACGAGTACTCGGCCCATTGCGCAGTAAAACTCAAGTGGAATTATCGGCCACCGATGCCCGTAGCATTGGGGTAAAAGCGCCCTTGCGTTTATCTGGGCAGCTCAAAGACACGCCTGGCGTCAAACTGGTCAGTGAATTCGGCGAAGTAATGCTGGAACAAGGTGTCATTGTGGCCCTACGCCACATCCATATGTCGCCAGTCGATGCCCTGCTCTATCAAGTAGAAGACGGCGATTCTGTGAAAATTGCCATTGAAGGCACCCAGCGCAAAGCCATCTTTGATGATGTAGCCATTCGCGTTTCTCCCGATATGAAGCTTGAAATGCATATCGATACCGATGAGGCCAATGCCGCCGATGTTGGCAGTGGTTCCGCCTTCGCGATTTTGCTCAAGTAAGCATGGAGTCTAGTGTGAGTACTCAAGCCTTAAACATAAGCTACTTGGTCGATGCCGTGCTGCAACAACTTCAGCAAAGGGAAGGCTCAATCTATCAAGTCGACCTCGATATCTTAGCCAAGGGCCTATCGGCGTCTACTTATGCTTGTCACAGCCATTTAGCCTTGTGCTTAGCCGATTTACAGTTTTTGCAACAACTGGCATCCGCGGGCAAACGCCAAGTGACGCCAGCAGCCGTGATGACTCTGTTAGATGCCTTTGCCTATGGCATCAAACTCAACATTAGCGTGCATCAACAGCTGCTCCCAGCACTGCCGATCCAAGGCTTAAGTGTATTGCCAGTTGCGCTGAGTGATCAGCACGGCGCAACCATTCATCTAGACACTCGGGCACTAATTAGTTACCAGCATGTCGCGCAACTCAACGGAAAATGGCTGATCACGCCCAAGCTGAGTTTAGTCACGCAGTTAGCCAAGGACTACTTGGTTCAACGTCATATTCAACTGATTAAAACGGAGTAAATCATGCAATTAGCAAAAGTCGTCGGTTCCGTTGTTTCGACTCAAAAATCACCGTCTTTAGTGGGTAAGAAGTTGCTAATCGTACGCCGAGTGAATGGTGACCAACAACAGCGAGCGAATCCCGAATGGTCAGATGAAATCGCCGTGGATTGTGTTGGTGCAGGCGAAGGTGAATTGGTATTTGTCACCCGCAGTTCATCCGCCAGAATGATTGTGGATGGTGCCAACGAAGCGGTTGATTTAGCCGTTTGCGGCATCGTCGACTCCCTCAGTTATCAACAAGGAGCCTAGCCTGCGATGAGTATTTACACCAAAAAAGGCGATGCTGGTTCAACTTCATTAGTGGGCGGCGTGCGAGTGCATAAATCAGACATCAGAGTCGATGCCTACGGCACCGTAGACGAACTGAATGCGAGCCTGAGCCTGGCCAGCAAAGCGATGCGAGATGCCAGTAACATCCAGCTGATAGAAGCGATTGAACACCAACTATTTTACTTAGGTGCCGAAGTTGCTAGTGCCGATAACAGTCCAATAAAAGCCAATCAACGCTTGCTGGAGGCCGAACATATCACGGCCATGGAACAAGCCATTGACCGCTGTATGTCTGCCCTCCCCCCAGTCAACAGTTTCGTATTGCCCGGTAGCTCTGAAGCAGGTAGTCGACTTCATGTTAGCCGAACCATTGCACGCCGCGCCGAACGACGTTTGGTTGAGCTTGCCCAATTCACCGAGCTACGACCACTGTTGCTGAAATACATCAATCGCTTGTCTGATCTGTTGTATGCCATCGCTCGCTTCGAAGATCAGCAAGTTTTATATAGTGAAGTGGTTGAACGAGTGATTGCTGAATACCTCAAGGCCAGTACCAACACATCAACCCCCGACACTCTGCCAGAAAATGCATCGGTTAAGCTGGCTGAACATTCTCTAGGGTTTGTTACCGTGCATCGCATCATGCAACAAGCCGTTGCTGCAGCCTTGAAACATCAAGTACCGATCGTGATTGCCGTTGTGGATCAACACGGCAATATGATCATGAGCTACCGGATGCCTGACGCCCTATTGGTGAGCAGCGAATTGGCACCAAAGAAAGCCTATAGTGCGATCGCCCTAAAAAGCCCAACCCATCAGCTTTCCGCCCTAGTTCAACCGGGCCAAGATTTGTATCAATTGGAAACCATTTGCGATGGCAAAATCGTCACCTTTGGCGGTGGTTTCCCTTTGTATCAAGCACACCAATTAATCGGTGCCATCGGCATTAGCGGTGGCAGCGTCACACAAGACATAGATATCGCTCTCGCAGCGATCCGTGGTTTAGATTTAGAGGATAAATAACAATGGACACAATGGAATTAGAAAACATCGTTCGCAGTATTATCAGCGAAAAATTTGCGCAAGCGCCAAGCCCAGAATCGAACGACAGCGGAAGCATCGCGCTATTTGATGATGTTGACTGTGCCATTCAAGCAACAAGTCAAGCTTACAAGCGCTACCAACAATGCCCGCTAAAAACCCGTAGTGCGATCATCGATGCCTTTCGCAAAGAGCTTGCACCGCTGATCCCTAAACTATCTGCTGATGCGGCGGCCGAAACCGGCATGGGTTGCAGCGAACACAAGATCCTAAAGAATCAAGCAGCCTTAGATAATACCCCTGGGGTGGAAGATTTAACAACTCAAGCGCTCACTGGTGACGGCGGTATGGTGCTATTTGAATACTCACCTTTCGGTGTCATTGGCTCTATTTCTCCCAGTACCAACCCTACCGAAACCATTATCAATAACTGTATTAGCATGCTGGCAGCGGGCAATACCGTGTACTTCTCGCCTCACCCCGGAGCCAAACAAGTATCACTGTGGTTAATTCAAAAAATGGAAGCGATTGCCTTTAAAGCTTGTGGTATTCGCAATCTGGTGGTGACCACCAAACAGCCGAGCATTGAAGCGACTCAAGCCATGATGGCCCACCCCGATATCGCCTTATTAGCAGTCACTGGTGGCCCAGCGATTGTCGCCTCAGCCATGAAAACTGGTAAAAAAGTGATTGGTGCAGGTGCCGGTAACCCTCCTTGTTTGGTAGACGAAACCGCAGAAATTATTAATGCGGCTCAAAGTATCGTAGCGGGCGCTTCTCTGGACTACAACCTGCCTTGTATTGCAGAAAAATCGGTGGTGGTGGTCGACAGTGTTGCCGACCAATTGATCCAACAAATGCAGGCCTTTGGCGCTTACTTGGTGAGCAAGCCTGAAGATATTCAGCGTTTGCACGATACCTGTTTTAAAGGGACCACCGTGAATAAAGCGTTTGTTGGTAAAAGCCCTGCAGCTATTTTGCAGGCTGCCGGTATTCATTGCCCCGAAAAAGAACCAGAACTGGTAATTTTTGAAGCCGAAGCAAATGACTTATTTGTGCTGGAAGAACAGTTAATGCCAGTGATGCCAGTAGTTCGTGTGAAAGACTTTGAAGCGGGCTTAGCGCTTTCTCTGCGCATTGAAAACAACTTACATCATACCGCGATCATGCATTCACAAAATGTCTCTCGCTTAAACAAAGTTGCCCAGATGATGCAAACCTCTATTTTCGTTAAAAATGGTCCTTCTTACGGCGGGATTGGAGTCGGCGCAGAGGGTTTCACCACCTTTACGATTGCCACTCCAACGGGTGAAGGAACCACTTCGGCAAGAAGCTTTGCTCGCAGTCGTCGTTGTGTGTTGCATAACGGATTTTCCATTCGCTAATTGATGTTAAGAGATAGGCTCATGAAAAAGTTTTCGGTTAAAACTCGGGTATACAGTGGCATTGGCAGCCTCGAATATCTAAAGCGTTTCAAAGATAAAAAGATCTGGATTGTCTGTGATGGCTTTTTAGCCACCAGCCCTTTGTATACACGTTTAGCCGGGTTGTTGGAGCAGCATAATCAGCTCTTTCTATTTTCAGAGATCACTGCCGATCCGGATATCTCGACCATCGTCAAGGGGATCGCTGAACTACAGAAAATACAACCTCAAATCATTATTGGCTTTGGTGGCGGCTCGGCGATTGACGCCGCCAAAGCGATCCGCTTTTTTGTGGAACAAAGCCAGAGCCTGCCTTTGGAAGCTTGCATCGCGATCCCAACGACTAGTGGCACGGGCTCGGAGGTGACTTCGGCAACCGTGATTAGCGACAAGCAAAAAGGGATAAAATATCCACTATTTCATCCCAGTATTTTCCCAACCATTGCGATCCTCGATCCCGAATTGGTGCTAACCGTCCCCGCTGAGATCACCGCCAATACCGGCATGGATGTACTCACTCACGCCATTGAAGCCTATGTATCTAAAGATGCCAACGATTTTGCCGATGCCTTGGCTGAGAAAGCAGTACAAACCATCTTTCAATACTTACCAACGGCCTATGTGAACGGCCAATGCATCGCCACTCGGAACAAGGTGCATAACGCCTCTAGCATGGCTGGTATGGCATTTAGTCAGGCCGGACTGGGACTGAACCATGCTATTGCTCACCAATTGGGAGGTCAGTTTAAGCTGGCGCATGGTTTAGCCAACGCAATTTTACTGCCGCATGTGATCCGGCATAACGCCAAGGACATTCGTGCCCGTAAGCGCTACGCCAGACTGGCGAAACATTGCCAACTCAGCCCCAAATCACTGAACGATATGGCAGCCGTCAATCAGTTGATTTTTCATATAAATCAACTTCTTCAACAGCTTAAAATAAAATCGTCGCTGCGCAAGTTGGGGATCTATGAAAGCAAAGTGAAGGAAAAACTAGCCACCATCATTAGTGCCACCCATGCCGATAGTACACTCAGTACTAATCCTTGTGCGGTGAGCGATAAAGACATTCGACATATTGTAGAGGCGATCTTATGAGTAATGCTTCCACTACGATTGCTGAAATGACCGACACCAATCAGCAGATCGTCGAAAAAACGCTTGCTCAAACTAATTCAGAGCAGATGCTAAAACAAGTTCGTCAAGCAGGTATCGTGGGCGCCGGCGGCGCGGGCTTTCCAACTTACGTGAAGCTACAAGCCAAGGCAGAGATCTTCTTAGTGAATGCGGCAGAATGTGAGCCGATGTTAAAAGTAGATCAACAATTAATGGCACAACACCCAGACAAGCTGATCCGAGGCCTGCTCTACGGGATGTTTCTGACTGGCGCCAAACAGGGCATTATCGCTCTCAAACAGAAGTATCAAGCTGCCATTAATGCACTCACACCGCAACTGCCGGACAACATTCGGATCCACATCTTGCCCGATGTTTATCCCGCAGGGGATGAAGTGATTACCATCTGGTTTGCTACCGGACGGCGAGTGCCACCTGCGGCATTGCCAATTAGCGTTGGGGTATTGGTGAATAATGTGCAAACCCTGATGCAAGTCGCGGATGCCTTGGAACAAGATAAAACCGTGACTCAACGTACTTTAACCGTGAATGGCGCCGTAAACAAAGCACTCACGGTGACCGTGCCGATTGGGATTAGTTTGGCCGAAGTGCTCAATTTGGCTGGAGGCACGAGCATCGCCAATCCAGCTTACATTGTTGGCGGCCCAATGATGGGCAAAATGATTGAAGATCTCAATCAACCAGTCACTAAAACCACTGGTGGCCTGCTAGTACTACCGCAAGATCATATTCTCATCCAACGCCAAACCCGGTCTTTAGACGCCATTATGAATATGGCTCGAAATGTATGTGAGCAATGCCGGATGTGTACCGAGCTTTGCCCAAGACACTTGGTGGGCCATGAATTATCACCTAGCGAAATCGTTAAAGCCGTGTGTTATGAAAAAGTGGCGCAACCTTCGGTCTTATTATCTGCATTGACCTGTTCTGAATGTGGTATTTGCGAAGCCTATGCCTGCCCGGTTGAGATTTCACCAATGCGAGTCAATCGGATGCTCAAGCAGCAATTTAGACAACAGGGGATGAAATATGAGGGCGAACTTCACCCAGCAGACCCAATGATTGACTATCGTTTTGTGCCGATTAAACGTTTGGTCTCACGATTAAACTTAGAGGCCTACAATCACGACGCGCCACTGCAGCCTTTAAACTGGCAGCCTAAGCAAGTCATCATCCCAGTGCAACAACATATTGGGCAACCTTCAACCCCCATTGTTCAGGTTGGCGATAGTGTCAGCCAGGGCCAATGCATCGCCATGCCTGATGAGCAAGCCTTAGGCGTCGCCATTCATGCCAGCCTAGCGGGTACCGTTCGTCAGGTTTCGACCAGCAGCATTCACATCGTAGGGGAGTAACACATGTATCACGCAATTGGCTTAGTTGAACTCAGTAGTATCGCCAAAGGCATAGAAGCCAGCGACCTTATGCTAAAAAGTGCCAATGTTGAATTATTGTTGGCCAAAACCATCTGCCCCGGCAAATACATCGTATTGGTGGGCGGGGAAATTGGCGCAGTCAAACAAGCGGTAGAAAACGGCAAACATGCCAGTGGCCATCTTTGTGTCGATAGCTTTGTGATCGCTAACGTACACGCTTCGGTCTTGCCCGCCCTGAGTGGGGTGAGTGAAGTGAATCATAAAAAAGCCGTGGGAGTGGTTGAAACCTACAGTGTTGCAGCCTGTATCACCGCCGCCGACAGTGCGGTGAAATCGGCCAATGTACAACTGGTAAGGATCCATATGGCCTTTGGTATTGGCGGAAAGTGCTACATGGTGCTCAACGGCGAAATTGCCGATGTAAAAACCGCAGTGACCTCGGCTTCCCAAGATGCCGGCAGTCAGGGTTTACTGGTACAAAACTGCGTTATACCTAAGCCCGATAAAGCCCTATGGCAAAGCTTGCTGTAAACGCAAAAGGATTTCCATCATGCAAAACGATAGCAAAGAGCGCGTCATTCAAGAGTATGTACCGGGTAAACAAATCACCCTGGTGCACCTCATCGCGAACCCCAATAAAATGCTTTATAAAAAATTGGGCTTAAACAATCAGTCTAATGCCATTGGTATTATGACCATCACGCCCAGTGAGGCCGCCATTATCGCAGGAGACATCGCCACAAAATCTGGGGCCATCGAGCTCGGCTTTGTCGACCGATTCACCGGTTCGGTGGTGATCACTGGTGATGTCTCATCAGTAGAGTATGCCTTAAAACAAGTCATATACACCCTTGGTGACATGATGAAATTCAGTGCTTGCCAACTCACGCGGACTTAAAATGATGCCGAAACGATTGATGTTAATCGGCCAAAGTGAATGTGGCAAAACCACGTTGATCCAAAGCTTACAGCAACAACCACTGCACTATCAAAAGACTCAAACCTTAGACTTTGTGTCGAGTGCCATCGATACGCCCGGTGAATACTTGGAGAACCCACGCCTCTATAGCGCCTTAATCAATGCTTCTTACGATGCTGATGTGATTGCCTTTGTCCAAAGCGCCAGCAACCCCTACAGTATTTTTGCGCCCCAATTTGCCTCCGCTTTTAATAAGCCGGTGATAGGCGTGGTGACTAAAGTTGACACCTTAGCGACCTCTGCCACTGAAGCAGCCCAACAACAACTGGAAAATGCCGGTGTTAGCTGCCTATTTAAAACATCCTCTTACCAGCATGTTGGTATTCACCAACTTCGCCAATACCTCAACTGGAGTTAACGGAAAGAACCATGAAGCACAACATAATCGCGATTAATGCGGGTAGCTCAACCCTAAAGTTTCAACTTTATTCAATGCCAGAAGAGCGGATCATCGCCAAAGGCATGATTGATAAAATAGGCAAAGAAGATGCGCTATTTGTCATGGAATACCATCAACAAAAACTTGAAGCGAACAATATCCAACTCGACGATGCTCAACAAGCCATCGACTATTTACTGGAACAACTATTAAGTCTCAAAATATTGACCGGTTTAGATGACATTGATGGGGTTGGCCATCGAGTTGCGCATGGCGGAGACCATTTCAAGCAATCGGTACGTATCGATCAAGAAGTAATCGCAAAACTCACTGACTTATGTGAGCTAGCGCCGCTACATAATCCAGTAAACCTTGCTTTTATTAAAGCGATGCGCCTGCGTTTGCCCAATTGTAAACAAGTGGCAGTATTTGATACTTCCTTTCATCAAACCATGGCAAAACCGCAATACTTGTATGCGCTGCCTTATCGCTTCTACCAAGAAGACCAAATCCGCCGCTATGGTTTTCATGGCACCAGCCATCACTACGTGAGCCAAGAGTGTGCCAAACAACTGCAACGCCCAGTTGAGCAACTTAAAATTATCAGCTGTCATTTAGGTAGCGGCGCTAGCATTTGCGCCATCGAAAATGGTCAATCGGTAAATACTTCAATGGGCTTTACACCACTAGCGGGGCTTGCCATGGGGACGCGCTGCGGTGACATAGACCCGTCCATTCTGCTTTATATTGCTAAAAAGCATCAACTTAGTCTGGATGAGGTGAATCACATCATGAATAGTGAGTCCGGCTTATTAGGGATCTCTGGGGTGTCCAATGACTGTCGCAGCGTTCAACAAGCTGGGGCGCAGGGCAATCAACGCGCCCAGCTAGCCATCGATATTTTTGTACAGCGGATCCGTGATTTTATTGGGGCTTACATGATTCAGATGGGGGGCGTGGATGTGATCTTATTTACTGGTGGCATCGGCGAAAACTCGGCATCAATACGCCAAGCCGTGTGTCAAAACCTGCAAGCCCTCGGAATGAAGCTAGACCCAGAAAAAAATGCCAGTAGCCAACGCTTTATCCATCAGGCTGATTCAAAGGTTGCCTTAGCCGTGATCAATACCAATGAAGAACTGATGATGGCGCGACAAACCATGGCCTTATAAGAACCTAAGATCTTAATACCAGCCAGCCTTTTGGGGCTGGCTGCCAACCTTCACACATCGCTTGAGAGTACGTTTGGCGCTCTGACTTTTTTGCTCACAAAACTTCAACAACAGCGTTTAGGTAAACAGGCATACCTTCCAGCGCCTTGGCATAGCGATAAATCGCAAAAATAACCATGGGGTTTTAGCCTGTTTTGATGAAAGCATGGCACTTACGACCCAACCGTCGATTCAGCTCCCAGACATTATCAGCACAGTCCACTAAGCCCTAGCAGATAGCTTTAGTGTCCTTTCACCAACTTGGACAAATAAGGCACATTTCTTAATTTATCTTGCCAAGGCAAGCCGTATCCAACCAGTAAATCATCATTTGGCATTTCATAAGCAAAATATTGCGGCACCGCGATAGTTTCTCGACCCGGTTTAACAAACAGCGTAGCGATGGATAAGGACTTCGCTTTATAGTGATCCGATAAATGCTGGATCAAGCGTTTCATGGTACCGCCAGATTCAATCGCATCATCGATAACAATTACATGCTTGCCTTCAATACGAATATTCTGATGATAAACAATTTTTGAGGCATTACTGCGATCACCGGGTGTATGCGGGCAAGAAATATAATCCATACTCAGCTCAAACATTAACTGCCGCACTAAATCAGCCGTAAATAAAATGCCGCCCGGAACAACGCTGATTATCACCGCATCTTGAAATTGAGCATTGAGTTTACTCGCCACAATTTTAACGCCGTCTTGGATCTGAGCCTCGTTTAATACCAACTCTCCAATATGTTCGCTTTTCATCTGAAGTACGCTCTCTGTTTTGTTAGACAGAACTGCAACAATAGCGTTAGGGTTTAGCCCTATGTTATACCTGTCTAACTCATTATCTGTTGATTATTACTGACCTAAATCAGCGCTAACTGGGTGATGTATCTTGTCATTAGAGCCACTAGTTACAGCACTTCATGCCTCGTTATCTACAGATTTATTCTGCGCAGCAAGTTGATCATATAATGAATCAGATTGCTATTACCTGAGTAAATTGCTGGGTAAATTCAAATCAGCATCATACAGAAGTAGCCCTCCCATTGATTTTGGAATTGAGTGAGCTATTGATTCGAGAACTTCGCAGGTAATCAATGGAATATGCTCACAGCTCAATCCTTTTGAGTCAATCAACTCAGCTAGAATAGCTTGATGCTCGTTAAATATGTTATGGAAATATACGCCTAATAGTAAAACGTGCTGGCAATAGTCTCTGTTAGATGCAAGTTTGCTAGCCTCGGCAAACCGTCGAGTAATATGCGCCAATCCATGCATACTGTCTTTATTATCATAGAAGTCTTTTACAGACTTTGAAGTGCAACTCGATCAAACATGATACTCCTATAAAATTAACGCTCAACGTCAGGTCATCACAAAGGAACAAAGAAAAAGCAGCCATGGTAAGCTGTATCCAAACCGCTCACTTAAGATTGTCTTATGCTAGGTATCGTTAATCTTTTAGCTACATTTTTATGAGAAATAAGCCATTATTTCAGCGGTTGTCATTTCTTTAGTTTCATTTGAAAAACAGTAGTAACTCGGCCGCATATCACTAAAGTACTGCATATCCATTTCCAGCCCTTCCAATTCAGAGAACAAACCTAGTGACATATTGTATTCACCAGTTTCTTTAAATTTGTAGAACAAGTGAGTACCACACTCAGTACAAAAACCCCGAGATGCCCAAGAGGACGACGCATACATTTTTACTTTATCTTCCCCTTCAATTTTAACTTTCGTACCGCACTTAACAGCAAAGAACGGAGCCCCACCCCAAGTTCGGCATGATTGGCAATGACACACCGTGAATTTAGGATTGATTTCCTCCGCGGTAATTTTTACAGCACCACAAAGACAGCTAGTTTCTGAATGCGACATTTTGATATCTCTAATCAACCAAAGAAAAGGCAGTAATATTAGCAGTAATATAAATAACCCACCATTTACGATGACTATATACGCAGCAGTGGCTCACTTTAAAACCAATCGCTCTGCTGCGAGATGTAGGACACCTCAACGTGTTATGTAGACAAAAATGCCACCCTAAAAATATCGCTCAAACTTTTGATCTGTTTTATAAGCGGGCATAAACACCTCATCTTATTTGAATGAGGTGTCTACTCAACCGGAGCTACGACCAAGTCCGAATTAGCCATTTGTTAGTTTTTTCTTAGATATCCGGGCGCTTTTTCGTGGTTCTCAAACCCCCCGTACTTGACCGAAGAGGGGTAATATTCTGCGGCAAACTGTATTTGTCCCGCGGTGGTTTCACCAGCGACATTTGCGATGAAAGCCAGCATTAAATCTGTGCCAGCGGAAACCCCCGCAGAAGACCAGACATTACCGTCTTGCACGTAGCGCTGTTCAACCACGGTAACATCACCAAGTGCCCGTAAACGTTCCAATGATTGCCAATGAGTGGTTGCCTTTTTGCCAGACAAAAGCCCCGCGGCATGCAGCACAAAAGATCCTGTGCAAACCGATAAAACCGCCTTGCAGTTCTTTGCTTGATTGGCAACGAAATCGATTAGCACCGGGTTATCAACTTCAGTTCGTGTACCTTCACCTCCAGGAATAAGTAAATAATCAAGCGGCGGGCAAGATGAAAATGAAGCATGTGGGTTGATCGACAAACCCTTTGCACAAGTAACGGGGTCAAGCGTTTCATTCACAATGATGCAATTTTCTGGACCGTTGGCATTTTTTCGCCACATCGTGAGCATTTCCCACGGTCCGACAAAATCGAGTTCTTCTACCTGATCAAATACAAGAATGCCAAAATTCATAATTATCTCCTATACATCTAGACATAATGCCCGCTCGAGGTGCTAGCCTCCATATTCGGGGGTTTAGTTTGAAGCCAGAGCCATGACTCGTGTGCAAACGACTAATCATGTAGGCAATCTGAACAACGATACCATGATTTTCATAGGCTTAGATACGCGCAAGAGCTTTATTCAAGTTGCTGAATGACTGAAGCATAGCAGTTCACAAGCTCAGATCTTCGACCGTATTAAATCCAACAAGGCAGGGTTTTAGTCACTACGAAAGTGACGTTCACCAGTTAGAAGCTGAGTATTATTTAGTTATATATGCACTTAGAGGGCTTGGTCGTTTTTCCAAACATGAGTTACGGGACTTTAATTAGATTTTTACGAAAAAAATAAATCATATCGGTGTTAAATTTTTTGTGAAAAGCGGCTCGGTCAAAATTTGGTTTGTCTATACAAAGCTCTGGTAATGTTTTAGCTAACTTGGGGGGACATGTGGTCAAAAAAGAGAAATGGCCTGCATTGGGAACAAGATGGAAAGTTGGCTTCATGGGCAGATTATGCGCGATAGCGGGAACATCTTTTGGGGACACACCATGCCCCCCTTCTTGAGATGCCCAGAGCTCGATTGGCTTAGTGATATGTTTCAAACTGTCTGATGTTGCAAAGATATTGCTCAAAGGATCGGCAATCACATAAGCCATGATCCGAGGATCGCTGCTGGGGGGTAACATAGGTAATTGCTTTATGTTTGCATGGTCACACGTTGCGCCGGTCCTGTCGGAACATGGAATGAGTAGTTTCTCAAAATCAGGAACCGCCCCTGCTAGGACAAGACCGGTATAACCACCACGTGAAAAGCCAAAAAAACCAATAGAATTTGGGTTTATTGATGCTGCGTCTGGTGATGAGGTTAGCATGAAGTTAATGAGCCGTTTGACATCCATCGGGCGAGTAATCAAAGCTTTAAGATTATGAAATCTTGTTTTATTTGTAGATGTATCATCAGGATGGTTGAGTGACACCACTATAAAGCCTGCATTAGCGAGAGCTGTTGCTGTGTCATGATGGCTGAGGCTCGACCCGCCAAACCCATGTGAAATAATAATGAGAGGCAAGTGTTCTCCAGCAACGGGACAATCACGAACCCCAAGAAGAACAAACGGTCCGGCCAGTATTTCACCTGAGGCGCTAGAGCATGGTGACCATTGCACGGCGTTTATTGCAGGGCCTTTGTTATCAGCAGGAACTACTATTTTTTTTATACCAACGGAATGCGCGATGGATGCTGTAAAACAGAGTACAACAGCGAGGAGCATCATTGTAAATTGCATTGTTCTTTCCTAAAGACGATATCCAACCAAGCGAAGTATGGACATCCAAAAGAGCGAAGTATGGACATCCATGATAAAAACTATAGGACAGTAACAGTATTAGTGAAGTGAACACAACTGCAATCATTTAGTCCTCAGGCGTTAATCATGCTGATTGGTGGCTGAATTCAAGCGAAGCATGAAGCGAAGCATGGACATCCATGATAAAAAACACAAAGACAGTAACAACGTTAATGAACTGAACACCACTGCAATCATTTAGTCCTCAGGCCGTTGTCATGCCAATTAACGGGTAAGTTTGCAAAAATGGCTCATTTCGATGATTTTTGAACCAATGCACGCCTCAGCAAGGCTGATGGAGAATGAATGGTTCGAAAGTAAGCTCGCACTTAAGTGCGATTTAGCAAACGTTTGCTGCAACTTAAACCGGCCGTTCGTTTATGCCCCATATGCTGATGGTATTGTCTGAGCAAGCGCTCTTTACCGACTGCGCCAGAAAAGTGCCGTTCAAACTCACCGCTTAAAATCAGCCACTGCGCTTCATTTATCCCTAAGCGTTGGATGATGGAACTTTCGCTACTGTCGATGTCACCCCGTTTATCCTCTCTTACCGTGCGTCCGGTCATATCAACCAACTCAAGATAGTCTTTCAGCTCAAAGGGTAAGCCTTGGGGCATCGGCTCTCTTGGGTTACCCACAAAGGGAAACAGGTTTGTTGCCTGGGCTTGTTTTAGCTGAGCGGCTTTTGCTCGTCGCTGTACGCTGGTATGAGCGGAGCCCTCTGGTGTACTCGCCATCTTGGCTCTGATGGGGTTTAGGTCTACGTAAGCCATACACGCCATGAGTGCGGCTTCATCCAAAAGCGCTTGGGATTTAAAGCGTCCTTCCCAAAATCGACCGGTACATTGGTCTTCTTGATTGGCGGCTCGCGCAATGTGTTCGTTTAAATGGCGCATAAACCAGCTTAAGTCATACAGGCGAGTCCGATACACTTCGGCGGTGGCGCGAATGGCCTGCAGTTGCACCTCACTTAACTGCGGACGTAGCTCAAGATTGAGATACATCTGAGTCAGTAAGGTCCCCTGATGCAAGCTATGCCAGCGTTCTAAGACTTCATCCATTGACCAAGCTTCTGCTTGCGGCTGATTAACATGTAGCACGAGGTGGGTATGATTACTCATGACAGCATAAGCACAGACATCAATGGCGAACACCGACGCTAATTTGAGCAGATAATCCTCGACCCACTGGCGGCGGTGCTCATAGCTTTTACCAGTTTGTTGGTCTTCGCCACACAGAAACGCCCGTCGAACACAACGGGAAACACAATGATAGTAGGGGGTATCCGATAAGCTCACTTGCGAGCGTCTTGACCGAGGCATAATGTTAACTCCCCCAAATAAATCACTATTGATAGTTTAGACTATTATGTGGCGTTTCGTTAGTTAGGGTGGGTGTCATAGTTATTACCCCAAAGGGTAAGCCTTGGGGCATCGGCTCTCTTGGGTTACCCACAAAGGGAAACAGGTTTGTTGCCTGGGCTTGTTTTAGCTGAGCGGCTTTTGCTCGTCGCTGTACGCTGGTATGGGCCGAGTCCTCTGGTGTACTTGCCATCTTGGCTCTGATGGGGTTTAGGTCTACGTAAGCCATACACGCCATGAGTGCGGCTTCATCCAAAAGCGCTTGGGATTTAAAGCGTCCTTCCCAAAATCGACCGGTACATTGGTCTTCTTGATTGGCGGCTCGCGCAATGTGTTCGTTTAAATGGCGCATAAACCAGCTTAAATCGAAGAGTCGAGCCCGATAGACTTCGGCGGTGGCGCGAATGGCTTGTAGTTGCACCTCACTTAACTGCGAACGTAACTCAAGGTTGAGATACATCTGAGTCAGTAAGGTGCCCTGATGCAAACGATGCCAGCGTTCTAACACTTCATCCATTGACCAGACTTCTGCTTGCTGCGGATTAACATGTAGCACGAGGTGGGTATGATTACTCATGACAGCATAAGCACAAACATCAATGGCGAACACTGACGCTAATTTGAGTAAATAATCCTCGACCCACTGGCGGCGGTGCTCATAGCTTTTACCGGTTTGTTGGTCTTCGCCACACAGAAACGCCCGTCGAACACAACGCGAAACACAATGATAGTAGGGTGTATCCGATAAGCTCACTTGCGAGCGTCTTGACCGAGGCATAATGTTAACTCCCCCAAATAAATCACTATTGACAGTTTAGACTATTAAAAGCGTTTCGTTAGTTGAGGTGGGTGTCATGATTATTTTTGAGTTGGGGTGGGTGTCATGATTATTTTTGATGATTATGATTACTGAGATTGAACCTTCTAGCCTTTCCGCGATCAGATCGTTAAACCGCAATAATCAGGTAATGCTGAAATGGATGTCATATTTATTATAGTTATTATAATACTGCAATGGGTGTCATAGTTATTAATATAGTTATTAATATTCGTTTCGATTCTCTTGCAACAAAGTAATCCCTTGATTCACCCAATGAAGAAGTTGCTTGATGGCTTTCGATAAAATCTGGTTTTGCCGAACAATGTAACCTAGCTCTGTCGTAGGAAAATCAGCTAAAGGTGTGACTAATGACTTGAGATAACGCGGCGTTGACAGTGCAAACTCTGGAACAATAGCCACTCCGAACCCCGCTTCTGCCCAATCAATTTGCGCATCTACGCTGCCAACCTCCATCACTCTATAATTAGTTAAATTGAGCGTAGGTAATGCGTTATCAATGAGATCTCTGGTACGGGTATCATGACCGAGCAAGATCAAGGTTAACTCTTTGTCTTGCTCTGTACCTCGTTCAAACCCAAAGCCTAATGCAACCCACTTTACCTGCTGTAATTCAACAAAATGCAATGGTTGCGTCTGTTTTTGGGAGATAACAAACCCTAGGTCAGCCTCAGCATTTCTAACAAGTTCAGAAGCTTGCGATGACGTGGTATTTAATAACACGATATCGATTCCTGGGTACTCACCTTTAAACAACTTAAACGCTTCAATGAGTAACATACGAGAGATAATGTCGCTGGCCGCGATAGTAATCGTACCTTTATTCAGATCATTAAGAGCATTAAGATCAGCTTGGCAAACCTGTAATTCTTGTAACGTTCGTTGGCTACTTTCAAGTAAGCGTTCACCCGCTTGAGTTAAGTGGAATGGGCTACGTTCAATGAGCTTAACGCTAGTAGCTTGCTCTAATTGTTTAAGGTGTAAACTGACATTTGGTTGAGTCATATGCAATGCAATTGCAGCTTTGCCAAAATGCTTGCATTCCGCCAACGTAACAAAAGTTTTAAGCCAATGGATATCCAGCATCGTTTCACCTTTTATGTGGGCTAAGCTAAGCGATATAAATATTAATCATATGAAATTATTATCAAGTTAATCACTATGATTAATTTCTCTTATTAGATCGACAAGTTTAAGATGATTTCACAATCAAATCGGAGATATATTATGTCGTCTATTGTCGTTGTGGGTGCCAATTGGGGAGATGAAGGTAAAGGCCGTATTGTTGACTTTTTAGCATCAGATGCTTCTGCCAGTATTCGTTTTCAAGGTGGCAATAATGCCGGACATACCGTTGTTAATGACTTCGGCACGTTCAAACTGCACCAGCTGCCAAGCGGAATTTTCAATCCGAACTGTATTGCTGTTCTTGGCCCTGGCATGGTGATTAGCCCAGCGGCACTAACTGAAGAGATTGAAGAAGTTAAGGCAACGGGAGTGGATGTGAATTTGTGTATCTCCGATCGTGCTACCTTGTGTCTACCTCTACATGCACTTGAAGATACATTAGAAGAACAAAGACTCGGTGATGCAGCCTACGGCTCTACTCGTCAGGGTATTGCACCGGCTTACGGCGATCGTGTAATGAAGAAAGGCATTTTAGTTGGTTGGTTGAATCAGCCAGACGTACTAGAGCAGCGAATTCAATTTATGCTAGATTGGAAAATTCCTCAGTTAAAAGCCTTATACCCAGATTGCGATTACTCGCAAAGTGCAGCAGAACTTACGGCATGGTTATTAGACATAACGAAATCTTGGCGTCCATTTATTTGTAACGTCACCGAGCCTCTTAAAGCGCTGCAAGCAACCAAAGCACAGCTATTATTTGAAGCTCAATTGGGTGCTGGCCGTGATCTCGTTTATGGGGAGTACCCTTGGACAACGTCATCAAATGTGACCGCTGCCTATGCCGGTATTGGCAGTGGTTTACCAGCATTGAGGCCAGAGCGTGTTATCGCTGTCGCTAAGTCGTTTAGTTCATCAGTGGGTACAGGAACCTTAGTTACAGCGATGGAAGAACAAGATAACTTCCGAGAAAGTTCGAATGAGTACGGCGCGGTTACAGGCCGCCCACGAGATATGGGGTACTTTGATGCGGTGGCGACTCGAAATGGGGTTGAACTGCAAGCCGCAACTGAGATTGCATTAACTAAAATAGACTGCTTAAGCGGTATGAAGGACCTTAGAATCTGTATTGCTTACAATGGCGAACACAGTGAAAATCCAATTTGGCCTCAAACTGCAGAGCTGCAACCTGTTTATGAAAAAATGCAGGGATGGGATGAAGATATCACCGCTTGCCGTACTTTCGAGAGCCTTCCTCAAAGCGCGCAGGATTATATAACTCGCATCGAGGCGTTAATGGGAGTTCCGATCGTCATGGTTTCGGTTGGACCAGAACGAGAGCAAATGATCGTTCGTAGATAACGGTTTATTTAGCTAAGCCATTCAATAAAAATCTAAGCTAGAACTAGCGATAGTAGCTTAGATTTTTATCTTCTTAGTATTACGACGACTTTAAAACACACTTCTGAATATAAATGAGTTTGGACAGGAACAAATACCGCTAGTTAACGATGGGTGTCTTAGATATATTAGTGGCGACTCGAAATGGGGTTGAACTGCAAGCCGCAACTGAGATTGCATTAACTAAAATAGACTGCTTAAGCGGTATGAAGGACCTTAGAATCTGTATTGCTTACAATGGCGAACACAGTGAAAATCCAATTTGGCCTCAAACTGCAGAGCTGCAACCTGTTTATGAAAAAATGCAGGGATGGGATGAAGATATCACCGCTTGCCGTACTTTCGAGAGCCTTCCTCAAAGCGCGCAGGATTATATAACTCGCATCGAGGCGTTAATGGGAGTTCCGATCGTCATGGTTTCGGTTGGACCAGAACGAGAGCAAATGATCGTTCGTAGATAACGGTTTATTTAGCTAAGCCATTCAATAAAAATCTAAGCTAGAACTAGCGATAGTAGCTTAGATTTTTATCTTCTTAGTATTACGACGACTTTAAAACACACTTCTGAATATAAATGAGTTTGGACAGGAACAAATACCGCTAGTTAACGATGGGTGTCTTAGATATATTATGGGATGCAAAAATAATTTAATCTAACTTATTGACACCATAGTCGTTTGTTATGTTCGTGCTTTCGCGTACAACTGTTCTAACGAAGTTTCAGCGAATACCGACTTCTTCAGCACCTCACCTTTGCTAGTGACAATCTGGCATACTTTCTTGTCTACGTGCTCAATTAATTTAAGGCACTGTTCATAGTATTCAACATCCATTGTTGATGTGTGTTGAGCAATAGTGGTCAATACTGGGGGTATTCCCGCATTTTGGGCTGGGTGAAGCACTAAAATAGCTTGGGCTTTTTCATGTAAAGTAACACCTGCATGAGCAACGTACTGGTGACGCTGCTCCATTAACTCAAGATGTAATTCCTTAAGTACTGTGTCTTCTTTTTTAAACATTTCACTAAGCTCTAATTTAACTTTACGTCCTTTAGCTTGAGTAAAACATTTTCCATAAGTTACAACGAGCGAGATATACAATGATTTCAAGATATCAGCCTCGGTATCAAATTCATCTCGAACAAAAGATTGCGAACCTTCAGGGAAGTACTTTCTTGCATAATCAAGCGCCAATTTCAGCAACTTGATACAAAACTTTAAGTCTTTACGTACAAGTGAGTAGCCGGAAAAAACTTTAGCTTGGGCAGATGTCAGTTTTATAGAAGGGCAAGTTATACCGCCAGTTTTATAGTCAACAATGGTCTCATTTGTATCTGGGTCATAATAGACTTCAGACGTGATTGCCGGACTATCCTGCCCATTTAGGTCTAACAGTCTTCGGTTTAACTTATTCATATATTCTCCAGAGAACATAACGCCGCGCTTTGCGGTAAATTTGGAACGCAGCGGAAAATTTGTCCGACAACAGCGCCTTGTTAACCATTACTGCTGCTTCCACTCGATAGTCTCACCTAAGTTTTTCTTGATGTTCGTGAATGCTGCGATCCTTGATGAGCTTGGGAAACTTTGAATGAATAGGTCAATTTGCTTTTTAGCCATTGGTACATTCTGACGATACAGATATAGGAATACATACCCAGCCTCTACTTCGTGATTAAGTTTAGGGCTATAGTGATTTTTTAAAACAGATAAGCTTTTCTCTGCTTTATCTAAATATGCAGCGCCAATAGAGAGATAAAAGTATGACGCTGAAAAATTGCATGGTATTGAATGTTCGTTAGCGAGCAAACACGAATCTAGGTTACTTAGTGCCTTCTCTGCACTACCTGACACATCCATATTATGACCTTGACGATACAGCTCAGATAGTAAATAAAGCGATTTTTCGGTGTTGGAATCTACTCTATTATAAGCTTCTGCCTCAGATACCAATGTAAGCCAATTTTTATAAACTAACTCACGCTCGTTTTCATTAGTAAAACGAGGCGGGTAACTACCTATATACTTATTAAGAGCTCCAATCTCCTTTTCAAGTGATTCAAAATTCATAGTGGGTGCGTCGAGCTGTGCTGGGCTTAGCTCAAATACCTTTTCGTTAATATCTGTGCCGGGAGTTTTTGATTGTTGAGAAGCACAAGAAGCTAAAAATATTCCTGCGATTAATGTCAAAATATATTTCAATGCTCGATTCCTCAAGATGGTTAACAGTATATTAATATGCAAATTCCCATCTTTCACGCATGCGAAGTTACCACCTATCACGCACCATAGAAGCTCACACACCCTTTAATATTCAATTTTATCAACAGCATATCAGTGAATCACCATTTTGACCATGCATGAAAGATGGTAATGCATTTGCAGAAAGATGGGAACCCACTTAACTGTATATAATCACAGTACAAAGGTCGACATATGAGCCCATCATATCTCGCGTTTATCGAGGATAAAAATACGTTTAATACGCTTGAAAAAAAACAGTCCGAAGGGACTTAGCATGGATATAGCGCTTTATTTTATTCAACCCAAAACGCCATCCCAAAGACATACACAACCGAGAGGCTGAGCATTTTTTGAGCGATCTCGCTAACCAAAGGGAGCTCGCACCACAAAGTCAGGCCCTTGCCTTAAATGCACTGGTATTTTTGAGCCTGTCATTTGCCAGCCAGCTATTGCAAAGCCCATCTATAGCAACGCCCATCTATTGCAACGAGGCTCCGACATTAGAACCATTCAAGCGCAACTGGGGCGTAGCGATATCCGACCCACCCAAATCTATACTCATCTATTAAATACCGGGTCGATGACCTCGCTAGCCCCTGAGACTCGATTTAAATCGGCTTTAGCTCAAATGAAAACGAGCGCAGTCCCGTATGACTGCGCCGATGCGATGCCAACAAACTAAGCCGGTTTATTTGCCAGTCGCCACTGCCGCGGTAAAATGCGCTGCCACCTTACAAATGCGCTGCCGCCTTACAGCTCGCTTGACGCCAACGGCTGCTAAACCACGAGCTCCAAAACTTTCGCGGATGTAAGATAAAACCCTGTTGCAAACTTAGCCCTGACTCGATCCCAATATCGCCTCGCACAGCACTATTGGGCTGGCTCAGGACCCAATCTTCACTAACCACTTGCTCGCCAGCTTTCAAGCGCTCAGATACCGCTTTACTGTAAACCACCAAGCGGATCGGCTTGGCTTTGGCAATCTCGATCCCCTGACCATCAAAGCCACCCGCAATCACTGGAAATGATGGGATCACGCACACTTCGCCGGGCTCGCCTTTGGCCACATAGATCCCTTTGCCACTGATCCCATGCAAGTACAACAACTGTCCTTCGCTGGCATTTTCAACATAAACCACACCCTGTGCGCCAGCAGGAATGCTTGGCAAGTCGACTTCTTTCGCCACAATAAAGGGAATATGCGTTAATAAATAAATCAAGCTGAATAGCAACGATAAGTTCACTCCAACATTCATCAATTTGTGATTCATAAATGGCTCCCTTGTAACGGAAATTGATCAAATGCATGGCGACCCGGTAATCCGGGCTGGGCCAAAAGAAACAATAGCAACAAGGGCCCAACCAGCGGAATCACCATCAATAACAAGTACCATCCCGAACGCCCAGTATCATGTAAACGTCGAACAGTTAGCGCAAGCATCGGGAGAAAACAGCTCAAACTATACACAATATCGACCCAAGCGGTCGTCACTCCAGTGAGCTCCAAAATCAGTACGCTTAGCCCCACCAACAGGTTTACCGCAAAAAACATCCAAAATGCTTCTCTGGAACTTCGCCCACTAAACACCAACGCATATTTCCATGCTTGCCAATACCATTTCATGATTCATTCTCCACAATTAAACGCTAAGCGATACGCAGCAAAGATGCTGCAGAACCACGCTAGAATGCGGTAATTGGGGGAATGAAGCGTCCTAGAACAGGTTCGAGGACGCCCTAAAACGGGTTTAAGGACGCGGGGCGCTTCTCCCCACCGCTGAAGCTAGGTATGCTTGCCTAATGAAAATGACAACTTAGCCTTGAAAGGAAAATGGAATTATTATGTTGGCTATCCCCTTACCCATGGTGGTATCTCTGTTATTGGTGATGCTGGCGCTGAGCCTGATGGTGCAAAACCCCGAGCAAGCAAAAAATGGTGGCTTATTTTTACTGCTGTGTGCTTTAACCACTGCGGTGGTTGGCTTACGTTGGACAGTTGATGCGACGATTTTGCATTTCCTAGCCCCCATTTTGGCGTCTTTGATCCCGGTTGCCGCTTGGTATTGTTTTAGCAAAGCCCATCACGCCAAAGGTTTATCACGATTACATGCCTTGGGCCCAATACTGGTGACCCTCGCCTGGTTTATTCATAGCTGGCTCCCCCTATTAGATATCGCCTTAACCACACTTTACCTGGCTTATGGGCTTGCATTGCTGCGAAGCTCCCTAGCCAAGGATGAACTGCCGGAACAAGTACAATTATCGGCGATTGAATGGGCAAGAAAGTCAGAGCGCATCGCCGGGCTGATGTTGTTATTTTCGGCGATGATCGATACCAGTATTTCCTTAGATTTTGCCTGGTACCAAGGACAACATGCTCGCTATATTCTGAGCCTTGGGCACGCATTTTTGTTACCGATGCTGTCGTTGGCGGTGGTTTTTGTGAGCCTGAGTACCCGCGCCAGTGACCAGCAAACTGGTGCAGCAGTGCTTAAGCCCAGCGATTTGCAAAGCGCGGCTAAAGACCAAAACGCGCCTCCCTTAAGCCAGCAACAAGCCCAGCAAATAGTGCAACAGCTCGATCAACTGATGCTAAATAAACAAGCCTTTCTCGACCCCGATTTAACCCTTGATCGCTTATCTCGTAAACTGGGGATCCCGGCGCGAAAAATATCGATTGCAGTAAATCAAATATACGGCCGCAACGTGTCCAAGGTGGTTAACGAATACCGTATCACCCAAGCCAAAAACTTAATGGCGAATAGCCATGACACCCTCACTCAAATTTACCTGAATGCCGGTTTTCAAACTAAATCTAACTTTAATCGTGAATTTAAACGGGTAACTGGCCAAAGCCCCAGTCAGTTTCGAGACTCACTCAATCACGCCAAGCCTTAAACCGCTAGTTTCCAAGTCCCCCGCCAAGCTTAACTTTGGGCACCGTGCTTAACAGTGCTTAACAGTGCTTCGCCATCTGGCCGAGCCCCAGTTAAGCCGGTTTATCCAGCGCAAAGCTAAATTGGCTTCCCTCACCTAAACAAGAATCAACGGTAATGCTGGCGTGATGTAATTGCACAATCCGCTTCGCAATGGCCAGACCCAGGCCACCGTGAGCGCTGCGATCCTGAGTTCGGTTTTCCGCCCGATAATGGGCATCAAAAATATACGGTAGATCATCGGCGGGAATGCCTGAGCCGGTGTCACTCACCACAATATTGAGTTTGTGTGGCTCTTGGTGTTGCTGAATGCGCACGCTAATTCGATCGCCGATACTGCAATGACGAATGGCGTTTTCCAGCAGGTTAGTAAATACCCGCTCGATCCGTTGAATATCGGCGTTTACCATTAACGATGGATCTTGAGGCTCTACCTGCATCAGCAGCTGCTTGGCTTGCGCAGCTAAATGTAATTTTTGCATCACATCTTGCGCCAATTCGGCAATCGCCACCGGCTCCTGATTGAGCGTCGCCGACTCGCTGTCCAGATGGGCAAGTTCAAACAACTGCTCCACTAAGGCACTGGTTTTACGGGCACTGCTTAGTGCCACCTGAATCAACTTTTCGCCTTCGTCGATGCTTAAATCGCGATGTTTCAATTGCCAGGTTTCTAGGTATCCCTGCAAGGATGCCAGCGGAGTTCTTAAATCATGCGATACATAAGAGACTAGCTCACGGCGCAATTGGTCGGTATCCTTCACCTTTTGATATTGACCTTGAATGGTGGTGGCCATATGACTAAAGGCCGCACCCAGCTTTTGCACCTCGTCGTAGGAGTTATTTTGCCAATGCTCGGCAATGTTGGCGTTTTTCTCTAAACCCTCTTGTTGGAATTGATCGATATCTTTGGCGAGGCGACGCAATGGCTTGGTGAGCAGCCCAAATACCAACACCACCACCAACAAACTAAAGCCCAAAATGAAAAACAAACCAATCAGGCTGAGCTTCATAATATGACTACTTTGTAAAAGCTCGGCCACGCTGTCGTAGATCTCGCCACCAATAATGATATATAGGTAAGCTTTTAGCCCGCTTGCATCGCGTATTTCTGCCGCCGAAAATATTTTACTCCGGCTGTTAGAACGAGGATCTTGACCAACAATTGGCACCACATGCCCCCCCTGAATGAAAGCCCGGATCGGGCTTAAGTCAATTTGGGTGCGTTTAATTTTTTGCGGGTCGGCTGAATAAGTCAGCACCTTACCTTGCGGATCCAGAATATAAAATTCGAAACTTGGCCCCAGGATCATCATCGAATGAAAAGCTGCCTCAATCGCCTTGGGATCGAGCTGACCATCTTGAAATAACTGCTGATCATTCACCAGGTATTCAGCCAACTTTAGGTGTAACTTCTGCTCGATTTCATTTTGATACTGTTGTGAGCTTTGATGGGCCAAGCCAAGCAGCAAGATCCCCGCCAAGATAAAACAAGCCACAACCGCCAACACTAATTTGCTATAGAAAGAGCTGAGCAAGCTAAACATCATTAAATTTATACCCCACGCCCCATACGGTGAGAACATACTGAGGATGAGAGGGATCGCTTTCCAACTTCGTGCGTAAGCGATTGATGTGCGAATTCACCGTGTGCTCATAGCCGCTGTGTTGATAACCCCACACTTCATCTAATAATTGAGTGCGGCTAAACACTAAACCCGGCGATTTAGCCAGATAATAAAGCAAGTCAAACTCGGTGGAAGTAAGCTCCACCACATGCTGAGCCACCGAGACCTGACGCCGCGCCACGTCGATGCTTAAGTCTTGGCGCTGCATTAACTGCGGTTCGGGGTGATTCTGAGATTGCTGCAACAGGTCAACTCGGCGCAGCATTGCCTTCACCCGCGCCTGTAACTCACGCACACTAAAAGGTTTGGTAAGATAGTCATCGGCCCCCATTTCTAAACCCACCACCCGATCGGCTTCTGAATCCCGTGCGGTTAACATTAATATCGGGGTATTAACCTGCCGAGCCCGTAATTGCTGACAAATATCCAGGCCATTCATCCCCGGCAACATCAGATCTAATACAATTAAATCGAAGGCTTGTTGGCTGGCTTGGATAAAACCTTGGCCCCCATGATCACAACTTTCCACCTGATACAGCAGGTCACCGAGGTTCATAACGATTAAATTATTGATATCGTGGTCATCTTCAATCACCAAGATCCGTGCTGACATAAATGCTCCATAGCAGCTTAAATAGGTACGTCCGCAACTTTGCGGACGTCCCCATGGGGTGCTTAATCGATACGAGTGATCACCACCCGACCGACCTGATTCGATAAACGATGTTGGGGCATTAATACCGATGCAGCATCGTCTGCTTGAGTCACTAGACCGGGATGACGGGAAACTTTATTCATCACATCGTCACGAATTGCCGAAAATCCCTCACCGCCGTCGGCTGGACCGGGAATGGTGCCAGCCGCTTCGCTATTGGCTTCGGTGCCAGCATCATAGGCGGGCAAAGGATAAGTCAGGGTTTCACCCACCATCACCTTGGAGAGATCCAAAGCATTCAATCCGCTAAAGGCATCATTGCTGTTCACCAACATACTTGCCAATGACAAACGCATATCGTGGCGCGCCGCTGCAGTAATCATCAAACTATCTGTGTCGCCGGGGCCAACCGCCCCAGCGCCAAGCATGGCGACATCCTTGCCATTAAACGTGGCCACTAAAGCACTTGCATCACCGCCTTCAGCCAAGGTTTCTAAAGCCAAACTTGCCGGTGCACCAATGCTCCACAGCTGTATCGCGCTATCGTGGATCGCTAACATAACTGGCGATAAAGCCTGCGCTGCGGTATCGTTGTATATGGTAACTTGATAACTTTGCATCGCAGCGCTGCTGCTTACATCGTCAGTGCCGCAGGCGCTTAAGCCTGCTGCCAGCAGCCCGATGGTCAAGGCTCGCTGAGTAAATTTTAAGATAGCCATCATTGCTCCTTACTTCACGGTAACCTGTACTTTAGCTACTGGGTTTAACCAGCGATGAATACGGCTATCTACATCACTGATGCCGCCGCTGGCATCACTATCGCCCACATTACCGGGGTGAATATGAATATTGCTGTTGCTAGAAACAGTCGTCACGCCGCTAGCCCCCGTTCCGCCATGCATTCCCGGATCGGCCGGAATTCCCGGAGTCCCCGGTGCGCCGCCGCCATTAATGATTTCATCGTTAGCTTCGGTTCCCGCATCATAAGCGTTCATATAAAAGGTATAGGTTCCCGCTTCGCTGGGAATTTGCCAGCTGTCGATGCCAACAAAACCATCATTGGTCGGCAACATCATCGCCACAATGCTCAACTGAGTATTGGCACCTGTATCCATATCGCTCAGCATGGCTTGGCTAGTTGGCGCTAATAAACCGCTGGCCGGATTTTGCACCGATACCGCAGCAATACCATCGGCAATGCTAACTAAGCCGGAAATATCTCCGCCTTCGGCCATCGCTTGCAGTGCACTTGAAGCCGCTTGACCCACCTCAAACAGATGGCTATCGGCAGCGTGTGCGGTCACGAGTAATGGGGTGAAGTAAATGCCTTGTGTTAGGTTAGTAATTTTTACATCGAGCATTGCGGCGTGGCTTAAGCTGCTTACCGCAAGCAGTGGCAGTGCCAATAAAGATGACTTGAGATCCATGATTCGCTCCTTTTGTGGTCCTAAATTAACAGTCGCACTCAGCTTAAACAGCAGCTATCCCAAGCAGCTCACGAACTTATCACGTTTTTATCACAGGCCATAAAATCCTTATTTAACAATCAATTAAAGATAAAAGTAATTGACTCACCTCACTTAAAACCTACCCTCTGCCCAATATTAGTCACGCTCAACGCTTCATTAGGCGTTTCGTTAATCGCTTGATGCGCTAACAGAGCTGCACCGAAGTGCAACATTTGCCCTCAAAATGTGCAATTCGTCATACAAACCAAGCTAAAAATCTCCGCGAGCGACCGTTTCCGTCTCATCAACACCGAATTAAGCCCTTGTAATCTATTACGAATTAAAATTTTAAATGGATATTTTGGTGACTGGCTCAGTTGTTGCAAAAACAAACCCACAAGATTCAATCGTTTCAACTTTATTTCAATACACTCGCAAAGGAAGCACTATGTTTAAAATTAAATCTCTACTCGCTGGCGCCGCAATTGCGCTTAGCATGTTCAGCTCAACTTTGGTTCAAGCCAATCAGCTTGACACTTTAACCCAGCGCGGCGTACTAAAAGTGGCGGTTCCACAAGATTTTCCGCCATTTGGCTCGGTAGGTAGTGACCTGCAACCTCAGGGCTATGATATCGATATGGCCAGTTATCTTGCGAAAGAACTGGGGGTGAAATTAGAGCTTGTGCCCGTCACCAGCGCGAACCGCATTCCTTACTTACAAACGCGTAAAGTTGATTTGGTTATTTCGAGTCTGGGTAAAAACCCAGAACGCCAAAAAGCCATCGACTTTAGTGATGCTTATGCGCCATTTTTCTTGGGTGTATTTGGTAGCGAAGACGTGAAAGTGACCAGCGCCGCTGATCTCGCTGGAAAAACCATTGGGGTAACCCGAGGTGCAGTAGAGGATATTGAACTAAGCAAGTTAGTCGATAGCTCGACCACCATTAAGCGCTTTGAAGATAATAACACCACCTTATCGGCCTACTTATCCGGTCAAGTCGAGCTAATCGCTACCGGTAACCTAGTGGCTACCGAAATTGCCAAACGCGTCCCAGATCGTAAACCGATGACCAAATTCATGCTGAAGAATTCGCCTTGTTATGTGGGTGTAATGAAGGGTGAAGACGCCTTAGTTGCCAAGGTGAACAGCCTGATAGCCAAAGCTAAAAGCCAAGGTGAACTAGAAAAACTATCACTAACTTGGTTTAAAACCTCCCTTCCTGCAGGCCTTTAAATCGGAGAGACTAATGAGCTACCAGCTGGATTTTGCGGGCCTAGTGCCCTATTTACCGGAGTTAAGCAAAGGTTTACTCACCACCGCCGAGCTCACCTTATATTCCACTGTTGCCGGTATTTTACTTGGCACCGCTGGGGCTGCTGGCCGTGTGAGTCAGAAACCTTGGCTGCGGTGGCTCATTAGCAGCTACGTTGAAGTAATTCGTAATACTCCATTTATTGTGCAGTTGTTTTTTATTTTCTTTGGTTTGCCCGCACTGGGTTTTAAGCTAAGTGCTTGGCAAGCGGGTTGTTTAGCGATGGTGATCAACCTGGGTGCCTACCTGACCGAAATTATTCGAGCAGGCATAGAAGCCACTCCCAAAGGTCAGTGGGAAGCTGGTAAAACGCTCGGGCTAAGCCATTGGCAAATTTTTAGCCGAGTCGTCTTACCTACGGCTTTTCAACGGATTTATCCGGCGCTGGTCAGCCAATGCATTATTGTGATGTTGGGATCGGCTGTGGTGTCGCAAATCTCGGTTGAAGAACTCACTTTTTCCGCCAACTTTATTCAGTCTCGAAACTTTTTAAGCTTCGAATCGTATTTGGTCACCGCACTGATCTATTTGCTGCTAGCTATTGCAATGCGTCAGTTATTCGAACTCGGTGCTCGACGCATGTTCAAAAATCCAAGCTTATAGGAAGCCCAATAATGACGCAATTTACCGATTGGGACATTTTACGTAACTTATTATTGGCAGCACGCTGGACCCTTTTATTATCGCTAATAGCCTTTGCCAGCGGTGGTTTAGTGGCCCTGCTGCTTACCTTTATGCGGGTCAGCCGTAACCCAGTATTGGGGGCAATTGTAAGAGGCTACGTAGAACTCTTTCAAGGGACGCCTCTGCTGATGCAGTTATTCCTGATCTTTTTTGGTTTGTCCCTAGTCGGAGTCGATGTGAACGCTTGGACGGCGGCCATTATTGGCTTAACCCTGTTTACCAGCGCCTTTTTATGCGAAATATGGCGTGGTTGTATTGAGTCGCTCAACAAAGGTCAGTGGGAAGCGGCTCGCACTCTGGGTTTAAGCTTCTTACAAACCATGCGCTATATTATTCTACCGCAAGCGCTCAAAGTGGCCGTGGCGCCAACCGTTGGCTTCTCGGTACAAGTGGTTAAGGGCACCGCCCTCACTTCCATTATCGGCTTTGTTGAACTGACCAAAGCAGGCACCATGCTGAACAATGCCACCTTTCAACCCTTTAAGGTATTTGCCTTAGTCGCCGCCCTATATTTCCTACTGTGTTTTCCACTGTCGCTGTACAGCAAGTATCTGGAGAAAAAACTCAATGTCGCTGGTTAGTATTGAAAAAATTCATAAATATTACGGTCAACACCACGTTTTAAAAGGCGTCGACTTAAAAGTGAAGGCCGGAGAGGTCATTTCGATCATCGGTCGTAGTGGCTCTGGTAAAAGCACACTATTGCGCTGTATTAATGGCTTGGAGCCTTTTCAAGGTGGCGCTATTATTGTCGACAAACAAGCCGTGAGCGATGATGAAAGACAGCTGCGTTTACTGAGTCGTAGTGTGGGCATGGTGTTCCAAAACTTTAATTTATTCCCCCATATGACTACCGGGGAAAACATCATGTTAGCGCCGAAATTGGTATTAAAGAAAAGTGAGGCCGAATGCCGCGCCCTGGCCGAGTCGGTATTAGCCAAAGTTGGCCTGGCCGATAAGTTTGACCAATACCCCACCAGCATGTCGGGTGGTCAGCAACAACGTGTGGCAATTGCCCGCTCGCTGGCAATGTCGCCCAAGGTGCTGTTGTGTGACGAGATCACCTCAGCGCTTGACCCGGAGCTGGTCGGAGAAGTTCTCAAAGTGCTGGAGCAGCTCGCCGCCGAGGGCATGACCCTTATTTTGGTGACCCACGAAATGAACTTTGCCCGTGATGTGGGTGATAGAGTGGTATTTATGCACCAAGGCAAAGTATGGGAAACAGGCGAGAGTAAGGCCGTTTTTGCCAATCCTCAGACCAGCGAATTACAAAGCTTTATTTCGGCGGTGCTGTAATCGCATCAAGCCATAGCGAAACCAAGGAGTGAGTGGCCAATGAGTAAATCGGTTTGTCCGTTTAATCAACGAATTGTAGAGCATTACCAACAGCTATCTGGCACCGCCCGAGTGGTGGCCGATTACCTACAGCACCACCCAGACAAGGTTCTCATTTTATCCACCGCAGAAATTGCTCAGGCCTGTAAAGTTTCAAAAGCCAGCGTTAGTCGATTTTTTCGCCAGCTCGGTTATCAAGACCATCAGCAAGTTTGCGATGAACTGCGCCAGCAGCGCGAATGGGGCCAACCGCTGCTCACCAATCAGCCGGGCAGCCATGGCGATAAAGAGGATATTCAGAGCATCAATCAGCTCTATCAACAACTAGAGCCTCTCGATTTCCATTTACTAGTCGAACAAATTAGTCACGCCAAAGCGATCACCATTATTGGCTACCGCAATAGCTACCCTTTAGCGATGCACCTGCGCGAACAACTCACCCAATGTCGGCCAAACGTGAATTTGCTGCCGCTGCCAGGGCAAAGTATTGGTGAAGATCTCAGCCAGCTTAGGGCTGATGACTTAGTCATCGTGATTGGGATCCGCCGTCGCCCCAAATTGTTCTCCGCGCTAATTGAGCAAATTAGTCACTGTAATAGTGTGCTGATCACTGACCAATCGGGACAACGCTATGCCAAAGACGTAAAACACCTATTAGTTTGTCCGATGAGCAACCATACAGCACTCGACAGTTATGCGGCACCGATGAGTTTATTGGCACACTTAAGTAATAAAATTTACGACTATTTGGGCACTGCTGCGCAGCAACGTAGTGCCGCAATCAGCAAGCAATATCAGTTGCTGGATGAACTAGAGCATTATAACTAAGGCAAGTTTTACTCAATCTAGACATCAGGCCTATGCGCCGATGTCATATTAGTGATCAAACTTGGAACTGCTTAACATCGACCATGAAACGATTGCCTCTAGTTATGCTAAATTAGATGCATTTGACTCAAATCTTGAGTCTGTGAACACAACATACAAGAACGATAAGGACAATCATGAGCCAAGTAATCACCGCCAGCGCTAACACCGATGCGCCAGAGTTTAGCCGTCAATTTATCAACTTAGCCGATCACCGCCTCGGCAGCACTGTGGTTGCAGTCAGTGATGACTTTTTTGCCAAAGCCGACCGCATGCTTAATCACCTACCAGCGGTTTTTTATCCTGATAAGTATGACGATAACGGTAAATGGATGGATGGTTGGGAAAGCCGTCGTCGCCGCGATGCGGGCCATGATTGGAGCATTGTAAAACTGGGCGTAAAAGGTATCGTGAAAGGTGTACAAGTAGATACCCATTTTTTCACCGGCAACTTTGCCCCCGCCGTAAGTTTGGAAGTTTGTCATAGCGATCAGGAACAGCCCGACAGCGAAACCCAATGGCAAGCCCTGCTCCCTGCCAGCGCTCTCGCAGGCGACAGTAGCCAGTTTTTTGAAGTGAGCACAGCTCAGGCGGTGACCCATATACGAGTAAATATTTTTCCCGATGGCGGGATTGCTCGCTTAAGAGTATTTGGCCTGCCACAAGCCGATATTCAAAGTGACGAGAAAATCGATTTGGTCGCCTTAGTCAATGGTGGCCGGGTGGTTGGCTTTAACGATGCCCACTACGGTACTCCCAGTAATTTGCTGGCACCAGGCAAAGGCGTCAACATGGGAGATGGCTGGGAAACCCGCCGTCGCCGTGAACCCGGTAACGACTGGTGTATTATCGCCTTGGGTCAAGCAGGCAGCGTTGAAGAAATTGAAATCGCCACCACCCACTTTAAAGGTAACTTCCCCGATAAGTTATCGATTCAAGCGGCGCACATTAGTGACCCGAACGATTTAAGCCTCATTAGCCAGAGTATGTTTTGGCCGGAACTATTGGCAGCTCAGCCACTCAGCGCTGATCATGATCACCACTTCAGCCAAGTAAATCCACTGGGTCCGATCACCCATATTCGAGTTAACATCTATCCCGATGGTGGGATCAGTCGCGTCAGATTGTGGGGTAAGGCATAGGAAGTCATATGGTAAATCACATAGATTTATATCTGGAGCCTCTCAGCCAAAGCGCATTTAGCACCTTTGGCGAGGTGATACAAACCGATGGCAGCGAGCATTTCAGCATCAATGCTGGCAGCACCGAGCGCTATCACAACTTAGCCGACCTACAATGCAGTGGTCGCCACAGTAAAATGATCGCCTCAATCTTTCGAGGGCAAGCCTTTGGCTTGCCTTTAAGTATCAAGATGATGGAGCACCATCCTTACGGGAGTCAGTTATTTATGCCCCTGCAACAACGCCCCTATGTGGTGGTAGTTGCCCCCGCAGGCGAGCTAAAAGAAGGGCAAATCAAAGCCTTTTTGGCACAGGGTAATCAAGGGGTGAATTATCACAGCGGTGTATGGCACCATCCGCTGATTAGCCTTGAACAAGTTAGTGACTTTTTAGTGATTGACCGCAGTGGTGAAGAAGCTAATTGTGTCGAACAAAACTTAAGCCAATCCATCAGGCTATTGTTTTCTGAGTAAGCGCTTTGAATTCGGGCGGCAGCGTATCACGGCTGCGCCCGAGTGCAAGCCAACCACTTAAGCGCTAAGGCTGCAAGCACAGACTAACTCATCACGTATTCGCTGTAATAAGTAGCTTTCGCGCTCAATCGACATGCCTGCTTTGGGGTTATTAGCCAGCGTATCCAGATTATGGGCAATGGCTTGTTCGATGTTCACCCAACGCGGCTGCATCCCGTTGTTCACTTCATAATCTTCTAATGATGTTTTGCCAAGCTTTGGATCAATATTACAGGTGTAGCAATAAGAGCGCATATGCAAGTAGTCGGCGTCCTCTTTATACCAAGGACGATACTCTTCGTAGCAACCAAAAGCGGCAATATCGCGAATGTTTTGCGCGCCAGTTTCTTCGCTCAACTCTCGCACTAAAGCGGCAGTCAATGTTTCATCAGGATTGACCCCACCGCCAGGTAAGCTGTAGTCATGATAACGCTCGGTATACATTAGCAAAATATCATCGCCGCTTAATACAATCGCACGCGCCGCTAAACGCTCGAGGCTACGCCCTCCAAGACTGGCAATTTGAGGATGAACGGTAGATTGAAGAAGACGCATCGAAACAGCAAACCAGCAAACTAAAAATGAGGCGGCAAAATTACCAAACAAAATCGCTGTCCGCAAGCTGCAAGCGCTGCTCAACTCGCAGAGACCATGTGCATTAAGGCTGGTAAATATACTGCTGATAGCTAGGGTCGATGCCCTCGATATAGGGATTATCTAGTCGGAATATTTTACGATGTCTAAGATCCACAAAATCGAGACTTTCGCCATAGTATTTTTTCCATAACGCCATTAGAGAGCCATCGTAATAGGCCTTAAGCAAGCCTTGTTTAATTCGATTAGCCGCATCAGCATTTGCTTTATTGGTGAAAAAAAATCGAGGCAAAGGATAATAAAGCGCAATATGTTTATCGTATAGCAGCCCTTCAATGTTTTGGTGTGCTTGATACTCAGCTAAGAGCTCGTTACTACCCCGAGAAAATAAATCAAAGCGCCCTTTGGCGACCATTTTAAATAGCGCTTGATAAGTACCACCAAGCACTACCTTAAAATTATGATATTTTAAGATTTCACTATCAAGCCACCCAGCCCCCTGCCCAATCGTAAACTCTTTTAATTGCTCAATATTATCCACAGCCTGAAGCGCTTGCTGAGATTGAGCAGAAACAAAAAATACACGATAACCCACAATGCCCAAATCAACGGGGAAATCTGCATAACTATATTGCTTAAGATTTTCAGTTGAGACCGACAACTTAGTAAAAAAATTACTAAACAAATTCCCCTCAACGGACTTCAAGGCTCGACTAGAATTCATTCGAGGCACGAGATCTAGTTTATAGCTGCCATGAGAACTCACCGTTTTCTCTAAAGCAAGTCGAAACAAGGCGATACTATATTCACTACGCGTATCATTCACATGCTCTTTCCCCCGATAAGTAAAGGTTGTGAGCGCAAAAGAAGGTAATGATAATATCAGTAAACAAAGGCCAACTAGGCCATTGCGCAAAAAATAGCCCACGCATACTCCTCAATACATATTAACTATGCTTAAGTGTAATGTTTCACTCAGCGTTATCTTTTATCTCTATCGCAAGTTATAAAATTTCTGGGAGCAATAAATTGTATAAATCAATTAGGGTTGATAAATATACTGTTGATAACTGTTATCAATCCCTTGTAAAAATGGATTTTCAATCTGAAAAATCTTTCTATTCTTCAATTCGACCAAGCGAATACTGTCTGCATAATACTGGTTCCAAAGCTTCATCAAAGAGCCATCATCATAAGCCATTAATAATCCTTGTTTGATTCTTTGAGTCGCTTCAACATTCGAATGATGGCTAAAGAAAAACCTTGGCAAGGGGTAATATAGGGCAAGCCGTTTATCAATCAATAAATCGCCTATCGACTGGTGTACCTGATACTCTGCATAGATCTCATTACTACCGCGAGAAAATAGATCGAAACGACCTTTAGCAACCATCTTAAATAAACTCTCATAGGGACTGCCCAGAATCACGCGAAAACCATTGTGTTTAAGAATTTCGCTATCCAGCCAACCAATACCTTGCCCAATCGTAAAAGATTTAAGCTGCTCTATATTTTCGACTTCATCCAATTTATCTTTTGCTTGCGGCGAAACAAAAAATATCCGATAGCCAACAACTCCTAAGTCCACAGGAAAGTCGACATAACTAAGTTGCTCTAAACGCTTCTTTGAGACCGACTGCTTGGTAAAAAAATTAGGCCAAGTATTCGCTAATGCAGCTTTTAATCCTCGGGATGTATTCATGTTAGGAATAATATTTAACTGATATTCACCATGTGTCGAGACGGTTTTATCTAGTGCCAGACGAAACAGTGCAATATCGTACTCTGCGCGAATATCATTGGGGCTTTCCTTCCCACGGCAGGTGTAAATGGTGGTCGCTAAGCTAGAAAATGATAAGCCAACAAAGTACAGCGTAAGCACCACATACATAAGTAAAGATTTCACAGCGCCTCCTAGTGCCAGTGAAGCCATTCGCTTATTTGAGTATAAGTCAAAAATACAGATATTATTTTTGCCATATTCTCGCCTGATCGCGGTTCAAACAAAATCGCGCCAGGGCTAAGCTCTAGTGCGCTTTGACGGTCCATTTTTAATCTCGACCCGCACCTTGCCAATCAAAGTGAGAAGCAAATATGGCGCGCCTTTCTTACCGAAGAAAAAGAGTTTTTAACCGCCTCGCCGCTCGTTCCTTTAAGCTTAGCCAGGTTTAGTCGGTAACTGACACATTGGAACGCTTCGCAACCCTCTTCACTAGATGGGTAGCAAAATGCTACTGAATGATATCAAGAAGGCCTCAGCAGCTATCAACCGCAAAGCTGTCACTGAAATAAAACCTTACAAACTCATCAATTCATCACACCACATTACAAATGAATGTATCAGTAAAGTTTACAAAAAGTAACTCTATTATCAACAGAAATACCTAAGCGAATGATATTAAATGCATTACTACTTAGAGCGTTTTTACTTAAGAACTTGAAAATAATAAGACAGTAACGGAACTCTTCTTTGAGCATATTAAAAGAAATTAACAAGTGAATAAGAAAATTCTGGCCTTGACCGCTATTACAACGATTGTTATCCAAGCGAGTATGTTGACCAGTTTTGGCGGAGACGCTAGTTATGGCGAGCTTGCCATGCCTGCAGCGATGATAGCTCGTCTAATCGGCTCGACCTTCCCTTCGAGGTTAACTATTTTGGAAATCATGACCAAAGCTTCTTCGTTAATCATAATGGTAAGCTCACCTTCGAAAGCTCACTCAAAGGTTGTACGCCGCAACCCCTTCCGCTTGCGAACCAAGCGATGATTAGGCCATTTGGGGCCGACATAGACACACGTTGTGGCGATTGCGGGTCGGTCTATGTTGGTGGCCCATCCGATGGGTTGTGGCCGTGACCAGGGATAATGTTGGCTACGATGAAAATAATGACAATAAAACCAATAGCTTCCAAGCAGTGCTGATCGACCGATCTGATAAGGGTACAGGCAACTTTAATGTTGAATTTCGCTACGATCACCTAGACTGGACCACTGGTGATGCCTCTGATGGTAGCGGTGATTTTGGTGGAGCACCAGCGCAAGCAGGCGACGATGCAGGAGATGGCAAAAACTACTTTGCCTTATCGAGCTCATTCAGTGCCGAAATTGGTAATTTGGCCACCACTTCCAATACCGATGAAGACAGAGTGTGGCGCTTTGCGATTCGCGAGGGCGCGCTACCCGGAGCCACTCCCGAGAACCCAATTATGCCAGTGGTGGTTAACGGTGGTTGGTCATTTGACTTTAATGTTGGCGTCAATGAACCGATTTTTATCGATCCAGATGTGGCGGTCGGTCATGACTATATTGTTGACCAAGGCCCTAATATGATGCAACGCTCTGGCCTTCTTAAAAGTTTAGCGAGGCCAGAAGTCTTCGATTTTAGCGCTGTCATCTAAATACCTAGTGCCGAGAGATTCATCTTGCACTAAATCATATTTTAGAAGTGACCCCCTCCGCCGACCTCAGAGGTTTCAGCGGAGTTCCACAGACAAACCCGCCAAAATTCACTTTGCAGGTAACACTTGTCGGCTGACCAACTCGGCTCGGGATTGTGCATCCTGCTTTTCCTTACTGAATGATCACGCCTCAATTGTCGATACCATAAACCTACAAACCAAGCTCACTTAGCCCGAGATGCTCGTCTGGTCGACGCCCTAAGGGCCAGTGAAACTTTCGTTCCGTTTCATCAATGGCCAAATCATTAATACTGGCAATACGAAGTTGCATCAAACCATGCTCATCAAACTCCCAGTTCTCATTCCCGTAAGCCCGGTACCATTGGCCATCGGCTGCACACCATTCATAAGCAAAACGCACCGCAATTCGATGATCGCTATACGCCCATAGTTCTTTAATCAAACGATATTGCTGTTCTTTCTCCCACTTGCGCTGCAAAAATGCTTCTATCTGTCCTCGGCCCGTCACAAACTCAGCACGATTACGCCATTGACAATCTTTAGTATAAGCCGAGGCCACCTTCACCGGATCTTGAGAATTCCAGCCATCTTCAGCCACCCGAACCTTTTGTGCTGCGCTCTGCGCGTCAAATGGTGGTAGTGGTAAACGTTGTTCAGTGCTCATTGTCATCCTTCAATATTAGAGATTCATTAGAGTAAAAAATAAATAGCCTGTTGGTGATTTTTCCCTTAGCAAAATTTAAGGCCACGCTTTGATAAGACAAGATCAAGAATAACAACATCAAGCGAACTCGATGGACCTTCTCTGGCAATTCAAAGTCGTACAATTTCAACATGCTTATTTCCCTTGCTGCACCTTTAAGTGCCAGCCGAAGTATACAGACCTGTCTACTTCACGAGCAGTCTAGGAGACAAATCTGTCTACGTCAACTAAATTTTCACGCCACCTAAATGAAAAGAGGAGCCCAAAATCAACTTGTCGAAATGAGAGACAGAACGGTATACTAAAGAAAAACAGGACTTACGATGGCGAGCAGCAAACGAGACCAGCTTATCGATACCGCACAACGACTATTTTACCAACATGGCTTTCGTGCCACTGGTATCGATGCGGTATTAGCTGAGTCGGGGGTCGCAAAAAAAACGCTATACAATCATTTTAAATCTAAAGAAGAGCTAATCATTGCCACCTTAACAAGGCGTGACCAGCAATTTATGGATTTACTACAAGCAGAAGTGAAACGCTTAACGAGCAAGCAAGATTTTGCTCCACAGTTGGCCCCTATCATGGCCTTTTTTGATGGTTTAAATCACTGGATTAATTCTGATAGTTTTTTTGGCTGCATGTTTATTAATGCCTCAGCTGAATATCCACGTCACAATGACCCGGTCCACATCACCTGCGCCACTCACAAAGAACAAGTTATAAACTTCATTGAAGATCTACTCAGCGATTTACAACTCAATCACTCAGCAGCCATCGCTCGCCAGCTCTCAATCCTTGTGGATGGGGCGATTGTTGGTGCGCACACTACTGGTGATTATCATTCGCCACTCGATGCCAAAGCCATTGCTCAAGTGATACTCACTGCTCACCTCCAGTTGGCATAAAAATGCACCTATCACAACACCGACCTGCAAGCCATTTAAAACAACAACCATAGCATTCGATAGCGCAGCGGATAAAATAACAAATCGCTTATTTATTCTATTAACTATTTGATAAAGTGGCTAAAAATACTTATTTAAACAAGTGTAATCATTTTTATCACGACTAATTGACAACAAGGTTATTTACTTCCGTTCAAACATTGTTAAAACTAGCTATAATTTACTTCATTAATACTAATTTGAGCTAAATTCAAAGGAATATGATGGTTGTCGATGATGTTTTATTTCAAAAAGTTAAAGACTTTAGCCCACAGCCTTGGTCAATTGACATCGATAACCAACGATTAAACTGCTCTCGTCAACTCATGAGCGCTCTGGGTTACCCAAAGCAAAACATGCTCACTTTATCCCAACTTTATGCCGCCTTTGAAACTCAACAGTTACAGCTATTAAAACAACATATCTCTGAAGTTCGAGAAACCGGGATTGGGCTGAGCCAAACCACCGTCATCAATACATATAAACATCGTTATATCGCCGAAATAATGATTTGCGACATGCCCAAAAACGGAAATATGGTGAAAGGAACCATTCAATTTACGCAATATTTTCTAACCAAACAGCAAGAACTTGAGTTTCTTAAAAAACTATTTTCTAAGTCTAGCGAAGCATTCATGATTGCCGATGCAAACCATAGTATCTTGATTGTGAACCAAGCGTTTTGTGATGTTACTGGCTACGCCGAACATGAGCTGCTTGGCAAGCCAGCATCGATACTCAAAAGTGGTCGCTACACATTCTCCTTTTATGAAAAGTTATGGCAATACGTCGATGAACATAAAATATGGTTTGGTGAACGATTAGCTAAAACCAAACAAGGAGAAATTTTTGCTCATGAGGGCAGAATACAACGCATCGACTTAGAAGACTCTTCCCATGTATATGTTTCGGCGAGCCACAAACTCGATGTATCAACACATATGTGGCAACACGATAATCTCGAAGAAGTCTCTAAGGTTCATATTCCCGATAAACAATCCTTTATTAGCCTACTAGACGAAAGCTTTAAACAGCTGAGTCATGACATGACCATCATTTGCATTACTTTCGACCTTCAAATGCTACAAACACTCAGTAAACTCACACAACACTGGTTGATATCTCAACGCTTTGCTCGCTTAACCTTTACTGGTCACTTAGGCTTAGTCAACGAAAGTATGTATGCAGCCTATTTTGTTGTAAGCAAGCAAGTCGAGCCGATTGACCAAACCCTAAAAAAAGTCATATTCGTCTTAGAAGGCAATGATGAAAGCAATAACATGGGTTTATCAGCCAACATTACCGCTGGAGTATCAGTACTCTATATCGATGCCAAAAGTCCAACTCAGTTACTCAGTCACTCGGTCCAAGCCTTAATCGCCAACAGCCGTCTGGCAAAGTCCTCACTGTATTATTTTGACCGACGCCTAACCAAACGTTTTGATCGGAAAAATACTTTAGCCACCTTGTTAAAGCAGGCCTTAGCAAAAAAAAATATTGCGGTTTACTATCAACCCATTGTCGATATATCTGAGCTTAAAATAGTCAAGTTTGAAGCTTTATTCCGGGCACAATTAGAAACAGACATAAACTATTCCACCCAAGAACTTATCGAAATTGCCGAAGAATTTAATTGGATAGACAAAATTGATGACTTAGTCACAACACAAGCCTTAAAAGTTTTGCCCTTGCTACAAAAACACTACGCGAACGACCAAATAGGCTTGTCGATCAATCGTTCGGTCAATAATGATCGCATTGCTCACTGCTGCTTAGAAGATACGCTTAAGATCTTAGAACAAAGTAAAGTTGATTTAAACCTAGTCACCCTCGAACTCACTGAATCCGCATATTTCGAAGATTCAAACTATCATGCTAAATGGATTAATAAACTAAAAGCTCATGGCGTTTCTATCGCTCTCGATGATTTTGGTACCGGCTTTTCTTCTCTCTCTTATTTACGTCAGCTTCCAGTAAGCATTGTAAAAATAGACCGTTCCTTTGTGTCTGGCCTTACCAAGCAATCCAATGAATATGAAATGATTAATATGTTGTGTAGGCTAACACATAAAATTGGCGGAAAAATTATTGCTGAAGGCGCTGAAACCGAACAAGAGCTTCACCTATTATCCAGCCTAGGGGTTGATATGATCCAAGGTTATATATTTGATAAACCAAAGAGCTTACAGGACATACTCAGTACCCCAACTCATGGAACTTTCCTACAATTTCAGACGCTACTGTCTCGCGCTAATGCTGAGAATGCACAGGCAATCATGCGGCGTGACTTTCCCAAAATATCCACCGATGACAAACTAAAAAAAGCACTCGAGTCATTTACCAAACACAAGGCAAAGCAGCTCATCGTTATCGAACATAGTCAGTGTCGAGGGATATTACATATCTGTGATGTGAATGCTGCAATTAGCCCTTACCTCAATACCAAAGGAGAGCAACATAGAGACTTAGTCACGCTCAATAAAAGAGTTCATCAAGTGATGAGTAAAAACTTTTTAGAAGTTTCGATGGATACCCCAGTTAAACATTTCTATCCTAAACTCATCGAGGATCCTGATATGGTGGTGGTGGTGGTCGGCTCTAGCGGTGTTTGCGTTGGCGTAATTGCACTTAAAGATATATTAAGCCAACAAAGTGAAATACTTACATGCATCTAGACTTCAGACCTTATTCAAGTATTGGCGTCCACTTTCATACAAATTAACGGATCAATCATCGATTCAATTGAATGGTTATTTTGCCGACAAAGCATCCCCTGCGCAAAACCATATCATTCAACATAGAGTTCAGACCTTCAAACAAGCAACTCACCAAACAATAGTTCTTCTTGATAAATAAGTGCTAGAAACCCGAACCTGTATTCTATACTCATGTAATGAAAACAGGATTGAAAATACCTCTAACCATTTTGCTGGTAAGTCTTTTACTCCCTATCGGGCAAGCCTACCCAGAGACAATAATTCAAGTAGGGACGTTCAACCTCGACCTCGATAATAATCAGGAAGAGCCTCATCTACTTCATCTTAAGCAAGCCGCTAAGGCCTTAAACGTACAACTAGAACTAATACAACTCCCCGATGCGCGCTCGCATCATCTGGCAGAAGAAGGTCAATTAGGAGGAGAAGCATTTCCCTACGACCTGCCGAACCGCCAAGCGAGCAGCATGATGAAAGTAAATGTGCCCATCGAAAAAACAGAGCTTTGGGTATGGGTTCACAAAAGTAACTCATGCCTTAGCGATCATCGTCGACTCAACCAACTGAAACCCGTTGGAGTCAATGGGATCCCCTACTTTGAACTATTTTATCAGCTTTCCAATGTTGGTCATGCAAAAGTACAACATGCAGAGTCAATGCTAGAAATGTTGAACCGTCAACGAGCTGACTACTTTCCAGCATCGAAAAAAGCAGTCGCTTACTTGTTTAACCAAGTTCAACGCACCGATCTTAAAGCTTGTTTTGAACATCCCTATATAGAAATTCAAAGCTACTTCTATTTAAATAAACAATACCAACATCTCATTGAACCATTTGAGCAGCAACTACGAAAAGCCATTCAGCAACATACCGATGATGACACGTTGAAATAACGCCTCCGACCAAGAAGTCAACTTGATTTAAGCGAACTAAACGAGCATTGAGATAGAAAAAACTTAATCATGAGACACGAGTAGCCGCCTAGCCTAGTTAACTAATTTTCTAAAGTTAGTAGTGCCGCAATTCAACTGCTGCTACTGTTATGCCTCAATGATGCAAAACCACAGCAGGAGGATAGGTTTGAGTCGCTCTTCTTTCCAACAATTTCACTGGCATTCGAAACAATTTGCCTTAGCCAGTAATGACATTCATGCTTTTTACCACTTACTCGCCGAACAGATGCAGGGTTTAGCCTTGACCAAAAAGACCCTAGGTCATATTGAAGGCTATCCGCTGGAATTATATCAATCCGCTAATCCTCAACCGAAACTAGCAAATGTTTTGATTAGCGCGGGTTTTCATGGCGAAGAAGCAGCCGGCCCTTGGGGAATGCTCAAGTTTTTATCCACGCTTGACCCCAGTATCACTGAGCAACTCAACCTGAGCCTGTTGCCCTTGGTGAATCCCACCGGATTTAAAGCCGGTCATCGTTTTAATCAATTTGGCGAGAACCCTAACCGAGGTTTTCTTGTCGACAAAGGCCGTGCTAAACCAGCAGAAGATTGCTCGCGGGAAGGACAGCTATTAATCGCGCAACAAGCCCTGCTCAAAAACTTAAGCCAAGATGGGATCCTCACTTGTCACGAAGATGTATTACAACATAATTGTTATGTTTACTCTTTTGAGCCGGAGGCCGCAGCAGGTCCATTCAGCTATGCCTTACGCGATAGCTTAGCTGAATATTTCCCAGTTGCCGCCGACGAAAGCATCGATGGTTGCAAGCTTGAAGATGGTTTGATCCATAATCATTACGACAGCTCGTTCGAATCCTGTTTAGTTAAGCTAGGAGCCAAACGCGGTGCTTGTAGTGAGACACCAGCCTTAGAAGATTTTGATCAGCGCATCAATGCGAATTGCGCCGTGATGCAGCAATTTGTTAGTGCATCAATCGAATATCACACCAAACAAGTCTGAATATTGCCAGACTGAGGGGGATGAATCGTCGAGGATAAGTGTGGACAATATACTGATGGTGGATGTCTGCCAACCAGCCCCATGAAAGTTCGTCATCGACATAGTTCATGGGGCGAACCCGACTGTAAAACTGCCAGTAACAACAGGATTGCGTCGGCACTTAGATGTCGTAGCTTAGACGCTTATTCTTGCCGACAAAAATTCATCCGGTTCGCTTCCTTAAGTAAGCACCTAGCACTCGCTTCGATGATAAGTACACGTTTATCTCGAACTAAAATAAACCACGAAAACGCAATAACCGCCACGCTTATTCAGGCTTATTATCAGACTCTGACTGCAAATCAAGATGCATTTCGATGACCCCTTCTTCTAATTCAAATTTAACTCGAAACCCTAGATGTTTAGCCAATCCAGCCATGCCTCGATTTTGCATCATCGTAATACCACTTAAGGTCTGAGTTCCCGTACTTTGATAATAACGAATTAATTTTTGTAGCAATTGCTTACCAATTCCCTGCCCCTGTAAATCACTCCTAACCGCCATGGCAAATTCTGCTTCTAGGTTATCGGGATCAATCGAGGCTCGAACCACCCCTAAAATGGCTCGGTTATCACAGGCTTGTTCATCGACAGCAATAAAAGCCATTTCTCTGGCATAATCAATTTGAGTGAGCAAGGCCATTTCTTCGTGGGTCATTTGTCCACGAGCGCCAAAATAGCGTTTATAACGATCCTCTTCACTTAAAGAAGAGTCGAACGCTAAATGATTCGGCTCATCCTCAGGCAAAATAGGCCGCAGCAATACCCGAGTGCCACTCTTTATTTGGCAGTATTCTTCCAGCTCCTTAGGATAAGGACGAATCGCTAAACGTTGTACGCTCGGTTGCTCAGCATTCTGTAAGCGCATATTAACATCGAGTAAAATAATGCTATCTCCAGCAGCAAGAACCGGATTTAAATCTAAACGAGCAATTTCTGGACAATCGATGATCAAATTAGAGAGCCGAGTCAGCATGGTACATAAAGCCTCCATCTTCAGGCCATTGGGCAATTTTCGGTCTCGGATCTTTTGAGTCTTTAAGGCACTAATGACTAAGTAACGCGCCAAGCTCATATTTAATGGTGGCAGCGCTACGGCAGCATCTTTGGTTTCGTCCCATTCCGAGCCGCCTTCGCCTAAGAAAATCGCAGGGCCAAACACCGGATCGGTAATCACCGCAACTCTCAGTTCTTGAGCGCCTGCGGTCAGCGCCATTCGTTGCAAAATCATACCTTCCATTCTGGCGCTAGGAAAAGCCTGCTTCACTCGCGCCAACATCGATTCGGCTGCAATTGCCAACTCCTGTCGATTATTGATATTTAGGCTCACACCATGCACATCCGACTTATGTAGAATGTCCGGTGATTGTATTTTTAAGGCGACAGGGTAACCGATATCATCAGCACACCGCACCGCTTCTTCAACGTTAGGCACCAACCAGGTATCAATGGTTTGCAAGCCATAAGCTTGTAGTAATTGCTTCGCATCATGAGTTTCCAAGACCATTTTCTGTTGCTCTAAGGCTTGATGCAGTACCGCTTTGGCAGAACCATCGGGATCGAAAATGGGTTCGTCCATCGTACTTGGAGTTTCCGATAACAGCTTTTGATTGCGCCTAAATTCGACCATATGCATGAACGCCCCCACGGCACCCTCAGGCGTTCGATAACTTGGGATCCCAGCTTCGCTAAACGCTAAACGACCAGGATAAGCCGTTTTCTCCCCCATCCAATTAGTCAAAATATTAAGCCGTCGAGCGCGGCTATCTTGTTTAATTACCTCGATTAAAGCCGTAGCGGTGGCTTCCGCTCCCGCCAAGGCCGAGGGCGCATACATCAATAACAAAGCATCCGCTTCGCCACTACCAGCAACTATATCTAAGGCCTTCGCGTAACGACTCGGATCTGCATCACCAATAATATCTAAGGGATTTTGCCCGGACCAACCAACAGGTAACACCTTGGCCAAGTGAGCCAGAGTAGCGCTAGAAAACTGAGCTAGCTTTCCCCCCCGCTCCAATAGCGCATCAACCGCTAACACTGCAGGTCCACCACCATTACTAATGATCGCTAAACGTTCACCCTTTAAAGGATTGGCATAAGTTAATGTTTCAACAGCGGCGAACAATTCATGTAAGTCATTGACTCGTAACATCCCCGCGCGCTTAAACGCCGCATCATAAACCGCATCATTCCCCACGGGCCCGCCAGTGTGCAACGCCGCAGCCTGTGCCCCTAATCGACTACGACCAGACTTAATCACCAATATGGCCTTGTTACGCGACGCAGCACGTGCCGCCGACATAAAACGCTGGGTATCCTTGACCGAATCAATATATAGCATGATCACTTGGGTTTTCGGATCTCGTGAAAGATAATCCAGTAATTCGCCAAAATCGATATCTAAGGCATCTCCCAGAGAGATAAACGATGAAAAGCCGATCCCTTTGTTATTCGCCCAGTCTAAGACCGTGGTACATACCGCTGCAGACTGTGAAACAAACGCAATTTTTCCAGATCGGCAGTAAGTGTGAGCAAAAGAAGCATTTAGCCCGATATTTGGTAACATAATACCAAGGCTATTTGGTCCTAATATTCGCATCCCATAGCGCTGGGCAAACATTCGTAACTGCTCAAGAACTTTTAGCTCATTTTCGTCTTCAGCACTGTCCAAAACTCCTGCCGTAATAATTGCGGTTTTGCAGCCAAATTGGCCTAACTTTTCAATCTGCTCTGGAAGTCGCGCGGCATTCACACATAGAATGGCTAAATCGGGGCGTATAGGTAATTTCTCAATACTGGGATAAGCAAGCACCCCGAGCACCGCCTTATACTTTGGCGTCACTGGCATCACGGGTCCATTAAAGCCTGCGCTCATTAAATTTTTCATAACCACATTACCCGAGCGTAAACTTCGATTCGAGGCGCCAATAACCGCTATCGATTGAGGAGAAAACAGATCGTGGAGCTTTCGCTGACTCATTCTTTAATTCTCACATTAAATAAATTTAACTAGGGCCTGTTGAACTAATACGGTCAATATTAGCTCAAAATAAAACTACGTTAATCGTGTAGAAAGATATAAAACTTGGTTTAATAAGCGATTCCCTTGCAAACTTCCTTTAAAAGAGACAATTCTAAAAAACCGTTGAGCGCTATTAGCGAAGAATCAATACCCCGGAATCATCCGGAAATCACCTCTCCCATTGGCGTAATTAGAACTCTCTTTGTCGTTTGCCAAACTCAAGCCATCCACTAGCGCCATCCAACATTTATAGCTGAAAAATCGAGAAAAATTTTAAATTTGCCACTGGCTCAATAGATGCCGCCTGATGAAAATCGAAGCCACCTTGCAACATAGCAACTACAATAAACACAAAACAACTTAAGTTTTTTTAAGTTGAGCTACTTTTTCAAACAAATAACTAGACAAAAAAGTGTTTTTTATTCATACCTAGGGCATGTTGATACAAAACAAACCCTGCAATTTTAAGGAAAAAAAGCATGGCCTTAAGTTCTATGAGAGCAATCGACCACATGACCAAAAATCCGGTAACAGTAAAACCGGCGACCTCACTTTTTGAAGCTATTGATATCATGTTAGCTGCTAAGGTATCGGGTGCAACTGTGCTCAACGAACAGCGTGAAGTCGTAGGGGTAATTTCTGAGATAGACTGTTTACAAGCCATCCTAAAAGGCACCTATCATGGAGAGATCGGTGGCATGGTAAAAGAATTTATGACCGAAGAAGTGGATAGCGTGAGCCCAGATATGGATATCCTCGCCGTTGCCGAAAAACTCATCAACGATAAGCGCCGCAGATTACCAGTCGTAAAAGACGGCAAATTTATTGGTCAGTATAGTATCCGCAGTATTCTGAATGCAGTAAAAGACTTTAATATAAGCTAGCAGCAATTCGCACTTATATACCAATAGGCAGCAAACCGTTGCCTATTGGTGACGTTTAAAGCAAGCTTCTAAGCAGTTTGGTTCACCACCATTTGCTCTTGTAAACCTTCAATCTCAGCAATGATGTTTAGAGTGTTTTCACTATCAGGGATCATCAAGTCAAGCTCTGCGGTAAATACGTTTCCTCCAGCATCTGGCACACTCATACGATGACACTCTAACTTATTGACGCTCACCCCATGCCCCATCAATAAACGGGTTATATCATTAATCAAACCAGGGCGGTCCTCCGCATCAATCACTAAGCTCACCGCATCAGCACGACTAAGGTGGGCAGCCTTACACTCACAAATACTTAATTGTACATCGGGCAGATCTTGAAGGGCTTGTTGCAAGGCTTGATTATTCTTTTGCGGTACTTGCACTTTAAAGATGCACGCAAGCTGGCCATCAAGGTTCACCACTCGACTACTCAACCAAGTTCCTTGGTAGGAGTGGGTCAAATCAGCCAAGTTATTGAGTGTGCCTGGTTTATCTTCACCAATAACAGAAACTAAAAATAGCGCGCTCATACGCCTACCCCTTTTGCTATAAACCTAATTTAAGTCTATACCAAATAGGGGCGAACAGTGTGACCAAAGCCATTTTTTGATGGTGTATCTAGTAAAAGCCTTCAAAAATACCAAATAAGGACAAAATACTTTATTTTTTAATTACTTTTATATTTCACTCACAGAAATAGTTTGTGCTGCTCAAGCACAAAGCGACTATTGTTGGTAGACGCCTACATTGCTAAAACCAGCATCTTGTAAGTACAAAGCTTGCAGTTTACTCATGACGCCACGATCGCAATACAGCAGGTAATGTTTGCTCTGATCTAAGTCGCCAAATTGAGTGGCCAGTCTAAAGAAGGGAAGATGAATCACCGCCACCTTATCCATGGTAAAAGGTTTGAGCTCTTGCTCCTCTGGTGAGCGAATATCTAATACAACCGCTTCTTTGTCATTTTCAAGTTCAACAATATCAACTTGGTGAATTTGCGCATCGGATTCTTTCACAATGTCTCGAATATCGGTGATCCGGCATGCTTCGACAACCTGCTCCAAAATGCCAAAATCGAACTTTTCTTCTTCTGCCAATAATTTTGACTCAACCGCCTTCACGGTCGGTTTATTCGAAATCACCCCACAATACTCTGGCATTGTTTCAGCAAAATCACCGGTGCCAATACGCTTGGCAATATCGATAATATCTTGTTTATCGGTTGCAATCAGTGGCCGCAGGATCAATGTTTCGGAAACTCGGTCAATCATGCCTAAATTCACTAAGGTTTGGCTGGAAACTTGGCCCACAGCTTCACCTGTCACTAAGGCAGGGATATCGAGTTGTTGAGCCACCTTGGATGCTGCGCGTACCATCATCCGTTTCAGGACCACCCCCATTTGGCCGTTTTCAACTTTTTCCAAGATCTCATTCACCACCGGATCAAAATCAACGGCAACAAATTTAACCCGATGTGAAGAGCCAAAGCGTTTCCAAAGATGATGGGCAACTTGCTTCACGCCTAATTCGTGGGCCCGGCCTCCCAAATTAAAGAAACAATAATGAACCTTCGCCCCTCGCTTAATCAGCTGGTAGCTGGACACACCTGAATCAAAACCACCAGAAATTAAAGATAATACGCTTTCTTGAGTAGCAATTGGAAAACCACCCAAACCTTGATGTTTTGCCTGCACTAGGTAAACACAATCATCGGTTACTTCCAATTTCACGGTCACGTCTGGGTTTTTAAGCCGAACCCCATTACTCTCACAATGTTGATTTAAACCACCACCAACATAACGCTCCACTTCAATCGATGAGAAGTCTTGTTTGCCACTGCGCTTTACGCGCACGCAAAAGGTTTTATCTTTGAGCCGATCTTTCCACACGTCGTAAGTGAGTTCATACAAACTATGTAAATCGGTATAACTTTGCTGAGACACTTCTAAGAAATGGACAATACCGGGTGTCGACGACAGTGCGTCAATCAAGGCCTCTCGGTTTTGTTCGCTATCGTTACGAGAAGTAACAACCATCCGATCCCAATCTAAGCGCACCCGAATCGTTTCATCAATAGGACTGAGTACGTTACGAATATTACTTTGAAGGATCTTACTAAAGCGCTTGCGCACCGGCTTACTCTTCATCGCAATTTCAGGGAATAGTTTAACGATAAACTTCATAACTCAGGGCCTCGACAAATTTGGCCGCGAATTATAACGCGAGTTCAGCCAACGAGCCAATTTTGTTTAATGTGAACCCAAACTTAAGCGCGCAGCCAAACAGGGAGATAACATGCCAACAAGAGATGACAAGAAAAAGCCTCCCCTTAATAGGGAAGGCTTCGTTCACCAAAAACGACAGAAAATATGCTTGAAATTAAAAACAGACACTCGCCAAGTGGCAAATAAAACACGATTACCGCGATTCATTTCAAGACGAAATTAACCACGGCTATTTACCGAATGCGCTATAAAAAGATTATTGCTCGGAGACCGCAATCTCACCCGATTGCGCCGCTTTCCCCTGCATAATACCTATTTCAACTCGACGATTACGTCGACGATTCTCTTCGGTGTTATTTTTAACCAAAGGTTTGGTATCGGCCATACCGCTAACAATCAGACGATTTTCGTCAAACCCTTTCACTTTAATCAATTCATGAGCCACCGAAACCGCTCGCTGGCTAGAAAGATCCCAGTTAGAGCGATACAATTCCGACTCAGTTTGTTGATTATCCGTATGCCCGGAGACTGTGACTACCCCGGGGATATCTTTAATCACTTCCCCAACCCGCTGGATCACTGGACGGAACTTAGGTTGTAAGAATGCCGACCCCGAAGGAAAGGCTCCTTTTTCTCGGACCCGAATGATAATCTGTTGGCCCAGAGACTCAACTTCAATCGCCCCGTCTTCAATTTGATCGCGCAGTTGTTGAGCAATCCGCTTAGCCGTTTGATTCTGCTGACTCTGCTGCTGAGCCTGACTTTGTGCAGACTGCGCTTGAGTGGCCGTGGCCCGTCCACCGCTTTGTTCCCCAGTCTTATTTTGGCCCCCGGCATCGGCTTCTTCACCATCATGAAATTCAAGCTTTGCCTGAGTCATATCAATGGTTTGTTGCATAATGGTCTCAATCGGAGTTGGCTCTGGCCGACCAGGGCGGAACTCCTGAGCGATCACCGAAGTCCCTTTGGGAATATCCTTCACTTCAAGTAAGTTTTGTACCCCAAAGGCATATTTCATCGAGCCTGCAATCTGCTTGAACTTCATTACGTCCATTTCAGAGAATGCCAAAAGCAATACAAAGAAACACATTAATAAAGACATTAGATCAGCGAAGGTACCCATCCATGCAGGCAGACCAGGAGGAGGACATTTGCAAGGTTCTTCCATACTCAATCACCTATTCGTCAGTGGTACCCAAAGAACGCTTTCCTTCAGGAAGGTAATTTTTCAGAACACCTTCAATGACCCGCGGGTTTTGGCCATCTTGAATTCCCAAAACCGCATCCAAAATTAAACTACGATTGAGCTTTTCTTCACCCGCTCGTAAGCGTAACTTATCGGCAATCGGTATCGCGACCATGTTAGCTAAAACCGCACCATAAAGCGTGGTTAACAGCGCGACCGCCATCGAAGGTCCAATCGATTTTGGATCATCCATATTGGATAGCATCGCCACCAAACCAATCAGAGTACCAATCATCCCCATCGCTGGCCCTACATCGCCAATGGCCGTAAAAATTCCAGCACCAAATTCATGCCGTTCGGTGGTTAGCGCAATGTCTTTTTCCATGGTTGCGCGCACCACGTCCGCATCATGCCCATCAACTAACATATCGATGCCTTTTTGCATGAAGGGATTGGTAATTTCTGCTTCTTCTAAAGCTAGAAAACCACCTTTACGAGCTGCATCAGCCATCTCCACCGAGCGCTCAATTAAGTCATCAGGCTTATCGGTCTTAAACATAAAAGCCTTTACAGCTATTTTCACAGCCCCCAGAAACTGTCCTAAATTGTATTTCATCAATACAACAAACAAAGAGCCACAAAAAACAATTAATATCGAGGGGACATCGACAAAAATCCCGATCCCGCCCCCCATCACCATCGCCATTACAACGAACGCGAATGCACCAATAATCCCGATCAGCGTTGCTAAATCCACTACTTATTCCTTTTAACCGGTAGCCTGGAAACTCTAATTAAACTAATACTAGTCTACTCTCAAAACAGAATCGAAGGTATTTTTGTGTTCGTTTATCAATATCTTGAAAAAGTCTATCGTTCTTTATTTATCGACCGAAATTAAAATACTTGAATCACAAGTTTGACCTACCTAAACGCCTAGGGTAAGTTTGCGCCAGCAGAAGCATCATGGAGGCCTTAGCAATGGTTGCCAAAAAACCCGAAAAAATGAAGTTTGAAGAGACCTTAGACGAACTCGAAGATATTGTTCAACAACTAGAACAAGGTGAACTGAGCCTTGAAGATTCTCTCAAGCAATTTGAACGCGGCATTAGTCTAGCCAATGCAGGACAAAGTAAGTTGCAGCAGGCTCAACAACAGGTCGAGATTCTCCGCCAACAACACCATGGAGATAGCTTAGAGCCCTTAACACAGGAGCCCACTGAGTGAATCACAAATTGGCTCATGTTCTCGGCCACTATCAAACACAAATCAATACCTATTTAGAACAGGTATTACAGCAGCAGCCCGTCAGTGATCCCCGTTTATTAGCGGCGATGCAGCATGGTCTATTATTAGGTGGAAAAAGGATCCGTCCTCTATTGGTCTATTTAGTGGGCCAACTCAATCAAGCCCCAATGGCGGCATTGAATGCCGCGGCGGCCGCAGTTGAATGTATTCATGCCTATTCCTTAATTCATGACGACTTGCCAGCCATGGATGATGATGCATTACGTCGCGGCCAGCCGACCTGTCATATCAGCTTCGATGAAGCAACCGCCATCTTAGCTGGAGACGCCTTACAAAGCCTCGCCTTCAACTTACTCGCCGAAGCCCCCGTGAATGATGCGCAAAAAGTGGCGATGTTAAAAGTATTGAGCCAAGCGGCAGGTTACAATGGCATGTGTGGCGGACAAGCCTTAGATATTGCGGCGACCGACCAAACGGTTACGCTGGCACAGTTAGAAACCGTGCATCAACATAAGACTGGTGCATTGATTCAGGCAGCGGTCATGATGGGCGCAATTTGTGCCAATATCAGCCATGCTGAACAGCAAGCCTTGCTTCGGTACGCCGACGCGTTAGGCTTGGCATTTCAAGTCCGAGATGACATTTTAGATATTATTAGCGATACCGATACCCTAGGTAAACCACAGGGCTCAGACCAAGCTTTAAATAAAAGTACCTACCCCAGTTTATTGGGTATCGAGGGCGCTATCGCAAAAGCCGAAACTCTTGGTAAAGAAGCACTTCAAGCCTTAGAGACTTTGCCTTACAATGGCGAACAGCTCGCCCTTTTGGCGGATTATGTCGTGCATCGAGACAACTAGTCGCAGACGATAAAAAACGATAAGCATTTTATGACACTGAATATAAAAAATTACCCAACTTTAGCCTTAGCCGATTTGCCAGAACAATTACGTCAGCTAGAGCTACAACAGCTTCCTCAGCTGTGTGATGAACTTCGCCAATATTTGCTTAACAGTGTCAGCCAATCGAGTGGCCATTTGGCCTCAGGACTCGGTGCAGTAGAACTCACCGTTGCGCTACATTATGTCTACAATACTCCCTTCGATAAACTGGTATGGGATGTCGGCCATCAGGCTTACCCGCATAAGATCCTCACTGGTCGCCGTGAGCAAATGTCGACCATTCGCCAATTCAAGGGACTACACCCTTTCCCTTGGCGCGAAGAAAGCGAATATGATGTGCTCAGCGTGGGGCATTCCAGCACTTCGATTGGTGCAGCCCTAGGCATCGCCATAGCGGCCGAGAAAGAACAATTAGACCGTAAAGTAGTCGCGGTCATTGGCGACGGCGCAATTACCGCTGGCATGGCTTTTGAAGCCCTCAACCACGCGGGAGCCGCTCACAATGACATGCTGGTGATCTTAAACGACAACGAGATGTCGATTTCTGAAAATGTCGGCGCATTAAACAATTCCTTAGCAAATATTTTATCCGGATCGCTGTATTCTTCACTTCGAGAAGGAGGGAAAAAAGTACTCAGCGGCATGCCACCCATTAAAGAGCTCGCCCGCCGCGCCGAAGAACACCTGAAAGGAATGGTTGTCCCAGGCACCTTATTCGAAGAATTTGGCTTTAACTACATCGGCCCTATCGATGGACACGATGTCAAAGGCTTGGTGAGAACCTTAAGCAATATGCGCGACCTTAAAGGTCCGCAGTTGCTACATATTATGACCAAAAAAGGCAAAGGCTACTTACCCGCAGAGCAGGATCCGATTGGTTATCACGGGGTTCCCAAATTTGACCCGAGCCAAGATAACCTACCTAAAAGCAAGGGCTCTGCCCCCACTTTTTCAAAGGTATTTGGCGACTGGTTATGCGACATGGCGGCAATAGACGATAAGCTGATGGGTATCACTCCTGCCATGCGAGAAGGCTCAGGTATGGTGCGCTTCTCCAAACAATTTCCCGAACAATACTTCGATGTTGCGATTGCAGAACAACACGCGGTAACCTTTGCAGCAGGTTTGGCAATTGCTGGCTACCAGCCTGTGGTCGCCATTTATAGTACCTTTTTACAACGTGCCTATGACCAAGTCATTCATGATGTAGCCATTCAAAACTTACCGGTATTATTTGCTATCGACCGCGCCGGAATTGTTGGTGCTGATGGCCCAACCCATCAAGGAGCCTTCGATCTGAGTTATCTCAGAGCCATTCCAAATTTAGTGATTATGGCTCCAGCCAATGAAAATGAATGCCGACAAATGCTTTATACTGGCTATCAACATCAAGGCCCGGCAGCGGTGCGCTATCCTCGAGGAGGGGCAGATAACAGCCCCATCAACCCAGAGATGCAGGCGCTAGAAATTGGCAAGGCGCGTAGCATCCGAAAAGGTCGCTCGATTGCGATACTGAACTTTGGCAGTTTATTAGCCAAAGCCCTGCCCGTTGCGGAAGTCTTAGACGCCAGTTTAATCGATATGCGTTTTATCAAACCTCTCGACCAAGATTGTATTCGTAGCCTCGTGGGTCAACACCAACTACTGGTCACCTTGGAAGAAAATGCGATTCAGGGCGGTGCCGGTTCAGCGGTCAACGAGTTTTTGTTCGCTGAGCAGCTCAACCAAGTGCAGGTGTTAAATATCGGTTTACCCGATCATTTCATCGAACAAGGCAGCCAAGCAGAAATCTATCAGCTGTTAAAACTAGACAGTGACGGGATCCGTCAACAAATTGAAGCTTTTAGCCTAAAATCTCAAGGCCTTAACTAAGCGCCTTACAAAGTCGACATCAGTGATTGAGTCACTCGCCCCAGCGCGTGTTGCTTAGTCACTTGATGATTGACGATTAATTAAATTGTTCTAGATGTTCAAATAAAGGAACTGGACTCGCAGGATTAATACTTTCAAAGTTAACTTGCTGATTTATTGCCCAAATAGTGCGTTGCCAATAAAGTGGCACAAACACCGCTTCTTGATAAAGTTGTCGCTCTAGAACTTGAACAATCTTCGCCCGTTTCACTTCATCCAACTCTTGTTCACCAGCTAAGATAAGCTGTTCAACTTTATCACTTTGATAGCTGGCACATCGACTGGGCTCTGCATAGCTTTCAGGATCTTGCAAAAACATCGAGCGAGCGATGCTTAAAACATTTCCTGCATCACTCTGACGACGCGTTAAAATTACATCACTACTGCAGTGCTCAATACTTTGCTGATATTGCTGCTCATCCAGCCATTCCGGCTGCAAATTAATATTGACTCTATCCAGCATCGTCACTAATTGCTGAACCACCTTGGCGTTATCTTCAAAGATCCATTTTGGTACTGCCATACTCAATTGAAAACCTTTTGCATAGCCAGCTTGCTGCAATAATTGATGCGCCAGCTGCAAGTTATAACGTGGCACTAAATTCGAGTTATAACCCAGTTGCCCAGGAATACTGAGTTGAGTGGAAGCCACAGTATAAGGGCCAAGTACCTCCGCTAGATGAACATTATCAATGGCTAGATTAAGCGCTTGGCGCACCACCCGATTGGCCAAAGCGGGATGCCTTTGATTCAGTTCAATAGCCAGCCATTTCAATCCTTCGGTTTGGATCACCCGTAATTGCTTATCTTTATTTAGCATATCGACATAACTATCTGGCACATGATCAACTATATCAACATCACGAGAGAATAGACTCGCCATACGCATTGTTGCCTGCTTGATCGGCACCACTTTAACTTGAGTAATGTTGCCTCGATTCGCCCGCCAATAGTCAGAGTTAAGACTAAACTCCGTCACAATTCCTGGCACATAGCGACTTAACTTAAATGGTCCAGTGCCCGATACAATTGGTAACTGCTCTGATGATTCAGAACCTTCCTCTAAATGGGATAAATAGAACTGCTTATCCGCCGGAAAAATAAAACTAAGCCTTTGTATAAGTTCTGAAAATGGTCGATAGGTGCGAACTTCAAACTGTAATTGGTTAAGCGCAGTGATGCTCTTAATGGGGGCAAATAGTGCTTGTAGGTGGGGCAGATAACGTAATTGTTCAAAGGTCCATGCTACATCCTCTGCGCTTAAGCGGTTTCCAGAATGAAAATCCACATTTTCCCGTAACTGAAATTGGATCTGGGTTGGCGAAATAACTTTCCATTTAGTCACCAAACGCGGGGTTACTCGGCCCTGTTGATCGAGTAAAAAAAGTGGATCAAATAATAGATGATTCATGAAGTTACTATTGGCGTCAACTTCGTCCACGATAGCGCTTGGCCTTGTCTGAAACGCGGTCCCCCAAACTAATAATTTGGCTTCTACCTGAGTCAGCCCAATACAGCTTAACACTAGCATCAAGCCTAAATGCTTTAATCTTGCTTTGTAACGACTACGCAATCGGAGATCCTAATGGCTTTCTTAGCTTTCTGGCTAAGTTACACCGGATTAAGCAATAAAAAAAGCGGGACTCGCCCGCTTGTCATGGTTTTCAAATAACTTAGGCTATTCGCCCCTCTTCTCGAGCAAAACAAGCTACCTGAGCTAGACCATCAACAACCAACGACGGTTGCTCGGCGTAACAACGTTCCTTAGCATAACGACAACGCGCATGGAAAGCGCAGCCCACAGGCGGATTTAGCGGTGAGGGTAATTCCCCTTCCAGCTTTATCTTCTCTCGACGATGCGCTGGGTTTAGCCGCGGTGTACTCGACAACAAAGCCTGAGTATAGGGATGTTTGGGATTGGCAAACAACTCTTCACAACTAGCATATTCAACCGCTTTCCCAAGGTACATCACCATCACTTCATCAGCGATGTGTTCCACTACCGATAAGTCATGAGAAATAAAGATATAACTTAAGCCCATCTCCTCTTGCAGATCCATCATCAGATTAAGTACCTGTGCCTGTACCGACACATCTAAGGCAGAAACTGGCTCATCGGCAACCACCACCTTTGGATCGAGCATTAAACCACGAGCAATCGCGATACGTTGCCGTTGTCCACCCGAGAACATGTGCGGGTAACGATCGTAATGCTCGGGACGTAAACCAACTTTAGCAAGCATTGCTTGTGCTTTTTGTTTACGTTCAGACTTGCTCATACTGCTATTAATCAATAACGGTTCTTCTAAGATCGTTCCAACCTTCTTACGCGGATTGAGCGAACCATAGGGATTCTGAAAGATGATTTGGATCTTCTGCCGTAGCGCCTTCGCTGCATCTTTACCTAAGCTTAAGATGTCTTTACCATCAAAACACAACTCACCAGCAGTGGGGGTTTCGATCATGGTCAATACTCGGGCTAAGGTCGACTTACCACAGCCCGACTCTCCCACCACCGCCAAGGTTTTCCCTTTCGCTAATTCAAAGCTTACACCATCGAGGGCTTTCACCGTCGCATCGGGCTTAAACATCCCTGCTTTCACGTGATAATGTTTTTTCACAGCATTCACTGACAACACTGGCTCCAATACTTCAAGCTTAGTGTTCACAGTACTCAGTGCTGCGGCTTTCATAATACTGTCACTCATGCACTTGGTCTCCCAGCATCATCTAGGGGGGTGAAACAACGCACCTGACGCTCGCCATCGTGCTGCATCGTCGGTCGTTCATTGCGGCAACGATCGCTCGCATAGGCGCAGCGAGGATTGAGCAAACAGCCAACCGGACGATCAAAGGCACCGGGAACAACTCCGGGTAAGGCATCTAAACGCGCCTTACCAGCAGAGGACTCCGGTAACGAGCGAAGCAAGGCCTGCGTGTATGGGTGTTTAGGATTCGAAAAAATAGCATCGGCAGGACCAGTTTCGACCACTTGCCCTGCATACATCACAATCACCCGATGGGCTGATTCGGCGACTAAAGCAAGATCGTGAGTAATCAACACTAGGCCCATATTTTTTTGTTTTTGTAGATCTAATAACAAATCAACAATTTGCGCCTGAATTGTCACATCTAATGCGGTAGTGGGTTCATCGGCGATTAACAATTTGGGATCACAGGCAATCGCCATCGCAATCATCACTCGTTGGCTCATCCCACCAGAGAGTTGGTGAGGGTAAGTTTTTAAACGTGACTCAGGATCGGGGATCCCCACCTGATCCAACAGTTCAATCACCCGCTGGCGACGCCACTTCTTATTACCACTTTGGTGAATTTTCAGCGCTTCGCTAATCTGGAATTCAACCGTATAACAAGGGTTGAGACTCGACATTGGCTCTTGAAAGATCATCGCGATCTCTGCCCCGGTAATCGCGCGGCGTTTATTTTCCGACATCGCTAATAAGTCTTGGTCTTCAAACTTCAAGGTATCAGCACTCACTTTTCCTGGGTAATCAATCAGCCCCATGATCGACAAGGAACTAACACTTTTACCGGAACCTGATTCCCCTACAATCCCAACAATTTCACCTTTTTCAACACTGTAAGCCACTTGGTCTACTGCACGAAAAGGATTGGGGCCATCACCGAATTCAACAGTGAGGTTGTTCACTTCTAATAAAGACACGGATTCATCTCCTACTGCTTCAGTTTCGGATCGAGGGCATCACGTAAGCCATCACCCATTAAATTAAAGGCTAACACCGTCAGTAAGATCACCAGTCCAGGGAAGGTCACCACCCACCAAGCACTTTGCACAAACTGTAATGCATCCGCCAACATACTTCCCCATTCTGGCCTCGGTGGCTGAGCACCCAAACCAAGGAAGCCTAAAGCAGCCATATCTAAAATGGCATTTGAAAAGCCCAACGTTGCTTGCACAATCAGCGGAGCCAAACAATTAGGTAAAATGGTAATAAACATCAAACGAAAAGAACCTGCGCCAGCAACCCGCGAAGAGATCACATAATCTTTATTGAGCTCAGCAATGGTCGAGGCGCGAGCCAAGCGAACATAGTGAGGCATCGAAACAATCGCAATCGCCATCGCCGCGTTAAAGATACTGGGGCCTAAGATAGCCACAATCGCAATCGCTAACAATAAACTGGGCATGGCCAGCATAATGTCCACGGCTCGCATGATGATCGTTTCTACCACCCCGCGATAGAAACCAGCAATTAAACCGAATAGTACGCCAAAACCTAAGGAGAGCGTCACCACCAGGAAGCCAATAAATAACGACAACCGAGCACCGTGAATTAAACGCGATAAAATATCTCGTCCCACCGCATCGGTCCCCAGTAGATAAGTGCTATTGCCACCTTCTGCCCAAGATGGGGGTATTAATAAGGCATCCCGATATTGCTCGAAAGGCGAATGGGGAGCAATCAGCGGCGCGAATATCGCAAGCAAGATCATCGAGACAATGAAAATCAAACCAATCACCGCACCGGTATTCTGGCTAAAATAGCTCCAAAATTCCTGTAAGGGGGTTTGTACTTTTGGCCCTGTCACTTCAGGGCGAACAGTTTGTTCAGACATTAACAGTACTCCGCTATTTGCCGTGACGGATCCGTGGGTTTACCACGCCGTAAAGAATGTCGACCAACAAGTTGACCAGAATAATGATCGTCGCCACGATTAGAATGCCCCCTTGAACGACAGGGTAATCACGTCGACCGATCGATTCGATGAGCCATTTTCCAATCCCCGGCCAAGCGAAAATAGTTTCGGTTAAAATCGCTCCTGAGAGTAAGATCCCCACCTGCAAGCCAATCACGGTAATCACCGGAATCAGTGCATTACGTAAAGCATGAACCACGATCACCCGCATCGGTGCCATTCCCTTGGAACGGGCGGTTCGAATATAGTCTTCACCTAATACTTCAAGCATTGACGAGCGAGTCATCCGGGCAATCACCGCCATCGGGATGGTGCCAAGTACAATACTAGGTAAAATTAAATGATGCACAGCAGAAGCAAAAGCCCCCTCTTCACCCGACAACAAGGTATCAATTAACATGAAACCGGTGACTTCATCAATCCAATAGGTCACGTCAAGCCTGCCGGAGACTGGGGTAATGCCGAGGTTAACCGAAAAAACCAGCATTAATAGTAAGGCCCACCAAAAAATCGGCATCGAATAACCGGTTAAGGAAAAGGTCATCACCGAGTGGTCAAATATCGACCCTCGTTTGACCGCCGCAATAATTCCGCAGGGCAGCCCCACAAAAATAGCGAACAAGGCTGCACAAGAAGCTAATTCCACAGTCGCTGGAAACAGCGTAAGAAATTCTTCGGTAACGGGTGTCTTGGTAATTAATGAACGGCCAAGGTCACCACTCGCAATGTTTTTTACATAATCAAAGTATTGGACCAACAAGGGTTGGTCTAAGCCTAATTCGGCACGCAAGGCTGCGTGACGCTCAGGTGACACGCCTCTTTCCCCTGCCATCACTTCGATAGGATCACCAGGTATCATCCGGATCAGCGTGAAAGTAAGAAGAGTAATGCCGATGAAAGTGGGAACCACCAACATCATTTTTTTTATAATAAATTGGAACATAACTACAGCTCTGTGTCTGAAGGAAGGAAAGGGGCTGAATCCAGCCCCTTCGATATGGCTATTTTAGTGACACGCCATAGAAGTAATGACCGCCAAGAGGGTCAACTTTAAAGCCTTGAACTTCTTTACGAATTGGCTTGTAAGCCACCGAGTGGGCGATGGTTAACCACGGCGCCTGCTCTTTGAAGATTTTCTGTGCTTGTTTGTAAAGTTTAGCGCGATCCGCTTGAACCGATAGTTGCTTCGCTTTGTTGATTATATCGTCAAAGGGTTTGTAACACCACATGGCACGGTTACTACCGCCAACCGCATCACAGCTTAACAACACACCTAGGAAGTTATCTGGGTCACCATTATCGCCAGTCCAGCCTAGTAAGGCAGTATCATGCTCACCTTGCTTGGTACGCTTGAGGTATTCCCCCCACTCGTAACTAACAATGTCAGCCTTAACACCAATTTTCGCCCAGTCGGCTTGGATAATCTCGGCCATACGACGTGCATTAGGGTTATATGGACGCTGAACAGGCATCGCCCAAATATTAGTTTTTAGATTAGTAACACCGGCTTCCGCCAACAACGCTTTCGCCTTCACTGGATCATATGGATAATCAACGGTGTCTTCGTCATAAGACCACATTGTTGGTGGAATTGGGTTCTTCGCGATTTTACCGCTACCCTGGAAGACCGCATCGATAATCGCTTGTTTGTTCACTGCAAGACTTAGAGCCTTACGAACCTTCACATTATCGAACGGTGCTTTTTGAGTATTAAAGGCCAAGAAACCAATGTTCAAACCTTCCTGACTTAATAGATTAATATCCGGATCTTTCTTCATCTGCTCAACATCGGCAGGGTTAGGATAAGGCATCACATGACACTCACCCGCTTTTAGCTTAGCGTAACGCACTGAGGCATCAGGCGTAATGGAGAAGACTAAACGGTCGATAGCCGGTGCGCCGTTCCAGTATTCTTTATTGCCAACGTAACGAATTAACGAGTCTTTTTGATACTGTACTTTTTGGAAAGGACCAGTGCCTACTGGGTCAAGATCCAGTTTTTCTGGCGTTCCCGCCTTCATCAGCGCATCGGCTTGCTCAGCTGAGAAAATTGACGCGAAATCCATCGCAAGGTTAGCGATGAATGGTGCTTCTGGTTTGCTTAGTACAAACTTCACGGTGTAATCATCTACTTTGACGATTTCTTTCACCAATTCTTCCATGCCCATACCGCTGTAATACTCATAAGAGCCACCGGAGACTTTATGGTAAGGATGATTTGGATCATCCTGACGCTCGAAGCTAAAGACCACATCATCAGCGTTAAAATCGCGAGTCGGCTTAAAACCTTTCTTCTGGGTATGGAATTTCACCCCTTTGCGTAAATGAAAGGTGTATTCCAAACCATCTTCCGACACATCCCATGATTCAGCCAAAGCAGGGATCACATTGGTTGTACCGTTCTCAAACTCAACCAAACGGTTGAAAATGGTCTTAGACGACGCATCAAACGTAGTTCCTGCAGTATATAAACTGGGGTTAAACCCTTCTGGACTGCCTTCAGAACAGAAGACAAATGTTTGAGCTTGTACGCTCATAGCTACTGCGCCAGCAACTAATGCTAAAGACAGCTTCGCTAATCCTTTCTTCATTATGATTCTCCATGTGACATCATGTCATAGCTGTGACCTTTATGGTCACATTTCAGTGTGTTTGCGAATAGACCAATAATTTTAGTTTTTGTTAAGCCTACTCCTTAGCTCACAAAAAAAACTCATTTTATGGTAAGGCTAGGCTTAAACAAGCCCGTTCCGCTTTTTTGCCATATTAAACTAGTATTTTTATCTGCCGCTGTAAATAGCATATACAGGATTTTATATAGTAAAAGCTAAAACAAACAGATAAAGTGATTATAGATTCGATATATCATCATATTTATGCAATGCGGAATATAGTTATGCGGTTTTGATATAAAAATAAACTGAATACTGGTTTGGAAAAATTGAAATAAATATGAGATTTTACGAGTGACGTAGCGCCATAGTTATTGAACAACTGACGTCCAAAATAGAGTATATACTCAAACCTTAGGAAGAAGGTAGATTTTATGCGCATGCTACTTTGCTTGTCTGCTTCGGTTCAACAATAGCGATAGCTGGCACAAGAAGTATGACTGAAGGCGTATTAACCGATTACAGGGAGTATGAGTTGTAAACAAATGGCCGCAAAAATACCCGCTAACACATCATCAATCATGATCCCAAAGCCACCGTGTACCTTTTTATCAAGTAGTTTAATCGGCCAAGGTTTCCATATATCGAAGACTCGAAACAGCACAAAACCTAAACCCACCGCCAGCGGAGAAAGTGGTACTGCAATCATGGTAATCCAGTAGCCGACAAACTCATCCCAAACAATGGCGCCATGATCATGCACGCCCATTGCTTGACTCGCCTTATTGCAACACCAAATACCGAAAATAAACGACAATAACAATACAGCCAAATATAGCCATAACGGTAATTGGGCGAGCAATAGGTAGAAAGGAATCGCCGCCAAGGTACCAAAAGTACCGGGTGCTTTAGGGGCAAGACCACTGCCTAAACCCACCGCACACAAATGTAAGGGGTGACGTAAATTTAATTTAGCGACAGGATTATCCATTAGTACGACTTATTTGTTTTCATGACTAAAATGATCCCAACCCAGCCCTTCCAGATGATAGGGTTGCTCTTGGTAGTGCAGTCTAATTTCACCGGTACCGGGAGCTAATTGGCCAATCACCGTGTAGGGAACACCACTATAGGCTAAAGCGGTTTCTAAGGAGCCCTTGTTAGATTCTGGCACGGTAAAGCATAACTCGTAGTCTTCTCCGCCAGTTAAAGCAAATTGTAAACCCCGATCGACCCCAACCGCTTCGCTAAGCGTTTCTGACATAGGGATATGCTCCAAATTCAAAGTCGCTGAACAGTGACTCTGTCTAAGAATATGTTGCAAGTCATTATATAAACCATCAGAAATATCGATCGCTGCGCTAGCTACATCACGTAAACCATAACCTGCTAATACCCGAGGAAGAGGATAATAATGTCGTTTTAAACTCAACTCTAATTGTTGAGGCGTCAAAGACAATTGCTGCTGTAAATGCGCTAATGCAAGGCCCGAGTCACCCAGACTCCCGGTAACATAAACTCGGTCTCCGGGCTTAGCACCACTGCGATATAAGGCTTTCCCTGCAGGAACAATACCATGAACAGTCACCGTAATACTTAATGGCCCCTTGGTCGTATCACCACCAATTAAACTGACATTAAAGTATTCGGCCAAGTCAAAGAATCCGCTGCAAAACTGCTCTAACCAAGCTTCATCTACACCCGGTAAAGTGATAGCCAGAGTCACCCAACGCGGTTCCGCTCCCATCGCTGCCATATCACTCAAATTCACAGCGAGAGCTTTATGGCCGAGAGCATGCGGAGGAATATCAGAGAAAAAATGTACGCCTTCAACCAAGGTATCGGTTGAGATTGCAATCTGACTGTTTTCTGCGGGTATCACCAGCGCCGCATCGTCGCCAACACCAAGCAATACATCTTGGCGCAACTTACTTTGCTGGAAATACTTTTCGATAATATCAAATTCACCAAGAGGTGACGAAGAACGCATAAAACTATGACTTAAATTGTTGTAAACGAAGTACTTTATCTAATACGCCATTCACAAATTTATGGCTATCTTCGGCAGCAAAAGACTTTGCGAGTTCAATCGCTTCATTGATGACCACTTTGGGTGGAACATCAGTTACCATCAACAACTCATAAACACCAATCAATAAAATTGCGTGTTCAACTAAATCTAACTCTTCTAACTTACGCGATAACGATGAACTCATCGCTGCATCCAGCTTATCACTATTGCCAACAACACCAGCAATTAAAGTAGAAAAATAAGGAACATCGGCTTTACTCATATCCTGTTCGGTTAAGAACTGATGTTCGATAGTAGCAACGCTGTCCTTGGTCACTTGCCATTGATAAATTGCCTGAGTAGCAAATTGCCTAGCTTTACGACGTGCAGCTGGTTTCACAGAGAGATCCTCAATTTAAACTTCTATCTGATTAACTAAGTTAATCATTTCTAAAGCGCTTAGGGCGGCTTCAGTACCTTTATTACCCATTTTAGTACCAGCGCGTTCAATCGCCTGTTCAATAGACTCGGTAGTTAACACTCCAAACGATACCGGAATATCAAACTCCAACATCACTTGAGCCAAGCCCTTATGACATTCATTAGACACCAGTTCAAAGTGGTAAGTACCGCCACGAATCACGGTACCTAAAGCAATAATTGCATCGTACTTTTTAGATGCGGCGATACGCTTGGCTGCTAAAGGAATTTCTACAGCGCCCGGGACGCGAACAACGGTAATATTATCGTCATTCAAACCACCTTGGCGGGTCAATGTGTCCACAGCCCCTGATAACAAATTCTCATTAATAAAGCTGTTAAAACGAGCAATAACAATCGCGACTTTAGCATTCGGAGCCGCTAAATTTGCCTCTATTACTTTCATAAATCTTTTGCCTTTTCTTTGAGTCCATCAAAAAAATCGCGCTATTCTAGCACAACAATAAGGATAGACTGGTAATTTAATTCATTTGCTCAAATTTGTGCGAGCTATTCTTGGTCGATATATTCAACCACCTCAAGGCCAAACCCAGAGAGGGCGTGATAACGCTTAGGTGAACTCAACAAGCGCATTTTACTTACCCCAAGATCAGCTAAAATCTGCGAACCAACGCCCACCATTCGCGAAGCACTTTGAGCTTCTTTTGGGGCTGGTGTTTCACCGATATCTTGCAAAGCAAAAGCTTTCACCTGTTCAACCAAATTATCACCATTATCGTCGGTACTCAGTAATACTAATATCCCTTTCTCATCGGCGATTTTGGCTAAGGCTTTATCAAGTGGCCAACTCATTTTTCCGGCCCGGTCACTTGCCAGTAAGTCGCTGAAAGGATTATGTAAATGAACTCTCACTAGGCTTGCTTGCTCGGCTTGTACTTCACCCGCTTGCATCACAAAATGAACTTTGTTGTCGATGGTATCTCGGTAGCTAATCAATTTGAAATTACCGTAACGGGTTGGCATTTCACACTCAGCTACTCGCTCAATGGTGGTTTCATGATTGTTACGATATTCGATTAAGTCAGCAATTGTGCCTATTTTTAAACCATGTTGCTGGCAAAAAACTTCTAGATCTGGGCGACGCGCCATGCTGCCATCTTGATTCAAAACCTCAACAATCACTGCTGCTGGTTCTCGCCCGGCTAAACGCGCAAGATCAACCCCCGCTTCAGTATGCCCGGCACGGGTTAGCACCCCACCTTCTTGAGCCATTAAAGGAAAGATATGCCCAGGCATCACGATGTCCGCAGGCCCAGCATTTGCAGCCACGGCGGCTTGTACAGTGCGAGCACGATCGGCGGCTGAAATGCCGGTAGTTACACCTTCTGCCGCTTCAATAGAAACGGTAAAATTGGTTGAAAATTGTTCGGTGTTTACATCTACCATCAGTGGCAATTTGAGTTGCTGACAACGCTGTCTCGTCATGGGTAAACAAATTAGACCGCGACCATGGGTGGCCATGAAATTGATCGCTTCTGGGGTCACCATGTCTGCGGCCATAATAATATCGCCTTCGTTCTCACGATCTTCATCATCCATGAGCACCACCATTTTTCCATGGCGTAAATCTTCAATAATTTCTTCAATACTGCTTAATGACATAACAAACCTTCTAAACTTAATAAGGGGGCCTATTTAGCGTGCTAGCCTTTGGAGCACTAGGCACCGCTTTATTTCACAAAACCATGTTGCGCTAGAAATGCAGCATCGATCTTCGATGATGATTTATTCTCTTCTGCGTAACCAAATAATCGCTCCACATAGCGAGCGATGACATCGACTTCCAAGTTAATTTTTTGACCTACAGACCAATTTGCAATGGTTGTTTGTTCAGCTGTATGCGGAATGATAGTCAGGCGCAACTGTTGCTGATTGACCTCATTCACCGTGAGACTAATGCCATCGACAGTGACCGAACCCTTATGGGCAATATAACGCGCGAGATCCTTGGGGACTTGTAGCCAAATGTTCACCGCACGGGCACTAGGACTAATGCTAAGTACTTCGGCTAAACCATCCACATGTCCACTAACAATATGTCCCCCAAAGCGACTTGTGGCTAACATCGCCTTTTCCAAGTTCACTTTATCACCCTGCTTACAACCAGCTAAAGAAGTTAGACTCAAGGTTTCAGTTGAGACATCTGCACAAAAATATTGTCCGCCATACTCAACCACAGTTAAACAAATCCCGTTAACTGCAATACTATCCCCTAAACAAACATCTTCCATATTTAGCTTGGCGCAGGCAATTCTCAAACGTACATCACCCTGACGATGCTCCAAGCTCTTTATTTCACCGAGAGCTTCAATGATACCAGTAAACATTATTATTACGCTTCCTCATTCTGGGGAACCCAGATGGTTTTTGTGTCTGGACCAATACGACGAATATCTAGGCAACGCCAAGATTGAAGCTGCTTCATCTGTTGGTATCCGTTAAGAGCCACCAAACTTTGAGCATCCGCGCCCATCAGTAGCCCCGCCTGATAAACAATCAACTGGTCAACCAAATTTGCTTTGAGTAAAGCTGCCGCCAAACTGGCCCCAGCTTCGACCCACAAGTCATTAATCTCCGCGGAAGCTAAAGCTGCCATAAGGCGCTCTAACCAATGCTCACCCTTAGCAATTGTGAATTGTTTCGCCACATCAAGTTGGTTTTGCTCAGCAAACCCAGCCAAGCATAGCGATGATGGGTCCTTAAAAATATCCAGTGTTTTTGGCGCAGAGTTCAAGCGTTGCTGACGATCGATAATCACCCTAAGCGGCTGGCGTAAGGTCGATCGATCGAGCTGTTCAGCCAAGCTGCCCAGTTGATGATGACGTACATTTAAACTTGCGTTATCCCGAATGACAGTTGTTGCAGTGGATAATATAGCGTGACTAGCAGCCCGCTCTCGTTGCACATCACTGCGGGCATGAGTCGAGGTAATCCACTGACTTTCACCATTGGCTAATGCCGTTTTAGCATCGATAGAACCCGCTAGCTTTAAGCGTACAAAGGGTCGCTTTCGCTCAACTCGGCTCAAGAAGCCAGGATTTAACGCACGAGCCGCCGATTCCATTAAGCCAAGACGAACCTTAACGCCTGCCTGTTCGAGCATGGCAATTCCCTTGCCCGCGACTTGTGGGTTGGGATCAATCATAGCAATTACCACTTCCGTGATCCCTAGCTCGACGATCATGGCAGCACAAGAACCAGTTCGACCTACATGGCTACAAGGTTCTAAGGTGACATAACAACACGCGCCATCAAGGCTGAAACCGGCTTGTTTTGCATCCGTAACTGCGTTTACCTCAGCGTGTCCTTGACCCGCTTGTCGATGGTAACCTTCACCGATGATACGACCATCTTTAACAATGACACAACCAACGTTAGGATTTGGTGCCGTGGTATATCGGCCCAGCTTCGCTAAGGCTATCGCCCGAGCCATAAATTGACAATCAAGTGCAGAAAACATTCGCTACTTTTCCAACTTAGCAATCTCTTCGCTAAACTCTTTAATGTCTTCAAAAGAATGATAAACCGATGCAAACCGCACATAAGCGACTTTATCCAACATGATCAACTGCTCCATCACCACCTTACCAATCAGTTTGGTCTCGACTTCTCGCTCACCAGTGGCTCGAAGGTGAGACTTTATTTTGTTCACCGCTTGTTCAACCTGATCAACACTCACAGGACGCTTTTCTAGCGCGCGCATCATACCTGAGCGCATTTTCTCTTCATTAAAAGGTTCGCGAATACCGTTGCCTTTGATAACTCGGGGCATCACCAGTTCCGCGACTTCAAATGAGGTAAAACGCTCATGACACTCTAAACATTCTCGACGTCTGCGCACTTGGTGGCCATCAGCAACCAAACGAGAATCAATAACTTTAGTTTCATGAGCGGAACAAAATGGACAGTACATGCGCATAACCTTTAAAAAACCTGCCGTGATTTTATCCGGTTAGGCAACGAAGGTACAGGCTCGCTATAAGCTAAGTGAGGAATATTTTGCAGCTTAAAATCATTCGCACTGATGAATCACACCATACATAGTTTATCAGCTCGTTCCAAAATAGCGCTCATCTACAACAGTAAATACCTATATTTAGCCAAATAATAATGCTCACAACTCAACGATTCCAAGCACAGTATCAACTAACTAGATATATTTAGAATATGCTTACCGCTATTACGAGTATATTTGACTATAAGCTTTGCTCACTCCAGTTCGACCAAAAGTAATCCTCTTATCAAAAGAATCACCAAGGAGGAAGCCAACTTTATTGGAGCTGACTCTGATCGATACTCAAACAGTAGTTGCACACTAAATGGATGATTTACACACTCGTTTGGCAACACCATCACCTTGCTCAATGAATCGGCATTCACGCTCTCGCCCGCCCTGAGAAGGATAAAAATTACATGTTTATAAAGAGCAACAAACTCTGGTAGTAAGGCCATTGGGATAGCGTAGCTTTGCTCACGGCAAAATAATTACCCGGCTAAAAATATCACCGCATGATTAATTCTAAATACGAGGCATTGATACAATGAAGATGCATAGTTTAACCTACGAGACATAAACCTGTAAGGCTCGAACCCGAAGACTGAGAGTTAAAGAGTAGGATAGCGAACGCCGCCGTATGCAAGCAGCTCGACGAAAATAGCTAGACTGCACATATAAAAATGCACGATAGCGGTTTACCTTCGCTAATTAGCAAGCACTAACAACATAAAAGCCCCCCAAATAAACAACTGTAGGATCACCAAACGCTTTGCATTTTTTAAAGTGCTCATATCCATTACATTTCTCTCTCTTAGAATTGACCAACCACGGTAGTAATTTGACTGTTCCTTACTATTTGAGATAACAAGCAAAAATAGCACCAATAATAAAGTAGTATCATTACTGAACCCAACCCACTAGTAATAAATAAAACAATAGTAGTTATTGACAACAAAGTCTATTTTACACACCAATAAAAAAAAGAGGCTCAAAGCCTCCTTTTTTAACACTGTTAGTCCCTAACTATTTCACTGGCTACTTAACCATAGACAGGGAAACGTTGGCAAAGTTCTAACACTTGGCCTTTGACACGCTCAATAACAGTATCATCTTGTAAATTATCCAGTACATCACACATCCAGCCCGCAAGCTCTTTTGCAGCTGCGACATCAATACCGCGACGAGTAATTGCTGGAGTACCAATACGTAAACCACTGGTCACAAAAGGTGAACGAGGATCATTTGGCACCGAGTTTTTGTTCACCGTAATATTGGCGCGACCCAGAGCTGCGTCAGCATCTTTGCCCGTAATATCTTTGTCGATTAAATCGACCAAGAACAAATGGTTTTCAGTACCATTTGACACGATTTTATAACCACGCTCTTGCATCACCGCAACCATCGCTTTAGCGTTATCTAAGACGCGCTGTTGGTATTGCTTGAACTCTGGCTCCATCGCTTCTTTAAAAGCGACCGCTTTAGCAGCGATCACATGCATCAAAGGACCACCTTGACCACCGGGGAATACCGCTGAATTTAGCTTTTTCTCAATGGCTTCGTTAGCACGAGCCAAAATCAAACCACCGCGTGGACCCGCTAAAGTTTTATGCGTTGTGGTTGTCACCACATCAGCAATTGGCACTGGGTTTGGATATAAACCTGCAGCGACCAAACCAGCAATATGGGCCATATCTACAAATAGGTAAGCACCGACTTGATCCGCGATATCACGGAAGCGTTGCCAATCAACGACCCCTGAATATGCAGAGAAACCAGCTATAATCATTTTAGGTTTATGTTGTTTTGCTAAGCGCTCAACTTCTTCATAATCTAACTCACCAGTTTCTGGATTAATGCCATACTGAACAGCATTATAGATTTTACCAGAGAAGCTAACGCTCGCACCGTGAGTTAAATGACCACCGTGCGCTAAGCTCATTCCTAAAACCGTATCACCCGCATTCAGTAAAGCCATAAAAACAGCTGAGTTTGCTTGTGAACCAGCGTGAGGTTGAACGTTAGCATAATCGGCACCAAACAATTTTTTTGCACGCTCAATCGCGAGCATTTCTGCTTGGTCAACATACTCACAACCACCATAGTAACGCTTACCAGGGTAACCTTCAGCGTACTTGTTAGTGAGGTAAGAGCCTTGTGCTTCCATTACACGTGGGCTGGCATAGTTCTCAGAAGCAATCAATTCGATATGCTCTTCTTGGCGAACTTCTTCTTTCGTAATGGCTTGCCATAGTTCGGCATCGTAATCGGCGATATTCATATCACGCTTTAACATCAGTATCTCCTGACTCTTATATAACATGTTGGTGGGTGATTTTGCGAAGGCGCATTCTAACCTGAGTCCCTTACAGATCACAGTAAAATTTTAGCTTATAAACGGTCACCACAAAGGAGCATTCAAGCCAATACTTCACTCATCTTCACCGAAGTATGATGAGATTTCTAGCGAGAATAAGCAATTTTTTACTCACTTGCTTTAAAGTTTATGAAATTTATTCACCTTTAAAAAACTTCTAACAAAAGCTAATTAGCTATACCCGCTCAGACTATTTAAGGACGATTAAGCATCTGTCATGATGGCATTTAAACAAAGCAGATGATGCAAATCATCGGCATTGTCGATCAATCTACGCACAACGGCAATCAGCCGAAACACGAGTAAACTGCAGTAGCAACCTTTTTACAAGGAACAGCGACCAAGGTTAACGCAAATGAAGCAAGCTACATATCTCCTAGCTCAATAAAAATACACTTAGCTCAACCAGCAAGGGGAACAAGCGGGCATTTCAGTGCCTGCAACTCAGTAGCAGAACGCTTGCGACTTAACTTTTACGCCAATAAACATTTTTCATCTTGCTAAGCACAACGCAGTGCGTGGCTTAGCGAATACTTGATGTCTATGCTTAGAAAGTTGATAAAGCTGCTTAAATAAAGTTGCCAATATTCACACAATCTGAACAATGCGTTTGTATTAACATATTTTTTGAAAGGTTCCACCAACATGTTAATAAGTTGTTACCGAAAGACTTAAATACCTGTATTACACACAATTTTCTTTTGCTTTTATCAACAAAGGCTTGCAGCTTGATATTATTGAGCCATAATCATAGCAGCGGCTCACTGCTCGCAGTGAATGGCTTTGCATAAACAAATCGACGATCTAATATCGATCGCTAGAATTGATAAAAAAGGACGGACTTACCATGAATAAGTTTTTAGTTGCAGGCGCTATTGCTTCTACTATTTTACTAGCGGGTTGTACTAACACCACAGCTCTAGAAAACAACGTACAATCTTTAAGCGACAAAGTAGACGCCTTGTCTAACGAAGTTGCAGCTCTTCGTACTGAGCAAAGCTCTTTAAGTGGCGACATCAAATCAGCTCAAATGAGTGCTGATCAAGCAAAAGCTGAAGCGATGCGTGCCAACGAACGTATTAATAACATCGCATCTTCTTACACTAAGTAAGTAACTGCTGATGTAGTCAAAGGTGATGCTTAGCATCACCTTTTTTTATCCGCGTTTTTCGCCGACCAACAGGGCAATCCCTTGCTGATTTTTCAGCGCTTGATTCACAATGGCACTATCCACGCCAGTTTGCGTCACAAACTTTATATCTTCGCGAGTCAGCTTCAAAGAAGTAGCTTGATGTACTTCTTCTATCGAACGATTTAAAGGTTGGTGTACTTCAAGTAAATATTCGCCATTGGGCTCAGCAGAGTGTTTGATAGATTGATCAATAATCCTGACTGGTGTGTTTAGCGCGACCTGCTTAAATAAATACTCGATATCCTTAGGAAATAAACGAATACAACCTGAGCTCACTCTTAAGCCCACACCAAACTCTTTGTTAGTTCCATGGATTAAATACTCGCCGCTTCCATAGGCAAGCCTTAATGCATATTCACCGAGAGGATTTTCGGGCCCAGCTGGCACCACTTTTGGCAAAATCACCCCTTTCGCTGCATATTCATTACGGATATTTTGGGTTGGAGTCCAGGTTGGTTTTTCACGTTTTTGGCTAACCACGGTTTTCATCTCCGGCGTTTCTCTGCCGATCCGACCGATACCAATAGGAAAAACATCTACTTTGCGCGAATCAGGATGAAAATAGTACAAACGTAATTCAGCCAAGTTAACCACCACCCCTTGATATTCTGCATTCGGTAATAGAATTTGGGTGGGGATCAACAACTTGGTACCCGGTTTGGGGAGAAAGGGATCCACCTCTTTATTGGCAGCCATCATCGCTAAAAAACCGACTTGATAATGTTCGGCAATCATCGCAACAGTTTCACCTTTTTGTACCGTATGCCACTGATTTCCGCCAATCAATCGGCTTCCTTCGTTTGGTAAGTCATAGGTGAGAGCAGCAGCAGAAAATGCTAAGCATAGAGCCAAGCAAGCAAACAGCATTCGTTTCATGAGTAACTTTAGTCTGATAAATGTATGACAAACATAACACTAAATACCGATAAATTGGAACACGCTTTAAATGAATAAAGAAAATGATAAAGCTCAGAACATCGTGAAGGATCCATCATGTCACTTCAAAAACTTAAACAATAAATTATTCTTCCCCTAGTATCCCTTAACGAAGCCAGTATCATAGCGTCCTATGGTATTGAAGCTGTTTATATCTTTACAAAACACAGCAAATTATTAAGACATCTTAAAGGAAAGGCGAATGGCCCAATTTATTTATACGATGAACCGTGTTGGTAAAATCGTTCCCCCTAAAAAGCATATCCTAAAAAATATTTCCTTAAGCTTTTTCCCAGGCGCAAAAATTGGCGTATTAGGTTTAAATGGCGCAGGTAAATCTACCTTGTTACGCATTATGGCTGGGGTCGACACTGAAATTGAAGGTGAAGCCCGTGCTAACCCTGGGACCAAAATTGGCTACCTTCCTCAAGAACCGCAAATGGATTTAAGCAAAACGGTTCGCGAAGTTGTAGAAGAAGCGGTTGCGGTGGTTAAAAACGCCCAAGTTAGACTCGATGAAGTGTACGCAGCTTACGCCGAACCCGACGCTGATTTTGATGCGCTCGCCCAAGAGCAAGGAGAATTGGAGGCTATCTTAGCCACTCATGATGCGCATAGCCTCGACAACCAATTAGAGCGTGCCGCCGACGCATTACGCCTCCCTGATTGGGACGCAAAAATAGCACAACTTTCCGGTGGTGAGCGACGTCGCGTCGCCTTATGTCGACTATTACTAGAAAAACCAGACATGCTGTTACTCGATGAACCAACCAACCACTTGGATGCTGAGTCCGTCGCATGGTTGGAGCGTTTCTTACATGACTATGAAGGCACCGTTGTTGCCGTAACCCACGATCGGTACTTCCTCGACAATGTCGCTGGCTGGATCCTTGAACTCGATCGCGGTGAAGGTATTCCTTGGGAAGGAAATTACTCTTCTTGGCTAGAACAAAAAGAAAACCGCTTAAGCCAAGAAGCATCTCAAGAAAAAGCACGTATGAAATCGATTCAGAAAGAGTTGGAATGGGTTCGCTCTAATGCTAAAGGTCGCCAAAGCAAGAGTAAGTCTCGTATGGCTCGTTTTGAAGAACTAAATAACCAAAGCTTCCAAAGTCGTAATGAAACCAATGAGCTATTCATCCCTGCCGCCCAGCGACTCGGCGACAAGGTGATTGATGTTACCAATCTCAGTAAGTCCTTCGATGGTCGAGTCCTGATTAACGACTTATCGTTTAGCATTCCAAAGGGAGCTATTGTTGGGATCATTGGACCGAATGGTGCAGGTAAGTCGACTCTGTTTAAAATGATTACCGGTGTTGAACAAGCAGATTCTGGGAATATCGAGGTGGGAGATACCGTACAAATTGCCAGTGTTGATCAGTTTCGTGATGACATGGACAATAAAGCAAGCGTTTGGCAAGAGGTCTCTGGAGGCTCCGATATTCTCAAGATCGGTAATATCGAAATCCCAAGCCGAGCCTATGTGGGACGTTTTAACTTCAAAGGCTCCGACCAGCAAAAACGGGTTGGAGAACTCTCTGGTGGTGAGCGCGGGCGTTTACATTTAGCCAAGTTATTACAAGCGGGTGGCAATGTATTGCTGCTCGATGAACCGACCAACGATTTAGACATTGAAACCCTACGTGCGCTGGAGAATGCACTGCTAGAGTTTGCCGGCTGTGCCATGGTCATTTCACATGACCGTTGGTTCCTAGACCGCATTGCTACCCATATTCTCGACTACCGAGATGAGGGACAGGTGAACTTCCATGCTGGTAACTTTACCGAGTATGAAGCGTGGCTCAAAGAAACCATTGGTGAAGCTGCGGCTCAACCGCACCGTATCAAGTACAAACGGATCAACTAGCAAGCTCACCAAGCAAGTCATGCCGTTCATAGCTCTTGAACGGCATTTTTATTTCTAGGCCTGCTTCGTTTGGCCGAATCAAATTGTCGATTTACGCCAACCGATCCTTGGGCTGTGCTTATTGGGACTTGCTAAGCCTTTTCCCGTTTAATTTCGAAGAGTAAATGGCATAGCACAACGGTTTTTCTTGTTATCAAAAACCCGTAGACAAGCGAAAAATCTACTTTTGCGAAGTAAAGCTGAAAAACTTACAGCGTCTTCAACAGGCAGATCCCGCGCAACAGGCTGCATATTCGACAGCGCCAAGAATGTACTAAATAGTGCGATTAATGGCCCCACTCGCATGGCGAATATTCACTGTTACGGCAAAGGAGCAGCAATAAAAAATCCGAGAGGGTATCATCTCTCGGATCATGAGTATAAGACGCTCCCAGATGACTTTTGTTTATTAGGCTTTATTCTTTTCTAAATCGCTGAGCAATTGTTTTGCGTCTTCATATTCCGCAAAATTTTGCGCAATAGCCAAAGCCGCTTTCAATTCAATTTTGGCCTCTGTGACACGACCTAGCTTGGCTAAAACATAGGCAAGGTGATAACGAATCGTTGGATCCGAGGAATCGGTGGTATAAGCTTCCCGCAAATACAACAAGGCTTGGTCGAAGTGACTTCGCTGGGCTTCTATCCAACCAATTGTATCCAGCGTCGCTGAACTTTTACTACCTTGTTGAAGGCTAATTTCGATCAAAGCAAAAGCCTTATCTAAATCACTCTTCGCATAAATATTAGCCAAGTTATTAATTAAACTAGGCTCATCTTTTAGGCTTGGGAATTTACGCAAGGCTTCATAGTGCGATTGGGCCTTGGCATAATTTTTTTGCCGCATATAAGTATCGGCTAACAAGCGGCGATGCCAAGCCATTTGCGAACTGTTATCAAGTAAACCTTCAAACTGTTCAGTGAACTCATCAACTGCTATATTTTGTTGCGCCAGTTGATATAGATGAATTGCAGCACCTCGATTAAATTTATTTAGAGTCAAGGCTTGGCTATAAGCTTTCTGGGCTGCCAAGGGATCATCTTTAGCGAGAAATATGCCACCTTGCAAAGCATATAATTCGCTGCTTTCACCAAATTGTTCTGTCAATTGGCTCACCACAACTTCAGCACTGGCGATGTTTGCTTGAGCCAAGTCGATTTGCCCTTGCATGAGCAAGGTTGACATATCTTCTGGGGCTAAAGCGCGGGCTTTTGCCAAGCTCGCTTTCGCCCCATCAAGATCCTTCGCTCTTACTTGCAAGCTTGCAAGCAACTTCAGTTTAGGGGCTTGTTCCTTCCATAAACTATCTAACAAACCTAAAGGGTAGGCTGTATCTTGATAGCGCTCTAATTGTATCAATATCTCGGCATAACGAGTCAGGTAAGCCTCATTTAGAATATATTCTCTATTCAACTTTTCCACTAAAGTTAAGGCTAAGGGCCATTGTTGAGTTTGCATATAAATATCTAATTTCAACTCTTTCGCTACACGATTATCCGGCTCATATATCAATACTTTATCTAGCTGAGCTGTCGCATCAGCATAGGCTTGTTGTTGGAAGTAAATACGGGCGACAACTAAGTGACTCGGTGAATGCTGAGGTTCAATTTTTAGAATTTGTTGAAAGATGGTCAAGGCTTGGTCAAGATCATTATTCGTTTGAAAAATCAGCGCCTTATTAAACATTGCACTGATATTTTCTGGACTTTTCGCTAATACTTTATTTAGATATTGAAGAGCTAAATCAGCTTGATTCATCTTAATATAATAGGCGGCAATCAAATTTTGGGCCTGAGTCGTATTCACCTTACGTTTAATCAGGCTATCGATGCTTAGTTTCGCCGCATCTATATCATCAATTTCTAAAGCCAACTCTCCTTTGAGTTGCAACCATTTTAAAGGCGATTGATCATCACTATAAGGCAAAGACGTGAGCTGCAAAAATGCTTGTTGAGGCTCCCCACTCGCGCGTAATAACTCAGCTTCTAAAATACCAATATAATTAGATTTACTATGGTACGCCCGCATCTGTTCAAAAGCTTGTTGCGCCGCCCGAATTCGCCCGGATTCAATATACAAATAGACCAACTGTGCTGATAAACCCAGATCGGGAAGAATGTATTCGAAATTATCTTGTAGCAATAATTGCAACTTATAAGCCTGATCTGAGCGAAGGTAAACCTTGGCCAACATTCGAGTCGCCCCTAAGTCACTCGGTTTTGCCTTTAAATACTGACTCAAATACTGTTGCGCTTTTTCATCATTCTGGCGAATAAACTCCGATGCGCCTTGAATAAACAGCAGCATACTGGGGTCAGTTAACTCACTCCCTTCCGCTGCAGAAATTTTCTGGGATAACTCGGCCAGGCTTTGCTCTGCAAGCTCAAATTCGTCTTGCTTCGCGAGTAAGGTCGCATTGATCAGAATGGCAGTCGGATCATTGGGGGTTTGTTTTTGAATACGCTGTAGGTAATGCTTAGCTTGCTCAAGACGATTCAACTTAAGATTGGTCATCACCAAACTACGCAATATCTTAGGATCCTCTGGATCAATGGAAATAGCATGTTCATAACTCACCAAAGCTTGCTCGAGCATGCCTTGAGCCGCGACCAGATCACCCTTCAACTTCCAAGTTCGTTCATTATTATTGTTAATTGCTAAGGAGTGAGTGACTAATTTATCCGCTAAAAGGTATTCCTTTTGAGCTAAATAAAGGGTTGCCAGCGTATTGATTGCACTCGATTGATTCGGCGCCAACTGCAGTGCTTGTTCAAATTCTAACTTCGCGAGCTCAACTTGTGATTTGCGTAAATAGATGCGTCCACGTAATAGCTTCCATTCAAATTGACTATTTTTTGAAAACTCAGCAGAACGTTGCTCTAGCGCCAACACAGCGTCAACTTTCCCTTGCAGCAATAGCACGTTACCGAGCAAGGGGAGAACCAGATTAATATCCGCACCTAGAGATAAAGCTTCTTCTAACTGCTCCTCTGCTGCAGCTAAGTTATTTGCATTAAAATACACTTTAGCTAATAACAATTTAGAAGAGAGATGTTGTGGATTTGCTTTTAAGGCATTTTTCAAATGAATGAAGGCTTCATTCTCGTCACCTAATTGATAAGCCTTAACTGCCAGTTCATAGTTATTGGTTTGTTCGTCGGCAAAGGTAACGTTTCCCATTAACAGCAGCGTGAGAGCAATAATCGTTTTATTCATTCTTAACATGCATTTCCTTTACTTCGCGTGAACAATCAATTGATTCAACAAGCAGTATCTAATGAACAAGCAGCAAAAAAAAGACAAAAAAATACGAAATACAGCGTATTTCGTATTTTTAAACTAAAAAGGAGTTCAGTTAAATTATGCTTGGCGCTTGTTCTTACGTAAAGCAAGTCCAAATAGACCCATGGCTAACAACATCACCGTGCCAGGTTCAGGAACACTGGTTGCTGGTTGTAAAGGATCTTCACCTGGAGTCGCCTTAGCCCCCGCTAATTTAAAGGCATCGTTGTTATCAGACCAACCTAAGCTTCCAAATATCGGATTGTATGCCCCAATCAACCAGTATTTAGAGCTAGCACTGGAATCAATGGCCTGATAGGCAAATTCATCTGCATCCGCAACTTCCGCTTCGGTGGTCCAACCCAAGCCAGCCAAATCGTCCCAAGTTTGGCCATATAAAACTGGCGTATCACTACCGGAATAGGCGAGAACGCTCACATCGGCACTACTTGATGAACTATAACCGTAGTCTTCATAGGCCCAACCAAGCGTAAAACCAGACAGGTTAACTGACTGATCAAAGCTTAATAGCACCATGTCATGGTCATTACCAAAGCTGTCGATAGCATGGCTCGGTGACCCAGAGCGTTCGTCCTGATTTTTAGACATCAGGCCCCAATAATCGCTATAACTCAATCGAGTATTCGCTAAGGTTTCATCTTCGCGACGAGTCCCGGTATCGGACCAACCTTGAACACTCAAACCATCTAAATCTAGCGTATTGCCATAATTTGTTCCGGACAGAGTTCCATCATCGAAATCCCACACTTGCTCTGCAGCAACAGCCGACAAAGATAAAGCACAACTTGCTACTAACAAAATATGTTTAAACACAACGCCTCCCAACTAGCATCCTGCTATTAAAATTTAATCTTTTACTGCCTCATACAAAGCAAATTTCAAGCCAACTATAATTAATCTATTTAAACAATAACTTACAAACCAAACCTGATATTTTAAACGCTAAGTGTAAAAAAAGCTGACAAATGATTCCTTTGCTTTACATGCCGCAAAACTGAATGCAGCTGTAAACGCAGTGTAATTTTCAAGCGATTCTATCACAATAAAGTCAATCCACACTACCAATAGCGCTCTACGGTGATCTGTCCGGGCTTCCTGCGCAGGTTTTTAATCAAAGCTTTATGCTCTAGCTCTCGCTGTGCATCCGCGATCATCTCAGGATTTCCACAGATGATCACTTGCGAATTGTCTACCTTAAACTCTAAACCAACGGCGCGCTCCAGAGCCCCATTGGCGATCGCCAAAGGAATACGACTCTTGAGTGCATCAGGATAAACTTCGCGAGTCACCATTGCTTGAAAAATAAATTGCTCTGCATATTGAGCTTTATATTTATCAATCAACGGTTGATAGGCGATATCTTGAGCGTAACTGACGGCATAAACTAATACAATTTTTTCAAAGCGCTGCCATACCGCAGCAGTTTCTAACATTGAAAAATATGGACCAATCCCCGTCCCACTGCCGAGCAGCCATAGATGCTTCCCCTCAGGGACTTCATCTAAAACCATAAAGCCTGAGGCTCTGCTGGATACTTCGATACAATCGCCAAGCTGCAGGGAATGTAGATTGGGCGACAATAAACCTTGCTCAACTTTAATGGCTAAAACCTCTAAATAATCACTGTCAGGAGGATTCACCAAAGAATAAGCTCGAGCGATACGTTTTCCATCTCGCATTTCCGATAACTTAATGAACTGGCCGGCAGTGAATGGTTCAATATCGGCTTTTATCCGTAAGCTAAATAATTGTTCATTCCAATCAATACGTTGTATAACCAAACCTTTAGTCCACATCATGGTTCCCTCGTGACTAAATCAAAATATGCAACACTGTTATATTGCTCATAAAGCGCATAGCTCTCAGCTCAGGAATAGCACCAAATTTGATTCAACAATGATTTATCGTCGCCGGCGTTGTTCGACAAAAATCAATTGACTGGTATCAAAACCATAGCTTTTGGCTTTCTTTAATAAATCAATTCGAAGCTGAGGAGAGATCTCGGGATGACGCGCCAAAATCCATAAATAATCTCGATTGGGTCCAGCAACCAACGCATATTGATAGTTTTTATCTAATACAAAAACCACATAGGCTCCGTAGAAAGGACCAAAGAAAGAGACTTTTAAATGCGCAACCTTTGGTGAATCGACAAACTTGGCGATGCCCTTCGCCTCAGACCAAGTTTGTTTTTGCTCAGAGAAGCCTTTGTTAAGCACTCTCACTCGGCCATCCCTAGCTAAACTGTAAGTCGCAGTCACTTGGCTTAAGCCTCGCTCAAAGGAATGATCGAGGCGCGCAATTTCGTACCAAGTCCCCAGATAACGAGACAAATCAAAGTTGTCTACAGGCTCTATACCCTCAGGCTTAGCAGTGCAAGCAGACATCAACAGCAGACTAAAGCAAACCAGTAACAAACGATTCATGAGCATGCTTCCAAATTAAAACCAAAGCGCCGCAATACAGCCCACTAAGGTCATCACAAATAAAAACCACTTCAAAGTTGTGGGGGCAGCCTTAATGGCAAATTTAACCGCATAATGCGCGCCAATGATATAACCCACCGCTAATACGCTCCCTGGTAACCACAACACTTGGTCACGAACAATAAAGATCACCAAGGCAATGCTAGTAAATGCCAAAGTGCAAACTAACTTAAGTGCATTTGCTCTCACTAAATCGTAGCGTAGACTGCCAGCTAAGGCCGCGACCAATATGAAACCGACGCCCGCTTGAACAAAGCCCCCGTAAAAACCAGACAAGGCCAGACTCCATTTGGCGGCGGGCGTCTGCCTTACTTTTTTAGCTTGGGTTCCCGGTTCCGCAGCAACGACACTGGGTTTAATCAGTATCAGTCCAGCCATCGTCAACATCGCACCGAGCAACAAATATTTAATGATCCAGCTGGGGGCATAAGAAGCAGCAACGGCCCCGAATAATCCCCCCACCATGGTTGGCCACAAGATAGGGACCACATCTTCGATGTCTAATTGACCATGTTTCTTGAAACCTAAGGCTCCCGTGAGGCATTGTAAAAAAATACCAACACGGTTAGTAGCATTGGCGATTTCGGCGGGCATTCCCATGACCATTAAGGCTGGTAGCGTTAAATTTGAGCCGCCCCCCGCTAAAGTATTGATGACCCCTGCTACCAAGCCAACTCCCAACAGCAACAAACCATGCCAAATCGTAAAGTCGATCATTAAACGAAACTCCTCATCGATAAATTCACCTTAGCATTGCCTTAAACAATAATCATTAACATCTTGTATCCTTTAATCTTGCTCACACTAATTTTGTATCAACAGCAGTGCTCGGGCACAATGACAGCATGATGCTCGAAACGGAAAGTAACTAAAATGTACAATTACATCATTATCGGCGGCGGTATTGTTGGACTTTCTACCGCTTGGCAGCTTCAGCAACACCACCCGCAAGCCAAGATCCTGCTAATCGAAAAAGAAACTCAATTGGCGCAGCATCAAACGGGACATAACAGCGGCGTGATCCATGCGGGTGTGTATTACCAACCGGGCAGCCTGAAAGCCAACTTTTGTAAACAAGGCCACCAGCAAACGCTCGCGTTTTGTAAGCAGCATCATATTCCGGTAGAACAATGTGGAAAACTGTTAGTTGCCAGTAATCCCCTAGAACTCAGTAGAATGCAGGAACTCGAACAACGCTGCCAAACGAATGGCATTCAAGTTGAACGACTCGATGGCCAACAGCTCAGGGAATTGGAACCGAACATTTGCGGCTTAGCCGCTCTCAAAGTAGCCGCCACAGGGATTGTCGATTACCAACAAATTTGCCTTAAAATAGCGCAACTATTTCAAGACCTAGGCGGTGAAATAAAGCTCGCTCAGCAAGTAATAAAATTAAACGAAGATCCCCACAGGATCCGCGTTACGACCCAACAAACGAGCATTGATACCCAGTATCTAGTCGTATGTGGTGGTTTAATGGCCGACCGCTTATGCCAAATGTTAGACATAGACATCGATTTTCAAATCATTCCCTATCGCGGTGAGTACTATCAATTGACTGCGCGCCATAATCAACTCATTAAACACCTGATCTACCCGATCCCCGATCCAGAACTTCCATTTTTGGGCGTACATCTCACCAAGATGATCAACGGTTCCATTACGGTGGGGCCTAATGCAGTTCAGGGTTGGTCTCGCGAAGGCTATCAAAAAGGCGCATTTAATCTTTGTGATATCAAGCAAATGCTAGCTTTCAGTGGGTTTTGGAAGGTCGCCAAACAACACTTTCGCAGTGGCTTGAGTGAAACCAAAGACTCATTCTTTAAATCTGGATATTTGCAGCGTGTACGTAAATACTGCCCGAGCCTACAGCGCCATGATCTTGGCCCCTACCCAGCCGGGATCCGCGCCCAAGCTGTACTTCGTGATGGCACCTTAGTACATGACTTTTTATTTGCCCAAAGCGCACGTAGCTTACATGTTTGTAATGCACCCTCACCTGCGGCAACCTCAGCATTTCCAATTGGCGCGCACATCTGTGATAAATTAGCGGCATTGAGTCAGCCCTAATGAAAGAATAATCGACTAAACGCTGCATTATAAATTGGCGCTGTCGATCTCTAGGTAAAAGTTATATGCAAATCATCACTAAAGCGGTGCCAACCAATCTTATCTCTGGATTTTTAGGTGCAGGCAAAACTACCTTAATTAAACATCTGCTAGCCAACAAGCCTCCAGAGCAACGTTGGGCCGTTTTAAGCAATGAATTTGGCGAAATAGGTCTCGATGCCGACTTCATTTCCGCCGCAGACCCCGACTCAAAGGTATTCATCAAAGAAGTCCCCGGAGGATGCCTATGTTGCGCTGCAGGGGTGCCGTTTCAGGTGGCGCTGACACAACTATTACGAACGGCAAAACCAGACCGTTTATTAATCGAACCGACCGGCCTCGGCCATCCCAAACAAATTCGGCAACGCCTGCAAAGCTTAAGTGCTCAAGCACACTTACAGCTCGCGGCGACACTCACCTTAGTAGATGCTCGAGTAATTACCGACCCTCGCTATACCTCACACCCCAATTTTGCAGCACAGTTGGCAATTGCAGATCTGATCCTTGCCAGCAAAAGCGAAAGCTATCAATCGAAGGACCTAGAAGAACTGCAAGCTTTTCTTCGGCAGCTCGGGCTATCTGCCACCCCCTTACTCGCAATCCGTAGAGGAAAGTTAGCTCTAAACTATTTAGATGTAAACGGGCCTAAAGCAAAGGAACCAGAGCCATTCAGTCTAGGCTCAAATTCAATCGATGGATCTCTACAAGAGCAAGCGCTCACAGCCGTAAACGATCAACAAGCCCCGCTAACTAAAGCTATCTGCAAGGTTCAGCACCTTGAAGGATATACCAGTATCGGCTGGCATTTTCCTGCACAATATCGTTTTGAAGCGCAACAACTAGCTGCATTTATTAACACATTAGAGTTACTTCGAGCCAAAGTCCTATGCCAATGTGACCAAGGAAGCTTGTTACTGAATCGCCTTGGACAACACACTCACATCGAATACTTACCTGCCAATACCATCAACAAACTAGAACTGATTGGTCAAGACCTGCCCCAACTCGAACAACTTAATCATCAGTTACTGGCCTGCTGTCTCAATCCCAGCCAAGACTTGCTTGCCCAACTCAAGAATAGGCTCTAGTCTTAGCAATCGAGTATTCACCTGATTCAATCTAAAAGGAAGTCAGCATGATCGAAGTTGGACAAAAGTTACCCGAAGCTAGCTTAAGCGAATTAACCACCGACGGTATGAAAACCCATAAGCTGAATCAATTGTTTGCTGGCAAAAAAGTGGTTTTATTCGCGGTACCCGGTGCTTTTACGCCCACCTGCTCCGAAGCCCATCTACCAGGTTTTGTGGTCTTAGCCGATCAACTCAAGGCTAAAGGTGTGGATATTATCGCCTGTGTCGCAGTGAATGACGCTTTTGTAATGCAAGCCTGGGGAACAGCGCAAAATGCTGAGCAAATAATGATGCTAGCCGACGGAGATGCGAGCTTTACCAAGGCGCTAGGTCTAGAAATGGACACCGCTAGTTTTGGCGGTATTCGTTCACAACGCTATGCCTTGATTATCGACGACTTAACGGTCACAACGGTGAATGTTGAACAAGCAAAAAGTTTTGAGCGAAGTAAAGCAGAAACCATTTTAGACTTGCTGTAAATCCCAATCACGCTCGCTAACAGCTTTCGAGTGAACTGTTAGCGACATTGAGGTCGCAACTTGAAACGTTTTCATCTGCTATTGTGCTGTTGCTTGATTTCTTTTCCCTGTTTTGCTTTTGGTCATTTGGGCCATCAGTTAGTGGCTTATATTGCCCAACAGAATTTAACGCCTACCGTCACTCAACGGGTGAGCGATATTCTAGATGGAAAGTCACTGGTCGACGTCGCAAGCTGGGCCGATAAAATTCGTGACCAAAAACAATGGCAACATACCGGACCTTGGCATTACCTGAATATAGACAAGGGTAAAACTCTTGCCCAACAACGGCGCTCAGCAAAAGGTGATGTGCTCAGCCAGCTCGAGTATTTCGAGCGACAACTCGCTCAAGCAGCGAGCCACAACAAACAACAGCAAGCCTTAAAGTTTTATGTACACCTACTCGCCGATCTTCACCAACCCTTACACCTTGGTTATGCCCAAGATCGCGGCGGAAATACCCGCAAAATTAGCTGGTACGGTAAGCCCTCAAACCTCCATCGAGTCTGGGATAGTCAGCTATTAAATACCCGCTACGACTCCCCTGAGAACTATGCCAAGTGGCTCATCAAACACTATTCCAAACAAACTTTCGAGATTCATTTAAGTTATCCTCAGTGGATAGCCGAGACTCGTCAGCTGGTGCCACAGGCCTATCAATTTTCTAGTCCTCGACTTGGCCAGTCATATGTTAATCGTCACCGGGCAAGCCTAGAATTACAAATCGTCAAAGCTGGCCTCCGGCTCGCAGCCAAACTGAATCAACAACTAGGATAGACAGACACGACCAAAGATCGAATTTTTTTCAGCGTAAAGTGATCGCCCCACGCTCACTTGCGTATTAAGAATGAAGACAACCAGGGGAAAGCATCATGAACCGATTCTCTAGCGACAAAATTTCCGTCGGCATCAGTAGCTGCTTATTAGGCCAAGAAGTTCGTTACGACGGCGGACATAAGCAATCACGCTTCTGTCGTGTCGAGTTGGCTGAGTTTTTTAGCTTCGAGCCCACCTGCCCAGAGATGGCGATTGGCATGGGTAGCCCTCGCAAAGCGATTCGCTTAGTTCAGGATGACCAGCGGATCAGTCTGCAGGCCAGTGATGGCAGCTTCGATGTCACTGAAAAAATGCATGATTATACCGAGCGTCGCTTGCCGCAACTCGGTCATCTTAGCGGTTATATCGTCTGCGCTAAATCACCAAGCTGTGGCATGGAACGAGTCAGTGTTTATCATCCGCAGAAGAACAACGCAACTAAAGATGGCAGCGGCCTATTCACCGCTAAATTAATGCAGGCCTATCCCTTGCTTCCTGTAGAAGAAGATGGCCGGCTGAATGACCCCTTACTTCGGGAAAACTTTATTAACCGAGTGTTTGCTTACCATGAGTGGAAAAGCTTGGCCGACGAGGGCCTGAGTGTCGCGAAAGTACAGCGCTTTCATGCAAAATTCAAGTACCTATTGATGGCCCACCACCCAGAAAAATATCGTCATTTGGGTCCCTTAGTCGCGAATCTAAACGGTAATCATGACCAGAGCGGTTTTAACGCCTACATCGCTCAGTTTATGGCAATTCTTAAACACAACTGCAGCCGTAAAAATCACTGTAATGTATTGCTGCACTTGCAAGGTTATTTCAAACGCGAATTAAATCCCGAACAAAGACAAGAGCTGAGTGAACGGATCCACCAGTACCGTGAAGGCTTACTTCCCTTACTGGTTCCGATTAGTTTAATTCAACACTACTTGCGCGAGCACCCTAATCACTATGTTGCGATGCAGGCTTACCTAAATCCGCATCCAAATCAGCTGAAGTTACGCTATAGCCTTTAAAAACAAGGCCCATCACAGCGCTTTATTTCACAAAAAAAAGCTTTAAGCCTTTCGGCTTAAAGCTTTTACTTAACACAGGAACAAGGATTAAAGAACAGGATTAAGGTCTTTCTATTTACTCAGCTAAAACGTTCACCTTAGGCGAGTATTTCGCTTGCCATTTAGGATAATTATTTTTAATTAATTTACCCGGTGACGTTACCAACCAACTATATTTCACCCGACGCTCGTAGCTTACTTTTTCGTAAGCATCCAAGTGATCGCCTTGGCGATTAGAGAATAGCGGTTGCAGAGTTTCGGTATTGATAAAACGTGGCCATACGGTGCTACCTTGTTTATCAATCACAATTCGGTTGCGACCAAATTCAAGAGTGTCGTCTTTGGTCTTCACTAATTTTTTATCTTTAATGCTCTGAGACTTCAAGAAAGCCACAGAACTATTAATCGCATCAACAACTTCTGATGATGGTTTATCAATGCTCATCAAAAATTTGATCACTTTCACGCTCTCATCACCACTAATTGATGCAAGCTCGTATGAGCGACCGCGTTCACAGGCAAGCGTATCCACATTATATTGGGCACACCATCCGGTCTTCACGCCATTCACGACCACTTGGTTATCGAGAATAAAGCGGATCCCTTTATTCATTGAGGCTTTCGCGCGGGTCGCTAGGTCATCAGAAACAAAAGCAAAATCTTTAGTTTTATTCGCCACTTCTTCTAAAATATTGAGCGTATTAGAAATAGCATTATCATTGAACGTCACATGACGATGATAGCCTCGAGTTTGTGGGAAGAATTGTGGCCAACCCCCGTTGTCATATTGCCCATTAATTAAATACTCAACCCCACGAATGATGCTTTCTTGTAAACGTTGCTCTGAATGCTGTTGGTTAATCTTCGCCAACACTTCAATTTGCAAGTTCGTGGCATCGTTATCAATCGTAGATTTCTGACGATAAGTGGGAAAAGTATCACGATCATAAGCAACCGATAAATCATTAGAGCTACCAATCTTAAACCAGCCGCCATCTACATTTTGGTTAGCTAGCATAGCCTCTGCCACATTCTTCGCTTCTTTAGAGGCAAACCACTCTGGTTTTTGTTTGAGAATAGTCTTGGCCGAAATTTTGCCCTTATGCGCTTTAAAGATGGTACCGCTAGGGCGTAGTAGCGTTACTTCGGCAATGTGTCTAGATGAATTCCAAGTATATTTAGCGCCGAGTCCTTCAAATACAAAGCGAAATGGCACATACAAGGCCCCCTCTATGATCTGGGGTGCGGCTGGAGCCTTGACCGTTTTACCATTCACTACAGCATCAGCAGAATCAAGCACCATCGACACAACTTTTTTATTTAAACGATACTCAACCGTCTTACCATCAAAAGACATTTCACCGTTTAATTCATCAAAAATATCGTCTAACGGCGCTATCACCACCTTCTCTTTAGTCATCAGTGGTTTTAGATAATAAGCATCCAGTAGCTCATGATAACTCCCGTCGACTTTCATCATCGGCTCACTCATGATCAATGAAACCGTATGTAAGTCACTATTTTCCCAAGTCACGGCTTGTTCTGCATAAGCCGAACTTGCAGTGCAAGCGGCTGCCAGCATCAGGGCTAAATAAGTTTTTTTAACCAACTTCATTCTGCTTCTCCAAATACTTATGTTTAGTCGTCGACAAGCTTCTCTGCTTTACCACAGCCAATGAAATAATCGACAAATGCTCTGTACAAAATAAAACATCGCTAGCACTTTTACGGTTGGCCATTGAATGACCAATGACGACCCAGTTCAGCTAACTATATCGGTACAGCTTTAAGAAACGATGGTTGTATATTATTAAAAAGCGGTTTTAAAAAAGAAGATCGAAGTCTGGTTTTTCTATATATGATTTGAATTGATTCACAAAAACAAACTTCCGTAGCAAAAAATATCCTTTATTTTAATAAACTTACCCATCATTACTAACTCCCCCAAAAAAGTTGACTCACTCCAGGAACCACAAGCTGGCATAGGGCGGTCGTCATCGAGAACCGATCACTCTAATTAGATAAGCTCTTACTGAGATAAAGGCTTAATTCATATGATGGGCAAAGGTATGGAAACAGCGTTTTAACTCACCGAATGCCACGCCTAAGAGCAAACACTTTGGCTATCGCCTGTTTATAGGGACCACATACGCTAGATTAAGTAAAAATTAGCCCTTGTTGGTGCGACATTACGGGCTATTTGTTCGAGATATTTTTATTGCGCAGCGCTAACCACGCTTGCTCACTTGGCATCTCTTAAATTTGGGTACAGAATCCCCCCAAAAAAATCAGAATTCCAATCAGCTCTTGAGTCAACATAAACATAAGCTGCAACGTCTGCCTTGATCCGTGTGGAGAATAAACCAAGCAGCCCCCAAACGAACTTTAAATCCGATGAAGTATTTGGACCCGAGCTTCCACAACAACGACAAAAATCGCAGGTAACTCTCCAGACAAGATAAATGAGACTTCACTACACAAACAGCTTTCTTTCATTTCATCTCCATACCACATTCACGCTCCATCGCTCGAAGCGAAATGGTGCATCCTGCGGAATGTTTTAACATCATCCTTTGTAACTGAAATGCCGACATAAACTTCGAATGGACTATCCAGCAAGGCTTCTGTCGTGAAATGCTTGATAAAATAAATGAACTTTGTGTTCTAGCTCGATGGGAAATCAAGTGAGCATCGATAGCGCTCTCTCATTTCGACACTGATAGGATCCCATTTCAAATTCGCGACAGATCCAAGGCCGGTTTTCATATATAGAACACAGTAAAGTCTCACGATCCAACGCTGAGCACCAGCCATCATCTAAACGTAGCATGCTTTCACCGCCCCATTCATCAACAACAATATGATGGTCGGGAACCCCTGTGTCGCTAATAATCATAACTTCTAATCGACAACAGCAAGCATGGCAATTAGAACAGCTGACTTCAGTTTCGGATAATATTTTAATATTAATCGCCACATATCTCATCTATTGGAACAGCAGGGGATTTTACCCTAAGAGACGGAAACTCGAAATCAATTTGGATGATTGACTTCGCCCCTCTATAGGGCCACCAGCAGCACACCTAAAATCAAGGCAACAAATCTCGGCAAGCAAATCACTCTCGCTCAAAGACTCGGGTTTCACCAATCGCCATATGGATAAACTGGCTATTATCATCCAATTGCGTTTGAGTCAGTTTATCCAGCAGTTCAGCAGGCTCCATCACTGGTTCGGCAGTCAATGGATAAGTCCCCCAATGCATGCCAATGGATAATTTTGAACGCACATCTTGATGCACTTTTATCGCCTCTGCCACATCAACATGTTGATCTTTCATAAAACCCCTAGGGGAATAGGCCCCAATAGGAATCAAGGCTACGTCAATTTCGCCTGCCCATTGGCCAATCTCTTTAAAATCATAAGGGTTATAACCGGTGTCACCAGCAAACCATAAACGTTTGCCGCCCAGTTCAATTAGCCAACTTGCCCAATGGGTTTTATTTCGATCAAATACCCCCCTTCCAGACCAATGCTGGCTCGGGGTTGCGGTAATACTCGCCGCACCAAAGGTTTGATGGTCCCACCAAGCAAGTTCATTGACTCGCTGAGCATCGATTCCTTGTTTTTCAAACCAGGGTTTTAGGCCTTCAGGCACAAAGTAATTGGTCCGATTCCCCAAATGTTTAATGGTATTTTCATCTAAGTGGTCATAGTGATTATGCGATATCAACACAAAATCAATATTGGGTAGATCTTCTAAATCGAAGGTAAGTGGGACAAGGCGCTTCGGTCCAGCAAAAGACATCGGTGAAACTCGTTCACTAAACACCGGGTCGGTCAAAAAATTCACTCCAGCAACTTGAATCAAAAAACTAGAGTGGCCTAACCAAGTAATTTTGGTCGCCTCATCAACACGATTAATTAATTGGCTATCGACAGACTGGCGCGGTATATCTGCTGCCTGGGCCGCTTGGTCGGCCCACTTGGGTTCACCAAAGTAGCGAACATAGAAGAACTTTAATGGGTTTTTTTCTATCGCTGGAATATGATTATTTTTGAATTGCTTACTCATGCTAACACTACACGCAATGAGCGCTACTGCACCAATTCCAACAAGCAAAGTTTGTACAACTGTCACTGCCACAAGATTCCCTATGTTCAAACACATGAATGGTCGATGACTCACTATCCCCCAAAAGATGAGTAATGACTATCACAAACCTTCATAAAAATAATGAGATAATCAACAGTTTAAAGATGGGCTTAGGCAAATACAAGGTTGGCAGCACCACGCTGTTTGAACAAACTAAGCTTATGTTTCATTTATGGTAAATGAAGCGAGCGATAAGCGACCAATATATTGCCAAACTTTGAGTGGCGTTAGTCCGCAATGAAAGCGTTGCTTATCGCCTAGCCGACTTCATCGACTGATCACTTTCACCCGGCCTTTTCCTTCGGCCTTGGCTTTATACAAAGCTTTATCTGCTTGTTTTAACAACCACGCTTCATTTAAGTCCGTATGCACCATACCACCGCAATCGGTAATCCCGATGGAGCAGGTTAAATCAGGTAGATTCTCCACTAACTCAACGCTGTCGGCCCACTCAATTAATTGTGGTTTTAAATAATGGTGTAATTGTAAGTTATCTAATAAACGCTCTGCGCTTATCTTCGCTTGGCTGTGACTCACATTTGGGAATACCACAACAAACTCATCCCCGCCCCAACGCGCAACAATATCACTGGCTCGCATCGTTTGAATCAGTATTTCGGCAAACGCACAAAGTACGCGATCCCCCACATCGTGACCAAGCAAATCATTCACAAATTTAAAATTGTCTAAATCTATATAGGCTAAAGAGCAATAGTAACTGCCAGATTGCTGCGCACAAATGACTAACTCTTGTTCAAGGCGAGCCAATAGGGCTTGACGATTAAACAAGCCCGTTAAAGGATCGGTGGTCGACATTTTTAACAGATTTTCTCGATGCCTTAGCTGCTGTAATTGACTGCCAAGCTGTCGGCTCACCAATTGCAGGGTATCTTGATCCTGACGATCGAAGTAGCGATTACTATTGACGTTACACAAAGTCATTGCCGCATAAAGGTGCCCATCCACAAAAATAGGTAAACACACCAGCGAGTTATAGGTGGCACGCTTGCCATCTTCTCCCTTAGAGAAGAAACTATTTTCGACCCAAATGTTCTGGTGTTCTTTAATCTTATGAAGATATTGCTGTACCTGAGAGTCTGGCAAACTATGACCCTCGGTCCACGCCTGCCACTGGTCAACGTTTAGGTAATGGATCATGCCTCGCTGTACCGTGAAATTACCACAAACTAATTTCAAGCTTTCGTTGGCTAGATCCTGACTATTGTCAAAGCGCTCTGGAAGAGATTGCATTCGACTAATCAATTGCATCTCTCGCAAACGCTGTTGCACTTGGCGTAACTGCATCCCTTGCTTCGCATTTCGCACCAAGTCTTCGAGATAAAGCTGTACCGGTAATAAACGGACCGCTTTAATCTGTCGAGAATAAAAGACGTTTCGCTGACTGATAACTTGCTGAATATCGATAAAAATTTGGGAAAAATGAGGTAAGTCTAATAACTCACACATCGCTAAGCTTTGGCTTAATAGCCGTTCACAGCCTAGCCAATCCCCCTGACGACTATACACTTCTAGCAATTCACAGCTACATTGCGGCAATAAACGAGTATCCATATCCACTACGTCCCCCAAAATGGCGGGGGCAGCTTCAAATACTTGCCGAGCTTCATCTAAGCGCTCATCTGCCACATATAAAGCGCCTTGTAGCAAGCTCATTAAAAACTCACCCGTGCTAGAGGGTTTAAACGGTAGCCCCTGCATCCGCTCTAGACATTGCTGAGCTCTTGCTAACTCACCTAACTTCGCATGACAAAAACCTTTCAGACTAAATACATCATAGAGGTTACGAAATGGGAAGTGAGTCATTTGCCTAATCCGACACACCCGAACCAACTGCTCAAGCACGTCACTGGCTTGCTGATAATCTCGAGTACAAAAATACAACCAAGCAAAATTGTAAAGAGTTGCCACCAGCTCTGAATAATCGCCACTATGGCGAATAATATTATAGGCGGCCAAATACTGTTGTTGCGCTTCGGGATACTTCTCAAGCAAGGTGTTAAAATAACCAGTCCCATTATACATTCGCACCCGTTCACTGGCCTCCCCCAATGCTTCCCGGATCCGAGAGCTAATCGCAAAACATCGAAAAGTCGCATGATAACGGCCCACATAGGAATAGATGATCCCCTTACTATGATAACTGGCGGCGATACCTTGATGATGGCCAATTTTACGCGCTAAATTAACCGCTTTCTGAGTAAACTCCAGTGCCAGCGTTGCCTCCAGCTCCTCATAAAAACGTAAATAGGTATAGTAATTACGTAGAGCATATAATCGGGAGCAGTTCATCTGATAACGATGCAATGTTTTATCAAGCAGCTCAAACTGCTTTAGCTGTACAGGTGTCGAAGACTTATCATGGGCGTAATAATTCACAAACCAAGATTGAGCCAATAGCCGCCCATGACCCGCCTGCTCTGCGACTTCGATAGCGGCTTCTGAATACTGCATTGCCTCTTCAAAACGCTGCTGTTGGACTAAACTTAGGCTCAGTAAGTTAAGCTGCTTTACCCTATCATCCGTGCGACAGGGAGACGCTTCAGAAACCGATACTAACTCTAATTCCGTCACCGCCTCATTCAATTCTCCCTGATAAAGTAAGGCTTCAGCAAGTTGTAACTGTAACTGTTCAACAGCCGGGCTTGCTACGTCCCCCGCATCGAGCAACACCCTTGCAGCAGCTTCAGCTTCTGGCCACGCCATACTCTGGATATTCTCTGCCACTAATTGCATCGAGACTTCACCCTGTTCCCGATAGTGCCAAATCGGCTTTAATAAGGCTTGACTCGGAGGAACCCGATACAACAAAGTCATATCATCCAACCAATCAAGAAAACCTTCCCATGCTTCGTCATCTTGGCGATGACTAAGTGCATACTGGGTATCCACCTCTATCATCACCATAATTGGATTTTTCAGTTGATGATTGACTAAGCCGATTAAAGTTTGAATCGCGGAAGCAGAAGCGAAATGCCAACCCGTCATCACCAAAATACAAGGTTCATCCAACAGCAATTCGACTAAACGTAAAATAGCCTGCTGTAAAGCTCGCTGCTCAAAATACAAATCATCCATTAACAATAATTCAGTTCGAGGATGAATCTTTCCGGTTAATAGCCCACTTAAGCACTGCTGTAAGGGAACAAAATCAGTTGCAAGCTTCACTAAGTCTGCCACTGAATAATTAGATTGTGGTAACTGATGCATAAACAAGGCAAACAAGGCTCGGTAAGGAGAGTAAATACTTTGCTGATTCAGGCTAATCAGTTTCAACGATAATTGGTGTTGCTCGGCAAATGCAGAAGCACAACGAGCAAGACTCTCTGCGTCGCTACTTTGATAAAAACTAAAACTCGCTTGACGGCACTGGGCTCTCTTCCATTCGGTCTCGATACGTTGTGAAAAATGATCGACTCGGGGCATGTTGTTTAATCGCCTCCTCAGGCTATTCAAGGTTGAAGATGATGATCCCTTCTGCTTGCATGTTTATCCACGGAAGTTTCGGTGCAGTGCGTGATATCTCAAGAACAAGCAATTCAACCAAACTTTACACTCAAAACGGCTTAAGCAATACCGCTGAGGTTAAGCTCAACTTCTATATTCTTTCGAACAAAATGAACCACGAAACATGAAGCGACCCTAGTCTTCTTCACATTTCATTCTCATGCGAATTGTAAAGTAATGACTAAAATAACTATATTGTCAGCGTCACATAAACTCGTTCAGCCGATTTATTTAAACGGTACGATTAAATAAATCTGGCGAAAATGATCTAAAAACTCCTTTTTTAAGATCCACTACAAATATCAAATAAAAATCATTCTTATTTGCATTCAATGTTGATACTATTACAAACACTGAGTAATAGTCTGATTTCATGAATGAATTTTTCAATTGGATGACCTTCCCAAAATCAGCAACAAATTTTAAAACTAAACTTTATGCTACAAGGAGCGTTATGAATAACTCACTTCCCCCGATCCTCTCCCTCACTCAAAGTAAACTGGCATTGCTGGTCGCTGCTGTCTTACTCAATTCTCACAGCAGCATCGCGGCTGATGCCCCGCTTGATAACCCGGTGATGGTGGTGACCGCTTCGTCAACCGAACATACAGTACAAACTGCCCCCGCGTTCACCACCGTAATTACCGCTGAAGATATTAAAGCTTCACCGGTTAACGGTTTACCCGATATCTTGGAAAAATACGCAGGCATTATCAATAACAGCGATAGCAGTGGCCGCAATGCCATTTACATTCGGGGAATGGATCAAGGTTACACCCTTATTTTGGTCAATGGTAAGCGGGTATCCTCTTCTGCTTCACTATGGCGAGGCGGTGATTTTGATTACAGCTCAATCCCCTTAGATGCGATTGCTCAAGTAGAAATTGTTCGTGGCCCGATGTCTGCCCTATATGGCTCCGATGCCATTGGAGGCGTGATCAATATCATCACCAAGGCACCAGGTAAAGTTTGGGGAGGAAGCATTCGTCAAGATAATGTTGTGATGACATCCGGTGACGAGGGCGCTCAGAGCCGAACCAACCTGTACGCTTCAGGACAGCTCAATGATCGGCTCAGCTTATCAATTGCTGGTGAAATCTACGACCGAGATGCTTGGTACTTAGATGAAAATATGGGAACAGAAGCGCCCGCCCTAGAAGCCAAAAATAGCCAAAATATTTACACCACTTTGTATTGGGATATCAATAACCAACAACAAGCAGAATTTGATTTCAACTATAACCATGATGAGCGGCCCTATTCAAGCTATGGCGATATTAGCTCGCTTCGTGCTCAGGTGATTGATCGCATGACCTTTGGCGCAACACACCGCGGGCAATGGGCCTGGGGTAGTTCAACGCTCTACGCAAATTATGAAACCAGTACCATCGATGATTACAACAATCGCTACGACGCCCCGCAACAACGCCAAGTCAAAGAAAATAACTTGCTCATTAACGGCTCTATAAATACCGAGCTCGGCTTCAACAACATCACTGCCGGTGGAGAGTTACAACAGCAGCAGATCAAAGATCCAGTTGGTTACCAACCCAGCGGAGAAGCCAATACCACCATGTATGCAGTCTACCTGCAAGATGAGCTGAGCTTAGGTGATAAATTAACCCTAACTTTGGGCGGACGCTACGATGATCATGAAGTATTTGGTGGTCATTTTACACCTCGTTCCTACCTGGTTTATCAAGCAAGCAATGCCTTAACTCTAAAAGGTGGGGTAAGCAAGGCCTACAAAGCACCACAAACCTATCAAACCAATCCTGAATATCAGATTATTAGCTGTGGTGGTGGTTGTTCAATCTCAGGAGATCCTGACTTAGCAGCCGAAACCAGTGTCAACTATGAATTAGGTTTTGAGTATCTTCAAGCGTCTTGGGATGTCAGCGTGGCACTTTATCGCAGCGAAGTTGAAAACTTAATTGAAGCACAATATGCGGTCATCAATGGTACGCCAAGCAGATGGTGGGACAACGTTGGCGAAGCAACACTACAAGGTGTCGAACTGTCGGGTGCGGTAGATATCACCCAAGATATTAGTTTATTGGGTAACTACACTTATCTAGATGCTGAAGACAACGCAGGCAACCCATTAAGTAATCGCCCTGAACATGTGGCCAATGCCAATCTAAACTGGTGGGTGAGCGAACGACTCAATAGCATCGTTTCAGCGGTATACACCGGCAAACAATATAATTCGGGCTCCGAGCTGCCCGCTTACACCACCGTGGATTTAGGCCTTGCCTTCCAGGCAACCACTGCGCTAAACCTTAAAGCTGGTGTTAAAAATCTGTTTGATCTTCGTTTAGACGAAAAATCGCAAGACTTTAGCGGTCATGAGTTAGGGCGAAATGTCTACTTAAGTGCTAATTACGACTTCTAAATTAACGCACTTTTAGCCATACCAAAGTCAGTCAAAGGCTTCCTGAAAGCCTTGCTGGCTTTGGTATTCCTTGTCAATTTGGAGCCTTTATGCCTCTTTCTCGAAAAAAAACATCCCGAAAACTCGTGAAACAATTGCCCAGCTTATGTTGCTTATTAAGCTTAAAACTCGCCGCGGCCCCCCTTCCCATCGAGCAAACGATTTCCTTAGATGCACATCAATCCCATTCTTGGTCCATCGCACTTCAGTCTGGGGATTATCTCAGCGGTAAGTTTTCGGCCACCAATAAACTCGAACAAGCCACCCTAGATGACCCAAATGGCAAGCGGATAAAGCAATTATTACTCAGCCCGAGTCAAGGACAAAGTCTTCACTTAGTCGCCCAGCAAAGTGGCAATTATCAGTTAACACTCACCAATGCCGCAGTCCCGAATCAGCTGACCCTAAAATTACGTAAACCTGCTTTAGCGATGCAAACCGCTCAAACCACACTCGCCAGCCAAACCCTGCAAGAGCTGATCGCTCAATATGTCAAAGCGGGCAATACCGAATTATTTTGGCAACAGATATCGCACATCGGCAGCCCACTCATCGAAGCCATTGCGCCCCATCGCATCGATGAGCCAAAGGGCAGTTCCTTAGTCACCTTCCTCTGGCGAGGTGCCAAACACAATGTCAAACTGCTCGGCGGACCCGGTCACGAACATCACACCTTCAAGCAAATTGAGGATAGCGACATTTGGTATTTAAGTCTAAGCTTGCCCAACAACAGTCTATTTTCCTATCAAATTGCCCCCGATGTCCCAACCCTTGCTGAAAGTGGCCGAGCACAACGCGTTGCGATTTTAAGTACTGCGCAACGGGACCCCTTCAATCCGAACACTTGGCATTTTTCTGAACGACAAGATAAATATACCAGTAAATCGATATTACGCCTGGCTGCGGCCCCCGCAGAGCCTTGGCTAACACCCGTAGCAACACATCAGGGAACGCTAAGCCAAAGCCAAATAAGCAGCAAAATATTAAACAATAGCCGCGATGTTTATCTATATCGCAGTGCCAATCCCGCTGCTGATTCTAGCCTGCCCTTAGTTATCTTTTTCGATGCCGAGAGTTATCTTCAGCAAGCGCAAACGCCACAACTGCTGGATAACTTAGTCAATGCTAAAAAAATACCGGCGCTGAACGCAGTATTTATCAGTAACCCCAGCGCCCAAAGCCGCGCAACAGAATTAGCCTGCAACCCTCAGTTTTCATCTTTTTTAGCAAAAGAATTACTGCCATGGCTCGCGCAGCAAAACATTACGGCACCTGCAAAACAAACCATTTTAGCAGGTTCTAGCTATGGAGGTTTAACAGCAGCATGCACAGCAACCCTATATCCCGAGTTATTTGGCGGCGTTCTAAGCTTGTCCGGTTCATTTTGGTGGGGGCCAAAGATGGACCCGAGTCGCCAGCATCAACCTGAATGGCTCACTCAACAGCTTGCGCTCAAACCAACCAGCACAGTACGCTGGTATCTTAGTGCTGGCTTGTTTGAAGAAACATGGATATTGCCCCCAAACCGACGTTTAAAAAGCCTGTTAGATGCCAAAGGGTATCAAAGTCAGCTCAGTGAAATAGCTGGCGGTCATGACATGTTGGCTTGGCGAACCCAATTACCGGAAGGACTTATATATTTACTCGACCCGCAACAGCCGCAACGCTAAAAGCGGTATCGTTTGCTTTATCGGGCGACTCATCCCCCAAATAATAGGGAGGCTTAAAGCCTCCCTATTATTTTTGGCTTGAACAAGGGTCACTCAAGATGAGCCCCCCAATCAAACCGCTAACCAATAATAATTTGTCCCAGTACGTATCCCAAGCAGCTCGCACCAATCACGCCAATTAAGCCAACCGACATAAACGAGTGATTGAAATACCACTTGCCAATCTTAGTGGTTCCAGACGTATCAAAATTAACCGTTGCAATATCGGATGGATAATTTGGAATAAAGAAATAACCATATACCGCAGGCATTAAACCAATCAGTAATGCCGGTTCTAAGCCCAGACCCAAGCCAACTGGTAACATCATCCGCGCGGTAGCAGCTTGAGAATTCACCACCACAGACACAATAAAGAGCGCCAATGCAAAGGTCCATGGATAATTAGTCACCATCTCCACAATACCACTTCTAAATTGGGGCATGGCGTATTGGAAATAGGTATCCGACATCCAGGCAATCCCAAAAATAGCAATGGCTGCAACCATGCCCGATTTAAATACCACACCATTAGGAACATCACGTGGGTCAGTCTTGGTTGCGAGTAGAATCACCCCACCAAAAGCCAACATCATCATTTGAATAATCACCGACATTTTAATCGGCTTATCACCATCAACGATGGTGCGGATCTCTGGCACCATGGCGATAATCACAATCGTTACAATCGCAGCTAGAAATAACAGAACGGCATTTCTGGCTTTGCTCGGTAAGACCTCATCTAAAGAAGTCGCTGTGGTATTGAGTATTTTTTCACGCCATACCGGATCCTTTAAGCGCGCTTGGTATTCTTCATCCTGATCTAATTCTTTACCGCGTTTTAAGCTATATAAAGACATCAATAGTGTGCCAAACAAGGTTGCCGGTACGGTCACCATCAAGATAGATAGCAACGTAATATCGGCCCGAAGATCAGCTAGCTGAGCCAAATAATAAACCACTGCAGCAGAAATCGGCGATGCGGTAATCGCGATTTGCGAAGCCACCGATGAAGCCGCCATAGGTCGTTCAGGCCGGATCCCATTTTTTAAAGCCACATCACCAATAATCGGCATGATGGAATACACTGCGTGACCCGTGCCTAAAAGAAAAGTCATCGTATAAGTCACAAAAGGGGCAATAAGAGTCACCCGTTTAGGGTTCTTTCTTAACAATTTCTCGGCCACCTGCAACATATACTTTAAGCCGCCGGCAGCTTCCAAAATTGAAGCGCAGGTCACCACCGCCAAGATGATTAACATCACGGTGACTGGCGGTGAGGTTGGTGGCATCTTGAAGAAGAAGACTTCAATCGCCAAACCAATCCCCGAGACAACCCCTAATCCAATCCCACCGTAACGAGAGCCGGTATAGAGCATGAGCAACAGAAATAGAAACTCAAAATACAGCATCAATAGATCCCTTAAAATGATAGCGTTAGCGCTATTTTCCACTGAGTGTCGATGTGGTTATGCCAAATACTTCACACTCTACTAACACAAAATAAGCAGTGACAAATAGTCAGAGTCAGCTCACGCCACACGCCTAAAAAGTAAATAAACTAAACCTAAAATGTAAGTAGCAAGTTAGCTAAGTTGAACAGCTAAGTTAAATTAATAGCTTGCGCCACTCCCCTATTGAAGAGACAGCTTATGAGGGACCTTATCCAATAAAAAAGCTAGGCTTATTAGCCTAGCTTTTGATACCAACCAAGGCGTTTTACACGCTGGTATGAAGACAACTGACCGAGTGCTGGTCATTGCCAAGCAACTGCGGTTTAGTTTTCGCACACTGTTCCGTCGCAATAGGACAGCGAGTGCGGAAAACACAGCCCGAAGGAGGATGAATTGGCGAAGGTAGATCGCCTTCCAATAGTTGAATTGTTTTACTACGCTCCAACTTCGGATCCGGGATTGGTACTGCTGACATCAGGGCTTTGGTATAAGGATGACTCGGCTTATTAAACAAGGCATCGGAGGTGCCTAGTTCAACCGAATTACCTAAATACATTACCAAAACGCGGTCAGAAATATGTTTAACCACTGATAAGTCATGGGCAATAAAAATAAGGCTCAAGCCCATTTCCGCTTGTAACTCTTTCAGCAAGTTAACCACTTGCGCTTGAATAGAAACGTCCAGCGCCGACACTGGCTCATCACAAATAATCATCTTTGGTTCGAGGATCAGCGCGCGCGCAATTCCAATTCGTTGACATTGTCCGCCAGAAAATTCATGTGGATAACGGTTAATCACGTTAGGCAACAAGCCGACCTTCATCATCATTTTTTGAACCCGCTGCTTGACTTCTTGCTTGTTCAATTTGGGATAAAAGGTTTCTAATGGCTCGGCGATGATGTCGCCAATCGTCATCCGCGGGTTAAGCGAGGCCAATGGATCTTGGAAGATCATCTGAATTTCTTTGCGTTTCTCACGCAGCTCTTTATGTGGCAAGCGAGTTAAATCCTGGCCTAACCACACCACTTTGCCTGCTTCGGCCGGAACCAAACCAATCACCGCTCGAGCAAAAGTCGATTTACCACAGCCCGATTCTCCAACCACCCCTAAGGTTTCACCCTGATAGAGTTTTAATGACACACCATCAACCGCTTTCAAGGCAGCTGCGGGAGTCCAAGGCAATGCTTTTGCATCTTTAATGCGGAAGTATACTTTCAAGTCTACGACATCAAGCAACAAGTTTTTTTCACTCATGCGATTGTCCTCCCGATAAATGAAAATCGTTATGACAAGCACGCTGACGTTGTCCACCAAAATGAGTCAGGATCGGACTTTCATCTAAACAGCGTTGACTAACACGATGACAACGCTCTTGGAAAGGACAACCTTGCGGTAAGCGAAGTAAGTTAGGCGGATTCCCAGGAATGGTCGGTAAAATTTCGCCCTCTGTATCTAAACGAGGGATCGCTTTTAGCAGACCTTCGGTATAAGGGTGGCTTGGGCGATAAAATACTTCTTCTGCAGTGCCATATTCCATGGTACGACCGGCATACATCACCAGTACTTTCTCGCATAGGCCAGCCACAACCCCTAAATCATGGGTAATCATAATAATGGCGGTATTAAATTCACTTTTCAGCTCATTCAGTAAGGTCATGATTTGCGCCTGCACTGTCACATCTAAGGCGGTGGTAGGTTCATCGGCAATCAATAACTGTGGTCGACAAAGTAGTGCCATTGCAATCATCACCCGTTGACGCATCCCACCAGAAAACTCATGGGGATACATCGCCATACGCTTTTCAGCCTCGGGCATTTTAACCGCATCTAACATTCTCAGCGCTTCAACATGCGCTTCTTTATTATTCATCCCTTTATGCAGGCGTAATACTTCTTTAAGCTGCTCCCCCACCTTCATGTAAGGATTAAGAGAAGTCATCGGATCTTGGAAAATCATCGCGATTTTCTCTGCCCGGATGGCATTCAGCTTTTTCTCTGGCAAGTTCAAAATTTGCTGGCCATTAAATAGCGCTTCACCAGTAATGATGCCATTTTTCGCCAACAACCCCATTAAAGCAAAAGCGGTTTGGCTTTTACCCGAGCCTGACTCACCGACAATCCCTAAGGTCTGCCCTGCTTCCAGTGAAAAGGTTAAATCGTTCACCGCGGTTACACTGCCTTCTGGAGTTGAGAACTCCACCCGAAGGTCTTTCACATCTAATAAACTCATTGTTCTACCCTTGCCTTAACGATCTTTAGGATCTAAGGCATCACGTAAACCGTCGCCTACATAGTTAAAACTAAATAAAGTCACTACCATGAATCCAGCTGGATAAAGCAGCTGCCAAATAGCGATTTCCATGGTTTGTGAACCATCTTGTAATAAGGCGCCCCAAGAAGTCATCGGCTCTTGTACCCCTAAACCAAGGAAGCTTAAAAATGACTCGGTTAAAATCATCTGTGGTACCAATAAAGTGGCGTAAACCGCAACGATACCCAATACATTAGGAACAATGTGGCGAGTAATAATTTTCCACTTAGAGACACCGCAAACTTCAGCAGCTTCGATAAACTCTTTATTTTTTAAACTCAGCGTCTGACCTCGAACAATCCGCGCCATGTCTAACCATGACACCGCACCGATCGCCACAAATACTAAGAAAATATTGCGGCCAAAAAAGGTCACCAGTAAAATCACAAAAAACATGAAGGGGATGCCATAAAGAATTTCCAGCAACCGCATCATGACTCGGTCAACCGTGCCGCCCAAAAAGCCGGAGGTTGCACCATATAAAGTGCCAATTAACACCGCAACAAAAGCGCCCATCACCCCGACTAACAGCGATATTTGCCCCCCAAGTAAAGTCCGAACAAACATGTCTCGACCCAAGGCATCGGTGCCAAAGTAATGGCCGCTTTCAATCGAAGGTCCTTGGTGCATCGCCCCCCAGTCGGTGTCATCAAACACAAAGTCACTGAGGTGAGAGCCAAAAATAACCAATAAGGTAATTACAACTAATATGGTTAAACTAACCATCGCAGCGCGGTTGCGCATAAAGCGTATCCGGGCATCTTGCCATAGGCTACGACCTTCAATTTCCAAATTTTGAGCAAACTCGCTAATTGCGTCGCTATTTTGTTTATTGTCTAACATAACAGCCTCTTAGTAGCGAATTTTAGGATCGATAAAGGCATACAGGATGTCTACGATCGCATTAAATAAAATGGTAAAAGTACCAATCATAATGGTTAAGCCTAATACCAAAGAGTAATCACGATTCAGTGCACCATTTACAAACAACTTGCCAAAACCAGGCAAACCAAAAATGGTCTCAATCACCACCGATCCGGTGATAATTCCCACAAAAGCGGGCCCCATGAAAGAGACCACAGGCAGCAAAGCGGGGCGCAGCGCATGCCGTAATACGATATAACGAAATGGTAAACCCTTCGCTTTGGCGGTACGAATAAAGTTAGAGCTCAAGACTTCAATCATGCTACCGCGCATAATTCGGGCAAAAGATGCCACATACAACAACGACATCCCCAACATTGGTAAAATGATGTACTGGATCGCCCCTCCATTCCAGCCCCCTGCAGGTAACCACTGTAATTTAATTGCAAAGATATAAACTAGGGTTGGCGCAAGCACAAATGAAGGCATCACCACCCCCGCCATTGCGGTGGACATGATACTAAAATCCATCCAGGTATTCTGTTTGAGAGCAGCCAGTGTGCCAACCGACACGCCCATCAACACCGTAAAAACAAAGGCGATGGAACCAATCTTGGCAGAGACAGGCAAAGCTTGTGCAACCAGCTCATTCACTGAGTAATCTTTGTATTTGAATGATGGGCCAAGATCGCCTTGAACTAAATTACCGAGGTAAGTCAAATATTGCTCTAACACCGGTTTATCTAAACCGTACTTCGCCTCAATATTGGCTAAGACTTCAGGCGGGAGTGAGCGCTCACCAGAGAAAGGACTTCCTGGAGCAAAACGCATCATGAAAAAGGTAACGGTGATCAATACCAACAAAGTTGGTATTGATTCTAATATTCTTTTAAAGATGAACTTAATCATACTATTTCCAACTATTAAACTCTGTTGTCGCGACTAAGTTCTAGCCACAACAAAATAAGGCACCTTAAGAAAAGGTGCCTTATTATTAATCATCAATTACTGAGCAATGATGTATAGGTCTTTGCTGTACACTTTGTCTTCTGCGTTGTTCATCGGGTAACCACCAACAGTCGGTTTAACCAAACGCGCATTCACGTAGTGATAGATAGGAGCTAAAGGCATATCTTTTGCCAATTGCGCTTCAGCTTGACGGTAGTTGTCACTCCGTACGGCAGGATCAACCGCTACCATTGCCGCATTCATGAAACCATCATAGGCAGGACTATTATAAAACTGGTCGTTATTACCATTGTTACTTTGCATCAACGACAAGAAAGTAGACGCTTCATTGTAATCACCACACCAACCCGCACGAGTCACGTCGTAATTACCGTTGCGACGGTTATCCAAGAAAGTTTTCCACTCTTGGTTTTCTAAGTTAACTTTTACTCCGAGGGTTTTCTTCCACATCGACGCGACTGCAATTGCAATCTTCTTATGGTTATCACTGGTGTTATATAACAAGCTAAACTCTAAAGGTTTGTCTTTGGTGTAACCCACTTCTTCCAACAAGGCTTTAGCTTTCGCATTGCGCTCTTTTTGAGTCCAGGTTGCATATTCTGGTTTGTCGAAATGTAGGCCAGCGACTTTCTGGTGGGCGAAATTGTAAGCGGGCAGTTCACCCTTACCGACGATATATTTTGCAACCGCGTCCCGGTCAATGGCGTAAGACAACGCTTTACGAACACGAACATCATCAAATGGTGCTTTCTTGTTATTAAAACCATAGTAGTAAGAACAGAGGTAAGGCGTCACCTTCAAGGATTCAGGTTGTTCTTTTTGCATCCGTTTAAAGTGTTCGTTAGCCATCTCGTAAGTCATGTCGATTTCACCCGCTAAGAAACGGTTCATATCGGTTACTTGGCTTTCGATAGGTAAATAAGTCACTTTGTTAATCACGGTATGCGCGTTGTCCCAGTAATTTTCATTACGGACCATCACGATTTTTTCGTTCACCACCCACTCAGATACTTTGTAAGCCCCATTACCAACGAAGTTCGCAGGTAGTGTCCATTTATCCCCGTATTTTTCAACAGTCGCTTGATGGACTGGCTTCATGGTGGTGTGTGAGGTCATTGCCACAAAATAAGGCAATGCTTCCGTCAGCTGGATCTGTAAAGTGTAATCATCAAGTGCTTTTACTCCTAACTCAGAAGCCGGTTTTTTACCGTCAATGATGTCTGCAGCGTTAACCATAGTGGTCATTTCTAAAAACCACGAATAAGGTGCAGCTGTTTTAGGATCAACTGCACGTTTGAAGCTATATTCAAAATCGTGAGCTGTCACTGGGTCACCATTTGACCACTTAGCATTGTGACGCAAATGAAACACAAATGTTTTGTTGTCTTTTGTTTCCCATGACTCCGCTGCACCTGGCACCAGATTACCCTGACCATCTTGGTTAACTAAACCTTCTAAAAGCTCACGGATCACATTCGATTCAGGGACGCCTTCGGTTTTGTGGGGGTCAAGAGACGCTGGTTCTGAACCATTGCCACGTACTAACTCTTGTACAGGTGCCAATTTTACACCAGCAGGAACATTGGCAGCATAAGTAGTCATGGCGAATGAGCCGAATATGGCCGCGCCAATTAAGCTACCAATAAGGGTTTTAGCAGTTTTCATTTTAATCTCCATCTCCACACGGTGAGCTACAATGAGCCTAACCATGTAATTTCCATTCACTTTTCATGAATATTAAATCAGTATAATGTTCTGAAAAAACGTACAATCACGCAAGATGCTACACCCGAAGAAACAAAACAACAAATAATAAGTTGATTTTTGTGATTGGCTCAAACTAACTATTTACATAATATGTATGAATTAGTTTATCGCTCCAAGCCTAAGAATTAAGGTGGTACCGAATCAATTCAACATGAAAGCATAACTGAAAGACAAACAGAACAAATGAGATGAAAACAGTAAATAAATTACATTATTTGTATTAAATAATACAAATAGGCCACTATATAGGTAAATAAAACGTTATTTATTTACATTTGTAACTTAGTAACACATGATCTGGATCAAGCTAAAGCAACGAATGGCTATTATAATCGCTGGTGAAAGTTAATTACTAAACCACTCAAGCGTCTATTTAGGGTCTATAATGTGGCAGTTTATTTGACCATTTCGGTTTACTAATTAATTTTAGTTTAAATGAGGAGAACAGGATGCCTGTAGGTAATATAGATGAGTTAAACGCAATGGTTGCTCGAGTGAAGGCAGCGCAAGCTATTTTCGCAACATACAGCCAAGAGCAAGTGGATAAAATTTTCCGCGCCGCGTCACTCGCAGCTTCTACAGCCCGTATTGAACTCGCTCGCATGGCCGCTGAAGAGTCTGGCATGGGCATTATGGAAGACAAAGTGATTAAAAACCACTTCGCTTCTGAGTTCATCTACAACAAATATAAAGATACTTTAACTTGTGGTGTCATTGAACGTAATGAAGAAGGTGGTACCATTACCATCGCTGAACCAGTAGGGATCGTTTGTGCTATCGTACCGACTACCAACCCAACCTCTACGGCAATCTTCAAAGCTTTAATCAGCTTGAAAACCCGCAACGGTTGTATTTTCTCTCCACACCCTCGCGCTAAAAACTCAACCAACTTTGCCGCACAGCTGGTACTAGATGCAGCAATTAAAGCTGGTGCACCTAAGGATATCATTGGCTGGATTGATCAACCTTCTGTTGAATTGTCTAACGCACTAATGAAGCACGATGACATCTCTTTAATTCTTGCTACTGGTGGTCCAGGCATGGTTAAAGCAGCTTACTCTTCAGGTAAGCCAGCAATCGGTGTTGGCGCGGGTAATACACCGGTAGTGATCGATGAAACAGCTGACGTGAAGCGTGCTGTTTCTTCAATTCTGATGTCTAAAACCTTTGATAACGGCGTAATCTGTGCCTCTGAGCAAGCAGCAATCATCGTTGAATCAAAGTACGACGAAGTATTGGCGCGGTTCGCTAAATATGGCGCAGCAGTACTGAGCAAGTCAGACGCAGACAAAGTCCGTAAAGTACTAATGATTAACGGCGCTCTTAACGCAAAAATTGTTGGTCAACCTGCTTATAAAATTGCTGAATTAGCCGGTGTAACCGTACCTAAGTCAACTAAAATTCTAATCGGCGAAGGCTTAGAAGCTTCTTTCGATGATGAGTTCGCCCACGAGAAACTATCTCCGACTTTAGGTGTGTTCAAAGCGAAAGACTTTGAAGATGCGGTTCGCCAAGCGGGTATCGTGTTAGATATTGGCGGTGTAGGCCATACTTCTGTTCTTTATACCGACCAAGATGCAAATGCCGAGCGTATTGCTTACTTTGGCGACAAAATGAAGACGGCACGTATTTTAATTAATACCCCTTCTTCACACGGTGGTATTGGTGACCTTTACAACTTTGAACTTGCACCTTCATTGACTCTTGGTTGTGGTTCATGGGGTGGTAACGCGATTTCTGAAAACGTGGGTCCAAAACACCTAATTAATAAGAAAATTGTTGCTAAGCGAGCTGAGAATATGTTGTGGCATAAACTTCCTAAATCAATCTACTTCCGCCGCGGTTCATTACCTGTTGCCATGGACGATTTAGATGGCAAAAAACGCGCAATGATCGTGACTGACAAATTCTTGTTCAACCACGGTTACATCGACGATCTACGCTCAATCCTTAAAGAAAAAGGTATGGAAGTAGAAATATTCCATGACGTAGAAGCAGATCCAACATTAACCATCGTGAAAAAAGGTGCTCAAGCCTGTCACAGCTATCAACCAGATGTAATCTTAGCGGTTGGTGGTGGTTCACCAATGGATGCTGCGAAAATCATGTGGGTAATGTACGAGCACCCAGAAACTGATTTCGAAGATCTATCAATGCGCTTTATGGACATCCGTAAACGTATTTATAAGTTCCCTAAAATGGGGTCAAAAGCTGAACTTGTCTGTATCACTACAACTTCAGGTACTGGTTCAGAAGTCACACCTTTCGCAGTGGTAACCGACGATGCAACGGGTCAAAAATATCCATTAGCTGATTACGAGTTAACACCGAACATGGCTGTAATCGATGCTAACTTAGTGATGGATATGCCTAAGTCACTCTGTGCCTTTGGTGGTTACGATGCGGTAACGCACGCCATGGAAGCTTATGTTTCTGTTTTAGCGAACGAATACTCAGACGGTCAAGCTCTGCAAGCACTTAAGATGCTGAAAGAATACCTACCAAGCTCTTACAAAAATGGTAAGTCTGACCCTATCGCTCGTGAAAAAGTACACAATGCTGCAACCATCGCTGGTATCGCGTTTGCGAACTCTTTCCTAGGTGTGTGTCACTCAATGGCTCACAAATTGGGTGCAGAATTCCACGTACCGCACGGTTTGGCAAATGCTTTGTTGCTTACCAATACCATTCGTTACAATGCAACCAATACACCAACCAAACAAACCGCATTTTCACAATACGACCGTCCGAAAGCACGGGCTCGTTATGCTGAAGTTGCTGAGCACTTGGGCTTCCGCGAAGGGAATACTGAAGACAAGCTTAATGCATTGTTAACTTGGTTAGACGAACTTAAAGTTGAAATCAATATCCCATTATCAATTCAAGCTGCGGGTGTTCCTGAAGCAGAGTTCCTTGCTAAAGTTGACGAGTTAGCGGTTGACGCGTTTGATGACCAATGTACTGGTGCAAACCCACGTTACCCATTAATCGCTGAATTAAAACAAGTGCTACTTGATTCGTACTACGGTCGTCCTTACGTAGAAACCGAAGAACGTGAAGCAGCTGAAAAAAAAGCGCCCGCTAAAAAAGCAAGCAAAGCAAAAGCTTAATTTTATTAAGTTAATTTCAAAGTGATCATAAAGCCCCGCTGATGCGGGGCTTTTTATTTTTGGTTTCACTCGAAGCTTTGTCATACTTAGCTCAGTATAATACCAATTTGATTCATTATATGATCAACCTATTGCGCAGAATAAATCTGCCGATAACTAGGCATGAAGTGCAGTAACGAATGACTCTGATGACACGATACATAACGCAGTTAGCGCAGATTTAGCCCAGCAAGAATCAACAGATAATGAGTTAGATAGGTATAATAAGCATGTCACCCTTTGGATGAATTGTTATGTCGTTATTAAAAACCGTAAGCTTTGCAAGTTTGTTATTGAGTACCACCACCGTGGCACAGATCCTTCCCTTTGAAGCTGAATATGCAGCAAGCTTTAAAGGGATCCCAATCGCTACTGGCTACCGACAGCTCATAAAACTCAATCACAATGTGTTTCAAATAAAAAGCCGTGCCAGTGCTTTAGGCGGGGGATTTTCCTACGATGATACCTCGCGCTTTTCCTATCAACAGGAGCAGGTGCAAACCTTAGGTTTTGTTCATAAGCAAAAAAGTTTATTTAGTCACTTACAAGCAATTGGTCACCCAGACCGTAAAGGTGGATTAATCGTTGAAATTAATGGCAAGAGTCATCACTTTGAAGCGCCCGAAGACGTAAAACAATTAATGGATACCGCTGGCTTTTCGGTGCAACTACAAAATGACCTAAAAAATGGCCTCACCGATATGAATTATCATTACAACGCCATTGATGAAATTGAAAACTACCGCTTCAATGTCATCGGAAAAGAAACGATCAACACCGAACTAGGTGAATTCAAAACGCTTAAGCTTGAACAAAAAAAGCGGGAAGGCCGCAAAACTTGGTTATGGCTTGCACCAGCGCTTGATTATCAACTGGTGAAAGCAGAGATTATTCGTAATGACAAAAGCTGGGCAACCTTAGAAGCCACTCGAATTACGATTGAACAAAGTTCACCACCAGAGCAGCAAACGGCAAAATCGCTGTAAACAATCGAGCACCTCAACGACGAACTAACAGCACTCTTTGGCTTGTACCAGCTTTATATCAGTAGATTTAGCTTGGCTGTCAAACCAAAAACTTTCCACTTCAGCACTGATCCAATGGCTGAATTGGCGCACCTTTTCTCGCTTTAAATAGGGCTCTGGAGCGACTAAGAAATAGCTATAACTGGAACGCACCGCAATATTCCCTAATTGAACTAAAGTCCCCTGCTGAATGTATTTCCAAGCCAGACTATGTCTCACTAAAGCTATCCCTTGCACAGATAAAGCTCCTTCTAACACCACGTGGGCGCCTTGATAGATTAAGTTGGCTTTGGTAGGACTTTGTTTATAACCCGCCAATTGTAACCAATACTGCCAGTTCATATCTGGGCGAGCATCATCTATCACCGTATGTCCACTTAAGTCATCAAGGGATAAACCCGGGTGTTGCTCAAAGTAAAGCGGATGACAAACTGGATAAATATGGTCATCCATTAGCTTTTCGGATGCTAAACCAGGGTATTCCCCCAACCCGTAACGCACACATAGGTCCACAGGCTCTTGGCGAAAATCAATCAAGGTATCTTTCGGCATCAACATCACCGACAAGTCGGGATGTTGCTGACTAAAATCACCCAAGCGTGGCACTAACCAGTGTTGAGCAAATGAAGGTAGTACCGAAATCGATAAAGTATTTGGGTTAGGATCTTGACTCAGCTGCCTAACTCCATCCTGTAAACTCACAAAGGCTTGTTTCGCATAGTTATATAAAGTGACCCCTTCAGCGGTTAACACGACCTTACGATGCTGCCGCTCGAATAACTTAACCTCAAGTCGCTCTTCCAACTGGCGGATCTGTTGACTCATCGCCGCAGCCGTTACATATAGCCTAGCCGCAGCTTGCTTAAAGCTGCCTAATTCAGCCGCCATATAGAAGCAATATAGCCCTTGCAAAGGGGGCAAACGCTCACTCACTTAAGCTCTCCTTAACTCACAGTCTGTTTAAGTCGTTTGTCAGCCTAACCTAAAATCAAATAATGTTTAAGTGCAAACAGCATAGGAGCATCAAAAATGAATAGACACAGTGGAACACATCAGCAAATGAGTCAGTTTAGAGTTAAACCAGACTTACTTTTAATCCAGCGACTCTGGTTTAGCATCAAGTATTTTGCGGCACACTACGAACAGTGTATTGAGCGCGCCAAGCTGCGTAGACAGCTAGCTAGCCTGCCCGATTACCTACTCAGAGACATTGGTGTCAGTCGTAGGCAAGCCAACATTGAAGCGAGTAAATCCTTTTGGAAAAAATAATTTTGCGTCAAAACGCTATAAGGACAAGGTTTGATTTGTAAAGTTCAGGCCTTGTCCACTGAACAAAGTGTTTTTCACCTACATATTCGGTTAAACTCCGACTGTAAGTGAGCATTTCTATGGGTAAATTTGACATTATCTCTAGCGCGATAAATTTGAGCAAAAGATTGCCCCCATCAAGTCAAACGTATCCTCGAAGGCAATCCCTATCGGATTGATTTAAGCCTTATCATGGCCTCTTGGAAATACACAAACCTTACTGAATCTGCCTTTACACCAAGATAAGCCTTACCTATATGTACAAATGAGTAAGCTTCGGTTTGACTCCAAACATGATTTAAAAGCCGACCGAAAGACATTTCATCTCTAGTAGGCGACCAATTGCTCCAAAGCCAAGCAGCCAAGGATCTGCCAATTGTATATCTATCCAAGCGTAAATCTTTCAACAATAAGCAGGCAAGACATGAAACCAGAGCAAGCAAGCATTTTGATTACCGGCTGTAGTAGTGGCATTGGTTTATATTGCGCTCAACAACTACCAAAGCATAACTATCACGTCATCGCATCTTGTCGCTATTTATCCGATGTTATACGGCTCCAAGAGATGGGCTTAAACTGTATACAATTAGATTTAGCCTGTCAGCAATCCATCGAACAAGGCTGGCAACAAGCCTTGAAAATGGCTAACGGAAAGATAAGCTACCTGTTTAACAATGGCGCCTACGGACAACCCGGAGCGCTAGAAGATCTGCCCACTGAAGCACTGCGCCAGCAGTTTGAAATCAATTTGTTTGGTTGGCATCATCTGAGCCGCTTAGTGATTGCTCATATGCTTGAGCGACAACAAGGACGAATTATCCAGAATAGCTCGGTGCTAGGGCTCGTAGCAATGAAGTATCGTGGCGCTTACAACGCCAGTAAATTCGCCCTAGAAGGGTACACAGATACCCTGCGCCTAGAATTAGCCGATACGCCAATTAAGATAAGCCTGATCGAACCAGGACCGATTATCAGTTCATTTAGAAAAAATGCCAAAATTGCCTTCGAGCAATCAATCAAACTAGAGCAAAGTCGCCACCAAGCAGCTTACCAACATACCTTAAAACGTCTCGGCCAAGAAGGTGCTAGCTCTCGCTTTACCTTACCTGCTAGCGCTGTATTTAACGCACTACTGCATGCCCTAGAAGCGCCAAGCCCGAAAGTTCGCTACTATGTGACCTCCCCCACTCATCTGTTTGCTTTATTGCGTCGTTGTTTACCAGTCACTTGGCTCGATGCAATACTCAGAAAAAGTTAAGTACGCATGATAAAATGGCTTACCTTTTCAATAACGGATTTATTATGTCAACTTGGATAAAGCGTTTAGGTTCGCTGTTACTAATCCTTTCGAGTACTCAGCTGGCTGCTGAGCCTTCACTCTGGGTGGCCAGTAAAGCACAACAACGCCTCTATTTGTTCGGCTCGATCCATTTAGGTAGCGAGCAGTTTTATCCACTACCTGCAGCATTTATCGATGCCTTTAAGCACAGCCAACAACTGATCATCGAAACTGATATCACAAAGCTAAGCGCGAGTGATCAGCAAATGCTGAACACCAGAACACAGCAACCGGCTAATCGCAGCCTCAACGATGATTTAAGCCCTCATTATCAGCAACTGTTAAAGCAACGTAGCCAACAACTAGGTATTTCCGAAACACTATTTAGCAATATGCGAGCTTGGTATGCCGCCATTGTACTCAGCCAATTGCAAATGCAAGCCTTAGGTTTTAAACCTGAGCTTGGACTTGATCTTCACTTCATCGAACAAGCAAAACAACGATACAAGCCAATTATCGCACTTGAGACTTTTGAACAACAATTGGAAGCTTTAAGCAGCCTTGAGAGTATTCAAATTCCTCTCTTACAGCAAACTCTCGATGAATTCGAACAGGTTCCTCAGATGTTCAATCAACTCGTGGAATACTGGAACAAAGGGGATAACCAACAACTATTTGCGCTGCTTGGTGAAGATCCAATGTTCCAACAAGAAGCCGAAATGGTGATCAATAAATTACTCTACCAGCGAAACCAGCAATGGCTGCAACAACTCACCGAACTCAATAACACCAGTTTTGTCGTCGTTGGGGCCATGCATCTATATGGCGAACAAGGCTTACTCAGTAATTTAGAACAACAAGGTTATGTAATTCGTGAAGTTGATCCAAACACAGATTGATCACTATCAATTTGGCTAATATTCAACCAAGTTATGCTCAGGTGACCTCATAAGAAGGAATCTTTAGCATGGATCTTTGGTTAGACTTACTGTTTGGTAATAGCATTGGTTTAATGTCTATTTCGGTGATCGCGATTACAATTGGTTTGATGATTTTTTATACTTATTATTTCCTAAAAAAAATCAGCCAAAGCGAACCACCACAAAAATAAGCGAACGCAGCGGTTGCGCCGCTGCATGCTCTCATCTATAAAGAAGGGACTTCGTTGTTCAGGAGTTCTTTTATGTCTGAAGAATTTGATCTATTTCAGCAAGAAGTTGCTGGAATCAAGCCCTTAAAGCAAGACGCCATCATCGGCAGTAGTGCAACTTTAGATTCCGCCGCAAAGCAGGCTCGTCAATTAGCAGCCCAACAACAGGCAGCGAGTCATCAAGATTACCTTTCACTGGAACAGGTTAAACTATTACGCCCCGACGATCCCGTCAGTTACAAAAAATCTGGACTACAGCAAGGTGTATTCAAGAAGCTCCGTTTGGGCAAATATGAAATCCAAGCCAAGTTAGATTTACACAAACTTCGCCTTGAGCAAGCGCGTAACGAAATTATAAGTTTCATCAAACAGTGCCAGCAATTAAACATTCGTAGCGCATTAATCATTACCGGCAAAGGCGCAAATAGCCAACCACCAGCATTACTAAAAAGCTACGTGAGTGGCTGGCTACCGCAAATTGAATCGGTATTAGCGATACATAGTGCTCAGGCCATACATGGTGGCAGCGGTGCCATCTACGTACTGCTGAAAAAAAGTGAATTACAAAAACTCGATAACCGCGAACGTCATGCTCGCCGAATCCGTTAAATTCGCATCGACCAAGGAATAATTATGACAAAGCCCAACGCTTACCAACAACTCTGCCAGCACTTTCAACATCTATCTAAGCTCGCGCATTTAAATGCTATCTGTAGCTGGGATCAAGCGACAATGATGCCTAATGGTGGAAATCAAGCCCGTGCCGAAGCACTGGCAGAACTCGCCGTATTAATCCATCAAAAGTCCACCCATTCAGCAATGCCAGAATGGCTAGAACAAGCCAAACAACTAAACCTAAATCCGCAACAACAGGCCTCGTTACGAGAAATGAAACGTCATTGGCAACAGCAAACTGCCCTCCCCAGCGATCTCGTCAAAGCAAAATCTTTGGCAACCGCACATTGCGAACACGCTTGGCGTGAACAGCGTGGCAACAACGACTGGAAGGCCTTTCAGATTAACCTACAAGCGGTGATGCAATTAGCCATTGAAGAAGCGCAGATCAGAGCCGATAAAACTGGGTTAAGCCCTTATGATGCGATGCTTGATCTCTACGAACCCGGCATGCAAATGCAGCGTTTGGATAAAATATTTGGTGAGTTACACGCCTGGCTCCCCCAACTGATCCAACAGGTCGTCGAACAACAAAAAAGTTGGCCCGCGCTTCAGCTCAATGCGCCCTTTGCCAGTGATAAACAAAAGCAACTCGGCTTAGCAGTGATGAAGAAGCTGCAATTCGATTTTAATCATGGTCGCCTCGATGTGAGTACTCACCCCTTCTGTGGTGGAGTCCCTCAGGATGTTCGAATTACCACCCGTTACGAAGAACAAGACTTTACTCGCTCGCTGATGGGAATAGTGCATGAGACGGGTCATGCTCGCTATGAGCAAAATCTACCTTTAGATTTCCTCGATCTACCAGTGGGTCAGGCCCGCTCAATGGGCATTCATGAAAGCCAAAGCCTATTCTTTGAAATGCAATTGGGTCGCAGTCAGGCATTTATTGAACAACTACTCCCCTTAGTCAATCAGCATTTGTGCCATCAGCAGCCAATGCGCTTAAGCGAGCTCAAACAACACTACCTTAAGGTACAGCCCGGTTATATTCGAGTTGACGCCGATGAAGTGACCTATCCTGCACACATCATGTTGCGCTACGAATTAGAACGAGACCTGATTACCCAAAAAATTACCGTGGCTGATATCCCGGAATTATGGGATCTCAAAATGCAACAGTATTTAGGACTATCTACACAAGGCAATTACCAAGATGGCTGCATGCAAGACGTGCATTGGCCTGCTGGTTTAATCGGCTATTTTCCGTCCTACTCACTCGGTGCAATGTATGCAGCACAATTTCACACAGCGCTGGTGAAACAACATCCGGAGGTACCCGCGCAAGTTCAAACCGGTAATTACGATACGGTCTTTGCCTGGTTACAAAAAAACATCTGGTCACAAGCCAGTTTCTACCCAAGCGATGAACTAGTCAGCCGCGCCACTGGCGAAAACTTAAATAGCCAGTATTTTAAACAACACCTTCAAGCTCGTTATTTATAATAGTTGTGACGGCAGCTCGACAATACGGTTCACTGCAAGCTTAATAAATGCAAGCAAGCGATTGTTTACGTGAATGAAATTATTAATAAAACAAAAGCTTGCGAGCATTAACAAGACGACTAGTCGCTCACCATAAGTCGCATCAAGCATATTTATCGTGAGCGTTCCCCCAAACTAGGGCTGAACACTCATGAGTGTCCTACCTCATCCGCATCGAGTAATAACCATTCCTCGCTCCTTAAGGGAACTGGGGCTCTCACTTCGCAAATGTCACTCAATGGCCAAATAAACATCTCAGCGAAAAACACGGCTATATCATCCAGCTCACCATTTACCGCGACTTTTTTAAGTAGCGGCAAGGCCGCTATCTGTTCAGAAGCAAAAGCGAGCCGAGTCAAGGGATCGGCGCAGATATCAATGCTTAGTTCAAAATAGCGAGTAAGGTGATTAAAGCGCGAGCATTCAATTTTATCGTCGTTTGGGAATGCTGACGCGAATTGTTGACCTGTCACCGTCATATAAGACCTCAATCTAGTTATACCAGAGCTTATAAGCTATCCATGAGCCCAAACCAAGCAGTCAATTTGCCTACACTTAAGTCTGAAAAAATAGACTCAAACTGGGATATCTAGCTTAAGTCATAAAACCAACCAGTCAAGCTCAAGAATCAGACAATTTGGCTATTTAGCATGCATCAGGCATAATCCTTGGCACATTATAGTATGAGAGTTTCTAGCCTTTATGTATCACGCCGAAATTACCGGATGGGGCAAATGTATGCCTCCTGCACGTCTATCTAACCACGATTTAAGTACTTTTATCGACACATCCGATGAGTGGATAAGTAGCCGAACAGGTATTAAAGAGCGTTGTATATCGCATGTGGATATCGCCGAACTAGCTGCCAATGCAGGTTTGCAAGCTCTCGCTGCGGCAAACTTAGATGCAGCACAACTCGATGCAATTATCTTGTGTACCTGCACAGCTGGAACAACAGTGCCAAACAGTGCCAGTCGCGTGCAACAGCTACTACATGCCGATCAAGCGGCCGTGTTTGACATGAATGCTGCTTGTAGCGGTTTTGTTTACGGCCTACAAACTGCGGCGGCCTTAATTCAAACAGGAGCAATGCAAAGAATATTGTTAATTGGTGCCGAGCGCCTCAGTCAATTGCTCGATTGGACCAAGCGCGATACTGCTGTGTTATTCGGTGATGGTGCCGGAGCGGTGATCATCGAAGCCAATGATGATCCAGAAAAAGTTGGATTTTTAGCCGCTAAGTTAGGTTGTGACAGTGAAAAACGGGAAATTTTATCAATTGCGGATTTTGGTACCAACCGCAAACGTTTTAGCGGTGTAGATACCCTGTACAACTTCCAGTTTGAAGGGCCCGAAATCTTTAAACGTGCCGTAAAAGGTATGGGAGAAGCTGCCAGCAATGTCTTGGCTCAGGCACAAGTTGCTAATCATGAACTTAACTTCATCGTGCCTCATCAAGCCAATCTACGGATCATCGACGCTCTCGCCAAACGAATTGGCGCCCCCGATGAAAACATCATGATCAACATTGAAAAATACGGAAACACCTCAGCAGCAACGGTTCCTGTCGCCTTATGTGAAGCCTTAGAGCAAGGTCGAATTAAGCCCGGTGACAATGTCTTATTAGCAGCTTTTGGCGCAGGACTCACCTGGGGAGCGGCCGTTATTCGCTGGGGAAAACGAGTGACGCCAATCAAACAATCCACCGCCAGCCTGCCCGCTTGTAATCAAAGCGCCTTAGAACTGCTGGCCCCTGCCATCGAAGGTTGCCAACAGGCAAGGAAAGCACAACTCACTTAACTCAGCGCTTCCAGTGTTGCGGTCGAGCCAAGCCATATCAAGTCGACCGAGGATTGCTTTTCAATATTAACGACTTGCAGCAATGGCCATCGATTGATTTAAACCGATGGCCTAGATGTTCTCTGCATGCAAAATCAAGAATAGCCTTGGACCTTAGCTAGCCCTGCTGTTGGCTCACCCCTGCCGATTCAAATGAGGCCATTTGATTGAGAAAGGCGACAGCGGAACAAACCAAGGGATAAGCTAATACTGCGCCGCTCCCTTCACCTAAACGTAAGGACAATTCTAACAAGGCATGAGCATCCATCGCCTTCAATAAACGCTGATGTGCCTGTTCCGCGCTTTGGTGGCAAAACACCATATATTGTTTCACCAGAGGATTGATTTGATAAGCAACCAACGCTGCAGCTGAACAGATAAAACCATCCACCAAAATCACCATCCGCCGACTCGCGGCTTCAAGCATCGCCCCCACAATGGCCGCTATTTCTAAACCGCCAACCTTCGCCAACCATTGTTCGGCCGTATAATCTCCGCGATGATGGTTCATTGCTTGCTCTAATACCGCAACTTTATGTGCCAAACCTTGGTCATCTAAACCAGTGCCTCGTCCAACACAATCGCTAACCGGGAGTCCCAAACAACCAGCCATCAACGCGGCTGCACTGGCTGTGTTGGCGATCCCCATTTCACCGAAAGCCAATAAATTAGATCCCTCTAAGGCCGCTTGACGAACTCTAGCCACTCCAACCTCCATCGCCTGCTCCGATTGCGCTTGGGTCATCGCGTCTGAACTTAAAAAACTTTTTGTTCCAGCTGCCACTTTACAACACGCAACCCCCTCTTCTGAAAGTAATTGGCTAACACCAACATCAACAATCTCAAAAGCAAAACCGTGCTGGCGACAAAATACATTAACCGCCGCGCCCCCTTCCACAAAGTTTTGCACCATTTGCGCCGTCACAGCTTGTGGATAAGCACTCACCCCAGCTAAAGCAATCCCATGGTCGGCGGCAAATACAATCATTTTTGCGCGCTGGATCACTGGTTCAAGGGTCGACTGTATCAGGCCTAACTGACAAGCTAATGACTCCAATTGGCCCAAAGAACCTTGTGGCTTGGTCTTCAAATCAATCTTATTTTGCAGAGCCTCTGCCAAACCAAGCTGCAAAGGCTCAATTACAAATTTAGTACGCAAATTCAGTTCCCTAGCAATAATAATACCTCGTTTAAGCTTAACTCGTTTAAGCCTTAGCTTTAACCAAAACATGTATTTATCAAAGATTAACTTGTCCCTAAGCAAGCCAGCCATAGATCGCAGATGAAGGCTTAAAAAAAAACGATTTACAATACAAGTTTTCACTTTCTATTGCTCGACATCTCAAAGTCACCGCCTAAAAGAAAGCCGCTAACGAACGAACTCTAAGCAATTTTCAGCTGTGTTATTGCCAACTTCTTGCTACACTTCGCCCTCAGTCAAATTAGAGGTTCCAGAGTGTTAGTTTGCCCTTGCGGTAGCGGCTTGAACTTTGTTCAATGTTGTCAACCCTATATCAGCGGCTTATCAAGCCCGACTCATTGTGAGCAACTAATGCGTTCCCGCTATAGTGCCTATACTCTGGGTGATGCGAACTACTTATGGCAAAGCCATCATCCGGACTTTCGTCCAAGTGAGCAGCCCTTAGCACTCAACGCCGAGGAAGCGACACAATGGGAGAAACTCGAAATTTTATTTAGTTGCGACCGACTCGATGGCAACAGCGGAATTGTGGAGTTTAAAGCTCATTTTCGCGAGCAAGGCCAACTTAATATTTTGCATGAACGCTCTAATTTCACAAAAATTGCTGAACATTGGTTTTATACCGATGGTGTATTTTCTCCTTCACCCTTGGCTCGCAATGCTGCGTGCCCCTGCGGGAGCGGGAAGAAACTGAAACAGTGCTGTAAAAAATCTTAACTTTAAAGCTGAATAAATCGAAAACACCATGGAAAGAAAAATTCTTTTAACCGAATGCCCAGATGCCAAAGGTTTAATCTCAACCATTACCAACATCTGTGCCAAGCATCAACTCAACATTATTAAAAATAACGAATTTGTCGATAATGAAGTGGGACGTTTCTTCATGCGTACCGAGTTAGAAGGCTATTTTAACGACCAAACGTTGCTCGCTGATTTAGACAATGCACTACCTATTGGCAGCGCCCGTCGTTTAGTCGGGGCCGGACGCAAGCGCATCGTGATCATGGTCACCAAAGAAGCACATTGCTTAGGCGATTTACTCATGAAAGCCGTATACGGTGATATGAATGTTGAAATTGCCGCAGTTGTAGGCAACTACGATATCCTACAAGCGCTCACTGAGAAATTTGACATCCCCTTCCATTACATTAGTCATGAAGGATTAAAACGTGAGCAACATGAACAGCTGATCATTGAAACTGTCCAACAATATCAACCCGACTATGTGGTACTCGCTAAATACATGCGGATCCTCACACCAACATTTGTCGAGGCGTTCAGCAATAAGATCTTAAACATTCATCACTCGTTCTTGCCAGCTTTCATTGGTGCTAAACCTTATAAACAAGCCTACGATAGAGGGGTTAAAATCATTGGCGCTACCGCTCACTTCGTGAATAACGATCTAGATGAAGGTCCTATCGTAGAGCAACACGTGATTCATATTGACCATACCTACAGCGCGCAAGAAATGGCAAAAGCTGGGCGAGATGTAGAAAAGTCGGTATTAAGTCGCGCCATGCAACAAGTGCTCGATGAGAAAGTATTTGTTTACGGGAATCGAACTGTAGTTTTTCGCTAATTATAATATTTAACTTTAAGCGGCTTCGAATAATCGAAGTTGCTTAGTACTTGATAAATTTCACTACCTTTTACTTCTACATCGGGTATGACTTGCAGTGGTTTACTAGCCGCGCCATGTTTTAACCGCGTCAGTAGACTCACGTTATTCATGACCTCTTCACGAACTCCATCGAGCGTATCGTCCGCGCAGGCGGCATAACCATTTAAGGCTTGCTCCAAACGAATCGTATCAATTGAGCCCTTTTGTAAATGCTGACTCCAATTCGCCTGCACTTCGAACTCATCAGCCTGAGCAATTAGAGGGCGAGCTTCACGAAGCTGCAATTGAGCTCGCAGATCTTGCTGTACTTGTTCGGCCGCAGGTTTTTGCATGGAAAATTGAGCCTGATCGCAAACGTTTTGGCTCAACATACTCAATAGCAGATGAAAATGAGCAAGATCACCCTGCTGAGAGCAACGATTAAGCGTATCGCCTAACTGCAACTCATCACACAAACTATGATTTCTTATCTGCTCAACTAACATTGCGCCCCCTTCTACTGATTACCTTTATCGGTAGAAAGACACAAAACTTTAGTTCACATTCACGAAATGAACAGATATTAAGCAAACAGTATTAAGCTATAAAATTTATCGCCTTTTTTACTTTACAGCTTAACAAGTTCTGGTAATATGCCGCTCCACAAGCAGGAGGGGTTCCCGAGTGGCCAAAGGGAACAGATTGTAAATCTGTCGCGAAAGCTTCGGTGGTTCGAATCCACCTCCCTCCACCATCTTGATAAAAAAAGACACTTTAGGTGTCTTTTTTTATGTCTTAAATTTAGCATCATGCTTGATAACCTCTCAGTAATGCCGAGCAAGTAATATGCTCACTAAGTTATGGCGATGCTGCACAACAATCAGGTTAACCTTCATTTTAACCGAACCCAAGTAAACCGCTCATGAATAGATTTTAAAATAAGACAGAAAATCAGTAGTTAGATTTGCAACAGAAGATAGAAGATAGAAGATAGAAGATAGAAGATAGAACGAGAAAATATTTAGGACTAAGCGCCAAACAAATACGCCAAGCTAACTTAGCTTGGCGTTCCAACCAAATACGGAAAGTAATAAACGGTAAATAGACTAACTCACTGAGAGGTTAAACAACAATGTTGTAAATAAAACCACTCAACTAAGGCGGTCCAGCCATCTTAAGAATATAATTCTCAAGATCTGTAACTTTCCGACCTTGGATCACTCCAAGTTTGGCTTTGACTCAGTGTTGACAAGCTAAAAAACTCATCAACGCCTTAATAGTAAATCAAGCACTGCTAGTTTGGCAAGGTTTTATAAATGATAAGCTTAAGCAGCTAGGCCGCTATACTTACACAGCTTCAACCTTGGCAAAGTTGTGCTAGGATATCGAAAAAGGATTAGATAACACGGTAATGGCAACGCAATACAACTATAGCGGAAAAAAAATACTCATCGTTGATGACCAGCGCGCTTTTCAAGTGATGCTTAAAGCCATGCTACAAAACTTTGGAGCAAGCGATGTCTATTTTGCGACAACTGGAGAAGCGGCCGTTAAAGCTTGCCGAAAACGAAAGTTCGACATTCTATTGGTGGATTATAATCTAGGTACAGGTAAAAACGGCGGACAATTACTAGAAGAGTTACGCGTCAGCAAACTACTCGAAGTGGATGCATTATTTTTTATTATTAGTGGTGATAATAATAAGAGTATGGTGCTCAGCGCACTTGAAATGGAACCTGACGAATTTATTACCAAACCATTTTCACAGTTTCAATTACACAATCGCTTAGCCAGAGCCCACCTGAAAAGACAGTCCTTACGTGATATTTATCACGCACTGGCCGATAAAAACTATAGCAAAGTAATTGAGCTATGTGACCAACAAATCGAGAAAGAGAGTCGTTACAGCAACTACTGTAAAAACTTAAAGGTAGAAGCACAAATTGCTTTAGGGGAATATGAAAACGCCAAACTAGCGTTAGAGGCGATCCTAAAAGAGCGAAAACAAACTTGGGCCAAAGCGACCTTAGGCCGGGTATATCTGCTACTCGATGAAAATAAAAAAGCAATTGATACGCTCAGCCGCTCCATCGCAGAAAGCCCACTGTTACTCACCGCATATGACTGGTTAGCTCGAGCCTACCGCGCTGAGGGAAATATCGAAAAAGCCCTGGAAACCGTGCTAAAAGCTTCTAAATTAGCCGTAAACAGCCTTGAACGCCAACAACTATTGGCCTCGCTAGCGATTGATGCTGGAGAACTGAGTTTAGCGAAAGAAACATTCTCAACTATTTTGCAATTGGCACGCCGCTCTATTCATCGGGGGCCACATCATTTATGTAACTATGTACGAAGTTTAATTGATGAAGCCCAAGGCGAAGAAGACCTATACCGTAAAAACCGCTTACTACAAGAAGTAAATTCAGTGCTGTTTCATGCCAGACGAGAAGAAGGCAAAGACGAAGACTTTAATTTCGATGCTTTCGAAGGGATCAGTCAAGCAAGAGTACACGCGACCAAAGGCGAATTAAACAAAGCTAAAAGACTCTTGTTTAGCAGCAATGATGGCCTACTCGACTCTCCGGAAAAAGTTGCGGTTGAGTTACTACCCGATACCTTCCTCACCTTAAATTCAGTGGGAGAGTTTGAATATGCAATGCCCTTTGCTGAAGAGTTAGAAAAACGCGATAATATTGATCCAATATCGCTATCCTCAGCACATAAAGTTTTAAAAGATGAGGACTTTGAACAGAAACTTGGGCTGTTTCGCGAATACAACAAAATGGGCATTGATGCCTACGAAGAACAACGTTATGACGAAGCGACAAGCCACTTTGACAAGGCCCTGCAGGTCGCACCGGGAAACACCGGGGCTATTCTCAATAAAATCCAAGCGATTTTGAAACAAATCAATCTCTCAGATAAGGGCGTCAGTGGGCAATTGCTAAACGATTGTAAAGTTACCATCAAATTACTCGATGGCTTGAAGCTCAACGAAAATCACGCCGAGCGTTACTCAACGCTAAAGAACGAATTTCAGCAGTTTGGTAGTAAAAACAAAAGTTAATATATTGTTTTTATTGAACAACTTTAGCATTTTCTATCAAGGTAGATCTCACAGCTCTAATTTTTGGCTTACACTTAAATAAGCAACCAACACTGGCTTGCTCACGACCTCAGAGCAAACATATCAAAGAAGGCGAATCAGATGGTTCGAAATAACCAATGTTCGTATCAAGATGACTCAGGGCTCCCTTGCCATGAAAAGGCCTTGAGCAATGGATTGTGTTTTTGGCACGATCCCAATGAAAATAAAACTGGCCCCGAAATTAAAGAACAACTAGAACGCTACGCCCAAAATGGCGGATTAATGCGTGGAATATGCCTTAAAAAAGCCCAACTATGCGATATCAATCTAGTCAAATACAACAGTAAACAAGGCTATGATATGACTGGTGCCGATCTTTATCGCTGTAACCTCAAAGCCGCCCACTTGTTTAATATTAACCTTCAGGGTGGCAGTTTAATGAAGGCAGACCTTCGCGACGCTAACCTTAATCACGCAAACCTAACTCAAACCAACCTGCTGGGTGCAAAAATGGAAGGTTGTAAGTGTGATAGCCTTAAGGTTGGAGCGCGTGTCATGCAAGAAAAGTTGGCCCTAACAGCGGAACAAAAGCAAGATATCGAGTTAATGAATGACTATTACCAGCAAGCAGAAGAAGTCTATCGAAGTTTACGTAAAAGTGCTGAGGCTGAAGGGCTGTTTACCACCGCAGGACATTTCTTACGTAAAGAACTCACCATGCGCCGTTATCAAATGCCTAAGTATTCCTATCCAAGAGCCATTTCAAAGCTAGTCGACTTAGTCTGCGGCTATGGTGAATTACCGATGCGAGTTATTTTTACTTCTCTGGCGATTATTTTTAGTAGTGCTCTGGTCTATCTGTTTACCGGCATCCATTTCAACGGCAATATTGTTACCTTTGATCTTAATCAAACAGCAACTCAAAACATGGTCGCCTTCTTTGAATGTTTGTATTACAGCGTCGTGACCTTCACGACTCTAGGTTATGGGGATTTTACCCCTGTAGGATTATCTCGTGTTTTTGCAGCAATAGAAGCCTTTAGCGGTAGCTTTATCATCGCCTTATTTGTTGTAGTATTTGTGAAGAAAATGACTCGCTAGCTCGCCATGAGCAGCATTATTTTCGGTGACTCGTGATGTATTTTAATCAACACTTCAGTTAAAGTTGAAGATTCACCTCAGCGCTATAGCCGTAGGCAGTATCTTTAAACTGGTCGCTATTGCGAACCGCCCCCCTTGATAGAAAAGGATAGTTTTTTGAAATTTATTGTATTAGCAATACTCGCTATTTTGATTGTTGTGTTTTATATTCGCCAGCAGAATCATGCAAAAATAATTAAAAGTAATCAATTACTTGGTCAAGATTTTTTGGCTAATAATGCTCAACAACAAGGCGTTGTAAGTACCAGCTCCGGCTTACAATATCTAATTCTTGAAAACAGAGGCAAGTCAGCGAAACCTTCAGCAAGCAGCACCGTGACCGTGCATTACCACGGGAGCCTACTCAATGGCCTAGTATTTGATAGCTCTGTTGAGCGAGCGCAACCGGCGCAATTTCCTTTAGGGCAAGTCATTAGAGGCTGGACCGAAGGCTTACAACTGATGCATGAGGGTGACAAATATCGCTTTTTTATCCCTAGCCACTTAGCCTATGGAGAACGCAGCATCGCCTCAATTCCAGCGGGATCGACCCTTATTTTTGAAGTGGAGTTACTTTCTATTGATACCCCTTAAGCATTCGGCATCTCAAGCCAAATAGATCTAGAAATAACTCATAAAAAGCCCGAGCAACAGTTGCCAAGGCTTTTTAAACACGGTGCTAGCACCATCTAAAACTGCAATAAGGCCTGCTCAAAATCAGTCACTAGGTCGAGCGTATCTTCGATGCCAATCGAACAACGGATCATCGTCTCGCTAATCCCTGAAGCTTGACGTGCTGCTAAACCCATTTCGTAATAAATAGTTTGAGCGACTGGCAGCGCTAAAGTTCGATTGTCGCCCAAATGAGTCGCATTAATCACGATCTGAAGCCTATCTAAAAAGGCAACGCAATCAATCCCTTCAATCAAGTCGAAACTAACTAATGCACCAAAGTGTTTAAACAAACTTTTCGCGCGTTGATGCTGAGGATGGCTCTCCAAGCCGGGATAATACACTTTAGCCACTTTAGGGTGTTTGGTTAATAAACGTGCTAAAGCCATTGCATTGGCACACTGGCGCTCCATCCGTAAGGCCATCGTTTCTGAGCCCACCGATAATAGATGAGCAGCCTGTGAACTTAAGGCACCACCAAAATCACGAAGTCCTTTTTTCTTAATCTGATTAATCCCCCACATTTTAGGATCGCCACTACGGTAGGCCTCAAAAATATTAGGAAACTTCGACCAATCAAATAACCCCGTGTCACTCACCGAGCCACCAAGCGCATTGCCATGACCGCCCACATACTTAGACAAGGAAGTGACAATAAGACTTGCGCCCACGGAAGCTGGCTGAAACAAATAGGAAGAAGTTAAGGTATTATCGACAACATAAACTAATCCGCGCTGCTGACATAACTCACCAATCCCTTGTAAATCGACAATTTGGGTGGCCGGATTAGCAATCGTTTCAACAAACACCATCTTGGTATTGACTTGACAAGCCGCGGCGACCGCTTCTCGATCCGTGGCATCAACCAAGCTTACCTCAATACCATAACCCTTGAGCGTACCAAAAATGCTACTGGTATTACCAAATAGAAAACGGCTCGCGACGATATGATCACCAGCCTTAAGCAAGCTTAGAAATACCGTACCAATTGCAGCCATGCCACTGGCAAACACCAAACTGGCGATGCTTTGGTCAAGCATCGCAATTCGGCCTTGCAAATAATCTAAGGTAGGAGTGGATTGGCGGGCATAAGCGTGGCCGACTTGCTTCCCTTGAAATACATCAAGTAGATCTTGAGTGGCTGCATATCCATAAGGCACCGAGTTGTGGATCGGCGCGTGCACCGCTCCCTCCTCGATCCCAGCTAGGCGGTCACAATGAACCAGCTGAGTCGTAAATCCTTTAAACGTCATAGGGCTACTTCTACTAAAAACCAAGTGACACTATTATGCACTAGGCCTCAATGAAAAACGAGCCAGCAAAATCATCGGCGACAAATAGATTTCCCTTCCCCGACGACCTGCAGATGTCTGAACGATCGCGAGCGAACACAACTAAATCGGCAACATCGCTCCACCCATCGCCCTTTATCTAATAAAACCTGTATCTTGCGATATGTTCACTCATCAGCAAAAGCGCTATCTCCACCAAAGGCTCATCCTCCTTGAGTTCCACACCACACTTGGCTAATAAAAACGAATCAATTCACCACACGATATCTTAATCAACTCTCCTTATGCATTAAACTCAGAGTAAGCTTACATTGGTTCCGTTCCAAAACTGACTTGTTGCCAATCTAAACCGCTATTCAAAATAATCCCTAGAGCCTTAGCGCTGCAGACTTCTCCCTGCGCGATAAATCGCGGGCTGATACTCGCCACGAGATCGATGGTACCGCCCTCATTAAGAAATACATATTCGGACAAAGCTTAATGGCAATGGGGAAGAGAAAGCTGAATAATCGCTAGATCTAAATGCTCCTTGTCGGAAACGGCAATGTACCTTTATAAGCAGCGACTGAGTGGAAAATTGAGCTTGCGTCATTACAACACGTAAGGGGGACAAATGATGGCCAGTCTAGGAGCGTTCACCCGAATAACTAGACTGATAGGTATGCCTATTCGTCAGGTCACTAGATAAAGTAAGCGAAGAACTCGGGATAACTGCATCCAGCCCATGGAACAAGTAACAACGCCTGCCAAAGAGCTGTGACGTGTAAATCTGAGCATTTTTTAGCAATGTAATCATTCACTGTCCATCCTATAAAGTGGCCAACAGTAGAAGGTTAAAGATTAACAATGAAAAAAGGGGCAAAGCCCCTTGCTATCGTATGATTAAAACAGGGCTTAACTCAATGGGCGCAAGTGTCTGTGCCAACGCTTTTCCCACTGCTTAAAACCATAGACCAACATAAAAGTAAGCGAAAGATATATCGCAGCTACAAAAGTAAATGCTTCAAATGGTGCATAGTACTTTGCATAAACGTCCCGCGCAGCGCCAGTGAGGTCGATAATAGTGACCACACTCGCAATAGAGCTGGCATGCAACATGAAGATCACTTCATTACTGTACGCTGGTAATGCTCTGCGCAAAGCACTTGGTAAAATAATACGACGCATCGCGCCTAAATCAGACATCCCGTAGGCCTTAGCGGCTTCTATTTCGCCTCGAGGGGTTGCCACGATGGCACCACGAAATATTTCGGTAGTATAAGCAGCTGTATTCAATACAAAAGCTAATAAACAAGGATAAAATGCTTCACGCACAATCGGCCAGAACATTGAGTCTTGAATGCCCTCGATGTAGGTGACGCCATAATAAATAATATATAACTGAATCAGTAAAGGTGTTCCGCGGAAAAAATATGTAAATATCCATACACTACGGCTTACAAAAAAATTATCAGAAGCCCGCAGTACCGCGAGTGGTATAGCCAACAAAAGGCCGATAATTAGAGACATAAAGGTTAATTGAACAGTCATCACCAGACCATCCCAATAAGTGAGAACGGTGCTTAAGGTGAAGATCTCATTACTCGCCAGTAAGTTCTCGATCATTTCATACATAGTTAAGACCTTACCTGTCGGTACCCACACTAAAACGAATTTCTAAACGCTTTAAGAATATTTCAGAAACACTGGTTAAGGCTAAATAAACGAAAGCCACAGGAATAAAGAATATAAATGGTTCATGCACCGCACCCGCAGCTTCCTTGGCAAGACGAACCATATCGGCCAAACCAATAACCGAAACTAAAGCGGTCGTTTTCACCATGACTAACCAATTATTACCGATCCCAGGGATCGCATGACGCATCATTTGTGGCACCGTAATTCTACGAAATATTTGTAACGCAGTCATACCATAAGCCTTACCCGCTTCAATTTGACCATTATCGACCGCCAAAAATGCGCCACGAAAAGTTTCAGCCATGTAAGCACCAAAAATAAATCCAATGGTGGTCACACCAGCTACAAATTCATTAATGTTGATGTAATATTCAATATCAAAGCGATCGTATACCCAGTCAGAAACAGAATTAACCATGATCTGTGCCCCGAAAAATATTAACAACATCAATACTAAATCGGGTACCCCGCGGATCACCGTGGTATAAATAGTAGCAACAGCATTGGCCAGCCAATGTTTAGATAGACGGGCTACTGCCGCCAACAAACCAAGCACTAAGGCAACCGCCAAAGACAAGAAAGCCACTTCGATGGTGACAATTGCGCCCATAAAAATAGAGGGGCCGTAACCATATAGGTCAAGCATAATCAATCTCTTAAAAATTAACCCGAGTCATACTCGGGTTAATGGTCAGGCAAAGCTACATTTTAATACTGTAATCAAAGTACTTATCGTTGATTTTATCGTAGGTTCCATTGCTCTTGACCGTAGCAAGCGCCTTGTTAAACATCTCGATAAGCGCTTTATCGCGTTTACGAGCAGCAACACCAACGCCATTACCAAGCGGAATAGGCTCACCCACTGACATAAATTTTTTGTCTGCATCGACATCTAAAATCGAGCTTACGCCTACCGGATAATCAATCACCACAAGGTCAATACGTCCGCCTTGAAGATCAACCACTAAATCATCACCAGTGGTATAACGTTTAATATCCGCAACCTTCGAGTAATGCTCAGTTGCGTAGGTATCTTGAATCGTTCCTCGCTGTACCCCTACTCTAAGACCTTTCAATGTTTCAGGCTTAGCAGGATCAACGGTACTTGCTTTAGGACCAAAAAAACCAGTTGGGGTGATATAGTAAGGTTCAGAGAATAGTACTTTCTTCGCACGCTCTTCATTGATAGACATTGAAGAAAAAATCGCATCGTACTTACGCGCAAGTAAACCAGGAATAATGCCATCCCAAGCCTGCACAACCCACTCGCACTTCACCTTCATTTCAGCACAAACCGCATTCCCTAAATCAACTTCAAAACCAGTTAGCGAGCCGTCTGGCGCTTTGTACTCAAAAGGTTCGTAAGGCACATCTACCGCCAAACGCACTACTTTCCAATCTTTGGCCATTAATGGCGTGCTTGCGAGCGCCAAAACACCCATCATCGCGATTACTGTTTTTTTCATTTTAATACTCCATAATGTTTGCATTATCAGCGAATTAACGCCTGTCTTCCATAAACTAATAGTTGGGCGCGAGGAATTGACGCATCCGCTCAGAATCGGGATTTTCGAAAACTTTTTGCGGAGAGCCTTTCTCTTCAACCACGCCTTGATGTAAAAATAGGACTTGGTTTGAAACGTCACGAGCAAAAGCCATTTCGTGAGTAACCACCAGCATAGTGCGGCCTTCTTCCGCCAAACTGCGCATCACCTTAAGTACTTCACCCACTAATTCAGGGTCAAGCGCAGAAGTGGGTTCGTCAAACAACATGACTGCAGGATTCATCGCTAATGCTCGAGCAATCGCAGCGCGCTGTTGCTGACCACCAGACATATGAGCAGGATAATAATCTTTACGATCATGTAAGCCGACTCGCTCCAGCAATGCTTCCGCCTGCTCAGTCGCTTCTTTTCTTGGTACCCCTAAGACGTGAATAGGTGCTTCCACAATATTTTCCAATACGGTCATATGTGACCATAAGTTAAACCCTTGGAATACCATCGATAGGCGGGAGCGAACAAGCTCAACTTGCTTACTGTTTGCAGGGATTCGTTCCCCATTACGCAAATGCTTAAACGCAATTTGCTCGCCATGAACCAAAATCTCCCCTTGAGTAGGGGTTTCTAACAAGTTCATGCAACGTAAAAAGGTACTTTTACCTGAGCCCGAAGAGCCGATGATAGAAATAACATCGCCTTTTCTAGCCGTTAAATCGATCCCTTTAAGAACCTCATTATCCCCAAATACTTTATGGATATTAGAGACATCTAATGCAGCCGCATCATTCATATTATTGTTATTTACCTTGTTAATGGCTGTCAAAACAACCAAGCCCTTATCCCGAGGCACGCATTATTGTTAAATAAATTGTTACACGTTCAACTCAACAAAAAGTATCACCCCAAAAGACAAAACTCAACATTTTATGGGGCGATATCTATTAATGTGATTACAAAACACCCTAAAGCTATATTTTCACAGCATGTTTATATTCACGAAAACTGCATGTCTAAGCTGATAGAAATAAATAACCCGAATTATTTCTCAATACCTAGAATGATAACTCAGTTTTTTGTAAACACTAGCTAATATATTCCATCGCAAAAACAGCCCACTTTAAATGTTAAATCAGTGTAAAATCCTTAGTCTATTAAGATTCAAATAAGGTGAGCTAGATCTCAGTCTAAAGCCCATACTTTTAGTAAGTAAATTACAGAATACCCCATTGACAATCTATTAATTAGCAGAGCGAGCCCCTAAAAAGGTAATAAAATTACAGAAATTATGGCCTTTATTGACTTGGATCAAGTTCTAAATCCAGCTTGCTTTGCTACAATTTTGCTAAGAAAAATATGAGGTAATATGTTGTGAGAGTTAACAACAAAACTGTCGGTTTTTACCCAGATAAATATTTATCTTTAACCGCCTGATTTTTGTTAAATATACGCAATTATCCAATACGAATATCCTCTAAATTTCTTAAACACAAAGCTTGGAGTTATTTCAATAGCTACACTCACAGTCCTTTATGTTGTTCGTCTAGATGAGACGATTATCGCGAGTGAGAGGGAACTCAAGCGAAATACGCTTTTATGAGCACCTGCGATTAACCGATTTACATTTTGTTATTTGAGGAAACTATGTCCAGTAACAACCATCAGTCTCAAGACGAAGAGCTGAGCTACTCAGAAGCACACCGCCCTGCATCTGAATTTGAAACTCGTTCTGACTATTTAGACCATGAACTTCAGATCATGAAGCCACGTCGTTATAGTTTAAATTTACCCGGTCGTGACTTTCGCTTTGAACTGGAAGATTTAGTCCCAGCAATTGCTGGCACCATCGGTATTATCGCAATGTACTCTGCAGTGATGATGGCTTGGGCAGCAGGTCTCTCTGATAAATGGGAGCATGTCAATTTAGGCGTAGAGTTCGCTATTGAAGTTTCACGTGTAGAAATGATCATTCCCGCATTTCTATTCTGTATTTTAGCCTCTGGTTTTGTAAACCCAAGAGCTAACTTGGCCGGTAACCACGGGCCAATGATTCCTATGATTTTCATGATTGCCATGGCTGGGGCTCATCCATTAGCGTTGGCTATTTTAATTGGCGTCTTTGGCTTGATATTGAGCGCAGTTAAAGGCGGTTCCCGTCTGGTTAACTTAACCAGTGAAGGCGTTGCAGGTGGACTATTGGTGTTTTTGGGCTTTACCGGTTCAATAAGCCAAATCAACTCTTTAATTGGCTGGGCCAATGGACTTAGCAGTCAAACCGAAGGCGTAGCAGCAGGCGACATGGGCTATATTGCCTTGATTGTACTAGCAATTACTGTTGTTGTTTACGCCGTATTAGCCAAGCTTGGTAAACGCTGGTTAGCGATCCCTTTATGTGCTGTCACCGGATTTGTGGTGGCCATGCTCGCTGGTGCAGGGTTTGATTTAACCTTTACGACCGAGCCAGGTTTACCAAACTTAAATCCTGCATACTGGTGGGGCTCCACTGAAGAAGGATGGATGTTAGGCTTACCAAACATTGAGCACTTTATTGCTTCATTACCTTTTGCCATCTTAGCGGTCGCGATGTGGTCACCCGACTTCTTAGGTCATCGCATTTTCCAAGAACTGAACTACCCGAAAAAAACTGACAAAGTATTGATGGACGTTGATGACACCATGACCATGTGTTCGATTCGTCAAATGGTTGGTACCGCGGTCGGTGGTGGTAACATCACTTCCAGCTGGGGGACTTATATGATCCCTGCAGCAATTGCCAAGCGTCCAATCCCCGGCGGCGCAATCCTCCTCGGTTCTTTAGTGATGATCATTGCTATTGTTGGCTACCCAATGGATGCCGCTGTATGGCCACCGGTAATGCGTATCGCGTTATTGGTTGGTGTTTCATTGCCGTTGTTAGAAGCTGGCATGCAAATGATTAAAGATTCTAAAGACTCTCAGTCTGCAGGTATTTGTGTGTTTGCTGCGATGGTAACCAACCCGGTATTAGCATGGGCATTAACTATGCTGTTAGACAATAATGGCCTCATTGGCGATAAAGAACGTCCGAAAAAACTAAGTAAATTGGACCGTATCATTATTCCAACTGTCGTCCTAATTGTCTGCGCCGCTGCAATGCTGGCAGTAGGGATGTTGGAAGGGAAATATGGCATTCCAGCATTATTATAGTGAGAAAGACTTTATCGCTTAGAACAAACGCTATACTAGTTCTAGGCTAAAAGGAGTAGCGCTTTGCGCGCTACTTTATACAACGTAATTTATTCATTTGTATACCAACTTATAGGTGGAACAAGAAATGACAGAGAAGAACGAAGTTTTTGCTGAATCATGGGCAGGTTTTAAAACTGGCGAATGGCAAAATGAAGTTAACGTTCGTGACTTTATTCAAACTAACTATACCCCATATGAAGGCGATGAAAGCTTTTTAGCAGGGTCAACCGAAGCAACGGATAAGCTTTGGGCAAAAGTTATGGAAGGCATTAAAGAGGAAAACCGCACTCACTCGCCGGTAGACTTCGATACTTCAGTTATCTCAACCATCACCTCACATGATGCTGGTTACATCAATCAAGATTTAGAAACTATTGTTGGCTTGCAAACTGAAGCACCGTTGAAACGTGCGATCATCCCAAATGGCGGCATTCGGATGATCGAGGGTTCTTGTAAAGCTTACGATCGTGAATTAGACCCTGCGGTTAGCAAGATCTACTCAGAGTACCGTAAAACCCATAACCAAGGTGTATTCGACGTATACACTGGCGCGATCATGAAATGTCGTAAATCAGGCGTATTAACTGGTTTACCTGATGCTTATGGCCGTGGACGTATCATTGGTGACTACCGTCGCGTTGCCTTATACGGCATTGATTTCTTAATGGCCGATAAAGTAAAACAGCATCGTTCGTTAGAAAAAGATCTCATTAAAGGTGACACCTTAGAAGCAACGATTCGCCTTCGTGAAGAAATCAACGAACAGTATCGTGCTTTAGCTCAAATTAAAGAAATGGCAGCCAAATACGGTTGTGATATTTCAGTGCCAGCTAAAACTGCAAAAGAAGCCGTTCAGTGGACTTACTTTGGTTACTTGGCCGCCGTTAAGTCACAAAATGGCGCGGCAATGTCATTTGGCCGTACCACAACTTTCTTAGACGTTTACATCGAGCGCGACATGGCTGCTGGCCTGATCACTGAAAGTGAAGCGCAAGAACTGGTTGACCACTTGGTCATGAAGTTACGTATGGTTCGTTTCCTACGTACTCCTGAGTATGATGACTTGTTCTCTGGTGACCCAATTTGGGCAACTGAGTCAATGGGTGGTATGGGTGTTGATGGTCGAACCCTAGTAAGCCGTACTGCGTTCCGTTTCTTGAACACCCTATACACTATGGGTCCTTCTCCAGAGCCAAACATTACCGTATTATGGTCAGAGAAATTACCGCTTAACTTCAAAAAATACTGTGCCAAAGTATCTATCGATACTTCATCAATTCAATACGAAAATGATGATTTAATGCGCACTGATTTTGATAACGACGATTACGCCATCGCATGTTGTGTATCACCAATGGTTGTTGGTAAACAAATGCAGTTCTTTGGTGCTCGCGCGAACTTAGCAAAAACCCTGCTGTACTCCATGAATGGCGGTATGGATGAGAAACTAAAAATCCAAGTAGGTCCTGTTGGCGAAAAAGTAACCGATGAAGTATTAAATTACGACGACATCATGGCTCGCTTAGACACCTTCATGGATTGGTTAGCAGAGCAATATGTCACCGCTCTAAACTGCATTCACTATATGCATGACAAGTACAGCTACGAAGCATCGTTGATGGCACTTCATGATCGTGACGTATACCGTACCATGGCTTGTGGTATTGCTGGATTATCAGTTGCTGCAGACTCACTATCAGCGATTAAATATGCTGAAGTGAAGCCAATTCGTGACGAAGATGGCATTGCTGTAGATTTTGAAATCAACGGTGATTACCCTAAATTTGGTAACAACGATGATCGTGTAGATAGCATCGCAGTTGACTTGGTTGAGCGCTTCATGAACAAAATCCGTAAGCTTAAAACTTACCGTGATGCTGTTCCGACTCAATCTGTACTTACCATCACTTCTAACGTGGTCTATGGTAAGAAAACAGGTACCACACCAGATGGGCGTAAAGCCGGCGCTCCATTTGCACCGGGAGCAAACCCAATGCATGGTCGTGACGAAAAAGGTGCTGTAGCATCATTAACTTCGGTCGCTAAACTACCATTTGCTAACGCACAAGACGGTATTTCTTATACTTTCTCTATCGTGCCAAACGCTCTAGGTAAAGATGACGATACTCAAAAAACCAACCTGGCTGGTTTGATGGACGGTTACTTCTACCACAACACTGATGTGGAAGGTGGCCAACACCTCAACGTGAACGTGATGAACCGTGAAATGTTAGTTGACGCGATGGAAAATCCTGAGAAATACCCTCAGTTAACCATCCGTGTATCGGGTTACGCAGTGCGTTTTAACTCACTAACAGCTGAGCAGCAACAAGACGTAATCACTCGTACTTTTACGCAAAGCATCTAATCTTAGCTTTAGTAGTTTCTGCTTAGCAGAAACTCCGGTTATAATTGACCTTGCCCTCATTGTTGGGCAAGGTTTTTTTTTGGGAGAAACAAATGTCTAGAATTGGGCGAATTCATTCAACAGAATCGTGCGGTACCGTCGATGGACCAGGGATCAGGTTTATCGTATTTATGCAAGGCTGTTTAATGCGCTGCCAATATTGTCATAATCGCGATACTTGGGACTTACATGACGGTAAAGAAATTTCTGTAGACGATTTAATGAATGACTTAACTCCCTATCGCCGTTTCATGAATGCTAGTGGTGGTGGTGTAACCGCCAGTGGTGGCGAAGCCATCCTACAAGCGGAGTTTGTTCGAGACTTATTTCGAGCCTGTCAGGCTCAAGGGATCCATACCTGCCTCGATACTAATGGTTACGTTCGTAAACATACGGAAGTGATTGACGAACTACTTGATGCTTCCGATCTGGTGATGCTCGACATTAAACAAATCCACGATGAAGTACACCAAGAATTGGTTGGTGTCAGTAATAAACGAACGCTGGATTTTGCTCGTTATCTACACAAAGTAGGCCAAACCACTTGGATCCGCTATGTTGTGGTTCCTGGTTTCACCGATGATGAACAATCGGCTCATGACTTAGGTCAGTTTCTCGCACCTTTCGACAACGTAGAAAAAATTGAATTACTCCCCTACCACGAGCTCGGAAAACACAAATGGACCGCCATGGGAGAAGATTACCCACTCGCTGGCGTAAAACCGCCGAGCAAAGAAACGATGGAAACCATTAAAGGGATCTTGCAACAATACCACAGCAAGGTTATCTACTAGTTTCACGCGATTAAGGCTTATTTTTTGATGATGATATGCCCCATTTGCCAGCTTCGGCTAAGCAAAGTAAACAAACAGTGGTCTTGTGCTAAAGGCCATTGTTTCGACCAAGCAAAAGAAGGCTACACCAACCTACTGGCCGTGCAACATAAGAATTCGAAGCAGCCAGGAGATAGCAAAGCGATGCTGCAAGCACGCCAACATTTTCTCAATCAAGGTCATTTTAATTTCTTAGCGGATGCTATCAATCAACTACTTTCGCTTCACCAAGCAAAATGCATTCTTGATTTAGGCTGTGGAGAAGGTTACTACACGGCAGCCATCCGTCAGGAGCAGGCACAAGCAGACGCAGTGATAGGTGTAGATATAGCAAAAGATGGGATCAGAATGGCAGCTAAACGTCACAAAAGTTGCCAATTTTTTGTGGCTAGTAACCACCGATTACCAATTGCCGATAACAGCATTGATTTTATCGTTCGTGTATTTGCCCCCAGCGATAATCAGGAGTTACTGCGTATCTCACATAACCATAGCTTTTTACTCAAAGTCGTCCCAGGAGCCAGGCATTTACAGCAATTACGACGTTTGATTTACAAGGAGTTGCAAGCGCATCAAGAACAAGCTGAAGAATTAGCTGGCTGGCGACTCACTGAGCAACAAAAAATAAGTCAGTTAGCCATATTAAATCAAGAAGATATGTCTGCCTTAACTAAAATGACGCCATTTGCTTGGAAAAATACCAAACTGCTAGAACAACAGCAATTAGCGCAATCACAATTCGAAATTGACTTTGAATTTGTATTACAATTATATCAACGAGGGTAATCAGTAAAGTCTTCAGCTAACACAAAGCTTTTATCAAAACGCTTGAAGGCTTTCCGCAACAAATCTGCTAATTCTTTATAACGAGGTTTCACCGCCAGAGGTGAAATACGCTCACCAGCCTCGGCCAATTTTTGATGTAGATCACGATACCAGTTAGCTAAGCTGGGCGGTAATAACTGATTTGCTCGACGTCCCAACCAATATAAACCATGTAAAGGCATTAAAAATATCACCGTCGCCATCATCACTGATTGTGGTAATATTTCAGTCAAATTAGCCATATACGGCAGCATAACTGTGACAACCGCTATCGCTGGCATCGTTTTCATCGCTAAAGAAGTCGCAAAAATAACTCGATTCTCAGGAAAAATGGGTGACAGCACACGCTGATTTGGCCAGCGTTTCATATAGTTATGTCCATCATTTAACATTTCAGAGAATTTACCCATGGACACCTCGCGACCAAAAATTGACCTAAACCAATAAATTAGTAATTTTTTTACAAATTCACTTAGTTATTAGTATGACATATATGATTAAAAATCCGTTTCAGGTATCATTGGCAGACAGCCGGTTTCATATAAATCACCTTAATATATTAAGTGTAGCTTGAATGGGACCTTGGCACTAGGTCAAATCAATTTTTGGCGGCGCTTAAGATTGGTTTTCCGGTTCAAACAACGGGTCTTCTAATACTCTACGTTTTTGAGCCACTGTCTATAATTGAACAAATTCAACAACAGGTGTCTATAAATGAGCAATAAGCTGGTACTCGTTCTTAATTGCGGTAGCTCTTCATTAAAATTTGCAGTGCTAAACGCTGTTAGCGGTGACGAGATTCTTTCTGGTTTGGCAGAATGCTTTAACTTAGAAGATGCACGTATCAAATGGAAGTTAAATGGCGAAAAAGGGGATTCAAAGCTAGGTGCCAATGCCGCACACCATGAAGCTATCGAATTTATTGTAAGCAACCTCTTAGAAAAAAATCCTGAAATTTTGAACGATATTGTGGCCGTTGGTCACCGCGTCGTTCATGGCGGAGAAAAGTTCACTCAATCAGCGATTATTGACGAAGCTGTCTTGGCTGGTATCGAAGACTGCGCTAGCTTAGCGCCACTGCATAATCCAGCTGCATTAATCGGCATTCGAGCGGCTCAAGATTGTTTTCCTCAGCAACCACACGTTGCAGTATTTGATACCGCCTTCCACCAAACCATGCCAGAAAGCGCGTTTCTTTATGCCTTACCTTATAAGCTATATAGCGAAAAAGGCATTCGCCGTTATGGTATGCATGGCACGAGTCACCTATTTGTATCTCGTGAAGCATCGGCAACCTTGGGTTTGCCTGTAGAAGAGACCAATGTGATCACCGCTCACCTAGGTAATGGCGCCTCACTCTGTGCCGTGAAGAACGGTAAAAGTGTTGATACCAGCATGGGGCTCACGCCGCTCGAAGGTTTGGTAATGGGCACTCGTTCTGGTGATATCGACCCTGCGATTATTTTCCATTTAGTCGACAATGAAGGCTATACATTAGAGCAAGTCAACAACATGCTTACCAAAGAGTCTGGTTTGATGGGCCTCACGGAAGAAAGCAGTGACTGTCGTTTTGTCGAAGAAGGCTACCAAAAAGGCAGCGACGCCGGGCTTCGTGCGATGAACGTATTCACTTACCGTTTAGCCAAAGCCATTATGTCTTACGCTGCAGCAATGGACGGTAAGCTAGATGCTCTCGTCTTTACTGGTGGCATTGGTGAAAATTCAGCTTTAGTTCGTCAATTAACCGTTGAAAAACTAGCGCTACTTGGTTTTAGTCTAGATGAGCAAGCAAACTTAGCTGCACGTTTTGGTAACTCTGGCAATATCGCCACTAGTACTAGCCGCCCAATTTTAGTGATTCCAACAAATGAAGAAATGGTTATTGCTCAAGATGCTGTCGCATTAACTCAGTAATAAAACATACTTTGTATCTAAGGTTAGATTTTAGTCTAGCCTTATTCTTTCACCTAACTTAAGAGGTACAGCCGTGGCTCGTACAATTATGTTAATCCCTGTTGGCGTTGGTGTTGGTGTAACATCCGTCAGTTTGGGAATGGTTCGCGCGATGGAGCGCAATGGCGTCAACGTTAATTTCTTTAAACCCATTGCCCAACCGAAAAGTCGCGAAAAAGGCGCTGAACGTTCTACAGCGATCATTCGCCAAGCATCAAATATTATTCCCCCAGAACCTTTTACCCAAGCCTATGCAGAAAACCTTATCAGCGCCAATCAAATTGATGATTTGCTTGAAGGCATTGTGGCTCGTTTTAATTCTGGAACATCTGGCGCAGAGATTGTTGTGGTAGAAGGCCTAGTCCCGACCTCTGAATCTCCTTACGCAACCAATGTTAACTATGGTATTGCCAAAGCTTTAGATGCCGATATGGTATTTGTTACCAACCCAGGTAACGATACTTCGCAACAGTTAAAAGAGCGCATGGAAATTGCGTGTAATAACTTTGGCGGTCTAAAAAACAAACGTATTATTGGTTGTATTATCAATAAAGTTGGTGCGCCTATCGACGAGCATGAAATTACTCGTCCAGACCTCACCGAAATGTTTGATAATAAATCAGACCATTCGACTAATCTTGAAGTGCTGCAGATGTTTGGCAAAAGCCCACTGCGTATTTTAGGCTGTATTCCTTGGAATGCGCCGCTGGTTTCACCACGTGCGCGAGATCTGGCGAATCACCTCAATGCTCGAGTGATTAACGAAGGTGACATGGATACTCGTTTAGGACGAGTGACTTTCTGTGCTCGCAGCATCCATAACATGGTCGAACATTTTAATGCGGGTAGCCTGTTAGTGACCTCTGGCGATCGCTCCGATGTGATTGTTTCAGCCTGCTTAGCAGCCATGAACGGTGTTAGAATTGGAGCCTTATTGCTGACTGGTGGTTATCAACCAGAACCTCAAGTTTTAAAACTATGTGAAGGTGCATTTGCCACTGGTTTACCAGTGATGTTGATTGAGTCAAACACTTGGCAAACTTCGTTAGCCTTACAAAGCTTCAATGCTGAAATCCCCGTTGACGATGCCTCACGGATCGAATTGGTACAGGACTACGTTGCTGGCCACATCGACAAACATTGGATAGAGTCATTAACGGCTATTTCTGCCCGTGCGCGTCGCTTGTCGCCACCCGCTTTCCGTTACCAGCTCACCGAAATGGCTCGCAGTGCCAATAAACGTATTGTATTACCAGAAGGTGAAGAACCGCGTACTATTGCAGCAGCTGCTATTTGTGCTGAACGTGGCATCGCTAAACCGGTATTACTTGGCAATCCTGAAGTAATTCATCGTATCGCTGGTCAACAAGGTGTCACTCTGGGTGACAATATTGAAATTTTCAACCCAGTTGAAATTCAAAATAAATATGTTGCGCCAATGGTAGAGTTACGCAAGGGTAAAGGCCTCACCGAAGTCGTTGCCAAAGAGCAACTTGAAGACAACGTGGTTCTGGGAACCATGATGCTAGCCAACGACGAAGTTGACGGCTTGGTTTCTGGTGCGGTCAATACCACAGCGAACACTATTCGCCCACCGCTTCAGTTGATTAAAACGGCACCAGGTTACAACCTAGTTAGCTCGATCTTCTTCATGCTGTTACCGGATCAAGTATTGGTTTATGGTGACTGTGCGATCAATCCAGATCCAAGCGCTGAACAACTTGCAGATATTGCAATTCAATCTGCAGAATCAGCGGTTGCCTTCGGAATTGAACCTCGGGTCGCAATGATCAGTTACTCAACGGGTAGTTCAGGCTCAGGCTCTGACGTTGAGAAAGTACGTGAAGCCACAAAAATTGCCAAGGAACGTCGTCCCGATCTGATCATCGACGGTCCATTGCAATATGATGCGGCTATCATGGAAAACGTTGCCAAGAGTAAAGCACCGAATAGCCCTGTGGCAGGTAAAGCAACGGTATTCATCTTCCCTGATTTGAATACTGGTAATACCACTTACAAAGCAGTACAACGTAGTGCCGACCTAATCAGTATCGGGCCAATGCTACAAGGTATGGCTAAACCAGTGAATGATTTGTCACGTGGTGCTTTAGTTGACGACATCGTCTACACGATCGCTTTAACAGCGATCCAAGCGAGCCAAAGAAAGTAAGCTAAGCGTTTTGCTTTGCAAAAATACCGCTCAATTAAATTGAGCGGTATTTTTATTTATACCGATCGCCAAATAAGCATAAGCGCTAACAATAAAACGCTTCAATCTTGTGCACCTACCTTCACGAACGAATACTGTTTAACCAATGAGTGGCCAAGGAAAAACAGCAAATACCTTTAAAATCGATCTCTTAAAGCAGCACTTGCTAACTTCAAGGGTTTTAAAGCTCTTGTTCTACGTCAACTTAAGTTTAAAAGTCATCTCTGTTTGGCTGATAAACCCACAGCCCCAGCTCGTATCTTAACAATCATAAGTGAACGAATCATTTTTAATCAAACCCAAAAAACCTTAAAAAACATAAATATAGAATCAAAAAACCACTTCATTCACATATTAATCCACAGATTATGTGGATAAGAATTATATAAAGTGAGAGTTATACACAGCTCCCGGTATTTATTTGACATAATTCACTATATTTATTCACAACCCACTTAAATCATCATCAGGACCACGATGCGTGAGCGCGTGAATTTGATGTGCAACGCCAACCACGTCTTCCACATCCAGCAGCACCGCAATGCCTTGACCTTCTTCTTGATCAAAATCAGCCACAGCACTAATCGTATTTAAGATAGGTTTCGCCAAATGACTTTCTACCACAAACAATAAGACGTCGCGCTGCGACTCGAGATTCAAACCAAAGAACGTTTTTTTACGATGCACTCCCTCCCCCCGCGCATTGTTAATCACAGTCGCACCTGTCGCGCCAGCAGCGCGAGCCGAGTCTAATACCAAACTGGTTTTTTGATCGTCAACAAAAGCTAGAATCAACTTAAATTTCATCTTATTCTCCAGATAAATCAGAATGGGCTAAATAATGAGTAATTTGTGCATAAGCTAATACCGAGATAATTGGAAACAAACTAGCAAAAGCAATCAGACCAAAACCGTCCAAGAGTGGACTACGCCCAGGCACAGCATCAGCCAAACCTAATCCCAATGCAGTCACTAAAGGCACGGTCACTGTCGAAGTGGTCACTCCACCACTATCATAGGCCAAGGGAATGATCGCTTTCGGAGCAAACAAGGTTTGTATTCCAACCAATACGTAACCAAAAATAATGTAATACTGTAGCGGGTCACCTACCACAATTCGGTAAGAACCTAGGGCGAGACCGAAAGCGACACCTAAAGCAACCGAAACACGTAAACCACCAATCGAAACCACTCCCCCAGAAACGGCATTCGCTTTAATCGCCACGGCTAATAACGACGGTTCTGCAATCGTGGTGCTAAAACCGATCGCTGCAGAGAATATGTAAACCCATAGGTAGGCCTGCCAATGACTCCCTGGGGCATCACTCAGCGACACAAAACCTAGATGGGTTAATTGGATCGCCATAGTTTGCCCCAAAGGGAATAAAGCCTGCTCAAGACCCAATAAGAACAATACCATCCCCAGCACCACAAAAAATATCCCCATTAATAACTGACGAGGCTGATGAAGCGGCTTTTTAATAACCAGATATTGAAAGACTAGAATTGTGAGTACAATCGGAAAAATATCGCCTAGCGTGGAAAACAAGGTCTCGAAAAACTCTAGCCACCAGCGCATCAATAAATAATCCCGTAAAGCATCACAAAAATCATCGGCGTTAACGAGGCTAGAGCAATCAAACCAAACCCATCTAATAAGGGATTTCTTCCCTCAATTGAAGCCGCTAAACCGATCCCAAGTGCAGTAACTAAGGGGACGGTGATTGTCGAGGTGGTGACACCTCCAGAATCATAGGCGATACCGATAATTTCTTCGGGAGCAAATATGGTAAGTATCACAATCAAGCCATAACCCGCGATGATCATCAGATAAAGCGGCCACCCTTGAATAATACGGATCACCCCAATCACAATGGCTAAGCCAACCGCAAAGGCAACACTTAAACGCAAGCCTGCGGCATATTCATCCATGCTCCCCTTATCCGATGCAATATGCTGCGCTTGGGCTGCAACCTCAGCCGCTTCCCTGGTAACAGCGATCAGGGCAGGTTCAGCAATGGTTGTCCCAAATCCCAAACAGAATGCAAAAGCCAATAGCGCAGCCAAGCTTCCCTTATTGGCAAAAGCATGCGCCAGTTGTTCGCCAATCGGAAATAAACCAAGCTCCAAGCCCATCACAAAACAACTTAAACCCACCACGACCATCACCGTACCGCCGAGGATCTGTAGAACATTTGGCAATGAACTGTCTAATACAAACCATTGAAAAAACAGGATCACGAATACAATCGGCGAAATGTCCCGAATACTTTTAAGCAGAGATGAAAAAAAATGTGAGAACCGAAACCCCATACCACGCCTTTGAGCTGAAATAAGCCCTATATCAAGCGTAGCAGAGCAAAATCCAGCTCGAGACAATGACCATAAGCTATCACTCGAACTGTGAGGGCGGTGGTCGTTTAAACTGGATTATTTTTAAAAATGAGTACTTTTAGGCCGTCATCCTCTGACTTCTCCAATACCCTTTCGGGACGTTCAAGCGTCGTCAGCAACGACAGTTGGGGGCACTCACTTTCAACAACATCAATGAGAAACTGACAACCAAGCCAGGGGGCGTTCAAGCAAAGCATCGCCAAGCCCTCCTCCGCTAATAAACTCGGGAGTTGACGAATTATCCGAGGGTAATCTTTTTCGACTAAAAAACTACCTTTTTGCATTGATGGTGGATCAGCGATCACCAAATCATAGGGACCATGTTTACGCAACTTGCCCCAAGATTTAAACAAATCATGACCAAAGAAACGGGCTTTCTTATCATCAAGTTGATTGAGTCTTAGGTTATCCCGGCCAACACTTAGCGCAGCCTTACTCATATCAATATTCACCACCGCTTGCGCACCACCAGCCAACGCAGCAACGGCAAACCCACAGGTGTAAGAAAACAGGTTAAGAACTCGCTTATTATTGGCCTGCTCTCTGACCCAGCGTCGGCCACTGGCCATATCAAGAAATAACCCAAAGTTTTGATGTCGTCCCAGTTCAACCTTATAACGTAAACCCTGCTCCATCACCTCAACAGGTGTCTGTTCACAGCCCCACAAATGGCGAACCGGAGCCATCGGCTGATCTCGCTGTTGTAAAAAAACGCCTTCTACTAAGGACGGTTCACTGAGTTGAGCAACCAATTCGGCTAACGGCTCATCAGCCAATGGCGCGTAAGCAACGATCAGCATCACTGGCGGAAGCCATTCAATATTAAATGCCTCGGCACCAGCGATACAATGCCCTCTACCATGCAGCACTCGCAAGGCTTGCCCATCGAGTGTGGGTAATTCTACTCTCATCTACTACTTAACTCTCTTTTAGGTCGTCTGGGTGGCTTAAGATCCGTGAAAACCAATGGCCGCTATTACTCGACTCAAGGCCAATTTTTACGATCATGGTTAGCGGCACCGATAGTAACATTCCAACACTACCAAATAACCATCCCCAAAAAATCAATGATAACACTACGACCAAGGAGGACAGACCTAAACCTTTACCCATGATACGTGGCTCCACGATATTACCCATCACCAGATTAACCGTTACATATAGCCCAGCCACCGCCAAAGCCTGACTCGGCCCTAACTGAAGTAGCGCTAATAGCACAGCGGGTACGGCAGCAATCAGCGAGCCAACGTTAGGAATATAATTGAGTAAAAAAGCCAAAATGCCCCATAACACGGCATAATCCAGATCGAGCAAACTCAAGACAATGGTGATGGGGATGGCCGTGCCAAGGCTAATCATGGTCTTAACCGCAATATAACTATTGACCGACTTGAGAAATTTGTTCACCTGCGACATGCGAACATCGGGATTATGAATCGCATCATGTACCCGCTGCGGCATCGTATCGGCCTCTAACAACATGAATATCGTCACCAATAAAATGATAAAAATATTAGCAGCTGCACCACTTAAACCAGTTAAGGTATTGGCGAATACCCCCAATATCACCCCAGGATCGAAATAATCAGTGACCACACTCATCGATAGATCAATATCAAACCTTGCGGCGAAGGTAATCAACTTCGCGAGATGAACCAGTAGCTGCTCTCGGTAGGCTGGAATAGACGATCTAAAATCACTAATAGAGCTCCCCACTACACCAGCCAATAACAAAATAACGCTCACGATCAACAGTAACACTGCCATCACAGCAAGTACCCGCGGGATACGAATACGCGTCAAAAAACTCACCACCGGACTGGCAATAATGGCGATGAATAGAGATAACAAAAAAGGGATCAGCACTGGGGTTGCAGCTTTTAATCCAGCCAATACCACAATCAGGGCAGCTGCGGTCACCAAACCATGGCGTATCGAAGTTGGTTGATTCACCGAACACTCCTAAAATATTATTTGATGCTCAGCAGTTTAGCTTGCATCAGCGCTGGCGAAAAGGCTAAATAAAAACCTATCAATCATCTGGGGTCACCAATGTATTACCTTTGTAGTCTGGGGAGCAATATTCAACCGCTGCAACACATACCGCAGGCAGTAAAGCAGCTCTGTATTCGTTTGCACCCCATCACCTTTAGTGCCTTTATACAAACCGCACCTTCACAACTGCAATCAAAACATGATTTCATCAATGGCTTGGCCTGGTTTCATTCCCATCAATCAGCCCCCACGCTAAAACGTTTTTTCAATCAACTAGAAGATTTTCATGGCCGCAATCGCAAAGATCCCCTCTCCAGTGACAAAGACCGCCCCTTAGATATTGATTTAATCGGCGCAGCTAAGCAGCCTCAATTGTTAAGCCTGTTACATCCAGATGAATTTTTGATCCCACTACATCAACAGTTATTTGGTCAAAACGTCGAGCTACAGCAAGTCGTAGAGTTTGAGTTATGCATTGATCATCAGCCAGGTTTACCATTGGGCCAAGGACCGACCACCATCAACTTTGATAGAACAACCGGTCAAATAGTCGTTTTCAATCAATAAAATCATGGTTTGCCAGATGGGTGTGAAGCCCCCCTCTTTCGCCAAAGGCGTCTGTGCCAATACCTGCTGGCGATGCGCCTTGGTATGTTCAGTTAGGAATTGCATCGGCCCCGGTTCAATCGCATTCACTCGAACCGCAGGCGCCCAATGGGTCGCATAAGACCGCATTAAATTCGCTAAACCTGCTTTCGACGCACAGTAACTACGAAATGCCGAGTGGGGTTGTTCAGCATAAATATCGGTTAACATCACTACACTGCCCTTTGCCCTAACTAAAGCCGGATGCAAGGCTTCATTCAACAATTTAGGAGCCAACATATGCACGGCATACATCGCGTCAAAAAAATCGGCTTGTTGTTCAAGGCTATGTTGTTGCTCATCTTGGAGAAACAATGAAGCATTATGGACCAGCACATCTAAACGAGTACATTGCTGAGTCACCGCTTGAATAAAGGCCAACAAGGACGAACGTTGACTGAAATCGGCTTGGAATAGACTCACGCCACGTGCGCGTAACTCATCTAACCCGCTTCGCTCACTGCGATATTGGCCTATAACCTGATAACCCAAGTCAAGAAATTGATGTGCAAGAAAAAAACCCAAACGGCGGCCAACCCCGGTGATTAAAACAGTCGTCATGCTCTACCCTTCCTATAAAACTCTGCTATTGTTGACTAAATTAAGGCGTAATATTACAAGCTCTATATAAGGAGTTGTGGTTAACGATGAAAATTTTACTCACAGGCGGAACTGGTTTTATCGGTAGCCGACTGGTAAAACATCTACAGTTTAGTCATGAACTAACCGTTCTATCACGTGCGCCCATTAAAGCCTACCAGAAGCTAGGGCACAATCTATTGGCAATCCCTTCGCTCAAGGATTTAACCGACTTAAATGAGTTTGATGCAGTAATTAACCTAGCCGGAGAGCCGATTGCTAATCGACGCTGGACCAAACATCAAAAACAGCAGATCTGCAACAGTCGGTGGCAAATCACGGAACAACTTCTGCTTTTATTTCAACAAAGCCAACAGCCGCCCCATACCTTTATTAGCGGCAGCGCCATTGGCTATTATGGCACTCAAGGAGAACAGGATCTTGATGAATCGAGCATGATTAAGGATGACTCATTTCCTCATCAAGTATGTAAACAATGGGAAGCAATTGCGCTACAAGCCCAGTCAAGTCATACCCGGGTGTGTTTATTACGCACCGGCGTAGTGATGGGCATCGAAGGTGGCGCATTAGCCAAAATGTTGCCAGCATTTAAACTCGGCTTAGGTGGCCCGATTGCCAATGGTCAACAGATGATGTCATGGATCCATATTAGTGACTTGGTCGATGCCGTGATTTTTTTGTTAAAAAATCAACACTGTCACGGCCCATACAACCTTACAGCCCCCACCCCAGTGAGCAACCAGCTGTTTAGTCAAACCTTAGCCAAACAACTAAAGCGGCCCTGTTTCGTGCGAACTCCGGCTTGGTTACTCAACACGGCTTTAGGCGATATGGCCAGTCTCATCACTGAAGGGCAAAAAGTGCTGCCTGCTCGCCTAAGAGAGGATGGCTTTAGCTTCCGCTATAAAGAAATAAATCATGCACTTAAAGAAATCCTGGCGAAGAATTAACGGCAAGTTCACTAAGACGCCGCCAAGAGCAACTCGAACAAGCACTCTTATATAGTGCTCAATCAAGGTTATTCTCACCCACCGAGTATGCGAGCGTCTGACTAATGGTGGCCAAAGGTAGACCACTTTGCAACTGCCAACGGTTAAACACCTGTTGCACCGTATTTAAACCCTTCACACTAGTCGGCTGCTTATCCACAACACCACGATTCACCAAATAAGCCACCACGTCCTTAGACAAAATAAAGGTATCTTTGCCCATTCTTCGCAAGGCATAGGCCGCTGAATTCCCCCCCAAACGAGCGCCCTGCTTTTTTAAATATAGCCACAAACCAACAATATCATCGTTGGGCCAATCCGCTATAAATTTAGCAAAACTGCCATGCTCAGCCGCAAGTTTTAAAATCATCTGCGCGTTGACTGGTACTGTGATTATTTTCTGACGATTACGGATAATGCTGGCATCATTAGATAAACGCTCAATATGAGAATCATCCAGCAACAACATTTTTTCAGGCTCAAAATCAAAAAACGCCCGTTCGAAATCGGGCCACTTGTTTTCGACAACTCGCCATACAAAGCCCGACTGAAAAATCACTTTAGTAAACATCGACAACCAACGGTCATCACTCACGGTGGATAAATACTCAGAACTGAATGGCGCAGTTAAGAGATGTTGCAGTGCTGCATCACCACCTTTACGCTCGGCGGCTCTCTGCCAAATTGATGAAAAATCTTCTACCAAACTACAATCCTTAATTCATTGTCAGTTAAGCGCTCACTACGATTCACTTAAAACCAAGATAGTAAACCTTGTGAGTACTTAGATAAGTAAATTCTATCAGGCACTTATATTCAATGCTGTATTTAAAGCTTTATCAAACCAATTTTACCGAGCCAAAGCGTAAAGTACCCGACCTGTTGGTCGAGATTCTATGGGCAGGGGTATATGCCGCCGTCGCCGAAGGCACCTAGCATGAAGACTGCTTCGCTTTGTCGCTGATGTTTTCAGTGAATTTTATTCACCACTGGCTACCAAGAGCTAATGACGCATTCATATAGAGCAAACAATGAACCGGCAGGCTCTAAAAAATGAACCAACTTGATTGCCCAATTAAAATTAGCCTTGTGTCCTTGCCGCAAGCTTATCCATTTGGTGGGTGCAGAAATACACTAGGCGGCGTCACTCATTCGCTAAACGATGTTGATGCATTTTAAAATACTTGCTTTTACTCTCCTCTCTAAATACACTTAAGCACCTTAACCATTAAGATACTTAAGCATTTCTATTGCCCACTGTTAGCAATCAATGCCAATGCTCTATTTTTAACACTTAAAGGCGCTTAACGAATATGGACCATCTCCCCCAACTGATTACAGCAACATTTCGAGAAATAGCCATTATTCATGAGCGCATGGAAATTATCTTAAAGGAAAACCTGCCATCTGAACTGCCAACCTCCCAGTTCAAATTACTCAATCACCTTATTTACACAACCAACAGCCAAGAGACCGCCAGCCAGCTAGCGAAAAATTCGCATGTGAGTCTGTCTGCGATGAGTCAAATAATTAAGCAATTAAGCAATAAAGGTTATGTTTCCTTACAGATCCGCGACCACGATGCGAGAAAAAAAACAATTTTAATAACCGAACAAGGACGTATCGCTCACCAAAACGCCTTAACGCAGATTGATATTGTCCTTAAATCATTTGCCCCTAATTTTAGCCTGGTCGACATTCAACAACTGTTCAAATTAATCAATCAGTTTCGCCGCGAGTTTGAACAACACACTTAGTTATGGAGAAATATTATGCGTGAACATTCAACACATGCGCTACCTTCGGCTTCTAGGTCAAAAACCAAAAAACGAAATGGTAATAGTCGATCTTGGGTGAGTATTAACCTTGTTGGCGCATTAATGGGCATGGCCGTTACTGGTGTACTTTCTTATGGAATGGCTTATAACGAAATAATAGCAGGTATACATACTTGGTTCGGTATTGCATTCATCCTGTTAATGGCATTCCATTTACGGAACAACTTTAGAGTTATCCTCACTTATTTAACTCAGGATAAAGCTAAGCTTTGGTTAACCACCAGTGTGGTGAGTATATTAAGCCTTACGCTCGGAGTCATATTAGCAGTCCCACCATTTAGTAGCGTATTAAGCTTTGGTCAAGAACTTCGTAAATCAGTGACTCTTAGTGAAGGAAGTTATCAAACATTAACCACCCACATTGGCAGCAATGGTCTTCCAATTTCAATTGAATTGCGTAAAGGGGAGCACTATGAGTCGGAACCACAAGCACTGTTTTTAGGCATGACTTACACCACTGTGCCCCAGGTCGCTTTTTGGATTGAAGATTTGGCCGGTCACTATATTGATACTTTATACGTTACTCAAAAAACCAGTAATGGCGGTTTTATTCCTAACGAGGATCTATTTGGCTTGGTGAGTCGCCCTGAAGCCCTCCCCTATTGGGCACATCAACGTGGAGTAAAGTATAAAAACAACCTCATGGTGCCGGATGCTAATAATACTGATTTAGATGGCGTGACTGGTGCAACTCCCCTCGGAAACTACGATATTAACAGTAAAGTGAACAGCGCTTTGCGACAGTTTAGAGTGATGATGGAAATAAATCGCTCTTATGATTTCAATTCTTATTACACCAAAGACAAATATCCTCAAGACCCTATTTATAGTGGTTCTGGTTCATCTGGACAACCCTCGGTGATCTATGCAGCATCAATCGATTTAGATGATCCACAAAGCACTTATCTAATGAAACCGATAGGTCATGGGCATTATTCTGGGGCTAACGGTATTCTATATACAAACATGACAGGTATCGACACCGCCTTGCAATTGGTTCAACGTGTCATTATCGATATCTAAGATGCGAATCTTCGTTTAAAAGTCCTATAACCCTGGAATAATGGCCAATATCTCTCGTGAAAACAGCCGCAATGCATCGAGAGTTTTGGCCTTTATACAAACCTTTGGTCAATGCTTGGGAGCGGCCTTTATCGGCATCATCCTTGATATTCTGAAGTTCAGGCGAAACAAGTTTAAAATTGGTGCATAAACACAATGACCAAATTAACAAGGGATCAACTTCATGTCCTCAAACACCGAGCACAATTACGGCGCCTATAATATTGACTCCAAAAGCTGTCCCGCAAGGGCTTTTTCGATAGCTTCGCAGACAGTTGGATACAACTTATCTTAGAGCTACTCGCAAAAGGTTCACGCCGCTTCAATAGGATAAAAAGTGAGGTGAAAGGCATTTCCCAGAAAATACGGTTCTGGTGACTGTTGAGTATCAGCCCTCCCTTGGAGAGTCCTTTTCCAAAACGATAAAAAACTTTGCGCGTTGGACTGAGCAAAACACTTATCAGGTAAAACTGGCTCAAACTTCCTATGATGCTAGTCATCCGGGCAAATAATGTCGCAAAAAGTAAAAGCCTCAGGGATCTTACTGAGGCTTTTTATATACTAAACATGCTTGTTAGCTTCGCTCCGTTATCCAGCTTCGTTTTCCACTGCGACCAGCAAAAATGTCGAGTTAAATATTTACCGTCCACACTTGACACTAACTGCGTAATATTTTTTGCATTATCCCCGCTCCAGATGGATCGGTAATATTACAACGCGACCAAAGCCACCTTCCGAGACGGTGACGACTGGAGTCTAGCATTCAAAACCGGCCCTTGGCTTGTCTTACTGCTGCAACCCGCTCACTGCAACTATCAAACGCCAGCCTCACTACCGCAATGAATCGCGAGGACCAGTTGTTGATTTTTTTAATATTAAATACAAGCATTGTCTGGAAAAACGTCATATAAACGGTTTATAGTTTTCATGAGTTGATTGCCGAGACCTGCCTATCATGCCAAGCAAACTAAAGCATCCTTTTGAGTTTGAGCCCGATTATGGCTTTAGTTTGCCCGAACTAGATGCACTTCAGCCAAATGACGCACCTGAAGATTTTCAGTCGTTTTGGCAACAAAAGTATCGACAAGCCTTAGCGGTTGCGCCCTATCTTTCGCTACAAGATACTCAGCAGGTTCGTGGTTCCTGGCGCATTTTCGATTGTTATTACAACTCTACCAAGCAAGTCCGTTGCGGTGGCTGGTTACTACTGCCAAAGTCTGGCCACATTAATGCAGCCATAATTAGTGCGCATGGTTATGGTGGCATTCGTGAGCTTAACTCAAGGCTCTCGCTCAAACATACTGCGATCTTAATGCCTTGTGTTCGCGGCATTGGCCGCAGTGCCAAAGCGCCGATATCTGATAACCCAATGTGGCACGTATTACATAATATCCAAGACAAACAACGTTATATCATCGGCGGATGTGTACAAGATTTGTGGTGCGCAGCGACTGCTCTAATCCGTTTATTTCCACAAGTGACTAACAACCTGGGATTTATGGGGAGTAGCTTTGGTGGGGGGCTTGGCATTTTTGCCTGCGCCTTTGATAAGCGAATTCAGCGGGCGCATTTCCATGTCCCCACTTTTGGTAATGTACCACTCCGCTTAAAATTACCCACCCTCGGCAGCGGCGCAGCCTTGCAGCAATTTTATAACGCTGAGCCTCAGTTGGCGCTGTCGACCCTACGTTACTTTGATTCAGCAACCGCCGCCCGTTATCTCAGCATTCCCAGCCATTGGGCCTTAGCCTTATTCGATCCCTGTGTTGCCCCCCCCGGTCAATTCTCTGCCTACAACCAAGCGCCGCAGCCAAAGCAACGCTTTTTGCTTAGGGCTGGTCATTTTGATTACCCCACAAAACAACAGCAACGCCAACAGTTAGAGCAAGAGCTGGAACTTTTTTTTGAACCTTTGAGTGAACCTTATGAATCGTGAATATCATCGATGGTGGAGTCCCAACCTCAACCGAGACATGGAACTGCTTATATTTGGCCACGCAGGCGCAAAAGTATTAGTTTTCCCAACCCGTGGCGGCCGCTTTTATGAATATGAAAACCTGGGCTTAGTGAATGCTATTGCCCCCAAAATAAACCAAGGCCAATTACAACTGTATTGCGTAGATAGCATCGACGCCGAAAGCATGTATTGTTTTTGGGCGCACCCTTCGGGGCGAATTACCCGCCACCAGCAATACGAAAATTACATATTACGTGAGGTGCTTCCGCTGATGGCCGCAAAAAATGAACATCCCTGCACAATTTCTCATGGCTGTTCACTGGGCGCTTTTCATGCCGCGAATATCGTGTTTCGCCATCCTCATCTATTTAATAAATTGGCAGCCTTTTCCGGGCGCTTTGACCTGACTTGGCAAGTAGAGTCGTTTACTGATTTATTTGATGGTTTCTACGATGAAAATATTTATTTTCATACACCGACCCATTATTTGGTAAACATGAATTGCCCAGAACGGCTCTCAGAGCTGGCCAATACCGAACTGGTCTTTACCATTGGCAACCAAGATCCCTTCCTGCAAAACAATCATGTGCTCAGTCACATTCTACATCACAAAGGGATTAAGCATCATCTGGTTGAATGGGAGGGGCGAGCTCACCGTGGCCGTTACTGGCGACAAATGACCCCGCTATATTTGTAAATTCTAGCGCCTCACGATCACTGTCGCTTCCAGCTGCAAAGGCTTGCCTAATTGTTGGATGATTTGATCTTTTAGTTGATCTAACTGAGCATCGTTCACCGCATGAGATGACACAAGTTGCAAACTTAAGACCAGCGGCTCAACACTTTGCACACGCACCGAACGAACCAATAAAAACTCAAAGCTTTGCCCTTGCAAGCGCTGCACGATATGCGCTTCTTCAGACCAACGCATAAAACTAAAAGCCAAAGGAATACTAACCACCGTCACCGCAAGCAAGGCAATTGCTAAACCTTTCTTCGCTCGCGTAAAAGGAGCAAAACCCAGTGCTAAAAAAGTTAAAGCCGCAGAAAAGACAATTCCCGCAAAGTTAGTTAGAAATAATAAAAATGCACCGCCCGCAACATTCAGATCAAACCAGCCAAGACCGATCCCGGTGACCGCCAGTGGTGGAACCAAAGCCACCGCAATAGCAACCCCCGCCAAGCTTTTGGCCGCATCAACACGTGCATGCGCATAGGCACCAGCAATGCCGGAGATAATAGCGACCGCCAGATCCAGTAAATTGGGACTCAATCGAGCAGCAATTTCAGAAGTGACAACTTCCATAGGCATAATGAAGCTGGCCAAGGCAGCAAACCCCAAAGCAACAAACAAACCAGTCGTTAAGCTTGCGATGCTTTTAGTCATCAAGCTAGAGTCTTGTCGAGTTAAGGCCATTGATAAAGAAATAATAGGCGCCATCATCGGTGCCAATATCATTGCCCCAATAATCACCGGTGCAGAATTTGCAAACAAACCAATACTCGCCAATAAAGTAGACAAAATCATTAACATCAAAAAGGCTGACGAGGTGGTAGCATTGTCACGTAGCAATTGGTAAAGCTCTTTAAACTCTTCAGTTGCAGCATGCGCGATTAAAGGCAGTGGATGTGCGGCCATTGCGGCAATAGCCTCTCCCCGAGGAAGTTTGCCAATCTTACGATTCTCTTTGACTGCCGTGACATTATCTAGATAAACAAAATCGGCAGAAGGAAGCAGCCGTAATTGCCGATGACAGCATTCAACATGCAGCCGTTGACTGGATGCTTTGACACCATCGAGCCAATAGTCAAACTGATGATTCGCTTCAATTTCAATCGATTTAGATTTGATCAAACTAAGAAAGCTCGGTTTTTTTACCACCCGACCAAACATGGCTAACAATAAAAAACGTAACATTTCCATGATGCTACGTGGCGCTATCAACATACTTTGCAACATACCGTCATTAGCGTGGGTGTCCTGTAAAATTTGCTTCGATAACATCGAGCCATGAGCATGTTCAAGTATCACTACGCCGACTACGGTGGTGTCTAAAATTGTCTCACTGGCGGTCGTTAAACGCAGTCGTTGAGGCATGATCTTTGAGACTTTAAGAAGGTTACGCCAAGTTTGCAGCACCCGTTGACGCCATGGCGCGTTATGACCACCAGGACGCAAATTAAAACTATGCCCAACCACCAGATGATTCAACACAACCAGCCCATTACAACGTAATACGTCTACGTTGATAGTGGGTGCCGTCTGTAAATGATTTATCGACTTTTCAAGATCAGAGCTTAAAGCAAAACCCCGTTTCGCATGACTCGCAAGAGGGTGTGGCAAGATGGCAAGAGTCCATCCTTGTTCAAGCGCTAAAGCAATTGCCAATGACAATTGCGCGTCACTTAAATAGCAATACACGAGGCTATCCGCTTCAAATATTGGCGGCTGTTGTGGATCCCATCCCTTGGGTAGTACCACCTGAGTAAATAGTGGTAAAATTTTATTGCTGACCAAGTCATGCTCAAGCGGATCAAATAATAAGAAACTATCAGCCATTCGCCTATCCATATCTAGCATACAGCCTCCCAGGATCTGTTGAGGCGACTTCATTAACCTACAACAAACTAAGCCAATCACCCAGTCATTGCAACACGACTAATAAGCTATTGCATGATTAAAAAACTCAATGGAAATCGTCAAAAATAGTAATGTAAACCGAATAAAGGCGAGCTTAGCACCAATTTATATCACTTTGCATAAGGCGTTATTGGAGAGCCTAGACAACTTCGGTATCTTCAAGCGCACGCGGTTATTTACTCCAAAAAAAACATTGCCGAATAACATTTAACCATCAATTCGCTGTGATTTAATCATATCTAAGATTTTCCAACTAGTTCAGCCGATGACAAGCATTTATCATAAATCTAAAAATAAGCCTATTTAACCAACTAAATGGCTGTTTACTTAATAATTATTCTACTTTTATGCTTTTTTACCCCAAAGCCGATACTACCTTTTGTTAGTATATTCTGCTATAACATCCCTAAAAGACGATGGCGTATCACTGTTTTGAACGGATTAGACAGAACATGGCCACAATAAAAATAACTACGAAAACACAACAAGGACAACTATGAAACGTGTCATTCAATCGGCTATTGCCACTCTCACACTACTCTCTAGTGCCGCATTTGCGCAACCAAGCTTATTACAAGAAATTTCTCAGTCAGGAGAACTTCGCACCTGTTTTGATGCTGGTTATATGCCTTTCGAAATGAAAGCCAAAAATGGTCAATTCATTGGTTTTGATGTCGACTTAGGTAAGCAAATGGCACGAGCGATGGGCGTAAAATATGTGCCAGTCAACACTGCTTGGGATGGTATTATTCCCACCTTGTTGACAGGTAAATGTCATCTCATTATGGGCGGTATGACAATTACGCCACAACGTAACATGCAAGTTAACTTTGCCGACCCTTATGTGGTGATAGGTCAATCTATTCTGCTTAGCCCTAGCTTAAAAGGAAAGGTAAGCAGCTATCGGGATCTAAATGATGCCAAATACACCGTCGTAACCAAACTTGGTACCACAGGCGAAGGCGCAGTGAAACGCTACCTCCCAAAAGCCAAAAGCAACTTATTTGAAAATCAATCGGATGCTGTACTCGAAGTCACCAACGGCAAGGCGGATGCTTTCGTCTACGACTTACCTTTTAACGCCATCTATGCCGCCCAGCATCAAGGTCAATTGGAGCACCTAGACCAACCCTTCACCTACGAACCCCTCGGTTGGGCAATCCGCCAAGGCGATCCAGATTTTCTAAACTTTTTGAACGGCTACCTACGCCAAATCAAAGGTGATGGCACTTACCAACGGATCTACGACAAGTGGTTTAAAGATGACGCTTGGTTAAAACAAGTACAATAGATAGATCTCGGTGGCTGGCTTATCCAGCCACTTTCTTTATGTAACGAGGGGATAAACCTCAAAGTTACGCAAAGTTATGCCATATATAAAGAAAAATAAGAGCTTCAGATGAAAACTCTAACAAAAAATATTCTCTGGAATGGTCTATTTGCTGCCATTCTCATCAGCCTGTGTGTACTGATTTATCTTTCCGGTAAAAAAATTGACTACAACTGGAATTGGCAACGGGTTGTTCCCTACATAATCAATACCGAAGCATCTAGTATTACCGCACCGCAAGATGGAAGTATTCACAGCGATGCCTCGGGAAAACTAGCACTAGTATCAGATAGCGGTGATATCCTGGTAAAACTCAGCGATTACCAAAATGTAACCGTATATGAAGGCGACCTAGTATTCGAAGGTGATCAGCTCGCATCCTCAGAATCCTGGCGAATGGGTCCGTTAGCGGAAGGTCTAATTGTGACGATCAAGATCTCCATCTGGTCGCTATTCTTCGCAATTATCATCGGGCTAATGGTGGGTTTAATGCGTATCGCTGCCAATCCAACGTTGGCGAAACTAGCGGTTACCTATATTGAGATCATTCGCGGCACACCGTTATTGGTACAAATTTTTATCGTCTACTTCTTTATCGGCACCGTGTTTGATATTGAACGCTTTACTGCTGGAGTCATCGCTCTGTCGGTGTTTACCGCCGCCTACGTAGCGGAAATAATCCGTTCGGGGATCCAATCGATTCCCAAAGGACAAATGGAAGCGGCTCGTTCTCTAGGTATGAATTATGCCCAAGCGATGATTAATGTCATTTTGCCACAGGCCTTTAAACGTACCCTGCCCCCAATGGCAGGCCAATTCATTAACCTAATTAAAGATTCTTCCTTAGTCTCGGTGATCTCAATTACCGACTTAACCAAAGCAGGCCGAGAAGTGGTCAGTGGTAGTTTCGCCCCTTTCGAAGTTTGGTTTACTGTTGCCTTGCTCTACTTAGTACTCACCAGCAGTTTATCTTGGGCAATTCAACGCTTAGAAAAGAGGTTAGCAGCCAGTGACTAAAGATTATCAAGGCGATGAAATGATCGTCGCAAAAAAAATCAATAAAATTTACCCCAATGGCTGTCACGCTCTAAAAGACGTTTCAGCAACCGTGTCTCGCGGTGAGGTGGTGGTAATCGTGGGCCCTTCAGGTTCGGGTAAATCAACCTTCTTACGTACCCTCAACCAACTGGAAACAATTAGCAGCGGAAGCATCAGCATTGATGGAACCGACATGTACGCCAAGGGAACCAATATTAATAGCTTACGCGAAGAAGTTGGCATGGTTTTTCAAAACTTCAACTTGTTCCCGCATAAATCTGCTTTAGGCAATGTGATGTTAGCGCCGCTCAAAGTCGCTAAACGACCTAAAAAACAAGTAGAAGATGAAGCTAAAGCCTTAATGCTTAAAGTCGGTCTCTCGGAACGTATGAATAACTATCCATCGCACTTGTCTGGCGGGCAACAGCAACGAGTCGCTATCGCTCGTGCTTTAGCGATGCAGCCCAACATTATGTTATTTGACGAACCAACCTCAGCGCTTGATCCAGAGATGGTGGGGGAAGTTCTGGATGTAATGAAAGGCCTGGCCGCTGACGGCATGACTATGGTGGTGGTCACCCACGAAATGGGCTTTGCCCGTGAAGTGGCAGACCGAGTACTGTTTATGGAGGACGGTGAATTGCTCGTTGAAGATTCACCTGAAAAGTTCTTCGACCAACCCGCTCACCCACGACTACGACAATTTTTGTCAATGGTGTTATAGACCCACAGCGGCCCAGCAAACTTGGCTTTGCTGGGCCGCCGATGCCCGATGCCTCACCTAGAAATACTCTTAAAACCAACAAAAACCAATAAGTACAAAAAAATATATCCAACTAGCAATCAGCCCTCATAAAGACATAAATCAAACAATTTCTCAGTTCAATGCACCTGCCCTGGCAATTTCATCTAGTAATAACGATAAAAGCCTTGATGAATTAAAAATATCTAGGGTTTAAATGAACAGGCGATGACTATCACTAATCAGTTTATTCTGCTATAAAGATGTAGGATAAATTGGATTTATCTCTACATTGACAAACAAAACAGCATATAAAATCCAAAATAAGCCAAACATAACCACACAACAAGGACGACTATGAAACGCGTTATTCACTCGGCGCTTGCCGCCATCACCTTACTATCCAGCTCTGTATTTGCGCAACAAACCCTATTACAAGAGATAACTGAAGCAGGTGAACTACGGGTCTGTTTTGAGGCCGGTTATATGCCTTTTGAAATCAAAGCTAAAAATGGTCAATTTATCGGTTTTGATATCGATTTAGGCAAACAAATGGCTCGCGCTATGGGCGTTAAATATGTGCCAGTTAATACTGCTTGGGATGGTATTATTCCAACACTACTCACGGGTAAATGCCACATTATTACTGGCGGAATGACCATTACGCCACAACGTAACATGCAAGTAAACTTCTCAGACCCTTACGTAGTCGTTGGTCAGTCGGTATTGTTAAATCCAAAACTGAAAGGCAAAGTAAGCAGTTACCGAGACCTAAATAGCGACCAATACACCGTTGTGACCATGCTCGGTACCACCGGTGAAAGCGCCATTAAACGTTACCTGCCAAAAGCTAAAGTTAACTTATTTGAGTCTCAAGCTGACGCCGTATTGGAAATAGCCAATGGCAAAGCAGATGCCTTTATTTACGACTTACCCTACAATGCAATTTATAGTTCGCAACACCAAACTCAAGTCATTCATCTTGACCAACCCTTCACCTATGAGCCTCTCGGTTGGGCCATACGCCAGGGCGATCCTGATTTTCTAAACTTTTTAAATGGCTACTTACGCCAAATTAAAGGGGACGGAACCTATGATCGAATCTATAACAAGTGGTTTAAAGACGATACCTGGTTGAAACAAGTTCAATAATCACGCCGTTGTTAATCACACCAAGGAGGCTGAACATACTCAGCCGCCTTGATTTATGATTTTAATATCAAAACCATATCGCGACAGTAAGCATCCTATTTTAAAATGACTGACAAACATAAATTAGTTTGCTTGGCAAAGTGTACAAAACTGTCGAAGTCCTCCTTATTGAGCGGCTCAGCACCCGATCCCACAAGCCTATCGGCATAAATCATCGCGATACAGCGTCCTTCAATAATTAACGGTGCTAGAAAGAATGGGCCCGCTTGAGTGATTCGACGGATCTGATTATTTAGCAAGCCTTCAAAACGCGAACCAGTCGCATTATTCATCCAGATATTACGTTTATCTCGATAGGCTTGAATAAATACCGTATCAGCCCCTTTTAAGCTCAATTGAAAATCAATTTTGTCTTGCTCTGGCTGTGGGCTTGCCACGAAACGAAGCTTTAGCGCGTCATGTGCCGGATTCACCATCAGAACCATCACTCGGTTCATCTCAATCCCCCGCTGGATCCCTTCCATCGCAGTATGGATCACTAAGTTTAAATCAGGATTTTCAGTGGTGACTAGCGTAAGTTCACGCAATAACTGCAATTGTAAATGTTGTTTAGATAAGACATCACTTGCCGTTGCATCTGAAAGGTCATCCAATTCCAGAGGTGGCGAGTCACCAAAGTTTAAGTAGGGTTTAAGTACAATTGCACCATACGAGACGGCCAATTGTCTGGTTTCCTCAGAACAATGATTGACCATTTCAATCAACTTAGGCATCGGCAACTTCATTTGTTCTGAGATCAACTTAAAAACTTGCTGGCGAGCAGCTAGATCTTGCTCAATCATCGCTTTACTAAACTGGTGAGCCAAATGAATACAACGAAACTCAGGCGAGCGACGCTCCGGCTCGGCCAATGACTTCACTAACATCGGCCCCATATTCCAATGACTCGCCAAACCAATACTCAGTTGAGTAAAATTAGTCCCTAGTAGCTTTGAGACTAACTGCTGTTCTGGTTCTTCATTTTGCTGTAACTGCTGTTCCAGCTGTTCGGTAATGCTGCCCCCCATACTCCAGAATGCGACCTCACCTAGGTTATGCAGCAATGCCGCAATATACACCTCTTCCTGCGTATCTTCGGCATAATCCGCCAACATCATCTTCGCCAGCATCGCCGCATGAAAAGAGCAGGCCATTAGCTTTAACACTCGCTGGTATACCGCCTCGCTAATACCTCGACTAGACAATAACCCATCAATCATCCGAGCAGTAATGCAAATATGCTTCAGCCGATCATAGCCTAGGATCACCGCCGCGCGACTTACGGTGGTGATTTGAGTTCTCCCTCGATTATAACTGATGCTATTCACAACCCGCAGAATACGTGAAGTTAGCCCATGATCATGTAATACCGATTGTCCCAATACAGCCAGAGAGGAAGTGTCATCTTTTGCGAGTTTTTCCAATAGGCGCACTGTAGCCGCAAGTGCGGGTAACTCATGCTCGCTGATCCTTTCTACCCATTGTTGAGTACCGAAGGTGTGTTTATGCATACTCTGAATTCTTATTTATAGAACCTAGAGTATGGCTGGCAAACCCCAAAATTAGCCAGTTACTTGGTCATTTTTGTTATATAAGTCAATCTATTAATAACAAAATAGATATTAATTGCAGGGAATACTCAAGGAAAAGACCATCGCTCAGAACAAACCACAAAACGGCTGAAATCGTTACGTCACTGATTCAAGGTTTAATTGAAGCCAAGCAAAATAACGAGCCGAACAGTAATAGAATTGGTGGAGCTACGCGGGATCGAACCGCGGACCTCTTGCATGCCATGCAAGCGCTCTCCCAGCTGAGCTATAGCCCCGAAAAACGGTAGGGTGTGAATTGGTGGAGCTACGCGGGATCGAACCGCGGACCTCTTGCATGCCATGCAAGCGCTCTCCCAGCTGAGCTATAGCCCCAAGTCACATCACTTTCTTAAGGCGTTTAAACCTGAAAGCGAGCAGAATTCTAAGCAGCAGAGGTTTAAGTGTCAACCGCTTTTTAGTGGAATCATGCCAGTTGCTCATTTAGTCAACGATTTACACGTAATTACTTTCATCTCGTTCAATATTGACAACGATACACGGCTCTAGCAAAAGATCCCTGTTTAGAAAATTCAAGTGATTCGCATAGCGATGCGACCAGCGCCAAACCACGACCAGAATAAGGCCATTGCTCGCAAAGTTGCGACACCTGTGTCTCATCAAAACCAAGTCCACTGTCCTCAACCTCGATGATAAACTCACGACTTTCATCAGCTTGGTACTCAATCGAGATATTAACCCACCCCTGTTCAAGCTGAACCGCCCGTTGTTTTCGCATTTGATAATACTCAGCGAAACCATCCGTGGAGTTTTTTAGAGACGAGTCTAACGCTAATACCCCATGTTCAAAGGCATTGTTATATAACTCGCTAACAATACAAAAAAGTATATTTCGATCAGTTTCATTCACCGACAATTCTTGTAATGTCGTCATCAACAACGGAATAGGAGTTATTCTTTGTAAACGCTGCGCATCTAAACTAAGTTGCCAACGCCATCGACCTTCCGCTCGAGGAGTTGCAGGGTAGGCATTTTCAGCGTACAGACCAGCACGACTCAATAAATCAGGGATCTCCACCATACTAATATCATCCAGTTGACTCTCTCCACCACAAAACTGGTCTAAATGTTGCTGAATACTGGCAATAAACGAGGGTTGTTGCTGCGGGTCCATAATCGCCTGTTCAACGCCTTGCAGACCAAACATTTGTTGCTTAGAGTTAAGCGCCTCGGTCACACCATCACTAAACAGCAACACATGATCCCCCTTTAGCCATTGAATAACGTTTAAATTAAACTCAACATTTTTATCAATCCCTAAGGGAATATTATTAGAACTGATCTGTTCACGGATCTGCTGTTGCTGTGAATTAAAAATTAATAAGTCAGGCATTCCAGCATTCCATATTATCAGCGACTGCTGCTGCACCGAAGTTTCAACGAAGGTGGCAGCCATAAACATCCCGGTAGGCAGCAACCGATAGAGCCGTTGATTGATTTGTTTTAGAATAACCTCTGCTGAATATCCTTTACGAGTCATGCTATAAAAGATGTCAGCCACTGGCATCGCGCCAATCGCAGCTCGTAAGCCATGTCCGGTAAAGTCACCAAGTAATACATGAATATCACCATTTGGACGATACTCTGCAAAAATCACATCCCCAGAAAACCTTGACGCACTACTCAAAAAAATTAATAGTTCATGATCTGCACAACTAGAACTAGACACCGCATTGCTAAATATTCGCTCAGCAAATTCTTCTTCCTCATGAAATTGTCTATTTAATTGATTTATTTCGTTGTAGATAGCTTTACTGCGCTCAAACCCTAACGCTTTTGCTTTCAAAATAGATTGATGTACAGGCTTAAGTAACACGTCGTCTCCGCCACAAGCGATGCACTTTACCAAAACATCAACTTCTGTTTGAGCGGTTACAAATAGCACCGGAGTATAGCGCTGGCCACTAAGCAGCTTTATTTGCTCGGTTGCCAAGTAACCATCCAACTGTGGCATAAACACATCGATAAACACGATGTCGATGTGTTGTTGTTCAAACGCAGCCACCGCCTGAACACCGTCTTCTGCATAAACCACTTGATAGCCGATTTCACTGAGCGCTTTTCCTAACAATAGGCGATCGATACGAGCACTATCCACAACCAGCGCATTACCTTTCACTTCACGCTGAAGAAAACTCAAGTGATGACTATCTGCCACTAGTTTTCAATCTTGAGTAATTTATCAAAGTTTGCGACCTCTAAAATTTTTAAGATAGCAGCGGAAGGTTTGCGAATCGTAAAGGCTTGAGCGTTACTTTTCTCCGCATGTTCTTTCAGTAATAACATCATCCCAAGTGCCGAACTATCCATATATTCAGCCTGACTTAAATCCAGAACTAACCGAAGGCCTTCAACCGAAACATGCTCATAACAAGCGCGGAATTCTCGATGTAGAGAATAATCGAAGCGACCAGATACACAAATAATTAATAGGTCAAGCTCTTGACTTAATTGGCTCGTAATAGACATACCCACTCCTTTGAGGTCATTATTTTAAGTAAATGGCACCTTACTCGATAAACCGATAAAACCTGTCAGGCACCGTTCTCTTATTCGTACAACTCGCTGTTTTATTTCATAAAACAAAGCGTAACTACGATTTAGTATTACCCACCATAGCAAATATTCAATTAAAAACTTTGAACCACGCACATTATTAACAAAAAGGATATTTAACTCTTCGTTCGACCTAGGTTCAACACAAACGGTTCAAGCAACAGTGTTACTTTTGACACCATTCCCCAACAAATCAACAACAAGGTGCAAAATTGATGAGACCTAGATGTGATTTTGTTAACTCAAAACACACTCAAGAAACAAACTGTGAAGTGTTTCATGGTTTTAACTAGTCCGCTTGTTGCAAGATGAACCATCTACTGATGCATTTTAAAGGAACACGATGAGTATCAAACTTCAATTGCAGTTTCTGCTAGCGCTAGGTTTATTGGTTACAGCCTGCGGCAGTGTATTATTGGTATAAGAAGATTTTAGAAAGGAAAGCCAACTCATCGAGTTGGCTTTTTTATAGCGATTTGAATAAATATTTTGTCACAACGGTCTCTAAAACCAATTCGGGACTTATTTTGCAGATCTAACAACTTGCTTTATAGGCACGATAGGCTTTGTCTAGCGACTTAGCTTGCTTCTTACTCACACCAATATGACTGAGCGCAAAACGTAAGCGTGCGCGACTCATATCCGAGCCCAGTATCGCCATCGCGTCAACCACCGAGCTTGAACTGGTTTTACCGGTAATCGCGACAAATACAGGCTCTAGGAAATCACGAATTTTCACATCAAGATAAGCAGACAACTGTTTCGCCACCGCAAATACAATGTCTTTATTCCACTGTCGCTGTTCTTCTAATTGCCAAATGAACATTTGTAAAAGACGACGAACTTGTTCTTCTTCAAGTTTACCCGCTGTTAACAGTTCTGGCGCATATTCAGGCATGCCGGCAACAAAGTGACCCGCTAATGGTGCTAAATCACTCATCACCTCTAGGCGCGCTTTAGCTTGTGGAATAATTTCCATTAAGGTGTTTTGATTGTAGGCCCACTCAATCAATCGTTCTGCCAATTGTTGATCGCTTAACTCTTCGCGGATCCACAAGCCATTAAGCCACTTCAACTTATCAACATCAAATACCGGCCCACCTAATGAAACACGTTTCATATCAAAATGTTCAATCATCTCTGCCAAAGTGAACTTTTCACGCTCATCAGGCATCGACCAGCCCATACGCCCTAAATAATTGAGTAAGGCCTCAGGTAAAAAGCCCATTTTACGGTAATAGTTAATGCTGGTTGGGTTCTTACGCTTACTTAATTTACTCTTATCAGGATTACGTAATAACGGCATATGCCCTAGAATCGGCGCTTCCCAAGCTAAATCTTGATATAACTTGAGTAACTTAGGCGCTGAGTTCAGCCATTCTTCACCCCGAAAAACATGTGTGATCCCCATTAAATGATCATCAACCACGTTGGCTAAAAAGTATGTGGGTAAGCCATCTGCCTTAAGCAGCACTTGCATATCCACTTGCTCCCATGGGATCTCGACTTCACCTCGAAGATAATCATTAAAACTGAAGCTACCTGACTCAGGGATTTTCATGCGCACCACGTAGGGTTTCCCTTCAGCCAAATAAGCAGCAACCTGTTCAGCGCTTAAATGTAAACCACGACCGTCGTACTTAGGCTGTAAGCCTTCAGCCATTTGTTGCTGGCGCATTTCATTAAGCTCGTCTGCAGTTGCAAAACAATAAAATGCTTTACCTTCATCAACTAATTGCTGTGCATATTGCTTATAGATGTCACTGCGTTCACTTTGACGATAAGGACCAACGGCACCGCCGCAGTCAGGACCTTCATCCCAACTTAAGCCAAGCCAGCTTAAACTATCATATATCGCTTGTTCCGATTCTGTAGAGCTACGAGCTTGATCTGTATCTTCAATACGTAAAATAAATTCACCACCGTGCTTCTTAGCAAAACAGTAATTAAATAAGGCAATGTAGGCGGTCCCTACATGTGGGTCACCAGTTGGTGAAGGCGCAACACGAGTGCGAACTGTCATGAGTATTCTCTAAGTCAATAATTAAGCAATATGAATGGCGCGAATTTTAACACACTAGCAAGAATTCGCTAGATAAGAGCAGCCTCTGCGAGACTAAATCCAGTGGAAACTTTGTATCTGCTTGCCGTGAAAGCAATCAATTTGATGAGATTTTGCACAAGCAGTCAGTTTCCTTAAAATTTGCGTTGACACACTCGTAGACCACCCTATAATACGCCTCCACAAGATGGTCGCTTAGCTCAGTTGGGAGAGCATCGCCCTTACAAGGCGAGGGTCACTGGTTCAAGCCCAGTAGCGACCACCATATTCAAGCAAATGGTTGAACAAACGATTTGCCAGTAACAAGTAATTCGGTCGCTTAGCTCAGTTGGGAGAGCATCGCCCTTACAAGGCGAGGGTCACTGGTTCAAGCCCAGTAGCGACCACCATATTTAAGCAAATGGTTGAACAAACGATTTGCCAGTAACAAGTAATTCGGTCGCTTAGCTCAGTTGGGAGAGCATCGCCCTTACAAGGCGAGGGTCACTGGTTCAAGCCCAGTAGCGACCACCATATTTAAGCAAATGGTTGAACAAACGATTTGCCAGTAACAAGTAATTCGGTCGCTTAGCTCAGTTGGGAGAGCATCGCCCTTACAAGGCGAGGGTCACTGGTTCAAGCCCAGTAGCGACCACCATATTTAAGCAAATGGTTGAACAAACGATTTGCCAGTAACAAGTAATTCGGTCGCTTAGCTCAGTTGGGAGAGCATCGCCCTTACAAGGCGAGGGTCACTGGTTCAAGCCCAGTAGCGACCACCACTTCTAAAGCCTGCATCATTGCAGGCTTTTTTTTACCCGAGAATCACGGCTTCAAGCCCCCACACGAGCAAGTACGCCTTCAAAGGCCTGCATTATTCGCTGAGCAATGCGGCCCCTTGGCTTGCTGTCACGTAATGTTTTGGGGATAAATGGACTGAATATCAAAGCGCATCATACCAATCTGATGAATGATATGATCAACTTATAGTGCAGAATAAATCTGCCGACACCAGGTATGAAGAGCAGTAATTAGTGGCTCTAATTACAAAATACATAATGCAGTTAGCGCTAATTTAGGCCAGCAAGAATCAACAGACAATGAGTGAGATTGGTATGATATGGCGAGCTCTATGATTCAAGCCCTCCATTCAAAGGTCTATTCAGCTAAAGCAAGCAACTTAGATTTGAGCGCACTCGCCTGATGCTGATTATAAACCATGATGCCGTGTTCATTCAGTAACGCAGCAGTGACGCCTTTACCTGGCTTCTTATAACCTTGAAAACGTCCATCGTAGATGGTTTGACTACCACAGGATGGGCTCGACTCGCTAAGTACCGCAAATTTTATCTGGTGCTTTTGACACTGCTTCAGAGCTAATTCCGCTGCTAACACAAATTCATCACTCAGATCTGTTCCATCTTGGCCCACCACTTTAGCATCTCCGCGTAACACATCTTCCCCACCCCCCAACTGGATCTCCGCAGGTGTTCTTGGCGTCGGTAAACCAGCAGCGACCTCCGGACAAAACGAAATGATTTGATGATGTGCAATCAGCCAATCTACATCTTGATTTTCTGACTTTAAATCTTGACCGTTATAACGTACTTTGCACCCAAGTAAACAAGCACTAAACAAAATCTTAGCCACAAATATCGTCCTCTATTTAAACTCATCCCACACTATGACGAAATAATTTAACACGCCAAGTAATCCATCATATCAGCAGTACCAATCGTGGCAAATTCCATCCTCGATATTGACCAATAAACGTTTTTCGCTTATTCCATTCAAAAAGATCTGAATGGTTCATTGATATTCGTGATAAAACTATCTTAATTGTGACTGCTTGCAATACAACAACAAAAGGCCTGCATTATGGCAGGCCTTATTTTTGTTACGCCCTAAAAGAGTTAAGACTCGATCTGCTTTCTAAAAAACTGGATCATCTCATCACGGGTTTTACGGTGATTCAGATGAAAAATATCCATCGGGAACAACAGTTCAATCACCCCTGTATCAAACATTCGTTTTACCTCATACTCATTATGTGCCACATCCTGCTGATAACGATAGTTCAGCCAAGTGCGGTTGGTATGAATGATAAACTCCACTCGCATCCCTCCTAAACGAGCAAAAAATTTCATCATCGGGGTTTTATCGCTAGAACCAACCGCACGACTTCGATACACCGACTTATCTGTGAGTGAATCAGAAATATCTTCTAATACCATCAAGGAATTGGCCCTCGAAGCACTGCGAGTGAGATGTTTTTGAAAGGCCTTGATATCACTGACTGAATCCAATACCGCCATGAGCCCAAGTTCGTCGTCCACCGCCACCGCCGGATTTTTTTGATTCTTACGCAATAGCTTAAGAACCTTGGCTTCAGGTGGCTTCTTACGGATAGACACATAGATGGGAACCCGCCGCTCACCAACCGTAAAACTGCGTCGCTTAAGTAAGGTTAACTTCTCTCGAGGCTGATCTTGGATAAGCTTTGCCTGCTGGGGGGTTAACACACTCACTTCGCTACAAGCATAGTCTTCCGCCTGATGTTTAGAGTGCAGGTACACTGGCTCTAACTCACCAATTTTCAGCTCCGAACTCCAAACATAGCCATTCAAAAAAGCTAAAAAAGTAGAAAATTTATCCTCTATTTCGGTCTCTCTTTCTCGCTGCTCAATGCTACCAGCGAGAGTCATTAAAATCAGTTTACGACGAGCCTCAAAGCGAGCTTTCTTGTGATATTGATTATTGAACATAATCAATAATAGTTCGACGGGGTTATTGGTAACTTCTATTTCATTGGTATTTTCAATGTGTGAGGCATAAGGGGCGAGAATTTTGCCTTTGATAGAATGAATCACCGCATCAGCGGTACGCGCATACTCATCAACCCGATTAGAAATTTCGTTAAGGTTACCATTTAAGCCAAACATATTACCGAGTAATTTGAGTGCGCGTTCGCTGCGCTCTTTACGTAGTTTAGAACTATCAATCAAACTTTGAATTTGAGAAAAGTCATCAATTTCAAGGAACTCGAATATTTGACTACGCAAGGCGCGATACTTAGAAACGTTATTGCCATCTTGTTGCAATCGTTTTACCCACTGCCGCACCGAAGGAGAAAAACGATGAGCGACCACCGCATCACGAGTCAGTGCAAATGGTCCCTCTTGTTGTAAAGACGTAAACACACTATTTGGAGATAAAACCGACATAAACCACCTAAAAATCCAACAACAGCAAATACTTGCTAGACTACTCGAAGCAAAATATACACCAAAGCAGACAATTCCTCGGTCCAGCCTACAAATAGTCCTCTCTTGGCTTGAGACTTCTTAAATAAGAGCACCAATAAACCGCTGCAGAAAGCGAATGAAGCAATAACGCACCAAATTAGCGCGCAAATAAACGTCCTTGCTTAAACAACGAGTGATATCCCTCAGGCTTATTCGAAGGTTTATACGCCCCTACGAATACTAAGGTTTACGCAAGTAAATCAGCCAATATCCTAGACCAACAAACACCCCACCACCAAGGATGTTGCCTAAGGTCACCGGGATCAAATTATGAAAAATAAAATTGGAGAAGGTCAAGTCAGCAAAATCAGCAGGGCTGAGTCCCGTCGCAGCCCAAAACTCCGGACTGGCTAAATATCTAATACCAATCGCCATCGGTACCTGAAACATATTCGCGATACAGTGCTCAAAACCTGCTGCCACAAACATCGCCACAGGGAGTATAGTAACCAGCACCTTATCGGTAAGACTGCGGGCACTGAAGGTCATCCACACGGCGACACACACTAATACATTACACATAATCCCGAGTGCAACAGCTTGACTAAAGTCATGGTGCAGCTTGTGTTGGGCGATCCGCATGGTATTAATTCCAACCTCACCAGCAGCAAAAGTGTATTGTTTGCTGACCAACATCAGGATCACCAATAGGCTAGCCCCAACCAAATTGCCTAAATAAACCAAGGACCAATTCATTGCCAACCGAGGCCATGAAATCTTACCACTGGCTTTGGCGACCAAAGTTAATACCGAACTGGTAAACAGTTCACCACCGGTAATAATCACTAAGATCAAACCGAGGCTAAACGCCAAACCACCAATCAGGTGAGTAAACCCCCAAGGCATATCACCCGCCCCGGTGGTAACCGTGGTGTAAAACACAAAGGCGATCCCAATATGCACGCCTGCGGTCAGCGCCAACATAAAGGCTTTAAAAGGATCTTTGGTGGCTTTGCTCTCACCCACTTCAGCGGCTTTCTCAGCCATTTGTGGGGGCAGTAAGGAATCAAACTGGCTCATATTATTCACTTTATTTAATTAAATTTAGTTAACATCCTTTAGCACATCAACTCACGGGAAGGTGTACTAAAGTAACTAGGTTTAAGGGCTAGCAGCCCTTAAGCAGGACAACCGTATGCAAGCTTCAACTTTGCAGTAAATCCACTAACTGCTGCTCATCCCAAATTTCGATGCCTAAGTCTTGAGCCTTAATCAGCTTAGACCCTGCGGCTTCCCCGGCAATCACGATATCGGTTTTCTTGGAAACACTCCCCGTAACCTTAGCTCCCAAACCTTGTAAGGCCTGTTTCGCTTCACTGCGCCCCAACTGACTGAGGGTACCAGTCAGTACCACCACCTTACCGCCTAAGACCAGATCTTCGACAACAACAGACTCAATTGCAGGCCAAGTCAATTCATTGGCTAAAGCTTCAACTAATAAAGCATTTTGCTGCTGGGTGAAAAAGAATCGAAGATGTTTTGCAACAATCTCACCGACATCTGGCACGTCTTGTAGCTGCTCTAGGCTGGCGGCAATAATCGCGTCCAGTTGCTTAAAATGTAAAGCTAGATTATTAGCGGTCGCTTCACCCACTTCGCGGATCCCCAAAGAATAGATAAAACGTGGCAAACTGGTATTTCTCGCAGCATCGATCCCCTCCAGCAGTTTATTCACCGACTTTTCACCCATTCGCTCCAATCCCATGAGCGCGTCTTGCTTATCCGCGAGATGGAACAAATCGAGTGGTGTTTCTAGCAATTGCGCATCGACCAGCTGTTCCACCAACTTATCGCCAATACCATCAATATCTAAGGCCTTACGTGAGACAAAGTGCTTTAAAGCTTCTTTACGTTGTGCGCCGCAACGTAAGCCTGCAACACAACGAGCCACTGCTTCCCCTTCGATACGTTCAATTTCGCTATCGCATACTGGACAAGTCATCGGGAAGACGATCTCTTTAGCATCTTCTGGACGGCGCTCTAACAATACCCCTGCAATTTGAGGGATCACATCACCAGCGCGGCGTACCACCACACTATCGCCAATTTTTACCGCCAATCGCTCGATTTCATCCGCATTGTGTAAGGTTGCATTACTTACCGTCACCCCCCCCACAAATACTGGCTCAAGCCGAGCTACGGGAGTAATCGCACCAGTACGCCCAACCTGAAACTCGACATCTCGCAGCACCGTGATCTCTTCTTGTGCAGGATATTTATGAGCCGTCGCCCAACGCGGTGCTCGCGCAACAAACCCCAGTTGTTGCTGTAAAGCGAGCGCGTCAACTTTATACACCACACCGTCGATTTCATAAGCTAAAGCATTACGACGTTCGCCGATTTCCTGATAATAATCAAAGCAAGCTTGATGGCCACTCACCGTTCGAACCTCAGGACAAACTGGCAGCCCAAAATCTTTTAATTTCTGCAAATTCTGGTAATGACTCTGACTCAAAGGCTCACTCACCACACCAAGCGAATAAGCATAAAAGGCTAATGGACGGGTGGCGGTAATTTTCGAATCGAGCTGGCGTAAACTTCCAGCGGCAGCATTACGTGGGTTAGCGAAACCTTTTTCACCCTTTTCTTTAGCGAGTAAATTGAGCCGCTCAAAACCTTGTTTCAGCATGAACACTTCACCCCGAACCTCTAAACGAGCCGGCCATTGCTCTCCACGCAACCGCAAAGGGATCGAACGAATGGTTTTGACGTTCTCGGTCACATTTTCGCCAGTACTCCCATCACCACGCGTTGCCGCTTGCACCAACATACCATCCACATACAATAAACTTATCGCTAAGCCATCGAGCTTGGGTTCTACACAATATTCAATGGCTTCAGTGCGCTGTAAACGCTCTGAGATTCGCTTGTTAAATGCGCTTAATTCAGCTTCGCTAAACACATTATCGAGAGACAACATCGGCATTTCATGCTGAACCTGCTCAAATACCGACAAAGGCACTCCGCTGACTCGTTGAGTCGGAGAATCCTTGCTTAGCAGCTCAGGATGGTTTTTTTCTAAACCCTGTAGCTGACGAAATATTCGGTCATACTCGGCATCGGGAACCAAAGGCTGGTCAAGCACGTAGTAATGGTAATTATATTGCTCAAGCAGGGAGATCAGTTGCTTAATTTGTTGTTCTGGCTTGTCCATCGTCGACCTTAAAAAAATAAAAAGCCTTTCCAAAATAACCGATTGGAAAGGCTTCTAAAAACATAATAACTTTAGTTTACGAGAAGTTGCTTACGCTCATATTCACGTACTCGCTGCTCGTAATGGTTCACCGTTTGCCGAGTCAAAGGGTTGCGTTGATCATCCAAAATAATCGCATCCAAATCTTTGGCTAAGCTTGTCGCCGCATTATGCATCAATGCAAAATTTTTAGTGGGTTCACCTTTACACGGCACCGTCATAAACAAAGTGACGCCACGAGTTTCCAACTGCTCAATTTTATCTAAATCGAAGGTGCCAGGATTGAGCATATTCGCCAGACTAAAAATAATCGGGCCACTGCCACGATTATCTAAATGGCGATGAAAAATATCCATATCCCCATAGCGCAACCCAATTTTATCAAGACTGGCGAGTAACGCAGGGCCCTTAAGATAACGGCCAGATTGAGCCATTATATTCAGAATGAATACATCATCAGGTGCATTTGGATCTTGAGTCGGCTCAGTTTTAGGCTGCGGCTCAGGCTCATTATCTTCATCCATATCATAAACAAACGTGGGCTCAACTTCCGGAGCTGACTCTACATCCACAGTCGATAAGCTTGCCTCGGCCTCTGTTTTAACGGTTTCGACTAAGCCATCTAAACCCTGAACATCACTTACCTCTGGCGCACTATCAACGGCAGAAAAATGAAATGCAGGCTCTTTGCGTTGCTCTCGCTCTGCCTCTGGCTCTAGTTCTGGCTCAACACTTGAAGGATTGAGCACCGGTTTCTCTGCCGCATCAAGGTTAGAAATAGCGTCGTCAATCGGATCACCAATCACCCGAGCTTGGCCCACACCCAAATCGTCGAAACCCGAATCATCTCTGGTCGATATAGGTGCCTTACTCGCTGACACTTTAGGACTAAGCAATTTTTCTGGTCGTTGTTTGCGGCTGCTCCAAAAACCGTGCGCTAATAACGCGACAATCAAAATAACACCAACAACGATAAGTACGATGCGTAATTCCTGCATTTAACTATTCTCTACCTATTATTCCACCATGGCTATCGCTTCTGCGATGTCCACCGCCACCAGACGCGATACGCCTGGCTCCTGCATTGTAACCCCAGCAAGTTGCGAGGCCTTCTCCATGGTCACTTTATTGTGACTTATAAATATAAACTGAACCGAATCGGACATACTATGCACTAAATCAGCAAAACGTCCCACATTTACTTCATCTAAGGGTGCATCCACTTCATCAAGCATACAAAACGGTGCCGGATTTAAGCGAAATATCGCAAATACTAAGGCTAATGCGGTAAGGGCCTTTTCCCCTCCCGATAATAAGCTAATGCTAGCATTTTTTTTCCCCGGAGGACGAGCCATAATCGTCACGCCAGTCTCCAGTAAATCGTCAGACGAAAGTTCTAACCAGGCTTTACCGCCACCAAACACTTTCGGGAACAATAGCTGTAAGTCCGCATCTACTTTAGCAAATGTTTCACTAAATTTAGAACGGGTTTGTCGATCAATTTTCATAATCGCAGCTCTCAAGACCTCAATCGCAGATTCTAAATCTAATAATTGGGCCGACAACTCTTGATAACGGCTATTCTGTTGATCATATTCTTCTTCGGCAGCTAAGTTTACCGCACCCAAACGTTTCAAACGTTGATCAAGCTGTGCTAATTCAGTGGCGTAGTCGTCTTCCAGACTCGCCTCGGGTAAAGACAACTCTAGGTGCTTAAGGTTCTCACCCTGTTCCGCTAACTGCTCCAATAGTAAGCTTCGCCTTGCCAATAAATTCTGCTGCTGAATACGTCGCTCGGTGCCGGCTTCGACGAGCTGTTTCAAGTTAAGCTGAGCCTGCTTGATACTTTGTTGTAACTGTTGTTGCTCTGCAATACTTTGTTGATACGCGCTGGCGGCAACGCTCTGCTGGTCTTCGATAACTAAGCTTTGCTCTAGCAATTGTTCGATTTGCTCCGCCAAAATTTCGAGTTGCTCACTAGATACTTCCGGTTGCGTCAACAGTTGCTCAGCCAACTCCTGCAACCGTTGCTGCTGATAGTGCTGCTGCTGTTGCTGATTCGCATATTGCGCCTGCTGCTTCTGGATAGCCAGTTGCAACTCATGCAGCCGAGTTTGTTGCTGCTGAGCATGATGACCAAGCTGCTTGACCGAGTCTGCGGCAGTATCATTTTGCTGTTGCAGTTGTGTCAGCTTAAACTGCGCTTCATCTAGCTCAGCTTGCTGCAACTCTAATTGCTCTTCTAACAGCAGTTGGCTTTCTTGATCTTGTTCTAATTGAACATTTAATTCATCAACTTGTTGGCTCAACTGTTGCTGTTGTTGCTGCGAAAACAACTGTTGCTGCTCTAATAAAGCAAAACGACTGCGACAATCGGCTTGCTCGGTGATTAAAGTATCTAAGGCGAACTGCTCATGTTGTTGCTGCTGTTGTAAGCGCTCAATATTTTGGCTTTGTTGCTTAAGTTGTTGTTCTAAGCGCTCATCTTGTTGTTTAATTTCCGCTAAACGCTGTTGCAGATGCTGCCGTTCCTGCTGCCAGCTAAGCACCGAAAGCTGCTGATGAGAAACCTTAAGGCGCTGCCAATATTTACCTAACCACTCTCCTTGTGGCGTAATCAAAGACTGATGAGGGCTTAAATACTCTCGAAGCTCAAACGCCTGGGTCAACGACTCCACCAGCAACACCGGTTCACACAGATAACTCAGCTCGACATTTTCTAAATGTTCGGCCAAGCTCGCTAAACCTTGTAATTGAGGCGCCCGAGGCAATTTTAAAGGCGCAGCAACCGCGCTTAAGGCCAAAGGATAATCTGAGTCAAGCTGTTCACACCATTCAGCTTGCAACCATCCAGCTAAAACCACATCCGCTGCCCGCTGCCAACCTTCACTCACCCCAAGAACATCCATTAGCGGACGCTTGGCCTTGCTATCAACCTGCGCCAACAATTTGTTAACCCCCTGCAAACGGGTCTGCTCCGCAGTATAAGTTAATTGAAGTTGTTGCTGTTGCAACTTGAGTTGCTCAAGTTCAGCTCGCTGCTGTTGTAAATCGTTGCTCACTTGAGTGAACTGCTGCTGCAATTGCTCCTGCTGGGCTTCCCCCTGTTGTAATTGTTGTTGCAGTAAAGCGATTTGCTCAACATCAACAGCAACTAAAGTTGATAATTGATGTTGTAGTTGCGAAATTTGCTGCTGATGACGTTGCTGCATCTGCTGGCAATGCCCCAACTGAGACTCGGTTTGCCGAAGCTGCTGTTGAACTTGCTGCTGCTGAGCGCTCGCTGAGCCTTGTTCAGCCTTTAGCTGACGATGCCGCTGCTCAGCGGCTTCCAGTTGCGGCATCATTTCCAGCATCAGCTGCTGTTGTAAGTCCATTTCAGCTTCAAGCTGTTGCAGGTTCAGCTGCTCCTGTACCCGCTGAGTTTCAAGTAAAGCTAAGTTTTGTTCGAGCGCTTGCTGCTGTTCAATATTCTGCTGCTGAGCTTGCTGACTCAGACTTTGCTGTTGCTTGGTATGCAGTTGCTGCTGCTCCAACTTCGCCAACTGTGTTCTCAGTTCGAAATGCTGCTGTTGCAAATTTTGTTGTAATTGTTGTTGTTCAGCGATTTGATTCGCTAGCAAGATTGATTGGTTTTCACATTGGCTAAGCAGATGCTCTTCGGCACGCTGTTTTTGCTCGGCATCAGCATGGTATTGCTCGCCACCATCAATACTATTGTCTAACTTCCGTAACTCCTGTAAGCATAACAAGGCCTTAAGCTCTCGATGACGAGCCCGGTATTGGCGATAACGTTTTGCTGCCTGTGCTTGCGTTTTAAGCTTATTCACCTGCTGGGCCAATTCCGACTCAATATCGCGTAAACGCAAAATATTTTCGTCAGTATGTTTAATCCGCAGCTCGGTTTCACGACGACGTTCTTTATATTTAGAGACACCCGCCGCTTCTTCGATAAATACCCGTAATTCCTGCGGTTTGGATTCAATGAGCCGACTAATCATGCCTTGTTCGATAATCGCATAACTACGCGGCCCTAAGCCCGTCCCCAAAAACAAATCGGTAATATCGCGCTTACGGCACTTGCTACCATTTAACTGGTAGTGATTCTGCCCATCTCGACTCACCTCCCGGCGAACCGCAATTTCAGCATAACTAGCAAACTCTCCACCGATCCGCCCTTGGCTATTATCAAAGATCAACTCTACCATCGCCTTCGACACCGCCGCCCGTTTGGTAGAACCATTAAAGATCACATCGGTCATCGCGCCACCACGCAGGTGGCGAGCGTTACTTTCACCCAGTACCCAACGCACCGCATCGATCACGTTAGATTTACCACAACCATTCGGCCCGACAATCGCGGTCATGTCGGTCGGGAAGGGAATTGTTGTTCGGTCAACAAAAGATTTAAATCCGGCTAGGCGAATTTGTTTCAAACGCATACACTAGTTTGCTTATCGATTTATATTATTAGCCGAGACTTTACCAGAGCGGCCAACGCTTTGTAATATGACGGCCTATAAACTATTCAAGGATCACAATAATGGCGCACACCTCGCTAGCTTCTCGTAGCGGTATTTCTTATATTGCCCAGGGTTTTCAGCTTATCAGTCAACCTGGACTAAGACTGTTTGTGATGATCCCACTACTCGCTAATATCATTTTATTTAGCGCGGCCTTTATTGTTTTATACCAACAACTCGGGGGCTGGGTTCAGCAAATCCTCGACTACCTCCCCAGCTGGCTGGATTGGCTAAGCTGGTTCATTTGGCCCAGTGCCATCGTTGCAATTATGCTGGTCTTTGGCTTTACCTTTAGCATCATCGGCAATTGGATAGCGGCACCATTTAACGGCTTACTGGCAGAGAAAGTTGAGCAACACCTCTGTGGTGAAAAAATTGCCGACACTTCACTGCTCGAATTAGTAAAAGACTTACCGCGAATTTTTTCGCGAGAATGGCAAAAATTATGGTATTGGTTACCTAAAGCGCTGGGCCTGCTACTATTGTTTTTAATTCCGGCAATCGGCCAAACCATCGCCCCCGTACTGTGGTTTCTATTTACCGCTTGGATGATGAGCATTCAATATATCGATTACCCCTTTGATAATCATCGAATTCCCTTCTCCACGATGCGCGACCAATTAAAACAACATCGCTTAAGAAACAGTGGCTTTGGTGCAATCGTGTTATTTTGTAGCACGCTACCGCTATTAAATCTTATTATTATGCCAGTCGCCGTGTGCGGTGCGACCGCAATTTGGGTCGACATCTACCGCAAACCATTGCTTAAACAAAAACAGCAACAATAATCAGCCGCGACTGAACTAAGCAACAGCTTGTGGTTCTTTATCTTGATAGCGAGCAGCAATATTTAAAAATTGCGACTCGCTTTGACAAAACGCTTCAACCACCGCTGGATCAAAATGTTTTCCCTTCCCCTCAAGAATGATTTGCTTAGCTTTTTCGTGAGTGAACGCAGGCTTATAGACTCGTTTACTAATCAAGGCATCATAAACATCAGCCAGGGCCATTAAGCGCGCACTCAAGGGGATCGCCGCCCCAGATAAACCTTGCGGGTAACCCGAGCCATCCCATTTTTCATGGTGAGATAAAGCGATTTGTTTTGCATATTGTAAAAATGCGGTGTCTTCACTAGGGAATTGCAGCTCAGCCGCAGCTAAAGCATTTGCTCCAATTTGTGGGTGCTGACGCATCGTATCCCACTGTTCTGTATCCAACTGACCTGGTTTCAATAAAATAGCATCCGGGATCCCAACCTTACCGATATCGTGCAGTGGCGCGGATTTATACATCAAATCGATGGTTTGATCGCTGAGTTGCTCGGCAAAATCAGGCTGTTCACGTAAAGCCTCAGCCAAGGCTTTCACATAATATTTTGTCCGTAGGATGTGTGCTCCGGTCTCGTTATCCCGAGTCTCAGCAAGGCTCGCGAGACTATGGATGGTGATATCTCGGGTTTGTTGCAAGGCCCGGGTGCTGTGTTGCAAACTACTAATCATGGCATTGGTTCGCTGGGCCATCAGTCCAAACTCATCATTACTACTAATCGTAACTTGGGTATCGAATTGTCCCAGCTGTACCTTCGCTAAGGTTTGATTCTCATTTTCCAATAACAGTTGTAAATTTTTCGAATAACTCATGATCACCCGCAACACATAGGACATCACCACCAACAACACAAAGGAGACCTCAATAACAATGTATCTTTGGGCCGTAGCCAATGGGTAACGTTCACTTCCTACATTCACTAACCAATCAAGATCCTTGTTAATCACTAAAAAAATCACCCCCGCCAATATAAGGGTGCTAATCGCCGCAAATGCAGAAAACTTCTGACTCACCGATAACGCTTTTTTATTTAAAGGTAGATGTAGCTGATGACGACTTAATTGCTTCGCAATATCCCATTCTTTCGCCAGCGCTAAATCACTAGCGACATAAAAACCAAGCGCCGTCAGGCCAAGTATAACTTTTAGGTGAGACTCCCAGGGCGGATCAAAAAAATAACTGTTATAGCCAACAATCATCAACGCAGCCAAAATAAAGAGTATAAAGTCCAACTTAAATTGAAGCCGCACTTGCCGCGCCAACTCTGAGTTTTCGATAAATTGCATCGCAATAATTCGAACGCTAGAGGTAACAATAAAACTAATGACAATCGGAAGTAACAACTGAAATACCGTTTGAGCTTCTAAAAAAGGGCATACTTGAATCCCATAAACAGCAAATAACAGCATCGCCAACAGCCAATGTTTAATCGCTAAGCCACTCACTCTATTCATACCAATTGTTCCTTAACTTAGCGCAATTAACGCTTTAGTCCCGCCTCCACTATAGCCTGCTTCAGTATGACTAGCTAAAAAAGCTAAACTCAAAATAGGCACTTTAATATCTTCAGTAAATGGATGCATCACGTCCCGCCAGTTAAACCTCGCACTTACAATATTGATAGGCTGCTGTTGGGGTTAAATCTATAGACCGACTATCGTAGAGAAAACTTTGCCCTTCAGACACTAAAACTCATATCAATTTATCTCTTAATTACATAACGTTATAAATAAACGTTACTTCACCTTACAAATAAGCACGCTATGCTAGTACTACGATTTATGTTGCTGAGTGCCATTGACCACTGATTGTAGCAACCGTCATTAGTCCATAAGGAAGTTTCAATGAGTAAAATTTATGAAGATAACTCGCTAACCATTGGCCGTACGCCATTAGTTCGTCTTAATCGAGTCAACAAAGGCAACATTCTTGCGAAGGTGGAAAGCCGCAACCCAAGCTTCAGTGTGAAGTGTCGTATTGGTGCCAACTTAGTTTGGGATGCAGAGAAAAAAGGTTTGCTTGGTCCTGGAAAAGAAATCATTGAACCCACCAGTGGTAATACCGGCATTGCTTTAGCCTTTGTGGCAGCCTCTCGTGGCTATCCAATTACACTAACGATGCCTAATACCATGAGCCTAGAACGTCGTAAATTGCTCAAAGCTTTAGGAGCAAATCTAGTCTTAACCGAAGGTGCTAAAGGCATGAAAGGGGCAATTACCAAGGCGGAAGAAATCCGCGATAGTAGCCCAGAAAAATACATTTTACTTGGCCAGTTTGACAATCCTGCCAACCCAGAAATTCATGAAAAAACCACGGGGCCTGAGATTTGGGAAGATACCGACGGCGAAGTTGATGTCATTGTCGCAGGCGTTGGTACTGGCGGAACCATCACCGGTGTGAGCCGCTACATCAAGCAACAACAAGGAAAAAGTATTACTTCCGTTGCGGTTGAACCCGTAGATTCTCCAGTGATCACTCAAGCCAAAGCGGGTGAAGAACTTACCCCTGGACCACACAAGATCCAAGGGATTGGCGCAGGCTTTATCCCTGGTAACCTTGACTTAGATTTAGTCGATCTGGTCGAACAAGTGAGCAATGAAGATGCGATTGCGATGGCTCAGCGCTTAATGGAGGAAGAAGGTATTCTTGCAGGGATCTCTTCTGGTGCAGCAGTGGTCGCAGCGAACCGGATTGCTGAAAAAGCAGAGTACGCGGATAAAACCATCGTCGTGATATTACCTAGCTCTGGCGAACGCTACTTATCAAGTGCATTATTTGCAGATACATTTACTGAACAAGAAAACGTTCAATAAATAAATCAATAGCTCTATAGCTCTATAGCTCTATATTAAGACGACGAATTTTCAGTCGTCTTTTTTTTGGTCAAACAACTTTATTCTCAAAGAAAATTAACTCTCTGGTCTTGTGCTATAATTTTGCAAAAACTATACTCCCCCGCGCCAAATGTTAGCGTTTTCAATGTATCGTTTTGTAACAGAGGTATCAAAACGGATACATTGTTTACGTCGATAAATTAATATAAGTAATTAAAAATCAATAACTTAAATTGAATTTAACGATGTAATATTAAGTAACAGTGTACAACTAAGCCTAAAAACTTGACATAGATTAAACTTCGACGTCATTTTTTACGTTATTTTTTGGCGGAAATATTTTACTTATAAACGTCTAAGCTTAACTGAATATTTAGACAACAAAACAAAATTAAGGAATGTATGTATGTTTGAGAAAAGTGTTGTAATTACCGCAGAGAATGGCCTTCATACTCGTCCCGCCGCTCAATTTGTTAAAGAAGCCAAAGCATTCGCAAGTGATATCACTGTTGAAAGTAACGGCAAATCGGCCAGTGCCAAAAGCCTATTTAAGTTACAAACCTTAGGCTTAACCAAAGGCACTAGTGTCGTTATCCGCGCTGAAGGCGCAGATGAAACCGCAGCAGTTACAAAATTAGTCGCGCTAATGGATGAACTAGAATAATACGGTCGCTTTTTATCCATTAACGAGTTTCAACTAAATAGGTGTAGGTTATGATTTCAGGTATTCTGGCGTCTCCAGGAATTTCATTTGGTAAAGTACTGCTACTTGCAGAGCAAGAAGTAGTGATTAACCAAGCTCATATCGAAGCAGCGCAAGTAGAAAACGAAATTCAACGTTTTTTCGATGCACGTAATGCAACGTCTGCTCAACTCGAAGAAATTAAAATAATGGCAGGCAAGACTTTCGGCGAAGAAAAAGAAGCCATCTTCGAAGGTCACATCATGCTATTAGAAGATGAAGAGCTTGAAGAAGAAATTCTAGCCTGCATCAAAGACAACTTAGTGACTGCAGACAAAGCGGCTCATACTATTATTGAGCAAAATGCCCAAATGCTAGCTGAGTTAGATGACCCCTATTTAAAAGAGCGAGCCACCGATTTTCGCGATATCGGCTCGCGCTTAGTTAAAAATATTCTAGGCATTGAGATCATTTCACTTAGCACTATTACTGAAGAAGTCGTGTTAGTTGCGAATGATCTTACCCCCTCAGAAACTGCACAAATCAACTTAGATAAAGTGCTCGGTTTTGTAACCGATATCGGCGGTAGAACTTCACATACTTCAATTATGGCGCGTTCTTTAGAGCTCCCGGCGATCGTTGGCACCAATGACATCACTCAACGCGTAAGCAATGGCGATATCATCGCTCTAGACGCAATTAACAATGAAGTGATAATCAACCCAAGTGCAGAACAGTTAGCCGTTTATCGCCAACGTCAACAAACTTACTTAGACGAAAAACTAGAACTAGCCAAACTGAAAGACTTACCTGCTGTGTCTCTAGATGGTCATCAAGTCGAAGTCTGCGCCAACATTGGTACGATTAAAGATGTTGATGGCGCTCACCGCAATGGTGCAGAGGGTGTGGGTCTTTACCGTACTGAATTCCTATTTATGGACCGCGATCAACTGCCAACAGAAGATGAGCAGTTTGAAGCGTATAAAGCAGTCGTTGAATCGATGCAAGGTCACCCAGTGATTATCCGTACCATGGATATCGGCGGTGATAAAGATTTGCCTTATTTAGACCTTCCTAAAGAAATGAATCCTTTCTTGGGTTGGCGTGCAATCCGTATTTTCTTTGATCGTGAAGAAATCATGCATGCTCAGCTGCGCGCTTTGCTCCGAGCGTCAGCCTTCGGTAAAGTTCGCATCATGTTCCCGATGATTATTGCGGTCGAAGAAATCCGCAAGTTAAAATCAGTATTAGAGAGCCTAAAAGCGGATCTACGAGCGAACGATATCGCCTTTGATGAAGACGTTGAAATTGGCGTAATGGTGGAAACACCTGCCGCCGCTGCAATTGCACATCATTTAATTAAAGAAGTTGACTTCTTTAGTATTGGAACTAATGATTTAACCCAGTACACTTTAGCAGTTGATCGTGGTAACGAATTGATTTCAGCATTATATAACCCAATGTCACCTGCGGTATTAACCCTCATTAAGCAAGTGATAGATGCCTCACATGCGGAAGGTAAGTGGACGGGTATGTGTGGTGAATTAGCCGGTGATGAGTCAGCAACCTTATTACTAATGGGTATGGGCCTTGATGAATTCTCAATGAGTTCCATTTCTATACCTCGGATCAAAAAACTAATCCGTAATTCGAATTATGCTGAAGTGAAGAAATTAGCCGATCAAGCTCTTTCGTTACCAACAGCGGCAGAAATTGAAACGTTAGTTGATACTTTTGTTAAACAAAATACCATCTGTTAAGATAGCAGTAATAAACATAAGAATTCAGGAGCTCTATAATGGGTCTATTCGACAAATTCAAAAAAATGGTTTCAGATGACAGTGCAACTAAAAGCGGTATTGATATTATCGCCCCACTATCTGGCGAAATTGTTCCAATTGAAGAAGTGCCAGATGTGGTGTTTGCCGAGAAAATCGTAGGTGACGGAATTGCCATTAAACCGAGCGGTAACAAAATGGTTGCCCCTTGCGACGGCACCATTGGTAAGATCTTTGAGACTAACCATGCGTTTTCTCTAGAATCAACCGACGGCATCGAGTTATTTGTTCACTTTGGTATTGATACTGTTGAGTTAAAAGGCGAAGGCTTTACCCGCATCGCTTCCGAAGGCCAAGAAGTAAAACAAGGTGATGTGATCATCGAATTCGATCTGGCGGTATTGGAAGAAAAAGCTAAATCAACCCTAACTCCTGTCGTCATTTCAAATATGGATGAAATTAAAGAGCTAGTTAAGATGTCTGGCCCTGTCACCATTAGCGAAACACCAGTATTACGCATCATCAAATAATACTGAATGACTCTCTAAAACCACGCTATATGCGTGGTTTTTTTTGTCCCCAATTTACCCATGAGCAATACCATTGCTCTAAGTTGTCACTCTGTTTAAGAATAAATCAATACCATAAAGCGTAAATCCCCAATGAGCTTTCAGCCCAGCTCTGGTATTCTTAGCAAAAATATAACAGGAAACTTACATGTCTATAAGCAAGATTGTCATGTTTGGCATACCCAACTGCGACACCATTAAAAAAGCCCGTCGTTGGCTCAATGAACACAACTTAGAATTTACTTTCCATGATTATCGTAAAGATGGTTTGGATAGTCAGCAACTGCAGGCATGGGCTCAACAACTCGGTTGGCAAGCTTTACTCAATAAACGTGGCACCACCTTTCGTCAACTCAGTGATCAACAAAAGGCGAATTTAGATGAAGATACCGCACTTGCACTGTTAGAACAGTATCCTGCGATGATCAAACGGCCATTGTTACAAATCGATCAGCAATTTACACTTGGCTTTAAAGCCGAGCTTTACCAACAACTCTTTTTTCCGGAAAGCTAAATTCAATGTCAGACAGCCCAGTTTTAAAACTCGCAAAAGATCTCATCAGCCGCCCTTCGGTTACACCAGAAGACTGTGATTGCCAAAAACTCATGGCCCAACACCTCAGCGACGTCGGTTTTGCTATCGAAGAGATGATATTTGAGGATACCACTAACATGTGGGCCCGTAAGGGGCAACAAGCCCCCTTATTTTGTTTTGCCGGTCATACCGATGTGGTCCCACCGGGCCCAGCAGAACAGTGGCATACGCCCCCTTTTGAGCCGACAGTGATCGACGGAGTACTACACGGCCGTGGCGCCGCAGATATGAAAGGTTCATTGGCCGCAATGGTTATTGCAACCGAACGCTTTGTCGCAGCGCACCCTAATCATCAAGGATCGATTGCCTTCCTTATCACCTCAGACGAAGAAGGCCCATTCATTAATGGTACCACTCGTGTCGTTGATACCCTCATTGCCCGCAATGAGCTAATTGATATGTGTCTGGTAGGCGAACCCTCTTCGACGCATCATGTAGGTGATGTCGTTAAAAATGGTCGACGAGGCTCACTCACTGGCGATCTTCATGTACACGGAATGCAAGGCCATGTCGCCTACCCTCATTTAGCGAAAAACCCTATCCATGAAGTTGCACCAGCTCTGGCCGAGCTAGCCGCCATGCACTGGGACAATGGAAATCAGTTTTTCCCACCAACCAGCTTTCAAATCGCGAATATCCACGGCGGCACTGGCGCGTCGAATGTCATTCCTGGCGAATTACAGGTTCAATTTAACTTCCGCTACTCCACCGAAGTCACCGATCAACAGCTGGTTCAGCGGGTGCATAATATATTTGACAGTCATGGCTTAGATTACCAACTCGACTGGACCTACAATGGCCAACCTTTCTTAACCGAAGAAGGTGATTTTTTAAATTCGGTGAGCCAAGCGGTCACCAAGGTCACCAAAAAAGCCCCTGAGCTACTGACCACAGGCGGCACGTCAGATGGACGTTTTATTGCCAAAATGGGCACCCAAGTAGTTGAATTAGGTCCCATAAATGCAACGATTCATAAAGTGAACGAATCTGTTAAAGTTGCTGACTTAGAGCAGCTCGCTGACATGTACTTTGAACTATTAGTGAACGTATTAGGACCCAAATGAACACATCCAATCACCAGGCAGGCCTATATGGACTAAACCAACAAGGTTTAGTTAACAGTGCTGATTTTGCTTGGATACATCCGGGTGTGTTAGAGGATTTACGCGGCTTAGCAAGCGCGGCCACGCAAGCTGGTTTCCAGCTTGCTGTATATAGTGGCTATCGCGACTTCCATCGCCAAAGCCTCATCTGGAACCATAAATGGCAGGGCTTACGCCCCATATTAGATCAACACAGCCATCCCATCAGCCTAGCTGAGCTAAGTGATGAACAAAAAATGCATGCCATTTTACGCTGGTCGGCCCTGCCAGGCACCAGTCGCCACCACTGGGGAACCGACTTCGATCTCTATGATCCCCAGTTACTCCCCGCCGGCAGCTCGCTAGCACTGATTCCTCAAGAATATGCAGCAGGGGGCTGCCAACATTCCTTTGCTTGCTGGTTAGAACAACATGCAAAATCTTATGGCTTCTTTTTTCCTTATCAGCGCTTTCAGGGCGGGGTCGAATTTGAACCTTGGCATCTGAGCCACTTAGCCTGCAGCCAAATCAAGCTAAGTGGACTCGAAACCGACACACTCCTAAGCCACTTACGTGAAGCACAAGTGGCAGGGTTCACCACCATCGAGCAACATATTGAGCAAATATTTGAGCAATATGTTCGTAATATATGTTTACCGGAGAGCTAATGCCAAGCGTCTATTCAACCCTATTCTTCAGTTTAATTAGTTGCGCTAGTCTAGCCTTTCTACTACTCATGCTCGTACTTTACAAAGGCCAACTGTGCCCCGGTCAAACAGGCCGTATTCAGCGTCAATTAGGCACCCTTGTCAGTCTCATCACCCTCGCGGCTTTGTCTAGCATAGAAAGCCAACAAAGTAGCTGGCTAAGCGCTCTGATCCTAGTCGCTGCATTTGCGGGCTGGGCCTTGCTATTTCAACTAAATAAACTGAAGCATAAACGCAGCCTCAAACTCAAGTTATGGTGGTTCATGGGGATTCCAATGCTGGCAGCAGGGCTCGTCGTATTAAATCAACAGCCGCTATTTTTATTTACATACCTAGTCTGTGCAACTGCTTTGGCGCACTGGTTAATGGTGAAAGCCAAGCACCGTTTAAGTCAGTTTGACAAAGTACTACCTTGCTTAGGTATCGTCAGTGCCATGTTAAGCATACTCTGTTTATGCGTCTATTTGCTGGCGATGCCCCAACTGAGCCAAGATCCTCAACAAATAAAACAATTCGTTATTGTCGCCATACTATTAACCTTAGCGGTTTTGCTTTGGTTAGCCCCTCAATTTAAAAAACAATCTCCCCCCGCCAGCTTACTACTCGTTGTGGTTGTACTAAGCTTTACTTCAAGTCTTGCAATGCAAGGCCTAGCGACCTAGCGGCTAAGGAGATGCCATGAGTAGCGGATACGTGATCCTTATCATTGTCTTAGTATTAGGTTTTATTATCGGAAATTTAATGATGTTAAGGCATATAGGAAAATTTAATATTAGCGCTGAGTTGCGTAAAACTATTGAGCAAAACAATCTTAGGGCCGACCAGCAAGCGCAGGATGAAAAACAATAGTTAGCCGCTCCTCGATCAAGTATTTGCTCATATCAAACTGGATGAAAATAACGATTCCCTGTACATGCCTTGAAGCCCTTCAAGGTTCTCATGTCGCCTATTTCGCAGGCCGCTTCCCCGATTGCTGCCATCAGTAATTTCGATTGGCAATAATCGCTTTCTCATCAGCTTAAATTCAAGCCTAAAGCTCTGTTAACTGAATCTTTAAATACCATTCGTCGCAAGGCGCTAAGACTAAAAAGGCCCCATTTGGGGCCTTTTATTTGAAACATTCACAAGAACTAGTGCGATAAGCTATTCGTCGTATCCAGTCCCATTTTCATCAAAATCGCCAAATAAGGATACAACTTGCTCACTTCCCTAGGTTTAAGCACCTTACCCTCATCATCTGCTAAGGTGATTTGGGTAATATTATCATTAGAGCCAACAGTGAAAATATAATCTTTCTCTTCAAACTGCATCCCGGATAAACCATGTTTTTCCAAGAGCTCACTATCTGGACGCTTATAGGTAAGATACAAGCTACCCGAAGTCTCGATATAATCGGTAATCGTAAAACCAGCGATCGGCAGAACCATACGCAAACGCTTCATGGTTTTATCCATATTAGCCCGTGCCTTGTAGTAAGCCGTTCCACCATCATTAACCAATAACAAACTAACCGAAGGATCGTTTAAGCGTGCTTTTTCTGCCGCACTCATGCTAGCCAAACGCGCTTGTTCACGTTTCTCTGCCAACTGCGCTTCCAACTCTTCTCGACGATCATTCACATAGCCAATTAATCGGTTTAGCTCAATAATCTCTAAACGTCGTCGATCAAAACTATCCAGATCAACGACCACATCATTATCATTTCGGTATAGCTCTGCATCCACTAATTTAACTGTTAAACCAACGGTTCTTCCATGAGGCTTAACCTGTAGCTGATAACTAAATTTCTGCCGTTGCTCCACAGCCTTATCGCTGATGAAAAACCAGCCACTGTCGACCATTTCTCGGTCCACTAACCAATTTGACTCAACAATCCGCTGCTGTTCGTCTAAACGTGCAATCGATGACTGACGAAAACCAATATAGTCTCGAATCAGGTTTAGTACCGTTTGGCTGGTTTCTTCGGCAGATTGCGCGAGCAAGATATCAAACCAAAAAATTAAACCTGCATCGCTACTCTCTGTTCGGCTTCCCGCGATCAACGGAATCACCTGCATCGGTGACCGCACATCAACTCGTGATCCGAGTATCGGCTCACCTTTAGGCTGGGCATTGAGGATCACAAAATCTTTGCTTTGCTGTGGTGGAGAGACACCTTCAGGAATAAACAAAGGCTCGATCTGAGTCGCCTTCAAATAATCAAAATTACGCTCAGCTTGACGTAACTGCTCACCACCGCTTGAACACGCCACCAAGCTAGTCACGAGAGTCGCTGATAACACGATTTTTATCGCTGAAAAAGAAACTAGTTGCATATTCCACTACATCAACAAACTAATAATTTGACTGGTATTTGTCTTCGACAGGCGAAAACAATCCAGAGTAAGGGCGCTATACTACTTAGCCACTTTCATAAACACAAGATGAAAACTATCAGTGTTTGATAGAAACGGTGCATTTACAGCCCGCTATTTTTTTATCCGCTAGAAATCCCTTGTTTAAGCAAGTATCCTGAACTCATCTATCTAGCGATACAAACAAAATAGAATATGAGCCAATACCTTGTAGTCACCGCGGTGGGTACCAACCGCCCCGGCATCGTAAATCAACTTACTCAACTAGTATCAACTTGCGGTTGCAACATCGTGGATAGCCGAATGGCACTATTTGGCTCTGAATTTACCCTTATTATGTTAGTCTCGGGCACACATAATGCGATCATTCAAATCGAAACTCGACTGCCGGTCACCGCACAAGAATTACAGCTATTAAGTGTCTTAAAAAAAACTTCACGACATGAACGGATCAACTATTCACATGCGGCCATACTGCAGCTAACGTTGCCCGATGCCACTGGGGTAATTAGTCAAGTAACTCAGTTTATTAGCGATCATGATATGAATATGGTGAGCTTGAAGTCCAATCTATTTAGCCAGGCAGAAGTAGAAATGTTACACGCTTCTTTCGAGGTCAAGCTGAATCAGCAACACCAAACAGAAATCATTGAACAGCAATTTGCCAAACTTTGCCAAACACTCGGTAGTCACGATTTTAGCCTACAGTTTTTATCTAATGAAGCGAGACAAAAGGAATCAGCAATGAATACGCTTACCGCCGGCAATGCCGCACCACAATTCGATTTAGCCAACCAAGATGAAAAGCGGATCAAGCTCAGTGATTACGCAGGAAAAAAGGTGTTGGTGTATTTTTACCCTAAAGCCTTAACACCCGGTTGTACCACTCAAGCTTGTGGCTTAAGAGACAGTATTCAGCAATTATCCGATGCCAATACCGTGGTTTTTGGCATAAGCCCTGACCCAGTGAAACGTTTACCGAAGTTTATTGAAAAACACCAATTGAATTTTGATCTCTTGTCTGATGAAGATCATCAAGTTGCCGAACAGTTTGGTGTCTGGGGACTGAAGAAATTCATGGGAAAAGAATACGACGGCATCCACCGCATTAGCTTCTTGATCGACGAGCAAGGTATCATCGAACATGTATTTGACAAATTTAAAACCAAAGAGCACCACCAAGTTGTACTCGACTATTTAGCAGGCTAGTCAGATAAGACTCGCGTATATGGATTTTTGCCGACCCATTTAGGCTTTCGTCACCGCGAGTCATATTGATACCCAGCTAACTCATTATCTGTTGATCTTGCTGGCTTAAATCACCGCCTACAGCCTGATGTATCTTGTAATTAAAGCTTTCAGTCAAAGTTGTTTATCAATGCAGCGTTGCTCATGATTCATAGCGACTACATTTGATATGTTCAGCAATCCCTAAATCAAGCATAAACGATCACAGCAGCACCAGGAGAGAACGACCGCCGCTAGGATGAAGGCTGATCAACTTCAGCTTTTTCGGCATGTGGCCAAGCATTCATCACTGCTTTGACGAGAGTTGCTAACGGAATAGCAAAAAATACTCCCCAAAATCCCCACAGACCGCCAAACACTAATACCGCAACAATTATCGCTAAGGGATGCAAGTTAACGGCCTCTGAGAATAAAATCGGCACTAACACATTGCCATCTAATAGTTGAATGATGCCATAACCCAGAATCAAGTAGCCAAACTGAGGACTCACTCCCCATTGAAATAAACCGACCATCGCCACTGGTAAGGTAACCGCAAAAGCTCCGATAAATGGAATTAACACCGACAAACCAACTAAGACACTGAGCAAAGCTGAATACCGTAAATCCATTAGCGCAAATACAATATAACTCACACCGCCAACCACCAATATTTCAATGGCTTTACCACGAATATAATTAATCACCTGACCATTCATTTCCATCCAAACTTGTGCGAGCAAACGACGGTCATTCGGGAGAAAACGAGTCACGCTTCGCATTAACACTTGTTTATCACTCAACATAAAAAATACCATCAAAGGCACTAATACGCTGTACACCATCACAGTGGCCAGGTTGATGATCGATGAGACGGAAGATTGAAGTAACTGCTCACCGACCCCCATCAGACGGGTTCTGACATTATCCACGACAGCCTGCACTAATGCCCCATCAATAAACTCTGGATAACGCTCAGGAAGCGACTCCAACCAACGTTGACTGCTATTCAGCATCACCGGATACTCGGTCAACAGATTCATCCCTTGTCCCCAGACCGTCGGAAGCACACGTAATACAATAAAGGTCGCAATCAGAAAAAATACCAGTAGAACCAGCGACGTTGCGATCCCACGGCGAAAACCATGACTTGCTAAAAAACTCACCGGCCAATCTAATAAGTAAGCCAATACCAAGGCGATTAATAAAGGGGCGAGTAAATTACCAAAAAAGTAAAGCATGACAAAACCGATGACAAACACCAAGGCCATTGCCACAGCTTCCGGATCTGAAAACATCCGGTTATACCAAAGAGATATGACTTTAAACATAGTTACTGCGTTAATCCTTAAGCATATGAACGGTGATTGTGACACAAAACTGCTGGGAATTTTGCTCGATTTTAACCTCATGGCCTAAACCTTGAAAATACTTAGGAATATCCCGACATGACCCCGGATCGGCCAGCCATAACTTTAACTGCTCCCCCTGCTGCGCTTGCTTTAACCACAATTTACTTTGCAGCAGAGGAATTGGACAAATTTGATCTTCAAAGTTAAGACAACGCATGCATCTTACCCATAGCAACAATGAAATGATCATAGTTTATCATCAAGAATGGCATTTATAGCTTTTGAATAACAAACAAAATCAGAGTATTCTCGCCGATAAGAAAAATAGATAGTGGAAACTAATGATCCGTCTTTTGCAGCTTATTTTTGTCGGTATATTGTTTGTATATACGCCCTTCATATCTGCCAATAACCAATTGCCTGAAATAGGTACGGCTGGGGCGTCGGCATTATCCATCGACAAAGAGGTTATTTACGGCAAAGCCTACATGCGACTGATTCGAGCAAGTCACCGCATGACCAATGATCCTGTACTCTCAGAATATGTCAGCGAACTCGGAAATCACTTAGTCGCCAAAGCGGAGCAAGTTCGCACACCATTTCATTTTTTCTTAGTGACCGACAATGAAATCAACGCGGCTGCCTTTCTCGGCGGTTATGTGAAGATCCACACCGGCTTATTTCTATATGCCAATACCGAGAGTGAATTTGCCTCGGTGATTGCCCACGAGATCGCCCACGTTACCCAACGACATATTGCGCGTAGTATCGAAAACCAAGCCGCTGCGCAAAACCTAACCCTCGCAGGTATGTTAGGTTCAGTGCTATTAGGGATCGCGAATCCAGTTGCAGGTATAGCAGCGCTGCAGGCGTCGATGGCAGCCAACATCCAAAATTCGATTAACTATACTCGGGCAAACGAATTTGAAGCCGACCGTATCGGTTTACAAACCCTCGTCAGAGCGGGTTACGACCCCGCTGGCATGGGTAGTTTTTTCGGTAAACTTGCCGAAAAATATCGTTATGCTAGCAAACCACCACAAATGCTCATTACCCACCCCTTACCAGAAACTAGGGTGAGTGAGGCGCGTGCCAGAGCTAATCAATACCCACAGCACTTTATTGCGCCCTCATTAGCATTCCAGTTTGCCAAAGCCCGGATCATCGTCCGTCATGGTACTTTAGACGCTAAAGCCGCCTTAGACTATTATCAACAACAACTGCAACGTAAAGAATATCGTATCAAAGACGCGGCCTTATATGGTAAAGCACTTGCCCTATTTGGCTTAGGCCAATATCCGGAGTCTAAAACTATCATTGATGAGCTCGCCAAACGTCATCCCGATAACTTATTTATGATCGATACCCTGAGTGATATTGACCTCGCTCAACAACACTTCGAATCAGCGATTGCTCGTCTACAGAGTGCTCAATCTCGTTACCCCGATAATCAAGTCATCATATTAAATTTATCTCACGCCTATAGTGAAAAAGGCGAATTTACCAAGGCCGCTAAGCTGCTCGACCGTTATTTACGCCATCACCCAGATGATAGTTTGGCCTGGGGGGAGCTTAGCCGAGCACAAGGGCGGCTAAATAATTTACTGGAAAGCCATATCGCTCAAGCCGAGTATTTATCATTACATTCAGATTATCGACGTGCCATTGATGAATTGCATAGTGCCTATAACTTAACGAAAAATCAGCTCGAGCTGGCACGGATTGAGGCGAGAATCAAACAGTTTGAAGCTGCTGAAAAACAATTAGAAGAACTGAACTAATCTGAGGTTTAAGGAAATACCATGTCTGAAATAAAAATACTGCATAACCCGCGTTGCTCGAAGAGCCGCCAAACACTACAACTGCTTCGCGACCAAGGCATTGAGCCAGAAATTATCTTGTACTTAGAGACGCCTCCCAGCGAACAGCAACTAGACCTTATTTTAAACATGCTGAGCATTGAGCCTCGCCAATTGATGCGTACTAAAGACGAGCTATATAAACAACTTAACTTAGCAGACGAGTCTCTCAATAGAGCACAATTGATTTCCGCAATGCACGCCAACCCTAAATTGATTGAACGCCCCATCGTCATCAATCAACAGCAGGCACGGATCGGTCGACCTCCTCAACAGGTATTAGAGATTGTCTAGATTCACCAGTCCACAACTGCTATTACTGGCCAAAACCAGTTACCTTGGTCTACTCGCCTGGGTCTGTTTATGGCACCTATGGTTGTCACCGCCAGTAGACATCAGTATCGGTTTAATGCTGCTATTCTGGGTACTTCCCCTACTTTTCCCCTTAAGAGGGATTTTGGCTGGCAAACCCTACACCTATGCTTGGAGCTGCTTTGTATTGCTGTTATATGTGTTGCACAGCACCACACTTTTAGCCACCTCAAACAACGAACGCGGCATGGCTGCTGTCGAGTTGCTATTGGTACTCACCGCCTTTATTTCTAGCCTTAGCTACGCCAAACAACGCGGCAAAGAACTTGGTATCGGTTTAAAGAAACTCAAAGATAAATCACCCGATTGATTAATGAGGCCCATGGCAAGTGATGTGATAGGTGGCTTACCTATACTCGATAAAAAGTTCGGGAATAATGGTAGCAAATGTAGGCCGAAAGGAGGAGTAGCTAGATAAAATCCAGCCTATCTTGAGCAAGCAAAACCATAATTCACAAACCACGAATAGCAACTCCCCCCCGATTTAAGCATTATTCGCCTGTTGGGGAGCGTGTATCGCAAGTAACACATAAGTTTTAATAGATTGGAAAGCCAAGCAATCTTGATTGTGCTTGGCTTTTACGACTCAGAAATCAAGACGTTGAATATGCGTGATCCCTACATGACCTTGTAAGTCACTAAACATATGAACCATGGCAGGGTAAGGTTGTGCACCAGGATAAACAACTTCAGCATTACAGAAAAATGCATAATTACAACCTGCAACCACCTGAGTCGCAACCACCAGAGGTTTATAACTCACACCAACAAACCCTTCCATCCCATGCACAAATACTTGGTTATCTTCGTCTGATAGTTCATGAAAAGGACTCCAACCACCCGCGAGTTGATTAGCCATATCAGTTTCCTTTTTCTTAAGCACTCTTTATTGAGCAAATTAACTATAGTTAATTTTATGGTTTGTGCAAATATTCAAACAAAAGACACTACAAATCAGCTGCTGACAGACACACGACCAGAAGAGCAAACCAGACATGGCTCATTCACTGTTAGCATTCGGTCATATGGCGTAAATTATCTGGCAGCATTTGCTACAGAACTGCGTATTACCGAACAAATGGAAATCAATGGGTAGCAAAAGCTAGAGAAATTGGGATTTGTTCAATGTAGTGACTTGAACGCCCGTCCCATGGCTCTAAGAAACGGTTGCTCTCGAAGACGCTTGATTCACGCGATTTGAAATAAAAGTTTCCTCAAAGCTTAAGCGAATTAAGCCACACAGAAGCCCTCTATCTGCTAAATGTCGAGAATTTCCTTCACAAAAGGAACTGTAAGTTTGCGTTGCGCGGTGATCGAAGCTTGATCTAATACATCAAGTTTCTTCAATAAGGTCGGCATGTCTCTCGACAAACGTTTAAGTAAAAAACGAGCTACCTCTAAGGGCATTTTCAAACCGCGTAATTCAGCACGTAACTGCAAGGCGCTCAGTTTCTGCTCATCATCAAGCTCATGCAGTTTATAAGTGACCCCCCAATTTAAACGGGATTGCAGATCAGCTAAAGCAAAAGAGAGTTGTGGCGCAGGTGCGTTAGCGGTCACAATTAGCCGAGTCGTTGAGGCTAACTCTTTACGACGATTGTAAAAATCGAAAATTGCTTCTTCCCATGCCTGAATACCGACAATGGCATCGATATTATCTAAACACACCAAAGCCATGGTTTCCAAACCTTCAAGCATTTGCGGTGACATCGCTGCATGTAAATCTAGCGGCAAATAAGCGCTTGCGGCCCCCATATCAGCCATCTCAGTACAACTGGCATGCAGCAGGTGGGTTCGACCAGAGCCTTCCGCGCCCCACAAATACAACATTCTCTCCCCCTTATCTAAGGCAAGATTACGTAAGGCACTCAACAACTGCTGATTATCTCCCGGGTAAAAACTCACCAAGGTTTCATCATCAGGTAAATGCACAGGAAGTGATAATTGTGGGGAAAAACTCAAAGTAACAAATCAAAGCCGATACAAAACTTGCGTCATTGTATCAGCTAGGCCTTAAGATTAGAAATTTTTGCTATTGGAAATAGTATAGCTTATCGCGAATATCATCGACTTGTAGGCGCGGGGAGATATCTAGGGACGATTTTAAATCCTGCCAAGGACTTAATAACTGAACCCGAAAAGTAAAGGTATCATGGTTAACTTGTTCCAGAGTGACACTTGCCACACTAGGCTGCTGATTCAAAAAACGTTCTAAATCCACATATTTATTCATGCCGGTAATATTAGCAAAGCTGAGTACGATAGCTTCATCGGTGCTTTCACCCAACGCCACCCCAAAACGCTCCGCCAAGCTAGCGCTTACCGCGTCCATGGCCGCGGCAGCGACTTCCTCAAGAGGTGCTTGCACCTGACCGCTAGCTAACTGAACTTGGTTAGCACTATCGAGTAAACGCCACTGTATCTGCCAATTCTGTCCTTGTGGATATTGGCGAAAGCTCAAGATGAGAGGCGTATTATATCGAGCACTAGCGGTGTATAGAGGGCCATCGAAGCCCCCCCAAACATCATTGACGCTAAGAGCCATACTATCGCTCAAATCCATCACTGGTAGGCGGATCGGTAAGGCTAATAACTGCGCCTGCTGTCGCCCATGCACAAACCAACTTTGCTCAGCACTATCGGCCATCAATTGGCGATTGAAATTTTGCTCAGACGCATACCACAATAGAATATCAGGCCGTTGCTTCCCCCAAAGACGTAGCTGGGCTTGGGTCAATAATTGATTCACTTTGGCTTCGTTAAATAGCACAGATATGTGCTGTTCAGCAAAACTAAACTGCTGAATATATGGAGTTATATTCTTCTTAGCCTTCACCACCAAGGGATTGGAATGACTCGCCGAATCCCCCGTTAAACGCCGTAATAATAATTCAAAAGCTTGCTGTTGATCTTGCTTATTATCGCCACTGGCGACAGCTTCAACCCGGTATAAGTCGTTTTGTTGGGACGCTTCAACCGGCAAAAATACCAAGGCCAAACTCAATACCAACCAGCACTGTTTTATCACTACGTTCTCCCAGAGAAACTCATCAACGATCCTGACCCGCTACCGTTTATTTAGTACCGAAGATCTTATCACCCGCATCGCCTAATCCCGGAAGGATATAACCATGCTCATTTAATTTTTCATCAATCGATGCAGTATACAAGACCAAATCAGGATGTGCAGCTTCCAAGGCTTTTAAACCTTCTGGTGCAGCGACCAATACTAATACCACAATATTCTTACAGCCTTGTTCTTTGAGCAGATCGATGGTCGCGATCATCGATCCACCAGTCGCTAGCATCGGATCAACAACAATGGCTAAACGCTCTTCTATTTGCCCCACCAATTTATGGAAATACGGCACAGGCTCTAAAGTTTCTTCGTTCCGATAAATCCCTACCACACTGGTTTTTGCTGAAGGCATATGCTCTAACACACCATCCATCATGCCAAGTCCAGCGCGCAAAATGGGGACCACTGTGGCTTTTTTACCTTTAATTTGCTCAATGGCCACCGGACCATTCCAACCATTAATGGTGACCTCTTCCAACTCCAAATTAGCCGTTGCTTCATAAGTGAGCAAAGTAGAGACTTCACGCGCTAACTCACGAAAACGCTTAGTACTAATATCGGCTTCGCGCATTAAGCCAATTTTATGACGAACCAGTGGGTGCTTTACTTCAACAACTTTCATGTTTATTCCTATAATTTAGCGAATTGTGAGCCGCCAGTGTAAACCAAGCTCAATCAAGATATGTTAGCAAATATCAACAAAATGTTTTAGTTCTCGTTTACTACTGTTCCAGCGCAGCTAACACTGCTAAAATGTCGCCAAATTTTTCTCAGTTCGCTGCAAGGTAATCCTGTGACCAAACAAAACACCCCTCTGAGCTATAAAGATGCTGGCGTTGATATCGAAGCTGGTAATGCATTAGTTGAACGAATCAAGAGCGTGAGTAAACGCACCCAACGTCCGGAAGTGATGGGCGGACTCGGAGGCTTTGGTGCCTTATGTCAATTACCTTCCGGTTACAATGAACCGGTATTGGTTGCAGGCACCGATGGTGTAGGTACTAAACTTCGTCTTGCTTTAGACTTAGAAAAACACGATACCGTCGGGATTGATTTAGTCGCCATGTGTGTCAACGACCTAATTGTTCAAGGGGCTGAGCCACTATTCTTCTTAGATTACTATGCCACTGGCAAGCTCGATGTCGATACCGCTGCCGACGTAGTGAAAGGGATCGGTCATGGTTGTGAGTTATCCGGTTGCGCTCTAATCGGTGGTGAAACCGCGGAAATGCCTGGCATGTATCACGGTGACGACTACGACATCGCAGGCTTCTGTGTTGGTGTTGTAGAAAAAGCCGAAATCATTGATGGGACTAAAGTGGCTGCCGGGGATGCGCTGATTGCACTCGCCTCAAGCGGCCCTCACTCAAACGGCTATTCATTGATTCGTAAAATTCTTGAAGTCTCGAATGCCGATCCGAAGCAAATGTTAGGTGAGAAAACGTTGGGTGAAGCGCTGTTAACCCCAACCAAAATCTACGTGAAGTCGGTACTTGCCTTGCTCAAGCAATGTGAAGTACATGCCCTATCGCATATCACTGGTGGTGGCTTCTGGGAAAATATTCCTCGGGTATTACCTGCAGGTGCAAAAGCTGTGGTAGATGAGAATAGCTGGCAGTGGCCTGAAGTATTCAACTGGCTGCAAGAACACGGTAACGTTGCTCGTGAAGAAATGTACCGCACCTTTAACTGTGGGGTTGGCATGGTGATTGCGCTTCCTGAAGCAGAAGTAGAGGCGGCCTTAGCTCTGTTAGCAGAACACGGCGAGAGCGCTTGGAAAATTGGTCACATTGAAGATGTAGCCACTGACGAGAATCAAGTCGAGTTCAAATAGGACACATAATGGCTGGCAACATTGTTGTATTAATTTCAGGTTCAGGGACTAACCTGCAAGCCATTATCGATGCCTGTAATGAGGGGCGTGTCAACGCCTCCATTTGCACAGTAATAAGCAATAAAGCGGAAGCTTATGGCTTAGAACGAGCAGCGCAAGCAGGCATTCATACGGTGGTACTCGACCCCAAACCGTATACTGATCGCGAAACTTATGATCAAGCCTTAGGCGATATCATTGAACAGCAGCAAGCTGATCTGATCGTAATGGCTGGCTTTATGCGGATCTTAAGTGAACCATTTGTGCAGCGTTTTAGCGGAAAAATGCTGAATATTCACCCTTCGTTATTGCCAAAATATCAAGGTTTACATACTCATCAACGCGCTATCGATGCTGGCGATCAAGAACACGGTTGCAGCGTCCACTTTGTGACGCCGGAATTAGATGGCGGACCGGTGATCTTACAAGCCAAGGTGCCAGTATTTAGCGAAGACAATGCCAATCAACTTGCTGCCAGAGTGCAAGTTCAGGAGCATGCCATCTATCCGGTGGTGGTGAACTGGTTTGTGGAACAACGACTGCTGATGCAACAAGGTAAAGCGGTACTCGACGGTCATATCCTACCAAGTGGTGGTTACGCCAATAATTAAAAAAGCGCCAACTAGGCGCTTTTTTATTGCACTTCGCCTTCCTTAAACAACACATACTCACCAATGGCGATTTTTTGCCACTGTTCATTATTGGTTAAAGGTTGAGTCGCAATCATCGTGACCACATCATTGGGTGTGGTTTCTTTACAAAAATCGATGGTGACATCGGCATCGGCTAATTGTGCTTCACCAAAGGGGGCTCGACGAGTAATCCAGTGTAAGTTCGTGGAACAATAAGCCATCACATATTCACCATTGCTCAGTAACATGTTAAACACGCCCCGCGACCTGAATTGCTCCGCCAAGCTTGCCACAAACTTAAACATGGCGTGCATATTGTTGGGTTTACGCGGGTATTTCAGGCGTAATTGCTCTAATAACCAACAAAAAGCATGTTCGCTATCGGTGGCCCCTACCGGGCGAAAAAAACCGGTGTCGAGCTGTTTATAGCCTTTTAGCTGGCCGTTATGCGCGTAGGTCCAATTTTGTCCCCACAATTCTCGGGTAAAAGGGTGGGTATTCTCCAAAGAAACACACCCCCGGTTGGCTTGGCGAATATGGCCAATCACCGCCTTACTCTTAATCGGAAAAGCCTGCACTAACTCAGCTATTTTAGACTCACTGCTTGGGGCTGGGTCTTTAAAACTACGACAGCCCTTGCCTTCGTAGAAGGTAATCCCCCAGCCATCCACATGCGGGCCAGTCACCCCACCACGCTGCACTAATCCAGTAAAAGAAAAACAAATGTCGGTGGGTACATTTGCACTCATTCCCAATAACTCACACATATTACCGCTCGCTCAATACGCTATTTGAATGGCTTATTGAGCCATATGCTTTTCAATTAATTGGATCAAAATGTGGATCACTTTAATATGAATTTCTTGGATACGATCAGCAAAACCAAAATGTGGTACCCGAATTTCAATATCCGCTTGACCAGCCATTTTCCCGCCATCTTTACCCGATAGAATAATCACCTTCATTCCTTTCGCTTTGGCCGCTTCAATTGCTTTAATAATATTACCTGAATTACCACTGGTACTAATCCCAAACAACACATCGCCCTTCTGGCCCAAGCCCTCGATATAACGCGAGAAAACAAATTCATAGCCGTAATCGTTACTCACACAAGAGAGGTGACTGGGATCAGAAATCGCGATCGCAGGCAACGCAGGACGATTTTCACGGTAACGACCCGTGAGTTCTTCAGCAAAGTGCATGGCATCGCAATGCGAGCCACCATTGCCACAGGCAAGCACCTTACCTTGCAGCTTAAAGCTATCCGCAAGTAGCTGAGCCGCATTATCGATGGCGTCAATATTATTTTGATCCGTGATAAAAGCATTCAACACGTTTGCGGCTTCTTGTAACTCTTCAACTATCAGACTTTTCATTAAAACTATCTCATTTTATGCAAGCTATCAGGCTGACACTATAACGTTTTTTAATAGGATATTCAGCGCTCAAAACAAGCCTAATGCTCATTTTGTTAAACAGATATTACGCCACCAACATGTTGAGCAAATGTAAATTACTTGCGATCTTTTAACCTTTGAGTTACAAATAGCAAGAGGTCAGACCTCTTAACGAGACCAAGGAGATATTCATGCTAAGTTATTCACCGCTATTTGCCATCGTCGGTATTGGCCTACTCATCTGTGGGCTAGCCTACTTTAGGGCTTCGTTATTAGCCTTTAGCCTCGCCGTTACTGCCGCTTTAGTGGCTTACAGCGCCATCACACCATTAAGTGAAATCTTTTGGCTCGGCTTTTTAGTTGTGGTCGGAGGGATTAATTTTAAACCTTTAAGGCAACAGCTCATTTCCAAACCACTATTTAAAATCTTTAAAAAGATCATGCCAGAGATGTCACGAACAGAGAAAGAAGCAATTGATGCGGGCAGCACCTGGTGGGAAGGTGAATTATTTCGTGGGGATCCGAATTGGAAAGTGCTACACAGTTACCCCGCACCGCGTCTCAGCCCGGAAGAACAGGCTTTTATCGACGGTCCTGTAGAGCAGGTCTGCGCCATGACCAATGATTGGCAAATCACTCACGAACTCGCTGACTTACCTCCGGAAATTTGGGACTTTCTTAAAACCCATAAATTCTTCGCGATGATCATCAAGAAACAATATGGTGGCCTCGAATTTTCAGCCTACGCACAGTCCTGTGTATTACAAAAACTAGCCAGTATCTCTGCCGTACTATCAAGTACCGTCGGAGTCCCCAACTCCTTAGGTCCCGGTGAATTGCTACAACACTATGGCACCAAACAACAGCAAGACTATTACTTGCCACGCTTAGCCGAAGGGAAAGAAATTCCTTGTTTTGCACTCACCAGTCCAGAAGCGGGGTCCGACGCGGGCTCAATCCCCGACTCAGGCATTGTATGCATGGGTGACTGGCAAGGTGAACAAGTACTGGGGATGCAACTTACCTGGAATAAACGCTATATCACCCTCGCGCCTGTAGCAACCATTCTTGGGCTGGCTTTCAAACTCTCGGATCCCGAGGGATTACTGGGCGATCAAAAAGAGCTTGGGATTACCTGCGCACTAATCCCCACCGATATTGAAGGCGTTGAGGTCGGTCGTCGCCATTTCCCGCTGAATATCCCTTTTATGAATGGCCCTACAACCGCTAACCAACTATTTGTTCCTATCGATTACATTATCGGCGGCCAAGCCATGGCTGGCCAAGGTTGGCGAATGCTGGTCGAGTGCCTATCGGTCGGTCGCGGCATCACCCTGCCCTCAAGTGCAACTGGCAGTATTAAAAATGCAGCTTTAGCGACTGGCGCCTATGCCCGTATACGTCGCCAATTTAAACTGCCCATTGGTAAGATGGAAGGGATTGAAGAGCCATTGGCTCGTCTCGCCGGTAACGCTTATATGATGGGCGCGGCATCGGATCTAACCGTGACTGCCATCGATTTAGGTGAAAAACCCTCGGTGGTATCAGCTATCGTTAAATACCATTTAACCCATCGAGGACAACGCGCCAGCATCGATGCCATGGATATCGTCGGCGGCAAGGGGATTTGCCTTGGGCCAAAAAACTTCCTCGCCCGAGCTTATCAAGGTGCACCGATTGCCATTACCGTTGAAGGTGCGAATATCCTCACCCGCAGTATGATTATCTATGGACAAGGGGCCATTCGTTGCCACCCCTATGTGCTCGCTGAAATGGAAGCAGCGCAGCATCCAGACTTTCATCAAGGCCTTCAACAGTTCGATAGCGCCTTATTCAGTCACTTAGGTTTTGCAGTGAGTAACTTTATCCGTAGTTTTTGGTTTGGTCTGAGTGGAAATACGCTGCTAAAAGCGCCCTATTCCGATCAAACAGCAATCTACTATAAACAACTGACTCGCTTTAGTAGCAACTTAGCCTTGCTCTCTGATGTGGCCATGGGCACCCTCGGCGGAAGTCTGAAACGAAAAGAACGTGTTTCTGCACGCTTAGGCGACATTCTTAGTCAGCTTTATCTTTGTTCAGCAACACTGAAGCGCTATGCTGACGATGGCCGAAAACAAGAAGATCTCCCCCTGCTACACTGGAGCATGCAAGAAGCTTTATTCCAGTTACAAACCGCTCTAGATGAACTACTTCGCAACTTCCCAAACAAATGGGTAGGCAAATTCATGCGACTCGTGGTGTTCCCGCTAGGCAAGCCATTACATGCGCCTAGCGACCAGTTGGATCATCAACTAGCCCAGATGTTACAACAACCAAGTGAAACCCGAGAGCGACTTGGTCAAGGTCGATTTGCCAGTCGAGTCGCTGGTAATGTTTATGGCGAATTAGAACAAACCTTAGAAGACATGCTCGCCTGTGAAAGCCTGCATGACAAAATTTGCAAGGCGATCGGTGAAAAGCGTCCGTTCACCCAGCTCGACAAACTTGCCCTTGAAGGCCTCACGCTAGAAGTCATCACTCAAGCTGAAGCCGAATTAATGCGGCGCACCGAGCAAGGCCGTTTAAACGCAATTAACGTCGATGATTTTGCGCATCAACAATTAGAGAACAGCACCCAGCCTGCACAAGACCAAAGGTCTAGATTAGGGTCGGTCGCTTAAATGGCAAACTCAAACCAAAGCGAGCCTAGCTCGCTTTTTTTATATCGATAAAATCAATCATTAAATTGAATTTACGCCGAGAATATCCTTTACTTAATCAAAAGTATAAGTTTGGATTGTAATGGAAGATGACTTCTTTGTTTTAGCTGACAGTGCTCCTGATGATATTATTCCACGGGCCCAATGGAAGCTATTGGTGGTAGATGATGAGCCCGAAGTTCATCACATTACCACGATGGCCTTGTCTCAGTTTATTTTCGATAATAAAACCCTTCACTTCTTACATGCCAACTCAGCAAAAGAAGCCAAAGAAGTTTTCAATGCTCATTCCGATATCGCTTTAGTTCTACTCGATGTGGTCATGGAAACCGACGATGCAGGCTTACGCTTAGTCCACTACATTCGCCAACAGTTAAACAATAAGAGCGTCCGTATTGTGTTACGAACCGGGCAGCCAGGGCAAGCGCCAGAAGATGAAGTGGTAGAAAACTATGACATCAATGACTATAAAGATAAAACCGAGTTAACCTCACAAAAGCTGCGCACCCTGATCCGCGCCAGCTTACGCTCATATCGAGATATATGCGCCTTAGAAAGACATAAGTTAGGCCTAGAAAAAGTCGTTAAGGCCTCCCGCGGCATATTTGAAAAACACGCGCTTTTCGCCTTTGTTGAAGGTGCTCTCGAACAATTATCCGCCATCCTAAATATTGAAGATAGCTGTATCTACCAAGTGGAACAGTTTGCTTATCAAGTACATTCAACCCAGCTACAACTCCTAGCTTATCAAGGCAAGCACCGCCCTCAAGTTGAGAACTTGTCAATTAATGATTTTTCGGATCCCCCACAACGACTCCTAAAACAAGCCATTGAAAGCAAACTCAACGTTTTTGAAGATCAAGCGTTGGTCATTTACTGTGAAAACTCAGCCAATAGCTTATTGTTCTTAATCACCCGTAATCAGGCTTTCAATGAGGATGAACAGCATTTCATTAACTTGCTAAGTGACAATATCATCGCAGCGTTAGAAAACATTCGACTCAATGAACTCATTAGCAGCAATCAAAAAGAAGTTCTTTATCGGCTCGGTGAGATTGTCGAAACACGCTCGAGGGAGTCAGGTAAGCATGTGCGTCGAGTCGCTCTATATACAGCTTTATTGGCCCAACAAATTGGCTTACCACCAGAGAAAGTCGATCAACTTAAATTGGCCTCGCCACTACACGATGTAGGAAAAGTCGCCATTCCCGATGCTATCTTACACAAACCTGGAAAGCTGAACTCAGAAGAATGGGAACAGATGAAGACTCATGCGCTTATTGGTAAGAAGATGCTCAGTGGCTCTAGTATTGAAATTATGCGACTAGCCGCAGAGATTGCTGGCGCCCATCATGAGTACTGGGATGGTAGTGGCTACCCAGAGGGTTTAAAAGGAGAACAAATACCTCTCTGTGGCCGTTTAACAGCATTGGCAGATGTATTTGATGCACTGGGAAGCGTTCGCTGTTATAAGCAGCGCTGGGAAGATGAAGAAATCATTGACTATCTACAACAACAAAGCGGGCGGCAATTTGAACCACGGCTAATCGGTGTATTACTCGATAATTTCGAAAAATTTCAAGCGATCCGCGACAAATATCAAGACTAGTGCTCAAGTTTTGTAAGCCTTATTTCACGATCAAATAATTCGTTTAAACCAAGGCTAATAAATCAAGCTACAGGATTGATGGCGCTCATCGATGATTGTGATGACAGCACGATCCACAATCTGAGCATGCACTGAAATAACAGACACAAAAAAACCTCATCTAGATGAGGCTCTTGTTTAGTAGTGGCGGAGTGGACGGGACTCGAACCCGCGACCCCCGGCGTGACAGGCCGGTATTCTAACCAACTGAACTACCACTCCGCATATACTAAAAGTCACATGGTATTACTCATTCAATGCTGGCGGAGTGGACGGGACTCGAACCCGCGACCCCCGGCGTGACAGGCCGGTATTCTAACCAACTGAACTACCACTCCTACGCATTAAATTGTTTCGTCGTTGGCGGAGTGGACGGGACTCGAACCCGCGACCCCCGGCGTGACAGGCCGGTATTCTAACCAACTGAACTACCACTCCGCAACATCGAAACATGCACACAGAAACAGACTTGGCGGAGTGGACGGGACTCGAACCCGCGACCCCCGGCGTGACAGGCCGGTATTCTAACCAACTGAACTACCACTCCGCAGAACCATCTCGTCTGGTGCGGCGCAGATAATACGGTTATGGCTATGGTGAGTCAACAAAGAATTGTCTTATTTCTTTAAAAACCCACTTAAGCGCCGATGTTTTAGCCAATGCACTCAAAAATCACTCAGAAGGTATCTTTAAATCACTTGAGTCTTCCATTTTAGGCTCTACTTCGGGTGTTGCTGGCGGCGCATCTCGCGCTTGTTTTAAGGCTGCAGCAAATGCCTTACGTTTACGCCACCAAATCACCAGGAAGATGACCCCTGCGAAAAGTGCAAAACCTAATATACCTAACAAGATAATCAACCACAAAGGCGTTGGTGGTTCAGGAATCACTACTTTTTCAACCACTGGCGGTGGCGGCGGTGGCGGCGGTGGCAAAATTACAAAATCTTCTTCCGGTAACTCAATCACCAGTTCCCGGTTTTGTAAAGTCGTTGCCAACAAAGTTCCACTGACTCGATAACGGCCCTGCGACGCAGGGGTCGGTAAATCGATGGTGAATTCGTGAGTATCGGCATAAGCCTGAAAGTCTTGCTGCCAACCAACGTTATTAAATACCTTTCCTGTAATCACCACAGTTTCTGGTCTCAGTTCATCGGCATCTATCACTAAGGCCATACGAGCCTGACGCTGCTCATCTTTAGGTGAAAGGACTCGAATCGCTACCGGGTTTGGATAAATCAACACTGATGTGGATTGGGCTCGAGTAAAAATTTGGTTTAAAGTACTGACGATCATTTGGTATTTGCCAGGCTGGGTATCTAAACTCACATAAGTCGTAAATACGCCATCATTGGCAACCTCATCATAGTTTTTACCATCATCGGCAAACTTACCCAAACTTTCCTGCCTAACCTGTAGGGTTTGATCATCCAATAGCTGTTCATGGCTTAAAGCCACATCAAGGATCGCATCTTTAAGCATCACCCCCAAATCGATCCGCTCTCCTTTATTCATTAAGCGAGAACGGATCCGTAAACGTTCACCGCGATAAAGCTGATGAGGAATGGGGTCAGTCACCATCTCTACATCACTGAGAATACGAACTCGGTTACGGCCTTTATTTTCAGCTACTGCCTGCCATGGCCCGCGCATTGGCTTTTCGATGGTGACAATGTCTAACTCATCGGTTTCTAACCAGCTCACATTGCTCGGTAATTGCCAAGCGTAAATTTTACTACCATCGGGCCGGACCAAGATCGCCGCAGGTGAGCCTGGTGAGCGATAAAGCAAAAAGGTCACCTTATCGATGCTTTCATCGAGCCGAAAACGATTATCGATTAACGGAATATCTCGATTCTCAAAAATCGTACTCGCCTGTAAGGGTAAAACTAGCCAAAGCAATAACCACAAAAATTTTTTTATCATTGAGATGAGTCGCGCCAGCGGCACTGACCTCCTTTCTTTTCGACTAAGTCTAATCGTTGTTGGTGACTCTGCAGCTCTTGTTCAGTCGCGAATACAACTTTTAAGGGCGTGCGCTCTGCGCTAATGGGCCTCACGCCCAAACCATCACCGCTCCCCTTTTGTTTCAAGTTCAGCTTATTTTGCCCACCGGTCATCTTTAAGAAGACATCGGCTAACAATTCCGCATCCAGTAAAGCGCCGTGATAAGTTCGTGACGAGCGATCGACCCCATAGTAATCACTCAAGGAATCCAAGTTCTTTCGTGATGGAAGTGGCTTATTGCCAGCTAACTGGATCTCACGTTTATTGTATTCTCCACGACGAGCCACCAACAATGAATCGGTGATAGTACAAATATCGGCACAATTTGGCAGCGCTTTAATCAAGCCTCGAGACATCATGGAAAACTCATGATCAAGGAAGCTTATATCGAAGTTTGCGTTGTGCGCCACCAACTCAGCACCGCGAATAAATTCAATAAAATCTGCAGCGATCTCGCGAAACAAAGGCTTATCGGCAACAAACTCATCAGTGATGCCGTGAACCTGAATCGCTTCAGGATCGATCAGCTGCTCAGGATTGATATAAACATGGAATGTATTTCCGGTAAATTTTCGGTCAATCACTTCCACACAACCAATTTCAATCACTCGATGGCCCTGATAAATAGGACCGCCACTATCATTCATCCCAGTGGTTTCTGTATCAAATATAACTAAGCGATGGTTCTTCGATTGGTTCACAACAGCTCCTATGCGACACTAAGCAGATATATATTCTAGTTTAACAAAGATATGGTAAAAGAAGTTCACTTGTTTACCGATGGCTCCTGCTTAGGTAATCCAGGCCCTGGCGGCTATGCCGCGCTATTGATTTATCAACAGCATCAAAAAGAATTAAGCCAAGGTTATCGGCTTACCACCAATAATCGCATGGAAATGCTCGCAGCCATTGTCGGTTTAGAAAGTCTACGGCAGAGTTGCAAGGTGATACTAACCACCGATAGCCAATATCTGCGCCAAGGCATTACACAATGGATCCATCATTGGAAAAAGCGCGGCTGGAAGACGGCAAGCCAACAAGCGGTCAAAAATGTCGACCTATGGCAACGCTTAGATAAAGTCAGCCAAATCCACCAGATAGAGTGGCGCTGGGTGAAAGGGCATGCAGGGCATATTGAAAATGAACGAGTCGACCAACTCGCGCGCAGTGCTGCCACTGCACAAACGCTACAAATAGATTGCGACTACGAACAATTACAGCCTATCCCCCCACCGACGAAGTCACCGGGATCCGTCGTTTAACTCGCCAAGCTTTTTTAATCGGTGTTAAGGGGGCCCGACGTTTTCGAGCGACAATGAAATAGGCCGATGCTGTGACACGAAAATAGCGTTTTCCCCAGCGCTCAAACCATTGCGGTGCAGGTCTGCTATTCACAAAAGAAGTATACCCAAAACGCTCATCATTAAGCACTTCAAAACCCAGTAAATTAAGCCAATCTTTTACCCTTGCTGGTGTAAACATACGGCACGACCAAGGGAGTCCTCGCCGCCTAAACGGAAAGTAACGCCTTAGCCCCAATAAGCTAAAAGGATTAAATCCACTAATAATCAGATAGCCATCGGCAGTTAAGACTCGCTCAACTTCACGTAATACTTGGTGGGGATCTTTCGAAAAATCGAGGCTGTGGGCCAACAAGCAAAGATCTAAACTGCTTTCTTGAAAAGGCAACTGTTCAGGCTCTGCCCTCAAACCAATTAAATGACCGCGTTTTGCCACATTCAGTTGATGACGGATCATCGAAGCATGACAGTTAAGTTGCGCGCTCAGATTTCCTAATTTTAGTAGATGATAGCCAAATACCGCAGGTAAATATTGATCAAGCAAACTTTGCTGTTGATCCATCAACCAATCACCTAAGGGCAGTTCCTGCCAAAAGTCGGGGCTGTCAATTACGTCACGAATTTTCGCGGGCTTCATCAATTCCTCATACCAATCTACTGCAGTTAAGGCAATAATGCGTCATCGACTTTAACGACAGAGATAGCATAATGCAAATCATCCATATTCCAGCATTCAGCGATAATTATATTTGGTTAATCAAAGAACCCAATAGTGATGCCTGTACGGTTGTCGACCCAGGCGATGCGGAACCAGTACTGCAACGTTTAGCGGAAATAAATGGCCGCCTGAGTAACATCCTCATTACCCATCATCATCATGATCATATTGGCGGCGTCAATCAACTTCTCAAGCATTACCCAGAAGCACAAGTATTTGCACCGAATAACGCCAAATATCAATTTGCTCACACCATCGTCACAGATGCCATGACAATCCACCCCACAGGCTTGTCGCAGTCATTCACGGTTGTTGCATTACCAGGCCATACTTTAGACCACGTAGCCTACCAATGTAATCAGCATATTTTTGTTGGAGACACTTTATTTTCAGCCGGTTGCGGTCGATTGTTTGAAGGCAGCGCCGAACAAATGCATCACTCACTAAATAAATTGAAAGCTTTAGATCCGCAAACCTTATTGTATGCCGCCCATGAATACACCCAAGCCAATTTGCAGTTTGCTTTAAAGGTTGAACCCGATAATAAGCGATTAATCACATACCAACAAGAAGTTAGTAAACAGCGACAAATGGGCTTACCAACCCTGCCCACAACGCTTGAACAACAACTAGCGATCAACCCTTTTCTACGCTGTGAGCAAACTAGCATTAGCAGCGCCGTAAGCTTAGCGCAGATGCAAGCACTCACCAATGAAGTGGCGGTATTTACCAGTTTAAGATCATGGAAAGATCGCTTCTGACTTGCTAATTCATCTAGACCTAAATACCATTGTCAGCTATTTGAAACGAACGGATCACTCATGAAAGCGCTCATCATTAGCCTTTTTTCTTTATTATTGGGCGCTTGCCAACTTATTACACCTAGTTCCGACAACGGTATAGCACAGCAACCAGGCGCTGATACTCGGTCCGAATCAACTTCGCAAGCGTCAGAAATTGATAGGCCTTCGAGTGAAAGCTTAATCGCACCACAAATCGCAGCAGCGGCTGAGCCAGTGGTACCGATAGTATATGATGATTTATGGCAACGAATTGAACAACAATTCGAGCTTCCACTACCACAAAAAAATAAGCGCCTACAAGCCCAGCTCAATTGGTTTTTAAAACACCCAGATTACATGGCTCGGGTATCCAAACGTGCAGCCCCTTACCTGTACTTCATTGTAGAAGAAATCGAACGCCGAGACATGCCGCTAGAATTGGCGCTATTACCCATTGTCGAGAGCGCATTTCAGCCCTTCGCATACTCGCATGGCCGCGCTTCAGGTATTTGGCAAATTATTCCCGGCACCGGGACTCGCTTTGGCCTTGAGCAAAATTGGTGGTATGACGGACGGCGAGATATTTATGCCTCAACCCGTGCCGCGCTTGATTATCTCGAGTATTTAAACAAGTTTTTTGATGGTGATTGGCTACATGCTTTAGCGGCATATAACTCCGGTGAAGGTCGAGTACAGCGGGCGATTAGAGCCAATAAAAAGAAAGGCAAACCAACCGACTTTTGGTCTTTAGACTTACCCAGAGAAACCCGTGCTTACGTTCCAAAATTATTAGCACTGAGTCAACTATTACAACATCGTATCGAGTATAAGATAGACGTGCCCGCCATCAGCAATAAACCCTACTTCAGCCAAGTCGATACCCACAGTCAAATTGATCTCGCACTCGCCGCCGAGTTAGCAGATATCAAACTGCAACAACTTCACCAACTCAATCCAGCATTTAACCGCTGGGCCACAGCACCTAATGGGCCACACTATTTATTAATACCAAAAAAGAAAGCGGCTAATTTTGAATTCGCGCTTGCCTCTTTAACCAAACAAGACCGCATGCAATGGGCTCGCTACAAGGTTAAATCTGGCGACAGTTTGAGTGTCATCGCTAAACGTTATAATACGACGAGCAAACAGATCAAAGAATTAAACAAACTCAGCAGCAATAAGATCAAAACGGGTCAGCACCTATTAGTCCCGGTATCATCACGTAAACAAAGCGCTTATACACTCAGTCAAACGCAACGCTTAGCCAGTAAACAAAAAACACCGCATGGCGATATCAAACTAAGCTATCGCGTAAAATCAGGTGACAGTTTTTGGAGTATTGCCAAAGCCCACCAAGTCAACCATCGTGACATCGCGAGCTGGAATGGTATGGCCCCTAGCGATATGCTAAAACCAGGTCAAAAACTGATAATTTGGCAAAAAACTAAACTAAATGACCAGCGGATCCAAACCATCACCTATCAAGTGCGAAACGGTGATTCCTTATCACGGATCGCCCAAAAATTTAAGGTCTCGGTATCAGACTTGCTCAAGTGGAATAAACTCAACAAAAATAATTATTTAAAGCCAGGGCAAAAACTAAAGTTATATATTAACGTAGCTGAAGTGAGTGCTTAGTAAAACTAAACTTTGCCCATAATGCGTTGTGATCAGAAGCATCGCTCACGATACTTTTACTCTGATCAAGCTTAAGCCCTCGGTAAAAGATATGATCTAAGGCCTGACCATAAAAGCGACTCCGCTGATCGGGCCTAAAGATTACTTCATTCAACTGATATTGATGCGCGAGTTGCTTCAGCAGGGTTAAACGTTCAGAACTCCAAGTATTAAAGTCTCCGGCTAAAATCATTGGCCCCTCATAGCTGGCTAACCAAATATTAAGTTGTTGTAATTGTTCACGGTAATCCTGTTCGCCCCAAGTAAAATTAATGCTATGGATATTCACTAACAGCAAATCTTTGCCCTGCCAATGATAATGCTGAATCAAAGCAGATTTCGGTACTCTTATCCATGGCTCAGCTCTCAGTACAACACAACTATCTAAGCTCGCCTGCTTGGCTAGGTTCATGACACCAAACCCATCGCCGAGCCACTCAAAGGCGATTGCCTGATAACGATACCACTGTTGCCGATCGGGCCAAAGCCTCATTTGTTTACGGCTCGCTTCCTGTAATAAGATGAAATCCGCTTGCTGACTCAGCTGACTCAGCGTAGCCAACCAGGAGTGCTGCTGCCCTTTATAACTATTCCAAACCAATAAAGAAAATGACGTTTTATTGGGAGGCCTTGGCGCAAATTCAGCGGAAGCAGCTGTATATTCTAAGCTTTGATTTTCACAGCCAGTCCATAAGGCTTGAGCTTCGATAGAGCAGAACAGCAAAATCACAGTAAAACACCGAATCATGGTAGCAAACCAGAAAGTCTTCAGTTTGTTCGGCGATTTGTGCAGCATAACTTCTTTGTTGAGTCCATCATTGGTGGTCATATAATGCCCTTGAATTCCATCAAACTTGTGGGCCTTTACGCTAAAAAGAAAGTCTAGCGATATCAGAAATATGCGACATACTTTAGCTATCATCTGCCAAGGAAGATCCGAATGCAATCAGCAAAACCGAAGATCTTAGTCCCAATATTTGCCGGAGGTGGGACTCGCTTACCCGCCCATATTGGCATTCTGGCGGCCCTAAAAGAACTGAATGTCCAGTTTTCGCATATTGTCGGAGTATCAGGCGGCAGTATCATCAGCGCCTTATTTGCCAGCGGCATGACAATTGAACAGATTAAGGCTATCGCACTAGACACCGATTTTGAACAATTTAAGGGATTCTCACTACTGAGCTTATTACGTAACGGTGGATTGTGCTCAGGAGACAAATTTGAAGCTTGGATAGATGATTTACTCGGCGGAGTCACCTTTGAGGAACTCCCCGTGAAACTACACGTGGTAGCCACCGATGTTCGTTCCGGTTCACCGGTCGTGTTCGACGCGATTCAAACTCCCAAAGAAAAAGTATCTCGAGCGGTGCGATTTTCTATGTCGATCCCCCTTATCTTCTCTTTTAAGCCCTATCGAGAACACTTAATGGTCGATGGAAGTATCCTATCCGAAGACGCTTTACATCAAGACTGGGCGACCGACGGGACGCCAGTGATCTGTTTTCGCTTACGTGGAGACAATGACATCAAACCCCTGCAAACCAACGGTATATTTCCTCTAGCGGCTTATATTTCACTGCTTATTCGAACCTTCATGACCACCATTTCCCGCGAATATGTCAATGAGAAATTTTGGCATCGAACTATCGTAGTCAATACCGGAAATACCTCACCAGTAGACTTTCACCTTACCGATGAAGCCAAACTCAAGCTATTTGATAGTGGCTATCAAACTGCAATTCAAATCGTACCGACCAAGATTTGGCATCAACAATGCCCACTCCCCCAAACCCAACATAACCACGACTAGCTCAAACTTTCCAAAAAAAATACACTTTATTAACATTCACTTAACTTTGGCTGTAATCTAAAAGCTACACTAGAATACAAAGTTGTATCAACAAAAGAGAGCAGCATTATGTCACTCACCATCAAACATCGGTTAATATTCTTAGCCCTCGCGCCAGTGCTTATCTTGGCCACCAGCATGCTCGCGTTGACCATTTCTGAAACGCAAAAACTCAGCCTCGCTCAATCGGTTGCTACTAAACAAAGTATGCTGCAAATGAAAAAAGCTGAGCTCAAGTCCTATATGGATATGAGTTATTCTGCCATCGCCGAAATATACGAAAATGGAGGAACGCTCGAACAGGCTTTACCAATCCTGAAACGCCTTGAATATAGTAACAGTGGTTATATTTTCGGCTATACCAACCAAGGTGTTCGCGTGTTCATGGGCGGGGTGGATAAAGGGATCGGGGATAACTTTTGGGATCTGCAAGACAAACAAGGACAATACTTAATTCAAGGCCTGATTAAAGCATCAAAAAAAGGCGAGTTTTATACTTACTATTTTCCCAAACCGGGAAGTGATATCGCCCAGCCCAAACTAAGCTACGCCATTTATCTTGAGCGTTGGCAATTAATGCTTGGTACCGGTTTTTATACCGATGATGTTGATGCGGTTGTTTCCCAATTACAACAACAAGCAGAACAAAGCCTAAAATCTTCCATTACTTTTATAACAATTACTGCATTGATCTTATTAGGTCTAGCGCTACTGATTGGCTATCTTGTCAATAGGAGCATCATGACCCCACTACAAGACCTCAATCACTCCTTTAAAAAACTCGCCAGTGGCGATGCCGACTTAAGTGCTCGCCTGGAAACACACTACGTGCATGAGTTTGGTCAATTAGCAACCAACTTCAACGCTTTCATGTCTTTATTACATGAAATTATTAACATGGTTGGCAAAGTCGCCCGTGATGTCGCAGGAGAAACAACCTCTATGTCCAAGCGTGCAAATTCCGTTGACCAATTGTTAACAGAGCAGCGTGAAGAAACTGAACAAGTGGCCACTGCAATGACCGAAATGACCGCTTCTGCACACGATGTCTCAGACAATGCCACCCAGGCGGCAAGCTCAGCCCATCAAGCGGATGTTAACGCAGAGCAAGCAATGAACACGGTTGGTAGTGCGGTAGTAACGGTAAAAGACCTGGCAGAAGAAATTGCCCAAGCCAGTGAGGTCATCAGTAAACTCGAAGGTGATGTACAAAATATTTCTTCAGCTTTAAGCGTAATTCAAGCGATTGCCGAACAAACCAACCTACTCGCTCTCAATGCAGCGATTGAAGCCGCGCGAGCTGGCGAACAAGGCCGAGGGTTTGCCGTTGTTGCCGATGAAGTCCGCCAGCTTGCCAGTCGCACCCAACAAAGCACCGGCGAGATCCACACCATGATCGAACGATTAAAAAATGGCTCTGATGCCGCGGTTACGGCCATGGACACGAGCCAACAACGTAGTACTGAAGCCGTCACTGGTGCCGATGCTGCCAATAATGCATTACTCTTGATTAAACAATCCATTCAACACATCATGGATATGAATGCATTGATCGCAACTGCCACCGATGAACAAAGCCACGTAGGGCAAGAAATATCACAACGCATCGTACATATCGCCGATAAATCCAGCCAGTCGACAGCACTCGCTCAAGAAAACCGCAGTGGTAGCAGCAAATTAAAACAACGAGCGGAACAATTAGAAACCTTAGTAAATCGCTTCACCTTATAAAAACTACAAACCCATATGTTTAACCCTAAAGATTGAGGAACGAAGCTAAGCACAACAGAACTAGAGACTTTCCAAGGCCAATATATCGACCTTGGAAAACTCATCTCATAAATAGCCAAATAGAGCTATGAACTCCATTTGGCTATCCATGAGATGAAAATAAACACAAGTTATCGATCCCCCCAAGAAAACTCAGAGTCATGCCATCATCTAGCAACAGTTAATTATAAAACAAACAGTAAATATATCCGTTATTTATACTACAAAAGCCTAACATAGCTGCCGATAAATCGATTATGCTGGCATTAATCCGTAATCTAAATAACTCATCATTAAAACATCAAGTTGAGAACCAGGAAGGATCCACGTATGTCTCTAACTATCCGCCAACGTTTATCGGTGTTAGCTCTAGCGCCGGTGTTACTCTTAGCTGCGAGTATGTTGCTACTCACTTATCACGAAACCCAGAAACTAAACCAATCTCAAAGCATTGAAACCGAGGCCAGCTTAATTGAGATGAAAAAGGAAGAGCTCAAAGCCTACCTCGATCTCAGCTACTCAGCAATCGTTCACATCTACGAACAGGGGGGAGCTTGGAGCAAGCCGCGCCTATCCTAAGAAATATAAAATTTGGCAAAAACGGCTACTTATTTGCCTACGATTCAAAAGGCAAGCGCTGGGTACTCGGACAGAGTGATAAAGGACTCGGTGATAACTTTTGGAACTTGCAAGATAAAAAGGGCCAATACTTCATCCAAGGTCTAATAAAAGCTGCCAGACGTGGCGAGTTCTATACCTATTACTTTCCAAAGCCTGGTAGTGATGTTGCTCAACCGAAGCTTAGCTATGCCATCTACCTTGAGCGCTGGGATCTAACCATCGGAACTGGTTTTTATACGGATGATGTGGATACGCTCATCTCAAGCTTAAAAGAACACTCCGAACAAAGCCTACAATCATCGATGTTATTTATCAGCTTAATCGGCCTGGCCTTGCTGATCGTTGCCACAGTAATTGGGTATGTAATCAACCAAAGTATCATGGCACCTTTACAAGCCTTAAATCAGTCCTTCGCTAAGTTAGCCAGTGGTGACGCCGACCTAAGTGCTCGCCTAGAAACCGATTACGTCCACGAATTTGGTCAATTGGCAACGAACTTCAATTCCTTTATCGCGTTATTGCATGAGATTATCGGCATGGTTGGAAAGGTCGCGCATGATGTCGCCACAGAGACCGCCTCAATGTCTCAACGAGCCAGCTCAGTTGACCAACTACTGGTTGAACAGCGTGAAGAAACCGAACAAGTCGCTACCGCGATGACCGAAATGACAGCCTCAGCCCATGATGTCTCCGATAACGCAAACCAAGCGGCACACTCAGCTCAAGAAGTCGACAGCAATGCCGAACAGGCGATGAACACCGTTGGTAGTGCCGTCACCACCGTACAGTCACTCGCCGATGAAATCGCCCAAGCCAGTGAGGTGATTAGTAAACTCGAAGGTGATGTACAAAATATTTCTTCGGCCTTAAGCGTAATTCAAGGGATCGCCGAACAAACCAACTTACTCGCCTTAAATGCAGCGATTGAAGCCGCGCGAGCCGGTGAGCAAGGCCGAGGATTTGCGGTGGTTGCCGATGAAGTCCGCCAGCTTGCCAGCCGCACTCAACAAAGCACTGGCGAGATCCACACCATGATCGAACGTTTAAAAAATGGCTCCGATGCCGCAGTTTCTGCCATGGACAGTAGCCAACAACGCAGTACTGAAGCGGTGAGTGGTGCCAATGCTGCCAGCGATGCACTGCAATTAATTAAACAATCGATCCAGCACATCATGGATATGAATGCACTTATCGCAACCGCCACCGATCAACAGAGTCATGTCGGACACGAAATATCACAACGGGTCGTGCAAATTGCCGACCAATCCAGCGAGTCTGCTACTTTGGCCCAAGAAAATCGCAGCAGCGGTCTCAACCTGAAACAACGCGCCGAAGAACTCGAAGCACTCGTGAAACGCTTTACTTTATAAGCCACTCGCTTAAGGCAAGCCAATCGCGACATAAAAAAGCCACCTTACGGTGGCTATTTTATCAACGAGCGCTTTAACCTACGTTAACCCGTGCGTTGCGGAAGATCCGCATCCAAGGACTATCTTCACGCCAATCATCCGGGTGCCAGGAGTTGGCAACCGTCCGGAACACCCGCTCTGGGTGAGGCATCATAATCGTCACTCGACCATCGGCAGTAGACAGCCCGGTAATACCTAAAGGCGAACCATTCGGGTTGGCTGGGTATTGCATGGTCGCATCACCATAGTTGTCCACATAACGCAGTGCAACCGTACCACTTTGCGCCAGTGCGTCGAGGTGAGCTTGGTCACGCACTTCCATCCGCCCTTCACCATGCGATACAGCGATGGGCATTTGTGAACCCGCCATCCCATTCAAAAAGATTGATGGCGATTGCTGAACTTCCACTAGACTAAAGCGAGCCTCAAAACGCTCTGATTCGTTGCGCACGAAACGTGGCCACAAATCAGCGCCTGGAATTAATTCACTTAGATTAGACAGCATTTGACAGCCGTTACAAACCCCCAAAGCGAAGGAATCATTGCGTTGGAAGAATTGACTAAATTGCTCACGAGCCCGCGAATTAAACAGGATGGACTTCGCCCAACCTTCACCCGCGCCCAAAACATCACCATAAGAAAAACCGCCACAGGCCACTAAACCTGCAAATTTATCTAAGCTGACGCGCCCTGCCAGTATGTCACTCATGTGCACATCCACCGCAGCGAAGCCCGCCCGGTCAAAGGCGGCGGCCATTTCGTGATGCGAGTTCACTCCTTGCTCACGCAAGATAGCCATTTCTGGTTTTAAACCTTTAAGGATATAAGGCGCAGCAACGTCTTCATGGATGTCGAAGCTTAAGCCCACATTTAAACCAGGGTCGGCAGCATCTAGCTTGGCATCAAATTCTTGCTTGGCACACTCAGGGTTGTCACGTAAGGCTTGCATCTGATGGGTGGTTTCCGCCCAAATGCTCCGATAATGAGTGCGAGTATTGGCAAGCACCACTTCCCCATTGCGAGTAAAGCGGATCGCATCATCGCTATTGAGTGAGCCAATCACATGACTACAGCTGGCTAAACCATGACCAGCCAAGATATTAAGTACCGCTTCTTTGTGTTCAGTTTTCACCTGAATCAAAGCGCCTAACTCTTCACTAAATAATACATCAACCACTTCACCTGCTAACAAATCAAGCGCGATATCCACGCCACAGTGACCAGCAAAAGCCATCTCTGCAACCGTGGTAAACAAGCCACCATCACTCCGGTCATGATAGGCTAGCAATTTCTGTTCTGCGGTTAATACCTGAATCGCATTAAAGAAACCTTTTAATAACTCTGGCGAATCCACATCAGGAACTTGATTACCCAGCTGCTTATAAACCTGAGCCAAACAGGATGCGCCCATGCGGTTTTTACCCTGACCTAAATCAATCAAGATCAAGTCGCTATCGCCTTGGTCATTACGCAACTGCGGCGTGACCGTTAAACGAATATCGTCAACTTTAGCAAAAGCACTAATAATCAGTGAAAGTGGTGCCGTAACCGACTTCTCTTGGCCATCTTCTTGCCAAGCAGTCTTCATCGACATCGAGTCTTTGCCCACCGGAATAGTAAGCCCTAGCGCTGGACATAACTCTTCGCCCACCGCTTTGACTGCTGCATAAAGTCCCGCGTCTTCGCCGGGGTGGCCAGCAGCCGACATCCAGTTAGCCGATAACTTGATATGATTCAGTGAACCAATGTTTGTAGCTGCAATATTGGTTAAGGCTTCGGCGACCGCTAAACGCGCCGAGGCGGCATGATCAATCAAGGCCGCAGGGGTACGCTCGCCCACAGACATCGCTTCACCATGATAGCTATCGTAACTGGCGGCCGTTACGGCGCAGTTGGCAACCGGCACCTGCCAAGGGCCAACCATTTGATCTCGCGCCACCAGTCCAGTTACACTGCGATCACCAATGGTAATCAGAAAGGTTTTCTCAGCAATCGTTGGCAAACGCAATAAGCGTTCAGCCGCTTCACCTAGCTCAATTTTTGCGGTATCAAAAGCGGGACCGTTAAAGCGAGCGCTTTGCACATCGCGATGCATCTTCGGCGCTTTACCCAGTAAAACTTCCAAGGGCATACGGATCGGATCATTAGCAAAGTGCGAATCATGCAAAACAAGGTCACGCTCTTCGGTCGCCACGCCAATCACTGCGTAAAGTGCCCGCTCACGCTTACAAATCGCGTCAAATACCTCGAGGTGTTCCGGAGCAACCGCTAACATATAGCGCTCTTGTGATTCGTTACACCATATCTCTAAAGGTGACATGCCAGGCTCATCATTCGGAACCGCGCGCAGATCAAACACACCGCCACGGCCACCGTCATCGACCAGCTCAGGACAAGCATTGGATAGGCCACCAGCACCAATATCGTGAATGAAGGCAATGGGATTATCGTCCCCCATTTGCCAACAACGATCGATCACTTCCTGACAACGGCGTTCCATTTCTGGATTTTCTCGTTGCACCGAAGCAAAATCGAGATCTTCGCTGGATTGGCCAGAGGCCATCGAAGAGGCTGCACCGCCGCCAAGTCCAATATTCATAGCTGGGCCACCCAGCACGATGATTTTGGCTCCGACTGGAATTTCGCCTTTTTCTACGTGATCTTCGCGAATATTCCCCAAACCACCAGCCAACATAATGGGCTTGTGATAACCGCGAACTTCTTGGCCGTTAAAACTTTCCACTTGTTCTTCGTAAGTACGGAAGTAACCTAAAATATTCGGTCGACCGAACTCATTGTTAAAGGCCGCGCCACCTAATGGCCCTTCAATCATAATTTCTAAGGCGTCAACGATGCGGCTTGGCTTACCAAAATCACTTTCCCAGGCTTGTTCAAAACCAGGAATACGCAGATTACTGACGGTAAAACCAACCATACCAGATTTAGGTTTTGACCCTCTGCCAGTTGCCCCTTCATCACGAATTTCACCACCAGAACCGGTTGCGGCACCAGGATAGGGAGAAATCGCCGTGGGATGGTTATGAGTTTCAACCTTCATCAAAATATGGATTGCTTCTTGATGGTAGTTATATTGTTTAGTTTCACTATTCGGGAAAAAACGCCCAGCCACCGAACCAGTCATTACCGCGGCGTTATCTTTGTAGGCAGATAACACATAATCACTATTCAACTCATAGGTATTTTTGATCATTTTGAACAAAGACTTAGGCTGTTTCACCCCGTCAATCGTCCAATCTGCATTAAAGATCTTATGGCGACAGTGTTCCGAGTTTGCTTGCGCAAACATCATCAACTCGACGTCATTCGGATTACGCTTCATCTTCTCGAAATTTTCCACTAAGTAGTCAATCTCGTCATCCGCAAGCGCCAAGCCCAAGGCTTGGTTGGCTTGCTCTAAAGCAGCCTTACCGCCACCAAGAATATCGACCGATGCAAAAGGCGCTGGGCTAGCATGTTCAAATAAAGCCGCCACCGACTCCATTTCAGCAAATACAACTTCCATCATGCGATCATGAATTAAAGCCTTCACTTGGCTCAACTGAGCTTCGTTTAAAGTCTCAGTTGACTCAATATAATAAGCTATCCCGCGTTCTAAACGTTGCACATTGCTTAAACCACAATTGTGCGCAATATCGCTCGCTTTTGAGGACCAAGGAGAAATAGTGCCTGGGCGAGGAGTGACTAATAGTAATTGCCCTGCAGGTTGATGTTCCGCAATAGTCGGACCATAGGTCAACAGCTTATCCAATATTTGCTGCTCGACATCGCTTAAATCATTAGCAATATCAGCAAAATGCATAAACTCAGCATAAATAGAACTAATGTTCAGATCTTGCTCTGCGCAACGTTTTAGCAATTGCGCAACTCGAAACTCAGACAGTGCAGGTGCACCACGTAGTACCAACATATTAATGTGCTCGCTTTTCCAGATGGAGGTGGGAGGGGGAAAATTGCGCGTATTATAGATAAAAACCGCCACAATGGTAAACAAAACGTTAGCTTAACGAGGAAAAGCAAGCTTAATGCTAGACAGCTAGCCAGATATCCATAAAATCAAAGCTAATTATAGAAATAGGAAGCACATTAGATGATGAAACAGCAGCGCTCAGCAATCTTATTAGCGTTGCTTGCCTTATTGTTTTTACAAGGCTGTGACCCAAAACCCTTTAGTTCTGAGCTGGAGCAGATCCGTCAACGTGGTAAACTGCGAGTCGGCACCTTATATAATCAGCAGGTATTTTATTACGACCAGCATGAACAACCTGCTGGTATGGAATATGAGCTGCTGGAAGGTTTTGCTACCTACTTAGGTGTCGAGTTACAGATGGTGCCACTCTATAATCAAACCGAACTGTATCGTGGATTACAGCATCAACAGGTCGACTTACTGGGCGCTGCGCTTTCCCCAACACCGGCACTCGCCGAAAACTTTCGCTTCTCACCAGAAATTTACCAAGTAGATGCCAAGGTGGTTTATAAAAAGAACACCTTTAGACCACGAGATATTAGCCAGGTGGATGCGCCCATATGGATCACCGCGGGAAGTTACCATCAACCCTTGTTAAACGCTTATAAAAAGGACAATCCCGAACTAGAAATTGAAGTCACTGATCGTCTGGATAGCAGCGAATTACTAAAAAGCATCGTCGATGAAGAGATCCGTTTTGCCTTGGTCGACAATACGACCCTCTCCCTACATCAACGCTTTTATCCGGATTTAGCCGAAGCCTTTACCCTTCATCAGGGCGCTCCCGTGGTATGGATGGTGAAACGCTTCAGTGATGACAGCCTCTATAGCGCGTTAATCGAATACATCGGTCAAAAGCACGCAAACGGCGATATTACTCAACTCTATGAACGCTATTTAGGCCATATTCAGCGATTTGACTATGTCGATACCCGAGCCTTTTTACGAGCAACAGCATCTCGCCTACCTAAATATAATAATTGGTTTAAACAATATGCGGGACAGCTAGATTGGCGTTTGTTAGCCTCTGTCTCCTATCAAGAGTCTCATTGGCGACCTCAGGCTAAATCATTTACCGGCGTGCGTGGTATGATGATGCTCACCCTCCCCACAGCAAAATCGGTGGGTGTGACCAATCGACTCGACCCCGAACAAAGTATTCGCGGAGGTGCGCAATACTTAGAAAAGCTGATTGAAAAAGTTCCCGATAGTGTTCATAACGAAGATCGGATCTGGTTTGCTTTAGTGGCCTATAATATTGGTTTTGGTCATATGCTGGATGCCCGCAGAATCACTCGCATCCAAGGGGGCGACCCAAATGCGTGGGTAGATGTCAAAGAAAGTCTACCCTTGTTAATGCGCAAGAAGTGGTACCAACAAACCCGCTACGGCTATGCACGAGGACAAGAAGCCTATAACTACGTGAATAATATTCGGCAATATTACCAAAGCTTGTTATGGCTAGAAGCGCAGAAAAAAGAAGAACAGCGCCAACAGCAATTAATACAAAATATGCAGCCCCCCTTAGACGATAACTTCGAAGATGAGCATAATATTCCGAACAAAATAGAGGTAAGCACCAAAGATTAGAGAATCATCTTGACGAAATGTCATAATTTTGTCATGTTTTACACTTAATCTTGCTTAAGATTAAAATGTAAAAGCGTCCTAGAGAGGATAGTATGATAAGAAGAAAACGTGTTACCCTTCATTCGCCACGTCGCCGTATTCAATTGGCTCGTCAGCATCGTAAGGTTTTATTAAGACAACGCTCTTATGCCTTGTCAGAGATGGAGTTCGTCAGTTACGCTGAATAACTCACTTTAACTGTTGTTTTTTTCGCAACTTATGTTGTTCACGACGACCGCGAAAAAAACGACTAAGTTTCTCACTACAACACTCCGCTAATATCCCTCTTTCAATCTCAACACGATGATTTAACTGTTCTGTGTCGACAATATTAAACACACTACCAGCAGCCCCCGTTTTTAAATCCTGAGCACCAAATACCAGGCGTTTTATTCGGGCATGAACCATTGCACCAGCACACATCGTACAAGGCTCGAGAGTGACGTACAGGGTTGTATCAAGCAGCCGGTAATTCCCAATTTTTTTTCCCGCTTCACGTAGCGCCAATATTTCAGCGTGAGCCGTGGCATCATTCAGAGTAATGGTTTGATTCCAACCCTCTCCAACCACTTTCCCTTGATGCACGACCACAGCCCCCACTGGCACTTCACCTTGTTGTTCAGCTCTATCGGCTAAAGCCAAGGCATGCTTCATCCAGTCTATATCTGTCGTATCCAAAGGCTTTCTCAGCTTCAACAAAATCGGGTCGCTATTGTAAACCTGAACCACTATAAGTTGAAAGACACTCTGCCCTTTGTTTTTATAACAGGAGATTAATATCAATTTGATGAATAATATGATCAACTTATTGCACAGAATAAATCGGCCAGCCACGAGGTATAAAGTGCTGTCATTGGTCGCTCTAATTACAAGGCGTATAACGCTACTACGGCGATTTAGGCCCGTAAAAATGAACAGATAATTCGTCATACCGAAAGCCATTAAAGCTCAACGAACAGCGCATCCTCATGCCAACTAGGCACACTTACTCTATAACTTGATTTTTTGGCAATAAAAAAGCCGACCAAGGTCGGCTTTTTTCGTTCAGTAAACCCGCTTATTCAGCAGGGGTTTCCACGGCGGCTTCAGCTGGTGCTGCAGCTTCTTTAATGCTCAAGCGAACGCGACCCTGGCGGTCTACTTCCAACACCTTAACTTTAACGATATCGCCAACAGTCAAGTGGTCCGAAACGTTAGCAACTCGCTCTTGAGAAATTTGCGAGATGTGAACTAAACCATCTTTACCTGGAAGAATTTCAACGAATGCACCGAAGTCTGCAAGACGAACCACTTTACCTTCGTAGAATTGACCCGCTTCAACTTCTGCGGTGAGCTGCTGAATACGCTTAATCGCTTCTTGCGCTTGCGCGTTGTCAGTTGCGGCAACTTTCACGGTACCGTCATCTTCAATTTCAATAGTGGTGCCAGTTTCATCGGTCAATGCACGAATAGTTGCACCGCCTTTACCGATCACATCTTTGATCTTCTCTGGGCTGATCTTAATGGTGTGAATACGTGGTGCAAATTCTGAGATCTCTTCACGAGAAGTACCAATCGCTTGGTCCATCACACCCAAAATATGTAAACGCGCGCCTTGTGCTTGACGTAGGGCGATTTCCATAATTTCTTTGGTGATACCTTCAATTTTGATATCCATCTGCAATGCAGAGATACCTTCAGAAGAACCCGCTACTTTAAAGTCCATGTCGCCTAGGTGATCTTCATCACCTAAAATGTCAGAAAGCACAACAAAGTTATCGCCTTCTTTCACCAGACCCATTGCGATACCCGCAACCGAAGCTTTAATTGGAACACCAGCATCCATCAATGCCAATGAGCTACCACAAACCGAAGCCATTGAGCTTGAACCGTTTGATTCAGTAATTTCTGAAACTACACGTACTGTATACGGAAACTCCTCAGAACTTGGCATTACCGCAGCAACACCACGTTTTGCCAGACGACCATGACCAATTTCACGACGTTTAGGTGAGCCAATAAAGCCAGTTTCACCAACACAGTAAGGAGGGAAGTTGTAGTGCAACATAAAGCGAGAGGTTTGCAAGCCAGCCAATGAATCAATCATCTGAGCATCACGTTCGGTACCTAAAGTACAAGTCACTAAGGCCTGAGTTTCACCACGAGTAAAGACCGCACTACCGTGAGTCCGCGGTAATACACCAGTCATCACGTCCAGTGCGCGGATCATATCAGGTTCGCGACCATCGATACGAGGCTCGCCAGCAATAATGCGTGAACGCACTACATTTTTCTCTAATTTACCGAGTTCATCGCCAATATCTTGTGAGTCAAGTTCAACATCTTCGGCACTAATGGCTTCGATTACTTCTTTCTTGATTTCGCCAACTTTCGCATAACGCTCAGCTTTATCGGTAATTTGATAAGCGGCAGTTAATTTTGCTTCAGCAAGTACCGCGACTTTATCTTTAAGTTCAACGTTAACTGCCGGCGCTTGCCAATCCCATGCGGGTTTAGCTGCTTCTTCACATAGTTCTTTAATCGCAGTAATGACTGCATTCGATTGCTCATGACCGTAGACTACCGCGCCTAACATCACTTCTTCAGATAATAGCTCAGCTTCAGACTCAACCATCAATACTGCACTTTCAGTACCCGCAACAACTAAATCTAGTTTGCTTTCTGGTAGTTCTTCGGTGGTTGGGTTAAGAATGTAATTACCATCAATGTAACCCACTCGAGCCGCGCCAATCGGGCCATTGAATGGAATACCAGAAAGGCTTAACGCTGCAGAAGTACCAATCAAAGCCACAATATCAGGCTGCACTTGTGGGTTGACAGACACCACGGTCGCAACAACTTGAACTTCGTTGACGAAGCCTTCAGGGAACAGTGGACGAATTGGACGGTCAATCAAACGTGCGATTAAGGTTTCATCTTCTGAAGGGCGACCTTCGCGTTTGAAGAAACCGCCAGGAATTTTACCTGCTGCGTAAGTACGTTCTTGGTAGTTCACAGTCAACGGGAAGAAATCTTGGCCAGGCGTAGCGGTTTTCTTACCCACTACCGATACAAATACTGTTGTATCATCCATAGTTACCATTACAGCAGCGGTTGCTTGACGAGCGATTGCGCCAGTTTCGATGGTGACTGTATTCTCACCGTATTTAAACGTTTTTACGATAGGATTCACGTGAATTTCCTTTAATTTATGTGCTCTTTTAATTCGCGCTAAAGTATAAAACAATGCTATGCCAAAAGATAACTTTATCCTTACTAAAACCGTTGTTATCGGGCTGGTTTTATGAATTTTATTAAGCGAACGAAAAAGGGAGCCATTAGGCTCCCTTTAGATATTCTGTTTTGCTAAGGTCTATGATTAGCGACGTAGACCTAATTTAGCGATCAATTCAACATAGCTCGCTTGATTTTTACGCTTCAAATAGTCAAGCAATTTACGACGTTGGCTAACCATACGTAGTAGACCACGACGACTGTGGTGATCGTGAATGTGCTTCTTGAAGTGACCTTGCAAATGGTTGATTTGTGCAGTTAACAAAGCAACTTGAACTTCAGAAGAACCAGTGTCTCCTGCTTCACGCGCGTATTCTGCAACGATTGCTGCTTTTTCTGTGCTACTTAGTGACATACTAACTCCTAAAAATTTAAATTTACTCATCGCCAATCACTAACTCAGCGATGAAGGACGCGCATTATATAGCGCTAAATTTGTAGTTGCAAGCGAAACACTTAACTATCGACGCTCTGAATTAAGCGCTTCGGTGCGACCAAACCATCATCATTCAGCTGGCCTATTCCCACAAAACGAGCAGGCTCACCAATGGTGATTCTAAATACATCATTCAGCGGCGCACCGGTAACTTGTAGTGCTTGTCCCTGCATTAAGTAGCCGCCTAAGTCTTCAGGAATGTTTACCTCAGCTAAATGCGCAACCGCCGAATCCATCGGCAACAATAGCGGGTCTAACAACTCTTTAGGTGCAATCTCGCTTTGATTCGCTTGCTCTAACAGCGCATCAAGCTGCTCGGGAGTCACCATCCGCTCACTTGGGTAATCAGCCACCTGTGAGCGATGTAATTTCACCACATGCGCACCACAGCCAAGCATCTCACCTAAATCATCAATAATGGTACGAATATAGGTACCTTTACTGCAATGAACATCCAGAGTCAGCATATCCCCATCAAGCGCAATTAAATTATTCTCGTAAACCGTAATCGGTCGAGCCTCGCGCTCAATCGTGATCCCTTCCCGGGCATAACTATATAAAGGCTTACCATTATGTTTTAGGGCTGAAAACATCGATGGGACCTGATTAATGGGTCCGCGAAATGAAGCTAAAGCCTGCTCAATTTGAGTTTTAGTCACCTGAACTGGGCGCGTGTCGACCACTTCACCATCCGAGTCTGAAGTATTGGTTCGAACACCTAACTGAGCCGTCACCTGATAACGCTTATCTGAATCGAGTAAAAACTGAGAAAATTTAGTCGCTTCACCTAAGCAAATCGGTAACATACCGGTAGCCAGTGGATCAAGTGCGCCAGTGTGTCCAGCCTTCTGGGCGAAATAAATACGCTTCACTCGCTGAAGGATACCGTTTGAGGAGACCCCCGTCGGTTTGTTTAGCAGTAAGATGCCATCAATCGCACGGCCCTTTTTTCTGCGCCCTTGCCCCATTACTCGCCCTCTTTCGCTTGCTCATCTGATTGTTCTTCTTCAAGAGTACGACCCGATGCAGCGGCTTTCTGCTGATCATTTTTCACTGCGCTACTCGCCAGCTCAGTCATCCTCAAACCTTCACGTAAAGAACCATCATATTGGAAACGTAGTTCCGGCACTGCACGTAGACGCATTGCTTTGGCTAACAAGTGGCGAACATAGGGTTGATGTTCACTTAACGCTTCCAAGCTAGCTTTAACCGCTTCTTCACTGTCGTCTAAGAAAGTGACAAACACTTTGGCATAGGATAAATCACGGGTCACATCAACGGCAGACACCGTGACCAGACTTAAACGGGAATCACGTACTTCGCGTTGTAATATCACCGCGACTTCTTTCTGAATTTGTTGGGCCACCCGGTCTGGACGGCTAAATTCTCTAGGCATCATTATTCTCCTGATACCACTCCCATAGGGAGCGTAGAAACAACAATGGGGGCGCAAGCCCCCATTTAAGAGATATCGTTAAACCTTACACCTAAAGTGTACGTTGAACTTCAACAATCTCAAATACTTCAATTTGGTCGCCAGCACGAACATCATTATAGTTCTTCACGCCGATACCACATTCCATACCGTTACGAACTTCGTTCACATCATCTTTAAAGCGACGTAATGATTCAAGCTCGCCTTCATAGATAACAATATTATCACGTAATACACGAATAGGATTTGAGCGCTTCACGCTACCTTCCAGAACCATACAACCAGCAATTGCACCCAGTTTTGGTGACTTAAATACGTCACGAACTTCAGCTAAGCCCATAATTTGTTGTTTGAATTCTGGCGCTAATAGGCCGGTCATTGCGCTCTTCACTTCATCGATCAGATCGTAAATTACACTGTAGTAATGTAAGTCAACATTTTCTGATTCGATAATACGGCGAGCGGTCGCATCGGCACGAACGTTAAAGCCAAGCACAATCGCATTTGAAGCGGCAGCTAAAGTCGCATCAGTTTCGGTAATACCACCAACACCACGGCCAATGATACTAACTTTGACTTCATCAGTAGACAATTTTTGCAATGAATCCGAAATCGCTTCTAGTGAACCTTGTACATCAGACTTCAAGACAATATTTAATTCTTGAACTTCACCTTCTTCCATGTTGGCAAACATGTTTTCTAGTTTAGATTTTTGCTGACGCGCTAGTTTCACATCACGGAATTTACCTTGGCGATACAAGGCAACTTCACGCGCTTTTTTCTCATCACGAACAACCGTTGCTTCATCACCCGCTTGCGGAACACCAGAGAGACCAAGAATCTCTACAGGAATAGACGGTCCGGCACCTTCGATGTCTTTACCATTTTCATCTTTCATGGCGCGAATACGTCCGTACTCTAAACCACAAAGTATAATGTCACCACGTTTCAATTGGCCATGTTGAACCAAGATTGAAGCTATCGGGCCGCGGCCTTTATCAAGACGAGATTCGATGACCACACCCGATGCAGCACCGACATGACTCGCTGTAAGCTCTAATACATCAGACTGCAATACAATGGCTTCTAAAAGCTCATCGATCCCTTCACCACTTTTCGCCGAGACGTGAACAAACTGAACATCACCACCCCAGTCTTCTGGGATAACTTCGTGTTGAGAAAGCTCATTTTTGACCCGATCCGGATCAGCGCCTTCTTTATCCATCTTGTTCACAGCAACCACTAACGGAACGCCAGCTGCGCGAGCGTGCTGGACGGCCTCTACAGTCTGTGGCATCACACCGTCATCAGCAGCAACGACTAATACCACGATATCAGTCGACTTAGCACCACGAGCACGCATAGAGGTAAACGCCGCGTGTCCAGGAGTATCTAAGAAGGTGATCATGTTACCATTAGTTTCTACATGGTAAGCACCAATGTGCTGGGTGATACCGCCAGCTTCACCATCGGCAACTTTAGCGCGACGAATATAGTCAAGTAAGGATGTTTTACCGTGGTCAACGTGGCCCATGATGGTCACAACTGGCGCACGGGTTGTTTTCTCACCCGTCGATTCAGCTTCTTGCATCACTTGTTCTTCAAGCGCGTTTTCTTTAACCAGCACCACTTTATGACCAAGCTCTTCAGCAACCAAAGTTGCAGTTTCTTGATCGATGACTTGGTTAATGGTTGCCATTGCACCCATCTTCATCATCGCTTTAATGACTTCGGTCGCTTTTACCGCCATTTTAGAGGCTAGCTCGCCGACAGAAATGGTTTCACCAATGCGCACTTCACGTTCTACTGGTTGAGCTGGTTTGTTAAAACCATGCTGCATTGCTGTAGGCGTAGCCACTTGACGTTTGTTTCCTTTGCGGCCACCACGACGAGAGTTGTTATCGTCGTTTTGCTTCGCTTTACGCTTCTTACGACGAGGAGCTTCGGCTTTTTGCTCTTGCTCATCTTCAGCAGCACGCGCATAAGTAGACGTTGTTACATGGTAATCAGCTGACTCTTCTCGCTTCTTACGTAGTTTTTCTTCTTCAGCCCAGCGCGCAGCGTTTTCAATCGCTAGCTTTTTAGCTTCTTCTGCTTTTTTCTCAGCTTCAGCTTCAGCTTTAGCCACTGCAGCTTCTTCTTGCTTGCGTAAAATATCAGCCGCTTCTTTCTCTGCAGCTAATTGCTCTGGTGATTTTGCTGCATCGGCCTGTTGCTTCTCAGCTTCCTTCGCTTTAGCGGCTTTCGCTGCAGCGGCAGCTTTTTCTTCGCGTTTCACTTTTTCTTCAGCTTCGCGCTTAGCATTTTCTTCAGCCGCTTTCTTAGCCGCTTCAGCTGCAACTAAACGTGCTTGTTCTTCCGCTTCAAGACGCGCTTTTTCTTCGGCTTCTTGTTTCGCTTGCTCTTCTACGGTGCTACGTTTGACATAAGTGCGTTTTTTACGCACTTCAACTTGCACTGCGCGCTTACCGCCGCTACCCGCGACACTCAAGGTGCTCTTGGTGGTGCGTTTAAGTGTCATACGGCTTGGAGAGCTCTCTTCGCCGTGCTGTTGTTTTAGATGCTCAAGAAGCTTAGCTTTCTCTTCTTGAGTCACCGAGTCCGTTAAAGATTTCTGAATGCCTGCATCTGCAAATTGCTGAATTAGCTTATCTTCGTTTGTTCCCACGTCGGTCGCGAGTTGTTTAATTGAAACTTCTGTCATCGGGCTATTATCCTCCGTCGACCTTATTCTTCGTCGCCAAACCAGCAAATCTGTCTGGCAGCCATAATTAGTTCGCCGGCTTTTTCGTCCGACAATTCTTCAATATCTTCTAGCTCATCAATCCCTTGTTCTGCGAGATCTTCAAGGGTCACAATCCCCTTACTTGCCATAACAAATGCCAAGTGTCGCTCCATTCCCTCGAGAGCGAGTAATTCTTCGCTAGGCTCAGCATTATCCAAAGACTCTTCTTTCGCTAAAGCTTCGGTCACCAATGCCGCCTTGGCTCGTTCACGCAAGGCATTAACCGTGTCTTCATCAAGACCATCAATACTTAACAGCTCATTCACTGGTACGTAAGCGATCTCTTCTAAAGTGGTAAAACCTTCATCAGCCAGTACCGTTGAAAACTCTTCATCAATATCAAGGTATTGAATAAAAGTATCGATGGCTTTTTGTGCTTCCGCTTGATGCTTGTTATTTGCCTCTTCAACTGTCATTACGTTCAGTTCCCAGCCAGTAAGCTGTGAAGCCAAACGAACATTCTGACCGTTGCGGCCAATTGCTTGAGCTAGATTATCTTGTTCAACGGCGATATCCATAGAATGGCTATCTTCGTCGACAATGATAGAAGCAACTTCCGCTGGAGCCATTGCGTTAATCGCAAACTGTGCGGCGTTGTCATCCCATAATACAATATCAACACGCTCATTATCCAACTCACCCGAGACGGCTTGAACACGTGCACCACGCATACCAACACAAGCACCCACAGGGTCAATGCGTCGGTCATTACTCTTCACCGCAATTTTTGCACGAGAACCAGGATCACGAGCAGCCGCGACGAGATCGATCATCTCTTCAGCGATTTCTGGAACTTCAATGCGGAATAACTCAATCAACATTTCCGGACGAGTACGGCTCATAAATAACTGAGCACCGCGAGCTTCCGGCTTCACTTCGTATAGCAAACCGCGTACTCGGTCACCGGGGCGAAACGCTTCACGCGGTAGCGATTCTTCGCGATGGATAACCGCTTCTGCATTGTTGCCTAAATCAACAATGATATTTTCGCGGCTTACTTTTTTAACAATACCGGTTACTAATTCATTCACTTGATCAAAGTACTGTTCGACCACTTGAGCACGTTCTGCTTCACGTACTTTTTGAACAATAACTTGCTTAGCTGTTTGCGTGGTAATCCGGTCAAATACAACCGACTCAATTTGTTCCTCAACGTAATCACCAAGTTCGATGCTAGGCTCTTCATATTGAGCCGCATCTAGGGTGATTTCACGATATGGATTTTCAATGGCTTCTTGATTTTCTACCACTCGCCAGCGACGGAACGTTTCAAAACTACCGTCTTTTCGGTCAATATCGACACGAACTTCGATATCACCTTCGTATTTTTTCTTGGTTGCTGTAGCTAAAGCCACTTCCATAGCTTCAAAAATCTTCTCGCGCGGCAATGCTTTTTCATTCGATACCGCGTCAACAACCAACAAGACTTCTTTGTTCATTCCTCACCCTCTTCAATCAAATTGGGGAACTAGATGCGCTTTTTGCACGTTGCCTAGCGCTATCCGATGTTGTTCTGATGCAACTGCGAGCACGACGGTGTCGTCTTCAACAGCAATGATTTCGCCCTGCCATTTTCGACGGTTACTCACTGGCATACGTAATTGAATAAATACAATTTCGCCAATAAAACGTTGATAATGCTCTGCTTTAAACAGAGGACGCTCTAAACCAGGAGATGACACCTCAAGGTTATATTCTGTACTAATTGGATCTTCTACATCCAATATGGCGCTAGCTTGTCGACTAACATCCGCGCAATTGTCTACATTAATCCCATCTTCATGATCGATGAAAAGACGAACAATAGAATGCTTGCCAGCACTTACGTATTCGATGCCTAACAACTCAAACCCTAGCGCTTCAACCGCTGGTGTAAGCATGTCAGTGAGTCTTTGTTCTACAGTTGCCAAGGTTTCCCTCCAGAAACAAAAAAAGGGCGTAATAGCCCAGTTCTAGCACCTAAGGTGCGGCGAAAAAATAACAAAAAGCCCCGATGAAGCGGGGCTTTTAAATTTCTGAGCCTTTAAAAACTATTCACACCAGGTGTTGAATAGTTGGTTGCGGGAGCCGGATTTGAACCGACGACCTTCGGGTTATGAGCCCGACGAGCTACCAGACTGCTCCATCCCGCGTCCGAATTGCCGAAGATTATACCAATCACTCGTCAAGGATGCAAAAATAACTATTGGTGCCGAGAGCGGGACTTGAACCCGCACGTCCATAGGACACTACCCCCTCAAGGTAGCGTGTCTACCAATTCCACCACCTCGGCAGTTTAAACTAGTTTGGAACGTCACTACCTGGTGTAGCCGGCAATGCTGGTACATCACCTTCAGGTACTACTTGCTCAGCAACTGGCTGAGACAAATCGCTCCACTCATCAACTTGTTTACTTTGTTTGGCTGAAAGGTTGCCTAACGCCAAGCTGATAAGAATAAATAACATTGCACAAATAGCGGTTGAACGAGTTAGGAAGTTACCTGAACCAGAAGAACCAAATACTGTGTTAGATGCACCGGAACCAAAAGATGCACCCATATCAGCGCCTTTGCCTTGTTGGATCAATACGAGACCAATCAACGACAATGCCACTAACAAATAAACTACTAATAAAATTTCGTACATTCTCTTTCACCTAAGTGTGGGTCGGTCATTATTCCGACCGTCAATTAGTGAAACACAAGTCACCAAAGCGGGCGAGATATTAGCGAACCTATGCGTTTAATACAAGCAACAACTTAAAAAAAGTCACATTCTTCGTTCAACCGTTTAAATATCGTGCACTTCAAACAAATATTAAGCACATGCGGCGCGCACGGCTTCGGCAATATCATTGGCACATTGTTCAACCAGAGCTGAATCAGCCCCTTCGACCATCACTCTTAATAACGGCTCGGTTCCAGACTTGCGCAATAAAACTCGACCACTATCGGCCAATTGTTGTTCAGCTTTCGCCTGCGCTAATTTAACCAGTTCACTATTTAAGGGATCCGACTCACCTTTAAAACGAACATTCACCAATAACTGAGGATAAAGAGTGAGCTCAGCCAACAAACCACGTAGGCTTTGCTTTTGAGCCAACATCGCCGCTAATACTTGTAAGGCGGCAACAATACCATCACCGGTGGTGGTATGTCCTAAACAAATAATATGTCCTGAGTTTTCTCCACCGAAAGACCAACCTTTCTCTGAGAGCTGCTCCATTACATAGCGGTCACCAACTTTGGCTCGACTAAACGGAATATCCATGCCCAAAAAGGCTTGCTCAAGCGCCAAATTACTCATCAGAGTCCCCACAACACCACCGCTTAGGCGCTGACCTAACTGGGCATCTTTGGCTAAAATATAAAGGATCTCATCACCATCAACTTCGACACCATATTGGTCAATCATCATGACGCGGTCACCATCACCATCGAGGGCAATTCCTAAATCTGCTTGATGCTCTAATACTTGCTCCGCCAATAAACGGGTATCGGTCGCACCACACTTGTCATTGATGTTTAATCCATTGGGTTGGTTACCAATAGCGACAACCTCGGCACCCAGTTCACTGAAGACCTTCGGCGCAATGTGGTAAGTCGCACCATGCGCACAGTCAACCACAATTTTTAAGCCCGCGAGACTAAATTTGTTAGGAAACGTACTCTTGCAAAATTCGATATAACGACCAGCTGCATCTTCAATACGTCTGGCCTTCCCCAAGCTGGCTGAATCGACACAAGTCATGGGATTGTCCAACTCTGCCTCAATCGCCAGTTCAACATCGTCAGGTAACTTGGTTCCACCCGCAGAGAAAAATTTAATGCCGTTATCGTAGTAAGGATTATGTGAAGCGCTAATCACAATGCCAGCTTCGGCTCTAAAGGTGCGTGTTAGATAAGCCACCGCAGGAGTGGGCATAGGCCCCACAAAACTGGCTTGAACACCGGCTGCGGATAAACCTGCTTCTAGGGCCGATTCCAACATATAACCAGAAATCCGCGTGTCTTTGCCAATTAATACTTTTCGAGTGCCAGTACTCGACAATACCTTCCCTGCAGCCCAACCCAATTTTAATGCAAATTCTGGGGTAATTGGGTAATCACCCACCTTACCGCGGACACCATCCGTGCCAAAATATTTTCTTGTCATTATTTACTCATCTGTACCATAGAAAAAACCTTTAAAGCGTCAGCCGTGGCTTGCACATCATGCACACGAAAGATCTGCGCCCCTTGTTCAGCAGCCAGCATAACGCCGGCAATACTCGCAGCCAACAACTGTTCCGTCGGCCGATCCAGCAACTTACCAAACATGCTTTTACGAGACATACCGGCCAACACTGGCAGTTGCAACTGTTGACACTCGGCTAAGCGCGCTAACAGTTGATAATTATGCTGTACGCTCTTACCAAAACCAAAGCCAGGATCAACAATTATATTAGAACGAACGATTCCTGCTGCTACACAGTTCTCAACTCGCATTTTTAGATAATCAATCACCTCTGTAACAACATCCTTATATTCTGGATTCGCCTGCATGGTTCTTGGTTGCCCTTGCATATGCATTAAGCAAACGGGTACCGCTAGCTCTGCCGCGACTTCCAATGCTTGAGGCTGACTCAGTGCACAAATGTCATTAATCATGTCAGCGCCATTTAATACCGTTTGACGCATCACTTCAGCCTTGCTGGTATCGATAGATACCAGGCATGAAAAGCGCTGTTTAATCGCCGCAACTAAGTCTACGGTGCGGGCTAATTCGTCTTCTAGGCTCACCGCTGGCGCGCCAGGGCGAGTTGATTCCCCGCCAATATCGATAATGTCGGCACCCTCAGCCAACATTTGTTCAACTCGCTGCAATGCCCGCTGCTTAGAGAGGTACTGACCACCATCTGAAAATGAATCAGGGGTAACATTAAGAATGCCCATGATAACTGGACGAGTGAATTGGTGAGGGCCAATTTGAAAGGATTGTGTCATATCATTTTACTTATAAAAAAGCCCTGTAAGTAACTTACAGGGCTAATAGCTCAATGAGCAATTACTGTGCTGGATCTTCGCCCATAGACTTAGGCTGATCTACCGAATCAGACGAGTTGTCATCTGGCTTAATATCCGCTTTAGAAGGAGTGTCTCCATCATCCCAATCCGCTGGTGGACGAGGCGTTTTACGCATCATCAAATCATCAATCTGTTTCGCATCAATCGTCTCGTATTTCATCAAGGTGTCTTTCATAGCATGCAAAATATCTATATTTTCTGCAAGCAAGGATTCAGCACGGTGATAATTACGATCAATGACCGAGCGAATTTCAAGATCAATGGCTTTCGCAGTATCGTCGGACATATGCTTGGTTTTCGCTGCAGTACGCCCTAAGAACACTTCACCTTCTTCATCAGCGTACAACAATGGCCCCATCGATTCCGACAGGCCCCACTGAGTCACCATTTTACGAGCAATTTCAGTGGCGCGTTCGATATCATTACTGGCACCTGTGGAAACTTTCTCATCACCATAAATAATCCGCTCCGCGAGGCGTCCGCCATACAAACTCGAGATCATGCTCTCAAGATGCTGTTTACTATGGCTCACCCGATCCTGCTCAGGCAGGTACATGGTTACCCCCAGTGCGCGGCCACGTGGTATAATACTCACCTTATAAACTGGATCATGCTCTGGCACCAAGCGGCCAACAATCGCATGACCCGCTTCGTGATAGGCTGTCATTTCTTTTTCGCTTTCAGTCATCACCATTGACTTGCGCTCAGCACCCATCATGATTTTGTCTTTGGCTTTTTCAAACTCTTCCATGGCGACCACTCGCTTACTACCACGAGCAGCGAATAATGCGGCTTCATTGACCAGGTTAGCCAAATCGGCACCAGAAAAACCAGGCGTTCCACGAGCAATGACACTTGGATCGACGCCATCGCCTAAAGGCACTTTACGCATATGGACTTTAAGGATCTGCTCACGACCGCGAATATCTGGTAAACCAACAGTGACCTGACGGTCAAATCGACCAGGACGTAACAAAGCGGGGTCAAGTACATCGGGGCGGTTGGTTGCCGCAATCACAATAATCCCTTCGTTACCTTCAAAACCATCCATTTCGACTAACATTTGGTTTAAAGTCTGTTCACGCTCATCATGTCCGCCGCCGAGACCAGCTCCACGCTGGCGACCAACTGCATCGATTTCATCGATGAAAATAATACAGGGCGCTGACTTTTTAGCTTGTTCAAACATGTCTCGTACCCGTGAGGCACCCACACCAACAAACATTTCAACGAAGTCTGAACCAGAAATGGTAAAGAAAGGTACTTTTGCTTCACCAGCAATCGCTTTGGCGAGTAGCGTTTTACCTGTACCAGGAGGACCTACCATCAAAATACCAGTGGGAATTTTTCCGCCCAGTTTTTGGAATTTAGTTGGGTCACGCAAGTAATCGACTAACTCAGCAACTTCTTCTTTTGCTTCATCACAACCAGCTACGTCAGCAAAATTAGTCTTAATTTGATCTTCGCTCATCAAGCGTGCTTTGCTTTTACCAAAAGACATTGCCCCTTTACCACCGCCGCCTTGCATTTGACGCATGAAGAATATCCATACCCCAATCAGCAGTAACATAGGGAACCACGAGATGAAGATCTGCGCCAACATGCCTTGCTCTTCTGGCTGCTCGCCCAACACTTTCACATTATGATTAATCAAATCATTTAGTAAGTCTTTGTCGTGTAAAGGAATAATGGTGGTAAACTGCTCGCCAGTACGCTTAGTACCTTTAATATCTTGCCCACTAATTCTCACTTCACGGATCTGCTCTTGATTCACATCCTTAACAAAGGTTGAGTAATCCATTTGCCGACCATTGTTTGAATCAGGACTAAAGCTTTGAAATACGGACATCAATACAACCGCAATCACTAGCCACAGAATCAGATTTTTTGCCATGTCACTCAAGACGAAAACCTCATCGGTTATTTAAATACGAATTATTACCTAGCGTACTATAGTTTAAAGCCACTAGCTACTATATAGACCTCTCTAGAGCGAGCCCTAGAGGAATCTGGTTTGCGCGTTTTTACACTACTGAACATAGAACGCACATTTTGCAGATATCGATCAAAGCCTTCACCTTGAAACACCTTCACCACAAAGCAGCCTTTGGGGGCTAATACTTCCCGGCACATCTCTAAAGCTAACTCAACCAGATACATCGCTCGTGATTGGTCAACATTACTATTACCACTCATATTCGGTGCCATATCAGAAAGCACCACATCTACTTTCTTCTCACCGACTCGTTCGAGCAGAGCATTTAACACGTCTTCTTCACGAAAATCTCCGCATAAGAAATCAACGCCAGCAATCGGGTCCATTGGTAAGATATCGCAAGCAATTACATGCCCATTCAAGCCCAGTTGCTCAACACAATATTGCGACCAACCGCCAGGAGCGGCACCTAAATCAACCACCGTCATACCAGGTTTTAATAACTTATCTTTATTTTGGATCTCTTCTATCTTAAACACTGCGCGAGAACGCAGCCCAAGTTTCTGAGCTTTTTGAACATAATGATCATCAAAATGTTCGGTTAACCAGCGTTTGGAGCTCGCCGTATGTTTTTTATTGGTCACAGATAGTTTCCACTATAGTTACAAAACCACACCGTATAGTGATTATAAAATAGTATTCATCCATAGATGGCGCTAGAATGTGCCTTTTTCAACCCCGAGTAAGCAGAAAGTTTCATGCGACTGACTAACAAACAAAAACAGCACCTAAAATCCTTGGCTCATAACCTTAAGCCAGTTGTGATGCTTGGGTCGAATGGACTCACCGAAGGAATTCTAGCAGAAATTGATATCGCCTTGGCGCATCACGAGCTGATTAAGGTGAAAATTGCAACCGACGACAGAGAAATGAAACAATTAATTGCCGATACCATCGTCAGCAAGGCGGAAGCGGTCAAGGTCCAAGTGATTGGTCACATTTTAATTCTTTACCGCCCGAGTGAAGCGCAAAAAATAGAATTACCTAAGAAATAAAAAAAGCGGCAATAGCCGCTTTTTTATACTGCAAATTTCAGTACTTGAGAAAACGCTGAGCTTGGATGCTGGCTAGCACCCTATTTTGCATGAAATTAACCAACTCTGATGGCGGTTACTGCAGCAAGTCATCAATGATGCGAGAAACAACGCGTTAGTTTAAGAGCAACACCCAGCTTTTTTCGCGGGTATGCTCCCATCGATTGCCAACTAAAACACCTCTTTGCCCCGACTCGACGAGCAGCCGTTTTACCGATAAATTTCGAGCGATTACCGAGTATATAAAGGCTCATGGCGCTGAGTAACTATCTCTATATGCCTTAGCCAACGAAGCGAAATCGTCAACGAGTATCACCACCTGATACAACAAACGCTCGCATTTATTTAACCTGCGGCAACAAACTCAGCCAAACTAAAATCTTTCACTAGCACACAATCCATTTTCGCATTTTGTGCGGCCTGTAAGCCAAAAGGAGTATCTTCAAACACCAAACAGCGTTTGGCAGGCACATTCAACCGCCTTGCGGCTTCAAGAAAGGTATCAGGTTCGGGCTTATGCGCATTCACATCATCGGCACTGACCAAAGCCGAAAAATGTCCAGTTAAATTTAAATTATCCATAATACGCTGCATATTAACTCGCTCGGCTCCTGTTCCCAATGCAAAGCGCTTATGCCCTTTAAAGCGATCCAAGAGTTGGCAAGTCACTTCTATCTTATTTACCTGTTCCCAGTGGCCTTCAAAGCAGGCTCGCTTATCCATCAATAACTGCTGAGCATCGAGTGTGAGCTGAAAATGCTGCTGATATTGTTGGGCAATTTTTAAGGTCGGCATACCGCCTCGTTGGCCGATAAAGTCGATATATGCGGGTAAATTTTGCTTTGCCAAGGCCTGTTCCCAAGCCGCTAAATGCGCAGGCATCGAATCAACTAAAGTCCCATCCATATCAAAAATTAAAGCATCGTATTTCGAGTAATCAATATCTAACACTGCGCATCTCCAACAAAAAACGCAGCAAATTGCTGCGTTTAAGTGAATCAAATAACTAGGTTATTTATATTCAACATTAACAATTTCGTATTCAACTTCACCGCCAGGGGTAATCACATTGACACAGTCATCCATTTCTTTACCGATCAACGCTCTGGCAATTGGTGAATTAACTGAAATAAGATTCTTTTTAAAATCAGCCTCATCATCACCCACAATACCATAGGTAACTTCTTTATCGGTCTCAACATTTAACAAGGTGACCGTGGCACCAAAAATCACTTTACCAGCATTCACTATCTTCGTAACGTCAATCACCTGAACATTACTCAACTTGCCTTCAATATCTTGAATTCGGCCTTCACAAAAACCTTGCTGCTCGCGAGCCGCATGATATTCAGCATTTTCTTTTAAATCACCATGCTCACGAGCAGTGGCAATATCTTCAATAATTCTAGGGCGAACAACCGTTTTCAGATGTTCTAACTCTTCACGTAATTGCGTCGCTCCGCGCACCGTCATTGGAACAGGTTTCATATTCACTAACTCAATCAAACAAGAAAAACAGAAAAAAATTGGCTGTCGATGACAGCCAATTTACTTTTATTTATAGGTGCAGTGTAACGCGATTTTAAGCTGCGGTGAAGTGATTCACCGCCAAAGTCATCGCGATTACTAATGATTACACTATACGTTTATGCAAATCTTGGAGGGAAGTCACAGTACCACGGTCATCGGCATTATGTGCTAAACAAGTTGCAAAGGCCCCGTTTAAGGTAGTGGTATAGTTTATTTTTTGCACCAAAGCAGCCCGCCGCAATTGACGAGAATCTTCGATAGATTGACGCCCTTCAGTGGTATTGATGACATAACTGTACTCACCATTTTTTAAACGGTCCAAAATGTGTGGCCGACCTTCGTGTACCTTATTCACCAAACGAGGATTAATACCCGCTTCGCCAAGCGCCACAGCTGTACCGTGAGTAGCATCGAGTTGATAACCCAACTCGACCAGCTTAGCCGCAAGCTCTGCCACACGCTTCTTATCGGAATTACGCACCGACAACAACACACGACCACTCTTCGGTCCGTCATTGCCAATCCCTAGCTCAGCTTTAGCGTAGGCTTCAGCGAAAGTATCACCTACCCCCATCACTTCACCCGTAGAACGCATTTCAGGGCCTAAGATAGGGTCAACACCGTGGAATTTGTTAAACGGCAATACCACTTCTTTAACAGAATAAAAAGGTGGGATCACTTCTCTGGTAATGCCCTGCTCAGCTAAGGATTTACCAGCCATAACCCGAGCAGCCACTTTAGCAATTGGAACCCCAGTTGCCTTAGAAACAAATGGCACGGTGCGCGCAGCACGAGGGTTGACTTCGATTAAGTAAATTTCGTCATCTTTCACTGCAAACTGGGTATTCATTAAGCCAATCACACCCAGCTCTAAAGCTAAGGCTTTCACCTGTTCACGCATTCGGTCTTGAATTTGTGGGCTTAAGGTATAAGCAGGCAATGAACAGGCAGAATCACCCGAGTGAACTCCCGCTTGCTCAATGTGCTCCATAATGCCGCCAATCACCACATCTTTACCGTCACAAATGGCATCAATATCGATTTCAATGGCATCATTTAGGAAGCTATCAAGCAGTACCGGCGAGTCATTCGATACACTAACAGCTTCTTTGAAGTAGCGACGTAAATCGATTTCGTCATAAACAATTTCCATGGCTCGTCCGCCTAACACATAAGAAGGACGTACCACTAAGGGGTAACCAATACGCTCTGCAGAAATAAGGGCATCTTCCGTCGTGGTTACCGTATCATTCTCAGGCTGTTTCAGCTTCAAACGATCGACAGCTAGTTGGAAACGCTCACGATCTTCGGCGCGGTCAATCGCGTCAGGCGAAGTACCAATAATCGGCACGCCAGCCGCTTCTAGCTCACGTGCGAGCTTAAGCGGCGTTTGGCCACCATACTGCACAATCACCCCAGTTGGCTGCTCAACACGAACAATTTCCAGTACGTCTTCTAAGGTGACCGGCTCAAAGTACAAGCGGTCAGAAGTATCATAATCGGTCGATACCGTTTCTGGGTTACAGTTCACCATAATGGTTTCGTAACCATCTTCTCGCATCGCAAGCGCTGCATGAACACAACAGTAGTCGAATTCAATACCTTGACCAATACGGTTAGGACCGCCACCTAAAACCATGATTTTTTTATTGTTCGTAGGATTGGCTTCACATTCTTCATCATAAGTTGAATACATGTACGCAGTATCAGTAGCAAATTCTGCGGCACAAGTATCAACCCGTTTGTAAACCGGTAGCACTTCTAAACGGTGACGTAGTTTACGAATTTCTTTCTCAGACACCCCAGTAAGCTTTGCCAAACGCGCATCGGCAAAGCCCTTGCGTTTGAGTTTGCGCATCGTCGCCTCATCTAGGCTAGCAACGCCTGCTTTGGCAACTTGATTTTCCAGCAGTATAATGTCTTCAATTTGTACCAAGAACCAACGGTCAATATTGGTCAGGCCAAAGATATCTTCAACGCTCATTCCGGCACGGAATGCGTCTGCGATATACCAGATACGGTCACAGCCTACGTTTTGCAATTCGTGACGAATAGTTTCCATGGCATCAGGCGCATTTAAATCAACAATCGGGTCAAAACCATCCACCCCAACTTCTAGGCCGCGTAGCGCTTTTTGCAGTGACTCTTGTTGGTTACGACCAATCGCCATCACCTCACCCACCGACTTCATTTGGGTGGTTAAGCGGTCGTTAGCACCAGCAAACTTCTCAAAGTTAAAGCGAGGGATTTTAGTGACTACATAGTCAATGGAAGGCTCAAACGACGCAGGTGTCTGACCACCGGTAATATCGTTTTGCAGCTCATCAAGGGTAAAGCCTACGGCTAACTTAGCTGCAATTTTTGCGATGGGGAAACCAGTTGCTTTAGACGCGAGTGCAGATGAGCGCGATACCCGCGGGTTCATCTCAATAATCACCATACGGCCAGTGTTTGGACAAATCCCAAACTGAACGTTAGATCCACCCGTTTCTACGCCAATTTCGCGTAAAACCGCTAACGAGGCATTACGCATCAATTGGTATTCTTTGTCAGAAAGCGTTTGTGCAGGAGCAACCGTGATTGAGTCACCGGTGTGTACGCCCATTGGGTCGAAGTTTTCAATAGCACAGACAATGATACAGTTGTCGTTTTTATCACGAACCACTTCCATCTCGTACTCTTTCCAACCAATTAAACTTTCGTCAATCAATAACTCACTGGTTGGAGAAAGGTCTAAGCCTCGAGTACAAATTTCATCGAATTCTTCTTTGTTATAAGCGATACCGCCACCGGTACCCCCCATGGTGAAAGAGGGTCGAATAATACAAGGGAAGCCGACTTCGTCTAAGACCTTGTAAGCCTCTTCCATAGAATGAGCAATACCAGCATTTGGACAAGCTAAACCAATACTTTTCATAGCCTTGTCGAAACGGCTGCGATCTTCTGCTTTATCAATCGCGTCCGCTGTAGCACCAATCATTTCAACATTGTATTTTTCGAGTACGCCTTTGCTCTCAAGCTCTAGCGCACAGTTCAATGCGGTTTGACCACCCATCGTCGGCAGAACTGCATCCGGACGTTCTTTGGCGATAATTCGTTCTACAACTTCCCAATGAATCGGTTCGATGTAGGTGGCATCAGCCATCTCCGGGTCAGTCATAATGGTCGCGGGGTTAGAGTTAACCAAAATGACTCGGTAACCCTCTTCACGCAAGGCCTTACAAGCCTGGGCACCAGAGTAGTCAAACTCACAGGCCTGACCGATAACAATCGGGCCTGCGCCCAATATCAAAATGCTTTTTATATCATTACGTTTTGGCATAAGTTCTGCTGCTCTCTACCTACGCTTGGCCGTTAAGGCGCTGCTCAATTAATTCAATGAAATGGTCAAACAATGGCGCTGCATCATGCGGACCAGGGCTCGCTTCAGGATGACCCTGAAAACTAAACGCAGGCTTATCGGTGCGATGAATCCCCTGTAAGCTTTGGTCAAACAGTGAGAAGTGGGTCATTGTTAGCGTATCTGGCAAGGTTTTTTCGTCAACGGCAAAACCGTGGTTTTGTGCGGTAATCATGACTCGATTCTGCTCAATGTCTTTCACCGGATGGTTCCCACCATGATGACCAAATTTCATCTTCACGGTTTTAGCGCCACTGGCTAAAGCAAGAATTTGATGACCTAAACAGATCCCAAATACGGGGATATCTGTTTCGAGGAAGCGTTGAACCGCCGCAATGGCATAATCACATGGCTCTGGATCACCGGGGCCGTTTGATAAGAAGATGCCATCGGGATTCAGTGCTAAAACCTCTGCTGCAGAAGTTTGCGCTGGCACCACCGTAAGCCGACAACCCCGATCTACTAACATACGTAAGATATTACGCTTCACGCCAAAGTCGTAAGCAACCACATGAAATTTACTATCTTCACTGTCTGCCGGTAAGCCATTGACTAAGTCCCAACTGCCTTGCGCCCAGGAATAAGACTCCAAAGTTGTTACTTCTTTAGCCAAATCCATGCCCTTTAGACCCGGGAAAGCTTTCGCGTCCGCTAGAGCTTTTGCTTGGTCCAGATCTTCCCCAGCCACAATACAACCCGCCTGAGCACCTTTCTCTCGTAAAATACGGGTTAACTTACGGGTATCAATGTCAGCGATCCCCACCACATTACGAGACTCTAAATATTCACTCAAACTTTGCTGGCTGCGGAAATTGCTCGCTAACAAAGGTAAATCACGAATCACTAAACCACAGGCATGAATACTCGAAGACTCTTCATCTTCAGGTGTTGTTCCGTAGTTTCCAATATGGGGGTAAGTGAGGGTGACTATTTGGCGAGCGTATGAAGGGTCAGTTAAAATTTCTTGATATCCGGTCATCGAAGTATTAAAAACAACTTCTCCAACGGCACTTCCATTGGCTCCGATTGCAGTACCACGGAACACGGTACCGTCTTCTAATACCAGCAGCGCTGATTTGCTCAAGGCAACCTCCTAACAAAGAATTGTCGATACGACAAAGTTGAACTAAAGCCTAACTTTAGCCCAACACAATAAAAATTTGGCAAATTCCGCGGATTATAGAAGAGATAAGGCAAGAGATCTATTGTTTTTTATACAAACTTATGAAAATAAGTTATTTAGCTGAAAATACGACTTTAATAGCGATAAATACAATTTTCCCACTCCAATTGAAAACTTAAAATGATAAAAACAATAATATAAGAATGCTAATTATCCACATAAATATTCTAACAACTTTTACTAAACAAAAAGCGGATTTTCACCTACAACGTTCTGACACAAGCTTATCAATTCAGTCTTGGGCCTGTACTTCATTCATCAAATAACAATAAATGTAATAACTATGTAAACCAACTGAAATTTATTGCGCATAAAAAAGCCGACCTTAAGGGTCGGCAATTAATCAGTTTAAGAAATTTTGTTATTGGCTCACAGTTAACACTGGTGCATCCGCATTAGCGGTATTAAGTGTGAAAGTATAACTCCCCGCTTCCGTAACCGAGAACTTCATATTGGCACTTGCGCTACCGCCATCTAAAGTCACTGGTGAGTCTAGAGCGACGCTAGTATCTGCCCCAAAATTAACAGCTGCGGTCCACGCTGCATCTGCAATCTTCATCTCGTAATCTCCAACCGTAAGGTCCAAGGTCAAACGATAAGTATTAGTAGCAGTGTAAGCAAATTTGGCACTTGAATCCTCTGCAGGCGTATCCCAAGTGGTAATGGTTCCGCGCAAGAAAATATCGGAGCTATAAGTTGGAGTTAAGCTTTGCTCAGATTTTGTTACTGAAACAATCGCTTTATCATCCTCACTGTCAGTTTGTACATATTTCGCATCTAAAGTGAACTTATACAGACCGTCTTCGCTTACTGGCAATTTACAGTTTTCCGCATCACCTAAACTAATTGAAGTTTCGGCCTGAGTCGCCCAATCACAGCCAATATTTGGGCTCGACCAAGATGAATCAGCAAACTTAAACTCATAACCATCATTGGCATTCAAACTAACCGTCAACTCATAGATGCCATCCCCTTTAAAGGTCATGGCATAGTCATCGTTATCGGCCCAGTCATTCATACTACCTTTCACATAAACGGTCTGGTTAAATGGCGGTATTGTGGTTAAGTCTTTATTACTGGTATTCACTGGTAAACCGGCACCTTGCGCGCCATCTTGCGGTTGTACAAATACCGCGGTGGTGCGTGCTGGCACAGTAAAGCTTGCGTTAGCGAAACTTGCGCCTTGCACAACATCATCAGCAGAATTTTTCTGAACGGGGTGTAACTCAAAACCGCTAGCACCCGCTATTTCAAAGCTTTGCTCCTCATCTGTAGCATTCAGTACCACAACAATCGCATCATTGTTTGCATCCAAGTCTGAGCCAGCACTCGTGCCATCATCAATCGACATCACGATCAGGCCTTGCACCTGTTCTTTACCAACGTTGCGGAAATCAACCCTCGCTTTAACCGCATCCGCATCTTTCAATCTAAATAGTTCACTCCCTGAGCGTATTTTTAATAACTCAAGGAACTGCTCTTTAGTTAATGCGATATCAGCAGGCTTAACTTGCGTCGTCTGGTCGGCGATAATCTTCTTGATTAAGTCCCAGTTTGCCTCATCTTTATCGGCTCTCGGTAGGCCTACATTCCAGTTATTGCTTTGACCTGAGAAGTCGACTCGGTTAAACCAATCACCCGAATCATAACTATCTCGTTGCATCGACTTAGAACGCAGTAATTCAGATCCCATGTGAATAAATGGGATCCCTTGACCTAACATCACCGTCGATAAACTTACCGTTTGCATCCGGGCACGATCCGCGGGGGAAGTTCCAGTGGTCGCTTTATAGGCATTGTTATCCCAAAGCGTTTGGTTATCGTGCTTAGAAACATAGGAGATATTTTCCGAAGGACTCAGTGTATAACCCGCTTTTGCGCCGTTATAATCGACATCTTCACCGCGCTTGGTATTCCCCTCTGCATCCAACAACACAAATTTCTGTAAGTTGCCAGCCATTCCCAAACGAATTAAGTCTTGATTGTGGAGTGCATCAGCACGGAAGCTATCCGCATCGGAATTGAGATCGTTCAGCGTGTCCGCATTACCAAAGCCTTGAGTTTTACGAATGCCATCACCACTATCAAATGGACTCCCTCCACGTACCGCGTCGCGTAAACGATCGGAGAAGGTACCAATACCAGTGCCGGCCATATTCCATTGGGTTGATTGCTCGAAACGAGCGTTATTAGAGACTTCACCGAAGTCCCAGCCTTCCCCATAGAAATAAGTATCATCATCCACTTTTCTAACTGCAGCCAAAGAATCAACCATTAAATCTTTCGGCTGATGCCCCATCAAATCAAAACGGAAACCATCAATTTTATACTCTTTAGCCCAAGTCACTAATGAGTCGGTCATGAGTTTACCCATCATCAGATTTTCGGTAGCAGTGTTGTCACAACAGGTTGAGGTTTCCACATCGCCAGTATTAGGGTTTCGACGATGATAGTATCCGGGGACAATTTTATCGAGTACCGACTTATCCTCTACTCCCGAAGCATTGGTATGGTTATACACTACATCCATAACAACCTGCAGTCCCATATCGTGAGTAGCCTTCACCATTTCTCGGAACTCTTTGATCCGAGTCGTGCCTTCTGCATCTGTTGCGTAACTACCTTCAGGCACGGTGTAATGATAAGGGTCATAACCCCAGTTAAAACTATCTAAAGCACGTAAATCCCCCATCAGTGCTTGTGCGTCACCCGTGGTTGGGTCGTAAGAATCTAATAGATCTTCAATAACTTTGCCTTTATCGGCAGTCTCACAAACTTGAGCACTGGGTTTTAAGTCACATAGCTTAGCCACAGTATCGGTGATGTTCACCACCTTATCGGGGTCTTCATCTACTGTTGCAATATCAAAGGCAGGCATAATATGTAAGGTGGTTAATCCAGCTTGTTGCAACTCTTTAAGATGAACTACCGAATCCCGTTCAGCTTCCGTCAAAGCTAAGTACTTACCATTGTATGCCTTGGTACCAAGACTATCACTGGCGCTAAAATCACGCAGATGAGATTCATAGAGTACATGGTCAATATCTTTGGCTAGCTTGGGTACTTCATCACTGTCCCAACCCGTAGGTTTTAAATCCGTAGACTCTAAATCAACCACTTGAGAATAAGCGGAATTAGCCGACAAACTTAAGGAGTAAGGGTCGGTCACCATACGCGTTTCAATGTTACTGGTTGTAGGATGATAAACCGTCACTTCATAGCGATAGTATTTACCAACGACGTCCGATTGCTGAGCCGACCACACGCCGTTTGCAGCTTGAGTCATCACAACAGGCTGACCAAAAGCCTTCAGTTGGTCGTCATACAGATACAGTTTTAGATTTTGCGCCGTAGGTGCCCACACCTTAAAGGTCACACCATCATCGCTCACAATAGCACCGAGCTCTTCCGACAGAGCACCTTTGTCACCCTGTACAAACACAGCGTCAATCACCCCCGCTTTTTGCACTTGAGTGGCTGCGGTCGCTTTCCCTTCGGCATTTTTTGCCACCACCACAATTTGGCTCTTCAAAATAGTTTTAAGCGTTGCATCATCAACGTCAATACTGGCCGCGGCTAAACTCGCTAAATGTGGAAAACGCTTTTTAACTGCATCACTCAAGGTTCCTTCACTCAAAGTAACTGCGGTACCACCGCTAACTTCTTTGGTTTCTGGATCCATTGCGATTTTATTTTCAAGATCATAGCGTAGCTCTAAAGAACTCGCGCTACCAACAGATTCCCAGGCGATGGTTTTTGCATCCACCCAGTGCGCTTTAGCACCATCAATTGCCACCGGGCGTTCGGCAATCGGCGCATAGAAAATCTCGCTACTGCCATGAAAACCGAATAAACCTTGAGACTCACCCAATTTTGTTAATTCTACTTTTGAATTTGCACTTCCAAATGCCTTGTCATCTCCATTATGCAGAATAAAATTCATACACTGATATGGGTCATTAGCATCGGGATCAACTTTTAATACATAATAGGCACCGTAAGTTTCACTAATACCCGTAGCAAGATAAGGTGAAGACCAATCCGTTCCCGCTTCGGCGACACCCATCGCTTCCAAATCAGTACTGGTACAGCCCTCACCATTCCACAAATGCAGCCCCCAACCTGCATAGGCTGATTCATTAACCTTTGCCTGTGCATCATCGCGCTTATAATAGATAACGACTTCATTTTCAGCGGCAGAGTACAGCCCATCAATCACTCCACTATTACCTGAACCACTCGATTCATCACTACTCCCACAACCCATCATTGCTACTGCCGCAATAAATGGTATGGTGAGCTTTGCTAGCTTCGTTATTTTTATGTCCATGTTAACCTTCCTTTCCTCATTGCTAATCCAATCTTCAACAACTCTGTTTAGATTTTTTTGGTTCTCGCCTTCCATTGGACGAGATGACAATAAGGTAGAATTTCAACAAAAAAAGGACTGTGACTTCAGCGTAACTTTATGTAACACAGCGTAAGTTACCTGTATTTTTTATAACCTTTGTGAGGCCGATCAAGCACATAATTCTTGAAAGCGATTTCAAAACATTCGTTGATAACGCTTTCAAATGTCATTTTAGTATATTATATCGATAGTTAAATTCAGCTCCAAAAAAAAACGCCGCAAAGCGGCGTTCTAAAATCCAATAAGAAAACCTTAATCGTTTAAATTTAATACATCACGCATATTAAACAATCCCGACGGTTTATCTTGTAACCACACAGCAGCCCTTACAGCGCCATTGGCGAAGGTCATTCGACTAGATGCTTTATGAGTTATTTCAACTCGCTCACCAATATCGGCAAACATCACGGTATGTTCTCCCACTAAATCTCCAGCACGAATGGTTGCAAAACCAATCGTCTCTCGATCACGCTCGCCAGTGATCCCTTCTCGACCGTAAACGGCTACTTTTTTCAGGTCTCTGCCCAAGGTGTCAGCGATCACCTCACCCATCCCTAAAGCCGTTCCCGAAGGCGCATCTACTTTATGTCGATGGTGACCTTCGATGATTTCAATGTCGGTGTAATCTCCCATCACTTGGGCTGCGATTTCCAACAACTTAAAGACTAAGTTCACACCAACACTCATATTCGGCGCAAACATAATGGCAATATCGTCAGCCGCTTCTTCTAGCTGTTGTTTTTGTTCATCGCTAAAACCAGTGGTGCCAATCACCATCTTTTTGTGGTTAGCCCGAGCCCATTCAATATGAGATAAGGTAACGGCTGGGGCGGTAAAATCAATAATCACATCGATGTCATCTTTCACTCGTTCCAAGTTCTCGACAATCGCTATATTCAGCTTGCCAAAACCCGCTAAGTCACCCACATCAATCCCAATTAAACTGGAACCGGGTCGTTCTGTTGCGGCCCCCAAGATCGCAGCATCACTATGATTCACAGCCTCCAGTAAATTTTTCCCCATTCGTCCATTGCATCCAACAATCGCTACTCTCACTTGCGACATTTTAACTCTCCTTTTCGAATCAGACTCTGCGACCGCAATTTGGAGTCGACTATAGCAAAGCAGATAAGATAAAACGAGGCTTCGCAATGATTTGAAACCACCTCAGCTAAAGCCACGAAGAGTAATCTTCTCCCCCAAAATTAGCAGTAACAGCAAATCTAATACCAATCTGATTCGCTATATAATCAACTTATTGCGCAGAATAAATCTGCCGTTAACGAGGCAGTAAGTGCCGTAACTAGCGGCTAAAATTACAAGATGCATAACGCAGTGAGCGATGATGTAGTCCAATAAGAATCAACTGATAATGAGTTAGATTGATATAAACAGTGGGTCAAGCAAATACCAAACATCGCAGGATGCCACGCAAGCCATTCCTATTGCGCCGGGATCGCAGGCACAAAAAAACCGGCTATAAAGCCGGTTTATCAACAGAAGGGGCGATTAACCAAGAATGGCTAATAACTCAACTTCAAATACCAAAGCTGCAAACGGAGGGATGGCTGCGCCAGCACCTTGAGAGCCATAAGCAAGTTCTTGCGGGATATATAGCTTCCACTTATCACCCACTTTCATGCGCTGTAGGGCTTCAGTCCAACCTTTAATAACACCATTCACAGGAAACTCCGCAGGCTGGCCTCGTTTTACCGAGCTGTCGAACACTTCACCAGAAATTAAAGTACCTTCATAATGAACCTGTACTTTACTGCTTGCGCTCGGCGTTTCACCATCACCTTCAACCAAGACTTCATATTGAAGGCCTGTTTCGGTTTTATTGATTTCTGGGCGTTGGCCATTTTCCATTAAGAAATTTTCGCCTTCTGCCATTGCATCTTTATGTTGCTCGGCTTTCTTGGCTTCGATTTCTTTGGTTATTTCTTGGAATGCTGCGGCAATTAAAGCCTCTTCAACTTGCGGCTCCGCACCTTGCATGACGTCACGGATCCCATCTAGCATTGCGTTTACTTCTAAACCATCGAATGCGGCACGCCCAATTTGCTCACCAATTTGTAGGCCGTAGCCATAACTTGCTTGCGCAGCAGCGCCTTGATATTTATCGCTCATTTGCTCTCTTAAATCTACTTGCTAAAAACCACAAAGGTTAACATAAAGTTACTATAAAAACCGCGATTAGCGGACTAATTGCGCCTTTTTTTGAATAAAATGACTACCACAAAAATTAAATTCTCGTCGCTCATCACTAAATTCAAAACCAAGGTGTTGGTAAAACCCTTGCGCATGGTGGTTGTCTTCCATCACCCAACAATATAGTGCTTTAGATTTTACTTCACGGCAGGCATGCTCGAACAACAGCCTTCCCCAACCCTGACCAATCGCATCGGGGTCCAAATACAGGGCAGCAAGTTCGAGCTCCTGATCCACTTGCTCTAACATCAACAAACCTGAAACAAGCGGGGTATTCACTGTCCATGTACTACAATCTGTTGAGGCTATACGCTGCATCCACAACCGTTGATGTAATGAGACTGGTAAAGCCTGCAACATATTTTCTATCAACTGATGGTCATAAACGTGTTGCCAACTTCGTCGCTGCACCAAACAAATAGCGGCAGCATCGGCAGCCTGTGCTAACTGGATTTTCATTCGTTCAGCTAGGCTTAGCAGGCCGAACGCACTGCGGATTTTTCCCTTGCGCAAGAGCTTGCTTAGTCAATTGTTCCGCCCGCGGGAGCCGAGTTTCTAAATCACCAATTCGGGTCGTATTTGAGGGATGAGTAGAAAGAAATTCAGGAACCGAAGCTCCGCCAGCTTTTGCCATATTCTGCCACAAAGTCACGCTAGCCTTTGGGTCAAAACCAGCGCTCGCCATTAAATCTAAACCCATCAAATCGGCTTCGCTCTCTTGAGTTCGGCCATAGGGCAACATCACCCCATATTGTACGCCTAAGCCAAGAGCCGCCATCGCCAAGCCTTTATTATCGATGCTGTCACTCACCCCAATAGCCACCGCAGCCACCGCAGTTCCAACACCAACAATTTGTCCGCGAGATAAGCGCTCATTACTATGTTCAGCTAAAACGTGAGAAATTTCATGGCCGATCACTGTCGCCAATTGATCCGGTGTTTCAGCAAGCTCAATTAAGCCCGTGTAAACACCAATATGCCCTCCAGGTAAAGCGAAAGCGTTCACTTGTTCTGAATCGAAAACCACAACTTCCCATTGTTGTTGACCATAGTCACCTGGGATCTCAGCGGTCACGGCATTCGCCACGCAACTCACATAGGCATTGGTCGCCGGATCGTGAAAGATTTTCTCTTGTTTTTTGATCTCATCAAAAGATTGGGCTCCCAATGAACTCATTTCCGAGTCATCATAAAGCAATACCCGCTTTCGCCCTGTTGGTGAGGAAGAGCAGCTAAGTAAAACTAACAATGAGCTGGTTAACAGCCCCAATTTAAGCGATTTATTCATGAAATAATTCCATATTTGACAGTGCAGCAAGCCACCCAGATATCAATATCCTCAGTCTAGTCCACCATTTGAGCCAACGATAAGACCAAGCCACTAAAGCCATTGCTCTGGTCACGAACAAAAGGGGGGTACTCTGCCATCAACCACAAGTCGTGTCCTCGACTCGCCTATAAATAAGTATGCTCTAGTCGCCGCCCTCGCCACACAAAGCACCCGTTGCCAAAATCATAACATAGACCAATATCAGCTGAGTATTCGATTTAAGATTTCCGGCCCTAAAATGAAGACATAAAAAAAGCGGCTATCGCCGCTTATTCATCTATAACTCGTTAGCTAGTGAGGTCATCAAAGAACTTTTTTACCCCATCAAAAAAGCCTTCAGCCTTAGGCTTATGTTTACTGCTGGCAGAGCCTCCACAGCTATCTTCAAGGTCTCGAAGCAATTGTTTTTGAGTCTCATTAAGCTTCACTGGCGTCTCAACTATCACCTTACAGATCAAATCACCAATTGGACCACCACGAACCGACTTCACTCCTTTACCACGCATTCTGAACATCCGTCCGCTTTGCGTTTCGTTCGGCACTTTTAAGCTCACTCGACCGTCTAAAGTCGGAACCTCTATTTCTCCACCGAGAGCCGCTAGGGTAAAGCTAATAGGGACTTCACAATAAAGGTTATTTTGCTCACGTTGGAAAATAGGGTGTTCTTTCACATGAACTTGAACATACAAGTCACCCGCTGGAGCACCATTTTCGCCCGCTTCACCTTCACCGGATAAACGAACTCGGTCACCCGTATCAACGCCTGCAGGAATACTAACCGACAAAGTTTTAGAGCGCTCATAACGACCTTCGCCATGACACTTATGGCATGGGTCAGAAATAATCGAACCTTTACCTTTACAGGTTGGACAGGCTTGTTGCACCGCAAAAAAACCTTGGCGCATTTGCACCTGGCCCTGACCATGACAAGTACCACAGGTTTTTGGCTGAGAACCTTTCTTCGCACCACTCCCGTTACACTGTTCACAGTGAACTAAGGTTGGCACCTTAATCTCTTTCTTAATACCTTTAACGGCTTGTTCTAAGGTTAACTCTAAGTTGTAACGTAAGTCTGAGCCACGTTGCGGTTGGCGACGTCCACCACCACCGGCACGGCCGCCACCAAAGATATCACCAAAGATATCACCAAATGCGTCGCCAAAATCACCTTGTCCGCCGCCAAAGCCACCCGCACCACGGTTCGGATCAACCCCCGCATGACCATAATGATCATAGGCCTCTTTTTTATTGGCATTGCTAAGCACTTCATAGGCTTCTTTCACTTCTTTAAATTTTTCTTCAGAAGCTTTATCCCCCTTAGTGCGGTCAGGGTGGAATTTCATCGCCAAACGTTTGTAGGCTTTTTTAATGTCTCGTTCAGTGGCATCTTTGCCTAGACCAAGAACTTCGTAATAATCGCGTTTTGACATAGTTGGTGTTCTACTTTCTCGCTACCGCAAGTATTGGCTGTGATAGATGATAGAGATACGGGCGTTGCTCACACAACGCCCGTTATTTAGTTCATTTGAATCCAGATTTAAGAATTACTTCTTATCGTCTTTTACTTCTTCAAATTCGGCGTCCACAACATCATCTTGAGTCTCAGCAGTTGGTTCAGCATCTGCATCACCCGCATTCGCTTGTGCTTGTTGCTGAGCAACTTCCATAAGTTTTTGAGAGGCTTCGATCAGCGCTTGAGTTTTCGCTTCAATTGCAGCTTTATCTTCACCTTTACGCGCGGTCTCTAACTCTTCAATAGCTGCTTCGATTTTCTCTTTCTCGTCAGTCGGAAGCGCTTCACCCGCTTCTTCCACTTGTTTACGAGTACCGTGAACTAAAGCATCGGCTTGGTTACGAGCCTGAACTAACTCTTCGAATTTTTTATCTTCTTCAGCGTTAGCTTCTGCATCATTCACCATTTTACTGATTTCGTCATCGGATAAACCAGAAGAGGCTTGAATGGTGATTTTTTGCTCTTTAGCCGTATCTTTATCTTTCGCTGATACGTGTAAGATACCATCGGCATCCAAATCAAAAGTCACTTCAATTTGTGGTACACCACGTTGTGCAGGGCGAATACCTTCTAAGTTGAATTGGCCTAGAGATTTGTTATCTGCGGCGCGCTTACGCTCACCTTGAATCACGTGTACAGTTACTGCGCTTTGATTATCATCTGCAGTTGAGAACACCTGTGACCCTTTGGTTGGGATAGTGGTGTTTTTCTCAACAACACGCGTCATCACGCCGCCCATAGTTTCGATACCCAAAGATAGAGGCGTTACATCAAGTAGCAATACGTCGGTTTTATCACCAGACAATACCGCACCTTGAATCGCTGCGCCCATAGCTACCGCTTCATCAGGGTTAACGTCTTTACGCGGTTCTTGACCAAAGAACTCAGTGACCGCTTTTTGTACCATTGGCATGCGAGTTTGACCGCCAACCAAGATAACATCGTTAATATCGCCAACTGAAAGATCCGCATCTTTCAAAGCAATTCGTAGTGGCTCTAGTGAACGTTGTACTAATTCTTCAACCAAAGATTCTAACTTAGAACGAGTCACTTTGATGTTCAGGTGTTTAGGACCCGAAGCGTCAGCAGTGATGTATGGTAAGTTAACATCAGTTTGTTGTGCTGAAGACAATTCACATTTAGCTTTCTCTGCCGCTTCTTTTAAGCGTTGCATCGCTAGTGGGTCTTGCTTCAAGTCAAAACCTTGATCTTTCTTAAACTCATCAACTAAGTAGTTGATCAAACGGTTATCAAAATCTTCACCACCAAGGTGAGTATCACCATTAGTCGCTAATACTTCGAAGGTTTTTTCGCCATCTACTTCATCAATTTCGATGATAGAGATATCGAAAGTACCACCACCTAAATCGTATACCGCAACAACATTGTCGCCTTTAGAGTTATTCACACCGTAAGCAAATGCAGCAGCCGTTGGTTCATTAATAATGCGTTTAACGTCTAGACCAGCGATTCGGCCAGCATCTTTAGTCGCTTGGCGCTGTGAATCGTTGAAGTATGCAGGAACCGTAATAACCGCTTCGGTTACGGCTTCACCTAGGTAATCTTCTGCAGTTTTTTTCATTTTTTTCAAAACTTCTGCAGAAATTTGTGGCGGCGCTTTCTTCTCACCTTTCGCTTCTACCCACGCGTCACCATTATCAGCGGCAACAATGTTAAAAGGCATAATTTGAATATCACGTTGCACTTCATCATCAGTAAAACGACGACCAATTAAGCGTTTAATCGCAAACAAGGTATTTTTAGGGTTAGTGACTGCCTGACGTTTGGCTGGCTGACCAACAAGGGTTTCGCCATCATCTGTATAAGCAATAATCGACGGCGTAGTACGATCGCCTTCGGCATTTTCAATAACTTTAGGGGTATCGCCATCTAAAATTGCAACACAAGAGTTAGTGGTTCCCAAATCGATACCAATAATTCGACCCATGGTGGTGTTCTCCAAATTCTGTTTATTACTAATATTCTTTGTTGGATCATAAGTTGGGGGCGTCATTTTTCTTTTCAAGGGAAAAATCAAAAAAAATAAGCAAAATTTACTATCTCGTTATTTTCTTTCAGCACACTTCCACTCACCAACAAACATCATTGGCAGTTAAATAAACCAACCAACCTATAGGATTAAGCAGCTAAAATGGATTTTCTTATAACCTGTGGTACTATGCGCCAAACTTAAAGCTATATGCAGGCCAAAATCCTGCATAAAAATAGAGAAAAGAAATGATGAATACCTCTAAATTAAGTCTGACTCATAAGATATTAATTGGGATGATTACCGGCATCGCGCTTGGTGTGTTCTTGCAAACTTTTTTTGCTGAATCGACCTTTGTAAAAAGCTATATCGTGGATGGGATCCTCAACATTACGGGCTCTATATTTGTTGCCAGCTTAAAAATGTTAGTGGTTCCCTTGGTCTTTGTCTCGTTGGTGTGTGGTGTTGCCTCCATGAAAGACACCGCGCGTCTTGGACGATTAGGTGGCAAAACGGTGCTGCTTTATCTAGCCACTACCGCCATCGCCATTTCTTTAGCGATGGGCGTGGCTCTATTAGTACGCCCTGGTTCAGGTCTAGAAATGGTAAGCGATGCCGCTTTTCATGCCAAACAAGCGCCGAGCCTAAGCCAGGTGATCATCGACATGTTTCCGAATAATCCAATTGCCTCTATGGCAAAGGGCAACATGTTGCAAATCATTGTGTTTGCATTGTTATTTGGGGTCGCTATCGCGATTTCCGGCGAATCAGGTAAGCGTATTGCGAGCCATTTTGAAGATTTAAATGTCGTGATTATGAAATTAGTCACGATCCTGATGAACTTAGCGCCCTATGGCGTATTTGCCCTACTAGCCAAATTGTTCTTCGAGATAGGCTTTAGCGCAATTGCTAGCCTCATGAGTTACTTTATGGTGGTATTAGTTGTGCTACTGCTTCACTCATTGGTGATCTATCCAGTACTCCTTAAAGTGCTAACGGGTCTAAATCCGTTTTTGTTTATCAAAAAAATGCGGGAAGCCATTGTATTTGCGTTTAGTACCGCATCTTCAAATGCGACTATTCCAGTCACCATGGAAACCGCAACCCATAAGTTGGGGGTACGTAACTCAACCGCTTCCTTCACCATTCCTTTAGGTGCAACGATTAACATGGATGGCACCTCTATTATGCAGGGCGTGGCAACCATCTTTATCGCAACAGTTTACAGTATCGATTTAAGTGCTGGTGATTTCATGCTGGTGATTGTGACCGCAACCTTAGCTTCGGTAGGTACTGCAGGAGTCCCCGGCGTCGGCCTGATTACTCTCGCCATGGTGTTACAGCAAGTGGGACTGCCGGTAGAAGGGATCGCCTTAATTATTGGCGTTGACCGCTTATTAGACATGGTTAGAACCGCAGTGAATATTACCGGAGATAGCATGGTAACCGTTGCAGTTGCTAAGTCTGAGGGGGACTTAAACTTAGAGACCTACAACAACCCTCTCGCGGGTTTATCAGAAGAAGAGGTGCGCCTGCCTCACGAATTAGCAAATGATATGCCGCGCGACATAGAAAAAGCCTAAAGCCGAACCAATAAAAAATGCGGTCCAATGACCGCATTTTTTATGCCGCAAAACTTAGCTTTGCTCCAAGCCACTTTGAGTGATATTTAAATTATTTAAAATGCCATTTTGAATCGAATAAATACAGCCGTGTACCGCCAAGAGTTGGCCCTTCTCCCAAGCATTTTGCACGATGGTGGTTTGGCAAACATTCTTTACTTGCTCAATCACGTTTAGTTCACATAGTCGATCGCCACGTTTGGTTTTATCTTCAATTGCATCCAATTCTGCTTGGTGAAAACGGTAAACATCTTTGATGTGACGTAACCAATTATCGATCAAGCCTTTCTGTTCATCTTCCATCGAAGCCAATACGCCCCCACAACCATAATGGCCGGTGACAATAATATGCTTCACCTTCAATACATCAACCGCATATTGAATCACCGAGAGACAGTTTAAATCGGTGTGCACAACCACGTTGGCAATATTACGATGAACAAAAACTTCCCCTGGCGGTAATCGCGCTAACTGATTGGCCGGAACCCGACTATCGCTGCAGCCAATCCATAAAAATTCAGGTGATTGTTGTTCGGATAGGTCGGTAAAAAAGGAGGGATTCTGCTCTTTTATATCTTTTGCCCAACTACGATTATTGTTTATTAGCAGATCTAAACTATTCATTAACACCTCAATTACACTTACCTCGTTAATATTGGCCATTATATTGCCCGATGCAGCAGTTCACCGCTACTGTTTAAGCACAATTAAAAAGGAAACTCAGTTTGACCGGTGCCACTTTGTTGTTTTGCCTGCTCAGCAAGTAATTGACGTTGTTTTCGAATATAACGCTGCCGACGTTGTTTACTTAAGCGCAAAATGTTTTGTTGCTGGGAACTATCCAAAGTTTGCCAAGCAAATCGCTCTTGACGACTACGAAAGCACCCCAAACACAAACCACGACTATTGGTCTGGCAAATACCACGACAAGGATTGGGGATATCAAAAATCTCAAGCTGTTCCATCTAGCGAAGCCCTACGCCTACGACCAACAATACGAACAATTTCTATTTAGTTATTAACCATGGCATAGCTTACCCGATCAGGTCAAAAAAACATCGAAAATGCGGCTCAAGATAAGTCGTGGCAGCAGGTAATACCAATCTGATTAATTATATACTCAACTTATTGCGCAGAATAAATCTATCGACAACCAGCCATAAAGTGCAGTAAGCATTGGCTCCAATTACAAGATGCATCAGGCAGTTAGCGCTGATTTAGGCCAGCAAGAATCAACGGATAATGAGTTAGATTGGTACAAAATGAAGATAACTTTCTGACCCAATAAGGCCCACAAAAAAGGGACCATACTCGGTCCCTTTCATCAATCATCAACAAATCCAGCTTAGGCGTTGGTATCGACCGATGCAGCTTTGGAGATCATCACCATCGCGGGGCGTAACAAGCGACCATTTAGCTCATAGCCTTTTTGCAATACCGCAACCACAGTATTGGGTGCGACACCTTCAACCTCTTGCATGCCCATTGCCTGATGTTTCGCAGGATCAAAGGTATGATCCTGTGGAGAAATTACTTCGATTCCGAATTTCTTCACTGCATCCAATAAAGCTTTCAGGGTTAATTCAACCCCCTCAATCATTGCAGCAAGCGCATCATCCTCATGATTGGCATGTTGCAGGGCCATCTCCATATTATCGATAACTGGCAGTAATTCATTGGCAAACTTTTCCAAAGCAAATTTACGCGCCTTATCCACTTCCTGAGCGGAACGACGACGAATATTATCTACTTCGGCTTTGGCTCGCACAACGCTGTCTTTTTGATCGGCAACGGTCTGCTCTGCTGTCGCTAAACGCTCCAATAACTCTGCAATACTAATTTCTTCAGCCGCCGACTCATTTTCTTCTGCGCTTTCTGGCTCGACAAGTTCTGCCTCAACGGCATCAACGACTTGTTCGTTGTCATTTTCTAGCGGCACGTCTTCAGTCTGTGGTTTGTTTTGCTCACTGCTCATGCAGGGTCTCCGTAATTCTTCACAAATAACACTAATCTGATGCATATTATGGGGATCAAAGCCGTTGTTTCAAGTGATAGTCACGATAAAACTAGCTGAGTTTGATTTACCCGCGTTATAATCGTCAGTAACACAACGTTAAATCAACAAGTTATGACTCAATCTTTCAACACTATTGGTTTGATCGGAAAACCTCACCACGAGGGAGCCAATAACACCCTAACCGCACTTTATCAGTGGTTAAAAAAGCAATCTTTTACAGTACTGGTAGAAGAAATTACCGGTGCCCAACTGGCAATTAGTGACTTACCTTTAGTCAGTATTACCAATTTGGGAGAACAGGCCGACCTAGCAATCGTGGTAGGCGGCGACGGCAATATGTTAGGCGCAGCTCGAGTATTGGCCGACTACGACATTGCGGTGATTGGCGTGAATCGTGGCAACCTTGGTTTTCTAACCGATTTAGATCCAGATAACTTCGAACAACCCTTACAACAGGTACTGAATGGTCAATTTGTTACCGAGAAACGTTTCCTATTAGAAGCACAAGTGCTTAGACATAACACGGTAAAAAGCAGTAATAGCGCGGTCAATGAAGTGGTATTACACCTCGACAAAGTTGCCACCATGCTTGAGTTTGAAGTTTACATCGACCAACACTTTATCTTAAGTCAACGTGCTGACGGAATTATTGTTACCACTCCCACTGGATCAACCGCCTATTCACTCTCCGCTGGCGGACCAATTTTAACCCCAAATTTAGATGCCATTGCTTTAGTTCCGATGTTTCCTCACACCTTAAGTTCACGCCCCATCGTGGTGAACAGTGAAAGTGAAGTAAAATTAAAATTGTCACATGACAACAGTGAACACATGCATATCAGCTGTGACAGCCATATCTCTTTGCCAGTGTTGCCAGGCGATGAAGTCATTATTCGCAAACAAGCTAATCCGCTGCGCTTAGTTCACCCAACCAACTACGACTATTTTAAGATTTTGCAAACTAAATTGGGCTGGGGAAGCCGACTTTTCTAATAACAACAGCAGCAGCTACAAAGGATTTGAGAATTTGACAAATACCGCCACGCCAATTGTTAAGAATCGCCAACAAGTGGTTGAGATCATGCGCCACCTCAAGTTTAGCGACATTTTAGACGTACAGTTTGTCAAACAAGGGAATGTGCGTATCAAGTGTAAATTGCTTGGTCTCGATGATACTAACTTTCTAATGTTTGCCATTCCTCGCTATGCGCAACAGGGTCACAATGATGTACTCGTCGAAGGCATGGACTGCATTGTACGCTCCATTATAGAAGGAGAAGCGGGCCAATGTATTGCCTTTCGCAGTGTAATTACCGACATCATCAAATCCCCCAAGCACCTAATTTTTGTAAAATACCCCAACGAAATAGAACATTTCAGCCTACGTAAGCAACAGCGGGTAGCGATTCGCCTCCCAGCCACAATTAGCCACCGCTCCTCGGTGAGCGACCAACAAGTAGAACATGATTTAAATTTTGAAGGGATTATTTTGGATCTGTCCGCTGGAGGCTGCCGCTTCAAACTGGAATGGCCAGAAAGTTACGGTCCATTTTTATTAGAAAACATCTTTGTTTATATCCGCTTCCCCACTCAAATGGACAATAATGTGGTGATCGAAGGGAGCGTAAAAAGCCAAAGCCGAGATGGTTTAAATCATCTCGCCGTTGGCATCAAGTTCGAAGGGAAAGTCGCGCTAGATAACATTTTCAAGCATCTAGCGCTCGACATATAAAGGCAAAGCAAGGCTTTATCCTTAAGTGCTAATGGTAATAAAACTATCGCAATAAAACTAAGCGACTTCGGCTTTCTGCGGATGATCAAACAACCGAATTACAATTAAGCTAACCAAGGCCACCAATAAAAAACCAAGTACAATCGGGTAACAGGTAAAATTAAAGCTAAAACCGATTAAACTGCCGATTGGGATCCCCACCAGAGTTGATATAAAAGCAACAAAAGCTGAGCCCATCCCCGCGATAGCCCCTAAAGGCTCCATCGCCAAAGAATTCAAATTACCAAATAAAATACCAATACAAAAGAATGCCGGCATCATATAAACCATCAATAAAAAGAGCGACGGGACGCCATTGGTACTGATGAGTACACCAACAAACAAAACACTTAAACTCAGTAGGCACCACAACGCAATGTGGATCATTTTACGCATCCCAATACGGATCACCCAACGACCATTCACCAGCGATGCGACCCCAATCGAGCCAGCGGCCAACGCAAACAGTAAAGCAAAATTACTACCCTGATGGTAGAGTTGAATAAATAGCAGTGGCGCACTGTTCAAGTACCCCATAAATGCCCCAAATATCAAGCCAGAGACAAAGGTATAGGCCAAAGCAGCTCGCTCATTCATCAGTACTTTTAAACTATCCACAAAACTATTAAGCGTCAGCGGTCGACGCTTTTCTGGCACTAAAGTTTCTTCTTGAAAAAAGCCGAACCATAGAGCCGTCACAACCGCCATCAGTAGCAAGACGCCAAAAATCCAACGCCAATGAGCAATGCTCATCACTAACTGACCAAGTGCCGGCGCAATAATAGGAACCACAATAAATACCGAAAATACCACCGACATCACGCGCGCCATCGCCGCGCCTTTAAGCTGATCCCTCACCAAAGCCATGGTGATCACCCTTGGTGCCGCAGCCCCCATGCCTTGTAGCACCCGTCCAGCGATGAACCAAACAAATGAATCGGCCACAATGCACAAAATACTCCCCAAGATAAACAAACCAAAGCCTAAATAAATAGGGCGCTTACGGCCCACCGCATCCGACCAAGGGCCATAAATTAATTGGCCAATAGACAAGCCAACAAATAACCCGGTAATGGTCCACTGCACTTGAGTTGCAGGGCTGAGATTGAAATCTTCGGCAATTGTCACTAAGGCTGGCAACATGGCATCGACTGCCAAGGCAACCAACGACATCATTAATGCCAACAGAACAATAAACCCTTTTGAGTGTACCGGAGTCGTGCCCACAATAGCCCCTTTAAAAATGTGATCTAACTCACCTTATAACATGAGCTGAACAACAATTGCGATAAGCAATAACAATAACCCGCTTAGTTGCGCAAAAAATAAGCCAGTCAAGCGGCTCTTAGCTGTGAATGAAAAGCTCAGCCTGAACGCCGATAATTAGGTCAACAGCTAGCGAGTAGACTCAACAGCAAAGCCTCAAGCAAAAGCAAAGCCTCGGCAGAACAACCATCAAAATAAACCCGTTAAAACCCAAGGCGAGAAATAGTCCAGACTCTGTGTATTATAGTTCAGCCTGAGAACTAATCTTCAGACTTGCCATGACTTAATAACATCGAGAACAAAGCCACTACCGCGGAGCTAAGCATCAGTAACAACGACACTGCATTCAGTACCGGTGTTGAGCCTTCTCTTAAACGGTCGTACATCGCAATGGTCAGTGGCGCATCCGATCCCACTAACATCAAAGTGGTATTAAAGTTTTCAAATGACATCAAAAAACTAACCACTGCGGCACCCACTAATGCAGGGCTTAAAAAAGGCAGTACCACAGTAAAAAAAGCAACCCAACGACTGGCGCCCAAATTGAGTGCAGCTTCCTCAAAACTAAAATCAAACTTACGTAAACGCGCCAAAATAATCAGCGTTGAAATCGTCGTAATAAAAGCCACCTGGCCAATAACCACTAAACTAAATCCCGGTCGCAACCACTCCCATTCCCATAAAAAATACTCTTCCAAACCATTGGCCAGCCGGCTACTGGCCACCAATATTGCAACCCCCAAAATGACTCCAGGGATGACCAAGGGCAATAACAGACCAATATATAACCAGTTTTTACCCGGAAAATCGAAACGTACAAATAGCCAAGCATTGGCCGTAGATAGCAATAACGAAAAAACCGTAACCAAACAGGCGATCATGGCGCTTACGCCAATGCTAGACAGCAAAGGCTGATCGTAAAATATCCCCAGTTTGGGTTGCTGCTGACCGATAAACCAATCGAGGGTGAATCCCTGCCAAGGCAAAGACGCATACAAGCTATCGTTAAAAGCAAATAAACCAACAATGCTCAAAGGCAAAGCCAAAAAAACCAAAAATCCAACCATATAGAAACGGTAAACCGTGTTGGCTGGCCCGCGTAACTGATGCAACATACTAAAGTCCTTTAACGCCCCAGCGTCTTACTGAATGATTGGCCACTCAGTTTCAGCCCCAAGGCGACCACCGCAGAAGAAACCACCAATAACACCACCCCAAAAGCAGCCCCTAACTCCCAGTTAAAACGAGTAATAAACTGGGTGAAAATTTGCTCGGTAAACCATAGGCTATCTTTTCCGCCCAATAAGCGCGGCGTTAAGTAATTCCCTAAACACAGCATAAACACCATAATGCATCCAGAGACGATGCCTGGCATGGCATAAGGGATCACAATCGATTGAGTCACGTTCCAGCCGTTCCCACCTAAATCATAACCGGCTTCAATCAAGCTTTGATCTAAGCCTTCCAGCGTACTCACCAAAGGCACCACCATAAACAGCATGGAGGTATAAACCAAGCCAATCAACATACTCACATCATTGTATAAAAACTCGATTGGCTGCTCGGTTAAACCCAGAGCCATTAAGCCTTGGCTAATCACTCCAGATTCGCGCAATAGAATCATCCAGCCATAAGTTCGCACTAACTCACTCACCCAAAATGGCAATAAACAACTCAGCAATAACAAACGCTTGCTACGTCCCTTAGCCACTTTCGCGATAAAAAATGCAACTGGAAAACTAATCACTAAGGTGATAAAGGTGGCCAATAACGACATCCACACGGTGCGTAACAAGGTGTGCCAATACAGGGGTTCAGAAAAGAACTGCTGATACTGATAAAGGCCAACACTGTCACCCACACTATAATCACGCTTGATTAAAGATAGCTCTAACATTTGCAAATGTGGCAATACAATCAACAGCACAAACCACAGCAGAAAAGGCAAGATTAATAAATAAAAGCCCAGAGTTTTAGCTTTCACCGTTCACCTCTTTCGTGATACAGCGCGCTTGAGATGCATTCCAATAAATACGTAATGGGCTGCCGACCACAATATTTTGCAAAGCAAAGTCAGCGCCAGGAGAAACCCGATAAAGCTCATCATGATGCTGGTCTCTCACCATTAAGGTCGAGCTGGCGCCATCAAACAGACACTCTTCAACCTTCACATCAAACTGATTATCCGCTTTCACATCTTCACCCGCCTTGGCGATACCAATCGCCTCTGGCCGAACAAATACATCTACGGTGGTTTGCGGACGCTGCTGCACATCGGTTTCAACAATCAAGTGTCGCCCTCGGGCGGTCTTCAATAGCGCCACCGCTTGACGTTGCTCGACCACCACCGCCGATAGTTGATTGGTTTGTCCAACAAACTTAGCCACAAAGGCTGACTGCGGTTGATAATAAAGTTGCTGCGGACTTGCCACCTGCTCGAAGCGGCCACGGTTCATCACCGCTACTTTATCCGACATCACCAAGGCTTCAGACTGATCATGCGTAATGTAAATAAAGGTGGTACCAAACTCACGTTGTAAGTGTTTAAGCTCAACCTTCATCTTCTCTCTAAGTTTTAGATCTAAAGCTCCTAGCGGCTCATCAAGTAATAATAAACGCGGCTCTAAGACCAGACTACGGGCGATCGCAATCCGTTGTTTTTGACCACCCGACAACTGGGCAATTTGCTTCTGTTGACTACCGTCTAAACCCACTCGGCTGAGTACATCTTTAATTTTTGCGCTTCGCTCAGCCGCTTTCACACCACGACGCTTTAAACCATAAGCGATATTCTCAGCCACATTCATGTTGGGAAATAAGGCCAAGTGCTGAAACACCATATTCACCGGACGCTTATTGGGGGCCAGCTCATTGACTCGCTTTTGATGGATACGGATCTCTCCCTCACTGGGAAATTCAAAACCAGCAAGCATCCTTAGCAAGGTGGTTTTACCACAGCCCGAAGGCCCTAGAATAGAAAAGAAAGACCCAGCTTCAACATTAAAATTTAAACCGTCTACTGCGGTAAAATCAGAAAAGTGCTTAGAGAGGTGTTCACATTCAAGATCAAATTTAGCGTTTCCCGCCATAGTACAAGTACATCCAAAGATAAAAAAAGAAGGGCCTTACGGCCCATTGATAAGTGCTTATTGTGCAGCTTGCACGCGATCCAGCACCTTGCCTTCCATGGCTTCTAAGCCAGCAGGTACTGCGGGATACCATTTAATATTATCAATATCATCGCTACTAAAACTGGCATTAAACTGTGCTTTAGCCACTTCGTTCACATAGGCATCGGAGCCTTTCGAGGCGGTGAAGTTACCCGCAGACTCGGTAATTTTTGCTGCGATTTCTGGACGCATCACAAAATTGATCCATTGATAAGCGGCGTCGACTGCTTTTGACTTGCGTGGAATCGCAAAAGTATCAATCCAACCTAGCGCGCCAGACTTTGGTGCAACAAACTGAATATTTGCTTGATCTCGGTTTAACTTCCAACCACCTGCATCCCAAGCCATCGCGGCAACCACTTCGTTGGCACGCATCAGGTTCATCAACTCATCACCACCAGACCAGTAAGTTTTCACGATGGGCTTACATTCCACAAGCTTCGCTTCAACCTTATCCAAGATCTGTTGGTATTTGGCAGGATCGGCGTAAGCCGCAAAAGGATCTTCGCCAAGAGCAAAAGCAAAAGCAATTAAAGTAGGACGTTTCAAACGATAAGAAATTTTGCCCTGATACTTGCTTTGACATAAATCGGTATAGTCAGCTACATCTTTGGCCATATTACCGTTCACCACCAAACCGCTGGTTCCCCAAACATGCGGAACACCAAATACTTTATCGCCCACGGCAGTATTTTTCTTGGTCGCATCGAGCATTGAACTAATAATTTGTTTCTGGTCAATTCGGGCTAAATCGATGGGCTGATAAATACCAAACTGTAGTTGCACACCAGTGATACGGTCTTGACTAGGTTGCGCCAAATCGAAACCAGAGCCGCCTGTTGCGCGTAACTTAGAAATCATATCTTCGTTGTTTGATTTGGTGACTTTTACTTCAATACCAGTTTCTTTTTGAAACAAATCGATCACCTCTTGAGGCGCATAACCGCCCCAAGTTAGTAGACGAAGTGTTTCGGCACTGGCTTGCACACTTGCCATGGCTCCCATACCAAGTAACAAGCTGCTTATTGCAAAACGTTTATTCAACATAATATCTTCCATGTATTTCTAAGGTTAATTGGGCTGCCGACTAATACAGCAGCGATACAACAACTATTTGATAAACATGCACTACTTTTATGACACAAATGTGAAGCTGCAAGCAACTAAAAAATGAATAAAAATCAAGCTAAAGCCAGCCATGCCGCCTTAAAACAAGCGCTTACCTGACAAAACAACGGCCAAAAAAACCACCCATTGTGACAAAAATATGAATTCTAGATAACAGAATAACCAATGACCAGAAGTTAACGAGTAGTGAATTGTGCTACTTATATCGGCAATAGGCAGCTAACAATGCTACCTGCATACAATACCTCCAGTAACCACCAAATCATCGGCCATTTGCTACTTTATATAATTAAATCAATTAAATGAGTGACCGAGTTCCAGAGTAATCCTCTCTCTTATGGGCGGCGACATAAGCGTATAAAAATATCCCTTGCCTCATCCTTAGCACCAGTAAACCAGCTTTTTACGATTTGCACTTGCATGCACAAAAATACCGCTATATATTTATACAGCAGCTGTATGGATAAACAGGTATAGGAATGCTCACTCAACTCAGCGTACAAAACTTTGCAATTGTTCGGTTCTTAGAGCTCGATTTAAGCCGAGGCATGACCACCATCACTGGTGAAACTGGCGCAGGTAAATCAATTGCAATCGATGCCTTAGGCTTGTGTTTAGGTAACCGAGCGGAAGCGAGCATGGTGCGCCAGGGTGCCAGTAAGGCAGAAGTCAGTGCGCAATTTGAGATCAGCCAGAACCAAGCCGCGCGGCTATGGCTGCAGCAAAATGAGCTGTTAAGCGACGATGATTGCATATTACGCCGAGTAGTCACCAAAGAAGGTCGCTCTAAAGCCTATATCAATGGTACTGCGGTCCCCTTGGCACAACTCAAACAACTAGGGCAATACCTCGTTAGCATTCATGGGCAACATGCGCATCAGCTATTGCTTAAACCCAGCCAACAACTGGCGATTGTCGATCAGTATGCCGCTCATCCGCAATTGCTGAGTGAAGTGAAACAAGCTTACCAGCATTGGAAAGGCCTCTGTAACGAGCAAGAACTTGCCCAACAGCAACAAAAAGAACTGCTGGCCCAACAACAACTGCTTGAATATCAGGTTAAAGAATTAGACGAGTTTTCTCTGGCTGAAGGGGAATACCAAACCATAGAACAACAACATCAGCGTCTTTCTCACAGCACCGAGCTGCAACAAAGTAGTTTTCAGCTTAGCCAGCTCCTAGCCTTAGATGAGCAAGTTAATGTACTAGACATGCTAGGCCAAGCCTGTAGAACTACCAGCCAGCTTCTCGCGCTCGATCCCAAACTCGAAAACATCAACAATCTGTTACACGATGCACAGATTCAGATTGAAGAAGCCGGCCAACAGTTAGGCCATTACAGCGAGCAGCTAGACTACGACCCAGAGTTATTTGCCGAGTTAGAACTGCGACTCAGCCAAGCCCTTGAGTTGGCCAGAAAACACCATACCAACGCCGAACAACTGCCAGCACTACATTTGAATTTACAGCAACAGTTAGAGCAGCTGAGTCAACAAAGCCAGCGCTTCGAGCATCTTACGGAAGACATTGAGCAGGCATGGCAGATTTATCTAAGTAAGGCCAATAAACTATCGAAAAGTCGCGAACGTGCCGCCAGTAGCCTCAGTAAATTAATCACCAAAGAAATCCATAAACTCAGTATGGCGAAAGCCCAATGTGAATTTGCACTACAAAGTGATGCCAGCCAGTTCACCAATTCAAATGGCGTAGATCGCGTCGAGTTGCGGGTCACCACCAACCCTGGTCAGCCGATGCAAAGTATTGATAAAGTGGCCTCTGGCGGAGAACTCTCCCGTATTGGTTTGGCCATTCAAGTGATTTGCTCAGCCAGTATTTTAACCCCAACCCTGATCTTCGATGAAGTTGACGTAGGCATTAGTGGACCAACCGCCGCAGTGGTGGGCGGCATGCTACGAAAACTTGGGCAACAGTGCCAAGTATTGTGTGTGACCCACTTACCACAGGTAGCGGGACATGGTCATCAACAGATGTTAGTGAGTAAGCAACAGAAGAAAAATGAAACCATCACCAACATGCTCACTTTAAACGGCCAACAACGTCTCGAAGAATTGGCTCGCCTGCTCGCCGGCGATGCAATTACCCCTTCTGCACTGGCAAATGCGCAAGAATTGTTGGTTGAAGACTAAATTCTTCGTAGTAGACGCTTCTTTTTCGGGCGGGGCTTGGTTATGATGCCTTCCTTAACAAGGAGCTTCGATTAACAATGCGTTTCACAGCTAAAATTTTTATTCTACTTGCCAGCCTCGGACTTAGCGCCTGTTCAGCCTTCGATTGGATGGTATATAAGGTTGATATCCCACAGGGTAACTACATCGACGATGCCAAAGTAGAACAGCTCCGCGTCAACATGACCAAGGAGCAGGTTCAATTTGTATTGGGTTCACCGATGTTAGTAGATGCTTTCGACCAAGAACGTTGGTACTACCTATACAGTTACAAAAGTGGTAATGGCTCACTCGAACGAAGAAATTTGGTGGTTGAGTTTGTGAATAACCACCTAGCGCTGGTTGAAGGTGACTACCAAATTAGTAAAGACTTTATGGTGCCTCTCGAAGACGAAACCAGCTAACTGCCCCCAAGCATATAAAAAAGCCAGATCATCGATCTGGCTTTTTGGTTTAAGCTTCAGCGCGTTGCTTGGGCCTGCCACCGGTGGTTTTATCTGCCCTCCCCGCAGCCTTTGCGCGTTCAGCTCTAATTTTACGAAGCTCTTTAGGATCGGCAATTAAGGGACGATAGATTTCAATTCTATCGCCATCACGCAAAGTTTGATCCAGTTTAGCCGCTCGACTAAAAATGCCAACCGAAGCCGACTCAGGCTCAATCTCTGGAAAGTGATCCACAATACCCGACTGCTTAATGGCGGCCAAAATATCGCAGCCTTGTGCAACACTCAGTGCCAGTAATACTTGACGCTCTGGTAAGCCATATACCACTTCAATATTAATTTTTTCGCTCACCACTAATACACCTGTTTTGCTCGGTCGACAAAAGCCTGCACCATCGAGCCGGCCAATTCTTGAAAGACTCGGCCAAAGGCCGCTGCAATCAACTTGTTGCTAAATTCAAAGTTCAAATCCAGCATCACCTTACAGGCTTGCTCATCTAAAGCGACAAAATGCCATACTCCAGTTAAGGACTTAAACGGCCCATTCACCAAGTTCATCTGAATCGATTGATCTTCAGTTAAAGTATTTTCCGTCACAAAGCTGTTTTTAATACCAGCCTTGGCCACCCCAACCTGAGCCACCATGCTCAGCGGGCCCTGCTCAATAATTTCACTACTCACGCACCCCGGTAAAAACTCGGGATAAGCGTCAACATCATTCACTAATTGGTACATTTGCTTGGCGCTAAACATCACCAAGGCACTACGGTTTACTTGCGGCATAACCCACTCTTTCTTCAAATCTGGCAACATTTTAGCATTCACACGGCTAAACCGCACAATATCAGTTTTAAACCCTCGCTGCATGCGTATAATAGCGGCCTATGAGTAAGAATAAATCAAAATCAAAAGCCGGTTCAAATACCATCGCGCTGAATAAAAGAGCGCGCCATGAGTACCGTATCGAAGATAAATTCGAAGCGGGTATTGAACTTCAAGGCTGGGAAGTTAAATCAATGAGAACCGGTAAGGTTAACATCGCCGAGAGCTACGTATATGTTCGCGACGGTGAAGCCTTTGTTTCCGGTTTAAATGTTCAACCCTTATTATCGGCTTCCACTCACGTGGTTGCCGACCCAACCCGGATCCGCAAACTGCTGCTAAACCGACGCGAGTTAGATAAACTGATTGGCGCGGTTGAACGCCAAGGTTATACCATTGTTGCCACGGCGCTCTACTGGAAAGCCTCTTGGGCCAAACTAGAGATAGGCTTAGCCAAAGGTAAGAAAGATCAAGACAAACGCGAAGACGAGAAAGATCGCGAATGGCAACGCACCAAAGACCGAGTGATGAAACACAGCTTTAGATAAACACTCAACTGGACAAATAAACAGCATTTAAACCCAAGCCGCTATCGGTTTGTATCAGGCTTGTGTTAGAATGTTCTAGAAATTCCGGGGCTGAATTGGATTCGACAGGATCAGGAAGGCTTGTGGAGCATGTCGTGGGGCGGTTTGCCACGTAAAAAGCCGCAAAAAAATAGTCGCAAACGACGAAAACTACGCACTAGCAGCTTAATAACCTGCTAGAGCACTTCTACCCTAGCTTCCGCTTGTAAGACGGGGAATCATAGAAGTTCAAACCCAAACAAGATAGCGAGGGACGCTTTGACTAGAGAGCCGAACCGCGAAATAGAATTCTGGTATGTGAGTAAGTGGCGTGTTTGTTCGCAGCTTGCTAACGAGAATAAAGACAAACTAAGCATGTAGCGCCATTGGTTAGAATGGTTTTGGACGCGGGTTCGAAACCCGCCAGCTCCACCAACACCACATTGAAAGACGTCTTAGGGCGTCTTTTTTTGTACCTGTAATTCGCCTTAGCAACACTCTCGTTTATTTTAACCAATTCCAAACTGCCTGTGCGGGCGAGTACTGCGCAGCAATGGCTACGAGCGAGAGGCATGGATGCCGAACTGGGTGAGCCGCAAGGATGCATTTCACCGCCATTTTCAATCCATTCCCATTTCTGAGCTGCCTGTCCGGCGAGTATTGCGCAGCAATGGCTACGAGCGAGAGGCATGGATGCCGAACTGGGTGAGCCGCAGGGATGTATTTCACCACCATTTTCAATCCATTCTCATTTCTAAGCTGCCTGTGCGGGCGAGTATTGCGCAGCAATGGCTACGAGCGAGAGGCATGGATGCCGAACTGGGTGAGCCGCAGGGATGTATTTCACCGCCATTTTCAATCCATTCTCATTTCTGAGCTGCCTGTGCGGCAGTGAACACTAATGATGGTTGGGCTTATGCTCAAGAAATTTTCTGAGCTGCCTGTGCGGCAGTGAACTGGATAATTTAAAGCTCATATGCTTTTTTTAATTTCTGAGCTGCCTGTGCGGCAGTGAACTCAGCGCATTGTTAAACAGGCTAAGCCTGATTTTTCTGAGCTGCCTGTGCGGCAGTGAACTACACCTGCCCAGAATGCGGGAATCCGTTAAATTTCTGAGCTGCCTGTGCGGCAGTGAACCAGAGTAAGCAATAAACTGCACGTACTCAACTTTTCTGAGCTGCCTGTGCGGCAGTGAACATTAAAGTGAACGACTGACCGCGCGCCATTTATTTCTGAGCTGCCTGTGCGGCAGTGAACGCTTGTAACTCATATTACAAAGTTAGCATGCTTTTCTGAGCTGCCTGTGCGGCAGTGAACAATCGTATTCATATTGGTAAATACTCCCATTATTTCTGAGCTGCCTGTGCGGCAGTGAACAAGCAATGGGACATATGTTACTATCAGTTCTATTTCTGAGCTGCCTGTGCGGCAGTGAACTCATCCACGACACCCAAAAACCTTTTTAAACGTTTCTGAGCTGCCTGTGCGGCAGTGAACTTTAGCTGTCGCTTAGTGTCTTTGTATAGGTATTTCTGAGCTGCCTGTGCGGCAGTGAACGCACTAATAAAACAGCATCTAATTTATCAACGTTTCTGAGCTGCCTGTGCGGCAGTGAACGCATGACTTAGGTAATACTGCCACACACTTTATTTCTGAGCTGCCTGTGCGGCAGTGAACTTTAAGTCGTGGTAAACCAGTTGTGACTAATATTTTCTGAGCTGCCTGTGCGGCAGTGAACATATGCCTAATATGATGCAGCGTTTTTCTGCTTTTTCTGAGCTGCCTGTGCGGCAGTGAACTGGGATATTGTCAAAGCTACTCCTGATATCAATTTCTGAGCTGCCTGTGCGGCAGTGAACTACCGCCTTTCTATGCTCGCGCTTTGCAGCAGTTTCTGAGCTGCCTGTGCGGCAGTGAACCAAACGTAAGCAAGATGCAGAAAATATACGGATTTCTGAGCTGCCTGTGCGGCAGTGAACCGTTGGTTTGGTCGCTACGCCTCGCAATGTGCTTTCTGAGCTGCCTGTGCGGCAGTGAACGAGGAATGACAATTGGAATCTTATTATTTGTTTTTCTGAGCTGCCTGTGCGGCAGTGAACAGAAACTTGGCTTTTAAATGGTACTTGGCAAATTTCTGAGCTGCCTGTGCGGCAGTGAACGCATCTTGACGCGGCCAAGACAGCGCTTGATATTTCTGAGCTGCCTGTGCGGCAGTGAACATGAGTAATTACATTGGTTTGCATTATTTTTATTTCTGAGCTGCCTGTGCGGCAGTGAACTGTTACGCATTTATTTTGATGCCGCCCAAAATTTTCTGAGCTGCCTGTGCGGCAGTGAACACCTAAAGAATAAATGAACCGCGCTTATAAGCTTTTCTGAGCTGCCTGTGCGGCAGTGAACCCTGCTAACAGTTTTAGACTCATATCCTTCAATTTCTGAGCTGCCTGTGCGGCAGTGAACGGCGACTCGATCATTGTTGGCCGGATTTATGATTTCTGAGCTGCCTGTGCGGCAGTGAACCTGATTGCGCGATCATCTGTTTCAATTCAGCGTTTCTGAGCTGCCTGTGCGGCAGTGAACTATTGTAGCCTTTTTCACCATTTTCATCGCTATTTCTGAGCTGCCTGTGCGGCAGTGAACTAGTTCTGGCGCTAATTGTGAAGGTTCTTCTTTTTCTGAGCTGCCTGTGCGGCAGTGAACTCATCAGCATCAACAACGTTCTGTGATTGGGCTTTCTGAGCTGCCTGTGCGGCAGTGAACAAGCCAGCTGCTGATTTATTTAATTCTAATTTTTTCTGAGCTGCCTGTGCGGCAGTGAACATTACCGACTTACAAAACGCTGGGGGTTGAGTTTTCTGAGCTGCCTGTGCGGCAGTGAACGGTTTAGCACGTCATCAGCCATGACTTTGCCATTTCTGAGCTGCCTGTGCGGCAGTGAACTGCTGCAATTAAACCAGTGTAAGCGCCAACAATTTCTGAGCTGCCTGTGCGGCAGTGAACGAGCCCTTGGCCGCTAGCGCCATAATGGCCAATTTCTGAGCTGCCTGTGCGGCAGTGAACATTGAAATTGTAGGTTGTAACTATTCTATTGATTTCTGAGCTGCCTGTGCGGCAGTGAACGGTATCACAGCGACTAGCTAACATATAGATTATTTCTGAGCTGCCTGTGCGGCAGTGAACCAAGCAAAAAGGTTGCCTAAGTTTGCTTTGACTTTCTGAGCTGCCTGTGCGGCAGTGAACAATCATATTCCCATTCGAATCGTATTCATAGTTTTCTGAGCTGCCTGTGCGGCAGTGAACAAGCAATTAAAAAAGTATGTAAAACGTTGCCATTTCTGAGCTGCCTGTGCGGCAGTGAACAAGAATGTGAAGCTTTCGAGGCAATCGGTAAATTTCTGAGCTGCCTGTGCGGCAGTGAACGTGTTAAGGGTGAGTGGAAACCTGCACAAGTATTTCTGAGCTGCCTGTGCGGCAGTGAACAATCATATTCCCATTAGAATCGTATTCCCATATTTCTGAGCTGCCTGTGCGGCAGTGAACCTTTCGAGAATTGCGCGGCAAACGCTTCGCTATTTCTGAGCTGCCTGTGCGGCAGTGAACGAGATACTTTCCTATGGGAATACGATTCTAATTTTCTGAGCTGCCTGTGCGGCAGTGAACATGTTTACCCAAAAAACCACATTGAAGTTGTATTTCTGAGCTGCCTGTGCGGCAGTGAACAGTTATTAACACCAGCAGGAATACGACCATCATTTCTGAGCTGCCTGTGCGGCAGTGAACGCAAGAGCTTTGTGATCGTGTTATGGGTTTTTTTTCTGAGCTGCCTGTGCGGCAGTGAACAAGCAAGTAATTGTCACTATTTGCTTTCCATTTTTCTGAGCTGCCTGTGCGGCAGTGAACAATAGAATATCAGCATAAAAATAAGTTACAACAAGTCGTTAGCTTAACATTTATATTTTAAGCTTATAAAAACGACCTGTGTGTAAGCTGTTGTTTTAAAGGTATATTTTTAAAGAGCCAAAATAAAGGGTTAAAATTGAGGAATACTTCCTTGCCTAGTTAAACCATAGCTATCAAAAGCGCATTCCCCCTCAGAATCACTTTTCGATGTAATTTGAGCAATAAATAAAGGAAAACGAGTCTGTTTGCTATAGCTATGTATATACACAAAGGGCGCTTTAATTTTTCTAGGCTTATAGCCTTCGAAGTGAGCAGAAGCTTGCTCCCATGTTTCATGATGCCGCTTCATTCTGCGCGTGATGCTTTGCTTGATACTTGCCGCAAATGCTGGCCGCGCGTAACTAACAAATGACTTGACCTTTTCAGGTACAGGTTTGATGCGGGTAATATGTAAATAATCGTTATATTTAGCTAACCATAATTCTATGTTCAACGCAGCTAAGCATGACTCGGTTTCAGCAAACAACCGAAGCTTGGCACCTAAACGACACTTCTGTGCGCAATATTGTGGGAAACCAGCGGCAATGTTAAATTGGCCTTGCTGATTTTTATAATCGACCAGAGCCAAATGTACTTGGTGATAAAGCTTTTCCCACAAAAAATAATGCCCAAGGTCATCATTTGGTAACAAACTAATGTCGAGATAATATTTCATTAGAACTCCTATTCACCAAATACACCACCACGGATCAGCATCGCCATAATATAATGCTGCTGCTCAAGCTCAGGCTCTTTACCTTTTAACATCCACCCATCGAGTAACTTATAAAAATCCATACTCTCTTTTGGCTGGCGATATGCTGCGCCGCGATTGGTCACCGAACCGTATGGTTCTACCGCAATTGGACCAATTTCTTCCGCTTCAGAGTGCCATGTGTCAATGGTACGTAGTGCATTGCCTATTTTTTGCGAGTGCATTGCCGCTTGACCGTCGAGTTGATATAAAAATTTACTCTTATCACCTTTACCGCCACCCATCACTAACTCTTGAGATGGGTAAACCGCTTGGCCTTGCCCTAATTGGCTATAGGCTTCAACCTTGATAAAAGCATGTTGCTCTGTCAGCCCTAATTGAATAACTTTTGCTAACTGGTTCACTTGCTCATTTTCATCAAAGTTGCGCAAGCTAAACTCATAACTATTAAAGATAAGTTGCTGGTTATCCGCAGTAACCACAATTTTTACAGCCTCTGCGCCGACTCGGTTACGCCATAAGAAGCGACCATTGGCAATGTTCTGTGCATAACGTTTTGCCAGTTCTTTAAATTCTGTTGCGCCTTGATAGTGCTTTACTTTTTCGGCTAGTGCACTTTGATAATCAGGATTATTACAGGTTGAAGGAACATGCAAGTTACTTAATACGCGAAGAGTAAATACCAACTTTAAGGTATCGGCACTATGCGGTAATGCTGCGACATCAACGGTTTGTAAATTCGCTTTTGAGACTTCCGCATCGAGTTTTGCAGGGTCATTCGCTGTCGCCGCTTTTAGCCTGTTTGAAATAGTACCTCTTACAGCTTTTTCTCCAACCACAATTGGCTGCCAACTGTTTTCAGTAAAGTTACCCGCAAACATCAAGGCATCCGATGGAATTAGCTTGGCTTCAAAAGCCAATACAGAAGGGGTTTTAAGTTTTACATCAGCCATAGTTAAATCTCCGTTAATTATAAAAAGTCAGGGTCAAATGCAGAGGTGCTAGCCAGCATTTCAGCATCGGGTTCTAAAATAGTTGTTGTACTGGATGGTGTTTTGGCCAAGTACCAAGGGTGTTGATGGGTATAACGCCAAATGCTGAGGTTTATATCCTTTAAGCGATGTACACTTTGCCATTCCCCCACACTGTAAGCCGTTTCGGCAAATGCCACTGGCACGGTTTCATCTCTCACACAACTCACCTCTCCGGGCGAATACAACTCTGAAATAGCGTAATACCCGGCAGCAATGGGCACTAAATAACCAGCATTCGGTTTAGGTAGGTAATCCCACTTGGCTTTTATTGTTGAGGGGCTCTCAGCCTGTTGCCTAGGCTCGCCTTGCTTATGCTCTAATGGTTGCTCTTCTAGTGGTGTGGCTTGGTATTTTAACTTGCTAAAATCGCACCAAGCATTAAACAAACAGGTATCTTGTTGCTTGGCTTTTAATGCTAAATAATGTGCTTCGAGGTAATCACTTCTATCTAACAATACGAAACCAGGCATTAAGCGGCGCAGTGCTTTTTGTTGTGAATCGTCATCATTTAATATTTCACAAGATGCAAAATCGGTGATTTGCCCCCCCGCCAAACGCATGGATGGAATGGTCTGTTGTACATGCTCTTGCAGTGCTTGCTCGGTAGTTTGATCGCCAGCAACCAAACCTTCTATTTCAATCAGTAAAGAAACTTGCATATTCATACGGCCTTCTTCATTGATTGGCGCGGTGTTGCCTTGCTGGGTTAGCGGGTTACGAGTTAAGGCAAATACATAATCCCCCCATCCTTTTGGCTGACGCGCATGCACATGGTTGCGATGGCTAATCACCGCTACACCACCGAGAGAAATACCGAGCCGTTCAGATAATTGACGCGATAAGGCATGAGCAAAACCTAAGAAATTAGTCACCGCTGGAAAGCCATAAGTTAGCCCTGCAATGGCATTGGCATTTTGAACATTCAACTTTTTAAGTAAAAGATATTGATGCATGTTACTTATCTCCAAGCTTTGGGGTGTGGCGTTCAAAGGCTTTGAGTTCATGCAGGCAAAGCTTTTTGAAATACTGATGCTCAACATCACCCAATAGGTAATGCTGCTTACTTTCAAGCTTGCGTAATAACCAGAGAGAAAAGTCATGGGCGACCACACCTAGCCAATCGCCTTTTTCACGCTCTGCTTGAAATTTCGCGCTTGGGTTATAAACATCTAACCAAAGCGCATGCTGATGTTTCATTTGGCATTCACGGGTACTGGCCCATCCGGCATGTTCAGTTAAATTTTGAATTTGCACCACATGATTAAACAGGCTGTCGAGTAAAGGTTGAACAAAGCCATAGTCTCGTTTGTAACGGGTTTTAAAGTTTCTGTCTTGCTCTGTTAAGCCCGTTAAAAATGCTTTAAATTCACGTGTAAGAGCAGATGTTTTATAACTAAACTCACGGTTGAAAATACTGCTATGGGTAAGCGGTGGCTTCGATTGCGTTTGATAAGTCGGCGGGGCACAGTTGAGTAAAAAGCTTTGCCCATAACGTTCGCTATTTAACTGTGAAATATTCTGGGGTTTCGAACCACCAAAATTTTGCACGGCTGTCGCCGGAAAGCTTTCTGCTAACTGTTGATGAAAATGACCTTTCTTGCGCGCGTCTCGGACCTCTTTTGCCTCACCAAAGCGAGTTTTGGTGACTTGCTTATGTAGCTCATGAGCCAGCGAAGACGAAAACAAGGGGCACAGTAAATGATATTTCGGTTTACTTTCTGCCTGTAAGTTAATTGGATAATAAAGTTGCTTGGTCAGCGTATGGCCCGAGAGTTTTTCATCACCCAGTGCTTTTTCAAAACCGGCTTGCCATTCACTGAGTAACACAAGATCTTCGGTAAAGGCTTTTAAGGCATCGATGTGTTTATCTTGTAATTGACCAATCAAACTCTCGTTATTGACAGTTATTTTTAATAATTTTGCCACGTCAAGCGCGGCAGCATTACCCACTGCATCAATGGCTTTGTTATCTAAACTGGCCGTAATTACATAGCCCATAAGATCTTGCTCAGCACCAGCATCCAAAATGCTGCTGGCCTTAGCATCACTATGGGTAAATTTTGCAGCATGAGTCGCCAAACTAATTTGTTTCGCTCTACGCGCTGCATCACTTAACCAAGTTACAGGGTTAAAAGCCGCTTCAATCGGTGCTGCCGCTTCATGATATTGCAACTTCGCAACGCTTATCTCAGTTGGGTCATCACTCTTTTCGAGCACCTTGTCGCGCGCTTTTTGCAGCGGCTCCAGTTTGCTTTGTTTGCGTTGCTCAATATATTCGGCAAGCGCATCGCTTAAGGTCAATTGCATTGCTATTCCTTACTCTTAAATTGTTCATAGACACCTAACTGCTGGTGCCATGACCATGTGATCAATTGGTCTTCTTTTTCTGCTCTTAGGTTTATTTCGCCCAACTGTTCGCTAGCGCGTTGTGGACTGCAATTCAGTAGCGTTGAAAAGTGTTGATAAATATCTTCGGCACTTGCTTCAAACCACCAGGAACACTCGGCTGCTAAGGAGACAGTTTCACTGCTAAAACGGCTATCTTTGGCAACATAGCGATAAGGTTTATGGGTGATATCCAACTGGCTCCAAGTGAGCGCTTCGTCTTCCGTGACTCGCAAGACAAATGCTTCTTGCATTTGTGATTGGCGAAATTCCGTTTGACGAATAAACTCGGCATTCCAGCTGGCATGTTGGCCAGTTGCTTCTCGCCACCAAATATCCGCCTCTTTGAAATTGCGATAAAACTTTTCTGTGTATTTATCGCCCCCGGTTTTTTCTAAATGAATGCGTAATGCTCGGTGCTCTTGCACCATAAAGTTACTGGCTGAATTAGCTTGGCCTTTTTTTGCCTGGCTGTTTATCTCAAAATCAGCCAAAGTAAATTTTGGCTCTATGATTCGAGCAATAGCCGAAATATGGCTTAACTCATCGCCAACTAAATCTTTAAGATCATGCGCGGATAATGGGAGCGCTCTAGTTTCAAATCCCGGTTTGCAATAAGCAGGGGTTTCATTTTTTATCGCCCGAATGTTTTGGTTAAGAACACGAACATTGCTGGTTTCAGGTGCTTGCTGTCGATGGCGTTGCACTCGACCCGCTAACTGAATGAGCGCGCGCATGGAGCTAGGTTCAGCAATTGCCCAGTCGTAGTCATGATCTCGCCCTACTTCAACGACTGAGGTGCCGATCACCACAAAAACATGGTTGCTCATCGAACTACTCGCTAATGCCTGCTGTATTTCTTTCTGTTGCCAAAGTTGTTGTGGATCATGACGAGTGAGAGCTTTATCTAATCTGCTTTCTTTAAATGAACGTAAAGCCAGCGGGAACTGCGAATGATAGATACAAAAATGAATATGATAATCCGGTTCAGGCGCTATATTCACTAAGCATTTAGCCACTTCTACCATGGGATTAACATTAGCCATTCGAACCACACCAAGTGAGACCTTTTTACCGGATGAGTGTACGACGTGGTGTGCATAATGCAGTTGGTGTATCTGCTGAGCAATGGTTTGAGCAATATTTAAATACTCACAAGATACCGAGTCGCGACTAGCGCTTGTTCCCTCTAAAGGCGCGACGTTGACTATTTCACCCTTACGCAATATTTGTTGCTCACGGTTCAGTTTTTTTACACGCTTTTCTATGAACTGTTTATGTGTGGTGATGTAATCTTCTTTACTTGCGAGTTCTATGGTTTGGCTTTTAAATTCATCAAACCATGCACAGTAAATAGCTGGTTGCTTAGTTTCAGAAAACTGTGCCTGATTGAAGTGTTTTCGCCCAGCTTGGTATGCATCAAACAAGGCTTTAATTAATGACGGCGGTAGGGTTGCTGAAGAGAGTAAAACTCGCGAACCGAGCATTCCCGCCCAGTTAACTAAGCGACATAATGCAGGTAAGTCTTCGAGACCAAAGTCATCAGGTTCATCTAAAACCAAATCTGAGCTTAACAAACGCAACATAGGGGCTATTTGTTTTCCGCCTCGCTTGCTTTCCGTTGCGGGCATTAGATGGTCAATAGTACTCACTAAAACAGGTGCGCTAATCAGTTGCTCTAATTTTGGACTATGACTCAACCAGTGCTTTAAGCGACCATCGTAGATTTGCCCATCATAACTCACGAATAGCTGTTCAAATAAGTCATCTGCTGATTCACTTCCAGAACGCATATGCTCTGGTTCTTGGTTCAACTGATATAGGGTTTTAACCGCTTGCGAACCAATTAATACTGCTAATTCATCATCCCCCAGTTTCAATAAGTGTCGATATGCGTCTCCAGTCTGCAAGGTCAAGGTTCGTAAACCCAGCGCCACCGAAAATCGACAACCTTGCTTTTCGTCAGCCAAGCCATACATGATTCGTGCATTGGCGATTGTTTTACCACAGCCCGTCGATGCCATATTAACCCCAAAAAAACCTTGCCTCTCGGTGGCTTTAGCAATTGATTTAGCAAGAGTAAATGCTTTGTCTTGCCATCGATATTTGTGGTGTTCTGCTGGTTTACTAAATAGCTTATGTTGAGTGATTGCAGGCAAGGTATATTTAAGTGCCGGTAAGTTCTGTGCAAAACGCTGCGCGTTCAGGGCGACACCAATGTTGTGCTCATCAAGTTGTTGCTTGGGCTTGTGACTGGTTTGCTTAGCATGCTGCCTATCGGTGTTAGCAATCGCTTTGTAGTTTTTATCTCGCCAGACCACTTTTGACTTTTCAGGCGGTAAAGAAGAGTAATAATGATCGGCGAGCATTAACGACAGCCTTGCCATATGACTCACGAAGCGTTGATCAAACCACTTTATGTCATCCGCAAACAATAAGGGACTATTTAAAGCCCGTTGCGCTAAGCGACTTACTTTATGCTGCCAAGGCCTACTTAAAAACGGCGTACCTTGAGTGAAGGTCCAATTTTTTTTAAGTATTGTTGTATCGAACTTTGATAGATCGACAGCATTTGGCGAGTTCCAATGGCAGTCAAAACAATTCGCTAACCACCGTTCAATTTGACTGAGTTGAACAGAATTTCCATTTGCCATGGGCAAACGATGATGGGATACGATCAACCAACTAACCAGCTTTGCAAATGCTGCCAGCCCATCAAATACCCGTTGATTTTGATGACCGCCATCGATAAACAATTGGCTAAGTACCTGCTTTTCTACTTTAGTACCCTGCTCACAAGTATAAATTTTTGCCAGTTGTGTTAGCCATTCATGATCGGTTTTACCTTTACTAAAGGCTTCAAACAACCGCAAGGATACCCATTCATGGCGATAGGGCTCACCTTGTGATTCGGTTAAGCCTTTTAATTTTTCTTGGAACAAATCATTAGCTTTCCCAAAATCATGGAACAAGCCCGCAATGCCAGATGCGAGTACCACAACTTCGTTTAAGTACCAACCTTGCTCCCACTCTTTGTGCTCTAAATTAAGCGAGGTTCGGTTTACTGGCACCACGCCCTGCTCATTAAACTTCAATCGGTTGCCTACCACCCACAACAACTGGCTACGAGAGCGGCTTCTTATCCAATGACAACTCACAGCCGTGCTGCGACTGGCAGTTTTACGCAGCATTTTTTTAAGTGTAAGTAAGCCGTCTTCGGTGATCAAGGTTTGCCAGGTATTGTCGCCAATGCGATTGGCAAAGGCATCAAGCACCCGGCGCGTCTTTTTCAGGGCATTTTTCTCACATTGAGAAACGAGGGTGACCATCATAGGTTTTGTTCCTCTCTTTGCTCGGCGCTGTATTCCTGTAAGGCTATTTGCTTTACCGTCTCAAACATAAAATCGAGAGCCTTATGGTCAGTAAAAGCCTGCAAGACTTGCTGTCTAAATTCTTGTTCGCTGGCGTTTTCTTTGGCGCATACGAAGGCCCACGGTAGGACGATGGCGTCTTTAATCAGGTCGGCAACGTCAAATACCAGCGCGCCTCGTCTGGTTTTTCCGTGCATCACCGCAAAACCATGCGGGATCCCCAATACCCACAAACAACTCGCCGCGAGGCCATAGGCGAGGTAGTTGCCGTGATTTAAAAAGTCATTGGCTTTGTCGCCGCTTTGGTGCTGGCGTTTAAAATTGGCAAACTGGGTACGATTTGCGGCGTATTTATAAAGTACCTTAGTGAGCTGAGCCTCGGTCAGCAGCAAATCCGCTTGTTTTTGAGCGGATTCGGTACGGCTATGAAAACGATTCAAGGCATTTTGAATGACTTCATCAGCAAAAGAAAAACCTTCCGCTTTAAGCTCTCAGTCATTGCGCCACACCCGCTGTAAGTAATGAATACGGGCTTGTTGAAAAGCTTTTGCGGCAGCCAATCGCTGAAGGCCATCAAACCAAAACTGCAGCCAACCATGTAAATATTCGGTTGGCCGATACTCGCTTTGCGGACTTAGCCATTCGACTTCGCAAGCCATGTGCAGCGGAGCACCACCACCGCCACAAAAACCCACTAACACCCCAGCCTGAGACAACATACGCATTGCCGCTTGGGTAATTGAAGTGCCAGTTCCTAACATCAACACCGTGGTATTGGCGATGGGAATGTTATAGTACTGATTTTCGTTTTTAGCTTCAGTTAAATATAAGACGCGACCATCTTTTTGCATCACTCGGCAGTATTCGAGGTAATACATGTTGGCGCGCTTTGAATGCAAAATTGTTTTTAAATCAGATGGGCTTAAGTCATTCATTGGTAGTATTTTCCCTCGCTATCCTTAGGAGCACTGTACGAAATACCAACCCGTTTACAATACTGAGTAAAAAATCAGGTAAACTCACTTGACATGTTTTACGTGTATGGCACGGTATTCACCCAATCAGCCAGGGTTTAATGTCATCTAAATTGTCTAACATTAATTGCTGAGCCTGTGGGTTTGCGTCGATCATTTTGGTATTTACCTGCATCTGCTTGAGCAAATAGCTAACGAGGGCTGCCCGAGTGGTCATATGCAGCTGCCCCTGCTGCATTTGGTAATCCTCGGCAATTACCGCTTGCTGGGCAGGGCTTAAACGCAGATCTGGCTTAAAAATCATCTCAATTTGGGTATTCCATGCCACGTCGTGACTCACACCTTGTGAAGAACGCTCTGCAAGTTCGGGCTTGCCTCGAAAACGGCTCAACACAAAATCGCGATACTCGGCATGTTTCTCACACCAGGCGCGCAAATGCCAACGCGCGCCGGTATCAACAAAGGTATGCGGCACGATGATCCGGCCTTCTCGATCGGGGTGAGACAAAGACACATAGTCAACTTCCAAGCGACGTTGTTGGCGCATTGCTGCGACCAAGCCACGCATCACGTTCGGTGATACCTGCCGTTGCGGGGGCGACAATTGAAAGGTATGTTTCGCGGTTTCGGTCATTCTGCGATAGGGGGAATAAGAAGCGAGCCAAGTGAGATATTCATCGGCCTGAGTAGTAAGCAATAGGGGGCTAAAATTGTCGGGGGGTACAAAGCCCTTTACCGAGGCCGTATATACTAACGGAGTTGCGCTCGCCTGATTATAGGTACCCAGATCTTTGCTAGCTTGTTGGCGACTAATCCCAAACTGTTCGCATAAATGACGAGTAGTTAAGCGCCCTTCCCAATAGGCGATCAATTCGATAAACCAATCTCGACGGCTCATTTATTATCACCACGCTGGATTTAATATCTTTTATATCAAAATAGAAAAAATAAGAAAGCGTTTGGCGGTGATCGTTGCAAAAACTTAGACAAGCATTTGATTAAACGCAAAAAAGCCCTTCGATACAGGGCGATATTCACAACAATTCAAGCGTGGTTGTACTCTACCGAAAAAAGTAAAATTGCAAAATGAGTATTTTCCTGTAATTGAACTGCCCGTTTTTAAGCAAGTGAGCAGGCTTTAGCCCTTGCCCCATCCCTGATGCAGATGCCCATTGCGGTATCACCCGACAGATCACGATGCGGCGGCATGCAAATCTTAAAACCCCCAATCAGTCGATGGTCGGGGGGATTGATAATGAAAGCTCAATACCCCCCGACCTTCACTAAACTTACTCGGAAATGGCCGGATTGCCTCGATTCAAAAACTCGGCAATGCTCTGATATACCTTGGCGCACTCTTCTTCAACTAAGTTTTCCATATTGATAAAGGTATGGATCATGTCTGAAAAATGTAGCTGCTCGACCGCCACCCCGGCCTGCTTGGCCTTTTCACAATAGGCGATGGCTTCATCTCGTAAGGGACAAAACTCAGCGGTAATGATGAAGGTGCTGGGTAAATTGGCACTAAAGTCACCGTATAAGGGAGACGCCTGCTTCCGATCCTCATGGTGCTGAAAATAGTTGTCGAAGTACCAAGCTATTTTGCCTTTTTGCAATAAATAACCGCTGCCATTTTGCTCCATGGAATGACTATTCATCGTGTAGTCGAGACTCGGATAAATCATCACCTGCTTGTCGATCTGCAGCGATTTATCAAATTGAGCTTTTGCACTAACGCTTGCAACTAGTGCGCCACCACCGGAGTCTCCCACAAGCGACAAACGAGGAAGATAGCGTACATTGAGTCCCGCTAAAGTTGCCCCTATATTTTTAGCCACCGCATAAGCGTCATTCACCCCCGCAGGATAAGGGCATTCTGGTGCGAGGCGATATTCAACCGACACCACAATATGCTGCGACGCTTGAGCAAGCTTACGACAAATCGGGTCATAAACCGTCACACTCCCCGCCATATGCCCTCCGCCATGATAGTAAATCACGACTGGTAGGGCTTGTTCGGGCGCCGGATGATAAATTCGAACCGGTACGTTATATTCGTCACTCAAGACCAAATCGTCGTGAACCCATGCAATAGCTGGGCTATCGCCCACCAGCCCTCGGGTTAAATTTTCTAAACCTTCACGGGCATTGGTTGCGGTGGGTTTAAATCCGTTTTCGATCAAAGTAGCGACTTGTTGATTTAACTCGTCTAACCATGGAATAAGCTTTGGACTAACTTTACGCATCATGCTCTCCTTAAGCTTTGGTGGTAGATAACTTCACATTGCTGTCGTGGCTTTTGTTACCGGTTTCGGGCAAGAAGAAGCTAGCAAGGAAGAAGGTTGATGAACAAAGCACTGCAAAGGATGCGGCAATGGCTATGTTACCGCTTGAGTCTGCAATCCAACCCGCAAGGTACATCAGCACGGTTTCCACCATATAAGAAATAGACCAGAACATACCAAACACCACCGTGATGCGCGCGGGAGTCATATTGGGTAATTCTTGAGGGAGGGTGATTAAAGCCGTCATCGGCGCAAACATAAAGAAACCAGCCATAAACGCGGCACCGTAAGCAACGCTCGCACTAGAGGTGGTCATCATAAGCGCCGCAAATAGGGTCATCGCCAAACCACAGTAGCGGATCACCGGAATGCGCAAAGCAATCCGCTTGGTCATGATAATGCCGGCGACCGTTCCAAGCATACCTGCTGCAATCATAATCGATGATAAATATTTAGCTTCGGCCGCAAAAGTTGGTACCAGCGGGAACAATGCAAACACCGCAATATAACAAAATAGCAAACCAGAATAGGCGATTGGCAGCCAAATATTCACGGGCTCTTTAAAGCCATCTTTGAGGGTATAAGAGGCGTTTTCTGAGCTTTCACCTTTGCTGCCCGATAACGAGAAGTCATCACTAATCATCCACCAAATAACTAACAAGACGAGGCTCACCATCGAAATGGCTAAAATAACATTTTGCCAAGATTCTAAGGTCGACAGTAAGGAACCGGTAAAAATAATCGCTAACAAATTTCCGGTATTAAAGGCAGCAGCATTAATCCCATTCACCAATGGGCGCTCTTCGGCAGAAAAATAATTAATTACAATTGGATTAAAATAAACAATCGCAAATGCGCCCCCAAAGCCCATCACTAAACGGGTAAACACGTACCAGGGATAGCTTGATGCATAGGCCCCTGCCGCCCCTGCCATAATCAGTAACAAAGCAAGCGAAAACGCCTTTTTAGGGCCCATTTTAACCAGCAACCAAGCGGCCGATAAGTTACCAATAATTTTTGCAATGGTGATTGCGTTGGTCATCCAGGTGGCTGCTGCCATTCCCTCGATATTGTAATAACTCATGATATCTTTTGTCATCATCGAGCCCGCAACCCACGACATGGCAAATAATGCGTAGGTCATGAATATGGTAAATTCAATAAGATATTTTTTCTTCATCTTCGCTACCTTTCTAGGCTGTATTCAAGTAATAAATCCAGCTTTCATCTTACTAAAAATAAGCCTCCCCATTATCCTGAATTCGCATTAATGTATTGTGTGAAACTCATCGCAAAAAACTATAACCATTTGTTTATAAAACAATTTTTAATAGGAAATAAAAAGCCCCGCTAAAATGCGAGGCTTTTTTAGGTGCACTAAATTGCAGTTATGGCTTTAATGCAAGTAACTCGCCTAAGCTAATATCCGCTTGATAATCCACGCCCGCCAAGGCAAAGCCGTTCAGCTGCATAAAGTCGTTGATATAACCTTGATAATCGCCCACTTCTTTAAAGTTTTCGGGGGTGATCTGAGCCATCAATGCCGCGACTTCTTGCTGAGTTTGTGGATCGAGTTCCCAATCATCGATTCGAATTAAACGCTGCGGATCCACAACAACCGTATTCTCATCGTTATATAAACGTTGGGTAAACAATCGCTGCATCTGCTCTATGCAGCCTTCGTGGGTTCCACGGGCCTTCATCACTTTAAATAGAGCCAGCATGTAAGGTGAAAAAGTCGGAATAAAAACACTGGCTTTGGTGACTAAGGCTTTACACACCGAGACATATGCCGCTCCGCCCATGGTCGCTAACTGCTGGTGAAGTTGATCCGCGCTAGCTTGTAAATGAGTTTTGGCCCTGCCTAAAGTTCCTTTATGGTAGATAGGATAAGTCGCCTTTGGCCCAATGTAAGAATAAGCCACGGTTTTACATCCATCGGCAAGTACCTTGGCATCTTCTAAAATATTAATCCAACTGATCCAATCTTCACCGCCCATCACCTTCTCTGTCGCATAGATCTCTTGTTCGGTGGCGGTCTCAACCGTCATTTGCTGCATGCTTTCAGTTTCAATATTAATAGTTGGCCCGGTCACGGCTTCGCCAGTGGTTTTAATTGCAGAGCGCCATAATTCTCCCGTTTCTGGGTTAGGCCGAACCCCGGTCGCTAAGCTGTAAACCACTAAATCGACCTTGCCACCAAAATTGTGCTTAATATAGTCAATAACTTGCTCGCGCATTTGCGCTGAGAAAGCGTCGCCCACAAAATTTTTCGCGATTAAGCCCTTCGCTTCTGCTTGTTGACGAAAATAGATATTGTTGTACCATCCAGCGGTTCCCACACCCTTTTCACTTGGGCCTCGCTCAAAAGAAACACCAATGGTGTCGGCGTTTGCGCCACCAAAGGCCAACGCAATACGAGACGCCAAACCAAAACCAGATGAGGCGCCCAAAATAAGGACTTTCTTAGGGCCATCAAGCACTTTGCTGGTTGCTCGTACATAGTCAATTTGATTCTTGATCGACTGTTGGCAGCCGTAGGGATGTGCTGAACGGGCAACCACCCCTTTCACGATAGGTTTAATAATCATGGATACTCCGAAGGTTATGAATTCAATTTGGGTGGCATTACCGTTGCGACACCTGAGATCACTAGCTTGCCATGCTGATTAATACTGCGAGTGGCTAGTTTCACGATATTCTTTTTAAGATTAATCTCGATCACTTCTACTTCGGCGCGGATCGTATCCCCAATGTACACTGGTGCAGTAAAGCGTAATTCCTGACCAAGGTAAATGGTGCCAGGCCCAGGCAATTGCATGCCTAATACCGCAGAGGTTAATCCAGCAACCAAAATGCCATGCGCAACGCGGTCGCCAAATACACTCGACTTACCCGCAATAGCACTCACATGAACCGGATTAATGTCGCCACTAATGCCACTAAATAGTTGAATATCAGACTCACTGATAGTTTTTTCAAAGCTTGCTTGTTGGCCAAGTTCAAGCTGATGAATGGTATAAGTCATCGCTAATTTTCTTCTATAAAAAACTTTGTTATTACATTGATGTATAACAAAATATTCTGCAAAAAAAGGCCCACCACAAGGCGCAAGTGGGCCCGGAAAAACTAAGCCACAATTTTCGCTTTATCGCATACAGGGTAGAGAGCCTCAATCTTTAAATCCATTGCTTGCTCATAAAAAATTCGCGCATCCATCAGCTTCAAGTTAGCACTAATCTGCGGCTTAAAGTCCATCTGCGACAGAATGTCTTTTTCCAAATCAACTCCCGGCGCAATTTCAATCAATTCTAAACTTTCCGCCGCTAAGCGAAATACCGCTCGCTCGGTAATATATAACACCGGTTTATTATTTTTACGGGCGATATCCGACGCAAAGGTGATCTGCTGAACCTGCTTAATAAACTTCCTAATCGGTCCATCTTGGATAATCGTTAGCTTTCCGTTACCCGTTTCGATGCGTGATTTACCGGCGGTAAATGTCCCACAAAACAACACTTGCTTGGCATTTTGGGTAATATTGATAAAACCTCCGCAGCCCGCGATTTTAGAACCAAATTTAGAAACATTCAGGTCTCCTTTTTGGTCACATTCAGCCAAACCAAGAAACGCTTGGTCGAGGCCTCCCCCATCATAAAAATCAAACATTTGATCTTGAGTAATAATGGCTTCCGGATAAGCCGATGCGCCGAAGCTTAATCCACCAGCGGGGGTGCCACCAATCGCGCCCGGCTCAATCGTTGCGATCATTTGTTCGGTGATCCCTTCTTCATCGGTCACTTCAGCAATCACCTCGGGTACACCAATACCATAATTGATCACCGCCCCTTGTTTGAGTTCCATCGCAGCGCGACGCGCAACAATTTTTTTAATGTCTAGGGGGCGTGGGCGCGCGGGATGATGTTCCATCATCCCTCTGCCGCAATAGGCTGGATTCATCGCTTCAGCAAAGGTTTGCATATGCAGGTCTGCGTCGGCAATCACCACTGCATCCACAAAGATCCCTGGAATACGCACTTGCTGCGGATCCAGCTCACCAGCTTTAACCATCTGCTTCACTTGAACAATTACTCTGCCTCCCATATTGGTCACCAATTGAGCGGCGGCTAAATTTTCAAGAACAAGACACTCATCCTCCATGGTTATATTGCCATTTTCGTCGGCAGTGGTGCCACGCAGTAAGGCCACATTGGCTTCGATACGTTTATAAAAAAGATACTCACTACCGTCGATGTCGATCACCGATACCCGTTCGCCTTGGGTACAAGCGTTAATTTTGCCGCCCCCCAAACGAGGGTCAACAAAAGTACCTAAACCTACATGGGATAAGGTTCCCGGTTTACCTGCCGCAGAGTCTCTTAATAACTGAGCAATCACCCCTTGAGGAAAGTTATATCCCTGAAGTTGATTGTTATTTGCTAACTGCTGTAAACGAGGAATGAGCCCCCAATGCCCGCCATAAGCCATACTCACCATCCCTTGATAGGAAAGATGGTTAGTGGCTTTATCAACCCCATCTCCTTGGCCTGCGGCAAAGTACAACTCCAATTGATTTGGATGCCCCGTGGCCAGAAAACGTTCGCCCAGTGCTTGTTCAATGGCTTCGGGAACCACCGCTCCAATAAAACCACCAAGAATAACTTTATCGCCATCTTTTATTAACGACGCTGCTTGCTGAGCAGAGAGTACATTGGCTTTCATCACTACTTTCCTTCATCACTTACATTGAGGGTCTATAGCCAACAAGGCGTAGACGACGGGGCAAGTGTATGGCTTAGAGATTGATGAAAAAATAGGTAAAAAAAGGAAATATAATTGCATATATGGGTTAATTAAACAGGTACAGTTTACTTAAACTAATCTTCCATGAATACCATCACATCCACTAGATAATAAAAAAGTAAACCCTTGGGCTTACTTTTAACGGGATAAACAAGTCTGTCAGCATTGGCGAACGAAAAGTATTTACTCCTGATCACTCAGGGCTCTAACTCTTTGTATTAAGAAATCTTTAAAATTAACACAACGAACCGGCATTTGTTTTCGTGGACGAAAGTAGAGACTAAATTCAAATTGGCTATTAATGTAGTCTTCAAGTACTGGAACCAAAATCCCTTGATCCAGCTCGTCTTTGACTAAGGCGGTGGGCAAATAGCCGATCCCGCCGCCATTTATCGCCACCGTTTTAATAAACTGGCTGTCTTCAACTTCAACCGTTTGGGTAATGTGCACCGTAGTAAATTCACCATCACGTTCAAATACCCATTTATTACCACCGATTAAAGTTGAAGCATACAGGCAATTGTGTTTCTTTAAATCTTCAGGTTGTTCCGGCCTTGAATACTGCTCAATATAGCTTGGCGCACAGCAAGCAATCAGTGGGTAACTCAGTAAAGAGCGTTTCACCAATAAACTGTCTTTTTCCTGAAAACCCTGATAAACGGCACTTGCTCGGATCGCAAAGTCGATTTGGTCGATATGATCCATATCAAAAGCGGTTTCAACAATGCGAAATGAAACATAGGGATGTTGTTGTAAATATTCGCCCACAATACGGCTCAAAAACTCTTTTGCGAATAAAGGGGTACAGGCAATTCGAATGATCCCTCTATCGTCATTCCCAAGATTTTGGATTTCGGTAACGATGTCATCGATTTCATCATTCACCCGACTAAAACGATCATATAAACACAGACCAGCCTGAGTCGGGACCACTTTGCGGGTGGAGCGTTTAAGTAAACTAATCCCCATATTATCTTCCAACTCGATAATCCAACGGCTCCCCGCCGAGGCTGAAATACCGTATTGCTGAGCTGCCGCACTAAACGACCCACTGCGAACCACATGAAGAAAGTAGACCATTTTATCTAACATACAACACCCAGAATATTGCGAATATACAGCCAAGGATTCTACCTCTTAACAAATTTAAATATCGAGTTGATGACCCCAATAATGCCAGCGAACGTCACATAAATGCCCATCGGTTGCCCTTTCCAATATGACTTATGTAAGCCTAGTCGATCGAAACCACTGGCTAACTGTAGAAACAATCATAGTTAAATTATCCCATTTTAGGGATTTTGTTTTGTCTCGTTTTCGATAAACATTCTACGCCTGCAGCCCTAAACTAAACCCAGTCAAAGGAAGCCCCGAGCAGCATGCCGAGGCTTGATAACAACATACTGCAATAGGTGAATAAAGAATGCTTACCGATAAAATCTGTATCGTAACGGGTGGGGCGCAGGGCATTGGTCGCTGTATCGTAGAAACATTTGCAAGCCAAAATGCCAGCATGGTTTACGCCTGTGATATGAATCTAGAGATGATGTTAGACCTAGAAAAGCGTTATCCAAACGTTCGAGCAAAACAGCTCGATGTTTGTGACCGCCAAGCCATTTTTGATTGGATTGAGGCGCTAAAAGGACGCCATGGGAAAGTCGATGTATTAGTCAACAATGCTGGCATTACCCGCGACAACCTACTTGACCGTATGAGTGAGAGTGATTGGGACATGGTGCTAAACGTTAACCTCAAAGGCGTTTTCAATATGACTCAGGCTATTGCGCCGCTCATGATTGAAAACGGCACTGGTGCCATTGTAAGCATGTCTTCGGTTGTCGGAACCGACGGCAATATAGGGCAAAGTAATTACGCAGCGACCAAAGGAGGTGTCATCGCCATGACCAAGGGATGGGCCAAAGAGTTTTCACGAAAAGGCGCACAGGTAAGGGCTAATTGCGTTGCACCTGGATTTGTAGAAACCCCCATGACCATTAATTTACCAGAAAAAGTACTCAACCATATGAAGAGTAAAACGCCACTAGGGCGTATGGGCAAACCGCAAGATATTGCCGATGGGGTGCTGTTTTTAGCCAGCGACAAGGCCTGCTTTATTACCGGACAAACATTGAAAATCGATGGCGGCTTGGTGATCTAAGGAACGACGATGAATAAAGTATATATAGTAGGCGTAAAACGGACCGCCTTGGGTAGTTTTGGTGGTAGCTTAAGCAAAACCCCTGCTTTTGAATTGGGCGGACATGCCATTCAAGCAGCACTAAGCCAAGCCAACATCGCCCCCCAGCTAATCGACGAAGTGATCGTTGGCAATGTATTAGCGGCTGGTCAAGGTATGGGGCCCGGTAGACAGGCCGCAAAATTTGCCAACATTCCTGATGTGGTGCCAGCCTATACCCTAAATATGATCTGTGGCAGTGGCATGAAAACAGTGATGGAAGCCGCGAGCAAAATCAAGGCTGGTGATGCTCAGTTGATTGTGGCGGCGGGCATGGAAAACATGTCGAAAGCACCTTATTTGGTGGATGCGACCAATAGATTTGGCTCCAAAATGGGAGAGCAGACACTGGTCGACAGTCTTATTTACGATGGACTCACCGACGCATTTAACCAGTATCATATGGGGATCACCGCTGAGAATATCGCCGACAAATATCATATTAGTCGAGCCGCTCAAGACACCTTTGCATTACGTAGTCAAAGTCTCGCCAGCCAAGCGGTCAGCAGCGGCCGTTTTGATGATGAAATTGTTGCAATCGAAGTACCACAACGCCGTAAAATGGTGTGTTTTAGCCGCGACGAATACCCACGCGGTGACACCACAATCGAGAGCCTAAGCAAATTACGCCCAGCGTTTAAAAAGCAAGGCAGCGTGACCGCTGGCAATGCTTCTGGGATCAACGATGGTGGGGTTGCATTTGTATTGGCCTCAGAAGCAGCACTTGCCAAGCATCATCTTGAACCCTTAGCGGAAATACTTAGCTATGGGCAAGGCGGTGTGGATCCGGCCTATATGGGTTTAGGCCCCGTGCCCGCGATAAAACAAGCACTCACTCGCGCTAATATGTCGCTGCAAGCAATACAATTACTTGAGCTTAATGAAGCCTTTGCCGCTCAGGCATTAGGGGTGATGCATGGTCTATGCGACGAACATCAGGTCAACATGGATTGGTTTGAAGATAAAACTAATGTGAATGGTGGCGCAATAGCCTTAGGTCACCCACTTGGCGCATCTGGAGGGCGAATTCTAAGCTCTCTTCTCTATGAAATGAAAAAACGACAAGCCACTTATGGCCTCGCATCACTGTGTATCGGCGGCGGTATGGGGACCGCCATGATTATTAAAAATATTATTTAATAAGTATAAATTAAAAATTAATCATAAGGCTCTACAAGAGCCTTTTCTATTTTCTATAAAACTAAACCCAACCCAATTAAATAAACAATATCCATTTCTAGAAATTATCTTTCCCTATTTTGATGGTAATCGGCCATTCAAGTGAATGATAAAATATTCGCGATTTTAAATATTATGGAAAATAGAAATGAAATTAAAAAAATTACATTACCTACTAACGACAACACTACTCTTATCTTCAGCGAGTTTTGCCTCTTCATATAATATTGCAGACGATGCCAAATTAGACTTTGCTATGGATGCTTATGTTCGAAGCCATGTAATAAAACCCGATAATGATAGCTCGGAGCACGGTTTCACATCTCGGATGCGGATTAAAGCCAACCTTCTTTTAAACGATGGTTGGTCGATTCACAGCCGCTGGCAAGCTTACTATAACTGGGCTGGCGACAGGCGTCACAGTGGCAGCCCCGCCACCAATTTTACCGATGGCGAAAACAACGATGGGCTCTCTCTCGATTTAGGCTTTGCTCAATATGCAAAAGACGGACTCCTGCTGCGAGCTGGTCGTCAACGAGCCGATTGGGCTTATGGATTCAATATTAATAATGACCGAAGAGATCGCTTATTGGCGATGAAAAGCTATAACTTTGACCACGGCAAACAGATTAATTTGATTGGTATTTACGACTTACGTTTTTCAGAAAGTGAGTATGATACAACTGCCAAGCTAGATGATTACTATGCAGATGTAAGTATGTACGCCCTGGCCGCAATGGGCAAAATAGAACGCTGGGACTGGGGAATGTTATGGGCGTACTTCGATGGTAGCGAAAATAACATTGGTAACTCAGCGATTGGCGCTGGCTCGGTCGGTTATGGGATCGACTACTTCCATAATATTTCACCTTTTTTCACTGGTCATTTTAATGACTTCACGGTGAAAGGGGCAATGAATATTATTCTGTCGGATTCCACCGAAAAAAACGGCTATTACACCACTTGGGGAAATAATGGGTATGCTGGCTTCCTCGAAACCAGTTATCAAATCAGCCCCGCATTTAAGCTTCAGGCCCAAGCTCTCGGCTTTGTTGATGGCGGGCTAATAGGACGAGGCTTCGACACCTACTCTGGATTAATCAACAATAGCAACCGCAATGATGCCAGCCCCATTTATCGACAGTTTTTTGGTGGCCTCGGTCATGAAGATAACGACGGTCAAATCATCGCCAGCCGCCTAAATTGGCAAGTTTCCAAAGCGTGGCAGTTACAATTTGCTGCCGGGCATATGAATATAGATAACTACCTTGGGACATCGGAAGATTTAAAAGCAAGCTTCTTAGATGCTAAAAGTCATTACCAATGGAGTAAATATACTGACTTAGGCTGCCAAATAAGTTGGGCAAATGAAGATATTGATGATTTAGCAGCGATGTTTATCATTAATATTAAATATGATTAATATAACATGCCAAAATTAAATAAATGGGTGCGAATACAGGCACCCATTCCATAAGCAACAAGAGAAAACCGAAGTAAAAACACTCACCTAAAAAACTAAACAGCACTCCATTACATTTAAAGTAAAAACCAATGACCATCATTTAAAAAATCAGCTCTGGATTATTCACCCGCCTATACTTTCAAGCATCATGATCTTTGATCGATGAGTGTCGGCTTCATGCTCCAAAATGGCCTCGTAACTCCCCCCTTAAGTCTTAGATAACCAAGGAGATTGCCAGTGTCATGGTAGAGCAGACCCAAAGCTCCGGCTACCAAATGATTCATTTTAAGAATAGTGGACATCTAACGATTCACGCTCACAGTCGCATTAAATTTTTAAGCGAGAATCGTTTACTAAAACATCTAAATTATATATAACACAATCAGCCGATTTATATCTCTTAGAGCAAACGATTGGCACGCAGTAAATAATACCATTATTTCAATGAACGAAAAGGAAGTACACATGAGTGATTTACGTTCACCAGCTTATTGGATCGGCCACTTTTTTACCATCGCTGCAACCATCGTCGGCGTTTACTACGCGGCGATTGTTGGCTTTGACGTTGCTTTAAAGCTGGAGTTGGTGAAAGCGGATAGAGGTACCTATTATGTTGCCGAATCCATGTATCAAGAATTAAATTTTAATGTAGAAAATATGGATAAATACATTGAGCGCGTAAAAACCAAGGAGTATGTCTATAAAGAGCATATTGCTGGCATTAAACTCAATGATTATGTGTTTCAGGCAGCAAAATACTCTGATTCAACCTTTGAACTTGAACCCAAATTGCTATCTGAAATATCAATCTATTACTTTTCTATCGGTAATGCGATTAAGCAATATTACGATACTGGAATGCAATCGCCAAGCAAGGTGATGACCGTGGTGAAGCGTGAAACTGAGAAGCTAAAAAAACAAAAAACCTTAGAACGTTTAGCGAAATATAACAAAGCACTTGCCGATAGCGTTGAACAACGTGGGGTTAATCTTGCCCAACCTAATTTTAATTAATGCGTTAAAATGCGACATATTTCAAGCTAAAAGCGTTTAGCGCAACCAGAGGTATCCAGCTCAGTAAAGCTAGCGAATACCTCTCTGCTTTTTCTTCAAAAATCTCACGATTCAACATCCCCAAAGCCCTTGTCGGTCTGCCTAAGGCAAATCAAACAATAGCGCGAGCACTCGCTGCTCCCCATTATTGATGAACTCTAGATGCTCCAAGTTTTCAACTTTTAGCCCATCCCCAGCCTGCAGCGATAATTGGTCCACCATTAAATGGCCTGCAATTTGATGGACATAAAGTCGCCGTCCGGCTTGAATGGAAAAGCTGAGCTTGTGTTGCGGCTCCAGGATCAACTGATGCAAACGCGCATCTTGCTTAATTTGCAAGCTGCCCTGCTCACCGGTCGGTGTTAACACGGTGGTTAATCCGGGCTCTTGACCAAAATTTTTCTGTTGATAGCCCGGTTGCTTGCCAAAAATATCCGGCTCAATCCAAATTTGTAAAAAATGTAATGGTTCGGTGGCCGAGGCATTAAATTCACTATGGTAGATCCCCCGCCCCGCCGACATCAGTTGAAACTCTCCAGCTGGTAAATTCTGCATATTGCCTTCGCTATCTTTATGCTGAATACAACCCTCAAGCACATAGCTAATAATTTCCATATCACGATGCGGGTGGGTATCAAACCCTGCGCCAGCTGAAACGACGTCATCATTGATCACTCTTAATGCAGAAAACCCCATCTGTTGCGGATCGTAATACTGACCAAATGAAAAGCTATGTTGACTATCTAACCAGCCAAAGTTAGCTCGGCCACGCTGATTTGCGGCTCTTTTTGTGAACATAAGATAGTCTCCTCTATTCCAGTCTGAAGGGTGATAATGACTTAATCTGCCAAAATCACATCAATATTTTTTAATCGCTAACTTAGCAAACAGGTCGCTACCGATTAACGACTTTAAGTGTAAGCGGGTTAAACTGATTTAAAAAACGGAACTTTTTGAGCTTTAAGTTCAAAAAATTTGAATATGGAGCCAATCATGAATGATGCCATTACTCTCGAAGCCTTAAAAGCACTGGATGCCATTGATAAACAGGGGAGCTTTGCTGCTGCAGCCGCATCTTTATACAAGGTGCCCTCAGCCTTAAGTTACACCATAAAGAAACTTGAACAAGACATCGGCGTTGATCTGTTTGATCGAAGCAAGCAACGCGCCACGCTAACCCCAGCAGGGAAACTCGCCTTACAACACGGTCGAGAACTGTTACTCGCGAGTCAACGGATGCTGGATTCGATCCAACAACTAGATTCCGGCTGGGAAAGTGAGCTCCGCATTGCTCGCGATACCGTGATCCCAAGTGCCCCCCTGTTTCAGCTGTTACAAAAATTTAGTCAACTGGAGCAGCATGTCAATATCACTCTTGGCGTGGAAGCCCTCGGCGGCGGCTGGGACGCGCTGCACAGTCGCCGTGCCGACATTGTGATTGGTGCCAATGGAGAACTCCCCAAAGGCCTGTTTAATATGCATAAAATTGGCAGCTTAATGTTCGTGTTTTGCGTCGCGCCTGAACATCCGCTAGCGCTTGTAGAAACGCCGATCAGTGCCGAACAACTGGCGCAATACCCCGCAATTGTGGTGACAGATACCTCACAGCAATTACCGGTACGCGATAGCGGTTTGTTTATCAGTAAACAGGTCATACGGGTAAATACCATGCATGCTAAAATTGTTGCCCAGCAACAAGGTTTAGGGACTGGCTTTTTACCGAAACACCTAATTAAGTCTCACTTAGACGATGGATCGTTGATAGAAAAAAACTGTCACTTGCCTCGGCCCGCACAAGATATTTATATTGCCTGGCACAAACAGCAAACGGGTAAAGCCTTTGATTGGTTTGTTCAACAACTATGTAAGCTTGATTGGAAGATTGAGTGCCCGCTTAAACCATAATGTTTAAACATATGGCAGGTTAGCTCAGCGCGTTGGGCCAGAGAAAAGCCTTGCAGAAAAGGCCAGCCGAAGCTGGCCTACTGGCTTAACGAAGTACAATAAACAACGAACCGCCACGTCGATTCACTTGCAATAGCACCGCTTTTTTATTCAGCGACAAAGCTTTTTGCAAGCTGGCAATGTCTTTTACCGGCCGTTTGTTGGCGGCCACAACCACATCGTTCGGACGCAATCCACCATAGGCTGCAATCGATCCCGCGGCTACATTTGCCACCAATACGCCATTACCCTCTGGATCTTTCGCAAACTGCACGCCGTCAAGCAAATCATGCAACTTGCCTTCTGCGCTCACGGCTGACTGCGGTTTGGCAATGTTCACCTTAAGTTGTAGTTTCTCGCCATCGCGCAAAATAGTTAACTTAGTTTTATCACCAATGGCTTTCGAACCAATTTGACTGCGAAGTTGTCCGGTGGAACCAGTGCTTTTGCCATCAACGGCAATAATCACATCTCCCGCTTTAATCCCGGCCTTCTTCGCTGGAGAATCTTCTAATACACTGGTAACCAGCACTCCTTTTTGACCATTTTCTAGCTCAAAGGCCTTTCTTAAATCAGCATTAATATCTTGAATGCCGACACCAATTTGACCTCGCTTCACTTCACCATGGTCAATGATTTGCTCCATGCTCGCCTTGGCCATGTTAATCGGGATCGCAAAGCCAATCCCCACGTTACCGCCCGAAGGCGCAATAATTGCGGTATTAATGCCCACCAGCTCGCCGGCTAAGTTAACTAAGGCTCCCCCTGAGTTACCGGGGTTAATCGAAGCGTCGGTCTGAATAAAGTTTTCGTAACCTTCAATGCCCAAACCACTGCGACCCAAGGCGCTCACCACCCCAGTGGTCACCGTTTGTCCTAAACCAAAAGGATTCCCAATGGCCACCACAAAGTCACCCACTTCCAATTCACTGGAATCGGCTAATTTAACTTCGACCAAATCATCGGCTTTGATTTTTAAAATCGCAATATCTAACTCAGCATCCTGTCCCAGAACCTTCGCTTGAAAACTTCGACCATCGGCCAAAGAGACCTGTACTTCATCGGAGCCCTTAATCACATGGTAGTTGGTCATCACCAAGCCTTCATCGGCGTTAATAATCACCCCCGAGCCAGCACTTTGTTGGCGCTTTTGTGGCTGTTGCTGCGGTTGCTGTTGTTGCTCTGGAATATTAAAGAAATGCCTAAAAAACGGGTCGTTAAGTAGTGGGTTATTACGGTATTGCTGAGTTGAAAAAGTGGCGATATTAACCACTGCAGGATGAACTTTCTTAATCATCGGCGCCAATGAAGGGAATGGCTTACCTTCAGTGGTTACATTGGGAATTGCCGCGTAGGCTTGGGTGCCGCCTAGCGTGAACAACAATAAAACGAGTATAGAAATTTTACGATACATTTTTTCCTCCACACCTTTTACTTTGACTAACTTAAAATTAACGGTTGTGCCTTTTCAGGACGACATTGAAGTAATTCCACCCTTAGCTTTTATGCGCAATTAGGGGGTCTTACAAAACACCATTTTAATTCTGGCAACAATGACTTCCATTTCGGCATCATCCGCTAAAGACAAAGTGTGTTGGAAAAACCAAACAATTGTCAGCTTGATGATACTGCTGCTTTAACTTCCTTCGTTTACTCCTTCCTTATCGCCAATGAGCAGAACGCAACTACCCAAGGGATTCGCTGAACACGACTGCACAGCACTCATCGGCAAACAATGACTAACTCGATAATCAGATCCAAGATGAGACTAACCAGTCCCAGCTGATGAACCAAAGCATCGCCTTGGGCGATCTTAGATTATCGGTTCAGTCATCGCCAGCAAACTCATCGCATGCACGGCTTCGCTTGATCGTTTAAGTCTGAAACATCAATAATATTTGCAAACTTGAAGTCCATTTATCTCTCTCCAGTCGCCAAGCAATAAGCGCTAACCACCAAAGAAAAACCAACCCGAAGAACAAGCTACCCGATTTTTGAAGATGAGGTCAACAAATTATTTTTCAATAGCTTGTTGATTAAATACATTTAAAAAGTTTATTTAAATGCGCCTAAATTCCCCTAAAAAGCACCGTAGGAGAAGATTTTCGAGGCTCACAACGCGCCCATTCAACATCATTTATCGACTCAGAAGTACGTTTTTAGCGAACAATTCGCAGCACAGAGAGCGCCTTAAATTGGGGAGAAAATGTGATCTACGCATAGTTTTCGTGCAAATTTATATCACTAAATTCAACAAAACTTAGCCTAACTTTAATTTTTTGTTTCACGCAAGCACTTAATGTTAAAGAAAAAGTTAAAGGCATCTCAGTTTCTCCCTGTAATAACCTGACCACTTGGCCAATTTATTGCTAACTCTACAGACTTGACCACACAGTCAGTTTTAATTTTGGTTCGTTATTTAAGTAAAGGAATACACAATGAAAAAACAAATAGCCTTGGCAAGCATTGCCTTGTCTGGATTATTCTCAGCGACTCAGGCCTCAGCAGAAATGCAATGGAGTACCTTTAGTTTGAGTTACCTGTATGGTACTGAATATGAGTTTACCCCCAACGGTAAAATGCAGGTGATGACGGTTGAGCATGCCAGTGGCCATAGTTGGGGAGATAATTTCTTCTTCATCGATAGAACCATGCCAAAGGACGGCGATGCCAGCTTTTACGGTGAGCTCTCCCCTCGCCTAAGTTTCAACAAACTCACCGACAGCACATTTTCGCTCGGACCAATTAAAGATGTACTCTTCGCCAGCACCTGGGAAATGGGCGACGGCTTTAATAACTATTTATATGGCGTGGGAGTGGATATCACCGTGCCTGGTTTCCAATACTTTAATGTAAATGTTTATCAGGTGAACAACGACATCAGCGCCAACGATGAACAGCTCACCATCACTTGGGGGGCACCATTTAGTATTGGTTCACAAGACTTCCTGATTGATGGTTTTATGGATTGGTCTTCGGCCAGCGAAACCAACAAGTCAGAAATGAACTTAACCCCCCAAATTAAATGGAATGCAGGCAAAAACTTAGGCTTCAGCTCACCACTCTATGTCGGTATCGAATATGCGTATTGGAACAATAAATACGGAACCGATGTTGACGAACGAGTGGCTTCCCTATTGGTGAAATGGCACTTCTAGTCGGCTGGAAAGAGGGTGAGTGTTTGCTCACCCTTACTACAACTAAATCCCTGCCTGGCAACGCTCACGCATATTTTAGTAAGATTTATAGGGTAAGAATTTTCCCGACAGGATCACTTTTACCCGATCCCCCTTCTCATCTAACTCCCTACTGATATCCATTGAAAAATCGATAGCACTCATGATGCCATCACCAAATTCTTCATGGATCAGCTCCTTAATGGTCGTTCCATAGACGTTCACCACTTCATACCAGCGGTAAATCAGTGGATCGCTGGGGATCGCCGTTGGCAACGAGCCTTTATAGGGGGCAATTTGCAACCAGGCCACCGCTTCGTCGGGCAAGTCACAGCGCTCACCGATAAGCTCGGCCTGACGTTTATTTAAGGTCATTTGCCCCAGACAGGCGGCGGTGGTCCACTCCTTAGACAAGCCAATGGCCTGTGCCAGCTCGGCCCACTTGAGTCCCTTGGCAACTTTCGCCGCCATAATAAGTTGGCTTACTTGTTCTCTATTGGTAATCATTGCAGCATCCTTTCTGATTAAGTGATAAGGGTCGCTTTAAGGCGGACTCACGGGTGGACAAACCAGACGTTTTTGGATCCAGCCCCTTATTTGCGCCTGAACGAGACAAATCCCCCTTTAGCTGGTATTTGCTCCCGAACCAGCAACATGGGCTGCCGCCTTGCTGAAATCACAGCCAAACGCGCCGCAACAAGCATCCCGGCGAAACAAGCCGAGGGCTTTAACGGGTGTTTAGTTGCGTGAGTAAAAAAATCACCAGCATCGCCAACATTGCGGCGATCCCCTGCCATAGCGCTAGCGGATTACGCTCGGCCAGCGGCGCTCGGCTTTGGTTTAAAAACTGGCGGTTTGGCCGGCGTAGATCGGCCAGAAATTCGCTAATTTCTGAATAACGTTTATCTGGATTCAGCTGCAGGGCCTTGGCTAGAGCATCGTCGATCCATGCGGGGATCTCGCGGTCTTTGTCTAACACCGATTGATAATGCAAACGCTGCTGCGCGGCAGAGCTTTTCGCCCTCGCCACCTTGGTTGCGTAAGGGTAACGCCCCGACAACATATGGTAGGCAATCACCGCCAAAGAAAACTGCTCGGAACGGATGCTCCCCGGCTCACCTAAAAAATACTCCGGCGCAGCGTATAATGCGGTCCCAAGCAAACAGGAGGATTCCCCCTCACTGCTCGTTTCGGCTAAACCCGCCGCCCACACCGAGCCAAAATCAATGATCTTTAAGGTGCCGGTAGCATCAATCATGATGTTGTCGGGCTTTAGATCCTGATGCAACATATCCATACGATGAAAGGCGCGTAACCCCCTGGCAATTTGCTCCACCATGCCCCTTACCGTGCCGAGTTCGGCCTTGGGATGATCGGTGATCCATTGCGCTAAGCTTTGTCCTTCGATGTATTCAAATACACTATAAAAATATTGGCGCGGACGCGTTTGCGACGCCGCCTTCACAACATAGGCACTGTTGATCCGGCGAGCGATCCATTCTTCGCTCACAAAACGCTCCAAATAAGCGGGATCGGCACGCATCTCAATCGACGGCGTTTTTAAAATAACCTGGCTGAGCGTTTGCTCATCTATGGCCAAATACACATGGCTGCGGGGACTCGCGTGCAATTGACGGACAATTCGATACCCGTCAAATGAGCAGCCAGCACTTAAGTCGGGTGGAACAGGGCGTGAACCCAGGGTTTCCAGTAAGGGATGCGCCAAGGGCTTTGGCAGCTGTTCAACCCGAACAATTTGCAGGCTCAGGTTGTCATCACTCCCCGCTTGATAGGCCTGCTCGACAATCTGTTTTGCGGCGGCCTGTAAGTCGGTTGCATGCTGGCTAAGCGCCTGTTCAAGCACCGCGGCGGTAATAAATTCATAGACGCCATCGGTGGCCAGAATAAACACGTCAGCGGCCTGTACCCGCAGCGACTGGTAGTCGAACGGGCAGTGAGCCTCAATGCCCAGGGCACGACTTAAATGACTCTGCTGCTCAGAAACCCATAAGCGATGGTCGTGGGTGAGCTGTTCCAAGCCATGCTGATTCAAACGATATACCCGGGTATCCCCCACATGAAACACATGGGCAACATCACCTTTCACAACCAAGGCACTGCAAGTGCATACGTAGCCCTTGTCTTTGTCGTAACGGTAAGGGCTGTGTTGCGTTTGACTAAACAACCAGGCGTTGCTGGCAGCGAGTACCCGCTCGACCGAATGTTGAACCGACCAGAGTTCTGAGGTGCAATAATAGTCATCTAAAAAACTATTCACCGTGGTCTCGCTGGCAATATGACTAAGCTGGCTGGAGCTGATCCCATCGGCCATCACCACCGCCACGCCTTTGGAGGCAAGCAACGAGTCGCGAGGGATCAGGCTGCCATGGCAGTCCTGATTCAGGGGCTTGCGCCCCTTATCAGAATAGCTGCCAATGCTCACTTGCAATAGGCTGGTCATCGTGACGTCAACCTTGCTTAAGCATTCACTGAAGCGCTGGCTTTTTCCGCGGTGACACGAGGTGCCTTCGCCAGCTGACGTTTAGGTGCGGTTCTCACGTGAGTGGTATACAGAGTTAAACCGGTAAAGGCTAAGCCGCCAACCAGATTACCCAGTGCGGTTGGAATTTCATTCCAAAGGAAGTAGTCCATAATCGAGAAGTCTCCCCCCATAATTAAACCGAAGGGGAATAAAAACATGTTCACCACCGAGTGCTCAAAGCCCATATAGAAGAATAAGAAGATAGGCATCCACATCGCTATCACCTTCCCGCTCACCGAGGTAGAGATCATCGCGCCAACAACCCCCATTGAGACCATCCAGTTACATAGCATGCCGCGTACAAAAATAGTAAACCAGCCCGCAACCCCATGCTCTGCATACCCCAGAGTACGTGCTTCACCAATGCTGGCCGCCTTTGCCCCCACCGCGCCAGCTTCAACGTTAAAGCCGTAAGTAAAAATAAAGGCCATCATCACCGCCACGCTTAACGCGCCGCCAAAATTACCCAAAAACACTAAACCCCAGTTGCGGAGTAAACCCTGCACATCAACCCCGGGGCGTTTGTCGAGCAAGGCCAGCGGTACCAGTACAAATACCCCGGTGAGCAAATCAAAACCCATGAGGTAGAGCATACAAAAACCCACGGGGAACAAAATGGCCCCCAGTAAGAAGTGTCCGGTATTCACCGCGATGGTAATCGCAAAAATAGCAGCCAGCGCTAAAATAGCCCCCGCCATAAATGCACGAATCACAGTATCGCGAGTGGACATAAATACTTTAGATTCACCCGCGTCGACCATTTTGCTAACAAATTCTGCTGGAATTAAATAAGACATAACTTTCCCTTTATGACTAATTGAATAAAATTTCTGATGGCTCATAAGACCAACGACCCACCTTTACAAAGCAGTATCAAGGATCACTGCAACTGGTTGATGCGATCTTTGCTTGCGCAACATAGTCTCTATAGCAATTGCTGAGCCAAGCAGAACCAACCTCCAGCAAATTGATAACAAATCAGTAACAGTAAGCTATCGAGCAACGTTTAAGTCTAGGAATCACCAGCAACAGCCAAGATAAAGCGCACCAATATATAGCCTAAGCTATTCAATTTAATGAAAAATACTACTTTATGGGTAGTTTTCAGTGCGGCGTGTACCTCTCTCACCAACAGGCTCGTTCAAGGCAGAACTGCGGTTTAAAGACCTCTTAGTATTGCGGAAGTGTTACGGCAGTCCTCGGCAACATCCATCTGCAGGGATGCCCAAGGAACACCGATTTTGAAGATAGCTTCGAGACGAAATAAAAGCCGTTTCATCACTATCAGGTATCTGCTTGGTCAGGAAAGCAAATACCTGAGAGCTAAACAGCAGTTAAGCTTTGGGGAGGTGGGCTTTGATAATTTGATAAAGCTCGGGACGATACTCTGCGATCTCATCCGGACTTAAGCCTTCCAAGGAATGCGGATACTTCAACCACTGGCTGGTTTCATGTAAGAAGTAATCGGGCACCCGCTCGGTTTTATTGCGTTCCGGTTTAAAATAAGGCACGGCCACACGAATATCGCTGGGCGTGTTCAGCCGCGCCAAACGCGTTAATTCGCTGATAATTGCATCGATGGAACGTCCGGTATCAAACACATCATCAACAATCAATAAGCGGTCATGCTGCTGCACATGTTTCACCAGATAGTTTAGGCCAAACACCTTGACCTCTTTGGCCTGATTATCAATCGCCGCAGCATAAGAAGCGGTGCGGATGGCAATATTGTCGCTAGTGATACCGTGATAAGCCAAAAACTCCTGTACCGCAATACCAATCGGTGCCCCGCCGCGCCATACCGCAATAATAAAGCTGGGACGAAAGCCACTGCTCAGCACTTGCTCAGCCAAACGGAATGAGTCTTCTAAAAGATCTTGGCCGCTAATATAGAGTTTTTCACTCATTTCCATGTATCCTATTAAAAAGCTGACCTCAGGGTCAAAGTTGTAGTATAAAACTAGCATTAATCAGCCCGCTTATTCAAGGATACTAAGATGCCATTGAACCAGCCCACAGACCAGCTGCAAAAACATTATTTAGATGAAGATACGCTGATCCAAGACTCTTTCCGACTCGGCGTTAAAATATTTGAAAGCGGATTCCGTCCAAGCTTTATTGTCGGGCTTTGGCGTGGCGGCAGCGCAGTGGGGATTTACGTGCAAGAGTGTTTGCAAACCCTTGGTTTAGTCACCGATCACATCTCGGTACGTACCTCTTATCAGGGCCAAGCCAATTATCAGCAAATCTTAGAGCAACCAGACTCGATTCGGGTACACGGTATTCAATACCTCCTGGAAAACCTCAATGTTGATGATAGTCTGCTTATTGTCGACGATGTGTTTAGCAGCGGTCATAACGTAGTGGCGGTGATTAATCGGCTGCAAAGTAAACTAAAACGCAACATGCCAACGCAGGTCAAAGTGGCCACCCTTTGGGAGCGTCCTAAGTTTAACCAAACCCAGCTAAAACCCGACTTTTGTCTGCATCAAACCGAGCAGTGGCTGGTATTTCCCTACGAACTCACCGGACTCAGCCCCGCAGAAATCGCCGAACACAAACCCTTTGTCGCCCCGCTAATCAAAACCGAACAAACAAAATAAACGAACTGCTGCTCCTCAGCACCACTCCCAGACACAAAAAAGCGGCTGATCGGCCGCTTTATCTTTATTAAGACTCACCGCTTAGTGCTGATATTCATAAGCTCCGGTGTTAAAAGCGGCCCTACTCGGTCGTGGATCGCCATCGAGGTCCTCTGCGACAGCCACTAGTACTGCTGATTGGCTTTTCTAAAATTGCCTTGATAGTCGAAGATGCGATGCTCAATTCGCCAATAGTGTTTTTGTTGTTTGGCGATCACAAAATCGGGGGCCACCAAGTGCTGGATCGCTTGTTCGGCTTGTATGGCGCTATCAAGCGTCTGCTTTTCACCATCGACACGACGACAAAATAGCTGATTAAACTGCTGCTTGGCCTTAGCGTAACTAAAATTGAAGCTTTCGCTGAGCTCTGCGCCATCTTCATCATGATAGGTAATACGCAACTTGTCGCCAGCACAACTTGCCGAGATCCCGCTGCAACGCAAGACCTTACGATCTTTTAGTTGCAGCGCATCTTTGAGCTGCTTATCTGGGTCAATCATCTGAAAACCACAGGCGTGGCACTGACGCGCGGCGATGTCGTTTTCGGCATTGCATTGCGAACACTGTTTGTACTTATAACGATAGTTACATTGCACTAATTTTTCGGGATAATTTGGATCCTCAACTAAGCCCTGACAGCGCCTTCCATAATGCTCAATGATGTCGCCATCTTTGTCGGTAAGTCCCCAGAAAATATTAGCAAACTGGCATTGCGGACACTCAACCTGCACCAAAGTGCTATTCGGATTGGGCTTGGTTTCGCCAATTTCCGGCTGGTAGAGATCGTAATTATTGCCCGCATAATCAACGATTAGGCAGTCGCTTTTATCCGGATATAAACGTAAGCCCCGCCCGGCAATCTGCTGATACAGGCTTACCGAGGCGGTGCGCCGCAGAATCGCTATTAAATCAACATGTGGTGCATCAAAGCCAGTGGTAAGCACCGATACATTCACCAAGAACTTAAGCTGCTGCTGTTTAAATTGTTCGATCAACTGGTCACGCTGCTGATGCGGCGTTTCCGCCGTCACCACCGCCGTTTGTTCGTCGGGCAAATAGTGAGCGATTTCCCTGGCGTGATTAACCGTTGCAGCAAATACCATCACCCCGCGCCGCGATTCGGCCAGCTTGAGTAATTGCTGGCAGATGGCTTGAGTCACTCGAGGACAGCCAGACAAAAATTGATCCAGCTGGGCTTCACTGTATTGGCTGGGCAACTCGTCGAACTGATAGCGTGCCGCGGGAGCGTCAACCAACAAGGGTTGCGTTAGGTAACCTTTGTTTATCAAATGCCGCAGAGGTAATTCATAGATACACTTGTGAAAGGGGCGCGCCTGCTCGCTGCGTACATAGCCGTGATAATGCTGTTGGTAAATCCAGCCCTTGTCTAAGCGATAAGGGGTTGCGGTCAGGCCGAGTACTTTGAGCTGGGGGTTTTGCTGTTTTAAATGCTCAATAATCACTTGATATTGGCTGTCGCTATCATCACTCACCCGATGACATTCATCAATCACCAACAGCGAATAGTAGCCGCTAAACTGCCCCAGATTACGACTCAGCGATTGCACGCTGGCAAAGGTGACCGGAAACTGCGCTTGCTTTTGGCCAAGGCCCGCCGCAAAAATGCCCGACTCGAAGCCATAGGCGCTAAACTTACTCTGGTTTTGCTCGACCAACTCTTTAACATGCGCCAATACTAGGATGGGGTGTCGTGCCAAGCGCGCCAGCTCGGCGATCACGATGCTTTTTCCTGCACCGGTGGGCAATACCACAACGGCAGCCTCATCACTTTGACGAAAGTGACTCAATACAGCATCTACCGCCGCTTGTTGATAATCGCGCAGTTGTAACATGAAAGGCCCGGGTTCCTGCGATTAATAAAGATGAGCTCGATTATGCCATGTTTCAATAGGCCTCGCAGGCGTTTGCTTCCTCGGGAAAAGTGAAGCCCTTACCAAAACTTTCAGTGGATGATGCCGGTGAACGGGGCGATATCAAAAAAAGTCCCTTGAAACTTGGCTACACTGGGACTCAAAGTTTTGTATGATCAATCACCATGAGCCAAGCACAGATCCAACAAACCATCGCCAGTTTTAGCTGTATAGAGCAAGCGCTAAGCTATTTTGAGATCGACTACGATCAAATCTTTATCGAGCAATATCGGCAAGCCTTAATGAAGAATTTCATGGGGAATCTGTTACTAAGCAAACCCGAAGATTGGTTTGCTGCACGCCGCGCACTGAAAAATGCCTATTGCAAGGTGCAACGCAGCAGGCTCGATCCACACACCCGATCAGCCTGTCGTGGTTGTACTTCCTGCGAGCGACGCTAATGAAAGTAGAATTGACTCAAGAGTGCTTCAGGCAAGCGAAAGCCCCCTTCACCACTACCTTCACCACAACTAGCGAGCAAACTGCTTATTTAGCCAATCAAAACAACGCGCTCTGCCTGCCGTAGTGGTACTTCCTGCGAGCGACGCTAATGAAAGTAGAATTGAATCAAGGGGGCTTCGAGCAAGCGAAAGCCCCCTTCACCACTACCTTAACCGCTACCTTAACAACTACCTTCACCACAACTAGCGAGCAAACTGCTTATCTAGCCAATCAAAGGCCGCCTGCTGCATATCTTCGGTAAAGGTATGACTTTTATCGGCCCACAACTTGGTTTCTAGCTTATCGCCAGCACCATTGGCGTCCCAAACCGAATGCAGGGTATAGAAGGCCGACTTCACCGAATCCACCGGAAACAGCTTATCTTTAGCGCCCGCATAAACCAACATCGGTTTCGGCGCGCTCAGGGCGGCGATATCAGGGTAATCGAGATAACGCGCAATATAGGGATGCAACATCGCAAAAGCCGATTGCCCCTTCAGCTGATTGTTACCCGGTACCATCAAACCCTTCATCGTCCCCATCCAGCAATCAACAATGCTGGCGGTAATCGCATCCGATAAGGCAGCCACCTGCCACGAGCGAAATGCCCCCATGGAAAAACCTATGGCCGCAACCCGCTGTTTATCCACCTGCGGCTGGCTGGCTAAAAACTCTGAAGCGCGTACATCTTCCAGCGCGATAATACCGGCGAAGGAAGCACCTAAGTTAAACAAGTTGGAGGCCAGCGCTTGTTGTGAACCGGTGACAAAGCCAGGCACCGAACGATCGCCCCAGCCTAAGGCATCGATGGACAATACCACATAGCCGCGTTTTGCCAGTTCATCCCCCGGAAAGCGCCCGGTGAAAAACTTATCGGCCCATTTTTGTGAAGAGGCTAAACGAGCCTCGTCATCCCAGGTTTGCACAAACTTTTCTTTGCCAATATCAAATTTACTGCCATGATCGTGCAGAAATAACGCGGCGGGGAATGGCCCTTCGCCCTTCGGCGTCAGCAAAAACGCCATCACCCGACTCTCGTTACTGATATTAAACACCACCTTTTGCGCAATATAAGAGCCGCGATCAACTTGGTCGATCACCATCGGTTTAAAGGGGGTGTCATCTTGATAAGGGAGGATCAACTCACGCGCTTTGGCTAAACCTTGCTCCCGCCACTGTTGGGGACTCAGTTGCTTATTTGCCCAGCTCATGGTAAATGGCATCCGCTGTTTAAGCTTCTGATAAAAAACCGGAAAACTACGCTGGGCTTGGTCAAATGCTTGCATTTGATACGTCGCGCCTTCGGCGGCTTTGGCATGCAGTAACTGAGGTGTTAGTGCCATTACAGCACTCAGTAAACTGGCAACAACGAGTGGCTTCATAAGCATCCTTAATTGATTAAAACCAAAATGAAACATCGGTTTAAAATACGATCTTTAATCAAGGATTATCGTTAGCGGAATCACAATTGTTAAATTAAGTAAAAGCAGATAAAACATACGTTTAACTGCATAGAATATAAAAAATCGTGTCTACCGTCGTTTTTAGATTCTTGAGCGGCAGCGCCAGCGAAGGAGGCAACAACTAGAGAGTATCAAACGGAGCCCCTCAAACAGGCTGCTAGCCCGCCTGTACCTGACTAATATAATTCAGCCACACTTGACTCTCGTTGCGTAACTTATCATCGGTTTCTGCTTTAGCAATCAGCTGTTGCGCTCTACTTAACTGCCCCAGATGAATATTGGCGATCCCCATCATTAACCACAAGCGTGGTTCAACTTTAGCTTGTTTATCCGCCAAATGCTGTAACACATCAAGTGCTTTATTCCACTGTTGCTGCTGCAATAACAATTGCGCATACTGACGTAAATTCGCTTCACTATCGTCAATTTTCAAAAGTTGCGCTAAGGCAGCACTCGCCTGCTTTTGCTGCTTGGCCAGCAACCAAGCTTGACTAAGCAAAGACTGATAACGCTTATTTCGCTTTAACTGCCCACGCTGCATCGCTTGCTCTAAGATCTGCGCCGCCAAATAGGCATTGCCTTGACGTATCAATAATTGGCTCAACAAAGTGTACTGGCTTGGCTTCTCAAATAATCCTTGCTGATAGGCCAAGCGTAAACTGGCCAAAGCAGCAGGCTCATCTTTATTTTGCATCAACAACGCCGCAAGTTGATACCAGTGCGACATTTTTTTCGGCTCGGCTGACAGCAGCTGCTTTTGCCATTTGATCGCCAAGCGCCATTGCGACAGCTGAGAGCGACTGACCATCGCCATCTGATACCAATTTATCGGCACCGTTGCTGATTTTTGCATACTGATGGCCCGTTCAATCGCCTCCGCCCCAGCGCGCCATTGCTGCTGCTGCAATTTTGCCTGAGCCAACAGCTGATAATGGCTAGCCGCAATTGAGCTTGGCTCGGCTTGGCTTAACCAAGTCTCCAATAGCTCAGCGCCAATCGCCCAATGTTGTAAGGCTAGATTTAATTGTGCTCTGACTAGCATCAGTTGCAACAGCTGTGCTGGCTCGAGCGTATTAGAGTCCACCGCGAGCTGATAATAATTAAGAGCCTGTTGGTAGTGATCACCGCTCAAGGCTAACTGCGCCAAATTAAGTCGAGTAATTGCCAGAGCATAGGCCCGCGCCGCAAGTGGTTTGAGTGTCTGCTCAAGCTTCACTAACACCCGCTTCGCCTGCTGAAGCTGCTGTTGCTCAATCAAACTCAAGGCGCTATTGATTTGCTTATACTCATATTGATTGAGCTGATTAGTCTTGGCAAATCCCGCAGCACTCACGCAAAGTAAAGCCAGCAGTATCATATGCTTTAACATAAACATTCCTTAATCACCGCGAGTAAATTCGAAAGTTTGTAAGGCTCTAAAAGAAACCGCCTTACCATTCTCGGTTTTAACCTGAAAACGCCAACGCATTAAAGCCTGCTTAACCGACGCTTCAAACACCCCTTTGGGATCCGATTTCACCACCTTAATACTGCCAATCGCGACCTCACCATTTTCTTTTACCGTGAAGTGCACCGTGACTTTACCTTCAATCTTGCGTCGCTCCGCTGAGCGGGGATAAATTGGCGATACCCGAGACAAAGCCATCGGATTGCGATCAATCGTCACCGCAACCGGAGCCGGTGGGCCTATATGAATTAGATTACTCACCGAACTAATCGCGACTTGCGTACTACTGATGCTCGGTAAATTTAAATCGATTTTAGGCTGTGGCGCTTGGCTTAAAGTTTGCGAGGGCATTGGTGGCAGTTCTGGGACAGCCTCGAGCTCTGGCTCTGGTGGTTTTTGTCGCTCTCGTAAGCGATGTTCTACATCGCTATCTTGTTTTACAGCCAAAAAACTTAAGTGCGGCGCTTCGCTGCGTTCAAACTTCGCCGTTTGACCGATGCCAGCAAGATGCGCTAAGGCCCAGAAAAAACTCGAGGCAAACAAAATACCCAGAGGCGAAAATGCCAGCAAGCGCAACATAACTAACCACCCATCCGGGTTGCCACCGAGTACGGCAAGTTTGCTAAGCGCAATTGATCCAGCAGTTTCACTAAATCACCAGTGCTGGCCTTCTCGTCAGCTTGCACCACGACCGCTAAATCGGCTTGCTCAGACTTTAAACGCTCCAAAGTTGGACGTAACATACGAATGTCTATCGCCTGACCATCCAACCAAATTTCGGCCTTAGCACTTAAGGCAACCATCACCGCCCCTTGGCTTTGCTCGGTACTGGTTTGCGACTGGGGTCGATTCACTTCAATACCGGCTTCACGCACAAACGAAGTGGAGACGATGAAAAATATCAACATGATGAACACGATATCCAGCATCGGCGTCATATCGATCTGCGCTTCATCCTCTTGCTGGAATAAAAACTTAGTTTGTCTCATTGTCTACTCTACTATTTAATCTTTGATTATCCATGTTGAGTCCCTAGTGAGGCCGCGCTCGCCTGAATGCTGGCCCGTTGACGAATGGTCCAACGTGCCAAGTGCGTATGGAAAATCAACCCAAAAACCGCGATAGCCATACCTGCCATAGTGGGTAAGGTGGCTTTGGCAATGCCTGCTGCCATTAAACGAGCATTGCCTGTTCCGTTAAGCGCTAAACTATCAAAAACCTGTACCATACCGGTGACCGTGCCCAGCAAGCCTACTAAAGGGCACAGTGAAATCAATAACTTAATAAATGATAAATGCTGTTTAAGCTGTAGATCTAAATCGCAATATTCACTTTGCCAGCGATACAGTTCTCGTTGCGAGGCACCGTTCTGATTAAATTGTTGCCGCAACACTGGAAAACTAAACCAACGAAACCAATAACGCTCCAAAATAAGCGTCATCAACAAAGCAGCTAAAGCCAAAATAAGGCTCAGCACCCAACCACCGGAATGAAGAAACTGCAGCAGCAAGGCTGTAAAGCGACTCCAATCAAGCAGCATGTTTGCTCCTTACTTGCTGAACTTCACGTCGATCAGCCAATAAAGCGGTACTTTTTTGCTGTAATATCTGAATCACTCGGCGAGAACGGCTACTCAACAAGTTATGGCTAAACAACAGTGGAATGGCCACAATCAAGCCCAGTACCGTGGTAATCAGAGCCTGAGAAATCCCTCCTGCCATTAATTTCGGATCGCTGGTACCAAACAGCGTAATACTCTGGAAAGTGCCGATCATTCCGGTCACGGTGCCCAGCAGCCCCAATAAAGGCGCAACTGCCGCAAACAACTTAATCAGACTTTGACCTCGCTCTAAGCCAGGAACTTCCTCTAAAATTGACTCTTCAACTCTTAAGGCTAAATCGTCCACTGCTAATTCACTTTGCTGGGCTTTATTCAATACTCGCCCTAAAGGGTTATTATCGAATAGTTGGCCTGAACTGTTTTTTAACTGGCGCTTCACCTTCATCTCGGTGATGCTTAACAGCAACATCCGCCACAGGGCCATCACCAAACCAATCAGTCCCAAGGCCAAAATGATATAGCCCACATAGCCACCTTGTTTAATTCGCTGCTCTAAGCTGGGCACTTGGCCGAGTAAGGCCAATAATTGGCCACGGGTAGGATCGATCACTAAGCTGGCTTGCTTGCCCTCTATATAGGCTTTCGCCTGATTCACCGCCGCGCCGTCTGGCTGACGACTCAACACCAATAATTGATCCAGCTTGTTTTGCCAGCTCAAATAATGCCCTTGTTGGTCAAGCAACTGAAAATTACCAATGCGCAATACTTGGGTACTGCGAGTTTGCCCGGAAGGCTCCACCACATCCCGCTCAAATAAAACGATTTTTCCAGATTCATTTAACTCATCATATAAGCTAACCCACAAAGTCTTAAATTCATCGATACTCGGAATTCGTTGTGCCGAAGCAAAATCTAGCTGTTTGCTGCGTCCCGGAAACTGCGCACTAACCAAAGAATCCTGCAACTGCCCTTGCGCCTCACTGGCTTGTTGCTTCACGACACCAAACACTTCGCCGAGCTGACCACTTCGCTGAGTCAACAATTGCTGTATTTCAGTTAAATGCTGTTCGTTTTGGTCAAAGGCTTGCTTTAATTCTAGTTGCCGAGCATTCGCCGCGGCCAAACGTTGCTGGCTTTGTGCCAATAGCGCCTTTTGACTATCTAGGTGTTGTTTAAATTCGGCTAAACGCTGCTGATTGACTTGACCATCATGCTGAAGAATGTCTGTCGCGAGCGATGCTAAACGATGACTAGGCTCGGCGGCTGATAGCGGTGTTGAAAAACTGAATAAGGTAAATAATAAGATCGACAAAATGCGCATTACAGCCCCCGCTCGATCGGATTAAGTGGCAGCGTTAATAGCTCGGGAATACTCTGTTGCCAAGCGATTTGAATAGCCGAACGTAAGTCCAAATTGTGTTGTTTAGGTAAACTCACCCAAGCTTGTTGCTGAGGATCCCATAAACCGCTAATCTGGCTATCTAAACTTTGAAAATACAAGGCGGTGCGACCCAAGCGGAAAAAGTCGACTTGCAGTTCGTCCCCATCGTGGGTAGGCAATGTTTTAAAAGACTTTAATTCAGCGCTGGTTAACTTACCTTGGTAAGCCTCAATGGTACGTCCATATTCTATTTCAATTTGGTAGGCTTCTAATACTTGACGGTATTTCTCGGCCAAACTCACATCAGCTCGCACTAAATTATTTTGCAGTTTAGCTAAACGTTGCTGACGTTCCTGCGGCAAAAAAGGCAAATCTTGCGCCACAAAATGGGCTAAACCCTCAAGCATATCAGCCAACAAGGGTAAGGCCGCTTGCTGAGTCGCCTCTAAAGAGCCAAGCTGACTTTGTAAATCATCCAGCTCTTGCTGTTGAGAAGCCACCATCAAGCTCAACTGTTTGTTATAAGCCTCTACTAAATCGGCTTGTTGCTGATTTTGCTGATAATCTAAAAAGGCTTGTTGTGCCCGCTCATCTAAACCATCAAGCTTCAACTGAGTCTGCTGATTTTTCCGATGACTTTGCTCAGTTGTTTTAAGACTGGCATCAATTTCACTCGCCTGTACCACATGAGCCAAGCACATTCCGGCGAGTAAACATGACCAGCTCAACCGGCCCTTTAATATCTTCATTTTTTTACCACTGATAAACATTCTTTCACAAGATGAATAATGAGGATCCCAACAACCCAGAGATTGCATGTCGATGAAATAACAACACTAATGCTTAGTGCTGGCAGCGACATTTATCATCAAAATTCGCCACCAACAAAAAGTTTACAAGTTCAGCCTGTCGCAACATTTCACCAACAAGCAACCACAACCATTAACGCAAATAAGAATTGTTCTTATTTGTGTTTGATAATATCATACCGTTTATTGAAAGGAAGTGAAACTCACTGAATTAACTTAATGCAGGAAAATTAAGGATGAACCGTACTTACATATCGGTGTTGCTAGCAGCCGTACTTAGCCAAAATGTCAACGCTGAACAAACCACTGCCAATCACGAGCAATTAGAGGTTGGTGATAAGCTCACCGTCGTCGCTGAAAAAGGAATTGCTAACTCAACCACAACTGGCAGCAAAATGGATATTCCGATCAAAGAACTACCATTTTCCGTTGCAGTGATTGACCAACAATTTATGCGAGATACCGGCGTTAAAAACCTACAGGACGCATTACTTTATACTTCCGGTGTCTATAGTAGTGCCTTTGGTTTAGATTCACGTGGTGACTGGAGTCTGGTCCGTGGTGTCGCCCCCACCCAGTATGTGGACGGCATGAAATCACTGTTTGGCTACTATAACAACATTCGCCCCGACACCTTCTCTATGGAACGAATTGAAGTTCTCAAAGGCCCCTCATCGGTATTATTTGGTCAAGGCTCTACTGGGGGCATTGTGAATCTGGTGTCAAAATTGCCACAACAGCAGGCCAGTCATCAACTATTGGCCCAAGGCGGTTCCCATAATCGACGCCAAATTGCAATTGACTCGACCGGACCAATTGCTAACAGCAACCTACTCTACCGAATGGTCGCTTTAGCGCGCGAAGGTGATACCCAAGTTAATCATACCGAAGACAATCGCTACCTGATTAATCCTTCCTTAACCTGGATGATGGGTGACGCAACCAATTTAACCCTATTGGCCAACTATCAACGCGACGAATCGGGCACAGTACTTCAATTTTTACCTACCGAAGGTACACTGTTCGCGGGACCGAATGGCCAGTATATCGACAAAAGCACCTTTTTAAGTGAGCCCGGCTGGGATAGTTATGACACCGAACAACTATCGCTAACGGCCTTATTTGACCATCGTTTTAATCAGATCTGGTCATTGCAAGCCAATATGCGCTACACCGATAGTGAATCCGATTACCGCTCCATGTGGTCTTATGCGCCGAGTACCAGTAGTGATGGCGCTCCGATTATGTATAACCCCGATGGCACGATCAACCGTGCGGCGTACCATAAGCAAGGAAATAGCAAAGTGCTCACCAGCGATGTGCGCGCCTTGGCTAATTTTTCTTTGGGTGCGACAGAACATGCGCTATTAATCGGCGTAGACGGCCAGCAGGCAAAAACACGTGACGATGTCTGGTTTGGCAGCGGTGGTACCATCGACCCTTATAATCCGGTTTATGGCAACATTCCCAGCGGCTATACCATTACACCTGGGGCAGAAGTGACGGCCTCGCAACTTGGTATTTATCTGAATGACCAAGTCAATATTGCTCAAGTGTCGGTGAATGCTGGTTTACGCTACGACACCACCAAAACCAAAACCGAAGGTAGTATCGCCAATACTAGCGAAGATGCGGTGACCGGACGCTTCGGTGGAATGTACCACTTTGATAACGGACTCTCTCCTTACCTAAGCTACTCGCAATCATTCGAGCCTCAGCAAGCTGTCTCGGATATGAATAACGGTAAACTGATCTACCTCGATCCGCTACGTGGCGAGCAATATGAAACGGGCATAAAATATCAACCCACTGGTTCAGACCTACTTGCAACCGTTTCTTTGTATGACATTACCCAGAAAAATCGAGTTCAAACCAATCCCAATGGTGGTGTTCGGCCACTGGCTGATGTCAGTATTCAAGGCGCTGAGTTCGAAGTTCATAAAAAATGGTTACAAGTTGATTTAATTGCCACCTATACCGAACAAAGAACTGAAGATGAAGAAACCGGTTACCGGATCGCCTATGTGCCCGATAGACTCGCTTCGGTATGGGCGAATTATCAATTCAAAAGCTCGCTTGAAGGTTTACGAGTCGGTTTAGGAAGCCGTTATGTAGGAGATACCACCGATGGCACTGATCTGTACACTGTACCATCAGTGACGCTATTTGACGCCATGGCCGCTTACCAAACCGGTCACTGGGATCTGAGCTTAAACGCGAAAAACTTATTCAATAAGACTTACGTGGCATATGCGTCTACCTCTGGAACCACTGGTTATGGTGAAGGTTTATACGTCACCGCCGATGTTCGATACAATTTTTAGGACTCAACCATGGCCTCCGTGCATTTTCGCCGCAGGCCAATTGAGCCAATATTGCTCATGACATCGTCTAACTTGGATAGCATCAGCCAATACCTGCTCGCCGCTTTTCAAAGCAGCAAGCCTTTGGCTGAACTGGCGCGACATTTAAGCCCCAGCTTAATTGAATTACACACTCACCAGCTTAACTCGCAGCCGTTGATTGATGCCCAATCCCCACAAATAAGTGAGGTAGTTTGCCAATTGTATCGCAGCTGGCAACATCAACATCCCGAAGCTGGCGAAGTGTATTGGCTCATCCAAAGTTGGAGGATGCTCATTTGGCAACCCATTACACTAACATTGATTGCGGTATATGCCCGCCAAACCAGTTTAGACCTGAGCCAATTCAAGCAAAGACTTAACTTAGAGAGTGGCATTGTGAGTGGCTATCTGGATCTGCAACTTAGCTCCCCCACAGCGGCTGATGATCAGCAATGGGTATTAAATCAAAGCTGTCGCCAATTAAGCCAATTATTACAAGACTACCGCTCAGCCTTAGGACAACAGGGTAGACTGAGCGAAGCCGTCGCCATGCGTCTCGTCAAAGATCAAATCGCTAATCTGATGCTCAAGTTAGCTGCAGCATTCCCGCAACTCAACAGTGTGGCACTCAGCCATTTATTAAGTCCCTGGAGTGAACAACTTCAACTCGGGCCCAAATCACCATTTTTTGATTTTGAATTAAACCCAGAACGCAGTACCGTTCTGGCCAAACCTTCAGCCTGTTGCCAGCACTATCGGCGAGCCGATGGTGATTACTGCCTCAACTGTCCGAAGCTGCAACGCGCCGAGTTAGCACAGCGCTTAGCGGCACATAAACAATCCTTGCAAACATGTTAAACCCTAGCGCGGCATGTTCAGTGAGCCATAAAAAAGTAAACCTCCGATGTTAGAGCTACACCACGTCATCGTACGTCATCAACAAAACACCGTGTTAAATATTCCAGAGTTGCGCATTGCTGCGCAGCAAATCACCGTCATTCTGGGCCACAATGGTTCCGGAAAGTCGACCTTAATGAAGCTATTAGCGCGCCAACAAAACCCAACTCAAGGACGTATTTGTTTAAATCAACATTCCCTGGAGAGGCTTTCCCAGCGCCAATTGGCTCAGCAGCTGGCCTATCTGCCGCAACGACTTCCAGATGTTGCGGGATTAACGGTGACCGAATTAGTCCGTTTAGGCCGTTTCCCCTGGCGTGGAACTTTAGGCCGCTGGAAATCCAGTGACCATTTGGCAGTCCAGCAAGCCCTACGGCAAACCAATGTCAGCCACTACGGTGAGCAGCTGGCTGATCAACTCTCCGGTGGTGAACGTCAGCGCGCCTGGATTGCCATGTTACTTGCCCAGCAGGCCCCGATGCTGCTGCTTGATGAACCGACATCCGCCTTAGACCTTAGTCATCAATACGACTTAATGCAGTTACTGCGTCAGCTCAACCAACAGCAGCAGCGCGGTATTGTTGTGATCTTGCACGATGTCAATCTGGCCTGTCGCTTTGCCGATCGCATTCTGGCTTTAAAACAGGGGCAAATCTGTTTTGATGGCTCACCTCAACAATTACTGACACCTGCGAACCTGCGAAAAATTTATGGCTTGGATTTTGATTTAATCAAACAAGCCCAGCAAAACCTCCCCGTGGCCGCGGTCGCTTATCCCCAAGAGGAACAATTATGATTCAAACTCATTGTCGCCGAACTCCATTCATCATAAAAACCGTTTTATTGATGCTAGTGCTTCAATCAAGCCTGGCAATGGCTTTAACCATCAACGATGACATCAAGTCGCATCACTTTGCTAAGGTGCCGCAACGCATTGTTGCACTCAACTGGTCCATGGCAGAAAACGTATTAGAATTAGGTCTTGTCCCGGTGGGTATTGCCGATATTGCTGGTTACCAAACCTGGGTCGTCAAACCAGCCATTCAGGCAGGCGTCACCGATGTGGGGACTCGCATGGAGCCGAATCTCGAGTTAATCGAAGAACTCAAACCAGATGTCATCTTACTGAGTAGCTCACAGGCCGATCTACTGCCGCGTTTAGAAAAAATTGCACCAACGCTGTTTTTTGATTCGTTTAACGCCAGCCAGGATAACTATCAAAAGTCCAAAAAAATCTTTATGCAATTGGCCGAGTTATTTGATAAACAAACGGTCGCCGCACAAAAGCTCACCGCCTTAGAGAAGCAATTTGTAGATTTAAAACAACAAATATCCCAACATTTTTCGGGGCATATCCCCAAAGTAACCACCATTCGATTCAACAATGCCTCAACGATTATCGTCTATGGAGATAATTCACTTTCCCAAGCCGCAGCCGAGCAATTAGGGATCGCCCCCGCGCTCCCTTTAGGCCCCTCCAAATGGGGGATCGCCCAGAAGAAACTAAGCGATTTAGCTCAAATTGAAGAGGGCATCGTGGTCAACATTAAACCCTTTGATCAAGAAAAACAGTTGCAAGCCTCACCGCTATGGCAAGCTCTGCCGTTTGTCCGCAAAGGCCACTACACCACCATGGAAGCTATCTGGAGTTATGGTGGCGTAAACTCGGTTGGCTACTTCGCTCAGGCCCTTACCGACAGTTTATTAAACATCAACAGTCCTGAGTAAACCCAACACCGATGAGCATATTATCCAGATACAGCCTTAGTGGCGGCATATTCATCGTCGCTACCCTCGGCTATTTACAAATAGGCGAGGCACCCAGCCTCTTCCGTCAGCTGAGCCTGATTCACCACTGGCAAAGCCAGCAATTTTCCGAGGTGATGTTTTTGTATGCCAGCCTGCCAAGACTCAGCTTAGCGATTATTGTGGGCGGCGTATTGGGTTTGGTCGGTAGCCTTTTGCAGCAGTTAACACAAAACTATTTATTATCGCCGATGACCTTAGGCGCGTCTTCTGGCGCGTGGTTAGGCTTGGTCTGTTTAAGTGTCTTTTTACCCAGTCTAGTCCCCCTTTATGGGCACTGGTTTGCCATGGGAGGCGCCATACTCAGCACTGCACTGGTCATTTTTATTGCGGGTCGTCAGGGTTTGGGGGGCTTACCGGTGATTTTATCGGGTTTGGCCATCAATCTACTGTTAGGTGCCATCGCGACGGCTATCGTGATGACACATGATCAATATGCTAAAAACCTGTTTATTTGGGGTGCTGGTGATCTCACTCAAAGCGACTGGAGTTGGGTGACTTGGTTACTACCAAAGTTGTGGCCCATGCCCCTGTTGTTATATTTTGCCCCTCGCCCACTCAGCCTATTACGTTTAGGTGAACAGGCGGCCGGGGCTCGTGGTTTAAGCCTCATTCCCACCATGGTCACGCTGATTGGCTTCGCCATTTGGATGCTCTCCTGCGCGATTACCGCTGTGGGATTAATCGCTTTTATTGGTCTGCTGGCACCCAATATCGTGCGTAGTTTAGGTGCCAGAACAGCCCGTGACCAATTATGCTTTAGTGTCTTAATTGGCGCTTTATTGCTGCTAATAACCGATATGATTGCCCTGATTGCCAGCGGCTACACAACCAATATGATCCCAAGTGGCACCGCGGCGGCTTTAATTGGGGCCCCAGCACTGATTTGGTTTAGCCGTGGTAAACTAGGCGCGAAAGACCAGCAAAGTCTAAGCCTGCCAAAAGGCGCCGTCAGCTTACACAAGCATCTGCCCCTAGCTTTAATCTGCCTATTGTTAAGCATATTATTTGTCGCCTTATTTGTTGCACCTTCATTGCATGGCTGGCAGTTATCCATCAGTAATTTACACACCTGGCAGCTACGCTGGCCACGAGTATTTGCCGCCGTGGCGGGCGGTGCAGCGATGGCCATGGCCGGGGTAATCTTACAGCGACTGATCCGCAACCCCTTGGCCAGCCCCGACATTTTAGGGATGTCGGCTGGTGCTACATTTGCCTTGGTCATCACCACTATCTTCACCGGTGCGTCAATTTTTGAGGTGGGAAGTTTAGTCGCATTTATTGGCAGTAGCGCGGTCCTCGCCCTATTGCTGTTACTGGGTAGAAAACATCAGTTTTCACCTGCGATGATGGTATTAATTGGCATTGCTTTAGCGGCGCTCATCGACGCCCTCATCGCCTTTGTTTTGGCCAAAGGCAGTGATGAGGTTTATAGCATCCTGGGCTGGTTATCCGGAACCACCTATCGCGTGGCTCCCTCACAGGTCATCTTGCTGCTCGTCTCGGTGACGCTGTTAGGGCTGCTCAGCCTGTCACTGAGTCGCTGGTTAACTCTGATTTCGGCGGGAGATGACATCGCTAAGGCGAGAGGCCTGAATATAAGCCAGGCTCGGCTGATATTACTCATCATCGTGGCGCTATTATGCGCACTAGTAACCGCCGTGATTGGCCCCTTAGCCTTTGTGGGTTTATTAGCTCCGCATATGGCGGTGATGCTTGGCGCCAAGAAAGCTGCGCCGCAGTTACTACTGGCATGCATCATTGGCGCATTATTAATGTTGGTATCCGATTGGTTAGGTCGAGTCTTGCTCTATCCGGTACAGATGCCAGCGGGCACCATTGCCTCTATATTAGGTGGCAGTTACTTGATCCTGTTACTGAGCAGAAGCGGTCACCCGCCAAACCAAAGCCAGTAGAAGATACATCTTAAACCGCTTCGCGCCCACGCGCTGGCGATCCCAAACACCAAAGGCTGCGCCATCTGGCCAGCCGAAAGGGCGCAGTAAATTGCTTTCGCCAGCAACAAGCCCGTGCTGGCAGAGCGCTCAAAGGATTGAGCCCCCCAGTTCGTGATCGTTGCACGGCAACTGCGAGGCAATTAGCGCAGTTAAATTGAGCGACTTATCAAGTCTGCTATCATTCAAAAGCTTACCGTCTTGTTTGGTTTTTTTGAAGCCCGAATTGAGGGTATGATTCTGCCGCAATTAAGTACCGCCAGCCTGACTATTTGGAGCGAAAAAGCCTCATCTGTAATAAACCTTCATCCCACAAGCGCCGCTCTCTCGGTGAGCAGTGGATGAATTGATGAGTTGATGAGTTGATGAGTTGATGAGTTGATGAGTGATTATCTGTACTAGTGTGATTATCTTTACTAGCTCTTACACAATCTGACACTGCGGATTACCGAGCGTGACCTAACCGTACAAGCTACACACTAAATTACCAACTCACTTTTGGACAAAAACGTGTTAGGAAGGTAATTAATGCGGTGATGCTTTGGGTAAACCCAAGCTAGGCATACTCAGTATTAACGCCGCCAGAACGCGGCTGCTTTGTAGTTGATTGAATTATGGCAGTCTTTTTCGCCATAATTCAAGCGACGGAAAAGTAGCTCGACGTTACTGGCTTTGTGTACGCCCAGCATGGGCATGAACTAATGAGGTGAAAGTCCTCTGTAGGAAGGTCACCGCTTAATAACACTTTGATTATTAAACGCTAACTACTAGCGAATGGCAAGGGCGTTACCGTGAGGGAATGTCTGAAGGAAGCCGGACGCAAATCTGCGAGCTGATGAACAAAAACATCATATGAGGCGTAGGCTGGAGGCGAGTTGGCACAAGACAACGAAGCCATGTGATCTAACGGCCACCGTAAATGATGCAGCAGTGCAGAGACAGTGCATGTTCTTATCTGGGGAGATCTGCTTAACAGGCGATCGTTAAACTGACTAGCTTGGCCGCTAGTTCAACAGGCCTGGCACTTAATTCTCATCAACTTAAGTGAGCAAATACGATGAACAACGATAGCGCTATTTGGGGTAACTCAAACGGTGATTAAGCAGAAGTCAGCAGACGGCATAGTAGCCCAACGCCCATCGTAATGGTTGGGACACGGTGAAGGCCTGAACACTTAGAATAAAGGAGGAGCCTTGTTAAACTTGAACACCCATTCGCCGTCCGGCGTAGATGTGATTCAGCGTAATAACTCGCAGCCAACCTTTAGCCAACATCTATTCGAACATATGCTAACGCGGCAGAATATTCAGCTCGCGTGGCAAGGTGTTCGAGCCAATAAAGGGGCTGCTGGAGTGGATAACATGTCCATTGATGCATTTCCTTCTTGGGCAAAACTACACTGGAAGCAGGTTGCTGCTGCGCTGCGTAATGGCCAGTATCAGCCTAAACCGGTTCGCCGTGTGGAGATTGACAAACCCGATGGCGGTAAACGCCAACTGGGGATCCCAACGGTGCTAGACCGTGTTATTCAACAGGCCATAGCTCAAGTGCTTACGCCCATTTTTGACCCTAGTTTCTCAGCCCATAGCTTTGGATTTAGGCCAAACAAGAATGGGCAGCAAGCAGTGAAGCAAGTTCAAGGCATCATCAAGCAAGGCCGACGTTTTGCGGTTGATGTGGACTTATCTAAATTCTTTGACCGAGTTAACCATGATCTGCTCATGAGTCAGCTGGGAAATCGAGTTCAAGATAAACGGCTACTTACACTGATTGGAAAATACCTGAGAGTGGGTTTTATCCCTAACCAGTGCTATCAGGAAAGTCGAGAAGGTGTACCGCAAGGGGGACCATTATCGCCCTTGCTGGCCAATATCATGCTCGATCCATTGGACAAAGAGCTGGAAAATCGAGGGCACAAGTTTGCTCGTTACGCCGATGATTTTACCATTTTGCTGAGAAGTCAGCATGCGAGTGAACGAGTGCTTACGAGCATTAGTAGCTTCTTGCAACGGCGCTTAAAACTTGTGGTTAATACAGCCAAAAGTCAGGTGGTTAAAACGGCGAAGAGTAAGTTCTTAGGGTTTACCTTTAAAGCGGGACGGCTGCAAATTCATGCCAAAACGCTACACCGTTTTAAACAACAAATTAGGCGTCTAACAAACCGTAACTGGGGCGTGTCGATGGGCTATCAGCTATTTAAAGTAAGCCAATACTTGCGAGGATGGATAAACTACTTTGGGATCGCGAATTGCTATCAACTGTGCGTAGATCTAGATCACTGGATAAGGCGCAGAGTGCGAATGGCCTACTGGCGACAGTGGCGAAAACCGAGAACCAAAGTAAGAAATCTGATGCGTAGAGGAGTACATGTTCAAGCCGCGGTAGCCTGTGGCATAACCAGTAAAGGCCCATGGAGAAGCTCGAAAACACCGGGGATCCAACAAGCATTATCGAATGCTTATTTAGCATCCCAAGGTCTATTTGCGCTTCGAGATGGATGGATTAAGCTTCACCATTCTAAGTGAAACGCCCTGTGCGGAGCCGCATGCAGGGTGTTGTGGGGGCTGGAGGCTAGATACCTTCGGCTACCCGATTATGTGCCTGAATACTTAGAAGTAATTAACTCCCAAGCTTCAAGGCTTTTATCAATACAATTAAAGGCATCAGCTACAATCTCATTTTTGTCGTTTATGATATTTGCTGTTAATTTAACTGCTTCATTAGATTTTGGAGTGAAAAAGTAGCGCCCATCTATCCGATGAATTTGGCTTATAGTAGACTTCGATATTTTTATTAAATGCGACATATCCAAAGTAACAACACTTCCACTTCTAGGTTTTTGATCTAAGCCTTGATGCTTTTCACTATTTGCAATATCAGCACATAAAGTCAGTTCTTTATAGCTGTTTATTTCATTTTCAAAACACTTATTGAACTCTTTACGCGAAATGTTTTTGTTGTTTTCATATAAAGATTTCTTTAAATGATCTTTCATAGACCAACACCAAACAAAGGCACTCTGAATTTCATCTATTGCTTCATCAAGTGGCTTTATCCCAGAAACACAGAAATTTGAAGATTCAAAATCTACGATGTTTTCTGGCCACTTTATATCTTTAGCTTTATTTCTAAAACGCTCAACTCGTTTTCTCATATCATTAGACATGCAAGCTCCGAATTATGGATGGCACATAACGCCGCAATCTAGCGAATCCCCTCATAATCTCTTGAGAATTCATATAAGTAGACGCGCACCCCGTTATTTGATCTAATTAATTTCGCCAAAAACCTTTCCTATCAAACCTGCACGGAGGCAGTCGGGATGCGCGAAACTCAAATTCTACACCAAATGCTTATTGAGCTGTGCCCCTATATTCACAAAAAACGCCTTAACTCTCTGATGGTTGCAACAACATCGCTATTAGATGGCGATAAATTGTCTCTCACCGAGCTAGGACGTAATATCACCAGCCGTACCTCACCTAAACACTGCATTAAACGCATGGACCGCTTGCTCGGTAATCACCATTTAAATAGTGAACGTTTAGCCATATATCAATGGCATGCTCGACAAATTTGCGGGGCTAATCCACTGCCTGTGGTCTTGGTCGATTGGGCTGACGTCCGTGAGCAACTACGGATGATGACATTACGCGCTTCTGTCTCAATAAATGGCCGCTCCATTACCTTGTATGAACGCACCTTCGAGTTCAAAGATTACAATGCACCTCGTAGTCACAATCAGTTCCTATCCGAACTAGCCAGTGTGTTACCAGTAGGCTGTACACCGCTCATAGTGACGGATGCGGGGTATCGCAATACTTGGTTTAGGGAAGTGGCCTCTTATGGCTGGTATTGGTTGGGTAGATTGCGGGGGGAAGTGTGTTATCAGCTCAGTGCTCAATGGGCGCTGACTAAAACCTTGTATGATTCAGCAAGCGGTAAGGCGCATTACATCGGTGCGGTGCAAATTGCCCGCAAGAAGCCCATGCCTTGTCACTTATACGTGTTTAAATCTAACGATAAGCAGCGTAAAGATAAACGCTCCCGCCGCTCAGGCAATAACCATTCAGCCAAGAAGCTATATCACCGCTCCGCTAAAGAGCCTTGGGTTCTGGCCACGAACCTGCCTCCTGAGCTATTTACCGCTGTGCAAATTACAAAGTTGTACGCCAAACGGATGCAAATAGAAGAAACCTTCCGCGACTTAAAAAGTCCACAATACGGCTTTGGTTTGCGCCATAGCCGTTCACGATGTCCACGCCGATATGACGTACTACTGCTGATAGCAATGCTGGCAGACATCATTTTATGGTGGTTAGGTTTAGTGGCACAACAGATTGGATGGCAACGACACTTTCAGGCCAATACCATCCGCAAACGGGCGGTTTTATCGGTAGTAAGGTTAGGAAAAGAAGTACGGCGAAGGCCTGAGTATGTTATCACAGAGCAGCGAATACGCTGGGCAATTAATGCGTTTCGCTGGTTAACTCACTCTTCAGGAGTCAAAGATTTATGAGGGGATCCTCCAGCGCCTCGCTAATAGGCAAAAAATTGTTGGCTAAAATTAGCGACGAAGGAGCAAAAGCCAACTGTTTTTTGTCCCTTTAAGCGACTTGTTGAACGAAGCCGCTCTGCGGCAGAGTGCATAGCACCTGATATCTCATACTCAATGTGACACGGCCAATCGGTCGTGATGAACCGGAGTATGCAGCATGAACCCTACCCAACAACATCGTTATCATGTTTTATATAAACAACACCTTACCAATTTAACCTTACAAGGGAAACGACCAGCCACCATTGATGCGTACTCGCGTGCGGTACGTCGGATTTCTGCCCACTTTGACCGCTCCCCCGATACCTTAAGCACCGCTGATTTAAAGGCCTATTTTGCTCAACTCATTAGCAGCCATTCTTGGAGCACCGTGAAGCTAGACCGCAATGGCTTGCAATTTTTTTATCGCTACACCCTCGAGAAACAATGGCAGTGGTTAAACATTGTGAAGCCTCCTCAAGTGAAGCGCTTACCCGATATCTTAAGCCCTGCGCAAGTCGGCTTCGTGATTAGCATGACGTCGCAACCCCGCTATCAAGTCTTCTTCTTGGTGTTGTATTCCATGGGGCTGCGCTTGAGCGAGGGCTTACACTTAAGCATTCATGATATTGATAGTCAGGCCATGCAAATCCATGTGCGGGATGCTAAAGGCGGTAAAGACCGCTTCGTGCCCATGCCGCGTCGCACCCTTCAGGTTTTACGTCACCATTGGCAAAGCCATCGCCATGCTCGTCTGCTGTTTCCACGCCAAGGTAAACAGGTGGATGTGCCTATGGATAAAGGCGGCGTACAAAAAGCCTTGAAGCGGGTATTGCGCGATTGCGGTATTCATAAACCTATTAGCCCGCATTCGCTGCGCCATTGTTATGCCACCCATCTGCTTGAACAAGGCTTGGATTTACGCTCCTTGCAACACTTGCTGGGACACGCCAGTTTAAATACCACTGCACGTTATACCCAGTTGACCCAAGTGAAGCAATTAGATGCCGTAAAGGCAGTGAATAAACTCACTGACTCTCTCACACTCATGTGGCCGTAACCATGAGCACCTTTATTGATTTACTTCACCAACATGAGGCCGAGCTTGCACCGCTTTTAAGGGCGGATGCTAAACGGGCAATGTATGCCATGCTGCGTTGTAAAACTGAGCAACAAGGTCACAGCCTTTGGCAGTGTGAACATTGCCCGCATCAAGACCAATTGACGCTGTCTTGCGGCCATAGGCATTGCCCGCAGTGCCAACACCATTGCACCACTGGCTGGTTAACTCGCCAACAACACAAGCTGCTACCCACGACTTACTTTATGGTGACCTTCACCCTGCCTCATGAGCTAAGGGCTTTAGCCCGCGTGCAGCCTAAAGCCTTATACCAAATCATGTTCAAGGTGGTATCAAGCCTGTTAAAGGACTTTGCCAAACGCCAGAACCAGGGGGAATTAGGGTTTACCGCCGTACTGCATACCCATAGCCGCCAGCGTAACCTGCATCCCCACTTACATGTATTGGTGGCCGGTGGGCGCTATCACCGTGCGAAGCAGCAGTGGCATCACTGCAACAAGAAGTACTTGTTTAACGCCTTTGCGCTGGCCAAGGTATGGCGAGGGAGAATGCTAGATGCGCTCAATCAACACCCAAACATCAAGTTGCCCCCGCATATCCCCACCAAATGGGTGGTCGATTGTCGCAACGTAGGTTTTGGGCTGCCCGCGCTACAGTACTTATCTCGCTACTTGTATCGCGGGATCTTATCCGATAACGACATCATCAGTACCGATAATGACCAAGTGAGTTTTAGGTATCTAGATAGCCAAAGCCACACCACCAAAATCCGCACCTTGCCTACCTTAAGGTTCTTAAGGCTTATCTTGGCGCATGTATTGCCCAAGGGATTACAGCGGGTGAGAGATTATGGTTTTTTACGGGGCAACGCCAAACACATATTGCGGCGCATTCAGTTACTCCTGCGAGTGCCGCAACGCGTGAACCTCGCCGCGCTCCAAACCGACAAGCACAGCGCGACCCGGCCATGCCCTTGCTGCCAGCACCCCATGCACTGCACAGGCGTGAGTCGAACGAGCTAGCCGAAAGGCGAACAATATAAGGAGAATGGCAGGGCTTAACATGAGGATGAATACATACAAAAAATAACAGCTTAGCACCATGTATGACAGGTAAAGGCTTAACGCCATTCACCCAGTCTTAGCCAAACTCGCCTTGTAAAAAGTAACAAGGCCTTGGCCCCGCCAACATCAATACCGTTATTTACTATAGAAGGGAGCATCGGGCTTGTTCAACACCCGAATAAGGTGGCGGCTACGCGACACCTATTCTTATTTGTTATACAACAAATGTCCGTAAAGGACTGGGAGAATATTATGAACATTTTTAATTACGAAAATTTACCTATAACCTTAGGTATAGCTGCAATCATAGTAAGTTTAATAAATATATTAACCTTATTTTGCTAGTATGTTTGCAATTACCGCAACCACAGATATGAGCAGGGCCGAGGACGATAACCAGACACTTACCGTGTGGCGATAATCTTGCTTCTTGAAATCCATCAATAAAATAAGATGATTGTAAGCAGCATACCACTTCTTTGCGAATTTATTATCTACATCATATATTTCCTTATTATCTTCATCTTTTTGAATGTAAGGGAAGTGGTCGAGTAGTTTAACCATTAAAACTTTAAGTTCTTTTTGGTTAAAATCAGCAACCTCTGAGGAAAAGATTTTACACAAGAGGTTGTCGTAATCCGCTATTTTCATTTAAAACTCCTTTTAGGGGTTGAGATTGTAGAGGCAAGAGCCTCATGGTGTATAACGCTAAGTAGGCCGCACGTGCGGTCTATCCCATTCAATGAGCGCGCGTCCTATCACAAAAAACATGATCTTCATCACGTTCGCTCATCAATTTATGATTTGATATTAACCCATTGTCTACCTTAGTTTTTTACTCGGAATCAATCAATCATCGATCCATTTCTATCATTGATTACTTTGACAAATGACGCAAACGAAACTAAAAATACTGTATATGTATGGCTCTTCACCGAATGTAGTGGAAACACTTTCAACAAACATTAATAAGCGAGATAATAAGTAAACGTTCATGAATACCTCGCGACTATGCAAGACACGACGCTTTATCAATCCATTCTTGGATTAACTCATCCTTGGGCTGTTTCATCTGTTGAACTCAATGAGTCAACCCAAACCATCACCGTACGCGTTGACTATGACCGAGGTTCATTAACGGCTTGCCCCTCTTGCGGTAAGGCTGTTCGTCGACACGATACTCGGCGGCGGGCTTGGCGACATTTAGATACCTGTCAGTTTGAAACGCGCATTGAAGCGAATGTTCCTAGGGCTGATTGTCCAGAGCATGGAGTACAAACACTTCAAGTGCCTTGGGCTACCAGTCATAGTCGCTACACAGAGTTGTTTGAGACTCGCGTTATAGACATGCTTAAAGTCAGTTCATTATATGCGGTGAGTAAAACCTATCGGCTTAGCTGGGGAGCCATTGACCGCATGATGACTCGGGCCGTTCAACGCGGCCTGACAGCCAGAACCACCATGAACTACCAAGACCTGTTGGTCGATGAAACGGCATTTAAGAAAGGCCATGACTATGTCACGGTATTATCCAATCGTGATGGTCAGGTGATATCGGTTGAAGACGGTCGAACAGGCCTGAGCTTATCAGCTTGCTTTAAGGCATTGCCCCCTGAGTCAACAATGGTTACACGTTCCATATCGATGGACATGAGCAGAGCATATATAAACGCAGCATATGACTACTTCGGTGAGCGGGCTAAGCAAATGATAGCCATAGACCATTTTCATATCGCAAAGGTGCTCACTAAAGCGGTTAATGAAGTGAGAAAAAGCGAACTCATGGCGTTGCCCCAGCATTTAAAAAGAGAGTGCCACCAAACACGGTATGGATGGTTAAAACGAAACAGCCACCTACATGGGACATTGAGAGAAAGAGTGAGTGCGCTGGCCAAGATGATGCAAAACACAGGCTTGAGCTGGATATTTAAAGAGCAAGCAAGAGCCATTTGGTATGGCGATGCAGCTAACGCCAAAGCGGCTTGGAATGATTGGTTAGCACTCATAAAGGTCAGTCAAATCAGACCGATGATGACAGCAGCAGAAACCGTGAAAACGCACTTAAAGGGCATCATCAATGCGATGCGTTATAAGGTATCAAATGGCTTAGCGGAAGCGATAAATGGAAACATTCAGCGCCTAAAAATACGTTCGATGGGTTTTAGAAATAAAGAACGCTTTAAGCGAGCTATTTTATTTCACTTTGGAGGGCTTGATATGACTTTCCACCAAGAACGGTGAAGAGCCATATGTATACAGACAAAAAGTGCGCAACATGTCAAACACACCATTGCGGCTCCAGCAGCGATTTAGAAATACGATTTATCAGCACCATTACAGTATTCGCACCGAGCAAACCTATTGGCATTGGATAAAACGTTTTTTGTATTTTAATCACAAGCAGCACCCAGCAAAGCTCGGAGCTGCTGATATTGAACGATTTCTAACTCATCTAGCGGTCGATAGGCAAGTCGCTCCGGCGACTCAAAACATCGCATTTAATGCCTTAATGTTTCTCTATAACAAAGTACTACGTATCGAAATGATTGGAATTCAGGCGAAACGCGCGAAAAAACGAGTCAACATTCCCGTAGTTTTTACTCGAGCTGAAGTGAGCCAAGTGATTGCGAATTTACCCGCGGATTATCAGATCATGGCTTCACTGCTTTACGGTTCGGGACTAAGACTCAGTGAATGCTTGAGATTACGGATTAAAGACTTAGATTTTGATCAAAATACAATCACCGTACGGCAAGGCAAAGGAAATAAAGATCGCGTGACTTTGTTACCCCCTAACTTGATCCCAAAGCTTCGCGATAACATTCTCCTGAGCAAAAGTGTTTTTGCTCACGATATGAGTCTACATTATGCTGGAACGACGATGCCTTACGCGTTAGCCCGTAAGTACCCACATTCTCAACGGTCGTTTTCTTGGCAGTTTTTGTTTCCTTCAACTCGCCTGTGTATCGACGCTAGAACAGGTGAGCTCAAACGCCATCATATTCATCATAGTGTGCTCCAAAAAGCAGTCACCAAAGCCGTGCGTAATGCCGGTATAAATAAGCCTGCAAGTTGCCATACCTTTAGGCACAGTTTTGCCACCCACTTATTAGAACAAGGGACTGATTTAAGAACTATACAAGAATTACTTGGCCATCAGGATGTAACAACGACTGAGATTTACACGCATGTTATCGGTCGTCATACCACGGGCGTCAAAAGCCCTTTAGAGTGCTTGGTTCAAGCTGCAAAATAGATGATTTTTGACAAGACCATCGAACAGGTTTTTGCATTCTAGCTGGTGATTAAACTTGGCTTGTAAAATCTGATTCAAAACCATTAGTTTTGGTATGGAAAGAAACATGGGTGATTGCGTTGTTCGTTAGAAGGCGTAACACGGAATGGGGCATAAATGGGTTAGAGTAACCAGTCAGAACAGATCGCCCCTTGCGAAGCAAAGTGGCAGGTTGAGTCCAGACTAATCCAGATTATCTGATGACCAAGCAGCCAGAACCATCTGCCAGCCTCATTAGCCAGTAAACGGCTGCTCTGGCGCTGTAATAGTGAGCTTGAATATGGCGAATTCAGATTTACTTTTTAAGGGCTTGCAACGACCACAAAATTCCGGCTCAAAGGTGGGATGCTGGGCGCTTATATCCTGACCATTCGTATCATAGGTTCCATAAATGGCTTGCCCTGCGATGTGCTCTGTCACAAACACTACGCCAGGAGTTTCATATACGCCAACCACCGTAACCCCATCGCTGTACGGACCGTGGCTGGCATATTGGGCGACCTTATCGGGGTGTACATAGGTCGTCAGTTTGGTGCCTTTGCCATCGTTAATCCAATTGTAAGCCGCAACCGCTTCTTGAATAAACAAAGGCGTATCGGCAGGCAACACCACATCTTTGCCCGGTACCATACTCACATTGGCAATCGGCCAAGAACGCCAATCTTGTGGGTAACTCGCGACCGACACAGCAAGCACATCAACACTAAACGATGCTGCCGTCCAAGCCAGCATCAAAACAAATATTCTAGCCATAGACAATCCCTGTTCTATAAACTGATGAGCACGGTTTCCCCAAGCCCAATGCTCTCCGACTATATCAAGAAAAGTTTCACCAAAAGCTATAAGCAACGCAGAGTAAGCATCCCCGCCAAAGAAAAAGTGGCTCGAAGGCCACTAATTTACAATCAATAAAAACGTTGTAGAGCAGTCTGTTCGGCTTATTCCATTTGCAAGCAAGACTTCAATTGTAAGATCCGCTGCTGGTCTTCTGGATGGCTACTTATCCATTGTGGTATTGCGGTCTGTTGCTGGTTAAACAGCTGCTGATAACCCGCCAGTATTTGCCCGCCAGATAAACCTAAATGGGCCGCGCTATGGCAAGCAAATAAATCGGCTCGGCTCTCAACCTCACGCGAATACCCCATATTTAAGCCCAAGACTGCGGCCCCCATTAAACCATCAACCAAGGCGCTCGCATCACCCACCAGTAGCATCACCGCGCTAGTGACCAGAGTCGAACGAACCAAGGCTGTCATCCCGTCGTGGTGGACAAAGTGGCCCAGCTCATGCAGTAAAATGCCGTTCAGTTGCTCTGGCTGTTGCATCAGTGAAACTAAACGGTCGGTCACAATAATACTGCCGTCGGCTAAGGCAAAAGCATTGGCTTGTTCACCCATGTTGTAGAAGAACAATTTTGGCTCGCCTGGTAGCTCCCCAGTTCCTTCAACTAAGCGCGCAAAGTTTGCGCTAATTTGTTGTTGTAGGGACGCATCCAACTGGCTGTCTTGAAAGCCGAAAGCTTGCAATTGACTCAAGGTTTGTTGACCCAATTCTTGCGAAACTGAATACGGCACAAAACCGGCCAGATAGTGTGCCAAACGCGGCAGTCCCTTATCGATACTCCAAAACATCAATAGGGCACTCAGCAGCACGCCAAACACTATCGCTAAAAGGTTACTCTCGATGCGCTTCGCCAGAGAACCTTTGCCATGGCGCTCTAGCCAGGCCGCTAACTGCTCGGGCTGTTCCGCGACAAAGCGGTGACCATTGGCAAATATCAGACTACGTGGCTGACGGCCAATCGCCATCGACACTTCGACTTCGGCCAAAGATGCTCGAATACAGCCTTCCTCATCACGAAGCTCCAGCTTCCCTTCATCGGAACAACTTAAACAGGCGGCTCGAATTAGCGAGCTATTCGCCACAAACACTTTTCCAGAAATAAGCATGTCAGTCCTAAATCACGCCAATTTCAATACTAAATGCATCGGCTACTTCATCGGCAATCGCGACATTACCGTCATCCACTTGATTATGAGTAGTCAGTTGATCGATATCGCCGTCAATTGCGGTGGCATTTGCCATAAACCGAGCGTACCTAACCTTTACCAAGGGTAAGGCCAAACCTAAAGAGAACACAGTAAGCAACAAATTGCTAAGTAGCAAAGCTAAAAACGCCCAAGGTTTCACTGTTGAATTTAGCTGCAATTTATCAGCTAAAACAGTTTCACCAAATTGATAGTTACGTAAGCAGGCTTTTAGATAGGCACTCACAAACCAGCCAAGCAAAAACATACTGATATAAATTGCCAAGATAGCCCCAAACAAACCATAGTGAACACCAAGATCACTCTCTAAGTTTTCCGGGTTAAGCTGCTGTATTAATCCCCCCAACTGAGAGAAATCAATACCAATCGAACCCACAAAAATAGCGACTCCGATTGCAACAATGACTAATAAACCGCTTAAGCCGATAGCCGCTGTCTTTAAATAGATTTTAAATATGCGTCCGGTACCAATCTCTGCGCCAAATTGTTGCTGCCCCCAGCGATAGCCATTTAAAATAAACTGACTCATTTGGCTGGTAATTAAAGCATAGATAAAGGTTAAACCTAGTCCACAGGCCACAATACTAATGATACCGAGGATCCACGGTGAGCTCATTTGGGCGAGAAATGTCAATCCCCCGGCAGCGATAGCGAAGCCAACAAAATATAACAAAGGCAGTACCAATAACACCATATAAGCACGGCCATAACTGCCTACAAAATCGAATCGAACATTCCGATAGCGCGTCATCCGAGCATCAAAACGTAAATTACGCACCACTAACACAGGCGTAGCAAGCACAAACAGAAGCACCATTAAGCCACCAATAGTGGGGTGAAATGAAGGTAGCGTAAGCCACCCAAGCACCAAAATTACCGCAATAATTCGGCCAATAAGAATTTGTATAGGTTTTGCCAAATACTCAAAAGACTCACCGGCAAGTTCGGTATTGCCGTAAAAATACTGCTTATTGCGCACTTTAGCCCAAGCGGAATAAATCCCCAAAGTAATAACGGTGAGTAAGATATTCACGATCCAAATGCCAAAATATTCACCGGCACGCCCTAAGAATGTAAATTGGTGACGCGGCTGTTGCTGACTTTCCATGTAATCGATTCCTATTGGGAATAAAAAGTAAAGGTTAGGTTTAAGCTACTGACAAATAAATTTTTTATAGTATTTGATTTGCTTAACAAAAACCAACTTTAGCATCAATTTTTGCCGTTCCAATCGCTCGCACTAGCAAACCATTATTCAATAAAAAAGCGAGAGCCATACTTTAATAAAAAATAAAAATGCTTTATAAAATCCAGCTTTCAGATAAAGATACTGGATATACGAATATTGCGAGCATTTATGCTGCCTTTTTATCTATAATTCATCAAGTCATGATATTTGTCGTTTTTTTGTCAGCACTCATTGCATCAAGCAAGCGGCTCTCTAGAATGACTGGTTTGGCTAACATTTGTGCATGGGAGGATAAAATTTGAATCAAGACAGAAAACGGATCGTATTAATTGAAGATGACTCTCGACAACAGCAATTGGTAGCTACATTTTTACGCAGTGAAGGTTTTGATGTGATCTCCTCGGAACGAGGAGATGATGCGCCGGTATTAATAGCGAAACATTTACCCGATGCAGTGCTACTCGATCTGATGCTACCCGGTATGGATGGTATCCAAGTCTGCCAAAAGGTTCGAGAGTTTTATACGGGGCCGATTTTAATGGTGACAGCTCAAGGTGATGAGGTCACCGAAGTATCGGCGCTCAATCTAGGGGTTGATGATTTCTTAAAAAAACCGCTGCGGCCACATGTATTATTAGCGCGTTTACGCTCGATGTTACGCCGCAGTCAATGCTTAGCAGAAACTGACAACTACACAGAATTTCGCCCCAACCCCAACCGTATAGTTTATCAAGAGCTGCTGGCCGACAAAACTCAGCGACGAATTTGGTTAGCGGACCAATTGCTCGACTTGACTGATGCCGAATTCGACTTACTCTATTTCCTCATGGATAATGCTGGACACGTGCTTCCCCGAGACCTTTTGTTTAAAGAAATAAGAGGTATCGACTATGATGGTTTAGACCGTTCTCTAGACATGCGAATATCCACCCTACGCAAAAAAATAAATGACAATGCACCACCTTATCGCTACATAAAATCAGTTCGAGGAAGAGGCTATCTGTTTGTTAAAGAAACTTAATGATCTTCAGCTAAGGTTCTTAGCATGCTAACCCTATTTCTTCGTTTATTCTTATCATCGATCTTTGCGATCTTTGCCGCCACCATCCTCTATGCCTCTTTGATACAAGAGCATATCCAACAAATTGAACGCCAACAAATCCGCAAAGTCGTACTCCCCATCTACTATTTATTAGAACGAGATATTCTTCAAGCCAAGCAACCCGATATCAACGCGATCCTAGAAAAGTACCAACAAGAGTTTCCTTTTTTCATTCGACTGATGCCACTGAGTCAAATTGATCAAGATAAGCGTTTGCAGCTGCTACGCCACCGAGAATACATACAGGTTGTGACGCATATTTTTAATGAAGACGAAATCACCTTGTATTATCTATGGCCAAATCAACAAGTTTTGGAACTGACTTTAGATGAAAAATTTGTCGATCGCGGCGGGTGGCTATTTTGGTATATGGTGGTATTTATTACTGGGAGCCTAGCGGCAACGGTGATGTGGTTTTCTTTTTCAATGACCCGCCATACCTATCACTTAGCGAAAATAACCAAGTTATTAGGCGAAGGTAATTTCGACGTCACCGCCAATGAGAAAACCCCTGCACCAATCAACCATATGGCGCGTAGCCTAAACGCCATGGCTTACCAATTGAAAACTCTCATCCAAGAGCAAGACGCCATGACCATGGCGGTATCTCATGAACTAAAGAACCCGATTAATAATCTGCGTTTTGCTTTAGATATGACCCGCTCGATTCATGATATGCATACCATGCACCAACATATTCAAGATATGGACGAAGATCTAGATAGCCTTGAAGAGCTGACTCATGAATTAATCAGCTTTTCCCAGCTGTCGAAAGCAACCACCAGTAAACTTGAGTTCGTTAAGCCTAATCCTTTGCTCGTGAGTGACTGTGAACGCTTCGCAAAATTAAATCCAGCTCTCAATATTCAAATTGAATGTACTGAAGATTTATCATTAATGGTGGATCCCAAGTTGCTACGCCGAGCCCTTAACAATTTAATTGTAAATGCGCAAAAGTATGCAAAATCGCAACTGTTAGTTCGAGCCTATCAGCGTGGAACATCGGTATTTTTTGAGGTTCACGACGATGGCATCGGGGTACCTGAACAGCACCGCTCGTCAATTTTTATGCCCTTTGCCCGAGTCGATGATAGTCGTAGCAGGCAAAGTGGCGGCCACGGTTTAGGCCTATCGATAGTCGAAAGAATTGTGATTAATCACGGCGGCAATGTCAGTGTCGGCGATAGCCCCTTAGGCGGTGCACTATTTACCATAGAACTACCAACTCATGGAAAACAAGCCTCTAGGGCTCACAAACCAAAATCACAAAACAATGGCCATGAGCCCTGTTCGTGATTATTTTACCGCCGTTTGTGGTTGATTTAGGCAAGGCCGAGCCGAGGTGACAAGCGATTGGCCGCAACCATTTGTGGAACCAGCTATCAACCCGCAATACACAACGCTAAAAATAACCTCGAAATATAAATCGAGCTTGGGTAAAATCCCCCCTTCTTTTCAAATCTGTGAATCCGCCTTTTGAGTACATCTACCCCTGCTAACACGGTTATTATTCTCGATTTCGAAACCACTGGACTATCGCCAAATCAAGGTGACCGAGCCATCGAAATTGGCGCCGTATTGCTAGAAAATGGACAAGCCACCCAACGCTTTCAAGAACTAATGAATCCCGGGTTTCGAATTAGTTCCTTTATTGAAAATTACACCGGCATTAGCAATCGAATGATCAGCAATGCCGCACCATGCGAAGAAGTGATGGAACGTTTCTGTGATTTTATTGGCGGGCACAACTTAGTCGCTCACAATGCGTCTTTTGATCAACGTTTTCTCGATGCAGAACTCAAGCAAATTAATCGTCACTATACGGGGCAATTTAGCTGCTCCATGTTACTTTCGCGACGTATATTTCCAGCGGCGCCCAATCATAAATTAGCTAGTTTAGTGACCTATCGAAATATCGCCAACGACGGCATATTTCACCGCGCTTTAGCCGATTCAGAGATGACCGCAAAGTTATGGTTAAGCCTCCTCGAAGAGTTACAAACAGGTCACCAAATCACTTCACCAAGCTTTAAGCTGATGCAGCAAATTAGTGCTAAAAGTAAAACCGCGGTGCCTAATTTTCTTCGCCGCGTCGCACAAAAACAGTTTTAATTGGCAGCATAAAAACGAACCGAAGGTTTGATAGCTTCGCGCGACATGATATGGGACAATTGGCAATTATTTACAATCGCCAAACAATGGATCATCGATGAAGTTATTAATTCGCAACCTTGCCCGCACCACGAGTGAAGCTGAGTTACTCGCTCTATTTTCAGAGCAGGGCAATGTGCAAGAGTGCACCTTAGTTCTCGATAATGAAACCGGTAAGTCGAAAGGCTTTGGCTTCGTAGAAATGGCGGATCCAACGGAAGCTGAAATCGCTATAAAAGCTTTAAACGGCAAAAAGATAGCAGGCAATAAGATCCGAGTGAAACAAGCAGCAGAAAATCCCCTCGCCAGCCATGCCCCTACAGCAGCAAGTGCTTCTATTTGGCCTGAAGTCAGCGAGCAACCAAACAAACCTTCAGAGCAAGACTAGAACTGTTATTTTACCGCCACTCGAGAGAAGCAGCATGATTCACCACGCTGATGATCTCGAGGCAAAGTGACATAGACGACTCAGTTAAGGTGAGCCCTCACTGCGCGGACCGCAACGAACTGCGCATTTCCAACATGACTTCAATCATCCAATATACATCTTGACGAAAGCTAAATTGAGCCAATCACACAGAAGCCCATCGAGCGATCATTTCCCTTTAAACTAATGATCGCTTGGTCAAGTCTATTCGTAGTTCTAATACCAATCTGATTAATTATGTGATCAACTTAATTGTGTAGAATAAATCTGTCGATAATCAGCTATGAGTGCAATAACTAGTGGCTCTTATCACAAGATTCATCACGCCGTTAGCGGTGATTTAGGCCAGCAAGAATAAACAGATAATGACTTAGATCGGTATCAGTCAGTCACATGCTGGCTGAATCACCACCGCCGATCATTGATTAAAACCAACAACAATCCTCGAAACGGATTTGTTTGGGATCGATCCGAGTAAAGATTTGGCATATTCACCTTTTGAATGACAGGATACAGAAATGCAGTTAAGAATTTTCTATGATGCTCAATGTCCACTCTGCGCGGCGGAAATGCGCCAGCTGAAGTCCTTTGATACCCACCAATTGATCGAATTACAAGACATCAATCAAACCAACTTTAAGCAGCGCTTTCCTCATATTAATAGACGTAAAGCCGCAAACATTTTGCACGCAGAAAATGCTCAAGGCGAGCTTCTATTGGGTTTAGATGTGACCGCCAAGGCTTGGGGCCTAGTCCAGCAAAAACCCTGGATCCAATGGCTACGTAAACCAATCATTCGCTGCGTTGCCGATCGAGGCTACTTATTATTTGCCAAGCACCGTTACCGTATCTCCGCACTAGTGGGTCGTCATACAAAATGCGACAGCCAACATTGTGGCACGGGTAAAAACCTTAATTAAAGCTTAGCCAACAAGTCTTCGTTAACGCCTACATGGAAACAAGCGATAAAATGAGCGAAGCTGTCAAGAATGGACGCTTACTGGTCGCCAAAAAATAAGCCGCAACAGCGGCTTAGTCTATTTACACTTTAATATTTATAGTTTCACCGAGTCCCGGTCTGCTCGCTGGTGCGGCGTCAGAAATATCGGTTGCGGCCACTAATTCTTGCACCGCCTTACCATCTTGCTGCTGCTGACCTTTAGCCAGCTGCGCTGAAATAACTTCCATAGACTGCGAAGCATTTGTACTATTGATTTCCATTCTACCTCCTATTTCATGGACATCAGCTACTCATCGGCCGCTAGAATAAAAACTTTAGAACTATTTTATATAAACTAAAGATATCTAACCCGAGGGACTTCGCCCCAATTTACGCTCACTTAATCTCACTCAATTAGTCCATAAATAGCGGCTGACACTGTACTTTACCCCCACCAAAGCAGTGGTACAATAGAACGCTATTTTTTAAGGTCTCTGTCATATGCAGCAAGCAAATAATCCTCTTCACGGTAAAACGCTAGAAACCATTGTCAACGAACTAGTCGATTTTTATGGCTGGGAAGAACTCGGCGCTCGAATTAATATTCGCTGCTTTACGCTTGATCCCAGCATCAAGTCTAGTCTCAAGTTTCTGCGAAAAACTCCGTGGGCTCGCGACAAGGTAGAAAATCTATATTTACGCATGAAAGGTCTTTCTTGAGCCTACACATCGATGCGCTTTCGAACGGATTAATCACATCCCCCCTGAATAAGCGCTTGATGATAAGCGCTTATTCAATGAGCCATCAGCTTTACGCCACAGCAGCTCACAAAAAACTTAATGACTTTCGCTTGTATCTAAGGTCCTAATTTACCTATATTGACTTATCTGCATTACCGCATAGCTTAAAGGAAGTCACTATGCCGAACGCGCTCAACAGCATTCTTTTATTATTTGCCCATCCTTCACTCGAGCGTTCTGAAGTCAATGCACCGATGTTTGAACTCGCACAAACCCTGCCACAAGTGACCGCAGTTGACCTCTATCGGGAATATCCCAGCTTTAAAATTGATATTGATAAAGAACAGCAGCGCTTAATCGAACACGATATTGTTATTATGATGTTTCCCCTCTATTGGTACTCAGTTCCTGCCTTATTAAAAGAATGGCAAGACTTAGTCCTCGAGTACGGTTTTGCCTATGGTCATCAAGGGAACAAGCTACAGAGAAAAACACTACTGTGCGCAATCACGGCGGGAGGAGCCGAATCGGCCTATACAGCCGATGGTTATAACCATTTTACCATCAGGCAATTACTTAGTCCGATTGAACAAACCGCTTCATTAACTGGCATGCATTACTTACCCCCCTTTGTATTATTCGGCTCACGGACAGCGGTTGAAGAAAATCGACTGCAGCAACATCTCGATAATTGGCATCATTTGTTAAGCGCCCTACAGCATGGACAAATCGATCTTGAGATGGCGGCCCACCTTCCTCAATTGAACCAGCAGCACCTAGCACTGTTCAAGGAGCGACTATGACAGGTTATTTATTACAAACCTTTGTCTATTTATGTGCCGCTGTCATCAGTGTGCCTTTGGCCAAAAAATTTGGTTTAGGCTCAGTCTTAGGCTATCTGATTGCGGGCGTGATTATTGGACCAGTGATTGGTTTAGTGGGAACCGAAACCGCCACCATTCAGCACTTTGCCGAATTTGGCGTCGTGATGATGCTGTTTGTTGTGGGTTTGGAGTTAGAACCCAAAATGCTCTGGGGCATGCGCCACAAACTACTGGGGTTGGGTGGGCTACAAGTGAGTTTAAGCACTGTGGTTGTGATGTTGATATGCCTATTATTCAAGTTTCCATGGACCATTGCCTTGGCTATCGGCCTGATATTTTCACTCTCATCTACAGCCATCGTGTTACAAACCTTTAATGAAAAAGGACTCAACCGTACCGACGGTGGCCGTTCTTCATTTTCAGTGTTGCTGTTTCAAGACATTGCGGTGATTCCGATGCTGGCCTTAATTCCCCTACTCGCACTGCCGGAACTAATTGAAAAGGCCCAGCACTTAGGAAACCAAGCCGCAGCCCACAGTTCCGAGCTTAATTTTGCAGCCCACCTGCCCAGCTGGGCTTATGCCTTAGTGGTAGTTGGCGCGATTGTGGCGGTGGTGATTGGCGGGCACTACCTCAGTCGCCCGATATTTCGGTTTGTTGCAAACTCAGGGCAACGAGAAATATTTACCGCCGCAACCTTAATGTTGGTGATAGGCATTGCGACACTCATGAGTTTAGTGGGTTTATCCCCCGCTCTCGGCACATTTTTAGCGGGCGTCGTCCTCGCCAACAGTGAATTTAGACACGAAATGGAATCCAATATAGAACCATTTAAAGGTTTATTATTAGGACTGTTCTTTATTACCGTAGGCGCAGGCATCGATTTTGAAGTCCTCAGTAATCATTTACCAGTAGTGCTCGCGATTACGTTGGCAGTGATCCTCATCAAATCGTTGGTACTCTTTGGCTTAGCCATCACCTTTAAAATCAAAAATAGTGACCGCTGGTTATTTGCCTTAAGCTTGGCACAAGCGGGAGAGTTTGGTTTTGTATTGCTCAACTATACCCAGCAAAACCACGTGATTCCGGAAGACTTGGCAAAAATTCTGTCATTGGTGGTCGCTTTCTCGATGTTCTTAACACCCGGCTTATTTATCTTCTACGAGAAGGTGATTCTGCCACGTTATGCACGGGTCGAAAACCAGCGAGAGCCCGATGAGATCGACGAGAAAGGCACCGTCATCATTGCTGGTATCGGTCGTTTTGGGCAAATTGTAAACCGCTTCTTGGTGGCCAATGGGATCAATACTGTGGTTCTCGATCATCAAGCGGGCCAAGTTGAACTAATGAGAAAAATTAACATTAAGAGCTACTTTGGCGACGCAACCCAACCCGAACTATTACATCGTGCAGGCATCGAACAAGCGAAGTTAATGGTGGTAACCATCGACGATAAAGAACGAGTCAGAGACATCGTTAAATATGTAAAACATGCCTTTCCACATATTCGTTTAATGGTGAGGGCCTTTGACCGTGGCCACGCTTATGAGCTACGCAGCCTAGGAGCAGACCACATCATCACCGAAGCTTACTACTCGGCACTGGAAATGGGAGGCAGAGCGCTAACCGAACTTGGCTTTCACCCTTTTAAAGCAGAACAGCTTAAGAGTACTTTTGATCAAATCGAAAAAGACAATAAAGATAAATTGTACCAAGCATGGTTGGCCAGCAGCGATGATAAGCACATCAGCACAGACTACCGTGAATTATTTTTAAAACTAGAAGAATTACTCGGTGAAGCGATGAATCGTGATAGAAGTGATACTCACTCTCGCAGCGAACGGGGGTGGACGCCGCCCCCCAAAGGCTATACAGACGAATTAAAATAGAGCGCAGCAACCCATCGCTCTGTCCGAGATCTTACCTTGAGCTAACTCAAGGCTGTCGTAACCAACGGAGGCACTATGCCCGCTTTAACAGATTTAAGAATTGATATTGTTTCTGATGTCGTCTGCCCTTGGTGTATTGTCGGTTACTTACGGCTACAGCAAGCTTTGGCAAAATTAGATTCCAAGCTGAATGTTCAGCTACATTGGCAACCCTTTGAGCTAAATCCACACCTCCCCGCCGAAGGGCAAAACTTAAGAGAACACATTCAACAAAAATATGGCAGTAGCGTGGAACAAAGTGAGACGGCTCGTCAGCAACTGAAACAGATTGGTTCTGACTTGGGCTTTGATTTTAACTTTAATAGCGACTCGCGTATTTACAATACCTTCGAAGCTCACCAACTGCTGCACTGGGCGGCGACTTATCAAAAACAAACTGAATTAAAACTAGCCCTGTTCGAAGCATATTTTAGCCAACAACTGGCCCCCTCCGATCGAGAAAATTTACTCGCTGTCGTCGCCAAAGTGGGACTCGATAGCAGCCTAGCGGAGCAAGTACTCAATGAAAAACTATATGCCGAAGAAGTAAGAGAGAAAGAATATAGCTGGCAAAACCAAGGGATTAAGGCGGTCCCCGCGTTTATCTTTAATCAACGCTTCTTACTGTCTGGGGCGCAGAACAGTGACACACTGATACAAGTGATTGAGCAAAGCTTGCAGGATTAATTTGCCCCCACTAACTGTCGTTGTTGCTTAGGAAAGTGACTCTGCTCAGATAACCAAATATCTAAAAAATATTGACTAAAACGCAGCGCTTCTAAATGACCGATGAGCTGACCATTCAGGTAGAAACGCCCACTGTCAGCAGAATCGGCCACCAAACGTAATTGATCTCCTTGCCTTAAATTTGGCCAAATATTTGCCAGTTTGCTTAACCACTGCTGGCAAGGCGCTTGCTGACAAACCCCGAGCTTTTGCCACTGCTCTTCAGTAGCGTCTAATAGGGCTTGTCGTTCAATATCACGCAAATACTCAATACTCAAAAGCAAGGGATAGCGGTCCGCTTGATAGCGCCCATCAGCGCTGTATAGGCTGACATTATAAATCGGCCAAAATAGAACTTTTAATTGAGCATTACCGACTAGCTTTAAATGCTCAATCGAATTGCTCATGGACGTGCCAAGCATCAATGCAAACAAAGCCAAATTAAACATCGCTGTTCTCCAGCAAACGGTGGGCGAGATAAGCAAATACCGCCCATAGCGGGAATAAAATAGCGAGTCCTTGCCAAACCCCCGAATGAAAGGAAAATAATTGTGCTGTACTTGCCAAATAATAACTAAGCGGTCCCAAAATACTCACCAACAAAGCCAAAAAAGGTTGCGGGAAAATCCGTAAGCTGGGTAACAACAAGGCAAAGCTGCCCCACAATAGCAGCATATAAAGCGGTAGACCCGGTTGTGCAAAATCAAGGACACCTAAGGTGACCAAACTCCAATCCAGCAATATGCCAAGCATCGCCAACATGCTACAAGGGATTAAGATCCGCCAGCGATAGTTCCTCACTTGCAAGATAATCAACAGCAACAAACCCGCCACTAGGATCGGCTGAGCATGGTCCCCCCAGAAAAAGGCACTCAACCAATTTAGCTTAAAAGCGATGAGAACTGGCCATTGCATGCCTCACCAAGCCTTATGTAAAGTCAATTGCTCGGTGCCAATATTATGACTACGGAAACCCGCTTCACAATAAGCGAAATAGAAGTGCCAAAGCCGATAAAACTGTTCATCAAAACCAAAGTCGAGCGACTGCTGTTGGTGCTGCTGCAGACGCTGATGCCAATATTGCAGAGTTTGGGCATAATCAAGACCGATTTCCAAACGTTGCACTGGCTGCAAGCCCTGTTGGCTAAAAAGACGCTTTAACAAGGATGGAGAAGGTAGAAATCCTCCGGGGAAAATATATTGCTGGATAAAGTCCACACTATTACGATAAACGGCAAAACGACTCTCCTCAATCGTAATCGCTTGTAACAACATTAAGCCGCCACTTTTTAAGCGCTCGGCACAAAGCTGAGCAAATCCGGGTAAATATTGCTCTCCGACGGCTTCGATCATTTCAATTGACACCAGTTTATCAAAGGTACCGCTCAACTCTCGATAATCTCGATTCAGGACGGTAATTAAGTCACCGCAGCCTGCTTGCTCTACCTGCTGACAGGCATAATGGTATTGTTCATCGGAAATGGTGGTGGTGGTTACCTGACAGCCATAATGCTGAGCCGCAAATATCGCCAAACCTCCCCAACCAGTACCAATCTCCAATAAGTGATCACTTGGCTTGAGCTGTAACTGCTCACAGATCCGGCTTAATTTATTATGTTGGGCCGCAGCGAGGCTTAAGGGCTTACCGCCAAAAATAGCCGATGAATATTGCATCTGCGGATCGAGAAAAGACTGATAAAAGTCATTCCCTAAGTCGTAATGCGCCAAGATATTTTTCTTGGCCTGGCGTTTATGGTTACGCCGAAAAAAATGTTGTAACTTAAACCATGCGTTAGTGAGCCAGTGTAAACGGCGATCTAGATTATCCAGATGAGCTTGATTATTCGCCAACAGCTGCAACAAACGATGCAGATCGGAACATCGCCATAAACCCTCCATATAGGTTTCACCAGCCGCGATGCTGCCTCCTTTAAGGATCTTCGAAAACACTTGGCTGTCTAGTATATGAACTTCAACCGCATGCGGATGGTCCTTCTCTCCTAAATGCACCGAGGGGTAGCCCGATTGACTCATTAAAATTGCGCCGCCTTTTAAACCATCAAAAGTTTTAAGTACCAGATGCCGAGTCCAATCTAAACTATTGCTAAAAGTTGTCGAAGAGAGCGATTTTGCAGTCGTCATAGCTTTTCCTTAAAGACATGTCTTATTTGTTTTTGGCGCTGATCGGATGGCCATAAAAAGGAACTTTCTTCCACCACAACTTCATCGCTTGCCAGTAAATACCGCCCACCACTTTTAAGGTGAGTAAAGGATATGATTGAATTACGCGACGAAGACTAGAAGAGTTCAATGGTTGCTTAAATAAACGAATACCAGCACTGAATTCTTTCTGTTGACGCCAGCAGTCAATGACCACTCTAAGTTGTGATTCCAGCAATTCTACTTGCCAGTGATAAACCATATCCATCGGGTTAAAGGGCGAAACATGAAAGGCCTTATCGTGTGCAGCCAGCTGATTTAAATCTAGCCAATACTGGTGTTTCTCTTTCCAAGGTGTATTGGTCACTTCGGCTAACATGTAATCAAAAGATGTCCCATCACCATACAAGTAGAAATTAACCGGACTAAAATACCAGCCCAAGCAACGCAGTTGCCCTAATAACACAACTTGTTTGGCTTGATAATCGCTCTGAAAATGCTGTTGGGCAGCGATCGCTTTGTCTAAAATACTGCCCGCCTGATGGCCTAAGTAATCACTCGCTCGCAACCGAAACCACGGTAGCCAACGACCAAATGCTTTAAGCTCTTGCTGCACCGCCTGTTCTTCTGCCAAATCAACCCATGCATAATAAAGACGATAAGAAAAACCATGTTTTTGCGGCACAAAGCGCTGATGAAAGGTATCCCCAAATGCGATCGCGGAGTGTTTTAGACTCATAGTTCAACCCCAAATTGCTGGCAAACTTCCACCGCAGAACGAACCCCATCTTCATGAAATCCATTGTGCCAATAAGCGCCGCAAAAATAGCTTCGGTGTTGACCATTGATCTTGCTACGCTGCTGTTGTGCCTTAAAACCATCGACCGAGAAGACCGGATGCATATAATTAAAGCGTTTCAGCACTTTGTCTTCGGCGATGGGCTGCAAGGGATTGAGGGTGACACAAAATTGCGGTGCATCTTTTAACCCCTGTAAACGGTTCATATCGTAGCTAACACAGGCTAAACGGTCGCCGCGTTGGTCACTCGGCGGCAACAAGTAATTCCAGCTTGCTCTCGCCCGATGAATGCTTGGCAATACCGTATCATCGGTATGCAAAATCACTTGGTTGGCCTGATACTTCAACTTAGAGAGGATTTGTCGTTCGTCTTCACTGGCAGCAGAATCCAAAATCGACATCGCTTGATCACTATGACAAGCAAAAATCACCGCATCCCCTTGCCATTGCGAACCGTCAGCGCAATCAATACTGACCCCTTTCGAGTCTCGGTGAATTGCAACCACATCACTGTTCAAGCGGATTTGCTGCTCTAATCCCGCGAGCAAAGGCGCAATATACTGTTTAGAGCCCCCAGGGATCACATACCACTGCGGACGATTACTCACATCTAATAAACCATGATTGACAAAAAAACGGGCAAAAAACTGCATTGGAAATTGGTGAATCCCGTTCAATGAAGAAGACCAAATGGCCGCGCCCATCGGCAGCAAATAGTTTTCTTGAAAGCGTTTGGAAAAGCCATGTTGCGTTAAAAATTGTCCTAGACTAACCGAGGTATCTAAATCCACAGCCTGTTTGGCAAGAGTATTAAAACGTAATATTTCACGAATAAATTGATAAAACCAAGGCCGCAACAAATTACGCCGCTGGGCGAATAAAGTATTTAAGTCGTGCCCGTTGTATTGCAAGTTCAACTCAGGGTTAACCACACTAAAGCTCATTTCGGTGGCTTGAGCCTGAATACCTAATTTCGTTAAAAGCTTATTAAATAAGGGGTAGGTACGATCGTTAAAAACGATGAAACCACTATCTACAGCATAACTTTGACCATTCACGGTTAGCTCATTGGTGGCAGTATGACCGCCGAGATAATCATTTTTTTCGAACAAAGTGACTTGATGTTGTTGCTTCAACAGATAGGCACAGGTCATCCCGGAAATACCAGCACCAATAATCGCTATTTTCATTTTATGGGGTTCCTTCCTTGCGAGCTAAGCGACAGCAAATTTTGTTCTGCCAAGTTAAGGGTAAAGCATGTAATAGCCGTAATAAGCAACTAAAAGCCGTAGGAAAATTAATCACTAAACGACCATTACTGAGCCCTTTAATAATAGCTTGACTAGCCTGTTCTACGCTAATTAAATAAGGCATAGAAAAATGATTTTTATCAGTTAAAGGCGTTTTAACAAAACCGGGTTGTATACAGTGCACGCTGACTTGCTTGGCGGCTAGGTCGGTGCGTAGGGCATGAGCGAGGTAGTGTATGGCAGCCTTGCTACTGCCATAAGCACCAGCCTGACTAAAAGGTAATAAATGCGCCAGGCTTCCCACCAAAGCCAACTGCGCCCCCGGCTTCAATTGGCTCCACAAGGCATCCAAACAATTGGCCATGCTTTGCACATTATTTTGCCAAACTCGCTCAAATAGGCTGGCGTCAAAACGCTGCGGATCGAGATATTCACAACTTCCAGCCCCCAACACCACAATATCCATCGCGGGCAGATCGAGTACCAGCTCACGCAGGGCTTGCAAGTCACCCAGTTCAACTTGCAACGGCTTCACACCCTGCTTAGCAATTGCTTGCAAGCGAGAGCTATCTCGGCCTAGTCCCCATACCTGATGCCCTTGGGTGCAAAAATCCAAGGCTAGCTGTCGACCAATCCCAGAACTGGCACCTGTAATTAAAATATTCATTGACCAAGTCCATTTTTTAGCTTCTTGGATACCCAACCAAGCACCGGTATATGGTCATGTAACATTGCACTCACATCATAATAATCTCGGTGGTAGTAGATTTTGTCGCGACATTTAAGATGACTGATACCGTCCAGTTTAATGGTTCGACCGTTGCCTAACTTGGGATGAGTAAATTGCATCTGCCATGTCAGAGTGAACTCTCCTTCAGTGACCAAACGAGAATCAAAAATAAAATGACATTGCTGAGTATTTTGTAGCAAATTCTCAAAGTAGTGACCTAAATCCGCCAAACCGAATAGATGATGCAGCGGATCAATAAACTCAATATCCGCAGTGTAGATGTCATCCAAATGCTTCATCTGGGCTAAACCTAACTGTAAGTAAAACGCTTCGAGTTGCTGTACTATGGCCTGAGTTGACATCAGTTTTTCCACCATTAAAAAATATAAGCATTTGTTTCCATTATCGTTAATCATAGTACGTGAAGAGTACGAATAAAGATCAGTCATCTTTTTATCGCTTTACTGCGTAGTAACAAAGACACTCTTTAGCGCAGGACTTTGCCTTGAACAGCCATCAGGTTTTACCACTCATCATTAACAGCGAACACTTCATGCCGGAACGCCAAGGTCGCTTAAGTGGTCAAGGAGGTGAATTTATCGCGAGCATTCGTGCAGCCGAAAAGGCTGGGGGGATGTGGTTAGCGTTTCAGGACAGTAACGGTCATTGTGCCATTAGCAAACACGATTTGGTAAGCCGAGGCGAGATCAAGCAGGTGGACTGGCTTAGTCGAAAACAAATTATCGTTGAATTCAATGTCACAGGCTGGGGGTTGATTAGTACTAACCATCCGGAATTTTCTAAGGAATGGTTCACCGATACTATCACTGCCCAGCAACTGATTCTTTGGCCAACGCCCGAGACTTATCCGCCACAGTCTCATTTGCAACAAGCCTTATTACAGGTAAAACGTCTCTACCCCGAGCTACACTCTTACTGTCCCAATCAAGCGCAAGACCTAAATGATGTCCGTCTGCTATGTTGGCGTTGGTTAGAGTTACTCCCTCTCTCGATTGATACCAAACAACGCCTACTCAAAGCTGCGACACCAGCCCTATGTATCCGCTATTTAAATTTTATTTTGCGACAAAACGATCGTTTTCTTCATTTACGACGTTAATCAGTTATTAATCCGACAACGAATTTGGCAATATGGAATTATCTAAACCCCAAACGACGATCGGCGGTAATCAAACAGCCATGGCTTCTAACAGTTTTAAGCCCCATGTAGATGATGAGATAGCCTTGTTACTTGACAACATTGCCAAGCAACAATGTCGTGCTAGTTATGAACGGTTGTTTCGAGAGGTTGCGCCTCGTTTATTAAACCTAGCAAGAAAGCAATTTGTTGAAGAATCCTTGGCACTAGAAATGGTGCAAGAAACCATGCTTAAACTTTGGCTAAAAGCCGGTTTGTATGATGCCTCCAAGGGACTCGCAATGACTTGGATATTTTCAGTCTCAAGAAACGTTAAATTTGACCTGATGCGCAAAGGCAAACATCAGCAAAGTTGGGTACAAGGCGATGATCTATGGCCGACTTTAGCGGAAGAACAGGACCACGACAAAGTTGCATCGGAGGATCATTCGTTGGTACGCGAAGAGTTACAACAGGTCCTCTCACAATTACCCAAAGAACAAGCCGATATTGTGAGGCGAGTTTACTTACACGGTGAATCCCAACAACAGGTTTCCGAAATGCTTAACCTACCTCTAGGAACGGTAAAAAGTCGCCTACGATTAGCGCTTCAAAAAATGAAGGAGACCTTGAATGACTAATGTTCAATTTCATCCCTCGGATAACAGCCTTGAGCTTTACGCAGCAGGTTTACTCGATCCGTCCATGAGCATTATGGTAAGTGCCCATTTGGAGTTTTGTGGTGCATGTCGCCAACGAGTTGCGCAGCTGGAAAACAGCTTAGCCAGCCAACTACAACAGGCTGAACCAGTGGCAATCAATCCTCAGCTGGATAGCATGATGCAAATGATTATGCAGCAAACTATACCGTCGCAACCCACGGAGCCTCAACAGCTTCAAGCCAAAATCAAACTCGATGATAAAAGCTTTGCACTGCCCCGTGTATTACAGGCCCATGCTAAAAAAATTGGCCCGTGGGCACGCCTGCCAGGTAAACTGCAGCGAGCCAGAGTTGATTCTGTCGGTGACAGTAAAATGAACTTTATTTATATGGATCAAAACAGTGCACTCCCTGAACATACCCATCAGGGACAAGAAGTCACACTGGTATTAGCAGGCCGCTTTATTGACAATGGCGGCAGCTATGGCCCGGGAGACTTTGTGATCCGAGATACTCAGCATACCCACACGCCAAGAACCGAAGCGGATCAAGACTGTCTGTGCTTAACTCTATTAGATGCTCCCTTACACTTTACCTCGGGTTTAGCATCTTTACTCAACCCCTTTAGTCAGTTGTTTTTCCGATAAAGTTGCTCACTAAAACCAATAAAAAAACCAGCGACGTCGCTGGTTTTTTTATGCAAATGAAATCGCTCAACTCGGCTTGAATCCAATCCGAAAAGCGCCCCAATGTTTTCCCTCAACCCAAATTGGTACCGATAAATCATGCATTACCTCACCTGTATCACGCTTGTAAGTTTGTAATAACATACTTTTGCAATGGGTCGCACTGCGGATCCCGATAGGATCATCAAACACTCGCTTGGTTCTATTATTCTTTATATCACGTTCGTAATCGCCCGTCAGGGCTTGAGAATAACAGCGATTATGAGTTGGAAAATACCCCCGCTTATCCACAGCACCGGCATACACGATATTGGGCAAGGCTTGCAAAATAGGATCTTGTACATCGGGGAAGTGTTGATCGGTATAGCTGTCAAACGCAGTGCTATACTTGGTTGGTTCGGTATTTTCGATGGGCTGGTAATCAGGCTCAAATAACTGCGACTCAGTAAATTTCTCTTCAACTAAGGCCTGCTCGAGCAAACCGCCACAAGCCATTGCCGCAGCCCGAGCATGATTTAAGATCCGTTGATCAAACATATCCCTTTGATCGGTATCAAGCGACATAAAAATAAGCTCACCAGTACCACTTTGCTGCCGCAACGATTGCTCTATCTGCATCTGCGCAAACGCCTCTACGGCTTTCTCTGTGCGACTCAATACTCGTTCGAAATGTGTAATACAGTCTTCTACGGTGTCCATTTTATCGATCATGTGTGCCATCAACTGGCGACTATTCGCCGTATCATCGCCAAAATTGGTTAATGCACCCGCAATATCTTCGCTGATCTGAGCAGTATGCTTAGCGAACAGCTTCAACTGATCGGCCATCGCCGCCCGCTCACCAGACTGCTCACCCGCTTTAAAAACAGTCTGCTGGGCATCATCGGCTAATTGCTCTGCCTGCTGCGCTAGCGCATTTGTCAACGCTACAAAATTTTGAACTTGAAAGGCCTTATTTTTAAGCCTTGTGAGATCACTGGCAACATGGCTAACAGCGGAGCGTAAATCTTGAATCGCCTGTATCCCACCTTGCACCGACTGCTTTCCACGACAGCAATCCGCTGCGGACTGTTTGCGACCACTCTGCATTACATCATTTTGCTTAGACGGGTTCGAACCACGTCCACCGGAGTGCTCAACGCTAAAGACAATACCCTTGTTGGCAATATTTACTTCAGAAACAAGAATCGCCCCACTGATTTGCGATGATTGAGCGATGGGGATTAGCAGCAAGCCATGCCACCCCAAAATCACTAGGAACACCATCAATATCAAGTACAAGCACTGAATATTGTCAGTCATTTTACACTGCAATAAAGTGATAACACTTAAGCTCACCAAAAATATGAGCCATCGACTATTTATCTTCATACCGCCAGCCTTCGTTAACCTCCAGTGATTATCGCCCTGCAGTTAATAAGCGCGGGTCACAAATGATAAACTAGATAGGTAGACTTTAGTTTGAACTAGTCATTTTTGATAGATTTTCGACAAGTAACAATAAAAAAAACACCACGAAACGTGATGCTTATCTTCAATTTACAAAGAAACGAATGCAACTTTAAAGCTCAACAGAGGCGCCCAAAAGTACTCGCTCAGTTAGAGCAATTGGCGCATCCGCTCCTGTACAACATCGACCAAAAGGTCGGGTTGAAATTTAGAAATAAATCGGTCACATCCCACCTTTTCTACCATGGCATCATTAAAGCTGCCACTTAATGAAGTGTTTAAAGCAATGAACAACTCGTTCATCCGTTTATCTCCACGGACTTCTGCAGTTAAACGATATCCGTCCATCTCCGGCATTTCTGCATCGGTGATCATCAACAATATTTCGTCGTAAACCGACTTGCCTTGATCGGCCCAGCCTTTCAACATATTCAAGGCTTGTAAACCATTTTCAGCTTCAATGATCTCCATGCCGAGTTGACTAAGGGTAGCCTTAACTTGGCCCCGCGCAGTTGATGAATCATCAACCACTAATACACGTTTACCGCTCAAATACTCTGTAACCTGAGAATCTAAGGCTTCTTCCGAGATAGTCACGTTATAACTAACAATTTCGGCTAATACCTTTTCAACATCGATAATTTCGACGATGCGATTGGTATCTTCATGCTCAATACGAGTGATCGCAGTAAGGTAATTGCTCCGGCCTACCGTAGAAGGTGGCGGTAGAATATCCTTCCATGAAGTGTTCACAATATGCATTACTTCGCCCACCATAAAGCCTTGCACGGTGCGGTTGTACTCGGTAATGATGAGATTACAATCTTCCTGAGTCTTAGACGGAGGCATCTTGATGGCCGCACGTAAATCAATCACCGGAATCGAATGACCACGACTACTAACCACGCCAGAAATATTGGAATGTGAGCCGGGTAGTTTGTTCATTCGAGGCAATTTCACGACCTCTTTCACTTTAAATACATTGATCGCAAACAACTGCATTGAGTTGAGTTTAAATATCAATAATTCTAAGCGATTTTCGCCCACCAACTGGGTGCGTTGATCCACAGAGGCTAAAACACCTGACATACTACCCAACCTATTCAATATATTTAGTCCATAGAGTATAGCGGTCTTAGGCTAAGCAATAAAATCTCTAGCACCAACGGTACCTTAATTTAGCGGCCTAGCACACATTTTTACCACTTGTCCCCTCGAAACAGCAACCACAAAAACGTAACATAGATTCACATTATAGCTGCAATTATTAGCAATTTAATTACAATAGCCGCTTTTAACCATTGCTTCGGGTTTACGCCCCGCTTGGCAACAAGGAAACTGCATGAGTCAAATCACAATTTGCGCCCTCTATAAATTTGTTCGTTTAGACAATTTTCGCGACTTACAAGCCCCCCTTCTACAAATAATGCTAGATAATCAGGTACGCGGTAGTTTATTACTTGCTGAAGAAGGCCTTAACGGCACCATTGCTGGTCAAGAGAGCGCTATAGCAGAAGTACTCGATTGGCTAACAGCAGATCCTCGTTTGGTCAATTTGTCGGAAAAACGCTCCTATAGTGAACAGCAACCCTTTAAACGCTCCCGAGTCAAACTGAAGAAAGAAATCGTAACCATGGGCATTGAAGGTATCGATCCCAATAAAGTTGTGGGCAGCTATGTTAAACCAAAAGATTGGAATACCTTAGTCAGTGACCCTGAAGTGCTACTGGTTGATACCCGTAATGACTATGAAGTGGAACTCGGTAGTTTTAAAAACGCACTAAATCCCAATACGGAGAGCTTTCGTGAATTTCCAGCTTATGTTGCTGAACACCTAGATCCAAAGCAGCATAAAAAAGTTGCGATGTTTTGTACTGGCGGGATCCGCTGCGAGAAATCAACCGCCTATTTAAAACAGCAAGGTTTTGAAGAAGTTTATCATCTAGAAGGGGGGATCCTAAAATATCTAGAAGAGGTCCCCGAGCAAGACTCTCTATGGCAAGGCGACTGCTTTGTGTTTGATGAAAGAGTGAGTGTCGATCACCAACTTCAACCAGGTGATTACCAGCTCTGTAAAGCCTGTAGAATGCCCGTTTCCGTTGCACAACAGCAAAGCCCACTATTTGTGCCCGGCCTCAGTTGCCCACATTGTCATGCTCAACAAAGCCAACAGCAAAAGCAACGCTTTATGGAACGTGAAAAACAAGTGAATTTGGCTAAGCAACGCGGCGAACAACATGTGGGTATGGAAGCTAGCAAACACAGCGAGCAACGGCGCAAACAAAAACTGCGCCTACGTCGAACTCAACGGGAAAAATCAGCTGAATAACCACTATTGCTCATCACTGCGACTTTGCCTTCAGGCGATTATTCACATCGCGACTCTTGCGGATCAGTGGATCGCCTGCGAGGCCTTGAGCTAATTTGGTCTGCCGATCGTAGAGCAGTACATTCACCGTTGCCGCTAAATTCAAACAAGCTTGGCTCGGGATATACACCACCGAATCTGCTTGATCCACCACAGTTTGACTCAGCGAACCATCTTCCGGACCAAAAATATAAAGAGCCTTTTCTGGGTGAGTAAACTCTGGCAAAGCAATGGCCCCTTCTACCAGCTCCACGCAAACAATTTGCATGTCTGGTGTTACCTGTGCCACCAATGAATCCACCCCCGAGAGTGGGATATTCAAACTCTGATTCTTCGTATCCGTATTGAACCGAGCTGCGCGAGCATAACGCTGCCCCGTATAAAAGACCGCATCCGCTTGAAAACAGCCTGCAGCGCGCATCACCGAGCCCACATTACTGGGACTTTTAGGGTTAACTAGGCCAATATGGACCAGAGTTTGAGACATAAATCGTACCGCACAAAATTAACTAAACCGACTTAACTAACAGCACTCAAGACTTAGTCAAGTATTAAGTCGTCAATTGTACCTGAAGACCGACAAAGACGCAGCGAAACAGTGACTACTTAGCGAGACGCAGCCCAAGGATCAAAAGGCTTGTCATCATCGACGCGGGGATTAACATCGCGCGATTTGTAGGGTGTATTTCCCTGAGCGCTTACTTTTGCCTTAGCGCTACGCTTGGACTTCGGCTTATTTTGCGGCTGTGCAGGAGCACTCATATCTATCACCACTGGCGCTCTTGGTTTTTGCTCTGAGGGGATGATTCGCTCCCGCGGCGGCAAAGCATATTGACGATCGTCGGGCCGCGGTAAATGTTTAAAACGATATAAATAGAAGGCCTCAACTTTCTCACGCGCCCACTTGGTTTTATGCAAAAACTTTAGGCATGAATCAAGATCAGGCTTGTTTCTAAAGCAATTCATATTCATCGCAAAGGCTAAGGTTTCCCAACCATAATGGGCGACAATTTCATCTAGAAGCACTTCTAACTTAAGGCCATGTAAGGGATTGTTGTGGTATGGATTGCTCATAGAAAGTCCTGGGCTCAATATAACGACTTGAAAACAATAAGCTCAAGTCAACTCAGCGCTAAGAGTAAGGCCAAAGCCAAAGAAGTCCAAACTATATTCTGCGCCGTACCCATCTTTGGTGGGTATCAGGCAAGCAATCCGCACTTTACGGCCAGCTTTTATACATCACTGTTATCTGCGCTTTGTTCTTCCCCATGTTGCATTCGTCAGCCATAAACCGCAATACAATCTGGCGATGCTTCGAGGCTTATAACACGCTTCGGTCAAGCCGATGACTAATTGTATGAACAACTTATTGGGCAGAAAAAATCTGCCGATAACCAGGCATGAAGTGCAGTAAGGAGTGGCTCCAATGACAAGATACATAACGCAGTTAGCACTGATTTAGTCCAGCATGAATGAACAATAATTAGTTAGATTGGTATTCCCTCATCAAGCGCAACCATAGCACTTAAATCCTAGCGATTCACACGCCTAAGCTGCCCCCACTAATCCCATATCCTGTAGAATTTGATGACCGGCGTAGATAGCTGCGTATGAACATAAAGTAATGCTGCGCAGTATGGATATTAAATTGCTAAAGCTTCAGCACATTGTAACCTGTTACCACACCACGCCATCAAATTACACTGCGGCAACCATGACCCCTTTGCCACCACAAATTGAACAATCACAAGGCGGACTACCAACCCAACGGCCTCGCAATTACATCTGGTGTTGTAGTTCACTTGAATATCGGCATTACCGACTGTATGACTCATGATCTAAGACCTTGCGACGACAGCTTCAGGGGATATAGTTCACCAGGCGATAACTCACAGCCTTTGAGCGAAGCAATCCATTAAGGCCATCACCGCTCTCGCCTCGCTCACACGACAAGGATTGTCTCGCTCATCGCGAAAATAAGCATTCACTTGCTCAATAAAGGGTTGTTGAATGTGCTCTGGGTTGTTAATCATAAACTCTTGGGTGCCTTGTGCGTTCTCTAAACGAATCACTTGCTCACCAAAAAAATTAACGCTGAGCTTACCATCACTACCAATCACTTCACAAACATCGCGAGTTTGTTGCGCTTGCACCGCAAAATGCCAACGCCCTTGTAGGATCAGTGAATTCTGCAGACACGCCCAACCATGTGTACAGTCATCAGCCGCTGAATGTTGCTGTTGATTAACACTAAGCCCTTGGGCTGAGGCGACTGGGCCAAACCACTGCAGAATTAAGTCTAATTGGTGGGGAGCAAGATCATAAAATAAGCCACCGCCAGAAATCTCAGGATTGACCCGCCAATTGTCTTCGCTACTAGAAATAATATCTGATGCCGCTGGCTGAAGTGTATCGATTTGAACCATTAAGGGCCGGCCAATAGCGCCATTCTTAAGCAACTCAGCCACTTTTAAAAAACAGGGTACATGGCGACGATAGTGTGCCACAACCACTTTAGTCGCAGCCGTTTTTTGAGCCTCGATAAGCTCATCGCACTGCTTCGCATTCAGTGTTACCGGCTTTTCAATATACACATGTTTACCTGCTTTTAGCGCAGCTAAAGCGTAATCTTTGTGTTGTGCTGGTGGTGTAGCAATATATACCGCGTCGATATCTGGATTGGCGAGCAGAGCCTCGGCATTGTCATACCAATGTGGCACTTGATGGCGCGAAGCAAAATCTTTGGCCTTTGTACCGTTACGCCGCATCACCGCAAGCAATTGCGAGTCTTTTGCTTTATAAAATGCAGGACCACTTTTGACTTCGCAAACATCACCGACACCAATAATGCCCCAACGGATTAGTTTTGATTGTTGCATCTGATTTACCTTTTATTTCAAGAATAATGAATACTAACGATAAAAGCCGAGCAATATTTAGGTTTAAATATACGAAGCAAACTACCGAGCATGCGCAGATTTGCTAGAATCATTACGCAGGTGTTACATCCGCCACATTCCTGAATAATTGCTATCTATCTACTCAAAGCTCGAATCAGTCGAGCATTCGAATGAGCAAATTGTGACAAAATATAAAACTATTTCAGGATCTTGCTCCCTCTGTTCAAAATAATAAACCGCAAAAAACAAGACTAAAGCGCGATTTACGGTTTACCTATCGGACACAACTTAAATATCCAAATGCAAGACGATAAAATCATTTACTCTTATTATCGCAACAGCGTAGGATCAAACACTCAAAATATCACTAAACCAGCCAGCTAAACTGGTTTCGGCTTTGATGCGAGGATCGACTTTGATACTCAACACCCTAGATAAAGTCATATTCACTGTGCTATTACTGGTCTTTTTTCAACTACCGATATTGAGCAATCACTACTTACAGTTTGTCAGTGGTTACTATAGCGCGGCTAAAATTCAGGTCGAAGGTTACCAACGCAATGCGACGGCTTATCACTATGCCGACGTCGATGCCATGATCGAAGATTTTAAGCATAACTCTAATCCCGCCGTTAGAGCCGATGCTGAACAAAAACAACAAACGCTTCACCAATTCGCTGACTTAGCCCAAGCCCTTGAGGTTCTCCAACATGGTAACTTACTAGAAAAAACCATCTATATTTTTGCGCCAGCACGTTGGCCAAGATTGAACGAGGTTTTAAAAAACTTTAAACCGGGCATCCCCCTTGAACCGATGGTTGTGGGCTACAGTGTATTAGTGGCACTGATAATTGGCGGCTTGTTTATGTGGCCAATCCGCCGCTTGAGTAAAGCCCGTTAGCAATCGTAAACAACCGCCATTACCAGCAGCGTGATACAGCCATCAAACTTGCGCCAGCGCTATATGCTCAAGCACCTTGGGCTAAACCCGCCTCGCCCAACGCTGATTCAATGCCAAGGCTCCGAGGATAATCGCCGCCCCAATGCTTAAACGCAAAATATCGGCATCACGATTCCAAATCAGCAAGTTGACCGCAATACCCGCTGGAATAAGCAAGTTATTCGCCACAGCTAAGGCGCCAACATTAACCATGGTTGCGCCCTTGTTCCAAGCAAAATAGCCAAGCCCTGAGGCGATGACCCCAAGATAAACCAATACCCCCCACTGCAAGTTTGTGCTGGGTAGGTTTTGGGTATTACCTAGCAGTGCAAAAGCCATACTGGCCACCAGTAAAGCGCCGATAAAAAACCAGGCAAATACCGTTTGCTGGGCCAACTTTACCGGTAAGCGAGCCATCAAACGTTTATAGGCAACTTGCCCACTGGCAAAACACAAATTAGCCCCTTGGACCAATAAAAAGCCAGTAATGAAGCCCTGATCGATGCCTTGATAACGGATAGCCACCGCCCCCATAGTTGCGAGCAGTGCAGTTAACATGAAACGCTGATTAAAACGTCGCTCGAAGGCATCATTGACGAGAGTCACATAGATCGGTGTCATCACCGTAAATAACAACACTTCTGGCACCGACAAATATAAGAAGGACTGATAATAAAAACCATACATACAACCAAGCTGCACCGCTCCTATCGCCATCAACTTCAAGGCGGTACTGGCAGCTAACTCTCTAAATTTTAAAAAAGGTAAGAACACCAAGGTCGCAAGGGCAATTCGCATCAACACTGAAAACCACGCATCTACTTGGCCAGCAAGATAAACACCAATCAAGCTAAAAGAAAAAGCCCACAACAAGGTAATCGCAATTAAATACGCCATAGTCACTCTAATTTGATATAGGCCAGATAGGCCATTGAACGAATGTTTTAATTTTACTTAAATTACAAGATGTTAATCTTTAATTTAAGCGCGGCAGCTTAGCACTTTCGGCAAATACCTCGCAAGCATCCACAGACAATTTATCTTAAGTTAGGATGCCAAGCACGGTTGTCCACGACTTGATGCAAACAACCAATGTATACTCCCTTACCACTCGATGCCCGCTCCCAAAGACGGTTACGAAATGATTTAGTTACGCGTCGGCTGTTACTTCTTGTTAGAATCTGGTCTTGATTTTAGACAGGTGAAAGCAATGTTTTTTAGTCCCACTGAGGCCTTTTCCGCTTATTTGAATATGGCGCAACGATTACCCGCCATTGTTCCCGTCCCCTCAAGCCAAACCATCCAACAAATCACCGATTTGGTCGATGATATAGATGTTTTTTTATTTGATGCCTACGGCGTGTTAAACGTTGGAGGAACAGCCATTGCGGGGGCTGCAGCCCAAATCGCTAAGCTACGAGCCGCCGGAAAACTGGTGTATGTGGTGACCAATGCGGCGACTCAAAGTAAACCCCAACTACTTCAAAAATTCATTCGTCTCGGCTTCGACTTTAGCGACCAAGAAATCATCAATAGTCGTGAAGTATTACTGCAGCATATGCCGCAGCCAGCAGACAGCCCACTAGGGATTATCACTTTATCCGAGTTTCGCTTAGATTTAGCCCGCCCCTGCTACTACCCAGAAGATGAAGCTTTTTGGCAAGCCGACGAGTTTCTATTTTTAAGTGGCCAAGCCTGGAATGCTCAGCGTCAGGCACGCTTTATTGAAGCCTTGAATGACCGACCACGTCCAGTCTGGGTTGGAAACTCAGACTTAATTGCCCCCTTAGAAAATGGAGTTTCCCAAGAACCCGGCAGTTATACATTAACCCTACCCGCACATTTATTTGAACAGGTACGCTGCTTTGGCAAACCCTTCGCGCCAATTTTCGACACCGTTTTAGCAAAAATTAAACCGCGTCTGGCAAACATCAACCGGCAGCGTATTGCAATGATTGGCGATACACTGCATACCGATATCTTAGGTGGGAACGCCATGGGATTTAAAAGCGTATTGGTGACCCAGCATGGTTTTCTACGCGATTTAGATGTTGATGCGCATATTCAGCGCAGTAATATTCACCCGCACTTTCAACTCAAAAGTATCTAAATACGCGAGACACAGTGCGGTAAATGAGGTCAAAAAGATCCATGACCGTGTTGCTTATACCAAGCAATTCACCACTAATAAAGGCTTCCACATAAAGCGGAAGCCTTTATTCAATCAATCGAACAGCAAACTATAAATTTAAGCAATCGTCGTAGGTTTTTAACTTACCTACAAAACCATTTTCACCTTCAAGATTCACCAATACAGCAAAGCCATACTGAAGAACATCTTGTTCACAAATATTCTTAAGAATATTCTTAGTGTTTGCAGCCGCTGCTTGAGGAGTCCACTCCCAGCGTCGATTGATTAAATTAGCATTGTAAACCAATACATCACCAGAAAGGTAACAGTTCACTTTGACTACATTATCTTTGTATACCAAAGATGAACAATGCTCAGATAAAGTTTCACGTATAGTTTCTTTTTGTGGAGTATTGAGCTCAGAATGATAACTGTCTGCGACCTCTTCAACACTCGGTCTTGTCATCGCACAACCACTTAAGGCCAGCGCCAATAAAACACCACTAATAATTCCTTTCACACATCATCCTTAGATATCAATAGAGACTCAATTTTAAGCAAAAATTAACTATAAAATCAATAAAATTGCTTAACTCTGTTTATTTCGATAGCAACGTGTGCTGGTGCTCCGCCGAAAACACCGCTTTAATACCAACCTGATTCATTATATGAACAACTAATTGCGCAGAATAAATCTGTCGATAACGAGGCATGAAGCGCAGTAAGGGGTGGCTCTCATGGCCAGATACATCACCTAGTTAGCGATGATTTAGCGGAGCTAAGAATGAACAGATAATGAGTTAGATTGGTATAATATCGATATAAAAAAGCCAAGCAAAGTGCTTGGCCTTTTAACTCATAGCAGGTTTAAACCACTAGCCTTTATCTGCCTGCATGGCACGGCGAATACAAAATATCGCGCCGCCCCAAGTACAACCCAAACCGATGATCATCATCACAATGGCACTTAATTCCATCTTAGTTTTCCTCCGCTGTAAGTTCAGCTGTCGGTAATTTACGTATAATAATTGCGAGCACCGCCATAATTGCCACGAGGCCCCAACCAAAACTCATTAAGTCAAATTGGCTATAACCACCGTAACCTTCTGATAATAGCGACACAAAGTTGGTTGCTAAGATAATCAGCAAAATTGCAGGGCTAATAAAACGTAAGCACCAAATAAACCAGTCACCAACTCTCAATTCAGAGCGTCGATTGGCATATTCTTGAAGCTCAGGCAAGCCTTTGAGCATCCAACCAACAATCAGCAATTCCAATAAACAGCTACCTAAGATCCCTACATTATTCATGAAGTAATCCACCACATCTAACAGCAACAAACCACCGTTACAGGTAAAGGCCAAGGATACGATTAAAGCCACACCACACACCAAAGTGGCCGCTTTACGACGGTCGCAACCAAACTTATCAATCACAGCTGAAGTGACTGCTTCGATAATGGAGATCATCGAGCTTAAGCCTGCAACGGTGAGCGCGAAGAAAAACAGAGGCCCCAAAATATAAGGCGCAGGTAGCAGGTTAATTGCTGTAGGGATCGTCACAAAAGCTAAACCGACTCCCGCTTTCACCACTTCGGTAATGGCAACCCCTTGCTGATTAGCCATGTAACCTAGAATGCCAAAAATCATGATGCCAGCCATGATAGAAAAACCACAGTTAATCAACACCGTCATAAAGGCATTGTTACTAATATCGGAATCTTTTGGCAAATAACTGGAATAAGCCAGCATAATTGAAAAACCAACACTCAAGGTAAAGAAGATCTGCCCATAGGCCGCCGACCAAACGGAAACATCAAGAATTTTGCTAAAGTCCGGCTTAAATAGGTAATTTAGGCCTTCCAGTGCGCCAGGCAAAAACACCATACGAATAATGAGACCCAAAACCATGACAAATAATAGCGGCATCATGATTTTACTTGCTCTTTCAATGCCTCCTTTTACCCCAGTAAACACTGCAGAGTAAGTGATCAGCCATGCCAAGATCACAGGTACAACAATATGTAGCTGTATGCCGCCTAAGCGGCTTGGGCTATTATCGCCAAGCTTTAAGTACTCGGTGAAGAAGAAGGTATTGGGATCTGCCCCCCAACTTTGTGAGAAAGAAAAACCAAGGTAGGAAATAGCCCAGCCGATCACCGCTACGTAATACACCGCAATCACAAAGGCTACTAAGACTTGAAACCAACCCAGCCACTCTAGTCGTCGACCCAATTTGGCAAATACCCGAGGGGCGGCGCCACGCATTTTATGACCAAGGCTAAATTCCATGATCATAAATGGGATCCCCGCAGACAACATGGCAAACAGATAGGGAATAAAAAATGCCCCCCCTCCATTTTCGTATGCCATATAGGGAAAACGCCAAATGTTACCTAAACCAATAGCGGAGCCAACTGCCGCCATGATAAAGCCTGCCCGAGAGCCCCATTGTTCTCGTTTCATATTTGTTACCTCAAACTGCTTAAGCGGAAAGTCAAAGAGAATGGTTTAAAATGCACTTTGACTTCCATATATGAATAATGTTGTGCTACTGGAGAAAATTATATTTATAAGTATCTACCGCCAGAAGCCGGCGATTCTATAAAATAATCATCTGTGAAAACAGAGAAAACTCACAATCTATTGAGTTAATGACGATGACGCGCATCTTCAGCCCACTGGACTCAAATCATCGAAATAATCGCCTTGGTTTACCAGTCCGCCATCGAAGTGAACCTCGATAGGCCGGTGGCTACGCCAACCTCTGACAGCAGTAATAAAAAAAACAGCGCTTGACGGCGCTGTTCTCACTTGCAAGTAAATAAACCTAGCGTTGGTCTTCTGCGACCTGAGCATATGGTTCTTCCGCTGCCATACAACAGGCGGCGGTAAACAAAACATCGGTAGAGCTATTTAATGCAGTCTCAGCCGAATCTTGTAATACACCAATAATAAAACCGACAGCAACCACTTGCATCGCGATATCATTCGAGACTCCAAATAGACTACAAGCCAGCGGGATCAATAACAATGAACCACCAGCTACACCCGAAGCACCACATGCAGATACCGCAGCAACCACACTCAACAATAATGCGGTCGCAAAATCGACGTGAATCCCCAAGGTATGTACTGCTGCAAGTGATAGCACCGTGATGGTAATTGCGGCACCTGCCATATTAATGGTTGCGCCTAGCGGAATAGAGACTGAATATGTGTCTTCATCCAGATTAAGCCGCTCAGCAAGATCCATATTCACCGGAATGTTGGCCGCTGAACTACGGGTAAAGAAAGCAGTCACACCACTTTCACGAAGACACTTAAAGACAAGAGGGTAGGGATTGCGACGAATTTTGTAGAAAACCAACAATGGATTCATCACCAAAGCAATCAACAGCATAGAACCTATCAACACTAATAACAGTTGACTGTAGCCCCATAGCGCCGAAAAACCAGTTTGCGCGATAGTATTTGCCACCAGGCCAAAGATCCCAAGTGGCGCTAGGCGGATCACAAAACGCACGATGCTAGATACGCCATCCGCAACATCATTAAACAAAGCTTTAGTCGTTGCAGAAGCACTATGTAGCGCCACGCCTAAGCCAATTGCCCATGCCAAAATACCAATGTAGTTACCATTCATAATGGCACTCACTGGGTTATCCACAATTTTAAACAATAAGGTATGTAATACTTCACCGATCCCCTGTGGTGGATTGGCCACGGTATCGGTACTCACCAAAACCAGTTCGGTGGGGAAAACAAAGCTCATGACAACTGCAGTCAGCGAGGCGGCAAAGGTGCCAAATAAATACAAATAAATAATTGGTTTTAGTTGAGTATCTTGACCTCGTTTATGGCTCGCAACAGACGCCGCCACCAATACAAAGACTAACACTGGTGCAACCGCTTTTAGTGCACCAACAAATAGGCTACCGAATAAACCTAAAGAGATGGCAAACTCTGGCGCGACAACGGCCAAGATACTACCGGCGATAATACCGATCAGGATTTGTAGCACGAGGCTACCTTTAGTTATAAAGCTAAATATGTTGTTGTTTGAATGTTGATTCATGCTTCTTATTATCCTTGATGGAAGCTATATTGTTGGTTAAGGCGCAACCATATAGTATGAAGCACTAATTTTAAACAAAAGATCGATATTAAATTGACACATCACAAAAACTTTTTTTAGCCAAGCGATGCCGAGTCATAAACGACCGATCCTCGTCACAAATAATTAAGCAAACTCCCCTTTATCACGCTTAAGTAACAAGCAAGCACCCAAGCCTTTTTTACCGAAGAAAATGACACATAAAACGCTGTTAACCGTCCTCTTTGGCTTGGTTTGGCTTGAGTTTGAGTTTGAGTTTGAGTTTGAGTTTGAGTTTGAGTTTGAGTTTGAGTTTGAGTTTGAGTTTGAGTTTGAGTTTGAGTTTGAGGATATGCTGCAGCCGAAGCCAAGATGGATCCCGATGCCGGCATCTGCATATGATCGCGCGGACTAAAACCAAGCACCATCATTCAGACACAATGAAACAACATCACGGCGCACGATAACGGTAGTTAGCTTGATATAGAAGAGAGAGGACAAAACATAGACTTCACAGATCTGAATACTCACGCTGCGAAGCCATCGATGCAGGGGTTCACCAATGGCGTTCACAACTGCTTTAATTTAGTTAGACACTAAAGCTAAATTCACCAATGGACGGTTCTTGCTTAAGCAGCTCAACTTCTTCGGATAAGTAGAATCCGGAATTTAACTCTCGCAGCGCATCTTCAGAAAAATCAGCTGGGGTATACTCATTTGCAGGCTTAGTCTCATCTAGAAGACCTAAGCGCTGGTAAGCCGCTGCCACTAACTCACTGCAAAATAATGAAGACAAGTCTTGGCTATTTTCACCCCATGGCCCATCCCAACCAGCACGAGTCAATTGCCAGAAGTCTTGCTCATAACGGCGCCCCTTTAGCTGTTCCAGTAATTGCATCAAATTGTCTAACGCGGCTTGATTAAGTTCTTCGCCCATCAATTGGCGTACCGCAACATCACCTTGATTCTGTGCAACCCGCTCTTCCAGGGCAACCACCTGCACGCCCTTACTCGCGCGCTGAGCATAAAGGCAAAACCCATCTCGACTCGGTACTGCCTCCCACAAGGTTACAAAATCATAATTTGCTAACTGCAATACCATGCCGACATGTGACCAAGGACTAAAAGTCCCCACACGAATGAGACTACTGCCAAGCCCCTTACTCGAAAAAAAGACTAAATCGCCAGTTTTAAGCTGATTCAATAACTGTTGCTGCATCATCCATTAACGCTATATATGATCAATTACATTTTACCCATTCAAACAAAACCTACCATTATGCGAATTTATTGTAAATATTCACTGAAAATGCCATTTATAACAATTGATGCTAACAAATGTTCCCCCGATGAAATTTTGTCAAACCTATATCAACTATATACACATCTGTATTTGTGACTAAAAATGCATATTTTTTACCCTTAAATATCTTGCCCCCCATTCAAAGCAACCAGAAACTATGAAGTAAAATAATTATATATCTATAAAATACCGTTTAAAATCAATTAACTAATTTTAAAATCATCATAAAAGCAGACTTTGTATATTTTTACTATAAAGACCCCAATAATCCCTAGTTAAACCAACAATAAACGACCTCTAAATAGAATTACTTTTCTAAATTGGACGATAAACCATCACTTAAATAAGTAGATTAGAACAACGACTTGCTATTGCTTTACACAGAAGCCATCAATGAGTAACGCAAACACGCCTTTTTGTTCGGCGTAGTCGATAAATTTCTGCTATAGCTAATAGCAGAAAACCCCTTAAATCTTAAGGTATTATTATGAACTCGATGGTCAGCCATCCCAATTATCAACATCAACACCTCGCCAAACTATGCGGCTTACTACTTGGCCCATTAAGCTTAATTGCGACTCTCTTTATTCCACCTCCCTTTGAAGGGCTGCCCCAACAAGCATGGGTGACCATGGGATTGGCCACCATGATGGCAATTTGGTGGGTCAGCGAGGCAGTTCCGATCCCCGTCACCTCATTTTTACCAATGGTCTTGTCCCCACTACTCGGCATCGCCAGTTTAAAAGCTGCCACCGCATCCTTTGCTCATCCCTTAATCTTCCTATTCATGGGCGGATTTATGCTGAGTCTGGCGATGGAACGATGGGATCTGCATAAACGAATAGCACTAGTCGCAATGCTCACCGTCGGGGACAAACCAGCGCAACAAGTAGGCGGATTTATGCTGATCACCGCTTTTTTAAGCATGTGGATGAGCAATACCGCCACCGCAGTGATGATGCTCCCCATAGGGCTGTCGATCATTGGGATGATGTCCAAACAAGAGCAGCAACCAGACTTCAGTGCCGCGCTACTGTTAGGCATTGCCTATTCAGCAAGTATTGGGGGGGTAGCCACCCTGATTGGTACCCCCCCCAACGCTTTACTCGCAGCGTATTTAGCCGACTCCTACGATATCCACATCGGCTTTGGCGAATGGATGCTCATCGGTTTGCCACTCTCAATTTCGATGTTATTCATTACTTGGATATGGCTAACTCGAATCAACTATCGCTTACCCAATCGAAGCCAGGGAAACTCAGCTGAAATGTTACGTCAGCAACTCCATCAATTAGGCCCAATGAAGCCACCGGAGAAAGTTGTCGCCGTTGTATTTACCCTAGCCGCTTGTGCATGGATCTTACGCCCCTTGTTGGCGTCTTATAGCGGCTTGGCGATCAGCGATACCGGGATCGCCATGATGGCTGCCGTCAGCCTGTTTGTCATTCCAGTGGATTGGCGTAAACAAGTCATGGTGATGGACTGGGATACAGCCAAAAAATTGCCATGGGGAGTATTGATGTTATTTGGAGGAGGCTTAAGTTTAGCGGCCCAGATCAAAAGTTCGGGGATGGCTGACTTCATCGGCCTCAGCTTAAGCGCAGCCTCTACCTATTCACTGATTTGGGTGATCGTTATCGTCACCACAGCAATCATCTTCCTTACCGAAATCACCAGTAATACCGCCACCGCGGCAGGTTTTCTGCCACTGCTCGGGCCAATTGCCGAGTCGATGGGGTCGAACCCGATGATATTAGTGGTTCCGGCAGCCTTAGCTGCCAGTTGTGCTTTCATGATGCCCGTTGCAACTCCACCCAACAGCATCGTATTTGCTTCTGGTCAATTACATATTAAACAAATGGTTAAAGCTGGCTTTATGCTTAACCTCGTCGGTATCGTATTGATCAGCCTTTTTAGTTACTACTTAATCGAAATCATACTGCTGTCTTAATACAAGCCCAGCATGTGCGAGTCAGGTGCTGACTCGCGCTATCAATCACTCATCAGCTAGGCAAGTTTGAAACGCGCAATAAAGTGAGTCAGCTCATTAGATACATCTTGCAGCTCATCGCTGATTTCAATACTCGTCAACTCATTGCTACGGATCTTTTCAACAAAACTTTCCACCCGAGACATGTTAGTTCGAACTTCCTGCATAATGGTATTTTGCTGATTAGCGGAGCCTGACATATTAGCGTTCAATTGATGAATTCGCTCAGTAGATTCACGCATCAAATCGAGTTTTTCCATCATCACTTGAGTAATAGCTTGAGAAGAATCACAGCTCGCATGAGTATCATCCATTCTGGAGCTAATATGATGACTGGTTCTCCCCCAAAAATTCAACATGTCATTGATTTGGGTGGTACACGCCGTTGTTTTTGCCGCCAAGGCTCGCACCTCATCCGCCACAACCGCAAAACCTCGACCTTTATCGCCTGCCCTGGCTGCTTCAATCGCCGCATTCAAAGCCAGTAAGTTTGTTTGATCGGCAATAAAACCAATGGTAGAAAGAATATCGCCAATATTTTTGGCCCCTTCATCCATCTCAGATATCGAGTTCGCCACAACACTAATATCTTCAATTAACACTTGCACACTATGAACAGCCTGCTTGCTAGACTCACTGGACTGCTCAACATTAACACGAACATTTTGGGTATATTCGGCGGTTTCGTTGGCCCCTTCTGCGATATTATCGGAAGAAGCACTCAGCTGCTCGATAGAGCGTACAATTTCTCGGCTTTCAGCATTATGTTCCTCAATCGCCGAAATATTACGCTTAGATTGCTGACTAAGCTGTTGGATCACCGTGTTAATATGCACATTAGATTCTGAGATATGTACAAAAATCTTCTGCAATTGGTCGGTAAACATATTAATTGAATGACAAATCTCTCCCAACTCATCCTTAGATTTAACTTCCAAGCGCTGAGTTAAATCCCCCTCTCCCTGGGAAAGACCATAAACCAGAGTTCGCAAACGGATTAAGGGTTTAAAGGTAAAATGTAATATAAAAATACTCAGAGAAAGCATAATCAAGGCACAGACTATCAAATAGAAGTTGATGCTTTCATTAATAGACTTGGTGATTCTATGTATATCCGCCACGTCGATAAAACTATTTAAGTGCCAAGTCTGGCCATAAAAATTTAATGTTCCTTCATTCACTTCTAAATTAACACTTGGCTTATTTGAATAAATCAAGGTGTCATTATCAGAAGTAATTTGCAAATAAGTGTTGATTTTATGAAAACGTTTAACTAGAGATCCTAAGTATGTCAAATCAAGCGTAAAAAAATCGACAATATTATTTTTCTTCTTCGAAATAATAACGACAGGTACACCATCTAATATCGATACCTGGCTAACCTGAATACCATCGGGGTGATTTTTAACCTGCTTGATGTAAAGGCTCGCTTCTGCTTTAGGCATGCTTCCCTTATCACTAAGGGCTAAATTATTAATCACCTTTACGACACTTAAAAAACCCAATTTATCCTTGGTTGAACGGATCGCCATAATTCCAAAGTCGACACTTTGAATGAGATCAACTTTCGCTTGAATACTTCTTTCAACCTCTCCACGGATCAAGTTGACCTGACTTTCTACATCACTCACATAGGATTTATAAATATAGGCACTAATCACATGGCGAACACTAAAGTAGGATGAAATGATAGTGACCATAATGGTTGCTATCATCAAGGCGATGATCTTATTTTTAAACGAGAGATACTTCATTTATTTACGATCCTAAATAACCTCAACTCAGCATAAGCAACAGCACTCTATTACGATCTAAAGTCCATTCAGCTCTAAGCTTGCCTGCTACCGTTTGATAAAAAACGAAAAAAAGCGGTGCAATCATGCACCGCTCTGTTCTAATCGGCCTACCACCAAGCTTCGATTTGAACACCTAGTTTGACTGAATCTTCATCTTGAGCAACCTGATCAACAACATTAAAAGATTTTCCTTCGGTATCTTTAAAGTAACTTGCGTAGAAACGAATCTCAGGGCGAGCAAAGAAGCCTTCACCAGTGGCTAAGACTTGTGAAATAGTCACTTTGTTACCACCAGTTTTGCTTTCAGAACCGCTAACCAATTTCTTAGTTTGCGTAAAGTAGCCTAGTTCTAATACTGTTTTATTGTATTTAGACCAGTTATAGGTCGGACGAGCGACTAATGAAAGCAGCGTTTCATCGTCAACTTTAACACCATTTACAACACCGTGGTCTTGCGCATAACCGTAGGTAAACACATGATCAATAATGATATTATCACCAATGTTAATATCACCAGTATTAATCAAGCGGTAACCTTTAGCGCTATTTACATCACCACTCCATACATCATACCAACCACCGCCTTGCGAGACCGCGTTTTGCGCTAGGCCTTTGTCCATGTATTGCAATACAGTTTTGTTGTAACCCATAGAGAAGCTTTGACTTAGTTCTGCAGTAAGCATCAAGCCATTGTCAAAATCTACGTTATCCTTTTCTTGCTGGTCGGTAGGATTGGTCATACCGTAATCAATACCAACTTCTACCCAAGCGCCCTGCCAAGGTTTCATTCCCGCATAACGAACATCAACATAGTTGATGTTTAAACCATCCTGGTCACCACGAATAATTGCCGTCGACAATGCACCAGGGCCCATTTGAACCCCCTCCAGACCAAAACCGTAACCCGATACATTCCAGTATTTGGTATCGATAATGTGCAAATCATGACGCTGATAAAAACGTTTACCCGCCCAAACGACCGCTTCTGGAGCAGCAGCAATATACCCTTTGGCTTGCATATTTAACTGCTTGATCGAGAAGTTCGCACTGTCATCGGTGGTCTTTTCTGTCTCAGAAAAACCATCAGATGACATTTCAAACATGCTTTGAAAATAGACACTCTTGCCATCGTCGTTAAATAATTCCTGACCTAGGCCAATTTCAGAATAAGTATCAAATTCATTTCCTAGACGACCAAGCTTTTGCTTCTGAAATTCGTCGCCGCCTTGCACACCGCCGCCGGCTGTATCAATACCTATTCCAGCACGCACATAACCACTAAAATCTACCGCAGACGCTGGCGCTGCCACCATTGCAAGAAGTACCGCAGAAACAACCGGTTTTAAACTATTTTTCATCATAACATCCTTATACTTTTTGTAATTATTGCATCTAGCTTTTCTTTTATAACAAGCCTTAGCCAGAACACATTGTAATATTATTAAACAACAAAAATTCGCGACATTCACCCAACAAATGGAAACGTTTACATTTTTTACTTAATTTTATTAACTTTTGCTATATGAGTCACATATATTGATGGAACTAAAAAAAAGCCAGCTTTTAATAAGCTGGCTAAGACATTACAAGGAATAAGGTTTATAAGGCTATATTGGTCTGCTAAATACTTTTACTTCATAGCCAGAAAGTTTAATTTGAGCATTTATTAAACTATGCTGAGTACTTTCATCAACATAGTTTGTATCATCTAATAATAATTCTTTCTCTTGGGTTGAAAAATTCATGACAAATAGATACTCAGTGCTTTGATTGTGACGCTTGGTGACCGATATCCCCTGAGGTAATTCGCTATTGATCACCCTCGTTAAGTGATGGCGGCGGATAATCCCTTGATAAAAGTCACGGTTAAAATCGAGACTGTTCTTAGACGTAATATAATAGGCGTAACCTTCGCCTTGGCGATTACAGGTGACAGCTGGCATCCCCGCAAAAAAGTCACTATTGTATCGCGCGATAACCTCAGCCCCTTCGCAATGGATTAATTCACATAGATGGCGCGCTTGGTATGATCCACTCAGACCCAATGGATTAATTGGCTCTGCCACAACTTCTATCCGCTCTTCATCGTAAAGGGAATCTATCTCTTCGGCCCAAATGCCAAGGGTATGACGTAAAGGACTGTCACTTCCGCCTGGGAATCCACCTAAAAAGCACAAATCATTTTGATCAACAATGCCACTCCAATAGGTGGCAACAAATACCCCACCCTGATTAACGAAGGCTTCGATACGCTCTGCAACACCGGGTTTAATCAAATAAAGCATAGGAGCGACAATCACTTTGTATGTAGAGAAGTCAGATAACTGTTCGATGACATCACAGTTAATCCCCTGCTCCCAAAAACCTCGGTAATTATCATTCACCGTTTGCTCATAAAACAAACCTTCATTACGTGGGCCTTGCGCATCATCCATAGCCCAACGACTTTCCCAATCAAAAATAATGGCAACTTCTGCTGCCGTTCGACTGCCGGCGAGTCCCGAAAGCTGTTGTAGTCGTTGGCCGACTTGTGCCACTTCTTTACCGACTCGAGTATCAACATGACCGACATGATCGACCACTGCACCATGGAACTTCTCTACCGAACCACGGCTCTTACGCCACTGAAAATACTGCACCGAATCTGAACCATGAGCAACAGCCTGCATTGAGGCAAGCAAATGCATCCCTGGTTTCTTCAACTTTGTCACTGGTTGCCAGTTGGTTTGGCTTGGCGTTGACTCCATTAATAGGAAGGGTTGGTCTTTCAAGCTGCGCATTAAGTCGTGATACATTGCGGTATAACAGGCCAAACCCAGATCATCCTGCCCCTGATGCCACAAGGGATAACTATCCCAAGAAGCAATATCAATGGCCTGACTTAACTTCCAGTAATCATAATCGTAGAAATACTCCATTAGGTTTGCAGTCACCGGCAGCTTGGCATTCACTTTTTTCAAGGGCTTAACTTCTTGCACGCAAAAGTCGGTGACTTGTTCACTCACAAAACGTTTCCAGTCCAACTTCAAACCATGCACTGAATTTTCGCCGATTGACGAAGGCGACTCAATTTGTGACCAACTCGAGTAATTATGACTCCAAAATTGGCTCCACCATTTTTGATTCAGCTCATCCAGGCTCTGATACTTATTTTGTAACCAAAGCCGAAATGCACTTTGACACTCATCACAATGGCAATCGCCACCATATTCATTAGAAATATGCCATGCTATCACCGCTGGATGGGAGGAATAACGCTCAGCCAATTGCTGATTAATCATTGCCACCTTGGCGCGATAATCGACCGAGGTATAACAATGGTTATGCCGTTCGCCATGCAATTGCTTCACCCGTGCATTGTTCACGCGCAGCACACTGGGATATTTTTGCGATAACCACGCCGGACGAGCGCCACTAGGGGTTGCTAAAAATACCGAGATATTGTTCTCGGCCAAACGATCCAGCACCTGATCCAACCAGCCAAAATTGAACTGGCCTTCTTGAGGCTCTATCGCCGCCCAACTAAAGATGCCAACCGACATCACGTTGCAGCGAACTTGCTTCATTAATTCAATATCTCGTTCGAGAATATCGGGACGATCTAACCATTGCTCTGGATTATAATCCGCCCCATGGAGCAAACCCTTTACATTTGGAATAATTGGCGAAAAATGACTCATAATATGTCCTTAAAACAATGACTACTGACCGTTAAACACTTGCATTGAAGGCAAAACATTTCCTTCAAAATCAAATAAGGCTTGGTTATCCCAAGAATTACCCGCCTGCCAATGATCATCGGTGTAAGTCATACCCTCTTCAGTTGCCCAAGTTGCATTTGCCACCGGTAACCATGCAGGTTCCCAGTAGAAGAGCCCTAAGCCCTGTTGATCAGGCACATTATTTAGTAATTCCATCATGTCTTTGAGAAACTTAGCTTGGCCAAGCACCGATACCGGATAGCCCTCAGCAGGCGTTTCACCGGTATAAGCGTTCGCCAACTGGTCACCATTTTTAGCGGTATAGGCGTAAGACGTTTCGGCAATAATCACCGGTTTGTGGTAGCGTTTCACGACATCCGCAATATTGGCTTTCACCGCCGCCACAGGCCCATGCCAGAAGGGGTAATAAGACATACCAATAATGTCAAAATCAACATCACGCTTGGTTATCTCGTCGAACCACCATCTAAACAGACCGTTATCACCCGCCTTCGCGAGGTGAAGCATAATTTTTACTTGCTGATCACTCCTGTAGGCGGCCTTTACTGAGGTGATACCTGATTTAAGTAACGCAGCCAAACGATCAAATTCTTTGCCATCGCCTCCCCAGCTTTTTCCTTCAGGCCATAACATGCCACTGTTTAACTCATTTCCCACTTGCACCATATCTGGCATTACCCCAGCGTCACGGTGGGCCTGCATCACCTCGGTTGTATAACTCCCCACTTTGCCTACCAATTGCTCAAAAGATAATGTCTCCCAGCCCTTCGGTTTAAACTGTTTTCCCGGATCGGTCCAAAAATCACTGTAGTGAATATCCAACAAGTACTTCATGCCGAGTTGATGAGCGCGTTGGCCAATATCAATTGCCCGAGCTAGGGTCGAATTACCACCACCATAAGGTTTACCGTCTAGCGTTTGTGGATTCACCCACACCCGCATACGTACATAGTTAATCCCATGTTGCTGCATAATTTTTAAGGGATCCATCTGCTGGTGATCTTGATAGTATTTTCCACCAAGCGCCTCAACTTCGGGGATCATCGAGATATCTACCCCTTTAATAAAGTCACTGCGTACCTGAGCTGGAACGATTGACTGTAGCTGAGGTTCAGCATTGGTCTGAGCTGACGAAGACGTGACTGACTGACAGCCCGCTAAGATAACAGAGCTTGACAACACGGCTGCCAAAGAAAGTAGAGTTAAATGTTTCATGGTTACCCTTTTGTGCTTCCTGCGGTTAATCCTGATACAAAGTATTTTTGTAGGGACAAATATAAAATGGCGACTGGAATAGATATCAATACTGCTCCAGCTGCGTAAGTTGTATAACTGGCACCCATTTTTTCGACAACCAAGTTGTACAAACCAATTGGTAAGGTGTAATTGTCGGGGGTACGTAAAATAGTGGTCGCCAAGATAAAATCGCCTAATGGTCCGGTAAAGGAAAACAAAGCGACGACCGCAATAATCGGTTTGGACAAAGGCATAATGATTTCGATGAAGATCCGAAAACTTCCCGCACCATCCATTCGTGCAGACTCGTCCAAGTCCTTAGGAATCGCATCCAAGTAACCTTTCATCAAGTAGGTATTCATTGGGATCATTCCGCCGACATAAACCAATACCAAAGCGATATGGCTATTAATGAGTCCCAACATTTGTGCCAGAACAAAAATGGCGATAAGGGCTGAAAATTGCGGCACCATTTGCAGCAGCAAAAACAGCACTAAGCCATTCTTTCTGCCTTTAAACCTAAACCTAGAAAAGGCGTAAGAAGTACAGCAAACACTAATTAGCGTTAAGACCATAGTCATGACACTAATTTTCAAACTATTCCAATACCAAGTTAAATAAGACACTTTGTCATTTTTAAATAGGGTCAAATAATGACTTAAAGTCGGTTGATCAGGGAATATTGAATCGCCCATGATGCTATTACCTGGATAAAAAGATGCCCCCACCGTCCACATCAAGGGATAAATAATGATGATACTTATCGCGATAATTAGCAGATAACTTAAAGATAACCGAATATATTTACTACGTTTAATGCTCATCGTGAATCCCTTAAGCGACTTCTTTGAAAGACTTGGTCATACGGAATTGCCATAGAGCAATACCCACTACAAAGATAGAAAGAAGCAGAGTAATCGCCGCTGCGATAGAATATTGGGAAGAAGACATGGTTAATTTATAAATCCATGACACCAGAATATCAGTTCCACCTGCATTACTGCCAATCACCGCCGGACCTCCATTATTAAACAAATAAATAATATTAAAATTATTAAAGTTGAAGGTATATTGAGTAATTAGAATGGGTGCTATCGAATATAAAACCAAAGGTATGGTAATGGTTTTTAATTGCTGATATTTACTCGCGCCATCAATAGTCGCCGCTTCATACAGGTCATTCGGAATCGCCTGTAGTACCCCAGTAGTCATCGCAAATACAAAGGGGAAACCAAGCCATGTTTGAATTAAAATTAATGCTGTTTTAGTCCAGAAAGGGTCAGTTAACCAAGACTTAGGATCAATCCCAAAGGCATGTAATACGACGTTATTTATTACCCCAAAGGTTTCATTAAACATCCCAGTGAAAATAAGGATGGTCACAAAACCGGGGACCGCCCAAGGTAAGATAAAAATAGTTCGAATCAGCGGTTTAAACTTAAGATCTTTTTGATTCACCAGAATCGCTAATAAAACCCCCACCGTGCACTGCAGAGTGGTCGCAAGCAAGGTCCAGATCACGGTCCACTGCAACACATCTATAAAGGTCTTCCGCCATAGATTAATTTCAAAGATATTGATGAAATTTTTAAGGCCAACCCAATCCACTAACTTCGCTGGCGGAGAATTGTATAAATTGTAATTAGTGAAACCAATAGCAAAACCGAAAACGATGGGAAAAACCACCACAAATACCAACAAAATAAAAGCTGGCGAAATCATTAAATAGGGGAAACCAGACTCGAGCACCGTACGATATTGGCGACGAATAGAATTAAGTTCTTTGCCTTGATCTCTCAGTTTTCCATTAATATAGGCATCGTAAATCGATAAGGCGTAAACCCCGATCCCAAACACAGAAACGATCACCGAAATAATACCCTCGGCAAGTAGAAACACAGAGTTATCTTCTGGCAGTGATTCACCTAAAGTGAATAACCCCCAGTAGCCTGATGTTAAAAAATCATGAAAAACCCCAACAAAACTTAGTACGAAAATAAAAAATATCACCGATTTTGCCAGCTGCTTATTATATAACTGACCTAGCCCGGGAATAATAGACAAGCAAGCCGCATAAATACGGTGCTGAGTATTAGAATTAATATTGCTCGGTGATATATCTTGAGACATCGAAGGCATAAATTTTTCCTATACAACTATGTCAGCCTGAAACACTCAGGCTGACAACCACAGACTATTGGCCCATCATCGCTTGATTGGCTTCAATCTGCATTTCAATCGCTTGTACTGCACTATCTAATGCATCTTTTGGCGTCTGTTTACCTGTAGCAATCAGTTGCAAGGCACTATTAGCAGGCCCCCACACTTCATTCATCTCAGGAATCGACGGCATTGGAGTGGCATGTGCTGACTGCATCGCAACCGCTCTCGCACCAGGATTATTTTTAACAATCGGATCATCAATCAAGGCTTTTACTGCTGGAACTTCACCAGTCAGTTCGAAACGACGTTTGGCGTTGTCATAGTTATTAATGAACTCGATATATTTAAGAGCTAGATCTTTATTTTTAGAGTAGGTCGAAACACTGTAACTCTTCACCCCCATGAACGAACTCATCGGTTTACCGTTAGGTAAAGTCGGCAGCGGCGCAACACCGAAGTTAATGCCAGCTTCTTCATAAGGTTTAAAAGACCAAGGGCCGGTCTGTACAATGGCAGCTTTTTTACTAGTAAATAGTGAATCAATCGCATTCGCACCAGAGTCGCCTATGATACCGCTTGGAAATGCACCATTTTTAAAGAATTTCTCGATATATTGACCACCTGCAACCGCACCATCAGTATTCAATAGCAAGTGCTTCGCATCATAAGAACCATCGGCGTTTTTAGCGAAGATATCGCCGCCCATTGCTTTCACAATTCCGTAGGCATAATAAATCTCGTCCCATTTAGCCAACAGACCATAATTACCCTGCTCGCGGGCTTTTAACGACAACTGATAAATCTCTTCCATGGTGGCGGGCAGTTCGGGTAACAAATCTTTGTTATATACCATAACTACGGTTTCTACAGCCTTAGGGATCCCATACAACTGACCTTTGTAACTCAAGGCGTCTATCGATGATTTGGTAAAAGTATCAAGAACTGCAGCATCCACCTTCAACGGCACCAACAAACCTTGAACCACCGCACTACCAATTTGATCGTGAGGTAAGTTAATCACATCAGGACCAGTCCCTGCTGGGCCATCCATCCGTAATGACTCAACTTGGCCGCCATATGGCAGTTCCTGAACCGACACTTTCACATCAAATTTTTGTTCAAATTGCTTCGTTGCTTCTTCATTACCAACTGCTTTTTGAATGTCTTCCCAGACCAACAACTTAGATTGAGCAAACACTGTTGCAGAGCTCAAGGCACTCCCCGCAATAAGTGCGACCGATACTGCTTGGCAAATCGTAAGTTTTTTCATCACGTCTCCTGAATTATTTGTGTAGGATTTATCGCTTATATTGTCGTCAGCCCTGCGCCAGAGAAAACGATTACACCGCAAAGATACGCCTACACAATGCGCAAATTCCACACTAAATAACTATATTCGTGAGCACATACGCAAAAAAAAAGAAAAAAAGGGGTAACGTTTACACTCTCTACGTATAATCCAATGAAAACCTTATCTATCTAATTTGGGAAAACGCCTTTGTCCTCTGATGAAACATATGGCAAAGCGAAAACTAACTCGAGGAAATCCCCTATGGCTTCAATTAAACTAGAGAATGTTGTAAAGCGTTTTGGCGCGACACAGACAATCCATCATGTAAATCTGTCCATTAATAATGGGGAATTTGTGGTTTTTGTTGGACCATCAGGTTGTGGTAAATCAACCCTGCTACGTATGATTGCGGGTCTAGAAGATATCAGCGAAGGTACTATATCAATTAAAGATCGGGTCGTTAACGATGTTCAACCGTCCCAACGAGGCGTGGCAATGGTCTTCCAATCCTATGCCTTATACCCACATATGACCGTCGCCGAAAACATGGGCTATGCCCTAAAAGTGAGTAAAACCCCCAAAGAACAAATTGCAAAGAAAGTTCACCAAGTGGCGCAAGCCCTGCAACTTGAAGCCTTGTTAGACCGAAAACCAGCGCAACTATCTGGCGGTCAACGTCAACGCGTCGCCATTGGTCGAGCAATTATTCGTAACCCAGATGTATTCTTATTTGATGAACCCTTATCCAACTTAGATGCCGAACTACGAGTCGATATGCGGCTACACATTGCCAAACTGCACCAAGAACTAAAATCAACCATGGTCTATGTTACCCATGACCAAGTCGAAGCCATGACTTTGGCAGATAAAATAGTGGTGCTTAAAGAAGGAGCCATTGAGCAATTTGGGAGTCCAATGGATCTTTATTACCATCCAGCGAATAAATTTGTAGCTGGTTTCATCGGTTCACCCAAAATGAACTTTATACCCGCAACCGTCTGCCATTGGTCAGAAGAAACGCTTCGAGTAAAAATTGCAGGGCAAACCCAAGAAACCAGCTTAAATATTAGCACCGAGAAATGCGCACTAGGTGACGAGTTAACTTTAGGGATCCGACCAGAACACCTCAACCTAGATGCAGGTGAGTTTGCTATCGAATTTCAATCTGAAGTGGTCGAGCGTTTAGGCAGCAGCACCTATGTATTTGGTCAAAGCTATGGCATCGAAAACTTTAAATTTCTTAATTCTGGAGATTGCCCACTCAAGCCTTATACATCAATGACGCTTTACACCGATACTGATTCTATTCATGTATTTAATCCGCAAGGGCAAAATATTAAACAATTTAAACCAGTCCTTGAAAACGCAGCCAACGCCTAAGGTCAGCGGAGTATTCAAGATGATTGCTGCAGCGGTTTGTCGACTGTTTCGATAAGGAGAAACCTGTGCTATTTAGTTGTAAAGCAGGCAATATTTCCCTCGACAAATGCTGCCTGGCAGTTTAAGTGGTGATTGAACGATATTTGCGCTGTTCACTCTGTTTCATGGTTCTTAGCGCGAAATATCGACCGATCGATAAGAGCCCCAAAATAGCTGTGCTTTTATCATTTTTGCTAAGCCCCTAGTGTTAAATATGCTCATTTTCATGTTTAATGAGAAACTAATTTTCAATGATTGTACGCATGGAATGCGTCACAACAGCCCATTAATACAAAGAGGTAATAATGGCAACCATCAAGGATGTCGCCAAGCAAGCGGGAGTCTCCGTTGCGACTGTATCTCGAGTCATTAATAACTCCGGGAAATCTAGCCAGGCAACCAAGGTTGCGGTGAAAGCGGCAATGAAAGACATTGGCTATCGACCCAACGCCAACGCCAGAGCATTAGTCAACCAATCAACCAATACCATCGGGGTATTAATTGGCGATGTTTCCGATCCGTTTTTTGGCGGCATCGTCAAAGCAATCGATATCATCGCGCTACAACATGGAAAACACTTGCTCATCGGTAACGGCTACCACAATGCCGAGATCGAACGCAAAGCCATTGAACTGTTAATTAATAGTCGCTGCGAGTCACTGATTGTTCATAGTAAAGCCTTGAGTAATGAAGAGCTGATAGAATTTGCCCATGAAATACCTTCGATGGTACTGATCAACCGCTTTATCCCCGAAATAGCTGAGCGCTGTATTGCCTTGGATAACCACAAAGGCTCCTATCTCGCGACCGAATTTCTGATAAAAAAAGGCCACACATCCATCGGCTATATTTGTTCGAATCACAATATTGAAGATGTAGAACAGCGGAAGAATGGCTACATCGATGCCCTCAAGGCTTACCAGCTTGAGCACAGTGCAAGCCATATCGAATACGGTTCTCCCGATGAAAAAGGTGGAGAGCAAGCCATGACCAATCTACTGACCAAAAACTTACCCATTACGGCAGTGGCAGCCTATAACGATTATATGGCAGCAGGGGCACTATCAATCATTGAGGAAAATGGCATCAAGGCCCCTGAAGAGATGTCATTAATTGGTTTCGATGATGGCCTGATTGCGAAGTACTTACATCCCAAATTAACCACGATCCGCTATCCGATCCAAATGATGGCAGAAAAAGCGGCTAATTTAGCTTTAAAACTGGCAAACAAAGAGCCATGTTATAATGACATACAGATTTTTGTGCCCACTTTAGTACAGCGTTTATCGGTCGCAAATAAATAATTCACTGGTACGAATCGTACTTGTAATACGGCCCGCACTAGCCACGCAAGCGATTCGACCCGAGCGAGCACAACAAGCCACGGATCCATCACCCACGATCAGTGAATGCCAAGCCGCATCATCAAAAAACTAACGAAGGGTGTAATAAAAAGTTAAATACACCTTTTAATCGCGAAAGTTATTAAACTGAAAGGGCTGTTCAAAATCAGCAGCGCGCATCAAGCTCATCACCGCTTGAAGATCGTCGCGTTTCTTACCCGTTACTCGAACTTGGTCACCTTGAATAGAGGCCTGCACTTTCAATTTTGCATCTTTAATTTGCTTGACGACCTTTTTAGCAATAGCTTGATCGATACCATTTTTAAAATTAACCATCTGCGAATAAGTCTTGCCAGTATGAACAATATCCGCAAGATCGATAGCCTTGGTATCAACCGAGCGTTTCACTAAAGTTCCCCGCAATATATCAAGCATTTGATTAAGCTGAAATTCAGCTTCGGCGGTCATTTTGACGCTGTCGTCTTTATATTCAAAGCTGGCTTCCACCCCGCGAAAATCAAAACGGATCTCTAATTCACGAGCGGCATTCTCACACGCATTACGAACTTCTGCGCTTTCTATTTCTGAAACGATGTCAAAAGAAGGCATGTTTTCTCTCCCTTTAGATCTGGCCTTATGCGAAAATATTGCATTATATCCCTTTGTCAGCAAAAGAGTATGGTGTGGTGGCGAACCAACGCAGATTAATCTTCCGTAGCCTATTTTTCATTAGTCTAATTACAGTATTTGTATTAGCGCTACGCCCCATGGCACTGCAAGGCCCATTACAAAACACCGATAAAATTTTACACTACGGCTGCTTCTTCTATTTGGCTTGGTTAGCTCAATTAGCCCTATTTTCAAATAAAATAAACCTACTCTGCTTGCTAGCATTTGGTGCGCTGATCGAGTTATGCCAAAGTTTTACCAGCTATCGCCAAGCATCGGTGGCAGATCTACTGGCCGATTTGCTGGGCATTGGTAGTTATCTATGGTTGAGTCGTTGGGCATTATTGAAAAAGGTGAATCGATGTATCACTGCGCAATAATCGGCGCTGGTGCCATTGGGGGCTGGTTGGCCGGACATATAGGGCTGCAAAATTCGGTCTGTTTTGTCGATAGTCGACAAACAGTTCCCAGCCAGTTAGCGCTGAGCGTCACCAGTTTAATCAAAGGTACAATCCAGCTGGATGTACCGGTACTCACTCAAATACCCGGCTGTCATTGGCTTATTATCTGCGTGAAAGCCCATCAAGTGCGCCCAGCCATCCAACACCTCAAGTTCCCCAAAGATTGCCAAGTATTACTAATGGTGAATGGTTTAGGCGCCCACACGCCACTATTAAGCCGCGTTGACACGGGTCATCTTTGTTTGGCCAGTAATACCCATGGCGTTTTGCTACAACAAAAAACAGCCGGGCAATTAAGCGTGAAACATACCGGTTTAGGTAGAATAGACATCGGCTCGGTGATCCGCAGTCAGGCTGCACCTGAGCATTTCAACTCGATTCAAAACGCCATCGCCCCTTTACTGTGGCAAGACAATATCTATCAAGCCTTGTGGTTAAAATTGGCAGTAAACTGCTGCATCAACCCGCTCACAGCCATCCACAATTGCACCAATGGCGAGCTCCTACAAACGCGCTACCGCCAACAAATCGGCGCGTTGAACCAAGAACTTAGCCAAGTGGCCCAAGCCGAGGGGATAAACTTATCTTCGCAAACCTTAACTGACACGGTATTGATGGTGGCTAGCAATACCGCCCACAACTATTCCTCAATGCAGCAAGACATAAAACATCACCGACCCAGCGAAATCGACTACATTAATGGTTATGTAGTTCGCTTAGCCGAAATCCACCAGCTGCCTTGTCAGCACCATAAAGCATTGTTGGAACAAATTAAATTATTGGAGAGTCACCATGGATAAAGTGATGGTAGCACTTGCTTCTGGCAGTGAAGAAATAGAAGCGGTGACCATAATCGACGTATTACGACGCGCTGAAATAGAGGTCGATGTAGTCAGCGTCGATGCCGATGAACAACTACAAATCACAGCGTCTCGGGGTGTGAAGCTGGTCGCAGACAAGTTGCTCTCGCAGATTTCCGCTAACGACTATTGTATGTTTGTACTACCGGGAGGGGTCCCCGGAAGCGAACGTTTTCGAGATAGTGAAGGCTTAATCACCATGCTGCAACAACGCCATGCTCAGCAGTGGTTAGCGGCTATTTGTGCAGCCCCCGCTATCGTACTGGCACACCATCAGCTGCTGGGTCGAGCTCAGGTAACGGGTCATCCGGTTTTTCAACAAAGACTGCCCAAAACGCAACGAACCAAGCAACGAGTGGTGGTGGATCACCCCCATAAACTCATTACTAGTCAAGGACCGGGAACAGCCATCGAATTTAGCCTGGCGCTAGTGGCACAAATTAAAGGGCAAGCACTCGCTAACTCGATTGCAATACCGATGATCATGGCCAAATAGCCTCAACAATTTTCTTAGTCCAGCCAACAAAAATTTATGCTTCGCCTCGTGATTGCAAGTAACAATGTCGATGACGAGCCGACATGTTCTAATAGCAACCACTGTAGACTCAATAAATTTTAAATATGCCAATAGTCTCCGGCCACTTGCAAGTGTGAATGACCCAGATTTTTGGCTAATTCAGCGACAACATCTTGATTCGAAAAGTCTATGAGCGCCAACGCAATCAAACAAAGAACAATAAAGCCTTCTTAGTTTAACCTCATGTATTTTCAAGCAACAATGATCAAATCAAACTTGGAAAAAAATGAAAAAGAAGATTCTATAAGGGAGTCAAACTTAGCGCCATGGGCACTAAGTTTGACTAACAAGCGAGGATTATTTAATCACAACGCGGGCATTACGCGCCTGTACTGGGCGATTATTAGGGTGATGTAATACTTCAACAAATTGCTCGATTTGCTGTTTCGATGCACTCACCGGCTGTTTCATCACTAACCAAACCACACCTTCGCTACAAGGCGGCGTTGTTAACGAGCCATTAAAACGATAGTAATCATGATCTTCCGGAAGCAGACTAAGGGCACTCACTTGCTGCTCAAGCTTGAATTTCTCACCCGTTTTATGCGGCAATTGTGCCCACGCTTTGGCAAGCTCTGGATTTGTTTTACCTTCTTCAAACATCACCGCCACAACCGCTAAATGGCCTTCAGCATCGGCATGTACAAAATGAGCTTCCATTGGGAAAGACTGGCCTTCAATGGTATTTTCACTCGGAGCATGAAAATGAAATTGCTTCAGCTCAAAACTGTGACCGTCAACACTCAGTTTGCTACCAGCTGCATAATTGACTTGCACCGCATGGCCATTGTTCAAAATTTGCTGACCCGCCACTTGATAGTCAAAAGACAAGGGCGCTAATTCGCCTTCGACGCTGTCACTGATATCGATAGGTGACTGATTGACACCACTCGCGCAAGTCGCAAAAGCGGGTGACAATTCAGCCCAATGCTCCGGGCCTTGATGTCCGGTATAGCCCCAATGATTACCTTCTTGAGCAATGACGGTACTAGATATAAGCAGCGCTGAAGCCAATACACTCAGTTTAATCGAAGCCTTATTCATTCATTATTTCCTTTTTATTGATTACACGATATGTCATAAAATTATGCTGATGACTTTTATACGGCCTGCTAAGCAAAACACCAACCATTAAGTCGAGATAAACTTGTTCAGCTAAGCAAAGTAAAATTTACGCCCACAAATGCCTCTTCAAAATATCTGGAACAAATCATCAGTTTTAACAACAGCTGCAAGCGCGACGTACCGGTCGGTATCATCTGAGGCAAGTAAGGCAAGGCAAGCTCAGCTTATCACTGACAAAGCGGTTGTTGCCCCTGTTCGCAGATTTCCAAAGCGGTATAGATGATCGGCGCAAGTGTTTTACCCTGACCAATTGAATGGAGTGCATAGATGGCCTGATACCCCATATCAAAGGGCCTTTGGCCGACATTGCCATGGGCGAAACCTTCCGCTAACAACTGCTTTTGCTTCGGTAATGTATCCCCAAACAGCAAGATCAATTGGCGTGAGTTAAGTCGGTCAAGGTAAGGACTGACCGAGTCAGTATATTTTAAGGGCGTTGCTTGGGCCCCCATACCCAAGGTAATCAATACATTTAGCAAGTCTGGAGAATACATATGTAAACGGATCATTTTATCTAAAGTCGTCAGCCCTCTATCGGCATCGTCATCGGCAAAAATAGGACAGCGGGTATGCTCTTCCCAGAGCGGCGCTTCATCTTGATTATTATTCCCTAACGCGGCATATAGGCCACTGATGCGTTCCTGCATATTGGTCGCGGCACGGTGACCGGAAAGCACGCAAAATACCCCGCCTTGTGGCCTAAGACGCTGAGCAAGTAGGCCCAGTTGATAGCCAAACTGAAAGTTATCGCTACCGATATAACTATAACGTAACTGAGGATTTTTCAGCAAAGCGACTTCAGAAAAATCCGAATCAAAGGTAATCACCGGGATATTTTTTTCGGCAGCTAACAGCATACTTCGCTTGGTCAACACCCGAGAGTTAATCACCGAAACCGCAATCCCATCAATTCCCGATTCTATTTGCTGACTAATAATCTTATCTTGAAAGCGAGCATCGGCTTCTTCGGGGCCTAGATAGAGACACTCAACATTTAGCTCTGCCGCTGCTTGCATGCAGCCTTTTTCCACAGCATCAAAAAAGGGAGAATCGATACTTTTTGGGATCACTAAATAGCGGAGTTTATGCTGCTGCGCCATCGCCTCAAAGCTCAGAAAAAAAACCGCTAAAATGATCAATAGAGATTTCATGGTGACACCGCGTCTGATTAAGCACTGTTATAAGCTAAGTCAATAAATCAGCCTTGGTAAAGAGAATATCCAGCATTTGAATACCTGATCACGCTTTGTGAAGGGGAGGCGTAAAATAAGCACTAAATACAATCTATCCGCAGCTAAAAATAACTATTTGAGGTTCAACGAGTCTGTTGATTAACGGAACGCATCGCTCGGAAATTGAAAAGGGAGAGCCGATGGCTTGGTTTTTTTGTATGGTAAAGACAAACAAACAGATAAGAGGTAAGCGCTATGAATATCAACCGTAGTGGATTCTCGGCTCTTAGTAGAGGGCGTTCAGTATTCTGCGATGCTGATTGTAAACCTTATAATCATTGTTGAGGGCTAAAGCCAAAAGCATTAACCAGTCGACAAAACGGTTATTAAGGAATGCTAAAACGCCCGAGGCTCGGCGAAAGCCACGCACTACATCAATGGCAAAGTGGCTGTTGCCCCTGCACACAAACTTCTAAATCAGTATAAATGATTGGCGCAAGTGTTTTGCCCTGCCTAATGCTATGTAGTGCGTAAATCGCCTGATACCCCATATCATAGGGCCTTTGGCCTACATTTCCATGAGCTAAGCCTTCGATTAACAACTGTTTTTGCTTAGGTAAGGTATCGCCAAACAGCAAGATCAATTGTCGTGAGTTAAGTTCCTTGAGGTAGGGGCTAACAACGTCGGTGTATTTTAATGTTAATGTTTGAGCGCCGGTACCTAGATTAATTAACACATCTAATAACTCAGGAGCATAGGCATGTAAGCGCAGCATTTTTTCTAAATTAGAGAGTGCTCTATGTGCATCATCATCAGAGTAAATTGGGCAGCGAGTATGTTCTTCCCAAAGCTCATTCTTATGCTCATCATTGAGTTTTAAAGCCGCATACACGCCAGCCATGCGCTCTTCCATATTCGCCGCAGCTCGATGTCCAGACAAAATACAAAAGACCCCTCCTTTCGGTTTTAAGCGCTTGGTTAGTAGGCCTAATTGATAGCCAAACTGAAAGTTATCACTGCCAATGTAGCTATAACGTAATTGAGGATTATCTTGCAGGGCTTGCTCCGAAAAATCCGAATCAAAGCTAATGACCGGGATGTTTTTTTGGGCTGCCAACAACATACTACGGTTAACCAACACCCGAGAGTTAATCACCGAAACCGCAATCCCATCAATCCCGGCGTCTATTTGCTGACGAATGATGGTATCTTGAAAGCGAGCATCCGCTTCTTCGGGCCCGAGATAGAGACACTCAACATTTAACTCGATCGCAGCTTGCTTGCAGCCTTTTTCCACGGCATCAAAAAAAGGAGAGTCGACACTTTTGGGGATCACCAAATAACGGAGTTTTTGCGCCTGCGCCATAGTCCCAAGACTCAGAATAAAAACCGTTAAAATAGTCAGTAAAGACTTCATGCTGATACCGCGTCTAGTGATAATCCTTTAATAAGCTAAGACAACAAATCGATCTTGGTAAAGAGAACATCTAGCATTTGGACACTCGGTCACGCTTTATTGAAAAAGAAAGTACCCAGTAAGCGCTGAATTTTTCCTATCGGTAAATGTAAAACAAGCATGCCTAGACAACACCGCTAAGTCTCAAGTTAAAAGCGAGGCGCTATGATTTGCTCACTCTTGCTCCGTATAGAGCTTGGCAAACTGCCGATAACGCGCCAAATTTACTCCTCGATCAGAGTAACCGACTCGAGACTGCGAACGAAAATGAACTTGCTGTTGTCGCGGGTCAAAGTACAGCTCAACATCGTCGCGAAAGCGCAGCTTAGCGGTAATAAACACCGTGTGAACATAAACTTCATTACGGAGCATCACTTGGTTGTTCCCCATTTTCGCCAACGCGCCTAAAGCAGCCAATTGAGTTTGTTTTAAATCCCCTTTAAAGGGTAACGCCGCAACTTTTTTACTCTCGTTTTGAGCTTCTGTTGACACGCCATTAGGCGTGCTCGCCAGCGCAGCTAAATGACCATCCTTGAGGCCGAGGTTGCTTGGCATTTTGAGGTTTTGATAACTCATCCCCCCAAGCAATACCAGTAGTACCAAAACCGTCCCAAGCAACACCATCTTCATTATCTCGCCTATTCACCACTCAAACCTGTATTCACGACTATAGCTCACTGTAAAGCAAAAAAAAGCCAAGCACTTCGCTAAAAGTGCTTGGCTTGTTCAGTCTTTTTAAATAGTTAAGCTTGCGGGCGCATCGCTGGGAATAAGATAACATCACGAATAGTATGGCTGTTGGTGAACAACATCACCAAGCGATCAATGCCAATCCCCTGCCCAGCAGTCGGTGCTAAACCATGTTCTAGCGCAGTAATATAATCTGCATCGTAAAACATCGCTTCATCATCACCGGCATCTTTTTGTGAAACCTGGTCTTTGAAGCGTTGATCTTGATCTTGTGCGTCATTTAACTCAGAGAAACCGTTGGCAATTTCACGCCCACCCACAAAGAATTCAAAACGATCGGTAATCATCGGATCGTTATCATTACGACGAGCTAAAGGAGACACCTCCGCTGGATATTCGGTAATGAAAGTCGGTTGAATCAAACGGTGCTCAACGGTCTCTTCAAAGATTTCGGTAATCACTTTACCAAGACCCCAATTGGCTTGCACTTCAATACCAAGTTGCTTCGCCACTGCGCTGGCAGCCTCGAGACTTTGCAACTGTTCAACACCCAGTTCAGGGTTGAAATCCAGAATCGATTGCTTCATTGGAATACGCTGATAGGTACTCCCAAAATCAAATTCTTCGTCACCATAACGCACTACGCTTGAACCCAATACTTCTTGGGTAATGCTGCGCAACATCGATTCGGTGAGATCCATTAAATCTTCGAAGGTTGCATAAGCCATATAGAATTCCATCATGGTGAATTCTGGATTATGGCGAGGTGATAAACCTTCGTTACGGAAGTTACGGTTAATCTCAAACACTCGCTCAAAGCCACCCACCACTAAACGCTTCAAATATAGCTCTGGCGCAATCCGCAGGAACATCTCTTGGTCGAGGGAGTTATGGTGAGTCACAAATGGACGCGCAGTCGCGCCACCAGGAATCACTTGCATCATCGGTGTTTCCACTTCCATAAACTGATGTTTAATCATGAATTGACGGATGGCTGAGATAATTTTAGAGCGGATCATGAAGGTCGTACGTGAATCTTCATTCATGATCAAATCAACATAACGTTGGCGATAACGTTGCTCTTGGTCGGTTAAACCGTGGAACTTCTCAGGCAAGGGACGTAGGGCTTTGGTCAATAAAGCGTAGTCATCCATATTCACATAGAGATCGCCCTTACCCGACTTGTGTAGCGCTCCTTTAACACCAATAATGTCACCGATGTCTAAGCCACCGATTTCTTTAAGCGCTTGTTGTACCGGCTTTGGCGCATAAGCTTGAATACGACCAGAAACATCTTGTAACACCAAAAATGGACCACGTTTCGCCATAATACGACCTGCAATGCTCACCACATTACCGGCTTGTTCAAGCTCATCTTTAGACAGTTCACCAAAACTTTGCAGTAAACTGTCTGCTAAATGCTCACGTTTGAAATGATTTGGATGGCCATTGGCTGCACAGTTTTCGCGGATCTTGTCTAACTTAGCGCGACGCTCTGCAATTAGTTTATTTTCTTCTTGTGTTACTTGTTCCAGACTTTGTTCTGTTTGTTCCGACATGTGAAAACCTTGCTCGTTACAGCCCTGATTTAAGGCTAGCTTCAATAAATTTATCTAAATCACCATCTAATACTGCTTGAGTATTTCGGTTCTCAATACCAGTACGTAGATCTTTAATACGTGAATCATCTAAGACATAGGAACGAATTTGACTGCCCCAGCCAATATCCGATTTAGTGTCTTCTGCTGCTTGCTTTTCAGCGTTTTGCTTTTGCAGTTCCAGTTCAAACAACTTGGCTTTTAACTGCTTCATCGCTTGATCTTTATTCTTGTGCTGAGAACGGTCATTTTGGCACTGCACCACAGTATTGGTAGGCAAGTGGGTGATCCGTACTGCAGATTCAGTTCGGTTCACGTGCTGACCACCTGCGCCAGAGGCACGATAAACATCAATCCGTAAATCGCCGGGATCAATATCAACTTCGATACTATCGTCGATTTCAGGGTAAATAAATGCCGATGCAAATGAAGTATGGCGGCGACCACCCGAATCGAAAGGCGACTTACGAACCAAACGATGTACCCCAGTTTCAGTCCGTAACCAGCCATAGGCATATTCACCACTCACTTTAATGGTGGCACCTTTAATCCCCGCGACGTCGCCATCAGAGACTTCGACAATTTCAGTTTTAAACTGATGGGCCTCACACCAACGCAAGTACATGCGCAACATCATGTTGGCCCAATCTTGTGCTTCGGTGCCACCGGAGCCGGACTGAATATCGATATAACAATCGCTTTCATCCATTTCACCAGAAAACATTCGGCGAAACTCGAGTTTTTCTAACTGAGTCACCAAGTCCGCCGCTTCTACTTGTGCTTCTTCAAAGGTTTCCTCATCTTCCGCTTCCACCGCTAGTTCAACCAAACCAGCAACGTCTTCAATACCTTGCGTCAGATTATCAATGGTTTTTACCACTAACTCTAAAGCCGAGCGCTCTTTACCTAAAGCTTGGGCGCGAGCGGGATCATTCCAAATTTCAGGTTGCTCTAATTCGCGACTAACTTCTTCTAACTGCTCTGCCTTGGCATCGTAGTCAAAGATACCCCCGGAGTACTTCTGTACGCTCTTTAATATCTGCCAGAGAATTATTCACCGAATTAATTTCAAACATCTTGTAATGACCTACGTCTGAGTACCAAAAACGCGCAATTTTAACCAATTATGCAGGGAATAAACATAGCTGAAATCAGGATCCACTTAAAAAAGTAGTTATTTAAGTGGAACTGGGAATAATGCGCCTTGTGAGCACGATAGCAATCAAAATTTATCCGCTGTTTACACCACAATCAAGGTTGGTTTGCACCGCAGTCTCTCTCGAGGGTGTTGCATACTTCATCAGGAAAAGCATAAAAAGGCGATGCTGAGCCCTTTCAAGCCAAGAGATCGAGTCAACGCTGACGGTTCATCAAAACTGCTCACACGACTGAAACTAAGATGAAACTCATGAGAGTGCCGACTTCCAAGCCTGTTCGGGCAAGAGATGTAAGCTCACGGGTAAATCCTTCCCTTGAAGTAACATGTATTTCAATCCTCCCGCCATAATCGCCAGCGTCACATCAAAGGCATTAATACTATCGCCAAACCCAGCGGTTAAATTAAACATCGCACCATTCGCTAGTACATACACCGATCTACCATCGATATGGTATTGGTGAATATGTGGCATCACTTCGCTGACGGGGTCATCACTTAACTCAGCCATTTTAATTTCACCACTGCCATGGCCCACATTCATAACAAAAGCACCGGATTTGAGTCGACTTAATTGCGAACGCCCAACCACCGCTTTAGCGCCAGTGGCCGTCACCAATACATCGGTACTGGCGAGTACATCGTCAAGCGCTGCGGTTGCCCAGCCATCGTAAGCCGCCATAAGCTGGCGTGCCGGATCTCGTTCGATCACTGTGACCTGACCGCCATAGGCCCGCGCCGCCGCCGCAACGCCCTGCCCGACCAAACCATAACCTAATAAGGTCACTCGTTTTTCATGCAGGGTTAAATGAGTACGCTCACAGAACGCTTGCCAGGCGGTGAGTCCCACCATATGACGATTATGTAAGCCCTCTTTGGCATCCAAATCATCCCAATTCAATACAGGGACCGACAAAGCTAAGGGCCTTAATTTGGCAACACCAGAGCCTGTGCCTTCCATCGCAGCCACCAGACCAGAAGCCTGCTGATGATGATAGAGGGCGGTCAGCTCGCCACCAAATTCACAGATATATTGTGGCTGCCAAGCCACAGCTTTGTCTAAGGAAGCCAACCACGCTTGCTGTGACATCCCCTTCCAAGCTTCGGCCTCTGCGCCTTTACTCACTAAGTAAGCAACCACTTCATCACGCACTGTATTCGGATCACAGGTGGTGATAAAGAGTTGGCAACCCGCATTTAGCAAACCTTCAAATACCGGGACCATCTTAATATCAAGGTGGGTGCAAATGGCGATTTTGACTGGTGGTAGGCTAGAAAATTCATTTAAAACCCGTTCCGTACGAGGCATCTGACCGCAAACCCAGTTGAGCTGCTGCAAAAACTTATCCGATAGTTGAGACATCTATATTCATCCGTTTCATTTAGGTATTGCCATTGTATGATTATCTATTTTTAGAACAAGGGCAGGCCAAAGTTTCATAGTAAGGCAACTGCAAGGTCGCAGACCAATTCAGCTAACTCAAACATGCTTCAATAGTCGCGCTCAATCTTGTTCGAATATTCCGAACAACTTGTCTTGTTTTTCCCGATATCATCTCCACAGCCTTAGTCTTACTATTTATACATGCCTGAACAAACAGTTTCAGGAATATAAATCAAACACTTAAGGATTAAATTATGAAAAAAATTATCGTACTATCAATGTTATTCGCCAGCTTTTTTACGCAAGCTTCAGTTAACAATATACAACACAGCAGTGCCACACTAGAAACTCAAAGCCTTTCCAGCAAAGCAGAAGCTTTTGACCAAGGTTGGCAACTGGTCGCACAACTCAACGACTTAAGCTCAAGAGATTTAAATCAAAAACTAAACTTGAGCCAACAACAATTCAACAGCAAAGTAGAGTTAGGCAAAAGCACCGTAAAAGTAGAAGAATTATCGACTCAACAGGGTACGGTCTCCTATAAAGCCATCGTGACCACTCCGGTTAGCTATCAACAATGGGGAAGCGATCGTTAAGCGAGCACATCATTACAGCTTATATTATGATGGCAGAATCAATCCCAGTAAGAGGATTGACTCTGCCATTTGCCATGCTTACGCAGAAAAGAACAAAAACTTAAAGGATCCGTCGTGAAAAAGCCCCTCTCATTAAGCAGCATTATGATGCTTGATCTTATCGAGCGCTATGGCAGTTTCTCTCTTGCAGCAGAGCAACTGAATCGTTCTGTATCCAGTTTAAGTTATCAAATTCAAAAACTAGAACAAGAACTCGACCTGATGATCTTTGATCGCTCTGGCCATAAAGCAAAGTTTACCGCGGCAGGACAACTCTTGTTAGAACGCGGCCGTCAGTTGTTATTAGCAGCGGATGATTTGGTGTTAGAAGCCAATGCCTTAAACAATGGTTGGGAATCGAAGTTAACCATTGCTTACGATGGCATTATTGGCTGTGAAGCATTGTTCCCATTAGTTGAGTCTCTCGCATCAATTGCCAATACCCAATTAATTCTACGTGAAGAAGTACTCGCAGGCTGTTGGGAAGCGCTTCGCTATGAGCATGCGGATATTCTTATTGCAACACCCTCGTTAAGCGCGCCCGTTGAAACGAAAGTCGCTCAGGTGGGTAAAATAGACATGGTGTGGGTTGCGGCTCCCCAACATCCGATTCACCAGGCCTTCGATCCTTTAACGCCTGAAACCCGCCAAAGCTTTCGCATCATTAGTGTGGCCGATAGTGCTAGAGAACTCCCACCACTGAACCACAACATTTTAGATGGCCAACAGTTTCTTAGCGTTTCAGACTTCCATAGTAAAGTGAAAGCCATTATCCGAGGCTTGGGGATCGGAACTCTGCCTTACTTTATGATAGAGCCCTATCTGCATTCTAAAGAGCTGGTCATGATTGGTCCGAATAAAACCATTGATGTGGTTATGGCTTGGAAAAGAGATCCCATGGGACAGGCCAAATCCTGGTGTATTAATCAACTTAAAAAGTCATTGAGTGCTCAACTAAAACACTGCGAAATAAATACTCATTTGGTTCAATAACCGTTAAGCAAACCATCATATGGAGATTGAATGCACATCCCAGGGTTGATTTTTCACGCGGCTATTGCTGAAACGAGTAACTCAAGATAAGTTAACTTGAACATGGCATAAACCGCATTGTTCACAATGCTTTTATCCCCAGTTCAAGTTCATACAGAGCTATCGCCATTTCCGACAGATAATTTTGCTGGAGTCAGTCACTTTGCTTAAACCACATGGTTCCATGACGTTCTCCGTTCATGGGAAAATTATGGAGATTGAAGGGACCGGACCCTGGAACCTCATTCTCTTGCAACAAGGCGCGATGAAAGCCAAACCGATACATCAGCAATTACTCGGTGCGCCTTGGGCGGTACTTGCGACCTTTCATGGCGATACTTTTTATACGGAAGAGGCAGCCAATGTGCTGATCGAATGGTTAAAAGATGATAAACAACGTGGCCGAATTGCCACCGCCTTCGTGCTTTCTGATATAGACATTTGTGATGTGGCAGTTTGGCATTTAAAAAAAACCTACCGAGAAGGCCATGAAACAGTGCAATTCTTCACTCGTAGAACAGATGCATTAAAATGGTTGGAGCAAAAAATTGCCAAACCGCAAACCGCTTAAGCCTGTCGCAATCGCAATCACAAGCAAATTCAGGTTGGGATAAAACCGAATAAAAAGCCAGTCATATAGACTGGCTTCGGATAAAACCTAGATAAATCGAACTTATAAACGGCGACTATCGTTGGCTTGTTGTAGCAGGCTGCGACTTTCTTGCAAGAATTCTTGAGAGTAATCACCAAACCATTGACTAACACGCTCAAAAGACGCGATGAAACCATCTCGATCTTTACGTTCAACCAAATCCACCAGCTGTCCCAGATGTTGATGATAACGTTTAATCATCGAGATACTCTGCTCTGAGGCCATAATAATATCGGCGTAAAGATCTGGTGATTGTGCAAACAAACGTCCCACCATCGCCAATTCTAAACGATAGATAGGCGAGCTTAAGTCCAGCAATAGCGGCAAATCGGCATTTTCTTCAGCCAAATGCTGACCATAGGCAAACGAGGTAAAGTGACGCAACGATTGGATCAAAGTCATCGCTTTATCATGACTTTCGGCAGCCACCGCATGTAAGCGAGCCCCCCAAATTTGCATCTGCTGCAACAACCATTGATAGCTGTCACTTCCACGACCATCGGCATAGACAACCACCTGTTTGGCCAAACTCGGCACATCCGGGCCAAACATTGGATGTAAACCCACCACCGGCCCTCGATGCACCGCGAGCATTTGATTTAAGGGTGCCGCCTTAATACTCGTGATATCCGCTAATACACAATCGGCAGGCAACTCACTTAACTGGGAAATCACTTGCTCAGTCAGATTAATTGGTACCGACACGAGCACTAGGCCAGCGTTGGCAAACAGCGCGGGCGCTTGCTCCCAATCATCTTTACCAATCACATCCACTTGATAACCCGATAAGCGAAACATCTGCACAAACAGGCTACCTAATTGACCTCGACCACCAATGACCACGATCCCGCCCAGCGCTGGTTTCACAGTTTTAAAACCGCTGTCCTTTTCGCTGGTATAAGATTCACGCATGACCCGGCGTAAAACATCTTCAATTAAGGCTGGAGGAACGCCTTTATTCGCCGCTTCTTCACGGCGCTTGGCCAACATTGCAGCCTCACGATCGGGGGCATAAATGGGTAAACCATGTTGGGTTTTAACTTCACCAACCTTATGCACCAATTGAATTCGTTGCTGCAGTAAATCAAGCAGTTGCTGATCAACCGCATCAATTTGGTCACGCAACAGATTTAGAGCTTGAACCATGTCGTTTCCGTCTTCTAAGATGCCAAACGCTTGGCTAAGCTATCGCCAAGTTCATTAAACATTTTTTCCAATAATGTGGCGGTAGAGTCCCAATCAATACAAGCATCGGTTACTGATACACCGTATTTTAAATCTGATTTAGGTGCTTCACTTGGCTGGTTACCTGCAGCCAAGTTGCTTTCTAACATTAAACCAATAATTGATTTGTTGCCTTCTTCAATTTGATTAATCACATTTTCTGCCACTAAAGGCTGTAGTTCGTGATTCTTACTCGAGTTTGCATGACTACAGTCCACCACTAAGCTCGGACTTAAACCCGCTTTAACCATCGCCTGTTCGGCTAAGGCAACGTTCACAGAATCATAATTTGGCTGTTTACCACCGCGTAAAATCACGTGTCCATCAGGGTTACCCTGGGTTTGCAACAAAGCCACTTGCCCCTGCTGGTTTATCCCCATAAAGCGATGTGAATGTGCCGCCGATTGCATCGCGTTAATCGCTGTTCCAAGATTGCCATCGGTGCCGTTTTTGAAGCCAACAGGCATCGATAAGCCACTCGCCATTTCACGGTGAGTTTGTGACTCCGTGGTACGCGCACCAATTGCAGCCCAAGAGAATAACTCAGATAAATACTGAGGACTAATAGGGTCTAAGGCTTCGGTTGCGACTGGTAAGCCTAACTCCGCTGTCCAGGTCAACAACTCACGGGCGTTATGTAAGCCAGTTTCCACGTCGAAAGTATTATCCATATGTGGGTCATTAATAAATCCTTTCCAGCCCACGGTGGTACGTGGTTTTTCAAAATACACCCGCATCACAATAAACAAACGATCCCGATACTGATCATGTAATTTTTTTAAGCGAGTCGCGTATTCTTTTGCTTGGTCTAGATCATGAATAGAACAAGGGCCAGTAATCACCAATAACCGAGGATCGCGGTGATGGCAGATCTCCGCAATGGTTTTACGTGATTCGAGCACAAACTTGAGCGCTTCTGGCGAGGCAGGGAGCTTTGTTCTAAGCTGTTCTGGGGTAATTAGGATTTGTTCTGACGAAATATTAATATCGTTGATCGGATCGTTTTGCATTTGCTCTTATACTCCGGTGGCGTTGCGTCCACACATTCCTTCCCCTTAAGGGGATTAATTATTATGAAAACCCATCACCATACCAGTGCTTACACCATTTGCAAGCAGACAAACATGACTCTGTTGCCACAAGCTTTCACCAAGAATGTGCTTAGTCCTATAGCTTGCTGCAAACAGTATGCTAATATCCTGTAATCTTAGAAAAAAAACATATATCCTTCCGCCAACAACCGAGGCGCTCATCATCAATGATAATCAGCGATTTTTCTCTCCTATTATCGTTAGCTCAACAAATGAGCGTCTTTTTAGTAATCGCCTACTTACTCAGTAAAACACCCGCATTTTTACCGCTTTCGAATCTGTCGCCACGCTTACCCAATGCCTTTACCATTTACTGTTTGTTTTCGGTTTTTTGCATCCTCGGCTCTTACTTCGGTTTAGGTATTGATGACGCAATTGCCAATACTCGAGCAGTTGGAGCCGTACTGGGCGGTTTATTTGGTGGGCCTATTTTAGGTTTACTGGTGGGCTTAACTGGCGGTATCCATCGTTATTCCATGGGTGGATTCACCGACCTAGCTTGCGCCGTATCAACAACCTTCGAAGGCCTGGTTGGCGGACTATTCCATCTATGGATCCGCCGTAGAAGTCACCACAACGAGCATATTTTTTCCCCCAGCATTGCTTTTATTGCCACATTTTTAGCCGAAACGATGCAAATGCTGCTGATCCTAGCCATTGCTAAGCCGTTTGATCAAGCACTAGACTTAGTTGAAAAAATTGCCATTCCAATGGTTTTAGCAAACTCCGTTGGCGCCGCGCTGTTTATGATGATGATCCGTGACCGTCGCCACCTATATGATAAATTTAGTAGTCATTCTTCGGCCAAGGCACTGATCATTGCACAACGCATGGTCGGGATATTCCATCACGGTTTTAAACAAGATGATGCGGTGCGTATTGCCAATATTATTCACGAAGAAACGGGCGTATCGGCGGTGGCAATAACTGATACTCAAAAAGTATTAGCTTTCATTGGCTTAGCCTCAGACCATCATCAAGCTGGGCGTCCAATTTCCTCTGAGCAAACTCATCGAGCCATTAGTGAAAATAGAGTGGTATTTGCCGATGGCGTAGAAGAGCCCTACCGCTGCAGTCGTCACGATAAATGTCCATTAGGTTCAGCCTTAGTGGTGCCAATCCGAGGGAGTGACAACGAGGTAATAGGTACCGTAAAACTGTATGAATCCAAACGGCGGCTATTCCTACATATCAACCGAACGCTGGGGGAAGGAATTGCGAAAGTGATTGCCGAACAACTACGTGATAGCCATGTGCAACAGCAACAACAGCTACTCACCGAAGCCGAACTCAAACTAGCACGCGCCCAAATTAATCCACACTTCTTGTTTAATGCATTAAATACCATCAGTGCGGTGGTGAAACGTGATGCTAGCGCCGCGCGCGAATTGATTGCCGATCTAGCGCTATTTTTACGGATCAACCTAAAGCGTAATTCTCAGACCAGTATTGTGAGTGTCGAACTTGAACATGTGAATGCTTACCTGCATATTGAACAGGTTCGCTTTGCCGACCGCTTAGTGGTGGAACAACACATCGCTGATGATTTTCTAAGACTAGAGCTGCCCACATTTACCCTGCAACCCTTAGTCGAGAATGCAATTAAACACGGTACGGCTCACCTCTTAGATAGAGGGAAAATCACCATCTACAGTCGAGTGAAGGCAGGCTTAAAACAATTGGTTATCGAAGATAATGCAGGCTTGTACCAAAAGCAGGAACAGGCCAGCAGTGATGGCTTAGGTATGCACATCGTGGATACCCGCTTACGTAACGCCTTTGGTAGCGCTTACGCTTTACAAGTAGAATGCCAACTGAATCAGTATACACGAGTCATTATTTCGCTGCCCCAGGAGCCAAGCTCATGAGAGCCCTTATTGTTGATGACGAGCCCTTGGCCCGTGAAGAGCTTGCCGAAATGCTGCAAGCTCATCCACAAATCGAACTGCTTGGCCAATTTGGCAATGCCATTGAATGCTTAAAAAATCTTAAAAAACTCAAACCGGAAGTGCTATTTTTGGACATTGAGATGCCTCAAATTAGTGGTCTTGAACTGGCCAACATGCTCGATAACGAGGAGCCGCCAGCAATTGTTTTTGTTACCGCCTACGATCAGTTTGCCGTTGATGCCTTCGAACAAAATGCGGTCGACTACCTGCTCAAGCCAATCGATAGCAAGCGCTTAGCAAAATCGATTGATCGCTTAACACAACGCTTCAATACACAGGGCAATGATACCCCGCCACTCGCTAAAGAACCTCACGCTTATCAAAAGCTGCTCAAAGATCAGGCGCTACGCCTGATCCCTTGTTATTTCAACCAGCGCGTCAAATTGATCCGTTTAGAAGATGTCGAGTACGCTTCCTGTGACTTAAGTGGTGTGCATGTCGCAACCGCTAAAGGCTTAAATCATACCCAACTCACGCTCAAAGTCCTGGAAGAAAAATCTCCGTTACTACGCTGCCATCGCCAGCACTTGGTGAACCTTGATGCAATTTCAGAACTTAGCTTGGAAGAACATGGTGGTGCCCTGTTAACCACCAAGAGCGGCAATCAACTACCAGTGAGCCGTCGCTATTTTAAAGCCATTAAAGAACACTTCGGCTTATAAGCAATGTAGCGGCAATTGAATTAAAATTGCGATGCACAACGCTAATCAGCGAGTTATTTGAACGTTCATACCCAACAACACATAGTTGAATGTGAGTTTTGTCGTCCGACTACAGATACGCACTAACCAGTGACATACAATGTTTCACGGTGCTTTCTTTTTCACCAACCGGAGCAACATAATGAATTGCGGATTCAGCTTGGGACAGCCCTGCCAGCTTACATAAAACCCATGTTGCGAGGTACTTCGATGATAAGCAACCACCAGCGGTAGCCAGATTGCCTTGTGCATAAAACGGCTGATCTAAAACAGCCACACCCGACTCAATAACCCAAGGCTTGGTCGTCAAATCGGTACACGCTGGGACTTTATCTAACAAACCGAGAACCGACATCAGCAATGTTCCCGAACACTGGCCAGCAATTAGCTGACTTTGTGGCTTAAGCTTTAACCTTGATAACAAACCGCTATCTTTCGCAATATCTCGAGTCAGCAGCCCACTACCAAATAACACTGCGTCTGCGGTATTTGCAAACTCTAAAGGCTGCTGAGAACATATACTGACACCATTCATCGACGTGACGGATTCACTAGGGCTGGTGATTTGTACGTTCCAACCAGATTCTTTCATCCGATTCAAAATTCCCGCGACAATGAATGAGTCTAATTCATTAAATCCATCAAAAGTGAGTACTGCAATATTCATATTTTCATTCCTATGTATATAACCCATGAGCAACCTGCCGAGGCAGAATTCCATTTTAATGGAAGTAAAATGTGCAGATGAGCTTAGATTAACCTAACTAAGTTCATATAGCGTAGCCGTATATTAATCAAGGGGAGTCTTTTATAGAAAAAACACAATTGATCATAAGCGATTGATAATTAGAATCTAATAACGAGCCAATGGCAAGGACATGAATGCGAGAGAATGACGACTTAAACCGCCATCCTAGCCCCATGATTTGATAGAAAACCGTATCGGATAAACCCACTTGAGTGCTCTCAAACGAAGTATCGCGACGACGTCCAAAGAATAACTATTGCCGCCACTCAGAGCTTCTCTCGACCACTCACTCTTATATATGACCACTCACTCAAAGCACGACGGCATCCATCTAATGACTTGCTTACACTAGGCGTAATTACAACTAAGTATTGAGAGGATGACATGCTTTGGTTTTTATTCTGCGTCGCAGCACTGCTCGGCGGTTACTTCATTTATGGCGCTTTCATCGAGAAGGTGTTCGGTGTTAAACAACAACGGAAAACCCCCGCTTATACCAAACAAGACGGCGTTGACTACGTGCCAATGTCGCAGAAGAAAGTGTATTTAATTCAACTGCTCAACATCGCTGGTGTCGGCCCAATCTTCGGTCCTATTATGGGCGCATTGTACGGCCCGGCAGCGATGCTGTGGATCGTCATTGGCTGTATCTTTGCTGGCGCAGTACATGACTATTTCTCAGGGATGTTATCGGTACGCAACGGTGGGGCTTCTGTCCCCGCGTTATCGGGTCGCTACCTCGGATCAACCGCTCGCCATTTCATGAATATCTTTGCCATTGTATTGCTGCTACTGGTGGGCGTAGTGTTTGTTTCCGCCCCCGCTGGCATGTTAACCAATCTGATTAACGACCAAGCGGACCTTAATCTCGGCCTTGGTACCATGGTTTCGTTAATTTTTATTTACTACATCGTTGCAACCATTGTTCCCATCGACAAAATCATCGGCCGCTTTTATCCCTTATTTGGCGCACTACTGATCTTTATGTCGGTTGGTCTGGTAACTGCCTTAGCGTTCTCCAGCGAACACACGCTGATGAGTGACTACAAAGTATCGCAAATGTTCAGTAACATGAACCCTAGAGATTTGCCGCTTTGGCCCGCACTATTTATTACCATCGCCTGTGGCGCAATTTCAGGTTTTCATGCCACTCAATCTCCGCTGATGGCGCGTTGTGTTGAAAATGAAACCAATGGCCGCTTTGTGTTTTATGGTGCCATGATTGGTGAAGGGGTGATTGCCTTGATTTGGTGTGCCATTGCTCTGTCTTTCTTCGACTCAGTTGACGCGCTACAAGCCGCAGTATCTAGCGGTGGTCCAGGTAAGGTGGTATATGATGCATCATTTGGCTTATTAGGCGTGTTTGGTGGGATCTTAGCCTTCCTTGGCGTGGTGATCTTGCCGATTACTTCTGGCGACACAGCATTCCGTTCCAGCCGTCTGATTCTGGCCGAATATTTCAACTTATCGCAAAAACCAATTAGAAATCGTCTGTTGATCGCCCTTCCGATTTTCGTGATTGGTGGCATTCTCACCCAAGTCGACTTCGGGATTATTTGGCGCTACTTCGGTTTCGCTAACCAAACCACCGCAGTGATGATGTTATGGACCGCCAGTGCTTACTTACTGCGCCATAACAAATTCCATTGGGTAAGCACTGTTCCCGCAATGTTTATGACCACCGTGGTTCTCACGTTCATCTTAAACTCAAGCACGCTAGGCTTTGGTTTACCGATGACCATCTCAACCATTGCTGGCTGTGTGACCACGCTGGTGATTACCGGTTTACTGATTGCTCGTATGAAAGGCATTGGTGACATCGACGAGGATGAGACCTCAATCGGCTCAGGAGAGAAAGCTTAAAGTTTAAGTATTAAAGCTAGGTGCAGAGCCACATGAAAGGCTCTGCACTTAGGCATCAACCATTCAACTACAGCAAGCAATGCTCACTCGTTTCCCTATCAAGCTTTGCCCATGCCGCGAACCAATAACGGTTTAGATAGGACCCCATCGATCAACGAAACAACATCGACCCAGCGAATCGCTGAGCCACAACCAGATTTAAAGTCTTCGCTTTTGATGAAAACTTAAGCTTGACGGATCACCGTCAATTCGCTCCAAGGCGTGGAAATGGAATATCCCAAGGTTTAGCCAACAGTCTAATTTGCTCTGCCATCGCCGTAGCAGCAAATTCACCATCGAGATTTTCTTCAGCAATAAAACTTTGTGGTTCACCATGCCACATAAAATGTAAAGCATAGGCGTGTAAATAACCTCGTGCTGCCGCCTCTCCAGCATAACGCTGATCGCCTAAGATTGGTGAACCTAAGCTTTTTAGAGCGACTCGCAATTGGTGAGTTCGTCCGGTGCGAGGTTTAAGCAAAAACAAACGCCGCTTAGCCTGCACCGCGTAACTAAAAAACTGAGTGATAGCGGGTTTATTGGTGGTTTTTGCCAGCTTCCAGCTGCCGTTACGCGCCTTCAGCATGTCGCCTTTAATCAGACCTTGTTTCTTTTTTGGCTTAGCACTGGCAATCGCTAAATAATATTTATCGACCTGACCTTGGCTAAACAATTCTTGAAACTCACTCGCAGCCTGCTTGGTTTTCGCTAACAATAACAGGCCCGATGTAAGTTTATCTAAACGATGCACTGGCCACAGCGGCATTGCAAACTGCAGCTTGGCAAGTTCAACCAAGCCCAGCGCACCATCTTCAGTATGAAAATTCAGTCCACAAGGTTTATTAAGCACTAAAAAATCGGGATGTTCGGCGACTAAAACTAGAGTCTGCATGACAGGCTTCCTTAACAACGGAGCGCTATTATCCGCCCCCCCTTAATTAACGCAAGCCCAAGACCCTGTTAATCCGCAATCACACTCAGCGTCACTATCATCGCTGAAGGCTGTTTATCTAAGGTTTGGCGCTGTACAAAGGCGCGCTCATTGGGCAACTGATATTGTTTGGTTAAGGCATCCTTCACGGTGATAGCTCGATGTTCGGCCAAAGTTTCTAACTGCGCTTCGCTCACCGTCATCTTTTGCACCAGATACTGATACCAAAGGCTATGTAACTGTTGATTGAGATGTTCAGGGCTTAACTGTTGCTGTTCTTTTAAACTCTGACTCAAGGTTTGTCGATCGAGCTCTCGACGACTTTCTTCTATATTTTGCTGAGCCAAATTCACTAATGCGCTGCGCAAGCGCGTATCCTCTAATACCGAGCTTAAATTAACTTGCTCGATAGGCAGCGTTAAACCCGATGCTTCGATCAACAAAGATGCAAGTTGCTGACGTTTTAAGGCTGGCACATCTTGTGCTTTTTCAACCGTTCCTGTTAACGCAATTTTTAGGTGCGGTCGTTTATTTAAACCTTTCACTAATTGCGCTAATTGCTGAGTTTGGCTCTCACTTAATTGGCTACTACCAGCCGCAAAGCTAAAATGATTTAAGGTTTCGTCAGAGCCAACTAAAGAGCCGATGATGGCAAAGGGTGACGTGACAATTTTAGTCAGCGCGCCCCCCAAGGCTTTAAACACTAAACCAGCAACATTAAACTCAGGATCATTCACATCGCCACTAACTTTTAATCCGAGATCGATCACCCCTTGATCATCTTCCAGTAAAGCAATAGCCAAAGAAACCGGCAATGAAGTGGCCTTCTCACTGTCAGTGCGCTTACCTAACTGTAACTGTTCGATATAAATCTGATTATTGCCCTGTAGCCGATTCTTCTCCATCTGATAAGCGAGAGATAAAGACAATTGCCCACGCTCAATCACATAGCCAGCATAAGTCCCGGAGTAAGCACTTAGGCGGGTTAATTCTAGATGTTTAAAATCGAGCTCCGCATCAAAAGTTGGCTCGGTAGCTAACGGGGCGACTTTACCCACAAAATTTACCGGTGCATAACCATCAACCTGCCCGCTCAACGCCACTTCGGCAGCCATACCAGGCGCTTGGCTTAACTGACCAATATGACCAGAAACCTGTTCGATATCGGCTGAAAAATTAGGCTTTAATGAGCGGTCAGTGAAATTGACCAAACCGTCGCTAAATTCGGTTTTTTCGATACTCACCCGCCAATCGTCTGGTTCTTCGGAAACACTCGATTCCGTTGACCTATGACGAGCCACTTTAGCAGGCTCCGCCGCTTCAATCGGCTTAATAAGGCCATTCAGGTTGGTCGAAAAATCTTCATCGATATCCACCAGGAAATACGGCTTGATAAAACTCAGTTCACCCAAGGCCAAGCGCCGCTCGGCGCTATTAAACTCGAGGTGACTCAGCTTCAATTGATTCCATTTTAACAGCTCAGATTGAGTCCGCGCATCTTGTAACTGCAAGTCATCTACACCAAGCTCACCTTGCATCGCCAACGCAAAAGCCTGTTGCCAGTTTAAACTTAACTGTAAATGTGAACTTAGCTTGGCCGAAATAAGTTCCAATTCGGAGTATTGCGCGATATAGGGTTGGTAATGATTTAGCGCGAGTGCATCAAGCGTGACGTCAAGTTGAGCCTGTTGCTCAGCTAATTGTACCAGCCCTTGCAGCTGCACTTTCCCACCTTGTTGTGCACTCAGCGCTGCCGAAACATTCACCGGCTGTGCCAAACTCGAATCCAGAGGGCCTACATTAAGACTTTTGATCTGCCAGTGATGGCTCAATGCTTGCCCCGAAAAAACTTCGCTCAAAGCCAACAGGGAGTTCTGCGCATGAACCTGTTTAATCCGTACTTGCCAGTCAGGTTGAGAGCCATCATCGCTGGCCTTATCCCTTAAAATCGCAGCAGGCTCTAAATGAGGAGAGCTCTGCGATGATGTCTGAGTCACCAGCAACTGCTCAAGCACATCGAAATGGCCGTCTTGATCGACATTCATCGACAAATTAAGACCTTCGCTATTGACCCTGTCAATTTGAACTTGGCGTGTGGCAAGGTCGACCCCTATATCTTCGACCTGCAATGTTGGCCAAATGATCCAAGCTTTAGCGCCATCATGCGGCGAATTTAACACCCTCAACTCAGAGAGCTCCAACCGACCTTGCTGAGAGGTAAAACTCATGAAGTCATTCAGATCAATGGATAACCGGCTACTAAAAGCCAGCTTGCCCTTGGCCGAAGGTAAGTGAAGCCAAGGGGAATACCACTTTTGCAGCTCTGCTATCGACAAATTAGCGATGCTCAGTTGGCCATTTAGTTTCTGTTTAGGCCCCTGAAACTGTAGTTCGGCTCGAATTGGACTCTCACCATAAAGTTGGGCCGCCAAACGCACATCTGTGGTTTGATTCATTGCACTGGAAAAAGCACCGAGCTGTAATTGCTGTAACAACAGTAAATGATTTTTACTTTCGGCCTGCCACTGTTCATCAATATTCAAGGCAAACTGCTGCAACGACACACTGGAAAAGCTCACTTCCCAAGGCTTAACAGCTGCCTCTGGCGCATTACTGATAGACCTCGCTGGCTCGACCTCAGCCGCCCCGCTCATTTCCGCCAATAACCTATCGAAATGAAACCACGACAACCAGTCTAAATGCGCTTGTTGATCAAGCATCCCCTTAAACATGCCATCACTAATTTGGATGTCACCGAGGCCAAGCTGCCGTTGACGCAGATCGAGCGCGATACCTTTTAATTTAAGCTGCGCTAAATGACTACGGGTTTGCTGCAGCGCCTGTAAACTCAGCGTATCAATAAGCAACTGGCCCTGCTCCGTAGTCAATTGAAAATCATCTTGGTAATCAATTAAATACTGAGTGCTAAGTTGTAAATTGCCCTGAGTGATGCGCAAATCAGTATAAGGACGAGCAAAGGCGAACGCATTGGCTAACTGAAAGTTCTCTAAACTCACATCACCAGAGATTTGCGAAGCGGGTAAGTCCACATAACCGTTCCACGTTAAGCGCCCCTTATCTCCAATCTGAGCATTCACTTGGTAAGCATTAACGCCCGCACCGGTTTTTTGGCTATAGAAATTCTGTAAGGATAAAGAAACTTCCGAAATATCGAAATCTACTGCTTGCTCAGGTAAATAGTCACTGATCCGCAAACTCGCATCACGTAACAAAAATTTCCCGAATCCAAACCTTGGTAAACTGCGACCAGAGATATCCGTTGGTTCTATTTCGGGTTCAGCGGCTGTCGCAAACAAGCTATCAATATTCAAACGACCATCTTGCAAGCGACTCAAATGAACAAACAAGCCATCGAGCTCAACTTTGTCAAACTGCCAGCGCCAATAAAATAGGGAACTCAGACTGAAATCAATATACAGTCGTTCAAAACCAAGCAGGGGTTGAGATGGCTGAACCGCCAATTCGGCCAAAGAGAATTGGCGTAAAGTTAATGCAAGCTTTAAAGGATGATAACTCAGTGCTTGCACTGAGACCGGATGGCCACTACTGCGACTGAGTTGGCTCTCAATTTGCTGTTTCAATAGCCATGGCAAGAAAGTAAGAGACAACAACAAATACGATATAAAAGTGAGCGCTAAATAGCTGGTTATCTTTTGCCAAGGCCGTAAGGTCTGCCAACGTTTTTTTAGTAGTTTTATCCATCCAACTAAACTCATAGCGCTCCCATAAAACTAACTTACCGCGACTTACTTTTGACTACTAAACAATAAGCGAATACCCAAGCTCACTAACACCAGCCCCATGCTGCGATCAAACCAATGACCCACTTGCAAAAACTTACGCCTGACTCGCTGAGTGCTAAACAACCAAGAGATCATCATAAACCACAAAGCGGTGGCCATAACCATATATAAACCATAGCCTATTTGAACTAACATCGGGGTTGCAGGACTAATCACCACGGTAAATAATGACAAGAAAAATAAGGTTGCTTTAGGATTTAAACCATTGGTCATAAAACCACTGATAAAGGCGCTGCGATCACTGAGTTCTACGGGCGCAGTCTGGTGAAGATCGTGTTCGGTTCGAGCCTTGGAACGTAAGGCATGAAAGCCAATCCATAATAGATAAGCGGCACCTAAACATTTGATTACATTAAACAACCAAATAGATTGTGAAATCACCAAACCAATACCAAGTACCGAATAGACCACATGAATCAAAATACCACAGCCCACCCCCAACGACGTCATAACGGCAGCCCGCCGCCCCACGCCAATACTATTCTTTAATACCACTGCCAAGTCTGGGCCAGGTGAAGCAACAGCCAATAAATGAACCACTACTACGGTCAAAAACTCCATCCAATACATCACATTCCCTCCTGAACAATACTATCTACAAACACAAGCCCAATATCTCCGGTCCAGAGAGTCACAGAGCAAGCTGAGTGAAACTGCTGAATCACGCAGCAAATAAAGCTTTCACAACGATTACTTTTCACAATCATAGTCTGCACCATGGTGCGACAAGCACAACAAGCGCAGCTCCTGGCCATTATACATTGAAGAGCAAGCGTCTCTCCAAACGGCCACCTTCAACCAGCCCTTGGTATTTATATTGAGAAAAACTTGGGTCATTTACTAAACTTTAAGCTCTCTTACTCTACAATCAAACAAGCGCTTATTGGAAGTCATACAATGCAAAAAGTACTCATTGTCGAAGACAGTGCCACAGTTTTAAAAATACTACGTCATCTATCACCGATGCTTCGTGATTTAGTTCCTGTTTTTGCCGCCGACTTCGAGCAGGCAAAACAAGCGTATTCGGCACACCCAGAGCATTTCTTTGCGTCTCTCGCTGATTTCAATTTGCCCGATGCCCCTAATGGCGAACTCATCGATTACTTACTTGAACAAGGTTTACCAACCGTTGTTCTTTCAGGCTCATTTAATCAACAGAGCCAATCCTTAATCCATAAAGGTGTGGTTGATTATGTATTAAAAGAAGGTCGTTATGCCTACCAACTTGCCTTCGATTCAATTAATCGACTCTATCAAAATCGCCATACTAAAGTACTGGTTGCCGAAGATTCTGGCTTAGCAAGGAAACACATTTGCAGTTTACTGCAACGCCAATTATTCCAAGTATTTGAAGCCGAAGACGGACCAAGTGCGTATCAACTTTTGCAACAGGAACCTGAGATTAAATTACTGCTCTGTGACTACCAAATGCCACACTTAAATGGCTTTGAATTAGTCCAAAAAGTCCGTCACGAAATGACTCAGCGACGGATCAGCATCTTAGGACTTTCTGCGGCGGATGATCCCCAAGTATCAAGTAAATTTATTAAAAATGGTGCCAATGATTATCTGCCAAAGCCCTTTTCCATTGAAGAGTTTCAATGTCGGGTGAACCACTGCCTAAATACTCTCGCCTTGGTCGAAAAACTAGAAAAAGCAGCCTATCAAGATTACTTAACCGTCATCCCCAATCGACGTTATTTTATTGAACATGGCCGAAAACTACACCAAAAGGCTCTTCAGAAAGGCTCGCCACTTGCAATAGCTGTGCTCGATATCGATCACTTCAAAAATTTTAATGATCAATATGGACATGAAGCTGGCGACGCGGTGTTAGTTCACTTCGCCCGCCTACTAAAGTCAGGATTAACAAATTTTTTGTTCGCTAGAACTGGAGGCGAAGAGTTCAATGTCGCCTTAGCCGGATTAAATAACGATCAGGCTTATCAATTACTCGATGCTTTTCGAGCTCAAGTGGCAGCCACTGATTTTTACTACAACGACCAAATATTATCGATCAGTGTCAGTATTGGCGTAACCAACCAGCACCACGAACATTTAGAAGCTCAGCTCAATTATGCCGACGAATTGTTATATCACGCAAAAAGTGCTGGACGGAATATTGTCGTTGGTGACGAGTCACTTACTCACAATGAATCACCGGAGTGAGCAAATCATGACTTGTCGAAGCCTTATACGCCTTGTGGCATATAATCATCAACGTTAATCTCATCAACTTGCGCTGGAGCTAAATAATGCTTGGCGTAATCAAGATAGATCCCCGAACTTAAGAACAAACGGAACACATCTGCGTCAATATGTTGATCTTCACACATGCGACACATAATCATCAACGACTGACTCAACGTTTTACCTTTTTTATAGGGTCTATCAGCGGCGGTTAAAGCTTCAAATATATCCGCCACCGCCATCATCCGGGCCGTGAAAGGCATTTGAGACTTGATCAGCTGTTTGGGATAACCGCTGCCATCCATTTTTTCATGGTGGCCACCGGCGATTTCGGCAACCCGCCGTAAATGATCTGGAAAAGGTAATTTCTCTAACATAATGATGGTTTGCACAATATGATCATTAATTTTATAGCGTTCTTCTTCCGTTAAAGTGCCGCGTGCAATGCTCAAATTATAGAGTTCACCGCGGTTATATTTATATTTAGGAACCTCAAGTTTAAAACCCCAAGGATTATCATCAGCAATTTTTTCATCTTCTCGCCGATAAATAATATGTTCTGGTTTATCATCGATCAGCTTCTCTTTAACAGGCAGTGGCGATACCTCAGCACTACGACGCTCTAACTCCACATGAGATAAACCTAAACGATCATCTAATGTTCTCAACCAAGTTCGTTGGGCAATGCTCTCTAAACGTTCGATGTCATCTACACCAACAAATTCACCGCCAATATTCAACTTGGCAACAAAAGCAAATTCATCGTCTAACACCTGCAGTTCCTGCGCTAGCTGTTGCGCAAGACGCTCCTGCTCTGGCTGGCTAATTCCATCAGCAACTTGCTGCCAATAACGTAGCTGTGCATCTCTTTTTAACACTTCAAAGCGCATTCTTAACTCGTGGATCCGATCATAGATGGTTTCCAATTTAGTGGCTTTGTCCACCACATACTCAGGGGTTGTGACCTTGCCACAATCATGCAACCAACTCGCGATATGCAGTTCTTCCCACTGATGCTCAGTCATGGAAAAATCAGCAAACACCCCTTGTTGTTGCGCAACCGCAGCGCTCGCCAACATTTTTGTTAACTCGGGGACGCGTTGACAATGCCCGCCGGTATATGGCGATTTAGCATCAATTGCACCGGCGGTCAGACGAATGAAAGACTCAAGTAATTGCTTTTGTGATTCCACTAAATGACTGTTTTCAATGGCAATCGTCACAACACTACTCAAGGCGTCGATAAACGACAGGACTCGAGAAGATACTTCGGTATTTTCGAAACCAAAAGTGGCAATAATACCGACCAACTTATGTTGACGATTAATTAACGGCGACACGACTAAATTCAAGTTTTGCTGTTGAAAATTCAAACGTTCGAATTTGCTGGTGGCAGTCGTCGTAGCATCTAACAAATGCTTTACGAGAGGTTGTGACAAGCTATCAACATAGTCAAACTGCTTGGGCAAAGAGATGGTATTACCAGATTGGGTTTGCAACACAAATTGCTGATCCTGCTTCAACCATATGGCCCCATTGTTCATGTTCGCCACTGTTTGCATCTCTTGGACACTTTTTTCTAATAAGCGAGAGAAGTTACTCTCCTCACCGAGCATGGTTGAAACATCGGCAAACTGTTGAATGGTTTTCTTTAATTGTTCGGTAATTTTACTCAGCTGATCCACCTCCAATACGACCGAGTTCACGGGTACAGTGGCATCGAAATTGAAGGCCATGATCGCTTCACTTTGTTTCATTAACGCCCGTAACGGCGTAGCAACTAAGCGCGAGGCATACCAAGCAACAGGTAGCGAAATTAAAATAATGATAATGCTAAATATGACCGACTGATCACGTATCGCTCTTACGTCCATTAACAGCTCATCTTCAGGAGTGACCAAACCTAAATACAGATTTTCTAAGCCTTGTTCATTCCCAGAGCGAGCCCCCGCCAGCTTCAATTCGATCACATTTCCCATCCACTGTTGATCTTGATAGTCAAACAGGAAGCTTTCTCCAGAAACTAAATTCGCTTGCTTGGTTAAACAAGACAGTACCCCTAAGTCTTGCTGTTCAAGTTTTGGTAAAACCACCGCCGCGTCACTCACTTGCAAGTGTTCACTAATCCACGACGGTTGTTGATGGGCTAATACCGAAAAATCTTGATCAAACATCACCAACTGCGAAGATCCACTGATAATATTTTTTTGCAGGCTGGAAGATACACTGGCCAGTGTAATATCTACCCCTACGACCATCGATTGACTGGTATTTGCGGTGGCGAGGGTCACCCCGACCTCATTGGTGGTATAAAACACATAGGGTTTGGTTGTCGCCAAACCAGGCTTACTCATCGCCAGCTGATACCATGGCCGCTCACGAGGATCTAACTGATAATTTCGGGTGTGCGAATCAACTAAGGTCTGCATTTTTTTGTTATAAAAAGTCAAACTCGATTTTCCCGCCACCACTTTGGTGACTAATACCACAGCGCCTAAGGGCGCCTTTAGTTGGCGATGCTTTTCTAGGGTATCCAGCGGACGAACTAAATAGAAGTCTCCGTTTTGATACCCCAGATAAGCCGCCGATAAGCCCCGCTGCTGGTTCAGGCTGGCATACAGCATCGGTAACCAACGCAGCTCTTGTTGATCAAGCTGCTGCATACTTAAATCCAGAGCCGCTAAATCGCGGATGAAATGCTGCGCCGGATAAATAAGCCCCTCTAATTCAGACACCGTAGCGTTCCCAACTTGCTCAAAGGCATGGGCCTGATTTTTACTCACAATATCGCTGGTATGGTAATAATTGAGCGCCCCTATCACCACGCCGCTCATAATCAACATAAACATCATTACGCACACCAGGTGAATGTGAAAAGAAAATCGCCAAGCGGGTTTTTCACTTATATTTTGATTTGTGTTCATGATCGATCCATCAATAAAGAGCTCTGTCCTAATTGATAACTATCGCAACATGAGCCAATACAGGCAAGTACAACCCGTCGTTAAATTGATATGTAACCAAAAAGGTTCATTCATCAAACCCTGCCTGATAGTCAATCAATCGCGTGATAAACCAACAAATTAATCCCATGGCTATGAATCCTTTAGGTAAGCATTCCGCTTTACGGTTATAATCAACACACATTCATCATATGAGAGTAACAACTTGCAGTTTTCCGAACTTGGCTTAGATCCTCGCTTAAATAAAACCATTGAGCACTTTGGCTTTGCCGAGGCAACCGAAATACAGGCTAGAGCGATTCCAGCAGCCATTGCAGGAAAGGATCTGCTCGCATCTTCAAAGACTGGCTCCGGTAAAACCTTAGCTTATCTGCTACCCGCAATGCAGCGGATGTTAAAAACCAGAGCACTTTCCAAACGAGATCCTCGGACCTTGATCCTCACTCCTACTCGCGAGCTAGCTAAACAGGTATTTGCGCAACTGCGCCTACTGGTTGCCAATACGCAAACGCGAGCTTGCTTAATCAGCGGCGGAGAGAATTTTAATGATCAAAGTAAAGTCTTGCGCAAAGACCCACATATTATTGTCGCCACCCCCGGCCGTTTAGCAGACCATTTGAGTAAACGTCATTTATATCTAGAAGGTTTAGAACTGCTGATCCTAGATGAAGCCGATCGAATGCTCGATCTCGGATTTGCCGAACAATTAAATATTGTTGACCAAGCAGCCAACCATCGTAAACGTCAAACCTTGATGTTCTCGGCCACTTTAGATGATGCTGCGATTAACTCTTTCGCCCTCAAGCTGCTTAATGAGCCAGAGCGGATTGCCGTTGGCTTTAGCTTTACTCAACACCAAGACATTAGCCAACATTTTGTATTAAGCGATAACTTGGAACAAAAACAGTTACAGTTAAGCCACTTACTGCAACAGGCGCATTTAAAACAAGCCATTGTCTTTACCGCCACTCGTGCCGACACTCAGCGCTTGGCCGAAGAGTTTAACCAACAAGGCTTAAAATGTGCGGCTTTGAATGCAGATCTCAACCAAGGGGCTCGCAACAAAATTATGGATGAGTTTAGTCGCGGCCATCAACAAGTCTTGTTTACCACCGACTTAGCCTCTAGAGGCTTAGACATTGTGCAAGTTTCCCACGTCATCAACTTTGATATGCCAAAACATGTGGAAGAATACGTGCATCGTATCGGTCGCACCGGGCGAGCGGGTAACTCAGGCACCGCCTATTCTTTGATAGGGCCAAAAGATTGGCAGAGCTTTAAAAGCTTAGAAGCCTTATTGGAACAAAAAGTTGATTTCAGCCTACTTGAAGGGGCTGAGTTAAAGGCCAAGTTTAAAGGCTTACGAGCACCAACGAAGAAGCAAATGAAACACAAAGCCCAGCCTGCGGCGAACAAAAAGCGCAGCACAATTAAAAAAGACAAAGTAATAAAATCAAATCGAACCTTTGATGTTGGCACCGATATGGGTGATGCCCCCATTGTTCGCCAGAAGAAAAGCGATTAAATTCAAGTCGTTCAGGGTACCACTAATTCTTTAGCCGTACCCTGCGGCTAGCTTTTTCAATCAAGTGTCCGTAGACTTGGCAGCATCTCAAATGAAAAAGATTCTTATTTAAACTATGGATTCAGCCTCAGTCTCTCCGACTTTTACTTGGGCAAGCATTCGCCAACAAATTTTCCAATACAAACGGCCGCTCGCTTATGCTCACTTGATTGCCATCATCGCGACCTTGGTCAGCGTACCAATCCCGTTAATGATGCCGCTACTGGTTGATGAAGTGCTACTTAAGCAACCGGGAACCGCCGTTGCGATAATGCAAACACTGCTTCCCGAAGTTTGGCACAAACCCAGTGGTTACATTCTAACGATTTTGGCCCTAGTGATTAGCCTGCGACTACTATCTTTAATTGTTGGAGTACTACAATCTAGACAATTTACTTTCATCGGCAAACAGATCAGTTTTTTAATCCGTCAACGTTTAGTCGAACACCTACCCAAAGTTCAGCTCCGAGAATATGAAACTCAAGGATCCGGTGGGATCAGCGCCCGTTGCATCACCGATGTGGAAACCTTGGATAAATTTATTAGTGAAAGCCTGTCAAAGTTTTTAGTGGCGGTGCTCACGATCATCGGTACTGCGGCAATTTTACTTTGGATAGATTGGCAGCTAGGGCTGATTATTCTGCTGCTTAACCCAGCAGTCATCTATTTTTCTCGATCTTTTGGCAAGCATGTTAAAGAACTTAAAAAACAAGAAAACGCAGCCTTTGAGGCTTTTCAATTAGCCTTGATTGAAACCCTAGACAGCATTCAACAATTACGCGCAAGCCAGCGCGAAGACCATTACTTCTCACGGGTGGTCACCGCAGCCAGCCAACTCAAAGATCATGCTATCGCCTCGCATTGGAAGACCGATGCGGTTAATCGTTTAAGCTTTACTGTTTTCTTAATTGGTTTTGAAGTGTTTCGCGCCGTAGCCATGCTGATGGTGATATTTTCCGGTTTAACGGTTGGCCAAATCTTCGCTGTATTCGGCTACCTTTGGTTTATGATGGGCCCCGTTCAAGAAATACTCAATATTCAATACAGTTACTTTAGTGCCAATGCAGCGATGGCAAGACTCAACCAAATATTTGAGTTAAAGCAAGAACCTCGTTACCCCTGTCAAGTAAATCCCTTTAGCCAATCGCAAGCGCCCGACATTCGTTTTGAAGATCTTTGTTTCAGTTACACGGCCGAAAGCCCTGTATTAAAAAACATTAATATTCAGCTCCCCGCAGGGAAAAAAGTGGCCATCGTATCGGTAAGTGGAGGCGGAAAATCAACCTTGGTCAACTTACTGTTAGGTCTCTACCAAAAAGACAGCGGCCAAATTTATTTTGCAGGTCACCCTATTGAATCCGTTGGTTATGCCACGGTCCGTAGCAATATCGCCACAGTATTACAGCAACCGATCTTATTTAATGCCAGCGTTAGAGAAAATCTCAATATGGGGCAACAACATAGCGACCGCGAATTATGGCAGGCCCTAGCGCTCGCAGAACTGAAGACCACCACCAAAAAACTACCTGAGCAATTGGATACGATCGTAGGGCGCAGCGGTGTACGTTTATCTGGAGGACAAAAGCAACGTTTAGCGATTGCCAGAATGATTTTAGCAAAACCTGCGGTGGTGATTCTAGACGAAGCAACATCGGCCCTAGATACCGAGACCGAAGCGAAGGTTCACCATAATTTACAAGGATTTTTAGATAATCGTAGCACCTTGATTATTGCTCACCGTTTAAGCGCTATCAAACAGGCCGATCTAATTTATGTGTTGGATGATGGGCAAATTAGCCAAGTAGGCGAACACCAACAACTGATCCAACAACAGGGCCTATATCAAACCCTTTATCAGCACCAAACCGAGTGAGACTAGCCAAGGGCGAGCGCAACTCGCTGTATATATTCCTCTGGACTCAGCTCTACCTGTTCAAGGTACGCAGATAAAGCCTGCTCAGCTGGCTGACCACCAGGATAGCGTTGTTGGCTAATCACCAACTTTTGCTGCTGACGTTGCTCCAATTTTAATTCATGCTGTAATAACAGATCATATTGACGTTGGCTAATCAAGGGCTTCACTACGCTGCGGTAATCCCGAAATTGCTTCAGCTTTTGTTCGCTATCGTCAATGTTTCGTTGTAAGTAATCAAGATTGACCATCCATCGCTGCTGCTTACAAAATCCTAACCAAAGTAGCAAATTAACATTGCATTGATATTTATTTTGTAAGGACAAACACAGGCTTTTTACCTCAGGCGCAGCATAAACTTGTAGGGAGTAACGCCAAAACTGATCGACGATGACCTGCTGTTCCGGTACTAAAGAAGATTCTTGCATCATAGTCTAACTCACTCCATGTCAAACCAATTTAAGTAATATTCTTATGCCTGATCAAAAGCTAAAAAAGCTAAAAATCTGCTAATTACCAAAGTCCTACCCTAACAAAGTGGCTAACTATCTGACAACTCTTGAACTATTCCTTAATCAAACGAACTGTAAAGAAAAAAAAACGCCATCTGAAAGATAGCGTTTTGACTAAAAATCTTAACTGTACGATTTAAATGGCAGTTACATTTTCAGCTTGAGGGCCTTTTTGACCTTGTACCACTTCAAAAGTCACCGCTTGACCTTCAGCCAAACTACGACGACCGTTACCATTGATCGCGCGAAAGTGAACAAAAACGTCCGGACCTTTCTCTTGAGCAATAAAACCAAAACCTTTTTCGTCGTTGAACCATTTCACGGTTCCTGATAATACCTGACCTGACATTATCGTCCTCTCATATATCATGTGCAAATTAACGTATTAGCTAGGCAAGCCAGCGACAAAAAGTTAACCACACCTAAAATAGACAGGCTAAAACCTTTGACATATCAACAAGCATTGCTACAGCGCATTACATTCTCTACTAAATACTCAATCAGTGCATCTTTTAATCAACTAGTTACGGCTTAATTTTGATTAAATGCATAATAAGAGTACTTAGATTTAATACGCTAGCAAAGAGATGAGCAAAAAACAACCAGGTATAGACGAAAGTTAATCGACTCCTCTCTCTAACAGTGGCCAAATCACCTTCTCTAAGCCGGCTATTTTTATTTCTAATGCAAAGGCCATCAACTGACCCAGCTCACCTTCTGGAAAACCATCTTTATTGAGAAACCATAATAAATATTCTTCGGGGAGCATGATAATCTCTCTCCCAGCATATTTGCCAAAGGGCATTTTATGCCGGGCTATTTTGACTAACATCGCCTTATCAAAAGGCTCACAGGGATTCAAATTCTGTTCATTCATTGTTCAACTAACTCTTAGGACGATCCAAATTAGTTCACATTATGCTAGCCTGCTATTTTGTACAATCAATTCAAACAAGGATCTTTAATGTTAAAGAGTAACGAGTACTTTAACGGGCAAGTGAAATCTATTGGCTTTGCAGGGAAAGAAAAGCCTAGTTCAGTCGGCGTGATGGCTGTGGGTGAATACGAATTTGGCACCGCCGAAGCAGAGTTAATGGTGGTTGTATCGGGTGAATTGATCGTCAAACTCCCCGGAGAACAGGAATGGCGAAGCTTCAAAGACGGTCAACAATTTAATGTGCCCGGCAATGCAAAGTTTCAATTGAAGGTACCTTGCGAAACCGCCTATTTGTGTGTGTACGGCTAGGTCTTCATGATGAATAAAGATCCCGACTCTCTTCTAAAAAAGCGCCCAGCACTGATCCACTCCGAGCATTTGCAAGTAAGTTCGCATGTGCAGCGCGAAGAAGGAGACTGGATCTTACATACCCTGATGATCAGCAATTACGATGTGCCCTTTATCTACAAGCGCAAACAACGATATAAAAACTTAGTCGGGGCGAGAGTCAATCTAAGTTATTATCCGAGTACGCAAAGTCGTGGCGGATTTGATTTTGAGATCATGAAAGTGGTGCGTCTACGACGTAGCTAAATGCTGCAAGCGACTCGCACCAGCCAAGCCTTCCAAAATAGGGCACTCTGGCCGCTCTCCACCATGGCAACAATCGACCATCGCTGTAAGACTCGATCGCAACTGCTGTAATTGCTGAATCCGCTGTTCCACCTCTTTAAGATGTTGCATGGCGATAGTTTTCACCTCCGCAGCATGACGTTGCTGATCACCATATAGAGAAAGCAGCTGTTTACTTTGCGGCAGGCTAAAACCAAGTTCTCGGCAATTCCCAAGAAATTGCAAATGACCAAGTTGTACAGGCTGATAATAACGATAGCCATTGTCGCCTTTAAGCGCCTCGACCAAGCCAATATCATGATAGTAACGTATTGTTTTCACCGACAATCCCGTGAGCTTAGCCACTTCACCAATCTTATACATCTGTCTCTCCTTGAGGGGCATGCCAATACTTAAGCCGTAAAGCATTGCCGACCACACACACCGAGCTTAAGGCCATAGCGCCGCCCGCAAATGCCGGATTAAGCCAGCCCATGGCGGCAATCGGTACGCCAAGTAAATTATAGATAAAAGCCCAAAACAAATTTTGTTTTAAGATCCGCCAGGTTTGTCTGGCCAAGGCAATAGCCTGAACAATCAACAAGGGATCATCACGCATTAACACCACATCTGCCGAATTTAGCGCGATATCACTACCGCCACCCATGGCTATACCAACATCTGCTTGCGCCAGTGCCGGCGCATCATTCACGCCATCCCCCACCATCATCACGGTCGCCTGCTGAGCCTGTCGTTGTTTAATCTGCGCTAACTTTTGTTCGGGCAGTAGCTCCGCGTGCCAGTCATCAATTCCCAAATCACTGGCTAAACTCCGACTCACCTGTGAGGCATCACCACTCAACATGCTGACTTTAAGCTTAAGCCGTTTTAACATTGCAACCGCTAACTTGGCACTAGGACGTGGTACATCAGCAAAAGCCAGAGCAGCAAGTAGTCGCTGCTGATTCGCCACATATACCACCGTGAGGCCTCGTTGCAAACATTGTTCAGCTATATCTAACTGAGCCTGGCCAAGTACTATACCTTGCTGTTCAATGAAGCGCTGATTTCCGAGATAAAGCCGATCCTCAAGCTGCTCACCTTGAGGCAGTTGTAGCAACTGCGCTTCGATGCCAAGTCCCGGATAACTATTAAAATAATCTAATGCGAATAGCTGTTGCGAGTCAGCTGCCGCGATCATCGCCGCCGCTAAGGGATGTTGACTCCCTTGCTGTGCACTGGCGCATAAGCGCAGTAAATCACTGTCGGCCAGTTCACTGAAATTATGGCTGTTCACTAATTTAGGCTGACCTTCACTCAAGGTACCGGTTTTATCGAGCAATACCTGCTCCACTTTATGACTCAGCTCTAAGGCCTGAATGTTTCGATATAAGATCCCTAGTTTCGCTCCCCGCCCAGTGCCAGCCACCAACGCAGTTGGCGTAGCTAAACCTAAAGCACAAGGACAGGCTATCACCAGCACCGAGACCGCCGCTAACAACCCTTGAGCGGGCTGGCCAAGAAGACTCCAAACCAACAAAGTTGTGAGCGCAACCAATAGGATAGCAGGCACAAAATAATGGCTGATTTTGTCGACTAAGCTTTGGATCGGAGCCTTACCCGATTGTGCTTCACTTACCAATTGAATAATTTTACTCAAGGTGCTATCGCGGTTTTCAGCACTCACAGTGACCTTGAGTAAACCCGAGCCGTTGATGCTACCAGCCAGTACTCGATCTCCCACTTGCTTCTTCAAGGGTAGGCTTTCTCCGGTAATCACCGCTTCCGACACTTCACTGCTGCCCCACAGTACATCGCCATCGGCGGCTAAAACTTCTCCCGGCTTCACCAAGATGATATCTGCCACCTTTAAGCTTTCAACCGATACTTGTTCAGCAATGCCTTGCTCATTTAAACGCAGCGCTTGCTGGGGGCTTAAATTAACTAACTCGGCAATATTGCTAGCCGCTTGGTATTTGGCCCGTTGCTCCAGGTATTTACCGAGTAAAATAAGGCTAATAATCACTGCGGCCGCTTCAAAATATAGATGCCCCGTTTGACCACTTTGCCACAGATAAACACTGTACCCATAGGCGGTGCTGGTTCCCATCACCACTAAGGTATCCATTGAACTACTACCGCGCTTTATGGCTAACCAGGCACCGCGATAAAAAGGCAAGGCAATATAAAACTGCACTGGCGTGGCCAGTAACCACTGCCATAAGGGCGCTAAAGTGAGGGAAGAAAGCAACATTGGAAGTAATAAGGGTAGTGATAACAACAAACTAAACAATAAGCGCCAAGGAATAACAGCTTGCTGAACATGCCCTTGCACTTCATTTTGCGCTTGCTGAACCGCAAAACCGCAGTCAATGATGGCTTGTTTCACCGCACTCAGATGCTGAGCCTCAGGCAGTATGTCGATGCTCAGTTGATTTAAGGCTAAGTTAACACTCACTTTATCAACCCCTGGCAGTTGATAAAGTGCGCTTTCTAACTTCGTCACACAACTTGCACAATTAAGACCAGTAATCTGCCAGATATGATGCTCGAAGGGGATCTCAAAACCTTGGGCACTCAAGGCTTGACGCAGCGCTGGTAGCACCGAAATTTGTGCTGAGCGGATCCGCACCTGATTCAAGGCTAAATTAACACTGCCCTCTTCTACCCCAGCTTGCTCGGCTAAGATCCCTTCAACTTTTCGTACACATCCAGCACAGCGTAAACCCTGTAAAGGAAACACCAGTGAAGCACTCATCATCAACGCCCTAAATTAACCTCGTGATGAGTATAGTGTTAACCCTCCCATAACAGGAGGGTCAAGCGAAATTTTTAGCCTGTTCGAAGTAACCTAAAATTAATTGACGCTGTTCGGCATGGTTCACTACGGGTAAGGGGTAATCAATATACCGCTTATTTTTATTCGCCCAAGCATGGGGTTGATGCACATACTTACCAGGAATATCCGCTAGCTCAGGTACCCATTGGCGAACAAATTTACCTTCTGGATCGAAACGTTGGCCCTGAGTGGTCGGATTAAAAATACGAAAATAGGGTTGAGCATCGGTACCCGTAGACGCCGCCCATTGCCAACCGCCATTATTCGACGCGAAGTCGCCATCAATTAAATGCTGCATAAACCAACGCTCACCCAGCCGCCAATTGAGCAGCAGATCTTTACTTAAAAAACTCGCCACGATCATCCGCAAACGATTGTGCATCCAACCGGTCTGATTTAACTGGCGCATCGCTGCATCAACAATCGGATAACCCGTTTGTCCCTGCTGCCAAGCCTTTAGCAAGTCTTGATTCTCATGCCAGGGGATCGCCTCGGTCCAACCGATAAAGGCATGAGACATCGATAAACGTGGATTTGCAGCCAGTAAGTGGCGGTAAAATTCACGCCAAATAATCTCACTTAACCAGCAAAATGCGCCCCCCTCAGATTCAACTAAACAGTGGGGATGGTCTAATAATAAACGAGCCAGACATTGTCTTGGACTTAACATTCCTAAGGCCAAATAAGCGGATAATTTACTGGTGGCAGGCTCAGCTGGAAAATCACGCAGCTGTTTATAAGTAGTTGCTTGACTCGCGCTAAATTGTCTCAGCTGAGTAATGATCGCCTCATCATCCACTGCCCAGGCACTGCTATCTACTCGCGGATAATTAATGTCAGGGATTGCTGCTGAGTGAGCCAGCAAATGTCTAATGCCTGTACTCAAGCGACGACTAACCAGCGCAGTTGGGCTGCGTAGTGGGCTCAGCTCGCTTTCACTCAAGTGAGCCAACCAGGCTTTGCGAAACGGCGTAAACACTTTAAAGAAATTACCCGCTTGAGTTTTCAGTGAACCAGGCGCAATACCACACTCGCCATGATACTGACACCATCGAACATTGACGGCTAACAATTGCTGCTGGCATGCTTGGTCACGGCGCTGCTCATTCAGCTCATATTGGTAATGACTGTGCGCAGCAACTATTTGATATTGCTGACACAGCTCAGTCAAACATTGTGGAACATCGCTAAAATGCGGACATTCTCGTAACACCAGTGGGATATTTAAAGCCGCGAGCTCTCTTTGCAAAACTTGCAAACGTCGCCCAATTAAATCGGCTTGAATTGGTGCCATTGCATGCGCCTGCCATTGCTCAGGGCAGCCAATATAAATGGCTAACACATCCCCGCCCTCGGCAATCGCAGTGCTCAGCGCTTGATTATCTTTAATTCGTAAATCGTTTCTAAACCAAACCAAATGGGTGGCCATGGGATCCCTTTCGCGATTATTATACTCAAGCTGTACTACGTAGCGACTCACCAAATTGATCAGCCGCTTAAGCGATTCGCCCATTGTTCGACTAAGAACCCAGACCTGAATTATCTCGACAGCTTATTGCTCGTACAACTCCAAAGGTAAACCGTCAGGATCATGAAAAAAACTAAAACGTTTTTGGGTATAGGGGTCGACTCGAACAGGTTCAACTGCGATTTGGTGCTGAGCCAAATGGCCAATCGCCTGATCAATATTTTCCACCGAAAAAGCCAGATGTCGCAGGCCTTGCGCCTCTGGGTAACTTGGGCGTAATGGCGCACCAACAAAGGAAAACAACTCAATTTGACGACCGTCAGCCAAGGCTAAATCGAGTTTGTAAGAATGACGCTCGGCTCGATAATGCTCAGCCACAATCGTCAAGCCCAAAATTTCACTGTAAAACTGTTTAGAGCGGCTATAGTCAGAACAAATAATCGCAATGTGATGGATCCCCTGAAACATACTGAATTCTCTCCTATTAATAATTATCGATTCAAGCAAACAAAACTCATGTAATGAGCCACGAGGCTAAATAGCAACCCTTAAAATCAACGACTAAATGTACTTTAGTCTGCAAATTAAACTCAGAATGAAACAATGGGAGCTAGCTAGCATTATCACAAGGACCCGCCCCTGCCTCGAACAAGTCCCTAAAAAAAGTAGGACAGAAAAATAATTCACTAAAAAAACCATTAAAAGCAACCAACTTTAGAATAAACAATGCCGTGGTGCTGGATAAGCTCATAATATTCCATCTGGTCGGAGTTGTAGCAAAGCCTTGACTTGCCTAAGATGCGCCAGCAAATTCCAATCAATAATATAAAAGCTGCGCTAACCATCGGCAAAAGCTCCTACTTAGAGACCATTTCTCAATGAATAAACGTATATTAGGCCTAATGTCTATTAGTGCTTCATTAATCAGTGCCCACAGTCTGGCGGCAGGCTTTCAACTCAACAGCCAATCTGCGACAGGGATTGGTCGTGCATTTTCCGGTGATGCGGTGATCGCCGATAACGCCTCCGTATTATCGCGTAACCCTGCTTCAATGGCCATGTTTGATAGCCCAGCCTTGTCACTGGGCCTCACCTATGCCGATATTGATGTCACGATTAAAGACGTGAACTATGGTCCCATCAACTATGGCAGTGAGCGCGACGCTGCAGAAGATAAAGTCATTCCCAATGCCTATTACATCCATCCGATCAATGAACGTTTAGCGATTGGGGTAGCCGCCTTTAGTAATTTTGGTACCGGCACCGATATTAGTGCACTCAACAACAGTGGCGCAGCAGTGACTCCGGTTGATTTATTCGGTAAAACCGAAATTGTCACCATGAACTTTAATACCAGCCTATCTTATCGAGTGAATCAACAACTAAGTGTGGGTGCAGGCCTTGACTTGATTTACGGTGAAGGCACCCTCAACCGAACGGGTGAAGTGATTGGTGGCAGCACAGTGCAAAGCACTTTAGTTGATGTCGAAGCCGATGGATGGGCGATTGGCGGTATTGTCGGCGCAACTTATGAGTTCAATGATAAAAACCGCTTAGGCATGAGCTATCGGATCAGCCCCGAGTTTGTCGCTGAAGGAAAAGTTAATTATGGCGGTCAAAGTTACGATGAAATCCATATTCCACTGCCCAATATCTTGCAAATTGCCGGCTACCATGAATTAAACCCACAGTGGGCGGTTCACTATACCGCGCAACATACCAGCTGGAGTGATTTTGATCACATTACCGTTACTGGCTCTCAAGCCGAGCAAACCGTAAAAAGCTACCAATGGAAAAACTCATGGCTATTTAGCCTGGGAGCCACCTATCAGATCAACAGCAAATGGACCGCCCGCGCGGGTTACATGTATGATCAAGGCGTGGTCGATGAGTTAAGTTCCTTATCCATCCCTGATTCCGACCGTAACTGGTATACCGCTGGCGCTACCTACTACCTCAGCCGTCATAGTAGCATCGACTTCGGTTTAGCCTTGGTTCGAGGGGAAGATGTTGAAGTCAAAGAAAACAGTAGTATTCCAGGGCTTGGTCAAGTCGTTGGCCACACCCGCTCCAACGCAGCTTATTACTCGATGCAATACAACTATTCTTTCTAGAGCACTCAAGTCTTTCTAAGATTACCCAAGCGATGATGAGCGAATTCATCATCGCTGCACCAGCTCTGCCCTTCCTTTTCGATCGGTGAACTTTATCGTTCAGTAATACGTATTAATGCCATAACTCACCAAACACTAGCGATTGTATATGCATGCTCTGGTCATCGGCGGCTCAGGCGGTATTGGTTTGGCATTAGTCAAACAGCTGTGCCAAGACCTTCGTTTTACTCGCATTAGCGCCACTTGGCATTCACACCCTGCCAACTACCAACATCCAAAACTCCATTGGACACAACTAGATATCCGCAAAGAAAATGATATCTCAAAGCTGTTTGCCGACATGAAACAACTCGATTGGCTAATTAATAGCGCGGGTCTACTACACAATTCAGCACTTAGACCAGAAAAAAGTCTCGCTGAATGTCACAGTGAAGCCTTTATGCTCAACATGCATATCAACGCACTGCCCTGCATCTTGTTGGCAAAACATAGCGCTAAGTTACTCAAACAAAGCAAAACAGCGATATTCGCGAGTATTTCAGCTAAATTAGCTTCCATTGAAGATAATCGTATCGGCGGCTGGTATAGCTACCGTTGTGCCAAGGCGGCACAAAATATGGCGCTGAAAAGCATTAGTATCGAATGGCGGCGCAGCCATCCAAATTGCTGTGTTGCAGCACTGCATCCCGGCACCACCGATACCCCGCTATCCCAGCCTTATCAAAACAATGTACCCGCAGCACAATTGTTTACGCCAGGGCAAAGCGCCAACTATCTATTGGCAATACTACACCAACTCAAAGCCTGTGATAGTGGTCAATTCTGGTCTTGGGATGGGCAAAAGCTGCCTTGGTAAACTGCGTGTTCAGCATTTGTTGACACTAAGTTTAAGCCTAAACAAAAAATCCCTGATACTGCTTAGGAGTTAAGGCCAGCCGTTTCTTAAAGTTACGTTGAAAATGACTTTGATCGGCGAAACCGAGCTGTAAGGCGGTATCGGCTATACTGTTACCGGTGCGTAGTAAGGCTTTGGCTTGATTGATCCGTTGATTCAATTGAAAAGCATGTGGTGATAAGCCATAAACTCGCTTAAAGCTTCTAACCAAATGGTAGCGGCTTAAACCTGCGACATCGGCTAATTCACTTAAACTAACAGTCTCCGCCAACTGATCTTGAATACACTGTTGCACCCTTGCCAGCTGAGGTAGCGCTAAGCGCTCAACATCAGAACGTAAACCCTGTTTAGCACTAAATTGCTGCTCAAAAAAACCGATCAGCAACTCTTCTTGTAATAAAAGCGCCTGCTCCTCGGCAATACGATTAAACAACTGCGAAATAGCTCGATAACTGGCCCCGCAACTCAAATAATCCTGGCCAAAGGCATGGTAGTCAGTTGCCGGTTTGGCCAACATTTCAGCTTGTAGTTGACCGACCCACCGACTATCTACAAACAACATCCGGAAGGACCAAGCACCTTGTTTTGGGTTGCAAGAATGAACATCGCCAGGATTAATCGTGACGACCTGCCCTTGCTGAATACGATGCAGCTGACGCAAGTTCTGGTAGTTCGCCTCTCCAGCGTCAATCACACCAAAAGAAAACTCATCATGAGAGTGACGGTGGTAGCAAGCCCGCGACTGGTAAGCCTGACGCAATTCCACGCTAGGTAAACCAATACTGCGTTTCAACATCACTTTCTCGCTTGACGCCATTCCCCCTCCCTCTGCAAGTCGATTAGACCAGTAAGCAGAATTACCAAAACCAAGAACACACCGATAACACCAATAAGCTTGCCATCAACAAATTAAAGCCGCGCATCCGCCGCGGAGTCGCTAAAAAGGAGGAAATTAAGGTGCCAAGCGCAGCCCAAGCACCCACCCCAAATAAACACACGATAAAAGAAACCAGACAAAAAACCAACAAGTAATAAAATGCTGGCTGCTGGCTCGATACAAACAAACTTACACCAGACATAGCCACCAGCCAGGCTTTAGGATTGAGGCCTTGAACCAAAACCCCCTCCAGCAATTTTGGAGGCATTGCTAAGCTGAGTTGCGCTGTTTGACTCACTGGCGCAGCGCCAATGCGCAAGGCCATGTACAATAAATATGCCGCCGCAAGATATTGCAATATGGGGGTCAACAATGGCATCACCAAGCTGAGGCTATTCAAACCAAGCCCTGCCAGCAGCACCACACCACTGTAACTTAAACTGGCACCAAGCACATGCGGTAGTGCGCGACGAAAACCAAAATTTACCCCGGCACCCGTCGCGATAATATTAACCGGTCCCGGCGTTATCGCCCCAATCAAGGCAAACAAAAACATCGATACAAACACACTCATCTCGTTCCTCCCCATTCAATGCGTCACGCTAACATAGAGGATCGCCTCAACGTTTTATTGAACAAAATTGCGCTAAGTTATCGACCGATGAGAAAGCTATCGAGAAAAACACTGCGTTAGTTATCACTTCTGCGCCACTTCGCTTGCGCGCTGCGAACAGTCTTTTTATGGTGAGAACAACACAATAATAAAGGAACACCCTATGAAATTTGCGACGACCAATATCGCCGAACTTAATTTGTTATTACAGTTTGATAGCAGCAGCCTGCAAACTGGCATTAAAGTTCACCAAGACGCCCCTTCAGAGTTAGTTGCAGCCGCCCAAAGCCTATTTGACAAGGGGCTAACCACGCTCCCCGATGGCGGGTATCTTACCGATTTAGGCGTTGAAGTATTGGAGCATGGGCAAAGACTACTGGCGGTTCTGAACACCAAACCAGAACACGAACCCGCTTAAACAAATCTCAAATATTTGACAGCCAAGCAGCAAAAAGCTTGGCTCTATTTTCAATTAAAAATCCATCATCACCCAATCCACTTCTGCCGCTCAGCTTCAATTTAAATCATCAAAAACTGACTCCTCATCTATACATTTACACAAGTGAAGATGAAGACTCGTTTAGTCATTGATGTTACATATCAGACAACAGGCACGACATAAATTGCTTACTGTCATCCATTTCCCCTTCCACTAAATGACGGATTTGAAGCGCACCAAGGGTATCAAAAACCGCCCTCTCGCTAATGCTTGCTTTATCATTAACAGCATTTGCAATTGCGATGAAATCAAAATGGAATTAATTTCATGGTCAACGAGCAATTTCAGTGCATGACACTCAGAAATAAACGAACTAGAAACAAATGCCTTCAAAAGTAAATGCTCGCGAGGGAGCAGAAGTCGATTTGTATGTTTTACATGGCCCAGAATTTATTTCTGTTTGGCTCGCACAACAAAGATCCCGAGGGTTGAAAAAAACAAGATAAGCCAGAAATTGAGAAGCTTAGGCCGACATGATTTAGCCCAAGAATGACTCATTTCATCTTTCGGTCTTGTGAATCAATATGGCGGGCTAGTACTCGACGTAAAAAACATCGTGATTTTAGCCTCAGATATGCATAAAAGTGGCAATTTATTTGCCTAAAACGAGGAAGAAAACCCTTCAGGAAAAGCATATGCAATGTCGATCGTAGTTGGTTTTCTATTCATTTTTCCCGGACTCCTGCTAGAAAAGTCTCGTTTAGAAGCGATTGCTATGGCTAATGGCTAATGGCTACCAAGCCTGCCCCGCTTTTAGCTTATTAATGAGCTCAGTAAGTATTGACGCATGGGTGAAAGATTTAAGCTTATGCTCCGATCCAGAAGTCGACAGAATCGCGATGTATGGTTACGCCACTGAACCCGCGAAGATCGCCAAGCTGATTGCAACACGCAAATCAAGTAGCAAAACTCATTCTCTAAAATCTAATCATTCAGGTTGATGTTATATCATCCACTACACCAAGAACTTTGGCCTGATAACAGCAAGCACGGCTTGCTTCGCTACCAGATAATTGAGGCATGACAGTCGGCAGAAGCCGCATCAGCCTAATACCGCTGTTCATTGACAGGATTTACGCTATACGTTTCGCTGCTTTCTCGCGCAGCCTTCTGCGCTCTTGCTCACTCACAAAAGCCATTTTTAAGCCATTACTTTGTAACAGTGCCATTTGCTCATCAGCAAAACCTAAGATCTCTCGGGCAATCCGATACTCATCAGACAACTCAATAGCCGAGACTCCGGGATCGTCAGTATTCAGGCTAGCTCGAATACCCGCCGCTAAAAAAGCTTTTAGAGGGTGCTGGCTTAAGTCAGCCACGGTATTGGTTTGAAAATTTGATGACAAACAGGCCTCGACGCCTATTTTATGCTTCGCCACATATTCCATTAACTTCGGATCTTCGATGATCTTCACTCCATGACCAATACGCGTCGCGCCTAACTCGCGAATCGCCTGCCAAACACTCTCTGGCCCAGCAGCTTCACCAGCGTGCACAGTGATCGCAAAACCAGCATCACGAGCGTGAGAGAAGTGTTCTACAAATAACCCGCCGGGTTTGCCCAGCTCATCACCCGCTAAATCAACTGCAACAATGTGCTCACGAAAGGCCATACAGGCAGCCAACTCTTCACGACAAAACTGCTGACCAAAAGTGCGGCTCATAATGCCAATTAACTTCACCTGCACATCATATTTTTGCATGCCACGGCGAACGCCTTCAATCACCGCTTCTACCACACCTTCGGGCTTCAACTGGTGACTCATCGCCATATAACCCGGACTAAAACGCAGTTCGGCGTAATCAATCTTCGCCTTCATCAAATCTTCTACGTTCTGTTCGGCCACCAGCGCGCAAGCTTCATAATCACCAAGTACCTTAACGCCCCAATCCAACTTAGACAAAAAGGCGACTAAGTTCGGTTCTTGTTTGGTAATTTGCACATGTGGAACCAATCCAGCTAATTGGTTAGCTGGTAAGGCTACATTAAACTTTCGACCCAGCTCTAAAATAGTTTCGGCGCGAATATTTCCGTCGAGATGGCGGTGTAAATCAGTCACTGGATATTGGATTAACATCGTAAAGCCTGCTGTTATTTTAATGATTGAACTCAGTGTAGTCAGCGGCTCAGGCGAGTCCAACTTAGATTGACTGAAATAACATCGCCTAACTAGAATAGTTTCAAACCGCTCACTATTTTAACTTAATATGTTGATTAAAAGTAAGCAATTACTGGGCTTAACAAGGCAATTACCAATAGCGCCCTTAACTCAGGCGATACACAAACAAATCATCACGATGACGATAAGGCCTAAATCCCATCTTGATTAAGTACTGCCGATGTTTAGAAATTGTCGTGTAACTGACTATTTTAGTCACTCCTAAACGCTGAAAAAATTCGGAACGATGATAAAGGTAATCACCTGTTTTAAAATCTCGATAAGCCGGAAACACATAATCTAACTTAATATCGAACTCTTGTTGTTGCCGCAAACCCACTAACATACCGGCAGGTTCAGAATTTCGCATCAACAAATAACATTCTTGCCCCGCAACCGAGGCTTCACTAAACTGCGGAAAATACCGCTCAATATCATCCTGATGCTGTTTGATCCAAAATGCCAACAATGGACTGTTCGCCCCGACATCAACCATATGAAACTGGTCAACACGACGAAAAATACCGTACAAGTAATAAATATTGGCGAACACAATAAACAAGTTGAGGAGCGCTACGGGCATTGCGCCAATCACAAAACCATAGCTGGAAAACAGCGCTGCACCGAACATATTTAAACAACGTAACTTCACCAACGAGCTCATGGTTAACGATATTGCCACGACCACCGAAGCCAAATAACCAAACCATTCAACCCAATCCATTAATCCTCCCTTTACTGCACTCTAATCGCTGGACACTTTACGAGCCAGACAGACAATAATCTGGTTAGTTCAAACAAAAAATCAAAAGAATTACACTTTTAAAAAGATCTTTCCCAGCTATGTTGATCGCAAGCCGTCAATAAAGCGTTTCACCGTTATTCAAGGTAGCGACGCTGCTGATAAGCTCGCACCGTTTGGCGTAAGGCAGCAAGATGTTTCGGCGATTCTAGCTCGACACGCGCCACAAACTGATCAAGGGTCTCCCCTGAGCGACGATGAATATCATGTCGTTCGAGTAAGTATAACTGCCAACGTAGCGCCCTTAGCTCCGCCGGTGGTAAACGCCAACGCCAAGGTTTGGCAAGTGCCACTGCACTAAGCAAGATCCCAAGCAACAATAAAGAAGTCGTTAACATCCACAAAGAACTTCCCGGCAAACGCTTTAATAAGTGGGAAAATAGAGACAACTGGCGAGCTTGATCGAAATTGAGCACCCAAGTTGCCCACCAAAAATCGGCTTGTGCCATTAGCAACCTTAATTGGTTTAAACCTTGGCTATACCATAAACGTTGTCCCCAACTATGAATATTATGCCACTGAGCTGCTGTCGACGGGCTCTGCTGCAAGTTAAATTCAAGCCGATCCGGAGCAATCCAAGCGGTAGGATCAAGCCGCAGCCAACGCTGGCCATTCCAGTACTCTGCCCAAGCATGCGCATCATAATGACGCACCGATATTCGCAGTCCCGGTTGCTGCCACTCCCCGCCTAAGTAGCCAGTAACCATTCGCGCAGGGATCCCCATCAAACGTGCCAATACCACAGCACTCTGCGCATAATGCACACAAAATCCACGCTGCTGCCTAAGCAAAAATTCTTCGACTCCTAACCAAGCGGGATACGCGGGCGGGTTTAAGGTATAAACAAAAGCTTGTGCTAAAAACCACTGTTGCATCGCTGCAATCGCTTGTTCGGTGCGCACAACTGAGCTTTGAGCGGTAGCTTGCGCGCTAAATTGCGAGGCTAAACGGCTGACAGCATCAGGGATCCCTTGCGGTAAAGTACTTAGGCGACGCTGTTCAGCCTGCGGAAGTGGCTGTAACTCGGCATCGGAAAGTTGCCCAAAACGCAGCAACTGTCGAGCAAAGCTATCACCACTTCGCAACCAGCTACCATCAGCTTGAAACTGCGCGCCACTGCCGTTTAGCACGCTTGGATGAAGAGTTGCCAACCAGTTATTGGACGCTGGTTCCAACAATAATTGGTAGCTTGGGAGCGTAGTGAGCGGCGCGTCGGGCGGCTCAACAATTTGTTTAGCTAAAGCACTGCGGGTCCATTGTTCACCATCGAATTGATCTAATACCATAGCCCGCCAATACAACGATGTGCTGATTTGTGCTTGGCTAAACTCGGCTCGAAATGCCAGTTTGTCAGAGCGAATTAACTGACTAATATCCCCCGGTCGAACCACCTCGGACAAACCGGTTTGAGTAGTGTCGGGACGAGGCATTTTCCATAAGGGTGCAAGCCGCGGTGTCAATACAAATAGCGCCACCGCTAAGGGACTCATTGCCAACAACCATAGCCCCAGCATTTTTCCCTGTTTAAACGATAAACGAACATCCAGACTGAGTAAAAGCAACAAATGGATGAAGCAAACCAACAGCGCCAACACTGCCGCGAGAGGCTGACTGGAAAACACTAACGAAAATGATGCTAAAAAAAACCCAGTAAGAACAAAAACTTCTAAGTCTCTGCGTTGATGTAACTCAATATATTTCAAACTATAACCGAGCATCACCACATTCACTAACTTGTCGAACAAATCCATCGAGTAACTTAACCATAACGTCAGCAATACCATCAATAACAGGATCAACTTCACCCACCTGGGTTTGGGGAGGCTAGCTAAACCTTGTACCACTCGTAAGCGCCACCAACCACAAGCGCCTCCCACCAATACGAGCAACCAAGGCAGATGTGGCATTAATATCAAGGCGCTGGCCAAGTAACAGACCAGAGATAAATGAATACTGCGAGCACCTAAAGTGTTCATCAAGGCACCTCAGCCCCCGCTAGCATCCGCAGAGCAGCTTGTAAGTGTTCGTTACCACTAGCGCTGGCAAGCCGCCGCTGCGCCAACTGTAAACTAAAAGCTTGTTGCTGCTGATTTAGTTGACGAACCCAGAAGACCAGGACCGATAAGGACTGCTCATAGGGTAAATGAACTAAAGCGCGATCGGTCAGCTGCAACTCGAGTGCCGGATTATCACTAAATTCCTTACTTTGTAGCCCTCTACCTGCGGCAAATTGCTTCCAGGCTAACAAGCTTTTACGCTCACCACTGCGATAAGCCTTTAAGCCAGAAAACTCGTTCGGTTGTGGACCTGTGCTCAGTTGTTCAACATCATGCTCTCCGGCCAACTCAGCCACAGGACAAGGAAACCCCGCAAGAGGTACCGGATAAGCTGTGATCGTGGCGTTAAAATCAACCCGTGTCCAACATCGAAATAGACCTAAAGGATAAACACTCGAAATATCAATTCGAGGCAAGGGCCAATGACCACGTTGACTCACGGTAATATCAATCGCCAAGCACCCAGCGCTATACTCACTCGCCTGAGGCCCCTGCCAAGCGCTTAATTGCCCCACGACTGCGAGGGCTCTTTTATCGGCGGTTTTATCCAAGGCTAACAACAAACGTAACGGCTGGTCACATTGACCTTCAGCGGTATAACGTAACTGCAGCAGGCTCCCTGACAAATTCTGATGGCAGAGGATTAAACACAGTAACCACAACGCCAACAGCCACAAACTCAGAGCCAGAATAAGGTTATTTTGGTAGTTGGTCCCAATCGTGAGTAAGGTCATTAGGGTCAATAAAAAAGACCAACCAAAGGCGGTTGGCAAGATAAATAAGTTCTTTCGATTGAGCGTCAACGAAGACGCCGCTGGGATCCGCCGAGCCAACCACGCCTCCACTCGCTGCTTTCGCCAATGCTTTAATCGCTCAGTCAGCCGCAATGCTATTCTCCCGATGGTAAATCGCGATAGGGATCAACTTCTGCCAAAATATGTTTAGCATAGGCTTCACCACTGTCACCGCGTCCCAAACGATGTGCGCTAACCGCTGTAAAAACCGCCTGTAAATCATCTGGCGAAACATGCTTCTTATGGTGAACAAAAGCCCAAGCTTTGGCGCAAGCTAACAGGGTTAAACTGCAGCGAGGAGACAAAGGATGAGCGCCTTCCAATTGCCGACTAAAGTGAATTAAGCGTAATAAATAATCGAGCAAGGCATCACTACAATGCAGCCATTGAACCTCATGTTGCAGGGCTAATAATTGCTCAATAGTCAGCGACGATAGGGCTGGTGTGGCATTTTGATCCCGTTTCAGCATCGCCATTTCAGACCCAAGGTCGGGATAGCCAATACTGAGGCGCATTGCAAAGCGATCCAACTGCGATTCAGGTAGATCAAAAGTGCCGAGCTGTTCGCGTGGATTTTGAGTGGCGATCACAAAAAATGGTGAAGCCAGTGGATAGCTGTTGCCATCGGTACTCACCTGTTGCTCTTCCATTGCTTCTAACAAAGCGCTTTGGGTTCTTGGACTGGCACGATTGAGTTCATCGGCCAGCACTAAATGATGGAAAATAGGCCCCGGATGAAAACTGAATTGTTGAGTCGATGGCTCAAATACCGATACTCCAATGATATCGGCCGGCAACAAATCGCTGGTAAATTGGATCCGTTGAAAACTCAAACCAAAACTACTGGCCAACCACTTTGCGAGGCTGGTTTTACCTGCTCCGGGCAAATCTTCAATTAACAAGTGCCCCTTAGCCAGTAGACAACTTAAAGCCAAACGCACCACTTGCGGCTTACCTAAAAGCTGTTGCTCTAGCTGATAACTAATTGCCTGTAACTCGGGATGTAAGGATTCCACATGCGTCTACTGCAAATAAGCCATAGTATTAGCATACAAAGCTTTCAGGATTTTAGGCAATGTTCGTCACTAGAGTTCCGACAAGATCGCTTTAAGCAAGATGGTAAATTATATGTTAAAGGATAGAAGGATAGCCATTAAAGTTAAGCACTCCGTATATAGAATGCTTAACTACACGGGACTTAAGCCATCGCCGGCGAGCGTTTAAGGTATTTGACAATGCCTACTAGCGAAGCACTAATCCAGAACAGTTCAATAATAAAACTGGCTAAATTAAAGTTGATGCATAGGCTAATCAGCAACAATACTGCACCACTGAGATTCATTAAGTTGTAACTGAGCTGTTTTGGGTTTAAGCGTTCTAACTGGAGTAGGAAGAAAGCTCCTACGACTAAAGCGGTCCCCGAAAGGCCGACGATATTGGCAAATAAATGTTGCATAAGATTCTCATTAACAAGCGAACTGGTTCGTCCAAATTGCTGGCCCGCTCCTTGGGGTGGACGCTCTCAACTGCAATGCAGTATTCCCTGAGACAGCTTGTTAGTGGCATATTAAAATGCGAGCGTAATTTACCAGAAATGACAGCTCGATGCAGGTTTATTTTGACAGTTTTTTAGAAAGCGGGCGAATGGTGTCGCTGGAACTATAAAGTGACATAAGGACCAGCGTTACATCTAATGCAAATCCAAAATTTGAACCATAGTTTGACATAAAATAGAACCATAATATGGCATAGTGCATTTCGTATGTTTGCCGCCCCCAAACACACTTTTGGACAGAAGCTTGTTAGAGCATTCACTTGTTCGAAGGCGTTTCGGATTAGAGAAAGTAAGGAAGAATCGGATCAACTACATCTTCCAGTTGAATTTCTTGTTAGGTCTTTATTTAAGTTCAAGTTGATTCATAAACTCACTTATTTGTGAATCGACATTTACAGTTTCAGGATACGTAATTCGATATTTATATAGTGATTCACCAACTTGAAACAGATACAAAGAAGAGCGTAAATCCATAAACTCACCAGCAAACCGTTCAGAATATTTGAACTTTGCAACCATACCTGGAGGCTGTAAGTTGTCTTGTGATATCTCAAATGGACCTTCAGAAGTTAATTCAGCATTACTTTTGTTCTTTAAGATATAGTTTTTTGTACCATTAAACCTGTTCAGAAACAGTTGAAGTCTCATATCCTCTACAACGTCATCTGGTGAGCCAATTGAAATAAAATCTGGTGCTGGATAGCTATAAACAGTTAGTACAATAGGTGTTGTATCTGAGAAGTAATTGTAAGCAACACTGATATCAGTGCCATCTTTATTATATTGAGTCACAGAAACAAGTTTGAAACCAGCCAGAGTTTCAGGGTACTCCGTGGTAGTTACACTATGAACATAGGAACCTTTGGTCTCGAACGTTTGAGGCCTAAAACTTGAGTCTTGGGTACTTGCGCAACTGATTAGCAAAAAACTTATTAAAACTATTATTAATTTATACATACACATCCTTGTTGGTAACACTGAGACCTAACGCCAAGCTAAGCGGCGCCAATGCGGGAGTGTAGCGTTGCGACAAAATGGCGAAGCCATTCGCAAGAGCGAAACGTAGCATTGAGCGTCCGACTTTAGCGCCTTGTGTACGCCCAGCATGGGCATGAACTAATGAGGTGAAAGTCCTCTGTAGGAAGGTCACCGTTTAATAACATTCTGATTATTAAACGCTAACTACTAGCGAATGGCAAGGGCATTGCCGCGAGGGAATGTCTGAAGGAAGCCGGACGCCTTTTTATCTAAAGAGAGGGCGAGCTGATGAACAAGAACATCATATGAGGCGTAGGCTGGAGGCGAGTTGGCACAAGACAACGAAGCCATGTGATCTAACGGCCACCGTAAATGATGCAGCAGTGCAGAGACAGTGCATGTTCTTATCTGGGGAGATCTGCTTAACAGGCGATCGTTAAACTGACTAGCTTGGCCGCTAGTTCAACAGGCCTGGCACTTAATTCTCATCAACTTAAGTGAGCAAATACGATGAACAACGATAGCGCTATTTGGGGTAACTCAAACGGTGATTAAGCAGAAGTCAGCAGACGGCATAGTAGCCCAACGCCCATCGTAATGGTTGGGACACGGTGAAGGCCTGAACCTGAAAATCAATGAGGAGCCTGTGCAGCTCATTGTCTCCGTATCCGACCGGACTGAGGAGTCATGGCGCAAAAAACAGAAGCCATCATTGGAATGCAAAGGAGCTAATCGGCCGTTGTATTTTAACCGTTTTCAGGAAACGCCCTGTGCGGAGCCGCATGCAGGGTGTTGTGGGGGCTGGAGGTTAGACACCTCCGGCTACCCGATTAGATGATGCCACGGATAGCCTCTGCAGTATTTTTGAATATACGCTCTTTTTCAGGGTACTCCAAGACTTCAACTCTGATCGTTCTGGCGTTGTGATAGCACTGCCATAGATGTTGTGAAATTGACCAGAATGCCAATAGAGAACTCTCAATTCTTTCAAGACTAACTTGTTCAAAAAGATGTGAGTATTCATGTTTTTCTGTAAGAATAGCATGAGCAAAAACCTCACTTCGTATTTTCTTACACGCACCCCTAAGAAACTGGTTATGTTCTGAGGAGGTTTTAAAAAGCTTAGCAAGATCTTCCTTAGTTGGCTCTACTTTACCATTCAGAAAACTTTCATTTAGACTAAGGATGTTTGGTTTTCTCTTTAAAAATTCATCTCTGGAAAAATCCGATACATTCATAATGCAATGATTTTTTAAGCCAGAAAATGATTTAGTACCTCTTGAGTCATCCGAAATCCTACCAAGATATAAAAACAACGTATGTTGTACGGAGCCAGTGTGTAACATCCAGAACTCAGGGTTCCTATTAATCAGATTTACATCATTTTCCGAAGCTAGCATTTTCTTAAACTGCATATATGAATATAGCAGTGCAAGTGCTGTTTCCGTCTCCGATATTCCAAAATCTATCCACTGACTTGTATTCATGATTTTCATCTAACGCTAAGTAGGCTGCACGTGCGGCCTATCACAAAAAACATGACCTTCATCACATTCGCTCATCAATTAATGATTTGATATTAACCCATTGTCTACCTTAGTTTTTTACTCGGCATCAATCAATCGCCGATCCATTTCTTTCATTGATTGCTTTGACAAATGACGCAAACAAAACCAGAAACACTGTGCAAATACGGCTCTTCACCGTTCTTGGTGGAAAGTCATATCAAGCCCTCCAAAGTGAAATAAAATAGCTCGTTTAAAGCGTTCTTTATTTCTAAAACCCATCGAACGTATTTTTAGGCGCTGAATGTTTCCATTTATCGCTTCTGCCAAGCCATTTGATACCTTATAACGCATCGCATTGATGATGCCCTTTAAGTGCGCTTTCACGGTTTCTGCTGCTGTCATCATCGGCCTGATTTGACTGACCTTTATGAGTGCCAACCAATCATTCCAAGCTGCTTTGGCGTTATCTGCATGGCCATACCAAATGGCCCTTGCTTGCTCTTTGAATATCCAGCTCAAGCCAGTATTTTGCATCATTTTGGCCAGCGCATTCACTCTTTCTCTCAATGTCCCATGTAGGTGGCTGTTTCGTTTTAACCATCCATACCGTGTTTGATGGCACTCTCTTTTTAAATGCTGGGGCAACGCCATGAGTTCGCTTTTTCTCACTTCATTCACCGCTTTAGTGAGGACCTTTGCGATATGAAAATGGTCTATGGCTATCATTTGCTTAGCCCGCTCACCGAAGTAGTCATATGCTGCGTTTATATATGCTCTGCTCATGTCCATCGATATGGAACGTGTAACCATTGTTGACTCAGGGGGCAATGCCTTAAAGCAAGCTGATAAGCTCAGGCCTGTTCGACCGTCTTCAACCGATATCACCTGACCATCACGATTGGATAATACCGTGACATAGTCATGGCCTTTCTTAAATGCCGTTTCATCGACCAACAGGTCTTGGTAGTTGATGGTGGTTCTGGCTGTCAGACCGCGTTGAACGGCTCGTGCCATAATACGGTCGATGGCTCCCCAGCTAAGCCGATAGGTTTTACTCACCGCGTATAAGGAACTGACTTTAAGCATCTCTATAACGCGAGCCTCAAACAGCTCTGTGTAGCGACTATGACTGGTAGCCCAAGGCACTTGAAGTGTTTGTACTCCATGCTCTGGACAATCAGCCCTAGGAACATTCGCTTCAATGCGCGTTTCAAACTGACAGGTATCTAAATGTCGCCAAGCCCGCCGCCGAGTATCGTGTCGACGAACAGCCTTACCGCAAGAGGGGCAAGCCGTTAATGAACCTCGGTCATAGTCAACGCGTACGGTGATGGTTTGGGTTGACTCATTGAGTTCAACAGATGAAACAGCCCAAGGATGAGTTAATCCAAGAATGGATTGATAAAGCGTCGTGTCTTGCATAGTCGCGAGGTATTAATGAACGTTTACTTATTATCTCGCTCATTAATGTTTGTTGAAAGTGTTTCCACTACATTCGGTGAAGAGCCGCAAATACACAGTTAAAAAGTGCGCAAACCTTGGAAGCTCAACTAATTCAAAATTTTGTAAATAAACTAGACACCCATTCTAAAAACAAAAACCTTTCACACTCTCGATAGCCAAGATTACGCTTTTAAATCCCTTCATCTTCGCCGAGTAGCGCAAATGAACAAGGGTGCAAAGTTGAAGTCTGTTTGAGCGTAGTGTTTACTTCAACGCCCTTGAGAATGAGCAACGCAGGGTTTAAGAAGATGCAGGGCGAGCTTTCTTTTTGCTTAGCTAAGCTTTGCTCGTTGAAGCTTAATGACGTCGCCGTAGGCGAAAGCTTTTACCCCGTTGCTAACACACAATGGGGCGTGCGACGTGAAGTCGTATGAAGCGCTGTTCACCGCTTAATAAATAAACTAGACACCCATTCTAAAAACAAAAATCTTTTACACTCTCGATAGCCAAGATTGTGTTTTTAAATCCCATCATCTTCGCCGAGTAGCGCAAATGAACAAGGGAGCAAAGTTGAAGTCTGTTTGTGAACAAATAAACTCAAATAAACTAGACACCCATTCTAAAAACAAAAACCTTTCACACTCTCGCTAGCCAAAATTACGCTTTTAAGTCCCATCATCTGCGCCGAGTAGCGCAAATGAACAAGGGAGCAAAGAATAAACTAGACACCCATTCTAAAAACAAAAACCTTTCACACTCTCGATAGCCAAGATTACGCTTTTAAATCCCTTCATCTTCGCCGAGTAGCGCAAATGAACAAGGGTGCAAAGTTGAAGTCTGTTTGAGCGTAGTGTTTACTTCAACGCCCTTGAGAATGAGCAACGCAGGGTTTAAGAAGATGCAGGGCGAGCTTTCTTTTTGCTTAGCTAAGCTTTGCTCGTTGAAGCTTAATGACGTCGCCGTAGGCGAAAGCTTTTACCCCGTTGCTAACACAGAACGGGGCAAAAGCACGTTAGTGTTGCGATAACTCGACAAAACTATTGGTTAGTCATCATTCTTCATTCGATGCATGCTTACCCAGCACGACATACATGACCTTGCCGACCTTCACATTCTTAAAGCTTACCTTGCAGCATATATTGCCCAAGGGCTTACAGCGGGCGAGAGATTATGGTTTTTACGGGGTAACGCCAAACACGTATTGCGGCGCATTCAGTTAGCACTATTAACTTTGACGCTAGCAAACTTAAAGATGTTTTTATTCGGTGAGGGTTTTCACAAGCTTCTGATGTACATAAAAATACCCATGTGCAACAAACCTTAAACCAACATACCTTACGTCAAGGTATGGGGCAAATTTGTCACTCTATGGGTAAATTATGTCACAGTATGATTCAATTATGTCACTCTATGGTTCCAGCGACAAATGGTGGTTCGGCCAAATAAACCCTGAGTCAATCAAAGCCAAATCAATAAAAACGGTAAGATCAGCTAGGGCAATATAAAGAATCAGCGAAATAGCTAAAAAACGAATCAGCTGATTCTATTTCACTTAGCGTCGCGCACGGCGAACCCATAACAGAATAGCCAACATCGCCGACCGCACCCCACCAAAGGCTCCCCCACCGGAAGAGGTAGCATCAACGACTGGTTGGGCACACAGAGTTTCATCTTCTAGCTCGCTGTCACTGCTTGCTATAACTTGGTCAAGCCATGGTGGAAATGGGCCAACAGACGGTGCCTGCTAACTTGTAGGTCCCACCCTCATCGATAAATATCGAACAGCCACAGAGAGCCTTGTCTCTCCCCTCAATATAGGGAACAGCATTGTTGTCCGCATATAGATTGCCGACCCTGCTTAATGCCAATAAACCAAACAGCGCTGTGCGCCGTATTTCCACTTAAGGACCTTGCTGGACCCCATCTCTGATTAAACAGCTCCCCTTGCCCAACTAACGACAGCAAGCCTAAGTTTTTTCTTCATCTTTTAAAAAACGAATATGACTAAAGCCCAAACGTTGAAACTCTTTTTCACGATATGCTTTCAGGGTTCCTTTATCGCGAGTTGACATGGCAAGCTGTTTTTCCATTGCCAAAAAAGCATGAAGATCGATCCCTTCCGCGGCCGCCACCGCTTCGTGAATGTCATAATATTTATCGAAAGAAAAATTAATCACCTTGGTGGTGTTTTGATAGGTGTATGTAACCTGACGCGCCATTGTAAACCTCTAAAACTAGCTATGCGGCTCGATCATATCGCAAACGACCACAGGATGTTACGTAAATTACAGCGCCCTTAATCGCAATCACCAGTCATAGGTACAATGAGACAAAACCTCCACTCCAATCTAATTAGTAGCCCAAGATATATAGTTCAAAAAACCAACAAGCTACTGTATTCATAAGATTTCTGCTGAAAATTTGGCTAAAGCTATAAAACCTCCCAATAATCGGACGATTTAGCTCAACCATTTACAAAAATGCGCTAGGGTTTATGCAGCTGATAGGCTAACCTTGCGAGCGTTAACAAGTAGCCCATCGTTAGTGAGATCACTAACCCATTGTTGATGCTGAATTTGATCAAGCTGTCGCAATGCTAAACCGAGGGCGAGGATAGAAAATGAATTCAACAGAACAACCTTGGCTAAAAAGCTACCCAGAAGATGTTCCGGCAAGCATTGACACGGAACGCTTCCAAAATATTTTGGAATTATTTGACCATAGTGCCAAAAAATATGCTGAGCAGACCGCTTTTGTCAACATGGGACACAAACTCAGCTACCAAGAACTCGATCAACAGTCTCTTGCCTTCGCCGCTTACCTGCAATATTTAGGCATGCAGCAGGGGGAGCGGATCGCGCTGATGATGCCTAACTTGCTGCAATATCCTATCGCTTTATTTGGCGCTCTGCGGGCGGGTTTAGTGGTGGTCAATGTAAATCCACTTTATACCCCGCGCGAGCTAAAACATCAGTTACGTGATTCTGGCGCCACAGCAATCGTCGCGGTCACTAACTTTGGCAATAGTCTGCAACAGGTGATTAAGTCGACCCAGCTCAAGCATGTGATCCTCACCAGCATTGGCGATCAATTAGCACCGCATCGGCGAACACTGGTTAACTTTGTCGTGAAGTACGTTAAAAAAATGGTGCCTAAATACAATCTGCCTGGCGCAATTTCGATGCGTAGAGCGCTCACCCAAGGCAAGAGCTTAGTTTACAAAAAACCTCATCTCACTGGCGATGACATCGCCTACTTACAATATACTGGCGGAACCACTGGCGTGGCGAAAGGCGCAATGCTCACCCATCACAATGTCGTCGCGAACGTGCTGCAAGTCTACTATCACTTTGGGCCTCGCACCCTCTATGATAAAGAGCACGCCGTGACGCCGCTGCCGCTATACCATATTTTTGCCAATACTGTGAGCATGATGTTTATTATGCATATTGGCGGAAATAACTTATTGATTACCAATCCCCGCGACCTCGACAGTTTTGTTCGCGACTTGCGTAATTACCCCTTCACCATGATTTTTGGCCTGAATACCCTATTTAATGCCTTGCTCAATCATGCTGGTTTTCGCCAACTGGATTTTTCGAAGGCTCGCTTTACCATCGGTGGCGGGATGGCTACCCAAAAGCATATCGCCGAACAATGGCAAGAACTCACCCAAATGCCGGTAATTGAAGGTTACGGTTTAACCGAATGTTCACCCGTTGTTGCAGCAGGAACCCACCAGCAGCAATCCTTCATTGCATCTATTGGGGTGCCGATGCCCAGCACGCAAATACGCATTGTCGATGAACAAGGACAAGAACTAGAAATGGGCGGTATTGGCGAATTGCAAATCAAGGGGCCGCAGGTGATGAAAGGCTATTGGAACCAACCCGAAGAAACTGCCGAAGTACTTAGTGACGATGGATGGATTAAATCCGGAGATATTGGCCGGATGGACGAAAGAGGGCATTTCTTCATCGAAGATCGTAAGAAAGACATGATTATTGTGTCTGGCTTTAATGTATTTCCGAGCGAAATTGAAGAAGTGGCTACCTTACACCCCTCGATCGTCGAAGCCGCAGCGATTGGCATTGCTGATGATATCACCGGAGAACAGATCAAATTATTTGTGGTCTGTAAGGCGAGAGTCGGTCGCGAAGAGATTAAAAAGCACTGCCGTAAACACCTCACCGGTTACAAGATCCCCAAATTGATCGAGTACCGAACAGAGTTGCCCAAAAGCAATGTTGGTAAAATTTTGCGCCGGCAGCTGCGCCAGACTAAGCAAGCCCAAACAGAGCTGAACTGAGCCAAGGTTTGTCGCTTGCTTATTCAGTCCGTCATAAAAACCGCGACAAGTTCACTTCTCGCGGTGACGACAATTGCCCTTGAGCTTCGCCCCAAGTAGAGTAAACATTTGTTGTTACACTCAAAGGCCACTCGAATGGATTACCAACATATTGTCGTTCCCGCTGGCGGAGAAAAAATAACCCTCGACCCACAGCATGGCTTGCAAGTACCCAATACTCCAATTATTGCCTATATCGAAGGCGACGGAATCGGAGTCGATATCACCCCTGTGATGCTTAAGGTGGTCGATGCCGCAGTGGCCAAGGCCTATGGAAAGCAACGTCAGATCATGTGGATGGAGGTATTCAATGGTGAAAAAGCTGCTGCCATGTACGACGGCGATTGGTTTCCACAAGAAACTCTCGGCGCGATTAGAGAACACCGAGTTGCCATAAAGGGGCCCCTCACAACCCCTATTGGCGGCGGTTTTCGTTCTCTAAACATTTCGCTTCGCCAAGAAATGGACCTATTCGTTAATATTCGCCCAATCCGCTGGTTTAAAGGCGTGCCCTCCCCACTCAAACATCCTGAACTAACCGATATGGTGGTTTTTAGAGAGAACTCCGAAGACATTTATAGCGGCATAGAGTGGAAGGCCGATAGTATTGATGCCGAGCGCATCATCGAATTTTTACAACAACAAATGGGCGTGACTAAGTTACGTTTTAGTGAACACTGCGGCATTGGCATTAAACATATTTCAGAGCAGGGCTCCAAGCGACTGATCCGCCACGCCATCCAATATGCCTTAGACCACCAGCGGCAATCGGTGACCCTGGTGCATAAAGGCAATATTATGAAGTTCACCGAAGGAGCCTTTAAAAACTGGGGATATGAATTAGCCGAACAAGAATTTGCTGCGCAAAGACATCCCAATGGCTATTGGTTAGAAATCCCGCGTGACGATGGACGAGCACCATTGGTACTAAAAGACGTGATTGCCGATAATATGTTTCAACAAGTCACCTTACATCCAGAGCACTATGATGTAATTGCCACCATGAACCAAAATGGCGATCTACTGGCCGATGCGCTAGCCGCCCATGTCGGCGGTATAGGTATCGCCCCTGGCGCTAATTTAAGTAGTGAAGTGGCCTTTTTCGAACCCACCCATGGCACAGTCCCACGTCTAGCGGGGCAAGATAAGGTTAATCCTTGCTCAATTATTCTATGCGCCCAAATGATGCTGAAACACATTGGTTGGACGGAAGCCGCACAACTGATTAGCCAAGGCGTAGAGGGGGCCATTGCGGCCCGCACCGTCACCTACGACTTTGCCCGAATGATTGAGCAAGCCAGCGAAGTCAGTTGTTCTGAATTCGGCGTGGCAGTGATCAAACATATGTAAAATATCAAGGGATAAAGGCATTTACCTTCTGACAGTTTGGGGAGTCGTCCGACTGGAGGTCTTGAATACTGGTACTCTCAACGATGCCTAAAAGTGACCCATCGCACAAAGTATTACTTATTCCAAAACCACCTTTGTTGCCCACGATAGTAAACTGGACTTCGTCCTTTATGACCCAAGATGGTGTTCAAGCGCGAATACTGATACATGAGCAATTGAGCAAGCACTCAAAACTGATAATTAATTAACTTAAGAGTGAATATTTATGTCAACATAGTAAATTTATAATACAAAATTAATAATCTTCACTATGCAATTATCAAGCTATATTCACATGAGAAGCTTTATATGGAGTTCAAACCTAATTGGACTCGCTTTCATCTGTATATTTGCGTATCAAGACATCGAAGACAAAGCGAGCACGCACTCCGCATCGGTCTACCGACAACTCAATTCAATGATGAGTGAGGTAAAAGACTTATATAGCACTTCATTTAAAGATATCCATTTACCCGAAGACTGCCCTCTGTTTACCCAGCAGGCAACCAATACCATACTCAACAGCTCGGTGGTGAGAAGTGTTAGCTGGGTGTATCAGAAAACATTACTCTGCAGTAGCTTACCCAATTATCAAAGCGTGTCACTTTCCCCCAAATACAGTGCGGCCCAACATCAACAGATATTTTTTGTTCCGCAGACCATCTTTAGTGTTAATTCTCAGATTGTAGAAAAAGGGGTGGTACTGATAACGATCCCGGTATCAAACGAGCACTATATTTATTTTGGCATACACCCTCAGCATCTCATGGGGTTGTTAGAAAATGTTGAAGCAAACTTTAATAGTTACTTAAAGCTAGGAGATTACATTTTTAGTCGTTCATCTATCAGCCAAGTCCAAATGTTCAAAAAACTGGCTAAGCCACGTTATAGCAATGACTTGTTTCAGGTCTATTATCAATATTCATTAAAAACTTATCTGCAATACCTCTTCAACAAATTCGGCATACTCATTGCACTATGGCTCATTATCAGCACTGTTGGAGCAAGAGCAGTTTATAACTATATCGACACCTTCAATTGGCTAAGTTTTAGTATTTCACGAGCCATAAAAAATAAGCACTTTACCGCTTATCTACAGCCCGTATTTGATGCCTCAGGCCTGCCAATTGGCGGTGAAGTGCTAGTGCGCTGGCAACATCCAAATAAAGGACTGATTTTGCCGAGTGACTTTGTTGGCGTCGCAGAAAAAACAGGGCAAATCAGTGCCATTAGTGGTCAATTATTTCAACAAGTGAGTATCGCCTTAAACAATATTCCCGAGGTCAATCGTAAGCCCTTACATATCGCCTTCAACATCTGTCCGATCCAATTAACCGAGCCCGTTTTTTTTACCGATTGCCAGCACTTTATCGAAAACTTTGCCAAATATGGCTATGTTTTGATCGTTGAACTCACGGAACGTGAAGAACTCCCCAATGGCGATGAGTATCTTGTCGCGATCGAACGATTGAAATCAATCGGCGTGAAAATGGCCCTCGATGATTTTGGTACTGGCCATTGTTCTCTCAAATATCTACATCAAATCGACACTGATTATTTAAAAATTGACCGGAGTTTTGTGCAAGCGATCCACGATGCCCACAAAATAGAGTTACTAGAAAATATTATCGACCTCGCTCAGCGCCTAAAAGTGCAAACGATTGCCGAAGGTATAGAACAACAGTGTGAGCTCGATTTTCTGCTCAGTCGAGGGGTAAACTATTATCAAGGCCACTACTTTGATGGACCGCTCGCGCTCGCAGCGTTTATCCAAAAATATGGTTAATTGATCAAGGTAAACGGTTTTTTGCTACCTTATGCTACGTAATAATAATTTTGCGAGATCTTACAATTATTTTACAGTGTGACCGATCAGCGATACGAACAGATAAGAACGGCGACATCATCGACAATAAATTAACTTGCATATCATCGTTTATATCAACATAGTATGTAAAAAAGATAAAGCGCCGCACATCGTCACTATGCAATTATCGACCTATATCAGTAGCAGAACCTTTATTTGGATTTCGAACTTTTTTGGACTCGCTTTCATCTGCCTGTTAGCCTACCAAAATGTTGAGAATGAAGGGATGGCCCACTCCGCCGCCATCTACCAACAACTCAATTCAATGACCAAAGATATGAATAACTTTTATGAGTATTCATTTAAAGATATGCAAATGCCCAAGGATTGCCCGCTGTTTAAGGCTCGAGCAGAAAATGCGGTATTAAGTAGCTCCAATATAAGAAGTATCAGTTGGGTAAATCAACGACAAATACAATGCAGCACACTACCCAACTATCAAGATATTAAGCTCTCGAACAATAATCATGCTGCGCAATCAAAACGGATGTTTTTTGTCCCTTCAACTATCTTTGACGTCTATGATCAAGAGCAAGAAAAAGGCGAGGTACTAATTGCCATCCCAGTTTCCGGTAGCAACTTTATCGATTTTGGAATACACCCAAAGCATATCAAAGAAATGCTGGAGAATGTGGAAGGCAACTTCAATAGCTATTTAAGGATCAACGATTACATTTTTAGTCACACCAGCGTCGTCAAGGTAGAGGACTTCAATACGCTACCTCAAGCCAGTTATGGCAATGACTTATTTCAAGTGTACTACCAGTACTCCCTAAAAACTTATGTACACTACGTGTTCAACAAATTTGGTCTTATGATAGCGCTATGGCTGGTCATTTGTAATATAGGTGCAAGGGCGGTTTATAAATATATCGATGCCTTTAATTGGCTTTCTTTTAGTATCGCTAGAGCGATTTGTTATAAACAGTTTACGGCTTATCTTCAACCAGTGATTGATGCCTCTGGAAAGCTGAATGGCGCAGAGGTATTGGTGCGTTGGCAGCATCCTACCAAGGGGCTAATATTGCCCGCAGACTTTGTCTCTATCGCCGAAAAAAGTGGTCAAATTAGTGCCATTAGCTCACTACTATTTGAACAAGTGACTACCGCTCTGAACAACATTCCAGTCGCCAAGCGTAAGCCCTTACATATCGCATTCAACATCTGCCCTGTGCAATTAACAGAACCCGCATTTTTTGTGGAGTGCGAACGTTTCATCAAGAACTTCGCCGAAGATGGACACACGCTCATCATTGAGATCACCGAGCGTGAAGAACTCCCCAATGACATGCTGTATTTCACCGCGATTGATAAGCTAAAGTTAATCGGCGTAAAAATTGCCCTCGATGATTTTGGCACGGGGCACTGTTCATTAAAGTATTTACATCAAATCGACACCGACTACTTAAAAATAGACAGGAGCTTTGTACAAGCAATTCATGATACTCATAAAATCAAATTGCTGGAAAATATTATCGATCTGGCCCAACGTCTGAAAGTACAAACCATCGCCGAAGGTATTGAGCAGCAGAGTGAACTGGATTATCTACTCAGTCGTGGTGTTAATGCTTATCAAGGTTACTATTTTGACAAACCGCTACCACTCGTAGAATTTATGAAAAAATATACTTAGAATATGCTCAATGAAGAATAGCTCATCAAAGGCATGTAGCGCATACATATATATGCACTCACCGCTGTTTTACAGTTGAAGTGCGCTCAATCACCACAAATATGCCCTTCTTATAAGCGCTTCGCTGACACCGCCGGTTAAGCTTGTGTGTTATTTTTCAGCCATTTGGTGAAGATTAGATTGGCACCCGCAACCGTCTTCGCTATATCGTTCTCGGCAAAGAAGATAATAAAGCGGTAAAAATAGTCAATTGCGGTGTCCGAAGAATTCAATTCAAGGCTTTTACGTTTTTATCTGCGTCGCTCACAAGAGGACCTCTCGGCTTACCGCAATAAAAAACGTGCACTCAGCAAAATTCAACAGCCCTATGCATGGCTCACTAAAGACCTTTCCGAAAAAGTAGCTTGCTGACGAGCTTGTGCAATACAGGCCACATTATCTAATGGAGGTAATACCTCAACTTGCACATCACTCAAATTCATTAACTGCTGAGCACGCTTAAACAATGCTTCCATCAGAACAGCCTCTAATGGCTTGCTCGTACTTAAGGACAATACCCATCCACGCTGGTGAGCAATCATCGCGGTCAATAGCGCATCAAAAATACAACTTGGGATCGCACAGCTGTGTTGATCCAGTACCGCCTTACTACTACCGCGACTAATATTAATTGCCGTGGACATCGTTAAACTTTGCTGACACCGAGAGAGGTGTTCATCACAGCTCATCTCCTGACTATTTTGATTTAAGCGTCGATAGCGAGGGCCAAATTCGTCGACCAAAATGGCTAAGGCTTCAAGAAAGTCATCCACGGCCCCCCCCTCATGACTTGAGAGTTGTTGTTCGACAAACACAAGTAACGACCCGTCAATAAAAAGCTCATCTCGATGTTGGTAACCTTGAGTGCTGTGGGGTGATATATTCATGGTTAACTTCCTTATACTAATCATTATTCTGTTGTGTTGAATCAAGCGCCGCTCAACCAAGCTTCACCTTTAAGGTAACGTCCATACACAACTAAATAAAATTTTACTTTTCAATATAAGGTATAGATTTTATGAATAGTAATCGCTCAACGGTCAACCACAGTACTCGCAAAGGTCGATAACGAACGCCGCAACCATTGATGCGCCTTCGAATGTTGCAGCAAAGGACTCCAAATCATCTTAATTTCTATGGGGACAATTTGAAATGGGACTCGAACCAATCGTAACTGAGGATCATCTTTGTATAACATGGCCTGACGGCGAGGCAGTGTCGCAATCAGCTTAGGTTGCCTCAACAGCCAGGATGTGAGGCCATAGTGACGGGTATAAACTCGAATATTGCGCGTTTTATCCAGTTGCGCGAGCGCTTCATCAACCCACGAAAATTGCTGCCCTCCTCTATTGTTCACAAGCGAAGTTTCCGCTCCCCAACCCGTTTGGTTTACCCAGATGTGCTCTGCCGTCAAATAGCTGTCTAGATCGAGCGCCTGCGCATAAGGATGCTCCTGATGTACTAAACAGCAAAAGTTGTCACGCCAAATACTCGATTGATGAAAAGTCTTCGGTAAACTGGTAAAGCGGTTCAAGGCTAAATCAATGTGGCCCTTTTCCATATCGGCCAGTCCAATATCACCCGGTCCATACAAGTCGAAACTAAGATTAGGCGCGCACTCTAACAAACTTTGAATAAATGGTGCTAACAAGGCTGCCTCAATATAATCGTTACACATTACACGAAACGTAAGCCGACTTTGTGCGGGCGAGAAGTCTTTATCTGGTTGAGTTATTTTTTCCGCCAGACTCAATAAACTCACGATCTCAGGTTTCAATTTGGTCGCTTTTTCGGTGGGACTCATCCCTTCTGCAGTACGCACCAGCAAAGGATCATCGAACAGCTCACGCAAACGCTTTAAAGCATTACTCATGGTAGGTTGAGTCAAAGCAAGCTTATTCGCCGCACGAGAGACGTTACGCTCTTCTAATAGCACATTTAAATACACCAAAAGATTCAGATCGACCTTCTTGATATTCATTTTGCATATGCCTTTTAAAAAAACCATTAGTGATTTCTATTATTAACGGCGACAAAGCTTAGAGTAAAGCGATGATTGCTAGCTTTCACACATTAGGTCTATGCTTTGTTTGAACACCAAAAGCGTCATTTAATCATCAGCGAGTAAAGCTTCTAGATTAAAGGCCGATAAGCAACAGCACGCTAAAACTTATCCGTCTACCTGACGATCCGTTTTGATTAAATAACAACCTAAAGGTAAACAACCATCAATCAGGACCAACTCATCGCTCATAGCCAACGAGATGCGGCTAATTTACTCTATGACAACGCTTTTTCGGGAGTATTGATTTCAATAATTGCCTCCTGCATACTCGTGTTCGCCTTTAATATCCCCCAAATTGAATCGTTTAAACATGCTTGGTGGCTACTCATGAGCAGTTTGTTATTGTTGCGTTTAATCGATTTATGGTGGTGGAAACGTCACCAGCAAAGCACCAAACTCGATGAAGTAAAAGCGATTCAACGCTTTATTATCGGTGCCAATCTAACCGCTTTAATGTGGTCGACCTATATTGTGTATGTGATCACCAGTAAATACAGCTCAGATCTCGATCTAAGTACACATATGATTATCGTTGCCGCAATGGCTGGCGGCTCGGCCACGACTCTGGCTGGACATAAATATACCGCCATGTTTTATGCGTCGAGCACGGTTGCGTTTCCAGCCTTAGCGCTGTTGCTCTCAGGTCAGTACGAGCGACAGGTCTTGGGCATGTTAGGTATTATTTGCAGCTTAGCGATGTTAGTCGTTGCCAAACGCAATGCAGCATTCACTCAGCAAGCAATTATGCTAAAAAACCAAAATGTCACCTTAGTCCAACAGATGGAAAAAAAAGTAGAACAACGCACACGGACTATTTACCAGTTGTCAAATCTAGACCCACTCACGGGTCTATTTAATCGCTCCGCATTTTTACAGCATTTAGCACAACAACTTCAACAAAGTGCCCAAGCCAAGCAACACCTTGCGCTGCTATTTATTGACCTAGATGGCTTCAAAAAAATTAACGATGCCATCGGTCACGACACCGGAGATCAGGTGCTGACCAATACCGCGACTCGATTAAAACAACTAGCCACCAACCAACAATTACTTTGTCGTTGGGGCGGCGATGAATTTCTATTGGCACTAGAAAATAGCGACCATCAACCCGCCATTGCATTAGCAAATAAGGTGATACAAACACTCTCAGAGGCCTATAGCTTTGAAAATAATCGTTTATCGGTGGGCGCTACGGTGGGGATCGCGTTTTATCCTGAACATGCCCAAGATGAACACAGTCTTATCCGTTTAGCCGATACAGCGATGTATGCGCAAAAAAAACTAAGTCCTTCTACAGTGGGCCTATTTTCGCAACAATTAGAGCAGAAAATTCACCGAGAATTACGCCTGAAAGATGGACTGAGTCAGGCCATCGATAAACAACAATTCAGTTTAGTGTATCAGCCTATTTTACGCTCTTCCGATAAACAAATAGTATCCTTCGAAGCGCTAATCCGCTGGCAATTTAATGGTGAATGGATTTCACCCGATGAATTCATTAGTATTGCCGAGCAATATGGATTAATTAGAAAAATAGGCGTCTGGGTGTTAAATTCAGCCTGCCAAGAAGCCGCTCTTTGGCCCGCCCAACAGCAATTCGCGGTGTGTGTGAACGTATCAGTCATACAACTTCAAGATCAGGACTTTATTGAGATTGTTGAGCACGCATTAAGTGCGAGTCAACTACACCCTGAACAACTACATATCGAGATGACCGAATCAGTGTTCACCTCCGATATTGTGCTGCTCTCGCAGCAAATTAAAGATCTACAAGATAAGGGAATAAAGGTTTCTATCGATGATTTTGGTACGGGTTATTCTTCATTATCAATAATGCAAGACTTAGCGGTTAATACCGTGAAAATTGACCGCTCATTTGTCAGTCGTATGGAAACCAATGGCTATGCCATCATTAAAGCCGTGATGCATATTGCCAAGTCCCTGAACCACAGCGTGGTTGCCGAAGGCATAGAAACCGAACGGCAAATGAATCAATTAACCGAGTTAGGAGTTGATTACTTGCAAGGCTATTACTTCGCAAAACCCTTGCCTGCCGAACAAGTTAGACAACTGATAGAACCATCCAAGCTAAATCACTGAGCCTGGCACCCAATTAAAGCTCAATAAAACCAACTGATCCTTTAATGATAAGCCTCCGTAAATGTTATAAACGGAGGAATGCGATGCGCCTTATATTTATCAGCTTGTTATTTATAAGTCTTAGCGGCTGCTCAAACAAACTTTTCTTTTCCCCTTCAAAACCGGACACCATCAATCCAGAAGTTCGTTGGATGAAGTCTCGTTCCGGTAACGATATCGCCTATCTGTGGCTTCCTCGCAGTCAACAGCTTGAACCTGCAGGCATCATCGCCCACTTTCATGGCAACAGTGGGCACATGGAACAAACCAAAGAAAAAGTTGATTGGTTAATCGAACACGGCTACGACGTCATGGTTTTTGATTACTCTGGTTTCGGCCACTCTAGTGGTCAAGTCAGTGACCAAGCTGCCTATTTAGACGCGCTTAGTATATTAGATTACTTTGAGCAGCTTGCGCTCCAGTCGCAACAAGCCAGCTTTATTATTGCGACTTCCACCGGCGGTAATATTTTGATGAGAGCCTTAGCTGATAACCCAATTCAAATCGACGGTATGATTATCGATTCATCCTTTAGTAGCTATGTTGAAGAAACCAAATACATCCTAAATAAAGGTAAGTTAAGTCAGCTTTATGCTTGGCTGGCAGGTTGGTTAATGCGGGATGACTACGCCAGTGCTGAGTCACTGTCTCGGCTCCCAGGACTCAACTCGCTGGTGATTCATTGTGCTTCAGATCAAGTGGTCCCTATCGAAGCTGGAGAAACGATTTACCAGCAACTTAAAGGCAACAAGGATTTTTGGCGGCTCGAGTCCTGCGCGCATGCGCGAGCCCTGACCCGTGACCATCCCGAACATCAGCAACGAATCATCCGCTGGCTAGCAACCTCGCGAGAAAGCGACACGGCAACGCTAGACCAACAATTTGCCAACAATCTCAACTAAGCGCAATCGCAATCTCCGAGTCGGCCGACGTAGTCAACACCACTGCCACGGATTTAGAGGTGGGCGTGTCACTCAGGTCACCCTTGCTCATTAGGGGAACAAGCGGATTTGCCTCTGGAAAATAAGCAGCAACATTCCCTTGTGGAATATCATATGCGATCAGTTTAAAACCCTTCACCTTGCGTTCAATATTATCGGCCCAGAGGGTTTCAATATTAACCAAAGCTCCTTCTTTAAAGCCAAGTTCAGCGATATCGAGCGGGTTAATAAATAATACCTCTCGCTCATCGTAGATCCCCCGATAACGGTCTGCAAAACCATAAATAGTGGTATTGTATTGATCATGAGAACGCAAAGTTTGTAACACAAAAATACGATTATCACTCAAGGCTCGCACTTCAGCACTAATAATATTTTCGGGGAGTGAATGACAGGTGATTTGAGCTCGATTAGTCGCGGTGTTCCAAATTCGTCGACGCGCGCTATTACCTAAATAGAAACCACCAGGTTGCTGTAGGTTCTGATTAAAACGTTCAAAACCAGGAATCGTTTGCTCAATGAGATCCCGGATCCGATCATAGTCTTCCACCAGCGACAACCAATCAACTGGCGAAGCCCCAAAGGCCGCATTGGCAATACCAGCAATAATCGCTGGCTCAGAGCGCATATGTTCACGACTTTCATCAATTAATCCAGCAGAAGCATGAACCATTGAAAAGGAGTCTTCAACCGTCACTCGCTGTGGACCTGCGAGTTGCTCATCGACATCTGTGCGACCTAAGCAAGGTAAAATGAGAGACTGTTGACCAGGGGTAACATGAGTACGATTGAGTTTGGTGGCGATGCTCACCGTGAGCTCACAGTTGGCCAAGGCTTGAGTACTTAATGCCGTATCAGGCGCGGCAGCAACAAGGTTTCCACCGAGTCCAATAAAGACCTTACTTTTCCCTTTGAGCATCGCCGTTAAAGCCTGCACTACATTGTGCCCCGGTTTCTTTGGTGGCGTAAAGCCAAACACCTGCTCAATGCTTTCAAGAAAGGCGCTGCTGGGACGTTCATTAATGCCCATCGTTCGATCGCCTTGCACATTCGAGTGACCACGTACTGGACACAGACCTGCACCATCTTTACCAATCTGACCAAATAAGAGTTGCAGGTTGGTTAATTCATGGATGGTGGCTACTGAATGTTTGTGTTGAGTAATTCCCATGGCCCATGCAATGATCACTCGGTCTGACTGATGATAAATATCTGCAGCCGATTCAATTTGGGCTTGGCTGAGCCCCGATTGCTCAACAATCTTCTGCCAAGAAGTCTGTTCGACTTCAATCAAGTAACTTTCTAAACCTTGAGTATGTTGCTTAATAAAATTCAAATCGAATACGCGATCGCCGTGCAGCAGGGCCTGCTGATGACGCGCCAACAACACCTTAACTATCCCCCGAACCGCTGCCATATCACCACCTAACTTAGGAGTGAAATAATGACTGGTAGTTGGACTTGAGCCGCCGCTAAGCATTTCTGCTGGTTTTTGAGGATTGGCAAAACGCTCCAATCCACGCTCTTTTAAATTATTAAAGGCTACCACCTTGGCACCACGATGCGTTGCGTGAGCCAGTGTTTCGAGCATTCGCGGGTGATTGGTTCCAGGATTCTGACCAAACAAAAAAATGGCATCAGCCATCTCAAAATCTTCAATGGTCACAGTGCCCTTACCAGTGCCAATACTGCTACTAAGCGCATAACCACTAGCTTCGTGACACATATTTGAACAATCAGGGAAATTATTTGTGCCCAAACGACGGCCGAACAGCTGATATAAAAATGCCGCTTCATTACTCGCTCGTCCAGAGGTATATAGCTCGGCTTGATTAGGGGTTTCCAAGCGATGCAAATGCTTTGCAATCAATTGAAAAGCCTCATCCCAAGCAATCGCTTGGTAGTGACCACTCTGCGAGTTATAAACCACGGGTTCCGCTAAACGACCTTGATATTCCAAAAAGTAATCACTCTGCTTGGCAAGCCAAGCCACCGAATGCTCAGCAAAAAATTGGGCATTCACGCGACGCGACGAAGCCTCCCAATTCACCGCTTTAGCACCATTCTCACAGAAACGAAAAGTGGCCCGGTTGCCCTTTTCTCCCCAAGCACAACCGGGACAATCAAAGCCATGGTCTTGATTGGTCTTTAACAAGGTTTTTAAATTTTTGGCTACATTTTCACTTTTAACAAGATGTTTTGCCGTACTCGCTAAGGCAGCCCAGCCTCCCGCCGCCCCCGTATAAGGTTTATGACTCATCAATATTCACCTACTTATATTTAATCCGCCAAGGCGCGTGATACACGTTAAACTGCTTTGTTTTGGTAAAACCAATTAAACTAATATTAAACTGCCGTGCCACCGCTAAGGCTAGACTCGATGGTGCCCCTACCGCGACCACCACTGGAATATTAGCGCGTACTACTTTTTGCATTAACTCAAAACTCACCCGACCACTTAACACTAAAACCGAGCGCTCGGAATAACAGTCCTGTAATAACAACTGCCCCAACACTTTATCGACGGCATTATGTCGACCGATATCTTCTTCTACAATTAACCACTGCTGATCCGCGAAATACCCCGCACCATGCACAGCTCCTGTTTGAGGATAAAGCGTTTGTAAACCTTGTAGCTGACTAGGCAGTTGATAAAGCAACTGCTCATCGAGCCATTCAGCGCGACAATCGATGCTCGCTTGATGACTTAATGCCAGAGCTTGAACACTACTTTTACCACATAAGCCACAACTGGAATAGCTGGCAAAGTTACGCTGCAAAATAGACCAATCAGGCACCAAGCCTTTAACTAGCTGCACTTCTATATGATTGGTTTGGTTTAGCGTGGCGTCCGCTTCGCTCACAAACTGTAGCGCCTCGATCTCGTCAAGACGACTAATAATGTTTTGACTAAACAATAAACCGATGACAAGCGCTAAATCATCACCGGGCGTGCGCATCGTTAAGCTCAGTTGTCTTGTTTGATAACATTGTTGCTTCGGGCAATAAGATGTCAAATTCAGCAGCAGAGGCTCTTCGATAGCGATTAAATCGGGACATAAAATCGGCTCAGCTTCGCGAGTATCATTAAAGCGCATCAGCGAAACATCACCAAGCCCGTGCTCTAAAATAGTGCTGTGGGATAATTGCTCGGGCATTGCAGAAAGGCAAGCCCACTGAGAACGGCGTTTAGGCTTTAACATAGATTACCTGCTGTAAGATACGAGTCCGAGCGAACACTCTCGACTGCTACACTAGGGCCTGTTGAATTTGAGTATCGATCTTCTCTTCCAGATAAAAACAAGCGCCAAAGCTCGACGACCACTAATCTACAGGTTAATCAAAAGCCTAGGCCAAGGCTAGTGCTTTTATCAACATTACATCAAGTTATGAACTAGTTAACAACTTATGAATCAGTAAGATAACCAAGTCCTTACTCACAGCTTTAAACAAACACCATAACCGCGGCTCTGCTTGCGCTTCACAAGCTTATTGGTTCACTATTTTCTTGGCCTAAGTTCAAGCATCACCGCTGCATGATCACTGGCTTGACTGTCGATGGAAAAATCGGCGTGAGTGAGATGACGATCAAAGCATTGATAGCGCACAACTTCGGCCATTTGTTGCTGATAATCTGGGGCAAACTCTGCCGACAACAAAATATAATCAAGTACACTGCCTTGCCCTCCCCAGTAATGAGTGGCAGGCCGCAAGTCGGTCTGCAGACTTAAAGCAAAACCATCATGCAAACGCCAAGTATTTTCCACTCCTACATTATGAGGCTGGGGACAATCAAAAATATGCGCTAGCGCTCCCGCCGACAAGTCATCATTAAAGTCTCCCATGATGATCACAGGCTCAACTTTATGGCGACGACAAGCAACAATATCTTGTAGCAATAAACGAACTTCTTTTGCCCGCAAATTATCTGCCTTCCAGCGCCCAAGATACTCATCAATATCACTAATCGGCTCAGGTAAGTCATCTAGCATCGGTCGTTTAGATTTTAGATGCAGCACGTAACATTTAACCCAGGCAATCCCTGGCAGCTTTATTCTCGCCACTAGCGGCTGTCGGCTAAATTGCTCAGATCTTGCACTTTGATACAAACTCACTTGCCGCAAAGGATACTTACTGGCCAAAGCTAAGCCGGGTTTACGATAAACATAACTTGACTCATCTAAAACGCTAGCAGTCGCCAGGAAATAGGGATAGCCTAATTGCTGACACTGCACCGCGAGCGCCTCTGCGCTAAATACCTCTTGAAAAGCCATCACATCGGGCTGAGCTTGATGAATCAAGCCCATTAACCACGCTTGCTTTTGCTGCCACTGCTGGCTATCGAGGATATTATCAAACTCGTAGGCAGCATAAGGCGGCGCCACATAGTTCAATAAATTGAGACTTAAAATTTTGATACAGATTCCTTAGTGCTTGGTGTTGCCTATTGCCACCGAGCCTGCTGAGCGCCCCTTCATCACGAACGTCCTATAAGCTTAAATAGCTTTGAGACTAAAAGTAAGTACAAACTTCAAATCAAAATAAAAGGTTCCCCTCACAACCGCCATGGATAGACTACAGATACCTAAGTGGCCACTGGCAATATAGTTTTGTTATGATAAGAAGCAATATCGGTAAATCAGAAAGTGGGGATAGATGTTAAAAGCAATCAGTGCAGCATTTGTCATAAAAATCGATGGGATCCGAGTTGAGGTGACAAAAGGCCGAGTGCCGGAGTACTTTATTCGTGAAATAAAACTACTTCAAGGCAATAGCGGCGCCATCAACGGTAAACTCTATGGCATGCGCCGAGGACGACAAATAAATTTAGAGTGTTCATCTTCGATCCCGGACAACATCTTACAACGCCTGCGTAATGTATGGCGTCCCAATCCGGACCCAGGCAATAATAATCAAGGTCGGCTGCGCCACTAATCAATCCGCTAAATCACTCCAGACTTGGCTCATCATCAATCGGCGTGGCGATATTACGAGATTGATAAAAATCATCGATCACCTGTCTGATTTCACCGGAATCGGTTAAACCTTGCAATAACGCGTCTAATTGCTCCCTTTCGACATACAAACTTGAGCGCTTAGAAATAGCAATATACACCGGCGTATCATTCCCCCCCTGAAAGCTGGCAAGTTTAAAGCGCCCCTTCCAAACCTTGCCATTAAGAGCAAAATGTCGACCGACTTCACCAACAATACAAGCATCCAGCCGCTTACGATATAACAGTTCTAAGCAAGCACTATTGTCATTTAAACTCACCTTAGTCATTTTGCTATCATGATCAAAAGGTTCGAAATAACGGGCACCTAACTTAACCCCAACTCTCAAGGCATACAGGTCCTTATAGCGAGCTAAAGGTAGTAATTCCTGCTTTCGCAAGACAAAGAAATGGCGAGAAGAATCTAGATAAGGGGGCTTCAAAAAATAAAGTGATTTCTCACGGTCCTTGGTTTTATGCAGACCAGCACTAATATCAATACTTCCCAACTCTAAGCTTCGCAAACGGCGAGCGAAGGGAAGGTAATGATTCACACTAGTCACACCCGATGCTTTTATAAACATGTCCATAATCGCTTGGCTTAAAATATATTGCTTATTTGAACGGCCAACCTGCCAACTTGACTGAGCAGCATGAGTCTTATTTGCCACCGTTAGCAATAAAACGACCCAGATTACCTTCCGCATGACTGAATGATGTTCCTTTGCATATAAAGAAAGCCAGTGAGTCACTACTATTAGTGACAAGCCCGCACGAAGTCAATCCTGTAATATATAAATTCGCTATATCGAGCTAACAAAATGGATTTTGCTACTCGAATTTCGATAACCTAATCTCGCTAGATTATATTTCAGCCAGCAGTAAACCCCTCCTATCCAGCTAAACACACAAAATCTCCACCCCTTAAACGAGTCCAAATTAGGCAGAATATTTAATAAGCATCAGAAATATCCCTTACAGTAAAAGTATTCCGCTCAAAACATCGGCCAAAACGCCCACCAGCTAGCTTGCTTGTTAACTGGGATGGTATTGCGACTTCGACAGCAAAATATATATAGATAATGGTTGCCTAAAATCGCGCAATCGACGACGATCTACAATCAATAATTTGGGAGCAATAAATGTCTACTTCAGAAAACAACCTATCAGACTTTAGCAAGGCCGTGATTAAAGCTGGCGAGCTTTGGGTACTTAGTGCCGACGACGAGTTTGTAGTCGTTGATTCCATTAATTATGAAAATACCGACGTGATGCCATTGTTTTCAACGGCGGCCAAGGCTCAAGCCCTATGCCTTGATGATTGGAGTGAATACCAGGTTGTTTCCATCAATTTAGAAGAGTTTTTTGAACAATGGTTGCCAAACTTAGACGAAGACAAAGTCTTAGTGGCCATCGATCTCGATGAAAATTTAGTTGGCGAAGAAATCGAAGCCTTTCATTTAGCCAAACAGTTAGCAGCAGATGATGCAAAATGACCGCCAAATAAAGGCGCCCCAGAGATGACTAAAACGCCACTTAACAGTGGCGTTTTTTATGCTGTGGCATAGGCCTTTCAAGCCAACTGGCAATCTAAAGTCAATGATTGCCAGAGACGTACACAGCTAACGCTCACTCAGCAGCCCAAGCGACGCTATCTTAAAGCATCCTCTTGAGTTTAATTGGATGCACTTTCGCCGCCCACAAGCCAAGCTAAGCTGATCATGCAACTTTACGAAAAGTCGACAAAATCTGCGATATAGTTATCTAGCTGCTTTTTCTCGTTATATTCATCGATACGTCGGCGAACCCGAACATCACTTTTGGCTTTCTTGTTCTGCTTTGAATACTGAGCCTTATCTTCTAAGTCCCATTCATCTATATCATCAAACTGTGAGTATTTCATGACTCTTCAACCCAATTAAACATCTAATAATATCGGCACCTAACTTTACTAAGCGCCAGCGACTCGCCACGACGAGTACTAAAAATGTGCAATAAAACCGGCCATCGGTCAATACAAATTAAAATTGAAACAAAGCGACAAAAACGCACATAAAGATAATAAAAACAATCGGTTATTGATTTACCAAGAAAATAAGGCCCATCAATTTATCTTAATCGTGACGACAAATAAGCTTTGTTTTACCTACTAAGTGATCGCTGGCATCATCGCGCCAATTTCCAACAAACCGACTGATCTTTAACCCTTCTGGTATACGCTGATGCTACATTCAAATTCCCTCAACTCGCACGCTTCCGGACTGCTTTCCCCCTTAGCTGGCCTCGGTTTATTTGCAATAGCGACTGGCTACCTAATGAGCCTTTTACCGCTGGCTTTAAGTTATTTCGAGCTCGACAAATCATTAAGTCCTTGGCTTGCCAGTGCGTTTTACTCCGGGCTGCTACTCGGCGCGCTAAAAATACAAGTAGTGATTAATACACTGGGGCATCGACGGGCACTTATCCTATTCTTCAGCGGGATTCTGGTAACGGTTTTATTAATGCCACTCCTTTCGTACTCAAGCGTATGGTTAATCCTTAGAGGTATCGCTGGCGCAGCCACCGCAGGCGTATTTGTGGTGATAGAGTCTTGGTTATTGCTGGTCGATGATGACAAACAGCGCGCGAAGCGTCTTGGCTTATATATGGTGACACTCTATGCAGGCAACGCCTTCGGTCAACTACTTATTGAACACTTAGGCAGCCAAGGTCATCTCCCTTTTGTTTGTATTATCAGCCTACTCAGCTTGGCGATATTGGCGCCGATATTGAGCCGCAGCACAACACCACAAGTGACTCGACACCAGTCCTTGTCACTCAAAGCCATTGGCCAGTTAAGTACACCGGCAGTAATCGGCTGCCTAGTCTCAGGCTTAATTTTGGGCCCCATCTATGGGCTGATGCCAGGCTTTCTTAACGATAATGATTTATGGCAAAACCAACTCGGTCAACTGATGGCGACGCTGATTTTAGGTGGTATGTTAATCCAGCCTTTAGCTAGCTATTTATCGGCTCGATTCAGCAAGACTCTGCTTCAGGCTTTATTTTGTTTGATGGGGTTTGCAGCCGCCATTGCAATAACCTTGGCTAACTCTTTGCTGAGCCTTGGCCTCAGTCTATTTGCTTTGGGAGCAGCTGCATTTTCGCTTTACCCCGTGGCTATTTGTCAGGCGAGTCTTCAGGCTAAAGCCGAACATATTGTCGCCATTACCGAACTCATGTTACTCAGTTATAGCATTGGTTCGATCATTGGGCCGCTCATCGCTGGACTCGGAGAAACAACTATTACTCGCTTACCGCTCTATTTAGCCGCAACTTTTGCCAGCACCTGCATCTATATGCTAATCGTGGCCGCTAAAAATACAGCTATCGCGAGGGCCATTTAGCGAGCAGCTGATTAAACTTAGCTTCAAAAACTTAAGCGCTAAGCTAACTCAGGAGGATGGTTGGCAATCCAATGTTCGGCGATTTGCTGACGAGTTGCCACCCAAACCTGCTGATGTCCTTGCACATAATCCAAAAATTTCTTAAGCGCTTGTAAACGTCCAGGTTTACCAATAATTCGACAATGTAAGCCTATCGACATCATTTTTGGGGCGCTATCACCTTCCGCATACAGACAATCGAAACTATCTTTTAAGTATTGGAAAAACTCTTCACCATGACTAAACCCATAAGGTGAAGCAAACCGCATATCGTTGGTATCTAGCGTATAAGGCACGATAAGATGAGGCTTGCAGCCTTGCTCACAGGGCTGCGATACCCAAAATGGCAAATCATCACCATAATAATCCGAGTCGTAAATGATATCTTGATGCTCGGCTAACAGCGCCCGAGTATTGGGAGAGTCTCGCCCTGTATACCAACCATTGACCGGCTTACCGGTTAATTGTTGCATCAAACTTAAGGCTTGTTGCATTTGCTCGCGCTCTTGCTCAAGGGGCATATGCTGGTAGTGGATCCATTTTAAGCCATGGCAAACAATGTCATGTTCCGCAGCAACAAGCGCCTTGGTCACATCGGGATTGCGCTGTAATGCTGTCGCAATAGCAAAAATAGTTAAGGGTAAATCACGCTGTTTAAATTCATTCAAGACTCGCCATACACCTGCTCTAGAACCATATTCGTACATCGATTCCATACTCATATGCCGAGCATTATAAGCTTCCGCACCAGCTATCTCGGATAAAAATGTTTCCGAATGAGGATCTCCATGCAATACACAGTTCTCGCCCCCCTCTTCAAAATTTAATACAAATTGCACTGCGATTCTTGCGCCTTTAGGCCAATTGGCGTGAGGCGGCTGACCAGCATAACCGCGCATATCCCTTACCGGAAATCCTTGCTGTTGACTCATGTTGATTCCTTTTTAATCCAACCATTATTGAAATAACCTCGGGCATATTCACTCAAGGCTAAGCCATACTTAAGTACTCAAACCCAACGGCCCATCCGAAGCACCATTAGCCAAACTTAAACCTCTGGAGAAAACAAGCGGTCAAAGTCTATCGACTGTTGGGGACGGGGCTCCAAACAAAGACTTTGCCGAATCATCTCCAGATGTTGAGTCATCCACGCCATCGCTTGCGCACTATCCTGCTGTTCCAATAAGCGGAGCAATTCAGAATGATTCCCACAATTGCAGCCAACGCTATGCTTTGATCCATAAACCGCAATAATTAACGAAGAACGATAGACCAGTTGTTGCACAAATTGACTCAAACTACGATTGTGAGTAATTCGGGAAAGTTCAATATGAAAATAAGCCGTTTGCAACACCAATTGGGCAAAATCACCTTTTTGTTTGGCCTGCCCTTCTTTGATGATAATGGCGCTTAAATTCTGTTGATGTAAGCGATTAAAATTAGCCATCACCATCGGTAACAACTGAGGTTCAATGAGACCTCGACTGTCAAAAATCTCTTGCGCTTCAGCAATACTCGGGCGCTTAACTTGCGCCCCTTTATTTGGCTCCAGACTCACCAAATGCTCCACCGCTAACTGCTGTAATACCTTACGGATCGCAGTACGACTCACCTTAAACGAGTCGGCTAACTTATCTTCGGGAAGGCGAGCACCAGGTTCAAGCTTTTGGGCGACAATCGCCGACACAATTTGATTATGTATTTTTTCGTATGGGATCATCGAAGCCACTATTACCAATCGTATACAATCAGACTAATCCAATTTTTTATTGGATAGCAATCACTATTTGCGCTTAATAATAAATTCGATGATGACTGCACTAGTCCAGCTCAAGCTTGCACCAAAACAGCTCGCTAAAATGATAAGCAAGGTTTAATTTTTAGTAATTATTGAATTTAACGACTGCTATAAGTTGGCATACAACTTGTACCTTCAATTGTATACAAAATGGAGGACCATTATGCCTACAGTGACAACTAAGTTTAAAGAAAGCGCCCGGCTCATTAACCCCGACCTAGCCCCTACCCAACAAAAACAATGGGGTTGGTATAGTATCTTTGCGTTTTGGATGTCCGATGTTCACTCAGTTGGCGGCTACGTTTTTGCGGCTAGCCTGTTCGCCTTGGGGCTCGCCAGTTGGCAGGTATTCTGCTGTTTGATTGCCGGGATCATGATTGTGTTATATTTTGCAAACTTAATGGGCAAACCAGGACAAAAGGCTGGCGTACCATTTCCAGTGGTTTGTCGCATGTCTTTTGGGGTGTTGGGAGCCAATATACCTGCCGTAATCCGCGGATTGATTGCAGTGGTTTGGTACGGCATACAAACCTTTCTCGCCTCCAGTGTATTTATCGTTTTAGTATTGTACTTTAAGCCTGAATACCAAGTTTATACCCAGGGGGGGATTTTGGGCTTATCCCCGCTGGGCTGGTTTGGCTTCCTGTTTATGTGGGTGGTTCAAGCTTTAGTCTTCATGTTTGGCATGGGCGCAATTAAAAAGCTCATTGACTGGTCGGGACCCGCCATTTATCTTGCAATGGCATTATTGACCGCCTTTATGGTCTACAAGGCTGGTTGGTCAAACATCGATTTAAATCTAAGCGAGCAACGCCTTAACGGCTGGCAAGCCCTCAACCAGATGCTGGTTGCCACAGCTCTCGTGGCCGGCTATTTCGCAGGACCAAGCTTAAATTTCAGTGATTTTTCCCGTTACTGCAAATCTTACAAAGAGTTGAAAATAGGTAATATTTTAGGTTTACCCCTCAACTTTATTCTGTTCTCATTTTTCAGTGTAATTATCGTGGCAACTTCAATTCCGGTGTTTGGAGAAATGATTACCGATCCAATCGAAACCGTGAGCCGTCTCAATTCAGGACTGGTGATTATCTTAGGCGCTCTCACCTTTATTCTCGCCACTGTTGGCATCAATATTGTGGCTAACTTCGTCGCGCCCGCGTTTGATTTTTCAAATGTAGCCCCCAATAAAATTAGTTTTAAAACGGGGGGATTTTTGGCCGCTTTTGGCTCTGTACTGATCACGCCTTGGAATTTATTCAACAACCCCGAGATGATCCACTATACGGTGGATATCTTAGCGGCCATGATCGGTCCGATCTACGGGATTGTCATCGTTGACTATTTTAAAGTAAAACAGCAACAAATCGACCTAGCGTCTCTCTATACCTTAGATCCTAAAGGTCGCTACTGGTATCAAAGTGGTATCAATCCAAAGGCGCTATATGCCTTGATTCCGGCAACATTCGCCGCTTTAATCTCTTCCTTTATTATTATCGAAATGGCGAACTTCGCACTATTCATTGGTGGTATTTCCGCCTCGGTTATCTATTACGGTCTAATGAAACCAGAATGGCAAAGCAGCAGCCATAAACCACAATATGCATCGCTTGATGAAGTCTAAGCACAAACCAAGCGTTATTCGTCAGTCCCCAGCCAATCCTTGGCTGGGTCTTACATTTTCCTCAAATGAAGAGCGAACACTAAGCCCAAATTTGGGTTCAGCCATAGTGAACCCAGTTCACACAAATAAAAGCTTTAGGCAGCCTATTCAACTGGCTTAGCATAAGTTGTCAATACAGACTACAGTTAAGCACTTACCCTGCTGGCTCGGATGAAACCATGGCTGCTTATTTAATTGGTCAAATAAAAGTTAAAGATCCTCAACGATGGAAGCGCTATGTAGCGGGCGTGGATATCAGCCTAGAACCATTTAAAGCCAAGCTACTCATGCGTGGAGAACAACATCAAGTGCTCGCCGGCAACAACAGTTTCGAGTTCGCTGTGGTGATTAAGTTTGAACAAGTCACAGAGCTAGAGCGCTGGTTTCAATCAGAAGCTTATCAGGCTCTCATCCCCCTACGAGAACAGGCTGCCGATGTCTCAATTATTAGCTATAAAAGCAACGATACCGAACCACAAGCGGAGTAATTTAAGCAAACATATCCGATAGAGATGCAATATCGTCTGACTTTTTCGCTAGATCATTGCTACTCGCCTTTAGCTCTTTTGCATGCTGTTTGGTTTCTTGGCTTAATTGGCTGATTTTTGAAACATTTTCAGAAATATTAGCGCTAACAACAGACTGCTGTTCAGCGGCCACCGAAATTGATGTAGAAATATCACACACTTCGTTCATCATGTTTGAGATATCAGCGACTAACTGTGAGCTTAAGTTAGCCGTATTTAAACACTGCTCCGCTTGCTCTCGGCTCGACTTCATTCGAGCCCCCCAACTTGCCAAACTCAGCTGCATTTTTTCCACCGATGTTTCGATTAACCCCGTCGCTTCGTGAGTTCGCGTTGACAACGCTCTAACCTCATCGGCCACCACCGAAAATCCTCGCCCCATCTCACCCGCCCTTGCCGCTTCAATCGCTGCATTTAAGGCGAGTAGATTCGTTTGATCCGCAATACCTTGAATTTCGCCCATCACCCGAGCAATCTCCTCAGCATCATGTGTAAGCTCATTGGCTAAGTTTTCCGCCTGAGTGACATCCTGTGAAAGAGCTTGTACTTGTTCAGTGGTTTGACTCATATTGGATTGCGTTTGCAGACAATGATTCTGTGTTTCAGCGATTTTATCATTGGCGGTCACAGTAGAATGACTAATCTCAGCGGCGGTCATCGACATTTGATGAATGGCTGCTGATAACTGTTCCAACTCCTGTGTTTCAACATCCACACTATGACTGGTCGTTAAAGAGATAGAAGCTAACTCTTTAGATAATAACTGCAAACGTTTGGTCGAATCAGCGGTTCTACCCAAAATCGTTTTAATTCTCGCTTCCAATAACCCGATATGAAAACGAGCGATATCGAAGGGTTTCGCGCCTTCATAAATGTAACGGCTAGGACTGTCAAAAGATGCTTTAAGCTCGTTTATCTGATTCGGGAGCTTCACCAAAACATCAAAGTTAATGGCAACTAACAATATCAATAGTAATGCTAAAAAACCAGCGGCAGCCATTCCCCGTTCACTTACCACACCGATGAAAGCAAGCAGTAATACCAGCATTGTGGCTCCAAGACGCATATTGGAACCACGCCATACAGACTCAATGGCTTTCCCCTGATTTAACTTGTTATAGATCAGCTGGGCACGCTGTTTCAACTCTGGTTTAGCCGAAACCCGAACGGATTGGTAGCCAACATGACGCCCCCCTTCATAAAGTGGAGTCACATAAGCATCGACCCAATAATAACGACCATCCTTACAACGATTTTTCACCATTCCGCGCCACGCCTGACCTGCCTTCAGCTTAAGCCACAAATCAGCAAAAGCGGCTTTAGGCATATCGGGATGGCGTACAATATTATGATGTTGTCCCATCAGCTCATCTAAGGAATAACCTGCCACTTCACAAAAATCATCATTAGCGTAAGTAATATCCCCTTGTAAATCAGTCGTTGAAACGAGCTGCTGGCTGGTACTAAACAAGACTTCTTCATCAGTAATTTTCATTATTGAATTGCCAATAATCTTCATGGATGATTTAAATATAAGTCAACTATCGATTATGTTAGGGAATTAAGAGTATATTTGTCATTAATTAGCGACTCCCAACACAGTTTTCTAAATCAGCATCGATCTTTAACATATGAAGGCCTATGAAATAATCCACGTTTACCACAGCCAGTCACGCAACCCCCTCAGCATGCCTCGCGCCTATTCATTTTTCATAGTCCATGTTTATTCAGATCGACAGGGCTTAATAAACTCACTTCGAAATACAAAAATCTCGCAAAGAATTTGACGTGGCTTCGGTGCGTTGAAATAACTCGTTGCTGCACTGACTCATCTCACGACTATCGGCCAGTAACTCAGAGGCTTGCTCATCGATACGGGCCAATTGCGATAATAAATGATCCACATTTTCTAGTTGTTGATTTGCCGAGCTCACCGCTAAATCATTGGCTTGCCCCGCTTGTATAACATCGTTAATCGAACCACTCACAAACTGTGCACTACTATCAATCGCTTCCACACAGACCCTAGATGCCTGTAGGCTCTCGTTCATATAAGTGATTAAATTGGAAGAATGATGACTCAATTCAGTCAAAATATCTTCAACTTGATTGGTCGAAGTTGCCGTTTTTTCAGCTAAATGCCTCACTTCATCCGCCACCACCGCAAAACCTCGACCTTGCTCGCCAGCTCGCGCCGCTTCTATCGCCGCGTTCAGTGCCAACAGATTGGTTTGCTCTGCGATATTACGAATAATCTGCAGAATATCGGTCACCCGCTCAACTTGTTGGTTAAGGCTTTCTGCAGTGGCTGCGGTCACCTCCGATTTTTCTGCTAGGTTTTTATTTTCACCCAAGGCCTGTCTGAGTTGTTTTTGACTTTGTTCACCAGACGATACTGATTGCTGGAGGGAGCTAGATGCGTCACCAATATGCTGAGTGACCGAAGCAATACTGGTTTTAGTATCTTCACCAATCGACACTGAATGAGAAATTTTAAGCTTTTGTTCTTGAATATTTTTCTCTAACAATTCAATCTGTTGCTCTACACGCATTGACACCGCCGCAACCGACTCAACATTTTTCTCTATCGGGAGAAATGTTTGCTCAACTTTTTGAATAAAACGATTAATTGCCTTCGCTAAATCTCCCAACTCATTGTCATTATCAAAACTGATCCGCTGAGTGAGATCGCATTGGCCCGCAGCAAGAGTTTCACAGAGTGACTTTAACTGTTGCAACGGTTTAAATAGAATGCTTCGCAAAATTAACAGTAAACCGATGCAAGTGAGTGCCACAAACACCCCACCAATCATTAAGGCAGTTTGTCCTAACTGGTTTTTCACTTGATGAATTTTAGCAAACTGCCATTGGCTAACCAGATAGCCGACTAAGGTTTGTTTTTTTCCCGATTTAAGTGAACTGATCATGGTCACAAAGTCAGCGTTACTTTCTACAATATATAATTGGTCATTAGCGGAGCTAAAATATTGAGTCACATCACTAGAGCGCAAGGGAGAATTTTCCAAACCATAAAAGTGTGAACCGTCAGATAAAAATACCTCTACATGCTTCAGCTCCCCCTCACTGCTATCCAAAGCAACCTGTACTCGCTCTTGTAGGCTACTTTTCTTGTTAAAACGCACCGAAGTTGCAATATTCTCAGCTAACGACGAAGCCATTTGCTGGTAATTACTGGTACTCATCGAGTACATCACGGTGGTGCTTTGGAGCCAAGAAACATAAGAAATAGCAATCAGCGAAACCACGCTTAACAAGGAAGCACTCACAACCACTAGTTTACTAATATTAAGCCTCATCATGACCCCCCTCTGTACCCAATTACATTAAATCGCTTCGACATTTACACCGATGGTAATCGCCCCAATGACCTCTCCATTTGCAGGGTCAATAATGCTGTGACTGATTTGTGACTGAAACATTTGAGTTGATTCATCTTCTTCAATGTCTCCTATCACAAAGGCCCCTGGCCCTTGCTGATAAGTAGCCAGCCATTTTTCCTCATCGCCCTGCCAGTAATCTGAAGTAATTGCACTTTGAGCGACATTGAGCCCTTTGTTATCCATAATAAAAATTTCTGTAATTACACCTTCACTGTTTTCTTGAGTGGCCTTCAATTTAGCCGATGTTGCCGAATTAAGGACCCGATCGATCAATGGCGAGTTAGCTTGGCCAACCTGGCTACGCCAATCTTTATCCAATTGCTCTATCTGCGCTTGACTTAAATCCATATTTTTTTGATTTTGTTGCTTAATTGCGTCAATGATCTCCGGATCTTTAATCATCATTTTTACTTCACTATCGATAAAATTTTTCAGGGGTATCTCAAATTCATTGGCATAAGCAAACCAAGCAAGGCAGGCTAATAAACTGACGATAATTTTCATATTTCACTCCCATAAGGCTTTATAATCAACTCAATACTGACTAAATAAACAATATGAGTTTATTCATTATTTAGGCTAGTTTATGAACAGCGTTCTGTAAAAAAGTAAAAATGAAAAACGCTGCCGCTCTTAACAAATACGGCAACCAGAGTGGCAAACAATCGATTTAAGGTCTAAGAAGTAATCACAATCAATGGATTTCTCTCAAGGGTTTTTCAAGTCGCACACAAAGCAGTGTGTACCTAAAGTCCATTGATCTATTTAGATAATTCTTATTGATTTTGGTGATTCTAAAGACAAGGCAAATTCTATCACTGACTTCACTCAATTGAAGCAAACCATAAATCCATACCAAATGATGGCAAGCAACAGTCCGAAGGGTTTGGCTAAATCACAATAGAATCGATAACAACAAAACCAACAAAGTAAACAGCTTAGTTTGTATCGGGATATATAAAACCTGTGTCAGATAAGCCGGTGCTCGAGACTCACTTATCGAGTAATAATGAACCATGCTGTTTCACATATTGCAGAAACGTTTCTGCAATAGGCGACATCGGACGAGAGCGTCGTCGAACTAGATACCATTGAGTGACTATTGGTAAATTTTCAACATTGACAATACTCAAGCCTTCTAAGCCGCCATAACTCAAGGTGTGTTCCGATAATATGGACACCCCAAGTTCCGACATCACCGCATATTTTATAGCTTCATTACTCTCAATCGTCATTCGTACATTCAATTGGCAGTTCTGCTGCCTTAAAAAACCATGAATCGCATGGGCGGTGCCAGAACCGGGTTCGCGCATTAAAAAAGGGTAGCTGACAAATTGCTCCAGAGAGACTTGTGCTTGTTCTGTTAAAGGGTGATGTTCTGGGGCAATCGCCAATAAGCGATTCGGTAGAAAATCGATCAACTCTAAATCGGGATCTTCAGGAGGGTGACTAAATACATAAAAGTCATCTTCGTCAGCAAAACTTCGCGTGATAGTTTCAGCGCGATTTCCCACCTTAAATTTGATGTTGATATTGGGGTATTGCTCTGAAAAATCGCCGACTAAACGGGGGATAAAGTATTGTGCAGTGGTCACCACCGACAACGAAAGCACCCCACTATCTAAGCCTTTAAACTTATCGAGTTTAATCTCAAGATACTTAAACTGTTTAAGGATCTCGCGCGCAGATTCTACAAGCATATTGCCTACTTCAGTAAAATGTAGCCTTTTCCCCGAAGTGTAATAAAGCGACATGCCGATAGTCGTTGCTAATTTATTCAGCTGCATCGACACCGTCGGTTGAGTGAGATGTAAAATTTCCGCAGCACGAGTGATACTGCCTTGCTCATGCACCACAACCAACAACTCTAGTTGGCGTACAGTTCCCACTTGAGAATGCGAACGATAAGGATTGTTCATATAACAACTCATAGACTTTTATCTATGTATATTATAGTTAATATCTAATTTTATCTATTATGATTGAAGTAGATAATCCTTGTTCCTATATCAACAGGGCTTATTCAATGACTAAAACTCAACTCTTGTTTGGCTTAAGTATCGGCTTAATATTAAGCGCCATTGGGATCACAACTTGGCAACAACAACTCACCAGTGCCGCATTACTCATGGTGGGACTAGGCCTTTGTGCCCTCAACTTAATATCTTGGTCAATTGAGCTGATCAAACAAACCAAGCAAAATATTCACCGACAAGCGCCACATGCCCTGACTAGCTCAAACTACAACGGGAATCCCTAAGCATGCAAATCGATGTTGTTGTCGGCTTCTTCGTTTTAGGGGCATTCGCCAAACTGATAAAAAGCGATTTAAAATTACCCTCGGGCTTGTATCAAAGCTGCTTGATTTTTTTACTACTTGCCATTGGCCTTAAAGGCGGGATGGCATTACATTCCAACAGTAGTTTAGAGATCCTGCCACAATCACTCGCGGTGATGATCTTTGGTGCGCTATTACCCTTACTCGCTTTTCCAATATTGTATTTTATTGCAGGTTGGTCACGCTTAGATGCTGCCGCCACAGCGGCTCATTATGGCTCAATTAGTGTTGGCACCTATGCCGTCGCAGTTGCCTATGCTCAATCATTGGGGCTCGCTTATGAAGCCTATTTACCCCTATTTGTGGCGCTACTCGAAGTGCCAGCGATTGTAGTTGGAATTTTACTCGCGCAAAACCAATTCAAGTGGAAAGAAATGCTGCCAGTGCTACGTGAAGCACTATTGAATAAGGGGGTCATACTGCTGTTAGGTGGGCTTGCAATCGGCGCTTGGGCGGGGCCTAGAACGGCATCTATCATGCCATTTTTTGGCGAACTGTTTCATGGGATGCTGGCCTTGTTCCTTCTGGAAATGGGTCGTGTGGCAGCCGAACGGATCCGTGATATTCGTAAACAAAGTGCCTTTCTAATTAGTTTTGGTATCGCGATGCCGGTGATCGGTGGCTTTTTAGGCGCCATGCTTGGTGCTGCGATAGGCCTTTCGGTAGGCGGTACATGTTTGCTAGCGGTGTTAGGTAGCAGTGCCTCTTATATCGCAGTGCCAGCAGCCCTCGCAGTGGCGCTACCCAAAGCGAAGGTGAGTGTCGCCCTTACTGCCTCACTGGCGATTACTTTTCCCTTCAATGTATTGGTAGGGATCCCTGTTTACTTCGCATTAATTCAGCATTGGTTTTAACTGAAGAATAAAAAGAGATAACCACAACAGAGTCATTTGAAGCGAAAAGTTTTAATCGGCGCAGCGCCTTACAGAGCCTGCGCCTGACTCCGCACCGCGTGATTTATCCCTATCCACATAAACCAAATGGTTCCGCGTCCGATAGCCGGCACCTCTTCCTAAAATGACGACAAGCAACAAACTCTTTAACTCACCACGTATCGGCTCAGTTACGCCAAGCGGTAACAAAAATAAACCCAGCGCTTAGCCAAGCCAACTAGTTGTATTATAATCAATATTACTAAGCCGCTTCATTTTCTCATTAAAAATGAAGCGGTTCCCTCTACTCGTATTTCTCTAAGGTTAGCTTATTGCCAAATATTCAGTTAAAACAAGAAGACAAGATGGTGGTGAAAATTAACCACCAAATGGAAATGCACACCCATCGACGGGTTGATGTGTACCTGTCCCTTCCCAAAGAAATGGGGATTAGTGCCAAAACATTAAAAGAAAGCAATTATTTTACCAGCAACGTCATCAGCAAACACAGTTATTACAGCCCTGGCTTACATTTGCCTTTATTGCAAAGCCGTTTTGCCAGCATGAATAATTTGGCCATCGAAGAGTACCGCGTCAACTTAAATCTGTTTGCTTATCAATATGCAGTTGCACTCGACGTCGATTTAAAGCTGTTGTTAAAAGAGCAAGACATCGAAAATTTCTACAATCTTGCGAATAGTCTGATGGAGCAGAGTAGTTCTCTGCTGAAAAAGTTTCGCCGTAGCACCCCCACCGGAGCAGCCCAACTGGCTCACTTCGAAAATGCCGACAATTACTTATCTTGGCATACCGAACAAGTATTTATGAAACTCATCGCAACTCGCCCTCGCAATGGTGAATTCTCAGAGCAACTGAAGCTTATCTTAGATTATACGCGAAGCGAGAAAAACTATCGTACCGAGCGAGCCTATAACTCGACAGCAACGATTAAAGACCCCAACCGAATTGCCAATAAGATGCGTTTAATTCGCCGCCTAATTGAGTACGGCGTTGTGTTTAAAGAAAAGACCTATGCCCTTGGCAATACCAGCCGAAAATTTGTCACTGGATTGGCAACAGCCTTAATCATGGTGGTGGTATTAAGTTTAATCATCAAGACTCAGGGAGCCTTAAGTGGTTTAACGGCTTTAATGGTAGTTGTACTTGCCACCATTTATGGGGTGAGGGAGGTCTTTAAAGAAGACTTAAAAAATGCCCTGTGGCGATGGATTAGCAAAGGACGAGCAAAATGGTCTAGAGAACTACACGATAGCGCAAACAATACCTTGATTGCCAAGCAAAAAATTTGGCTCGATTATATTAGAACCAAACATTTACCAGTGCCAGTGGCCGATATACTCGCCCACCGCCATCGCCGTAATCGCCAAGCTGAAGAATTACTCCACTACCGGATAGAAAGCCGGGTGTTTGGCCGTAACTTTAGGGCTGGTTATAGCGCGATTAACGAATCCTTGTACTTCAATTTAAGACCCTTCGCTCGTTATTTGGAAGGAGGGCGAGGCGTCGTTTATCAAGAAGACAAGGGGAAAATATCCAAAGAATCCATCGAACGTCGTTATCAAATTAATCTGATATTGGCCATCGCCGATGGTGATCAAGAACCAATTTACCAACGCTATAAAATCACCTTAAATCGTAGCAAAATCGCTGATATTGAAGCGGCATGAAGGCTTTTCTTGCTCAGCCCGGTCGCGAACTAAATCAAATACCAATCTGACGAATGATATAATCGGCTTATTGCACAGAATAAATCTGCCGATAACGAGGAGTGAAGCGCAATAATTCATGGTTCTACTCCCACGATTCAGAATGCAACTAGCGGTGATATTTAGGCCAGCAAGAGTAAACAGATAATTAGTGGGATTGATATAAGCCCAGATAGATCGACATTGATCGCAAACAATATCCAAGAGCAACGCTGCGGCTATCCATTCGAGGAAAGCCGCTCAAAATGTTCACAATAGGGCCTGCAAAGCTTACAGTTACCAGCTTAGCCCGCGGTAGTCGCTAAGCACCAACCGCCAAACAAGCACTCACTAATTGCGGAATCGACTGCTGCGCTAGCCCTGCAATATTGATCCGGCCACCACCCACAATGTAAATGCCATACTGTTCACGCAACTGTTCGGTTTGCTCAAAACTAAAACCAGTGAGCGAAAACATTCCTTGATGAGCACTTAAATAATCAAAGCGCTCACTGTTAGATTGTGTTCTAAACTCTTCGGCTAAGGCTTGGCGAAGGCCGCGCATTCGAACACTCATAACATTCAGTTCTTGTTGCCACAAATCTCGCAATTGCTCATCCCCTAAAATTTCGCTCACAATTGCAGCCCCCCAATTTGGTGGCATAGTGTAACTACGTCGAGCCAATTCAAATAATTTACCTCGCGCATTCATCGCTTGCTGTAAACTTTTCCCAACCACAATGGCTGCGCCAGTCCGCTCACGGTAAAGGCCAAAGTTTTTTGAATTAGAACAAGTCATGACTAATTCAGGTAAACTGTCAGCTAACAGTCGAAGCCCTGCGATATCTTCGTCGACCCCTTGACCAAAGCCCTGATAAGCCAAATCGATAAAAGGCAAAAATCCATGATTTAACGCCAACTGATTAATCTGCTGCCAAGCCGCATAAGAAATATCAGCACCAGTAGGATTATGACAGCACCCGTGGAGCAACAATACATCCTTAGGGCCTAGCTTCGCCACCTGTTCTAACATTGCGGCTTCATCAACCTGCTTAGTCTGCGGGTTAAAGTAAGGATAATAGGCGACCTTCAAACCTGCCGCTTCCATGATCGGTTGGTGATTCACATAACTAGGCGTTGATACCCACACCGTCGCATCAGGGCGAATACTGGCGATTAAATCGGCTAACAAACGCAAGCCACCACTGGCGCCCGGCGTTTGCATAGCAATAGAGCGAGCATGCGCAGCCGTATCGCCTAACAAGAGATCTAATATGGCTTGGTTATAACTTTGGTTTCCAGCTAAGCCCAGATAGGCTTGAGTGGTTTGCGCCGCTAACAAACGCTCCGAAGCCAAAGTGACCGCCTGCATCACAGGAGTAATGCCCTGCTCGTTACGGTAAACGCCAATACCTAAGTCGAGTTTATTAGGACGAGGATCCTGCTGGTAGGCAACGCCTAAAGATAAAATAGGATCGTCTTTGGCTTGGTCGATGGCTTCAAACATGGGGCTTCCTTTTAGTAAATGCCTTGAATAACAGCAAAAATGCTTCATCTATATATCAGACATCTGCACAACTGGCTAGAACGAATATACACCTTAGCTAAACTCACCTCATGATATGCTCAAAATAGCCCTTGATAAGACCAGCATCGAAGCCAAAACAAGCTTGGCCTATGCACTAAATCTGCATTCAATTGGTGATTCATATAGACCTGCTAGTTAAAATCATTTTCCTAGTACCGATATGGCTCCTCTGTAACCAGTCAATCATCCAGAGATAGCCATCAAACTCAATCGCCGAAAGTCAGACCGATAATGGTAAAAGCCTCCGCGAATTTGACAGCTCAGTAAGTTTGCAACTAAAGTTGCACACTCTCACTGCAGATCATCGTACTCGCTTGGTGTGTAGTGCTCATCATTTCAATAGATTTAAGGAACGTTCATGGCTAGAGCAAGTGCTCGTCACATTTTGGTTGATAGCGAACAACAGTGTTTAGAACTGAAACAGCAAATCGAGAATGGCGCAGCCTTCACCGAAATTGCAAAGCAACATTCGAGTTGCCCATCAGGCGCCAATGGCGGTGAACTCGGCGAGTTTGGCCAAGGCGACATGGTGCCAGAATTTGATCAGGTGGTATTTAACGAAGCGCTCAACACCGTTCATGGCCCAATCAAAACCCAATTTGGTTATCATTTGCTAGAAATAACCAGCCGCAGTTAAGTTCAAACGGTTCCATAAAGCCTTGGTGATTGCCAAGGCTTTTTTTAACCGCCGGAGTTGGTGCAGATTTACAGTGTTTAATGCTGTCTATACCACTCAACCATATATCACAGCTTATATTTAAGACATCGTGAGGCCAGCTTGACCCGCTGTCGTTGTTGCTCTCATTTGGCGTGCAGTTAATGGCTGATAATGAGTGGATAAAATCGTATCCACAAAATACCAATCTGCACTGGCGCTGGTTTGACTAAAAGTCACCGTTAAGAAACCACGATTATTAACATTCATATATTTTAAACCGTCAATTAAAGAAACCAGGCCCGCCTCAACATTCGGCACCGCAGCTTCATCAATGGCTAAATACTCTTCTAAGCCGGGAGAGCTCACCGATGAAGTGGCAAACTCGACTCCAACAACCGCTGAACTTGCGTCACTTAAATCGTTAGCCCAAGCATTATGTGTATCCCCGGCTAACACCACTAAATTTTTTGATTGCTGCTTAAAGAGTTGTAATATTGCTTCACGCTCATCAGCGTAGCCATCCCAAGCATCCAAGTTATAGGGAATATTCGGCAACTGTAACTGAGCGAGCACTTCAGTGGTCAATTTGTCAGCGTTAGCGGCTAAGTAAGACAATTCGTCGGCAGTTAAACTAGGATCGCCAGCGTTTGCACGTGCGGCCAGCTGAGCCAAAGCGCCCAATGAGGCATAGCTTTCAACCGACATTAAACCCAGTACGATCGCTGCCGGTAGGTGCATTTTCCCCATTAAGACTTGCTGACCTAATACCTGCCAGCGGGCACCACTAGCCGAGACGTTATCTTGCAACCATTGAAGCTGTTCACTACCAATCATGGTACGTGTTGGATCACTCAGGTCACTGGTCAGCGTGGTTTGATCCAAACTCCCGGTCGCAGCATCGAAGTAATCCGCGTAATCGAGTTGCTTGTCTCTTGCTAAGACCCGGGTATCTAACATATGTAAATCGACTAAATCACCAAAGCTAAAGCTTCGGTATATTTCCTGATAATTCCCTTCAGTCCACGGCCGGATCGGAAGCCATTCGAAATACGCTTGTAAGGCCCCCAGTTTACGCTCTTCAAAATCACCTTCGCCATCATTGTGATTTTCGGCCCCCTCACGCCAGGTATCATTCGCGACCTCATGATCATCCCAAACGCATATAAAAGGCACTTGTGCATGTAGTTTTTGTAGGCTTAAATCCGTGTGATATTGAGCATAGCGAGTACGGTAATCACTCAGTGTAAATAACTCTCCAACCGGCAATACTTGGCGATCGATTTGCTCTGCATTAGCACTGGCATAGCCGCCTCTCGGATATTCATAAATATAGTCCCCAAGGTGCAATACGGCATCTAAGTCTTGATGCTGCGCGGCCAAATCATAAACATTAAAATACCCCGCAGGATAGTTAGAGCAAGACATTACCGCCAGTTTAACCGAGCTTGGAGAACCTTGTACTAAGGTGCGGGTTTTCCCCACCGGCGATTGACGCCCTGCGCTAATAAAACGATAAAAATAGCGACTCCCAGCTTCTAAACCAATCACATCCACCTTGACCGTATAATCGCGAGATGCATTGGTTACCATTTGCCCATTGCTCACCAATTGAGTAAACGCCTCATCGCTGGCCACTTCCCAGGAAACGGTAATATCTCCCGCATACGCGGGCGTAACTCGAGTCCATAGGATCACCGCATCGGCCAGTGGATCACCACTTGCCACACCATGGGTAAACTCAACCGGTATTGCCGACTCTTGACTGCTACCACAGCCCATTAAACCATAAGAAATTACTGCTGCGCCTGCGCCTTTGGCAGACATGATTAAAAAATCACGACGAGAAAGTGAAGCTGTCATTACTACTCCATTAGCATTAAATAAATAGTGGTCAGATGACTAACAGCGCTTAGTGTGGGAGGTGAATATGACAACTTAATTAAGTACTATAAATAAATCTAAGTAATTATTTTTATCATTTAGAGTCCATGAATGAGCGATAATGGCCTATCGGTGCATGTTGCTTCGAAACCAAATCTGTAATCGCAGCGAAAACTCTAAAATAGAGCTTTCTAAGCAACGACTTTGCAACTTTCCCATCCAACATAAAGAGAATAAATTCAGCCGCAGCTTTCTTACTAGAGCGATCCTTGATGGATTTGGCACTGATCCCGCTGCACAACTGAATGCTGCTCAAGCAAGCGCCGAAATCATCATTAAGGGTCAAATGCACTTCGATAACAAGCGGCTCGAAGTTCGATGTCGCGCCTCCAATATTTGCTTTTTCAAAACCACAAAACGGTCTGCTTACCTTGCCAGGGATCGTGTTTTCTAATCAATTTAAGATCGATCAAGGACTTATTCGATAACGCTAATACAGCTAAGCCTGCCCTGAGGGTTTGGAATAAAAGCAGTGCAATGATCAAACAAATTACTGGTATACTTATGCGATTAGTTTTAGCAACGAGACCAGTACATGTTAGACAATCTTAAAATCCCCGAAAACATAGAGCAGGAACCTGAACTCCCCATTCCTAGTATCGAAGAGCAGAAAAAAATTGTCGCAGAGTTAAAACGCTTAGAAGAAGCTGGTGAACTCACGCCGGAAATTCTCGAGGCCTACATGACCGGCAAACGTAAGCCTGAGTAATCTTCTTCGCTTCATAGGGATAAACAAATGCCATCCAATCGTTTATCCCTAAGCGTCAATCATTAAACAATGTACTCAGCCTGAATATATATCTTCCACATCCCCCCTTCATTGATTCTCTGTATCGATAATTGCACCAAGTAAACTCAGGCTAAAATCAACATTCAGTTCATATCATTCAACATGTCGCGACTCATGATTGCCGTTGAGCATTACCAAACAACTATTCCCTGTGAACATCAATCTATCCGCCGCAAAAATAGCTGACGTTTTACATTTCTTTACATAGCTTGACGTTTTACAAGATTGTATTCAGTAAACTTAAAGTGACGATATGTATTTGGGAACCACCATGAAAAAGCTTTATTATGCTGTAGCGCTATTGTTAATCGTTTTGTCAGCATTTTGGTTACAAGCCGAGCCTCAGCTCTGGTCCTATGACAACTTCTTTCAATATCGCTCGGCGCTGGTGCAATATAGTGGCATGCTCGCATTGGCGTTAATGACTCTAACGATGATCCTGGCTTTAAGGTTAGCCTTTGTAGAAAGGCTCACTCAGGGTTTAGATAAATCGTATCGCCTGCATAAATGGTTGGGCATAGCGGCCTTGGTGACCGGGATCTGCCACTGGTTATTGTCGATTATTCCACGATACCTAGTGAGCTGGGAAATTCTCAGTCGGCCAAGTCGCTCACATGGTCCACGCAACCCCGATTCCTTCTATGCCGTCATTCAACCGCTACGCCATACCGCCGAAGATATTGGTGAATGGGCTTTCTATGCCTTCGTTATTCTGGCGGCGATTGCCTTAATTAGCGCGATCCGTTACAACAAATTTAAACTATCCCACCGTTTGATGTCGCTCTGTTATTTGGCGATTGCGATGCATTCGCTCATATTAATTAAACACAGTTATTGGCCTTACCCAATCACCTATATTTGTATCGGTCTTGCTGTCTTAGGCTCTTTGGCCGCACTTTGGAGTTTATTGGGCTTGATCGGTAAGTCCCGTCAACATCAGGCGCGTATTACCAAACTTGATTTTGCTCCCGATAATCGAGTACTGGCGCTGCAACTTGCAGTCCCGTCCTGGCAAGGCCATCAGAGCGGACAGTTTGCCTTTTTACGTTTTGCCGGTGAGCCACCTCACCCCTTTACCATTGCATCCACCAGTAATAACAGTGGGCAACTGCGGTTCTTAATCAAAGAACTCGGCGATTTTACCTGCCGCCTGAAAGAGCGCTTAACAGTGGGCGATGAGCTTCGAGTCGAGGGTCCCTATGGCTATTTGGCATTTAAAGATCCGGCGCCTCAGCTTTGGATCGCCGGCGGCATTGGCATTGCCGCATTTGAAGCCATCTTGGAGGAACGTCAGTCCTGTAAAGATAGTCCAGATGCGATCCTTTATTATTGTACCAGCGCCCCCAATCAGGCCTTGATTGAGAACTTAATTGAACAAGCGCAACGCGCTCGGGTCGACCTGCGGATCATCAACCGCTGTAAACAGCAAGCAATATTGCCTGCGCGGCTCAGTGTCGCCCAACTTCAGGCAGAGGTGGGGGATCTATTCGCTCGTAAAACCTGGTTCTGCGGCCCCAGTGCTTTTTCCGGCGATCTGCGACGTGACTTCGCCGCCATCCACTATCCACTCAAACACTTCCACGAAGAACTTTTTGAAATGCGCTAAACCACGTCGCTCCCCACGTCGATGCCAAAGGGACCCGCCAGGGTCCCTTATGTCAACGCGCCAGATCTCTGGTCTGCAACGGCTTTATCCAAGTACCGAGGGCCAACGCTTCGAGCCAACCCTCACATCGTGAGCCCAGCCTGCCACAACATTCCAGCCTCTGGCGAGCCAGCTGACGGCTGCTCAAGCGACTTAGAGAATATGAGCGATCACCGCCTGATTACGGTACTCAAGCAGCAGCTCAATGTCTCCGGCATCCACTCGAGTAAACTCACCATAGCGCTGACCGGCCTCAATGAGAGGAATTGCATCACCGGCGTTTAAGTCCAGCGCGCTTAAATCCAAGTGGAGTTCTCCCCCCTCAATAAACAACTGCTTCACAACATTGACCGGCGTAAAATCAGCCCCTGGCACCAGCTTTAAAATCCCGCCTTCCTGAGTAAAGTGACCAGCAATATTTAAAGGCTCGCTCAGAGCCACGCTTAGACCGCCATCTAACAGATAAACATCACCTGAACCTAGCGCATGAGCACTCTCGGCAACAATCCTGCCCTGCTCAATTAAGCTGCCGCCGCGGTAAGAATTATTACCGGCAAGATGCAAGCTGCCCGAGCCCTGCTTGGTGAGTTTGCCGGCCCCGCTGATATCGTTATACCACCAATCCCGAGCATGAAAACCGCCCTTACGTGCATCCATATTAACCGTTACATCGCCGATAAATGCCCCATAACCATCGGCAGCGCTCACTAAATCAAGTCGGCCCCAACCTTTGCTGTCATCTAAAATAGGGTAACCGGAATCAAGCGCCGTGGTATATAACACCGCACGACGTTGCATATCACTCAGATAGGGCTGGCGAGTCTCTAACAAACGTTCCGCACCTTCCGGGATCTCTGGCGCTTGACCCGCAAGTTGAGGGTTTTGGCTAAACCCGTAGGTTAAACGTTCACGATAAACCCGTCTATTCGCCTGACGATCTGCATAGCGATTATTATTCCCAACCTCGACAATAATGTTATCGCCATCAATAAACCTAACTCATGTTCGGCCCAGCGATGTGCGTAATCATACAGCTCTAATCCTTCAGCTTGCGCTTGCCCAGCAAAATACGCTTGCGCTTGCTGATAGGCAGCTTGTGCATTCTGATAGATGTGGTCCTGACCTAAGGCATAGGCCGCAATCGTTTGAAAATGTATCCGCGCGCCCATAACATCTAAGGGAGAATGCATTCCGGTAATGATTCGGTTCTCACCCAATTGTGAGCCACGAGTCAACAGCTCTGCATAACGCTGCGGGAAGGCGTAGGCGTAGGCCATGGCTGCCAAATAACCCGCATTGGTATGGCCACTGGGGTAACCACCGTCCTTGCGACGATTTTCCCCTTCATCAGTTAAGGGATCATTTCCATGATGCCGAGCGGCGCAGCGCAGACCCGGCAATACCTTCACCGGACTCTGATACCGGTCGTAAATTCTTTGCTCGGTGCTGCCATCCTGTTGTTCACAGTGATGAAGATAGGTCCCCAGATAGTCAACTTCTCCAGATGCCGTCATCCGCCAGGGCCGAGGACTAGAGAAAATATATTTAGAACCATTCGCCGAAGCTGGCGAATTTTGGCGAAAATCGTTCACCAACTGCACCACTGCGCCTAGGTCGGAGTGAATATCACCAGAATAATCGCCACCATCATTATGAACCGCAAAGAAGTTCTCATTTTCAAGCACATCGCTCACCCGTGGAACATCCAGATCGACATAGGCACCACTCCCCGCAAGGTAGGCATGAGTCAGGGGACCAAAGCCATCGATGACGCTGTAGTTTTTACTACGCCGATCATCGGAATAACTCTCGATGGCTTGTTCCGGGGTTCGCTGCTCGGTCACTTGCAACACGTAGTTCATATTATGTCGCCAGGCATCGGCATCGATGATCTTTTGCTCCTTGAAGCTTTCCGGCCCATCACCATTTGCATCGTTTTGCCAGCCTGCTAAGCCCAGGTGCCAGATACGATTAAATCCATTTAAGATGGTGGCTACAGGGTTGTGCTCAATCATAAACCGTTCGGGATCTTGAGCATTATGCTCGGCATGCTCGACGACTGGCAAAGGATAAACGCGAGACGGAATCGCCACATCGAGTTCATGGCCCACTCCGTCAGGCTTATTTGGCTTCGTCGGCGAAGGGGATGAAGAGCTAGAAAAATTACAGCCCAGCAGACTAAGCATCAGCAGTGAAGCCAGGCTCAATTGTATTTTATGGTTTGCAAATGTTGTCATATTTTTTGTCAGCAATAAGTAAGTGATAAATTTGAAGAGCCAAAACCTTATATGCCGAATATGACTCGACCATTGCAAAAAAGTAAAAACCAATCCAGCAAAAGTAAAATCCAGAAAAAATAATATAAACAATTGATATAAATAGGAATATTTTATTTTTTGGTGGCTTATTAATGCCTAAAAAGCAACGAAAGCTGAATAACCAGGCCCGACCAAGCGGTGCCTTTACAACACCCGGATAAATAACTGAGCCAAGCGCTCTGTCGCCCTTTCGACCAGCCAAGTGAAATGCTGCTGAAAGTGATTCAGCAATCAATTATCACACTGTGTTGCTTGCTGAACCTTGCTGAAATCACGTTCACTCATTCTCTTATTGAATAAATCATCGGTAAGCGTATGGTCTTGCTGAATCGATTCAGTTATGTGTACTTAGATAATTAATGAAGGAATATTCAATGAACATTAAATACTCGTTAGCTGCTGTTGCTCTAGGTTTATGCTCTGCAAATGCTTACTCAGCCGAATTCCTACTCACCGACTCCAGCTCATCTTTAGATGTAGGGGACTGGAAAGTAAGCAGTGCCTCTCTTGGCTATCAAAGTGATACCCCATTCTCGATTGAAAAACGCAGCCTAAAGGGTGGCAAACAAACCGGTGTCGATGTATTGGTCATCAATAATGGGGAAATGTCGATTACCCTTGTGCCGACTCGCGGCATGGGGATCTACAATGTACAAATGGATGGTAAACGCATTCTAGGTTGGACTTCACCAGTCAAAGAAATTGTAAACCCCGCCTTCATTGACTTAGAGAGTCGCGGCGGTTTGGGTTGGTTAGATGGTTTTAATGAAATGTTAGTCCGCTGCGGCTATGAATGGACCGGCCACCCGGGCGTTGACGATAATGGTCAATTGCTCAGCCTGCATGGCCGCTTACAGAACACCCCAGCTTCCACAGTAAAAGTGATTATTGACGATACCCCCCCTCACAAAATTACCATTCAGGGTGAAGTGAGCGAACGGACCTTTAAAAAAGCAGAGCTGGTCACCATGACTGAGTTTCAGGTGACGCCAGGTGCAAACAGCTTCTCCTTGCACGACAGTCTCACCAATAAAGCCGATTATGATGATGAATACCAAATCATTTATCACTCCAACTTTGGTCGTCCTATTTTGGAAAAAGGCGCCAAAGTCACTGCTGCCGCCAAGGAAATATCGCCATTTAATAGTTATGCCAAAGCTGGACTCAAAGATTGGCAAACTTATTTAGGCCCCACCAAAGACTATGACGAAATGGTCTTCAATTTGAAACCCATCGGCGATAAACAAGGCAACAGCTTAGTGGTGCTGCACAATAAACAGGGTAATCAGGGAGTTGCGGTTGGCTATAACGTAAAACAATTGCCCGTATTAACACTGTGGAAAAATACCGATACCGACCAACAGGGTTACGTCACTGGTATTGAGCCCGGCACTAGTTATGCCTATAACACCAAATTTCAACGTCCGCTTGGTTTAGTTCCCACCATCAAAGCAGGAGAAACTAAACACTTTGATGTGAGCTATACGGTTTTACGGAATAAACAAGAAGTGAAGTCTTCTTTAGCTCAAATTAAAAATATTCAAAAAGGCACAGAGCTGAAGCAAAGCATGGACTTAATCGTCGACTTGGATAAAGTTCAATAAGCGACGCTTATCATTCATAGCACATAGCAGCCTCTCAACGAAAATAATAAGATAGGCTTTACAAGCCCTGAACAACATTCATGTTGCTCAGGGCTTCACTCAAAAACACACAAGCTAATGTATACGAGACACGTCAAAACGTCCCACTAATAGCTCTAAACGCTGAATCGCATTCTCCATTAAGGTGGTACGACGCGACATTTGTTGGGCCGAGGTTTGCAGACGAACGGTAATATCCTGCGCACCACAGGCAGTTTGCTTATGTTTCTCACTATTCGCTGATAAATCGTTGATAATATCAAACAGAGACGATACGGATTTTTGCAGTTGCTCGTTGCGGTTAGAAGATTCATTATTCACGCTGCTACTGTCAACGTTCTCGATGCCTTGCTGCATAAATTTAACCGCAGTTTCAGACTCTCGGTGTAGTTTATTCATTAACTCGCCAATATGATTGGCCGCCTGAGAAGTTTTATCAGCTAGATTTCTCACTTCATCAGCCACCACCGAAAATCCGCGCCCATGCTCGCCAGCTCTCGCCGCTTCAATCGCCGCATTTAAGGCCAGCAAGTTAGTTTGGTCGGTAATCTCGGTAATCAACTTAACAATACCACCGATCTCTTGCATTTCTTTATTAATATCGTTGACACTTTTAGCTGAAGACTCAACAATTTCACGAATGGTGTTCGCTCCTTCTAACGCTTTAAAATACTCTTGCTGAGCACTATCAACCACCTGTTGCATCACCGCCTGCATGGTATGCGCAGAGTCACTGGCAAGCGCAATTTCATCTTGCTGGCTAGTTGCCAAGTTCAACATTGAGTCGATAGACTCAGCAGTTTCCACTGTGGCACCATCCATTTTTTGACAACGCCGTAACATCGAAGCCGAGACCTGTTGCACTTCATTGGAGGCCTGAACCAGTCGGCCCATTAATTCTTCCAGATTATCGATGAAACTATTCACCCAGCGCCCCATATCACCAGTCTCATCGGCCTTAAACTGACTGGCATCCAAACGTTGATTTAGGTTGCCATCCCCTTCGGCGATGGTTTGAATCACTCGAGTCATCCCCTTCAGGCCCTGAGTCACCGGAGATGCGCAAAAATGCTTAAAAGCCAAGGCGCTAAATAAGGCCATTGAAAGGCTCAGTCCCCACTGGCCCACTAGGCCCATCTCCAGCCAGTGATTCGCCAACAAAGGAGCAAATAACACCATCAACATACACAGTACATATTGTCGGGTTAAGCTATAGGTCAGCGAGCGATGACGATACACCTCCTCCAGATCGGCCTCACACATCATTCCCCATCGATCAGCAGAGCCCTGCATCTGAAAGGTGACCCCTTTGCCAATAACCGGGATATGCCGATAGTCTGAATAACCAGGATAGTCGACGTAAAGGTTGCTGCCATTGGCGATGGTTTCCCTGACCCCGGGATGTAACTGTCCGGTGGCAGGATCGGTAAAACGGATCTCAAACTCGGTATGTTGCTGAACTTTTACCGTTCCCCACTCAGTTTTCACCCCTGACTTTAAATTTTCGCCATGGGAAAAGGTATTATCTTCAAAACGAGAGCGGGACAGAGCGGTTCCGGGCAAAATACTCGAATCAAAGTTCGATTCCACCATAAAGATATAATTATCGCCAGATTCGCTATAAATATGACCCGCTTCGCGTTGGATCAAATCGCCTAGCACATCATTCGGCACCCGACCACATAAGCAGCCACTCACCTGCTTATCTGAATCAAACAGAGGTAGGTAAAACATCAAAGTCACGGCGTCATGAAAAGACGAGCTGGAAGCCCCTAAGCTTAAGGTCCGCGGATCCACATAAGGGCCATGTAAAAACTTGTCCTGCAAACCTTGTTGTAAGGCTTTACTATCGCATTGGGTTTCGGCCAGTATCGCAGCCGATGAATGACTTACCTTCCCCTTATGATCGACTAAAAATAGCTCGGAGAAATCTGCACCACGAGAAATTAAATGCTGCAGGGTATCAACTTTATCTTGCGTCTTCTTGGTCTGTAAATAAAGCGCAGCATTTTCTAAGAAAGCCCACTGACTATTCACCCAGGCTTGCAATATTTGCACTCTGGTTTGCGCAACACTCTCAAAGGTCTCCGCCAACAACTCGCTTCTCCCTCGATTTAGCCAAGTTGCCTTCTTCATAGCCAATTTACCGGTACTTCCCATCCAGGGGAGCCAACGCCGCTCTGCATTAGTCAAATTCATCCGTCTATCTCGCATAATTATTTTTATTGAGTCACGCCAATGCAATCAATAAGCCAGCCAAGCAAAATAAGCACCAAGCTAGTGCGGCAAATAATAAATCATACAATTTTAAAAAACCAAGCACTAAAAATGGAACCAATTTAGTGCAAACGCACCAAAAATAAGCCCATATATAGTGCCTTTCGGTTGGGTGCGTAGACGAGCGCACAAAAACAGAAATATTTTTTTATAAAATAAACAGCAACATAAAATTAAATCAGCGTCTTTTCAGCACAATAACAAATAACAAAATAATGAAGAGGGAGGGCTAGTAATAAACATAGTGAAATTTAAAAATCTCACTATTGTCTGCTACTTTTTTATGATTAAATTACTTAATAAAACCGTGATACTTCTCCAAAGCAGCACAAGCAACTGAACAAAAATGAATATTTATTTAAATTTTACGCAAACATCAAAATTGAGTATTAACTTCAGTATTCAGCGTTGTGACAAGTAAGTTCAAACGTCAAAGTCCTACAGGGCCCTAAAGCTGATTGCGCTTCAGCGAGGTTTTACATCCAATCAACAGCCGAACCATTGAAGATGGCGCACAATAATTTGAACACCAACACTGTCGAACAAATGCAGCGACAAATTTTATCTGAAACGAAAATATCTGACCAAAACTCAGTAAACCTAGCCCATGCACCGTCATCGAGACGACTGAACAAAAACAAACTCAGCTAAGCATCAGACTAGTTTGTGATCCCAATAACAAATTAATAACCGCAAAGTTAATATGGCCAACTATAGTTAATTCTGACATTTATGTTATTTAGGGATGAAATTGCATACTTGTGCTGCAACCATTTAGCTAAATACTTAATGAGATTTTCAAGGCTTAATAGGCGACAGAAATGGAAAACCCTCAAGCTGATAACGATCCAAATGTCCGTCCACTCACCTTTGCGGATCCTTTAACCGACGAGCTGTTAAAATACTCACTCAGAACGCAACTTGAGTCTCTTTTCAAGACTGAAATGACGATTCAGCAGCGACAACATCAACTTCAACAAAGCTTTGTTGAGGCAATAACCTTAGTACTCGCAGACAAATCAGCAAAACATCAGCAGTTAGTTGCAGCCTTTGAGCAAATGTATGAGTCGGCGACGCAATCAATGGCTTTAGCTGAATTAAGTCAAGAATTACTGACCCGTCAGTACGTATCGAGCAGCGGACTGATTATGTCGCCTCTCAATTGTCGTCACACCATTAAAGATGTTTATCGTATTCAAGGTTATGTGCGTGGTATCGATCTCGCAATTAAACAACAGCTACGTCAAAAATCAGTAGTAAATGTTCTCTACCCTGCCTGCGGCCCATTCGCCCCGCTATTACTCCCCTTACTTAAATATTATCAGCAACAAGGTCAGATCAAAGCGGGCCAACTTAAAGTTACTCTGCTCGATATACAAGCTGGTGCGATCCTCTCGCTTCGCCAGTTAGTGAGTGATCTGGAGATTACTGACTATATCTGCGACATCGTCGAGCAAGACGCCACCGAATATATTCCTGAACAAAGCATCGATTTATTGATCTTGGAAGCAATGCAACATGGTTTCACTCAAGAAGGCCAGCTGAGTATTGCCAAACACCTGGTGCACTACCTAGACCTAGAAGGTAGCCTGATCCCGCAACAAGTGTCGGTACGCGGCATCATGGTGATTGGAGAGACCGAGTTTAGCCAACAATGGCGAACTGCAGCATTTACTCACTCACTCAATGTGGACCCAACGGCACAAGCCGACCGTATTGAACTTGGTGAGATTTTCAAGGTCAACAAATCCAGCTTATTAAAGGCACAGCCAATTGCTCTAGATGGCGGGATAAAGGTTCTCACAGCCAACCAATTGACCATTCCAAAAGGCATTGAAGATATGTCTCAGCGGATACTGGCCATTTATGCGCATGTTCATACCTACGGCCAAGAAACTGTTCAGCAGTATGACTCTGGTATCACTCATCCTCGACCGGATATGAGCTTTTACATCGATGCCCAGCCAAATCAAATTGATCACCCTTATTTTGTCGCAAACAGTGGCGATACAGTGCAGTTTTTTTATCAACTCACAGGACTACCTGGTTTTATAGCAAGCAAGTTATAGGGAATGATGATGAAACAACAATATGCAATTTTTACTGGTAGCTGTTTTGCATTTCCCACGATTCAGCGATTGCAGCAGCTGGATATGTTGGCTTGTGTCGTCCTGGTGAATAGCCCAGCGAATCCAGATCTGACCCAGTTACAAGCGCTTCTCGCGCAACATCAGATAAAAACTTTGCAATATTCCCTCCAAAGTGAAATTCAATTATTGGCAGAGCTTGATGCATTGCAAGTCAGTGCTGGTCTTGTGTATTGGTTCAGGCATAAGATCAGCCCTCAAGTCATCCAATTTTTCAACGGTTGGCTATTCAATATTCACCCAGGAAAGTTGCCCGATTACCGAGGACCAATGCCGCTGTATTGGCAGTTGCGTCATGGAGAAAAGCAACTTTGTTTAACCCTACATCGAGTCGCAGCCGAATTTGACAGTGGGGATATTGGCATGGAACAGCTCGTGCCGATCCACCCCTTCGATAGCTTGCAATGTTTATATCAAAAGGCCGCACAATATGCACCGCAACTCATTGAACGCTTATTGAACGCTATCCAATCTGATGATATCTGTTGGCAAGCTCAAGCGCAGAAAGATGTTACTGGTGCGCCGAAGATCAGCGAACAAGACCTAATAGTAGATTGGCATCGTCATTCCAGTGAAGACATTGTCAATATGGCTCGGGCAGGAAATAGTGATTGCGGGGGCGTAATACTGCCTTTTCCCCAAGGTAACTTTCATCTATATCAAGCAAGCAAGGTCAACTGTGAACTATCAGGGATAACTGTTGGAACGGTTTTAGAGGTGAGCATTCAAGCGGGAATGCTCATAAAAACCAAAGATAGCGCGCTAAGGCTAGACATCATTTCCTGCCCACAGGGCTTTTTTGATGGTTACCGTTTTGCTTTGTTATTTGGTTTAGACGCTGGCACCTGCATCGACATGGCGCTTCATCGAAAAAATAATGTTTAGAGATGGAGAGCACTGACTAAAGCGTTCCCTCTGACAATAAGTGAATAGAGAGATAAACAGCAAATTTAGACAGATACGATAATAGCCTTAGCGATATATTTATCATATCTCGACTGAAACCCTAACCTAGAAGCGAGAGAGCGATGAAGATCAAAGTCAATGTTACCAATCACTACCTCTATCAATTGGCCATTTTACCTTACAACCATGGGCTGCTCCCTGATTCAATACAGCTTTCAGAGACAGAGCGTATCGCCAAATCAAAAGGAACGGGGTCATTTAAGGTGCTCAGTGGAGAAGCCACCATTGTTTTCGTGCCGGGGATGGGCGAGTTACTCATCCATTTTTTAGGTCAGCAAAAAATTGAAAACTGCCATGACAAATTTACCGAGACCTTTAGTGATTTTGATCACTATCAACAGATGGTATTGCTCCGTTATAAAACAACAGAATTATATTGGCGATTTCCAAGTGCAGAAAGCGATGCCGAGCTGGATATCAGTGTCAATGAATTAGGCACTCTGTGCCTGGATAAAGTCCATCATGGCGAAGCCAGAAAAATATCGCTACCTGAATTTTTTATTCCGCCGGTGTTTCTGGTCGACTTACCAGAAAAATGTGAACCGATTTAAGCCTATGAACATTCACCCTATGCTTTCCAACAACGGCAACACATGTATCGTTATCGGCAAAAATACGCCTTTTAACATGCATGAAGCTGAGCAAAGTAAACCACGTTTAATCAATATGATGAGGATTAATTATGTCTGCTGAACCCTATCTAGGCACCATGACACCATTTGCTGGCACCTTCACGATCGAAAAATTTGCGATGTGTCTTGGACAACAGGTCGCTATTTCGCAAAACCCGTCACTTTTCTCAATACTCGGAGCGACGTACGGCGGGGATGCTCGAACCACCTTTGGGATCCCCGATATGCGTGGCCGCTCCCCTGTCGGTGTTGGCACAAGGCCTGGCGGGAAAACCTATTATCAAGGACACATGATGGGTAACGAGTACGCTGTTCTTGCGCTATCACAAATGCCGGAACATACGCACGCAGCAACATTCGCGCCGAGCGGGAATATATCAGTCTCAAGTAGTTTGCAGGCTGCCACTGACACTGCAACAACGACCACCCCAGCATCGAACACCCACCTCGCTGCTGGAGCCTCAAGTATGTACGTTGCACCCGGCTTTCAACCCCCCACCCTAACCGAGATAGAGGGCTTGACGGTAGAGTTGCAAGGGAGCACTGGTGGCAACGTGACTGTAGGCAACACTGGAGGTGGTAATGCCATTGATATTACTAATCCGGTGCAGGTGGTGAACTGGCAAATATCGTTGGATGGACTGTACCCACCCAGGGCTTAGCTCGTCCCTGGAATCTAAATGGCGCAGTGAACAACAACTTCGCCATTGATTTGCAAGCAGCGAAAGGTATCGCATCGAAGTGAGTTAAGGCAATTAAGATAATTGTATTTGATAGGGAAGACTCGAATGAAAAGGAATAAAAAGATGATTGATCTCACCTCCGCGTTCGCTGGATTGCTTATCACTGTCTCGGTCAGCGCTTTTGGTGCAGATAGCTGGGAAACATCCTCATCATCGGACAGGGAACCGTCTATTACCACGCGGTCAATTGAAGAGGCCAAGCATCACTTAAGCCCTCAGGGTGGCGAAGATCAACACATTTTCCAGTCGGTTCCATTTGATCGGCTCGTGATCATCGATGCAGACGTCCCACACAGTGCTGTATTACAGAGAGCTTTTGGCATGGATATGGATAACCAGATCATTCAGCTCTCTGCACTAGATACCTTAGCCACGCTTAGCGAAAAACTGGCAAGTTTTGTAGATCTAGACGCGATTCATCTCATCTCACATGGTGCACCCGGACAACTATTCTTGCTGGGTGAAACTCTCTCCTCAAACACCCTTCGGTCCTCTAATCAATTACTCGCAGCATTGAAACACGCACTCAAACCAAGCGGTGACCTGCTTATTTATGGCTGCCAAGTTGGCCAAGGTGCGCAAGGTGCCGAGTTTGTGAGCGCATTAGCCCAACTGACTCAAACCGATGTCGCTGCATCTATTGATAATACTGGGGGTGTTCAGCAAGGGGGAAACTGGATTCTTGAGCGTCAGTTCGGCAAGATAAATACGGCGCACCTCTTTAATTCAAACGCTCTATTATTGGCAGATTATCCAACCGTGCTTGGCCAACAAGTCGTGAAATATGGAAACATCGGTTCTGCGATTGTTGATGATGTGACAATGACCGTTAATATTTCTCCCACCGTCGATTTAACCATCGACTGGGGAACGGGAACCCAAGGCAGCAATGTATACACGAATAGTCGGGTACAGCAGTTAACAGCGCTTGGCGGAGCGGTTGGTCCCGTTGATGTGGATGACACTTTTTATAATAATCGAAGCGGAGGATTGCAACTCACCGCTACAGGCAACTTCTCGCTGGATGCGTTTGAACTATTTCGAAGAGGTGCAGCGAATGGGAATACCGAAGACTTTACGCTGATTGGTTTTGATAATGGCTCGCAAGTTGTTTCAGATACCCTAACTTGGGTGATTACTGGCTCCTATGCTGCCGAAACCTTTACCCGAGGTTCAGGTACTTGGGCAGCCAATCCCGCATGGCAATCGGTAGATAAAGTGGTGATAGTCTGGCCAACTGAGGTTGCCGGGAATACGACCGGGATCCAAGGAACGGCTGGCTATCAAGAAATAGCTATATCCAGCGTGACGATTTCGGATTTTGTCGCTGCGACTAACACGGCCCCAGCCCTTGATTTAAATGGTGTTGGCGCGGGTAACGATCACACGATCTCGTTTAGCACCAGTACTGTATCCATTGCCCCCGATGCGACGGTCACCGATGGTGATGGCGATACCATGAGTACTATCACCGTCACGATGGCGAGTCGCCCGGACGGAAGTGCAGAAGGCTTGAACGTGACGGCCGCAGCAAAGAATGCACTAGGTGGTATCAGTGGACAAAGTGACAGTGTGCTGCAAAATACCATTAGCATAACAGGCGCATCAGCGACCACGGCACAAGTGGCTACTTTTTTGCAAAGTATCACTTATAACAATACGGCGGGTTCTCCGGATCTGAGCGCCAGAAGCGCGACGGTGGTAATCAACGATGGGACTGATGATAGCCTCACTCGGACCGTGACGATTAATGTGACAGGAGATATCACTCCGCCCAGTGGCCACAGTGTCGCCTTGAATCAAACAAGCTATAACGCGACACAAGCCAGCAGCCTATCCTTCCAGTTTGCTAGTGGTGAAGTTGGAGCAAACTACAGTTATAGCCTGACATCAACTGGGGGCGGGAGCGCAATTACGGGGACAGGCACACTTGCCACGGCCGTAGATACGGTTAGTTCTTTGAATGTCACAGGGCTGAATAATGGGACATTAACCCTGAGTGTGGTTGTGACCGATGCGGCAGGCAATGCGGCGACAGCGGTCACCGATACGGCCACGCTCGATAAAATCCCCCCCACTGTGGTGACAACCACATCAGATAACGCGCTAAAAATGGGAGAGACGCCAACCCTAACCTTCACCCTGAGTGAAGCAAGTAGTAATTTTGCTTCTGGGGATGTCGTCGTTACGGGGGGAGCACTGTCAAACTTTAGTGGCAGTGGCTCACTGTATACGGCTACATTTACACCGACCACAAACAGTACCACGGCGGCAACCATTAATGTGGCCGCAGATACCTTTACCGATCTAGCGGGCAACAACAATACGGTTGCCACTCAACTGAATATGACGGTAGATACCCTGCGTCCCAGCGTGACCCTGTCGAGTAACAAAACCCAGTTAAAAGTCGCTGAAACCGCCACCATTACCGCAACGTTAAGCGAAGCGAGCAGTGACTTTACGGTCAGTGATATCGCGATCATCGGCGGTACCTTAAGTGGATTTACCGGCTCAGGCACCAGCTATACGGCCACCTTTACGCCAACCACAAGCAGCACCACGGCGGCAACCATTAATGTGGCCGCAGATACCTTTACCGATCTAGCGGGCAACAACAATACGGTTGCCACTCAACTGAATATGACGGTAGATACCCAGCGTCCCAGCGTGACCCTGTCGAGTAACAAAACCCAGTTAAAAGTCCCTGAAACCGCCACCATTACCGCAACGTTAAGCGAAGCGAGCAGTGACTTTACGGTCAGTGATATCTCTATTACGGGCGGAACCTTAAGTGGATTTACTGGTTCTGGTATCAGCTATACGGCCACCTTTACGCCAACCGCAAACAGTACCACCGCGGCAACCATTAATGTGGCCGCTGATACCTTTACCGATCTAGCGGGCAACAACAATACCAGTGCAACCCAACTGAATATCGCGGTGGATACCCAGCGTCCCAGCGTGACCCTATCGAGTAATAAAACCCAATTAAAAGTCGCTGAAACCGCCACCATTACCGCAACGTTAAGCGAAGCGAGCAGTGACTTTACGGTAGGGGATATCCTTGTAGCGGGTGGTAGCCTGTCAAGCTTTAGTGGCAGTGGCTCACTGTATACGGCTACATTTACGCCAACCACAAACAGCACCACGGCGGCAACCATTAATGTGGCCGCTGATACCTTTACCGATCTAGCGGGCAACAACAATACAGTTGCCGCTCAACTGAATATGACGGTAGATACCCTGCGTCCCAGCGTGACCCTGTCGAGTAACAAAACCCAATTAAAAGTCGCTGAAACCGCCATCATTACCGCAACTTTAAGCGAAGCGAGCAGTGACTTTACGGTAGGGGATATCCTTGTTGCGGGTGGTAGCCTGTCAAGCTTTAGTGGCAGTGGCTCACTGTATACAGCCACCTTTACGCCGACCACAAACAGTACCACGGCGGCAACCATTAATGTGGCCGCAGATACCTTTACCGATCTAGCGGGCAACAACAATACGGTTGCCACTCAACTGAATATGACGGTGGATACCCAGCGCCCCAGCGTGACCCTGTCGAGTAACAAAACCCAGTTAAAACTCGCTGAAACCGCCACCATTACCGCAACTTTAAGCGAAACGAGCAGTAACTTTACGGTCAGTGATATCGCAATCATCGGCGGTAGCTTAAGTGGATTTACCGGCTCAGGCACCAGCTATACAGCCACCTTTACGCCGACCGTCAACAGTACCACGGCGGCAACCATTAATGTGGCCGCTGATACCTTTACCGATGCTGCGGGCAACAACAATACCAGTGCAACCCAACTGAATATCGCGGTAGATACCCAGCGTCCCAGCGTGACCCTGTCGAGTAACAAAACCCAGTTAAAAGTCGCTGAAACCGCCACCATTACCGCAACGTTAAGCGAAGCGAGCAGTGACTTTACGGTCAGTGATATCGCGATCATCGGCGGTACCTTAAGTGGATTTACCGGCTCAGGCACCAGCTATACAGCCACCTTTACGCCGACCACAAACAGCACCACGGCGGCAACCATTAATGTGGCCGCAGATACCTTTACCGATCTAGCGGGCAACAACAATACGGTTGCCACTCAACTGAATATCGCGGTGGATACCCAGCGTCCCAGCGTGACCCTGTCGAGTAACAAAACCCAGTTAAAAGTCGCTGAAACCGCCACCATTACCGCAACGTTAAGCGAAACGAGCAGTAACTTTACGGTCAGTGATATCGCGATCATCGGCGGTAGCTTAAGTGGATTTACCGGCTCAGGCACCAGCTATACAGCCACCTTTACGCCAACCACAAACAGCACCACGGCGGCAACCATTAATGTGGCCGCAGATACCTTTACCGATGCTGCGGGCAACAACAATACCAGTGCAACCCAACTGAATATCGCGGTAGATACCCAGCGTCCCAGCGTGACCCTGTCGAGTAACAAAACCCAGTTAAAAGTCGCTGAAACCGCCACCATTACCGCAACGTTAAGCGAAGCGAGCAGTGACTTTACGGTCGGCGATATCTCTATTACGGGCGGCACCTTAAGTGGATTTACTGGTTCTGGTACCAGCTATACAGTCACATTGACCCCCACAGCAGAGGGTCAAATAAACGTTTCCGTTGCCGCAGATACCTTCAGCAATGCATCTGGCAACCTGAATATAGCGTCAACAACTCAGCATATTCAGTATGACGGAACCGCCCCTTATATTACGGCATTGCTTCCTGCAGATAACAGCGCCAATGTGGCTAAGGATGCGTCGTTGGCGCTCACATTTAACGAAACCATAGTTGCCGGGAGTGGCAATATTTCTATTTTTGACAGCGCCGATGATAGCTTACTCGAAGCCATAGCTGTGGGTGGTTCGAAAATAATCATGACTGGGCAAGTTGTGACCATCAACCCTACCGCCACTTTTACGCCTACTCACAGTTATTATGTGCTGATTGGGAACAATGCCCTTGAAGATAGTGCAGGCAACACCTTTAGCGGATTTTCGACACAAAACTCATACAACTTCACCATTAACAACCTCGTTCCTCATGTATCCGATGATGCCATTTCAATCGCTGAAGATAATCAAGTTGCGATTGCTGTTTTGGAGAATGATAGCGACGACGATAGTCCAATCAATTTAGCGAGTATGACGATTCATAGTCAGCCGCTTCATGGCATTACCCGTGTGAATACCGGAACGGGAGTCGTGAACTACACACCGGATCCTAATTATGTCGGCAGCGATAGCTTTACCTATACAGTTGAAGATATCTATGGAGGCGAATCCATACCCGCAACAGTTACCCTAACAGTGGCACCTGTTGCCGATGATCCGGTAGCGATCAATGATGTTGCAGAGACAATGGAAGATACCTTATTACCAATTGACGTTGTTGCCAATGATACCGACCCAGATATTGGCGATATACTAAATACCACTCAAATTGTAGTCACACCACCCGCACATGGCAGTGCCGTGGTAGCTGATGGCAAAGTGAACTATACACCCTCCCTTGATTTTACCGGGACAGATCACTTTAGCTACACCGTTGCTGATAGCACTGGGCGAGTGTCGAACCTTGCCACGGTCACGATCAATGTATCTGGAGCAAATGAGGCTCCTATCGGCGTCGCAGATAGTGTCACAACAGACGAAGATCATGACGTTGATATCAATGTGCTTGTCAACGATACCGATAGCGACGGCACAATTGATGTCGCCAGTGTCCAAATAGTTAAGCCACCAGCGCATGGTTCGGTGAGTGCAAATGCCAGTGGAGTGTTGACCTTTACCCCTGAGGCTAACTATAGCGGTGGTGATAGTTTCACCTATGTTGTTGAAGACGATTTACATGCTAGTTCTGCAGAAACCACCGTCACGGTGACCATCAATTCTCTCAATGACGCGCCAGTTGCCCGCGATGACATCGCGATGCTGCAGGCAGATATTCCCCATCGCATCAATGTGTTGGGGAACGATAGTGATATCGATGGCACACTAAATCTGAGTTCGATTTCTATCGTAGCAACGCCAACGCAAGGGCTTGCCACAGTGATTGCTTCTGGTCTGATTCAATATACCCCAAACACACATCTTAGTGGAGAAGACAGCTTTACCTATACGATTGCCGACAACTCAGGTGCCATTTCTAATGTGGCCACCGTGACGCTGACCAATAATGTGGTGAACCACCTCCCCATAGCGAACAACGATGAAGCCTCAACAGAAGAAGATCAGCCGGTCAGCCTAAATGTAACCAGCAACGACAGCGATGTTGACGGTTCACTGGAAACCACATCTTTAATGATCGTAACAACTCCGAGTTTAGGTTCGGTCACCGTGAATGGCGATGGGTCGATCACCTACATCCCTCAGGCAAATGCCAGTGGCCTAGATAGTTTCATGTATACCATCAGTGACAATGAAGGGGGGCGCTCCAATCAAGCCACCATACATATCACGATTCGTGCGGTGAATGATGCCCCCAGTATCAGCATTGACTCTACCATCAGTACCGATGAAGATAATGACCAGAACCTAAGTTTTACTTACACAGATGTAGATGACAACACGGTCGTCGCAAGTGTCAGTACCCAAGCAAGCCATGGCACAGCCAGCGTAAACGGCACCAGCGTGAACTATATACCCGAAGCGAATTTCTTCGGTAGTGATAGCTTTACCCTCACTCTCACCGATAATGCGGGCTATACCACCACCCAACAAATTAACGTCACCGTTTCTTCAGTCAATGATGTGCCGAGCATCAACATAGGCTCCACCTTAAGTACCGATGAGGATAATAACCAAAGTCTCAGTTTTAGCTACTCAGATGTGGATGGCGATACAGTAGTCGCTTCAGTATCCACCCAAGCAAGCCATGGTACGGCCAGCGTAAATGGCACCACCGTCAGCTATGCCCCCGTAGCGAACTATTTTGGCTCGGATAGCTTTACCCTCACCCTAACCGATAATAATGGTTACAGCACCAGCCAGCAGATCAACGTCACCGTGGCCTCGGTGAATGATGCGCCCAGCATTAGCATGGGCTCCACCTTGAGCACCGATGAAGATAATAGCCAAAGTTTGAGTTTTACTTATTCAGACCTAGACGGTGATACCGTGGTCGCGAGTGTTAGCAGCCTAGCTAGCCATGGTACGGTGAGCGTAAACGGCACCAGCGTGAGCTATGCACCCGAAGCGGATTTCTTTGGTAATGATAGCTTTGTCCTCACTCTCACCGATAACAATGGTTATCAAACAACAAAAACCATTACCGTGAATGTTAACGGACTTAACGACAAACCGATTGCCGAAGATGATTTACCAATTTTACAAACCAATGATGAGAACCGCTATCAAATAGACGTCTTAGCCAATGATAGTGATGCCGATGGCGACCCTATTTCCATTATTGCAGCCTCGGTGAGTGTAGGAGAAGTGCGAATTAAAGATAACCAACTCGTTTATCAAGCGCCTATTGGCACCGCGGGTAAAGTCGAATTTAACTACATGATTCAAGATCCAACGGGAGCAAGTGCCAGTGCCCAAGTCTCTTTACTACTGCAAGCGATTGCCAATGAGCGATTACCTACATTAAGTCCACCTGAGGATGTTGTCGCAAATGCCACGGGCTTATTTACAAAACTTGATATCGGAAAGGCAAGTGCGGTTGATGCAGCAGGTGAAGCGCTTCCAGTTTCTCTGGTGAATGGCCCGAGCTTATTTCCTCCCGGCAATAACACTGTACATTGGCAAGCCAGTGATGCTCAAGGCAACACCGTGATCTTAAGCCAGAATATAAAAGTAAATCCATTAATTTCAATCGCTAAAGACCAACAAGTGGTTGAAGGTACAGAGCAACAGGTTACGGTATACCTGAATGGTAAAGCCCCTGACTACCCGGTTCGCATTGCTTATAGCGTTTCGGGAACCGCAGATGAGAACGACCATGATTTAAGTGACGGGGAACTTATTATTGAGCAGGGAACGGAGGGGGTGATTCCATTATTCATTTACCAAGATTCGCAAACAGAAGGAAATGAAACCATTGAAATTCACCTCAGTCGCGAGCACAACTTAGGCAATAAGTCGGTACATACTTTAACGATTGTTGAAAACAATGTGGCCCCAGAAATGGAGCTTCAAGTTTCACAAGCTGGAGAACAGCGGCATTTAGTGCTCAATAATCAAGACTTAGTGCTCATTAAAGCCTTAATATCCGATGCTAACCCAGCTGATAATCACACTATAGTCTGGGCTTCCAAGCATTCAGAGATGATTAATTTAGCGACCGAACAGGATCAATTCATTTTTAACCCAACATCCTTAGTTCCTGGAATATACCCGTTAACCGCAACGGTAAGTGATGATGCCCCCGAAGCTCTCAGCTCCAAACAAAATATATATATTGAGGTGACCAACGCACTCGCCGAACTGGGGAATGAAGACAGTGATAATGATCTGATCTCAGATGCCCAAGAGGGCTATAAAGATTCTGACAATGACGGAGTTCCTGATTACCTCGACGCCATTGATGAATGCAACGTATTACAAGAACAAGTCTTACACGGACATCAATTCTTAGTAGAAGCAGAGCCCGGCGTTTGTTTACACAAAGGAGTTACCATTGCTGGAAATCAAACAGGCGGCGCGCAATTACTTGAACACGAGCTACTAGCCAATGATGAGATGACGAATGTAGGTGGTATATTTGATTTTATTGCGACGGGTTTAGCGACACCGGGACAAAACTATACGGTAGTACTCCCCCAACGCTTACCTATCCCCGAAAGTGCTGTTTATCGAAAATTTCAAAACGGACAATGGGTTAATTTTGTCGAAGATACAAATAATATAGTCAGCTCTGCGGCTGGCGAACAAGGGTACTGTCCGCCCCCCAATGATCCACAGTGGGCTGCTGGCTTAAACGCTGGATATTGGTGTGTGCAATTAACCATTCAAGATGGAGGCCCAAATGACGATGATGGCCTTGTGAATGCAAGTATTACCGATCCGGGCGGAGTCGCCATAAACTTAAGTAACAACCAATTTCCTGTCGCAATGCCCGATAGTGTGACCGTAAAATGGAATGAGAGTATTGTTATTGACGTTCTCGCAAATGATACCGATCCAGATAACGATACACTTAATATCACTGCCGCAACGGTCGACTTTGGCGAATTATCCATTGAAAATTCACAACTGGTATACACCACGTCAGATAGCTTTTTCGATAAAGCAATCATTCAATACAACATTACCGATAACCATGGCGGATCAGCTTACAGCTCCGTTGTTATCCAAGTTGTCAACAACTTTGCTCCGATAGCCCATCAAGATAGCGCCACGACCGACGACCATAGTCAAATCAAAATTTCGGTCCTGAGCAATGATCTCGATGCCGACAATGATCAACTAACCCTCACTCAAGCAAGCGCAAACTATGGAGACGTAGTCATCAATGATGATCAAACCTTAACTTATACACCCAAACTAGGTTTTGATGGCGAGGATATGATCACTTACAGCATACAAGATGAAAAATCAGCAAGCGCACAAGGCACGGTAATGGTCACGGTGAAAGCCTATGTATCAACTACTGTTGAAAACTCTTCGGGAGGCTCTATGGGAGTAACTATGTTGTTATTCGCAGGCTTGCTCCTGCTACGTCGCCATAAACAAATAGGCAGCATGCTATTATTACTTATCATTAGCGCTCAGGCACAAGCAGAGCCAAACCGATGGTCAGTTGAAACAGAGCTTGGCTATGCCAAAGCACACCACAACAGTGAACTCGATAACATTCCTTCGGTACAAGTCATGGATACTGATGACTCAGATTTTGCTTGGTCCATTGGAATTGCTTATCGTTTCAAACCCAAGTGGAAGTTAGCCCTTCGCTACATCGATCTTGGTCAGGGCAGTGCCACTTTAAAAGCGGAGACTCTCTCACCCGAGGAATACCACCAAGCCGTTGCAAAGGCGACGCCAGTACTTGGCCATGGTTTCGCAAGTGATTTGAGTTACCAACTGCTGAATAACGAGCATATTCTGGTTGATGGCAGCCTAGGCCTGTTCCGCTGGAAAAGTCAGTTAGAAAGCATTGTGCAAGACAGTGTGATCCAACATGATAAAACCGCCACCGATCCCTATCTCGGTCTACAAGCCGCTTATCAATTAAGTCCTCAATGGGCCCTAGGCCTTGGATACGCTCATTATTTCATTTCTGAGAACGATATTGACGCTTTCAGTATAAAACTTATTTATCGTTTATAAGCCATCCTATTTACAGGGTTCTATTATAAACAAATCCGCAGCTCTTTCGATTTGCAGCACCAAAACCTCAAAGTGCTGCAAATTCTCGGCTTAAATCGCAATCAAATATCCTTGAAATACCTCAATAGATAACGCTTGCTATAAATAACTCATTGTAGCCATTCAAGCACTTGTTGATAACTGGGTACACTGCCTTTGTGTATCACCTGTTCATCAAGCACCACCGCAGGTGTCGACATCACCCCATAAGCCATAATTTGAGCTGGCTGTTCGACTTTCTCCACACTAATTTCGCTATCTAATTCATTGGCGGCTTTTTCTAATAAAGCGACGGTATTTTTACAGTTACGACAACCTGAGCCTAAAACTTTAAAATGTTTCATGATTCACTCCTAAATAAAAGTACTTAAAAAATTAAAAATCCAACCAATCAAGGTGAAGGAACACAACAAGGTCACGAATAAAATGGCTAATAAACGCCATTGCATCACTTGTTTTAACAAAATAAATTCCGGCATACTGGCGGCCACAGTACTCATGCAAAAAGCCAGCGTCGTACCTAAAGGTAAGCCGTTCACTAACAAACTTTCCATGATGGGGATCACCCCTGTCGCATTCGAATAGAGGGGAATGCCAATCACCACCGCAGCAGGCACCGACCACCACTGACCACTTCCCAAATGTTGTTCTATCCAACCATCAGGAACAAAACCATGTAAGGCAGCACCAACTCCAACGCCGATAATCACCCACTTCCAGACACGAGAAAAAATAGTTCGAGTTTCATCGAAAGCAAATTGATGGCGAGCTCGATAACTTAAACGTGTAGAACGTTGCTCATTAGAAGGCTGTGCACTTTGGCTTTGTCCCTCATGTAAGGCCTTAGCCGCAAAAGACTGCAACCATCGCTCCGCATGAATGGCATCAAGAAACAGCCCGCCAAGGATCCCAACCGACATCCCTATCAGCAAATAAAGTAGGGTAAACTTCCACCCAAGCAGGCTCATCAGTAATAATATGGCAACTTCATTGATAAGCGGCGAGGTCAGTAAAAAGGCCATGGTGATGCCCAAAGGGATCCCAACTGAACTAAATCCCAAAAACACTGGAATACTAGAACAAGAGCAAAATGGGGTAATCGCGCCAAAGACACTCGCCAATACATAGCCAAACCCGCGGCTTTTACCCTGTAGAAAATCCCTTACTTTTTCCACGTCTAGAGACGCCCTTAATAAGCCAATGAAGTAAATCATCACCAGCAACAAGGCAAAAATCTTGGTGGTATCTTCAATAAAAAAATGTACCGCAGTGGCCCATCGCTCATCAGGTTCTAAATTTAATAAGCGGTAGGTAAACCAGTCTGCGAACCAGCTAAAATAGTAGAACATCATTGTCTCCCCTAGAGTTCACACCATCGGCAATGCAACCATGGTGAAACTCACTTGTAATTTTCGATTAGCAGTGTCTTTAGGGTAAGACGGCACAGGAAGTGAAAAGATGCAAAAATATATGCCCCCTCTTAAGGATAGTTAAACTTCGAAGCTCCACACTGGTTGCGAATCACAGTTATAACGGAAGCAAAAATCGGAATAACAAGCACAGGAAGTGTCGACGGAAAAAATTTGATCACTCCATGGTTCATCGAATTCCTGTCCAAGTGCGAGTTACTTTTAAACTAATGCGTATTTGCCCCAAAATGAGTTAGCTTATTTTTTTGGGGAGCTGTTAGTCTCGTTTTTATCATTTAGTTTCGTTTGCGTAATTTGTCAAAGTAATCAATGATAGAAATGGATCGATGATTGATTCCGAGTAAAAAACTAAGGTAGACAATGGGTTAATATCAAATCATAAATTGATGAGCGAACGTGATGAAGATCATGTTTTTTGTGATAGGACGCGCGCTCATTGAATGGGATAGGCCGCACGTGCGGCCTACTTAGCGTTATGTGTCACTGTCCTTCAAGGATTAGATGAAATATTTAAGTGTAATGTTCATTATTCTAGCTATATTGGTAACGTTTATTACTAATTATTGCTTCGAAAATGCAGGCTCGCCTCAACTTATAGCTAATGTTATGAGTATATTTTGGGCTCCTTTTTATACTGCTACTTCTGGAGTAAACGTTGAGCCTACTCCTTTCTATTTAGTTGAAAAAAATTCAACTTATATATTAATTAGTGCAGGTGTAACCTTATCTCTAGTTGCCAGTATGATTGAAATTGTGAAATTAATGAAATTTGGTAAAAACCAACAATCAGCATGTGTAATTGCTTTGTCTGTATGCCTTTTATATTTCAACGCTAGCATTTTCGCATGGAACACATAATCGGGTAGCCGGAGGTATCTAGCCTCCAGCCCCCACAACACCCTGCATGCGGCTCCGCACAGGGCGTTTCACTTAGAATAGTGAAGCTTTATCCATCCATCTCGTAGCGCAAATAGACCTTGGGATTTCAAGTAAGCATTCGATAATGCTTGTTGGATCCCCGGTGTTTTCGAGCTCCTCCATGGGCCTTTACTGGTGATACCACACGCCACTGCGGCTTGAACATGTACCCCTCGGCGCATGAGATTCCTCACTTTGGTTCTCGGTTTTCGCCATTGTCGCCAATAGGCCATTCGTACTCTGCGTCTTACCCAATGATCAAGATCGACACACAGTTGATAGCAATTCGCGATCCCAAAGTAGTTTATCCAGCCTCGGAGATATTGGCTCACTTTAGCGAGCTGGTAAGTCATCGAGACGCCCCAGTTTCGGTTGGTGAGGCGCTTTAGCTGTTGTTTAAACCGGTGTAGCGTTTTGGCATGGATTTGCAGCCGTCCCGCTTTGAAAGTAAACCCTAAGAACTGACTCTTCGCTGTTTTAACCACCTGGCTTTTGGTGGTGTTAACGATTAACTTTAAGCGGCGTTGCAAGAAGTGACTAATGCTCGCTAGCACCCGTTCTCCTGCACGCCGACTTTTCACCAAGATGGTGAAATCGTCAGCATAGCGGGCGAATTTATGGCTCCGTTTCTCCAGTTCTTTATCTAATGGGTCGAGCATGATGTTGGCCAGCAAGGGGGATAATGGTCCGCCTTGTGGTACACCTTCTCGAGTTTGCTGATAGCACTGGTTATGGATAAAACCCGCTCTTAAGTAGTGTCCAATCAGCTTAAGTAAGCGCTTATCTTGCATTCGGTGACCCAGTTTACTCATCAATAAGTCATGATTAACTCGGTCAAAGAATTTAGATAAATCCACATCTACCGCAAAACGTCGGCCTTGCTTGATGATGCTTTGCACTTGTTTCACCGCTTGTTGCCCATTCTTGTTTGGTCTAAATCCAAAGCTGTTCGCTGAGAAGCTAGGGTCAAAGATAGGCGTTAGCACTTGGGCAATGGCTTGCTGGATGACACGGTCGAGCACGGTTGGGATCCCCAGTTGGCGTTTACCGCCATCGGGTTTGTCAATCTCCACACGGCGAACCGGTTTAGGTTGATACTGGCCGTAGCGCAGTTCCGCCGCCACCTGTTTCCAGTGTGCTTTTGCCCAAGCAGGGAAGGCGTCAATGGACATGTTATCTACGCCAGCAGCCCCTTTATTGGCTCGAACACCTTGCCACGCGAGCTGAATATTCTGCCGCGTTAGCATATGTTCGAATAGATGTTGGCTAAAGGTTGGCTGCGAGTTATTACGCTGAATCGCATCTACGCCGGACGGCGAATGGGTGTTCAAGTTTAACAAGGCTCCTCCTTTATTCTAAGTGTTCAGGCCTTCACCGTGTCCCAACCATTACGATGGGCGTTGGGCTACTATGCCGTCTGCTGAATTCTACTTAATCACCAATTGAGTTGCCCCAAATAGCGCTATCGTTGTTCATCGTATTTGCTCACTTAAGTTGATGAGACTTAAGTGCCAGGCCTGTTTGAGCTAGCGGCCAAGCTAGTGAGTTTAACGATCGCCTGTTAAGCAGATCTCCCCACTCTTTGTTTATAAGAAGTAGAACATGCACTTTCTCTTTCTCTGCACTGCTGCATCATTTACGGTGGCCGTTAGATCACATGGCTTCGTTGTCTTGTGCCAACTCGCCTCCAGCCTACGCCTCATATGATGTTCTTGTTCATCAGCTCGCAGATTTGCGTCCGGCTTCCTTCAGACATTCCCTCGCGGCAATGCCCTTGCCATTCGCTAGTAGTTAGCGTTTAATAATCAAAATATTATTAAACGGTGACCTTCCTACAGAGGACTTTCACCTCATTAGTTCATGCCCATGCTGGGCGTACACAATGCATTGCAGCGGACAAGCCGCTGAATGTGGCGTTAACCCATAGAAATTTTTATCCGAAACAGACGCTTTAGAGTTAAGGCTTTAACTCGGAAATGTCCACAGATGTTTCAGTCCACCCAGACCGATTGTTATTGCTACTGGATCAGTTCTAGTTGATTGCCAAACTCAACGTTGACCAACAACATTGAGAGGAGGTCATCATGAGAAAATTATCTTCTGGAAAATGCAGTGGCATCAAAAGGCCATTTAAGCTTGAAGAAATCTGGCGAGTCAGAACTAGATTGGAGATTGAAAACAACCTAATGCAGCTTGCGTTACTGAACCTAGCTATTGATAGCAAGTTAAGAGCGAGCGATTTGCTAAAGCTGCACGTATACGATGTTTCTTCGCAGGGAGTTATCTACGAAAGGGTGCAATGTATTCAACAAAAAACAGGCACTGACGTACACTATGAGATCACTCCGAGAACGCAACAAAGCATTAGCCGATGGATCTTTTCAGCCTCCCTAGAGGCAAGCAGTTTTTTATTTCCGAGTGGCCGCCGTAAAGAGCAACCTATCAGCTACTCATACTATCGTTCAATTATCAGGAATTGGGCTGTAAAGCTTGGATTGAATGCGGACTATTATGGTACTCATTCCATACGTCGCACCAAAGCAACATTGATTTATGCCAGAACAAAAAACATTAGGGCGGTACAAATCCTACTTGGGCATTCGAAGCTAGATAACACTATTCGGTACCTTGGCGTTGAGCTAGAAGACGCTCTGAGACTCTCTGAGAAAACAGACTGCTGATCAGCGCTGATACAGGCTTTTCTTCTCTTCTGAAAAGCCTGTGCTCCAAAGTGAGTTAGTGTTGTTCACCAGAAATTTGGGTTTTGGCTATTTCTAGTAGAATCTAGTATGAGACTCCATCAGCAATTAAACCGGCTGCCCTTATCAAGTTTAACTCGTTAGAACGCATGTCCTCCGAAGTAGATTATTAAGAGTTGTTTTTAAACTAATTTCTCGCTGTTGCTAAAATTGCTTGCAGTAATCTTCGCCTTTGACTTACCATCACGATGATATGAAAGCTTTGTTTTTGATCTTTGTGTTTTGCTTACAAATGGTATCCGGCGTTTCTAGCGCTTCGGAGCATTCTTCGCATGCGCAAAAACATAGTGCCGATCAAGAAATAATGCACATGACTATGGATTGCCATAATGATGGCAATATTCCTGACAATGAGAATAAATCTAAGCTGGATGACTTATGTAAGTTAGATTGTCAGTTGTCATTGTGTGCTGCAACGCCTGCATTCATATCTTCCAGCCTACACTTCATACCGCAGCCACAAAGTGCAGCGACCAGTTTTTACACTTTTAATCTCCACCCGTCTTTACAGGAACTACCCTTCAGACCCCCTCTTACTGTTTGATTTAGTTAACTATTTCTTTAATCAACAGTAAGGAAGAAACATGTTTATTCCCTCTTGCAAAGAGGTTGTGCTTGTCGTTGCGCTATCGACAAGTGCCACGGTGATAGCCGCCCCCTTAAATATTGAACGTGCAGTAGAGCTAGCGCTTAGTAGCGATCCATCTGAGAGTTTATATGCTCAGCGACAACAACAAATTGCAGCCATGGGTGTGCAGAGTGGTCAGTTAAAGGACCCTATGATCAGGCTAGGTCTCGCGAACCTACCCACTGATAGCTTCAAATTTGACCAAGACCCTATGACTCAGCTGAGTGTTGGGCTTGCCCAAGAGTTTAGCCGAGGCAATACCCGTGAGCTAAGCGGCCAGCGTTACCAAATATTGGAGCAGCAAACTGGCCATCAAGCTGCTGAACGCCGCTTGGAACTTAGCCAGCAAATCCGACAAATGTGGCTAAGTGTGCGTTTCGCTAACACGGCACAACATCTTTTAGCCGAGAACAAGCAATTGTTCGCTCGCAATGTTGAGCACGTGCGTGGCCAGTTCGAATTGGGCTACAAGCAAAGCCAAGACCTGTTCCAAGCGGAGCTACAACTAAGTAAGTTTGATGAGCAGATTGCGGCCTTTTCCCAGCAAGAACAAGCCTATCGAGGACAGTTAGCAACGTGGCTTGGCGCTCAGGCTTACCAACCATTTGATAGCGCACTTCCGCAATGGGATGCCACCGCTAATTATGCAGAGCAAGCCAATACCGAACACTACACACTGCTGTCGCAGCACCCTCTGGTGTTGGTGAAACAAGCCGCCATTGATGACGCTGAAAAACAAATCGAAATCGCCAATGAGGCTTACAAGCCCGCCTTTAAAGTCGAAGTCGGATATGGCCATCGAAACAGTCGTGATATGGATGGTAGTGCTCGTCCCGATTTGGTTTCTGGTTTTTTGTCTATGGACGTCCCATTGTTCACTGATAAACGTCAAGACCAGGCGGTTATTTCAGCTACACGTGGTAAGGGGGTGAAGCAAGCGGAACGCGACCTACTGCTAAAAAACATGAATGGTAGGCTCAATGGTCAGGTTGCACAGGTACAAAACCTTAACCTGCGCTTAGCTCGCTATCAGCAAACTTTGTTGCCACAAGCCCAAGCTAATACCCAAGCCGCTATCCAAGGTTATCAATCTAATACAGTGAGCTTTGAGCTGGTGGTCAAGGCTTTCATGGATGAAACCGCCTTGAAGCTGGAGTTTGAACAGCTGCAAACCCAGCAATACCAATCCCTTGCTCAAGTTCGTTATTTTCAGGCCCTGTAGGAGTAGAACCGAATGAATAAATTTGTATTAAGCAGTCTATTTCTAGCCCTTGGCTTGGGCGGAGGTTACTTCGCAAATGACTTGATGCAGCAACAGCATAGCACTGATAGCCACACTGGTTATAGTGTATCGGGGGAAGCTAAGCCGCTGTACTGGGTCGCGCCAATGGACCCTAACTATCGCCGTGATAAACCCGGTAAGTCTCCTATGGGGATGGATCTCATTCCAGTTTTTGAGGAGAGTCAATCTGCTAGTCAACCCGGCTTAGTCTCCATCGACCCGAGTGTTGAGAATAACCTAGGTGTGAGAACAGCCAAGGTTGAGCTTAACAGTTTCGCCACGGCCATTGAAACAGTGGGCACACTAAACCTGAACGAGAATACGCAGTGGCAACTTAATAGCAGGGTTGCAGGTTGGGTTGAAAAGCTGGCGGTAAAAGCAGAGGGCGAGCGTGTTGATGCAGGCCAGTACCTTATGTCTATTTACTCACCGGAGTTAGTTAAGGCCCAAGACGACTTACTCAATGCCCTGAACATGGGTAACAAGCGTTTGATTGACTCAGCTAAGACTCGACTTAATGTACTGGGCATGTCAGCTCAGCAAGTTAAGCGCGTGACTAAGCAACGTCGTAGCGAACAGTTAGTCGAACTATATGCACCAAGCTCTGCTTACATCGCCAAGCTTGGTGTTAGGGAAGGCGCTTATATTACCCCTGCTACCAAGCTAGTTGATGCCGGAGCCTTGGACAGCATTTGGTTAATCGGTGAATTATTCGAGTCCCAAGCAGGCTTAGTGGCGCAGGGGGACCGGGTAGAAATGCGTGTAGACAGCTACCCCGGACAAACCTGGCAAGGTGAAATTGACTACATCTACCCAAATCTTGACCCGCTTACTCGCACCCTGCGTGTTCGCATGGAGTTTGCCAATGATGATGAGCGGCTCAAACCTAATATGTATGCTCGAGTCGGTGTCTCCTCGGCACAAGCGAGCCAAGTATTAACCATTCCTAGCGAAGCGGTGATTAGAGGCGGCCGCTTTGATCGCGTAGTAATGAAGCGAGGCGCAGGAAAGTACCAAAGTGTGCGAGTTGAAGTCGGTCGCGAAAGTCAGGGGCAAATGGAAATACTTGATGGCTTGATGAGTGGTGACACCATCGTGACGAGTGCCCAATTTATGTTGGATTCTGAATCTAGCTTGAGCGCTGATTTCAATCGCATTGGCCCCCCAGATAGGCTTACCGAGTCGGTAGTGGCGAGTGGTGTGGTAATGGCGGTAAAAGACGGAGCCCTCACCATTGCCCATGAACCCGTACCAGAGTGGGAATGGCCAGGTATGGTGATGGACTTTCCATTGGAGCAGGCTGAAATTACCGAGCAGATCGTGCCGGGAAGAGAACTCAAATTTACCATTAACAAGCAAGACAATCAGTTTCCCATTTCCAAGCTTGTCCCAGGTGACTTGAATCTTGAAGCATTGAAGCAACCAGCGATGGGTCATGACCACAGCACGATGGACCATTCACAGATGGGACATGGCCCACAGCAAAGCGCAGATGTTGATACTAGTACCTTAGTGGATGAGGATTTGGATTGGCTAGATTTCGATGATGAAGAGGGAGAGCAGTAATGATCCCTAGTATTATTCGCTGGTCGATACACAATCGTTTTTTAGTCTTAGTCTCAACGCTCGCCATATTGGTTTACGGCGGCTTCGCTATCAAAAATACGCCAGTCGACGCCATTCCAGACTTGTCCGATGTGCAGGTCATCATTAAGACCTCGTACCCAGGCCAAGCTCCACAGGTGGTTGAAGATCAGGTTACCTATCCCTTGACCACCGCCATGTTATCAGTACCGGGTGCGCAGACCGTGCGTGGCTACTCGTTCTTTGGTGATTCCTATGTCTACATCATTTTTGAAGATGGTACCGATATTTACTGGGCACGTTCGCGGGTACTAGAGTACTTATCGCAAGTCGCACCTAATTTGCCGGCAGCAGCAAAGCCCGCGCTAGGGCCTGATGCTACTGGGGTTGGCTGGGTATTTAGCTATGCCTTGGTCGATCGCACCGGTCAGCATGACCTTAGTCAGTTACGCAGTATTCAGGATTGGTTCTTGAAATACGAGCTGCAAACGGTTGCTGGTGTCAGTGAGGTAGCAACGGTCGGTGGAATGGTGAAGCAGTACCAGATCAGCATCGATCCCGATCGCTTGCGAGCCTACCAGCTGAGCCTGCCGCAGCTAAAGAACGCGATTTCCCAAGGGAACCAAGAGACCGGTGCTAGCGTGATTGAAATGGGTGAAGCCGAGTACATGGTGCGCAGTAGCGGCTACATCAGCTCGGTCGAAGACTTGCAACAATTGCCATTAAAGCTCAACCCGCAAGGTATCCCCTTGCTACTGGGTGATGTTGCCGATATTCAAGTAGGGCCACAAATGCGCCGAGGGCTCTCAGAGCTTGATGGCGAGGGCGAAGTGGTCGGTGGCGTAGTGGTGATGCGCTACGGGGAAAATGCCCAGCAGGTGATTGCCGCAGTCAAAGACAAGCTGGATAGTTTGAGCGCTTCACTGCCCGATGGCGTAGAAATTGTCACCACTTATGACCGCTCCGGTTTGATTGAACGTGCAGTAGAAAACCTCAAAGACAAACTGATTGAAGAGTTTGTGGTGGTGGTCTTAGTGTGTGCGGCCTTTCTGTTCCATATCCGCAGCTCACTGGTGGTATTGGTTAGCTTGCCTGTGGGGATCATTATTGCCTTTATCGTGATGAGCTGGCAGGGAATTAACGCCAACATCATGTCGTTAGGAGGCATTGCCATTGCCATCGGCGCGATGGTCGATGGAGCCATCGTAATGATTGAAAATGTGCACAAGCACATGGAGAAAACCGAGCTGACTGATGCTAATCGCTGGGAAGTGATTGGTAAATCCGCGTCAGAGGTGGGACCTGCCTTGTTCTTCTCGTTGTTGATCATTACCTTCAGCTTCGTGCCAGTCTTTGCCTTGCACGGCCAAGAAGGCAAGATGTTCTCTCCCTTAGCCTACACCAAGACTTATGCCATGGCAGCAGCAGCTGGCTTGGCAATCACGCTAGTGCCAGTACTTATGGGGTACTTTATTCGCGGCAAGGTGATTGCCGAGCATAAGAACCCATTAAACAGGCTACTCATAGCCAGCTATAAGCCATTACTCAACCTCAGCTTAAAAGCGCCAGTGTTAGTAGTAGTCATCGCTGTCGCCTTAGTCGGTGTAGGTTTTTATCCGGTAAACAAGATTGGTAGTGAGTTTATCCCCCCTTTGGATGAGGGTGACTTGATGTACATGCCAACCACTTATCCTGGGATTAGTATTGGCAAGGCGCGAGAAGTCTTACAACAGACCAATAAGCTGATCAAGACAGTGCCAGAAGTAGAAAGGGTATGGGGCAAAGTCGGTCGAGCAGAAACAGCGACTGATCCCGCACCTCTCACGATGATCGAAACCTTCATCACGCTTAAGCCTCGAGAGCAATGGCGAGAAGGAATGTCCACCGACAAACTGCGCCAAGAGCTTGATAACTTGGTGAACTTCCCTGGATTGACCAATGCCTGGGTAATGCCGATTAAAACCCGTATCGATATGCTTGCGACTGGGATTAAAACGCCTATTGGCATCAAAATATCAGGGGAAGACCTCAGTATAATTGAGACTATTGGTAAAAACATTGAAGACATCCTTGGCCAAGTTCCTGGCACCGCCTCCGCATACGCTGAGCGTGTTGCAGGTGGACGCTATGTAAAAGTAGATATCGACCGGATCGCAACTGCTCGCTATGGCCTCAACATCGCAGATGTGCAGGCAGTAGTGTCTACCGCCATTGGCGGGATGAATGTGTCAGAGACAGTGGAAGGCCTAGAGCGTTACCCAATCAACTTGCGCTACCCTCAGCGTTACCGCGACAGTGTAGGACAACTAAAACTATTACCCGTGGTCACGCCCAGCGGACTGCGATTGACCCTTGGAGATGTGGCAGCGGTTTACGTTGAAGATGGACCTCCAATGATCAAGACCGAAAACGCACGTCCTAATGGCTGGATCTTCGTTGATATTGAAGGCCGTGACTTAGGCAGCTACGTACAAGATGCTAAGCAGTACGTGCAAGAGCATCTAACTCTGCCAGCGGGCTATTCAGTCAGTTGGTCAGGGCAATACGAATACATGGAACGTGCAGAGGCCACTTTGAAAGTAGTGGTACCGGCAACGCTCGCCATCATCATGTTGCTGTTGTACATGGCCTTTAGGCGAGCGGGTGAAGTGCTACTAATCCTAGGCACCTTGCCCTTAGCGATGATTGGCGGCGTTTGGCTCATGTATCTATTGGGTTACAACTTCTCCATCGCCGTTGGCGTGGGTTTCATCGCTCTAGCTGGGGTTGCTGTAGAAATTGGCGTCATCATGCTGATTTACCTTAATCAATCACTTGAAGAGACCTTGTCCAAACACATCATTATTAACAGGCAACAATTACGCACAGCCATTGTTGAAGGTGCTGGTTTGCGTGTACGACCGGTGATGATGACCGTAGCCACAGTGGTCATAGGCCTGATTCCGATTATGAATGGTGAAGGCACCGGCTCCGAAGTTATGCAAAGAATTGCTGCACCGATGATCGGCGGTATGGCCTCAGCGGTGGTATTGACCCTGCTAGTGCTGCCCTCAGTTTATTACTTATGGAAGCGCGTATCTCTGCGCAAACTAATTAACGAATAACAATTAAGGAAAAATTAATATGAAAAAATTAGCTTCAATACTTACCGCATCCATCCTTACACTAGTGAGCGTTACAGCCAATGCCCACAGTGAACACTGTAAAAACACCGAGCTTGGCTCGGTTATGGAGGACATGAAATCTGAGCTTAAAGCCTACGTTGATGCATTCAAAGGTGACGATCAGGTAGCTATGCAGCAACATGCAGCACAACTGATTAGTAATGCTAAAGAAGCTAAGCAATTGATCCCACTGAAACTGCAAGATAGCGAACATCACATGGCTGAGCATGATGATCATATGGTAGAGATGGCTAAAGTGGACCACTCTGGTATGAGCCATTCAACTATGGATCATAGCGCTATGGAAAGTATGGATCACAGTAACATGCCAGATATGGAGGATATGGACCACAATACCCATATGGCGCATATGAGCTATATAAAAGGTATAGATGAACTGCTGGTGTTATTTGGCCAACTACAACAAGTTGATGACAAGAAACTCGTCAAAAACACCCTAATCAAGGTGAAGAAGCATAGCAAACGAAGTCATAAACAATTTCGTATGAGTTGTGATAAATAGTATTTATTGGCCGTCATAAACTGGCGGCCTAGCAAGACCCCTAAAGCGCCTAAGGCAAAGAGTGAGAGGGTGATGATGAATGTTAAGCAAAAAATTTTGGTATGGGACAGATTTATTCGTTTTTATCACTGGCTGCAATTAGCTCTGCTAGTCGGCTTGTGGTTAAGTATGAAGTACGATGAAGTCGATTTGCACATGCAGCTAGGCTTGGCACTCTTGGCTTTGCTTCTGGTTCGATTCATCTGGGGCTACTTTGGTAGTGAAACCGCGCTGTTGAAGTCACTACAGCTTCATCCTAAAGGTGCACTCGATGAACTTAAACAAGAATTGGGCGGCACAGAAAGCATACATACTGGGCACTCTTACCTCGGTTCTTATATGGTGCTGGCTTTATGGGTACTGCTATTAATACAACTTCTATCTGGCTTGTTTAATTCTGATGACATTCTCTCTGATGGCCCCTTATATGCCTACGTGGACGAAGAATACTACGAATGGTTTAAAGCCCTCCATTCAAGTAACGCCGATTACTTATTTGCGCTTATCGCAATTCACATACTGGCGATTGGATACTTTTGCTTAAGGAAGCGTGGTTACTTGAGTGCTATGTTCAGTGGTTATAAGAATAAAGATATCGCAACCAAACCTAACATCAAGCCTGGGCTTTGGCCGATATTGGCAGCTAGTCTGCTGATAGCATTGACCTTAGTTTTCTAAATCGTAAACAACTACAGAATGAAAAGGCCTTGAGCGTGACTCAAATCAGCGGCTTTTTTGATCTAACTTATCATATAGATAAATTGGGTTTGCGAGAATAAGAGTGAGAACAGTTACTATTTTTTATTAGAATTCTTACTTACAGGGATGGTAAATAAGTTTATGGATCACCAACATCAAGCCGCTTTTGATATTAGCAGCCAAGCTCACCAACACGATTTTTCTCACCACACCAATCAAGGTGAACAGCGTACATTAATTGTATTAATGCTTACTGCCATTACCATGATAGTTGAAATTGTTGCTGGAACTTGGTTTGGCTCCATGGCTTTGCTTGCTGATGGATGGCACATGGGGACTCACGTTGCTGCATTCGCGATAACTATCTTCGTTTATCGATATGCTCGCAAGCACGTAAACAACCCCAAGTTCAGCTTTGGTACCGGAAAAGTCAGCTCGCTTGGAGGTTTTGCCAGTGCAATTGCTTTAGCGGTAGTTTCTCTTCTCATGATAATTGAGTCGATTACTCGCTTCTTCGAGCCACAAGCGATTGCCTTTAATCAAGCGATTTTAGTTGCTGTTATTGGCTTGTTAGTTAACTTAGTAGGTGCTTGGATTCTCAAAGATGATCACCATCATCACCATGATGAAGAACACAGCCACTCTCACCAAGATCACAATCTACGCGCAGCATATATGCACGTACTGGCCGACGCACTAACATCATTACTCGCTATATTCGCTCTGCTCGCTGGCAAATACGCTGGGCTTAATTGGTTAGACCCAGTAATGGGTATTGTGGGAGCTCTAGTTATAAGTAAATGGGCTTGGGGCTTAATATCATTAACAAGTAGTCACTTACTCGACCAACAGTGTCAAACCACCGAGAACCGTGTGCGTGAAGCTTTGAAAGACGAAGAGATAGAAATCACAGATTTGCATGTTTGGCACCTCGGAGAGAAGTCACTTAGCGCTGTAATCTCAATACGTAGCGAAGCACCTCGTTCGTTGATAGCCTATAAGCAGCTGTTACAACATATTCCCAAGCTGAGACATGTAAGTATCGAAGTTCATAAGTAGTACTCAACGTTTTACTTTAAAAAAAGCCATAGAGTCGCTTATTTTAACCGAGTGCTAACTCGTTATTGTCCAGAGGCGTGTTACAGCGAAGAATCGCAACCCAAACATATATGGGATCCACGTATTTACAAAGTGATAATTTCAATAGACGGTTAAGATACGTACGTATATTCGGCTTCTTGTTGAAGGCGCTACCTGGTAAGGCCTTACCACATACTGGAATCCTCGTTTTTTTCATTCTCCTAAGTCTAGTCTTGGCAAAGGAGGGAGTGGATCCCATACATCAAGTTGGAAGTCATACGAGATATTTGGCAAACAAACAACCTGTGTCCAAATTATAATAATGTTACTGTGAATCTGGCTTACTAGAGCAGATTTACTGTCATTCATGTGGGTCTGACTTATGAACCCGCTCATTATCCAAACTTTCTAAACGACATTTAAATTGCATATTGAGTTCTGCAAGTGTAACGGTCTCAAGTTGAGCGATAAATACACGTCGAGACATCTCTAAAGCATGGTTAAGAGACTCATCAGCTATCTGCTGTACTAAACATGTTGGGTTGTCGGAATCGCTTGATATTGCAAATAAGCGAGGCATACCTAAGGCTTCGTAAAGCCCAAGCAACGTAATTTCGTCGATGCGTTTCATTAATATCCAGCCTCCATTATGCCCTTTGTTGGACATAACATAACCTCTATCACGTAACCCTGACATTGTTCGCCGGATGACAGATGAATTTGTATTTAGCATCTTAGCTAAAGCTTCAGAGGTTAAAGGTTGCTGAGTATCGTGCATATGTAGTAAGGCATGAATAACTCTTGATAGCCGAGAATCGGTTCGCATCGCTAACTCCTTTTCATGTTGCTTTTAAAGATACATGAAAATACAATGGTCTTCACGATACATTTGAAGTTACATGAGTTGAGTATAATGAACGATCAATGTCTACCAAACAGATGGCAAGCACTCTTCTTCTTGTTGCTTGCCAACTTCCTCAATATATTGGATGTAACCATTGTTAATGTTGCTATTCCGCGGATTTACCAAGATATGGATATTTCACATTCTCAAGCACAATGGGTATCAATCATATATTTGATAAGCTTCTCTGCCTGCTTGCTTCCTTTGGGTAAGCTGGGAGATATGTATGGCAAATTGCGATTATTCAAAAGCGGGCTAATCGCCTTTATGGCGACATCATTGATGTGTGCGGTTTCTCCTAGCATTGAGATGCTAATGTTCAGCCGGTTTTTTCAAGGTTTTGCAAGTGCGATGATGGTTCCACAGGTGTTAGCCATTGCAGTGTCAATGTTTCCTGTAGAAGAAAAAACAAAGATGTTTGGTTATGTGGGGATTGTGGGAAGTTTAGCGTCAATCCTTGGCCCCGTCGTCGGAGGGACGTTGATTTCACTCAATCTATTCAGCCTTGATTGGCGAATTATCTTTGTTATAAACATTCCCATTGGAGTAATCGCGTATTTTGGCGTGAAAAGAAATCTAGCGAACGAAGTGAAAAGGTCACGATTACGAATAGATTGGCTAGGGAATAGTCTAGTTATATTGATGAGTATTTCTCTTATTGTGCCTCTCATTGAAGGCTACAGCTTAGGCTGGCAACCATGGATACTGGCTGTGTTAGCGATGTCTCTACCTAGTATATGGGGGCTCAACCTTTGGTTGAAGAAGCCTACAGCAGATAGTCGTCGTCCTAAATTGATATCTGTTGGCCTATATAAAAACCGTTTCTTCACAAACCAAGCTATGTTCATGATGTTGTTTAGTACCACGACTCCAGGGTTGTTCTTTGTACTAACATATTACATGCAGAGACATCTTGGCTTTAGTCCGTTTGAATCAGGAGCTGTGACTTTGGCATTCCCTTTAGGGGTTCTTATCTCTTCATCAGTGCTAAAAAATAGCCCTTTATCATGGCAACGCTACAGAGTCTTTGGTGGTTGTTTAGGACTTACCGTTGCATGGTCAATACTATATCTCACAATTAGCTATATTTCTGTATTTGATGAGTTATATTGGATTTCATTGCCTTTATTCATAGGAGGGCTTGGAATGGGAAGCGCAATAATTGCGTTATTTCAAAGCATGATGAGCACTGTAGATAGAGAAGATTCTGGTACTGCTTCAGGTGCAATGCAAGCATTACAACATATAGGTATGGCAATAGGTATTGGTATAGCTGGCCAGATCTATTTTATATCTATTGATTTTTATGAAATGCCACTGGTAGCGATGAAAAACTGCGTGTTATACAGCGCAGTCATGATTGGAGGATTTACGTTGAAGTCTCTTCATAGTTTCATCGGCAAAAAAAGAAATATCGTTGACGTTGTAAGAAACTAAGAGCACATAATTGTGCTCCCAAGTAATTTAAAAATTACATTACTTTTAGTAAGTCGAAAATCAACGATTAGAGCATGATTTCTATCGTGTTTTTGTCAAAAAACTTACCCAGCGTTGTAGCCAGACTATACCTTGGCATTAACTGATAAGCATTCTTCCGAGCCAATCCCCCTTTAATAAGCAATGTCCAACAATGAATTTGGAAGAGAGCAAGCTATAGTATTTATTAAACGCTCGCTACAGACCAAGATGACTGCATTTTTCCATCAAACTATAGTGTCCTTCGATAGTAAGCCCGCTGATTTAAGAGCGCTTCGGTTTAAAGCAACAGATCTGCTGTTGCTCATCATAAGCAATTTGACATGCACAATTAAGTTGCTGTTTAAGCTTCACTCTGGCGCGCTGCAAACGAGACTTAGCCGCCGATAAACTCAGTTTATGCTGCCTCGCATAGTCTTGTTGCGACATCCCTACAATGTCACAGCACTGAATAATATGACGATCGCGCTTCGCTAATCGCTCGAGCTGTCTGGGTAAGCATTGAACTAAGGCATCGATCGGCTCAAGCGCCGTTTGTGGCTGCTCAAGACGATTCAAATCATGACTGCTAATAAACTTTGCAGACTCGCGATAGTGATCGACTAAACGATTTTTCGCAACTTTAAACAACCACGCTTTCACATTATCGAGACGACAAAACTTGTCCTTCTGGCGTAAGGCTTTCACAAAAACATCTTGTAGCACATCTTCTGCTAACAAGGAGTCTTGGGTCTGTGAGAGTAACCAACCCAACAAAACTGTTTGATATTGTAACCACGCTTGAGTTAAACACGGTTTCGGCTGAGCACGCGGCATGAATCACCTTTTAAAGATTAATGGAGCACAATTGCATTCAATTTCTGAGATGGCGAGTGCCGTCATATCCGATGGACACTCGCAAGATTAACAGTGCCGTTCAAAGGCCCTTCCACTATACGGTGTAGGCTTCGATTTCCATTTTTAATTGCTCAGCTAACTTGGCCAAAGCCATCGTTGAGCTGGAGCTTTGCTCGGCTCCCTGAGCCGTTTCATTAGAGATATCACTAATCGCAATAATGTTCTGATTGATCTCTTCGGTGACTGAGCTTTGTTGTTCAGCAGCAGTCGCGATTTGTGCATTCATCGCCGAAATATGATCAACACTTTGAGTAATTTGCGCTAAAGCGTCCCCCGCCTGTAAAGATTTTTCGGCTGTTAACTTCGCGTTATTAGCCCCCTGCTCAAGCCGTTGGGTTGACTCTCGACTGCCCTCTTGTAATTGCGAAATCGTTTGCTGAATTTCCCCTGTCGACTGTTGAGTACGACTGGCAAGGGTTCGAACTTCATCGGCCACAACCGCAAAACCTCGGCCTTGCTCGCCGGCCCTAGCCGCTTCGATAGCCGCGTTCAGTGCAAGTAAATTAGTTTGCTCAGAAATACTTTGAATCACTTCTACCACGCTACCAATTTCTTCCGCATGCTGCGCTAGCTTTTGCATTTCTTTAACCGAGTCTTGCATTTCATTAGACAAACTTTCGATCATCGCGATACTCTGCCGCACCACCTGTTGACCATCGGCGGCGGCCAAATCGGCTTTTTCCGATGCCTCGGCGGCTGTACTGGCGCTTTGCGCGACTTCATGAACAGTGGCCGTAAACTGGTGCATCGCCGTTGCAATTAACTGAGTTTGTTGCTGTTGATCAAAAATGTTTTGTTTGGTTTGCATCGCAACCGATGAACCTTCTTCTGCTGAACTAGCAAGCACTTCAACCGACTGCTTATTGGTACTCACCACATGTTGAAACTTAGCCACGATGGTATTCACATCGCTGGCAATATCAGTAAATTCATCCTCTCCATCCACATCAATTCGCTGGGTTAAATCCCCCGCAACAATCAAGCTCGATTTAGCTTGAAGCTGACGAGCCGCTTCCGAAACGCGCTTCACTATCAGTGCCGACAGACCAATAATCACCAACAAACTTAAACTAATAATAATACCAACCGACCACATGAAATGTTCGGTATCAGCTTCGGCCTGTTGAAAGTTTTTAGCGGCTTCATCTATTTGCAGCTTTAAGAATTGTTGGGCGACCATGGTGACAGAGGCATAACCAGGGTTAATCACCTTTAATAATACCAAATTAGCATCAGTAAACTGGCCTTGCTGTAGCGCTTTAATCGCAACCTCAAAACCACGCTGCGTCACTTGGTCAACTTCTTTCGCCAGCTGCTGAGTAACCCTGCGTTCTTCATCCGATAAATCTGAACCTAATATTTCCCGGTCAATCAGCTGATGCAAGGCTTCAATGTTAGTTTGAATCGCATCGATATGTTTACCTAAAGGATGGTCATGCATTTTTGCAAATTCAGAGCTGGGATCGTGCTGAAAGGCCAATAATAAGGAGCTTCGCGCACTGCCGATATTATCCAAAATCTTACCAGCTCGAACGGTGTGTTGTATCCCTTGAGTATATAAATCTTCTATTGCGGCTTTCTCTCGGTTCATCCCGGTAATACCTTCATAAGCCAAAAAACCAAAGGCAATAAGAAATAATAAAATGATAACTTTAAGTCGAAAACTAACTGTGCGCATAAATCCTTCCATGTGAGAGAAAACCCAAATCACCGTAAATTTGAATAAATGACCAAAATTGGCTCGAAATCCCTTATTCGTCACGGTCAGTGTTATTCAAAACAAACGTATCTTAATTTCAATCTTCCAAAACAGCGTCAAACGCTGTTAATCAAACCCTGCGGTGCATTGGTTGCGCATTAAGCCACCACATAACTAGTTTCACATGGCATGCCTTACTTAAAAACACCATAAACCGCAGTAAAAGAATCCCCCAATATGAACCGTTGCTGATAGTTAAATACTAGAACAAGCAGCTAACTATCATTCACAATCTATTTGATAAGAATCAATAAAACAGTACTTTGCTTGAAGAAAGCATGGATTAGATATAAGCAATCTTCCAAATCAAAACACAAAGCGGAGAAGTATCAACTATTCAAGGGATAACGAGTTGATTCAGCGCCGCTGGTTTTGCTATCGACCACAGCCAAGGAAAGTTGAACAATTTGCTCCAAAGTAAAATATTGGTCAATCGCGAAAATACCGCCTCCCCAATCATTAGTCTCACTTGCGGCCAGTCGGCAGCCAGCAATATAAAGCCGCTTTCTTAAGTATTTCTTAAGAAAACAATTTTAAGCTCTCTGCGTTCAGGCGGATCCTCGTTTGCTGTTAACAGAGCCACGAGGAAAGCTTCATTTATTAAAATTAACCACTGATTAAGACTTATGAAACAAACTCATACTGGCCTCGCACGCATTATTTATGCCACAGGATTTTCTATAAATGGTTTCATTTCCGCCTGGAAAAGTGAAGCCGCTCTCAGGCAGGAAGTCACGTTATTACTGCCTTTAGCCATCACAGCCTTATTTCTGCCTGTAAGCAAGAGTGAGCAGATTTTGCTTATTGGTAGCCTGATACTGGTTCTGATTGTGGAATTACTCAACTCAGCCATCGAAACGGTGGTTGATCGCATCGGCTCTGAATGGCACGAGCTGAGTGGTCAAGCCAAAGACATAGCCTCAGCCGCGGTGCTTACATCTCTCATTTTCGCTGCTTTTACTTGGAGTTGGATTCTCATTTAACATGCGTTCATTAACTAGATTCGCCTTACCCTATTGGCTCGCCACTTTGTTCATCGCCCTGTATTTTGCAGTGGTACTTAACCTTCCCATATACGCCAAAATAAGTGAGATATTCAGCCACCTCGAACAAGTAAAACTAGGTTTCATCATAAGCATTCCGCTATTTTTTGTACTCGCTTTAAACCTGATATTTCAGCTGTTCTCTTGGCCGTTACTGTTTAAACCATTTTTTATTCTATTGATCTTATTATCGAGTATTGTCAGCTACAGTAGCTTTAACTATGGCACCATTTTTGACCAAGATATGTTGGTTAATATTTTGGAAACCAATGCTGGTGAAGCCAGCTCATATATCAGCTTATATTCACTAACCTGGATCCTTGGCTTAGGCGTTCTACCAAGTGTTCTACTCGCGCTATTACCAATAAAAAAAGAGCGCACCTTTATTCATTTCATCGCTAAAAAATGCTTAGCCATGATCCTATCTGTTTTGGGTATTCTATTAATCGCAGCTTTGTATTATCAAGACTACTCGTCGGTCGGTCGAAATAATTCCTATTTAAATAAAATGATTATTCCTACCCAGTTTGTCTACAGTGCCTATGGGCAGGTCAAAGACAGCTACTTTACTAAACCCATGGTCTATAAAACCCTCGCAACCGACGCCAAACAAATAGCAAATGCTGCTGCGAACACAAGTGCAAATAAGCCGAACTTAGTCATCTTTTTATTAGGTGAGACCGCCCGCGCACAAAACTATCAATACCATGGCTATGCTCGTGATACTAACGCTTATACCCAAGCCTATCACCCGTTCTTCTTTTCCAATATGTCCTCCTGCGGCACAGCCACTGCAGTATCGGTACCTTGTTTATTTTCTAACATGAATAAAGCTAACTTCAATCGCAAGCAAGCCGATCACCAAGACAACCTGTTAGATATTCTGCAACGAGCTGGTATTAACTTACTATGGAAGGAAAATGATGGAGGCGATAAAGCAGTCGCAAAAAACATTCCTCTCATCAATATAGATACTTCGCGACAAGATCAACAATGTAATGGTCATAGTTGCTATGACATGGTGCTATTGGAAAATCTCGATCAACAAATCTCGGCGATGTCAGGGAATCGTATGATTGTGATGCATCTGATGGGGAGCCATGGCCCCACCTACTTTCAACGCTACCCAAGTTCAATGGCAACCTATCAACCCGATTGTCCACGAGCCGATATTGAAAACTGTTCGATAGAGCAAATTCAAAATAGTTACGATAACAGCATTCGCTACACCGACTTTGTCACCGCACAAGTGATAAAACACTTACAAAGTTTGCAACAATACAATACTGCGCTGATCTATGTCTCAGACCATGGAGAATCACTGGGTGAAAATGGTCTGTTTCTGCATGGCATGCCCTACAGCTTAGCCCCAGAAACCCAAACCAAGGTTCCCTTGCTGTTTTGGATGTCTCCAGGTTTTGCGAAGCAAAAACATATCGACTCAAGCTGTTTAAACGCTTCTCGTGATAAGCCTTATTCCCACGACAATCTATTTCATTCCTTACTCGGTTTAATGGATGTCTCGACTCAGGAATACCATGCCTCTGAAGATATATTCAGCCCTTGTCGTTCACTTACAAACAGCTCTTTTTAGCCTATTTTGTCAAACCTTAAGTCTTCCTTAAGTTTTGCAACTTATGATGAATTTGAAACTAAACGAACAGGAGAACAAGATGTCACCGATTAAAATGTCAACTCAACTTATTGCATGTATCCTAGCCGCAACCTCCTTTGTGGCTTTAGCCGACCCTACTTGTACTCAACAGCCTGAAAGTACTTGGATCCCCATCGAACAAGCCCAACAGCGGGTTGAAGAAATGGGTTACAAAATCAAAGTATTTAAAAGAACCCACACTAGTTGCTATGAACTTTACGGTCATACCAAGCAAGGAAAACGAGCAGAAATTTACTTTAACCCAACCAACATGGAAAAAGTAAAAGAGGAAATCGATGACTAAACACTACGTTTGGGATTGGCTAGTAAGACTGACTCACTGGACCGTTGCAATACTATTTTTAAGTAACTTTTTATTGCTGGAAGAAGGCAGCGAACTGCATCAGTGGGCAGGCTATGGGGTCTTAGCCGCTATTGCGACGCGTTTAGTCTGGGGCTTGATTACCCGTTCACCGGCTCGACTCAGTACTTTTAGGCCGTCAATCGCAGCAGGTATTGCTCACCTAAAGGAGGTGCTTGTGAGCAGGCAAGATCAACACCACGGGCACAATCCCGCAGGTGCTTTGATGATCTGGCTCATGTGGTTTTTACTGATTGCTACTGGTCTTTCGGGCTGGGCAACCCAGACCGATCTATTCTGGGGAGAAGAGTGGCTTGAGAAAGTCCATGGATTACTAGCTGATCTGTGTATGATCGCCGTTGCAATCCATGTTTCAGCGGTGATCATCATGACCAAAATCACCGGCAACCCTTACCTCAATGGCATTTTGTGGGGTCGTAAAAACTAATCTGGTGTACAGTCAACAATGCAGTTCCACTGCATGGTTGACTGTACAAAACGACGAAACTGGAATGACTATTTTCGCGACAATTGTTACTTCAAATAAATTACACCAGACTCTCCCTTGAGGTGATTTATTTAAGAACCGCACATCATCCCAACGCTCGGTTCAAAGCGCTCAGCGACCAGGCTATGTTACCGCTTCACCTTAATCGCAGCTCAGGCGCTATACCTATCAGCCTTTGAACAGAAGAATCCCCGCCTTCTGCAAACAAACTCAGCTCGAAGCAACATCGACCACTTCGAGTCTACAAGTCCTCGCTTCTGGCATATTAAGCCTGAAACTGATGAATCAAGCGCTGTAAGGCTTGTAGTTTATCGACCAACATCCCCGTGCGCTCGACCGACTCATCCCCTGTCACCGCCGTTTCCTCGGTTAGCTTATTAATATTAATCAAATTACGATTAATTTCTTCGGTCACCGTGGCCTGCTCTTCTACTGCCACTGCAATTTGATGACTAGTATCCGTCACACGATGCAACATATCACCAATTTCAATCAGCGAATCTCCGGTATTCTGAGCATTCACTAAACATTGCTCAGAGAGCACCTCACCCGAGGCCATGGTTGAAATTGCCTGCTCAGCAGTAGTTTGCAAATTATTAATCATGGTATGGATTTCTTCGGTAGAAACTTGCGTTTTCTGGGCTAAGTTTCGCACCTCTTCCGCCACCACAGCAAAACCGCGCCCAGCATCGCCAGCTCGAGCGGCCTCAATGGCCGCATTCAAAGCTAACAAGTTGGTTTGGTCGGCAATCGAACCAATCACATCGAGGATCCCTTCAATTTGCTGACTACTTTCAGCCAATTGACTCACCACTGCTTGGGAGTTTGCTAACTCCTTATGTAAAGCCTGCACCGAGTCGATCGTGGTATCAACCTGTTGTCGCCCTGCAACCACCGCGGTATTGGCTTGGCTGGTCAGCTGCGATGCTGACTCGGCACTTTCCGCCACTTCTCGAGTAGCATGAGCCATCTCGGTCACCGCTGTAGCGACCTGAGTGGTTTCATCGTTTTGCTGAGAGAGACTCTGTTTCATAGACTGCATGGTCGCCAATTCATCCTCGGCAGACAGCAGAATATCGCCTGTGGTTTCCCCAGTGCGAGCCACCACTGCACGCAATTCAGCTTGGCGCATCCGCAAGGCCAATTCGATGGCCGAAAACTCATCATAATGATCAGTGTAAAGATTTTCCATCAAAGGGTTGTGGTAGGCCTGCTGGGCTCGTTGATTCAGTTGTTGAATCCGCGAGCGTTGTCGCCAGCCGAAAAATAGGCTGGCAGCACCAAGTAAAGCGCCTCCCCCGGCCAACCAATACATTCCCGCAGTCAAAGCCTGCCATTCCAGCAAGCCCAACATGCTTAGCGTTAATAGCAACATATAGGAAGCATAGTGATGTCGCCAGCCCAATAAACGCTGCGGTTTTTTTCCTTGCTGCAATTGACTATAGGCCGCATCCGCTCGTTTAATTTGTTCACGTTCAGGGCGTGATCTCACCGACTGATATTCAATGGTTTCACCCTGTTCATTTTTAATCGGCGTAACAAAGGCACTCACCCAATAGTGATAAGCGCTATCTTTACAGCTATTTTTGACTAAACCCATCCAGCTTCGGCCCGATAGCAAATACTCCCACATCTGGGCAAAGGCCACTTTGGGCATATCCGTATGTCGGATAATATTATGTGGTTGACCCGATAACTCAGTGGCCGAGTAACCTGCTACATCACAAAAGCTTTGATTGGCATAAGTGATATAACTATCGTTATCGGTGGTAGAGATCAGACTGTCAAATTCAGAGTAATCGACTTCTTGTTGAGTTACGTGCTGTTGTACTGCCATAACGAATACTTATATCTAAAAAATATAAATATACACAAAAAAATACACATAAAAAAAACAATTTATGTATTTAACAAATATGTAATACACTGATATTTTTCTTCTATTTTATCATTAGTTTGTTTTTCAAAATATTGCTCTGAATTTTGATGGCTATCCGTAGAAATAATATGTTTAGAGTCATAAAAACAGTCTTGAACAGATAAAACCATGAATATTCATCACTCGTTTTTTTTAATATATTTAACTAACTAGCAAACTAAAGTATCCACGACAATCCCCGTAGATTCGCACTCCAGGCCGATAAATCAAAAACCATCAAATCTTTAAGGTTCTCAATCAAGCTCAAAAACTTAGAAATATCTTTGATTCATATAATAAATTCGACGAAGCCAAAAACATTTTCACTTTATTTCAAAAGCATTGCTAATAAGCGGCCATAAATTATTTTAGACATTACTAATATATAAATTAAAACTGTGAACTCCCTACATGGATCCTTTGATAAATTTTGATCTAGATAGCTCTCATAAAATGCAGCGTATGCTAAATTTTTACTAATTTTGATTTCTTAAGATTTAGCGTCGGCAGTGAATCACCTGCCTTCATAACACCGTGCCATAGCATCGTTAGCGACTAACGAATGGCAAGCTATTGCCTATTCTTAGCGCGGCAAGATGGTGCACTGAACTTAAGGAACCCTGATGAAAGCAAAATCTGTCGATTTATCAAGTCCTCCCGACCTTACCTTGAGCCATGGCACAGGTGCCGTCGCAAAACGAAAACCAATTTATCAATCGCTGCTGCCACCTTGTAATGCTGCCTGTCCGGCGGGAGAAAATATCCAAGCTTGGCTATCACTAGCTCAACAAGGTGATATACAACAAGCTTGGCAGGTATTGATGAACGACAATCCTTTCCCAGCGATCCATGGCCGAGTTTGCTACCATCCCTGTGAAGCAGCCTGTAATCGCAATGAGGTGGATCAAGCCGTCTCGGTACACGCCATCGAGCGTTACTTGGGCGATGTCGCCTTAGCCGAAGGCTGGCTACCTGAATACAATGCCACGCCGAGTGGCAAAAAAATCTTGATTGTGGGGGCTGGTCCCAGCGGCTTATCCGCCGCCTACCACCTAGCTCGTTTAGGACACAGCGTAGAAATACGCGATGCCGGCAACAGCGCTGGCGGCATGCTACGCTTTGGCATTCCGGCCTATCGCTTACCGAGAAATATATTGGATGGCGAGATCTACCGCTTACTTAGAATGGGGGTAAAAATCACTCTCAACCACCGGGTCGACGATCTAAAACAGGAGCGAGAACAAGGTGGGTTTGCCGCCGCCTTTGTTGCCATTGGCGCTCACATCAGCAAGAAAACTGAGATCCCAGCCCAAGAGGCGAGCAAGATCATCGATGCCGTCAGTTACTTAGAAGCCATCGAACAGGGCCAAAAACTCAATCTCGGTCGTAGAGTCGCCATCTACGGAGGAGGTAATACCGCCATGGATGCAGCCCGCAGTGCCAAACGCCTTGGCGCCGAGCCAATGATCATCTATCGCCGCGACATGGCGAATATGCCCGCCCACCAGTTTGAGGCCTATGAAGCGCTGGAAGAAGGAGTGCAAATCAATTGGTTACGCACCATCAAAGACTTCAGCGAACAACAACTCACCGTCGAGTTGATGGAATTAGACGAACAAGGTTACCCTCAACCCACCGGTAAGTTTGAAACACTTTCCGCCGATAGCCTGATCTTAGCCCTCGGACAAAACGTCGATACTCGCCTGCTCAGCCAGTTCGAACAGATCCGTTATCACGATGGTGTGGTGGAAGTAAATCAACACATGATGACCGGTGCCGAAGGTATTTTTGCCGGCGGTGATATGGTGCCTTCGCTACGCACTGTGACCATTGCCACAGGCCACGGCAAAAAGGCCGCCCATTGCATCGATACTTGGTTACAACAAACAGAACTAACCACGCCCCCAAAAGCAAAAATCGCCACCGCCGAACAGCTTCACCTCTGGTATCAAACTGATGCCCCTGTCAATCCCAAAAATCAACTCCCCCCCGAACAACGGGTTGATGATTTTAGCGAAGTCACTCAAGGTTTAAGCGCTGAACAGGCTCAATTTGAAGCCCAACGCTGCTACTCCTGCGGCAATTGCTTTGAGTGTGACAGCTGCTATGGCGCTTGCCCACAACAAGCCATTAGTAAGCAAGGCGAAGGACAAGGTTATGCCATCGACTATCAACGTTGCACTGGTTGTCAAGCCTGTGTAAACCAATGTCCTTGTGGTGCGATGACCATGATCGATACGGTGGAGGAAAACCAATGAAACCACGCATGCTCACCCTCGACGGTAACGAAGCAGCGGCTCGAATCGCCTATTTATTTAGTGAAGTTTGTGCCATTTATCCCATCACCCCCTCTTCAACCATGGCTGAACTGGCCGATGAATGGGCCAATCAAGGAAAACCCAACCTATGGGGACAAATACCAGAAATCATTGAGATGCAAAGTGAAGGCGGTGCGGCTGGCGCGGTTCACGGCGCGCTGCAAGGCGGCGCTTTAGCCACCACCTTTACCGCTTCTCAGGGCTTGATGTTAATGCTCCCTAATATGTACAAAATTGCTGGAGAGCTAAGCCCAGCGGTATTTCATGTAGCCGCTCGCGCCTTGGCTGCTCAAGGATTATCGATTTTTGGCGACCATCAAGATGTAATGGCAGTGCGCGCCACAGGCTTTGCCCTGCTCGCATCGGCCTCGGTGCAAGAGGCGCAAGACATGGCTTTGGTGGCCCATCTCGCAAGCCTACGCTGCCGCATTCCCTTTGTGCATTTCTTCGATGGCTTTCGAACCTCCCACGAAGTCAATAAAATTGCCGCTCTGGACGCCACGCAAATTAAGCCGCTGGTCGACGATCACTGGGTGTGGCAACACCGCCAACGCGCGCTCTCACCAGAACGCCCAAAAATTAGAGGCACCGCTCAAAATCCCGACGTTTATTTTCAGGCTCGCGAGAGCGTCAATCCTTATTATCAACACGCCCCCAGCATCGTTGCCGATGTGATGCAGCAGGTCGCGAGCCTAAGCGGTAGACCTTATCGCCCCTTCGATTATCATGGTGCAGCAGACGCCAGCGATGTACTGGTGGTGATGGGCTCGGCGAGCATCACCGTACAACAAGTGGTCGCGCACCGCTGTCAACAAGGCGAAAAAGTTGGTGTGGTTACGGTACGGCTATACCGTCCCTTTAGCAGCGAACACTTTTTGGCGGTATTGCCAAATACGGTGCAAAGGATAGCAGTGCTTGATCGCACCAAAGAGCCCGGCTCACAAGCCGAACCATTACTACTGGATGTTCAATCGGTGATCCACGAACACCCCGAGCGCCTGCATATTAAGGTCTGTGGTGGGCGCTATGGCCTATCCAGCAAAGAATTCACCCCAGCCATGGCCGATGCGGTCTTTAAATCCCTACGCGCTTCGCCAGTTAAAACTCGTTTTAGCGTTGGCATCAACGACGATTTGAGTCACCTCAGCCTAACAGTTGATAGCAAAATGACTTTGCCAGAAACCGGCGTCAGTAGCGCACTGTTCTATGGTTTAGGTTCCGATGGAACGGTTGGGGCCAATAAAAACACCATTAAAATCGTCGCCGAACGTCCGGGGTATTATGCGCAGGGTTACTTTGTTTATGATTCTAAAAAGTCTGGCTCAACCACGGTTTCGCATTTACGTTTTGCCCAACAACCGATAGATGCGCCCTATTTGCTGGAACACGCCGACCTAGTCGCGGTTCACCAACCGCAATTATTACGACAAATGGACTTAGTGAACAAAATCAAAGCACAAGGCTGTTTGTTGCTCAACAGCAGCTTGAATGACCAACAACTTTGGGACTCATTCACCGCAGATACTCAGCACTCTATTCTTGAGCAGCAAATCAAGGTATATGCGATTGATGCCACCGCGGTCGCCCTCGCTGGCGGCATGGGGCGCCGAATCAACACGATTATGCAGGCCTGTTTCTTTGCCTTAGCCAACATTCTGCCACTCGAGCAAGCCTTAAACGCCATGAAACAAGCCATTACCAAGAGCTATCAACGCAAGGGGGCTAAAGTTGTCGAGGCCAACCATGCCGTTGTCGATGCTAGTATCGCCGCGCTACGAACAGTGACTTTAGGCCAGGCAAATTCGGCACGACAACTGAGCCCCGCGCTCAGCCCGCAGGCTCCGGCCTTTATGCAACAGGTCACCGCCAAGATGATCCGTGGTTTAGGCGATCAAATTCCGGTATCGATGCTGCCCGATGATGGCACTTGGCCCAGCGGCTCCAGCCGTTATGAGAAACGTAACATTGCCGCCACACTGCCCAAATGGGACAGCGAGGCCTGCATTCAATGCGGAAACTGTGTCATCGTTTGCCCACATGCGGCGCTGCGCGCCCGTTTCTATCATCAAGCTTACTTAGCCCAGGCGCCCAGCAGTTTTGCGTCGGCAGCTCTGGCCGCCCGAGGCTTTCCCGATACCCACTATACTTTGCAGCTCTACGGGGATGATTGTACTGGTTGCGGATTATGTTTCGAGGCCTGTCCGGTGCGCGGCCCCGAACAACAGCGAGCGCTCACCATGCAGCCCAAACCGCAACAGCAACAACCGCTGCGTGAAGCGCTGGCTTTTTTCGAAAGTTTGCCAGTCAACGATCGCAGTCGTGTGGATTTTTCCACTGTGCATGGAGTGCAATTTCTTGAGCCGCTGTTTGAATTTTCCGGGGCCTGTAGTGGCTGCGGTGAAACACCTTATTTGAAACTGATTACCCAACTATTTGGCGATCGTATGTTAGTTGCCAATGCCACCGGCTGTTCATCTATTTATGGCGGTAATTTACCCACCACTCCTTGGTCAAAAAATGCCGAGGGCCAAGGACCCGCTTGGTCAAACTCGCTATTTGAAGACAATGCCGAGTTTGGTTTGGGTCTGCGACTCAGCGCCGATCAACAGCGACGCGAAGCCGAGAGACAACTACAGCAATGGCAACCCGCCTTCGATCCACAACTCATCGAAGCGGTACTCAACGCGCCTCAGCAGTTTGAATCCCAACTCAGAGCACAACGTCAACGCCTGCAGCAACTAATGCAACAAATTAAAGGCCATGCTCATGCACAAACGCTCAGCTCGGTATTAGATTATCTGTTACGTCGCTCGGTATGGATAGTGGGCGGCGACGGCTGGGCCTACGACATTGGTTTTGGCGGCTTAGACCATGTATTGGCTTCCGGCCGAGACGTGAATATTTTAGTCATGGATACCGAAGTCTACTCCAATACCGGTGGCCAAATGAGTAAATCAACCCCGCTAGGCGCGGTGGCTAAATTTGCCGCTGGCGGAAAAACCATGGCCAAAAAAGATGTGGCCCTGCAAGCCATCGCCTATGGCAATGTTTATGTGGCAAGAGTCGCGCTGGGCGCCGATCCTCAGCAAACGCTGTTGGCCTTACGTGAAGCCGAAGCCTATCCCGGCCCTTCACTAGTGATAGCCTATTCACATTGCATTGCCCACGGTATTGATATGCAAAAAGGTTTAGATCAGCAACAAAATGCAGTCCTCAGTGGGCACTGGCCATTAATTCGCTATAACCCAGTGCTGCGCCAGCAGGGAGCGAACCCTTTTGCCCTAGACAGCTTACGCCCCAGCGTGCCCTTAAAACACTACCGAGAACAGGAGAATCGTTACCAGATCTTAGCCCAGAGCCAGCCCGAAGAGGCGCAACGTTTAATGGATATTGCCGAGCAGGTGGCGCGTCAAAAATGGGCCACCTACGAAGAAATGGCCCATCGAGATGCCAGCCATTTCCATCCCGATGCACGGCGTGAACTTTAAACAAAGAGGGAGAGGCGGCGCCAGCCATACTCTCCTTCGCTCCGATGCGCGCGTGAAAATCAAACAGATACACCTTAAACAAAGAGCGAAAGAACAGGCGCTGACGCGACAAAATTAACAGAACCGAACAGGACCTTTGACTTTGCAGGGCAAACTTTAGCTGGGGATTCCCCCTGACATATCTCTTCCATCCCTGTCACCATTGATTACCTGCATAAGGGTGCCGCTGAGGCTCATAATCCCAAGTATTCGAATCAGCAAAACAAAGGAGCCTTTTCATATCCTAAACTTGTTCATTTCTAGCGAGCTTGGCCGACCGATGTTCAACAGACGACCCATCTCGCTCAATACAGAATGTTCTAGATAGCTATCGAGCTTACGCCACCGAGGTTTATGAAGTTTAACTAAAGTCCCCAAGATAGCGACGATTACTATGGGATTAAAAGCCTATAGTCTAATCTTTAATTAACTCGATAATGAATGTTAAAACAATGAGCTAGCCCTAAAATAAAACATATTACTTAAACGATAAATGATTATTATTTGTCACCGATATATCAAGTCGGTATATTAAATAAACAAAAGGAATTTTCATCTAGCCCATAAGATATACGCTCTTTTTAGCCCTAACAGATGACCCCATAGAGGGATGAATCGTGCGCAGCTAAATAACGATGACTTAGCAAATTAAGCGAGGATGCATGCAGAAAATAAAAGGCAAAAGTGTTTTTTGTTTGGTCGCAACTTGTCTCATTTGCTTACTTCTGATTGTTTCCCCCCAATCGACTTTCGCTCAAGTTGATGCGCAACAACCGCTCAAAATTGGTTATCGGATCGACAGTGCCCCCCTTCAATATCAAGACGAATCTGGTCAAGCCAGCGGCGTTCTGATCGATTTTTGGCGAATATGGGCCGAGAAGAGCCAACAATCTATCCAGTTTATCGGAGGAAACAACAGTGAAACTCAACGCTGGTTAAATGAAGGAAAGGTGGATGCGATTGCAGGCCTGTTCAGCAGCGCCCAACGTGAAACCCAAATGGCATTTTCTAAGCCCTTATTACATAGCGCTTATTCCCTATACTACAACCCCAACTTAACTCAACTTGATACCAACCTCGATATCAACCAACGCTCCATCGGCGTGACTCAGGGTAGCTACCATCATCAATGGCTGCTAGAACATTACCCCAAGGCTGATATACATAGTTATTCCGGCTACAACCAGCTATTTGAAGCCGCAATCACTGGAGAGGTTGAGCTGTTCATCACCCAAGCTATCTATCTAAAAAAATACCTCAGTGATCATCCGGTGAGCGTTCGTTTTGAAGCCTTTACGTCGGTGCTGTATGACCGAGCCTACCGCGCAGCCGTAAAGCGCGATAATCAACAGCTGTTAGCTAAAATTAATCGCCACTTGGCAGATATATCCAATCAGGACAAAAATGCTATTTCTGCAAAATGGAGCGGTTTTCACTGGGAATATCTGCCCCCAAAATTAAATGCTATCAATAATGCCAAAGTTCAGCTCAACTTAACCCCGACAGAACAAGACTGGTTAGCGAAACATCCAGAGATCACCATTGGCGTTGATGGCAATTGGCCACCGGTAGACTTTACCAACCAACAAGGCATACATAGCGGAGTTCTCTCCGAATATTTAGAGCTTATCGAGAACCGTTTAGGGATCAGCTTAAAAGTGAAAAGCAATGCTCGTTTCAAAGACATGGTTCAGCAGTTAAGGAAAGGAGAAATTAAGCTCGGCACTACCATTGTACAAACCGCAGACCGAGAACAAGACTTATGGTTCACCCTCCCCTATTTCAGCGCAGTGAAAGTCATAGTCAGCAACAGCGAAGGCAAGCAATATAGTGACTTAGCTCAGCTCTCGGGGAAAACGCTAGCCATTGAAGATGGCTTCTTCCTTATCGATGTACTGCGTAAAAGTCATCCCGAGATCAACTTAAAAACCTACCCTTCCACCGCTGATGCCTTGAAGGCTCTCTCCTTTCAACAAGTTGATGCGTATGTGGGAAATCAAGCGGTAATCTCGTGGTTAAAACAAAACTTACAGCTCAGTAATATTTCCTTTAGCGGTGACCCTCAGCTGCCTTTCGCCTTACAACGCTTTGCGGTACATCAAGACCCACAATGGCAACCCTTGGTCGGCATTCTGAATAAAGCCTTAGCCAGTATCAGCGTTGCCGAACGCCAAGCCATACTCAGTCACTGGGTAAACAACCGCCAACAATTCATCAATGCCCTCCCTCTCAATCTAAGCAACCAACAAAATATTTGGCTAGAACAGCACCAACAATGGAACATTGGCGTAGACCCTAAATTTGCCCCCTTGAGCTTTATGGATGAAAAAGGCTCCTTTGGCGGTATCTCTTCAGAAGTTCTGAATATCGTGACCAACATTATTGGCGTAAGCTATAAACTTTCTGAAACAAGTAGTTGGTCAAATACCTTACAAGCTCTCCAGCAAGCCGAGGTCGATATCGTCCCATCGGTTCCCTATGTCGAACAAAATCAACAAGACACAGCAGAAATGCTGTTCAGTAAGCCCTACCTAACTCGCCCCTATATGATATTTGTGCAGGACAACACCCAATTTGTGAGCAGTGTTGAAGATCTCGTCGGACATCGAGTGGGGGTGCTCAATCACCACAACTTAGAAAACCAACTACAGGTAGATTACCCACTACTCGAACAGTTTCCTTTCTCATCACCTCAACAAGCCTTGTTAAGCTTAAGTGCTGGCGAAATTGATGCCTACATCGGGATCCTGGACTCCACTTCCTTATCATTAACCGAGTTAGGCATCGCCGATATCAAGATAGCCGCACCCAGTCCCTACTCTTACCAAGCATCGATTGGCGTCCGTAAAGATTGGCCTGAATTAATACCCATCCTCAATCAGGCTATCGACCGAATATCGGCACAACAAATGAAGCAGATCAAGAACCACTGGTTTTCAGTTGACTTTGAGCATCAAGCAAATAACTACTTAATTTGGCGAGCCATTCTAATCACTTGCATGATTGCACTGCCAATTATCATTGTGATTTTCATTTGGAATAGAAAACTTGCTATCGCCAAGGATAAATTAAAGCTGAGTAGTGAAAAGCTCGCACAAGCCAAACAAAGTGCAGAACAGGCCAATAACTTTAAAAGTCAGTTTTTAGCCAATATGTCTCATGAAATCCGGACCCCGATGAATGCTATCGTCGGCTTTACACATCTGATGCTCAGTAGCAAACTGGATGATACCCAGCAAGACTACGCCAAGAAAATAAAACGCGCGTCGCTCACCCTACTGGGCGTCATCAATGACATCTTAGATGTGTCTAAAGTCGAAGCTGGCAAGCTAGAAATAGAGCAAATCAAATTCCATTTAAGTGAAATTGTCTACAACCTATCAAATCTGTTGGCACCAAAAGCAATAGAGAAGAACATAGATATCTTCATGGATGTTGATCCGAAAGTGCCCGATATCCTGATTGGCGACCCTCTCAGGCTAGAACAGATCCTGATTAACCTGACTCAAAATGCCATAAAATTTACAGAGCAGGGACAAGTTGTGGTGAAGATCAAACTGCTCGAATCGGTGCCAAACCGGGTTACCCTTGAGTTTTCGGTCAATGACACCGGCATTGGGATCTCCGAAGACAACCTCAGCAAATTATTCCAGCCCTTTGTTCAGGCCGACGACAGCCTCACTCGAACCCATGGCGGTACCGGCCTGGGTTTAAGCATCAGCAAATTATTAGTCGAGCTGATGGGGGGAGAAATCTGCGCCACCAGCATTGAAAATCAAGGCAGTACTTTTAGCTTTCAGCTTAACTTAGCTTACTCCGAAGACAAACAATACGACCAACAGTTGCAAGCCGAACTCAGAGATATGCGAGTTTTGGTGGTCGACGACAACCAATTGGCCAGAGACATTAGCAGCGAAATATTACACTCCTTCTCATTTAGAGTTGATTGCGCGAGTAACGCTGCAACCGCCATCGATATGCTTGACCGACACAACAACATCGAACCGGAAGATCCCTATCGCTTGGTATTAATGGATTGGAAAATGCCACGAATGAATGGCATTGAAGCGAGTAAATACATCAAAGAAATGCCTCTTCGCATGATGCCCGCAATCATTTTAGTCACCGCCTATGGGCGTGAAGATGTGCTGCGGCAGGTAGAAAAAGAACAACTTGACGCCTTCTTAATTAAACCACTCAACGCTTCACTATTATTTGATTGCATCATGAAGCTATTTCATCAACAGCCAAGCAGTTCACTGGCAACTCAAGCGATGGTCCCCCACTTACTTGAGGGCAAGGTATTGTTAGTGGAAGATCACCCCATTAACCAAGAACTCGCCAAAGAAATGCTGACCCAAATGGGCCTGCAAGCCAGCATTGCCAAGCATGGTCAACAAGCAATCGATATGCTGCAAGCTGAGGCCTTCGATTTAGTCTTAATGGATATACAAATGCCAGTACTCGATGGCTTTGAAGCCACTCGAGCCATTCGCAAGAATAGCCGCTTCGCCAAACTCCCGATTATTGCCATGACCGCTCATGCAATGAAAGAAGATCAGCAACGATGTTTCGAAGCAGGCATGGACGCTCACCTAGCGAAACCTATCGATCCCGAGCAATTATTCTCAGTACTAAGCCAATACCTTGCGCCTCAAGCGCAGCCAGATACTGAGCCAGCGCTGGTGATAAACGCTCCAGCCGAAGATCCATTACCAGTCATTGACGGCTTAGATAGCCAATGGGGGATCACCCGAGTCGGCGGCAATGCACAGCTTTACCAAAAACTACTGAGTGATTTTTATAGCAGGCATCACCAAGAATTAGAGACCCTTTCTCAGGCGTGTAGGCTACAACAATTTGACGATGTAAAACGCATTATTCACACCATTAGAGGGGTCGCAGGTAACCTTGGTGCCAAATCGCTCGAACAAGCAGCGACCGATTTTGAACCGCTCATCGCCCAAGCAGAGCAAGCTTTTGCCAGCCAACAATGGCAGGAGTTTCAGCACCAGTTTAAGCACTTGTTCGAACAACTTGCCAGTAGTCTTGCACCACCCAGCTCAGCCCCTGAAATCGTCAGTCAATCACCAACAACTGTACTCAATACTAGCGCCGAAGCTCTATTAACGCCGCTTCGAGAATTACTAGAAGAAGGCAATCCACAGGCCAAGAAAACCATTACTGAATTTGAAAATAAGCTACCGCGTATACTCTATGATGAGCTCGTCAGACTGATCAACGAATTTGAGTTCGACAATGCCCTCACGGTGCTAGACGAACATATCAATAAAAAAGGATAGGTTACACCAACATGCTTAAGCCAACAGAAAAAATACTGATTATTGATGACGAAACATTTTATATCGATGTGCTAGTGGAGTTGCTCGCCCAGAAATTTGTGGTTTCGGTGGCTAAAAATGGCGAACAAGGTTTAGAGCGGATCAGACGTGGCTTCTTACCTGATCTCATCCTATTGGATGTATTAATGCCGGGATTGGATGGCTATCAGGTTTGCCAACAGCTCAAAGCCATGCCCGAAACCAAAGACATTCCGATTATTTTCTTAACCGTCAAAAGCGATGTGGAATCGGAAATTCATGGTTTCAACCTAGGAGCGGCCGACTACATCTCCAAGCCCTTTAGCCTGCCAATCGTGAGTGCTCGAGTGAACACCCATATGGTTTTAGCCAGAATGCACAAAACCTTACAACAGCAGAATTCACAGCTTGAAGAGCTGGTCAATCAAAGAACCAAAGAGATCTCGCGCACCCAAGATGTGGCGATTTATTGCATGGCCTCGGTCGCTGAAACCCGTGATAACGAAACCGGTAAACACCTGCGACGAACTCAGCATTACATCAAACTATTGGCAGAGTACCTAAGAGAGCAAGGATTCTATACCGCTCAGCTCGACAACGACTTCGTTGAACTATTATTTAAATCTGCGCCGCTGCATGATATTGGTAAAGTCGGCGTGCCCGATGCAATTCTGCTTAAATCCGGGCCTCTCGATGCAACTGAATGGCAAGAAATGCAAAAACACTCAGAATATGGGCGCGATGCCATCTTAAAGGCCGAGAAAGAGTATGGACCGTCCAGTTTTTTAAGCATCGCCAAAGAGATTGCCTATAACCACCATGAAAAATGGGATGGTAGCGGTTACCCTCGGGGTTTATCGGGGGAGCAAATTCCGCTCTCGGCACGGCTAATGGCCATTGCCGACTGCTATGACGCACTGATCAATAAGCGCAGCTACAAACAAGCTTTTAGTTACCAAAGTGCCAAAGAGATCATCCTCCAGGGACGCGGTAGCCATTTTGAACCCGCTTTAGTCGATGCCTTTATCGTCTTAGAAGCGTCCTTTATAAAAATTGCCCAACAATTTGCCGAAGATGAAGACGAATAAATGTCCTTTGCACCACTAAGTTTCAGGCAAACCAACATCACTCTGGGCAGTGAAACAACAAACAGGATGGTTCAGAGATAGTTTTCAAGAACTCAGCCCCCCATTGCTAAGTAAAAAACAACCGCCCTCAATAAGCTTCATTCACTTACTGAGGGCAGTTAATCTTCGACCGCCTTTTAATACCCATCTAACTCATTATCGGCAGATTTATTCTGCGTAATAAATTGCTCATATAAGTAATCCGATTGGTATAATTCAATGGCTTAAATTAATGCTGCGATACTAAGCTGCCGTGTTTTTCTCTGCTTTTCATCCAAAGCATAATGCCACCGAGTACCGCGAAAGGAACGATCGGATCCACTAGGGTCCCCCCTTGACCAAAAATAAGGTTTAGGAGCATCACAATACTCGCGCCAATTGCCCAAGCAATGGTCGAAGTCACACTCCAGATCTTCAATTGGTCACCCAACTCGGTAATCCCCAAAGTACGACTGATGATATGAAAGTAAGAGTCATTTAGATGGGAGAAGCCAACCGGGCCTACCGCACATGCCAATGCAACAAAGACCGGATCCAGACCCAAGGTTTCCACCAATGGTAATGCCATGGTGGCTGCAACCATCATTGATGCCGTCGCGGAACCTTGGATCAAACGCAACATCGAGGCTATCGCCAATGGCACCAATAAAGGAGGTATGCCACTACTTGAAATCGCTTCTGCCACCTGAGGGCCAGCACCGGATGCTTTGAGCACTGCGCCCATTGCGCCACCACAACCAGTGACCACTAAGATAAGACCGGTAGTGGCCAGCGAATCGTCCATCGATCCCACCATATCTTTGCGTTCGATATTCCGCGTTAGACCATAGAGCGCCATTAATACGCCAATCCCTACCGCCACGACAGGGTTGCCGACTAATGACAATAAGGCGTGAAAAGTCGAATCTCCTTTACCAACAATAGTATTCGCCAAGATCAGCGCTATCGGGATCAGGATCGGTCCAAAAGATAGAAAGTTACTTGGCAGTTTTTTCTCGTCGGCTGCTTGCACGGTATCTAAATTCGCCCAAGCCGCTTCGGAAGTAATCCATTGCTCACCGTTTGGCACGCGGTAGTACTCTTTGCCTATTTTTCGAATATAAAACAAGGACAACAGCATCATCGGAATAGAGACCAATAATCCCCATAACATGTATACGCCCAAGTCCACACCAAGAATGCCAGCAACTGCCACTGGGCCAGGCGTTGGCGGCACTAAGGCGTGAGTGATCAGCAAACCAAGCGCTAATGTGACCCCTAAGCCCACGGCAGATTTTCCGGTATTGCGTGAAATGGCACGCACCAGTGAGTGCAAAATGATATAGGCCGAATCACAGAATACAGGGATCGCCACCAGCACCCCTGTGAGACCAAGCGCTATATCTTCACGTCCTTTACCACAGAGCTTCACGAAGGTTTTTGCCATTCGAATCGCCGCCCCGGAGCGCTCAAAACATGCCCCCATGATCACGCCAAACGCGATAATTAAACCAATGCCACCAAGCACTCCACCAAAACCCGCTTTAATCGCACCAATCAGTTCCGTTGGTGCCATTCCGGCAAATAAACCCATGATGATACTGGCAATAACCATCGCCAATGCCACGGGGATCCGTGTTTTAATAATCATCCCCATCATGGCAATGATCCCGACTATAATTCCTATAAGAGCAGCGTCCATTATATTGTCCTACCTATCAGATTATATTTCTTCAGTTGTGTTTAGCTACTACCTCCTTGAAAGGAGGCAGTGAGTTTGGTTGTCGTTCTTATTATGTGTTGCTTAAAGGTAAGGTCTGACCCAGCCTAAACCAGCTTCAGTGCTTGACTTAGGTTTATATTCGCAGCCAATCCATCCTTGGTACCCCACCTTGTCTAATACTTGAAACAAATATGGATAATTCAGTTCACCATCTGAAGGTTCATTGCGATCGGGAACCGAAGCGATTTGAACATGACCAATATCGTCCGCCAAATCCGCCATCAGCACGGTGACGTCTCCATCCATGATTTGTGCGTGATACAAATCAAATTGTAGTTTTACATTGGTGCGTTCAACTTGCTGAATAAGCGCGACGGCGTCCCGCTGATGGGACACAAAATAGCCTGGTACATCGCGAGAATTAAGCGGCTCGATCATCAGCTCAATTCCCTGCTCAGCAAATCGGTCTGCGGCATAACGAATATTGCTGATGAATGTGTCGACATGCTGTTGCTCACTAAATTGCGGATCCACAAGACCTGACATGGCGTGGACTTTTTTGCAGTTGAGTGCCTGCGCATACATCATCGCGGTGTCGACACTTTGCTTAAACTCTTGTTCCCGTCCAGGAATAGCCGCAAAACCCCGCTCCCCTGCATCCCAATCACCCGGCGGCATATTAAACAGCGCCAGTTCAAGGCCAAATTGACTTAACTTATCTGCCAATACTTTTGGTTCATAGGCATAGGGAAACAAAAACTCTACCGCTTTAAAACCCGCTTGATGGGCTTGCTCAAAACGCTCCAAAAAGTCCACGTGGTTGAATAACATCGTTAGATTTGCTGCGAATTTGGCCATTACTTGCCTCTCCCTTTTAGGTCTTCGACTTCTGCGTCGCTGAGATAACGAATTGGATAGTCCTTCAGTAAGAACATTAGTTTTGCTGTTTCTTCCAGCTCCTCGGCATTGTCAACTGCATCCACTAAATCACTACCGGTGATCACCGGTCCGTGGTTGGCAAGTAAAAATGCTCGATAGTCGGCGGCTTGTTTACCCAAGTCTTCGGCTATTTTAGGATCTCCCGGTCTTAAATATGGAAGCACTGGCAGCTGCCCAATTCGCATCACGTAATATGGTGTGAACGGGCGAATGGCATTTTCCACCGTCAAATTATCCAAACACGACAATGCAGTGAGATAAGTCGAATGTAGGTGCACAATGGCGTTACAGTCTGGATTATTACGATAAATAGCCAAGTGAAAAGCGACTTCTTTCGATGCCTTATGCCCAGAAATTAAATGACCGTCGATATCCACGACCGAGAGCTGCTCAGCCACTAATCGGCCAAATGATGATCCGGTTGGCGTCGCCAAGAAGTGCCCATTGGGCAGTTTAACGGATAAGTTTCCCGCGCCACCCGTCGCATAGCCTCGTTCAAACATAGAGCGAGCTAAGTCGACCATTTGTTGTCTAATTTGTTGCTCTATCATGCAAGAAAACCTTGTGCTTTAAAGAAGAACTGCGGATCACCAAAATTGCCCGATTTCAGCGCCAACGACAGCGAGCCATCAAGGGATTTGACCCAAGGCACACCGGGAGCGATTTGAGGACCAATGTGAAAACCCGCAACGTCAAGACTTTGGGTCACCGTACCGGAGGTTTCTCCCCCAGCTACAATAAAATTGACCACGCCATGCTCTTTTAGTTGGTGAGCGAGCAAACTAAAAAAGGACTCAACTGCATGACTTGAGGCTTGAGCACCGTATTGGCTTTGAATTGCACTGAGTGTCTCAGTATCGGCCGTAGCATAAACCATGGGGGCAAATTCACCGTCGAGGTTCGTGATGACCCACTGCATTACACTTTCGCTGTAGGATGGATCATTGATACACGCAGCAACATCCACCGCAAAGTGTGGCGCTCGCGCTTGGTAAGCCACAACTTGTTGATTGGTCATCGCTGAACATGAGCCAGAAAGCACCACCGTTTTTGCTTGACGAGGTAAGCCTTGCGCTTTGGCTTCAGTTTGCTCCGCCAAACTTCGCCCCCAATGTTGAGCGATGTCAGCCGCTAAACCGGAGCCCCCGGTCACTAATTTTAACGACTGAATCGCCTCCCCTATTGTCGCTAAATGCTGCGCATTGAACGCATCAAGCACTGCGTAACGAAAGCCTTGCTGTTGTAACTCAGCAAATTTTGCCTTGAGTGCTTGGCTACCTTGCTCAATCACTTGATAATTCACCAAACCAGCATCGCCATCAGACTGTGCATTCATCAGACGAACTAAGTTTGAATCCGTCATTGGAGTGACGGGGTGATGACGCATTCCAGATTCATGCAGCGGCTCACCGAACACAAATAAATGCCCGTTAAACACCGTGCGACCGTTCACAGGCAAGGCCGGACAAACAATCGTGAAATTTTCGTTCAGTGCTGCCAACAACGCGTCCGTCACAGGACCAATATTACCTTGTGCCGTGCTATCGAAGGTTGAGCAATATTTGAAGTAAAACTGTTGGCAACCTCTGGCCTGCAACCATGCTAAAGCCACCAGTGAGTCGGATATTGCCTGATCGACCGGACAAGAACGTGATTTCAAGCTTATCACTACAGCATCTGCTTCAATCTCTATCGGCAAACTCGGAACACCATTTAACTGTACCGTTCGCATACCATTTTCTACCAGAAAACCGGCAATATCGGTGGCACCAGTAAAGTCATCTGCAATCACACCAAGTAACATTATGACTCCTCCATGCCGGGCAATTTGATGCCGTCAAAAATTTTAATCACCGCGCTGTCATCTTCTTTGCCAAAACCAGCATTGCTAGCAGCGGTGAACATGTTCAAGGCGGTGCTGGCTAGCGGCAATGGAAATTTAAAATCTTGCGCCGTATCCGCCACCAGATTGAGATCTTTCACGAAAATATCCACCATCGATTTGGGTGTATAATCCCCATCCACCACATGCTTCATACGGTTTTCAAACATCCAAGAGTTCCCCGCAGCATTGGTCACCACTTCATACATCACATCTAATGGGATTTGCGCCCGTGCTGCCAATGCCATAGCTTCGGCCCCCGCCGCAATATGCACTCCCGCCAAAAGCTGATGAATAATTTTCACGGTTGCCCCCAAACCGATGGCTTCGCCAATGTTGTAAACCTTTGCAGCTGTCGCATCCAATACTGGCGCAAGCTTGGTAAACGCCGCACTAGAACCGGCAGCCATAATGGTCATCTCACCCGCTTCGGCTTTCACTGCACCTCCCGATACCGGGGCATCCAACATCAACAGACCATATTTTTTCAACTCTGCGTCTATTTGCTGTGCATCTTGAGCTGAAATAGTGGCCGAAACCATGACTGCCGTATTTGGCTTTAAATTTTCTGCCAAACCGGAATCAAACAGGATCGATGTCACTTGTTTGGCATTTATCACCAGCAGTAACACTGCATCCAGCAGCGGCGCAAATTGCTTCGCATCTGTCGATACACCTTTGGCACCAAAATGATCTAAGGTCTCTAAAGCCATTGGATTAAGGTCAATCCCATAAACATCGAGACCTGCACGGACACAAGATTTCGCTGCCCCCATCCCCATCGAGCCTAAACCAATCACAGCTACCGATTTAACTATTTGATTATCCATCGTCTTTTCCCAAAACATGTTGAATACAGTGTGTTAATTTATGTTCCATGGTGTGATTATATGTTAATTAATGTGAAGAAACCTGAGATGTAACTCACAAACAGCAATATTAATATTAAATTCAGGTAAAAAAATCGCATGACCATTAACAAACCCGCTCAGCATCCGCCAAGACAATATTCTAGCTAACAATTATTAACACAACTTCACAGTTTTATCCCTTACTGTTAAGATACAAACATCACCAACTCTCATAAATAATAAATCTGAATGATCCCAGCAGAACGCCATAAGTTAATCTTGTCACTACTTTCACAGCAGCAGCTCATCAGCATTAACCAGCTGATAGAAAAATTAGATGTTTCGCATATGACAATACGAAGAGACATCGCAAAGCTAGAACAAAAAGGAAAAGTATTGTCGGTTTCCGGTGGCGTTCAACTGACTCAAAAAATCCATCAAGAGGCCTCTCACGATGCAAAAGCCACCCTGCACGCACAGGAAAAAGTCGCAATTGGCGCCCTAGCCAGCCCTCTCATTCCCAAAGCATGTACCGTCTATTTGGATGCAGGAACGACAACCCTAGAAATAGCCCATTTAATTAGTGAGCGTTCCGATTTAGTGATCGTCACCAATGATTTTGTGATTGCCAATTTTCTGATCCAGCATAGTCACAGTGAGATTTACCATACTGGCGGGCGAATTGATCGAGAAAATCAATCTTGTATTGGCAGCAAGGTAGCTGAATTTCTATCTGGTATGAATATCGATATCGCCTTTGTGTCGACGTCTTCTTGGAACTTAAAAGGAATATCCACCCCCAGTGAGCCCAAAGTCATCGTGAAAAAAGCCATCGCGCAAGCCGCGCAGAATGTCGTTTTAGTTTCTGATGCCTCAAAATACGGAAAAGTAGGCACTTTTCACGCCCTAGACATTAATCAATTCAACATCATCATTACCGATTCAAGTTTTCCACAGAGTATTCAACAAGAGTTACAAGAGAAAGGGATCACCGTGCTAACTCCGCGATAGCTGCCCATCAAGCTGACCGCTTCGCAGCCGAGGCCTCGGTTATTCACAACAATCACGCAAACTCATGTTTGAGAAGCGACGCTTAATATGCTTTGATCGACCAAACAACGGCAAGCCCCCTGCTTGGTCGCGTGCTACTCTTGCTTCAATCGAAGAGCAGCCCTTAATCACGCAGGTATTCCACATGCTGCGGTCAGCTTCACTTCAATTATCAGCAACAATCCACCAAGCAAAACCCTCCCATAAATGTTCATCAATGCACCTAATTAGTTCAATTCGATGATTTTATTTGTTTGATAGGCAACTTTCCTTCCAGCCAATTTTGTCATCTTACAAATTGATTGAATAAATCTTATTTCATATACGAATAAACAAAAAAACATAAAAATCACATAAAATTAATAACTTAAAAACATACTTGAAATTAAATCATAAGTTACACAATTATTTACCTGCTTATAAAAGCAGCATAATTCAAGTTCTCATTGGAGCTTAGGCACTCAATTTGCAGAAAACCTAACCAAGTAATTAATCATAATGATTTGTATTTAATATTTTTCACTCTGTCATGCATCTTTTGGGAGCTGAAATGACATCCGAATTCAAGAATAAAACCAAACGAAAACTATCAGACTTAATTGTCGATGAAGTAAAACGGCTGATTGTGTCTGAAGAACTCAAGCCAGGGGATCGTCTACCCAGTGAAAAAGATTTGATCGAGCAATATCAGATCTCCAAAGGAACAGTTAGAGAAGCATTAAAAGCCTTGGAAGTTGAGGGTTTGATCAAAACAAAACCAGGTCCAGGTGGCGGTGCATCACTGACTGAAGTTGGCACCGAGCCAGCCAGTAAAGCCTTGCGAAACTACCTTTACTTTCGTCACATCAGCCCAGAACAACTGTATCAAATGCGAAAACTAGTTGAGGTTGAGATAGCCGTGTCTGTGGTCGGACATTTGACGGAAGACGAACTTTCATTGCTGAGAAAGTACACCGATCAGTGCAGTAAAAAACCAAGCACAGAAGAAGAGCAGCGACTGCAGAAAATCGCCGAATTGGAATTCCACAATGTGTTAGCGGATGCTTCGCCAAATCCAGTTCTGGGATTTTTTGGACGATTTTTAAACGAATTATTGAGAGATCTCGTCGTATTAAAAAAAGCCTATTTAATCGACTACTACGCATTCACAAAGTCGAATGTTGATTATCACTACGCACTCATTAGTGCGTATGACAAACAAGATAAAACTCAGGTTCGAACCCTGATGGGGGAGCACATGTGTGAAGCAGAAATGCACTTTGTCACGCTTGACGGAGAAATTTCTAAAAAAATGTAAGGGATCTTAAATATAAATTACAAGCCATGAAACCAAGCCTTAAGGCCAACATCACCAAAGGAACTAAAGATGATTAAAAAATATTTGAAACATACTGCACTTGTATTCTCAATAGCATCCGCTTCTTGCCTTGCACTTGCCCAAGACGAAGCCGTAACAATTTATGGCGTAAAATCTCTGTCGGGAGGCTTTGCTAGTTATGGTAAGTATGCAGATATGGGGTCGAAATTAGCAGTTGAGCAATATGGAAAATTGCTTGGGCAAACACCCACTTATAAAGAGATCGACACCGAAGGTAATGCAGGGAAAGCGCTTCGTAAAGTACAAGAAGCGATTAGCCAAGATAAAGCCAAGTTTTTTGATGGCGGCACCCTATCTTCAACGTCTCTGGCACTGGGTAAGGAAATCAATAAATCTGGCGGCGTCTTTATCACGCCAGCAGGTGCTGATGAGCTAACCGGTGTCGATTGTAACGCCGCCACATTTCGTTGGTCGGTGCCAACTTACGGCGCTATCAGAGAAACCGTGATCCCTTTGTTTAAAGAGCACCCAGAAAAAAAACGGTGGTATACCATCACCCCTCAATATGTATTCGGTGAAGCGCTACTATCTAATGCAGAAGCCGTATTTGATGAACTTGGCATTGAGCATGTTGGTAATAGTTACCACTCGTTACAAGAGCAAGAATTCTCTGGCTACCTCACCAACGCAATGGCGGCTCAACCAGACGTTCTCTTATTACTAAACTTCGGCGCTCAATCCTCTAATGCCTTACGCCAAGCGATTAACTTCGGCCTAAAAAATCGAATGACCATCTTAGTCACTTGGTCATCAGGCTTAGATCAATTCCAAGAACTCGGTGCTGATATCACAGAAAATGTCTACTTCGGCGCACAGTATTGGCACACCGTTGACACCCCATTCAATGCAGCCCTAGTCAAGCAAGTTAAAGATGCATATGGTATCACCCCCAACTACCCATTAGCGGCCGATTACACCAGTACCAAACTTCTGTTAGATGCCATTGCAGATGCAGGCTCAACCGAACCGAGTGCTGTCATCAAGGCTTTAGAGGGCAAGTCTTATGCGGGCCCAACTGGAACCGAAACCGTTCGAGCCGCCGATCACCAAGTCTTGAAAAACTACTACCTATTAAAAGGTAAAGCCGCTTCAGAAATGAAAAATGCAGATGATTTTGCAGACATTATCAGCTATGGACAGTCTTTCCCTGACCAATCATCGCTCAAGTGCAAAGCTCTTTAAAAGTTCCACGCCACTTTGCTCAATTGACGAAGTGGCGCGTCAATATTGTTAGAGGTGAATTATGAACCTGTATTTATTTCAGGCAGTAAATGGGATAGGGCTTGGAATGATTTATTTCCTCTTCTCGGTAGGGCTTACTATCATTTTTGGGCTACTTAACTTTGTGAACTTTGCTCACGGTGCTTTTTATCTTCTGGGAGCATACCTGAGCTATACCGCCGTCGCAGTAACTGGAAATTACTGGCTGGCACTGGTTGCCGTCCCCATTTGTATCGCACTCATTGCCTGGGCATGTGAAAGAACCTTGATCAAAAGGGTCTACCATCTTCCACACACCTATCAAATTCTAGTGACTTTAGGCGTTGCCCTCATCATTCAAGAGCTCTGTATTTCAATATGGGGACCAATAGGGAAGCACGTTGCGCCTCCTGATTCTCTGAAAGGTGTATTTCAAATCGGAGACTTCTTCTATCCAGAATATCGACTCTTTGTGATTGCTTTTTCGGCTGTGGTTGCGATTCTGGTTTGGCTATTACTAGATAAAACCAAATTTGGCGCACTAGTGCGAGCCGGCAGTGAAGACGCTGAAACCGTTTCACTATTAGGAACCCATACCCATCGCTTATTCTCAATTACCTTTGCCTTAGGAGTCGGTCTTGCAGGTCTTGCTGGCGTACTCGCAGCCCCCATTAGAGGCGTAAGTCCATTTGTAGGGCCAGAAGTTCTTGGCATTGCATTCGTGGTGGTCGTCATTGGAGGAATGGGTTCTTTCACTGGCGCGTTAGTGGGCGGGTTATTGGTTGGTTTGGTACAAAGTCTAATGACCACCATTTGGCCGCAAGGTGCCAGCTTAATGATTTATGGCGCGATGGCAGTGGTCATTTTATTGCGTCCTTACGGATTATTCGGGAGAGCATAAGATGAATACGAAGACTTCTATTTTTGGCGGAATAACCATCCTAGCCTTAGCATTGATTGTGTTAATGCCGATATTACTTCCTTCCATCACACTCGCAACAGAGATTCTAATATTTGCTCTCGCCGCATTAGCCTGCAACCTTCTTCTAGGTTATACCGGCCTCTTGTCATTCGGACAGGGGATCTTTTTTGGCGGCGGCGCTTATAGCGCTTCATTAGTCATGATCCATCTAAATTTTGGATTAATAGCAGCCCTAGCCACGGCCATTTTGATTGGTGCATCACTGGCTCTAATCGTTGGCGCTTTGTCGATCAGAAGAACTGGGATTTACTTTGTCATGCTTACGCTGGCCTTCACTCAGATGGCATATTTCTTAGCCTATACATTTAGTCAATGGACTGGCGGTGATAACGGGCTACTCGATGTACCTCGGCCTGCGCTCGCAATCTTTGGAATGACAATCAGCGATCTACAGAGCAGCGAAGCATTTTATGTTTTTGTCGCAAGCCTTTTTGTGATTGTGTTTGTGTTTGCCCGAAGAGTGATCCATTCGCCCTTTGGAACAACCCTTGTGGCAATTCGAGAAAACGAAGGCCGCTCTTCGGCGGTCGGCTTCTCAACCAACCATTTCAAGCTAATGGCCTTTGTCATTTCGGGGGCGATAACCGGCCTTGCTGGGGCTCTCTACGCGCTTCTTTTAAACTTCGCCCCGCTGTCAAACATTGAATTAGCCATGTCAGAAAACATCATGATTATGACCATCATCGGAGGAACCGGCTCATTACTCGGTTCCATTCTGGGGGCTGGCTCAATTGTCTTGATAGGAGATCTACTCTCATCGATATGGCCGAGGTGGATGATGATCTTGGGAGCTGCATTGATCGCGGTCGTATTGTTCCTTCCTGAGGGTTTGTGGGGGGGGCTAAGGTCTTTAAGTTCCAAATTATTGGTATCTAAAAAATCCAAGCAAGAGGCTATTTCCGAGGTGACCAAATGAACTCAAGTTACTTATTAGAAACCTCTAAATTAGGCTTAGATTATGGGGCATTTTCTGCGGTAGGAAGTGTTGATTTAAAGATCAAGAAAGGCTCAATTCATACGGTGATCGGCCCAAATGGTGCCGGAAAAACCTCATTATTTCATTGCTTAACTGGCGAACGAAAACCAACCCGTGGAAAGATCTTTTTTAATGGCGAAGATTTGACTTATCTTGCGGCACATAAACGAGTATCGAAAGGGATGTCTCGCTCGTTTCAGGTAACCAGTCTCTTCCAAAACTTAGATGTACGTGAAAATTTACGTATCGCCGCTCAGGGTCGAGACGGCCTTAGTGCGCTCAAGTTTTGGGTTCCTGAAACCGCCAACCACAAGCATTTGCTAAAAGCCGATGAAGTGATGGAAAGAATTCAATTAGATAAGTGGGCTGACAAACTGGCCGGTGAGTTATCACATGGACAACAACGAATACTGGAAGTTGGTATGGCACTCTGCGGATCCCCATCATTACTATTGCTTGATGAACCGACCTCAGGAATGGGCGTTGATGATATCCCAATGATGACCGGCTTAATTTCAGAACTAGGCAAAGATCATACGGTCATGCTGATTGAGCATAATATGCGACTCGTGATGTCTATTTCCGACCGGATCACCGTGATGCACCAAGGCAATATTTTAATCGAAGGCTCTCCTGAAGAAGTCAAAGGGGATGAATTGGTTAAAAAAGCATACTTAGGAGAAAGTGGCAATGAGTAGATTAGTGATCAACAACCTGCACTCTTTTTACGGTAAAAGCCATATTTTAAACGGAATTGACTTGGCGATTGAGTCTGGTGAAATTGTGACACTGCTGGGACGAAACGGTGCCGGCAAAACCACCACCCTAAAAACTATCGTGAGTATCGTTAAAGCGCAACAAGGAGAAGTGCTATTAGATGAGGAAAACCTTGTTGGTAAAGAAATATACGAAATCGCACGACGCGGGATTGCTTTAGTACCGGAGCACAGAGGCATTTTTGGCATTCTTTCCGTTGAAGAGAACCTCAAAATTGCAATCAACAAGCGTAGTCCCTGGAGTCTTGAAGACATTTATCAAATGTTCCCACGCCTCAAAGAACGCAGAAAGAACGGTGGCAACGCCCTATCTGGGGGTGAACAACAAATGCTCGCGATCGCGCGAGCTTTAGTCAATGCCCCAAAATTTCTGCTACTTGACGAACCAACAGAGGGTCTCGCCCCCGTCATCGTTGATGAAATCATCCGGATCCTCGCTCAGATTCGCGCTGCTGGTGTTGGCGTGCTGCTGGTTGAGCAAAATTTATCGGTATGCGAGAAGTTAGCCGACAAACACTACGTGATCGAGCTTGGTGAAATTGTTTACCAAGGCTCTCAAACAGAATTTAGCAAACAAGACGAGATTAAAAATCGATATCTTGCGGTTTAGTGGAAGAAACGCTGTATGCAAATGAATAAACGATCACCTAGCTTAGGGAAGATCAAGGTAAACACCGAACGTCTTTGGGACAGTTTGATGACCCATGGGCAAATTGGCCATACCCTAAAAGGTGGCTTAAATCGCTTGGCGCTAACCGAGCGAGACAAACAAGGCAGAGACTTATTTAAGAAGTGGTGTGAAGACGCGGGCTGTACCGTTTTAATCGATGAGATCGGTAATATTTTTGCACGAAGAGCTGGTCAAAACAATCATCTCCCCCCTGTCATGACAGGTTCCCACATTGATACCCAACCGACTGGTGGTAAGTTTGATGGCTGCTTTGGTGTGATGGCTGGTTTAGAAGCAATACGTACCTTGAACGCCCTGAACATACAAACGATTGCTCCGATCGAAGTTGTCGCATGGACCAACGAAGAAGGCTCAAGATTTCCGCCATGCATGATGGGATCTGGTGTATTTACTGGAAAAATTTCACTCGACGAAGCGCTATCCACAAAAGATGATGCTGGGATCTCAGTGCAAGATGCGCTCAATCAAATTGATTATAACGGTAACAAAAGCCATCTTGGCCATAAAGTCACCGCTTATTACGAGGCACACATCGAGCAAGGTCCAGTACTGGAAGAACAGCAGAAACAGATCGGCGTTGTGGTTGGAGCCCTTGGCCAAAAGTGGTTTGATATAGAAATAACGGGCATAGAAGCTCACGCAGGCCCAACCCCCATGCACCTTCGAAAAGATGCCGCCGTTGCTGGTGCTGAATTACTCCAATTTATACATCAAATAGCCCTGCAAAATTCGCCTCATGGCCGAGGAACAGTTGGCTGTTTTGAGATATTTCCAAGCTCTCGCAATGTGATTCCTGGTCGTGTAAAAATGACGGCCGATCTCAGACACTTAGATTCAATAGTACTCGAAGCAATGACCCAAGACTTATACCGCAAAGTGGATACCTTGGCTCAAAAATACGGCCTTCAAATAAACATAAGCGCAACAGCCAATTTTCCTCCCATCTCCTTTGACAGCCAATGTATCGATCAAGTAAGAACTGCGGCCACCGACTTAGGATACCCGAATATGGATATTGTTAGTGGTGCGGGACATGACGCTATTTTTATGGCCGACGTGACGTCTGCCGGAATGATTTTCGTCCCTTGTGAGGGAGGGATAAGTCATAATGAACTCGAGAGAGCAAAGGCAGAAGACCTTGGTGCAGGAGCCTCTGTGCTACTGAATGTTCTATTATCTGCTGCTGGGGTCTTCGAAAATGACTAATTCCAAACATACTCATGTAGCAGACATGACAGCGGTCGAACTCAGCCAGCTGTTCCAATCCAAAGCACTTTCTCCGGTTGAAGCGACTCAAGCTTCACTGGAACGGATTGAGCAGTGTAACGCTTCGGTTAATGCATACTGCTTTATTGCTGAGCAGGATGCGCTCAAGGCTGCAAAACAATCTGAAGCACGTTGGTTTAAAGGAGCCCCACTCAGCAAAATTGATGGTATACCTAGCTCTATCAAAGACTTAACCTCTGTCGCTAAATGGCCGATCCGTAGCGGCTCATTGACCAGTTCTGAAGACTTGGCTGTCGTCGATGCTCCGTTTACTCAAAAGATGAGACAGGCTGGCGCGGTGATACTTGGTAAAACAACCACCCCCGAGTTCGGCTGGAAAGGCGTAACCGATAGTCGACTGACCGGTATCACCAGAAACCCTTGGAAAACAACTCAAACCTCTGGAGGATCTTCTGGTGGTGCTGCTGTCGCAGCAGCTTTAAACATGGGGGTTCTACACCAGGCCAGTGATGCTGGAGGCTCGATACGGATCCCCGCTTCCTTCTGCGGAGTATTTGGTATAAAACCGACATTTGGTTACATACCTCAATGGCCCGCAAGCGCGATGACAACTCTTTCTCACCTCGGACCAATCACCAGAACGGTTCAAGACAGCTTGTTAATGATGGATATCGTCGCGACCCCCGACATCAGGGATTGGTACTCAAACAGTGTTTTTAGCGGGACTTGGAGCGATGCCAATAAATGGCCTCTCGATGGCATCAAAATAGCCTACAGTCCAACGCTTGGCTACGTCGATGTTGATCCCCTGATACTCAAACTAATTGATGTTGCTGTCACATCACTTGAGCAACTGGGCGCAAAGGTGGAGCGAGTCACACCCAACTTCCAAGATCCCATCGATACTTTTTCAACTCTTTGGTTTGCTGGGGCTGCGAAAGTAATCTCTGGCTTCAGTCAAAAACAACGCGAATTGCTCGACCCAGGTTTTCTCAAGATTGGTGAACAGGGGAGTAAGATTGACATCGTCGACTATATGAAGGCTGTCGATCAACGAGCCGAATTAGGACGCACCATGCAGGCCTTTCATTCAAACTACGACATTTTAATCACCCCAACTCTGCCTCGTACGGCCTTTGAAGCAGGCCAAAACACCGAGACTCAACAGCAAAAACACTGGATGGATTGGACGCCATTTTCTTACCCCTTTAATCTCACGCAGCAACCCGCATTGTCGATTCCCTGCGGTCAAGTCAACGGATTACCTGTAGGACTTCAAATTGTCGCGGATAGAGGGAATGACTTAATGGCCATAAACATCGCAAAACATATTGAAGATTTAATTCCCACTCAATTTTTGGATGCTCCTAGAATTGCTTGATCTTAGCAAATGGTTAGTTGGATAATTTTTCAAGCTATCTGCATCAAGACAAAGCCGATTGATGACCTCATTCGATATCAATCGGCAATAATGCTGTAGAAATGCGCCACAAATACCAGCCAAAGGGCTCCCAAAAAATTGGGCTATGCCCTCTATAGCCTGCCACAGCGCTATCCCCCTATCACTTGCATCACCAAAATTAATGGCAAGTAAGGTAAAGCGATATCCAAATACAATGAAGCCATTGGATTGTCAGCTACGCCGCAACAAATCCCCCTAAGAACCAAGAGAGTACTTTCCGTAATACAAAAGATTTCCAGATATTGCGTGCTCAACATGAGATTGCTCGGCCAAGCACAGCTAGCTCAACACGCCCAGCACTGATTCAGATCATATTTTAGGCGCAAAGTTCGAAATTTAATCTACTGATTAATCGCCCATTATATGTTAGCTTTTAAATTATCAATTGAGTTATGTTGGGGAAGTCCCTGAACAATAGAGGATTTTCCCCTCCTGATGAGCTTTTAGTTTAGAGGGTGGTGCATGTATCTCTTAAATAGGGAAAGATTAAAACAAGGGGATATTATTCTTACTTGTTCCGACAAAAAACCAAGTAAAACCATACGAACCTTAACGAGGTCGGCGTATTCACATGTCATATTATATGTCGGTGAATCTAGCTATATTCATTCTGATCCTGAAGGGGTGCATTCCGGAAATTTACAACGGATGATTTTGGAACAACCTGAATATGTCCAGGTGGTAAGAGTTAACGATCCTCAGCCCATCAAGAAAGCCATTGAATTTGCTCGACTACAAGTTGGCTCATCCTATTCAAGATTAAGTGCTGTGAATGCGGGCGCAAAATTTTTTTCCAAACTAGAAACCAAAAAGCAGTTTTGTTCTCGTTTGGTGGCTAAGTCTTATGAATACGCGGGTTTGGCGTTAGTTGCCAATAGTGATACTTGCCTCCCTCAGGATCTCGCTGATTCACAGCGTGTCTCGGTGATTAAAGACTGCATATACCAAGCAAGTAAAGAAGAAATTGATTTTGCATTAAGTTTTAACCCAATTAACAAGCAAACTGAAATTACCAATGACATTCTAAAGTCTGTCAGAAAGATAATGGGGAATAAGATTCAGTCATTAGCAGACATCACATCCAGGCTGATTAAAGAACCACATTTTGACCAACAAGTCACCGAGATATATGCCTGTTCAGGCTATCTTGATATGTGGCGTTACGAAAAAGAGAGAAATGCCTGGCGCTACAACGCAAACTCATTCATGGAACTGCGATTAACCAAGCAAGAGATTATTAGACGAGCATATAAAGAACTTGAAGTCGCAGAAAGCTTATTAGCATTGTATAAAAATAACCTTGAGCAATATTTTTATATTAAGGAACAATATAAATTAAAATATGCCGAACAGCAGTTCAATTTGTATCGGCAATTAGTCGAAAACGCATTAAATCATAAGATGACAGCCGAAGCCGTGATAAAAAAGAGCTTTTCAACACCGCGCTCAGAAAATTTTGTTGCAACGACTCAGGCATTTTTATTGAGCTAAGCCAGACCTTTATACAGAGTGCATTCATTATGGCTCAATAAGCAGTGTAAGCCTTAATCCGAAGCCCATACCGCGATACACGAGATTGAGTATTAGACCTTTCCTTTGCTCGCCGAATGATTCAATAAACGATTTAATTTGCTATTCGCATCGCTCAAACTCGCAATATCTTGGTTGGCTTCTTTCACCTCCCGTTGTAACTGAGCATTCAGCAAATCGGCAGCGTTCAACTGCTCGGTAAGCACGTTCAACTTGCCTGGAAAAGTACTATTTTCTATCTGCGCATCAAGCAACTGTTCTTCCAGTTGACTTAACGCTAACTTTGTTAAGCGATGACCCTGTTGTTCTTTACCAAACTTAGCCTGTAAATGACCCAACTGTTGCTGAAGTTCTGTCTGCTGTTGTTCAGTCTGCCGTTGACGCTCGTTCTCCGCCATATCCTGGCTCAACTGGAGCTGAGACTTCGCTGCTGCAAGCTGGGTTTTTAACTGGCTCAGTTCAGCCGTATTGTCCAAATATTTAGACTCTAGTTGAGCGACATGCTGCTGAAGCCTTACTTCTGTTTGCTGATATTGCTCAAGTTCCGGTAAGACTTGTGCTAGCTGATTTTTCAGCGATTGGCGACGCTCGACTAAAGCTTGCCTCTCCGCCTCTTGTTGAGTCAATTTAGCGACGTACTCTTGCAACTGTTGTTGTAAACGCTCTATTTGCTGAGCAGCAGCGTGCTTGCCCTGCTCTAAAATAGTCAGCTGCTCACGTAACACGGTTTCGCTCTCAATCGCCACTTGCTCCCGCTGAACCTGCTGCGCGGTCTGTTGACTTAACTGCTCAGCCAAAGACTGACATTGTAGCTCTAATCGCTCAATCTGAGACTGTTGTAAGGCCTTACTGCTAGCTAAGTGCTGGTTATGTTGTTCCAACTGTTGACAACGTGTCGCAAGTTCGCGAGCTTGATGACTCAATTCACTTTGAGCCTCTCCCCGCAACTTGCCCTGCGCCAACTCTTGTTCGAGCGCTTCTCGGCTGGCTTGTAGTTGCTGACGTAAATGCTGCTCATGCTCTGATTGCTCTAAGGCGGCCTCTTCTTCAAGCTGTTGATAAGCTTCAAGCTGGCTTTGTACTTGCTGTAAGTTTTGGCTTAAGGCCTGATTTTCAGCACTCAAACTGGCATGTTGTTGCTGCGCCTGCATTTGCGCTTGTTCTGCCTCTTCCAAACTTGCCTTGAGCAACTGTTGCTGCTGCTTGGATTGATCAACTTCAGTCTGTAGTTCACTGGTTTTCTCAACCGCTCCTGCTAACTGAGTACGTAAGCCAATCATGTCAGCTTCCAAAGTCTGATACTTAGTGGCTTGTTCGCCTAATTGCTGCTGATGTTGGGCCATTAACTCAAGCCGCCCAGAATCCCAAGACTGTTGTTTTTCTTGCGTCAATCTATCAACCCGCGCCTCGATAGATTGATTGAGCTGGACAAACCATTGATTCAGAGAATCGGCAAAGCCATTGGGTAAGGCGGCGATGGCATGCTGCTGACGATACATTTTATTGAGCTGCTGATGTGTGGCAGTGATCGCTAGCTCAAGCTGCTCTTGGCTAAAGCTTGCGTCTGTATGTTGACTGAGATACTCGGCGAAGGATGACGAGTCTAATGTGCCACCTTCGATCATCAACTGACAAGCTAGAGAGTGTAACTGTTTGCCATCCATGCTATTCCTCGAGCCTCCTGAGCCAGAGACTTATTGCCATCAACTCATATAACAAACTATAAAAATCAAAGGATATGCCGATATAATTATTGACGCCCAATACTACGTATATCAGCAGACCAAAATTAATTATTCAAATCCGCCGAAAATAAGTTGTAAGCAATCAGATGAATCAAACTATCTTGAGGCAAATTGAATTAGAGGGAGAACTATAGCAATGCTTAAATTGGCGAAGCAATGAGCAATATTTAAAAAAGTTATGACTATCAAACTATTATTATAAAGTTGTTCCAGCGATCAGACTTAAGTCCACTATCGTTTCACCTTACACAAGGTAAGTCACTTCAGCCAGAGAGCTTGCTTAGCGGAAATAAAGAGAGGGCAAGCCTTAAGCCCTCAGTAAGCAATGCACTAACCGCTGGGGGAGCGTTTATCATGACTTCGCTGTTTAAACGAACGACTCCATCAATATATGCAGTCGCTCTTAAACAACCAAACTAAGACGCGGCGTCTAAGGTAAAGGTTGCTAGCTGACCAAGTTGTCGTGCCGACTGCGCTTTAAGGGCATGGCTGGCATCTTCGCTGGTTTGAGCATCGCGGTTAGCTAACTCAGCCAATTCGACAATTTTGCTCACGTTGCTGGCAACCCGAGTCGCTACCGTGAGTTTCTCTTCCGCAGTTCTGGCTATATCTTGACTACGTTCGCTAATTTGGCTCAGTAATTCGGCGATTGATTGTAACTGTTGGTCACTTTGCTCGGCCTGCACCATACAACTATCAACCATGGTTTCACCTTGCTGCATCAACTTGGCTGCTGACTCAGCACCTTTTTGCAAGGTATCAATTACTTGAAAAATTTCGACCGTGGAGTTTTGCGTCCGACTCGCAAGACTTCGAACTTCATCGGCAACCACCGCAAAACCGCGACCTTGCTCTCCCGCTCTGGCGGCTTCTATCGCGGCATTTAAGGCTAATAAATTGGTTTGTTCAGCAATCCCTTGAATAACATCCAAAATAGAACTAATGCCATCAGATTGCTGTTTAAGATCAATCACCTGAGAACTCGCTTGAGTAATGGTTGATTGCAATTGATTGGTGGTCTCGCGAGTACTTTGCGCCGCAACCCGCCCTTGCTCGGTTAAAGCCGATACCGCGCTGATTTCATCTCGTGAAACGTTAGCTTGCTGCGACACATCTTGCACACCAACTTCCATCAAAGTGACGGCTTCCGCGACCAGATCGGTTTGCTGTTGTTGGTCACGGATCAAACCACGAGTATGCTGGCTTGCCGCTAAGCCTTGCTGTGCACTCCCCTCTAATTGTGAGGCATTACTAACCATCGCTTCAATGGTTTGACTAAGCTGCGCGGTAAGCGTATTCAGTTGGTTAGCAATTTGCCCAAACTCGTCATTACGCTGTAACTTGACTCGCTGGCTAAAATCACCGTCAACCAAACGTTTCATTTGATCCAAGGTTCGTTTCAAGGGCAATCGAATACTTCGAGTCACACTCCAGGCAACCACTAAGGCAATCACCAACGAAACTGCAATCGCGGCCAGCATCTGCAAGGTTGCCATATAAGTACTTTGACGAGCCTGCTCACTCGCAGAATGAATGATCGATGAAACCTGCTGATTAATACTGTCCAACATCGCTAAGGCGGTGTCGGTTTGTTGATTTAATTGCGCTAAATTAAGTTGTTGCTGATGTTGTAATTGACTAATGCTAGCGACCACTGCAAATAGGCCCTGTTCACTAAAAGATTTAGCTAATAAATCGAAATAAGCATCTAAGTCACCGGCGCTCACCGGATCATCTTTTTTCAACTGTTCACGCTTGCTTAGCATTGAATCATAGTAGGTATGAATCACGCCTAACAAACGTTGACTATCTTCTGCAGTTTGCGCCGTAAACACATTATTCACCGTGCGGCTCAAACCCATCCCATCACCTAAGATCCCCTTGGCAATCCATTGAGCGCCATCTTCAACACTATCAACTAAGAGTTCTGCATCATCTTTAAAATAAACCCATTCTTGATTATAGTGTTTGCGTAAGCCTGCTAATTTTTCAGTACTGGCTAACCACTGGTGACGCGTTTCGAGTTGTTGCGCCGAAGTGCTGCTAATCAGCTGTTGTTGCTTAGCTAATTCCGAGAGGCCTTCGCTCAATTGCGCATCATCACGTCCCAGCTCTAGTAATTGTTGAAAACTATTTAGATACTGCTGACTAAGCGACGCTAACTTGGTTTCTAAGTCGCTGAGTTCGGAGGCTTGCTTTTTTCCACTATGTAAACCAACCATCCGCGCAGAATTAAGCAATAAGCCCGACAATTGATTAGCGCGCTCGGTCATCGGCGTAAGCTGCTCAACGGTTCTTTTCAGCTGCGCTTCGACACCTCGCATATTGATTTGGCCAATCACAGCCATAACCACTAATAATAGCAACAAGACAGCAAATCCTAACAAGGTTCGCATCACTACCGATAAATTCATTTCCATCATTCCTTGTACCCACAACTCGGCCGAGCCGTTCCATTATCTAGCGTTTTCTGCCGTACTTTTTAAGCACATAAGAAAGCTCGTATCAAATACATATCACAAAACCGAGTAAAAGATCGAGAAAAAATACCAATTATGTAGAAATATTCAGACTAATAAGCTACGGGTTAAGAATAATTGTGCTGTTATTGCGGCTTGGATTTAGCACCTTCGAGTTGCTTAAACTTTGTGAGAAGAGAGCTTTAGTCGGCATGACCTGATAGTCCTATGATGACTCGACAGTGTAGATAAACAGCTTAAGTACTTTATCCTGCAGATTCGAGAGATACAAAAAAGATCGCGACTGCGATCTTTTTTTGGGGGCTATAACTGCACCATAAACCATGTGCTGATTAATCGCTAAACATGCCCATAACCTCTTCCATTTGCTCATAATCGTACAGCCCTGCTTGCCAGCTAAGTACCAATTCATCTTCATTGCTAAAGTTTACGCATTCTCCACGATAAGACTGACCTGAATTTCCAGCCTGATAGGCAGTATCAACGGAACAAAACTGCGTTAATCCTTCGCTATAACCTAATTTGTAACTGGCAACTTGATCTTGGCTCAAAGCTTTGAGTTGACTTAACTCAATGCTGGTACGTTGATGGTGACCATTCTGTCCGTCAAGAACACCCACTTCTTGCCACTGCTCTTGTTGCACCAAATTACTTAGCGATGCAGCATTAACTGAAGCGGCGATGACGAAACTAAATACGATAAAAATAGACCTAAACATGTGAACCTCCTTGGTGGCTCTGGGTAATCAAACTTCACCTTAAATATAAGACTGCCAGAACCAATAAGTAAGCGACTTTACAAAGCTTTAAGCGCCCTTTACAGTGGTTTACAAATTTTGAAACAGCGCCGTTTACTGAGCTAGAAAACAAATGAGAATTCAGTTTTAAACGCCACCAAAGACCATGAAAAAATGTTCTTTTTTTAATGGGTTTATTCTGCGTTCGGTGGTTCATTAAGACAAAGCTTATAAGATGAAAGGTCACATCCATACGCGATTAGTGGGGTCGAAGACTTGGTCTCCATATGTTTGACTCTTTTTCTTTACCAGCAAGAAACCGTTGTATTTGCTTCACATTCAAAGTCATTCTGACTAGATAAAGGCAAACATCCGCAAACAAGGCAAAACCGGACTGCAAAAATGCTGCGGCATTTCAAACAGAACCAAAGCCATGATGAAATGATAGATGCAAAACAAATCATATGAATCAGCGCAGGGCTGCACCGATCAGAACAAGCGCAACTTAATAATTGATTTTCCCTCGCATTTGCTTGGTTTGACCACGCTGAGTCTTCTGATCCATCCGCCGACGTTTTGAGCCCAAGGTTGCTCTGGTGGGGCGACGTTTCTTTTGTACCACTGTCGCATCAAGGATCAGTTCTTTTAAACGTTGTAAGGCTTCTTCCTTATTTCGCTCCAAGGTACGATGGGTTTGTGCCTTAATGATAATGACCCCATCTTTGGTAATCCGTTGATCAGATAACTTTAACAAACGTTCTTTATAGAAATCAGGCAAGCTTGAACGCTTAATATCAAACCTTAAATGGGCAGCACTAGAGACTTTATTAACATTTTGACCTCCAGCGCCTTGAGCTCTGATAGCGGTAAATTCCAATTCCCAATCGGCCAAGCTTAGCTTATTAGATAATTCCAGCATTTCTGATTAAACCATTCCTAAAGAGTATTAATCGGGCTCAAAGTCAATTTAACTTGGGCGATTAATGATGACGCGGATAAATGTGTAATCGCGACAGCTGTCGCGCAGACTAGCACTCTAAGTCTATCACTCGCAACCACCTCGTTATGCCAACAACAGCCATTTAAGGCCTAATTGGTACTCGTATTCCGAGAAACAGAGAATATGCGGGTTAAAGTAAAGTGTATCCCAGTTTAAAATGTCACTCACGAGCGCCACCGTCATGAACCAGGCCATATGACTCACTCGCTAAGGGTAACACTCGAGATGAAGATTTGAGCAGCAATTCAAAACTCTCTTGGCTTAAGGGCTTAGAAAACCAATAACCTTGAGCATAATCACAACCCTCGTTCGCTAACAACTGATACTGATTTTCAGTCTCGATCCCTTCAGCGATCACTTTAATGCCCAATTTATGAGCCATCACTATAATCGCTTTACAAACACTCAAATCATCACTCTCTAAACTCAAGTTTTTAATAAACATACGATCGATTTTTAAATAATCGATGGCAAACTTTTGCAAGTAAGCCAAGGACGAATAGCCCGTACCAAAGTCATCTAGTGCCACTTCAATACCAGCCTTGCTTAAGGTGAGTAATTTTTCGTTAACGGTGGGGCTATTATTCATCAGTAAACCTTCAGTGATTTCCATCACTACCGCACTACTCGACAACCCAGCCTCGCTCAGCTCATTGAGCCAAGCATTCACATCACAGCCGCTCTCAAAATACTGCTTGGGGGAGGTATTTATACTCAATTGCACCGCGGGTAAGCCTAATTCTTGCCAACGTTGTAATTGCGCGACTGCACAACTAAATACCCAGTTGCCAATATCTACGACAACTCCAGTTTCTTCTGCAACCTGAATAAAATCATCAGGGCTTATCCAGCCTTGACTTGGGTGTAACCAACGCACCAACACTTCGGCTTTGACTAACTGATGATTGCTTAAATCGACGATGGGCTGAAAACGTAAATGCAACTGTTGTTTGACCAGCGCCATTCGTAAGTCGTTCACCAACAAGCGTCGCAGTTGTGCCTGCTCCTGTAAAGATGCTGTGAAATAGCTGAGACGGTTACGCCCTTGCTTTTTGGCGACATACATCGCTTGATCAGCATGTTTTAGCAAGTCATCGATTGTATCTCCATCCTTAGGAGCAAAGGCAACCCCAATACTTGTCGAGATGTAGACTCGTTCAATTCCAAGTTGAAACGGCGTACTCAGCGTTTTTAAGAGTAACTCACCCAAATTCGTGACTCGCTGCTCGCGACCACTGTCAGTGAGTAAAAGGATAAACTCATCCCCCCCCAACCGAGCCACATGTTCACCTTCGCCAATACAATGTTGGATCCGCTGAGCCGCTATTTGCAATAGCATATCGCCCATATCATGACCAAGGGTATCGTTAATCCCCTTAAACTGATCCAAATCTAACAACATTAAACAAACAGACTCTTGCTGACGACGATTAGCCAAGGCGTCACTGAGTAAACGATTAAGCATGCGCCGATTTGGCAGTTTCGTCAGCGCATCAAAATTGGCTTGTTGCCATATTCTCTGCTCCGCTTTTTTGCGAACCTGCACCTCTTTACTCAGGGCTTCGGTACGTTGCTTCACCCGCTGCTCAAGCAACATTCGACTCGTGTACACTTCACTCGCCATAGCATTAAATTTAACCAGTAAGGCTTCTATTTCGGTTGGCATAAAACGTCGATTAACATTCACATACTTCCCCATTTCTCCATGAGAGATGCCTTGAGCAGCTTCCACAACTTGGCAAATGGGACGGATCAACATACAAGCTAAATACCAACTCACCATCCCCACCACAAATACACATAGCAGCGACAACCAAAAGGTAAACTGCTTTAGCTGGTGAGAAGATAAGAGCAATTCAGAAACAGGCTGCACCACCAATACTCCCCAGCCTGTCTCTGCAACTTTAGCAAATCCAGCGACCATTTCTGTTTGCAAATTAGGGGAATAAAACTGACTCAGCCCATCGCGGTGATGTTTAAGCATGATCACCGGCGCTAAACTCGATAAATCTTTAGCGCGTTGCCACCATTGAGCATTAGGGTGCGCCAATACGCGACCATTTTGGTCGACTAAAATCGCATAACCTTGTTGTTCAAAGCTTATCTCAGCTTGGCTTTGCACTAAAAACTCAGTACTTTGCGCCCCGATCAGAAAGCGATCTTCACCTTGATAAATCACCATGAAGATAGTGGCTTGCGGTAATCCTTCGGTCACCACCGCACTATATGCAACTCGAGTCTTATCAGTCCTCGCCTGCGCCATTGCAGCGCGCAGTTGCAACGGTACGTCATCAAAGATATTCAGCGCTTGATCCGCATAAAAAAAACGCTGCCCACGGCTCATCTGCCACTCAAATAAGGCATAGATATTGGCTTGACGTAGCAAAGTAGAAAACGCTTGGGGGAAAGGCTGAGAAATGATTTGCTGATTGACAGCACTCAGCATTGCTGCGCTGTCATTGACATAGCGCGACAAGTTAAAACTAGTCGTCTTGGCCAGCAGTCGATGTTTTTGTTGCACACTTGCGATGTCACTTTGTTGAATTCGATGTTGTAACCAAGAACTCACGATCAAAGTCGGCAGCAAAGCCGCCATCATACAAATAATAAACAAAATATATTTGAGGGAAATCCGCCGAGTCATCCATGCCAGCCAGAAATATGCTAATTAAGTTTAACTCTACATCATATTCAGCAAGATGCGACAACTAAAGTTGTGGCCAATTTCAGAACTCATCATAATTCGAGTCAATATCCAATGGATCAGCAGACATCGACCCCAGCAATTGAAAATGTAGCCCCCCATAATGGCTCCAATCATGCAGAAAATTCAGCTTCATCGAGTCATTTTATCTGATACTAGCGGCTTGTTAAGCTATGAGCCTAAACCGATTTTGGCTGGCTTTAGCTCTCTCAAATTAAGGTATGAATGTGTTGGTAACGACAATTGACTATTCATTGCAAGGACGGAGGATATGAATCAATATTTGATGCTATTTACGTTGTTACTGGCCTCAGCGAGTGTACTAGCAAATAAGCAACACTTAATGCCTTCAAAGCTGGCAGATCAACGCCAGCTCCAACAACTTAATCGAAGCTCACAATAGCAAATCGATCAATTAGATGCACAACGTCAAGCGACCCTCAATGAAAAACGTCAATTACGCTTGCAAAGCGAACTCTTAGAGCAATATAACCTGCACTTACATGCCATGGTCCTTCAGCAGCAACAACAGTTACAGCAACTCAAAGGCGATCTCACGTCCTTAGCCCAAAGCGAACAACATGCCCTTCCCTTGGTGCATCAGATGTTGAATGAACTCACACCATTTGTCGCCAGAGATCTGCCATTTCTGAGCCAAGAACGAGAGCTACGCTTACAGGACCTCGCGCAACTTTTAAACAGAGCTGATATTAGCTTGGCAGAAAAATATCGCCAAGTATTAGATGCTTACCAAATCTAAATGGAATATGGGGAGACCGTCGAGGCATATCAAGCCATGCTCAACGAGCGTCAGATCAATTTCTTTCGGCTTGATCGCACCGCCTTATACTATCAAACGCTCAACGCACAGCAGTCGGCACTGTGGGATCCAGCGACGCAACAATGGCAAATTTTAAGCCCTACAGACAACCTCAGTTTAAGGATGCCATCGCTATTGCTTGGGAACGACAAGCGCCTCACCTACTGAGCTTACCGATACCACCTCCATCAAACCACATCAACAAGTCGGAATCATAAAATGCATTTGTCTGCGGCCAAATTACTGATGATTTCGCAGCTCAGCTTCAATAGCATCACTTGCTGGGCGAATAATCAACTCAAGCTCACCCAAAGCCAAGCACTAAACCAGCAAAGCGAACAGCAATTTGAGCAAGCTCTTCAACAACAACGACTGCGATTACAGCAAACTCGCCAACGTTTAGCGCAGGCTGAAGCCACACAACAGCTGTTAAAACAACAGTTTGTGAACAATGAACATGCAATGAGCCTGAGCCAGCAGCAACTTCAACAAAGTAGTGGCCAACTTGGAAAAGTATTTGAACTGATCAAGGCCAAGGCGACAGAAAACCAAATAGCCTTAGATAAATCCTTAGTGGCAGCAGAGTAGTACCCCGATGCCAGCAAGCGTTTAGACTTTGCCAAGCGTCAAGGTCTTCCCACAGCAACCGAGATGCAACAATTCCCTCGGGTGTTACTGGCACAACTGCAATATTCAGCCAGTATCAGTTTTTTTGATACCGATATAATCGGTAGCGATGGTCAAGTGCAGCGACAGCACTTACTAAGAATTGGTAGCTTTAATATTATCAATCAACAGGGCCAATACTTGGAATGGCAGGCAGCACTAGAAAAATTACAGCTCTATCCCCGCACCCCAAGCAACAAGCCAACTGACAACAACGACTAAAACAAGCCGGTCCCGTAGCTGGGCTAATCATGGTGCTCGCACTAGTCGGCTTAGTAGTCGGTTTATTCCGTCTTTTCATACTCTTACAAAATGAACGGAGAGTACGACAACAATTAAATCATCCCCAACAGCTGTCTGCCAATAACGCCTTAGCTCGGGTATTAAGCGCCGCCCAAGGGCCAAGCTCTCGCCTAGAGGACTTAGAGCTACGTATCGATGAAGCAATATTAGGCGAACTACCAAAGATTGAGCGAGGCCAAAGTTTAGTCAAGTTGTTCGCTGGGCTCGCTCCGCGACTGGGTCTACTGGGCACGGTGTTAAGCATGATCACGACTTTCCAAAATATTAGCCTTTATGGGAGTAGCGATCCTAAATTTCTAGCGGCAGGGATCTCACAAGCCTTGATCACCACAGTACTGGGCCTACTCGCCGCTATTCCCTTGTTGTTTTGCCGTAGCCTGATGAGCGCTCGCAGTCGAATATTACTGCAAGTGATTCAACAGAAAGGTTTAGCGCTGCTTGCTCAGCAACACCGACACGAACCGTCCAGCAATGCTGTCGACCAATAAATGATGAAGCATGGCCTGATGTTGCTGCACTCAAGCCTCGACAGCCTACATCTGCTGTTGCATCTCGGAGGGTGGGTTTTATCGTTGTTACTCGGCCTCTCGGTATTACTAGCGAACCTATTATTGGAACGAGACCGGTTTCGACTGATCAGCTATCCAGCCCAACACAAGGCTTACCAAACTCAACTAAAAGGCCTAGAACACCGCGATCAATGGCTTAACCTACGCTGCGATATGGAACTTAAACTGAATCAACACCTGAACTTAATCAAAACGCTAATCAGTGTGTCCTTTATTGGGCTTGCTCGGCACCGTCTGTGGCATGATTGAAGTCTTTGACAATATGGCCTTGGCGGGCAGCGCCGATCCACATTTAATGTCTTCAGGCATTGCTCGGGCAAGTTTGCCCACGATGACAGGCATGAGTATCGCCGTCATCGACTTAATCAATTTTACTTATATTAAACGCTGGACCACTCGCAGTAAGTTAGCGCTGCAACGACGTCCAGCAAATATAAAAAGGGATGCCTAGATGAAACGGCGCGATATCATCAATAAACCGGAAGAAGACGCCGAGACCAACATGACGCCAATGCTGGACATCGTATTCATCATGCTGATTTTTTTCATTGTCACCAGCAGTTTTGTCAGACCAAGTAGTATCGAAGTGAATCCTCCAAGTGCGTAGACTGGCCAATTACAAAATGACTCGGCCAGCCACTTAAGCCTAGCCGCCGATGGTAATATTGAACTCGATGGCCAGTGCACCGACCTACGCTTGGTCAAGACAAAACTTCAGCAATTAACAACGCAGCGGACCAATTTTGCCATCTTAGTCGAGGCCGACCAACAATCCACAACCGGGCAATTGGTGGCACTTTTAGATCAACTTCGCTTAGCCAAAGTTCCTTATCGCCTAGCAACCCAAGCGAGTCAACCTTAATGTTACGCCTTTTATTCGCCTTTCCCGCAGGCCTGCTCGTAGCGGGCAGTTTTTTTGTATTCCTGGCTAACATCTCGGGACTCAAACAAGTGCCGCTCCCCCAAGCGCAACCCTTAGCTGCTATACAGTTATTTGCTCAACGTCACAGCCGCAAGCCCGAATTGGTTCAGCGTCGACCTCTGGTACCGCCTCGTTTAGCGCCAACCACAACGGAGTTTCATTTCAGTCCACCAGCAACCAGTGTTCACCAAACACAAGCAAATATAGAACTCTCGGTTTCAGCGATCGCTCTCCCCCTCGCTAAAGTTAGTCTTAGCCCCCTTAAACTACCGGCTCTTACTGCAAGCGTGACCAAGGCCGAGCTAAGCTCCCCCAATAACCTACTGAGCGAAGGCAAGGCGCTTCGCCTCATACTCGGAATTCAACCGAGCTACCAAGTAAAACCGCAATATCCTTTCAATGCGCAACGACGCAACCTCGAAGGCAAGGTTGAACTAGAATTTATCGTCGGCTCCGATGGCAGAGTAAAGGCTTCAAGCATCAAAGTACTAGCGGCCGAGCCTGCGCTGATATTCGAACAAGCTGCACGCCGTGCCGTGCAGAACTGGCGTTTCGTATCAACAACAACGGCCAGTAAGCTTTATAACGCGCCAGCTGATTGAGTTTAATTTGCATGAACAGTAAATACTTAATCGTACTATCAATTATATTTATTTCATTTAGCAGCAATGCTGCCAAATTAAGTCAAAGCGAAAGCCGTCAGCTACAATCCGCTCAACGACTGCGACAACAACGATTCACAGAGGCCGAGCACTATCTCGAGCAGTTAAATCATCAATATCAACAACAAAAACGGGCTTACGCACAAACCGTTGCTTTGCTTTATCGAAGTCAAGTTGCTCTGGAACAGCAAACTTATGCTCAAGCGCTCAACAATTTGCAAGAGGCTTACCATTTACAGCAACTTTCCGATGACCAACAAAACAGCACTCTCTACCAAATTGCGCAGCTACAATTACAAGAGCAGCAATGGTCGGCCGCCATTACGTCTTTTTCCCTTTGGCAAGCACAACAGCTCCCCCCTGTATTGGCCGATAGCAAATTTTACTTGGCGCAGGCGCATGCTCAGCTAGGACATTGGAATAAAGCAGAACAACACATCGCTCAAGCTTTAACCAGGCAACCCGCGGCGCCTCCTTTAATTTGGCTACCACTGGCTGTCAGTATTTATAGCCAACAACAACACTGGCCTTTAGCCATCAGAGTGCAACAGCAAGTATTATTGAGGCAAGGACAACAACTTCAAGCTTATCTGGTTCTGGTAGCACTACAACAAGCACGACAGCCCGATAAAGCGCTGGCTTACTTACAGCAAGCCTTTCAAGCCAACTTATTTGAAAATAACGAACCCTACCTTTTACTCAGTCAACGGTAGCAAAGCCAAGGCGCGCCTTATCAGGCAGCTTTGGTATTACAACAAGGCATGCAGCAAGGGCGCATGGCAGGGCAAGCCAAACTACGCCAAAAACGCTGCCAATTATGGCTAAGCGCCAAAGACTACCCGCAAGCTTCCAGCTGTTTTAGTCAATCGCTCAATCTTGAGCCGAACGGGAAACATTATCAACAGCTCGCTTATGCACAAGCGCAACAAAGGCTATGGCAGCAAAGTATCAATAGCTTACAGCGAGCGCTTGACTATCCCGACACCGAACCAGCCCACAACTACTTGAACCTCGGTTTGCTCTATCTGGAATTGCAATGTTATCCCGAGGCCGAGCAGGCATTAAAAAAGGCGGGAGAATCATCTTCAACCGCCTCTATCAGCCAACAAGCGCTGCGCTATTTACAGCAGCGACAAACGCTTAGTTTACCTTAAGCTACTGATGATTCAGCAACTGCTTTAAAAGTCTCGGCTTCAACTTTGGCTGGCGCACCGAGTGCTGGACGCAAGGCTTTCAGTACTTGATGACGAGTCACAACACCGACTAACTTACCGTTATCAACAACAGGGAAAATCTTCGGACGGTAAACACTGCTGTTACGTAGCCGCTCTTCAAGTGGTTGATGAGTGCTGCTCAACAATACACCTGAATCAGAAACTGGGTACACTTGAGCAACATCAACACTCATATATTCTGCTAGTTTAAGTAAATTATGATTAGGAGCCACGGTCATTACGTCCTTTTGCATGATACTTTCTACGTTAGTCGCACTTGGTTTGCTGTAATCTTCCAGCCATAACTTACGTAAAATTTCTAATTCAGAAACAAACCCAAGTAATTCCATCTGTTGATTCACGACCACAGAGCCAAACAAGCCATTCGCCAACAATGCATCACAGGCTGTCGCCAGAGTCATATCCGGGCTTAAGGGGGTGGTTACCGGTGACATAATGTCGGCAACAGTCATCGATTTTAAGTTTTGCATAGTTGGTTCTCCGATAGGACCAGAAATTTGATTTGATAAAACAGATATAGAACTTGAATGGATTTGTGCTTGTGGCTTACGGTGGTAGATTGACCAATAGCCCAAGCCCACAATCACTGCGCCACCAATGATGTTACCGATAGTGACTGGAATGACGTTGTGCCAAAAAAAGTTTGACCAAGTAAGATGAGCAAAAGCGCTGGATTGAATCCCTAAATCGCTCCAAAACGATGGTTCAGCCCAAGTTTTAATTGCGATCCCTAAAGGCACCATAAACATATTGGCCACGATGTGTTCAAAACCGGTACTCACAAACATCGCCACAGGCAAAATCACTAATGCGCCCTTGGCTGCACTCGACGTGGTACTAAAGGTCATCCATACCGCTAAACACACCAACAAATTACACAACATTCCCAACAATACGGCTTGCAAGAAGCTGTGCTCTAATTTGTGTTGTGCGATCGCCAAGGCATTTAAGCCCCACTGTCCATGATCCAATTGATAAAGCTTGGCGCCACTGACAATTCCAACCAGTAAGATGGCACCAATAAAGTTACCTAAATAAACCTTGCTCCAGTTTGCGAGCATCTGTCGAGTATTCAACTTACCGTTGGCCCGAGGAATAATAGACAATACCGTACTGGTAAATAACTCACCGCCACAGACCACTAGCAGTACCAAACCTAAACTAAATGCTAAACCTCCAAATAGGCGGTTAAAGCCCCAGCCCAATTGTTGTCCTGAGCCAGTGGTCACCGTAATGTAGAAAACGAAAGCAAGACCAATAAATATTCCTGCGCTAATTGCTAAACTCAAAGTTTTACCAGTACTGCCACTCGCCTTCTTATAGGCATACTGTTCGGCGTACTGTGTCATTTGATCCGGGCTTAAAGCAGCATTTGAAGCATGAACAGGCAAGGTACTTGGCTTACTTGTTGATACTACAAATGGGGCATTAAAACGCTCGGGTTGCTGTTGATTCATTCCCACAAAAACCTTTATTGAAAGCAGCTCAGCCGCTCGGTAGCTAATCGTGACACTACCTTAAACAGATAATTGCTCCGCAGTAAGCGCATAATTTTTATGACCGCTATCAAAACTATTGATAGCACTTAGCTTTACTATGCTAGGCTTGAAAGTTGGCCGTCATCCGATACTCACTGGAGTGATTAATGCGTTATTCCCTAAAGCAATTAACCGTGTTTGAAGCCGTTGCCACCCATGGTAGTGTCAGCGCAGCAGCTGAACACCTCGCATTAACCCAGTCAGCAGCCAGCATGTCGCTCGCACAATTAGAAAAACTGTTAGGTAAACCCTTGTTTGACCGTCGAGGCAAACGGATGGTATTAAGTCAATGGGGTCTATGGCTAAGACCCAAAGCCAAACAGCTATTACTCGATGCAATGCAAATAGAAGAAGGTTTCGAAAACCAGCACTTGGTGAGTGGTGAACTACAACTTTGCGCCAGCCAAACCGCAGCGGAACACTTGATCCCCGACCTAATTAGCGCGATCGATAACGATTTCCCTCAATTGAGAATTAACTTTTCAGTAGAAAATACAGCTGAAGTGATCAATGGCTTAATTAACTACGACTACCAACTTGGGGTCATTGAAGGGCGTTGTGATGACGACCGTATCGCTCACCACATCTGGTGTAATGATCACTTAGTGATTGTTGCCGCCTCCCACCATCCTTACGCCAAACTCGAAAAAGTCAGCATTGCTCAGTTGGAGCAAGCACGTTGGGTATTACGTGAGCCCGGAGCAGGCACACGACGAGTATTTGATAGTGCCATTCAAGGCACCATCGAAAGCCTAAAAGTGCATCGCGAATATGAGCATGTACCGGTGCTTCGTTCTTTGGTCGCTAACAATAGTTATCTTAGCTGCCTGCCCTATCTGGATGTGATAAAAGCTTTAGAGCGTGGCGAATTGGTCGTACTCAATGTACCTGAACTTAACATTGAACGCTCACTGTCTTTTATTTGGCGGAACGATACACCAGAAAACCCGCTGCGCGACTTAGTCATTACGGAAGCAAAAAGAATGTTTAAGTTACGCACCTCTCACCTATAAACAAAAGTCACTTGTATATTGAGAAAAAGCACTATACACTAAATGCGAATAGTTATCATTTAACATGTGGTGCTTTATGAAACATCAATTGACTCTCGCAGCATCGGCTGCAACATTATTTATAGCGAACCCAGCTATGGCCAACCATGGCTGGCCAGCAAAAGAACTCTCAACCCTCGAAAATATAGCGCTCGCCTTATCGATGATGTTCTGCATGATATTTTGTATATGGTTGATAAAAACTATTAAACGCGCTCTAAATCAGCCTCATCTACTCACTTTACCCAAAAAGCTAAAGCGCTAAAAAGCAGCCATATATCACAACAGTTGAAGTGATGGGTCGATAACATCACCAGAGTAAAAAAGCTCGGTAATAGGCCGCAGGCTAATCGAGAAAAACGCTACTGCTGGTCTCTGAAGTTTTTTGACTATAAAGTTTGTGCGGAAATTGCTTTTCCAAATAGATCTGGTCTGCCACATCAATAGACGGAGAAAAATGCAAATGTAATCGTTGATTGCTTTCAATCCCTTTGATTAAACCGAGTACTTTCCTTCCCCGCATCATTTGGCGGCAATCATAAATAAATGAGCTCGGTAGATGGCCTTTGATAACATTCACTTTGCCAGAGCGTAGCTCACAGACAAAAGTACAATGAATGTAGCGCAGTCGATAAACCAATACCGCAGCGATGACTAAACCAAACATAATACCAATTATCACACCACACTCCTTGTGTTGAGCTTTCAGCTAATCCGTTCTACATCGCTCAGATATGAAGATAAAAAACTCAATAAGAGTAAATGTGATGCCTCAGAAAGACAATGGCAAACATAAATTTTTGGCTATTAATCAAAAATTTATGTGTTTTTGATAGGGGGAACCACAAATAAATAGACTGAAAACCGTTTCAAGAAAATACTTCTCCATCGGTTAAAAGTCACAACCAAGAAGCAGAGTAGGTTTTGAGAAAATAATGCCCAAGTGAAGTTTAGATATTTCACTTGGGCATCTTAGCTAGGAGGCTATGCTGCGCATTTAGGCTACAACAGGATTACTTTTTACGACCTTCAATCACTAAATCCATTTCTACAGAGGTGGATTTAGGGCCTAAATTCATCGGAATACCATAATCTTTCATCACTAACTGGGTTGAACCAACAAAACCAGCACGGTAACCACCCCAAGGGTCTTTACCTTCACCAACTTTGCTCACATCAATCACAATATCTTTCGTCACCCCGCGTAAGGTAAGTTGACCGTACAACTTGCCATGCTCTGCATCACTGGCCTCATACTTGGTGCTCACAAAGCCGGCTTGCGGATATTTATCAACCTCTAGGAAGTCTCCACTGCGGATGTGTTTATCACGCTCAGCGTGATTGGTATTTACCGATTTAGTATCAATATTAACTTTCACCTGAGTCGCCTCTGGAGCAGCCGCATCATAGCTAAATTCACCATCGAAAGTATCAAAGCGTCCAACCACAAAACTGTAACCTAAGTGATTAACCTTAAAGTTAATCGAGGCATGAGCGCCTTGGGTATCAATGACATAATCTGCGGCACTGGCCGGTAAAGCGAACATGCTTGCCGCAAATGCAGCAGCAATAAACTGTTTTTTCATTTTTTTATTCCTTTCATCAGTATACGAGCGGGTTTCAACATCCTAATTAATGTTCGGTCTTTATCTACAAAGTGGTGTTTTACAGCAGCCAAGGCATGCCCGGCCGCCAAAGCGATTAAACTCCAAGCAAGAAACGCATGTACTTTGCCTGCAAATTCTTCTTGCTGAGGAATACCATGCAAGGTAGCCGGCACTTCGAACCAATCAAATACAGAGATGGGACGAGCATCGGCAGTGGAAATCAAATAACCAGAAACCATCAATACAAACATCACAGAGTAAAGCAGAAAATGCCCGACTTTAGCGCCACGTTTTTCCAACGGATGATGGTTTTCAAGGCTTAAGACCTGAGGATTTAAGTAGCGCCAACATAAGCGAAAAACCATTAAAATAAACAATAAGATCCCAACACTTTTATGGATCATCGGCGCGGTTTGATACCAACTCGAGTAATAGTTCAAATCCACCATGAACAGGCCCAAACCAAACAACATCAGCACAATGATGGTGGCGAGCCAATGGATCATAATCGAGATGAAACCATAGCCATTGGCGGTATTACGAAACTGCATAACAGTCCTTTTTGTTGCTTTAACATTTTCTAGTGGATTAGCATTACCGATAACGCCATCTAATAAAATCGAATTTAATGTTAAGGAATGTTCTATTTATTAGAAGTAAAGATAACAGCAAGACCACATCACACTACATTCAGCTACAAAGGTAATGGAATTCCTGACAAAAGCAAGCTCGACCCACTACGCAAAAGTGTTAAGACTTAACAAAATCTTCACTTTCAAGGCTATACTTTTAAGGTACATTTTTCGTATCTCACAACAGCCAGAGATAATGAGAGCGCGCTTGAACTCGATGAAGTCAGTGTTGGAGCAGATTTATGAAACAACCAAGCTTTGACGATATGGACGAATGGGACGAACTAGACCTACTCCATAACGCAAAAAGTCATAAAACTCAGCGGGACAAAGCCAAAGCTCGTCGCCGCATTGATGAATACCACGAGCGTAGGCAGTTACAACGCCATCTCGATCAAGATTATGATGACGACTACTAATCGGTAGTAATGCAGACCTTTTATGTAACAATCAGGGAAGCTTCGGGCTTCCCTGATTTTTAACTGTGAAGCAAAAAAGCAGCCAAAATCTTGGCTGCTTGAGTCCCCCCTGATCAACTAAGGTTATCATCCTCGCTGAGTTCCTCTCTAACCTCCCAATTAAACTACAGCCAACCGCCCTTTGTTACACCAACCCACAAAGCTCAACACAATTCAAACACCCACAGCGACAAGTAAATGAATAAAAGGAGTTTTGTAAAAAAAATGCATCTAAAATGCTACAAAGCTTTTTCTGCTGGCACTTTAGTCCTATAATTCGCCGTCAATTTATTCTATCAACAGCGCTTCTCCATAGCTGTTTGCCGCACTCATTGGCCGACGATCGCTTTAAGCAATGCCGACCCATTAGCTAATTAACAAGGAAAAAAGATGTCTCCAATCTTAGAGGTAGTACTGATCAGCTTCGCCGTACTGGCGCTGTTAGGTGTAGTTCTAGAAGATGTAATTCACGTCAATAAAGCCAAGGTCACACTGTTTTTGGGGACTTTGGCCTGGATCCTGTTATTCATCTTTCAGGGACAGGGGGAGCAGCATCAACAAGTCATCGATGGGCTTGGGGAAAACATCTCAGAAATTGCTGGATTATGGCTATTCCTTGTGGCGGCAATGACCTTCGTAGCCTATTTAAATAAAAAAGGTATGATAGAAAATCTTATCTATTTCTTCCTACCAAAACAAATTAGTGAAAAAGCGCTACTGTTTCTAACTGCTGTATTCTGTTTCATTTTTTCTTCCTTAGCCGACAACATCACCGCCACACTAGTTTCGGTTACCTTGATCCTATCGCTCAACTTAAGCCGCAAGAAAACCCTGCGTTTTGCCACTCTGGTGGTATTTGCAGTCAACTCTGGTGGGGTAGCATTGATCACCGGTGATGTTACAACTTTGATGATTTTCCTTGCCAATAAGGTCACCATTACCGATCTATTATTACTGTCGATCCCTTCGTTCTTCTCGGTATTACTGTTAGCACTAATGCTCTCTGTTGGCATGAAAGATACGATTGAAATCAAACGTCATATTACCGAAGTTCGCAAAGTAGATGCGGTTATTGCGGTGATCTTTCTGGCAACTATTGTTTGTACCATTTTTGGCAATGCGCTCTATCAAATCCCGCCTGTGCTTAGTTTCCTATTTGGCATGTCGTTAATGTTCCTCACCGCCCGCTTCTTTAACGAAGACCAAGACGAAGATTCGATTTTGGAATACATTCGAGTCATTGAATTTGAAACCCTACTATTCTTCCTCGGGATCTTGCTATTGGTTGGCATGCTGAAAGAAATAGATGTACTCGACCAGCTGGTTTCGGTATACGAAGTCTTACCACCAATCGCCGCTAACTATCTAATGGGCGCAATGTCTGCCACCATCGACAACGTGCCACTCACCGCGGCCTTATTGAAAGCCGGTATTAGCATGTCAGCGCCAGATTGGCTGGGTTTGACTTACGCAGTTGGTGTGGGCGGTTCCTTACTGGTGATCGGCTCAGCTGCAGGCATTGTTGCCATGAGTAAAATTGATGGTTTAACCTTTGGTAGTTATTTACGCTATTTCCTCTATTTGCTGATTTCTTACACCGTGGGTTATGCCGCAGTGTATTACTTTAGCACGCTAATGATGGGCTAAATACTAGCGCAATTTTGAGTGCCATTTGTGATTCATTAAAGCAAGGGCGGCCCTGCTCAGGGCGGCCCTGAGACGAACCATTGACCAGGCTTAAATGCTTGATCGCGAGCCTGCATCATCACCATGCAACAAACCTCACTCACCATCAACAATACGGGCTTAAGCCGGCAACTTTAAACAGCGACTAACGACTTGCTGGCGCACAATCTCTCCTAAGCGAACAACTTCCGGCTTTTCCGCTCCCTCGGTGCGATGCATTAATAATCCTAAATTCCCCAAGGATGGCAATAAATCATCAATGGCCAAAAGGCTGGCTGGCAAGCCAATGCTGGTGCGTACGGTAACTCCCAAACCCGCCTCCACCGCAGCCCAGATTCCATTCAAACTCTGGCTACTATAAACCACCTTCCAGGGAATTCCCGCTTTATCGAGTGCTGCAGTGGCCTTCTCCCGCATTAAGCAGGGGGCTTCAAACATCACCAAAGGTAGGGCTTGTCGACGTCGCAACAATGACTCCAGCGACAAGTTAGGATGGCTTAACCACAGCAAGGGAAGCGCACCCAAAACTTGTTGATTAGCGCAACTTTGACCTGCATCCCAGGCCAGCGCTAAGTCATATTGCCCTTGCTCAATGCCTTGAACTAACTGTTGATTACGGGTCACACTAGTACACAATTGAACTTGCGGATAAGCGCGACTAAATTGTCCCAGCACTTGAGTCAGAAAGCTCTCAGAAAAGTCTTGCTGCATCGCAAAATGCAGCTTCCCGGTTAACTCGGGAACCACCAAAGCCGCCATCGCTTCATCATTTAATGCTAATAGGCGTCTTGCATAACTAAGCAACTGTTCTCCACTATCAGTCGGCAACAGCTGGCGGCCTGATTTTTTAACTAAGGGACAACCCGTCTGCTGCTCTAACTTCTTTAATTGAGCGCTCACCGCAGAACTTGAACGATGTAAGCGCTTGGCAGCAAGCGCGAAATTGTTTAATTCCATGCCCAATACAAAGCTACGTAAGGCCTGAAGATCTAAGGTTTGTTGGCTCATTCAAATTATCCTGAATTCCAAAACAATCAATCAAAAATGTTTTGATTTTATGTATCAATACATTGTGCCAGAATCAATGGGTATTTCAAGTAGCAATCCCAAAATTCGAGGAGAGATCATGAACAACACCGAACAACTATTTCGTTATGCCCCAAAATTAAAACAACTGAGCGAGCAAGTCTTATTTGCTGATGTTTGGCAGCGCCCCTTATTAAGTCCACGAGAGCGCAGCCTTATAACATTAGCGGCACTGGCAGCTTTAGGCCGAACCGAACAACTGCCGTTTCATTTAACCCTGGCAGAAAAAAATAGCTTAACCAAGGAAGAGCTGGGGGAGCTCTTCACCCACTTGGCTTTTTACGCAGGTTGGCCAGCGGCGGTCAGTAGCCTCTCTCGTATCGAACCACAGGAGTAAGTTCCATGCCAATGGTCATTTGTTTCAACCACGCTGAAGATTGGTCTTTTAGTCAAGGTCAGATATTCACTACGGAGGCTCTATGCTAGCCATGCAATATCGAATTATCCTTCCGGCCGATTACAATATGGTCAATATTCAAACAAGGATTAAAGAAAAAGCCCATCTACTCGATGGCTACCCCGGATTAGTATTCAAGGCCTATTTATATTCAATCAAAGATAGTCCAGACTACTTCAGTACGGTCAATAGTTACGCCCCTTTTTACCTATGGAAAGATACCTCAGCAATGGCGAGCTTTTTGCGCAGTCCTGGCTTTGCCGCGTTGAGTGAGCAATTCGGTCGCCCTTCGGTGAAAAGCTGGCTACTTGAAGGTGAAATAAAGATGCCAGAGCAGCAAGCTTACGCTTGTATCGAATCAACAAGCACAGATACAGCCGATCTGATTGGCTTCGACTGCTCTAACTGGTCTTCGCTGAAGCTGAACTGGCTCAACCAAGCCAGCACCCAGCCAAGTGAGCAAAAACAATATTACCAAATTGGCTATCTCGCTCGCGGCCAATAAAACTCAGCACTTGCGCATCAGCAGTCATTTATCTGCTGATGCGCCCGCAATCACTGCCTATTATCATCCTCCCAAGCAACGACCAGTTCACGGTGAGGTCAGTTAGTATTCTTCATTTTCAGCTTTTTACGAGTCCTTTCCTATGAGCATCTAGCGTTTGTCGATATACGTTCAATTCCTTAAAATCCTAATGAAAGTGGTAATATGGAGTTTCTTCAACAGCCTTAAAATAGGAAATTCCCTTGTTAGCATAAAGGACTTTATTGAATCAACACTTATACTTTCGGAGGAAACATGGAAGTATTGCTGTATAGCGCGAAAGGATCAAATAGCTCGCAAAGAGTAGAATGGATCCTCAATTTCAAAGCTATCCCACACCAAAAAATTGAGCTTAGCGCCAATGAATTGGCAACCAGCTATCGAGCCATTAACCCTTTTGGCTATGTCCCCTCCTTGGCTGTAGATGGTTTTGTATTTTCGGAATCGATGGCTATCGCCGAATATCTAGAGGAAAAATTTCAGAACGGTCCTTTACTTAGTCAAAATATCAACCAAAAAACCAATATTCGTCGTGTTTGTGAATACGTAAACTCAAGTATTCATTCACCTCAAAATAGAACTGTGCTCAAATTTTTTCGTCCTGAGCTCGATGAACCATCTAAACGAAAACTCCGCGGAGATTGGATTATACATTGCCTTGAACGACTAAGCGCAACTCTCTGCAATGAATCGGGATATGCTATAGGTACACACTTTAGTCTGGCAGATATATTTGTAGCTTCAATATACAAAAAGGCGTTGCAACATGCTTGTATCGAAAGTGAATTTTACAATCAGCACTTGCTGTTCATTCGAAAAAACCAAAGAGTAGCGACCTCGGAACCACCAACATAATCGGCTAGCCGGAGGTCTTTCACCTCCAGCTAGCGTAACCAGCCTCTGTCATGCCACTCAGGCGGTTTAAATCAAATTTAAACGAGATGAAACTGACTGCGCATCCCTTGCTCTCGGATTGGAATAATCGCTTGATATGCTGCACTGTTATACCAATTTTGGGCGCTTTTCTTGTCTGGAAATTCGATGACGGCTTTAATTGGGTGCTTAACTTCACCATGTAAGCTCTCTATTTCACCTTTGGCGATGAAGTGCCCACCAAAGGCTTTCAATGTTTCAGCAGCTAGGGCGCTGTATTTTGATAGTTGCGTTTTATCTATAGGGCTCACATCGACGATCACTAAACTTGTCATTTTTTAAATCCTTAAATGATTGAGTTGACATAGCTTATGCTTACGATTAACACTAAACAATAACCCAATAATTAACTTACTGTTTAAATTTATGAACAGCGTAAAATTAGCGCCTTTACTATTAATTTTTGTTGAAGTGGCCAATCAACGTTCATTTACGAAGGCGGCTAACAAGCTTGGCCTGAGTAAGTCGGCAATTAGTCAACAAATTAAGCGCTTAGAAGAAACAACCGGTCAACAATTATTGATACGTAATACTCGAGGTCTTGTATTAACAGCCGTTGGAGAAGCGTTACTCGCCCGCAGTGAATTATTTAGCGAACAACTAAATATGACCTTAATTGAGTTAAATAGTGCCAAATCGCAGCCTAGCGGTAGCTTTAAAGTATCCGTCCCTCCGTTTTTTGAGCAACATATTGTTATTCCTGCATTAAAACAGTTGAGTTTAGAGTTTCCAAAACTTCAGCCTGAAGTTCTTGTCACGGGAAAATGGCAAGATCTGATAGAGCACAACCTAGATGCGGCAATTTTTGGGGGAAATATAAAAGACTGCAGCTACCGAGCACTATCAATAGGAAAGGTATCAGAGATATTAATAGCTTCACCTCGCTACATCACACAACATGGTACTTTAAAAAATGTTGAACAGTTAATCGAACAGCAGTTTATCGCGACCCCTTGGCAACATGATGAATTGCAATTATTTGATAATAATCAAGCAAATAAACGACAAGTGAAAGTGACACATCACGCCCGAGTAAATACACTGGCAACAGTACTTGAGATGGTATTGCATGATATGGGGATCGCATTTTTTCCGGAGTTCTTAGCACAATCTCATCTCGCTAACGGACGAATCATTCGAGTGCTACCAGAGGTGAGAGGAAAAGCTTGGCATTTTTATTTTTTACATCAATATAAAGGCGAGAAACCAATACATGTCACTCGCTTCTATCAATTATTCCGTCACTACTTCGCCAAGGCTAGCCTATAGCGATAACTGCTAGGCATTTTTATCCACTCGTGATCCAAGCGCAGCCTCCCTCGCTTTTAGCTAACAAATAAACGACCGAAAAAATAGCATGAAAGCCAGTATAATAGCTCGGCGTGGGAGCGTAATGGCTAATGCTTGGATACAAGTAAACACTCACATCCCTCGGCGACGATAAAACTGCTGTGGATCTCCGGGTTGGTCTTGGTAGAGTTCAAAGGATTTATCGGCAATCAGCTGGCCAGCCAATTCGATGGTCATTCGCCACGTCCCCAGCTTATTGCTCACTGGTGGCCAAATCGTATCCCCTAAATAGAAGTCCCAATCGTTATTGCGCACATATACTTCCCCATCAAATGGAGGGCGGACTCGACCATGATCATCTGGAATATTAGGATGATAAATGCAATAACGTAACTTTTGCCCCTTGGCTTTTTTGATATTCACAATCAAGCCAAACTCTACATCCACTTGCGCGGCAACTCGCTGCGTAAACTCAACAATTTGTGGTAGCGCCTTGGCCTCACTATCCCACTGATTATAAATTCCGTAACTATGTAGCTTTACTTGAGGTTTCGATTTAGCCATGGACACCTTTTGCAGACTTAAAAATCATTTATTCTAGCCTAAACGAGGCTAAAACTGCCACGCAGATGCTTTCCCCCTTGGTCTAGACAGTGTAGGCTTAGTCCTTATCAAGTGCGACTTTGTGTTGCCCACACTCTCATAGTAATCAGGGATGACCTTATGAAAACCTTTATCGGTGCCGCCTTAATCATTGCCAGTTTCTCACTACAAGCGACCCCCGTTGATGACCTGCTCGCACTCAATGATAGTGAACAACAAATGGCAGCTATCCGCAGTAATCTAAACAAGGCATTAATGCGACAAAATCCGCCCTTAAAAGACTTTCAGGCAATATTAAACGAATGGGCCAATAATTATCTGACCTGGGAAGAAATGAAACCCAAAATTGCAGAAGTCTATTTAAAACACTTCACCGATGAAGAACTGGCGCAGTTGGTTGCATTTTACAAGACCCCTTTGGGACAAAAAACTCAAGCGCTCAACGCAACGCTAATGCGTGAAACGGCTGTCGCCAGCGCGCTGGTCGCCAAGCAACATCACGGTGAACTCGAGGCCATGTTGAAAAAAGCAATGGCAGCCAAACAATCGGGCCAGCCCTAAGCAAGCACTTTATTTTGACGGGTAGGCATCCAAGCGAGCAGGCCCGCCCTAAAACTTAAAGACTCGGAATCTTCTAATAAGAGCTGTAACCAGCTCTTTGGCGATGACTCTCAAGCCATGTTGCGATTAATTAGGCGGGACTAAGCACTGATAAACGGCTTTGTAAGAAGTGCAGCAACATACCGTATAGCGGCACAAATAAAGCCAAATTAACCGCTAACTTAAAACCATAATCAACCCATGCTATTTCAAGCCAATGTTGCGCCATAAAGGCATCACTACTGGCATAAAAAGCCACCCCGAAAAACAACAAGGTATCCACTACATTGCCGAATATACTTGAGGCTGTCGGTGCTATCCACCAGCGCTTTAAACGGCGTAAACGGTCAAATACCTTCACATCCAATAGCTGACCAACCGCATAGGCAATAAAACTAGCGAGCGCGATCCGTGCAACAAAACTATTCCAAGTAAGCAAGCCCGCTAAACCTTGAAATTGGCCTTGATAAAACAACACTGAAACTAGATAGCTTACTAGCAGCGCCGGTAACATAGCCGAGAAAATGATTTTCCGTGCGCGACTGGCACCAAATAAACGCACCGTTAAATCGGTGGCAAGAAAAATAAACGGGAAAGTAAACGCACCCCAAGTGGTGTGAAAACCAAAAATAGTGAAGGGAAGTTGAACCAAATAATTACTGGCAGCAATCGTCACAATGTGAAACACAGCCAAGATAAAAACACTGCGGCGTTCAGCCTCAGATAATTGTAAAAACCACATAATAGTACGACCTATCTTTTTGATAATTGGGGTAAGAGAACCCAAGGGCGCAGGATTATTCCACAACAGCGAACGCTCTGCAAGTACTAGTGGCACCTAGGCCTGCAACTTTTTAGCACCTGATTCGCAATTTTTAAGCAAACCAAACACGCAACTCTTTCGCTTCCTAGGCAATCTTAGTTACACTGCGTCATTGCGCTGGCGTGCGGTCATGCCTCTGCGTAGCTATGGTGTAGTTTGACCGTAGTTTATTTAGCTAATTTAAAAGGATGCATTTTGTCTGGCCTATTGCGGATCATCTTGATCGATACCCACCTTCAAGGGGTAGTAGAATTAAAACTCGACCAACATAGTAATATTTGCGGTACCAACGCCTCGGGTAAAACCACCCTTCAGCGATTGATACCGGTATTTTACGGTGAATACCCGAGTCGAGTCGTACCCAGTACCCGAGATAGCTTCGAGCGCTGGTATCTGCCACGCGAAGCCAGCTACATTATTTACGAATACCAACGCTACAACGGTGACCTGGCCCAAGTGGTGTTATCTTCAGGAAGAGAAGATCAAGGGGTAAAATATCGTTTTATTGGCAAGCCCTTTGAGTTAAACGATTTTATTGAACGCCAAGACGAACAAGGAAGCTGGTTTCTCGCGCCTGCTAAGCTCGGCCAACAACTCAAAAAAATCACGCATCAGGGTAAACCTTTAGCCACCACGCGCTTTCTTAATACTCGAGAGTATCGCGCCATTATTCAAAATGACCGCAGCTTACAAAATACCGGCGATTCCGACATCAAAGCCTATGCGCGGCAATTTACTATGTGCGATCCAAAACATAGCTTACGTCACATCGAAAAATTGGCAAAAGCCGTGCACTCCAAAGAAGGCAAGATGGAAACTATCAAATCGATGATTGCCGCTATTTTGGAAGAAGAAGGCGTGACCCTAAAGCCAACATGGGTTGATGCGAATAAAGCACAAGCCTGGATCCAAGAAACCCGACTCATCCAACAGTTTGCAACTATCCGCCCCAAATTTGTCAAACTCGAGCAGATCTACCAGCAGTTGTTGCACAGTGAAAGCTATCTATTACAGCTAGAACAGGGTCTACAAAATGATGAAGCCGAATTGTTTGCCCAATGTGAACACGGCCAACGCCAGCTCAACCAAACCAAACAGGACTTAAGTCAGCTAGAAAGCCAGTGGCAAGACCAACGCGAAGTGCTCAATCAAGCCGTGTCTGAAGCAAGTGCCGATGTAAACAGTTACGATCGACAATTGAATCACATTGAAGACAATTACCAGAGCTGGCAAGACAAACAAATAGAACAGGCCTTGATGGCTGTCGAACAACTCCCACAGTGGCGAGAACAGCTCAATGAGGTGAGCGAACGCCACCAACTGTTGACCGAGCAGCACAGCGATATTGAAGCCGAACTGAATCAACGGAAGAGCCTGATTAACGAACAGCTCAATGTGGCCTTAAATAAATTACATAAAAACAAAGATCAGTTGCAACAACAGCTCACCCAAGAGCGCCAACAGCAGCAAGCGGATCTAAATAATGAGCAGCAACAGCAACAAAGCCAAGTAAACCAAGCCGAGCAAAAGTTTCAGCAGCAACAACATCAGTACCAATTAGAGCTGGCTCAACTGGAAGCTGGCAGCCTGCAAATGGGGCACACCGAAGAAGAAAGCCGGCAACTCAACATCATGGATAATCGGCTGGATGAAGCGCGTCAACAACAGCAGGTTTTATCGAGCCAGTTACGCCAACACAGTGAACAACTACAGCAGCTAAAACAACAGCGTTACCAAGCCGATCAGGAATTGGCGAATCGCAGCCAACAAAATCGTCGACTAGAGCAACAACTGGAAAACTTAAAAGCCAGTTTACATCCTGCAGATGGTAGCCTATTGGCACATTTACGCAGCGAACATCCGCAATGGGAACACTCTATTGGTAAGGTGATCGACCCCAGTTTGTTGTCTCGTCGCGATCTAAAACCACATCACGACGGCGACACCCACAGTCTCTTTGGTTTAAACCTTGACCTAAAAGCCATCGAAGCGCCCGAGTGCGCCGCCACCGAGCAACAAATACTGCAACAACTAGAGCAACTCAAGCAGCAATATCAGCAGGCCCAAACACAACTACAGGAAGCAGAAAGCAACTTAACAACTTATAACAAGGCAATACAGCAACAGGAATTAAGCTGCGCCGAAGCCAGCGCTGCTCACCACAATAGTGAGGACGAATTGAAGCGCCTCCAAGAAGAAAAACAACTACTTAAAGAGAATTGTTCGAAGGCTTTACAGCTGCGCCAAGCGGCCGCGCGTGAGCAACAAAGCCAGCTTAAAAGCTATTTACAAGAGGCCAGTACCCGTCACCAAAACTACCTTGAAGAACTACGCGAACAACATCAAGAAGCCAAGCTAGAAAAGATGGCTTGGTGGGAAGAAAAGGTGGATGTGCTGGCGCAGCAAGTTAGTCAGGCACATGACGCGATTAGCCAACGCCAACAACAAGCAAAACAAACACTCAAACAATTGGACCAATGGTATCGCGGCGAGTTACAAGCACTCGGCTTAGATGATCAGCTGATTGTTGATTTAGCACAGCAGAAACGTGATTTGAACCTGCAAATCCAGGAAGCCGAACAATTTCGCGAGGAAGTCAGCGAATATAAAATTTGGCAGCAACAGGTTTGGCTCAAGCAAAAACCTCAGCTCAACGATGCCCTAGCAAAAGCGCGCCAACAGCAAACCACTGCCAAACAAGCACTCGCTGAGCAACTAAGTGTCTTTAAGCAACAGCGTGATAGCCAACAACAACGGTTAAGCGAGCTAAAGCAACAACAAGAATTCAGCCAACAGCAGCATGCTCAGACGCAAAACTTGGTTCGTCGCATCAAACAGCTGGACTTAATTAAAACGCCACAGCAAGAGCCGAACAGCGCAACACAACACGCAACCCCTGCCGAACGAGCTCGCGATGCAGAACAGCGGATTAGCCAACGCAATCAACAACTGGAGCAGGTGAACGAATCGGTACGCCATTTCGACACCTTATTAGCCCAGCAAGCTGGCTCCGATTTAAGTGAAACCTGGGAACGCTCTCGGGCCGCTTGCCGTCATCTCCAAGAAGATGGCGAAGCAAGCTTAGCCTACCGCGAATTGGTCCCTCATTTGGCCGAATTACTCAATGGCCTGGTCCCCCAAAAAGTTCAAGGGCTGATCGACCACGGCCGTAATTTAGGGATGAGCATTAGCAGCTTCTATCAAAACTTAAGCGATATTGACCAACGGATCCTGAACCAAAGCCGTCGCATTACCCGTGAAATCGGTGAAGACTTAAGTCTCGATGGCGTCTCCGATTCAGCGGTTAAAATTCGTTCTAAGATTAGCGAACTCGAATTCTGGGATGAGTTAAAAACCTTCGTAGATAATTTTCAAACTTGGCAGCAACAAGGTTTTAACCAATTGCCCGATGAAGATTACGCGAACAGCATGCGGATCGCTTTAGATATTATTGGGCGCAGCGCACTCAAAGAAGGGGTATCCCGGCTATTACTGATCGAACTCACGCTGCGCGAAGGCAACAGTGACTTGGTGATCCGCACCGACCGTCAGCTCAACGAGTCCAGTAGCCACGGGATGGCTTACCTCATCTTGTGTAAGTTCTTACTCGCCTTTACTCGCTTGCTCCGAGGGAATGCCAGTACCTATATCCACTGGCCGATTGATGAGCTAGGCACCTTACACCAGAGTAATGTGAAGAAAATTTTTGACGCCTGTGATCACAATCAAATCCGCATTTTAGGAGCTTTCCCCAACCCTGAATCGGAAGTATTGGATCTATTCACTCACCGCTACATCATCAACCGCGACAAACGCCAATTACAAGTGGTACAACCAAGAGTTAACTTGCTACAACAAAAACTGAAAGCGGCCAAAGCGAAACAAATGGAGATAGAGTCATGAGTCGATTATCTGCCACGGGGATGAGCGAAACCGGCAGGGTGCTTGAAGCCTTACTCAGCGGCCAATTTATTTGTCAGATCAGCGATGAAGATGGCTTTAGTTATCTCAGTAACGAAGCCAACCGTGAACGTATCGACAACCACCTGCATGTATTAAATCGGCGTTTAGCCAAAGCCTGTGAAGGCGAACTGTACTTCTGTGCCTATCGCGAGTTAGGAGATCAGGAGCACAAGGTAATTAGCCAGCAATTTAATGATATCGCAGGCAGCTTACTACCGCTCACCGAATGGTTGATTCTAAGCCAAGAAGCCCTTGGACAAGATAGTCCGATTAGTGCTGGTGCAGCATTACGCCTCAATGAGCTACAAAGCGTGGTCGAAGATACACCAGCGCTACGCGAACAACTGACTAAAATCGCTCAATATCGACTATTTGGCTCAACCAGTAGTCAAGTGGATGGCCAACTCAAGCAGGTATTTAAACGCCTCTGTGAGCAGGGATACTTGGTTCGCCCCAACCAAGAAAAACAGATCTACATTGCGACCGCCAAGGTTGACTATATCTTCGAAGTGATTAGCTTTATCGACGAGGCTGAAGGTTTAGGCTTGGAACAACAAGCAATGGATGCGATTGGCCAGCAGGAGTCGCTACTGTGAATCAACATCTGCAACAGGCTGGGCTTAAATTATTTAAACTGCTCGCTCGTCATGGCGAAAGCTTGATGCATGCCTATATCAACGGCAAGCTAGATGAAACCAAACTCGATAACAAACAAGTCGAGGCACTATTAAAAAGTGGTGTCATTTGGCGCCCCGCTGCCGATGAGGGTTTACATCTCAGCTCTAACCTTCGGGCCCTACTCGAAGAGGCCCTCAGCGATACCCGTAATCGACAGATTGATGCCAATGTCGGATCTCGACTCGAAACCATAAAAACCTTGGCCGCCCACTATAAAGAAGCCTTACATCATGATGACTTAGCCGCCAGCGATGTCTACCTAAGTGATTTAAGCGAACATTGCTATAGCCTCACCGAGAGCTTACGCCATAGTTCACGAGTCTTATGGAGCAGAATTAATAACGAATTTGGTTATGTCCCTAGTCTTAGTGCCAAGATCCGCGAAAACGAATTGGCCCAACAACAAGTCAGCGAGTTACTCGATAGCTTATCCTTGCTGAACTTCGACGCCCTCAGTCAAGTTGCCGGTGATATTCGTGAACTGAGGCGGCTGTTAGTGATAACCCTCAGTCAAGCAGTATATGACTGCACTCAAGAGCTTGCTGTGGTGCAAACCCGACTACTCACGCTGCTTGGCCGGTTTAGAGAGTTACGCGGCAAATCTCGACTACTCAAAGGCTTACAGATATTCCATGCCCAGCACCCCGATTTTAGCCCACGCGATCCAACGGTCCAATTAGATGTTGCGCCATTGTTTAACCAAGCCCCACCGCTGATGCGCAGTGCTAGCATCGATATTCATAACTCTGAACATGAGCATGAGCTACTCCAGGTGGTGAGTCAGCTCCAGCGGCAACATCGTTCCAACCAAACCTTCAGTGATACCGAACAGGCGGTCTCTCTAGAAAATGTCGCCGAGTTCACCCTGCGAGAACAACAAATTAAGCGCGATGTAGAAGATTATTTATTAGCGGTCATCGAGCACGCCAAAGGACAAACCGCTTTAGAATATTATCAACAACATCAGCTCAATTGGGATGCCGAAGCGTGGCTATATCAGGTGTGGGGCAGCTATCATGCACTCCCTGAAGAACAGCGCGACTATTTTGCTCTCGATCCAATTGAGGATCTGCACCCTATTTTTAGCGGCAATCGCATCGTACGTGATTTACAAATATGGCTACGCTAATAAGCAAATTTAGTAAAATTCATTTACACTGCTCATCACTCCCGAAGACCTATTGCTCTTCGGGAGTTGTTTTTATGCAATGCTCAATGATGAATACAAGGCAGAAAGGATAGCATTGAGTGGCTCAAGTTCAGCGGACAATCACCAACGAAAAGCGTCCAACACTGCCGCCAGATAGTTTATTCAGATAAACACTGCCACCATTGATCGGCCGCTCCTAGAAACAGCATCACAACAGCAGGAAATCAGGTCGACTATTGACAGTCCATAGCTGACATAAAAACGCAATAATTCATTGACACAAAAGACTAAATCAGAAGTAAGTGCTTACATTTAGATACAATCGCTTACAATTTGAATTCATATTTATTTGACTGACTAGTCGAATATTTTAGAATAACGGCATTGTTGAGCCAAAAGCAGTAGGAAGTAAAAGTGAAAGTTGTCGATTTTCTTAAGAAAAAACGTGAAATGCTGGCTCAAAATCCCTTTGAACTCAAAGATTGGCTATCTCCTGCTATTCGTGACCATTGGATTGAATTTCTGAATAAAGCGCATGACAGCCAACTGATAAACTGGGTGAGAGAATACCAGTTAAGTGCCAACAGTGAGCAACAAGCGAGTTTTAAAGAAACGATCGAATTACACCCCAAGGCCGAAGCACTCCTAGAAGAACTGTCGATGCAACTGGGGGAAGAAGTGCATGTGGGTGAATGGCTCACCATTACCCAAGAGCGAATTAACCAATTTGCAGACGTGACCAAAGATCATCAGTGGCTACATACCAATCCCCAGCGAGCCGCCGAAGAGTCTCCCTTTAAGACCACCATTGCTCATGGCTTTTTAACCTTGTCTCTTCTGCCTGCATTAACCGAGAGTGTCGACCCCGAGCAACCACTCTATCCTTCGGCGAAAATGATGGTCAATTATGGGATCAATCAAGTCCGCTTCCCTTACCCGGTCAAGGTGAATAACCGGATCCGAGCACGCACTCGACTCACCCGAGTGGCACCAGTAAAACGCGGTTTAGAACTGGTCAAAGAAATTACTGTAGAAATCGAAGGCTGTCGTCGTCCTGCCTGTGTTGTGGAATCGGTGGTTCGTCTCTATTTTTAAGCGACTAAAATCGCTATGATAGTTCACGTTGGGTAAGACAAGGAGCTTAACGTGAATAACCCCCACCCTCATCAAATTTCACTGCAACAACATTACCACCAACAAAGGCGCTCTTATCAGTACTTGTTGAGCCAGCCGAAAAAGCGCGACAAGCATCAAGCCTTACCGTTGATATTATTTTTGCATGGCCGTGGAGAAATTGGCGATGATATTCACTTGTTACTGGATTTTGGCCCCAACAGCTATTTAAAACAGCATCAACTGGATGCTATTTGTGTTAGCCCACAGGTTCCCAAAGGGCGTAATGGCTGGGCAATCGCCGAATTAATCAGTTTATTAGATGAACTCGAACAACAACATCATATCGACCGTAGCCGAGTCTACCTCACAGGTTTAAGCATGGGGGGATTTGGCGCACTCAACCTAGCACTTGCACAACCGCAGCGGTTCGCCGCTTTGGCTGTACTGGCTGCAGGAGACCCAAACCGCCTAGCACCTTGGTCCATGAATATGCCTGCCCGGCCAGTATGTGCCGAACTCTATCAGCGCTTGGCGCAGTTACCCATTTGGCTGGCTCATGGCCTAAAAGATGAAACCATCCCAGCAGACTTTTCTCAAGAACTAGTCGATAAGCTCTCGCAACTCGAACGCACCGCCAGCCTGCAATTTACCCAATATCCACAGCATGGTCACAATATTTGGGATGAGCTATACAACCGTCCTAGTTTTTGGCAGTGGTTGTTAGAACAAGAAAATTTGCATCCAAATCAAACTGCAACGGTGTCCGGTAAATTTGACGCCTTACTCGGCGACTATGGTAACCATCAGGATTATGTGTCGATAACTCAGGAACCTCAGGGTTTATCATTAGTATGCAAAGACTTACAAGATAAGACACTACAATTTTCGCTTCACCCAGTGGCCGATAAGCTGTTCTTCTGCGAAATTGGCTGTGTGCGATTTATTCAGCAAGCGGAAGCCCCCATACAATTGGCTCTAACCCGACTCACCTTGCTCGATAAATTGCCAAGCCGCGATTAAAGCACCCGCTTGGCATAACTTTCGCGATCCATATCGACCACTTCGACGGTGAGGCTTTTTACCATATTTAAGCTAGCAGACAACTGGCTTAATAATGAAGCGCTGAGTGCTTGCTTTTGCTGGGTGCTGCGTCCCGATAAAATGCATAAACGGATATGCACCAAGCTATGCTCACTTAATCCGCTATAAACATCCTCATAAGCGATTGCCCGCAATTTTATACTGGCGGGCTCAAATTCACCGCTATCTCGGATGATCTCAAAGGTTTTCCGTAACAACTTCGGGACTTCAATTTGCTCGGCAATCGACGCCGAATACTCAACAATACAATGGGGCATCGTTACTTTTCCTCTCTGTTGCGACAGTGTTAATAAGCTGCAATTACATTAAACAAAAATATTTAGTAATACAATTAAAAAATAACCACACGAAAGTTGATCTAGATCACGCCTAAGTATTAGACTCGCTCAGATAATGCTCGCCCGACCAGCTCCGGCGTTTTTAGCTACTTTTATTTGGAATATACACAATGACCAACACTACTCCCGCGAACCCAGCACCACTAGGATTAATGGGTTTCGGCATGACCACCGTTTTACTTAATATTCACAATGCAGGTTTTTTCCCCATCGATGCCATGATTCTCGCAATGGGGATTTTCTACGGCGGAGTATCACAAGTGATCGTTGGAATCATGTGCTTTAAACGCGGTGATACTTTTGGCACCACAGCATTTACTTCTTATGGTCTTTTCTGGCTAACACTGGTTGGGTTAATCGTACTCCCTAAAATGGGCCTCGCAGAGCCAAGCCCAGCAGGTTTCATGGCTTGGTACCTAACCCTATGGGGCCTATTCACCGCCTTCATGTTTGTGGGCTCATTGCGCTACCCTACCGCCAAACAAATTGTATTTGGTAGCCTTACCGTGTTATTTGCTTTACTAGCATTACATGATTTTACTGGCAATGAAATCATTGGCACCATCGCTGGATTTGAAGGTATTTTCTGTGGCTTATCGGCAATGTACTTTGGTATGGCACTGGTTCTTAACGCCGAATATGGTCGTACCATCTTACCTGTAGGACGCCCATTTGCATTACAAAACAATAACGCACCACTCAAAGTAGCCGCCTAATCGCGCTGCTGGTTTCAAGCTAATTTTTGGTACAAACCTGGCGTCTTGACACGCCATGATCGTGGTCGACATGAGCCCCTTTCTTATCAATTCGAGATTGGGGCGATTAATATCAACGCTTACTGCGCCACAATCCCTTCCTTGCCACTGGTCACTGCTTTCTCTTACAAATAAGCTCTCAGCGCCTCTATCGAACAAAAAAACCTAAGCAAGTAGACTATTTCAGCATTAAGCCTTGAGAGATCATTTCAAGCGGAGTAAATTAGCCTAGCTTTACCATGGCTTAACATTATGATGACAATGGATTGTTTAATTGACTGGTTCAACTAAGAGTGTTTTTCTGGTACTCACGATTGTGTGTAGTGCTTTTGGCTTAGGTCTGGGCTTTAGTTATTGGCAAGACCCGAGTACAAAACTTAGTTATCTTGATTGCCCAACGCTCAAGTTGGGGCAATGTCAATGGCAAGACCAGCAGCAACAGTGGTTACTCAAGCTACCCGGAGATAATCTGGCCGCCATGCTGGTCCACCCGATCCGTTTAACCACCAATATCACTCAGCCACCGCCACTAGAACTGCGCCTGGAAGGTGTTGATATGTATATGGGCGAGGTAAAAGTTCAACTAAAGCCCAATGCAGACGGCGTCTATTTAGGCCAATTATTGTTACCAATTTGTAATACTGGAAAAATGCGCTGGAAAGGATACATCGTATCCCTTGATCCGCAGCAGCCCGTTGCCCTTAGTTTTGAGGTTAATAGTCAATGAAATACCTAGCATGGATTGCCCTATTTATTATCAGCCTTGGCGCTGGCATCGCCAGTTACCAGTGGCTGACCACAAGCCCACAAGATGCAGACATGACAGCAGCGGCTCCTCCGGTCAAAGTCCCTCTCAATCTATTTAAAATCAACAGTGATGATGGGCGTTTTCATCAGCTTAGCCATGATAAACAGATTTATATCGCTTATTTTGGCTTTACCCATTGCCCAGATGTTTGCCCCACATCACTAGCGATCCTCAGTGCCGCCTTACAAGGGGCCAGCGAAGCACAGCAACAAAAAATACAAAGCTTATTTATCAGTGTTGACCCCAAACGCGATGACGCAAAAACGGTCAGTACCTACGCCGCTTATTTTCATCCCGACATCATTGGATTAAGTCCAAACGAAGGTCAGCTACTGGGTTTAACCCATGCCCTGGGAGTGTATTATAAGTACGTTGATACACCCAATTCGCAGTTAGAATATAGTGTTGACCATAGTTCCTTCTTTTACTTTCTCGACTCCGATGGCCAGCTCTTAGCGAAAGTTCCTCATACCCTCGATCCAAAGCCGCTGGTTAAGCAAATTCAGCGCTTACTACCCTAAAAGGATTACTTATGCGCCCTCTATTAATTCTACTGAGTTTTATTTTAAGTACACAATTAGCCTTCGCGGCGGATACTCTCGAAGTTAGCGAGCCCTATGCTCGGGCTACGCCCCCGAATGCCCCTACGAGCGCTATTTTCCTCAGTATGCATAACACTTCCGAGCAAGCGATTAGCTTAATTTCGGCAAGCACACCCGCTGCTGGTCGAGTCGAGTTGCATACTATGTTAATGGATGGCGATATCATGCAGATGCGTCAAGTCCGGCAAATTGAAGTCCCAGCAAAAGGGACCATTGAGTTAAAACCCGGCGGTTTTCACTTAATGTTATTTGATTTGCAGAAAGCCTTCGTTGAGGGAGAGCAACTACAACTGTACTTGAATTTTTCAGATGGCAGTCAGCAGCACCTGAACGTTCCGGTAAAAAACGTCATGGCGATGATGAAAATGACACAGTAACACGAGCAAGAGCCTTTTAAGCCTTGGCCTTTCATGTTTGTTGCAGATACAAATGCGCGATAACGACAAGAGAAACAAGGCTTGAAGATAAGCGCTTTAGCAAATCAGGCTAAGCGCTTAGCCAACCGCCAATTCTAAATAATGATCTAAACAGATATCGTAATCACGCGCTGATACCGCCCCTTCTATTTCCTCACTTTCAACTTTACTTAAGTCCAAAGTCGTCACTTCAAGGTGGGTATGCGAGACCGCGCTATAAATTAGCTTCAACACTGGCTGCAAGGGTTTAAGCTGATTACGAGCTACCACTAAACCCAAACGCCCGGATATCAACTTCACTAAGGTACCAACCGGGTAAACCCCCATACAACGGATAAATTTTTCAACCAACAGTTTATCAAACTGACTACCGACACCTTTTAACAAAATACGGAATGCTGCCGTCGGAGGCATACCACTTTTGTAAACACGATCGGCGGTAAGTGCATCATAACAATCAATGATATTCGCCATCCGGGTATAAGTTGACAATTGCTCACCGCTTATTTGATGGGGATAACCCAAACCATCTAGGCGCTCATGATGATTACTAGCGATATCCAGCATCACTTTGCTAATCCCTTTTTGCATTCTCAAAATTGAATAACTGTGAACCACATGCTCCCGCATAATTATAAATTCTTGCTCAGTTAACTTATCTGGTTTGTGGAGTATTGCATTGGGGGTATAAATCTTACCGATGTCATGCAACATTCCGCCCATGAGCAATTGTTTTTGCAAGCCCTTACTTTGGCCTAAAAAACTTCCAAAATAGGCCAGCAGCATACCTACGTTAAGCGAGTGCTCCATTAAATATCGATCTTTGGCGCGGATCCTTGCTAAACATAACATTGCATTACTTTGATTTTCTAATGAATCAATCAGCTTCTCAGCGACCCGTTCCATCGGAGCAATATCAATCGCTTCACCATGTTGTAATTGTTTAAAATAATTACCTTGTATCACTTTAGCTTCATGAAATAGCTTCTTCGCCAAACGTTTCTGAGTTTCATCACTGGATATGTGAGGCTTGCTTGCAGATCGTTCTAGCCCGTTAGTGGGGGCAGGCACAGGCTGTTCAAACATACTACGCGCCCAATCAACTTTGAGCGTTTTTACCCCTTTACTTTTTAATTGGGTAATTTGTCTATTTTGGGTGATCAGTCCTGATTGGCTCACATGGCTATGACCAGTTTGCGATTCGATGGCAACAACAAACATACCTTTTTTCAAGGCATCAATATCAACCACTCTGATGTCATAGCTCGAATTCACCATATGGTTCCACGGCTCCGTCAATCAACCCAATCAAAGAGCACTTACGCCCACACCTATTGACAGCATTATCTATGCTTAAAAAAGCCTCTATTTAAAGTGTAGAATGTTATCTATCTCAACAAAGCGACAAATGATGATTTTTGGGCGATGGCTTACAAATTGATTCATCAAACCGAAGCTAAATACTCTTTGGCCAAACTTTCTACGTGTGTCTTCTCTTTCTCAGTAAAGGCTGCTGCTCTCGCGGTCAGCGAAGAAAAATTTAAAGTTCCTAAAATTTTCCCATCTTTCTCTAAAGGGGTTCCAATATAGCTTTCTAGATGTAAGGCTTGATAACAAGGATGTAGGCACATCTCGGTAATCGCACCAACGCGCTCATAAGCTACAGTTTGAGCTTGTCGTAATACTTCACGACAATAGGTAGAGTCAACGTCAAACTCATCCCCTTGCCGAACTAAATCTAAGCTCGAATAAGCTGCAACGACGCGGTAGTGATTACCTTCGACCTGACTCACAATGGCTAATTGCATGCCCAGATCTTCCATCGCATCCTTCAACCACAATTGAATGTCTAACATACTCAACTCCAAGTGACTCTGGGTGTATATCTGTGACTAAGTTTAGTCTAAGTTGAGTTGTTGTTTGAGAGCCAGCGGGTATACTCAAGCAATGCACAACTTTGACCTATGGCGAATGCTCATTTTCGTCAGCCTACTTAGCTTATTTATCTTGCTAGAAATCCGCTGGCCAAGGCACCCCCGTTTAATTCCTCGCAGCCAACGCTGGCCAGCTAACTTTGTGCTAATCATCGTCAATGGTGTGTGCGTTAAATTAGTCTTCCCAATCAGTACTTTCGGCTTAGCCATGTGGAGCTCGGAGCAACAATGGGGGGTATTGAATCAACTAAATTTCAATACTTATTTGAGTATCCCACTGAGTATTCTGTTATTAGATTTTGCGATCTATTGGCAACATCGTTTATTTCATGCCCTCCCTGTACTTTGGCGTATACATCGGATGCATCATGTCGACCCAGACTATGATGTCAGCCTAGGCTTACGCTTTCATCCGATTGAAATATTGCTGTCGATGGCGATTAAACTGGCAATCATTCTGCTGCTAGGCGCACCAGTGATGGCAGTATTTTTATTTGAAGTGATACTCAATGGTATGGCGATGTTTAATCATAGCAACTTGAAACTCCCCAACAAATTAGATGGGATACTGCGTCGATTCGTGGTTACTCCCGACATGCATCGGGTACATCATTCACAACGCATAAATGAGCATAATAGTAACTATGGCTTCAATCTGTCATGCTGGGATCGCTGGTTTAATAGTTACATTGCACAACCCAAACTCGGCCACCAGCAACTTCGTTTCGGCTTAAGTGGCTGGCCCGACGCCAAAGATAATCGGCAGCTCAAAGGCTTGCTCTCACTCCCCTTTCGTTCAGCCAAATAAGCCTGCAAACTAAGCAGGGCTAGAGAGGCTGCCGCTGGAGCGACCAATATCATATCGACTCAATCACGATGAAACGAATATTAAATATGGGTGGATCATTTTAGTCTTGGTCAAGCGGTAGCGGTAAGTTGAGACTATCCTTAGATTCGGTGGTTTCCGCCGAGCTAAAATCTTCGATAGCCTTATCTAACAACTTCAGATCCTCTGGGTAATCATGGCTCAACTGATGGATCCAATCGTCAACATTATCCCACCAAGCTGGCAATTCGGGAGATTGAATTTTGTTGGCCAAACGCTGGATGCGAGCCAAACCAATAGAACCCGCGGCACCTTTGATCTTATGAGCCTCGGAAGCAATTCCCTGCTGGTCTTTCGCAAACAAATTACTTTCAAGTACTTGCATATAATCGGGCATCACTTGCCTGAATAAAGTAACACTATCGGTAAGCACCTGACTGCCAATGCTACTACAAAACTGTTCAATCAGTTCCAAATCTAATACCGGCTGAGAACTGCGACTAAGGGCCTGGCTAGGATTTAGTTGAGTCTCGGAGGGCTCATCATGTGGGCCAATAGCAAATACATTATTCAAACAATGAACCACCGCATTGCGGTTGATCGGTTTATGGATTACATCCACCATGCCAGCTTTAGCAAACTCTTGTTTGCTATTGACCACATTCGCGGTCAACGCCACCATCGGCGGAAGTTGTTCTTTGGCGTAGTCTTGTTGTAAGCGTTCAGCAATATCGAAACCGCTCATATCAGGGAGCTGAATATCCAACAATATTAAATCAAACGAGTCGGGATCAAAGCTCGCTAAGGCTTGCTTACCATTCATTGCCACCGCCACATGGTGGCCAAGTTTTTCTAACAAAGCTTTCGCGATGGTGACATTTAACTCAACATCTTCGACTAATAAAATGTCTAAAGGGGGATGGTCTATTTGCTCCGCTTCATCGGGGATAGAGTCCAACTGAACCTTGAGACTGACCGTAAAACACGAGCCTTCCCCCTCCTTGCTCGTGACCTTAATATCTCCGCCCATCGCCCGAACCAATTGACGAGACACCGACAAACCAATACCACTACCGGTGGCAGATTTTCGGCCTTCCACTTGGTAATACATGGCAAAGATTTGTTCTAACTGATTTTGTGGAATGCCCGGTCCGGTATCGGTAATACTGATATCGAGTTGTACTTGCTGCTCGGCCAAAGGCTGTGCCTTAATCATCAACCCGACTGCTCCCTTTTCGGTAAACTTCACCGCATTTTGGGTCAGATTCCATAATACCTGACGCAACCGGGTCGGATCGCCGACAATACTGCTCGGGATCGGGCCTATTTGTTCAAATTTAAAACTTAAGCCTTTATTCTGCAACTGCATTTCGGTCAAGGTTTCGATGTCATTCACCAAGGCCTTAAAATCCATAGGTTCCATCGACACCGCAAAACGACGCCGATCGAGCTTATCTAAATCAATGATGTCGTTAAAAATATTACCCAGCGTGGTGGCACTTAATAAAATAGTATTCACATGCTTACGCTGCGCATCATTCAGTGCGGTATCCAGTAATATCTGGCTCAGACCAACGACCCCATTGAGTGGCGTGCGCAACTCATGGCTTAGCGTAGAAATAAACTGAGTTTTATCGCGGTTAGCCTTTTCTATATTCGCCTGATGACGCATTCGTTCGGTAATATCTCGACCAAAACCCAATAGGCCTAAACGATTACCATTACGACCATAGAAAGGGACTTTGCGTAATTCAAAGAAAGCTTTTCGGCCATCGGGATATTCCAACCATTGCTCGTAGGTCAGCGGCTCATCGTTATCAAACACTTGGTGATCGGTTTCAACAATTTTATCGGCAATATCCTCTGGATAAACATCATAAGGGGTCAAACCTATTAATTTTTTTTCTGTTCGGCCAACCAACCGCTCTAAGGCAAGGTTGCATCCAGAAAACTGTCCTTGTTCATTGCGGTAATAAACCAAGTCAGGGGAACTATCAATAAAGCTACGCAGCAAGGCCGAATGTTCTTCTAACTCCTGTTGAGCCAGTTGACGTTGTTTCACCTCTTGTTCCAAATTAACAATCGCTTGACGACGAGCCGCCTCGGCTTTCTCACGTTCGTCGATTTCTTTATTTAGCTGGCTAATGTTGGCTTTTAACTTATTGGTAAGTTGTAAATCACGTGAACGCATTTTCTCTAGCTTACGAATAACCTTGCTTAAACGCTGTCGAGAATCTTCAATTTGTTCCACCACCACCGACATGAAAAACACCGCCCAAGGCGTGATAATTAAACCAAAAAATACCGAGCGGATCAGATCCACCGCCGAAACTTTACCGGTAAGGGCAAAGGTAACGCTCATCTGAATCGCTAAAGCCACCATGATAATCGCTGCCGCAAGGCTAATGCTAAACTTAACCACGCCCAGACGAGACAATAAATGCACATAATAGGTGGCTAATTTTTTTAGTGGCGTCATTAACAATGCTTCCTTATCTTCACTATTCGCTTACATTTTTGGGTAGCCAAGCTAAATACCCTACGATAAAGATGGTTAATATTAAACAGGGTTCTGTGGTATAACAGCCCATCTTTTTTTAACTAAAGCCATCGAACAAGGCTTTATTAACACATAATCGTCCGTGGAGTACCAAGTGCATGTCTACTGCAATGCCTGATATCGCTAATTCAAGCCAAGCCCAAACAGAAGGTCAACTGGATTGGGTTGGCATGAGCCAAATAGAAATGCCGATCATGGTGGCATTTGAGGATCAGGCCCCCAGTCGAGTGAGCGCCCACATCGAAGCCTTTGTCAGCTTAGATGATCCAAAGGCCAAAGGCATTCATATGTCTCGCTTATACCTGCTCCTTGATCAACTCTCAAATCAGCAGGTATTAGATTATGCAGGTTTAACTAGTTTACTGGATCAGTTTATTGCCAGTCATCAAGATTTAAGCGAACACGCACAAGTAAGCTTTAACTTCGACTATCACCTACGTCGCCGTTCTTTAGTTTCAGGTAAAACTGGTTGGAAGGCCTATCCTCTGCAGATTAAAGCCACCCGCCTGAAACAGCTCACCGAGATCGAACTCAGTGTTGAAGTCCCTTACTCTTCGACTTGCCCTTGCTCAGCTGCTTTATCACGGCAACTCATTCAGCAAGCCTTCGCCGAGCGCTTCGATTCAGAATCTGTTGATAAAGCCGACGTTCAGCGTTGGTTGGGCACCACCGATGGAATAGTCGCAACCCCGCATAGCCAACGCAGCATTGCCCAAATTAAAGTGAAACTAAGCACTCAAGCTCAAGACTTACCATTAATTAGCTTAATTGATGAAGTCGAAAATACTTTACAAACCCCGGTGCAAGCAGCCGTAAAACGCGAAGACGAACAAGAATTTGCTCGGCTTAACGGACAAAACCTAATGTTTTGTGAAGATGCCGCTCGCCGTTTACAACACCGTCTCAATCAACGCCAAGACTTCTGTGATTTTTGGGTGAGAGTGAACCACTTAGAAAGTTTACATGCTCACGATGCGGTGAGCATTGTGACCAAAGGCATCAAGCAGGGTTACTCTGGACAATAACAACATCGCATAGAGCCATCCCTAAACACTATCACTGGCGGCGCAAAAACGCGCCTTGCCTTGGTGTTTCGCGCGATACAATTGCAAATCGGCAATTCGAACTAATTCGCCATAATCCATCCCCTGCTCGGGGACAATACAAGCTAACCCAAGACTCACCGAAATAATTGGTTTCACTCCTGAATACTCATGAGGTATTTGTGCTTCATCGAGATATTCAAGTACATTATTTGCGATAATTTTAGCCCCATCCAAGCTGGTGTTTGGTAATAAAATAGCGAACTCTTCTCCGCCATAACGCGCGACTAAATCAGAACCACGCTTCACCGAACGACTAATTATTTTCGCCACTTGACGTAGCGCATCGTCCCCCAGCTGGTGACCATAGTTATCGTTATATTGCTTAAAACAATCAATATCTAACAACAGCAGGCTGAGCTCAATTCCCTCGCGACGATGGGTGACCCATAACTGCTGCAATTTTTCATCAAAACTACGCCGGTTGGCCACCTGGGTTAAGCTATCAATAAAACTCAATTCTTGAAGCTGCATAATTGCATCAGCCAGCTGTTGTTCGGTGGTTTTTCGCTCCGTCACATCACGGGTGATAAAAATAATCCCCTTTTCACCGCTCTCATCATCGAGATAAGGTCCTTTGATCACTTCATACCAGATCTGATGACCATCATCGAGATAAACCAATTCTTCATAACGGAGCGGTTTACCGGTTTCTAAAATTTGTCGATTTTGCTGTTGATGCTGCTCTAATTGTTCTTCACTTAAAACTTCGGTGAGATGCTTGCCATGCAAATCGTCACTGGTGTAACCAAACATCTTGGCAAAGGGTTCATTCCCGCCAATAAAGTTGCCTTTATCATCGATAAACCCAAGTGGGTCTGGCGTTGAATGAAATACCGTACGGATCAGATTGTTTTGTCGCCCGAGCTTTTTCTCGGAACTAATTCGATTTTGGTTTTCTTGTTCCAGTTTACGGTTCAACTCATGCCACTTGGTCACATCATAAGAAACATTCAGTACTCCAGTGACTTCATCATGCTGATTCTTAAGTGGGTAAACATTATTTTGTAATAAAATTTGTCGACTATCTGGCGCGCTAAACCACTCGGTGTACTGGCATGGTTCTCCCGCGAGTACCTGTTGATCATGTAATTGGCTACGCCCTAACTCGTAGTGCGTCAGAAAATCACTTAAACGCTTGCCTGTTAATTCAGAGGGTTTTAGGCCGTGGAACCCTGCCCAAGCCTGATTACAGCCCAGTAGACGTTCATTAGCATCTTTAAAATAAATAAACTCTGGAATGGAATGAAGTACATCTGCAAACAACTTCTGTTCTTGCTCTATTCGATTTAGATAGGCAAAGCCTTGCGCATTCTCATAAGCATTAATAAACCATAGCTCTCGACAACCGTGCACACTTAAACTGGCGTAAAGTAATAATACCTTGGCTTGTGGTGGAGACTCGAGCTGCCAGTGCACCCCTTCCATCTTCTGTGAAGCCGTATAAGGTTGAAGCAAGTCAATCAATTGCGTGAGATGCCGAGACTCAGAGAAAACCCAAGCTTTACCGTTATTCGTCAGCTGTAGCAACTCACAAAAGCGGGGATTAGCAAACACAACTTCTTTGGTGTTCGCATCTAACATCAGTTGTGCTGCGGGAGACTTGACCATCGCAGCCTGCTGGATAAGGATCCGTCGACGTGCCAAGCCCCAGAGAATAATCACCGTAATTAACAATGCGCTTAGCGCCGCGATAGTGAATTGCATCCAAATCGCCGGATAAAAAGTCTCTTGCATCAATCGTCCATTTTTCTGCAGCTGTAGACTACTTTACCTGATAATGCAAAATATGGAACTATTCTATTATGAAACAAGTAATTACGTCACACACTAAGTAACTTTAGTGGCTAAGGCTGTTCCTTGAGCGCCTTGTTCAGCCAGTGCTTTCGCAATATCGGTGAGTGCCCACCATTTATTCTGGCACCACTCTGGCGCTAATAATATGGGAGGGCGTGAATGCGCACTCACCCGATGAAACACCACATGTGGCGGCGTATGCTGGATCAACTTTACCGCTGCGCTCACGTATTCAGCTTGGCTCATGGTGCTTAAACGACCCGCTCGCCAAGCCTTAGCCATGGTACTGCCTTCCACCACGTGTAAGGGATGTAGCTTAATACCTGCAATATCCAAAGCCAATACAGCCTCAAGCGATTGCATGTAATGCGTTAGCGTTTCTCCTGGCAAACCTAAAATTAAATGCGCGCAAACCTTAATTTTGTGTCGCTGAGCCCGCGCCACCGTTTGTTCAAAAGCCGCAAAATCATGCCCTCGATTAATTCGCTTCAAGGTTTCATTGTGGGCGGTTTGTACTCCTAACTCCAGCCACACTTCTTTACCTTGCTGCTGAAATTCGGCCAACATTTCTAATACCGCATCAGGCACACAATCTGGGCGAGTACCAATGCACAAGCCCACCACCGATGGGTCATTTAAAGCCTGCTGATACATCGAACGTAAATATTCAATCTCAGCATAGGTGCTAGTATAGGCCTGAAAATAGGCGAGATAAGCGATATTTTTATGTTTCATTTCAGCTTTACGTGCAGTCAGCTGCTCAGCAATTGATAAACGTTTTTGTTCGGGTTTCACAAAGGAGTCCACGTTACAAAAAGTACAGCCGCCAACGCCAATACTACCGTCGCGATTAGGACAGGTAAAATCACCATCCACACTAAGTTTGCGGACTTTTCCAGCAAACTGCTGCTTTAAGTGACGCCCGAGCGTATTTACATATAAATCTAATTGCACAACAACTACTTACCTACGTTGACCAAAACCAGCTTAAAATCACGGAAGCCAGTCTAGCGATAAGCGCCGAGCACTGCATCGGCATAGATCAATCCAACGACAGATCTAAAGGCTATTTTGATCAAACAGAGCTGTTATACTGTGCGCCGCAATTTATCACCTAGGAATCAATATGAGTAGCAGCGACAATGCCGCCATAGAGCAATACAACCGTCTCACCAGCAAACAACGTTACCAGTCGTTTGTAGAGCAGGCTCGCCAAGCGCAACAACTATGGACTTTAAGTGATGAGCAGGGTTGCTTAATCATCGAAACCGGCGAAGAAAAAGTCCTGTTACTATGGAGCGAACCTGCATTTGCGGAACACTGGGCCAGTAAAGATCATTCCAGCTTTCAATCGCTTGCAATTTCGCTCGACGATTTTATCGAGAAATGGGCGCCCGGTATGAGCCAAGATGGCTTCGACATTGCCGTTGCTCCCAGCTTTGCTGGAGAAGGGACCATTGTCGCGCCTCTCGATCTCGCCGAAGAACTCTCAAGCGGCAAAATAAAATAAGCGCAAAATCAGGCGAAACGAGCCAAGCACCAGGCAATTCATCCCAAGTTCAGCTTAAATAGGCCAGTTAGCGGCATTAAGCTGTTTTTTTAGCGCTAGCTTAAGTGTAGAATCTTCGGCTCGAAATTTGTTCACCGCCCCCGTGGGCACAGCAATAGATACAGGTTAAATTATGACAACAACGGTTAATCCATTAATAGAAGATCTTAAGGCGCGTGGTTTAGTCGCCCAATGTACTGCCGACGAAGAACTGGCCGAACACCTTTCTAGTGGAGCCCGCACCCTGTATTGTGGCTTTGACCCCACCGCCGACAGCCTACACATTGGTAGCCTGGTGCCACTATTGATGTTGAAGCGTTTTCAACTGGCAGGCCATAAACCTTTAGCCCTAGTGGGTGGGGCAACTGGTTTAATTGGCGATCCAAGCTTTAAAGCGGCCGAACGTAAACTCAACAGTGATGAAGTGGTGACTGGTTGGGTTGCTAAGCTACAAAAACAAGTCAGCCAATTTATTGAATTTGGCGAGCAAGACAATGCGGCGAAAGTGATTAACAACCTCGATTGGACTGGCAACGTCAACGTGATTGATTTCATGCGCGGTGTGGGTAAACACTTCAGCGTAAATGCAATGATCAAGAAAGAGTCGGTGAAGCAGCGTATCGACCGCGATGAATCGGGCATTTCTTTCACCGAGTTTAGCTATATGTTGCTGCAATCTTTCGATTTTGCCGAGTTGAGCGACAAAGAAAATACCACCCTGCAAATTGGTGGCTCCGATCAGTGGGGGAATATTACTGGCGGTATCGATCTGGCGCGCCGTATGTATGGCAATAAAGTCTATGGTTTAACCATGCCGCTCGTCACCAAAGCCGATGGCACTAAATTTGGTAAAACTGAGACTGGCACAATTTGGCTCGATCCTAAACGTACCTCTCCTTACGCATTCTACCAGTTTTGGATTAACAGCGCCGATGCCGATGTTTACCAATTCCTTCGTTACTTCACCTTCTTAAGTGTTGCAGAGATTGCTGCCATTGAAGAGCGTGATAAAAGTGCTCAGGGCCGACCTGAAGCGCAAGCCATCTTAGCTCGTGAAGTCACCCGCTTAGTACATGGTGAAGAAGGTTTAGCCTCTTCAGAGCGGATCACCCAAGCGCTATTTTCTGGTGACTTAAGCTCGCTCAGCGAATCAGACTTAGAGCAGCTGGCCCAAGATGGCTTACCCTGTCGTCAAATTGAGCAAACACAAGCCAGCTTGGTTGAGCTATTAACCGCCACCGAACTGGCAAAATCGAACAAGATGGCGCGTGAATTCATTGGTAATGGTGCGGTTGCCATTAATGGCGAGAAAGTCACTGACCCAATGGCAGAGCTGAGTGCAAACGGCGCATTGTTTGGCAAATACACCTTAATAAAGCGCGGTAAAAAGCTGTTCAGCTTGGTGATTTGGGCTTAAACAATAGAACTCAACAATAAAGGTGCCGCAAAATACAGCACCTTTATTGTTGGTCAATCCTCGAAGATCAGCGTGCTATAAACTACTCATCTTCTAAACGCTCGATGCCAAGCTTTTTCATCACAAACTTCTCGTAAAATGTCTCGCTGGTTCCAGCTCTCATCTTATGCATAAAGTATTTTTCAAAACCAACCTTGGCTAAGTGCACCCATTTGCCTTGGGCAAACCAAGTGACATTACGCGGAGGGATCTGTGGCATCGCCACAAATGCGATCCCACCATCCCCGGTATCGGCCAAACAAACCGCATTCCAGCTGCCTTTTGCTGTGGCTGGTTGCTGAGTTAAATCGGCATGAATATTTTCTGCAATCGCGGTCATCATCGACTCAATCATATAACCGGTTTTTGGTGTGCCTAGTGGCACTGGGGTAACTTCAACAGGCGGGATCGCTACACAAACACCAGCCGAGAAAATATTTGGATAATGGGGAGAGCGCTGAAACTCATCTATCTTAACGAAGCCTTTCTCATTACACAGTTCTGGTACCTGAGCCACCACCTCAACTCCTTTAAAAGGAGGGATCAACATCGCATGTACAAATGCTAAATCATGGATGTCTCTCAGCTCTCCTTGGTGATCACATTCAGCCACTCGCATGCTCCCTTCACTCACCCGCTCAACTTTGGCATTAACCACCCATTTTATGTGCCGATTACGCAGCTGACTTTCCAACATCGATTTAGAGTCAGCGACCCCACCCAGCCCCAAATGACCAATATAAGGCTCTGGACTCACAAAGGTCATCGGGACTTTATGCCTGATTTTCGCATCCCGCAGCGCCTTATCTAAAATCAGTGCATACTCATAGGCAGGACCAAAACAACTCGCGCCTTGAAAAGCCCCCACGACCACTGGACCGGGGTTTTCGATGAGCTTTTGCACATCTTGATAGCATTCGATCGAGTGCCCTAAGGTACAAACCGACTGAGTAAAACCGCCCACAGGCCCTGCACCTTCAATCAGCTCAAAAGCTAATTTGGGCCCAGTTGCGATCACCAGATAGTCATATTGCAAGTCATCAGCCCCTTCTATCTCCAACCGATTATGTGCAGCATCTAGTAAAGTCGCTCGTCCCACCACCAAGTCAATCTGTTTATTAGTCAAAGGCTTAAGTAAATCAATACAGATCTGTTCTGGCTTTCGCCATCCCACCGCCACCCATGGATTAGAAGGAACAAAATGAAATGCGGGGTACTCATTTACCACCGTGATCTGATGTGATTTACCCAATCTATTTCTAAGATCGTAAGCCCCCGCTAAACCACCCAATCCGGCACCCAATACCACAATATGCGACATCTAACGAACTCCTGCTATAACAAGCTGAGAATTTAAATTAGTAAAGACTAATTTAGAAAACCCTACAATACGACTATTGTCTATAGCGATACAGAAATGTGACCCACGCCGTTTTACATTATTTCGCAGCTCTCTAGCTGTAATGCAGAGTCAGAAAGCTTGATAGATAATACTAAGCCCTCAATAAACAAGGATAATATAGCGAAGTTAATGATGAGACGAATACCGATTTCGCCGCTGATTTCTCGGGACAATTACACTTGCAACAAGCTTCTGGCAACAAAATCCCTGTAACAGACTTAAAAAAGTCATAAATCTTACCTAAGCTGCTTGCAGTCTGCCGCAGAAGGCGGTAACTATTGACTGATAAAAATAATAGTGAATTTTAACGAACATAAGGAAAACTATGCATATTCGTCCCATTCGTGAAGAAGATGCCAGCGCAGTGGCCAAATTGGCTGAACAACTTGGCTACCACCCAACGGCACAAACTGTATTACCGAACATTCATGCCATTTTGGAAAACCCTGCCCATCAATCTTTTGTTTACCTCAATGAACAAGAGCAAGTGATTGGCTGGGTACATGTTTATGTAGCCTTACGTTTAGGCTCACTTCCTTTTGCCGAAATTAGTGGCATGGCTGTCGACTTGAACTACCAAAAACAAGGCATTGGCCGCCACTTAGTGAAACAATGCCGCCATTGGGCAAACAGTCGCGGGGTAGGTGAAATTCGGGTCCGTTGCGATACCACTCGTGAACAGGCCAACCAATTTTATCAACATATCGGCTTTAAACATCGCAAATCACAACACGTGTTTGTGCGCGATCTATAGCTGTCTATCCCATCGGCTTATGATAAAATCTGGCGGATTTCTTCTTTAACTACAGAGACACTTATGACAACGGCAATTATTGGTGCAATGGAACAAGAAGTGGTAGCACTTCGCGAACTAATCAACAACTGTGAGACCTACAGCTTTGCAGGTTGTGAGTTCTATAGTGGAGAGATTAATCAGCATCCCGTTGTGGTCACTCGCTCTGGTATTGGTAAAGTTGCCGCAGCGATCGCCACCACCGTATTATTGCAGCGCTACCAGCCCAGCCAAGTGATTAATACTGGTTCTGCTGGCGGCTTCGATCCCAAGCTAAAAGTGGGTGATGTAGTCATTTCTGAGGAGCTGCGTTACCACGATGTTGACCTCACCGCATTTAACTACGAAATGGGTCAACTACCAGCCAACCCCGCCGCCTATAAGGCCGATAGCAAGTTAATTGAGCTTGCCGAGCAGGCCGCTCAACAACTATCGGGGCATCAAATCGTCCGAGGTTTAATTTGTACTGGTGATATTTTCATGGCCGACCCAGAGCGAGTAGCAAAAGCCCGCGCTGACTTCCCCAATATGATGGCGGTGGAAATGGAAGGAGCGGCAATCGCTCAGGTTTGCCATTTAGCCAAAGTGCCCTTTGTTGTGATCCGTGCTTTATCGGATATTGCTGGTAAAGAATCACCCGCGTCTTTTGATGAATTTTTAGAAACCGCAGCCAAGCACTCTACCGCCCTTGTGCTAGCGATGTTGCAACAGCTGCAACGCTAATGGATGAAAGCTCTTGGCTTTGGTTCAGCCTTAGCATCCCTTTACTCGGCATTGCCTTAGAGCGACTGATCAGCGGCCAGCTGTTCAAGCAACCCTTGTTGGTTGTTGGTCGCTTAGCCGAGCTGTTAGCGCAAAAAGTCAATCGGAGCAGTAATGGAACCAGACAACAGCGTCTAGCTGGCAGCATGGCCTTGTTTACCCTAGTGCTACCTTTAGCCATAGGCTTAGTTCTGTTTAATCAACTGAATCCCTTAACAATGCTGGTTGACCCCTTGTTATTACTGTGTTTATTGCAATGGCAACAACCAATGCACAGCTATCACAAAATCACTTTGCTGATCAATAGGCAGCAGCATCAGCAAGCCCGCAGCTTACTTCGCCCTTGGGTACTGCGCGATTGTGAAGAGCTTTCGGCAGTGGGGGTAGCCAAAGCCAGCGCCGAGATGCTGCTTCTCCGCTTAGCTAGCAATTGGTTTGGGGTGATTTTTTGGTTTATGGTCGGCGGTATCGTTCCAGCCTTAAGCTATCGCTTAGTCTGCGAGTTACATCAAACTTGGAACCCCAAGCTAGTGCAATATCGACAATTTGGTCGCACTGCGAGCATTCTTTATCAAACCTTTAGCTGGCTCCCCTTCCGCATACTCAGTTTAATTTTTTGCTGCTATGGTCATTACGGACGCAACTTCACAGCAGGTAAGCAAGGATTTCGCTGGCCCTACAGCAGCAGCGGTCAATTGCTCGGCGTCGCCGCGTCTAGTCTACAAAGTGAGCTTGGAGGGCCTCGCCTTTATCAACAAAAAAAAGTTGAACAAGCTAGATTTGGCCCTAGTAAACATTATCCCAAAGCCGCTGAATTAGACCGACTAGCCTTAAAACTGAATATGAGTGCTTTGTTATTTTTATTGTTACTCAGCCCAATCTATGTGGCGCGTATTGTCTACTTATAGAGGAATTTGGCTGCTCATTGCAGGACTTTGCTTCAGTTTTAACAGCTTCGCGGTAAGCAAACCACAACGTATTATATCCTTAGCCCCTCACTTGACCGAACTAGTGTATTCCTTAGGTGCTGGCAATCGTCTGATTGCCACCGTAGATTACGCCGACTACCCTAAGGCGGCGAAATCTCTACCGCGAATAGGTAACTACCAATACATTAGTTTAGAGAGCATTTTGGCCTTGCAGCCCGATTTAGTGTTGGTATGGCAACAGGGGAATCAAAAAGGTCTCGCTCAGAAATTAGCGGCACTCAATATTGCTGTCTACGTATCGGCTCCCAAAACACTGCTGCAACTACCACAAGAAATATTACAACTGGGGCGAGCCCTAGGAGAGCCGCAGCAAGGTCTGCGACTCAGTCAACAAAGCCAACAAATTCTGAAGCAACTTCAACAACGCTACCAAACTCGGCCCAAGGTCAGTGTCTTTTATCAACTATGGCACAATCCACTACGCAGTATTTCAGCCAAGAGTTGGATTAACGATGGGATCCGCTTATGCGGCGGTGAGAATATTATGGCCGAAGCGCCAGCACCTTATCCCTTATTATCTGAAGAGTTGGTATTGGCCGCCAATCCACAGGCAATCATTGTGGCTCAGTGGGCATTCAATCACTTCTGGAATAAATGGCCGCAACTACAAGCAGTACAGCAGCAAACCATCTATCATTTAGATCCCGATAAAGCACATCGGCTAACACTACGCACTCTCGAAAGCTTAACTGAGCTATGTGATGTTCTAGAAAAAACTCGAAAAAAAACCCACTCAGATAACTGAGTGGGACGAGAGCATATACGAGTGAAGAAAAATCTTCAGATGAACTAATGAAAGTCTTGTGCCAGCTTTACCTGAACAATGAGTATAAACAAAACTTCAACACAGATAGCCTCCAATAAGCATCCTGTTAGCGATTTATTTCACCAATAACTCAACTTTCCCTCAATGTACCAATCATTATCCTGAGCGCTTAACGACCACAACATTATGTTTATAAATCGAAGCGAAAACGCTTGCACCACCTTTTGTCAACTTGCGCCAAATTGGGTCTTAGCTTCAATTTATTATGGATAAATCGCCAGCAAACGCACTGAATCTGGCATTCTGACCGGCATCTAGCTACAATCGGCCTAATCTCTTGTTTGTATGTTGGAAGTAGATTGGCAAGCTTATTACCAAAACGTCATAGACGGCTCTTATTGATTGCGCTGATTGTAGTGCTGGCCGCACTGCTCTTTCCCAGCGACCCTCCCGTCTCAGCAGAACAATCACGCCAACCTATCGATTTATCTGCTCCGGTAGCTCAAATCAGTTTGCCTTCAAATGAGACCTCAGAGCCAGCCAGCAGTGATTTAAACAACTCACAAGATCTTCACGAGAAAGCCAATAGCAGTCAATCGACCGCTAACCAAGCGCACTTACAACAAGCGAGCTCAGCGGCTCCACAGGCAAGCCCTTCGTTGCAGCCAAAACCAATCAGCGCCTTAACTCTCAATGCGACTGAAAACGCCTCAAAGGAAAGTCTAACAGCAAGCGAAGTGCAACAACGGCTCAGCCAATTCGATACCAAACAGCCACTACAACGTGGTGTTCGTTACCGTTTAGACTTAGCAATCGAGAGCAGCCAACTCAAGCCCGAAGAAGAACATTTTTATACCCTAAAACGACAAACTGTAAAATCTGGCGATAGTATGGCGTTGTTATTCTCTCGTGTTGGACTCAGCGCAAAGAGCCTCTATCAAATCGATCAGTTAGGCGGCGAAGCACATCAACTGCGAACCCTGCATCCTGGCGATAAACTAGATTTTTACTTAGATGAAAATGACCAGTTAATAGAATTACGTTATCCACGCTCAAAATACCAAACCTTAATTATTGAGCGTGATGAACAGCAACAATTTCAGGCCAGAGTGGAAACAAAAGCGCTAGAAATTAGAACCAATTTTGCGCGAGGCAACATTACATCAAGTTTTTGGAATGCCGGGATTAGCGCACAACTCAGTCAGGGACAAATCATGGCTTTAGCGGCCATTTTTGGTTGGGACATCGATTTTGCTCTCGACATTCGCAGCAACGACAGCTTTATGGTGTTGTTTGAAGAATACTATGTTGACGGACAGTATGCTGGCAATGGCAATATTATTGCCGCTGAATTTATTAATCAGGGCGAAGTATTTAGAGCGGTTCGCAACGACGATGATGATAACTACTATTCACCAGAAGGGCGCCCCATGCGCAAGGCCTTCTTACGCGCGCCGGTCAATTTTAAATATATCAGCTCCAATTTCAATCCTCGCCGCTTACATCCGGTGACAGGAAAGGTTCGTCCACACAATGGGATCGATTATGCGGCGAAACCGGGTACGCCAGTTCAGGCTGCAGGCGATGGCCGGGTGATAAAATCAGGATACAATCAATACAATGGCAATTATGTGTTTATTCAACATAGCAGTGCCTATGTCACCAAATATTTGCACTTGAAAAAACGTTATGTAAAAACTGGACAACGAATTAAACAAGGGAAAATAATTGGTACGGTAGGCGCTACCGGTCGTGTTACCGGGCCACATTTACATTATGAGTTTTTGGTTCACGGTGTACATAAAAACCCTCGAACGGTGAAACTACCGACGTCTACGCCACTTAAGGGTGATAAGAAAAAACGCTTCTTGCCTACGGCTAAGTCACGGATTGCCCAACTCGATAATACCAAACGTGTATTATTGACCATGAATTAAGCAATTCACATGAGCGAAATTTATCTTGGTTTAATGTCTGGCACCAGCATGGATGGGGTCGATGCGGTGTTGGTTGACTTCGCAAAACAGCCACCATGTTTATTAGCCCACTACCAGCAGGCCATTCCTAACACTTTATTAACCCAACTGCACCGCTTATGTAGTCCGGCAACGAATGAATTAACAGCAATGGCACAAGCCAGTGTGGCAATGGGGAAACTGTTTGCAAACGCCGCAAACCAAGTGGTAGCACAAGCTCGACTTGAGCCCACCCAAATAAAAGCAATTGGAAGCCATGGGCAAACCATTCGTCACTTTCCTGAACTCGGATTTAGCTTGCAAATCGGAAGCCCCAGTCACATTGCGGTCGCAACTGGTATTGATGTGATTGCCGACTTTCGCAATAAAGATATGGCTTTAGGGGGCCAAGGCGCTCCTCTGGTACCAGCGTTCCATCAAGCCATTTTTAGTGATCCCAGCGAGGCGCGATTTATTTTAAACATCGGTGGTATTGCGAATATCACTAGCCTCATCGCTAACCAAACGCTACTCGGTTACGACACGGGGCCCGGCAATACCTTACTTGACCAGCATTTTCAACGCCACCACCCAAAAGGCTTAGCCTATGACGACCATGGTCATTGGGGGCGTAGTGGCCAGCCAAATCCCGAATTATTGACCTGTTTGCTCAGTGATAACTATTTCTGCCTACCCGCCCCCAAAAGTACAGGGCGAGAGTACTTTCATTTAGCTTGGCTAGATACCCATCTCCAACAAGCCCGATTCGCTAAAATCAAACCTGCAGACGTGCAATGCACCTTGTACCACCTTACCGCTCAAAGCATTGCTCAGTCACTGAACAAGCATGATAAGGGTTGTGTTTATGTCTGTGGCGGCGGCGATAACAACCCATTTTTACTGGAATTACTAGCCAAGGCCCTTCCCAACTTACGACTCAGTCGAACCTCAGAACTGGGGATCCCAGAACAAGCGCTAGAAGCGATGGCATTTGCCTGGCTAGCTCGCTGCTTCATCAAACAACAAGCAGGCAATGCGAGTTCGGTCACCGGAGCAAGCAGAGCAGCAATTTTGGGGGCACTATATCCTGCAAAGTAAGAGACCAATCTTGCGAATTAAGCGCCGAAGTAAAGCGTCAAACGACAGCCTCGAGTAAAAAGTGCCAAACCAGATACTATAAACTTGCCTGAGGGCAACAACTGAATGGCGCGTCATCCCGCCAGTAAAACGACTAGCGAGTTTCGGAGAGTTGCGTCACCGTATTCGAAACATTCTCTGCTCCCTTATAAATTTCATCCATTACCGTTGAAACTTCAGAGATTTTATCCATACCTTCGGCTGAAATAGCCGCAACTTCCTCCATGGCTTTGGTGACACTACTGGTCAATTTCTGGTTTTCTGATACCACTTCGGCAATCTCAGAAGTAGATTGACTGGTTCTGGAAGCTAATGAGCGCACCTCATCCGCAACCACTGCAAATCCGCGCCCCTGTTCACCAGCTCTGGCCGCTTCAATCGCCGCATTCAGGGCCAGTAAGTTGGTTTGCTCGGCGATACTTTTAATCGTTGAAACAATCGCCTCAATACTCTGGGACTTAATATTCAATTCTTGTACTCGCCCAGAAGTTTGCTTGACTTGATCAGCAATACCGCCAGAAAGCCGAACCGAGTCTTGTAAAAGCTCAGAGCCTTGTTTGGCGATTTGTGCGGTTTCGATAGAAGTACTCAATGCAATTTCAGAGGCTTCTGCCACGGCTAAGTTTCTCGCGACTTGCGCAGAAATGTCGGTCGCAAATTTAATGACCCGAGTCACCTTGCCTTCACGGTTAATAATCGGATTATAAGTTGCTTCCAGCCAAACATCCTCGCCATAGCTGGTCTTTCGTAAAAACCGCCCAGACTTAAATTCTCCCTTGGCAAGGTCGGCCCAAAAATTTGGGTTTTCCTGGTAAAAAAGCTCATCGCAGAACATCTTATGTTTCTGTCCTTTAATTTGCTCCTGACTGTATTTGACCGTGGCTAAAAAATTATCATTGGCACGCAATATATTTCCCTGAGGATCAAACTCAATGATCGCTAAAGACCGTTCCAAGGCCTGCATAATGTTGTTTTTACTCTCTAACTCTAAATACTCTCGCGTCACATCATTGGCGATTTTCATAACTTTGAAAATCGAGCCATTCTTTTTAACTGGAAAATAGCTTGCCTGAAGCCAAACGGTGTGACCATTTTTAGCCACTCGTTCAAAAGTCCCTTGATGCGCAACTCCCTTGCTCAGCTCGGGCCAAAAACTGCGATACTCATGACTAGCGACATATGCTGACTTACAAAACATCGAATGGTGTTTACCAACTATCTCATCAAGTTGATAGCCCATCGTCTTTAAGAATAAAGGATTGGCATCGAGTATCTTTCCATCTGTCGAAAATTCGATGGTGGCAACACTGGCTTTAATCGAAGACACTATCCCCTCTAGTTCGCTCATCATTTCAATATTTTTGGCTAATTCTGCTTTCAATTTGGTTGCGAACATAGGTTCCCCTTTACTATGACAATAAGCGTTCTTAACATACTATTGCGGTATAAAATCAATGTGGTGCCACTAAAATATAGAACGGTGTTCACCATAGAGCGAATTAAATATCTTGAACATCACACACATTTTTAAATATTGTTATATCGCACCGCCTAATCACGTATATTCCGCTGTGCTCGATCATAAGAGTCTGTTTTTTTTGATCTTATTGAGTCAACTGTAAACTAATGGCATACTGACAAAATGTACAAAAATCTAACATTCATGTAATTAGCTGTTTTAAAGGATTAAAGTCACAGCAAATGAAGATTGTTCAAAATAAAATATCCCTTCAATTATTACTCTGCTTGCTGTTGATTTTCTGTGCGATGAGTGAGGCCGACGATCATATTCCCACCGCACCAAAACCAAACTGGGTGAGCGAGATAGTTCTCCCTGATCCCGAGCTTATTCAAAATAATCAAATTCAAAATGGTGTCTATTACTTATTAGCAGATACTCAGCTCAAGGTTGAAGAGCAACAATCACAGTTCTACTATCACTATGCTGATTACATCGTGAATCAAACAGGGGTCGAAAATAACTCCCAAATCAATATCGACTTTGACCCTAGCTACCAACAATTGCGCTTGCATTCGGTCCAAGTGATTAGAGACCAACAGCCCATCAATAAACGCAACTCGGCACTTATCAAGCTGCTCCAACGTGAAGAAGAATTGGAAAAACTGGTCTATCAGGGGGAAATGACACTTAATATCATTCTCGATGATGTTCGCGTCGGCGATATTATCGAATACAGTTACAGTATCCAGGGCATGAATCCAGCCTACCAAAATATTTTTGCCTATCAACGCTTACTCAATTGGTCGGTTCCTTTGGCTAAATTTTCGTTACGGATCCTATGGAACAAGGCCACACCACTTTACTACCAGTTACAAAATACTGAGCAAGAGGTCATCGAAAATCAAACAGTTCATGGGACAGAATACCTGATCCAAAAAAATTGGATTGAAGCGCTAAGAATTGAGGACAATACACCGATTGGCTTCGATCCCAGAGCAAAGGTCTATTTTAGTGAGCTTCAGTCTTGGGCGGAAGTCGCTCGTTGGAGTGAACCATTCTACCGTGATGCGATGATCGTCGACCAACACATCAAAAACTTAGTCAGCGATATTCAAACACAGCATCACGATCGAGAAGCACAAATTTCAGCCGCATTACGTTTCGTTCAAGATGAAATTCGCTACTTTGCCATCGAGCTCAACCAAAACTCACACATTCCCACCCCTGCTTTCGAAACGCTGCGTAATCGCTACGGCGACTGTAAAGACAAAACCGTATTATTACTCACACTCTTCAAAGAATTAGGATTTAAGGCTTATCCGGCGCTAGTAAATACCGAAGACAAATTGGATAGCATCTTGCCAAACGTTCAGGCCTTTGATCATGTGATTACCTATCTTGAATATAAAGGACGGCGTTATTGGCTCGATCCCACCCGTAGTTTTCAACATGGTCACATCGATAATATTTACCAAGCCGATTTTGGCAAGGCCTTGGTGCTATTAAAAGACCACCAGCAATTAACGCAGATGCAAGTCTCTCAGGCCAAGCATGGCGTTTTGGTTCACGACCACTTTATCCTTGCCGATGAAGGCCCAAGCCAGTTCTTATCAACAACCCAAGATATCGGTAAAGATGCCGAAAGACAGCGCCAGCGTTTAGCCGAAAATAGTCTCGAGCAAATCCAGCAAGATTATTTAAAGTTTTTTCAGGGGTATTACCCAAAAACATCAGTATCACAAGCCATTCGATATACGGATGACACCGAACTGAATATATTGCGCAGCGACGAGCAATACCAAATTGAAAACTTTTGGCAAAACGACTCCGAACAACAGCGCACTCAAGCCGATTTTTATGCGAATTTAGTGAGTTCCTCGCTTCAGGTTCCCGATGATTTAAGCCGGATTGACCCGCTTTATCTCAGTTATCCGCATCGCGTAGAACAAACCATTGATATCGATTTAACAGACGGCGACTGGAATTTTGATAATGAGAGCTTTGTTGAAGACAATCCATTTTTTCACTTCAGTCATCAGGTCAAATTCAATAAAGCGAAACAACAGCTAAGTTTAATCTATCAATATCAAAGTAAACTGGATCATATATCACCAGAAGATTACTCAGCTTATCGTAAGGCTATCCAAAAAACCCAAGACCACCTCAGCTATAGCATCATTCAAAGTCATTCGTCAGCAGCTGATGGTAATCCGACGCTCGCTTGGCTGATGCAGTATCTAACAGCTACCACCGTACTTATGGTATATGGAGCGCTCTATTTACTGGTGATGTTATTATGGCTCATGGAGCGTAAGCACACTGCCGACCAGACTGAAGCGCTGTTCTTTCCAGTCTCGATAGTAAAGCTAGCCCTGATGTGGGTACTGAGCTTTGGCTTATATGCCGTGTATTGGTTTTATCAGAACTTTCAATATATAAAACAGCAAGAACAAAACGCTTCAATGCCTTGGGCCAGAGCCTGTTTCAGTATTTTTTGGTATTATCCACTATGGCGTAAACTCAAAACTGATAATGAGCAACGTTTTACTCAAAGCCACTTACCCAACAAATGGCTTGCAATATTGCTTGCTTTGATTTATTCAGCAAGTGGATTCATCATTAATACAGACTATTGGCAACTCCTTTCATTATTACTTAGTGTTGCCCTCGTGATTCCTTTAGCAAACTATATTTTATTTATTAATGGCCCAGATTCAGCAGCCATGTTGAGAGACTCAAAGTGGCGTTTCCGCCACTATTTATTGACGATATTAACGGCCCCATTATTTATGTTTCAAGTAAGTTCATCATTTGGAGTCATTCCAAGTGATACCGTTGTGAAAGGTACATGGCTGCTAGACCACGATATAAAAACCATGCAGCGTCAGGGTATTATTAAACCCGGAGATCAAATAGATTACTTTTATAGTGATGCTTTATTCTTTGTGGGAAATGATGGAAATGGCTTCACCCAGCGCCATGTGTTCTCCTATTGGAAGGACGATGAGCAACGAATAAACAAACAGCTAGCATCCTATAGCGAGATCCGACAGATTAAAGTTGATTGGGCAAAAACCGTCAACAAAAACTCGACCGTGACGGTCATTCGAAAAGACGGTAGTGAGTTTATACTTTACGTTTCCAATGTTGACCATAAGGATCAACAGTTTGTTACAGCACTAAAAAAACACTGGCAAGCCAGTCCTTAAATCAATGCTTCGCATAAGGATAGATACCCTTGAGTGCGACTTGAAGTATCCGCCATAAGGCTATCAACGCCAATCAAGCTATTCGAGCCCACCACGACTCAGCAAGACATGAGCCTTTCTCGATGATGGGCCTAGTGCTCGGCCCTTGGCTTTGCCGTCTCAAGCGACCAAGCCAAGTTTTGAACACAAGCGAACTTGATTTACTAATGAAAGAAAGACAACTCTTTTTTCTGCGATTCAGCCAGCTGCGCTAACTCTTCCGATGCTTGTAAAGTCTGACTCACCGCTGCAACATTTTGATTCACGGAGTCAAAAGCTTGTGTCGTAATCTTCGAAATGTCTTCCGTCACCATGAATTGCTGCTGTGAAGATTCGGCCACCAAGCTATTGATGTCCAAAATAGATGTTACCGCTGTCGAAATATCTTCAAAAGATGCTTTGATCTGGTCGGCCAAAGTTACTGAGCCTTCAATCAACTCTACATTCCCAATCATATGCTGATTTGCTTTATCCGATTGAGATTGCAGTTTTTCGATAATCTCTTGAATTTTGACTGTCGATGATTGAGTTTTCGATGCCAAGTTTCTCACTTCATCGGCAACCACCGCAAAACCACGTCCTTGTTCACCAGCGCGAGCAGCTTCAATCGCGGCATTGAGCGCCAGAAGGTTAGTTTGCTCCGAAATACTGGTAATCACTTCAGTGACCGAGCCAATTTCAATAGCAAACTGCCTGAGTTCTTCCACAATAGTGGCAGCCTCTGTTACCGAGTGATGAATTTGATCCGTAAGACGAATATTTTCTTCTAAAACCAACTGCCCACTGGACACATTCGCTTGAGCTTTTTCGGCATCTTGTTCCGCTAAACCCGCCTTACTGCTCACTTCTTGAGAGGTTGATGACAACTCATTAATCGCAGTTGAGATTTGTTCGACTTGTATCAACTCTTGATTGGCATTGTTCTGAGTCTCATTCATAACCACATTCAACTCTTGAGATGCCGAAGAAACACTTTCAGAAATGCTTCGAGAGTTATTAACCAACTCATTCAGTTGTCTGGATAAATTCACCAATGAAAGATAGATTCCTGTCTCTTGACCCGTCACCTTTAGATTTTGACTTAAATGTCCCTTCGACATACTTTCCATTAAAGCTGCAATGTCATCGGGAGCGCCGCCAACCGGCTTAATCACCAGCTTATTCAAGGCCACTAATAAAACTAAAATAGCAATAATCAGACAAAACAAACCGATAACAATAGATGTCCATAACTGCTCATCTGCGCTCTCATGAATTTGATCATTACGAATGTAAGTAATAAAGTTCATATTCGCCTGTTCAAGTTTTCCCCAAAAAGCAGTGAAGGCGACCATTTCGCCATTCACTTCGCTTTCGTAAGATAACTTCGGTGACTCTGGGCTAAACTGTTTATATAGAGGGCGCTTGGTAAAGATATTTTTGCCGACAAAATCTGGATAGGCGGATAGCAAAATAGTGCCATCGGCGGTGTATAAAACCATATCTTTACGGTTCGCAATATCTTCAAGTATTGAAGCCAAATATACATTCGCCACCACGGCTGCTGAATCGCTGAGCTTATAAGCAATCGCGACAACCGTATTACCACTTTCTTTCGACTCAAAAGGAGGCGAGACAAAAAAGCTTTCTCCTTGTTTGAACAAGGCCGTGTAAAATGCACGGTTCAAATCCTTCACATTAAAACTAAGCTTTTTACCAGTTTCAAAATACACTTCACCATCTCTGTTAAATACCGCAACACCATCGCCTATCTTGCCCATCGAACGACGTAATGCCTTCAGCTCAGTGACCAATTTTTCAGATAGGCCTGCGTCGGAAAAATCCTTAGGAGCAACTTGAATCGAAGATAACATCTGCTTATAAGCTTTGAGTTTTTCATTCAATTTAGTCTCAACAGTGATCGTTCTTTCACGAAGTAATTCTTCATGTAAATAAATACTTTCTGTTCTGAAAGAATTAAAACTTAGACTCGATAGCAGCACTACGATGATGAGGATAATGGCACTGAGCGTGCCAACAATTTGAAGTTTAAATTTGTTCATATAAGCTCTCTATGTATCACTTCACAAATCAGAAAACAGTCAATATCTCGACCTAACTTGGCCGGGATGAATATATGACTTAGATGGGAGATAGAAATAAAAGATTAATTATTGTAGCACTTCTGATTACCCTCTCGTTTATCGTTTTTATATATATTAGATGATTTTTAAGGGCTTAGAAGCAAAACCTTTAATAAATTTCTCTCAATGAAGGCAGAGGGAAGTCATTTACTTTTCCGGTGTGATTTTTTTGTGAATAAGCAAAATACCTAGAATAAGACAAATGCCATATATTAGACCGCTAGAATATATATTCTAGATTAAAACACTATTCCATATGGCAGCTGCAGAGGATTTAAACTCTGCATAGAGTTGACTACAGTGTTCAATTCCAGAAAGAACAATATTTTACAATACAAAATCGCATTCAATAGACCAGTGCCGTTATTTGAGTCCGATATATTCTCGACTCATTTAAAAATAGCATTTAGTAAATACCGCTCCACCAATTGATAAAAACTAATTGAAGGGAGCTGTCTCGAATAACTGACACCTATCGATGTGAAACCGCTACTAGCCATTTAGAGCTATTTTTATGCGCACCTGAATGCCAGCATATACAAATAATTTTAGCGCATCGCAACGAATACCAAGCCTAATGCAGCGATGGTTCGCTTCGAATAAGTCCCCACAGGCGCATCATCGATGCGAATAAACCACCCTCAGATTTACTCGAAGGGTTACTGAGAGTTCTCTGTTCACGCAGCGACAAGAAAACGCTTGGGAATAAGTATTGGTATCTGGCTTCTGCTAAGAATATAAGCCTAGCGGAAAACACTCTTCGACAAGGTATAGCTGTCGATCTGGTTTAAGCATCAGAGCGAGATAAATCTTAGCGCTTGATTGGAGCTTGACGGCCATCTAAGCATTGGCCAGTTGCTTTTTTATATCACCGACATAATGTGTGAGGAATCAAAAGCATTAATCGCTAGCTTTGCTGCTTCATCTAAAATAGCCTGCAACACTCACCTCTTGTTGACCATTGCTCACCCAGTTGAACTGAACTAAGTGGTCGATTGCCAGACCAGCCTTGAGAGTTGTTTACAATGATTATCCCGATCACAAACAACCCGATACTGCATTCTCGGGGGGAACAGGGTCGTGCGCGGCAAATAGCAGTGCTTACTTATGCCTTCAAGCGGATGAACGATGGCATAAGGTAGATGTCACAGTGTACACTGATGACTTAAGCTAGTTAACTGACTCATCTAAGCCCCATACGTTATTTTTAAACATGTAATTAAATTTTTATAGGCATAGCCTGCGGATGTACTTAAATCTAATTGGCTGGTATTTTTAAAGCTTTGCTTAGCAATAATAATATAAAAAATCCTATATACAAAAGTAGATTTTAGCAACACAAATCAGGTAAAAAACCCATTTAAAATAGATACTTATATCATGCCGCTTTCTAAAGTATAACTGCATGTATTAGTTGTGGTTCATATATATAACCAAACAACTAATACAATATTATCCTTGTACAAGCCAATTTAAACTCAAAAATTATCAGGGGCAATAATTATTCTATGATTCCTTCCTGTCATAAAGCTAACAAATACAAATCATCAATTAAATAAACGATTCAGTGACCAAGAGAGCACCGTCAAGTCAATAACGAGTCCCTCTCCCACAAACTGTACTTCCCCCTTGAACTATCAAAAGAATAATCGAATTTGCAAAAAGCGAATACCTAGTTTGCATTTCGAGAAATGTATTCTATTTCAATAAGAACTAAGCGATAAGTAATTGAAAAATAAAAATATAATAAAACTGGCATGAAACTGGATTACTCGGTAATCAACAGCACCTAAAACCACCAACGCTAGCGCGATCCAGTCGAGGTATCAAATGCAAGCAAGATTTCACAAAATACTCATGCAATTCACACTCTGTTCAAGCATTCTAACAACAGTATTCACTTCATTAGCCAGCCAGGCAGGCGTTATCTACAGTATCGAAAAACCAGGCATTCAAAGCTCTCAAGTGAGCGGATTAACCCTCACCGAAGATTTTGACCTACTATCGAACAACAGCCTAGCCAAGGGTTACCAAGCCGATTTTGGCTATTACTCGGTAAATAAAGGCACCGCGAAGATCCACAAATTTGGGGTTTATGGGGGGGCATTTGGCGAAGGGAAATACCTATTTATTCCGAATAACAGCGCTGTAAAATTAAGTTTTGACCAAGCCGTCGGGTATTTTGGTTTTTGGTGGAGCGCAGGTGATAGTGGTAATCAATTGCGTATTACCACCAAGTCTGAAAACTTAATGTTTGCCACTCACCAAATTTTAGATGCAGCCGTATTGGAACCCGAGCACTACGGCAGCCCAACGAGAGTGAGCGGAAATAAACGCGAGCCTTATGGCTATGTCAATTTATTTGCAGAAACAGAGGCTGATAAAATAGTCTCAATCGAGTTCTTTGGCCGAAACTTCGAAACCGATAATCACACAACCAGCATCCAGCGCGAGCGCATTACTGGTTTAACATTAGCGGCGGTCAGCGTACCTGAGCCCAAAAGCAGCTGGTTAATCGGCTTGGGGTTGTTACTATTGATGATTCGTCAGACTAGGTGCAGGCAGCGAACTGAACACGCTCGATAGAGCCTTTGGGCTCTGATACCTAAAGGATAATCCGAACAGTGCTGGCGGTTCGGTCACTGCGCATTCTCCATAAACTAATTCTTATTTATAAATGTAAAAACGGTGCTAAACCTTTGCTTAGCACCGTTTGACAAGAACATCGTGTAAATATTAGCGTGAAAACCGCCGACTATTTCACCATATCTTTAATATATTGACCCAATTCAGAGTGGTGCATAATTCGAGAAACCGGAATGATTTCTTTTAACGGTCCCCACGCAAAAACATTGACCGGAGTATGAGTATGCGTGCCCGTACCCCAAACCGTATTTTGGCCCGTCGCATGTTGGCGCGCTAATACGTTACCGCGGTCGTTATAAGGGAAGAACGCGTCGAAGTCATTAATAGCAGGCACATCATTCGCAGATAAGTAGCTATGCATTTTTTTATAGTATGGATTTGGCTTGGTTGCCATCACATGAGCTGCTTGCTCAGAGGTAATCGAAAAATCACTATTTGCGTTCACAATTTCAGCTAAATGATCTGGAGTTTGTTGCGCTTTATCCAATTTGTCGAACTGAGCAAGCATATCTGCATAACTCATTTTCTGATTATACAAACCGTCTAAAATATCAAACTTACCAAAGTTGAAGTTAGGCGCATAATCGCGTTTTTGAAATGCTTCGCCAGTACGTTTTTCTGGTTTTGGTAAGTCATTTGAAGAATAGCTGAAACCGAACGAACCTGTTTCGTGGTCTGCGGTCACAATGATCAAGGTATCTTCACGACCTTTCGCCCACTCATAAACTGAATTGACCGCTTCATCGAATTTGATCATTTCATGTAACATCGTGCCAGCATCGTTACTATGTCCAGCCCAATCAATTTGCCCCCCTTCCACCATAAGGAAAAAGCCGTCCTGATCTTTAGCCAATACCTCCAGAGCTTTGTCTGTCATCTCTTTCAATGTTGGTTGAGTGCGTTTCGGATCATTTTTAGTATGGCTATAAGCAATGCCGTCATTCATCCCCGAATAAGAAAACAAACCTAATAATTTGTCACCTGACGCATTTGCCAACATATTTTTATTAAATGCCAAACTGTAGCCTTGGGTTTGCGCTTCATTCAGCAAATTGCGCTCATCCTTACGCTTAGACTTAAGCTTCACATCGCCCTGAGTCAATAACTCAAGCGCCTTATAAGTCTCCCCTTTATCATTGGTAGATTTAGGGATCCAATGACGAATACCACCAGACAGCATCACATCGGCACCAGTTGCCAACATATCAGACGCAATCTCATTTTCTAAAGAACGATGCGGTTCATGGGCAGCAAAGGCTGCAGGAGTCGCGTGGGTGAGACGGGTGTCAGAAACCAGTCCGGTGGCTTTGCCCATCCGTTTGGCTTTTTCCAGCACCGTTTCTACATGATCGCCATTTGAGTTAATTCCGATCACCTCAGAGGCGGTATATACCCCGGTAGCTAACATCGTTGCAGAACATGCAGAGTCAACAACGATGGCCTCCTCTGGATTAGTTAACGAAGAACCGATCACGCCTTCCTGGGCCAGCTTATACAATGCAGTGGTTTCACCGCGATAGATAGAATGCGGTGCATTGTTCGCGTATAGCTCTAATAACCCGACTTGCTGCGGGCCCATGCCATCACCAATCATTAAAATGACGTTCTTAATTTCTGCCGATAAAACAGAAAAAGAAAACATCGAGGTGGCTGCGGCGAAAACGAGGGGTTTAACGATCTGCTTCATTTCATGTTCCTTATGTATAAATGCGGCGGTAGTTAAACAAGGTTGTTTGACAGTTTTATGACAAAAGGTGATTTGTTTGACGACTCAAACATAATAATCACGCTAAATACGACCCCTTAATCTCGTATAACGTTGCCGCAGAGCAATCAAGCGCCTTTGCCAAAAATGAAATGAACCACTGGTTAATGAAAAAAGCACATCTTAACTCTCAAGCCGCAGGCGGATTGAATAACCAGAAAAATCACTTAGCCAAGCGCAATGATGAACATCATTTAAGCAAACAAATGCTAACTAAAAGTCGACCATGATTAGGCAATATCTCGCTTAGTTGATATAAATCGAAGGCAATATTCGATCTCGCAATCGACCATTTAGCTTCGAGAAATGTGATGCCCTTGTACTGCTCCAGCTCGCCAAAAATAAAAAACTCATAGCGTCATACGCTATGAGTTTGGTTTTCTTAATCGACCTTAATCGACCTTAACCAACATATCGAAAAATAAAGTCACCACAAATCAGTACTGTGACTTACGCTTTCGCGAACCAGCCAAAGTCGATTTTACCATTCGACCAAAATCTCGGTCATTGGCACGACGCTGGGCGATACTGGCAGCATTAAACTGTTGTTCTCGCATCAGTTTTCGATAGTTACTTAAACGACGCTCAGAAAACTGGCCTTGTTCTATCGCCAAACGTACTTTACAACCAGGCTCACGCTCGTGCTGACAATCTGCAAATTTACATTGGGCGGCCAATTCAACGATATCATTAAAGGTAGCCTTTACGCCCTCTTCGCAATCACTCAACTGCAGTTCACGCATGCCAGGCGTGTCGAGTAATAGGCCGCCTCGCCGCATGATATGCATCGATCGCGCAGTGGTGGTATGCCGCCCCTTACTATCGTTTTCTCGAATGCTAGCCGTAAGACTCGTAGGTTCGCCTAACAAAGTATTAATTAAGGTCGACTTACCCACACCAGACGAGCCCATAAAAGCCACTGTTTGCCCTTCGCCACAGTAACTTTCTAGCTGGCTAACTTGCTGTGCATCCAAGGCATTCACCGCCTCTACAAGCAACATTGGATCCAGTTGTTGCACTTGTTCAATGTAGGATTCCGCTGACTCACATTGATCCACTTTAGTCAGCACCACAACTGGGGCAACCTTTACTTCATGAGCTAAGGCCAAATAGCGCTCAATACGACTGAGCTTAAAATCATAGTTCACTGAGCACACCAAAAACAATGTATCTACGTTCGCTGCAATCAGCTGTAACTCGGCGCGCGAACCGACCGCTTTACGACGAAACAGAGTCGTAGGTTCAAGTTGCCGAACAAACTGGCGTTGCTCGAGTAACAGCCAGTCTCCGACCGCCATTTTTGGCATATTCGGGGTAATCGCCAGCCTTTCCAGCCCCTGTTCAGAAGCAAGTAAATATTCGCTTCGATGTTGTTCAAATATTCGAGCAGGCCGAAATAAGCTGAGCTCGTCGAAATGAAGTTGTTGTTGAAAAAAAGGTTTCCATCCTAGTTGAGATAGAGAAAAAGAAGTGCCCATTGAGCTTACTCCAAACACATAATTTGTGAAATTTTAAGACGTAGTGAAACGCCCCGGAGATACGGGCTTTGACAAGAAATGACTTAAGCTAAATCCTGAGCCCGTTGAGTTTTAATTACAATCATCAGATGTCCTTTATGTGTGTTCAAATTGTCGCCAATCATAACAAAATACCAGTAAATTTACTCTAACAATGATGTTCATCACTCAATTCAAACATACTGCGTGTAACAAGCACCGCTGACTCTTGGGGCGGCAGATCCCTTAGGGCAGGTAAGCTGAATACTCACTTTTGTTCAACATTTAATTCGCAGTTAAAAATATTGGATAGTGCAAAATATCTATATTTTGAGTAAAAAATTTTGCGCTGAAGACTCTCCTGCAAGGCGCATGACGGTTCAGTTATTCGCCAAGTAGGGTTCTTGTTCGCCAGTGGATCTGGCCAATGCTCCGAAAACTTGCGCTTAATTGTGTTAGACTACGCTCCACGGTATCAAATGACTCGCATCCCCTCTCGCATCAACGAGCTCTCATTTTCAAGCCTCCTCGATTACCAATATAGCCCCACTAAGCTTGTGACGTTTATTGTTAGCATCCTGCTGACGCGCTCGCTCAAGCAAAGGAAATATTATGAAAACATCTTCAATAGGCGTAATAGGCACCTCTAAAAAGCAAGACGAACGACGCGTTCCAATCCACCCTGAGCATTTATCTCGACTCCCAGAAGCACTGCGTAAACAGCTAACCTTTGAAACTGGCTACGGAGAACGTTTTGGAATGTCCGATGCAGAACTTACCACGCAAGTAGCAGGGCTTGCCTCACGAGATGAGATACTCGAGACCATGGATACCACCATTATTGCAAAACCCACGCTTGCCGACTTTGAACAACTTCGAGAAGGCGGCACTCTTTGGGGTTACCCGCATTGCACTCAGCAACGAGCTATCACTCAAACCGCAATTAACCGCAAGCAAACCTTGATAGCCTTCGAAGATATGTACGTATGGGGCCCTCAAGGACAAGTCGGACGACATACTTTTTATAAGAATAACGAAATGGCGGGCTACTGCGCGGTGATTCATGCGCTGCAACTGAAAGGCATTGACGGACACTATGGTAATCAACGCAAAGTGATTATCTTCAGCTTTGGTGCGGTAAGTCGTGGTGCCATTTATGCACTTAAAGCACATGGCTTCAGAGATATTACCATTTGTATTCAACGTCCTGATCATGAAGTGCGCGAAGAAGTGCTTGATTGCCATTATGTTACTTTTAGAGAAGGAGCTGAGGGCGAAGCTCGAATGGTTATCATCGAGCACGATGGATCGGAAAGACCACTAGCAGAGCTGATTAGTGAATCAAGCATTATTATTAATGGCACTTATCAAGATACCCATCATCCAGTGCATTTTGTCACCGAGGCAGAAAAATCCTGCTTAAAAGACGGTAGCTTAATCATTGATGTGAGTTGTGACGATGGCATGGGATTTTATTTTGCTAAACCCACAACCTTTCAAGATCCCATATTTAGCGTTGAAAATGTTGATTATTACGCTGTAGACCATACGCCAAGCTATTTGTGGGAAAGCGCCTCTCGGTCTATTTCTGCCGCGCTTATCGTTCATCTCCCTGCGATCGCAGCGGGGCGCGCCAGTTGGCAAAACAGTGACACCATTCGCCGAGCAATCAATATTGATCGCGGAGTGATCCAAAAGGAAGAAATTTTAGCCTTTCAGCATCGCCAGCCAAGCTATCCACACGTCGCCATTACCGAGTGAAATCAAATTCAACAAGCACCAGCGAGAGTCCCCCTGAAAATGCAATACGCGGTGAACTCAAAGCCAGTAATAGCGCAATGGAGGAGCCCTTAGAAATAACAAAACCAAATGGTAAACTGGTCCTGTTATCTGGTCGGTAAGTTTCAAATAGCTTTATGCTGCGTTCCATGGTCTCGCCTTAAGATGAAGGCCTGTAAGCATGCACCTTGTTTAAAGCCATTTGAATTGATACTGCTCGCTCTGATATAGATGCGTAATCAAATAGAGGATGTCGATTAGCTTTATTCACAAAAGCGTTGTTTATAACTCTCATCCAACGCGCTAAACATGAATGAAAATCGCGAGCTTAAAATTAGATATAAAAAAAGCCGATGCGTTAGCATCGGCTTTTCATATTAAAGGTTTGCTCTGAAGCGATTAAAGCTTACCAGAACCTGCGTTTGCTTTCACATACTCAACCACTTCACTTGCTGGCATCGCTGGCGCGTCACCATAAAGAGTTGGTTTCCAACCGACATCTTTAGACAATTGTTTCTTCTTGCTGCTCACTTTATTTGCCTCAGCAATCACATCAATCATCTTGCCATTGAACATAGAGCCAGTATCGAATGCTACTTTGCCTTTCATGTTGCCAATTGCATTAGCGGCTGTACCGTTTGCGATTTCAAATACGTTGGCTTCTGAGTAGATAGCAGACTCTTTACCGGCACCCAAAGCTTGACGCAAAATGTTATGGTGCGGTTTGTTTTTCAAAGAACTTACGTGTCTTGCATAACGTGTATCACCAACACCATCACCAGATGCATCACCTACAAAGTAGTTATTGTATGAGTGAATTTTACCATAACGAACACGTGGCATACGTTGGCCAACATTATTGAAATAGTTGCTGTGTAACGTCACACGTAAGTGACCCGTATCAGCTTTTTTCTTATCACTATTACCAATCAAAAACGCTTTATCATGATCATGGAAGTAGCTATTTGAAATAGTTACAAAATCAGCTTGGTTAGTAATATCGATCAAACCATCATGGTGTTGAACTTTTTGGGTAATCTCATTCTGAGGGAATGGGTAAACCGGTGGGAACATTGAATCCGCACGGTCACCATCAGAGAAGGTACAGTGATCAACCCAAACGCGTTTACCGCCAGCGATAGAGATTAAATCATACTCTGAGTTCCAACGGCCACCTGAACACATTTGTGGGCCGGTTTTCACATCAACGTATTCTGCCTGACAGCCAGGGTAGCTTGAGTCAAGTTTAAAGCTATCGCCTGGATCCCAATCTGGGAAGTAGTCGAAGGCATCTTCAAAGGCTATGTTGCGAATGATGATGTTTTCAGAGCCTTTGCCAATATGTAGCATGCCTTTAACGATTTTGGCATCAGTGCCTAAACCAATAATGCTGGTATTCGATGGGATGTCGATAACGATTTGTTTTTTCTGATTTTTTTGCGAGGCAACACGCGCTTCTTCAAGAGGGCCGGTCAATTTTCTATTTGGACGCTTCTTGATCAGTGGCTTCACGTTCCAAACTGCTGGCGCGTAAGCATTTTTATAATCTTCAAAATTGTAAGGTGCAACTCGGTAATCTTCTTCAGTCAATTCCCGACCTTGATCATCAGATGACAAGTTGATGGTACCTTTGATTTTGAGGATTTTTGCATTGTCGCCAGCAGCTAACAACGCATCGACTAACGCTTTTCGACTGCTCACCGTATAAACATGTGCATCAGTCGCTTTCGCTCCGCCTGTAACAGGACCTTCAGCAGCAGCCCAACCGTCATTGGCAGGCATAACCACTCTTGCCATATCCATAGTGGCTGCACTTGAATATCCAGTCATTAAACTGGCCGCCAAACATGACGCAGCTAGAATCGTTCTATTCATTTTATTCTCCGAATAATGTTGAAAATAAACATTTTCGGTTTCCTAACCGATGCCTATTTTCAAATAGAATTTTGATTTTTAGATATATAAAAAACATAAAAAGTTTGTTTCCCCCCTCATATACTCGTTTCATTTTTTTTGAAAAAAATAATTTGGGAACCCTCTATATCTACAAACAAACTAACAAGAAAAACAAAATAAAAATACTGTTTTATTTTTTTAAAATCTCGATTTTAGATTTAGCGCACAAAATATATTAGTTATCGACAATTTGCTTCTTGTAAGGTTCGAGACGCCTTTAATCCAGAATGAAAAGAAAGCCAGATTTGTATTCAAAATTTGTGATCTAGATTCTAAATTTTAACTATCCCCCCCCCGTTAATACGCAGTAGTTAAAAGTATCAATAAACACTCACGACCAATGCGGTTTGCTAATTGTTAGCCTTCTATGGTCTACAAAAATAACCTTATTTGAGTCGATAGTAGGCGCGAGTAAGTCGATGTATAGAGCGATGGGCAAGTCGATAGAATTGATTTGAGACAGAGAGCAACTCGCTTAGCGATCACTCATCTCACACCGAGTAACATCCCCACAGGAATTAAAAATAACTCGCGCTGAGCGGATGGCTGCGCTAATGGTACCAACTTAACTCATCGCCACCTCCCTAGACCACAGCCAAGCATGACGAGACACATATCAGTGAAGTGTTTCAAATAAAATAAACAATAACATGGTTGAACTTGGCATCACGCCAAATCTGAAATCAACTAATGACAACATTAATTATTAAATGATGTCAAAATATTTGCATTTCATTGGGATTTTTTTATAGCGTACAAATAAAGATGCTTAGGTATTTATAATAATTCTGTGATCTGAATAACACTAGCATTAATTAGAGCCAACTATTTTCACGAACCTTATAATGTGTCACATGAGTATCTGGCTTTAGTTCATATTGTTCATCTTCTGGGTAAATTTTTTCAACATCTATATCTTCACTAGCAAATGCTTTAATAGATTCTAGGTCTGACCAATAGCTAATTTGCTATTGTTATCGTTCCTCATCCAGCTTTCCCTCGACGAGCTCAGCAAAAAACTTATGCCAGCCATAAGAAGGCTTTCATCTATACCTGTAAACCTTGCATTTTAGCTGGTTGAGTTTTTCATCTTTATTCTATGAATCACGCCTCTGGGCTTAGAGCTTTGGGACTGGATAGCTTAAGGAGTTTACTCACCAGAACGATGAGCAAATTTGTGTGCAACTCAGGGTCAGGTTTTGCTTTTAGCCACTATCTTGCTTACCCGAGAATAAAGCGGCTTTCTCGCCTCCCTCATAGACAAACCGCCGATATTTGTTAACGACCCGTTTCCTCTGCTTTCCAAAGAGCAATTAAGTCTAATCATTATCCTGCCACCATAAAAAACAGCCTAAGTAAAACTTGAGCTACTGTAAGCAAAAAACAAGACCTGAACCCATTACTCCCTCAAGAGAAAGAGCCTTGGTTGATTGCTACGTCATTAAGCCTCTAGCAGGTTACACCGAAAGCTGTAGAGAAATTTACGCCACTCGGATGCAAATTGAAGAAGTTTTAAAAATGTAACAACTGGGCTGGGAATGAACCCATCTAGAACCCAAGACATAAGGTGGCTTAGAATGTTACTCAGGATTGCCGCTCTCACCCATCTTATACTTCACTGGTCTAGCGTTGAAAGCTGCGGGCAAACACTATCGTTATCTGGCTAATTCAATTGAGCATCGCAACGTTCTCTATACCCCCTATAACTTGCTCAATAAACGACCAAGATACAAGACTCAGATTAAACAACGCTCACTAGCCTAAAGCCTTAGATACGCTAAAGATACGCTAAAGATACTCTACACGAGCCCAGCTAAATACGGGACTGAAAAAGCATGAGTATATTCGAGGAACATCAGGCCCTCCCTCCTTTTATTCCAAGCAGCAATATCTTGGGCTCGTTGAATTGCCTACGTTTTGTTTTCGCTTGTTTTGCGTATTATCTGTGGGACAAATCTTTCACTAAAGCCTGCGACAAATGACCAGAAAAACAATTTGGCTATATCTTCACCTGTTTTGGGGTAAGTCAAAGATATCCATTGGTAAAAATCATTTGCGTTAGAAATATTGAATTTGTTCGGATATTCTGGGAATAATTCACCTTGAATTATATTACCGATAAACATCAGCATAAGAACTAACGCAAATATTCCACCATTTATCGGGATCAGTGTTATAGATACCCAAGAGGTTGATAATGTCTTTAACTCTTGCAATTTTATTTTCGGTAGTCGCTGTTGAATGCTCACAAAGCCGCCTAACAGCCCAGAGGCAAACACTAATGTGACTAGGTATGACCTCTTATCATCATGTAATCCATACAAGCCAATCGCTAATATAAGCAAAATTAACCCAGTGAAAGATACTAACCTCTTTGTTACTGCTTGAAGATGTTCTTGACGTTCTAAATCTTCCATATGTTACTCCTTCAACATGATGAAGACAGACATAAAAAACCAGACATAATGATCCCGGTGAAAGTCTCAATCTTCTGCATTAAACGAGGTTTAGCCGAACTAGAGACACACCATAAGATGCAAGTCTTAATATAAGGGAAGAGGAGCCAATACGTCATGCTTACATCCCCACCATCCATCATTCACTATAATCAATATATCTAGAGAATTTGAGATATTCAGCAGGGTTGGAAGATTTATAAGGGGATCCATGAATAAAGCGGCTTTCTCACTTCCTGTTCTGGTCTAATTCCATCGGACACTTAATTTTGAGACAGTATGTTAATGAATTAAGAGGTCTATATGAGTTTGAAAAAATCACACAAGAGTTATCCACAAGAATTTAAAGATGAAGCGGTACTAATGGTGTTGGAGCAAGGTTACAGTGTTGCTGATGCTGCAAAATCTCTAGGGGTTGGCACTAGCCTGCTTTACAAGTGGAAAGAAAGGTACGAAGTCCAACGGCAAGGCATCACCCTAGAAGAGTCTGAGCGTGATGAACTCAAGCGATTACGCAAAGAAAACAAAGAATTACGCATGGAGAAAGAAATACTAAAAAAGGCAAGCGCCTTCTTTGCGAAAGAAATGAAGTAAAATGTCGCTTCATAAAAAAACACTCAAATCAGTTCCCTGTTGCGCAGCTATGCCGAGTCATGAACGTAAGTAAATCAGGCTATTACGATTGGCTTAAACGCCCTGCGAACGTGATAGGCCTTGATACTTTGAAGCTTTATCGCCGTGTTCGCCAGTTATTCAAGAAAAGCCGAGGTAGCCTAGGGAATCGTGAGATGGTGAAGAAATTGCGCAAGGAAGGCTACCAAGTAGGCCGCTATGCTGTCCGTACAATGATGCAACGCTTGCGGCTGAAAGTGACCCAACGGCAAGCTTATAAAGTGACAACGCAGCGTAAACACTCTGACGCAGTCGCTGATAACCTGCTAAATATGAACTTTAACCCAAGCGCTGCTAATCAGGTTTGGGCTGGTGATGTGACCTACCTAAAAACAGGCGAGGGTTGGATGTATTTAGCTGTCGTGATGGATTTATACTCTCGCAGAATTGTTGGCTGGCATATTGATAAACGGATGACTACAGACTTAATTTCCAAAGCACTCATTAAAGCCTACAACTTACGGCAACCACCTAAAGGCTTGTTCTTTCACAGTGATAGAGGCTCACAGTACACCAGTAAACAATATCGTAAGCTATTAGTTGGTTTTGATATTCGAGCCAGTATGGGCGATGTAGGAGCGTGTTGGGATAATGCTGTTGTTGAACGATTCTTCGGAAGTTTAAAACACGATTGGCTGTTTAAAGTTAATCAGCCAACACGAGAATTTATGAAGCAAGATGTGGCTGCTTATATGAAGTATTACAACTTAGAGCGGCTTCATTCGGCCAATGGTGATTTATCACCGGTGGCGTTTGAAAATTCTCAACTAAAAGTGTCCAGTTTGGGTTGACCAGTACATCCCTCATAGACAAACTGCCGATATTTTTTAACGACCCGTTTCCGCTGTTTTCCAAAGAGCAATCGGGTCTAATCATCCGATATTCTAGTTTAGACAGCCATGCTAACTATCGAATAAGCATCAGTCGATGTTATCAACTCAAATCTGTAGTTGGGGTGGCTGTCTAGTTATCTTCGTCTTCTCTTTTCATTTTTAGTCAAACATCTTAACTAGACAGCCATCTTAACTATCGAATAAGCATGGTAATCCCCCCGAAAATTAATCGCATGCAAAAGTAGAATTTTCTCGTATAGTAAATACAGGAGATTCAACATGAAAAAGTCACGTTACACGGACAGTCAGATCTTATCTATTCTCAAGCAGGCTGAGGCTGGTACACCTGTTCCTGAGCTCTGTCGTGAGCATGGAATGAGCAACGCAACCTTTTACAAGTGGCGTTCGAAATACGGTGGTATGGACGCATCCCTTATGGCGCGGATGAAAGAACTCGAAGATGAAAATCGACGGCTTAAAAAGATGTATGCGGAAGAACGCCTTAAAGCAGAGGTGATCTCAGAGGCGATGGCAAAAAAGTGGTGAAGCCCTGTGAGCGTCGATTGATGGCTCAGCGTTCGGTGGCGAACTATCACATCAGCATTAAAAGTGCATGCTATTGGTTTGGGATCAGCGAGACCTGCTATCACTATAAATCGAAGCTTCAACCTGAGAATGAGTTGATAGCTCAAGAGTTAGTAACGCTGTGCAACAGTGAAGACTGCTCTGACTGGGGCTTTGGCCTGTGTTTTCACCATTTGCGGAACGTTAAAGGGTATACATGGAACCATAAGCGGGTTTATCGGATCTACTGCGAATTGGCTCTAAACTTACGTATTAGGCCAAAACGACGCCTGAATCGCCATACGCCAGAGCCTCTTAAAGAGCCGATTAAAACAAACCAAGTTTGGTCCGTGGACTTTATGCATGATCAGCTATCTGATGGCCGGAAGTACCGTTTATTCAATGTGATAGATGATTACAAACGTGAAGGTCTGGCGTCAGAACCTGATTTTTCAATGCCCACAGTACGAGTCACTCGGATCTTAGAGCAGCTCATCGAACAACGAACCAAACCTGTTGCGATCCGCTGCGACAATGGTCCTGAGTTCATTAGCCATGCGTTTATTAAATGGGCCAACAACCACGACATTCGAATCGATTATATTCAGCCAGGGAACCCACAACAAAACGCGTATATAGAAAGGTTCAACCGTACTATGAGGTTTGGCTTAGTGAGTAAGTATTTGTTTGACACACTTGAAGAGGTTCAAGATCGGGCGACCCAATGGTTATGGTTCTACAATCATCAACGACCACACCTTGCAAATGGAGGGTTCCCACCACTAAAAACGGCAGCATGAATTCTACGAATAAATGCGGTTAATAATGGGAGGATTACCGCATCAGTCGATGTTATCAACTCAAATCTGTAGTTGGGGTGGCTGTCTAGTTATCTTCGCTGTCTAGTTATCTTCTCTTTTAATTTTTAGTTAAGAGACCAAAGGGCTAAAGGGTGCAGATATTTATAGTTACTCTGCCCCTTTGCTTGCAACTGAAAGTGTCCAATTTGGGTTGACTAAAACAGAATGACTTAAAATGACACGCTTAAGCCGATATTGGCGGTATTGATGTCAACATCCTTAAGTCCCAAGCGCTGTATGCCAACATGCATCGCTGTTCTCTGATTGAAATGATATTGCCAACCAGCCTGCACGGTATAACCAATACCATCCTTATCGGTAGAAGGGCCCGATTTAGGGTCCATTTTTACTTCATTGGCATTGATTCCAGCAGAGAGATAAAGCTCATGGTTTTGTGCGAGAGGATAGTACCCTACGGCACTGAGAGAGATGGCTTTGTAGTCAATATCTCGTTCTGAAGTGGTCGTCTTACCAATATCGTTGGTTTTAACGCTTGTCGCATTCCCGATATGCCCACTAACTTTCATAGCAAAAGATGGATAAAAGCGTCGCTCATACTCGATAGACCCGGTCCAGGCAGTATTAGTCTCATCATTGTCTGCTGCGTCGTCTACATTCATTGAACCAACCCCCAAAGACAGCCCAAAGCTATTTGTTTGGGCAAACACAGGCTGATGCACGGAAACTAAGAGACTCGCTATCACCATAGAAAGGATTCTGACGTTTTTTACTTCTTTATTTCTCATAATGTTATTCACTACTTGTGGATGGATAAATGTTTAATGAGACTATTCTAGAGATGAAGTATCAGGTGCGTCTGTAACCCCTTCGTGACTATTTGTGACAGATTGAGACAACCTCAAATGAGGGTCAAAAAAGGACGAAATCCGTGTTGAAATAGCTCGATACATGGCTAATTCGAAACAGGTAATAATTGAGGATGACATGGCCACCGGAAGGTAAAACAAGCACCACCCATGAGGGAATCGCTCACCGTAAGCTGCCCATGATGCCAGTGTGCAACCTGTTGACTAATTGCCAGCCCAAGGCCATGGCCAGCTTCCTGAGTTCGGGAAGCGTTATCCAGTTGAACAAAAGGATTGAAAATCTGTTCACGGTGCTCAGGAGGAATCCCTGGTCCGTCATCACACACATCAATCACCCACTGATCTTGCCCTGCATCATAATTGAGATGGATTTCAATCGTCGTTACGGCATAACGGCAAGCATTACTCAATAAATTATTGATAGCGCGCCGGATCGCTGTTGGATCAATCCATGTGGTTCGTAAACGGATTAACGGCGCAGCATGCAATACCACAGACAGCGACGGATTTGCGAGAGCAACATGGTTACACTCCTTTTGCAGCAATTGCGCCAAAACCTGTTCAGAAAACCGGATTTGCTCGCGATCATGACTATAACGAGAAAGCTGAAGTGTTTGATTAATGAGATGATCCAAATCTTGCATACTGTGCTCAATGCTTTGCTGGTACCTTGCCTGTTCAGACGCAGTGAGTGACGATGTATTGAGTATCTCAAAAGCATATCTCATTCGATGTAGGGGTTGACGTAAATCATGAGCAATGGCATTGGTAAGTGTGCGTTGGCCCTGAACAGTTTGCTCAATACATTGTGCCATTTGATTAAACTGCCGGCTAAGATTCGCCACGGCTGCAACCTTGGGAATCGGAGAGCGTTGAGACAAATCGCCCTGACCAAATTGTGTTGTCGCATCACTCAAACGTTTCAGATCACGCCAGAGCGGGTAACTCCAAAAAAACATTCCGACAGATACCAATAAAACGAACATCAGAATAACCACTAAAAGCACCATCGGTGTGTTCGAAGAATAAGGTAGCGATGATACAACCAATGTCATCCCTTTTTCAGGCGTTGCAGTATAAAAAACCAGTTGATGTGTAGCATCAAATCGCCAAAAACTGGCCCTTTTATCCCATTGAGCCTGTTCTGAGGGCGTGAATACAATGGTTGATTGCTTTTGTAATCGTAGATGAAATTGAGATGAAAGTCGCTGAATCAAAGCTTGCCATTGTGTCACAGGGGTTTGCTCGAGAGCTTTCCTAAGCAGATAGATTGTCCCAGATGACGCCCTGTCGATATCTTCTTCTTGTGTGATATCGACAAAAAGACGAATAACCCAATCACTGTTTGGCAGCCACTTCAACAGGTACTCTGGTTCAGCATTAATAAACAAGATGTTTCCCGCGGATAATGCTGCTTGCTGTGACTCAGAAAGGGATAGCGTTGACATCTGCTGGAGTGATAGTCCATAGCCAAAATAAGGTGAAATATGAGCAAGTTTTTGGGGCCATGCAGCCTGCGGCTGCATAAGTAACTGCTGCTCAAGTAGGGTCAGTGTTCCACCATAGAGATGAACATACCGTTCTTGCTCAATATGTTGATTAAACCAGTGAATTGGACTGTAACGTGATGGGAAAAGTAAAAAACATAAGGGAATAAAAACGAGTAACCATAAGCCTGAAAATGCTCGAAACATAAACCGGATTCCTTAGAAACAGAGTTGATAGCCTTTGCCATGCACTGTTTTGATAAACGTTTGTTCAGCTAAGTCTTCAGATAATTTTTTTCTCAATCTGGAAATACGTCGATCAATAGAACGGTCAAGGCCATCATATTCATAGCCACGCAGTTCTTGCATGATCGTTTCTCGACTTACAACCTTCCCCGGAGAAGCTGCCAATAATGCCAGAAGCTCGAATTCGGCAGTCGTGAGTGCCAGAATCTGATCATTAATTTTAACACTCCGATCTGAATAAGATATCGTCAATGCCCCACATTGACGTGTCTGATCGGAATCCTGATTAGTCTGCGCCTGAACTTGCCGATTCACACGCCTGAAAAGAGAATGAATGCGGGATAAAAGTAGACGAGGATTCACCTGCTTCACCACATAATCATCTGCTCCGGACTCCAAGCCCGTGATTTGGTCAAGATCATCATCAAGCGCGGTCTGTATTAAAATTATTCCCCGATATTTCTGACGCACTTGCTTGCAAACATCAACGCCATTTTGTCCGGGTAGCATCACATCTAGAATAACAAGATCTGGTTGTTGCTCTAGGATTGCAGGAACCGCATCAAGGCCATTTTGAATCAAAGACACCGTGAAGTGATGATGAGTGAAGTAGTCTTTCATCAAATGAGCAAGTTCGATGTCATCTTCTACCAACATGATGTGTTTCTTATCGGCTGAATAACTATCTGATGGATGTCTATCGCACGAAGGTTTCAATTTATTCGCCCCTATGATGAAAATGAATCTGGCCGTTATCATACGTGGTAAGCAGCGATAGACTGTGACTAATTGTGACAAAAACTTACCAAATTAACAATAATCTGTTCCGGAAGCCTTGGATATGAGTTAAGAGACTAAATATTTAGACAGCCATACTAACTATCCAATGAGCATCAGTCGATGTCATCAACTCAAATCAACTTTGAAGAGCCAACTTGTTCTTAAACACCTTACATACTGGGGCGTTAATCAAAGCTTTAGTCAATGCGCAGCGATTCATGAGGGCGAAAAACGTAGTGATTCGAGATATGCTAAATACCTACTCAGTCGACAAAAAATCAGACTATAAATTACTTACCCAGCATCAAGCCAGCGTTTAGCTGCTGCCATGCCTTTAATTCGCTGTTGCTTATGCTGGTGTTTGTAACGTTCTAGCGAGTGACCAGCCCCAACCACACTGGCGAAGTGATGCTCTAAACCCGTGCTTAAGGCTAACCAGCTTTCTTCATCGATTTGTAAGCGCTGTAAAATGGGCGCTTGTGCATCATCGATATAACCACGTTTATCTTCTCTGATAACTCGACAGGTAAGTTCCACCAGTTGCAGGTAGTCTTGTAACTCGAAAGGCAAGCCTTTAGGCATGGTTTCTCTGGGGTTACCGACAAAAGGCATTAGCGGCTTGGGTTGCTGACCTTGTTTGGCTTGCTGAATGCGCTGTTTGATACTGGTGTGGTCCGAGGTTTCAGGCGTACTTGCCATATTTGAGCGAACCGGGTTTAAATCCACATAGGCCATACAGGCGGCAAGTGCTGCTTCATCGAGTAAGGCTTGTGATTTAAAACGGCCTTCCCAAAAGCGCCCAGTGCATTGGTCTTCTTTATTGGCGGCTCGAGCAATATGTTCATTTAAATGGCGCATAAACCAGCTTAAATCAAAGAGTCGAGTCCGATACACTTCGGCGGTGGCGTGAATGGCCTGTAGTTGCACCTCACTTAACTTTGGACGTAACTCAGAATTGAGATACATTTGAGTCAGTAAGGTGCCTTGGTGCAAAATATGCCAGCGCTCTAAGACTTCATCCATTGACCAGGCTTCGGCTTTGGCCTTATCGATGTGCAATACCACATGAGTGTGATTACTCATAACAGCATAAGCACAGACATCAATGGCAAAAACCGCAGTAAGTTGCAGCAAATAGTCTTCCACCCACTGGCGACGGTGCTCATAGCTTTTACCACTTTGCTTGTCTTCGCCACATAAAAAAGCCCGCCGAACACAGCGGGAAACACAATGATAGTAAGGCGTATCCGATAAGCTCACTTGCGACTGTCTTGACCGAGGCATGGCAATAACTCCAAAAAAACACTATTGATAGTTTAGATTATTACTGGCATTTGGCTAGTTTGGGTGGATGTCTAATTATCTGGGACTTTTACACCCGCAAAGACCTCTCCGACTTGGCCCTTGTAAGACCGTAAGCAGGGTGGATGTCTAATCTATCTATCTAATCTATCTAATCTACCTCAGGTGGCTAACTATCTTGCCTCCCTATTAGTCCATATCCTTAAATGTGCAAACAGGCTCACCAATCGTTGATTTGGTAAGTGGAATACGACAATCCAAGTAATAAGAGATTAAATCTAAGGTCACTTCAAGACTCTGAGCTGCAAATGTTGGAGAAAGGTAGTCTACAGCCGCAACATCTTTCCTTACGTCTACGGTATTACCTAGTTGATCGGTGAAGTCACATAGAGTTTTAGAAACATTTGCATTTTCTAGCCGCAGAGTGATACATGGCTGCTCCTCTGTGTTGTATCTCGTGTAAGTCACTGTTTCGCTACCGACAATACCAACAACTTCGTCCCTCGCTTGAAAAGACTTACTGTCTTGTGTGCAAGCCGAGCCAGAAAACAATACTAAGCTAAGCGTTATAGTTTTTAATAAGTGTTTCATGGCGTAACCTGAGCTGGTGAAATATTAGAAATTGAATAGGCAAATTTGCTTCGAGCTTTAAATCGCTCGTAAGGTACTGAAGTCCATTTAGAGCGGTCATTAAATAACAACTTCAAGGCTGGCATGTCCCCTTGAGCTAAAGGTTTTTGTAGAAATTTACGTGTTGTACCCGAATAATCTCCCCGATACGTTAAATCAATAAATAGCTCTAATAAAGAACCAGGCAAAGCACCCCAATTAACAAAGCCATAAGCCGCAACCGTATCAGCTTTTTTGCATATACGCAGTACTGTTTTTTCCTTCTCCCCATATACAATATTAAACAGTGCCAATTGAGTTTTTGGGCTAACTTCAAAGTCTAAAAGATCGTTGGCAATGACGAAGTCTTTCGCTGCCTTTCCTTTTAACCTGGCACCAGCTGCTACTTTCATCGCCTCTGTAGAGCCAATGCCTGCTTTCATCAGCTGGGAAGCGACTAAACTAGACGACTTATCTTTCATGTCATACCCTCGGCCTATTGTTAAGCCAGAGTTGGAACTGGGAACATGAAGTAATCGGCTATGGAATAGTCCGCCTTCGTGTCCTTCAGCCACCCAAGTTAATAAACCTTTTTTAGGCGCTGTAAGCGATTGAACTGTAAAACCTGTTTTAAGGTGCTCAACCAATTTCTTAAAAGTGCCTCCACCTACAGAAACCAATCTGTCAGGCTTAGCCATTCGTACAACTTTTTTCTGAAATTCTTCCAACAATCCCAAAGTTGCAGCATCAACACTGCCATTCATTGGTAACACAGCTTTTTTAGTATTTCGTGCGTATGAATTTAACAACGCTTTGATCAGATAAACATCAGCGGAAGAATTTTTGCCTCGCTCTCCCACAGAGCCATTCATTAGTAACGAAATCAAGAGTTATTCCTAAGCATTTTATTAACAGCTGGTATACTGACAAAATACTTATTAGCATTGACGCAGTCAACAACAATTTAATCAAGTAATAAAAACATCAGACAAAACCAAACAAGCAGAAAAAAGCGAAGCATCGCTGCTTCGCTTTCTATCATAAAACACTAAAAGGTTTTGGTGATCTGAAATGAAGTTGGCCGAAAGAACTTTACCCCCAACGCGGATGAAATCAGTTTAGATAATTCATCAACCAACATCGCTTCACTTTTTCGGCTGATGAACAGGTACAGAGCCTTCCTTCCCATCCTGAGCGCTAAAAAATGCTTCTTTCAATAAGCGCGTCTTATCCACTCTACGCTTACCAACAACAACGCTTAACGGCCTTTGGTCTCGGCAAGCTTTTGCGTTACTCACCTCAAAGCATCAAGCTCTTCTGTTCGATTATAAAATTTGCAATAAACTAGACACCCATTCTAAAAACAAAAATCTTTCACACTCTTGATAGCCAAGATTACCTTTTAAATCCCATCATCTTCGCCGAGTAGCGCAAATGAATAAGGGATTAAAGTTGAAGTCTGTTTGAGCGTAGTGTTTACTTCAACGCCCTTGTGAGTGAGCAACGGAGGATCTAAGAAAATGCTGGGTGGCCTTTCTAAGCTTTAGCCAAGCAAGCTTAGTATATCGCCGTCAGGGCGAAACCCTCACGAACAGATCTATCCAAAACTAAATGATAAAAACGAGACTAACAGCTCCCCAAAAAAATAAGCGAACTCATTTTGGGTCAGAAACGAGTTACCAACAAAAAAGCGAACACAATATCAATTGCGCTCGCTTTCATCTGATTTCAACCTGAAGCTAGTTTCCTACTTCAATTGCAGTTTCCAACTATAATTCCGCAGTTTCCTACTTCAATTGACGTGATCATGTGATCATCTACTCCTGGTACGCTTCCATCGGCAAGCAGGCACAGAACAAATTCCGGTCGCCATATACATCGTCGATACGATTGACCGTTGGCCAGAACTTGTTTTGCTTCACTGCCGCGCTAGGGAATACCGCCAGCTCGCGGCTGTAGCAGTGTGGCCATTCGGCATCGGTAATGTCATCCAAGGTATGTGGTGCAAATACCAGCGGGTTGTCTTGCAGCGTCCACTCTCCGGTTTCTACCTTGGCTATTTCACCGCGAATGGCTAACATTGCGTCAACAAAACGGTCAATTTCGGCTAGCGATTCTGATTCAGTTGGCTCAACCATCAGCGTACCCGCAACTGGGAAACTCATGGTAGGTGCGTGGAAGCCGTAGTCGTTGAGGCGTTTGGCCACGTCCATTTCGGTGATACCAGTCGCTTCTTTAAGGGGCCGCATATCAATAATACATTCGTGCGCAACCCAGCCATTTTTACCGCTATATAAGATAGGAAAGGCTTGACTTAAACGGCTGGCAAGATAGTTCGCGTTTAAGATGGCAATCTCTGAGGATTGACGTAAGCCTTGGTTGCCCAACATGGCCACGTACATCCAGCTAATCGGCAAAATAGACGCGCTACCGTAAGGAGCTGCCGCAACGGCCGCATTGGCATGACTAACTTTACCATTGCTCACAACCCTGTGGCCTGCCACGAACGGTGCTAAATGCGCTTTCACCCCAATCGGGCCCATACCGGGGCCGCCACCACCATGCGGAATGGCAAAGGTTTTATGTAGATTAAGGTGGCTTACATCTGAGCCAATCGAGCCTGGTGAAGTTAACCCAACTTGGGCGTTCATATTGGCGCCATCCATATATACCTGACCACCGTTGTCATGAATAATGTCACAAATTTCTTTAATCGATTCTTCATAAACGCCATGGGTACTTGGATAGGTAATCATGATGCAAGATAACTGCTCGGCTAGCTCGCTGGCTTTACTACGCAGGTCACCCATATCTACATTACCCAGTTTATCACAGGCAACCACCACCACTTTTAAGCCCGCCATATGGGCCGAGGCTGGATTGGTTCCATGGGCCGAACTGGGGATTAAACAAATATTACGGTGATGATCACCACGGCTGGCGTGATATTTTTGAATCGCTAACAAACCTGCATATTCACCTTGCGCACCCGAGTTTGGTTGCATACAAATTGAATCGTAACCAGTGATGTTAACTAACCAATCTTCTAGTTGGCTAATCATGGCATGGTAGCCCTGCGCCTGTTCACTTGGGCAGAAAGGGTGCATGCTGGAGAATTCTGGCCAAGTCACTGGGATCATCTCGGCAGTTGCGTTGAGTTTCATCGTGCATGAACCCAGCGAAATCATCGAGTGATTAAGCGCCAAATCTTTACTCTCTAACTTGCGAATATAGCGCAATACATCGGTTTCACTGCGGTAACGATTAAAAACCTCGTGATCTAAAATTGGCGTATCGCGTAACAAGGTTTGTGGAATGCAAGTCTCCCCCTTCACAACCACATCTAAACGCGCCGCATCCAAGCCGTGGCCTTCGCCCAACAATACGCTGAATAGATCATTCACATCGGCAGCGGTCGTGGTTTCATCAAGGCTTAAAGCAACTCGGCCCTCCAGATCCATGCGCAAGTTAATGCCCAAGGCTTCACTGCGGGCTTTAATTAACTGTTTATCGGCCACCGGAATACACAGCGTATCAAAATACTGAGCATGCTCAGGGCTGAGACCTTTAGCCTCGAGGCCGTGAGCTAAAATAGCCGTTAAACGATGGATCCGTTGGGCTATGGTGCGCAGGCCATCAGGGCCATGGAACACCGCGTAGAATGAAGCCATATTGGCGAGTAAGACCTGCGCGGTACAAATGTTTGAGTTAGCTTTTTCACGGCGAATGTGTTGCTCTCGGGTTTGCAGCGCCATGCGCAACGCAGGCTTGCCTCGGCGATCTTTAGAAACCCCAATAATTCGTCCGGGAAGCGAGCGTTTATAGGCATCACGGGTGGCAAAAAATGCCGCATGCGGGCCACCGTAACCCATGGGTACGCCAAAGCGTTGAGCACAACCCAGCACCACGTCAGCCCCCATCGCGCCAGGTGATTTAAGCATCACCAAGGCCATAATATCGGCGGCCACTGCAACAATGCCCTTATCAGCGTGAACTTGCCCGATCAGCTCGCTTAAGTCACGCACTCGACCACTGGTGCCTGGATATTGCAGCAGCGCACCAAATATATTGTGTTCCACTACACTTTCGGCGGGACCAACTTCAGTATCGAAACCGAAGAAATCGGCTCGCTCTTGAACTACGTCGATAGTTTGCGGATGCACATCATCGGCAATGAAAAATAAATTAGATTTTTTGTTTTTAGACACCCGCTTCGCTAACGCCATCGCTTCGGCAGCAGCAGTGGCTTCGTCGAGTAATGAAGCACTGGCTAACTCCATCCCTGTGAGGTCGAGGCTTAACTGCTGAAAATTGAGTAACGCTTCTAAACGGCCTTGAGCAATCTCGGGCTGATAAGGCGTATAAGCGGTATACCAACCAGGATTTTCAAATACATTACGCAAAATCACATGCGGCACATGGGTATTGTGATACCCCATCCCGATGTAGCTACGATACAGCTTATTTTGCTTGGCTAAGTCACGCAGGGCACTTAAAGCCTGCTGTTCAGTTTGGCTCTCTCCAATGTTTAGACCTTGGCTAAGGCGAATCTGCGCCGGCACCGTCTGCTCGATCAGTTGTTCAACCGAATTTAGCCCTAGTTGCTGCAACATGGTGGCCACTTCGGCTTGGTCGGGGCCTATGTGGCGGCGAATGAAGTCTTGGTTTTGCTCTAATTCATTTAACGGCAAAGACGGGTTCATTGAAGTATTCCTGTATAACTGAAATAAAGTGCGTTTGCGTTTAGTGGTATTTAAATTCTTTTAGATAAAAAAAGCGCCCCGACTAGCGGAGCGCATCATTTACCTGATTTTATTCATCTTCTTCGATGGTCAAGGCGTAGTCTTCGGCCGACATTAATTCGTCAAGCTCGCTTGAGTCGCTGCATTTCACTTTGAACATCCAACCGTCGCCGTAAGCATCACTGTTCACCAATTCTGGCGAGTCTTCTAAATCTTCGTTAATTGCCACAACTTCACCACTGATTGGCGCGTAAATATCAGAAGCCGCTTTCACCGACTCGGCAACCGCACAATCGTCTCCCGCATCAATATCGTCACCCACGTCGGGCAAATCAACAAAGACCATATCACCCAAAAGTTCTTGAGCATGCTCACTAATACCAATAGTGTAAACACCCTCACCTTCATCACGAACCCACTCATGGGTGCTTGCGTAGCGTAAATCGGCTGGGATAGTAGCCATAATTCTTTTCCTCTAGGTTGCTAATTTAAGGGTTAATTCAAAGTAAAAATCAGTGCTCAGCGAAGCTAAACTTTGGCGCCATTACGTACAAATACAGGTTTTACTACTTTCACTTTAACCTGTTTTTTGCGCATTTCCACTAAGGCTTCATCAACCTCACAATTGGCGATCCGTGCTAAAGCAATACTGACGCCTAAAGTCGGCGAAAATGTACCGCTAGTGATCACCCCAGGGAGCGCTTCGCCAAATTCGTTGACCACCGTCACTTGTTGCCCGGCACGCATTACGCCTTTGCTTTCCATCAACAAACCAACCAGCTTATCGCTGCCTTCGATTCGTTGCGCTTCTAATGCTGCGCGGCCAATAAAATCCCGGTCTTCTGGTTGCCAAGCAATGGTCCAAGCCATATTCGCGGCTAACGGCGAAATGCTCTCGTCCATATCCTGACCATATAGATTCATGCCTGCTTCTAGACGCAAGGTATCGCGCGCACCCAAACCGCAAGGTTTCACGCCTTGTGCTTGCAGCGCCTTCCAAAGAGAAACCGCTTTATCTTGTGGTACCACAATTTCGTAGCCTTGCTCACCGGTATAACCAGTGGTGGCAATAAATAAATCACCGGCTTGCACTCCAAAGAAAGGCTTCATACCTTCTACAGCAAGGTTTTGCTCGTTATCCAATACCGCCGCGGTGAGTTGCTTGGCTTGCGGGCCTTGCACTGCAATCATCGCCAGCTCTGGTCGCTCAATAATACTCACTTGATAGTCGGCCGCTTGTTGATTGATCCAAGCCAGATCTTTTTCACGAGTGGCTGAATTCACCACTAAACGGTAGTCGGTTTCACTGAAATAATAGGTAATGAGGTCGTCAATAACCCCCCCTTCATGGTTCAGCATTCCACCATATAAGGCCTTGCCTTTCACGGTGAGCTTAGCCACGTCATTGGCCAACAGTTTACGTAGAAAGGCTTGTGCTTGTTGACCCTGAATATCAACAATAGTCATGTGTGATACATCAAACATGCCTGCGGTTTGGCGCACCGCATGATGCTCTTCAATTTGCGAGCCGTAGTTGATAGGCATTTCCCAGCCATGAAAATCAACTAATTTTGCACCTGCATCGAGATGCGCTTGGTGAAGAACCGTTTGCTGTGTCATCTGCTATTCTCTTTATCATAAGGTAGAGAAGGAAAAACCCTTCTGCCAATGCAGAACGATTATAGCGACAACGATGCGACTGTAAAATGACAATCCCAAATAGAGCTAATAGATAAGTTGAACAATTCACTTACATAAGCACAACAAGACGCTGACAACAAACCTGTCAAAACGCCAAAAAACAGTATTAATAGCTAGTATTTCTGGGTAAGCATCGAACTTAACGCCAATTTAAACTGAGAAAATCAATTTTCTCCACCATATTTATTTTTCACCCCACCCCACCATTGATTAGATAAACTAATCCACTTTAAAAAATTGAATAAAAATATTTCAACAATTAACGTTCAAAAAACCAGCAGCGCAGCGCCTGATTGACAAGTAAAGCTTAAAATAAATGAGTTTGCTAAGACTAAGCCGTAAAACGGCAAGATGAAACCGAGCGCAAATGAGCTCAACATGGCGCTGCGCAGGAGACTGCGATTCAACCAAAGAAGCGAGCAGTTACACTAAAAGCCGATAGCAAACAGCCAGCTCGTTGAGTCGACTCTTTCAAGCTGAATTTTTTCACAAAAGGTCGCGGTAAACTTTCCAAGGCTTCGCATCAAATGGTCCTACACAAACAAGACCGTATTTCACAAAACAAAAACCAGTTATTCGATGGATAGCTTATTAATCTCATGATAGAGAAAATCAATTAAAGCTCTGGCTGCCCGAGACAAACTGCTACGGTTTGGGTATACCAGCCAACCAGTGCTAACAATCGAATTGGTCTCGGGTAACAAATGAACTAAGAGCCCCTCCTCTACCTCAGGCTTTACCAGATGATTCGGTTGACACACCACGCCTTGGTGTTTAATACAAGCATGAGTCACCAAGGCGATATCATTCACAATCAGTCGCCCCTTCGCTTCAAAAAACTTTCCCTTAGATAAAGGAAATTGTTTTGCCAATTTACCATTTGGCATCCGCTGGATAATAAATTGGTGCTGCTTCAATTCTTCTTCACTGCGCGGATGACCGTACTTTGTTAAGTATTCAGGGCTGGCGTAATAACCCATGGAGATGGTTTGCAACGCACGCGCCATTAAACTCGAATCTTCCAAACGATCACCAATGCGCAGTGCAACATCGATATTATGCTCAATTAAATTTCGCTCATCGGCGCTAGTGATAATCTCCAGATGCACCTTAGGATGAAGCTCCATGAATTCAAAAATAATATTTTCAAATACACTGATACCGGGTAGCGGTAGTAACTGCAAACGCAAATGACCACTCAATTCATAGGACTCGTGCACCATGTCTTCAATCGTTGATTCAAGCTCAATAATGATCGGCTTGGTCCGCTGATAAAACTGCCGTCCATTCTCAGATAACGCAATCGAGCGCTGATGGCGATGAAATAGTTTCACCTTTAATTCAGTTTCAAGATTTTTTAGTCGACGGCTAAGATTAGATTTCGGTAAATCAAGCAACTCTGAGGCTTTGGTTAAATTTCCCGAATCCACAATAAAGTGAAATAACTTAATGTCTTCTGTTTTCATGGCGGTATTTTCTCTCGCGTCTAATAACAATTGCAGCTAGAAGCCCTGTAGCTCTAGATGAGCCTAACACTTAAGTTTCACATTTCAGAACACAAAGTTACAAATAGTCATGTTTTTTGTAAAAGATAAACTCTCTATACTCGGCTTTTATTATATAAAACAGATCTCAAGGAAAAATATGTTCAATCACACTCCTTATCAGATTGTCATGGCGGTATTTATATCCACTTTGATTTCCGGATGCGACTTTTCAGCCCAAGCAGAAACCAAAGCCATAGTGAAACCGCGCCCGGTTAAATTAATCGATATTGACCAATCGATCCCGCCAAAGCAACGCAGTTTTCCAGGCAAAGTCTATGCGAGCCAACAGGCTGAGTTGGCGTTTCGAATTAGCGGCGAGTTAACTCAGCTTAATTTAATTGAAGGGCAAAAGGTTCAGCAAGGCGAAGTGCTCTCGCAATTAGACAAACGTGATGCAAGTAACGCGCTGCTCAATGCTGAAGCAAATTTTGAACTGGCTCAAGCCGACTTTAAACGAAAGAAAGCTTTGTTAACCCGCAAACTGATTTCGCCCGCCGACGTTGACAGTGCGAGTGCCAGTTTAAAATCGGCCGACGCTAACTTACGTAGTAGCCGCGACCAGCTGGCCTATACCACGATATATGCGCCATTTTCTGGTGTAGTTGCCAAGGTACATACCGACAACTATCAAATGGTTCAGCCAAATCAAGCGATTGTGACACTGCAAAACACCGATACTTTCGAGCTAAAAATTCAGCTTCCAGAATCCATGTTACTCAGTTTACAAAACCATGCGGCGCTGGAGCAAATTCAAGCCTATGCGCAGTTCGACAACTTACTTGGTGGACAAGCCATTCCGGTCCACTATAAAGAACACAGTAGCCTTGCCTCGCAAGGGACTCAAACCTATGAAACGACCTTTACCCTTAAGGCGCCAGAGCAAATGCGTCTGATACCCGGCATGAGTACTTCGGTCGCGATTAACATGCCTGCGGCTTCTGCTGAAAGCAACCCAATTGCTATTTTACCGCTCACGGCGCTGGTTCGCGATAGCGATACAATTACTCAAGCCGCTGAAGGCCAACCATTAAGCGCTTCGGTTTGGGTTTACCAGCCCGATGCACAATCACTTAAACTGACTCCAGTGTTACTCGGGAAAATTCGCGCCGATGGCATTGAGATCTTATCTGGTCTCAATCAAGGTGACCGAGTGGTTGCCAGCGGAGTCAACGCGCTCACAGGTAAAGAGTTAATCAAACCACTGCATTGGGTTAGAGGAGTTTAACCATGAATGCAGCACTCTATAGTATTAACCATAAAGTGATCAGCTGGATGGTGGTCGTGTTGATGTTGGTCGGAGGGGTGATCTCGTTCACTGGTTTAGGTCAACTCGAGCAACCCGAATTTACCATCAAAACGGCATTGGTGATCACCAATTATCCCGGTGCCAGTGCCGAACAAGTGGAAGAAGAAGTCACGCTGCCACTAGAGGATGCACTACAGCAAATGGCACAGATCAAACATGTGTCTTCAATTAACAGCGCAGGGCTGTCGCAAATTGAAGTCGAGATGAATGATCAATATGACAAAAATAGCTTACCGCAAGTCTGGGATGAATTACGCCGAAAAATTAGTGATACTCAAGGCAAGATGCCTCCCGGAGTCGGTTCGCCATTAATTATTGACGACTTTTCCGATGTGTATGGTTATTTGCTAAATCTAACCGGTGAAGGCTACAGCTATCGAGACTTAGACAACTACAGTAACCTGCTACGTCGCGAACTGGTTCTCTCTCCCGGGGTGAAAAAGGTATCGGTAGTCGGTGTCCCACAAGAGCAAGTTGTAGTCGAAATTAGCCAACAAAAACTGAGTGCATTGGGTCTCGAACCCGACTATATCTACGGTTTATTGCAGACCCAAAATGTAGTGTCTAACGCCGGTGAAATGCTGATTGACAATAACCGAGTCCGGATCCACCCCACCGGTGAATTGGCCGATATCTCTGAAATGAAAAACATTTTGGTGAGCCCACCAAGCAGTGACAACCTGATCTATTTAGGCGACATCGCAAATATTTATCGCGCCACCACCGAGACTCCGAGTCAGCTTTATCATGATAATGGCGAGAAGGCTTTATCCATGGGGATCTCTTACTCCTCAGGGGTAAACGTGGTCGACATCTCAAAGTCAATGAACGCCAAACTAGAATCCCTTAAATCTGAAATGCCGATCGGAATGAAGATTAATGTGATTTATGATCAAGGTAAGATTGTCGATAAGGCCGTTAGCGGATTTATTGTTAACCTTGCGCAATCGGTTGGCATTGTGATCATCGTATTACTCGTCTTTATGGGCCTAAGATCGGGTATTTTGATGGGTGCGGTGCTGGTCATTACCATCCTTGGCACGTTCATAGTGATGAATGTAATGCACATTCAGTTACAAAATATTTCCTTAGGGGCTCTCATTATTGCCTTAGGGATGTTAGTTGATAATGCCATAGTGGTGACCGAAGGGGTCATTATTGGCATTAAAAAAGGCTTAAGCCGTACCGAAGCTGCCGCTGCGATTGTTAAGCAAACCCAATGGCCATTGCTCGGTGCTACCGTTATCGCAATTATGGCTTTTGCGCCAATCGGACTCTCCTCCGATGCCACTGGCGAATTCTGTGCCTCATTGTTCCAGGTATTGCTGATTTCTTTATCGATCAGTTGGGTGATGGCTATCACCATTACCCCCTTCTTTTGTTATCTGTTGTTTAAGGATGGCGATCAAGACAGCGCCGAGCAAGAACCTTATAGCGGCTTAATTTTTAACGTTTATCGTCGCATTCTTAATGCTGCTATGCACAATCGAATCATTAGCATACTTCTGGTTCTCGCAATGTTAGGAGCAGCCGTTGTAGGTATGAGTAAAGTGAAGAATGTCTTTTTTCCTGCCTCTACCACTCCCATTTTTATGGTAGATATCTGGATGCCTGAAGGCACCGATATTCTTGGCACCGAAAAATTTGTAAGCGGCATCGAGCAGGACTTAATCAAAGACAAAGCCAAAACGAGCGACCAGCGAGGCATTGTGAATATCACCTCGGTGATCGGTCAAGGTGCACAGCGTTATGCCTTAACTTATCAACCAGAGAAAGGCTACGCCGCCTACGCGCAATTGATCGTCGAGATGCAAGATTTACAGAGTCTTTCGGCCTATTTGCCTTGGCTGCAACACAAATTAAGAGAAGACTATCCGGAAGCCAAATACCGGGTTAAATTGATCGAAAATGGTCCTTCTCCAGCAGCTAAAATAGAAGCTCGCTTCTATGGTGATGATCCCGTGGTACTGCGTCAATTAGCGGAGCAGGCGGTGATCATTTTTCAAAATGAGCCCTCAGCCGATAATATTCGAAATACTTGGCGCAACCAGCAGTTGTTAGTTCGCCCGCAAATGGATCTGGCTCGCTCACGTGAAATTGGAATTAGTAAACAAGACCTAGATGCGGCCTTGCTGCGTAACTTCGATAGCCAAAACATTGGAACCTATCGCGATGGCTCGCACCTGCTGCCAATTGTGGCGCGCGCTCCTGCAGCCGAGCGAAAAAATGCCAATAGTTTAAACGAGCTACAAGTTTGGAGTTCTAAATACCAAAGTTTTGTGCCGATTACCCAGTTGGTCTCTAGCTTCGACAGCGAATGGGAAGATCCGATTATCATGCGTCGAGACCGAAAACGCTTGATCACGATATTAGCCGACCCCGCCATTGGTAGTGGTCAAACCGCTGATTCATTGTTACGAAAAGTACGCGATAAAGTGGAAGCTATCCCCTTGCCAGACGGCTATAAATTAGAATGGGGAGGCGAATTTGAAACCTCTTCTGAAGCCCAGCAAGGGATCGCAGGTTCCATCCCAATGGGTTACTTGGCGATGTTCTTACTTACGGTGCTGCTATTTAACTCGATTAAGCAACCCTTAATTATTTGGTTAACCGTACCGCTAGCAGTGATTGGTGTGGCCTTTGGTCTATTGGCTCTAGACGCACCTCTCAGCTTCATGGCGATTTTGGGGATGCTCAGTTTAAGTGGGATGATCATCAAAAACAGTATTGTTTTAGTCGACCAAATTAATCTGGAACTCGAAGAAGGCCAAAGCCCCTATGAGGCTGTTTATCACTCGTCAGTGAGCCGGGTTCGGCCAGTAGGAATGGCAGCATTAACCACCATGCTAGGGATGATTCCCTTACTGTCAGATCCCTTCTTTCAATCGATGGCGGTCACCATTGTGTTTGGTTTAGGTTTTGCCACGGTATTAACACTGGTGGTACTCCCTGTGATTTATACCCTGATATATCGCATCAAAGTACCAAAAACCAGTTAATTCATTCGCAGTCATTTGGCCTCAGCCTTCTGAGGCCAAATCGAAGCAACAACCTCTAGCAGGGTGGCGGTATTACTCGAATAAGCCGCGACTTAAGGAACCATGAAATGAGTTTTAAAATAAAATCCTTACTCTTAGGTAGCTTGCTCGGCATAAGTGCCTTTCAAGTATCAGCCGATGATTTACTACAAATTTACCAACTTGCTCAAGAGAAAGATCCGGTGATTTTGCAGAGTAAAGCACAGCGTGACATTGCTTTTGAACAAATCAGCGAAAGCAAGGCCTCACTATTACCTCAAATTGGGTTTAGCGCGGGGGCGACTTATACCGATACCGACAATCAAGCTATCGATAGCATCAGCAATAGTTCAGCCTCGGTTTCTTTGAGCCAATCACTCTATTCACAGAGTAATTGGACCAATTTAAGTATTGCTGAAAAAAATGCTTCGCAGGCCGATGTCAGCTACCAAAGCGAACAACAAAACTTAATCATTCGAGTAAGTAAGGCTTACTTTGCGGTGTTACGTGCCATGGACAATCTCAACTTTGTGGCTGCCACCAAAACCGCGGTAGGGCGACAACTAGAGCAAACCAAGCAACGCTTTAAGGTTGGCTTAACCGCGATTACCGACGTGCATGAAGCACAAGCTGAGTACGACCGGACCCTTGCGGAAGAAATTCAAGCGAATAACGACTTATCCAATAGCTACGAGGCACTGCGCGAATTGACCGGCGTTCAGGCCCGTCAATTAAAGATACTCAATACCGAACGTTTTGAGCCTCGGGAATTGAGCCACAACGTCGATTATTGGCTCTCCACGGCGGGTGAGCATAACTTAACGCTGAATGCCCAACGCATCGCGCAACAGATCGCTAAACAGCAGATCAAACTCGCCCAAACCGGCCATCAACCTAGCTTAAATTTGACCGCGGGGATCGGCTATGAAAAGAATCAATATGGTAACGATAGCTACAACACCCTCAACGGGGGAGACACAAATAGCGGTAATATCGGTTTAGAATTTAGCTGGCCACTATATTCCGGAGGCAGTATTAACTCTCAAGTGAAGCAGGCTCAACTCAGTTATATTGAATCATCGGAAGCCCTAGAGCAGAGCTACCGCTCGGTACAAAGTTCGATCCATTCACTGGTCAATAATGTCACTTCTAGTATCGGTTCTGTAACAGCCTATCAGCAAACAGTTGTGTCTTCAAAAAGTGCCTTAGATGCCACCGAAGCGGGGTTTGAAGTGGGCTCTCGCACCATTGTTGATGTACAAGATGCAACCCGCAATCTGTATTCAGCAATGAATCAACTGGCCAACGCCCGTTACGATTACATCCTAAACATGTTGGAACTAAAACAAACCGCTGGCAACTTAAGCCAAGATGACTTAGCCCTGATTAATGCAGGGTTAATGAAAAGTCTGTAACTATCGATGCCAGTTTTTGCAGCGACTGCTGGCATCGATATAACAGAGCGCTTTCCTTGGTGAAAACTAGGAAAGATCCTCCTTGAAGTTGTTATGTAACTTCACCATCCAGTAGCCTTCCCTACTGGATTTTTTTTGCGTGAAACGCTGTTTCAGGGCGTGCCTCTCATTGGGTAACAATCATCAATAAGACCTCACTTTTGCACGACGAGGTAAATCACCTTCCAGACCTAAGGCGCGGCGCATCGCTTGTTGCTTTAAGGGCTCAGCCTTATCCAACAAATTCATCCCTAGTCCACGCACTAACTTAAGCGGCGCAAGGTTATTACCAAATAGTCGCTTAAAAAACTCCATCGAGGCAATCATTTGCGTGGCTTCGCTCTTCCGCCAGCGTTCAAAGTGACGTAAATTAGCATAATCCGATAGCGATTTGCCTGTCGCCTGCAAGGCCAATATATCCTCCGCCAAAGCGGCTGCATCCATCAAGCCTAAATTCACCCCCTGACCCGCTAAAGGATGAATGGTATGGGCCGCATCGCCAATTAAAGCGAAACCTTGACCCGCAAAGTCTCGCGCATAACGCATTCGCAATGGAAAGGCCGCTATCTCGCCAACCCGTTCACACAACCCCAAACGAGCGTCGAAAGCGATGCTCAATTGTCGATTAAATTCGAGCTCTGGTAGGGCTTGTAGCTCGGCAGCTCGATCCGGCGATACCGACCAAACGATGGAACAATGATCGGCTTCTGCCAAAGGTAAAAAGGCTAAAGGCCCTTCCTGACTAAAGATTTGTCGCGCACAATTTTGATGGGGCATTTCGGTTTTAATCGTCGCAACAATCGCAGTGTGTTGATAATCCCAATAGGTGAGTGGAATATCGAGTTGTTGACGTAACCAGGAATTTGCACCATCGGCAGCCACCAGCAACTTACAACTTAAACTTTGGTCGTTGTCAAAACTAAGCCAAGACTCAGTTTCGCCTCGATGCAACTTTTCAACTGAAGATTCGATGATCGCAACATTACTTTGGCTACACACTTGCTGCCATAAAGCATAACGAATCACCTCATTTTCAACGATATGGCCGATTTGAGGCAGCATCACTTGTTTGGCTTGAAAACGGATCTTAGCAAAACTGTCACGTTCCCACACTTGCATATCGTGATAAGGTGCCAAGCGCTGAGCCACAATTTCATCCCAAGCACCGAGTGATTCAAGCAAGCGTTGTGAGGATAAACTGAGCGCACTGACTCGTAAACTATAGTTAGCTAAATCGGGGGACTGCGCAGGGGAAGGCTCCACAATGGCGATCCGGAGTGGACTGTCGGCCAAGGCTCGCGCCAAAGCCAAACCCACCATACCACCCCCAATAATCGCTATATCTACCGCTTGCATATTGCCCTTCCTAGAATCAAATTAAGTTGCTGTTTGGCCAGTGCGAATCCACCAGCGAAATGCCCATGCTGACTAGCCTAAAACAAACCTAGACTTTGCTTGGCTAATACTGCTTTAAGATCCGGTAATAAGCGCATTGCCATCAAACCCAGATTACGCGGGATCACCATGCTTTTATCATCACCAGCAAACAGACTCGCCAACGACGAAGTCATCAAAATGGTACGCTCTATATCGGCTTGTCGTGATTGTTGATAAGCATCTAATAACGCATGCCCACCTATGTCTTTGCCCTGCTGCCAGTGTTGTTCAATCAAAGTCGCTAAGCAAGCGACATCACGTAGGCCCAGATTAAAGCCCTGCCCTGCAATTGGGTGCAAACTATGCGCCGCATTGCCCAACAATAATAAACGATGGTTAAATAGACGAGGATAATAACGCAGTACTAAAGGATAGGCATAACGCTTTCCTAGGCCGATAAAACGTCCGGCTCGATAGCCAAAAGCTCGCTGTAGCGCGGCTAAAAAATCGGCTTCGGCTAAATTTTGTAAGCGTTGCGCCTCTGCAGCACTAACACTCCACACCACCGACCAACGATGGCCATTCATCGGTAGCAAAGCCAAGGGACCGTCAATGGTGAAACGCTCAAAAGCTCGACCAGCAGGCGCTTGCTCGGCCTCAACGTTGGCAATCACAGCATACTTGGCAAAGTCATGTAGCTGTTGTTGTAAGCCTCCTTGCAAGGCCACCTGCGAATCAGCGCCATCGGCACCAATCAGTAAACGAGCAGTAAGGCTTTGCTGATCGTCCAGAGTAATCCGCACTTGTTGCTGCTGTTGCTCCAATTTCACCAGTTTACTCGGGCAAAATAGACGAACCGAACGCTCGGCTAATAAACGATGAAACTCACGTCCGGCATGCTCCAGTTCGATCACTTGGCCTAGGGCTGACAAGTGATATTCATCGGCGTCCAACTTGGTCCAGCCGCAATGGCCACGATCCGAGACGTGAATATGCTCAATGGCGCAGGCATAGGGCGCCAAAGGTGCCCATAAATCTTGTTCTCGTAACCATTGCTCAGAGCCAGCCGATAAGGCTATCGCACGACCATCAAAGCCAGGATGCTGCCCAAAATTCAGCGGCGCCGCTTCGATTAACGCTATTTTCAGCGGTTTATCTTGCTGAGACTGCGACAAGGCTAAAGCCAGACTAGCCCCAGCCATGCCCGCACCAACAATCACAATATCAAACGCTTGCAGAGGCTTATCCATCTATTGAATCGCTCCTAACTCGCGGCCATCAAGGCTTCAATCTCAGCCACCGTTTTCGGCGCAGCAGCCGTTAATACTTCGCAACCCGTGGCGGTAATGACCACATTATCTTCGATACGGATCCCCATGCCTCGATAGGCTTCAGGAACCTCTGCATCAAGCGGAATATAAAGGCCGGGCTCAATGGTGAAGACCATATTCTCAGCCAATGGACGACTACGCTTGCTATCGTGATAATCTCCCACATCGTGTACATCTAAGCCCAGCCAGTGGCCCACACCATGCATGTAATATTCTTTATAAGCTTCTTGTTCAATTAAATCGGTGACGTCACCCTGCATGATCCCAAGTTCTACCATGCCAGCAACCATGATCTGCAATACTTGCTGATTCGCTTCAAACAACGAAACCCCAGGCTTGAGCATCTCGATGGCAGCCAGCTCTGCGGCTAAAACAATATTGTATAACTTAGCTTGCTCACGACTAAACTGACCATTCACCGGAAAAGTTCGAGTAATGTCGCCCGCATAACCTTGATATTCGGCCCCGGCATCAATCAACACTAGGTCGCCAGCTTGCAGCTGACTTTCGTTCTCGGTGTAGTGCAAAATACAGGCATTCTCGCCGCTACCAACTATCGTGCCGTAAGCTGGTGAGCGTGCTCCGGCCATTAAAAACTGATGATGAATTTCAGCTTCCAATTGGTATTCCCACATCCCCGGTTGGCAGCTTCGCATCGCGCGGCAATGACCTTCGGCCGATATCGTTCCCGCCTTGCGCATCAATACCAGTTCTTCTGACGACTTAAACAAGCGCATCTCATCCACTATGGGACGCCAATCTTCAATTTGCTTTGGCGCCTGCCAACCTTGGCGTAAACCAAGGCGTAAGCGCTCGATGGCCGCAAATATCTGCTGGTCGTAAGCGGGATAACGCCCCTGAGCCATATAAACCTTACTTAAACCATCCAGCTCAAGATGCAGGTACTCGGTGAGATCTTCAATGGCAAAGGCTTTATCTACAGCCAATGTCAGCAAGGCCTGCTCTTGACCCAAACGACGTCCCTGCCATACTTCTGCAAGCTTATCTTTGCGTCGATTAAATAACACGGTGCGGGTTTCGCCCGCTTGCTTAATCAACAGCAATAGAGCTTTGGGTTCGTTAAAACCAAGAAAATAGAAAAAATCACTATCTTGACGAAAGGGATATTCGGTATCACGACTGCGTACTTGCTCTTCTGCAGCAACAAAAATCGCGACACTATTATCGGACATGGCAGCAAATAACTGCTGACGACGTTGTATAAACACAGCAACTCCTTGGCTTGGGAAATGATTAATGCAAAGTTGGACTTTGTTGGTCAGAAGCACTCGCCGTTAAATGCGCAAAAATAGTAATCGCACCAATCCGCACATATTCCACAACCTGGAATAAGGCTTGCTCATTTTCTTCTTCATCATCTTCTAAATCCGATGACAACTGGCTGATTTCGGTAAAATCTTTAACCAACTCTTGAATATCTGCGGCTAACTTATTGAGTTCGCTTTGCACCACGCCAAAGCCGACTAAAAAGCTTTGTACCCATTGTGCCAAAGCTTCGGTTCGATCTTCCACCAAGGCTTCCTCATCGGGTAACAATAACTGGAAACCCAATAAGCTATCGCTCATGCCTGCGTAAGTGGCCTCCATCACCTGAGTAAGTTGTTTTTTCAGATCAACGGGTAAACCCTGACCATCGTTGATCAGCATATTCATTTGACTTAACCAGTCGCCATCGGTCGGTAAACCAGCGGCTAACATGCCGCTTAAGATGCCGTGCGCTTCTGCAGGGCTAATCAATATTTTTGAAGACAGTAGCAACTCAGCTAAGTCTTCGTAGTCTGGATAAACTATTCTAGTCACGTGGAATACCTATAAGTATTGGATCCGCTCATCCTAACATTGGACAAGCCTCGTCGTCATGTTATTGACTCACATCACAGGTAAAATCACTATTTTTGTAAGGTCCGTTTGAGTTGTTGACGACGGACTCTCACCCGCTCGATATATTGCTCACGAAATAATTTGATCAGCATCGTTTCTTGCTGACGAACGAAGCGAGCAGGCAGATAGCTCGTTTTGCTAAATTGCAAACACAACTGCGGGTAAGGATCTCGCTGATTTTCAATCTTTCGGGAGATACGCGCCTGAAATGAGTGTTCATAGCCTTGGGGGCCATACAACAGGCTAAACTCGGCAAACTGTTGTTGAAGCTCCTTTGGCAAATAATCGACAATCTGACTAAAGTCTTGATGGAAAATAAGCCGACCAAGCAATACTTGCCTTGAGATTGGCAAGGGTTCAGCCGTAGTGCGCCACTGGGTACGAAAGCCGCCTTCCGATACATCTAACACTGGAAAAACATGCTTAGCCAGCTGCACCATTGGCATCAATTGACCAATATGAGCCAATTTTTCAGCCGAAACTACGCCATCAATAAAATTTCCGCGGGCCGCTTTAGCATTCACCATTTTGATGAATAACTGGATTAGCCGTACTGGATAAACAACCCGATAGGAACCACGACGTTCCTTTGCTGCAATGCCTGTTTGCGTCATTAAACCAAATTTCCTATGCCGAGTATGTTTAGCGATGCGGACACAAAAGCGCAAGCCGATCGATAATCAAGCCAATGGTCGCCAATAAAACCACGATGTTCAAGCCTAAGCCCACGCTTTATGCCGCAAACAATCTAGATTTGTTTAGCTTTAGAGCAAATTGCTGGTAAATACTCCAGCTTGCCCCTTACTGGGGCGACAACGGTTGCAAGTTAAGCCGCAGCGCTATATATTCAGCGAATAATAGAGTTTAGCTAAGGCAAATCATGGCTCAGGGCGTAGACATAATATTGTTAGGTAAGAGCTATCGGGTGGCTTGCCCGGAAGGTGAAGAAGATAAACTTCGCCAAGCCGCCGACGAATTATCTCAACGCTTACAAACGCTGAAAGAGAAGAGCCGAGTCAGCAGCACCGAGCACTTAGCGATTATGGTCGGCTTGCACCTCGCTTATGAGTTACATAACGAGCAAGCTAAAAATCAAAATTACGCCGATAACATGAATCAGCGAATTAAGGACTTACAATATACCATCGAGCGCGCTTTATTAGAACAAAGCCTGCCCGCTGGCGAGGTCGACGAAAGCAGTTAGCGCACTAACTGAAGTTTGACTAGAGTTAGATAAAAGAGTTTAGTTTTCCTGGGGTGTTTGCCAGTTGGTGATGTCCCTGAGCCGATAATTGTATCTTAAGGGTGATTTTTTTCTGCTTTTGAGCATGCTCAGCCCGACTGAGAAGCCTACGGTATGAAATTTATTTCCCGCCTTGAACCTCATGGTTCAAGGGCTAAAATCAACAGCGGCATCCCGGGTTCTTATTGCTAAAGCGTGACTTAATGTCACCTTCGCTTGTTTTCTTGTGGCTTGTAACACTCCCAAACCGAGCGAGCTTTGATTCATTCATCACCACCTGCAACACTTTATCGCCATTAAACCCACTTTAGCGCAAGCCCTATCGATACTCATTTCGACTGATTATGCTCACTGGCACCAACTTCTTGTACGCAGGATAAGCCGCATTGTTCAGTCTCTTCCTTAAAACCATACTCAAAAATGAGTTTACTGGCGGCCATTCACGATGATGCGACTCAGTAAACAGCTGGCTCGACAACTCTGCGCCTTAGCATTCTTCAGCGGGGCTCCTCATGCAGAAATGAACTGGCAACAGCATTGGCAGTTAGAAGCCGAGAGTGGTTTTAGTCAAGCCTCAACCAGCCCCCTATTTGCTAGCCAGAATCAAACCTTTAACGATATGGCGCTGCGTTGGTTCCCTCAAACTAACCAGTGGCAGGCTCAGTTGGTTGCCCTCAAGCAAAACCAGCAAACACAATTACGAGTAGCCGAACTATTTTGGAGTGGCGAAGTTAAGGGAAAAAATTTGCTGATTGGCAAGCAAAGGCTCAACTTAGGTGTCGGTTACGGCTTTCGTCCCTTAGACATATTTTCACCCTATCAACGTAATCCTATCGCCATTCAAGTTGAGCAAGGACTTGCCGTTGTAAGTCTTAGTCAATTTAGCGATGCTGACGAGCTGTCCTTATTTTATACCGATGCCTATCTTAGCCATGATAGTGCAGCTTTCGCCCAGCGCGGGATCGGGATCCGCAATTATCGACTTACGGGTCATCAGGAATGGCAAGGTCTAGCGTATGTCGATAATCAGCGTGGATTAAACCTAGGTGGCAGCTGGATCACCACCTTAGGAGATGCTTGGGAACTGCACGCCGAATCTCGCTACCAACAGTATTACAGCCAAATGATGAGCCGCCTTGATTTTCCCCCTTTGGATAGACAAGCGGCGATTATTGAGCAGCAATTTGCAAATGCTTGGCAAACCTTATTTGGTATGACTTGGACAAACTTAGTGGGTGATAATCTGATTATTGAGTATTGGTTTGATAACCGAGCCCTCAGCCTTCGGCAATGGCGAGCCGTGACCCAGCTAAGCCGTGACTTGCAAGTATTAGGCTCGCAATTTGATCCGCTACGCCTTTCGCAAGCGGCGGTATTTCAAGGAAATAATCTAGTTCAACATAATTTGCTACTGCACTGGCACCGCGATCTGACAGACTGGCAGCCCGCCCTCGACCTACTATTCTCACCAAGCGACGGCGGACTAATCAGCACTGCAAAAATCAACTATGAATTCAGTCAAGGTTGGACGCTAGGGGCTCAGCTGCGCTATCTTGGAGGCAAGAATGATGCGGTGTATCAACTATTGCCTGAGCGTTACATCGGCTTGATAAAATTAGAGGCACGCTTTTGAAGACTCAACCCTTTTATTCATTATTACGTTCGCTGTTGATTTGTGCGCTATTTTCACTACCGATCGCCTATATGACTCATGCAATTTGGGGTGGCCATTACTCGATGCATTATCGGATTGCAATGAGCTATAGTGTCGTTGGCACCTTCAGCAGTATGTTTGTGAGAGCTCGATTTCCAAAACTCTCTCATCTTTGGAGCTTCACCCTCAGTGCCACTCTCACCCTAAGCATCGGAAGCCTGCAAGTCTGGTATTGGATTAATCCTTATTACAGCAACATTGATTGGCCACTGATGCTAAAAATAATATTGATCTCTTTGGTCTTTATCAGTGTCGTGTACTACTATTTTTTTAGCCGAGAACAGAACTTAGCCATGCTCTCGGCGCTTCAGCAAGCCGAACTCGATAAAATTCGGGCTGAGCAAGCGCTCACCTTAAGCCAACTAAAACTCTTGCAAAGCCAAATTGAACCCCACTTTTTATTTAATACTTTAGCCAACTTAAAGGCGCTGATTGCACTCGATCCAGAGCAGGCTCAGCGACTCCTCGATACCTTGACCGAATTACTGAGGATCACCTTGAAGAAAAGCCGCCAAGCAAGCATTAGCGTCGCCGACGAACTGACTGGCATCCGAGCTTATTTAAGCATTCAACAGATCCGTTTAGGCGAGCGCTTAAGCTTTGCCATTGAACTCACCGATGGTGACTTAAGCCAAGCTCAGCTACCGCCAATGCTATTGCAACCCCTAGTTGAAAATGCGGTATTTCATGGCATCGAGCCTAAACCCGAAGGTGGTGAGGTACGAGTGAAAATAGCCATGTTGCAGCAACGCTGGCAGATTCAAGTTTGTGACAACGGGCTTGGCATCGATAACAAGCAACGACAAGGCAACGGACTTGCCTTGAATAACATTCGACAACGATTGGTCAGTCTTTACCCCGAAAATCAAGCACGCTTGAGTTTAAGCGCTCAAACAGGCGGAGGCACTGTGGCCACTTTGGAATTTCCATGCGAGGCATAGTTGTTGCTAACAAGCCGCGACGGCGCTGCCACCTGAATAAGGACAAGGTGCTGGCCAGAGCTAAGTTATATGCGAGAGTACCCGACTCAGTCACATTGGTTCACAGCCCTAGCCGCTGATGGCATTGGCTCCCACTTGTGCTTAACCCTAGAACTGGAGTTTCTATGCGAGCCATAATTGTTGATGACGAACCGCTACTGCGTTTCCACTTGGATAAGATGCTTGCCGAGTGCTGGCCAGAACTTGAAATTGTTGATAAAGCAGGGGATGGTCCCAGTGCATTGGCGGCGGTCGAGCAATTAGGTGCCGACATCGTATTCTTAGATATTCGGATGCCAGGAATGAACGGAATAGAAGTCGCACAGCAGCTCAATCAACAAGCGGATCCTCCGCAGATTGTATTTACCACCGCCTTCGACCAATATGCGATTCAAGCCTTCGAGCAACAAGCCATTGATTACTTACTGAAACCAATCGATGAGCAACGACTGTTACGCACCTGCCAACGCTTGAAAGCACAAACCCGCAGCAAAAACACGTTTGACTTACCAGCTCTGGTCTGCGCTCTCGAACAAAAGTCGCAGTATCTACAGTGGATCAGAGTCAATAAAGGAGAAACTTTGGAATTGGTGGCTGTTGACAATATCTTGGCTTTTATTGCCGAAGATAAGTACACCACGGTGCGCTGCCAACACGCAGAATATGTTATCCGCACCCCACTCAAAGAACTCATCAAACAACTTGAACCAGAACAGTTCTGGCAAATTCATCGCGCAAGCTTAGTGCGAGTGAGTGCCATTAAGCAGGTGAGCAGAAACTTACTTGGTAAGCTGAGCGTATGCCTGAGCGATGGTCATGAGTATCCGGTTAGCCGTAGTGCGCATCATCTGTTTAAGGCCATGTAGCGATGCTCACATCAGGTTTGTTATCGCACTTTAGCTTTCCCAAAGTGACGATGCCCTGCTAAGCATCTAGCCTTAGATGACCTCTTTTCACCAAAATAACCGTGTCTTGTTCGGCAAAAGGATGGTGTTGACTCAAGTGCGGGCTACGTAGCCAAGTATGTTGTGGGTAACGACCGTGTTCATCTTTCAACTCCCCACTAACCACCAGCAATTCTTCGCCGCCAAAGTGATGGTGAGTCTTAATCACCTTACCTGCAGGGCATTTTACTAGCGCGACTTGCTGTTGTTCGAACTGATGTAAAGGCAGCACAGCAAAGCCACCGAAACCAGACAGCCAAGGCTCGAGATTACTATTGATCCGCACTTCACTCGTATCGGCCAGAGCAAATTGATTCAGCTTCACAAACAGAGTACAGCCCAACTGACTAAAAGGACGATGTTTGCTCCCCGGTGGATTTCGCAAATAAGTACCTGCCGGGTAGTCTCCCTGTTCATCAGAAAAAACCCCTTCCAGTACCAAAATTTCTTCACCTAAAGGATGCAGATGTTCGGCAAAATGAGACTTGGCTTGGTATTGAACAATACTGGTGACATGACCCGATTCTTTGGCCGCACGCTCCAAAGGTTTACGCAATACGCCTATCGATGGGCTAGTTTGCCAGGCCATTTGCTGGGTATTAATCGCCACCGCTTGGTTAAAGTCCATATTCAACATACTCGATCCTGTAAGTTGCTCATAAAACTTGCCCATTAGACTCAGCCTATTTCAACAAAAATGCAAGTATTAAACGATGCTAATTAGCAGCTAAACTAACTCGGGCCACCCGCCGAAACCTCCTACGCCCTTGGCGAAACCTCCTACGCCCTTGGCGAAACCAAGATATAACCGCTCATCGCCTTGAACTGCAATTCATCGCAAAGCACTGTCCCCGAGTCGTCTCTCACTTAGGCTTAAACGGTCACTTTCCAATCCCAAGGATGAATCATGAAAAAACTAACGCTCGCAAGCCTATTACTCATCGTGAGTTACTCGGCCATGGCAGATTTAGAGCCACAATTACTAACTCGTTATTTTCAAGCCGCCCAAGGCGATTATTCTGAGTTGGAGCAACTCTATCAGGAAATGCAAACTGCTCAGCAAGGGCAACCCGGCGATGCATGGGCGCTGTTTTATTTGGGCGCAACGGAAACGCTAAAGGGTGATGATGCCTGGCTACCGTGGCGCAAACTTAATTTCACCGCAGATGGCTTGGCTCGAATGGACAAAGCCCTCAATATGATAGGCCCCAACCACTGGCAACAACAATATCGCAGCCTGCCACAAGCGCTGTATATGCAGGCAATGGCAGCCATTACCTATAGCAGCGTACCGCAATTTTTTAACTACCAAGAACGCGGCTTCGAGTTATTTCGCCAAGTCCTCGCGGATCCTCAATTACTGAACGCTCCCGGACAGGCCAGCACCTGGATCTACAGTTTTGCCATTGAAACGGCCCTCAAGCAAGACCAACAGCCACAGGCCCAAGCGTGGTTGAAGCAGCTGCGAGCCAGTGGCATCGATGACTCGTATAGCCAACAAGCCGAACAATTATATGCCCAATATAGCAAACGCTAAGGAGCTATCATGTTGCAACTCAACAATATCGCCAAGTCTTATCAAACTGGACAAGTAAAGTGCCAAGCTTTATCGGGCGTCAACCTCCAGATCAAACACGGTGAAATGGTTGCCCTCTGCGGCCCATCGGGCTCTGGTAAGAGTACCTTATTGAACATCTGTGGCTTACTCGACTTGGCATATCAAGGTGAACTATATTTTGACGGCGAGCATCTTCACAACAATGCTCACCATTGTATGTTACTGCGCCGACAGCAGCTCGGCTTTATCTTTCAACGTTTTAATTTGGTGCCCGTGATGAGCGCCTATGAGAACGTGGAATACCCCTTATTACTCAACAAAATGAGTGCAGCCACTCGCCGCAAAAAGGTGTTACAGATCCTTGACGCCGTCGGTATGTCGTCTTTTACCCAGGCGAAACCCGAATGTTTATCGGGCGGTCAACAGCAACGCGTCGCCATCGCCCGAGCGCTGGTTCATCAACCTCGCTTGGTGATTGCCGATGAGCCAACCGCTAGTCTTGATAGCGTGAGTGCTCATCAGGTGATTGAATTGATGAAAAGCATCGGTAAAGCGCAACAAACCACCTTTGTAATCGCAACTCATGATAGCCGTATGAGTCTGCATTGTGAGCGACAAATACGACTTCACGATGGGCAAATACAAAGTAGGGGAAATCGCCAATGCGTCGCTTAAAACATGCGCTACTCAATGTACAACGTAATCGCCGTCGCAGCCTCATGTCACTGCTTATAATTGCGATTGCGGTGTTTGCACTGCTCAGTGCCGGCGGTTTCGGTTTATTTACTTACCAATCTTTGGCCGAAGCCGCCGCTCGCGAAACTGGCCATCTTACTTTGTCTAATCGCCAATACCTAAGTCAACAAGAAGACTATTCTCTACAGTTTGGTTTAAACAATTGGCAAGCACAACGCGATAGCTTACTCAGTTTCGCCGCAATTAAGGCTGTACAACCGCGCATCGAATTTAGCGGTTTGATTAGCCACGGCGAGAAGTCTGCCATTTTTGTTGGTCAAGGAGTACTAGCCAGCGAGTTTAGCCAAAAGGGGCCATTTCTGACGCTAAAATCTGGCAAACTGCTCTCCGAAGCTGAAGATCCAACGCAGCCACAAATCTTACTTGGAGACACACTGGCAACTTACATGCGAGTTCAAGTCGGCGATTGGCTGACTTTACTCGCCACCACGAGCGAAGGTGCTTTGAATGCTTACGATTTTAAGGTGCAGGGCTTGGTGTCCACCGGCGTACCTGACTTGGATAAACGCTTGGTTTACACCTCTCTAAGTTTAAGCCAAGCCTTATTGGGCAGTGATAAAGTGAGCTTGATGTCGGTATTTGCCTTCGCTGATCAAGATATTCCAACTTTACAACGACAAGTGGAACAGCAATTTCCTAGCCTGTTGGTCAGGCCTTGGTGGCAGCAAGCTTTTTTTTATGATGCGGTACGCAACTTATATAACCGCATTTTCAGCGTATTGGGCCTAATAATGGGATTAGTGGTATTTGTTTCGTTATTTAATACACTTAGCATGTCGGTCACCGAACGGACTCGCGAAATTGGCACCCTCGCCGCTTTAGGAACCGCCCCCTCCGAACAACTAAACGGTTTTGTCTTAGAAGCGGTGATATTAGCATTGTTTGGTGCAGCCCTCGGGATCTTGCTGAGCGCAGGGCTATCCCTAACGCTACTATTTGCCGATATTCAAATGCCCGCCCCCCCAGGACGTAGTGTTGGTTACCCCTTATTGATCCACTTTTCTTGGCCGCTCGCCGGCATCGTTGCCTTGAGCGTCGTGTTGATCTGCAGCCTAGCTTCAGCCATTGCAGCCCGAAAAGGTCTAAATAAACCGATTACAGAGGCTCTAATTTATGTTTAATTTATTGAAATATTGGTTATTTTTATGTTTATTGCCATTTAATGCTGCCCATGCCGACAGCGAAATCCAGCAGCGTTTATTGCAAGCCGACTCTTATCGACTGCAAAGTCGTTCGGCCAAAGTAGTGACCATCGTGAGTCAATATAAGCACCAACAACGAACCAAGCAGCATCGCTATCATGTATATATTCGCCCAGAACAAAAGTCACTGGTGGTATTTAAAGCGTCAGCCGAACGCGGCCAAAAATTACTAATGTTGGGTGATAAATACTGGTTATTAATGCCCAATAGTCGACGGCCGATTCGCATAACACCAATGCAAAAACTACTAGGCGAAGCCTCGGTTGGTGATATCTCGACGCTCACTTGGAGTGAATCTTATCGAGGCAAAATTGGCGACTCTGCCGAGCTCAATGGCAAACCCGCTATCAAACTACAATTGCAGGCTAAAACCAGTGGAGCCACTTATCAAAAAATAGAGCTGTGGGTGGAGCAAGCCAATAACTTTCCACTTCAGGCCGATCTTTACTTAAGATCCGGGAAACTAGCCAAACAAGCCTATTTTAGTGCGGGTCAGCGCGATGGCAGAATCGTGGTACAAAGCATGACTCTGATAGATAGCATTCAAAGCTATAAAAGTACCCAGATTGACTATCAATCCGTCACCGACTATCGCTTAGCCGACAAATACTACAATCCAGCTTATCTCAGTCAACAATCATTAGATCAATTGTAAATTCACATTTTAGATTGTTTTCACCCCACCGAGTCACCCGTTTATTCGAGTCTCTCGGTATTACTCTCCCGCCCCTCGCCCGTGAGGTATTTACAGTTAAATACCTCACGAATTAACAAGTTTAAGGACATTCTTCACCCAGAAACCTACCCAGCCCTTGTTCCCTGCGTTTCAGCTGGTAAAATCCCTCCCAGAATTTTTAAGTATCCGAGAAAGAGCAACCCATGGGCAGAAGTTTTGAAGTACGTAAGGCCTCGATGGCCAAAACCGCAGGTGCTAAAACCAAGGTTTATTCTAAATACAGTAAAGAAATCTATGTTATCGCTAAAAACGGCGGTGCCGATATCGACGCGAATCTGCAATTACGCAGTGTAATTGACCGCGCCAAAAAAGATCAGGTACCTAGCCATGTTATCGATAAAGCCATAGAGAAAGCGAAAGGTGGTGCAGGTGAAGATTACGTACCAGCCCGCTACGAAGGTTATGGCCCTGGCGGTTGTATGGTGATTGTTGACTGTTTAACCGATAACAACAGCCGTACCTTTACCGACGTTCGTCAAGCTTTTGTTAAAACCAAATCAAAAATTGGCAACCAAGGCAGCGTGGCTCACATGTTCGATCACCAAGCAATCTTTGCTTTTCAAGGTGACGACGAAGATGCCATTTTAGAAATCCTATTAATGGATGACGTAGAAGTCACTGACGTAGAGTGCGAAGACGGCATGATTACCGTGTTTGCTCCTCATACTGAGTACTTCAAAGTTAAAACTTCACTGATAACAGCGCTACCAGAACTAGAGTTTGAGATGGAAGAAATTAGCTTCATTCCGCAAAACTACACCAAAATTAGCGGTGATGATGTGGCGATGTTTGAAAAATTTCAAGCTATGTTGGACGACTGTGATGACGTACAAAACGTTTATCACAACGTGGAACTTGACTAATACCAATTGAAATCGGTTGATGATCAAAAGTTACCCGCTTAAGATCGACAAAACAAGGCTGAAATTGAAGTCACCATTACCGGACGCCCAATTTCAAAAACCATGCTTCTCGATTTTAACCTGCTACTATGATCAGCATCTTGTTTCGCTCGGTATAAACTCAAGTGGACCAACCAAGCCTGATACACTCAGGCTTGGGGGACTTTAAAACTTGCTTCCCTCTGCATCTCATTGCACACTGAAACAATCTAATAGCAACTTAAGCCTTTGGTATGAGCAAACTTGATGCGGCGCAAGATCAGCAGTGGCGACAACAATTACGCCATCAGATCCGCCAACAGCGCGGCAGCTTAAGCCCCACCCAGCAGCAACAGGCCAGCCAAGCAATCCTCGAATACTTACAAGCGGATCCCACCCTAGTAAAACCACAACGAATCGCCTTATATTTAGCCTTTGATGGGGAACTGGATCTTTCATTAATTATCGACTGGTTGTGGCAGCAAAACAAACAAGTCTTTGTCCCTTTAGTCGACCCAAATACCAATGGAAACATGTGTTTTCATCACTATCATGCCAACACACTGATGCAACAAAACCGCTTTGGGATCGCCGAACCCATTTTTGACCCAGCGGCGGTCATTGCCGGCCAGCAATTAGAACTGATCTTAACCCCTTTGGTTGCTTTCGATGCCGAGGGAAATCGACTGGGTATGGGCGGTGGCTATTACGATCGTTTATTGGCGAATATAGAAACCGATCCCCCGCTGGTGGTTGGCTTGGCTCACGACTGCCAGCAAGTCGATGCAGTTCCTGTTCAGGTATGGGATCAGCCCTTAAAACGGATCCTCACCCCCAGCAAAGACTGGCGCTGGTAAGCGCCTAATTTAGCTCACCCGACGCGCAGCCTAAAAACAACAATCGACATTGGCGTTCACCTTTGTGCTTGGTTATACTGCGCGCCAAATAGCCAACTTATTGGCAAATTCTCACAACTATCGCTTCGGAGCATCGCAATGACACAAGATGAAATGAAAAAGGCCGCAGGCTGGGCCGCCTTAGATTACGTACAAAAAGACACGATTGTTGGTGTTGGCACGGGTTCTACGGTTAATCATTTTATTGATGCTCTCGCCACCATGAAGAATCAAATCATCGGTGCCGTATCCAGCTCTGAGGCATCAACCGAAAAACTATTGGCTTATGGCATTGAAGTATTCGACTTGAATAGCGTCGACCAATTGTCTATTTATGTCGATGGAGCCGACGAAATTAACGGCCAAAATCATATGATTAAAGGCGGTGGTGCGGCATTAACCCGAGAAAAAATTGTTGCAGCGGTCGCCGAAAAATTCATTTGTATCGTCGACAATACCAAACAAGTGGATGTTTTAGGTGAGTTTCCACTACCAGTAGAAGTGATCCCTATGGCTCGCAGCTATGTGGCGCGTGAATTGGTAAAACTGGGAGGCGATCCAGTATACCGTGAGGGAGTTGTCACCGATAACGGCAATGTTATCTTGGATGTACATAGTATGAAGATCATCAACCCGCTTGAAATGGAACGTGATATCAATGCTATTGCTGGTGTCGTGACCAATGGCTTGTTTGCCGCTCGCGGCGCAGATCATGTGGTGATTGGTACTCCAGAAGGCGCTCTAAAACGCTAAATAAGCAAGCGAACAAAAAAATGGGTGCTTTCTGCACTCCTTTTTTTGTGACATATTCCAACCAGTCTCAATTCGTCTCTAATTACTGCCAGCCAAGTACAAATATACCAAATATAAAACTATCAATCATGGCAAACTCAGTGTTTTAGCCGAAACATGAATAAATTTTGATGTAATAAAATTACATTCCCTAAGTGGTGCTTTTTTGCTAAATTTACTCGCTCAAGCGGTAACATGGGTTTTAGGAAGCAAACATGGCAAAGTATTCGTTAGGCAAGGAAAAAATTAAGGTTTTGTTATTAGAGGGTCTGCACCCGAGTTCATTACAGTCCTTTCAATTAGCTGGTTATGAGAATGTAGAAATGATCAAAACTTCGCTAGCAGAAGACGAACTGATAGAGAAAATCAAAGATGTTCATTTCATCGGTATTCGTTCTCGCACCAACCTCAACGAACGAGTGCTTGCCGCCGCGAATAAGTTAGTGGCGATTGGTTGTTTCTGTATTGGTACGAATCAGGTTGACTTAGCCGCCGCGCAAAAAAAGGGCGTTCCCGTATTTAATGCTCCCTTCTCTAATACCCGTAGCGTTGCCGAGTTGGTATTAGGTGAAATCATCTTATTGTTTCGCGGTATTCCAGAGAAAAACGCCAAAGCACACCGCGGCGAGTGGATCAAATCTGCGGATAATTCTTTTGAAGCTCGCGGTAAAAAATTGGGCATCATCGGTTATGGTCATATTGGCACCCAACTCGGGATCTTAGCTGAAACCCTAGGCATGCAAGTCTACTATTACGACATCGAAAGTAAGCTATCTTTGGGTAATGCAAGCCAAGTAAATGACTTAAACCAACTCTTGGCGATGAGTGATGTGGTTAGTTTACACGTGCCTGAAACCCCCCAAACCAAATACATGTTTGGAGAAGCTCAATTTGCAGCAATGAAGCAAAATTCAATTTTAATCAATGCTTCACGCGGTACTGTAGTCGATATCGAAGCGCTGGTTGCTGCTTTAGAAAGTAAAAAATTAGCCGGGGCAGCTGTCGATGTATTCCCAACCGAGCCAAAATCAAACAAAGAAGAATTTGTCTCTGCGCTACGTGACTTCGACAACGTCCTATTAAGCCCCCATGTTGGTGGTTCAACTCAGGAAGCCCAAGAGAATATCGGCATCGAAGTGGCTGCGAAACTAGCCAAGTACTCAGACAATGGTTCAACGCTGTCAGCGGTTAACTTCCCAGAAGTGGCTCTGCCTGAGCATACGGGCACCAGCCGCCTGTTACACATTCACCATAACCAACCGGGCGTATTAACCAAAATCAACTTAGCTTTTGCTGAAGATGCGATCAACATTGCTGCTCAATATCTACAAACCAATGCTAACATTGGTTACGTCGTAATTGATGTAGAAACAGCACAAGCAGATCAAGCGATAGCGAAACTAAAAGAAATTGAAGGTACAATACGCGCGCGTATTTTGCATTAATTTGATTCGCTAAGTCGCAAAAAAGCCAGTCTAAATGCTGGCTTTTTTTGTGCCTATAGAAAACCAGTCTAGGCAAATTACTTGTACAAGACTCAAATTGCTATATTCTTAGTGTACTCTGTTTCGTCACTTATCCTAGATAGCTGGCTTAGCCTTCTTAATCCCTTTGGATAATTATGACATCAGCACTGCGGCTTCGTTACCAAACTATCGAGTTTGGTAGTACCGACATTCACCTTTGCACCTTGCGTGACAATCAGCAATTTAGCGACCCAGATGGTATCGCATTAAAATTAGGGATTTCGTCAGCCACTTGGCCATTATTTGGTATTGTTTGGCCTTCAAGCATGGTACTGGCCCATCATATTTCAGACTATCAAACAGGCAACAAACGCATTCTTGAGATAGGCTGTGGTATTGGGCTTTCTAGTTTATTGCTTAATCAACAAAATGCCGATATTACCGCGACCGATTACCACCCCGAAGCAGAGTTTTTCTTGCAGCGCAACACCTTACTTAATGGAGATAAATCCATTGACTATCAACGAGTTGATTGGGCAGACAAGCGAGATCATTTAGGTCGGTTTGATTTAATCATCGGCAGTGATCTGCTTTATGAAGATGAGCATATTAAACTACTGGCAAATTTCATTGAAAACCATGCCAACCGTAAATGCGAAGTGATTTTAGTTGACCCCGGTCGAGGTCGAAAAAGTAAGCTGAGTCAATGTATGACCCAATATGGATACCTTAATACTCATGAAAAACCGCTACATACTGACTATTTAAATACGCCTTTTAAAGGGCATATCTTGAAATTTTGGCGTGATAGTTAAATCAAGCTGGCAAAATGATAGTCCAGTGCACATGTTGATGTGATTCAGCTTCGCGCGAAATTAGCCCTTAGGGCGACTCAATAAACCTTTGCAAATAAGCCGGAACTTGGTGTTTACCATAGTATTTTTCAACCACCTTTAAATATTGGCCATTCTCTTTAATCATCTGAAAACCAAGCCAAAAAATGTCTTGTAAATGTTTATACTTATGAGAAAAAATGATATCTCCTTCGTCAATAAATAAGGGATCCTCAGCCTGCGCAAATTTACTGACATCCTCGGGGAAATGCTGCTTAATGACAGCCCATCCTCCTAGCTCGGTGGCAACAAACATATCATCGCGTTCCGCATACACTTTTTCCACATTTTGATGCAAAGTTCGAACTAATTCTGGTTCAATATTGGCTTTAGCAAACTCTGGGAGTAAAGCACCACCACGAATATAACCGATTTTATAGCCTTGCAAATCACGAAGCTCTTGGTAGTCCAGCCCTTGAGGGAAATGGCTCTTTAAATAAAATAATCGGATATTAACGGCGTAAATAGGTATATATGATATTTGCAACTTCGCATCATCATAGTAGAACCAATTATGAGTCCCCAGGGCTCCGGCGACCGCGTTAGTTGCAACGGCCCGAACCACTCGGGGCAGAGAGTAAACCCGATAATTAACCTTGATTCCCACTGCTGCGAAGGCTGCGCTAGCAAGTTCAGAAAGAATCGCTTCTCGACCTCCCATTAACGGTGGATAGTCTATTGTCGCCAACTCAACGGTATCGATATCTAGTTGAGGGTCCGCTTGAACTCGGCCAGAGGTCACGATGAGAAATGTAATGAGCATTAAGCAAACGCTCCTGAGTCGTCTTGCAAAACAAACCTTCATCGCTCATCACCGCCTTGCTATTAGCTAATAGGGCTGAAATCCATAAGTTTTGTAAGTATAACCAAAGAAAGCAAAACACCTAATTTTTACATCGCAGATGCTCACGACCACGACCCACACCTTCGCCGAGTATCTTAAATTAGTAAATGTTAAATATGTTTAGGATCGCCGATTAACTTACACTCTAAATAACAAGCAAACAAAAGCTGAGGAAGAGTTTAAAAGTCATATCAAGTGGGAATGCCAGCCTCATTCAGCTGTTTAGTTAGATCATTTCCGGAGGGGTTGCGCTAGAGCGAACCAATAACTGAGTTGGCACGACCGTATCTTGGTTAACTTTACCACCTGTCAATATTTTTAGTAGGGTATGCATCGCTATTTTACCAATATCTTCTTGCGGTTGGCGAATGGTCGTGAGTTCTGGATTAGTGTATTCGGCAAACAGGAGGTCATCAAAACCTACGATAGATAATTGCTGTGGTACTTTAATACCAAGCTGAGTCGCAGCCTTCATCGCCCCTAACGCCATCATGTCATTAAAACAAAATAAAGCAGTCATCGAGTAATGCTGCTGTAAACGCATAAACGCACTATAGCCAGACTGAAAACTAAAATCCCCCTCCTCAAAAGCCGCTTCATTGAGCGTATATCCAGCTTGAAGTAGAGCATCTTGATAACCCGCTTTACGGTCAATACAGATAGGATTTTCCATGGGACCGGTAATACAAGCTATTTGGTGATGCCCTATATCCAGCAAGTAATCCACCGCCCGTTTAGCCGAACCTCGATTATCGATGCGGACCGTTGGTATAGGAAAATCGGGAAAATATTCACAAGCCATAACCATTGGAATGCTCGTCCCTTGTCGGATCTCCATCGGTAGCTCGGCAGTTAAAGAGATAATGCCGTCAGCCTGCTTGCTGCGGACTAAGTCCATATATTCTTTGGCTTGTTCTACAGTGTGGATTGAGTCACCGAGTAATACTTTATAAGCATTTTGTAAGGCAATCTGCTGTATACCACGCACAATATTTGCAAAAAACATATTGGCGATATCCGGCACAATAATGACCACCGTTTTCGATTCACTTCGCCTCAGGTTACGAGCGATAACATTAGGAGCGTAGCCCGACTGGGCAATCGCCAGCTCAACCTTAAGCCGAGTTTTATCCGATACTTTTGCTGGATCCGTCATAGCACGAGAGACCGTAGCAGTTGATACTCCAGCAAGCTTGGCAACATCTTTTATGGTTGGCATGAACAGTCCTAGTTGCTAATAACACCAGCACAAAGCTTCGGTCGACGCTCCGTAAGTCCATCTAAATGTAACGGATTACATCGGTTTTTGCAAAAGCGCTTTACGCTATTTGCTTTACGGATAACGTTTCTTAACCGGTGACCATTAAAGCTCAACATTGATCACATTTACGCAACAACCGCTAGATAAAAGCCAACATCTTGTATAGATTTTATCCACCAATGAAAAAAACACATGACGAAGCGAAATAAACCACCGGAGTAAATGAACAACATGATAACTCTTAAAATGCAAAAATGTAATCGATTACATTTGTCATTACTGATTCAACGGATCGATAAGGAATACCGATGAAAAACCTACAAGGACCCGCGCTATTTCTGGCTCAATTTGCCAGTGATGAGCCCCCCTTTAATACCCTCGATAATATTGCCCGTTGGGCTGCAAGCTTAGGTTACAAAGGGGTACAAATACCGAGCTGGGATAAACGTTTATTTGATCTGGAGCGCGCCGCCAACGATTTAGCATATTGCCAACAAATTTTAGCGCTGCTTGACGGTCACGGTCTCACCCTGACCGAATTATCGACTCATTTACAAGGCCAACTGGTGGCAGTACACCCCGCTTACGATGAAATGTTTGACGGCTTTGCCCCCGAGCAGTTTTACGGCAAACCGAAAGAGCGTCAACAATGGGCTGTCGAGCAATTGTTACTGGCAGCAAAGGCATCACAAAACCTTGGGCTTCACGCCCACGTCACTTTTTCCGGAGCCTTGCTATGGCCTTATATGTACCCGTGGCCACAGCGTCCAAAAGGGCTAATTGAAACGGGTTTTGCCGAACTCGCTAAGCGCTGGCTGCCCATTTTGGATGCCTTCGACCAAGCTGGTGTCGATCTATGTTATGAAATACATCCCGGAGAAGACTTACACGATGGCGTGAGCTTTGATCGATTCTTAGCTGCAGTTAAATACCATCCACGCTGCAACATCCTATTTGATCCGAGCCATTTTGTTTTACAACAACTCAATTATTTAGACTTTATTGACCACTACCACCCACGTATAAAAATGTTCCATGTCAAAGACGCTGAATTTAATCCAAGTGGCCAACAAGGTATGTATGGAGGCTACCAAAGCTGGAGTGAACGAGCTGGCCGATTTCGCTCCTTAGGTGATGGGCAGGTTGATTTTGTGAGCATTTTTTCCAAGCTGGCACAGTACGACTTTACTGGGTGGGCTGTGGTGGAATGGGAATGCTGCCTGAAACATCCTCAAGCTGGCGCTGCCGAGGGAGCAACCTTTGTCAAGAGAAACCTCATTCAGGTGACCGATAAGGCCTTTGACGACTTTGCCGATAGCGCAATCGATCAAGCAGCCAACTTACGCATTTTAGGTTTATAAGGAACAAGGTATGACTAAGATTAAATTAGGCATGGTTGGCGGGGGAAGTGGCGCATTTATCGGCGCAATTCATCGCATAGCCGCCCGTTTAGATGATCAATTTGAGCTGGTCGCTGGCGCCCTCAGCGCTGATCCGAACAAAGCCAAACAATCGGCAGCAGAACTTGGTATTGAACCGACACGCTGTTATCTCGATTATCGAGACATGGCCGAAGCCGAAGCTGCACGTAGCGATGGCATCACAGCGGTAAGCATTGTGACACCAAATCACTTACACTTCCCGATTGCGGAAGCGTTTTTACAGGCTGGCATTCACGTCATTTGTGACAAACCAATGACCTGCTCACTACAAGAAGCCTTAAGCCTGCAAACATTGGCCACTCGAAGCGGAAAATTATTTGTATTAACGCATAATTATAGCGCCTACCCGATGATACGGCAGGCCCGCCAAATGGTCAGCGAAGGGATCTTAGGTAGACTGCGTTTAGTTCAAGTCGAGTATGCCCAAGATTGGCTGACCACCGCCACCGAAAATAGCGGTAATAAACAAGCAGCTTGGCGCACCGACCCCCGACGTTCTGGTCCTGCGGGTTGTTTAGGTGACATTGGTACCCATGCTTTCAACTTAGCCACCTTTGTCTCTGGCTTACAAGTCGAACAAGTCAGCGCAGAACTCACCAGCTTCGTCGAAAATCGAATATTAGACGATAACGTACATGCAATGCTGCGTTTTGAGCAAGGTGTACGCGGTATGTTGTGGAGTTCGCAAGTCGCCCCCGGCAATGAAAACGGGCTGCGGATCCGGGTCTACGGTAGTGATGGCGGTTTAGAATGGGCGCAAGAGCAGCCCAATCAGCTAATTTACAGCCCCTTTGCGCAACCAAGCCGGATCTTAAGTCGAGCTGGTTATGGTTATCAATCAGGATCCCCCCATTTAGTTAGAACGCCGGCAGGCCACCCCGAGGGTTACCTCGAGGGCTTTGCTAATTTATATCAAGAAACCGCGCAAGCTATCCGACTGTGCGCGGCAGGAAAATCTCCCACTGAAATCTTTGCCAACAGCCTATTACCGGGCGTAAAACAAGGTGTTGAAGGCTTACAATTCATCAATGCAATGTTGTTTTCTTCACAAAATAACGGCCAGTGGACCGCTTTGGAGAATGGGCATGAAGCAAGCTGAACCCATTCTAAGCCTAGAGAAAATCAGTAAACACTTTTCTGGGGTACCTGTATTAGATGGCATTAGTGCACAGATAATGCCCGGCGAAGTGATGGGGATTTTAGGCGAAAACGGAGCTGGAAAATCCACGCTACTGAAAATTATTTCCGGTATTTATCAAAGTAGTGGCGGTCGAATTTCAGTCGCCGGAAAACAAGTAAAGATCAATAGCCCTAGCGATGCGAAAGCACTCGGTATCGCCATGATCCCTCAAGAATTTAACCTCATCGCTAGTTTGAACGTATTTGAGAACATCTTTCTTGGGCAAGAACTCAAGGGGCCAATATTACTCAATAAAAAAGCGATGCGCCAACGAACTCAAGAGTTATTAAGTTTACTTGAAACCGAGCTATCAGCAGATGCCCTGATTGAGCAACTGAGTGTCGCCGAAAAACAGATGGTCGAAATAGCCAAAGCTTTGGTTAATGACGCTCGACTGCTGATTATGGATGAGCCAACAACCGTGCTCACCAGCCAAGAAGTCACGGTGTTATTTAAACTGATTGAAAAGTTAAAAGCGCAAGGTGTCACTATTTTATTCATCTCGCACAAGCTTAAAGAGGTAAAACAATTATGCGATCGGCTGATGATCTTGCGTGATGGTTCACTCATCACGATTGAACAGGTAAGCGAAATCAACGAACAAGACATGGCCCGTAAGATGGTTGGTAGAGAACTTAATCAAGTATTTCCTCTGCGCTCCGAAATTCAATCCCAGCAAGCACTAGAGATTCAGCAGCTCTCAATCAAAGGCCTGCTGCACGATATCAGTTTTAGTGTACGCCGGGGTGAAGTTCTGGGTTTTGCTGGCTTAGTCGGTAGTGGCCGAACCGAAATGGCAGAGGCAATCATGGGCCTCCGCCGACGCCATTCTGGAAAAATATGGGTTCAGCAACAAATGGTATCGATCCATAACATTAAGGATGCCCTAAAACACGGTCTGGCTTACTTAAGTGAAGATCGCCAAGGCTGTGGCCTTACCATGAACTTTAACCTACCCGAAAACATCAGTTTGATTTCTTTAAGCCAATACTGCAAAGGCTTAATTAATCATCGTAAAACTCACCAGACAGCCGAACACTATGTGAAGAGATTCGATATTAAAGCCGCGTCATTAAATAGCGAATTATTGTATTTGAGCGGAGGGAATCAACAAAAGGTTTATCTGGCGAAATGGATGGACACCCAACCACAAATTTTAATCCTCGATGAACCCACTCGGGGAGTGGATGTAAATACCAAGAAAGAAATTTATCACTTTGTACAAAACCTTACCGAACAAGGCTTAGCGGTCGTAGTGATTTCCTCCGATATGGAAGAGTTAATAGGCCTTGCTCACCGGGTACTGGTGATGCGCGAGGGTCGGATCCAAGGCGAACTCAAGGCCCAGCAAATTAATGAACAACAAATTATGTTTCTGGCAGCGGGGCTAACCTCACAAGCGACCACCACCACACTTCAACGACAGGAGAGCGAGCATGAATGAGCTTGCAAAAATGAAAACTAAAAACCAGCCGAAGCGAGCAAGAACTTGGCTCAGCAGATTGCCAACACTTAGTATTTCAAATTGGGCTCCACTCCTCGCGCTGTTAATTTTGATCTTACTCTCGGCCTTAGCGAGCGAACACTTTCTGATCCCCAGAAACCTCACGAATGTACTACGCCAAGTCTCTTACACCGGAATTATCGCCCTTGGGATGACCTTTGTGATTATCGCTGGTGGGATCGACTTGTCGGTCGGTTCGATGCTGGCCTTGGTCGGTGTATTAGTCATTATGTTACTCAACTATTTAGGGGATGGTTGGACTAGCGTTGTCATCGTAATTGTCGCAGCAATGGCAATGGGAGCTGCCTTTGGGGCGCTCAACGGCTGGCTCACGACCAAAGGTAAAATTGCCGCCTTCGTTTCGACTCTAGCCACCATGTCTATTTTTCGCTCACTCACCCTTTACATTAGCGATGCTGGAGAAATGGTCTCGCAAAACTCCTATTACCCAGATCTCGGAGGGGGCTACTGGCTAGGTATTCCGATCCCAGTCTGGCTATTTTTGAGTTTAGCGCTATTAGGCCATGTGGTATTGCGCCACAGCGCGTTCGGGCGCCACCTTTGCGCGGTGGGCTCAAACCCTAAAGTAGCAACTTACTCGGCAATCAATGTACAAGGCGTGTACTTATTAAGCTTTGTGATTGTGGGGTTTACCGTGGGTTTATCCGCACTCATGCTTTCGTCACGGCTGAATTCGGTGAGCCCTGGGGACGCGGGCCTATTTTACGAGCTGGATGCGATTGCCGCGGTGGTGATTGGCGGCACTTCGCTATCCGGTGGCAAAGGAACCTTATGGGGGACGGTTATTGGAGCCATCATTCTGGGGATTATTAATAATATGCTGAATTTATTAGGGGTTTCTCCCTATCTACAAGGAACGGTAAAAGGCTTGGTTATTTTGATTGCGGTATTAATGCAATTCAAACGAGACCGCTAAAGCCACGCCGTCAATTTAATACGAAGGAGAGCAAGTCATGAGTTTATTACAACACATAGGAAAACTGCTACTGGGTATTGTGCTTGTCAGTTCGCTAAGCATCAATATCGCGATAGCAAAAAACCTCAAAATTGGAGTATCGGTACCCTCAGCAGACCATGGTTGGACCGCTGGGTTGCTGTGGTGGGCAGAAAAAGCTGCCAAAGATTTTAAACAGCAAGAAGATGGGCTGGAGTTTTATGTAGTCGCAGCCAGCTCAGGCTCAAAACAAGTGGGGGATGTGGAAGATTTAATGATTAAAGGGATCGATGCGCTCGTCATTTTACCCCACAATCCAGCAACGCTACAGAAAGTTATCGAAGAAGCCTACAACAGCGGTATTTATACCGTCGTGGTTGACCGAGAACTGGAAGTTCCCGCCCAAAATGTATTTATTGCCGGAGATAACGCAGGTCTTGGCAGAGTCAGTGGTGAATGGCTTGCAAAAGAAATGAAAAACAAAGGAAAGGTGGTTGTGATTGAAGGCATGCCCATTCCGATTAATAAGCAGCGAGTAGACGCCTTTAATCGAGTGATAGCGAAACATCCAGAAATCACCATATTAGACAGTCAGCCAGCCGATTGGTCGACCCAAAAAGCCTTGGCTGTCATGGAAAACTATTTACAAAAACACCCTAAAATTGATGCGGTATGGTGCCAAGATGACGATATGTTAAAGGGTGTGATGCAGGCAATCAAAGAATCTGGGCGCAGCGATATTAAAACCGTTTTAGGTGGCGCAGGTTCACAGGACATTATAGCCATGATCGTTAATGGAAACCCCGTGGTAAGAGCCACAGTGACCTATCCACCAAGCATGATTGCTTCAGGGATTGCGTTAGCAATTACCGGGTTACGTCATGAACATTTAGGTAGAATGTATCACAGTGCACCATCACGAGTGATTTTAGCGGCCGAACTGGTTGATACCCACAACGCCCAAGACTTTGTGGTAAGCGATGCCGCCTATTAAGTCGACCGACTAATCGTATATTGATGCAACTCTCCAAGTCACAAGTCCATTCCACGCGGCAGGACTTGACTTGGAGAGTTCTCACAAAATGCCAAGCTTATTCGACGGCTTTAAGTGTTTCAAGGATAATTGGCTGCTGCATAAAATCGAGCATGTGTTGCGGTAAAGCTCTCCCACCGTAGTACTTTTGAATAATGGTCAAATATTCTCCATTCGCCTTGATGGCTTCAAAACCCTGTTGGAATAACGCAGCCAAATAGCGCTGTTGACTCGCGAAAATAATATCCCCACTAATGTTGAGGATCGCTTGCTCTGCGGACGAAAACTTATCGACATGCTCAGGATAGTAGCGCTCAATAATCGCCCAGCCTCCAAGCTCGGTAGCGGCAAACATATCATCTCGCCCCGCATAAACCTTATGCACATTTTGGCTCAAATTTCTCACTAAATCCGGTTTAATCCCTTCACGTTCAAATACAGGAATCAGTGAACCGCCACGGATATAACCGATTTGGTAGTCTTTGAGCTCGCTTAAATCTTGATACTTGAGTCCCTCGGGAAAACGAGATTTTAAATAAAAGAGCAGCATATTCAGGCTATACATACGAATGAAAGCAACCGGTTCATCAGCGGGCGCATAATGAAACCAACTATTACTGCCTAAGGCCCCTACCACACTATTACTGGTAACCGCTCTCACCACCCTCGCTAACGGATACACTTTATAAGTAACGGCTATTCCCATCGCATTAAAGGCCGCCGTTGTAATATCGGTCATGATACTGTCTTTCTTGCCCAGTAGCGGCGGATAATCGATGGTGACAAACTCGACTTCGGTGGGCGGCACTGGCTGTGCGGCCAGCGGCAAAGCAAAGTTCATCATCAACACCAACCACATCAGCTGCAGTAAAGGGAGCGATTGTTTAAACTTTTTATCCATGTTAAGTGCTCTGACAATTCAAACCAATTCAGCAGGTTCAGCGTAAACCTGCTGCTGAAAGCCAACTCGTACACCACAAGCTAAGCCTATTCGTAGTCCGCCGTGAAGTTTGAGAATCGGCATCTTTCATCAACCGTCCGGCACAAGGATACTGGCCGCTACTTGATCGTCACTGGGTTGAGTCAACTACATCCTCTGGCTCGGACTTATGATTCGCTTGTCCAATCAATCATCTTCGGTTAATAAGTTAAAACTAACATCGACGTTATCACTAAATACTAGCTGAGCAGCCTGATAGGAACTACTATTCCCATCCGCGGCTAAATTCGCCCGTTCTATTTTCATCATTGGCACAGCCGTTTGACTACGGTAGTTCACCTCGGCGACGGCACCTAAACGGCTATTATATGCATCGGCCAGTTGTTTGGCTTTTGCGTAGGAATCTTCCACAGCCATCGCGCGAACCTGATGCTGATATTGTTCAGCTTGTGAGCTGGTATATTGCAAGCGACGAACCTCATCTACACCACTGAGCATCGCAGCATCTAATACGCGAGTGAGTAAGTCCAGACTTGAGAGCTCTACAACGATACTACGTTGTGCACGGTAACCGACAAATATTCGTTCGCGGTCTTGATAGCGGTACTCAGCTTGAATTTGTAATTGGCTAGCTTCGAAACGATCAGATTCGCTGAGCAGATTAGCCAATTTTGACTGTGTCACCTTCACGATTTTATCCACTTGTTGCTTCGCATCACCAGCGGTCTTCGCCAGACTCGAGGCCTGTAAATCAAGTTGTACCTGATCGGCAATTACCAATAGCTTCGCTTCACCATTCGTATGTAACAATGCGGCAAACACTGGTTGAGCTGTCGCGCAACAGCAAATGACTAGCGCTAACAGATAATTCTTCATCTTATTCCCTCGTAAGCCCTCGGGCATATTCATCTTTATGGTTAATCTTCTCTAGATAAAAGCCCTTACGGAGCCGTTGAACCGCCTTAGTAAAGGCTTTATCTGCAACAGACCCCGGAAATATATCCGCTCAATCTGCCTTAGCAAACAATCAACAAACATCGCTTCATCGCCGCTCCCCAATCAAGTTGAATTTTTCAGGTGGCGCCACATAACCTTGATAGGCATCCACCGGTAGGCTGGCTAAACGCTCAACTTGCTGTTGATTCTCCACCCGTTGTGCCACCGTCACAATTTGCAAATTTTTAGCCGCACGACAAATAGCACTCAAGAAATGACTATCGCCCCCTTCAACCAAAGCCTGAGCGGTATAACCATAATCAATTTTCACATAATCTGGTTTGACTCGACTTAAGTAACTCAGTGAGTTTAGGTTACGACCATATTGATCGATGCCAATCTGAAAACCAAGGTCACGCAAGCAATCGATGCATCGGCTAAGTTCACTATTTTCATGCAAAAATGCGGTCTCTGGGATCTCAAAAGCCATCCGCTTCGCCACTGTTTGCTGCTGCCGGGCAAAACCAACCAACCAGTTTAAAAACTGAACATCACTCAAGGCCGACAAGGTGAGATTAATGGCTAAGCTTAAGTCTAGCTGTCGATGCAAGGCAATGGCGGCTTTTTCTACCACCATTTGGTCAAATTGAGCGCCCAGTCTAAATTGTTCAATTGCTGGCATAAATTGCCCAGCGGCATAATCTTGAGCATCGACCTCGATAGTCGTAAACAGTTCATGGTGTAACACACTATCGGTATGAATAAACTGAACCACTTGGGTTTTATAATTCAAACTTTGCCGCTCAATCGTGCTTTCCAGTAACTGTTTCCATTGGCTACGAGGTATCGCATTATCTTCAACCGCTGCCAGACTATAATACCCCTCACGTTGCTCACGCGCAGCATGCAAAGCTGCATCGGCGGCAGTCAGTAATTGGCTAATATTCTCATCATGCTGGCGCAATACTAAACCCATCACCATCGGCCGACTAAGATAATGCTGCCAAGGCCCCAGTCGTTGCATAATGTCTTGATGAACTTGCTTGGTCAGCGCTAACAATTGTTGCTTATCAAAGCCTTCCGCTAAAATAGCGAACTCTAATTTACTAATGCGAGCAAATACCAATTGTTGTTGTTGCTGGATATAACTAGAAAATAATTCGCCCACGGATTGAATCAAGTGATCACGTGCGACAAAACCATCTCGCAGATGGATGGCTTCTATCACATCAAGCGAGAGCAAGACGACACCACCCACTCCGGATTCAGCCAACCAAGACTGACTCTGACTGACAAAATAAGCTCGATTGCCCAAACCTGAGACCGAATCCTGAAAAGCTTGCTGACGGAGGATGCTCGCCTCCCGGACCTGTTGCTCAAACTGCTGGGCAATACTATCTGACATATGATTAATCGCCCCCACCACACTGCGCAGCTCTTGAGTGCGAGGCAAGGGGATGGTTTGCCCAAAGTTACGCTGTTCCAACTGTTTGGCTTGCTCTTGAATTTGTTCTAGCGGCTTTAATAAATAACGTAGCGCTCGCATCAGCAATAGCACTGTAACCAAATAGCCCACCACAAACAGTTTGGCGAGATCAAGCATGGCATCCCATAACTGCAAGTAGGCATAGCCAGAGTGAGCGACCACATTTAATTCGCCCAACTGCATCCAACCACTAGTGAGCACCTGCTGTTGGGCGCTCGGTTTAAACCACGCCAGCGAGATAAACCAATCAGGTACCCCCTCAATGCTGGCGCTATTACGTCGATCAATCAATTGATTATCAGTGAACATTTTCAGGCTGATTTGCTGATAGTAGCCACTGTCGAACATCGCGTTAATCACCGACTCGGCCGCCACTTTATCATTCGCTTCAAGATAAGGACTCAAAGACAATCCCAAAGAGGTAACTGTATTATTCACATCTGAGAGCTGCTGTTCAGACAAATAAGTTCGAGTATTGTTAACATCAATCGTAAATACAACGGCAAGTAAGCCACCATAAATCAGCAATACGACTATCAATAATTGGCGATATAAGGTCATAGTGGTCCCCTAGCCCTCAAAATTCTTTACTGGTTTTTTCAATTGATTGAGCCGCCAGCGCTGTTGTAAATCGGTCCATAATTTAAGTCGAGAAGAGTTACCCGCCAACTGACCTCGACCTTTTTCTTTCATTAGCCAAAGATGCTGACCGTTGAAGCTATAGATCGGCACTAAGTCACCACGTTGTGTCGCTGGCAGGATCCTTGGATTGATATTATCAAGAATAATGGGAACCGAAGCCGGAGTTTTATAATACGCAACAACCATATGAAACTGATTATAAGTCAAAGACTTAACGTAGACCAAGCGCATCTTGCTATCATCAACCCCTAATTCGATTAAGGAGAAATATTTGGCGATGCTAAAATCGTCACAATCACCAGCGGCTGCGCCTAAAAATTCAACCGGAGTCGCCCAGTAATCTTTTTGTCCCCAAACTTCAATATCATCGACAAATAACATTTGATTGAAAAAATCATTGACCCGATTGAGCTGCTCGGCCTCTGCAATGGTTTGACTCTCGGCAATCAACTGACGCCAGGCGCGAACTCTTAATTCGGCTCTTTCACCATAAAAACTGCGGACTGTGGCGGCAAGCTCTTCCAGTTGATAGGCCGAAGCGAGTAGCAGCATTGGCCAAATTAAAGCCATCAGCCACCAGCGTGAAAAAAGGCGCCGCATGCCGCTAACCTAAGGCTTTAACTGAGACGTGTAGATAGTCCATTTAGGGACCACATTGCGGTATTGTTGTTGCACAAATATACGGACTCGACGATTGGCAGCCGCCGCTTGAGGTGAATCATCATCCACCAACTGTTGGCTTTCGCCCATAGGCTGTAGTTGGATCCTCTGCTCACTTATTTGAAAACGCTCAACCAGTACCTGGCTCACAGCCTTCGCCCGTTGCCGCGAAAGCTGCAGATTATAGTCTGCACGACCGCTAGCACTGGCGTAACCTTCAACCCCAATTTCAACCTGAGGATAACGCCGCATAAATTCAGCGACTTGCTGTAACTGCGGCTCAAACTCACGCTTCAATTGACTCGAATCATTTTCAAAAAATACCATCAGCTCATAACTATCAACATTTAATTGATAAGCAGCACAACCATTATTATCAATTTCAGCCCCAGATTCGGTATCGACGCAAAGATCTCGTTGATTAATGACCCCATCGCGATCTTGATCAGCACGGTCGTAGCCCGCCAATTCAACCCTATAAGGCTCAACACTCTGGCTACAAGCCATCAGATTGAAGATCGCCAGTAAGATGACTGCGCTCAATTTAAGCATTAAAAAGTCCAATCTTCGGGTCGGTCTACCCGTAATCCTTCGAGCAATTGCCCAGTGGCATTCAGCAGACGGTATTTCGCTCGTAATTCGTCAATATCGGCAGCAATAAACTCATTTTGAGCTTCAAATAACTCGTTCTCAGTATTCAGTACATCCAACAAACTACGCTTTCCCAAATTAAACTGTTTCTTGTAGGCGCTCACTGTTTGGTAACTCGCATCAACGTGCCGCTGCAAGAATGATTTTTGACGAACCAATACATCCCAGGCATTCCAAGCCAAGCGCGTGCCCTCAGTGACTTGACGCAGCGCATCCTCATTCATCGATTTGGCCCGATTGACCTGATAAGCGCTCTGACGAATCGCCGCTGAATCACTGCCACCATTAAATAAGTTATAACGCAAGCGTAGCATCGCCGCTAGCTCATAATCTTTGGTATGAGCGAGACCGTTTTGGTTACGATTCCAATCCCCATCTAACTCTAAAGCAATCTCTGGGTAATTACGCGACTTAGCCACGGTATTTTGGGCGTTCGCGGCTGCAACATCATATTGCGCAGACTTTAATGCGGGGTGAACTTTCAAGGCCGCATCAACCGCACTATCAAGATCCGGCGGTAACAAGTTCATATCGGCCGCCGGCATGACCAAATCCTGAGGGAGACTATTCACCATTCGCAAAAACTGGCTTTGAGCATCCAATAGGTTATTTTGAGCGGAGAGAGCATTGGTGTTCGCTCGAGCCACTCGACCGTTAATTTGAGTAAGATCGGCACTAGAACCTAGCCCGGCATCGGTGCGCTTCTTAATATCCCCTTGGATCGCCAGATGAGTTTGCAAATTATTCTCAGCCAAAGTAAGCAATTGCTGTTGCTTGAGCACCTCTAAATAGACATTCACTACCTGCAACGCAATATTCTCGGCATCGTTATACAATAACCACTGATCGGCCCGCGCCTCATTCTCGGTTCTCGATACCTCACCGGTAGTCGCAAAACCGCTAAATAATAACTGACGAATACTAATACCAAGCTCTGTAGGATTGGCGCTATTGGTACCTGACGCGTTTGTTTCCCGTTGCCCCCACCCCGCGCCAGCATTCAAATCAACCTTGGGATAAAAGCCGCCCTTTGCCCCCTGATATTGCTCACCACTTGCCTTAAACTGGTTAAAAGAAGATTGTAATTGAGGATGCTCGGTTAAAGCTTTGGCCACCGCTTGCTCTAAAGATTGAGCCGAAGCGAAATTACAGCTCATCATCAATCCAAACGTAACGCTTAAGCACAACTTGTTCATTAACTCTCCTTGTTAACTGGTACGTTCACGATTAACGTTCTCTTAACGCAGTCTGTCGCGCCTTCATAATCGGTTTTAATAGATAATCCAAAATACTCTTTTTACCGGTGATAATGTCTACATTGGCCAACATTCCAGGAATAATTGGTAACTGCATGTTATCACTACCTAAGTAGTTTTTATCTGTACGTACCCGCACTAAATAGTAGCTATGACCTTCTTCATCCAAAATCGTATCTGCGCTTATTAATTCTAAATGACCATTCAAACCGCCATAAATTGAAAAGTCGTAAGCACTGAATTTAACAACAGTTTTAAGCCCCGGACGAAGAAAAGCAATATCTTTAGGTTGAATTTTCGCCTCAACCAATAAATTATCTTCCATAGGTACGATTTCCATGATGCTCATCCCTGGTTGCACCACTCCACCCACCGTATTGCTATAGATTTTTTTCACAGTCCCCTTGACTGGCGAGACCACTGAAGTACGAGCGACTCGATCCCGCAGACCAACTTGACCCTCGGTTAATGGCTGCAATTCAGATTCAATTTTATTCAACTGCTGACGAGCATCACTCAAAAAAGCGAGCGCAATATCTCGACGCTTATACACCGTTTCGGCGATAGCACTGCGAATTTTTGGTTCTAATAGCTTGCTACTTTGAAGTTCGCCATTAAGGTCGTTAGCTTGACGTTTCAATTTTAACAATTCGACCTGAGAAACAATACCTTCTTTGGCTAAGGGTTTCGTGAGGGCGAGCTCTTCTAGCACCAAACTGTAACTCCGCTGAGCATGCTCAACCTTAGACTTAAGCTCCAATAACTCCTGTTGTTTCTGCTCAATTTGCCCTGCGGTAATCGACAATTGATTTTGTAAGGCCCGCAACCTAGCCATCTTTTGCAACTGCTGACCCTTCACTTCTTCAGGGTACTTTTGGCTAAACTCGGCATCAAAGTCTATGGGCTCATCACTAATTAATACTTGTTTACGCCACTGTGTCATGTCCAACTCGGGGTGCATTTTAATACTGGTAATTTCGCTACGCAGGCGCGCTACATCAGACTGAAGATTAATTAAGCGTTGCTCTCGTTCACGAAAATCGGAACGAAAACGAGTATCGTCTATCAACAATAAAGGCTGGCCTATTTCAACAGTATCGCCTTCTTTCACCAAAATTTGTTTAAGAATACCGCCTTCAAGATTTTGAATGGTTTGAATTTGTTGGGAAGGGATCACTTTCCCCGCGCCGACCGTAACTTCATCCACTTTGGCCCAATGAGCCCAATATAAGGCGCAGATCATCAAAATAAAGATCAACCATAGTAAACGACGCGAACTACGCGGCGTTTTCATTAATATCGCGGCGTTAATATCATCCACAAATTGCAGATCACTCTCAGAAACATTTAGCTTACGCTTGGCCATTTGGTGACCTCACTTGACCAGTACGCAGTAGCTCTAGAACCTTTGCTTTACTGCCATCGGCAACCACTCGACCACGTTCCAATACAATAATCCGATCAACTAAATCCAACATCGACATTTTGTGTGTAATTAAAATAAAGGTTTTATCGGCGACAACTTGTTTCAGTTGTGCCTTCACTAAATTCTCAGAGTGAGCGTCCATACTGCTGGTCGGTTCATCGAGCACTAATACCGGAGGGTTAAACAGCAAAGCACGTGCTAAAGCGACCGCCTGGCGCTGTCCCCCTGATAAATATTGACCCCGCTCGCCCACTTGACGATCTAAACCTTCAGGATCTATATCAGTAAACTCATTCACCCCAGCTAACTCTGCTGCGCGAAAAATCAGCTCATCTTCGATATGCGGCACCCCGAGGGTGATATTTTCCCGAATAGAACCATAAAACAGATTAATATCTTGAGGTAAACACCCCAGTTTTTGACGAATATCTGCAGGACTAATCTGTTTTAAATCAACACCATCGAGACGAATAGCGCCTTGCTGTTGCGTATAAAATCCCAGCAGAAGTTTTTCAATACTGGTCTTTCCTGCACCGATTTTCCCGATAATTGCGACTTTTTCCTTGGCTTTAATCGCAAAGCTTACCTGTTTAAGCACTTGAACTTCAGAACCCGGATAAGTGAAATCTACATCGCTAAAACTGATATCGCCATCGAAATGAGAACGATGCATATAACGCTCTAGATTCTCATCCGGCAAAGCCATAATCTGTTCTAGATTTTGCAATGCCGATTGCGCCTGATTATAACGCGTTGCCAATAATGAGACTTGAGAGAAAGGAACCAAAGCGCGTCCGGTTAACATAACCGCCGCCACCAGGCCCCCCATCGACAATTCACCAACAGAGATTTGAAATACCCCAACCACCACTAATAACACCGTGGTACTTTGTGAAACAAAGCCGTTAACGCTGCCCACCGAAGTCGCCAATTTACGAATTTGCATATTCCAAGTGGCGATGTTACCGACTAACTCTTCCCACTTATGCTGGAATTGGCTTTCTGCCCCCGCTAACTTCAAAGACTCGATACCAGAAAGACTTTCGATTAAATGAGCATTCTTTTGACTGGCAAATCGGCTACCTAGCTCGACCTCTTGATGCATCTTACGTTTGATCCAAAATGAATACAGAAGCATCACCAGCGCCGCCCCAGCAGGCACCAATACCAAGGGGCCGGCAACCAGTGCAATAATCGCAAGGAACAGCAAAGAAAATGGCACATCAACTAAAGCGGCAATCGTGGCGGAGGTAATAAATTCTCGGATCGAATCGAACTCTTGTATATTTTTTGCGAAGGCACCTACCGAGGTAGGACGAGTCTCCATCTTCATGTTCAGCAATTTTTCGAAGATTCGGGCAGATAATAAAATATCTGATTTCTTAGCTGCTAAGTCTAAAGTGTAAGCACGCATCTGCTTTAAAGCGAAATCGAACACCAAGACCAGCGCCATTCCAGCTGTCAATACCCATAAGGTATCCATCGCTGAATTGGGCACGACCCGATCATAAACATTCATCACAAATAAGGGCGAAGCAATTGCAAATAAATTCACAAATAATGATGCGACCAAAGCGTCTCGGTAGATAGGAGCCGAGCGACGCAAAGTACTCCAGAACCAATGACCACGGTTACTCTTTAAAGCTTCCGGAGAACGCGCATCAAAACGATAACGTTTACGAACATAACAACAAAAACCGCTATAACTCGGAGCCAATTTGTCTAAAGTAATATGCTCGTGGCTATCAGGTAATTCCGGCCAAGCTACTTCAATATCTTGCTGGTTACGAGCAAGCAATACACAACAGCGACCATCTTCTAATAGCAAAATACAAGGCAATAATAAGTCGGGAATTTTATCAATTGGTTTTTTAACCAAAGATGCATCCATTCCGGCGCGTAACGCCGCGCGAGGTAATAGCGCAGGCGTCAACAAGCCCTCTTTTAACGGTAGGCCAGCCGAAAGCGCCTTCGCTGAAAAAGGCTTGCCGTAATACTTGGACAAAAATACCAAACTATTCAGTAAGGGGTCACTGCGCTCAGCAGCAATATCTAAATCACGGTGATGGTGTTGCTGTGGGTTGGCTTCCTGCACCTTGCATCCTTTACAATATAAAACATCAAGAGCAAGCCTTAGCTTACTCTTGTAATTAAATTAACCCAAATAAAAAGGTTTAGTTATCGACATTAAGCTGTTGATCTTCAATTAATTGAGTCAATATTTCGCTATCACTCATACCGCTAAAATCAACATTCTCGAGGGTAATGGTCTGATGAACACTGAAACCATTGTCGCCGCCATCTTTATCAATTGAAATAATGGTATCGACACCACTTCCATGAGTCACCGTTTCGAAGGAGAGGAAAGATTCCAAACTGGCTTCCGTTTCCCCTTGTAACAAATCACTTAAGTTAAGCACATCACCGCCTTCACCAACAGTGAAATCGGTAATCGTATCATTCACGCTCGCTTGATCATCATTTGCTAACCAAGCAAACATATCACTATCATCACCACCAGTAAGTATATCGTTACCCTGACCACCAATGAGTAAGTCTTCGCCGCTACCGCCAATCAAGACATCATCACCCTGATTTCCTATTAAGGCATCTTGACCGCCGCCACCCAGCAAACTATCGCTATGCTCATTACCAATTAAAATCTCATCGGCGTCACTGCCTTGTAGCGTTTGACTATGTTCACCAACAATTTCGACCGTGGCGGTATCCGAGAGACCATCAGCATTGATGCCATAATCAAACTGCTCCAATACATCTGTTGCGGCCGATTTATTGTACTCCGCAGTATCGGTCAAAATAGTTAAATCAAGTTGATAAGCTTGGCCATTATCAGCACCCTGTTCCGCGACAATTTGGATATAATAATCACCTTGATAATCGGCAGTGTAAGTTTCCTTGGCACCGGCCCAGTAATCATCGATAACGGCTATCTGCTCTCCTGATTCATTATATAAATACACATCCACATCCACGGACCGAGAAGCATCATCATTAGAGCTGACATTAATACGTAACTGTTCGCCTACTGCCAATGTCACCTTAAACCAATCTTGGTCAACACCACCAACGACTGAAGTATCACTCTCTAAAGTCCCTTGAAAAGCGTAAGAGTATCCGTCAATGTTATTGGTATTGATGATATTGCGATCATTGGCACTGAATAAAGAGCGGTCACTTAAATCAACCGCCGTTAACAATGAATTATTGATTGGCGATAAACCGCTATCGAGCGGATTTTCAATCGCGATTGTGGCCACGGCTTCAGTTTCAAAATTACTTTCATTAATACCTAAACCGATGCCATCATCGGATTCAAACACGATATTAGCTGAATCATCCAGACTAGCACTACCGCCTTGCGCATCACTAACACCACTCAATTCAATCGCATGCCCCTGATCATTCCATAATAGGGCCAGACTCGGAATACTGATACTGCTGGTGCCATCCTGAGAAGTGATCACATAATCACGATTAGCATCAACAATTGGTTCAAATACAGTATGAATTACAATGTCGGTAACAGCACTGTCACCATCGAAGTCTGACACTGTGACACTGAAGTTTTCTTGTTGCGCCCAGCCATCACTATTCAAGCTGAGTTCATAGCTATAGGCACCAGTCACAAAGTTAAGGACTAACAAGCCCCCCAGAGCAGTGGCGATACTCAGGGTTTGTTGCTGCTCTGGTCTAGCATCTGGATCATAGGTATAAGTGGTACCATCAACCTTTATAGCGCTCACGTAGCCATTATCCGCTCCCACCATGAAACCACTGGTTGATGCCGTGTCAACTAAGCCTAACGAGCCACTCACTGCCTCGTCTAAATAACTTTCTACCAAGCTAGTCGATAAATCAGTCACATCATTTACAATAAATGCGTATTCATCATTCGCAGAATCTGAAGCAATGTCTTGTAACACCGATAAGTTGGCATTACCAATCCCCACTCCATAGCTAATATCGACATTCTCATTAACAAAAGTATCCCAAGCATCCTGTCCAGTTAAGCCCTTATACTCGACCGTCTCGTCAATACCATAACCCTGATTCGGTTCACCATCGGAAATAAAGTACAACAGCGTACTATCGGCACTCGGTTGCTCGGCAACGATGCTGGATTGAATAACTTGATTCAAGGCTGAATCATAGTGAGTACCGCCTCCGGAGGCTAAGCTTTGCAAGTAGTCTAAGGCGTCGGCCACGTTATCAATGATCCACCCACTACTCACTTGAGAATCAGAGAAACCAATGATTTGTACATTCACATTGCCCTTATCGTCGGCCTGATCAATCAAATGGGTTAAAGCATCGACGGCAATTTTTAAGTAATCGAGCCCATCGCCATGCTCTCCATTATTCATACTCGCCGATGTGTCTAATACCAAGACTAAATTAGTCGTGACCGACAAGGGGCTCGACTCCAGAGTCAATGCAACCTGACTACCGACAGGGGCATCATCGACAATACTCACCTCAAGTGTCGCCTGACTGGTAAAACCAGCGGGAGCATTACTAACAATATAAGAGAAACTCTCGCTTTGACCATCACCCGCTAAGCGCGAGGTATTTAACTGGTATTGATAGTCTCCCTTACCAAAGCCATCATAGGCTTCGGTATACACCGTTAATACACCCTGCTCAGTGTCAATGCTAATCACGCCATTAACATCAGCAGTATACGGGCTGCCTTCATAGGCAATACTACTTATCGATAACTCGGAAAAATCTCCGCCGTCGTTGGCTAATAAGTTTCCACTTGCTGAACTATTGGCAACCCCAGGTGCCGAGCCTGTGGCCAGGCCCGCTTCAAAGACCTGCGCGCTGTCACTATTCAAATCAATAATATTGCCACTCACCGTCGCTTGGCTTTGTTGACCCCCTTGATCCTCTATCGTATAAGAGAAACGAACATCGCCACCACTATCAGGGTTCGCGGTAAAGCTAACTAAACCCGCTGCACTCACATTCACAAGCCCTTGTTCGACAGCAATAGTCTGGGCGGATCCGGGAGTTAACAAAGTACCATCAATGGATTTAATGCTAATCGCATCACCCTCTGGGTCAGAATCATTCGCTAAAAGATCGAGTGATACAGTACCTCCCGATGCGAGTAAATTGAAATGGTCATTAATCGCCTCTGGCACATCGTTGACCGGGGTCAGATCGAGGCTGGCACTGGCGTCCACGCTGAGTGGATCGCTGAGACCATTGGTGCTGCCATTGTCGGTAATTTGGTATGAGAAGCTAACGCTGCTGTCATCATCGGCCGCCGGCGTATAAGTCCAGCTACCATCACCATTGTCGACCAGGCTGCCGTTACCACTGCTCAACTGCAAGTTACTGACGGTTAAATCGTCGCCTTCCAAGTCGCTGGCATTGGCCAGCAGTTCTTCGCTGGTAATCAGCCGCGCGCCACTGTCTTCGGCAATCGGATCTAACACAAGCGCCGTACTTTCGGGTGAATCATTCACCGGGGTCAGATCGAGGCTGGCACTGGCGTCCACGCTGAGTGGATCGCTGAGACCATTGGTGCTGCCATTGTCGGTAATTTGGTATGAGAAGCTAACGCTGCTGTCATCATCGGCCGCCGGCGTATAAGTCCAGCTGCCATCACCGTTATCACTCAAGCTGCCGTTACCACTGCTCAGCTGCAAGTTGCTGACGGTTAAATCGTCGCCTTCCAAGTCGCTGGCATTGGCCAGTAGTTCTTCGCTGGTAATCAGCCGCGCGCCGCTGTCTTCGGCGATAGGCTCTAAGACTACTGTGCTGCTCTCAGGGGCATCGTTGACCGGAGTGAGATCGAGGCTGGCACTGGCGTCCACGCTGAGTGGATCGCTGAGACCATTGGTGCTGCCATTATCGGTAATTTGATAAGAGAAGCTAACGCTGCTGTCATCATCAGCCGCCGGCGTATAAGTCCAGTTGCCATCGCCATTGTCCACTAAACTGCCGTTACCACTGCTCAGCTGCAAGTTGCTGACCGTTAAATCGTCGCCTTCCAAGTCGCTGGCATTGGCCAGTAGTTCTTCGCTGGTAATCAGCCGAGCGCCGCTATCTTCGGCAATCGGCTCTAAGACTACAGTGCTGCTCTCAGGGGCATCGTTGACCGGGGTCAGATCGAGACTGGCGCTGGCATCCACGCTTAGTGGATCGCTGAGGCCATTGCTGCTGCCATTGTCGGTGATTTGATAAGAGAAGCTAACGCTGCTGTCATCATCGGCCGCCGGTGTATAGGTCCAGCTGCCGTCGCCATTATCCACTAAGCTGCCCGCGCCGCTGCTCAGCTGCAAGTTGCTGACGGTTAAATCGTCGCCTTCCAAGTCGCTGGCATTGGCCAGTAGTTCTTCGCTGGTAATCAGCCGCGCGCCGCTGTCTTCGGCGATAGGCTCTAAGACTACTGTGCTGCTCTCAGGGGCATCGTTGACCGGAGTGAGATCGAGGCTGGCACTGGCATCGATGCTTTGGGGATCGCTCAGGCCATTGCTGCTGCCATTATCGGTGATTTGATAAGAGAAGCTAACGCTGCTGTCATCATCAGCCGCCGGCGTATAAGTCCAATTGCCATCGCCATTGTCCACTAAACTGCCGTTACCACTGCTCAGCTGCAAGTTGCTGACCGTTAAATCGTCGCCTTCCAAGTCGCTGGCATTGGCCAGTAGTTCTTCGCTGGTAATCAGCCGCGCGCCGCTGTCTTCGGCGATAGGCTCTAAGACTACTGTGCTGCTCTCAGGGGCATCGTTGACCGGAGTGAGATCGAGGCTGGCACTGGCGTCCACGCTGAGTGGGTCGCTGAGACCATTGGTGCTGCCATTATCGGTAATTTGATAAGAGAAGCTGACGCTGCTGTCATCATTGGCCGCCGGCGTATAAGTCCAGCTGCCATCACCGTTATCCACTAAACTGCCGTTACCGCTGCTCAACTGCAAGTTGCTGACCGTTAAATCGTCGCCTTCCAAGTCGCTGGCATTGGCCAGTAATTCTTCAGAGCTAATGATGCGCGCGCCGCTATCTTCGGCGATAGGCTCTAAGACTACTGTGCTGCTCTCAGGGGCATCGTTGACCGGAGTGAGATCGAGGCTGGCACTGGCGTCCACGCTGAGTGGATCGCTGAGGCCATTGCTGCTGCCATTGTCAGTAATTTGGTATGAGAAGCTAACGCTGCTGTCGTCATCGGCCGCCGGCGTATAAGTCCAACTGCCGTCGCCATTGTCGACCAGACTGCCCGCGCCACTGCTCAGCTGCAAGTTGCTGGCCGTTAAATCGTCGCCCTCCAAGTCACTGGCATTGGCCAGTAATTCTTCGCTGGTAATCAGCCGTGCGCCGCTGTCTTCGGCGATGGGGATCAAGACGACCGCACTCGATTCGGGTGCATCATTCACCGGAGTGAGATCGAGGCTGGCGCTGGCATCCACGCTTAGTGGATCGCTGAGGCCATTGCTGCTGCCATTGTCGGTAATTTGGTATGAGAAACTAACGCTGCTGTCATCATCGGCCACCGGCGTGTAAGTCCAACTGCCGTCGCCATTGTCGACCAGACTGCCGTTACCACTGCTCAGCTGCAAGTTACTGACCGTTAAATCGTCGCCTTCCAAATCGCTGGCATTGGCCAGTAGTTCTTCGCTGGTAATCAGCCGCGTGCCGCTGTCTTCGGCGATGGGGGTCAAGACGACCGCACTCGATTCGGGAGCATCATTGACCGGAGTGAGATCGAGGCTGGCACTGGCATCCACGCTGAGTGGATCGCTGAGACCATTGCCGCTGCCATTGTCGGTGATTTGGTATGAGAAACTAACGCTGCTGTCATCATTGGCCGCCGGCGTATAAGTCCAGCTGCCATCACCGTTATCCACTAAACTGCCGTTACCACTGCTCAGCTGCAAGTTGCTGACCGTTAAATCGTCGCCTTCCAAGTCGCTGGCATTGGCCAGTAATTCTTCAGAGCTAATGATGCGCGCGCCGCTATCTTCGGCGATGGGAGTCAAGACGACCGCACTCGATTCGGGTGCATCGTTGACCGGAGTGAGATCGAGGCTGGCGCTGGCATCCACGCTGAGAGGATCGCTCAGGCCATTGCTGCTGCCATTGTCGGTAATTTGATAAGAGAAGCTAACGCTGCTGTCATCATCGGCCACTGGTGTATAAGTCCAGCTGCCGTCGCCATTGTCGATCAGACTGCCCGCGCCGCTGCTCAGCTGCAAGTTGCTGACCGTTAAATCGTCACCTTCCAAGTCGCTGGCATTGGCCAGCAGTTCTTCGCTAGTGATGATCCGCGCGCCGCTGTCCTCAGCAATCGGATCTAACACAAGCGCCGTACTTTCTGGGGCATCGTTGACCGGGGTGAGATCGAGACTGGCGCTGGCATCCACGCTTAGTGGATCGCTGAGGCCATTGCTGCTGCCATTATCGGTAATTTGATAAGAGAAGCTAACGCTGCTGTCATCATCGGCCGCCGGTGTATAGGTCCAGCTGCCGTCGCCATTATCCACTAAGCTGCCCGCGCCGCTGCTCAGCTGCAAGTTGCTGACCGTTAAATCGTCGCCTTCCAAGTCGCTGGCATTGGCCAGTAGTTCTTCAGAGCTAATGATGCGCGCACCGCTGTCTTCGGCGATGGGGGTCAAGACGACCGCACTTGATTCGGGTGCATCATTCACCGGAGTGAGATCGAGACTGGCGCTGGCATCCACGCTTAGTGGATCGCTGAGACCATTGGTGCTGCCATTGTCGGTAATTTGGTATGAGAAGCTAACGCTGCTGTCATCATCGGCCGCCGGCGTATAAGTCCAGCTGCCGTCATCGTTGTCCACTAAACTGCCGTTACCACTGCTCAGCTGCAAGTTGCTGACCGTTAAATCGTCGCCTTCCAAGTCGCTGGCATTGGCCAGTAATTCTTCAGAGCTAATGATGCGCGCGCCGCTATCTTCGGCGATGGGCTCTAAGACTACTGTGCTGCTCTCAGGGGCATCGTTGACATGTATGATGGATAACTGATCGCTGGCAGAATCTGTTTGACCGTTAGCCGTCACCTCCACCGTAACACTCAGTTGGCTAAGGTTTAAGCTGTCATTATTCACTGCCGCAACGCCAGCCTCGCTAAGCTTGACAGTGTTACCATCGATCACCAAATATCCATCGTCGTTATTCAATAACTGATAAGTTTGAACATCCCCTTCCGGGTCGCTGGAACTGAAATTAGCAACCACAGTATCAGTGCTAACCGAGTCTTCAGTGATATTGTCTACGGCTAAAACTTGGATACTGGGACCTTGGTCTCCTGCATCAACCCGAGCAATCACAACCGTTGCTGTATCGTTAGTACTAAGTCCGTTAGCCTCGACCTGAACCGTCAAATTTAACTCGGTTAAATTCAGCTGATCATTATTAATTGCAGCGATCCCTTCGGGGGTCAATTTCACCTGATTGCCATCAAGCAAAAAATAACCCTGACTATCATTGATGATGCTGTGACTCAGCGGATCACCATCAGGATCACTAGACACAAAACTGGCAACCACTGTATTTTCATCAACCGCCCCTTCACTAATAGTTTCCGTATTAATACTAATGGTGGGTGCTTGGTCATCCGGAAAAGGTGCAGTTGTATCCTGAACATTCGCTGCGAGTTGATTAACCGTGGGAGTCGGATTAACTGTTATACCTTGGGTATCAAAACCGACTTCAGCAATAATTTCGCTGCCGACTCGCTCAATGCTAACAAAACCACCATTGCCCTCACTCACTGCAGCTGTTTCGCCGCCAGCCGCCGTCGCTTCAAATAAAGTCGTGGGGTCCACACCATCCAAAATCGCTTGTTGTAAGGCTTCGATGTCAACATCATTCACCGCGCTCAGCTGCTGCGCTTGTCCTGTGGTAACATCTACTGGTAACTGAGTGCCGCTGTTCTCTCCTAACTGATATTCAGCACCACCATAATAGAAACCTAATTGCGCTCCCTGGGAACTAATAATTAACTCCCCAGCTTGAACTTGATCGCCTGGCTGCAGAGCCCTAATATTGCCAAGTTCATCCACAGCAAACGCTTGCCCTTGAATAGACACGATTGTTGCACTTGAAGTTGCAATGCTCTGTTCCATATTTATTTCCTTTCAACATGATCGATGTTCTAGATTTCTGCGGCGACAATACTCACAGATAACACAGTTGTTAAAGTATAAATTTTAGCCATCAGATTAACATTTAACGAATGAATTTTACTAATTCAAATTTTAACTTGCGATCTAGGGCCCTGAAACACATACCAATAACAGAATCACCAATCAACAACTGATTGATTCACATACTCTATAAAGAATAACTAAAACATTCATCAACTAGAAGGTGTAAACCAATGAAGAGAAGTATTATCACAATAAACACAATTAAGCAGCGATAAGCTCTAAGTTCCCAGCATAAGTATCAATTTGGGTTGGTGATAATGCGTCTTTAATCAAGACAAATAAGGGAGTGGAAACTTTGAGAACAAGCAAAATAGATGATAATCAATACACTGAAAACAAAAAGGCTCGCCGAGGCGAGCCTTATATCACACGGTATCGCTATAAAATTACAGTACGTCTACTGCATTCAAATCAGCAAAAGCGCGCTCTAAACGTGCAACCATGCTTTCTTGACCTTTACGTAACCAAACGCGTGGATCGTAGAATTTTTTATTCGGTTGATCAGCACCTTTAGGGTTACCAATTTGGCCCTGTAGGTAAGCTTCATTTTCAACGTAGTAAGCACGTACGCCGTCCCAGCTAGCCCATTGAGTATCAGTATCAATGTTCATTTTGATCACACCGTAGCCGATAGACTCTTGAATTTCTGCTTGAGAAGAACCTGAACCACCGTGGAATACGAAGTTAAGTGCATTTGGAGCAATACCAAATTTCTCAGCACAGTAAGCTTGTGAATCACGAAGAATAGTAGGAGTAAGTACAACGTTACCCGCTTGGTAAACACCGTGTACGTTACCGAAAGAAGCAGCAATCGTGAAACGAGGGCTAATCGCGGTTAGTTTCTCGTATGCATAAGCTACGTCTTCTGGAGAAGTGTAAAGCTCAGACGCGTCCATATCAGAGTTATCTACGCCATCTTCTTCACCACCAGTACAACCCAATTCAATTTCAAGGGTCATGTTCATTTTAGCCATGCGAGCAAGGTATTCGCCACAGATTTGGATGTTTTCTTCTAGTGGCTCTTCAGAAAGGTCAATCATGTGAGAAGAGAACAAAGGCTTACCAGTTTGAGCGAAGAATTCTTCACCCGCATCGAGTAGACCGTCAATCCAAGGTAGCAATTTCTTAGCTGCGTGGTCAGTGTGAAGGATCACAGGAACACCGTAAGATTCAGCAACAGCGTGAACATACTTAGCGCCCGCAACAGCACCTTGAATCGCTGCGCCTTGGCCTTCAAGTTTAACGCCTTTACCAGTGAAGAAATCGGCACCGCCGTTTGAGAATTGAACAACAACTGGCGCTTTAGCCTTGGCTGCAGCTTCTAATACACCGTTAATCGTGTCAGTGTTAACTACGTTAACCGCTGGAAGTGCGAATTTGTTTTCTTTAGCAATAGCAAAAACTTTTTGCAAATCGTCGCCAGAGATAACCCCAGGTTTTACTGCATCGAAGATCTTAGACATATCAATGATTCCATCTACTTATATTTAATTAAAATTATGAACACTTCTGTGCTTTATTACTTATCACAGTGCGGAAGCAAAGCTTCCACACTGTCGCCAGTTAACCTTTAGCACGCTCCTCAAGCATTGCTACGGCAGGTAATACTTTACCTTCTACAAACTCTAAGAAGGCACCGCCCCCAGTAGAGATGTAAGAAACCTGGTCTTTAATTCCGAACTTATCAATCGCTGCTAGTGTATCACCACCGCCGGCTACAGAAAAACCAGCTGATTCAGCAATCGCTTTAGAAATGCCTGCTGTACCCGCTTCAAAATTCTTGAATTCGAATACGCCCACAGGACCATTCCAAAGAATAGTTTTAGCATTACCAATGATTTCTGCAAGCGCCGCTGTTGAATCAGGACCCAAGTCGAAGATCATGTCATCATCTTGAACTTCTGAAACATGTTTAATTTCAGCTTCAGCATTTTCATCAAATGCTTTGGCACATGCAACATCAGTGGCAACTGGAATAGCACACTCTTTCATCAATTTTTTAGCGGTTTCAAGTAAGTCCGCTTCGTAAAGAGACTTACCTACGTTATGACCTTCAGCGGCGATAAAGGTGTTTGCAATACCACCACCAACCACTAATTGGTCAGCTATTTTAGAGAGTGACTCTAATACAGTTAGCTTCGTCGAAACTTTAGAACCACCAACAATCGCAACCAATGGACGTTCTGGTTTATCCATTGCCTTACCTAATGCTTCAAGTTCAGCCGCAAGTAAAGGACCAGCACAAGCAACTTCAGCAAACATACCTACACCATGAGTCGACGCTTGAGCGCGGTGAGCGGTACCAAAGGCATCCATCACGTAAACATCACATAGTGCAGCCATTTTTTTAGCTAAAGCTTCTTCATTTTTCTTCTCACCAACGTTGAAACGAACGTTTTCAAGAACCACCAATTCACCAGCTTTAAGCTCTAAGCCATCGAGGTAGTCAGTCGCAAGACGTACTGGCACATCTAAAGCTTCATTTAAGTAGTCAACCACAGGCTGGAGAGAAAATTCTGCGTTATATTCACCTTCAGTAGGACGACCAAGGTGAGAAGTAATCATCAACTTAGCGCCTTGCTCTAAGGCCAACTTAATGGTTGGAATCGATGCTAAGATACGAGCATCGGAAGTCACTTTTCCATTTTTTACAGGAACATTCAGATCTTGACGTACTAATACGCGTTTACCAGCAAGATCTAAGTCGGTCATTTTGATAATTGACATTATCTGTCCTCATTTAGTTTTAAATTAAACTTACAACCCAGCCGCTTGGCTAAGCCGATAATTCCATCTGACTCATTAAAACGGTGGTGTCTAACATACGGTTGGCAAAGCCCCATTCGTTATCACACCAAGCCAACACTTTGACTAAGTGTTGGCCACTTACTCGTGTTTGTGAGCCATCAATAATGCTTGAATGACTATTGTGGTTAAAATCGATAGACACCAAGGGTTCTTCGGTATAGCTCAAGATACCCGCTAATTTACCGCAAACTGCCGCTTGAATGGCTTGATTTATATCAGAAACTGTAACTTTTTTACACAAAGTTACACTCAAGTCCATCGCCGTAACATTCTGTGTTGGCACCCGCACAGCGATAGCCTCAAACTTACCTGCAAACTTAGGAAGAATACGCTCTACACCTTTAGCCAGCTTGGTATCAACTGGAATAATTGATTGCCCGGCCGCGCGTGTTCTACGCAGGTCACTGTGGTAAGCATCGATCACTTGCTGGTCATTCATGGATGAGTGAATTGTAGTAATAGTACCACATTCCACACCGAAGGCCTCATCCAATACCTGAATCACAGGCACGATACAGTTCGTAGTACAAGAGCCGTTAGAGACCACCTTACTCGCCGCATTCAGCATATGCTCATTAACACCATAGACTACCGTGTGGTCAACGCAAGGATCGGCTGGATGAGAGAACAATACTTTTTTAGCGCCAGCGTCAATATGCATTTGCGCATCAGCGACTGAGCTAAAACGTCCGGTGCACTCCAGCACGATATCCACCTTAAACTCAGCCCACGGCAAAGCACTTGGTTCACGGTTATGCAGCAGCTGGATCTGCTGACCTGCCACTGATAAACATTCCCCCTGTAGCGAGACATGTTCAGCAAAAGTACCGTGGGTAGAATCATACTTAAGTAAATGAGCCATGGCTTCTGGACTGGCTAACTCGTTAATCGCCACCACTTGGATCTGATCTTGTCGCTGAGACTCAAATAACGCTCTAAGCACACTGCGGCCAATTCTGCCAAAACCATTAATAGCGACCCGAATAGGATGATGCTGCATAGTATTTTGCATTTCCATAAATAAGCAACAAAACAAAAAACCCTCTATAATTCAGAGGGTTTTACTCATAAATAATAACTAACGACTGTCTTACAACAGTTCGTTAGCCATCTTCACGAGGTTCTCTTGAGTGAAGCCAAACAACTTAAATAGCTCACCCGCTGGCGCAGACTCACCAAAGGTGGTCATTCCCAAGACCTTTCCATCGAAACCAACATACTTATGCCAGAAATCAGCGATACCCGCCTCAACTGCAATTCGTTTACGGACTGCGAAAGGCAATACAGATTCACGATATTCGGCTGATTGCGCATCAAAAACATCCGTTGCAGGCATAGAAACTACTCGAACAGCTTTACCTGCAGCGCTCAGTTCTTCATAAGCAGCCACGGCAAGTTCAACTTCGGAACCCGTTGCAATCAAAATAAGTTCTGGCGTAGCAGCACAATCTTTCAATACATAACCACCACGAGCAACATCAGCCAGTTGTTGAGCATCACGCGCTTGCGGTGCCAAACCCTGACGAGAAAAGATTAACGATGTTGGGCCATCTTTGCGTTCAATCGCATGACGCCAAGCAACCGCTGACTCTACCGAGTCACAGGGACGCCAAGTGCTCATGTTGGGGGTTAAACGTAAACTCGCAGTTTGTTCTACCGCTTGGTGAGTTGGACCATCTTCACCCAAACCGATCGAGTCATGGGTATACACAAAAATAGTCGGTTGCTTCATTAATGCAGCCATGCGTAAGGCATTACGTGCGTATTCCATAAACATTAAGAAAGTCGCACCGTAAGCTTTTAAACCACCATGTAAGGTTACACCATTCATGATTGCCGACATACCAAACTCACGCACACCGTAATGCATATAGTTACCGGAAGCGTCCTCGGCAGTCACCGCTTGAGACCCAGACCACATCGTAAGATTAGACGGAGCCAAATCTGCGCTGCCACCCAGTAATTCAGGCAATTTAGGACAAAAAGCTTCTAAGGTTTTTTGTGAAGACTGACGCGTCGCGACTTTAGCTTGGTTAGCTTGTAAATCAGCAATATACGAATCAGCAAATGCTGTCCAATCACTTGGTAAGTCGCCGTTCATACGACGTTTATACTCGGCCGCAAGTGCTGGGTAAGCAGCTTCGTAGCCAGCAAATAACTGATTCCACTCTGATTGTGATGAGCCACCAGCCTCTTTTGCATCCCAAGCTTGATAAATATCTTGAGGAATTTCAAAAGCAGCATAGGGCCAATTTAAAAATTCACGAGCAGCCGATATTTCGTCAGCACCAAGTGGTGCACCGTGACAATCGTGGCTACCCGATTTATTCGGTGAACCAAAACCAATCACAGTTTTACAACAAATCATGGTTGGCTTGCTTGTTTCAGCTTTGGCTGCCGTAATCGCAGCCGCAATTGCGTCGCTATTATGGCCATCGACACCACCAATCACATGCCAACCGTAAGCTTCGAAACGTTTCACGGTATCGTCGGTAAACCAACCTTCGACATCACCATCAATCGAAATGCCATTGTCATCCCAAAAGGCAATCAATTTACCTAAACCTTGAGTACCAGCAAGTGAACAAGCTTCGTGAGAGATCCCCTCCATCAAGCAGCCATCACCGAGAAAGGTGTAGGTATAATGGTCAACCACAGGAAAACCATCTTTGTTGAATTGAGCCGCTAATATTTTTTCTGCTAAAGCCATACCCACAGCGTTGGTAAGACCTTGACCAAGCGGACCGGTAGTGGTTTCTACACCCGGCGCATAACCATATTCTGGGTGGCCTGGCGTTTTAGAATGTAATTGGCGAAAGTTTTTTAGTTCTTCGATAGGCAGTTGATAACCAGAAAGATGCAGTAGAGAATACAACAACATCGAGCCATGACCATTCGATAGAACAAAGCGGTCACGATCTGCCCAATTTGGGTCATTCGGGTTATGTTTCAAAAAGTCGCGCCATAGCACTTCAGCAATATCAGCCATTCCCATGGGGGCTCCAGGGTGACCAGAGTTAGCTTGCTGAACTGCATCCATACTTAAAGCACGAATGGCGTTGGCGAGTTGACGACGAGAAGACATGAATTTCTCCTGCAAATTATAGGCTATAGGGTATCGAGAGGCGCGTATTGTCACAAAGTCAACGATGTTACTCAATAATTATCTAAAAAGAATCGGTAAATTTATGGCTGAGTTCCACTTATTGAGTACTCACGTGGACAATTACTCAAAATAATGGCGCAAATAACAGAACCGAACAGACAATGTCCCAACGCAAAAATGTCTAAGTGATACCGATCACGTTTTTTTGATTAAAATCATACCAACCTGTCGCAAAAGCACGTAACCTAGTTACACACTCCTCGCTCTGGAGTGGTGACAACACAATCAAACATTAAATGATTAGCAATAACGGATTATTCCTTTGATAGATGAGTTATCGGCTTCTACGCCTCTCCACCCCTTAATTCATTTTCGTCATCCGTTACCTGCGACAAGAGCTTATTTTATATGTTTGAACCGCTGAGTCGGCACCAACGAAACAGCATGGTGATTTACTTTCACCCCAACTAAGCGCTGATTAATTTTATGGACCTATGAATAATTATTCATACGTTGAAGTCATTCTTGCTATTAAGGTTTTAGATTTAAAATGCCTAAGTCTCCCAACTTTCGGTTTTTTCAAGGTGGATTAATCAAGCACCGAACCACCCCTAAATTCTTTACCACCCAATACGATTACATGGTTCTGATTGCTCTTTCTGGCTTTGTTGGCGCAACCGTCGGTTTAGTGATCGCGATGTTTGAAGAACTGATTAATTGGGTTGGTGACTTTCGGATTCACTTAGTCGAGAGCGCTTCGCTAAGTCCTTTCTTAAGTATTATCGCAGGTGCCTCGATTGGCGCTCTGATCACCGCCTTGGGATTTTGGTTAACGGCTCGCTTTGCGCCGGAAGCTTCAGGAAGCGGGATCCCGCACTTAGAAGGCGCTCTGGATGGCTTACATGATATCCGTTGGCGTCGAGTGCTACCGATAAAGTTCTTCGCTGGGGCGCTCACCATCAGTTCCGGAATGGTACTTGGAAGAGAAGGTCCTTCGATTCAAATCGGTGGTTCGGTAGGTCGAATGTTTGCCGGCAGGGCCAAACGTTATCAACACGCCACCCATATCTTAACAGCGGCGGGTGCTGCCGCTGGTTTAGCGGCCGCCTTTAACGCCCCTTTGGCCGGCGTACTATTTGTAATTGAAGAGATGCGGCCGCAATTTCGCTATAGCATTACCTCATTCAAATGCGTCACCTTGTCTAGCGCCGCGGCAACCATTGTGATGCGCTCGATTCATGGCCAATCGGCAGTGATGGATATTCCGAACTTTTCGATTCCAGCACTCAACTCTCTGTGGTTATTCGCTTTACTAGGAATTATTTTTGGTATTGTTGGCGTTAACTTTAACCGTTGGGTCTTGAGTACCACGGCTAAAGTACAACAGCTCCAAAAAAACCGAATTTCGCGGATCGTGATGACAGGTGCGGCATTTGGTGCAGTATTTGCGACCCTGCAAAGCTTGGTTCCCGATATCACCGGCGGCGGAGTAGAACTCATCACCGAGTTGTTTAGAAATCCAATTGTTTGGGGTGTTTGCCTGTTATTGTTTGTGCTTCGCTTATTTACGACCATTGCGAGCTTTGGTTCGGCTGCACCTGGGGGAGTATTCTCTCCCATGCTCGCACTGGGCACTCTGCTTGGATTAGCATATGGCAGCTTAATGGCAAGTTATTTTCCCGACCTGGTTCCTGAACCAGGCATCTTTGCCATTGCTGGCATGGGGGCTCTGTTTGCCGCAACTGTTCGAGCGCCAGTCACTGGCATCATTTTAGTGGTTGAGATGACCGATAACTACCAACTCATTTTACCGTTACTGGTTACTTGTTTAGGAGCGACCTTCATTGCCCAAGCCTTGAAAGGGAAATCACTATATTCTGAACTATTGAAGCAATCACTGCGTAACAATCCTGAAATCAAACGTCAGATCAACGAAAGTCACGAGGATAGTAAAACAAGCTAAACTCGCAATCGCTGTGCGTAAGGATCAGGCATCACGGTTCAAGATAGTAAATGACCCAGATATACAGCCATCACATCGAAAAGCACGAGCCCAAAGTTAAAGTCATCGCCAAGAACGATGGCACAATTGCTGAGCTTGTTCTTTTCGTCCCTCGTCGGCAACACTCAGCAGCGACTTGTTATATGGCACATAACATTTGATTCAGCACTTCCCAAATAAAAATCATCAGTAAAGTGGGCTTTAAGCCCGGTAACAGTATTGCTGCAAGCCCCTGATTCAGTCGCGAGGGTAGCCATTCTCACAAATTATTCGCAGATTCATGATTTAATGAGCGAATAGAGTGGAAAAATAAAGTCAGCGAAACTAGAATAGACGTCCAGATGGTCATCCATCTATACGTCATCAACATTACATTCTAAGAGAGTCCAATCACATGACTACACACTTGTTTACTTCAGAATCAGTGTCTGAAGGGCATCCAGACAAAATTGCAGATCAAATTTCTGACGCTGTATTGGACGCAATTTTAACCCAGGATCCCAAAGCCCGTGTAGCTTGTGAGACTTACGTCAAAACGGGCATGGTGATGGTTGGTGGGGAAATCACAACCTCAGCCTGGGTGGATATTGAAGAATTAGCTCGCTCAACGGTACGAGAAATCGGTTATACCCACTCCGACATGGGTTTCGATGCAGATTCTTGTGCGGTATTAAACGTGGTTGGGAAACAATCTCCAGACATCAACCAAGGCGTTGACCGTGCTCGACCAGAAGAACAAGGTGCAGGAGACCAAGGTTTAATGTTTGGTTATGCGACCAACGAAACCGATGTGCTTATGCCAGCACCTATTACCTACTCTCACCTACTAGTCAAACGCCAAGCAGAGGTTCGCAAGAATGGAGTCTTAAGCTGGTTGCGCCCAGATGCAAAATCTCAAGTTACCTTTGCTTATGAGAATGGCATCATTACCGGGATCGATGCAGTAGTCCTTTCGACCCAACATTGCGACAGCATTTCCACCGAAGATTTGCGTGAAGCGGTAATGGAAGAAATCATTAAACCAGTGCTTCCAGCACAGTGGCTCAATGACAAAACCCAGTACCATATCAACCCCACAGGTCGTTTTGTCATTGGTGGGCCAATGGGCGACTGTGGCTTAACTGGCCGTAAGATCATTGTGGATACCTATGGCGGCATGGCGCGTCATGGCGGGGGGGCTTTCTCCGGTAAAGATCCATCAAAAGTGGATCGTAGTGCCGCTTATGCAGGCCGTTATGTCGCCAAGAATATTGTCGCAGCAGGTTTAGCAGAGCGTTGTGAGATTCAAGTGTCTTATGCGATAGGAGTCGCCGAGCCGACTTCTATTAGTATCGAAACCTTTGGTAGCGGTAAACTCGCTGAAGACAAATTGATTGCCTTGGTACGCAAGCATTTCGACCTTCGCCCTTATGGTATTTTGAAAATGCTCGACCTGGAGCGCCCCATCTATCAAGCCACAGCCGCTTATGGTCACTTTGGTCGCAACGAGTTCCCATGGGAACAAACCGATAAAGCCGAAGCCCTGAAAGCCGATGCTGGCCTATAAACCCAAGCCTCACTAGCTTGAAGCAGCCGAAAGCGTATAATCAGCGATTATCCTTTCGGCTTTTTGGATCTTAAGGTGCAACAACTTTCGCAACAGGTTGAAGCTTGCTTTCAACAAGCAGAACGCTTCTATCAACGTGCATTTACACGACCAGAAATCGTGTTATCGGCACGTCGTAGTAAAGTTGCGGGCAGCGCCAACCTAATTCAATGGCGACTACGCTTTAATCAGCATTTTTACCAACAACAACCACAACACTTCCTCGCTCAAACCGTGCCTCACGAAGTGGCTCATCTAATTTGCCACGCCCTCTATGGTCGAATCAAACCACACGGCAAAGAATGGCAAACCTTGATGCAACAGGTGTTCCACTGCTCACCTACAACCACTCATCGTTACTCCCTGGAAACTCTCGAGCTAAGCACGGTGATGTATCGCTGCCAGTGCCAAAACCATCAATTGGGGATCCGCCGTCATAATAAAGTACTGCAAGGGGCTCGCTATCAATGTAAACGCTGTAAACAAACCTTGGTTGCTCAATAAACCATAACTTGCCAGCCAAATGAGCAGCACTAACAACCGCAACGATTTGCAGGCTAGGCTTCGAGCGACGAACAGTTTATCCTTAACAACCTTATTTGCTTCAATTTTCACTCGCTCAGGAGCCGACACTTAGCATGCGTATTCCTCGTATTTATCAACCCTCCCCACTCAACGTTCAGCAAATCGTTGAATTAGATAGCGAGGCCGCCAACCATGTCGGTCGAGTATTACGGATGACAGCAGGCCAACACTTAGAGCTATTTAATGGCGACGGCAACAATTACTCCGCAAGTATCGAAAGTAGCGGCAAGAAGCAGGTGAGTGTAAAAATATTAACGCAACAACTTAATGCCAGCGAATCCCCCCTCAGGATCCATTTAGGACAAGTGATTTCCCGCGGTGACCGCATGGAATTTACCATTCAAAAATCGGTGGAACTGGGGGTCAATAAAATCACCCCACTCACCAGTGAGCGCTGTGGGGTCAAACTTAACCAAGAGCGTTTTGAGAAAAAACGCCAACAATGGCAAAAAATCGCGATTGCCGCCTGTGAACAATCAGGGCGCAGTGTCGTACCCGAGATCGCCGAACTACAGAGTTTTGAGCAGTGGGCTGGTGAAAACAGTCAAGCAATGAAGTTGAATTTGCATCCAAAGGCCCCATATAGCATTAAGACCCTCCCCATTCCGCTGCATGGCGTAAGATTGTTGATCGGGCCCGAGGGAGGGCTCACAGAGCAAGAAATTGCGGTCTGTAACCAGCATCACTTTCAAGAGACCCTACTCGGTCCACGAGTGCTGCGCACCGAAACTGCCGCACTAACAGCAATAACGGCTTTGCAATGTCAATTTGGAGACTTAGCATAAATGAGTATTAAACTCGGGATCGTGATGGACCCCATCACCCAAATCAATATTAAGAAAGACTCAAGCTTCGCCATGTTGATGGAAGCGCAAGCACGTGGCTATCAAATCTATTACATGGAAATGCAAGACTTGTATCTGGAAAATGGTCGCGCAGCAGCCGCTATGCGCCCTTTGGCAGTCCAAGAAAATGCCCAGTCTTGGTTTGAATTAGGCCCAGAAGTCGATCAAAGTTTAAGTGAATTAGATGTGATCCTGATGCGTAAGGATCCCCCCTTTGATACCGAGTTTATCTACGCCACCTACATTTTGGAGCGCGCCGAGAGCGAAGGTTGTTTAATCATTAACAAACCTCAAAGCTTACGCGATGCCAACGAAAAACTATTTACCGCCTGGTTTGCCGAATTCACTCCGACAACCCTGGTCAGCAGTGACATGAAGCGTCTGAAAGCTTTCCATCAACAACATCAAGATGTGATCATGAAGCCACTGGATGGGATGGGCGGCGCTTCGATATTTCGCTTAAAACAAGGCGATCCCAATGTTGGCGTGATCCTCGAAACCTTAACCAACCACGGTCAAGAGTACTGCATGGCTCAGTGTTTTATTCCTGAAATTGTCGACGGCGACAAACGGATCTTAATCGTGGATGGCGAGCCGATGCCCTATTGCCTAGCAAGGATCCCTTCAGAAGGTGAAACTCGCGGTAATTTAGCCGCGGGCGGACGCGGTGTGGCTCAACCGCTATCAGAGAGTGACTGGAAAATAGCAAACGCAATTGGCCCAGAACTCAAAGCCAGAGGGCTGGTATTTGTCGGCCTCGATGTGATTGGTGATAAAGTCACCGAAATTAACGTCACCAGCCCGACTTGTATTAAAGAAATAGAAGCAGCCTTCAATATTTCGATTACAGGCAAGTTAATGGATGCCATTGAAGCTAAACTTATAGTATCAACCTAAGTGAAGTGGTCAGCCATGAATACACTGCAAAACCAGTTCTTATTAGCGATGCCTAGCCTGAATGACCCGTTTTTTAAACGAGCGGTGGTTTATATCTGTGAGCATAATGAACAGGGCGCGATGGGCTTAGTCATTAATGTACCAGTGGATCTCTCGGTCGAATCACTACTGGCACAAATCGAACTACATGACGCTACCGAAGTACATCGAGAGCATCTAGACCGCCCGGTATACCAAGGTGGACCGGTGGCTCTGGAGCGTGGATTTGTGTTGCATTCATCCATGCATGGCTTTAGCAGCAGCTTGAAAGTAAGCGACGATCTGATGGTCACCACCTCCAAAGACGTATTAGACACACTTGGTACAGACGCCCAGCCTTCGGATTACATCGTCACCTTAGGTTATGCCAGCTGGGAGGCGGGTCAATTAGAACAAGAGATTGCCGATAATTATTGGCTTACCCTGCCAGCCAATAGCGAAATCATCTTCAAGGTTCCCAGCAATAAACGCTGGGAGGCTGCAGCCAAAAGCCTGGGGATCGATGTTTGGCAACTGTCCAGTGAAGTGGGGCACGCCTAACATGGCAAGAGCTGGAGAACGTTCGGTATTAGCCTTTGATTTTGGCACCAAGAGTATCGGGGTAGCTATCGGCCAAGAGCTCACCGCCAGCGGCAAACCGTTGGCAGCGCTCAAAGCTCAGGATGGTATCCCCAACTGGCAAACGGTGGAAAAACTACTGGCACAATGGCTACCCGACCTGCTGGTTATCGGCTTACCCCTCAACATGGACGGCAGTGAGCAGGAGCTGACCACCCGTGCAAAAAAATTCGCCAATCGCTTACATGGGCGATTCGGCTATCCCATTGCGCTGCAGGACGAGCGTCTAACCACCGTTGATGCCAAGGAAAAACTGTTTGAATTAGGTGGTTACAAGGCGCTAGAAAAAGGTGCTGTCGATAGCCTCGCGGCCGCCTTAATCTTTGAAAGCTGGTGTTCAGAACAAGTTTGAGCGCCTAAGCCTTAAATCCGGCGAAACAACTTAAGCCGATGAGAGCAAGGGACGCGATCCACTGCTACCAATCTGATTCATGATATGACCTATTTATTGCGCAAAATAAAGTTGTCGATAACGAGGCATAAACTGCAGTAACGAGTGAATCTAATTACAAGATGAATAACGTAATTAGCACTGATTTAGGCCCGCAAAATGAACTGATAATTAGCTAGATTGGTATGATACGAGGCGCTCTCCCACTCACTCCTTGCTCGCATAAAGAACAGCTAAACCTCTCATGAACGGAAAGCGGTGTGGTTCGCAGCGAAAATATCAATCATCATTCAATTAGCTGTTATTAACGTCACAAATATCAGGCGAATAAATGCGCAAAATCAATTTGCCCACAGGCAATTTCAAACACCGAGCAAGCATATCTCAAACAAGTCATCCGATATACCGAGTATATTTAAAGCCCCTATTTATAACGTTGAGATCATAAAATTTTTAATTCATGACAAAGCTGTAAAAAATTGAATAAAAACACTCTCATACATATATCAAGTCGATACCCCGAACCCGCCGGTCAAAAAACAGCCAAAACTATCCGCTAAATATTTCCCTAAATATGTGATGAAACTAGAAATTAATACAATAAAATTAATGTGTTAGCTCATTTTAATAAATACAAAGACATTCATCACAAAAAAATATTAAGAGATTATTATATTACAAATGAACGCGTCACACTGATGACTAATATTAACGACTAAAAGCACCGATTGAAGTGTCATGTTACCTGTAAAACAAGCCAATAAATTTAATCACAAATTTAAAGACCACTTACATCAAACATTCGCGAAGTTCATGAGGATGCTGGAAAAATAAAATGTCTTATAAAAAAATAAATAATAATACTCTACGCCTAAGTACCCTTGCCTTAATCACATCCAGTTTATTACTCACCGGATGTAATGATAGTATTGAATACACCGCTGATGGAAAGGATGATGCTAGTCAGCAACAAGATCTACAAGTTAAAAATGCTCCCTTTGGCTGGGTTACGCAATATAAAGATCCAGACGGTAATGCTCATCAAATTACTGGTGGCGCAGGTGCCACTGAAGACAGTATTTATGTCGTTTCTAGCCGTCAAGAATTAAGAGATGCACTGAATAACATTAATAGCGAAAACTATATTTCCGGAGATAGTGCTGCCGAATTGAAAGCCAAACTTGAGCCCAAAATCATCTATTGGCAAGGTACGATTCGCGGTGATGAATTAAGCGATGGTAGCTATGCGGATGCCGAATACTATAAGTCCAAACCAAATAGAACTAAATTTGATTTTGATCTCTATGTGAAGGCTTTCGACCAAGATTATCGCGATGAATTGCAAGCGACCATCGACGCAAATGGCGCTGATGCGGAGGCCGCTAAAACGGAGCTTGACCTGTTAAAAAGACAGAATGGTCAACGTTCTCAATATGCCAATAATCAAAAATCACAAATTCAATTTCAAGTACCACCCAATACGACTCTGTTAGGGGTCGGCAATGATGCCAAGTTAATTGAAGGCTATTTATCTCTAAATACACTGAGCCATACCTTTGATCGCACAGATAACAGCAACATTATTATTCGCAATATCACTTTCCAAGCTCCCCGTGATTTTGCTCCTGCGTGGGATGCTGGCGATGGTGACTCTGGTAATTGGAATGCTCGGTATGATGCCGTATCGATTAATGCCAGTAATAACATATGGATTGACCATTGTTCATTTTCTGATGGAGACCACCTTGACAAAGACGAAGAGAATATTTTCGGTAAACATGTCCAACGCCATGATGGCTTGTTAGATATAGAAGATGACTCCGATTATATTACTCTCTCTTATAATATTTTTTCAGAACACGATAAGACAATGATCATCGGCTCTGGAGATGGCGATACCGGAGACTATCGTATTACCTTCGAAGGTAACTATTGGAAGAACAATAAACAACGCACTCCACGAGTACGCTTTGGCAAAGTTCATTTAATTAATAACTATCATCAAGGTGCAACTGACGCCGATTACCCCATTCTGTATGCCATTGGAATGGGTTATGGATCATCGATACTTTCTGAAAGTAATGTATTTGATTTCCAAGGAAGTGGGGCAGAAGAAAGCACAATTATTGGTGCTTATAAAGGAAGTAAATTTAAAGACAATGGCTCTTGGTTTAATGATGAGCCCGCTACAGAATTAAATCAAATAGCCTTAGATAAATGTACCGAGCTACAAACAAAAGAAAAAGAAAAAGCAGCCCTGGCAAATAAAGAGCCAGCGAGTTGGGCATTAGAAACTTGTACCAACCAGTTAGATTGGACCCCTCCTTATAACTATACAGTGGGCCGTAATCCATCGGTGGTTAAAGATTATGTGCTGGACAATGCAGGCATCGGAAAACTAAATATTTCTGTTCCTAAATAATTCATTCAAAAAAGCCTCGAAAGATTCGAGGCTTTTTTTTATTAATTGAATACAATTATGATTGCGGATTCGACCAAATTTCTGGATCAATTTGCTTTTGCAATTCTGGATGGTCCTTACTATCAAAGCAAGGAAGCTTACCCGCATCTAGTTGACGGTTATAATCTTTTGCCAGCTTAACCACAACGCCCGACAACATCAGGATCGCCACGAGGTTAACAATTGCCATCAGTCCCATGGATACATCGGCCAGGTTCCAAATAATATCAATTTTAACCACCGCACCAAACATCACCATCGCCAACACCAATAGACGAAAGATCCACAAACCAGCTTTATGATTATGCTCAAGAAAAATCAGGTTAGTCTCTGCGTAAGAATAATTCCCGACAATTGAAGTGAAAGCAAAAAAGATGATCGCAACACCAACAAAATAGCTCCCCCAAGCACCAACTTGACTACTAAGCGCTTGTTGAGTGAGCGCAATCCCGCCACCCGCAAGAGACTCATTATAACTCAGCAAAATAATCGCCGCAGTGGCAGTGCAAATGACAATAGTATCGATAAATACCCCCAACATTTGCACATACCCCTGGGAAGCCGGATGCGGAGGATAAGGCGTCGCGGTTGCAGCCGCATTCGGTGCGCTGCCCATGCCCGCTTCGTTGGAAAACAATCCTCGTTTGATACCATTCATCATTGCGGCAGCGAAAGCACCAGCTCCCGCCTCTTCAAAACCAAAGGCCGAGCGGAAAATAAGACTAAACACCTCAGGCATCTTATCGATGTTGATTACCACAACCACCAAGGCAACTAAAACGTAGGCTAAAGCCATCACCGGCACCACCAGTTCCGCGAATCGAGCAACACTGCGGATCCCGCCAAAAATGATCAAGGCTGCCGCAGCCACTAATACCAGGCCCACCAAGACCTTATCGAATCCAAAAGCTTCATTGAGAGCGGAAGCGATAGAATTGGCTTGCACCGCATTAAAAACCAAACCAAAGGCAACTATCAGGCAGATGGCAAAAACCACGCCCATCCAGCGTTTTCCTAAGCCTTGTTCCATGTAATAAGATGGACCACCACGAAAGTTACCATCGCTATCTTTTACTTTATACAACTGCGCAAGGCTACTCTCTGCAAAACTAGTCGCCATGCCCAGGAAAGCAATTAACCACATCCAAAATACCGCGCCCGGGCCACCCAGTGTGATAGCCACGGCAACCCCAGCGAGGTTACCAGTGCCGACTCGCGCGGCTAAACTCGTACATAAGGCCTGAAAAGAAGAAATACCACTAGCATCGCCCTTACGGCTAGACTTCATCACTGAGAACATGTGGCCAAAATGTCTAATCTGAATGAACCCAGTTCTAATCGTAAATAACACCCCTGAGCCAACCAATATATAAATTAGTAGATTTCCCCAAAGTACATCATTCATCCAGTTTATAACTTCATTCATACCTATTATTTACCTCTTTTTTGGACGTTGATGTCATACCTTCAACATACTTTTGCGGAGGCGAAGTTTAGAGAGGCACCAATAACCATGCTTTGATATATAACAAAAACAAGATAAAAAAGTGCATATATATAAATAAAAGGCATTAACGCTATAAAACAACCACTTTAATCCTACAAAATAGCTATATGTTTTGCGATTTATAGTCAAAAAAATGCAGCTCAGAAACTTTTTTGTAACATTGGTATTTTACTTTCATTGAACCTGTGGTACTTATTAACTGCAACAACATACAAGGAGATAACCATGGATAGGCTAGACTTGGATACTGTTGAAACCAGCAAGGCTTCTCGCAGCTCAAACAAAAAGCGCAAATGGCGAGAAATTGAGGCAATAAAAGATAAAATCCGCTTACAGAAGGAACTACAGTCAATCGACCATAGTTTCGATCTTCATACCGAATACGAATATTAATCTGTGACGAAATACGAATATGACAGGAAACCCGGTTAAGCCGGGTTTTTATTATATTCGCAACAGCCCCCCTTCAACGGAAGGGAGAAATCATCGAAGACTCATCCTCTGCGGCACAAAAGTTAAACTATTTGTCAATTTTTACGACTCACCTGATCTCGCCTACAAAAAAAGCGTGAGCTAAGCCTCAAGAACTGCAAACGACACATGCAAATTATAATAATTAGCGCTAAATTCTTCATCGAAACGTTTGCGCAAACGTTTCGATGAAGAGTAAATCTAAATAAAAATCGTTCCCTAATCACTGACAGAGATGATAACTATCATGAAAAAAGCACCCCTACTCAATGCTGAACTGTCTTACATTATCGCCAAATTGGGCCATCAAGATCAGCTCTGTATCGGCGACGCTGGCCTACCAATCCCCGACAGCTGCCAACGCCTTGATCTCGCATTAACTAAAGGCATTCCTAGCTTTATTGACACCGTTAAAGCGGTACTTGGTGAAATGCAAATTGAAGCCGTGACTCTCGCCGAAGAAACCTTGAGCCATAGCCCACAGTTGCATGCACAGTTGCTCCAGCTAATCCAACAACAAGAGCAATTATCGGGTCAGTTAATCCGCCTTAATTTGCTGAGTCATGAGACTTTTAAACAACAAACAGCAAGTGCAAAAGCCGTCGTCAGAACTGGCGAATTCACCCCTTACGCCAATGTTATTTTCCACGCAGGCGTGGTGTTTTAGCCCTTTATCCGAATCTGGAGCTTTCATGACTCAGCCGATCCTAGAACTCAACAATATCGAAAAGAGCTTTCCTGGCGTGAAAGCCTTAGATGGCGCTAGCTTGCGTGTTTATCCCGGTAAGGTAATGGCCTTATTAGGTGAGAACGGTGCAGGAAAATCCACCTTAATGAAGGTGCTCACCGGTATTTATAGCCTCGATAGCGGCAAGATTAACTATCAAAATAAACCAGTCAGTTTTGATGGCCCTCGCGCATCGCAAAGCGCAGGTATTAGTATCATTCATCAGGAGCTCAACCTGATCCCTGAGCTAAGTATTGCCGAGAATATCTTTTTAGGTAGAGAACCTACTTATGTCTTTGGCGGAATCAATTGGCCACTCATGTATCAACAAGCCGACCGACTATTGGCTCGTCTCAAAATTCAACACAGCGCCAAACAATTGCTGGGTTCGATTAGTTTAGGTGAACAACAAATGGTCGAAATCGCCAAGGCGCTGTCCTTTGAATCCAAGGTGATCATCATGGATGAGCCCACCGATGCTCTCACCGACACCGAAACCGAAGCTTTATTTGCCGTGATCAAAGAGCTCCGAAACCAGGGCTGCGGCATTGTTTATATTTCCCACCGTTTAAAAGAAATATTTGAGATTTGCGATGACATTACGGTGCTGCGTGACGGCAAATTTATAGGTCAACGCAGCATTGACGATATCGACGAAGATAGCATGATTGAAATGATGGTGGGGCGTCGTCTTGATGAGCAATTCCCTCGTATCAACCACCAGCATGGCAATACCTGCCTTGAACTAAAAGGCTTAAGTGGCTCCGGCATACGTCAAGTCAGTTTCCACTTAAATAAAGGCGAAATTCTCGGTATCTCTGGTTTGATGGGCGCAGGTCGAACTGAATTGATGAAGGTGATCTATGGTGCCCTCAACCGTGATTCTGGTGAAGTCTATTTAGAAGGAAAAGCCATTCACCCTTGCAGCCCACAAGAAGGCTTGGCCTTAGGCATCGCTTACATCTCGGAAGACCGCAAAAAAGAAGGCTTAGTTTTGGGGCTATCAGTCAAAGAAAATATGTCTCTATCTTGCCTGAAACAACTTTCTAATGGGCCACAATTGAAGCATGGCGATGAAATTATCGCCGTCGAAGACTTTATCACGCTGTTCAATATCAAAACCCCCAGCCGTGAACAAATCATCGGTAATTTATCAGGCGGCAACCAACAGAAAGTAGCGATAGCAAAAGGCTTGATGACCCGTCCAAAAATCCTGATTTTAGACGAACCCACCCGCGGCGTAGACGTCGGCGCCAAAAAAGAGATCTACCAATTAATCAATCAATTTAAGGCTGAAGGCATGAGCATTATTTTAGTGTCTTCAGAAATGCCTGAAGTACTGGGCATGAGTGACCGAATATTGGTGATGCACGAAGGCACCATAAGCGGTGAATTTAGCGCCGAACAAGCCGATCAAGAGACACTAATGGCCTGCGCTGTTGGTAAAAAAATTAATGAGGACGCAGCATGAACAGCAAAGCCCTAGCGAAACAAAGCCCCCAAGCCCAAACATCAAGCATATTTAGTAAGCATTGGTTAATTGAGCAAAAATCGTTGATTGCGCTGATTTTACTCATCGTCGTCGTTTCAATACTAAATCCCAATTTTTTTACCCTAGATAACCTCCTTAATATTCTTCGGCAAACCTCTGTTAACGCCATTATTGCGGTTGGCATGACACTAGTGATTTTAACCGCAGGGATTGACTTAAGTGTCGGCTCTATCTTAGCCCTCTGTGGAGCCTTTGCCGCCTCAATGATTGGCTTGGAAATCCCCGTTTACATCGCGGTGCCAGCCGCACTGTTAGCGGGAACAGCTTTAGGTGCGGTGAGTGGACTGATTATTGCGAAAGGAAAGGTTCAAGCTTTCATCGCAACCTTAGTCACCATGACTTTACTACGCGGTGTGACCATGGTGTACACCGATGGCCGCCCCATCTCTACAGGCTTTACCGACGTTGCCGATAGCTTCGCATGGTTCGGTACTGGTTATATGCTGGGGATCCCTGTGCCTATTTGGTTAATGGCATTGGTATTTGCTGCGGTTTGGTACCTACTAAATCACACCCGCTTTGGTCGCTATGTGTATGCACTCGGTGGCAACGAGGCGGCGACTCGCCTTTCTGGAATCAATGTAGATCGCGTAAAAATTGGTGTTTACGCCATTTGTGGACTGCTTGCAGCCTTAGCTGGCTTGATCGTCACCTCTCGGCTCTCCTCGGCTCAACCAACCGCAGGAATGGGCTACGAGTTAGACGCAATCGCTGCCGTGGTATTAGGTGGAACCAGTTTAATGGGTGGGAAAGGACGGATTATGGGTACCCTTATTGGCGCCTTAATCATTGGTTTTTTAAACAATGCCTTAAATTTATTAGACGTATCTTCGTACTTCCAAATGATCGCCAAAGCATCGGTGATTTTATTGGCAGTCATGGTAGACAACAAAAACAAATAATAGATAGAACCTCAACTACAAGGAACATCGTTATGAACAAGCTCTCGACATTACTTTCTATGGCTGTACTTGGTACTGCGATCAGCACCACCGCCGCCGCCGATACTCTCGCGATGGTGGTATCAACCCTAAATAATCCATTTTTTGTATCGATGAAAGATGGTGCTGAAGCAAAGGCTAAACAACTCGGTTACGATCTGTTGGTCTTAGATTCACAGAATGACCCAAGCCGCGAGCTTTCCAACGTGGAAGACTTAACAGTACGTGGTGTAAAAGCAATTCTAATCAACCCAACTGACTCCGATGCGGTCTCAAACGCAATCCGCATCGCCAATCACGCCAAAATTCCAGTATTGACGCTCGATCGCGGTGCTAGCCGTGGCGATGTGGTCAGCCATATCGCTTCAGACAATGTCGCGGGCGGAAAAATGGCAGGTGAATTTATAGTGCAGCAGGCTGGCGCAACTGCAAAAGTAATTCAGCTAGAAGGGATCGCTGGAACCTCCGCAGCACGCGAGCGTGGCCAAGGCTTTATGCAAGCGGTCGAGAGCAGCAAAATGCAGTTACTCGGTAGCCAACCAGCTGACTTTGATCGCACCAAAGGGCTGAACGTGATGGAAAATATGCTTGCTGCAAATCCTGATGTTAAGGCTGTATTTGCGCAAAACGATGAAATGGCGTTAGGCGCTTTGCGTGCGGTACAAGCCTCAGGCAAAAAAGTACTAATCGTTGGTTTTGATGGCACCGACGACGGTATTGCTGCAGTAAAACGCGGTTTGATGGCAGCAACGATTGCCCAACAGCCTGAAAAAATTGGAGCCCTAGGGATTGAGACTGCTGATAGAATGTTAAAAGGTGAAACGGTAGAGAAATACATTCCAGTCCCTTTAAAAGTGGTCACAAAATAAGCCTAAAGAAGCACTTTACTTACAGCTAAATAATCAACCGGAACTGAGCAGAACAAGCTTCCAGCTCAGTTCCATAAGTAGCAATCATCGAGGTAACAAATGAGCAAATTGGTTATATTAGGCAGTGTCAATGCTGACCATGTATTACAGGTGAATAGTTTTCCTCAACCAGGTGAAACCTTGCAAGGTAGCGGCTACCAAGTGGTTGCGGGCGGTAAAGGCGCCAACCAAGCCGTCGCAGCCTCACGCCTAGGGGCCGATATTGCCTTTATCGCCTGCATTGGAGACGACGCCTTTGGCCAGCAAAGCCGTATCAATTTTGCCAAAGACGGAATCAATACCGAAGCGGTAATGGAAATCAGTCTCTGCCCTACTGGCATTGCTATGATTTTAGTTGCAGCAACTGGCGAAAATAGTATAGCCATCTCCGCCGAGGCAAATGCTCAGCTAACGCCACAACGCTTAGCCGCTCACACCTCGTTAATTGAGCAAGCCGATACCTTATTGATGCAATTGGAAAGCCCTATCGAAACGGTGACCGCTGCGGCTCAATTAGCAAAACAGCACCAAACCCGAGTCGTACTCAACCCTGCCCCAGCAAGGGCACTTGATGATGACTTATTGGCTCTGATTGATATGATCACCCCCAATGAGACCGAGGCCGAAGCGCTCACTGGGATCAAAGTGGTGAACGCCAGCAGCGCCGCTCAAGCCGCGCAAGTCTTACACCTTAAAGGTATCCCTTGGGTATTGATCACGATGGGCAGTCAGGGGGCATGGGTCAGCCATCAAGGTGAAGGCCGGCTAGTTGCAGGCTATAAAGTCAAGGCGCTAGATACCACGGCAGCGGGCGATACTTTTAATGGCGCCTTGGTCACCGCTTTATTAGAACAACAGCCGGCAGAATCGGCAATACGTTTTGCACATGCCGCTGCAGCACTCTCGGTCACGAAATTTGGAGCCCAACCTTCAATTCCTGATCGACAACAGGTTTTTGAGTTTATTGCACAGCAAGATTCTGCGACTATAGTTAATTAATAGTCTGATTAATCAGGAGAATTTAATCGCCATGGCGACCATAAAAGATGTAGCGAAGCATGCTGGAGTCTCTACTTCAACGGTAAGCCATGTATTAAATAAAACCCGTTATGTAAGCGAAGATATCATTCTTAGAGTGATGACCGCAGTCGATCAATTGCACTATGCACCATCGGCTCTGGCTCGTAGCTTAAAGGTACAACACACCAAAACCTTCGGCATGTTGGTCACGACATCTACCAACCCCTTTTTCGGTGAAGTGGTTAAAGGCGTGGAGCGCAGCTGTTACCAACACGGCTACAATCTAATTTTGTGTAATACCGAAGGTGACCAGGAGCGGATGAAATCAAACCTGGACGCCTTACTACAAAAACGGGTAGACGGACTACTACTCATGTGCGGCGAACTAGAAAACCCCGAATTCGATTTATTTAGCCGCCATCAACCAGTCCCAACGGTGGTGATGGACTGGGGTCCAGTCAACTTCCCCAGCGACAAAATCCAAGATAATTCACTGCAAGGTGGTCAATTAGCCACCCAACATCTAATTAGCCAGGGCCATCGTCAAATTGGCTGCATTACTGGGCCTCTCGACAAACAAACTGCGCAACAGCGCTACGCAGGATTTTTGCGAGCGATGGAACAGGCGAAGCTACCAGTAAATCCAGCTTGGGTCGCCTCTGGTAACTTCGAATGCGAGGGCGGCGAGCAGGCATTTCGAGCCATTCATGCGAATGCTCCCCTGCCAAGTGCGTTATTCGTATCCAATGACATGATGGCCATGGGGGTAATTAATACCGCTAGCAAGCTCGGTATTAAGGTTCCTGAGCAACTCTCGCTGATCGGTTATGATGACATTAAATTAGCCAAATACATTACTCCCTCACTCACCACGATTCATCAACCCAAACACCGCTTAGGGCAGCAGGCCGTCGATAGCCTACTAAGAAAAATAGAGTATCCCGGTCAACCAAACCAAATTATCCAGTTAGAGCCAAGCTTAGTGATCCGTGACAGCGTTCTGACTTATTCTGCCTAATTGAGGCTAAAAACCCGCTTCTTAGCGGGTTGATTCAAATCGATTCTAAACCGAATCGCCTGGGCTTTCCTCATGCGGTTCCGAGAGCTTAATCCGCTCAGCTAAAGCTTTATATTGCTCTTGCACTCGATGACCAAATAAAGGATCTTCGAAATTACCATGTTGCCAGCTTTGCTCTATCGCCCGCCAATCGTCTTCCGTTAAATGTCTTTTTAAGGCCGGAAAGATCACCTCTTCTTCATAATTCAAGTGATCCCATTGGGCTTTAATAAATGCTTCTAATTTGTCGCTAAATTGATCCAGAGGAACCACCGCGTCCAATAAAATAATATCAATAATATCGCTGAGCTCAGCGGTCATCTCCAGTAAGTCGAGATGTTGCTGCTTTAGTTGCCCAGACAAGTCATCTTCGACAACTCGATACTTGGTATAATAATCGTAAATCAGATCTTCTTTAGGATGATGGCAACGGTCAGCGTACTCTTGCATATAACTAATAATATGAGCAATTAATTTATATTTAACTGCTTTTTCGTTACGAATATGCTCCAGTTTCTGCTCCAACACTTTTAACAACTTGGCGATATTCTGATGGTCTTGATGAAGACTTTGTAACATTGCTGCTCCTTAGCTAACCGCACTCTTAGATTCAGTATAAGGTACTTATTATTTTTAGATTATTGCGCTAGATCGTCTATTAGACCGATTGCCTCTTTGCCTAGTTCACAAATTTTACAATCCCTGTTCAAGGCTTCGCAAAACGAGCGTTGAACAATCAATATGACTTATTGTTCAACAAACACCCACCCCTTGTACAGCATTTAGTCAAGAATGTTCGGTTGCAAGCATAATTACCAAGCTAACGGCTTGCACTGAGTCAACAAACACCGTAAAAAAAATTAAAAAAAACCCTTTTTTGATTAAGGTCAATTGTAGTATAGTTTCAGCAAGTGGCGATAATGATTCAAGTAATGGCTCAGGCATCGCTATATGCTGTAATAAAATTACACTTTTAAGCTAATGAGGTATGTTATGACCACAGGTATTCAAATCACTAAAGCAAACAATCAAGCCCTACTTGGTTCTTTTTGGCTGTTAGATAACGAACAAAATCAAGCGCGCTGCCTTTGTGTTAAAGATGAACTTTTTGCAGAAGATGAAGTCGTCGCCATCGATACATTGGGTCAGATCGAATATCGCGAAGTACCGATGAAAGCACAGGCACTGGAAGAAGGTGGTCAACACCTTAACGTGAATGTACTACGTCGCGAAACGTTAGAAGATGCCGTGAAGCACCCCGAAAAATATCCACAGTTAACCATTCGTGTTTCTGGTTATGCAGTACGTTTCAACTCGCTAACCACTGAACAACAACAAGATGTTATCACTCGGACTTTCACTGAGTCGCTATAACACGCAGTCTGCAAAAACAAAAAAAGCATGCTTTAGCATGCTTTTTTATTACATGAGATCCAACCTAGCTCTAACGACGCTCGCGTACCAAACCTTCTTGAATGGTAGAAGCCACTAGCTTACCCTCTCGGGTATAAAACTGTCCTCGAACTAAACCCCTTCCCTGAGACGCCACCGGGCTATCAACCACATATAACAACCAATCATCTAAGCGAAAATCGTGATGAAACCACATACTATGATCAATCGTTGCGGCTTGTATTTCCGGTTCAATAAAGGAGCGGCCATGGGGCTGCAAGGCGGTCGGTAAGAAGTTAAAATCTGAAGCGTAGGCCAGCAGATAACGATGAATACGACTATCATCGGGCATTTGACCATTCGCCTTAAACCATACACAGCGTTTTGCAGCTCGTTTTTCTGGTAATAAAGGGTTAACAAACTCGACCGGACGCATTTCTAAAGGTTTATCACAAATAAATTTGTCGCGCACCGCATCGGGCAGCATCTCTCGTAACTGAAATGCATACTCTTGTTCAGAGAGTAGATCTTCTGGAGCGGGAACCTCTGGCATCGCATCCTGATGCTCAAAACCAGCAGACACCTCTTGGAAAGAAGCCGTCATGTAAAAAATTGGCTTGCCAAATTGAATCGCTTTGATTCGGCGAGTAGACACACTGCGTCCATCACGAATGCTTTCAATATCATATACAATCCGGTGATTCGGATCGCCTGGCCTTAAAAAATAAGAGTGAAATGAATGCACCTGGCGATTTTCGGCTACCGTTTCTTTGGCTGCCGACAATGCCTGTCCCATCACTTGCCCACCAAACACTGCACCAAAACCTAAATCTTGGCTTTGGCCACGAAATAGTCCTTCTTCTATGCGCTCTAAGCTCAAAAGTTCGAGCAGATCTTTTAACACTTTACTCATAATAATCGTAATTTTTGAGGTCAATCGGTGCAATATGCGCGAGAAGTTTGCAAAGATCAACTCAGCCAAAGCGAATAACAGTTAATGTTAAAAACGTAAATAAAGTATCCCGAGACAGATTGTTGGGACGAGCGTCGATGATGTGAGCAGACCTGAAAATAACGGTAGACAGTGCGCTCGGTAAACTTGAAAGCCTCAGCTTGGTCAATTTTGATTCTCGCTTGAAACTCTTAACCAAGAGAAAAACCATATAGACTAGAGATTTAAGTGATTAATGATAACCAGCCCTTTAAGTAAGATAAATAAAAATGTGCGTAAATTGATGAAGATTTCGTTTGCTTTGCTCAGCTTTATTACTGTTTCAATAACGAAACGCATTCCAAAACGACCACTTGCATAGCAGCCTCCCAAACACAAAAAAAAGCAATGGGTTTCACACCCATTGCTTTTTTTAACGAAGCCGAAAATTAAATTATAAGCTCAGTAATAAAGCTCTTAATTGTGCGAAATCTGCAGGCATCTGCTTCGACAGTAAATCTAGATCCGCACGATCGGCAAGCGGTTTAGGAATATCGATTTTGCGCTGCAAGATCTCTTCAACACTTTCCTTAAATTTAGCCGGGTGAGCGGTACACAGAAATAAACCTTGTTCGCCATCCATCAGCTGTTCGCTCAATTGCTGATAAGCGATTGCGCCATGCGGCTCACATAAATAGCCCTGCGCATCCAAAGCTTTAAGTGCCTCCGCAGTCTGTTCATCGGTCATCACCCCCTTGGCTAGGTCACTTAAAGACCAACCTTGAGTTTTAAACAGCTCTTCAACGCGTGGCCAGTTATTGGGCTGGCTCACATCCATCGCATTGGAAAGCGTAGCCTGAGTCGGCTTAGGCTCCCATTGACCAGAAGCAAGATAACGAGGCACCGTATCATTCACATTAGTCGCGGCAATAAAACGCTTAATCGGCAAGCCCATAGCTTTGGCGATTAAACCTGCGGTGAGGTTACCAAAGTTACCTGAAGGCACTGAAACCACCAGCTGTTGCCGCTCTGCTTTACTTAACTGTGCAGCCGCTTCAAAGTAGTAACACACTTGCGCAGCCAACCGGCTAATGTTGATCGAATTCGCCGAATTCAAACCAATCGCAGTTTTTAGAGACTGATCATCAAAGGCCTGTTTCACCATCGCCTGGCAGGCGTCAAAGTCCGACTCAACCGCCACCGTAGTAATATTGCCACCAAGGGTACAGAACAACTTTTCTTGCAATGGGCTGATTTTTCCTTTGGGGTAAAGCACCACCACATTGATATTTTCCATACCGTAAAATGCGTGTGCCACTGCCGCCCCTGTATCCCCCGAAGTTGCCGTTAAAATGGTGGTTTTTTTACCTTCGGAGAACTTGGCCAAACACTGCGCCATAAAACGTCCACCAAAGTCTTTAAAGGCCAAAGTCGGTCCGTGAAATAACTCTAATGCACTGATCTGCTCGGTCACTTTTGCCAAAGGTGCTGGAAAAATAAAGGCTTTAGTGACCATTTCCAATAGGCTTTGTTCAGACAATTCGTTATCGAGTAACGCAGCCAATAGCTTGGCACAACGAGGATGAAAATCGAGTTCAAGCAAACTATCGATATCATCAAAGTGAGGAATCGCTTCAGGGAAAAATAACCCTTGTTGTTTACCTAAACCTTGTTTTACCGCTTGGGTAAAACTAACCTGCTCGTCGTTACATTTTAAGTTGTATAAATTCATAGCGATGTTCCTGTTACTCGAGTGCCTTGTTCATCAATTTTACAGATATGGCAAAATCCATCTTGATTTTGAATAAAATGTTGCTCTAACCAGTCTTTTAGACGCTGCGCCTGTTCCAGCACTGGCGTGACCACAAATACCGTCGGACCTGACCCAGAAATACCACTCGCCAATGCACCACTTTGTGCTGCATAGCTGCGAACGTCAGTAAAACCAGGGATCAATTCAGCCCGATAAGGTTCAGCAATCACTTTGTCTTTTAGCAAAGACGCAGCAAGTTCAGGCTGTTTGCTGTAACTGGCATGAACAAACCCTGCAAGATTTCGCCCGTATTCCAAGGTATCTTGGCGACGATACTGGGCGGGTAGAATCGCCCGAGCTTGGGCAGTGGAAATATTAATGCCTGGATAGGCGACAATCCAATACCAATCCTCAAAATGTGGTATCGCTTGGCTGGTTGCTCCAGCTTGTTGCAGCATCAATTGCATCCCACCGAGATAGCATGGTGCCACATTATCATAATGCACACTGCCACTAATTTGCCCTTCGAGCTCCCCCATCATCAGTAGCATTTGTTCTTTATCGAATGGGAAGTCTAAATAGGCATTCAAGCCTTCTAAGGCTGCGACCACCGAACAAGCGCTCGAGCCTAAACCACTGCCGATAGGCAAGTTCTTTTCCAAGGTCATTTTAACGCACCCCAGCACTTGCCCATGATGCGCTAACAACTGCTGAGCAAAATAATGGTAGCAGTCATAGAGAATATTTTGTTTCGGGTCAGCGGGTAGCTTATGCGCGTAAGGCCCTACATTCTCGATCAACACATCAGCGCCATCGGCCGCCTCAATTTGTACTCGGTCGCCCAATAATTGTCCATCTATCGGTGATAGGGCCGCGCCTAGAGAATCAAAACCAACACTCACATTAGCCGTTGAAGCGGGTGCGTAAACCACAATACTCATGTTACACCTCCTGCTTCCAGTTGAGTGTTCGAAGCACATCGGCGAATACCCCAGCAGCCGTTACCGCCGTGCCCGCACCGTAGCCACGCAAGACCAAAGGAATAGGCTGATAGTAACGGCTATAAAAAGCCAGCGCATTTTCGCCATCTTTTACTCGGTTAAGCGGATCGTCGGCAGCAACCGCCGCCAGCGAAACTTTACAAACGCCTTGATCGATACTACCTAAATAACGCAATACCTTCCCCTCAGCTGCCGCATCCTGTTGTAACTTGGCGAAATACCTGTCAGCCTCGGGGAGGCGCGCCATAAAGGCTTCGGTATCACCACTGGCATCGAAGTTAGGTGGCAGCGCCTGCTCGATTTGGATATCATCAAGGTTTAGTGGCATACCCGCTTCGCGTGCCAAAATCAGCAACTTACGGGCGACATCCATGCCCGATAAGTCATCTCGCGGATCAGGCTCGGTAAAGCCGTTTGCTCGGGCGATGGAAGTCGCTTCAGAAAAACTCATCCCTTCATCTAACTTACCAAAGATGAAAGAGAGTGAGCCAGAAAGGATCCCGTTAAAACGCTCTAACTTATCCCCCGCCTTGAGCAGGTTCTGCAAATTCTCAATCACCGGTAAACCAGCACCCACGTTGGTATCGTATAAAAACTTACGACGCATCGACAACGCAGTTTTACGCAGTTGCTGATAATACTCGAGACTTGAAGTATTGGCTTTCTTGTTCGCGGTCACCACATGGAAACCATTGGCCAAAAATTCAGCATACTTGCCAGCAACATCATCATTACTGGTACAGTCAACGATCACCGGATTAATTAAATGACTTTGTCCCACTAATTCATTCACATTGGCCAGCGTAAACCCACCATTCTCGCTGCAATTGGCCAGTTGCTGCTGCCAATCGTCTAGCGCGAGGCCTTTAGGATCGAGTAATAGTTTGCGGCTATTAGCCAAGCCACAAACGCGGATCGCGATTTGTTGATCTTTTAGATGCGCCTGCTGAGCATGAATTTGCTCTAACAACGCGCCACCCACGCCACCCACGCCAATTAAAAATAAATCGATGTAATGCATGCTCTCAAAGAAATTTTGATGACAAGCTCGGATCGCCTCCGCCACTTTATCTTGGGAAACCACCGCCGAGATAGAGCGTTCGGAAGAACCTTGCGCAATCGCCACAATATTAATCCCAACTTCCGCTAACGAAGTAAAGAAGCGTGCCGCAACCCCTTTACTACGGCGCATGCCATCCCCCACCAGCGAAATAATCGCTAATTGGTCGATGGTCTCAATCGGCTCCAGCAATTGATTGGCTAATTCCAGCTCAAACTCTTCATTTAAAGCCGCTAAGGCGCGGACCGCATCAACACTATGAATACAAAAGCTAATGCTATACTCGCAGCTCGATTGAGTAATCAGCGCCACTGAAACATGACTACGAGAAATGCTTTCAAAAATACGGCCAGCCATGCCCACCATACCTTTCATGCCAGGACCTGAAACCGTCAACATAGTCAGTTCGGCAAGGCTAGATAAAGCTTTCACGGGTAAATCATCTTGCCCTTGGCTTTGTGCGCCAATTAATGTTCCTTCCCCCTGAGGATTAAAGGTATTCTTAATTAGGCAAGGGATATGGTACTGAGCAATCGGGGCAATGGTTTTGGGATGCAGTACCTTAGCGCCAAAATAGCTTAACTCCATGGCTTCTGGATAGCTTAAACTACGTAACAAACGGGCATCTTCAACCAAGCGAGGGTCGCAATTATATACGCCGTCGACATCGGTCCAAATTTCACAGCATTCTGCATCTAAACAGGCCGCTAATACCGCGGCGCTATAATCGGAACCATTACGGCCAAGCACCACGGTTTCACCCTGCGCGTTACCCGCCGTGAACCCAGGCATCAAATAAATTAGCTCTTGCTGAAGCATGCTCTGATTCAAGCGCTGCTTACTGGCCTGAATGTCGACCACCGCCTCCAAGTAGCCCCCCGAGCTGGCCAGCAACTTTTGCTGAGGAACAATGATTTCTGCACTATGGCCACGCACTGCTAGCAGATAACTCATGGTGTGAATGCTCAGTTTTTCGCCTGTAGACAATACCTTAGCGCGAATATTATCTGGGCATTGTTGCAGTAAGGCGACCCCTTTCAGTAACTGGCGTAATTCACCCAACTCTTGGTGAATCATCAACTGCATTTGCTCAATGGCAAAACCTGCATATTTATTCTTTAATTCACCGAGCAATTGCTGGAAGGTGGTTTCAATACGATTTAATAAACCCTCTCCATCGTTGCCGTGACTAACCATATCCACCACTGCAACTAAATCGTTGGTGACTCCCGCTGGAGCAGAGAGTACCACTGCCAATTGTGACTGATGTTGGTTACTTAATACTATATCGGCTGCGCGATTAAAGCGCTCAGCGTCGGCTAAAGATGATCCACCAAATTTTAAAACTCGCATTGTTCCTCCCAAAAAAAAACCCGTATCGTGATTGATACGGGCTTTCTTCAATGTAGTTTATCGCTACAACAAGCCCGTCCCGCATGTGGTGGTGCGGGTAATAATACCGGTGGTTGTGTAAGCAAAATATACTGACATCTGAATAAAAATTTAAATTCCAATTATGTTCATACCATAACCAGCTGGGCTAAAGAGTCAAGTTTTATTTAGCTCAAAACTCATCCAAGTCAACAATCATTTCCGAGATAAAAATTTGAACGCCCGTTTAAATCCTGCCATAGTGGATAAAAAAACAACAATAAGAAAACGCCGATGAAAAACTCGATGGAACACATCGCAGCAGAAACGATGCTGCAACGCTTCAACAGCTTCTACCAATGTTTCTTAGAAGTCACCCGCGGTGCGAAACAACGCTTCGAAACCGCTGACTGGATGTCTGTACAACTCGCATCTAGAGAACGGATCCGGCTATATGATCATCATGTCACCGAAGCGAGGGCAGCCATCAAACAACTAACTGGCCATCTACAACGTAGCGCTCAATTTTGCGCCGCAGTAAAATATCGGTATTCCCAGTTAATTAGCCAACATGAAAATTTTGAAGTCGCTGAATCTTTCTTTAATTCGGTGTATCAAAGACTATTTCATCATCGCTACATCGAAGAAGACCAACTATTTATTCGACCAAGTCGTAGCAGCAAACGCTTTGACTATCAATTACTCACCCATCGTTACCAACATACCGAGCTGCAACAGCTACTGGTCGACTTATTTAAAGACTATGACTTCGCCATTCCATACGAAGACTTATCACGCGATATCAATTTTATCCAACAGCGACTCCAGCAGCAGCCTCAGCTCAAGCAGCAACCATTACACCGCATCACCATGCTGCAGCCAGTGTTTTATCGGAACAAAGCCGCCTATTTGATAGGCCACTATCAAAGCGAAGCGCTGTCTTTCCCCATCGTATTTCCATTACTCAACCAGCAAGCCCAGGTTGCGATAGACACCGTGTTAATCGATAGTGATCAGGTGAGTATTATCTTTGGCTTTGCCCGCGCCTATTTTATGGTCGACGCCCCTGCACCAAGACGAATTGTAAACTTTTTAAAGCAGCTACTCCCCAATAAAACCGATTATGAGCTGTTTACCGCAATCGGCTGTCAAAAACATGCTAAAACCGAATTTTATCGTCACTACTTAAACCACTTACACAACTCCAAAGACCAATTTGAACTCGCCCCCGGAATTAAAGGTATGGTAATGAGCGTATTTACCTTGCCCTCTTATGACGTTGTATTTAAAGTGATAAAAGATCGCTTCACTCCCCCCAAAGAGGTCAGTCGGGCGGTCGTCAAAGAGAAATACCGCTTGGTCAAACAACACGATCGTGTCGGCCGAATGGCCGATACTCAAGAATTTACTAATTTTGAATTCCCTTTAGCCCGCTTTAGCCCTGAGTTACTTGCAGAACTGGAACTCGTCGCGCCGTCTGCGCTCAAAATAGAAAATGACGTACTCACCATTAAACACCTCTATACCGAACGCAAAATGATCCCGCTAAACATCTACCTAGAGCAAGCCGACGAAACGCAAACTCGGCAAGTGATCGATGAATATGGCAACGCCATCAAACAACTAGCCGCAGCCAATATCTTTCCTGGAGATATGTTATTTAAGAACTTTGGGGTCACTCGGCATGGGCGAGTCGTATTTTATGATTACGATGAAATATCCTATATGACGGAGTGTAATTTCAGAGAATTTCCACAATCCCCCTATCCTGAAGACCAATGGGCCGTACATCCTAGCTATTCTGTTGGTCCCTATGATATTTTCCCAGAAGAATTTGCAACGTTCTTGCTAGGGAAACCAGCCGTAAAACAAGCATTTAGAGAATTGCATGCGGAACTGTTTCAGGCCAGCTATTGGCAAAGTTTGCAACGCAACATAGAAAATGGTCAATTTGAAGATGTCTTTCCTTACCGTAGGCATTGCCGATTTATCAACCGTTAGCTACCAACTTTCAAGCCGTGACTCGTTCCGCCATCGCGTAAATATTTTTTGTGATCGACCGTGATCTTCTGTATGAGATCGACCATAATAGTTATTGGGAAAAATAATAATAAGGGGCAGCAGTGACTAAGTTTAGTTTTAAGTATTATTTTGCTGCTCTTTTGATGATCACGGGTCGTTCAGCGTTCGCTGCAATCCCAAATATTGATAACCAATTAAGTATTAGCTACGGTGATGGCCAACATCTACAACTATCAACCCGCAGTCAAATTAAAAACTGGTATGTAACAGGCTATAACAACAAACAATTTATTTACACAGGGCCCCGGGATCAAACTCAATCATGGTTTTTTAACGGCGGTTACCAGCATCAACTGCGTAACGAATTCTCACTCTTTGTCGAAGCAGGGGTGAACAATCAATACGACGATATTGCGACACGTAGAGGCTTTAATCTTTCGACAGGCTTAAATTACCAGCCGCTACGGCACCTATCACTTCAAAGTAAATTGGTACAAATTCACCAACCTGATGATGACACCACCGAACAAAGCCTCGAGGTATCGAGTACATTACACCTACTCAATAACATTGATGTAAAAGCTGTCTATCAAATTGAAGCACAAGATAAGCAAACCCAGCAACAGCTTCAATTTGGTTTAGGTTATCGCTTTTAAGCGAAGCCTTCCGGCAGATTTAAGGCCTGTTCGCTCAGCAAGATCCCATTCTCATCCGCATACAAATACATCCCCGGTAGAATTTTTACACCAGCAAAATTCAGCTCGCAATTAACATCCCCGACACCTTTTCGCTCGGTTTTCATCGGGCAAGCAGCTAATGCCCTTACTCCCAAGTCAATCGTATTAATCGTCGATACGTCTCTAATCGCACCGTGGATGACCACCCCAGACCATCCTTGAAGATAAGCCGAATCCGCGATCAAGTCGCCCATCAATGCATGTTGAATATCGGCACCACCATCCACCACTAATACTCGCCCTCGGCCCGCAGTGGCTAATAACTCTTTGACTCGACTGTTGTCTCGCCAACATCGAACCGTCACCACTTCACCGAAAAAGCAAGTTTTCAATCCATAAGACCGAAAAATAGGGGTTAACAGCTGAACCTGTTGCGGATAGAGATCACATAATTCCGGCAATAAATCTTGCATTCTGATACTCCTTTATCATTTGTTGATATCCCTGTGGATTATCAAACCAACGACTCGCGGTATTGCCGAGACATGAGTATGCTCGGCTTATATCATTACTATCATAGAGATAACAATCACCATCAAGCCAGTAAAAAGCTCTTTGTTTGAAAACCTTTGCTACATATTGCGCATCAATTAACGAACATTCAACAACCGCGCTAAATTCGTAATGATTAAGATCAATAGCGCCTGCAAAGACCCAAGAACAAGGCATTTTATGGACACGCAAATATGTAAGTAAATGACAATCTAACCAGCGATTAAACTGCTGAGATCGGGTAACCCTTTAGGATTGTTCGCGGTAATAACAGCAAGCCCATGATATTTAAGGGCTGTATCTGCCAAAAATATAGTGTTTTTATACAAATTAAACATGTAGTTTATTTTCAGTAATGACGCGTATAAATTGCCATTATGACCATTTCCGATTGATTTGAATCAAATCCGCTTCAAAAAACGTAAGCTTTTTTCAGACTCAAGTTGTTATATCACTGTTAAGCCCATAGAATATGTTCACTGCTTGTAACGAATCATGCATACAGAAGATCTCTTACGCTGACTTACGTCTCGTTTTGAGCACACTATTTGTTTATTTTTTTTGCCATATGAGAAGTTTTAACACAAACTCAACATGGCATTGTAGCTAGTGTTTACTTCATCTTCTATAAAACACCGAACAGTTCGCAAGCCAACTTTTTTCTATATAGCATTGGGGAAGACCATGACACCAAATATTCTAATTGTCGAGGACGAACTGGTCACTCGTAATACGCTAAAAAGCACTTTTGAAGCCGAAGGTTACAACGTGTTTGAAGCGATTGACGGCAATGAAATGAACAGCGTACTTGAAGCTCATTCAGTTCACTTAATTATCATGGACATTAATCTTCCAGGTAAAAACGGTTTATTGCTTGCCCGTGAACTTCGAGATCGTGAACAAATCGCGTTAATGTTTTTAACTGGTCGCGACAATGAAGTTGATAAGATTTTAGGTTTGGAAATTGGGGCCGACGACTACATCACCAAGCCTTTCAACCCTCGCGAATTAACCATTCGTGCGCGCAACCTACTAAATCGTACCATCAATGGACAATCGGCTAATGAAGACAAGGGCTCTGTAGAAGAGTATCGCTTTAACGGCTGGACCTTAGATATTAATAGCCGATCGTTAGTAAGTCCTAACCAAGAAACCTACAAACTGCCGCGTAGCGAATTTCGTGCAATGTTGCACTTTGTAGAAAACCCTGGACAGATTCAAACCCGTGCAGATTTATTGAAGAAGATGACAGGGCGGGAATTGAAGCCGCATGACCGGACGGTTGACGTAACCATTCGTCGGATCCGCAAGCATTTCGAATCAATACCAGAAACACCAGAAATTATTGCAACCATTCATGGTGAAGGTTATCGTTTCTGTGGTGAAATTGAATAAGCAGCTCACTTACAAAAAACCTCGCAGTTTCGCGAGGTTTTTTTATACTTGTGAGGCGCTCAAATAACGAGCAACATGAATAAAGGTGACGAAACTCAGACAACTCACAATCATGTTGCTGAGGTAAAAAATCGTCAATGTTTTGATCGATGTTCTGATTTGTAGTTATTTTTCTACATATTCTTTTGTTATCAATCTTGTATAATATGCGCAGAATTTTTTAACAGCATCCTTAACGGAGAGTCACTTCAATGAAGAAAACAAAAATAGTTTGTACCATTGGCCCAAAAACTGAGTCAGTAGAAATGCTAACTCAATTAGTTGAGTCTGGCATGAACGTTATGCGCCTTAACTTCTCTCACGGCGATTTTGCCGAGCACGGTACTCGAATCAACAATCTACGTGAAGTTATCAAGAACACCGGCAAATCTGCCGCTGTTTTATTAGATACCAAAGGCCCTGAAATCAGAACGATTAAACTAGCTGGCGGCAACGACGTAAGCTTAGTCGCCGGTCAAGAATTCACGTTCACGACCGACCAAACTATTATTGGTGATAAAACTCGCGTAGCCGTTACCTACCCAGGTCTTGCTGCAGACTTAAAAGTTGGCAACATTATCTTAGTTGACGATGGTCTTATCGAAATGGAAGTTATTGCCGTTTCTGATGACGAAGTGAAGTGTACTGTTCTTAACAACGGTGATTTGGGCGAGAACAAAGGTGTTAACTTACCTGGTGTAATCGTACAACTACCAGCTCTATCAGCAAAAGATAAAGGCGACTTAATCTTTGGTTGTGAGCAAGGTGTTGATTTCATCGCTGCATCGTTCATCCGCAAGAAAGAAGACGTTCTAGAAATTCGCCAACTGCTTAAAGAAAATGGCGGCGAAACCATTCAAATTATTTCTAAGATCGAAAACCAAGAAGGTGTTGATAACTTCGATGAAATCTTAGAAGTATCTGACGGTATCATGGTTGCTCGTGGTGACCTAGGCGTAGAAATTCCTGTAGAAGAAGTTATCTTCGCTCAGAAAATGATGATTGAGAAATGTAATCGTGCTCGTAAGCTAGTGATTACAGCCACTCAAATGCTTGACTCAATGATTAAAAACCCACGTCCAACCCGCGCAGAAGCTGGCGACGTAGCCAACGCAATCTTAGACGGTACCGATGCGGTTATGCTATCGGGTGAGTCAGCTAAAGGTAAGTACCCTGTAGAAGCAGTCACTATCATGGCTACTATCTGTGAACGTACCGATGCCGTGATGCCTTCTAACCTAGATCCTGCACGTGATAGCGGTAAATTGCGTATCACTGAAGCGGTATGTAAGGGTGCAGTAGAAGCTTCTGAAAAATTAGCGGCACCACTTATCGTGGTTGCTACTGAAGGTGGTAAGTCAGCGAAGTCAGTTCGTAAATACTTCCCACAAGCAAATATTTTAGCGATTACCACTAACGCAAAAACTGCTGCTCAGCTTTGTTTATCTAAAGGTGTGATTCCTCACGTTGTAGAAAGCATCGATAATACTGATGCGTTCTACATGCTTGGTAAAGAACTTGCGATTGAATCAGGGTTAGCCAATAAAGGCGACATCGTGGTTATGGTTTCAGGTGCACTCGTACCATCAGGCACCACCAATACGTCTTCTGTTCACGTATTATAATCACTCGCTTGATTGCTATCCAAAAAGGCGCCTCAGGCGCCTTTTTTTATGAGTTCTGATCCAAAGGATGAAACCCACTTAAGTGCTCCATGTCCAGCAAAATAGAATCAATTTGTTCCAAGGCTAAAGCATCGATATTCATGGCTCGAGGATAAATAGGTTGATGCCGGTCATCCAACCAATGACTCACCCAGTAATTTGTAGAGAGCAAAAATTCCCGAGCATATTGCTCACTGACTTCCAAGCAACCACGTAAACAAACATCGAGATAAGATTGTAAAATAGGGCTATTCGCTTGAGGGTGCCAATATTCATGAGCCACATAAGTATAAATTTTCACAGCAGCCTGCGGTAAGGGATGTAATAGCTCCAACTGCTGTAAGTTTAAGCAAACTCGCTCATAATCTCGTTCTCGCTCATCTAATTCGGGCAAAAACTTTTCATCAAATGGGATCAATACCCCATTCACCGTTGCTTGCGGCTCAGGACTAATCACCACTGCAGAACGATCATTACCGCCTTTCAAACCGCTCCAATAGCGCTGATAACCATGTAAACGGGCGGCATAAGCCTGTTCCCCTGGAAAAGTTCGTTGCCGACAATCGGCGTCAATTAAACTACCGTAGCCAAATATGTAAATCATTGCACCTTCCTCAGTAAAGCCACTCAATAAATACATTAATCAACGGCGGCACAGCAACCCAGCTAAAGACCTTCATTCTAAGCCCTTGTAACAAATAAACAATGACCAATGAAATAATGACAGCACAGCTTTATCTTATCGGTCATCCGACTAAATCAGGGCCTTTTGTAATATTCACGATCTAATCAATAAACCTTACAAGGTTTGTCGCTTCACATCCTAGCGACGAACTTATTTCTGCCGCTAGCTAATAATCAGCACAAACAGTACCATAGCTCGCATAATCGCAATTTATTTATTGGTAGTTAAGAGGGAATATGGACACAACAACCCGCACCATGCAAGTCAGTAAACGGATAGCCTTAGTGGCACACGACCACAAAAAAGGCGCCTTAATGAATTGGGCCAAAATTCATCAGGACGAACTGAAAAAACACCAATTATTTGGCACTGGCACCACCGGGACTCTTCTTTGTCAACAAGGCTTTGAAGTCACCGCTTTACTCAGTGGCCCAATGGGTGGCGACCAACAATTAGGAGCGATGATCGCAGAAGGAAAGATCGACCTAATGATCTTTTTTTGGGACCCTCTCGACGCAGTGCCTCATGATCCTGATGTGAAAGCCCTACTTCGCCTAGCTGCCGTTTGGAACATCCCCATGGCAACCAATCAGGCAACGGCTGACTTCATTCTCTCCAGCCGTCATTTTAACCAAGAGTTTACTGTTGATGTTCCCGATTATGCTGGCTATCTAAAAGATCGGACTAAATAAGCCAAAGTTAAGCAGCCGTTCTGCCATCGCTATTGTCAGCACGGATCCGAAATAGCTTACCCGAGTGAGTTCGATTGGCCTTATAATCAGCTTGCAAAAAACGAGGACGGATAGCCTTTAAATGCTCTATTTGTTCCTCGTTGAGTTTTCCCACCGGTAAACCCAAAGCCTTGTAACTAAGCATCGGGCGGGCAGCAAGATTGATCATCATATCAACGTTTGTCCGTTGCTCTTGAATGTGTTGCAGCTCCATCGCTTTCAACACTCCATTTTCGAGTAAGTTTTTCACCGCAGGCTCCGCCAAAGGCAGATGAAGGACACTCCGTCGGGTAATCACAAACTCACGTAACACCGCTCGCTCTGAATGGTCTAAACAAGCAATCATCGCAGCTAAACGGGTGTGTTCGCGGCGCTCATTTAAATGTCGCCCCACAGCCGTCGCGATTAATAGTAAGCTACGGCTGATAAAATAAGCCAACCCCACCACACAACTTATAGTAAATACCAAACTTAGCTGAGCATTAAAACCCATTTCGGGTAACCAATAACTCGGGATCAACAATAATAAAGCGCTTGTCACCACTAGCCACGCCATTAAAATGTCTAATATGCCCCAACGCGCAATTAAACGACTGAGAAATTCCATTGTTGCACTCTCCTGCCAAAAACCTGACTCTTCGAGGATAGTGATAGCAAGGCTTATGCCAAACAATGATCAAGCGCTGAGAGATTTCGAGCCAAAGGGGCGGTAAAGCAACAAACTTAAGTCGCGAGCGACTCAGGCACCCTTGCTAATGCAGCTTGCATGACCTCAATGCCTGCGCCTGCTTTATGGGCATTCTCACTCAGGTGGCGTCGCCAGGATCGCGCGCCGACACAACCTTGAAACAAACCCAGCATATGCCGAGAAATATGCTGTAAACGACCGCCGTTAGAAAGATGCTGTTCAATATACGGATACATTAACTGAACCACTTGATGACGCGAAGGCTGTTGCCGCTGAACGCCAAAAATCCGTTGATCCACAACCGCCAATAAATAGGGATTCTGATAGACCTCTCGACCGAGCATCACCCCATCGAGTTGTTCGAGATGTTGCTCAGCTTGCTCTAAACTATTAATGCCGCCATTCACACTTATCGTTAACTGCGGATAATCTCGTTTCACTTGATAGGCCCGGGTATAATCCAAGGGAGGCACATCTCGGTTTTGCTTAGGGCTTAAACCCGACAGCCAAGCCTTACGAGCATGAATAATAAAAGTACTACAACCTGCTGCTGCGACAGGCTCAATAAAATCGGTTAAAAATGAATAGCTATCTTGCTCATCAATACCGATCCGAGTCTTAACTGTCACTGGTATCCTAATGTGTTGTTGCATGGCATTCACACACTCTGCAACCAAGCTGGGTTCAGCCATTAAACAGGCGCCAAAACGGCCATTTTGCACCCGATCCGAAGGACAGCCAACATTCAAATTGACTTCATCGTAGCCCAACTGCTCCGCTTGTTTAGCACACTCCAGCAGATCTCGAGGATTAGAGCCGCCTAATTGCAATGCAAGCGGATGCTCCTGCTCAGAAAAACCTAAATAGTCACCTTTCCCATGTAAAATCGCGCCCGTGGTCACCATTTCGGTATACAACAAGCTATGCTGACTCATCAAACGATAAAAATAACGACAATGCCTATCAGTCCAATCGAGCATCGGGGCAACAGAAAAGCGATGTGCGGGGTATAAGTAAACTTGGGTCATGGGCTCAACATATTAAAAATAATTAAAACAACGACACTAAGTTATTCCCTAGCATCTAAAAGTAGGCGGTCAGGTTTGGAGCCCCCTACTGACAACAAGCGGACGATTATACCCCCCTCTGAACTAACTTGGTAATGTTTGACTCTGTTACGCATCGTTTCACTGATCATAAACATCTCTCAAACAAACTTTTTCTCACCCTATAGCCAACTTAATTCGCTTGATTTTTCACTAAAAATAGCTAGTTTTCATCTATAATGGTGAGAAGACTCGTAAAGTTTTGAGTTAAAGTTGCAGCGCTTCTGATCTCATGCGATTCTTATTAAAACTACTCAAATATTGATTCGTGGCTTAGCGATGCTCTTTATCAGCAAACTAAGACCACCAGTAACAGGAGCGCATTAGCCCTTATGGACGTAAATTTTGTAAATCCTTTTCTCAGTTCTCTTCTTAATGTCCTAGAAACGATGGCTCAGTTGGAGCTAAAACCCGGAAAACCCGGGTTGAAGAAGGATGAGATTGCACGTGGTGATGTCTCGGGACTCATCGGCATGGTAGGCCAACAAACCAAAGGTTCGTTATCGATTAGTTTTGAGAAAGATCTTGCGATTGAGATCATGCGCCGCATGTTAGGCGAAGCTCCGGATTCTATCAACGAAGAAGTGACCGATATGGTTGGCGAAATTACCAATATGGTCACCGGTGGCGCGAAACGCTTGTTAGCCGATAAAGGTTACGATTTTAATATGGCGACCCCTGTCGTTGTATCCGGTCCCTCCCATACCATTACCCATAAAACTGAAGGCCCTAAAGTACTAATCCCATTCACTTCTGTTTATGGCTCAGCCACCATCGAGATATGCTTTGAAAACACTTAGTAAACCAGCCTAAGCGAATAAAAAAAGCCCACTAAAGAGTGGGCTTTTTGTTCTCGAATAAATTTTAGATTTACAAACCTTCGGCGTTCGCTGACAAATACTTAGCAACACCCTCTGGGCTCGCATCCATTGCCTCTTTACCCTGTTCCCATTGTGCAGGACAAACTTCACCATGCTCTTCATGGAAGTTTAGTGCATCAACCATACGTAGCATTTCATCGATATTACGACCAAGCGGTAAATCATTCACTACTTGGTGACGAACTACACCCGCGGTATCAATTAAGAAAGAACCACGGAAAGCGACACCCGCTTCAGGATGTTCCACGTCATAGGCTTTACAGATCTCGTGTTTCACATCGGCAATCAATGGATATTGAACCGCACCAATACCACCATCTTCGATTGCAGTGTTACGCCAAGCGTTATGAGAAAATTGAGAATCGATAGAAACACCGATCACTTCAACACCTTTTGCTTGGAAGTCTTTAAAACGATGATCGAAAGCAATAAGTTCAGAAGGACAAACAAAAGTAAAATCTAGTGGGTAGAAGAATACAACTGCAGCTTTGCCTTTGATATGCTCACTTAAAGTAAAACTATCAACGATCTCACCATTACCTAACACGGCAGCAGCAGTAAAATCTGGAGCAGGACGACCAACTAAAACACTCATTTCATTATTCCTTGTTAAATACGTTACTAATATTCGCTACAAATAATGCACTAATTTACTAAAATAAACGAATTTATCTAATAAATTAATTCGATTGGACTATTTTTTTAAATAAAAGCTCAATAGAGCAGCATTCAACTAATAGTCTAAAAAACATGACTTGTAAATACTATCTAACATAACTGAGTTGAACTCGAGAGCTCAGTTTGGTCACTAATTCATATGCACTGGAACCCACGGCTGCCGCAACAGTTTCTACCGGTAGTTCCGCTCCCCATAACACCACTTTATCACCGACTTGGTCGCAGGCTTCAGGCCCCAAATCAACACATAACATGTCCATCGATACCCGACCAACCACAGGAACCACACGACCATTTACCCACACAGGCGTGCCATTTGGCGCACAACGTGGATAACCATCCCCATAGCCCATAGCCACAACCCCCAACTGAGTGTTCTGCTCGGCATACCAATTCGCACCATAACCAACACTTTCACCTTTCGGCTGTTCACGTACTGCGATCAATTGAGATTGCAAGGTCATCACAGCTTGTAAGTTAAAATCAGCCCCCTGGGTATCAACTTGTGGTGAAATACCATACAGCGCAATGCCAGGACGGTTCCAGTCAGCATGGGTTTGTGGCCATAACAAAATTCCCGCCGAATGAGCGATAGAACGTTCACAATCTAACCCTGAAGACAATTCGCTAAAACTATGAATTTGTCTGCGAGTTAAAGGATGCTCTAAGTCATCAGCACAGGCTAAGTGGCTGATTAATTTATAATCGGGTAAAATATTCGGGCAGGCTAGGATCCGCGACAACAGTTGCTTAAACTGTTGAGGCAAAAAACCTAAACGATGCATTCCGGTGTCCAATTTTAACCAACAATCGAGTGCTTGCGGCAAGCTAATCTGCTCGAGTACAGCCAGTTGTTGTTCACTATGAATAACACAAGAAATATTCTGTTCAGCAAACTCTTGCGCTTGTTTTTCGTCGAAAAAACCCTCTAGAGCTAAAATTTTAGACTCGATCCCCGCAGCACGTAAAGTCAAAGCTTCTTCTGCTCGAGCCACAGCAAAGCCATCGGTCAAATCACGTAAAGCTTGAGCGATCTCGAGCATGCCATGACCATAAGCATTAGCTTTAATCACCGCTAAAATTTTACTGTGTGGCGCGCGCTGCTTTAAGACCAAAAAGTTATGTTGTAGCGCTGAGAGCGACACGAAGGCCTTTACTATATTCATAACAGCCTATTCATCATCAAAGAATTCCCCAGCCCAATTATCAAAGCGCGAAAAATGTCCCTGGAAAGTAAGAGGAACTCGGCCAATTGGGCCATTCCGTTGTTTACCGATAATAATTTCGGCCATGCCTTTATTTGCCGAGTCTTCGTGGTAGACCTCATCACGATAGATAAACATAATTAAGTCCGCATCCTGCTCGATAGAACCCGATTCACGTAAGTCGGAGTTGATCGGACGTTTATCGGCACGCTGCTCCAAACCACGGTTGAGCTGCGATAAGGCCACCACTGGCACATTCAGTTCTTTAGCGAGAGACTTGAGTGAGCGAGAAATCTCTGCAATTTCCAGAGTCCTATTTTCACTTAAGCCAGGCACCTGCATCAATTGTAGGTAATCGATCATGATCATGCTCAAACCACCAGACTCCCGGGCAACCCGACGAGCGCGAGAACGGACCTCAGTCGGGGTTAAACCCGATGAGTCATCCACATACATTTTCGACTTTTCGGCCATTAAACCCATTGTCGAAGACAAGCGAGCCCAATCATCATCGTCTAAACTACCGGTTCTGATTTTAGTTTGATCGATCCGCCCCAATGAGGCCAACATCCGCATCATAATTTGTTCTGAGGGCATCTCTAAGCTAAAAATCAACACTGGCTTATCTTGGGTCATCGCGGCATATTCACACAAGTTCATCGCGAAAGTGGTTTTACCCATGGAGGGTCGGGCCGCCACAATAATCAAATCAGAGCCTTGTAAGCCACTGGTTTTTTTATCCAAATCGGCAAAACCAGTCGAGACCCCTGTCACCCCATCATTGGGCGCTTTGTATAACTCTTCAATTCTATCGATAGTATCTGCGAGCAAACTTTTAACTTCAACGGGACCTTCATTGGCATTGGCGCGCGATTCAGCAATTTTGAATACTTTACTTTCTGCAAAATCTAATAAGTCACTACTCTTACGGCCCTGTGGTTCGTAGCAACTATCGGCAATTTCGTTGGCAACCGCAATCAACTCGCGGGTCACCGCCCGTTCTCGTACAATTTCAGCATAGGCGCGAATGTTAGCCGCACTAGGCGTATTCTTGGCAATTTCACCTAAATAGGCAAATCCACCAATATCCTCTAAATGCTCTTGACGTTCCAGCTCTTCAGAAACGGTCACTAAATCGATGGGCTGGCCAGCTTCGGCCAAACGAGTCATTGCGGCAAAAATATGCTGATGGGCGCGTTGATAAAAGTCCTGCTCAACCACCTGCTCGGCCACATTATCCCAAGCATTATTGTCTAGCATTAACCCCCCCAACACCGCCTGCTCTGCTTCAATCGAATGGGGAGGGGCTTTTAGTTGGTCAAGTTGTGCATCTTTCGGCTTTTTATCTGTATTCTTAAATCTACGAGAGAGCTCGCTGGCTGCCATAATCTATCAATGTGGTTGTTTATTACAGCCGACTATTATGCGCCAATATCAGCATCACACCAAGTAACATTTATCGGAAGTGAAGAAACAACAAAGCCAGCGTAAGGCTGGCTTTGAGACGCAAGGGGGGACTTACATTTTTGAAAAATAGGCTGCTAATTCAGCGATCTCTGCATCATTTAGCAAAGCTGCTTGGGCTTGCATAATCGCAGCTTGCCCTCCATTACGCTGTTTCGCCTTATAGGCGTTTAGCGAAGAGATCAGATACTGCTCGTTTTGCCCCGCCAAATTAGGATACCCCGGAATAACAGCTTTACCATCCGCGCCATGACAAGCCGCACAAATCATGGCCTTAGCTGGGGCGGCATTGGCTGTTGATACGACAAATGAGAGTATCAGCGCCATTGAAAATATCAATTTATTCATTATGTTCCTCATTATTGTTATTGATGAAACCAGGACATGCCAGACACTCTCCACAAGCTTAACCCCAGCTAAATTGAGCTTAGCAAATAATCTAAAATAGCAACAGCTTAAGCCTAACAAGCCGTGAACCAAGCTCAAAAAATTTGGAGTGCCGACGCTTGCAAGCAATCTTCTACATCATGAGTCACCACAATCGCGGGAATATTTAGCGCTTCTATTTTATCTTTCACAAACTGACGAAACTGCTGGCGAAGTGGCGTATCTAATTTACTAAAGGGCTCATCAAGTAATAATAGTTGCGGCTGTGCCAGTAAACTTCTTAACACGCTGATCCGTGCGCGTTGCCCTCCAGAGAGACTTGCAACATCTCGCTGCTGATAACCCGCCATGCCAGCATCAGCCAGCGCCTGCGCAATGATAGATGACGCCGCAGCTTGCTCCCGTTGAGCTAAAGCAAATTGCAGATTCTGCGCCACATTAAAATGCGGAAACAGGAGGTCATCTTGAAATAGCATTCCAACTCGGCGCTGTGCTTGCGGGAGCTTACTAATCTCCCGATTGGCCAACTGAATAGTTCCACTACAAGTAAAATTACCATCCAGCGTGCCTGCTATAGCCGCCAACAAGCTCGATTTACCACAGCCACTAGGGCCCATGAGGGTGACAATTTCTCCCCGCTCCACCCTTAAGTGAAAACCACTTAACAGCACCTGTTTCGCCAAATACAAATTAAAATCATCGATTAACAACATCAGTTCTGCATTCCTCGATAGTGACGATAACGCCATTTAGGCCAAGAAATCACCGCAACATAAACTAATAAAGGCAATAAGCTCTGCCAAATGACCATCACTGCCGTCACCCTCCGGTCGCCTCCAGAAGCCAGCGCTACCGCTTCGGTCGTGAGAGTTGGCACCCGTCCTCCTCCAACAAATAAGGTGGGTAGATACTGCGCGATGCTCACTGCAAAACCAATGGCAAAGGCAAGGCCTAAAGGCTTACTCAGCATCGCCAATTTAACCCGCCAAAAACTACGCCAATAACTATGTGACAAGCTCACTGCTGCTTGCATAAAGCGAACATCAAAGCGACGATAATTATCAGCCAAAGTTAAATAAACGTAAGGTAAAACAAATAGTAAATGCGCCCATACTACCGCAAGCATCGTGCCGTCTAAACGGTATTTGAACAACTGCACCTGAACCCCAAATAAGAATACCACTTGCGGTAATAGCAGTGGCAAATACATGAGCACCGACCACCACTTAGAATATTTGAGCTGTCGCATTTGATATTCTAAGCAACCCACCACTAACAACAAACTGATGCTAGCCGAACTCAACGCGATGATCAGACTATTCAGCAACGGCTGAGATAAATAGCTCCCCGCTTGCAGCCAGTAGTGTGCGCTCCATTGTGCAGGCAGGCTGTCAGGGAAGCGCCAGTGCCAAGTAAAGGACCAAATACTTAACAACAGCAAGCAACTCAGTAATAGCAGCACCAGAAATAGCAATAAGGCCCGAGCAGGCTTCACATTCGAAGCCGCTCTGCGGCGTCCTTGCATACTCAAGCGCAAATTACACCGCAGATATAATTTCTCCAATACTAACGCTAAGGCCAAACTTAAAATAACCAAGCCGAGTAACAATAAGGCTCCGGAGGTTCCCATCAATCGGCGTTCAATATCGCTATCGCTAAGCCATTGCCATATCTGCATCGCAAAAGTAGTCGGTCTACTCGGACCAATGATTTGTGCTACATCAACCACGGTTAAAGAAAATGCGAGCACCGTAAAAAACGCTAACCTCAAGCGAGGCAGCAGTTGGGGGATTAATATGCTTCGCCATAGCTGAACGGTCGAATAACCATAACTTTGGCCTAAGGCGAGACTACGTTGCACCGCAATTTGCGAGCAACTCGCCATTAACACAAACAGTAAAAAAGGTAACTCTTTCGCCCACAGAGCCAAAATTAAGCTGATTCCCCAGCTATCTTGAGTGCTTTGCCACATCGGTGGATAAGCAAAGCCAGTCAACCAAGGGGAAACAAGGCGCATCAACCAACCGCTAGGCGCCAATAAGAATAATAGCGCAATGGCTAAAGCCGCATGAGGAATGGCTAAAAATGGCGCGAGACTGCGCTCCAAAAAACGCCACCAAGAACTCCCATAACAGTGCATCGCCAACCATAATGCGGTAAACAGCGACAAGAGACTTGCCACCCAACCGGTCAGTAACGACAAACCAATCGAAGCCCATAGAGAAGGCTGAGAAAATAGTGCCTGCCACTGAGAAAGATTCGCTTGGTTTTTTCCAGCAATCGGAAAATAATCGAAAGCTGGCAACACCGTCTCGATAAAACCAAATAACAAGGGCACTAACAATAGTCCCCCCGTCAATATAGGAAATATCGCGCTAAACTTACCCCATCCACTTCTCATCTAGAATAACGACGTAACCACTCTGCTTCTAATAACGCAACCCAGCTTGCATGCGGCTCTGCAAGTACTTTAGCTCGATCGGCAGAACTTAAACTGGCCGGGCTTGATTGAGCCTTGGCAAACAACGCGCGCTGCGGCTTGGTCAATTTATTCAAAGACAATACGCTAGGATCTCCCCAATAAGCCAAATCGGCTTTACGCGCTTGCGCCTCTGGTGACAATAAGAAATTCGCCACCACCATCGCCGCAGCGGACGCATCACTATTGAAAGGAATCGCCAAAAAGTGAGTATTTCCCAAAGTTCCATTTTTATGAACATAACTTTCTACTGTATTCGGCAGCAATCCTTGTTTAACTGCTGCGGCAGCATCATTAGGATTAAAACTAAAAGCAATGGTTAATTCACCATCATTCAATAATTGTTGCATTTGACCACTACCGCTCGGAAAGCTCTGCCCCCCCCGCCACAATAAAGGGTGTAATTGGTCTAAATAGGCCCAAAGCGGGGCGGTGAGCGCACTAAATGTTTGCTTATCAACCGGATGATAAAGCCGCTGAGGATCCTCAATTGTTTCTAACAGTATTTGCTTAATGAAGGTCGTCCCATAAAAGCTAGGTGGTGCGGGATAACTGAATAAACCAGGATGCATCTGCAAATAGCTTAATAAAGCTGGTGCAGAATCGGGTGCCTGATTAAGCCGCTCAGCGTCGTAGTAAAAGGTAAGTTGGGCACCGCCCCATGGGGACTCATAACCCTCAACTGGTAGGGTAAAATCAAATTTAAGTGCTGGACTACTTTGATCGGTTAACGCCAGATTGGGTAAGCGTTGACTAAAAGGCCCATACAACAGTTGCGCCTGTTTTAAGCTGCGAAAGTTCTCACCATTCACCCAGACTAAATCAACACTGCCACCATCAACTCGGCCACTGCTTTTTTCAGCTAAAATTCGACTTACCACATTGGCGGTGTCGTTAACTTTCACATGCACCAAGTTAATCTGATAACGCTGTTTCACTTGCTCACCAGCCCAGCGAATATAAGCATTAATGTTATCGGCCCCCGCCCAGGCATTGAAGTAAACGGTTTGTCCTTTGGCCTGCTGCTCAATGTCCGACCAACTCGAATTGGCAAAACTCACTGAACTTATAAAAATGGCTACCACCAGCATCATTAACCGCACGTTCACGCTCCCTGTTATTGTGTTAAATAGCGCGATAATCACATCGCTTTATCTAGACTTCAGCCCTGAGCTGCAGCACGATGGACTCAGCCAAATCATCGCTAAGCAGTTCACAAGCAACTCGAGTTAAACTCACTAATTAAGATAACCGGAGTAATCCCTACAATCTTTCAAAACTTAATAAAATCATAGTCTAAAAACACAAAAACCGCGCCGAGGCGCGGTTTTTAATAGTCGTGGCTGAGAATTTTATTCTGCAGCGACAACTTGTAAAGCAATCGTTGCACTGACTTCACCGTGAACTTGAACAACAATGTCAAATTCACCTGTGTTGCGCAATACACCGTTAGATAAACGTACTTCTGATTTCGTTACTTCAACCCCAGCCGCAGTAATTGCGTCAGCGATATCACGAGTCCCGATAGAACCAAATAGTTTACCTTCTTCACCCGATTTTGCAGAGATAACGATTGCTTCTAGAGCATTTAGTTTCTCAGCGCGAGCTTCAGCTACTTTTAGAGTTTCAGCTAATTTAGCTTCTAATTCAGCACGACGAGTTTCAAAAACTTCGACGTTTGATTTAGTTGCTGGTACAGCTTTACCTTGAGGGATCAAGAAGTTACGTGCGTAACCTGCTTTCACATTAACTTGGTCGCCCAAACCGCCTAAATTAGCGATTTTGTCTAATAAAATAATTTCCATTACCTTTCCTCGAATAATCTCGGTTGAGTTAGGCTAATGCCAAAGATTTACTTATGTAAATCAGTGTATGGCAATAGAGCCAGGTAACGAGCACGCTTAATAGCACGTGCAAGTTGACGTTGGTATTTAGCGCTTGTACCAGTAATACGACTCGGTACAATTTTACCACTTTCAGTGATGTAGTTTTTCAATGTTGTAGTATCTTTATAATCAATCTCTACAACACCTTCCGCTGAAAAGCGGCAGAATTTACGACGACGGAAAAAACGTGCCATAACATTATCCTCGTGATAACAAATCAATTTCAGAAGCATGAAGTACCAATCGATAACTACCGTTGGCCGCTTTGTGGCTATTTAAAAAGCCACTTACTTTTACCTCACACCCCATACTTATATGCGATGAATCTTGCTTCAAAATATCGCCACTTGCGACTACTGCTATTTGGCAATAGGCCTGACGAGAAAATCCAGCTTCTTGCTGCTGCGAACGATGCTCTAACCAAAATTGGCAATGAGCAACACCGGCTGGACTGGTAGAGCGTTTTGGTGCGCGAATTACCCGCCCCTGCAAAACCAACCTATTTTCAGACATTCGTCTTATTCTTCGCTAGCTGACTCTTCGTTAGCTTCAACTACTGGAGCTTCTTCAGTTACTGTAGCTTCTTCACGACGAGCTGGACGCTCATCATCACGACGAGCTGGACGCTCATCTCTAGCTTTAGCAATTGCAGACATTTCTGTCACAGCAGCTTTAGTGCGCATGATCATGTTGCGGATAACAGCATCGTTGAAACGGAAAGCAGTTTCCAATTCATCAATAACTTCTGCGCTGGCTTCAATGTTCAAAAGAACATAGTGTGCTTTATGCAGCTTCTCGATTGGGTAAGCCAATTGACGACGGCCCCAATCTTCCAAGCGATGGATGTTTCCGCCGTTATCATTAATAACAGCAGAATAACGTTCGATCATACCTGGAACTTGTTCGCTCTGGTCTGGGTGGACCATGAATACGATTTCGTAATGACGCATGATTGCTCCCTACGGGTTATAGCCTCGTTCATGGTACAGTCAAACCGAAGAGGCAAGGAACTAAAAATAAAATGACTGTTTTAGGGGCGCTGATTCTATGTGAAGGCGAGAATTTAATCAAGCTAAATTAAAGCCACCGTAAGATTAACTATGCGGTGGCTTTTAATCAGCTTTTATAAAAGAGCGAATTCAGGCCTAACGGCGCTGGCGAACCGCTTCAAACAAACAAATACCTGCAGCAACCGATACATTCAAACTGGATACTGCGCCTAACATCGGCAGTTTCACGAGTTCATCACAGGTTTCCCGAGTTAAGCGGCGCATACCACTCCCTTCTGCGCCCATCACTATCGCCATTGGCCCTTGCAATTTGGTATCGTAAATAAATTGCTCAGCTTCACCCGCCGTTCCCACAACCCACACTCCTAGCTGTTGTAACTCACGCAAGGTTCTAGCGAGATTAGTAACCACGACTAATGGCACGGTTTCGGCAGCACCACTGGCGACTTTACGTACCGTCGCATTTAACTGCACCGAGTTATCTTTCGGCACAATCACCCCCACAACTCCCGCGGCATCGGCGTTACGTAAACAAGCGCCTAAGTTATGCGGGTCCGTAACACCATCTAAGATTAAAAATAATGGTGCCGTCGATGATTCAACCAATGATTTAAGATCGTGCTCATTATATCCGCGACCGGCTTTCACTCGTGCCACAATACCTTGGTGCTGAGAGCTTTCGGCTTTATCGTCCAAAGCCTTACGTGGCATAAATTGCACCGAAGCGCCCAAACGACGCAGCTCGTTCAGTAAAGGAAGTAAGCGTTCATCTTGGCGACCCTTTAAGGCAAAAACTTCAATAATGCGCTCGGGACTGCGTTCTAATAATGCTTGCACCGCGTGCAGGCCATAAATTACTTGTTGGCTCATAATCTGTTCTTCTGTTGTTTAGCGGCTGTGCGCTCTTGTTTTCCAGGGCGTTGCTTGCGTTTTTTCTTCGGCTTTTTACGCGGCTTCGCCTGAGACTCAGGACTTGGCTTGGCTTTTTTTGCTGCCGGATCCCGTTGCTGCCAAGGGCTAAAGCCACCTTTATTCTCCGCACTGCTATCTTGCGTACTGCTCGCGCTGGGCTGACGTCGTTTCCCTTTGTTTTTAAGGTCGCGATGCCGCGGCTTTTTACCTTTTCCTGCACGCTTACTCGTTTCGTCTCGCTCACCGGTTTTAACAAAGCGCTTACCACGCCCACCATCTTTACCTGCACGTGTGGGGCGCTCAAATTCGTCGGCCAGACCATCTTTATTGACCAAGATAAATTCCATCTTGCGATCAGCCATATTCACCGAAGCAACCTTCACTATTAGCGAGTCACCAATACGGAAGCGCTTGCCCGTTTTTTCACCAACTAACAATTGGCGAGCAGCATCATAATGATAATAGTCACCACGTAAAGAGTTGATATGCACTAAACCGTCAATATGAAACTCGTCTAGCCGAGCAAAAAAGCCGAAACCAGTGACCGCAGCAATCGTTGCAGGCAATACTGTACCGACATGGTCAAGCATATATTCGCACTTTAAACTATCAGAGACTTCACGCGTCGCATCATCGGCACGGCGCTCGGTCATCGAACAGTTTTCTCCAAACTTGTCCATCTCATCGACTTGGTAACAATAGCCACCACTGCTCGTCCACTTATTTGTTAAAGTTTGACCAGCCGCTTCAGCAGCCTGTTTATCCACCAAATATTTAATCACTCGGTGTAATAATAAGTCAGGGTAACGACGAATTGGCGAGGTAAAGTGGGCATAAGACTTCAGCGCTAGACCAAAATGACCAATATTATCGGGCTGATATACCGCTTGCATCATCGAGCGTAATAACATGGTTTGGATCAGCTCGAGATCGGGCCGCTGTTGGATCTCGGCGACCAACTTGAAGTAGTCTTTAGGTTGAGGCTCTTCCCCACCAGCCAGTGATAGTCCTAACTCATTAAGAAAACCTTTGAAATTGGTCAATCGCTCTTTTCCAGGACGATCGTGCACTCGATACAAAATCGGCTGTTGATGTTTCCCGACAAATTTAGCCGCCGCCACATTTGCCTGAATCATACATTCTTCGATCATCTTGTGCGCATCGTTACGCGTCAGCGGCACAATTTGTTCAATTTTACGCTGTGCATTAAAAATGAAGCGGGTTTCTTGAGTTTCTAACTCGATACCGCCGCGCTCAGCTCGGCTGATTTTTAATGCGCTATATAAACGGTGTAGCTCTTGTAAATGAGGAACTTGCTGGGCATAACGTGCACTCAAGGCTTCATCACCATCGAGAATAGCGGCCACCTTGTTATAGGTGAATCGAGCATGGGAGTGCATCAGCGCCTGATAAAACTTATAGCCCGATAAGCGCCCTGCCGCCGAAATAGTCATTTCTGCCACCATGCACAAACGATCCACCTCGGGGTTTAACGAGCACAAGCCATTAGATAACTGCTCCGGCAGCATCGGGATCACCTGATCGGGAAAATAGACCGAATTCCCGCGATTGAGAGCTTCTTTATCTAAGGCTGCATCGGGGCGAACATAATAGGATACATCGGCTATTGCCACCCATAAACGCCAGCCGCCAGATTTTTTCGCTTCACAATAAACAGCATCATCGAAATCGCGAGCATCCTCCCCATCGATGGTAACCAATGGTAACTTACGTAAATCAACCCGATTTTGTTTAGCCGCTTCATCAACTTCTTCTTCAAGCTTATTCACCGCCTTAATCACCGATTTAGGCCACTCGTGTGGTATATCGTGATTGCGCAGCGCTACCTGAACTTCCATCCCCGGCGCCATTTTGTCACCAAGAATATCAATGACTTTACCAACAGCAAGCTTCGGAGCCGAGGGACGACTCAACACTTCAATCACCACTACTTGGCCTTGACGCGCCCCGGCAGTATCATTTTTAGCAATTAAAATATCTTGATTAATCCGAGGATCTTCCGGTACCACGTAACGGTGGTTGCCTTCAACAAAATAGCGCCCCACCAGTTTAAGCTTACGCAGCTTAAGCAGCTTGATAACTTGTCCTTCGCGACGACCACGCTTATCAATACTGGATGGAGCGGCCAGCACAAAGTCATTATGAAAAACCTTACGCATTTCTTTGGCCGACAAAAATAGATCCGGCCCTTCTTGAGTCGTATTCAAAAAGCCAAAGCCATCACGGTGACCAATCACCGTGCCAGTAACCAAGCCCAAACGCTCTGGCAAGGTATAAGCGCCGATCCGAGTAGTGACTAATAGGCCTTCTTCTAATAAGTGTGCCAAGGTCGCAGTGAATTGAGGTGCCTGTTCTGGCGTCACTAAAGCTTGTAACCACTCTATAGAAACGGGAGCCATTTCTTGTTCTAGCGCCGCTAATAAACTGACTTTGAGAGTGGCCGATACAGCCTGATTTTGCATTAACTAACCTGCTAAGTTGAGCAAATAAAGGGATATTCCTTATAGAATAGCCCTATGGTAATGCTTTAAGTAAGGCTTTAGTAGGGTTGGTTGCTTGCTTTAGCTTTTTCGACCACATAATCAGGCATTTTTTGGGCCAAAGACGCCAATAATTGACTGGCCTGAAGGTGAGTCTTTTTGTCTGCAATAATCGAATGATGTAACCAACGATAGGCATCTTCGTAATCATAAGGACTGCCCTCGCCCTCAACGTACAAGGAAACCAAGCGCAACTGAGCAGGTAAAAAACCCTGACCAGCCGCTTCACGTAGCAAGGGAATAGCCTTGGTCACGTCTTGTTGCACCAACGTTCCTGTCGCATAATAACGACCCAGTTGTTCCATCGCTGCCGCTAAACCTTGATTGGCGGCTCGCCACATATACATGATACCTAGTTCAGGGTTTGCTTCCACGCAGACCCCCCAAGCCAGCATATCCCCCCATAAAAATTGATAGGCAGGAATTGCAACTTTTTCGGCGCGAGCCTCAATATCTTCGACCAACTGACAATCATCGGCTTTAACGCGAGCCAGATGCTGATTTTTATTAATCCAAGAAATCAGCTCCCCTTGTTTATAAAGCTGAACCGCGTCAATATCAGAAGGGCTAGTGTACTCTGTGGAATCAACTATTTGAGTTGGTGCAGCAGTTTGCTCGGATTCAGCATCCACCGACAAGGGCTCGATAGGTTCAGCCAAAACCGGAGTCGTTAAGCTCGCCAACAGTAACAATGGGGGAAGATACTTGTTCATTTGCCGTTCCTATACCGTTCACCTCTAGGCTATCGGCACTTTGAAACAAAACTAAAGCGACTTTTCAAATACAAAAAAGGAGTGCAAGCACTCCTTGACCTGAATTCGCTAAGATTAACTCACAAATTCAATTCCTTTATCGATATCACCATGTAAGGTATCTAACATGCCATCGATAGCTGATTTTTCAAAGCTGCTAATTTCACCATAAGGTAAAATTTCAACCACGCCTTGCGGACCTAAGCGAACTGGTTGAGCAAAGAACTGAGCGTGCTCACTGCCGCCATCAACATAGGCACATTCAATCACGTCTTCACCTTGCGCAGCTTTCACTAAAGAGAGACAAAAACGTGCTGCGGCCTGCCCCATCGAAAGCGTAGCACTGCCACCACCAGCTTTGGCTTCCACGACTTCGGTGCCCGCATTTTGAATTCGCGTGGTCATGGCAGCGATTTCATCATCGCTAAATTCAATACCGTCTAGTTGCGATAGCAAAGGTAAAATTGTCACCCCGCTGTGACCACCAATCACATTAAGTTTTATATCTGCAGGGTTGAGGCCTCTGGCTTCCGCAATAAAAGTTTCTGAGCGGATCACATCGAGGGTTGTCACCCCAAAAAGTTTACTCTTATTGTAAACACCCGCCTTTTTTAGTACTTCCGCGGCAATAGGCACAGTCGTATTGACAGGGTTGGTGATAATACCAATACACGCGCTTGGGCAAGTCGCGGCAACTTTTTCAATTAAATTTTTAACAATACCTGCATTAATGTTAAATAAATCAGAGCGATCCATTCCAGGTTTACGCGCCACACCCGCTGAAATTAATACAATGTCAGCACCTTCCAAGGCAGGTGTCGGGTCTTCTCCTGCAAATCCTTGTATTGCGACTTGAGTCGGGATATGGCTCAAATCAACCGCAACCCCAGGAGTAACAGGAGCGATATCATAAAGTGAAAGTTCAGAACCCGCAGGTAATTGAGTTTTTAATAGTAATGAAAGGGCTTGACCTATTCCGCCAGCGGCACCTAATACGGCTACTTTCATCCAACTTCTCCATGCTTTTTTATTGTGGTAGAGGGGTAATCTTTAAAGACACACACAAGATAGCGGAATCTATAAAGAAATACAATTTAGCAACATTTTTAAAGCAACTATAAAACACTAAAAGACCGACTCAATCACACTTTAACAACTCGTTTTAGACCTTGGTCTAACTGTATTTGCTACTTAAAATAAGCTTGGTAGATAGCCTGATACTCGCCATTACTTTTTAACACTTTCAATGCATCGTTAATTTTCTGGAGTAAACGCTGATCTTGTTTCGACACAGCAATACCTAAACCACTTGCTGGATAAGTTCTATCAGTTTGGAGCACATATTGTGGGTGTTTTACTAACCAATAATGCGCCGCAGCAGAATCCAGCAGCACAGCATCAATACGATCTTGCAGCAAATCCTGCAAAGCCAATTGATAACTAGGGTAAGAAATAGAGAATATGGCTTTACGTTGGCGACGCAAGAAACGCTGGAAACTGGAACCATTCTGTACTGCAACCACCGACTGAGATGTGAGCTTATACTCAGCTTTGGTAATATAGACTGCGATATTGTCAAAATAAGCGTGGCTAAAATTCACTAAACGCTGGCGAGGCTCAGTAATATCCAAGGCTGAAATCGCAAAATCATAGTGCCCGACCGCCACACTGCCCAATAGACTATCGAAGGGTTGGTGATAAAACTGACACTCTCTTTTCATCTGCATACAGAGGGCCTTCGCGAGATCGATATCAAAACCCACCAGCTGCTTATTTTGGTCAAACGACTCAAAAGGCGGATATGAAGCTTCGGTGACAACCCGTAATGGTAGCTCCTCTGCCTGAGCAAAATGTATCAATATTAAGGATAGAAATAACAAAAATTTGCAGCGCATAAGTGATTACTCATCATGTCTTTACAACTATGATAATGCAGCTTTGCTCACTCGAACAACTCATAGCGAGAACTTCACTACCGAATAGTGTGCCAAACTATGCATTTATATGCACAAAAGGGGAATAAAGTTGATATAAGAGTTAAAGTTGGCGACAATAACTGCGGATTTATAAGCTCGGATCACCGATGAAATATAGCGATAAACAAGAACAGTTAATAAAAGCCTTTAAATCACTGTTAAAAGAAGAACGATTTGGTTCGCAAGCTGAAATCGTTACCGCCTTGCAGGAGCAAGGTTTTGAAAACATTAACCAATCTAAAGTCTCACGAATGTTGAGCAAATTTGGGGCGGTTCGCACCCGCAATGCCAAGATGGAAATGGTTTACTGTTTACCTGCCGAATTGGGGGTCCCGACCGTTTCTAGCCAACTTAAAATCTTGGTTTTAGAAATGGACTTCAACGATGCACTAATTGTCATTCATACCAGCCCAGGGGCTGCACAATTAATTGCTCGCCTATTGGATTCTTTAGGTAAGGCCGAAGGGATCCTTGGCACCATTGCCGGAGACGATACCATTTTTATCACCCCTACCCGTCAAATTGACATTGCTGACGTATTTCAATCAGTCAAAGAACTATTCGAAATCAGTTAGCACCTAATGGCCCCTTCCCCAAACTAAGCTTTGGGGAAGACAAAAGCCGCTAAATGTTCCACCGATAACCAAACTTTAACCCCAGGTTCAGCCTGCCAATGATCGCGCATGCGAGCATGTAAAACCTGCTCTGGTAGCGCGGCTAATCGCAGCCTAAAATGGGTTTCGTTACCCATGGGATGAACTGAAATGATAGTTGCTTCAATCATCTCACTATTTTCGAGTTGATGAACCATGACATCTTTGGCCCGCACGATCACTTCAACTGCTTGCTCGTCGGCAAATTGCTCTGCCGCAAATGAGCCCAGAGCCGTCACCACTTTTCCTTGCCGCACCTTGGAGGAAAATCGATTACTCGGGCCAAATAAAGCGGCAACAAAAGCATTCTTTGGCTGATTGTAGAGTTGTTGTGGCGTGTCATCTTGAATGATTTTACCCTGCTCCATCACGACAATTCGATCGGCAATAAACATTGCCTCGAAAGGATCATGGGTGACCATTAACGCCGGCGTATCACTCTTCTTTAAAATATCGAGGGTTTCTTCTCGCACCTGTTGACGTAAATGCTCATCTAAGGCCGAGAATGGTTCGTCAAGTAGCAGCGTACTTGGCTCAGGAGCAAGCGCCCGAAGTAAGGCGACACGTTGCTGCTGACCTCCGGATAAAGTGTGTGGGAAGCGCTCCAGCAAACCGTTCATGCCCATGTTTGCTAAGCTATCTTGAACCCATTGACGTCGTTGCGGTAGGTCTTGACGAGTAGCGAAACCATATTCAATATTAGCGCGAACAGTCATGTGCGGAAAGAGCGCGTAGTCTTGGAACATCATGCCTATCGCACGTTGCTCAGGAGGCAGATGAATCCCTTTAGCGGGCGCTGCCACTAATTTTTGTTGCAAATAAAGCTCACCGCTTTGCAAACGTTCTAAACCTGCAATCAATCTTAGTAAGGTGGTTTTTCCACAACCTGATGGCCCAAGTAAGGCAACAATTTGGTGGCTATCCACCGTTAAACTAACATCTTTTAGTGCTTGCTGCTTACCGTAGTAATGATTAACTTGGCGTAACTCTATACTCATGGAGGCTAAACTTCCTTATCGACGAGGCTCTGATAAACCAATATTGCGACTCATGATGATCACCGGAATAATACCAGCCAGCAAAATGGTGAGTGCCGCCAAAGCACTCTGTTCTAACTGTTCTAATGAGGCTAAGTCCCACACTTGGGTGGACAAAGTATTAAAATTGAATGGTCTTAGAATAAGAGTGATGGGCAGTTCCTTCATGCTATCGACAAAAACCAACAACATCGCCGTCAGTAAGCTTGGTCTGAGCAAAGGGAAGTGAATACGCCATAAGGTTCTTCCCGAACGACTGCCTAATACCCGCGAAGCATCATCCATCTCAGGGGTGATTTTAGTCAAACTGGCATCTAGCGTTCGATAACTTAAGGCGATAAAACGCAAGGCGTAAGCCAATACCAATGCAGCACTGCTGCCCGTAAATATTAATCCAACCGGATGTTCCAGCCAGGCGATCATCAAACCATCGATGGCGTTGTCTAGTAAACCCAAAGGATAGAGGATCCCTACCGCTAATACCGCCCCCGGAATGGCATAACCTAGAGTCGCTAGTTCAGCTAAACTGCGCATCTTATGGCTTTTCGATAGGCGAACACCGTAAGCCAGCAGCAAACCTAAAGCCGTTGTAAACAACGCTGCCATGGCTGCTAAAGAAAAGCTATTCCAAGCATTACTTAAATATTGTTCCAGGCCAGCGTCAAGATTACCCAAAGCATAATGAATCAGCACCGTTACTGGTAATATAAAACCGAGACCGATTGGCAATACACACAGAAAGGTGGCGAGATAGGCTTTACTGCCAGTTAGCGGCTCAGCAAACATGGCAGTGGATTGGCCAGTCAATTTATAAAACTTGCCCGCATGCCGGCTATAACGCTCTAAAGCAAGTAAAATAATCGAAAAACTAACTAACATTAAAGCCAGTTGCGCTGCAGCAGACAAACTACTCATGTTAAGCCAGACATCGAAAATCCCTGCGGTCAATGTTGGCACCGCAAAAAACTCCACCGTGCCAAATTCATTAATAGTTTCCATCAATGCTAAGGTAACCCCGACAATAATCGCGGGTCTGGCTAAGGGCAAAGCGACTCTAAAAAAACTTTGCGTCTGGCTTTTACCCAAACAACGACTCATCTCATACAACTGCGCTGCTTGCTCAACAAAAGCCGCCCGAGCCAATAAATAGACATAGGGATAAAGCACTAAACTTAGTACTGTAATTGCCCCTTCAATAGAGCGGATCTCAGGAAACCAATACTCGCGCGCTGTCTGCCAGCCAAACAGCAGTCTTAAGCTTTTTTGAACAAAGCCTGCGTACTCAAGCTGATCGGTAATCACAAAGGCTAAGATATAACTGGGCACAGCTAGCGGCAGTAATAAAGCCCACACCAGTAACGACTTTAAAGGGAAATCAAAGCGCGTGACTAACCATGCTGCACCAGTTCCAATGACACTAGTGAATAGTGCAACGCCCAGGCACAGTATTAAGGTGTTTTTTAAATAAACCCAAAATACCGTATCCAATAGATGCTGCCAGATCTGCTGATTGCTTGCCCAGGCTAAAGTGAACAAAGTAGCAATAGGCATCAGTGCCAACAATGCGATAACCAAACCACACCAAACCCAAGGATCGGTCAGCACCCATTTTGCCAAAAAACGCCTCTGCGTAAACTTGGTAACGATGTTCATAGTTTCCTAAATACGATGACGGCGGATTGAATCGCAAAAGCTGACCAAGGGCCAGCTTTGATTCACTAACAAGGAGCTAAGGCTTAAACATGCCTTACAGGTCGAAACCCACTCGATCCACGAGACGAGCAGCTGCAGCACGCTGCTCAGCCACGGCTTGTAAAGAAACTTGGTCAATTTTAAACTGACCAAAACTCTCAATATACTCGTCAGTTTGGATCCCTTGACGAACCGGCTCTTCAAAATTAGCAGTTGCGTATAAGGTTTGCGCTTGTTCGCCCACCAAAAATTCCAGCAACTTAATTGCATTTTGTTTGTGTTTAGCGGTTTTCAGTAAACCCGCCCCCGAAATATTGATGTGCTGACCGCGCCCACCCACTTGTTGATCCAGATATACAACTCGCACCTGTTCGGCCCATTCTTGCTGCTCAGGACTCTTAGTGTTGTAGTACATTTTTCCCATATAATAAAGGTTTGCAATAGCCAGATCACATTGACCTTCAAAAATCGCTTTGGCCTGAGCACGGTCATTCCCCTGAGGTTTACGCGCTAAATTGGCCTTTAAGCCACGTAACCAACTTTCCGCAACAGCCTCGCCATCTTCAGCAATCACTGAGGCGATCAGACCAATGTTATAAACATGTTTACCTGAGCGAGTACAGATCCGCCCCTTCCACTTTGGATCGGCTAAATCATTCAAGGACTGGAGTTCACCTGGAGCGACGCGATCTTTGTCGGCATAAACCACCCGAGCCCGGGTAGTAAGCGCAAACCAAAGATTGTCTGGCTGACGTAGATTGGCAGGAACAACCGAATTTAGGATGGGAGAGTCAACCGCGGCAAATAAACCCGCCGCGCGAATTTCTTCTAAACGACCGATATCGACAGTAAGAACCAAGTCAGCTGGATTGTTCGCCCCAGCGGCTTTAATTTTCTCGACTAAGCCTTTTTCAGCATGCACCACGTTCACTTTAATTCCCGTTTGCTGGGTAAAAGCGTCAGTTAAAGGTAGCAATAAACTAGGTTGACGGTAAGAGTAGAGATTGACTTCCTGCGCTGCAAATGAGGGCTGAGCCAGCAGACTAGTCAACATCGTTATAATTAAAAACACTGAATATTTCACAACACCATCCTTGTCATACAGATATTAAATAAAAACGATTTGCATTTAACTTAATGTTAACATGGGTTCGTTAAATCCACCATCTGCAAAAAACAAAAAAGGCTCGCAGATGCGAGCCTTAATGATAGCATTTAGAATTTAGCTAGAAGACTTAACCGTAACAAACTCAGGATAAGCATCGATACCACAGTCATGCATATCCATACCGCTCATCTCTTCTTCTTCAGAAACTCGGATCCCCATGACCGCTTTCAAGATACTCCATACGATGAAGCTCGCTGCGAATACCCAAACAAAGATGGTTAATGCACCCGCTATTTGACCCGTAAAGCTTGTACCATCATTAGTCAATGGAACAATCATCAAACCAAATAGACCAACCACACCATGAACCGAGATAGCTCCGACTGGATCATCAATCTTAACTTTATCAAAGAACACAATTGAAGCAACAACCAATACACCAGCAACCGCACCAAAAATACTTGCTTCAAGCGCTGTTGGCGTAGAAGGCTCAGCAGTAATCGCGACAAGACCGGCCAAGGCACCATTTAATAACATAGTTAGGTCAGCTTTGCCCCAAGTCAATTTGCAGACGATGAGCGCAGAGATAGCACCAGCGGCCGCAGCAGCATTGGTGTTCAAGAATACCATTGCAACTGAGTGAGCGTTGGCAGCATCGGCTAATTTCAACACCGAACCACCGTTGAAACCAAACCAACCCATCCATAAAATGAAGGTACCAACTGTCGCCAATGGCATGTTAGAACCAGGAATTGGGTTAACCGCACCGTTTTTGCTGTATTTCCCCTTACGAGCACCCAGTAATAAAACGCCAGAAAGTGCCGCAGCTGCGCCCGCTAGGTGAACAATACCAGAACCTGCGAAGTCAGAGAAACCAAGGTCGCCTAAGTTGTATAAACCAAATACATCAGCACCGCCCCAAGTCCAGCTACCTTCTAGCGGATAGATGAAACCAGTAAGAACAGCGGCAAATGCTAAGAATGCCCAAAGCTTCATACGCTCAGCTACAGCGCCCGATACGATTGACATTGCGGTTGCCACAAATACCACTTGGAAGAAGAAATCTGAAGCCGCTGAATAAACACTACCACCGTCAAAGCCTGCTTCTTGCTTAGCTGACAAAACACCCGCCAAATCGAAGGCTTCTATACCAGAGAGGAATATACCGCCGCCATACATGATTGAGTAACCACAAATCAAATACATGATACAAGCGATTGCGTAAAGCGCGATATTTTTGGTTAAAATTTCAGTGGTGTTTTTAGCTCGAACCAAGCCAGCTTCTAACATTGAGAAACCAGCAGCCATCCACATCACCAGCGCGCCACACACCAAAAAGTAAAAGGTGTCCATCGCATATTGCAGTTGATAAATTTCGTTTTCCATAATTATTACTTCCCCGTAATCCTTATTAAATAGCTAGTTAAGTTGTACTTAAATAGCCTCTGCATCCATTTCGCCAGTACGAATCCGTACCACATTGCTTAAGTCGTAAACAAAAATCTTACCGTCACCGATCTTGCCGGTGTAAGCCGCGCTAGAAATTGCCTCGATAATGCGATCGACATTTTCAGAGCTGGTTGCAATTTCCAGTTTAACTTTGGGTAGAAAATCTACTTGGTACTCTGCACCGCGGTATAATTCGGTATGACCTTTCTGACGACCAAAGCCTTTCACCTCTGATACAGTCAAACCATCAACACCTACTTCAGCAATGGCTTCTCGCACGTCATCCAATTTGAATGGCTTGATTATCGCGCTTATTAGTTTCATTTGAGCTCCTCCAAAGAGTCATCGATTAACGTTTCTCATATAAGTACTAACAAACGCCATGCCAATACGATTTTAAGCATTAGATTCAATAAGTTAACAATATATTGTATTCGGATGAAATAGTTGTTCGCACCAATTAGGTGCTATTATTTTTCTGCTTGACCCAAGTTGGGTCACACTGTCGCAGGTATCCATTGACAAGCACTAATTAAGTGCACTTGGCTGTCGTTGATGGAAATATGAGCCAAATAACAAGCTCGAATGAAGTCGCTAAGTCAATCAATAGGAAAGGGTCCTAGATGAAGATCTATACAAAGATCTCAAATAGAAGAAAGGTGACAGCTTCTAGCATAAACCCAGGAGAAAACTGAACCGTCGCAGGAACAATTTAGCACGAGAAAGCAAACGGGGGGGTGGCTTGAACGACTCAAGCATCCAAGTTGAAAAACTATCACAATAAAAATTAGCTTTATTGATGTTCAATCGCAGATATAGTTAGTTGAGGGCTCTGAACCTTAAGACAAGCCCTCAAACACCTCATTAGGCAAACCATCTTCTGGATACCAGTCATAAAATAGTTGCCAGATAACGCCCTTTAATAGCGAATGATGGCCTGTAACAAGGCAATGAAATCTTCATATCCACAGGCACTCTGCGCGGTATCAAGGTTCAATTCATGCTCGAAAGCTTGCGATGACTCGCTGATGCCATCGGTCGATATCGAAATCACGACTTCATCAAGGTTTGCTACAAACCGAAACTCAGCACTATCGATACGCAGTTCATCTAAGGCCTTTAATGATTCAAGCTGTTCAAGCAAATGCTGAACAAAATGCTGATCATGATTAAGCTCACGCTCCAACCACATCGAAAAGCAGCGTTGTTCGTCTCCACAATCAATAAAAAAAACGCCGTCTAAAGAACGGCGTATTGTCAATTCCATAAGTTTTAATCTAATTACATATACAGGGTGTCTGTAAGCTTACCTCGACACGACTATGAAGCAAAGTAGGCACTAACTCATAAGCAGCATTTGGCTTCAGTTTAAAACGAGTCAACATAGCTGATTTAATCTGTTTTTCAAGTAACGCACCATTGAATGGCTTTAATACTAAGCCTTGTACGTCCATTAATACATTAAATCCAAGTAGTTGATTATTAGCTTCAGAGGATACAGCTAATATTGCAATATCAGAACTAAGCAAGCTTTGGCCAGTACGGGTAGTTTTAATCAACTGAGGCCCAGCACCTTGCGGTAGATCCATATCAACAATAATGACTTGGTATTCATTAACCATTAAATGTTCTGGTAAGCGAGCAATGTCGGAAAACGTATCGAGGCCTTTCAGCTCGCCTTCACTTTTCATCGTTCGAACCAATTGGCAAGTTTTCAGATCACTAAGCAATAAAGCCTTCGGCTGAGTCACCACCAACTCAGGTTTACTGCTGGCTTGTTTAGCAAGCGTTTCACAACGCGCAATGTAGCCCTTCTTTGGAATCGTTGCGATAGTTAAATCAGTATTATTTAAAGTGGTAATCACCTTACGTAACTGGGATATGTGCTGATTAATCGTATGGTCGGAAACGCTGCGCCCCCATACGGCGTCAGACAAGTCATCTCTTCCTACAACTTGATTCACGTGTTTACACAAATATCCCAACAGGTGGGTTCTTAATGGTCCCAAGTAGGCACTTTTATCCTTAAACGCAATACTATTTTGACTCATATCTACGGTCAAAGGACCGACTATAACAACATCATTAAAGGACATATTGTTTCCCAAAAGCAAGCAAATGAGCTAGTCAAGTCTAGCTCACCCTTTATACCAGTAAATGCTAAAGTTATCCAACATCGGTAGTGTATAATATCGTTTATTATGAAAATTTTATGATTTATCATTAAATGTTTTACAAAAATATACTATTTCGACAGTAAATCTAATGATTTTTTTATAAATTAAGAAAAAAAAACGCAGCCTTAAGCTGCGTTTTAGTGAACAACGGCATTTAATTTACACTGCGGTTTGAATAATCACCTCATCCGCCACCTTGGTGTAGTCCCCTATTTGATCAAAGTTTAAATAACGATAAGTGTCAGCAGCCGTTGCATCGATCTGCTTCGCGTAAGTTAAATACTCTTCTGGTGTAGGCAACTTCCCTAAAATAGCTGCAACCGCAGCCAACTCGGCCGATGCCAAGTATACATTGGCCCCGGTGCCAAGACGATTTGGAAAGTTACGAGTAGAGGTTGAAACTACCGTAGAATTATCGGCAACACGAGCCTGATTCCCCATACACAAAGAACAACCCGGTATTTCGGTACGTGCGCCTACACGACCATAAATACCATAGTAACCTTCCTCAGTAAGCTGTTTTTGATCCATCCTTGTCGGTGGCGCAACCCACATCCGAGTTGGCAGCGCACCTTTATGCTTATCGAGCAACTTACCTGCGGCACGGAAATGACCAATGTTAGTCATACACGAACCGAGGAAAACTTCATCGATTTTTTGCCCTGCAACGTCTGATAACAAACGCGCATCATCCGGATCATTAGGCGCACACAGTACTGGCTCAGAGATGTCGGCTAAATCGATTTCAATCACTTCAGCATATTCAGCGTCTTTATCTGCTTCCATCAACTCTGGATTAGCGATCCACTCTTGCATCGCAGTCACACGTCGCTCAATGGTCCGACGATCACCATAACCCTCGGATATCATCCATTTCAGCATCACAATGTTCGAGTTTAAGTACTCTATAATCGGCTCTTTCGCCAATTTAATGGTACAGCCCGCAGCACTGCGCTCTGCTGAAGCGTCAGATAGCTCAAAGGCTTGTTCAACTTTTAAGTTCTCTAAACCTTCAATCTCTAAAATACGACCCGAGAAAGCATTTTTCTTACCTTGCTTCTCAACCGTTAACAAACCAGACTTAATTGCCGCATAAGGGATCGAGTGTACCAAGTCTCGTAAAGTGATCCCCGGTTTCATTTCTCCCTTAAAACGAACCAAAATAGATTCAGGCATATCTAAGGGCATCACGCCAGTCGCGGCCGCAAACGCAACTAAACCAGAACCCGCAGGGAATGAGATACCAATAGGAAAACGAGTATGCGAATCCCCACCAGTTCCCACGGTATCAGGCAACAGCATCCGATTTAGCCAAGAGTGGATCACCCCATCCCCTGGGCGTAACGACACGCCACCACGATTCATAATGAAATCGGGAAGAGTATGGTGAGTGGTCACATCAACTGGTTTTGGATAGGCAGCAGTATGACAAAAAGACTGCATAGTGAGGTCTGCAGAGAAGCCCAAACAAGCCAAATCTTTTAACTCATCGCGGGTCATTGGCCCAGTGGTATCCTGTGACCCAACAGTCGTCATTTTAGGTTCACAATATTGACCGGGACGAATACCGTCAACACCACAGGCTTTACCGACCATTTTCTGCGCTAAGGTGAAACCTTTGCTAGAAGCGACAACATCTTGCGGACGCTTAAATACCTCTGAAGGCGCCAAACCCATTGCTATACGCGCACGATCCGTTAGGCCACGACCAATAATCAGTGGGATCCGACCACCAGCGCGAACTTCATCGAGTAATATGTCGGTTTTCAGTTCAAAAGTCGTAATCAGCTGATCGGTTCCAGCTTTTTTTACTTCTCCAGTGAATGGGTAAATGTCGATCACATCCCCCATATTCAGCGCTTCAACATCAAGCTCAATGGGTAAGGCTCCAGCATCTTCCATGGTGTTAAAGAAGATTGGTGCAATTTTTCCACCTAAACAAAAACCACCCGCTCGTTTATTAGGAACATAAGGAATATCATCCCCCATTAACCACAATACTGAGTTAGTTGCCGATTTACGTGAAGATCCGGTTCCCACAACATCACCCACATAAACTAAAGGATGGCCCTTCTGTTTAAGTGCTTCAATTTGTTTCATCGGACCGATATTACCTGCATCATCGGGCTCAATACCATCACGAGCATTTTTCAGCATCGCCAGCGCATGTAAGGGAATATCAGGGCGCGACCACGCATCGGGGGCTGGAGATAAGTCATCGGTATTGGTTTCGCCAGTCACTTTAAATACCGTTAACGTAGACTTTTCGGCGACTTGAGGACGACTCAGGAACCAATCGGCATCGGCCCAACTTTGCATCACCTGCTGGGCAAAAGAATTCCCCGCTTTGGCTTTTTCTTCCACATCATGAAAGGCATCAAACATTAATAAGGTATGTGATAATGCTTTAGTCGCAATCGGAGCGAGTTGCTTGTTCTCGAGCAAACTAATTAAAGGTTGGATATTATAGCCACCTTGCATAGTGCCTAATAACTCGGTAGCGTAACTCGGAGAAACAATAGGTGAGCTAACTTCCCCGGCAGCTACAGCAGCAAGAAAGCCTGCTTTAACGTAAGCGGCTTCATCAACACCTGGTGGAATTCTATTGGCTAATAAATCTAGTAAGAATGCTTCTTCGCCAGCAGGGGGAGCTTTTAATAACTCGACCAATCCGGCAGTTTGTTCAGCATTGAGGGGGTTAGGTACTATACCTTCAATAGCACGCTCTTCGACGTGTTTACGGTAGCTTTTTAGCACGACTCACTCCTTATTGTAATAATGCCCCTAAGGGATATCCGTATTCATATGCCATAGATATGGCTGGCGAACAGGCTAACATTATAGCCTTTTTAACCATAAATTAAAATATAACGCTCATAGCTAAAACGCCAGTAAAATCATTTAACTCTTATATAACAATAGATTAAGATTAATATTATACTTTAGCCACAGAGCTAAAAGTTACAATTTGTTCACATTTAGTGGATTTTTAGAAGTCATTGCCAATAAATATATATAAGGATTGCTGTTGCCGATTATGCCCATAGGACAAGACCACAGGGCCCAATAAGCTGGTATCTAAGGCGACAAAAACACTACCGGCCCAAATTGAACTCCCCAGAGAGATATCTGCGGACTCGTTCCAAACACCACCATTTTCCAAAGAACCACCAACAAACATCGGTGCCTGCAATATCGGGGATTGATAATCGTGCAACTGATAAAAGTACATCAAACCACTCAAGGCCTTATAACGTCCAGATAAGCGTTCATATTGAAAACCCGATAAACGTAAGAAGCCGCCTAAATCTTGGGCGTCAGTTGGAATAATAAAGTCACTACCGGTACTACCGTATTCACCAAACCAATTAAAATGATGTTGATCTTGACCAAAGGGCAATTTCCAGCGCGCCTCAAAGCTAGGCGCAAAAGCACTGGAGTAGTCATCAATATTTTCGTGATCAATATACAAGCTGGCCTCAAATAATTTACCGTCCGTAGGAAAGGCCCAACTATTTAAGGTATCGAAACTAAAGCTGAAGTAAGGCCCGTACAACCAATAATTGGCCGCTGCATTCACACTTGCAGCTTTAACCTCCCCTCGTGTAACCGCGACCCCCATCACCCATTCCTGCCAAGGTCTTCGATTCCACGCCAGCTCGCTAGCTAAATTGGTGTCGCTAAAGTCTGCATCAATATACTCACTACCTTCTATCTCGTCATATAGTCGGCGACTGCGTTTTTCATATTCAGCTGAAAGAGCCCAAGAATAACGCAAATTATCACTCATTGGCGTGTAAAACTCAGTAAAGACTCGTTTTATCTCGCCCATCTCGATTTCGCTTCGCCATTCGGCCCCTAAATCATTTAAGTTGCTTAAGCTAAACCCCAAGCCCAAATTAACCTCGGTTCGATCGACAAAGTTCTCTTGTAAAGCAAACTTCATATCGAAATAGCCAGGTCCCCAACTTTTTTCTTGGGTGTCGAGGTAGATGACATTATCGCCATGGTCGCTACTGATCCGGTAATCAACCCGTTCAAAGGTACCCAAAGCATATAGTTGCCGGATCCGCTGTTCCAATTCGGCCTTCGATAACAACTCCCCGGTTTGCAGCTGCAAACGGGTTAATATCACTTGGTCACTTAAAGCTGAATGATTATTTAACTCAACCCGACTGACGAGGAAGCGCTCATGCAGCTTCAATTGTGCCCGTCGCTGAGCCACCTGTTGTTGATACTTAGCATAGTCTTCAGCTGGTGCAGATAAGTTTAAACGTTTAGCTAATTGTTCGATGTGATCACGCGCGGTCTGCTTACCGCGTTCGACCGCTAGCGGCATCAAGCCAAAGTCAGCGGTATCGATGCCACTCATGTCTGGACTGATTAACAGATCATCAGGACCAAGCAATGCTATTTGCCGCTCGGTGCCGGAACGAGTCAAGAAGGTCGATAGCTGGTCGACCATCGCCATCGCGGTAGACAATTCACTTTGTGGTTTAAGGTGGTCACCAATGTCTACCGCGATAATAATATCTGCGCCCATCTGCTGCAGCACATCGACTGGCAGGTTATTTACAACCCCACCATCAGATAATAACTTACCATCCAGCTCTACAGGACGAAGCGCCCCTGGTACCGACATACTAGCCTGCATTGCCACCGCCAAATCGCCGCGACCTAAGATATAAGGCTGCATCGTCGCCATGTCGGTAGCAACCGCGCGATAGGGAATCGCTAATTGATCGAAACTGCTCAGCGCCTCCAAATTACCACTTGCATCTCTTAATAATTCAGCCATGGTTTGCCCCTGCACTGCCCCCTTAGGCATCTGCAAACCTTGCTTATTCAATCCTATCGGAAGTGGGATCTGATAATTATCTTGCTGTTTCTTGCTGCGTAACGACAGTTCACTGCGCGTCACATCATCCACAAAACCACGAGCCCAATTCAGCGCAAAAGTGCGCTGCTCAATTTCTTGAGCGCTGTAGCCCATTGCTAGCATCGCTCCAAAATACGCCCCCATACTGGTGCCTGCGACATAGTCGATGGGCACATGATATTCTTCAAGTAACTGAATCACACCAAGATGAGCGGCACCTTTTGCACCTCCTCCACTTAAGGCTAAACCGATTTTGGGTCGAGCCATAAGGCTGGACGAGACACTCACCAAAACCAGAAAAACCAAGCTATTGCATAGCGTCCGCATCATTCATTCCTTGAAAATAAAAACAATAAAGGCAGCCGAGGCTGCCTTTATTAAACTATATATTTAGAGGTTTTCGGTCTATTTTTTCTTTTTCTTGGCTTTAGCATTTGGTAAGTCGGTAATACTTCCCTCAAATACTTCAGCAGCCAAGCCAACCGACTCATGTAAAGTTGGGTGAGCATGAATGGTCAAGGCAATATCTTCGGCATCACAACCCATTTCGATTGCTAAACCAATTTCACCGAGTAATTCACCACCGTTAGTCCCCACAACGGCACCACCAATCACTCGACCTGATTCTTTATCAAAAATCATTTTGGTCATCCCATCGGGACAATCAGAAGCAATCGCACGACCAGAAGCGGCCCATGGGAACACCGAGGCTTCGTAGTTAATACCTTGCGCCTTGGCTTCTTTCTCGGTTAAACCAACCCATGCCATCTCTGGCTCGGTGTAAGCAATCGAAGGAATAACTTTAGGATCGAAGAAATGTTTCTTACCAGAAATCACTTCCGCAGCCACGTGGCCTTCGTGCACCCCTTTATGCGCCAACATCGGTTGACCCACAATGTCACCAATCGCATGAATATGTGGTACGTTAGTACGCAGCTGTTTATCCACTTCGATAAAGCCCCGTTCCGTCACTTCGATACCGGCTTTTTCCGCATCTAAGCCAAGACCATTTGGAACCCGACCTACTGCAACTAATACAGCGTCGTAACGCACCGGCTCATGTGGCGCTTGCTTACCTTCGTAAGTCACATATAGACCATCGGTCTTCGATTCGACGGCTATCACTTTCGTTTCTAGCATAATGTTGAACTTGCTTTTCACCTTCTTGGTGTATGCCCGCACTACATCTTTATCGGCAGCTGGAACTAGTTGGTCAGCAAATTCTACAACATCAATTGCACTGCCTAAGGCTCCATATACTGTGCCCATTTCTAGACCAATAATACCACCACCGAGCACTAGCAACTTACCCGGAACTTCTTTCAGCTCTAAAGCATCAGTTGAGTCCCATACGCGCGGATCGTTATGCGGGATAAATGGCAACTTCACAGGACGCGAGCCTGCGGCAATAATCGCATTGTCAAAGTTAATGGTAGTGACACCCTCTTCACCTTCAACTTCTAAAGAGTTTGCGCCAGTAAATTTACCCAATCCTTGTACAACTTGAACCTTACGCATTTTAGCCATACCAGAAAGGCCAGTCGTCAACTGGCTAATCACTTTCTCTTTCCAGGTACGGATTTTATTAATGTCAGTCTGAGGCTCACCAAAAACGATGCCATGTTCGGCCAGCGATTTTGCTTCTTCAATCACTTTAGCAACATGCAATAATGCTTTTGATGGAATACAGCCTACGTTTAAACAGACTCCGCCAAGGGTTGCGTAACGTTCTACAATTACAGTTTCCAAACCTAAATCAGCAGCACGGAAGGCGGCAGAGTAACCTGCAGGGCCTGCTCCTAGTACTACCACCTGGGTCTTAATTTCCTTACTCATCGATGACCTCTTGGTATTGTTATGTTGTTAAGCCGCTGTAGGGTATTTGTATTCGTACATACAGCTCAACTGAGTTTACGGTTAATCACGATAAAAAAGAAGAGCTGGATGCAAAACACCCAGCCCTGCTTACTAAAGTACTAATCGGCGAATATCGCCCAATAAACCACTCAGCGTAGAGATGAAACGAGCACCATCAGCGCCATCAATCACTCGGTGGTCGTAAGATAATGCCAATGGCAACATCAACTTAGGCACAAAGTCTTTGCCATTCCACTTTGGCTTCATCTCGCTACGCGATACCCCTAATATTGCCACTTCTGGCGCATTCACAATAGGTGTAAATTGCGTTCCGCCAATTCCGCCTAGGCTAGAAATAGTAAAACAGCCGCCTTGCATATCTGAAGCCGTCAACTTACCCGCTCGTGCCTTCTTAGAAATCTCAACCAGCTCTTCAGAGAGTTGATAAATACCTTTCTTATTGACATCACGAACAACCGGTACCACTAAACCGTTTGGCGTATCTACCGCAATACCAATATGAATGTACTTCTTCATAATTAGGCTATTGCCATCATCCGATAAAGCCGAGTTAAACTTGGGTAAGCTTTCCAAAGTTTTCGCAGCAGCTTTTAACATGAACACCAACGGGGTAATTTTGAACCCCATTTGTTGCTTCTCAGCAATCACATTTTGCTCTTTACGGAAAGCTTCCATTTCGCTGATATCAGCTTCATCAAACTGAGTAACGTGTGGAATTTTAACCCAGTTACGGTGCAGTGCAGGGCCCGATATTTTCTGAATTCGGGAAAGTGGCACTTCTTCCACTTCACCAAACTTCGAATAATCTACACTTGGCCACGCCATGACGTCCATACCAGAACCGCCGCCAGCCTTGGCGCCCGACTCTAATAGTTTAACGGCTTGCTTGACATAAGCTTGTACGTCTTCTTTAACGATGCGGCCTTTACGGCCCGAGCCTTTAATCTTAGCGAGATCAACGCCAAACTCACGAGCTAAACGGCGGATCACCGGAGAGGCATGGAAGTAAGCGTTATTTTCGACAAATTCGCTGGCCTGCGCCGATGCTGAAGCCGCCACTGGTGCTGGGCTTGGTTTCGCCGCTGCAGGCACTGCTGCTGGGGCGACTGTTGGAGCTGGAGCCTCAGCAGCGGCCGCTTCTACTTCAAACAGCATGATCAACGAACCCGTTTTCACTTTATCGCCAACAGCAACCTTAAGTGCAGTCACAACGCCAGCAAACGGTGCCGGAACTTCCATCGCCGCTTTGTCGCCTTCAACCGAAATTAAAGTTTGCTCCAGTTCAATGCTGTCACCGACCGCGACCGCAACTTCAGTCACTTCAACTTCATCATCACCAATATCTGGAATAACGACTTGTTGTTCTTGTTTCGCGGCAGGGGCTGCTGGCGCAGAAGCTGCAACAGGAGCGCTAGCAGCAGGTACACTACCCGCCACTTCAAATTCCATAATCAACGAACCGGTGGTCACCTTATCGCCAACTGCAACACTAATCGACTTCACGGTTCCGGCGATAGGCGCAGGAACTTCCATCGCGGCTTTATCACCTTCAACAGAAATCAGGGTCTGTTCCGCTTCAACCACATCACCCACTTTCACTGCGATTTCAGTAATTTCTACTTCATCATCGCCGATATCGGGAACATGAACAGGCTCAACCGCACTGGCTGCAGGCTCGGCTGCAACTGGAGCAGCCGCCTCAGTTGAGGCCTCCGCAGCGGTACTACCTGCCGCTTCAAAAATCATAATCAAGCTGTTGGTGGCAACACTGTCACCCACCGCAACTTTAATTTCTTTCACCACACCAGCCTGCGATGCCGGAACTTCCATCGCAGCTTTGTCGCCTTCAACCGAAATAAGCGATTGCTCTAACTCTACACTGTCGCCTACTTGGACAAGAACTTCGGTCACTTCGACTTCATCGGCACCAATATCAGGTACAAAAATTTCAATACTCATATCACTTCGCCCTTACGCGTAGAGAGGGTTAACTTTGTCAGCATCGATGCCATATTTTTCAATTGCTTCAACGACTAACTTCTTATCAACAGTACCTGCTTTGGCTAGTTCAGCTAGCGAGGCAACCACAATATAATCGGCATTCACTTCAAAGTGACGACGCAAGTTTTCACGGCTATCACTGCGGCCAAAACCGTCAGTTCCCAAGACTTTATAGCTACCCGGCACATAGGCTCGAACTTGCTCAGCGTATTGCTTCATGTAATCGGTAGCTGCAATTGTTGGCAAATCACTTAAAGTTTCGGTGATAAATGGAACTTGCTCAGCAGCTTCAGGGTGCAGCATATTGGAACGCTCAATCGCTTGTCCTTCACGAGTTAACTCGTTGAACGAAGTCACACTAAATACATCAGACGCAATATCGTATTCTTCGCTTAATACCTTAGCCGCTTTTAATACTTGCTGCATGATGGTACCTGAACCCAGTAATTGAACACTGGCTTTACTACCCTGATTACTTTCAAACTTGTAGATACCTTTACGAATACCTTCTTCTGCACCTTCTGGCATCGCAGGTTGATGGTAATTCTCATTCATTAAGGTCAAGTAGTAATAAACATTCTCTTGCTCACCGTACATCCGACGTAAACCGTCTTGTAATACAACCGCGACTTCAAAAGCAAAACTTGGGTCGTAAGAAAGACAGTTTGGAATGGTGTTCGCTAATATTAAGCTGTGACCATCTTCATGTTGTAAGCCTTCACCGTTCAAGGTGGTTCGACCTGCCGTGGCACCCAATAAGAAACCACGCGCTTGTTGGTCTCCTGCCATCCAACACATATCACCGACACGTTGGAAACCAAACATAGAGTAGTAAATGTAGAACGGGATCATGGGTACATCGTTAGTGCTGTATGAGGTTGCAGCTGCAACCCAAGAACTCATCGCCCCCAGTTCGTTAATCCCTTCTTGCAAAACCTGACCGCTGGTATCTTCTTTATAGTAAGACACCTGCTCTCTATCTTGCGGGGTATAAACCTGACCACCTGGATTATAGATACCCACTTGGCGGAACAAACCTTCCATCCCAAAAGTACGCGCTTCATCGGCAATAATTGGTACGATATTTTTGCCAATACCTTTGTTCTTCAACATCACATTCAAGGCTCGAACGTAAGCCATCGTAGTTGAGATTTCGCGTTTTTGTTCACCTAATAAGGCATCAAACTCACTCAACTCGGGAATATCTAAAGCTTGGCTAAACTTAGTTAAACGAGTTGGCGTGTAGCCTTTCAATTCGCTACGGCGAGCATGCAAATAATCGTGCTCTGGAGTGCCGGGCTTTAACTCAATGTAAGGCAAGCTAGGTAAATCATCATTGCTCACATCAACACCGAGACGATCGCGGAACTGCTGAACATAGTTCATATCCATTTTCTTCACGCCGTGCGCAATATTCTTACCTTGTGCGGCTTCGCCCATGCCATAACCTTTCACGGTTTTAGCTAGAATAACCGTTGGAACACCTGAAGTATTACGTGCTTTATCAAAGGCGGCGTAAAGCTTAACTGGATCATGTCCGCCACGACGCAGGGCAAAAATCTCATCGTCAGACATGTCTTTAACTAGCTCAGCGGTTTCGCTGTACTTGCCAAAGAAGTGCTCACGCACATAGGCACCATATTTAGCCTTAAAGGTTTGGTAATCACCATCAATGGTTTCGTTCATTAATTGCAATAATTTACCGGAGCTATCTTTAGCCAGTAGGCTATCCCATTCGCTCCCCCAAACAACCTTAATCACATTCCAGCCAGCGCCTCTGAATAGGCCTTCAAGCTCTTGAATGATTTTACCGTTCCCCATAACCGGACCATCAAGGCGCTGCAAGTTACAGTTAATCAAGAAACATAAGTTGTCTAACTTCTCGCGTGCAGCAAAAGAAATCGCGCCGCGTGATTCTGGCTCATCCATCTCGCCATCACCCAAGAAGGCGTATACCCGTTGTTGGGTACAATCTTTAAGACCACGTCCTGTCAGATATTTTAAGAAACGAGCTTGATAAATCGCAGAAATAGGACCCAGACCCATCGATACTGTTGGGAACTGCCAAAACTCTGGCATTAACTTGGGATGCGGATAAGAGCTCAGGCCATTACCACCCACTTCCTGGCGGAAGTTATCAAGCTGTTCGGCAGTTAAACGCCCCTCAACAAAGGCTCGAGCGTAAATCCCTGGAGAAATATGCCCTTGATAATAAACTAAATCACCACCGTCTTGCTCATTACGCGCACGGAAGAAGTGGTTAAAACAAACTTCATAAAAGGCCGCTGAAGACTGATAAGAAGCCATATGGCCACCAAGGTCTAAGTCTTTTTTAGAAGCACGCAATACGATCATAATCGCATTCCAACGAATGATAGAACGAATCCGACGTTCAATCACGCTGTCACCAGGGTATTCAGGCTGTTCACCAACCGCAATAGTGTTGATGTAATCCGTGGTAATGGCCCCGCCAGCGGCAGATAAACCATCAATCTTAGCGTTAGCGATAACCTGCTCTAACAAAAACTGGGCACGCTCTACGCCTTCTTCTTTGATCACAGATTCTATGGCATCTATCCACTCAGCAGTTTCGACTGAGTCGATATCATGCTTCAGTACCTCTGACATGGCTGTTTCCTTATCAGTAATTTATGATTATCCAAACCGAAGCTTGGGCTAAACTTTCAATTGTTTTAAACGACGATTAGAGCGCTCAACTCGGCTCTCTTCTCGCTCGATTTCCAATAGCGTTTCTTCAATAAACGCCAAATGTTTATGTGAGGCTTCACGGGCATCATCAGGTTTGCTATCGAGTATAGCTTGTAGCATCAAGCCGCGGTGGTAACGGATTTTCTCCGCAACATTTGGACGCCGATACAAAACCTGAAAATTGTCCATGATGTTTTTTTCCAACAGTGGGCTTAAACCTCGAATTAAATGAAACAACACTAAGTTATGTGAAGCTTCGGTAATCGCTTCATAAAAACTTAAGACTGCTTTTGCTTCATTGGCCGTATTTCCATCTTGTTGGGCAAGTTCAATTTTCTCATGACAAACTTGGATTTTTTCCAAATCGGCTTCAGTGCCGCGTAACGCAGCGTAGTAAGCTGAAATGCCTTCAACGGCGTGACGAAACTCTAGTAAATCAAGTTGGCTTTCATCATGACTCGCCAACAACTCAAATAAAGGGTCGGTTAAGGCTTCGCGCAACTTTTGTTGTACATAGGTCCCGCCGCCTTGTTTACGAACCACTAAACCTTTTGCTTCTAACTGCTGAATCGCCTCACGCAGAGATGGCCGAGACACGTCAAACTGTTTCGCCAGCTCTCGCTCCGCAGGTAAGCGTTCTCCTGGTGGTAAACTACCTTCTAAGATCATTCGCTCCAGTTGCTTTGCAATCACTTCAGCAAGTTTTAGCGGCTTAATTCGTTGGTAGCTCATCTATTTCCATCTAGTTAATGATTGGTATTACCAATTTACCCGAAGCAAATTAACAAATAGGAAACACCTTGTCTAGAAAAATTGATCTACATCAAACAGCCCCACAACAAAGCCAATTCATTGTAAATGCATTTGTCGTACAAATATACTTGGTCAGACCTTTTTTTGTGATGTAGATCACTACGATGTAACAACAAAACCAAAGATAGGGGGATAATGTGAAATAAATATGTCGTCGCGTTATGCGCCACCAGCAGCCAATCAAAACCTCGGAGTACTTCAACAAGAGCTGGTCGTGTATATTTGTGATTTATTTAAGCACAGCGAGTGCTGCAAATAACCGGATCAAATGAATCCCTTGGGATGAACGCCATCGACTTCACTGCTGCTTAATCTGTTTAATTCGATTTGACTTGTTCACAATAAAAGCTAATCAACAACGAGCGCTTCGCCTGAGGCAAATCAATGCGCTGATCTGCGCCCCCAATCGATAAACAAAATCTACGGCTTGCAGGCTAGAATCCTAAATCAACCATCCACCAATGGTGAGTGCGGCAATCACCGCAATCGCCAATAAGATGCCATGTTTAGCCAGACTCACAAAACGACTGGTGGTTGTCACGCATAACATGTCGCTCACTAAATCGCTATTGGAAAGCTCAGCGGCAACCGCAACCTTGCTTAACCAGTAACCATTACTGTGGTGGCGATCGGTTAATGAGCGCAACCAAATCGGCAGCGCGGGATGGGTATGACCGACCGTTAAATAACACAGACTCGCCAAGCGACTTGGCAACCAATCAATATAATGCATAAACACATTCACCGCAGGAGACAAAGCCTGAACTTCAGTGCTCTTATGCAAATATAAGCTACGACAACAGCCATAAAATACCGCGCCTGCGGGCCCCGCCAGTACATAGAAAAATATCACTGCAAAATAATAACGATAATTTAACCACATCAGTTGCGTTCCGGTGGAGACCGCCAAGGGCTCATTCTCCTCTACTTGATGCATGGGATGCATTTGATTGAGCAATAATTGATTAAATTCGAGACAAGCCTGTTGCTTACCAGCGGCAGCCAAACGTAAATAGTCCCGGTAAGCCTGTTGTAAAGGCGGACAACCTAGCGTAAATAGCGGCACAAAGATCCACAACAACAAACTAGGAATACCAAATAACCAACCGCTTAAGCCAAACTGCAAACCCGCAAGCAATCCGGTAGGGAAGATCACCGTCATCATAATTTGCCAAAATGCAGTCTTACTATCGAAGCGCTGCAACCACCAATGGAAGACATGCTGCCACCACCAATTAGCACCAATCCGTCTGGCCCGCTCTAAACTTAATGCTAATAATAGTGATATTAATGACATCTGATTGATTGCTCTCCATAAATGTCTGCCATGCAAACAAATAGTAAGTCAATTCTCATGGCAAACCAAGCATGCTCATAAAGCCGCGAGATACGCCTCCCAATCAAACGCCTCTCCGGGATCTGATTTTCTTCCCGGCGCTATCTCACTATGCCCAACAATTGCTTGCTTGCTCATTTGTGGATAATGCGCCAATAGTGTTTGAGTCACCGCTACCAGGGCTTGATATTGAGCCTGAGTAAAGGCGCTATGGTCGGTTCCTTCTAATTCAATCCCAATGGAAAAGTCATTGCAAGCTTCCCGCCCACGGTAAATCGATACCCCAGCATGCCAAGCGCGCCGATTAAATGGCACATATTGTTTCAATTGACCATCACGCTCAATCAACAGGTGCGCAGAGACCTCTAAGCCAGCTAAGTCGGCAAAACTCGGCTCAGCACTACAATCTAAAGTACCGCTAAACAGCTGATCAACATAGCCATTGCCATAAACGCCCTGTGGCAAACTGATACAATGCACAACCAATAGGCTGATCTCATCTTCAGGTCGCTGATTATGAAACTGACTTGGTAGCTGCTGCGCCTGTACCAGTTGATGCTGCTGATTAATCTGCAAAACTCTCTCCTTAGCCATAAAACAATAGCGCCTGACAATTTGCTTATCATAAAGCCAATATTTGCCCATGCAAGCTTAAGCCTTCTAAGTTAGAATGCGCTACATGCTAGGGTATATACTCTACAAACCATCATCACTATCGCAACTATCAGAGAATCGATGCATGAACCTCGAACAATTGCGCGCTAATGTCAGCGCAGCCCTCATTGAAGATTTAAGTCACTTAGACCCGCAGCTAGATATCACCGCGGGGCTGATTCCCGAACAACAAGTCAGTAAGGCTAAAATTATCAGCCGCGAAGATGCGGTATTTGTGGGTCGCCAATTTGCCGATGAAGTGTTTCGCCAACTCGGTGGACAAGTCAGCATAGAGTGGTTGGTTGAAGACGGCGACAAGGTTGTCGAAAACCAAAGCCTTTGCTATTTAAGTGGTCCTGCGCGAATTTTATTAACCGGTGAGCGCTGTGCACTCAACTTTATTCAAACCCTATCCGGAATTGCCACGCAAGTGGCAGCCTATTGTGACTTGCTTACTGGCACCCAATGCCAATTACTGGATACCCGAAAAACGCTACCGGGCTTACGCTTTGCCTCAAAATATGCGGTTCGCTGCGGCGGCGGCCATAATCATCGTTTCGGACTGTTCGATGCTTTTCTCATAAAAGAAAACCACATCATGGCCTGTGGCAGTATTAAAGCTGCAATAGACCAGGCGCGCCAGTTGTCACCGGGGAAAAAAGTGGAAGTGGAAGTGGAAAACCTCGACGAGTTAAACCAAGCGCTCGATGCAGGCAGCGATGTGGTAATGTTAGATAATTTCAGCGTCGAGTTGATGCGTCAAGCGGTGGAGCTCAACCAGGGCCGAGCAAAGTTAGAGGCCTCTGGCAATATGACCCTAAGCACCATTCGCCAGTATGCCGAAACAGGCGTTGACTATATTTCGGTAGGCGCTTTAACCAAACATGTCAAGGCGCTAGACCTAAGTATGCGCTTTGTCGTCGAATAAAATCGATTAGTTAAACAAGGCTGTATAAATACATTTACAGCCTCTCAAATCAAAGCCCCGCTAAGATCACGATTTAATTGTCTTTTTCTAAAAATAACTATACTTATAATATTCGTGTGCTTTAATCAGTATAGATTTGCAGCACCGTACAGTAAGGGATGTGGCTGAATTAACGGCGTTAATTTATTGCAACCCGATAATAAAACGGTAGATAAACAACTTAAAACTTGTGTAAAGGAAAGACGCAATGAAAACAGTCCAAAACCTTCAAATCAAAGTAGCCAACAAACAAAGCGGTTTTACGCTCATCGAATTAATGATCGTAGTTGCCATCGTAGCCATCTTAGCGGCGGTCGCGCTGCCTGCTTATCAAACTTATACCAAACGGGCTAAATTTACAGAAGTAATCGCCGCAGCTGGCCCGTCAAAAACCGCTTTTGAAATATGCTGGCAAGGAAATCCCGCGAGTCCAACAGTAGCTGCATTGACACCTTGTGTAACAGCCGCAGATAGAGCTGGCGATACTGCTGCTGGTGGTGACAATGTTGATAAAGTAGAAGCTGCGGCTAATGGTACTGATAAGGTTACGATTACAGCCACCGCTGATGGTATATCAGATGGAGCTTCAGCATCTGCGAATGCTACATTCATCTTAATTGGCACAGCTACTGCCGATGGCCAAGTTAAATGGACTAGAAATACTGGAAGTTGCGTAGCGGCAGGTCTTTGTTAATAAATAAATGAACAAAAGCGAACTCAACGGCCTTGCTTCCAGCTTGGCCGTTTCTTTTCCCGACAAAGAACAGCGCCTCACTGAGCTGTATCAACGCAGTAAGCAAGAGCAACGGGCATTTACCAGCGTATTAGTCGAGAATGAACTGCTCTCCAGCAAACAGCTGGCGGATTTTTGTGAGAGCCAATTTGGCATTCCACTGCTAGATTTAGATGCCATCGAGCTTAGTGAGATCCCGCAGAAATATCTCAACGAGAAATTGATTTTTAAACACCACGTCTTGCCAGTTTATAGTCAAGGACAGACCCTGTATGTGGCGATGGCCGATCCCAGCAATGTGACCGCCCTCGAAGATTTTGGCTTTAGCTTCGGCCTGCACGTCGAAGCGCTACTAGTTGAAGAGAACAAGCTATTTAACGCCATTCAATCGCTAGTCGATGACAGCGCCAACCTCGATTTAGGCGAGATTTCCGATGAGGATATTAACGATTTAGAAGTGAGCGAGGAAGGCTCACGCCTCGATGAGCAGCAAACCAATAAACAAGACGATGCGCCCATCGTAGTTTATATCAATAAGATCTTGATGGATGCGATCCGCCGTGGCGCTTCCGATTTACACTTTGAGCCCTATGAGCATAAATACCGGATCCGATTTCGCATCGACGGACTGTTACACGAAATCGCCAGCCCACCGATTAACCTGGCCAATCGCTTCTCGGCTCGGCTCAAGGTAATGGCGCGAATGGACATCGCCGAACGTCGACTACCACAGGATGGTCGAATAAAACTCAAGACCGGCCGTAACAAGGCCATCGACATGCGGGTGAATTCTCTGCCCACCATGTGGGGCGAAAAAATCGTGATCCGGATCCTCGACTCTTCGGCGGCCAAGCTAAACATCGACGCGCTTGGCTACGATGAGCAACAAAAAAAGCTATATTTAGACGCCTTAGCTCGCCCGCAAGGGATGATTTTAGTCACCGGCCCCACCGGTTCCGGTAAAACCGTGTCGTTGTATACTGGCTTAAGTATTCTCAATACCAGTGAAATTAATATTTCCACCGCCGAAGATCCGGTGGAGATTAACCTGCCAGGGGTTAACCAAGTACAGATTAATAATCGCGCTGGACTAAGCTTTGCCAGCGCTCTACGCGCCTTTCTACGTCAAGATCCTGATGTGGTAATGGTTGGGGAGATCCGCGATTTAGAAACCGCAGAAATATCGATTAAAGCGGCGCAAACCGGCCACTTAGTGCTGTCGACCCTGCATACTAATTCCGCCGCCGAAACCCTGACCCGGATGCTGAATATGGGGGTCCCAGCCTTTAACATCGCATCCTCGGTCAGCTTGATCATCGCCCAGCGTTTGGCGCGACGACTCTGTGAACACTGTAAAAAACCGAAGATAATTGAGGCCCATTTATTACCCAAGATCGGCTTTAATCAAGACCAAATCAGCGCAGGAGTTCAATTATTTGAACCGGAGGGTTGTGATAAGTGTACCGGCGGTTATAAGGGACGAGTTGGGATTTACGAGGTGATGCCCATGAGCAGTGCAATTGCTAAACTGATTATGGAGCAAGGTAATTCCATTCAAATCGCCGAACAGGCAATTACCGAAGGGATGTATTCGCTGCGCATGTCCGCCTTAGAAAAGGCCCGTTTAGGCGTCACCAGCTTAGCAGAAGTCGAGCGAGTCACAAATGTATGATTCACTCACACCACATCACTGATTATTTGATAAATTAAACTTATGTGTTAAGACCCATTGTTCGCAGGGATATTATGGCCGCCACAAGCACCAAGCGTAAAGTCGCCGTTAAAAAAATCAATGCCTTTAGCTGGAGTGGGATTAATCGCCGAGGCGGTAAGGTTAGCGGTGAATATCAAGCCGAAACCATGAACCATGTTCGAGCCGACCTGCGTCGCCAGGGAATCACCGTTACCAAAATCAAGAAAAAAAGTGAGAGTTTTCTTAGCCAATTGGGTAATAAGATCAAACCGATGGACATCGCGGTGGTATCTCGACAAATCGCCACCATGCTGTCGGCTGGCGTACCACTAGTGCAGAGTTTTAATATTATCGCCAAGAGTGTCGAAAAGCCGGCGATGCGCCAACTGATCGGAGAAATTAGCGCCGAAGTAGAATCAGGCACCGCACTTTCCGAAGCCCTGCGTAAACATCCTCGCTACTTCGATGATCTCTACTGTGACCTGATCGATGCCGGGGAGCAAAGTGGAGCCCTCGAGACGATTTATGATCGGGTGGCCATCTATAAAGAAAAGGCCGAATCGCTGAAGTCCAAAATTAAGAAGGCGATGTTTTATCCAGTCTCGGTAATCATCGTCGCCATCATCGTGACCACCATTTTATTACTATTTGTGATCCCCCAGTTTGAAGAAATTTTTGCCAGCTTTAATGCCGAACTCCCAGCCTTCACGGTGTTCGTTATTGGGATCTCACGCTTCCTGCAGGATTATTGGCCGTTTATCTTTGGTGGGATTTTTGCGGCAGGCTTTGGCTATGTGCAAGCCTTTCGCCGCTCGCAGGGGGTGAAAGATGCCACCGACCGCTTTATTTTAAAAATTCCGGTGATTAATCCCATCTTACACAAGGCTGCAATGGCCCGTTTTGCGCGCACCTTGTCTACCACCTTTGCCGCCGGGATCCCGCTAATCGATGCGCTGCGCTCCGCAGCTGGTGCTTCTGGTAACGTAGTCTACCGCAATGCTATCAACGCCATCCGGGTGGAAGTCACCGGTGGGATGCAGATGAATGTGGCGATGCGTACCGTCAACATCTTTCCCGATATGGTGACCCAGATGGTGATGATTGGCGAAGAATCAGGCTCCTTGGATAGCATGCTCGATAAAGTCGCCAATATCTATGAACAGCAAGTTGATGACGCGGTTGATGGCCTCACCAGCTTAATCGAACCCTTGATTATGGCTGTGCTTGGGGTATTAGTTGGTGGTATGGTAGTGGCCATGTATTTACCTATTTTCAAACTGGGATCGGTCGTCAGTTAAAATGCAAGAGTTCATTGAATTTTACCCAGCCTTAGCGCTGGGTTTCTGTTTGTTAGTCGCGCTGTGTATCGGCTCTTTTAGTAACGTGGTGATCCATCGCCTACCGGTGATGCTCGAGCGACAATGGAAACAAGAGTGTCGGCAGTTTTTAGCCGATGAGCTTAATGACGATACGCCAGTTTCTCCCCAAACTTATAATTTGGCGCTACCGCGCTCAACTTGTCCGCACTGTCATCACTTAATTCTGGCCTGGCAAAATATTCCACTCATCAGTTGGTTGCTACTACGCGGTAAGTGTGCCAACTGCAAAGCGCCAATCAGTATCCGTTATCCATTGGTAGAAGCAGCGTGTGCGGCCTTAACCCTAGCCTGCTGGTGGCAGTTTGGTTTTAGCTTGCCATTCATCTTCGCCAGTATCTTTTGCATGCTGCTACTGTGTTTAGCCTTAATCGATTTAGATACCATGTATTTGCCCGACCAACTCACCCTACCCGGCCTGTGGTTTGGCCTGCTGCTGAATCTCGTCGGCGGCTTTGTCAGCCTTGAAAGTGCAGTGCTTGGCGCAGCAATTGGCTATGGTTTCTTATGGAGCTTATTTTGGCTGTTTAAACTACTGACGGGCAAAGAAGGCATGGGCTACGGAGATTTTAAACTATTGGCGATGATTGGCGCATGGTTTGGTTGGCAGGCCCTACCGCTAACCATCCTGTTATCATCACTGATCGGCGCGGGTATTGGCATTGCACTGATCTTGTTCGGCCGACATCAACAACAAAAACCGATTCCCTTTGGTCCCTACTTGGCAATTGCTGCCGTCACCTATCTATTTTTTGGCCAGAGTATTCAAGATTGGTACTTCAACTACATCGGTTTAGCTTGATGGCGGGCCTCATCTCCGAGCATCGCACACGAGGGCTCCGTGCATGATCATTGGATTAACTGGCGGCATCGCCAGCGGTAAGAGTCAAGCATCCGCCCTGTTTGAAGCGCTTGGGGTGGCGGTGGTGGATGCTGACGTTGTTGCTCGGCAATTGGTTGAACCCGGCCAGCCAGCACTAAATCAGATCATCAAGCACTTTGGCCCGCAGCTACAGCTTACGAATGGTCAATTGGACCGAGCCGCATTACGCAAGATTATTTTTAGTGAGCCCGAACAAAAAACTTGGCTGAACCATTTGCTTCATCCACTAATCCGCCAACAAATGCAACAACAGCTTGACGCAGCAGAAGGCCCCTACAAGATCTTGGTTGCCCCGCTACTCCTAGAAAACAAGCTGGATAAACTTGTCGATCGAGTGCTCATGATCGATACGCCAGTTGCCCTACAAATTGCCCGAACCATGGCGCGCGACAAGGTCAATCAAAGCCAAGCCGAGCAAATTATTGGTGCCCAAATGGATCGAGAGGCTAAACTCGCCGCCGCTACAGATATCATCGTAAACGATGGCGAACTGTCGTTATTAGCCGACAAAGTAAAGGAATTTCACCGCATTTACCTTAATCTTGCCAAAAGCCATGACAGTTGAAAGATCAGTGGGTACACTAGTTTAGATAAGTCTTTAACTTAGTGTAATGAATCGTCATGGCCGCACTCATATTCGAGCACCCTTTAAATGAGAAAGTAAGAAACTACTTACGCTTAGAGCAGTTATTTGAGCAACTCATGTTGGCTAAACCCCTGCAACACCCTTTGCAACAACAGCAATTTTTTCGGATTTTGTTTGAAGTTGCCGAAGTTTTAGAACGCTGTGAATGGCGCAGTGATTTACTCAAAGATTTAGCGACTCAAACCGAAAAACTAGATCAATGGGCATCCATGCCAAATGTTGATACCAGCAAAATAGAGCAGCTAATCCTTGAGGTTAAAAGTCTGTCGGTAGCCATCAGTAAACATGTTCGCGTAACCGACCACCTTAAAAATGACCGTTTATTAGCCAGCATTCGCCAACGTTTAGCCTTACCGGGCGGGAATAGTAGTTTTGATCTTCCCTACCTTCACTACTGGCTAAATCAACCACCGTCACAGCTTAGAGCTCAAGTAGAAGGGTGGCTACAACCCTTTCAAATGGTCGTTGAAGCGATTAAGCAGTTGCTCAAACTTGTCCGCGAGCAACATCAAGCCATTGAAGTGATTGCCAACAAGGGCTTCTATCAAGGCGTAGCACAACACTGCGGTCTATTACGGATCGAAGTCGATACCGACTATCAAGCCTATCCAACCGTGAGCGGACATAAACACCGCTTTGCTATCAAATTCATCAGTGCGGCCAATCTAGAAATAGACAATATTCACTGCCGCCTTTATTGCTGTAAGATCAACTAATGAAAAACCAGAACCCCCCAGTAGTTAAATGCCCCACTTGTAACGACGACGTCATCTGGCAAAGCAGTAGCGAGTTCAGACCCTTTTGTAGTGAGCGCTGTAAACTCATCGATTTAGGGGAATGGGCAAACCAAGAGAAAGCCATTCCCGGACAGCATATCGTAGAAGATGAAGATAAACCTGACAGCTGGGAGTTTTAATGCGTAGTAGCTCAGCTCTGATTCGTCTCTAAGCGCCCAATCGCCTGCAAAATAGCAAGATTTGCCTCAGGAAAAGTGTAATCACTCAAATTTTTTGCCATCACCCAGCGTATTTCCTGCTGTTCTGCGCCTTGTGCCTCTCCTGTAAAGCGTTCAATGGTATAAACGTGTAAACACACACGTTTATCGACATAATCGTGCTCAATACGTGTCAACGCTTTACAGCTGCTCACATCAATATCGATCAGCAGTTCTTCTTTTAGCTCACGGGCTAAAGCTTCAAGCACCGTTTCTTCAGGCTCAACTTTTCCTCCGGGAAACTCCCACTTTCCTCCCTGATGCTGCGCTTGGTGCCTTAAGCTCAACAAAATTTGTTGTTGCTTGAAGATAACCCCTACCGCCACATTCACTGTTTTCATTGCTACTCCCAAATTTAGCGCTTAACCGTTGACGGCGCGTCTAAACCAAAAACGACACCGAATTTCACTCTCGTGGCGCATATAGCCAACCGCCCCCAAGAGCTGCGCTCACAAGCACAATCTAAACCGCAGCTCACATCAACAAAAAGGAGAGCCAAGGCTCTCCTTTTTACAGCATAACTATCCTCAAATCAGGATAACTTACCATGGCATTGCTTATATTTCTTACCGGAACCACAGGGACAAGGATCATTGCGTCCCACTTTTTGCCCTTCACGAACAACCGGTTGATTTGATGCCGTTGTTGCTTCATCCTCGAGCTGATTTTGAGCTTGTTGATGACGATACTCCATAGCGCGTTGTTCGGCTTCACGACGTTTCGCTTCCATCGCTTCCACTTCTTCTGGCGCTTGAACCTGCACCCGACTCAAAATACTAATCACATCTAGCTTGAGTGCTTCAAGCATCTGGGTGAATAATTCAAAAGATTCCCGTTTGTATTCTTGCTTAGGATCCTTCTGAGCATAACCACGTAAGTGGATCCCTTGACGCAGATGATCCATCGCTGCGAGATGCTCCTTCCAAAGCTGATCAAGAGTTTGCAACATCACCGATTTCTCAAACTGTTTGATACTATCCGCGCCCACTTTATCAATTTTATCTTGGTACTCTTTCACGGCTGCTTCGATAACTCGCTCACGCAAGCTTTCTTCATGTAACTTATCGTCTTCATCCAGCCATTTTTGAATTGGTAAATCCAGTCCAAAATCACTCTTCAAACGTTGTTCCAACTCAGTGATTTGCCACATTTCGTCGAGAGACTGAGGGGGAATGTATTCATCAAGCACCGCTGAATATACATCTTGACGGATCACTTCGATGGTTTCAGAAATACTTTCACTATCCATAAGATCGTTGCGTTGCTCGTAAACAACCTTGCGCTGATCGTTAGCCACATCATCAAATTGCAGCAAAGACTTACGCACATCAAAGTTACGCCCTTCAACTTTACGCTGAGCATTTTCAATGGCGCGAGTGACCCAAGGATGCTCAATCGCTTCACCCTCTTCCATGCCGAGTTTTTTCATCATTCCGGTAACTCGATCTGATGCAAAAATACGCATCAAGCTATCTTCCATCGAGAGGTAGAAGCGAGTCGAACCGGGATCCCCTTGGCGACCCGAACGACCACGAAGCTGGTTATCAATACGACGGGATTCATGACGCTCGGTGCCAATAATATGTAAACCACCACTGGCTAATACTGCATCATGACGCTGCTGCCACTGGTGTTTAATCTCGGCAATTTGCTGCTCGCTCACTTCCTCACCTAAAGCACTCAGCTCGGCTTGAAGGCTACCGCCCAACACAATATCTGTTCCCCGGCCCGCCATATTCGTGGCGATGGTCACCGCACCAGCCATACCCGCTGAGGCGACAATTTCCGCTTCCTTCTCATGGAACTTAGCGTTCAGCACGTTATGTTTAATTTTTTCTTTGTTTAAAATATTCGACAATAGTTCCGAATTTTCGATCGATACGGTACCGACTAACACTGGACGCTGAGCCTTCACACACTCGCGAATATCCTCAACAATGGCGTGATATTTCTCTTCTGCGGTCAGATAGACTAAATCCCCTTTGTCATCACGAACCATCGGTTTATTGGTTGGTACAACCACCGTATCGAGGCCGTAAATAGATTGAAACTCAAAAGCTTCGGTGTCGGCAGTACCAGTCATTCCAGACAGTTTTTGATATAGGCGGAAATAGTTTTGGAAGGTGATTGACGCTAAGGTTTGGTTTTCATTTTGAATTGCCACCCCTTCTTTCGCTTCCACCGATTGATGTAGCCCTTCGGACCAACGACGCCCTGGCATGGTACGGCCGGTGTGTTCATCAACAATCACGATCTCGCCACTATCACTCACGATATAATCGACGTTACGTTCGAATAAGGTATGCGCGCGTAGACCAGCATTCACATGGTGTAACAGGCTAATATTGGCTGCATTATAAAGTGAATCCCCCTCTTCGAGCATGCCCCGCTCAATCAAGGTTTCTTCGACAAAAATTTGACCAGTTTCGGTCAAATGAACCTGCTTATTTTTTTCGTCGAGGGTGTAGTGACCGTCACCCGTATGTTCTTCAGTATCTTCTTCCTCTTGGCGAACCAAAAGTGGGATCACATCATTAATTTTTTTATAAAGCTCTGAGCTATCTTCCGCTGGACCAGAAATAATCAACGGTGTACGAGCCTCGTCGATGAGGATCGAGTCGACTTCATCCACAACTGCATAATTTAAAGGTCGTTGCACTCGTTGCTCAGGCGCAAAAGCCATATTGTCACGCAGATAATCAAAACCAAATTCGTTGTTAGTACCATAGGTAATATCAGCGGCGTAGGACGCCTTCTTGGCTTCATGGTCCATTCCCGCAATATTCACTGCAACGGATAAACCTAAGTATTCAAATAGAGGGCGATTCCATTCCGCATCACGTTGTGCCAAATAGTCATTCACGGTAATCACATGTACGCCCTTACCGGTAATCCCGTTCAGGTAAGCAGGCAAAGTCGCGGTCAAGGTTTTACCTTCACCAGTGCGCATCTCTGCGATTTTATTATCGTTAAGAACCATGCCACCAATCATCTGGACATCGAAATGACGCATTTCGAATACCCGTTTTGAGGCCTCACGAACCACCGCAAACGCTTCTGGCAAAATTGACTCTAGCGTTTCACCTTGCTCCACCCGCTCTCTAAATTCGACGGCCTTCGCTTTGATGTCTTCTGCTGACAATTTTTCGTATTCGGGCTCTAGGGCGTTAATAGCATTTACTATTTTACGCATCTTCTTGATGGTACGGTCGTTTCGGGTACCAACTATCTTTGTTACTAATTTACTAATCATGAAAAACTACTTCTGCTAAGACGAAATCCAATTTTCTATGCACTGGCTTTGCGATAAATAAATTTACTGGGATTCAGAGGTCGGCCATTTTTAAGCACCTCAAAATGCACATGAGGACCGGTTGAGCGGCCAGTACTGCCCATCAACGCGATCTCGTCCCCTTTATTTACCACATCACCTTCTTTTACTAATACTGCTTTAGCATGCCCGTAACGCGTTACCATTCCGTTACCATGCGCTATTTCAACGAAGTTGCCATAACCAGAACGCGTTCCGGCCCAAACAACCACGCCACTACCCACTGCGTAAATCGCTGTCCCTTCCTTCCCAGCAATATCGACTCCATTATGCACCGACAAGCGCTGCGTAAAAGGATCGAGCCGCGAACCAAAGGGTGAAGAAATCCAAATGCCGGGGCCTTTTGCCGGCCAACCAGAGATAAAACTATTGTCTAATAAATGGAGACTTTGTTGCCAAGATTCAAGCGCGGTAAGAGATTTTTTGTTTTTACCAAGCTGTTGTTCTAGTTGATACAGGCCAAACAACAAATGGCTATCGCGTTCACGACTGCTGTCAATGTCCATCATCGGCCCGCCAATAGGAGGTGTATGAGAAAAATCAAACTCTGCGGCAAGTTCGCTATCTTCCACTAAGCGAGCGCCAAGGGCATTCAAACGGGTCATCTCGACTTGCATTTGCCCCACTCGAAGCGCTAACCCACGATAACGCTCACGTAATTGTTGCTCAAACTGATGTAGCTTTGGTTCCGCTTGTAAACTATCCAACTGACTAATCAACCGCGCCTGTTGCTGTGCTAAGTCTCGATACTGTTGAACACCCCACAAACCAATACTGGACAATAGCAGTGCCAGCAGAAATCCCAGCCATAATAAACGGAAGGGATTTACGCGAATGGTTCTGGTCTCGCCTTTATGGGCGTATACTAAACTTAAGTTCATATTGAAAATATACTAATTATTATGTCCAAGCGACAACACCAACCGATTTCGATTAATCGTCTGTTTCATCAGAAACAATTTTCGCAAATCGAACAGCCCTTACAACGCCGACTTCAGCTGCAACAACTGGGCAGCGATATTTTGGCACACTACAAACTACAGCAATGCCGTATCGTTAATATGCGTCAAGGAGTCGCTATTATCGAAGCACCGAGTTCCGCTTGGCTCACTCGACTAAAACAGTTCCGATTTGAACTACTGAGTGACTTACGCAAAGCTATCCCGGGGGTTGTCAGTTTAGAATTAAAAATAAATCCGGAGTTAAAGCACATTAAACCAGAACCTGAAGTAAAAAGCACTGGAAAACGCCAGCTAAGCGCTGAAGCAGCTAGACATATCACAGAATTATCCAAGCATGTGCCTGATGAACTGAAGGAAAAGTTGAAAAAATTAGCGGCGCTGAGCGGAGAGAGTTAGCCAGCGCCGACCAAATAACTAGAAACTGAATACCGGCAGTTGGTATGCAGCAGGCGCTTCGGACTTGTCTTCAAAAGTGACAATTTCCCAAGCATGTTGTTGCTCAAGCATTGCTCGAACCAGATTATTATTCAAGGCATGACCCGATTTATGTGCTCTTAAGTGACCCAAGATGGGTAAACCAGCCATAAACAAATCACCCACCGCATCGAGTAACTTGTGTTTAACAAACTCATCTTCATAACGAAGGCCATCTTCGTTAAGAATCCGGTAATCATCCAGCACAATTGCATTTTCTAATCCGCCACCTAGGGCTAGATTTTTAGATTGCAAATACTCAATATCACGCATAAACCCAAAGGTTCTAGCACGGCTGATTTCTTTCACAAACTTATCGGCAGAAAACATCATCGAAATCGCCTGATTACGGCCTTCCATCGCAGGATGATCAAAATCAATAGAGAAATCGATTTTAAAGCCGTCGTTGTTCGGCAGTAACTCGGCCCACTTATCTTCATGTTCAACACGAATAGCTTGTTTAATTCGAATAAACTTCTTCGCCGCAGATTGTTCTGTAATACCAGCCGATTGCAATAAAAATACAAAGGGGCTAGCACTACCATCCATCACTGGAAGCTCTGGCGCATCGACATCAATAATTAAATTATCCAAACCTAGGGCTGCAATTGCCGCCATTAAGTGCTCAACTGTTGAAATACGGTTACCCGCATCATCAATCAGACAAGTACAAAGCATGGTGTCGCGTACCAATTCTGCTTTTGCCGGGATCGTGACAACCGGATCCAAATCGGTACGATTGAACAGGATACCGGTATTCGCTGGCGCGGGACGCAAGACGATCGTGACCTTGTGCCCAGAATGCAAACCGATCCCTGTCGCTTGTACTGACTTTTCAAGAGTCCGTTGTTTAAGCATAAAAATTCCTCTGCTTTACGACCAAATAAATGTTAATGGTCGGACATCTTAGCATAAGTTTGAAATACACCACAAACTTTTGGCTAAATCTCCAGCATTAACCAACAGATTAATCTGCCTGACGACGCAAAAATGCTGGGATATCTAAATAATCACCATCACTACTCGCCCGACTAGGTTCCGCATTTACCACCGCAGCGGATTCATCCATCATCGGTGCAGAATCGGCTGGTAAGGTACGCGTAACTGGTTCCGCATTCACCGCTTGTTGTGGTTTAACAATAGAAATATCAGGGCGGCGTTCTGCACCAATACCAGTCGCAACCACGGTCACTCTTAATTCATCGCTCATTTCTGGGTCAATCACGGCCCCAACCACAACAGTCGCATTCTCAGAGGCAAAACCTTTCACGGCGTTGCCCACCGTTTCAAACTCTTCAATGCTCATATCGAAACCAGCGGTGATGTTGACCAAAATGCCACGCGCACCAGCTAGATCTACGTCTTCCAACAAGGGGCTAGAAATAGCAAGCTCGGCAGCTTCTTCAGCGCGGTCTTCACCAGAAGCGATCCCGGTCCCCATCATTGCAGTGCCCATTTCACGCATCACCGTGCGAACATCGGCGAAATCCACGTTAATTAAGCCAGGGCGAGTAATCAACTCGGCGATCCCCTGCACGGCACCTAGTAATACGTTATTTGCGGCCTTAAAAGCATCCAGCAGAGACACCCCTCGACCCAATACTTTTAACAGCTTATCGTTAGGGATCGTAATTAATGAATCAACACTCTTACTCAGCTGCTCAATCCCCTGCTGAGCATAACTGGTGCGTTTTTTGCCCTCAAAACCGAAAGGTTTAGTTACTACCGCTACGGTTAAGATCCCTAGCTCTTTAGCCACTTCCGCAACAATCGGAGCGGCACCAGTACCAGTCCCGCCTCCCATTCCGGCAGCAATAAACACCATATCTGCGCCTTGTAATTGGCTCATGATCGCATCTCGATCTTCCATCGCTGCTTCACGACCTACTTCAGGGTTTGCACCCGCCCCTAAACCTTTGGTGATGGCCCCACCAATTTGTAAGGTATTATCGGCACCAGAGTTACGTAGCGCTTGCGCATCGGTATTGATCGTGATGAATTCCACCCCTTCAATCGACTGCGCCACCATGTGCTCAACGGCGTTACCGCCACCACCGCCAACACCAACCACTTTAATAACCGCTTCATCGGTATGACTATCCATAATCTCAAACATAGTTCTCTCTCCGCTTTATTTTCGCCAATTAGCAAAAACTAAAATTCACCTTTAAACCAACTGTGTAAACGCTTCGCGATATTACCAACGCTGCTTATATTTTTCGCTTCAATTGGCTTTTCAGTTTGATTTTCCATTCCGTAATGTAACAAGCCTACAGCTGTTGAGTAGGTAGGCGCTTGTACATATTCGGTAAGACCAGCTACTTTATTGGCAGAACCAACTCGCACCTGACATTGTAAAATTTTCTCGGCGCATTCAACAACGCCCTCTATCTGTGCTGCACCACCGGTTAAAACCACACCGGCACCCAACTGCAATTTAGTACCTTGCGCTTGTAAATCATCCGCAAGCTCATCCAGCTTGACTTTAATCATCGCAAACAGCTCACTATATCGAGGTTCAATCACCTCCGCCAAAGTTTGCCGTTGCAAGCTACGAGACGGACGTCCTCCCACACTGGGGACTTCAATGGTATCGTCTCGACTCACCATACTGCCTAAGGCGCAACCATAACGAACCTTGACGGCCTCAGCATCATTTAATGGCGTACCAAATACGGTCGCTATATCACGAGTCACCGAATTACCAGCAAATGGAACCACTGAGGTATGACGCAAAGCGCCGCTAGTATAAACCGCAATATCCATGGTGCCAGAGCCAATATCAACCACACACACACCAAGCTCTTTCTCGTCTTCAGTAAGCACCGCATAACTTGAAGCCAAGGCAGAAAAAATCAGTTGATCGACTTTAAGATCACAACGCTCAACACACTTCACGATGTTCTTCACCATATCGTTATGGCAAGCAATAAGATGCACCTTGGCTTCCATACGAACTCCCGATAAACCAATCGGGTTTTTGATACCTTCTTGGAAATCGATGGCAAACTCTTGCGGCAATACATGCAAGATGCGGTGTTCATCGGGCAGTTTCACCGATTTAGCAGTGTGGATGGCGTTATCCACATCATCCTGAGTCACCTCTTCATCACTAATCGGCACCATGCCTTTTTCATTTAAACAACGGATGTGGCGTCCCGAGACCCCCAAATACACCGAGCTAATCTTGCAATCGGCCATTAACTCCGCTTCTTGCAGTGCTCGCTGTACGGTTTTAACCACCGAATCAAGGTCGTTAACCCCGCCTTTATCCATACCCTTTGCCGGATGACTGCCTACACCGATAATGCTCATCTCGTTGCTCGGCAAGACCTCACCGATCAATGCGGTGATTTTTGCGCTGCCAATATCGAGGCCAACGATCAGTTTTCTATCCGTTACTTTGGTCATTAATTACCAAACCTTCTTGTTTCTTCCAACCTACGGCAAAGCCGGTGTCATAACGTAAATCAACATAAGCGACTGCCGCATTCTTCAACTGCGGGTAAATATCGACAAAACGTTCAATACGATTGAACTTATCTTCTTTTCCTAAATGCAGTCGCATACCACCAGCCAGTTGTATTTGCCAAGCATGGCGCTCATTTAACGCAAGGCTTACAATATTTAAATTTCGACTCTGCAAACGCTGTTGCAATTGTCGAAAGGTGCTCAATACCATTTCAGCCTGCTCATCCGGACCACTTAAAGATACCAAGGCCGTTTTTACACGTTGCTGTGGCGCATCAAATATCTGACCTTGCTGATTAAGCAAAGCGGCATTATTCCAACGAGCAACGACTTGCTGCTCTTGTAAAGCGATCGATAACTTATCTGGCCACTGCTTACGTACCGTAACCTGCCGTACCCAAGGCAAGTGTTCAATCTGTGCTTTCACTTGCGACACATCCAAGCTAAAAAAATTGCCAGCCTCAGGTAATGCCGCTAAGGCATGCTGTAATTCTTGATCTAATACATACTCGCGCTGACCCGATACCAATAAGCGATTCATCGGGCTAAGCCGTTTATCACTCACCCCTCGATATACCGAGTAAGCCGCATAACTCAATACTAAAATAACCGACACAAAAAAGGTCACTCCCGCCCAATAGGCCCAAAGTTGCTTTTGTTGATGGGTCATTTGCATAATTAATGCGCCAAATCCAAAATACTCGCGACTAACTGATCAAAGCTCAGGCCTGCCTGTTCAGCCGCCATCGGTACTAAACTTTTTTCGGTCATTCCCGGGGACGTATTCACTTCGAGTAAATACCAATTCCCTTGTTGATCAGCCATCAAGTCAACTCGTCCCCACCCTTCACAGTCAGTGGCTTTAAAAGCTTGCATCGCAATCTCTGCCAATTGTTGCTCTTGTTGCGCGTCCAAACCGCTTGGGCAAAAATACTCGGTGGAAGCGCTTTGATACTTCGCCTGATAATCGTAAAAGGTATGCGGTGTTTGCATCCTAATCGAAGGTAATACCCGCTCCCCAACAATGGCTACCGTATATTCAGCACCGCTAATCCACTGTTCGATTAGTACTCGAGAATCATATTCAAAAGCACTCACTATCGCTTGTTGCAATTGCTCAACCGTCTCCGCCTTGGCCATTCCAATGCTTGACCCCTCTAAAGCGGGTTTAACAATCACTACTCCCGATAACTGTTGCAAAATATCTTCCGCCTGAGCAGCTTGATAAGAGGCTTGATCAACAATCCGATAAGCAGCCGTAGGCAGACCAAGAGTTTGCCAAATTTGCTTACAACGGATTTTATCCATCGCCAAGGCAGAACCAAGTACCCGACTGCCGGTATACGGAAGCCCCAGATATTCTAAGGCACCTTGCAAAGTACCGTCCTCACCACCTCGTCCATGCAAGGCAATAAACACATGACTATAGTGATTCTGTTTTAGCGTGTTTAGATCAAAACCTTGAGTATCGATACCTTCCGCATGAATACCTGCTCGAAGCAAACCCGATAACACCGCGCGCCCCGATTTAAGTGATACTTCACGCTCGGCTGAATCACCACCAAACAGCACCGCCACTCGTTTCATAACTAAACTACCCATTAATTATTCTTCATTCTATTGATGTTGAGCTGCAGCTCACCCAAGTGCCGCGCCAAGACGCCAATATTACCAGCACCTTGGGTTAATACGACATCACCATCTTCGATCACGTCAGCAAGCAAACTCGCCAATTCATCGGGTTGTTTCACATAAATAGGCTCTAAACCTCGTTGGCGTAGACTACGGCATAATGAACGACTATCCGCACCAGCAATCACATCCTCACCTGCCGAGTACACTTCCAAAAGCAATAAGCTGTCCACTTGAGCCAATACATCCACAAAATCTTCGTATAAATCACGCGTACGACTATAACGGTGCGGCTGAAACGCCATCACCAAACGCCGCTCTGGCCAAGCAGCTCGCGCCGCTTTCAGAGTTGCCAATACCTCGGTTGGGTGGTGACCATAATCATCCACCAACAGAGCAGAACCATTGCCGGTGGCAAATTCACCATACTGCTGGAATCGACGACCAATACCTTCAAAACCATTCAAAGCATCAATAATCGCCCGATCTTCGATACCATCTTCGCTCGAGACCGCGATTGCAGCCGCCGCGTTAAGCGCATTATGCTGCCCCGGCATATTAAGCTCAATCTCTAAGGCTGGACGACCAATGCGCTGCACCGTAAACGAGCAACGGTCACCTTGTTGCACAAATGCCTGAACCCGCACATCCGCCTGCTCTGAAAAACCGTAAGTAATAATATGTCGACCAATTTTAGGCAATAGCTCCTGCACGCCAGGATCATCAATACACATCACCGCCACGCCATAGAAAGGCAGGTTATGTAAAAAATCGATAAAGGTGGCATGCAGCTGAGCTTCATCACCACCATAAGTTTCCATATGGTCTGGTTCAACATTGGTGACCACTGCAACCATCGGCTGCAAGTGCAAAAATGAGGCATCACTTTCATCAGCTTCGGCGATAAGGTAACGGCTACTGCCCAAGCGTGCATTGGTACCCGCGCTATTTAGCAAACCACCAATCACAAAGGTGGGGTCACGGTCAGCCTGCGCATAGATACTGGCAAGCAAACTAGTCGTAGTGGTTTTACCATGGGTGCCCGCAACGGCAACGCCATGCCGATAGCGCATCAATTCAGCCAACATTTCTGCGCGACGAACCACCGGAATCCGAGCAGCTCTTGCAGCAACAACTTCTGGGTTATCGTCTCGAATCGCAGTTGACACCACCACCACGTGTGCCCCCGCAATGTTGCTTGCAGCATGACCAACATAAATTTCAGCACCGACCGTCAGCAAACGATCCGTCATTGTATTTTGCGCCTGATCCGAGCCTGAGATTTGATAACCTTCATTAGCCAATACTTCGGCAATCCCCCCCATACCTGCACCTCCAATCCCCACGAAGTGAATCCGCTTCACCTTGCGCATCTCTGGGATCATGGTCCGTAATTTGGCTAATTCAATTTTACTCATCTAACTACTCTTCATTAAGTCTTGGCAAACTGCGGCGACTTTCTCTGTCGCATCAATGGCCGCCTGCTTTCTCGCATTACAACCATAACGATGGCGCAATCCCGGATCAGCAAATTCATTTAATATCGTCGCTATCCGCTGTGACGAAAAATCGCTTTGAGCCAACAATTGGGCAGCCTCTGCATCCACCAAATATTGGGCATTTTTAGTTTGATGATCGTCCACCGCATAGGGAAGCGGAACAAAAATCGCAGCTAAACCCGCGGCCGCCACCTCCGACACCGTGAGCGCGCCAGCGCGACAGAGTATCACATCCGCCCACTGGTAAGCTGCTGCCATATCATCAATAAACTCGACTATTTTCGGCGCTTGACTCAAGTGTTCTTCAAGCTTGGCATCCTGATAGGCTTGTTCGGCACTTGCCAACTTATTTTTACCCGCTTGATGACAAATACGAAGATCTAAACCACTGGCTTTAATTCCAGCAGCCAAATGCTGATTAAAAACTTGCGCCCCTAAACTTCCGCCAATCACTAGCAGATTATAATCGCGACTTTCACTTAAGCTTTTTTCAGGTAATGCCAATACCGCAGGTCTCACCGGATTACCCACCACTTTGCCCTTAGCGAGAGCACCAGGAAAAGCAATCAAAGTCTTAGTGGCAATTTTGGCCAACATTCTATTGGTTAATCCGGCGGCCGCATTTTGCTCATGTAATACCAGAGGTTTTCTCATCAACCATGCCGCTATTCCACCGGGTCCACTGGCAAAGCCGCCCATGCCAAGCACCACATCAGGTTGCAAACGCAGCATCAGCAACAGCGCCTGCCTTATCGCATTCAACAACTTAAAAGGCGCGGCTAGCTTACGCAACAGGCCATTGCCACGAACCCCCTTGATACTTATAAAATCAATAGCATAGCCATGTTTCGGTACCAACTGAGCTTCCATTCGTTCGGCGGTTCCCAACCACGATATCTGCCAACCTTGCTGACACAGATGATCCGCTACCGCCAAACCAGGAAATACATGACCACCAGTCCCGCCGGCCATAACCAATAACTTGGGACGCTTCTGTTCAGCCATGAGAGTCCCTCGTATAGGCTTGGCAACGAGCCAAACGGAACTCATGGTCAATGCGCAATAACACTGCGACCGCTATCGACATCACCAACAAACTGGAACCGCCATAACTCACCAAAGGTAAGGTTAAGCCTTTGGTCGGCACCAAGCCCGATGCAGCCCCCACATTCACCATCGTTTGAAAACTAAACCAAATACCAATGCCGCAAGCTAAGTAACCCGCAAAAGCTTGTTCTGCTAATAAAGCCTGCTTGCCTATTTTCATCGCTCGGCTAACCAATAAAATGAGTAACAGGAGTACCGCACAAACCCCCACAAAACCAAGTTCTTCCGCAAGCACCGCCACCACAAAATCGGTGTGGGCTTCAGGTAAGTATTCAAGTTTTTGAATTGAGTTCCCCAAACCTTCCCCCAACCAATCTCCGCGACCAAAGGCCATCAGAGATTGCGTGAGTTGATAACCGCTACCAAAGGGATCTTGCCAAGGGTCCAAGAACGAAGAAACTCGACGCATTCGATAAGGTTCGGCAATCACCAAAGTCACCACCGAAACCACACCGGTAAACATTAAACCAAAGAACTGGATCAGCTTCGCGCCAGCTAAAAACAACATGCCCACCGTCGTCACAAACATCACAATCACGCTACCCAAATCGGGTTGCGCCAATAGTAAAACAGCCATCAGAAAAAACACCACTAGCGGCTTTAAGAAACCTTTTAAATTCTCTCTTACCTGTTCATGACGGCGAACCAAATAACCAGCCAAGTAGGTAAACAGCGCCAGCTTTGAAAACTCAGCGGGCTGGATATTAATCGGACCAAAACCTATCCAGCGACTACTACCGTTAATATTCCGCCCCACCAATAACACCAACACCAGCGCGAGCCCCGCCAGCAGCAAAAATGTTGCGTTATGTGACTGCCACCAGGCGATCGGGATCTGCACCACCACCGCCATCGTCGCTAAGCAGATCAGTAGGTAGATACCATGACGCTTGGCAAAACGGAACGGATCGTCATTGATGGCAATACCTTCTGGGATAGAAGAAGACGCCACCATCACTAAACCAAATACCATCAAACATAGCGCTAACCACAATAAGTGACGATCGAATAACTGTGGTTCGGCACGCGCTGCAGGCTCCACCTGAAACCGACTGACCAACAGTTGAAATCCTAAGCGTGGTTTAGCAAGTAAATTCATAGCGCCTCCACCAATTGGCAAAAGTGCTCACCGCGCGCTTCAAAATTACGATACATATCCAGACTGGCACAGGCAGGCGATAACAATACCGTATCACCAGCTCTAGCTTGTTCAGCGCACCAATTCAACGCTCCAGATAGGTCATCAACTAAGACGACTTGCGGATCCAATTGTTGAAAACGCAACTTATCTCGACCAAAGGCAACCACCCCTGCCACTTCAGAAAATGCAGACTTAAGCTCACTTAAATCGCCAGCCTTACTATCCCCGCCCACAATCAACCAGAGTTGAGCCGCGCTATCTTTCAGTCCGATGAGCGCCGCCAAAGTGGCGCCAACATTGGTGGCCTTAGAATCATTAATCCACCGGATATCTCTTTTACGAGAAACCAATTGGCAGCGATGGGTTAAGCCAGCAAACTGCTTTACCGCGGCTAAGCAAGCTTGCATGGGAATGGCGAGCGACTCAGCTAAGGCGAGAGCTGCCAGTATATTGGCATAATTGTGGGTTCCAACTAAGGCCAAATCGCTAATATCAAGCAGTACTTTAGTTCCGCGAAGTAACTGTTTTTGATCGCAGCTAAGACAAAAGTCGGCAGGCTGAGTGACAGAAAAACTAAGTCTATTTTCAGTCGTGGTAATTGGTGTCGATTGAACATCATCCAAGTTCACAACTGCGGTCATCGCGTGCTGATAAACTTTTTGCTTCGCTGCAATATAAGCATCTAAATCATCATAGCGATCCATATGATCTTCGCTAACATTGAGTAGAGTGGCCGCTGCCGTCTGCAAATGTTCAGTGGTCTCTAATTGGAAACTTGATAACTCCAATACATATAGCTGCACCTCATCATTGAGCAAATCCAACGCGGGCACGCCAATATTACCGCCAACCGCCACCTTAAGACCGGCCTGTTTAGCCATTTCGCCTAGCAGTGTAGTAACGGTACTCTTGCCGTTAGAGCCAGTAATCGCCACCACTGGTGCTGCCGCATAATGACTAAACAACTCCACATCACCGATCAAAGCAATGCCTGCTTTGGCAAGGGTTTGTAGAACCGGGTGGGCCAAGGCAACACCAGGACTGACAATCACCACATCACAATCGAGTAATTGAGCCAGAGGCAGCTCGCCACAAATTACTGGCAATTCAGTGGGCAAATTAACCAAACCCGGTGGCTCTGCTCGGGTATCACAAACCAAGGGAGAAATCCCGTGACGCAGCAAAAAACGGACACTACTGAGTCCGCTAGCACCAAGGCCAACCACCGCATATCGCTTTTGTGACTGTAATTTACTCACCAACCCACTCAATCCTATCTGTTATCTTACTTTTAAAGTCGCAAGACCAATCAACACTAAAATCAATGAAATAATCCAAAAACGCACAATCACTCGAGGCTCAGGCCAGCCTTTCAACTCATAATGATGGTGAATTGGAGCCATACGGAAAATCCGCTGACCACGCAGCTTATAAGAGCCAACCTGTAAGATCACCGAAACCGTTTCCATTACGAACACGCCCCCCATAATCACCAACAGCAACTCTTGGCGCACCAGCACCGCAACCGTACCTAAGGCTGCCCCTAAGGCAAGCGAGCCAACATCGCCCATGAATACTTGGGCTGGATAGGTATTAAACCAAAGAAAGGCTAAACCAGCCCCGACCATCGCGGTACACACCACCACCAATTCACTGGCGGCAGGAATATAAGGAATGAACAAATAACTTGAGAAATTAACATGTCCGGTAAGATAAGCGATTAAGGCAAAGGCCGAGGCCACCATCACACTGGGCATAATTGCCAAGCCATCTAAACCATCGGTTAAGTTAACGGCATTACTGCTACCAACTATGACGAGGTAAGTCAGGGGAATAAATAACCAGCCAAGCTGTGGCATCACATTTTTGATAAATGGCAACACCAACTGGGTATGCGCTGCTGAATCTGCGCTCCAAAATAGGTAAAGCGCCACCACTAAAGCAACCACCGATTGCCAAAAATACTTCCAGCGCGCGATTAGGCCAGCTGGATCTTTGCGGATCACTTTGCGATAGTCGTCGATAAAACCAATGGCGCCGTAACTGCCAAACACAAACAGCATCACCCACACGTAAGGATTGTCTAAACGAGCCCACAACAGGGTCGATAAAAATACCGAAGCGATGATCAGAACGCCGCCCATGGTCGGTGTCCCAGATTTACTTAAATGAGATTCAGGACCGTCGTTACGTACCGTTTGTCCAATCTGCAAACGTTGTAAACTACGGATAAGCTTCGGTCCCATCCACAGGCCAAACACTAAGGCAGTTAAGATACTCACAATCGCCCTAAAGGTTAAATAACCAAATAGCGAAAATCCGCTGTAATATTGCTGCAGATATTCAGCTAACCAAACTAACATTCGAAACCCTTCTTATAATATTGTTGTAAGTGCTGGACCACCGTTTCCATTTTGCTTGAACGAGAACCTTTCACCAATATCAAACAAGCCTGATTAGGCGCCTGATTCAAGTCCTCAATCAGCTGCGAAATTAAATGCTCGTGGGAGTCAAAAACCAGCTCTGAACGTCCTAAATCGGCCAGCGCCGACTGAAAAGACGCGCCATAAGAATACAAGCTAATGTTTCTGTCAAGTGCTTGCGCAATTAAGTCTTTGTGCGCCAGTTCCGTTTGCTCGCCCATTTCTCCCATGGCGCCAGCGATAAGCAAGCGCTTACCTTCAAAACTGGCTAAAATATCGACAGCCGCCTTAAATGAAGCGGGATTGGCGTTATAACTATCATCAATCAACTGAAGCTGTGGACTAAGCGTCTGCACATTCACCCGCCCAGGGACTTCCTCCAAGTCGGCCAAGCCTAATTTCACCTCGCTTAAACTCGCCCCCATCGCGATAGCCAAAGCAGACGCAGCCACCGCATTCTTCACATTATGTTGACCCGCAAGGTTTATCTGCACTTGCACTCGACCTTGGGGTGTATTGAGGGTGAACCGACTTCCCGAGAGACCCAATGAGTGGATCTCACTGGCGTAAAAATCAGCATTCGGCTGATCCAAAGAAAATAGTTGAACCTTGGCTGGGCTGGCCGCATCCATCAGCGGCTGCTGATAATCAGCGCCAGCTTCACAGATCGCCACTTGGCCCTTCGCCAAACCAACAAACAACTCTGATTTAGCGCGTAATACCCCCGTTTGATCGCCAAAACCTTCAATATGCGCGGCTGACACATTATTGATCAGTGCTGCCCACGGTTTCACCAAGGCCACGGTATAGGCAATTTCACCCATATGATTCGCGCCCAGTTCAAGCACACCCACTTGATGTTGTTCGGTGGCTCGCAATAACGACAGGGGAACACCGATGTCATTGTTAAAATTACCTTGAGTAGCTAACACCGATTTAGCCTGCGCTAAAATCTTTGTCGTCATTTCCTTCACGGTAGTTTTGCCATTACTGCCAGTGATTGCGCAACAAGGCAAGCTCAATTTTTCACGTAAATAACTCGCGAGCAAACCTAGGGCTATTCGGCAGTCAGCGACCACTAATTGCGGTACATCGAGCGGCAGAAGCCGTTCCACAACCAAAGCAATAGCACCTTGTTCGAGGGCTTTACCAGCGAAGTCATGGGCGTCGAAACGTTCACCGCTTAAGGCGACAAACAGACTCTGTGGCATCGGCTTACGAGAATCGGTATCAACCCTCAGTATGGTCTGATCATCACCGATTAGTTTAGCTTGCAAGGGCTTGAGCAGCTCAGACAGCTTCAATGGGATCATTGTGTCCTCCCGACTAAGCTTTGTACGACCGCCCGCTCGTCATAATCGAGAACTTGCGCAGCAATAATTTGATAACTCTCATGGCCTTTTCCTGCCACCAAGATGATGTCTTGTGAACCACTTTGCTGAATGGCCTGTTGAATCGCGACGGTCCGTTGATGTTCAACCGCGACTCGCTCAGGGTGACAAAAGCCCGCCATGATATCTTCAACAATCGCCACCGCATCTTCGTAACGAGGATTGTCATCCGTCACGATGACTTGGTCAGCTTTTTGCTCGGCAACCGCCGCCATTAAAGGCCGCTTGCCTTTATCACGGTCGCCGCCACAACCAAAGATACACCACAACTTCCCGCGACAATGTAAACGTAAGGCCGTCAAGGCTTTATCTAATGCATCCGGAGTATGCGCATAATCCACCACTACCGAAGATTTTCCGACAAACAACTCCATCCGACCCGGTACTGCATTTAAACAAGGAAGTAATTCCATTAGTTTTGCTAAATCGACCCCAAAGTGGTGAAGACAAGCAATCGCACTGAGCAAGTTCTCGGCATTGAACCGCCCCAATAGGGGACTGTGTAACGCAACCCGTTCATGGCTTGCCTCGGGACTTAGCAAGTAACCACGAACACCGCGTTCACTAAAGTGTAAATCAGCGATCTGCCATTGTGCTCTGCTATCTTCTAAGGACAAAGCTTGGGCATCAGGGTAATGCTGCAGTAATTGCTTTCCGAAACCATCGTCAGCATTAATCAGACGACACTGCAAACTTGGCCAGTCAAACAAGGCCTGCTTAGCACGGCCATATTCAGCCATACTGCCATGATAATCGAGGTGGTCGCGACTGAGATTGGTAAAAATAGCGACCGAGAAAGGAACACTTGCAACCCGTTGTTGTACCAAACCATGGGAAGATATTTCCATCGCCACTAATTGATAGCCCTGTTGCTGCATCTCACTCAACTGACGTTGAATCGTAATCGCATCAGCGGTGGTATTATGGCTCTGCTCGAGCTGACCAGGCTTACCATTTCCCAAGGTCCCCATCACTGCAGCTTTAATACCGCTTAAATTGGCCAGATTAGCAATCAGATGAGTGACAGTACTCTTACCATTGGTTCCAGTCACTCCGACCAGATTTAAGTGATTCCCCTCAGGAAAGTATCTGGCAGAGGCTAACTGAGAGAGTTGCTGACTTAAACGCCAGAAGGCAATACAGGGGATCTCTCCACGCCATTCAATTTGACCATGCTGTTGTTCAGTATCAGCTTCAACGATCACAGCTACGGCACCCGCAATAATGGCTGCATCGATGTAATCACGACCATCGACCTGATGACCATGAATAGCCACAAATACATCGCCAGAACGAAGCTCACGACTATTCAAGGATAAGTGCTCAAAGCTCAGCTTAGGCGCCTGAGTCACGGCAAATTTTGCGAGTAGTGCTGATAAATCAGGTTTCACTATCAACGCCCCCACTCAACTTCACAATACGACCGTCATCGTCATCTGGCGCGACATTTAAATATTGCAATCCAGCCTGCATCACTTTAGAAAATACTGGTGCCGCAACCACGCCACCGTAATAGCTGTCCGTTTTGGGCTCATTCACAAACACCACGACCGCAAGCTTAGGGTGACTCGCAGGCGCGACTCCAGCAAAGATCGCCACATAATCATCACCATAGCCACCACGAATCGCTTTACGGCTAGTTCCGGTTTTACCGGCGATACGAAATCCAGGCACAGCAGCTTTAAGCCCTGTGCCACCTTCATGGACCACAGACTCCATCATCTGTAACACCGCTTTGGCAGTGGATTCTTTAAAAACCCGTTCACCCGGCGCCGCTTTTTGTAACTTAATAATCGATGCGGGGCGAAATATGCCACCAGCGCCAATCGTGGCATAGGCTTGTGCCAATTGGAGCGGCGTGACCATTAAACCGTAACCAAAGGACAAGGTTGCCAATTCAAAATCAGACCAGCGTCGACGTTGTGGCATCAATCCAGCCGATTCCCCCACCAAGCCTAAGCCTGCACCATTGCCAAAACCGACGCGATAAAATGTATCCAGCAAACCCTCAACACCAACTTTTAGTGCCAACTGGCTGGTTCCAACATTACTCGACTTTTGAATCACTTTAGTAAGACTGATTTCACCATAATTATGAGAATCACGGACTCGACGGCCACCAATGCGCATCCACCCGGGATTGGTATTGATCATACTATTGGTTTTAACATGACCAGCTTCCAATGCTGCAAGTACCGATAAGGGTTTGACCGTCGAACCTGGTTCATAACTGTCGGAGATCGCGCGATTACGATAGCGATAACTTTGAAATTCATTGCGATTGTTCGGATTAAATGAAGGACTATTGACCATTGCCAAGACTTCACCGGTGTCGATATCTAATACCACAACGCTCCCCGAAGTCGCTCGGGTATCAGCCACTGCTTTCTTCAACTCACGATATGCTAGGGCTTGAATACGCTGGTCAATGCTCAAGGCAATATCTTGCGCTTGCTTGGCTTGATGGATAACCGCAAGATCTTCAACCACACGACCCAGTCGATCTTTTCGAACTTGGCGCTTACCCGGTTCACCGGTAAGCCAGTCGTCGTAACTTCCCTCAATCCCTTCCAGACCATGGTCATCAATATTAGTAAAACCAACCAAGTGAGCACTCACTTCGCCAGTAGGGTAGAACCTTCTTGATTCAGGTTTGAGATAAACACCTTTGATTTTGAGTTTATCAACATAATTCGCTACTGCGGAACTTACCTGTCGCTGTAAATATACAAAACGCCGATGCGGATCGCTGACACGGCTCTGTAAACTAGCGACATCGGTCTCTAACACCTTGGCTAAGGCGGCCCAAGCTTCACCATCTGCGAAGCTATTTTGCTCAACCACATGCTTCGGATCCGCCCAAATAGCACGAACAGGTACACTTACCGCAAGTTCGTTACCAAAACGATCGGTAATCACACCTCGTTCCGCATAACCGGTTTTGGTACGAATAGAACGTAAATCCCCTTCGTAGATCAGTTTATCCGGTGCGATCACCTGAATATAAGCGGCACGACTTACTAGGGCAGTAAATACCAAACAAACCACGACCATCACTAGCACAAAGCGCCAATGGATGAACAGTCCTTGTTTATTTGCCTTATTGCTCATTACTTACTAATTACCACTTGTTCTTCTAACTTGGGTCGATGCATCGCCAAACGCTTTCGAGCGATACTCTCTATACGGCTATGTTCTGCAAGTGTATTTTGTTCAATGAGTAGGTGCCGCCACTCCACATTGATTGCATCGCGATTCATCATTAAACGTTCTCTTTGCTCAACAAACATCCGCGTATGATGGGTTGTCCAAACCACTGCAAAAGCAGAGATCACTACCAGTATCAGTAGCCCTAGCTGCTGCTTATGACGCCAAAAATCTTTCAGTATCGCCCGTAACAGATTGGGCTGGCGGTTAACTTCGCTCATTACAAGCGACGAGCTATCCGCAATACCGAGCTACGCGAGCGCGGATTAACTTCAATTTCGGCAGCACTCGGTTTAATCGCTCGCCCAACACTTTTTAAATAACGACCGCTGGCTAACTGTTGTTCAGTTAACGGAAATCCTCGCGGGAATTGCTCACCCTTCTCTTGTTTTCGAATAAAACGTTTGACCATCCGATCTTCTAAAGAATGGAAGCTAATCACAGCCAGACGACCATCGGTGGCTAAGCAGTTCATTGCACCTAATAAGGCCTTTTCGATTTCATCAAGTTCACTATTGATATAAATACGAATCGCCTGAAAACTGCGGGTCGCAGGATGTTTATGTTTATCTTTAACCGGACAAGCTAAATCGATAATTTTGGCGAGCTGCAGGGTACTGGTTAGCGGTTCCAATTGACGCGCGTTAACAATGCCGTGTGCGATCCGCTTGCCAAATTTTTCTTCACCAAAGGTTTTAATCACCCAGGTAATGTCTTCTTCCGCAGCATGGGTGAGCCACTCTCCAGCCGTTTGGCCTCGCGATGTATCCATCCGCATATCCAAGGGACCATCACGTAAAAAGCTGAAACCTCGCTCTGCATCGTCGAGTTGTGGCGACGACACCCCTAAATCCAGCAATACACCATCAATCTTTTTAGCTAAACCTAACTCGCTAATATATTGCTCGATGCCAGAAAAGGGACCATGAACAATCTGAAAACGCGGATCATCGGCAAATTGTTTCGCTGCTTCAATCGCTCGAGGATCTCTATCGATAGCGATCAAACGCCCCTGCGGCCCAAGCGCCTTTAAGATCTCACGGCTATGGCCTCCTCGACCAAAAGTACCATCGACGTAAATACCATCTTTTTTGATGGCTAAACCATCAATACACTCTTGCAAAAGTACCGAGGTATGGGCAAATTCATTACTCATATTAAAGTGAAAAATCTTTTAGGTTATCGGTTAACATATCAACATCCTCATCTAAGGCGATATCGGCAGCAATCTGTTGCTGCCATTGCTCTTCAGACCACAGCTCAAACTTATTGAGTTGGCCGACCAGCATAATTTTTTTCTGCAAACTCGCATGTTGGCGTAGTGGAGGGGGGATCAACAAACGGCCATTTTTATCCATCTCACAATCATCCGCATAACCTAACAACAAGCGCTGTAAGCGACGCTCAGCTGGATTCATACTTGATAATTTCTTCAACTTCCGCTCAATCTCTTCCCACTCGGCCAGTGGATAAAGTAATAAACAGCGATGATTGATATCAATGGTGCACACCAACTGCCCTTGGCACTCTTCAATCAACCACTCACGATAACGCGTGGGCATTGTCATTCGCCCCTTCGCATCGAGATTGATTGAACTTGCGCCGCGTAACATCCGGTGTTGACTCCCCTCACATGCTAATATCAGATTTAAAGGGGTAATAGATCCACTATGATCCACTTTATCCCACAATTCACTAAGTTTAAGGACGAGTCTCCCCCTTTGCAAGCGACCATGAGCAAGAAAATGAACAAAATTCCACCAAGGATTCAAAGACCTCAGCTAAAGGGCTGATATACAAAGCAACCGGGCCTACAAATGAGTAAAAATAAATCGTTTTATTTAGTAAAAAGTTATCAAGACTAGAATCACAAGGGTCAATGTCGGAGGGGATAGCGAGCATTTACTTATCAAAAATTAAAAAAGCCCCGTTTTAGCAACGGGGCTTTTAAAGAAGTAGGAGTTGGCCGATAAGCCGGGTTTTGTCGTGAACAATCATTCGTCTAGGCCGTTAATCGCTTAACGGCTCAAGCAGCCTACCCGCCCCCAACGCGGGTCGCGCCTTAAGGGGGCCTATTTGGCCTTGCTCCGGGTGGAGTTTACCTCGCCACAAACTGTTACCAGTTGTGCGGTGCGCTCTTACCGCACCCTTTCAGCCTTACCTGTATCAACCCTTTCCGAAGAAAGAGTCGCCATCGGCGGTCTTCTCTCTGCTGCACTTGTCGTAGGCTTGCGCCTCCCAGGCGTTACCTGGCACCCTACCCTATAGAGCCCGGACTTTCCTCCCCTTCGCCCGTTTGCCACTCCCGAAAGAGTACACAACGACGAAGCAGCGATTGTCTAGCCAACTCCGGTGGCGGACTATAGCAAACTCCTGCACTTAAGAATAGCGCTTTCTCCGCCCTTACTTCGAGTGATTTAGGCCATGTTCGTAAAGCGCATTTTTCTTTAAACCATAAATTTTAGCAGTGAGAGCGGCGGCTTTTTTTAAAGGGAGTTCTTGTTGTAACAAACTCAAGGTATCTAGCGCTTCCACAGGCAAGCCCTGAGTGGATTTGTCAAAACCGGCCACGATCAAGACCATCTCACCTTTTTGCTGATTTGGATCGGCCTGTACCCATGCCAGTAATTCAGCAGCAGCTAAAGATTTCACCGTCTCAAAGGTTTTCGTCAGCTCACGCGCCATCACGACTTGGCGCTCCTCACCCAAACATTGAACAATATCTTTTAAGCTTTCGACAATACGATGTGGCGACTCATAAAAAACCACGGTACGAACCTCTTGACGTAACTCAGCCAATCGAGCTTGACGCGCATTACTTTTCGCCGGCAAAAATCCTTCATACAAAAAACGGTCGGTGGGTAAACCGGCGACAGATAAAGCTGCAATTGCAGCGCAAGCACCAGGCAACGGCACCACCGTGTAGCCTTTGGCACGAAACGCTGCCACCAGGTGATAACCCGGATCGTTAATCAGTGGTGTGCCTGCATCCGAAACAAGCGCAATGTCTTGCCCTTCCAACAAACATTTCTCCAACCAAGCGATTTTTTGTTGCTCGTTATGATCATGTACTGCCACACAACGAGTACCAATTTCGTAGTGAGCCAACAGACGACCTGTATTACGAGTATCTTCTGCAGCAATCATCGACACGCTCTTGAGTACGTCTAATGCACGCAAAGTAATATCGGCTAAATTGCCAATTGGAGTTGCAACAATATATAAAGTTCCAATTGCGGACATAGGGAGTACCTCTCGTTAATTCGGCCCCTACTTTAATGAAAAGACGGGCTAGCCTCAATCTTTCAACACCGCGATTGTGGATTATTTGTCGCGAGCCTCTTACTATATGCACTATTGAAACGATACTGGTGGTATAGACTTTGAAAACGAACCTGATTTCAGCACTACGTTATGTCAGTTTAACGGTGGTGCTTTTATTAGCGGCTTGTAGTACTGGCCCAACAAAACAACCGATTACAGCTATACCTCTACCGTCCTTAGCTTCAACTTTAGAGCACAATGCTCAATTTTATTTAGACCAGGCGGCTATCGCAGAGTTACAGCATACTTATGATTGGGAATTACTCGCAGCGAAGGCTTACTACCAGCAGGGCTTATACCAAGCTGGTGATGCGATTGTTTCATCGTTAAAGGCTCAAACCAACAGCCCACAACGTATCGCTGCGCTTCGCTTAGTTCAAGGCTACGCTCTGCAGCGTCAAGGCCACTATTCCCAAGCCTTAGAATTATTAGACTTTGACCCGATATGGGATTTGCCTCGTGATTACTGGCAAAGCTATTACCAAACGCGTGGTGATATCTTTAAACAACAAAACAACCCATTAGCCGCTGCAGGCGCTTATATAGAACTGGACCGTTATTTACCAGAAGCGCTGCGCGCCACAAATCATCAAGTGATTTGGCAACAACTCAAACCACTCACCGCATTTACCCTTCGTAGCTTCCAACAGGTCTCTAGTGACTTAAAAAATGGCTGGTTAGAGATTGTGGCTATCAGCAATGAGCCTAAACCATCCCCTGCGGCTCTAATTGCCGCATTGCAGCAGTGGAAACGTGACTATCCTAATCATCCTGCTCTCGATTATATTGATGGAGATCTAGCAAAAGCTTTAAGCATTGAACCCTATTCACCGAAGAAAATTGCGGTGCTCCTCCCCTTGTCTGGAAAATATAAAAATAACGGTTTAGCGCTAAAAGATGGCTTGATTTCGGCTTACTTAGACCAACAGCAAAATAACGCAAGCGATACCCAACTGATATTTTTTGATACGCAAACACAAGCCATGGCAAATTTATATGCACAATTGGAAGAACAGCAAATCAACTTTATCCTCGGTCCGCTGCTTAAATCTCAATTAACCAATCTACTTACGCTACAACCAACTATTCCGCTGCTGGGCTTAAATGATGTGCTCAGTAGTAACACCGAACAACGCTTTTTCTTTCCTTTGTCTCCCGAAACAGAAGCCAAACAGGCTGCACAATTCATGGCTCAGCGAGAAGAAACGAACCCTTTGTTATTAGTCCCTCAAAATAACTTAGGAGAGCGTATGGCAGAAGCATTTAGCCAGCAATGGCAAATGCTTTCTTCCGCGCCTGTTGATGTGGTGTATTACGCCAATCGTAGCCAATTACAGGCGGCCGTAACCAAATTATTGCATACCGACCAAAGCCAACAGCGCATCAATCAATTTAAACAAATAATTGGTCAAAACCTGAAAACCGAACTGCGCTCGCGCAGCGATGCACAAGCCTTATATTTAGTTGGCGATAATACCGAGACTAAACTCATCAAAGCCTTTATTGATGTAACGGTGAGTCCCTTTGCTATGAGCCCACGCTTATATGCAAGCTCTCGCAGCTATAACAAAAATGACCAGACCAGCGAGAACGAACTTGATGGTATGCTAATCAGTGAAATGCCTTGGGCGCTAGATCTACAATCGGTTAACGCAATTCGTTACCAACAGCTTTGGCCCAGTTCAACAGATACTCAAAAACGGCTTTACGCTTTGGGTTATGATGCCTTCAACCTAATTGGTCAATTAGCCCAAATGCGCGGCTATTCCGACTATCAATTTCAGGGACTTACTGGCAACTTAAGTGTTGATCCAAAAGGTCTCGTTGCTCGACAGCTGATCTGGACTCAATATGAAAATGGCAAACTGGTTCCCTTGGACATCCAAGCAAAACCAAAATCCCTTGAATAGTGGGCAACAAGCAGAACAGCAAGCAGCTCGTTACCTAACACAACAAGGTTTAAAGCTGATTGAAAAAAATTATCACTGCCGCCGCGGCGAGATAGATTTAATTTGTAAACAAAACGATATTTGGGTATTTGTCGAAGTAAAGTATCGTAGTGCGAATACTTTTGGAGGGGCGGTCGCGGCCGTTGACCAACATAAGATCCGCCGAATTATACTAAGTGCTCAATACTACTTACAGCAACAAAATTTAAACCAATTTGATACAGCCATGCGTTTCGATGTGATCGCCATACAAGCACAAGCTCCCTATCTAGAATGGTTCCAAAACGCATTTGGGGAATAAACATGCAAGAACGTATTAAAGAGATATTCCGAGAGAGTATTCAAACCAAAATCGCTGCTGCCGAAGCGCTACCAGACGCCATCGAAAAAGCAACCATTATCATTGCTCACGCCCTGCTAAATGGGAATAAATTATTAATTGCTGGCAATGGTTCGGCGGCTGCCTTAGCCCAGCAATTTGCCGCAAGTTTAGTAAACCGTTTTGACACCGAACGCCCAAGCCTCCCAGCCTTAGCCCTCAACACCGATAATTCCTTATTATCAGCAATCGCCAATGATTATTCGTTTGACGAAGTATTTGCCAAACAAATTCGCGCCTTAGGACAACAAGGTGATGTACTGGTTGCTATTTCTGATTCTGGTAACTGTCGTAATGTAATTAAAGCAATGGAAGCTGCGGTGAACCGCGACATGAGCATTATCGCTCTCACCGGAAAAGATGGCGGCGAAATGGCCGGATTACTGAGCGAGCAAGATGTTGAAGTTAGAGTCCCAGCAGAGCAAAGCATAAGAATAAACGAGGTACACCTGCTGGCCTTAAATAGTTTATGTGACTTAATCGACCGAACCTTATTCCCCCAACAAGAGGATTAGAGAATGTTGCGAATTATCGCCATTGTAGTACTAGCAGGCCTATTACAGGCCTGTGCTGGAGCAGTCGTTGTAGGGGCCAGCGTCGCCGCTGGTGCGGCGACCGACCGACGAACCATCGGCACCCAAATCGATGACCAAACCATTGAATTACAAACCCTCAGCGCACTGGGTAAATCAGAAAAAATATGGCAAGAAAGTAAACTTTCGATCGTCTCTTTAAGTGGCCGAGTTTTGATTGTTGGACAGACTCCGAGTCAAGAAAATTACAACCAAATAACTCAAATCGTTCGTGCCACAGAAGGTGTTCAAGAGGTATTGAACGAAGTTCGAATCAAAGATCCTGTGTCGTTAAGCACTCGCAGCAATGACGCTTGGATCACCACTAAAATCAAGCTAAAAATCTATGGTGATAATGAATTAGCACCGGGAAAAATAAAAGTAATTACCGAAGATAGCGAAGTGTTTTTGATTGGATTTGTCACCGAACAAGAACAGAGTTTAGCAATTAATATTGCCCGTAATGAAGCCGGTGTGAGCAAGGTAGTGAAATTATTTGAACTGGTGATAGACGATTAAATAATCGCTAAGCAATAAAAAAGCGCCAATAGGCGCTTTTTTTATTTTACGATGGTTAAGCTTGGCTTTTTAGGTGCGTCGTCAGTCCTTTTTTCAGGCGACTCAGCCTGTTCAGCAGATTCGACTTGCTCCGCCTCATAAGCGGCTTCCGGCTCAAATACCATGCCGGCACCATTTTCACGCGCATAAACCGCAACCACTGCCGACATAGGTACATAAATTTGAAATGGTTTACCGCCAAAGCGGGCATTAAATCCCACATGGTGCAGGTCCATATCAAATGCTACGACTGCCGAAGGTGCAATATTTAACACGATTTGACCATCGTTCACAAACTGAGTAGGGACTGTCACATTCGCCTGTGTCGCGTCCACAACCAAGTGTGGCGTAAGCTCATTGTCTAACAACCAATCAAAAAACGCCCGTAACAAATACGGTCGATTTGGCGTCATTTCAATATTCATTAGCCAAGAAACCCATCGCGTATTTCACGTTCGGAATCAGTCAATGAAGCTTGGAAAGATTCACGATCAAATACCCGGATCATATACGATTTGATTTCTTTCGCACCGATACCTTGTAGTTCAATACCTAAAGTCGGCAAACGCCACAATAAAGGTGCTAAATAACAATCTACGAGGCTAAACTCTTCGCTCATGAAATAAGGCATCTCAGCAAACACCGGAGCGATAGTTAATAGACTTTCAGTTAATTGTTTACGTGCAGCATCCGCATTTTGATCTTTCTCAATTTGCGCCACTAGGCTGTACCAATCATTCTTGATGCGATGCATCATCAAACGACTAGAACCACGAGATACGGGGTAAACAGGCATTAATGGTGGATGAGGAAAGCGCTCGTCCAGATACTCCATGATGATCTGTGATTGGTATAAAACTAATTCACGATCAACCAAAGTAGGAACTGAGCTGTACGGATTCAGATCAATTAAATCTTCCGGCAAGTTATCCGGGTCAACTTGATTAATCTCTACGCTGACGCCTTTTTCGGCTAAAACGATGCGTACCTGATGACTATATAAGTCGTTAGCACCAGAGTATAGCGTCATTACCGAACGCTTATTGGCAGCTACAGCCATTGAACCCTCCAAAAACCATAAAAAAAAATACACAAACGGCAACAGCATAACTGCTGTTGCCGATCACTGAACACTCGCTTACGACTTAATGTATGTCGCGCCAGTATTCTCTCTTCAATAAATAACTAACGATGAAGAAGATAAATAAGAAACCCAACACCCAGTAACCCAAGCGCTTACGTTCAAGTTGAATAGGCTCAGCAGAATAAACTAAAAAGTTAACTAAGTCTAAAACCGCTTGATCATATTCATCATTACTCATCTCGCCGCTACCATCAGATTCGATGCCAACATAGACGTGATGTTCTTCACCATCGATCATTTTCTGCTCATAGACCGCGCTAGGCACCCCTTGCAGCTCTTGCAAAACATGCGGCATGCCGACACTTGGGAAAACTATATTGTTCACCCCAAATGGGCGGCTCTCATCAACATAAAACGAACGTAAATAAGTATAGATCCAATCTGCACCTCTGACTCGAGCAACTAACGTTAAGTCAGGTGGCGCAGCGCCAAACCATTTGGCAGCATCTTTCTCTGGAATAGCATTTTCCATTAATTGGCCCGGTTTTACCCCGGTGAAAATCAAGTTTTCTTGCATTAAATTAATAGGAATACCCAAATCTTCGGCCACTCGATTATATCGTTGGTACTGAGTACTGTGACAGCCGAAACAATAATTCATGAACAATTTGGCGCCATTTTGTAATGAGGCTTTATCGCTTAAATCATAATTGGCTTCATCTAAGTGTTCATTGCCGCCAGATGCAAATGCTAAACTAGGAACAAGTAACACGAATGCTAAAAAAAAGTTCTTCATCATTTGGTCACCCTGTCTGGAAGTGGCTTGGTTTTTTCGTTTTTACTGTAAATCCACAGCAGTAAAAAGTAAGCAAAATAACCAAATGAAGTGACTTGCGCCAATACCGTTAAAGCGGGTGTCGATGGCAAAGCCCCCAGAACGCCCAAAATCACAAAACAAATAATAAACTGAGCAATATTCAATTTATGCAAGGTACTGCGATAACGTATCGATTTCACTTTACAGCGATCTAACCACGGCAACACAAACAGGATCACAATGGATGCCCCCATCAAGCCAACTCCCGCCAACTTGTTCGGCACCGCCCGTAAAATTGCATAAAACGGGGTAAAATACCAAACGGGTGCGATATGAGGCGGCGTTTTCAACGGGTTAGCGGCTTCAAAGTTTGGCGCTTCCAAGAAATAACCTCCGCCATCGGGGAAGAAAAACATCACCCAACAGAAGAAAAATAAGAAACCAACAATGGCGGCTAAATCTTTAACCGTAAAATAAGGATGGAAAGGAATACCATCTTTCGGCCAACCATTCTCATCTTTGTTCGCTTTGATCTCGATACCATCGGGATTATTAGAGCCAACTTCGTGTAAGGCGACAATATGCAAGAACACCAACATCACCAATACTAATGGTAAGGCAATCACATGTAAGGCAAAGAAGCGATTGAGCGTGGCCCCAGAGATTACATAGTCACCTCGGATCCACAGGGTCAAATCGTCGCCAATCACCGGAATTGCGCCAAACAGTGAAATAATCACCTGCGCGCCCCAATAGGACATTTGTCCCCAAGGCAGTAAATAACCCATAAATGCTTCGGCCATCAACACTAAGAAAATTAACATGCCAAACAGCCATATTAATTCACGAGGTTTTTGATAGGAGCCGTAAATCAAACCACGATACATGTGCAGATAAATCACCACAAAGAAAGCCGAAGCCCCGGTGGAGTGCATGTAACGTAATAACCAGCCGTAATCGACATCACGCATGATGTATTCGACCGATGCAAATGCCCCATCACCCGATGGGTTATAGTTCATAGTTAACCATATCCCAGTAAGAATTTGGTTAACTAACACCACCATGGCAATGAAGCCAAAAATATACCAAAAATTAAAGTTTTTCGGTGTTGGATACTGACCTACGTGCTTATTGTAGGTTTTCGTCAACGGGATCCTTTCGTCGATCCAAGCGATAAGTGCTTTCATCTTATGCTTCTCCCTGGTCCAAACCAACTAAAACGGTTGTCTCATCAATGTAATAATGAGGAGGAATAACCAAATTTAGGGGGGCAGGTACGCCTTGAAATACACGTCCAGCCATATCAAATTTAGAGCCATGACAAGGACAGAAGAACCCGTATTCCACGCCTTCTACTTGTTCGGCGAAACTGCCCGGCAAGTAGGTAGGAGAACAACCTAAATGAGTACAAATCCCGACACTAATAAACAACTCGGGCTTAATAGAACGGTACTCGTTGGTGGCATAATCGGGTTGCTGAGGTTCCTCTGATTGAGGATCCCGTAACTTATCACCAATAGTGCTTAAATTATCCAAAACAGCTTGAGGGCGTTTCACCACCCAAACAGGTTTTCCGCGCCATTCAACACGAAGTAACTGTCCTGGTTCTATTTTACTAATATCCACTTCCACTGGTGCACCTGCTGCTTTAGCTTTAGCACTAGGGTTCCATGAACTGATAAAAGGTACTGCGGCAAACGTTGCACCTACACCACCGACAACAGCTGTTGTCCAGGTGAGGAAACGACGTCGGCCAGCGTCGACTGGAGCGTTGCTCATCCAATGTCTCTCCGGTAAGGATCCGCGCAATTATTGTAATTTTCCTTGCGGCTTACTGCACAAGGTAGCGTTTTTCTGCTACTGGTTGCATTTACGTAGTACTACATTATTGCAGATAAATGCGAACAAAATAGTAATAAAAAACACACAAATTGACAAGGGAAATCAAAGATTTTAACGTTTCAGAATGAAGAAAAGCCCGGCATAGCCGAGCTTTTTGTAACATATCGTGTGATAGCAATTAACGTTTAGAGAATTGCGGACGACGACGTGCTTTACGTAGACCCACTTTCTTACGTTCAACTTTACGAGCATCGCGAGTAACGAAGCCAGCTTTACGTAATTCAGGACGTAGACTTTCGTCATATTCCATAAGTGCACGAGTGATACCGTGACGGATAGCACCAGCTTGACCTGTAGTACCACCACCTTTAACAGTGATGAGCAAGTCAATTTTCTCTGACAATTCAGTCAACTCTAGTGGTTGACGAACAACCATACGAGCTGTTTCACGGCCAAAGTAAACTTCTAAAGTGCGGTCGTTTACTGTGATTTTACCACTACCTGCTTTCATAAATACGCGAGCAGTAGAGCTTTTGCGACGGCCAGTGCCGTAGTATTGATTCTCAGCCATTATTAAAATTCCGTAACTTAAATGTCTAATACTTGTGGTTGCTGAGCCGCATGAGTGTGCTCAGGTCCAGCGAATACTTTCAGTTTACGGAACATTGCACGGCCTAGAGGACCTTTTGGCAACATACCTTTCACTGCAGACTGGATAACACGCTCAGGTGCTTTCTCAATCAACTTTTCAAAGCTAATTGATTTCAAACCACCAGGGTAACCAGTGTGCGAGTGGTAAATTTTACCTTTCGCTTTGTTGCCTGTTACGGCTACTTTCTCTGCATTAACAACGATGATGTAATCACCAGTATCAACGTGAGGAGTATATTCAGCTTTATGCTTACCGCGTAGGCGAGAAGCGATTTCAGTTGCGATACGACCCAGAGTTTTACCATCTGCATCAACAACATACCAGTCGCGTTTTACGCTTTCTGGTTTGGCTACAAAAGTTTTCATTTGTATATATAACCCAAAATAACTGTTACACACGTGTTTGTGAAACCACAAACGTGAAAATAGCCACTCATTATATCCCTTCGAATACGGAGTAAGCTGGACTGTTAGTATCACCAAATCGGTGACATGTAACGTGGGGTTGCAAGATTATAGGGGAAGTACAAAAAAAAACCACCCCTAATCGACTTTATTTACGGTAAATGTTCTCTCTCAAGATATTCGTGGGATTGCATTTCTTGTAAGCGAGATAAGCAGCGTTCAAACTCGAAACTTAAGCGTCCCCCCTGATACAGTTTTGACATTTCGACTTCGGCAGAAATAATCAAGGCCACATGACGCTCATAAAACTCATCAACCAGGGCAATAAAACGGCGTGCTGCATCATCATTTTTAGCGTTCATCGAAACCACCCCAGACAACAACACGGTATGATAAAGCTTAGCCAATTCAATATAGTCAAGTTGACTACGAGCCCCTTCACATAGCTCAGCAAATTCCAGATGTATGACGCTGTCGGCTTCGTTGACAAAACCAATCATCCGCTGATTAATTTCAATCTCGCCTAAATGTTGCCTCGGCTCATTGGACAATTGCATAAAGTAATGAGCCAAATTTTGCTCCGCCGCCTCACCTAAAGGGTAGTGATATATCTCTGCTTCGGTAAGCGTACGCATTCGATAATCATGACCGCCATCCACATTAATAACCTGACAATGCTCTTGAATCAGAGTTATCGTTGGGAGAAAGCGCTGACGTTGTAATCCATTTCGATAGAGCTCTTCTGGTGGGATATTAGAGGTTGCGATCAAGGTAACCCCTTGCGCAAACAAGGCCTCAAATAAAGTTCCCAATAACATTGCATCGGTAATATCTGATACAAAAAACTCATCAAAGCAGATCACTTCCGCCTCTGCTCGGATCCCGGCAGCAACCGCTAACAGCGGATCTCGATGGCCAGCAAGTTGCTTTAAGTCTTGATGAATTCGTTGCATAAAACGATGAAAATGCACCCGCATTTTGTTTTCAACAGGCAGACAGTTAAAAAAGGTATCCATTAAATAGGTCTTACCTCTACCAACGCCGCCCCACATATATAAACCCTTGACCCTTGGCTTATTTAGCTTTGGAGGGCTCACAAAACGCTTTTTAAATTTGCCAAATAATGATGGCGACTCGATTTCAAGCTGAGTATTATCAGTTAATTGCTGAAAAATCTGCTGAAGTTGAGCAACTGCATAGGCTTGCGCCTTGTCATGGATAAAATCACTGCGCTGTAAATCTTGTTGGTATTGAAGCTGTGGTGTCATCCTTTCCCTATTCCTAAAACCCACTAAAATTAGAGCAGAATTGATAGTACCATGTGAAAGCATTCTCAAGTATATTGAAAGTTCATCAAGATCAACAAAGGAATAATATGAGCGCAATTAGCAGTATAATTTTTCTTCTTATTGGTGTCGCTATTGGCTTCTTCCTTAGTCGTGTCGCGTCTAAGCCTGTTGTTAACGATGCCAAAATGAAACAAGAATTCGAGAACAATAAAGCCGAATTAGACAGCTATAAGGAACAAGTTCAGCAACATTTTTCTGCCAGTGCCCAGTTATTAGAAGACATGGCCAAGCAATATCAAGGCATGTATGAGCATATGGCGAGTCAATCGAAAGCTTTAATCGGTGATGAAGTCGCTCAACCGCAATTATTTGCCGACTATCAGCAAAAGTTAGAATTAGATGACACGGTGGCGACAGAAACAGAAGCACAACCTAAAGACTACTCTAACGAACCATCAGGTTTATTTACCGAAGCGCAACGTAAAGCGGGCTAATTCGTTGAACTTTATTAGCTAAGCTAGATCTAACAGATCCAGCTTAGCTTAATATATTTGTCTATCGAGGGTATTTATGCACTATCGCACCAAGAAATTCGCTATCTTGTGCTTATCATTAGTTTTTGGATTTAATACACTACCAGCGCAAGCCGCGTTACCCATGGCCGTTGGTGAACAAGAGCTCCCCAGCCTAGCGCCAGTCTTAGAGCAAGTGACCCCAGCAGTAGTCAGCATTTCGGTCGCAGGGACCAAAGTCTCGCAACAACAACTTCCAGAATTATTTAAATATTTCTTTGGTCCAGGAGAAGCCCCAAGCAGTGCAGAACAAAAGCAGCCTTTTCAAGGCCTCGGTTCTGGGGTGGTGCTTAACGCCAGCAAAGGTTATGTGATCACCAACTATCATGTGATCCATCAGGCCGACGAGATTGTCGTCAGCTTAAAAGATGGCCGCAGCTTCGATGCCAAAGTATTAGGCAGTGACCGCCAAACCGATATCGCACTACTGCAAATTGAAGCTGATAACTTAACCGATATGAAACTCGCCGATTCTGATGAATTGCGGGTCGGTGATTTTACCATTGCCATTGGTAATCCCTTCGGCTTAGGACAAACTGCCACCTCAGGTATTGTGAGTGCTTTAGGTCGCAGCGGTTTAAATATTGAGCATTTAGAAAACTTTATTCAAACCGATGCTGCAATTAATAGCGGTAACTCTGGCGGAGCTCTCATCAACTTACGTGGTGAACTGATCGGTATTAACACCGCCATTATCGCCCCCAGTGGCGGCAATATTGGGATAGGATTTGCCATTCCCAGTAACATGGTGAGCAACCTTAGCGCTCAGATCATTGAATTCGGAGAAGTACGCCGTGGGATATTAGGCGTGACAGGTGGTGAGCTTAACAGTGATTTAGCAAAAGCCTTTGGTACCGACTCCAAGCATGGCGCCTTTGTGAATCAAGTCATGCACGGTTCAGCAGCCGACAAAGCTGGTGTGAAGGCTGGCGATATTATTATCGCGGTTGATGGTAAAAAAGTGAAAAGTTTCGCTGAATTACGCGCTAAAATTGGCACCATGGGCGCAGGGAAAAGTATCCTGATTGGTGCGATTCGGGATGGTAAACCGATTGACTTCAAAGTCACTTTGCAACAGGCCGAAGAGCAAAATATAAATGCTAAAATTATGCACCCAGCCTTAGATGGTGCAAGTCTTAGCTCTACCGACAAAAACGCACCAATGGCCGGTGTACTGGTCAACAAAGTAGAACGAAATTCGCGGGCTTTCGCCAATGGTTTTGAGCAAGGTGATATCATTATCGGTATCAACAAAACTCGCATTTCCAGTATCGCTGATTTACGCGAATTACTCGAGAGCGAGCCAAGAATCTTGGCGATAAATATCCAGCGCGGTGAAGAAAACCTCTATCGGATCATTCAGTAAGCCTGCTCCACGCAATCAACAAAGGCGACATATTGCTCGCCTTTTCTTTTGTCTGCACAAGTCGCGTGCTATGCTGGGTTGGTCGCTGGAGAAGAACAATTGTTAGCTATAATCAAGTATTTACTCAAACCCGCAATTTTTGGTTTAGCCATGGCTATCGGCATTCTATTTGCTTTCCCTGAATTTAGGGAAAATAGTAAACAGCTGTTAAATGACTATACCGAAACCCCACTCGGTAGTTACGCCCTCGCTTCGAGACGAGCTGCCCCCGCAGTCGTTAACATTTACACCCGTAGCTTTCTACAATCTTACGTGAAGGCCGATACTCAATTGGAATCTCAAGGCTTAGGCTCTGGGGTGATTATGTCTAGTCAAGGTTTCGTACTGACTAATCTCCATGTCATCGCAAATTCCGATCAAATTGTCATCGCTTTACAGGATGGACGCATTTTTAATGCTGAATTAGTCGGAGGTGATGTTGTGACTGACTTAGCGGTGTTAAAAATCGATAACTCTTCTGACTTACCCGTCATCCCACAAGATGATCAACTAACCACTCAAGTCGGCGATATCGTTCTCGCCATCGGCAATCCCTATAATGTAGGTCAAACGATCACTCAAGGGATCATTAGTGCGGCTGGACGCAGCGGCATGAGCTCTACCGGTCGACAAGACTTTTTACAAACCGATGCCGCAATTAACCGTGGAAACTCTGGGGGTGCATTAGTCAATACCCGTGGCGAACTGGTGGGGATTAATACCTCTGCTTACCACCTAAACGATGCTACAGATACCTATGGGATTAGCTTCGCTATTCCTTATTTGCTGGCTAAAAAGATCATGCAGAGTCTGATTAAAGATGGCACTATCGTGCGTGGCTATCTGGGTTTAGACGGACAAAAAATCACCCCACTTCTCGCTTCTCGCTTAAAATTACACGATACCCAAGGGGTCATTGTAAGCGGTGTAGATCCTGTGGGGCCAGCCAGTAAAGCAGGCATCCAAGCCAACGATATTCTAGTCAATATTGCCGGCCAAGAGATTGTCTCAATCAAACAGGCGATGGATATTGTTGCCGAAACCCGACCGGGTAGCGAAATTCGAATACGCCTATATAGAAACGGGGAACAACTAGAGCTCCCCGTGACCGTAACCGAATTAAAATTACCAACCCGGCCTAAGAACGTTCATTAAACCGCGTAATATTGGCTCCTAGCCGCGCAAACTTAGTTTCGATGTCTTGATAGCCCCGGTCGATATGATAAATCCTATCGACCACGCTCTCACCTTCTGCAACTAAGGCTGCTATCACCAAGCTCGCAGAAGCACGTAAATCGGTAGCCATCACCTGTGCACCACTGAGTTGCTCGGTGTGCTTACAAATCGCCGTATTACCCTCCAGCTCTATTTCGGCCCCCATGCGCGTCAATTCAGGCACATGCATAAAACGATTTTCAAAAATCGTCTCGGTGACATGACCAGTTCCCTGAGCGAGAATATTCAATACTGTAAACTGGGCTTGCATATCAGTAGGGAAGGCCGGGTGAGGTGCTGTTTTCACATTCACAGCTTTAAGCTCGCAGCCTTGCATATCCACTTCAATCCAGTCCGAACCACTGCTAAGCTTAGCGCCAGCTTCCGCTAACTTCGCCAATACCGCATCCATTAATGCGGGATCGGTATTGGTACAACGGACTTTTCCACCCGTCACTGCAGCGGCCACCAAGTAGGTCCCCGTTTCAATCCGATCGGGGAGTACACTGTACTCACCGCCATGCAACTGCTCCACACCTTGAATCACAATGGTATCACTTCCGGCACCTTGAATATCCGCCCCAAGAGTGTTTAAAAAGTTAGCCAAATCAACCACTTCAGGTTCACGGGCTGCATTCTCAATAATCGTTTGACCCTCAGCGAGAGCCGCCGCCATCATCAAGTTCTCGGTGCCTGTAACACTCACCATATCCATAAAGATCCGCGCGCCTTGTAATCGGCCAGAAACTCGCGCTTTTACATAACCATCTTCCACATTCATATCGGCTTGCATCAACTCTAAGCCATGAATATGCAGATTTACCGGACGAGCTCCAATTGCACAACCACCAGGCAAGGATACATCGGCCTCACCATAGCGAGCGACTAAAGGGCCAAGCGCCATGATTGAAGCACGCATAGTTTTGACCAACTCATAAGGCGCAACAAAGTCGTTGGCTTTACCCGCCTTCACTGTGACAGTTTCACCATCGACCAGCACTTCACGGCCCAAATGCTGTAACATCTTACAGGTGGTGCCAATATCTCTTAACTGAGGCACATTGTGTAACACCACTTGCTCTTCACATAACAAGGTAGCAAACAAGATCGGTAGCGCGGCATTTTTTGCCCCAGAAATAACAACTTCGCCTTGTAAACGACAGCCGCCTTGTATTCTAAATTTATCCACTTCAACTCCTACTACAGTTGGCCAAATTTTTGTTGTTTTTGCCATTCATCAGGAGTGAAAGCCTTAATCCCCAAAGCGTGAATTTCGTTACTCGCAATGTAGTCTTTCAATGGTGCATATATCGCTTGTTGCTTTTTAACCCGCGATAATTCCTGAAACATGGTACCCACGGCAATCACCTGAAAGTGATTGCCTTCTCCAGTTACCTGCACATGTTCCAGTTCAAGCGTTTGCATTAATATCTGTTCAATTTGTTCGGCTTGCATAATGACGCTCCGCAAAAGTGCTTTATTTTTCAAACTGCAGCAAAGGATTAAGTTCATAGAGCTCAAAAAGTTGCTTCGCCTGCTCTGGGCAGTGTTCGATTTTTAAAGGATGACTAGGTTCTGGTTTTAAGGCGGTGATAATAGCGGCTATTCCAGCAGAGTCAATCCGCTTTAACTTGGACAAGTCGAGCGTAGCGGCCTTACACTCGGCCAGTAGCGGCCACTGACTAACAACCTGAGAAACCGTCCAGTCACCGCGGATCGTTAAGCGTTGCGGGTCAATTTGTAAAATTGCACTCATTTTGACGGCCCAACAGATTCAAAATTCTTTTTCTCTAAGAGTTCAATCACTTCATCCACACTGCTAGAGCGGATCAAACTGTCTATTTCTGATTGTTTGGTCGCCAGCAAACTAACGCCTTCCGCAACCAGATCATAAGCTAACCATTGATCTTTATTTCTCAGCTTTCTAAATTTAAAAGACAAGTTGATCGGAGGCCGCTCACCATCAATAAATTGAGCTTTTACGGTGACCTTAGTTTGCCCCTCGACCGCTCGTTCCGGTTCAATGAGTACTTTCTGTTGTTTATACTGAGCTAATGCTTGGGTATAAGTTGCAACTAAATACTCCTGAAATGCCTTAATGAACCTAGCACGCTGTTGTTCATCAGTTTTTTTGAGGTGTTTACTCAATACCACCAACGCGGCGTAGCGATAATCAATATGAGGCATCAGCTGCTGACGCACAATATCTTCGACTTGCTGATCCACGGTAGAGCTATCTCGGTCAATTTTAGCCAAGCGACTAAAAGTTTGCTCAGCAACGTAGTTCATCAAACGGTAAGGGTTTTGATCCACATTTTCCGCTTGGCTTGTGGCACTAAACAAACTCGTCAGCAACAGCAAAAATACTACTCTCATGGTCATCATTACTTCTCCTTGGCTGAATATAAAAATTGGCCAATCAAATCTTCCAACACCAACGCTGATTTAGTATCTTCAATCAACGCACCATCATTGAGGTGCTCAATACCTTCAACGACAAAGCCAGGGGTGAGACCAATGTATTGCTCTCCTAACAAGCCCGCGGTAAGGATCGAAAGAGAACTTGTCTCTGGGTAAAAACCGTATTGGCGATACATATTCAAAGTCACCTTTGGCATATAATCATCAACATCAAGTTCAATCGCTTCAACTCGACCAACCACGACCCCTCCCACTTTTACTGGCGCGCGTACTTTAAGCCCTCCAATATTGTCAAACTTAGCATACAGCGTATACAGATCATTACTGCTACTAAACTGACTATTCGCAATTTTCAACGACAAGATTAATAGCGCAGCGAAACCCAGTAATACAAACAATCCAACCGACAACTCAACTTTATTTACTTTCATGTTATTCCCTAAACCTAGCTGCCAAACATTAGTGCAGTTAATACAAAATCTAAAGCCAAAACCAGCAACGAAGCATGCACCACACTTCGCGTCGTCGCCTGGCTAATCCCCTGAGCACTAGGGGTTGAGTCGTAACCATTGAATAATGCTACCCAAACCACCGTAATCGCAAACACCGCACTCTTGATAATCCCATTACCAATATCTTGGCCAAACTCTATGGATGCTGCGGTAATCGACCAAAAGCTGCCGTTATCGACCCCCAACCATTCCACGCCAACTAAGAACCCGCCCCAAATACCGACCAAATTAAACATCAGCGTTAATAAGGGCATGGCAATAAACCCAGCCCATAAACGCGGCGCTATCACCCGCTTAAGTGGGTCAACGGCCATCATCTCCATGCTGGATAATTGTTCAGTAGTTTTCATCAAGCCAATTTCTGCGGTGAGCGCAGAGCCAGCCCGCCCAGCAAACAACAAAGCGGTCACCACCGGACCAAGCTCCCGAAGTAGCGATAACGCAACCATAGGACCAAGACTGGTTTCGGCACCAAAATCGACCAAAATATGATAGCCCTGCAGAGCCAGAACCATCCCAATAAATAAACCTGAAACCAAGATAATGGGCAGTGACTGCACCCCCACCACATAGATTTGATAGATCGTATCTTTCAGCAATTGCCGACTTGGCCAGCTCGATAAGGCATGCCATAACATTAAGCTCGCTCGGCCGAGCGAGGCGAAGCGTAATAGGGTCTTACGACCTAATAGCGCAATAACGTCAATCATAAGGCCGCCTTAAGTGCTTGTGCATAATCGTCTGCTGGATAATGAAAAGCCACCGGGCCATCGGCTTGACCATTGAGAAATTGCGCCAAACGCGGATTCGGATTTGACGCAATTGCTTCGACGCTACCTTGGGCTAATACGCTATGGCCATCAATTACAAACACGTAATCAGCGATACTAAGAACTTCACTCACATCATGAGAAACTATCACCGAGGTCAATTGTAAACTTTGGTTCAAGCCTTGGATCAATTTAATCAATACCCCCATTGAGATGGGGTCCTGACCAACAAAGGGCTCATCGTAAAGAATTAGCTCGGGCTCCAAGGCAATCGCTCTTGCTAGCGCCACTCGACGCGCCATTCCGCCCGACAAATCACTCGGCATCAGCTGCGCGGTGCCACGTAGACCCACGGTTTGTAACTTCATCAACACCAAGTTTCGCAATACCACTTCCGGTAACTGAGTATGTTCTCGTAAGGGAAACGCGACATTCTCAAAAACATTAAGATCACTAAACAAAGCACCACTTTGAAATAACATGCCGATCCGTTTACGTAACTTGAATAATTCGCGACGTTTCAGCTGATGCACATTTTGCTGGTCGATCAGCACTTCACCCGACTGCGGCTTTAGCTGCCCAGCAATCAGTTTAAGTAAGGTCGTTTTACCGATCCCGCTAGGCCCCATAATTGCGGTAATTTTACCGCGCTGAATACGCAAATCGAGGCCTTCAAAGATAACTTTGTCACCGCGCTGAAATGCTAATTGTTTTACTTCAATCAAATTTTTAGCCACTCCATCAGCAATCTTGACTGTTCAAGGCTGCCATATTATTGAGATAATTGATGACACTCAAGGTTAAACTCTTCCCTTTTGTCAGGAAAATGTTGACAATGCTTGCTATTTTGTCCGCATCACTGATATTTGTTGATCCAAGGAAACCCATGTTCGTTGAATGTTTATTATTAGTTGTTGGTTTAGCGCTCTTAGTTTGGAGTGCTGATCGTTTTGTTTTTGGCGCTGCCGCTATTGCTAACAATTTTGGTTTACCGCCGATGATTATTGGCCTAACCATCGTCGCCTTGGGCTCCTCTGCCCCAGAAGTTATGGTTTCAGCAACCGCCGCCTTAGAAGGCAAAATGAATACCGCAGTGGGAAATGTAATCGGCTCCAACATTACCAATATCACTTTAGTTCTCGGCGTGACCGCCTTATTCAAACCTTTATTCGTTTCATCATCAACGTTATTTAGAGAATTACCGATGGTGTTAGCCGCCACGGCATTTGCTGGTTGGATATTACATGACCAACATCTTGGATATATAGAAGGTACCTTATTATTGACGATATTTGTAACCATGATGGCCTTTCTCATCATCGGCTCGCTACGTCAACGTAACAACGCCAAACTAGATCCAATGATGGAAGAAGCCGCTTCGGAAGTCCCCAAAGATGTAGCAACCAGCAAAGCTTTGTTGTGGCTTGCGGTTGGTTTAGTATTATTGCCGATAAGTGCTGACATATTAGTCGGTTCAGCCTCAGAAATCGCGCGCTATTTTGGGATCAGTGATTTAGTGATCGGCTTGACCATCATCGCCATCGGCACCAGTCTGCCAGAACTAGCTGCTTGTATCGCAGGGGTCATCAAGAAAGAAGATGACCTGGTTCTGGGTAATATTATCGGCTCAAACCTATTCAATATTTTAGCCGTATTAGCGGTCCCCGCAATGCTCGCCCCCGGTCCAATTGACGCCCTTGCTGCCGAACGTGACTTCTATGTCATGATGGGGGTAACCTTATTACTGTTTGTGATGTCAATGAGCTTCTTTGGCAGAAGTCGCAAAATATCACGTTGGGAAGGCGCAATATTATGCTGCAGCTTTGTTGCCTATCAACTGTTATTATTCTCGGCTTAAGCGACTATTTTTATTCAGCATTATTTGAGGGAAATTGAGTGTCAATTGATTATATCGCCACCGCTAAACAGGTTTTAGAAATCGAAGCTTTGGGCATCGAAAATCTGCACCAATACTTAAACCAAGATTTTAGTGCAGCCTGTGAGTTAATCTTAGCGGGTAAAGGTAAGGTCATCCTTACCGGGATGGGGAAGTCGGGTCATATTGCCAATAAAATAGCCGCGACTTTAGCGTCGACCGGGACCCCAGCTTTTTTTGTGCACCCTGGCGAAGCCTGTCATGGTGATTTGGGCATGATATCCGCCGATGATATTGTTATTGCGCTCTCAAATTCTGGAGAGTCAGAAGAGATCCTCTCCTTATACCCGGTGTTCAACCGTATCGGTGTACGCTCAATTGCACTCACCAGTAACCCTCTCTCAAGTATGGCAAAATTGGCCGACTACCACCTGTGTGTTGCCGTTCCCCGTGAAGCGTGCCCTCTCGGCTTAGCGCCAACCGCTAGCTCTACCGCTACGCTCGTCATGGGAGATGCTTTAGCCGTGGCGCTACTCCAAGCTCGAGGCTTCACTGCCGATGATTTTGCACTATCTCATCCGGGTGGCAGTTTAGGCAAAAAACTGCTATTGAGTGTTCACGACATTATGCTCAGCGGGGAACAAATTCCTTTAGTTGTAGTCGAACAAACTATTCGAGAAGCACTATTTGAAATTACCGCCAAAGGTTTAGGTATGGTTGGCGTCGTCAATCAGCAGCAACATTTAGTCGGAATTTTTACCGATGGAGATTTACGCAGGATCCTAGATCAGCGTATCGATATTCATGAAACGCCAATTGGTCAAGTGATGACACACAACCCTAAAGTAATAGAAGATGATTGGTTAGCCTTTGATGCGCTTAAACTGATGAAGAAAGACTCAATTAACGGTCTATTTGTGCTCCATCAACAAACCGTAATTGGCGCTTTTAATATGCACACCTTACTGCAAGCAGGAGTCTATTAGTGAGTGTTGAAACGCCCTACGGTGCGGTCACCCAGCAAAACTACAGTTTAGCCAGAAATATAAAATTGCTCATTTGTGATGTCGATGGCGTATTCTCCGATGGTCGGATCTACCTCGGTAATGATGGCGAAGAATTAAAGGCCTTTCACACCCATGATGGCTTTGGTATTAAAGCATTACTCAATGCAGGTATTGAGGTTGCGATTATTACCGGCCGCCAATCAAATTTAGTCAGCACCCGCATGCAAGCTTTAGGTGTGCAGCATATATTTCAGGGCCAGCAAGATAAAATGCAAGCCTATCGACAATTACAACAAAAGCTAAGCTTAAGCCCCGAATACTGTGCCTATATCGGCGATGACGTGGTCGATGTTCCAGTCATGAATGCCTGTGCCTTAGGGGTTGCTGTATATGACGCCCATCCATTATGTAAACAAGCTGCCAAATTAGTGACTAAAACCGCTGGGGGTTATGGTGCAGTGCGGGAATTATGCGATTTAATTCTTCAGGCACAAGGACAGCTACAAAATGCTCAGGGCATGAGTATATGAATAAACCCACTTGGTTTTTTGCGGTTTTATTTATGGTGGCTTTGGTGCTTTGGCAGCTCAGCCCGTCAGATACCCAACAACTGACCGAAACTCGCGAAATCAATAAACCCAATTTTATTGCCGAACAGCTATACAGTGTTAGTTTTGGCGAACAGGGAAGGCCCCGCTATCGTATTTATGCCGAACAGATGGCGTATTTTGAGCAACTCAAGCACACCACTTTCAGCCAACCAAAAATCTTGGTATATCCCGATCCCAAACAACCTGTATGGCAAATCGTGGCCGATCAAGCTACAGTACAGCAGCAACACACGGTCATGTTAAATGACAATGTAGTAATTAAAAACTTGAGTCGCAGCAAATACGTTCGTGACTTAATTACAGACAGCTTGGAAATCGACCTGCAAAACGAAACCATGCATAGTGATAAACTCGTTACCGTTTATGGCCCATCCTACGAATTATATGGACGCGGAATGAACGGTGATTTAGCCAATGAAATAGTGACTTTATTAAATGATATCGAAGCGGTTTACCACAATCCACAAGAATAAATTAGCCTTTTTAGCAAGCCTGTTACTCATCAGTTGGGGGGCTCAAGCGCTTGAAGACGACTTCAATAAACAAATTGTCGTCGATGCCGACCGTCAACAGGTTAATATCAAAGAAAATCGCGTCACTTTTTATAGTAATGTCGTCGTGACTCAAGGCTCGATAAAAATGCGCGCCGAAGAACTGAGCGTTATCGGAAGTGAGCAAAAAGGCAGCGAAGTGATGATAGCAAAAGGCAAACCAGCCACCTTCTATCAGCTCTTAGATAATGGTAAGCCCATTGAAGCAGAGGCGAACGAAGTGCGTTACGATTTGAAGACTCAAACGCTTACGCTTACTAACAATGCACTGCTGAAGCAAGAAGAAAGCTTAGTCAAAGGTCAAATGATTAAATACAGCATTAACAAACAAGAAATGGTTGCTCAGGGCGACCAAAACAATCGGGTGACCACCATTTTCTTACCCCAACAACTCAACAAAGTTGCCCCCAAGGCCACGCCTCAACCATGAGTACCTTAATTGCAGAAAACCTTGCCAAAAGTTACAAGGGGCGCAAGGTCGTTAAAAACGTGAGTCTCAATGTTGAAACTGGAAAAATTGTCGGTTTATTAGGGCCCAATGGCGCTGGAAAAACCACCACTTTTTATATGGTGGTTGGTTTAGTCCCAAGGGACCAAGGGCGGATCCTAATTGACAACGAAGATCTGTCAAGTACCGCCATGCATACCAGGGCTCGCAAAGGCATAGGTTACCTACCGCAAGAAGCATCTATCTTTCGTCGCCTCTCGGTAGAAAAGAATATTTTAGCGGTCTTAGAAACACGTAAAGACCTCGATAAACAACAACAAATGGGCGCGCTCGATGACTTACTTGAAGAGTTTCATATTGGTCATATTCGCAAGAATTTAGGCATGAGTCTGTCGGGCGGTGAACGTCGCCGAGTAGAAATTGCCCGCGCTCTAGCTGCCGCACCTAAGTTTATTTTGCTTGACGAACCCTTCGCAGGCGTGGATCCTATTTCTGTTATCGATATAAAAAAAATCATTGAACATCTTCGTGATCGCGGTCTGGGTGTATTGATCACCGACCACAATGTAAGAGAAACACTAGATGTTTGTGAGCACGCCTATATCGTTAGCCAAGGCGAACTGATAGCCTCAGGAAAACCTGAGGAGATACTTAAAAATGAGCATGTGAAACGAGTTTATCTCGGTGAACAATTCAAGCTATAGTTAAAGTATGTCCTCAAACGCGATAATAAAAAGAAGGAACAGCGGTAATTAATGAAAGCATCTTTGCAGTTGCGTCTTGGTCAGCAATTAACCATGACCCCCCAGTTACAACAGGCCATACGCTTACTCCAGCTTTCGACGCTGGATCTGCAGCAGGAAATCCAAGAAGCTTTGGAGAGTAATCCTCTGCTAGAAGCAGATGAAGCGCAAGCAAATGACGCAGACTCGGCTGAATTTAAATCAGCCAGCGAGCAAAATAGTGATGCAAACAATAGCCAAACGGAGATCGATAGCAGCCAGATGGAAACTGGCGATGCGATTAGTCAAGATACCGTCGCAGACGATCTTCCGGTTGACTCAACTTGGGATGACATTTACAGCGCGAGCTCGGCTCCTGCCAGCTCTTCATCCGGTAGCAGCAGTGATGACAACGACATGTTGTTTCAAGGTGAAACCGTTGACTCCTTACAAGATCACTTGCTCTGGCAAATGCGCCTCACGCCTTTTAGTGAAATAGACCAAGCTATCGCCCTCGCCATCATCGACGCAGTCGACCAATCAGGTTACCTGACACAAGATTGTGAGCAATTACTTGAGGGACTACGTTCGATTGAAAATAATGATTTAGATGTCGAGTTAGATGAAATTGAAGCAGTACTTAAACGTATTCAGCACTTCGATCCAGTTGGTATTGCTGCCCGCTCTCTACAGGAATGCTTACTCATCCAATTAAGTCGTTTCAGCGAACAAACACCTTGGCTGAATGAAGCGAAAGACATCGTATCGAATCATATTGACGTATTAGCAAATCGAGATTTTCGTTTATTGGCCCGTAAAACCAAGTTAAAAGAGGAGCAGCTACGCGAAGTGATGCGGCTGATTCACACCTTAGAGCCAAGACCTGGTAATGCCGTCGAACCAAATCAAGCCCAATACGTAATTCCCGATGTCTCGGTGATTAAACGTCAAGGTCGCTGGGTGGTTGAACTCAATCCTGACGCGATGCCAAAACTACGCATCAATTCACATTATGCATCGATGACTAAAACCTCGACCAACGCCAACGATACCCAGTTTATTCGCAGCCATCTGCAAGAAGCAAAATGGTTCATCAAGAGTATTGAAAGCCGTAACGAAACCCTACTGAAAGTCTCTAATTGCATCGTGCATCACCAACAAGCTTTCTTTGAATATGGTGAAGAAGCCATGAAACCGATGGTATTGAATGATGTTGCCGAAGCGGTTGAAATGCATGAATCCACGATCTCTAGGGTCACGACTCAAAAATTCATGCATACCCCTCGCGGGATCTTCGAACTCAAATACTTTTTCTCTAGCCATGTGGCTACCGATGGTGGAGGAGAATGCTCCTCAACAGCCATTCGTGCATTAATTAAGAAACTGGTTGCTGCCGAGAATACCAGTAAACCACTCAGCGATAGTAAAATCGCTGATATTTTGGCAGATCAAGGCATCAAGGTGGCTAGGCGTACGATAGCTAAATATCGTGAGTCATTGGCTATTCCACCTTCTAACCAACGTAAGAGCCTTATTTAAAGGCCACTATAAAGGGGACGACATCTATGCAAATTAACCTTACTGGACACCACGTAGAAATCACTGAGTCTTTGAGAGAATATGTCCACACTAAGTTTACTAAGCTACAACGACGATTCGACCAAATTAATAATGTCCATGTTATTCTCAATGTCGAAAAACTGAATCAGATTGCCGAAGCCACTATACACCTAAATGGTGGTGAATTATTCGCCACTTCAGAACACGCTGATATGTACGCGGCCATCGATAGCCTCATCGATAAGCTCGATCGCCAAGTCATTAAGCATAAAGAAAAACTCACCAAACATTAGTCATAGTAATGCAAATAGATAAAGTACTAAGCTTGGACTGCACCCAAAGTGCAGTCCAATGTTCGTCAAAAAAACGAGCATTGGAATTGATCAGTGAACTAGTTGCGAAGCAACTCGACACCACATCTAAAAGTATATTTGAAAGTTTATTAAATCGTGAACGCATGGGCAGTACTGGCATTGGCCAAGGCATCGCGATCCCTCACGGTAGAATAGGCAATCAATACCATGCGACCGCAGTATTATTACGCTGTACTCCGGCGATTTCCTTTGACGCCATTGACAATCAAGCCGTTGATTTAATATTTGCCTTACTGGTTCCCGAAGACCAATGTCAACAACATCTAAATACTCTCGCTCAAGTTGCTGAAAAACTTAATGATAAGCAAATATGCAAACAACTTCGTACAGCACAAAGTGATGACGAATTATACACGATCATGATAGCCTAAGACTCTAATCGTTATTAGGGGTTATCATGGAACTGATTATCGTTAGCGGGCGCTCCGGTTCAGGTAAAACGGTCGCACTACGAGTATTAGAAGATTTAGGTTATTACTGTGTCGACAATTTACCAGTCGTATTATGGCGTCCTTTAATTGAACACCTAAAAAGACAGTACACCAAAGTCGCCATTAGCATCGATGTGCGAAATTTACCTGATGAACCCTCACCCATCGGTCAACTAATTCGCGATGAAGGCTCTGAGCTTAACCTATTAAGTATTTTTCTCGACGCGAAAGATGATGCACTGATCCGCCGCTACAGTGAAACTCGGCGGGTTCATCCACTGAGTCAAAACGACATGTCTCTAGCCAAGGCCATAGAATCTGAAACCGCCCTGCTCGCCCCCATTTCTCGCAATGCTGACCTAAGAATAGATACCTCGCGTTTATCCGTACATGAATTGAGTCAGCTCATTCGATCGCGAGTGACCGGAGAACAACAACAGCAATTAATTATGGTGTTTGAGTCCTTTGGCTTTAAAAATGGCGTACCCAATGATGCCGATTACCTATTTGATGCTCGCTTTTTACCGAACCCGCACTGGCAAGAAGAACTACGACCTTTATGCGGTCTCGATCAAGCGGTTAAAGATTATTTAGCCAAGCAGCCTCTTGTAGAGCAGTACATCCAGCAAATCGCTGATTTATTAGGATCTTGGCTGCCGCATTTAGAAGCCAATAATCGCGCCTATCTGACCATCGCAATTGGTTGTACTGGCGGACAACATCGTAGTGTTTATGTCGCCGAACAACTGGCTGAACACTTTAGTCAAAAACGTAAGGTGCAGCGGCGCCATCGAACTTTGGAACATAAACTTGAAACTCACTAGACAAGTCGTCGTAAAAAACAAACTGGGCTTACACGCTCGCCCAGCCACCAAACTGGTCGAATTGGTACAAGAATTTGAAGCTGAAGTAAGTATTATTGACGGGGAAAAAACCGCTTCGGCTGCCAGCGTGATGGGATTGCTGGTATTGGCAAGCGCTCAAGGCAATACCCTCACGATAATCTCTGAAGGTAACGATGCAGAGGCTGCTCTCGATGCCATACAACAACTCGTTGAAGCAAACTTCGACGAGGAATAACGCGAATTTATTGATGCAACTGCTACACTAAGTCCTGTTGCATTTTTAGTGAATATTTATATCGTAGCGGACAAGGCAGAGCCTATCGCGTAGAAACAGCACTGATGCAGGTACTCAAGCCGTAAACTGTGACACATGTTACCCAAAGGGTTCCGCTGAAAACCTTTGTACCATCCGCGACAGGTTCACCCGCTCTAAAAGCGTGGTTTAATCTTTACACGACTATAAGGACCGCTTATGCCTGAAGAGATGGAGTTAAATCCTAATCAACACAAACGCCTACAGGAGCTAAACCAAGCGCTCGATAGTGGTATGTTTGTGCATGTTAGGCGAATGCTTCATCAGATGCCGCCTTGTGATGTCGCTCTACTATTAGAATCTAGCCCTCCCGCAGGTCGAAAAGTATTATGGCAACTCACCGATCCGGAAAAGCACGGTGAGATCCTCGAAGAATTAAACGAAGATGTCATGGAAGGGGTACTCCAATTAATGGCCCCCGAAACCCTTGCTGCAGCGACCGAGGGAATGGACACCGATGATATCGCCTACGTGCTTCGCAGCCTACCCGATAGTGTCTATCAAGAGGTATTGTCGCAAATGGATGGCCAAGACCGCCATCGAGTCGAAGCTGCGCTCGCTTATCCAGAAGACACCGCTGGCAGTATCATGAATACCGACACCATCACCCTGCGGGCAGATGTCAGTATTGATGTTGTATTGCGCTATTTGCGGCTTAGGGGCGAACTTCCTGAAGCAACGGATGCACTTTATGTTGTCGATGAGAATGATTTACTACTCGGCGATATCCCACTATCAACCTTGCTCACCGTTAATCCAAGCGTCAACGTCAGAGAGGTAATGGATAGTAATGCTGAAACCATACCGGTCGCCATGGATGAAGATGACGTGGCTTCCCTGTTTGAACGCCACGACTGGATATCTGCCCCAGTAGTTGATGAACAAGGGCGCTTGTTAGGCCGAATTACCATCGATGATGTGGTGGATATTATTCGTGAGCATGCGGAACACTCGATGATGGGGATGGCGGGGATGGACGATGACGAGGATACCTTCGCCCCGGTCTTAAAAAGTACTCAACGGCGCACCGTCTGGCTAGCGGTGAATCTTTGTACGGCTTTAATTGCAGCGTCGATTAGCAATATGTTTGAATCAACGATTGAACAATTGGCAACGCTAGCGATCTTAATGACTATTGTTCCTAGTATGGGTGGCATCGCTGGCAATCAAACTTTAGCGCTCGTGATCCGTGGGCTTGCGGTGGGCCACATTGGCGAGGGCAACTCTCGCTGGTTGATCGGTAAGGAAGCCGCAATCGGTATGTTAAATGGCTTAATTTGGGCGAGTGTTATTTCGGTAGTGATCACCCTATGGAAAGGTGACTGGACTTTAGGCATTATCATCGCTGGGGCGATGTTCATTAATATGTCCTTAGCCGGATTAGCTGGGGTTAGTATTCCCTTATTAATGAAAAAATTTAATATCGACCCCGCTTTAGCGGGGGGAATGGCCTTAACCACCATCACCGATGTGATGGGCTTGTTCTCCTTTTTAGGTATGGCCACCTTAGTATTAGCTTAAGGCAGGAGTATCTAAATCGCAGCTCCTACTAAATATCAATCAGCCTAAGCGCTGACGAAAAATTTATCTTTGAAGCAAGCTTGAGCTGTATTTTCGGAGAAAACAAAGCGGCATACCACAGGCCGCTGTTAAAATGCTTATCTTAAACAGAAATAGACGCTGAAAGAGTAACAAGTACTAGCTACCCGCAATCTTCATCGAAGAAATCAATATTGAACCGGTTTGAATTGAGCTTTCTTTATCGAAGTCATCCGCAATGGCAACTATATTGGCAAACATCTCTGGCAAGGTACTGGCTACCGTAATCTCATGTACCGGAAAAGCAATTTCACCATTTTCAACCCAATAACCAGCCGCGCCTCGAGAATAATCACCGGTGACCAAATTAACGCCTTGGCCCATCAGCTCTGTCACCAATAAACCGGTTCCCATTTGCTTCAGCAAATCAGCCCGATTGATCCCACTGTGCTGCACTAACCAATTATGGATCCCACCAGCATGACCGGTACTTTGCATACCCAGTTTACGTGCCGAGTAGCTGGTTAACAAATAGCTCTCTAAACGCCCATCAGCAATAATATGGGTCGCTTTCGGGGCCACGCCTTCGCTATCAAAAGGAGTACTTGATAAGCCTTTTTTAATAAAAGGATCCTCGTAGATCGACAACCAACTAGGGAACAGCTGACTGCCCAAACTATCGAGTAAAAAAGACGAACGGCGATACAAATTACCACCACTAATCGCCCCCACGAGGTGGCCAAATAAGCCACTCGCGACCTCTTGGTCAAACACCACCGGCACCTCACAAGTCGCTATTTTACGACTACCGAGGCGACCTAAGGTTTTACTAATCGCCTTGTCGGCCAGTTGTTGAATACTGTCTAAATCGGCAAAATCACGCGCCACGCTATAGGCGTAATCACGCTGCATCTCTTTATCACCTGCGATCAACATGCAACTAATGCTATGGCGGCTGGTTGGATAGCCTTCAACAAAACCATGGCTGTTTCCATAAACCTTCACCCCGTAGTGACTATTCACATTCGCCCCGTCACTGGCCTTAATCTGCGAATTGCTCAAAGCTAAGCCTTCACATTGCTTGGCTAATTCAATAAATTTTTCAGGCTCCAATGGGTGAGGATGAAATAATTCTAGATCCGCAATATCTGTTGCTAGTAATGCTTTATCTGCAATCCCTGCCGCTTTATCCGCCGATGTATATTGAGAGATATCATAAGCCGCTTTCACCGCATTAGTGATAGCTTCTGGACTCAGATCTGAGGTTGAGGCACTGCCCTTACAATTCGCCGAATACACCGCAATCCCCAGCGCACCGTCATGATTAAACTCAAGGGTTTCCACTTGTTGATCACGAGTCGCAACACAAATTCCCGTTTGTTTCGAAATCGACACTTCGGCTTCATCCGCGCCAAGCTGTTTTGCTTGCTTAATCGCAAACTCAACAGCTTGTTTTAATTGACTGAGTTCTTGGCTCGATTGTTTTTCAGGGCTCATTTTGATTTTTTAATTTCCATGTATGGCCCTCGGGCCTGTTGAACTATAGCGGTCAATTTTCGTTCGAGATCTTAGGATGTTATCCCAGCTCAAGTGATGCAGCTTAGCATTCTAAGCAAACACCTCGCAACAATAAGTAAACGCCTTACAACAAAGAGTCAAAGGTTTTAGCCAAAGCCATGATCCAGCGTTTATAAGCGCTTACTGCTTGGCACAGAGAGACAAGCTAACAACAGCCAAAGCGCCGTTCAAAAATCCACCAGCCAAGTCCCAAATGTAAGCATTAAAGATAAACCCTCTTCACCACAAAACTCATCGAGCGGCCATAGCCAAGAACTGGTAAGATATGCGAAAAGTTCTATGAGTAACAGAAAATGAGTAATGACCCGTCCTTTACAGACGAAGATGAGTGGATTAGTAAATCAGAAATCAAGCGTGAAGCCGATAAACTGAAAAAATTGGGTGTCGAATTAGTGGGTTTAACCAATCCACAAATAGAGACTATCAGCATGAGCGCAACCTTAAGAGAAGCAATTGCCCTTGCCAAACGTTTGAAAGATAAACGAGAAGCGGCACGCCGCCATATGAATTACATTGGTAAAGTACTAAGAAGCGAAGACATTGAAAGCATCAATGCTGGCTTAGATAAGATCCGCAACAAACACATTTATCAAGCACAGGCCCAGTTAGCTCTAGAGAAACGGCGAGAACAGCTGATAGAAGAAGGGGATCCTGCGATTAATGCCTTAGTCGAAAAAAATCCAACGTTAGAGCGTCAAAAATTGCGCCAGTTGGTCCGCCAAGCCAAAAAAGAATTAGAGCAGCAAAAACCAGCTAAGGCTCACCAGGACTTGCTTAAATATCTCAAATTACACTCTTAAAAAAAGGGCCAAGGCCCTTTTCATTTATGCAGTGCCACCAACGGTAAGCTGATCAAGTTTCAAACTCGGCTGGCCAACCCCCACAGGAATGCTTTGTCCTTCCTTACCACAGACTCCAACCCCTTGATCCAAACACAGGTCATTCGCCACCATCGACACTTGTTGCATCGCTTCAGGGCCACTACCAATTAAGGTTGCCCCTTTTATTGGCGTAGTAATCTTACCATCTTCAATGAGGTACGCTTCCGAAGCCGAAAAGACAAACTTACCCGAGGTTATATCCACCTGACCTCCGCCAAAATTAGGCGCGTAAATACCTTTTTTCACCGAAGCGATGAGTTCTTCAGGCTCACTTTCACCACCTAACATATAAGTATTGGTCATGCGAGGAAGCGGCAGATGTGCATAAGACTCTCGGCGTCCATTTCCAGTCGACTGAGTATCCATCAGTTGAGCATTATGCTTATCTTGCATATACCCTTTCAGAACACCGTTTTCAATTAATACATTATATTGCCCAGGCGTACCTTCATCATCAATACTCACCGATCCCCGACGGTTGGCAAGCGTACCATCATCAACAATAGTACATAATGGCGAAGCTACCTGTTGTCCGATACAACCAGAAAATGCCGAAGACCCTTTACGATTAAAGTCACCTTCCAGACCATGTCCCACCGCTTCGTGCAGTAACACACCTGGCCAGCCAGCACCGAGAACTACTGGCATCAGTCCGGCTGGGGCATCCACCGCTTCTAAATTCACTAAAGCTTGGCGTACCGCTTCTTTCACATAAACCATCGCCCGTTCACAGCCATCAACTTCTTCAAGGAAATAACTATAATTCTGACGTCCACCACCGCCCGCAGATCCGCGTTCACGGCGCTGTTTACGTTCGACTAAGACACTACAATTGAAACGAATTAATGGCCGAATATCCGCAGCTAAGGTACCGTCACTAGCTGCGATTAATACTTCTTCGTAGACCCCACTCAAGCTCACGATCACTTGGTTAACCGCAGGATCTAAGCTACGAGCATACTTGTCGGCGCGTTCTAATAAGGCAATCTTCTGTTGATTAGATAAACTAACCAAGGGGTTATTGGCTTGATAATACTGTTCCGCTGCGACCCGTTTAAAAGGCTTTAAGTTGCCCCTTGAGGCTGGCGAGCTGATCCCTCTGGCCGCCTGACAAGTCTGCATTAAAGCATTGGGATTAATCACATCCGAGTAGGCGAAACCGGTCTGCTCTCCACTGATCGCACGAACCCCAACCCCTTGTTCAATGTTATAGCTGCCTTCTTTCACGATGCCATCTTCTAAAACCCAAGACTCATGTCGACTATGTTGAAAGTACAAATCGGCATAATCTATTTGGTTCTTCGCCACTTCAGCCAGCGCTAAGCTCAACTCTTGTTCGCCAATGCCACTTGGCAAGAGTAAGGATTGACTGACTTTTTCAAACGACATAGTGATTATTTTCTCCACCCTAAATGTAATTGCCCGTGCAACGACACTGGCATACTGCTTCTCACTTGTTGAATTAACTGCGGATTAAATTCGGCTCGCGCCATAGACTCTCCGCTCGCTTGTATATCTAAACAACGTCCCCAAGGGTCAACTACCATCGAATGGCCCCACGTTTGACGCTGGTTATGGTGGGTGCCAGCTTGATTAGCCGCCACCAAATAAAATTGATTTTCGATCGCTCGGGCCTGTAATAAAGGTCCCCAATGCGCCTCTCCCGTCACTGCGGTGAATGCAGCTGGTAGTAATACAATATCACAGCCCTGTTCGCGCAACAGCTGAAATAAATAAGGGAAACGCAAATCAAAACAAATCGCCATCCCAACTCGATATTCACCAATATCAAACCACGCCAAATTCTGACCCGCGATAAAATAATCTGACTCTCGATAAGCCCCCACATTGTCGGCGACATCAACATCAAATAAATGCAACTTGTGGTAATGCTGAAGTAATTTGCCGTGAGGGGAAAAAGCCAAAGATGAGGTATAGCAACGGGTGTCATCTTCGGCCAGCGTTGGCATACTGCCTGCCACCAAATATATTCCATAGCGCTTAGCTTGCTCGGCGAGCCATTGTTGGATCGGTCCATCGCCTAAAGCTTCCGCCAGCTGCATATATCCCTGCTCCCCTGCCCCATAAGCCGCAAAATTTTCCGGCAAAAGCACCAAATCTCCGCTTTGTGGTTTAGCCTGAGCGAGCAAGCGCTCTGCCTGTTGTAGGTTGTCAGCTAAGTTGGCACTCGAATTCATTTGTAAGGCAAGTAAATTCATTAACGTGCGTTCTCCTTTCTAAACTCATCGGGGACTTCAATTTTTTGTTTCACGCGTTCTAATTCAATTAATTCAGGCTGGCGAATATTACCTTTAAGAGCAAAATCAATTTGAGTCACCACTTCCACCACCGGCTCAAGTAACTTCGATAGCGCAAGTACTGCAACCCCCGTCACAGGGGTAACCAAAAAAGCGGCTAAAACGGGTAAGCTAGAAGTCACTTTAGGTGAATAACTTACTAAATAATCAACTTTACCATCCCCAAAATCAACTTTTCCTTTACCACGCATGGTACCGGCGACCCCGTCTAAATAAAAATCTTGGTTATCAGCTACCCCATGTTTTAAATTGATCGAGCCACTCATTGAATCAAAGTGCAGGCCCTTCTCAAACACGTCACTAAAATCAAGTTTCAAACGTCGTCGAATCGTATCGAGACTAGCTAAAGTCAATAAGCGAGTACCTTTATCGCTCATTTCGGTGAGGGCACCACTACCTGTTTTCATCGATAGTTTGCCATCTAGAGACCCTTTTTGAGGCCGATAAAGTGCATCTTGCCAGCTAAGGTCAAAGCTAAAGTTTGCCGGCGTTCTTTTGAGTGGGCTGGTTATGCCCATCGTTTCAATCATCTGCTCCATGCTGTCACTATTCAAAGTTCCAGCCACTCCCGCTTGTTCTCCGTGTTCGCTTTCGGTCCAAAACAACGCAGAAGTGAGCTGACTATGTCCCCAATCAATCCATAAGCGACCATTTTCCAGACGATGATCCACTATTGGCATATCCAGCTTAAGCTTACCCAGACGATAATCTGCAAATTGGCAAGCATCACATTCAAGCACAAAAGGCGGTAATCGTTGCAATAACGAAACCGGCTCAGGGGCGAACAATGATTCCGAATCCGCCGACTCAGAGGCGCGGTTGTCAGGCTCAAGACTAAACTTCAAATTCGGTAATATGGCTTTTTCAATCTTGACCTGTACTGGCATTTCGAGACTGGGCTGAGAGGGCGCAGCAATACTTGCCAACAATTGATCCGAACTAATTTGCAACTGAGTTTTACTCAAAGGAAGATAGGCAAAATCAAAATTATCGAGATCTTGTTCCAATAAATGAGCTTGCTGAACCTTGCCGCGAATAAACATGAGGGGCGGGCGCTCAAAACTCACGTTGCGAAAGTCACTCAGTTTTTCTTGCGGAACAAAATTAGCTTGTTGTTTCATCCACTTCAACCAAGGTTGCAGTTCAAGTTCAGCAAAATCAAAAGACATCGCTAAACCATTGCCCTGCCAAAGCAGATCATTATTGGCGCCCAGATTCAGTAGACCATGAGTGATTTTTTTCTGCTCATTTTGATAACTTAATGTCAGCTCTGCGGAGACCAACTGATTGCTTTCCAAACGAATATCACTGGCTTGATTATTACCACTCACACTTAAGGCTGTTGGCCAGAGCTGCGTTTTAGTTTTCCCCAAGGGCGCGGGAAGCCGTGATGCTAAACCCAGTAATTCAGAGCGAAAATCACCACGATAGTCAAATAAGCCTTGCGGCTTCAACTGAATATTTAGATCACCCTGCCAGGCTAAGTCACCTGTCGCATACTCGCTTAAAGGTAAACCAAAAGCGCGCTCTGCTGCGTTGATTTTCCAACGCCCAGCGAGATCGAAATCAAGCTGATAATGAGCCGCTTGTGCCTCAGTCTTTAATTTTACATCCAGCGGCATGCCACGCCAAATCGCACTGAGTTTATTACTATGCAACTTCTCATTTTGAAAAGACAGCCGTCCTTTGAGTTGGTTAAGCTTCATCCCAGTCGGAATAATGGCCAAATTATTACCCAAAAAGTCAACATGACCATTCACTTCTACTTCGCCGCCAGATAAGGGGATATGAAGATACACCTGCCCCGCAACATCACCATTGCTTAACGGCAATTGCTGCAAGCTACTACTTAAGGCTGTGACCGGAGATTGCATCAAATAGTCAGCCACGGCCTTTGCGGGCGCCTTGATATCACCAGTGATAAATAACTCTGAATCATGGTGAAATTCAGGAATACTCGCAGTAATCCGTTGTGCTGGTACCGCTCCCAAGAGCGCTTGGTTGCTTTCCATAAACAAGCCATCATTTTGAAACAGTAGATCAAGCTGCAGCTTCTCTAGGTTTGGCCAATGAGGGTCAAATTTAAAACGGGCATCTTTCAGTGGAACAAAAGCTTGAAAGATACCATCGTGTTGCTGATAGGGGTAATGATTGAGTTGTCCGTACCACAACACCTGACTATGCTTGGCTTGGCCCGCTAATAAGGCTGGTTTAAGGTAATCGAACACCTTACCCGGCATAATTTTGGGATAATAACGATAGGCTTTTGCCGCATCTTTAACTTCTGCGTTGGCGATTAGGCTGAGTAATGGCCATTGACCCTGCTTTGGCCATTGCAAAGACCACTGGGCGAGCAGATCTAATTCAGGGGTTCGTAACTGAGTATAGGCACTACTTAAGCGAAGCGCTGAATCAGCAAAATCGATATTTACCACTGAATCAAAAGCCTCGATTTCAAAGGTTTCAGCAAATTGAACCGCCAGGCCAAACTTCCCCTGTTGCTTAAAATGCACTTGAGCCCTTTGTTCATCACCCGCTAAGTGAACATTTAACTGCTCAAAACTTGGAATAAAAGACTGCCCTTGAGCGCTTAAATCCGATAGTTGCGCCTGATATTGCCACTGCTTGCTAAGCGGTAAGTATTCAAGCTTCAATTGCTCCAGAGTACCCGCTTGTAGCAATTTCGACCATGCAATATCTTGCTTACCGGCAGCCAACCAATCTATCGCGCCAGACCAGGCTGCAAGATCCAAATGTTGGATCTGCCAAAGTTGCCGCTGTTGACTCACCACAGCCTGTAAGTCAAAGTCACTGTTGGGCTGACCATTCATGTTCAGTACCCACGGCAGTTTATCCACCCGCCATTGTTGACCCACTTGCAGCGCCTGTAACAAACCACCGTTAATGTGCAGCTGCTGTAATTCTTCTGCTCCCCAGAATACACTACTCGGCTGCCATTGCATGACCCAACGTTGCTGCTGTTTCGCACCAAAATCGCCCCATAACGAAAGATTTAAGTCACTGCTCAATTGGCTGGAAACTTTCCCTGAAAGTAGCGGGATGGTATTTACATTAAGATGTTCCGCTTCCGCGAAAAAATGCCCGCTCAACTGCTTTATTTGACTGGCATCACCGCTTAAGTCCACTCGAAATTTAACCCGTCCACTCTCCAAACCTTGACCGATCCGCACTTCTCCATCGCCCTGATGGAGGCCATTACTATTCAGCCAATCCAAATTCGCAATATCGAGTTTAAGTTGATGCTCAGGGAAGTTCAGTAGGATGATACTATTGGTGAGGCTAAAACGAGTTAACTGCTCCAAAAAGGTATCAGCAATCGCTTGATAAGAATGTGAGTAATCGATCGTTTCTTCTGATTCAGAAGGTGCTACATCCAGCTGAAAACTCAAGCCATCTAGCACCAAATCTTTAAACACCACCTTTCTCTGTTCCAGTGTTTGCCAAAGATCTAGTTCTAGCATTAAGGCATCAACGTGAAACTGAGTATCACGATCTTTACCGATGGCAATTTGGCTATTTTCAAATACCAACATCGGACGGAAATTATGTAAACGAGCATTAAGCTGACCAATACTCAGGCTAGCGTCCTGCCCTTTAATCAACCAAGCGGCAATGTCATCTTTATAATGGCTGGCAAATGCTAAAATGCCGCGAGCTAAACTTAAGCACACGGCAACAATAACTAATAATAGCGCTAAACCATGCCAACATTGACGAGCACTTCGGGAGAAAGCCTTCAACATAGATCTACATTAAGACCACATCGAATTGTTCTTGGCTATACATCGGTTCAGTTTGGATCTTCACTTGCTTGCCAATAAACACCTCTAGCTCCGCCAAACTATGGGACTCTTCACCCACTAACATCTCCGCAACTTGAGTCGACGCATACACGATGAAATTATCAGCATCATAAGCTCTGTTCACCCGTATCACCTCCCGTAAAACCTCATAACAAACCGTTTCTACTGTTTTCACAGTTCCACGACCACGACAGGTTGGACACTCGCCGCAAAGAATATGTTCAATACTTTCTCGAGTACGCTTACGCGTCATCTCCACCAAACCAAGCTGTGAAAAACCACTGATATTGGTTTTCGCACGATCTTTTGCTAAGGCGAGCTCTAGACTATGCAACACTCGGCGCTGGTGTTCCGTCTCAGACATATCGATGAAGTCGATGATCACAATACCACCTAAATTACGTAAACGTAATTGACGAGCAATTGATTGTGTCGCTTCGATATTGGTATTAAAAATTGTTTCTTCAAGATTTCGGTGGCCGACAAAAGCGCCGGTATTAATATCAATGGTGGTCATCGCTTCAGTTTGATCGATGATCAAATACCCACCCGACTTTAAATCAACTCGGCGTTTTAAGGCACGTTGGATTTCGTTTTCAATATCAAACAAATCAAAAATAGGTTGCTCACCGGCATAGTACTCTAGGATCTCGGTAAACTCGGGCACAAATTCAGCACAAAAAGAAATCAATTGTTCATAGGTTTCCCGAGAATCTACTCGGATCCGATCCAAGTGAGTGCCGACAAAATCACGAATAATACGCAGAGCTAAATTTAGCTCTGCGTACAACTGGCTTTTGCAGGCGGAGCTTTCTTTTCGTTGTAAAACTTTACGCCATACCCGCTTTAAGAAAGCAGCATCTCGCTCTAGCTCTTCTGCGCCAACCCCTTCGGCTGCAGTACGAATGATAAAACCACCCAGTTCGTCCACAAAATCGGCACAAATATCTTTCAGCCGTTCCCGTTCTTCCTCGCTCTCAATACGTTGTGAGACACCAACATGGCTGCTGCCCGGCATAAAAACTAAATAGCGTGAAGGCAGCGTAATATCGGTGGTTAAACGAGCCCCTTTAGTGCCTAAGGGATCTTTCACCACCTGCACCATAATATCTTGACCTTGGCGAACCAATTCGGCGATATTACCCACTTGGAAGTGTTCTTGCTCGGTAACATCCACACATTCGGTATGGGGCACAATATCCGATGCATGCAAGAAAGCCGCTTTATCTAAACCGATATCAACAAATGCAGCTTGCATTCCAGGTAGCACTCGGCTCACTCGCCCTTTATACATGTTGCCAACAATTCCACGACGCGCATCACGCTCAACATGCGTTTCTTGCAAGATCCCGCTATCGACTAAAGCAACACGGGTTTCAGTTGGAGTGACGTTAATCAATAATTCTGCTGACATAGTAACCTAGCAAGTTAAATAACAATGAAGTAAACGATCGGTTTCAACTAAGGGAAGCCCGACCACCGAGCTATAGCTGCCCTCAATCGCTTCAACAAATTTACCACCGATCCCTTGGATCGCATAACTCCCTGCTTTATCGCAGGGTTCGCCGCTAGCCCAATAGTCGCTCATTTGCTGCATAGAAATAGCACAGCACTTCACCTGAGTGGTGACCAATTCGGTATGGGGCTGATCTTGATAATACAAACACACAGCAGTCATCACTCGATGCTGCTTGGCACTTAACAACTGAAGCATTCGTTGACTATCGGCCTGATCTTTTGGTTTCCCTAAAATCTGCCCCTGACAAACTACGATTGTATCCGACCCCAGCACTGCGCTGTTCGCATCCGTTTGCTGACGATATATAACCGCCGCCTTTTGCTCCGCCAAACGCCTCACTAATTGCTCTGGCGTTTCATTTGCTAACACCGCTTCATCAATATCGGCCGCTTGCACACTAAAGGCCCAGCCCAACTGAGTGAGTAACTCGATTCTTCGGGGGGAGGCCGAAGCCAAAATCAGCGGGTAAGCTTGCTTCACGTTATTTTCCATTGGCGACGCAATTTACGTAACAATAAGAATATCCATGGCCAAGCAACCGCAGAAGTAATCACAGGATAGAAATACCCCTCAGGCAGATGTATATCCAGCACTAAATATTCGGCCCAAAATACCACCAACTTCGCAAGGGCAACCATCACAGCAACAACCAAGGCTTGTTGCCACACCGAAAAATTGCGTAAACGGGTAAAATTGGTCGCCGCAAGATAGGCGACGATCGACATCGCAAGCGCCCTAACACCCAAAGTTGAACCCAGCAGAATATCAAGGATAAATCCGACTAAAAACGCACTCCCCACATTACTGCGATGCGGTAAGGCAATGGTCCAATAAAACACCCCCAGCAATACCCAGTCGGGACGAAAAGCATCGGCGACCAAAGGCAAGGGAATAATCGCCAATATTAAGGCAATTAAATGACAACAGAGAATGGTCCCGCGACCATTAATTTTTTCTAACATGCAAAAGCCTTTGTTGCCGAACCCACTATCACGGCCAAATCAATAATAAATAACGTAAACGATCTAACTGAACCAAGGGCGTCGCAACCACATCAGCATAGGGCTTGCCCTCTTGATAAGCAAAACGACTAATCAGCGCAACCGGATAACCTTCAGGAAATACCCCCCCCAAACCAGATGTGACTAATACATCGCCTTCAACAATATCAGTACTACGCGGAATATGCGGTAACTGTAACCGACCCAGCTCTCCGGTGCCATTCGCCACCGCCCGGATGTCATTACGGGCAATCCGCACTGGAATGCCATGACTGGCATCGGTGATCAATAGTACTCGACTGGTGGTGGTGCCCACATGTAGTACCTGGCCAATCACTCCCACATCGTTAATCACCGGCTGACCTTCGAACACACCATCAAGTTGACCTTTGTCGATCACCACTTGATGAGAAAATGGATCCGAATCCACCGCCATAATTTCGGCCACCAGCTTGCGACTATCGTGACGCACAGGCGAGCCCAGCAAGGCGCGTAAACGAGCATTTTCCTTGGCTAAACTTTCCAACAATAACTGATCCGCCCGATTCAGCAACAGCTGTTCTTTTAAGATGTTATTCTGCTGTTTTAGCTGTTGACGAGTCTCCAACTGATCAGACATTGAATCCATCAACTGACCCGGCATATTGGCAATATATTGCAAAGGACTGACCAATGAATGCAAATAGATCCGCCAAGGCTGAAAGGCCAATAGTTTACTGTCGGCGAAGATAAGAAATAAAGACAAGGCAATCGCCAATAAAAGGCGAAGTTCTATAGATGGACCTGAGCCGAAGATGGGTTTCATCGGTCTTTACCTGAATAATTTTCTGAGTGATTTAGAAGAGAAATGGCGAGGCTAATCAAGCACTCGCCATTGCAGCGGATTTATTCGTAATGAAATAAATCGCCGCCATGCATATCGATCATTTCAATGGCCTTACCACCACCACGAGCAACACACGTGAGCGGATCATCAGCAACAACAACCGGAATACCGGTTTCTTCCATGAGTAAACGATCTAAATCACGCACCAAAGCACCGCCACCGGTCAATACCATGCCACGTTCAGAAATATCTGAAGCTAACTCCGGCGGGCTTTGCTCTAAGGCAACCATCACCGCACTCACAATGCCAGATAAAGGCTCTTGCAGGGCTTCTAAAATTTCATTGCTATTCAAGGTGAAACTTCTTGGCACACCTTCCGCTAAATTACGCCCGCGAACTTCTATTTCGCGCACCTCATCGCCAGGATAGGCAGAACCAATCACGTGTTTAATGCGTTCTGCAGTTGCTTCGCCAATCAAGCTGCCATAATTGCGGCGCACGTAATTAATAATCGCATCGTCGAACTTATCACCGCCGATCCGTACCGAAGATGAATAAACCACTCCATTCAATGAGATAATAGCCACTTCGGTGGTCCCGCCACCAATATCCACGACCATCGATCCGGTCGCTTCCGATACCGGTAAACCTGCACCAATCGCAGCGGCCATTGGCTCATCAATTAAATACACCTCTCGGGCACCTGCACCCATCGCCGATTCACGAATGGCGCGGCGCTCAACCTGAGTAGAACCACAAGGCACACACACCAAGACCCGTGGGCTTGGGCGTAAAAAGTTATTATCGTGAACCTGTTTGATGAAATGCTGCAACATTTTTTCGGTCACATAGAAATCGGCAATCACACCGTCTTTCATAGGACGGATCGCTAAAATATTACCGGGAGTACGCCCCAACATTTGCTTGGCGGCATGTCCTACAGCCGCTACACTTTTAGGGCTACCACCACGTTCTTGACGAATCGCGACAACTGAAGGCTCGTTAAGCACGATCCCCTGATCTTTAACATAAATAAGTGTATTAGCTGTTCCTAAGTCAATAGACAAATCGTTAGAAAACAAGCCTCGAAGCTTTTTAAACATAGCTAGGCAAATCCTGAGAAGAAATAGTATCGATGATAAGCGATTAAAACTTGGCTCACTTTACCAATGCAGGCCAAGATGAGCAAGCATACTCTGGTTTCAAACAAAGTATAGTGAGGACTATCACCGAAGATCAGACTTCACCACAGCGGTGTTGCACATTTTATAAACAAAACAGCAGGATCGATAAACTTTCAAGCAGATGAGTAAGGCCGTATATCAATTGAGCCCGATAGCTGCGACTCATCTGGTGATACTGATCGCTCGTTTGGCTAAGCCAAGCCAGTAAAGTGCAACCGCGAATCTGAATTGGCTGATGCCGTATCAATCCACTGAAGCCTCAAGCTTGAGCTCCAATCGCTCTACTTTTGTTATAAAACATGGCTTAAGTCTCGCCTCTTAACAGCCCTTACAACAAGCGACCACTCACTTTGAAACAAAAAAAACCGCAAAAAAATTAAGCGAAGCCTAGCAAATAAAAATAAGCCAAATCATAAGCTTGCACTAAGAAAATCCCAACAACTGCATCAAGCTGATTGACCAACGCGAGACACAAACCTTAAGTTCTGATGCTCACTGAACACGAAACGCTTTGTTTAATAGATCATCCGCCGCTCAATCACGCGCTCACTCTGGCGGAAGATCCCAAAACTCACTTCTCCTGCGCCGGCTTGATCATCATTATCATCGAAACGGCCGTCTCCATTCCAGTCATCGCGCAACCAAAGGTTAGCAGGATGATGATCAGGATTGAAGTCTAACCAATACTGCACGCTGCCGGTGTTATTTTGCCCCGGAGAAGCAAAGTCAAACCACAAAATGCCCTGATTTATCGCAGACGACCTGACCTTCACACGGCTGGCTCCTTCCCCCACAGCTGCAATTGTTTCTAAGTTCGGGGGCAGTGCCGCCGCTTCGGGCGCAACCTGTAGTATATTCTGACTCACATCGGTACAAGTATCCTCAGTATTGGCTTGATAACGGCCATTTAAGAAATATTGCACCTCACCAGTTGCCGCGATCGGCTGCAACTCAGAGCCATAAGCATTGTTCAAACGCAAACGCCCGTGGCGAAACTCCGGCGCTTGACCTAAGGAACAACTACCATCGTCATTACAGTTAAACTGCGCGCCATCTTGATCGATTAAAACCAGTCCAATCTCCATGTCGCGAATCGGCTCTTCGCCAACCACGCCTTCGCGCTTAGTTAAACCGGAACTTACGGGGGAAGAGAGCTCAAACCAGCCTTGCGACCAGCCTTGCGGCACCGGGTCGATGAGCCAGCGTTGATTCACCTGCTCATCACTCAAACCACCTAACTGCCAATGATCCTTGGGCTCCCCGCCCTGAGCCACCACCTGCACCCGATAATCGGTAGCTGAATCATAATTCTTAACCAAGTCTCCACCAGTATTATAGGCGCCAATCTTCCAGCTTAACTGTTGTTGCGGTTGACCCAAATAAGTAAAACTGCCACAGCCCGCGCGAATATCTGAGGAGTCAAGGCCATAATATGCCGGATAAAAGCGGCCTACATCAACGCTGCCTTGCGGCGTAAATACCTCGCCATTGGCCGCGGTCAGTGGAAAAGTATAATCGAGATAAGAGACAAGCTGCGCCTTTAAGGCGATACTCCCCACCTCATTCCAGGCTAAACCCTCATAAGTCGCCCGCCCATTTTCCCAAGTCACATCAGCTACCGTTAGCTCACCATCAAACACCTCTATAGGGCCACTCCCATCGGGATCGAGTGGAGTATTTAATTGATGACTGACTTTCACCGCCTGACTCGACTCGGGCTTAAAATTAGCCGTGGTACAATCTGTAAGCGGGCCATCGCAATTGCCCTTCAGCGCCACCAGTTCAGCCTCAAAGGGCGCGCCGGCGGCAACAAAGCCATCCCCGCTTGAGGCCGTCCCCTGCGGGTTCTCCTTCCCGCTTGGGGAGCGAACATCGCTCCAAACAAAACGCTCTGGCAGCCAATCCAGGTTGACACTGGCACGTAAGGTCTGCAGACCCTCATCATCTATACTGTCATTTTTATCCCGAAAATTTACCGCAATCTTGCCAGCATCGGGATAAACCAAGGCGATGTTCTCGCTTTGACCAGCGGTAAACTGAACCTTCACATCGCTCGCCTCACCCTCTGCTGCGCCCACTAAAGTCCCCTTCACACTCAAGCCCTGCGAGCCCTGACTGGGGTTTAGGTAGTCACTCCAAAAAGATAGCGATTTCTCGCCCGCATAATTGACGATCTGCGCACAGCCCGGGCCATCTTGATTTTTACCCACGGCGGTTAAGCGCAAACGCGCATCAGTATTCGCAATATGCGGGTTCTCCCCATAGCTGCCGCTTAGTTCAGTTTTGAAACCGTAGGCTTTAAAATCAACATTCTGACTATCAAAAATACTGCCATCCTGAGCTTTCAGACTGGTCTGCCCCTCAAGGGCGTGAAAGATACTCAACTGCACTTGACCTTGATCATCGGCTGCAAAAGTATACTGAGCCGCACCATTCATACTCGGGCTTAAGCTGCCATAACCGTTGTTGGCCTGATTGAGGATTGCCCATTCGCCATTACCGCTACTGCTGCTTAAATCCACCGAGCCGAGAAAGCTTTGATCAACCGCACCATCCAGCAGCGCGGTTAAAGTAACGGTATGCGCTTCACAACTTAAGCCGATAGAGGCCACTTCCAGTTTTAGCGCCGCCTCCCCCACCGGCGGGTCACCAATACAGGTTTGAAATTGACTCGCAGGAATAATAGTTAAGCGATGCTCACTAGGTTTTTGCCAATACAGATAATAATACTCATTACCTGTATGTTCATGATATCGAAACTCAACTTTATGCCAACCTTTTGCCAAGTTCAGAGAGACTCGATTTTGCGGTTGTTCAGATTTACTATGTAGACCATAGTAGCCAGTGACCACTTGCTCATCAATCAGCAGCTCAACTGCATCATCCCCATCCACCGCAAACTGGTAAGTCCCTGATTCTGGGGCATTCAAATAACCGCTGATAATTCCCAGGTAGTAATCTTGTTGTGAACTGTGAGGATTCACATCTCGGCCGCCACCATTAATCCGAGTTAAAATAGAGCTGCCTAAATAGTGTTTCTCTACCGCTTGTTGCTTAACAAGCTTCTGGTACTGCTTAGCATTTTCGGGCGAACGCTGTTTTCGCTCACTATTCCAAGGGCGACTATCATAAGTAGAAAAATTCAATCCCGCAGGACAAACTGGCGGTGGGGTATATGTGCCTTCACACATCGGCGAAAAATCGACTTCGCCAGCATTTGCAGCACCGTAAACTTTGCTGCCTTGGGCGAAGTCTATACTTTTGTGTCGAGAGAATAAGGCTCCGCTGACTTCGGCTTGGTAACCTAGGCGAATATTTTTTCGAGCATAAGCAACAAATGCAGCTTTGGTCTCCTGAGCTAATTCAATTCTGTCTCGCGTATAAATCGCCAATCGTAGTGGATTGCCATTGAAATTAAGTTGCGATTGATAGCCAGTAATAAAGTGTTCTTTAACAAAGATTTTAACGGTACCGCTGTTGCCCAGCACTTCGAGCTTTGCATTACCCCCGAGATCAAAATTTCCATCGATCCAATAGCTTCCTGGTGAAAGGCGCAAAATACTCTGGTAATCCAGAGCAATATTTTTGATGAAATACTCATCGCGTTGGCTTGAAAAAGTAATGACACTTCGCGTGCCGCCTCGAATATCGCCAAAATTATCGGTGTTGTAGGCCCCGCCACCAAGCGTGATGCTCTCTTGATAACCAACATTGACTGACTGGCCTTGATTCTTTTTCTTAACGGCAACATTAGTCCCGTCATTAGCTAACTCACCGCTTACCCGGCAATCTCGGTTGGCGTCAGGACAGGTATATGTGAAAGAACCCTCGTTATCTATATCCGCAACATCCAACTGACCTTGATTGGAACCAAATATTTGCGCTTCATAACCGATGGAAAGTACCGAATTTGGCGCTGAAGACGCGATTGGCCCTGAGAACACTTCACCACATTCCACCGCCCAAACACTGTATGACACCAATAAGCTTAAGGCCAAACCAGAAGCACCATCAAACAACAAACGAACAACCTGCTTTAAATAGTTCATAAGGAACTCCGGGTCTGTACCCTTTGGCTGCGTTGTACCGCCACCCCACCTGCGCCACAGCTGGCGGTGGCGCTCAAATCAAAAAAGCGCGTATCAGATAACCCCACCGCCGAGACCGCCAGGCGATTACAGCGAAGCTGCACACGACAGTTGGCAAAACCTTCACCGGTCAACGTGGGATTTGAGTTCACGTCGGCACAATCAGCAGGATTAGGCAGATTAAGCGGAAATAACTCGGACAAGGCCTGCTCCAAGCCCGATGCCGCGGCCAGGTTGGCCCGGGTGCCCAAGACCTCCCAGGCGGCATTGCGCGAAGTATCTTGGATCATGCTGCTTAAGCCCGCCCCCAGCAGCGCCATCACCACAATCACAAACAAAGCCACCAGCAAAGCGCTACCGCGCTGGCGGTCGCACCGACTGGGTAAGCGATACAAACTACGGTTGGTTGAGCACCACAATGTCATGATTAAATTCCACTACTTCATTATTTTCAACAAAGGCCAGCCGCAGATTCACTAAACCGTTTCGGGTTAAGCTGGGCTCAACAACCCGAAACGGCTGAACCGAGCTTGGCATCTGTAGTTTACTCGCCATCAACACCCCATTGGTAGCACTCGCTGGCTGGTAACGGATTAAATTGCTGCCTTCGACACAGTAGCGCACCGGCTCACTAAGAATAAACAAACGCTGCGCTGGAGAACCACTGGCAAAACTCACCGGATTGGCAAAATTGAGCGTACTCAGCCCTGACCCCGCATCTGCGCTCATGCTATTTAGACAAAACACTTTGCCGGTCTCTAAATCACAGCTAACATCGAGCAACTGACCCGCGCCATTTAAAACTTCATTGCTACTTAATACATAAACACTAGCCCAAGCATTGCCCTGCGCCGTGACCACCGGCTGGCTTGGGGAAGTGACCACACTGGCAGAAACTGCACTATTCGGGGCAATGGGCAGGTCAATATAGGTATGACTGGAAAGCGTTGGCACAAAACTCAGGCAATAATCAGCTTGATTATTCTTATTGGGATCCAAGCGAGCACTATTGGGCAAGCTATTATGTAACTCCCGACTCAAGCGCTGCAGGGCAAAACGAGCCTCGCCGAGCAATACCTGGCGGTCGGCCCCTTGGCGATAAATTAAGCTACCGGTACGAATAAAATCACTGCTGGCGATGGCTAAAATCGCCAGCAGTACCATGGTGAGCACTAATTCGATGAGGGTGAAACCGCTCGGGCGCTTCATCAGTAATTCCACCGATAGGCACTAAAAGCATAGTCTACCGAATTAGGTGCTCTCACCCACAGGTCAATCCGTTTCGCCTGATTTTGCCCATGCTCCGAACTATCAATCGCCACTCGATAACTATAATGACGATACACATCGGCTAAATCGACGCCCAGACTATCGTCGATGGTGATATACCGACCATCGGTCACATAATCATCCACATCGTTATACTGCGCACGGCTCTCGCCATCGGGACCATAATTTGCGCTAGTCGTACAAATTTGAGAAGCGGTTGGTGCAGACGCTTCGCCGCAACGCCAGAGGCCTCCGCCAGTATGATCAGAGCGCTGATCAAAGGATTTGGTCAAGATCTCATTCATCAGACTGGATCCCAACTCAGCGGCGCGGATCTGATAAACCGGATCGATGCTACGCCGCGCCAAGGGCGCCATAAAAGAGCTAATCACCACCAGTGCTATCGCCATGACCACCATGCCAACCACCAGCTCAATCAGGGTAAACCCGCGCACCACCGCACGGCTCACAACATGCTTATTCGGCATGAATGTAACCCTCCGCCTCAATCACAATGGCTTGGCTTTGCTCTCCCTGAATAGTAATGCGGCAAGGCAGGCGACGACACAGGCTGGAGTCGGCGAGAATAACTCGCCCCATGCCATTAAATACCAGCTTTCCCTGACTCACCGTGAGTCGCTCGGAGAATTCGACCGTGGTCGGACCGATGGGCTGGTCACGGCAACGACCACTCGTATCAATTTCACCAGAATAATAGGAGTGGGCATCAATTTGCAGGAAGAAGCAGCGCTGATGGTTATTATTCTCATCCGGATAGCTATTCATCGCCTGAGTTTGCACCAACTGCAAACGACTCACCAGTTGCTCGCGTAAACTCAGTTCATCAACACCACTACGTAAAAACTTTGGGGCCACCGTCACCGCCAAAATAGCGATTAAGATGAGAGTAATCACCAGTTCAACCAGAGTGAAACCGGTATAACGGCAATGAGGTCTTAGCGGGATATGCAAGTGCACCCAAAATTAATAAAGGCTAGCCGAAGCTAGCCCTTAACTCATTAACAGCCATCTGTTGTCGATGTTACATCTGGAGCATCACCAGAGTTTACGGCAGGCGTATAAATCACTTGGCAAGACTTGCCCGTTGGCGGAGTATAATCTGCGGGGACAAAGGTTACTGCGGTATTCACTGCTGGTGTTGAAGGCGTAACAGTCCAATCAGCCAAGGTAACATCTAACCATAAATTTATTTGAGTACTACCAAATGCAGTGCCATCAGGGTAGCCAAAACGGACGGCTACCGCAGGATCTGTCAAGGTTACCGCTGATGATTTCTCTTGTCCTGCAATAGCAGCCTTACTGTATACCAGATTTGCCCCTCCCTTGAGTGCAGCTTCCAAACCTTTGACTGTAGAGGTTCTCGCATCATCAGTGAGATTCAGAAATTTTGGTGCGGCGGTCACCGCCAAGATCCCCAAAATAATAATCACAATCACCAATTCGATGAGCGTAAAGCCTTGTTGTTTCATTGTTTTCATTTCTATATCCTTAGAAAATTATTGATTTAAAATCGTTAGTTAGGAATATTGGTAAATACCCGCCCCGCGGCAGGCTGATAGCTAAAATTATTGGATGATGTTTCATCACTTCCTGGGTTTAAATAACTGCCATCGCTACTTTTTGCCAAGGAATTCACCTGATAAAAGATACAACGGCTGGCTTCTGCTGCACCGGTCACGGTGGCATAATACTTATAGTAATCGCCTTGGGTCGCCACTTCGCTAAAATTGGCGGTAGCTCTTGCTGGATTCTGTAAGATTGCCTCCCATACCTTAATACATTTGCTGCCCGAAATCGTCCCCGGGTCCACTGCCTCGTTGTCACTACTCATTGGATAGCCGGGAGCCACACTGCCATTACTAATTTGCGCCGCTGTTGGCGTGGTTAAATACAGTTGCTGGGCGTCATAAATCACTTTATTTTTACCGTTTTCACTGGGACGGCCTTCGGCTTCCCACTGCGCTCGAGCTAAGGAGACCCCTGTCGCAAAACCACCAGCAACGCCCTCTAAACTTGCGATTTTGGCCTCATCGGTAACATCTAAAAATCGGGGTAAAGCGGTCGCCGCCAAAATGCCGAGGATCACAATCACAATCACCAATTCAATAAGCGAGAAACCACTTTGCTGAGTCCGCAGCGCGCCTGCTGTTGAATATTTCGTCACCTGCCATCCACTCCCATCAATCATCATCGATTTGTCACCAAGCCCTGGCTTGCGTGGTAAATAATTTCACCTTGCGGCGCCAAATGGTAATAACAGCGCTGCTGCTGATACTTGGCCTTGGCTTGCGCTTCAAGACTGAATTCAAAACCAATCATATACCGCCACAATTGCAAACACTGTGCAGTTGAACTCACTTGTGGCCAACCAGCATCATTCATCTCCAGCCTAAAACTATCGACGTCAGCCGCTTGCGGATGCTCTAAAGCTTGCTGATATAAATTTAAGCTTAGCTGCTTGGGTCGCGACTGGGCCAACCACAAACCATGAAACACTCCTAACTGAGACTTCCAAGTTTGCGTATACTCTTCTACAAGCTGTTGTTCTGCATGGTTTATTGTCCTCATTAGGCTGGCTAAAAGCAACCATACAAGCAACAAAACAATGGATAGACTCACTAGCCAACGAAAACGAGCCGAGTGAGAAGACATTTTGCGGTTCTCCCGCTGTCTAGCCACCCCTGACAGCTCGCATCATATCCCACATTGGGGTAAAGATCCCCAGCGCTAAAATCAACACCATCACCGCAACAATACAGATTAAAATAGGTTCGATCCGCGCGGTCAAACTCTTCAAATCATAGTCCACTTCACGTTCGTAAAAATCAGCGGCTTCGGCGAGTAGTTCATCCACTTGACCAGTCTCTTCTCCCACCGAGATCATTTGCAGTACCAATGGCGTAAATAAACCACTCGCGGTGGCGTTACGCAGTAAGCTTTCGCCCCGTTCAATCCCACGCCGCATGTCAACAATCCGCTCAGCCATGAAGGCATTATCAACCGCCGCCGCCACCAGCGATAAGGCTTGGTTAAGCGGAACACCGGCGCCAAGCATCATCGAAAAACTACGCGAGAAACGGGCTAACAATGAACGCTCGATCACCGAGCCCACCACCGGTAAACGCAAGCGGGTTTTATCCCAACGCAGCCGCCCCGCTGGCGTGGCTAAATACCCACGAACCGCAAAAATTGCAGCCACCACTGCCACCAATAACCAGGGCCAATAGTTCACAAAAAAGTTCGAGGTGCCAATTAATATTCGGGTTGCCAAAGGCAGCTCGGCATTAAAACGACCAAAAATTTCGGCAAACTTAGGGATCACAAAAATATTAAGGATCACCATTGCAATCACAATTGCTAAGATCACAAAGGTTGGATAACGCATTGCCGTTTTAATCCGTTTACGGGTATCCATCTCCAACTCAAGATATTGGGATAGCTGCAAAAATGCTTGCTCCAACTGACCGGTATTCTCGCCAACATGCACAATACTAACAAACAACTGCGAGAAGACTTTAGGATACTCCGCCATCGCCGTCGATAGCGTTCGTCCACTACTGAGCGAATCGTAAACGCCAGCCAGTGCTAGTTGTAAACTCTTGCTATGCGCGCTCTCGGCTAAGCCATTAATCGCTCGCATAATTGGGATCCCAGCCTTGGTCAGCGAATACATCTGCCGTGTAAATACCACCAGCTCATCTAATTTGATCCGCCCTTGCCATAGGCCACTTAAATCGAGCGTGCTCAAGCCCTGACCCTTGGCTTTTATTTCGGCAATTTTTATCGGCGTCAATCCTCGGCGAAGCAAACTTTCTGCCGCTGAATTTTGCGAACTCGCCTCTAGCTCGCCACCGATTAAGCGACCACTACTATCACGAACTTGATAGTGGAAAATAGCCATTAGTGGGCCTCATCCAAATGGCCCACGACCGAACCGTAGAGATCAATTTCTTCCACTAAACGTAACACCTCTTCAACCGAGGTAATGCTTTGCTTCGCATAATCTAGCGCCGCCAAAGAGAGCGGACGGTAGGAAGCAGCGGCTTTGGCCACTTTGGAAAATTCGTCAGGGTTTTCCCGTCGTAAACATTCCATCATTGCTTCGTTTAATTCCAGTAATTCAAATACCCCAACACGACCTTTATAACCAGTGTAATTACAACTTTGACAACCGCGCCCATGATAAAATTTGCTCTCTGACAAGTTGTCATTGCTCAAATGTTCTAACCAAACCTTCTGTTCCGAAGTTAATGGCTGCGGGTGTTTACAGTTTTCGCATAAACGGCGCACCAAACGTTGAGCAATCACCGCTCGCAAGGAACTCGCTACCAAATATCCAGCCGCACCCATATCAATTAAGCGTAGCGCACTGGTAATGGCATCGTTGGTATGTAAGGTGGTTAAAACCAAGTGACCGGTTAAGGCGCCACGCAGGCCTATTTCTACGGTTTCTTGGTCACGCATCTCCCCGACTAATAAGATATCGGGATCTTGACGTAAAGTGGTCCGCAGAATGCTCGAAAAATCGAGGCCGATCTTAGTGTTCACCTGCACCTGGTTAATCCGAGGCAATCGATATTCCACCGGATCTTCCACGGTGATAATTTTAGCGCCGGGTTGATTTAATTCGGTTAAGGCTCCGTATAGAGTGGTGGTTTTACCACTCCCGGTTGGCCCCGTCACCACAATCATGCCATGTGGGCGATGCAGCTGACGACGAACTCGCTCCATGATGTCTGTGGGCATGCCCGTTTGTTCTAACGAAAGGATCCCTGTGGACTGATCCAGCAAACGCATCACCACCGATTCTCCGGCTTGAATTGGCATCGTAGATACCCGCACATCGATGGAATGACCCCGAACCTTAATATTAAATCGGCCATCCTGAGGGAGACGTTTTTCCGAAATGTCCAGGCCCGACATCAGCTTCAAACGTAGTACTAAGGCAGAGGCTATTTGTACTTCGTTGAGCACGCTTTCTTGTAAAACGCCATCAACCCGTTGCCGGATCCGCAATACTTTTTCGTCAGGTTCGATATGAATATCAGAGGCCCCGACCTGCACCGCATCTTCAAATAACGACTGCAGCAATTTAACCACCGTGGTTTCGTTGCTCTCATCATTGGCGGTAACCAAACCAATATTGAACTCATCGCTACTGGCATATTCTTCTTTTAATTCTTGAGCAAAACCTTCAATTTCACGGGTTCGACGATAAAAGCGATCAAAAGCCTCTAGTACTTGAGACTCTCGAACCACTACATATTCAAGCTGATGCGGAGACAATAAACCCGCCAGGGTATCGGTCGCCGAGAGATCAGCCGGATCGGAAATGGCCACGGTTAATACATCAGCATCTTTATGGATCACCAATGCTCTTAAACGTCGAGCATGTACTTCACTCAGCAATACCGCAGCATTGGCATCCACCGCAATTTGTCCTAAATCAACAAAGGGGATCCCTAACTGGCGCGCTAAAAATTCTAACAGCTGAATTTCGCTAATCACACCCAACTCAATCAGCGCTGCGCCCAATTTTTGTCCGGTTTGTTTTTGTTTGGCTAAGGCCTGACTTAGTTGTACATCGCTAATCACCAGTTCATTAACTAACAAGTCGCCTAAGCGCATACGTAATTTTGGTTGCGCCATCGTTATTGCTCCAACTGCCGAATACGGCTGGTGACAAAATCACCGGTTTGACTAGAAAGTTGCCCCATTTGTTCGGCTTGATGATAAGCCGCCAACGCTTCTTTATAATGACCCAGTTTATCGTTGGCAATCGCGTAACCCAGCCACCAACGCGCGCGAGAAGGTTGTTGTTTTAGTAACAAGCGATAACTATCAAAGGCTAACTCGGTTTTATTTAAGCGCTGCGCCAAACTCGCTAACATGGCGTAATAATCAACGTTCCCTGCCACCTCTGGCCGCTGCGCATCAAGGTAGAACAAAGCCTGCTGCCAATTCTGTTGTTGAACAAAGATCCGCGCCAACATCAAACGAAATCCACTATGTTGCGGACTCAGTTGAATCCCCGCTTCAAGTAAGCCAACCGCACGACTAACATCGCCACGACCAAACTGTAAGGCAGCCAATTGTTCGCGAACCGAATGCGCACGAGGATCTAATTGCAAGGCCTTACTAAACTCACTGCGTGCTTGCTCTAAACGTTTGTTATCCAAGGCCTCCATAGCGCGTCGGGTGTATAAGTCAACGCGCTGCTCCAAGCTTAAGGTAATGGGGGTGATTTGCAAACTGGCCGTTGTCGATGCCGTGTCTAACGGCTTCGCTTGAACTTGTGTCTTGTGCGGATCATCAAGCGCAGCAACCGAGCGCGGCGCAAACTTTTCGACTGACTTGCGGGGGATGGCAGCGGATGTTTCTTGGCCGACCTCAGTGGCGACGGACCGACTCTGCTCTGCGGGCTGAACCACGGCGCTTGTTTTCACCGAAGCAGCCTTGATCATCGGCTTTGATGGCATCGCTTCACCAGGCGTGACTAGCAATGAAGGCGTCTCGGCGGCAATACTCGGACCCTTTTCAACGATGGGCAAAGTGACAGCCATTGCGCTAGCAACTGTTTGTAAATTTTGTTCTTCTACTGATGGCGTTACAGACGACTGAGGCCCTGAACTATCTGCTTGAGTCAGCACCTTTACATCACTATCAATATGAATGCTCTGAAAATAACGCAGTGCTAACCAGGCAGCAACGGAGAGAGCGAGCAAGACCACCGCCATCAGTAAGTAGGCTCGTAGACTACGCCCCGAATCGTCCACCAAAGGTGACATACTCTGCGGATTGGTCTGCTGTCGTTTATCTAAATCTTTCAGCATTTGATTAATCACACTCATTGCCTGAGCCCCCACCAGAAAGCAGCGGCAATACCAAGTCCAAGAGTGATGACCAAGCCCATCACCCCCAAACTATTGCGCCTAAAGCTTGCATCCTCGGTATCATCAATCGCCTGCTTCACCATTGCCACACTCACTTGCTGAGCACCTTGCCCATAACACAACATCAATACTTTATGGGCGAGGATATTGATCAATCTGGGGATCCCGCGACTGGCGTCGGTTAACATGTTTAAGGAAGCCGCGGTGAATAATGGCCCTCCGCGATAACCACTCAAATGCAGGCGATGTTGAATATAACTGGCCACTTCATCTTTTTGCAACGCTCGTAAACGATATGAAAAAGTGATCCGTTGCCTTAATTGACGTAATTTGGGGCTCGCTAAACGCTCGTCTAGCTCCGGCTGTCCAAATAAAACCACATGTAATAACTTACGCTGTTCGGTCTCTAAATTACCGAGTAAACGGATCACTTCGAGCGCCTCATCGCTGAGTGCTTGGGCCTCATCAATAAGCAATACAACCGGCCGATCTTGGCTGGCGAACTCTATGAGTCGATGATTCAGCAGTTCCAACAACTGATGAGCTGAACGCTCAGTTTCAAGCATCAGACCCAGTTCACTGGCTAAAGCGGCATGGATTTGTTCAGCGGATAAACTGGGGTTAGGCAAATAAGCAAATTGATATTGCTCGGCCATCTCGTTAAGCAGCTTACGGCACAATAAGGTTTTACCGGTGCCGACTTCACCACTCACTTTAATAAAACCTTCCCCCGAAGCAAGTGCCGTTTCTAAGACCTGAATCGCTTCATGGTGGGGCAACAGCGCTTGATACAGGCCGGTGTTTGGCGTTAAACCAAATGGCGCTTGAGAAAGGCCAAAATACTTAAGATATACCGCCACTAAATCCGCCTAATTATCTTCTGGGTACCATGTATTGAGCAGCTTTTGAGACTTCTTCAGCTCATTCTGCCAAGTTTGTTGTTGCACCACCGTAGGCTGGATTAAAATAATCAGTTCAGTTTTAGAGGTTGCCTTAGAGCGGTTGGTAAATAACTCGCCGAGGCCAGGAATAGAACCAATAAACGGAACCTTGGAGACTAATTCTTGCTGCTTACTACGCATCAAACCACCAATCACCACCACATCTCCAGAATGAGCCTTAATCACCGTGTCCGTCTCGCGAATATCACTTTGTGCCAAGGGTAAGTCCAAACTCCCCATTTCGCTGCCAAAGTTAATCTCTTTACGCTGCTCAACCACATCGGTTACCGAGGGGTGAACATGTAACAGTACTTGACCATTATCATCAATTTGTGGTGTCACATCTAAGGCCACGCCAGAAAAGAAGGGGGTCAGCTCTACGGTCGGAGTGGTTACCGTTGAAGTACCACTAATCGTGGTACTGGAGACATCAGTCACAAAATATTCGTCGGTCCCGACTTTAATCACCGCCTTTTGATTGTTCGAGGCCGTAATTCGTGGACTGGAAAGCACATTCACATCACCTTGAGTTTGCAGCAAGTTGACCACTGACTGGAAGTTACCTTCAGTAATCGTGAGCGCCCCTCCCCCCCCAAGAACACTGCTAATCGCATTACCCGGTAGCTGTGACACACTGTTAAATAAAACCTCGGTCGAGCCGATTAAATCACCAGCGTTGGTCCAATCAATGCCCTGTTGGTAACCATCACTTAAGGTCACTTCGATAATTTTTGCTTCGAGGATGACTTGGCGTTGTAAGTTAGTTTCTGACTGATTCAAGAAAGCCTTAATGGTACGTATTTCATCAGGAAAAGCCCGAACCGTGACTAAGCCGGCTTGGGGGCTCACCACGACCATTCTGCCATCCTCCGCATAGGCTGAAGCGCCATCATTACGGCTATTCAAGCCAATCATGCCGCGTAATGAGTCTTCCAACTCTGACCAAAAGCGCGTTTCAGTTGAAGATTCAATGCGAGTTCCATCAAAACTATCGCTACGACTCGAATTGCTATTTGAACTATTTGAACTATTCGAATTGCTATTTGAAGAATTGTTCGAATCACCGCTACTAGAGCCATTGTTACTATCTTGATTAGCCGTAATCCCTCCAGAGCTAATCCGAGTTCGCGTATAGCCATAGCGCTCGAGCATCAAATAATTTAGCGGTATGGTTTCAATACGCATCCCCGCAGGGTAAACATGTAACACTTTACCGCGTCGTTGAATATCATAACCATACATATCGGCGACAACATCAATGGTCTCTTTGAGCGTCACCTCTTTCAGCTGAAGGCTTATTTTTCCTTCAACTCCGGGATGTATCGCCACACTTAACGGGGACCCCTGAACTAAGGCAGGAAAAAATGCCTTGGCTTCGACATCACGCGCATTCACATCAAAGCGGTGCTCTGTCTGCAATAAATCATCTTGTTGTAAAGCTAACTCAGGCATCAGTTCCGCCTGAACAGCATCGGGCAAATCTAAAGCAGGTTTAGGCATATCACTTTGCTGCTGAGCTTCCGTGATCGCTTGCTTCGCTTCGCTGGGATTGGGGCGAGGAGTTGTTTGACAAGCATTTAATAGAACTGCCGCCAAGCCTACAAAAATCCATTTCATATACATCTATTACTGCCCCTGTACCACGGAATCTTTCACTGAAACTGTATCGAGTTGAATTCGATATGATTGATTTGATTTCACTAAAACGACATAACCTTGGGCAACGCGAACTAAGCTAAACCCATCAATCTTCTGATTTAATGCCACAAAACGCTGATTCAGAACCGCACCGGTTTGAGAACCGCCCACAATCACCGCCTGCAAACTCGGTAACACTAATGTCGCCTTCACGATTGTCTGACCCAGCTCACGAGGTGGCGCAGTTGGATCACTTAAGCTGTTCGCCCAAGCGACACCTTGTATCATTGTCGCTATCATCACAATAGCCATCATTTGCTTAAGCACTAATAAAGTCCTTATGACTACTTAAGGTGTAAATATCGATAGTAATATTGGCCCGCGGATAAGCATCAACCTGATACTCAATTAATTGCCACAAGAATCGTTGCGGTAAGGCTTCTACTTTTTGTAAATATTTTAATAGAGGAAAGTAGCCCCCCGTAAGTTTAAGCCGGATCCCATGACGATAAAAATTCAAGCTATTATCACCCTCTTCCTCGCGAGTTAATACCGGTTCTGGTGCGATGGAATCTAGCGACAACAGTTGCAAGCCTTCACTATGTTGCAGTAATTGTTCTAAAACTTCGGCCATTTTCCCAACTGGAATTAAACCCGCTTGCTGAATAGCCAACTGACGGTCAATCTGGCCAGACTGCGCTCTTAGCTGAGCGACTTGACGCTGAAGCTCTGCATTGGGATCTTCAGCGAGTTTACGCTGACTATAATCGATCTGTATTTGGTTTTCTTTTAACTCGGCACTCAGTCGAATAAACGCAGTCTTAGCCTTAGCTTGCTGCAAGCTCATTGGTTCTAACCAGAAATAATAAGCCGGAAAACTCAATACCACGAAACCCGAGATAAGGATTAAGGCTCGCTCTCGTAAACTTAAGCTGGCAAAGCGCTGTTGCCATTGCTGCCAACGCTCAGTCATGCGCCCCCCTCAAGTCAGGCTGAAGTTCGGCGGAAGCACTCAAACTAAACTGTAATTGCTGTTGCTCATCGCGCTGAATAGTTAAAGCCGAAAATTGTCGTTTAGCCAGTTCCGGATAATCCTGAAACTGCTTTAACCACTTCGGCACGGCATCACTAGTTGCTGACTGACCGCTTAATGCCATGGTGTCACCTTGAATATAAATGTGACTCAACCAAACCTGATTATCATGGATCGAGGCAAGCGCTCGCAGCGTCGCTGAAAATCCTTTATTGGTATCAGTCTGATTTTTTAAACGCTGTTGCAGCAAACGCTTCAATTTTAATTGTTGCTGTTGTAAGGCAGAGTCGCGCTGTAAGTCTGGGTTTAGCGAGCGAGCTTCGAGCGCCTGTTTTAATGAGCTCAATTCCTGACTTTGTAAGGTCACTAATTGTCGCTGCTGGCTCGCCTTATCAATCGCGATTTGAGTTTGCGTTTGCAGCCAAAAACCATACGCTATCAGCACAATCCCAAGCACGAACCAAAGCAGTATGCTTTGTCTTAATGACACTCGCTCCTTTTGTGGGTGAAACTCCTCGGTATAGAAGTTAATTCTGGTTTTCACGACAATACCCCAGCATCAAGTCCGCCAAGCACTGGTAAACGATAGTAATGTTCGCTCTCGCCAATGGCATCCAGAGACAATAAATTCACTTTGGGCCCCAGGTTATGTTGCAATTGAACGGCAATTTCGTCACAGAAACGGCTCGGGATCGCTAATTGAATCAAACTCACTTCAGGCAGTTTGAGAGTCGCACTGATGTAGTCAATGGAACGCTGCAATTCAAGGCTTAAACTATCAAAAAAGTTTTGCGTAAACTCTATCTCCTGCATTCGACCTAAACTAGAAAATGCTCGCAGCTGGCGACTAAAGCAGATCTGACCTTGACGCACCACGCTTAATTCAAGATCACGCCCCTTGGCTTGCCACAGCAACATTTGACAACGTTCATTGGCTTCCAACAAGTTCGCGGTTGCAATGCTTTCGATGGTGATCCCTTGAAGCTTCAGTCCTTGTTCTTTAGCTAAAGCAACTAATTGGCGAATAATCGGTTTACTCACACAAACCACATTCAGCTTTTCTGCAGTCATCGGTGCAACTGGTATTTGGTAGTAATCGACCACTAATTCTTGAACTGGTTCCGCCACCATATCCTTAATGGTCCAAGGAACTGCATCCGCCAGCTCCTCTTGCGCGACATTAGGCTTTTCGACTTGAAACTGCTGATAGTGCTGATTGCCCAAAACAAATACAATTTGATGCTCGTTGCCAATGCCAGCCTCTTTACATAAAGATGCAAAAACTTCAGGCCACTGCTCTATGGAAGTCACCGCCTTCTCAAAAATCTGCTGCTGTTGATTGGCTACCACCACCAGATCAGATCGCATATAGGCGCTGCTACAAAGTTTGCTTTTTTTGCTTCGCCAAAATGCTAAGTCCATCGTATATTCCCATCGCCCGCTTGCGCTTCTATGTCTCAATTTAGTCTAAACTTTTCTTTTATTTTTGAAAGCATTGGCTAACAAATATGTGCTAGTTCTCCAGATAATAAGCCCTTAAGTCCGGTTTCTCTTTCAAGATGTTTACCGAGGATTTAGCAAACCTTGATACAAGACAGAGCTTGGGTAATATTAGCATTCAACTTTAGCAGAACATAAGATCTGGAATATAAAGCCCAAACCTAGCCAGAAAACTAAACGAAGCGTAGTTTATGGCTATTTTATTCCCAGAAACGATTCAATGATATTCACTTCGCTCGGCACTTCAAACTTAACTCAGGGCTTAAAATGAATTAAATCGCTTCCGGTTTGGAAAATAAAAAGCCCTGCACGCAATGAATACCTAGACGTTGTAATACTCGCCACTCTTCGTTGCGTTCAACCCCAACAGCGATCACTTTCACCCGACCCGCACAACTGGCGATAATAGAGCTTACCGCTAATTGATTGACCTGACGAATTTGAATATCACGCACTAAGCTGGTATGTAACTTTAAATACTCCAGTGTAAGCTCACCAAGGTACTGGGTACTAACGACTTGCTGACCAGCCCGCTCTACAGCGAGTTTAATGCCCTTTTTATTGAGCGCTTTGAGCCTAAGCATCTGGGTATCATTTAACTGAGAGAGTTGAATTTCGGTGAACTCTAAAATCAGCTTTTGACACTCTCTAGCTGGGCGGTCAAAAATCCATTGCAATAATTCGCGCATCACCGACTGTTTGATAACCGTTGCAATATTTAGATTCACACTAATCGGATCACTTGAGAACCTCACTTGTTGCATCGCAAAACTGAGCGCATGATGGTCAAACTCGGCCTGTAAACCACTTTTCTCTGCCCAAGGTAAAAATACACCGGCATTAATCACTTCCCCTTGATAATCGGTGATCCTCGACAACAGCTCTTGATAACACACATCACCGTCTTCATCATATACCGCCTGATGATAGTAATGCAGACCATCATTACTCAGGACATGCTGTAACAAGGTTCGCCAGCGAACCGAGCCCTTTCCTGTTTGAGTTGAATTCAACTTACGAGAGATGACATGCCAAGCATTATGACGTTGCATCTGTGCCACACGCAAAGCGTCTTCGGCTTGTTCAATGACCTGTTGTGCACCATCCCCATATTGATAACCAGCAATACCGATATAGAAAAAGTCATCGGCATTAACCACTTCTGGCAACGCAATCCGCTCCAACAATTTTAAAATGCCAGCAGCAGTATCTTCCGCTTCATCCAAAGTCGACAGCGGTAATAACAAAGCAAAGGCATCACCACTATAACGAGCCAAATTCACTTCGATATTGCGTTGCGTATATTGTTTTAAAACCTGGGCGCTTTGCTGCAAAATAGCGTCACCTTCACTACGCGCGTACTGGTAATTTACATCGTCCATACCGCGCAAATAAATCAGCAGCACTGCACCCGTGTGGGCATCAGCGTCGGTAATTTCGGCTTCCAATTGATTATAAAAATGAGTGCGATTAGAGAGTTGGGTGAGTTCATCAACAAAGGCATTATTACGAATAATACAATCAAAACGACTCCGCTCTTGACGCGCCTCTATCAACTCGGTAATTAATTGTTCCAATGCCTTGCTGGCTGCATTCGGCCACTCTTTTGCACTGCCAACTTGCGCATCTCGCAAGCGCCCAGCCAAGATGCGATTACCTCGAGTCTGTAATAACTCTGCGCCATGCATGATATTTTTCAACCAACGAAATACCACAACCAAGCCCAGGGCAACAATCACTAAACCGCCACCAATCCCAAGCATGGCCTCCGGCTCATAAGTCAATTGCTTAAACGGTCGTTCCACCCAGATTTGTACGCTGAAGTCAGGGTGAGCCACTAAAGGATAGCGGTAAGAAATTAAGCGATTACTGTTCCCCGTATAATTTAGTTCACGAAAGGTATAGAGCACACCACCACGATTAGACACTTCTAAAGCCTGAATATTATGCGCTCTTAACCAACTGGGTAACCACTGCGCAAATTCCGGAGTATCGGGTTGTACACTTAACTGACCATCAATCACTTCTACAACGGAGTGCAATTGCTGTTGTTGTTGATTGAAGGCTAACTGACGAAAGGTTAATCCACCACCAAGTAATACCAACAATACTGCAACCACGACGCAGCTAATGGTAAAAATAATAATCCGATTGGAGAATTTCATGCTTGGTGTTCCTCACCATCTAGGCCGTCGATTTACCATCCCTTAACATCAACAAGGCCTGTTGGTCTCTGGAGGTCAGTAATTTTTGTTCAAGTCACTGCTTTTTAAGCATGAAGAAAAGTTTGCCACAGCGTAAACCAAATCAATACTTATCAATTTCCTTTCAATAAGAAAACAGTCGCGCCTTCGGACGGAACTCGTCGCCCATCAATGCAACATTTACGGTGATCCGTATCGATAGAACACATCAGCTTCTAGAGTATATCAGTTATTCATCAAGGAGTTGTCTGTACAAATAAAAAAGACCAGCCAAGGCTGGTCTTCAACCTAGAATTTAAGCAAGCTATGGGCGTAGCATACGCTCACCACGGCTAATACCACATACGCCACTTCGCACCACTTCTAAGATTTCGGTGGATTGAGACAGGGTCTTCAAGCAAGCGTCTAACTTGGCACTGTCACCACTAAGCTGCATGACATACAGACTCGGAGTCACATCGACAATTTGCCCGCGGAAAATATCACAAGTTCGCATCACCTCTTCTCGCAGACTACCTGCGGCTCGAACCTTAACCAACATGATCTCGCGTTCCACATGGTCCGCTTCGGTAAGGACCGATACCTTAAGCACATCAACTAACTTGTTTAGCTGCTTGGTAATTTGCTCAATTGTATTGTCATCACCAAAGCTACAAATACTCATTCGTGACAGAGTGGGATCTTCGGTGGTAGATACCGTAAGTGAATCGATATTAAAACCGCGCTGTGAGAATAAACCAGTTACTCGAGATAAAGCACCGGCTTCATTTTCTAATAAAACTGAAATAATTCGGCGCATTATGTTCTCTCCGTTTTACTTAACCACATATCTTTCATCGCTTCGGTTTTAATTTGCATCGGATAAACATGTTCTTCTGGATCAACTAAAATATCCATGAATACCACCCGATCTTTCATCGAAAAGGCTTTTTCCATTGCAGCATCTAGCTCATCAGGATGGTTCACTTGGATCCCTACATGACCATAAGCCTCGGCCAACTTCACAAAATCAGGCACCGAGTCCATGTAAGAGTGAGATTGGCGACCATCGTAGAACATTTTCTGCCACTGCTTCACCATACCTAAAGAGCGGTTATTAAGAGATACAATTACAACCGGCACATTGTACTGCAAGCAAGTCGACAACTCTTGAATGTTCATTTGAATCGAACCATCTCCCGTCACACAGGCGACGGTGGCGTCAGGGAAGGCAAATTTAACCCCCATTGCCGCAGGAAAGCCAAAGCCCATCGTTCCCAAACCGCCGGAGTTGATCCAACGACGCGGTTTATCAAAAGGATAATAGAGCGCAGCAAACATTTGATGCTGACCAACATCGGAGGCGACATAAGCCTCTCCTTTGGTTACTCGGTACATCGATTCAATCACTTGCTGTGGTTTAATCAAGCTATCGCTTTTTGCATAAGTTAAACATTCACGAGCACGCCACTGTTCAACTTTTACCCACCACTGTTCAATCGCATCCGCATCATTTTTTGCGCCCGTTTCTTCGATCAAATCAAGCATTTGATTGAGTACCGCATCTACCGAACCAACGATTGGAATATCAGCATGCACTGTCTTCGAAATTGAAGTGGGATCAATGTCGATATGCAAAATAGTGGCATTAGGACAAAACTTAGCGACATTGTTGGTCACTCGGTCATCAAAGCGAGCGCCGACGGCAAAAATTACATCGGCATGATGCATGACCATATTCGCTTCATAGGTGCCATGCATCCCCAACATACCCAAAAAGCGAGGATCAGTTGAAGGAAACGCACCTAAACCCATCAATGTTGAAGTGACAGGCACATTCAGCAAATCGACCAGTTTACCGATCTGTTCACCAGCATCGGCAGTAATCGCACCACCACCAATATACAAGACCGGTTGTACGGCCTGATACAGAGCCTTAACGGCTTTCTTAATTTGTCCTTTATGGCCAGTCAGCGTCGGATTATAAGAGCGCATACTCACTGACTTAGGGTATTCATAAGGAAATTTAAGTAATGGATTTTGCACATCTTTTGGCAAATCAATCACCACCGGACCAGGACGCCCTGTGGCAGCGATGTAATAGGCTTTCTTAATTGCCGCTGGAATATCTTCAGCTTTTTTGACTAAAAAGCTATGTTTGACCACTGGTCGAGAGACACCGATCATGTCAGTCTCTTGGAACGCGTCTTGGCCGATCAAAGTGGTTGGCACCTGACCCGATAAAATCACCAACGGAATTGAATCCATGTAGGCTGTGGCAATACCTGTAATCGTATTCGTCGCGCCAGGGCCAGAAGTCACAAGCACGGTACCAACTTCTCCAGTTGCACGTGCGTAACCATCGGCCATATGGACCGCGGCCTGCTCGTGTCTAACCAAAATATGCTCAATATCACTGCTATCGAAGAGTGCGTCGTAAACATCTAGTACTGAGCCGCCAGGGTAACCAAAAATATGTTTAATACCCTGATCTTGCAAACAGCGGACGACCATTTCGGCGCCGGATAACTTCTCCATGTTCAAGCCTCCAGGCTTTATTTATTGTCATTGTGGGATAACTTCATTGTGTTGCGGAAAATGGGACATAAAATCCAGCCTTCCAAGGCTAGCACTGTAACGTTTCTTGCCCCCTAGCGTCTACGCTTTTGTCTGCTCTTTCTGCGGTTTTCGGTGGCAAATCATATAAATTCTTCATCCCTTACTAGGCAACAATAAGTTGATTAACCTAAAATAAAAACAAAAAACCAGACAGTAATCTAATACCATCTGGCCTCTCAGTACGTAAGATAAGTTGTTTTTCAATTTATAGCATCATGCTCTTCCGTTAACCATATTTTTTGCTCGGGATCCGTATCCTCACTCAAAGAAATACTGACCCCCATATCATATAATTCTTGAATGGTCATATTATTGGCTAATTCCATGACTTCGCCGTCTTCATTAATGAAACGCATCTCTCTCTCCTCGTAGCACTAACCCCATACTTTTATTTTAGACAATGTATTCTCGCTTGCGGTTTTATCTTGGATAATATTTGTCATCATCTGTTGGCTGCTCGCAGGATAACTCACTTGCCGCCACATGGCGCTAGCCATTGATGACAGTTCAAGCCACTCTCCAGACTGAATATATTCCGCTAAAATGGCCGCAACATTGGGATAATGGACAGGCTCAGCTTGCTCCTGCTGCAACCAAGCATCCAATTGATAAGGGTCTAAGCTATCGGTTACCTGAGCCAAATTTAGGCTTTGTAGAGTATAAGCATTACTCTGCTGCTCAAACTGGCCGATCAGTGGTTTCACTAATAGTTTTTTACCTGCAGCCATTGCTTCAGATGGCAACTCAAACCCTGCATTACAAAATACCCCGGCGCAGGCACTCAAATGAGAGAGAAAAGTCTGCCTAGCGATGGGTTGAAATTGAATATTCTCATCTTCACCTACATGGCTGATATCTGGATGAAAACAAACAAACTGATAAGTACTAAAACGACGCAGTAATAGTTTGATCTGTGCTAAAGATTCAAAGGGTAAATACACCAGTATCTTGCCATGATTACTAATATTGCTTAAAGGCTCGACTAAAGGCGGAATAATAGGCTGCTGGTTATCACACCAATGTACACCAAGGTTATACTCACAAGGTGCAAAGTAGCGGATCAACAATTGATTCCAATAGCTCATTTGTTTACAGGGTACATCGTATAAAAACGCAGCTTGATGAGAGATCGATAAACTCTTCAAGCCTTGTTGCTTCGCAGCCCAAGCACTGACTGGTTCAAAATCATTGATCAGTAGATCATAAGCAGATAAATCTAAGCCCGTGACATCCTTTCTAAATTGCTTGAGCGATAAGTTTTTTAAGGTCTCCCAACGATCAATCTTACCGCCATGGTGATAAAAACTAATCCCTTTCACGGCGCGATAATCACCAAACTCTGGTACTTCTGGCAATGCTCCTACTCGTCCAGACATCAGCACATCGAGCTTAATACCACGCTGCTTCAACGCAGCACAAAGTAGCCTAGCGCGTGTAATATGACCATTACCAGTACCCTGGACACCATAAAGAATTCGCATCGTTGTCATCACCTAATTCTAATTTATGCTACTTACAATCAGCAGACCCAAACCAGCGCCAGCAACCACATCACTAATAAAATGAACGCCAAGCAATACCCGGGAACAGGCGATTAAACTCGCCCAGGTAAATGCAAACATCCCCCATGTAGGGAACACCTGAGCGATACAACTCGCCATCACAAAAGCACCAGCACTATGCCCTGAGGGAAAACTGAAACGATCGGAAGGGCGAATAAACACTGGCAGCGCTTGCGGGCGGTCACGACGAAACACTTGCTTAAGCAATAAATAACACAACAACTCCAAGGCGTAAGCGGGTAGAGATAAACTGATGAATGCTTCGGCGTGGGAGGTGAAAGCAATCACGCCTGCAAATAAGGCGTAGTAATAACCATCTCCGGAATGTGACACAATTTTAGCCAAACTAGCGACTTGCCGATTAAAGCGATGCCCTAAACAGCTAGCTGATATGGCGTAATCCCACTGGTGTAATCGTTGTAACATAGCAAGCTCCATCCATGAGTTTTAACTCCAGACTGAAGATATTGCTTTACCGGGAAATGAACATAGTTTGACAAAACGATGACAAGAGACCTTCAGTTGACAATAAGCACAATAAAATAGGCGTTCTCTCGGTAGTAACGCGAACAACAAGTTTCTACTGGGGCCATGCTTACAGCAAGAAACGAAAAACGAAGCGATCATTTAGCTGAATAACCCGGCTCGCCCATCCAACCAGTCCGATTGATTCGAATCAACAACCAACGATTAATACAGCGCCTCACCTTGGAAGATCTGCTTTTGCTGCGGTGCTGTATCATTCGCATGACGCAACATACAACGGGCAAGGCTGTTGGCAGAAGTGCCTCGCCACGCCCTAAATGGAGAATACTGAGCACGAAATAGCGGTTGTAACACCGCAACCAGTTGTTCCGAAGTTCTTGGTTCCCGACGTTGACCCAGTAAAGGCCCTGGGCGAAAAATCATTAGCCGTTTAAACAACAAATGCGTGAGCGCTTGTTCTAGTTCGCCTTTGATTCTTAGATAATGAAAAACAGATGCAGGATTCGCCATGCGACTGGAAATTAACAAACAATCTTCAATACCATTGCGCTTCGCCGCAATCGAAAAATCTAGCGGTAACTCGTAATCAATCTGTCGCATTGCCGCTCGGCTCCCTGCTTGACGCAAAGTCGTTCCTAAGCAGATAAACAAGCTATGCCCTTTAATCTGTGATTGCCAGATGGGCAGTTGGGTAAAATCAACTACATGTAGGTCTAGCTTCGACGAATTTAGATCCATCGACCGGCGACTAAATACCTTCACCTTTGCCCATTGCGGATCAGCGAGTAACTGTTTAACCAGCGCCAATCCGACGAGGCCCGTGGCACCGATCACGATAGCAGTTTTATTCAAATTGTTACTCCATACTCAATGCTGCTCAAAGAGATTAATTGAATTAGATGTTAGCCAGTAAGATGTGGGCTTGCTAAAATAGCAAAACAAGATTGCATGGCCAGCTAAGCGAAAAAAATAATAAACCGTAATAACGGTCCATGCTGTTACGCAAACACCACTAATCATAGACAAGGATTAATGAATGTCAGACCTAGTCAAAATTTTTGATACGACGCTACGTGATGGCGAACAGGCGCTCGCCGCCAGTTTAACCGTGAAAGAAAAGCTACAAATTGCTTTTGCCTTAGAGCGTTTAGGTGTCGACATCATGGAAGTCGGCTTTCCTATATCCTCACCCGGTGATTTTGAATCAGTGCAAACCATTGCGCGCGAAATCAAAAATTCCACGGTATGTGCTCTGTCTCGCGCCCTCCCCAAAGACATTGATGTCGCAGCAGAAGCGTTAAAAGTCGCCGAAGCCTTCCGCATCCACACCTTTATTTCGACTTCAACCGTACACGTCGAAAGCAAACTCAAGCGTAGCTTCGATGACGTATTGGCGATGGCTGTATCCGCAGTCAAGCATGCGCGAAACTATACCAATGATGTTGAGTTCTCCTGCGAAGACGCGGGACGAACCCCGATCGATAATTTATGTCGCATGGTCGAGGCGGCAATTAAAGCCGGTGCCACGACGGTCAATATTCCTGATACCGTGGGCTACACCGTCCCCAGTGAGTTCGGCGGAATCATCAGCAAGCTATTTAACCGAGTCCCCAATATCGACCAAGCCATAATTTCTGTTCACTGCCATGACGATTTAGGGCTCTCGGTAGCCAACTCCATTAGCGCCATTCAACAGGGGGCACGACAAATCGAATGTACCCTAAATGGAATAGGTGAACGAGCAGGTAACTGTTCTCTAGAAGAAGTGGCCATGATCATTAATACCCGAAAAGATCAATTGGACGGCCTTCGCACCAATATTAAGTCACAAGAAATTTACCGTGCAAGCCAACTGGTAAGCCACTTATGCAATATGCCAGTGCAAGCTAATAAGGCCATTGTTGGTAGTAATGCCTTCTCGCACTCTTCTGGGATCCACCAAGATGGTATGTTGAAGAACGAAAATACCTACGAGATCATGACCCCTGAAAGCATCGGCTTAAATAAAAATAGTCTTAACCTGACCTCTCGCTCTGGTCGCCATGTGATAAAACACCGAATGCAAGAATTAGGATATAACGAAACCGACTACGATCTCGACGAACTCTACGAGAGCTTCTTAGGCTTGGCCGACCGCAAAGGTCAAGTATTTGATTATGATCTTGAAGCTCTCGTCTTTTTTAATAACTTACAAGATGATACCGAGTTCTATCGGTTGGACTACCTAAGCGCTCAAAGCGGCTCAGATGTAGTCTCAACTGCAACAGTGAAACTGGTCGCAGGTGAACACACATTCCTAGAGGCATCCACTGGAAACGGCCCCATTGATGCCGCATATCGTTGCTTACGAAAAATTACCGGTTACGATATAAAAATAGATGACTACACCATCGAAGCGGCGGGAGGCGGTACCACCACTGCAGCCAAAACAGATATAAAAGATGCTTTAGGGAAGGCTGATATTGTTGCGAACTATCAAGGACGTAAATATCATGGCATGGGACTCGCGACCGACATTGTCGAAGCCTCAGCCAAAGCTTTTGTGCATGTTTTGAACCACATTCATCGTGCCGAGCAAGTCGCGAAACAAAAGCAGTCTAGACTAGGCTAATAAAAACCACACTGGAGAAGCAATGCACAAAACTTGGCTATGGCTATTGATCTTCTCCAGTATTTTGACGCCCTTGAGTCAAGCCAAACAATTGCTCTTCGAACGTAAGCAAAGCCATTATCAATATTTATGGCAAGATCACCAAGGCCAAAAACAACAACTACAGTTCGAACTGCTCGGCTACCCGATTCAACTGACTAAATTCATCCAATACCGACCCAAACAGGCACAGCAATATATTTTAAATAAACTCAAACCAGAGTTGGATAAGCTCGATCCTAAGCAGGCAAGGGTTAGCATAAGTAGCAGTCATAACCAGTTCAGTTTTCAAATACAAGGCTATGACCAAGTCTTCATTGACCAGCTAGTGGCGCAGATCAACAGCCACAGTGACAAGTTCTATCAAGACTATCTACAGCAGCAATATTTTATTGAACAAACCATCAGTGATAGTAGCACTGCAATCATGCCTGATCACAATCGATTCGCGAAAGAGAGTGCGAAGTATCTAACAAGTTGGCTCAACAGTAGTCTCAATGCCATCAACAAAGACCCAGTTCCGCTGAGAGAGATAACTAATTACTTACTGAGTTTTGTTCAATCGATCCCCTACAATCAACTCCGTTCGAAAGATAATCTACGCGGAGCTGGTTATCTCACTCCCATTCAAGTGCTGCGGAATAATCAAGGAGACTGTGATAGCAAAACCACGCTACTCGCCAGCGCGTTGAAATATTTATATCCGCGCTTGGGGGTCGCTATTATCTATGTACCGAACCATGCCTTGCTCGCCTTAGGTATTCCCCCACGAGCAAACGATGAAACGGTAAACGTTGCGGGAAAAACCATGGTTTTAGCCGAACCAACAGGCCCAGCCTTGTATCCACTCGGTAAAGTTGCCGACAGCAGTGCGCAAGCCATACGCTCGGGGATCTACAGCTACCAGCGCATGGATTGGGTGCCGCCAAAATTTAAGAGAGAGAAGTAAACTCTATCGCATAATCAGCACTACTATTAGCACGAACCACTTTTCCTTTGGCGGAAAATGGTGCCACACCTTGGCCACTCAGAGCAACTTCCACCTCATCACCAAGTTGCAGTGTGAGGTCTTTGACACTAATCCCCATACCCGTTGCACTTAAGTCTTTACACAGGCCAGCATAACTATGCTGACCCACCCAAATCTTGAGCTCTGCATTAATCAACATACGATGAAATGCGCGCTTCTCCGCTTCTCCGATCATTGCCTTACCTTCTATAGTTTTTCTTCAGCAAACGAGGCTAAACGGCTCCTCACTACACCATTTAAGTAAACGTTCGCGCTCCCTTCAAAATCTTTAAAACGCTCTACGATATAGGTTAAACCGGACGTAACTGCCGATAAATAATTACTATCGATTTGCGCCAGATTACCACAGCATACCAATTTGGTGCCCTCACCGCAGCGGGTAATAATCGTTTTCAGCTGGGAAGCTGTCAAATTTTGACACTCATCCAAAAAAACAAAGGAATTTTGAATGCTGCGTCCGCGCATAAAGTTCACCGACTTGAACTGAATATTAGCCTTTTCCATAATATAACTCATCGAACCTGACATCGATTCATCATGCTTATGTAACACTTCCAGAGTATCCGTGATAGCGGCTAGCCATGGTGCCATTTTCTCCTCTTCAGTACCCGGTAAGAAGCCAATAGACTCGGCGATTTCAGGTGTATTACGAGTCACGATAATCTTATCGTAAATGCCTTTCTCAACAACCATTTCCAAGGCTGCTGCCATTGCCAGTAGAGTTTTACCACAACCAGCTGGCCCAGTCAGAATAACCAAATCTATCGTCGGATCGAGTAGCGCATCAAAAGCCATTCCCTGATATATATTCTTAGGATGAACTCCCCAGGCGTGTTTGCCCATTAAGCGTTCATAGCCCAAATCAAGCAACTCAGTCTTATCTTCGGTCTTACTCATAACCCGCGCTGCGAAGCTTTTCGTATCATCGATCAAGTATTGATTCACATAGCAAGGCCCAACAATTTCTGTATCAATCACATGATGAGTATCACGTCCTTCAGAGCTACTATCACAATCCTTCACTCGTCCCCAGAAACTACCTTCAAATTCAACGAAGCCTTTAGCTAACAAACGAATATCATCAATTAATTGATCCGTACGATAATCTTCAACATGTTCGAGCCCAGCCCCTTTGGCTTTAAGCCGCATATTAATATCTTTGGTGACCAATACAACTTGGCGAGACGCATGTTTTTGTTGCAAATAGATCGCCGCATTAATAATCCGGTTATCCGGCTCATCAGCGGTAAAGTTACGCTGTTCTTTTTCTAAGGTATGATCCGCAAAAATAGAGATCTTACCATTGACTTGATTATCAGCATCATTTTTAAGTTCTACACCATGAATAATCTGTTCTGGAGTAGCTGAAGCGAACACATCTTCCAAGGCCCGGATCGCCACCCGAGCATCACGAGCAACATCTTTTTGGCGATCTTTGATCCGGTCCAACTCTTCTAACACCGTCATCGGGATGACAACGTCATGTTCTTGAAATGAATATATTGCGAGGGGTTCGTGCAGCAGCACATTGGTATCGAGGATGAACAGTTTACTTGAGGAATCATTTTCCATATTTGCCCTCCATAGGCTCATAGGCGATCTAACAATCGTGCAAACCTTCAATCTCAAGTTAAAACATCTTTATCCGCTTTACAAACATTTCGGCATGACAAAAACCTGATCGTTCAAATATCAAACAAATATGGAAAATCCGCTAGCTCTCCATGCATCCCCTCCCCATTTCACATTCAGCATCGGCCTGTCCGCGCTCAATCCCAGACATAAAAAAAGCCTATCCGTGAGGATAGGCTTTCTCTAAATAGGCGCCTAGCAATATCCAGCCCACTTTCACATGGCAATTTCAGACATAAAAAAACCCAGCACATAGCTGGGTTTTTAAAATAGGTGCCTGGCAGTGACCTACTTTCACATGGGGAGACCCCACACTATCATCGGCGCAGTTGCGTTTCACTTCTGAGTTCGGCATGGGTTCAGGTGGTTCCACAACGCTATTGCCACCAGGCAAAAACTTGTTGTCTTTAACATTCGAAAAAACTGATATATCCCACGAGTATAACAAGCACTCTTGGTTTCTAAAATAAAGTATCTATAAGCAACACCCTTTAGGTGTTGTATGGTTAAGCCTCACGGGTAATTAGTACAAGTTAGCTCAATGCCTCACAGCACTTACACACCTTGCCTATCAACGTTGTAGTCTCCAACGGCCCTTCAGAGGACTTAAAGTCCTAGTGAGAATTAATCTCAAGGCCTGCTTCCCGCTTAGATGCTTTCAGCGGTTATCAGTTCCGAACGTAGCTACTGGGCAATGCTATTGGCATAACAACCCAAACACCAGCGGTTCGTCCACTCCGGTCCTCTCGTACTAGGAGCAGCTCCCTTCAATTCTCAAACGCCCACGGCAGATAGGGACCGAACTGTCTCACGACGTTCTAAACCCAGCTCGCGTACCACTTTAAATGGCGAACAGCCATACCCTTGGGACCGACTTCAGCCCCAGGATGTGATGAGCCGACATCGAGGTGCCAAACACCGCCGTCGATATGAACTCTTGGGCGGTATCAGCCTGTTATCCCCGGAGTACCTTTTATCCGTTGAGCGATGGCCCTTCCATACAGAACCACCGGATCACTATGACCTACTTTCGTACCTGCTCGACGTGTCTGTCTCGCAGTTAAGCTGGCTTATGCCATTGCACTAACCGTACGATGTCCGACCGTACTTAGCCAACCTTCGTGCTCCTCCGTTACTCTTTGGGAGGAGACCGCCCCAGTCAAACTACCCACCAGACACTGTCCGCATCCCGGATAACGGGACAACGTTAGAACATCAACACTACAAGGGTGGTATTTCAAGGTCGGCTCCACATCATCTAGCGACAACGCTTCAAAGCCTCCCACCTATCCTACACATGTAGGGTCAATGTTCAGTGTCAAGCTGTAGTAAAGGTTCACGGGGTCTTTCCGTCTAGCCGCGGGTACACCGCATCTTCACGGCAATTTCAATTTCACTGAGTCTCGGGTGGAGACAGCTTGGCCATCATTACGCCATTCGTGCAGGTCGGAACTTACCCGACAAGGAATTTCGCTACCTTAGGACCGTTATAGTTACGGCCGCCGTTTACCGGGGCTTCGATCAATAGCTTCGCTTGCGCTAACCACATCAATTAACCTTCCGGCACCGGGCAGGCGTCACACCGTATACGTCATCTTTCGATTTAGCACAGTGCTGTGTTTTTAATAAACAGTTGCAGCCAACTGGTATCTGCGACTGCCGTCAGCTTAGGGAGCAAGTCCCATCACCAACAGCAGCGTACCTTCTCCCGAAGTTACGGTACCATTTTGCCTAGTTCCTTCACCCGAGTTCTCTCAAGCGCCTTGGTATTCTCTACCCAACCACCTGTGTCGGTTTGGGGTACGGTTTCGTATAATCTGAAGCTTAGAGACTTTTCCTGGAAGCAGGGCATCAACCACTTCATCACCTTAGTGACTCGTCATCAATCCTCAGCCTTAGACACCCGGATTTTCCTAAGTGTCCAGCCTACAACCTTAAACGCGGACAACCAAACGCCGCGCTGGCCTAGCCTTCTCCGTCCTCCCATCGCAATTATACGAAGTACAGGAATATTAACCTGTTTCCCATCGACTACACTTTTCAGTCTCGCCTTAGGGGCCGACTCACCCTGCTCTGATTAACATTGAACAGGAAACCTTGGTCTTTCGGCGAGGGGGCTTTTCACCCCCTTTATCGTTACTCATGTCAACATTCGCACTTCTGATACCTCCAGCAATCCTTACGAATCACCTTCAACGGCTTACAGAACGCTCCTCTACCGCACTTGCAAAGCAAGTACCCGTAGCTTCGGTGCATAGCTTAGCCCCGTTACATCTTCCGCGCAGGCCGACTCGACCAGTGAGCTATTACGCTTTCTTTAAATGATGGCTGCTTCTAAGCCAACATCCTGGCTGTCTAAGCCTTCCCACATCGTTTCCCACTTAGCTATGACTTTGGGACCTTAGCTGACGGTCTGGGTTGTTTCCCTTTTCACGACGGACGTTAGCACCCGCCGTGTGTCTCCCGGATAGTACTTAGTGGTATTCGGAGTTTGCAAAGGGTTGGTAAGTCGGGATGACCCCCTAGCCTTAACAGTGCTCTACCCCCACTAGTATTCGTCCGAGGCGCTACCTAAATAGCTTTCGAGGAGAACCAGCTATCTCCCGGTTTGATTGGCCTTTCACCCCCAGCCACAAGTCATCCGCTAATTTTTCAACATTAGTCGGTTCGGTCCTCCAATTGGTGTTACCCAATCTTCAACCTGCCCATGGCTAGATCACCGGGTTTCGGGTCTAATCCCAGCAACTATGCGCGCAGTTAACACTCGGTTTCCCTACGGCTCCGCTATTCGCTTAACCTTGCTACTGAAATTAAGTCGTTGACCCATTATACAAAAGGTACGCAGTCACCCCACAAAGAGGCTCCCACTGCTTGTACGTATACGGTTTCAGGTTCTATTTCACTCCCCTCACAGGGGTTCTTTTCGCCTTTCCCTCACGGTACTGGTTCACTATCGGTCAGTCAGGAGTATTTAGCCTTGGAGGATGGTCCCCCCATATTCAGACAACATATCACGTGTGCCGTCCTACTCGTTTTCACTTCAAATCACCTTTCGTGTACGGGGCTATCACCCGCTACGGCCAAACTTTCCAGCTTGTTCCACTAAATTATAAGAAGCTTAAGGGCTAATCCGGGTTCGCTCGCCGCTACTACCAGAATCTCGGTTGATTTCTTTTCCTCCGGGTACTTAGATGTTTCAGTTCCCCGGGTTCGCCTCGCAACGCTATGTATTCACGTTACGATACTGCATAAAATGCAGTGGGTTTCCCCATTCGGAAATCCATGTCTATTACGTCTTTTATCGACTCAACATGGCTTATCGCAGATTAACACGTCCTTCATCGCCTCTGACTGCCAAGGCATCCACCGTATACGCTTAGTCACTTAACCATACAACACCTAAATGTTGTCGCTTAAATCACTTGAATGGTCAGGCTGTATAAATCCTGCCACTCGAGTACGATCACCTTATTTTTTTGAATACCAAAAACACTTGTTATTTCACTCGTATTTTTGAGATATTTTTTATCAGCTTTTCCAAATTGTTAAAGAGCATTCGGCTTCTTAGAAACCAAAGCTAAGCACTGTATCAACATAATGCTTAGCTTTATTTTCTTAAACCAAGAGAGAAATGGTATCCCGTACGAGATTTGAACTCGTGTTACCGCCGTGAAAGGGCGGTGTCCTAGGCCTCTAGACGAACGGGACACTGCGTTAGCTGTTCTCGTTGGTTCTAAACCACACTAGAACTTCTCTCTTTATCTTCTATCAAGCAATCTGTGTGAACACGTCACAAAACATAAACGTTCATAATAAGGAGGTGATCCAGCCCCAGGTTCCCCTAGGGCTACCTTGTTACGACTTCACCCCAGTCATGAACCACAAAGTGGTGAGCGTCCTCCCGAAGGTTAAACTACCCACTTCTTTTGCAGCCCACTCCCATGGTGTGACGGGCGGTGTGTACAAGGCCCGGGAACGTATTCACCGTGGCATTCTGATCCACGATTACTAGCGATTCCGACTTCACGGAGTCGAGTTGCAGACTCCGATCCGGACTACGACATGCTTTCTGGGGTCCGCTTGCTCTCGCGAGTTCGCATCCCTCTGTACATGCCATTGTAGCACGTGTGTAGCCCTGCCCGTAAGGGCCATGATGACTTGACGTCGTCCCCACCTTCCTCCGGTTTATCACCGGCAGTCTCCCTAGAGTTCCCACCATCACGTGCTGGCAAATAAGGATAAGGGTTGCGCTCGTTGCGGGACTTAACCCAACATCTCACGACACGAGCTGACGACAGCCATGCAGCACCTGTATCTAAGTTCCCGAAGGCACCAATCCATCTCTGGAAAGTTCTTAGTATGTCAAGGGCAGGTAAGGTTCTTCGCGTTGCATCGAATTAAACCACATGCTCCACCGCTTGTGCGGGCCCCCGTCAATTCATTTGAGTTTTAACCTTGCGGCCGTACTCCCCAGGCGGTCTACTTAATGCGTTAGCTGCGTTACCCACGGGTTAAACCCACAGACAACTAGTAGACATCGTTTACGGCGTGGACTACCAGGGTATCTAATCCTGTTTGCTCCCCACGCTTTCGTACATGAGCGTCAGTTTTTGTCCAGGTGGCCGCCTTCGCCACTGGTATTCCTTCAGATCTCTACGCATTTCACCGCTACACCTGAAATTCTACCACCCTCTACAAAACTCTAGCTTCCCAGTTCCAAATGCCATTCCCAGGTTGAGCCCGGGGATTTCACATCTGGCTTAAAAAGCCGCCTGCGTACGCTTTACGCCCAGTAATTCCGATTAACGCTCGGACCCTCCGTATTACCGCGGCTGCTGGCACGGAGTTAGCCGGTCCTTCTTCTGTCGCTAACGTCAAACAATATACGTATTAAGCATATTGCCTTCCTCACAACTGAAAGTGCTTTACAACCCGAAGGCCTTCTTCACACACGCGGCATGGCTGCATCAGGCTTTCGCCCATTGTGCAATATTCCCCACTGCTGCCTCCCGTAGGAGTCTGGGCCGTGTCTCAGTCCCAGTGTGGCTGATCATCCTCTCAAACCAGCTAGGGATCGTCGCCTTGGTGAGCCATTACCCCACCAACTAGCTAATCCCACTTGGGCTAATCTCTACGCGAAAGGCTCCGAAGAGTCCCCTCCTTTGGTCCGAAGACATTATGCGGTATTAGCAGTCGTTTCCAACTGTTGTCCCCCACGTAAAGGCATATTCCCAAGCATTACTCACCCGTCCGCCGCTCGTCATCTTCTAGCAAGCTAGAAATGTTACCGCTCGACTTGCATGTGTTAAGCCTGCCGCCAGCGTTCAATCTGAGCCATGATCAAACTCTTCAATCAAAGTTTTTTCGCTCAAAGTAAATACTGAAATTATTACTGTTAAAACAGTGTGTCACTCCAGTTCACTTAAGCTAATTTTTTTCGCTTAGTGCTCTGTGAGTGCTCACACAGATTGCTTGATAAATTGTTAAAGAGCGTTGCTTCTTGCGAAGCGAGGTGCGCATTCTACGCCATCCTCGGTGACTGTCAACCGCTTTTTTCAATCTTTTCCGAAGAACTTTTCTAAGGAAAGTTTGAAGCGTTTAACCGCCGCTGATAAAGCCTCAGGCCTTACCAACCCTGACCGCTTGCTGCTGCGCTATTGCGTGCTGCCCGCCGTGTCAGTGGAGTCGCATTATAGGGATCCGCGCTTACGGTGCAAGCCTTTTTTGAAGAAAATCACAGTTTTTTGTTTAACTGCTCAAAGCAGCAACAAATTGTGCTCTTTTTAAGCAATTCGCACACCTCAGGGATAATAACTATAGTTAAGTTTTAAGTATTTGCCCCTTTAATCTGTGCTTTCTTTTATATGGAACAGCAGATTAGTTTCATTCTTGGGTTTACTTCACGAATGTATTGGATACCATAGCCGCCCTTTTTCCTTTGGAGTCTCTTGCTGATGTCATTTTCTATCGGCCAACGCTGGATCAGTGATTCAGAATCTGAGTTAGGTTTAGGAACCGTTGTTGCAATCGAGGGCAGAATGGTCACTTTGCTCTTTCCTGCAACCGGTGAAAACCGATTCTATGCAATGGCCGAAGCGCCTATCACTCGAGTTATATTTAATACGGGTGATGAGATCACCAGCACCGATGATTGGTCAATGACCATTACCCAAGTTGAAGAAGCAGATGAGTTGATTGTTTATCACGGTGTCCGCAATGATACCGAAGAACAAGTACAACTCCGCGAGATGTTTCTTAGCCATTTTTTAAAGTTTAATAAGCCGCAAGATCGTTTATTTGCAGGCCAGGTCGATCGCTTCGATAGCTTTGTGATCCGCTACCAAACTCAATTGAAGCGTTTTACTGAACAACAATCAGAGTTGAAAGGATTAATGGGCGGTAAAGTCAGTTTAATCCCCCATCAACTTTATATTGCTAGCGAAGTTGGTCGACGAATTTCTCCTCGTGTCCTGCTTTCAGACGAAGTCGGCTTAGGTAAAACCATTGAAGCTGGTTTGATCATCCACCAACAACTGATTGCAGGTTTAGCTAAACGCGTATTGATTGTCGTGCCCGATGCTTTGCAGTACCAATGGCTAATTGAAATGCTACGCCGTTTTAATATGCACTTTAGTTTATTTGACGAAGATCGTTGTGTAGAAGCCTATGCCGAAGCCGACAACCCTTTCGACACCGAACAATTGGTACTGTGTAGCTTAAATTTCTTACGTAGTCGTAAAAAACGCTTTGAACAGATATTAGCTACCGAATGGGATTTAATGATCGTCGATGAAGCCCATCACTTAAAGTGGGACGAACAATCACCGAGCCGTGAGTATCAAATCATTGAAGCCTTATCTCAGCAAATTGCTGGCGTATTATTACTCACAGCAACCCCCGACCAACTCGGACATCAAAGTCATTTTGCTCGCCTACGGCTACTCGACCCAGATCGCTTCTACGATTATCAAGCATTCATCGAAGAAGAGCAGCATTACCAGCCTGTTGCCACCGCTGCCCAGTCGCTACTCGAACAGTCGCCACTACTCGCCGAACAAGCCAATCATTTAACCGAACTACTCAGCGAAAATGATATTCAACCCTTATTGCTAATAATTAACGACCCGACATCGAGTTACGAACAACAGCAACAAGCACGTGAAGAATTATTACAACACCTACTCGATCGACACGGTACCGGCCGAGTTTTATTTAGAAACACCCGCAGTGCCATGCAAGGTTTTCCGCTACGCCAATTGAGCAGTTACGCCTTAACGCTACCGAGCCAGTATCAAACAGCCCTGAAAGTGCATCAAATGATGCAAAGCAAAGCATCCAATAATGTCATGCAATTAATGTTTCCAGAAGAACTGTACCAACAGTTTGAAGGAGAAGCGGAGGGTGAAGCCAGCTGGACTAAATTTGACCCGCGCATCGATTGGTTACTAGGATTTTTACTGGCACACAAGCAAAAGAAAATCTTGCTGATTTGCGCCAAGGCGGCCACCGCCCTAGCCATTGAAGATGCGGTACGCACCCGAGAAGGGATCCGAGCGACCGTTTTCCATGAAGATATGTCTTTACTGGAACGAGATAAAGCTGCCGCTTACTTCGCGCAAGAGGAGGCGGGAGCCCAACTAATGGTTTGTTCAGAAATTGGTTCTGAAGGCCGTAACTTTCAGTTTGCTCATCATATCGTGTTATTTGATTTACCAATTAACCCTGATTTACTCGAACAACGGATCGGTCGATTAGATCGAATTGGCCAAAAAAATGATATTCAGATCCATGTCCCTTATTTGGCGAAAACGCCTCAGCAAACGCTTTTACGTTGGTATCACGAAGGTTTAAATGCATTCGAGCAAACCTGCCCGGCTGGCGCCGCCATCTACGCCGAATTTGGCGAAAGCTTAAATGCCCTGCTGATACAAAACCAACCGGATGAAGCCGTTCTTGAGCAACTGATTGGTGACTGTGCCAAACGTTATCAAGCAATTAAACAAAAGCTCGATGCAGGACGAGATCGGCTATTGGAAATTCACTCTGGCGGCGGTAGTAAAGCCAACGATTTAGTCGAGAAGATCCAGGCTGCTGAACAAGATCCACACTTTGTCACCTTTAGCTTACGGCTGTTTGATACCGTTGGCATCAACCAAGACGATAAAGGCGAGAATGCTTTGGTCTTGCATGCCAGTGAACAGATGATCGTTCCCTCCATCCAAGGTTTACCTGAAGACGGTTGTACCATTACTTATGATAGAGACACAGCCTTAAGTCGCGATGAAATACAACTCATGTCGTGGGAGCATCCTTTATTGCAAAGCTGTATCGATACCATTTTGGGCGCCGACCTAGGTACCACATCAGTCGCCTTATTAAAGAATCGAGCACTACCGGTAGGTAGCTTATTTGTTGAAGGGATCTTCATTATTGAGACCAGCGCACCTGCGCAGTATCAAATCGAACGTTACTTGCCTGCCACGCCAGTGCGAATTTTGCTGGATAAAAATGGCGGTAATCTTTCAGAAAATGTGAGTTTTGATCAGTTTAATAGTCAGCTTTCGGCGGTAAATCGTCATTTGGCGGCCAAACTAGTCAGTGCATCACAAGCTCAGATCCATCCCTTATTGCACCAAGCCAACGAACTGGCTCAGCAACAGCTAGACCGTATTGTGGCGGATGCCAGCAAGACCATGCAACAAAGCTTAAATACTGAACTAGAACGACTCGAAGCATTAAGCGCCGTAAATCCCAGTATTCGTCAAGATGAACTGGATACGCTACGCGAGCTACGCGACACGGCTGATAATTACCTGCAAAAGGCGCAAGTAAAATTAGATGCTTTACGAGTGATTTTAGTGTCACATAACTAAGCATCATTTCACTGATTTATTCCAAACAAGGCCTCAGGTACACTGAGGCCTTATTTTTTAGAGCCCATGTCATGCCAAACTTTGTTTATCGTCCGCCAATGTCTCCTTATATCAGCATCGTCTATCAAGATGATTCGGTCGTAGTATTTAACAAAGCCAGTGGCTTATTGTCAGTACCAGGACGAATAGAAAAGGATAGTTTATGGCAACGAGCTCAGCGTGTATGGCCAGAACTCAAGATAGTTCACCGCCTCGATATGGCCACCTCGGGGCTAATTGTAATGGCCCTCGGTAAACCAGCACAAAGCCATTTAAGTCGACAATTTCAACAGCGTAAAACAGCGAAGACTTATTACGCAGAAATATTTGGCCACCCCCATACAACTCAGGGAGAAGTCAATCTGCCTTTACGTTGTGACTGGCCCAATCGCCCCAGACAAATGGTTGATCTTGAGCTGGGCAAAGCAGCCCTTACCAAATGGTTTCTATTGGAAAAACGCCAGCACACCTCTCTGGTGGAGTTACAACCTATTACTGGTCGAACTCATCAACTTCGGGTACACATGCAACAGATCGGCTGTCCAATAGTCGGTGATGGTTTTTATGCCAGTGCTAAGGCTATTGCACTTAGCGAACGCTTACATTTACATGCAGCGAAGCTTGGCTTTTTTCACCCCATCACTGAACATTGGCTAGAATTTGACTGTGAACCGCCTTTTTAACTAAAGCTTCAATGGTTTGCTTCCGATATAGGATCAACTCTGTTCAACCTTGGGCTGCAATCAAGTGCGGATCTACAAACTGTTTTGGTTAATCACTGTACTTAGCACCATGGCGTGGGCACAGCCTCAATCTCTGGATTTTTCGCAATGGCCTGTCAAGGGTGAGCTAAAATCACTCACCGTAGAACAACGCCAATTTGTAAGTCTATGGATAGAACAACAGACCCCACAACAGCGAGGAACGGCGATTTTGCTTCCCGACTGGGGGAACTCTCCCAGTAGCGAGGATATGATCGATAGCTTACGCCAAACGCTTCCCTCCTTAGGCTGGCAAACCGGCGCGATTCTTCCACCAGCCCCCCAAGCCAGTCTGATGCAAGACAGTGAACCGCAAGATCAACAAAACACTTACCAACAACAACTAAGCGAAGTCATCGAAGCCGCTCGACAAACCCAAGCTCAGCCATTTGGATTTCAACTGTTGATCGCGCAAGGGGTGATGGGCGCCTGGCTGGTCGAGTTGCTCGCCGAACAGCAATTAAGCCCACCCGATGGGCTTATCTTAATGAGCGCCTACTACCCCAACCAAGCCCTAAATCAAAGGCTTGCCAAACAGCTCGCGCGGCTGAGCATTCCGGTACTCGACATCTATGATCCAAATTATAATCAATGGCAATTCGAAGCTGCCCAGCAACGCTTGATTGCCAGCAATAAAAGTCAGAAATTAAACTACCGACAAACACAGCTACCGGTCTCTGCCGAAACCGCACCTAACCATGCCTTACTCACGAAAAGCATTTATGGCTGGTTGAACGCCTTAGGTTGGTACTAGCCAAGAGCTTAAACGCTGGTTAAACTGAACAACAGTTTCCCCATTCACAATATGTTGATTTATCGATGAATATTGTATTTTTAGACCGACAGACCCTAACTGACGATGTAAATTTAAGGCGTCCTCGCTTCCCCCATACTTGGCAAGACTATGCCAGTACCAATCCCGAGCAGCGATTAGCCCATGCGCAACATGCTGATATTTTGATAGTCAACAAAGTAAAACTCGATGCTGCTATTCTTAAGCAGCTTCCCCGCTTAAAATTGATTGCGGTGGCCGCAACTGGCACCAACAATGTAGATTTAGCTGCCGCAGCTCAACAACAGATCATCGTTTCAAATATTCAAGATTATGCCGCCCAGAGCATCGCCGAGCATAGTATTGGCTTGATGTTTAATTTACGTCGCAATATAACCGCCTACCATCAGGCCGTTCAACAGGGACGCTGGCAACAGTCACAGCAGTTCTGCTTTTTTGACTATCCCATTGATAATTTGGCAGGTCAAAAATTGGTGATTATTGGCGCAGGCAACTTAGGTCAAGCCACTGCTAAACTTGCGAAAAGTATCGGTATGGAAGTGATATTTGCCGAACGTAAAAATCAAGCTCCCCGAACCGGAAGGGTTGATTTTACGGACGCCTTGGCCTGCGCAGACGTGCTAAGTATCCACTGTCCACTCAGTTCCGAAACGGCAGATCTCATCACTCACACCGAATTAGCGTTAATGAAACCCAGCGCATTATTAATTAACACTGCTCGGGGCGGTATCGTGAACGAGGCCGCCTTACTCGAAGCTCTACGCTCCGGAGGCATTGCCGGCGCCGCTTGTGACGTTGTCAGTCAAGAGCCCCCTTCCAGCGACAACCCTTTATTACAAGCCCAGGCGTTAAGCAACTTTATCCTCACGCCACATGTAGGCTGGGCAAGTAGTCAAAGCATGCAAAGCCTGGCCGACCAACTGATTGACAACATAGAAGCCTTCTCCGCAGGTCAGCCTCGCAACCAAGTATAGAGTTATCTAAGCCACTTTCGCTTTGCGTTGTAGCTTAATCACTTCATAGGCACGTTGAATATCTTGAGTTCGCTGCTTAGCCAGCTCCATCATCTCCGGTGGCAGACCTTTTGCTACCAGCTTATCCGGGTGATGCTGGCTCATCAGTTTACGATAAGCGCGCTTCACTTGTTGCTCGCTGTCTTGGTCCGTGACCCCAAGAATTTGGTAGGCTTCGTCCAACTGTTTTGCACTTGATTGCGTCGATTGCTGTTGACCACCGCGACGATGGAAGTTGAGCTCGGCTTCCCAGCGAGAAATCATCGCGTCTAACTCTTGCGCAGAAAAACCTAAGGCATTTGCAACACGTTGCAACAATGCCCGTTCGCTGTCATCCACCACACCGTCGGCGAACACCCCCTGCAACTGAATTTCCATAAACATTTGCAATAAATCGCGACGCCCCTGTACCACTTTTACGAAGCGGGCTACCTGTTCTTCTAGCGGAAAACTGGCATCTTTGCCTTGCCGAAAAGCATCTTGAGCCTGACGGCGAGCCTCGCCTTGTAGACGCATTTGGTCCATCAAAAAATTGGCGACTTGAATTTCTTGCTGAGTCACCACACCTTTTGACTTAGCGATATGCCCCAACACAGCAAAAGTCGAAAACAAAAACTCTTGTTGTACCACTTGGCTATTCGCGCTAGAAAAAACGAAGCCTTGACCCATCGCCTTGTCAAAACGGTGACCCAACCACAAACCGAGTAAGGCGCCAAACCAACTGCCAAACATCAGACCAAAAAATACTCCTAGGAGTTTTCCCCAAAACCGCATAACTATTCTCTATTTACTTGTTAATTGCTGATCTAACTGCGCCAAACGTTGTGGCGTCCCCACATCAATCCACTGACCAAACTGCTGCTGCCCTGTCACTCGCTTAGCTGCTATTGCCGTCCTCAGTAAAGGAGCAAGCGCATGCCTCCCCGGAATCAGTGCCTCAAAAAAACGCTGACGATAAACCGCCACCCCACTAAAGGTCAATTCGGGGCGGTCCACCAAACGTATACCATCAATCGCAAAATCCCCCTTGGGATGATGCTCGGGATTCGCCACTAACAACAAATGTGCATCGGCATCACCAATCTGCAACGACGCAAGCCGCTGGTAATCCCAATCATTCCAAATATCACCGTTAATCACCAGAAAAGGATCTGCTTTTATTAAGGGCAAAGCCTGTAAGATCCCTCCTGCCGTTTCAAGCGCTTGAGGCTCATGACTATATAACAACTGAATCTTCCAGCGTTGGCCATCACCCAATGTTGCCTCAATTTGCTCCCCTAAATAGGCGGTATTGATAATGATCCGCTGAAAACCCACAGCCACTAGTTTTTCAATATGCCATTCAATTAAAGCTTTGCCCGCCACCTTTAACAAGGGCTTGGGACAAGCGTCGGTAAGTGGACGCATCCGCTCACCTCGCCCAGCCGCCAAAATCATTGCAGTATCTAAACCACTCATCGATGAAACCCCTTTGCGATGGGAGCCAACCATTGATTAAATGCTGAAAATTCAGAATAAGTAGCGCTCACCCGCTGGATGTAATCCAAAGTTTGCGGAATCGCTTCACGGTAGCCTTGTTTCCCATCACGGTGGGCTAAACGACAAAATATTCCAAGCGCCTTAAGATGGCGTTGTAAGCCCGTCAAATCAAACCAGCGTTGCCATTGCGCCATGCTAATATCTTGATTAATGCTTAGACGGGAGAAAAATGACTGACTCAAGTGTTGCACCATCTCTTCAGGCCAAGCGATGTAGCAATCTCTTAGCAACGACACCACGTCATAACTAAGTGGCCCCAAAACCATATCTTGAAAATCGATCATCACCATTTGCTGCTGATGAAGCATCAAATTTCGACAATGAAAATCACGATGCATCGCAACATAAGGCTGTTCTTGGATGGCGACGCTGAGCTCTTCACAAAGACTCTGCCACTGCGCAGCCGCTTGCCATTCAGTTCCACTAAGCTGTAATTCTTTCGCCACAAACCACTCGGCAAAAATATCCAACTCTCGCTGAATAAAAGTCTGGTCAAAATATTCCAAAGAAGGCAGCTCAGAAGGTTTAAGTGCTTGTAATTGAACGATCAGGTCTAAGGCTTGTCTATAGTATTTGTCGGCACTATCAAGACTTAAGCAATCTTCTAACATGGTGGTGCCGAGATCTTCAATCGCCATAAAACCTTGCTTAAGATCTGCGGCTAGGATCTTAGGAACGGGGAGCTGGTGACGGCTTAGTGCCGACGCTAAATCAACAAATTGTTGGTTTTTTTCGGTAAGAGGAGGCGCATCAACCGCAATGGCGGTAGTGCTTAGATCATAATCAAAACGAAAATAGCGGCGAAAGCTTGCATCACCACTGATCATCGTTAACTGAGGAAGTCCCATGGATAAACTATTAGACAACCATTGTTGTAAAGCTGATTCGCGCACTATATTACTCATATTTCTATATTAAATGACGGCCTTTAAATAGCCGCCCACCGATAAATCCAGTATTATAAGCCGCTAACTTTAACCACAGAATTCATAAAGCACAACGTTGATACTCTCGCTTGGAATTTTAATACGTCAGGGAATGGTCCAAATTCATATGTTGTTAATTAAACGGAATCTGCCACGACTAGGATTGGCAATCTTCTTGCTAAGCCCTAACGCCAAGGCAGAAACCCCGTTAGCGCTGGCTCAGTGCCGAGCTTACATACCGGAACGTACTCAGTCAGGTCCCGTCGACCCCACTGCACCATACGTGATAGCGGCCGACTCACTACATGCAAAGCAAGGTGATAAGGCAAGTTTTACCGGTAACGTTGAATTTTCTCAAGGCCCCAGAGTACTCAAAGCTGATAACACAGTACTCGATGAGCAAGCTCAAACACTGAAGGCCGATGGTAAAATTGAGTTTCAAGATAACTTGGTCAGCGTCAAAAGTGATAGCTTCGATGCAAATTTAAAAAATCATCAGGCGAAACTAAATTCAGCTGAATATCAGTTGTTCGAGCAGCAAGGTCATGGTGAAGCGCATAATTTAATCATCAACGATGAGCAAAACTTATCCTTGGAAAACGCCAGCTACACCGCCTGTCCTCCCGGAGATGTGAGCTGGGAGATCCACGCCGAAAAAATAGATATCGACACCGAAAATCAATGGGCGACAACCAAAAACGCAACGGTAAGATTAATGAACGTCCCCGTTCTTTACTTACCTTACTTCTCCTACCCAATTGGTGGCCAGCGTCATAGCGGCTTTTTATTTCCAAGCATATCAACCTCCACCACCAATGGTATGGATATTTCCACGCCCTATTATTGGAACATTGCACCTAATTTTGATGCCACCATAACTCCGCGAGTCATGTCGCGCAGAGGCCTGCAGTTACAATCCGAGTTTCGTTACTTACTTGGCCAGCAAACCGGTATCGTCAACGCTGAGTATATCGCCAACGACCGAGAGTTTGACGACTCGCGTTATTTGTTGCACTGGGATCATCAAGGTCAATGGCGACGCAACTGGCGTTTCAACACTGACTATACCCAGATTAGTGATGACAACTACTTTAACGACTTAGGCGATATTTTAGGTAAGAATAATGAGAATCAACTGCTACAAACTGGGGATGTGGGCTACCACACCCAAAACTGGTACGGCAAACTACGGGTACAAGATTTTCAAGTCTTAGGGGATACCGAGCAGCCGCACACCTTGCTCCCTCAACTGAGTTTTAGTGGCGATTGGGATCTCGACTGGCAAACATTGCAATTTGGTTTTGATAGTGAACTAAGTAATTTTTCGCATAGTGATGCTAGCATGTACACCGCCAAGCGACTCCATCTAGAGCCTCATTTGCGCCTGCCTTACGTGGTACCCGAAGGTTTTTTCCAAGCCGATCTCGCCTTAATGCATACCTATTATCAACAAGATAAAGGTAGTAATCCGGACAACAACTACTTGGGTGAAGACATTCGTCGTACCCTACCTAAATTAAGCGTCAAAGCAGGCCTCAATTTTGACCGCAAAACCAGTTGGTACGGTGCGAACTATACTCAAACTCTTGAGCCAGTGGTGAAGTACTTATATATCCCCTATCGAGATCAAAGCGACATTGGTCTATATGACACCGCCAACCTACAACAAGACTATTATGGCCTGTTCCGAGATCAGCGCTATAGCGGGCTAGACCGGATCGCCGATGCCAACCAGTTAACCTTAGGGGTTCATTCTCGGTTCTTATCCGCTGAAAATAAGGAGACCTTACGCTTTAGTCTTGGACAAATCATCTATCTTGATCCAAGCCGCACAACGCTATTACCGGATAGCAAGTCATCCACCAATTCCAGTTCGGCCTTAGCATTTGAAATTGACGCGAATATTCAACAAGACTGGTATGGTCACACCGGCTTACAGATTAATACGCTCGAGGGTAAGCTTAATAAGGCCAATGCCGCTATCGAATGGCGCCCAGAAGTGCAAAAATTAGTTCAATTAAACTACCGCTACTCTCAAGCCGACGAGACAATGCTCAGTGACATAAACCAACTGGGTAGTAAAATTGCGTGGCCACTGCGAGACAATGTTTCTGCTGTTGCCAGCTATTATCGAGACATGAAGCTCGATCGAAGTATCGAGAGTTATCTAGGACTACAGTTTAATTCCTGCTGCTGGGGGATCCGTCTTACTTACCAACGCAGCTTACAAAGTAATTATGTCGACAATACATCAGGAATTGATCGCGTTGGCGTATTTGACAGCTCCTTCCGCTTAGACTTTGAAATAAAAGGATTAGGTGGCAATGATACTAGCAGTCAAGAAAAAATGTTAGATGGTGGCAACTTTAAATACGGGCGCCCCTTTTACCTCAACAATTAAAACCTTTAGCCCAAATATGATAGAGTAAACGGCGTTTTGCTCGTAGTAATATAGGAACCGAATGAAAAAATTAATTTTGCTTAGCACCTGCATGTTGATGCTCGTGGCTGGCTTAGTTCAGGCGAAAGAACAACTGCTCGATAAGGTTGTTGCTATCGTTAATAATGACGTGATTACTCAAACCCAAGTGGATGAGCTAAGCGCCAAAGTATTACGCAATGCAAAAACCAGCGGACAAACTCTGCCTCCACAAGCAGAATTGCATCAACAAGTGATGGACCGCTTAATTACCGAAAGCTTACAGCTGCAACTCGCAGACAGACTTGGTATCAAGATCAGTGATAGTCAATTAGAAAACACGATTGATAATATTATCCAAGGCGAGAAAAAGACCCGCGACGAGTTTCTACAACAACTCAGCAGTGACGGTGTCAGCTACCAGCAATTTCGCGAAGATATACGCAAAGAAATTATTCTTGGTGAAGTAGGCAGAAGCCAGGTACAACGACGTATCAGCGTCTCTCAACAAGAAATAGATGCCTTAATGAAACTAATTGCCGAGAAAGATAAAGGCAGTATCCGCTACCATGTTGGACACATCCAATTGCGACTTGGAAGTGATGAAGTCAAAACCCAACAGCTGGCGGAAACCATAGTCAAGCAATTAAAAGCTGGAGAAAATTTTAACCAACTAGCAATGACTTATTCTCAAGGTCCAAAAGCTTTAGAAGGCGGTGATTGGGGATGGATGACTCTAGAAGAGATGCCAACTCTGTTTGCAGGCGTGGTTAATAAACAACCTAAAGATACCGTGCTCGGCCCGATCCGTACCGAATCTGGACTACACATTGTGATGGTATTAGATACCGAAGGTCTACAAAAAGTAGAAACCTTAGAGGTAAATGCACGACACATTTTGATTAAGCCATCGATTATTCTAAGTGATAAAAAAGCCCAAAGTTTACTGGCTAAATTACGCCAACAACTAGTAAGCGGAGAAGCTAGTTTTGCCGAATTAGCCAAACAGTATTCAGAAGACCCTGGCTCTGCAGTCCGTGGCGGTGAACTCGGTTGGTCGGACCCAAATGTGTTTGTGCCGGCCTTCCGCGATACAGTCAACCACTTAGCCGTGGGTGAGATTAGCCAACCTTTTCGCTCAACCTTTGGTTGGCATTTATTAGAAGTGCTCGACAAACGCACCACCGATACCACCAATAAAGCCAGCGAAAACCGAGCTTATCAAATGATTTTCAACCGTAAATTCAACGAAGAAACGCAAGCTTGGCAAGATGAGCTTCGTGAAGAAGCCTACGTTGAAATTTTGGATGGTGATTCATGAGCGACGCAATAGCAAGAATTGCGATTACCCCTGGTGAGCCTGCGGGCATTGGCCCTGATTTAGTGCTCGCAATTAGTCAGCGTAGCTGGCCGATGGAGCTAGTCGTTATCGCCGATCCTCGTTTGCTCAAAGAGCGGGCGAAACAATTGGGCATCGAAGTAAGTTTATTGTCCTACCAACCAGAGCAAGCCCCCCAAGCACAGGCGGCTGGGACTTTAACCGTGGCACCCATCGCGATGAGTGTGCCTGCAATTGCCGGCGAACTCAACGAAGCCAATGGACACTATGTATTAAATACCCTTAAATTTGCTTGTGAAGGTAATATGAATAGCCAATTTGCAGCGGTTGTTACCGGCCCGGTGAACAAAGGCATCATTAACAAAGCAGGCGTTTCATTTAGCGGCCATACTGAGTTTTTTGCTCAACAATCAAGTACCGCCGATGTGGTCATGCTGTTGGCCACCGAAGGTTTGCGGGTTGCTCTGGCGACCACTCACCTCCCGCTGGCTTATGTCGCAAAAGCGATAACTCACGAGCGGCTGTACAATATCATCACGATTTTACATCACGATTTACAAACTAAATTTGCGATTAAGCAGCCGAAAATTTTTGTTTGTGGGCTTAATCCGCATGCCGGAGAAGATGGTCATTTAGGTCGTGAAGAATTAGATATCATTATTCCTTTATTAGATGAAATGCGCAGCGAACATGGCATGAATTTAATCGGGCCACTCCCTGCCGATACCTTGTTCCAATCCAAGTATTTGGACGAGGCTGACGCGGTCTTGGCAATGTACCATGACCAAGGCCTACCAGTAATAAAATATAAAGGGTTTGGCAAATCGGTCAACATTACCTTAGGACTCCCCTTTATTCGAACCTCAGTCGATCATGGAACAGCACTTGAGCTGGCGGGCACTGGGCAAGCCGATCATGGAAGTATGCTAACCGCAATCAAACAAGCCATCGATATGGTAGAGCGAGAACATGAATAAACAAGTCCATCAAGGGCACCGCGCCCGTAAACGCTTCGGCCAAAACTTTCTGAATAACGACTCGGTCATCAGCCAAATTGTCGCCACTATCTATCCTCAGCCCGGCGAAAACCTGGTCGAAATTGGTCCTGGCCTAGGCGCCTTAACCGCCCCTGTAGCGAATGCTGCTGGTCAGCTACAAGTGGTAGAGTTGGATCGCGATTTGGCTCAACGCCTGCGCGAGCATCCAACCCTAGCAGAGAAATTGACCATCCATGAAATTGATGCGCTTAAATTCGACTTCATGCAGTTGAGTCGACCCGAGCAAAAGATGCGTATCTTCGGTAACTTGCCCTATAACATTTCTACACCATTAATTTTTCATTTGCTAAGCTTCACTAGCGCCATTTCCGACATGCACTTTATGCTACAAAAAGAAGTGGTAAAACGGATGGCCGCAGGACCTCACTCGAAGGCCTATGGTCGACTCAGTGTCATGACCCAAATACAATGTAAAGTAATGCCAGCCTTGGAAGTACCTCCAGAAGCCTTCATGCCGCCTCCTAAAGTCGACTCGGCGGTCGTTCGCCTAGAGCCTTATGCCAGCACACTTTACCCTCTGAACTCATTAAAAACCCTCGACACAGTCTGTAAAGAGGCCTTTAATCAGCGACGCAAAACAATCCGAAATGCACTCGGCAACCTGTTAAGCCTTGAGCAACTTGAGGCTTTAGGTTTACAACCAAGCTTGCGGCCAGAAAATTTAACTATTCAGCAGTTTTGTGATATTGCTAACTACATAGATAAAGAACAATTATTGCAGGCTAACGACGTTAATGAGTAACACACCTGAATACCAATTAGATATTGAAGTTGAATCTGGATTCTTGCCTGAGCACTCTGCTCCTGAGGAACATAAATTTGCCTTCTATTACACCGTTACCATTCGTAATTGTGGTAGCCAAGCACTTCAGTTAATGCGTCGTTACTGGCTGATCACCGATGGCAATGGCGATGAGAATGAAGTAACGGGAGACGGTGTGGTCGGTAAACAACCACACCTACAACCAGAAAAGTCATTTACTTATACCAGCAGTGCACTACTCGCAACCGAGGTGGGGGTGATGCAGGGCTACTATACCTTGGTGGATCCAGAAGGTAATGAGTTTGAAGCTGAGATCCCAGCTTTTCGCCTGTCCTTACCGAATAAATTACATTAACCAAGGTAAGTTGTTATGGCTACCTATTTTGTTGGTGATATTCAAGGCTGCCTTGATGAACTCAAGGCGCTACTTGAACAAGTCAAATTTTCTAAAAAACGTGATCAGCTATGGTTAGCAGGCGACTTAGTGGCCCGCGGCCCTCAATCCCTAGCCACGCTGCGTTTTGTGAAACAGCTCGGCGATGCAGCACAAATAGTACTGGGCAACCATGACCTACACTTACTCGCCGTGGCAAACGGTATTCACCGCGCCAAGCGACGAGACAAACTACAAGACTTGCTAGAAGCCCCAGACAAAGACGAGTTACTCGATTGGTTAAGAAAACAACCGCTGATAGTGAAACACCCTGAATTTGACTTAGTCATGGTACATGCAGGCATTTATCCAAAGTGGAAAGTTGGTAAGGCTTTAAAGCTCGGCAAAGAGGTACAAAAGAAACTTTCTGGTGATCACTACCTTGAGTTACTACAAAATATGTATAGTAACGAACCAGCTCACTGGAGCGACGAGCTAGTCGGTTATGATCGACTGCGCTACATAATTAATGTCTTCACCCGCATGCGTTACTGTTTTCCAGATGGCAGTCTCGATTTCGCCCTGAAAATTCCACCAAATAAAAATACTAATCCCAACTTAGTCCCTTGGTTTAATCTTCCAGGAAAGCATCTTAAGCACACCCACATTATCTTTGGTCACTGGGCGGCGTTGATGGGAGAAAGCGCTCACCCCTTGGTTGACGGGCTAGATACTGGTTGTGTTTGGGGGAATCATTTAACGATGCTGCGCTGGGAAGACCAGCGCTTTTTCACCCAAGACTGCTTAAACGAGATAAGCAAAGATTAACGCAAACGATGTAAATGTATAAATTCATAGGGGTGTGGATTTTTATCATCTGCCGGATGCTGTTCGCGAGCCATTTCTTGCCATTGATATTGGGTGTAATCAGGGAAATAAGCATCGCCTTCCAAGTCTTTATCAATCAAAGTTAGATATAACTCATCGGCCAATACTAGGCATTGTTGATAAATATTCGCGCCACCAATAATCATTACTTCCGCTTGATCGGCCACCAATTGAAGCGCGTCTTCAAGTTGATTGACAACTGTCACGCCTTCGATGCTTAAGTGTGGATTACGACTCACCACTATATTCAAACGTCCTGGTAAAGGGCGCCCAATCGACTCATAAGTTAAACGCCCCATCACGACAGGCTTGCCCATTGTGACGGTCTTAAAGTGCTTTAAATCGGCCGGCAAGTGCCATGGCATTTGATTATCTAAGCCTATCACTCGACCCTTTGCCATCGCAGCTATCATTGCAACTTTCACGACTTAACTTTCTCCAAATCTTATAAAATCATTAAACAATAGGGCGCCCTCGATAAATCACCACCGATGGGATCGCGAGACCAAAACTCAAAGCCATTAAAATAAACATGGTTCGTAAACCATTTTCAAGAATGGTTGCTAATAACGGGTCACTATAACCATTACTATATAAACTAATAATGCCAACCATGGTGGTAAACGCATAACTCCCAGGGATCATCGGAATAATTGAAGCCACGGTAAACACTGGTCGAGGAATGATATAGCGTCGTGACCAGTAAACGCCGAGTAAGCCAACACTGGTTGATGCAACTAATGTCGCCCATTCTAAAGGCACCCCCCAATGAATACACAAAGTACGTAAGCTATGCGCAAAAGCACCACCAATCGCGCAAAAGCCAAGCATTCGTGTGGGCACATTAAAGACCATGGCAAAACCAACTGCAGGCACCGAAGCGAACGCCGCATCTTCAAGCAGTAAGAGTATTAAATCGAGCATCTTATAACCACCCACTCACGCCGGTTGCCCACATCGATAAGGCGATCCCCATTGCAACCCCAAGCGTTAACAAGGACGCAAAAAACCAACGGGATATGCCCATGCTAATGTGACCTTTCACCATATCTGAGACCGCATTAATCAAAGGAAACCCAGGAACCAACAACAACACTGATGCAGCCATCACAGTTTGCGGTTGATTACCAATATCATAACGCACCGCTAAGCCCGCAATTGTGGTAGCAACAAATGCAGTCATACCAAAGTTAAGAATTGGATTATGATGGCGGTGCGCCATCTCTTGACGAAAAGTCATCGCCGCCGCAGAAGCAATAAATGTCATACCAAATACAGACCAATCGCCACCAAATAAATGAGCAAAACAAGCGCAAGAAAGGCCAATCATCAATACAACTAACCAGCGATTATGTTTAAACGGAACCAAGCGTTCTAAACGTTTCACCACATCATCTACATCCAGCAGTTGTTTCTCTGCCATGATGGTAATGCGTTGCACCTCACACACCATATGCATGTTAATGCCCCGATCGTAAACTCGACGCGTGGTCGTGATGCAGCGGCTTTGAGCCAAACCAGTTAAAATCAGGGCATTAGCGGTAATGGCCAACTCAACGCTGTCTAAGCCCAGCGCCTTACCTAAACGAACGATGGTTTCTTCGATCAACTTACTTTCGGCACCATGCTGTTGCATGATCCGGCCAGCCTGCACCGCAACACGACAGATCCTTGTCTGTTGCTCGTGAGTAATAACCCGTTCCGGAGCCTGAACAGGCGCCGGAGGTTTTATAATAAAAGAGCGTAACATCTAACAATCCCAGTAAACCAATTACAAAATGAGTTTACTATGGCTGGTAAATAACCTCTACACCATGATCGTCGTCATCATCATCCCAATCATCATCATCCCAGTCTTCTTGATTAGCCTGGTCAATTTGTTCTTGGTGATAATCATCCCATTGGAACTTCACTTCTTCGCGCTCGGCCATCTCTTCTTCAATCATCGGCAATGTTTCGATGAATTGACCGATAGCTTTACAAAGCTCTTTAGTGCCTTTGCCTTCAAGCGCAGACAAAGAAAACACCTCACCCTGCCAATCAAGTGCTTTAATCACCGACTGACGAATTTCTTCGGCTTCGTCTTCCAACACTAAATCTACTTTGTTGAAGATCAACCAGCGTGGTTTTTCGAATAACTTTTCACTGTATTGCGAGAGCTCATTAATAATGGTTATGGCATTCTCAGCAGGATCACTACCATCGGCCGGCAATACATCAACCATATGCAACAATACCCGACAACGTTCCAAGTGCTTCAGGAAGCGAACCCCTAAACCAGCACCTTCGGCAGCACCTTCGATCAGCCCGGGAATATCGGCAATCACAAATCCGCGATTTTCCGATTGGCGTACCACTCCAAGGTTCGGGATCAGTGTGGTAAATGGATAATCAGCAACTTTAGGTCTTGCCGCAGAGACACTACGAATAAAAGTCGATTTACCAGCATTTGGTAAGCCTAACATCCCCACATCCGCCAACAGCAATAACTCTAATTTGAGGTTGCGAACTTCACCAGGCGTACCGTTGGATTTGCGACGAGGCGCTCGATTGGTACTGCTCTTGAAGCGGGTGTTTCCCAAACCATGAAAACCACCTTTTGCCACCATTAAGCGTTGCTTGTGTTGCGTTAAATCACCTAATAATTCGCCAGTATCTTGATCGCGAGCACGAGAACCAACCGGCACTGGCAATTCTAAATCTTCACCGCGTTTACCTGTACAATTAGAGCCCTGACCATTCTCACCGCGTTCCGCTTTATGAAAACGCTCAAAGCGATAATCGATCAAAGTATTCAAATTTTCGTCAGCGACCAGATAAACACTGCCACCGTCACCACCATCACCACCGTCTGGGCCACCTCGTGGCACATATTTTTCACGGCGAAAACTAATGACGCCATTGCCACCGTCTCCGGCGTCAACCTTGATTACTGCTTCATCTACAAATTTCATAATCTACTCCAGTATTATCGCTAACTATAATGCACCGCATTTAATTCGCGACAGCAATACTTAAGCCTTAGAAAAAAAAAGCCCCGCTTATAGCGGGGCTTTAAAAATATTGAGTTGGTTGTTTATTCAGCTACGATGCTAACAAACTTGCGGCTTTTAGCGCCTTTAACCTCAAATTTCACTTTGCCTTCAGCAGTTGCGAAAAGTGTATGGTCTTTACCAATACCAACATTTGAGCCCGCGTGGAATTTAGTACCACGTTGACGAACAATAATACTACCCGCTAAAACAGACTCGCCACCGAAACGTTTAACACCTAGGCGTTTACTTTCTGAATCACGACCGTTACGAGTACTACCACCAGCCTTTTTATGTGCCATGAGTATATTCCTCTAAAATTAACCGTTAATGCCTGTAATGCGAACTTCAGTGAACCACTGACGGTGGCCCTGTTGCTTACGTGAATGCTTACGACGACGGAACTTAACGATTTTAACTTTATCGCCACGACCATGAGATACAACTTCAGCTGTAACTTTGGTACCATCTACATAAGGTGCGCCAACTTGAACATCATCGCCATTAGCAACTAGTAATACGTTATCAAATTCAACTGTTTCACCAGTCTCAACGTCTAGTTTCTCAAGGCGAAGTGTTTGACCTTCGGCCACACGGTGTTGTTTACCACCACTTTGGATAACCGCGTACATTTTTTTCAAACTCCGCTGTACACCTAGTATTTCAAGGTGTATATAATTCTTAACAATGACGGCGGATTCTACGGAAAAAGATCTGTTCTCGCAAGCGGAAAATCAAAAAAGTTTAAAAATCACGCAAGGCCAAGAATTTTACCCAGCTAAAGCTGTGAATAGGCAGGAATTGCGATACTATTGCAACATTATATTATCATCATAAATTGCTGAATCATCGGCATGACAATCTAATAAGACATTATGCAATTGGATGCGATAAAAAAGCTGTCTGAACAAGACATGGCTGCGGTAAACGCACTTATTTTTAAAGAGCTAGAATCAGATGTAGCGCTGATTAACCAAATTTCATTCTATATCGTAAATAGTGGCGGCAAACGGATCCGTCCTTTACTCACCGTATTAGCGGCTAGAGCACTCGGAGACCAGCAACAGCAACATATAAAGTTGGCGGCTATCATCGAGTTTATACATACTTCTACACTGCTTCACGATGATGTTGTGGACGAATCAGAATTGCGGCGCGGTAAAGATACTGCAAATGCTCGATTTGGTAATGCCGCCAGCGTTTTAGTTGGCGACTTCCTTTACTCGCGCTCATTCCAACTAATGACTCAATTGCAAAACTTACAAGTGATGGACATTCTTGCCGACGCAACCAATGTGATTGCCGAAGGAGAAGTCTTACAGCTAATCAATTGCAATGATCCCGACACTGATGAGGCGCGTTATTTTGAAGTGATCTATTGTAAAACAGCCAAGCTATTTGAAGCTGCAACTCGGCTTGCCGCGGTTATCGGTAACCAAGATTCAACCATAGAACTAGCGATGCAAGACTACGGAAAATATCTTGGTACCGCTTTCCAAATTATGGATGATGTCTTGGACTACACCGCTGACAAAGCAGAGATGGGCAAAAATGTTGGTGACGACTTAGCAGAAGGTAAGCCAACACTGCCACTCATTTATGCAATGGAACACGCCAATCCAGCGGATAGAGAGTTAATCGCGAATGCGATTAAACATGGAGGTTCACGCGATCAACTGGAACCGATTTTGCGGATCCTAGATAAGACCAAAGCCTTAGAATATTGTCACTCTCGTGCAGCTGAAGAAGCTCAGAAAGCTATCGACGCCTTAGTGCATATAAATGACGGCGAATATAAGCAAGCCTTAATTAGCCTCGCCAACATTGCAGCTGATCGCGTCGCATAATAAAAAGGGCGACCCACAAACAAAAAAAGCTGCCAATGGCAGCTTTTTTATTCACGATTTGCCTCAACTAAGCAAACGGGTGACGTAGAATCATCGTTTCCAAACGATCAGGACCAGTAGAGATAATATCAACCGGAACTTCCAGTAATTCTTCAATCCGAGCTATATAAGCTAAAGCCGCTTCAGGAAGTTGTTCACGCGCAGTTAAACCGAAAGTATTTTCCGACCAACCAGGCATCGTTTCATAAACAGGAACAGCCACCTCATAACCTTCGGCTGCCATTGGTGGTACTTTAAGCACATCACCGTTTGGCATCTGATAACCAGTACAAATTTTCAATTCAGCTAAGCCGTCAAGCACATCAAGCTTAGTCAGACATAAACCTGAGAGGCTATTAATTTGCACTGCACGACGCATCGCGACGGCATCTAACCAACCGCAGCGACGTTTACGGCCAGTGGTAGCACCAAACTCATGTCCTTTCACACCAAGGTGCTCACCCACATCATCATCAAGCTCGGTAGGGAATGGCCCTGCCCCAACTCGAGTGGTGTAAGCTTTAGTGATACCTAATACATAATCTAAATGACGAGGACCAAAACCGCTGCCCGTGGCTACACCACCCGCTGTGGTATTAGAAGATGTCACATATGGGTAGGTGCCATGATCCACATCGAGTAAAGTCCCTTGAGCACCTTCGAACATTACCGAATCACCACGACGACGCGCCTGATCTAAGAGATCTGCAACATCGGCAACCATAGCAATCAGCACTGGGGCCATCTGAGTCATTTGCTCAAGCACTTCTTCATAACTCACGCTAGGGGCGTCATAGTAATGATTTAATTGGAAGTTATGGTATTCCATCACTTCTTTAAGCTTGCTAGCAAATTGCTCCATGTTGAACAAATCACCAACTCGCAAACCACGACGCGCCACTTTATCTTCGTAAGCGGGACCAATACCTCGGCCGGTGGTTCCGATAGCGTTTTTACCGCGAGCTTTTTCTCGTGCGATATCTAATGCAACATGGTAAGGCAGGATTAATGGACATGCCTCACTAATCACGAGTCGTTCTTTTACCGGAACGCCACGCTCTTCAAGCATCGCCATTTCTTTAAACAGAGCATCTGGAGCCAATACCACGCCGTTGCCAATTACACAGGTAACGTTGTCGCGCAGCACACCAGAAGGTATCAGGTGGAGGACGGTTTTTTCGCCGTCAATAACCAAGGTATGACCCGCATTGTGACCGCCTTGATAGCGAACCACGTAATTTGCTTTGTCAGTAAGTAGATCAACGATCTTACCTTTTCCTTCGTCTCCCCACTGGGAGCCAAGGATAACTACATTCTTTCCCATTGTCTTTTGTCGTCTCAGTTAAAAAGCGATTCTAGCAGAAATCGGACACTCAAGGGGTGCAAAATATACCGATATTAGCTTATTAGGTCAAAGATTGATCACATATATCAGTACGATTGCGGTCCCAACTAAATACAATCCAATTTTTCGGATACTGCTCGCTGGCGATTCAGAAATCATTTTTAATAGATTTTTCCATCGTTTAGGAAACAGTAATGGACCAAGCCCTTCAATTAAACAAACCAGAGCGAGTGCTAATAAAGTGGAATCTTGCATAAGAAAGCCCAGCAATAAACTGGGCCCCCATTCATAGTCTACTGATTAGGTTCTTTCATGTACTGGAAGAATTCACTATTTGGATCTAATACCATCAAGTCTCCTCCATTATCGAAGCTATTACGGTAGGCAGCCATGCTCCGCCAGAATTTATAAAACTCTGGGTTTTTCTGATAAGCATGAGCATAAATCTTGGCGGCTTTTGCATCACCTTCACCACGCATTTCTCGACCCCGCTTATCTGCATCAGCCAGTAACACGTTCACTCTGCGATCCACGTTAGCCCGAATAATCTCAGACTGCTCTTGACCTTGAGAACGATGTTCTTTTGCCACAGCTAAACGCTCTGCTCGCATCCGTTGGTAAATACTGTTACTCACTTCGTCAGGTAAATTGATTTGCTTAATACGTACGTCCGTCACTTCAATACCAATCTCTGAAGAACGCGCCATTTGTTTCAAAGCATCTTCCATTACTTGACCACGTTCGCCAGACACAATATCGCGAATCGTCCGAGCACCAATTTCACTACGTAAACCATTATTAATTTTACGCTTTAGCAAAGACTCAGCTTGTATCACCGAACCGCCAGTAGAGAGATAAAATTTAGAAAAATCTTCAATTCGCCATTTAACATAGGAATCAATGATTAAATCTTTTTTCTCCGAGGTGACAAAACGGTCAGCATTACCATCCAAAGTTTGGATCCGTGAATCCAATACTCTCACCGAATCAATAAACGGAACTTTGAACTGCAAGCCAGGCTCATACACTTTGGTTGCACCATCGTCAGTACGTTTAACTTTCCCGAACTGAATAACAATGCCTCGTTCACCTTCTTTCACAACAAAAATAGATGAGTACGCTACCAACAAGGCCAAAATCACGCCAAAAATAGTAAACTGTTTCATGGCTTAATTTCTCCCCGAATTACTACGGTCGCTGCTTCGAATTGAAGTAGGGCGAGATGGAATAGAGCTACCAGATTCTGAGTTCATCGTTGATGATTTACTCGTATTACCACTAGTGCCAGTACTGGTCGCCGGCTTTTGATTCTGCTCCATTAGTTTATCGATCGGCAAATACAACATGTTGTTATTATTTGAACCATCAATTAATACCTTGTTAGACTTCGCGTAAACTTGCTCCATCGTTTCAAGGTAGAGGCGATGACGCGTCACATCTGGCGCAGCTTCATACTCTGGGAGCAACTGTTCAAAACGAGCAACCTCACCTTGCGCTCTTAACACGATCTGCTCTTGGTAACCTTGCGCTTCTTGTTCAATACGTTGAACTCGGCCACGTGCACGGGGTTCAATTTCCCGTTGATAAGCTTCCGCCTCACGGATAAAGCGCTGCTCATCTTCTTGGGCTGAAATCGCATCATCGAAAGCATCTTTTACTTCCTCCGGCGGACGAGCTGGCAAAAAGTTAACATCAACCACTTGTATACCCAACTTATAAGGTTCGATGATTTTATCAAGTAAAGCCCAAGTCTCACTTCTCACCACTTCACGACCAGTCGTCAAAATATCATCCATGGTCGTATGCCCAATGACATATCGCAGCGCGCTATCGGTGGCTTGCGCTAAGCTATCATCTGGCGAAGTCACGCTAAACAGATAGTTCTTTGGCTCTACGACTCGATATTGCACGTCCATTTCGACCCGTACAACATTCTCATCTTCAGTCAACATAAATCCAGAAGCAGGCAATGAACGAATCGTTTCCACATCCACTGGCAGCACTTCTTGAACAAAAGTTGCTTTCCAATTCAAACCTGGCTGTACTGGGCCGGCTTCATTGTCATACTTACCGAAAGTAAGCTTTACACCACGCTCGGCTTCAGCAATGGTATAAAAGCCGCTGGCAACCCAAATAATACCAAGTATCACCAGAACTACAGCGATCCCAAAACCGCTCACACCACCACTTCCAATTGATGGTTTTTTATTTCCACCGCCAAAAATACCGCCAAACTTACGTGTAAGTTTAGTGATCACTTCATCTAAATCAGGGGGACCCTGATTACCTTTCTTATTGTTATTACCCCAAGGGTCGCGATCACCGCTACCTTTGTTGCCAGGCTCATTCCAGGCCATCTGTGTCTCCAGAAGTTAAAGTAAATGCCTACTCACATTGAGTAATAAAACTATCTAAACTATGGTCAAATTGTTTATCCAAGCGCTGCCATGAAATGGCATCTAATCGGATATCAACAACGATATTTCCAGTATCGTCTAAACGCTCACCTGCTACGCAGTCTAACTGATATAAGCGACTACGCAAGCGGCCTTCACTGGGTGGCAAACGTAAAGTGTGGTTAACCATGTCACCAACTAAACGTTCACTGATCGCCTTATACAATAAAGGCAAACCCTCTCCCGTTAACGCCGATACCCACACTTTCTGAGGTAAGCCTTTTTCGTCGCGTTCAATACGCGGACTCACATCAGCAAGTTGATCAACTTTATTGTATACCTGTAAGAATGGGATCTCACCAGCACCAATTTCGTCTAATACCAGCTCCACTTGTTCAATATTCTCAGCCACTCGTTCATCACTGCAATCGATCACGTGCAACAATAATTGGGCTTCTCGCGTTTCAGTTAATGTCGCTTTAAAAGCCGCAACCAAATCGTGAGGAAGATGACGAATGAAGCCAACTGTATCCGCTAAAATTACCTTACCAACATCTTCTATCTCAATTTTACGCAATGTTGGGTCAAGCGTCGCAAACAACTGATCTGCTGCATATACCTTAGATTCGGTAATTCGATTAAACAAGGTCGATTTACCAGCATTGGTATAACCCGCCAAAGATACGGTTGGTAGTTCCGCCCGTTGGCGAGCTCGCCGACCTTGCTCACGCTGCTTACCCACTTTATCTAAACGCTGAGTAATTTGTTTAATACGCGCCCGTAGCAAGCGTCGATCAGTTTCAAGTTGCGTTTCACCTGGACCACGCAAACCAATCCCACCTTTTTGACGTTCTAAGTGAGTCCATCCGCGAATCAGACGTGTCGACATATGACGCAATTGGGCCAACTCAACCTGCAACTTACCTTCATGGGTACGTGCTCGCTGAGCAAAAATATCTAAAATGAGGGTGGTACGATCAAGTACCCGAGCCTCGCAAAGATGCTCTAAATTACGTTCTTGTGCGGGCGACAAGGCGTGATTAAAAATAATCACGTCGGCTTGAGCACTTTTTACAATTTCTGCGATTTCTTCGGCTTTCCCCGTCCCCACAAAATATTTGGGATGGGGAGAAACCCGACTACCGGTGATAGTAGCAACCGCATTGACCCCAGCCGAACTGACTAGCATCTTCAGTTCTTCTAGGTCCTCACGCTCATCTTCGTCATTAAAATTAACATGAACTAAGATGGCCTGCTCACCAGCTTCATAACGGTCAAACAAGCTAATTTACTCCTTGGCACTTACCAAGGCTAATAAGCCTCAGCAAATTGCTATTCTTCGTTCTTTGCTTCACTAGGTACAGGACTATGGTGTGGCACTGCGCGTGCAGGAACCACGGTGGAGATAGCATGTTTATATACCATTTGGCTGACAGTGTTTTTCAACAAGATAACAAACTGATCAAATGATTCAACTTGGCCTTGTAACTTAATACCGTTTACTAAATAAATTGAAACGGGAATACGCTCACGTCGTAACGCATTCAAAAATGGGTCTTGTAATGATTGCCCCTTCGCCATGTTATTGTTCCTTTTTTCTTATAAATTAATTGGCACAGATCAAATTCGATTATATACCACTAACTTGGAGCCTTATAGAGACATTTTCAAGTGTCACCGAGTGAATTCGCCATTATTTGGCTATTTTCCGATGTTGCACTTCGTAGCCAAGTTAGAGAAGGCCAGCTTTTTAGCCAGTTCATTTGTTTCTTAGCAAGCTGGCGTGTTGCCACAATACCGCGAAACACCATTTCATCATAATCTATTTCTCCGCTAAGGTATTGCCACATCTGGCGATAACCCACACTACGCATCGACGGCAGACTCAAATCTAAATCGCTTCGTTGCATCAGCCCTTCGACCTCAGCTTCGAAGCCAAGTTCCAACATTAAGTGAAAACGCCGCTCAATGAGTTCGTGCAATTGACTTTTTTCGGTCGGTGCAATGGCAAACTGATGCACCTGAAATGGCAAAGGTGGTAAAGGCATACGATTAATTTCGGTGAGCGACTGACCCGTTAAGCGATAAACCTCAACCGCTCGCATCAAGCGCTGATGGTCATTCACACTAATTCTTGCCGCACTCAGCGGATCATAACTTTGCAACTGTGCATGCAAGGCTTGCCACGAGCTCACCGCAGCCTCTTGTTTAATTTGTTCTCTAAGCTGCAGATCTGCTTCAGGTAAGGGCGCAATACCTTCAACCAATGCTTTGAAATACAACATCGAGCCCCCCACCAATAGCGGAATATTACCGCGTTGATGAATCGCCGCGATCTGAGTCAGAGCATCTTGGCGAAAGTCAGCTGCAGAATAGACTTCGGTAGGATCACAAATATCAATCAAAGCATGAGGTGCCAAGGCTTGCTCGGCCGCCGTAGGCTTCGCCGTACCAATATCCATGCCGCGATAGATAAGTGCCGAATCAACACTGATAAGCTCCATTCCAAACTGTTGATGAAGCTCAATGGCTAAGGCGGTTTTACCGGAAGCCGTTGGCCCCATAAGAGTCACAATCGGTAAACGCTTAATCATGACTAAATCCTGCGATAGTTTTGCTTAAATCAACAGATTGCCAAAATCGCTTCGGTAACCCTTGAGGGTACTCACCGCATAACTGCTGGCAACAGTCCAAGGCTTGTGCCCAAGTAAATTGCTGGGGTTTAAGCTGTAGCTTAATCAAGCCACTCAGTAAGGCTTCTGGCTGTTGCCACTCGTCTTGCGGTAATTGCTGCATCGCTGCCAACAAACGCGGAAGCAACTGAGCAAAATCAGCTTTTCTAAACAACTTGGGAACTTGCGTGACGATAAGCTGAGTACGATTTTGCTGATTTAAGGTAAAGCCTAAACGACCCAATACGCTCTGCTGCTGCACCGCAAGAGCACATAAATCATCGCTCATCGTTAACTTTAAGGGGAGCAATAAAGGTACGCTATCTAAACCTTGTTGCCATTGGCTCAAAGCCTGATTAAAACTGAGGTGCTGTAAACTCGCCCATAAATCAATTAAGCCTAACTGGCTGGCTTGCCGCGCTAATAAATAGCCCTCTTCAATCATATGTAATGGATGAAGGCTTAACTCATTTTGTGGCTTTGTGTTTGTCGCAACAGCGCTGTATTCGGCACTTAACTCAGCGCTACGACTGAGCCAATTCTGATTTGCAGCGACTTGACTCACACTCGGTTTATCGGCTCGTTGTAAATGAGACTGGTAGTAATGGCGGTCTTCAGCGACCCGACTCGAATTTGATTCACGCACTTGAACTGGATCTGCACAGCGCGTATTTTCGCTAGCAACAGGGGCTCCTGATGATCGGTGCTCAGGCGCACTCGCAATGTTAATATCTTGCGGTGATACGGACGAAATTGGGGGGTTCGGAACATGGCTTAAAGCTGAACCCAATACCTGTACAATATAATCATGAACTAAGCGAGCCTGATGAAAACGCACCTCATGTTTAGCCGGGTGCACATTCACATCAACCTGGTCAAGCGGCAATTCAAGATACAACACATAGCAAGCATATTGCTGTTCATCCAGATAACTCGCGAAAGCCTGACGAATGGCGTGTTGCAATAACTTATCGCGCATCATTCGACCATTTACATAAAAATACTGCTGATCATTTTGGGCTCTCGCAGCCTCAGGTAAACCCAGCCAGCCATGTAAGCGTAGCTGATCATGTTGATTGTCAATATGCAAACAGTGATGACTAAAAGCAGGGCCTATCACCGACGCCACGCGTTTTAATTGTTTATCAAAATTATCAGCGATACGATATTGTCGGGTCAATTTACCGTTGTGCTTCAGGCTTAAAGCAACATCAAAACGGCTCAAAGCTAAGCGTTTTAGTAACTCATCTATGTGCGAAAATTCAGTTTTCTCGGTACGCAAAAACTTCCGACGCGCAGGAGTGTTAAAAAACAAATCTAAAACTTCAACCGAACAGCCCACCGGATGAGCGCAAGGTTGCAAACTAACCTCCATATCACGGCCTGCCGCCTGAGCCTGCCAAGCCTGAGCTTGTTCAGCAGTTCGAGAGCTCAAACTTAAACGTGATACCGAGCTAATACTAGCCAGAGCCTCGCCACGAAAGCCTAAGGTGGCAATGCAACTTAAATCATCCAAACTATCAATTTTACTAGTCGCATGACGGCTTAGCGCTAAACATAACTGTTGTTGCTCAATGCCTGAGCCATTATCACGGATCAAAATCCGTTTCGCCCCCCCTTTATCGATTTCGACCTCGATACGAGTAGCCCCTGCATCTAGGCAGTTCTCGATCAACTCTTTCACGACTGAAGCAGGGCGTTCCACCACTTCTCCAGCCGCAATTTGGTTGGCTAATTGTGCTGGTAATATTTGAATCGGCATCTAATCAACTATTAGGAATGGTCAAAACCTGACCAATTTTGAGCGTATTTGAAGATAACTTATTGGCTTTTTTTAAACCGGCGACGCTAGTCTTATAACGAGAGGCTAATACCGACAAAGATTCACCTTTTTTAACCGTGTGCTTTTTTACACCATAGGTTTTCGCGTACAAAGTTCCAGATAAAGGTTTCATCTGATAATACTTTTTAATCCCAGATACAATGGCCTTGGCAAGTTTTTGTTGATGGTTACCAGAGCGCAATAAGTTCTCTTCTTTGTGATTCGTAATAAAACCAGCTTCAACCAAAATCGATGGAATGTCGGGCGATTTTAACACCGCCAAACTCGCATGTTCTGGCTTTTTCTTATGTAAAGTAGTGACCTTACCGAGTTGGCTTAAGACCTGTGTTGCCACTTGATAAGCGGTATTCATCGAATAATCCATTTGCATGTCAATCAGGGCAAAGTTGAGATGCGCATCATTGTCAGTATTACTCATTAACTCACCAACCCCTCCCAATAAGTCTGATTCTGCTTCGTGATCTTCCAGATGTCTGCCTACCTCACTCTTTGCACGGCGAGTAGATACGACCCATACCGAAGCCCCCTTAGGCTGCGAAGAAGTAAAGCCGTCGGCATGAATAGAGACCAGAAAATCAGCTTTACTCTTACGTGCGATTTGCGAACGTTTATTTAAATTAACGAAGTAGTCCCCTTGGCGAATTAACACGCCCTTCAATCCCGACTCTTTATCAATTAAACGCTGTACTCGCTTAGCAATGGCTAAAGTGACACTTTTTTCATAAGTTTTACGGCGACCAATCGCCCCAGGATCTTCGCCACCATGGCCAGCATCAATCGCAATGATAATGTCTCGATTCCCTTCCAACTGCTGCTGAGTTTTAGTTTTCGAGATCTGCTGTTGTTTCTTTTTTGTGGCCGCGGAACCTACCTTGTCAGGTAAATCAATCACTAAGCGATGGCCATAATTACCCGTTGGTTTAAGCGCAAATACCACTGGCGTAACTGGCTGATTCAGCTCAACAACCAGCCGATAAGCGTCCTTTTCTTTAGGGGTACTCGCTCGAACTTTTTTAACCAATCGACCAGAGATATCGACTTTGCTCAGTTCAACCTTCATTTGGCTATTCTTTAAATCAAGCACCAAACGATCCGGCTTTTTTAAATTAAAGTAGCTAAACTCAGGTGCGGCTGAAAGGTCGAGCACGATCCGAGTATTATCTGGACCACTCCATACCCTAACCCCCGAGACGGAGCTACCTGCGTAGGCCAAGCAACTCACTAAATAGAGACTGAGCCACAACCAGCGACCAGACAAAACATTAAACCGCATCTTGACTCAACTGCTCCACGATACTCTCTCCTTGAACACTGAGGGCCTTCACTTGGGCGCAACGCTGCTCCCCCTGATATGCCAACTCAACTAGCAAATCTGGCTCGGGTAAAAAACCAAGCCCTTTCTCTGGCCACTCAACGATACATAAACAATCTTCACCAAAATAATCGCGGATCCCTATAAATTCTAGTTCCTCTGGATCGGCTAAGCGATATAAATCGAAATGGTTGACTCGCCACTCACCCAGTTGATAAGGCTCAACCAGAGTGTAAGTTGGACTTTTTACCTTACCTTGATGCCCTTTACCTTGGACAAAGCCTCGCGTGAGTGTTGTTTTACCTGCGCCAAGATCACCCGCCAGATAAATCACCAAGGCTTGCTCACAAGCTTTCGCGAGGCGGACACCTAAAGCAACCGTCGCTTGTGCGTCATTTAATTCAGTTTGCCAGATTTTCATTACTATTTGGATTCACCAGTTGTCTTATATAAGGCATCAAATCGGAGGCTAACATGCCTCTTTCACCTTGCTCCGCAACGAAGTCTGCCGCCATGCCATGAATACTAACGCCAAGGCAGGCAATATCAAATAAACCATACTGCCCACTCAATTGCGCAATCAGACCGCCGATGATACCAGACAATACGTCTCCCATCCCCCCCGATGCCATTCCCGGATTACCGAAGGTCGATATTTTTACCTTCTTACCATCACCCGCAATAATAGTACCAGCACCTTTAAGAACACAAACGCCGCCAAAGCGCTGCTGGATCTTCAGTGCTGCAGCAATCCTATCTTGTTCAACCTCCAACACGGAACACTGCAGCAAGCGCGCCGCCTCGCCTGGATGTGGTGTAAGTACCCAGTTGTCCCGCCTTTCAGGCTGCTGTGCTAACAAATTTAAAGCATCTGCATCAACCAATAAATTGCATTTCCGAGCCAAGGCTTCTGTCCATAGAAAACCAGCCCAACGATCTTGCGCGAGGCCCGGTCCAACGACCAAGCTATTTGCTTTGGCTAATAAATCTTTCAGTAATAACCTCTGTTCAAGCTCAACGCCCATCACCATCAATTCGGGTCGCCCCGCCAACATCAACGCAAGATGTTCTGGTTTAGTGAGCACATTGACCAAACCTGCACCAGTGCGCAAACTTGCTTCTGCAGCCAAACGGATTGCCCCCGGCATACCGAGGTTCCCCCCCAGCAGAGCTAAGCGACCACATTGGCCTTTGTGTGCCACGCGACTGCGTTTCGCTAATAAAGTCCACAATGGAGCGGGTAAATTTCGTTCCACTCGACTGCGATTCATTTGGGAAAAATCATCTCCAATCCCCAATCCAGCGAACACCAAATCTCCCACATAATCAGCAGATTGGCCGGTAAATAAGCCCTGTTTTAAACCAACGAAACTAATCGTTGCGCTAGCTTTGAGTGCAACGCCAAAAATACGCCCTGTATTAGCACACAAACCGGAAGGAAGATCTAAGGCTAACACTGGTGCAGATAATTGGTTAATCTTCGTCAGCAAGCCTGCAATAGGTTCACGTATTTCACCGGCAAGCCCAGTTCCGAATATACCATCAACAATCACATCACATGGGCCCTCAAAGGCCGCCATAGAGTCGAGCGTTCCACCGACCGCTAACCATGCCTGTCGAGCCAATCGGGCCTCTTCAGGCAAGCGTTCGGCCAAACCAAGTTCAATCAATTGAATTTGTAAATAGGCTTGCTTCGCGAGTCGCGCTAATACATAGGCATCCCCACCATTATTACCGCCACCAGCAAATACCAATAAACGCCGTGCATTGGGCCAACGATGTTGCAGAAATGCAAAAGCTGCTTGCCCTGCACGCTCCATCAGCGTGAACAAACTAAGCCCTTGTTTTATGGCCAATACTGCTTCTTGAGCTTTCACCGCTTCGGCTGACCACAAACTTTGTGGTAAACTTGCGGTAAATAAACCGTGCTTTTGCCCCATGCCCCTACCATCCGAAATAGACCTGAATCAGCTGGTTCAACATATCAAGCTCACTGCTAAATCGCTAGGTTTTCAGCAAATTGGCATTACAGATGTGGATCTTAGTCAACATCATCAACAGCTGGAACGCTGGTTAGAAAAAGGCTACCACGGCGAGATGGATTATTTAGCGCGCAATGTCGAGCTTCGCAAGCATCCTGAGTTATTGCATGAAGGCACTATGCGCATCATTTCAGTTCGTATGGATTATTTGCCTGAACACGCCCAATTTGCCCAAAGTTTAAACCATACCGAACAAGCCTATATCAGCCGTTATGCTTTAGGCCGAGATTATCATAAATTAATGCGTAAACGACTCAATCAGCTGGGCAAGGCCATTAGCCAATATTGCGATAGTGAGCTAAACATGCGTCCCTTTGTCGACTCAGCCCCAGTTCTAGAACGTCAACTCGCCACCAAAGCGGGTTTAGGTTGGACCGGCAAGCATAGCTTACTCATTAATCAGGATGCTGGTTCTTGGTTTTTTTTGGGAGAACTGTTTATCAACCTCCCCCTGCCTTGCGACCAGGCGGTTGAACATCAGTGTGGTGATTGTGTGGCTTGCTTAACCATCTGTCCAACTCAGGCCATCGTCGCGCCCTATCAAGTTGATGCTCGGCGCTGTATATCTTATCTCACCATCGAATATGACGGCGTGATCGATGAAGACTTGCGCCCTCTTATGGGCAATCGAATTTATGGCTGCGACGACTGCCAGCTGGCATGTCCTTGGAATCGCTATGCTCAGCTAAGCCAAGAACCAGACTTTGCCAAGCGGGAACAACTCAACCAACCAGACCTCTTAGCTCTATTCGCATGGACTGAAGCGGAATTCTTAAGCAAAACTGAAGGCTCTGCCATTCGACGCATCGGCCATCAACAATGGCTACGTAACATTGCAATTGCATTAGGTAACGCGCCTTACTCCGAGCAAATATTGCAACAACTACAAAATAAACAAGGCGTCACCGAGCAAGTACAACAACATATCGACTGGGCCATCAAACAACAACAAAACAGGGCTGCCCAAGCCTCCCGCAAAACGGCCAGATTGATCCGTATTGTAGAGAAAGGATTATCTCGTGATGCCTGATGTTTCGCTTATGCAACTTCTGTTACACTTTTTGTAACCCATAGAATGGAAGCAACTCATGCATATACTTGGCGTAGATATTGGTGGCACAGGCATTAAAGCCGCCATCGTAGATTCAAAAACTGGACAGTTAATTAGCCAACGACACCGAATCACCACACCGCAACCAGCCACACCTCAAGCCGTTGCTGCTTGCATGAAACAAATGGTAGCTTTTTTTAATTGGCAAGGACCCATTGGTTGTGGCTTTCCCGCCACCGTGCATCACGGCGTCGCCCAAACGGCATCAAACATCGACCAGAGCTGGATTGGCACCAATGTTGAGTCGCTATTTACTGAATATACCGATTGCCCCTGCTATGTACTCAACGACGCGGATGCAGCTGGTATGGCTGAAATGGCCTTTGGTGCTGGGATTCAACACCGCGGTGTCGTACTAGTCGTAACGGTAGGCACCGGCATTGGTAGTGCGGTCTTTGTCAATGGTCAGTTACTCCCAAATACTGAATTGGGTCACCTCATTCTCAATCATCAAGTCGCTGAACATTACATCAGTGCACGAGTGCGTGAGACCGAAGATTTGAGCTGGAAAAAATGGGGAAAGCGCTTCGACCTATATTTACAACGCTTAGCATTTTTAATGTCTCCCGATTGCTTCATTATTGGTGGAGGGGCCAGTAAGAAATTTGAAAAATATTCGGCTCAACTCACGGTAAAAGCGGAAGTATTACCGGCCCAAGGACTCAATCAGGCGGGGATTGTAGGAGCTGCAATGTATGCTCTGCATCAACAGTAGCAAACAAGACTGAAACCGACGTTAGCTGAACAACAGAAGCCGTTTTACTCAGGACATAAAAAAGCCCCACATCATCGATGCAGGGCTTTCATTTGGAGCGGCACATCGGGTTCGAACCGATGACCTCAACCTTGGCAAGGTTGCGCTCTACCAACTGAGCTAGTGCCGCTTAAATCTTTATCACTATTTAATATGAGTGAGTGTCCAACCAAGGTTGCGCTACTCTTTATTCCCACACTGAGCTAGTGTCGCTTAAATCTTTATCACTATTTAATATGAGTGAGTGTTCAACCAAGGTTGCGCTACTCTTTATTCCCACACTGAGCTAGTGCCGCTTAAATCTTTCTTACCGCTTCAATTATCTGTAAATAACTAAAACTTTAAATTGGAGCGGCACATCGGGTTCGAACCGATGACCTCAACCTTGGCAAGGTTGCGCTCTACCAACTGAGCTAGTGCCGCTTAAATCTTTATCACTATTTAATATGAGTGAGTATTCAACCAAGGTTGCGCTACTCTTTATCCCACACTGAGCTAGTGCCGCTTAAAACTTTATCACTATTTAACATGAGAGAGTGTTCAACCAAGGTTGCGCTACTCTTTATTCCCACACTGAGCTAGTGCTGCTTTAATCTTTCTTACTGCTTCAATTATCTGTAAATAACTAAAACTTTAAATTGGAGCGGCACATCGGGTTCGAACCGATGACCTCAACCTTGGCAAGGTTGCGCTCTACCAACTGAGCTAGTGCCGCTTAAATCTTTATCACTATTTAATATGAGTGAGTATTCAACCAAGGTTGCGCTACTCTTTATCCCACACTGAGCTAGTGCCGCTTAAAACTTTATCACTATTTAACATGAGAGAGTATTCAACCAAGGTTGCGCTACTCTTTATTCCCACACTGAGCTAGTGCCGCTTAAATCTTTATCACTATTTAATATGAGAGAGTGTTCAACCAAGGTTGCGCTACTCTTTATTCCCACACTGAGCTAGTGCCGCTTAAATCTTTATCACTATTTAATATGAGTGAGTATTCAACCAAGGTTGCGCTACTCTTTATTCCCACACTGAGCTAGTGCTGCCTACATAAAAACGTGAACCGAAACAGTTCATGTCTTTCAGGGCTGCGAATTATACGAGGAAAATTCGCCTTTGCAATAGTTCCTCGGTAAAAAAACAGCCCGAAGCAACTGTTTGCTTAGTTTTCGCCCAGCTTGAAGAAAGTTTTTTGATAATGACGCATTTCAGCAATCGATTCGCGAATATCATCTAAGGCTAAGTGGGTGCCACTTTTGCTAAAACCATCTAAAATCTCAGGTCGCCAACGACGAGCTAATTCTTTGACCGTACTCACATCAATGTTGCGATAATGAAAAAACTTTTCGAGTTCTGGTAAATAGTGATGCATAAAACGGCGATCCTGACCGATACTATTACCGCACATCGGGGATACCCCCTGAGGCACCCATTGTTTAATAAAATCGATGGTTTGCAAGGCAGCTTGCTGTTCATCAATCGTGCTAGCTCGAACTCGTTTAACCAAACCGGAGCCATTGTGAGTATTAGTGCACCATTCGTCCATCCCCGCCAGTACCGCGTCAGATTGGTAAACAGCTATCACTGGCCCTTCGGCAAGGATATTTAATTGAGCATCGGTCACAATACTCGCAATCTCCAAGACACGATCATTCATGGGCTCGAGACCAGTCATCTCCATGTCCACCCAAATTAAATTCTGTTCACTAACAGTCATGTTGCCCCATTATATTTGGAAATATTTTCCGCAAAGCTTTGTTAAGCGGTATCATAGCGATTTATTACCCTTACTTGAATAGCAGTTTTCGTGACCAAGAGAAAGAAACTGAGCCAAGGACAACTTCGACGTGTACGAAGTAACCAACAAAAGCGCTTAAAAAAAGAAGATAATCACCAATGGTTAGATGAGCAATTAGGCTCTCAACAAGAAGGAACGATCATCAGCCGCTTCGGTCAACATGCCGATGTGGAGGCCAACGACGGAGAAATCTTTCGTTGTAATATGCGCCGCTCAATTGATTCTCTGGTAACTGGTGATGAAGTCGTATGGCGCGCCGGAAACGAAGAACAGTCTGGTATTCGAGGGGTCATTGAAGCCCGCCACGAACGACGCTCGGTACTCACCCGACCTGATTTTTACGACGGTATCAAAGCCATTGCGTCCAATATCGATCAAGTCGTCATCGTCTCCGCGGTACTACCTGAATTTTCAACGAATATCGTCGACCGTTACCTTGTCGCGGTAGAAGATGTCGGTTTAGAACCCGTTATTTTACTGAACAAGATAGATTTATTAGATCCCGAGCAACAAAAAATCATCCATACGCAACTCGAGAACTATCGGCACTTAGGTTACAAAATAATTTATGCCAGTACCAAGCAAGAACAAGGCTTACAAGAGCTAGCCCAACATTTGGTCAACAAAACTAGTATTTTTGTGGGCCAGTCTGGCGTCGGTAAAAGTTCTTTAGTAAATAGTTTACTACCTGAACAAAGTATTGATACCAAAGAAGTATCCGAACAGTCTGGCTTGGGTCAACACACCACCACGACCGCGCGTTTGTATCACTTAAACTGCGGAGGAAGACTCATCGATTCTCCGGGAGTTCGCGAATTTCAACTGTGGCATTTAGAAAAAGAACGAGTGGCATGGGGATTCATCGAATTTCGTCAATGGTTAAATCAATGTCGTTTTCGAGACTGTAAGCACCAAGGAGATCCCGGTTGCGCTATACAAGAAGCCATAGAATCAGGCAAGATCAAACAACAGCGCTTTGACAGTTACCTACGTTTATTAGAAACAATGGAAAATAATAAGCCGCCTCGAACCATTCCCGGAAACAAATTCAATCAATAACGAGAACTCAGAGTGTTAGATAAAATTAAAGTTGCCGCCCAATACTGCTTCCCACAACATGGATTGTCACGTCTAGTCGGCAAGTTGGCTCAAGCTGAAGCTGGCAAATTTAGTCATTGGCTGATTAAAAAATTTATTAGTCGCTATCAAGTTGATATGCAAGACGCCTTAAACCCCGATCCCGCTAGCTATCCAAGTTTTAATGCCTTTTTTACTCGCCCGCTAAAACCTGACGCTCGTCCCATTGTAGATGGAGCGCAAAACCTTGCACATCCAGTCGATGGTGCAGTGAGTCAACTCGGGCCAATTCAGCATGGCCGAATTATTCAAGCGAAGGGTCATGACTATAGTGCCTGCGAACTACTTGGCGGAAATAAAGCCTTAGCGGAAGAATTTTCTGATGGTGATTTTGCAACCATTTACCTCGCACCAAAAGATTATCATCGTATTCACATGCCCTGCGATGGCAAACTGAGAAGTATGATCTACGTCCCTGGTCAGTTATTCTCAGTCAACCCGCTAACTGCCGCCAATGTGCCCAATTTATTCGCCCGTAACGAGCGAGTGGTCGCAATTTTTGACACCGAATTTGGCCCGATGGCGATGGTCTTAGTTGGAGCAACCATTGTTGCCAGCATAGAAACCGTTTGGTCGGGAACCGTCACCCCACCTCGCGGCAAGCAAGTTTTTAGTTGGGATTACCAAGACCTTCACTTCGCTAAAGGCGACGAAATGGGACGATTTAAGCTGGGTTCGACGGTCGTCATGTTGTTCGCTAAAGACGCCATCGAATTTGAATCATCACTGGCAGAAAGTATACCAACGGTCATGGGGCGCCATTTCGCCTCCAAAGCCTAAAATTGAAGCCAAAATATGTTTGACCAGTCATCCCGCATATTTTGGCTTTATCCCATTATTTATTCTGATTAAAAACTTAATGCAAGTTCACTTGCTTTAATCTTGGCGACCAAAAATGAATCTAACTGTTGTCACTCGCAGGCTCATCCTATCGATACTATTATTCAGCGTTAACGTGAGTGCAAATATTGGTGGTGATACTCAACTGCAAGGACTGATTAACTCGATAGACGTTCAGCCAAATAACCTCAATAAGCAACAGCAACAACTCATATACGAAGAATCCTTAGCCCTATTGCATGAGGGAGACAGCTATCGCGAACAGGCCAAGCGATATCGCGATGTGATCAACAATTTTTCAAGCCTACGGTCAGCGCTGCAAAATCAACTCAACCACTATCAAGCGCCCGAACTCGACTTAACGATATTAGATAATAACCAGATTAACCAACAATTAAGTCAATGGCAGAATAAACTCAACCAAACAAATACTCGGATAGACGAACTAAAACAAAATCAGTATCGAATAGATTTAGACGTCAGTGAGAATCACCAGCGTAGTGGACCTCTGAAACAACAGCTTACGAACATACGCAACAAGTTAGAAAAACTTCAATTTGGTGTACTCAGTGACATTGAAGAAGCACAACGAGTCAAAGCGCAAGTTACCGAGGCCAGTTTAACTGCCCAACTGGCAATGCTTGAATTAGCAGCGCAAAGTGCCAATCACCGCAATGAATTGTTGCAACTTGAAATTACTCTAGCGCAACGTAAACAGGTAGCCGAAAAACGCTTAGTAGAACAGCTCAAGAACCAAATGGCTATCGGGCATCGTGCAGAAACCAAGCGTCTCTCCGCCCAATTAGCTTTTGAAGCACCTGAACTGCTCAAACAGGTTTATGTAAAAGACTTAGTCGCACAAAACCAAAACCTTCAAGCCCAACTGGCCGCACTATTCGAGCAAGGCGAACAAATTGCTCAGCAACAACAAGCCGTGAATGATGAGTTAGAACATATCAAGCTCACCTTCGCCAACTTCAAAGAACAAGTCTCGTGGTTAAAAGTTACCCGTTCCTACGGAGAATATTTACGCGAGCAAATCGCCCGCTTACCCAAGCCAAAGACACTCGCGCCCATAGAGCAACAAATCGTAGACGTGCGGATCAACAAACACCGCCAACAAAATGTCTTGTATAGCCAACGAAATCAAGCAGAGGTAAGCGAACGACAAAAGGTATTAGCGCAGTTGAGCCCTTCCCTACAAGACGTGGTTAATCAACAGCTTCGTCTAAATCAACAGCTATCCGACAAGTATCTCTTAGAATTAGACACTCGCCTATTTGAACTCGCTCGTTTAAAACTCGATTATTCCCGCCTCAATGATGAACTGAGTACCATTCACCAAGAAGCTAACCAAGAACTGTTTTGGACCGCGGATGTCAAAGCCATCGATCTTAGTTTTTTTACCGAGCTGCGAGATGCGGTTTTATGGTTACTTCATCCCCAGCAACGCATGCAAGTGGTTCAGGCAATACAACAATTGTCTTGGCTATGGCTAATTTGGTTAAGCACATTAGCTGCCAGCGCAGTCTATGTGGCCTATTTGAAAAAGCATTGGCTAAAAGGTTACCTGCAACGCATCGACTCAAAAACCGGCAATATTACTCGGGATAAATTTGCCTACACCCTCAGTAATATGCTGTTAAGCGCCGCCGTTGCCACGCCTCTCGCTCTATTGATTGGGAGTGTCGGCTTTGCTTTAAGCTATGACTGGCAATATGCCTTTGCTCGTGATTTTGGTAAAGGCTTAATGAGCGTTGCTACGACGCTTTGGTTATTCCATCTGGTGCAACAATTTTGCCAAAAGAATGGCTTACTTAATACCCACTTTAAGTGGCCACTGGTCAACATCAGCCAAGCGATAAACCTGATCCGTCATGTGACCTATATCAGTTTACCGCTCATATTTGTGCTAAAACTGTGTATCGTGCAAACCAGCCAACCCGCTTATAGCGCCTTGGCTCGCCTAGCTTTCATCAGTCTACTCATTTGGCTTGCTTATGGCTTTCATCGACTCTATCGCATCAAGTTACCCGTCAACTACCGTTTAGATATTTTTAAGGCGCCACAATTAGCTCAGAGGCTAATTTGGGGAGCCGTCATAAGTATTCCCTTACTCGCCGCATTCGCTGCAGCGGCTGGTTTTTTTGCCACTGCATATACCGTCTATTGGCAAGTCCTTGTGAGTACTATTATCGCCAGTGTGTTCCTTCTAGCCTATTTCCTGAGTCATCGCTGGATGTTATTACAGCGTCGCAGAATTGCCTTCGAACGTGCCAAAGCTCGCCGCGCAGAGATGATCGCACAACGCCTAGCGGACCAGGGTGAAGACGAAAACCTGCAGCTATCGAATGAAGGCGCATTCGATGCCATTGAAGAGCCAGAAATCGACTTAGATACAATTAGCGCACAATCCTTAGGCCTATTACGGGCGGTACTATTACTCGCCTTGATTTTAGTGTTGCTGTGGAGTTGGTCTGAAATGACCAGTGCCTTTTCGTTTTTAGATAACATCACCCTATGGGAAAGCAATACCAGTCGTGCGGGCGTAGCGATGGTTGACCCGATCACGCTACGTTCGTTAGGCTCCGCCTTATTAGTATTTTTATTTGCAACTCTATTAATTCGCAACTTGCCTGGCCTACTAGAGCTCATGGTATTACAGCATTTATCGCTCAGCCCCGGAACTGGCTTCGCCATTACCACCGTGATCAATTACTTAGTCATTCTATTCAGTATTTTCACTGGATTTGGATTATTAGGCATCGAATGGGCGAAACTACAATGGTTAGTGGCCGCACTAACCGTTGGCTTAGGTTTTGGTTTACAAGAAATCTTTGCCAATTTTATATCTGGTTTAATCATCTTATTTGAAAAACCAATCCGCATCGGTGATACCGTCACCATTCGTGAACTCACAGGGAATATTTCAAATATTGAAACTCGCGCAACAACCATTGTTGATTGGGACAGAAAGGAAATTATCGTTCCAAATAAGGCATTCATTACCGAGCAATTTGTTAACTGGTCACTCACCGATCCCATCACCCGCGTGGTATTAACGGTGCAAGTCAAACAAGGTAGCGATAATCAATTAGTTACTCAGCTATTACAAGACGCAGTCAATCATAATAGTCTGGTACTGGCTAACCCAGCTCCCGAAGTTCACTTTACCGAGTATACAGATCATGGAATGAAATATGAGATGCGAGTCTACGTAAGTGAGATGCGTTATCGTTTACCAATGGCTCACGAGTTTTACACTTTGATCAACGACAAGTTTACGACAAATAACATCGATATCGCCTACCCACAATTAGATGTATCTCTCAATAAGCCATAGGTTGTTTGGGTAATGTAGATGCTGTTCATGGCTTCTGACACTCGATTATTCTCGGGTCGATTAACCTTTACTGGTTGTTTTTTCAGCCGTAGCTTACTCATTTTAACAAGACCGACCGATGCCAATAAGCACCAGAATGAATCGCAGAAGAACGCAGTATATATGAGCAATAAGCGCTACCCGAAGGGTTCGGCCAAAAGCGTTTGAGATCTTCACTTAAATAAGGAAGATTGAGAGGTGTTCACTTAGCTCGCTAAGTAAATATACCTGTCATTTCAAATAAGACGCTTTTATCTCGAACAAAAATTGACCTAAAAGATCAACGGCCCCGAGAGATATATAAAGTATGACCTCATCTAAAAATATAAAGCTTGTTGTTTGTTTCATCATCCCACTCATTATTTTAGCGCTCCCCACGAGCCTGATCCCACTACCTGAACTCACCGTGGTTCAACACCGTATCATCGCCATATTCGTGCTAGCAGCCTTATTATGGATTTTTGAACCGGTGCCAGTATTTGCCACTTCACTTCTAATTATTACACTAGAATTAGTGTTGATCTCCAATCAGGGGATCAGTGCCTTCATTACCGATACAGGCCCAAGCCCCATGGGTGATTTATTGCCCTACACGAGCATTTTTGGCGCTTTTTCTTCGCCCATAATCATGTTATTTATGGGCGGATTTTCGCTCGCTATCGCCGCCTCAAAGTTTGAGCTAGATAACAACCTCGCTCGAGTACTACTGAAACCCTTTGGTAAGCGGATCCCTATGATAATGCTTGGGATTATGTTAATCACTGCAGTCTTCAGTATGTTCATGAGCAATACTGCCACTACGGTAATGATGCTTGCGATTGTGGGGCCTATCATTGCCACAGCGCCACGTACCGACTTAGGGATGAAAGGCTTGGTTCTAGCCATTCCTGTTGCCGCTAATACGGGGGGAATAGGCACCCCCATTGGCACACCACCCAATGCCATCGCCCTACAATATATTCCTGAAGGGCAAATCACATTTGCATCTTGGATGGCCTTTGGCATTCCTTTTGTGGTGATCCAGCTGGCAATTGCCTGGGTCATCTTATGTAAACTTTATCCTTCTAAAACAGGGATATTAGAACTCAAGCTAAGCGGTTGTTTTCAACGCAGTGCTCGCGCTTATATTGTTTATAGTACCTTTGCTCTGACCATTTTATTATGGTTAAGCACCGCTTGGCATGGCATGAATAGTTATGTGGTCGCGATTATCCCACTCGCAATATTTACCCTCACCGGTGTGATCGGTAAAGAAGATTTGAAACTGTTCAACTGGGATGTCTTATGGCTGGTTGCAGGCGGTATCGCCATGGGAATGGCCTTGGAAAAAAGTGGTTTAGCATCCAAAATCGCCACCTCTATCGACTTCACGAGTTTGCCAACCTTAGCGGTGATTGTGGTGTTATCACTCATTTGTGTGGTCATGGCCAACTTCATGTCAAATACCGCGACAGCAAACTTAATCATGCCCATTGCTGCAGCAGTAGCCACCAGCTTAAACGGATTAGACGGCGACGCTGGTATTACAACACTGCTAATCATTGTCGCCTTATCAGCCTCACTCGGCATGATGCTTCCGGTTAGTACACCACCAAATGCTTTAGCCTACTCAACTGGCTTTATCGAAACCAAAGACCTAATTAAAGTTGGCGGGATTATTGGAGCAACCGGACTTAGCCTGCTCTACATCGCAATGATGCTGTTCCTGTAATATTAACGCCTCAAACAACGGATTGGTAAAGTTGACGGCTTTTTGGAACAAAAAAGGTGACCGCTTTACCAAGTCCGCGCGCTTTGATTTGTTACATTTTGACCGTAAAACCATTGCAAATTACCTCTAGTTGCCCGTTACCGTTAAAATTGAACTTGAAGTGTTTGCACTCTTCTTGCTCTCCGACTTCACCTTGCTTTATATGCTCAGCCAGCCAAGATGAATCTTTAATCAAATGGCTTCTATCGTATTCTTCGCCTTCGATGAAGGTTTCGATCGTTTGCCATTTAAAGGCAACAACATCAGAAAAGAAAACTTCACGTTGGACTTCTTGCCAATCTTTGAATCTCAGGACTAAATCCCCCTCAACTATATAAATGTCTGGGAATTCAGAATCAGCGGTGGAAAACCCTGAATCGATTATTTCTGCTCGTTCCATGCTCGCTCATTTTTGAAATGTAACAGCATACTTGCACGCTTCTAAAACGCTTAAACAAGTAGATAAGTACCTACCAGAATAAATATTAAACCGATAAGCGGGAATTTAAGTGAATGAGTATATTGAACTAGGCACGCTCAATACTAAAGCTTTGCACCTGCTGGATATGGGTTTGCCCAAACGCTAACATCAACAAACGGTCGATGCCCAGAGCGACACCAGCACAAGCTGGCAAACCAGCTGCTAGGCCCGCTAAAAATCGTTGGTCAAGCTCAGCTTCAGCTAAGCCATTTACTTTTCGATAAGCCTGATCGTTCGCGAAGCGTTCTGCTTGTTCTTGGGCGTCGGTCAACTCATGAAAACCATTGGCTAATTCTATCCCCTTGTAATACAGCTCAAAACGCTCAGCCACTTGCGGATCAGTACTAGATATTTTAGCTAAGGCAGCTTGTGAGGCTGGAAAATGGTATACAAAACAGGGACGCTGCTGCGCAATATGAGGCTCTACGCCGAGACTAAACAACAACTGTAAAATCGTATCGCGTTCAGGTTCTTTAGCCACCAAGTCAGCCACGCCTAATTCTTTCGCCGCCACCATAAATTGAACGTGCTCAGCCTCCAGAGGATTAAAACCTAAGTGTCGCTCAAAAGCCTGCCGATAGCTTAAGCGCTCACAAGAACCACAGCCTAATACCAACTCCAACAACTGTTCCATTTCATCCATTAACGCGAAATGGTTATAACCAACGCGATACCACTCCAGCATCGTAAATTCAGGGTTATGGTAGCGCCCAGCTTCTTCATTTCGAAATGCCTTGGCAATTTGATAAATACAACCACTCCCCGCAGCCAGCAGACGCTTCATATGAAATTCAGGCGAAGTTTGTAAATATAAAGGCATAGTTTTTGGCGCGGCAGGGCCGCTTAAAGTGGTGCAAAAACTATGTAAATGGATATCACTCACACAGGCTTGACTCAATGCTGGAGTATCCACTTCCATCACCTGACGCTGATAAAAAAAATGTCTTATTTTACTAATAATTTCAGAACGTTGTTTTAATAATTCTACACTTGCAGAGGGTTGCCAAAGAGCTTCAGACATGCAATCTATTCCTAAAATAAGTTATTTTTTGAGCGCCATTTTCTGGCATTTTCGCATCTAAATCGGGAGTTATATCGCAAAAGCCAAATTATCTCCACTGAGCACCCAAAGTAGCGCTACTTTTTGATTTTAGTCAAACGGCAAAAACTCAATAGCTTCACAATCAACTGTAGGCTTATTTCGTATGGAGAAAAGCGTGGAAGTAATCAAAACCGATGTCGCCATTGTTGGCGCTGGGGGAGCAGGCTTAAGAGCTGCGATAGAAGTTGCCGAGCAACACCCCGAATTACAAGTAGCTTTAATTTCTAAAGTATATCCAATGCGCAGTCATACAGTTGCCGCCGAAGGAGGGGCTGCAGGTGTTGCTCAGGATCACGATAGTTTCGATAATCACTTTAACGACACCGTCTCTGGTGGCGATTGGTTATGTGAGCAAGACGTCGTCGATTTTTTCGTTGAACGAGCCCCTAAAGAGCTCACCCAACTGGAACATTGGGGTTGTCCTTGGTCTCGTCGCCCGGATGGGAGCGTCAATGTACGACGTTTCGGTGGCATGAAAATAGAACGCACCTGGTTTGCCGCCGATAAAAGTGGTTTCCATATCCTGCACACCTTATTTCAAACTTCAACCAAATATCCCAGCATTAAACGTTTCGATGAACATTTCGTGCTCGACTTAATTGTTGAAGACGGGCAAGTGAAAGGTGTCATTGCATTGGATATCGCTGAAGGTGTCGCTAAACTCATCCAGGCAAAATCGGTGATCATTGCCACTGGTGGTGCTGGCAGAGTTTATCGTTTCAATACCAATGGCGGGATTGTAACTGGCGACGGTATGGCCTTAGCCTATCGTCATGGCGTGCCGCTACGCGACATGGAATTTGTCCAGTATCACCCAACTGGTTTACCCGGTTCAGGCATCTTAATGACCGAAGGTTGTCGAGGCGAAGGTGGGATCCTTACCAATAAAGATGGTTATCGTTATCTACAAGACTACGGTTTAGGGCCAGAAACACCTGTCGGCGAACCTAAAAACAAGTATATGGAATTAGGCCCTCGAGACCGACTCAGCCAATGTTTTTGGCAAGAAGCACAAAAAGGCCGCACTATCGAAGGACCGAATGGCGACTATGTGAACCTCGATCTCACTCACTTAGGCGAAACTTACCTGCACGAGCGCCTCCCCTTTATCTGTGAACTAGCCAAAGCCTATATGGGTGTTGATCCCGTAAAAGAACCGATCCCGGTTCGCCCAACGGTGCATTACACCATGGGTGGGATTGAAACCAACGGTCGTTGTGCAACCTCCATGAAAGGCCTTTATGCCGCTGGAGAATGTTCTTCGGTTGGTTTACACGGTGCCAATCGTCTGGGCTCAAACTCTCTGACCGAAATCACCGTATTTGGCCAGGTGGCCGGTGAAGAAGCAGCCAAGCATGCAATAAGCAGTGAACATAGCGACAGCAGCAGTTTACTGGTGCAAGCGGAGCAAACGCTCGCCAAGTATCAAGCGCTAAAACAAACTCAAGGAAGTGAAAAACCAACTGATATTCGCAATGAACTAGGCAGAACCATGGAAGCGGGAGTGGGTATTTACCGCACCGAAGAAACCATGCAACAAACTATCGATAAAATTGCAGAATTAAAACAGCGCTACAAAAATATTCAATTAGTGGATGATAGTGAAGTATTTAATACAGAATGGCTGTATGCCATTGAACTGGGTTACTTACTAGACGTAGCTGAAACAATGGCGATATCTGCAATTAATCGGAAAGAAAGTCGTGGATCTCACCAACGGATCGACGGATACGAGCAGCGCGACGATCAAAACTACCTCAAACATACCCTCGCGAAATATCGTGCCGATATGGCACCCGAAATTAGCTATAGCGATGTGAAAATTACCAAGTCAGCTCCCGCGGAACGCGTTTATGGTGCGGCGGCCGATGCCCAAGATGCAGCGAACAAAAAAACGGAGGCAAACTAATATGGCTGAAGTGATGAAAATTAACATTCTTCGGTATCGCCCCGAAACCGATAACGAACCCGTGTGGCAAAGCTATGATGTTCCCTATACTCAGGAAATGTCGGTATTAGAAGCCTTGGCATATATTAAAGATGAATTGGACCCAAGCCTTAGCTATCGCTGGTCTTGCCGAATGGCTATTTGTGGTAGTTGCGGCATGATGGTCAATGGCATTCCAAAGTTAGGCTGCAAAACTTTTTTGCGAGACTACCCCAAAGGAATGAAACTGGAAGCTTTAGCGAACTTCCCAATCGAGCGCGACCTAATCGTTGATATGAGTGACTTCATCGCGAAACTTGAAGCCATTAAACCCTATATTATTAATGACCAAACTCGCGCTATTGAAGATGGTTGCCACAATCAGTCACCCAAACAAGTGGCGCAATATCGTCAATTCTCGATGTGTATCAACTGTGGTTTATGTTATGCCGCCTGCCCTCAATATGGTTTGAATAAATCCTTCACAGGACCTGCCGCTCTAGCGTTATTGCACCGCTATAACCAAGACAGTCGTGATGCAGGTAAAGCTGAACGGATGAAAATTGTAAACGCTGAAGAAGGCGCTTGGGGATGTACTTTTGTGGGTTATTGCTCCCAAGTTTGTCCTAAAGATGTCGATCCCGCAGCAGCCATTCAACTCGGTAAAGTCGACAGTGCGAAAGACTATGTCATTGCCATGTTCAAGCCAGGAGAATAGTCATGACAAAACGTAAACCTTATGAACGTAAGATGGGCGCGACCTGGTGGCTAAAAAATACCTTTCACACTAAATACATCATTCGTGAAGGCTCCAGTTTAGTCATCGCTATCTATAGCTTTGTCTTGTTATTTGGCCTATTTCGCTTAAGCCAAGGCAGCGAAGCCTTCAATGGTTGGTTGGACACCATGAGCCACCCCTTATGGCTAGCATTTCATCTGCTCACGCTGGTATGGACGCTCTACCATAGTATGACTTGGTTTAGTTTAGCACCTAAAGCTGCAAACCTTTGGCTGGGACAGAAACGAGTACCCGACAGCTGGATCATCTCCAGCTTGTATGCTGGATTAGCCGTCGTCAGCTTAATTGGTTTAATCTTAGTTTTGATATAGGAGACAACAATGAAACGTTCAAACGAACCAGTGTTTTGGGGCATGTTTGGAGCCGGCGGCATGGTTGCAGCTCTGTTCACTCCCATCGCTATTTTAATTACCGGAATACTGGTTCCAATGGGAATCATCCCAGTCGAGCAGTTTTCCTATGAAAGACTACTCGGCTTTTCACAAAACTGGATTGGAGCAGCCGTTATTTGGCTTGTGATTAGTTTACCACTATGGCTATGTATGCACCGCCTCTACCATACCTTACACGACTTTGGTATTCATGCCGGGAACTTGGTTAAGGCGATATTTTACGGAGTGGCTTTTGCTGGCTCGGTAGTCTGTGCAACCTTATTACTACTCGGTTTGTTGTAGAAAAAGCGGGCTAATAATTTAGCCCGCCTTTATATCTCGCTGACAATTGATTTTAAGAGAGGCAATTTCCAAAGCTAACTTTCGTTCTCGCTGCTTGAGCATATCCAACTCAGCTTCCTTACAAGCTAACTGTTCAAATACTCCGGTCGGATAATCACCCGAGTAATTAGCAAAACTGATTTTATTTGAGTACCTTCTATTCACATGGCCAATGGACGAATCAGACACAACTTTCATTAGGTAACCTTTTTATCATTAAAATGCCGTGAGTTAATCATTGCAGACAATGCTGAATTACGCAAAGTACAAAATTGATCTAAATCAAAAATATTTTATTCGCAAATTTTTTCAGCTGGCAAAGATAATTTTCTACTAAGAAGCCAGTTTATTTCACTAGATGTATTTATCTTTGAAGGGCATCTAACAGCGCTTAAGGCAAGGTAAATTGTGCGCGGTTCATAAGCTATCAGCAGCAAGCACCACACCGTCCGAAATTTTTTCTAAAGCATTGAATACATTATATTTAAAGAGAAACAAAAAATATAAAAAAAAGGAGCATCAAGCTCCTTTAAATCCAACCTTAAGAAGGCTCTTATTTCACTCGTCCAACATACTCAGCACTACGCGTGTCGACTTTAACCACTTCACCAATTTGAATAAACAAAGGAACTCGCACCACGGCACCCGTACTCAGGGTTGCGGGTTTGCCGCCAGTACCAGCTGTATCGCCTTTAAGGCCAGGATCTGTTTCAGTGACTTCAAGCTCCACAAAATTAGGAGGAGTCACTGCAATAGGGTTTTCATTCCAAGTCGTAATAACGCAAAGATCTTGTTCAACCAACCATTTGGCTGTATCCCCAACCGCTTTTTCGTCAGCCGCAACTTGCTCAAAAGTATCATTATTCATGAAATGCCAAAACTCACCATCGCTGTACAAAAATGCAAGCTCGTGATCCATGACATCGGCGGCTTCCACCGACTCACCTGATTTAAAGGTTTTCTCCAATACTTTTCCGGTTAACAGACGACGCAGTTTAACTCGGTTAAACGCCTGCCCTTTACCGGGTTTGACAAACTCGTTTTCCAAAATTGCATAAGGCTCGCCGTCGAGCATTAATTTTAGCCCGCCGCGGAATTCACTGGTACTATATGACGCCATTTAGTCCTCTACATACAAGGTTATTTCAAATTCAATGCTGCGAATAATAACGCGAAACGACTCAACTGTGCAGGTTAATTGGCAAAAAGAACTTGCAAATGCAGTAACAGATCCCAAACAGCTGTTGCAATACTTAGATCTGGACCCTGAAAATTACCAGCAACACTTCGCTGCACGTAAGTTATTCCCGGTACGAGTCCCCTTGAACTTTGTGAAACGGATGCAAAAAGGTAATCCAGAGGATCCGCTGCTACGTCAGGTTATGCCCTGTAGCGATGAGTTTCTCGACAGTCCAGGATTTAGCATCGATCCTCTCGGAGAACATCAAGCCGCGCTTCCCGGTCTATTACATAAATACACAAGCCGAGTGCTATTTATTGTTCGCGGTGGTTGCGCGATAAACTGCCGCTATTGCTTTCGCCGTCATTTCCCTTATCAAGATAACAGTCCTAACAAAGCAGGTTGGCAACAGGCACTTGAATATATTCGCCAAGATAGCGCAATTAATGAAGTCATTTTTAGTGGGGGCGATCCGCTAATGGCCAACGACCATCAACTGGCTTGGTTAATTAAACAACTAGAACAAATTCCACACCTTAAACGTTTACGGATCCATAGTCGTTTGCCGGTTGTGATCCCTTCTCGCATTACCGATGAATTGGTAACATTACTTGCAAGTTCTCGCTTAAGGTGCATCGTGGTAAGCCACATTAATCACCCCAACGAGCTAAACCAAGAACTCAGCCAAGCATTTTTAAAATTGCACGATGCTGGGATTTGCTTACTCAACCAAGCGGTATTGTTGAACGGGGTGAACAACGATGCGCAAGTCTTAAGTGAGCTAAGCGAAGCCTTATTTGCCGCACATATCATGCCCTACTATTTATTTTTATTGGATAAAGTCTCGGGTGCGGCCCACTTCGACGTTGACCAAGCGCAGGCGATTGCTATTATGCAGCAACTTTATCAAAGACTGCCTGGATTTTTGGTTCCACGACTCGCTCGCGAACAAGCCGGAAAAGCCAGTAAAACACCGATAGACATCGGCTTAGATTAAACAAAAACAGTGCTCGCTTTGTTGAATAGGCACATTTTAGTGCTTCAAGCTAAGCTATATTAAACACCAAGATAGTGATAAAACTCATGGATAAAACCAAGCTCATTAAACAGATCCAGCAAAATTTAAAAGATATTTACCACAAAGCCATTGATGCAGATGAACTGCTTAAGCAACAACAAGAACAAGGAAAAGCAAAGTTTAGCGCCCTCTTTAAAGAAAGTTTATTTAAACTGCAGCATCGGCATTTTCTACCTTATGTTGAAGAGCTTGCCAGTGACTTATTGTTATTACAAGAATGCGAAGACGACGAACATTTTGTGACTCAGCTTAAACTCATCGTCGCCAAACTCGAACAACTACATAGCTTACTTGCAAAATTTAAATTCCTTACTCATTAGAGCCGTTCGCACTTTTCTGGGCATCATGGTTAGAGACAGAACAAGTTACATGTGCAGCCCCTCGAAATCAGCTAAGTCAGTACTGCTAGTTTTACCTAGGCAAGAAGTTCTAGGGCCACTTAAAATCGCACTTATAACAAGTGGCCCCATAATTTACATGTGATCTGCATGGCTTTAGCTCAATAAACTAGCCATAACAGTAAAACCAATGACCGAGGCTCAACGGTCTGCCGTAAAATCATCACCTAAGTTAGCTTGAAACCGTTCAGCTGGTGCCCAATCCGCGAAAGCCGCACCTAATACAAAAACGTCTTTGGTTATCGCTTTTAGGTGGGCTAAATGTTGTTCATTATCAACTGCCGATACGATCAACTTCACCCCTAAACGATTCGCAAACAACACTGTCGCGGTCAGTAATGGTTGTTCATCGACAGCGCTTAAAAGCTCAGACATCAGAGACTCCGCTCCCCGTAAATATTGCACCGGAAGATGATTCAGTAATTCAAGAGGACACTCTGCACTGCCAAAGTTGTCTAACGACAAACTCACCCCTATACGACGTAATTCACGGATCGCTTCCACACTATCCAATAACATATGTTGATTACTATCGATAATATTGATGATCAAGCGATGGGGTAAGATCCGACTCTCAACCAAGACTTTATTCACCAATACTAAAAAATCGTTATGGAGCGTACTGGATGAAATAGAAACCGCTAGCTGCAAGTTAGCACTATACTCATGTTGCCAAAGTTTCAACTGTTGGGTCGCTTCTCGAAGCACCCATGACTCTAAAGCCACCACACAACCACAGGCTTGTGCAAGCTCGAGCAATTCAGTTTGTTTGACCATCCCATAGACTGGGTGCTGCCAACGCACCTGAACTTCAGCACCAACAACCTGCAATTTAGACAAGTCAACGATCGCTTGATAGAACAAACAAAGCTGATGCTGCTCCAATGCCTCTCGTAGCTGACTCAGCAACAATTGTTCTCGCTCTTGAGCTAATTGCATCTCCCCTGCAAAAAACTGCCAAGAACTCCCACGCGACTGCTGCTTTGCCAAATACATCGCAGTATCGGCCTGACCCAGTATCGTTAACCAATCATAGTCATTCTCTAGCGCTAAACTAATGCCGATACTGGTTCCCACAAAACATTCTCGCCCTTTTAAAGACATCGGTTTTTCAATTACTTCAATTAAGCGCTGGGCAAAACCAGCGCTATCCTCTTGCAAACGCACTCGCGTTTGCACAATCGCAAACTCATCGCCTCCCAAGCGGACCGCAAAATCACACTGGCGCATTTGTCCCTGTAAACGCTGCCCGACCAAATTTAAAATCTGATCGCCGTATTGATGGCCATAGCTATCGTTAATACCTTTGAAGCCATTCAAATCCATCACCATAATGGCGTAATCACGACGATTGTTTTCCAAGCTAGTAATAAATTCGCGTAAACCAGCCCGATTAGGCAAACCCGTTAAGATGTCATGATTCGCTAAATAGCGATTCAAATGATTCTCTCGAACAATCCAAATAATCAAGATCGAGCCACAGATCAGTAAAGCACCAATCGAAAAAGACAGAATTAATTGCAACTGCAGTAAGCGAATATCCGTTTTATAATCAAATTCGCTATTACGTTGAAATTCTTTATTCACAAGAGAGTTGAGAGGTGTTGAATAAGACTTCAGGCGCTCCACCAAGCGTCCAAGTTTGGTATTATCGGGAGTAAAGGCTTGCAATAAAGGCTCAATTCGCTGGATCTCTTTAAATAGCTCTCTGACCAACTGAGTGGCATTTTTATCGCTTTGAAATCCAGCAGTTTCCTCACCTTCCAAAAGCACAGGGATCCGACTCCATAGGATGTCATAACGCAACATCAGCTCATCTTTCTCTATCCCTCCCAAACGATAAAGCCGCAATGCGCTAATAAAGCGCCGGTGTTCGCTTTGCAACTGCACCACTGACCACGAGGTGGTTGATTTAGGGGACTCTAATAAACGAATAATATGGCGTAGCTGGTAAACACAAACCAATGCGCTCACGATAAACAGCATAATCACCAATGATAGTAAAAAGCTCTTATACTGTTTGGGTAATCGAAGTAACCAATTCACAAGTCAGCAACTCACTTAACAATAATTTTGCGTAATTGCCAAATCATAAAATCATTATATGGCATTTGTAACAGCTCTGGATGCTGATCAATCGGTAACATTAACCATAGCGGGCCTTTCTCGCGCACTCGCATAAGATGTTCGTTATCAGACCAAGCTAAGATTGGATCAAACTGACTGATATCGGAGAAATCAATTTCCACCTCATAGTCATTTAAAGCAACCATGATCAAACGAGTCGACTCCGCGCCAACAAGCTCAAGTATGTCCGCCACTCGAGGGCCTCGATAATGGTGACGACTTTCAACCCAAGGATTACGCGTCACGATAGAGTATTGCGGTAAGTCCTGTAACATCTTTAAGTCAAAATCAGCAGCGCCTTGATTGTTACCTTGTGTAATGGCACCAGCCAGAGTCAATACCGGTGGGCCATTCGGTTTGGCTAAATCAGCAGACACCATCACTGAGTACAACAACATACTTAATGCCATCAGATATCGCATAACTCGTCCTCCTTAACGTGCTTGGTAATGCGCTTACAATATGAACTGTTTTAGCCTGACAATCCACACAGGCCGCAGTCATCGTACCATTGAGTATGGATGAACAATACTCAATAAAAAAGGCAAGCCAGCCCCTACTGAAGATTATTCATTGTTTTCCAGCAAGCGGGAGCAATGCACCACGACACAAAGTAAAATTAGCTAAGGTTAGCGCGAGTTAGGTAAACACTTATGTAAAGAGGCCTTTAAGATGAGTGAGTATAGCACTCAAAGCTGATAGGTAAGTTTGATAACTTATTAAACCAGAACTTAAATCTTGTTACAGCTAAGCAAGTTTGGACAGCACAGGATAGGCAAGCTATTTAAGCGCAGATGAAACTTGGATGTCCTCGCTCTGGTCATCTATTTGTATTCCCGCCGTGTCGTTGCTGGGCATATTGATAAACGCATGACGATTGACTTGGTGATCTCCTCCATTTTCATTCTTTAATCATCGCATAGACACTATCGTCAGTTTCCTCCTTGAATAAACGAGTGAAATGGAACTTCGACAAATGGAAATAGCGCGCTACATCTTCTACTTTTAATTCATTCTCAAGGTTATCAACGATGTAATCTATTCCTCTATTTACATATTTGTTTTTAATTTCTACCGGCTCTCCAAGAAAACAGTCTATTAAACTACGACGCACGCGATTAGTGACTTAGCAATATACCGCTAGCAACAAATAGAAAGAAGCGTTTCTTGAAGAAAGCAATACAACAGCAAATAGTATAAAAGAGAGCAAATATAAAAGGCTCCCTCAGCAACTGAGTCAATTTATTTGACTTACTCAACATGCTTTAGGATACCTTCTGTTACCCACAGGCCGCTGGGCATTGCTAGTTCATTCTTAAAGCTTTCACTCCAGGGCACCCAGCCTTTGAAAGAGCAAAGACTTAAGAAACAAAAAAGCCCGTAAAGCAATGCCTTACGGGCTTTCTGAAACTTTATGAGTTTCTATGGATAGCTGGCGCTATGATTACATCATGCCGCCCATACCGCCCATTCCACCCATACCGCCCATGCCACCCATATCAGGTGCACCAGCAGCTTTATCTTCAGGCTTATCAGTGATCATGCACTCAGTGGTGATCATTAAGCCTGCAATCGATGCAGCGAATTGAAGGGCACTACGAGTCACTTTAGTTGGGTCAAGAATACCCATTGCTAACATGTCACCATATTCACCAGTACCAGCATTGTAGCCGTAGTTAGCTTCACCTTCTTTCACGTTGTTACATACCACTGATGATTCATCACCTGCGTTATCAACGATTTGACGAAGTGGGGCTTCCATCGCGCGAAGCGCAACACGAATACCAACGTTTTGCTCTTCATTATCACCTTTAAGGTCAATAATTTTAGCCGCAGCTCGAACCAACGCAACACCACCACCGGCAACCACACCTTCTTCAACCGCAGCGCGAGTCGCATGTAGCGCATCTTCAACACGCGCTTTCTTCTCTTTCATTTCAACTTCAGTCGCAGCGCCCACTTTAATCACGGCAACACCGCCAGCAAGTTTAGCAACACGTTCTTGAAGTTTTTCACGGTCGTAGTCAGAAGAGGTATCTTCAATTTGTTGACGAATTTGTACAACACGTCCTTCAATCGCAGCTTCTTCACCTAAACCATCAATAATGGTGGTGTTATCTTTAGTAATCACTACACGCTTAGCGCTACCAAGATCTTCTAAAGTCGCTTTTTCAAGTTCCAAACCAACTTCTTCTGAAATCACTGTACCGTTGGTTAGGATCGCAATGTCTTGTAACATCGCTTTACGACGGTCACCAAACCCAGGGGCTTTTACTGCTGAAACTTTCACAATACCACGCATGTTGTTAACAACTAGTGTGGCTAAGGCTTCGCCTTCAACATCTTCGGCAATAATCAGTAAAGGTTTGCCCGCTTTCGCCAAAGCTTCTAACAATGGAAGTAACTCACGGATGTTAGAAATTTTCTTATCAGCCAATAAAATGTAAGGGCTATCTAGCTCTACGCTGCCATTTTCTTGGTTATTGATGAAGTAAGGAGACAGGTAACCGCGATCGAACTGCATTCCTTCAACAACGTCTAGCTCATCAGTCAGAGCTTGACCTTCTTCTACAGTAATAACGCCTTCTTTACCTACTTTTTCCATTGCTTCTGCAATGATATTACCCACGGTGGTATCAGAGTTAGCAGAGATAGTCCCAACTTGAGCAATCGCCTTAGTATCGGCACAAGGTGCAGACAAGTTTTTAAGCTCAGCCACAGCTGCAACAACAGCTTTGTCGATACCGCGCTTCAGATCCATTGGATTCATACCTGCGGCAACGGCTTTTAGGCCTTCGTTAACGATACACTGCGCAAGTACAGTTGCAGTAGTTGTTCCATCACCAGCGGCATCATTGGCTTGAGAAGCAACTTCTTTCACCATTTGAGCGCCCATGTTTTCAAACTTATCTTCTAGCTCAATTTCTTTTGCAACCGAAACACCATCTTTAGTGATAGTCGGTGCTCCAAAAGATTTGTCTAAAACAACATTACGACCTTTCGGACCTAAAGTTACTTTTACTGCGTCTGCTAGAATGTTTACGCCCGCTAACATTTTGCCGCGAGAATCATTACCAAATAATACGTCTTTAGCTGCCATGATTTTTTCCTAAAATGAGTTCTGTTTTCTCTATCGAAAAAGGGAGATTATTCTACAATTGCAAGAATGTCTGATTCAGACATAATCAATACTTCTTCACCGTCAACTTTCTCAGTTTTAGTGCCGTAGCCTTCGTTAAATATAACGGTGTCACCCACTTTTACATCTAGGGCAAGTAACTCACCATTTTCTAGCATACGACCTTTACCTACAGCGAGTATTTCGCCACGGCTTGATTTTTCTGCTGCAGATCCTGTAAGCACGATGCCACCAGCTGATTTACTTTCTTGATCTTTACGTTTGATGATAACGCGGTCATGCAACGGACGGATATTCATTGCGATCTCTCCTTTAAAAAAACAATCGTGTTTTGTTCATGTATATGTAACTCAGAGTTACAAACTTAATCTTGCAAATAAGATGGGGGTCGTTAGTTGCGCATACAAGGGGGGATAGAAAATTTTTTATTTTTTTATCGAAAAAATATAACTGAAATCAATCTGAAAACATTTTCATCGACAAGTTGTACAAAAAACGCTTGAATTTAAGCTGAAATTTGAGCAGGATCACACCGACTGGTCATACAAAACATCATTTAACACAAAACTATAACAACTTAATAACAACCAGTTCAGTTTATTAGCGTAATAACGGGAGCACTAAGCATGCAGCCAATTTATATTGCCTTCGAGCGTTTAAGCGGTTTCTTTTCTAAAGAAAAAACCGTCTATGTACCTTTTCAAGGTAGCGTAGCAGAAGCGGAAGAACATCTTCGCTCCGACGAGTTTGGTAGTTTTTTGTCAACGAGCATGGGGATGAACCCTAGAGTCGTAACCACTAAACACTAACATCGATTGCTCAACCAAGCATACTCAAAAATAAGGGCTATAAGCCCTTATTTTTTTAATCATCTTTTCTTTCGAACTCACCTTCAATCACATTTCCAGACTTGTCGACATCTTTGATATTGGCTGGCCCCGTTTCTTGTTCTTGCCCAAAGTCTGGTGATTGATTTCTCATGGTTTGCATTTTTAATAGTTGCGATTTCAAAAATCGAGCCGCCAAAGCTGCGCGTAGTGGCGGGAACAATAACAATAAACCGAAGAAATCAGTAATAAATCCCGGCATCACCAACATCACGCCAGCAACAATCAGCATCAGGCCTTCAAACATTTGTTGCGCAGGTGTTTCGCCTCGCTCCATCGCCGCTCGTGCTTGGAAGGCGGTTTGTAGGCCTTGACTACGAACTAAAGAGGCTCCGACGACTGCGGTGAGGATCGTCAATCCAATCGCAGGAAGCGCTCCCATCAAACTACCCACCTTAATTAGTACAAAGATTTCAGCGTATGACAGACCCGCAAATAACAAAAAAATATATAAAAACAAGGGAGAAATCCTCTTCAAATGGCAAAGCACTAAACAATGCTTTATCTGCTAAGACTAAAATATGGGGAGCATCAGCGCAAATTTAAAGGCTGTCTGCTTGATATCGTCAGTGCTATTTATCTTGAATGATACACATTATTACGCTAAGAAATGAATACCTCGAAAAATGAACAAGCCACATTTATAAAACCAATCAGCAAAATGCAACGATTTCGAACAAAATCCTCAGCAAGCAAAAAAATCAGGGTTTGTGTTATTATTTTGTCGCAACTGAGGTCTGTCTATCATGAGTCGTAAAAAAGTACTTCCAAGACCGATGCTCTCGTAAGTATTGATTGAACGGCATACTGATTTTCGGATGACCTTTATAGGGTTGTATATTGATTAGGGAGCGAGAAAAGACCTCACATGGCAAAACGAATTTTTATCATCATACTGGCATTTTACTTCAGCTCTACACTGCATGCCGAAAGTCTGCTTAATCAATTACCAGGACTCAAGCCTTCGGTGACGAGTAATGCAGAAGAATTCTTGCCCGTCGATAGTGCCTTTGCCTTTAATTTTCTAGAACAAGATGGTGGCTTGCAACTTAACTGGCAAGTGGCCCCTCACTACTATCTTTATCAGCGGCAATTTAGCGTGAAGGTCAATGATAAGCCAATCGAGCTCAGTCACTACTTACCTCAAGCACAGCCCTATGATGACCCCTATTTTGGCCAAGTGCAGATTTACCCACAGGATGTGAGCTTCACCATCCCACTCGCACAACTCGGCGATGCCTCTCGCATTGAAGTCAGTTATCAAGGCTGTGCAAAAGCCGGTTTATGTTATCCACCGCAAATCAAAGAAGCCTTTCTTAGCAATCATATCGAGCCATCCACCACAGTTCCTGTAGCGCAAGCAACGCCAAGCCCCTCCGGCCTCAAGGTAAGTGAGCCGATTAGCCAGCAATGGGTATTGGCCGAGCGACTCACCAACAACAACATTTGGTTGAATATATTACTCTTCTTTATTTTGGGGCTCGGTTTAGCATTTACCCCCTGCGTTTTCCCCATGTACCCTATTTTAACTGGGATTATTGCTGGCCCGGGTAAACAACTTAGCACTCAGCGCGCTTTTCGCCTATCTTTGGCGTACGTGCAAGGCATGGCGCTCACCTTTACGAGCTTAGGTTTAGTGGTTGCCAGTGCTGGCCTACAGTTTCAAGCCGCGCTACAACATCCTGCTATTTTGGCTAGTTTAGCATTGTTATTTGTACTATTAGCCCTGTCCATGTTTGGCGTTTTTACCCTACAACTCCCCGGTCGCATCCAACAAAAACTCAACCAGCTCAGCCATCAGCAACAAGCTGGCTCTCTCTCCGGTGCTGCTATCATGGGCATGATATCGGGTTTAGTGGCGTCTCCTTGCACTGCTGCGCCCTTATCAGGGGTTCTCATTTATGTGGCACAAACAGGGGATCTCGCGCTCGGGGCTCTGATCCTTTATAGTTTAAGTCTTGGTATGGGCCTGCCCTTACTGTTACTAGGCGCCAGCAGTGGCAAATTATTACCCAAAGTCGGCGCTTGGATGGTACACGTGAAGACCTTCTTTGGAGTGATGTTATTAGCCGTAGCTATTTTGCTATTGGAACGCTTTATTCCCGAATCACTCGTTCAAGGGCTATGGCTGTTGCTGATTCTCGGGGCCAGTGGCTATTACTACCATCAAAATCGGCTGAGCCCGCTCAGCCCTTGGCAAACACTGCGCCAATTACTGCTTCTTGGTTGCATGCTGATTAGCCTATTGTGGGCCAGCCAAACTTGGTGGCATGAAGCGCCCAATATGCCACAGGGGAAATTTATTCAAGTGGCTAATTTGCAGGAAATGCAACAGCAGCTCGATTTAGCCGCGGCCCAGGCAAAACCAGTACTAGTTGATTTTTATGCTGACTGGTGCACCGCCTGTAAGGCCTTTGAAAAAGAGACTTTTAGTGATCCATTGGTCGCTGCACAGCTCAACAACATGGTATTGCTACAAGCCGATGTCACAACAACCGACGCCACTTCGATCAAATTACTCACACATTACCAAGTATTAGGCTTGCCCACTCTGCTATTATTTAATGCAAGCGGAGAAGAGCTACAGCAAGCGCGCATCACTGGATTTATGAACGCCGAAGCTTTTAATGCGCATTTACTGCTAAACGGCTTATAAATTAAGCTAAATGAGCAGCACAACAGCCCCGTAATGATCCGTAATTGCAGTGCAAGGGCTGTGGCGCTGGCGTAAACCAAAAGGCCGGCGCACAAGTAACAGGATGGTATATGCGCATAAAATTACTCCTTTTGATATGGCTATGCTGTAGCAATATTGCGCTGTCTGTCGCCACTGACAAACCAGGCATGCTACTGGTAACCGAGGAATGGGCTCCGTTTAATTACCAAGAAAATGGCAAACTGGTAGGCTTCTCTACCGAAATAGTAGCAGGCATCCTCAAGCTACTGAACGAAGACTATCAGATCCAACTGCTACCAAGCCTGAGGAGCACCCGCGTCCTTAATTCCCGTCCTCAAACCATGATGTTTTCGCTGTTTCGCACCCCCAGCAGGGAACAGCAATACAAATGGATTGGTCCACTCAGTGACGGCAGCATTTACTTCTATAAGCGCAGAGGCCATCGCATTCCTGTAGACAGTTTAGCCGACCTTAAACGCGTTAAACGTATTGCGACTCGCCATCAAGGCATCATCCCCAGTCTGTTATTAGAGCAGGGCTTCGAGAACCTTGATATGACAGCCACCAGCAGCATGCAGGTGTATCAGAAACTCCTGCTAGGGCGCGCAGATATTGCCATAAGCGATACCGACTTAGGGGTAAGCCATAACATGCGTATGCTGGCCGTCGATATGCGGCGCATCGAGAAAATACCGATTCAGGTATTTCGCTCCGACTTATATATCGCCGCTCACAAAGACCTGCCGGATAGTGAAATTCAGCGCTGGCAAGCCGCTCTGGACCCCCTAAAAGCCAACGGTAGTTATCAAGCTATTTTTGATAAGTACATGCAAACAAGCTTAGCAACCTCTCGCCCTACTCAGTGACAGGCTGTATATTTATTTTGGCTGATGCCGTCAGGGGGCGGTCAGCTGCTTGCTCGAACAAACCAGGCGCGTGACAAGCAGCCCTGGCGAGCCACTCATTGGCGGAATTCAAGCGCACTATACAGCGAACCGCGAGCCAGTTAAGCTAAGCCCCCATCCCTACTTGAGGCGACCTATGCAACCTGGAAGAATTAATTTAAACCTGCTCAGTGCCTTATATTATCTGTTGCAAGAACAAAGTGTGACTCGTGCAGCCGAAAAAATGCACCTGAGTCAATCAGCCATGAGCAAGCATTTAGCCAAATTACGCGATGTTTTTGGCGATCCCCTATTAGTTCGGGTGCAAGGACAATTACAAACCACGCCTAAGGGCCTCGAATTAAAAGCACAAGTAGCCCCGTTATTAGATTCAGTAGAAAGCCTGTTGCATCAACAAGCCTTTGAGCCCAGCCTTTGCCAACGTACTTTTTGTATTGCAACCTCTGACTATGTCAGCGAACATTTATTACCCAAAGTCTTAAGTAAAATTTACCAGCAAGCCCCCCAACTCAATGTTGAACTATGTAACTGGGACCACACCACCAGCCGTTTATTACATAGCGGTGAAGTTGACCTAGGTTTAACCTTGCCACCACAAGATAGCAGTGAGTTGCACGCCATCACTTTAGGCAGCGATCATCTCGTCTGTTTGATGCATAAACATCATCCTTACCTCGATATCAGTTCGCCCAGCGCAGCCGATTATTGCCGTTATCCACATGCAATCATCACCACTGGCGCCGATAAAAACTCGCAAATCGACCGTTACCTCAATCAACAAGGTTTACAACGGCAAATACAGCTCAAAGCTTCATCGTACTTCGCCACCCTGCAGATCTTAACCGAGACTCGTTTCATTCTAACCATGCCAGCCCAAATTGCTGAGCAGTTAATCAAACAACGTCCGCTAGCGATTGTCGACTTACCTTTTACTGCGAGCGGCTTCGACTACTCACTGATTTGGCACCATCGTAACCATCACGATCCCGCCCATAGCTGGTTTAGGCACCAACTACACCAAGCAATGACTTAGCCCAGAGAAGCCGTTAAGCTAAAACAAGCCACTGGGCCACATTTATAAGTTAATCGAGTAGAGAACAGATATGAGCCAGCACACTTGTCCCGGCTGTGGACAAGCCCTCAATTGCAGTGCCGACAAAAATTGCTGGTGTATGAAGATGCCCAGTATCTTGCCAGTGAGTGCCGATTTAAGTGAGCAAAGCTGTTATTGCGCCCCTTGTTTGGCTAAAAAACTCAGCCAAAAACTAGACCAATTATGCCAAACCATGCCACACCATGAATTATTAGCCTTAGCTCAACGCTACCAAAATAATCAAAGCCCGCTACAGCAGCACATCGATTATCAAGAAAAAGACGGATTAATGGTGTTTAGTGCTTGGTATCATCTAAAGCGAGGCAGTTGCTGTGGCAATGGCTGTAGAAACTGTCCCTATCCTAAGCGCCAACGGCCAAAATAAATACCCAGCCAACACCAACCCTCTAAGCCTCACCAAAGAATTCCAAAATGGAATACTTTAGATATCAATAATTCCATTTTAATATTTCACTTAAGTTCTTACACTAGCCGCTGTTTCATCTGTAGCTCTTTAATTGCAAGGATTAATCCGGTGTTCGAAGCCTTAAGTGCATTATTATTAATTAACCTACTCGGCATGCTCAGCCCCGGCCCAGACATGGTGATGGTGCTTCGCCACGCGACCCAAAGTAAGCGCCAAGCCAGTCTATGTGCATGTGGTGTGTTATTAGGCTTTAGCATTCACATTTGCTTCGCTATCGCGGGTTTATCACTGCTCATCCAACAATCCCCGCTACTATTTGAAATCCTGCGTTGGAGTGGCGCAGGTTTCTTGATCTTCATCGGTCTTAAAACCCTACTCAGTCGCCCACAAGGACTTAAAATTGGCAAAGCTTCACAGCCCCAGGCGGGTAAAAAAGTCATCCTGAGTGGCATTGCCTGTAATTTGCTAAATCCTAAAATTCTGGTCTTTGTGGTCAGTGTCTTTAGCCAGTTTATCGGTCGCGAGACCGCGTTTAGCGACAAGTTGATTTTGGCTGCCGCCTTACTACTCGAAACCAGCCTGTTGTGGTGTTTGTTGGTACATTTGTTATCTCATCATCGAGTACAAATGAAACTGCAGCGCTACCAACAATGGGTTAATCGTTTTAGCGGTTCAAGCTTACTCGGGATGGGAACTTTGCTCGGCCTTCACAGTTAACCAGTAAGCAAATTGAATCCACAAGCGCTTGGTGCTATGGTCAAAAAAAAGGCTGAAACACCTGATTATGGACGATACCTACAAGATCATTATTGCGGATGACCACCCCTTGTTTCGTAGTGCGCTGCAGCAGGCGGTGCATACCGCCGTTCCCGATGCACGATTGCTCGAAGCAGAAAACGTAAGTGATTTACTTGAATTGCTCGATAGCCAACGCGAGCCCGACTTATTATTACTCGATTTAAAAATGCCCGGAGCAAATGGTTTTTCGGCATTTACTCACTTACATGGCCAATATCCTGATTTACCGATTGTTGTGATATCTGCCAGTGAAGAAACGAGCGTTGTACAAAAAGCCAAGCAACTTGGGGCGACAGGCTTTATTCCAAAATCGACCCCCTTGCAGCAATTGGTTGCGGCGATCCAACATATTATCGAAGGGGATGATTGGTACCCCGAAGGTATTAGTTTTGCAAAAAGTGCCGAACAAGATCCACTTGCGGAGCGTTTGGCCAGCTTAACGCCTCAGCAATACAAAGTTTTGGTGATGCTCAATGAAGGCTTGCTAAATAAACAAATTGCCTATGAGCTGAATGTCTCTGAAGCGACAATTAAAGCGCACGTGACCGCGATTTTCCGCAAACTCAATGTAAAAAACCGGACTCAAGCCGTGATCGCCCTACAGCAATTAGAACTAGAGCCTAGACCCGAAGATAGCCCTCTTTAAGCCGAAGAGATAACATCCCCCCAAATCATCCGACTCGATGATATTCGGGGCTTAGGCATTTGGTTTCAGCCAATAGTTGGCTGCGGTTTTACTGTTCAGCAATTGTTGGCATAATTTCTTCAAACGCAAAGGTCGTAGTGGTTTACTTAAGTAAGCAAAGCCCTGAGCGCGCACCCGGTCAATCAAGTCGGTATGACGATCGGCACTAATCACAATGCCATGACAGGACAGCTTCCCTTGATGGATCAGCCGCTGTAGCGCCTCGAGACCCGTTTTATCATGATCAAGATGGTAGTCACTTAGAATCAGCTCAGGGATCCAACCATCGGCAATCAACGCTTCCGCTTCTTCGACCGCTTCACAACACAGCACTTGGTAACCCCAACGACTCAGCAAACTTTCCATGCCAACTAAGATCTCGGGCTCATTATCGATGCACAGCACCTTGGCCCCTTGGGTAACATTAATATTGTCATGTTCAACGGGGCTTAATTTGTGGACATTAAGCGCCTCCACAACGGGCACTGTCACATAGAACACCGAGCCTTTGCCGGGGGTTGATTCTACCCCAATCGGAATTTCTAATAATTCAGCAAATCCTTGAGCAATCGCCAAACCAAGACCCAAGCCTTCATCTCTCGCTCGGCCCGATTTATTGAGCTGTTGAAATTCTTCAAAAATTTGCTGCTGCTTGCTTTTCTCGATACCGGGACCGTTATCCCAGACTTCCAAGCGCAGGTAATTACCTTTGCGGCGAGCGCCCAATAGTACTTTCCCTTGAGGGTTGTAACGTAAGGCATTGGTTAAAAAGTTTTGTAAGATCCGCCGCAGCAACTTGCTATCGGTACTCACCGTTAGTCTGCTGGCTTGCAACTTCAACTCAACCCCTTGTTGTTGCGCTAAAGGCAAAAATTCTGCATGAATATGGTCCAGCAAGTGGCCAACCTCAAACTGTTCATTACTCACCTCCACCCGACCCGATTCCAAACGCGAAATATCTAGTAAATCACTAATGATCTCTTCCGCCGAATACAACGACTTATCAATGCTTGCCGCTAAAAATTCGGCTTCTTTACTCATCTCTGATTCCAGTAAGGAACCCACAAATAGTTTGGCCGCGTTCAGCGGTTGCATCAGATCATGGCTGACCGCCGCTAAAAACCGAGACTTGGATTGATTTGCCTGCTCAGCCGACAGTGTCGCCTGTACCAATTGCTGGTTGATCGAAGACAATTGCTGAGTTCGCTGAGCAACTCGCGCCTCCAATATTTCATTGGCCTGCTTGAGCATATCTTCGGCCTGCCTGAAGGTTGTGATATCACTAAAGGTCATCACATAACCACCGTTAGGCATCGGGTTCCCCTGCACCTGAATCACGCGTCCATCTAAACGGACACGTGAAGAAGTATGGCTGGAGCCACGACGTAAATGTTCCACCCGCCGCTCAACATGTTCTTCAATATCACCCGGCCCACACAAACCATTAATCGCATTATGACGGATCACCTCTTCAATAGGACGCCCGACCACTAATAGGCCATGAGGAAATTCAAACAATTCGGTATAACGACGATTCCAAGAAACCAACTTCAACTCGATATCAACGATAGCAATCCCTTGGTCGATATGTTCTATCGCCCCCTGCAACAAATGTTTGTTGTATTGCAACAATCCAGATGCTTCTTCAGCGATTGAAGCAAACTCTTCCAGCTGAACTTGCTTCCCCTGTAATACCGAACCAAGCACTAAACGAGCCGAAGAAGAGCCAAATACCCCGCCCAACATCCGCTCCGTTTCAGCAATTAATTCTACTGGGGCCTGTTGGTTAGGGCTCAGTTGCAAGCCTCGAGAAGCCGCGTACTTTTGAAAGCTCTCGTTAACGCGCTGTGTCCCAAGGAAACGAGACGACAGCATGTGCAGCTCTTCAACACTCACCTTCGACTGATAGAGCGCCCCAGCATCATCCGTCTTACCAAGTTGCCCCACAAAGCTGCTGGCCTGTAGCCATTCAGAAACCGCCGGACTGGATAATTTAGAGCCGAGTAAATAGGCCAGCAAATTACACACTAAGCTCAGTACAACCCCCCAGTTATTATTCGAGATTAAGGGTTGACCATCCCACTGTGGAGCGGTCAGTCCCTCGACAATACTCTGCATTAGCCACCAATTTGGCCATAGATGCGGCAAACTATCGGTAATATTCAATAAATTGAGCAACCACAACAGCATGCCCACCGATAAACCAGCATACACACCAGTGCGGTTGCCTTCTCGCCAATACAAACCAAAAACCAAGGGGATCGCTAACTGAGCGATCGCGGCAAACGACAAGAAGCCAATATCGGCCAAATTCCCGACCTCTCCAAGGATCAAGAATGCGCCCCAGGCCAATAACAAGATCACTAAGATAGTGGTACGGCGTACGTTTAATAACAACTCACTAAACTGAGCAAAGTTACGTTGACTTAATCCGCCTTGTTTCAGTAATAAGGGCAACACCAGATCGTTGCTTACCATAATCGCTAAGGCGATGGTCGACACCACCACCATACCGCTGGCCGCAGAAGTCCCACCCAAAAAGGCCGCCATCCCAAGGATCTTATGCCCAGCCGCCAGCGGCAGGCTAATCACAAAATTATCGGCAGGAGTTCCCGCAGGCAATAAATAGTCTCCAGCAAAAGCGATCGGCAATACAAAAACCGCCAACAGCAATAAATAAGCGGGAAATAACCAGCGTGCGGTCTGTAGGTCGTTCACCTGATTATTTTCAACCACCGTGACATGAAACTGCCTCGGCAGACAAATTACCGCCGACATAGCCAACAATGTCGCCACCACCAAATCGCTCACATTGGCGATACTCAGTTGCTGCCATTTATTGCCCATTGAGGCGCCTACCGCCTGCTGAGCCTCTACAGGTAAATCCCACAGCAGGCTAATAGCCAACAGCCCGACACAAACAAAGGCCAGCAATTTAATCAAAGACTCGAAGGCGATCGCGACAATGACTCCGCGGTGATGCTCCGTCGCATCAATATGGCGGGTTCCAAACAACATGGTAAAAATCGCCAGCGCGATGCTCACAAACAAGGCAATTTGTGAGCTACTGCCCTCGCCGACCGCTTGTCGCATTGGCTCGCCACCAAACAAATCCAAACCCATCACAATAGCCCTCAGCTGCAACGAGATATAGGGCAAAATACCAATGATACAAATTAAGGAAATCACCACAGCCAGAGTTTGCGATTTACCGTAACGGGCAGCAATAAAATCAGCGATGGTGGTAATATGTTCACGCTTGGCAATTAAGATCAGCCGCGCTAACAGCTTCCAGCCAAATAGAAACAACAAGATTGGACCAAGGTAAATAGGAATAAACGATAGCAGGTTTTCGCTAGCTTGCCCCACCGTGCCGTAAAACGTCCAGGAGGTACAGTAGACCGCGATCGAAAAGCTATAAAAAGCCGGTTGCCAACGCAGCCGCTCACTCTGGTTTTTATCGGTATAGTAGGCAATGACAAACAAAGCCCCCAAGTAAACCAACGACAGCGGAATCACTAACCAACCTTCGCTTACCATTTCCATCTTGAATCCGTTCCTTGTGACTCGCAGAGATCCTATCTAGCCCTAAAGCTGGCTATCTTTGGTGGTCGATTTTAATTCGACATAAAAGCACTTTTATCACGGCAAAAATGCGACGGCCTCAAAAACCAAACAAATCCCTCACTCATTCCTAACAAGGGGCAGGGGCTGGCGCAAATCGCTATCGCGCCCCCCTTTCAGGCCGCGCTTTAGCATGATTTAGACTAAAGTCGTCTAGGTAAAACTAACAAAAAAAGACATGCTTATCTGTGACCAAGACATAGAGTTATCCTACCCCATGGTGAGGCGATGAGCACAGATTTCAACTTCCAGCACCCACCTTTTGACCAACTAGAGCCTCAGCAACGGCAACTGGTCAGCAGCAATTTAGATATTCATTATTTTCAAAGTCAGCAGAAAATAGTGACTGCTGGCACCGAAGCAGAAGCGCTGTTTATTATTATTAAGGGGCAGGTTGAAGAGCGAGCGGACAACAATGATGAAGTGTTCGCTCACTATACCCATGAAGATTGGTTCGACGTACGCTCACAGTTTGGTGGTTACGCCAAACATGACTACCTCGCCTTAGAGGAAACCCTCTGTTATGCCTTGCCCAGCCGTATTTTTCGTCAGCTAGTCAGCGAAAACAGTGATTTTGGTGATTACTTTCAGCGCGATTTGGCGACTCGCCATCAATTAGTAGAATCCCGTGAAGGCAATAAAAATCTAGCCGAATTCATTTTAACCTGCATCGATGAGCGTAACGTGCAGCCAGCGGTGGTGATTGAAGGGGAAACCTCACTCCAACAAGCCACTTTTATCATGCGTGAACAAAAACTCGAATCTCTATTAGTTAATCACGATGGTTGCTTCGGTATGTTAACTGGTACTGATTTACTACACGCTGCAGTATTAGTGCAGCAATCGCTGGATACACCAGTTAGCCAGTTAGCTAATTTCAACTTAATTAGTGTCAATAAAGGCGATTTTTTATTTAATGCCATGTTGTTGATGACTCGTAATAACATCGAACGAGTCGTGGTAAAAGATGAGCAAAAAATCATTGGCGTGATGGAAATGTCTCACCTGCTCAGCCTCTTCTCCACTCATTCCCATGTATTAGCCTTACGTATTGCACGAGCCTCAAGCATTGAAGAACTCAGCGAAGCGGCCCTCACTCTCAACCGCCTCGTGGAAAATCTCTGCAATAATGGTATTCGCACCTTATTTGTGATGAAGCTATTGGCCACCATGAATGAACAAATCATTCATCGGGTATTTGATTTATCCATCGACCCAGAGCATCACAGCCATGTGTGTTTAATGGTGATGGGGAGTGAAGGGCGCGCAGAGCAAATCATTAAGACCGACCAAGACAACGGTCTGGTGCTCGAAGATGGTTACGATTGGCCGGAAAAACAACAGCAGCTAGAGCAGTTCAGCGATTACCTGCTACAACTAGGTTATCCGCCTTGTCCTGGCAAGATCATGGTCAACAATCCGCAATGGGTACAAAGTCAAAGTCAATGGAGTGAAACCATCGCCAACTGGGTTGAAATTGGCCACGGTGAAGCCATGATGAACATCGCCATTATCTTGGATGCCCATGCCATTGCTGGCAATAAAAGCCTATTACGGCATATGCGTAAAGATTTAATGGCGCAAATGGCCAAACGCAGCGTGACTCTGGCGTTTTTTGCTCAACCGGCCTTAAAATTTCACACGCCACTAACCCTATTTGGCAAGATCAAATCGAAACACGCTGGTTTAGACATCAAGAAAGGCGGCATCTTCCCCATTGTTCATGGCGTGAGAGCTCTCGCCCTAGAGCAATCAGTCATCCCCACCAATACCCTAGAGCGAATTGAATGTTTGGCTCAACTTAAGATCCTAGAAGCCGACATGGCCGCTAATCTCACCGAAGCTCTCTTATTGTTTTTCAAATTACGTATTCAACAGCTATTCCCGATCGACGAAGAGCATGACTATCACACCCTTAAACTGGAACAATTGAATCATAGTCAACGGGATCTATTGCGCCACGGTTTACATGTGGTGAAAAAGTTTAAGCAGCAATTGGCCTTACACTTCAATATCCGCGATTACTAGGCGAAGTAATGCTGCAACGTTTTCTGTATCAGCGTAAATATAAACACAGCGACTTCGCCGAGTTATTTCAACGTTATCGTGGTCAGCAATATGTCGCGCTCGATCTGGAAACCACCAGCTTAGACACCCGCCAAGCCGACATTGTTTCGATAGGTGCGATACTGATCGATGAAAATAAAATCTTAACTAGTCAGCCCTTCGAAGCGAAGATCCAAGCCACCGATAAACTGGCTGGTGACTCAATTAAAATTCACCTGCTACGTCATCGTGATTTACAGCAAGGTTGTCGTATCGAAGACGCTCTGCCAGCCTTGCTCAAATTTATTGGCCCACGAGCCATCGTGGGTTACAACATCGGCTATGACCAACGCATTCTCAATCGCCATTGTCGACAATTGTACGGTTTTAAATTACTCAATCCACTCATCGATGTGGGCAGAATGTTTGCCGACAAGGTACATGTCGAGCATGTGGGGATCAGTCCCAACCTCGACTTAGAACATATTTGTAATAGCCTGAATATTCCGCTGTCGGGACGTCATCAAGCGATTGACGATGCAATAACCGCCGCGATGATTTATTTACGTTTAACCTACGGCCCCCGCCCCACCATGGCACTCCCCAAGCTAAGGTCTGGTTAGCACCGTGAGCAGGCTCTCAATTATCACCGATAACAATCAGAAGCACTTTGATTAATAAAACATTTCACTATTCTTTACAAATAATTAACCAAAAGTCTAATTGTCGACACGCGACGTCAGTGCGAATCTTATATCAAAATCCGAAACGTCATTGACGATATCCCGCCTCATCATGAGGAAGCAAGGAGAGGAACATGAGTGAACACAAGCTGTACCCAGTTAAAGCAAATATCGCTGAAGACTGCCTACTAGACAATCAACAATACTTAGACATGTACCAACAATCAATTGAACAGCCCGAACTGTTCTGGGGCAAGTACGGTAAAGAACTACTGGATTGGATCGAACCCTTCAGCAAAGTGAAAAATAGCAGCTTCGATCCCGGACACGTCAGCATTAAATGGTTCGAAGATGGTCTACTAAATGTCAGCGCTAACTGTATCGACCGTCACTTACAACAACGCGGTAACGAAGTCGCAATTATTTGGGAAGGTGATAGCCCAGACGAAGACAGCAAGCTCACCTACCAAGAACTCTATGAGCAAGTCTGCAAATTTTCCAATGCACTAAAAGCCCAAGGCGTAAAAAAAGGTGAAGTGGTTTGCCTGTATATGCCAATGGTTCCCGAAGCCGCGGTGGCCATGCTGGCTTGTACCCGAATTGGCGCAGTACATTCCATCGTGTTTGGTGGTTTCTCTCCAGAAGCGCTTGCAGGACGCATTATCGACTCGAATTCAAAATACGTGATTACTGCCGACGAAGGTTTGCGGGGTGGTCGTGGTGTACCTCTCAAAGCAAACGTTGACCAAGCTTTGGAGCACCCCGAGTGTGAGTTTGTGAAAAGCGTGGTGGTCCTCAAACGAACCGGTGCAGAAGTCGGCTGGCACGACAAGCGCGACGTTTGGTGGCACGAAGCCTGCGAAAATCAAGCCGCCGAGTGTCCACCAGAACCCATGAACGCGGAAGATCCTTTATTTATCTTATATACCTCGGGTTCAACGGGTAAGCCCAAAGGCGTACTGCACACCACTGGCGGCTATTTACTGTATGCCACCATGACCTTTAAGTATGTTTTTGATTATCACCCAGGTGACATCTATTGGTGTACCGCCGACGTTGGCTGGATCACAGGTCACAGCTATTTGGTTTATGGCCCGCTTGCCAATGGCGCAACCACCATTTTGTTTGAAGGGGTGCCAAACTACCCAACTTCGGCACGCATGAGCGAAGTCTGCGACAAACATCAGGTAAGTATTTTATACACCGCTCCCACCGCAATCCGGGCCCTAATGGCTCAGGGCGATGCGGCGATCGAAGGCACCAGCCGCAGTAGCCTACGGATTATGGGCTCGGTGGGTGAGCCCATCAACCCAGAGGCTTGGGAGTGGTATTACCGTACCATTGGCGATCAACGCTGCCCAATTGTTGATACTTGGTGGCAAACCGAAACTGGCGGGATCCTAATTACGCCCCTTCCAGGAGCCACCGAACTCAAACCGGGCTCTGCGACTCGCCCCTTCTTTGGCGTTCAACCTGCTTTGGTCGATAATGAAGGCAATGAGCTGAGCGGTGCCGCCGAAGGAAACTTGATCATCAAAGACAGCTGGCCAGGACAAATGCGCACCGTTTATGGTGATCATGAACGGTTTGAACAAACCTACTTCTCCACATTCCCCGGCTCCTATACCACTGGTGATGGCGCTCGCCGCGACGAAGATGGTTATTATTGGATCACTGGTCGGGTCGATGATGTATTAAACGTGAGTGGACACCGAATGGGCACTGCCGAAATTGAAAGTGCCTTGGTCGCGCATCCGAAGATTTCAGAGGCCGCTGTGGTAGGCGTGCCCCACGAAATCAAAGGACAAGGCATCTATGCCTACATCACCCTCATGGCTGGCGAAGAACCCAGCGCCGAGCTACACAAAGAGGTCAAAGCTTGGGTGCGCAAAGAAATTGGGCCAATTGCCACCCCCGATATCCTGCACTGGGCAGAAGCACTACCAAAAACCCGCTCTGGTAAAATTATGCGTCGTATTTTGCGTAAAATTGCCACCAACGAAACCGACTCTTTGGGGGATACTTCAACCTTGGCGGATCCATCGGTGGTTGATAAGTTAATTCAGGAAAAATCGAACGCAGCTTAAATCTAAGTGCGATATTCAGCCGTTTGCATCGACTGCAAACGGCTTTTTTGTTCATAAGAGAAAACCACAGCGTAGAAACTGGCATTTCTACAAAACAGCCTCCTATTTTTAAACGACTCACCACTATCAACCTAAGGCTTGGGATCAAAATCCAGCGGCCAAGCTAAACCTGCTGTAGTGGAACCAGATCAAACTATCCGCGGTCACTTAAGATTAAACTGAAACCAAATCAAAATTGATGTTTTTATATAGGACTCACTTCATGGTAGGGAAAAATATGAACAAGACTAAAATTGTGGCAATTCTGCTGCTGTTATCCAGTAGCGTTGTAAGCTTTACCAGCTTAGCCACTGAACGAGCCGAGCAGGCCTGGCAATACATCACCGATAAACAGGCATTGCTAATTGATGTCCGTAGCCCTCATGAATTCCAACAAGGACACTTAAACGGCGCCCAAAATATGCCTCATCAAACTGTCGCCGCCCATATTGAACAACTCACCACAGACAGAAACCAAGCGATAGTCGTTTATTGTCGCTCAGGAAATCGGGCCAATTACGCCTTACAGGTATTACAACAAATGGGCTACCAGCAAGTGGTTAATGGCGGCGGCCTACAAGAAATGCTGGCTGAAAAGCCCTAAACGGCGTTGCTCGATAACGGCTGGTTGATACTACTCTGCATCTTAGATGCTTGATTCAGTCTAACTTCAGACAATAAACCCGCTGCGCCAGTAAACCATCCTTAAAGATCAGTCGTTCAGTAATAACAAAGGCAGGCGATTTAGCCTGCCTTTAGTGAATGATACAACAAGCGCTTATTTTGCGATCAAATGAGTCTCATCGAATACTGCCGATTGACTATCCACGCTTACCTTAGGTACTCGCCGCGCGAGTAAATAGTAAAATAAGGGGGTGAGTAACAAACCAAATACAGTGACCCCAACCATGCCATAAAATACTGCCACACCAATTGCCTGACGCATCTCAGCCCCTTCTCCAGTAGAATAGACCATCGGCACCACCCCCATAATAAAGGCGATGGATGTCATTAATATTGGCCGCAAGCGCAGGTGAGCCGCTTCCAAGATGGCGTCCATCACCGTACGACCTTGATCCTGCAATTCTTTGGCAAATTCGACAATTAGGATCGCGTTTTTGGTGGCTAAAGCAACCAACACAATTAAACCTATTTGAGTAAAGATATTGTTGTCCCCTCCCGATAACAATACCCCACTAATTGCCGAAAGTAAGGTCATCGGAATAATCAAAATAATGGCCATCGGCAAGCGTAAACTTTCGTATTGCGCGGCTAATACCATAAACACCAACAAAATAACCAAGGGATAAACAAACATCGCGGTATTCCCAGAAAGCTGCTGCTGATAACTTAGCTCGGTCCACTCATAACTCATCCCTATCGGTAGCGTCTCCGCTAAGATTTTCTCAATCGCGGCCTGCGCTTCCCCCGAACTGTAACCCGCTGCCGCACTACCGTTGATTTCAGCAGTGGTATAGGCGTTGTAATGCATCACCCGATCGGGGCCCGTAACCGAGTCTATTGACATAAACGATCCAAGGGGGATCATCACACCATCACGATTACGCAACTTAAGCTGGCTAATCTGCTCTGGCGACTGCCGGAACTGCTCATCTGCTTGCATATTTACCTGATAGGTACGTCCAAATTTATTGAAGTCATTCACATAGACCGAGCCCATATAAGCTTGCAAGGTAGTAAAGACCTCATCCAGAGACACTCCCAGCTGCATCGCCTTGGTTCTGTCTAAATCCAACTGTAACTGGGGCACCTTCACCTGATAACTCGAAAATATCCCCGCTAAGGCCGGATCCGCCCAAGCTTTTTGCATCACTTGCATGGTGACATTCGCCAGCGCTTCATAACCTAAGTTGGCGCGATCTTGGATCTGCAACCTAAAACCACCAATGCTGCCTAAACCTTGCACTGGCGGCGGCGGGAAAATCGCAATAAAGGCTTCTTGGATGCCCGCAAATTTTTGATTCAACGCGCCAGCAATCGCATTCGCACTCAAACTCGGATCTTGGCGTTGAGAAAAATCAGTTAAAGGCGTAAACACAATCGCACTATTCGGGCTATTGGTGAAACCATTAATACTTAAACCAGGAAAAGCCACCGCGTGCGCAACTCCCGGCTGGGCGAGAACTATGTCTGTCATTTGTTTCACCACGGCTTCGGTGCGCTGTAGTGATGCCGCATCGGGCAATTGAGCAAAGGCAACTAAATATTGCTTATCTTGGCTAGGTACATAACCAGTTGGCGTATTCATAAATTTATAGCCAGTCAACCCGAGCAAAGCCACATAGATAATCCCAACCAGTGCCGCTAAGCGAATGATTTTTTTAATCATCACCGCATAGACGCTGGCGCCTTTATCAAACAGTCGATTAAACGGTGCAAAAATCAATTTACCGAACAGACCGTCCATGATCCGAGTCAAACGGTCTTTAGGCTGATCATGCCCTTTCAATAATAAGGCCGACAAGGCAGGGCTCAAGGTCAATGAGTTTAGCGCGGAAATAAAGGTCGAAATGGTAATGGTCAAGGCAAATTGCCGATAAAACTGTCCTGTTAAACCAGACATAAAGGCCGTCGGAATAAATACCGCCGCCAAAACCAAAGTGGTCGCGACAATCGGGCCCGTCACTTCCTTCATCGCTTGCTGAGTTGCAGCAACCGGGCTTAAGCCATTGGCAATATTTCGCTGGACATTTTCCACCACGACAATCGCGTCATCTACCACAATACCGATGGCCAGCACTAAACCAAATAAAGACAGCGCGTTTAGCGAAAAACCCAGCAAATGCATGAAGGCAAAAGTTCCCACCAGCGATACCGGTACCGCCACCAAAGGAATAATTGAAGCGCGCCAAGTTTGTAAGAACAAGACCACCACAAACACCACCAGCAACAGAGCTTCAAACAGTGTTTTAACCACCGCCTTAATTGAGCCACGAACAAATACCGTGGGATCATAAACCGTGGCGTAGCTTAAACCCTGCGGAAATCCCTTCGCCAATTCGACCATTCTCGCTCGTACATCTTCCGAAATTTGAATCGCATTGGAACCCGAAGCCTGAAATACCCCAATTGCAATAGCATCCTTATTATCCAACATCGACCCCAGCGCATAGCTACTGGCACCTAATTCCACCCGAGCCACATCTCTTAAGCGGCTAATCTCGCCCTGATCGCCCACTTTGATGATGATGTTTTCAAATTCGTCTACATTGTCTAAGCGCCCCTTCACATTGATTAACAACTGAAAGTCAGACTCGCCGCTGGGTTGTGCTCCTAAACTGCCTGCTGCAGCTTGTTGGTTTTGCTGACGAATCGCGGTGATAATTTGGCTGGGGTTTAAACCTAAAGCCGCCACTTTATTAGGATCGAGCCAAACTCTTAAACTGTATTCTCCAGCACCGAATAGACGCACCGCGCCCACTCCTTCGATGCGCGCCAGCTCATCTCGAACATTTAATGCCGCATAATTAGATAAATAGAGTAAGTCATAACGTTCATCCGGCGAAGTCAGGTGAACGACCATGGTCAGATCAGGCGAAGACTTTTCGGTGGTGATCCCTAAACGTTGCACCACTTCTGGCAAACGCGGGGTGGCTCGGTCAACCCGACTTTGCACTTGGGCTTGCGCCTGTTCGACATCACTGCCAATGGCAAAAGTCACAGTGAGGGTCATTCGGCCATCGGAGGTGGCTTGAGAAGACATATACAGCATGTTTTCCACACCGTTAATTTCTTGCTCCAGCGGAGAGGCGACAGTGTCAGCAATCACCTTCGGATTGGCTCCAGGATAATTGGCCGTCACCACCACCGTAGGAGGTACAACTTCCGGATATTCAGTAATTGGCAATTGCCACACCGCAATAGCGCCCGCAATAAACACCAATAACGATAACACCGCCGCAAATATCGGTCGTTTGATAAAAAACTGAGAAAACATGGGGGCTATCCTTGCTGAGCAGAAATATCAGGATTTGAACTTAAGCGTTGATACTGTTGCTGAAATAAACGCTGAGAGTCATGCAGGGTGGAGAGCACCGCTTCACTAGCCATGCTACGCGCCACCGGAGTGACCTGCATTTGTGGGCGAACTCGTTGTAAACCATTTACCACGATCCGCTCTGAGCCCGACAAACCTTGGCTGACGATTCGTAAGCCATTGATCTCTTCGCCCAGAACCACTGGACGATACTGCACCACATTGTGCTCATCTAACACCAATACAAACTGATTGTTCAAATCAGTGCCCACCGCTCTATCATCGATCAATGTTGCCTGATAACTATTGCTGCCTGCGATCCGTAAACGGGTATACATGCCCGGTAATAACGCGCCATCTGGATTCGCAAAACGAGCCCGCAAACGGATCGTACCAGTGTTTTGACTCAACGCATTATCAATAAAGTCAATCTGCCCTAGATGACTAAATTGAGACTCATTCGCCAAAGCCATTTGCACCACCGCGACACTATCTGCGTTTCCAGCTCGTGGTAAGACACCCGTTAACTGTTGATACTTGAGAAAGCTCTGTTCATCCACATCAAAGTAAGCATACATATGCTGGGTTGAGACAATACGTGTGAGTGACGTTTCACCCAAATTGACATAGTTGCCTGCCGTAATAAGAGCATTCGAAACGCGCCCCGAAATCGGCGCACGCACGTCACAAAAGGCGAGGTCTAGACGCGCTCTTGATAAAGCAGCATTAATCGAGGCCACCGACGCAGCGCCTTGCTCTTGAGCAGAAAACCGACTGTCGAGCAATTCATCGGCTATCGCTTGTTGACGACTCAAGGCCTGCGCTCGCTGGTAGTTTTTCTTGGCTAAGGCAAAACTACTTTTAGCGCTGGCCAATTCGGCCTCTAAGCGAGCCACTTCTGCAGCAAAGACGCGGGCATCAATTTTAAATAACACCTCGCCCTTTTTCACCACACTACCTTCCGTAAATAACACCTGCTCGATATAGCCAGAAACCCGTGGCATCACCATCACGGTTTGCGGCGCTTGCAGACGACCGGTATATAAGTCTGTTTCGGTAATTTTCTCTAGCAACACCTTAGCCACCTCAACAGAGGGTGGTGGAGGTGCAACATCACCTGCGGCCTCAGACTTTCCACATGCGACGAGGCTAATACTAAGTACGCCCATGCAGAACAATTTGACTAAATCGAAAACAGAAGCCATGGCAGGTCCCTCAAATAATAAATGTGGTGAGATAAATCCATTTTGTACTGCTCGGTATAATAGTATTGAAACGTGACCGGGTTCAAGCTGTTTTTTGTACCGAGTGGTATTTAATTGTTTGAACCGCTTAAAGTGGTAAGATGAGAACGATTAATAAAAACTTAAGGATCATTGATGTCATTGAAATGCTGTGGCAATCCAGGTCGCCCCCGTAATTTTGACCCGGCGAAAGCTTTAGCCGCTGCACTACAAGTGTTCTGGGAAAAAGGTTATGAAGGCGCATCCTTAAATGAATTAACTCAGGCCATGGGGATTAACAAACCCAGTATGTACGCCACTTTTGGTAATAAAGAACAGCTTTTTTTTAAAGCCATCGAACTTTATGAGCAGCGGCCTAACGCCTATTTCTATCCAGCCTTAGCAAAAGCAACAGCTTATCAGGTGGCTGAACATATATTGCAGGGGGCGATTACCAACCTTAGCGACCCCACACAACCTCAGGGTTGCGTTGTCATACAAGCGGCCCTGTCTTGTGGACAATCAGCCAATAGCATTAAAGAAGCCCTCAAAGACCGACGTAACCAAGCAGGAGCAGCCTTATTACAACGCTTTCAACGAGCCCAACAAGAACAAGACCTAAGGGCCGACGCGAGCCCCGAAGCATTAGCGCATTATTTAGCAACAGTACTACAAGGTTTGAACGTACATGCCACCAACGGTGCCAGCATCCAACAACTAGAACTAATTGCAAAGCTCACACTGGCAACCTTTCAAAACGCCACTCGAGATCCTGCTACAGACTAAGTATTCGCTTGTTTATCACGACGATAACGTCCTGGAGAAATAGAAAAGTACTTTTTGAAACGATGTGCAAAGGCAAAACCATCTTGATAGCCCAGTTGACTCGCGATGACCTCTATCGACCAGTTACTCTCACGCAATAGATATCGAGCATGCTCCAAACGCAAACGGGTTAAATATTGCTTAGGGCTGGTTTGAAATTCTTGTCGGAACAAACGGTAACAATGGGCTTCTGATACCGACAAACGCTGCGCCATATCAGTCACCGACCAAGGGTAATGTAGCGAAGAACGCAACTGTTGCTCTAAATTATGCAAAGGATTGGGCGCTTCGCCCTTTAGTGGTTTAAGTAACTGCAATAAATAACGTTTGAGTAGCTGGGTTAAGGCTGCCTCAACCAAAGGATCGGCCTGTTGTTTTACTTCTTCATCCAGTAATAGCTTTAAACACTGATCGATACTTTGGCCAGAATCTATTTGTATTACTTTCGCTTGCGGTGGGAAACGATACCAACTCAGATCAGCCGAAAATAATAACCAATTATGTCGCCAAAAGTGACTCGCCAGGCTAATCGAATAATGTGCCCCCGCAGGTAACAACAGCATTTCATTCGGACCGATCCGCTGCTGGCCTTGCGGGGTATGCAGGCGTCCGGCCCCCGCCATCGATAACACCAACAAATGTTCCTTGGGTGCCCGCCGACTCACAAAATATTCCCCACGAAGATAAGAAACCCCGGCTAAACTCACCTGTAATTCAGCCAACTCCGAAAATCGTTCGGTGGTGAGGAAGCGCTCGACACAACGAGGGCCGATGTCGAGCTTGTCTTGCCAATGACGAAGATTCATAAATGATAGTTTTAAACATATTATGGATAGCTTCAATTATGTGTCATGCGGAGCAAATAAGATAGGATCCCGCTGTCTATCGTTACTTGCTAGATAGCTTCAATCAGATGAAGCTCACGTTTTGAGGTTTTTATGCACACATCTTCCAATTCATTAAATCGCGCTTGGTTAGAGCAGTTTTGGCGTCTCGCTTGGCCGATTTCGCTACAAGCTGTATTGCTCAGCTTATTAAGCTTAGTCGATGTGCTCATGGTAGCGACCATCGGAGACGCCGAAGTGGCTGCGGTCGGTTATGCTGGCCGCGCTTTTTTTGTTGCGATTATTATTTTAAACGGTTTCTCTACCGCCTGTGCCACACTCAGTGCCCAGCATTGGGGCTCAAAAAACTGGCCCGCCATTGGCCGTACCGTAGCGCTGTCGTTTTACGCAGGATTACTGTTTACCGCTATCGCTCTTGGCCTCATGCTGCTAAGCCCAACAACCATTATGCAATGGGGAAGCAGCGATGCCCAGCTCATCGCAATTGGTGCCGATTACATTCAAGTCACCGCGCTGATGCTGTTATTTACCTTACCGGTCACTCTCGTTGAATCCGCCTTACGGGCGAGCGGAAACACCAAACTGCCACTGTATATTAGTATGTTTGCGGTCGTGACTAATATCGCATTAAATCAAATATTGATCTTCGGTTTAGGGCCAATTCCAGCAATGGGCGTTGTCGGCGCAGGGATCGCCACAGTTGTCGCTCGAGCATTACAACTACTGATTCTATCCGTTATTTTAAAGTTACAAGACCACCCGCTACTGAAGGTGAGTTTCATCGGCTTCTGGCAACTCCATAAAACCGAATGGCTCAACTATGCCAAACTGGCTGTCCCCTTAGTTATCAATTTTGGTATTTGGTCGATTGGGGTATTTGTTTATGCCACCTTATATGGGCAACTGGGAACAAATGCTCTAGCAGCGATGAGTTTAATTAGCCCGATTGAAGGGATCGCAATTTCTTGCTTTATTGGCTTTTCAGCTGCCTGCTCGATCATGATTGGCAATAAATTAGGTGTAAACCAATTTACTCAAGCATGGAAAGATGCTCGCGCGTCGCTCATCGTAAGCCCTATTGCAGCGATGGGAATTGGCGTGCTGGTATGGTTACTAAGCTATCCATTACTCAACTTATTTGGAGCCCTAGAAAGTGACACCCTAAACTTGGCTCGACAGTTAATATTAATACTCGCGGCAACCACCTGGATCCGAATATTTAATATGGTGTTAATTAATGGGATCCTGCGTAGTGGTGGCGACAATGGATTTTGTCTGATGTCCGATACATTTTGCCAATGGGGCGTGGGCTTAATGGCCACATCTATTGCCATTTTAGTGTTTGATGTTAGCCTGTTAACCGCCTATTGCATCGCTCTAAGTGAAGAAGTTTGTAAGGCTCTCCTGTGTTTTTGGCGGATGAATAAGAAAAAATGGTTGCGCAACCTAACTACCGGTTCATTTGCCGAAACGAACTGATTAGACCAGAAAAATGCTGCCATTTTCTGCGAAAACACTATAATCATCGAAAATTAGAGTTAGTTAGCATATTTATTTTCAAAAAATGTGCTAATCTTTCTTAAATCACCAGTTCGATAACTTAAGTAGAGTTTTCAACGAAAATGTCTAACAAATTCTCTATTTTGCTGCTCAATGGTCCAAATCTAAACTTACTCGGAAAACGAGAGCCAGAAATTTATGGCCGACAAACTTTAGACGATATTGTGCAGCTCTTACGTACCCAAGCCGAAGCGCAGGGTGCCAGCCTTGATGATTTTCAGTCCAATACTGAAGGCGAACTAATTAACCGGATCCATCAAGCCATGGGAGAAGTTGATTTTATCTTAATCAACCCTGCGGCGTTTACCCATACCAGTGTAGCACTACGTGATGCCTTGCTCGGTGTAAACATCCCATTTATAGAAATCCATCTATCTAACGTGCATGCACGTGAGCCCTTTCGCCATCATTCTTATCTTGCTGATAAGGCCGAAGGCGTGATCTGTGGTCTAGGTAGCCAAGGATACCAATTTGCTTTAACTGCTGCGCTCGCCCAGTTGCAGCAGTAGCCATTTAATTAACCTAATACGATAAAAGAGAGCCCCTATGGATATTCGCAAGATTAAAAAATTAATCGAATTAGTAGAAGAGTCAGGTGTTGCCGAATTAGAAATTACCGAAGGTGAAGAATCGGTACGCATTAGCCGCAATTTTAGTGGTGCTGCGCAACAAACAATCTATGCGCCAGCCCCCGTAGCTGCGCCAGTTTCCGCACCAAGCGCAGCCCCAGCAGAAAAAGAAGCCTCATCAGGTCATCAACTGCTATCGCCTATGGTTGGCACTTTTTACCGCTCGTCTTCTCCAGAAGCACAACCATTTGTACAAGAAGGTCAGCAAGTGAATGTGGGTGACACACTTTGCATTATTGAAGCGATGAAGATGATGAATCAAATCGACTCTGACAAAGCCGGTGTTGTGAAGGCGATATTAGTTGAAGACGGTAATCCTGTAGAGTTTGATGAACCGCTATTCATCATCGAATAAAGAGGCATTTGTATGCTAGATAAAGTTGTTATCGCTAACCGTGGTGAAATTGCCCTACGGATTTTGCGCGCCTGTAAAGAGCTCGGTATTAAGACTGTTGCCGTACACTCAACCGCAGACCGCGATTTAAAGCACGTCTTATTAGCCGATGAATCCATTTGTATTGGTAAACCCGCTGCAAGTGAAAGTTACTTAGATATTCCACGCATTATTGCCGCAGCTGAAGTCACCGATGCAGTCGCTATTCACCCGGGTTATGGTTTTCTATCAGAGAATGCCGAATTCTCTGAAATCGTCGAGAAAAGTGGTTTCATTTTTATTGGCCCCACAGCTGAGACCATCCGCATGATGGGTGATAAGGTTGAAGCGATTAAGGCGATGAAAAAAGCGGGTGTTCCCTGTGTACCTGGCTCAGACGGCCCGCTTAGTGAAGATGAAAAGAAAAATATTCAAATCGCCAAGCGAATTGGTTACCCAGTAATCATTAAAGCCGCTGGTGGTGGTGGTGGTCGTGGTATGCGCGTGGTTCATCAAGAAAGTGAATTAGTACAAAGCATTGCGATGACCAAAGCTGAAGCCGGAGCGGCCTTTAATAATGATATCGTCTACATGGAAAAATACTTGGAAAATCCTCGCCATGTAGAGGTTCAAATATTATCCGACGGTCAAGGCAACGCAATTCACTTAGGTGAACGAGACTGTTCGATGCAACGCCGTCACCAGAAAGTCGTAGAAGAAGCACCAGCGCCGGGTATTACCGAAGACATGCGGCGCTACATTGGTGAACGTTGTACCCGTGCTTGTTTAGAAATTAACTATCGTGGTGCTGGTACTTTTGAATTCTTATATGAGAATGGTGAGTTCTACTTCATCGAGATGAATACCCGTATTCAGGTTGAACACCCCGTCACCGAGATGGTTACAGGCATCGACTTAATTAAAGAACAACTGCGGATTGCAGCAGGTCAACCGCTGTCCTTTAGTCAAGATCAGGTGAAAATTACGGGTCACGCCATCGAATGTCGGATTAATGCCGAAGATCCAGTAAGCTTCATTCCTTCACCGGGTCGCATTAACCGCTTCCATCCTCCGGGTGGCATGGGGATCCGTTGGGACTCTCACGTATATGCCGGTTACTCAGTGCCGCCTTATTACGACTCAATGATTGGTAAGTTGATTACCTACGGCGAGAATCGTGATATTGCGATTGCACGCATGAAAAATGCCTTATCGGAGTTAGTTATCGATGGTATAAAAACCAACGTGCCTTTACAGCAAAAAATCATGCAAGACGAAAATTTCCAATTTGGTGGTGCCAACATCCACTACCTTGAGAAAAAACTCGGTCTTCAGTAAACGTAAATGAATAGAAAATAACAAGCCCTCGAATTAATACGGGGGCTTTTTTTTGCCCAAGTCCCCCTTAAAAACATAAACTTTGATCCCATTAAAAATCGATTTTCGTTGATTATATGCTGGTTATCCAAGCTTTAAACCATTGACTATTAGCTAAATAAACCAAGCCATCGGCTATACATATCGCGTGGCTAAACCCTCGAGCTGCGTCGCATAAGTGTAAGGCAATTGTTACACTCAGGTTAAGCGTTGTGGCATTTGTAAACGGCGGCATCTATATTTATGGCTTACACTAAGAATGCGGTAACTCAAATTGGGTGGCGCATAGATTATTGATGTTTTTATTACTGAATCAAGGACTGATAGCTTTAGGTCATGATTATTAAGCCAATATACGAAATACTGCCAAGCCTTTACCTGACTGCTGGCTCAGGTTCAGTGATCTGGCTAGACTCTACCCTTGGAATCGCAGGCGGTATATTGCTATTTTGTTTGGGGGCCATCGTTTGGGTAATGCGCTCCAACTGCCGCCGTTTAGATGAGGTAACCACTCTCTCGAAACGCATCACTCTGCCAGAGTCTTTATACGAGTTTACCCCCTTCTTTTTAATTGGTATCGCCTTAAGTCTTATTTCCAGCCAACAGCATATTTGGGCCTATATTCTTGCCGTATTTTGCTTATATCGCGGCACACAACTACTGTATCTGCGACATCGCTATCGCAGCTACGCTTGGCAGAAAGCCCAAAGCAGCTCAGTCGCAAATAAAAGAGCACAACCATAAGTGAAGCAAATTTTACAACCAAGAACGACGTACGACCCTTTTCTTTGGGAAGTACTAATATTTAAGTAAGTGTATCAACCAACAGATAGGAGTGTTCAATGCTACCCAAAGTTATATACGAATTACTTCCTAGCGGCTATTTATCTGCTGGTACCGGGTCGATCTTATTGCTAGACCCATGGTTAGCCAATCTTGGCGGTGCAATACTATTTGCCATGGGCGCTCTCATTTGGGTGATACGCTCAAATTATCGGCGAGACGACCGCGACCGCAAATCATTTATTACTAAACATAAAGTACTGCCAGAAGCGCTCTACGAATTCATCCCCTTTGCCTATTTAGCAAGCGCAGTATTGCTACTCAGTCTACTCTCCAATACTCCTTCGCTATTTTTAGCGCTCGTAGCCTGTTATCGGGGCCTGAAATTGCTTTATAAGCGCTCACAGTATCGAAACCATAGACTAAGCAGAGCCAATTAGACTGAGGCACCCGCACAATTTTTAGATGCTAAGCACAATCTAACGCAGTACACTGGCCGGCTAATCGACTAGAGGAGCGGACGATGCCTTGGATCCAGCTAAAAATTAACGCCACAAAAGACAGTGCCGAACAGATCGGCGACTTATTAATGGAGACCGGCTGCCAAGCCGTCACCTTTTTAGACCGTCATGACACCCCTGTATTTGAGCCCCTATTAGGAGAAACACCACTTTGGGGCGATACCGACGTGCAAGGCTTGTACGACGCATCCGCCGACATGGCACCAGTTCTCGACTTTTTGCGTCAAGCCAAAGTCGTGGATGACAACAACTACAAACTCGACCAGCTTGAGGATAAAGATTGGGAGCGCGAGTGGATGAAAGACTTCCACCCGATGCAGTTTGGCGAACGCCTATGGGTATGCCCAAGCTGGACCGATGTGCCCGATCCCAAGGCCGTTAATGTGCTGCTAGACCCTGGACTTGCCTTTGGTACAGGCACCCACCCCACCACTGCTCTCTGTTTAAAATGGCTCGACCAGCTCGATCTCAGTGGTAAAACCGTGGTCGACTTTGGTTGCGGTAGTGGCATCCTCGCCATTGCAGCCATCAAACTAGGTGCCGAGCGGGTGGTTGGCATCGACATTGATCCTCAAGCGCTGCTGGCCAGTAAAGATAACGCCGAGCGTAATGCTGTGGCCGAAAAACTCGAACTTTACCTGCCCAAAGATCAACCCAGCGACTTTAAAGCCGACATAGTGGTGGCTAATATTCTCGCTGGGCCACTCAAAGAACTATCGGATATCATTCTTGCCTACTTAAAACCGAAGGGCAGCATTGCGCTCTCAGGCATCTTAGAAGAACAAAGCGAAGCGGTATTAGCAGCCTACCAAACACAATGTGATATGGATGCCGTTGTTCTTGATCAAGAATGGTGTCGTTTAAGCGGAATAAAGCGCTAAGTTCACCTTTTATGTGGTAGGTTCCTCGTTTTACCGAGCTTCCTGCCATATTATCCAACTAAAAATCCAGCTTTTTTTTTAAGAAATGTTCAAATAATAGCCTTTTCAGCGTGCTCAAAAAGTCGTAAACTACGCCGCCCTGAGATTGAGAAGAACGCGAGTCATGAGAATAGGTCGTTATCAACTGGACAATCCGGTGATATTAGCACCCATGGCTGGCATTACCGATCAACCCTTTAGGCGTTTGTGTTGGCGCCTAGGCGCGGGGCTTACGGTTTCAGAGATGTTGTCGAGTAACCCTCGGGTATGGAACAGCAAAAAATCGCTGAACCGAATGGTTCACCTAGATGAATGCGGCATACGCAGTATTCAGATAGCTGGAGCGGATCCAGAATTGATGGCGCTAGCTGCCCAGCACAATGTGGCAAATGGTGCGCAAATTATTGACATCAACATGGGTTGCCCAGCAAAGAAAGTAAATAAAAAATTAGCTGGCTCGGCGTTGTTACAGCAACCCGAACTAGTCGCAAAAATCCTTAATGCTGTTGTACAGGCCGTTGATGTACCAGTGACCTTAAAAATCCGTACTGGATGGTCACCCGCACATCGCAATGCTTTGGCGATTGCCAAACTTGCAGAGGCGGCGGGAATTCAAGCCCTAGCGATTCATGGTCGGACGCGAGCATGTATGTATAAAGGTTTGGCTGAATACGACACCATAAAAGCAGTAAAACAAGAAGTCTCGATACCTATTGTGGCAAATGGCGACATCACCACACCGGAGCAAGCCAAGCATGTCTTGGATTACACTGGCGCGGACGCCATCATGATCGGTCGTGGAGCTCAAGGTAACCCTTGGCTTTTCAGAGAAATTAACCACTACTTAACCAGTGGCGAGCACTTAAGTGCTCCTGCGGTTGAAGAAGTGAAGGAAGTCATGCTTCACCACTTAGACAACCTATATTCGTTTTATGGGGAGTACCAAGGGGTTCGTATCGCCCGCAAACATGTGGGCTGGTACTTGAAGCAAATCGCGGACACGGACAAGTTTCGTTGTCAGTTTAACCAGCTTGAATCAGCCCTGGCACAAACGTCCGCAATTGAGCAGTTTTTCGAATAATTGTTGATCATTAATTAAATAAAAAGAGCGTCAAGTATGTTTGATTCAAATACCACCACAAACACACTTTCTACTATGACTAGCAGTGCTACGAGTACTGAAGTGAAAGAACGTCCATTGCGCGATTCTGTTGAGCAAGCTTTGCGCAACTACTTTGCCCAGTTAAATGGCGAAGATGTGTCTGAATTGTACGAATTAGTACTATCTGAAGTTGAAGCCCCGTTGCTTGACGTAGTTATGCAATATACCCGCGGCAACCAGACCCGTGCTTCAATCATGTTAGGTATCAACCGCGGTACTTTACGTAAAAAACTAAAAAAATACGGCATGAACTAGGATAAAAATCCTAATTTATTGTTTTAAAAGGGCTTAACTGAATTGTTAAGCCCTTTTTATTTTCATAGTTACACACCGAGTTACACACCTGCCAAAGTCACCTATCTAATTCGCATTAGAATAATTTTGATAACGAGCATCAAACCACGCGCTACATCGCTCCCAATAGACTCGCTCTAACTCGTTTAACCGCTGTAGCTTTCTAGTAAACGTTTGCCAGTGCATTCCCTTTGGTTTATCAAAACGCCTATTAGATGACAATGCGAATAAGTTGCAGTCTGTATTATCCCCCCAAATATCGCGCCGTAGCTTGAGTATTCTTTTGCGTCCTCGCTCCAATATGCCAGAACTTTGTGCCGCATAACTCAAGCCTAAGCAGCTAACGCAAGCCCAGCGGTAATCCTCCCATTATTAACCGCATTTATTCGTAGAATTCATGCTGCCGTTTTTAGTGGTGGGAACCCTCCATTTGCAAGGTGTGGTCGTTGATGATTGTAGAACCATAACCATTGGGTCGCCCGCTCTTGAACCTCTTCAAGTGTGTCAAACAAATACTTACTCACTAAGCCAAACCTCATAGTACGGTTGAACCTTTCTATATACGCGTTTTGTTGTGGGTTCCCTGGCTGAATATAATCGATTCGAATGTCGTGGTTGTTGGCCCATTTAATAAACGCATGGCTAATGAACTCAGGACCATTGTCGCAGCGGATCGCAACAGGTTTGGTTCGTTGTTCGATGAGCTGCTCTAAGATCCGAGTGACTCGTACTGTGGGCATTGAAAAATCAGGTTCTGACGCCAGACCTTCACGTTTGTAATCATCTATCACATTGAATAAACGGTACTTCCGGCCATCAGATAGCTGATCATGCATAAAGTCCACGGACCAAACTTGGTTTGTTTTAATCGGCTCTTTAAGAGGCTCTGGCGTATGGCGATTCAGGCGTCGTTTTGGCCTAATACGTAAGTTTAGAGCCAATTCGCAGTAGATCCGATAAACCCGCTTATGGTTCCATGTATACCCTTTAACGTTCCGCAAATGGTGAAAACACAGGCCAAAGCCCCAGTCAGAGCAGTCTTCACTGTTGCACAGCGTTACTAACTCTTGAGCTATCAACTCATTCTCAGGTTGAAGCTTCGATTTATAGCGATAGCAGGTCTCGCTGATCCCAAACCAATAGCATGCACTTTTAATGCTGATGTGATAGTTCGCCACCGAACGCTGAGCCATCAATCGACGCTCACAGGGCTTCACCACTTTTTTGCCATCGCCTCTGAGATCACCTCTGCTTTAAGGCGTTCTTCCGCATACATCTTTTTAAGCCGTCGATTTTCATCTTCGAGTTCTTTCATCCGCGCCATAAGGGATGCGTCCATACCACCGTATTTCGAACGCCACTTGTAAAAGGTTGCGTTGCTCATTCCATGCTCACGACAGAGCTCAGGAACAGGTGTACCAGCCTCAGCCTGCTTGAGAATAGATAAGATCTGACTGTCCGTGTAACGTGACTTTTTCATGTTGAATCTCCTGTATTTACTATACGAGAAAATTCTACTTTTGCATGCGATTAATTTTCGGGGGGATTACCCGTATCGAGCGTGCGGCTTTACAGTAAATCTATTTGCCACTCCAGAAAAAGCAAAACTGTAGTTAATACCATATTGCTCAACAAAAGGCTTAAACAGCTTAGCCGACAATTTGGGATGCTGTTCTTGATACTGCCTAGTTTTAGTTCTTGAAAGCCAACAACCTGTAGCCATACGAAAACCTATTTAAATTGGGGGGTAATTTTCCATATTTAGCTTAAGCCTACTTGCGCCGTAGTCTTTAGATTGTGCAGACCGATAGCCTTTACCTCGCGCTTTAGTTAAGTAACTAATGTGGTAAACCGCTTTACTCAGCTCTGCTAGCTCCCCCCTAATTAGATTGTAATGCCTGTTGGGAAACCAACAAGCGCCTCCCATTTGCTGCCATACTTCGCTTACAAGCATATTTACCCCCCACGCCTCTCTAACTAATCGACCATCTAACATAAGTACAAAATGGTAGTGCTGCGCCTTGGCCTTTTCCTGCTCCCTGCACCAAGCAAAACCCACCTTTTTCACACCGTATTTGGTCGCTAACCGCTTCTTTAGCCTTCGATTAAATTGAGTAATACGCTTGCTATTTGCTGTATTAATTGGCTGGTGAAGATCAAAGCGAATAACCGTTACCCGCTTGTAATAAGTAAGCATTGCCAGCGCTTGGCCGATCATCGTTTTAAGCATCGGTGTGTAACACCCTGACTTATGCGAGTTAATTAGCCAAAGCTGGCCGCCATGCTCAAATACCCTTTGATGGGTGACATACATAAATAAGAACCAACATAGATATTATTATTTACCCCCAACCAAGTAAGTAAGTACTTACAGGGAAAGCCTTACAGCAAAAGCCACTCAAGTAATGCTCTAAGGATTCGTTAAGGTAAGAAACCAGTAAGTGATGTATTTGTTTGTTAAGCTCAATACCAGAGGCGAACACAAGGATAGTAAACGCTAACTTGTATTTTCTTATCATCTTGATGTACCTTTGAAAAGGCTGCGGTGCTAGGTCGCCAAACTTGCGCACCGCTGCTAGGTTTATGAAGCCCGTTTAGGTTAGCCCTGCTCGGGCTTTTCTATTTGAACTAAACGCCAATAGTGCGATTTACAGCGCCCCTCTACAGGCCGTTTATCAAACCTCCACCCAAGCAATGCCAGCCGAGTCTTTAAACGATAAGAGTTGCTATGAACATTGTTACAGGGCAAGAATAAGCCAACAATGTCATGCGTTTTAATATCAGGGAAATTCCACACGGCTAATAGTAGTATTCGGCCTTTACCTCTAATGCTATCCAGTTCAGCGGGAAGATTTAGTTCAAATTTATGCATCAGCTTTCCCCTTCCATTCACCGCGAACAAACTGTTCGTGTAAATCAGCACGAAAACGCACACAGCGAGGGGTTAAGCGCACACCTTGAGGATAGCGGCCTTGTTTTTCAGCAAGATAAAGCCAAGTGCGAGATACACCTAGAGAAGAGCAAACTTGTTTGATAGATAGTAGAGACTGAGTATTCATGTAACGGCCTTGTATTTGTTTAGGACTGTTACAATATTAAATGAGTTGTTGTTGAAAGCAGGTGATAAAAAGATCGAAATACGCCCTTGTTTTATCCCTTAGCTATTTATTTAAGGTCTTCACTATCTTTCCGTTTTCATAATGAATAGGTTCAAGTGATGTTGTTCCTTTTTTCTTCCAGCCACTAATTTGTCGCCGTACATCGCCAGCCTTATTAAGATCATCAAAAAGCATGATTGCTAAAAATGACATGTAATCAGAAGTATCTGAAAAACTTTCACGTTGTCCTGTTGACGCCCAAGCACTCCCTAACTTATGAATAAAGTGCATTTGGTTATGAGAGTCTTTTCGTGCGTGAAATCCTTCCCCAGGACTATGATAAACCCTGTAATTAGATTTGTTAATAGTTAAAGCTTCATGCATTGTCTCAAGTTCTTCAATTATTGTTTTTCTCCCCCCACTATCTTTGGGTGTTCTGCAATAATTCATTGTGTCATCGTGTTTTAATGCTGTAAAACTTCTAAAGTTTTGATCCAAATCGTCAACATGAAGTGAGTACTGATTCCTAGCTGCTTTTAGTTTTGTTACAGCTGTTTGTATTGCTGAGGCAGCCTCAGCAATACGCTGATTTTGCTCTGTCAAATCACCTTTCTTAATAGGATAACCTTCTCTTAACTCTATTAAATACTTAACATCTTCTTGACTAAACCCTTTAGAAAATAACCATTTCTTGTTTTCTTCAATCATAACTCCCCCATTAGTCTGACAACATTATTTTGCTCTCCAATTCTAAGACTCTCTAACTTATGACACCACAAACCTAAAGCTTGCCGTTTCTCAGGTAGATACTGGCTACGGTTGTAAATCCCACCCACCCCTTGAATTGAGTGGCCTAGTAAAGACTCCACCACATGCGGCGCAACACCTAAATCATTAAGCCCTGTTGCCACCGTTCGGCGTAAGTCATGCAAGCGCCATTTTTCCTCGTGGCCGAGCTTTTTCCATACTCCCCCGCCCCATGAAGATACGGCTGTAGCTTCTTTTAGCTCACCAAGTAAATAACCGTCCTTGTTAGCCTCACACAGCGCAACTAATAATGGTTTAATACCATCGGGTATTGGCCGCTTTATCTCGCCGCTATCACCGCGAGTTTGGTCTTTATCTTTAGTTTTGTTGTGTTCTGCTGGCACTGTCCAGACACCCGTTTCAAAATTAAACTCTTTAGGCTTAGCCAGTCGTACTTCTTGAGTTCTCGCGCCAAAGGTAATTAATAACGTAAGCAGGTGTTTGTAGTAAGGCAGCATTCGCCCTTCATCTAGCCAATTAAGCAGGTCTATTAACCGTTGCCAAGAATCATCTTCTACAAGCCGTTGCGAACGCTTAGCTTGGTGTTTTGCGCCTATGTCGTCAAAATCAATATCAAACACGGAGCGGTCAAGTTCATGCCCAGACTTAGCACACCACTTAATGGCTTGCTGTAAGTTTCTTAGCACATAGCCTGCCGCTACAGGGTATTTACGCGAGCGTTTTTTAAATGCGGCTATCCAGTGAGGCTTTTTGATTTCGGCTAAAGGTAGTGTGCCAAGGTGGGGAATAATCCAGCGGTCAAACTGCTGTTTATGCTTGACGGCATTCACTCTTTTCCCTGTTGCGTAGTCATCAATCCAATTATCTAGTGCCTCAGCCACAGTTAAGGGTTTAACCGCATTATTTAGCTCAAGCTCTAATTGAGTTTTCGGATCTTTTCCTTCGGCAATCCAAGCTTTGCAACGGTCGCGCTTCTCTCTCGCACCAGCCAATTGCAAGTTAGGGTATTTACCAAAAACAATCGTTCTTTGTGGGGTCTCTCGCCCTCCCATTCGATAACGAAAGATCCACAAAACATTATTACCTTTACCGCCTTTCTTTGGGGTAGCCCTAACCGCTAAGCCTTCGCTATCACTTTGAGTTGTAGGCTTAGATAAAGGCTTACTAGTAAGACTTTGAAGCACCGTATTGGTTATGTTCTTTTTCATTGCCACAAAGCCTCATAGTTACACACCGAGTTACACACCACTCAGAGTCTAACCCAAAACTTAGGTAAACAACATAGAACACAATAGGCAGGTAAGCCCTTTAAAAATAAAGGATTAGCTAAAATTATCTGAATATTAAAAAACAACAAAAAACATCGAATGAGGTTCTACGGCATGAACTAAACACCTGTTCATAAGTTATTGATTAAAAAGCCAAAGTGGTTAATTTCACTTTGGCTTTTTTGTGTTTGCTACACACGGAAAAGTGCTTAAATTAACTAGTAGAGATACATTCGTTCTGATTAATAGTATCCCTAGAGATTTTGCAGCATCAGCAACACTGTAACCTTGCTCCAACACCATCAGTACCGCTTCATCTTTAAATTCTTGTGGATAGCTCTTGTGTGATTTTTTCAAACTCATATAGACCTCTTAATTCATTAACATACTGTCTCAAAATTAAGTGTCCGATGGAATTAAACCAGAACACACTGTACTGGTCAACCCAAACTGAACACTTTTAGTTGAGAATTTTCAAACGCCACTGGTGATAAATCACCATTGGCCGAATGAAGCCGCTCTAAGTTGTAATACTTCATATAAGCAGCCACATCTTGCTTCATAAATTCTCGTGTTGGCTGATTAACTTTAAACAACCAATCGTGTTTTAAACTTCCGAAGAATCGTTCAACAACGGCATTGACGCTCCTACATCGCCCATACTGGCTCGAATGTCAAAATCCGCTAATAGCTTACGGTATTGCTTACTGGTGTACTGTGAGCCTCTATCACTGTGAAAGACTAGGCCTTTAGGTGGTTGACGTAAGTTGTAGGCTTTAATGAGTGCTTTGGAGATTAAGTCTGTGGTCATCCGTTTATCAATATGCCAGCCAACAATTCTGCGAGAATGTAAATCCATCACGATGGCTAAATACATCCAACCCTCGCCTGTTTTTAGGTAGGTCACATCACCAGTGCCAGTGACCTAATAGGAGCATTGTGTTGCATCATCTGTGTCCAGTCCTGTTACTGAAACAATGAGGGTGACAGATATGTATCAAAATGAAACTACCAACAATTTGACATTAGGCGTCGATACTCACCTTGATAGTCATGTTGCAGTTCTTGTGAATGGAATAGGTCAAGTTGTAGATACTCAAGAGTTTACAGTTAACTTAAGAGGCTATAACGAATTGCATAAATGGTGTTGATCTTTTGGCATTGTGAAACAAGCAGGTTTAGAAGGAACTGGCACTTATGGAGCAGGCCTTTGTAAGTTCTTACAAAGTAAAGAAATTGAAGTATTCGAGGTCAACAGACCAAACAGAGCAATGCGCAGGTTAAGAGGGAAATCAGACCCAACTGATGCTGAAAGTGCAGCACGCTCAGTGCTAGCAAACGAATCAACTGCTATTCCTAAATCACATGATGGTATTGTCGAAGCAATGAGATTTCTGGTTATCGCGAGAAAAAGCTCAGTTAAAGCTAAGACACAAGCCATGAATCAAATACGTGCCCTACTGGTTACGGCGCCAGAGCATATCCGAACGAAGTGTTACGTACCATCTAGTTATCAATGCGCTTTGGCATGTAAAGGGCTTACAGCAGCTTTTGATAGCTTGATTGAAGAAACATTAGTAGCAATGTTGAAATTGTAACTAGAGCCGCGTTCAACATGCAAGTGCACCATTACAACTAACTTATTGAAGAGACAGTCATCCTGAAGCTTCTGCTAATGTTTATGTGCGACCATAACACAGCAAAGGAACTCCAAAATGACTTACACTCACCTTAACATGTCTGACAGAAAAGCTATTTACTATCGATATAATTCAGGGGACAGTTTCAGAGAAATCGGACGGCTTATAGGGCGACACCATACTCGATGAGCTAAATGAGTACCTTTGGCAAGCCAGCTAGTAACTCACTAAGGGGCTTCTACAAGTTTTAACGACTTATATAGTCTTTGGCCGTTTACTATATAGGTTTTGGCGACATGTATAGTGTTCAGCTGTTTACTATATAGGTTCTGGCAACATGCATAGTGATTGGCTATTTACTATATACGTTTTGACAATATATATAATAATAGCCAAAATCTATACATATCAACGAATGAACGCTAAATCTGGCGCTGAACCTACAACTAGGATCAACATGTACCCAATAGAAAGCTTGCCTCTACCAGAGCCAGAAAGGCTTGAGACCAGAGTTGTGCTCAAAAAGCTGGCAACCGCTCATCGTTACCTAGCAGAATTAAAAGGCGTAGCAGCAAGTATTCCTAATGAGAATATTCTGATCAGCACCCTAACGATGCAAGAAGCAAAAGACAGCTCAGCCGTTGAAAATATTATCACCACCCATGATGAGTTATTTAAAGCAGAGCTTATATCTGAACAAACCAGCATCGCAGCAAAAGAAGTTCGCGATTACTCTGCAGCACTACGACAGAGCTTTACCATGGTGCGTCAGCACAAATTATTACGGCTAAGTGATATTTTAGAGGTACAACTTGCCCTCGAAAAAAATCGAGCAGGATTTCGAAAAGTACCAGGAACGGCACTAAAAAATTCGGCTACCGGGGAAGTTATCTATACGCCGCCGCAAGATGCTAATCAAGTACAGGCTTTGATGGAAAACTTAGTTAACTACATCAATGACGATGAATGCTGCGAGTTAGACCCATTAGTCAAAATGGCGCTCATCCACCATCAGTTTGAGAGTATCCACCCTTTCTATGATGGCAATGGTCGCACCGGGCGCATCATCAATATTCTTTACTTGGTAGCAAAAGGTTTATTAGATCTGCCCGTGCTTTACCTAAGTCGTTACATTATTCAAAACAAGGCTGATTACTATCGTCACTTGCAAACGGTTCGCGAAGACAATAATTGGGAACCATGGTTGCTGTTTATCCTTGAAGGCATAGCCCAAACCGCGCAACAAACTATCGCCCTAATTGAACAAATTAAACTGCAAATGGCACAGGTAAAACACAATATGCGCACTCAGTTGCCAAATATCTATCGCCAAGAGCTGTTAAACAACATTTTTAGCCACCCCTACACCAAAATCGACTTTGTCATGCAAGACCTTAGCGTAAGCCGCATCACCGCAACTAAATACCTCGAACAACTGGTTGAGCATAGCTTTTTAGTCAAAGCAAAAATCGGGCGCAGCAATTACTATATCAACCAACCCTTATTTGCCTTGTTTGCGGTAAATTAGCGCTTAAGCAAAAGCAGAATAAAAGGGGTCAGAGTCTGAGGGCTCCCCACGAATAATTACATAAAATCAGGTGTTTATTTTCTAAGCTAGGGAACATTCACAGCATTTAGTGATCAGATCAATCGCCAAACATCACTAAGCGCTAAACACCATGAATGCTCAGCACGTTTTATCAAACTGCCTTCAACTCGTCACCCCAAGCATGCATAAAGTGCGTCGCTCTAGCCTTCTTGCAACGCTTCAAAGCGTAATGGGAGGAGCGGCTTTTTCTGTTACTAGCATCGGGCGTAACTTGGCAGGGAAAGCCTTTGAAAAGCACCGTATTAAGCGGGTTGACCGTTTATGTAGTAACCCTCATCTATATGCTGAAACCGACTTTAGTTCAGCAATAGAGCTATAGATTGAGCTGTTTAATAATCGCAAGTAAATCAAAAGGTTTGTTAAGCTGAGGCTCTTTTAGAAAAGCGATTAGCTCTTCAGAGTTAAGCGCGTCGATATCATTCGCTAGCTCTTCGGGTTTAAAATTCTGTTTTAACTTAAGCCACTCTTCGAGTTGTTTTTTATCTTCAGTTTGAGCCGCATATTCAACGAGTGATAGAGAGTATTCATCGGCCTGCACTTGAGTACAACGCTCCATCGCTTCGTGGCTGGCAATCAGCAATACGACCTTTTTACTTTCTGAAGGTAGGCCTGCAAACCATTTACTAGTGACTTTATCTACTTCTATCTGGCTTCTACGGCCTTCTCTGCAAATCTCAGTTTTAGCATTTAAGGCTTGGTACTTAAGCTCCAAATCTTTTGCTAGATCTTCATTGCTTGTAAGCAAAGACGCAGAGGTAGCAGCCGCTGAAAACGTAAGAGTTAAGCACATTGTTAATAATTTAAGCATATAGAGCATTGTATACGCACTCCCAAAAACGCCTTTCTTTACCGTGAGTGTAAATAGATGCGGTGCCTGCAATGTCTTCTAGCTTTTTCCGTTTTATTTCGGGAATACTTTTTAAAGCGTTGGCGTACAACTCCCAGTTGTAATTTGATAACCCGTAGAGCTCAACTCTGCCGTTTTATAGGTGCCTCGACCTGCAAATATCTGAAAAAACGGTACGATGCTGATGAGCTTATCCAACAAACTCGCCATCTCAACGGTATCGTTCATCTGCGCGATGTATCGTAGCGTTCTATCGCTAGGCTCAAAGCCCTGCAAATGACAAAAACTTCCCTTATTCATAAGGCCGCCATAAAATAATTGTCAATCCTATCAGTAGCTCGCCTCCCAATCAATTTAAATGTGTCTGACGATTTAGTTTTGCTTTATCTTGTGAGTTGGCAGCAAAACGATTGGATATACCTCTATATGGTTAACATAGCAGGGCACCTTATGATGCCCTGCTATTTATTAGCCCCCATCTATATGCTAGAACTCACTTCAATGATGCTTTCTCGCAAGATGTCATAAATGCTAGCAATGATCTTCTCATCAAGAATTAGCGGTGGCGAGAGGATCAGACAATTGCCCAGAGGACGGGCGATAAGACCGCGCTTCTGGGCCGCCTGCGCTACTTTCATTCCCACCATCTCCTGCTCTGCAAATGGCGTTTTATTCGCTTTATCTTTAATAAATTCGATGCCAATCATGAAGTGGCTACCACGAACTTCGCCGACCAGCTCAAGGCTCGCTAATTCTTTTAGTGAATGCTCAAATAGCTTGCCTGTTACTCGAACTTGCTCTGGGATCCGTTGCTGCTCCATCAATGCGATGTTTGCCAATCCGGCCGCAGCGGCTGCAGGATGACCAGAATATGTCATACCGTGTAAAAAGGTCTCGCCTGGCCGAGAAATCACCTCATGAATTTCATCGGAAATAATCGTCGCCGACAAGGGCTGGTAACCAGACGTTAAACCTTTTGCGGTGGTAATGATGTCTGGCGTAATACCAAACACATCCTTAGATGCGAAAAAGTGACCCAGTCGACCAAAGGCGGTCACCACTTCATCGGAAATATATTTAATATCGTTTGCTGCACACACTTCTGCCATACGCACATGATAACCGTCTGGCGCGGTGATCACCCCCCCCGCCCCCATAATCGGCTCCGCAATAAATGCTGCTATATTTTCGGCGCCGATGTCGTGAATATTCACTTTAAGATCGGTGATCAAGCTGTCAAGGAATTCGGCTTCAGTCATGTCACCGCCTTCCTTCCAAAAATGCGGGCATTTAATATGATGAACTAACTCCGAAGCACTGTCCCAGCCCTTACTGTAAGCGGGCGTGGTCATCGCCATTGATAGGTGCGTAGACCCATGATAGGCACCGATGCGACTGAGTACTTTTTTCTTGTTCGGGCGACCGAGGCGATTATTGTAGTGATGCAGCATCCGAATGGCGGAATCATTGGCAACAGAACCTGAGTTGGCGAAATACACATGGTTAAGATGACCGGGGGCAAGTTCGGCAACTTTCGCAGCTAGTTTTGCGGCTGTCGGGTGGGTAAAATTGTAGAAAGTCGAGTAGTAATCCAGGGTATTAAGCTGCTCGCTAATCGCATCGATAATTTCTTTACGCTTGTGCCCAACATTCACACACCACAAGCCGCCGATTCCGTCGATGAGCTGGTTTCCGTCACTTTCTTTAACGTAATACCCTTCTGCCTCAGTAATCACCGTCAACGAGTCTTGGTCTTTTAAGCTATTTAGATCGGCAAAAGACTGGATCAAGTGTTCATCTGCAGCCAGAACTGCCCTTCTGTCTGTCGGTAGATTAATTGTCATTTATATAACCTCTAGGTAATCTTCAAGCTGTGTCGAGTTGGCATTCATCGCAGCTTTAATTGGGCTGAGATCGGTGATAAACAGAGTCTCGGTCGATCCGGCCATCGCTATCGGCTGTGAATCTGAGCCAACAATCAAAGACAGGCCGGCGTACTGCAGTCCCTGCTCGATTCCGCAGTAATTTGCATAAACGATGGTGAGTCCCATTTCTGCCGCTCTGGCTGGAACCAAGGTTCGGGACACGTGTTCGAATCCCATCGGGTTTGCTGTCGGAACTAAAATAAGCGTAACGCCTTGCTCAGCTAAAGCCCGGCAATGCTGTGGAAACTCAATGTCGTAACAAATCAGCAATGCAACTTTTTGTCCGTTCCAGTCAAAAGTTTGATACGCCTCTCCTGCGGTAAAGCTTTGCTTTTCCATTTCGCCAAACAGCTGAATTTTTCGATAATGAGCCAGAACTTTCCCTTTTTGATCGAAACAACTGGCTGAGTTATAAACCTTATTTCCGCTGGCTTCGGCCCAACCCAGAGTCAGACCACAACTATATTTTTGGGTCAGTTCAGACAATGTTTCGATCCAGATGCCATCGACCGTTTGTGCCAACGGTCGATGTAAGTCAGGCTGGTTGTAACCGGGGAAATAAAGCTCAGGGAATACAAGCATCTCGGCTCCGCCTTTGGCGGCGACTGAAAGACAATTTTCTACAGTCGAAAATCCTTTTTCGATATCGCCGTTGATAGGTAAACTCTGACAAAGACCAATTCTCATGGTTGATTCCCTTATTACTTTTAATTATTTATTTCTTTAAACGAGTCCAGATAGCGTCGTACATCTCTTGTACTTTTTGATCGCAGACTTGGATAAACACCCCTTTAGAGCCTTTCGGCGGGTTAGATTCGGGTGAGTTTTTCACCGCATCAGAGAGATAAGGCGTGGTCCCTTTTACTCCAGAAGAATATTGCGCATAATTTGTCACAGCGGCCGCGTTTTCCGGCTCAAGTAAGAAGTTCATAAACTTCAGCGCATTGTCGCGATTCGGGGCATCTTTCAGCAGCACGACGTTGTCCATCCAGACAATGTAGCCTTCTTTGGGAAATGCATATTCAATGTTTGCGCCTTCGGCTCTAGCTCTGGCGGAAAATCCAGACCAGATCATACCGACCGCAGCATCACCGGAAACCAGTACATCTTTCGCCACATCGGAACCAAAAGATGCCCAGTCTTTCTTGGCTTTGTTGACTAACTGGCTTAACTGTTTTAACTGGGATTTATCGGTACTACATTGCGGAATACCGAGGTGTAAGGAAGCAAGAGTGAGGGTTTCTCCTGCGGTATCGAGAACATTAATTTTGCCTTTCAGTGCTTCGGGTGGCTCAAAGATAAGTGCCGTTGAATCGATAGGGCCTTGATAAACATCTCGATTCACTGAAAATGAGGTGGTTCCCCACTGATAAGGAATAGAGCTTTTCCTTCCGGGATCAAAAGAAACCTCAAGCCACTGCTTATCAATATTGCTAAAGTTAGGCAATTCCTCTGGTTTAAAGGTGTCGAGCATCCCTTCACCTTGCATAATTTTAACCATGTAATCGCCTGGTACCGCGACATCATAGCTGCCTAATTTCCCAGCTTTAAGTGAGGCCAATAAGGCTTCATTGCTGTCGAAGGTGTCCATCGTTACTTCGACATCATATTCTTTTGAGAATTTGTCCAATAATTCCTGAGGAATATACTCAAACCAATGGTAAATCGATAATTTTCCGGCTGCTTGCACATTCGCAGAAAGTGCCAGCAATAACATAGATGCAATCGTTGTTTTTTTCATAAGTCTTTCTTCCCTGTTAAGATTTTGATGTTTTTTCTGGTCCTGTGCGTCCAATAAACCAGGACAGAGCAACCAGAATCACCGATACGCCGAGCATGAGTGTGGAAATGGCCATAATATTTGGCTTAATTCCCTGTTTAACCGAGCCAAAAATGGCCGTTGGCAGGGTTTCTACGCCCGCACCTTTTACAAAATTGGTAATCAAAAAGTCGTCTAAAGAGATAATGAAGGCCAGTAGAAATCCAGACAAAATACCGGGCATCATCATCGGCAAAAGTATTTTAGTGAACGCCTCTTTGGGAGTTGCGTATAAATCCATTGCTGCCTGTTCATACATCGAAGGAATACTCTGCATCCGGGCAGAAATAGGCAAATAAGCGAAAGGAATGCAAAACACAATATGAGCGAGAAGGATCGTGAGTAAGCCTCCTTTAAAGCCAATTGCTGAAAAGAAAACCAAGCTAGCCACTGCGGTAACGACTTCTGGCACCATCAGCGGTAGGTTAATCAAAGCAAAACCGGCTATTTTGCCTCTAAATTTGCCTGCTCTTGTCATGGCAACGGCGGCGGCCAATGCAATCATGGTTGCAACACTTGCAGCACAGATAGCAATTACAATTGAATTAATTGCCGCCATTTTGAATTTAGGTGCTTCTGGGCCGGTAAAAACGTCCCGGTACCAATTCAACGACACGCCTCCCCAATTGGTTATGGAAGGGGATGCATTGAACGAATAAATCGCAACGATAACCAGCGGTGCATAAAGAATCACTAGGCAAACAAGGGTGATTTCCCGAAAGCCTGCGAATCGTTTTAAATCCGTCATTCCTTTCATCACTTCTGCTCCTGTTTATACTGACTTCTGGCGTAAATAATAAGAACCACCATCACGATGGTTAATAAAATCATCGAAATTGCTGCACCAAAGGGCCAATTCCCTGCCGCACCTTTGAACTGCTCTTCAATGAGAGAGCCGATCATGAAGTTTTTTGCGCCGCCCAAGAGGTCCGGTGCTAAAAAGGCACCCAAAGATGGAACAAATACAAGGATGCAACCTGCAATGATCCCCGGTTTTACGACCGGGAGAATGATCAGTCGCAATGTGGTCCAAGCACCGGCATAAAGATCTGCTGCGGCTTCGGATAAGCTGAAATCATAACGCTCTACAGACGCGTAAATCGGAAGTACCATAAACGGCAGATAGCTATAAAATAGTCCTAGCTGCACCGCGAAATCGGTGTTGATTAAGCCCAAAGGCTCCGATATCAGCCCGGTCCAAAGTAAAAACTCGTTCAAAGGTCCGCTGTCTCTAATCAGAAACTTCATTGATACGGTGCGGATCAGCAAGTTTACCCAGTACGGAATGGTGATGAGAAACAGCCATACCGGTCTCGACTTTTCGTTACGGGTGGCGATAAACCATGCGGTAGGAAAGCCGATGAGCAAACACAGAAAGGTGGCTATCGCGGCTTGTTGTATCGAACGGAAAAAGATATTGATATAGGTCCATTCGATGGTGGGTGGTTCATCACCAAACAACCCTCGATCGAGGAAAAATTGGTCATAGGACGCGATGGAAAAATCCCACAGCACGCCACCGCGAAACTCTTTAGTAAGAAAGGAGTAAACACCGATTAAAATCACTGGGATCAATAAAAAGATACCGATCATCACCCAGCTTGGAAGCATAAGGCGTAAGGCCTTACCTTTATATATATTTGAAGAGAGGTTAGCGCCTAAAGACGCACCAGCAGCCATTAGTCAATCAACAGGCTTGCAGCACCTGCCTCCAGCTTTAAGCCGACCAATTGACCAACCGCAGGAATTGCCAACGCTGCAGAGTTTTGCATTCGAATGGTCATCTCCTCGCCATCAATCAATTTTAGCTGCACATGGGTGTCGGTTCCCAGATAGATTTGAGCCGTAACCGCGCCTTGTAAATCACTTTGCTCTGCTGAACACAAGCTGATTCGCTCCGGCCTAACAGATAAATGTCCGCTCCCCTGACCCACTTTGGCAGCCGCAGGACAAGAAAATGAATGCCCTCCAGGCAGGATGATCTGTGCAGTTCCATTGGTAACCGATTGCACCTCAACATCCAGAAGATTCGTTTCACCGATAAAATCAGCCACAAACCGGTTAACGGGTACTTCATAAACCTCTTTCGGTGTTCCGACCTGCTGAACATGTCCGTTCGACATCACAGCAATGCGATCCGACATCGTTAATGCCTCTTCTTGATCATGAGTCACAAACACAAAAGCAATACCAGTTTCCCGCTGGATCTCTTTGAGCTGAACACGCACAGCCTGACGTAACTTCAGATCGAGAGCCGAGAGAGGTTCATCAAGAAGCAATATTTTAGGGCGAGGCGCCAGAGCACGGGCCAAAGCGACCCGTTGCTGTTGGCCACCAGATAATTGGGTAGGTTTACGATCGGCATATTCGGCCAGTTGAACCAGCTTCAACATGTCATCTGCTCGGCGAACGGCCTCTCGTCGATCCCAGCCACTACACAACAGACCAAACATCACATTCTGTTCTACCGTCATATGCGGAAACAGAGCGTATTGTTGAAAAACCGTATTAACCGGGCGTTGATGCGCTTGCAAACCAGTAAGATCTTTATTATGCAGGCGAATGCTCCCCTCACTGACATCTTCAAAGCCAGCGATACACCTTAATAAAGTTGTTTTTCCGCAGCCGGATGGTCCAAGCAGGGTAAAGAACTCGTTTTCCCGTATATCGAGAGAAACGCCATGTAAAGCAGTGAAGGATCCATAGCGCTTAACCACATTATCAATCCCCACCGATACATTGTGTGCCATCGTCAATTATCCCCTTGATACCCCTTAGATTCATGTTTTAACGATATAGCAACTGAATTTAGGGGTATATAACCCTAGAGGGTTATGAAACATATTGAGCAAACATTAAACAGCGGTAATTCAATGAGGAAAGGACTGACAGATATGGCTAGCAAACGAAGGAACAAGCACCACTCACCATCAAGTGGCATGAATATTGGGGTCTAAAGGGTTGAAATAACCGGCATTAACAATGCAAACAATTCTGCTTGTGAACTAATTTTGCATTTAGAGTACAGTTGTTTACGAAATACTTTCACGGTCTCTTTACTGATACTGAGGTTGAGAGAGATGGATAACGATGAGTGCCCCTGTAATATATAGAAGGCAACTTCTGCTTGGCGAGGACTAAGTGTGATGCGATACTGGCTTGCCATTGCATCGCGAAGACGCTCGGTGACAGGAGGTAAAACAACATTTTTGCCCTCTTTGGGCTGATAGCCTTTCCAATGTTGTGAACATAGCGCAGACAATACGTTTTCAAGTGATTTTATATACTTCAACTCGACTTTACTATACGGGATCCCTCGTACTTTATCCCTTCCAAAACAAGCCGTTAAAGTCGATTCATGCCCAAGCCGGGCAAGTAAAGCAAATTCATCGATCAGAGTGGTTTGATTATAATATTCACTGAAATAACTAGTATGTTTAAACTGATCTGGCGCAAGATCAAAAATATTATGGATACCCGTTTGAATACCTCTGCATACAACATGATAAAACGGATCCAACATATAGGCACCGCTTAAATAATGGGTCTGCATTTTTTCGTATACTTGTGGATTATTTGACTCTCTGTAGAGCTCTTCTGGAGTATGGTCCTTGTGGTATACAATGATGATAAGGTTGTCAAAATTAACCAACTTACCTACAAAATGACTCAGAGCCTCAGGAAAACTAGCACTACCTAAAGAACAGACTAAATCAGCCAGTGCTTTATCATGCTTGGCACCAAATATCTTGCTCATATTTAGTCTTCTCCTGAAATGCCTTCGCCACTATTTAAGCATACTATGCTGGAGTTATATCCCCCCAAGATTGCATGTTTTATGACTTTTTAACGAGTTTACAGCTTATATAACCAGCAACAAACATAGAGTTGATGTGATTAGCCCTAATCATAGAGCCAAGCGATGGCTGCCAACACTATTGAGTCAAATTCTCAGTTCGGTAGAAAACGCCGCAACAACATCATCGAAGAACTGGCTCATCTTGTCGCTCACAATAGCACTCCTGGCAATCAGAAAGCGGTTCAATCTAACATCAAAAAAGCTTACCAAGCAGTTCTCGGTGTAAATCAAACCATTGCTCGAAGCCAAGGAAGTGACGACCTTACGATTTAAACTCAGGAATACAATTAAGCTGACCATCATCGCCATATGATCTCAGCCATTGGTGACCACACGCTTATCTTAAAAATCACTGCAATAGATGTGGCTGAATGATTTCCCGCAAGAATATACGACAAGCCCAGCAGTAAATACCGTTGCAAGAAGACCTGCCGGAACACTTCACGGATGATGAGTTGAGCGAAGTAAGTCGGTGACGCCTATGACACGAAAGCCGCTTTCCAGCCAAGCGTCATTTCCACTTGGCAAATTGAAAAACCTTAACTGGCAAGTTCTAATACGCTAGCTAAGGCTTGCTGTGCCACCAATTGGCACTGCATTTTGAGTTGCTGTTTCAACTTAAGCGTAGCGGGAGATTGCGGGCTCCCCACACGGCTAAGAAACATCACTTCAAAGGGTAAGGCTTGCGCTATTGGTACAATCTTTAATTTTTGTTCATAACAGCGGGCAGTGAACACATCCACGATCCCAACCCCTCCGCCTGATAACACCATGTCAGCAATCACCGAATAGGTTTTCACGTGTAGTGCCGAACGCGGGGTAAGTTTTTTATCATCGAGGGCACGATGCAATACTCGACCTAAGGGGTCATCACGTTGCATCATGATTAAGTCATGTTCACACAACCAAGATAAACTGACCACCGGAGGCGAAGGCATCTCCTCTGGCAATACCGCAACCATCACCGACTGAAACAAGGGCTCAGCAAACAGCTTCGGTGCCACATGCTGGCCAAATACCAGCGCAAAATCTAATTCCTTCGAGAGTACCAATTGGCTGAGCGCGGCAAAATGCTCGGTTACTAAGTTAACCTGCACCGCATGATCTTGCTTACAAAAGGCAACCATACTGGGTGCAACCACCATTTGACCAAAAGCATGCGCTGCACCAATTTTGACCGTCTGCACCTTATTTTTGCGCAATGACAGTGCTAATTCAGAAATTGATTGTAGCTTATCGTAAACCTGTTCAATTTCGGGCAACAACATCTGCCCTTCTTCCGTCATGCGCATCCCTTGGGCATGCCGCTCAAACAAGCTGAAGCCCAATTGCTGTTCGGTATGATTCAAGATGCGACTCACATTGGGCTGAGAGACATTAAGTAAACGGGCTGCCCCGCTAATAGTTCCAGCCTGAACAATAGCCTGAAAAATTTCAATTTGGCGTAATCTCATATTGCTTTACCCTCAACGGCAGGGAATACCACTCACAATCAATGGTTTGTTAAAGCAATAATTAGACCGATAAAACGTGATTTTGTTATTAATACGACACGCGATTAAAGGCGGAATATCCGCCTTCTAGATATTCAAGGCCCTTAAATAAGCTAGCTTTCAGGATCGCCATAGATCCCTACTTTCGGTAAGCCACCAACATAACCATAGCCACGATACATCCCCTCACTATTAAACGGTAAGGCGATGTTGCCAGCAGCATCAACCGCGATCATCCCGCCACTTCCATCCAGTTTAAGTAATTTATCCATCACCACTCGCTGCGTTGCCTCAGCCAAAGACAAATCCGCATATTCCATCAAGGCCGACACATCATAGGCGGCAACAGCTCGCATAAATGCTTCTCCGGTACCGGTACTGGAAACCGCCACCGTTTGATTGTTTGCATAACACCCCGCCCCCACGATTGGTGAATCGCCGATCCGCCCAAGCATTTTATTGGTCATGCCCCCAGTGGAGGTTGCCGCTGCGAGATTTCCCTTGGCATCAATCGCCACGGCTCCCACCGTACCGTATTTCTTATCTGGGTCTAAAGGCTCATCATGATCGTCCAAACCACGAATAGTGCTCTCACTGAGGCGCTGACCATCATGATCTAAAGCGATTTGATATGTATCGCTGGCTTGCACTCGAATGAGCTGTTGCAAGCGCTCATCTGTAGAAAAAAAGTTTTCGTCGACCATTGCCAGACCTTGCGCAGCGGCGAAGTCTTCTGCACCTTGAGCGCTCAGCAGCAGGTGAGGACTGTGTTCCATCACCGCCCTCGCGGCTAAAATAGGATGACGAATACGCGCCACACCACACACCGCTCCGGCTTGCAGATTTCGTCCATCCATCACACAAGCGTCTAGTTCATGGGTTTGCTGATGGGTAAACACCGAGCCGTAACCGGCATTAAATAAGGGATCTTCTTCCAGTAAACGCACCGCTTCGGTCACTGCATCGAGCGCGCTACAGCCCGCTGCGAGTATGGCTTGTCCGGCGGCTACTATCTGCGCCAGCGACTGCCGATAGGTTTGCTCTTTTTGCGAGCTCATGCTGTTACGCGATAAAGCGCCTGCGCCACCATGGATAACAATCACTGGTGTTGTCATACCGTCTTCCTCAACCTTGTCATTTCTACTTCAACTAATTTTGGCTGCTTGCCATATACGAAAACACACTCAGTAAGCTCACTAGCTCGCCCATTGAATCACTGGTAAATGACACCGTGCGCGCATCCAACATTTTAACTCCAGGAACTAAACTAAATAGATCGGCAAATACCGGTCTGCTAGTCGCCAACTCCAAACAATAAGGAGCAGATAGCCGTGAGGTCTGACTTGAATTAGCCTCGATAACCGCTAACCGAGCCTGTTCACGGATCAAGGCTTGGGCGGTTTGCGGGCTCAACGAGTCCGCAGCGGTACTTGAAATCATCCGTTTCACGCAAGCGTAATGGGCCGTGGGATAATACTGTTGGACCCATGTTTGTAGCTGATCATCGCCACTCACTAACCACAGCGGTGTATTATGCTCAGCCGCAGCAGCGGCATAGATATCGGCCTCAGCCATCGCTTCACCGTTGATCTTAAGCTGATAAAAAGCGCGACCATTGATGGTATGCGCCAATACGCCAGCCTGACCTGCGCCGCTATGAAAACCAATGAAAAAAGCGCCATCATAGTGATGCCGTTCCAGTCCGTCAACCATCGAGAGTGGCCGTGGTTTACTCTGCACTAATCGAGCGCGAGCATCGATCTGGGCAGCCCGCAGATTTGTCATACTGGCGTGACTATCAGCCACCACCACTTCGCTGGCCCCACCGTCAAATGCGCCAGCAATCGCCGCATTCACTTCTTGCTCCATCAATGCCCGAGCCAACTCATGCTCGCGATGACCCGGACTACATTGCTCGGGGCTGACCACCCCGGCAATCCCTTCAATATCTGCTGAAATAAAAATTTTCATGACTGCTCCTGAAACTGCGCCGCTAGCTCATCTAAGAGCTGAGCCAGTGCGGGGCGAAAATGCCCCTCAAATCCAACGACTGAAGTGGCCTGCATGAGGGCGTCTAAAACGGCAAACTCAGTGGCATCTGCCGCAGCACACAACATTTGTTCCAGATCTTGATCGGCGATCGATTCACCAAGCGAATGGGCGGTAGAAAACGCCAATGCAATATCCCCGGAACCATGCCCCCAATAACTGCCTAAACGACCTAAACCTGCTCCAGCTCGTTTTGCCACGCGCTTCAATTGGCGAGCACTGAGCGGCGCATCGGTCGCCATAATAATAATGATTGAACCTGCGTCGCGTTGCGCCGCTAAATCGGGTAAATGCGGGGCAATCGCCTCCCCCATCACAACCCCATCCAGGGTCAGCGAGGATAAGCTACCAAAATTGGCCAATACCAACACCCCCAAAGTGGCCGCCAGCGATTCAAGTCGACGCGAACTGGTGCCGATCCCACCTTTCAGGCCGAAACAGCTCATGCCTCGCCCTGCACCCACACTACCTCTCGCAAATTCGGCACTGGCCTGGTAAATCGCTTGCTCGGCAAATGCCTCACTCACCGCGATGTTTTGAATATCGTTTAAGAAACCATCGTTACATTCGAGCACCACTGGATTCACCGTGGCTTGCTGGCGACCTAATTGCGGATTGGCGCGTTTACAATGCGCCACCAAAGCGCTAAACATCCGCCCCACCGCCAAAGTATTCCCCAGCAAAATTGGGGTTTGTAACTGACCTAACTCTTCTATTTGGGTCAAACCTGCTGGTTTAGCAAAACCATTCAATACCGCCGCGCCACAGGGCAAAGGATGGGTAAATAGATTATCAGAACTGGGGACGATCGCCGTCACCCCGGTTTGCAACTCTGCTTGAGCCAGGGTCTGATGCCCTACACTCACCCCCGGCACATCGCTGATGCGGTTATACTGGCCACAGGGTAAACGCGGATGACCGATGGTCCGCTCCGTTTGCCAACGCTGTAACAATAGTGCGACTCGTTGGGCTTGATATTGATCCATAATTCATTCACTCACTTATTACTTGGCCGCACTCTGCTCTGGCGACGCCACGAGTCGGCCCACTCATCACCCGACGCTCAGATTTAAAGCGATCTCTGGCTAAACCTTCAATTTGGGGTCGAGAGTATCACGCAAGGCATCCCCCAACAGGTTAAATGCTAAAACGCTGAGGAAAATAGCCAGACCAGGGAACATACTCACATGCCATACGCCAGCCATCATCATACTGCGCCCCATCGCCAGAATATTACCCCATTCAGGCACATCTGGTTCGGGCCCTAAACCAATAAAACTCAAGCTAGCTGCAGTTAAAATACTGGAGCCTATGCGCATCGTAAAAAACACAATCACGTTGGCCAGAGTACCCGGTAAGATATGACGTAGCAGGATTAGCCGATCATTGGCTCCTGCACAACGCACCGCTTCAACATAAGGGGCTTCTTTCAAGGCCAGGGTGGAAGCTCGTACAATTCGAGCGAACACTGGCACACTAAACACCGCAACTGCCACAATCACATTATTCAATCCGGGACCTAAAATAGCCACCACAGCTATCGCGAGCAACATCCCAGGAAAAGCAAATAATACATCGGCGCCCCGCATAATAAACATGTCCAGCCAGCCACCATAATACCCCGCAAACAGGCCAAGCAAAATGCCAAAAATCATCCCGAGAGTGACCGACAGCAGGCCAATATAAAGGGAGATCCGAGCCCCATAAATAATCCGGCTGAGCACATCTCTGCCAAGGTCATCGGTGCCCATCCAGTGCTGAAAATTAGGCCCCGTGGATAGAGCCGACCAGTCCGACTGCATCGGATCCCAAGGTGCTAACAGAGGGGCAAACAGAGCAATCAGCACTAAGATTGCAACAAAACCACCCGAAAACAAGGCCATCGGATTGCTAAAAAAGCGTTGCCAAAAATCTCGCCAGGGGGAGCGAATAGGTCCCTGCTGCTCTAGCTCCGTTAATACTTCCATCACTGATTCCTAACGCAAACGAATGACTGGGTTAATCACCGCATAAAGCAGATCAACCAACAAATTAATCACAATAAATTCCAATACAAACAGCATCACCAATGCTTGAATCACCGGTTGGTCTTGGGTCTGGATCGATTGAATCAATAGCCACCCTAAACCAGGCCAGCTAAAAACACTTTCCACCACTATCGAGCCGCCCAGCAAGAATCCAAACTGTAGTCCCAGCATCGTTACCACCGGGATCAAGGCATTACGCATAATATGCTTCCACGTCACCAAGCGGGCCCGTAGCCCCTTCGATTTCGCAGTACGCACATAGTCTTCTTGGGCCACTTCTAAAAAGGCTGAACGAGTAAAACGCGCCATCACCGAGGCAACCGAGGCACCTAAGGTAAAGGCAGGCAAAATGATATCCGAGGGTTGATTAAACCCACTCACCGAAAAGATCCCAAAGGGCATCGCCACAAATTGGATCAGCAATAAACCCAGCCAAAATGGCGGCAACGAGATCCCGCCAATCGCCAAGCTCATTAAGGTCCAATCTTGCCATTTACCGCGCTTCAGCGCCGACAATACGCCAACCAGCAAGCCCAAGATCACCGACCAAACAAAGCCAGCTAAGGCCAACCATAAGGTAGGCATAAAGCTTCTGCCAATCACTTCGGTCACCGGTTGCTGAGTTCGGAAAGTCACCCCCAGTTCGCCATGGAATAAATCACCCAACCAGTTCACATACTGGGTGGCTAAGGGTTTATCTAAACCAAGATGCACCCGAGCCTCTTCAATCGCTTCGATGGGGGCGTCTATCCCGGCATAGATCCGTGCCGGGTCGCCAGGCAAGAGCTTAATAAAAGCAAACACCAGAAGGGAGACCACCAGCAGCACAGGGATCATTTCCAGAATTCGGCGGACCACATAAGCTAACATCGTGTTCTCCCTCTATCTCTTACTTATACTGCGCTTGTGCAAACAACAACGAGCCATCGGCTAACATCGACACCCCTTGTAGGTTTTTCTGTTTACCCACTAAATTATCTGGGGTGCCCAAAAAGGCAATTGGCGCATCCTGCCAAATTAGCTGCTGAGCAGACGCATAAGCCTTGGCGCGTAACTCAGGATCAGCGGTCTCTAATCCACCCATGATGGCTTTGTCCACAGCGGCATTGCTGTAGTAAGACACGTTATAGGCTGTTGGGACCCAAGATTCTGTGGCAAATAGTGGACGTAACGCCCAATCGGCATCACCCGTTGAAGGCGACCAGCCACCATAGTAGAGGTCGTACTCGGCTTTCTTCGGATCACTCACACTCCATAACTTGTCGTTACGAGTACCGGAGTCCATCGGAACTACGGTCACTTTAATACCGACTTGGCCTAGCTGCTGTTTTAAGAACTGAGCGCTACGAACCGAGGCAGTGGCATTCGATACCCATAGTTTTAAGTTCAAACCATCCGCGTAACCCGCTTCTTTGAGTAGTTGTTTGGCAGTACTTAATTTATAGCTGTAATCCGGTGAGCTTTGCTTCGCGAAGAACTGCACATTAGGTGCAATCACCGATTGTGCCGCCACACCCATTCCAGCAAAACCAACTTTTAACCACAGTTGACGATCGATTGCATAGTTTATCGCTTGACGTACTTTTAACTTCGCCAAGGGTTTATGCTGGGTATTTAGCGCCATGTAGTACATGTAAATACTTGGGTCACGCTGTACCGCTAATTGACTATCGTCAGCAACGGTTTTTACCAAATCGGCAGGCAAAGGATAAATCGCATTGACTTGTCCCGATTTAAGCGCTGCGACCCGGGTGGCGTCTTCCGGCGCTGGATAGAAAGTCACACTGTCGACCTTTGGCCAACCCGCCTTCCAGTAATGTTGGTTTTTCACTAACAAAACTTCTTTACCCGGTTGCCAGTCTTTAAACTCAAACGGCCCAGTCCCTACAGGGTGTTTACGCAAATCGGCTTCTTTGTCATATTTAGCCAATACTGCGGGGCTCCACATCACTGCAGACGGGTGAGCCAAGGTATTGATAAAGGCACCAAAGGATTGATTGAGCACCACACTTACGGTATCTGGTGACAGTACATTCACCTGCTTGACCATTTTGAATAGGCTATTTCTTCTCAGCCCAAGCGACTGATCGGCTAAACGCTCCAAGTTAGCCTTAACCGCAGCCGCGTCAAAAACCGTCCCATCCTGAAAGGTCACCCCTTGACGCAAATGCAACACAAACTCAGTTGCATCCTCGTTACTGGTGTAACTGGTCGCCAACTGGGAGACTAACTTCATGCTAGCGTCAAATTGGAAGAGCCGTTCAAAAATACCACTTTGTACCGAGTAACTGACGTTATCAGAGGTATCATGTGGGTCGAGGCCGGTAATATCGGCGTACATTGAAATTTTTAAGTCCTCAGCATGGGCAACAGAGCCTAAACTTAGCGCTAAGCCCAAAGCCACAGCAGTATGGCGAACTAGTGGTGTCATCATATTTCTCCTGATCGTTCATTATTCAAACAAGTAGCAACCTACAATCTCAGTTTTTCCCTCACTAAGATCCTTCAGCCACCCAGTGTTGTGGCACTACCTCTCGGTAGCATAATTTGGCCACTTCCGCGCCCACCGGACGCATCGGGGAAGGGGCCAATTCGGTATCGTCCAACAGACGCAAACCTCGGCGTGCCGGGTCTGCAACTGGAACAGAAGCTAATAAACGTTGGGTATAAGGGTGTTGAGGATTGTTAAATACCGCTTGGCGACTCCCTTGCTCAACAATTTGCCCCAAATACATCACTGCAACTCGGTTGGCGATACGTTCAACCACTGCCATATCGTGAGAAATAAAAATCCACGACACGCCAGTTTGCTGTTGCAAGTCCATCATCAAATTGATCACCTGAGCTTGAATCGAGACATCTAAAGCCGATACCGCCTCGTCTGCTATAATCACCTTCGGCTTCAGCGCCATGGCTCGGGCAATCGCTATCCGTTGCCGCTGTCCACCGGAAAACTCATGTGGGTAACGACGAGCATGTTCAGCCTTAAGGCCAACACTCACCAATAGGGCTTCTACCTGAGGCGTCGCTTCGGCCAATGACTTGACCAAGCCATGAATTAACAGCGGTTCAGCAATCGTAAAACCAACCGTTAAACGAGGATTTAACGAGGCATAGGGATCTTGAAACACCATCTGCATCTCACGACGCAAGGGCTTAAAGGCGGCATCGCTTAGTAAGGAGATCTCTTTCCCCTGAAAATGAATCGTTTCACTATTACCATCCACCAGCCGCAACAAAGCCCGACCTGTGGTCGACTTCCCACAACCGCTCTCCCCCACGATGGCTAAGGTTTCCCCGGGATATATTTTGAGGTCAATTTGCTCAACAGCATGAATATGGTGAGTCACCGCAGACAACCAGCCATGACGGAGTGGGTAATAGACTTTTAGGCCTCGCACATCCAGTAAGGGTTTTTGCGAATAGTCTGCAGTACGGTGATCTTCCGGGGCTTGCTGCGCGGCATCACCAACTATCGGGAAACGAGCAGGCCAAGCGCGCTTACTCATATCCCCCAATTTGGGCACTGCGGCCAGCAAAGACTGGGTATAAGGATGCTGCGGTGCCTTAAAAATTTGTTCAACCGTACCCGTTTCAACCACTTTACCGCGTAGCATCACCACCACCCGATCAGCGATTTCTGCCACCACCCCCATATCATGGGTAATAAACATCACCGCCATATCTCGCTGCTGCTGTAACTCGCGTAATATCTGTAATATTCTCGCTTGCACCGTGACATCTAAGGCGGTGGTTGGCTCGTCGGCAATTAAGATACTGGGGTCACAAGCCAGTGCTTGCGCAATCATCACCCGTTGCCGCATGCCGCCAGAGAGCGATTGCGGATAGCTTTTCATCACCCGTTCCACATCGGCAATCCGTACTCGCTGTAATAACTCACAGGCTTTTTGATAAGCACTGCTTTGATCGCATAGCTGATGATCACGCAGCGCTTCGGTGAGCTGATCCCCCACCTTTAACACGGGATTTAAGGAGGTCATTGGCTCTTGAAAAATCATTGCCAAAGATTGACCTCGTAACTTGCGACGCGGTTCTTCACCGAGGGTCAGTAGATCGTAGCCAGGCTTATCCAGGTGTGGTTGGTAAATCACTTTACCTTGCTCTATCTCGGCGTTATCGGCCAATAAACCCATCAACGATAAGGAGGTCACCGACTTACCGGAGCCACTCTCTCCTACCACAGCCACCACTTCCCCTCGATATAACTCAAAGGAAACGCGGCTCAAAGCTTGCTGATTTCCACTGCGACTGCGAAAGCTAACGCTGAGATCTTGAATACTTAATAGTGGTGGTGTTTGCTTCGCTTGCGGCATCTTCATCACTCCTTGATTGTGTTACGGGTATATACAGCCATTTTGATAAACTAAGTGGGGCGCGCTATCGGCGGCTAACCAAAGCGGGCCATCGAGGTCGACAAATTCAGCATCGGTAGCCACTGGCAATGCAGCTTCCATGGCCAGCGATGATCCCAACATGCATCCCACCATCACCCCCATTTCTCGCCGCTGGGCAACTTTAACCATTGCCAAGGCTTCACTGAGGCCGCCACATTTATCCAGCTTGATATTAATCAGCTCATAACGACCACTAAGCCCCGCAATGTCGTGACGATCATGGCAACTTTCGTCGGCACATAGGGGGATTGGATGCTGAAACTTACTTAAGGCTTGGTCTTGCCCTGCGGGCAATGGTTGTTCAACCATTGCAATCTGATGATATTGAAGCGCCACCAGCAATGGCTCTAAATCCAGACTGCCCCAAGCTTCGTTAGCATCAATAATTAATACCGTGAGAGGAGCGACCGCTCGAATTGCCGCCACTTTTTCCAAGACCTGTTGAGCATCCAGCTTAATTTTTAGTAGTTTGGCGCCACGAGCCACGGCTTCACGAGCGGCCTCCACCATCGCCTCCAGCGAAGCGAGGCTTAAGGTCTCGGCCGCCACAATCAATCGAGGCTGAGCCCGTTGAGTCAAAGACCATAGGGAAGTGCCAGATTGAGCCGCAGTTAGCCGCCATAATGCACAATCAAGAGCATTTCTCGCCGAACCTCGGGGTAATAAATCGGCTAACTGTTGCCGAGTCGCCCCCGCTTCAATTGCGGCTTGCACTCCTTTTAACTGTGCCACCACGGTTTCTGCCGACTGCTGATAGTGGGCTGTGGGCGTACATTCCCCCAAGCCAATCAGGCCTCCTTCTTCGATGGCGACTCTCACCACCGTGACGGCATTACGAGTTCCGCGTGAAATCGCGAAGGGCTTCGCCAGCGGCAATTCCACGACCTCGATTTGTAGGCTGCGAGTCAATTTATTCATGAGCGTTGCGTAAGTAACAAGCGATATCGTCAATCCCATAACGCACCGGATCGGTCGCAGGCACACCAAAACGTTCACTCAGTTGCTGACAGAACTCTCGAGCTTCCTGGTCCGAAAACTGCGAAGTATTAATCGCAAAACCAGCGAGTTGAATCTCAGGACTGGTGACTTTGGCAACTCGTAGGTTTTCAGCAACACATTCTGCGATGTCGACCAAGGGGTGATGCGGCAGATGACGCGTGTGAGGACGCCCCATTTCATGGCACATCACCAACCACTGTGGTTGAGCGCCATGCAATAAACCGAGGCTCACGCCTGCATAAGAAGGGTGAAACAGCGAGCCCTGCCCTTCGATAATGTCCCAGTGATCCGGCTCGTTCGCGGGTGCGATTTGTTCCACCGCACCGGAAATGAAATCGGCTACCACCGCATCAATCGACAAACCTTCACCAGAAACCAATACCCCGGTTTGACCGGTCGCACGAAATTGCGCCTTCATTCCTAGTTGAAGCATGGCTTTTTCTAAAGCCAACGAGGTATACATCTTGCCAACAGCACAGTCGGTCCCCACGGTGAGTACACGATGACCAGTCCGTGGCAATCCAGTCCCCACCCGGAGCGCCTGTTCACTATGGCGCACATCAAATAACTGCACCTGATGGGTCTTGGCTAGGTCCCGTAATTCAGCAATATCGTTTAAGCGCTGATGTAAACCACTGGCCACATTCATACCGGCACAAATCGCTTGGCGAATCGTCTGTTGCCAGTGCTCAGGCAAAAATCCGCCCGCATTGGCAGTTCCCAGAACTAGGGTTTTGGCGCCTGCGCTCTTCGCTTGTTCGATGCTCACATCGGGAAGGTCTAAGGCGACGGTCGCACTTGCTAAACGCAATTGACCAATACATTGCTCGGGGCGCCAGGCAAAAATACCTCGTGCCGTTTTCGCCGCCAAAGGGTCGGTAACATCACCAATAAATAAAAGATAGGGTTGCGGTATTTGCATTCTCGTTCACTCACAATCACGCTGCTCATTGAATGAATTTGATTGTTCCATAGCCCTCAAGGCCATGACGAATGCTAATATGTGGCAAGGGTATAACCCTTAGGTTATAGCCAACCGACAGCCCCCATAATGACTAACTCCAACTGAAAACCAGAGCTCAATAAAAGAGCTACAAATTATAAAATTGGTTCAGGATCGACGCTTGTTATCGGCATACATAGGAAGATTGATGAGCTAAACCGAGCCATCCAATGAGTGGCCAGAAAACGATTAGGCGAGCATATGCAGACCATTGTTCAAGTCAGCGTGTTGCAAAAATGAGGCTTGTAAACATGTCACGATGGTGAAGAACATACCACTAGCGGTGTTTCTACGGTGGAACTTAGAAGCAAACCAATATGCAGGAACACTCGGCTTAGTGAACATTTAAGCAACAGATGTTGCTCCAGATGAGAGTTTTTTATTGTGGTAACAAATAGCGCCCCTGTGAGTGAAGCAAATACAACTTAGCCTTCCACTCAAAGATGAAAGGCCCAAATGATCTGAGCCCACCTTTAAGCCGCATTTGTGGCTCATCGTTTTAACCCCCAATGGATCTCAATCGCATCGGTTCGGCCTTGCTGAATAAGCCGCAAATGACTGTCTTCAAACGGCTGAAGTATTAAACCGTAGCGAGTAACTTACGCGCGGCCTCTACTACAATACTAACCGCTTTATGTTCGGTGTTTTTCATTAAGCTTTCATCGGGAATTTCTTGTTGAGTCCGATTCACAATCACCCCAGCAACACAGCCAGCCTTAAGACCCTGCGAGGCACACATGGTAAATAAGGTCGCACTCTCCATTTCAAAGTTAAGTACCCCCATGGCTTGCCATTCTTCCATCGAACCCTGCAAGGCTTTGGTTACTCGACCAGAAAAAGTGTCGTAGCGCTCTTGGCCCGGGTAAAAGGTATCGCTGGATGCAGTAACCCCCACATGACAGTTTGCCTTGGCTTCTAAGGCTGCACTATGCAAAGCTTGCATACACGAAAAATCGGCCACGGCGGGAAACGTCATCGGCGCAAAATGTTGGCTGGCGCCATCTAAACGAACCGAAGCCGTGGTGACAATGACGTCCCCCACATTGATGTGGTTCTGGATCGCGCCAGTGGTGCCCACACGTAAAAAAGTTCGCACCCCTAATTGTGCTAACTCTTCCACAGCTATAGAGGTAGAAGGCCCACCAATCCCGGTGGAGCATACCACCACGGGGGTTCCATCCAATTCACCCAGATAAGAGGTAAATTCTCGCTGAGAGGCTAATAACTGCGGATTATCTAATAACGAAGCGATCCGCTCGACCCGCTGAGGATCACCGGGAATAATCGCCAAGCTGGCTCCTTTTAACATCTCAGGGTTTAACCCTAAATGAAATACACTTGCGGCTTGATTCATGCTGACTTCCCTAATTGAGTCGAATAATTAATGCCCTGAGCATAGGGGCTGAACTGCTGAATAAGTGTGAAACATCTCGCATTTAGCTGTAAGTGAAGCTAAAAACAGCTCATTATCACCGCTTATGTTGAAATAACTTTCACCTTTGTAACCTGATCTAAAACGCAACAATCCACCGATTTAAACCATAAACAAATGAATCATTAGCATGTCTATAAGCCGCTGTTCTACAATCAGTAGAATTATTTTAGCCAGAGAAGTAACAATGAAAAATCTGCGTGTTATTTATGTAGCGATATTACTGGGTTTAAGTGGCTGTGTCAGTCATCAATCGGAAGGAAATATGAACTTGGCCAATAGCCGCTGGTATATGAGCGCCGACGACTACCAAATAGCCGATATCAAACTGCCCGCCTTTCACTTAGAAGAAACCCAACAAGGCTACAAAATTTCTGGAACCACGGGTTGCAATAACTTTTTTGCCAGCGCAAGTTGGGATGGCAAGCAACTCAGCCTCACCCAACCGATTGCGATGACACGGATGATCTGTGCTGCTCCTCTGAACAAGATTGAAATGGAATTTATGCAAGCCGTAGAGCAGCCAATCATCAGAGATGGCGAAACACTGCGCTTAACTAATGGCGCGGTATTTAAGCGCATTCCAAACAAATCCTAACCACCATCAGTAAGCGAAGCACTTCGCTTACTCGTTAAGCCCTTTTTCTAAACCAGCTTTGCCGTAAGTCTTGCCAACTCGCATAAGCCACCAGTGCCGCAATCATACTACTGCTAGCGAGTACCCAAGTGGTGGCAATGAACTGTTGTTGTTGCCAAGCCACCGGATCCACCGGCCAATGCCAATAGCCAATAGCCCAATCCAGGCTCCAACCAAAGGCCATCGCTGTCACAATCACCCCACTTAAATAGGCGACCAAGGCTCGCATGCCCATCTCCTGGCGTACTAACATCAGCGTTGCAATATTGGTCGCTGGCCCGGCTAACATAAACACCAAAGCTGCCCCCGGTGAAATGCCAGCGATAATCAAGCCCGCGGCTATCGGTGTCGAGGCCGTTGCGCAGATATACATAGGGATCCCGACTAAGACCATCACCACCATGGTGCCCCACCCCTGCCCCCACCGGGTCATAAAGCTTTCTGGCAAATAAGTTTGAATCAATGCAGCAAATGCCAAACCCACAAACAACCATAGGTAGCTATCCCGTACCATCTCAAGCAAGGCATCTGCCCAGCGCCGTAAACTGCTACGCCAGTCTGCTGTGGGAGTCTCGGCGGGCGATGATTGACTAGCGCACTGACCACCGCTGCAGCAACTCTTAACCACAGTTTTTGGCGCTTGACCAGCTTCACTATTACCAACTAAAAGGCCCGCTACGATGGCACTCACAATCGCCGCAATAGGACGAATAATTGCCATCACCGGCCCCAACAGCGCATAGGAAATGGCCACCGAATCAACTCCAGTTTCCGGTGTTGCGATTAGAAAAGAGGTGGTGGCACTATTCGAAGCCCCAGCACGGCGTAGACCCAGCGCAGCGGGGATCACCCCACAAGAGCACAATGGCAAAGGCGCGCCAATAAACGCTGCTTTTATTGTTGTACTCGGTCGGTTATTACCTAAATGCTTAGCCAACCAACGACTCGGTAAGCCCAGTTTCAAGCTGGCGGCAATCACAAAGCCTAGTAATAACCAAGGCGCAGCACTTAGAAATAATCCAATAAAATTAGTCAATAACATCTTCTAAAGCCTTTAATATTGAACACTGGGCAGCACTTTCACTGCCACCACAACAAGTCTCATGTAATTGGCGCAAAGTCGCTTCAAAAGCCTGTAGCTGAGCGAGTTGCTGCTGTACCTTGACCAACTTTTGTTCGATAAGGACGCTCACATCGTGACAACTCACCTGCTCGGCTCGCTCTCGCAGGTTCAGTAATTCAGCGATATCTTTAATTGATAAACCAGATTGCTTTGCCCGCTGCACAAAGCGCAATCGAGCTACATCTGTCTCACTATAAATACGATATTGGTTGGCCTCGCGCGCGGGCGTTTTCAGTAGCCCCTTGCGCTCATAAAAACGCAAGGCCTCGACACTTAAGCCACTTAGCTTGGCTAATTCCCCGATCCGATACATAAATACCTCCCATTCACTACAGGATAAACCCTATAGCTAGGTTTAGGGTCAACCTTTTTTTTCTGGAATGATAAAAATCTCTTGGTTCAATGCAGAGTCTAAGCCTGCTGACGGGATAATTTTATTACAGTATATGATGCAAGTTGATGACTTTTAGTGCACCAGCTAAAGTGGCACATACAAATATCTGCCAGAGTGACCATGCTCAAGCTGTTACTTTGCTGCCTTCTCTTAATTAAGGGCCACTGCAATTAGTATCAATGCTAAGGCAATCCAAGTATTCAGAGCCACATTTTCGTTAGCAAAGATAACACCGATCAAGACACCGAATGTGGGGACTAGATCGTTGGTGAGTGAGGTACATACTGGCCTGTTTCCGATATGAGAAGCATATAAAGAAAGTAAACAACTCCGGCCCACATAGCCCCAGATAGATAATAAAAAGAATCGTATCTAAAGTTACATGGCTTAGGAGTTGGCTATCAGAAAACAAGAATATAAGTAATATCTGTAGGCTGGCTGCACCCAATACATTCCTTGCCACAATCAGAGGGGGCTCGTCCCCACATTTGAGTGTTCGTGGAAAATCCGGCGAGCATTGCCGAGCTTATTTAAAAAACCATTGATACTAAATAAAGCAATGCCAATACCAAACTCTAGTGTTTAAACAGAGTTCATATTTACGCCACATAGGACGATAGCATTTTATTTCAGTTAGTCTGGGATGTAGGCAATCAACCGAGAATTGCCGCCAGCTAAGCCTACATCTACGGCTAGACAAATCATCCAAATAAACCAAGTGATGAGAGTCTCCGCCCACAGCTGACAGATTTATAAATATTGATTTCGCTCTGCGGGAATATCGGACAGATATTGTACAAATTCAAGCTCAAAACCATCGGGATCTAGGAAGTATACATTTTTACGATATTGTGTCGCCGCGCCCTGGTTGTGAATCGGAAAACCAGCTTGCAGCAAACGCTGGCTCAACGCCTCGATATTATCGGTAACAAAAGCGAAATGTGCCAAGCCCAGTTGGTTACTTGTCAAAGACCGATTTTCCCCTCGACCACTATCGTTAAAAGTTAAGTAATGCGTTTCATCACCAAAGTGAACCCAATTTCTTGGGGTTCCATGCCATAACTGATGACCTTGTCCTCTAATATACCAGTGGGGAAAAGCGGCCCCGTAAAACTTAAGCGTAGCATCAAGATCGCTCACCACTAAATTCAAATGTTCTAAATACATTGTGATTTCCTTCGTTATTGATCATTGCTGTGAACACCAGCGAATCGACGACTCGGTGATATTTGTGTTTAGCATAAAAGCTCAAGTTAACTTGAGGTAAAGGAGTTTTTTTCTTATCCTCAAACAATATTCATTTGAGGAAAAGCGATGACCAGCACTCCACCAAAAGCCCTATCGGTAGGTTTTGTCGCCAAACGCTGTGGCGTGAAAATATCGACACTGCATTTTTACGAAAGTAAAGGGCTGATCCAAAGTTGGCGTAACCAGGGCAACCAACGCCGTTATCGGGCCGATGTACTACGACGGGTCTCGGTGATCAAAGCCGCACAAAAATTGGGGATCAGTTTACAAGACATTAAGCTGGCCCTCGCCAGCCTGCCCGATCAACGCACTCCAACCAAACAAGACTGGCAGCAGCTGTCAAAGGTCTGGCGCCAACAATTAAATCAACGGATCCATCAACTAGAAAAGCTTAGGGATTCTCTCAACGGCTGTATTGGTTGTGGTTGCCTCTCCATGCAGAATTGTCCGCTCTACAATCCCGATGACATCCTAGCTGAACAAGCGCAAGGACCTGTTCTATTAGACCGAGCATAAACTTGCACCATAGCGACCAAAATCGCAGCTTGAATCAAAAGCGCCCTTTATCGATAAAAATAAGCATGCCCAAAGAACTTTTTTAATACTTGCAACGTTATTCCTTTTAACCGAGGAGTAACTATGTTTAATTTTTTAAAAGTAAATCCATTGAAACGTAAACGAAAAAAATATGATGTTTTACTGGAATCGGCAATGCTCGCGCAAAGACGAGGCGACATTATGAGCTATTCGATGCTAAGTGCCGATGCGGAGCAACTATGGAAAGAAATCAAAGAGTTAGAGTTGAAAAATCAGTTGCCCAATACACCAAGTGAAAAGTGACAAGTAAATCATTAAAGCATCAGGCTATTGACAGGAAAATTATTAAATATCAGTAATTTGAGCTAAACAGAGTCGGCGTCCATACTTAATGAACGCCGGCCAAATTAGCGACGAACATGCCAAATAAAGTCAGTCAAGTTATCAACAAGCGAACGAAGCCCAACGTGGTTAAGCTCGGCTTGGGTGCTGCCTTATTAGCCTTTTTCAGCCTCGCGATCCTCGCCATTGTATTTACTGCGCTAAACAATGTTGATCGTGAAATTAAAAACAAGGTAAAAAAATCTCTATTAACCACTCTGCATACCACCCAACAAGCTCAGCATATTTGGCTACAACACCGACTGACAGAATTAGATAACATCACCCGCTCTCAATCACTGCGCAGCATTGCGCAGACCTTCACTCGCAGTAAACCTAGTCCATCGCAGTTTGCCAAAGCAGAACAACAGCTGGCACAAAGTCTGCGTTTTATTATGGAAAGTTATCAAGATCAGAACTATTGGCTGACGCGCCGCAATGGCCAAATCCTCAGTTCGAACCTCACGCAGCAAACCACACGCCACCCTTTATTTGAATTAAGCTCACAAGCGATACAACGGGTATTAGCTGGTGAAACTCGTTTTATCACAGGCTCAGTCAAAACCGAGCGCGCCCCCCAAAGTCACATTTACTTTTGTTCACCAGTGTTCGATGAACAACGACAGGTGATTGCCGTTCTGATCATCGGTGCCGATCAACATAAACACTTTAATACGATCACCCAACTTGGCAACATCTGGGACAGCGGTGCAACTTATGCCTTTGATCAAAATGGTGTAATGCTTTCAAATTCTCGTTCCGACGAGCAACTTCATCGAGTCGGTTTGTTAGCGCCCGCACAAAGTGCCATCAACACCATTCGAATCACCGATCCCGGTAGCAATATCTTGGAGAGGCGAGACCAAAAACTATCTAAACTACCACTCACACTGATGGCACAAAGCGCCACTCGAGGGCAAACGGACTTCAATATAGAAGGTTACCGAGACTACCGAGGTATATTGGTATTAGGCGCTTGGAGTTGGCAAGCCAACTATGGCTTTGGCCTTGCCACCGAAATCGACAAATCCGAGGCATATAACGTTTATGGTAGAACCAAAAACATCGTATTAATTGGCATCATTAGTTCTTTAGTGGTGACTTTTAGCCTATTTATGTTGCTGTATATCAGCCTCCGTAACGGCAAGCGCAGCTTATATCAAGCCCAACTGGTATTAGAAGATAGGGTTAAACAACGAACCGCCAACCTAGAGGCGGCTCAGCAGCAACTGCGCGCCGCCTACCAAGAACTCGAGCAAGTATCTATCACTGATAGCCTCACCGGCATCCCCAATCGACGCTGCGCCGATACTTTTTTAAATAGTGAGTGGCGCCGCGCACAACGCGATGGATATCCGATCACTATTATGCTGATCGACATCGACCATTTTAAGCAATATAACGATCACTATGGTCATCCCGCGGGCGATATTTGCCTGGAGCTTGTCGCTAGAACCCTAATCGACAGCCAAATTTGTAAACGTCCGGGGGATCTAATTGCACGCTATGGTGGCGAAGAATTTATCGCCATATTAAGTAATAGCGATCAACAATATGCCACACTTGCCGCGAACAACTTACTTGAAGCCATCCGTAAAGCTGCCATCCCCCATAATTTCACTTTAGTTGAAGATCAAACCATGCTGACCATCAGTATTGGGGTATCCATTGCAGAAAACATCGACACCAGCCTTGAAAAAGTTGTGAGTTTAGCTGACCAAGCGCTGTACATCAGTAAACAAACTGGACGTAATCGCTATCACCTGAAACTCCCCCAATAGTGCAACTGAGCGGCTCCCCCAAGCTAAAATAAACCAATCCGTCCATTAATCACCACCTTGAACAGCAATCGAAGTTGCTGTTTTCACATAAATTTCAATAAAAAATAAGGACTAAACAATGCTACCTACGGATGATTAATCTACTAAAAATTGCACATTCTTAAGACTTTTCCTGTAAAATGCGCGCCTCAAACCTAAGTTGTTTATTTTTCGGGCAACTTGTACCGCTAGCGCACATAACTGCTAATGAGGATAAAACCCCAATGGAAAACGCTCGACCGATTCGACGTGCACTGATCAGTGTTTCAGATAAAACAGGCATCATCGAATTCTCTCGATCTTTAGCCCACCAAGGCGTAGAGATCTTATCTACTGGTGGCACCGCTAAATTACTGGCTGATAACGGCATCGCCGTGATTGAAGTCTCAAACTACACAGGCTTCCCAGAAATGATGGATGGACGGGTAAAAACACTCCATCCTAAAGTACACGGTGGCATTTTAGGTCGACGCGGCACCGATGACCAAGTCATGGCTGAACACGACATCAATGCCATTGATATGGTGGTGGTCAACCTTTACCCATTTGCAGCAACCGTGGCAAACCCAGATTGCAGCCTGGCCGATGCGGTAGAAAACATCGACATTGGCGGACCAACCATGGTGCGCAGTGCAGCGAAAAACCATAAAGACGTGACCATCGTGGTGAACGCTTCGGATTACGACCGCGTATTGGCAGAAATGGCTAATAACGATAAATCGTTAACTCAAGCCACTCGATTCGACCTCGCCATTGCCGCTTTCGAACACACCGCCGCCTACGACGGGATGATTGCAAACTACTTCGGTACCATGGTCCCAAGCTACGGCGACAACACCGAAGGTGATGAAGAAAGTAAGTTTCCACGAACATTTAATAGCCAATTCATTAAAAAGCAAGATATGCGCTATGGCGAAAACAGCCACCAAGCAGCCGCTTTTTATGTAGAAAAAAACATTGAAGAAGCCTCGGTATCGACTGCCACTCAGCTACAGGGTAAAGCCTTGTCATTCAACAACATCGCCGATACAGACGCCGCCCTTGAGTGTGTAAAAGAATTTGCTGAGCCATGTTGTGTCATCGTGAAACACGCCAATCCTTGCGGCGTTGCTTTAGGAGATGACATTCTGCAAGCTTACCAGCGCGCTTATCAAACCGATCCAACTTCAGCCTTTGGTGGCATTATCGCTTTTAACCGAGAACTCGATGCCGATACCGCCGAAGCCATTGTCTCTCGCCAATTTGTGGAAGTGATCATTGCACCTAAAGTTTCTGAAGCAGCAGCACAAATTGTTGCCGCGAAGAAGAATGTGCGTCTGCTGCAATGTGGCGAGTGGTCAACTAAAACCACCGGTTTACAACTGAAACGGGTAAATGGTGGTTTATTGGTGCAAGACCGCGATCAAGGCATGGTCGGTCAAGAAGAGCTAAGCGTCGTCAGCAAACGTCAACCCTCAGCAGAAGAACTACGTGACGCGCTATTCTGCTGGAAAGTGGCTAAATTCGTGAAATCGAATGCCATCGTTTACGCCAAAGGGAACATGACGATTGGGGTCGGTGCTGGCCAAATGAGCCGTGTATACAGTGCTAAAATCGCTGGTATCAAAGCCGCCGATGAAAATCTGGAAGTCGCCGGAAGCGTGATGGCATCCGATGCCTTCTTCCCGTTCCGCGATGGCATCGATGCCGCTGCCGAAGCGGGCATCACCTGCGTCATTCAACCCGGTGGCTCAATGCGTGATGACGAAGTCATCGCGGCTGCGGATGAACACGGCATGGCCATGCTATTCACCGGCATGCGCCACTTCTACCACTAAACGAATAACAGCCAGCCTTACGCTGGCTGTTTTATATTGTGGCTTGGCGTGACCAAGCCAGGTTTGCTCAGTATTGGATAAACAAAAATGAACGTACTTGTGATTGGCGGCGGTGGCCGTGAACATGCGCTGGCTTGGAAGGCCGCCCAGTCTCCTTTAGTTGATAAAGTCTTTGTGGCTCCCGGCAACGCTGGTTCGGCGCTTGAGCCAAAGCTGGAAAATGTTGCAATTAATGTTGAAGATATTGCCGGCCTACTGAGCTTTGCGCAACAGAACCAAGTTGAACTGACCATTGTCGGCCCTGAAGGCCCCTTAGTGATTGGCGTGGTGGATGCTTTTCGCGCTGCGGGTCTAAAGATCTTCGGCCCCACCGAAAAAGCAGCACAGCTTGAAGGCTCTAAATCTTTTACCAAAGATTTTTTAGCCCGTCACAACATCCCAACGGGTTACTACCAAACCTTTACCGAAGTTGAACCTGCCATTGCTTATGTTAAGCAGCAGGGCGCTCCCATCGTGGTAAAAGCCGATGGCTTAGCAGCAGGTAAAGGCGTGATTGTGGCGATGACCGAAGCCGAAGCAATCGCGGCAATCGAAGATATGCTCGCCGATAACGTCTTTGGTGAAGCAGGTTCACGCGTGGTAATTGAAGAGTTCTTAGATGGCGAAGAAGCTAGCTTCATCGTGATGGTGGATGGCAGCAACGTATTAGCCATGGCCACCAGCCAAGATCATAAACGAGTTGGCGACGGTGACAGCGGCTTAAATACCGGCGGCATGGGGGCTTACTCACCCGCACCAGTAGTAACGCCTGAAATTCACCAACGCATTATGGATCAAGTGATCATGCCGACAGTAAAAGGCATGGCTGCTGAAGGCAACGAATACACTGGTTTCTTATATGCTGGTTTGATGATCATGGCTGATGGCATGCCAAAAATCATCGAATATAACTGTCGCTTCGGAGATCCAGAAACCCAACCGATAATGATGCGAATGCAATCTGATATCGTTGAGCTATGTTTAGCCGCCGTTGATCGTAAACTCGATAGTAAAACTGCCGAATTTGACTCTCGTGCAGCCATGGGTGTGGTCCTCGCCGCTGCAGGCTACCCAGGTGATTACCCGAAAGGGGATGTGATTAACCTACCCAGCTTGAGCGAAGAAAGCCTAGACGCCAAAGTATTCCACGCAGGGACTAGCGAAAAAGACGGTCAGCTCCTGACTAGTGGCGGTCGAGTGCTGTGTGCTACCGCCTTAGGCAACAGCGTGACAGAGGCTCAAGCCAATGCCTACGCCTTAGTCAAAAAAGTGTCTTGGAACGGTATGTTCTATCGTCACGACATCGGCTACCGCGCTATCGCCCGAGAAAAAAGCCAAGGCTAAGCCTTAAGCTGAATGCTAATAACATATAAAACCACTAAATGATCGATATTTAGTGGTTTTTTTTGTATTTTTCACATGATGCAAAGCTTAATCTCAATATTACTCAAGCAGTGCTATTATTCACTGTCATCATTGCGAAGAGCGTAACATGGAAAAGCATAATTTATTAGAAGATGGTTTAGCCCTATTAATTGGCAGCCTGATGGTTTCCTTAGGACTATTTTTCTTTAAACAGACTCAATTACTCACTGGTGGTACCGCGGGTTTGGCTCTGTTATCCAGTCAATTTTTTAAGTTAAGCTTTGGTCAAATATTTTTACTCATTAACTTACCCTTTTTTATTTTGGGTTTTGCCAAGATGGGCAAAAGCTTCACTTTTCGCACCGTCGCTTGTGTATTGCTGGTCTCTTTGTTTACCGATTATATGCATCTGGTCCTCAGTGTTTCACATATTGAGAGAAGTTATGCATCACTCTGTGGCGGTTTCTTAATTGGCACTGGTATGCTGATCCTGATCCGCCATAAAGGCAGCTTAGGCGGGGTGAATATTCTAGCCTTATATTTACAACAACGTTTTAATATTCGTGCAGGTCAGGTGCAAATGGGGCTCGATATTATGATTGTTGCTGCCTCTTACTTCCTCGTCCCATTAAGCGTTTTACTATGGTCCATTGTTGGCGCGGTCGCGCTCAATATCGTGATATCATTGAATCACAAAAGTGGACGCTACCAAGGTCTATCTTAATTAAACCAATGACATTTACTTCTGCGTTCATCTCGGTAAAACAAACTCAGCGTTTGTTTGCTTGCTATGATCAATGGCTTACAGATTACCAAGACTATTGGCAATTCAGTCCTTTTGCCCATCACACATTCCCTTGGCCAAAGCCCTCACTCAAACACAGCTTAGAACAACTAAGCCTTGAGCAGCTGACCCAATTTGAACAACAGCCCACGCTGGCTAGAAGCTATTTTGCTGAGTATTTCCCAGAACTAACGCAAAACCAAGAATCATGGCCCTTAACGGTTCCTCAAACGCGCAGTTTAATCAGCCCATTTTGGTTGAGTAACGGTATTAAAGGCCGTAAATTGGAACAAATTGCAGCCTTTTGCCAACAATTACACGGCGAGACAAGACCAGTATTGGAGTGGTGTGCAGGCAAAGGTCACTTGGGGCGCTTCATTAGTTACCATCACCAGCTGCCCGTCACCAGCCTAGAGTGGCAGGCACCGCTCTGTGAAGAGGGGCAACAGTTGGCCCAAAAATTAAACTTAAGCCAACATTTTGAACACTGTGATGTATTAGCTGAGCCTCCCCAAGCCACGCTCAACAAGCAACAACATGTGGTGGCCTTACACGCTTGCGGTGAGTTGCACCTACAGCTACTTCGCTTAGCCAGTCAGCAGCGACCACAACGACTCAGCCTATGCCCCTGCTGCTATCACCTCATTAGTACTCCTTACTATCAGCCGCTCTCCGAGCAGGCTCAACAAAGCTCCCTTCAATTGAGTAAAGCGGACTTACGCTTGGCCGTGGCTCAGTCGGTTACCTCGGGTCAGCGGGTGCAAAACCTACGTCAAACCGAGATCCATTGGCGCTTAAGTTACCAATGTTTACGCGAGCAAGTGACTGGGCAAAGCGACTACCAAGCGTTGCCGTCGGTGGCGAAACACTGGTTTGCTCAAGGGAGTAGCTTTGCCGATTTTGCCCAATGGGCGAGTCAACAACACCAACTGGCGCTGCCAGAGTCCATCGACTGGGCAGATTATTTAAACCTAGGACGAGAGCGCCATCTTCAAGTACGTAAAAGTGAACTGATACAACAACTATTTAGACCCATCTTAGAGCGCTGGCTGATTCTGGACCGTTGCTTATTTTTACAAAAGCATGGCTATCAGCTAAAACTCGTGGAACTTTTCCCCTTTCAAACTAGTCCACGTAATGTACTCATTCAAGCCGAGTTGCCTTAGGGCGCTTCAACCGTAAGGCTCTAATCAATACCTTAAGTACTGTTTATTGGTTTTTAACCCTTGCGATATAGCCTCTGATCTAATAAGCAATAAGGCCTTTTACTGTGATAATTGTTACACTTACCAATATTGGATAGGTATCTATCCTTGACTCATTGATAACTGGAAACTTTATGTTGCTTCGTATCCCGCTATGCTTCACCTTGCTTTGCGTTAGTTCTATGCTGTTTGCCACCGAACAAGAAGAACAATATGAAGAAGCGCTCAATCCCGCACTTATTGAAAACGACACGGCATCGAGTGAACCACAACCAATCCCCGAGCCTAAACCAAACATCCTCCCAGAAACCGAGTCGAAGGGAAAGTCAGTCGAAGCAAACCCTACCGAGCTGGACCTGCAACAAAAGTCAGGCGATGACAAACAAGCTTTGCCGGCCCAACCCGAAAACATTATTCCGATAGTTGTTGGCAACGATCCGCTCTCGAGCAAAACTCAGAAAAATTTAGCCGAGCCGCCCCCAGAGCAAGCGACATGGGGACCGCTTCATTTACTCAATACCGAGCTCTCACCGAACAGCAAAGCCACCCTAGATTGGTTTTCCGGTCACCTGCCTGGTGGCTTCGAAATGGCCACCCCGGTCGTGGTATTGCATGGTAAAGAAGCAGGGCCAACCGTATGTTTAACTGCCGCGATCCATGGTGATGAGGTCAACGGGGTTGAAATTGCCCGCCGAGTCGTACAAAACCTAAAACCAGAAAATCTCAAAGGCAGCATTATCTCGGTTCCAGTGGTCAATATTGACGGACTATGGCGCAAAGATCGCTATATGTCAGACCGACGTGATCTTAACCGCGCCTTTCCTGGTAATGCTAACGGCTCAACCGCCTCTCGCGTCGCTTATAGCTTATTTACCAGCATTATCCGTCACTGTGACAGTGTCATTGATCTGCATTCTGGCTCAATGTTTCGGGAAAATGTGACCCAATTACGGGCCGATATCACTCTAACTTCGGTTGCGGAATTAACCAAACAATTTGGTGCGGTTTCGGTACTACAAAGCATTGCTCCCCCAGGCAGCTTACGTGGCGCAGCAACCGCCGCTGGGATCCCCGCGGTGGTGATGGAAGTGGGAGGTCCTTTCACCGTTGATGTAAAAATGGTTGAAACTGGCGTCAAAGCGCTACGCAGTTATTTAAGTTCCATCGGTATGTTGCCGCGCTCTTTCTTTTGGTCTTCACCACAACCGGTATTTTATGCCTCCGAGTGGCTGCGCTCTCGCCAAGGCGGGATCCTGATAAACAAAGTCAACCTAGGGCAAAAAGTAAACAAGGGGCAACTGTTAGGTGAAATTAGCAACCCGATTAATAATGAAATCGAGAATCTATACGCACCTTTCAATGCCGTCGTTCTTGGCCGTGCTCAGGACCAATTTGTCAGCGCTGGTTACGCTGTGTTTAACCTTGGTGAACGCCGAAGCATAGAAGCTCTTGAACAACAGGGTGAACAAGTGAAGAAAAAAGTTGTCGAGAATAATGCGGAACAGATGGGGCTAACACCCAGCCTAAACCAGAATGATGCCACCCCCCAAGTTACAGATGATGAGGCGACCACGCTGCCACCTAAACCCGAGAGCCCCTCGCGGCCAACACCAACGGGGCATCAAATCCCCGATATGGATGATGTTCCAGAAGATTAGCCAAGCCTTATCAAGGCGAGCAATAGCCAAGAATTCTTTTAAGGAGTAATCACGATGACCCAAGAGGCTTTAATCAAACGCTGCACATGGTGTGGTGACGCCCCAGATTATCAACATTATCACGACCATAGCTGGGGGCGGCCAGTTTATGACTCAAAAGAACTATTTGCTAAGCTCTGTTTAGATGGACAACAAGCCGGTTTGTCGTGGATAACCATTCTGCGTAAACAGCAAAACTACTATCAAGCCTTTGCTCAATTCCAACCAGACAAAATCGCTCAATACCAAGACCAAGACTGCGCCCGCTTAATGGAAAACAAAGGGATCGTACGCAATAAGCTTAAGATTAATTCCATTATTAAGAATGCCAGAGCCTATTTAGCGATAGAGGCACAAGGCCAAACTTTTAGCGACTATATTTGGAGCTTTGTAAACGGCAAAACCATTGTAAATCGCTATACCCATATGCAAGACATTCCAGCTGAAAGCCCAGAATCACAAGCAATGTCGAAAGCCTTAAAAAAAGCAGGATTTAATTTTGTTGGACCCACGATTTGTTATGCCTTTATGCAAGCGGTGGGTATGGTGAACGATCACCTGGTGGATTGCCATGTCTATCGAGAGTGTGTCGAGTTAGCCAAACGTTAAGCTGCTTCATACTGGCCAGAAGATGTTATAGCAATCTAATTAATTTACCGATAATCAGCCAGGAAGTGCAGTAGCTAGTGGCTCTAATGACAAGATACATCACGCAGTTAGCGGTGATCTAGGCTAGCAAAAATAGACCAGTAATGGTTAGATTAGTATTCGATGGGCTGCTCATCAGTCATCAATACGGTGAGTCGTAAGTGATTCGACCAAGGGCCTTATTCGCTCGCTGTTGAGCGCATGTGACTGGTTTCAGTCAATCTAAATAGAAGGTGATTTAGGCCACCCTGAACGGGGAAGCTTTCGCCTGATCGGCGATGATCTCTGTGTGACAATTATTGAGTGTTAGTATAACTGAACGAAGTCTTACAAATTAACGAGTTAACTCCGCGAAACGTTGTTCTTCAGTCTTTTTGTTTTGTAAGTAGCTTAATGCCACCAAACCCATTAATTCCATCATAATTTTTCTCTCTTTAGTAAAAGTTTAACTCAGTTGATCAACCAGATTAACGATTCAGTTGCTTAACACTGGCGTCATCGTGTTTTTTGTAACCTAGGTAGCTAAGGGCGACCAATCCAAATAAATCGTACATAATATTTTCCTTTTGCTTGTAAATGACTAGCGATTACGTTGCGCTTGGCTTTGTTGATTATTGTTTGCTTGTGATTGTAATGCGTAAAATAAACCAAATAATTCCATAATATGTTCACCTATTGTTTTGTTTGCTTCAATCTTAAAAGTCGCTAACTATGTAAAGTGTTTTTGTTAGTAACTTTCTCTCTTGGGATTAATATTATGCGACACAGCACACAATTAACATTACGTTTTTTCATTTTAGGATTACTAAATTTCACTTTAAGTAATTAAATTACCAAAAAATCATTTGAAAGGCTTTCCAAACCACAGCGCAGAGCGAATTTGTGAAAATTGTTAACTATTGTTTGATAAAAAATTTCGCAAGTATTTTCTTAAACCGTTACAAATGAGAAAACTTCGGTATGCTAATCCACTAACCGTCACTGCTATATAAGGGAGAAACGATGCAGGCAATACAAGCGCAATTCCATGGCGACCAACTGAAGCTCAATCAACTGCCAGACCTTGTTGCAAATCAACAACAAGTGCTAATCTCAGTCAAGGCTGCTGGGGTCAACCCAGTAGATACTTATATCGTAGCCGGTAGTAATAACTACACCGCCAACTTCCCACACACGCCTGGAAAAGATGCCGCAGGCGTGATCATTGCCGTGGGTGCTGACGTCACAGGCCTAAGTCCAGGACAACGAGTTTATTGCGCAGGAACACTCAGCGGTGCTAGCGCTGAACAGTGCTTGGCCAGCCCGCAACAGGTTTATCCTCTATCGAATCACTTAAGCTTCGAACAAGGTGCCTGTTTAGGTACACCATATGCTACAGCTTGGCGAGCTCTGTTTATTCGAGCCCATGCTCAAGCCGCAGAAACGGTGTTTATTCACGGCGCGAGCGGAGGCGTGGGGCTCGCCGCAATTCAACTCGCCAAAGCTGCGGGTTGTCGGGTTTTTGCCAGCGCTGGCAGCGAAGCCGGTTTAGCACTACTCAAACAACAAGGTGCCGATGTGGTGGTAAACCACCATCAAACGCAACACTACCAACAACTGCAACAAGCCGGTGGGGTGGATGTAATATTAGAGATGCTAGCCAATCAAAACTTAGGCGATGATCTACCGCTACTCAATGCAGGAGGACGCGTGGTTGTGATCGGTAGCCGAGGCAGTGTAGAGATTAATCCTCGAGATCTCATGGCTCGAGATGCTTGTATTATGGGAATGGCCTTAGCGCACGCCGATAGCGCACAGCTAAAACAGATCCATACGGCCCTTTATGCAGGTGCCGAAGCGGGATTTGTTCGCCCTGTGATAGGACAAAGTTTTGCTTTGGCCGAAACCAGCGCCGCTCATCAAGCCGTGATGCAAGCAGGCGCTCACGGCAATATTGTGATCGACACCCAGCAGACTAAGGATACCGTTAGTCACCAGTAACTCGACGACATAAATAGCCCGTCTCTCAATGGGTCCCGCTGCGACCACTCTCGATGCGCAGCGGCTCTAGAAATAAGGTAAACCTTGAGGGCTATTTTATAGACTCGAGGCGTGAGGCGAAAAAGTAAGCCTAAGAAATATTGCTTCCCCTACTCCCTCGACAACCAAAATCTGTTGATCCTTGGAATAACATGAGTGATGAAGGATCAACAGCCCAAGTCAAGTTCATTCTTTCTTCGCCGCAATTTGTTTATACATCAAACCAGCACAAACCGCCCCAACGAGTGGCGCAAGCCAAAACAACCATAATTGACTTAAGGCAATCCCACCTTCGATTAAGGCAGGCGCAGTGCTACGAGCCGGATTCACCGAGGTATTACTCACCGGAATAGATATTAAATGGATTAAAGTTAATCCCAAACCAATCGCCAAGGGTGCGCCCCCCACTGGTGCACGCTGATCAGTAGCCCCTAAAATGATGAATAAAAACATAAAGGTCATCACTATTTCACAAATAAAGGTTGCGACTAAACTATAGCCTCCTGGTGAATGCAGGCCGTAACCATTACTCGCCAAACCATGGCTAGCCAAATCATAATCAGCGCTACCACTGGCAATCAAGTACAAAATAATTGCGCCCACAAATCCGCCAAGTAACTGGGCACAAATATAAGGAAATACATCAAACTTAGAAAAACGCCCTGCCACCATTAAACCGATGGTGACCGCAGGATTAAGGTGACAACCAGAGATATGCCCAATGGCATAAGCCATGGTGAGAACGCTCAGACCAAAGGCTAGTGATACCCCAACCAGGCCAATCCCTACCTCAGGAAAAGTCGCCGCTAATACAGCACTACCACAGCCCCCTAAAACCAACCAAAAAGTACCAATCCCTTCTGCAACTAAACGATTGAATAACGGCATGTTTGCTCTCCTTTTCAAACATAGGCTTCACAGTAGCAACTTGCCACTGTCGCCTAAATATAGGCCACTCCTGCCAAGCCTACCGAGTTTTTACTCCCCTGCCCGTTCAGTTCGATACAGTTTCTCGCTTAACAGATACAAGACGAGAGAAATCGAAACAAATACAAAGAACTAAAAAAACACAACAGTAAAGACAAATATAAAAAATATAGCTACCATTGCCACACTTTAATCCGAAAAATAATTCATTAATAGGACGTTTATGTTTAGAACTTATATTTTAGCGGTTTACATCACCATACTCACTATTCCTACTGTCTATGCAAGTGAATTTAACTTTGAACTGAATGATGATGCCTTCAGAGCTGGTTTTACCAGCGCGATAGGGCCTGCAGCTGAGGTGTCGGCAAACTATATGTACTCTCGACCTGAAGGCGATTTAGCAGAGCTAGGGATCAAGGCAACCCACCAGCAGGACAATCATAAATTTGCAATTGGCACTAAGTTCAACAAATTGTGGGCAAATCATCACGCGAACGCGCATGCCGTAACCATTGGAGGAAACTACGCCATTCTCATTGCCCCAGATTTAACAATTTCAGGAAGTGCTTACTACGCACCTTCGGTGTTAGCCAGTCATGAATTAAGTCGTTACTACAACTTAGATGCAAGAGTGGCTTATTCGCTGATGCCCCATGCTAACGTGTACTTAGGTTACCGTAGCATTCAGTTTCACTATCGTTCTGCAAACGATTTAAGCTTTAATAAAGGTTTCTATATCGGCGCAGTAATTAAGTTCTAGTCCTCAGAGGCCTGTTATGTTCAGCTCTGAGATGAAAAACAGGCCAAGTGCGACGCCATTCCTGATGTTTCTTGATTCACCATCTAGTCCGTATCTATCTAGCCACAGCGCCTTCACTCGCGCCTAGCTCTTTTCAGCGTCGACAGTGAAGCAGAGCCCCCAAAACAAATGCCATAGCTTTAAAATTCAAGCAAAAGCTTGTAGAAGGGATAATAAAATCAAAAAGGCGTTATAAATTGAAATAAATAACCCTAAATCAACTTTATTAAACCATAACTCGCAAACACTCACTCAGCAGATCTCCTTATACTTTGTTCATCACTCTCCACTTGAGAATTTTAAATGAAATTACCATTTGCCATATTTCGATTAATTAGCCGTCAGCGCACTCTCTTGCCTCGCGCTGGCGGTCCATTGGGCTAAATTCATTCAATTCAACTGTAGAGATAAATCATGTCCACTTTTAATTATAAAAAATACCAAGCCTTTCAGAAGGTTCACTTACCTAATCGACAATGGCCCAATAACAGTATCAGTCAAGCACCACAGTGGTGTAGTGTGGATCTTCGCGATGGCAATCAGGCCTTGATTGAACCGATGTCGGTGGAACAGAAAAAAACCTTGTTTGCGCTTTTGGTGAAGCTCGGCTTTAAACAGATCGAGGTTGGTTTTCCTGCCGCATCAACCACCGACTACGATTTTGTGCGATGGTTAATCGAGACCAATCAGATCCCGGAAGATGTCTCCATTCAAGTATTAACTCAGGCCCGTTCGGGCTTAATCGAGCGCACATTTGAAGCACTAGCCGGAGCGAAAAACGCGATTGTGCACCTCTATAATTCAACCTCGAGAACACAGCGCGAGAAGGTATTCAAACTGGATAAAGCGGGTATCATTAACATAGCCGTCACTGGTGCAAAAGAACTACAGCGGCAGGCCGAATGTTACCCGGAGACTAATTGGCAATTTCAATATTCACCTGAAAGCTTTACTGGAACCGAACTCGATTTCTCGGTGGAAATTTGTAATGCGGTGGTTGCCCAGTGGCGTCCTTACACCAACAATAAAATAATCATTAATATTCCAGCCACAGTTGAAATGTCGATGCCTAATGTTTACGCCGATCAAATAGAATGGTTTATCCAGCACATCGACCATCGCCAAGATCTCGTGATTAGCCAGCATACCCACAATGACCGCGGCTGTGGGATCGCCGCAGCTGAATTGGGGCAACTTGCCGGAGCCGACCGAGTGGAGGGCACCTTACTCGGCAATGGCGAGCGCACCGGAAATATGGATATCGTGACGATGGCAATGAACCTATACAGTCAAGGGATAAATCCGGAGTTGGACTTGGCTAATATCGATGAAATAGTACAAGTGGTCAAACACTGTACCCAGTTGCCAGTACATCCACGTCATCCCTATGTTGGTGAATTGGTATTTACCGCTTTCTCTGGCAGCCATCAAGATGCCATTAAGAAATGTTTAGAACAGCAGCAAGCTGGCGCGCCTTGGGATGTGGCCTATTTACCGATCGATCCTAGTGACTTAGGTAGAGATTATCAGGAAGTGATCCGTATCAATAGCCAATCAGGCAAAGGCGGGATCGCCTATATCCTTGAGCGAGACTACGGCATTCAACTGCCTCGTTGGGCGCTCATTGAGTTTAGTGCAGTGGTACAACAAGACGCCGAAAAAACGGGTGAAGAAATCACCCCAGAAAAAATATGGCAGCTATTCCAGCAGACTTATTTAAAGCAAAGCCATGCCTATCAACTTGGCCACTACCAAATCAGCTACCAACAGCAAGAACATTTACAGGTTGTATTACAACGGGATGAGCAAACCTGCAGGATTGAAGCCAATGGCAATGGCGCACTGGCCGCCTTTGTCAACGGACTACAGCAGGAATTTGGCTTCACTATCGAGGTTCTCGACTACACTGAACATGCCTTAAGTAGAGGAGCTGAAGCGGAAGCGGTATGTTACATTCAAACTAAGATCGCGAATAAACGCTATCTTGGGGTCGCCATCGATAAAGACATTCTCACCGCAAGCTTAAAAGCGATGTTATGTGCCTTAAATCAAGAGCTGAGCATATCCGCTCAGCTGGAAATGGTCTAGTTAGCTGCGCCATCTGATGTACGCTCAGCCATAAGACTTAGTGGTGATGCCCACCCGCACCGTGGGCATGACCATGCGCCAATTCTTCAGCGCTTGCTGGACGAGCCTCAATTAATTTGATAGCAAAGTCGAGATGTTTACCCGCGTAGGGATGATTGGTATCAACGGTCGCCATAAACTTCCCAACCTTAACCACGGTTACCTGACGAGGGCCTTGCTCAGTTTCCAAGAGCGCAGCCATCCCAGCTTTCCAATGCTTAGCGCCTTGCAAGTGTTTTACCGACACGCGCTGCTTTGCATTTTCATCACGCACACCGTAGCCATCTTCAGGCGCCAAACTTAGCTTGATTTCTGCGCCAGCTTCTAGGCCTTCTAAGGCCTGTTCAATCGCAGGAATCATCGAATTATGGCCGTGCAGGTAAGCGACCGCATCTTGGTCGGTCGCTTCCAATAACGCGCCGTCGGTTTCATGCAGAGTATATTCAAAACGCACCACACTATCTTTTACAACTTTCATGGTCTTCTCTCAAGATGGAAATGTTGCGCTACTACAGCAGAATCGGCGGAGTTTGCCAAGTATTATAGTTATCTTAGGGAAAATGGAAGTAAACAATAGCGAAACGTATTTGTGTACAGCTCAACAAATTAATGTATAACTATTGACCAGCATTCACCGATCAGCCAGTATATTCATAGGAAGCCTATACAATGTCGTAAATCAACAAGGAGGTTACTACCGAGAGAAGTTGATTGTGAGTATAGATAGCAGCATAAACACCCCAGACGATTACAAATTTCAGTGCTCTACATCTAACGAGTTAGCTGAAGCCCTATTTTCTCTACATTCCCTCCCTAGCCAAGCGAATATCGATGAATTGGCTCAACTGAGTTTACAAGTCAGACAATTAAGCCCAGTAAAGCAGCTCAAGCGACTGCATCATGCAGCAGAGCAACAACAACTATTTAAGTGCTTCACTGCTAGTCCTTGGTTTTTTCAAGAAGGTGCCGACTATTTATATCGCCCAGAGCTATTGCTGAATGCGCCACTGACTCAAGTAATTTTGTTGCTTAAAGAAACCTTAGGTCATCGCCATTGGCACAACTTATTACAAATGGCACATCCTCATTATGTTCCGCAGTTACTGGCACGCTTACGTCAATTTGCCACGGATTGTTCTAGGGATTGACACACAAATGTAGCTAAGCCATCAAACCCTCCCAAGTGTGGTAACAAGGTGATGTTTAAGCCCGCATGACTTGCTTCAGCTTGCTGAATAATTCTTGGTAAATCATTCACCACATGCGTACCCGCAGCCAAAAAATGAGGATATAAGGTAATGTTAACAATACCGGCAGCGACACACATATTGATCTGCTGACTAATTGATGGTTCGACTAATTCTAAAAATGCCGCATGAGTTTGCTGATAGCTAGGCAGCTGCCCTGCCATTTGAGCCGCTAAGTCAATCACTTCTTGATTCGATTGCTGACGGCGGCTGCCATGAGCGACAACTAATAACGCTTTCATATACTTCCTTAATTTAGAATTCAACGATGCCAAAGATTCATCACCGCCAGAAAGAGATACCCAATAATACCAATCTGATTCACTATATGAACAACTTATTGCGTAGAATAAATCTGCCGATAACGAGGCATCGAATGCAGTAACTAGTGGCTCTAATTACAAAATACATGACGCAATTAGCGGTGATTTAGGCCAGCAAAAATCAACAAATAATGACTTAGATTGATATAAGCCTTCACTGAAATAAACAGAAATGCCAATGCAGCTAAGACAGCTAAGACAGCTAAGACAGCATGACTATATTGGAAAAGGTCGTGGAGAGGAAAGTCTAAAGGAGAGCGGTGAGAAAAGAAACACTAGCCCTTAAAGGGCTAGAGCTAGGGGTTAAACTTTCGAGATCCATCATCAGCACTTAAAGCTTTATGGAGCGCTATTGGCTTAGCGGCCTAAGCTAGATACCGCTCGTCGTGACGAAAATGTTTTTATCTCGAACAAAAATCAAGCACGAAAGCTCAACATGCCCTAGTGTCAAAGCGCTATTATTTAACAGCTTCTTTTAAAGCTTTACCAGCGACGAACGCAGGTACATTAGCAGCAGCAATTTGGATCTCAGCACCAGTCTGAGGATTACGACCGGTACGTGCTGCACGGTGGTTAACTTTGAATGTACCAAAGCCGATTAGCTGAACTTGATCGCCTTCTTTAAGTGCGTCGGTCACAGCACCTAAAGTTGATTCCAAAGCCAATTTAGCTTGAGCTTTTGATAGGTCAGCTTTTTCTGCAATCGCATCAATGAGTTCAGTTTTATTCATAATATCTAAATCCTTTACGTTCGTTTAAATAATCCAGCTTCACTTTAAGAGAAAAAAAAACCCTGCGCAAAGAATTTTTCCACTTTCACGCCTTATTTGACGGGGCTTTAACCAATTTATGCGTAAATAGTCACAAAATCATCCATAATCTTGGCGACGACACCATTTAATTGTCTTCTAAACAGATCCCCAGATTACTCACACCTTGGTTCAACGCGAAGGTTTTCAAAATTTCTACCCCCGATTTCCCTTTCTCTAAATGGTCGATCATATCCAGTAAATCAGTTTGAAATTCTAGCTCTTGTTGGACTAAGTCTTGCCGCAGCATCGCATCTTCATCGAGTTCCCCCAACTGCAATTCTAAGAGGCTCAAAACACTCGCTAAGGAAGTCTGACTAGCTTGTTCTGCTTCCTGGCCTGTCGGCTCAAGTAAACAACTCAATAAGCATTCAACCACCACACAACAATCTAACGCTGGATATACTCCATACATGTCAAACAATTGAGGATCTGGGATCAGCGTTTCGAAGCGCTCTCGCTGAACCGAAAAGTTAATTTTAGTTTGCGGGTGCAAAGCACTTTCCCAAAATAACGCCAGTAAACGACGAAAATCAGCCTCATGAACTTGTTCTGTCGCCTGACAAAACAATAAATAATTAGGCGACATTCGCTGAAGTAGGGCCAAACAATATAAGGATTGCTGCTTAGTCGATAACTTCGCTAAGCGGTCGAGATCACAAGGGGTTAGCATTATTTGCTCCACACTAAGTAAAACGATTAAGGTCATCAAATGCTGATTAGCTTACCATCAACCGCCCTGGTTCACTAAATTTTGAGCCCCCGGTGAGGCTCGATAATACAGATGACAATAAGAAAATATGAGCTGAAAATCATCCGCAGAGGAATTGACCTAGCCACTTCTGAAAGCGTAATTTTTTGCGATATGCCCCTTGGGACATAAAATATGCAGCAAGCCCGCAAGCGATGAGCTCGTAACTGAACGGAATAAATGGCTAGGAGATTAACTTAACAACTCAGACCAAATATTGAGAGCGACTATTTGGTAAATTGCTAGTTTTTGCAAGAGTATAAAAAACAATGAACCGCGATAGTCACTCGCGGTTCATCTACGGTGGAATAGATTTATTCCCCTCCATCATCAAAGGCAATTTGCTTCTCTAAGTCAAAAGCCGCGAAAGCCCGGTCTCCTAAAGAGTTCAGAACCTTCACCTCACCTTCCAAAATAGCGATAATAATCTTCCCAGCTTTCTTTTCGTTAGGGATAACCACTCGACCTTTTTCACTCTGACCTAAATCAGACAAAACCTGCTGCTGTAACAACAAGGGATTATCTTCGTCGTAATACAGCATCGTTACTTTCATAGCTTATCCCTAACAATTGAGGGTTAATGAATTCAATTTGAAACCCCATATGGCAATCGCAGTATTATATAACAAATATGTAACGTCAACCAAAGTAGTCTCATTCTCTCGCCCTGCTTCACGGCACAAGGGCCCCCTTTCGAGCAAACTTAACCCACACTTGTGATTGAACTATAACTATGGTTTTGACTATAAGCTTAGCTTATAGTCAGCCAATTACTATTTTAGATTAGGAATCATCATGGCTTATCAAGAATACAAAGTTATCGCTATTACCGAAGGTGCCTTAGGGACCTTATTTCTTGGCGCTTCCGGTATGCCCTTGCAAAAAGTAGAGGCAACGCTTAACAAAGAAGCCAGCAATGGCTGGCAATTAGTATTTCAAGTAATTGAAAATAGACGATTTTGGCTATTTTGGTCTAGAGAAACAGTGATCGTCACCTTAGGTCGCTAAACGAATGACCCGACGTGATGATTTAGAAGTACAACAAGAACAACTACGCGCAGAAATACGCCAGCTGTCCGCCCCCTTACGCCAACAATTTTACCAATTGTGGGAAAAACAAGTAAAAGATCCCGACAGCTATGCTGTTCTCAACTATCTATTTATCGCGGGTTTACATCATTTCTATTTGGGTAAATGGCAACGAGGCCTAATCAATTTAACGATATCATTAATGGGACTAAGTATATTGTTTAGTCCCTACTGGATATGGGGGGTGAGTCTATTGTTGCTGGTCAGTCTAATTGAACTTCCAGCATTATTTAGAGCCGAGCTGATCTTATTAGAACATAACAATAAGAGCATGCAGACTCTATTGAAACAAATCGTTAAGCGCTAATCCTTGGGGCCTTTAAACAGCCACAGTAGCAAGCCAAGTATCGGTAATAAGCAAATTAAAAATACCCACAAGTATTTGCGTCCGACTTCGGCGCCACTTTTTAATGTACGAATGATAGCGAACACGTCGCCGATTAAAATCAGCATCGCGATTAGCAATGACAATGACATTGTGATTCCTCTATTTTCAATTTGAAACGTTTATCATAATACTCGCGCTGATTGTGATTGACCCAGCGCATTCTAAATCAATTTGTTGACGTCACTCTATCACGATTTGCGAACATGGGCTGGCCATCATATCTTAGGGATGCAACTGCAATTGCTAGACGAGTAATTACGGCTCACAATAAATCCAACGACAGACAAATACACCATAACGTATCTCTAAACCATTCGTGACTAGGCGGGAATAACGTCATCTGATTGCTCAGCCAAAGCTAAGTACTCAATAGTTTGATTGCCATCAGTAATAATAACACAGCAAAAGCTTGTTTTAATCGCTTCGCTGGCAATCGATACGCCAGGCGACTCCCCACTCGAGCAAACACCGAACTCGTCAATACAATGCCCAACCACGCCGGTAAATAAACATAGCCAATGCTTCCTGGCGGTAGTTCAGCCAGTCCCCAACCGTTGTAGATATAGGCTGAAGCCCCGACCAAAGCAATAGGAATACCACATATCGCAGAAATCGCTACCGCTTTTGGCGCAGCTAAGCCGTACCAGCTTAAGCAAGGAAACAAAATAGTCCCCCCGCCGATGCCAAACATCGCAGAAATGCCGCCAACAAGCGCACCCAGCACACTGGTCCCCCACTGCTGAGGAAGACTTCGTTGTGCCTTAGGTAAACGCCCAAAGCCCATATACCATGCCATGAGTAACAGAAATCCGGCAAAATAATAGCTTAAATGCCGAGCTTGAAGCTGCCCGGCAAGCCAAGCCCCCGCGCCAGCACCAAGCAGCAGCCCCAGCATTAAACGGCGAGCGATCAACCAATCAATCGAACCTCGACGATAGTGAGCATAACTAGCGCTACTCGCGGTAAACAAAATCGTCGCCAAGGAGGTGCCTATCGCTAAATGAATTGCCGATTCGCTAGCAAAGCCCATCGCAGCAAAACTACTGATAAGCACTGGCACAATCACCAAGCCACCACCGATCCCAAACAACCCCGACATCAGCCCAGCAACCGCACCAATCAATAAAAAACTAATGAACGTCACGACCTAACCAACACTCCACCTGATAATGCCGCATAGTCTGCTTGAAACAATGCAGTGGCGCAAAGTTTTCTAAAGATTTCGGAGCGAAGTGAGCGTTCGGAATGAATTTTGAGCATCGTTGCCGCGATGTACTCGCTGTTTTGCAACCTTAACCAACTTCATCTTACCCATATTCGTTTGGATAAGTCGCGCATCGCGATCTGGTTTTAATATCAAATCAACCCAGAGCCTATCTCGACAGATCGATAGGTTCCTGATCTAAATATTTTGGTAGGTAAGATAATACTTGAGGCTCACCAATGCTTTTCAGTTTTACCATGGCAATCACGAGTAACACCAGCATCAGTACGACGATTAATTGAAAGGGTGATTTCATAACAACAAATTCTCTATTACGACCTATAAACCACTTCATCCGTAAAGAGTTCCACGACAGCGGCTACTATAGCAAAATCCGTTACTATGGCATAGCGAAACAAAATAGCAGCTGCGCGAAGCGCATCTGCTATTGGCTGATTCATTCCCGCGAATCAAACATAAACCGTTATTGGTGATAACCACGACTCAGTTCGTGTACCGCATCGATAAACGCCCCCGCATGCTCGGGATCAACATCTGGGTGAATACCATGTCCCAAGTTAAATACATGCCCAGAACCTTCACCAAAACCGTCTAAAATATGCTGAACCTCTTGTCTAATACGAGAAACCGGAGCATATAACATCGATGGATCCATATTGCCTTGTAAAGCGACCTTATCTCCCACACGTCGCTTAGCATCGGCGATATTAATCGTCCAGTCTAAACCAACTGCATCACAACCAGTCGCCGCGATCTGCTCTAACCACTGCCCACCATTTTTGGTAAAGAGAGTCACAGGAACCGCCCGGCCGTCGGCTTGACGGGTCAAACCATCGACAATTTTATGCATATAACGCAATGAAAATTCATGGTAGTCGCGCTCCGATAATACGCCGCCCCAAGTATCAAAGATCATTAACGACTGAGCTCCGGCCGCCACTTGGGCATTCAAATACAAGATCACCGAATCGGCTAGTTTGTCGAGTAGCAAATGTAGCGTTTGTGGCTCACTGAAGGCCATCTTTTTAATACCACTGAAAGACTTAGTTGTACCACCTTCCACCATATAAGTGGCGAGCGTCCAAGGGCTACCAGAAAAGCCAATCAACGGCACCTCACCCTTTAGCTCACGCTTAATGGTACGAACTGCATTCATTACATAAACCAGCTCTTGCTCAGGATCGGGGATCGGTAAGGCTTGAACAGCGGCAAGGCTGGTCACTGGCCGTTCAAACTTCGGCCCCTCACCACTGGAAAAATACAAACCTAAACCCATCGCATCAGGAATGGTTAGAATATCGGAGAATAGGATCGCAGCATCCAGCGCAAAACGACGTAAAGGTTGCAACGTCACTTCACAGGCCAAATCTGCATCACGGCAAACCGTCATGAAATCACCAGCATCCGCTCGTACTGCGCGATACTCTGGCAGATAACGACCCGCTTGACGCATCATCCACACAGGGGTGGTATCGACAGGTTGCTTCAACAGAGCTCTTAAATAGCGATCGTTTTTCAATGGCGACATTGGCTTTTCTGATTCCTTATAATTTTTAGCTAGAGCATTGTAACGAGCTACTTTAACAACTCAAGACATTAGTTTAACAATTCAAACACTCCCATGAATCACATTTAAAGTGAAGTTTGGGCTAACCAATGTTCAATCATATCGCGAGCAACCGTTCCAAGAGGCGGCAAATGAGGTAAATCGTTCGCCTCAAACCACTGGGCATCAGCTAATTCTCGGCGATCAATCTTTAGCTCACCATCGGCATATTCTGCAAAATAAGCCGCCATCAATGAATGAGGAAATGCCCAAGGCTGACTCTTCCAATAACGCAAATTTTTAAGTTTAAGCCCGGTTTCCTCATGAGTTTCACGATGTACAGTTTGTTCTAAGGTTTCTCCCGCTTCGACAAAACCTGCAATCGCGGTATACATCGGTTGGGCTTGTTTTTGATGACGACGATGATTAGCCAGTAATAACTGAGAACCATGACTAATTAATACGATAATGCAGGGCGAAACCCGCGGATAGGCGCGAAATCCACACGCCGAGCATAACATGGCTAACTCCCAATCTACTCGTGTCATCGCATGACCACAACAACCGCAAAATTGATGAGTTTTTAAAAACAAAGCAAACTGCTGCGCCTTACCGACGAGGTTAAATAGTTGCGAGTTAAGCAGCGACATGCTGCTACGCAGATCAACCCACTCGCCCATCCCGAGATCCTGAGAATGCTCGAGTTCTAAACGCAAGCAGGGCTCACCTTTATAGCTAGCAAATTGCTCTACTCGACTAAACTCTAATGCAGGTAACGGCAAATCATCAATATCTCCATAGGGCAAGCGTTCACCCTGCGCAATCACCAAAATTTGCTCACCACAAGTGAAAAACCACCAGCCAAATTGCTTACTCACACCACGTTCCTTGCTCTTAAATTTGCTTTATTAGCAAATAATGAACAAGCTTAAACAACTTAACAAGCTTTCCCTGCAGCAAATGTTTAGCCACTCCGCAGTTAAACTAAATATCAGTTGACGAAAGCTTCGATTTTCTTTAGTTATAGAGCTAACGTTAATAGTTTCAGGAGCCATGCCAATGCTAAGAAAACTAGAACAAGCCCAAGCCAAATGGGGCGGTGCGAGTCAAGTCATTGATGCTTGGTTACTCGCCAGAAAGCAATTACTTATCACTTATTGTAATCTCGCGGGGCTACCTCCCTATGAAAGTAAGGAGCGTTCACTGCCGAGTCCCGAAACAATTAGTCATTTTTGCGAACAACTCGTTGATTATGTTTCCACGGGCCACTTCGAAGTTTATGAGCAAATTGTGAGTGGATGTGCTGGTGAAGGCGATAGCCAACCCGCTGAAAAATTACTGCCACAGATCAGCGCAACCACCGAAACCGCGCTCCGTTTTAATGATCAGTATGCCGAGGTCAATGAAGACTTAGAGTTTGCCAGCTTTGATAGAGATTTATCAGAACTTGGGCAGGAAATGGAAGAGCGTTTTGCCATTGAAGACCAATTACTGGACCATTTATATCAGCATAGTCAGCAAAGTGCTGCGGCCAAATAATCAAGTTGCTCACGATTTAAATACGACAAGTTTTAACTCTAAAAACAAAAATGCAGTGCTAGGCACTGCATTTTTAGTATTGCTCAATGCTTAATTAAACTTAACTTGCTGGTTGCTCTTTCGCAGCAGGAGCATCAGCTTTTTCAATATCAAGCAACTCAACTTCAAATATTAAAGTAGAATTTGGCGGGATACTGCCTGCACCATTTTCACCATAACCTAAGTCTGAAGGGATAAAGAACTTGTATTTCGCGCCCTTAGACATCAATTGAACGCCCTCGGTCCAACCAGGAATCACTCGGTTTAATGGGAAGGTTGCTGGCTCGCCACGATCATAAGAGCTATCGAAAGTTGTGCCATCGGTTAGCGTCCCTTTGTAATGCACAGTCACCGTATCTTCTGCGCTCGGTTTATCACCTTCAGCGGCGGTCAAAACTTCATATTGCAAACCAGACTCGGTCACAGTCACGCCTTCACGCGCGGCATTGTCAGCTAAAAACTTATCACTCTCAGCTTTTGCCACAGCAGCGTCTGCTGCCGTCTTCTTCTCGACTAAACCGGCTAGTTTTTCGTCTAATTCTTTTAAAGTAGTTTGAATGTCTTCTTCAGACATCAAAACTTCACCGCCTAAACCATCTTGCATTCCTTTGAGCACTAAAGCGTTATCTAACTCAAGGCCTAGCTCTTTCTGCTGCTCTAAAGTACTCGCAATATAGCGTGATACTGATGCACCGATCGCGTAGGCTTGTCGCTGCTCGGCACTTTCAAAGGCAGCTTTAGCTACCGTGCCCGCGTCAGTTTTCTCGAGGGAAACTTGCTCTACCGCGGGCGCTTCAGCTTTTTCGTCTTGACAACCAGTAACAGCAAAAATAGAGGCGGCCAAAACCGACACGGCAAAATACTTTTTCATTCAATTTCTCCAATAGAATCGCATTAATCTGCGGCTTAGCGAACAAGATCACTATGAATTATTAAACACTTAGCCTACAAAACTCTTATACTAACCCTATTAGTCAACACAACCTAGCGACAGTTCCGTAAAAAACAAAAAATGACATTACTTAAGTGGTTTGTGATTTTCAGCTTTTCTATCCTGACAGCGGCTTGTAGCGAAGAGGCTCCGCCTTCGGCGAGTTGGCAACAAGCGCTGGATGGAGCCTATGCCGCCGATATTTCAGCGGATGGGCAACTGAGCCTAGTGTCTTCAATACACCATGGTTTGACTCTTTGGAATATTAAACAACAACGCCAATTGTTTCAGTGGAACCATCAAAACCAAGAGAATAATCAAGTATTCTTAGTCAAAATCGCCGATGGTAATCGCTATGCGATTAGTGCCAGTCGCGATGATTTTGTGATTTGGGACATCGCCACTGGCCAGGCTCAGGGCTATTGGAAGATCAGTGAATCTAGTATCAGAGATATTGCCCTATCCAGCAACGGCAAGCAGGTCCTGATCGGCCTTGGTGATGGTAAAGTGATTCACCTTGATCTAGTCACTGGCCGACGGTTAGAGTTTCTAGGGCATAGCGAAAAAATCAACTCAGTTGCCTTATCGGCTAACGGCCGCTACGCCTTGACTGGTGGTAACGATTATCAAGCCTTGTTTTGGGATACCCAAACGGCGCAGGTATTACTGCGCTTTCCTCAACAGGGGCGCGTATCGATGGTCGCTCTAGAACCCGATGGAAAATATGCCTTCACCGCAGACAATGGCAAACTTGCCCGAATATGGGCACTTCCCAGCGGTGAGCGAGTCAGCCAACTGAAACTCACCGCCCGACAAAGCCTATTTTCCTATGTTCGTTTTGCCAAACAAGGCGAATGGCTTATCACAGGTTCTGCGGCCCGAAAACTGAGCCTCTGGCATGTAGCCAGCGGCCAAGCCCTGCAGCAATGGTTGGTCACTGCGAAACAAAAAACCCGACCGAAAAGCGCTGTTGTGTATAGCGCGGCGATGCTTGATAATAGCCAGCTGGTGAGCGCAAGCTCTAGTGGTTTCGTTGAAATTTGGGATATAAAGAATTAGCACTATGGATCAGCAAGAACTATTTAGCATGATTGAGCGTCTCGAAACAAAATTGGCCTTTCAGGAAGACACCATTGAACAGCTCAATCTTGCGTTGCAAAGTCAACAACAACAGTTGGATACCCTACAGCACCAATTTAAGCTGATCCGCGGCAAACTCTTCGAGACCGACAATGGCTCGGCGGTGGCACCGCTAGAACAAGAAACTCCGCCGCCTCATTACTAAGCCCTAGGTTTGGATTTGAGCATGTCTTTTCAATTTCGTTTAGCGCTAGAAAGTGACCTTCCCTGTATTGTTGATATCTACAATTCGATCATTGAATCGCGCCAAGTCACCGCCGATACCAAACCACAAACGGTAGCTTCGCGCTTAGACTGGTTTAAGCAACACCAAAAACCTCAACGTCCTTTGTATGTAATAGAACAGCATGGTGAAACCATTGCCTGGTTAAGTTTTAGTGATTTCTATGGCCGCCCCGCCTATCAACACAGCGCCGAAATTAGCCTTTATTTAGCCGAGCAGCATCGCGGTAAAGGCTTAGGAAAAGCCATATTACAAGCCGCCGAACCGATCGCCAAAACATTGGAGATTGAAATTTTACTGGCTTTCATTTTTAGCCATAACACACCAAGCCTGGCTTTATTCGATAAACTCGCTTACCAACTTTGGGGCCAGCTACCCAGCGTCGCGAGGATGGACCAGCAAACCTATAACCTCACAATTTTGGGTAAACAATTATAAATCGGTTTGCCACTAGGATGCTTAGGGCTTAAACAAACCAATTAGCTCAGCATCTGTCGACTCACTCGCTTGCCCTTCTGGACGCTCGGCATGATAGCCACAACTAACACATTCCACCGACTCTAACGTGAGCCCTTGCTGCTCCACGATGATCAGTTTTAAGGAATCGAGTTCTCCGCACTCGGGACATACCGCACCCGCGATAAAACGATGTTTTGCCATAATTCACTCTACTTTGTTCTGCGCTGTCGCTATGCGCCATAAGCTGCATCAGGTATCATAGCGGCATTATTGCACATTTTTAGTAGCGCATAGCAACAACCATGATCGTAGCCAACAGTATTAGCCTTCAACGCGGTAGCAAATTTCTTTTAGAGGAAACCAATCTCACCATCCATCCCGGACAAAAAGTAGGTTTAGTCGGCCAAAATGGTTGCGGTAAATCGTCTTTATTTGCTTTGCTAAAGCAGCAACTGCATGTCGATGCTGGAGAATTGAGTGTCCCCAGCAAATGGCAAATTGCCAGCGTTGCGCAAGAAACCCCTGCGCTAAACCGCAAAGCCATCGATTACGTAATTGATGGTGATTTTGAGTTCCGCAAAGTGGAGCAACAAATTGCCGATGCCGAATCTGCCGGGAATGGTGAACTCATCGCGACCCTACACAATAAATTAGATACTATTGGTGGTTATCAAATCCGCGCCAGAGCGGCCGAATTATTGGCCGGCTTAGGATTTAGCGAAGCAGGACAACAGCAGAGTGTCAGCGATTTCTCCGGTGGATGGCGAATGCGACTCAATTTGGCTCAAGCTTTATTGGTACGCTCAGACTTATTACTACTCGATGAACCAACTAACCACCTTGATCTAGATACCGTTGTCTGGTTAGAACAGTGGTTAAAGCGCTACCCCGGCACCCTCATCTTAATCTCGCATGACCGTGACTTTCTAGACAACATCATTAACCGAATTGTGCACATTGAAAATCGCCAGCTAAATGAATATACCGGCAGTTATTCTGATTTCGAACAAATGCGAGCAACACACTTGGCTCAACAGCAGGCAATGTTTGAAAAGCAACAACGTGAGCGCGCCCACATGCAAAGTTTTGTGGACCGATTCCGTTACAAAGCCAGTAAAGCCAAACAAGCACAGAGCCGACTAAAAGCCTTAGAAAAAATGGAACTGATTAGCCAAGCGCATGTGGATTCACAGTTTAGTTTTCGCTTTAGAGAGCCCGACAGCCTACCTTTACCCTTGTTAACGATGGAAAAAGTAAGTGCCGGTTATGCCGACAAAACCATTCTTGAACAAGTCGAATTCAATTTAGTACCGGGCAGCCGGATCGGCCTACTGGGGCGCAACGGTGCTGGTAAATCCACCTTTATCAAGTTGTTATCCGGTGAGCTTAAAGCTTTAGCTGGCGATGTTGAAATTAACAAAGCAGCTAAAGTGGGTTATTTCGCCCAACACCAATTAGAAACATTGCGCCCCAACGATACCCCAATGCAGCATCTACAACGACTCGCGCCCACCACCACCGAAGCCGATCTGCGTAAATATTTAGGTAGTTTTGGGTTTCAAGGCGACCAAGCCCTAGAGCCTGTAGCTCCTTTTAGCGGCGGCGAAAAAGCCCGCTTGGTTCTCGCTTTAGTCGTATGGCAAAAGCCAAATTTGTTACTACTCGATGAGCCCACCAACCACCTCGATTTAGAGATGCGTTATGCGCTCACCCTCGCCTTACAAGAATTCAATGGGGCAATGATCATCGTCTCTCACGATCGGGCACTACTACGAGCCACAACCGATGAATTTTACTTAGTCGATAGCCAACGAGTTTCTCCTTTTGCTGGCGATTTAAACGATTATCAGCAATGGCTAAGCCAAGCCAACCGCGCAGAGAACACCAGTAGTACCGGCACCGCTGGAACGAATTCGATTGCTCAACGCAAAGAACAAAAACGTAAAGAGGCTGAGTTTCGCCAGCAAACCCGCGGTATTCGCAAACAGTTGGAAGTGCTTGAAAAGCGCAGTCATAAAGCCCAGCAAGCCTTAACTGAAATAGAGCAACGGATGGCCGATCCTGAACTGTACACCGCCGACAACAAACAACAACTGCAACAGTGCTTACAACAACAGGCAACACTAAAAATTGAATTAGAAGAAACGGAGCTGCAATGGTTTGATCTACAAGAACAGTTGGAACAGCAGCAACAAGCCTTTGGGATCAGTGCCGAGGAATAACTTTACTTGACCGATTACACCACTCAGGTAAGGTTAACAACAATACTATTAATAATAAATCAAGGATGTCTATGAATGCCACGCAAGATCGCCCCAGTTTATTGATTGGTTTATTGCTGATCATTGTCGGTATTGGGGTAATTGCTTACGTACTACCGCAGGCCGTCAACCTCATCACCCTACCGCAAGATGCCCCCTTTATGCAGCATTTCTTTAGCTGGTTAATGGCCGATACAAATGCGATTAACAGTCAAGTGAGTGAAGAGTTTTTCGAAATATTTCAAACGTTTATTAAGGTGATTGTGCTCATCGTATTTTTATATGTTTGCTTAAAACTAGTCAGTATTGGCTTATTAATTATAAAAGAAGGGGTGAGCCTGATTCGATCTCAACCGCAAACCAGTAAAGATAAAAACTAAACGGCTTCTCTTTGGCAGGTCATCGTGACCCGCCAGATTTTCTTTTGCTACCAATGCAACAGAACACTGGCTAAGCTAAAGTACACTAATACCCCAGAGACATCGGCAATAGTGGCAACCAATGGCCCAGAAGCGGTGGCAGGGTCTAGCTTCATTTTGTTTAATAAAAACGGCAAACTAAGACCGACCAAAGATCCGACCAATACGATAACCACCATCGACATCGATACTATCAACGCCACCTCTGGGCCGCCACGATATATACCCACCCCATAGACAGCAATCGCCATCGTCATACCAAGCGCCAAGCCAACCAGCAATTCGCGACTAAATAACTTCGCCCAGTCACTTTTATCAACTTCACCAGTAGCTAAGGCTCGCACCATTAAGGCTGCGGCTTGAGAACCGGCGTTACCGCCGCTACCGATTAATAAAGGTAAAAAGAATACTAAGGCCACATGGCTGGCAATGATGTCTTCGAAATGCGCAATTCCTGCGCCGGAAAACATCGCACCAAATACTAATAATACTAACCACAGCACTCGCTTACGGTACAGTTCCCAGATGCTCACTCGGTCGACGGTTTGATCCAGCTTCCCCACTGAAGCACTCTTTTGCGCATCCTCGGTGGCTTCTTCCACAGCCGCATCCATGGCATCGTCATAGGTGACAATACCCACCAGTTTGTGCTGCTCATCTACCACTGGTAATGCCAGCAAATCATAATGACGGATCTGCTGACTGGCGTGCTCTTGACTATCCTCGACCGCCATTGCAACCACTTCGGTACGCATCAACTCACTTACCTGCTTATCTGGCGAGGCTAGAATCAATTCACGTAAGGAGATCGTCCCCAACAAGCGACGTTGCGCATTAATCACGTAGGTTTGATAAATGGTTTCCTTATCGGGCGCTTCTAAACGCAACTGCTTGAGCGCTCGGCTCACTAACCAATGCTCCTTCAGCGTAGCGTAGTCAGAAGTCATAATCGCACCAACCGTTCCCTCCGCATAACTGGCGAGTTGACGTAGATCTTCACGTTCAGCCTGCGCTAAACCAGGAAGCACCATCGCCTGTTGTTCTTCATCTAGATCATTGTACAAATCAGCTCGTTCATCAGCATCCATTCGGGAAAACAAAGCCGCTAATTTATGTCGTTTCATCAAGCCTGCAACTTCAGCTTGCAAATAAGGAGGAAGATAAGAAAAAACTTTGGCTCGATCTGCCAAAGAGAACATCGAAATTAACGGAAGCGCTTCTTTAGGGTCAAATTCAGCGAGTGCTTTACCAATATCGGCAAGGTGGTAATCGTCTAAAGTTGCACGCAAACTTGATTTATCAAGACTAACTAAGGCAAGCTCTAATTTTTGGTGAAGATGTGCCATTAACTGCTCCAGCTATCGCATAGAGCTCGGCGAAAAATGACCGACTACGCGATTAAAAACGGTGATAGAAAATAGGAAAAAGAATTTAAATGTCGACTGTCGGGGTCAGGGGTCATAAACAAATCTCGATGACAAAATCGGCGCAAATTGTAGGAGGGTTATGCTTTTAATACAAGGAATTTATGCCGCTTATCAGGCGAAATAAGCGGCAGGAAAACAAATGACTAAACGCTAGTAACCCAAGTTAGGCGCCAGCCAACGCTCGGCTTGCTCTAAACTCATATTTTTACGTTGCGCATAATCCGCTACCTGATCGCGTTGGATCGAAGCCACTGCAAAATAGCGACTATCAGGGTGAGAGAAATACCAGCCAGACACAGCGGCTCCAGGCCACATCGCATAGCTATCCGTTAACTGCATCCCAATCCGTTGCTCAACCTCTAACAGCTCCCAAATCAAGCCTTTTTCAGTATGTTCCGGACAAGCAGGGTAACCCGGCGCAGGGCGGATCCCTTGATAGTTTTCACGGATTAGCTCTTCATAAGCGAGCCTTTCATCGGCCGCATAGCCCCAAAACCTTTTACGTACCTGAGCATGCAAGTATTCAGCAAATCCCTCCGCCAAACGATCAGCTATCGCCTTCACCATGATCGCGTTGTAATCATCGCCTTCTGCTTTATAAGCCTCCGCCAATTCATCTTCACCAAATCCACCAGTGACCGCAAAACCACCAAAATAATCGGCTTTACCGCTAGATTTAGGTGCGATGAAATCAGCCAAACAATAGTTAGCCGCTTTCGCCTTCTCGGTTTGCTGGCGAAGTTGGCAGCTTAGCCCCAATAACTCAGAGCGAGATTCATCACGGTAAATTTCTATATCATCACCCACACTATTGGCTGGGAACAAACCAAATACACCAGAAACTTTAACCTCACGTTTTTGTTTAAATCGCTCTAACATTGCTTTGGCATCGGCAAATAAGCGTTTGGCCTCTTCGCCAACTACTTTATCTTCTAGAATACGTGGATATTTTCCGGCCAAAGACCAGGTCATGAAGAATGGCGTCCAATCAATGTAAGGTTCAATCTCTGAGATAGCGACGTCTTCGAAATGCTGGATCCCCAATTGCTTCGGCACTGGCGGCGTATAATTTTCCCAATCAAGCTGCAACTTATTGGCGCGGGCGACTTCAAGGCTGACAGGTGGGGTACGCGGACGTTTGCGCGCATGTTGCTCTCGAACAATCTCATAATCTTTGGCTAACTTTTTAACAAAATCCGGCCGCTGTTCATCAGATAATAAACTTGCACATACCCCAACCGCTCGTGAGGCGTTGGAAACATAGACCACCGGATGTTGGTAGTTTTGCTCGATCTTCACCGCTGTATGCGCCTTGGAGGTTGTTGCACCACCAATCAGTAAAGGGATATCCATGCCTGTACGTTGCATTTCTTTAGCGACATGCACCATTTCATCTAGCGACGGAGTGATCAGCCCTGATAGACCGATCATATCCACATTTTCTTCTTTAGCGACTTTTAAGATCTTATCGCAAGGCACCATCACCCCGAGATCAATAACCTCAAAATTATTACACTGCAGCACTACTCCAACAATATTTTTACCAATATCATGCACATCACCTTTTACGGTGGCCATCACAATTTTACCGTTAGAGCGCTTCCCCTCACCTTTCTCCGCTTCAATAAAGGGTTGCAGATAAGCCACCGCTCGTTTCATCACTCGCGCCGATTTAACCACCTGCGGTAAAAACATTTTCCCTTCACCAAACAGATCTCCGACCACATTCATGCCATCCATCAAGGGCCCTTCAATCACATGTAAAGGGCGCTCTGCAGCTTGACGGGCTAATTCGGTATCATCTTCGATGAATTCTGTGATCCCCTTCACCAAGGCGTGCTCAAGACGTTTGTTAACCGGCCAACTACGCCATTCTTGGTCTTGACTATTCTCTTGCTGACTCCCGTCACCACGATACTTCTCGGCAATTTCGAGTAGTTCTTCAGTCGCATTGTTATGCGTATTAAGAACAACTGCCTCGACTTTATCTTTTAGTTCCTTAGGAATGTCTTCGTAAATGGCCAGTTGACCTGCATTAACAATCCCCATGTCCATGCCATTTTTAATGGCATAATACAAAAACACCGCATGAATCGCTTCTCGAACTGGATTATTCCCGCGGAAGGAGAAACTAACGTTAGACACTCCACCTGAGATCATCGCGTGGGGTAGATTTTGTTTAATATCTTTGACCGCTTCGATAAAATCAACGGCATAGTTATTATGCTCATCAATACCGGTCGCAACCGCAAAAATATTGGGGTCAAAAATGATATCTTCCGGTGGAAAACCCACCTGATTCACCAAAATATCGTAGGACTTGCTACAGATCTCAAACTTACGCTCACGGGTATCTGCCTGGCCCTCTTCATCAAAGGCCATAACAATCACCGCAGCACCGTAGCGACGTAAAATTTTAGCCTGACGAATAAAGGGCTCCACGCCTTCTTTCATGGAAATGGAGTTCACGACGGGTTTGCCCTGGACACACTGCAGACCCGCTTCAAGAATCTCCCACTTAGACGAGTCGATCATCACCGGTACCTTAGCGATATCAGGCTCACCGGCGATCATATTCAAAAAGCGCACCATCGCAGCTTTTGAATCCAACATCCCCTCATCCATGTTGACATCAATGATTTGCGCGCCGTTTTCCACTTGGGTCAGTGCTATTTCAATCGCTTTATCGTAATTTTCCTCGACGATTAACCGTTTAAACATCGCCGAACCGGTCACGTTATTCCGTTCACCAACGTTCACAAATAGTGTTTCAGGCGTGATCGTGAGCGGTTCCAAACCAGACAAACGGCAGGCCACTTCAATTTCAGGTCGTTGACGCGGCGCAACCCCTTCAACAGCCTCAGCCATCGCCTTAATATGCTCCGGCGTGGTCCCACAACATCCACCGACAAGGTTTAGGAAACCGGCACGAGCCCATTCACCAATGTGTTCCGCCATTTCGGTCGCTTCAAGATCGTATTCACCAAAAGCATTCGGCAGGCCGGCATTCGGATGAGCCGATACATAGCTTTCACTCACCCGGCTAAGCTCTTCCACATACTGACGCAGCTCATCAGGCCCCAATGCACAGTTAAGTCCCATACTAATCGGTTCTGCGTGGCGTAAGGCATTATAAAATGCTTCTGTGGTTTGACCGCTCAAGGTTCGACCAGAGGCGTCAGTAATGGTGCCAGAGATCATAATCGGCAGTTCGATAGACAATTCATCAAAGACGGTTTTAACCGCGAATACCGCAGCTTTGGCATTTAAGGTATCAAAGATCGTCTCGATAAGAATTAGGTCACAACCCCCTTCAATTAACGCGATAGTCGATTCCTTATAGGCTTCGACTAACTCATTAAAAGTGACATTACGAAAGCCGGGATCATTCACATCAGGAGAGATAGAACAAGTACGGTTAGTTGGCCCTAATACCCCAGCTACAAAACGTGGGCGCTCAGGCTGAAGGGCCGTCACCTCATCGGCCACCTGCCTAGCTAAACGTGCGGCTTCGCGATTGATTTCAGCAGAATAATCCTGCATATCATAATCAGCCATGGCGATAGTGGTGGCATTAAAGGTATTGGTTTCGAGAATATCGGCGCCCGCTAACAAATACTCACGATGAATATCTGCAATAATCTTCGCTTGGGTCAGCACCAACATGTCGTTGTTGCCTTTTACATCGGTATGCCAATCAGCAAAACGCTCCCCACGATAGTCAGCCTCTTGCAACTTATAAGACTGGATCATGGTGCCCATACCACCATCAATAATCATGATTCGTTGCAATAATTGTTTTTCTAGTTCAAGCCTTACTGACACGGGAACATCCTATTGGTATTGCAGAGATTTAAAAAAAGGCAGTGTAGCACACTGCCTATCGGGGCTTTGCTGGCTTAAAGTTATATGAAATTATTTCAAGATATTATCGGATTTAGGCTGCAGTTCAGCCAAATTGTAAGGGGTGATTTGATAAACACAGTAATTCAACCAGTTGTTATATAAAAGATGCCCATGACTACGCCAAGTCGCACAAGGCGTGGCTTGGCAATCATCATTAGGGTAATAATTTTCTGGTAACATCGGCGCGAGCCCTTCTTGCAAATCTCTCAAATACTCATTATGTAAAGTATCTGCGGCATACTCTGGATGACCCGTAATAAATACTTGACGAAAATCCTCACTGGCAAATAGATAACTTCCCGCCAGCTCACTATCGCCTAACACCTGCAAATCTGTATCTTCGGTGATCCTATTTGAATCAAAATGAGCAAAACGCGATAGCGGGGCGAGAAAAGCATCGTCAAAACCACGAACCAAAGGATTGTGTTTGTGTTTGGTCTGATGCCAATAAACGCCCGATAACTTGTCTTCACGAGTTTGCTTTTCCAAACCATACAAATGATATAAGGCAGCTTGTGCAGCCCAGCATAAAAACAGAGTCGAGGTAACGTGGGTGGTAGACCAATCGATAATTTCCTTGATTTGGTCCCAGTAATATACCTCCTCAAAGGGAACTTGGCCCAAAGGGGCCCCAGTAATAATCAAGCCATCGAAATTACGTTCTCTTAACTTATCAAAATCTCGATAAAACCTATCGATGTGCTCCTGCGGAGTATTCTTAGAGACGCGATGGTCAATACGCAATAACCTTACATTCACTTGCAACGGCGAGTTCGATAACAAACGTAGCAACTGATTTTCAGTCTCAATTTTCTTCGGCATCAAATTAAGTAGGAGCACCTCTAAAGGACGTATATCTTGATGCGCTGCGCGACTCTCTGGCATCACAAAAATATTTTCATTGCGTAACACCTCCGCGGCGGGCAACTGGTCCGGAATGCATATTGGCATGATTTACTCCACTTTAACTACAAGTTTGAATGTCTAGACATCTAGAGGCCTATTGTAATTGGATCTATCTATAAGTCTAGAACTTGTTAAAATCAGCTGCTTTTGTGTTGATATTTATTCATAATGCAATAAGTATTTTTTGAGTTGTAAAGGCAAATGGCCGAAATAAAACTAAGTGTAGAACGTTTACAAACAGGTGTTTTCGTTAAACTTCCCGTAAAATGGGGAGAACACCCTTTCATGTTCACTAGTTTCAAAATAAAAAGCCAAGACCAGATCGAAGTGATTCGAAATCTGGGATTAAAACATGTCATCGTAGTTCCTGAAAAAAGCGATAACGCCCCCTTACCTGTCGACCAGAGTAAAGAGCAGGGAAATAATGATAACAAGGACGCATCAAATAAAGCTCAGGAAGCACTTTGGCAGGAAAAGCGTTCTCGTATCGAGGAGCTGAAAAACTATCGTCGAAATTTAATGAAGGTGGAGAACGAGTTCGACCGTTCTATGGCTCAAGTTCGAGCGGTGATGGGAAAATTAAAAAATAGACCGCTCAATGCGGTGAACGATGCCACCGCGCTTATTGACAATCTAGCGGAAGATCTACTCTCCGGTGAGAACGTCGTCTTACATTTAATGAATGACAGCAAAGATGCTGATAGCTTCTATTATCATAGCCTCAACGTTTCCATTTTATCAATGATGCTAGCTAAAGCTGCGGGTTTTTCTGAGCGAGACATCAAAGTTCTGGGTATAGCAGGCTTATTTCATGATGTCGGGAAAATGAAGATCCCTGATAAAATTCTACGTAAACCCGGGAAACTGACCCCTCAAGAAGCAAATTTATTAAAACTGCATACCAAGTACGGTGCCGATTTTTTAAAACTATCTTCGACCCTTCCTCCGCAAGTAAAAACAATTGCCTTCCAGCATCACGAATATCTCGATGGCAGCGGTTACCCACAGAAATTAAAGGGCGATGAAATCGATCGTCTCGCCCAATTAATCGCGGTCGTCAATGATTACGACAGCCTCTGTCATCCCCGAGATCCGCGACTGTCACGTATTCCATTTACGGTTATTGCTTATATGTATAAGCAACGTAAACAACAACTTAACAACGCTGATTTAGGGGTGTTGATCCGTTTATTAGGGATCTATCCACCAGGCAGTGTTGTGCAATTAAGCTCTGGGCAGTTTGGTCTAGTCATGTCAGTCAATTCAGAACGTTTATTGTATCCAACGGTGCAAGTATATGATGCCAATATTCCTCGTACCGAAGCCCCCATTATCGACTTGGAAGCTGCGGGCCTCACCATCGAAAAAGCGGTAAAACCTAGCGCATTACCCGAAGAAATATTTGAATACTTAAATCCACGTGCTCGGATCTCCTACTTTTTTGACAACAACAAGCACCTATAGAGCAGACACCATGAGATAAGCGATGAAGACGACGCCGCAAATATACACATGGCTTTGCTAAGTCCCTTTGGAGTCTGTAACTAAGCTAACATTTGTCAGCTTACGACTGATACCAGCCCAATCCATTATCTGTTGATTGTTGCTGGCCAAAATCAGTGCGAATAGGGTTATCTATCTTGTAATTAGAGTCACGAACAACTGCACTTTATGTCTGGTTATTGACAGAGCTATTCAGCGCAATAAGTTGAATATATAAGTAATCAATTAGTATGAAATAGATTTGTGATGAATGTCGGCCGTTTAAAATCAATAGCAGACAGAGGCTAAAAAACTGTCAATCGGCAGAGTGACTCGCTCGAGTGTCAGCCATATTGAAGGCAAAAAAAAGCCGGACCTAAGTCCAGCTTTTAAAGCGTTGTCCGAGTTTACTCAGCTGCTTCTTCAGCAACTTCTTCAACTTCTGGACGGTCTAGCAATTCAATGTATGCCATAGGGGCATTGTCGCCAGCACGGAAACCACATTTTAAAATGCGAGTATAACCGCCTGCACGTTCTTTGAATCGTGGACCAATTTCAGCAAATAACTTACCAACCACTTCTGCATCACGAGTACGAGCAAAAGCTAAACGACGGTTGGCAACACTGTCATTCTTAGCCAATGTAATCAATGGCTCAACAACACGACGAAGCTCTTTGGCTTTAGGCAATGTTGTCTTGATAACCTCATGGCGAACCAATGAACTGGCCATATTCCGGAACATAGCCTGACGATGGCTACTATTTCGGTTCAATTGACGACCACTCTGACGATGGCGCATGACCTTATCCTTCTATAATAAGACGTTAAAACTAGTGACTTTACTTATCAGCGATACTAGCTGGCGGCCAATTTTCTAGGCGCATACCTAGAGAAAGACCACGTGATGCTAGAACATCTTTGATTTCTGTAAGCGACTTTTTGCCTAAGTTAGGCGTTTTAAGTAGCTCAACCTCGGTACGCTGTACCAAGTCACCAATGTAATGAATCGCTTCTGCCTTCAAACAGTTAGCAGAGCGAACTGTCAACTCTAGATCATCGACAGGACGAAGCAGGATTGGATCAAACTCTGGCTTCTCTTCTTTTTCTTCTGGTTCACTTACATCACGTAAGTCAACGAAGGCATCCAACTGCTCAGCAAGAATTGTTGCGCTGCGGCGGATGGCTTCTTCTGGATCAAGAGTACCATTGGTTTCCATATCGATAACCAATTTGTCCAAATCAGTACGTTGTTCAACACGAGCAGCTTCCACAGTATAAGCAATACGCTCAACTGGGCTGTAAGCCGCGTCAACAAGCAAACGACCGATAGGACGCTCTTCATCTTCAGAATGAACCCGAACTGAAGCTGGTACGTAACCGCGACCACGTTCTACCTTGATACGCATGCTGATTTCAGCGTTGCTGCTCAAGTGACAAATAACGTGCTCAGGATTAGTGATTTCGACATCAGCATCATGCTGAATGTCGCCTGCAACCACAGGACCTGCTCCAGACTTGGTAAGACTAAGGGTAACTTCGTCTTTACCTTCTAACTTCACAGCAATACCTTTGAGGTTTAGCAAGATCTCCAAGATGTCTTCTTGAATGCCTTCCTTACTGCTGTACTCATGCAGCACGCCATCGATTTCCACTTCCGTTACCGCACAACCAGGCATAGAAGATAAAAGAATACGACGAAGAGCATTACCTAAAGTGTGGCCAAAGCCACGCTCTAATGGCTCAAGCGTAACCTTTGCACGAGTTGGGCTAACTTGTTCGATCTCAACTAGCCTTGGTTTTAGAAACTCTGTTACAGAACCCTGCATTGTGTCCTCTCTATAATTCAACTTTACTTAGAGTAAAGTTCGACGATCAGCTGTTCGTTAATTTCCGCAGACAGGTCAGCGCGCTCAGGTAAGCGTTTGAAAACACCTTCCATCTTAGTTGCGTCTACTTCTACCCACGTTGCCGCTTCACGTTGTCCGGCGATTTCTAATGAAGCAACAATACGCGCTTGCTTCTTAGATTTTTCACGAACACTAACAACGTCTTCAGCTAATACCTTGTAAGAAGGAATATTAACCACTTTACCATTAACTAGGATAGCTTTATGGCTAACTAGTTGACGAGCTTCAGCGCGAGTTGCACCAAAACCTAAACGATAAACAACGTTGTCTAAACGACTTTCCAACAATTGCAGCAAGTTTTCACCGGTGTTGCCTTTTAAGCGAGCAGCGGCTTTATAGTAATTGCGGAATTGTTTCTCAAGAATGCCGTATAAACGACGAACTTTTTGCTTCTCACGAAGCTGTAAACCGTAGTCTGAAAGACGCGCTTTACGAGCACCATGTTGTCCAGGTGCTGTATCCAGCTTACACTTTGTGTCGATCGCACGGACACCACTTTTCAAAAAAAGATCGGTACCTTCACGACGGCTAAGTTTAAGCTTTGGACCTAAATATCTTGCCATTTTTCTTTCTCCAATCTATCCAGAAACTACACGCGGCGTTTCTTCGGTGGACGACAACCATTGTGTGGAATCGGAGTCACGTCGGTGATGTTAGTCACGCGGAAACCAGCAGCATGTAATGCGCGGATTGAAGACTCTCGACCAGGACCTGGGCCGTTTACAAACACTTCTACGTTCTTAAGGCCGTAGTCTTTAGCTGCTTCCGCAGCACGTTCAGCAGCAACCTGTGCAGCAAACGGAGTAGACTTACGAGAACCACGGAAACCTGAACCACCTGCGGTAGCCCAAGAAAGCGCGTTGCCCTGACGATCAGTGATAGTCACGATAGTATTGTTGAAAGAGGCGTGGATATGAGCCATGCCATCAGCAACTTGTTTTTTTACGCGTTTACGAGCGCGAGTCGGAGTTTTAGCCATTTTCACTCACCCCTTATTTCTTAATAGGTTTGCGAGGACCTTTACGGGTACGCGCATTAGTTTTAGTGCGCTGACCGCGAAGGGGCAAACTGCGACGATGACGGAGTCCGCGGTAACAACCGAGGTCCATCAGGCGCTTAATGTTCATGGAAACTTCACGGCGTAGATCACCTTCAACGGTGAATTTAGCCACTTCGTCACGAAGTTTGTCGATCTGTGTTTCGTCAAGTTCTCTGATCTTAACATCTTCAGCAATACCAGCTGCCGCACAAATTTTTTGTGAACGGGTTAAGCCGATGCCGAAGATTGCAGTTAAAGCGATAACTGCATGCTTCTGATCAGGAATGTTAATGCCGGCTATACGGGCCATTGGCACACTCCTATTTTTTCGTGTAAACGAAGGCCATCTGTGAAAAGCCCGTAAGGATACTCAACAGATGACCACATTGCAAATAATATTGTCTTGAAATCTACTAACTAGCCTTGGCGCTGTTTATGCTTTGGCTCACTGCAAATTACCCGCACAACACCGTTGCGCTTGATAACTTTACAGTTACGGCAGATTTTCTTAACGGATGCACGTACTTTCATTGCTATCTCCGTAAAAGTTAAAGTCCAATCCCAAGGGAGCCTAACGGCCGTAACCTTTAAGATTAGCTTTTTTCAGAACCGAACCATATTGATGAGACATCAAATGGGTCTGGACCTGAGCCATAAAGTCCATGATGACCACTACAACGATAAGTAACGAAGTACCACCGAAGTAAAACTGAACATTAAGTCCAAGCATCATAAACTCAGGAATTAAACATACAAACGTGATGTACAAAGCACCAGCTAGGGTTAAACGAGTCATCACCTTGTCTATGTATCGCGATGTTTGTTCACCAGGGCGAATACCCGGAATAAACGCGCCACTCTTCTTCAAGTTGTCTGCTGTCTCACGAGGGTTAAATACCAACGCAGTATAGAAGAAACAAAAGAAGATAATGGCTGATGCATACAAGAACACATATAACGGTTGCCCGGGTTGTAGCGTCAGTGATATCTCAGACAAAAACGACAAGCTTTCGTTTTGACCAAACCACTGGGCGATAGTTCCAGGGAACAGAATAATACTTGAAGCAAAAATTGCTGGGATAACCCCGGCCATGTTTACCTTAAGTGGTAAATGTGTACTTTGCGCAGCAAACACCTTGCGACCCTGTTGACGTTTAGCGTAGTTAACAACGATACGACGTTGTCCACGTTCGATAAACACCACCAAGAAGGTCACAGCGAACACTAGAGCAATGATTAACAAGAGTAACAATAGGTGTAACTCTCCTTGACGCGCCTGTTCAGCCGTCTTACCGATCGCTGCAGGCAACCCTGCCACAATACCAGCAAAAATCAGAATCGAAATCCCGTTGCCAATACCACGTTCGGTAATTTGCTCACCTAACCACATCAGGAACATTGTTCCTGTAACCAAACTAACCACCGCAGTGAAATAGAATGGTAGACCTGGGTGAATCACCAGACCCGCCATCATATTTGGTAAGCCTGTGGCAATACCAACAGCTTGGAAAGTTGCTAAAACCAGCGTGCTATAACGCGTGTACTGACTAATTTTACGTCGACCCGACTCGCCTTCCTTTTTAAGTTCGGCAAGCGTTGGGTGAACCACAGTCAATAACTGGATAATAATCGATGCCGAAATATATGGCATGATTCCTAACGCGAAAATAGAAGCACGTGAAAGTGCACCACCTGAAAACATGTTAAACATTTCCAGAATGGTACCCTTTTGCTGATCAAACAACGCGGCCAGTACAGCGGCATCAATCCCAGGTAGCGGCACAAAGGAGCCGGTTCGGAACACAATAATGGCCCCGAGCACGAATAGTAAACGACTCTTAAGCTCGCTTAAGCCACCTTGTGCACTTGCTGATGCTGTTCCTGGATTCTTAGCCATGTTTTGTACTTATTCCTCGATTTTACCGCCAGCAGCTTCAATTGCTGCTAGTGCGCCTTTAGTTACACGCAGGCCACGTAAGGTAACTGGTGCTTTTACTTCGCCAGATAGTACTACTTTTGCAAACTTAATGTTGCGAGTAATAAGACCAGCCGCCTTCAAAGCGTCCAAATCTACCACGTCAGCGGTAACTTTAGCTAGCTCGCTAGTGCGAACTTCTGCTGTTACCATTGATTTACGTGAAGTAAAACCAAATTTAGGCAAACGTTGTTTCAATGGCATTTGACCGCCTTCGAAACCTGGACGCACACTACCGCCAGAACGAGATTTCTGACCTTTGTGACCACGACCACCGGTTTTACCTAAACCAGAACCAATACCACGTCCTACACGTTTAGCAGCTGGCTTAGAGCCTGCCGCTGGAGAAAGAGTATTCAAACGCATGATTATTCCCCCTCAACCTTAACCATGTAATAAACTTTATTAATCATACCGCGAATACAAGGAGTATCCTCAAGTTCAACAGTATGATTAATACGGCGAAGACCTAAACCAGTTAAGGTTGCGCGGTGCTTAGGCAAACGCCCAATACTGCTTTTAGTCTGTGTTACTTTAATTTTGTTCGACATGGCTTTATTACCCCAGAATTTCTTGGACGCTTAGGCCACGCTTCGCAGCAACGTCTTGTGGAGAATGCATATTCTCAAGAGCGTCGATAGTAGCGCGAACAATGTTGATTGGGTTAGTAGAACCGTATGCTTTTGACAATACGTTCTGCACACCAGCAACTTCTAGAACAGCACGCATCGCACCACCGGCAATAATACCAGTACCCTCTGATGCAGGTTGCATGTAAACACGCGACCCAGAGTGGCGACCCTTAATAGGATGCTGCAGTGTAGTGCCTCTCAGCTGTACACTAGTAAGGTTACGACGCGCTTTTTCCATTGCTTTTTGAATCGCAGCTGGAACTTCACGTGCTTTACCATAACCAAACCCTACGCGACCGTTACCATCACCCACTACGGTTAACGCAGTGAAACTGAAGATACGACCACCTTTAACTACTTTTGACACACGGTTTACGGCGATAAGCTTTTCGTTCAGATCACCACCGGCCTGTGCTTCAAATTTAGACATGACTCACTCCTTAGAACTGAAGACCAGCTTCACGTGCAGCTTCTGCAAGCGCAGCAACGCGGCCGTGATACTTAAAGCCAGAACGGTCGAAAGCTACGCTTGTAATGCCTTTCTCAACAGCACGCTCAGCAATTGCTTTGCCCACTGCTGCAGCGGCAGCTACATTACCTAAACTTTCAAGCCCTTCACGAACGGCTTTATCTACTGTAGATGCTGTGGCAAGAACCTTAGCATCAGGTGCAATCACCTGCGCGTAAATATGGCGCGGAGTACGGTGAATCACCAGGCGGGTTTTACCCAACTCTTGCATAGCTTTGCGAGTGCGTGTTGCACGACGCAGACGAGCAATTTTCTTTTCCATAGTGTTAACCTACTTCTTCTTAGCCTCTTTACGGCGGACATTTTCATCTGAGTAACGAACACCTTTACCTTTATAAGGCTCTGGTGGACGGAACGCACGAATGTCTGCTGCGACCTGACCAACGACTTGCTTATCAGCACCTTTCAGTACGATTTCAGTCTGTGATGGACACTCTGCTGTAACACCTTCTGGTAAGGTGTAATCTACAGGATGAGAAAAACCTAAAGTTAGGTTTACAACGTTGCTTTTAACAGCAGCACGGTAACCTACACCTAATAATGTAAGTTTTTTCTCAAACCCAGTTGTAACGCCAACAACCATGTTGTTGCTTAGAGCACGAGCTGTACCAGCTTGAGCTGTTGAAGCGCCTTCAACAACTGCAAACTTAAGTTCGCTCTCTTCTTTGGTTACAACTACCGCGTCATTAAATACGCGAGTCAATGTACCTTTGCTACCTTTAACCGTTAATTCTTGGCCGTTGAGAGTTACTTCAACGCCAGCAGGAATTGCAACGGGAGCCTTGGCTACGCGAGACATATTACCTACCTCCGGTTAAGCTACGTAACAGACGATTTCACCACCCATGCCGGCTTTACGCGCCGCACGGTCAGTCATCACGCCTTTTGATGTAGAAATGATTGCAACACCAAGGCCACCCATAACTTTAGGTAGGTCTTTAGCACCTTTATAAATGCGTAGACCTGGACGGCTTACACGTTCAATCTTTTCAATAACTTTTTTACCTTCAAAATATTTGAGGGTAACTTCTAATGACTTTTTCACGTCACCAGTCACAGCGTAGCCAGTGATATAACCTTCTTCTTGTAACAAGTTAGCAATCGCCACTTTTACTTTAGATGAAGGCATAACAACAGATACTTTATTTGCCGATTGACCGTTGCGAACGCGAGTCAACATATCCGCAATAGGATCTTGCATGCTCATAATCGTTTACTCCGTAATTAAGTGGATTACCAACTGGCTTTCTTAAGACCAGGAACCTCACCGCGCATCATAGCTTCACGCAATTTAATACGGCTTAAGCCGAATTTGCGTAAGAACCCATGAGGACGACCGGTTACGTTACAGCGGTTACGCTGACGAGACCGACTTGAATCACGAGGTAACGATTGCAATTTTAGAACTGCGTCCCAACGCTCTTCATCTGAGCTGTTCACGCTGCTAATAATCGCTTTAAGCGCTGCGCGCTTTTCTGCGAAACGAGCGACAGTTTCTGTGCGCTTAGCTTCACGAGCTTTCATTGATTTTTTAGCCATAACTAACTCTACCTTACTTACGGAATGGGAAGTTAAAGGCAGCCAGCAGAGCGCGGCCTTCCTCGTTGGTTTCGGCTGTCGTAGTGATAGTAATATCCATACCACGAACCTTATCAACTTTGTCATAGTCAATTTCAGGGAAGATGATTTGCTCACGCACACCCATGCTGTAATTACCACGGCCATCGAATGACTTAGCATTCAAACCACGGAAATCTCGAACACGAGGAATTGCGATTGAAATCAAACGCTCTAAAAACTCCCACATACGCTCACCGCGTAGAGTCACTTTACAACCAATCGGGTATCCATCACGGATCTTAAAGCCTGCTACAGATTTACGAGCTTTGGTAGTAAGTGGTTTTTGACCAGAGATAGCAGCTAGATCAGCAATCGCGTGCTCTAGTACTTTCTTGTCATTCACCGCTTCACCCACACCCATGTTAAGGGTGATTTTCTCAATCCGAGGGACTTGCATGATGGATTTGTAACCGAACTCCTTTACGAGTTCAGGCGTCACACTTTCCTTATATAGGTCATGCAGTTTCGCCATCGTTAACTCCAGTTACTTTACAATTTCATTAGACGATTTGAATACACGAACTTTTTTGTCGTCTTCAAATCGAAAACCAACGCGATCACCCTTGCCTGAGGCTGGGTTAAAAATCGCTACGTTTGATGCATCAAGGGCCGCTTCTTTCTCAACAATACCGCCTGCAACACCCAATTGAGGGTTTGGCTTTTGGTGTTTCTTGATTAAGTTGACGCCTTCAACGAATAGTTTACCGGTTGGTAAAACTTTGGTTACGCTACCGCGTTTGCCTTTGTCTTTACCTGCAATAACTATTACTTCATCGCCTTTTTGGATTTTATTAGCCATTTTGGACTCCTTAAAGTACTTCTGGCGCTAGAGACACAATTTTCATGAACTGTTCGTTGCGCAGTTCACGTGTCACAGGACCAAAGATACGAGTACCAATAGGCTGATTGTTTGCATTCAGAATAACCGCAGCATTGCGGTCAAAACGAATTACAGAACCATCAGGACGACGTACGCCTTTTCTAGTACGCACTACCACTGCATTCATTACGTCACCTTTCTTAACTTTACCGCGTGGAATTGCTTCCTTTACAGTAACTTTAATGATGTCGCCAATTCGTGCATAGCGGCGGTGCGAACCACCTAGGACCTTAATACACTGTACACGGCGCGCGCCGGAATTATCCGCCACGTCCATAGTAGATTGCATTTGGATCATTTCAGTGCTCCGCTATATGTTACAACTGATCCCAACAATTAGCGCTGAGATCTCTGGCTGCCTAATTAAAGGGCGCGAAATTATAACACCCTAGATTTTGAATTGGTAGGATTGTCTAAAATTTGTTTAAAAATATAAATAAACAGATAAAAAACAATAGGTTACTAACAAAAAACCCACCTAAAAAAGGTGTTTCATGGGCGTAATTTCACTTGAATCGCTAGATATCCTGTCAAGAAACATTTATCTAACGGCTAAACTCGGTTAATAATTAAACCGATAGAAACAAAAAAGCCCAGCTTAATGCCGGGCTTTTCTGAATATGGTGCTGATAGGCAGATTCGAACTGCCGACCTCACCCTTACCAAGGGTGCGCTCTACCAACTGAGCTATATCAGCGAAATAAAAACCCAGCACATAGCTGGGTTTTTAAAATAGGCGCCTGGCAGTGACCTACTTTCACATGGGGAGACCCCACACTATCATCGGCGCAGTTGCGTTTCACTTCTGAGTTCGGCATGGGTTCAGGTGGTTCCACAACGCTATTGCCACCAGGCAAAAACTTGTTGTCTTTAACATTCGAAAAAACTGATATATCCCACGAGCATAACAAGCACTCTTGGTTTCTAAAATAAAGTATCTATAAGCAACACCCTTTAGGTGTTGTATGGTTAAGCCTCACGGGTAATTAGTACAAGTTAGCTCAATGCCTCACAGCACTTACACACCTTGCCTATCAACGTTGTAGTCTCCAACGGCCCTTCAGAGGACTTAAAGTCCTAGTGAGAATTAATCTCAAGGCCTGCTTCCCGCTTAGATGCTTTCAGCGGTTATCAGTTCCGAACGTAGCTACTGGGCAATGCTATTGGCATAACAACCCAAACACCAGCGGTTCGTCCACTCCGGTCCTCTCGTACTAGGAGCAGCTCCCTTCAATTCTCAAACGCCCACGGCAGATAGGGACCGAACTGTCTCACGACGTTCTAAACCCAGCTCGCGTACCACTTTAAATGGCGAACAGCCATACCCTTGGGACCGACTTCAGCCCCAGGATGTGATGAGCCGACATCGAGGTGCCAAACACCGCCGTCGATATGAACTCTTGGGCGGTATCAGCCTGTTATCCCCGGAGTACCTTTTATCCGTTGAGCGATGGCCCTTCCATACAGAACCACCGGATCACTATGACCTACTTTCGTACCTGCTCGACGTGTCTGTCTCGCAGTTAAGCTGGCTTATGCCATTGCACTAACCGTACGATGTCCGACCGTACTTAGCCAACCTTCGTGCTCCTCCGTTACTCTTTGGGAGGAGACCGCCCCAGTCAAACTACCCACCAGACACTGTCCGCATCCCGGATAACGGGACAACGTTAGAACATCAACACTACAAGGGTGGTATTTCAAGGTCGGCTCCACATCATCTAGCGACAACGCTTCAAAGCCTCCCACCTATCCTACACATGTAGGGTCAATGTTCAGTGTCAAGCTGTAGTAAAGGTTCACGGGGTCTTTCCGTCTAGCCGCGGGTACACCGCATCTTCACGGCAATTTCAATTTCACTGAGTCTCGGGTGGAGACAGCTTGGCCATCATTACGCCATTCGTGCAGGTCGGAACTTACCCGACAAGGAATTTCGCTACCTTAGGACCGTTATAGTTACGGCCGCCGTTTACCGGGGCTTCGATCAATAGCTTCGCTTGCGCTAACCACATCAATTAACCTTCCGGCACCGGGCAGGCGTCACACCGTATACGTCATCTTTCGATTTAGCACAGTGCTGTGTTTTTAATAAACAGTTGCAGCCAACTGGTATCTGCGACTGCCGTCAGCTTAGGGAGCAAGTCCCATCACCAACAGCAGCGTACCTTCTCCCGAAGTTACGGTACCATTTTGCCTAGTTCCTTCACCCGAGTTCTCTCAAGCGCCTTGGTATTCTCTACCCAACCACCTGTGTCGGTTTGGGGTACGGTTTCGTATAATCTGAAGCTTAGAGACTTTTCCTGGAAGCAGGGCATCAACCACTTCATCACCTTAGTGACTCGTCATCAATCCTCAGCCTTAGACACCCGGATTTTCCTAAGTGTCCAGCCTACAACCTTAAACGCGGACAACCAAACGCCGCGCTGGCCTAGCCTTCTCCGTCCTCCCATCGCAATTATACGAAGTACAGGAATATTAACCTGTTTCCCATCGACTACACTTTTCAGTCTCGCCTTAGGGGCCGACTCACCCTGCTCTGATTAACATTGAACAGGAAACCTTGGTCTTTCGGCGAGGGGGCTTTTCACCCCCTTTATCGTTACTCATGTCAACATTCGCACTTCTGATACCTCCAGCAATCCTTACGAATCACCTTCAACGGCTTACAGAACGCTCCTCTACCGCACTTGCAAAGCAAGTACCCGTAGCTTCGGTGCATAGCTTAGCCCCGTTACATCTTCCGCGCAGGCCGACTCGACCAGTGAGCTATTACGCTTTCTTTAAATGATGGCTGCTTCTAAGCCAACATCCTGGCTGTCTAAGCCTTCCCACATCGTTTCCCACTTAGCTATGACTTTGGGACCTTAGCTGACGGTCTGGGTTGTTTCCCTTTTCACGACGGACGTTAGCACCCGCCGTGTGTCTCCCGGATAGTACTTAGTGGTATTCGGAGTTTGCAAAGGGTTGGTAAGTCGGGATGACCCCCTAGCCTTAACAGTGCTCTACCCCCACTAGTATTCGTCCGAGGCGCTACCTAAATAGCTTTCGAGGAGAACCAGCTATCTCCCGGTTTGATTGGCCTTTCACCCCCAGCCACAAGTCATCCGCTAATTTTTCAACATTAGTCGGTTCGGTCCTCCAATTGGTGTTACCCAATCTTCAACCTGCCCATGGCTAGATCACCGGGTTTCGGGTCTAATCCCAGCAACTATGCGCGCAGTTAACACTCGGTTTCCCTACGGCTCCGCTATTCGCTTAACCTTGCTACTGAAATTAAGTCGTTGACCCATTATACAAAAGGTACGCAGTCACCTCACAAAGAGGCTCCCACTGCTTGTACGTATACGGTTTCAGGTTCTATTTCACTCCCCTCACAGGGGTTCTTTTCGCCTTTCCCTCACGGTACTGGTTCACTATCGGTCAGTCAGGAGTATTTAGCCTTGGAGGATGGTCCCCCCATATTCAGACAACATATCACGTGTGCCGTCCTACTCGTTTTCACTTCAAATCACCTTTCGTGTACGGGGCTATCACCCGCTACGGCCAAACTTTCCAGCTTGTTCCACTAAATTATAAGAAGCTTAAGGGCTAATCCGGGTTCGCTCGCCGCTACTACCAGAATCTCGGTTGATTTCTTTTCCTCCGGGTACTTAGATGTTTCAGTTCCCCGGGTTCGCCTCGCAACGCTATGTATTCACGTTACGATACTGCATAAAATGCAGTGGGTTTCCCCATTCGGAAATCCATGTCTATTGCGTCTTTTATCGACTCAACATGGCTTATCGCAGATTAACACGTCCTTCATCGCCTCTGACTGCCAAGGCATCCACCGTATACGCTTAGTCACTTAACCATACAACACCTAAATGTTGTCGCTTAAATCACTTGAATGGTCAGGCTGTATAAATCCTGCCACTCGAGTACGATCACCTTATTTTTTTGAATACCAAAAACACTTGTTATTTAACTCGTATTTTTGAGATATTTTTTTATCAGCTTTTCCAAATTGTTAAAGAGCATTGGTTCATAAAAAAACCAAAGCTAAATGGCCATCTTTTGGCGACTTATCTTTGGTTTTTAGGTAAGAAGTGGTGGAGCTATGCGGGATCGAACCGCAGACCTCCTGCGTGCAAGGCAGGCGCTCTCCCAGCTGAGCTATAGCCCCATTTCTTACTAAAAGTTGCACCTTGGTAGGTCTGGGCAGACTTGAACTGCCGACCTCACCCTTATCAGGGGTGCGCTCTAACCAGCTGAGCTACAGACCTAAACAGGTGTCAACTTCTCTCTACTTTCTATCAAGCAATCTGTGTGAACACGTCACAAAACATAAACGTTCATAATAAGGAGGTGATCCAGCCCCAGGTTCCCCTAGGGCTACCTTGTTACGACTTCACCCCAGTCATGAACCACAAAGTGGTGAGCGTCCTCCCGAAGGTTAAACTACCCACTTCTTTTGCAGCCCACTCCCATGGTGTGACGGGCGGTGTGTACAAGGCCCGGGAACGTATTCACCGTGGCATTCTGATCCACGATTACTAGCGATTCCGACTTCACGGAGTCGAGTTGCAGACTCCGATCCGGACTACGACATGCTTTCTGGGGTCCGCTTGCTCTCGCGAGTTCGCATCCCTCTGTACATGCCATTGTAGCACGTGTGTAGCCCTGCCCGTAAGGGCCATGATGACTTGACGTCGTCCCCACCTTCCTCCGGTTTATCACCGGCAGTCTCCCTAGAGTTCCCACCATCACGTGCTGGCAAATAAGGATAAGGGTTGCGCTCGTTGCGGGACTTAACCCAACATCTCACGACACGAGCTGACGACAGCCATGCAGCACCTGTATCTAAGCTCCCGAAGGCACCAATCCATCTCTGGAAAGTTCTTAGTATGTCAAGGGCAGGTAAGGTTCTTCGCGTTGCATCGAATTAAACCACATGCTCCACCGCTTGTGCGGGCCCCCGTCAATTCATTTGAGTTTTAACCTTGCGGCCGTACTCCCCAGGCGGTCTACTTAATGCGTTAGCTGCGTTACCCACGGGTTAAACCCACAGACAACTAGTAGACATCGTTTACGGCGTGGACTACCAGGGTATCTAATCCTGTTTGCTCCCCACGCTTTCGTACATGAGCGTCAGTTTTTGTCCAGGTGGCCGCCTTCGCCACTGGTATTCCTTCAGATCTCTACGCATTTCACCGCTACACCTGAAATTCTACCACCCTCTACAAAACTCTAGCTTCCCAGTTCCAAATGCCATTCCCAGGTTGAGCCCGGGGATTTCACATCTGGCTTAAAAAGCCGCCTGCGTACGCTTTACGCCCAGTAATTCCGATTAACGCTCGGACCCTCCGTATTACCGCGGCTGCTGGCACGGAGTTAGCCGGTCCTTCTTCTGTCGCTAACGTCAAACAATATACGTATTAAGCATATTGCCTTCCTCACAACTGAAAGTGCTTTACAACCCGAAGGCCTTCTTCACACACGCGGCATGGCTGCATCAGGCTTTCGCCCATTGTGCAATATTCCCCACTGCTGCCTCCCGTAGGAGTCTGGGCCGTGTCTCAGTCCCAGTGTGGCTGATCATCCTCTCAAACCAGCTAGGGATCGTCGCCTTGGTGAGCCATTACCCCACCAACTAGCTAATCCCACTTGGGCTAATCTCTACGCGAAAGGCTCCGAAGAGTCCCCTCCTTTGGTCCGAAGACATTATGCGGTATTAGCAGTCGTTTCCAACTGTTGTCCCCCACGTAAAGGCATATTCCCAAGCATTACTCACCCGTCCGCCGCTCGTCATCTTCTAGCAAGCTAGAAATGTTACCGCTCGACTTGCATGTGTTAAGCCTGCCGCCAGCGTTCAATCTGAGCCATGATCAAACTCTTCAATCAAAGTTTTTTCGCTCAAAGTAAATACTGAAATTATTACTGTTAAAACAGTGTGTCACTCCAGTCCACTTAAGCTAATTTTTTTCGCTTAGTGCTCTGTGAGTGCTCACACAGATTGCTTGATAAATTGTTAAAGAGCGTTGCTTCTTGCGAAGCGAGGTGCGCATTCTACGCCATCCTCGGTGACTGTCAACCGCTTTTTTCAATCTTTTCCGAAGAAGTTTCCTAAGGAAAGTTTGAAGCGTTTAACCGTCGCTAATAAAGCCTCAGGCCTTACCAACCCTGACCGCTTGCTGCTGCGCTATTGCGTGCTGCCCGCCGTGTCAGTGGAGTCGCATTATAGGGATCCGCGCTTACGGTGCAAGCCTTTTTTGAAGAAAATTGCAGTTATTTTGAGATATTTTGATTGCCCCCAACAAAGCCACAGAATATCCACAAACTTATCCACAAAACTGCACCTTTTGGGTAAAACAAGGCTATGAATTAAAAGTAATTGTGTCATTTAGCATGTTTCTGCTAGAGAAATTGTACATTTTCTAGCTTATCCGATAAAAGCTGGCTAACATGATGTCGCAATTTTGTTAAATTAAGTTGCTTTCCATTATTTCGAATACATTGAGCATTGAATTTATTATGAAAAATCCTAGTCTATCCATCGTGTTTCTAATTGCAGTCGCAATTGCAGCCTATTTCGTCGCTGGCGCGGTAGCACCTCTCCAACCTTTATATTTGTCAGTCGCAGTGATTGTTGGAGGAGCCATTGTATTATTAAGCTCCGCTGGCCCATCAAACAGTGAACCACAAACTGATTCAACTGAAGACAACTTAGGCGAAGCCATTGATACCCAAACGCTATACGTCGGCAATCTGCCTTATCGTGCTAACGAATCAGCTATCCGCAAGTTATTTTCCGAGTATGGTCAAGTAGTCTCAGTTCGATTATTGAAAGATAAACAAACTGGCAAACGTCGTGGCTTTGGTTTTGTGGAAATGGCTAGCGAAGATGCAGGCAAAGCGGTTGCAGCCTTAAACGAATACGAGTTTCAACAACGTACCTTAAAAGTTCGCGAAGCCAACGAACGTAAAGAAGCTTAGTCTATTAACTGTAAAGAATTGATCCCATAAGCAGTTAATTGGTCAACTAGGCCTGTATTAGCGGAAGTTAAAGTGCAGTAAGCACTAACTTCCGCTTTTTTATGGTCGAATACAATGCGATTGCAATCACCAGCTAAGTGTTGCACTCGTTTGGCGATGGCTGGACCAGAATCAATTAATTGAACCTTTTCACCTAATACTTGGCTTAGCTCGTCTCTTAGTAGAGGGAAGTGAGTGCAACCGAGTACCACTGTATCTAAATCTTCCATGGCTAACCATGAAGCAACAATGTCATGCACTGCTCTGCTGTCGATGAACTCTCCCGCTAACTTACGCTCTGCCAATACCACCATTTCAGTACTGCCTATCAGTTCAACTATACAATTCGCTGCAAAGTCCTGAATTAGCTGTGCCGTATATTGACGCTCTACCGTTCCCGGCGTTGCCAATATGCCAAAGTGTCCCGTTTGACTCATACTTGCCGCTAATTTTATCGCTGGCACCACCCCAACGATTGGAATGGCATGCTGCGAACGCAATTTGGGTAGCGCTAAGGTACTGGCCGAATTACAGGCGATCACCACCATATCTATCTGTAGTTTCGCCACTGCGACCGCAACTAGCTCACAAACCCGTTCAATTAACTCCGGCTCGCTCAGTTCACCGTAAGGAAAATAACGGTTATCAAACAAATAACTATATTGCAGATGTGGATTAAGTAATTGAACAGACTCAAGGACCGAGAGACCGCCGACTCCGGAATCGAAAACAAGCACATGCATCGCGTAAATAAACCCAATTCGTAAATCACCAGCGCTAGTGTAATCACGCTAACGCTGGCTGGCAATGCGAAGTGTTTAGCAAAGCACTAGTCGTTTACTTTAGAACTGATAGCTTGCTGCTAACTCAAAGCTGCGACCTTGGGCTTGATAATTGCGCACTGTGGCATATTGCTTATTAAATACGTTGGCTAACTTGGCATCGAGCTTAAAGCCATTCGCAAAGCGATAATTCGCACCAATATCCCAAGTACTATAACTATCCAACACAAGCGTATTTGCGTCGTCATTATAAGACTCGCCTCGCCATAGATAATCCACCACCACTTGCAAAGCATGCCACTGCGCATCTAGCTTGTACTTGACTTGCTCCTGTGGACGACGCACCAAGTATTTATCGCTTTGACGATCTTTCGCGTCAAGATGCTCGAGAATAACCCGATGATTCAGCCAGGCGGTCGAAAAATCGCCCTGTACTTCAATGCCTTGGATCCGAGCATCAGAGACATTTCCTGGTTTCCATAAACCACCTTCCCCCGGCGCCCAAGCAATCAAATCGTCAACATCATTACGGAAGATATTAAACTGCCACTGACTTTGAATTAAATCTAAAGCAAAACCAAATTCCGAATTACTGGAAGTTTCGGCTTTAAGATTGGGGGTTTCACTGCCCGGGTAGTATAGATCGTTAAAGGTTGGCGCTCTAAAGGCAGTGCCATGCAAGGCATTAAAACGTAAATTGTCCTGTAACTGCCAAGCCCAAGCCAGGTTATAGGTGGTGTGTTCACCATAGTGCTGATTGTTATCCTGGCGTAAACTGGCTTCCAGTAAATGGCGGATGTAATCGGCACGAACCCCGAGGTAGGCGGCTTTATTATTACGAGTACTTTTTAAATATGTAGTTTTGGAACCTGAGATATCATCTTTTTGATAATCTAAACCACCTTGTAACAACCAGTTGTTGTTCAATTGACGCGCTAACAACCAATTCGCACTATGCCGCTCCGTCACATAACGATAAACCACCGCATATTGATCGGCGGGGCCGTCATTGGAACGGTTTTCGGTATAATTCAGTGCTAGATGGCTAAACCAAGCGTCATCACTGTAATCAAGATTCACAGCATATACTTTCTGCCTTTGTTTGGTTTGCCATTTTTCATCGTAGGGATTATAAGATGAATCGTACTGCGTGGAGATATACTCATTTTCGCCATCATTCATCAATATCATGGCCCCGCCCGACCAAGCTTCACTGAACTGATGCTCGATGCTCAGTAAGCCACCGAAGGATTCATATCCATAAACCTCGTCCAGTTCGCTGCTTGGTCTAAAATTATAACCTTCACTACGCTCACCATTGAGGATCGCATTCAACTGAGTCGACTCACCAATCGGGGTATTAACTCGCCCAGCTAAACGTCGACTCTCATGATTGCCAAGCGCAGCTTTTATCCCAAAATACTGACTACCAAACTCCGGCCGCGTGATAATGTTGATGACCCCACCCACAGCATCTGCGCCATATACTGACGCACGAGCCCCTCGTATAATCTCAATGCGCTCAACGAATTCTAATGGCAGTAATGACATTTGAGCGCCACCACTAGTGGCAGTATTAATACGTACGCCATCGATGAGGTACAAAGATTGTGCAGAGCTTGAGCCGCGAATAAACACACTCTCGTTTTGTCCTTTACCGCCATTACGGTTGACACTAATACCAACCTGTTGGTTGAGAATACCAACAATATCTTGCGCACCACTACTTTCTATTTCACCGCGACTGATCACCGTGAGTGGCGCGATTACGCTAGTAGCACTTTGCTGTATACGGTTGGCGGTCACCACCATGGTCGTTTGTTCTGGAGGGGTTTCTTGGGCATAGCCGAAAGCTGGCGCTACTGCGGCCAGTAATATGAACTTCTTCATCGATATAATCCTAATTCTCGCGTCGTAGTTTGCTGCTAAATAGCATGTGCGATGTGGCAGGTATTCGGACTTAGAGGCGGGGGGACTTTATTTACTACGGCTACGACTTCCCGTTTGCGGGGCAAACAGTGTCTGGAGATCCTTGGAAAAGGCCAATCCTTGAGCTTTCGTTCCTCTTTACCGCTGCGCGTCAGTTCTGGACTTTAACCAGATTCCCTATTAAGCCTGAACTTCGCTAGCTCAGGCACCACAGCGGGCGAGAGTATAAGCCAGCACTTGGCGAATGAACAGCCTATTTCATTTACTTTATGCAAACATGAAATTAACTAATAGTGCCGGATGTCGCTTCATCCGCCGCGCGTTTTTGATTATATTCAGCAAGCACATCGGCCATACGCTCAGCGAAACCTTTAAACCGTTCAACATCGGCTTGTTTCGCTTCTCCTTCCGAAGGGCTAGAAACAGGTAAAACCCCATTAAGTAGGGTTTCGGTCGCGGATTCTGGTTGAGTAAACAAAGCGCTCATTTTGGCTTGAATGTCCTGCCAAGCACCTAAAAACTCACTTAAGTCGGGGACTAGCTCTGAACCAGCAGTGCTATTCTCGGCGCTTTTCTCCGCTGTTTGTTGGTAGGCCTGAGTCACCGCCACCGTTTGTTGTTGCTGGTAGTTCACCGCAAAACCAACTAACTGTTGCTCATCAAACCCAATGTTTAAGGCCTGATCAAACGCCTGATCCAGATTCCCCGAGAAAAACTGCTGCCCCACTTTATCCACTTGTTTCACTAAATCGGCGATTGCAGCCAACTCATCATCATTCAGGTCGCCTTCAACGGAAAAACTAAACTGCTGCTGTGAAGAAAACGATGCCTGAAAAGATGACTGTTCTTCTCGGTAACTGGCTGCCAACTGACTCCCATAACTAATGGTAACTTTGTCACCCTCTGCCGTTTCCAACTCCATGCTTGCCGATTGACGATTTCCCATGGCGAGTTGACTAAATATTGGAGAATTTTGTATCTCGTAGTCACCCGCTTCGATTTTTTCTAAACCGTCTTGGATCAAGTCATAACTCTTATCAATGCCTTTTTCTAACTCTTCATTAAGGATCCCTGAGTCACTAAGGTCTTCACGGGCTCCGGCAAACCCCATATCCACACCCTTACGCGCTTGAGCCATCATTTCTTGTAACTGGTCTTCTGGCATCCCAGCCTGCTTGGCACCATATAAGGTCGTTGCAACAAAATTAAGCACATTCTTCGCCACTTCTTCGGCATCAAATATACTGGGTTGTTGTGGTTTGGCTAAACTAACCCCACCACCAGCAATCGATAAGGTATGCTTTTCAATCGAACTCAACAATACATGGCTGGCCACCAGGTCCTGCTGATTAAAACTAGCCTTATCATTAGCTAATTGATTGCCCTTTGCGATAGTCGGCGTGGACTGCTGCAATAAGCGCTCAGCATATTGCTGGATTGGCGAATTGCCTATGCCTTTAAGTTCGTTCATAACGCCCCCTGGATTTACCCTAGTCACAACTTATCGGCGACTGTATTTAAAACTTTAGAAATAATCTCACTATTATTGTAGATAAACTGGACAAGCAAGCAATGCGCCTTTAAATTGCGCTCCTTGCTAAATTTGAGGAGCGGTCATGAGCGCAATTGCATACTATCCAGAAAAATACCAACAACTGTTGGCCGAAAAGGTCGCTAAACGCCGCGAACAATTTGCTGAATTTAATCCTCCTGAACCTAGCATTTTCAGCTCAGCCAGCAAACATTATCGGATGCGTGCCGAATTTAGAATGTGGCACGAAGGTGATGACCTCTACTACATCATGTTTGATCCAGCAACCAAGCAAAAATTCAGAGTCGACAGCTTTCCGCCAGCAAGCGCGTTAATTAACCGCCTAATGCCGCTATTAATCGAACAGCTCAAATCTGAGCAAGTTTTGCGTCATAAACTATTCCAAGTCGACTTTCTTTCCACCCTTAGTGGCGAGATAATCGTGAGCTTGCTTTACCATAAACCGATTGATGAAGCATGGCGGACCGCCGCCGAGCAGCTAAAAGCAGAACTATCGAAGCTATTTTCACTACAACTGATCGGTCGCTCACGTAAGCAAAAAATATGTTTGGAACAAGATAGGGTTAACGAAGTACTTGAAGTTGCCGGTGAGCAGCTCATTTACCAGCAAATTGAAAATAGCTTTACCCAGCCAAATGCCGTCGTCAACCAACATATGTTGGAATGGGCGCAACAGGCAACTGCCAACAGCCAGGGCGATCTGCTCGAACTCTACTGTGGTAACGGCAATTTTTCACTGGCACTTGCGAAAAACTTCCAACGCGTTTTAGCCACCGAGATAGCCAAGCCCTCAGTTGAAGCCGCACAATACAATATCAAAGCCAATCACATTAATAATGTGAAAATTCTTCGTCTATCCGCCGAAGAATTCACTCAGGCCATGTTAGGTGAACGTGAGTTTCGCCGCCTAAAAGAAGCCCAAGTAGACTTAAGTGATTATCAGTGCGACACCATATTAGTTGATCCACCTCGTGCCGGTTTAGATGACGCCACCTTAAGGATGGTGCAGGACTACGACAACATCGTCTACGTATCTTGTAATCCCAATACTCTATATAACAACCTGCAAGTCTTAAGTCGTACCCATCAGATTAGCCATTGGGCTCTATTTGACCAATTTCCTTACACCGATCATATAGAGGTGGGGCTCTATCTGCAGCGTCGTTAGGCATATTAATGAAAGCGCTTCTTAAGCAGCCCGGTCTATCAGATATAGAGCTGATAGGGGGGCTTATGTTTCATTCAATTATTACTGGAATTATTTTTGTAATTAGCTTGAATTGCTATGCTGGCGAGCCAGTAAGTAAAAGTTTTTGGAGTGATAAGGCTATCGGTGGTGTCGATGTGCTGAGCCAACACCGCGCCCACCAGCTTGGCGCGCGCCGTATTTTACAGGGTAAACAAGATTATTTAGTCCGTTGGAATAATGCCGATTGGTATTTTGCAAGTCAGCAAAGTGCCAATAAATTTGCCGAAGATCCAGAACGATATCGTCCTCGCTACAATGGCTTTTGCGCTAACGCCCTATCAACGGGCGAAGGTTTAGTCGCCACTAATGGGCAAGTCTGGGAATTTTTTGACGACGAACTGCACTTATTTTATGCAGAGAAAGGCCGCCAACGTTGGCTAAAGGGACACTGGCAGACCTATCAAGCCACCGCAGACAAAGCTTGGCAGCAACAATTGAACCATTAGTTGCTGTAGATTAGCGCTTAAAACCGCCCAATCTAAACATCAACCAAAGACCGATCGCAAGACATAAAATCAATACTAACAAGTTACTCCCGATTTCCGGGAATTGAGTTCGTAACATTGCAGAGTAAGCCAACGCCCCCAATAAAAATGCAGCCACACTCGTTAGAGGAGAGTCTTCACTCAGATCTTGATGTAGATAAATCTGGTACAGTTGCGTCACCGCCAATATAAACGCAATAATAGGAAATATCGAAAATGCTTGCTCGGCAACAGTAAACAGAGCAAGACTAGCATTACCACTCACACCAGCAATAAACGACAACAATAATAAAGTTTTACTGACTTGCATATGCACCTCTTAACTCAGTGTTTGAGAACGATTATACAAAGCGGCACCTTTTGCCACAATCCGAAGTTGTTTGATGGTTTTCTCGGCCAATTGTTGGCGATCAAACTCAGCTAAATCTAAAGCTGAAGCCCCAGCATTAAACACAATAATCACCATCGCTTCGGCTTGCATCTGCGCGTCTTCTCTTGGACAGCGATATTGATGTTCTAAATAGTCAGTCAGCTCTGCAATAAAATGCGCTATTTCTCGCGCTACGGCAGCCCGAAATGCTGGCGACGTTCCCGAACGCTCACGTAACAACAAGCGGAATACATTGGGGTTATTGTAGACAAATTCCATGAAAGTCGCGACCGAGGTTCCAATAACACTACCTCCGGTGGCAATAATGCGTTGCCGGGCTTGGCGCATTAACTGGCGTAAGGTTAAGCCCCCCTCATCAACCAGGGTTAAACCCAACTCTTCCATATCAGAGAAATGACGATAGAAAGAAGTCGGTGCAATCCCCGCTTCTCGAGCGACTTCGCGCAGACTTAAACTGGAAAAACTGCGCTGCGCACTTAATTGGCTAAACGCGGCTTCGATAATCGCTCTGCGTGTTTTTTCTTTTTGCTGTGCCCTAACGCCACTCATAGCTTCCCCTCTACTTATATGCTGCATCATACCTAGCACTGAAAAAAACCCAAGTTGAAACTGATTAAAAACATCACATTTCGTCTCCACAGACAAGCGTAACTTGTTTACCTGACATGAAAACCCTTTCAAAAAATTCTTTATTTATCAATAACAAAAAAGATGCGAGCCAGCTCAATTTTCTATTATCTTGAAAACGTTACCGAGTATCTAGTCATGCAAAGCTGTGATTAACTTGCCCTATCCCCTTATGGTATTTATCAAGGAAGTAAAATGAGTTGGTTAAAAAGCATTTTATCGATCTCTATCATCGTCGGCTTAAGTGCTTGTGGTGGTGGCAGTGATGCTGGAAATGGAAATAGCACCACACCAACCAATGACGCCATCAACATCACCAGCTCGGCCGAGAGTGCTCAACAACGCCTGCCCTGTGAAAACGCCACTGGTGAATTTTGTGATTTGCGCATTTATCAAGTCATGACCGAATCCTTTGTTGATGGAGATAGCTCGTTTGATTATGGTGCTGGTTATGGCACCAGCCATCACAACGGCGACTTGCAGGGAATTATTGATTCTCTTGACTACATTAAAGCCTTAGGCATGAATGCCATCTGGCTCACCCCGATCTTTGAGTCTATTGCGACCAACGGCCAAGATGAATGGACAGACAAACTAGATGCTACAGGTTACTTTGCCAGTAACTACTTTAAGATTGATCCTAATTTCGGGACCAAAGCGCTGGCTGAAGAGTTAGTCACGAAAGCTCATGAAAAAGGCTTATACGTATTCTTTGATGGGGTTTTTGGCCACCATAAAGGCAACCTTGTCACTTCTCCAAAAGGGCTCAGCCCTGCCGGTGGCTCAAACCCTGTGGATTATACCAACAGCGATACCCTCGCTTTTTACCAGGAAGTGGCGGAGTACTGGACCAGCGAATTATGTTTAGACGGATGGCGTTTAGACCAAGCCTATCAAGTCCCGCTCAGTGCCTGGCAACAAATTCATCAAACCGTCAAAGATGCCAGTGCCAACAATGCCAAGGCCAGCAAGTGCCAGATCAACGGAAATCAATGGGGCACCCTAGGCTATATGGTTGCCGAGGTATGGAATGGGAATAGTGAAATCGTAGCTAGCGCTTATGGCAGTAATTCGTCTCCAGCCCTGCCCTCGGCCTTCGATTTTAACCGTCGTTATGCGCTCGTACAGACCTTAGCGGTAGAAGAAAGTGGCTCAGGGGATCACGATGCCAGCACCTTAACCGCCAGCTGGAACGATCATCATTCTTATCCTGATCACGCCCAAGCTAATTTAATGCTCGGCAACCATGATTTAGTTCGCTTCGGCGATCTGATTCAGCGTGGTGGCTTAAGCCATTATTGGGAGAGACATAAAGCGGCTTTCTCTTATATGGCCGCCTATAGCGGACCGATTACCTTGTACTACGGTGATGAGATTGGTGATGAAGTTGCCAACTTTGCCGCGAAAGTAGACAACAGCGTATGCGCAGCACAAGGTTTATGTGACGACCATGTTGCTCGCTCCAGCGCTCATATAAAAGGGGTCACCGATGGTTTCACCCCAAGTCGTGAACAGCAAGCGCTGATGGACTATGTTAGTCAATTGATGGAAGTTCGGCAAAATAATCCAGCACTATATCAAGGTAGCGTACAGAACCTCTACGCCGACAAAGATCTATTAGCCGTATTAAAAACGACTAAAGAACAGCAAGTTGTGTATTTATTAAACGTTTCATCAGATGAAAAAAAGGTCCGTCTGGCCGCTGATTTACTGGATGATACCCGTACCCTTATCGACTTAATCACAGGCGCAGAGATCGTCATTGATATAGACCATTTCGAAATAGCAGTAAGTGGATTGAGTGGGCGCTTGCTGCTAGTTAAATAGCACTTTACCTTCTCACGTTTGTACACCCTTATATACCCTGTTTGGCCTCCTGTTTAGGAGGCCTTTTTTATGTGAGATTTCAATTCTCTAATCTAAGCGAAACAGCTCGAGCAAAGCCACAATGCTAAATTCACTTAAGCCAAATACTGACAAAGACTCACTAAATCGGCTTGCAGCGCTCCTGCGGTCACGGCTCTGCCTGCTCCGGGACCTTGAATGACGAGAGGATTTTGCTGGTACCACTGACTTTCAACCGCAAAAACATTGTCACAGGGTTTGAGATTGGCAAATGGATGCCGTGCATCTATCGCCTGTAAACCGACCTCAGCCTTGCCCTGATGGTCGACTCTGGCGAGATAGCGGATCACCTTGCCTTGACGCTGGGCATCCTGCACCGCCTGCAACATCGGCTCATCTAAATCACTCAGCTGTTCAATAAACTGCTCAAGTTCTAATTCTGCTAAGGCTGCTGGCACCAGAGAAGCTAATTGAATATCCGCTAACTCAAGCTTGAGACCAGCCTCTCGGGCTAAGATCAGTAATTTTCGCTGCACATCCTTACCCGAAAGATCATCTCGAGGATCGGGCTCGGTCAACCCTTGATTGAGCGCATCCACCAGCAACTCAGAAAATGGACTAGAACCATCATATTGTTGAAATAACCAACTTAAAGTACCGGAAAATATTCCAGAAATAGCAAGGATCTGATCCCCCGCTTGCCGCAACTGCTGAATACTCGACTGGATTGGCAGTCCCGCACCAACCGTGGCATTGGCTAACCATTTGCAGCCATGGTCACGAAAACTCTGACTGAGCTGCTCAAAATTCGCTGAAGCACTGGCTCCGGCAAGTTTATTGGCGGTAATCAGATGCAGACCAAGCTTGGCAAACTCATGATAATACGCGCTTAAGGATTCACTGGCGGTAATATCCAACACCACTAGTTCATTAAAAGGATGCCGCTTCAGTTGCGCCAATACTTCCGGCCATAACAAGGGCTTAGCTAAACTATCATCGAAGGCTTGCGCAAGGCTCAAGCCAGCAAAATCGAGTTGTCCTGATTGGCTAGTAAACACTCCAGCGAGACAAAGCTCGAGTTTATATTGTTGCTCCAACAAACTTTGTTGCTCGTTAAACAAGCTCAGCCACTGAGCCCCAATGTTGCCTTTGCCAAACACCACCACACCAACCTTACGGCGCTGTTTAAATAAGTTACTATGAAGCTCGATTAATACCGGCTCCAAGGTAATTTTACGTACCACCGCACACAGGCTCATTTTATCGGAGCTGGAATGAATAAACTCTAAAGGTTGCTCGGCTAGTTGCTGAAAGAACAAGTAACATTGTTGAGGATTATCACAAACCCCAGCGCCGACTAAGGCCACTAAACAATAACCTTCGGTACGTTCGACTTGTTGCACCTGATACTGCACCGCCAACTGGTCAATCTTGGTCAATGCCTCCGCAACTAGCTCGCGCGTGTAGGCCATCCGTAGCGAGCCAGTTTCAGTATGTTTATGACGCGTGGTCGGGGCCAGCTGCACACTTGCCAACGCACTTAACAGCGCGCTGGCATTTTGCTGGAAATGTTCAGTAAATGTCAGCTCTAACAACACCACGTCATCCACCGAGGTGACTATTTTTGCGGCGGTTTTTTTGGCTTCTTTTCGATGGATTTGAGTTTGTCCATCATTGGGAGCATAACTACAACGTAAGCTTAAGCGTTGCCGAGAGCGAGCCAGCGGCTCTAGCGTTCGAGCATGAAGTACCGAGGTACCAATCCTTGATAATTCAGCTGCTTCATTTAAAGCTAAATGATCTAACAAATGAGCATCTTTCACTAAGCGCGGGTCGGCACTGTAAATTCCCGCAACATCACTCCAAATCGTGGTCGAGACAGCATCGGCTAAAGCCGCCAATTCGGTTGCAGAGTAATCACTGCCATTACGCCCAAGCGTCACCGTGCGTTGTTCGCTATCACTGCAAATAAAACCTGTCACCACAATTCGGCAAGCGGGTTTATCCGCTAAACACGCCGCCAACAAGGGGGTGCTGCGCGCAACATCTACCTGCGGTTGGGCCGCTAATTCGGCTTTGAAAAACTGTCGTGAATCCATCCATTCCGCAGCACAGTCTTGTTCACTTAAAAGAGCAGCCAATAATCTTGCTGACCAACGCTCACCATAAGAGAGTAGTTCGTTAATGATAAAGGCATTAATCTCCGCCTCTAGCAAATGAGCAATTTGTCGATGCTCTGCGACAAGCTCTCGCTCGATCACTTGCGCCCTCGATTCACTCAATAAATCTTTAACTAGCTGCGCCTGAAACTGAATCAAAGCAGCTAAGGCTTCCGCAGCGGCATTATCGGCTTGTTTCGCCAAATCAATGATATTCAACAAACGATTGGTGGTTTTACCCGCAGCCGATACCACAATGAGATCTTGCGCTTGCGAATGCTGCGCAACAATACCCGCCACTCGTTTGAAACAGCTGGCGTCAGCGAGGCTACTGCCACCAAATTTATGGACATGTCTATTAACTACCGACATGAAGTTCTCCTGTACACCTTTTAGCCAACCGAAAGATTGGCAAATGCCTGCTGTAAATCATTCACTAAATCTTCAGCTTCTTCTAAACCAACCGATACCCGTAACAATTGCGCCGATATTCCCGCTTCGGCCAATGCCTCAGACGACATTGCCGCGTGGGTCATAGTTGCAGGATGAGCGATTAAACTCTCTACTCCGCCCAAAGACTCAGCCAAAGAAAACAACTGTAAGCCTTTCAAAAATTTCACCATTTGAGTTTCATCTAACGCAACTTCAAAGCTTAACATAGCACCAAAGCCAGATTGTTGTTGTTGGGCTAACGCATGACCGGGGTGCTCTGCTAAGCCGGGATAATAAATCGCAGACACCAAAGGCTGCTGCTGCAGGCATTGAACAATAGTTTGAGCATTGTGTTGGTGAACATTCATCCGTGCTTTCAGAGTTCTTAAGCCCCGCAGAGTTAAATAGGAATCAAAGGCTGAGCCTGTTAAACCTAGACAATTCGCCCACCAGCTCAAGCTTTCTGCCAATAACTCAGTTTTTGCCACAACCATACCCGCCACCACATCAGAGTGACCATTAATATACTTAGTCGCCGAATGCACCACAATATCGGCCCCCAGTAAAATTGGATTCTGTAATACAGGCGACAAAAACGTATTATCCACAACTACCAAAGCCTCCACAGCATGCGCTTGTTGAGCTATTTTTTGAATATCCACAATCCGCAATAACGGGTTGCTGGGAGTTTCTAACCAAATTAACTTTGGTTGCTTGGCGAGGGCGGTTTGCAAGCTCTCGCTATCATTTTGATCGATAAACTCGACTTCAAAGGCCTGCTTCTTCGCCAAACTGTCAAACAGGCGATAACTTCCGCCATAACAATCGTGCGGTGCGATCAACAAATCGCCAGGCGCTAACAAAGCGGTCACTAAATGAACGGCCGACATGCCGGTATTGGTGATCACCGCCCCTGCACCATGCTCTAGGTTGGCAATCGCATCGGCTAATATTTGACGGGTTGGATTACCAGAGCGACTGTAGTCAAACTGCCGCTTTTGCTTAAAATCGGCGAAACTATAATTACTCGACAAATAAATTGGCGGAACCACCGCTCCGTGTTGGCTATCACTCTCAATACCACTGCGAACCGCAATGGTGGCGGCGTGAAGATCTTTTAATGACATGTGTTCACTGACTCCCTTTAATTATGCTGCCACTTTACCACTCCCCGTAAAGACGTCAACACTTCTAGACGTCTAAATGTCTTTGCTCTTGGATTGCTAAGTGGCTTTTCCCCCGTTACAATAGGGTTTCTTTGGTTTGGTGTGTATTCAAGTATGTCGACAGATTGGAATGGTGAGTGGATCAGCCCTTATGCTGAACACGGAAAAAAAAGCGAACAAGTAAAAAAAATAACGGTATCAATACCTTTAAAAGTATTGAAAATACTGACCGATGAGCGTACCCGTAGACAAATTAACAATCTACGACACGCCACCAACAGCGAGTTGCTCTGCGAAGCATTTTTACACGCTTACACTGGGCAACCCCTGCCCGATGATGCCGATCTACAAAAAGATAGACCCGACCCGGCCTTAGAAAAAGCCACCGAAGCTGAATTGGATAAAGAAGATTAAGATTTTGCAAAGCCGCTCATTGAGCGGCTTTTTTGTTAAATACTAGACAAACACTTTTGAATAAGCTCACTTATCTTGCAGGAACAACCGCCCACGGCAGAGAGTTAAGCTCTTGCTTGTACTTTATATGACTTTTTATTTCGTCTAAACATACATAAGCCAGCAATACCAAATGCCGCAAGAAATATCGTGGATGGCTCTGGAACAGATGAAACACTAATGTTATCGAAACTTTGACCGAGTCTGTTATTAAACAAGCCAACTTGTCCTTGGCTGTACAAACTGCTGGTTAAGGTAGTGACCAAAGTACCATTCACAAATGCTGAGTAGGTATCTCCGAACACATCGATTTTTAAATGAATATCACTTTTAGATGGGAATAATGCACCAGAATGCTTTAAAACTGGTGAATTGCCACCATTTACGAATTCGTGCCAGTAAACCCCGGTACCTCCACAGGGCGGGAGCATACTTTGATGGATTTATAACCCAAAGAAGACTCGTGCCCGATAATCGTCGCTCCATCCCGCTTTCTTCAACTTCACTTTGTGACTTGGCGCTCCACAATCGCATTGTTTGAGCATGTTCATCACAAAACGTCTAAATAGAGCTATGTTTTCCACCGCTCCGTCTAAAGTAATGCGAGAGTTATCCTCTTTAAAAACAACATCTAATACGTAATGCTGGCTGTTTTCAATTCGCCAATGCTGACGAATATAGTGGCCTAACAATTTGTGATTCGGTGACATTGAGCTTATGTAATACGAGGTATCTACAGTGCCTTTCCCATTTATCACGCGGTGGCGTTCCACTGCTATGATGCTTCTTACCGTTGGCCATTTCTTTGCTAACTCTTCGGGCAACTTGGCCTTTAGTTGAAAGACGTATCGCTCTTCGCTACGACCATGGTGTTTTTCTTTAATTTCAGTGACGACCTTCTCTTTACCAGCATCAAAGACGGCTTGAAACTGCTCAACAACAGCCGCTCTCAACTTTGGTTGGTTGTTTTTTACTTGAACGACAACATGAGCCTTCTTTTCTGCGATTTTCTCTAGTGTATCGCGCTGACAATGTAGAGCATCAACGGTGACAACACTGCCTTTTACGTTAATAACATCAAGCATTTGGCGCACAACGCTAATCTCGCCGTTCTTGTTCGCTGTCGGTTTCTGACTCAGAACGAGACCACGTTCAGTATCATAGGCTGTAACCAATTGTAATGCTGTTTTCTTGTTATTTCGGTACGAGCCACGCAGTACTTTTCCGTCAAATGCGATGATGGCTCTGTTTTGACTCGTTCGCTGCTCGTTAATCCACAGAGCTAATGCCTCAAGCAAAGACTCCGCGACAACAGAACGCAAAATGCGTGCAATCGTGTGTCGTCTTGGGATCCCGTGTTCAAATGGTCTATATTTCCTCAGCCAGCCCAACTTCTCTTCTCCATAATATTCAATGTCTTGCCAGCCTTCACATCCTGATGCGATAGCACTGATAACAAGGAAAATCACGTCAATAAGGTCATGCTTTTGATTGATGTCAGATCGAGTATCCTCGACGACTGATAAATGTTCAATTATGTTCAAAATAACTATGTAGCTTAGGGTTTAGAGGTATTAGATCATATCTGTTAACAAAGTGCGATCCCGCCCTGGGTACCTCCACCACCAAGACCTCCTGTGATTAAGGCTATTCCGTTAAAAAGCCCCCCATTGTATGAACTACGAAGAACTACACCGCCATCCCATACATCATTAATATCCAATTCAACAGAAAAATCCCTTAAATCTGTCGGTAACAAGCTAAATGCTTGATTCCCTGATGTAGACTGGTATGCACCACCTTTATCATTCCAGCTACCCTGTTCATTTCCCCATAAAGGAGATGCGGCAGAATCAAAATCATCTGTAAATATGACTGCCGCAATGCTTGACCCAGCAACCGACCAGATTAAAATAACCTTAACTACAAATTGAAAATATATTTTCATTGCAAAAATTCCTTTTAATTGTTTAATTCTAAATTACGACTGTTGACACTGCTATATAACGTCCCAACACAATCCTTCAAAAATTCAATATGGTTTTCTCCCTCTAAATAAAGAAACTATATCTACAGATTCATTCCGCTTAAACATTCTCAAAAAAACATAACCTATTGAATTTAAAGTGCATGTCAATAAGAACATTATAATAAGAAAGGTTATGTGAATTTAAAAACATAGAGGCGACTACTTTTACTCAATCACCTTAGATAGAAAGGACGTTGTTGCAGGGCAAACAGCTTCGTAATAACCCCTGAGCTACAAGGTCGTCTAGACAATGCAATTCAGTAATCCATTCGACATAACTACCAAGTTGCTTATTATTCACTTGCAACTACGGTTCTTAGCGAAAATGGAATTATGTTTTAAGTATAAGAATGATACTACTCTACACTGCCCCTGATTTTTCTCTCAGGATGCACGAGCACAGAAACAAGCTCTGAAATCTCTTCAACTATTCTCGATTACGGAATATATGGACAGTCAAGAATTACAAAGGAACGCCCTGAAAAAATATTCCAAATAACGCAGTGCTGTCAGGGAAGAGAGGTAAAGTGACCCTACAAGCAACTGATATTCCCGCACAGATCGGTACAACTTTTTACTACTGTTTCGAAATAAAAGTCTAAGAAAGAGAAATTGAACTGACAAAACTATACCTGCCCAAAAATGGTGGATGGCAACGACAAGCATTATAGATATAGCTATATGGCAAAACCCTAAAACTCAAAAAAGGTAAAGCGACTTTCTGAAAAACGATTTTAGCGAAAATAAATACAAATCTGCTATGAGCAAAATTGCTTTATGTCTCATTCGCATCATGACCAGACACAAAAAAAGCGCCTTTCGGCGCTTTTTCTTTACTGTAAAGCTTAAATAAGGCTGGCTTATTTTTTGCCCAATACAGCGAATTTTTTGTTGAAACGATCAACACGACCACCAGTATCAACGTTACGTTGCTTACCAGTGTAGAATGGGTGACATTTGTCACATACGTCTAGGAACATAGTACCAGTACGAGTCGATTTAGTTTCGATTACGTTACCGCAAGAACAAGTCGCAGTAAGTAGTTCGTAAGTTGGATGGATATCAGTTTTCATGGATTACCTCAATACTTGGGCCGCGTCGCCATTTGATCACCACGATTGGCACCAAACACCACACGAAAGCAACTCTATCAGAGCCTATAAATTTTAGGTGCCGGATCATATAGGATGGCTCCGCGCTTAGCAAGTATTCAAGGTCTATTCGCGGATAAAAAAACACCAGCGACTTCATTTGCCCCATGCATAGTCAAGCTTTAGAATGAGGCAGGTTTTTTCATGGATTCATAAATTTGTGTTAATTGTTCGTGTTGCTTTAGCAATTCCATTGCGTCGACTATTTGATTATCGAGTCTCCGATGACTCGGCAATACCAGTGATCGGTGCTCGGGTCAAAGTCCCCTTTGGTAAAGGTGAAAAAGTTGGCTTGGTGGTGGAGCATCCCGATGACAGTGACATCGATAGCGACAAATTAAAAACCATTAACCAAATTGTCGATCAACAGGCCTTACTTCCCGCGAGTCTATTTAAACTATTAAATTGGGCCAGCAGCTACTATCACCATAGTTTGGGTGACGTACTGAGCCAGGCCTTGCCCAGCCTGTTACGTAAAGGCGAACCCGCACAGGCCAAAGCGATTGTCGCCTGGCGCCTTAGTGAACAAGGCAAGCAAGCTAAGCTCGCAGAATTTAAGCGTGCTCCCAAGCAAGGTGTAGTCATTGGCGCGCTGCAACAACAAGCCGATTTTCAATTAAACGATGAACAAGCCAAACAACGAGACTTCTCGCGTTCTGCGCTCACCGCCTTACAGCAAAAAGGCTTGCTAGAAAAAGTCACAGCACGCGCAACCGTGCCAGATTGGACTCAACAACAGACCAACAAAAGCCAAGCCTTGCAGCTCAATCCTGAGCAAGCAATTGCGGTAGCGGCCATCAACCAAAGCCTATCGAGCTTTCAGGCCTTTCTCATTGAAGGTATTACCGGATCCGGTAAAACCGAAATCTATCTCAATGTAATTGCCGAAGTTCTCGCGAAGGGCCAGCAGGCTTTAGTTCTGGTTCCCGAAATTGGCCTCACGCCACAAACCTTGGCTCGTTTTGCCGAACGCTTCGAAGTTCCAGTTTATGCGATCCACTCGGGCCTGAATGATAGTGAAAGGCTTAGTGCTTGGCTCAAGGCGAAGCAAGGCGAAGCGGGCATCATCATTGGCACCCGATCGGCGGTGTTCACTCCGATGGCCAAGCCTGGCGTAATCATCATCGATGAAGAGCACGATAGCTCCTTTAAGCAACAAGACAGCTTTCGTTACCACGCCCGCGATTTAGCCATTGTACGCGCTCGATTAGAACAAATTCCTATCATCTTAGGCTCGGCCACACCTTCGTTAGAGAGCCTGCACAATGCCCTGAGCGGCCGTTATGTTCATCTACAACTCAAACAACGAGCAGGTAATGCAGTATTAGCCAAGCAACAATTGCTGGATATTCGCCATCAACCGCTCAACTCGGGGCTTTCTCCCGCCTTAGTGAAAGCAATGCGCATAGAGCTAAAGGCTGGTCGTCAGGTGATGCTGTTTTTAAATCGCCGAGGTTACGCGCCAGCCCTGCTCTGTCATGAGTGCGGGCACGTCTGTGAGTGTGAACGCTGCGAGTCATATTTTACCTACCATCAGCAGCCCCGTCACTTGGCCTGTCATCACTGTGGCAGCCAACAACCGGTGCCACATCAATGCCAACAGTGTGGTTCCACCAATCTGGTCACCACTGGCCTTGGTACCGAACAACTGCAAGAGGCCTTACTGGAGATCTTCCCAGAATATAAAGTGGCACGGATCGACCGAGACAGTACACGACGCAAAGGCAGCTTGGAGCAATTGTTGGAACAGATCCATAACAATCACTATCAAATTTTGCTGGGAACCCAAATGCTGGCCAAGGGACATCACTTCCCTAATGTAACCTTAGTTGCCCTACTCGATATCGACCATGCCTTGTTCTGTTCCGATTTTCGGGCCCCAGAACGCCTGGCCCAACTATATGTGCAGGTAGCTGGCCGAGCAGGGCGCGCCAACTTAGAAGGAAAAGTGATGTTGCAATCTCATCACCCTGAGCATGAACTGCTGCAAGACTTGATTAATAATGGTTACCAACACTTTGCGCGCTTTGCCCTTAATGAACGCAAAGACACCGAACTTCCCCCTTTTAGCTTTCAAGCGCTATTTCGCTTAGAAGCAGTGGATGGTCAGGCAGTGCATGACTTAAGCCAGCAGCTCTATCAACTAGCCCAGCCACTACAGCAGGCGAACAGCTGGGTTTTCCCTCCCTGCCCAGCGCCACAAGCACGTCGCGCAGGAAAATTTCGGATGCAACTATTAATTCAAGCGGAACAGCGCACCAGCCTACATCAACTTATCCATCGGCTGTTACCACAATTGGAGAACTTAAAACTCAGCCGTAAAGTTCGTTGGTCCTTAGATATAGACCCTTATGATATGCAGTAATCACACGCCTCTTTACGCAAAGCAGCAACATCAACAACCAAGCGCGTAGCGATTTGCTCCAATCAAATCAAATCACACCGAATTAGCCTAGATAAGAGATAGTTTTCAGCGGCAATTGTCGGTAAAATGCCCGCCTTGTACATTTTATTTACGCGAGATTGGTGTCAACCTACATGAAAGAGCTTATTCAACAACTTCTGGAACAAACGGTCATTGCCCTGAAACAACAACAGGTGCTCCCTGAAGGATTCGAACCTCGGATCCAAGTTGACCGAACCAAGGATAAAGCTCACGGCGACTTAGCGACCAACCTTGCCTTAATGGCCGCCAAACCCGCTGGGAAAAATCCTCGTGAACTGGCTCAGTTGATTGTCGATAATTTACCAAGTTCGACACTCATCGATAAAACCAGCATTGCCGGCCCAGGTTTCATTAATTTCTATCTTAATAATGATTGGCTGGTCTCTCAAATTGAAGCCATGTCGAGCTCTCCTTCGGCGAATGTAAAATTGGCAGAACAAGCACAAACCGTTGTGGTTGACTACTCTGCGCCAAACGTTGCGAAAGAAATGCACGTGGGCCACCTGCGTTCTACCATCATTGGTGATGCGGTGGTTCGCACCCTAGAGTTTTTAGGCCACAAGGTGGTTAGAGCCAATCACATCGGCGACTGGGGAACTCAATTTGGCATGTTAATCGCCAACTTGGAAGAAGTTGAAAAACGCGGTACTGACGCAGGCGATATTGAATTAGCCGATTTAGAAGTGTTCTATCGTGAATCTAAAGCGCGTTACGACAGCGATGAAGCTTTTGCCAAGCGCGCGCGCAACTACGTGGTAAAACTGCAAAGTGGCGATGAATACTGTAATACCATGTGGCGCAAATTGGTCGACATCACCTTGAATCATAACCAATCTGTTTACGACCGTTTAAATGTATCGCTAACTAAAAACGACGTGATGGGCGAAAGCATGTATAACCCCATGCTGCATGATGTGGTTCGCGACTTAAAGCAACAAGGTTTAGCAGTTGAAGACAACGGGGCAACCGTGGTTTACCTCGACGAATACAAAAATAAAGATGGCGACCCAATGGGCGTGATCATTCAGAAAAAAGATGGTGGTTTTTTGTACACCACCACCGATATAGCCTGTGCTAAATACCGTTACCAAGACTTAAATGCCGACCGAGTTTTATATTTTATCGACTCCCGTCAGCATCAACATCTAATGCAAGCCTGGAACATTGTGCGCAAAGCTGGTTATGTGCCAGAGTCGGTGCCACTAGAACATCACGCCTTTGGCATGATGCTAGGCAAAGATGGCCGCCCCTTCAAAACCCGCAGTGGCGGTACCGTGAAGCTGGTCGATTTACTAGAAGAAGCGGAACAGCGAGCACAAGTTATTGTGGCTGAAAAGTCTCGAGATCTGGATGCGGAGCAACAACTAGAGGCCGCCAAAGCAATCGCGATGGGCGCGGTGAAATACGCCGATTTATCGAAGAACCGTACCACCGACTACATCTTCGATTGGGAAAACATGTTGGCCTTCAACGGCAATACCGCACCGTACTTGCAATATGCTTATACTCGGATCCAATCTATTCTTCGTCGCTCAGCAATCGACCTCGACAGCCTTGAGCAAAACATTATATTGGCTGAAGACGCCGAAATCGCTCTCGCACAAAAATTAATTCAGTTTAGCGATGCGGTCAACAATGTAGCCGATAAAGGTATGCCACACATGATGTGTAATTACCTCTACGAGCTCGCGGGTGCATTTATGACTTTCTATGAAGCTTGCCCAATCCTTAAGGACGATGTTGAAAGCGAGGTGAAACATAGTCGTCTGCGCTTAGCAGCTTTAACAGCGAAAGTGTTAGATCAAGGTCTTTCATTATTAGGGATCGAGACTTTGGATCGGATGTAAACATGGCGAAGGACTATGTAGGGCGCAGCAAGCCCAAGAAAAAACCCGCGGCTAGATCTAGCCGCGCGGTCAGTCATCAAAAACGCTTCCCCTTCGCCTTAGCTCTCGCGGTGATCGCAGCGATCGTGGGTTTCTCGGTATTGCTATTTAATATTAAAGGTAGCGCGCCCACACCAGCTCCCGAGCTCAGCGAGTTGGTAAACCCACAGCCCATCGCAAAGCCAAAGGCCAAAGCAAGTCTGCCAGAGCCACCAAAAGAGCGGAGCTATGTTAAAGAGCTAGAACACAAGCAAGTAGAAGTTGAGCCGGCCGCCAAACCAAACCAGCCGGCCATCCCTTACCAAATGCAGTGTGCTTCTTTCCGTAGCCGAGACCGCGCCGAAGAGAGTAAAGCCTTAATTGCCTTTGCAGGCCTGGAAAGTCAAATTAAGCGCACCGAAGGGGAAAATGGCGCCTGGTATCGCGTGGTGTTAGGCCCCTATCCCACCAAGCGAGATGCTGAACGAGATCGGCATATATTACAACGCGCCAAAATCAATGGTTGCCAAATTTGGCATTGGAGCTTTTAAGTAGGGAGCTTTTAAGACATCCAAACTATATACAAGCCAACAGAGATGTTGGCTTTGATTGATACTAAAGCATATATGAATAAAGACGCCCTTATCCACCAACAGCCATAACCTTTAACCATAACGTAAAATCTTGTATAAAGGCCTTAAAGTAGCTAATTATTCAATTACTGCCTGTGCTAAGCGCTTAAAAATATTACTTATTTGACTTATATCCCAACTATGTTATAAAAATGTAGCTATTCTAATAAATCAGTTTTGACTAAAAACGGCAAAATAAGACCAAGACCGTGACTCAAATAGGAACGCGATACTATGAACAACACGGAACTACAGCAACTTGAGCGACGAGGCTCAATGCGACTCGATTTGGAAAACGAACCGGTGCAGCTCATTTTGACCAATAACGAAGACGATGAAGCAGTGATTGAAGCCACTTGTATCGACATCTCTCGCCGTGGCATGTTGATTGTTCATGATAAAGATTTAGCGATTGGCACCAAACTTAAAGTTAAATTTACTGCGAAACATTCCGCTGAAGCGGAAATGAAAGTAAAAGTAGCGCGTTGTCATCGTAAGAACTTCTCTAGCTATAATATGTTTTTGTTAATACTGTAAAATTCTCGTCCAGATAAGCAAACATGTCAGTTTGTCTTATACTTAATAAACTTGTACCACAAAGCCAGTAATTATAATTGGTCGCAAGTTGCAGAAGAGGGATGAACCATGTTGATACTTGTTGGTGGGGAAAAGGGTGGTAGTGGTAAAAGTTGCTTAGCACAAAATATTGCCGTTCACCTGAAAACCGAATTTGACGCAAATATCTTAATGGTTGATTGCGACCCGCAGCGCACTACCTCCGATTGGATCCAAGCCCGCAACGAAGATGAATCCCTACCAGGGATTAACTGTATTCAACTCTACGGAAAAATCCGCAAGGACTTACTCAGCCTAGAAAATGGCTACGATTTTGTGATTGTGGACTGTGGTGGTCAAGACAACTTAGCCATGCGTGCAGCAATGTCAGTCGCAAAATATGTATTAATTCCACTACGACCCAAACGCCGTGACCTTAAAACGCTTCCGCATATGGAAGACATGCTCAGTACCTGTAAAATGGTCAACCCTAAAATGGTCGCTAGTTTTGTAATCACCCAATGCCCATCTCTGCCCAACCAAGCAAATCGGATCCTCGACGCCAAAGAAGTTTGTCGCTCCTTCGGCTTACATGTGCTCGACTCCGTGACCTTCGCTCGCAATCTCTACGATGATAGTGAAGAAAGTGGCCGTTCGGTGTTAGAGATAGAGCCCGAAGGTAAAGCTGCCAATGAGATCAAAGCGATAGTGACTGAATTACTCGCCATCCAGCAAGAAGACTCCCATGAGTTTAACTGATTTAAAAAAGCAACCGCATCGCCGCCGCCAAGCCAAAAAAATAAGCGTCGAACAATTCATTGATGATGCCGAAAACTATGCGCTAGGAAAACCGAGCCTCAATCCAAAAAAAGCTCCCGCCGACAAGCCTAGCAGCACCTTTCGGCACTGTACTTTCACCTTTGATGCCTCCGCAATAAACCAGTTACAATACGCTTCTCAGCAGCATCAACTGGCAAAATCCAAATTATTACGGGTACTATTGAGCCACTTCGCATCACTCAACGATGAACAACAGCAACAGTTGTTGAAATTATTTAATCACAACTAAAGCACCACAGTTTTTGGCTTATACCTTGAAAAATTATCGACGCCCCCCCACTTCATTGAGATAGCCAAGTTAACTCTTATGGTTAGCTGTATAAACTGAGGAAATATCGTGACTACTATCGTCTCCGTACGCCGCAACGGCAAAGTGATCATTGCTGGCGATGGCCAAGTTTCCCTTGGCAATACCGTGATGAAAGGCAACGCAAAGAAGGTTCGCCGCCTTTATCACGGTCAAGTGTTGGCCGGATTTGCTGGCGGCACTGCCGATGCATTTACCCTATTTGAACGTTTCGAAGCAAAACTAGAAATGCATCAAGGTCACCTTACCAAGGCAGCTGTAGAGCTGGCCAAAGATTGGCGAACCGATCGCATGCTACGTAAACTAGAAGCCCTACTGGCAGTCGCAGACAGCGAAGCATCATTAATCATTACTGGTAACGGTGACGTGGTTCAACCTGAGCACGACTTAATCGCCATCGGTTCAGGAGGGCCTTTTGCTCAGTCTGCGGCTCTCGCCCTATTACAAAACACCGATTTAGGCGCACGTGAAATTGCTGAAAAAAGCCTGAGCATTGCCGGTGACATTTGTGTGTTTACCAACCAGTACCATACTATTGAAGAATTAGACGCGAAAGCTTAAAGCTTTGCAGGAAAAAATTATGTCTGAAATGACCCCCAGAGAAATTGTCTCCGAATTAGATAACCACATCATCGGCCAATCTGAAGCCAAACGCGCAGTGGCAATTGCCTTACGCAACCGCTGGCGCAGAATGCAACTCAATGATGAATTGCGCCATGAAGTTACGCCTAAAAATATCTTAATGATAGGCCCAACAGGCGTCGGTAAAACCGAAATTGCACGGCGCTTGGCGAAACTAGCGCACGCCCCATTCATTAAAGTAGAAGCTACAAAATTCACCGAGGTCGGTTATGTTGGAAAAGAGGTTGAGACGATTATTCGCGATCTCGCCGATGTTGCCTTCAAAATGACCCGCGAGCAAGAAACCGAAAAATTTCGTTTTCGAGCCGAAGACCAAGCAGAAGATCGGATCCTCGATGCTCTACTGCCCCCTGCAAAAGACAGCTTTGGTCATGATGAGAAGAAAGAAGACAACTCGACTCGCCAGGCTTTTCGTAAAAAACTGCGTGAAGGCCAACTTGACGACAAAGAAATTGAAATTGATGTGGCTCAGCCACAGATAGGTGTCGAAATCATGGCCCCTCCGGGCATGGAAGAGATGACCAATCAATTACAAGGTATGTTTCAAAACCTATCTGGCAGCAAAGATAGCAAGAAACGTAAACTCAAAATTAAAGAAGCTTTCAAATTATTGGTGGAAGAAGAAGCCGCTAAAATGGTCAACCCAGAAGAGCTCAAAGAAAAAGCCCTGTACGCGGTTGAAAACCAAGGCATCGTATTCTTAGATGAAATCGATAAAATTTGTAAACGCGGCGATGTTTCAGGCCCAGATGTAAGCCGAGAAGGTGTGCAACGCGACTTGCTACCACTGGTTGAAGGCTCAACGGTAAGCACCAAACATGGCATGGTAAAAACCGACCACATCCTGTTTATTGCATCGGGCGCTTTTCAGGTCGCGAAACCTTCCGATCTGATCCCTGAATTACAAGGGCGTTTGCCGATCCGTGTTAGTCTGAATGCACTCAGTGCAGATGATTTTGAGCGGATCCTCACCGAACCTAATGCTTCATTAACCGAACAATACAAGGCGCTAATGGCCACCGAAGGCCTAGACGTTGAGTTCACCAAAGAAGGGATTCGTCGGATTGCCGATGCGGCATGGCAAGTGAATGAACGCACCGAGAATATTGGCGCTCGTCGGCTACACACGGTGATGGAAAAATTAATGGAAGAATTAAGCTTTGTGGCCTCTGATAATTCAGGTCAGAAAGAGATCATCGACGCCGATTACGTCAATAAATCTTTAGACGAATTAGTCGCCGACGAAGATTTAAGTCGTTTTATTCTATAAATACCTCGCAGAGTTATCAATTTGATGACTCTGCTAATCCCCTTTAAGCCCCGTAATGCGGTCTGCAGCCGGGTTATTTTGCTTTTCTAGCTTAGTTATTATTTCTTAATTGAAAACCGCGACTTAGTGTTTATACTGGTAGCGATAACTCGGGCCAATTTAGGATCCAGACCATGGAATATAATACCTCTGAACTTTGTGACCTATACGCAGATACGGTTGATGTCGTCGAACCCATGTTTGCCAGTTATGGTGGCAGAAACTCTTTTGGGGGAGAAATTACCACCATCAAATGTTTTGAAAATTCGGGCTTAATTGCTCAGGTCGTTCAGGAGCCTGGCACCGGTAGGGTATTATTGATAGACGGCGGCGGCTCATTGCGACGCGCCTTGCTCGATGTAACCATCGCCGAAGCTGCAGCCGAAAATGAATGGGATGGCATTATTGTTTACGGTTGTGTTCGAGATGTGGACGCGCTTGAAGATTTAGATATAGGGATCCAGGCACTGGCTTCCATTCCTGTTGGTGCTGACGCCGAAGACGAAACTGGTGATGTGAATATTCCGGTCAATTTTGGTAGCGTCACTTTTTTACCGGAAGATCATATTTATGCCGACACCACTGGCGTGATTTTATCGCCTGAACCACTCGATATCGAATAAGGTCCAAGCGAATTTAAGCTTACAGCTTACTCGGCTTGAACGTCTTCGATACGCCCTAACAAGGCAGTAAGGCGTTCTTGCCAAGCTTGTTGTTCTTGTAACAGATGACTATTCTCATCACTCAGCTTACTATTTTGTTCTTTGAGTTCTTCAATTTCCATACGTAGTAATTCAATACTATCGACTGCAATTTGAACCTTTGCTTCTAATTTTTCCAATACGTCAAAAGACATCAACCTACTCCCGTTAATCTGTTGTTAACCTCACTCTAGATATTCTATCTAAAGTCAGTCCTCATGGATAAATGAACCCTAATCGTGTTCACATATTGATAAAGACTTACTTTAAAGCAGCATACTCTTGTCATCTATGCCCAACAAGGGTAGAACTCTATTTACCTAACTAGTTGTCGAATTTATAAACATGAAATTAAAGAAAGGTCGATACCGACATTACAAAGGTCCGGAATACCAAGTGATCGATACCGTGACCCATTCGGAAACCGAAGAACAGTTGGTACTTTACCGACCTTTATACGGAGAAGGTAAACTGTGGGTTCGGCCCTATCATATGTTTGTTGAAGAGGTCGTTGTGGACGGCAAAACAATGCCGCGCTTCGCTTATATCGCCGCCACCGACTAAATTAGATATTTTGCCCCATATCAATGGCTGGCATCTCACAACCGGGTCTGCCCACCACCTTTGCTGGTACGCCAGCAACCGTGGTGTGCGCTGGCACATCCTCGAGAACGACACTACCCGCCCCCACTTTTGCGCCGCGTCCCACTTCAATATTGCCAAGGATCTTTGCACCCGCACCAATCAATACCCCTTGACGAACTTTTGGATGTCGATCGCCTCGGTCTTTCCCGGTTCCCCCTAAAGTCACCGATTGTAAGATTGATACATCATCTTCAATCACTGCGGTTTCACCCACCACGATGCCAGTGGCATGGTCAAACATGATCCCTTTACCGATGGTGGCCGCCGGATGAACATCCACAGCAAACACCGCCGAGATTTGGTTTTGCATATAACGCGCTAGTGCCAAGCGTCCACGATGCCACAACCAATTTGCCACACGGTAGCCCTGTAAGGCATGGAAACCTTTCAGATATAACAAGGGGATCGCGTAGTATTTTACTGCCGGGTCACGATCTTTCACTGCCACAATGTCAGCCGCCACTGCTTCCAAAATATTTGGATCAGCCAATAAAGCTTCTTCAATAAATTCACGCAACAAAATCGCCTGTACCGTTGAGCTATCCAACTTACTTGCTAATTGGAAGCTCAAGGCCGAGGCCAGCGTATGGTGATTCAAAATCGTCGAATAGAAGAAGCTGGATAACATCGGCTCATCTTCAGCCATTCGGTGCGCTTCATCACGAATTTGCAACCAAACGGTTTCGGCTAACGTTTGTTTAATTTGATAGTCCCTTAGCTTTGCCACTTACTTCACCTTACAAAAACTGTTGTTTCTTTTCTTCTGGCACCACCGACTGGGGATCCTGATGGATCAAGATATCGGCTTCTGGCCACTGCGCTAACAATGCCGCCTCTACCTTATCGGCAATATCATGAGCTTGGTAAAGGGTGAGTTTATCATCTAGTTCCAGATGGAGTTGAATAAATTTAGTCTGACCCGACTGGCGAGTTCTAACATCATGTACTCCCAACACGCCAGCAAGCTTCAAAGCAATTTGATAAACCTGAACTTGGAAAGCCCGAGGAAGCTCTCTATCCAATAAATTTTGTACCGCATCTTTACCAATTCCAAAAGCACCATAGCAAATATATAGGGCGATCAACACTGCAAACAATCCATCGGCCCAATACCATCCATATTGACTAAGAAATAAGGCCACAAGCACTGCCACATTCATAAAAACATCCATCGCGTAATGCATCGAATCGGCTTTAATTAAACTGTTGTTAGTTTTCTTAACGACATATTTTTGGAAAAGTACTAAGGCAATTGTAATCAAAGTAGAAACGATCATGACCCAAATACCTAACTGACTGTGCTGTAAAGCTTGCGGGCGCATTAACTCGGTCGTACCGCTATATAGCAACATGAAAGCCGAACCCACAATGAAGGCAGCTTGCACGATACTCGCGAGATGTTCAGCCTTTCCATGACCAAAACGGTGCTCTTTATCGGGGGGTTGTAGTGCATAACGCACCGCCAATAAATTAACCAAGGACATGCCAATGTCCATGAGTGAATCAATCAACGACGCCAAAATACTAATTGCGCCAGTATATAAATAGGCACCACTTTTTATCAGTAATAAAAACAAAGCTACACAGCTTGCAAGCTGTGTAGCGCGGGTCACTAAACGCTGGTAATTTTGTTTTTCCACTTTACAAATTCACGGGAAAGTTTTGTAAAGTATAGAAGCTGCTCCCTTAAGTGCTAGCTTTAGCGTTTTTGTGTTGCTTTTCACCTTGTTGGTAATTTTGGTGTTTACCATCTTTTTTCATTTGCCCGCGTTTTTCCATACGCTGTTCTGTTAACTGCTGGAACTTCTGTTGTTGTTCCGGAGTCAGTATTTGGTATATCGCATTCTGCGAACGCATCATATGTAAAGCGCGTTGTTGATGCTTCTCTTGCTCTTTTTTAAGTAAGTTTTTGGCTGCGTTTTCATCAAAAGTAGCCGAAGTCACAATCGCCATATGTTGCTGATGCATCATGTTACGCTGAGCTCGCTCACCATCTCGCTGCTTTGTCTCGCCGCTTGGCTTATTGGCCTGCATAATTTCTTTAACTTGTGCTTTCTGCGCAGCAGTTAAATCAAGTTCGCGCATTAAATGCATTCGCGGATGGCCATCTCTATCACGCATACCTTCACCATCGTGTCGATTGCCATTGGCAGCAAAAGCAGCAGGGGCAAGAATCAGGGTTCCAAGTAAGGTAGTCACAAGTAGCTTTTTCATTTTTAAATCCTCGTATGTTTCAGACATTTTCAGTATATAGCGGCCAATGCAAACTAATGGCAAGGAAGTGTAAAGCTATGTAAATGAGCCTATGATAGATCCGCAAAGCCAAGGAATTTTTGTACACTTTAGCTATCAATGATCACCTAGGAATCAACTGTGAAGCTGCTTTTAATTGATGACGACAAAGAACTCACCGAATTACTCGGCGAATTATTGGCCTTAGAAGGATTTGACTGTGAAGTATGCAACGATGGTCTGAGCGGCTTAAAGCAACTGCAACAAACAAGTTATGATTTAGTACTACTAGATGTGATGATGCCTGGGAAAAATGGCTTCGAAGTCTTAAAAGAGCTTCGCAAAGACAGCCAACAGCCGGTATTAATGCTCACCGCTAAAGGCGATGAAATTGACCGAGTCCTTGGCTTAGAGCTTGGCGCCGACGACTACCTAGCCAAGCCATTTAGTGAACGGGAATTATTAGCAAGGATCCGAGCCATCTTGCGCCGCACCCAAAACGCACCCAGCTCTGAAGCACATGGCGATTTAATTTGCCATCAAGACTTAACACTGTCGGTCGCCAAACAACAGGCGCATTGTGAAGATGTTGAACTGGACCTCACCAGCACTGAATTACTGTTGTTGCAGCAACTGCTGGAGCATCCAGGTCAATTATTAGATAAGAATAAGCTGAATCAAACCGTATTAGGTAAACGGCTGCAGGCCTTCGACCGCAGCTTAGATATGCACATCAGCAATCTAAGAAAAAAAATCCCACCAAGAAAAGACCAACTCCCAAGAATAAAAACCGTGCGTGGTAAAGGTTACATGTGGTTGGAGTGGTAAACATGAAACGACTACTCAATAATCTATTTGTCAAAATATTCGTTTCCTTCTGGTTAATTTTGCTGATAACCGCCTTTGTGGCATTTAACATGTCACGACTAGTAAGCACCGATAACGTTGCGGCGCCGGAATGGGCACTGAAAAACTTACAAGACTTCGAACAGCGGATCCAAAACAACCCGAACAAAGCCTTCAATCAACGCCCCGCGCCGCATAGTAGCGGACGTTTTACCATGCCTTTTCTGGTCGATGAACAAGGCTTGGTGGTTAATCATCCGCAAGTGGACCGCGCCATACGCCGCTTTATTGCCAATCACGACCAGGTCAACAATCCACGGATTATGCTCGACCATGAGCGGGTGTTCATTGGTCCAAGGGCAATCACCTTGGATGACAAAACCTACTTGCTTTACCTCGAGCGCCGCCGAAGCCCAGAGCTCATGAACAACCTGCTCCCGTTACGCGGCTCTTCCCCCTGGGTTCTCGCGGGAGTTGCCATCCTGCTAAGTCTGGCACTGTGTTTCTTGCTGACCCGACATATTGTGAGTCCCCTCAAACGGCTACAGAGCGCTGCCAACAAGCTGTCACGGGGGCAATTAGACACCCAGCTGCCAGAAATTAATCGCGGTGACGAAATTGGTCAGCTCTCGGAAAGTTTACAACGCATGGTCGACACGCTGAATCAGGCGATTAGCAACCAACAACGTTTATTAAGTGATATATCTCACGAGCTGCGTTCACCACTCACCCGTCTCAATATGGCGCTGGCTTTACACAAAAAACGCCAAAGCAGTAGTGCCGAAGTAGAACGCATCGAACGTGAATCACAGCGTTTGGCCGAGATGATTAACGCCTTATTATCCCTATCAAGAATGCAAGTAAACGCGCAACGACAGCAAGCTCAGCTCGATGAACTCATGATTGATTTAGTCGATGATTGCAACTTCGAAGCGGAACAACTGAGTAAGAAATTTAAGGCGACATATCCTGAACATTTAAGTTTGCTTTGTTACCCGCAATTACTCAGCTCCGCCTTAGAAAACATCTGCCGCAATGCGTTAAAATACGCCGAACAGCAAGTTACGCTTGAGGCCAACATCGAGCAACAGTACTTAGTCATTGTCATCCGGGATGATGGTCCGGGGATTGACGAGAGTGAATTAGACAATATTTTCCGCCCCTTCTATCGCTGTGGCGAAGCACGCGATCGAGATAGTGGTGGTGTTGGCCTCGGCTTAGCGATTGCCGAATCGGCGATTCGCCAGCATGGTGGCAGTATTAGTGCGCATAATCATTCCGGTAAAGGGCTGGAAGTTAGCCTACGCTTGCCACTACAATAGCGCTTTTGCAACGACTGGGACCGACCATGATTAATATTGTGCTATTTGAACCCGAAATTCCGCAAAACACTGGCGCAATTATCCGTTTAGCGGCCAATAGTGGCTGCAGTTTGCATCTAATCGAGCCCTTGGGTTTCGCCTGGGACGACAAAAAAGTAAAACGCGCAGGGTTGGATTATCACGAATTTGCCGAAGTGAAACGCCATGCCAACTATCAGGCTTTTCTAGAGAGCGAACAACCAGCACGCTTGTTGGCTTGCACCACCAAAGGCAGCGGGTTTCATAGCGACTTTCAATTTGCCGAGAATGACTATCTGATGTTTGGCCCAGAAACGCGGGGCTTGCCCGATGCGATTTTAAGCCAAATTGACAGCACTTATCGATTACGGATCCCGATGTTAGCCAATAGCCGTAGTATGAATTTGTCGAATGCGGTTTCGGTATTTGCCTACGAGGCTTGGCGTCAGTTGGGATATCACAACGCGGTTTAGCAAACCAACCCTGCGAAATGAAAATGAGTAAACAACAGCAATCAACCAGAGAGTGGTTTATTGCTGTTGTATTCCCTCAGCAACAGTGCTGCAAAATCCTCGTCTTGCTCACTCATCAATTGATGGCTGGATTAACATTGACCGGTCAAATCCCGTTGTCGCTAGGTCCCGAAGATTCATCCCACTGGCGTGGCTTTAAACCACCAATGTCGATTTAAGGCCAGTCGATAAGTGTAGGCTAAACTTAAGCCCCGGGCAGCCATAAAGCTGCACATGGCGAGCCACAAAGCATGGTTCCCCCAATCTTGGCTCAACCACCATACTGGGAAAAATACCCCAACACTGGCCAACAACATAGAATTACGCATCATTTTGCCTTCCGCTGTCGCAATAAAGATGCCATCAAAAATAAAGCACCATACCGCGGCCACAGGCAGCACGAACATCCAAGCCAAGTATTGATTAGCGGTCGCTCTAATCTCGCTAATATCGGTGAGAAGATTGATTAAGCTGGGACCAAATAAATAGAAACCAAGACTAAACAACAAGGCGAATATTGCGGCTAACAGTAAACAATCGTTTATCACCCCAACAAACTGGGCTCTATCTTGAGCTCCCTTGGCTTTCCCCGCTAAGGCTTCCACCGCATAGGCGACTCCATCGAGAGCAAAAGAGACAAACATCAGAAAATTGAGCAGTACCGCGTTGGCGGCCACAATATTTTCACCCAGCTGGCTGCCTTGAAACGTCATAAAAGCAAAACAGAGCTGCAAACTTAAAGAGCGAAAGAAAATATCCAGATTAAGACGCAGTAAACGGCTAAATTGATCGAAGGCTAAGCCCCTGAGTGCCGTAGCAATGTCGGTCATACTCAGCCCCAAGCGGGTTAAGGATTGACGGCACAAATATAAGCCCAGAGCAAGACTAAGGTAGTCGGCAATGACAGTGGCTAAGGCGGCGCCCTGCACCTTCATATCCAAGCCCAAGACCAGCCAAAGGTCTAAGCCAATGTTCAATGAATTCCCGACGATGAGTAATACCATTGGAGCACGGGCATTTTGTAAGCCCAGTAAACAACCTAACAACACCAAATTTAGCAGTGCCGCTGGGGCGCCCCAGATCCGTGTTGAAAAATAGTCGGCGGCGTAGTGCAAACTAAGTTCCCCACCACCAGCCAAACTCAAGCCTAGCGACAAAATTGGCTGCTGAAACAACACTAATAAACAGCCGAGTAACACAGCCAGTAAGACCGAACTCAACGCGACCTTCAGCAACGCGGTCATATCAGCCAAACCCACTGCCTGAGCAACCAGCCCGGTGGTCGACATTCGCAAAAAGCCACATAGCCAATATACGAGGCTGATCATCATTGAACCCAGCGCAACCCCAGCCAGATAATGCGCTTGGTCTAAATGACCAATTACAGCGGTATCCACCAAGCCTAACAAAGGAATAGTAATGTTCGATAAAATCATTGGTAAAGCGATGGCGGCGATCGCCTTAAGTCGGACAGATCTCATGACTACTTAGCGTTAATAAACCAAAATTCAGTGTAAAAGTTACCCCGCAGTGGAGCAACTTTTAAAGCCGAATCAAGACAAATAAGCAATCACTCACCCAATCGTCCTAACACTCAACCAAGATAAATCAAGGCTGGCAGCCTTTGACTTTAGCCCAGACTATAACAAGGAAAATAGCCAATGATCCGCGAGCAGGGCCAAAAACAACAACATCAGATACACGATGGAAAAACCGAATAGGCGCATCGCGTCGGTGTGGTTATCGCCGCCATATAAACGCCAAGCGAGTTGAATAAAGCGCAGGTTCAACAGACAACTGAAGGCCAAATACAGGCTGCCGCTCATGCCGACCAAAAATGGTAACCAAGCCACTGCAAACAGCAATACGCTGTACATCAAGATCAACAATTTGGTAAACGCCACCCCATGGGTCACCGGCAACATCGGAATATTCACCTTGGCATATTCTTTACGCCGAGCGATGGCAAGGGCCCAGAAATGTGGCGGTGTCCAAGTAAAGATCAACATCACCAACAATAAAGGCTCAGCCGAAATACTATTATTAACCGCCGTCCAGCCGAGTAAAGGTGGCATCGCTCCTGCTAAGCCACCAATCACGATATTTTGGGGAGTGGCACGCTTTAACCACAAGGTATAAACCACTGCATAACCCACCAAACTGGCGGCCGTTAACCAAGCGGTCAAGGGATTAACCCCAAAGTACAACAGCACAAAACCCAATACCGACAGAGCCGAAGCCCATAGTAGCGCCAAATAATTGGATACTGCGCCAGTGGGCAGCGGACGTCCCTGAGTCCGCCCCATTTTGGCGTCGGCTTCACTATCGATGTAGTGATTAAAAGCCGCCGCGCCTGCCGCCATTAAACCGATCCCAAGATTCCCCAGCAATAAGGCCTGCCAAGGCGGTAAACCAGAAGTCGCTAAACAGGCTCCGACCACCGCCGTTAATACAATCAGCGCCACCACCTTGGGTTTGGTCAGCTTATACAGCGCTCGCCAATTAATATTGATTAAGGGTTTAGACCAGCTTAGGGTATTCAACTTCGCCATAAAGCCTCTCCTTCTCGCGCGGCGCAGTCACGCCGCCCTTTTGATAACACGCCAATAGCAGACTCAGCGCACTCAATAACAACAACGCGGCCACTAAGTTGTGTGCCACCGCCACCAACAAGGGTAGCTGCCACCAAACATTGGCCAGCCCCAACCCCAACTGAGTGAATAATACCAACAGTAAACGCGAGGCGCGGCGACGCTCTAGCGCGCTGCTCGGGCGTAGCAAATAACTCATGGCAAGCAGCAACCAATATAAGGCGGTAACGCCAGCCCATATTCGGTGACTTACATGCACTGTGACCCGCTCGGGATGACTCAATACACCAAATTCATAATTGCCGGTAGGGGAATGAGGCAGGGGATCGAAGGCCTTTAACTGATAAAGCTGCTGCCAGTCTTCATGACACAGCGGAAAGCCCTGACAAGAAATAGCGGCATAATTGGCCGAAGTCCAGCCACCAAGGGCCAGTTGCAGCACCAATATTGCCAAGCCCAAAACCAGCGGCCAGATCCGCGATCGCGATTTAGCAGGCGGATATTTAACCCGGTTATACCAGCAAAACAATAGTGCTAACACCGAGAAGCCCCCCAGCAAATGACCCATTACGATTAAGGGCATTAAGCCCTTGGTAACGGTGAGCATCCCCAAAATAGCTTGAAAACCAATCAACAAGCAAACCAACAAAGCGATGCCCCGCTGTTGTTTGCGCCAGCAAGCGCAGCCCGCTAAAGCCAGCACTAATAAACCCAGCGCACCGGCAAAATAACGATGGATCATTTCATGCCAAGCTTTCTGTCTTTCTAAGGGACGCTCGGGGAAATGGACCGCTGCATGCTGTAATTGTGCTTCAGTTTGCGGCACCGCAAAATGCCCGTAGCAACCAGGCCAATCCGGGCAACCCAAACCCGCATCGGTGAGACGGGTAAAAGCGCCAAGACCAATCACCACTAGGGCCAATAACATTGCAGCCATTAATCCTTTTTGCATTGTCATCCTCCTCTGCTCAGCCCCTCTCTTTTATTGGTAACGGGAGTTTTTAATCAAACGCTGCAGGTCGGAAATAAGCCCCTTTACCTGCGTATAACCTTGCTGTGGCTGATAGCTCATAATGACCCAGCCTGTGGGATCGACCACCAACCAGCGTTGATCGTATTGTGCCCAAGCTTGCTGCTGGTTATTGGCCAAGCTCAATGCAGCAATCTGGGTCTCCTCAACCAAGCTCGAACCTTCATCGAAAGCGGCGGCCTTGGTCAGCAAGGCCAAGCGCTGGGTCTTTTGCTTGGCTATCCCTAAAGCCATCCAAGCCTTGGAGAGCAGCTGGAATTGCTGCAGACAATCCTGCTCACAGGGTTTGGCCACCACCTGCGCAATCGACCACTTCCCCTGCGGATAATCACTCAATTGCACTGGCGGCTCTAGCCATTCGCCATGGCTTAAGGTACCCCGCTCAAACCACCCCATTTTTAGCACTAACCAAGCCAACAGTATCGGCACCAAAAACACCGCCACTAACTTGAGCATAGTTTTCTGTTGGCTGATCATCGCAACTCCTTCACATAACTGCGTTTGATGAAATCAATATTGAACAAGCTGTCAGCCCTGCCATTTACAGGCAGATGCAACAAGAATACTGCCGCTAACTTGAGCACAGTTTGCGATTGGCTGCTCATCGCGACTCCTTTCCGTAGCTACGTTTAAGGAAGTAAATACTAAAGCCGCACGCCACTACCGCCATCAATAGCCATTGCAAGGCATAGGCCTGATGCTTTTGCACGGGCATTGCAATTAACTGTTGCGGCGAAGTGTCAATTTGGCGATCCAAGATAAACGGCAGTAAGTGAATTCCCCATTGCTGGGCAAGACCCGCGAGGTTGAGCTGCTGAGCGCGTAAACCTTGTGGTAATACCTCTAACCACTGCTGTGAATTGGCCAATATCGGTAAGCTAATATAACGAAGTCGATAAACTTCGGCCTGCTGATCTCCCTCGACTGGCCACAGCAGTTGCTGGCGATCATAACTGGCTGGTTGCCAGCCTTGGCGGATCAAAACCTTACCTTGTGCAGTTTCCGCCAATGAATATAAATCGTAACCCACTCGGCCCTGCTGAATTTGATTGTCTAACCATAGGCGCGGACCAAGCACTTTAAGCTCGCCCGGGGTCACTAATTGAAAAGCCTTGCCGCCCTGCGCCACCGCCTCAGCTAAACTAATAATTTGCTGTGATTGCTGCTGATACTGATCTAACAAAACTTGCTTTTGCTCCGCCCGTTGCCATTGCCATAAGCTAAGCTTGAGCATAAGTACGATGAGCGCCACCATCAGCACAACAAACGACAGTAGCCGATAAGACACTGGTTTTTTATTCATCGATGAAGAGAGCTTAGTGATGTTCATAAAAATAGTGATTACCGTATTTATCCTAATTGTGATGCTTAATATGCTGATGGCGCTGCGGGTAATGCTTAAAGGCGGTGATAAACCAATGAGTCATTACCTTGGGCGACGTTTGCTATTCAGCGTGCTAATTATCGCCCTGATCTTACTTGCCCTCGCCACTGGCCTTATTCAACCTCATCCTCGCCCCTACTAAACGGACACTTACAACACGTAAACAAATAGAAATAGGCACAACCACACCACATCAACAAAGTGCCAATACCAACTGGCCGCCATAAACGCAAAATGTTTATCGCCACTAAAATGCCCCTTTAAAACCCGCAGCAGCATCACCGTTAACATCAAGGCACCAAGGGTGACGTGTAAACCGTGAAAACCAGTGAGCAAGAAGAAAGTATTACCGTAAATACCGGAGTCTAAACGCAAGTCTAATTCTTGATAGGCATGTAGGTATTCTTCAACTTGAAAAAACAAAAAGGAAAAGCCCAATACCAAGGTGAGGGCTAACCACAACTTCAAGGGTGTGCGTTTATCTTTTTCTAAACTGACATGAGCGAAATGCAAGGTAACTGAAGATGTCACCAAAATAAGTGTATTCAACAATGGTAAGCCGTACCAACCCATGGCCTCAGTTTGGATCCCCCCAGGGGTATCGAGTAATGGCCAAATGGCTTCAAACTCAGGCCACAATACCGCTGCGGTCATGGCATTATTGCCGGCACCGCCAAGCCACGGCACCGCAATCATTCGGGCATAAAACAAAGCACCAAAGAAGGCACCAAAAAACATCACCTCAGAGAAAATAAACCAGCTCATGCCTTGGCGAAACGAGCGATCCATTTGCGCGCTATAGTGGCCTTGCATACTTTCGCTAATCACATTGCCAAACCAGCCAAACAGCATGCTAATCAGCACCACAAAACCACAGCCCAAGATCCACAAACCATAGTTAAGTTCTGAGCCCATTTGTTGTACTGTAAAGCCCGCCCCCATCGCGGTTAAAAATAAGCCCACAGCCCCCATAATTGGCCACACGCTCTGGGCGGGAACATAATATTTTTCATAAGGCTGCGTCATTGCTCTGCTCTCCATCGGCACGCTGTTGCGCCGTATTGCTCAGCTCCGGCTCATCCGCACTAACCGCAAATAGGGTGTAAGCCAAAGTGATGGTGGTAATGTCTCTGGGTAACTCTGGATCGATATAAAAATTCAGCGGCATCGTTTGCCGCTGCCCCGGGGTAAGCGTTTGCTGTTGAAAACAAAAACAGCTGATCTTTTTAAAATGATTGGCCGCCAAACCGGGGCTGACCGAAGGTACCGCTTGCACCGTGGTAGTCAGGGCACTCTGATTAGTCGCGCTAAAGTCAACCAATAGGCTTTCCCCTGGGTGAACCTTAATTCGATTTACGGTCGCGCCAAATTGCCAATTTAAGGCGCGCGGTACATAGGTGATAAACTCCACCGTGACACTGCGTTTCTGAGGCGCAATAGTGCTTAACTCACTGGCCTGATTGGCGGTTTTACCATTAATCCCTGTCACCTTACAAAACACATCGTAAAGCGGAACCAAAGCAAAACCAAAGCCGAACATCGCCACCACCACCAATAGCAGCCGAAGCACTAAACGGCGATGGGCAGCCATGTTATTTAATCTCCGGCGGCGTAGTAAAACTATGGTAGGGCGCAGGTGATGGCAAATTATCCCACTCTAAACCTTCCGCGCCTTCCCAAGGCTTCGCTGGCGCAGGCTCACCGCTGCGAATACACTTGATCACCAGATACAGGAAGATAAATTGTGACAAACCAAAGGCGAAGCCACCAATACTGACGATGGCATTCACATCGGCAAATTGCAGCGCATAGTCGGGAATACGCCGCGGCATACCACTTAGACCAAGAAAGTGCATCGGGAAAAACAATACATTCACCGATATCAGCGAGCACCAAAAATGCAGGCGCCCCAGCCCCTCGTCATACATCTTGCCACTCCATTTCGGCAGCCAATAATAGGTGGCCGCCATAATCGAGAAGATAGCCCCCGTCACCAACACATAGTGAAAATGCGCCACCACAAAATAAGTATCATGGTATTGAAAATCCACTGGCGTGATCGCCAGCATCAAACCAGAGAAACCGCCAATGGTAAAAAGTACGATAAAGGCCACGGCAAATAGCATCGGCGTTTCAAACGTCAGGCTGCCGCGCCACATGGTGGCAACCCAATTGAAGACCTTAACCCCGGTTGGCACCGAGATCAGCATGGTACAAAACATAAAGAATAACTCGGCTTCCACCGGCATCCCCGTGGTAAACATATGGTGGGCCCAAACCACAAAACTTAAACCGGCAATCGAGGCAGTGGCATACACCATCGATGCATAACCAAAGAGTTTCTTCCGAGAAAAAGCGGGAATAATCGCCGAAATAATGCCAAATGAAGGCAAAATCATGATGTACACTTCGGGGTGGCCGAAGAACCAGAAAATATGCTGAAACAATACTGGATCGCCCCCGCCTGCGGCATCGAAGAACGAAGTGCCGAAGTATTTATCGGTAAGCACCATGGTCACAGCTCCCGCCAACACCGGCATCACCGCAATCAACAAGAAGGCGGTGATCAGCCAAGTCCAAACGAACAAGGGTAATTTCATATAAGTCATACCGGGGGCACGCAAATTCATGATGGTCACAATCACATTAATCGCGCCCATAATGGAGCTGATCCCCATGATATGTACTGAAAACACAAATAAGGCGGTGCTATCGGGACTATATTTGGTGGAAAGTGGCGCGTAAAACGTCCAACCAAAGTTGGGCCCGCCCCCTTCCATAAATAACGAGGCTAATAACATGGTAAAAGCGAAGGGTAAGATCCAAAAGCTCCAGTTATTCATACGAGGCAAGGCCATATCGGGAGCGCCAATCATCATCGGTACCAACCAATTAGCTAAGCCAGTAAAGGCGGGCATCACCGCGCCAAACACCATGATTAAGCCGTGCATGGTGGTCATTTGATTAAAAAAGTTTGGCTCCACCAATTGCAGGCCCGGCTGGAATAGCTCTGCACGGATCACCATCGCCATCGCGCCGCCGGTAATAAACATGGCAAAGCTAAACCACAAATACATTGAGCCAATGTCTTTGTGGTTGGTGGTTAATACCCAGCGCAATAGGCCACGCGGTGCGTGGTGATGTTCTACCTGTTGCGGGTTAAGCTCCGTGGTCGCGCTCATCTAACTCTCCCTTCTATTGCCTATTGCGCCGCGTCGTGTCGTACTTGAACATGGCAACGTCCTTAGTCGTTCCGCTATCACCAATCGATTTATCCAACCGTGGCTACTTGGCCGCGTCTTGTACTGCCGCGACATCCTTAGCCTGCACCATATCGCCCGTATCATTCCCCCAAGCATTCCGCTCGTAGCTAATAACTGCCGCTAATTCTTTCAGACCGAGTTGCTTACCAAAGGCCTGCATCGCGGTTCCTGCCACACCATGCACCACCATGTCGATATGTTGGTTCACATCACCGGTCGCAACTGGGCTGCCTTTTAAGGCTGGAAATACCCCTGGCAGGCCTTCTCCATTGGCTTGGTGGCAGGCGGCGCAAGTCTTCTCATAAACGCTTTTGCCTAAGGACATCAGCTCCTCGTTATCCATGGTCAACGCCACCATGGCCAACTCTTGTTGCTGCTTTTCTACGTAAGCGGCTTCGGCCTGAGCCAACCAAGCAAGGTATTCCTCCTGAGGTTTAGCAATCACCACAATCGGCATAAAGCCGTGGTCTTTACCGCAAAGTTCGGCACATTGGCCGCGGTAAATCCCCGGCTGGTCAATTTTGGTCCAGGCCTCGTTAATAAAACCCGGATTAGCATCTTTTTTGACCGCAAAGTCGGGTACCCACCAGGAGTGGATCACATCCTCCGAAGTCATTAAAAAACGAACCTTCTTGCCGACTGGCAGCACCAGTGGATGATCTACTTCCAATAAGTAGTTATCGCGCTTAGCAAGCTTGCCCTGTACTTGCTTCATATCCGAGGCCAACACGCTGTAGTATTCCAGCTCATGATCAAAATAGCGGTAGTGCCACTTCCACTGCGAACCAGTGACTTGAATAGTGAGATCGGCATCGGAAGGATCTTCCATCGCTAATAAGGTTTTTGTGGCAGGAATCGCCATGCCGATCAAAATGATGAAGGGAATTATCGTCCAGACAATTTCAACTTTGGTGCTCTCATGAAATTGTGCGGCAACGGCTCCCTTGGACTTTCGATGATGAAAAATCGCCCAGAACATCACCCCAAACACCACCAGCCCAATGACACAACATATATAAAAAATAGTCATGTGCAAGCCGTAAACCTGCTCACTAATGGCGGTGACACCAGGGCGTAAATTGAACGACATCGTTTGTTGCGCCCATGCTTGATTCACCCAACATGCCAGCAATACTAGCGGTATCCATCGGCCCACAGCGCTCTCCTTTGCTCGTAGCCAAGGCCGGTCACTTCATTGCAAACATCGCTGCTTACAATAATAAAGTGGCCGCAAAATAAGGGAAAACTCCCTTCCCAAAGCAGCAAGGCTTCGCAATTAAAATACCTTACTGCTTATAAAATAGACGCTTAGTTAAATAATTGTAAATAGAATGTTATAAATATAGACATTTAAAATAAAAGCTGTGAAGTAAACGACAAAAGCCCAAATTGCTATAATTTGGGCTTTAAAAAGAAGGGAACTTAGTTTTAGGGAGTAACTACATCCAGTCTGCGGTACGGATGATCCCCACCGCTAAACCTTCAATATCAACACTTTGATACTCTAAATCAACTTCGATAGTTGAAAGTGCTTCGTTCTCGGGATGAAGGTAGACCATTTTCCCGTCACGTTGAAAGCGCTTCACAGTGACTTCATCGTCTAAGCGCGCCACCACCACCTGACCATTATGCACATCGTTGGTTTTATGCACCGCTAATAAATCGCCATCCATAATTCCGATGTCTTTCATGCTCATGCCCTGCACCCGCAACAGATAATCGGCATGCGGATGAAACAAATTAGCATCGACCGCATAGTGCGACTCAACATGTTGTTGTGCCAAAATAGGGGCACCTGCGGCCACTTGTCCAATCAGCGGCAAGCCGATTTCTTCTGGCTCGTCATTCGCGGCATTAGCAGGTAAATGGTCTTCGCTAATACGGATCCCGCGCGAAGCGCCGGGGATCATCTCAATCACCCCTTTTTTAGCTAAGGCGCGTAAATGTTCTTCGGCAGCATTGGCCGAGCGAAAGCCCAGCTCTTTGGCGATTTCAGCGCGAGTTGGCGGCATGCCTGTGTCTTGAATGTTACGACGGATCAATTCAAACACTTCGGTTTGACGGGGCGTTAAGGGTTTCATAATCTACCTGTAAGTTTATACAGCACACTGTTAGTATATACAGCATGATTAATGAAGCAAGGTTTTATCTCGAATCAACAGCTTAAGTGTAGGTTTCAGTTTCATTGGAATTCTTTCCGCTACTTTGAAACTACACCCCACATTTCGTGACATCCATCGCAAATAAGTAGAAATTGGGATAGAGAAGGATACGAGGAGTAGAGCTAACTCATTTTTGGACAATTTGAGCTAGGGAGTAGCCTCTCTCTGATGAATTGACTTAGAAAAAGTAGGGGGGAAGCATCAATAGTAAAGAGCAAAAACTGCCCCTCCACTCATACAGAAATGAAAGAACTCTGCAATTGATTATGTTGCGTTTTTTATGAGATTATTCTTCATCAATCATAATGTTTCGGTACAAACCTAGAAATGGCAGTCTACAAGATATTTTGTGATGAAAGCTGTCACCTACTTCACGATGGCAGTGACGTAATGGTGCTGGGAGCTTTTCATTGCAGTGCGGAAAAAGCAGAGAATTTAACTCGAAGTATCAAAAGCCTGAGGCACAAACACAACTACAAACCGGAGCTGAAATGGAGCAAACTGAACAAACATCAGTGGCCTCTCTATAAGGACTTGATTGATTTAATCTTGGATGATCAGGAGGTTAACTTCAAATCTACCGTTGTCCTAAATAAAAACTCTCTTGATCACAACCAGTATAACGCAGGCTCTCATAGCGATTTCTACTACAAAATGTTCTATTACACTTTGAGAGACTTCTTAAAAGTCGACAATGAATATCGTATATATCTAGATTACATGGATACGCTTGGTGCTGAAAAAACACTGAAAATGTGTGAGGTTTTGCAAAACGGTACTCACTGGCAACTATCAGCTAAAGCAACAATCGTTCAATCGTACGAAGTACAATTAATTCAACTTTGTGACCTTTTGATTGGTGCAATTGCATACAAAAATAGAAATGACATCCCCAAGACTAGCGGAATAAAAAAGCGATTTGTCTCTTACTTAGAAGAGAAATTATGTTCTTCTTTAGATTGCGGCACTCCTCCTTGGGAAGACCAATTCAACATATTCAGGTTTAACCCTAGAAAGGGGGCAAAATGCTAAGCGAACCGATTGACTTGTCTATTGTTGACGCGACTCAAATCATCAATCACCTGTATGAATTCTTTCACAGAGACTTTATATCAACCGATACATACCTAGCGGGCGAGATCTACATCAACCCTCAATGTCATCGAAAAACGGATGGTAAAGAAGACACATTTTGGCACCTAACCACTAGAAAAGAAAAAGAAGTCGAGTGGGTAAACGGTAGACGACATGTTAGGATATTAGAACGCTATCCCGACTTTCGAAGAGCGTCTCGTCTGGAGTGGGTTCGACAGATAATCACAAATCATCAAGATGCTTCGATTAAGCTGTTTTATCACAAAGAGACCAACTCAAAGAAAAATATTCGTTTGTATCTTTGGGCTAAGGATGACGATTTTGTCGTTATCCTCCAAAAGCTAGGAAGAGCCAGTTCTTTTCTAGTAACAAGTTTCTACGTTGATCATCAACGCAAGAAAAACGACTATCAAGTGCGATACAACAACTATATCAATAACGAGAATGGGCTACGCGATTATTCCTGGTTCTAAAAGGAATTGGAGGGGATTGGTCGCCTATTGTAGACCGGGCGATACGGTCACCTCTTTCTACTCAATAGTAGGTGAGCAGCGTAATTATGGTTAACACCTACTATTTAGTCAACGATTATTGTATGCAGATATACACATGGTTTGCCATGCATCTCAAAAACTTCAACTCAAGCCATTGAATTTAATAAAAATTAAGCAAACATCAATTACTGCGTACTATTTTTCTCTAACACGCTAGTTTTGTCAGCTATCCTTTCCAACAGTTGTTTTACGCTTCGGAAATGTAGGGGTGGATCCTGGATTTTGCCTATCGCATTAGCTGAAATATAGCAAAAACAGATAAGCACAATGTGAATGAGTTTCTAATCTAAACAACTTTGGGGCAGAAACTCGTTAGGACTTGAAGATACAACGTTCCGTTTAATTGGGTAAATCTAAATGCTTTACACGCACCGAATACTGCTGGTACTCCCTTGGTGTAATAAAATATGGCTCTTCCCAAGGTTTTTCAGTTGCATTACTCGATACTGATATAGCTGCCACTTGAGCATATGGTAAGTAATTTATCCAAAAGAAAAGGCCAATGCTTAAACTCATTATGGAAAGCATAAAGCAAAGCACTGCCAAATTTTCGTTGAACTCGAGTAAAGAGTCATGTGTTTCAATTGATTTTGATAGAGCTTCCAACTTTGCAGATGCGATTTTTTGTTTCAGTTTATCTTCAGGATTAACTAACTTTTGTTCTTCATAAAAACTAACTTCAGCTTGGGCAATTGCTTTATCTAGATATAGCTTACTTTCCTGAGCAGCCATACCTTGTAACTGCTGAACGATTATAGCTGTCATCAAGAACACTATAATCGCTATAGACGCCTTTAGAAAAAATACATGGATACCTTGCTGCGAAAAAATCTTATCGTTCACAATTATTCCTCATAGCTTCGCCAAAACCTTACTCCATACACAATACAAAAAGAAAATGGCGAGAAGTAAATTAGAGCCAGCAGGCCATCAAAAATGTTGAAAATATTCAATTTGATACAGGTTATGAATAAAACCATCTTCAGCGAACTTACTCTGGAGGTCAAAACATTTTAAGTCTAATACAGCCATAGCTAACTCTATATATGCTTTGTACAAACTACCTAACATAGTTAGATAGAATCTTAAGTAAAGAATAGTTGCCATACATCAGCACGTAAATTGAAAATAGTATCAATAATGTCTTTTTCTGAATTAAACATAACTGTTAAGGCTTAAGACTTGTCGACAGAATTATGATGAAGCAATGTACCTCATCGGCTTGCTTTTTCTCATTTTTGATATTTTTCACTAAAACACAATGGGGTATATATTGTGTTACACGTCCAGCCCAAAAAACGTGTGAGTGACTTTGCTAAACTAGCACTTAACGGATCAGCGTAAGGTATTGCAAAAGCCTATAGTCAAGCGGCCAAATTCTTTCACCCACTAATTATTGATTGCTAAGCTCAACTCTCTTGGCTGATGGTTTGAGTAGGTTGAGATTTTCTCTGTACTTTTGTCCTTGACGCACATTCAATTGCTTTAGCTTCGCTACCAATGCACTTGCCGAGTTGAATGCTTTCAGGTACTCGTCATACGAACAAGCATTGTCTTTAAACAGTGCTTCTAGGTTATACACCGCACTTCGAACTCGTTTCTTTTCCTCTTTTCCAAAACTTGGCCGCTTACCGTTCACCCCAACTCGGTGAACCTTTTGATGCATGCCATTACTCAAGACTTCGTGTTTTGCTTTATTTGGCTTGACACCAAAATTCTTCAACATACCGTATATGGAAGCTATAACGCTGCTTATCTCTGCTTTCTCAATATAGTCTTTAGACGAGACCGTTATATCGTCAACATAACGAGTATAAGTAAGGTTCTTAGCTTGAAGTAAAGCAACTAGGACTGACTCTCTTTCCCACATAACTAGGTTTGCAACATAACTACTACAAACGCCCCCTTGTGGAACAGTGCCATTTAGAGTGACTAACCCAGTGAGAAGGCTAGCCACTTCTTTAGGAAAGTGGAAAAGACGCATGAACATCTTTTCGACATCGGACTCACGTATGGTAGGAAAGAAATTTGTAATATCTTCACATATGATAATAGTACTCTTGGTATGTTTCTTTACGTTTCCGATATAGGAACGCCCAGAGATAGCACCTTGGATGTAGTCAGGATAGGAAACATTCTGGAACAGCCTTACCTTTAGCGTCTTATGTACATTTTTCAACGAGTGGTAAGCGTCATAAGTAATACGCTTGTCGCCATTTGCCTTTGTTTTGATTCTAGCAACCCGATAGAAACCTGATGTATTTTGGGCAAGATAGCGAATACGAGGGATTGGAAGTTGGAGCATTCTTGAAAGCGCCTCTATACTACCAATTGCTTTCAAGTTATATGTCGGATTCGGCATCATCGATAAGTTGATACATGAGTGACTCAAGCTTATTTGTAAGCTCGTCACTGAACGGTACGTCTTGCTCCTGCGATGCTAGGAACATGAAGACTGAAGTTGGGATGTCTAAAGCTTGGCACAAATCTTCAACCAGGCCTAAATTAGGTTCTCGCTTACCCTGCTCTAACAGAGTAATGTACGAAGCACTTTTACCTATTCTATTTGCCAAGTCTTTTTTCGACATTTTTCTGTGCTTTCTGCACTTCTCTAACGTATTTGAAAAATTCATAATAAAAAAATTAATGGTTTACTTTACGAACTGAAAATTGAGAGAACTTTATCAAGTAATTCAGCCCCCCTATGGATTACGCTTAACAAAACCCCGAACGTTTCCAAAACCTCACGCTTGGTAGTTTTCGTCTGCGAAATCCCAGAGAGTTCAGCGTCAATCTGCTCGATTAGCGCCTCAACTTCTGACTTCGTATTGCTATCTATATCATCATGCTTTTCACGTAAAATCTGTTTAAGAACTTCACGTGACTTCTTTAAAACTTGTGTATTCATCTAATTACCTTTTTATTCGTTGTTGGGAAATTCCCCTCCAAAAAATTACCGAACCGAATAAAATGATACAGATAGCGTAAACCACAATCTTCAGAGCAATTTTGCTCTCCCCCTCCATACAATTCTCTATCAGCCTGTAAGCCTGTAAGCCTGTAAGCCTGTAAGCCTGTAAGCCTGTAAGCCTGTAAGCCTGTAAGCCTGTAAGCCTGTAAGCCTGTAAGCCTGTAAGCCTGTAAGCCTGTAAGCCTGTAAGCCTGTAAGCCTGTAAGCCTGTAAGCCTGTAAGCCTGTAAGCCTGTAAGCCTGTAAGCCTGTAAGCCTGTAAGCCTGTAAGCCTGTAAGCCTGTGAGCCTGTGAGCCTGTGAGCCGATATTCTGTCTGTGCAACGTTACGAGTCAAGCCTTTACCTACATGGAATCAATCTTCTGCATTTAGGTTAGGTTTACGTCATTACGAGCTGTGGGTGCGACCGGATTATCACTAAGATAATCGGCATTTCTGCCAGTTACGATTCGAAAAAAGTTATTAGTTTTAAAGAGCATCAGGACGAAACATCCTGTCGAGCTTTAAGATAACTTAAAATTGACAAATAGTCAATTTTTATATTATTTAAGCTTAAGTGAGGAATAGGGTAATCCTCCCATTATTAACCGCATTTATTCGTAGAATTCATGCTGCCGTTTTTAGTGGTGGGAACCCTCCATTTGCAAGGTGTGGTCGTTGATGATTGTAGAACCATAACCATTGGGTCGCCCGCTCTTGAACCTCTTCAAGTGTGTCAAACAAATACTTACTCACTAAGCCAAACCTCATAGTACGGTTGAACCTTTCTATATACGCGTTTTGTTGTGGGTTCCCTGGCTGAATATAATCGATTCGAATGTCGTGGTTGTTGGCCCATTTAATAAACGCATGGCTAATGAACTCAGGACCATTGTCGCAGCGGATCGCAACAGGTTTGGTTCGTTGTTCGATGAGCTGCTCTAAGATCCGAGTGACTCGTACTGTGGGCATTGAAAAATCAGGTTCTGACGCCAGACCTTCACGTTTGTAATCATCTATCACATTGAATAAACGGTACTTCCGGCCATCAGATAGCTGATCATGCATAAAGTCCACGGACCAAACTTGGTTTGTTTTAATCGGCTCTTTAAGAGGCTCTGGCGTATGGCGATTCAGGCGTCGTTTTGGCCTAATACGTAAGTTTAGAGCCAATTCGCAGTAGATCCGATAAACCCGCTTATGGTTCCATGTATACCCTTTAACGTTCCGCAAATGGTGAAAACACAGGCCAAAGCCCCAGTCAGAGCAGTCTTCACTGTTGCACAGCGTTACTAACTCTTGAGCTATCAACTCATTCTCAGGTTGAAGCTTCGATTTATAGCGATAGCAGGTCTCGCTGATCCCAAACCAATAGCATGCACTTTTAATGCTGATGTGATAGTTCGCCACCGAACGCTGAGCCATCAATCGACGCTCACAGGGCTTCACCACTTTTTTGCCATCGCCTCTGAGATCACCTCTGCTTTAAGGCGTTCTTCCGCATACATCTTTTTAAGCCGTCGATTTTCATCTTCGAGTTCTTTCATCCGCGCCATAAGGGATGCGTCCATACCACCGTATTTCGAACGCCACTTGTAAAAGGTTGCGTTGCTCATTCCATGCTCACGACAGAGCTCAGGAACAGGTGTACCAGCCTCAGCCTGCTTGAGAATAGATAAGATCTGACTGTCCGTGTAACGTGACTTTTTCATGTTGAATCTCCTGTATTTACTATACGAGAAAATTCTACTTTTGCATGGGATTAATTTTCGGGGGGATTACCATGCAGGGCGAGCTTTCTTTTTGCTTAGCTAAGCTTTGCTCGTTGAAGCTTAATGACGTCGCCGTAGGCGAAAGCTTTTACCCCGTTGCCAATAACCCAAAGTGGGATACCCATACTTTTATCTTAATAAAATCAACTAATTAACGATATTAATTATTAAATGAAATCAAGATTAAAAAGAGGTTCTCGTTAGCAGCCCTTGAAATTAAATAATTTTTTGTAATGCGGTGAACGTTTGTAACTTGTCAAGACTATCGAGTTGACTGAGTTGTTCTCGAATATCATTCACTCTGCCCATCGAGCCAGCTTGGATATAAAGTATTAAATCCGTATCCCCGGTTAAACTATGGGCTTGTTTTATCTCTGGAATATTATTGAGCTGGGTCATAATTGCATTGAGAATAAAAGGACGAAAGGTGAGCTGAAAGTAGACTGATATCAGGTTTTTATTGTCTGGCGATTTTAGCTTGAGGGTAAAAGCCTCAATCTCTCCACTTTGATGCAATCGTTGTACGCGATCATTAACCGCCGTACGTGACAAACCAATTTTCTCTCCGATACTAGCAATCGAGCGACGTGAATTCTCTGCTAATAAATTCACAATTTTCTGATCAAATTTGTCCATCTTTTCACCTATTATTTCATTACACCACCCTCATTGATACTGTAAAACAAAAGGCGTTATAGCGACATTAAATTTGATAAAATCACGCTAAAAACGACAATCTATCACCTCTTTTAGATAATTTAGTAGCTACTTTTTCTCTTTTGCCACGTTAGCCTAATAGCGACTATTTACAGGAGAGAAATATGGTTAATTTAACCCAGCAGTTAAGCTATCAACAGCAAACACTTTTTTTTGAAAACTTTTCAATACAAAAACTTGCCGAGAAAATAGGTACTCCCTTTTATTGTTATTCACAACGCGCCATTGTAGATAATATTAAACAATGCCAAACAGCGTTTTCTGACCCACGTTTTCATATTCATTACGCCCTTAAAGCAAACAGCAACTTATCTATTTTAAAGATCGTTGCCGCACAAAATTTATCGGCAGATATTGTTTCTATAGGGGAGATGCAACGGGCGTTATTAGCCGGATTTTCATCACAACAAATTATATTTTCAGGTGTTGGTAAAACATCATCGGAAATACAACAAGCAATGCAGCAGGGTGTGGGGCAGTTTAATATCGAGTCGGCAGAGGAACTTGAGTTATTAATTCAGCTAGCTGCTGACGCCAATCACACGGTTAATGCCATGATTCGAGTCAATCCAGAAGTGTCGATATCCACGCATAAAAATATCACCACTGGCGCTAAAGGTAATAAATTTGGTGTGCGCTTAGATCAGGTTTTAAAGATGTTACACAGTGCAAAAAACACCCAAGTGAAGATCCAAGGGCTAGCCATGCATATTGGTTCACAAATTCAGCAAACAACACCATACCTTGCTGCAATCGATAAATTACTGTTGCACATTGAGATGTTTAAAACAGAAGGATTTATATTAAATAATATTGATTTAGGGGGAGGGTTTGGCATTAGTTACGGACAGGAAAAATCATTAACTTTTACCCAGTTTTCAGATGTCATAATGCAGAAATTAAAAGACTGGAAAGGGAAAATCTATATTGAACCTGGACGCTCAATTATTGCCGATGCGGGTCTGCTCATCACGCCGATCACGTATATCAAACACGCAGAGCCGCGTCCTTTTGTGATCCTTGAAGCTGCAATGAATGATTTGATGCGTCCCGCTTTATACCAAGCGATTCATCCGATTATTACCGTTGCACAAAAACAGGGAGAGCAACAGTATGATGTCGTCGGGCCTGTCTGTGAAAGTACTGATACTTTTGAGAAAAAGGCTAAATTACCCGCATTATTAACACCCGGTGAATTGGTTTGTTTTTTATATGCTGGCGCCTATTGCGCGGTAATGAGCAACAGCTATAACAGCCGCAATATTATTAGCGAGGTATTGGTTAATGGAGAAGAAGCAAGCTGTATTCGTACAGCAATAAAACAACAAGATTTACTGCAGTTTGAAACACAGCCCTATCAATTGTTGTCATAAGCTTTACTTGATGCGCCTTTGTTACGCAAGCAGGGCGCAAGATATTCTAAAACAATACATTACGATATTGACCTTTCTTGCTCTCGCTTTAATTTGAAAGAGCAAAATTGAATTATAGCCATCGTCAAATGCGCGAATGCGGACATCCAAACTTTAATAAACCACTTTGCATCAAAAAAACGAAATGACACAGTAAAAAATGGAAAAAAAACGATTCAATCACTAAATCTGCGAAGGGTTTACTTAGAGGAAAATATTTCACTACCAGCAGTGACTTTTGGGTATGAAAAATATTAGCAAGTCACTAATATAGTAGCTAAAATCATTTGAACTGTTAGTTTTAGTGGTACATTCGTCGTAAGTGATTTTTCCCTGAAATCCAAGGTTTTCCGGTATGCTCTGCAAATAACGCCAGCTCTTCGAGGGAGCCAACCGCACCGTGATAGGTTTTAACAAAATCATTAGCTAAACGGAGCCATGTTTCGTTATCTAATCCAAGTGAATGAAGCAAAGCTGGCACTTGCACAGATATCGCTCCGCGCTTATCTGGGCGCATTATTCGCCCTGTCCAATCAACAAGTTCAAGGTAATCTACTAGTGAGAAGTTGATGCCTTGTGGTTGCTTTTTATGCTCAGCACCAATCAACTTAAGCAACGGTTTCCGGCTCTCTTTAGACGCCTCCTCAGCATGCTGTAATTTGTTATGAATGCCTTCAAAAACAGTAAAATTATCGACACAGCCACTTTAAAGCTGTTCAAGATGCTGCTGAAGCTCAGCTTTTAAAGCCGCTTCAGTGATCTGTTTGATGAGAGGAGTTAAAAAGCCATCTTTGCCTGTCAGGTCTTGCTCTGACTGAAGAGCTTTAAAGGCTTGCTCTAGATCGAAGTCTTTGGTCATATGTCATTCCTGTTTTATATACTACTGAAATGACACAGATTTCTAAACACTACCAAAGTAATAATCCTAATAGAATTAACTGTATTCAGGAAATACGCTTTAATTTCTCTAAAAGCCCTTCTTTAAGCATATATCGAGGTATTAACCAACTTTGTGGAGATCGATTTGATACGTGATCAACCCTTGATTTATTCCAAAAGTTATAGCCTGGTAAGTTTTCTGAACAGCAGTGCATCATTGAGCTAATACCTATACTCTCACCGCTAAACATTCTGTTCTCTGAATTAGAACTTTTATCTCCTTCATTTCCCCAGTAATTGTCCTCTATAGTCTCAGTGAACCAAGCTATTGATTCAAAAGGAAACTCTATTTGAGATATTTTATTCTCTTTGGTGAAAAGGCTTTTATATTTCGACCAGAAGACTATATAGTCTTCATACTGTATAAGTTTGTGTGTTTCATTTTCAAACATAGGGTAATCTATTTCGAATAAAACCCTAGAATTTTTAGGGAGGTATAAAGGGTCTAATATCGGTATTTTTTTCATCATAAACTTACTCGATTGGGCTTAGATTGACAGATTTCACTATGGGGGAACGACCTGATTTAGAAGACTGTAGTTCAGTCAAAGAAGGTAAGTCTTTCTCTATACTTAAAGTTTCTACAACACCAAAGCTTCCTCCTCCATTCGCTGTATTTGCAGTTAATCCATTTCCTGTAAACTCTGCGTTTGCCCCTATTTCCGTTCTTACTTCATGCCGAGCTAAAAATTTATCAGCCTCATCAAGTGGCATACTTGAAGCGTATTCATTAATTTGCTTAGGGTTAAACTCCTTGCCACCGACTTCCCAAAATCCTTTCATTTTATCTGCATACTCAGCTTGATAAGCCGAATTCATTGTACTTAAAAGTACATCTTTATCATGACCTTCCACATGGTTGGTAACAACGCCGTCCATATTGTCCCATGTTGGTACCACTGTATTTTGACCAAAGAGATCTAGATGTTCACCTCGATCAATAATATGCATTACATAATCTTTATTCGGGTCATACCATGAGCCGTTACCAAGTACTTTATAGATTAATTCAGGGTCTGAATCGGCAGCTTCGAGTTGATCAAAAGAGGTCGTCCAAGTGGGTACTAATCCGCTTTCACGCTGATATGATAACGGAGCGTCAGACGCTCTATTCTTTGGCTGAATACTAACTAAGAACCGATCATTAGCCGTTGCTCCTGAATTCGCCATTTTTACTAGCTCATCATCACTATACTTAGGCTTGTAAGCGGGCTCACCAGCATCCATACGTTTTTTAATATCTCCCCGAGCCTTTTCCAAGCGTTTTTCTGCTTCGGAAAAAGACCTGACCTTTCCATCATCGGGGGACTTAGCTTGTGTACCTCTGGGCTGATCCGATTTCGCCTGTTTAATTTCCTTTGTACCGGCTGGCTCAGCAATTTGCTGCTCGTTTCTGCCACCTTGACCTAACGGTTCTAGAGTAGGCGTTTTTCGAGTAACGACTTTTTCGGACAAGGTAGCAACCGGAATACTACCTTCCATACTAGAGGGCGGTGGCGGCGCAAAGTTTGCCCCTTTGAGCACCTTAACCTCTCCGCTCACAATACCATTACTTAGCCAGTCAATTTTTTGCTGCTCACTTTTGTGGCTAGCCATGTAATCGCCAGACACTTGAAAGTAAAGTTTGTTTAAGTTGAACTGATAACCCCACATAGGGCTATGCTTTTGTAGTAAGGACTGCGCCCAATAAATATCGATGCAGTGATTAACCTGCTCCCCTTGGTTTTCCGTGTGGGCTGCAAGCCTTGGTAGAAACATATAAGACTGACCAAAAGCATCAACTAACAGCGTTCGGTTAAACTTAGATCCCTCGAAAGGATTAGCGTTTGGGTGCATGATAGCCCCCCAAATACGCCATCGATTTTACTGCCTTAAACATGCGGTTCCTTGCTTGCTTACCTGATAAGAATTGACTAGAGACTCAATAAGAATGTGATGCTATCAGGCTAGTAACAAGGGAGTCAATATAGATGTTGAAATACTCATTAAGCTTATCGCTAGTGATGAGAAAAATTTTCTGAAAATACGAAATTTAGTTTGGCTTGTTTAGGTGTTGAAACACGTATTGGGGCAAAAGCGTGTTTCGCTATAACACGCTTCTGAACAATTTCGATTTATGGATGGAAGCAACAATCTTTCAAGAATCTAGTAAATGCCTAGGATTGTTAGGCCTTACCAATGCCGCCGTTTAAACAGGTAGCATTTTGATAGAGTTAGGATATTTCTGAGCATGGCGATTTTGACATAACAAATTAGCTTCATGTAGTTAAGACGAAAATTTATGCATTGGCTCTTTTGGGAATAGAAGCAGTTCAATAACACTTATATTATTTTTTGCATGATTACTTCACATGCATCATGCCCAGTAGTCCCTCGTGGGCCATCTAAGTATTCAAAACCTAGTTTTTCATACAATTTAATAGCCTCTTTTAAGCATTCGGTCGTCTCCAAATAACACTCTTGATAACCTTGCTCTCTCGCTTGTTTAAGGATAAGTGCGACAAGTTTCTTAGCTAAACCGTGTCCTCGTGTTTGTGGTAAAAAGTACATTTTTTGCAACTCACAGACATATTTTTCGCCGGACAGTGGTGAAAATCCCCCACCACCAACGATTTTGTTATTATGTTCAATTACCCAGTATGAAGCGCCTTCTTGGTCGTACACTGAATATAAATCATCTAGAGTTGGGTCAGAGACACTATAACCTTTGTCGGCGGTAAGGCCATACTCCTCGGACACATTTCGAATCAACTCTGCGACTTCTGAATTATCTGCTTTACAGAGGGGGCGTATGACAAAATTATTTAACCCGCATATTCTCGTCAGTCCTTTGAGGTAAATTTCAAAACCTAATTTCACTTGCTGTTGTTCTTGTTTATCTAAAGAAAATAACAATTGCTCGAAAAATGCATTTTGCTGTCGATCTAATTGTAAGAGCGCTTGGCTACCTTGCTCTGTTATATCAATTAGATGACTACGTTTATCTCTAGGATTATCTAAACATTTTACTAAATTAAGCTTAATAAGTGCTGATACTGTGCGACTAGCGTTTGACTTATTGACATTCAGATTTTCAGCAAGTTGACTTATGGTGATTTGAGTTAACCCTATTTCTCCCAGCGCATGGGCTTGAACTGGAGTAAGAGGGACATCGCCACACTGTTTATCTAGCATGCCTAATAAACGTACTGCGTGACGAGAATAGTGTCTTAGTTGGTTGACGTTCATTACTAACACCTCAATATAGTTGCGTATCGCAATCATATTGGGACCGCTATGTGATTTTGTCAATATAGATTTGGTAATGAGCATATTGCTAATCAATTATAATTTTTGGCTCAACTAACTCGGATTGAAGGGACAAAATTATCGGGACAGCCACTTTAAAACTGCTATGCATTTCTTGCATAAAGCATGATATGAGTGCTTTCAGGAGTATTTAGACAGCCATTCTAACTATCCAATGAGCATCCGTCGATGTCATCAGCTCAAATCAACGTTGAAGAGCCAACTTGTTCTTAAAAACGCTAAATATTGGGGCTTTAGTCAATGCGAAGCGATTCATGAGGGCGAAAGACTTAGTGATTCGAGATACGCTAAATACCTACTCAGTCGAGAATACATGAAGCCGTAGTTTATTAACCTACATCCAGCCAGCGCTTGGCAGCTGCCATGCCTTTAGCCCATGCTTATAGCGCTCTAGTGAATGCCCAGCCCCAACCACGCTGGCAAAGTGATGCTCTAAACCATTGCTCAAAGCTAACCAGCTTTCCTCATCGATTTGTAGTCGTTGCAGAATAGGCGCGTGTGCATTATCGATATAACCGCGTTTATCTTCTCTGATGACGCGGCCGGTGAGCTCTACCAATTGCAGATAATCTTGTAGCTCAAAGGGTAAACCTTTGGGCATAATTTCTATGGGATTGCCGACAAAAGGCATTAGCGGCTTGGGTTGCTGACCTTGTTTGGCTTGCTGAATGCGCTGTTTGATACTGGTGTGGTCCGAGGTTTCAGGCGTGCTCGCCATATTTGAGCGAACCGGGTTTAAATCCACATAGACCATACATGCGGCAAGGGCGGCTTCATCTAAAAGCGCTTGAGATTTAAAGCAGCCTTCCCAAAGCGACAGTCTTGACCGAGGCATTGCAATAACTCCAAGAACCACTATTGATAGTTTAGGTAACCAATGACTAAATACCAGTTGGATCAATTGGGATGGATGTCTTTTATTCTCTCTGTTATTTACTTTGCTACAACCACTAACTATAATTTTATCAATATTAAGAAAGGGTAAGTTCCATGGTTAAAAATAAATTTCAGTGCTTATCACTACGCAAAAAGCAAACTAGAGATAAATGTCTAACAAAATTGAAAACCTCAGAAATGAGTGAAATTGATTTGTACATACTTCATGGACCAGAGCTTTTCTCACTATGGGTCGCTAAACAAAAGAGCCGAGGATTTTCTCAAAGTGCAATAAGTCAACAATTGGAAGCTTTAGGTTTACCTGAACTAGCACAAAATTTATTCGTGTCCTCAACAAACTTAGTGAACCAGTTTGGTGGACAAATTATTGATATGAAGACTATGGGTATTTTGGCCTTAGATCTGCGTCGAGGTGGTAGCATATTAGGTAAATACGAAATCACTAAAAATGGCGCTAAGAGCTACATCAGCTTTAAAGGCAATCACAAACTAAGAACGGTGATTAAGGGCACCCGCTACTTATCTACTAATACAAAAATACTAACCTTGGGTATCGGTCTGCAAGGACTAAAAGCATCAGCTCGTGGGGGAGTACTATTAACCATCTTATTTTCGGTATCACATCACACTTTGGAGCTCGTTCTCCAAAAAGATTATGTAATGACGAACTGGATCGTGGATGTCTCTTCTGACGTACTAAAAGCATCGATAGCTGCTTGTGCAGGTGTTTTAATCGGAGCGGCATTCATATCAACCCAAGTAGTCATTATTCCAATTGCAATTGGTCTAGCGGTCGTATTCATTGTGCAAAGTACTTTAAACGCAACTGAGAATAGACTTCAAATTAAAGAAAAAATAACGGCCAGCCTCAATCAAGCTGTCGAAGCGTCAGCCGAAAAAGATATACAACATTTGGAACAAAAAATAAATACTATGAAAACTATAAATGAAATGAATTATTCTGCTTATAAATTCTTTTAGGATAAACAATGATAAAGCACTCCCCTCGAACAGCATTAACTAGTTCATTATTTTGTTTCGCTATTTGTCTCATATCTATCGTTATGCTTTTCAGCACCAACATGCTCAATTTTTTTAACCATCAAATCATAAATAATTACCAAGTAATTTATCTCGATGCTAAATACAGCGGCTTTATTGGTAGCTCTATCGTTACTTTATCAGGAGCACTGTTCATGCTTTGGCAATATATTTGCCTAAAACGTTCAAACGAAAGTCTAAGAGCTAAGCACCAATCAGTAAAAGTTCTTACTATAGTCGTGATTATTGGTTTCCTATTTATTTTCCCTGGCCAGTCACTAGAAAAATCCCGTCTAGAATCTCAAGCTGAAGAAAAAGGTTATCAAGCTTGTCCACCATTTACCTTATTAATAAGTTCCGTAAGTATTGATGCATGGGTAAAAGACTTTGAGCTATGTAATGACCCTGAGGTAGGTAAACTGGCTAGATATGGTTACCCTGAAGAACCCGAAAAAATAGCTAAACTACTATCTAAACGTAAACTGGAAAAAGCGCTAACGAATTACTAACAAATTATCGAGACAGCCAGCGCTTGGCAGCTGCCATGCTTTTAATTCGTTGTTGATTGTGCCCACGCTTATAGCGCTCTAGTGAATGCCCAGCCCCAACCACGCTGGCAAAGTGATGCTCTAAACCAAGCCTCCTTCAAATTCATCTATTTCGTGAGTAACACACTCATCCCGCCCTTTTTTCGAGGAGACTCAATTGCCTTCAAACCTACATCTTCCGCAATCGATAGATATTGCATAAAAGCTGACTTTTTGACATGAAAAAATGGCTCTACTATTAGAAATTGGCCATCATCGCTAAGTGTATTGGCGACCTCTTCAAAAAGACTTCTCTGGTTGGGAACCTCATGAACCATGTAATAAGCTAGAACAAAATCCGCTTTAACTTCAGATTTAAGTGCCAGACTTGATGGTTCACACTGATGCAGTTCAACACGTTCATTCAAAATAGAGCCATCCAGCTTTTTCTTTAGTTTAGCGAGCATTTGAGGTTGTAGATCCACCGCAATAACTTGACCAGTCTCTCCAACGAGTTCCGCCATTGGAATTGTAAAAAAACCTGGGCCACACCCAATATCTATAACAGTATTCCCTGGTCGAATATAATCTGATGTTATCTTTTTGGGTGATTGAAATAAGCGGCGAGCCACATTATCGAGTGCAAAAGAGTGCCTGTGATTACAAATATGTAGCTCATTTCTTAACAAGTTCATCTTTTTTCCTTTAAGTGTTTAGCTGGTATACACATTACTTAAAAAAAGGGTTACTCCGGAGAGTTAACCCTGCGAATGAGGAAATCTTCCGTTCTTTCGAGAAACTCAGAAATCACTTTAATATCCTCTTTATCTAATTCTTGTATGTAGTTAGCAAACCCGCCATCCATCTTTTCATGCCACTCTTTATGAGCAACAAAAGCAATTTCCCCTTTACTCGTTAATCGAACAATGGCTCTCGAAAGATTGTCTGGAGCAGGGCTTTTCTCGGTAAAACCTTTCTTCTCCAGTTTTTTTAGAGCTTGAGAAACCGCGCCTTTTGTTATCCCCAATGCGTTAGCAATGTCTGTGACACTTAAGTCCCGATGATCACCGATAATCTCTATTAAGTGGATCTCTGAGTTCGAAAGTATTTCGTCGGTACCAAACTTTCTTGGCGCCTTTTCCATCTGCTGAGCAAGCTTCATTAAAGACTGAAACTTACCATTTAAAAATAACATTGATTCTTTGTTCATACCCTAAGCGTATAGCAACTTAACACTTGATTCAAATAAAATTTGCGATTCAGCCACTTTAAACCTATTCGCTAAGATGGATGCTTTAGTTTTCCTCACCGTCACACCAGCTGATGTAATAACTCAAACAGGTCCAATTTAAATGCATTCTACTACTTAAACTTTAACCGTCAGCGTTGCTCCATCTTCTGGGATGATCACCTTGTCAGTTAGCCCTTCAAAATCTAGAGTACGTCTCAGTACATTTCTATCTATTGAGCAGTGATTTAATGCTTCCATATGGTTTGCGATAACTTTACTAGGTGATAAACGAATAAACTCCAGAACTTCATCCTTCGACATCAACAGTGGCTGACCAACATCCATTTGAGCCTGACCAGCCGCCACCACAGTGATATCTGGTTTCAGATCTCTCAAGGCTTTTTTGACATCTGCGGTTAAGACCGTATCGCCACTAATATAAATGCTTGGTTCATTAGGTAATGCTAGGAAAAAGCCACAACCGTTAGCCATTACTTTATTAATCCAACCATGCCCGTGTTGAGCGGGAATTGCCGTAATTTCCCCACCTAAATATGCCGTAGGCTGCCAAGGCAACAAGCCATTAGATACCGTCATTCCATACTTTTCCAAATAAGCTTTATCTTTATTAATCGTGGTTACAGGAACCGATTTCTCGACTAAGAAACCCTCACCTTTTCGATCTAAATGATCAACGTGTTGCAGTGGCTTAAAACCGAACGTTTGACTATGAGTGATTAATGCATGAGTTACTTTCTTTAGAATAATCTTGGCATTTGAAGGTAAATCTACGGTTGGATTGTTTTGGGCTTTGAATCGGAATACCGAAAATGGCGGCAATGAACCTTTTTCACCGAGCATAGGATCAACCAATATATGATATTCACCAGACTCAATGACAAAGGTTGCGCTTCTCAAGTGGTGGATTTTCATTCTTATTTTTTACTCTTATACATAACAAGTATGCCAAATTATACAATACTAGCCCAATAGACAACGACCGCTTAATTAGGAGTATTTTGACAGACATTCTAACTAGCAAGTACTGCTTCATCGAGTAATGCTTACGATTTAAAGCGGCCTTCCCAAAAGCGACTGTCTTGACCGAGGCATGGCAATAACTCCAAGAAAACACTACTGACAGTTCAGGCAACTAATGACTGAATACCAGTTGGGATCAATTGGGATGGATGTCTTTTATTCTTGTTTATTCTCTGTTGGCCTGAGCAACGACAACCTAATGAGACTTGCGTGCTTCGATACTTATCCACGGCAAGCCTTCAGACTATCACCTTCATTTCGTATCTTTTGTGCTCACGGGCTCTACAGAAGATTGTTCTTTAAGTTGATCCTTAAGCTTAGCAATTTTCTCATAGGCAAAGAAAATCCCAATTTGCGAACTTATAAAAAAGACGTAAAATAACCCATCCTTTTTCGAGGGTTCACTATTACTCCAATACCAAAATACTAACAATGCAATTAATATGTTTACGATAATTCTAATGACCATCAATATAGTTCCGAAGTAAGCATTACAGTTCTATTATTAATTTCTTTTCTGACTTTATTTAACTCAGATTTATTAAATGCAACTGTCCCCCAAATGACTAACATTACAATTCCACCTTTAGCCAACTTTTGGTTACTTCTCGCACTATCAATTAACTCTTTGACGCCTAATCCTGAGGCACTAAGTCCAATGTAACTAGCAAATGAATTCATGAAAGTCTTTATCTGCTTGTAATTCATCATTAGTCATCGACCATATCCCCCATTGCGGATTTAAATATGTAGCATCCAGAGCTTTTGTGATTAACTTACTTTTTAAAATGGGACTAGAGAGTGACCTAATTAAAACCATCGCATCGACTCGTTGCTTCTGAGTCAAATGTCGATATAAAATTGTTGCACAGATAGAGTCAATTTCCAGCTGCCCTCCTCTTTTAAGAAGTTCCTTTTTAATTCCAATAATTTCTGATAGAACTGATAGCTGAGCTGCTCTACTGGCAGATAAATTATATGGCAAGTTGGCTATTGAAATTAATTTAGTCATAATTCACCTTGTTAATGATTAACCTATACAGCCACGAACAAAACTGAACAGATGGTATGCACTTCAAATTCAATGAAAATACTTTCAATCACAAACAATGATATCACTTCAAGTATGATGTTTAATTAATACTACTTTGCTAGTGTACGCTCTATTCTGCACCCTAGTATCTTTTTAATCAATAGCAGTGAGTGTTCTTTATAACTAAAAGAAGAGACTCGCCTAACTTGATAAAAATATGTTATATATCAGAAACTTTCACCATTAAAGCAAACTCAACATGACTCCGACACACAATAATAACAAGCCCTCAATAGGCATACTGCTGTAATGAAGAGCTTTCGATCAGCTTGATTAGTTGATGCAGAGAAGCAGTCGTTGAAGCAATCAGTTGTTGGTTATAAAATAACGCCGGAACATTGCCATTGGGATCGAGCCAAGCCTTATAATTTACCAACACTGCACCCGATGCTTGTTGCAGTAAGGTCCAAGTGGCCTTGGTTGCGCTCACTCGAACCCACTGAGGATTCGGCGGGTAACGGTCTGAACAAGCGCTCACCCGGATTTGAATGCGCTTCGGTTCAAAGTTGGTGGCAACACAGGTAATGAGTTCTCGATCCGTAAGCGGCCAAGGACTTTTGATGATGGTGCGTAACAAAAACTGTTGATTGGAATATATTTCCAAGGTTTCAATTGCTTGTAAGTGTTCGAACCATTGAGCGGTGCGCTGCAGATCAGACAAGACTCGAAACACCAATTGTAAATTTTGCTCAGTAGTAAATTGTGCTTCTACCTGTTTATAGGGACTATGTTGGTATTGGCTTAACTCGATCTTAAAGTCCGCATTGATTAAGCTTTGGTCTGCCGCTTCTCGCTGGGAGACTGAGCAACTGAATAAACCCAACAACGCCAACATCATGGTTAAACGCGGTACGCTTACAAATAGCTCTCTACCCATTATTCATCCATTATTGTGTACGTCCTGATTAGCCACTATAGCAGTTTAAACGCACACTCGGTGCCATCAACACTCAGCAATTTTTAAGCCTCGCACTTTCAAGCCATTTGGCAAAAACACGCTTATATTAATTATGGTGCTGAAGAACTTGTGATTGGCTTTTTTGATAGTCATCTGCGGTAAGCAGCACAATTCTGCGAAAAAATCTGGCAGTCAAGTGACATGCGTTTAGAAAATATCGAGAAGCTGCTGTCAAAAGCTGACGAATAGTTATACATCGCCAAACACCAGAGGAGATACCGGATCATGCCAACCGTAATTTTTGCATCTTAAAATAAAGTTGGCCGTTCAATCGTGTAAAACATTCACCAAAAATAAGACTAAGCACATTTTTAGCGGCTTTCCATTTAACCGCTCTCGGCTTGCTTACCCATTGCTCTTGGCTTTAACCGACAATAGATAATCGCACCCATAGCCCCCATCGCATGTCCTAGATGGTCAATGTTCAAATCCAAGCTCACACTGGAATGACGGTAAAATGTTGATTGCAGAGAAAACAACGCCATCAGAAATACAAATAGCAATATTGCACTCCCCCACTCCTTAAAACTTAAGCCATCTTCATCAGTAAAATATGCCGCAGCCAAACCAAATATCCCGCCAGATATTCCACATACTGAAACGGGTTCGGAAAAGAATAAAATCGATGGAATAGACGCCACGCTTGCCACACATAACACGGCAAAAAATCGTCTAGCCCCCACCCTTCTTTGGTAGACAGAAGCAACGCCCAAGCCAAGCACATTTGAAAAAAGATGTAAAAGATCAGCGTGGATCAACAAGTGAGTCATCGCTTGTATCGGCCAAATTTTATTGTGTTGAAAATCGTTATTAAGTGAGAGTAAGCGATAAAGATTGTCGTTAACCGTGATAAAACCAAAATCGCTTGTCACCAGAAATACCAACATCAATAATAGGCCTGAAAACATCGCCGCCCAAACAAGGCCAAAATGTTCCCTGTAGGATATGGGCTTCGCTTTCAAGCTATTCGGCGATGGTTTTAGCGCCACTAATCCACCCCCATAAATAAGGCAGGATACAAGAAATAAAATCATGATATTACGGGGATATTCCCTTCGATATACTGCTGTACCTCGGGCGTTATTTTGGCAATTTTTTCGACGCCTTTTAACTGAGCCTTCACGGTAATTTTTCGGTTATTTTTAAATTTGAATTTAATGGGCCGCTGCAGTAGACCCTTTCCAATTTTTACATTCTCAATGTCGTCGTAGGTAAAGAAGTCATAGCCATTAAACTTTCCGAGTAGACTCAACTTATGAAAATAGATACCCGCTTCGGTCACGGCTAAAAAATAGCTTTTCATGCTAAATACAGCCAAGGGACCAATCAAAAAGAACAACCAGATCTTTGGTGGCTCTATGGCTTGAAAGAAACCAATGAATGAATCACTTTCTTGCAAACACGATTCTATATGCTGCTGCGCCTGTTCTTTGTTCACTCGATTGCCTCCAATTTTATATGCGCTTCAAAACATCTGACAATGTATAAATCCATTGTTGACAGCAAATTTGTCTGACAACTCTCCACTAACCATCTCAAATAAGCATTCTAACTTTAACATAAAATCACTACTTATCAGACAATTAAAAGCTATGTTACGTCCTTCATCAACCGTAAACATCCGCCCCCTCTGCAGCTGTATAAAGATAGTTGTCACTTCACGCCATTCTTTAATGGCAAATAGCTCATTAATAGCTAGGCTTTTAGGAGGACGAACCCTCTACTGAATGTACACACTCGCCCCCATGCAAGAACACCAATAGGGGCCAAGGATTGGGATTTAATTAGACCCTAACCGTGCTTGGGGTATCGCCCTAAACAGCAAGATATTTAATGGCATCAACCATCGGGAGATAACAGCATGAACTATCACTTTAAAAACTTCGTTTTTGAAGGAGGTGGTGTGAAGGGCATCGCCTACCTTGGCGCACTCGAAGTGTTTTCAGAGAGAGCCATTATTCAAGATATTCAGCGGGTAGGCGGAACGTCTGCCGGAGCAATCAATGCGGTGCTGGTGGGCTTGGGTTACACCAACGAAGAAATGAAGCAGGTCCTGTGGTCTTTAGATTTTAACAATTTTATGGATGATTCCTGGGGCATGGTTCGAGATACCGAACGTTTAATAGAGCAATTTGGTTGGTATAAAGGCGACTTCTTTCGCAATTGGATAGGCCAATTGATTAAACAAAAAACTGGCAATAGCGAGAGCACTTTCGCAGATATTGAAGCGATGAAAGACAGTAAAGGCTTCAAATCTATGTACTTTATGGGAACCAACCTATCAACATCGTTTTCTGAAGTATTCTCAGCACAGCATACGCCAAGGATCTGCGTTGCCGATGCAGCGAGGATTTCGATGTCGATCCCACTATTTTTTGCCGCTAAGCGTAGTATCCGTGGCGATGTTTATGTAGATGGCGGAGTACTCGACAACTACCCCATCAAGCTGTTTGATCGCCAGAAATATGTAAACCACAACTACCATGAACCCGATTACTACAAATCAATCAATTCACAAATCACCACCCTGCAACGGCCTATCTCTAACTATGTGTATAACCGGGAAACTCTTGGCTTCAGGCTCGATTCAAAACAAGAGATTGCGGTATTTCGCGATCACGCGGCGCCTAGTCAGCAAAAAATCGATAATTTCTTCGATTATAGCTGGGCACTGATCCATACCATATTAGAAGCACAGCAAAATGCGCACTTACATAGTGATGATTGGGCTCGCACCGTGTACATCGACACCCTAGGTGTTAGCACCACCGATTTTGATCTATCCGATGAGAAGAAAAAAGCCTTAGTCGAATCGGGTCAGGTGGGTGCGAGTCAATACCTTGATTGGTACGACGGCAACGAAAACAAACCGAATAAATAAGTTCTAGTGATACTCATTCCACTTAGAAAGGCACGCTTTAACGCTGAAGGGCGTCAATATAACAAGGCTCTAAGGCGAAATAAATGAGACCTGTTCATCGAATTGCCAGAGACCGTTAGCCTCCAATCTCTAGCGTTCGATGGATAGGCCTCACCCCAAGTAAAACAAGCGAAGGCCAAAGAGTCTTAAAATACTGCTCCCACTTCTAGCGACCAAGCCAAATTCGCGAAAGATTATCGCCATAGCGTTAATAATCACTCCCATTTTTGAAGACTAATCATCAAGGAGAAGATAGTTTAAGCTAAACACCATTATTTCATTCAAGGTGTGTCAGCAGATGAGTAAACAAGCAGTTATCATGTTACATGGCGTCGGCAGCAGCGGCGAAAACCTGCAAGGCCTGGTCAATTATTGGACCGAAAGCCTACCCAATACCCTAGTCATTGCTCCCAATGCTCCCTTTCCTTTTGACCAGGGCCCTGGCTACCAATGGTTTAGTGTGACAGGGATCAGTGACGAAACCCGTCCATTACGGATTACCCAAGCACGAAAAAGCTTCGATCTGAGCATTCAAGCCGTACTAGAAGAACATCAACTAGATCCACAACATGACCAAATCATCCTTGCTGGATTCTCTCAAGGATCAATTATGGCCTTGGATTTACTGGTAAGTTCCCGCCTACCAATTGCTGGCGTGGTGGCCTTTTCTGGCCGATTATCTTCCCCCGAGCCTTATTCTAAGAGCCAAGAGCAAGCTGTATTGCTGATCCATGGGCAAAAAGATCCGGTAATCGCCTGCTCCGAAAGCCAAATTGCCGCACAACGCTTAAGCGACTTAGGCTACAAAGTAGAAACCCAATACGAACCCGACACCCTACATAGCATTTCTAACGAGGGTGCAGCGAAAGCCGCCAAATTTATTGCTCAGCGTTTTAGCTAAGCAAAATCGAAAAACCAAAGTATCGCACTTCACTATGCTGAAAATAAAACGGAGCGTTGACCACAAGCCGGCACCGTTTTTAAGCGTTGTTCAGGCTGCTTATAAACCCTCTGAGAGCAGTAGCTTTTTAAGTAAACCAGCGAGTTGTTGTTGCTCTTTTGGATCCAGCGGACTCAGCATTTTGTTCATATTGGCAACATGAGCGTTAAGTGCTTGGTCGAGCAAGACTTGGCCCTGTTCAGTGAGTCTCACCTTGCAACTACGTCGATCCTGCTCACTGGCAATCCGCTGCACCAAGTTACGTTGCACCAGCTCTTCAATACGTTTGCTTACCGCACCAGACGAGATCATCAGCGTTTGATAAAGCTGAGTCGGCGTCACGGCTTCGCCACTGCGGCGCATCGTTGCCATAATATCGAACTCAATATTGCTTAATCCATACTGGTTAAATATCTGGTCTAGCTGGTGTCGCCACTGACCGTGAGTTCTACCTAAGCGTCCCACCACTCCCATGACCGAACAATCTAAATCAGGTCTCGCCACTCGCCATTGAGCGAGGATCTTATCAACTTTGTCTTCCGGCATATTTATCTCTCTGGTAAAAATCTTTTGTAAAAGATACTTGATTAAATCAACGGCATCCATTACTTTTAAGAAAGTATCTTCCAAGGAAGATAATTAATCATATTATTGCTTATCGAGGTCCATCATGAGCCCCAGTCAATCACTGAAGAATATTATTTTATCCGCCATAGCACCCATTATTTGGGGCAGTACCTATATTGTGACCACAGAGTTACTTCCCCCGCACAGCCCACTGATTGCAGCCTCTCTGCGGGCACTTCCCGCTGGCATTTTGTTAGTACTGTTTAGCCGAGCCTGGCCTAAGACGGGCTGGTGGTGGCGCATTGCCAGCCTCGGCTTGTTAAATATTGGTCTATTTTTCTATTGCCTATTTTTTGCCGCGACTTATTTACCCGGTGGTATGGCGGCTTTGGTGATGTCAATTCAGCCACTATTGGTGATTGGTTTAAGTTGCTTGCTATTAGGCAACCGGATCTCATCGGCGCAACTTTTTGCTTGCGGATTAGCCATTGGCGGGGTCGCACTACTCGTTCTCAATAACCAGGCTCAGCTTAATTTGGCTGGCATTTTGGTGGCGACTCTTGGCACCATCAGCATGGCTTTAGGCGTGGTGATGACCAAGAAATGGGGGCGCCCCAGCGGTATGACCATGCTTGGATTCACTGGCTGGCAACTCTTATTTGGCGGTTTAATGTTATTCCCTATCGCGCTTTGGCAAGAAGGTTTTCCCAGCCAACTCTCGACGAACAATTATCTAGGCTATAGCTATCTAAGTTTATTCGGTGCCATGATCGCTTACTCACTTTGGTTTCGTGGGATTGAAAAACTGCCAACGGTAACGCTGTCATTTATCGGTTTTTTAAGTAGTGTATCGGCCTGTTTTCTAGGTTACTTACTGCTCGACCAAACGCTAAGCTGGCCACAGCTGGTTGGCGCATTCGCGATTTTGTTATCCATTGTATTGGCGACGCCTCGTGCACCTCGCCAAGCAAATCCTCTCAAGTTTCAATCTCAAATATGTAAGGAGTAACAATGAAAATTTGTATTATTTCTGGTAGCCAACGTGCTAACTCATACAGTTTAAAGGTGGCTAATTACCTGGAAAAACTAAGCCTCAGTCATTTTGAACAGGCCAGTGTTTTCGATTTACATCAGCTCAACTTGCCGTTTTGGAATGAAGGCTTTTGGAGTGGTAGTGAAGAATGGCAAGCTTGGCGACCCATTGCCGAATCCCTGAAACAGGCCGATGCTTTTATTTTCATCACGCCAGAGTGGCATGGCATGGCAACGCCCGCACTCAAGAATTTTTTACTATTATGTAGCGACCAAGAGCTAGCCCATAAACCTGCACTGCTCGCCAGTGTATCCGCCAGTATCAATGGTGTTTACCCAATTAGTGAACTTCGCATGACCGGTAACAAAAATAATCATGTTTGCTTTTTGCCGGACCAGCTAATATTTCGCAACTGCGAAACGCTATTTAAGTCTGATTTATGTTGTGAAGATGCTCAGTTGCACCAGCGTAGCCAATATAGCATGCAACTACTTGCGGCATACGCCCAAGCGCTCGCTCCGGTGCATCGAGAGATGCTAGAGCTTGGTGAAACATTTCGTTATGGGATGTAGTGAATGAATCACCTCGCGACCATGCCTTACTTTGAGTGCCGTTTTTGCAGCGTTTTGTTCATATCTGATTAAACACCGAACAGTCCTGTTTATCTTACTTGGTCAACCAAACCATTCATGGTATCGATAAACAGGCTCGCCTCACTGATACCTTCTCACCCTCCACCAGCACTTGCTTTACCAGCTTACCCGTCCCCTTTGGCTGCTCAAGTAAGCAGAACCATGATTTAGCGATCTCACTTTTAATGATTTTAATCACTTATTAAAGCGGTGTATGGTGAGATGGCAAAACCATATGCTGATGCGCCAAACAACATGGCCACAGAAAATAGAATGGCTCAATCGATACGCAAAACAACATCACTCAAAGAAGAAAGTACCGCGATGAAACAACTAAACCCTAGAGCACTTGAATTTTTAAATGCAATCGAGCGCTACGGTTCGCTGCGAAAGGCAGCTGTCAAACTCAATGTTGATCCGTCGGCGATTAGCCGAGCACTCAGCCAACAAGAAGAGAAACTCGGTGTCAGTATTTGGGATCGTGCCAATAACAACAATTTAATTACCCCTTCTGGCCAAGAGCTACTGCACTACTTTAGAAGAATGCAAGCCAGCGAGGCCGTCACTATCTCCAAAATTCATGACTTACTCGGCTTACGCGCTGGCGAGGTAAGGCTCGCCATTGGCGAAGGTTTTATCACCGACCTCATATCAACCTCACTACAAAGCTTTCTCAATCAATATCCAGGAATTCAACTGAGCGTGCAAATGGCTGGTGCCAAGGAGGCCATTCAACTGCTAGAAGACGACCAAATCGACTTTGCGGTTACTTATGCCTCGGTGAATCAACCCAGCTTTTTATGCCATATCGAAACAATTCACCCCTTAGATATTATTGCCCCAATCCACCACCCTTTAAGTCAACTCAAACGCAAAATTGACATTCGTGAAGTGGTCAACTTTCCCCTAGCCCTAATCGATCAATCTACAGGTATGGGTCGCTTAGTGAATATTGCTGAAGAGACTGGCGGGATTTCTCTAGTGCCTCGTTTACGAACTAACTCGGTCGCGGTGTTAAAAAACTTTGTCTCTTCTGGGGCAGGGATCACTTTTATGCCTCGCTTAACCGTTCAATCAGAAGTCAACGAGGGCACTATTGCGGTTGTCGAGACCAATCACGATATTTTGTCACAAGCCAAAGCACGGGTACTCAGTAAAAAAGAGCGTGAGCTTACCTTACCGGCAAAAGCCTTGCTCACCCATTTACAAAACTCAACTCAGTTTCTTAATCACGATGCGCCGCAAGATATGTTGAGTTTTTTGCAACACGAATGATATTGATTGATCAACAACACAACATATAAGGTGCTTATACACCCATAAATTGCAATATGAAAAAAGGAATCGACATGTTTAGCAGTTTAACTACTCCGGTAACAAAGCGTTTGTGGTCAGCCAGTGCCGCGTTAGGTATTGGTCTTCTATTCAGCAGCGTACTGTCTGCTCAAACCATTAATTTAAGCTATAACGGTGCGCCCGATGCAGACAAAAATGCAGTACACCTATTTGCGAGTAACTTAAAACAAATTCTCGCAGACAAAACCCAGGGAGAACTTCAATTAAAGCTTTATCCCAATAGTATGCTCGGCGAAGAAGAAGAACGCATGGAACAGGTGATGAATACCCCCAGCCTGAACATTGCTTCTTTTGGCGGGATCTCACCTCAGTTCCCTGAAATCTTTGTCAGCGCCATCCCTTTTATGTTTGGCACTTTCGAGCAGGCTCATCAGTTTTTTGATCAAGGTGAATACTGGAAAAGCGCCCAACAAGAATTTTACAAGCGCACCAATACTCACCTGTTAGCCGTCGTTGAAGAAGGAGGGTTCTTAGCCTTTACCAACAATAAACGTCCAATCCACTCTCCTGCTGATTTCAAAGGCTTACGCTTCCGAGCCATGGACAAAAGCCAGGTCGCATTATACGAATCATTTGGCGCTTCTGGCACACCGATCCCATGGACCGAAGTCTATATGGGCTTACGTACCGGCGTTGCCGATGGTCAAATGAACCCACCAATGTATATCATTTTGGGGAGTCTGTTCGAAGTACAACAGTACCTAACACTGGCCAACATTCAATACTCCGATCAGTTCTTAGTGGCCAACGATGCACTACTCAAAAGCCTTACCCCTAAGCAACGTAAAGCTTTAGAAGAAGCGGTAAACCAAGCCAATGGCATGAACCGCGAAGCTGTTGAATCACAAGTCGAACAGCGAATTCAATTCTTGGCAGATAAGGGGATGCAAGTCTATCGTCCTAGCGCACAAGAACTGGCCGCATTTAAAGAAATTGGTCAGCCCTCTTATTTAGCTTGGCTTAAAGAACAAAACATCGATACAAAATGGATCGATATGGCCCTAAAAGACGCCCAATAAGGTCTCCCTTCCCCAGTAGATGAGACGCCTTAGGGCGTCTATATCGGATATAAATATGAAACACGCTATTCTTGAACGCTTCGCCAACTTGATGTTAGCCATTGCGGTCATCGCTTTTAGTTTAAATTTACTCACATTATTCTACGGCGTTTGTGCACGTTACCTGCTAAATAGTGCGCCAATATGGACCGATGAATTCTCACGGTTTGTCATTATAGCAACGGTTATGCTGGCTGCAGGAGCAGTGTACTTAAGAGATGAACACATGCGAGTCTCCATCATTGAGCGCTATCTTCCCGTAAAATTAAATCGAGTTTTGCATTGGTATCGGTGGTTACTGATATTGACGATTGCAGGCTTTTTTAGCTACACCAGCGCCCACTATGCCATCTCTCTATCTCGTTTTCATACGATGGGCCTAGGCATTAGCAAGACGATTCCTTCGTTAAGCCTTCCAATTGGTTTTGCCGTACTTTTTGTTTTGGCGCTACTTCGTGGCCCCTACCCAAATAAAGGAGCGCTCTCGTGATGCTCGTGGCCATGTTATTGGTTTTTTTGATCCACGTATTACTGGGTCTGCCGCTGTTCATTAGTCTGATATTGACGGCGATTACTGGCTTTTACTTTGTTGACCTGAGTTTATTGCCACGCATGCTACCCCAACAGTTTTTTAGCGGTATTAATGTGTTCTCCTTAATGGCGATCCCCTTATTTATTCTCGCGGGTAATTTAATGAATGCCGCAGGTCTGACGCCGAAGTTGATGGATTTTGCTAAATCTTTAGTCGGCCATTTACGGGGCGGTTTAGGCTATGTAAATGTGGTCTCTAGCATTTTCTTTGCTGGCGTCAATGGCTCGGCCGTAGCAGATACCTCTGCACTCGGGTCACTGTTAGTCCCCGCAATGAAAAAAGACGGCTACTCAACCGCTTATGCTGCAGGTTTAACTGCCGGTAGCTCCTTAATCGGACCGATCATTCCCCCCAGTATCTTTATGATCCTTTATTCATCGGTGACCAATACCTCGGTGGGTGATTTATTCTTGGCTGGAGTGATTCCAGGCATTTTATTAGGATGTGCGTTTTTGGTAATTAATTATTTTTACGCCAAAAAAGCCAATTTAAGTATTTCATCGCAGCGCCCTTCGGTGAGCCGAGTGCTTAAAGCCTTAGTTGCTGCAGGCCCAGCCCTCATTGCCCCACTGATCATAGTAGCCAGCATTGTATTTGGCTTTGTCACCCCGACCGAATCCGGGGTCTTGATTGTGGTTTATGCCCTGCTAATCGGCCTGATCAGCCGACAACTCACGATCAGCGGGGCGATGCTGGCCTTAAAAGAGACCGTGATATTAAGCTGCGCTATTTTCATCATCATTGGCGCATCATCGGTGGTTAGCTGGTTACTCGCCTATGCGCAGGTTCCCAATCAATTTGCCAGCGCATTACAACCCTTTGCTGAAAACCCGACATTGGTACTATTGCTGATTAGCTTAATCACGTTTATCACGGGAATGTTAATGGAAGAAGTTTCGGCATTAATGCTACTGACGCCTGTATTTACTCCCATCGCACTACAAGCTGGGGTTGACCCGATCCACTTGGGGATCATCATTACCATGAATATTACAATTGCTTTAATCACCCCCCCCATGGGTGCTTGCGTTTATGTTGCAGCAGCCGTCAGCAAATTAGATTTACATGAAATGTTTAAATCCATTTGGCCCTTCGTGTTAATTGCGCTAATGGTGTTATTGCTGTTAATTTTCATTCCGTCGCTAACTCTTTTCCTTCCCAGTTTATTTAAGTAATCTCATGAATCATTTCGTTACCAGAACTATTCCAGAGCAAGCGCTACCGGATTGGAAAGCGCTCCAAGAAATCCAAATTTGTGACAATAACGAGCCACTCGAGCCAATGAGTTTGTCTTCATCGATCAAGGTTTATCCGGCCTATCATAAAATGCAAATTCGCCATGCAATTTCAGAGTGTTTTGTTCGCGGTTCAGTCTTCGAACGTCTGATAGAAGCTGAGAAATTACTCCCAACTGGTATTCATTTGGTGATATTAGATGCTTGGCGTCCATTTCCAGTTCAACAATACTTATTTGATACGCTAATGAACTTGATGGAGCATGCGAATCCTGAACTCAGTCCGCAACAATGCAATGATAAAGCGAGAAATCTAGTATCGCCCCCCAGCACCGATCCCAAGGCTCCAAGTCCGCATCTAACAGGCGGATCGGTAGATGTGACCTTGTGTGACCAACATGGTCGTTTGTTAAACATGGGAACTCTGTTCGACGAAGCCAGTGACGACTCATGGACCGCTGCACTCGAACGGCCAGCTTTAAGTAAAGCGCTACAGTTGGCACAGCAAAACCGACGTTTACTTTACCACGCGATGACTAACGCTGGTTTTAGCAATTTAGCCAGTGAGTGGTGGCATTATGACTATGGAAACCAGTTGTGGGCTCTAGCCACACAGCAAAGTTGTGCCTTTTTTGGAGCCACTCGACCCAGTGGTATCGAGCGGCTCTGGCAGCAACAACTACAACGATAAATCGATTTTAATCCCTATGCTGCGATGCCCTGCTTGCAACAGAACGCATCGCTTAACTTTAAGGGCTTCATTCGCTGACGACGAAGCCGATAAAACATGCCTCCGACAAGCATAAATAATAGCAGGCTGGCGGGCTCATCCACCGTGGTGGCGGCAGCCACAATTAATACCGGATTGATATCGATCCAATAATAATCATTTTCATTTTGCACCAAAGGGCTTAAGAAAATAGTTGTGATTTCTGCTGGGGTTAATAAGGTAGAGCGATTCAAGCTTGGATTCATGAGGTAATTACCCGAAAGATGAGGTAAACCTAGGTTATGCCCTAATTCGTGCGCCAGCAGCTCGGCGCCACTCCAACCCGCAGCAAATGTAGATTCAACCACAAAGTCATTGCCTCGGTATTCACCGCAGCCAACGATACTTGCCGAGGTGAAACTGCCACAGGCGCTAATCGTATCAATGAAATAGAAGTTCACCACATTGGCGGGGCCTTGGTGCAAACTAAATAACTGGTTCACTTCGCTACTAGCCGTGATATCCAAAAACTCAGGATACACCAGCTCGGTGGCAGTACCGATACGAATATCGATGATTTTGCTACCAAAATTGGCTTGCGAATAGATGGCATCTAACTGCGCCTCTTTCGTCGTAATAAAGGCCGCATGCACCATATTTGGCAAGACAGCGAGAAAAAAAACAGCAATGATTCTAAGGGAAACGCTCATGACAATCCTTTGACTGATATATCGAGTTAATAAAATGTTAACAGCATTACACATAATAGTGCTGCTGACCGCATTAAGCCAATCATACGGAGCTTTTAAACAAAGCTCTAGCGCACAAAACACTTGACTTAGGTCAACAGATTTCACAGCTAGTTGCAGCCAAGTTTTAAGAAGTCTGCTACCCTGCAAGGTGTATCCATTCACCAACATAAGTTCTTTTAAATGTTACACTTGCCCTCTCCAATTTTGGCGATTTTACGTTCAAGCATTCGCTTTTTTACCCGCGGGAAATTTATTCCTGAAAATCCAATCGACGAGTTTTCTTTAGACTTGAGCCAACCGATCATTTATGTGATCCCCAGCGCATCTTTAGCTGATGTACTCACCTTGCAGCTCGCCTGTAAAGTACTGGGGCTACCAGATCCCTTGACGCCAGTCAGTTTCGCAGGGGAAATTCATCAGCGAGTGGCCTTTTTATGCGATCGACAGGGCGAGACCTCGGAAGCGACTATCAAGCAATTCACTCAGGCATTACGCGCTCATCACAGTGAACAAAACCACGATGTGCAATTAATGCCTGTAAAATTATTTTGGGATCGCTATCCTGGTCGGGAAAGCGTTGATGATTTAATGAGTGGCAAAACCAAGCGGCCCGCGGGTCCAATCAAGAAAGCTTGGCAAGTCGTGTTTAAAGGTCGCGAGAATTTAGTTCGCTTTAGTCACCCGGTTTCCTTGAAACAAATGGCACAACGCCATGGTGCCGACCAAAGAATTGGCCACAAGCTGGCAAGAGTGGCACGGATCCACTTTAGCCGTATGCAGATGATTGCCACTGGTCCGAAGTTGCCCATCCGTCGTCATATGTTTGAACAATTACTCGCCTCGCCGACCATTCGCGCCGCCATCAGCGACGAAGCCAAAAACAACCACAAAAGCCAAGCTGAAGCCAAACAAACGGCTCTCAGATATCTTGAAGAAATTGCCGCCGATTTTTCCTATCGTAACCTGCGTATGGCTGATTCAGTGCTAAGTTGGGTATGGAATAAGATCTATTCAGGAATCGAAGTAAACCACGCCGAAAAGGTTCGCCAGCTGGCACAAGAGGGTCATGAAATTGTGTATGCCCCTTGTCATCGCAGCCACATGGACTATTTACTGCTCTCCTATGTGCTGTACCACCAAGGCATGGTGCCGCCACACATCGCCGCCGGGGTAAATCTAAACTTTTGGCCTGCGGGGCCCTTTTTCCGCCGAGCGGGCGCATTTTTTATTCGACGCAGCTTTAAGGGCAACAAACTGTATTCAACCGTATTTCGTGAATACCTTAGCCAACTATTTAGTCGCGGCTACTCGGTGGAATACTTTACCGAAGGAGGCCGCAGTCGAACGGGTCGCTTATTACCCCCAAAAACCGGAATGCTCGCCATGACCGTACAAGCCATGATGCGTGGTTTGGAGCGCCCGGTCACCATCGTACCGGTTTATTTTGGTTATGAACACGTGATGGAAGTAGGCACTTACTACAAGGAACTCAAGGGAAAAACCAAAGATAAGGAATCCTTGCTTTCGCTATTTGGCATGTTAAGCAAGCTGCGTAATTTTGGCCATGGTTACGTCAATTTTGGTGAGCCAATTAACCTCAATCAACAACTCAATCAAATTGCACCACAGTGGCGAGAGAGCCATGAAGAGGGCTTGAAACCGCAATGGTTGGTTCCGGCAGTGAATCAAGTGTCTAAGCAACTCATGGAAAACATTAACAGTGCCGCAGCGGTGAACGGTTTGTGCTTAAGTGCCATTATTTTACTGGCTGCAGAAAATCGCGCTCTGCCGCGTAATCAACTAGCTAAACAAATCAGCCTTTGTAGCAGCCTGATCCGTAATGTGCCCTATAGCACTCATGTTACATTGCCAGACTTAGATGCAGATTCCCTATTGGAACAAGCCATTAGTTTGAACAAATTTGAGATCCGGGAAGACGATTTAGGCAGCATCATTGGTTTGGATGAAAAGCAGCAGGTTTTGTTAAACTTCTATCGCAATAACATCATTCACCTATTGATCATCCCAGCCTTTATTGCCGCCGTGTTATTACAGCATCGCAGCATTGGCCGATCTCAACTAGTCAGCCTACTCGAACAACTTTATCCGCTACTTAAAGGAGAGCTGTTTTTACACTATCAAGTAGATGATATTAGCCAGTTATGCGAGCGTTATTTAGCTGAATTTGTCGCTTTAAAGTTAATCAGTGAAAACGGAGAGTGTTTTAAAATAGACAGCCACCGTCGTGGCCGTTTGCTACTACTGGCGCAGATTGCCCAAGAAAGCTTACATCGCTATGCCATTGTGGCGGCTTTATTGGCAAAACGACCGCACCTGACTCGTAGCGAGCTGGAACAACAAGCTTTAGCCGCCGCTCAGCGCTTAGCCAAGCTGCACCATATCAATGCACCGGAATACTACGACAAACGCATCACCAGTAGTCTGTTGGCTCTATTCCGCGAACATGGCTATAACCAAGTGGAGGTGGCTGAGAACCTATTTGGCAAACTAGCGCCACTATTAGCCGATGGCGTCTATGATTCGATCAGTGAATTACTCGATCTCGAGACTTAATTTAGTCTAAGCGGCAAACCACGCCAGCCATCCATAGTGGCTGGCAATACCAATAAATATCACCAAACCAACATAATTATTATTGAGAAACGCACTAAAACAGGCTTCCCGTTGCCGATAACGGATTAATTTCTGTTGATAGACAAACAAAGCCGCCGCCGCTAACAAACCAATATCGAAGGCTAAGCCTAATTGCTTTAAATAGGCGATCGCGGCAAAACAGCACAAACAAGCCAACTGTAATAAACCGATTATTAGTTTGTCAAAACGACCAAATAAAATCGCGGTCGACTTTACCCCTATCTTCAAGTCATCTTCACGATCCACCATTGCATACTTAGTATCATAAGCAATCGTCCAACAAATGTTGGCTAATAATAACAACCATGCCTCAGGTGCAATCTGACCACTTTGGGCGGCATAGGCCATCGGAATACACCAACCAAAAGCCACCCCCAAAAATAGCTGTGGTAGATGAGTAATCCGCTTCATAAAAGGGTAAATTGCCGCCAATGCTAAAGCCACAACCGATAAGGCAATGGTCAGCAAATTTTGGGTCAGAACCAATAGAAATGCCAAAGCCACCAGGCCAATAAACAAGCCAAGTGCCTCGCGTTCAGAAACCAGCCCTTTGACTAAAGGGCGCTGAGCGGTGCGTTTAACGTGACCATCGACCTCACGATCGGCATAATCATTCATCACACAGCCAGCCGATCGCATTAAAAACACGCCTAATACAAAGACCAGCAACACCGACAGTTTAGGTGGTCCTTCAGCCGCCAACCACAAAGCCCACAAGGCAGGCCACAATAACAATAAGGTACCGATGGGTTTATCGGCGCGCATCAGCTGCCAGTATGGGTGTACTTTGATCAAATCAAGCACGATCAACTCCTTGATAAGCTAGGCTGGCGGGTAAAAAAAACTCGGCCACGAGTAGCGGTGCACCAGCTAATAGAAAGCGAGAGCGTCGCCCCCACAGCGGCTGCTTTGGCCCAACACTTTGCTGAAGCGCAGAATGCGCATCAACTTGGCACAGCTCTAAAGTTTGTCGCTGACCTTTGTCGGTAAACAATAACTCTCCTAAAGAGTTGTTTTGCAAATAACTCACCGCTGCAGCCTCTCCCGCTAAAGAATCCTGCGGAACGACGCTACGTGCATATACCCAAGGTAAGTCATCACAGCACAGTAAGACCTCTCTGACCCAGTAAGGCCCCTCACAATCCAAAGCCTGCCGTTCAGCCTCGGTAATTTCCAAATAGCCTTCAAATAACACTTGGATGGAAAAATGCTGGCAATGCTGGCGCAAACGTGCGGTGAGCGAACCAGGATAAAGTAACCAATCAGCTAAAGCAGTTGATTCTAATTCAACATTTTGTGGCTGTTGCCAACGACCATCGGCCTGATAAGGATAAGGCTGTTTTGAGTTCACTGGTATTACTATTGTTGAATAATGGCCTTATTATCCGGCAATTGACAGATTAAAGTAAACTCCCGATTCGCCCATTATGCTATTCTTGCGCGGTCACGTTTGCATTTCCTTTAGGCTCTTTTCAGCAACGATAAATTATTGACTAAATTTAGCTGCGCAGCTTGACCAAACGCTCGATAGCACAAACAATAAAGCTAGGACTATCAAGGAATCAAAGGATCGTATGAAATTTAGCCAAGCATTGCTTATAACATTTAGTTTGTTATTCTCCACCGTCATCAAGGCCGAAGAAGCGGGTAATCCTAGCTATGCCTATTTTGCGCTAGAACCGGATATTATTACGAACTACATTAGCACAGGGAAGAAGCTAGGCTACGTGCGAATCACCGCCGACATCATGGTAGAAAACGCAGGGGATTTAGCCAACATTGAGCATCACGCCCCGCTGATCCGCGACGCGATCATTGAAATTTTAGGCCATCAAGCCGAAGAAGATGTAAAGTCCTTAACTGGCCGAGAACAAATTCGACAGATGTGTGAAGAGGCAGTGAATGACCTCTTAGTGCAAGAAACCGGTAAAAAGCTGGTCAATAAGTTACTGTTTACTAAATATCTTTATCAGTAAACTTATCAAATACCGCCTGAGCACAACCCACGAATAAGCCAAACAGATGGGCCAGATTCGCCGTAGATGGCCCAATTACATCCATAAAGCCAATCACCAACCAGACCAACATAAAGCCCACAATTGAAGGGCTTAACTGCAGCCCAGCTTTAGGACGTAGCCACCCCGTAAACCAGCAATACCCCAACAATGCATACACCACCCCAGATAAGCCCCCAAAATACGGTCCGGAAGCCAGTAGCTGTGCCACATTGGGGATCACTGCTGCGACAATCGTAATCAATAATAACTTAGAGCTTCCTAATTGACGCTCGATCTCTCCACCTAATTGCCACCACCACAGGCCATTAAACACGATATGAACAATTGAAAAATGTAAAAAAATCGGTGTGATGACCCGCCAAAACTGGGTTGAAACGAGCATACTCAGCTGAGGAGTAATGGTCAGGTGTTCAATAAAATAACGATTAAAACCGAAGCTCATTAGCGTATAAATCACGGCTGATATCAGCAATACCAGCAGTGTCACCGGACCCGCATGAGCCAAAAAGGAGTTTTTAATCACCCCCGAGCCACCATAAGAAAATGAGGCTTTGCGACTGTCGGCCATAGTCCATGAAGCCGCATGATATTTTTCAGCATTCGGATTAGCTAAAAACTGCTCTAATTCAATTTCCGCACGTTCAAGCTGAGACTCATCGTTCAGCATAATCGCCACCCCTCGCTCCGCGGGTGCTAGTTGACACTCAATATGCAACACTGCCATATAGTCTACATAGGCCTGTGCCGCGCGAGGATTCGCCAGGACGATTAATTGCTTCACTCTGCTTCACCACTGGTGATCGGAGCCTTTACACGCCATGCTTCAAAGCCTCCCTGCAAGCTATAGACTTCTTCAAATCCTTGCTCTAATAAATACTGTGCCGCCCCCTGACTAGAAATACCGTGATAACACATCACAATTAGCGGCGTATCGTAGTCGGTATTTGCTAATAATTGATTAAGGCTACCGTCGTGAAGGTGAAAAGCATTCACTGGGTGTGCTTGAGCAAAAGACTGCGGATCACGCATATCTAATAGTAGCGCCCCAGCATTGCAAATTTTATCTTGAGCGCCATTTACGTCGATTTGTTCAAATTGTTCCATGATGATCCACTGCGAGCTATTTTGCCCACTTTAACTGGTTTACGCACAAAGAAAAAGAGACAAAACGAAGGGGATATAATGCCAACCGTTTGCTTGGGGCGCTGCAGATTCGGCATTCAGAATAATCAGTACTCATCTTTGTCACTAGCATGTTCTCGCATAAAAAAAGCAACCCGAAGGTTGCTTTCGCTTTGTGTATGAACAACCGAGCCTAGGCACCTAGATACGCCTTACGCACCTCTTCGTTCACCAATAAATTATCGCCAGTGTCTTCTAACACAATACGACCATTTTCCAGAACATAGCCTCTATCAGCCAGCCGCAGCGCTTGGTTGGCATTTTGCTCCACTAAAAACACCGTCATCCCACGTTGGCGTAATTGTTCCACGATATCGAAAATATGTTGAATAATAATCGGAGCCAAACCTAAAGAAGGCTCGTCCAATAACAGTAAGCGAGGATTACTCATTAAAGCACGTCCTATCGCCAACATCTGCTGCTCCCCTCCCGACATGGTGCCCGCCCGTTGATTGACTCGTTCCAATAAACGCGGAAACAAGACATACATTTCTTGGATCCGTTGCTCGGTTTCCTGTTTACTCGCAAAAAAGGCCCCCATTCGAAGATTTTCTTCAACGGTGAGGCGCGAGAATATTCGTCGTCCCTCAGGAACCACCGCGATATCACCACGCATAATGTCATGGGTTTGGCGGTGGGTAATATCTTTACCATCAAACCATATCTGACCACTGCTGGCTCGAGGATCACCACACAAGGTCATCAATAAAGTGGTTTTACCCGCGCCATTGGCGCCGATCAGACTGACAATTTCGCCTTCATTTACCTTCACACTAACATCATGTAAAGCTTGAATCGGGCCATAGTGAGTCGATACATTTTTTAACTCTAACATTCGTCGTCTTTGCCTCGCCCTTAAAACTCACCCAGATAGGCTTTAATGACCTCAGGGTTGTTGCGGATCTCTTCCGGTGTCCCATTCGCTAAGGGACAACCTTGGTTAACCACGTAAATCCGATCTGAAATACCCATCACCAATTTCATATCGTGCTCAATCAGCAATACCGAGACCGATTCATTGGCCCGCAGATCCATGATCAGCCGATCCAAATCATCAGTCTCCTTAGGGTTAAGGCCTGCCGCAGGCTCATCTAGCATCAAGATTTCGGGACGGGTTACCATACAACGAGCTATCTCTAAACGACGCTGTTGGCCATAGGCCAGATTACCCGCCTTACGGTTGGCGAATTCAGTTAACTGAACTTTGTCTAACCAATATTCAGCAAACGCTAAGGCCTCCGCTTCACTCTTCTTAAAATTTGGAGTTTTTAATAAACCGGCAATAAAGTTGGTATTCAAGTGACGATGTTGGGCCACCAACAGATTTTCTACCACCGTCATATCTTTGAAAAGACGTACATGCTGGAAGGTACGCACAATGCCTTTACGGGCGATTTGGTGTCCGGCCAAACCTTGTAAGGCTTCGCCTCGATATAAAATTTGTCCACTGGTGGGTTTGTAGAAACCGGTTAAGCAGTTAAATACCGTGGTTTTCCCCGCACCATTGGGACCAATCACCGATACCACTTCTTTCTCTTTGAGCTTCAGCGCGACATTATTCACCGCCAATAAACCACCAAAACGCATGGTGAGGCCATTCACCTCAAGCAACTGACTCATGCCTTAGCTCCCTCTTTTAACTGAATATGAGGTCGAGACATTGGCAATAAACCTTGGGGGCGCCACACCATCATAAATACCATCATTAAACCAAACATCAGCATTCGGTACTCATTAAACTCACGCGCCATTTCTGGTAACACCGTCATGATAATCGCGGCTAAAATCACTCCAACTTGCGATCCCATTCCCCCTAAAACCACAATTGCTAAAATAATCGCAGATTCGATGAAGGTGAACGACTCAGGGCTAATAAAGCCCTGACGGGCCGCGAAAAAACTACCAGCAAAACCGGCAAAAGCAGCACCAATGGTAAATGCGCTGAGCTTAACCACCGTTGGATTTAAGCCTAAAGAACGGCAGGCAATTTCATCTTCACGTAGTGCTTCCCAAGCCCGACCAATCGGCATTCTTAACAAGCGATTGATCACAATCACCGTAAGCACGACCAAAAGTAGCGCCATCAAGTATAAGAAAATCACCTTATATTCTGAGTTATAACTAATACCAAAGAAGTTATGGAACGTATCAAAACCTTCACCTTTTAGGCGACGGTTAAATTCCAAACCAAACAAAGTTGGCTTCGGTACACCACTAATACCGTTAGGTCCGCCAGTTAACTCGGTAAGGTTATTCAGCAATAAACGAATAATTTCCCCAAAGCCGAGGGTCACAATGGCTAGATAATCACCGCGTAAACGCAATACCGGAAAACCTAATAAGAAACCAAACAGTGCCGCCATGCCGCCGGCAATTGGTAGGCAAGTCCAAAAACCAAAACCATCGGCACTCAGTAAGGCATAGGTATAGGCTCCTACCGCATAAAAACCGACATAACCTAAATCGAGTAGACCGGCTAAGCCCACCACGACATTCAGTCCCAAACCCAACATCACATAGATGAGGGTTAAAGTCGCTAAATCCACCGAACCACGGCTAACAATAAAGGGCCAGATGATCGCCCCAGCTAAGGCGAACGAGACCAACAAACGATAAGCCTTAGGACTTTGCTCGGGACTCGGCAATTTAAAATTAAACTTATTCGCCGAGCGTCTTAACTTTGCTTTACCAAACAGCATGGGGTGAAATAGCTGACTAAAAAATACCACCGCCGAACCAATAAATAGCCACTTTAGATGTTGTGGCTCGGCCAACGCCAGATTAAGTCCACTGCTACTAGGTTCCATTCGGATCCCTAACAGCCATCCAGCCAACAACATAAAGGTAATGGTGGAGATTAATGCTCCGGAGAGATTGAGCTTACTCATACTTTCTCAACCTCCGGTCTTCCTAACAGGCCCGTTGGCATGAACAGTAACACCAGGCACAGCAAACCAAAGGAAACCACATCTTTATACTCGGTACTAAAGTAACCAGCAGTAATCGCTTCAGTAATGCCTAACAACAAGCCTCCAACAACCGCTCCGGGTATCGAACCAATACCGCCTAATACCGCCGCAGTAAAGGCTTTTAAGCCAGCCATAAAACCGATATAGGGATTGATAACACCGTAATAAATCCCCAACAACACACCTGCCACCGCCGCTAAGGCTGCCCCAATCACAAAGGTTAAGGAAATCACTTTATTGGTGTCGATCCCCAATAAATTGGCCATACCAATATCTTCAGAACAAGCACGGCAGGCACGTCCCATTCGCGAATGGGTAATAAAGGCCGTTAACCCGATCATCGTGAGGAAAGTCACCACAAAGATCACCACTTGCATGTAGGAAATGGTTAAATTGAAGCCATCGTCAGGGCCAAATGTCCAGCCGCCAGTAATCAGACTCGGCATCGCGATATCACGACTTCCCTGAGATAAACGCACCAGGTTTTGCAAGAAAATAGACATCCCAATCGCCGAAATCAAAGCGATCAAGCGGTTACCACCACGCACTGGCCGATAAGCCACCTTCTCAATGGTCCAACCATAGGCGCTGGTAATAATGATGCTAATGGCAAAAGCACCAAATAATAAAATCGGCAGAGAATCCAAGCCCATCAGCGATAAGGCGGCTAATACGATGAAGGCGACATAACTGCCTATCATATACACTTCACCATGGGCGAAGTTAATCATGCCGATAATGCCATACACCATCGTGTAACCAATGGCGATTAAGGCATAGGTACTACCAACCGTTAGTCCATTGACTAACTGTTGAAAAAAATAGAAAAATTGCTCAGACATAACGATCCCAATCTAATGGCTTGAAGCCATTAATTAAGTGTCTTTTAAAACAGAAGAGACCAGCTAGCGCCGATGACACTAGCCGGTCTGATATTCACAAATTACTTAGCGATAGACGATGTGCCGTCGGCATGCCATGTGAAGACACCAAAATCGAAACCTTTAAGATCGCCTTTGCTATCCCACTGCAGTGGTCCCATGACCGTGTCAACAGTATTAGCGCGAAGATAAGCCGCCACAGCGTCTGGCTCATCACCCGCACCATTCACACCAGCAACAATAGATTGCATTGCCGCATAAGCAGTCCAAACGAAAGGACCGGTAGGATCTTCTCCTTTCGCCACCAAGGCGTCCACGATTGGTTTGTTGGCCGGTTCTAAGTCATATTTTTTCGGTAAGGTAACTAACAAGCCCTCAGAAGCTGCGCCAGCAATAGCAGAAATGTCTTTGTTACCAACGCCTTCAGGCCCCATGAAAGTGGCATCTAGGCCTTTTTCTGAGGACTGACGCAGGATCAAACCAAGTTCTGGGTGGTAACCACCGTAGTAGACAAAATCAACTTTTTCTTTCTTCAGCTTAGCAATCAGCGCTGAGAAATCTTTATCACCCGCAGTCACACCTTCAAAAGCAACCACATTCACACCCGCCGCTTCTAACTCGGTTTTCACTGAGGTGGCGATCCCTTCACCATATTGTTGTTTATCATGGATCACTGCGACTCGTTGTGGTTTAACGCTAGTCGCGATATAACGTGCGGCCGTTGGTCCTTGGTCACTATCGAGACCGATGGTTCGAAAAACCAACTGATAGTCGCGAGTGGTAATGTCTGGGTTAGTCGAAGCGGGCGTAATCATTAATACACCTTCATCTTCATAGACATCTGAAGCAGGTTGAGTCGCGCCAGAACACAAATGACCCACAACATATTTAATGCCATCGTTAATAATTTTGTTGGCAACCGCCACCGCTTGCTTCGGCTCACATGCGTCATCGTAGACAACAGCTTCAATTTTTTTACCTTTTAAGGCCCCCGCTTGGTTAAGTAAATCAACCGCAACGCCAACCCCGGTAAATTGCATATCGCCATATTGTGCCACTGGCCCAGTTACAGGCCCCGCAACCGCTATCTTAATTGTATCGGCAGCATGAGCTACTGATACCGCGCCAAATAGGGCTAGCGAAACTGCCAAGCCGGAAGCTGATTTTGTCCATTTAGTCATTAGAAACTCCATGTTAGCTTTTTTGTTATCTATTGTGTGTTTGCAGGAGTTCGGCGCATCAACCCTTGGATGCTATTCTCACCCCGTTGGCTGATGTTTTACCCTATACACAAGGCCTTTAACAAGTCGACGTTCCTGTAGCCCCCCTAGCGGCAGAGGATTTGACAACTTATTCAACCACAGCTATCAATTCATCCAGACCACATGCAGATAGTTTTGCTACATAAGCAGTAAAATGAGCTACAAATAGATCTAAATTAAGCATTTTAGTCTTATTTTTTCTAAATATGCTGCAAGCCTGCTAAATAACTAATTTTTGAAGAGCTTTATTGGATTTTTACAGCATAAAAATACCGTCAGAGTGTTTATCACCACTAGATTAGGCTATTTTACCGTTCTGCTTATTGAAGATTTAGGCTAGTAAAAAGAATAACTATGCAGCCGAATGAAACATAAATGAATGCAACTGCATTCATTTATGAAGCAAGATGACTGAATTTACTTTGAATTAAGTGGTTCATTATTTGCAAGGTGCAGGGTTCGCGTAGGAAAAGCAAACTCGGCACCGTTGGCAAGCACAATATCAACCACCTTATTCAACACATCTTGTTTTACCTGATGATAAAAAACCCAATCGGTAGTTTTAGTAAAAGTATAGATAAAAAAGTCGAGAGAAGACGCGTTAAAACTATCGAAGTTCACCATCAAAGTTTCATTGGTATCAATCTCCGGATGTTGACGTAACATCGCTTCCACATCACTCACCACTTTGCCTAGCTTCGCCGCATCAGCATAACGCAAACCGATGGTTTCTTTAATTCGACGATGGCTCATCCGGCTGGGATTTTCTACCGCGATACTAGAAAATACCGAATTAGGCACATATAAGGGACGCTTATCGAAGGTACGGATCTGCGTCACCCGCCAACCTATTTTTTCAACCGTTCCTTCAATGCTGCGATCTGGTGAGCGGATCCAATCACCGACCTTAAAGGGCCGATCAAAATACACCAACAAAGCCCCAAAAAAGTTAGCGAGTAAATCTTTAGCGGCCATACCGACAATCAAACCGCCCATACCGCCAAAGGCTAGCACCCCGGAAATACTGAAGCCTAGGGTTTGAAAAACGGCTAGCAGCAATATAATAATCACACTGGCACGACACAACTTCGCCACCGCCTGTACCGTCGTTTTATCCTTACCTTCGCTGATCAACTGCTGCTCTGCACAACCCACAAAGCGCATCGCGACCCAAGCCAATAGAAACACCATCATCACTTGGCGCAGCACCGGGATCATCGGCAGTAAGTCCGATCCTAGAGCCTTGGCAAACGCGGTTGCCACTAAAGACAAGCCCACCACCGCGATCATCCAGTTAATCGGCTTCCATAATGAAAACCAAATTGCATCGTCCCACACGGTCTTGGTTTTAGTGGTTAAACGGCTTAAACGTCCCGCAAAAATACGCCAAATAACAAAAGCAACTAAGGTCAGTCCCAACACAACCAATACGTCAAACCACCAATTCGAGGTCGCTAATACGGCTTGTTCGTGTTCTAACCACAGCGCGATATCTTCAAACATAGCTTCATCCAGTTCTAATCTCAGACAAACAAAACGCGGCCTAAGCCGCGTCATAAAACTAACTTAAAACATCAAAATGAGGCTAAGCAGCAATCCCCGAATGACGAAGTAAGGCATCTACCTTAGGTTCTCGCCCTCTAAAGGCCTTAAACAGTTCCATCGGTTGCTGCGAACCACCTTTCTCCAGAATGTTATGCAAGAATTGTAAACCCGTTTCAGCATTGAAAATGCCTTCATCTTCAAATTTTGCAAAGGCGTCAGCAGATAAGACCTCGGCCCATTTGTAGCTGTAATAACCCGCGCTATAACCACCAGCAAAAATATGGCTAAAGCTATTTTGGAAACGATTGAAACTCGGAGGATTGATCACCGAAACCTGTTGGCGCACTTCATCCAGACGCTGCTGCACACTGCGACCCTCTGCGAGTTCATAATGTAAACGGAAATCAAACAATGAAAATTCGAGTTGGCGCACCATCGTCATCGCCGACTGGAAATTACGTGCCGCTAACATCTTATCTAACATCTGCTGCGGCAAGGGCTCGCCCGTCTCATAATGCCCAGAAATAAAGGCTAAAGCCTCACTCTGCCAACACCAATTTTCCAAAAACTGGCTCGGTAACTCAACCGCATCCCAAGCCACACCATTAATACCCGATACCGCCGCTTCATCCACCTTGGTCAGCATATGGTGAATGCCGTGACCAAACTCATGGAATAAAGTAATCACTTCATCGTGCGTGAATAAGGCTGGTTTATCGCCCACTGGCTTATTAAAGTTACAGGTTAAATAAGCGACTGGCTTAACCAACTGTCCATCCACATCCACTCGGCGGTCGATACAACCATCCATCCAAGCACCGCCACGTTTATGTTCGCGTGCATATAAATCTAAATAGAAAGAACCGCGCAGCGTTCCACTATCATCACTAATGTCAAAAAAACGAACGTCTGGGTGCCAAGTATCAACTCCCTGCCGTTCACTTACAGTCACCTTAAATAGGCGATTCACCACCTCAAACAGACCACTCAATACTCGATTTTCGGGGAAATAAGGGCGTAACTGTTCATCGGAAATAGCGTAGGTATGCTGTTTTAATTTTTCTGAATAGTAGGCTATATCCCAAGCCGCTAACTCATCAACCCCATGATACTGTTTGGCAAAAGCTTGCAACTCGGCTAACTCTCGCTCCGCCTGCGGCTTAGAGCGTGCAGCCAAGTCTTCTAAAAAGCCTAATACCTGCGCTGGAGATTCAGCCATTTTAGTGGCGAGTGACTTATCCGCATAACTGGCAAAGCCAAGCAGCTGGGCTAACTCATGACGTAGTGCCAATTCTTCATCAATTAGTCCGCTATTATCAAATTTCTGCTCAGTGCTTGCTTGTTCAGAAGCGCGAGTACTAAAGGCTCGATACATTTCTTCACGTAGCGAACGATTGTCGGCGTAGGTCATCACCGGTAAGTAACTCGGGAACTCCAGCGTGAGTAGATAACCCTCTAAATCTTTTGCTGCAGCGGCTTGTTTGGCGGCAGCCAAGGCCGAATCCGGTAGCCCGACTAATTCGCTAGATTCGGTAATATGTTTTTGCCAAGCCAGAGTAGCGTCTAATACATGATTGGAAAATTGTGATGAGAGTTCCGACAAGCGTTTCACTATTTCACCGTAACGCTGTTGCTGCTCAGCCTCCAATCCAATACCAGATAATTCAAAGTCTCGTAGTGCATCTGTAACCGATTTTTGCTGGGCTAAATTATAATCAGCAAACGCTTGGCTGTCGGCTAAGCTTTTATAGGCTTGATAAAGCCCCTTGTGTTGGCCAACAAAGGTGCTGTACTCAGACAGTAGCGGGAGGCAGGACTCATAAGCTTCGCGTAGCTCCTGACTATTGACTACCGAATTACAGTGGCTAACCGGTGACCACAAACGACCTAAGCGGTCATTCACTTCATCGAGAGGCAAAATAAAATTTTGCCAAGTAGGCGTGGCTTCTTTTAACACCGAATCGATCGTCGCTCGGCATTCTTCAATCACTTGCTCTACCGCAGGCTGCACATGCACTGGCTTAATCTTGCTAAACGGGGGTAATCCGGGTAAATCAAGTAAAGGGTTACTCATAAAAGATCCTTAAAACTGAAGATATATTAGCTATAAATAACATATTTTGGGGTTAATTATTTGTAAATCAACCCACCCTCACGATTTGGACGTTTCACATAGCCTCGATTTAGACTATGATTTCTCAAAGGAATAATATGCTTTCTTGGTTTAACGATACTTAGACCAACAGGACTCGCTTATACATGGATAATAACTCTCAATCCACAGAGACTAGTGATCACGGGCTGTGGAAAAAGTTAGCTTTAAATAAAGGAGCCAACAGCCTTTCCTTGCGCATGTTATCCTACATTCTTATCTGCTCCACCCTGCTTGCTCTGATCATCACCCTGATTCAACTTTATTACGATTACAAGCAAGATGTGAAAGTCATTGAGGAAAGTATCGATCAGATTGAAGTCAGTTTTCTACAACCAATTGCAGCCAGCTTATGGAACCTTGATGAAGAACAAGTCGAGGTACAAATTGAAGGCATTATGAACTTGCCTAATATGCAATATGTATTGGTCAAAGAAATCTTAGGTTCTTCTGAAGTCCCACTATTAGCACGTGGACGTTCAACCAACCAATATGATCTATCTCAGGAATTTGATCTTATTTATCAAGACGAGATGGTTGGAAAGCTGTTTGTCGCCGCCTCTTTGGAACAGGTGTATGAGCGCTTATGGCAAAAAGCGATGCTGATCCTCATTAGCCAAACCGTGAAAACCCTCGTGGTATCCATCGGTATTTTATTCATCATTTATTACGTGATTGTTCGCCACATCAATACCATTGTGGATTACACCCGCAACCTAGACCTAGACAATCTAGGCGCACCACTAAAAATTAATGCTAACGGTAAACAACGCAACGATGAGCTGGGCGAATTGGTCAATACTCTCAACCAAATGACCCGAAAAATTGACCACGAATTTGCCCAAAAATTAAAAGCCACCGAGCAATTAGCTCATGAGCGAGACTTCTCCGCAACCGTCATCAACTCAAGTAATGCGGTGATTGTGACCTTAGACAATCAACTCAACGTATTAACCGTAAACCCTGCTGGTGTGCTACTCACCGGCTTTCATCAAGAAGAACTAATCGGCCAAAACTGGCTGAGTGTATTTGTCGACAACGACCGGCGCGACAAAATTGAAGCCGATCTCCGACAGTTAAGGGTGATCCAAGATCAAGAATTAACGCTCACCGATCAGGTGAACAATCAATATACTTTACTATGGACCTTTGTTCCCTTTTACGAAGGCAATCATGTCTCTCGCATGATCGCCTTTGGCTATGATGTGACTCCACTAAAACGGGTTGAAAAAGAAATAAAAACCCTCAACGATGAGTTGGAACAAAAAGTAAAGTCACGAACCGAGCGTTTAGAGGAGAGTAATCTCCAGCTCGCTAGTGCTTTCGATAAACTTAAAAATGCACAACAATCCTTAGTGGAAGCCGAGAAAATGGCCTCCTTAGGTGGCTTGGTGGCTGGGGTCGCTCACGAGATTAATACCCCAATAGGTATTAGTGTCACTGCCGCATCTTACTTACAAGAGCAAGGCAAACAACTCGAAAAGAACATTGAAACTGGCAAGTTAAGCCGTCGCTATATGGAAGAGCTAATCAGTAACTTACAGCAATCGACTGAGTTATTGCTGAACAATTTACGTCGTGCCTCTGATTTGATTAGTAGCTTCAAGCAAGTTGCCGTCGACCAAAGCTCCGAAGCCTGCTACACCTTTAATCTCAACGAAAATGTTAATCAGGTGATCACCTCTTTAGGCCATAAAATTCGTCGTTCTGGTTGCACGATCAAAGTGGATTGTCCCAGCGATTTAGAACTTTATAGCTTCCCAGGCAGCTTTACTCAGATCTACTCAAACTTAATCCTCAACTCCATTAAACATGGCTTTGAGGAATGGGACGGCGAAAAACAAATCAATATTCACATCTACCGGGAAGGTGAACAACTCCATCTCGATTATCAAGACACTGGTCGTGGGGTGGAGAGTAGTATTGTAAATCGTATTTTCGACCCCTTTGTCACGTCTAAACGCGGTCAAGGTGGTAGCGGCTTAGGTACTCACATCGTTTATAATCTCGTGGTGCAGTTACTGAAAGGCCATATTTCCTTCGATAGTAAGGAAAATGAAGGGGTTAAGTTCTTCATTCGTTTGCCTTATCAATCGCAAAAACAGGTCACAAAAGCTGATTAACATCTGATACAGCTACAGGCTATACTGCTGCAACATATCTGTCCTACACGGAGTTTCTCAATGAAAGAATATGATTACCTATGCATTGGCGCAGGCAGCGGCGGTATTGCCTCAGCCAATCGCGCCTCAATGTACGGCCAAAAAGTGGCGCTGATTGAAGCTCGTCATGTAGGTGGTACTTGCGTGAACGTAGGTTGTGTCCCTAAAAAAGCCATGTGGTTTGGTGCCCAAGTCGCGGAAGCTATTCACCGCTATGCACCTGATTACGGCTTTGATTTACAAGTGAATCAATTTGATTGGGCAACCTTAGTTGCCAGCAGAGAAGCCTACATCAAACGAATTCATGGTTCCTATGACCGCGTATTGGGTAACAATGGGGTCACACTTATCAATGGCTTTGCAAAGTTTGTAGATGCGAATACCGTGGAAGTGAATGGCGAACAAATCCGTGCCAAACACATTCTCATCGCCACTGGCGGTCGTCCTTCAATCCCCGCAATCCCTGGCGCCGAACTCGGCATCGATTCCGATGGATTTTTTGCTTTAACAGAGCAACCTAAACGAGTCTTGGTACTCGGAGCAGGTTACATCGCGGTTGAATTGGCAGGTGTTTTACACTCACTGGGTAGCGACACTCATTTAGCGGTGCGTAAGCACGCGCCCTTACGTAACTTTGACCCAATGCTTAGTGAAACGCTGGTCGAAATCATGGCGGAGGACGGCCCAACGCTGCACACCCATAGCGTACCACAATCCATCGAAAAACAAGCTGATGGCAGCTTGAATGTTAAATTTGAGAATGGCAACAACATCGAAGTGGATTGCGTTATATGGGCGATTGGCCGTGAACCCGCCACCGATAATATCAACCTAGCCGCGGCTGGCGTTGAAGTTGATCAACGCGGTTACATTCAGGTCGATGACTACTCAAATACCACCGCAGCGGGCGTCTACGCTGTCGGCGATAATATCGGTAAGGTAGAACTCACCCCAGTTGCCGTCAAAGCCGGACGTTTGCTCTCGGAACGTTTATTTAACGGAAAAACTGAAGCTAAAATGGATTATCAACTAATCCCTACTGTGGTCTTTAGTCACCCAGCCATCGGCACTTTGGGTTTAACCGAACCTGAAGCGATTGCTGAATACGGTGCGGATAATGTCAAAGTCTACAACTCAAGCTTTGCCGCGATGTACACAGCGGTCACTCAGCATCGTCAAATGACCAAGATGAAACTGATTTGTGCCGGTGAAGAACAAAAAGTGGTTGGTCTGCATGGGATAGGTCTAGGCATGGACGAAATTTTACAAGGATTTGGTGTTGCCATGAAGATGGGCGCAACCAAAGCCGACTTTGATGCCTGTGTCGCGATCCACCCCACCAGCGCAGAAGAATTTGTTACTATGTAGATCAGGGTCTGGAAACAGTACCCTGTAGAATTGACGATTCTGGAAAGCCTACTAATACTTAGACCTATAGAAATATCTATTGGTTTGGGGCTAGTATGGTTTTCGTCGTTAATTCTTTTGATTTTGAAATTCCCAACTGTAGTGGCATAGTGAATTTGGCCACCTGATTAAAGGTGGTTGCCCATCGTGAAGCAAATGGAAATTAACCTTGGTTAAAAGTAAATTTGAATAGCCTGATATACTTTTACCAATCCACAAAAATCAAGAAAAATAAAAAGTAATGCAACGTACGACGCCTCCCCAGCACAAACTAAAACATGACTACCTTTAAAATACACCTCGCCAGTATGATATCGAATGCATTTCGCAAGTTGCGAAACGCACCTTGCGTAATTGTCATTTCTTTAAATTTTCAGTGTCTTACAGTAAAAGTTTATGCAAATCACAAGCTGGCTTTTGCTGCTGTATATAACTCTAAATCACGAAAAACGTCGCCGGCTACAAAGTAGAGAAAACCAACCTTTACATCGTTACTCATTACGCCTGTGACTAAAATAGATTTAGGCCAAATATGTCTTTGATATCAAAGAGCACTTTATCTGTCTTTTCTCGAGAAAGCTGACTTCCAGCCTTCAAAATGTCGATTAGTTGTGCCTTGTCATTTAAATACATAGCTCTTCTCTCTCGAATGGGCCGGAGCATTTCTTGTAAGCATTCTTCTAATATTCGTTTCGTCACGCCGTCACCCAGTCCCCCTCGTTGATAGTGTTGCTTTAATTGTTGGACATAGCTTTCATCTGGATGAAAAGCATCTAAATAAGTAAACACCACATTCCCCTCTATCTTGCCGGGGTCTTCAACCCTTACATGGTGAGGGTCGGTATACATAGACTTAACCGCTGCAGTGATTTCCTTTTCACTAGCTCCTAGATTAATAGTGTTCCCCATAGATTTAGACATCTTATTTTTTCCATCGGTGCTAGGTAAGCGTGGCGCTTTACTTAACAATGGTTGACATTCATTGAGAACATTGCGCCCGGCTAACGCGTTTATCTTCCGCACGATTTCATTAGTTTGTTCAAGCATTGGTAATTGGTCGTCACCAACGGGGACTAATGTTGCGTTAAACCCAGTGATATCCGCGGCTTGAGAGATGGGGTAAGTTAAAAATCCTGCAGGGATGGAGCGCTCAAATCCTTTATTTTGAATTTCACTTTTAACTGTGGGATTACGCTCTAGTCGACTAATAGTAACTAGGTTGCTGTAATACATAGTGAGCTCGGCAAGCGCTGGTAATTGTGACTGCAGACATATGGTTGTTGCTGATGGGTCTATCCCTACAGCGAGGTAATCCGCCACCACATTTAGAATATTCGATGACACTTTTTGAGGGTGAAGGGCATTGTCTGTCAGGCCTTGCATATCAGCAACAAGAATGGTTTGTTCATGGTGAGCTTGTAAAGCGACACGCTGCTTTAAAGAACCAACGTAATGGCCTAGGTGTAATGGGCCCGTCGCTCTATCACCGGTTAAAATAACCTCTGATTTATCAGTTTTCGGTTGTGTATTCATTGGTATATCTCCTCGTCAAATAAATTGGCCACTGGAGATACAAAAGAGATGACAATCTTAGCTACCTACCAGCAGCATAAGAATGTAAGAATTCTGTGCCGCTCTAATGAGAGCGCCACCAAAGAATGGATAATGTAGGCATTGAAATATTATTCATAACGAGAATCTAGCAATAATCGAGTTAGGAGACAAGCGTTTGAGTGCTCCCCTAGCATATGCTGTAGGCAACTAGTTAGCTTTACTCTTGTTAGTATGTCGACATTTAAGATTGTAAAGCATTTCAGGGCCACTTCGAGCAAGAAGAAAGATTTCAATAAATTTCGTCTACCCTTCCTGCGCAAAAAAAACTTTGTCCTCTGGAAAATTCTTTCCTGAATCTTGCATCTCAACAAAATTTTTGTGATTTTTGCTATATTTCTGGAAAAGCCTTAGAAGCCTCGTCTACTCTAGCTTTACAGAACTTTTCCAGAATTTAAACTACAGAGTAAACATGTACTATGTAAATTCAAGGGACTAAAACACCGATTAGCCTTTGATTCGAAGACCCTTCAACGAATCAAGGCTAATCTGGCTTGTATCGTCAAGTCGCGCACCTTTATAGAACCTTAGTGAGTGACTCTGATATCTTAGCTCAAAGATAAAACATCAAGTTTCGCTAAATCACTGAGACTGCTCCTCTGCACGACTTCCATGTCGTCGGCTCTTGATTGATTCATGATTGCGCTCACTTTACCGACGAGACTTCGCTCGGAAGCGGATGAAAAGCGGCCAACGGCTACCTGTAACGAGTGAATCACAACATACTAAAAGTGGCGAAATGCCCCCTTAAACAATGGCGATCATCGACTAGGAGGATGATTCCAATAACCGAACACATCAAATAAAAAAATCTAACCAATAGACTAAAAAAGAAAAAGCAAGTCTAGCGACTTCTCTTGTAGCTACAACGAATCAGGAGGTCATCCATCATAACCTCCTTTTTGTATGCTCAAAATTAAGCGCTAAATAGCTAAATAAGACACGACAAACGCGCTAAGCTCTGCTTAATTGGAAACAACACATCTGCGCCCAATTGCATTGCCCGCTCCGGTGACCAGCCGTAATCCTCATCAGGCAAATCAGCGTTATCTTTAAATGGCATTTCGATGGTATAAGACAATGTCTTAAACTGTTCGCCCAACCATGCGGCGCCAATCTTTAAGTTAGCCTCTCCCGGCTTGTTCTTGGCATAACCATGTTGATCTTGGAAGTCTGGTGAAATCGCCATATACGCTTGCTTAAAGGTTTCTTCTAGCAACTGATGCCGCGCATCATATGAAGGGACCCCTTCACACCCTGCCACAAAATTGTAAGGCACAGATTCATCTCCATGAATATCAAGAAACAGATCGCCCCCCAATTCCAACATCTTTTGTCTTGCTAAAAACACCTCTGGGCTATGTTCCATGCTTGGATTTTGCCATTCACGGTTCAAATTTATACCAGCGGCATTAGTACGCAAATGACCTCGCACTGAACCATCTGGATTCATATTCGGCAAGACATAGAATACGGTTTCTTCCAATAGCTTTTTAGCCAAGGGATTATCTTCGTCCAATAACGTGGCGAGCATCCCCTCAACAAACCATTCTGCCATGGTCTCACCTGGGTGCTGCCTCGCCATCACCCAAACTTTGTGCTTGGCCTGCTCGGCATCACCAATTTGCAATAAACTCATATCCCGACCATCCAAGGTTTGCCCTAGGGTACTAAGTCTCACCCGAGGATCTTGTTGTATGGTTTGCAATAGATCCAGATGGCGCTCGTAGCTATAAGGTGCAAAATAAGCGAAATAGACACTCGATTGCTCAAGCGCCAAAGAAAATTTTAATTGCTCACCATCATAATCGGTATCGATGCGAAACCATTGTTGGCGATCATAAGATGCGACGACCTGATAACCTTGCCAACCCTGTGGATAAGCCGACTGACTGGCGTTGATAATATGGAATTGATAAGACTGCGCTTGCTCAGCTTCAAAACGAAAATGAAACCACTGAAAAAACTCAGATTGGTTGTCATGTTTGATTTCAAGTTGGATATCTTGCGGATCTTGTAAAGCGATAACTCGAATGTTACCACTATCAAAATTATCAGTAATGTACATCTCTACACCTTCATGCTGAATAGGGTCCTAGGAGTTGCCCAGTATAACTGGCAATGCCTAGAGGCTGTTTATCTTTTGAGATTATTTTTACAAGGAACCGTCATTTTTTATATCAGGAACAGCACTATGGCATCACCTGACGAGAATAACTGACAGGCCCGAACTAAAAGGCTCGTCTAGGGTCTTTTGATTTTCATCACCAAGAATAGATCAGCAATGATGCCAAATATATTTAATACCAGTCCTTTTGACGAAACCATATGAGTTAGTAGCCTTCTGAACAAAGGCCACAGATTAGCGGCTGAGGTCTTTATTTTTGGTAGCGTCCATCTCCTGAACTTCGATCCTAAAGTAGCGAATATCCAATTGTTTCGCATAAGACATGCTGCCATCAAGCGTGACCAACTGTCCCTGAGATACCACTCGCTGATTAAAGTCGATCCCCTGTCGAAACACTTCTTCACCGCCTTGGTCAATAAATATCATCACCAAGGCTTGCTCAATCGGCCCTTCAACCAACAACTGGTAACTCACGCCAATCTGTTTCCCTTGGTTTTCCGACTCAACAAAAAAAGCCGAACGAACATGTTGTTGATCGATGGCGATCAAACTATCAAAGGCAAATACACGTAATTCGGGGTGATTCTCTTTATTTAGTTCGAAGTTATACTTTCGTTCTAATTGTAAAGCTTGGTTCAATTTCAAGTTTTGCTGTTCAACCACATTAAAATCACTTAACAAGCCTTCATAATCGTGTCTCAAATCATGGTAAGTCGGTAATAGAGCGACTAAATAAAATACCGACGCAAAACTAATGACCACCAGCGCGGCACTAATCCAACGATACTTTCTAACATGTCGATAGGCTTTCTTATAATGTTGATGGCGCGCCTTATGGTGCTCATATCGAACTTGCAGACTCACCTCTGAACGGTGACTGTGTTGCTTTGGAGAATGAAAATCGACACTATCAGCAGCGTGAATAATCTCAGCCTGCTGTTTTAGCTCATTGGTAGACATGATCTCTTCCCTAAGATTGCCTAAAAGTGGCTTATGAATACTAACAAATATTGTTAGCCTTAATTTATATCTCAAAAATAACGGCGAGATACGGATCCTGATTAATTTTAACACTTAAAATTAACAAGCTAAACACTCCCGCTAGGGCAACCACCAGAGCATTCAGCCTCAAAGTAATTGATACCAGAAAGCGCCCCTTTAACATAGCAGTTAAAATAAGAATTATCAGTAATAAACCTACATCCGTGACAACTGCTTACATTTGCTCTTGATTTTCTTTTATCCTTTCGCCACATGTTGGTACAGCTATCGGCACAAAGCACTACACTTTATAGCTTGAGTGAGTACAATGAGCGCCAAATTGATGAAATGGTAAGGGGATAGGATGGCAATTCAATGGTATCCAGGGCATATGCACAAAGCCCAGAAACAAATCAAAGAAGTGATGCCAAATATCGATTTGATCATCGAAGTATTGGATGCTCGGATCCCCTATAGCAGTGAGAACCCGTTGGTTGCCACCCTACGTGGTGATAAACCCTGTATCAAAGTGTTAAACAAGAGTGATTTAGCCGATCCCGAGATCACCCGCCAATGGCAGCAATACTTTGAACAAGAGCAAGGGGTGAAAGCGATTCCCTTGTGTACTATTCAGGGGAATCAGACGCAAGAATTACTAAGCTTATGTCGTAGTATGTTACCCAATAAAGGGGGCGTTGATAAGCCAATCCATACTATGATTTGTGGGATCCCTAATGTCGGTAAATCGACTTTAATTAACGCCTTAGCGGGACGAACCATCGCTAAAACCGGCAACGAACCTGCGGTAACCAAGGCTCAACAAAGGATCCGTCTAGAGGGCAACATCATCCTCTCAGATACGCCAGGGATCCTTTGGCCAAAGTTCGACAATGTCGCCAGCGGCTACCGCTTGGCAACAACCGGAGCGGTCAAAGATACAGCCATGGATTATGATGATGTCGCAGCCTTTGCTTGCGAATATCTATTAGAAGCCTATCCCGAACAGTTAAAAGCCCGTTATAAACTTGAAGATTTACCTGAGTCAGAAATTGTCTTGATGGAAGAGATTGGTCGCCGCCGAGGCTGTTTGGTTCGTGGTGGTCAGGTCGACTACGTGAAGGTTGCCACCATCATTCTTAACGAACTACGCGATGCAACTATCGGTCGAATTAGCTTGGAAACGCCAGCGATGGTGGCAGTTGAAAAAGTTGAAACGGCCAAGCTAGTCGCCGAAAAAGAAGAAAAAAAGAAAATGATTGCCGAACTACAAAAGAAAAAACGCCGTAAACGACGCTAATTATTCTGGCAATAAAAAACCACCGTTCACGGTGGTTTTTTATTGCTTAACAGGCTGGCCTTATTGGGTTAAATAGGCAATCGCGTCTTTAATTTCATCTTCACTACAATCACCACAAGTGCCCTTGGCTGGCATCACACCATTAAACCCGTTCCAAGCGTGGTTAAATAAGGTCTCGTTACCTTGAGCAATACGAGGCTCCCAAGCGGCTGCATCACCTTTTTTAGGTGCTCCGGCAACACCAGTGCTATGACAAGCCGTACAATAAGTATTAAAAACAGTGGCCCCATCTCGAGGACCGCTTGCGGCAGCAGGGGCTTTAGTCACGGCAAGTTCGCCATCTAAATAAACGGAGCCGACAGGTTTAATCCGCTCGATTATCGCTTCATCAGACATATCAGCCGCAAACGCACTGGGTAATATGCTTAAGCACAGTGATACCAGCAATGTTTTCCAATTCAAAAGCTTCACCTTTATCTCTCCTCATTGTGCCTACTGTCTGCAGTATTAGGCATCCTTGTCATTATTGGCAAAATTATACCCGCTATTCCCCTGAGGTTAAACCATTGTAAAAACGAATATAAGAACTATGTATCTTAGATGTTACTTAGCTGGGGTTTTTCAGAATATCTCGCCACGGCAGTTGTCGGTCACCCAAAGAAATAAAATTAGGATTCTCTAAGGATTCGCGCTGGTTATAGCTTAGGTCGCGTAAATGTAAATCCAACAATCCGCCACCCGCTTCTTCTAAGATGATCTGCGGCGCGCCAGTATCCCATTCGCCAGTTGGGCCGACTCGAATATAACAATCAGCAACGCCCTCGGCGACCAAGCAACTTTTTAAGCTAGCGCTACCTAAAGGATAAAGTTTGTAATGATAGTTACAATTTAAAATCGCTTGCAATAAAGCAGGGCGCTGCACTCGACTGGTGGCAACCCGGATTTGCTCGGGCGGACTATCGTAATGACGACTACGAATTTTGGTTCGTTTACCCGCCTGCTCTTTAAACGCACCATGCCCCTTGACTGCTGCATACAATATTTGCACGATAGGTCCATAAACCACCCCCAATACCGGTTGGTTATCGTGGATCAAGGCAATTTCGGTAGCAAAGTCACCACTCCCAGAAACAAACTCCTGAGTACCATCTAAAGGGTCGACTAGCCAATAAGTTTGCCAAGTTTGACGCTCTTCTAGAGGAATATTCGCCTGTTCTTCAGACAAAATGGGGATTTCTGGAGTTAAGCTGGAAAGCTTATTCATAATAAAATGATGGGCTGCGTAATCAGCTGAGGTCACGGGTGTTTTATCTTGTTTCACCTCGCTGACATAATCACCTTTCTCATAAATGCTACGGATTAACTCACCAGCACCACGTGCAATTTCAATCACTTCTGATAACACACTGACAGGCTCAAACATCCTCTAGCAATCCACCTTATTTTTCTTCAACCATTTTTCTAATAACAACAATGATGCAACACTACGCGCTTCAGAAAAGTCTTCACGGCTATATACACTGTCTAAGTCTTGCAAAGAAACTTTAATCATGTGCAACGGTTCTGGTTCATCGCCAGGTAAAATACTCGGACGAAGCCCCTGTGCCACATAAACCGACATATGACTGGAGAAATAACTCGGCGCCACCGAGAGTTCGGTAAGCAGCTGAAATTCACTCGCTATCAGGCCAATTTCTTCTTGTAACTCTCGATTGGCGGCAACCAGTGCGGTCTCTCCTGGATCGATCAAGCCTTTTACAAAGCCTAGCTCATAACGCTCTGTTCCGGCGGCGTATTCACTCACCAATAACAGCTCACCTTGCTCAGTGATAGGCAGTACCATGACCGCGCCGCGCCCCGAGCCAACCAAGCGCTCATAGGTCCGGTATTCGCCATTACTAAACTCAAGGTGTAATTCTTCAATTTTGAAATAACGACTTTCAGCAGTGATGGCACTGTCTACTAATCGGGGCGGATGATGCTTACTCATCGCGGTTCCTGCTATCATTGACGTAGTATCATTGTTACATTGCTGTTAGAAGCACTCAAGGATTTGCGAACAAGAATGTTTAACTGGAGCCAAATAGATACCGTTTTGCTGGATATGGACGGCACTTTGCTAGACCTCCATTACGATAATTATTTTTGGATGCATTATCTACCGATCGCAATTGCTCAGCAAAATAAGATCAGTACAGAACAGGCCCGTGAACAACTAATGGCTGATTACGAAACCGTTGCAGGCACCTTAGATTGGTATTGTTTCGATTACTGGAGCAACAAAACCAACATCGATATACGCCAGCTTAAAACCGAGGTAGAGCATAAAATAGCATGGCGCAATAACGTAAAACCCTTTTTAAACGCTTTAGCACAAGCAGGCAAACAACGTATTTTACTCACCAATTGCCATCCCGATGGTCTCGCCACCAAGGTTAGGGTGACCGGTTTAGATCAATACTTGGACCAACAGTTTAGCGTGCATCAATTTGGTTATCCCAAAGAAAAACCTGAACTATGGCAAGCACTGCTTGAGCATCACCCCTTCGAGCCAGAACGCACCCTGTTTATTGATGATAATGAGAAGCTGCTTGAGCAAGCCAGCCGCTTTGGCATTAAATTTCTATTAGGGATCCGCAACCCCGATTCACAGCAAGCGAGCAAGTCTTTTAAACACTTCCCATCCGTTGACGATTACCAGCCGCTCACCCAACAATTGGTAAGCTCAGGCCCGATGTTAACGAGGTAAACGCCCCTGCTCTTTGAACCGATAATATCCCTGTGGATCGACTCTTCCAATATATTTAAGATTGTTACTTAAACCACTGGGCATTTCCGCTCCGGCTTTAATTTTGCCTTCGGTAGCCCAACTCGAGGAAGTCAGTGAAGCGAACCACTCAAGTTCGACTTGCGAGTCACGATGATTCAACTGAATTGTCGGCTGTCCTTGCTTACAAGCAAGCTCAGCCTTCGCATTTGCTAGCTGTAATTCACCTAAGGGCGAATTGATCAATGGTGCCAACCAACGCAGCTGTCCCTGTAATTGTTCACACCATGGACTACCTTGGCTTGCTTCTGTCAATTGCAGTTGAAGTTCGCCGTCAACCGAAACTGGAAGCCCCAACGGTAACTGTTGCATCAGCCAGCTTGCTGGCGCGTTAAGCTGCCAATCTTTGACAAACCATCCCGACAGACCAAGCCCAACTAAACCCTGTCCTGCGAGCTCATGATCGTTCCCCAAACTCAACTCAGCCATGAGTCGGCCGCTCAATAAGGCACTCGGTTTCACCTGCCAATGCACTTGTTTTAAACTCAGCTGAGGTAAATTAATACTCGCCAACTGACCATCCCACACCGAACCGCGAGGCTGATTCAAGATCACTTGTTTGGGAATTGGAAGGTAATTGAGGACCACCGACAAGGGCATGGTGACCACCAAACTAACCAAATAAACAGAAATCAATAACAGCGCTAATCCAAGATACTTCTTCATTCTGCCTTACCTAAGCGTAAGCGGCGCACACCAACCGTACCGGCTTGCTTCCCTTCATCTAAATCGATACTTTCAACAACGACACCGTAACGTTGACTAAGCATATTCAACCACCCCAACAATTGATTAAAAGGGACATTTTCAATCCATACTTCAACTTCACTATCGCCCTTAGGTTGAATTCGACTAATGCTAATACGCTGTTGACGGGCGATACTACTGACCGCTTGATTCACTTTAATTGTGCCAGCATTGGCTTGCGTATGGCCATTCGCTAAAATCACCGCACCTTGCTGTTGCGCCCACAATAGGGTTTGCTGTTGTGTCGCTAAACGCTGTTTCGCAGCTTGGTTTGCTTGCGCCACCGGCGACCAAACACCCCAATATAAAACGGCGACAAAACACAAGATGCTAGCCAGCATCACTAAGTTTTGCTCACGCTTATTTAAACTTTGCCACCATTGTTTCATAAAACCTTCCTTATGATCAGCGTTCCTACAACCCCACCCGCCTTGTTACTTAACGTACCTTGCTCGCTCGCATAGGGCTTTAAAGCTTGGCGAAACTGTTCAAAACTTTGGAACGATGGTGCCTGAGCTTGTAAACGGATTTCGCCCTTCTTTTGCTCATAACGCAAACTCAATGGCTTAAAATCATCAGTATTACCGAAGGCTGATGACAGCTGAGTCATCATCATTAAAAAGTCTTGCTGAGGCGCTTGATCAAGTGCAGCTATAGCTTTGCGAAAGTCACTGCGGATCCGACTATCTCGGATCCGTGAGACCTGAGGAAATACCTTCTTATAAACCTGACGAAGATTGGCATCGACAGTGGCTAATTGTTGTTCGGTATTGTAGGTATCAAGCAGCTGACAAGTGAGCGCTAGCGCAAAACAAAGCCCAGCGGCTATCGCAGCTTTCTTCCACTGTGCCCATAACTTAGTCACTGGATTTTCGGTAGCGTAGCGGCCTTGTAATAAATTGAAACTTGCCTTTTTTGCACCGTCGGCCAACAACTTCATCGGTAATTCTGGTGAAGCGGCCTGCCACTCAATGCCCGCAACTTCGATATCGGGTGCCGGACTATAGTGCTTAATCAGCAATTGCTGGTCATCTTTGACTAACAATGGTAAAGCAACACTTAACCAGGCTTGGTCAATACACATGCCACGCCCATCGGCAAAGCGAAATAACCACTGCTGATTAATCTGCAACGCACTGACTTGCTCCGTCTCTGGCTGAGGTAAACAAAAGCTATCCACATGCCACGCCTGACTAGAAATATTCGCATCTTCCAGCATCTCCAGCCAATCCGACATTTGCTGCTGACTCACACAAGCAACGTCAACCCCATCTTTAGCTTTAGCCAAAATACAAATATGTAAATCGTCGGGATCTTGAGCGAGTTGCTCTTCCAACATAAATGGGACAACTTGTTGCCAAGAACGCTGCGCCGACTTCGGCAAAATTAAATGATGTTGTGTCACATCACAGGCTGGCACCAACACCGTGACTCGCCGATGTTCGGCTTTTTCTTGTAATGAACTCAACGCCGCACTTCCGCTAAGCTCTCCAGCGGCAATCACTTCTTGTTCGTTATCAGACCAAACCATCCAGTTGATGACATCTTGGTCGCTACTGGGTAAGCGGATTAACAGTTGCTCGTTCACTGTGCGCCTCCGTAAGTTCTGCGGATCGACTTAAGATCGGCCTTGCCACTGCGCTGAATAACGCTGGTCATCTGTGCTTGTCCTTGTTCATTTTCTATTTGCAGTTGTGCCATAAAATAATTTGAATTTAATGTTAGCGACGACTTAACCCCTGACGCACTCAGAGAAATGCCTGATAAAGCATTATGTGCCATCATTTCATCTAAACTACGATAGCCTTCATCTGGTCGGTCATTCAAGACCTGTTGCGCGCTACTGCTATCTAAATCCGGATAAAACAGCGCTTCGAGCAATTGCGGTTGATCGAGTGCAATTGTGTTCACATTAATCGCCAAAGTCGACTGCGGCAAAGCGCAAATATAAGGTGAGACTTTGCGATAAATCGCAGCATTTACGCCATATACCGCTCGAAATTCGCTGCGCTCAACCATCGGCATATTCGCCGGTAAATAAGGCGGAATTAAACCTTCATATACACCGTCTTCGGCGCCCTGCGCCAAAGGAATTGTATCCGCATCAATCCAATCCCGAGTGGCATCCGTGATCTGCTCAGCGAGATAAGCGTCCACGCCCAAGGCCACTAATAAACCGGTAAATTGCGCAGCCACCTTGGGCGGCTGTCCATCCGTTTTATTCGGTTGCCCTAGAGCATTTAAATTAAAGCAGGCCTGTAAATCATGAATACTGCCCTTAATCACCGAATCTTCGACAGGGAACACCATTCCCTCAGTGGCCCAGTATTGCCCCAGATGCACCCTATCATCATCTTTTAGATCTTGTTTTAAGACTTTAATGGCAAACGCTTCCGCCCCCGATAATAGCCAATGAGCACGTATAGATTGTTGTAAGTTGCTGGCTCGCGCTAGGTCGAGCTGCAAGCGCTGACTAAACTGTGCAGCCACCACCACCATCACCGCCAAAATAAGCATGACGGTTAATAATGCGACCCCGCGCTGGCGCTGAGCAGAGAACCCTTGCATTATTCGGCACCCTTACTGGATTGATCGTTAGATGAACCGTTATCGCCAGTCTTGCCATCATTGGTATTGGTATTTTCTTGTGCTTTGCTCGCCACAGCGGCTCGACTACCTGCTGCGGTGATATAAACCCTGCGTAATTCACCATAGTCTTTCAATCGCAGTGTCACTTCCACACCACTGGGCAACTGACTCCCTTCTGGCGGCTGCTCGCTCCACCCCTTAGAACCATAGAAACGAAAACTCAAACCCTCGACATCGTCCAGCAATACCATTTCTCGCGGCTCGTAGCCCACAACAACATCGGGATATTGATAAAAACGCTTAATTAACTTTTGATCTTTTATCAAATATGCAACTCGCTGCAAATGAGAGCGATTGAGCACCGAAGAGGGGTTCCGCCAGCCTAAGCTGACCATTTCAATCCCCATATCATCGCTATCCAGCAGATACTTACCAACCACAAGCAGCGCTCGCTGTTCTTCCGTTTCATCCCGAACAGAGCGCGGCGCGATTTGGCTAAAATCACGCTGCATCAAGAACATAGCTCGCTGTAGTAGCCTTAATCGTTCACCATGGCGTTGCGAAATCTGATCACTATGCAAAACCCCTTGCAAGACTTGATAGGCCGCTATCGATAACATGGCAAAAATAGCGATAGCCACCAACATCTCTAATAGCGTAAATCCACGTTGCTTCATTAGCGGCTCAAATAACTAGTGACTTCAGCCAGCGCTGATTTTTCTTCGGCGCTGCGATAAACCGACAGAGTTACCGCGATAAAATCACTATCACTGGTTGCAACCCCTTGCGAGCGCCAATACCATTGCTGACCAGCAAACTCGGTGTTGCCCTTTCGGCTCGAGGTGCCCGGCCAGGTCCCGCTGAGTTTCAGTTCGGCCATTTGATTGTCGGCCACCCATAGGGCGAAGGTCTTATCTTGAATATAATTCAGACTAAGCAGATTCTCTGAAGCACTTTTCATGACCGCTGTGCCAGCGATGGCCAATACGGCCAACGCAACCATCACTTCGAGCAGCGTCATCCCTCGTTGCGCTTTCATTGGCTTGACTGCCGATCAATACTTAATTGGCCCAAATCATCACTCTTTACCTGCCAAGTAGATGGACTTTCGCCAAATATAAATTGCAAACTAAAAGGCGTGACTTCACCACTACTCAATAACAATATTTGTGGCACGATTTTTTGCTCAACGTCTTCGGTGATGAAGTTTTCTTCAAACAAAGGATTATCGGTAAAACCCAATTTTCCGCTACCATAACCCTGATTTAACTGCTGCTCGTTTTCTAAACTCAGTGCTAAGGCGTAGGGCTCTTCAAATTTCTCTTTTTTAAAGATCTTATCGTCCAGTGCCACCCAGCGTTGCTTTTCCATTCTCACGAACTGGTAATGCTCAACATCAGTGTAGATCCCATAATCGTAACCCGTTAACAGGGCCTGTTCTTGAGCATATTGCACTAAAGCAGCCAAATGCTTGGCTTTTTGTTCGAGTATTTTCTGCTCACTGGAACCCGACACCGACATCACCACCGTATAAATACCAATCGACATCAGCAGCAATACCAAGATCACTTCCAGCAAGGTAAAACCTTGCTGGCGGGTTTGAGGATTGCAAGCAGAAGCAGCCAAAATTACTTATCGAGATCCCAGTTACCGATATCGTCTTCGGTCCCTTCTTCACCATCTAAGCCAGCACTAAAGATATCAATACGACCATGCTCACCGGGACTCACAATAATGTATTCATTGCCCCAAGGGTCTTTCTGTAAACGGCGTAAGTAACCATCTTCTGGGTAATTACGAGGTTCCGGAGATGATGTCGGTTTGCTTACCAAAGCTTCTAAGCCCTGTTCCGTTGTCGGGTAGCGGGAGTTATCGAGACGATACATATCGAGAGCATTTTCCAGAGCCACGATATCCGTTTTCGCCTTTTGGATATCGGCCTTTTCTTTATTCCCTAATAAATTAGGGACAATCAAGCCGGCTAAGATCCCTAAAATAACAATCACTACCATGACTTCTAGCAAAGTAAAGCCTCGGCTAGTTCGCGGTAAGCACATCGATTTTTGCATTCTATTTACTCCGAAAAACGGGTAGGTTCTAAAGCCCTACCATATTATTAAGTTCCAAAATTGGCATTAAGATAGCCATCACAATAAATAGCACGATACCCGCCATGCTAACGATCAAGGCGGGCTCAAATATCCCTAAAGCTATGTTTACTTGAGTTTCAAACTGACGGTCTTGGTTGTCAGCGGCACGCTCCAGCATTCCTTCTAACTCACCGGAGCGTTCACCGCTGGCGATCATGTGTAACATCATCGGCGGGAACAGCTTCGTTGCCTCTAACGACTGATGCAGGCTCTCTCCTTCACGTACTTTGGCAGCAGCATCAAGTACCTGCGCACGCGCAAAATCGTTAGTCAATACTTCGCCTGCAATGCCCATCCCCTCAAGTAAGGGAACCGCGCTGGCGTTAAGAATACTCAGTGTTCGAGCAAAACGCGCCGTATTTAGACCTTTAGTGACTTTACCAAGCACTGGTATCGACAGTAAGCGATGGTGCCAGTTCATTCTAATTTTATCCTTCTGCAACATCCGCTGCCAAAGGACCATTGCCAAAACAATAACAATCACAAAAACTAAACCGTAATCTCTCACCAAGTCGCTGATATAAATTAAGAAACGGGTTGCCGCTGGCAGCGTTTGTCCCATATGCTCGAACTGCGCGACGACTTTAGGCACCACCGAAACCAGTAAGATGGCAATCACCGATATACACACCAGCGTTAATACCGCTGGGTAGATTAAAGCCTGCATGGTTTTCATGCGCATCGCTTGGCGTTGCTCGGTATAATCGGCCAACCTTTCTAGAACCTTATCCAGGTGACCCGACTTTTCTCCCGCCGCCACCATGGCGCAATACAGTTTTTCAAAGACCTCTGGGAAATCGCCCATACTGTCGGCGAGGCTGTAGCCCTCTACAACTTTAGAGCGAACCCCTAAAATAACACTCTTTAATTTGGGTTTGTCAGCCTGTTGCGCCACCGCTTTCAAGGATTCCTCAATCGGCATTGCCGCCGCAACTAAGGTGGCTAACTGTCTCGTCAACAAGGCCAAATCGCTGGTGCTAATTTTCCGTTTGAAGCGAAATCCAGCAGCTTTAGCCGTAGATTTTTCGGCGACTTGTTCGATCTTTAGGGGGGTAAGTCCTTGCTCACGCAAATAAGCGCGCACTTGACGCGCGGTATCGGCTTCATGTACTCCGTTAGCTTTTTTACCTTTCTGATTAAAGGCTTGATATTCAAATGCCGGCATAACCCTAACTATCCTTCGCGGGTGACCCGCAATACTTCTTCTAAGCTAGTAATCCCCTGCAGCACTTTGGCAACCCCATCTTGGCGAATACTTGGGCAACTCTCTCTAACCGCAGTTTCAATTTCCTGCTCACTGCTACCCGCATGGATCATATCGCGTACCTCGTCAGTGATCGGCAACAACTCATGGATCCCAGTTCGACCGCGGTAGCCAGTATGATTACAATGCTCACAACCCACTGGACGATATACGGTAGCATCTTTTGCTACGCCTAATAACTGGTGCTCTCGCTCACTCACCACATGCGCTTCACGGCATTCGACACAAAGCGTTCGAACCAAGCGCTGGGCTAACACGGCTAATAAACTAGAAGATAATAAGAAAGGCTCCACCCCCATGTCGCGTAAACGGGTTACCGAACCAATCGCGGTATTGGTGTGCAAAGTAGACAACACTAAGTGGCCGGTTAAGCTGGCCTGCACTGCTATTTGCGCGGTCTCTAAATCACGGATCTCACCAATCATCACCACATCGGGATCTTGGCGTAAAATCGCCCGCAGCCCCCGAGCAAAGGTCATATCTACCTTAGTATTCACCTGAGTTTGGCCAATGCCCTCAATATTATATTCAATGGGATCTTCTACGGTTAGGATATTACGGTCTTTACTGTTAATTTCACTTAAACCGGCATACAGCGTGGTACTTTTCCCCGAACCAGTTGGCCCCGTCACAAGAATGATCCCGTGAGGTTTTAACAATAATTCACTAATAATCTCTCGATGCGGTGCCATTAAGCCTAAATTGGCTAAATTCAGGCGTGCATTATTTTTATCCAGCAGTCGTAATACCACCCGTTCACCATGGCTTGATGGCATGGTTGAAACCCTAACATCCACTGCTCGGCCAGCGATTCTCAAGGAGATTCGACCATCTTGGGGCACCCGCTTTTCGGCAATGTCTAAACGCGCCATGACCTTGATCCGTGAAACCAATAAAGCAGCCAACTTACGATGTGGTCGCAAAATTTCACGCAACACGCCATCGATACGAAAGCGGATCACTAAGATGGTTTCGAAGGTTTCAATATGAATATCACTGGCCCCTTCCTTAATTGCCTCACCTAACATCGCGTTAATTAGTTTAATAATCGGCGCATCGTCTTCGGTTTCGAGTAAGTCTTCATTTTCGGGTAATTCTTCGGCCAAGGTGTAAAAGTCCATATCGTTGCCGATATCTTCCATTAACTGGCGAGCTTGTGAAGAATCACGCTGATAAGCTTCGGTCAGATGCTGCTCAAACTGTTCGTCCGATAGGGCTTCACAGACAAATTCTTGCTTTAAGACCCGACGAATTTCCTGCAAAGCGGCTAACTCAATTTTAGAATGATGAAATACCCGCCAACCACTTACGGTTTTTTCTAACATCACGCCGAAGTTTTTGGCAAACATATAAGGTAACTGCCAACCCTCAATCCCCTGCAAGTGCGGAGTATCGGAGACCAAGGCTTTTTCATCTTCGACATAATTAAGTTCAGCTTTTACATCCATTACTCAGCACTCACCTTCGTAGACTCTTCGCTATCTGAAGTTGCTGCGCCGCTCGCTTCACCCGCTTTCTTTTGCTCGCGTAATTGTTTTTCTTTTAAATAATCAATATATTCTTGAACTTCTGGAGAAACGTCATCCACCGAATTAAATTCAGGTAAAACGGGTACTTTTGTTTCGGGCATTAAGGCTACACCCAACTCTTCACGTAGCAATTGTTGCGCTCGAATTTGGCTATATTTGCGAGAGCTAATATTTTGCATGGTTGCCGCATCACGAATGATGGTCGGACGAATAAAAATCATCAGATTACGTTTGGTCTTCTTGGAATTGGTAGAGCGGAATAAATGTCCCAATATTGGAATATCCCCCAGCAAAGGCACCTTCGACTCACTTTCTTCGATTTGGTCGTCTAATAGACCCCCTAAGATAATGGTATCGCCACTGTCTACCAATACCGTGGTCGAAAGTTGACGTTTGGCAAACACGATGTCCACCGAGGTTTGCCCTTGCACCTTAGAGACTTCTTGCTCAATGGTTAGCTGTACTGCATTGCCCTCATTGATTTGTGGCGTGACTTTCAATTTCACCCCGACCTCTTTACGATCCACCGTAGTGAAGGGATTATCATTTCCGCTACTTGAGGCAGAACCGGTAAGCACCGGAACTTCTTCACCCACGGTAAAGTAGGCTTCCTGATTATCAAGGGTGGTGATCGATGGTGTCGCGAGTAAATTAGAACGAGAATCGGTCGCAGCCGCTTGTAGTAATACTCCCCAATCGGTGCCATAGAAACCAAAGGCAGCCCCGGTGACCTTAGATAAGGCGCTAGCCAAAGTAGAAACATCACCATCGGTATCTGGGTTTACAGTACAAGTGCCATCATTACACACCGTACTCCCTTTGGTCGGTTGAGCATCGTAAATACCCGCGCCAAGCTCAGAAATTGACACGCCTACATTATTAAACTGGGTCCCACCGGCAGCAGTGGCCCATTGAACCCCAAGACTCACGCCATCACCTTCCGCCACTTCTACAATGATCGCCTCTACATTGACTTGCGCGCGACGAATATCAAGCTGGTTAATCACCCCTTCTAGGGTGCGCATAGTATCGGGTTGGGCGGTGATCACTAAGGCATTGGTATCCTCGTGAGCTTCAATCGAAAAATTACCACGAGCATTATTGGCAGAGGCCTTTTTACTGCCCCCCGCAGCTTCGGCGGCCACCGTCTCACTAACCCCTTTCAGCACATCCACTAAGTCGGTGGCTTTGGCATACTTCAAATAAAATACGCGAGTATTGCCATAGGTTTCGAGTTCACTATCTAACTTACTCACTAAGCTGACCACCCGCGCACGCGCGCCTGGCTCTCCAGATACAACAATGCTATTGGTTCGCTCATCGGCAACCACTTTGGGTATCAATAAACTAGCCGCTGCTCCCTTACCACTTTTATTGGTGGTTAAGGATTCAATAATGCGTACCAACTCACCGGCAGATGCAAATTTCAGGCGAATAATATCCACTTCCTGATCACCCGCTTTATCCACCCGACGAATAATTTCAACTAAACGATTCACCACTGCGGCGCGACCGGTTAGCATAATCACGTTGGAAGGGTCATAGTGCACAACGTTACCGCCACCAGCGTTATCATTCAGCTGGCGCAGCAAGGGGGCAAGTTCTCGAACCGAAACATTTTTAACAGCAACCACCCGAGTCACCATTTCATCACCCGTGGCTTGACCATCCCGGTCCACCACAGGGATCGCCCCTGCCTTAGCATCTTTAGAGCGAACAACCTTCACCACGCCATTAGGCATATCAATAGCGGCAAAGCCATAAACTTCTAAGACATTGAGGAAAAACTGATAATACTGCTTCTCATTCAGTAAATCGTAACTCCGAACATTCACCTTACCGCGCACAGCAGGATCGACAATGATGGTTTTATTGAGATTACGCCCCACCGTGGTAATTAACTCATTAATATCGGCGTCTTTAAAATTAGCCGAGAACTCGGTGGCACTCACCACTGTGCATAGCCCTAATCCAATCAGGCCAATCAATATGTGGTGAATATAGCGTAACGCTTGCAACTTCATCTAAAAATATCTCCGGTACTATTCATTCGGCAGGCTGAAGAAAATATCCTGTAGCTGGCCATCTCGTTCTACGGTTATCGTAATATCCGTGAGATCCGCCATCTCTTGCATCACTTGCATTGCTTGCGCGTTATCGCGCAGATCAAATCCATTTAGCGCAACCGCTAAATCCCCCGCTTTTAATCCAACTTGCTCAAACACTCCCTTATTTTTACCTGGATTCACTCGATAGCCAGTTAAAGCACCATCTCGTCGCACCGGGGAAATTCTGATGTAATCAGTTAACTTAGAAGGATCTTTCAAGACTTCTTTCACGTCCACTTTAAGCTGTTTTGCTGTTGCAGTACTAGAGCCAGTTGCTTTAAAGCGAAGATTAGTGCGAGCAGATGCAACTTTATTGTCGGGATCTAATAACAAACTTTCGTAAACCCCACGGTGCAACAAAATAACCCGATCGACTTGGATTTCTTTAATCACCGCTTGCGTACCTTGGATCGACTCATCTAAACCATAGGTTTGTTGCTTACCTTTATTTTCAATAATCGCCAGCGATTTGGCAGGGTCACTACTCGCAACCAAACCGGAAAGTGTTAATTTTAAAGAGGTCTTCGGTGCTTCGGTCGAAGCTGGTCGAGCAATCACTTTAGAGGCTTTTTTAGCCTGATATTCACCAAACAAATTCAGTTTAAGCAAGCGAGTCAAATCGACTTGTTGATGGTTACCAAGGGTATCTACTGCTTGTGGAACCCAGCGAAAAGACGGCGTCTGTCGAGGGAATAACAACCAAGTAATCGTGGCTAACTGATAGGCCGCAATACATAACAAAAGCACAGTGACGACGACACTACTCTTTCGTGATGGAACATAGCGAACAAGCTGAGCTGAGAGAGATTTAATATCCATTTATTCTTATAATACATCTGACATCGCTATACGATTATCCAGGTTCCTTATGAAATATCCAAGGTAAGCCGCCAAGCACGGAAGTTATTCATTCTAAAGAGACTTGGCAACAGAACAAGTGCTGTAAGAACAAAAGTTGCGTTGTTTTGCACTTTTATTACTTTTATGTTGTATAACGCACTAAACTGGGCGATAGCGAGCGTCCATAAAGCTGATATAATTTAACAACTAATAGACCAGCAAGCTAAACTTTTTATGAAACCTCAAACATCTAAAGACTCAGCAACGCGCATCGACAAATGGTTGTGGGCCGCTCGTTTTTATAAAACTCGTGGACTCGCTCGCGAAATGGTGATGGGCGGAAAAGTCCACTACAACCAACAACGCTGTAAACCAAGTCGCAACGTTGAAATTGGTGCCACCATGAGTCTATGGCAAGGCCAGCAATATATTGAACTGGTAATATTACAAGTCAGTGACAAACGCGGCCCAGCATCTCAGGCTCAACAACTCTATCAAGAAACCGAGGACAGCCTCAAGAAACGCGAACAACAAACATTACAACGTAAGCTGTTAGCACAAAATACTAGTCCAGAACGACGCCCCGATAAAAAGCAGCGTCGTCAAATAATTCAGTTTAAACAAAAATAGTCAGGTCTAAACATGAAGCAAGACATTCTAAACCGTTATATATTCGAAGATTATAATCTGCGTGGTGAGTTAGTTCAGCTACAGCAAAGCTACCAAGAAATCGTCGGACAAAAAAACTACCCAAGCCCCATCCAAAACTTATTAGGTGAGTTGCTTGCCGCAACTTGCTTACTGACCGCGACGCTAAAATTTGAAGGTGACATCACCGTGCAAATTCAAGGCGATGGCCCGGTTAGCATGGTTGCCGTGAGTGGCACCGAACAACAACAAATGCGCGGCGTAGCGAATTGGAAAGGAGCCATCGACCCTCAAATCAGCTTTAGCGAACTGGTGGGTAAAGGGCACATTGTAATTACCATTACCCCAACCCAAGGCGAACGCTACCAAGGGATCGTGAATATTGATCCTGCAGGAGTGGCAGCCAGTATCGAAAGCTACTTTCAGCAGTCAGAACAACTCAATACCCGCATTTGGTTATTTACTGGGATCCATCAACAACAGCCTTACGCGAGTGGCTTATTCCTACAAGCTCTGCCAGCCAGCCAAGCAGAAGATAAGGAACACTTTCAACTGATCGCCACTTTAAGCGATACCACCACGGCGGCAGAGAGCTTTGAATTGGACGCGGAGCAATTACTCTACCGTCTATATCATGAGCATCAAGTTAGATTGTATGAGCCACAACAAGTCAGTTTCAAATGTAGTTGCTCAACACAGCGCTGTGAAACTGCATTAATGAACATAGACCATCAAGAATTGTTAGATATTTGTCATGAACGTGGACATATTTCCATGCATTGCGACTACTGCGGGCATGAGTATCAATTCAACGAAGCCGACATAGAAAACTTTTCTCAAGACAAACTATCGACAAACCCAAGCAACCTTCACTAAACTAGGCCAAGGGAATGCGTGTTTCATCGCATTTCCTGATCACAATAAATATAACCATAATAAAATGTGCTGGTAATTTGACGCCCTTCTCTTTTTACACCCGTTAAAGAGCTAGAATCAAAACCATTACTAACAAAAATATAATATAAATCTTACCTCTCTACCTACAGGAGACTGCTATGCTAGACGTTGCAGAAAAGGATCAGGTGATCAACCTGACGCAATACGGCATCAAAGACGTGTCGGAAATTATTTACAACCCTTCTTATGAAACACTCTACCAAGAAGAAACCCGACCCGAATTAACTGGTTACGAAAAAGGAATTGTAACTCAGTCTGGAGCCGTTGCGGTTGACACCGGGATCTTTACCGGACGTTCCCCCAAAGATAAATACATCGTGTTAGATGATTCCACCCGAGACAGTATGTGGTGGACTTCTGAGCAAGCTAAAAATGATAACAAACCGATCGATCCGGCAGTCTGGACCGATCTCAAAAAAATAGTAGCCGACCAACTCTCTGGTAAACGCCTATTTGTGGTCGACACCTTTTGTGGTGCCAACCCCGATACGCGTTTAAAAGTGCGTTTCATTGTAGAAGTGGCTTGGCAAGCCCACTTTGTGACCAATATGTTTATTCGTCCAAGCGCAGAAGAGCTGGTCGATTATGAGCCAGACTTCGTAGTGATGAACGGCTCTAAAACCACCAATCCTAACTGGCAAAAACAAGGTCTTAACTCCGAGAACTTTACGGTTTTCAATATGACCGAGAAAATGCAAGTCATTGGTGGTACTTGGTACGGCGGCGAAATGAAGAAAGGCATGTTCGCCATGATGAACTACTATTTGCCACTCAATGGCGTCGCCTCGATGCATTGCTCTGCCAACGTGGGTGAAAAAGGTGATACAGCGATTTTCTTTGGTCTATCAGGAACTGGGAAAACCACTCTGTCAACCGATCCGAAACGCCAACTCATTGGGGATGACGAGCACGGCTGGGACGATGAAGGTGTATTTAACTTTGAAGGTGGCTGCTACGCAAAAACCATCAAATTGAGCAAAGAAGCTGAGCCTGATATTTATCATGCGATTAAACGGGATGCCTTGTTAGAAAACGTAACCGTGCGCAATGATGGCAGCGTAAACTATGACGATGGGTCGAAAACCGAAAATACTCGCGTTTCTTACCCGATTTACCACATTGAAAATATCGTGAAGCCAGTGTCTAAGGCCGGACCTGCGCAAAAAGTAATTTTCTTAACTGCCGATGCATTTGGCGTGCTACCACCAGTTGCCAAACTCACCGCAGAACAAACCAAGTATCATTTCCTATCTGGCTTTACCGCCAAATTAGCGGGTACAGAACGTGGGATTACTGAGCCAACACCAACCTTCTCTGCCTGTTTTGGAGCGGCGTTTCTAACTTTACACCCCACCCAATATGCTGAAGTACTGGTCAAACGGATGGAAGCGGCTGGCGCAGAAGCTTACTTGGTGAACACCGGTTGGAACGGTACTGGTAAACGGATCTCGATTAAAGATACACGAGCAATCATCGATGCAATTCTCGATGGTTCTATTGAACAGCAAGCCACTAAAATCTTGCCGATCTTCAATCTAGAAGTCCCCACAGCATTGCCGGGGGCAGATAGTGAGATCTTAGATCCACGAGATACCTATCAGGATCCATTGCAATGGCAAAGTAAAGCTGAAGATTTGGCCCAGCGTTTTATCAAAAATTTTGATAAATATACTGATAATGCCGAAGGAAAAGCTTTAGTCGCAGCGGGTCCACAACTCGACTAATCAATTCACATTGATTGAACGATAAAATGCCAGATGGTGATACCAGCTGGCATTTTTATTTCCGTCAGTTGGAACGGGTTTATCGCTCTGGCGGCAAGACGAAAAAAGGCTAGCGAAAGCTAGCCTTTGATTATTTTCATAGCGTACAACGACTCATTTAACTAGCAGACGCAAAACCACTCCCACCAGAACCTGCACCACCACTACCAACACCAGGCATACTCGGTGGCGGTGGTGGCGTCAATAAACCTACAGGATTCAGCGCAGCAGGAAAAAATGGTGCCGAAAGCCCAGCAGGCGGTGCGGGTAAAGGCTGAGGCGGATCGGCAGCAAGCGCTAGTCCTGCCGCCATCATTTGCCCTGCCGAGACTAAGATCAGTAGCCATTTTGTTAACCGTATTTGCCTCATAAGTCCTCCTTGAACTAGCGTGGCATAACTACAAATTTACTTACTGTTGAAATAGCATCAAGCTCAAAAAAGCTCTACGGTCACGATTTCAACACCAAATACACTTCTTTTACAAAATCCATGCAAATAACAATCCAAATAATTTGCAAAGAAAAATCAATACGTTATTAAAATAAATTTTTCTGTTTTGTGAGCCATGTAAAATAAATTGACAAACTTAGCTGCGGTTATTTCGAACGGCTAACCGCCTCACTCTGATCGACGTAATAAATGCAGCATAAATCGTTCATCCATTCTGAGAGGCTCGACTGATAACAGTCATTACCACCATTGATCCTCCGTTTTCCAGTGACTCATAACATTTTCCTCAACTGTATAAACAGCGAACAGCGCTTATACATCCCTTAGATGCCCTTCTGTCGGCATCGTCGCAGCAACCATTCCCAGGCATAATACAATAATGAAACTAGCGGCATTGGCAGGGGCCTGAAGATTAAAATCGACACTAATGTGGATCAACATCGCCACAATCGCCATCATGCATCCCAACGCTGTGGCCCGCATGAGTGGGTCCATTCTTTTTCTGATTGCGATCAAACATCTAATTAGAGTCCAAAGCACCGCTGCGCCTAAAACCGCCGTAGCAAACACACCGTACTCAATACTAAACTGCAGATAGTCGTTGTGTGCATGATCGTAAAATTGAGCTAAAGGCTGAGGCGCGTAGTTTTGAAACAAGGCATAAAAACTACCGGCACCGCTGCCCGTGATAAAAAAGTCTTGAAGCATGTTCAAACTCCAATCAAACACCGCGACCCGCTCTTCTTCTGCCAATACTGTCGAACTTAGTCGCTCTCTTAGATTGTCTAAACCAAATAAGGAACTCACAATCAATACATCGATCAACAAGACACTCACAAAGAAGACGGTTAACGTACGTGGCCGCTTCCGAAACAAAACCAGAGCAAAACAAGCGCCAATAATAGTACTCACAAAAAAAGCACTATTGCCCATCCGCGAACGCGACATAACCAAACCAATCACCATAATCACCATGCAGAGCCTGATCAACATTTTACGACTCATGAATGCTTCAAGAATGCGTTTTAAGGACTGCTGCCAGCTGCTACTTTGTTGGGCATTCAGCTCCGACACGACGAGGCTTAAACTCATGCACAAACATAAAATAAGATAATTCGCAAAGTGGTTTTTATACACAAAGGAACCCGTCGCATGGCTTGCCGTAGGGATCTCAAATACTGGAGATGCCGCAACATCACTTAAAATGAGCATGGTGCCGTAAAAAGCTTGAAAGGTCCCACTCACGACAAAAGCTAGCATCAGCACTTGCATGCGTTCGCGGCAATTCAATAACAAACAACAATTGACCGCGAGTAAGAGATAACTGCAGCCCATCACTAAATTAACCAAGGTCCGATTGGGATCCAGTGACAACGGTGCCTCGCTGAGCGGCTCAACGCTAACGCTTGCAAGTTCACGAAAGCTGGCGGCAGCACCGCTCCACAAGCTAAGCATATCAATAGACAAGGGAAGTAACTGAGCCAAAGCCACCAACTGCAAGATCCCTAAACCGAGTAACAAAAATCGGTTGGTTTTTAGCCACCCCCAAGGAAGGGCCTGGCGCCAACAGTAAACCAGTATCAAACTTTGCAGAGCAATCAATCCTTCCATAATCGACCAAGCCCAAGGTCGATTGCTGGCTAATGGAATTGGCAGCCACACCACTAACAACAGTAATAGGCCAAAAGCAAATCGCTCTGTTTTGGGAGAAAACATGTCCATCAAGGCTCCTAGGCTTTACGACTAAAAATATCAGGCTCAATCAGTGATGTGACGGTCGTTGCCAGTGTTCCTTGACAGCTAGCCGCAATCATTCCGGGGGTATCAATAAACAAACGTTGCGCTCGCGGCTGCCCACAAAGCAAACTCACCTTATCGTAAGCTTGACTCAAATTTGGCTGACGCTTCTCCAATCCATGGCAATCACTCGCGACCACGTCAACCAAATCATCCTCTAGCATTTGAAATGCTGTTTGTTGAGCCGTCTGGCGAAATTCTCCCAACAATGCACCGGCTGTCACTTGAAATAAACAGCCTAAACGACGCCATTGGCTGACCAGATTAATTTCATTCCATACCCCACGATTTCGCTCGGGATGAGCGATTAAGGGAGTGATATTTCTCGCCGTTAACCACTTAATAAAATTATTAAACCCTTGTGGAACATGTCCATGGGGAAGCTCCAGTAGCAATACATCTTTATCTTTAAAGCGTCCCAATAAAGGCAACTTTCCCTGTTTATGCCAAAGCATAATTTCTGGGCACAGGTGCACTTCGGCAGCGTAATATAGTTGCAAAGGAAGTTGCTGAGCATGAAGCTCTCGATTTAATAGCTTGTAGCTATGGCGGATCGATTGTGGGGTATTATCAAAAACTCCCGGTAAAATATGTGGGGTAGCCAGCATCACTTCTATGCCATCATCTACTGCAGCACAGAGCATTTTTATACTTTGTCTTAAGTCTTTTGCCCCATCATCAATTCCGGGTAGAATGTGACAGTGAATATCAACGAAGCCCATGTTGCTGCTCCTTTTTTTGCTTAAGAAGAAAGAGGTAATGAAGCAATAACCAGCTGGTCAGCGCGCATAAAATACCAAATAAGTTACTGATTAAATCGGTCCACGAAAACTCTCGCGTAGGGATAAAACGCTGTAAATTTTCATCCACTGCAAAAACCAATATGAGCAGTAAAATAAAACGACGAACGCGCTCTCGGTGCGCTTTTCCAAAACGACAAAAACCAAATAACAAAGCAATGGTACACAGGTAGGAAAAAATAAGATGAGTCATCTTGTCGCCACCTAAAGCTATTTCCAGTCGCCAAAGGGACAAAGAAAACCAGCCAAGAGATTTAAGCACACTGCCTAAAACCACCAGCGAAACAACCGTTACTGCTACCACTTTTAAATTAATTACTGCCATGACGATTGCGCCTTACAAAATTCGGCTTGAGCAATCGAACCTTGATAAGTCAGTAGGTAACAAATCCGATCTCTCACCAGTGCCGAAGGTATCTCTCGCTTTAGTTTGCGATTGATCGCTGGATTCTCGAGTAAACTCACTAGCGAGCTTTCTACCACTTGCTGCTGAAGCGGATCCAATCGCTCCCAATTAGCAATCCCTAAATTAACCATACCGAGCAAACTTGCCTTGGTTTTTGGCGCCACCGCGACACCTTGCGCCAAGTAAGCAAACCAAACCGCTGCTGGCTCTCCCATCGCTTGGCGGTTACTCGCAAGCGCAACATAAGTATCTGGCCACGTCGGCCTTAGATTCGCCGCTTGCTGATAAAAAGAGTAAGCCTTAGCCAAATTTTGAACTCGCTGTTGCGCTTTATTATCTTCACTTGAGATCACTAATTGATAAAAATTGCGCCACTCGACCTGCTTGGCAGCAAGGGTTAAATAAAGTGGATCATCATGACGCCATGCCAACATTTGTTGAGACACGAGCTCTGCAATCAGAACGTTTTGTTCGCTAAGTGAATGGCTATAGTCTTGCAGCCATCGCTCATGCCAGTTACGTAACGCATAGGAATAAACGTTGGCCAAACCTAACTGAAACGCCAATACCAACACCGTTAGCGAAATCGCGACCATTGTCGCCAAGCCGAAATAACGCCATAACATTCGCCCAAAATAAACTGCGCTTCTTGCTTGCATTTCAATAGATGCTTCCATTGCATCTCCTTAAATTATTAACTCCCGCGTACATCGTTCGCTCACCTGAAACCATACGATTAACTGAGTGTTTGCTCTGATAGCGCTAAGGTGTCAGCCGCAATTTGCCGATATAGACTTAATAATCCGGCATAATTTGCTAAAGAAAAATGTTTGCGGATATGCGCTTTGGCATTGTGAGACAGCCGTTGGTATTCACTCGTATCGGAGAGTAACTGCTGACAACGTTGATACAGTTCTTCTATGCTGTCACATAGATAACCCGTTTCGCCATCTACGACGCAGTCCACCACGCCATGAGTTCTGATTGCGACCACTGGTAATCCAAAATACTGGGCCTCAATGGGAGCCACCGGCATTCCTTCCCAATGCGCAGTTGAAACATACAATCGAGCCGAGCTGTAATATTGAAACAAAGCCTCACGCGATAACCAGCCAGAGACATAATCAATCCCATCGGGTTTCGGTCCACCAAGCCAAACGAGACTATATTGATGACTGGCTAAAGCATACAGCGCCTTAAAGTCGTCAAAGCCCTTTTGTTTACAGATCCGGCCCACCGAGATAATGTCAGCCTGCGAGCTGGTCACCGAGGAAGTTAGATCCGAGAAATTCACCCCATTAGAGATAGTATGCACCCGCACCTTAGTGCTGAATCCCTTGGCCAGTTTTGCTTCAGATCCGCCACAAGCAACGATACAGCCAATCAAACTGAGTCGTTTTTCTATCCAATAGAATACTTTTTGTTTTAAGGGAGAAAACTCCTCCGATAAAAAGGCAAAACAATGGGGGGTGTAACAGAGCTTGTGCGCGCTCAACCCAAATGCGATCCGTCCCAAGAAACCAGAGAACGAAGAATGCAGGTGGATCACCGAATAATTCTTGGTCTTTACACGAAATAGCAGATAGCAAAAGACTTTCACTAAAAAGAAACGCTCTCCCCGCTCGTAAGGTATCTCAATTAAACCCACATCAGGGAAACGCTGTGCAAGATCCTTCGGAGTTTCATCCTTTTTGCTATACAACAAATCAAACTGGAGTTGCTTATCCTCAGCGGATAAATATTGAATTTGGTCAGAAATAACAGAGCATACCCCGCCGGCAAGGCATTCAGTAAAAATAAGCACTTTCATGATATTAAGGTCCTTTTACTCATCCAATAAAAAATCCCGCAACGCAGTATGTAACTCAAACAAACCACTACCAAAGGAGCATAACTCTGAGAAAGATGAACCGACAAACCAGTCACCATCACTAACATGCAAAGCACCACAAGATTGGGCAAATAGAATTTAATTTTGTTCTCTTTTAAGCCACCAATGTAAAAAGACAGCTCAATAAATACGCAGGCAAAAATAACCAGTAGCAACAGGAAGTCGCTGCCACTAGGGGGCAAAATTAAATAGATATATTGAAACACTAAATAAATAGAAGGGATCGCTAGCAGAGCGGCCAGCACAAAAAATATCTTAAATACCGTAGCACTGAAAATTTTGGTATTAAATTGGGCAAACGCTGCCTGTATGAAAATCGACCAAAACACAACAAACTGTAATAGAAGACTATAAAAACCAAGCGCTTCCATTGAAGAAACTGCAGCAATAAAATAACGCTGAAAGAACATCAAAAAAGTCGATGAGAACTGATAGCTTACCGAGTTAAGCGCCGATTTAATCACTGGCAAAGAAACATATGTTGTGGGCCGATGGTTCAAATAAAACATCAATAGGAACAAAAACATAAAAATACCAACAAAATAATCAAAGGCAACAAGCGGATGATTAATTGATAAGCAGACCATAAGAACGGCAATAATAAGAGCAAAAAGCTGGTACTTTTGGTAACGCTCTTGTTTCGAAAACGACACCATTGAATCTAAGTAGACATCAACAAACTTCACAAAAAATATAATTTTAAAAATATCCCAAGCGAATAACAAACAAAGTAAATAAGCAAATAACAAAACGACTAATAGACTAAATCGAATACTCTTATGCACCTGATAGGCACTCTGATTTTCGCGACTCGAAAAATATCCCGCTAAAGAGAAATTCTTACTTGATAACATCAATACAATCACAATTGATGAAGCAAAGCTTAAAAATAAAGAGTACTGTCCAACATAACTTAAGTCGTAATGCCGAATCAGCATCAGCGGGATCAGCCACTGAATAATTGGATTCATAAAACTAATCAGCGCGTTCATATTTCATCCAAGAAAAATACATCATGATATAAATTGAAACAGAAGATAAATGACGCATGTAACTGCCGAGATCGGGTTCAAATAAGAGTAGAACCAGTAAGTGACTTATAAATAATAAGCCAAACAGACGCAACTCTATGCTCTCGATTTGAGAGAACTTAAAAAAAGACACGAGTAAAATAAGGATATAAATCTGAAGGTAGAGCGAGTTTCCGGTGAAAACAAAAAAAATCGGGAAATTAAAATAAACCAAGCTAGAAAAATAATTCCCCATAAAAGCCTGCGCTGAATCGGGAGTCAAAGGGTTAAAATAGATCGTTTCGTGTCCCGCTCCTCCCATCGGTCTTAAGGAATTAAAAATATCTCGGGTACCTTGCACCTTAAAAAAGATATCCTCTGGAAGCAAAAATAAAGAGAATAAGACAAGCAATACCACCAGCGCTTTATATTCAAAGTTCAAGCGTTCCATTAATAACAATAAAGCAAATACGGCGATGATCAGTAAGTAATAATTACGAACCAAGCCATAGCTAAGGTACAAAGCAAAGATCAGTAATAAGGTATAAGAGAGATTCTTAGATTTGCGATACACAAAAAAACAAGCAATAACTAAAATAGAAACCAAGGTTTCTTTTTGGGGCCGAGATAAGCCAAGAACCAAATGAGGCATCAATAGCACAGAGCCATAGGCTAATTCGTCCCAGCGCCGAACAAAAAATGACATGGTGGCAATATAGGCAATGCCTGTAACAAACACTAATAGACTAGATAAATGCTCACCAAGGAACTCAAACACCAAAGTCGTATAATAATAGGAACCATCTTGTGAAGACGGAGACGTGCTACCACTCGCCATCTCCATAATCAATTCAGAATCGCGAAAATATTTTTCGGGCAAAATAGCCTCTCCCCAGAGGAAGACCACTAAAAAAGCCACCAACCATAGTGAGAAAAATAGATACTTGTAGTATTTACTCTCTTTACGAATATACATTTATAAACTGGCTCGAATCTGATTAAAAAAGTCCATTTCATTCATTGCTCTCAGCTTAGCGACTCGCTCTTCTACCTCTACACTATTAAAATTGTATGCGTTATCAACGTACTCTGAGATATTCAAATCTTGATATGCACCAAACCCCTTCCTCTCATAACTGAGATGAAAGGTTTTAAAGCCTGCTAATAGCGATTCAATGGCACCATGCAAACGAACTGAAATCACTAGCGCTTGCGGGTATTTTGTTAAGGCCTCCTTCACCGAAATAAAATCACTAATCCCGTGTTGTTGGTAAAAATCACCATCGTTATTAGAATTGACCTCACTTTGCACCGCATAAACAACGCTCTCGAATTGCGCCAATACTGGCTCTAGCTCTTTCAAAAACTTATGGTTAACCGCTTTGCCACGGCGTAAATCCCTTAAGATCAAGATACAAGTGGAAGAGTGAGGCAATGTTGAAACTTCTAGCGAGTCAAATTTACGGATCAACTCCGAAACGGCCATATCTTTCACTCGCGTGCTTTGGAGATTAATATTTTTAAGCTCTGCGACGGTTTTATCATCGCGAACAAACACTTGCTCAGTATTGGCCAGTAAGCGACTCAACCACGCAGAATAGACATAGCGCAGCGGACCAATACTCTGCGAGAGTAGAATATGCGGCTGATTAATGTTGCTTTTAACCCAAGCAATTTGTGAGCAGTGCACAATCAGCGTTTTTAGGGCTTCGCTGAGGGAACCAAACCTTAAATATCCGCCACCAACGGAGTAGAAACGATCACAATGTTGTAAGGACTGGTATTGTTTTGCTGAATAGCGCCCAAACAGCAGAAAGCCAATAACTTTCAATAATACCGCGACGTGCCCCAGTATGCCGCTACGGGAAAATTCATTACCAAGCACCTGGTAATCGCCGTTAAAACTATCGGGATCACTACAAACAATGATGATCTCGGTATCTTGGCCATGTTGCTTCTTTATATATTGGCAAGCTAGCTCAACCAGCAAACCATCACCCGAGTTTTTAGACGAATAGCAATTCATCAAAGCGACTTTCATTCGGCTTTCCTTCCCTTTAAAGCTAAGGATGCGCTAAACCAGCGAACCTCAATTGTTGTTTACATCCATAGCACGAGGCTAAAACTAAGTTCTTATGACTGTGTGGCCTTACCGCTCTGATTTTGATATCCGTAGTATTGGTAATCCCCATATTCATTTTTCTGTTTAGGACTGGCTTTATTAATCACCACACCATCGATGGCAATATCATGTTTTATAAGACTTTCTAAACTACTATTCAGTTGCTTTATATTGGTGCTTCCGGCTTGAACCACCAACAATGCGGCTCCTGCTAAGCGGCTGAGTAATAAACCATCGCTCACCGCCAATAGCGGGGGCGAATCAATAACAATCTTGTCATAGCGCTGCTCTAACTGTTCAATCAACATCGCAAACTTATTTGAGGCTAATAGCTCCTGAGGATTCGGGATCAACATGCCACCAAATAAGGTATCAAGACCCGATTTTTTATGATGATAAATACAATCACTCAGCTCTGCGCCCATCACCAGATGATTGGTGAGGCCCAACGGATTTTGATTAAAACCAAAACGCTCAGACAAGCTAGGTTTGCGTAAATCAGCTTCAATCAGCAATACTTTTTCCATGCCCGCCATTGCCATCGCTAGGTTCATGGCCGTAGTGCTCTTACCTTCGCCAGGTACCGAAGAAGTAATGCACACCCGTTTACGCTGGTTGTTGACCAAATTAAATAACAGGGAAGTTCGAATAGTGCGGATCGATTCACTAAAATATCGCTGCTTTTCGTCAAAAAACACCTGACTATCCATCAGCTTATTCTTATATTTTTTAGCGTTGATTTTTGGGATTGCACCGAGCGGATGTAAGCCCAGCTTTTCTTGGATGTCGGATGACTTCTCGATAGTGTTATGAAAAGCATCCGTAATTAACACTAAGACCATGGAAAACAGCAAACTGGCCAAAGCAACTAAGGCAATGATGAGACCTTTATTGGGCTTCGCTGGATCTAAAGGGATGACCGCGCGATCGCTAAACCGCGCCACTGCCGACTGAAAATCATTGGTCGCTGCAGTCTCTTTCTGTCGATTCAAGAACAGGTCATAGAGCTTACGATTACTATCAACCTCACGCTTAAGCGCGTCATAGGTCGCGCGCTTCACCGCAATCGCTTGGAACTGAGTTTTCTTACTGGCTAATTCTGCTTGAATTGAATTTTCTTGCTTAACAGCCCCTCTTAACTCTTTTTCTATCCCCGTGGCCAAATCGTTAAGCACCCGACCAGCTCTCTCTCGCACTGCCGCTAACTGTGCTTGGGCTTGGATCATTTTGTCATGTTTCGGACCATAACGCTTACTCAATTCAGAAACCAAACGTTCCGCTTCAATCTCAGCGACACGAACATCACGCAATTGCGGGTGATTGGAAATGACAGAAATCGAAGACAGTTCAGCTAAACCGGCGTTCCGGTTATCTTGTAGTACATAGTAGAGTGACTCTGCGGCCACTCGGCGATCTCTGGCATCGCTGAGCCGGCGACTTAAATCATTTAACTCATTCGAAGCCAAACTATCGACGCCGCTCACATCAACCAGTCCTTCCGACGTTAAAAAATCGGCTTGGCGACTCTCTGATTGCTCGACCAATGCTCTCAGTTTATCTAAACGAGTCTCTAACCAAGTGCTTGCCTCTTGATTGGCATACAATCGAGATTCTCGGTTATTTTCGATATAGGCTTCCCCAACAGCATTTGCAACTTGCGCAGCCAATTGAGGATCCTCGGATTCGAAGATGATTTTTACCAACTGAGTTTTTCGTAGTGGGCTAATACTTAAACGCTTACGAAAATTCTCCATCACCGTTTGCTGCCTTTTTTGGAGCAGCATCTGTTCACTGAGCGGCTCTCGTAATGGCAATAAACTCAGCAACAAAGGCGAATGAGCGCCAAGATTATACAGCGTCTCGAGAGGATTCTTCAGTTGCATCCAGCCACTGTCGGCTTGCTCTCCATTTAATTCAGGGTACTGCTCTAGCTGTAACCCTTGGATCACTTTTTGCGCAATGGTACGGGATTTTAATAGTTCAAACTGGGTGAGATAGTATTCTTGTTTAGAGGTATCAACCCCAATCACGTCTTCAATCGAGACCGCTTTTCTTTGCTCCGCTTCGATCAATAGCACCGCCGAAGCTCGATAAACCGGGGTAATCGAAAATGTAATCAAGGCGGCAAGTAAGGCAGCCAAAAAAGTAAAACCAATAATCATCCAAGCCCGTCGACGTATTACCGAAAAGTACTGGCTCAAATCAATAAACTCATCTTTATTCACTGGTCGCTGCAAAGAATTAAGTCCGAGCCTGGAAGCTGGGTTGTCTATATGCAGGACGTTGCGTTGGGCTGTGTGATTCACCATTAGACTTCCTTGTTAATCCAGTATCTTGTCGTTAAAAAAAGCTAGCCTTGACGACGATAATATCTCCGGGCTCAACCTTGGTATTGAGACTGACCTTATTTTGAGGGCTGCCACCATTTCCAGTCGTCACATTAATATTTGATTTAGACGCTCGCTGGGTAAATCCACCCGCTAAAGCCACCGCTTTTTCTATGGTTAAACCTGGCTGATAGGCGTAACCACCGGGTTTCTCGACTTCTCCATTAATAAAAACTTGTCGGTACTGGACAATATTCACCGAAACTTTAGGTTGAATTAAATAGTCACCTTTTAAGCCCGACTCAATGGTTTGTTTCAAGGTTTGAGTGGTTGCATCACTCACCGTCAAACGACCTAGGTAGGGATAATCAATTTTGCCACTATTGTTAATCAGCACTTGCATACTGAGATCGTCTTCGCCATAAACATGAATATTAATTACATCACCTGGCCCAAGTCTGTAGGAATCATCGCTGGCCGCCTGACTCACTAGGCTAGGTAGCAGCAACATTAAAAACAATAGGTAAGCAGCGAACCGATTCATCATCTAAAGAGTCCCCGAGAAGTGAATAAACATGACATTTTGCTGGTAACTTAAGCCTGCTACCGAGGAAGACTTGTCTTCTCTTTGGTAACTAACATTCAGCTTCAACCAGCGGCGTAACTCATATTCGATAGCCACTTTCGCCAGCGTAATCTGCTCATCACGATCGACACCTGTATAAGCGAGGTCGGTATCGCGATAACTTAGCTCCGTGGAGAGCCGATCCAGCCAGTAATGCTGCCAACTCGTCTGATAAATAGTTTCATCAATATAGTTGCCTAATTGATCGGGATCTTTCGCAATTTTGCTAGTAAAAACATTGAACTGTGAGTATTCCACTGGCAAATAATTAAATGACAATAACCAACTCAAACCCGAGAAGTGCTCGCGTTGGGCTGACTGGTAGCCTTTATCCTCATAACCGATCCGAGCAGAACCGCTAGACTTACCGCTAATGTCCCACTCGGCTCCAGCATAAATAAAACTATCATCGTTATTTCGACTGGCCTGATCGCTTGCGTTCAGCCGATAACGTCTTGCGAGTTGCTTAGCCTCCAACAACAATTCGGTGGCATTGGAGACTCGGTAGAAAAAGGTGGCACCATAACTGAGCTGTCGCCAGTTCCGATATTGAGTTAACGACTCCAGATTTTGATACTGCTTGGTTTCCCAGGACAATTGCAGGTCGACACGCCCGTAGGCCTGCGGCGCACCATAGGAATAAACACTCTGCAATTTATTACTTTGAAAATAAATCAGCTCTTGGATATCACTCCCCAAGCCTTGCGATAATCCTCGCCCTCTTTGCTCATGCTGATGAGCGAACCGATAAGCCAACTTGAGCCGATGCCTAAGCGCTAACTCAAGCTCAGCTTTAGCGGCAAGCTGGTGATCGAGATAGTCATCCACATGACTCTCGAAATACTCAGCCGCAGAAATTTTGTAGCCCAGCTCATAAGAAGCAAGATCTCGTTCTGCGAGGACCTTGAGCGCTGCATCCAAGACCAAAATATTAGATGAGGATGAGTCTTTTTCCGCGAGTGTAATATTGTCATCATATTTATAGCCGAGCCCTAACATTGGAACCAGTGCCAAACCAGACTCGGTCATATAGGGCTGCGGGGCCAACTTTGCATTCACAACATGACTCAGCATAAATAAAGTCCCCATTAAAACCATAAAGGCTCGAAAAATTACCATGAACTTCCTTGTAAAATCATTGCTGGCGAGGCTTGAATTCCCTAGTACGCCTGCTCACTACGAAAACCTTTAAAAATAGTGAGGTAAACAATTTTTATGTCCATCCACAAACTCCATAATTGGATGTACTCCAAGTCGTAAGCGATACGGCGCTCCATTTTGTCGAGGGTATCCGTTTCACCTCTGCAGCCATTAATTTGCGCCCAACCAGTGATCCCAGGTTTTACCTTATGGCGCAGCATGTAACGGTCAACCACTTGGCGATATTCCTCATTATGAGCAACCGCATGGGGACGCGGGCCAACGATCGACATAGAACCCATCAGTACGTTAAAGAACTGGGGCAATTCATCTAAAGAAGTTCGACGAATAAACGAACCAAAACGAGTCACTCGTGGATCATTCTGAGTAGCCTGAGTCACCTTACCGCCATTTTCCATTACCTTCATCGACCGAAACTTCCATACCCGAATTCTCCGACCATCTAAGCCGTAACGATCTTGCTTGAACAGGATTGGACCAGGCGAGCTGAGCTTGACGCCAATCGCCAACGCGATTAACACAGGACTAATCAGCAACAGAATGATGCTGGCTAAGATAATGTCTTGCACTCGTTTAGTGAATACACTAGCCAGCCCACGAAAAGGGCTGTCAAATACACTCACCGTTTGAATGTTTCCCAAACTACTCCAGCGGGAATGAATGAGATTATAAGTAAAGAAATCAGGCACAATGAAAGTGGTACAGGTGGTATCGGACAGCTGCTTCAAATAGCCGCTAATCCGACCCTTAGCATGCATTGGTAGTGCCACGTAGACATGATCTACTTGACCACTTTTTGCCAAATCGAGGGCTTGGGAAACCCGCCCAACCGGACCAAAATATTTGGAATCATCTGCCAAGCGAGCGCAATCTCGGTCATCAAAGAATCCCATGAAAACCAAACCTAAATCCGGGTTAGCAATTAACTCTTGTTGAAGCCTGAGTCCCGTTTCCGAGACGCCAATAATCAACGCCTTACGCGTGTTATAGCCAGTTTGGCGTAACAGCGCCAAAATTTCCCGAAACACGATACGCCAAACGATCAATGCGATAGGCGTGACTAATAGCCAGCCCCCGAGAACCAAACGTGAATAGTTATCGGAAACCTTCAAGAAATAGTTACTTGCGAGGATCACTGCAACCGTCACCAACCAGACACTCAGAGTCACCTTCGCTTGTTCTTTTACCGAGGCTATTCGCCACGAACGATACAGCGTGAATGACTCTGCAACAATTAAGAAGACGATGCCTAAACCAATAGCCAACATCTGGAAGTCATCATCAACCTGACCCGTTCTCCACCACGCTAATCCAGCCAGAGTGGCAAAGATGATCGCAAGATCTGTAATACGATAGACCAACGCCAGTTCGAATTCATGGCTGCGAACCAATCCATTTCTCTCGTTTCCCATAACACATCCTTGTGCCAATCAATTGACCGAAAAGAATTTTATATCAAGAGATTCATGCTGCAGATGACTCTGCAGCGCTCGGTAAACCACTTAATTTTGAAAAGGAAGTCCCCGACGTGTAAATAGCCCAACCATCACCAGCGCAAACAACACTAACGAGCCAGGTTCAGGGACGGAAGTCACGCTAAAGGTCGTTCCGCCAACATAGGTCTGTTCTGCATAGGCATAAACCGTCCATTCGCCGACTTCTAAAATATCGTTGCTAGCAATATAGTCATCACTCCAGTAACTCAATAAACCAGAACCCGAAGCCTGCCAAGTTTCAATATCATCCCAAGCGCTATACATGTAACTGAAAGCTTGCTCAAACCCGCCAAAATACCAATAGAAGGTAATATCGAATAAACCATTAGCAAAACCGCCAGTTCCCTCATCGCTTAAGCGATTTAAGGATTGGAGATCGAAACTCACGGCAGCGCGAATATCATCATCAATGTCGATAACACTTGCCGGACTAGGAACAGCGCCACTACTCGGATCTTGCTGAGGAGTGGGATATCCTCCCAAATACACCACCGGTCCTGCCGGTACACTGGGGTTTTCTGAGGCCGTTATAATCGTGGCCGAAGTATTAAATGTAGTTAAACTGATAAGTAAAAATAAGATGGAAGCCTTCATCGCGGTTTTCCTTTACCAAATAGTGAAAAGCAACAACTCTCATTTGTAATTAGGCAAACATTAAGCCATAAATGATAAGCTCGTCACACTTTCTTTTAACATGCTGTTTTTTAAAACTTTTACTTCAACACTATTATTAATTTGATTACTTATATAAAATTAAGTTTGTAAATTAATTCGACACTATGTTACTAAAACAATATTCCTGTATTTTTTATGACCTATCGCTGTATGTAATTTGCCCTCATTAATGAACTAAAAAAGACCAAACTTTGTCGCAAATTCCTCAGTTTTATCTAGTTAGAATTAAATATTCAGGATATCAATAAAATATCGATACACTGTAAAGTTGGCTGACATCGGCACAGTGAACCCCCAACAACACTCGAGTAAATAACAAGTTGTTGTTATATAAGAGCATTCATAACTAATACCCTGATTTATTTCCACCAACTACTTGCCGTATTCTGCTCAGCAAAAAATATATTGTTCGAGCGACGAGTAACGGTTTAGCTGGCGAGGTCAATTTAGCGTTGAAAAAATAATATAAATTGCGATGAAAGAGGAGCGTCAGAGCAACCAAGCGAATAACGGCAACCACGCGCTCAGAGAGGATAAGCATATTGCAATATGCTCGAGTCAACCTTCTGGCTGTAACCCTTCGCAGGATAAACCACAAAAAATGCCAGCATTTCGCTGGCATAATTTCAATACGGAGTGTTCTGTTTAGTTAACGTCCCGACTTAAACTTGGTCCATAAGCGAGTACGAACCCGTTCAACCTTCGGTGGAACATTGGTAAATCCATAGAGATTTTTAGCCGCGGCTTCGCTTGGGTAAATTCCCTGATGCTGAGCAATTTCAGGATTGATTAAAGCGGTCGCCTTAGTATTTGGATTGGCAAACCACACAAAATCGGTCACCTTGGCGATCACTTCGGGACGTAATATATAGTTGATAAAAGTATGAGCGTTATTCGGGTGACTCGCATCTTTGGGAATAGCAAACATATCAAACCACACACCTGCCCCTTCTTTAGGGATGATATATTCAAGTTCAACGCCATTTTTGGCTTCTTCGGCACGCTCGTCCGCCATTAACACATCGCCCGACCAGCCGATCGCGACACAAATATCGCCACTGGCTAAGTCATTAATATATTGAGAGCTATGAAAATAACGAATACTCGGCCGCAGTTGCGCCATTAGTGTTTCAATCTCCCCTTTATAGTCTGCCATATTGCTGCTACCGGGATCCTTCCCCATATAATTCAGCATCGCCGCAACCACTTCACTGGGCGCATCCAAAAAGGCTATGCCGCACTCGCTCAATTTCGCTGCGATCTGTGGATCAAACACCAGCGACCAACTATTTAAATCAGCATCATCACCTAAAATTTGTTTTACTTTATTCACGTTATAACCAATACCCGTGGTGCCCCACATATAAGGGATGCCATACAGGTTACCCGGATCATAATGTTGTAGCGTGGCTAGAAGTGTCGGGTCCAGATTGCCCCAGTTACTCAGTTTGCTGCGGTCCAGCTTTTGATAAACACCCGCTGTAATTTGCCGACCATAGAAGTCATGAGAGGGGGCGACAATATCAAAGCCAGTGCTTCCCGACAGCAATTTAGCCTCCAACATTTCATTAGAATCAAATACGTCATAAATCACTTTAATACCCGTTTCTTTTTCAAACTCGGAAATTGTGTCCTCGGCAATGTATTCGGTCCAATTGTAAACATTCAGTACTTTCTCTTCTTGAGCCATTACTACATTGGTCACTACAGCAAGTAGTCCAACCAACAGCATGTTTATTTTATTCACTCATGCAATCCTCAATATACGGTGATGCTGACATCACACGTTTGTTTATTCTATAAATGTAGTCTATAAACTGCTTTGATAACTGGCAGAGCCATTTAATCACAGCCTGCCAGATTAAAGCCGCGAGATAGTACTCGTTAATTAATCGAAACCCAAGTGCTAGCTGGCTAACAATTATCCAAAAAAGCGCTTTGAAAAGCCTTTACTAGTCGTTAAAATCGACGATTAACTAAATTTTTGGGTTATATACGTACTAAGTTCGCTTACGTACTCGCGTTTAACACACTAGGAAGAAGACATTCAAAACAATGATTAACGACCAACAAATTGAGACGATTCGTCAACAACTCAGCCAGAAACTAGAGGAAATCCAACTTCGTCTTGAACAAGATAACGAGTTGATTAAAGACAAAAGTGATCTAGGGGATGACGTTGATCGAGCCAATCAAGAAGAGTCTCAACAAATGCAGCTTAATCGTCGCCAACACGACCTTGCTCAAGTAAAAAGCATTAAGGATGCATTACGTCGTATTGAGGAACAAGACTATGGTTTTTGTGAAAGCTGCGGTGAAGACATCAATGCCGCACGACTCAACGCTCGCCCAGAGTCACGCTACTGCATCGACTGCCAAGATTACCGCGAACGTAAAAGTAGCCAATATGCTTAAACAACTACAAATTAATCTTAGAATTAGTCACTAAGATCATATTCACTTGCTCTGCTCGCTGTTATAATTCCGTTCCGATTTCACATCGGATTAGGATCTGCGAGCATGAACAACCCGCTTTATCAAAAGCACATTATCTCCATCCCTGATTTATCCCGTCAGGAACTCGAGTTAATTGTCGACACCGCACAAAACATAAAACAACAACCCCGTCCTGAGTTACTCAAAAATAAAGTTGTTGCTAGCTGTTTTTTTGAAGCCTCAACCCGTACTCGTTTGTCTTTTGAAACCGCAGTGCAACGTTTAGGCGGGAGTGTGATTGGCTTTGCCGATGGTGGTAATACTTCGCTGGGCAAAAAAGGCGAAACCTTAGCGGATTCGGTGAAAGTGATCTCTTCTTATAGCGATGCGTTTTTTATGCGCCACCCCCAAGAGGGAGCCGCTCGCTTAGCCAGTGAATTCTCCAGTGTGCCAGTGGTGAATGGCGGCGATGGTTCTAACCAACACCCCACCCAGACCTTACTCGACTTATTTACCATTTATGAAACGCAAGGGAGTTTAGAAGGCCTTAAAATTGCGTTTGTTGGTGACCTTAAATACGGACGTACGGTACATTCGCTTACCCAAGCCCTGTCCTTATTTGGTTGCGAATTTTACTTTATCGCACCGAAAGCATTGGCCATGCCTGATTACATTACCGAAGAGCTAAATGAGCGCAAAATAAAATATCATTTATATGACAGCATCGAAGAGGTCGTTGGAGAACTGGATATTTTGTATATGACTCGCGTGCAAAAAGAGCGCTTCGATGAGACAGAATACCAGCATATCAAATCCAGCTTTATTCTTCGGGCCAACATGCTTGAACAAGTGCAAGACAACCTCAAGATCTTACACCCGCTGCCCCGAGTCGACGAAATCACCACCGATGTAGATAGTACGCCCTACGCCTACTACTTCCAGCAGGCTGAAAATGGTGTTTATGCTCGCCAAGCTTTACTCGCGCTAATCATGACCAATGAATTTGGAGTTCAATAATGAAGAAAAAACTGCAAGTTGAAGCGATTGCTCACGGCACGGTGATTGACCATGTACCTGCGGGGCAAGGAATTAAAATCCTTAAATTTTTTCAGTTATCGGCGGCCCAAGAACGGATCACGGTGGGCTTAAACTTACCCAGCGGAGAACAACAAAAGAAAGACCTAATTAAAGTTGAAAACACCGTTTTTGATGAAAACCAAGCCAATCAACTAGCCTTATTTGCCCCTCATGCCACCATCAACTTGATTGAAGACTTTGAAGTAGTGCGTAAGTTCCATGTCTCCACTCCGGAACAAATCAAAGCTGTATTTGCCTGCCCGAACAGCAATTGTATCAGCCACAACGAGCCTATCGATAGTCACTTTTATGTTCGTCATAAACAAACAGACATCAAGCTAAAATGTCATTACTGCGAAAAATCCTTCGATCTAAGCCTATTCCCTGAACTGGACTAGATTCAAACCAACCCAGCCACAACATGCGCTAAACCCGGTGTTGTGGCTCGGAATCAGAACACTTTACAAACAACAGCTTATTCGACTAAATATTAAGAAATCCTCAACATACTGCTGTTAATTTACCCAATACCTAAGTTATGCTGTGCTTTGTTTAATCACTGTCAATCGCTCACTTATCAAAAGTTGGCGTCATGAACATAACAAAATGAATTTCTTAAAATTATTTAGCACAAGGACGTAAGCGATGTTGAATCGAGTTAGCAGTATTTTATGCTGTAGTCTGTTACTGAGTTTCGCCGCTGGCGCTCGTCCACTCGCAGAACAAGCTGGATGGTCGGCCACCCTTAATCTCAACTTGGGTTATGTTGGCGGGCAAAGTCAATTTTCCACTGATGATGACAACCAAGTCACTCATGATCTAAATAATAGTGGCCAGAGCACCAATACGCTGATTGCCTATCCTTTGTTACGAGCCTCTTACACCACTGCCGACCTAAAAAATCAGTTTTTTGTGGGTAACAGTAAAGAGAACTTAGGCCGAGCCCAGTTTCAATACGAGTTGGGTTATCGCCGCGCGATCAGCAATAAAAGTCAGTTAACCGTTGCTTATTTCCCAGAGTTGCCATTGATGAATGATACCTGGAGTGATCCTTATATCACTAATGTGGCTCGACAAGAAACTGATGAAAATGTCCAAGGGGGACGACTGCGTTATCAATCCATTGCCGATAGTCCATTTACCCTTGAATATGTTTATGCCAAACGTAGCATTGACAACGAACAAAGTGGGGTCGCCATATTTGGCCAAGGTTCCAGCCAAGCCCAAGCGCTAAATCGCAATGCCAATTTACACCGAGTCATTGGCGAAATGTTTGTGCCACTTTCCAAACAATGGTTTCTGTCTCCAGCCCTGGTCTACACGACGAGCAAAGCGGATGGTAGCGCCAACGATTTTAATAGCTATACCCTGCGTCTAAACAGTGTTTATAAAATTGAGCGTCATTTATTAACGGTCAACCTAGAGTTAGGTCAAACTAAGTATTCTGATGGCAACCCGGTATTTAATATGCAAACTCAAGAGGATGACCGACTCTCCTTATTTGCAATTTACCTCTACCAACGTCCATTTGCTTGGAAGAATGCAATGTTTAATGTCACCGCTGGCTATCAAAATAGCGACTCAAACATTAACTTCTACGACAGTAAAGGCTTCATCACCACCTTTGGTTTTGGTTATACTTTTTAGTGGTACAGCATTGAATGAAGGGCAGCTTTAGCTGCCCTTTGCGATAAGGTTTGCTCATCACTTAGATTCGCAATAAGAACTTTTTATCATGCCGATTGGTACGCCGCCTGGCGTACCAGCAAATACAGCTCAAGCCACTGCTGCAAACATTTACCAAGGGTCTTGGATGTTAGTCTTCGCTTAAATCCAATTCCGCTAAGTAAATTGCGGTCTTATCCTCATGACTGGAGTAATAACTGCAATACAAGGTGTTACCTCGCTGTACTAAACCTGGATAACTGGTATCGCCACCGGAAGGTAAAACTTGCACTTCTTTTAAGCGCCCCTGATCTGCATCAAGCCAACACAAACTGGTACGCACCGGTTGGTATAAACGTAGTGCACAGAGCAACCGCCCATCGTCCAGCTTAAGCATTACCGGACCACCAATTTGTAATGCTAAGTCCTGCCATGTCCATTCCAAATAAGGCGGCTTCGCATAACCCAGTTGAGCGCTTGCGCTATCTTTATCGCGCCTTAATAAACATAGCGCCGAGCCATCATCAAGCAAACTCAAGTCATGCTCATTGGGATAAGCGAGGCCATTTTGTTTAAGGCTAAACAAGGGATCTAAATGAAGCTGATAGTTCCCTTTCGCGTCCATCCGATATAGAACCACCTTATCCAAGCGATAACTATAAGCCACTGCATAGGCGCTATCGGCTAAATAACGGCTACGCCACAACCACATCCCGGCTTCCCCTTGTGGGCTCAACTCCGACCAAATTAACCCGTCATCAGACCAAGCAATATAGCTTTGTAACTGCGATGATAGCTCGTGACGCGCTACACCTGCGCAAGTCAATAACATACGTCCATCCGGGCTCACAACCAATTTAGGGTCTCGTAAATCCAAACCATCCACATGCAGGAAAGCCGCCGGTTCAAAATCGGTTTGCTCAAAACCACGACGTAAGATCCGAATGTCTCCTTGTTCACTAACATGTGCGTTGGCTTCGCGAAAACACAGCCACAGCGAAGTGGCAAATTCACACATATCAGTAAACGCATTATGCTCAGCCTTAGCCCAGACTTGTTCCACCGAAGATAATCTCATGTTGACCTCACCGCGATTAATTCAATATTGAGTAAAATAAGCCTATGATTTTTAGTGTTAATGCAGCTTTTACTTGCAAATTAACCATAGTCTACACAGTTAGTTCAGTTATCGGCTATGATCGTTTAAGCTAAATCAATAGTTTAAGTTGCTCGCAAAAATATCCCGAGGGGGGACTATGTTTTTGGATTTTTTCGCTTTAGGTTTACTGCTTTTTGTCGCGCTTACCCTGTTTTACGGAATTATAGCCATTCATGATATTCCCTATGAAATATCAAAACATCGCAATCACCCCCACCAAGATGCGATCCATGTTGCCGGTTGGGTGAGCCTATTCACGTTGCATGTATTGTGGCCATTTTTATGGATTTGGGCCACGCTGTATCGCGAAGACCGAGGTTGGGGCTTTCAACAAATCGAGCAACGCCAACAAGACTTAGAAAATCAAGAACAGCAACTCGCCTCACGAGAACAGGTGATGGAAGCCGAAATCAGTAAACTCAAACGCCAAGTCGCCATCATCAGTAAGCATGTGCAACAACTAGAACAAGGAGAGAGTCAATAATGGATTTATTGCTTATTCTCACCTATGCGGGCCTATGTATCGCTATTTTTAAGATATTTCGTATTCCGCTCACCAAGTGGACGGTGCCAACCGCAGTATTAGGTGGCATCTTCATCGTTGGGGTATTGATAGTATTGATGAACTATAACCATCCCTACACTACCAACGCCCGACAAATATATACCTCGGTCCCTATCATGCCTCTAGTTCGCGGTAAGGTGATTGAGGTTCCAGTGGAAGTTAATCAGCCGATTCAAGCCGGTGAAATCTTATTTAAACTGGACCCAACACCATTTCAAGCCATCGTTGAACAACGTCAGGCCGAATTGGCCAGTGCCCAACAATTAGTGCCCCAACTCATGGCGCAATGGGCCAGCGCCAAGGCAAATACCACCGCGGCTATCGCCGAGCGAGATCGCAACTTAAAGTCTTATCAACGTTATGCCGAAGGGCGAAAGAAAGGCGGAGCAAATAGCCCCTTCACCGAATTAGAAGTCGAAAACCGCCAACAAGCCTACCTTGCTGCTGAAGCTAAACTACAAGCGGCACAAGCCAACGAAACCATAGCAAAACTCGCCTATGATTCGCAAATCAACGGCGTGAATACTAACGTGGCACGCATTCAGGGGCAGCTCGATAGTGCTTTGTTCGATCTAGAGCAGACGGTGGTCCACGCACCGAGTGATGGCTTTGTTACCCAGGTCGCATTGCGCAAAGGCATGGTGGCCGTACCAATGCCGCTGCGGCCAGTCATGACTTTTATACCCAAGGAACAATCGATGTTTGTGGGCGCCTTTTGGGAAAACTCTATCAAGCGCCTGAAAGCGGGTGATCAAGCTGAGTTTATTGTTACCGCGCTGCCTGGCGTAGTATTTAAAGGCACCGTAAGACAAGTGATGCCAAGCATTGCCGAAGGTGAATTTCAAGCCAACGGAAACTTAAGTGGTGCAGCGGTATTTTTTAAACATAGTCGCAGTTTGGTGATCATCGATCCCGAACCTCGATTCGATGAATATCAACTGCCAATGGGCATTAGCGGCCAAGTCGCCATCTATACCGAGCATTTCCATCATCTCTCAGTGATGCGCAAAGTGCTACTCAGAATGCAAGGTTGGATTAACTACATTTTCCCCTTTCATTAATCGCCAAGGCGTCGCGAACCAAAAGGCCAGCAATATGCTTGGCCTTTCTTATGCCGACGCAGGTCAAGTTCTAGTTTATCGCCCTTTACCAATCTAACTCATTACCGGTTCACTCTTGCTGGCCTTAATCACCACTAACGGCGTTATGTATCTTGTTATTAGAGCCACGAGTTACTGCACTTCATGCCTAGTTATCGGCAGATTTATGCTGCGCAATACGTTGATCGTATAATGAATCAGATTGGTATTACATGCCGTCGCCGTTGAGCATTCAATCCTTCCGTTGTTTTCCAAACTAAAGCTGTTTGAATTCCCAAAAACGAGCCAATGGCAATATAAATAAGCATTACTCTAAGTCTTCAACTCTTCGCTTTAGGGCTGCTAACTCTTGTTTAAGCGCATTTATTTGTTGTTGTAGCTCGCCCTCTGATGAAGTTTCTCGCGTAGGGTCTGGGCTCACCGCCAAGCTAGATTCTCCAGAAAACAAATGCATATAACGCGATTCACGTTTCCCTGGCTCGCGCTCCAATTTAGAAATAAACTTGCCACTCTCATGTTCACTCAACGCCTGTAAATTTTGCTCCACTTCTTGAACACTACTAAAGTTTGCTAAACGCTGGCTGCGAGTACGTAATTCTCCAGGGGTTTGCGGCCCGCGCAAAAACAATAAACAAATAATCGCTCGTTGTTGCTCGCTGAGTTGTAAACCACCAAACTGAGAATTGCAAAAACGATGTTGGTAACGAACCACCCGTCCAGCCATCGGAGCCTCGGTCACTAAACGCAATTGTTGTAATTGAACCACCGCATCTTGCACCTCAGCTTCAGACAAACTCATCACTGGCTCTCGATTACTCTTTTGATTACAAGCTAAGGTTAAAGCATTTAGCGACAGCGGATATTGGTCTGGCGTCGTTGTTTCTTTTTCTAGTAAAGCGCCAATCACACGAGTTTGTTCTAAAGATAAATTTTGTTCCACAGCTCACCTCAATAACATGTTACAGCAGTAGCTTAATGCACTACCGACCCCAGAATACGCCAAACTGAATTGCCAAGCAGCTTAACATGATGCGTTTCGTGGATAACTTCAACTAAACTGAAAAAACTGAAATAGAAAAAGTGCTTTAAAAGTGCTCATTTTTCACGTTTTATTGATATAGATTAGCGTTATCGCCTAGATTCATCGGTATGGTAGCTCTCCGCTTCATATCGAATAATCATGGCTACACTGCTATATCATCGAGCAGTCAATTACAGATAGGCTGGAAAGCAACAAATGGAACCGTTTCGTTGGACCTCTGATTTTGAAACTGGCTTGGAGGAAATAGACAAGCAACATCACCAATTAATCGATCTGATTAATAAAATTGGCAATTTTCTCACTCAAAAACAGATATCAACCGAAGAACTAAGACCATTTACCGTAGAGCTGAATCACTATGTGGTAGAGCACTTCCAAGAAGAAGAACAATTAATGACATTATGCCGAGTCGACCCTCGACATAAAAAAATCCACATTACAGCTCACCGCGAATTTCTTGACGAAATAAATAAATTTGAACATCTAGACAACAGCAACCAGCATGCCCAAGTTAAGCAGCTATTAGACTACCTGATTCAATGGCTGGCTTATCATATTCTCGGCATTGACCAAGAGCTCGCAAAACAAGTGCAATATATCGAAAGCGGTGAACCGCCTGCAGCCGCCTACAGCAAAGCCGCGCAGCCTAAAGATTTGGCAACCGAACCCTTAATTACCGCATTACGTGGTTTATTTCATCAAGTTAGCGTACGCAATCATGAGTTACTCGAACTCAATCAAAACTTAGAAAAAAAAGTACAAGAACGCACCCTCGCCTTGCAAAAAACCAATCAACATTTGCAATCTTTGGCCCATACCGATGTCCTCACGGGTCTGCCCAATCGACGCCATGCAATGATTCAACTCAAAGAATTATGGCAACAATCCTTAACACAACAAAGTCCCTTAGTCTGCATGATGATAGACGCCGACCATTTCAAACAGATTAATGACCAAAAAGGCCATGATGCTGGCGATACAGTATTGATGTTACTCGCGCGCAATTTACGTGAATCGGTCAGAAGTGATGATGTGGTGGCTCGCCTAGGGGGCGATGAGTTCTTACTCATTTGTCCAGACACCGATCAAGACGGCGCCTTAAGGCTCGGGTCTGCGATTCGTCAGCGAGTCGCCAATTTGTCCATCAACCAACAATATAAAATAAGTGTGAGTGTAGGCATCGCCAATCGCAGCTCAGAAATGACCAATCACGAAGCGATGATCAAGGCTGCCGACAAAGCAGTTTATCAAGCCAAAGCCGACGGTAAAAATTGTGTGCGCATGTTCCAACCCAAGCAAGATGAACCTGCAAACAAGGCGCTAAAACAGCAAGCCCAGTAAACCATTCAGCAACCTGAGCCGTCACTATTTCGAGGTAACTCGGCAACGCTACAATATGGATTAAAGGTTGCAGCGAACACCAAGCCGTGTTGAACTTCAATTTTCTCTTGAAGTCTATTTGGGAGCGCCCATGACCATTGATATAAGCTGGCCTGCACTCGCTTTTTTTTCACTGATATTGCTGGTCCCATTGCTCATTAACTGGCATTTTCACTTAGCTTTGGGCAAAGATATGCTCTTGAGCATCTTCAGAATGGTGGCACAGCTCGCTTTACTCGGCGTTTATCTGCAGTTTCTATTTGATTTAGATAAACTTTGGATCAACCTACTCTGGTTAGCGCTGATGCTCATGGTTGGAGCCAGCGCCATCATTGATAAAGCCAAGCTGCCTAAACGAGGTTTATTTTTAGCGGTCACTTGCGGCCTGCTACTCGGTTTAAGCCCAGTGTTATTCATTTTGCTGTTTGGCCTGCTCAAGCCGGATCCCAGCTATAGCGCCCAATACCTGATCCCCCTCGCCGGTATGTTATTAGGCAATAGCCTCAGCGGTAATATTATCGCTCTACAGCGCCTATATAACCGCCTCAGCGAAGCCAAACAAGAATATTATGGCTACCTTGCGCTAGGAGCCAATCGCAGCCAAGCCACTCAAAGCTTTGTGCAATCGGCAATGCAGCAATCCTTCGCCCCCTTGCTAGCCTCCATGAGCACAGTTGGTATCGTGACCCTACCAGGTATGATGACTGGACAAATTTTGGCTGGCAGTGACCCATTGGTCGCGGTGAAATATCAGCTGGTGATTTTAATCGCGATCTTAGTCATGCTCAGTATTTCCGTCTCGACCACCTTAAGTCTGAGCATTCGAACCACCATCAGCCCCTGTGGCCGAGTCAACATCCCCAGTCCCCACGCTTAATCAGCGAGCCAGACTTCACACCTCTGGATTGCTCGAGGCATTAAAGGAAAACATCCGCACCTCGTCACGGGGGAACCAATTCAGGCTTTGATAAAACTGCTGAGCATGTAAGTTATCCAGATGCACAAACAGGTGGGTTTTCGCAATGCCCTGGCACTTGAAGGCCGCAACCACTTGCGCCACTAACTGACGCCCCAAGCCCTGCGAGCGATACGCTTTCGCCACGACTAAGTGTTGTAAATAACCTCTTCTGCCGTCGGTGCCTGCCAATACTGCCCCAACCAACTGCTGCTGCGCCACAGCCACAAAACTTAACCCCGGATTCCGCTGTAAATAAGCCGCAATACTTTGCTCCGAATCAGCATCACGCAAGGTCATCCCTTCGGCCTGCCTCCAAAGCGCCATCACTGCTTGATAATCCGCGGCTCGCATTTCTCGTAATACTGCCATTCAAGCCTCCGTCAACTAAATGAGCATCAATTTAAGCCAAAGTCGCCACTGCAGCCAAAGTGATAAAATAAAAAAATCGGCCAACACTACCAGCGGATAAAATAAGGGAGCACTGCCAGTAATAAGCCAACCAGCAATAACATGCTCAGGCTGGACACAAAATAAGGCACAATACACAAGGCAATACCAACACATAGCGGCACGATTGCCTGCTGCTTTCTGCCATAACTAAAATAGCCGATACCGATAGCGCCAAACAGCACCCCCCATATCATCATCGCGCTACTATCCATCAAATCTCCTAATGGCTAATCATAAAGCGAGCAACCAAAACGAATAGCTGAAAGCTAAAATACTGCTTTTAGCAATGCACAGCAATCACGAATGCCATACAAATTAACTGAACGGGTGACCGATGAATCAATCATATGCAAAGCACAAACTCACCAGCGCTGGCGGTGCGTCCAATTTTTTATTGAATGCGCCAAAGCAGCAACCAATACTTATTCGTTACGCAGCGCTTCCACCGGATCTTGCTGCATGGCCCGCCAAGCGGGCAGTACTCCAGCTATCAGACCAACCCATACACATAGCAACAATGCGAGCAGCAAATAAAGAGGATGAACCACCAAAGGAAGCTCTGGAGCCAAGGCATGAACACTTAGTTGCACGGTAAGCAACAGCGCCAGGCCAACCAGCCCTCCGCTTAATGCCAAAGCGATCGCCTCGGCCAAGAACAACAGTAAGATCGTAGCACGCCGAGCCCCAAGCGCACGCAGTAAACCCACCTCTGGGATCCGTTCTTGTTGAGCAATACTCATGATGGTGAAGATCCCCACCGCACCAATGAATAAAGAAATAGCCCCCAGACCTCCGATGGCAGCCTTAATGATGCTGAGGATCTTATCCAGGCTCGCCAGCATGTCTTGCTGAGTATACAGAGTAAAATCTTCGCGACCATGGCGCCGAAACAACCGCTCAAAAATCCGCTGTTGCATGACTGTGGCAGGGATATCGGGGCGGTAAACCACATCCACCTCCATTAAGCTCTCGCGATTGAAGATAGCCAGCGCATGCGCGGCCGGAATATACACCACATCATCCAAATCAAAGCCAAGAAATTGTCCCTTTGGCTGCATCACACCAACAATGCGAAAACGGCGCTCACCCACCCGCAGAAACTGCCCCAACGGCGCAGCGTTAGGAAACAACTCCACAGCTAGCTTACTGCCCAATACGGCCAAGTTTCGCGGGCGCTGACTCTCATCCGGCGGCAAGAAACGCCCCTGTTCGATACTAAAATGCCAAGCTTCGGCGGCTTGATAACCCACCCCCAGGATGTCGCTGTTACGGCTCAGCTTGCCCGCTTTTAGCTCCCCAGTACCCGAGGTGACAGGCACCACGGCTACCACGCCTGCCAGCCGTCGCAAACTTTGCGCATCGGCCAAGGTTAAGGGACGCACGGTACTGATCACCCCACCAGACAGCCCCTGAGTGGTCACTTTTCCGGGCGTAACGGCGATCAGGTGCGAACCAAACTGAGAGAAGCTGTCTAAAAGGTAGAGACGCAAGCCTTCGCCAATCCCGGTTAAAGTGGTAACGGCAGCTATCCCAATAGCAATACCAAGCGCACTAAGCAGATTACGTAGACGCCCTGACAAGAGGCTGCGCAATAACCAAAAAAACCAATCCCCCACTCTCATTGATGACTCCCCTTCAAACTTTCCACTGGCTTCTGGCGGGCGGCTTGATTTGCCGGCAACAACGCAAACAGTAGGCCGATCACCACGGCGCTGAGCAAGGCGCTGGCGGAAGCCCACAGCGGAACCTGTACCGGAAAGTCCGGGTAATACCAAGCCAACAAGACCACCGCCGAATATCCCACTAGCAGACCGACGATGCCCCCACCCAATGAGAGAAGCATTGCTTCGCAGAGGAACAGGCGACGCACCGTGCCATTACTGGCTCCTAAAGCTTTTAGCAGACCAATTTCGGCACAACGTTGATGGGTACTAATCAGCATAATATTCATCATCATGATACCGGCAACAATTAAGCTAATAGCGCCAATCCCAGTCACGGCTAGCGTGAGCGTAAACAAAATTTCGTTGAAAGTGGCGAGTAACGAATCGGGACGCAGCAGAGTCACATCGGCCACCCCTTGATGCCGTTCGGCGATCACTTGCAGTAGTAAAGATCCCTGCGCGGCTAAGTCCTGCGGTGTGAGCGTTTGAACAAACAGACGATACAGACCGGGAGCATTAAATAAGGATTGAGCAGAAGTCACTGGGATCAGTACCGTCTCGTCAAATTTAAGCCCCATATTGCTACTCTCGCTAGTAAAGGTGCCAATGACTCGAAAGCGACGATTATCCAAGCGGATCCATTGTCCCAAAGGATTCGCTTGAGCAAACAATTCTTGCGCCAGAGTCGCGCCGAGTACACACACCGGACGAGCACTTTCAAGCGGAATATCGGGCAGCGTTTTACCACGCAACAAGCGCAAACGGTGAGTGGCGAAGATCTCGGCTGTGCTCCCCAGAATCATCGATTGACGATTGCGACTAGCAAATTTTACCTCACTAGCTCCCAGCACCAGAGGCGCAACTCGCAGATGAGGGATGCGACGCTGGATATGCGCCATATCAGCCAGCGTCAGATCTCGCAGGCTAGTGCCCGTCACAGGCGGCATACCACCCGTTGTCTCCTTACGCCCAGGTAAGATGATCAGCACATCTTTGCCTAAAAATGAGAATTCCTGCTCTACGAAATTACGCGCCCCTTGCCCCAGGGCGGTCATCATCACCACAGAGCCAACACTGATGGCTATCGCTGCCAATAACATTACCGCCCGTAGCCGTTGCCGTAACAAAGCAGCGAGCGCATAGCCGATGGCGTCAAGCAAGCGCATGCGGAGTCACACCCGAGTCTTGAATAATCGCACCATCGGCCATTTGCAGCATTCGCCTCGCTCGCTCACCAAGGCTAAGATCGTGAGTCACAACGACCAAGGTGATCCCGGTCTCTCGATTTAAGCGTTCCAGCAGCTCAATCACCTCACCACTGGCGTGGCTGTCGAGGTTACCAGTCGGTTCGTCAGCCAATAATAGGGCCGGGTTCATCACCATGGCGCGCGCAATTGCCACGCGTTGCCGCTGACCACCAGAGAGTTGCTCGGGTCGATGCTCAGCACGGGCAGTTAAATCTAACTGACTGAGCAGCTGGCTCACCTTTTGTTGGCGAATATGGGGAGTAATCCCCGCCAATATCAACGGTAGTTCGATGTTTTCCATCGCCGTGAGACGAGGAACTAAATGAAAGGATTGGAAAATGAACCCGATCGCGGTACTTCTAAGATAAGCCAGTTGACGCTCGTTCATCGCGGCGGTGTCTTGCCCTTGCAGTTGATATTGCCCACTATCAGGACGATCCAATAAACCAAGCACATTCAGCAAAGTGGATTTTCCAGAACCCGATGGCCCCATCACTGCCACATACTCCTGCGCTTGAATGGTCAAGTTGATTTGCTTAAGACCATTGATCGACTGCTCTCCCAATTTGAATCTGCGATCTACCTGAGTCAATTTAATCATCGCCGCTGACCTGCATTCCCGGCTGATATTCAACCCGAGCCGCTTGACGAACAATCTGCTGACCCTCGTGCAACCCCGAAAAGATTTCCTGCCAACTCCAGTTGCTCAGTCCAAGCTCAGGTTTAAGCGGCTTCAGGCTATTATTTTCAAACAGATAGACCACGCCTTCAGCAGTGATGGCTTCCGTCGGAATGCGCAGTACCTGTTCGCGGCGCTGGATCTCGATCTCCAAGTCAGCGCTATAACCAATCAGTAACTGAATATCGCTCGGCAATGCCCCTAGCTCCACTTCCACCTCCACGGTGCGAGCCTGTTTCTCCAAATCGAGAACATAGGGAGCAATACGACTTAGGCGAGCAGGAAAAACTTGCTTTGGTAAGGCATCGAGCAGCACATTCACCGCTTGTCCGACCCGTAATTTGGCTGCGTCGACCTCGTCAATGGGAGCTGAGACATACAGGCAACTAACATCAATCAGATCGATAGCAGGCAAGGTCGCGACCCCCGGCGGAGAAGGCGTAAGATACTCGCCTAGCTCGCCATTCACTTCCGCCACAATGCCACTGAAGGGTGCAAATAAATGGGTTTGTTGCAACTGAGCCTCGGCCAGCTTAAGCTGAGCGCGCGCTATCAGCAGCTCCGTTTCACTCGCCTCACAGTTTAAGGCACTGGTAGCAGCCAAGGTATCGGCCCGATCAATACTCGTTTCCGAGGTCAGCGCATGCTTTTGTAGCGGTTGTAAACGCCGTGACTCTCGTTGCTCGAAGCGAGCCTGCAAGCAAGCTAACTGGGCGTGTTGCTGGGCCAAGGTAACACGAGCCTGAGCTTGCTCTTGCTGCGCCTGCAGATCTTGATCCCAGAGTGCCAGCAAAGGCTCGCCTCGCTTGACCCGATCCCCCTCTCGAACATGCAACTCAGCGATCACGCCACCCACCGACAAAGCTAAACGCGCTCGCTGGCAAGAGTTAATGGTACCGGCGCGCGTATTAACCACCGTTTCGATCACATCGCCAACTTCCACCCGAACCAAAACCACTGACAGTGGTTTACTGCGCAACCACCAAGCAGTGAAGATGAGCAGTGCGACAATCAGCAAGAGCGTGATAATTTTCTTCATCAGCGGTGCGAAACCCTCTGCATAAAACCATGTAATAAGTGTGGTCAATAAACGCCAGAAGTTCGAGTGTCCTGTGAACATAAGTGACACGAGAGGGTGTGATATTTGGTAAATAAAGACAGGCAACAATAGAGAAACCCAAAAGGCCTCAAAACTTATCGGTTTGCACAGCACTGGCATGTGCTATCACCAAATTAGATAAATTCAAAACGACCCGGCTGCAACCAGCATGATCAAATACGGATTTAAAGTTCCAAATTCTATTTTCGCTTGGATATGGATGATTCGACTTCACGATTATAAGTAAAACGCTCTGCGAGGAATCGCGTGCCAGATATTGTGGTACCGGAAGCCAGAGAAGAGCCGGCTAGCCGACGATACGAGCCACCTTTATATACTAAGTAACCTGAGATAAGTTTAAGCCATCACCGTTAGAATCGTTTTTTCAACAGTAGTAATATTAAGTGATGGCTTTTCTGGCTTTAAACAATAGGTAATCAAGCCACCCAGCATAAATCCACGTAAGCTTCGATGACAAGAATGCTCTATTTAATAAATATTTTTCAATTGATCATTAATCGTTTCAATAATGAAGCTCTTAGAAAGCATCGATCTATCGCAAGCGGCCAGCATTTTCGGCTTCATATTTTACACTGAGTGGTGATAAGTGTGACCCCTCTACTTTCAAGTCCTCAGCAAGTGCTTTACTGATATATCTTTTGTCACCATACAGCTTATCCAGTAACTCTTTAGATAACTCCCTAACGGGCGCGCGATCATCGGTATTGGCTGGAGTAAGCTTGGCTGCCTCGATATCACCAAGATGATTCGTGATGACATGAAGTTTAAAACCATAGAATCAACCCATCGTGCCTTTCCCTCAGGCAGCTGTTCCTTTAAACACTTTATGCCTTGGAATGCGGAAGTTGTGACAGACTTTGATGCTGGTTGAGTCAATAAATTCAATCCCTGTTGGCTCTCCTTTCACATGTGAGAAGAAAGAGCTTAGGGGGATGAGTGGTAAGGCATTACTTCAAGCAAACGTGTGTAACTAAGTAAGGTTGGAAAGTCACTTTTGTAGTAGCGGCGAACAATGCCGAGATAAAAATTTTTGAAATCACGCTGATGTGACATATAAAAAGCAATAATGATAGTCATGATCTCACTTTCAGACATACGACTTTTGCGATTTCGCTTACGTTCACCACTTTCAAGGAGGGCGTTCAGAATTCTGTGTCAACTAATTTGGGCTAAATATCTAAGATATCCCTCGAAGTGGGGCGCCTGTTGCGACATGGCAGAATAGCTCTACTAATTTACGCATAGCTGGTTCCTTTGTGGTTAGTCCTTCTTCGTCGAAAGCTCTGATCACAGAACCAGCTTTTAGTTCCCTTGTATTCTTATCCCGAGTTCAGGTTAGGTATACCTGTTCGTCAGGTAACTGGCTAAATGGCACATCAAGCCTAGGATGGCTCCCTCCTAAGCAGGGAATTGATCAACAACGCCATCCCGTCCATTCCGAGAACTACTCTACATTAACTATATATTGCGCGACGCTGGTGGATTAATTCGCGGTGCTCGTCTCCAGCGTCATTACTTTAAGGATTTATTGCTTACTGTAAACCCAAATAGTAATCACAATTATAATTTTGGTACACACCTACATCAAAGTCATCATATAAAACTTGAACTGATACATCACCTCGCCCCAAATCATTTTTCCAGCGACCTTTCCAATTACCATATGGATCATTTTTAGTTGATTTAAAGTTAATCACTGAAGAATAATCACCCAAGACATTTGGATCACTAGTTAAATTTAACCTTATTTTCCCATTAGTCGAAATCTTACCTAGCGCGATATAGTTCGGATAATCAAGAATAGATTGGGCAATGACTTTATTATTATAAGTTTTTACACAAAGGGTATCCGTTATACTAGACCATTCATCAATCTGGCCATCCAATTCAAAATCACGTTGAATAATATAAACACCATACTTAATCTCAGGTGACGAGCCACAATTTGGGGAGAATTGTTCACACGCGCCATTGCTGTCTGAAGCGCCAAAACTATCTGACATGCCATAACTATCTGACATGCCATAACTATCTGACATGCCATAACTATCTGACATGCCATAACTATCTGACATACCATAACTATCTGACATACCATAACTATCTGACATGCCATAACTATCTGACATGCCATAACTATCTGACATGCCATAACTATCTGACATACCATAACTATCTGACATGCCATAACTATCTGACATGCCATAACTATCTGACATGCCATAACTATCTGACATGCCATAACTATCTGACATGCCATAACTATCTGACATGCCATAACTATCTGACATGCCATAACTATCTGACATGCCATAACTATCTGACATGCCATAACTATCTGACATGCCATAACTATCTGACATGCCATAACTATCTGACATACCATAACTATCTGACATGCCATAACTATCTGACGCACCGTAGTCATTCGATACATCATAGCTAGTCGTATAACCTCTCCCCCCAGCTTGAGACGCGACAACCTTGACAAATATAGAAACATCATTAGCTTTAGAGCTGACCCCTTTCGCGAATGAATGGTTTATATTGCCGACAGCACCGATGGATAACATCGCAACAGGCAGTGCAGATTTAACCGTAAACTTCATGAAAATTCTCCTTGAGTTGATAAAGTTGCTTTTTAATTCGAGCCCACATTTCATTTACTTCAATAAGTGCAGCTTTTAAGTAGTCATCTCGATTCTCCTTTGGAATTCTAGAGAGATGACCTACCACACATACTGAAAAATATTTTATAATGCCACTAAACAAAACATGTGAGCCAAAAGAGCGCTGGTGATAACGCACTATTTTTTGAGCTTTTGAAAAAGCAAGAATAAGATTTGAAGGAGTAACTGAAAATGTACGAGTCATTTCATCCGTCAGCTCAATAAAGGAATCAAACACACTTCCAATTTTCATCGAATCTATATCCAAAGTCGACATCGAAACACTTTCATACAATAAATTTATACTGAAATTCTTATTTATTAATCTAGATTCCACATCACTAAATTTCTTCCATACAGAGCCTTCGATTCGAGCGCCATCTGAGCAGTTAACAAAAGTTATATTAGGATGACTCTTAATGACTTTCTCAACTTTCTTTCTTGACTCGTTAAAAATTCGGATGGATGAAATATATCTTCCATTATTATCTAGAACTTCAATTTCAGGGAGGAACTTACATTTATCTAAAACGCTAGATTCATTAAAGTAGTCTGATTTTGTTGCGTGGTGCTTCTCATGATTTCGAAATCCATAATCACAGCCCAATAACACTATTTTCTTTACGCCTAAACTAGCTATGGAAGACACCGCAAAGTTGGTCACTGTCGGATTACAGTCTGGCAAAAAACCTAACTTTTTTGACGAGCTATACTGTAAAAGGTTTGCCCCGACATCATGTAATTTTGGAAAAATAATAGATTTAGTAAAACGTTTTGTTATTTGGGGTGATACTGTATTTAAAGCAAGCAATATTGTTCGTTTAGTGAAAGCATCATCAAACCATGGAACTTGAACTTTAGCCGTTTCAATACTCCTTTCCATTTCAACGTGGAAGTCTGAGTTAATCCCTTCTCGTCTGAGAGCACCAATAGCAGTTCCACAACTAACAATAATAAATTCACTTTGTCTTTTCTTAAGTATTTTTATATCCCTATCTAAAGAAGGACCATTGCCCACTATCACAAAAGTCGCATCTGATTTATAAGGGGTTAATCTAGGTTCAAGTAGAAAATAGTGAGACTTTGAATTTTTTAATGAATGGTGAATACCAATAATTTCGTCATCATAAAAGCCCCATGCAGATAACCACCCATGGCGGATTGATTTGAAATTACTGAAAATTTGATCAAATAAATCTGTTTCATAATGGCGATAAAGTGTAATTTCAGAAAATAATCCATAACCAACCTGATCCGCAAACCATCTTATCTGCTGAGAAAACTCATCAAGAGATGCTGGTTGTATAATACATAACCTACCGCCATTTTTTTCACAATGAGCACTCAATTCATTTAAATCAGAAAAATTCAGAAAATGATAAAGCATCCCTACATCTGGCTCAACAATAATAATTGAACTATAATCCATATGCTCAATTAATATATTCAAATAAAAACCTAACCCGCTCCCCAAAGCGATTAAATTTGAGCTAAATGGTTTACCATGTACCTTGCATCCAAGATCTTTAGCGCAACCATTCAATAAATTAATAGATTTTTGATGCTGATAATCTAAATTGAAATTACTCTTGTAGCCTAAAGAATAATGGGTTGGATAAGAAATAAAATGTTCTACCTGAGCCTTACAGGCCAACTCACCATCTTGGCCATAAAACCTATGATCACCTATCTGTATATCATTTTTAAATTCAATCTCTTGTTTAACATATGTGGATTCATAACTAGATATTTTATCTGCCAAGTTCGGCAAATAACGTCGTAAAAATTTAAGGTTAACTTCGAATAATTCAGTCACAAAATCCCTTACCGACATATTTATAACAATTAACTTAATAATCAATGATATATTATAATATTTTACCAAGCAATAAGGTATTGTTGAACTAGGGTGAGATCGCGAACATTTATTGAACAAGTATTAGCGATTTGACCTGATGCTCGCGCTGTGTTCAGGAGCTCTTTCATGGCCATCGACGTATTTTCCTAGCATTCGGCAGTATTAAGGCCCCTCGTCAAAGCGCCAAAGTAAGCGACCCGTTGTTCGATGCACTGTTCCTTACTGTATGCGCAACGATTGGCGGCGCTAATGGATGGGAGGATATCAAAGACTTCGGTGAAGCCCATTATGACTGGTTGCGAGATAAGGATTATTTATGTCAGGGCTACCGGTACTACACCATTGCCCGATTGATTTTTCGCCTCAACCCCGCGCAATTCCAACAATGCTTTAGCAGATGGATATCGACAGTGAGTGAACGCACCGATGGGCAACTCATCGCAGTAGATGACAAGGTATTATTGCGCAGCTCCTATACACGGGATGACAGCAAGATGAACCTTACGCCATACTCGGTGTTTTTCCTTCCCGTGCTTGCGAACCTCACCAAACACTTTTAGGCCCGTTAAATCAATCACGAGGTGCCTAATCGGATCTCTACTGCGTAAGTAATAGTTCACACTCACCGTTTTCGCTCTCTTACTAATACAGCTGTAGTCAGGAGATTGAAGACCAACATTCATTAGTTAGAATATGGAGTTGATAAGCCTTACAAGGCACGAAGCGGAGTTTTAACGCAACCTGTATAATCCAGTGCTGTGCTGATGGCAGTATCACTATAGGTTTTGCTGCGACCTCAGCGACCAATCGATGCGTGGACGCATGAAAGTATGGTTATACTATTACTTATTGCTGACTAATCCAGCCAAAAGGTAATTGCCCCTCACTGAGTTAAGGCATTGTTGTATTGTTTGCAGTCACGATATTGCCTTTTGCTTTACCCATTATGCGATCTGACTATAGAAGTCAGACGATCAGATCGCGGAAAGGCTAAAATATTCAATCCTATTTGTGCAACAACGCTACGTAATAATAAAAAATATTATTCACATCAAATTAAATATATAGCTGTTGCAGCTAACTACTAATGTAGTAAGAAAAGATTACAAAATAACTTGCACCGTAAGAGCTTTAGTGAGGTCACTTGAGTTTCTTACCATCTTTTTTCTACTTCCGCTTTTGCCCGACTTACTTATTTCTACATTAAGTAAATTCAAGGCAGCGAGTCAGATCCTGTGAGAATTTTCGCAGCTTCCCCCATAGCCTCTAATTAGGTGGTCAAATTCACTACACCACTACAATTCGATTTGAGTTTAGCCCTTCAGCAGTGCGAAACTAACGCTCACGGCCCCTTGATCGCTATCTAATTTGAGAAAGATCTAGATCAAGATTCAAACAAATATCATTGGCATTAGTATTTTTATATTAAATAAACATAAAAAACCGTGGTATAACAATACGATATGTTTTTGTTAGAGACACATTAGGAGTAAATGATGTACCTTTTAGATAAACTTGAGTCTTGGTTCGATTTTCCAAACTTAGGAAAATTGGTGTTGCGTGTCAGTTTCAGTGGCATGCTTTTGCTTCACGGCATCCATAAAATAATTGCAGGCACCGGATTTATTCAAGGACTGTTCGTTAACTTAGGCTTACCAGGCTATTTTGCTTACGCCGTATTTTTAGGTGAAGTTGTCGCGCCAATCCTTATTATTTTAGGGATTTATACACGCGTCTGCGCAGGCATAACGATAGGAACCTGTCTAGTGATCATCGGCCTGATGCATATAGATGACTTTTTCACTCTCACTCGTACAGGCGCTTGGTCAGTCGAAAGTATTGCCACATATTTATTTGCTGCAATAACCCTACTGCTAATCGGCCCCGGCAAATATGCGCTGCGTCCTGACGCTAGATAATATGCCCAGTCAATTCGCTCGTCTTAGGCGAGCGAATCAAAACCCCGCTTATCGCATGAGTAAACGAAACATTTCGACAGCACTGCATACTCAACAACTAAATTTAAGAAAAAAGCTAACAAGCTTGTAGTTTCCAAACCAAATGCGTGGCCTCGCTAGGTAAGTCTCTGGTGGTATGACTTACGGCTCACGATATTGCATTTTGCTTTATCCACGATGCGAGCTATCGGTTTCGCGGTAAGCATCCAATAACTGAAAGCGCAAAAGATTGATTCTGATTTAGGCAACGATACCAACCACATATAGTCATCAATAGTCGCGGCAAATAAGATTCTTTTGAAGCCAATGTTCCCTAAACGTTGACACACTTCCACCATCATCTAAAGCGCGCAGTGCCGGTTTATTCAATAAGCGCTAAGGTGTCTCGATATTGCTTTGGGCTTAAACCAAAATGTTCGGTAAAGCGCTGGCTAAAACGACTCTGCGAGAGATAACCACACGCAATAGCTAGCTCTAATTGATTGGCAAGGCCAGCTTGCATTAAGCCAAGCGCATGATTCATTCGTAGCTCGCGCAATAATACTCCAAACTGAGTATTTTCCGCTTTTAAGCGGCGGATTAAAGTCGCCCGACTAATAGCAAAATGCAGACAAGCATCGTCGATCAGGCTTGGCGCAGCCAGATTTTGTTGCAAGAACCGACATAACTGCTGGCTAAAACTGAGCACAGCAGTGGGAAATAGCAAATGCAGCGCCCCCTCCTCGGCTAACTGCTGGTATACGCCAGCAACCCAATGACTCTGCACTGCATCACTGATTAAACTGAGATCGATCGTACTCAGTGACAATAATGTTTGCTGCATCGCAGGACTAAGGGTGACCACAGGGATGAAACGCTTGGATACCGCCAAGCTACGCTTTAACATCGACGCTTCGGGGGCAATATGAAAACAAAACTGCGTCGAGTGAAAGCACTGCTCAAGGGGCAGATTGACAAAGGTAAAGCGCTCATGGGCCGCCACAATGAACAGATGACTAGCATCCAAATCCAACGAGCCTTGGCGATAACTCAGCTGCTTAGTGCCCTTACGTACCCAGATAATACTGGGTACTAATAAGGAGACATTACGTAAACGCTGCTGATAAACGCCCTGATAATACACCACCTCCAAGGCCTTACTCGCTTTCACCATCTGTTATTCACGCACATAAGTCGCAGTTAACTTGGCCTTTGCTAAGGCCGAAGCATTAAGCTTGTAGCCAGCAACAGCCTGACTAGCATTCACATCAAGTTTAAGCGATTCGGTCGGCAAGGCCCATAGGGTAAACACATAGCGGTGCATACCGTGCCCCTTGGGCGGACAGGCACCTCCAAAACTGGCACTACCATAGTCATTGTTCAATTCAAGACCACCCAATTTTTTAATATCAACCCCCGCAGCGAGTTGTCGAGTGCTAGCTGGAATATCGATAGCAATCCAATGCCACCAACCACTGCCCGTTGGCGCGTCAGGATCATAAACGGTCAGAGCAAAACTTTTGGTGCCTTCGGGAACGTCTCGCCAATTCAGCTGAGGTGACTGATTTCCCCCATTACAACCAAAACCCTGATACTCAAATTTGGCATCCATTTTTTGCCCTTCCGCAATATCTGGGCTACTCAGCTGTAAGGCTTGACTACTCATCGAAAGCAAACTCGCCCATCCCAATAAAGCTAAACTGATATATTTCATCGCTTACTCCTGTATTAATGATTAACAACCTGAATAAGCATAGCCCAGCGGAAGGGATATTAATGGCCAATAAGTTTCAAATTTAACCAAAAATCAGACGAAGTTGATACTTTTAGTTAATAGGACTATTTCGCTTGATAGCGTGCTAGAAATACCAAGCTTTTAAAGCTTTAGAAACCATTTCACACCGCTTTTAGTTCGATAAAACACCTTTATCTTGCGCCAATATCAAATAGCTTTCGCTTTAATTGTAAAAATTAGTCTTTTTTGACAAAAATAATTGTAAAAAATAATCCTATGTTTTTTATTGTGCGGCAAGCACTTGATTTTCATTAACATGATCAACAATCTACGACATCAGTATCTAAATTTACTATCGCCGATCCGTGCTCTGCTGCGCATTATATGAGTCCGGATAATACTTTAAAGAAGAGTTAGGGTAAGCTAATGTCGAATGCACAAATGATATTTTTTGGTCTTTTTTTTATTGTTGCAAGCTCTGTTGTCCGCTACTTTTACAAGAATAAAATTGCCTCCGCTAAAGAATCGACGCATGCCAATAAAATCCCTCCACATGCCTCTTTATCGATCGAAATAAAAACCATCGATGAACAATTAAAACACGTGAGTATTCAACCGAAGACCGCATCGACTCAAAATAACGCAAAGTATTCAGTGAAAGACCTAATTGATGTTGAATTATTGCAGCAAGTTCAAGATGCCTTTTCCAATGCCTTTGGTGTCGCCAGTATCACCGTTGATGATCAAGGTGCTCCAATCACAAAGCCAAGTAACTTTATGTCATTTTGCATGGAATTAAACCGCGGTAATCCTGAAGGTTTAAAATTATGTTGCCAGTGTGATGCGGGGGGGGGAACCTTAGCGGCAAACCTGTCGAAACCTGCGATATACCGTTGCCATAGTGGGCTGGTCGATTTTGCGGTGCCAATTATCATTGAAGATAAACAAGTTGGCAGTATCGTCGGAGGGCAAGTTCTCACCGAAGCCCCCGATTTCGATAAATTTCGAGCGCATGCTAGAAAACTGAATATTGACGAAGATAAATATCTTGAAGCCTTAAGTAAAGTGTCTATTATTTCACCCGATAAACTGATCTCTGCAGCCCAGCTACTTGAACTCATTGCCAAGGCTTTTTCTCAAACGGGATTAAAAACAAGAAAATTGCTCGATGCCTCCTTATCAGGCTTAAGTGAAATGACCAGCAGCATTACGCTGGTATCTAATTCTTCAAACCAAATAAAGGGGAGTTTGCAACAAGTCGCCACAAAATCCACTGCGATGTCGAACACCGTAAAAGAAATTTCCGACAATGCCAGTAAAAGCCGAACCATTGTTTTGCAAGCAGTGGAAAAGGTGAAACACTCGACCAAACAAATGGATAATCTAGAATCCGCGGCACAAGAAATCGGCATGGTATTAGAGACAATTAGTAAGATCTCCAGCCAGGTCGATCTCCTCTCTTTAAATGCCGCGATTGAAGCCGCTCGGGCTGGAGACGCTGGCCGAGGATTTGCGGTCGTAGCCAATGAAGTGAAGCACCTCGCTGGCCAAACTCAGGATGCTTCTATTGATATTGGTACTAAAATACACGACATCCAACAAGCATCAAGCGATGCTCAAGCCAATATTTCACTGATTAATCAAGTCATCAAACAAGTTGATGATACGGTACTCGCCATTGAAAGTGCAGTTAAAACCCAAGCCAATATGGCAGAAGAAATGTCAGAGAATATTTTACAGACCTCCACCGAAATGGAAACCGTAGATAATGACATGCAACATGCAGCCAGCGTGGCACAGAAGTTAACCACGAGTCTGGAACAGAGCTTATGATGACAATAGCATGGCTATATATAAACACCGCCTGATGCCACCAGTCAGAAAACAGAGGCCAGCGCTAAGCAAGCCTTTGCCTAAGCTTTTCTTTTAAAAAATCGAGAAAAACGGTCACTTTTTTAGCTCGATGATCGCTATCGGCGGAAAGCAGGGCAACAATATCCGCCGCAGCTAAGCTGTAATCGGGCAATAGCGGCAACAGTTGCCCTTGGGCCAACTCTTTATTCACATCCCAGCCAGAGCGCAACATCAGTCCTCGTCCTGCAAGACACCAGTCTTTCGTCACCTGACCCACATTACTCGTCAGATGAGGTTCAACTCTGACCGCATGGGGCGTCCTGGTGGCGGTTTCAGTAAAACGCCACATGCTGGCATCCTCATCGTTTTCTCTGAGCACAATACAGCGATGCTGGGCTAAATCGGCTGGTTTGACGAGGGCCGGAGCCGTGGCGAGGTAGCTTGGGGATGCCAGCAATAATCTTTGATTTTGCGCCAAGACCACACGCTTTAATGATGAATCCTGCAGCGCGCCAATATACAACAGCAAGTCAGGACTCTGATGCACCGACCATTTTGGGGCATCAGACAGAATTAATTCAATCTCGGTTAAGGGATAAAGTTGTTGAAATTCGCCAATAATTGGCCCGATATGCTTTGTCCCTAGTCCCAGTGGTGCCACCAGCCGAAGATGGCCAGAAACGGTCAGTTTATTGGTTGAAATATCCTCACTAATCGCTGCCAGATGAGTTAACAGCAAACGGCCTCTTTCCGCCAATAGCTGCCCTTCACTGGTCAGCGATATCGCTCGGGCGGTTCGCTCCACCAAGCTAACCCCCAGCTTTTGTTCAATCGTTTTGAGGCGTTGCGACACACTCGGCGGAGTCACATTCATTGTTCGCGCGGCCGCAGCCAAAGACCGACTGGCCGCAATAACGACAAAAAATTGCAGATCCTGAGAATTAAGCATTAAGTTTCATCTTAATGATGGAATAAAGATCTGTTAATTTAACTACATACTTAGCCATGTTACAACTATTGCCAGTTATTCAATTATCATGGAAAAATCGATGCAAACCAGTCTACTTGCCGAGCTGAACAGCAATATTTATCTGATCTTGTTTGTGGTCGCGATTGTCGCGGGCATGGTGGATGCAATTGCCGGCGGAGGCGGACTGATTGCCGTGCCAGGCTTGATGCTCGCCGGACTTCCTGCGATGACAGTGCTAGGAACCAACCGCTTTCAGGCGGTGATCGGAGAGCTCACCACCGCCCTCAGTTTTTTATTGCACAAGCAATTGAACCTGAAGGGGCTGGGTCTGGGGATCGCCACTACTGCCGCGGGAGCCTTAGCGGGATCCTACTGCGTCAGTCTGTTTAATAAAGAGCTATTGGAAGTGCTGTTACCTGTTTTAATGTTGGCGATCACCGTTTATTCGATCCTGTCCAAACAATTAAAAACCAGTGCGGCCTCACCAGCCAAGCTCTCCATCACCCAATTTATGCTGATATGCGGGCCGATCATTGGCTTCTACAATGGATTCTTTGGACCCGGTACTGGCTCAATCTGGATGATAGCCTTTGTCATGTTATTAGGTCATACCCTCAAACAAGCCACCATGATGACCAAGCCCCTCAATTTAATGGGGAATATCATCTCGCTAGTGTTTTTCATTCATCTGGGAAGTATTGATTATGCTATCGGACTCACCATGGGGGTAGGACAAGTCTTAGGCTCACTACTGGGCAGTCGACTGGTGATGTCGCAAGGAAATCGACTGATAAGACCGGTATTTATCTCGGTTACGCTACTGATGAGCGCCAAGCTACTGTACGAGCAACTACCGCTCAATCTACTCGCCTAAGCGCAGTAAACCGCTTGTACTTGGCAATACCAGCGCTGCGCTTGTTCACAGCGGCTACAATTGGTAATTGCTGCGCTTGCCAATATCAAAGTGCAGCGGCTGCTTGAGTTTCTGATAGGCAATAATCACACAGCCAATGCTGATGAAACATAGCAAAGGCAGCCGCAATTGACTCCAGGGACTTAAATAAATTAACCAATCCGCCAGTAATACCGTGGGCAACCAACGCAGTAGACCTAAATCGAAGCAAAAGCTCTCTTTATAGACCAAGGCCGATACCACCACATAAAAAGCCCCCATCGCGAGGCTTGCCAGTAGCGGCCAATGCCATAGATAGAAAAGTAAACTTAACCAAAGTGCCGCCCATCCACAGGCTTGCACTAAGTAACGGATCGATTTGCTGTAAATATGTAAATTGTGTGCCAACAAACTACAAGCCGCGGCTAATAGCCATAAGGGCTGCCTAATGGCATGCTGATAAATACCGCTGTAAGCGGCCCAGGCAAAGGCAAAAGCCAGCACTAGCCAGCCTAAGCGATAAGACAAGACACTCAATTTATCGATACTATCTAAGTTTTCCTGATGTTCGGTGTTGGCCACAATACTGCCCTTATTTGCTTATCAATGACGACTTAAGTCGCGTGCTAAAATCAGCGCCAAGCCAATAATTTGTAGAAATAATGCTAAATTTCTCAAAGCTGAAATGGTCGCCATTTGCTCAGTATAACGACTGCTTAAATCGATATTCTGCAAATACCAATGATCAATGCGCTGGCGCAAACTATTTTGAATTTTATCAATAAAAAAGTCCAGACTCGCCAGATTATCCAAACTTATGGCCGGAATTTCCCCTTGCTCCAACCAATACTGCAAATCTTTAGCGACCAGCTGCTGTACTTGAACGGGGATCGAGCGCTGAGTCTGAGCTTCACTCGCCAGCAGGCTATAGATCAGTTCTCGTTTGCGCTCTAATCCGTCAACTTGTTGCCAGGTTTGTCCGATTAATTTGTCATGCTGCTGCTGGCGTTGCACCATTCCATGGGCATCTTGACTGACCCGGTCAATATAAAAATTGGTCATTAAGGCGGCCACAATATTAAACAGCAAACCGATTAATACCACCCATTGGGTTCGCGTCAAAGCCCAGGCCATTTTCACTATCCTTAATCATTGAACGATGCTTAAGTTTAGCGACAGATTTACTAAAAGATCGGTCTTGCAGATAAATTGCTCACAAGCACGGACGCGATCAAAATCACCACTGAGCCCAATAAACCCCGACCCAAGCTTTCATCCAGAAACATCTAATGACCGCCCTGCGGGATCATTTCATTGATAGAGACTGCATTGATAAACTGATCACGCACCCCGTCCTGTAGGCTATCGTTCCAAATTAAACCGACATCCCAAACAGCATCAGGACTATGAATCGGGATTAAACGGATATTATCTTGGCAGATGGTACTGGTACTTTGAGGAACAATGGTATAGCCGAGATCCGCAGAAACTAAAGTCAGCAAGGTCAGGATATCATTCGCTTCTTGCGTCGCTCTTACGCTAAGTTGGTTTGCACTAAAATAGCGCTCAATTTGAGTCGCTAAACCCTGTCCACGAGAAGGGCGCAGTTGTAGATAATTTAGCTTAGCCAATGACGCCAAAATATTAGATTCGTCGACCCTTTGACCGCTGTTCACTGCAATAGCCAAACCATCGGAAAACAGCTGCATGCCTTTTAAAGGCGGCTTAATATCCGGCAAACGGTTAAAGCTCAAGTGCAAGTCACCATCGAGCAAAGCCTCCACTTGGTCCGATGAAGGGAGGTCGTTTAGCGTGATATGTACATGGGGAAATTGCTGCTTAAATTTAGCGATCAGTAAAGGAGCCTGAAGATAAGTTGAAATACCAAAACCAACCTTTAAATGGCCATACTCACCTGCAGCAACACAACTGGCCAAACGCTCGAAACTTACAAATCGAGCGGTGAGGCTTACAGCTTCCGGCAAAAGGCTTGCGCCTGCTTGAGTCAACTCGGCACCATTCCTTCCGCGAGTAAACAATGCCACCCCAATGCTCTCTTCTAAGCGTTTAATTTTTTTAGTCAATGCTGATTGACTGATAAAAAGGCGAGCCGCAGCGAGCGTGTAATTTCTATCTTTTGCAAGCTGACAGAAAGCCTGAATAAGATCGATATCCATTCCATTTACTCATCAATAGTTGAGAATTATTCATTATACGGAATGAAATGAAATTTCTACACTTACTCATCCCGTTTGTTTTAGAAAGAGGTCAACATGAAAGATCTACGCGTCGCTTCCGTCCAGTTTAATCATAAAGCCGATGATAAATCCTTCAATCTATCGGTGATACAAAACTATGTCATCTCGGCAGCAGCACAAGCTGTAAAAATCATCGTCTTTCCAGAAATGTGCATTACTGGCTACTGGCATGTTTCTCAGTTGAGTGAAGACGCGATCAGAGGGCTAGCAGAACCCGTTCCGCAAGGACCAAGCTGCCAACATTTATTAGATTTAGCCAAGCGATATCAGATGACTATTGGCGCAGGCTTAATTGAGTTAGCCGACAATAACCAGCTATTTAATACCTATGTGATGGCAATGCCCGATGGTCGCCTAGAGAAACATCGAAAACTACATACCTTTATTAGCCAATACATGTCGAGTGGCGATCGTTATACTGTTTTCGACACTCCGCACGGTTGCCGTGTCGGTATCTTGATCTGCTGGGACAATAACTTGGTTGAGAATGCTCGAATCACGGCCCTGATGGGCGCTGACATTCTCATTGCGCCCCACCAAACTGGCGGCTGTAACTCGCGCAGCCCTCAAGCCATGGGGCTCATCGACCCACAACTTTGGCATCAACGTAAACAAAATCCACATGCGCTACGGGCTGAAATGCAAGGCAAAAAAGGACGTCAATGGCTGATGCGTTGGTTACCTGCTCGGGCGCACGACAATGGAATGTTCCTGATATTTAGTAATGGCGTTGGTTTAGATTTAGATGAAGTACGGACCGGCAATGCCATGGTGCTGAACCCATATGGAGAAGTGATTGTTGAATCTGACAAGATCGACAATGACATGGTTGTAGCCGATCTAAAAGGCGATGAATTAGAAATGTGCACTGGTCGACGATGGATCCGCGGACGTCGCCCAAACTTATATCATCCCATCTGCGAAACCACTGATGACCAACTAAATCCATATGCAGCGAGGTTTCAGGAAAACTAACGAAACAGAACCGTGGATCGGCGCTTGCGTCAGCCGCTCCACTGGTATTCAGTGCCCATAGAAAACCACTCGCGCAACCCCATATGGCTGGTTTCCACCAGATATGTCAAGTTGACAAACATCGTCCATTTAGGAAACATGTGCAACTTAAAACATGACGCGCAAGATCAGTATTTTTCTACTTTTAACCTCTGTTTGAATCAGCGATTCATCTCAAATAATTCGCCTTTACAGAAAGCCATGACAATTAAAACGGGACACACAAAAACAGGTCATCGTTTGGTGCAAAGTCAAACGGCATCGATGAAATTTTTGAAGCTTAACTGCAATTTGTAGAGCCGACTGATTCGCCCAACCAGTCCATCTTCAGCGGTTAAATAACCTTGCGACTATCGTCGTGCCCCACGACCAACCCAGCGCTCTTTTGCGAGCCTTAAAAATTAGGAGTTAGACGGTGTTATTTTTAAGAAAACCAAAGCCAGAGGATGCTGAATCGATCAAAGCGCTCTATCAAGCAAGCACTTCGCTTCATCAGCCATGGAGCTATCCACCAAGCAACTATGCAGGTTATCTGGCAGATGAATATCGCTATTTTCTCTGTCTCACAGAGAGCGGTGATATTGTAGGAACCTTCAATATTTCTGGCGTGGTAAGAGGCTATTTTCAATCTGCATACTTAGGCTACGAAGTATTCATGCCCTATCAAGGAAAAGGGTATATGACGATTGGTATAAGACTATTACTAGAAGAAGCTTTTTTCCAACTGAAACTACATCGCTTGGAAGCCAATATTCAGCCCGAAAATACAAGCTCAATTAAACTCGTATCAAAAGCGGGATTTGAGAACGAAGGGTATTCGAAGCATTATTTAAACATTAGCGGATTCGGCTGGAAAGATCACCAGCGCTGGGCCATCGTTAATCATCAATGGTCAGGCAGCGAATCTAAAAGCGACAGAGCAATCAATCACCATCGAGGCTAAAACGGCGCCTCTAAAATCATTCAAAAGCAGACAAAAAAGCCACCCGTAGGTGGCTTAGTCTAGCATCGCTGGTTTAGCGAGCCGCTTTAATATGATCCGCAATCAGGAACGCCAGCTCCAAAGCCTGATCGGCATTTAAGCGGGGATCACAATAGGTATGGTAGCGCTGCGCCAAGTCGTGTTCGGTGATTTGGAAAGCACCACCAACACATTCGGTGACATTACGACCAGTCATTTCAAAATGCACGCCGCCCGCGTAAGACCCTTCGGATTTGTGGATCTGGAAGAACTGTTGCACTTCGCGTAATACATCATCGACTCGACGCGTTTTGTAACCATTCGGAGCTTTAATGGTATTGCCATGCATTGGGTCACAACTCCAGACCACATTTTTACCTTCGCGTTCTACCGCTTGAATTAGTCCTGGAAGATGATCCGCTACCTTGTCGGCCCCCATCCGAACAATCAGGTTTAAACGGCCTGCTTCGTTCTCTGGGTTAATAATGTCGATAATTCGTAATAACTCTTCAGGATCGGTGGTTGGCCCTGCTTTTAAGCCAATTGCATTTTCAACACCGCGCAAGAATTCGATATGAGCATGATCGATTTGACGAGTACGGTCACCGATCCACAACATATGCGCCGAACAATCGTACCACTTACCAGTTAAGCTATCACAACGGGTTAAAGCTTGCTCATAAGGCAGTAGCAAAGCTTCGTGCGAAGTATACAAAGTAGTTTCACGCAGCTGCGGAGCGGTCGCCGGATTAATGCCACAGGCATTCATAAAGGCTAAAGACTCTTCGATGCTACTCGCAATACTTTCGTAACGCTCTCCTAAGGGACTTTTTTTGATGAAATCCAAGTTCCACTTGTGAACTTTATTCAAGTCAGCCAAACCGCCTTGAGCGAAGGCTCGTAGCAAGTTGAGCGTTGACGTTGATTGATTGTAGGCGCGTAACATCCGCTCTGGATCCGGCACCCGGCTCTGTTCACTAAAACCGATTTCATTAATGATATCGCCTCGGTAAGAAGGCCAGCTCACCCCATCTATGGTTTCCATATCGTCACTACGCGGCTTGGCAAATTGCCCGGCAATACGACCAATTTTCACCACCGGTTTTTGACCACCAAAGGTCAAAACTACCGCCATTTGCATTAAGGCTTTAAAAGTATCGCGAATATGACTGGTTCTAAATTCGTCAAAACTTTCGGCGCAATCGCCCCCTTGCAACAAAAACGCTTCACCCTGAGCTACTTTTGCTAAATCTTTACGTAGCGCTCGCGCTTCACCTGCAAATACCAACGGTGGCTGGTCGGCCAAATATTGCTCGGTCTGTTGTAGCTTTTGTTGATCAGGGTAGGTGGGTAATTGTTTTACTGGTTTATCTCTCCAGCTTGAGGGTGTCCATTGCGTCATTACTGTTCCCGAGGATGTACTAAAAATACCCATAATAGGCATTATCCCGCACATGAAAAGCGCTAATTTCATTTTTTTTAATCATAGAAGTGAGTATCTATGCCGATGATTGAATAAAAAACCTCACAACACAGCAGTTATCAACAAAAACTGAATGATTGTTAGTTTAATTCTCTAATCTTTTTAGATAATGCCACAGCTAGCGCTGATTAGCCGCGCATATCAAGCCGTTTTACTGTGACTATAGAAAAACCGTTGCCTCACCCAATACGGCCGCTACCCCTGATAAACACCCAGTTTATACTGCAAAGATTGCTTTACCGTTGGCCATTCTTGTTGAGTAATCGAAAATACCACGGTATCGCGATAACGACCTTGGGCATCGATACTATGCTGTCGCAACACGCCATCTTGTTTTGCTCCAAGCCGAGCAATCGCATTACGTGAAGCATGATTATGCCAGTGAGTTCGAAACTCGACCGCAATCGAGTCTAATTGCTCAAAAGCATAAGTTAGCAATAACAACTTACATTGGGTATTGACTGCCGAACGTTGATAGCTTTTGGCATACCAGGTGTAACCAATTTCTAAGCGGCGGTTGCTGGCATCCGCATTACAAAATCGAGTCGTCCCAATCACCTGCTTGCGGTGTTTATCAATCACCACAAAAGGCAAGGCTCGCCCTGCCTGTTGTTCGCCAAAGGCAGTTTCAAGATAATCATCGATCGATGCAGCGTTGGGTACCGAGGTATACCATAATTGGCTCAACTGGCCATCCGCTTCAGCGGCCAATAAGCCTGCTTTATGTTCAGCCTGCAACGGTAACAATAAGACATCTTCGGCGGTTAATTCCGTTTCAGTCAAATACTCGGTATTGCTCATGATTGGGTCCCTTCATCATGTTATCCACAAGACAAGCATATTAAAGTAAATAGCCGATGATACAACCCACCAAGGTAGGGCAAAGTAGATACATCAAGGGAAGCACGAATGCTTCCCTTGGTAAATTCATTACTCCTCACGGCCTGCTAAACTCAACTCAGCAGACAGGTACAACATTAACCAACTGAAGCAAGGCCCGCTCCGGCAGTGTTTGGAAATACAGCCAAGCTGTGTCCCTGTTTTAAATCAAACAGGTGTAGCGAGGTCATATCCACCACAAGATCCAGTTTATCGCCCTCGAGAACAAAGCTTTCGCTGGCAATTTCCGCCTGCATTGGACAGCCCGCAAACTCGCAGTTGAGTAGCATACTGGCACCTAATAGCTCTTTGTCTAGCAGCGTCACTGGCAACTTACTGATGTCAGTATGCCCGACTCGCTCAGCCCGAACATGCAAATCGGTTGGTCGTAAGCCCAGCTCCACCGCCTGACCAACGCTTGCTTTCTCTTTGAAACGTTCCGGTAACGGTAGGTAGTGACCACTGCATTGGATCTGCAGCTGCCCTTCATGCTGCTCTATGGTCGCCGCAAAAAAGTTCATCGTTGGATTACCAATAAAACCGGCTACAAATCGGTTATTCGGTTTACAGAATACCTCTTCTGGGCTACCAATTTGCGAGATCACCCCCTTATCCATAATCACGATACGATCGGCCAAGGTCATTGCCTCAATTTGATCGTGTGTGACATATAAGGTGGTAACACCTAACTCGCGGTGCAAAGCTTTAATTTCGGAGCGCATTTTGCCGCGTAACTTAGCGTCGAGGTTCGACAAGGGTTCATCAAACAAGAATAGCTTAGGAGTCCTCACCATGGCACGTCCCATTGCGACCCTTTGTCGCTGCCCACCCGAGAGCGCCTTAGGTTTGCGCTGGAGTAAGGTTTCAAGATTGAGCATCTTCGACGCCCATTGCACCCGTTCGTCAATGTCTTGCTGACTCATGCCTGATAATTTCAAGGCAAAAGCAATATTTTGATAGACCGTCATATGTGGATATAAGGCATAACTTTGAAAAACCATGGCAAGGTCACGGTCTTTAGGATTCACCTTATTAATCACTCGCCCACCCAAGACCACCTCACCGGAGCTAATATCTTCTAAACCTGCAACCATGCGTAAGGTTGTCGACTTACCACAACCCGAAGCACCGAGCAAAACCACAAACTCGCCATCGGCAATATGCAGGTCAAAGCCTTTTACCACCTCAACGTCACCATAATTCTTTTTCACATTCTTAAAATTTAAAGTACTCATCTCATAATCCTTTACGCTGCGCGAGGAATTGCGCAAATTGCAATCCACTCTGCTTAATCGTGCGTTGCTGAGTCTGATAGTCGACATGGATCAATCCAAAACGTTTGTCGTAACCAAAAGACCACTCAAAGTTATCCATCAGACTCCAGGCATAATAGGCACATACTGGAACGCCTTGGCGAACCGCATGATCAACCGCTTGTAGATGACTTTGGAAATAGTCGCAACGCTGCTGATCGTTGACCTTGCCATCAATCACCTGGTCGTCAGATGCCATGCCGTTCTCGGTAATGATCACTGGTGGCAGCGAATAGCGTTGATGCAATGCAAGCAATAGATCGCTTAAACCTTCGGGGTAAACTTCCCAACCCATAGCGGTGCGTTCCACATCATCTAATTTGACCCAGCGATAAAGCGTTTCAGGGTCGCTCGTAACAACTCTGCGGGTATAGTAATTAATGCCAATGAAATCCAAGGGTTGATGGATCAGCGCCAAATCGCCAGGCAGAATTAACGGCCACCACTGTGGCCGTAGCTGACGCATTAATTCTGGGTAAGTCCCTTCCAGAAGCGGTTGAATAAACCAATGGGTATCCTCTGCATCAGCGATGACCACCGCCGCTTCATCACTCGGCTTAAGTGGGTAAGCCGGTGAAAAATTAAGCACAATGCCATGTTTGGCGTGAGGCGCATTAGCGCGCATTTTGGGCAAAGCTAAACCATGAGCTAACAGCAGATGATGCACCGCCTGAAAACCACAACGATCATCTTTTACACCCGGCGCATGGATACCAATGCGATAGCCTAAAAATGCACTACATAGAGGTTCGTTAAAGGTGGTAAAACTGTCGACCAACTCCCCCAGCTCTTGGGTTACCACTGCCGCATATTCGGCAAATTTGTAAGCGGTTTCCCGATTTAACCAACCACCTCTGTCTTCTAAATACTGCGGAAGATCCCAGTGATAAAGGGTAACGTTGGCTTTAATCCCAAGTCGTTTCAGCGCCTCTAATTGCTCTCGATAGAAAGCTAAGCCAGCGGGATTCACCTTGCCATCGGGCTGGGGGATAATCCGCGGCCAAGAAATCGACAAACGGTAACAATCTAAATTGAGTTGCGAAATTAACTCGAAATCTTCAGGCCAACGCTCATAGTGTTGGCAAGCGATATCGCCTGTATCACCATTAGCGACCTTACCGGGGGTTGCGCAAAAGGTATCCCATATCGAGTCACTCTTACCATCACGATGTCTCGCCCCTTCAATTTGAAAGGCAGCAGTCGCGGCACCAAATTCAAATTCAGGGCGATACAGCACACTATCTGGAGCAAACTTAAAACTCATCTAATTATCCTTTTACTGCGCCACTTGTCATACCACTAATCATCTGCTTAGACGCAAATAGATAGACCAATACAATCGGTAATATCGACAAGGTGGTCCCTAACATCACCGCGCCCCAAGGGGTATTCGGCAGGCCCTGTACACTGCGCAAGGCGGTGGTCAACACGAAATTTTCACTGCTGTTGAGCGCAATCAACGGCTGCAAGAACATATTCCAGAACATCACAAATTGAACAATACCCACCGTTGCCAATGCCGGACGCATCAGCGGTAACACCACCGACCAATAGGTCCGAAATTCACCAGCACCATCTAACTTCGCCGCTTCCAATAGCTCTTTGGGGATCGAGGCCACCACATATTGGCGGACCATGAAAATACAAAAAGGTGTCGCTGTGAAGGGCAGCCAAATTGCCACGTGGGTGTCCAGCAGTCCAAGGAACTTGATGGTCAGGAAGTAAGGAATAATCCCCACCACGGGTGGCACCATCATTGAGCCTATCAGCATTGCAAACAGAACATTTTTACCCTTGAAGCGATATACCCCAAAGGCATAACCGCCCATGCTACAAAATAGCAAAGAGATCGTCGTTCCAAGTACCGAGACATAGATGCTGTTAAACATCGCCGACCAGAAAGGCATCACCTCTATCATTCGCTGGTAGTTATAACCTAAGTTATTGCCGATGCTAATGATCAACTCAGAACTAAAAATAGTACTGCGGTCATGGGTCGATAACAGCGCCGACCAAATAAACGGAAATACCGTAAAAAAGGCCGAAATACTCAGCACAGTGACTAATAGATACAGACTGAATTTCTTCAACCAATAATAAAAAATATCACGCTTATCCATGTTAGTTGTCTCCCATACCCTGTTTACCAAAGAAGAAAAAGTGGACTAGGGTAAAACCACCAATGAGCAGGAACAATAACCATGAAATCGCCGATGCAGTGCCCATTTCCAGCCATTCCCAACCGACTCGATACAGATACATAGCAATCGTTTGACCCGATTGCCCCACGCCGCCGGTACCACGGGTAAGGATGAAGGGTTCTTCAAACAACTGCAGATTCCCGATGATAGTCAAGGTAGTGGCAAAGAAGATGAAAGGACGCAACATGGGCAAAGAGATATACCAAAATTGTTGGGTCGCATTCGCACCATCGATCCGAGCTGCCTCATACAGGTCTTTGGGAATGGTCATCAAACCCGTGGTGTAGAGCACAATATTGAAGCCGGTGTACTTCCAAAACACCACAAAAGCAATTGCCGGTTTCAAGGTGGCTTTTTCTTCCAACCAACGGATCGGCATATACTGCTCTATCCAGCCAAAGGCCCAAGAAAACATATCTGACTGAGCTAAGGCTAATAAGGCCTTGTTGATGATCCCCGAGTTAGGCGAATACATGTTGAAAAAGATCAACGAGACCGCCACCGTGGAGGTGATAAAAGGTAAAAAGAACGCCGATGTGAGCAAATGACGCGCCCGACTGCCCAAGGAGACCAAAATACAAGCCACCGGGATCGCCACCAAATGCTGAGCAAAACCGGAGGTTAATGCCAACCAAAAGGTGTTCTTTAAGGAACGCCATAACCATGGGTCGTCCAAGGCTAAAACGTAGTTCTCTAAGCCATTAAATTTCATGGAATCCAAGCCTGCCACCGGATTCCATTGGTGAAAGGAGAGAAACATAGAGAACAGTAAAGGGAATAAGCCAAATACCAAAAATAAAACCAGATAAGGGGCTAAAAATAGATAGGGAGCCAGCCGCTCTCGACCCCCCTGTTCAAACCAATGTCGCAAAGTGCCAGTCCTAGGCTCAAAGCGAGTTGCATCTTTCGTTGTTGACGACATAACAATATCCCTAACAGCTTGGCCTGGAGTAGCTCCAGGCCAGATAGACTTACATTGCTTTTAAGCGACGTTGCAGAATACGATCAGCTTCGGCAAGTGCCGTCTTCACGTCTTTACCTTCATCCAAAACTTCGCCTAGAGCGGCATCTAAGATGATTGAGCGAGCCACTTGATCGCCCTTCGCAGGCTTAACGGGTTTCACGTTTTTAGCCACTTCAGCGAACAACAAACGAGCTTTTTGTCCATTGAGGAAGTCGATTTTTTCGTCAAACATGGAGTCGTCGTAAGTCGCAACTAATGAAGGGAAGGCAGCAATTGTTTTAAAGGCCTCTAGCTCCACATCAGGACGAGTCGCCATATACTTAATCAATGTCCAAGCTTGGTCCTGCTTGTTACTTTGTTTGGGGATCACTAAGAATGAACCACCCCAGCTACCGTAGATGCCATCAGGCAGATTCGACACGCCCCATTTACCAGCGGTATCTGGTGCCATCCAATTTTTTAAGTGGCCAAGCAACCAAGCCCCAGAAAGTTGGGTCGCCAAGGTGCCTTGTTTAAAGCCTTCATACCACTCGTTACTCCAAGCAGTAATTTTGGCATCCAGACCTAGATCACGAATTTTTTTCGCAGTTTCAAAGGCTTTTACAAAGCGAGGTGATTGCAGTAAGGATTTACCCTGGGCATCAAAGTAAAGCCCATTGCCATCTTCAACCGTGGTGTAAATAATCGCTTCAGCAACATCGGCAGCCGACGCAATCAAGTAAACACCTTTCGGTTTTAACTTCTTACCGTATTCAATGTAACTATCCCAATCGTGGATCACCTTATTGATATCGGCACCCACAGAATCAGCTACATCACGACGGTAATACAATACCCCTGGGCCCAAATCCACCGGTATACCATATTGTGCTCCGTCCACGCCCTGACCCTGAGTCCACGCATAAGGTGCGTATTGGTCAGCTAAACTGTCGACATCATATTTTTCAGAGAGGTTTACAAACCCGCCCTTGTTTACGAAGGCGCCAATCCGACCCACATCGACCACCACCACATCACCAGCACCCGAGCCAGTTGCGAGATTGGTGGTTAACTTATTGTGATGGTCTCCCCAGTTGTTCATCACATAATCAACTTTCAGATCCGGATTTTCTTGATAGAACTTTGGCAATATTTGTTTTAAGCTACTATCGAAATCTGGAAAACCGTCGAAGCGGATTTCAGTTTGAGCCGCATTAGCCGTGCATGCCAAACCGAGTCCAAACAAAGCAGAGACTAGCAGTTTTTTCTTTGTCATCTTTCAATTTCCTTTTGTGATTTATCACTCCGTTGAAAGAGGCTGGGCGGTCGATTCTCGAACCACTAATTCGGGAGTCAACTCAATTGCTTCCATGTCGCCTTTTCCGGAGATCTTTTTCAAAACTAAACGTGCTGCCGCTTTCCCCATTTCCACTACGGGAAAGTGGACAGTCGTTAGTTTTGGCCTTAAATAACGAGATAACAGAACATCATCGTAGCCGACCACCGAGACATCTTTGCCTACCTGCTTACGCTGTTCTGCTAATACGTCATAAACGCCCAAGGCAATGTTGTCATTTCCACAAAAAACCGCGGTAAAATTCACATCACGTTGGATTAATTTTCTAGCGGGAGCAAGGCCCCCGTCTTCGTCATAACTGCCCTCAGCCACCAGATTGGGATCAAAAGCCACCTTCTGCTCAGCCAGTGCAATCCGATAGCCTTGCACCCGATCACGACTATCTTGCTTATTCATTGGTCCGCAAATACAAGCGACAGAGCGGTGTCCAAGGTCTAATAAATGTTTGGTGGCTAAGTAACCACCCAATTCGTTATCGAGAAAAATGCAGCTGTTCGCCAACTCAGGCACAAACCGGTTGATCAATACCAGCGGCCGACCCTGTTTGGAAATTTCGATCAATTCATCGTCGCCGATCATCGTCACATGCAGAATGAGGGCATCAACCTGTCGCGATAGCAAAAAACCAATCGCCTCGCGCTCGCGCTCCTCAATATCATCACCGCTGGTCGCCACTAAATGGTGGCCGTTGGCACGCAGTTCTTGTTCGACTTCATGCATGATTGGCCCAAAGAATGGGCCTGATAAACTACTTACAACCATACCAATGCTGGTTGAACGACTTGAGGCAAGGGCTTGGGCAAAACTATTGGGACGATAGCCCAAATCACGCATCGCAGCTTCCACCCGAACACGAGTCGTTTCTGACACTTTCTTATTGCCATTAATGACTCGCGACACGGTGGCTTGAGATACATTTGCCAATTCTGATACTTCTCTGATGGTGGCCATCAATCACTCCCTATGTAAGCGCTTACATTCAATTTGATTAAAAAACCCTATTCAGGGTTAATGTAAGCGCTTTCCTAAATAGTGCTTCGCCAGCCAACAATTGTCAATTCTTTGCAAAATATGACTGGTAGAACTGTGAACAGACGCATAACTTACACTCAATGAAACAACAATGAAATTATGAAACAAAAAAACTAGTTTATATTCAATAAATTAAAAAACATAATGTCAAATCACATATTTAACATTAATATCCTAAGTGTGCGCGACTTCAATCGCTCGCAAGCCCAGTATTCCTCGCCTTAAATCCGTGGCGGTGCAGCAATACGCGGGTTAAGCGCATTACTGTTTACCACGCGTATTACCGCTGATTTATCGAGCAAGTTCCAAGCGAACTTGATAAACCCCTGGTGCCTGCTCTGGGATCAAATCTCCAACAATCGCTTCCCCTTCCAAATAGAGTTGACTAGTGGCCAAAGCGGAGCGAAGCACTTCGATGTGATAACTCGCACCGCGATACTTACGCACAACTTTAAAGCCCGGCCACGCGTCCGGAATACAAGGCTGGATCCGCAAACCAGTCATTTCCGGACGGATCCCTAAAATATACTGGGTTGCAGCAACATACATCCAGCTAGCGGTGCCCGATAACCAAGCATTACGCGCCAGACCAAACTGTGGATGTTCATCACCTAACACATTTTGTGGATAGCAATAGGGCTCCGATTGAAAACAATCCAAATCATCATTTCGTGAAGCCGGATTAATCTGACGATAATACTGGTAAGCCTGATCGGCGCGGCCAAGCTTGGTTTCAGCAATCACCACCCAAGGGTTAGAGTGCAAGAAAATACCACCATTTTCTTTCGCGCCAGGGGGATAAGTAGAGACCCCTCCCAGCTTTTCGTCGTAGCCAGTATAACCCGGCCAAGATAATTTAATGCCGCGTTCGGTATTCAGTAAACGCTTAACAGCATCAAGCCCCATGGTTGCTCGCGACACATCGGCAAACTCAGAGATCACCGGCCAGGATTGAGCATTGGCATAAATCTTCCCCTGCTGGTTTTGGGTCGATCCTAAGGCTTGAGTCTGCTCATCAAAATAGCGCAACCACCACTCACCGTCCCAAGCATGTTGATTCACCTGAGACTGCATCTGTTGATAATAATTATCTAAACGAGTCACTAAGTCTTGCTCACCACAGAAGCTAAGCACTTCTTTTAGTTCAATAATCGCTTTGCCATAAAGGTTTGCCACAAACAAGGACTCAGCGCCTAGCGGTAGATTCACCGTATCATTCCAGTCCGCAAAACCCAGCAAAGGCAAACCATGGGCACCGATGTTACTGCGAGTAAACTCAATCCCTCTCAGTAAGTGCTCTAATACCGTCGCCTGCTCTCGCTCTGCTTCCGCAATCCCCGTTTGATAGAAGCTCACCGGCTGCTGCAAAAACTCCAAATTACCGGTTTCTTTCAGGTATTGCGCCACCGTTAAGATGATCCATAGATGATCATCACCATAATAGCTGGCGCGATCCAACTCTTCTCGAGAATCGCCTTCGGTGGCTTCCATGGTCATCGGAAAATATTGATGCATCGCCGAGCCATCAGGCTTTTGCACCGATAACAAACGCTCCATAAATGGTTTCGCTTGCTCCGGCATATGGCTCATCACCCCCAGTAGATCCTGTGAAGAGTCTCGAAAACCAATGCCTCGAGCACCGTACCCTAATTGATATAGCGACAGATAACGCGACCAGTTCTTGGTGGTATGGCATTGCCGAGGGTTATGAATATTAAGCATACTGTTGAGTGAAGTATCGGGTGTATCTACCTGCATCACTGACAAATAGTCTTGCCAAAATTCAGCTAAGCCAGAAAAAGCCTCAGCCACGCTTTCGGTATCTCGATAACGTTCGATGCTCGTACACGCGTCTTCTAGCGAAGCCGCTTGACCAATTTGAACAATGCTTTGCTCACTCTGCCCCGACGCCAAACTGCCTAATTTGATCATCAAGGCAGCCATGGTATCGCCACGCACACATTCTGAGTTGCTCAATTGCGGTGCAAGTAGAGCTCCGGGATTGGCCCAACTGCCGTATTCATTGTCACCAAGAAAGGTCCGCCGATCGCCTTCCCAAGAATCCACCGGGCGGTTCGCCGTTACATAATTCACACAACTATCACGTTTCATGTAAGCATACTGCTCCAATACCACCTGTCCGCCCGCCTGTTGATGGGCTTTTAGCTGCATGGTTTGCGGTACCCAATCTGCATTGGTGAGCTGTTTTAAGGCATCGAAATGACTAAATTCGAAGGCGGGGATCAAATCAATTTCCAGCGCTTCACCACCAATGTTAGTCAGCCGAATATCCTGCAGCATCACCTTACTGCCGGGTGGCACAAAATAGCACACTTCCACTCTCACACCGTGTGCTTCTGCTAGCCAACGGGTGTAAGACAAACCCACTCGGCATTCGTAACGATCTAACTCGTTCAGGGTTGGTGTATAGAAAGGTGAAAACAGCAAGTATTCGCCATCTTTACGGATCCGAACATACAGCGTACTACCTTTAAATTCAGAAGCTGGCTGCTGAGCGATATACTTGGTGATCCGATTTAAGGCCGGATCTTCACTACATAACAAGGCGCCGCCCGAACAATCGACGATGCCACCAAAATCAAGTGTCCCCACATAGTTAATCCACTTGATCGGCGTTTTTGGCGTGGTGACCACATATTCCTTATGCTGGTCATCAAAATATCCATACTTCATAATCACTAACCTTTCATTCAAAAAAAATTCGATAAATACTGCATCGCTCAGCCTTGGTGCTGGTCGGCAAGGGCAAAAATCATCCCCGGTCGCAGGTAACGACCGGCGGTATATTTCAAGGCGGTCGCATGCAATAGGCGAAAAATTTCGCCGCAATCTAACAACCACTCCGCGAATAAACTGGCGTAATCTTGGCTAAATTGGCCAAAGTCTTCGCTTAAGTCTCCGGCAACTCGACCATCGGCTTGCAGCAAACCATGCTGCTTTAAGGCTGCGAGTAAGTCATCTCGCTCAGATGCACTCAACCATGTGGGCAAGTCTTGGGCTTGCAAACGCACCGTGGCGTTAAAGCCCTCTGGTGCCGCGAAGGGGATCTGTGCGCTTTGATATAGCAGCCGATATACCGACGCAAGCAGTTCTTCGGATTGCGGCTGGTGATGCTGCTGCATCGCCAAAGCAAGCGAATACTGCACGCCAATCCACACATCGTGAGCTTGAAAATTATCCCAGGCCTTTGGCGCACCATTATGCTTGACCAAATTTGCCGCTCCCACTCGCGGGCTGTTGAGCCGATAGTTGTATTGATAAACGTGCTGCAATACCCGCTGGCAACGCGCCTGCTCAAATAAAGCCTCTTGTCCCAACCAACGCAGGTAGCTATCGGCTAAAAGTTGATCGGCAAAAATATCATCGCTATCCAACACCAGCCATTGCTCGCCCTGCAGGCACCAATCACCACCGCCATTTAACAGCAATAGTTTTTTCAGCCGCCGTTGCGCCAATTTTCCTGCCTGCTCTGGCCATGGACAATTCCAGTGCCGCTGCCACAAGGCTTGCTGGTCCTCGGTCAATGATGGGAATAATAACGGTTGGTTCAACCAGTGATTAATCGCGACGACTAATTCACTCAAGCTAGTCTGTTGATAAGCTTGCTGGCTGAGTAAGGAAAAATGCTCAGCCAATTGTGGTAGTTGTTGTCGATCCACCTGACTAGCACGCAAAGGAGTCACATAGAACAGGTAATAACCCTGTTGTTCGTCCCATAGACTATCGTCAAACTGCTGCTTAGCCACCGCTAAACGCTGCCGATACTGTTCCGCCAACAGTTCCGCACCGCGCAACTTCGCTAAGCTGGCACAAGCCTGTAAAGCGGCCAGCCACAACGAACCGCTATAACAAGAAATGCCATGTGAGCGCAAATTATCGAAGGTATCATCGGTCCCATTGGTCAACGGAAATTGCTGACCCGGTTCGATCATTTTCTCTAGATAATTCATCGCCTGCTGCACCGCTGGCCAACAATCTTCAAGCAATGTTGGATCGTCAAATAAGCTCACATGACGCAATACCATCAACACAAATTTTGGAGCCAGATCCTTCCATTCCTTCACGTTATGCCAATCATAGGCATCGGGACGACAATCGAAGGGACTCCCTAAATCGTGACAAACCGCCCCTCTAATCGCGCGTTCTGCCTGATATTTCGGATGACTGAGTTCGGCATAGGGTTCTTCGGTATAGATATGATGGCGTCGTTGCCGAAAATCGTCAGCCAATACTGCGTCGGCAAAACGCCGCATCACCTCACCATCGAGCCGAGGTAACAAGCTCAATAGACTAAACGAACCGTAAAAGTACACATCTAAGGAATTGAAGAACGGGTAATCAACACATTCACGGATCAAAAAGCGGTCCTGCTTATCCCAAACCGTCGCCTCGGCTAGAAAAGATAAGCTATTCAAAGCCATTGTTGTCAACTGTTGGCGTAATTGAGGATCTTCCTGCTGACTAAACTGGGCGCGTTTCCAAAGCCCTGCAAAGGCCTGTTGCAAATAGTCTTGCTGCTTCGACCAGGCAAAGCGCGCAATCGCCAGAGCACGCTGTTTCGCTTGGGGAAACTGACGCACATAAGCCTTCTCACTACTTAAGCCATTCATTTCAACTTGCGGTAAATCTAATACGGTCATAAAACAGAATTGCAGCGTTTCGCCGGGGGCGAGCGTAGCCGTCAACTGCAAGGCCGAAGAGCAGAGTTCACGACCGCTATAGATCCCGCGTTTGCTTTGACCACTCAAGCCGCCGCCAGCTAAAGCCTGAGCCACCACTTTATCGGCATGGGCGGTGTAAAAACAATGATTGGCACTCAACTGACACTGCGCTGGCGCTTGTAGCGAGAGCGCCATCTCGCCCAAACAATCTTGGTAAGACTCTCCACTCATTAATAGCGATATTCGCTGCCCTTGCTCACAACGCTCACTAAAGAGTTCTCCCTGTTGCTGCCTGGCTTGACGAACCAACATAAACGACGCGTCCTGACTCCCAACTCGCTCCTTAGTGACCTGAAAACCAATTAGATTTTCCTGAACCTGAACCAGATTAAAGCGCTGAGTTCGCTGGCTCGGATTATGAACGCAAAATTGAGTAAGCGAGACCGGCAGACGGCACAAGGCTTCATTATCTGCTTCAATAAAGCTGTAATGGGTCTTGCTCAGCTGCAACACCGCCCCCGAATAATCGCTCTGCGCCACCGGGTATAAACCTTGATATTGAATCTGCTCTGCAGGCCAAGCCGGTTGCTTAAGGTAACTATCGGCCTCACAATCGGCGATCAGCGAGCGCTGAAAACACTGTTCTTGAACACTGCCACCAAAATACTTAAGGAGTAACTGGCAATTGGCACGACGATCCACTTGCCCAGTACTCAGCGCCAGCTTTAAGTTTCGATCTAAATGAATTTTCCAATCCGCCAATCGTTGCTTATTCCAAGCATATAGTTGAGGTTCATCTAGCAAACGCTGTAAACCAGCTAACCACTGCGCTTGACTTTGATCGGGACTAAATAACACTTGCCCTTGATCATCGAGCAAGGGATACAAAGAAATTTGTTGGATAAAGTCGGCAGGCTCAATAATACGAAGCTCGCCAACCCGTAACTCATCCTGCTCACTAAAATAAAAATCTGCCATCCGCAAACTGTCGTTACGCTCAGCGCGCACTTGGATCCCTGGCAAAAAATTGAACACAGGACTACAACCACTGATCGACAAACTATAAGTATTGCCAATTCCGCCCATCGCCATCCCTGTCGTTAAGGGGGTAGTTGGCAAGGGTTGATACCAAGGCTGAACAAACTCCGAAGCCAAACCCGGGGCCATCAGCTCGGCAACACTGCCACGGAGCGAAGAAGCCGCTAAATACTGTTCAATCTTCATAAGCAGCCCTCATTTTAATCACATCAACAACTGTTGGGCACATTAGTAACTCCTTGTAAAAGAAATAAAATCTATTCACTGACCATTAAATTTAACAACCTTCAAAAACCTTAATTCCCCCACTCTCGGTGCTTCCATGACCGAGCTACGCACACATTTTGGTCGCAAAAAAAAACGGCTCCTTAGGAGCCGTATGCCAATACGACAAGGAATAAAGAATTTAAGGATTACACGATGAACTAGGGTATTTTCTCCTTGATTGCTTCGGTGAAGGTATGTTGGGCAGTATTTGAACCTGCAGCTTCTGCCTCTTTAAGAAACAGTAACGCTTGCTCAATATTACCCTCGGCTATCGCTAGCCGAATTTGTTGCTGGTAAAACTGCTCCGTGGCTGGTTGTAAAACAGTAACGGCTTGGACCTTGCTTGGCTCGATCGACGATGTAACGGCTGCAGTCGCAAGTACCGTAGCACCCGCACTATTCGAAGTCGTCGCCTTAAATTGTGACCCAAATTGCACTTTATTCAGCCGTATATTGATCTGACCAATTGGTGAGTGTTTCGCATACACCTTACGCGCAGCGGGGCGATCGATGCCCACTTTCAGTTCATAGGCCACTTTGGGATCAATGAGTTCGGTCTTACCAAATAACTGCTCGTGGGCGGTATAAACCAATATATAGCGAGCCTTTCTTGCTAAAGTAGGACTAAATTGTTGTTTAATGGTTAAGAAACCCTCGGCGCTGAGTGTCGTTTGATTAAACTTAGCTAAGGGTTGTAGCTGTTTGTCATATACTGCAATCGTTGGAACAAACACCATGTTGGTAATCAGACTATCAACTTCAACTTCAACTTGCTCAAGATGCTCAGGGAGTGCTAATGCCGCCACATAGGAGCGTCCTTCGGCAAACTCAACGACCGATGAGTTTAGTCCAATATCCACACGGTTGGTGCGATCGGCCGATAGTAAACGATAAGATAATTGTTCAATTTGCACACTCGGTTGCTGCGCATCTAAACGATTACGCAACTCGGTTTGGTCACTAAATTGTGAGCCCCAGCCACGAAAAGGGTCTTCGACATCCACCGCCTGAGTGCTCGAACAAGCAACCAGACATGCACTTATCAGTAACAAACTATAGTGTTTATTCACTTTATTTCTCCCTGTATTGGGTGCTAGCAAACTAGCACCCAAAACACTGCCCTCTGGGTTTACCACCAAGCCTCAACCATGGCTCCCACCTTGGTTAAATCGGTGGTACCCGCATTTTTACCCGTATTTTTCTTCTCACCGGTAACGACATAAAAACGTACGACTGGACGAGACCACATAAAGTGACCAATCTGGAAGTTTTGTGACAAGGTTAACTTCCAAGCATCCGATTGATTCGAATCTTCCTTGGTATTATGAAAACCAGCTTCTACAGCAGTCGCCATATAATCGTTCCAATGGTGTTGCGGACGAACCGCCACCCCGTACTCTTCTTTCTCATCGAAAGAACAACCGGTTTCAGTACAATCGACCTTCAAATAGTTGGCGTTGTATTCCATGGCTGTCATTTCACCAAGCGTAATCGCACCATCAACAAAGGCGCCGTAACTACGTGCGGTTTTATCCTCATAACCCGCCCAGCTAGTCCCCGAAGAGTTAGCGGTGGTAAATGCTGCACCATCGGTTTCATAACGACCCGCCAACTGTACCCAGTTGTCACCAAAAGTGTGTCGATAGGCCGCAAACAACTGCATTGCCGTATCATTTTCTAAGTTGTCTTTAATATCGGCTAAGGCAAATGCATAGTTGGCTCTAAATTTTAAAGTACCTTGCTTGCCAATTTTCATGTCATGCAAGTGCAACATCAGCATGTTGACCGTGCCTTGGGTGGTATTTGCAGCCCCTGCACCGTCTCCAGCCTGAGTCCAACCTAAGTCGAGCTTACCAAACCCTACATCCAAGTTATCCACACCTGCGCCACTGCCATCGGCACTCAGCATGTAGTAATCACTCAAACCACCTTGCTCACGCCCATAAAATCGCTTACCAGCCCATACATAGGCATCGGGTTGCGAAGGAAAAATGCCTGAACCGCCACCATAGAATTGTTGTAAGTAAAACAACTTACCCCAATCATCATGGCCCGGAGTACCGATCATCACATTCAAGTTAAATTTGGATTGATCCATTTCGAAGTCTTGGGTCAACATCCACTCCATCCAGTTACCTTCGTTACCTAAACGGCCAGCGGCATTAATTTCGCCGTAATCCCCTTTTAGATAAATCATTTCGTCACCCGATGCTTCTTGCGCATAACGGCCATAGCCAGAAAAATTCGGTGTTCCAGCAACTGAACCGAGTGAAACTAACATCAAAGATAATGTAAGCGCTTTCATTTTCATGGTAAAAAAATCCTTTTCTGTTTTAGGTATTATGGGTGAATTCGCTACTACTCCAAACAACGTAAACACCACCTATTTCGAATATACACAGATAAAAACGCTATTTTTGTGATCAAAAGCGCAAATGCAAGCGCTTACATTACCAAAAATAGCAAATGTGATCCCTGTTCAATATTTAGCCTAGACGATCCAATATATTGTGTCCAGCTAACGAAACAATGAAAGCACTTACATTTATTGTAATGATCCAACAAAAAATACCAATAGACAAGGGGGTTAAAACAAAAATACAACAAACCGCAGGTAAGCGCTTACACCTAAAACACGGATTGCAAAGATGAGAATTTTTAGAACGTTATCGATCATTCAACTGACGAGCCTAAGCTTTACCATTCTGGGCTTATGTTTACTGGCTATGGCTGGACTTTCTTGGCAGTTAAGCATGCCGCTGGAAAACAGCCTCAAACAATTAAATCAGCGAGATCTGCCAAGGCTGGCGAGCAGCCAAGCATTGATCCAAGCCCTAACCCAAAGCGCTCAAACCATAAGCCAGGCAGAAAATAGCCACCAAGCTGGTGAACTCGAAGCCTTGAACAAGCAAATTCAGCGACAGGCTCAGGTTTATTTTGAGCAACTTAAGGCGCTTAGCGCCCTCAGTACTGACACTAATAGCGCACAACTGCAGCAACAAAGTGAGCTTTGGTTTACCCGTGCCAGCCAAGTTCTAAGCGCTCAAGCCCCTTTACTCAAGCAACAACAACAGCTCGCCGAACACCGCGCGCAATATCAACTATTAAGTATTCAGCTTAACCAAGCCCTAGGGCAACTTCGCGCTTCGGTAAAAAAAGACTACCCCAAGATGCTGCTCACTAATGTTGATACCGCGCTTTCCTTGATGCAGGCTCAAGCTGCCCGAGCGCTCAACGGCCAAGATCTGGCGCAAGTAAAAACAGCCCTTCGCTCAGCCAAAGCAAAACTCGACCTAGTCGAAGCCGATTTTTCGGAGCTCATCACTCGCTTAGGCTTAAGCCATCAAGACATTTCTCGCCAGCTGCCGCTATTACTCAGCGAATTAACTGGCGAACAAGGGATCGTCAGCCAATACTCAGCCTACTTACAGTCTCACTTTCACCAACAACAACAACGCTTAGCCTTACAACAGCAAAGCCGTATTTTGAGCCAACAATTGAGTGACTGGCAACAAGCCAGGCAAACTCAAACCGCCCAACAACTGGTGAATAGTCTCAGTAAACTGAGCCAACTCAGACAGGGGCAAGTCAGCGCCTCCGCGATTGCGATAGGCTTTTGTTTGAGCCTAGGACTACTGCTATTTATCACCATCCGTCAACCCTTAAAACAATTGCTTGCCACCTTGAGCGCTCTCGCCAAAGGCGAGTTGCAACAGCAATGCCACTATCGAGCCAACAACGAATTTGGTCTACTCAGCAAAAAAATCAATCAAGTGATCCAGCAACAACGCGAAGTAGTTCTCGAGCTACAACAGAAAAGCCAGCAGCTAGAGAGCGCCGCCAGTAGTAACCAACACCATGGCCTCGACATCCAACAGCAACTAAACCAACAGCGTCACGAGTGCCTCAACGTGGCCTCTGCAATGAGCGAGATGGAACAAGCAATCCAAGATGTCGCTGGCCGCGCCGAGCATGTCAGTCAAAACATGCAACAGATCCAGCAGCTCAGCGAACAAGGTGCCAATTTGACCACTCAGGCGAACCATAGTAATCACCAGTTAATCAGCCACCTAAGTCGCTCTGGTAAAAACATTGAACAGCTCGCCGAACAAAGCCAAGTTATTGGCAGCATCCTTGAAGTGATTGATGGTATCACTCAGCAAACCAACTTATTGGCACTGAATGCCGCCATCGAAGCGGCTCGAGCCGGTGAACAAGGGCGTGGCTTTGCGGTCGTGGCAGACGAAGTACGACAGCTTGCACAACGCAGCGCCAGCTCAACCAAACAGATTCAGGGAATGATCGAACAACTACAACAAGTCGCCCATTCTGCGGTATCAGACATGCAAACTTGCACCCAAGCAATGGATGATAATCAAATTTACTATCAGGGACTTAGCCAGCATATACAACAAGTCAGTGAATCGGTGAGTTGCCTCGCGGGGCTCAATCACGAAATAAGTATTGCCACCGGGCAACAGCGTAATAGCAGCCTCGAGGTCTCACGAAGCATGGAACAGATCTCACAGTCGGCACAGCACAACTATGCCGTGGTATCACGGCTTCATCAAGCCAGCGAACAACTGGAAGACTTTGCTCAGCAACAACTGAGGCTATGCTTGCGCTTTCATATTGATGCCCAAGTCTCAAACATTTAACTTGCCATCTGGCAATAGGAGAGAACATGAAAATACCCGCAATGCTGTGTATCGTGCTCGCTATATTCAGCCCTCAGCTTATGGCGATGATATCTCCCTCATTAGCAGGTGCGACCACACTCTCCTTGCGCTTTAAACAAGCCCCTCAAGCCCAATGGAATAAGCAACGAATCAGCGCTCAACTGACTGCAGATCAGCGCGCTTTTATACTGCAAGATCAACAACAACATGCTTTTAATGATGCAGAGCTATTTAAGCTTAGCATCTCTCAAACCCTGCCCTACGGTCGAAAGTTATTGTATTTTAAGTTGCATTTAGTTGATGACTTTAAGCCTTTATGGGGCCAAAAAATCCTACAGCTGAAAGTCGATGGTAAAGAACTAGAAGCCGCCAAGGCTGCCAATGGCAAGGCGCTATGGCATAAAGTGGTTGAAGAAGACAACAAAGGGTTTATTCCAGCGGGGCTCAGCGAACTGTGGTTTGAGTTGCCCAGTGACAGCACAGAGATTAAATTCATGACGATGATGACGGCCGGTGCCGAGCACTTTCAAGCTGAATTAAGTGATTTCATCATTTATTCTTGGCCCGAATCCGACCAACGGACACAGGTCTACCAGGTGCGTTTCAACCACGATGGTTATCTCAAACACACTGCCAGCCCAGTATTAATAGAGTTGCCAGATTGGATTGAACAAAGCCAGCTGCCAGTAAGCATTAATGCCGTCGACGTCGAACCACAAGAACTCATGCTCACGATCCCTTCACAGAGCGATCCAGGCTCGGGCATGAAAGTCGTAAGCTTGGATCTAGCAAACCTCAATACTCGCTTCACAGGCAAGCCGCTGACGCTACAAATTAACTCGATCCATCCTCAACTGACAAACACCCGTATCAGCCTCAAACAAGGTCTTGATCTTTCCAGCCTACAACGCCATCGAGACCAAGCTTTAGCCGCTTTTTATTACTTTGACAGCAGTGATTTAGGCCCCTATTCGGGGACCCACCCCCAAGATAGTCGAGCCAAACGGCTGGATAGCGAGAGCACGCTGGATGTGCGCGGCGGCTGGTTTGATGCGGGAGACTATGGCAAATATTCGGTCAATGCAGCCTATTCACTGATGACGCTATTGATGGCCGAGCAATTACAACCCACCGCCTTTGCCGTGAACATTTCACCAATTGCCAGCGACCAAGGTTCGGACTTACTGGCACTGCTCAGCAGTGAACTCAACTTGTTACTCAAGCTGCAAGCCGACAATGGTGGGGTTTATCACAAAGCAGCATCAGCTCAATGGCCACCATTGGCGCAAGCGCCACAACAGGATCACCAAATTAAAACCGTACTACCAATCACCACGACCGCAACGGCTCACAGTGCAGCTGCGTTTGCCATGGCCGCCAACAGTTTTGCTCGATCCCGCCAATTAACGCATCAACAACAGGCCCTGCAATATCGCCAAGCTGCCTTGCGCGCATGGGCTTATCTAGAGGCCCATCCGCAATTGGAGATGATAAAACAACGTTATCATCAATTCGAATACGGAGGTCCTTACGATGATGTGGACGACCGAGATGAGCGACTACTCGCGGCACTTGCGCTCTACCAGATGACTGGCGAAGTACACTACCTCAATCACAGCAAACAATACCTCGCAAGTTTACTGGAGTTACCGCGTTTAGGTGATCCTTCCCCCAGCTGGCGAGATAACCGCAGCCGCTCAGTGCTGCTGTATTTAAAAGCTGCGCCGAAAAACGACGATTTATATCCAAGTGTCCACCAAGCTCTGAGCCACTATTTAGAACATATTTTAAGCTTGCAACAAAACAATCCATATGGCATCGCCTTTGCTGGCCATCAACAACAATTCGATTGGGGCTCCAATGGCATTATCGCTAGCACAGGTTTCCAATTACTATACGGTGGATACCTTTTGGATAAACCAGCATGGCTGGCAGCAGCGATGCAGCTGAGCCACTGGTTTTTTGGTCTCAACCCTCACGGCAAAATATTTGTGGTCGGCGACACGCCCAATCATGTGCAACACCCACACTTTCGCCCCTATGTATCAAAAGCCTCACCACTGCCAGTTGGCCTGCTCATTGGTGGCGCAAACTCGGTCGAACTGAAGGGCGATATGATGGCTGCCACCCGAGAAAATATGGCACCAATGCAGGTCTACATTGACCATCAGGATTCTTGGGCCAGCAATGAAGTGGCCATTAACTGGCAAGCGCTGTGGGCAGCTTACTTATGTTTGTTGAATCAGAGCCTGGCCAATAACCTCCAGTGACGCCACGCAAGCTGAGTTCAGGTGAATACAGGTTAGAGTCATCCAAACGAGCCAACTGATGGCGTAAACAGCGGATTAAAATTTGTATTTACACAACGAGACCAAGCAATCTTTGAGGATTGTCAGTAAACTTAAGCTGAAATGAGGCTTGCGGGGCTGAATGCAACAATAACCAGCCGCCTCCAGTTCAGTTGCACGACATAGAGTAAAGCATACAGGGGAAGACATGATGGGAATTTTGATCTGGTTGCTAATTGGCGCAGCCGCAGGCTGGTTAGCGGGACAAATCACCAAAGGAAAAAGCTTTGGCCTACTTGGCAATATTGGGGTAGGTATTGTCGGCTCAATGCTCGGCGGTTTTATTTTTCGCTTACTGGGTTTTCACAGTGCCAGTCTTGTGGCATCGCTGATTACCGCAACGGTCGGCGCGGTATTATTGCTCTATCTAGTGAGTCGATTTAAAAGCTAAAGTACATAAAAAAGCACAGCCGAAGCTGTGCTTTATCAATCAAACAAGGAGCGACTCAAGACTCTTGGTTTAAGCGCTTTTCTAACTCAGCGACTTTCTGCTCTAAGGCACTCAACTTTTCTCGGGTGCGCAACAAGACTTGTGTCTGTACGTCGAAATCTTCACGATTCACCACATCCAGCTGGTTCAACTTGGCTTGAATCACTTGTTTTACCTTGCGCTCAAACTCATCACCAACATTCTTTAAGCCGGGGGGCACCATCTCACTCACTTGTTTGGCGATCTCTTCGATTTTGGCTGGGTTAATCATCTATCTCTCCTTTAAGTTAGACTCATTGTATAGAAGCTCTGCTAAGGGCTCAAGCGGCTCTGGTATTAGTATGACCGAGCTAAACGAGCATCAATTTGAGATATACGACCCACACCACCCCGTAGCAGCAGACCCTGCAGTGCGGCGCATGAACGCTCGGCTTGCATGCCTTGAGTCGAAGCTTTCGACCAATACAAATGCCGCTGTTGGCTAGCCCGTTGATAAATCGAAGCTCTCGCTGAAAAGCCACACCAACAAAACAAACCCGCAGTCAGTCTCATAACCAGCGCTGTAATGAACGACTAATGACTAAGTTTAGCAAACTGAGCACCAAGCACCCGCTGCAGCACATCCGCCTTAAGCTGCAAAGACAAACCACGTTTACCGCCACTCACCACAATGGCAGGCAAGGCTTGAGCGCTCTCATCCACAAATGTCGCTAAACGTTTTTTTTGGCCAAAAGGGCTGATCCCCCCTTTAACATAACCAGTGGTACGCTCAGCAACGGGCACCTCGGCCATCCGCATTTTCTTGATTTTTGCGGCCTTGGCCAGTGCTTTTAAATCCAGTTGGCCAGTCACTGGCACCACTGCCACCACCATTTTCTTGGGATCGTGTTCATCACAGGCCACCAACGTTTTAAAGACTAGCTCTGCGGCCAAACCCAGTTTTTCGGCGCTATCTAGACCAAAGTTGCCCTGCTGAGGATCACTTTTATATTCCAGTAATAAATAATCCTGTTTGGCTTTTTTAAGCTGCTGTACTGCCGGCGTCATAAATCTTCACTCCTTAATTTCGCGCTGCCACTTGCCAGAATCGCTGCAGCAATGGTTCATGTAACCTTCTTGATAACATGCAGATCCCCAAATCGAAAGGCTCCAGCTCCACCCCGACCGGAATACTTTGGATCCGCTCACGCATTGGGCTGTTATCCACCACCACTTGCGGAGCGATCCCCACACCGCTGCCGAGCGCCACCATGCTAACAATAGCCTCGTGACCCGCCACCTTGGCATAAACATGAGGTTGAATACGCATCCCTTTAAACCAATGATCAATCCGAGCACGCGCTGGGCCATGTTCTGGCAAAATAAAGGGAATTTGATCCCAAGGAATAGGATTTCGCTCTAATAGTTTACGAACCGCACAGGGAACCGTGGGGCCAATAATCGACAGGGGCACCTTACTAATACTAGCAAAAGCCATGTTCAGCGGTAATTGCTCGGGGCGGGCGGCAATCGCGATATCGACTTCCCCATCGGCGACCTTACTCACCGCCAACGCCACATCGCCGGTGGCTAATTTAATATCGGCATTTGGGCAGGTAAGACGATACTTATCCAAAATATCTGGCAGGTGACTATAGCTCGCGGTCACCGAACAATACAGGGTTAACTCCCCCGCCAATTCGCTAGATTGCAAAGATAAATCCATTTGCAGCTGTCGCCATTGTTGTAACCAATTTTCGGCAAAACTGCGAAATCGCACTCCCGCCTGAGTCAGATGTACGCTGCGTTTATCACGACTAAACAAACGACTGCCAAGCTCTTCCTCTAGCCGCTGAATCACCCGACTTAAGGTAGAGGGGCTAACATGCATCGCCTGACTGGTTTTCGTAAAATGCAGGCTGTGGCTTAAGTGTAAAAACAGCTCAACACTTCGAACATCCATTGCTTTTCCTTGATAAAGCCTGTTTCATTTTATGCAATACAATATCCCAAAATCATCATTTTACGCAATATTAGTTTAGGTTTATATTAAATCCATCACGAGACAGGATAAGAAACGCGCTCAAGAAAAGAAGTGCATTGGGATCTCGTAAACACAACAACACCATCATCATTTGATTAACGCTATTTTACGGAGTCGAACATGGCTAATTATTTCAACACCCTAAGCTTGCGCGAGAAACTAGAGCAATTGGGTAAATGTCGTTTTATGGATCGCAGCGAATTTGCTGATGGTTGTAACTTTATTAAAGACTGGAACATCGTGGTAATTGGTTGTGGTGCACAAGGCCTAAACCAAGGTTTAAACATGCGTGATTCTGGGCTCAACATTTCTTACGCTTTACGTGATGCGGCAATTCAAGAGAAGCGCGCTTCTTTTGTACAAGCGACCGACAACGGCTTTAAAGTTGGGACTTACCAAGAGCTAATCCCACAAGCTGATATGGTGCTTAACCTCACCCCAGACAAGCAACACAGCAACGTGGTTGAAGCGGTGATGCCGTTAATGAAGCAAGGTTCTACCCTCGCTTACTCGCATGGCTTCAACATTGTTGAAGAAGGTATGCAAGTGCGTGAAGACATCACCGTAGTGATGGTGGCGCCCAAATGCCCAGGCACTGAGGTTCGTGAAGAATACAAACGTGGTTTTGGAGTGCCAACCCTAATCGCTGTGCATCCAGAAAATGATCCTCAAGGCAACGGTCTTGCGATTGCAAAAGCTTATGCTTCTGCAACCGGTGGTGACCGTGCCGGTGTACTTCAGTCTTCTTTTGTTGCGGAAGTTAAATCTGACCTGATGGGTGAGCAAACCATTTTATGTGGTGTGTTACAAACTGGTGCAATCTTAGCCTATGACAAAATGGTAGCCGAAGGTATTGAACCCGGCTACGCCGCTAAACTCATTCAATTTGGTTGGGAAACGGTTACCGAAGCATTGAAGCACGGTGGCATCACCAACATGGTCGACCGTCTATCTAATCCAGCTAAAATCAAATGTTTTGACCTAGCCGACGAGCTTAAAGACTTAATGCGTCCGCTATTTGAAAAACACATGGACGACATCATCGAAGGCGAATTCTCATCAACCATGATGAAAGACTGGGCCAACGATGATGTAAACCTACTAAAATGGCGTGAAGAAACTGGCCAAAGCGGTTTTGAAAAAGCGCCAGTATCTGAGGTAGAAATTACCGAACAAGAATTCTTCGACAAAGGCATCTTGTTAGTTGCCTTGGTTAAATCGGGTGTTGAACTCGCCTTCGAAACCATGGTTGCTGCTGGCATCATCGAAGAAAGTGCTTACTACGAGTCACTACACGAAACGCCACTCATCGCCAACACCATCGCTCGTAAACGTTTATACGAAATGAACGTGGTTATCTCTGATACTGCAGAATACGGTTGTTACCTATTCTCGCACGCTGCCGTGCCCCTATTGCGCGATACCGTGAACAACATCAGCCTGGAGTACATCGGTAAAGGCTTCGAAGAGCAAGATAACGGCGTGGATAACGCGCGCCTCATCGAAGTAAACGAAGCACTACGCAGCCATCCGGTCGAAGTTGTTGGTAAAAAACTTCGTGGCTACATGAAAGACATGAAGAAAATTGCCGTTGGCGGTTAATCTTCACGCTTTTGGCTAATGACGATTAGCTAACTGTGAAATTAAAAGCCCTGAGCAATGCTCGGGGCTTTTTTTGTCGGACTTATCCCCACGGCAAAACAGCACTGCCAACACGCCATTACGACCAATCAGAATCACTCGTAAAAAGCAGCGCTTTCGCCTACGGCGCCGTCATAAGCTTTGTCCAGCTAAAGCTTACCAGCAAAAGAAAGGCTGCCCTGCATCTTCTTAAATCCTGTGTTGCGCACTCACTAGGGCGTCGAAGTAACTCGCTACGCTCAAACAGACTTCAACGAATCTCCCTAGTTCATTTACGCTACTCGGAGAAGATGATGGGGAAGCCCCACTTGGATAGTTGTTGAGCTTTCTTTTATTAAATCGGTTTGCGATTAATAGTTCTTAATTTCAAATGAGTGCCTGTAGCGATTTTGATTTCACGAAGCTGAATATAGCTTAAGTGTCTGTTATCAAAGCGCCACAACACAAAGCGTCATCTCTTTTCATACCTTCATTATCGCCGAGTAGCGCAAGTGTCTAAGTGATAAAGTCGAAACCTGTTTGAGCGTAGCGAGTTTTTCGACGCACTTAGATACGAGCAACGCAGGAGGAAGATAATGCAGGGCGAGTTTTCTTTTTGCTTCGTTTTTCTTTGCTCGTCAAAGAAAAATGACGTCGCCGTCCAGGCGAAATCTACATAACCAGCTCACCTAAAAATCCAATTAAAATAGTAGACTAAAAACAAGAGCTTTCGCCTACGGCGCCGTCCAGGCGAAACCCAAACTGACCACTCGCGCCACAGCCACTAAGAACCCAAAATGTGAACCCTTCATCTTCACCGAATCGGCAAACAGCCTAAGCAACGTTCTCTACAATAAAAACGGGATCACAATAGCTTATCGTTGCTTCGCATAATCCTGAGGCGTGCAGCCAAATTGCAAGCGAAAGGCCTGCACAAAACTACTAACACTTTTATAGCCTAAGGAATGTGCAACCAAGCTGGAACTTTCCCCTCGGCTCAAGAGCTCCAGTGAGTTCATCAAACGAAAGCGGCTGCGCCATTGGCGAAAAGTCATCCCGGTTTCGGCTTTAAATAAACGTTCGATGGTGCGCACACTCGCGCCCACTGATTTTGCTAAGTCTAACAAGGGTAAATTCTGATTGGGATTTTGCACCATATGATGGATCAGTTTCGCCAATCGCGGGTCATTGCCAGCCGGGATCCGCACTTCAAAGGCCGGTAAATTCTCCAGCTCGTCAATCGCCACCAGTCCCAAACGCTGGATACTCGTTTGGTTCATGCTTGGAGGATCTTGATTAAGTCGCAGCACAATTTCGCGCATCAAGGGACTCATGCTTAACATCACCACCGCTTGTTCATGTTGGCGAATAGGAAATGACGGGTCGATGTACAGATTACGAATTTGAACAGCAGTTTCACTACTCACCTGATGATAGGTATTCATCGGGATCCAAACCGAATGAGTCGACGGCACCACCCACACGGCTTGTTCGCTGGTCACTCGCAATACCCCTTCCATGGCCCACAATAGTTGGCCTCGCGGATGGGAATGCGGTGAAATATTGACTTCGGCGAGCATATCTCGGCCATTGCTTAATACTGGTCGGCTCGCATCAATCGTGAATGCGATGTCGCTAGGCGGCAACATTGTCGCATTAGGAATATGTTTTGTCATATTTACGCCTTAAAACGACAAAGAGGATTCGCTATCTTAGAAAGGCAAGCACAATCATTTCAAGTCTTTTTTCACTCTTTCAGGAGAAGCGAACGATATGGATAGCAAACTCAACTTTAAAAATGTGATTCTATTGACGGCATTAGCTCTCGCCCTATGGTTCACGCTGTTTCCTATCGAGGGTCATGCAGATGGATTTTCGCATAGCGCCGCGGTGGTCTTCATTACTCTGATCTTTTGGAGCACTGGTGCACTCCCCCCTTTCCTCACCGGTTTGCTATTTTTTGCTTTAGTTGCAGTATTTAAACTCATCGCACCCAACATCTTGTTCTCTGGATTTGGCTCAACTGCGGTGTGGTTGATTATCTCAGGCTTTATTATTGGTTCTGCGATCTCCGTTTCCGGTTTGGGTAAAAAGCTCGCCTTCAGCATTGCTCCCTATTTAACCGCCAGTTATCCTCGCTTGATCGGTGGCCTGGTCGCCAGTGCGATGTTGCTGGGCTTTGTGATGCCCTCTTCTGTTGGGCGTTCGGTGGTATTAATTCCAATCGGTATGGCATTGGCCGAACAGGTGGGCTTTAGCCTAGGCAGCAACGGGCGTCGCGGGATCGCTACTGCACTGGCGCTAGCTTGTAATATGCCAAGCTTTGCAATCTTACCGTCCAACATTCCCAACATGATTTTGGCGGGCTCGAGCGAAACCCTGTTTAACATTCACTATCACTATACCGAATACCTACTGTTGCATTTTCCTGTCTTGGGGATCCTGAAGTCGCTATTGATCGTATTGCTGGTCCTGTGGATCTTTCCGGCAAAAATTTCATCCGCCACGGGAAAGCATTCGCCCAAACCAGATGAACCATTTGATAGTAAAATTCAAAAACGAGTTGGCATTATTTTGGGCATTACCTTGTTGTTCTGGATCAGCGACTCACTACATGGGGTAAATCCTGCCTGGGTCGGTCTAGTGACCGCGATTATCTTACTGATGCCCAAATGGGGCGTGCTGGCGGCGAAGTCCTTTAACAGCGCCATCGACTTTGGCACCGTCATCTTTGTTGCCGCAGCCTTGGGTTTAGGCGCTTTGGTGAACGCATCCGGGCTGGGTGAATATGTCGGGCAGGCTTTTAGTCACTTACTACCCAACACCGTAGAAAATACTTTCTTAAACTTTATGTCACTATCACTGATTTCGACCTTTACCGGACTCATTACCACCATTCCCGGAGTACCAACGGTGCTCTCTCCGATGGCAGCAAATTTTGCTGAGGCCACCGGCTTTAGCCTACCCGCGGTATTAATGACCCAAGTGATTGGTTTCTCAACGGTGCTGTTCCCTTACCAGGTTGCACCTTTAATCGTCGCGATGCAGCTGTCTGGCGAGCGCCTGGCCGAACTGCTGAAAATTACTCTGCCACTGGCATTGCTGACCATTGTGGTACTGATGCCTCTGGACTATTTGTGGTGGAGACTACTAGGCTGGATAGCTTAGACCGGCGAGTGATAGCTGCAGGCAAATAAGCCACGCGCGCTCTGAACCACGGTTTGGCACTGAGCAAGGCCTTGGCATCAGCTTGAAATAAACCCACAATATATAAAAGGAATTAGCGTCAACTCATGACAACTCAGACAATAAGGTTTAAGTTAAAGCATCAGCATACACAAGGGAGCTGTTATGCCTGTACCCTACGAGAATCTCGCTCAGGATAAGTCCAGGGGATGCCTGGTTGGTCTAGCGGTAGGGGATGCCATTGGCACCACCCTCGAGTTTCAGACCCCAGGGAGCTTTAAACCCCTCACCGATATGGTGGGTGGCGGTCACTTTTGTTTAAAGAAGGGCCACTGGACCGACGATACCTCGATGGCTCTGTGCCTCGGACATAGCTTACTGGAAAGTGAGGGGTTTGACCCAGGCGATCAAATGCAGCGCTACTGCAATTGGCTGGATAAAGGCTACATGAGTAGTATTGGTGTTTGCTTTGATGTAGGGGTGACGGTCTCCTCCGCCCTGCGCCGTTATCAAAAAACCGGCCAAGTCTTTGCTGGCTCCAAGGCACGCTGGAGCTCTGGCAATGGTTCGATCATGCGCCTAGCGCCGATCCCGATTTTTTACCAGCAACAGCCACTTGCAGCGGTTCATTATGGCGGCGAAAGCTCACGCACCACTCATGCCTCACCGCTATGCATCGATGCCTGTCGCTATTTATCGCTGCTATTACTGAGCTTGATTGAAGGTGGCGACAAACAGAGTTTTCATCACATCGCCTACACCCCACAAAGCGATGAAATAAGCCGCATCAAGGCGGGTGAGTTTCTCGAAAAACCTTACGCTGCGCTCACCGGCAGTGGCTATGTGATTGAGAGCCTCGAATCGGCACTGTGGTGTTTTATCAATAGTGACGATTTTGAATCCTGCGTGCTGGCGGCGGCCAACTTGGGCAACGATGCCGATACCACCGCCGCCATTGCCGGTCAGTTAGCTGGGGCTTATTACGGCCATCAAAATATTCGTCAGGACTGGCGGCAGGCCTTGCATCAACACCAACAGATTGCCAGCTTGGCCGATGGGCTGTTCGCGGCTTCACAAAACCAGCCAGAACACGTCATCGCAGCCCGATGAATTCGCAGCTCTACAGCCCCAGCGCCAGCGAAACGCAGTTATTGCAGCAGATCTGCCTGCCGCTGAATCATTGCAATCTGCCTTCCTGGTTACTGGCCAGTTTGGCCTATCAGCAACAGCCGATCCCCTTGCAACTGGATTTAATTAGCACCTGGTATCCAAAATTATTTACGGGTGTAAAGCGGGCCGAAACTGCCGAACAACGCGCCGCACAGTTTAAAGACTTTATGAATTTTCGCTTTAACTTAGCGCAGGGGCGCAGCCAAGCAAACCCAAACCACCAACCTCCGCCGCGGCCGAAGGTCAACTATCGACGGCTATTGCTGGGGTGGTTATTTGACTCCGATAATCAACAGGGGGCGGCGTGGCGCAGCTGGGTGGAGTCACGCTTTGGCCTGCTCACTTGTTTTCACCATGAAACGCTGGCCGATCCGGACGGCCCGGCCTATTTGCGCTTTCGCCAACAGTGTAGCCAAGCGACCTACAATACCAATGAACTCTATGACCAGTTGGATCTACTCTACTGCTTTTGCCAACAGGAGCTGCGGCTGCGTCACCCCAATGGCGAGCACCTCAGCCTCTATCGAGGTTGCACCGCCTTGCCGGAATATAACCTCGAAGGACGAGCGGTAAAACTGTTCAATAACCTCAGCTCCTTCACCGCCGATCCCGAGGCGGCATTACGCTTCGGCTCAAAAGTGTTTGCGGTGCAGGTGCCTTTGAGCAAAATCGTCTGTTTCGAGTCGCTACTGCCCCGCAGCCTGCAAGGCGAGCAAGAATTCATGGTCTTGGGTGGCTTATATCGCGTCGAACCTTTCAAGTTTTAAAGACCAGCAGTTGACAGAATATCAATGAGTGATGCACGTTGGTCTAAGTATATTGCTATTTGGAGCATTCAATGATTAAAACCAAACAATTAAAACTAAGAAAACCCGATACAAACGACATCGACATTATTGCAGAGATTTTATCTTGTCCGCTGCAAACTAAATATCTTCCTCACGAAAAACCATATTCAACACAACAACAACGCAGTTATCTAGAAAATCGAATACAGCATTGGCAAGAGCATCAATTTGGAACCTTTATTATTGAACTTACCCATCAAGCCTCTAAAAAAATCGGCTTTATCGGCTTTGAATATGCACCGAACCCAGCGTTTATCGATATCCGAATGGGCCTGGTCCATGCCTGCGGGGGTTATGGTTATGCGACTGAATCGGCACATGCAGTCCTAAAATGGGCTTTTAATCAAAACATAGCCAATGCGCTCTATGGGGTTGCTGTACAAGAAAATATTGCCTCCCAACGCGTGCTTACAAAGATCGGAATGAAACCCGTGCAAGACGTAGATCTATACCATCGACCGGGTCTGATCAACTTTGTCATTGAGTCGCCAAAGTCATAACACCATCATCAAATCCACCTGAAATGAACTCACAGAGGACCCAGACAAGCATGCAAATAGTCACCGCAGAAAAACAAGAAAAGGAACAAAATATTCAGCGCCACACTCTCAAATTGATAATTCGGTAAAATATGAGTCAACGCCTCCGAACAGAGCAGATTTTGTATTAACTAGAGATGAGAAACAGCAATTCCCATCCAATGAAGCAAAGCTCTCTGACCGCGAGGCCATAATCTACATTCATAAACTGATTCAATATAATTGCTTGTTAACGACACTTCGAGGCAGCAACTAAGCATTTGTTTTTAATCCGAATATTACTAGTGTTGAGCGCTAACAGGTGAATCACATTATCAATACTCAAATTTGCAAAATAGCAAATGATAAACACAACCATTGGGCCATCTGAAGGCGTTTAATACTCGCCTCAAAAAGTGCGGCCAGTCCACCGCCAAACCGTTCGAAATGGCACTAAAAAAGCCCCATGCAAGGCATGGGGCTGTTCACAGGCGCACAGGAAAATAGCTAAAGCTGATTTTAGATGCAATTACGGCGGCGCGATAACACCACAAAGCCTAAGCCAAGGGCAAATAAAATAGAACTCGAACCTTCACTCACCGTCGCAGGAATTTGCGGCTCTTGCCAGTTAAAGCCGGTATTGTGGAATTCTCTGGCACCGGTGAAACTCTCTGCCGCAACACTGCCATCAAACACTGCACCACCAACCAAATCGGCATCCATTGCCAATACCGCGCCGACAAAGGCGATACTGTTAAAATCGATAGTTTCTGCTTCGTAGAAGTTCCACAAAATATTCGCCGCGCCAATGTTCAGGCCATCATCTAAGATCCCAAAACCGCTGGTAAGGTTGACCCCTCCGGCTACCGATACCGCAGAGCCGGCTACGTTAATAACCACCGTTTTAGCCGAGCCAGCCGCTAATGACAAAGAGTTATTTTGGGCAAACACCTCACTGAAGTTGACATTAAATACCGCCATATCATCGCTACCACTATAAGACAAGTGACTAGCGCTAAAGCTACCATTTGCAGTTAAACCGGAAAAATATGCGGAATCGGCACGTAGTTGCGACTCAAGACCAGCCATATTACTGGCCATGGCAGCTTGCTCGCCTGCCGTCACTTTTTGCACACTGGAGCCGCCACCATTTAGGTTTACGTTGCTCACATTTAAGTTGCCACCGTAAGTCAGGCTGCCAGCATTCAGGTTAATATTCGAAGCATTGATATTGCCTGCAACTGTAACCGTATCTTCAAAAGGGACGGTGGTTTCACGAATCGCAAAAGTTGGCGATTGCCCAGCGGCATTTAAGTCACCACCAATAATGGTTCGTCCTTCGACTTCTCCACCTTGGTAGTTATAGTCACCAGTGAGGATTAAATTGTAATCACTTAAAGGCGTTGCTTGGCTAGCAGCTGAGTACAATAAGGCAACACCGATCACTGCTGCTTGGCCAAATTTTTCATAAAACATATAACTTTTCCTGATACTGCTAAGTCGCCTAAATTTATTCTATGTTTTCAAAGTGAAACCGTGATAAGCGATGGTTTCTCGACCGCTCAGTCTGCGCATCAAAAGCAAAAATTAAGCCAACAAGTAAATAACCATTTAATTCAATGCCTTACGAATAAGTAAATAAAACTGTACATGAGGAATGATGCAAATGTGTAAAAAAACTCGACAACTGCTCAATATTAGCATTTCAGCAACAAGCTTTAGATTCGCCTCATCATACGATACGAGCTTAAGCTTGAATGAATTTGTCAAACCGACTATCCATACATGCACTAATATCTGTCGTCACAAACCGACCGTTGTAAAACAAACTAAAGATGGTTGCCGGAGAAGGGCAGTTTTGCGCCTGCTGACAAGTATCAAGCTTAATAACGGTCAATGGAATATGACGTTTTTTACAACTTTCTCTTAAAGATTGAGTCGCATGATATTCAGCAAAAGGGCAGCGATTAGAAAAATAGACGACACAGCCTTGCGGTACAAGCCCCGGGCTTTTAAGCTGAGCAGCGAAGCTAGGGAGTACCAGCTCCTCGTCGAAGGCTAAACAGAGTAAAACGAAGCCATCCGCAGTTTCATCGCTCACCACAAAACCCTGTTTAATTAACCATTTGCTATCGCTCATAAAATGATTTTTGTTGCGACCCGCCACCGCAACTAAACCTAGTTTGGCCTGCTGCTTGGCATCTTCAATCGCTTGGTTTAAAAGATATAGACCATGCCCATGGCCTTTATATTTTCCCGACACCCAAAAACAACCAAGCGCCAAGTAATTAGGCGCCACGATCGGCAACCATGCGGTTTCGGCAGGACCATATTCAATAAACACCTTTGCCCGTTGATTGAGGCGTTTGAATACATAGCCTTGCTCAAATTGTTGGGTTAACCAGTCTTTTTTTGCCTGATAACTTTGTTGACACTTTTTATCCGAAAATGCACAGCAGATATGCTCAGTTGCAATATTCGACGGACTTAAACTGATGTATTCCACTTTTCAACTCCTTGCTCCTTAACCTTCATCCATTAACTCCAATCAAGCGCTTGGTTCGCCAATAAATAAAATAAAGACCACTTTCTACACAAACGCCACTTTCATGCGCCTTAAAACCACACATGATAATGGTACTCACTCATAACAAGCGTTTATAAGTTGAGCCATGCAAGAAGCCACGATCTTGTTTGCCAAAAGTGACATACTCACCAGAAATAACCAGAAATCTCGATGACACGACTCATTGTGACTATATTGTAAAATAAGCTGATAATGCCCCCCAATTAAAGTAGGTGCCCGATGAAGCAACTGACTGCCCTTATTTTATTTATTTTAAGTACGACCAGTACCACTGGTTACACAGCGCAAACAGAGCGAGTTTACTCTGTGGGGATTGTGCCTCAATTTGAAACCAATAAACTGCATCAAATTTGGCATCCAATACTGCTGCAGCTAACCGCTAAAACAGGCTACAAATTTAAATTGTTGGGCTCCACCTCTATCCCTGATTTCGAGCAAGACTTGGCCGCTGCCAAATACGACTTCGCTTACATGAATCCTTACCACCTGCTGATTGCCAATCAGCAAGCTGGTTATCTTCCTTTAGTTCGCGATCATGGCCGTAAGCTTTATGGCGTATTAGTTGTAAAAAAAGACAGCAATATCACAAGCCCTACACAACTAGATGGCAAGACCTTGGTTTTTCCGTCGCCTAATGCACTGGGCGCATCGCTACTGATGCGACAAGAACTGAAAGACCAATATGACCTCAACTTTAACGCTCGCTATGTCAAAACTCACGACTCTGTTTACCTCAATGTATTATTAGATGAAGCAGACGCAGGCGGTGGAGTGCAAAAAACCCTGAATCGCCAAAAGAAACAATATAAAGAACTACTAAACATCATTCACAGCACCGCAAAAGTAGCGCCTCACCCCTTTACTGCACGACCTCAAGTTCCAATTGAAGTAAGAGAGCGAGTACGTGATGCTTTATTAGAGATGGGCAGCTCAAAAAAGGGGCTGTTACTATTATCCAAGATCCCTATTAACAGTATAGGACCGGCAAACCTAGATGATTATTTACCACTCAAAACAATGGACCTTGAACGTTTCTATGTGGCGCCAAATAAATAGATGAAAATTAATTTAAAGCTCGCGATACCACCTTTGATAGGCCTGATTCTGATAAGCCTGATTATTCAGTTGTACTGGATCCCGCTGCAATTGGAAAACGCCAAGACAGAATATAAGAAACATACTTATGAATTGCTCACTTTGGGAGAATCATCAATTGCCAAGAGCCTACTGCAACGAGACTTGGGCGCTTTATACGTTCACCTCGAATATTTAGAAGAAACCTATAAGTCTCGCTGGCAGAACATCGCGCTATATAACTATAACAACAAGCGTTATTACCCCATCGTAAAACCATCGCTAAATGACAAGCAGAGCAAGCAACTAATTCATATTGTTCATGAACTAAGTTCAGGAGAGAAATATCTAGGTCGTATTGAGTTAGACGTAAACTGGAGTGATAAGCGACAAACCGTTATCTCGGATATTAATAAGGTGAGAAACATGGTGATAGGCTTGGTTTTATTAAGCCAACTCATTGCCCTATTAAGCCAATATAAAATTATCTATAGGCCACTTAAAAAGCTCAGCCTCGCCACCCAGAAAGTCGTCGAAGGTGATTTTAGACCGGCACTCCCATCACTAACGGAAGACGAAATTGGCGATCTAAGCAAAGCATTTAAAACCATGGTAGAAGAACTGGCATTCCGTAAAAATGCGCTTGACGAACATGCTATTATTAGCGCCGTAGATCGCTCAGGTCGGATCACCTACGTCAACACCAAGTTTTTACAAATATCCGGTTATTCTGAAGAAGAACTGCTCGGCAAAACTCACCGAGTGATTAAATCAAAAGTTCATTCACCAGAATTTTATAAGAGCATGTGGTCAACCATCACTCAAGGCAAGGTGTGGCAAGGAGAAATTTGTAATTTGACGAAAAACGGTGAGCACTATTGGGTCAGCTCAACCATTGTCCCCTTTTTAAATGAACACGGTGTGCCGCAACGTTATATCTCGTTACGCACCGATATCACCGAGCAAAAATCCGCTGAAGAACGGCTTCGGCACATGGCCAACCATGATGCCCTCACAGGTCTAGCCACTCGACGACTCTGTCGGGAAAAGTTGTCTACCGCCATCGCGATGGCACATCGTCACAAAAAATGCGCAGCTGTTTTATTTATTGACCTCGATGGTTTTAAAACAATCAACGACAGCTATGGTCATGATGCTGGTGATGCAGTGCTGATGAATGTTGGCAAAAGACTTTGCGCCACGGTACGTGAAATGGATACCGTGGCACGGATTGGCGGGGATGAGTTTATGGTGGTATTGAGCGACATTAGCGATCCTGACGATATCAAATTAATTGCGCAAAAGCTGATTAACAATTTGAAGGCTCCTTTTCATTTCAACGAGCAGCCTCTTCAGATCGGAGCCAGCATCGGTATCGCACTGTATCCAGACCATGCTCAAGATGCAGAAAGGCTGATTAATCGAGCCGATGAAGCCATGTATACGGTAAAATCTAATGGCAAAAACAATTATGCTTTTGCCGAAAAAGATTCACCGTCTCATACTGAACACCCGCATTGACGCTCAAATTCCCCTGTTATTTTAGTGGGGTATTTGAGCTTGAAGCGAAGCGCTAGAAAGAATAGCCATCCCATAACAGGCGTCGCGACTTTTCTGGATCGCGCTGTTGCTTTGACTGGGCGTCAAAACGCATGCTATAGCGTTGATTAAGCTGATACTGGCTCCAACTAACTTGACCTGTTTTCGCAAAATCAAGCCACTGACGATGCATCGAATCGGCCAGTGATTGTGGTGCATCACTACCAACAAACGCTTTGGCTTGATCCGTTACTAAGGTATTGAAAGAGAAAGGAACATCCACAAAATGGGCGGCCCCTAACTGACCACCAAATGCTTTTGAACGCCAGGAAAAATTATAATGCCAAACTGGATTACCATTGTTGACCAGTGTCTCTGCAATATGTAACGCCGGCATTCTAAAGGTGTAGTCCGATTGAATATCGGCGAAGATATCCCCCTGAGTTGCTTGCCCATCCTCGGAATACACCTGCATTGGTTTTCCCGCTAACTTTAAGTCCCCTAAAAATAGCGACACCTCGGCATTCGTCATGCGGTCTAGTTGGCCACCAGGAACAAGATACAATCTCGCTTCCTGATCGGTGCTACCAACAATGACCGGAATGCTCGGATCGGCATTTTTAGCAAGGTTCACCATTGGCGTATCAACAATCAGCTTCCCGTCCATAACAGGCAGAAAAGCCGTTCCACCCCAAGACAACTCGCCCCATTGCTCACGGTCTTGGATCTGCTGCCCCAGCGCGACTACCCCAGCAACTAGCTCAGGATAAGGCACACTCGCAATTCCTTCAATTGAGGCTGCAACCTTGAATCGTTCAGCAAATGCCTCGCTTAGGCGCGTGGCTTGCGCTGTGCTTACCGCCTGCATTGGCGGGCTTTGCATAATCGCTTTATGAAATAGACCTTTCGCCGCCGGAGTGCCGAGTAAAATTGCAACACTTTCGGCCCCAGCCGATTGTCCAAATAAAGTCACCTGTTTAGGATCACCACCAAAGGCAGCAATATGCTGTTGCACCCATTGCAAGGCGAGAATTTGATCCAAGATCCCGCGATTATCGGGTGCGCCTTGCAAATGCATAAAACCATCCACGCCAACCCGATAATTAACCGTGACCACAATCGCCCCCTGCTTGGCATAGCTACTACCGTTGTATACCGATTCGCCAGCATCTTCACGAATAAAAGCGCCACCCGGGATCCATACCATCACCGGTAGTTTTCCCGGCAACTTGCCCATCTCAGCAGGAGCCCAAATATTTAAGGTAAGATCTCCTGGAGCGCCAACTAACTCGGTTTTAACACCACGACTCGGCTGCGGAGTTGGTGCGCCCAAAGCGCTAGCATCTAACACCCCACTCCAAGCTTGCTTGGCTTGCGGAGCCTGAAAGCGGCGCCCTTCAACAAAGGGGTTTTCGGCATAGGGCACACCATAGAAGCTGACGATATCATCTTTCACCACACCCGCCACTTGGCCCAAACCCGTAGTCACCATCAGCTGGTTATTAGGGGGAATAGGAGACGCGGCAAAGGCTGAGCTCACAAACATCGAAAGTAGGCTCACAGCACTCAACAATAAGGTTTTAAATGGATAGTTTTTCATGATTAAATCTCTGCTATTGCACTAGTTCGGAAAAGATTCGGGAAGCTCAGCAGGTGCACAGGCGATAATATCATCTCGATCCGCACCACAATCTTCCATGAAGGTTATTTTAGCAAACTCATCAACCACCTCTTTCGGGTAGGTTGGTCCAGCGTCGCGGTATTGCTGCATTAATTCTAGATGTTCATTTTGATAACAAACGGTTTTTTTCGGGTCATTAAATACCCAACGCGGAAAGAAGATCACTCCATGTAACTCTAGTCGCGCTAAATTAATAGTTAAACTTACGCAGGTACCCGTGGGTTCATCCCAAGAAATTTTATAGACGTGCTGCGCGATCGGGTGAATATGGGCGACCTGATCGGTGACCCAGCGACCGCCAACAATACCACTGTGGATCCGGTAGTCAAACACGGTGTCAGACTTCACATAGATTTCGTATTTCCAACCATTTTCATAAGTATAAACAAGATGTTTTCCGACTAACGGGTCCAAAGCTAATTCATTTTTTTCGCTGTTCATAAAATTGCTCTCCTAAGAATGCTTGAGAATAATTTCTCGCATTGAGTTAATTTCGAACAACATTATCATTTGAAATATAAATCTAAAAACGCTATTTTTCATTCACAACAATCTAAAAATTAGATGGATAGTCATGCATCGCTCTACTTTGGAACAATGGTACATCCTGCAAACCGTGATCGATGTCGGTGGATTCACCGCAGCGGCAAAACAAGTGCACCGCAGTCAATCCTCGGTAAGTTATGCGATCAAAAACTTACAACAGCAGCTCGACGTAGAATTGCTGCGGATCCACGGCAAAAAAGTACAGTTAACACCACTCGGGGCAACCTTATTGGAAGACGTTCGACCCTTATTAAAAGAATTCGCCAACATTGAGCTTCGAGCCAAACTGCTCACCGCTGGCGCGCCTGCCAACATTAAGTTAGAAGTCGACAGTATCTACCCTAAGTCATTGCTGTTTAGAGCTTTAAGTGCATTTAAACAAACCTTTCCCCACACTCAGGTAGAACTCAAAGAAATCGTCCGTCTCGCCCCAACCAATAGTCTGGCAAATTGCGATTTATCGATTGGGCTTCCTTTCAATGGCAAGTTAATGGCCCAAAAACTTTTAGATGTAGAATTGGTAGCCGTGGCACACCCCGCACATCCCTTGCATCACCTTAAGAAAACGCGTTTAACTGAAGCCGACTTGAATCATTACATTCAAGTTCATTTGGATAATAACCATCAATATGCCAGTGCAACAATTGAGCGTTCAAGTCAACGCTGGACAGTCAATACCGTTGATGCCGCTATCGAAGCGGTGCGCAGTAATCTTTGTTTTGGCTGGCTACCTGCACATCGTATTGAAGACTTAATCAACCAAGGCGAATTAACGCCACTCCCCTTAGATATGGGAAGAGTTAGAAGCATTCCTTTATACCTAATCTATATGGACTATGATCGACGTAATCCCGCCATACAGGCCTTAGCCGAACTGATTTGCGAGGTTTAAGCAACCTAAGCAAACCAGTTTAAAAACTTAACTTTCGACGATAAAACTTAAACGAGCTAACTCTCGTCCATTCACATGCAACGCGACATAATGTTTTCCGGGATAGTATTTTCGGGTAGAAATCGCTTTAAAAGAGTGGTTTTTCTCCATCGCAAAAGTCTCCCCCTGATTTAAACAGAGATTTTTTAATTTAAAGACCTTGGCCGCAGTTTTTCCATTAGCTTTCATAAAATGCAACGCGTAGTCCAAAACAAACTTTTGTTGGCTTTTTTCAGCGCTTATTGCCAAGGCAAAAGTGAGCACATCGCCTAATTTAAACCGAGCATTGAGCAGCGCAAATTCCTGCAGCTGCAGCTTTGGCTCAGCGGTATAACCGAGTAAGGGGAAACTCAAGGGATGGCCTTGTTTCACCAAGCTGCGAGTCGCGTGTTTAATCACCCAATCAAGCTGTGGGTCATTGTTCTTTTGCCAAGCCTGACATAAGTCTAAAACTTGCTCTGGATGATCTTTACTGATGTCATTCAGGTTATTCGCCACCGAGCGCCGCACATACAAACTGGGATCATTCTTGAGTTGTTCCAGCAAAGGAATAATGGGCGATGGGTCACGGATCAGAGACTTTAACTGCGCTCCCCAAGGCAAACGCGGACGGCAGCCCTCACTCACCAGACGCCGCAGATGTTCATCTTGGTGCACCAACCAGCGATGCAACTGTGCCCAGGTTTGCTCCGGATGCAGCTCAAGAAAGGGGCGGATCGCAAACTCCGCACTATATAGGGGGCTCAGCTTCGCCAACACTGGTAGGGCGAGCTGGGGATACTCGATACCTGCCACCGCCACGTAATCGGTGACTGGCCATATCGCAAAACCACGTAAGCTATCCTTTGGATCACCACCATCCCAATACTTTGGTAAGTTGCTCAACAGCTTCGCTGTTTGGCCAAAATCTTGCGGTAGCGTTTGTTGCAACGCCGCAATAATATGCTGCACCCGTTGCTTCAGTTCTAATTGCTCTAAGCCTGCCTGTGCCAACTCCATAAAACCTAAGGCATCAAATTGCGGATACACCGCCACCAAACCCTTTGCGATCCGTTGCAAGGCAGGTTCGGCTAAAGCATTTTTCATCAACATTTGTTCGGCCATATTCTCTTAAAATCCTATGTAATAAATTGAATCTCGCGATTCATCATCTGGATCGCCATTGATACGTTGATAGATTGGATTTACCGACATTACAATGCTCACAGAGGATCTGCAGATTATCAATATCATATGCTAACTCTGGATGCGTCGATCTCGGCCGAATGTGGTCGACGTGCATCACCGCGCCAGTGGCCGGAGAAGCACCACAACATGAACAAGTATTGCCGTATAACTCAAAGGCTTTGGTTCGTAAACGTAACCACTTAGCAGACGAATAAAAATTGAATGTTTTCGGCTCACGATAGGGGACCTGTTGAAAGTGACTAAAATCTTGAGGGGTTTCACCTGGCGCATAAAAAGTTACTTTCGGGTTAGCCTCTTGATTCACTTTAAGCCATTTAAAAACCGATCTTAAAGCGCCAGCTTCGGTCTTATAGTTGCTCCGCTTCATGTTTCCATTCAAATAATAACTAACGAGGTACATTTATTCTGCTCCTTCACGACAAAATAACGGCTTATTAAGGCACTAACCACCGGGTAAATACAGAACGAGTGAATAACCAACTTAAACCCAAAGCTAACAGTAAGACAATCGCCATAAGCACTGGCAGGGCGATACTCGAATGGCCAAACCATTGGTAAATCCCATAGTCTAGGTGACGAACCGGGATCAGGAACAAAGGGTGGACTAAATAGATCCCAAAACTATATTTAGAGACGGTTTTAATCATCGGTCTCCAACCATTGGGGACCTTTTCTGCGTAGGCTTTCACCAATACAAATAACGACATGGCAATCACTACAGTATTGAGGCTCTTATAGCCCATAAATACACTACTATATTCCCCTTGCTGCCAAATGTAATAAACACTGCCCAATACATTGAAACCTAAAGTCGCAAGGCCAGTCATCAACCAAAACTTCAAGTAAGGTTTCTGTTCATGGTTAAACAAATACCAGCCCACAACTAAATAACCACTATATAAAATGATATTTTGCCGCAATGGCGTTTCTACCTTTAACCAATGCATTAAAGTGAGTAATAACCACGCCGCCAATAACAATAAAACCCGCTGATGATCCATTTTATGCAGCAACGGGGCTAACAAGGGGATCACAAAATACAGGGGAATGAAATCGTAAAAAAACCAAAGGTGATACCAAGTATGCTGATTGTTGGCATGTGCTAACAGACTTTCGGTTATCGTCCACGACCAACGTCCATCATGAAATCCCGCAACAACTGCATAAATCACCGTCCAAGCAATAAATGGCAATAATACCTTCGCTAAACGCCGTGACAAATAATAACCACAGTCAAAAGGCCGCCTATCTGACAGCAATAAGGCGCCACTAATCATCATAAAAATCGGCACTGCCCAACGACTCATCGCATTCAATGAGACCGCAGGCAACCACTGATGCCAGGCAAGGCTGGGAATTAACTCCCGATAAGGCCCCAAAACATGGATCCCCACCACCGCAATCACTGCAATAAAACGCAGGCACTCGATATAAAATAAAGAAGGACGAGTCACTTGAGTATCGCTCATAAAAATTCATGTACCTTTATAGAAGTGTTCGCTCACTTAAAAATTATTCCCCCGCTATACTTACCGCCACATGAGCGCCGACAAGCAAGCAAGAAAGGGCTTTCGTTAATTGCCTTAACCCACCTTTAACCTTACACTAAGAGATTGAATAATCGTTAATTTGCAAGGAATGCAAGTGTCTATATCTCAGTTCGGGGGCAGCAAACAGAAGTTTATTTTAGTATTATCTATATTGCTACTCTGTTCCTTTTGTTTAACTTCATGGTTAAGCTACCAAGTTGCCTACCACTCGATGAGTCAACAAATCGAAACCAACCATTTACCGCTCACCAGCGATACCGTTTATTCAGAGATTCAACAAGATTTACTACAACCCATTTTCATCTCTTCCTTAATGGCCCAAGATACCTTTTTACGCGATTGGGCATTACACCAAGAAACCGAAGTTGAGCCTATCGTTCGTTACCTCAGCACCATTCAGCACCGCTATCACACCGTCACCACTTTTTTTGTATCTAATCAAACCCTACGTTACTATCATCCCAAAGGTGTCATTAAAACGCTCTCGCCAGATGAAGCAAATGATGCTTGGTATTTTCGAGTGCAGCAACTGCCAAAGACCCAAGACTACGAAACCAACATTGATTATGACACCGCCGACCCAACCCGCACGACCGTGTTTGTCAACTACAAGGTCTATGACTACAAGCACAATTTGATTGGGGTGACAGGGGTTGGTCTGAATGTAACCTTAGTCAAAAAACTAATTTCACTTTATCAACAACGCTATCAACGTAGCGTTTATTTCATCGACCCTGAGGGTAATGTAGCGCTTAGTGATGAACACTACCGTGGTCCGCGAAATATCTATCAACGCCCCGGTTTATCGGAGCAGGCCAAGACCTTACTATCCAGCCCCAGTGGACGCTACCAGTTCAAGCAAGACAATCTTCAATTTTACCTAAATGCGCGCTACATTCCCGAATTCAATTGGTATTTAATGGTTGAACAACAAGATGCGCCAGCTACGAAGCAACTCAAACAGATTCTATGGATTAATCTACTGATTAGCCTGCTGGTGACTTTCATTGTGTTAATAGTGGCTAATTTTACGATTGGAAATTACCAACGTCGTCTGGAAAAACTGGCGTCTACCGATAAACTCACCGGCGCGTTTAATCGACAAAGTTTTGAAATACAGCTAGAACAGGTGATCGACATTCAACATCGCTCCAACAGCCCTTGCTCCTTAGTTATCTTTGATGTTGACCATTTCAAAGCAATTAATGACCAATATGGCCATCTGGTTGGTGATGAAGCACTCAAGCACATTGCTGCACTAGCCACGGAACAGCTGCGCGGCTCAGATATTATCTGCCGTTGGGGAGGCGAAGAATTTATCGTTCTATTGCCAAATTGTGATGCCTCAGCCGCATTTGAGGTGGCCGAAAAAATACGCCTAGCAATCAAACATACCACGGTCTGCGTGAATGGAAATGAACTGCAGTTAAGCATTAGCTGCGGGATTGCGCAGGCCAAAAGCCATGAAGTTTTTGTTAATTTACTAATTAACCGTGCCGATCAAGCGATGTACAGCGCCAAGAGAAACGGTCGTAATTGTAGTGAAATAGCCCCATAAAGTTCACTCGTTGGCGAGCTCACAATGAAAACTTGGGGCATTTCAGCACTAGGTTACCTTGGTTGCGGCGGGTATTGAGCTAACATTAAGGTAATCTGTTCCGCAATAAATTTTGCGCGACTCTCTGGTCCCATCGTCTCTTTTAACTGGCTTTGAGAAATAGAGCGCCAAACGATGGTTTGATTCTGTTGGTCTAGCAGCTCCACAACTAATTTGCCATATTTACGCTCTTTATAACGGTCGGGAGAACTCATCCCAATTGCGCTATGCCGACTGCCAAAACCAACCGAAAAGCTACCACCAAGAGCTTCTAGTTCACTAGCCGAATCAACGCGATAGTCAACCAATAAGTCAGCCTGTTCTGCTGCAACCATTTGCAAGCCCTTTTGCTCCAATTGAGCCGCTAACTCAGCTTTGATGCGCTGTTCGTCGAGACTTTGCACCGCATCATCTGCACCAGCAACAAATGCGTAATGATGATATTGCGAAAAGTCTTGACCCACTTGGTAATCAGTTGCAGGCTGAATCGTACAAGCCACCGAAAGCAAAGTGAATAAGGCAATACTGAAGACTCGATACATGGCGGAACTCCTGCTGCAAGCAGCATTAAAAACATTTCCCTAAATCTACCATAATTTAAGATAAATAGATCTCTGCAAGTGGCCTTTGCTGTTTAGATTTATTTCGCGACTCAGTAGACTAAACCGCTGCGAGTAGGATGTTTTACTAACCAGGCTCATCAGGCTGCTCAACAAGTCGTCAGTGCTTACCCAGAGCGAATCGCTTTGCTATAATCGCCACGTAATTTTAGTAATGGTTTATTATGTCTCAATTTGAACAACGCTTTGGTGGGATCGCCCGCCTTTATGGCCGCCGCGCGCTCAGTAAATTTCAGCACTCTCACGTCTGTGTTATCGGCATCGGCGGAGTCGGTTCATGGGCCGCGGAAGCATTGGCAAGAAGTGGGATCGGAAAAATTACCCTGATCGATTTAGACGACATTTGCACCACCAATACCAACCGCCAAGTACATGCAACTCGCGCGACCGTTGGCCAGTCAAAAACAGCGGTCATGTGCGAACGTATTCAACAGATTAATCCCGAGTGTATTTGTCAGGAAATCGAAGACTTCGTCACCCGAGATAACCTATACCAATACCTAACCCAAGACTTCGATTATGTGATTGATGCCATCGACAGCGTCAAAGCAAAAGCGGCGCTAATCGCTTATTGTAAGCGTAATAAAATCAAACTAATTAGCGTCGGCGGTGCAGGTGGACAGATAGACCCCACTCAAATAACCATAAGCGATTTGGCAAAAACGATTCAAGATCCTCTCGCGGCCAAGGTGCGTAATGAGCTGCGTCGTTTTTACAACTTCAGTAAAAATACAAAACGTAAATTCGGCATCGATTGTGTCTATTCTACCGAACAGCTGATTTACCCCAGTGATGACGGAGGCACCTGTATGGCCAAACCCGATAGTACTGGCAGTATGCGCATGGATTGTAGCAGTGGTTTTGGGGCGGTGACGCATGTAACGGCAAGCTTTGGCTTCGCCGCTGTCTCACGTGTACTAAAAAAACTCGCCGAACAAGCAAACGCGGCTTGAACATGTTTAGCGCGTAGTGACATTGTGGCGCAGAACAAACAACCAGCACCCAATACAACTCTCCCCCAGAATGGTACTAAGCTTATACACCCGATGTTTTAGGCTCACTTTAAAATCACCTTTCTATGCTGAGCATCGCCCAACATCGTTAGTATCGGCATCAACAATACAGCCTTGGATCTCAAATAGACTGTCAGATTGGTAGCATAATACGAAGCTCTCGACGCCATGAACAACTGACACAAAAAAGCCCAGCAGTGCTGGGCTTTTATCCATTGTTCACATCAACGATGAGAGCTTAATCCGCAACAGTTTCCCCTTGCAGATGTTCCACGCTTGGGATTTGCTTATGATTTGCACCTAAGTAAGAGTAAATCACAGGCAATACAAACAAGGTGAATACCGTACCGATGGACAAGCCAGCACAAATCACCATCCCAATATCAAAACGAGCCGCTGCGCCCGGACCCACCGCCAATAACAAGGGGATGAGGCCAGCCACCATCGAAATGGTCGTCATCAAAATTGCCCGTAGACGAATTCGAGCAGCATGACGAATCGCGGTAATTTTATCTTCACCGCGCAATATTTGCCGTTCTTTGGCGACTTCACACATCAAAATACCGTGCTTAGTAATCAAACCTACCAGAGTAATCATACCAATTTGAGTATAGATATTCAGCGTCGCCAAGCCCCAGCCCATCATCAACAAGGCACCACAAATCGCCAAAGGTACCGAGACCATGATCACCAAAGGATCACGGAGACTCTCAAACTGAGCCGCCAAAACCAGGAAGATGATCGCCAAAGCTAAACCAAAGGTGGCAAACAGCGCCGAACCTTCTTGTTTAAACTGACGGGATTCACCTTTATAGTTAAAGCTATAGCCCTTAGGCAATAATTCGGCTGATTTCTGCTCTAGAAAATTAAGAGCATCCCCCATGGTTTGACCCGGCATTAACGCCGCATTCAGTGTCACCGAGTTGGTCTGATTCATTTGCAACAAGGCTTCCGGTTGGCCTTTGAGCTTCCAATCAATCAAATTCACTAATGGAACCAAACTGCTATCAACAGTTTTCACATAAAACTGACCAATCGCTTCTGGGCTAAGGCGGTCTTCACGTTTCACCTGTGGGATCACCTCATAAGAGCGACCATCAAAGTTAATGTGATTGACATAACCATCCCCCATCAAAGTGCCTAAGGTACTGGCAATATCGGCCATTTTCACCCCATAAGCACCAGCTTTATCTCGGTTCACCTGAATATCTAAAGTCCCAGTTTCGAACTTAGTATCTAGGTCACTAAACACAAAGAAACCACTCTGCATCGCCGCTTGCTGTAATTCCTGCGCAAGGCTAACTAAGCTACGATAGTCGCCAGTTCCCTGCAATACAAACTGCACTGGGAAACCGCCACTAGAGCCCGGTAATACCGGTAGCGGGAATGAAGCGACCGATACTCCGGCAATATCCGCGGTTTTTGCTTGAATCGTTTTCACCAAGGTATCTTGATCCATAGTACGGTCGTCCCATACCACGGTTCGTAAGAATCCTAAACCCTGGGTAGAGCTCGGGATCCCCGCTAAGGTGAACGAACCAGCAATATCATCTAACTTCAAGGCCCGACGACCAATCTCAGTGGTGTATTGATCAACGTAATCAAGGTTTGCCCCGGCTGGTCCAGTTGCCATAATCATCGCCGCACCTTTATCTTCGGCAGGCGCCAATTCGGTAGGGATAATTTTTAGCAAAGGATACAAAGACCCCATCACGATCAACGCAAAGATGACCACCACAGGGCGACGAGCCAGTACCGCGCCCACCATGCGATCGTAACCACTGTCTAAGCGATTCAAGAAACGATGAACACCGGCTTCAAAACGCCCAGGATGAGGGTTATGTTTTAGCAATACCGAACACATCACTGGCGATAGGGTTAAGGCAACAAAGCCCGACACCACCACCGCACCAGCAAGAGTTAAGGCAAATTCGGCAAATAACACCCCAGTTAAACCTTCGACCATGGCAATCGGTGAGTAAACAGCGGCCAGAGTAATGGTCATCGAGATCACTGGAAGGGCAATTTCTCGAGTCCCCACGATCGCCGCATCGAAGGGTTTCATTCCCAGTCGAATGTGCCGATCGACGTTCTCCACCACCACAATTGCGTCATCCACCACCAAACCAATTGCCAGTACCATGGCCAATAGGGTTAATAAGTTAAGCGAAAAACCAAGCGCTTGCATCGCTAAACAGACACCAACCAAAGACAGTGGGATGGCAATCACCGGGATCAATACCGCACGGAAATTCCCCATAAATAGGAAAATAACCACTACGACAATCACCGTTGCCTCGACAATGGTATGTAATACTTCATCGATCGAAGACTCGATATATTCGGTCGAGTCATAGAGTACTTCCATCTTCATGCTATCGGGAAGATTAACCTGAATATTGGGTAGCATCTCGTTAATCAGTGTTGCCACGGTAAGTGGATTTGCGGTTGGCGTCGGATCGATGGCGACCACCACCGCGGTGGTTGCATCGGCTTTGGCACGAACCGTTTCCCGGGCAGAATCAAGCTCTAACTCAGCCACATCGCCTAAACGCACAATCCCCGAAGCACTACGCGAAACAATCAACTGTTGGAACTCTTCACGCGTCTTCAGATCAGTATCCGCTTCAACGTTATATACTTTGAAGCGACTCTTGGCCTGACCAGGCGCCGATCTAAAGTTATTATTTTGCAATGCACTCACAACTTCCGCGGCAGTCAGTTTGTGATTCGCCAGTTTCACCGGATCTAACCACACCCGCATCGACAACTGAGGACCATAAACATTGGCCTTGGCAACACCGGTCACCGTCACCATTTGCGGCTGTACGTTTCGATTCACGTAATCCACCAGCTGAGCTGATTTTAAATCCTCACTGCTAAAGGAAATATACATAATCGAGGTACTAGAACCCGTAGAACGGGCAATATTTGGATCTAAAGCTTCACTCGGTAACTGCGCACGAACCGCGTTAACTTTAGCCATCACCTCAGATAAAGCTGCATCGGGATCGGCACCAGTTTTCATATACGCAGTGATCGTACTGCTACCCATCGCCGATTTAGACTCTAAGAAATCGAGGTTATCGGCTTCCGCAATCGACTGTTGTAAAGGTTGGGTAATAAAACCCTGAATCACTTCTGCTGGCGCACCATAATATGAGGTGGTAACAGTAATCACCGTATTGGTTAACTCTGGGTACTCACGAATTTGCAGCTTAAATATGGATTGCATACCCACAATTAATAGCAACAAACTCAAAGACAGAGCCAATACGGGTCGCCGAATAAAAATATCGGTAAATTTCATGACCTAAGCTCCTAGTCTTTTGGCAAAGTTTGATCGCGCTGAACGAAGTTGTCTTCGACAAGTTTCACCCGAGCACCGTTACGCAAACGAACCTGTCCAGACACCACAACCTGCTCATCCGCTTTAATACCCGAGGTCACCACCGCAACATCGCCACGACGCTCACCGATGGTAACCGTACGTTGTTTAGCAACTAAGATCTCGCTGCCATCCTCTGCGGTTTGTGGTTCAATCACATAAATAGACTCACCATACAAGGAGAAGGTAATTGCTTGCTGCGGAACCACCACTTGATTGGCTTGTACCGGTTGCCAAATACGAACGCTGGCATACATACCGGAACGCAGTAAGGCTTCATCGTTAGGTAAGGTCGCCTGCACTTGAATCACCCCACTTTGCGAATCAACCGTAGGTTCGATTGTGGTAATTTTTCCTTTAAACCACTGTTCAGGGTAAGCGTCGGTATTCAGCTCAACTTCAGTCCCCACATCAATCAGCGAAATCTCTTTTTGTGGGACAATAAAGCGTAACAACATGCGATTCAGGTTTTCTAAGCGCGCGATGTCATTCCCTGGCTGCAAATACTCACCAAGGTTGATTTGGCGGATCCCCATCACCCCATCAAAGGGAGCGCGAATTTCACGAAGCTCAATGGTCGCTTTTAAAGATGCTATCTCACTCACCAAAGCTAAATAAGTCGCTTCCGAGTCATCGAACTGGGTTTGCGACACCGAACCTTTGGTTAACAACGTTTTATTACGCTCCATTTGTCGCTTAATCGCAGGTAATTTCGCTTCGGCACTAGCTAAGTTAGCTCTTTCTACATCCGCCTCTAAGCTCACCAAGCGTTGGCCCGATTTCACGGTATCACCCGATGAAAAATGAATGTCAGTCACCAAGCCCGATACCGAACTAGAAATATTAACGCCCTGATAAGGTTCAATAAAACCGATCGATTCAATTGCTGGATGCCAATCTTGCGCCTTAGCTGAAGCCACCTCAACAGGCAATTCAGGTATCGGTCTATTCGCCATAAATTGAGCAATCATTTTTTGTTTAAACAAGTAAAAACCAAACACACTACCAAACAGTACCACTGCGATAAGTAGCATGATCGCCATCCATTTCTTCATTTCCCAACTCCAGTCACTAAGGATGTAAAATAATAGCGTCCCAGCTAGCTAATTGAGCAGCATCCATATCTTGCTCACTAAATTGCACTTGCCGAAGCATCATAAAACGACAGATTTCATTAATTTGACCAAAGGCCAAAGCGTATAACAACTCTCCAGGTAAAGGTTTAAAGTAGCCTTGTTCGACACCTGAACTTAAAAAATGTTTCACCGGCTGAAACAAGTCTTCAACCAATTGTTGATGACGATGACCCCTGGGTAAGGTCTCTAAGTGAACCCATAAACGATGTATCGTTGGATTCAGCTTATGATAATTTAGCGCATTTCGCCAAAGACGACGATGCTGACCCAGCAAGTCAGACTCATCTTCAACCCCCGCAACAAAAGCCTCGGCATACAAACGTAAGTTACGTTCATGCAGTTCAGCCATCAGGGTTTCTTTATTTTTGAAGTATAAATAAATCGTTCCGGTAGCCACCCCCGCCTGCTTTGCCACGCGATGGATAGAACAAGCGTCAACCCCAGAGCGACTAATTAAGACGCCAGCTGCGCTCAAAATACGCACACGTTTATCACTAGTCATAAAATGAACACTGATTCATAAAGTCGAAAAGTATAAAACAATGAACAATTTAATCAATGAATATGTGTTCAGTTCACAGTTTTTTCGTTCTCAATTCTAAAAACCACACGAACAGCAGCATAGATTGCCTTACGTCAATCAGCTAAAATAGTCGGCCAATTATTGAAGGACCTCCTTGTGAAGTTAAACCCCGCTCAATCAAAAGCTGTCAGTTATGTCTCGGGCCCCTGTTTAGTATTAGCTGGCGCAGGTAGCGGAAAAACACGAGTCATTACCAACAAAATTGCCCATTTAATTCAAAACTGTGGCTATAAGCCGAAACACATTGCAGCGGTGACATTCACCAATAAAGCGGCGAGAGAGATGAAGGAGCGAGTGGGGCAGACCCTAGGGCGCAAAGAAAGCCGCGGCTTACGAGTGTCGACTTTTCATACCTTAGGTTTAGATATTATTCGTCGTGAATATAAAAGTTTAAAACTAAAACCCAACTTCTCGCTATTTGATGACCAAGACCAAATGTCTTTACTCAAAGAGTTAACGGAACAACAGCTAGAAGGCGATAAAGATTTACTTAAACAACTGATTACCAGCATTTCCAACTGGAAAAATGACCTCATTTTGCCCACTCAGGCGCTACGCCACGCGCAAGGTGAACAACAGCAATTATTTGCCAGTCTATATGAAACTTACCAACGCCAACTCACCGCTTATAATGCCTTGGATTTTGATGACTTAATTTTAATGCCAACTCTGCTACTCACCCACGATTCAGCAGTTCGCCAACGTTGGCAAGACAGCATTCAATACCTACTGGTAGATGAGTACCAAGATACCAATACCAGCCAGTATCAACTGGTCAAGCTACTCGCCGGCAGCCGGGCTTGTTTTACCGTGGTTGGAGATGATGACCAAAGCATTTATTCTTGGCGCGGTGCACAACCGAAAAACTTGATGCAACTGCAAACCGACTTCCCGGCATTACAGGTCATCAAGTTAGAGCAAAACTATCGTTCAACTCAGCGGATCCTAAAATGTGCCAATATTCTGATCGAAAATAACGAACATATATTTGATAAAACCTTATTCTCCGAACTCGATTATGGTGAAGCGGTCAAAATATTGTTCGCCAAGAACGAAGAGCAAGAAGCTGAGCGTGTGGTCGCCGAATTAATCGGCCATCGCTTTATGAATGGTGCCAGCCATAAAGACTACGCTATTCTCTATCGAGGCAATCACCAGTCACGCTTATTAGAAAAGGTTCTGATGAACAACCGCGTGCCCTACAAAATTAGTGGTGGCACGTCATTTTTCTCTCGCGCCGAAATCAAAGATATCATGGCCTACCTACGTGTTTTAGTAAATCAGGAGGATGACAATGCCTTGCTGCGAGTGATTAATACCCCCCGCCGTGAAATTGGCCCAAGCACCTTGGAAAAAGTAGGCAGCTTTGCCAACCAGCAACAAATCAGTTTGTTTGCTGCAGCCAAACATTCTGAAATGGAAAGCATTTTACCCACCCGAGCACTCAAATCTGTCGGCCAGTTCAGCCACTGGTTACTCAGCCTCGCACAGCGGGTAGAACAGGGAGATGCACTGCAAGCGGTGCGTGATTTAATCCGTGATATTCACTACGAAGACTTCCTTTACGAAACCAGTCCCAGCCCTAAAGCCGCAGAAATGCGGATGAAAAACGTGTCTGAGCTGTTTCGCTGGGTGAGCGGAATGTTAGAAGGAGATGACGACAACGAGGCGATGAACCTGCCGCAAGTTGTGAATCGCCTAATGTTACGAGACATGATGGAACGAGGCGAAGACGATGAAGAAAGTGATCAAGTGCAATTGATGACCTTACATGCCTCAAAAGGTTTGGAATTTCCTTATGTTTACTTAATCGGAATGGAAGAAGGTCTGCTCCCCCACCAAAGCAGTATCGATGAGGAAAATGTTGATGAAGAGCGGCGCCTAGCTTATGTGGGGATCACTCGAGCGCAACGAGAACTCACCTTTACCTTAACCAAAGAACGCCGTCAGTTTGGTGAATTAATTAAGCCTGAGCCAAGCCGCTTTCTCTATGAATTACCTCAAAACGATCTCATTTGGGAACAAAGACGCCAAAAAGAAAGTGTAGAGCAACGCCAAGAAAAAGGCTCAATTGGTATTGCGGCACTTCGTGCAGCGCTCAACAAAGATAAATAAATCTTTATTTTTTAATCAATTAAAGGTCACTTATTGGACAAACCTCAAGCCTAAATTAGGTCGTAGATGTGATCCCAAGCGAATAATTTCCGCTGCTAGTGGAAGTTCTGTGACCGAAAAGGTTTTCATCTCTAAATTTTACCTTACTTGCTTCTGCGATCGGCATAGACTCAGCAAATTAGGATCAATGGATGTGAGGTCAATACGATGAACCCACTCGTGAAGCAACGCCAACAGACGCAGTTAAACTTTCAGCAGGGTGAAGCAAACATTATTGTTGGGCAAGCAGAGGCCTGCCCATTGCCCGTCGAAGAGTTAGCAAGCTTAAGGCTTGATTCCCCCTATGTCGTCGAAACCTTTGAAGACGGCTTAACCGCCATTGTGCTCCACTTGTATATTCATGGCCGTCACTACAATCTAAAGCGGAAGCGAGCGCAGGCTTTAGTGCATAATGTGGATGGTGAAACTTCATTTTTAAATGAAGTGCAACGCCGCCGAGACATCCAAGCCTTAAAAGATTCCCCCCGAACCGCTAAAGCTTTTGCACCTCTGGTAAGTACGCTCTACGCAAATTATCGGCTGGGATTCATTTTATCACCGTGGATCGACGGTAAACCTCTCGCCAGTTTTAGCCGGGAGATATTCCGTCAGATATTTGCCACGCTGTTCGCTCTGGAGCAAGCAGGTCTGATGGAATGGGATCTATGCCCAGGGAATATTTTATACGATGGCCGTAATATTCACTTATTCGATTTTGGCTATATGTATGCTTATAACCCCCTCGAACACTACAATAGTGACGGTCTCGCCTCACCCGCTTTTCATGCGGCAGAACGTCTAGAAACCCGTAACGTATTCGGTTACTTATTGCGTTATCAGGATGTGATGAGCCCAGCCGATCAACTGGCGCTATTTCGTGAATTGAAGGAAACCGCTCTCGACAGCTATACCCAAAAGCTCATTTGGCTAAAGCAAAACTACGCACAACCGCTTATTATTCAATGGCAAACTGAAATTATCGAGCGCTGGGAATATGCCTTAGATAACGAACGCTCCTTAAAAAACTTATTTATTAGCGAAAGTTTTCGCTCGCATTGTCTTGATATTGCCGATGACATTCACGGTAAGAGCTGCACGACAATGACCTTAAAGCGGATCGACAAAGTCATTACCATGTTAGCGACGGTGTTTCTGCAACTAGAAAACAACGGTGCCTTACTATTCGATAATGCCACACTCAGCCAAATCGAATTGATCAAAAAATATCAAGCTTATCGGCATTTAGCGAAGCAGTACCAACAGTCATAGCAGATCCAATGAAATGCTCAGCGCTCTGCTGGTTTACTGTTAGTTTTTTGCAAATTTGCAAATGTTGATTAAAAGCAGCCATAAACCCAGGATGCTCTGCCAACCAAGTGTGACTGATATACACACCGATCGGTATGTATTTCATTAATTGGCTATATAACTTCTGACGAATATGCTGATCTGATAGCTCTTGCTGATATACATCTTCTGGCGCTAATACCGAATCGATACGCCCACGCTCTAACATTTCAAACAAAATATGGTAGTTATAACGTGATTTAATATGAGGAAACTGCTGATCTAACAACCAGCGGTGCATCGCCGAACCATGCAATACACCCACCGTTAATTGTCTTATTTGAGCATCATTCATCGTTGGCAAGTGTTCATTGAGACCATATAACATCCGTCTGGCATAGGCAACGGGCTGACTAAACGCCGCCACCGCACTCCTTGCCGAAGTTTCACTTGCGATAAAAAACATGTCCATCAGTCCTAGCTCCAGCTGCTGTTCAGCGCGAGACACTGGACGAACAGTCACCGAATAAGGTTGATTGAGAGAATTTAAAGTGCAATAAACCAAATCGACAGATGAACCACTAAGCCGTTGGTCTTCCAACACAGTGTAAGGGGGCAATACATGGGTGACCACCCGTAATTCATCAGCCAACAAGCAAGGGGTTAGATTCAAAAGAATAAGACTGAGCCATAACCGCAGCCAAACATAAAATTGCAAACAGCCTCCAATCTAAATCCAACAGGTCGTGGTTAAACTATAGCCAAGTCCCAGCAAACAACTAAATCTTGGCAGTCAAGTTATCTTTTCTAGCTGTCTACCCGTCGTTTAATACACAAGCGACAATTGGAGCAATTCGCTGCAGATTTTCTACAGCGAAGTCCACAATGAAAGATAGCCAGCAACTGACCCTTTGTATTGAATGCGTGACTCAATTAACAATTCGCTAAAATTTGCTGACGAGTTAATAGATAAGTGACTATTTTTAATACATAAATTATTATTGCAGGCCATCATTGCATGAAGAAAGTGACTGAAACTGAGTTGATCCGAGCCGCTAACCGTCGAGATATTTTGCGGACACTTCGCCAACATCAGGAACTAGCAAGAGTTGATATAGGTTCTTACAGTAAGCTAAGTCCAGCGACCATCACCGCCATTACTGCCGAATTACTTCAACAAGGTTTACTCAGCGAACAAAGAAGCGAATTAGATCCATCCGCAAGCCGGGGTCGCCCCAAAGTTAAACTAAAAATTGTAAGTGATGCTGCTTTTTATATTGGTCTTAAGCTATCCATCAATGAAGTCCGACTATTCCTCGGTGACGCAACTGGAAAAATTGTTGGGCAAACAAAGTTGAATCCAGCCACTCTAGAATTCAATCAAATACAACTTCTTAACTGGTTGCATGATGTGGTTGAAGACTTCATTCAACAACAAGGTCTCGACCGCAGTAAGATCCGTGGACTCGGCATTGCTCAGCAAGGCGTCGTAAGAAGTGATGCTCGGGGAATTTTATGGAGCCCAGCGGTATGTGGTGAACATCCACAACTACTCGATCAACTCGAACAACGCTTGGAACTCCCTGTTTTTATGGCAAATGACGCCTATTGCTTAGCCGTTGCCATCAAGAATCAAGAGCAATACCGAGCAACAGATAACTTAGTTGCTATTCAACTCGGCTACGGGGTTGGCATGGGACTAATTGTGAACAATCCAAGCTATCAACCATCGATGATCGCTTCAACGGAATTTGGCCACACCAAATTCAGTCTCAATGGGCCACAATGCCGTTGCGGTAAACGCGGCTGTATCGAGGCTTACCTAGGCGATTACGCCATCTATCGAGATGCTTGCGCTATCTATAAATTACCACAAGATGATTTACTCCATCCTAGCGAACAACAAATGCAGCATTTAAATCAGTTAGCCAGCAATCCCAATGAGCCCATGACCCAAATATTTAATCAAGCAGGCATGGTGTTAGGTCTAGGCTTAGCCAATATCATGGCGCTATTTAACCCACAGAAAATTGTTATCTCTGGCCCTGGGATCAGAGCATTTAGCCACATGCAAAGCGCCATGAATAACACTTTAGAAGCCAGTGTATTGCCTTATCATCATGTTGAAAACGTGGTTGAAACTTGCAATTGGAATGAAGACTTATCGGGGCTAGGGATCATTGCCATCATTCAGCAACACACCGACTAATCCCACTCACCGAGCAAGCCATAAGAGGAAGCCCTGCTTCCTCCTAGTTTCTGGTTTAAGTCTTAGCAAAAATCCACTGACTCGCGTAATGGCCAAACAACATGCTGGCAATAAACCAATAAATCATCATATCTCCACGTAACAGACCCGCGACAGCAGGACCCGGACAGATACCAACCATGCCCCAGCCAATACCAAATAACACGGAGCCTACAACCAGACGCCCAGTAATCGCTTGTTTAACCGATACACAGCGATACTCATCGCCATTTATAGCCAGCCGGCGAGGCTTGATAATTAAATGGTAAAAAGGAATGAAGACCAGCAAAGCACCGCCAATCACAAAGGCTAAACTCGGATCCCAAGCGCCAAATATATCTAAAAAATTAAGCACCTTATTCGGATCAACCATTTGCGATATATTCATCCCCAGACCAAATAATAAACCGGTGACTAAACCCACGATAACTTTATACATGGACGAGTCCAAAATGGGCATTCAAGCCCACCACCAACACCGCAGTGAACATAAATATCGATGTGGCTAAAATAGACCGAGTGGAAAATCGGCCAATCCCACAGATCCCATGGCCACTTGTACAGCCATTAGCCAATTGTGTCCCCACGCCCACCGCCAAGCCAGCGATAATGGTCCAAGCCAAGGAATAATTAGGCAACATCGGTAAACTCACCCCCAATGGCTGGGTAATCAATACGCTGACTGCCATCGCTGCAATGAAAGCAACCCGCCATGGCCATTCACTCTTAGCCGCGCCAAAAATGCCACCTAATACACTGCTAATCCCTGCAGTTCTACCCGTCAACAGTAATAACAAAGACGCAGACAGGCCCAATAACATGCCCCCCAACAGGGCGCTCCAAGGGGTAAAGTGACTCATAAATAACTCCAAGAAAAAAATAGAAAATGATGGCTGTAGGTGGGCTGTTAAAAATTAACCGCAGAAATTTTGTCGTAAACTACTAAGTAACTGCTTAATCCGAGGATCGGCTAAAGAGTAATAAACATTTTGAGACTCTTTACGCACCGACACCAACTGACTTTCTCTTAATACCTTTAAATGTTGAGAAAACGCAGACTGACTATTTTGACTATATTGGCGTAGTTCTGTCACCCCCATTTCACCATCACTAAGCAAACAAAGTACGACTAGGCGATCGGGATGAGCAATAGTTTTAAGCAACTCACTGACTAATAAAACATTGTTACGTAGCGCCAATACATCTTGCATAGTTCCCCCTATCAACATGGCGAAATTATACAAAACCACCTTATTTAGTCAAATCTAATTTAGAATATTTTAATTTAGACCATTGCGAATTAGATAAAGCTAATATAAAGTTACTACAGTTTTTCAGGAGGTCGATTATGTCTTTAGAAAATGTGGTTCGGATTTTTGCTGGCAGTATGGTGTTGTGCTCACTGCTATTAACTTACTGGGTTCATCCTAACTTTGTTTGGTTTACCGTATTCATCGGAGTGAACCTAATCCAAAGTGCAGTGACTGGCTTTTGCCCAGCGGCAATGGTGTTTAAACGTCTAGGTTTTAAATAAACGGCGTTTGATATTTATCAATTTAGTCTTGAGTTTCAAGAGCGGTATTTGCCGATACCGCTATAGTTTAATTTTTGGAGAGAGTTATGCGTAAGATTGTTATTGTGGGGGGAGTTGCAGGCGGCGCTTCAGCTGCAGCGAGGGCGCGGCGTTTAAGTGAAAGCGCTGAAATTATTATGTTGGAACGCGGCCCCTATATTTCTTTTGCAAACTGTGGCCTGCCCTATCATATTGGTGGCGACATCGAACAACGTGATGCGCTGTTATTGCAAACTCCCGCAAGCTTTAAAGCCCGCTTCAATGTTGATGTCAGAGTGATGCATGAAGTACTGAGCATTGACCGAGAACACAAAACGGTAACGATCCGCGACTTACTGACTCAGCAAGATTATCAAGAAAGTTACGATGCTCTGGTGCTTAGTCCAGGAGCCGCACCAATTGTCCCCCCATTACCCGGTATTGATAATCAGCGCACCTTTTCACTGCGCAATATTCCTGATATGGACAAAATCATCGCCAGTATCGATATCAATCAACCCAAACATGCCACCGTAGTTGGCGGTGGCTTTATTGGCATCGAAATGGCTGAAGCATTGGTGCAACGTGGAATCAATACCAGCCTGATTGAACTCTCTTCTCAGATCATGGCACCGGTCGACCCAGAAATGGCCAGCCCACTTCACCAAGAGCTACGCCATCACGGTGTTGATTTACATTTAGGCGTCGCCTTAGAAGCGGTATTCCCGCCCGCTGCGGAACAAAAAGAAGAGCTGGCAAACCTCAATTCCGACGCGCTTTCTTTGCGCCTCAGCAATGGTGAGATGCTCGAAACAGAACTCCTCATCATGGCTATCGGGGTAAAACCAGAAACGAGCTTAGCCAAGCTTGCAGGGCTTGAGTTAGGAAAACTCGGCGGGATTCAAGTGAATAGCCAACTACAAACTTCCGACCCATCTATTTATGCGGTGGGGGATGCCATAGAAGACCCTGAATTTGTTACCGGAGATGCCGCATTAATCCCACTTGCGGGGCCAGCGAATCGTCAAGGACGAATGGTTGCAAATAACATCTTTGGTGCCAACGAGCACTACCAACGCAGCCAGGGTACGGCTATCTGTAAAGTCTTCGATTTAGCCGTAGCTTCCACTGGCTTAAATGAAAAAAACTTGCAAGCTAAGGGGCTTGAGTATCAAAAAGTATACCTGCACGCAGCAAGCCACGCCGGCTATTATCCGGGCGCTCAGCCAATAAATTTAAAACTATTATTTCATCCTCAAAGTGGCTTGATCTATGGCGCACAAGCGATAGGTAAAGAGGGAGTCGACAAGCGAATTGATATCCTTGCGGTCGCCCAGCGAGCCGGTATGACCGTCTTCGACTTACAACACCTTGAGCTAACTTATGCGCCACCTTTTGGCAGCGCGAAGGATATCATTAACCAAGCAGGCTTTGTCGCAGCGAATAGTATTGAAGGGCATACCCACCTGTGTCATAGCGCTGAAATCAATCAAGCCTCCGAGCAACAACTTATCTTAGACGTGCGCAATCCCAACGAATTAGAGCAACTCGGTAGGATCCCCGGAGCAATCAACATTCCAGTGGATCAACTTCGTGAACGCATTGATGAGCTCCCTAAAGACAAGGAAATACTCATTTATTGCATGGTTGGTTTACGTGGCAACGTTGCCTATCGCCAGTTAGCCAATCTTGGTTTTAAGGCCAAAAATCTTACCGGAGGCTATAAAACTTGGCTCGCAGAGCAAGCTTGTCTTTAGCAGACTAGGACTACGGCGCTAGTACTAGCGCCTTTTTACAAGGGAGATGTCAGATGCAAAGCTTAGCCACTGTTTTTTTCACTGGACTGCTAACGTTTGCAGCCAACACGGTTGATGCCGCCCCTGCAGACCTAGAAACGGTTACGGTCAGCTCGGCAATGACCCCCATTCATGTTGAACTCGACGCGGTCATCGAAGCTGTCGATGCGGCAACCTTAGCTGCACAGACCTCGGGGCGAGTATTAAGCCTTTATTATGATGTGAATGATTTTGTCGAGAAAGACGCCATCATTCTCGAAATCACCAGCACTCAGCAATCAGCCGCCTACGCCGCGGCAAACGCCCAACTCAGCAGTGCCATTGCGCAAAACAACGAAGCGCAACGCCAATGGTTACGCCTGCAAAAGCTCTATCCCCAAGGCGCGGTCTCTAAGGGTCAACTGGATCTGGCCGAAACAGAGGCAAAGGCAGCAACCAGTGCAGTAAAAGCCGCCAAGGCCGCCCTAGTACAAGCAAAAGAAACGCTTGATTACACCATTGTTAAAGCACCTTTCTCTGGCGTTGTAACCGAACGCCATGTGCAATTGGGTGAGACCATTTCACAAGGCCAAGCACTTTATTCTGGCTACTCACTCGAACATATGCGTGCGGTAGCCAATGTGCCACAGCGTTATTTAGATGTGATTAATAATCAAACTTTGTTCTCGCTGATTATCGATGGCCAAAATCCGATACAGTCCAAGGACTTTATTCTGTTTAGCCACGCCGATCAACAATCTCACACTTTCAAGATCCGGCTTAATCTGCCCACTGAACGCGCCAACATTTATCCCGGTAGCTGGGCGAAGTTGAGTTTTAGTTACGGCTGGCGAGAGCAAATCTGGATCCCTCAGTCTGCGGTATTACAGCTCAATGAACTCAGTGCGGTCTATTTAAAAACTGCCAAGGGCTTTAGCCTGAACCAAGTTCGCCTTGGAGAACGCAAACAACAACAGGTACAAGTGCTTTCTGGCTTACAAGAAAATGACCAAATCGCACTATCGGCTTACCAAGCGATGTTAGATGGGGAGCAGTAGTCATGGGAATTGCAGGACGCATTGGCGAGCGCTTCTTAAACTCACCGATTACCCCTTTATTAGCCTTAATTGGTCTATTACTTGGGATATTTTCGGTACTGATCACCCCCAAAGAAGAAGAACCACAAATTGATGTGACCTTTGCTGATGTCTATATTCCCTTCCCCGGTGCAAGTCCCAAAGAAGTCGAGAATTTAGTTACGCTACCAGCAGAAAAAATCATCTCCGAGCTGAATGGTATCGATACTCTGTATTCATTCTCACAACCCAATGGTGCGATGATTATTGTGGTGTTTGATGTCGGTGTAAAACGCAATGACGCCATCGTAAACTTATACAACCAAATCTATGCAAACTTAGACAAGCTCCCCAGTGGTGCGGGCGTCGGACAACCCTTAATTAAACCCAGAGCAATTGACGATGTACCCATCGTAAGCCTGTCCTTATGGGACGAGAGTCTCACACTGAGTCCCTTCGACCTAACTAAAATCGCCCGCACTTTAGAAACTGAATTAAAACGGATCCCCGGCACCAAAGATGTCTATACCTTAGGTGAGCAAGCGATGGTCGCTTCAGTCCGAGTTGATCCAGTGAAACTCAACGCCTATGGGGTCGAATTTGACCAGATCGCCCAGCAGTTACAAAGCAATAACCAACAATCAGGATTAGCCGATCTGATCCAAGATAACCGAGTCATCAAGGTGCAAAGCGGGCAATTCTTACGATCCGCCAGCGAATTAGAGAACTTGGTGATAGCAACCCACAATCAAAAACCGGTATTCTTGGCTGATGTTGCCAGCATCAAGGTTGGAGCTGAATTACCCAGTCAAAGCGTGTGGCTGGTCAACCAGCAAGGTAAATTTCCTTCCGTCACGATTGCTATCGCCAAACAAGCGGGTGAAAACGCGGTACAACTGGCGGAACGTATCGAACAACGGCTAAGCCAACTGGATAATGTACTCATTCCACATCAGGTGAAACACCAACTGAGCCGTAATTATGGCGCCACTGCCGCTGACAAAGCCAATACCCTGATTGGCAAACTGGTGTTTGCCACAATCGCCGTTGTACTGTTGGTGCTGCTGGCTATGGGCTGGCGAGAAGCTATTGTGGTGGGGATCGCGATTGTCATCACCCTCGCGATGACTTTATTTGCTTCCTGGGCTTGGGGCTTTACCCTTAATCGAGTCTCTCTCTTTGCACTGATTTTTTCCATCGGCATTCTAGTCGATGACGCAATTGTGGTGGTCGAAAACATCCACCGACATATGCGGCTGGCAGCCAAGCATGCCGAACCCGCCAAGCTAAGCCAAATTATCCCTCAAGCGGTAGATGAAGTGGGTGGGCCAACTATTTTGGCAACGTTTACCGTGATTGCCGCACTGCTTCCGATGGCCTTTGTTTCCGGTTTGATGGGGCCCTACATGAGCCCCATTCCAATTAATGCCAGCCTTGGCATGTTAATCTCTTTGTCGGTGGCCTTTATCCTGTCACCTTGGCTAAGCGCTAAACTACTCAAAAATACCCCTGATCATCCAGCCGAATCGAGCCAAGGCTCGAAATTACACCGTTTATTCGAACAACTAATGCGGCCGTTTCTAGACCCTCACCGAGGCGGCAAGAACCGGATCTGGTTGTGGTTAGTCGTACTATTGATGATTATTGCCGCCGTCGCCTTACCCATTAATAAATTGGTGGTTATGAAAATGCTTCCCTTCGACAACAAGTCAGAGTTTCAGGTGATGGTTGATCTACCTGAAGGGCGCAGTTTAGAGCAAAATCAAAGACTTCTCTTTGAGCTGAGCGATTACTTGCTCACCATCCCCGAAGTTGCTGACTTACAACTATATGCCGGCACCACCGCCCCGATTAACTTCAATGGCTTAGTCCGTCACTACTTTACACGCAGTAGCCAAGAGCTCGGTGATATCCAGGTAAACTTAGTTGATAAAGCCCATCGGCAACGTGATAGTCACAGTATTGCCAGTTCGGTGCGACAACAACTGCAAGCGATCGGTGCCCCCTATCAGGCCAACATCAAAATCGTTGAAGTCCCGCCAGGGCCACCAGTTTGGTCACCAATTGTGGCAGAGGTCTATGGTCCCAGCGATGAAATACGCCAACAAGCCGCAAGTGCTTTAATGCAGCATTTTCATCATACCAACGACATCGTTGATATCGACATCATGCAACCCAGCCCACAAACTCAATGGCGAATTACGATTGATCGTAGTAAGAGTGCTCAGCTTGGGATTAGCTATGGGAACATTGTTACCCTCATTACCACCGCGATTGGCGGAAAAGATGTCAGCTTCTTACATCGAGAACAACAACTCTATCCGGTCCCGATCCGCTTACAGCTGGCAGAAAAAGACAAGTTTGATTTAGAGCAGCTGCTCAATTTACGACTGCATAACCCACAAGGCGATGCGATCCCCTTGAGTGAATTGGTAAGCATCAATCAAGGCAGCACTAACCTGCCGATTATGCATAAAAACGCCATTCCTATGATTATGGTCGTTGCCGACATGGCTGGTGATTTAGACAGTCCCTTATACGGCATGTTTGAGATGGCCTTCAGTGCCAAAGATGCCGGCTTGCCTTTTGCGCAACACTATATCGACCAACCAGATGGGCTGAGCGAGATTGCCATTTTATGGGATGGTGAATGGAAAATAACCTACGAAACTTTCCGCGACATGGGACTCGCCTATGCGGTGGGGATGATCATGATTTACCTATTAGTGGTTGCCCAGTTTCGTTCTTATTTGGTCCCCTTGATCATCATGGCTCCGATCCCGTTAACCATCATCGGGGTCATGCCGGGACACGCCCTATTAGGCGCCCAGTTCACTGCCACATCGATGATCGGTATGATAGCCCTCGCGGGGATCATTGTGCGTAACTCTATTTTGCTGGTGGATTTTATCAATCAGCAGGCAAGCGCTGGTATACCTTTTTCCAAAGCCGTAATAAGTTCGGGGGCGGTACGAGCCAAACCCATCGTGTTAACCGGACTAGCCGCGATGATCGGGGCTTTATTCATCCTCGATGACCCAATCTTTAATGGCTTAGCCATCAGCCTTATCTTTGGAATTCTGGTTTCTACGCTACTGACCTTAGTGGTTATACCAGTATTATATTTTGCCTTAATGCGTAAGCACTATCCTCAAGGATAATCACAATCCGTGGATGCCCGCTATCGCCTGCTTACAATCTTAAGATCGGGCCTATCTGGATCTGCAAAGGTGGGCCTGTTTCATTCATCCTGCAGTGTGCGGCAATGATGCACGGACGCCACCGAAGCGCGGAGCCTGACTCGCTTCGCTCTCACAAAGCCCTATGTGGTGCCGCTAAAAGTCCCTCACCGCGCCCAGCATAAAAAAGCCCGGCACAAGCCGGGCACAATCGAGACGCATGAATAAATGAAGGTTTGCTATGCGGTTAGTACAATCGTTTTACCGCCACGATTAAAGGTAACCCGCAAGCAAATTAGTCGCTGCAATAGCTTGACGCAACCCAGCTTCCAGAGGCGTAACAAAGCGCATCACCATCGGTACTCAAGTCACTACTTTGATTGGCGCCATTATCACTAAAAATCACATTTAAATGACTCAAGGGGGTGCCAAAATCATAACAATAGTAATTCCCTTTTTGCTGCATCGCAGTACCAGGCCATTGGACATCGTTCACAACCATTTCAGCTTGAACTGACCAGTAATAAATGCTTGGATTAGTAAAGCCAACCTGGTTGTCATAACACACTTCACTGCCACCCACCGGCTGATCCGTGACGATAAAACCACAGTCGGTCAAACTCTTCCATTGTCCGCCTTGGTAACAGCTGGCACCTGCTACGGTTAAATCGGCAGTTTGCTTAGCACCATTATCACTAAAGATAACATTCACACGACTTAGGCTTGCCCCAAGATCATGACAGTAAAAACTACCATTTTTCTGCATGCTCACACCAGGCCAATTGGCATCGGCTAAGCTGCCCAAAGGTTGAGCCCCCCAATAGTAAAGACTTGGCGAATTAAATTGAGCCGCGTTGTCATAACAAATGGTGCTGGCGGTCACAGGAGTCAGGCAAGCACTTCCGCTACAACCACAATCATCCCCAGTACAAGGCTCAATTTTTGCGCCAACATGGATCGCCGCAGCATTATCGCCACTCACGCTGAAGTGGGCCATTCCACCACTCACGGTAATCACTCCAGGACCTTTCGCATCCGCCGAAACGATACACTCACCGCTCGTCTCATCGAAGTTAGCCTCAATAATATTACAGTAGTCACCGTCCGCCATACCAGTATTCAGATCTTGCTCTAGAGTACCGTCTGCGCGTTTGTTGATCACAACGAAACCTAGGCCGCCGCGACCAAAAGCAATTTGGTCGTTACCATTATCCCACCAATTGGTTAATTGCCACTGTGCCGCAGTGTGGTTACGGAATGCCACCATATTCGCGACACCACGCCACTTATGCTCACAAACCCAGTCCCCACCATCGAAACCACAGGCATTGCCAGTATGCACACCAGTACTTGGTGGACCCGCATCAAAGTCGCCATTAAAGTAATAACCCGACATGATTTTTGGATAACCATAAGGATAAGCAAGGGTGAAAATATTCGCTAAGAAGTAACCATCACCCGCTGTACCATGCCAAATCGGTCCGTTAGGATTATGTCGTTCCTCATCATGATTGGTAACAAAAGTCACGGCGTCAGCACTGGCTAGCTCCATCGAAGACGATAGATTTCTCAACCAGGCAATGTTGCTATTACGAAATGCCGGACCAATTTGGCGCGCAAAGGCAAATTCCGTCACGTTACCATTATAAGTATATTCGGTTGGACGAATCGGCTCGCCACCAGCACCGATCACTTCTTGGAAAAGATATGGATTGCCATTCAGTTTAGATTTTATCGCCGCGATATCTTCCGCAGGGATATGTTTTGCCGCATCAATTCGAAAACCAGCCACCCCCATACTCGTGGCATCATTCATATAATCGGCAATTTTTTGTCGCACGTAATCAGAACTGGTTTTTAAATCATTGAGGCCCACTAGATCACAATACTGTACCTGCCAACGATTGCCATAATCTATTTCGCGAGTACAAGAGTTGAAATCATTGGTGCCATAGGGAACATCGGGGAAATATCGATCCCATGCTGCCATATGGTTAATCACCGCATCGACATAAATATCGACACCCGAAGCCTTACAGCGTTGTACCATATCTTGAAACTGCTCGCGGTTGCCACTGCGGCTATTGAAGCGATAACTCACTGGCTGATAACGAGCCCACCAAGCGGGATTGTCTACCCCCTCATTTGGTGGGGAGACTTGTACCGCAGCGAAGCCCTTAGGCCCTAAAAAGGTTTCACATTCGGTGGCAACATCTTGCCAACTCCACTCAAACAAATGAACAAAAGCAGTGCGAGGCACTGCCGTGGCGCTAGAGGCATAGCTCAGCGCCGCACCAGCTAGCAAGGCGCTAGTGGCGATTTTACTAAATTTTCTCATTGCTACTTTCCCGTGTAATCTTTGAGCGTCTCTTTAGACTAATGTTTCACCGCCACTCTTTGGTGGTCTATGGTGAGAAGGTAAATAAACCGCAGGAAAGAACCACAAGTAAAATCCAAACTTACCCATCCTTGGCGATATACCTCGACGCTCAATTTACGCCGATTCAGCAAAGCATGCTGTAGTGAAACCGTGATTTGAGCAAACCGTCACAATAAATAATTAACCCGATAGTTACGGCATGAAGCGGATCATATTTTAGTAAAAAATTCTTAATTTTATGAGACGAAATGCGCCACACCAGCTACTGCTAACAAATAAATCACTATGAAAACGTTATCAAGCCAACAGCAAGCTAGGTCAGCATTTTTTAAAGCAGTACAATAGCGTCTACACGCTTTATTTCGGAGACCAAGATGGAAAAGCAGTGGTGGCATTCGGCAGTGGTTTATCAGGTTTACCCTCGTAGTTTTTGTGATAGCAGTGGGGATGGTAATGGTGATCTGCGTGGTATCATCAGCAAACTAGCTTATCTTGAAAAATTAGGGATTAACCTGATTTGGTTATCCCCGGTTTACCTTTCTCCGATGAAAGATAACGGCTACGACATCGCTGACTATCAAGCCATCGATCCCCGTTTTGGCAGCCTAAATGACTTACGAGAATTAATCGCCACTGCACGCCAACATCATATTGGCATCATCATGGACTTGGTTCTTAACCATAGTTCCGACCAACACCACTGGTTCCAACAAGCGAAGCAAAGCCTAGATAACCCTTATCGCGATTATTATATTTGGCGCGATCAGCCTAACTCTCTTCGTTCGATCTTTGGTGGGCCCGCTTGGAACTATGATGCCACCACCGATCAGTACTATTTTCACTTGTTTGCCGATTCTCAGCCCGATTTAAATTGGGAAAATACTCAGGTAGAGAAAGAAATTCAACAAATGATCAGTTGGTGGGTTGCTCAAGGAGTGGCAGGGTTTCGCTTAGACGTAATCGATCTTATTGGCAAACAGATTGACCAGGGGATCACCGAGAATGGTCCTCGATTGCATCCTTTGTTACAGCAACTACATCAGGCCTGTTTCGCCAATCACAATTTAGTCACCGTTGGAGAAACTTGGGGGGCCACACCTGAAATAGCTAAACGTTACTCTGATCCTGCTCGCGAAGAACTATCGATGGTGTTTCAATTTGAACACGCCGCTTTAGACTGGCATCCACAACATGGTAAATGGCAAACTCAAAAATTTGATCTGGTGGCTTTGAAAAGAGTATTGAGCAAGTGGCAAACCGCCTTTCAAGGCGATGGTTGGAATGCACTGTTCTGGAATAATCACGACCTACCACGCATCGTGAGTCGCTGGGGGAATGACCGACAATATCGCCAACGCAGCGCCAAATTATTTGCCACCTTATTACATGGCATGCAAGGCACGCCCTATATTTATCAAGGTGAAGAAATTGGCATGACCAACGTCCGCTTTGAACATTTGGATGACTACCAAGACATCGAAATCAAAAATAGTTATCAGGAAAAAGTACTTGAACAGCAAAGCTTAAGTCATCAACAATTTATGCAGGGTGTATATGCCAGCGCCCGCGACAACGCAAGAACACCAATGCAATGGGATAATTTACCGCATGCTGGTTTCAGCAAGGTTCAGCCATGGCTTGCCGTGAATCCAAACTATCCAGAAGTGAATGTGAGTAAGGCCTTACAAAACCCTCACTCGGTGTTCTACCACTACCAGCGCCTAATTGCCTTGCGTAAGTCCGCCGACTACGGAGAGATCTTGATATATGGCAGCTTTGAACTACTACTCCCCGAGCATCCACAAGTATTCGCTTACCTGCGACGCTACCAACAACAAGCTTTGTTAGTCGTCACTAACTTAAGTGAACAAGCGGTCGCTGTGAGTCTGGATTATCAGATAAAGGCACTGATTCTAAATAATCTACAACAAGACGAAGCGCAAATTAGTCATTTACAAGGACTCAGCTTAGCGCCTTACCAAGCCTTGTTATACGCCTTGGACACAACTAACTAGGCCACGAATGTCATTCACCGGGGAGAGTGCGCTGAACACCATCAACACACGGTGAGTGCTCATACTGAAGTCAAGCTTAGCCCGAGTATGTGCTAGGCCGATTCGCTAAGACTGTACTGTTCCGACAAGCGATGGCATAACCATTTATACAAATTAAAAGCAGTTGGACTATTCACCGTGGGTAACAGCTCCTCATCCAGAAAAGCTTCGCCCTTAAAAGTGAGAACATCGTGATACTGAGTCACGTCACGTACTTCAATACCGGGAATATAGTCATCATGTTCACGCAACATTTGATTAGCAATATCAATCAAGGCTTGTTTAGTTATCGTTTGTTTGCTCATTACAGTAAGTTTGTTCCGATCCAAAGATAAACCTTAGCATACACACTTGGTCCACTACACCCTAATTTTTAGATCAAAACTTGTGGTGTTTTTCGCACCCTTAACGGTAAATCAGGGCCGCGCTTCGATGATCGTTTTTTTCGGCCGCCACTGCTGGATCAGTAAGCCTGCAATGATCAATAACAAGCCGAGGTAAGTTGCTGGTTCAATTTGTTCTGCCAGAAAATAGGAGATGAAAAACAACGACAGAAACGGCGAAATAAAAATTAAATTACTGATCCGTGCAGTATTGTCAGTCAATTTTAGCGCCAAAACCCAACAAACAAAAGCAACCCCCATCTCAAATAAACCCACATAGGCAGCGCCTAACCAAGCTTTAAAATGCCAGCTGGGTAAACCGTCGCTGAACCAGCAATAAGCGAATACCATTGGTAGGCTAAAACTAAAGGCTACCAATAAACTCGCCACTGCATCACCATGATTGCGAGTATTCATGATCCAATAACCTGCCCATAGCAGGGTGCTGAATAAGGCTAACAATACACCCGCCACGCTATCGAACTGCATCGCTAAAATGTCACCACGAGTGGCAATCACCAATACCCCAAAATAACCTAAAGCCATGGCAAGCAGATCCTGACGCCGCAATTGCTGCTGCAAAAAAGGCACCGCCAACAAGGCCAAGGTAATCGCCCAAGTATAATTCAGCGATTGAGCCTGCTGAGCGGGGAGCAAGTCGTAAGCCTTAAACAATACCAAGTAATAGGCAAAGGGGTTAATCGCTCCGACCAATAGGAAATACCCAGGGCGCTGGCGCGCATAACGAAAGGCCAAATGTAATTTTTGTTGCCAAAGCAATATCCCAGTCAACAGCAGCATCGAGCTGAAAGAAGCCAATGACACCAGTTGAATCGGACTCAGCCACTGTAACGCCAACTTAAATGCAGTCGCCACCGTTGACCACATCAACACGGCGCTAAGGCCAAATAAGTAAGCTCTAGTCTGGTTTTTCATTTTCGGTTCTATTTCAAGCACTCAAGCCTTTCAGTGTAAGGGGCTCCCGCCGCTATCACAAGCCTCAACGCCATTTCCAATAAACCCTTGCCAAACCAAGCTGAGCCGCTCTCCCGCGAGCTTACGCCGCGAAACCAATTTGAAGAAATAAAGCACGCTATGAACCAAAGACCAAGCAAGGGTACTGTACCCTTGGCGCTTAATTTGCTAACCTGCGCGGCCTTTTCTATCCGTGAGGCATGTTTTGTGAATCAATCAATCGCCGGTTTCGATTTTGGCACCTCTAACTGCGCTGTCGGTATCATGCAGGGGCAACAAGCCCATTTAGTAAAGTTACCAGCACATGGTCATTACATGCCCTCCACTCTGTTTGCCCCACAATCAGAGATGATTTGCGGTTGGCTCTATCAACAACTGGACGCCCAAGGCCAAGCCGAAGCCTATAAACATGCTCGCTCTCATCAGCTATCTGCCAGCTTACGAGCCTTACGCGAATTAAAACTAGACGGTTATGATGAACATTTGAGTTTTGGCCAACAAGCATTGCATGAATACCTCATCGATCCCGCCGACTGTTATTACGTGCGATCTCCGAAGTCATTCTTAGGCGCCAGTGGCATTCGCGAACGCCAACAACAACAATTTGAAGACATTGCAGCAGCGATGATGTGGCACATCGCCGAGCAAGTGAAGCAAACCGGTTTAGCCAACTTGGAAAAAGTGGTGATTGGTCGACCGGTCAACTTTCAAGGTTTAAATAGTGAGCTAAGCAACCAACAAGCACTCAACATCTTGCGCAATGCGGCTAAATACGTTGGTTTTAAGCATGTTGAGTTTTTGTATGAGCCAATGGCGGCGGGCCTCAGTTATCAACAACAACTCCACAAAGAGCAACGCGTTTTAGTCATCGATATTGGCGGCGGCACCAGTGATATATCGATGCTCACCATGGGACCAAACTACTTAGCAGAACGCGACCATCAAAGCTTAGTACTGGGATATAACGGTGAACGGATCGGCGGCAATGATTTTGATATCGCACTAAACTTTGAAACACTAATGCCTTGTTTAGGCGCCAAACTTCTATTGGCCAGTGGCCAACCAATGCCGATTAAACCCTTTTGGGATGCCGCTGCGATCAACGATTTCCCAGCGCAGGCTCGCTTCTATCATCAAGACACCAGCTTATTGTTGCAAAGACTACTCAAAGAACCACAACTCGCGCCTTTAAAAGCCTTAGTGCGACTAAGCCAAGGACGCTTAACCTACCAAATGAGCGCCTCGGCAGAGCAAGCCAAAATAGCCCTTAGTGAACAGTCTGAAACCGTGGTCGACCTAGGTTATTTAAGTGAACAACTACAGGCCGAAGTCAGCCAGACAAGCTACCGTCAAGCCGCAGAACGCTTGCTCACTAATATTGCCAAGTTAAGTGATGAAGTACTTGCCCAAGCAGCTTGCCAACCCGAAGTTATTTTCTTAACTGGTGGTAGCGCCAATTCTCCGATGATAAAAGACTTCTTAGCGAAACGTTACCAAGCGCCGTTGATTTGTGGAGATAACTTCGGCAGCGTGACCAGCGGCCTTACCCTGTGGGCTAATCATATTTTTCAGGCCACTTAAAGCAACAACCAACAAGCCGTCGCTTGAATTACAATTGATAAAATTGCGGCGCTAAGGCAACTTGGTTCTTGCCTCGCTGTTTCGCGATATAGAGCGCACTATCGGCACGCGCAATCAGCGATTCAGGGCTAGAGTCGTTCTCGGTCAACATCGCTAAACCAATACTAACCGACCAAAAATGATGCTGTCCATTGACCGTGATTGGTGATTGTTCCAGATGTTGACGCACCCGCTGTGCAATCAGCATCGCTGATGATTGAGCAGTATTGGGGAGTAACAGTAGAAACTCTTCGCCTCCCCAGCGAGCCAAAAAGTCACCATCACGTAATACCTTGAGGCTTTCAATAGCAAACATCCGCAATACGTCATCTCCAATGGCATGTCCATACTGATCGTTAATTTGCTTAAAATCATCAATATCTAATATCAAACAGCACAAAGGATTATCGCTGCGCTTACTCATTGCAAATTCAGTCACTAAAACTTGGTTCATCGAGCGTCGATTCATTAAGCCCGTTAGCACATCATGATTCGCCTGAAACTCCAAACGTTGTTGCTGCCGATGTAACTGAGTCACGTCCATCATCACCGACTGCACCGCAGGTTCACCTTCCCAACTGACTAAGCTTTCGCTAATATTTAGCCACACCGAGTCGCCATCTTGTCGCAAATACTCTGTCACTACGGAATGTGATTCCATCTCTCCAAGCAGCAAGCGCTCATGTAATTCAATAGCTTGTTGCTGGTTATCTTCAGGGATCAAGGCTAACAAACTTGGCAGAGCGAGAAGCGGTTCAACATGACTAAATCCCACTAAATCGGCTAGTGCTTGATTGCTATACAGCGGTTTAAAAAAGCGATGAACTAAAATACCTTGCAAGGAAGACTCGACCAACGAACGATAGCGTTGCTCGCTTTGTTGCAGTGCTTGTTTCGCGGCGACTTGCTGGGAAACATCAATTAGCGTAATTTGCAGCGCTGGTGCGCCCTGCCACTGGCAAAGATGATCAATACTAATCACCGAACAGAGCTGGCCAAATCTGTCTCTATTCTGATACCCCACCACTTTGGGACGCATTTTGCCAGCCATTATCGCCGCGTAATTTTGTAGGGCTTGCTGGCGATCATGTTCACAAAACAGCGTCAGTAACGATGGCAATGCCATCACCTGCGCTGCATTATCATAACCAAACATATGCGCATAACAATCATCAACAAACAACGGAACAAAGTCACGATGAATAGCGGTACCATAATTGCCGCAAATATTATTCTGCTTGCGCATAATTCGCTTCATCAGCATGCCATCTATATAGCTTAGTCAGACGGTTTCACTTACTCAAATCAGGCGGTTTAATTTCAACTAATCAAGCCCCAACACCTGCTTAACTTTAGCTTGATTAATATTTGAATGATCCACAAATAAAACCCCTGTATCCCATAACAAAGGCTGATCTTGCAATTCTGGTTGGTGACCTAACATGGCTTGATACGCCGCGTATACTGCGAGATACCCCATAGCAAAAGGCTGTTGTATCACCACCCCATAGATATCTTTATTGACAATCGCGGCATTAATACTTCGATTGGAATCAAAACCGATATGCACCATCGAGCCCTGCCGCTCCAATTGCCGAAGAGAAACCACGGTGGCAAGAGTCGTCAGCTCATTCGGAGTAAAAATGCCCTGCACATCTTGCATATGATTCAGTATCGATAAAGCTTTAAAGCGCGCCGACCCAACTGTGGTCCCAAGATACACATCAACCACGACCTCTAACCCGCCTTTCACTGCCTCATCAATGAACCCTTGCTCTCTCGCCGCGGTCGTCACCACACTTTTATCGAGTCGGAAAAGTGCAACTTTACCTTTCCCCCCCAGCGCTTTCGCCATTTTTCTTCCAGCCAAAGCACCTGCCATATAATTATCGGTTTTAATGATCAACATCGGTGCGCCACCAACATCTCTGTCGATATACACCGTGGCAATGTTGATACTTTTTAATAAAGCGACATCCACAGCTCGCTCTGGACTATTTGGAGCTAACACTAAAGCACCACAACCGCGATCTAATACCGTATTAATTAATGCCCCTTGACCTTCAACATTTAGTTCATTATTAGCGCCACGAACATAAACTTCAGTGCCAATTTTTGCGGCCGCACTTCTCGCCCCCCGCTCAACTAATTTCCAAAAATCAGCGCCACCACCAGCGGTCACCACACCGATACATTCGGCCGTAACAGAGCCCATTCCCAAGCAAAGACTGAATAACAGCGTACTCGTCAGACTAAAAAATCTACGCATAGACAGGCTTCAACAACGTCAATCGCATAAGTGTAACCTTAGAAAAAACAATCATAATCAAGCTTATTGTTATCAATGGATTGCCCCTTTTACCTTTAACAATAGTCAAAAAATATGGGTTCGTGCACTTATCAGCCGCAGCCTCGCCCTTATTAGTTGACTTCAGCGGAACCTCCGAGCCCCATACAACACCCAATAAAAAAGGCCTGCGTGAATGCAGGCCTTAGGATGAAGAAAAGGTTCAGGCTTTATTCTCCGAGGAAACCGCCCGTTTGATGCGCCCATAATTGACTATAGATCCCATCACCTTGAATCAACTCGGCATGACTACCCTGTTCAATAATTTTTCCCTTATCTAATACAATTAGGCGATCCATCGCAGCGATGGTGGATAAACGGTGAGCAATGGCGATCACCGTTTTACCATGCATCAAGCGATTTAAACTGGTTTGGATCGCCGCTTCAACTTCCGAATCCAAGGCTGAAGTGGCTTCATCTAAGACTAAAACAGGAGCATCTTTTAATAATACTCGAGTGATTGCGATACGTTGACGTTGCCCACCGGAGAGTTTCACCCCTCGCTCACCGACATGAGCGTCATAACCGCAACGACCATCTTGATCACTCAAACCTAAAATGAATTCATGGGCTTTGGCTTGTTTAGCCGCAGCAATCATTTGCTCTTCACTGGCATCGGGACGACCATATAAAATATTGTCACGCACCGAACGATGCAATAGGGAAGTATCTTGCGTCACCATCCCAATTTGAGCCCGCAAGCTATCTTGAGTCACTTGACTAATATTTTGACCATCGATCTCGATTGAGCCGCCCTCAACATCATGAAAGCGCAATAATAAATTCACCAGAGTGGTTTTCCCTGCACCAGAACGCCCCACTAAACCAATCTTTTCGCCAGCCTTAATACTCAGATTGAGGTGTTCGATAACCCCACTTTTCTCACCATAATGAAAACGGATGTCACGATAATCAATCTGACCTTGATCCACCCGCAAAGGCTTAGCATCATGCTCATCAACCACCGTCTGTGGGCTTGTTAAGGTCGTCATCCCGTCGGCTACGGTGCCTATGTTTTCAAATAAAGAACCTATTTCCCACATGATCCACTGAGCCATACCATTCAAGCGCAGCACCAAAGCAATAGAAATAGCAATTGCCCCTACCGAGATGTCACCTAACATCCATAAGTAAATAGACAGGGCCGCAATACTAAATGTAAGCAAATAATTTGACAGTTGCACACAAACATTGAGCCCGGTCACCAAACGCATCTGTTGATGAACGGTTTGTAAAAATCCTTGCATGCCTTCTTGAGCGTAATCGGCCTCGCGTTGATTATGCGAAAATAACTTCACGGTTGCGATGTTGGTATAGCTATCCACAATTCGACCACTCATTAAAGAACGAGCATCCGCTTGTTCGGTCGACACTCGCTTTAATTTCGGCACAAAACGGAACTGAATTGCGATGTAAACCACCAGCCATAGCAGCATCGGCCAAATGAGGCGTATATCAGCCTGTGCCACCAACAGCACCATGGAAGTGAAATAGACCAATACATAAACCATTAAGTCGAGTAATTTCATCACCGTTTCACGTACCGACAAGGCCGTTTGCATGACTTTAGTCGCGACACGCCCAGCAAAATCGTTAGCAAAGAAGGAAACACTCTGCCGCAATAAATAGCGATGCGCCGACCAACGGATCGCCATCGGAAAATTACCGAGCAAAGCTTGGTGAATTAACAGCGAATCGAGTAGGGTAAGCAGTGGCATCACCACCAACAGCGTGATGCCCATCAGCCACAAGGTGGAAGATTCTTCACTTAATATCGTATTTGGATCTTTGCTGCCTAACCAATCAACCAACTGCCCCATAAAGCCAAATAAAGCAACTTCACAGATAGCGATCAACGCAGCGATGACGGCCATGCATAACAGCGGTACCATCATCCCCTGACAATAATGGAGACAAAACTGATATAAGCCCTTAGGGGGTTGCTCAGGCTCTTGCGTGGGGAAAGGCGCAGTTAAGCGCTCAAAAAAACCAAACATTTGAAATTCCTTGCGATAAAACCAGTGTTTCGAACGATCAACAAACCATTATACTTTACGAAATATATTAAAAATTGTGCAACATTGAGCGCCATACCAAGACCATTCAGGCCTCAATGCCAGTTAACATAGTGATCCGTTTGAATACGCATCGCTTATTCAGCCGCTTGCTGCAAACTATAGGGAGTAGAGGGTTCGGTAACCCCTAATAGGCTTTCCACTTGACGGATCTGCTGCAATGCCGCCGAATCCTTCCGATAACTAAGATATACCGGACGTAACCAAGGCTCTGAACATTCCACCAAATGAAGTTGCTGCGATTCGAGAAAAGGCTCAACCATCGACACTGGCAAATAACAGGCTCCACCTTTTTCTAAGATGAAATCCAAAGCAATTCGTCCCGTCGAGGTGCGCAAAAATGGCGGTGGCATTTTACTATGACGAAGCGCATGCTCGGAAGCAAAACGGGTGCCCCAGTCAACATAAATATACGAGTTTTCTAGCGCCAATTGCTGAGTTTGGTGGCGAGTAGAAACAAATACAAGCTCTAAATCGACAACTTTTTTACAGGCCAACTCTTCAGATTTTAAAGGGTCAACGCCCACCCCAATGTCTAGCGTTCGCTCGATTAAGGCGCGATGCATTTGTTCACGGCTTAAGGTCTCAGCACGAAAGGCATAACCGCTAAATGCTTCGGTCACCACACTCAAACAATGCTGCAAATAAGCATCCCAAACGTTAGGCGTGCCAGCAATGGTCAATTGAATGGCATGCGCTTTGGTGAGTAATAACTCTGCCTTCGCTTGCTCAAGAGTACGCACCATATTTTCAGCATAGGAGGTTAAACGTTCGCCAGAACTAGTCAACTTAATGGCATTCCGGTCACGAATAAATAACTGAGCGTCAAAGAAGCTCTCTAATTGCTTAATGCGTGCACTAACCGCCGCTTGAGTGATATATAAATTTTCTGCCGCTCGCCCAAAGTGCTTCTCTTTTGCCACTTCTAAAAACGTTCGAAATACTTTTACGTCCATTCTCTCACCCCTATAACAGCAGCAACGAGAGTAACAAACAATTTTTACGCTTACGACAAATAATATTTTTAACGTCGTCAAGAAGGAGGCTCAAAAAAACCACAAAAAACACCCGCAAAAAACACCCGCAAAACTTCCACTGTAAAGTCTTCGTAAGGGTTTATCTGAAACTAACAGCGTAAACTAAACACCAAGCAGCAAAAAATTCAACACGCTTACTCTATTGCAGCCCCTCTGATTGAAGCACCTCTGAACCTTGTCTACACTTTTAACTATAATCAAAAATATGGTTAGGCGTGTCATGTCACCAACAATCGACTCCGAACAGATTATTCAGATTAATATGCGTCACGCCTTACTCGCAATTGCCAAAGCGCTCGATTTTGTCGGCGTCGATGACATGCATCATGGGCAACGCGTAGCCTATATGGCTTACGAGTGTGCAAAACGCATGACTTGGACCGAAGCAGAACAACAATTTACCTATTTCTCAGGTTTGATTCACGACTGTGGAGTCTCTTCCACTGAGCAGCATTTAGCGCTACTTGACTTATTCCAACCCGAATCGACTGAAGTTCATTGTCTGCACGGATATCAAGCCTTGTTAAAGTGCCCGGTGATTCACCAATTCGCCAACGTTGTTCGCTATCATCATACTCCCTGGGAACAATTGGCAGCACTGAACATTGCTGAATTAGACAAACGAGTCGCAGCGCTAGTGTTTGTCGCCGACCGACTCGACTTCTTACGAGCGCAATACACCTTAGATATCGGTGAAGAACAAATTATTTTGCACGAAACCGCCATTGCCGAAATATTACAGAGTAATCGTGGTCGCCTGTTCCACCCGCAAATAGTGGACAGTATGTGTGAGCTCGTTGCTATCGATGGTTTTTGGTACAACATGAACATTAGTCACATTGAAAAAATGGGCTTAAGCTTTCAACAAGATCAACTCTATGACCAACAACTAAGTCTCCAAGAGGCCGCTGAGTTAGCGCGCTTCTTAGCCAGAATTGTTGATGCCAAAAGCCCTTTTACCTTTCAACATTCAGACAAAGTCGCGATATTAGCCCAGCAGTTGGCACTGGCATCTGGTATTTCGGCACGAACTGCCGAGATGATCTACATCGCAGGCTTATTACATGATGTTGGCAAACTGCGAACTCCTGATGGGCTATTACACAAATCCGCTTCTTTCAGCGAAGAAGAATACGCACAAATTAAACGTCACACCGTTGATACCAGTGAAATATTAGTTAACTTTTTTCCTAAGTCGCCGATTGGCGCATGGGCCTCAAATCATCATGAACGGCTCGATGGTTCTGGCTACCCTTTTCGAAAAACAGCCAATGATCTTGATATTCCTTCACGGGTCATAGCCATTGCTGACGTATTTCAAGCACTCACTCAACAACGCCCTTACCGAGATGCTCTCGATTTACAACAAGTGTTCAATATCATGGGGCCACTGGTGCAAACCGGAAAACTTGATAAAGACATCTACAATTTACTCCAGCAAAATGCTGAATTCTATTTTCAACTCTCGCAAAACAACCACCATGAGTCATTCAGTGAAATAAAAGCTAAGCACTTTTCTGCTTAAATATCACACACAGATAACAGCACCAACCCAGTAACTCTCATCCAGAATCTTTAAGGAGAAAATCATGCATGAAACCGCATATGAGACGAAGCAGGCTTGGAGTGAGGTTTTGGGAAAAAATCGACAAAACCGACAACAAACAATATTTATTCTAACGACAAAAACAATTCGTTTTCATATTCAACGAATACTCTCTACCTTGCCGCCAAGCTAACCGCAACCGCCGATTAGTCTTTTTCGCATCACCAGGAGTCGTTGCAATGAATACTGAGTTTCGCTTTGGAAAAAAACGTTTCTACGATGACCAAAAATTTAAACGTGGTTTTAGTAAATCAGGCAATTTCACTTTATTAGAAGCGGAGTTATTGAGCCTTTATGGCGAAACCATGAAAGCGATAAATAATGGCGAATTACTTCCCGAAAACAATCAAGAGCAGCGCTTTCTTTTAGTTTGTAGCCAACAACTCGAAGCCAGCACTAAACTAGAAAAAGTTTGGCTTAAATATAAGACTTTAACTAATGCTCGACGCCGTTTCCATACGCTCCATAGCAGCCACGGCAACACATTAAATCCGAGTGAAGATGAAATCTTCATTCATGACGAGTAGCCCAATAAAGCAAGCTCTCAGCACTTTTATTCTAGGAACATGACAATGCGTATAGCCATTTTATCTCGTGGAGAAAACCTCTACTCTACTCGTCGCTTAAAAGAAGCAGGTGAGGCTCACGGTCACGAGGTTGATATTATCGATACCCTGCACTGCTACATGGATATTACCAGCAGTAATCCAACCGTGCGTTACATGGGTAAAGTATTACCCAGTTATGATGCGGTTATCCCTCGGATCGGCTCCTCAATTACTTTTTATGGTACGGCGGTCGTGCGTCAATTTGAAATGATGGGCACCTTTTGTGTCAACGAGTCGGTCGCGATTAGTCGTTCACGCGATAAACTGCGTTCGCTACAACTATTATCGCGGAAAGGCATTGGCTTGCCACGTACAGGGTTTGCCAACAAACCGGATAAAATTCAAGATGTGATTAAAAACGTCGGTGGCGCACCTTTAGTCATTAAGTTATTAGAGGGGACACAAGGTATTGGGGTGGTTTTGGCCGAAACCAATAAGGCAGCAGAAAGCGTCATTGAAGCTTTTATGGGCTTAAAAGCGAACATTTTAGTACAGGAGTTCATCAAGGAAGCGGGGGGGGCCGATATCCGTTGTTTAGTGGTAGGCGGTAAAGTGGTCGCGGCAATGAAACGTCAGGCTGCGGAAGGTGAGTTTCGCTCTAATTTGCATCGCGGAGGGGCCGCACAGTTAGTACGTTTAACCAAGGAAGAGCGCGCGACCGCCGTCAATGCAGCTAAAATCATGGGGCTGAATTTGTGTGGCGTTGATATTCTACAATCACATAATGGCCCTGTTGTAATGGAAGTCAATTCTTCCCCGGGTCTAGAAGGCATCGAAAATGCCACGGGTAAAGATGTGGCTGGCATGGTGTTCGAATTCATCGAAAAAAATGCCAAACCCTTTGCAACCAAAACCCGTGGTAAAGGCTAAGTCCGAGTACAAGAACCAAGCAAAGGCGAACCATGAAGATAGGTGGAATAGAAATTAAAGCTGGCGAACAAAAGCAAATAAAAATACCGGTAGCAAAATTATACACCGATACTGAGATTTCGATCCCGGTGCATATCACTCGAGCCCGCAAGGCTGGGCCAACAGTATTCATTAGCGCTGCGGTACATGGTGATGAGTTAAATGGTATTGAAATAATTCGCCGAGTAACACGTTCACCAAGCTTTAAGCTCACTAAGGGCTGTTTAATTGCAGTGCCAATGGTAAACATTTATGGGGTACTCAACCAAAGCCGTTATATGCCAGATCGACGCGACTTAAATCGTTGCTTCCCCGGCTCCCCTAAAGGCTCGCTTGCCGGAAGACTGGCCTACACCTTTTTGAATCAAATTGTAGAACATTGCGATTATGGTATCGATTTACATACTGGAGCAATTCATCGCTCCAACCTACCGCAAATTAGAGCAAACTTAGAGGATCCTGAGACCAAACTCTTAGCCGAGGCCTTTGCGGTTCCGGTTCTCATCAATGCGAACCTACGAGATGGTTCATTACGCGAAGCTGCGGTGAATAAAGGGACCAAAATTTTGCTTTATGAAGCAGGTGAAGCGCTACGCTTTGATGAGCTTTCAATCCAGACCGGGGTACGCGGAATCCTCAAGGTACTGTCGCATTTAGGGATGATCAAGAAACGTCGTAGTAAGAAAAAATTTGAACCTTATGTTGCCTATAGCAGTGCTTGGCTACGGGCTTCGGCCAGCGGGATTGTGAATGAATATACAAGGTTAGGCGATCACGTAGAAGCGGGGGATTTATTGGCGGATATTAATAGTCCGTTTGGTGAGTTAATTAATCAAGTGAAGGCGCAACGCTCTGGTATCGTGATCGGTAAACAAAATATTCCCTTGGTTCAAGAGGGAGATGCGATGTATCACCTGGCGCATTTTGGTGCTGAACAAGAAGAAGTTGCGGAAAACATTGGGGCGATGCAAGAGTCGATAAAACTTATCGAACCTGCTGCAAACATTGCGGAGAATAGCCAAGGATGAAGTCCTCTTCGAGCATAAATTTATTGACGAGTGAGCGAAGCCTATGAGCAAAATGATTATTGGTAACTTGGAAACTTGCCATTTGCCAGATTTAGGGATCCATGATTTACCGATCCGAGTGGATACAGGTGCACAAACCTCTTCCTTGCATGTGGATAATGTCGAGCGAATTAAGGTGAATGGGAAACCCCACATCAGTTTCGACTTACACCCAGACATCTATAACCTAAAACAAGTATGCCGCTGTACCGCGCCAATATTCGATACTCGACGGATCAAATCATCCAATGGCGTGGTGGAACAGCGCTATGTTATCCAAACCAATTTTCAACTGGGTGACTTAACTTGGCCAATAGAAATCACCCTTACCAACCGTCAAGACATGAGTTATTTGATGTTATTTGGCCGCCAAGGAATGGCAGATAAGGTCTTAGTCGACCCTTCACAAAGTTTTTTGGTCAACTCCATTAGTTAAACCTAAGCGAGCGAAGCAATATGCTAAGCTCGCTGTTCACTGATAGCTAAATACGCAGCAGATAGCGCAATAAGTTCAAGTAAATCTAATGAATTAAATTGAAATCAATAGAGTATTCGACGCGCTAAATATTGACCCTAAAATTTAAAAGGAAAGTCATATGACATCTGAGCCAATATTAAGCTCCAACCAGCAAGTTTTTGATGGTCATCATGACGAAGTACTAAGCGCAGTATTGCTGGCCATTGCCGAAAATGCTGAACAGGCCGATTTAAGTTTTGTTAGCCAATATGATAATGCGGTACTTGCCAATCTCATCGAATCCTTACCCGATGCTTACCGCCAGCAAATATGGCCCCTGGTCGACAACGAGCGCTACTGGGACATCTTACATCTACTACAATATGAAACCGTTAAACATCTTTTCGGCTATTTCTCAGCCGAGCATTTAGCCGAGTTACAGCGCCATATTAGCGAAACAGACATTGTTGAATGGGCCGATATTCTGCCAGAGCAGATGGTCGATGCCTATTTAGATCAACAAGATGAACTGACCACCAGCCAAATCCAGCATGCCCTGAGTTACGAAGAAGAGCAAATAGGGCGCTACCTCACACCGCATATCCTGCGAGCGAGGCCTAGCGCTACCGTTCAACGAATTAAGCAACGACTCAACACCAAAAGCGAGAAGCAAGTAGCCATCTATTTAGTTGATGCCAACGGGCAATTTCAGGGTGCCTGCAGTATGACCGACATCATCAACGCCGATGACACGACTCGGCTCAGTGAATTCGCTCAGGCTATCGAAGTATTTGACCACCAGCAGCTACTCGCCGATATTGCGCTTTCATTTAATGTCGTGGCTGGACATGCTTGGCACCCGATCCAAAAAGACGGCAAAATTATTGGTGCGATCCCACTGGCGGTGATCATCGAGTGGTTACAAGAGAAGAGCCTTGAGGTGGTCATCAACGATGCCCCCTCTGATGAAGAAGACTTATTCACCCCAGTGCCCACAGCGGCAAAAATGCGGGCAATTTGGCTAACCACTAACTTAGCCACCGCATTTTTAGCCTCTTGGGTCATCGGTTTATTTGAGGGTGCCTTACAACAGTTGGTCGCCTTAGCGATCTTAATGCCAGTGGTCGCCAGTATGGGCGGTATTGCTGGCAGCCAAACCTTAGCGGTGGCGCTACGCGGTATTGCTCTAAATCACTTACAGCAGAGTAACCTTAAGTTACTACTCAACAAGGAGCTCAAGATCGCAGTCTTTAACGGACTGATGCTCGGCTTAGTAATCGCAGCGGTTGTGAGTTATTGGTTTAATTCTTGGTCCTTGGGTTTAGTGATCTGCATTGCCATAGTATTAAATAGCCTCGCTGCCGCTGCCTCGGCAACCATGATCCCATTTATGCTCAAGAAAATGAAAATCGACCCGGCGGTTGCAGGTTCAGTGATCTTAACCACCGTGACTGATATCGTCGGTTTTGTCGCATTTTTGGGCCTCGCCTCGCTATTCTTAATCAACTAGTCATAGACTTGCCAAAGGAATACTCAATGATTAGAACCTGGTTATCAAACAAACAACTCAGCGCACATCCTGGCGATGAGAGCCAAATAACCTGCTGGTCGGCTGATCCCGACAGCTATATTTGGATCGATATTGACCTTGCCCACAGCAAACAAGTCGAAGCAGCCATGTTACTGGAGCAGTTTCAATGTCACCCCTTAACTATTGTGGATGCATTTCGCGAGCGACACCCACCTAAAATAGAAGTCTTCGATGATCAGATATTTATGATTTACCGCGGGATTGAACAGATCCTTGGTGAGCTCAAATTTGCTCATATGCAACTGGTCATATTAGTAGGTAAAAACTATTTGATTACCCTACACAAAGGACGCTCCCAAGGCATCGAATCATTACTAAAGGATAGCTTTAGCAAGGACTTACTGGCACCACTGAACTTAGCCTGTCGGATCATGCATACCGCCTCTGGCTTATACCTCAACCAATTACTCGAATTCGAGACCCAACTCAGCGAAGTAGAAGAACAGATTAGCGTTCACGGTGATGACCAACTACTTGCCGATATCACCCGCAAAAAAGCCAATATTGTGCGCCTCAGCAGAGTGTTCAATTACCATCTCAGCCTCAGCAGTAAATTACTACATCTTTGCCAACAAAATGCATTTCAGCAAATTGCCGTCGATCCACCGGTGATCCAAGACTTACAGGACCGTTTTGAACGCTTGCACAGCTTAAATCAAATGTACTACAACATTTGCGGCGATCTGGTCGATGGCTACCTATCCATTAGCTCGCACAAACTCAACAATACCATGCGCATGCTCACTTTAATTACCGCGATATTTGTGCCCTTAAGTTTTTTAGCTGGGATCTACGGAATGAATTTTGAATTCATTCCGGAATTGCATTATCGCAATGCTTATTTCATCTTACTTGGCACGATGTTAAGCATCGCTTTGTCCTTAATCGCTATATTTAAATGGAAGAAGTGGTTCTAAAAACAAAAAGCAGAGTCCTTTCACTCTGCTTTTTTATCGATTGACTTTGTTTCTCATACGCTCAAGTTTGGCTCAACTCAGCTCGATGAACACTTTTTCTAACAGCGACATAGCCAAATTATTATCATAATAAGCGGCTTCGTTAATAAACGCGGGATAAACCGTGGTGTCGCCTTGATAGAAAATATCTTCACCATCGAAACTACGGAAGATCGGATCTCCAGGCTTGATTGGTTTGAAATCTTGATCCTGAACATGGCTGTGCACCATGGCGACTCGCTCACCTTGTTCATTCAAGGGTAAACTAATGGTATCCAAATATTGGAAGGCTTCCACTTGCTGAGGTAGCACTGGCAAGCACTGTTGATTATACAACTCGACAAAGTCCAAAATATGCCCAGTCATGCTTTCCATTTGTTCCAATACATCTTGTCGTAGTACTGATTGCGGCTGTGGCCCAACCTCGATCAATACACCATACTTTCCGCAGCTTGCCAAAAACATGTGCTCGGCCATATCTTCCTCAACTTCATCGAGAAAAATCACCGCCTCAGGCATTTTCATTTTTACGTAAGCCGCTAAGTGATTATAGAAAGCGTTCTGCTCCAAGAGGATCAGACAAGGCCCCATATTGGAAGTGGTATTGTGTAAATCAATCACTAAGTCAGTTTTTGGTGCCGACTTTGGACCCAGCTGTTGGTGTAATACTTTGGCTCGAGACTGCTCATAATTACTCAGCTGAAAATCGGCTAAGTCTTTACAGGCAAACTGACGGTTAAGATCGACGTCAATATAACGTTGGTTTTCTGCATGGGCCTTCGGATTGGCAAACACGGTGCTCACCTCGAGGCTAGGGCGAGCCACCAACTGTGGCTGTTGCTGCCACTTGTTCAGCAGATAAATACCGCTAAATTCATTTCCGTGAGTACCACCAACAATGGCGACTTTAGTGAGCTTTGACAACTGCATTCTCCTTAAGCGCAAACTAATATAAGCAGCTGCGAGCTTAAAAGGAAAGTAACTCAAACTCAAGCTTGGCGACAGTTGACCTTCTGCCGCTTCACTGTCGTTTAGCGCGAATGATATTGATCGTTAATCCGCGATATCTTGTTTGCTCAAGCGGTAAGCCTTTGGCGTTAATTCTAAATCCTTTTTAAATACCGCATACATGTATTGCAGCGAAGGATAACCGCACAATTCGGCAATATCGCTGGTCGAAAGCTCAGTATTTCTCAGTAAACTCATCGCTTGACCTAACTTAGCATGATGGATTTCTTGATGAACCGAATGGCCAATATCATCTTTAAAACGGGTTTCTAAATTCGAACGAGATACCTTCACGTAATCCAAAACTTGATCCACCTTGATGCCCTTACAAGCGTTATGCCGAATAAAGTGCATCGCCTGGATCACAAAGGGGTCTTTTAAGGCTTTAAAATCCGTTGATTGCCGTTCGACTACCTGTTCTGGCCCCACCAACTGGCGTGTATGACTCAACTCTTGTCCTTGGAGTTGGCGATGTAACAACTTGGCAGCCTGAAAACCCATTTTGCGACAGCCCTGGGCCACCGAACTCAAAGATACGCGGCTCAAATAGCGAGTTAAATCTTCATCATCGATGCCAATCACCGACACCTTATCCGGTACAATAATCCCCAAATGATCACATACCTGCAACAAATGGCGGGCTCGTGCATCTGAAACCGCTAAGATCCCCACCGGTTTAGGAACCGACTGCAACCAATCGGCCAAACGATTCATGGCATATTGCCAAGACTCTGGTTGGGTATGTAAACCGCGATATAAAGCGCACTCATAACCATCGGCAGCCACTAATTGCTGAAATATCTGCTCCCGCTCGCTGGCCCAACGATTACTCGGGTCGGGCGGCATGCCATAGCAAGCAAAGTATTCCAAACCTTTAGCTTTTAAGTGTTCGTAGGCAGCGCTAACCAAGGCACGATTATCAGTGGCCACGTAAGGACACGCTGGGTACTGTTGCGGGTTATCATAAGAACTCCCCACCGCCACCACTGGCACCTGAATACCGCTTAAAGCTTGTTCGATTTGCGGGTCATCAAAATCCGCAATGATGCCATCCCCAACCCAATGTTGAAGTTTATCGATTCGGCAACGAAAGTCTTCCTCAAGGAAGATATCCCAGTCGCATTGCGAAGCCTGCAAATAGTCCCCAATGCCCTTAATAATTTGTCGGTCATATACCTTATTCGCGTTAAACAATAGAGTAATTTTGAAGCGCTTATCAAACATTCCGGTTCCCATAGAGCAATCGCAAATACATTAAATTTACTATCTAAAAAAAGCGGCCTAAACGCCACCACTATAAATTGTAATGTGACTGCGATCATCCATGGCACCAAGCAAACTGTGAACTTAAGCACGCAGCAGAAAAACGCTACCCAGCAAGCAGTTTTCGTAATTGAGGCCCGCTTAAAAATAACGGCAGGATCGAGAAGATGATTTACCCAAATACCAAGGTCAATTGAACTTGGCTAGTTATTTTTACAAGCGCGAGTTGTTTATTAAAATGAGTCAGACCCAATGCAGTGACGTCATCGACATCAATCATCAGACAACAAACAATAAATCAACCAGCGTTAAGACCCGCAGCGTCGACTCAAAGGTGTTACGCCTGCAGCTTTATCTTAAGATTCAGGCGTATCGGCTTCGCGAACCAAACGGCAGACTGCTGACTGTAATTAAAAAGCGATTATTTTGAATAAACCGACCGTCAACGTTCCATCAGTTTTATTTAGCGGCAAAACGCATAAGGAAAAGCCATGTATATCGGAATTGATTTAGGTACCTCGGGAGTAAAGGTTGTTTTGCTTGGAGAACAAGGTGAGCTGTTAAGCCAAGCCAGCGCCAGTTTAGAAGTATCACGACCGCAAGCGCTTTGGTCTGAACAAGCCCCGCAAGACTGGTGGCAAGCGTGTCAGCAGGCTCTGGACAACTTAAGCCAGCAACACGATCTCGCAACCGTCAAAGCGATAGGCCTGAGTGGTCAAATGCATGGTGCCACCCTACTCGATAAAAACGCACAAGTATTACGACCAGCGATCCTATGGAACGATGGCCGTAGCGCTCGCCAATGTACTGCCATCGAACACAGCGTGGAAAATTCGCGAAGCATCGTTGGCAATCTAATGATGCCCGGCTTTACCGCACCTAAACTGCTTTGGGTGCGCCAACATGAACCGGAAATTTTTGCCCAAATCGATAAAGTTCTGCTACCCAAAGACTACCTCCGTTATTTACTCTCGGGCAACTTTGCCTCTGATATGTCCGATGCCGCAGGTACGATGTGGTTAGACGTGGCAAAACGAGATTGGAGTGATGTCATGCTGGCTGCAACTGGCTTAAACCGTAGCCAAATGCCAAAACTATTTGAAGGCTGTGAAATCACCGGCCAGTTAAAAGCTGAGTTGGCAGAACGCTGGGGCATGGGATCGGTCCCCTTAGTGGCTGGCGGGGGCGACAATGCCGCGGGAGCCATCGGAGTCGGGATCACTAAACCCGGCCAGGCCATGTTGTCGTTGGGCACCTCTGGAGTCTATTTCGCGGTGAGTGATGGTTATCTCAGTAATCCTGAGTCGGCGCTACATAGTTTCTGTCATGCTCTGCCCAATACTTGGCATAATATGTCGGTCATTTTAAGTGCCGCTTCCTGCCTTGATTGGGTTGTTAAACTCACCGGGCAAAGCGATGTCGCTAGTATGCTCGCCGCTGTAGAGGCAGCGCCACCCGTAGACAATAAGCTTATCTTCTTACCCTATCTCAGCGGCGAACGCACGCCTCACAACAACCCCGAGGCAAGCGGCGTATTCTTTGGGCTCACTCATAGTAGTGGCCCACTCGATCTTTGCCGCGCAGTCTTGGAAGGCGTAGCATTTGCCTTCGCCGACGGCTTAGACGCCCTGCATGCGACCGGATTAAAAGCCAATGACATCACCCTCATTGGTGGTGGTGCTCGCAGCCCTTATTGGCGGCAAATGCTGGCCGATATCCTCGGACAAAAACTTAGCTATCGCTTAGGGGGAGAGGTGGGGCCCGCCTTGGGTGCCGCTCGCTTGGCGCAATTGGGGGTGAGTCACAAGGCAGATTTAGATGTTATCTGCCCGGTTCCGGAATTAGTCGAAGTGCATCATGTAGATGCCAAACGACAAGCCTACTACGCCCAGCGACGCGAAACCTTTAAGGCCCTATACCAGCAGCTAAAACCCATATTTTAAAAGCTTGTAAATAACTGAGCACAAAATCTAAACCGAATGGCGAAAAACCATTTATCTGGCCCTTATTCGCCACGTGAACTAGCAACGATGATCGAATAGCTATGTACGACATGAAGCCATCGCCTGGTGATGGCTTCAGTTCCTGGTCATGCTAACCAGACCGAAAATAGCCAATAAAACTTGATATTGTCTTCGCTGCTTTAGCTATCGACCTTGAGAACAACATATAAGGTAAGCATAGATGGACATTTTCGCTGTTGTTTTCACTCCACGCGCTAAGCATATTTATTTCTTTAACAAATCGGCGCACCATGCTTAAGGAGTGTTTACCAAGACTTGATAGCCGACTTTTGTAGCAAAAAAAAATTCTGCAAATGTGAGCTGGGTCGAGGCAATGAAAATTCAGCATTTCTACGCGAAAAACAGTAATTGCACTCAACTGCCGATATGGCATTTTAATAAGGACAAAAGCTTCGCTTTGGTCTTCGAGCCTCAAGCAATCATGAGGAATCAAGGCCATTCTCAACTTAAGCTTGAATGACAAGGGTATATGCATCTTATGAGTTCTCTACTAAGCCAATTAAAACAATACACTACCGTTGTCGCCGATACCGGCGATTTAGAAACCATGCGTAAATTCTCCCCTGAAGACGCGACGACTAATCCTTCGCTGATTGTTAAAGCGCTTGGTTTAACAGAGTATTCGAGTTTACTAAAAGACGTTGCCACATGGGCAAAGACCCAAAGTGAACAGCTCAATGAGCAGGTCAATCTGGCTGCAGATAAATTAGTCGTCACCATTGGTTGCAAAGTTCTAGAATTAGTTCCTGGCCGCATTTCTACAGAGGTTGATGCACGTTTATCTTTTGACACCGAAGCGACGATTAACAAGGCTCGTCGACTCATCGAATTGTATCAAGCCGCCGGCATCGATAAGCAACGAGTACTGATCAAAGTCGCCGCCACTTGGCAAGGGATCCGCGCAGCCGAAGTATTAGAAAAAGAAGGCATCAACTGTAATTTAACCTTGTTGTTTTCCTTTGCCCAGGCCCGAGCTTGTGCCGAAGCGGGAGTATTTTTAATCTCTCCCTTTGTCGGCCGTATCTTGGACTGGTACAAAGCCAAACAACCGGAAGCGGACTTCAGCGGCGCAAGCGATCCTGGAGTGATCTCGGTCACCGAGATCTACAACTACTACAAACAGCACGGCTATTCGACCGTGGTGATGGGTGCCAGTTTTCGCAATACCAGTGAAATCCTTGAACTCGCGGGTTGTGACCGACTTACCATTGGCCCAGCCTTATTGGAAGAGTTGGCCCAGAGTGAAGCCAATCTCAGCCCTCGCTTAGTCGATAAAGGCGTCAGCGCCGTTCGCCCAGAGCCACTAAACGAAGCCGCGTTTTACTGGGGACATAACCAAGATGCAATGGCCACCGAGAAGCTTGCCGAAGGGATCCGTACCTTCGCTCTTGATCAAGAAAAACTCGACAAGATGCTGATTGAAGCGCTTCAGGCTTAAGCCTTTGCAAGCAAATTAAAACCACAGGGCAATCAAACTTAGTAAGTTTTATTGCCCTGCCTCTGTTCAATAAAAGCGAAGCATCGCGTCCTATTTACAGAAAACAGAATAAAAACACTCACATTCTGTCTCCAAAGCCCATTCCAAATATTGACTCACGGTCTATACTCGTAGGCATAACCATCTAAAAAGGAATGCTAAGTGAGAGATATTTGGAAGCTGATATTCTGGCTAAGCATCAGCAGTCTGAATAGTGTTCAAGCGCATGAGCTGCGCCTAATTTACCCCGACTTCCCTCCTTTTACTTATGCCAAGAGTGGAGAGCCAGCCGCGGGAAATTTTTTGCTCGATCAAATCATGAAAAAGCTCAAGCAACCTTATCAAAGTCGTCAAGTACCTAACTATAAACGAGCACTTAACGATATTGAGAGAAACTTAGCCGACGGTTTTTTCTTTGCTTCGCAAAACCAAAAACGCGATCAAGTTGCCCAATTCTCCAAACCGCTATTAGTCAATAACTGGAGTTGGTTTTTCCGCCAAGAAAATTTTCTAGACCCACACTCTAAAGACTTTAAAGCGAAGGCCAAAATAGCTTCCCTTGAAGGAACCAATACCTTAACCTGGCTAAAAAACAACCACTACAAAGTGGTCGGCAAACAAAACGATGTAGTCAAGTTAGCCCAGTTACTCTTTGATTTAAAAAGAATTGATGCGGCTTTCTTGTCTGCAGAGGTATTTAAATATAATGCCATTCACAGTAACATGCGCAATGGCCAGTACATCGAGGTCGTGCAGCGTTCCGCCCCCTTTGGGATCTATATTTCCAAAGCCTACATAGAGGAACACCCTCAATTTATGCCAATGCTCAATCAAGCGATTGACCAAGTACAAAAACAATATTTGCCCAAAACCCACACCCTGTCAGAACTAAAACGCTAAAACGATCGCCAACAAACACACCACATCACTCGCTTGGTGCTACCGTATTACGCCAAACTCGATTACAATCGAAGCAAGCTTTAAGCTTGCTAAAGCTACATACTCATGACAGTAAGCACTTATTCTAACTACAATTTATGCTCACTATTACTGACATAGCTCAGCAAGTATATTCAAATGGTAATAATAATTGATATCATGTGAGCAACACTGTCCAATCAAACCCCGTCGCGCTCACAACAAGGAGTTAAGTCGTTGAAAACCATCTCCGATATTGCGGAAATAGCCGGCGTATCGAAATCTACCGTTTCCCGGGTATTAAACAAACGACCAGGCGTTAATGCTGTGGTGAGGGCCAAAGTACAAGCTTTAATCGACGAAACCAATTTCACCGCCAATATCGCCGCCAAAAACTTAAAGGCCCGCAACTCTGATACGATTGGCGTGATCGTCCCCTTGCTTACCTCTAAGTCAGTCGCCGCGATGGTACAAGGTTTGAGCGAGGTGATTGAAACAGAAGGTATGCAAACCCTGTTAATGAATGCGGGCATGCAGATAGAGAAAACCAATAACCATATCAAAACCCTGAATTCAAAGGGGGTCGACGGTATTATTGTATTCATGGCTGGCTACAATCAGGAGTTACTCTCTACCCTAAAACAATCTGCAGCGCCGGTGGTGATCGTTGGCCAGGATCTTTCTTTACATGGTCTCACCAGTGTCTTTTTCGATGATTATCGCAGCGGATTTATTGCTGGCAGTCAATTACTCAAACTAGGCTGTAAACAGTTAATGTTTGTTGGCGTGCCTCAGAGTGATGTGGCGGTGGGTCGACAGCGTTTGCGAGGATTTGTCGATGCGCTCGATCTTGCAGATGTTGATTGCCGCTATCAAACCGATTGTGATTTTAACCTGGAGTCTGGTTACCAACAGGCCAAACTGGCACTCAGCACTGGATATCGACCCGATGGTGTGTTTGCAGTTACCGACCGCCTCGCTGCAGGTAGTATTAGAGCCTTACGCGAACAGGGCTTACTCATCGGTCAAGATGTGGCAGTAATTGGTGTCGGCGATGACGAGCTATGTACCGTCTTAGAGCCACCCTTGGCATCCCTGCATTATGACTACCAGCTGGTGGGCCAAGAAGCGGCCTCGGTATTAATCAAGCAATTGCGAGAGAAGCCCTTAACTGATGTAGCTTTTTCCTACCAGGGGCTTTTTACTGAAAGAGAATCCTACGCATTAAAAAAGCAGCCAAAGAAGCAGGCTGCTAAAAGCGAGTAAAACTTGAGGTAACGGCAACTCATCGCCGCTACCCTTACTATTCTGATACCAAGATCATTCAATAAAAACCAATGCCCTTGGTCTCCGATAACCTCACTGCTCACCCCAAGGTAGGGAATTATTTACCGGAACAGTGGCGCTCAATGAGGGGGCACACAGGAAATATAACCAAACTGATGGCGGCATGACCGCCATCTTCAATTAGGCATCGGCTTTTTCGGTGGTACTAAAGTAAGCACCCGCAAAGGCCACACCAAAGGCTAAGGCAAAGCCAATCATATAGTGAACCACAGAGCCCGTCTGAACAATTGCAATTCCTGGAATACCAGTTAAACCAACCGCAGTCATACCCACTTTAGCAAATACCACATAAGCACCACCCACCGCACCACCGGCTAAGCCAGCGAAAAATGGGGTCATGTAGCGTAAGTTAATCCCAAAGATTGCCGCTTCGGTTATCCCAAACAAAGCCGATACACCCGATGGCATCGCCAAAGCCTTGGTTTTAATATTTTTAAATTTCAGGCCAATTGCTAAACAAGCTGCGCCTTGGGCAACATTCGCCATCGACCAGATAGGGAGTAAGAAGTTAACCCCAATCTTAGGATCACCCAGTAAACCCGCTTCAATGGCATGGAAACTGTGGTGAATACCGGTAATCACAATGGCTGAATAAGTACCACCAAATAGTAAACCAGCTAAAATACCCACATTTTCATACAAGTAGAGTAGTAGAGTTGAGATCCCATCACCCAGCATCCGTCCGCCAGGGCCAATCGCGACCAAAGAAACAAAGCCAGTGACCACTAAGATGATAAACGGACTCAAAATCACATCTAAGGAGTTAGGCACCCATTGGCGAACCCGTTTTTCTACTTTACACATGAACCAAGTCGCAATCAGCATCGGGAAAACCGTTCCCTGATAGCCAACTAAACCCACTTCCATGCCGAATAGTTCGGTCGATTGAAAACCGCTGGCAACTGTCCATGCATTAGTTAAAGCTGGGTGGGTTAATACGCCACCAAGCGTCGCCCCCAGAATCGGCGTTCCGCCAAAAGTTTTGGCCGCAACAAAACCAATCAAAATCGGCAGAATAATGAATGCTGAACTGGATACCATGTCTAAGATTAAGTACCAGATACTGTCGGTGGCAATCATTTCATTGGTACGTAAGAAGCCAAGTAGCCCCATGCATAAACCACTGGCCACAATCGCCGGAATGATCGGTACGAATACATTGGATAAAGTACGCGCTAAAGCTTGGAAAGGGTTCTGCTTAGCACCCTGCGCGGCAACTTCAGCAGTTGACGCTTCACTAATGCCTGCCAATTCAGCCAAGGCACTAAAGACTCGGTTTACGATACCAGAGCCAATAATAATTTGGTATTGGCCACTGTTGGTGAACACACCTTTGACCAGATCGAGCTCTTTGATTGCAGCGGTATCTGCAAGCTCGGTATCATTGAGAACTAATCGTAGGCGAGTTGCACAATGCGCCGCACTTGCGATATTTGATTTGCCGCCAATCAGCTCTAAAATCTTCTTGGCTGTATCTTGTTCAGACATTTTGGATCCCTCTATTCCACTTCGTCATAAAACGGTTCCTCGCATTCAACGTAGCGCATGGAACCGTTTGCAGTTTAGTTCAAATTAAAACAAGTATTTAAAGCGTACTCGGCCACCGAAGTTATTATCATCTTCAGTTGTTTTCGGATTATCGAGTTTACTTATATAAGCGCCAAGATAAATCGAGAACTCTGGGACAACTACGTTATCAAACTGATACGAGCTATAGATAGTGCTAACTTTTTTCTTATAAGCGGTAACGCCTGAATTGTCAGTATCTTTAAGAGTAACGTTTGACACATCGTTGATACCATGGATATAACCTAGACCGAACTTATGCCAAAGCACATTCGCACCATAGGTGGTATCTGTTTCATCTAAGGCATCCATTCTGGCAACATTTAAGTTCACCGCCAGACCATCTTGATTATAGCCAGCGGTTAAGCCATAACCGGTACGCTCGGATACATCGTTACCATTGGCATCTAGAGTTGAGTCGCTAACCAAGTTGGTTTCCAGAGCTGCGGCCACTTTAAAGGCGCCCTGCTGGTAGGCCACCACTGGACGAACGATAAAGACATTTTTATTGTTCTTCTTCGTTAACTCAACGCCATGGTATTTATTACTCTCGAAGAAACCACTGTTATCACCAAAGAGAGTCGAAACTTCTACATAAACGTTACCAAATGTCTGGTTGTACATCGCTTGGCCAGCACTGCCAGAACGACCGCGAGCTTCTAACATCCGGTAAATATATACGCCATCATCTTTAAATTGACCGTCAGCAGTATCACCCGAGTGATTCACAAATACATCTTGACCCAGAGGGTTCATGTCATAAGCTTCATAACGACCGAGACGTAGGGTCCAACTGTCATTCTTAGCAACTTCAAACCAAACATCATCGGTGCTCACGCCACCATCAGTGCCGTAGGTTGGTTGTGCTAAGGCGCGGATCATATAATCGCCTTGCTGACGCTCGCCCAAAAATGAAATCAAGAAACGACCGTCCTGATCCCAAGATTTATCATCAGAGGTAGTATTCACATCATTGTCGACATAGTTGACGTTGAATTCGACGTCACCACCGATAGTCAGCTTGCCTTGCTCACCTTCGATAGTCACCGCAGCCTGTGCTTGGCTGGCGGCTGCGAGTGCAGTTGTAATAGTAAGTGCAGCGAATTTATTCATGGTTATTCCTTCCATTTTTATATTCCGTAGTTGAACCATTATATTTTTCGGAGTTAAACCAAACTGAAATCGGTTCCATCTGGTTCGAAATAAGAATAGATGCAAAACCGATACATACAAGTAACAATCTCGCTATATGTGAGCAAAATCTAACAAAAGTAGAGATTAATGGCCTATTTACGTGATTTCGATCACGTATAAAGCATAACAAACATGGAACCGTTTGCGGTTTTGCACTCTTCATTCATAGAATGAATATTATCGAGTCAGCATTATCAAATTACTTGGAGTAAGCATGCCAAAATCATGTGGATGGACGACGAAACAATTTACCGCAGATCCTTGGCGTCCTTACTACCATATCGCCGCCAAAACGGGCTTGATTAACGATCCCAATGGCTTTAGCTTCCATCAAGGACGCTTTCAACTGTTTTACCAATGGAACCCCTTTGGCTGCGAACATAAAAACAAACACTGGGGCCACTTCAGCAGCAGCGACCTGATACATTGGCAAGCACATCCAGCCGCTTTAGCCCCTACGGATTGGTTCGACAAAAATGGCTGCTATTCCGGTACAGCAGTGAGTGAGGGCGAGATCCTTAACCTTTATTACACTGGCAATGTCCGCCAAGGTGAGCAGCGCCTCAGTTACCAATGTAAAGCGGTGCTGCATCCTGATGGGCATGTTGAAAAACTGGGGCCGATGAATATCGAAGCACTCAGCAATTACACTGGCCACGTCCGCGACCCGAAGTATTTATCTTGGCAAGATCAATCTTGGCTCATTCTGGGAGCTCAAACGCTGGATCAACGGGGTGGAATCTGTCTACTACAACAGCAACAAGAGCAATGGCTTGAACGTCGCTTCATCAGCCAAGAAATTAATCTCGGTCGCCCACAGCAAGCCTATATGTGGGAATGTCCTGATCTATTTGAGCTCGACCAACAATGGTTATTATTGGCCTGCCCGCAGGGCATCGAACTTGATCAAGCCGAATACACCACCACCAACCTGAGTGGTTACTTCACCGTTGACATGAGCGCTGGCCCGGCAGAACTGACCATCAACAGTGAATTTAATTTACTCGATCATGGTTTCGAATTTTATGCGCCGCAAACCCTGCAACATCAAGGCACCACCCTGTTAATCGGTTGGCTTGGGCTACCCGATGATGGTGAGCACCCAAGCGTTCGCCACAATTGGACACAAATGCTCGGCTTACCTCGTAGCCTAAGTTGGGAAAACGGCTGCTTACGGCAGCGCCCCATCCCAGCGTTCAAGGCGCTCGCCCAAGCTCAACAAGGCGACTCTTATCGCAGTGGAGAGCATCAACTTAAGGGTTTCAGCAGAAGCTGTATGCTAGACATTGAATTCACCGAGTGCAGCGCTTTTCAACTCAGTCTACCCAGTGCGGACGATAGTTTCAGCCTCCATTGGAGCGAAGGAACACTCGTGGTTGAGCGAGGCGAACTCGGTCCGCTCAACAGTGATACCAAGCGAATTTATCAAAGTCGTAATGGCAACTTAAGGCAGCTACAATTATTTATCGACAGCTCCAGCTTTGAACTATTTGTCAATGATGGCGAAGCCGTGTTATCGGGCCGACTATTTCCTCAGCAAGCCTGGCACAAAGGGCAATTCAAGTTGGAAAGTGGGCAAGCCAAGCTTCAGCTGACTCAGCTGAGCAATAGCTGGATCGAGGAGGATCTAGATGCATAAAGTACAAGTATGGAATTTGGGCGATGCCGTTATCGACCTGCTCCCAGAAGACAATGGTCTACTCAAAATGTGCCCCGGTGGTGCGCCTGCCAATGTCGCTGTCGCCTTGGCACGCCTCGGCATCAATAGTGGTTTCATTGGCCGAGTGGGTAACGACCCCATGGGTAAGATGGTCAGCGCCACTCTGGCAGACGAAGGCGTTGATATCAGCAGTTTAAGCTTCGATCAACAGCAGCGAACCTCTACCGTATTAGTCTCTTTAGATGCCAGTGGAGAGCGTGAATTTACCTTTCTGGTACAACCCAGTGCCGATCAGTTTTTAAGCACTGAGCAGCTCCCCGCCTTCCAAGCCGAACAATGGTTGCAATTAAGTTCCATCGCCCTTGCCGCACCGCGCTGTCGCGAAACCGCCATCGAAGCGGCTAAACGCTGCCGCACTGCTGGTGGTTGGGTATTCTTCGACCTCAATTTACGAGCTATGTTATGGTCTAGCCCCGAGCAAATGCGTCAGCAGATTGAAGCATTTTTACCCTTGTGCGATTTAGTTAAATTTTCCGAAGAAGAAGCATTATGGCTTAGCAATTGTGAACAAATTGAGCAAGCGGTCGAGTATTTACAAGAGCAACTTCAGGTTCCTTTTATCTTATCGCTAGGCGAATTAGGGAGTGAATTAGTCTATGCGGGGAAAATCCAGCGAGTCGTTGCCGAGCCCGTAGCCAAGGTGGTGGATACCACCGGCGCTGGTGATGCCTTTGTAGGAGGGGTCTTGGCTTACTTGAGCCAGTTTAGCCAATGGCAAGACCAAGCCTTATTACTCGAGGCCTTGGCCCGTGGTAATAAAAGTGGCGGTTTGGCGGTTGGCGAAAAAGGGGCGATGTCGGCCCTACCCTATATACATCGTTAATCACAACGCAACCCAGAGCGCGCCGAGAGCTCTGGGTTGTGGATTTCTAAATTATCCAAAGCCTTGAGCCAAGCTTGGCCGAATGTTTCCCTCCACTTTTTATCTCACTTTACTCACATCAGCGTCTCAGCGTGGTCTTGAATGCCCAAGGAAATGGCAAACCGCTGTTATGAAATTTCTTATTGCTAGCCACTTATCGACTATTTTGTTAAAAAACCTAAAAAATACCTTTTTAAAACGAGATTTAGCGCACGAAAAGCAAATTGCTGAAAATCGTCCGCATTTTTCGTAATTGAGTCATCCCAGAAGCAGACTAACAATGAACTTAGGATCGGAAGATTGGCACTGTGACGCTTTGGCAATGCAACCCATTGACTCGCTCAAGCCCAACGGACACTAATTCTTCGATAAATATGCTTTCTTAAGGAGTAATGCCATGGCTCAGTATTTTGATCAAATTGAAAAAATCACTTTCCAAGGACCGGAATCTAATGACCCTTTAGCCTTTCGTCACTATGACGCCAATCAGCTGATCTTAGGTAAGACCATGGCAGAACATCTGCGCTTTGGTGCCTGCTATTGGCACAATCTCTGCTGGGATGGCTCTGACATATTTGGTTCAGGTACCTTTGATCGCCCTTGGCAGCAAGCAGGCAACGCCTTAGAAATGGCCAAAGTGAAAGCCGACGTCGCCTTCGAACTATTTACAAAATTAACCATTCCTTACTATTCCTTCCATGACATCGACGTTGCGCCGCAAGGCAACTCGCTCAAAGAATATAGCGAGAATATGAAGGTGATGATGGACGTGCTTGCCGAGAAGCAACAACAAACGGGGATGAAGTTACTCTGGGGTACCGCCAACGTATTCTCTCATCCACGTTTCATGTCAGGCGCAGCTTCAAATCCCAATCCCGAAGTATTTGCCTATGCGGCGACCCAAGTATTTAGCGCGATGAACGCCACCAAAATGCTGGGCGGTGAAAACTATGTATTGTGGGGAGGTCGAGAAGGTTACGAAACCTTACTCAATACCGATTTACGCCAAGAGCGTGAGCAATTGGGTCGTTTCTTCCAAATGGTGGTAGAACATAAACACAAAATCGGCTTTAACGGCACCTTATTGATCGAGCCTAAACCTGCTGAACCCACCAAACATCAGTACGACTACGACACCGCCACTGTCTATGGCTTTCTCAAGCAATTTGACTTAGAAAATGAAGTCAAAGTAAATATTGAAGTAAATCACGCAACTTTGGCGGGGCACTCCTTCCATCACGAAATCGCCACCGCGATCTCACTGGGCTTATTTGGTTCGATTGATGCGAACCGCGGTGACCCGCAACTGGGTTGGGATACCGACCAATTCCCCAATAGTGTGGAAGAATGGACACCGGTGATGCACGATATCTTAAAATCAGGAGGGTTCTCTACCGGAGGTTTGATGTTTGATACCAAATTGCGTCGTCAAAGCATCGCCAAGGCGGATTACTTCCACGGTCACATTGGAGCCATGGATACTTGCGCCCTCGCCCTGAAAAAAGCCGCCAGTTTACTGGAAAGCCAAGAACTCAACAAAATAGTGGCCGAACGTTACGCGGGTTGGAGTGGTGATCTTGGCAAAGCGATTATGACCGGAGACTACAGTCTTGAGTCCTTAGCCAAACAAGCGCTGAGTGACAACATCCAGCCAACTCATGTCTCGGGTCGCCAAGAACAATTGGAAAACATCATCAATAAACACATCTTCAGCAGATAAGGATAAAGTTTCAGCAAGCCATAAAACCGACGCTTGAGCGTCGGTTTTTGTAACTCAAACAGCCGTCGTGGATAACACCGTCAACCCAGACTCGCTATCATGATTTGCATCTGATTAAGACTCCAGCGATAGCGCTGCCCCATTCACAACTTGATATTCCATCGTCAAAGGATCAAGCCCCTCCAAACAACCAGCGTTTACCCGAGTCAATTCAGGCGCGCTTCGCGGACGATGGAAGGTATAAATACCACAATGTTTACAAAAATAATGCTTGGCCACATGACTGTTCCACTGATACAAGGTCAACGCATCCTGGCCAGTGAGTAGCTCAAAGCTATCATCTTCGGCGGTGACCATCATAATTCCCTTGCGCTGGCATAGGCTACAATTACAGCGCACCGCCGGCACTAGGCTGGACTTTAATGAAAATGTTACCGCGCCACAATGACAACTTCCCTGATGAACTTGACTCATTTGCACTCTCCTTGACGATTGATTCGACCTTGGGCCGATTTGCACTATCATTAATAATATTTATATCATTAATGGTGATTTATGAATGCCTCATTTAATAAGACCTTAAGCCTAAGTCTACTGTTATTCAATAGTGTTGAGCATGAGGTCTACGCCGCCCCGCCGCCGCCTTTGGTATTAGCCAGCGAATACCAGCAAGGCTTGCAACTCGAACGCTACTGGGTTTGTGAAAAATATGACGGCGTTCGGGCCTATTGGAACGGACAGCAATTACTGAGCCGCAGTGGCCGAACCATTTCCATCCCTCACGAGTTACAACAGCAACTCCCGGCCTTTGCACTAGATGGCGAACTATGGCTCGGTCGGGGCAAGTTTAGCGAATTGGTGGGCTTAATACATCGACAGCAGAGCAAGTTCGAGCAATGGCAAAAGGTACAGTTTATGGTCTTTGACCTTCCCCATCATCCGGGTAACTATCGAAGCCGCTATCAACAACTACAAGGCTTAGCCAAGCAGGCTAATTTTATTCGAATACCTGAATATCATAACTATCCCGGCCGAACTCAATTAGCGCAAGAGCTACAAAAAATCAGCGCCGAAGGCGGCGAAGGCTTAATGTTACGCGATCCAAACTCGTTTTATCTGGCGACCCGTAGTCACGCCTTAATCAAATATAAAGCTTACCAAGACGGAGAAGCCGAAGTTGTGGCTTATAGCGCTGGAAAAGGTAAGTATCAAGGTATGCTGGGTGCCTTAGTGGTACAAGATCGACAAGGACAACGATTCAAAATAGGCAGCGGCTTAACAGATCAGCTCCGAGTTTCACCACCGCCGCTTGGTAGTCTGATTGAATACCGCTACAACGGTTTGAGCAGTCATGGTAAGCCGCGTTTCGCACGCTTTATACGGCTTCATCAAACGCTCTAACAGCTAAGTATTGGTATCACTAAGCTGACTGCGGGATCCCGAGCTCAAACCTGAGCAGTAAGGGCAAACGGCTCTAGTATCCCAACTTAAGCTCTAGCCAAAGAGTTTAAGGCAGCTGTTTATTTCGCTCAACATCCACCAGATAATCACCTTCCAGCCAATCCCTGCCGATCAGCAACTTATAGTCCATTTTGCTGCGATCGCGTAAGTTAACATCAACTGTTTTCTGTTGGCCCTGCCATTCAATGGCCAGCGCCACTTTATAACGGATCTCTAAGCCTTGAGAATTACGTACCGCCACCACATCGCTGATCCGTGCCTTGCCCTGATGCTGCTCACCCTGCTCATTAATGGTGGTGAATTCCAGATACTTACCAATGTTGGCACGCATTTTAGGTTTCACCAGCGATTTTTGCTCGGCTTCTGAGTAATCCGCTGGCAGAATATTATTACCATCGATAACCCGTATATGGTCGGCATGCAATGAGGTGCTGGCCGCGCCGGTATCAATCCGGGTTAAATAACGAAGATCAGCTTCCACGACACGAATATATTCTAAGGCTCCCACCGTTGCTTTCTCGGCCCAACAGCTGCTGGCGGAAGCCAGCGTAAACACCATCGCGAACAATATCTTCTTCAACACCTAACTTTCTCCAACTTGGTCGCAGGGGAGCTCTACCATCAGCCTTGTCTGATCACGACAGACTCAGCTTCCCCATAAATTTACTGTAGTTTAGCTGATGCTCGCTCAGGTCGAAACCTGCTGCCATTCGATAATCCTCAAATTCGTTTAACCGAGCACCCGATCCCAATCCTTCCATACCACTTGATAACCAGCTTTTTGCACCGCTGCGGCAACTACTTCAGGTCGGCGCTCATCGCTAATTTCAAACTGCTCCAGCGCGGTCTGACTAGTTTTAGCATAACCGCCCGGCTGGGTGCTGGAAAAGGCACTCATGGTGGTGATCCCCAGGGGAATCGCATGATTACGAAAATGTTCTGACTCACGAGTTGATAACGACAACTCCACATCGGGATTAAACAAACGATAGGCGCAAATCAACTGAACTAACTGCTTGTCCGTCATCACCGATACCGGCTGAAAACCGCCTTCACAGGGCCGCAAGCGCGGAAAGGAAATAGAAAACTTACTCTGCCAATAGCGACGCTCTAAATACTGCAAATGCGCAGCCGCGTAAAAACAATCGTTACGCCATTGATCCAGACCAATTAAAGCCCCTATACCAATCTTACGAACCCCGGCGGCACCGAGACGTTCAGGGGTAGCTAAACGATAATCAAAATCACGCTTCCGTCCCTTGGGATGCACCTCGGCATAACGCTGCCGATTATAAGTTTCTTGATAAACCATCACCGCATCTAAACCGAGTGGAATCAGCTCTCGGTAGTCCGCTTCATCCAAGGGTTGAACTTCCATCGACACATGTGAGAACCGCGCCTTAATTAAGGGCATCACTTGACGAAAGTAGGCCATGCCGACCTTGCGTTCCGACTCACCAGTCACTAACAAGATGTGGTCAAAACCAAGGGCTTTAATGGCATCTAATTCTGCATCGATTTGTGCCATATCTAAGGTGAGGCGACGGATCTTATTACCCATCGAGAAACCGCAATATTGACAAACATTACTGCACATATTGCTCAGATATAAAGGTATGTAAAACTGCTGTGTCTTACCAAAACGCTGCTGAGTTAAACGCATGCTGCGCTGGGCCATCGGTTCCAAATAGGCTTCGGCTGCGGGCGAAATGAGCGCCTGAAAATCGTCCAAGTCTAACTTATCTTTGGCCAGTGCTCGCTCGACATCAACAGCGGTTTTACTGTAAATCGACAAATGTACTGCTGCGTGATCATAAGTCGCTAAGTGCTCGGCAAAACTCATTCGCTTGCCCTCCTATAAATTATCTAAAAACGCCGTTAAAGGACTCGATGCTTCCGCATGGCGTAATTCGCGACCTAAACCAGCAAGATAAGCATTGCGCCCCGCTTCAACGGCCATCGCAAAAGCTTGGGCCATCGCCACCGGATCTCTGGCCACGGCCATCGCAGTGTTGACCAATACCGCATCGGCGCCCAACTCCATCGCCAACGCCGCATCGGAGGGGGCTCCAATGCCCGCATCCACCACCACCGGCACGCTGGCTTGCTCAATAATAATTTCTAAGAAATCGCGACTGCGCAGGCCTTTATTAGTACCAATGGGAGCGCCCAGCGGCATCACCGCAGCACAACCCACATCTTCCAATCGTTTACACAACACCGGATCGGCATGCACATAAGGCAGCACCACAAAACCTTGTTGCACCAGGGTTTCGGCGGCGGCAAGCGTTTCGATAGGATCCGGCATGAGATATTTCGGATCGGGATGAATTTCCAGCTTCAACCAATTGGTTGCCAACGCCTCACGCGCCAGATGAGCAGCAAAAACTGCCTCCTCAGCGTTGCGCGCCCCAGAGGTATTGGGCAGCAGCTGCACCCCCGCTTTGAGTAAGGGGGCTAAAATATCATCCTGTTGATCGCTGGCATCAATCCGTTTCATCGCCATGGTCACCAGCTGACTAGCACTGGCTTGAATACTGGCAGTCATTAACTCCGCACTGGCAAATTTGCCGGTCCCGGTAAATAAACGACTGGTAAAACTCTTATCTGCAATCTGTAACACAGGAACTCCTTAATTTATCCACCGGCAATCGCCCGAAAAATTCGCACCTTCGTGCCATTCACCAGCTGGGTTACCGGCCAATGAGTTCGCGGCACAATCCGACCATCGACGACCACCGCAACCCCATTCAACGATTGCTGCTGTTGCTCTAGTAACTGAGTAATGTTCAAGGGCTCAACTAGCGCGGTACTCAAGCCATTCAACTCAATTGTTATGTACATTATTTTTCACCCTTCAGCGCATACCGGACAGGCCGGATCGGCCTGTATGCTTAAATGAAACCACTCGAGGCTGTGCGCATCGAAGCTGGAGAAGCGCCCAAGCTGAGCGGAAGCAAGGCCCACCAGCAACTTAATGGTTTCCAAGGCTTGCAGGCTACCGATGGTGCCCACCACTGGCCCAAGGACCCCGGCATTACTGCAATTAAGTTGCTGCTCACTGGCATTCGGAAATAAGCAGTGATAACAGCCCTGAGCTGAACGGCGAAAATCAAACACCATCAACTGCCCGTCAAAGGCGACTGCTGCACCACTCACCAAAGGCACTTTGGCTTTCACACAGGCCTGATTCACCGCATAACGGGTGCTGATGTTATCGCTGCAATCCAGCACCACATCGGCTTGCGCCACCTCCATCGCCAGTAACAAATCATCCATCTTGCGATTCACGGTTCGCACTTGGATCTGACTGTTAAGCTGCTGCAGGCGCTGTTTCGCGGCAGTGACTTTGGCACTGCCAATATCCGCTTCGGTGTATAGCACCTGGCGCTGTAAATTGCTGCTATCGAGCTGGTCAAAATCGGCTAAAACCAATTTCCCGACACCTGCCGCGGCTAAGTACATACTCGCCGGCGCGCCCAAGCCCCCCACCCCAATCAACAACACCTGAGCCTGCTTGAGCTTTAATTGCCCGACTTCCCCAAGCTCTTTGAGTAATAGGTGGCGACTATAGCGTTGGTATTCTTGGTCCGTTAATTGGTTGAAGTTCATGTTGACTCCTATCTGCTCATTTCAGTTGATTGACTGACAATCGCTTCGAGCTCGGCCAGCGCATTCGCGGGATCGGCTGCCTCGGTAATCGCTCGGACCACCGCCACACTGCCCACGCCACACTGCCACACCTGCTTGGCTCGCGACAAATCGATGCCACCAATCGCGACTAAGGGATAATCGCTCATTAAGCTCGCGTAACGACTTAATTTCGCCAAACCTTGCGGCTTGGACGGCATATCCTTAGTAGTCGTGGGAAAAATATGCCCCAGTGCAATATAACTAGGGCCTAGCTGACTGGCACGTAATAATTCGTAATAGCCATGGGTGCTAATGCCTAAACGCAAACCAGCAGCGGCAATTTGTGGTAAATCGGCCAAGGCCAGATCTTCTTGCCCCAAATGCACCCCATAGGCACCATGTTTTAGCGCCAATTGCCAGTAGTCATTAATAAACAAACGCGCCTGATATTGACGACCCAGTTGGATGGCTTGACGCACATCGCCTTCCACTTCCGCATTACTTTTATCTTTGATCCGCAGCTGTAGGGTTTTCACCCCCATCGCTAATAGACGCTCTATCCATGCCACGCTATCCACCACTGGGTAAACGCCAAGTTGATAGCTATCACAGCTCGCGAAGGACTGCTGCTCTGGCCAACTTTCGCTGAGGCCAAACAGCTTTCCTAGCGGCGTTTGTGCCGACTCAACCCGTGGAAAATATTGCCGCAGACTGGGCCAGCCCAAGTGCGCCAGATTGCCACAACCCTGCTGCTGAGAAAGTCCCTGATAGACATAAGCTTTGGCCAGCACTAGTGCATCTTCCATGGCAAAATCGAGCGCTAAACCAGCCGCCAGGGCGGAGGCCAGAGTACAACCAGTGCCGTGGGTATGCGAGGCTTCCAGTAACGGACTGGAGAGCAATATCTCGCGCTGCCCATCACAATAAAAATCCACCGCTTGTCCGGGCGTGAAATCTAAGTGTCCCCCCTTGGCCCACACGGCTTTGACGCCCTTGGCTAGCAACGCTGCGCAGGCTTGTTTCACGGCACCGGGACTGCTGAGCCCAATGCCCGTCAAGCTGGCTAACTCACTGGCATTGGGCGTGAGCACATCAACTTGAGCCAATAGCTTGGGTAAAGCCGCTAGCAGATCGTCAGCCGCCAGCTTCGCCCCAGAACTCGCGACCAGTACAGGGTCGTACACCACCAACGGTGGTTCCGACCAAGTCGCCTTATAGCGGGCTAACTTCTCTGCCACCAAAGTCACTAACTCGGCACAGCCTAACATGCCAATTTTTATCACCTTGGCCGGATTCGTTGCAGCCAAAGCATCCAACTGCGCGGCCAACATCGCGTCCGTGACCGTCTCCATGGCGCTCACCCCGCGAATATTTTGCGCAGTCAACGCGGTCACCGCAGTGGCACACTCAACGGCCAAATCATGGGCGCTCAGTAAATCGGCCTGCAAACCCGCTCCTGCACAGCTGTCGCTTCCCGCGATCGTCCAAATTTGTGGGCGTAAGGCCGCGTCAAGGCAAGCACTAGGCTTCATGGCTAGTCTCGGCAGTTAACGGGGAGTGGTAAATTTCGGCCCCCTTACGACGAAACTCAGCAGACTTTTCCGCCATCCCTTCAACCACTGCGGCGGGCTGATACCCAAGATCGGCAAGCGGTTCATCTAATAACTTAATCTCTAAGTCATTGGCATAATCGCGCACCTCTTGAGAGATCTTCATTGAACAAAATTTCGGGCCACACATCGAACAGAAGTGCGCCACCTTGGCAGATTCTTGAGGCAGCGCCTCATCATGGTAGGCACGGGCAGTATCGGGATCTAAAGCAAGATTGAATTGATCTTCCCAGCGGAATTCAAAACGCGCTCGACTCATGGCGTTATCTCGAATTTGCGCGCCAGCATGACCTTTTGCCAAATCGGCGGCGTGAGCGGCGATTTTATAGGTAATCATGCCCTGTTTTACGTCATCTTTGTTGGGTAGACCCAGATGCTCTTTGGGCGTCACATAACACAACATGGCGCAGCCAAACCAACCAATCATCGCCGCGCCAATGCCCGAAGAAAAGTGGTCGTACCCCGGAGAAATATCGGTAATTAGCGGTCCTAAAGTATAAAATGGGGCCTCGTCACAAACTTCGAGCTGCTTCTCCATATTCTCTTTGATCAGCTGCATCGGGACGTGGCCCGGGCCTTCGATAATCACCTGTACATCGTATTCCCAGGCAACTTTGGCCAACTCGCCAAGGGTTTCCAATTCGGCAAACTGCGCCTCGTCGTTGGCATCGGCAATCGAGCCCGGACGCATTCCATCCCCCAGGGACAACGACACATCATAGGCGGCACAAATTTCACAAATATCGCGAAAACGCTCGTAAAGGAAACTCTCCTGGTGGTGGGCCAAACACCACTTGGCCATGATCGAGCCGCCACGCGAAACGATGCCAGTAATCCGCTTGGCGGTCATTGGCACATAACGCAGCAATACGCCAGCATGAATAGTGAAGTAGTCCACGCCCTGTTCTGCCTGCTCGATCAAAGTGTCGCGAAAGACTTCCCAGTTGAGATCTTCAGCCACTCCATTTACCTTTTCCAGAGCTTGATAAATGGGCACGGTGCCGATCGGCACAGGCGAGTTACGGATCACCCATTCACGGGTCTCGTGAATATAACGGCCAGTCGACAAGTCCATCACCGTATCGGCACCCCAACGGGTCGCCCAAACTAACTTCTCAACTTCTTCTTCTATCGAAGAGGTCACCGCCGAATTCCCAATATTGGCGTTCACTTTGACCAAGAAATTACGACCAATGATCATCGGCTCGGTTTCGGCATGGTTAATATTGGCAGGAATAATCGCCCGACCTCGCGCGACCTCATCGCGAACGAACTCACCAGTAATATGCGCCGGCAAGGAAGCACCAAAGGAATGACCCGCTTGTTGTTCGGCCAGTAAATCTTCACGGATCTTGTCCCGTCCCATGTTTTCGCGGATCGCGATATATTCCATTTCCGGGGTGATAATACCTTGGCGAGCATAGTGTAATTGAGTCACTCGTTTACCAGGCTTGGCTTTTCGTGGTGTTGGCAGGCTGTCGAAACGAATATGATCGAGACCTTCATCGGCCAAACGTTGCTGAGAAAAGTTTGAGCTGTGTCCGGCTAAAGCCTCGGTATCGCCGCGCTCTTCGATCCAAGCCTGACGCTGTTGGGGCAAGCCCTTACGCACATCCAAATCGGCTTGTTGGTCACTATAAATTCCTGAGGTATCATAGACCCGAACCGGTTCATTGGCGGCAAACTTCGGATTTTCTTTACTACCGCCCACCAGGCTATCGGCTAAGTTAATTTGGCGCATCGCAACTTGAATATCGTCACGACTACCTTGAATATAAATTTTTTCTGAATTTGGAAAAGCTTGACCCTGCAGATTATTAATATATTGCTCTGCAGCAGCTCTGGTTTCGCGTCTTGACATGACTTGCCTCTCAATAAAGTTATTAACAATGAGGCTTGTCGGATGTAGGAGAAGTAAGCAAAGCTAAGGGCGCAATATACGCCGTCGCAACGGTCCATTGGCACTTTCACAAAAAACTTACTCATCTTGTTCCCTGCGCAGGCATTATCCTGATCAGGTCATACGGATCCCACACAACAGTAGCAATACTACCCGTGGTCTCAGCCTTTCGGCACTCCGACAAGAGAGCCGAGTATAGGGCTGATAATTACAAATCACAAGCGGCAGATCAAAAACCAAACTGAGCAACACCGATCAATACCCGCCAAGTAAGGTTGAGAAGGATGACAACCACAACTGATGGACTAAAGCTGAAATTGCAGACCGAGACTAAACAGGACACTCAACAAGAAACTCCATTTCGCCGTCGCTTGCAGTTGTTGATCTAAAACTTGGTGTTGGTACTGACAAAACACCGTAGCACTCACCTTGAGCAAGGCGAGCGCGGCCAACAGGTACAACCAAGCAAAACTGCTGGCAGCATTCAGCAATAGGTAGCTGGCGAACAGTCCCAAGGCGACCAAGATTAATAACAGATGATAATAGCGCGCTCGGCGCTCCCCAAGACGCACCGCCAGAGTCAGCTTTCCAGCCGACAAATCGGGTTTAAAATCGCGAATATTATTGATATTAAGCACCGCAGTCGCCAGTAAACCACTCCCGGCCCCTACCAACCATACTGCAGGATCGAGCTGCTGAGTATGTAAATAATGACTGCCCACCACCCCTAGCAGACCAAAGAACACAAACACACTGAGATCGCCCAAACCGCGATAACCGTAGGGTTTCTCTCCCATGGTGTAGGCAATAGCGGCAACAATCGCCAGAGCCCCCAGACCTATGAAGCCAAGCCAGGCCAGCCAATGATCGCCGATGCTCACCCACAACAGCAGCAAACCACTCGCCACCGATAACAAGGCCATTAGCACTATCGCCCGCAACATTTGCGGTGCGCTCAGCAAACCAGCCTGAATCGCCCGCGTCGGTCCCACCCGGGTCTCATCATCGAGGCCCTTCAGCGCATCACCATAGTCATTAGCTAAATTGGATAAAATTTGTAACAACACCGCCGTCAATAACGACAGTACAAATACTGGCCAACTAAACTGCTGCTGTTTCAGCGCCAGACAAGAACCTAAAAGAACCGACGAGCTCGCCAAAGGCAGCGTTCGCAAGCGGGCAGCATGCAACCAGGATTTCACAGTAATACTCAACATAAAAATAACAACTCGGCGCCTATTATTGCTCAGCATCAAAGCAGAACCAAATCTGACTATGATGTTATAAAAAAAACCGCTACATTGAGACGGTCGTCGATAGCAGGAATCGTAAAGGTGCAGCTCTCTTATAGTCAATTTAAACTGCTGATGCAGCAACTAAAAAAGGCGCCACAGCATGGTTTTCAGCAAGCCTGCATCCGCTTGCCTAAATTAGATTTATTAGCCTGGTTAAATCAACAGCAACAACATACTCGTGGCTACTGGCGGGATAAACATCAGCAACAAGTTGCTTTTGTCGGTGCCGCAAAATCACTGATTGGTCAGGAACAACTACAAGCTCAGTGTGAACAACTCAACGCCCAAAACAATCAACTGCGATTCTATGGTGGTATTGCCTTTGCGGAACAAGCCGCATCGTGGCCCAGTTTCCCACAACAGCGCTTTATTTTGCCGCGCTTTGAGATCCGAGGCAATGGCGAAGATTTTCAATTCCTCATTAATGCCAATTTTGAACAACAAATCGACTTAGAATATCAACGGATCGAACAAGCTTTTTCATCGCTCCAAGCCACTCAAACCATCGAACCAAACCAGCTCACAGTGCTAAGTCGTCACGACCAGCCCAGTCAAGCCCAATGGCAGCAACTGGTGACACAGGTCACCAGCAGTGAATTTCAGCAGCATACCGCAAAAGTGGTCTTATCCAGGCAGACAAGTCTGAGCTTAAGTGCTGATATTAATGCTTTTTCACTGTTGCAACAATGGCAACAAAAAGAGCCGCAGTGCTATAGCTTCTTATTTCAGTTTGATGGCTTTCACTGCTTCGTTGGCTGTAGCCCAGAGCGCCTGTATTCTCGGGAAGGAAGCCAACTAAGCAGTGAAGCCCTAGCGGGCACAGCCCCAAGAGGCGCAACTCCAGAACAAGATTTACAACTTGGGCAGGCCTTATTAGATGACGCAAAAAACCAACGAGAAAATCAATTGGTGGCCGATGACTTAAGCTGTCGTCTCGGCGAACTCAGCTTACATGTACAAACCTTGGCTGAGCCAGAGCTCGTCAAGCTAGCTCAGGTGCAACATCTAAAGCGACGGATCATTGCTCAAATCAGTCCCGATTTGGATGATAGTACTCTGTTACAGGCCTTGCATCCAACCCCCGCCGTCGGCGGTCTACCGCGCAGTTCGGCGATCCAATATATCTTAAAGCATGAAGGATACGCTCGCGGCTGGTATGCCGGTGCCGTCGGCTGGTTTAGTGGCGCGCAAAGTGAGTTTTCGGTCGCGATCCGTAGCGCCTTGGTCAGTGCTCAACAACTGACTATTTTTGCTGGCGCGGGGATCCTCGCCGGCTCAGATCCTGAGCTAGAATGGCAAGAACTCAACCACAAAATCGCCACCGTATTACAATTAGTCGATGAGGACGCCCTTGAACAAAAGTAACCCCAAAAATATTAATATCGCTTGGGCGGAACTGTTGATTGAAGACTGTCTGCGCCATGGTATTCGCCAGTTTTGTATCGCGCCGGGCTCTCGCTCTACCCCCTTAACCTTGGCCGTCGCTAATCATCCTGGCTGCCAAAGTCTGGTTCACTTTGACGAACGTGGTCTTGGCTTTTTCGCCCTCGGTCTAGCCAAGGCTAGCCGACAAACGGTGGCAATTATCACCACCTCTGGTACTGCCGTCGCAAACTTATATCCGGCGGTAATTGAAGCACGGCAAACTGGCGTGCCACTATTGATCCTCAGTGCCGACCGCCCCCAAGAGTTGCTTGCGGTGGGAGCCAATCAAGCCATTGATCAGCGTAGGATTTTTTCCGACTACCCGATTTACCAAGCAAGTTTAGCCGAACCCAACCTCGCCATGTCACCCAGTAGCATGCTCACGGAACTAGGTCAGGCCTTGGCCATGCAACAACAAACAGCCGGCCCGGTACATCTTAATTGCCCCTATCGAGAACCCTTTTACCCACAGCAGGCGCGACAAGACTTATCCAGCCACCTAGCTGACTTAGCCGTTTGGCACGACAGTGACCAACCCTATTACCAAGTGGTCATCAGCCCTCAGAGCCCCACTTGCTCGGCGGCTTGGTCAAGCTTGGATCGCAACAGCAAAGTGTTAGTGGTAATTGGTAAACAACTGCCCGAACAGACTCAGGCGATTATCGCTTGGGCTGAGCAACACCATTGGCCAGTGGTAGTCGATTGTCAGAGCCATTGGCAAGTAGTCGATAGCGAAGTCATCACTCAAGCAGACTTATTACTGGCCAACCAGCACTTTGCCACGGCGAATCAACCGGATTTAGTGATCCAGTTTGGCGCGCATCTGGTCGCCAAACGTCTCAGCCAATGGTTGGCCAAGATCTCGACACAGCAGTGGCTAATTGATCCCGCACAGCAGCGACTAAACCCCAAGCATCAACAACAAATTCGCTGGCAGTGCCAGCCCACTACTTGGCTCAAGAGCCATCTGGCGAAGCAGCCAAGTACTGGCGCCTACTTAGAGCGATGGCTCCAGGCACAGCAACAAATTCAGCCCATCGTGCAGCAGCATCTGCAAGACTATTCAGAGCTATCGATCAGTGCTCAAATCAGCGCCTTACAAGCACCTGGCTCAAGCCTCTTTATGGGCAATAGTATGGTGATACGGATCTTCGAACTCTTAGGTCAGAGCTGCGCTGCCACAAATTATTTTGCCAACCGCGGAGCCTCGGGCATCGACGGTCTGCTGGCAACCAGTGTCGGAATTAGTCAGGCTTTGGCTGGATCAACCAGCTTAGTGATTGGCGATACCTCGCTACTGCATGACTTGAATTCACTAGCGCTGGCGAGTCGCAATCAACATAAGCTAGTGATCATCTTATTGAATAATCAAGGCGGCGAGATCTTTAGTTTACTGCCTGAACTGGCTGAGCCCGAGCAGCACCAGCAACTGGCCGAGGACTATTACCAATTGCCCCAACAAACCAACTTCGCCGCAGCCGCACAGTTATTTAACTTGCCCTTCCACAGAGTCTCGAGCAAGCAGCAATTCGAGCAAGCCTTTAAGCAAGCACAGCAACATCAAGGCGCGAGTTTGATTGAGGTTTGTTTTTCCGCCGGTGATGCCAGTCGGCGTTATCAGGCCTTACTCAGCGAGGTCAGTCAACAGCATGCACTTTAGTGTTTATGGACAAAGTCAACATCCCTGCTTGGTGCTGTTACATGGTTTCTTGGGGAATGGCAGCGACTGGCAGGCAGTCATCGCCGAATTAAGCGCTGATTATTACTGCGTCGCCATCGACATTCCTGGTCATGGTTTGAGCGGGCAGCAACGGTTGAAACCGCGCGCAGCATTCAAAGACTTTAGTCATCGCTTGAGCGCCTGCCTCAAACGCCTGAAAGTACGCCAATACCGATTACTCGGTTACAGCCTCGGAGGCCGCTTAGCTTTACATCACGCACTAATCGCTCCCAAAGGCTTGCAGCAGCTGATTATTGAATCGGCTCACCCAGGTTTATGCGACGCTCAAGCTCGCCAACAACGTTTAGTACAGGATCACCGTTGGGCCGACCGTTGCTTAAACGAGCCGCTGGAAGAGCTATTAAACGATTGGTATCAACAGGCGGTGTTTAGCAATTTATCGAGCTTACAACGCCAGCAACTGATACGAAAACGCAGCCACCAAGATCGTCAAGGCCTAGCTGCAACCTTAACCGCCTGTAGTTTAGGTTTACAAGATGACCTCTCAAAGCAGCTAAGACGCTTAAAAATGCCGCTCGATTTTATCGGCGGAAGTTTAGACCATAACTACCAGCGCCTAGCCAAGCAGCTACAGCAAGATTATCCGCAACAGCATTGGCATCACATTGCCAATGCTGGGCACAATTGCCACTTTGAACAACCGGCGCTGTTTTCCCAACAACTCACTCAGTGTCTTAAAAATATATAAGAGAAAAACATGACTACAATTGAACGCACCCCAGTAAATTGGCAAAACGTCAACCATGACTACCAAGATATTTACTACCATAAATCGAAATGCGGTATCGCCAAAATCACCATTAATCGTCCGCAGGTTCGCAATGCTTTTCGACCGTTAACGGTGCAAGAGATGATGCATGCTTTGCACGATGCGCGAATTGATCCTGAAGTCGGGGTGATTATTTTAACTGGTGAAGGAGAGCTCGCCTTCTGCTCTGGTGGTGACCAATCGGTACGGGGGGATTATGGCGGTTATCAAGACGATCAGGGCACTCATCATCTGAATGTTCTCGATTTTCAACGACAAATTCGGACCTGTCCCAAGCCCGTGGTCGCGATGGTAGCTGGTTATGCTGTTGGTGGCGGTCATGTCTTACACATGATGTGCGACCTAACCATTGCCGCCGATAATGCTAAGTTTGGCCAAACTGGGCCTAAAGTTGGCTCCTTCGATGGTGGCTGGGGAGCCAGCTATATGGCACGCATCGTTGGTCAGAAAAAAGCCCGCGAGATTTGGTTTCTCTGTCGAATGTATGATGCCCAAGAGGCGCTCGACATGGGCTTGGTCAACACCGTGGTGCCCTACGCTCAATTGGAAGCCGAAACCGTACAGTGGTGTCGTGAAATGCTGCAAAACAGCCCAATGGCGCTACGTTGCCTGAAGGCCGCATTGAATGCCGACTGTGATGGACAAGCAGGCCTGCAAGAGCTCGCGGGTAATGCCACCATGCTATTTTATATGACCGAAGAAGGCCAAGAAGGACGCAACGCCTTTAACGAGAAGCGCCCTCCGGAATTCAATAAATTTAAAAGGAACCCTTAGGCAAATAACAAATTAATCATCTAATATTAGTAAGTTAACTTGCTGTGATTAATTTAAGGGATGAAAATGTCTTTCATCCCGCCTGCGAATAAGGAACTCGGTATGCTCTGTAATTGGCAAAGCGCAACGATCTCTCGCTATACTCTGCAACTTCGTCACCCAATTAACCTTGGTCCACAGCAAATCAGCCAACGGCAAGGTCTCTATCTGGACGTCTGTTTTAACGATGGACGAAGAGGTCGTGGGGAAGTTGCCCCGCTGCCGGGCTTTAGCGAAGAAACGCTCGACCAAGCAGAGCAACAACTACTGGATTATTTACAGGGCCATAGTATTCGCAAGTTCTATCCCAGTGTCGCCTTTGCCATCGACTGCTGTGTCGCGGGTATGCCCCCAGAAGTACCGATCAAGGTCGCGTACCCCCTATTAGACGGTGACTTCGCCCAGTGCCAGCAAACCTTAGACCGGAGTCATGCAACTTTAGCCAAACTCAAAGTGGCTCGTAACTCCCCTAAAAGTGATCTAGAGCTAATTACCCAATTGCAACAACATTATCCTCAACTGCGTTTACGTTTAGATGCCAATCAAAGTTGGCTCTGGAACCAAGCGATTTATGTATTAGAAAATATCGATTTAAATCGTATCGATTACATCGAAGAACCGCTTGTCAACAGCCAACAGTGCGCGATGCTCGCCAAGCGAACCCAAGTCGGAATAGCTCTAGACGAAACCCTACAAGATAGCAGTTATCGCTACCACTACTTCGACGGTTTACGCAGCTTAGTACTCAAGCCGAGTCTAATCGGAACATGGCATCGCTGTACCAGCTTAATTGATCAAGCGCATGCCGACCAGGTTAGCTGTGTACTCAGCTCAGCCTACGAAAGTGAAATAGGTTTACAATGGATCCAGAACATGGCGAAAGACTTTACTCCCGAGCAAGCGCCAGGACTGGACACACTTAAAGCATTTAGCGACCAAACCATTCAACTTGAGCTGATCCAACAACTTCAAAATAACCACTAATTCGCTCAGCGGTGACCCTAAATAAATCAATAACGGCACCGCCAGCTCAACTTTTGAGCAGCTAATTCATAGCATCTTGCCGCGTTTTCGATGAAACCACAGATCTCATTCAAGCATCGGTCATCACTTAAAAAGCGTTTTCTAGAGCCTTGTCACACTCTCACTACGTTTGTGAATAAACGTCATAAGCGTACAAAAAAGCGTCATTGGTTGTTTACCAATATCGACTTAGGCTGATTGCTGAGGAGTGCCTTATTGGGATGACCTCTACACCCTACAACTAGAGCAGATTGGCCGAACGATGTAATTCTCGCCAGGCACAATCGCCCTAAATAAAAACATAATAAAACAAGCTATCAAGCAAGGAGCCATATATGAAAAAGCTGATCATGTTAATCTGTACAGCCGTATTAGCCCTATCCACACCAGCCTTTGCCAAAACCGTAAAAATCGGTTTAGCCATCGATGATTTACGTCTAGAGCGCTGGCAGAAAGACCGCGATTTTTTTGTTGAGAAAGCTGAGGCGCTTGGTGCCAAAGTATTCGTACAGTCTTCAAATAGCAACGAGACTGCACAAATTTCTCAAATTGAAAACATGATTTCTCGCGGTGTCGATGTATTAGTAATTATCCCTTACAACGGCAAGGTTTTGTCGAATGTTATCGCTGAAGCAAAATCTGAGGGCATTAAAGTGCTCGCCTATGACCGCTTAATCAATAATGCAGACATCGATTTTTATCTATCTTTTGACAATGAAAAAGTAGGTGAATTACAGGCCAAAGCGTTGATCCAACATAAAGCCAATGGCAACTTCTTTTTGATGGGGGGCTCACCTGTCGACAACAACGCGAAATTATTCCGTCAAGGACAAATGAATATCCTGCAACCGCTGATCGACAAAGGCGATATTAAAGTGGTTGGCGATCAATGGGTCGATGGCTGGCTCGCTGAAAACGCATTAAAAATCATGGAAAATGCACTCACCGCCAATAACAACAATATCGATGTTGTTGTTGCCTCCAACGACTCCACCGCTGGTGGTGCAATTCAAGCGCTTGAAGCGCAAGGTTTAGCCGGGAAAGTCTTTATTTCCGGTCAAGATGCCGACTTAGCAGCAACTCGTCGGGTCCTTGCTGGCACGCAAACCATGACGATTTACAAACCCATAAAGCTATTAGCCACCACCGCAGCCGAATTAGCGGTTGAAATGGGCGAAGGCAAAATGCCCAAAGCCAACTCGAGCTTAAACAACGGCACTAAAGATGTGCCCGCTTACTTGTTAACTCCGATCCCCGTAGACAAAGACAACATCGACAGCACGATTATTGCCGATGGTTTCCACACCAAAGCAGACGTTTACCAATAACCTTCTGTTCATCCAGCGGTATTGAAAGGCGGGGCCTTCCCCGCCTTTTGAGGAGCACTTATGAGTCAAACCAGCTTATTAACAATGTCTAACATTGTTAAGAAATTTTCCGGCGTGGTGGCCTTAAATGGAGTCAATTTTAATCTTGAGCGCGGTGAGGTGGTATCACTTTGCGGCGAAAACGGTTCGGGTAAATCAACCTTAATGAAGGTGCTCACCGGGGTGCACCCCTACGGATCTTATCAAGGTCAAATCCATTACAAAGGCCAACCCTTAATTTCACACAATGTCAGAGATAGTGAGGAAAAAGGCATTGCGATTATTCACCAAGAACTCACCTTGGTGAAAGAACTATCGATCTTGGAGAACATTTTTCTGGGCGCCGAGCTCAGCCATTATGGCGTGCTGGATCACAGCGCAATGTTTCAGCAAACCAAAGCCCTGTTGCAACGGGTGAACTTAGATATTTCGCCGGATACACCGATCCGCGAGTTAGGCGTCGGCCAGCAACAACTGGTGGAAATAGCCAAGGCCTTATCCAAACAAGCCGAAGTATTGGTCTTAGATGAACCCAGCGCCCCACTCACCGAGTCGGAAACTCGGATACTGTTAGACATCGTCAAACAGCTGCGCAGTGAAGGCGTTAGCTGTGTGTATATTTCTCACAAGCTCACCGAAGTCAAAGAAATCTCTGACCGCATCTGCATTATTCGCGATGGTGAGCATATTGGGACTCAGTCTGCCAAACAAATGAGCACCGACGATATTATCAGCATGATGGTTGGCCGCGAACTCAAACAACTGTTCCCTCGGGAAGAACATCCGATCGGTGACGTGGTATTAAAAGTTGGGCCGGTGAATGCCCAGCTCACCAAAGGCTCGCCCTTAAAGCAAGTGGACCAAGTCAATTTTAGCCTACATAAGGGCGAAATATTAGCGGTCGCCGGTTTAGTGGGTTCGGGCCGCACCGAACTGATGCAATGCTTGTTTGGTTCCTATGAGGGCATTTATCAATGTCCGATCGAACTAGACGGTCAGCCAATTAAGATCCGTCATAATCGGGATGCTCTTAAATATGGCATTGCCATGGTACCTGAAGATCGCAAGCGTCACGGGATTGTTCCGATCATGGGCGTTGGCCATAACATTACCTTGGCAGGATTAAATATGTTTACTGGCCCCGCTCAAGCCTTAAACGAATCGGCGGAACAGGCCTCAATAGACCAATCCATCGCACGACTCAAAGTCAAAACCGCTTCTGCCGACTTGGCGATTAAAAGCCTTAGTGGCGGTAATCAGCAAAAAGCAATTTTGGCGAAGTTTCTGCTACTAAAACCGCGTATTTTAATTCTCGATGAACCAACACGAGGGATCGATGTGGGGGCTAAATATGAGATCTATAAACTTATTTTTCAGCTTGTTAAACAAGGAATTAGCATCATTATGGTGTCTTCAGAATTACCCGAAGTATTAGGGATCAGTGACCGAGTCTTGGTGATGCACGAAGGTAAATTAAAAGGCCTATTAGACAATCAAAACCTGAGCCAGGAAATGGTGATGGATTGTGCATTGGCCGAGGAGTAAAACATGTCTAGTCAAGAAACCACCATCACCCCCCCTGCAGTCAAGGGCAACTTGATGGATAAACTGAAAAAAATGCAGCTACAGGTATTAGTAATGTTTGCCGCTATTGCTTTGATCATGCTGTTTTTCTATTTTGCTACTGACGGTAGTTATCTCACCCCTCGTAATATTTCAAACCTGTTACGACAAACTGCAATTACAGGGATCCTCGCCATCGGTATGGTCTTTGTCATCATTTCTGCTGAGATTGATTTATCAGTAGGCTCTATGATGGGACTACTCGGCGGCGCTGCTGCAATTATGGATGTATGGTGGCAACTGCCCTTGCCTCTCACCATTGTTCTCACCTTATGTGCTGGCTTACTGCTCGGGCTTTGGAATGGCTGGTGGGTTGCCTATCGCAGAGTGCCTTCTTTCATCGTCACTCTCGCCGGTTTATTGGCCTTTCGAGGTATTCTGATCGGTATTACTGGTGGCAGTACCGTGGCGCCCACCAGCCCCAGTATGGCGATTATTGGCCAAAGCTATCTCCCCGATCTGTTTTCGCTAATGACCACTGTTGGAGCATTGATCGTATTCTTCGCCTGGCAAGGCAAACGACGTAAAAACCGTAGTGCCCACCAGCTAGATAACAGTCCAATTGCCGGGGATATACTGAAATTTGGTTTTATCGCAATTTTTGCCTTAGCGGCAATATTGTTGCTCAACGATTATCGCGGCGTCCCTACCCCGGTACTACTATTGGTAGTTTTGATGTTTATCGCCGCATTCATGGCCAAAAAAACCGCTTTTGGACGGCGTATTTATGCCATTGGCGGTAATCTCGAAGCCAGCCGCCTATCAGGGATCAATGTAGAAAAAACTAAACTCAGTGTATTTGCCATTAATGGTTTATTAGTTGGGGTCGCAGGTTTAATTTTGGCCTCCCGCTTAGGCGCGGGTTCCCCCTCGGCGGGTAATATCGCCGAACTGGATGCAATTGCCGCCTGTGTGATTGGCGGTACCAGCTTAGCAGGTGGGGTCGGTACCGTATTCGGAGCTGTTTTAGGCGCCTTTATCATGGCCAGTCTGGACAACGGAATGAGCATGATGGATGTACCGACCTATTGGCAATCGATCATTAAGGGCAGTATTTTGCTACTCGCAGTATGGATGGATGTTGCCAGTAAAAAACGCGCTTAAAACAGCACGCTGTGCAAGCCGACAATGATCGCACACCAGGCTGCTTAATTGTTGGACTGAGCAGATTTAAGGTCGTAAAAGCAAAAGCAATTACGACCTTTTTCCTTGGCTTTATACATCGCGGCATCAGCATTTCGGATCAACATTTCGGCATTAATGCCATCACCCGGATAAATACTGATGCCAACACTGGCGTACACCGGATGAACCTGAGTATCCAAATATATTTCTTCGGCTAAACGACTCAAAACCTTATTCACCACCGACGATGCATCCTGATGCTGGTCTATCGAAGTCAATGCGAGCATAAACTCATCTCCCGCAAAACGAGCCACCGAATCTTCCGCTCGAATGGTGTCTCGCACCACCTGCGCAACTTGCTGCAATAATTGATCACCCGCAGCATGACCAAAACTATCATTCACCTGTTTAAAATCATCTAAATCAATAAACACGACGGCCAATTGAGTCTCACTAAGTTGTGCTTGACGCATCGAGGCATTTAACTGCTCCAAGAACAGCGCTCGATTTGGCAGGCCAGTCAAACCGTCGTGACTGGCGAGATGACGTAGATTAGTCTCATTGTCTTTCAGAATTTTAATCTGCAGGTTAATTTGCTGCGACATGGCATAGAAGCTATTCGCAAGTAAACCAATCTCATCATTACGGTCGCTTGGTAATAAACGCTGATCCAACGACTGGCCCGCAGAAAAATCTTTCACTGCCGCCACCATATTACGGATCGGCATCGACAAAATCCGAGCAAACAACAGTGAGGTCAATAATCCCAATAGGCTCAAACCCAAACACACCTTAATCATTGAACCAGCTAAGACATCCATAATCGCACTCAAGCTTGGTAAAGGGCTAGCCAAACCCAATACCGCCATTTTTTGATTGGTGATAGAACCATAAAACAACGCAGTAAATGATACCGCCCGTTGGTAATTCACGCCAACAGAGGAGGGCAATACATAGGTCAGCGGTTGATGGTTACTAAATAACGCTTCCATTTCGGGAAAATCTTGTTGAATTAAATAGCGGTGGCCAAAATGAAAACCAAACTGCTTATCAGAATCTGGATTCACTAAATAATCACCGTGCTGATTACTCAGATAAATATCAACACCTTTCGGTAAATCCGCCTGTAATAAACTAAACAATTGGGTCAAACTTACATTAATCACCACCAAACCGAGCGTCTGACCATCAACATACACTGGCGAAGCAACCTTTAAAGTTGGATGATGCAAATCCACTTCCAAGCCCTGCTCGGTATGAATTTCAATATCCGATAGATAAACTTCATCCGGACTAAGCCGCAACGTTCGAAAAACATAAGGATAATGAGCTTTTTCTTCTAACTCAGAAGGGCTGCGAGAAACCACACCAGAACTTAAACGGTCCACCCGAATCAACTCTCGACCAAAGTCGGCGGCACCAATAAAACGGATCTGAAAATAAGAAGAGTTTAACTTCAGTTTTTGGGTAAATATTGAATTCAGTTGCTCGGCAAATTCAGCGGGTTGAAGCGTACTAAAATAACCGACGGTCTGTGGTATAGCACTCAAAAAACGCGCATCTTTGGCAATTTCATCGATGGTTCGACTAAACTCACGGGTTAATATTTGAGTGGTTGTGGCTAGTTCTCGTTCGGCGCTTTGGCTGAGCAAACCGCGGCTTTCGTGATAACTGATGGTCGCCGTCACGATCGAGGCTAAGATCCCAAACATTGAAAACCATAAGCCAAGACGAAGTGAGATGGAGTTACTCATGGTCATTCCATCGTGGCCATATTTTTGCCACTTAGAATAAGCTGCCAAACTTGACTACGACGTTGCTGATCCTCTACCGCTTGTAGCCAGATAACTTTATCTTCGGTAACACTTCGCGGATCTTGTACAATAGTATTTGCCAGCCCTTGGCGCTGAGTTAAACGCTCACTCACCCAAGGCTCTAAAGTGTAATTAATCCATTGATGGGCTAACTCTGAGTTTTTCATGCCTGCCGAAAGAACCCAACAATCAAGCCAGGCTAAGGCTCCTTCTCTTGGGATCACGTAACCAACCTGAGCGCCAGCATCGGTGAGCATTTTGACCTGCTGCGCGCCATAGTTAGCAAACATCAGCGCTATATTTTCCTGAGTAAAATAATCTAGCGCCTCCTCGGGGGAAGCATAAAAGGTCAATACATTCCGTCGCAAAGCCACTAAACGTTCGGTGGCTTGCCTGAATTGCGCCTCATCCAATTGAAACGGATTAGCAACCCCCTCGACCATCGCCGCCAAAGAGTAATTATGCGAACTGCCGTTATAAGCCAAAATTTGAGCACGATAACGGGGATCCCATAATACCTGCCAACTAGTAGGAGGCTGTTTAAACATTGCTAAATTATAAATAAGCCCCATTTCAGAGTAGGTATAAGGTACCGCATACACGGCATCGCCTCGAGTCGCTCCCGGGATCGATTGCAATGCCTTAAAGCGAGACCGTTGATGAAGCACATTCGGCAGTAGTTTTGGATTGAGCGGCTGAGTCAAATTAGCGTTGATGTAACGCTGCAATTCGGCAGTATTCACCGCAAATACATCAAAATCAGCCCCCTGCTGATGACCGATCCGTAGCCACATATCATCATCGTTAGTCACATAACTAACTTTAACTTTTACTTGATAGCGTTTCTCGAACACGGTCACAATATCGCTGTCAGCATAACCGGGCCAAGCCAGTACCCGCAAATCGACCTGCTCTGCAACCGCTGGCAAAATAGCTAACCAAGCAACCAGCAAACCTGCTGATATAACTCGCAACATTCCTTGTTCCTTGATGTTTACTTAGAGCTAAGCTATAAAACGTAAAATAACAATAGAGTGATTAAGTATACGAATAATGTCCATAATGTGAATTAAAAGTTAAGCGCATTCAACAAACCATCGCTATAAAGCTTAGCTTACTCTTCAGCGCTTATACAAAATCCATGTGTGAACGATTGATTGCTACAAGAAAAATGAATATTAGAGTTCAGTTTGGGTTAACGCTTGACCCAGTGATTCAAAATAAGCCAGTAGCGCAACGCCAATCCGCTGCAGATGTTCGGAATCTGGGTAAGCCCCTGCTTGAGCAAGCTCACTTTGCTTGGTTCCACTCACCAAATAGGCATTTTTGAGTTCCTCGCGACTTTGTACCCAAGCTTCGAAAGCACGAGCCATCATCTCCGTTGGCAGACTAAAATAACTTTGCTTAAACTGCCTATCTAAGGCCAGCGAACGTCGCACATAAGAGTTTAGATCTTGTCCATCTGAGCTTAATAGAGCCACAGCAAACAAGCGATTGAGGCGTTGATTCAATGGATGCTGGCGTTGCCGATCATCAGACAACCAGCGACTTGAAGCAAAATCATGGGTAGCCGCGGGCTCAACAAATAACTTATCGGCCATATAATGATCGAAGGCATGCCACCATTCATGGGCCAAAGCACCTGCCCCTGCATTTTTTGCTAAGGCAAGGGTTCGTGAATTGAGTGCGTAATGGGCTTGCGCTAAACGCTGCCCGCCATGCCCAAAGGCCAAGTTTAAATGACCGCGTAACCCCAAGGCCTGAGGCGGCAAATTTAATAGAAAAGCAAGATCGGCCAAAGCATCAAATAATAAGTTTGCGGCCAGCACCTTTTCTTGCGCAGTCACCCAAGCGCCAATGCTTAAGCCCGCAAAACCAAAAGTATTTTTAATGTCAGCAAAATCCACTTCATCACCATGACGGTAATCGGGCCCTCGCCGATAGTAATCACGATATAAACCTGATTGACCCGGTTCCGACTTATCCAAACTCAGATCCTAGCGAACGACTGATCTGAATTTTACCATCCACAAAGTCGATGAAATGGTGAATACTGGGTAATGCATCTTGCTGATGGTGCGTCACATACACCAGATGACTCAGTTGATATTTTGCGACTCGCTCAAGGGCATTCAGCACCAAACGACGCTGTAAAAAATCTAAGCCTTGGCATGGTTCATCAAGTAATAACAAAGCGGGGCCTTTCACTAAGGCTCGAGCAATCAGCAGTAGCCGTTGTTGTCCGTAGGATAAAGATTTAAAACCACAGTTAGCCAGCTCAGTTAAACCAAATAGTTCCAACCACAACTTGGCTTGTTGTCGTTCCAGCTCCGAAACTTGTTGATAGATACCGATGGAATCATAAAGACCTGACAACACCACTTCCAGAGCACTGCAGTTAACCCGATACTGCAAATGTAAACTCGAGGAAACCATGCCAATTTGCCGTTTAATTTCCCAAATGCTTTCGCCACTTCCCCGAGAATAACCCAAGACTTCAATTTGATTACTATAACACTGAGGATGGTCGCCAAAGATCAGGTTAAGTAAAGTGCTCTTTCCACAGCCATTCGGCCCCCGAATTTGCCAATGCTGACCCGCTTCAATACTCCAGGTTAGGCTCTCAAATAGCGTTTCACCGGCATAGGCCACTTGCCCATCGCGGATCGAAAACAAGGGACCCGATGGCGGCGATTGGCACTGTTGGCGTAAACCTTCAACAATCGCGAATGACTGCCGCTCAGCCTGTTGCTCTAACAAACGACGCTCTGGGTGCTCGCGCCATTGCTCGATGGAGAGTTGTTGACTCAAAGCCTGATCGTCGAGCACCGCAACATGACTGATCGCCGCCGGTAGCTCTTCGTCACGCGAACTAATCAGCATCAGTTGGCATTGCTGGGCAAGCGAGGCCAGTAAATCCAGTAACTGTTGTTGGTGCGCCAGATCTAAACCGGCAAAGGGTTCATCGAGCACCAATAACTGCGGCTGGCGAAGTAAGGCCAAGGCTAGCATCACTCGGCGAGTTTCTCCCGTAGAGAGCAGCTTAAAACCACGCGCCAACAAACCACTTAAATCACACTGTTCGATCACTGCTTGTCGTTGCGCTGGCTCATGGTTCACCCGCAGCAATAATTCAGCCACACTATGTCCGGGGTCGAATTGGTCACTAAAATCGCTGTCATCTTCGGCTAACTCGCGCTCTAACAATGCTTGTTGCTGCTCTAGGGAGACCAAAGCCACTCGCTCCGGCGCACCGCAACACTCGCCAGCTTGAGCAATTAATTCACCATTGAACCACGCCCCCAACAAAGATTTACCACTGCCACTGTGGCCTAAAATGGCCCAGTGCTCAGCTGGTGCTATCGACCAATGTTTGATTGCTAAACGCCGCTCACCGGCGAGCAGTACCAAGTCTTGTATGATCATCGAAATACTTCCTAGAGCCTTAGGGGATACTTGTTGGAGATGAAACACGATTCATCCCTGGCCGCAATAGCATAAATTAAACGTCCCTTATCTTCATCTAAATCCCTCATGACGATTGGTCAACACTAGCATTTCACTGCCCACTACGACCAATCTAGCCGAGACATAAAGTCAGCTTAAGAAGCCCTTTTATTTCCATATTCAGCATAATTTGAAAATCCTTACCCACTTGTCAGCGGACTAAATTTGAAGACCTTGAATTATTTATTGGGTTTCTCAGGTCTGATAGGGCAGAACAAATATAATTGGACGCCTCTATACCGTGACTCAAGCATCAAATCATAAACCCTCCACACCCTATGTCTCTCCCGGTATGCCCGCCTTAGATATGAGTGGCAAAACCACCTCATTCTTTGAGTTTTGGCCAACTTGGGCAGTCTACATTCCAGTCGTGGTACAGTGCTTACTGTTAAGCCTACGGCATCGCTCGCTCACTTTACCACTACTCGCCAACCCCAAGTTGCCGTTAGCGGGCATGGTTGGTGTTGGCAAGAGTGAATTACTCTGTCAAGCGCAAGGGCACTGCGAACAAGCCGTGCTGCGTTGGTTAAAAGTGACTCGCAGTGGCGCACCACTAGAACGCCAAGTTGAAGACTTAATATCCTTAATGGCGCAACGTGACTTGCAATTTCCCTTGGTTGGAAAACCCGATATCGGCTGTCGAGGTGCAGGAGTCAAGTTACTGCACAACACCAAACAATTACGCGAATGTTTAGCCAGCTACCCACTCAATGCCGTGATGTTGCTCCAAAAACTGGCCAGTTATGAAGCGGAAGCGGGCGTGTTTTTTGTTCGTCACCCTGAACAAGCCGAGGGGAAAATTATCTCATTGGCACTCAAGTACACCCCCTATGTACTCGGCGATGGAACCAGTACCTTAAAGCAACTCATTCAAGCTGATCCCCGCGCCAGCCAATTACAGCACCTATATCTATCTCGTCACCAAGACAAATTAGATGAAGTGCTCCGCCTCGACCAACCTTATAAGCTGGTATTCTCTGCCAGCCACTGTCGTGGCGCTATTTTCCGCGATGCTCAGCATCTGATCACGCCACAACTGAATGCTGCAATCAATCGGATCATGGCTGATCTACCAGAGTTTTATTACGGCCGCATGGATATAAAATTTGCCGATATAGAGCAGTTACAACAGGGCAAAAACTTAGAAATAGTGGAGATCAATAGCGCCAGTTCTGAATCACTACATATTTGGGATCGCAATACCTCTTTTCGAGAAGCAATCCGCTCATTACTGTTTCAATATAAAACCCTGTTCGAACTCGGCGCTGCAAATCGTAAACGAGGCTATCAACCACCAAAATTTAAAGAACTGCTGGTTCGCTGGAAACACGAGCGCGAACTAACCGCTAGCTACCCAGAAACAGACTAAGGAGCAGTCCATGCAAAAATTCGATAACCCATTTAAGCTAAAGCTGCGTCCCCAATGGCTGGCACGCATCCTTGAGCAGGTACTGGCTCTTTCGCCCTTGGCCAAGCACTATGCAAGTCGGCCACGGCACGCCGATAAGCAGCACATCGCCACTACGTTTTTACGTCATACTATGCGCAGCCTGGATTTCTCATTATTGGTCAACAATCCTGAAAACTTTCAAACTATCCCGCAACAAGGCCCACTATTGATTGTGGCGAATCATCCTTTAGGCGGTTTAGAAGGCGTCGCGATGAGTGAGCAACTGCTACAAGTGAGGCCAGACTTAAAGGTACTCACCAATCAACTATTGGCCAATATTCCCGAGTTTAACCAGCTATTCATTGGGGTGGATGTATTATCAAAAAATGCGACCAAAGCTAACGCCAAAGGGATCAGAGCGGCTTGCCAGCACCTCGCCAAGGGCGGCGCGCTGATGATTTATCCTGCGGGCATGGTCTCGGCCATCAATACCGACACCGGCAAAATTGGAGACCGTCAATGGCATACTTTGGTTGGTCGTTTGGCGCTGCGTTATCAGGCGACGGTACTACCCTGTTTTGTCTCAGGCCGCAACTCGAAGCTGTTTTATTTAGCCGGCCTCGTACATCGTCGACTCAGAACTCTATTGCTGCCCCGAGAACTGGTGAATAAACGTGGCCGTGAATTTACCCTGCAGCTAGGTCAAACGATTGCCCCTAAGGACTATCAAGACTTAGCCGATGAGCAAGCCGTGACCGATTATTTTCGAGTCGCCACCGACCTACTGAGTTTATCGCCACTCACCACTCCCAAGCTGGTGTCGAAATATCCCCCGCTACACTTGGTTGAAAGCCTGCCCCATGGCCGCCAACAATTACGTCAGCAATTACAAGCGCTCGAAGATTGCATGTTACTCGAACGACGCAACTTTGCAGTCTATTGTGCCCCATACTCACGATTAGGCCCGATGATGGATGAAATAGCTCTCGCCAGAGAAGTCACCTTCAGAGCCGCTGGCGAAGGCACCGGAAAACCACTCGATAGTGATCAGTTTGACCCTCACTACCTGCACCTGTTTGTTTGGGATAAACAAGCCAATTGCTTAGTTGGCGGTTATCGTTTAGGTCAAGCCAATGAGATTGTGAAACAACATGGCATTAAAGCCTTATATAGCCGCTCTCTGTATGATTTTGAACCACAATATCTGCAACGCATGGGTGACTGTCTGGAGATGGGGCGGTCGTTTGTGGTTCCTAAGTATCAACGCCATCCGCGGGCTCTCGACTTGCTTTGGCAGGGGATTGGTCACTATGTTGCCAAACATCCGCAATATCACACCTTATTTGGCTGTGTCAGTATCTCTCAAGAGCATTCTGAGCTCGCCCAAGCTTTTATATCTGACTCTATGATTTCTGCCTTTCGGGCTGAACAACGTTACTTAAATGACGTCAAGCCAATGGTGCCTCTCAAGGTTAAAGGCAAGGTATGGACTACCAAGGTACTCGCATCCTTAAGTAATATCACCATCTTAAACAAACTGATTGGGCAATGCGAGCCGGGGAAATCGATCCCAATTTTATTACGTCATTATTTAGCGCTAAACGGTCGTTTTGTTTGTTTCTCGGTGAACAACCGCTTCAATCAATCACTCGATGGGTTAATTATTGTTGATCTTAGAAAGACCCCTCAGAAATATTTACGGCGTTACCTCGGTCAAACCGGTAGTGAAATATTTTTAACTAAATGGAGACATAATGAAGCCGCTGCATAAGGCAACCATCGAGGCATTGCAACAAGTACAACACTTAGTCGAAGCCAGTGATAGACAACGCTACAATCAACCCTCACGACACAGTGAATCTGGGATAGGACGCCATGTGCGACATATTTTGGACCACTTTTTAGCACTACAACAAGGTATTAAACAAGGCTGTATCGACTACAATCAGCGTCATCGCGACAGTCAGTTAGAACAGGACCCAATGATTGCATTACAACTCATTCACCAACTGAACCATTGGTTTTCGGTAAGCGAGACTGCGCTCGCAGACGCGCCCATTCGAGTTGAATCTGAAATTTCCAGTGTGCAGCAGTGTAGCCAGCAATTTGACAGCAGCATCGACCGAGAGCTTTGTTATCTGATTAATCATACGGTGCACCATGTCGCCTACGCCAAGCTGGTAGCTAAAGAACTCGGGCTGCTGGTAAATGCCAAAATTGGGATAGCACCAAGTACCGCCAGTTATCTGCGTCAGCAGGCCAATTAAATGTGTACTTTAAGTCTGATACGCCTGCCACAGCAGCTAGTCATCACCATGAATCGTGATGAGGCAAGAACTCGTCATGAAGCCGGACTCATCCAGCAAAGCAAATGCAACACTCAGCTCTTATATCCACGCGATGCTCTAGCGGGTGGCAGCTGGTTTGGAGTGAACAATCATGGGGTAACGCTGGCCTTACTCAATCGTTATCAAGATCCACAGCACAGCGATGCGCCAAGCCGCGGAACAATCATTCCACAGGCGCTCAATGTTGGCGCAGCCGAAGCACTTGAAGAACATTTAACCAACCAAGATTACCGTGACTATAATCCCTTCGATTTATTGATGATGTCACCACACTTATGTCAACACTACCGCTGGAATGGCCAACAGCTCAGCACTAGTCCAGTCACTCAAAAAGCGCTGCTATTTAGTTCTTCGGCACTAGATACCAAGCGGATTATCGCCAAGCGCCAACAGTACTTTGCGCAATGGTGGCAAAGTCAGGAGGAAAATCTCAAACAGGATGCAGAACAGTTAGCCAACGGTGTACTGCAAGCCGTTCACCTCCAACAAGGCAAGCAGCCGAATGAATCCGTATTAATGGATCGCCAAGATGCTCACAGCAAAAGCATATGCCAAGTGGTCCTCGGTAGGAAAAATCTTAATTTTAACTACTACCCCGAAAACAGTTTAGCGCACTGGCGCAACCAAGCGGCAAATCCAAAAAGAGACTGGCAGTCATTGCATAGACAGCAGCGCCAGTTAACCCGTCTTACCCCCCACTCAATGAGAGAGGAACCATGATGAAAAAGCTCCTATTTAGTTTGCTACTACTATCTGGCACCAGCTACGCCGCCGATGCTATTTATACGCCTTGGTATAACAATTTAGCAATTAAAGGCTACGACAGCGTCGCCTACTTCACCGACAATGCGCCGATAGAAGGCAGCAAGCAATACCAATATCAGTGGCAGGGTGCGATCTGGCAATTTAGTAATGCTGAACATCTCGCCATGTTTAAGGCGCAACCGGAAAAATATGCCCCACAGTATGGCGGCTATTGCGCCTATGCCGTCGCCAACAATAGCACCGCCAGTATTGAGCCAGAGCAATTCACCGTGAATCAAGGTAAGCTCTATCTCAATTACGATGCCGAAATCCAAAAAAAATGGCTCGCGCAACGCGATAACTATATTGCAGACGCCGATAAAAACTGGCCCAGTGTACTGAAATGATACAGCGCTACAGCAAGTTAGTGAATGGCCTCAGCCCTTGGCAAATAGCCATCTTAGCGGCACTGGGATACGGCGCTTGGGCCGCTTTGGTTAATCGGGAATATGGGCCAGTTGTCAGCTTAAGAGCCGGACTGGTACAAGGCAGCTATGCGTTTGTTTCAACGGCCTTGATTAGTTATGTCGCTCGAGCAGTATTGCAACGCTGGGGGTATCACCAGCACATCCGTTACTTAGCAATGCTGCTAAGTTGGTTGGTAATGCTGAGCATTCCCAGCCTGTTACACCTGTGGCAACATACCCCAAATTGGCAGCAAGCGATGCTACCCGGCGTATTATTCGGAAGCCTCTATTTATGGAGCTACTGCCAACAGCTGCAACCAAGCAAATCATGACTCAAAGGGATTTTAATCCTCAGCGAAGTAATGTTTTAAAAGTATTTCACATCAAATAAATCACGGATTTCAGAAGTGAGGGGCATGAGGCTTGGCGAAGTCTCAAAGCGCCAGCCGAGCGCCATCAACCGCCACGGTTTAAGACATCAACGGAACATCTATCCGCTGATTTCGCCTACAATAGCCAGTGATCTATCACTGTCCTCTCAGCACCTCGTAGAAAATTGAAACACGCTCTACAACATGTCTTGGCAACACTATCGTTGTTTCACCATGAAGTACTGACAGCCCGTTTTGGGATAGCCTTCTTGCTCCCACTGCACTTGGTAGCCCTGCTGTTTATAAAAGGGCATGGCTTGAAAGTCTCGTGTTTCTAAGAAACACTTAAGACAACTCCGAGATTTCCCCACTTGCTCTACTTTATTTAAAATTTGACGACCAATATCTTGACCGGGTAATGCTTCACAAACCCCTAGCGTATCCAATAACAAGCAATCACCAAAAGAGCGAGCTGTCGCACCAGCAATCACCTCACCGGAATTACTTTTAAGTTGAATGACGAGCGGAATTCTTTCGGTAATTTCCCAATTGGCGAGTTAAAGTCCTTGATTTGTTTATCGAGATAATCAATCAACTGTTGAGTAGGATTGTCTAATACTTCAATGTTTATTTAAACTCCGTAATGCTCAGTAGGACTGACGACATGCCAAGCTTGGCTGCTTTCAGGCCTTTCATTGTTTGCTGAAGGTGCTGACATTTCTAGTGCTATCGTGAGTGACTCACGCTAAGCACGCTCATCTTCGATGATGACTCTGATGGTGAGAGCCGCTAGTTGCAGCTAATCCGGTCACTAAAAAAGAAGCCCTTAAGCAGGAGGGCTCTTGGCTTCCCAGCATTACTCAGGGCGATGTGGTTTGTGCTGTGACTCGTTTTGTGGCTTAGGCTGGAGCTCGGCTTGCGATTGGATGCTTTTACCTTTTACTTGCTGATGCTGGTATGCCTGCAAGCGTTTCACCTTATCAGCCAAAGTATTGGTCCAAGCGATATACAATAAAACAAACAAGGCAAGCATGCTCAGTACATCAAGCGAAGAGACCAACGAGGACTGTACCAAAGGATTGGTAAATATCATATTAAGCAAATCAATCAAGGCAAGGCCAGACAATAGCAAACGGCCGTGAATACTGCCGTAGCGTAAGGAGTAAGCAGCCAATAAACTGAACAATAATACAACTAAGGTCAATTCAAAATTGAGTGGAAAAATCCATAGCTTCGGGCCTGATTCAGCCTCCGTAAGTACCCCACTGAAAACCGCAACAAGCCACGCCAATAATGCGCAACCCACATAAGCGTTAATCGCCCATTTCATAATTCGAGTATGAGTCATATACAACCTCGCAAATGAGGTATCCAAAACAATGCACAGCGATAAGTTTACTATGGATATTTCTGACTAAAAAGCAAACAACATCGACTCAGTCACTCACTAAATCAAGTACCGCGCGATTACGCCCTTGGTGTTTGGCATCGTATAAACAATTGTCGGCCATCTGGAGTATCTCGTTGTTATCATCAACCGACATCGAGTTCAGCAATACCCCGCCTAAACTAATCGTCAACACTGGACTCACTTGCGAATCCTGATGCTCAACTTGAAGAGCCGCCACCTGTTCTACGATTCGCCTGGCCATCAAAGGTAGTTCATCTTGATTCACGTCGGTTAATAGCAACGCAAATTCCTCACCACCGACTCGCGCAACACAATCTTCGCTACGCTGAACCACCGAAGTTAAAGCCTTCGCCACCAGCTTTAAGGCTTCGTCCCCCTGTAAATGCCCATAGCGATCGTTATAAGCCTTGAAATAGTCGATGTCTGCCATCATTACGGCAAGCTTAGATTTGTGACGACGAGCACTCGCAATTGCTCGAGTGAGTTCACGCTTAAAGGGACGGCGATTCAATAAGCCGGTTAACTCATCGGTTTCGGCTAATACCAATAAGCGCTGATTTGCTTGTAGTAATTCAGACTGCAATCGCACCAGTGCCAGCTCTTTCTTTTCTTTGACCAGCAAACTAGTAATCGCGGTCGCAAATTGGCTCAACAGCGTTACCTGATGATCATGCCATATCGATCGATAATTCAGACTCGCACAGCTCAGCAAACCAAAAGTCTGCTTGCCATCGTGTAAAGGAAAACCAGCAAAAGACTTAATACCACGCTCGCGCAACAATTCATATTCAGGCTCCGCCTGTTGCTTAACCGTTTCAATATCATTCACGGTAAAGGGGGTCGCATCGCGCAAATATGCATTCAGCAATCTCAATGGCTCTAAATCAATCGGATCGAGTCGGACCTCTTGCTCAAAAAGCGTCCAAACATTTCGATAAACCGCCAACGGGCCTTCAAAAGTAAAGACACAGACCCGTTCCACCGCAAATAAACGACCAATGATAGCAAGCGCACGTTGTAATAACTCATCCGTGGAGCCTTGAGTAAGAAAGGACAGTGATATCTCGGATAACAGTTTATTGGCTTCGGTTTGCCAATTCAGCAAAGCCGTTCGCTGTTCAACGGTAGCTTCCAGCTCCTCTCGATGTTGATGTAACTGTAATTCGGCAGCTAAACGCGCATCCAACCCCCGCTGAAAACGATGTTGCAATTGCTGCATTGAACTCGCAACCAAGCCAATTTCATCGTTACGTTGCAATAGCTGATCTGGCAATTGCACGATTTGCTGCTGCTTGGTGAAAATTTGATCCGCCACCTTGGCTAAACGGTGTAGGTCGTGAGTGACCAGACGCGTCACCAATAGCAAAATAATAAGAGTCATCAACAACGTCTTAAAGCCGTTAGTCAGAAAGATAACCAAAGCTTGATTTACAATATCACGTTTCACCACCGATAAGTCTAAACCGACACTTAATTGACCAAGGTTTTGCTGTTGATAAACCAAGGGATAAACGTAAATTTTCTCACTCAGCTCAGCCACACCGATAGCAATATTCAGCTCATCGTTAACTTCTAACTTAAGCATTCCCACATATTGTTGTTTGAGCAAAGCCTGCAGCAAATCATCAACCAAGTTGTAGTCGATATACCATAAGGCTTGTTCAAGTGCGGTAATATTGGCCTGGTTATACTCATCAACGCTTTGTTCGATGTGTCTTACCGCACCAGTGAAATGAAACGCTAACTGCACCACAACCGAGACCAACGCAAACACCGTGCTAGCACCAACAATCAGCAACACCATTTTTTTAGCAATTGGAGATCGCGATTTCAACAAGGCTTTTAGCATGGCATCCTCAATGGACAAACTCGAGTGTTAGCTTATTATGCTCATCCAAAAATAGTCGTTCAAAGGCGATCCCAGACCAGTCTTGCGCTTTCAGCTGTTGATAAAATTCTGTATTTGGTTGTACTAGTCTGAACATCGGTAGCGTCACATTTGACGGCAGTGCGTAACCCAGATAGTGCAGATGAATTAGGCGTAAACCCCAACCTGCAGCCATAAAGTGTCCTCCCCCGAGCGCGCTGAGTTGTCCCTGCTCTCTTAATTTGAGTGCTTCTAGTGAAACATTCACGCTACTTAAAAAAATATCTTTTCCAGCGCTTTTACCAATGTCTTGTATCGCTTGCAAACTGCCAAAAGCCATATGATCATTGGCCGTCCAAATATATTTGAGTTGGGGATATCGACGCAGCAAAGATTTACTTTGTTGATAACTGCGAGCCTGTTCCCAATCACCATATATCACTGGTTTCACGCTTAAATTAGTTTGCTGATGAAAAAAGCTAAGAGCACCCGCTTCCCTTTCCTTGGAGGCCGGAGTGGCTCGATCACCGGATATCAGCACCACTCCGCCAGGCTGCCCGCCCGCTTGCTGATACATCGCTTTAGCCGTTTGTTCGCCAATCCAATAATTATTCGGCACCAAACGGCTAATAATATACTGTTGCCAATGCGTATTTAGCGCATATTTTGAGCGCTGCACTGCTTCTAAATCGTTAAGTAATATCAAGACATAAACTGGCTGGTCTTCCAACAAATGAAGCATTCGTGGCAAGCTTTGTTTCTCGTTAACCAACATCAAGTAATCGGGCAATTGCTGTTGCTGAATCATCTTCTCGAGATACTTAATCATTGAATACTGATCACGTTTCGCGTGGAAAATTGTCAATTTTAAATCTAAACGTTGTGCCGCCGCGAGGGCAAACAAATCGACGTGTGCCCAAAAATTCTCCGTCGGCTTACCTGGATTAAGAAACACCACCGAAGGTTGCGCAAATACGCAAGCACTCAAAAAAATAAAGATTAAAGCGATGACTTTAAGCAAAGTCTAAACCTAGGAAAATAATCACTATCTAAAACTATAAACCACCTGACAAATTTAGCTTCTTTAGTTAGCATTCAGCCCTGTATTTACAAAATGAAAGCCAACCTTAGCGAACAAAAACCACAGCTAGACCAGCGGCACCAATTCAGTGACTCATGATATGACAAACCATGAGTGATAAAGCCCCATGCTCAGGTCTATTTTTAGATCAAGCAAAACCCGGTTCGTCGAAACCAAAACAGCCATGATACTTTGACCAAGCAGGTGGTTCGATGAAGCACGGCGCTCTGGCCAGCAATCAACAAATCCACGAATAATTTACTCGGCTCACAAGATCTTCGCAACGAGACCATTAATTTGCTAATTATTCTTCAATTCTCGATAAAAATTGAGCACTTAGAGCAAAAGTATGCGATCTTAGAAGACTAGTTATTTACGGAGAAATATAATGGCGCAGTTGTCGTTTAAACTAAAATTACTAATCAGTATTACGGTACTATTTTGTTGTTTGTTAGTGACAATGCTGATTTTTGGGAACGCATCACTCAGTACCGAGCAGGCTGCTGCTGCCACCCAATTAAATGCCAATCAAATTCAGGCATTATTTGCCGAAACGACAGCTCAGGCAAAAGCTAAAATGTTGTTAATTTCAGCGCTTGGTGGCCTTGTGATATTAGTGGTGGTGACCATGATATTACAAAACTTCTTAGCCTCTTTAGCTCGAATGACCCGCCACATGGGTTATCTCGCAGGAAAAGATGGTGACTTAAGATTGAAACTGGAGGCTCAACAGAGCCAAGAGTTAACCGACATGGCGCTGCAATTTAATGCCTTTACCGAAAAACTTCGCCAAATAATGCTACAGCTACAACAGCAGGCCAATCAGCTCACTCAAAGTTCACAGCAACTGGCAAAAAATGCTCAAACCTCTGGTAGCTTAAGTCGCCGCCAACATAATGAAACGGACAATGTCGCCACCGCGGTCAATCAGATGTCATCCAGCGCCGGAGAAGTCGCCGAACTGGCCAATGGTACTGCCAGTAACGCCCAAAAAGCCGAGCAACAGCTCAGTCAAACTCAGCAAGAGTTTCAATATTCTGTGGAACAGATCCGCGACGTATCATCAAGTATGGAAGGAATTAGTGAGCGAATCACCAAGGTTGCCGGACGCAGCCAAGATATTAACAGTATTTTAGAAACCATTCGCGGTATCGCCGAGCAAACCAACTTATTAGCTTTAAATGCCGCCATTGAAGCCGCTCGAGCTGGTGAACAAGGACGCGGCTTTGCGGTTGTAGCCGATGAGGTTCGTAATCTTGCAGGAAGAACCCAAAGCTCCACCGAAGAAATTAACCAGTTGATTCAAGCCTTACAAAGCGATGTGAATGCAACCGTAGATTTAATATCCACCAGTCGAGAACAAGTCAACAAAACAGCTTTAGATACCGAAGGTAGCTACGAACAGTTGCATAGCGTGGTCGCTAGTATTTCGGCCATCAACGACAATGCCGCTCAAGTTGCGACCGCAGCGGAGGAGCAAAGCCATGTCAGCGGCGATATCAATAATAATATTAGCGGCATGGGTGAAGCGGCTGAGCAGCAAAATGCCTTAACTCATGATATTGAAAATCTCAGCACCGAATTATCTCAATTGGCCCTGTTACTCAATGACCAACTGGCGACTTTGAAGGCCTAAGTTATCGTTAATGAGTACCAGTTTACTTTTTGCCAGCTGGTACTCATCCTTCCGATGAGCGGTTTAATTCAGTTCCCGTTCTCAATCATCCATCCCTTCATCCCGTGAGCCAACTCGCGAGTAACTTCATTAAACTAGCCTATCCTTAGAAGAAACAAGTCATTGGAGTTGGTTTATGGACATGACACTCACCTTTTTAGGAGCCACCGAAGAAGTCACGGGATCTTGTCACTTACTCACCATCAATGATCGCCAGATCCTATTAGATTGCGGGTTGATCCAAGGCAGCAAAACTGATGCCCTACGCAATCATCAAGACTTCGATTTTGATCCGAGTCGCATCGATGCTGTCATTCTTAGTCATGCCCACATCGACCATTCTGGGCGGATCCCACAACTGGTGAAATCAGGTTTTAGCGGGCCGATCTACACTCATAAGGCCTCGGCAGAACTATCCGAAATCATGCTCAAAGATGCCGCCATGTTGCAGCAACGCGACACCGAACGAGTCAATAAGAAGCGATTGAAAAACAATCTTCCCACGATCGATATACTTTATGACGAACGCGATGTCGAACAAGCAATAAAGCAGTTCTTACCCATTACCTACGGACAAAGAGTCAGCATTTTCCCCGGTATTGAACTGCGCCTCTCCGATGCGGGGCACATCCTTGGCTCTGCTTTGGTCGAACTATGGTTAACCGACCCCACCGGTCAGAAAAAAATTGTCTTTAGTGGTGACCTAGGCCGAGAGGGCATGCCAATTCTTAACGATCCGGTTGCCATTGATGATGCCGATTTAGTATTAATGGAAAGCACCTACGGCGATCGTTTTCACCGCTCTTGGGAAGAAACCATCACCGAACTGGAACAAATATTTGCCGCTGCGATCAGCCATAGTCAAGGTAATATTTTACTCCCCGCTTTTTCGGTGGGCCGAGCCCAAGAATTGCTCTACCTATTTCATCTTTATGCCAAACAATGGGATTTATCTCGTTGGAAGGTTTGCTTAGATAGCCCAATGGCGATAGAAGCAACCAAGGTATACATTAATAATTATCCGGTAATGGATGATGACTTTAAGCGCTTTACTCGGCAACACCCTGGCGAGCATCCCTTATTGTCTAATGTTGAATTTATAGAAAGCACCGAAGAGTCGATGGCGCTCAACGATATCAATCACGGTTTGATCATCATCGCTGGCAGCGGCATGTGTAATGGCGGCCGGATCCGTTGCCACCTAGAGCATAATCTTTGGCGCAGCGAATGTGATGTCATTATATGCGGCTATCAAGCAATTAGCACTCCCGGAAGGCTACTGGTTGATGGGGCAGATTACCTCACCATTCATGGTAAACCAGTGAAAGTGGCGGCTAAACTACATACCGTGGGCGGTTTATCTGCCCATGCAGACCAAGCGGAACTCATCGCTTGGTATCACCAATTTAAAGCGAGCCCTCCCTTAATTTTAGTACATGGCGAACCACTAGCTCAACAAGGTTTAATCGCCGCTATCAATGAGCAACTCAGTCCACCCCCCAGAGCCTTAGTCGCCGCAAAACGCGGCGATAAACTAGACTTAAGCGCCTTGCCAAAGCTGGTTTGGCTGCCCTAAACAATATAATGATATATCGCCGCGAAATGGCAAGCGCAGCCCGCCACCACAAATACATGCCATATCGCATGGCTGTAGACTCGATGTTTAGCGACATAAAAAAGCGCGCCAATACTAAACAACAAACCGCCAACAGCTAACCAGACGAGACCTAGGGTGGCGATATTCAAGTACATAGGATAAGCGAGCACTAACGATAACCATCCCATAATGAGATAAGTGCTCAAGGAAATTTTAGGAAAGCGAGTGCCAGTGAGTAGCTTAAAAGCGACCCCAAAAATCGCGAGGCCCCATATGATCAACATCGATCCCCACGATAGCATCCCCTCAAAGCGAAGCAACAAAATAGGGGTATAAGTTCCGGCAATTAACAAGTAAATAGCAGAATGATCAAACAGTTTTAAGCCTGCCTTCCAAGTGACATTGCGACACCCGTGATACCAAGACGAAGCCAGGAATAATAGGATCAATGCGCTTCCATAGATTGTCACCGCGCTCACCGCCATCAAACCATTAGCCTTAATGATTAACATGACTAAACCGATGATCGCAATCAACAAAGCAATCCCATGAGAAGCAACATTCAGTTTCTCTTCACGCTCACTGTAGCCACTGGTCAATACGCTCATTTCGCAACCCATTTATCATCAACTGAATCAGCTTAAACTTTCAGCGTACAGTTGTACACTGAAAATAATATGAATTTTTATTGTCGTCGGACAGACATCATCACCGCATCTATAATGTGATTGATCATTAGTTTTTAAGTGCTTGAAATATTGAGTCTCACCGGCCGTTCAAGCGCTAAATCCTTTCCACCAAGAGTTCAAATTTCCGCCATAACGTATCGCAAAAAATTAACAAAGCGCCCTAGAGAGCCTGCATCATAAGCGTATTCAACTATAATTAAGGCACCAAACATCAATCACTTGCAGAGTTATGGAGAATGCGATGCGGCAACAACTTCCGCTTGCTTGGGCTCAATCGATAGCACTATGCCAAGACGTGAGCCAGCTAAACTTTGAACATCTGCTAAAGAACATTAGCAATGATCCTCAATTGCAAAAATTTGCGCCCGATGGGATCTGCCAAATCGACCCGCGCAACGGCAATTTAATTATCTATAATTCAGCGCGCGCCAAACGGATCCATACAACCAGCCCGCCGATAAACGTAAATACCAACCAAGCGTGCCCTATCTGTGAAGGTAAAAGCGCCGATATTTTAGATATTGCCGAACACAGTCAAGGTTTTACCTTTATCAATAAAAACCTGTACCCTATCTTTCATCCGATCAAGGAATTACCTCAAGAAGCCGCAGACTACTTTCAGCATCAAGATCCTTACCACAATGGTCGCGCCTCCTATGGCTTTCACCTCTTACAGTGGACCTCGTCGATCCACGAACTCGACTGGCATAACTTGCCCTATGCTGACGCCATGATTAGCTTTCAGCGATTGGCAGCTTTAGAGCAAAGCTTGCTGCATCAACCCACCGATTTTATGTCTCGTTCCGAAAGCAAAGTGGAACAACAAGTGGTCAGCGGATATGTCTCAATTATAAAAAACTATGGTGCCACCGCTGGGGCCTCGCTGAGCCATGGTCATCAACAGATCGCTTATAGCAATATTTTGCCACAGCATTTTTTTAATAACCTACGTTTTAGAAAACGTCACAACCGCCCCTTCAGTCAGTACATGATTGACGAAAATCCTAAAAAGCTATTAGTAAAAGACTATGGCGAGGTACAACTAATCGTGCCTTACTTCATGAAAAGACCACTAGACATGCTTTTGATCTTTAAAGACAACGAAAAACGCTACCTACACCAACTCAATCAACAACAGCAACAGCAATTAGTGCTGGGTATACAACAGGCGATTCGAGCAATCATGCACCTGATGGAACAGATGGGGATGAGCCCTGCCTATAATATGATTGTGAATAACGGGCCTGGCTGTGGTTTATACATCGAGTTTCTGCCCAAAACTCAGATGATGGGAGGCTATGAGCAAATCGGCTTATTTGTTTGCCAAGCCAACGCTTCTGATTCGGCCAAATTAATACGTCAACATATCGCAGCAGAATCCAACACCAAACAATTTTGCGCTGCAGACAGTGGCTAACGATAACGGTTTAAACCATAGTCTAAACACCACTCAAGCAAAATCCCCAGCAAACTGTGCGCAACGGAGAAATCATCCGTTCCGCAATATTTTATATCCCCGATGCTGCTACCTGAGCTTTTCAAGTGTTTGCGTAATTCTGGCAAAAAAAGAAAAGAAGTAATGCTGATATCCATCGCTATATTTCACGGCAAGGACTTAGTGACACTGCGCAGCTTAGGGCATGTGGTTTGACAAGGGGGCTCAATGCTTTGTCTAAGCTCGCCCTGGCGACACACTCATCGAGCATCATGCAGATCACCTCATCGTACGGCATCTGATTCGCAATTTCGCAAGCTCTTGGGAAATAACTAGTCCCATGATTCATTCCCGGAACTAAATTGGCTTCCATAAAATAACATAAGCCCTGTGCATCCATTTTGATATCTATTCGCCCAAAACCTCGCACACCTAAACCTACAAAAGCGGCAGCGGCCAAAGCCTTAACGGCACCAATATCATTCACTTCGATTTCCTGCAGCATTTCGCTATCAGATGCTTTTACTATCGCACCAAGGCCCCACAGTCACTCTTTGTCTGCTAAACACTTCTACCAACACAGGCTACTGGTATTGACCATATAAAGACATAAGTTTTAACTCAAATTTAGCAAAGTTTTACACTAAAAAATGATCATCAACCATAACCATCAACTATCAATTAAGACAAATCACTTATAGCTAGCTGCCATCACCAAGAGTAGTTAGACGCTCTTTGTAAAACCATGAAATAGACAGCGCTTTCGGTGCTGTCTATTTCACTTGATAAGGGAATCATGCCTTGCTTCAAGCTGCAACAAACAAGCTCGTAGCTTAGACTATTTGTGTCCAGTCAAATCTGTCGACTGAGAGCGGGTCCTGCTGGTGTTCTGCACCGAACTCTGTAAGTCCCGCTGAAAAGACGACTTATACATTTCGCGGTTATCCTGTTTTAAGCGACTAAAGGTATTCGGCGCCGAATGCTGTAAGTCCATGCTGTCTTTTATACTCTGCCCGACGCCTGTCAGCGCACCATAAGTCAACAAGGCTAAGGACAAACGAGGATTACCAACCACCCTTGAGAGAGGCTTGGTGAACATCATCCGGGTCGGTAGGAAGCGGGCCGTTTTACCCACGCGGGTTTGCCGAGGAAACATTCGGTCCATTGCCTGATTGGTATTTTGCCGCTGTTGGTAACGATGGTAGAGCGAGAATGCCAATAAACTGGAGCCTAACACCGGTGCAATTTTTTCCTGAGTATAATCGACAGCGGCTCGACCACCGTGGGCCAGCTTGTTTCCAGAGTCCAACTCCTGATACCGCTCATGCATATTCCAAAAAGTACGTTTAGCTTCCCCCATTTTCTGCTTACCAAACTGAGTTGGACTCTGGTACAGCTCCCACGGCTGCAACAGCTGGGCTTTGCGCTGCTGCAGATAGCGCATTGACTGATCCGGCTGAGTAAAGAGCCTTGCAATATTGCCAGGATGATAACGTTCCATTGTTTTAGAAGGCATTTTATCGCCCACACCACTGGCATAACCTTTCCCGTATCGAAGCAAACGTTCGCTATTATCTGCCAATACATCAACGCCCTTATTATACACCGCTTTTTGGATACGTTGAGGTAGCCAGTCATCCTGGCTGCTCTTAAACTTAAGCATTTCTCTGCCTTTATTGTTGGCGACTACGGCAGATTCCTGAACGCTTGAATCTAACTGTTGGTGAAAGGTGTTACGGCGTTGCTGGGTCCAGTCCTTCACGGAATCCAAGTGCTGACCGAAGGGCGAGGACTGAAAAGACGGTGGCTGATAAGAGGAAAATTGGCTCTGTAGCCGATTAACATTGCGGCTGAAAAACCGAGTGGTGTCGAATAAAGGTTTAAAAGGGGCTGAGCTTCCCTTTGCATGCTCGTCCATAACTCACTCCGTAGAAAACTCTTGTCTGATTCACTCAAACAATTTTCGGGCCACAAGGTAGTAAGTTATTTTTAATTTATAAATCAAATGATTACACTTTTACTTATTGTCAACTAAAACGCTCTGGGTAAATTATCACCCGGCCAATCTCGAAACACACCCGCTCGATACCGATAACAATGTCTATCGCTGCACAGGACAGTCACGCTCCCTAAATCAAAAGGGACGCAATGCGTCCCTTTAAACACACGATCACGGCTTACAATTTAAAAGTTTTAACATCGCTATTGAGTTCTTCGGCATGCGTTTGTAAGGCTTGTGATTGTTTTAAGCTATTATTCGCTCTCGAGATCAGGTTTTCAGTCACATCTTGAATCGCCACTACATTTTGTGAAATTTCATTTGAAACATGGGTTTGCTCTTCTGCGGCGGTCGCAATTTGAGTAGCCATGTCTCGAATTAACATCACCGAAGCGGTGATTTCTTCTAAGGCATCGCTCGCCTTATCGGCATCATCCACCGATCCGCTAGCTAGCTCAGAACTACTGGCCATCAACGAGACAGCACGCTCGCTAGTTTTTTGTAGCATATCGATGGTGGCTTTAATCTCTTCGGTAGATGTATGCGTGCGTTGCGATAATACTCGAACCTCGTCGGCAACCACCGCGAAACCACGCCCCTGTTCTCCAGCTCTAGCTGCCTCAATCGCCGCATTTAAAGCCAGTAAGTTGGTCTGCTCGGCAATCCCTTGGATTGTGGTTAACACAGTACTAATTTCCATGGCATGTTGGCTTAAATCGGCGATCACCGAACCTGCTTCCTGCACCTCGTTGGCCAGACGGTTGATCGAAGCCTTGCTATTCACCACCAACTCATGACCGTGGTTTGTACTACTCGCCGAATCGTGAGTGGCCTGTGCTGTTCTATCCGCATGCGAGGCGATCTCGACTGTGGCCGAGGCCATCTCGGTCACAGCAGTCGCAACCATAACAATTTCTTGCTGCTGGCCTTCAATTTCTGCAACCGTCTCATTGGCGCTGCGAATACCTAATTCCGATTGCTGTGTTAACTGGATCGACTGCTGCTGCACATGGCTGATCAGCTGCTGCAGACTTGAGACAAAAATATTAAAGTTATTGGCCAGCTCACCCACTTCATCTTGATTATCGATATCGATCCGCTGAGTTAAATCACCACTGCCTTGAGCAAACTCGGCTAAGGCACTCGACACTCGCCCCAATGGTTTGAATAAGATGTTACACAACAAATTGAATAAAATGACACACACAACCACAACCGCCAGAGTCGCCATCACTTGTCCCCAAACTGCTGCAAACAAGGGCTTAACCAACGAATCGTGATTCACCACAATCACCGTCGCCAAATTAGTACCGACGATAGCTTTAGCAAATAAAACAAACTGCTCACCCTGGATATTCACCGAGGCAGTTTTACCGACACGCAATGCATTTTGGATATCTGCGTAGTTTAAACCCCGCTCTGCCACCGATTTATTTAATAACTTAGTGTCTGAATACACGAAAAACTGGCCTTGCTGGTTCACGATGAACATGTCCCCCTGGCCCGGTAAAATCACTTTATCCAGAGTATTAATAATATCGGTAATTTCAACATCTGCGCCCAAGACTACTTGTTGACCATTCAGCCTTAAAGCTTTACCCAATGACACCACATTGGCCCCAGTGGCCGCGGCTACGGTTGGGTTATCCATAAAAACTTCACTCGGCTTGGCTTTCGCATTGATATACCACCCCCACTGACGCGGGTCATTGTTGCCCGCTGGCAATACCACGCCATTGGCATTTTTTTGCGAACCATCGGGATATGCGAGGAACACATTATCGAAGGCTCCCGAATCACGAATTTGTTGTAAATGCAGTACCAGTTGTTGCTCTTGAGCGGCTTCACTCAAAGATGTCAAAGCCCGTTCTTTGGATAACAACCAATTGCTTACGTATTGATTATAAGCAGTCGAAGAGCTAAGTAGTCGTTGCTCCACATCATAATCGAGGCGCGACAAAGATGCCCTAAATGATAGGGCTTCTACTAGTAATCCACCCAAAATAATCGCCAAGCTAGCAGAAATGGCGAGTTTATTTTTCAGGGATATTTTTTTAAACATTCATAACCTCTATTGGGAAAAGGAAACAGCTATGCCCGCCTAACGGCGGTCGACACTATGTCACGGTGGTCATTGAACAATATGATCATCGACAAAGTGAATAGATGAGAATTCTTGGCTTGATTCTCCATCACAGCCCAAGATATTGAGCATTATAACTTTAAATATTTAATAACGCAGGTTTATCATCTACCAGCGTGAGCAAGATTGAATTAAACGTGATCTTTGACTAAATCATACTTCTGACCCGCAGCCTCATGAAACGCAACGATCAAGCTCAAAGCGTAACGTTAGGCCAAACAATAGCGACAAAAAAACCACTCAAAAGAGCGGCTTGATCAGTGTCGCTTAAAGTGGCTAAAAACTTAAACACTCATCCAACGTTTTACATCAGCCTCATCGACGTCCTCTTTACGACCTTGCAAGACCACATTACCTCGATCGAGTACGGTGTAATGGTCGGCCAAAGCCACCGCAAAATCAAAGTACTGCTCTACCAATACAATCGCCATTTCACCGCGATCGCGCAGCAGCGCCAGTACTTTTTGAATATCTTTAATAATTGAAGGCTGAATGCCTTCAGTAGGTTCATCGAGCATCAACAACTTTGGCTGCATAATTAAGGCCCGGGCAATCGCCAGTTGTTGTTGCTGCCCGCCCGATAAATCACCGCCGCGACGGCTGAGCATTTGCTTCAATACTGGAAACAAACGAAAAATTTCATCGGGAATAAAACGTTCCGACTTCGGCAGCACCGAAAAACCAGTTTTCAAGTTTTCCAGAACCGTTAACTGACCAAATATTTCGCGCCCCTGCGGCACAATGGCAATGCCTTGCTTGGCACGCTGTGCGGCCGACAGTTTACTAATATCTTTACCGTTAAACATGATGCGACCGGCACTAATTGCTTGTTGGCCCGCCAGCGCCTTCAGCAAGGTGGTTTTGCCCACCCCATTACGACCCAGTACACAGCTGATCTTGCCCGCTTCAGCGTTCAAATCCACACTGTATAGCGCCTGACTAGCGCCATAGTGACTATTCACTTGAGAAAGTTCTAACATTTATCCACCTTACATAACGCTTGGCTGGCGGCACTGTGATGGCAGCCTGATTGACAAAATTCCAACATCAATTACGACCTCCTAGCGCCCTAAATAAACTTCAATCACTTGCTGGTTTTGCTGTACCTGCTCAAGGGTGCCTTGAGCTAATACCGAACCTTCATGTAATACCGTAACCGGACAATCGAGGGCTTTTACAAAATCCATGTCATGTTCAACCACCACCAGCGAGTGCTTCTTGGCCAGTTGTTTAAATAACTCGGCGGTTAAAGCGGTTTCTTCATCGGTCATCCCAGCAGCCGGTTCATCGATAAGTAACAACTGCGGTTCCTGCATAATTAACATGCCAATTTCCAACCACTGTTTTTGTCCATGCGACAGCGAGCCTGCCTGCCAATCTTGTTTATCGGCTAAGCGGATTAAGGCCAGCGTATCGTCAATGGTTTTATGAGCACGCCTGGAGAGTTTATGCAACAAGGATTCAAACACCCCTCGATGCCCAGCGAGGGCTAACTCAAGATTTTCAAAGACCGAGAGATTTTCAATCACCGACGGTTTTTGAAACTTACGACCAATGCCCAAATTAGCAATTTCAGCTTCATCATATTGAGTCAGGTCCACATCATTATTAAAAAATACCGAGCCTTCATCGGGACGCAACTTGCCAGTAATCACATCCATCATGGTGGTTTTACCCGCGCCATTGGGGCCAATAATCGCCCGCATTTGACCCGGCTCAAGGATCAACGACAAACTATTCAAGGCTTTAAAGCCGTCGAAGCTTTTGGTGACACCGTCCACATATAAGATTGTGTCTTGAGGAATATGTACGCTACGCATTCACCACTCCTTCACTTTTTTTGCCCGACTCCGCTGTTGGGCTAGCTTGTGCGTTTGTTTTACTATCGGAAGTTGTCATGGCAGGCTTTCGCGCAGAATGAGCGGCGAACTTAGCCTTAATACTGGCATATAATCCCACGACGCCCTTGGGAAGCCACAAAGTCGTCACCACAAATAAACCGCCTAAGAAAAATAACCACAGCTCGGGGAAAGCGCCCGTAAACCAAGACTTACCAAAGTTCACCAACAGTGCGCCAAAGATGGCACCAAATAAAGTGCCGCGACCACCTACTGCCACCCAAACAATGCTCTCAATCGAGTTGAGCGGTGCAAATTCACCAGGATTAATAATACCAACCTGTGGCACATACAGCGCCCCCGCAACCCCCGCTAACATCGCCGAAACCACAAATACAAACAACTTGAAACGTTCCACCCGGTAGCCGATAAAGCGCGTCCGGCTTTCACTATCGCGCACCGCAATTAATACTCGCCCCAGCTTGGAATTAACAATCCAGCGACAAAGCAGATAAGCCAGCGCTAATGCCAACGCACTCAAAGCAAACAATACCGCACGGGTACTCTCCGCCTGCAAACTAAAACCAAGAATATCTTTAAAATCGGTTAAGCCGTTGTTACCACCAAAACCCATGTCGTTGCGGAAAAATGCCAACATCAGGGCGTAGGTCAGGGCCTGAGTAATAATCGACAAATACACGCCGGTCACTCGGGAGCGAAAAGCCAGGTAACCAAAAATAAAGGCCAAAATACCCGGTGCTAAAAACACCATTAACATGGCAAAGGGAAACCAATCAAAACCAAACCAGTACCAAGGCAACGCCGACCAATCGAGAAATACCATAAAATCTGGTAGCTCTGGGTTGGCGTATACCCCACGGTCGCCAATTTGTCGCATCAAGTACATACCCATGGCGTAGCCACCCAAGGCAAAAAATGCACCGTGCCCCAAACTTAAGATGCCGCAATAGCCCCACACTAAATCCACCGCCAGCGCGAGCAAGGCATAACACAGATACTTGCCTAACAAGGTAACCCAATAAGAGCTAAGATGGAGTGGGTTTTCCGGGCTAAGTGCCAGGCTCATGAAGGGCACTAAAACCGCCGACAATAACAAGGCCAGCAACATGGCGTTGCCAACTTTGTCTTTCACTAAAAATCGAACGAATACTGACTTCGGCATGAACTAGTCCTCCACCGTACGACCTTTCAAGGCAAATAAACCTCGAGGACGCTTTTGAATAAACAGAATGATGAAAACCAGCACCAAAATCTTGGCTAAGACTGCGCCAGCAAAAGGTTCCATTAACTTGTTCGCAACCCCTAAGGTCAGAGCTCCAATCACCGTACCAAACAGGTTACCCACACCGCCAAATACCACCACCATAAAGGAATCGATAATGTAATTTTGCCCCAAATTCGGGCCAACATTGGTCAACTGACTTAAGGCCACTCCAGCAATACCAGCAATGCCCGAGCCCAAGCCAAAGGTCATGGCATCCACCCAACTCGAGCGGATCCCCATTGAATTGGCCATCGCTCGGTTTTGCGTCACCGCCCGCATTTGCAGACCGAAAAAGGTCTTGCGCAAAATGGTCCATAACAGGGCAACCACCATAAAACTGAAAATAATGATGTACAGGCGGTTATAAGTCAGCGACAACACGCCGTTAATTTCCAACGAACCGCTCATCCATTGTGGGGTAATCACCGCTTGGTTCAAAGGGCCAAAGATACTGCGCACCGCCTGCTGTAGAACCAAACTTAAACCAAAGGTCGCCAACAAAGTTTCTAGCGGACGACCATATAAGAAACGGATCACCCCGCGTTCGATCAAAATCCCCACCAGCCCCGAAACCACAAAAGCCGCTGGGATCGCCACCAACAGCGACCATTCGATATGATGAGGCATCAACTGTTGCACCACATAGGTGGTATAGGCGCCGAGCATGATCATTTCGCCATGGGCCATGTTAATCACGCCCATCACCCCAAAGGTAATCGCCAGGCCAACCGCAGCCAGCAATAACACCGCCCCCAAACTCAAGCCAAAATAGATATTTTCAGCGACGCTATTCAGTTGCAATAACTGCTGGTTGGTCGCTATCGACTCGTTAATCGCGGCCAGCACCTTGGCGTCTTTTTCAATTGTTTGTTGTTTTACCAGTACATTACGTGAGGCAGGGTCTAACTGACCAGACAATAGTTCCGCAGCCTCGGCACGCGCCGATAGGTCGGCAAATTGCAGGTTAATGATCGCCTGCATTTCTTTAAGTTTGGCGATCACCGCCGGATCTTGCTCCAGCACCATACGCTTTTCGATGAGCCCAGAATATGAGCTATCTGCGTCATTCATTAGCGAGCGGATCGCCGCAATGCGCTGCTCGCTGGTCTCTGCATTCAAGCCGACCAACGCCAAACCATTGCGCAGTTGACGGCGAATTTTGTTATTCACGGTAATTTTCTTAATTGCCGTTTTTTTCAGGGAGCCTAAATCACTGCCATCAATTACCGAAGTAATGGCATATTGCTTACCTTTCTGCTTAGCGATAACCACTTGTTTGCTTGATTTGATGTAGTACAAGTTAGCGTCTAACAGACTTTGAAAAATTAAACTATTCCGTGGATCGGTAGTTTCTATAAGCTGTTCAATCGCTTGCTGCTTCTGGGTGTTTTTTTTGGTGGTTAAAGTCTGCACGGTCTGTGACCAATCGCTGGCTGGTGCTGCAAACAAAGCACTACTGAATAAAAGAGCCAACAACAGTGCGGAGAAACGAGATATGTATATGCTCAAAACAATCCCTACTTTCTATGGATAACAATTAAAAAAGGCGCTACCGAAGCAATTCAGTCGCGCCTTTCATTTAAGCACCGGAGGCGCTTAGCTGTTCAGGCGAACCGACTTAATAGTTCTGGCCTGAACATTGGCCGGTCTTAATATTGAAGTTGCCACAGCTAATTGGCGCGGTCCAATCAGCAACTAACAGGGCACTTTCAGGAAGATGGTTCGTCCAGGCATCGCCAATCACACCACCCATGGTTTGCCATACGATATCGAACTGACCATCGGCTTGAATTTCACCAATTAGCACTGGTTTGGTCAGATGATGGTTGGTATTCATCACGGCATATCCACCAGTGAGATTCGGTACGGTAATACCATACATCGCTTCTCGGACTTCATCGGTATCGGTCGTGCCAGCTTTTTCAACCGCTTCTGCCCACATTTGGAAACCGATATAAGTCGCTTCCATAGGATCATTGGTCACGCGTTTGTCATCACCGGTATAGGCTTTCCACGCGGCAATAAACTCATCGTTGGCTTCACTCTCAGCACTTTGGAAGTAATTCCATGCCGCTAAGTGACCCACCAAAGGAGTGGTATCAAAACCAGACAGCTCTTCTTCACCCACCGAGAAAGCCACCACAGGGATATCTTCAGCCGATATCCCCTGGTTGGCTAACTCTTTATAGAATGGCACGTTGGCGTCACCATTAATGGTTGAAACCACCGCGGTTTTTTTACCTGCGCCACCAAATTTCTTAATATCAGAAACGATAGTTTGCCAATCGGAATGACCAAAAGGCGTGTAGTTAATCATGATGTCAGCAGGCGCGACCCCTTTAGACTTGAGGTAAGCTTCTAGAATTTTGTTGGTGGTGCGTGGGTAAACATAGTCGGTACCGGCCAATACCCAACGTTGAACTCCTTCTTCACTCATCAAGTAATCCACGGCAGGGATTGCTTGCTGGTTAGGCGCGGCCCCTGTATAAAATACGTTTTTAGAGCTTTCTTCGCCCTCATATTGTACCGGGTAGAATAACATGCCATTTAATTCTTCAATCACAGGCAACACCGACTTACGCGACACTGAAGTCCAGCAGCCAAAAATTACATCCACTTTATCCTTGTCCAGTAATTCGCGTGCTTTTTCGGCAAACAACGGCCAGTTAGATGCAGGGTCAACCACCACCGGTTCCAGTTTTTTGCCTAACAAGCCACCTTTTTTGTTTTGTTGGTCAATCATCATCAGCACGGTATCTTTCAGTGTGGTTTCACTGATCGCCATGGTGCCTGACAAGGAGTGCAAGACTCCGACCTTGATAGTATCTGCTGCCTGAGCTGCGCTCATTGAAAAAGCTAAAGCTACGCCACTGGCGACTGTGGCTATTTTCTTCCATGTATTGTGTTGTGTCATTGCTATATTCCCTATTTTTGTTGCTTTTAAAGCATGCGATACCTCATGCATTGCTAGTCGAACTGCAGCACTGACCATGCCAACCAACCAAAATCATTATAAAACAATCAGTTAATCCCAGAGACAAAGCGAAACACAAGATCCTAATGCACAAGAATCGAACATTTGCCTCAAAAACATGCACCAAAATATTTTAGTGACTAATAAGTATTCATCTATTGCACCAAAGCAAGGCACTCGCACCATAAAGATCCACAATCAGGATAAGAATTTGTGACCAATACGCATTCAAGCTAGTGCTGCTTAGTACAGGAAAAGCTGGTTTGGTTCTTGCTGTATTTATCTAAATAAATAAGGTCAAAAACAACTAGTTAGCTAAAAAGGAATGATGTGAGTCAGCTTACTCAAGTCAAGCACAGCAGTACTCCGGCGCCAATTAAGCAAGGCTGGCTAGCCAAACTCGAGCTAGGTTTTGCGCCAATTGCGGCCAAGACTCGCTTAACCTTAAACCAGAGTATTGGCCCATTACGGGTGCAACGACCGTTTCACCCTGAGCTGCAAGCAAACGATTGTTGCCACGTTTACTTATTGCACCCACCAGGGGGCTTAGTGGCTGGTGACCAGTTACATATGAACGTAGCATGTGCCGAAGGCAGTAAGGTCTTACTCACCACTCCCGCCTCTGGCAAACTGTATCGCTCCAATCTTGCTCGCCAGCAACAGAGTCAACAACAGTTGTTTCACCTACAAACCAATAGCAGTTTGGAATGGCTACCACCGGAAACCATCGTGTTTAATGGCGCTCAAGGCCGTTTAGACAGTCACTTTAAGCTACATGGCAATGCCCAATTAATTGCCTGGGAAATCACCTGTTTAGGTCGTAAAGCCAGCGATGAAGATTTTGATCATGGTGAATTATTGCAATCGATTAAGGTTTATCGCGAGCAGCGTCCACTATTAATCGAGAATACTCGTATTCATAACGCAGTGAGTGCCAACAATCCAGCGGCGCTGGCAAGCAAACATGTCTATGCTTGTATGCTAGCCACCGTTGACCAGCTCAGTGAGGCCAAGCAAACCGAACTATTAGAACTTTTACGGGAGCATCTTAGCTGTCCACAGCTGGGGATCACCCTCGTCAGAGGCCTAATTATCTTGCGTTATTTAGGCGATCAGGCCGAAACCGTGCGTCAGCAATTTGAAGCAGCATGGGCGCTGATCCGCCCATGTACCCTAGGCCGAGAAGCCATAGCACCACGCATTTGGAATACCTAATTACTCACAAATTACGAGGCAAATATGGAATTAACACCAAGAGAGAAAGACAAGCTACTGCTGTTCACCGCATTTTTGGTTGCCGAGCGACGCAAAGACAAAGGCCTAAAACTCAATTATCCAGAGACCGTTGCCTATCTTTCAGCGCAAATCGTCGAAGGTGCCCGCGAAGGCCGAACCGTCGCCGAATTAATGAGTTGGGGAAGAACCCTGCTCAGCCGCGATGAAGTGATGGATGGCATCGCAGAAATGGTCCCTGAAGTGCAGGTTGAGGCCACCTTTCCCGATGGCACCAAACTTGTCACTGTGCATAACCCGATCCCTTAGGCCTGGCCTCTAGCACCAACAACAAGGAACGACAGATGATACCTGGAGAACTAATTATTGAAGATGGTTGGATAGAGCTCAATCAAGGCTTAGCCACCACTAGCATCGATGTTGCCAATAGCGGCGATCGCCCGGTACAAGTGGGTTCACATTACCACTTCGCCGAGACCAATCCAGCCCTGCATTTTGACCGTAAGGCCGCCTTTGGCATGCGACTAAATATTGCAGCAGGCACCGCAGTCCGTTTTGAACCCGGACAAAGTCGCCAAGTAGAACTGGTTGCTTTAAGTGGTAAACGCGAAGTCTACGGTTTTCGTGGTGAAGTAATGGGTGCCTTAGACACCAAGGAGCAAGCATGAGCAAGATGGATAAACGCGCCTACGCCGAGATGTTTGGCCCAACGCTAGGTGACAAGGTGCGTCTAGGCGATACCGAACTCATCATTCAAGTCGAAAAAGATTACGCCCAATATGGTAGCGAAGTGAAATTTGGCGGCGGTAAGGTGATCCGCGACGGCATGGGGCAAAGCCAAGCCAGCTGTGCGATGGTACCCGATACGGTGATTACCAATGCCTTGATCCTTGATCATTGGGGCATTGTTAAAGCCGATATCGCGATTAAAGAAGGTCGCATTCAGGCCATTGGTAAAGCTGGCAATCCGGATATTCAAGATAATATTGATATCGAAATTGGTGCTGGTACCGAAGTGATCGCCGGTGAAGGACAAATTATAACTGCTGGCGGAGTCGACTCTCATATTCACTTTATTTGCCCGCAGCAAATCGAAGAAGCCTTAATGTCTGGCACCACCACCATGTTAGGTGGCGGCACCGGACCAGCCACAGGTACCAATGCCACTACCTGTACTCCGGGGCCTTTCCACTTAGGTAAAATGCTGCAAGCGGCTGACAGCTTTCCCATGAACCTAGGCTTTTTAGGTAAAGGTAACGCCAGTTTACCGCGCCCGCTAGAAGAACAACTGGTTGCCGGTGCCATGGGGCTCAAACTTCACGAAGACTGGGGCACCACCCCGATGTCTATCGACAACTGTTTAACCGTGGCCGAAAACTACGATGTGCAGGTGGCCATTCATACCGATACCCTAAACGAGTCGGGTTTTGTAGAGGATACCCTCGCCGCTTTTAAAGGCCGAGTGATCCATACCTACCACACCGAAGGCGCCGGTGGCGGTCACGCCCCCGATATCATTACCGCTTGTGGTTTAGACAATGTATTACCCTCGTCAACTAATCCAACTCGCCCCTACACGGTAAATACCGTGGATGAGCACCTGGACATGTTAATGGTATGCCATCACCTCGACCCGTCAATCCCAGAGGACGTGGCGTTTGCCGATTCACGGATCCGCAAAGAAACTATTGCTGCTGAAGATATTTTGCACGATTTAGGTGCCTTCTCGATGATTGCTTCCGATTCACAGGCCATGGGGCGGGTCGGCGAAGTGATTACCCGAACCTGGCAAACCGCGCATAAAATGAAGCAGCAACGCGGCTTACTCGAAGAAGATAAAGCTATAGGCTGCGACAACTTCCGCGCTAAACGCTACGTCGCCAAGTACACCATCAACCCAGCGATTACTCATGGTATTGCCCACGAAGTCGGCTCGGTGGAGGTGGGTAAGTTAGCCGACTTGGTGTTATGGAAACCAGCCTTCTTTGGCGCAAAGCCTTCACTCATCATCAAAGGTGGGGCAATTGCTGCGGCACCGATGGGCGATCCCAATGCTTCAATCCCCACTCCGCAACCGGTTCATTACCGGCCGATGTTTGGCGCCTATGGCAAGGCCATGAGCGAAACGAGGGTCACCTTTGTCAGTCAAGCGGCGCTGGACGCCAAGGTACAGGATACCCTCGGGTTACAGAGTCGCTTGGTAGCTTGCAAAAATACCCGCAACATCACCAAGAAAGACATGGTGCATAACCACTATCAACCCCATATGGAAGTAGATTCACAAACCTATGAAGTTCGTGCCGACGGCCAATTACTGGAATGTGAACCTGCAACCGAACTGCCACTGGCGCAGCGCTACTTTTTATTTTAAGGAGAGAATGAATGTTAAAGGTGTATCAAACCCTCCATCACTACCATGGTCCGGTCCATCACCGTGTGGTATTGAGCTACGAGTTACGCAAAAAGGCCCGGATCAAGGCGCAAACCGAGGCCCAGCAAGACATTGGCTTCTTCTTAGAACGCGGTCAGGTGCTACAAAATGGTCAACTGCTGGAAGCCGACAATGGTGAAGTGGTTGAAATTAGAAGTGCCGATGAACTGGTCACCACCGCTTATAGCGATGACCCATTGATGTTCGCCAAAGTCTGTTACCACCTAGGCAACCGCCATACCCCTCTGCAAATTGGCGAGGGTTGGGTTCGTTTTCAACCCGACCATGTATTGCAAGATTTAGTGGAATTGTACGGTTTGCGGGTGGAGCAACACCAAGGCCCCTTTGATCCCGAGACAGGAGCCTATCACAGCCACTTACCAGGACACAGTCACTAATGGCCAGTATGGCGCAACTGCAACTCATGCGACTGGTAAGCCCCAGCTTACCAGTGGGAGGGTTTGCCTACTCGCAAGGTTTGGAGTACGCCATCGAAAATGCTTGGGTGACTAACCCCGCCGCGCTAAAAGCTTGGGTCCAGGGCTGTTTGGAAGCAGGCCTTGCCTGCCTGGATATCCCAATGCTCGCGGCCTTATACCAAGCTTGGTCGATACAAGATTACCGCCGCTTTGAACAGCTTAATCTGGAACTCATCGCCAGCCGAGAGACTCGGGAATTAGAGTTAGAAGACGTTCAAATGGGCAATGCGCTGCGCGTTTTATTACAACAGCTCGACGCCGACATCATCGCGCCATTAAGTGATGAACCGATGAGCTGGACCAGTATGTTTGCGGTTGCTGGTGAACATTGGCAGATCCCACTCAACGACTTGGCAGATGGCTACCTATGGACATGGTTAGAAAACCAACTAGCGGTGGCGGGTAAAACGCTACCGCTCGGGCAAACCGCCTGCCAAAAGCTACTTAGCGAGTTGCTACCCTTGTTGCCGCCCGCACGCGCCTATGGCCTGGCTTTGCCCTTTGAACAAATTACCGGGTCGCTGCCCGCCTTAAGTTTGGCCAGCACCCTTCACGAAACCCAATACTGCCGCTTGTTCCGCTCTTAATCGGCGAAACTGAGCCAATCGAGGATATAAAATGACCATTAAACAAACTTTACGCGTCGGGGTCGGTGGCCCTGTCGGTTCGGGGAAGACCGCCTTACTGACCGCCCTTTGTCGTGAACTGAAAGACCGCTTTAACCTAGCGGTGGTAACCAACGACATTTACACCAAAGAAGATGCCCAGTTTCTGTTGCGTCACAACGCACTGGCCGAAGATCGGATCTTAGGGGTTGAAACTGGTGGCTGTCCCCATACCGCGATCCGTGAAGATGCCTCGATGAACCTTGCTGCAATCGCCGAGTTAAACCGTCGGCATCAAGGCCTAGATTTAGTGCTGGTAGAAAGTGGCGGCGATAATCTCAGTGCCACCTTTAGTCCAGAGCTGAGCGACTTAACCCTGTATGTGATTGACGTTAGCGCTGGCGATAAAATTCCCCGCAAGGGCGGCCCAGGGATCACCAAATCTGACCTACTGATCATCAACAAGACCGATCTGGCCCCTTATGTAGGTGCCTCGCTGGACGTGATGGATCGCGATGCAAAAAAAATGCGCGGCGAACGCCCCTTTGTTTTTAGCAATCTCAAAACCAACCAAGGTTTACAAGACATCATCAACTTTATTATCGAGCAAGGCATGTTAGAAGAAAGCTCTGCAAACCTCGCCAATTCAACCCTTTAACGGAGATCTCCCATGAAAAAATTACTTAGTATTGGTTTACTCGCCCTGGTCAGCTTCCCCAGCTTGGCCCATGAAGGCGTTCATAATGGCTTGAGCGCGGGGATCTTACATCCACTGACTGGTCTTGACCACCTGCTCGCCTTAAGCCTTATTGGTCTATTAGCCAGTCAAACGGGCAAACTCAAGCTCAGCTTAATGCAAAGCCTGTTCGCCTTAGTTTTAGCCGCCGTTGTCGCCAGCTTTGGTTTTGTGCCACCGATGCTGGAAACGGGTCTCGCCATTTCACTGTTAGTGATGGCGCTATTAGTGGCCAAGCTACTGCCCAGTTCGGCGAGTGCAGTGACCGCTGCGGTTTGTATTGTCGCCGCACTTCATGGTGCAGCGCATGGTAATGAGGTGCCAGCAAGCGCCGATGTGAAGCTATTTTTTGCCGGCTTTATTGCCAGCTCGATAGCCATCATTTGTGGGGGGTATCTGCTTGGAAACTTGGTTCAACGTTCACCCTATGGTCTAAAGTTGATGCGCGGCTATGCCAGCGTAGCGGCCTTCTTTGGCATCTCAGCCTTAATCGCTTAAACCTTACCCAGTGCAGCAAACCTGCTGCACTGGGTACTCGCCGCCAAGCATCGACTTAGCGGCGACAAAGCTCACCAAGTACGGCATAATGCCGCCATGAATTGCGATCCCCTACAGCAACATCCGCTGCATCAGACTTGCCAACAACACCCGAACCGGGTGGCCCTGAGTATTGGCGAACAGCACTATAGTTATCAACAGTTACAGGCAATGGTGGGCGTTACCGCAGCACAACTGCGTCGGCAAGGCCTTAGCCGAGGCGACCGACTCAGCTGTTTTGGTGATGACCAGCTACGCATGTTGCTACTACAGTTAGCCAGTTTAGAACTAGGCTATATTTTTTGCCCACTCAACCACCATCACCCAGTGAGTCAACTGCAAAGCCTTAGCGAGCGAATTGATGCCAAGTTCTATTGGACTGATAGCCAAGCAACACTGAGCGGTCGCCAAAGAGTTGAATTTAATCCTCAGCAAAGAGATTTAAAGGCAATTTCGCCAGACCAAATCCAAGCCAGCCAAGCGATAAGCATGGTGTTTACTTCAGGTAGCAGTGGCCCAGCAAAGGCGGTGGTGCACAGTTGGACAAATCATTACTTCAGTGCCTTGGGTTCGCACAGCATGCTCCCGCTGGTGCCCCAATCTCAATGGTTATTATCCTTGCCGCTTTATCACATTGGTGGACAGGCCATTGTATGGCGTTGCCTATTAGCGGGGGCCGGGATCGTCGTGGCACAGAACAAGGGCCAACTGTATGCCGACTTAGTGAGCAGCGCCACCAGCCATGTCTCCTTAGTACCAACGCAACTTTACCGGCTATTACAGCGCCCCGATTTTAACGCTGCCAATTTGCAGCTAAGCACGCTCTTAATTGGCGGCGCAGCCTGCAATGATAGACTCATCGATGCAGCGCTCGAGCGGGGATTTCAGGTCTATAGCTCCTATGGTAGTAGCGAAATGAGTTCACAGGTGGCCACCCGCAACCATCGATTAGGCCAGCGAGGCTATCAATTACTGCCCTACCGACAAGCCAAAATAGAGGCACAACAAATCCTGCTACGGGGCGAAACACTATTTCTCGGCTATTGGCAGAATGGTAGGATTTGCCCAGTCGTCGACCAAGAGGGCTGGTTTAACAGCGGTGATCATGGGCGAATGCAGCAAGATAATCTTTATCCCTTAGGTCGCAGTAATCATATGTTTATCTGTGCAGGTGAAAACATCCAGCCAGAAGAAATCGAACAGGCCTTGTTGCAGCACCCGCAAATTAGGCAGGCGATTGTGGTGGCACAAGATAGCGCCGAGTACGGCCAGCGACCAGTAGCGTTTATCGCCGGTCCAAACGGCTTGACAAGCCACCGCTTAAATCAATTCTTACGGCGGCAACTAGCGGCTATCAAACTGCCGATAGCCTATTATGCTTTGCCAGAAACCAATTCGCTGAAACCCTCGCGCAGCGAATTAACCAAGATAGCGAATCACAAATCCAGTTGTTGTGACCAGTGTTGATACTCAAAAATTGTAATCCAAGATTGTTGATAAGCATGTTGCAGCGCGCTGTGCTGCTGTTCTTTCAAGTTAATCTCACTGTCGGGAACAAAACAACAAGTCCCTTTCAAAAATTGCTCTCGTTCAGCTAAATAACGATTTAATAAACCGGTTTTTGCAAAATCGATTTCACTTTTCATAAGCACTCCTTACAACCAAATTAATCGCTAGCGCTTGGTGCCCGCGCCCGCCAAACAGCGGCGCTGCACTCGACTTAGATTTATCACGCTTGGCGATCCCCGACAAGCTTTATTCAACAGACAAGCGAGCAAATCAGCTTACCGGTCACGAATAACAGCTTCACCGCCTTCCAGATACAAACAAAAACCAGCGTTCAAAAATGATGAAAGCTTATCCTAACAGCTTACTCTGCAATCATTTTCTGCTAGCCTTATACAAGGCTTCCCAATCATAACGAGTAATGATGGCCCTTCCCAACATCCAATTACTGCGTCAGTTTGTACAATATTACGAACAAAGCCACCATTTTCCTGAACGAACCAGCGCAACTCAACGCAAGCAACTATTTATAGAACTTGAGCGCCAGCTTAACTGCCAGTTGTTTAATCACGATTACCAGAACCTAAATTCGCAAGGGCAGCTACTTTATCAACGAGCGAAACAACTACATTCTCAGCTAAACAACTTACTCAGTGACCAACAACACCCGATTCAGCCACAGCAAATCATCATTGGAATAGATGAGTTTGTACCTTGTCAAAGTCTATTGCACTACTATCCACGCTTTATTAGCGAACTATCGCTGCAACAGTTAAAACTAGTGCAACTTGGCTCACAACAGCTATCAGAACAATTAATCCAAGGGGAAATTGATATTGCCTTACGAGTTGCCCGTCAGCAAAAACCTGCAAAAACCCATTCGCGCCGTTACTGCAATCTTAGCTTAGCCCTGGCCTGCGCTGCACGGCATAGTTTGAGTAAACACCAACAACTTAGTGTCGAACAATTACAAGGCCATCGCCAGCTTTGCTTACCTCATCTTCCCATCGAACTACAACTCAACCGAGTCAATTGTTGGCAACTGGAACATCGCGAGATCCTTCATGATCTATTGGTATTAGGTATGGGATGGGCCTTTGCCCCACGGCATTGGTTAGAAGCGAGCTTTCGTAATGGCAGCTTAATTGAATTACACCTGAGTAATTATTTTTCACCAACCAAATTAGAGATAGAAATACTATGGTTAAGCAGCCAACGAGACAGCCAGGTCGCCCATTGCTTAAACCTGTTAGGACTGAGCGCTTATGATGGATGAACACGCCACCCTTGCCGCTTTACAAAGCTTTGTTTGTTTAGCCAAGCAAGCCGACCTCAATGCTTGTTCCGAGCAGCTAGCTTTGCCCGCAGAGCGGATCCTAGAGCAACTGGAACAACTGCAGCAGCAACTGGCCTGTAGTCTATTTGTACAAACCGGTCAGTTCTATCAATTAAGCCACGCAGGCCTAGCCTTAGTTGAACAAGCCGAACTAATTGTGGGTCGTTACGCCGAGCTCCAGCGACACTGTCAGCACTTGCAACAGGCCAAAAGTTTACAACTCAGTATCAGTTATCAAGCCTGGTTTCCCAGCCCTTGGTTAACTTTACTCGCACAGCAGTTACATCGTTATGATCCGCTATTGGAGCTCCGCTTTAGCGGTTCTCAACAACACTCGGTACACTTTAGTTTTTCAGCGAACAAGCAACATGCAGCAGCTGAAGTATTCCCCTGGAAACAAGCGCAGCTCGTAAAAGTGGCACATCCCAAACTAGTGAATCATCGCCAGCAGTTCGACGCACATTTAAAGCTTTTCGATATGAGGGAGCCACAGCAAAGCAATCTGTTCATGGGTGAAACCTTGCTACTCGATGCGCTACAAGCGGGCCTCGGGTGGGCAATATTGCCACAGATCAGTGTCGAATCACGCTTAGCCGAAGGAACCCTCAAAGCCTGGCCAAATCTGCTAGGCGAACAAGCAACATACATTCATCTATCGGCGCACTGTCCGAGCGACCTCCGTCACTTTTTGATGCAGCAGAAAGATGTCGCTTGAACGGGCCGTCACTAACGGACAATGCCAATTGAAGCCGAGATAGGTATAATTAACCATTTCCAACATTCATCAATCGAGATCATGAGTCGACCCCATTGCGCCCGCTGTTTACGCCCACAAAGTCACTGCTTATGCCCATACATTCAACACTGTCGGCATCGGCATCCGCTTATGATCTTACAGCACCCAAGTGAACAGAAGCAGGCCAAAGGTACTGCTCACTTAGCTTGTTTAGCCTTAGAGCAAGCGCAATTGATACCTGGTGAGCAGCCCGAGGATTTCGCCGCCTTACGCCAAGCAGTAGAGCAACAACCACAACAGTATTGGCTAATTTACCCCAGTGAGCACAGTCAAAGCCTCGAACAACAGGCGTGTCTGGCGCTCACTCAGCAGACCACTCTCCATACGCCTGCGCTTTATCCCACGTTGATATTTTTAGATGGCACCTGGCGTAAAGCGCAAAAACTCTGGCACCTCAACCCTTGGTTACATACTCTGCCCCAGTTTCACTTTACCAGCCCGCCTCAAGGCCAATATAAAATACGTAAAACCGCCATTGCACAGGGACTCTCCACTATCGAAGCAATCGGCTATGCCTTACAGCAAGTCGAAGCATTTAACCCTAGGCCACTCTCCGCAATATTGGAAGCGCTGGTGACTCAACAACTCAAGGCGATGCCTCAGCAAGTTCAAGCCCGTTACTAAATCCTGAGGAACGGATAGCCAAGCGACAAATAGTGACAAGCATCATCAAATTAACATATTCGCAACATTGGACTGGCGATTTAGCGGCTGTGATTTATAATTACATTAGTCGGTTGTCGCTTTTAGATGCTCAGGCTGTAATACTTGGTTTACCAAGCGTTATGCCTTCCCAATCTACTAGCGGTGCCGGCTCGCCTATATTAAGCCCACATTCGATCAACATTAAGCTAACATTCGATACAAATAACCATGACCTAGTGTGCAGAATGTGAAAAAATAACCATTCCTCTGTGCTTAGCGAAAGACCTTGTCGATATGGATGATAAAAAACGCCCACTTTACTTACCCTATGCCGGACCGGCACTGTTAGAAACCCCACTACTGAACAAAGGCAGCGCCTTCAGCCAAGAAGAGCGGATTTTCTTTAACTTAGAGGGACTACTGCCCGAAGCCATCGAAAGTATCGATGAACAAAGTGAACGAGCCTACAAACAATACCAAAGTTTCACCAATGATCTTGATCGACATATTTACCTACGCAATATTCAAGATACCAACGAGACTTTGTTTTACCGACTCGTCGAAGACCATATCAGCGAAATGATGCCAATTATCTACACTCCCACCGTAGGCGCGGCCTGTGAGCAATTCTCTAATATTTATCGTCGCTCTCGGGGGCTATTTATTTCTTACCCCAATCGCCACCGTATCGATGAACTACTGAACAATGCCACCCGTCACAACGTAAAGATTATCGTGGTGACCGATGGCGAACGGATCTTAGGCTTGGGCGATCAAGGCATCGGCGGCATGGGGATCCCAATTGGTAAATTGTCGCTGTACACTGCGTGTGGCGGGATCAGCCCAGCCTACACCTTACCCATCGTATTGGACGTGGGCACCGACAACCAGCAGCTATTGAATGACCCAATGTATATGGGATGGCGTCATCAACGGATCGGCGGCGAAGAATACGCTCAGTTCATTGAGTTATTTATGCAAGCCGTGATGGTTCGCTGGCCGGAGGCTCTGATCCAATTTGAAGACTTCGCCCAAAAAAATGCCATGCCACTCTTACAACGCTATAAAGATCAATTGTGCTGCTTCAACGACGATATTCAGGGAACTGCAGCAGTCGTCGTCGGTTCATTATTAGCCGCCTGTAAAGCCGCCGACTCGGCGTTAAGCGAACAAAGGATCACCTTTGTTGGCTCAGGGTCAGCCGGTTGTGGGATCGCCGAAGCGATTGTGCGCGCCATGGTCGAAGAAGGGATCAGTGAACAACAAGCCCGCAGCCAAGTTTTCATGGTCGATCGCTGGGGTTTACTGCAAAGCAACATGCCCAACCTGTTAGACTTTCAACAGCGCCTGGCACAACCCGCCGAGTTGCAGCAACTATGGGGCTTGAGCAGTGACAGTCTATCCTTACTCGATGTGGTCGAACACGCAAAACCGACCGTGCTGATCGGCGTCTCTGGCGCCCCGGGAGTATTCAATCAAGCGATCATAGAAACCATGCATCGGCACTGTGAAAAACCCATCGTATTACCCTTATCAAACCCTACCAGCCGAGTTGAAGCACTTCCCGAAGACATCCTTCGTTGGACCCAAGGGCAAGCGCTAGTGGCGACCGGAAGCCCCTTTTCTCCAGTAAAACTAGGAGAGCAGAGCTACCCCATCGCCCAATGTAACAATAGTTACATTTTCCCCGGCATTGGCCTTGGCGTCTTAGCGAGTCAAGCGACTCGAGTCAGTGATGAGATGTTAATTGCCAGCAGCCGAGCCTTAGCCGAATGCTCACCGTTGGCCAATGACGGCGAAGGGGCTTTGCTGCCTCCCCTCGAAGAAATTCGCATCGTTAGCAAACACATCGCTTATGCGGTCGCCAAAACGGCCATGCAACAGGGTTTAGCAATCCCCATCTCTGATGAAGTATTAAGTCAGACGATTGAAACCAGCTTTTGGCGCCCAGAATACCGTCACTACAAGCGCACTTCGTTCTAGGCTTTGCAAGCACTCAACAGTCTCTAAAGCTGTTGAGTGCTCGCACTTGGTTTGAGTTAAACTAAATCTTCCTGAGCCTTTCGGATGATTGATTCAGCATGTTTCAAGGATTGTTATCACTTTATTCCCAATAAAATACCACCAAAGATTAATCGCCACCCAATCATCTCAAACTCAGCTAAACCGAAAAACCATAAAACTCGGGGAATATAAGTAGCGATACCAACACTAAAATTTGTAGCGCGATAAACGGAATAACACCTTTGTAAATATCGGTGGTTTTAATCGCTGGGGGAGCCACACCTTTTAAATAAAACAAGCTAAAACCAAAGGGCGGGGTAAGAAAAGAAGTTTGTAAGTTCATGGCGATCAAAATCGCAAACCAAGTTAAGTTAATCCCCATCAGGTCGGCAACCGGATATAACATCGGCACCACGATAAACGATATTTCTACAAAATCGATAAAGAAACCCAGCACCAATATGACTAACATCGTTAAGATCAAGAATCCCCATTTATCTCCAGGAAGGCTGGTCATCACTTGCTCAATGACCTCTTCGCCACCAGTGTAGGAAAACACCATCGAGAAAGCCGTCGCACCAATGAAAATAGCGAACACCATCGCAGTAACGTTAACCGTTTCCAAGGCCGACTGATAAATAATTTTCCAAGAGAACTGACGATATAACAAAGACAACAAAACAGCGCCAACACCACCAATCGCCGAAGATTCAGTGGGCGTAGCAATGCCATAGAAGATAGAGCCCAATACCGCAATCATTAAGCTTAAGGGGGGAGCTATCGCCTTAAAGGCCTTCCAACAAGGCTTGAGACCATGCCCAGCAACTTGATCTTTAGGTAAAGCGGGGGCCATTTCAGGCTTGAGAAAGGCAATCAGCAACACATATAAAATGAATGCCCCAACGAGCACCCCTCCCGGCATTAATGCGGCCTTGAATAGGTCGCCAACCGGAACTCCCATCACATCCCCTAGAATAATCAAAATAATCGACGGCGGAATAATTTGACCAAGGGTGCCCGAGGCACAGATCACGCCAGTAGCAAGCCCCTTGTTATATTTATATTTCAGCATCACCGGCAAGGAAATAACCCCCATCGCCACCACCGAAGCGCCCACCACGCCTGTTGATGCAGCCAACAACGCGCCAACTAGAATGGTGGAGACCGCTAAACCACCGCGTACGCCTCCAAATAGCTGGCCCATCGCTTCCAATAGCTGTTCAGCAAGACGTGTTTTTTGCAACACGATCCCCATAAAGATGAACAACGGTACCGCCATTAATACTGAGTTTTGCATGATGCTCATGATACGAAAGGGCATAAATGCAAATAGCTCGAAGCCTTCGGAAAGAACCCCAAATACCAGCGCCACGCCGCCAAAAACAAAGGCCACCGGAAAACCAGTTAATAGCATGCATAAGGCTACGAAAAACATGACAATCCCAATCATGAAAACTTCCTTTTAGCGACGACGAGTTAGTGCTGATTTCGCAGCTGAATTAAATTCTTGAGTAACATGCCTAGGCCGCTTAACGCGACACATAGCGCTGAAATAGGGATCATCGCTTTAATTAGCCAGCGATAAGCCAAGCCACCTGGGTCACCACTAATTTCACCAAGATGATAAGACTCCAAGGCGAAGTCATATCCGTACCAAGCCATCAACCCACAGAATGGTAACAGCGATAGCAGCACCCCCAAGCTGTCTATCCAAGCCTTTTTACGACGAGATAACTTGTCATAGATAATGTCCACTCGCACGTGTCCTTCGGCCTGTAAGGTCGAGGCAATTCCCAATAAAAACATCGCCGAGAATAAGTGCCATTCCAGCTCCTGCATACCAATTGAACTGGAGCGAAAAAAGTAACGCATCACCACGTCATAAAAGATATTTACCAGCATCAACAGCATCAATACCGCAGTGAGAGACGCAATTCCTTTAGAAAAGCCATCAATAGCTCGTTGCCAACGCAACATCTTTCACCTCCCCTTTAATTTGTCGATGGAGGCGCTAGCCGCCACTGCCGCCAGCGCCTTAAGCCACTACAAATCTTGGGTACTATTTAAGTAACCTTGCTCAGAAATGGCAGTATAAGCTCGTATTTGCTGCATAAATTGCTGTTGCGATTGAATTATCTTAGCGGCCATCGGGTCGCTCGCAGCCTTCTCTTGGAGCAATGCATCATTGGCTTCCTTCAAGGCTTTAATCACCGTCACTGGGAAGGTCTTCACTTGAATATTTGGATACTCCTGCAACATGGTTTGCCAGTTCTTGGCACTTTCAGCATAGGAGTGAATAAACATGTCGTAAGCCGCCTTACGCATCGCGACCACAAGGATCGCTTGCAAATCTTTCGGTAGACTTTCAAGCTTTTTCTTATTCGCGATAAACATTAACTCAGTGGCTGGTTCATGCCATCCCATGTAGTAGTAGGGCGCGATTTTATGAAAGCCCATTCGCAGATCCAATGATGGCCCCACCCACTCCAGCGCATCGATAGTATTCCGCTCTAAGGCGGTATATAACTCACCGGGCGGAATATTCACTGGTGTTGCGCCAAGCTTAGCCAATACTTCACCTGCAAATCCGGGAATACGCATTTTAAGATTCTTTAAATCGTCTACCGAGTTAATTTCTTTGCGGAACCATCCCCCCATCTGTACTCCAGTATTCCCGCCAGGAAAGGGCAGCAAGTTATGCTCAGCGTAAACCTGATCCATCAAGGCTTGACCGCCACCATATTGCAACCAGGCATGTTGCTCAGGGGCATTCATACCAAAGGGCATCGTAGTGAAGTAGAGAGTATTCGGGACCTTACCTTTATAGTAATAAGAGGCGGAATGACCTAAATCGTATTGACCACTTTTCACCAAATCAAACACGCCAAACGGCGCTTTGTGTTTGTTGGCGGAGTCGACCCGAATTTTTAAACGCCCATTGGACATCTCGTCGGCCATTTTCACCATGTTTTTCACTGCGTCACCAAATACCGGAAAATTGGGCCCCCAGCTTTCGGCGAGTTTTAATTTATAAACTTTCTCTGCGGCCAAAGCCGTGGAACTAAAGGCAATAATGACCGAAGCCAATAATGTTTTACTGCAGAGGGACTTAAGCATGTGATTCACCCTTTCCTTATCATCCGTTGATTATTTTAGGTATGACCAGTATTCGCTGCTCACGAATCGAGCACCAACAATGTTATCACATTGTTAACGGGACGCTATCCGCTAAACTACGGTTTTCGATTACGTAAGATCACGTAGCCTTATACTTTGGTATAAGTTCGTACGATTTCACTATTTTAGCTCAGGCAACAGATTTAACATTAAATTAACAAGAAATAATGAGACGCTTCGGTCATGTGGTCGCTTAAAATTAAAATTATTCTACTGTCGGTGGTTCCCCTGATTTGCGTTACAGCCTTAATTGCTAGCTTGGTCTTTAAGCAATCATCAACGCTGGCAAAGCAACAGCTTAAGCTGATCAAAACCAATATCATGCACAGCAAAACCCTGGAACTGCAAAATCATATCGCGCAAGCCTTTGCGAGCATTCGCAATATTTATGAGCCAGCGTCTGCCAACGATCAATACGCGAAACAGCAAGTTCGAGACATCCTCACTCGACTACGCTTTAGTGAAAATGGTTATTTTTTTGCGTACACCTTAGATGGACTAAATTTAGTACACCCGATATTGCCCGAATTAGTCGGAGAAAACCTTTGGAATTACCAAGATGCGGAAGGCACCATGTTAATTCAGGATCTGATTACTCAGGCGAAAGCTGGCGGCGGTTTCAGCCATTACTTATGGGAAAAACCCAGTACCGGAAAACGGGTGAAAAAGCTGGCTTATGTGGTCCTGCTCGACAAGTGGCAATGGATGCTAGGCACTGGCGTCTATCTCGATGATGTGGATGCAGAACTGGCTCGAATCAAGCTGCAAACCGAGCAAAATATTGATCATAATTTTATATGGCTATTCATCGTCACCAGCATTTCAGGCATTGTGATCGCTTTACTAGGCACCTCTCTCAACATTTCCGAACACAAGCTGGCCGATAAAAAACTGAAAGCGCTCACCCAACGAATCATCGACTCCCAGGAACAAGAGCGACAACGCGTGAGTCGTGAATTACATGACGGTATTAATCAACTGCTTGTCTCTATTAAGTATCGCCTAGAAAGCGCAACCGAATGCAGCAACACCCCAACAACCATCAGCGTTAGCTTGCACCAAGGACTCCACACCATTAATCAAGCAATCGGTGAAATAAGACGTATTTCCAAAGATCTACACCCAAGTGTATTAGATGATCTTGGCCTCGGCGCGGCTTTAACCAGTCTCTGCCAAGAATTTGAACAACGCACCGCTATCGACGTATTTTTCGAATGCGACATCAATGCCATTCACATACCAGCAATGGTCCAAACCACCTTATATCGGATCACTCAGGAAGCTCTACAAAATATAGAAAAACATGCTGCTGCTGATACTGTCGATATTCTATTAACGCATCGTAAACAACAACTCCAGATGTCCATTCGCGACAATGGTTGTGGTTTTGAAATCGAAAACAAATCAACTCAAGCAAACTTCAAACAATTTAATCGAGGCCCCGAGTTCGCCAGTAGCGGCTTGGGTTTACGCAATATATTCGAACGAATTTCCCACATCGATGGCCAAGTGAGTATCCATAGCCAACTTGCGAAAGGGACTCAAATTACCATCAAACTCCCGCTACAAAAGTGCTCAACATTCAGCCAAATACCCTTGGAGCAAATTACATGACCTCAGTTTTACTCGTCGACGATCATCCCTTAGTACAAGATGGTTTGAAGATGCGATTAGAAACCACGGAAGAATTTGAAGTCGTAGGCACCGCTGCAGATGGGCAACAAGCCTTAGATTTAGTCATCCGCTTAAAACCCCAAATGGTGCTCACTGATATTAATATGCCTAAGCTCAATGGGATTCAGCTGCTAGAATTACTAGCAGTACAATCCCCCGAGACGAAGGTAATTATGTTAAGCATGCACAACAACAAAGCATACGTGCAAAATGCAATGCGTCATGGTGCCAAAGGCTACCTTTTAAAAGACATTACCTCTTGCGAGCTGGTCAACGCCTTACAAGCCGTAGCCAATGGCGGATGTTATATCAGTGCAGGGGTCTCTAACCAACTGTTCGAATCAGGCAAAACCAGCGCGGCCCTCAGTAAACGAGAGCAACAGGTATTGCAACTACTCGCTTCTGGCTGTAGTAACAAAAAAATTGCAGATAAATTATCGATTAGTATCCGTACCGTAGAAACCCATACCTTAAAGATCAGACGTAAACTGAAACTCGATAGTAGTGCGGCAATGATTAAATATGCGATAGATAACTATGGTTCTGGCATCGAATGTTGATTAAGATGTTTTATTCAACAATAACGAATCACTACTCGCAACTAGAGGCTGAATTTGAAGCGTTCTGACCTGAGTAAATCGAACAAACCGAGTAAACAAAAACGCCCAAAACCCCAAGTTCGCTTGGTGAGTGGCTCAATGCAAACAAATGCCAATCAGCATGAAGGTGATTTTATTGCGGCCTTCGAATATGCCCTAGAACTCTTAGAAAAACCTAAAAATAATTAGTCGGTTATAACAGTGCTGTTCGACGCATTTCTACCAGAAACATGGCTTAAACTAACAGCTTGTGTCACTGGTCGATTCACGCCACACTCGACACCTTAGTCATTCAACCTCGGTCTTACTTTTTACCCACTAGAGGCGTGAAGCTGATTTTACCCTCTTCATATTTGGTTTCGGTGGGGCCGTACTCCCGATTAGTAAATAATTTCTGACCCACAATATCTAAACGAACATTAGGGTGTAACTCTCGGCGCACCGTTAGCTTCGCCTTAGCAAAAAATTCTTGCTCTAGTTGCTGGTTATAATCGAGGGCAAAGTCAATTTGTACCAACTCCTGACGAGTATGATGTAAAGTTGCCGCAAGTTTATCGGCAGTATCGGGCTCCCGTTCTTCTTTTTTTACAGAACTCAACTTCATCTGGGCATCAAGCACCTTACCCAGCTTTTGGTGGAGAGTTTGCTTCACATTATTTAAGCTTCGACGCTCTTCTTGGATTTCATCAAAATCACCAGAGATAGTCAGCTGCGTTGCGGTGCCCGCAGTGGCGCCAAGTACTACAGTCGATATTTCATCACCAGCCTCGACAGTGCCACCAATTAAGGTTCCTCGCAAACCACCCGCATCACTCACCGTCACCTTTCCCTTACTCTCTATTTTACTATGCAGTAACTGGCTGGTCACGGTCACATCTTTTTCCGCTTGGACATGAGAGTACTGTATAAAAGTGGCATGCACTTCGCCTTGGGCTTGAATCGAACAGGAGTAGTTTTCGTCCCCTTCCTTGAGTCGGTGGCCTATCACCCCTTTACCAACCACTACATCACCACCCGCAACAATATTCGCCGATTCGACAAAACCATTAATATGTACATCGCCAGTCGCGGACACCTTCATACCTTCGGCAACGTTACCCGTGATTAATATGCTACCGCTAAAATCGACATGGCCATAGCTGACATCCACTTCTTTAATCGACAACACATCGTCAACTTTCATGCCATTTTCGATTTCCAAAGGCAGGCCGGTACAGGTCGCCAGTAACAGGTTTTGATCATCATTTGCTATACGCGAACCCTCGCCCACGGTAAAAGGAATCTCTCGGCCTTGCTTAAAAGGTAAGGAATCGCCACAAACACTCATCCCCTGACGACCGACAGTGAAGGGATGGCGGCGCATCAAGGGCTTATCTGGCTCAACCGTTTCGAGGCTACCAAGGTCACGCATATCAACCCTACCATCACTGGTTTCCTGAGGTTGTAACAAACGTTCTTTAGGAGTGGCGACTAAGCGCTCGAAACGACTATCTTGACCATCAACCGCTGCACGACCTAAGGCCACAACCTTCTCCAATTTCATCCCCGGATCGGCAGTTCTAGCGGCGTTAAGCAATGCTAAAGCGCGTTGTTTTTGTAGACCGAAGCTCACCCCCGCTTCTTGCATAGCATTTACCAGATCCCCCTGAGAGATTGGCCTACCGCCATAGGCGGCGGTAATAGTGGCTCGAGCCACCATCTTATCCTCTGAAATTCGAATACTAATCTCAGCATTGCGAATACTGGCAATTTTTATAAAAGTATCGCCCCACTTCTTAATCAGTTCAGGAGACTCCCTCAACTCGGCAAACTTAGCAACAGCGTCTTGAATCGCCTCCTCATCAAATAAGTAGTGGCTATATTCAGAACGATGCAACAGTGCTTGAACATCGGTGACGCTAACATGGCTGTCTTGCGGTGTGATTTCGATTAACGCAGCCAACTTATCTTGCGATAAACGTAAACAACTCAATTCCAGCATTTAGCCCCCTTTCTCGTTTGGCGTTCACCATAACAAAACATACTTAAGCGATATTTTTCTATTATGCCTGTTCACATCCTGTTAACCAATAGTCGAGCAAGCTCTAGTCACCAACTAATTGAACTAGATCTTCATTTAGTATGATGAATAATAAATTTATGTAACTTTACAAGATATTGATCAATAAAATCAGCAATCAAATATAAAATTCATCGCAAAACTAAGTGCCTTAATTTTGCCACAATACCGCTATTTTTAGTTGTACTTTCAACAACACATCACTACCTTGATAAGACGATGCGGGTCTGGCTCTCAAATCGCCTCACCACAATTCATTTTGAGGAAATGAGAACATTATGAAACTTTCCAAGCACAAGTTTAGCTATCTTCAACAAATCGCGATTGTACATATTATCGCTGGCCTCATCACCATGCTATTGGCCTATTATGTAGGGACCTTTAGTGCCATCGTTTTAGGCTTATCGATCATTGCTTATGCCGCTGTAGGCTTATGGTTCAACCAACGACTACGCAAACAACTCGTCAAGCCAATCGATCATAGTAGTTACTGGTTGTTTTTAGCCGTGGGACTATTACTAACGCTGTTTCCTGGAATCACTTTAGGTCTAGCCGCCCTGTGTTTAGGCGGCGGTTTGATCATCTACGGTATCCAAAGTTTCAAAGGCTCACGACTAAACGCGGGGCAGCTTATTTGGGCGAAGTGCCGAGCGCTGTTTAGCATCTTACTCGGTCTAGTGATTATCTTATCGGGTGCCGCTGGACTGGCGTGGTTAATCGGCATGTTGTTTGGATTACATATCTTCTTCTACGGCATCAACTTATGGATGCTCAGCAAAGCATAGGGTATTGGCTAAAAGCACTCTCCCACTTCAGCCAATACCCGACGTCATATCTCGCGATTATTCCTTTAAAATAGCGATATTTTGTGCGCTGCTAAACTGTGAGCTAATGGGTTCGATATCTAGGGTCAAGCCAATGATATTTCCATCAACGATGATGGAGGTAATATCATTGCGCACCGGGTAAGCACCACACAGCTCTCCTTCATCACAAATACTCTCGTCCCTGTCGAGATCAGAAGTCACATAAAGACGATATTCACCGGCCTTCACTTGCGCAAAACTAAACGGGAACACTCCCCCAGTCATTGTCACCTGCTGTTGATAAGCTAGATTTTCTGTCACGGGATCAACCAAAAACACATAAACTAAACCACTATCATCGGCTTGCTGTTTGCTCACCGTCATCGATAAGCTGACTGGATATTCTCGACCATCGGAAGCGCTTAGAGTGATGGTGGTACTATAAGTACCATCGCTCAAATCAGTACGACTCACTTCAACCACATAGCGACCTAAGCCGTTACTATCGGCTTCACTGGAGTCAATGGTTAACCACCCAGCGTCTTTGGCCACACTTTGTACCGACAGGCCGCTATTCCCCACTAATGTTACAGTGAATTCAGCAGAACTTTCTGAAGAACTGAGGCTAATCTGACGAGTGCTTAAACGGAGATAACTAGAGATATTACCACTGCTATCAATTTGACTTTGCACCGCCTTCTCGGCATTTAATAAGCCATAACCATATTTATCATCTCGACCCACAGCACCAATATCATCACTGAGGCTCTCGCTGGCCAGTAAGTTCAAAAAATCTGCCGTGTTAAGGTTGGGATTAAGTTGTTTCATCAGCGCAACAACCCCAGCAACATGCGGACTAGCCATGCTGGTGCCATTTAAGTATTGGTAACTTGCAGTGAGACTAGCGCCTCTTTGATTCACATAAGTACTGTAGACCCCATCACCATAACCATCCCCATCTAAATCAACGCTACTATTGCCGCCCGGCGCAGCAATATCAATGTAACTGCCATAATTAGAATAAGAGGTAATCGTTTGGCTCGCGTCCACCGCACTAACACCAATAACATTGGCTAAGGCCGCAGGATAGCTTGCTTGGGAAGAGCTCTCGTTACCCGCTGCTGCGACCACAATAACGCCCTGAGCCACCGCAGCTTGTACGGCATCGTTTAATACTGAAGAACTACTGGTTCCGCCTAGGCTCATATTAATGACACTGGCAGCTTGTTTCGGCAAAAGACCCGAGGCATTGCTCAGGCCCGCCGCATATAAAATCGCCTGAGAAATATCATACAGCGTTCCGCCACCATAACCCAAGGCCCGTAAATTCATAATTTTCACATTGGGAGCGACACCTGCAACACCTATCGCATTGTCGGTTTGTGCCGCGATGGTGCCTGCCACGTGGGTGCCATGCCAAGATGAGCTACCATTGGTACCGCTCTGGTCGCCGGGGTCTTCAGGGTTACTATCAATGCCATCGCCATCAAGAGACATATCGCTATCAAGAATAAAATCGACACCATCATCGCTCAGTTGAGCTTGCAAATCTGGATGACTTTGGAACATCCCGGTATCGATTACCGCCACCACAACATCGTTCATGGTTTGCCCTTGCATTGCTTGCCAAGCTGCCGCTAAATTAATTTGCTGATAATGCCATTGGCGAGCCACTAAGGGATCGTTAGATAATGCACTGGGCCGATAAAGATAATTAGGCGTCACCTTATCACTTCCCAGCCGATGGGCCATTTGCTTCACTTTCAGCAAACTGCGTTTCTTCGCGCTATATTCGGCGGAAGCGTTATCGGAAAATCCAGCCACCTCAGGCGCGCTGGTGCTAGTCCCCAATGAGCGGACCCGAGCACCACTCTGCTGCTGATACAAGCTCATGGTTGGGCCAGCGCTCAGTAGCGATAACTCATCATCGGTGGTAGTCATGGCACGCGCCAAAGTTTGTGCTTGCTTGACTACGATTTGATCGTTCACAAAATCCTGTTGGGTGCTCAAGTACTGCCCAGCCGCCGTACTTTGCTGGTTTTGTGCAATCAAACGTAGAGTATAATTACCACGAGAGAGAGTTTGATTGGCATCCGTATAAGTGGTCACGAGTACATAGTAGCTGTCGGCTGCATCGACACTGAGGTATTCAGTTTGATTCACGCCAATAGAGCTCGCCACCTCCGTGCTCAGATCACTAACTCGATACAAAGCCAGATCAAAATCACTATTCGCAGCGCTTCCCTGTTGCCAGTCGGCGATTTCTAAAAATATCGACTGGCCCTGCTCTAAATCTACTTTATAAACATCAATATCATCATTCTCGTCGGCAAACCGATCATCGGCCACCCCCGTCGCTTCACTCGTTAAATAGCCACTAACTACGGCAATCGGTGGGAGTTGTTGCGCGGTACTGCTGGTATTGTTGGTTACATAAGGAGCATTAAAATCATTTACATCACTATCAATGACAGTATTCGATAATACGTTTGCGGTCCCTGAAAGCAGATAGCTTGGGAGTTCTTCTGTGACATTACCGTCACTACTACCATTACTCTCCCCACCCCCACCACAGGCAAACAAGCTTAATGCAAGTAACCAAAGCACAATAATTTTCATATATTCCCTTACCTAAACCGACACATTCTTCATGCCATCATATTCAATCTTCATCAAAAGAACATGTGAAGATATAATATCACTTAGGTTTTTTACATTTATGCTATGTAAAACAAAGGGTATTAAATTGTAAAGAATTGTCATGAGTCCAATCTTACTGCGCGGTGATCTCACTTGAAAACGACTGACGCGCTTTCACTCAGCGATGTAATACGCAGCAACATTAGCGGGTATTGAAGAGAAGTGAAATACCAAGACTCCTCTCAATCAAAGAACAGCCAGCGATTAACTATTCTCTTCTATACCTTTTTGTTGATTAATTTTGGCTGCTTGAGCATCGAGAATGGCTTGAGGAATTGTCCCCTTGGTTTTAATTGCCCCGGTGAGGTTGGCTGCGGTTTTCGATTCAGTCGCTTCAGCCGATTCGGTCACTCCTGCAATTTTAGACCCGACCGCCTCTACTAAATCGCTGACACCTGAAATTTTGGACTCTGCACCAAGCGCCTGCTCTCCGATAGCTTTCACTTGGTCCAAGGCCGTTTGTTGGCCGACACTTTCCACGCTTGATGTCACTGCCGTGGCAATTGGGTTACCTGATAAACCAGCAACCAAAGCTGCCGCAAGCGTTTGCCCGAGTTGAGTAAATTGTGCTTCGATATCAGTTTTTAAGCCACTTTGTAATAAATCAGTTCCCGCTAAACCCGCAGCGATAGGATTTCCAGAGGCTAAACCTAAACCTAAATCCAAAGCTTTAGGCGCCAATTCTTCAAGACTTAGATCCTTCGGCTCAGCCTTTGCGGTTTGTTCCTCGGTGGTGAGCTTATCAGCCGCTTGCCCTAAGGACTCCGTAGCACTTGAATCACCTAACTGAAGCACTTGCTTTAGGGTTTCAGCAAAACCACCATTACTACTTTCTTCCGCGGTCTGTTGAGCGTTTACCTCGATAAGCTTAGGTTTATAAGCGATATCTTGGGTTGCGAGTGGCGTCGAGTTATAAGTGCTGCTCATTGTATCTTCCTTGCTAATTAATTGAGTCGTCTAGGGCAAAAGGGTCTTGATTAACCGCGACCAACACATCCCTAATTTGAATATTTGCCATTTCCGAGTAGCGCTGTGTGCTTAACACGGCTCGATCTGACTGTACCGATACAACCGTGAGTTGAGTATTGTCGGCATTAAAGATCGGGCCTTTTAAACCACCATCAAGATGCATCAGATATTGCTGACGAACCAGTTCAAATTTATCCCCTTTACGCACGCCGTTTACTCGTCCGATATTAATCACAACCTGACCATTATAGATACCAACAACTTTGGCGAGGCTTTGTCGGCAATACAACGAATCTTCAACATCTTGAACTGACTGCTCTATATAGGAATCAATCAGTTTGCCATAATCCGAAGACCAAAACGTTTCACCAGTTACATCAAACTTCATAGTGACATCAAACGGCCACTCTCGATTCGAGCCATAATTTTTACGTAAAACAGTCTCTCCATTGATTCCATCAATCACAAACAACTTCATCTGAAAGTTTCGTTGTTTCACCGTATCACTGATGCCCAGCAGATTGGTGGAAGTCTCGTTATAACTGGACATATCGACGATTTGACCAAACAGGATGTATTGCACATCGAATTTTTCCGATAACGAACGAGCGAACGTTAGCATTTGCGATTCTAAATCATGCGAGTAACGACCATCCAAAGCAATTTGCTGAGTCATTAAATGACGCGCATCCACCCGCTTGCTGTTTTGCTTGAAACGATGAAAAACTCTTCGTGATACCTCTTCCGGTGTACGATAAATTCCGCCCAACTGAGCATGCTCACGCTTTTGTAGCTGAAAAGGACCAACAAATAAGGTCTTCGCATAACTGTCCTTTTCACAGCTATTAAGGGGAAAGATATCAGCCGCGACTTTCACCACAATCTGGTCTTCCTTGATCGTCTCAACTAACAGCTTCATGTCATACACTTCGCCATTAGTGCGAACCGTTAGTTCATCGGTTTCCAGCACTCCAGATTTAACAACCTGCAAAGACTTAACGCTCGCCCCACCCCGATACATTAATGTGATCAACGCAGCTTGGATCGCTTGCTGGCGAGCAGTATCGACTTGACCATCAATAATCCGCGCCTGTCCTTCTCCCTCCAGCCACACGCCGTAACAAGGAACAACCAATAGCGCATACAAAAAAGCACTAGAGTAAATCAATCTCAATAGGTGCATCATCAACTTCCTATAAGGGCCACATACTTCCACCTAGGAACGAAGACAACCAACCTTGAGTTTGCACGTCGGCATGATCCCCTGTACCACTAAACTCGATCCGTGCATCGGCCACTTGATAAGAGCCGATCGTATTATTTTCCGCAACATCTAGAGGCCGAACAATACCGGTAAACCGCATATACTCTTTCCCGTTATTAATTACCAGCCACTTCTCTCCGCGTACCACCAGGTTGCCATTGTTAAGAATGTCGACCACCGATACCGTAATTCTCCCAGATAAACGATGTCGTTGATTGGCGTCTGAAGAACCATCAAAATCTTGCTTCTGATTCATTTCTAGTTGCACTTCTCGACCATTAATAGTCAAGGTGCCACCAGGTACCGAAATCGGATCCAACTTATAGCTATTTTCTTTCCCCAGAGTTGAACTAGCCGACTTAGTCGCAGTTGCTTCCTCATCAAGTAAAATGGTGATGGTATCGCCTAAAGCGAAAGGAGGTGTATAACTATATAAACTCCGCGAAGTGTTGCTGTTAAACATCGAGCCGGTCACAATCACTGGTGCCGCCGCAGGGCCGGGTTCAATAGGCGCATAGTAAGGGTCATCTGGAATTGGTGAACGATGATCGGTACTCACCGTGACTTGTCGCTGACTACTGTCTTCATGCTCTTGGACGCTTTCCACAACATCTTCTACGCCCTCTTTAATAGTCGAACATGCAGCTAACAAGGCTATACTGCACATCACCATCATCCTAGTTATCATTGATCTATTCCCACTTCCGCTAGTTCCGTTTATTACTCTTTCATATACTTTACTGAAGAGGACTGAACGCCCCTTTTAATTAGCTGCTTAAATAAAACATAAACAACTTATAGCAAAGCAAATGCCACTAACGTCATTAGAAACACATCCTTACGAAGATCTAATCGACACAAACGTGTAATCACCGACAACAATCCGTCGCTTAGGTCATTCACCAATGACTTAATGCAAATTAAATGCCACTAAATTCATATATTTCAGCATTTTATGTTAATTTTGAAATTTGATGTAAATTTTTATTTAGCGCTGCCGATAAACAATATGACTGTTGTTTATTAACTAAACAGTAAAATCCATGTAGAATCGGCAAATCTTGCCTGTGGACGGCAAAAAATTGTCATAAAAAAATGAAACTGCGGAAAAACATTTCCCATAAGCTTATGATTTATAAATAGGAATTGTTCAATCCAAGAGCATATAATGTAATATTCGAAGTAGTCCCCCTCCCACACATAACGGCTTCTTAACAGATGTTCTTCCAAAACTATTTTTACAGTGCTTGATTACTTCTTGATTCAGAGACTGTACTGCTAAACTCGATACCCCCCGCTAAAAGAGCCCGCTTATTAAACTCTTATCGATATGACTTAGGAATATTTTTGCAGCAGAAAATGCCAAGACCATCGACGCCATTTATTCAAGCTCATAGCGTTCACCAGCCAGTTTTAGATCTGAAGCAAATCAAAAGATAAACCAGCCCTTAAAGCACTCGATCAATATGCCGAGCAACTAATGTCAAAAGACCTTATAAATTAAATCGTCAAATAATTTGAAACTATTAATGCGGAAACTACTATTAAGTTGAGTTGCTTACTTTATAACCTTAAAAACCGAAGTTGATTTCTATGTCCCATAAATTGGTTTAGCTACTAAATTTTTCTAGGAAAGAAAGTACGTCTCGATTACGGTGAATTGCTTTTCATAGACTAACAAGATCAAATTTATCCAATGATGATAATTCAAGCATAGGGTAATAATTGATCGCATGACTGGTAACTAGACCCCAAGTAACACCGTTGCTGGGCCAAAATGGTAATAGACAAATGTTAAAACTTAAAGATATTAGAGTCAGTATTAAACTTAGCATCCTTATTAGTGTCGCAATCATAGGCTTTATAAGTCTGTCGCTAATTTCGGCAAACACCCTCAGCCGTAACTTAACCTTTGAACGAGAATCACGCCTCAAGGCAGTGGTTAATGCGGCTCTCAGCCAAATAGCCGACTTCAATCAACGATATTCTAAAGAAGAAGCTCAAGCTCGAACCAAGGAGTTGATCGAAGCAACTCGTTTTGATGGTAATAACTACCTATATATTATTGATACTTCACGCCGAATATTAGCTCATCCGATACGGGCCGATCTGATTGGTCAGCAAATGGGCGACGCAAGCAAAGGCTCCAAAGAACACTATTGGTACGACATGGTTAATGCTGGGCAGAGGCCAAATGGTGGCATCGTTACCTACCCTTGGACTAATGGCAACATGCAAGCCTCGAATAAAATAGCCTATCTTCGAAATTTTCAAGCTTGGGGGTGGATCGTCGGTGCAGGAATGCTAACCGACGACATTGCTCAAGAAGTGAACAATCAGGTGTTAAAAATGGCGGGAGCCACCTTGCTGATTATCGTTATTATGATCCTGTTGGGTTATATCATTAGCTCTTCCGTAGTGAAACCGCTTGAAGACATTAAGCAAGCGATGAAATCAGTCGCCGATGGCGATCTCACGGCCAAAATTCCAGTTCATGGCCAAGATGAAATTGGTATTGTTGCCATGCGAATTAACGAAAGTATTCGCTCGGTTCGTAAGGCTTTACTTGAGTCGGTGAACTCAGCGAAACAACTAGCAGATGCTGCAACACGCATCGCCTCTTCTGCAGAAGAAACAAGTCAAGCAGTGACCAATCAACGAGACCAACTAAACCAACTAGCCACAGCGATGAATCAAATGTCGGCAACCGTTGCCGAAGTGGCAGGTTATGCTGAATCTACTGCAACTGACACAATTAATGCCAGTAAAGAGGCAAAACTTGGTAATAACGACGTAAGTTTAAGTGTTGATAGCATTAAAACTTTATCCGTTGAACTAGAATCGGCCACCGATCAAGTGAATAAGTTAAAAGAAGGAGTGATGGAGATCAGTGATGTCACCTCAGTGATCAGTAGTATTTCTGAACAAACCAACTTGCTCGCATTAAACGCTGCCATTGAAGCCGCTCGAGCCGGAGAACAAGGTCGAGGATTTGCGGTCGTCGCCGATGAAGTTAGAAATTTAGCAGCAAGGACTAATCAATCAACCGAAGAGATCCAAAGCACAATTAATCGCCTACAAAAACTCGCCGTTGATACCGCCAGTGTGATGCAAAAAAGTAAAGACTTAGCGCATGTTAGCGTTCAATCCGCAGAAAGTTGCGGCAGCGATCTAGGAACCATTGTCAGTCATATTGAACATGTAAGTGACCAATCGACCCAAATCGCAACGGCTGCCGAAGAACAGAGTGCGGTTGCAGAAGATATGAATCGTAATGTGTCAGGAATTAATGACGCTGCCTTAGAAATGACTCAAGCATCCGGTTATCTTGCTTCAGAAAGCGAAACCTTAGCCAGTATGTCACAACAATTGGATGAGAGATTATCGCTTTTTAAACTTCAATGACAGGCTATACATGACAAACAAAGCTTTGTTGAATAAAAATAGAGCTTCACATTAAAACCTTAAACCGCAGCGCTTCCGACCTACGGAGGCGCTAGCAACGCGCAACAGGTCGTTTTTAGCGAAACATCGTATGTGTAAGGCATAAAAAAGCCTATCCGTGAGGATAGGCTTTCTCTCAATCGGTGTCTGGCAATATCCAGCCGACTTTCACATGGCTTGTTCATGAACATCGGTTCGCCTTGGCTGCCCTTGCTAAATCTCAAACATAAAAAAAGCCTATCCGTGAGGATAGGCTTTCTCTAAATAGGCGCCTAGCAATATCCAGCCCACTTTCACATGGCAATTTCAGACATAAAAAAACCCAGCACATAGCTGGGTTTTTAAAATAGGTGCCTGGCAGTGACCTACTTTCACATGGGGAGACCCCACACTATCATCGGCGCAGTTGCGTTTCACTTCTGAGTTCGGCATGGGTTCAGGTGGTTCCACAACGCTATTGCCACCAGGCAAAAACTTGTTGTCTTTAACATTCGAAAAAACTGATATATCCCACGAGTATAACAAGCACTCTTGGTTTCTAAAATAAAGTATCTATAAGCAACACCCTTTAGGTGTTGTATGGTTAAGCCTCACGGGTAATTAGTACAAGTTAGCTCAATGCCTCACAGCACTTACACACCTTGCCTATCAACGTTGTAGTCTCCAACGGCCCTTCAGAGGACTTAAAGTCCTAGTGAGAATTAATCTCAAGGCCTGCTTCCCGCTTAGATGCTTTCAGCGGTTATCAGTTCCGAACGTAGCTACTGGGCAATGCTATTGGCATAACAACCCAAACACCAGCGGTTCGTCCACTCCGGTCCTCTCGTACTAGGAGCAGCTCCCTTCAATTCTCAAACGCCCACGGCAGATAGGGACCGAACTGTCTCACGACGTTCTAAACCCAGCTCGCGTACCACTTTAAATGGCGAACAGCCATACCCTTGGGACCGACTTCAGCCCCAGGATGTGATGAGCCGACATCGAGGTGCCAAACACCGCCGTCGATATGAACTCTTGGGCGGTATCAGCCTGTTATCCCCGGAGTACCTTTTATCCGTTGAGCGATGGCCCTTCCATACAGAACCACCGGATCACTATGACCTACTTTCGTACCTGCTCGACGTGTCTGTCTCGCAGTTAAGCTGGCTTATGCCATTGCACTAACCGTACGATGTCCGACCGTACTTAGCCAACCTTCGTGCTCCTCCGTTACTCTTTGGGAGGAGACCGCCCCAGTCAAACTACCCACCAGACACTGTCCGCATCCCGGATAACGGGACAACGTTAGAACATCAACACTACAAGGGTGGTATTTCAAGGTCGGCTCCACATCATCTAGCGACAACGCTTCAAAGCCTCCCACCTATCCTACACATGTAGGGTCAATGTTCAGTGTCAAGCTGTAGTAAAGGTTCACGGGGTCTTTCCGTCTAGCCGCGGGTACACCGCATCTTCACGGCAATTTCAATTTCACTGAGTCTCGGGTGGAGACAGCTTGGCCATCATTACGCCATTCGTGCAGGTCGGAACTTACCCGACAAGGAATTTCGCTACCTTAGGACCGTTATAGTTACGGCCGCCGTTTACCGGGGCTTCGATCAATAGCTTCGCTTGCGCTAACCACATCAATTAACCTTCCGGCACCGGGCAGGCGTCACACCGTATACGTCATCTTTCGATTTAGCACAGTGCTGTGTTTTTAATAAACAGTTGCAGCCAACTGGTATCTGCGACTGCCGTCAGCTTAGGGAGCAAGTCCCATCACCAACAGCAGCGTACCTTCTCCCGAAGTTACGGTACCATTTTGCCTAGTTCCTTCACCCGAGTTCTCTCAAGCGCCTTGGTATTCTCTACCCAACCACCTGTGTCGGTTTGGGGTACGGTTTCGTATAATCTGAAGCTTAGAGACTTTTCCTGGAAGCAGGGCATCAACCACTTCATCACCTTAGTGACTCGTCATCAATCCTCAGCCTTAGACACCCGGATTTTCCTAAGTGTCCAGCCTACAACCTTAAACGCGGACAACCAAACGCCGCGCTGGCCTAGCCTTCTCCGTCCTCCCATCGCAATTATACGAAGTACAGGAATATTAACCTGTTTCCCATCGACTACACTTTTCAGTCTCGCCTTAGGGGCCGACTCACCCTGCTCTGATTAACATTGAACAGGAAACCTTGGTCTTTCGGCGAGGGGGCTTTTCACCCCCTTTATCGTTACTCATGTCAACATTCGCACTTCTGATACCTCCAGCAATCCTTACGAATCACCTTCAACGGCTTACAGAACGCTCCTCTACCGCACTTGCAAAGCAAGTACCCGTAGCTTCGGTGCATAGCTTAGCCCCGTTACATCTTCCGCGCAGGCCGACTCGACCAGTGAGCTATTACGCTTTCTTTAAATGATGGCTGCTTCTAAGCCAACATCCTGGCTGTCTAAGCCTTCCCACATCGTTTCCCACTTAGCTATGACTTTGGGACCTTAGCTGACGGTCTGGGTTGTTTCCCTTTTCACGACGGACGTTAGCACCCGCCGTGTGTCTCCCGGATAGTACTTAGTGGTATTCGGAGTTTGCAAAGGGTTGGTAAGTCGGGATGACCCCCTAGCCTTAACAGTGCTCTACCCCCACTAGTATTCGTCCGAGGCGCTACCTAAATAGCTTTCGAGGAGAACCAGCTATCTCCCGGTTTGATTGGCCTTTCACCCCCAGCCACAAGTCATCCGCTAATTTTTCAACATTAGTCGGTTCGGTCCTCCAATTGGTGTTACCCAATCTTCAACCTGCCCATGGCTAGATCACCGGGTTTCGGGTCTAATCCCAGCAACTATGCGCGCAGTTAACACTCGGTTTCCCTACGGCTCCGCTATTCGCTTAACCTTGCTACTGAAATTAAGTCGTTGACCCATTATACAAAAGGTACGCAGTCACCCCACAAAGAGGCTCCCACTGCTTGTACGTATACGGTTTCAGGTTCTATTTCACTCCCCTCACAGGGGTTCTTTTCGCCTTTCCCTCACGGTACTGGTTCACTATCGGTCAGTCAGGAGTATTTAGCCTTGGAGGATGGTCCCCCCATATTCAGACAACATATCACGTGTGCCGTCCTACTCGTTTTCACTTCAAATCACCTTTCGTGTACGGGGCTATCACCCGCTACGGCCAAACTTTCCAGCTTGTTCCACTAAATTATAAGAAGCTTAAGGGCTAATCCGGGTTCGCTCGCCGCTACTACCAGAATCTCGGTTGATTTCTTTTCCTCCGGGTACTTAGATGTTTCAGTTCCCCGGGTTCGCCTCGCAACGCTATGTATTCACGTTACGATACTGCATAAAATGCAGTGGGTTTCCCCATTCGGAAATCCATGTCTATTACGTCTTTTATCGACTCAACATGGCTTATCGCAGATTAACACGTCCTTCATCGCCTCTGACTGCCAAGGCATCCACCGTATACGCTTAGTCACTTAACCATACAACACCTAAATGTTGTCGCTTAAATCACTTGAATGGTCAGGCTGTATAAATCCTGCCACTCGAGTACGATCACCTTATTTTTTTGAATACCAAAAACACTTGTTATTTCACTCGTATTTTTGAGATATTTTTTATCAGCTTTTCCAAATTGTTAAAGAGCATTCGGCTTCTTAGAAACCAAAGCTAAGCACTGTATCAACATAATGCTTAGCTTTATTTTCTTAAACCAAGAGAGAAATGGTATCCCGTACGAGATTTGAACTCGTGTTACCGCCGTGAAAGGGCGGTGTCCTAGGCCTCTAGACGAACGGGACACTGCGTTAGCTGTTCTCGTTGGTTCTAAACCACACTAGAACTTCTCTCTTTATCTTCTATCAAGCAATCTGTGTGAACACGTCACAAAACATAAACGTTCATAATAAGGAGGTGATCCAGCCCCAGGTTCCCCTAGGGCTACCTTGTTACGACTTCACCCCAGTCATGAACCACAAAGTGGTGAGCGTCCTCCCGAAGGTTAAACTACCCACTTCTTTTGCAGCCCACTCCCATGGTGTGACGGGCGGTGTGTACAAGGCCCGGGAACGTATTCACCGTGGCATTCTGATCCACGATTACTAGCGATTCCGACTTCACGGAGTCGAGTTGCAGACTCCGATCCGGACTACGACATGCTTTCTGGGGTCCGCTTGCTCTCGCGAGTTCGCATCCCTCTGTACATGCCATTGTAGCACGTGTGTAGCCCTGCCCGTAAGGGCCATGATGACTTGACGTCGTCCCCACCTTCCTCCGGTTTATCACCGGCAGTCTCCCTAGAGTTCCCACCATCACGTGCTGGCAAATAAGGATAAGGGTTGCGCTCGTTGCGGGACTTAACCCAACATCTCACGACACGAGCTGACGACAGCCATGCAGCACCTGTATCTAAGTTCCCGAAGGCACCAATCCATCTCTGGAAAGTTCTTAGTATGTCAAGGGCAGGTAAGGTTCTTCGCGTTGCATCGAATTAAACCACATGCTCCACCGCTTGTGCGGGCCCCCGTCAATTCATTTGAGTTTTAACCTTGCGGCCGTACTCCCCAGGCGGTCTACTTAATGCGTTAGCTGCGTTACCCACGGGTTAAACCCACAGACAACTAGTAGACATCGTTTACGGCGTGGACTACCAGGGTATCTAATCCTGTTTGCTCCCCACGCTTTCGTACATGAGCGTCAGTTTTTGTCCAGGTGGCCGCCTTCGCCACTGGTATTCCTTCAGATCTCTACGCATTTCACCGCTACACCTGAAATTCTACCACCCTCTACAAAACTCTAGCTTCCCAGTTCCAAATGCCATTCCCAGGTTGAGCCCGGGGATTTCACATCTGGCTTAAAAAGCCGCCTGCGTACGCTTTACGCCCAGTAATTCCGATTAACGCTCGGACCCTCCGTATTACCGCGGCTGCTGGCACGGAGTTAGCCGGTCCTTCTTCTGTCGCTAACGTCAAACAATATACGTATTAAGCATATTGCCTTCCTCACAACTGAAAGTGCTTTACAACCCGAAGGCCTTCTTCACACACGCGGCATGGCTGCATCAGGCTTTCGCCCATTGTGCAATATTCCCCACTGCTGCCTCCCGTAGGAGTCTGGGCCGTGTCTCAGTCCCAGTGTGGCTGATCATCCTCTCAAACCAGCTAGGGATCGTCGCCTTGGTGAGCCATTACCCCACCAACTAGCTAATCCCACTTGGGCTAATCTCTACGCGAAAGGCTCCGAAGAGTCCCCTCCTTTGGTCCGAAGACATTATGCGGTATTAGCAGTCGTTTCCAACTGTTGTCCCCCACGTAAAGGCATATTCCCAAGCATTACTCACCCGTCCGCCGCTCGTCATCTTCTAGCAAGCTAGAAATGTTACCGCTCGACTTGCATGTGTTAAGCCTGCCGCCAGCGTTCAATCTGAGCCATGATCAAACTCTTCAATCAAAGTTTTTTCGCTCAAAGTAAATACTGAAATTATTACTGTTAAAACAGTGTGTCACTCCAGTCCACTTAAGCTAATTTTTTTCGCTTAGTGCTCTGTGAGTGCTCACACAGATTGCTTGATAAATTGTTAAAGAGCGTTGCTTCTTGCGAAGCGAGGTGCGCATTCTACGCCATCCTCGGTGACTGTCAACCGCTTTTTTCAATCTTTTCCGAAGAACTTTTCTAAGGAAAGTTTGAAGCGTTTAACCGCCGCTGATAAAGCCTCAGGCCTTACCAACCCTGACCGCTTGCTGCTGCGCTATTGCGTGCTGCCCGCCGTGTCAGTGGAGTCGCATTATAGGGATCCGAGTTTTTAGCGCAAGTGTTTTTTGAATAAAAACGTAAAAATGTGACTTTATGGCGAAAAAAGGCACGAAGAGCTTATTATTCATACTTTGAAGGCCGAAATGAGCTAATTTGGACACTACAATTAGATACTGTGATATCTGTTTATCTTAACTTCGACATCGGTATTCACTATTGGCTTTCTTGGCGACGCTCATCCATTAGTCTTAAATTTCCTTTCTGATACAGTGCAACACTTTGTATTCAACGAGGGATAACGTAAGCTGGGAGCCAATCGTAATGGCAACAATGAGTGGAGATTGCAATGACCATTAAATCCTTTTCAGGCTATAGCCCGATTCTCGGCAAAGAAGTCTGGGTCGATCCTAGCGCTGTCCTATATGGTGAGATCAAACTTGGTGATGACGTAAGTATCTGGCCCTTGGTCGCCGCTCGAGGTGATGTGAACCATATTCATATAGGTGCTCGCTCGAATATACAGGATGGCAGTGTTTTACATGTCACCCGAAAAACTGAGAACCCACCCGATGGTTTCCCTCTACTCATCGGAGAAGATGTCACAGTAGGCCATAAAGCAATGTTACATGGTTGTACTATTGGTAATCGAGTATTAGTTGGGATGGGTGCCATCGTATTAGATGGGGTCGTAGTAGAAGACGAGGTAATGATCGGTGCCGGCAGTTTAGTCCCGCCAAATAAACGTTTAAGCTCTGGTTATCTTTATATGGGAAGTCCAGCCAAACAAGCTCGCCCCCTGAGTGAAAAAGAGAAAGCTTTTTTAGGCGAATCCGCACAAAACTACGTACGCTTAAAACAGCAATATCTTGAGAGTTAAACTTAACGGATCCTAAGCTTGGGAGACGTTGCATGATTGTACACAGCGAACAATCCCGAGCTCAGGCTAAATAACAAGGTCGCCGTTGGGTTCGAAATCTTCTTGTTGTAATTTCTGCTCTAGCAGATCTTCAATATCAAACTGAACACTGTGATAAGCCTCCAACATTTTCGCATCATTATTCAAGGGTAAACCGACCAGGTGCTCTAAAGTACTTTTACGCACCGCGCACATTATCTTCGCCCCCATCACTTGAGCCGTAAACTCTACTCGCTGATTGACCGACTGCCAGTGCTGGTCATCACTAATAATAATTGCTTGATTCATAAATCGCTTACTCCTAGTAACACTTGTCTTGTTTTATCGATTTGTTTTAAAGTGTTGTCATTGTTAACACAAACTGCAAGTGAATATTAAATGATTAGATGGCAATGGCTGAGCTTCGAACAATTAACTAATCAGCAACTCTATCAGGTACTGGAGCTCAGAGAGTCGGTGTTTGTGGTCGAACAAAATTGTCCCTATCAAGACGCCGATGGCAAAGATCCGGAAGCTTGGCACCTATTGGGCAGCACCCCCCAGCAACAGTTACTTTGTTATGCTCGAGTATTTGAGCCTAGCCCATTAACGGCTAGTATTGGCCGAGTGGTCATCGCAGCCTCTGCCCGAGGGGACGGCCTAGGGCAGCAATTGATGCAACAAGCGATTGATTTTTGTCAGCAGCGTTGGCCACAAGCGCAGATTGCTATTTCGGCGCAACGCTATTTGGAAGATTTCTATCAAAAACTTGGTTTTGAAATCTGTAGCGAACCCTATCTAGAAGATGATATTCCTCACATCGGTATGCAATTTAGCGCAACCGCTTAGTGGTTTTTCTTCTTGGTTCTCACCTATCGTTGACTAACAACTTAAATTTCGTCTAAGTTCACGTAATACTTGGCGTGCTCCAGGTCGGATACCACGCCAAATAACAAAACTCTCGGCGGCTTGTCCCACTAGCATGCCTAAACCGTCCACCACCTTAGCTGCGCCATGGCGAATCGCCCAAGCATTAAATGCAGTCATTTGCGCAGAATAAGTCATGTCATAACACAACAGTTTGGAATGAATGAGCTCAGCGCTTACCGCTGGTAGCTCTCCAGCAAGACCCGCTGAGGTTGAATTAATGATAATATCAAACTTCCCACTGAGCTGCTCAAATGAGCAAGCCCGAACTTCACCAAACTCCGCAAAGCGCTGCGCCAAAGTTTCAGCCTTACTCAAAGTACGGTTAGCAATAAGCACTTCATTGGGTTGCTCTAACAGCAAGGGATGTAGCACGCCACGCGCCGCTCCACCTGCGCCTAACAATAAGATGCGTTTATATTTGAGCTCACCGAAGTTGGACAGTAAATCCGCCACCAAGCCCGCGCCATCGGTATTATCTCCCAAAATCACACCATCGTCGGTCCGTTTGAGGGTATTCACCGCGCCCGCTAATAAGGCTCGTTGGGAATATTGCTCAGCCGCTTGATAAGCTTGCTCCTTAAAAGGGGCCGTGATATTGCAACCTTTACCGCCATCTAACCAAAATTGCTGAAGCGCGACGGCAAAACCATCAAGGGCTGGTTCAATCGCCTTATAAACCAGAGCTTGCTGAGTTTGTTGAGCAAATAAAGTATGAATGAAGGGAGATTTTGACTGACGGATTGGATTGCCAAATACTGCGTATAAATCCATGTTGAACGCTACTTAAAGAAAACATAATTGCACCTTAACAAGGCTACACAGAAATGCCAAAGTGCAATGGTTTAAAATAACAAAAAAAGCAGCTTACGCTGCTTTATTTTAGTCTTCACCGTCTAGATCGGCAGTGCTAACATCCTCCACATCATCATCGCCATCGTCAACGTCACTATCTACCACTCTAGCCTGAGCTTTCGGTGGATTACTGACTAAACCATGAAAGGCTTTACGCCCAGTAAGCTTTTTATACTTCAACCATAGTTTTTGCTCTGCTGTTTCCGGCTCAGCTTCGCTACGACATACCGCGATAAAGGCTTGTTCAACTTCGTCTTGTGGTTCCCGAAGAGACTCATCCAACTCTTTGAAAGCGTAACCACAACGCTCTAACAACTCAGCTTCTTTAATGGTAAAAGCACCACTACGAGAAAAACCACGGCGAAAATGTTTATCATCTGAAAATCGACGTTTTGCTAAAAACGATCCATTCATAGCTTAAAATCCAACTAATAAAAAAATCATTAAAGTTAACTTGATGGGGACCACCCAACAGTTAAAATAATTAATCTAAAGTCGGCATTCTTGCAAGAATTTAAATCATTTTTTTAAGATAAATTATGCTTTTAGTCTGAGCCAATCTCTGGCAACCAAATAACGTTGGTATAATTGCTGTTCAGCACTCCCCGGCGAAGGCTGCCAGTTGTAACGCCATCGAACCAAAGGCGGTAAAGACATCAAAATGGATTCAGTACGGCCCCCCGATTGCAAGCCAAACAAAGTGCCACGATCATAGACTAAGTTAAACTCAACATAGCGTCCCCGTCGATACAGCTGGAAATCTCGTTGTTGTTCAGTAAATGGAAGCGCTTTACGACGCTCAACTATCGGCAAATAAGCCTTGAGAAATCCTTCGCCGACCGCTCGAGTAAAGGCAAAACTTTGCTCAAAGCTGGGAGTATTTAAGTCATCAAAAAACAAACCGCCAATTCCACGTGTTTCATTTCGATGTTTCAAAAAGAAATAACGATCACACCAAGCCTTATATTTCGGATAAACATCATCCCCAAAGGGTTGGCACAAATCCGCCGCTGTTTGGTGCCAGCTAATACAGTCTTCATCGAAACCATAGTAAGGCGTTAAATCAAAACCACCACCAAACCACCAGATCGGCGCCTCGCCCTCTTTTTCAGCAACAAAAAAGCGTACGTTGGCATGAGAAGTGGGCAACATGGGGTTGTTCGGGTGAATGACTAACGAAACCCCCATCGCCTCAAAGTGTCGACCCGCCAGTTCTGGCCGCTGGGCAGTGGCCGAAGCTGGCATTTGTTGCCCACAAACATGAGAAAAGTTAACGCCTGCTTGCTCAAACACCGCACCGTCACTCAATACGCGAGTTCGACCCTCCCCCGTTAAGCCTTGATGTTCAGCTGGATCGCGTTGCCAATCATCGTGAAGGAAAACAGCCTCACCATCTTGCAACTCTAATTGTTGACATATAGTTTGTTGTAGTTGCAGCAGAAACTGACGTACCGCTTCAATATTCACATCTTGCATCGTACTTCCTTACACGAGTCCTAAGGGCGTAACAGCGCACCAGTTTTAATGTCTAAAATTTGGCTCGTTTGTTCAGCACCGCCTAAGGCACCATCTAAGACCAAATCAACACCTTGTAAATGAGCCGCATTAACCGCTGTTAAGGCAGGAGGTTCACCACTATAGTTGGCTGAAGTTGAGACCAGAGGCTTGCCCCATTGCTGGCATAAGCTTTCAACCACTGGATGACGAGTTATCCGCACCGCGACCGTATTAAATTGTCCACAGATCCAAGCAGGTGTCTTGTCCGATACCGGGACCAACCAAGTCGTAGGGCGAGCCTGTCGGCTTAACAACTTCTGCCGCTGTGACGAGCTTAGCCCTGCGTAGTCAATATAGGGTAACAAAGGCGCTAAGCTAGCAGCCAACAAAATAAGGCCCTTCTCAACAGGTCGACACTTAATCTCTAAAATTTTCTGTACTGCGACTTGATTATCGGGATCGCACCCCAAACCAAACACCGCTTCGGTAGGATAAGCAATCACAGCGCCTTGCTGTAGGGCGAGCACAGCTTGGTTGACATCGAAACTGATGGCTGCTGGAAGTAGGGGTTCTGTTGTCATTACTCTTTTACTTTCACTAGGCTATGAATTAATAAAAATTGTAAGGCGGCGCAAACCACCACCGAAGGCCCTGCTGGGGTATCTTGATACCAAGATAAACATAAGCCAAACAGCACTGAAATCGCCCCAAACAAGATAGCTAAGAGCGCCATTTTCTCGGGAGAGCGACTTAAACGTCTTGCCGTAGCAGCCGGAATCAACAACAAAGAGCTAATAATTAGAGCACCAACGATCTTCATCGCAATGGCAATGACCAACGCTAACAACAGCAATAATAAAGCCCGCATTAATCCGATATTAACACCTTCTACTTCAGCTATTTGCTCATTCACCGTCGCCGACAATAAGTTGTTCCACTGACTGAGTAACAGCGCAAGAACTAACGCGCCGCCACCCCAAATCCATAATAAATCTTGGTGGGTGACCGCAAGCAAATCACCGAACAAATAGGCCATTAAATCGACTCGCACATTATCCATCAAAGCCACCACGACTAAGCCCAAAGATAATGCCGAATGCGCCATAATACCCAGCAAAGTATCACTGGCGAGTTGCTTGTAGCGCTGCAAGGATAATAAGATAATCGCCAATGTCACTCCGCTAATCACCACCGCGAAGACCGGATTAATCTGCAACCATAGACCTAAAGCCAAACCCAACAGAGAAGCATGCGCTAAAGTATCACCAAAATAAGCAAGTCTGCGCCACACCATAAACGAGCCTAAAGGGCCTGCTAATACCGCAATACCTAAGCCTGCGAGCAGGGCATTAATTAAAAAATCGTCCATGGTTTAACTATTCTCTTCGGTCGATGCGTGGTGCTGATGATCTTGTTCATCACACACATGATGATGAGTATAAACGGCCAATTGCTGGCGTTCATTGTGGGCAAATAAGCGGGCAAACTCGGGATGTTGAGCGACACTTTCCGGCTCTCCATGACAACAAACATGGTGATTTAAGCAAATCACATGGTCAGTTCCGGCCATCACTAAATGTAGATCATGCGACACCAGCAATACACCACAGTTAATTTGTTGTGCGATATCAGCAATCAACTGATAGAGTTCAATTTGCCCACTAATATCAACCCCTTGTACGGGTTCATCCAATACCAACAATTGTGGTTTGCCTAACAGCGCGCGCGCCAACAATACCCGTTGTAACTCACCGCCCGACAAACGAACAATTTGTCGGGTCAACAAACCATCAATACCCAACTGTCGAATGACTCGACTCAAATCTTGTTTAGAATAATGTCGAGCCAATTTTAAAAAGCGCTCAACCGTTAACGGAAAGGATTCATCAAGATTAATCTTTTGCGGTACATACCCAATGCGCAACTTAGTCGCTTTAGTTATATTGCCAGAATCGGCCCGCAACAAACCTAAAATCACTTTCACCAGCGTACTTTTACCGGCGCCATTTGGACCAATCAGCGTCGTAATCTGGCCGCGATTGAGCTCCAGCGAGACATGATCTAATACCAGCCGCTGATCAAAACTAACGCATACATTGCTTAATGAAAGTAAGGTGGTCAATACCAAAATCCTATGATTAAATCTAACGTAAAACCCCAATGGGGTTTCATCAAGGGCGCGCTATTCTACACTAGATGTTACACTATCGTATTATTTTACTAAATCATCTCGAATAGCCTACATGCGTAAACTGATCTTTGCTTTATTGTTAATCGCCACGCCCACATGGGCAACCAACGCGAATATTTTAGTCAGTATTAAACCCTTGCAACTATTGATTAGTAGCCTGACCGAAGGCGAACAGACAGTAGAGTATTTAATTAGCCCTAACGTGTCACCACATGACTACGCATTACGTCCCTCGGATGTAAGACGGATCCGTCAAGCCGACTTAGTGATATGGGTGGGCGACGAACTGGAACCTTTCTTAAGTAAACCGCTAAGCCAGACCCAACGTGCTCAACTGGCATTACTTGAACTAAAGGATTTACAACTAATTAGTGGTGAAAAGGCCCACCAACAGCATCAACACGCGGAACATCACCATGAGGTTGACCCACATATTTGGCTTGGCCCCGCCGAAAGTCGCGTCATAGCAAAAGCAATAACTGAACAACTGATCAAATTCAATCCTGAGCAACGTATCCATCTACAGCAGCAATTACAGCGCTTTAACCAACGCTTAGATCAGCTCAACAAGAAAATTGACCAGCAGCTAAGGCCCGTCAAGCAACAGGGTTACTTTGTGTTTCACGATGGCTACAGTTACTTCGAGCGACAGTTTAAATTAAACCGTTTAGGAGAGTTCACCATTAACCCACAACGTAGACCCGGTGCCAAAACGCTACAATACATACGCCAAAATCTAGAGCAAGGTTCAGCTCAGTGTATTTTTGCCGAGCCGCAATTTGATGGTGCGCTACTGCATACTATTAGCGAAGATAGCGGTGCAAAGATCGGCCTGTTGGATCCCTTAGGCATCGCCGTTGTACCAAACGCTCAGAGCTACTTTCAATTACTGCAAAATATGGCCGATGCATACCGCAATTGCTTAAGCAGCGAACAAGCGTAATTTACCAGCATCAAAAAGGAGTCTCGGCTCCTTTTTGATTCAAATCGTTATTTATATCACTCGAGAAAACTGCTGGCGCCGTGCCTGACTGCGGAAGTAGACATCAAAACACATACAAATATTTCGAATTAATAAGCGCCCCTTATCGGTAACGACTAAGATTTGTCCATTTAGCTGTACTAAATCATCATCCAAAAATCCCTGCAATAACTTCAAGTCTTCTGCAAAATACTGCTCAAACTTCAAATCAAACAGTCGCTCAATCTCAGCAAAATCCAATTTAAAATTACAAATCAGTTTTTTAATCAACTCGCGACGGATCAAATCATCTTGCGTCAAAGCAATACCTTTCCACTGAGCATGGCCTAAACGATCCATTTGAGCGTAGTAAGTCTTCAACTCTTTTTGATTTTGGCTGTAAGCATCCCCTAACATTGAAATCGAAGAAACGCCTAAACCCAATAAATCAGCTTCGCCTTGGGTCGTATAACCTTGAAAGTTACGATGTAAATTACCTTTGCTCTGAGCGATTGCCAGCTCATCATCAGGCTTGGCAAAATGATCCATTCCAATAAATTGATAACCATGCTTTACAAGAAACTCAATACTGTCACGTAAAATGCCTAAACGCTCATCACTACTCGGAAGTGCCGTTTCATCGATCTTTCTTTGGGCCGCAAAACGACTCGGCAGATGCGCATAGTTAAATACCGATAAACGGTCGGGATCTAACTCGATCACCCGCGCTAAAGTCTGATTAAAACTGTGGCGAGTCTGATGGGGTAAGCCATAAATTAAATCAATATTAACCGAACGAAAACCAAGCTGTTTAGCACGCGCCACTAAGGCAAAAATAAAACGCTCATCTTGCTCTCGATTCACCGCTTGCTGTACCTGCTTATTGAAGTCTTGCACGCCTAAGCTAATCCGGTTAAAACCTAGTTCAGCGAGTAAATCAATGGTCGACAGTTCGATTTCCCGAGGATCAACTTCAATGCTAATTTCAGCGTCTTCAGCAAATTGAAACTGTTTATGTAAGATGGCCGTCAAGCGTTTCAGTTGTTCAGCTTGAAGATAGGTCGGCGTACCTCCTCCCCAATGCATTTGACTCACCAAACGCTGTTGGAAACGTGGTGCGCGTAGCAAAATCTCTTGCTCTAAATAATCGAGATAAATATCAGCCTTATGCTGGTGGCGAGTAATCAGCTTATTACAACCACAGTAATAACAAAGCTTATGGCAGAACGGGATATGTAAATAGAGTGATAAATTTCGATTTGGAAACTTTTCGCAGGCAATATTAAACTGTGCCTCTGCGAAGTCTTCACTAAACTCTAAGGCCGTAGGATAAGAGGTATAACGCGGCCCAGAATAATTATACTTTTCAATGAGTGACTGATCCCAGTCAACACCTAATATGGCCATCCGATCTTCTCCTAGAGCGTATCTATGTTAAGTTGGGCGATTACTTTAGCTTCTTGTAAGATCTGTTGCTCTAAAGCTTGTTCGTGAGCTTCGCGATGCTGATCTTGACGTTTGCGCTGCGGCAAAGGTAAGCGATTTCGAGCCTCATGAGTGGGTAACTCATTGATCGCATCATACAATTGAAACACCGCAGGAAAGCGCTGCGACCAATCGATCAGCTTAGGCGTTTGCAGCGCCACTAACAGATTACACAGACGAATTACGCCTTCCGATAAGCCACAGCGTTGCTGCTGCATCGCGATTGCAATATAACTAATATCGCTCAATAAGCGTTGGTTGCGTTTAACAACGGCTTGTTTAATCACTTTATTTTGACCAAATAAACGTCCAACCAACAAAGCGGCATACACCGCCAAGGCCACAATAATAAGCGCCGCAATCAGCAACAGCCAAAACATCGTTGTTAATCCTTATATTGATCCAAGGACGCGCTATTTAGCGAACGCCATAACTGCTCATCTTCGTCTAAAGCGTCCGCCTCTTCGGCATCTTCAACCAGACCCAATTCGGCCAATAATTCAGCATGGCGAGCCAGCTGTAAATCAAGCCACTGCTGATCTTGTTTACTAATACTCCCCCCCTCATCCAAGATATCGATGAGGCTTTCTAAGCGGGGATCCGCTTCTAAGTTTGCCAATTCTTTTTCTGGGCTTAAAACCACTTTTTTCTTGGTAGGTTTCGCGGCCGGCTTACGCGCCTGAGGAGCCTCAACACCTAAGGCGACTGGCGTCTTACTGCCAAGCCGTGCGTCTTGCTTTTCGACCGCTTGACTTTGATGACTGCTCGCCTCAGCGATCTGCTGACGACTCCCAGAAGCCTTACCCTTACCAATGGTGACCCGATCGGGAACAGCCACACGCTTAGCTTTAAAGTCAGGATCTTTACGCATCCCAATTAAGCCGCCTTTACGATTTTTTTTACCTCTAGCCATCTTCTTTACCTTTTAAACGGTCTGAAATAGGGCCACATCTGGGCCGACTATTTGCAATTGAAACTGATAGTGTTCCGCCAACCAGCACAACGTATTATCACTATAAAACGCAAGGTGCGTGGGATCATTCTTGTAATGCCACTGCGGGAACACCTCGGTTCCCCAATGACGTTTTGTCATTACCGCTAACAATCCCGGTTTATCCACTAACGACAGCAGTTGTTTCCAAGCACTTGCTGGAAAATTGAAATGTTCAACAACTTCGGTACAGGTCACAAAGCGATAACGTTGCTGTAAATACTGTGCCTCTGGATAGTATATAGGATCATAGTTGAGTAAGTGATGACCCGCCTGCGCCAACAATAACGATAGAGCCGGACCCGGCCCACAGCCAAAATCTAGCCCGACGGCCGAGTCATCTAAGGCCGCAATGACTGGCTCACTCACTCGCCGCAAAAAAGATAAATATCCAGCATCCTGAGGATCGTTATGATGCAAGTCATACTGAGCTTTTTCCGCCAAAGGACTTAAGTGATCATTAGGATCGACAAAAATGAGATCACAACGTGAGCAATGCCAATATTGGCGGCGTTTATCACGATAAAAATCGTTCGCAGAAACAGCACTGCAGAGTGGACATTTCACCGCTTAACACCTCGCCTATTTTTTAGGGGCGCAAGTGTAACACTTAGAATTAAGATGGCGAATAATAAATCAGGAAGAACGGAGTAGCGCCAGCTACTCCTTGTGGGATTAGTGCAAACCACCCAGATATTGCGACAAAATTTCGATATCTTTATCCGTCAGTTTGGTTGCGATATCACGCATCATACCATTCGGGTCGTTATTACGCGTACCACTTCGGAAACTTTCTAACTGGGTCTTCAAGTAAGTCGCATATTGTGATGAGATACGCGGAAACTTAGCTAAGTCATGACCAACACCACGAGGACCGTGACAGGCCGTACAGGCTGTAATACCACGCTCCAAATCACCTCCCATATATAGCTTTTTACCAGCATCCACATATTCTGGAGCTGTGGTATTGGGGCTCATCGGCTGGCTCGAGAAATAAGCGGCCAAATCTTGCATATCTTGCTCGGAAAGCGGCATCGCCATACCACCCATCACCGGGTTACTACGCCCTTCTCCACCAGTTGCCGCAGCCTTAAAGTTTTCTAACTGCTTCACAATGTATCCAGCGTGCTGGCCTTCTAATTTGGGGTAGCCTAAGGCCTCGCCCTGATCATTATGACAAGCTTTACAGGTCGCAGCCTTTTGCTCCCCAGCCGTAGCATCTCCCTTTGCCCATACCGGACTGGCTACACCCGCCACTAACATTAACACTAAGGTAAGTTTTTTCATGACATTCCATTTATTAGTATTATTCCAAACCACACACACTGGCGCCCGTGATACACTTAGCTAGCCCAGTAACGGCATATTTTACACAATTTTACCAAAAACGTAATGTATTACCCCAAATTCCTGTGAGAGCTTAACTTAACCATGGCGCAATATCATTTTCAAAACACCCACTTCATTACCAGCGCTCCTAACATTCAGGCAATGCCTGAGGACAGCGGAATTGAAATCGCCTTTGCTGGCCGCTCCAATGCGGGAAAATCCAGTGCGCTGAATGCCCTCTCCCGACAAAAAAGCTTAGCCCGAACCAGTAAAACCCCAGGGCGAACCCAACTCATCAATGTATTTGAACTGAGTGAAGGCGTTCGTTTAATCGATTTACCTGGCTATGGATTTGCCCAAGTGCCCGAAGAAGTGAAGAGACAATGGCAAAAATCTTTGTCTGAGTATTTGCAAGAACGGCAAAGCCTGAAAGGGATCGTGGTATTAATGGATATTCGCCATCCCTTCAAAGATACCGACCGCAGCTTAATACAATGGGCAGTTGAGTCTAACATTCCGGTACTCGCACTCTTAACCAAATCGGACAAACTCAAACAAGGTGCACGCAAAACAGCGGTATTACAAGGCCGAGCACTCGCAGCAGAGTTTGGTGGAGAGGTGCGTGTGGAAGCTTTTTCTTCTCTGAAAAAACAGGGTCTAGATTTACTGCAAAACAGCCTAGTGACTTGGTTCGACCAACATAGCCAAGAACAAGCCGAATAAAAATACTCAGGCACCTTTATTGACGCTTCAGTAGGGTTCGTCTTATACCCAACAATCAGATACGAGATAGGCCAATAGCTCTAAGACTGGCGGCCTATCTTCATTTATTCGCGACGAACAAGCAGCCAGCAAAAATCTACAGCATCAAATTTCGCTCAAAAAAAAGCCCCATCATCTGATGAGGCATACTAAGAAAAGAATTCTTAAAAACTGAAAGCACTATTCCAATTGCATAAATTAAGACTGCGCCAAAAATAATAAGTTCACACTAATTCATAAAAACTTTCCATTTCTTTCTTTTTAACCCTCTGAGTAGCCAGAGATAAACATCCATTTGTCGCCAATACATCACAACGACCACTTAATTTTATAAATCAGCAGTTTCATGCCATCAGCAAAAACTCAAGCAAATATGTAATTTAGCAACGAATAATAAGGAATTTATAAACAAACAATGGGAATAAAAGAATAAATGGTAAAAATCTGAGGTCGGTTCACGTTTTAGATAAAAAAACGCCTCGACATAAACTGTCGAGGCGGCAAAATAGCCTTTTTCAACTACGTGAAATAAAGGTCTGAAAGATAGAACATCTTACCTCTGTACCCTACGACTCTTACTCTAGAGCAATACCGCCGAAAAATAAAGCACTTTTTGTAATGAAATTTCACATTTACACAAATAGAAGTGATTTAATTACCTGAAAACGTTTTCTGAATTACAAAAATCAATGCCGCCAAATTTCAAAAAAAAGGAGGCCTAGGCCTCCTTGATCAAATATTTCTATAATTTAGTGTGCTTCATCCCAATTATCCCCCACCCCCGCTTCGGCAATCAAAGGTAAGTCGAGGGTCACCGCCTGCTCCATTAACTGGGTTAACTTCGGAACGACCCGCTCCAATTCACTTTCTAGAACCTCGAATACCAATTCATCATGAACCTGCATCAACATTTTGCAATGTTCGCTCGCTTGAGTTGTTAACCACTGGGCGACCGCTATCATTGCCTTTTTAATAATGTCAGCGGCGGTGCCTTGCATCGGTGCATTCACAGCGGCTCGCTCAGCAGCCTTCTTACGCATACCGTTACGCGAGTTAATTTCAGGCAGGTATAAACGTCGACCAAATAGGGTTTCGACATAACCATGCGCTTGGCAGAAATCACGGGTGGTATCCATATAGACCAGTACTCCAGGATAACGCTCGAAATAGCGGTCCATATAGGCTTGCGCATCACCGCGAGCAATCCCGAGTTGCTTGGCGAGACCAAAAGCACTCATGCCATAAATCAACCCAAAATTAATTGCTTTAGCACTGCGTCGTTCATCGGCACTGACCGATTCCAAAGCCTTACCGAAAACTTCGGCCGCAGTCGCCCGGTGAATATCTTCGCCGGCAGCAAAGGCCTTGAGTAAACCTTTATCTTGAGAAAGATGGGCCATAATTCGCAGCTCAATTTGCGAATAATCGATAGCCACCAGCTTATAACCCTCGGCTGGGACAAAGGCCTGACGAACTTTACGCCCCTCTTCATGACGGATCGGAATATTCTGTAAATTAGGGTCGGTGGATGAGAAACGTCCAGTGGCCGTTACAGCTTGATGATAAGAAGTGTGCACACGACCGGTACTTGGTTCCACCATTTTTGGTAGTTTGTCGGTGTAAGTGGACTTCAATTTGGACAAGCTACGATATTCCAAAATAACCTTGGGTAGTGCATAGTCCAGCGCCAGTTCCTGCAATACCTCTTCGGCGGTTGAGGGCGCACCTTTGGGGGTTTTCTTCACCACCGGTAACTGCATCTTGTCGAATAAGATGGTTTGTAATTGCTTCGGAGACCCTAGATTAAACGCTTCCCCAGCCAAGTCATGAGCCTGCTTTTCGAGACTATCAATGCGCGCAGCCAGTGATAAACTGTGCTTGGCCAAAAGCGCGCTATCAATCCGCACCCCTTGCCGCTCGGTTTGTGAAAGAATCGACACCAGGGGAACTTCCACTTCCTCAAACAACTGCTTCAACTTTGGTAACTGCTCTAACTGGGGCCATAAAGCCTGATGCAGACGCAAGGTAATATCGGCATCTTCTGCGGCATAGGGAGCAGCCACATCTAATTCAATCTGGTTAAAGGTTAGTTGTTTGGCACCTTTACCAGCAATATCTTCAAACTTAATGGTTTTATGCTGCAAGTATTGCAACGATAAGGAGTCCATATCGTGGCGAGTAATGGTGCTGTTGAGCACATAGGATTCCAACATCGTGTCGAACCGGATCCCCTGTAAATTGATGTCGTAGCGGGCCAAAACACTGGCATCATATTTTAAATTTTGCCCAACTTTAGATTTATTGGGATCTTCCAATAAAGGTTTTAACTGGGCCAATACCCAGCCACGATCCAATTGCGCCGGTGCATCTAAGTAGTCGTGGGCCAAAGGTAAATATGCAGCACAGCCTGCTTCCACCGCAAACGATAAACCAACCAGTTCTGCCTGCATATAATTGAGTGAGGTAGTCTCGGTATCAAGCGAAATCAGCTCGGCCTGTTCCAGCTTGCTCAGCCAATCACTAAACTGCTGTTCACTGAGAATGGTTTGATAATCCCCAATAAGAGGCTTTACCACCGCTTGGTTTGCCACATCACTCGCTTGAGCCACCCCAGAGCCAGCACTGTCTTTATCTAAAACTTCACTAAGCCAACGTTTAAATTCTAGCTGGCCAAATAGAGCAATCAGCGCATCTTTATCTTCCGGGCTGCGACTCATATCATCCATGCTGAAGCCAACCTCAACATCGCACTTAATGGTTGCCAATAAATAAGATAAACGCGCCTCTTCAGCATGCTCGCGCAGTTTTTTGGGCATGCTTTTAGAGCCCCTAAAACCTAAGGGGGCCACCGCGTCTGGGTCAGCTAGCAAAGCTTCGACACCGCCAATGCCTTGTAACATGGCCAGCGCGGTTTTCTCGCCAACCCCAGGTAAACCGGGAATGTTATCGACTTTATCGCCCATCAGCGCCAAATAGTCGATAATGAGCTCTGGCGCGACCCCAAATTTTTCAATCACTCCCTCTCGATCCATCACAGTATCGGTCATGGTATTAATCAGAGTGATATTTTGATCGACCAGCTGAGCCATATCTTTATCACCGGTACTAATCAATACGGCTTTGTTTTCAGCGGAGGCCTGTTTGGCTAAGGTTCCAATGACATCGTCTGCTTCCACCCCAGAAATCGCCAAAAGAGGCAAACCCATAGCTTTAATCACCGCATGTAAAGGCTCAATTTGGCTACGTAAATCGTCAGGCATTGATGGGCGATTTGCTTTATAGTCGCTATAGATCTCATCGCGAAAAGTCTTACCCTTAGCGTCAAAAACCACCACGATGTGTTCAGGCTGAAACTGCCTCAGCAAGCTACGCAGCATATTAATCACACCATAGACCGCGCCGGTTGCTTCACCTTTAGAGTTCGTCAGATGAGGGGGTGAATAATATGCACGGTACAAATAAGAAGAGCCATCTACTAATACCAGAGGCTGCTCAGGGAGGGTCGCCATAAGCTTGATCCATAGTTCAATTTTTAATTGCGCACGATGATGCCACAGCCACCTAAAATGCACCAGAGCTAAGCCCTTAGCCAGAGAATAAATTGTGGATAAGTCTGTTGACAAACAGCAATAATTCTCTCGCAAAAATAGAAGCAAGATAAAGGTTATAAAAATAAACCACTATTAACAACAGGTTATGTAAAAACAAACAGGAAGATCTGGAGCGGTGAATACTTTTCCTAATGTGGAAAACATCATTCCATGACGCTGTTTTTGCAAACTAACTGAGCAATAATTAAACAAGCTAAGCTAGGCAGGTGGGTAAATATAGAAGATTACTCTCGGGCAAACCTTGGATTAGATCACAATTTGACCAGCTAAAAATATTATTTTTTTAAGTTAAGTTGGCATGCTCTAAGGCGACCAATAATGGTGCGCAACTTGCGGAAAATTGCGATAAATTGGCGCATTCAAACCAACAACTGTCACTCAAAAGATCATAGCGCCACCACCACAATTGCTGTTCAAGATAAAACCCTAGTACTTGCCAATCGGCACCCTGTTCGTTAAACGACTCAGCCCATCCCTGCTGTTCAATAAATTGACGAGCAAAAGCCATGAAGTTCTGCTCAGTTAGCTGATGTTGCAGATTAATCGCACCATGTTCACTCAGTATCTGGTATGCCTTGATCAACTGCTGCATGAGATTTCCAGACACTTCCCCCAATGTGGTGGCGGGGCTGCAAAACGCTCGGCGTTTTTCTGAGGATTAAAGGGTTGGCTTAAGATTTGATGCAGCGTTTGCAACTCCGAATAATCTCCAGCTTCGGCAGCTGTGATCGCTTGTTGCGCGAGATAATTACGCAATACATATAAAGGCACATGTTGTTGGATAGCCTCACAGCGCTGTGTTTCGTCTCGCTCCGCCTCGGCGCAGCGCGCCCGATAAGTCGCTAACCAAGCTTGCCAAGGTTCGCCCAGTAAAGCTGGCAACTCAGCCATCGGTTGGGCTAAACTGCGTAAACTGGAATGATAATCCAAACCTTGCTGCGCCATTAAACTGAGCACACCGGAAAGCAAAGATTCGTCTTGATCTTGCCACTGTGACAAACCCAACTTATTGAGCATAAACATCTGATAATGTTGATTAATCACTCGCTGATAACGTAACCACAGAGCCTCACTTTGGTGACTGGGAACATAATCCGACAAGGCTTGAGCTAAACGCTGCAAGTTCCACAAGCCTACCGCAGGCTGCTGATCGAAGGCATAACGGCCATGATGATCACTGTGATTACAAATATGCCGCGGATTAAAATCATCCAGAAAACCGTAAGGACCATAATCGATGGTTAAACCCAAGATCGACATGTTATCGGTATTCATCACGCCATGACAAAAACCTTCAGCCTGCCATTTAGCGATCATTAGAGCAGTGCTATCAACCACCTGCTGCAACATCGCCAACACTGGATTAGACTGCTTTAAACAATCACTAAAATAATGCTCTAAACAAAAGTCGATCAGCCGTTTGAGTAGGCCGGATTGCTGCTGATAATAAAGGTATTCGAAATGACCAAAGCGAATATGACTAGGCGCGAAGCGCAGCAACATAGCTTCTTTTTCCAAACGCTCTCGGCGCACTTCGCCTCCACCAACTCCGAGGCTTAGCGCTCGGGTGGTGGCGATCCCCAAGGCCGCCATGGCTTCACTGGCCAAAAACTCGCGGATACTGGAACGCAATACCGCTTTGCCATCACCTTGTCGTGAGAAAGGGGTTAAACCCGAGCCCTTCAGTTGCAGCTCCCAGTGCTCTCCCTGTGGCGTTTTCAGTTCACCCAATAATAAAGCGCGACCATCACCCAATTGTGGAGAATACCCCCCGAACTGATGGCCCGCATACACCGTAGAAACCGGGTCCATCCCGTCAACCAGTAATTGTCCTGCCGTTAATCCCAAACCCTGTTCACTAGCCATAAAGTTCGCATCCAAAGCTAACAACTGGCAACTCTGTTGACTAACGATCACCATCTCTGGCTCACTCAAAGCTGTTGGCTGTTGCTGATGGCATAGCTCGGGAAGCGCTTGGGCAAAGCGATTTACAAACTCCATATAGCTCCTTCTCTATGACTTTGCACGGACTTACCCCGGCTGGTATTGGCCAATCAGCGCTAAGAATTGATGGCCATAGCGCTCCAATTTTTTTAAGCCTACACCACTGATGCTTAACATCTCATGCTGTGTCTGCGGCAGACGCTGGGCCATTTCGATCAAAGTCGCATCATTAAACACCACAAACGGCGGTACCGATTCTTGATCGGCTAAACGCTTTCTTAAATTACGTAACAAAGCGAACAAACGTTTATCATAAACCCCATAGGCCGCATTTTTTTTACTTTGTTTGGTGGTATTTAGGCGCGGAACCGCCAAAGATAAGCCTTGCTCCCCCTTTAAAAAGGGTCGAGCGGCTTCGGTCAATTGCAGTACCGAACTACGAGCAATATTTTGCTGTAACAAACCGAGATGGATCAATTGGCGCAAAACACTCATCCAATGTTCATGCCCAGACTGTTTACCAATCCCATGAGTCGAAAGCTTATCATGACCCTGCTCTAAAACACGTTGGCTCATGCTACCACGTAACACTTCGATAACATAACCAATCCCAAAGCGCTGACCCAAACGATACACACAGGAAAGCGCCTTCTGCGCATCTTCTAAGCCATCATATTGTTTCGGCGGATCGAGACAAATATCGCAGTTACCACAAGGCTTGGCTAAGTACTCACCAAAATAATTGAGTAATACCTGGCGACGACAAGTTTGCGCCTCGGCAAAAGCCACAATAGCGTTAAACTTGTGACTCTCTACTCGGCGTTGCTGTTCATTGTCGTTTTCTTCAATCATCCGCCGCACCCAATTGGCATCAGCCGGATCGTATAAAAACACCGCTTCAGCTTCGGTACCATCACGCCCCGCACGACCAGTTTCCTGATAATAAGCTTCAATATTACGTGGGATGTCGTAATGAAATACATAACGTACATTGGGCTTATCAATCCCCATACCAAAGGCAACCGTGGCCACCACGACTTCTAATTCGTCACGTTGGAATTGCTCTTGCACCAGCTGACGCTGCTCGATTGGCAAACCGGCATGATAAGCCGCACAACGCAAACCCTCAGCGCCGAGTTTGAGAGCCAACTCTTCCACCCGTTTGCGGCTACTACAGTAGACAATGCCGCTGTCTTCTCGGCGACGTTTCACATAATCACTCAACTGCTGCCAGGGGCGATACTTTTCCTGCAAGGTATAACGAATATTCGGTCGGTCGAAGCTGGAAATATGCGTGAAAGCCTCAGTCAAATTCAAACGCTGCAAAATATCTAAACGAGTCGTATCGTCGGCGGTCGCGGTTAAAGCCACGACCGGCACATTTGGAAAACTTTCCTTTAAGCAACCCAGCGCACTGTATTCCGGCCTAAAATCATGCCCCCATTGGGAAATGCAATGGGCTTCATCGATGGCAAACATGGCTAAAGACCATTGCTGCAGGCGTTCGATGAAGTCACCATTAATCAAACGCTCGGGTGAAATATATAGTAGCTTCAACTCACCCTGTTGTAAGCGGCGATAAATCTCATATTGTTGCTCTCGGGCTAAACTGGAGTTTAGATAAGCCGCATTTACCCCATTGTGCAACAAGCTATCAACCTGATCCTTCATCAAGGAAATCAAAGGGGAAATCACCACGGTTAAACCCGGTTTCACTAAGGCAGGTATTTGATAACACAATGACTTACCACCACCGGTGGGCATAATAGCTAAGCAATCTCGATGATTCAGCAAACGCTCGATCACCGCCGCTTGTCCGGCTCTAAATTCGGCAAAACCAAACACATCTTGTAGAATTTTTTGAGCGCGTTGCATGAAAGGTAAGGATCCCTAAATTCAGTCGAGAAACAATCAGTCGGTCATTGTAATCAAGCCTAAGGGTCTTGTCTTGGTTTGCCTTTATTCTTTTAAAGCTTTACAGTATTCAAACGTGCGTTTAAATTCTCTAGGACGGATCATGAGCAGCTCTCGACAACATAAATGGCGACAAGCGATAGCCGACACTTTCATCAATCGGATGCCATTTAATCAACTGCTTGGAATTGAATTACTCGAATACAGCGCCACTGGCGTGAAACTTAAATTACCCATGTCCCCCAAATTGGTCGGTAATCCCATTCATGGCATTTTACATGGCGGGGTCACCGCGACTATTTTAGATGTTGCCGGAGGAATGACGGCTGCGGCTGCAGCACTGGAACGTCTCGCCGACTTAAGCAGTCAACAACTCTCGGAGCAACTAAGTAAAACCGGCACCATCGATCTGCGCATCGATTACCTACGTCCTGGTGTCGGCGAACTATTTTACGCCTCGGCAGAAGTGATCCGCTCAGGGAATAAAGTCACTGTCACCCGTATGGAATTACATAATCAACTCGGCACCCATATCGCCTTTGGTACTGGCACCTATATGGTTGGTTAAATAAAGAAAACACTCTAAGAAACTGATATTCCGATTTCGGTGAGCGGTAGTTGTTCTGTTCACCCTACGCGATAGTGTCACTGTGATTACACGGCTTTTATTTCCACCAAGATTAATCGATAAAAATTCACCGCCATTACAAAATATTGATAATTATTCAGTTCACTTCGCTGAATTTTCTCAGTTGGAGCTATACTGTAACTAAGGATAGACTTCATAAGGTGGGCTAGAATAGCGATGAGTGCGGTAAGTTGTTCTCCAAAGTTGATCACTTTACTGGAAGCTGTTTTACAAACAGCACTGCAGCAGGCCCGCACGCTCAATATTGATGACTTAGCACAATGGAGCGAGCATGAGCTAAATGGCTATGGTGATTTCGCTCATTTCCCTGATTACCGCATCGTAGAATGCAAACAATTTGGCATATTCGAAAAAGCGCAACAAAGCTTACAACACTTTGAACAGATCCATGACGACTGTCTGAATGAACGGGATCGCTGTCGATTACGCTATTTACACATTCAACCAGCACTCAGCCAGTGTTTAAACAATCAAGAAGAAACCCAGCGAGCTTGGCCAACTCTGATACTCGCGAATTATGCGGAAGGCATTATCCCTGGTTACCGTTGTGTAAGAGCTTGGCAAAGCTATCACAAGCCCTTACAGGAGCGGCTGATCAATGGTGTCCTCGGCCATTTGTTGCACCTAATCCAATTGAGCGACTGTCCTGAACAAAAACCACTGTTAAATGAGATTAAACAATTATGTGAACAAGAGAATAACTTACGAGATACATGGCAAAAATTGTATACCGACTGCCACGCACCTTCGACAATACAAGGCGATTAAATGACTGAATGCAAAAGCTACCATTGAAAATATGGTGACCAACCTAAGCCCCTGCTACACTAACTTGCCTTTTCTCTTGTTTACCTAATTTTATGCCAATTCAATCCACTAAACATGGTGTTATGTTTGCGCTTGGCGCTTACATCATGTGGGGCATTGCACCCGTCTATTTTAAGAGCCTTACCGAAGTACCCGCCTACGAAATCTTAGCTCATCGGATTATTTGGTCTTGCCTATTTGTCGCCTTATTGCTCACTTTTAGTAAGCAGTGGCGGGCAGTAAGAGCAGTACTCAAACATCCTAAACAGCTTTCGGTCTTAGCACTCACTTCGCTGTTAATTGGCGGAAACTGGCTAATTTTCATTTGGTCGATCAATAATAATCGGATGTTAGATGCAAGCTTGGGCTATTACATTAACCCGCTATTTAATGTGCTGCTGGGCATGCTATTTTTGGGCGAGCGTTTTCGCAGCGCTCAGTGGGTGGCGATCGTATTGGCACTCATTGGGGTGTTGATCCAGCTGCTGAGTTACGGCTCACTACCGTGGATAGCATTGAGCCTTGCCATAAGCTTTAGTATTTATGGCTTATTACGTAAACAAATTAACCTAGCAGCACTGCCGGGTCTGTTTGTCGAAACTTTGTGGTTAGTGCCGTTGGCACTGACTTACTTATTTATTCTTGCTGACTCCAGCACGAGCCATTTTACCAACAACAGCAGCACACTAAATGTGCTGTTACTCAGCGCAGGTGTGGTCACCACCCTACCACTACTGTGCTTTGTGGCAGCCGCGACTCGGCTGCGCTTATCCACCATCGGCTTCTTTCAGTATATCGGTCCCTCATTGATGTTTATCCTAGCGACCAGTATTTATGAGGAACCATTAGAACCGATGAAACTATTAACTTTTAGCTTTATTTGGCTAGGTTTAGCAATTTTCACTTGGGACGCATTGCGCCAACGCCGTAAACCCAAAACGGCCACTTAGCTTGTTTTTAAAGCAGCGACTAAATGGCCTCCAACCTTGCATAGGCTAATACTAACCACTTCGCCCCGGCTTCTTCAAACTGCACCTGAACCCGGCTCTGTTGCCCAGAACCTTCGTAATTTAGCACGATGCCAGCACCAAATTTAGGGTGGGAAACTCGCTGACCAAGGTTAAAGCCACTGTCATCAAACGCCGCTTGCTGTAACTGATGAGAAAAACGCCCTTGCGGCACGGGTCGACTCACGGCGGTATTTAAACGCACCTCATCAACACAATCACCCGGCAGCTCACGCAAGAATCGCGACGGTGGATGGAACACCTCTTTCCCCCATAGCCGACGACTTTCGGCATGACAAAGATAGAGTTTGACCATGGCCCGAGTCATCCCAACATAACAAAGCCGTCGTTCTTCTTCGAGACGCCCCGACTCTTCAGCCGATTGCTGGCTAGGAAACATGCCTTCTTCCATTCCCACTAAAAACACCATGGGAAACTCTAAGCCCTTAGCGCTATGCAGTGTCATTAGCTGCACCGCCGCTTCGTCGGCCTCGGCCTGATTATCACCAGCCTCTAGTGCTGCATGCGACAAAAATGCCACCAATGGAGAAAGATCTTGGTCAGCTTCCATCTGAGTAAATTGCTGAGTCGCGGTCACCAGTTCGTCTAAGTTTTCGACCCGTGCTTGGGCCTTTTCGCCTTTCTCCGCTTGATACATCGCCAACAAACCGGAGCCTTTGATCACATAGTTGGTTTGCTCGCTCAACAACATTTCTTGGGTTTGCAGCTTGAGTTGCTCCAACAATTGAACAAATTGTTTCACTGCATTCGCCGCTCTGCCCGACAGCGCGTTTTGTTGCAAACAATAATCCACCGCTTGCCATAAACTCAACTGCTGTTCCCGAGCAGCCTGACGCAATAACTCGATGGTACGCTGGCCAATGCCACGGGTCGGCGTATTTACGACCCGCTCAAAGGAGGCGTCATCATGAGGGTTACTGAGTAAACGTAAATAAGCCAGCGCATCCTTAATTTCCTGACGTTCGAAGAAGCGTAAACCACCATAAATCCGGTAAGCTAAGCGCTCCTGCATTAAGGCATCTTCAAGTACCCGAGACTGGGCATTATTACGATATAAAATCGCACAGTCAGATAAACTGACGCCATGTTCTTCGACGCGCTGCTGGATCCGAGCCACCACAAAACGAGCTTCATCAATATCGTTGAAGGCGGTATAGATAGAGATCAGTTCGCCTTCTTTATCTTCGGTCCACAGACTCTTGCCCATCCGTCCCTGATTGTTTTCAATCAGTTGATTCGAAGCTTTCAGAATATTGGCGCTACTACGATAGTTTTGTTCCAAACGTATGGTATTAACTTGCGGCACTTCCATTTCGAAACGCTGAATATTTTCAATCTTCGCTCCGCGCCAACCATAAATCGATTGATCATCATCCCCCACAATAGTGATGTGATTGGCATCGGTGACTAACAGCCGTAACCAAGCGTATTGTATGGTGTTGGTATCTTGGAATTCGTCCACCAAGATATGCCGGAAGCGCTGCTGATAGTGCTGTAAGATATGCGGTTGTTTCAACCATAACTCATGAGCACGCAACAAGAGCTCGGCAAAATCGACTAAACCCGAGCGATCACAGGCCTGCTGATAGGCCTTATAGATTTCAAGATATTGACGCTCAATGGGATTATGACTGTAATCCACATGCTCGGGGCGCTGCCCCTCATCTTTACGTCCGTTGATATACCATTGAATTTGCTTGGCTGGCCATTGTTTTTCATCTAAGTTCATCGCTTTAATCAAACGCCGCAATAAACGGTATTGATCATCAGAATCGATGATTTGAAAATCGTCAGGCAAATTTGCATCACGATAATGAGCACGTAACAAGCGGTGTGCCAAGGAATGAAAGGTTCCCAACCACATACCTTGGAAGCGACTGCCCACCAGACTCTCCACCCGCGAACGCATTTCAGCTGCCGCCTTATTGGTAAAAGTTACCGATAGAATAGACAAAGGAGATACATTCTCGACCTGCATCAGCCAGGCAATGCGATGCACCAATACACGAGTCTTACCGCTGCCAGCGCCTGCCAGAATTAGCATATTACTTGGGGCAGCAGCGACGGCTTCGCGCTGCTTATCATTGAGGCCGTCTAACAGCTCAGAAATATCCATGGTGCTCTCTTTAGGGGGAAAAACACCTGTATATTATAACAGGTGTTGCAGTTGTGCCAGTTGGCTTATCTCGATATCCGGTAAAGTACTCAATCGGCTTGATGCTTGACCCGCTTGATTGAGCCAAATCGAACGATAACCAGCCTGAACTGCGCCAGCGACATCGGTGACAGCATGATCACCCACATGGGCAATTTGGCTCGGCTTGAGTTGTAAAAGCTGACTCGCGCGCTGATACATATCCAATGCAGGTTTGGCTCGAAGGCCTGAGCCCGCTTTCAGAGTTACTTCAAATACCGCCGCTAAACCAATCCGCTCGATATCAACATTTCCATTGGTGATAGCCACTAAGCGGTAACGTTTAGCCAAACGCTGCAATAAAGCAAGATTGTCATGCGGTACCACAAAATCACTGCGCACCGCTAAAAACTGCTGAAAAATTTGTTCACTTAACAACTCGGCCTCTCTCAAACCGAGTCCGTGCTCCTGAAAAGCCAAGCATAACCAAGCTTTACGGCAAGCGCTGACATCTTCCATTAAGTGAGGCGCGTCCTTTAGCACCCGGCGCCTGTATTGCTGCCATTGGCCCGTCGTTAAATGAGCCGTGGCATGAACCTGCGCTTTAAGATAAGCCATCAACCATTGTTCAGCGCGCTGGATATGCGGCCCATTGAGATAAAGTGTATCGTCCAGATCGAAAGACAAGGCCTGAACAGGGGACCAACTACGGTAAAAAATCATCGCCTCTCTCTCACTTAAGATTTGCGTTTGGCGCGAGGGTGAGCGGCATCATAACTACTCGCTAAATGAGCAAAGTCCAAATGAGTATACACTTGGGTGGTGGACAAATTGGCATGACCCAGCAACTCTTGAACCACTCTTAAATCACCGCTGCTTTCTAATAAATGCGTCGCGAAGGAATGGCGTAACTTATGCGGATGGAGGGTACTGCTTAACTGCATTTGTTGCGCCCAATGCTGCAAACGCTTTTGTACTGTACGATGCCCAATCCGTTGTTGACGAACACTCACAAACAAAGCCGGCTCTTCTTCATCCATGACCAACAAGCGCCGTTGACGTAACCACTGTTTCAGTGCCTGCTCGGCCTTGCCACCAAAAGGCACTAAGCGCTGTTTATTGCCCTTGCCCGTCACTAATAGCTGGCGTTGCTTAAAATCAACGTCGCCAATGTTTAAATTAACTAATTCGGCCAAACGGATCCCGCTCGCATAGAGCAGTTCCATCATCGCCAAATCGCGACAACTGACCAAATCGTCGCCTTTCATCGATAATAGTTGAGTGAGCGAATCCACATCGAGGTTTTTCGGTAAGGGCTTCCCCTGTTTCGGCGCAGAGATACCAACCACCGGATTCAAATCGACTTTATGTTGCTGCAAGAGGTAGTGAAAGAAGCTACGCAAGGCCGATAGTTTATTGGCCATAGAGCGTGCGGAAAGACCAGAGGACTTCAACTTCAGTAAAACAGCACGAATAATTTTACCATCCACCGTTTGCCACGAGGGACAACCCAAATTTTGTATCAATTTAAGCTGCTGCAGTAGACTACGCTGATAACTACTAATAGTCGCAGGGCTATAGCGGCGCTCCACCTCAAGATGGCGAAGAAAAGCGCTGATATCATCCTGCATATCGATACTTACTCCACTTGCTGCAACGGAACTAAGCGCTGCAACAAACTGGCAATCACCTGGCATAATTGAGTTAGTAACAAACTATCCATACCCGCGATATAGTGGTCAGCATCGCGACTGGCAGCAATAAAGAACCCCAACTCAGCATTGTGACCCAATGGCATCAGCGCCACCGAGGCTATATCCTCGCTCTCATCAAACAATAACTGCAACTCTCCCTGCGTCAAACGACCAAAATAATGGGGATGTTGAGTCAGTCTAGTAACCCGGACTCGTTCAATCTGTTCCTGTTCAATGCCATATTCAGCGGGTAATTCATCCAAAGAGAAACGCTGTTGACTTAAACGTAGTGAAACACTTTCCACCCCAAGATCATCAACTAAAGCGCGACTTAAGCGATGCTGTAACTCAGCAAAGGAATCGCAAGCCATCAAGTCGGGCAACAGATCGACATAAACATGAAAAATCCGTTCGTTGAGACTCGCCACCGCCATTAAATCGGTGATTTCCTGCTCTAAATCCAAGACTTTATCGCGTAAGCGTTGTACCTGTAATTCGACCAGAGACACCGCCCCTTTTTCTTTATGCGGTAAGCGTAATTGTTTGACTAAGCTGGGATGACGGACGAAAAAATCGGGATTGTCGAGCAGGAATTCCACCACTAAACTTTCGTCAATCAATAGCGGTTGTGAAAGATCGAACTCACTCATATATGCACCTGACCATCAAACACCATCACTGCGGGCCCGGTCATCTTGACTGGTTTACCCTCTCCCTGCCAATGAATACGTAAACGCCCCCCAGGAAGATCGACATTCACCGTGTCGGCTAATTTCCCCTGTAAACGTCCCACAACCATCGCCGCACAGGCACCTGTACCGCAGGCTAGCGTTTCGCCAACGCCACGTTCAAAGACTCGCAGTTTAATGTTGTTCTCATCGATAATTTGACTAAAACCGACATTCACTTTCTGCGGGAAGCGCTCATGACTCTCCATGCGCCGACCCAGCGTGTCTAAGGGCGCTTGTTCAATGTCATCCACTTCAATCACGCAATGCGGATTACCCATAGACACCACGCCAGCAAATACGGTTTGCTGTTGATCACGTAAAATATAGGTTTTCTCGGCCTTCTTGGCTTTAAATGGCACTTGACTAGGTTCCAATATCGGCTCACCCATATTGACCGTCACCTGCCCATCAGCTTCCACATGAAGAATGATCTTACCCGACTTCGTGCTCACCCCAATACTACGTTTATTCGTCAGGCCTTTGCTCACCACAAAACGAGCAAAACAACGCGCCCCATTGCCACATTGTTCAACTTCACTGCCATCGGCATTAAAAATGCGATAATGAAAATCCAAGTCAGGATCATAGGGAGGCTCAACCACTAAGAACTGGTCAAAACCAATCCCAAAGTTACGGTCGGCCAAGCGACTAATAACATCTTGATTAAAAAAAACGTTTTGAGTGACATTGTCGATCACCACAAAATCATTCCCCAAACCTTGCATTTTAGTGAAGTTGACTAACATTCGCTTATCCTTCAGGCAACAGTGATTCACCAGCCCAAAGAGATACCAGAGCCTCACGCTCACGTATCAAATGGGATTGCTCACCATCAACCATCACCTCTGCAGCCCGACAACGCGAATTATAATTTGAACTCATGGTAAAGCCATAAGCTCCTGCAGAGCGCACCGCAATATAGTCACCCGCTTCAATGGCTAACTCTCTTTCTTTGCCAAGAAAATCACCGGTTTCACAAACGGGTCCAACCACATCATAACAAACGCTGCTTAGGCCCGGACGTTGCAGCACTGGCACTATCCGCTGCCAAGCACTATATAAAGATGGACGAATTAAGTCGTTCATTGCGGCATCAATAATCGCAAAATTTTTACTAGCCGACATTTTCAAGAATTCAACCTTCGACACCAAAATACCAGCATTGGCCATAATCGCACGACCCGGTTCAAATAGTAATTTTAGCTGACGTTCGCCAAGACGTTCAACCAAAGCACTGGCGTAAGCGGCTGGCTCAGGGGGCGTTTCATCATCATAATTGACACCTAAACCGCCACCAACATCGAGGTGCTCAATCACAATACCTTGCTCAGCCAAGCTGTCGATCAATGCCAACAACTTATCGATAGCTTCTACAAAAGGTGAGATTTCAGTTAACTGAGAACCAATATGGCAATCCACACCCACCACATTTAACGCAGGCAAGCTTGCCGCATAAGCATAGGCCTGAGGTGCTTGCTCAATGGCAATCCCAAATTTATTTTCTTTTAAACCGGTAGAAATATAAGGGTGAGTCCCAGCATCGATATCGGGATTAATCCGTAAAGAAATGGGTGCCACTTTACCCAAGCGCTGAGCAACCTTGCTGATCCGAGCTAACTCAGGCTCAGATTCAACATTAAAACAGTAAATACCATGTTCCAGCGCGTCCGTAATTTCTTGCTCGGTTTTTCCTACGCCAGAAAAGACTACCTTACTTGGGTCACCACCGGCTTCGATAACCCGAGCTAACTCGCCACCGGAAACGATATCAAAGCCAGACCCCATCCGAGCCATCAAGTTCAACACTGCTAAATTAGAATTAGCCTTTACTGCATAGCAAATCAAATGAGGCCGTTCACCAGCAGCCTTATCAAAGGCTTGCCAATGACGTTCAATCGTCGCCCGCGAATAAACATAAAGTGGCGTCCCATAATGTTCTGCTAAATCAGCTACCGAGCATTGTTCAGCTGTTAATTGCTCGTTTTGATAACTAAAAAAATCCAATGATCTGTCCTTATTGTGTTGCAGTGTTTAGTCTGCTGGTGTTGCTTGCTCGACGGTATTCGGCGTCGTCTCGTCTACCGTTTGCGGATGCGTTAACGGTCCTTTTTGACCGCAACCGCTAAGCCCAATGCTCAGCAAAATTACAGCAATTGCCAGTTTATTCATGATAAAGCCATGATTCTTTTTTGAATGCCCTCTATAATCCGCATTCGAAGCAAGAAAAGCAATAGGACAGACGATAGTGATGAATGATAGCCAGTATCACCAACGAGTCGATGAGGCCTTTGAGCGCATCGAGCAGACCATGGATAGCGATAACTTCGATATTGAATGTGATATTAACGGTGGAGTACTCAACCTAGAGTTTGAAAATCGCAGTAAAATGGTGATTAACAAACAAGAACCTCTACATCAACTATGGTTAGCCACCAAGTTTGGCGGTTACCATTTTGAATGGCGCGAAACAGAGCAACAGTGGATTTGTAATCGGAGTGGTGTGGAGTTTTGGTCGTTTTTAGTTGAGTCGATTGCCAAACAAAGTGGTGAGCAACTCAGCTTTTAAGGCTTAGCGGCCGCTGTCAAAAACGCGGCTAGCCATCCAAGCCGGAGAGTTAATTGCTCCGATAAGATGCAACTTGCCATTGTTCATTGACCATGACGATGTCGTAGAACTGTGGCAAGTTAAAATTGACAACCTCATGGCGAGTCCCGTATTGCTCGCGCGAAGAAGTATAGAAACGATTAATCCCTTGGATCAACTCTTCCTTGCTGCCTTCAAAGTCTTGGTACATTTCTATTTGGTTATGCTCATCAACAATATAGATATTAAAACCAACATCCAGATTTTCGAAAAAGTATTGCACTAAACCTTCACTGGCGTGGGCTTCTACGACGTTCGGTACTTTCTTAGTATTACCGGCATTTAACTGTAGCGGAAGACGTTGGAGCTTGTTATTCGACAGCTGACGATAAAACTCAACCCCGTTTTCCAATTTTTTAACCGAGACTCCGCGATCTTCAATAAATAAACCGTACTTTTCGTTTCCTAACACAATCGTTTTAACAATCCGTTTATCCTGCGGTTGCAAACGGCTCTTAATACTTTCTACTAATAGCTGTTTAAAATTACTACCAATTTGCTCTCGTAGGTTGGCGCTGTAACAAAATACGTCGATGTGCTCGGGGATATTTGCATCACGATGCATTTTACCTAACACGGTAGTCAAGGCATCGACCACGGCACTATCACCAACAAAGTGTAGGGTTCGGATTTCGTTCCAAGTATTGCGATAAACCAAATCAACCGAGCCCACCAAACAATCTGAGTCTCGGCCAAAACTGAACACATCGGTGGCGGTCGCATCAAACTCAATTACCTTGCCGCCCCAATTCGCAGTGGGGTCTTTCTCCAGATTAATAAACACCCCTAAGTGACGGATTTCACAGGGACGAGTCAGTGCTAAATTACTAGCAGCTTCAACATTCACCGGAAAAGCTCGGCGTAAGTCATAAGCAAAACTGGTTAATGTATCCAGCGTTAAATCGCCTTCAAGCTGATGTAAACTCAATTCCGTTTGATCAGTTTTCAGTTGGTTAAAATAACTCCACGCCACCAGTTTAGAAATATAGCTGGCATGCTCTAGCGACGGCTGACCGACAATAGCGAGTCCCTGCAGCGGCTGTTTATACAAATACCAACCTTCCGCACAACTATGCCCCTTGGGCACGTGGATAAAACTAAGGTTAGCTTCAGAGAGATCGGGAGAAATTTGCGGATTAATGAGAGTAACTTTGCCCGGTAAACTTTCAAAGGCAGCATACAGCTTACGTGACAGAATGCCGATATCTTCGGGGTTAATCGACTCACTAATGTCATTACGTCGCGCAAAACGAATCAAGTTACGATAACTCAGCATTAAAGCATCCAGCAACTCGCTGTGCGCCTGTCTTACATCTTGCACCTTCCAGGCACGACGTAAATTAAGATGTTCAATTTTTTGCTGAGACCAAGCCCATTGTTTGACCAGCTGGGCCATAAAACGCTGCTGCCAAGTCAACGAGCTCACATCCATAAGAGCGCTCGGTAAAGGATTACATTCACTGTTTTTTAGATAGAAACAGCGCCGTACTAAATCAAGACGGGCCTCATCTTCAATCGACTCTAAATAATTAGTCACCTTATTCAGCATCAAGTAATAAGCGTCATGTTCTAGAACAAATGCTTTGCAGTGTTGCATCAAGCATTTCGCTTCAACAGCCAACAAGCTTGGTCTTGGATAGTCTGCGGAATAAGCTTCCATCAATAAGGTTTTTAATACGGCTTTATAAGGAGAGTCGATCCCCTTGTATAACTGCCACAAGCCTGAACCAAAATACTCTTCGGCAGGAATGGTATCTAAGCCACCCAAATCCAACCATTGTTGATGGTTAAATACACCGCTCTCAAATTGCTGTTGTACGAAACTGTCGTAACTTTGCTCGATATCACATGGCACAGCAAACCAGACTAATTGCTTCCCCGCCAAGGGCAGAGCCGTGCGATAAAATTCGTCGAGTAATAACAAGTGCTGGGCGCTACCACAATTATCCTTGGATAACTCACTAATCGAACCAGTTTTAAACTGATTGTCCTTCACCATGAAAAAGTTAAGCTCAACCCCTTGATGCGCAGCCCAAGCCGATATTTGACTGCACTTCTCCGCCAATAAACGAACTCGCTCACTCGCCAACTGATGTGCATGGCACACCCAAATATCTAAATCACTGGATTCTGTTTGGCCCACCGTAGCGGTGCTACCCATGGAGTAAATACCCAAAATTTCATGTTGTTGGGGTTCTGCCGGTCGACAAAGGAAATGTTGCTGGAGATAAATAAAATGGCGAGCGCTCGACTCAAATTGACAGATACCACTCGGCACTTCACCTTCAATATAGCCCGGTATGCAAGGATCCGAGTAATGCAGCATTAACGGCAACAGTTCAAATATCTGCTGCGCGGCAGCAGGCATAGTCTGGAGTGCCAGCTGCTTACGATGCTGATTAGATCGGGTAACCTTCTCTAAGAGAGAGGCAATGGTGTCTTGCAAAGTAAAATTTACCTATCGATTAATGAATAATTATTAGATGAAATATAGGTACAATAAAGTGTGATCATCTTAACAGTTAGTATAATAGCGGTAAACATAAACGCACAATTTGTGTGCGTTTATCATGACATATATTACGCATTGCTAATTTTATGCTGAACCCTGCGGTTATTGGTAGATATTGATGCTAAAGGCGACTTGGGCAGATGCTTAAGTGGTGATACTATCGTCAGCTAAAATAATGAGGTAAGTGTTTGTGAAAATAGTCAGAATCGCGACTCGCAAGAGTCCTCTCGCGATGTGGCAAGCCCACTTTGTAAAAGCTGAGTTGGAACGCCATCACCCTACGCTGCAAGTAGAACTTGTACCCATGAGCACCCGAGGCGACAAGATCCTTGACACCCCTCTGGCTAAAATCGGTGGCAAAGGGCTGTTTATTAAAGAATTAGAAGTGGCTATGCTAGAAGGCCTTGCGGACATTGCGGTACATTCGATGAAAGATGTCCCCATGGAATTTCCTGAAGGCTTAGGTCTGCACTGTATTTGTCAACGAGAAGATCCTCGAGATGCCTTTGTTAGCAACCACTTTACCAATATCGATGCTTTACCTAAAAGCGCGATCGTCGGTACCTCCAGTCTACGCCGCCAATGTCAACTGAAGGCGCAACGTCCAGACCTCATCATTAAAGACTTACGTGGTAACGTGAATACTCGTTTAGCGAAATTAGATGCGGGTGAGTTTGACGCTATCATTCTTGCTAGCGCGGGACTATTACGACTCAAAATGGTAGAACGGATCCAGGCGTATATTGAACCAGAGCAAATACTCCCGGCTGGTGGGCAAGGGGCTGTAGGCATCGAATGTCGCAGTAATGATCGTGAATTGCTAGACTTGTTGGCTCCCCTCAATCATCCCGAAACGGCCCTCCGTGTCGAAGCAGAGCGAGCGATGAATCGACGCCTAGAAGGCGGTTGTCAAGTCCCTATTGGTTGCTACGCGGAGTTGGCAGATGGACAATTATATATCCGTGGTTTAGTTGGTGCTATTGACGGTTCTGAGATCATAGAAAAAGAACTTCGAGGCAAAGCTAGCGAAGCTGAGCAACTCGGTCTAGCCCTTGCCGAGCAATTACTCGATGCTGGTGCCGCTGCTATTTTAAGGGTCGTCTATCAACCATAAGGAACGATGGTGCCATTACTCATTACTCGGCCGCAGCCACATAATCAACGCTGTGTTGAAACCCTCAGCGAACATGGCTTTTCAGCCATCGCTGCACCGATGGTTGAAATTATTAGCAGCCCCGAGCTAGCGCGGCTAAAACAAGTACTGAGCTCTACAACGCCGAACGGGCTGATCGTGGCTGTCAGCCAATATGCGGTAGAAGCCTGTCAACAATGGTTAGAACAACAACAATTAAGCTGGCCAAGATCATTACAATACTTAGCCGTGGGCAAAGCCACTGCGGAATGCTGGCAACAATATGGGGTGAAGGCATCAGTGCCAAGTCGCCAAGACAGTGAAGGCATGCTACAACTCATCGAACAGCAATTTCCCGGATTAGATCAAGCGACCATTTTGCGCGGCCAGCAAGGACGAGATTGGCTCGCGCAACAGCTCCAAACCCGAGGTGTTAAAGTCACTTATTTGAGTTGTTATCAACGAAAATTAATCACTTATCCACAGCAACAACTTGAACAATGGCGCTTACAGATCAACACTATTGTTGCTACTAGTGGTGAAATATTGAAACATCTGACTACCCTTATGAGTAAAGCAGAGCAACTTGAGTGGCTGCGAGAGTGCCATTTATTAGTCCCAAGTCAACGCTTGCTTAAATACGCTCAAAGTTTGGGTTTTATGCACATTGTACTGTGCGACGGCGCATCGGATAAAGCATGTATCGAAGCTTTAAAGCAAATACTGCCATCTGCAAGGAATGAAAATGACCAAAGATAAACAATCAGAGAACCAAAATCAGGTTCCATCCCCTAGCGATACAGTGAAACACGCCAAGCAAACTGCGGCGGAAAAAATGCCTAAAACAACCAGCCAAGCAACGCCGAACAATAAATCAACCAAGCTATTGGCCATCGCGGCGATCCTGATCAGCATCGGCCTAAGCGCGGGTGTTTATTGGCAAACTCAACAACAGTTACAACACGCAGATAACCAAATACAACTCTTAAAAACTAGCCTCTCAGCCAAAGAGCAAAGTTTAGTCAGTGCCGTCGCAACCAACAGCAGTCAATTTGAAACATTGAAGCAACAATATGGCAGCCAGCAACAGTCTCTGGTGAGCCTAAAAACCCAGTTGGAACTCACTGAACAACATCGTAAAACCATTGAACATCAACTGGCCTTGCTCAACATTAAAGATGCCAATCATTGGCGACTCAACGAAGCGAATTATCTATTACAACTGGCGGCCTATAAACTATGGCTGGAACATGATCCCAGCACCGCCATCGCACTTCTTATCGAAGCTGATAGTAGTGTCAACCATGCCAACGATCCTCACCTGTTAGCTCTGCGCCGCGCGATAAACAATGATGTGCAAACGCTCAAAGCAATTCCATTGGTCGATAAAGAGGGCATTGCTTTTACCTTAGAAAGTCTACTGCAACAAACCGAGACCTTACAGTTGGCTGAAATCGAGTTACCCGCTGCGCTGCAAGAACAAAATAATCAGCTCAGCAGTGATAGTACTGACTGGCGTGACAATCTAGCTAAAAGTTGGCGTAAATTCAGCGAAAATTTCATCACTGTGCGTCGTCGCGATGGTCAAGTCGAAGCGCTCATCGAACCCAAACACGCATGGTACCTGAAAGAAAATCTTAAGTTACAATTACAGCAGGCCGAACAGGCCTTATTCCGAGGACAAGGAGAGTTGTTTAAGGCCAAGTTACAACGCACTGCACAATGGGTCGGCAACTACTTCATGCAAAACCAACAAGCCCAGGCCATGTTGGTTGATTTGAAGCGCTTACAAGGGCTGGAGATTGTGGATCAGTTACCGGAAAAATTATCCAGTTTAGATGCCGCAGAACAAGCCATTAAAGATCGCCAACAACGGCTACAGCCTTCTCTAGCAGAAGGAGCTGAATAATGTTTAAAGTTCTGATTTTATTGGCCTGCTTAGCGTTAGGTTTAGCTCTGGGGCCACAACTTGCGGGCAACAAAGGCTATGTACTAATCGCTTTTGATAGTTACACCGTTGAGATGTCGGTGACCAGTGCACTATTTGTCAGCTTTATCTGTTTCTGTATTTTATTATTCACAATTTGGCTACTTCGCTGGCTATGGCTAAGCTTTTCTCGCAGTACTAACTGGTGGGGCGATCGACGCAAACAAAAAGCGATTAGTCATACTCAGCAAGGCATGTTAGCAATGATGCGCGGCGACTATCAGCACGCCGAAAAATTGGTCAGTAAAGCGGCCACTTATAGCAGCGCTCCAGCGTTGAATTATCTAACAGCCGCAGAAGCGGCACAAGAACAAGGACAAGATAAGAAACGCGATAAGTACTTGGAGCAAGCCACCCGCATGACCAACAATGATAGCGCGGTCCTGATCACCCAAGCCCGTTTACAAATTAAACAACAGAACTTTAGCGCGGCGCTGAATAGCATTGAACAGCTCCCTGCCGAAAGTCGTAAACAGGCTCCAGTAAGACGCATGCTATTGCAGATTTTACCCGAATTAGGTCAGTGGCAGGCTTATGTTGAATTGCTTCCTATCGCATATAAGGCCCAGTTGCTTGAAGACTCGCATTACCAAGTTGAATTATCACGTAGTTACCAGGCTCTATTTCTAGAGCTCGCCAATACCCAAGGCGCCGATAAAGTGGCCGCATATTGGAATGCAATGCCACGTAAACAAAAAAAATCGATGACGATTGCTGCTGCTGCCTGCCAAGCTTTAGTCTTATCCGGCGATAGCGCTGCGGCTTACCAATTACTCGGTGACTTACTCAACAAACATCACGATCCCGAGCTACTCGCAGTCGCAGCAAAATTACAGCTCAGCGACCCTTATCCGCTATTACAGCAACTGAAAGGCTTATTACGTAAATCGCCAAATAACGCAGCCTTATTAAACTTGATCGCACAATTACATCTGCAGCAACAACAATGGCCTGAAGCGAAAGATTACTTTGAGCAAAGTATTAATATTGTCGCTAGTCGCGAATCTTACCAAGGCCTCGCCGAAACCTATCGACAACTGGAAGAGCCGCAACAAGCGATGGATTACTATCGTCAAGCCTTGACGATGTAGTTCCGTCAACCCAAAAAGGCGAGCATGTGCTCGCCGCTTATGCCCAACAAACCACTAAATAAATTCGTAGGCATCGCCATGCAATTGTGCCAAGGGTAAGCCTTGTTCAACAAAGGCGCTCCGGGCTACATCGGCCATTTCAAAACGGCCAGCAATATACACTTCTAAATTGCTCATATCCGAAAAGTCTTCTAAAACAGCTTGGTGCACCAGGCCTTTTTTTCCGGTCCATTGTGGCACAGCATGCTCTAATACCGGCACAAAGGTCACCTGATCTAATTCTGCCCACTGATAAGCCAACTCATGTAAGTACAGCCCCCCTAAATTGCGGCCGCCCCAATATAAGTAAATTTGCCGCTCTTGCTCACTGTCGATCAGATGCTCAATAATAGACTTCGCATAGGAGAAGCCCGTTCCGCCAACCATGATCAAGACCGGACGTTGGCAATTATCATCGAAACCAGCATGCCCAAAGGGCATTTCAATTTCTATTTCACCACTGCTTTTGAGCTTATCGATGACTTGTCGGGCGTAAGGGTTTCCTTCAGGCGCACCGATGTGTAGCTCATACACTTCACTCTGCTCTGGCGAACTGGCTAATGAAAAGGGTCGCTTATCATCTTCCGCCATCACAATTTGTAAGTACTGACCAGCGATAAAACTTTGCGATTCTTCTGGATGTAATTCGACATTAAAAATGTCATCTAAAATCGGTGCCACCGATGCAACCTTACAGCTAATGCGCTTCATATTTTCCCCTTTTAATCTTCTCGATCTCATGTATCGCCTACTTCACCAACGATACAACCGGTTAGCCTAACAGATATAAATCCCCTTCCCTGGGTACTAAACGGAAACGTTTAGTACGACAACCGAAGCTAAGCAAGTCAATGACGGGTTGGCTGCAAAATTTAAGCAGGCAGGAAATTAATTTGCAATGACTCAGTATAACCCTTTACGCCATCAATGTAGTGTCCGTATATTTAACAATTAGTCTATGCCTAATTGTTGCCAAATACTATCCACGCGCTGTTTCACTTCTGGCGTCATTTCAATTACTTCCCCCCACTCTCGAGTTGTTTCACCGGGCCATTTATTGGTCGCATCGAGACCCATTTTTGATCCTAAACCGGAGATGGGCGAAGCAAAATCTAAATAATCAATAGGCGTGTGATCGATCAAAGTGGTATCGCGACTCGGGTCCATGCGCGTGGTGATCGCCCAAATCACATCCTGCCAGCAGCGTGCGTTCACATCATCATCACAAACAATTACAAACTTGGTGTACATGAATTGACGCAAATAAGACCATACCCCTAACATCACTCGTTTGGCATGCCCCGGATACTGTTTCTTAATGGTAATCACTGCCATACGATAGGAGCAACCTTCTGGCGGAAGGTAGAAATCAACAATCTCTGGAAATTGCTTTTGTAAAATCGGCACAAACACTTCGTTCAAGGCGAGCCCAAGTACAGCGGGCTCATCTGGCGGGCGTCCAGTGTAGGTACTATGATAGATCGGCTCCTGACGCATGGTGATGTGGGTGATGGTGAACACCGGAAACTCATCCACTTCATTGTAATAACCAGTATGGTCACCATAGGGCCCTTCTAGTGCATTGTCCCCCGGCATCAGGTAGCCTTCTAAAACAATCTCTGCACTCGCGGGCACCTCTAAGTCATTACTAATACATTGCACTGTTTCGGTTCGACTACCACGTAATAAACCCGCAAAAGCATATTCTGAAAGCGTATCCGGTACCGGTGTCACAGCACCTAAAATCGTCGCCGGATCGGCTCCCAAAGCAACCGCCACCGGATAGGGCTTGCCCGGATTCAGTTCTTGAAACTCACGAAAATCGATAGCGCCTCCGCGATGAGAAAGCCAACGCATAATCAACTTATTTTTGGCTAACTTTTGCTGACGATAGATACCCAGATTTTGTCGTTTTTTATAGGGACCGCGGGTAATGGTTAAACCCCAGGTAACCAAAGGTGCCACATCGCCCGGCCAACAATGTTGGATCGGCAATTTATCTAAATCAACCTCATCGCCACTCCAGACCACTTCCTGACAAGGTGCGCTGCGTAGCTTCTTGGTGGGCATGTTGAGTACTTGCTTAAAAATCGGCAACTTTTCCCAAAGTTCTTTCAGCCCTTTAGGTGGCTCAGGTTCTTTCAAATAAGACAGCCAGGTTCCCACTTCACGCAAGGCTGATACCGACTCTTGCCCCATGCCTAAAGCAACCCGCTCCGGAGTACCAAATAGATTGCCTAATACCGGCATACTATGGCCCTTCACATTTTCAAATAACAACGCTGGACCGCCGGCTTTTAAGGTACGGTCACAAATTTCGGTCATTTCGAATTCAGTCGACACTTCAACGGTAATCCGTTTCAGCTCGCCGCGCTGCTCGAGCAAACCAATAAAATCTCGTAAATCTTTATATTTCATTCAATTAACCTAGTGATGCAAGCCAAAACTGGCCCACTACTGTGATTGCATTTCAATCATAACCATTGCCGCGAGTTCTTGATATTCAGGATCCCGATACTGAGTCAAAATGAACTGCGCAGCTGGAGGGTAATTCTGACCTAAGCGAGCTATCGCACTATAAGAGAAATACAATAATTCAGGATTCTCGGCAGCACCTTTCAACAGCTCAAAAGCCTGTTCCGCTGGCCATTGGGTGCGTAACTTTTCTAATAAAGACACACTGTATTGATCCATCGGTAAACCTAGCACCTCGCGAATCGCTTGACTAGAACCGGAACCAACGGCCAAAGCAACCACCACGTGATTATCCGGAAAATACAACTGGCTGGGCATCGTTTTGCGAACATGCAGTAATTGTGGAGCATCCAACTGGGATAAGGCACGGATCAAATCTAATTGCTGTTCCAGCAACAATGGATTGTTCTTACGGAATACCAAAGACCATTGAAATTGATCGTGTAATAACTCACTTAAGTAGAATTGTGAACGCTCAGCGGAGAGCTGATTCAAAATAAGACTACGCGCTAGCGCTGGGTAATCATAAGTCGGCCGAATCACCTCGTAACCATCAATCACCGCCGATTCTCGAGTCAACGGGCGCTCCGCAGCAAGCTTTAATAACCAATTTTTTAAGGTTTGATTGGGTACATGGTGGTTTTGATGTAAATAACGCAAGCTTTCATACAATAAAGCTTCACGATGTTCAGGAAGTAATTGAGGTAATAAATCAATCACCCAAGCGGGCTGATTTTGCATCAAAGCATCAACGCTTCGAAGTAAAATAGTTAACGGTACTTGAGGGTGAATAGCTGAAGAAGGAGGATTCGGACCTTGCTGTTCGGCATGGGCAAGTAGCGGGTAACTAAGGATTAAAACAAACAGTAAGCGTTTTATCATCGGAAATGAAACTGGCCGCGGTTGCGGCCAGTTTACGCCTATTTTTTCTGGGCTTTCATCGCATCGAAAAACTCATCATTAGTCTTAGACATTGAGAGCTTATCAATCAAGAACTCCATCGCGCCTGTTTCGTCCATTGGATGCACAATCTTCCGTAGGATCCACATCTTCTGCAGTTCATCACCACTGGCAAGTAACTCTTCACGACGAGTACCAGAACGATTGATATCAATCGCTGGATAAACACGTTTTTCGGCAATCTTACGGCTTAAGTGTAATTCCATATTACCGGTACCCTTAAACTCTTCGTAGATGACTTCATCCATTTTTGAGCCGGTATCAACCAGGGCGGTGGCAATAATAGTTAAGCTGCCACCTTCTTCAACGTTACGCGCAGCACCAAAGAAGCGCTTCGGACGATGGAGCGCGTTGGCATCCACACCACCAGTAAGTACCTTGCCTGAAGAAGGAATCACGGTATTGTAGGCTCGCGCTAAACGAGTGATAGAATCAAGCAGAATAATCACGTCTTTCTTGTGCTCAACCAAACGCTTGGCTTTCTCAATCACCATATCGGCAACCTGTACATGACGGCTTGCAGGTTCATCAAAGGTAGAAGCAATCACTTCTCCGCGAACCAAGCGTCGCATCTCGGTAACTTCTTCTGGACGCTCATCGATCAACAACACAATCAGCTCACACTCGGGATGATTAAAAGCCACATTTTGTGCAATATTTTGCAGCAACATAGTTTTACCCGCTTTAGGAGGCGCAACAATCAAACCACGTTGCCCTTTCCCTATCGGCGAGGCCAAATCTAAAACTCGTGCAGTAATATCTTCTGTGGAACCATTACCGCGTTCCATGCGCATCCGTTTAGTGGCATGTAAAGGCGTAAGGTTTTCAAAGAGGATTTTGTTACGAGAGTTTTCAGGTTTATCGTGGTTTACTTGACCAATCTTTAGCAAAGCAAAATAACGCTCACCTTCTTTCGGCGGTCGAATCTTACCTTCCACGGTATCACCAGTTCGCAGGTTAAAACGGCGAATTTGGCTAGGCGAAACGTAAATATCATCAGGGCCAGCCAGGTAAGAACTGTCTGCACTGCGCAAAAAGCCAAAGCCATCCTGCAGAATTTCGAGAACACCATGTCCAAAAATGGCTTCCCCGCTTTTCGCGTGAGCCTTGAGGATCGAGAAGATAATATCTTGCTTACGCAGACGGGCCAGATTTTCTAAGCCCATCGATTCGCCTAGCGTAATCAGTTCATGGACCGGGGTATTTTTTAGCTCAGTTAAATTCATAATGGTGAGTATTCAGTTTTGTCGAAATAGACTGACGGCAGAGTGAGTTAGATATAGTAGAGATGCTTACTCGACTGTTCAGTCGGCCAAGAGATAGCCTTAAATAACAGGCGTAGGAAAATTCGAAAGTAAAATTAGCACTATTGTGAAGAAAGATCCAGCAAAAGCAGGCAACGAATGTCGACCTGCTCACATAGTTACTACAGGTTTTCGTCTAAAAACGCTGTTAATTGTGCTTTAGACAGCGCACCAACTTTAGTCGCAGCCACTTTGCCATCTTTAAATAACAATAAAGTAGGGATCCCGCGAATACCAAACTTGGGCGGAGTCGCCGCATTTTGATCAATATTCAACTTACCTACGGTAACTTTGCCTGCGTATTCTTCAGCAACTTCATCGAGGATCGGTGCAATCATTTTGCACGGTCCACACCATTCAGCCCAAAAGTCTACTAATACAGGTGTGCTTGCATTTAGTACGTCTGCCTCGAAACTATCGTCACTCAGCTGAACTAATTTGTCGCTCATGTATTACTCCAAATATTCTCTGCTATCTATATAGATAATGTACCCGACTATTTGAAATGATCCGACTAATGAATGCAAGCCCAAGCTCATTCCAAGGCAATCTAAGCTACTACCAATTAACATAAGTAAATCACCAGCACAATAAAAGTAAATGTGGTGCTGGTAGTGCCAGATAGCTGTGATATGCTTACGCCATGAGCAAAGCACACTTAACTGAACTACGATTCGCCGACTTAGAGCTAGACGCTGGGGTATTAGAAGCCTTAGAACAGCACGGCTATCACAATTGCACCCCTATCCAAGCGCAAAGTCTACCGATCCTGCTGAAAGGCAAGGATATTGCGGGCCAAGCACAAACCGGTACGGGGAAAACCTTAGCCTTTTTAGTTGCCACCTTTAACCACTTGCTAACCACGCCAGTGCCTGAAGGTCGCCAACAAAATCAACCACGCGCCTTAATCTTAGCGCCCACCCGTGAATTAGCAATTCAAATTCACAACGATGCCCGTTTATTAGCCAAAGCAACTGGCTTAAAATTGGGTTTAGTGTATGGGGGTGAAGGTTATGCCAGCCAACGGGCAACCCTTGATGAAGGCGTTGATATCCTCATCGGCACCACCGGTCGGATGATTGACTATTTCAAACAGGGTGCCTTTAGCCTCAATAGTCTACAAGCCATGGTACTAGATGAAGCCGACCGCATGTTCGATCTCGGTTTCATTAAAGATATTCGTTATTTAATGCGCCGCATGCCAGAGCCCAAGCTGCGCCTGAACATGCTGTTTTCGGCAACCCTTTCATTTAAAGTGAAAGAGCTTGCCTTTGAACACATGAACGAACCGGAACACGTGATTGTAGAGCCAGAACAAATGACTGGCGTACGCATCCAGGAAGAGCTGTTTTACCCGTCCAATGACGACAAAATGGCATTACTACAAACCTTAATCGAAGAAGAATGGCCTGAACGGGCGATTATTTTCGCCAATACCAAACACCGCTGCGAAGACATTTGGGGACACTTGGTTGCCGACCAACACCGCGTTGGTTTGTTAACCGGAGATGTACCACAGCGTAAGCGGGTACAAATACTTGAACAATTTACCGATGGTAAATTAGACATCTTAGTTGCCACCGATGTCGCCGCACGAGGCCTACATATTCCCTCGGTAACCCACGTATTTAATTACGATCTTCCCGACGACGCAGAAGATTACGTTCACCGCATTGGTCGAACTGGGCGTGCCGGTTTAAGTGGTCACGCGATTAGCCTGGCCTGTGAAGAATATGTTTTCAACTTACCGGCGATCGAAGAGTACATCAAACATCCGGTGCCATTGAGTCAATATGACAGTGAAGCTTTACTACGCGATTTACCGCGAGCCCAGCGGGTTCATCGACCTAAAAGTGTCAATAGTCGCGGCGGTGCACGGGGAAGTAATCGAAGTAGCAGTAGCGGCCACTCCAAACCAAGACGCAGTCGCCACTCATAACTGAGCGCTCAAGGATGAACGAGTCAAAATCTTCGCCCCTCTATGCAGCCATTGATTTAGGTTCTAACAGCTTCCACATGTTAATCGTGCGGGAGCTCAGTGGCTGCGTACAGACCATTGCCAAGGTTAAGCGAAAGGTTCGACTCGCTGAAGGCTTAGATAAAAATAATCAACTCGATCAGGCAGCGATGGTCCGCGGTTGGCAATGCCTGAGTTTATTTTCTGAGCAATTACGCGATATCCCCGAACAACAGATCAAAATTGTGGCCACCGCAGCCCTGCGTAAGGCCGTCAACGCCCAAGTATTTTTAACTCAAGCAGAAAAAATACTCGCAAATAAAATCAATATCATTAGCGGTGAAACCGAAGCCAAAATCATTTACCGTGGAGTGGCTCACACCAGCGGCGGCCATGGTAAACGTTTGGTGATCGATATTGGGGGGGCAAGTACCGAATTAGTGATTGGTGAACAAAGCGAAACTCGGCTATTAAATAGCCTCGATATGGGCTGTGTCACCTGGCTGAAGCGTTATTTTTCAGACTCACTGAGTGAGGGTAACTTCGCCCAAGCCATTGAAGCAGCCAAAGCAGTGATTGAGCCGGTACTCAGTGATTATCGACGTCTCGGTTGGAAAAGCGCTTTAGGAGCCTCTGGCACCATTCAAGCCGTATTAGAAATTATCACCGCTCAAGGCCTCGATGAACGGATCACCTATCCCAAACTGAAAGCGATTCAACAACAAGTGATCGCTTGTGGCAAACTTGAAACACTCAATATCGAGGGGCTCAACGAAGAACGTAAACCAGTATTTGCATCTGGATTAGCAATTTTAATCGCCTTGTTCGAAAGCTTGCAAATTGAAGGACTCACCCTCGCGGGCGGCGCACTACGCGAGGGTTTAGTCTATGGTCTACTGAGTCAACAAGAAACCAGTAGCGTCCGCGCACGCACCGCTGAAAGCTTCATCAAACGCCATCACATCGATGTACAACAAGCAGAGCGAGTCGCTCATTGTGCGATTACGCTTTGCCAACAAGTTACTCCTCGTCTCAGCGATCGAGCTTTAAGCTTATTAAAGTGGGCGGCTATGTTTCATGAGGTTGGCTTGAATATCGAATTTAAAAAAGCCCCCGAGCATGCAGCTTATATTATCGATCATTCTGATTTACCCGGCTTTACTAGCGCTCAAAAGCATTTTGTCTCCAGCCTAATGCTCAATCAGCGAGGTCAGTGGCAAGCCCAGCTATTAAGCCAACAACATGCTTTAGAAAAACCAGAAGCCCTGATATTAACCCGTATGCTGCGGATCGCTATCATCGTCTGTATGCGTCGCACCGAAGGTAGCGTACCAAACATCAGCTTGTTACAGAATGAAAATGACTGGCAACTTTGTTTTCCTCCCACCTGGAGTGAGCAACACCCCTTACGCGCAGCAGAACTAGAACTAGAAGCCAAAGTACAAAGCGAAGTTGGTTATCCATTGCGGGTAATTGAGGCGCTCTGTTAAAATTCGTTACATGCTGTAGGTTAAGCTGAGTGTGCTTAAAAGGCAGCCAGCATTGATTTTAAGTAAGCCCCTTCTACTTGTTTGCCTACCGGCAAGATAGCACCGACTGAAGCGTGGCTTCCCTCGATGTACTCAGCACTATAGATAGCGGAATCATAAGACCGAATCCCGAGATCAACTCAAGCTTTAGTGCTCCGGCAATCCTATCAGATGGCCAGCAAAGCTAAGCTCACCTAAACATTCTTCTTTACCCAACGAATATCACTACAAGTACTGCGCTAATATTGACCTAAGCCGATGAGGCTGGCACTATGCGCCGCAAACCAGCAACATTTAGATCGTTGTCTCAAAAAACGTGTTACCACTGTGCTATTAAGTCGAGGAGAATACAATGCCACAACCACTCGTTGCCATCGTCATGGGATCCAAAAGTGATTGGCCAACCATGGAAAACGCCGCCGAAATACTGAGCCAACTAGGCGTAGAATTTGAAGTGGAAGTGGTTTCAGCGCACCGCACTCCCGACAAATTAATGAGTTTTTCAGCCAATGCAGCTGAACGGGGTATTCGCGTCATCATCGGTGGGGCAGGCGGAGCAGCGCACTTGCCCGGCATGATCGCTTCCAAAACCCGTCTTCCAGTACTTGGTGTGCCCGTACAAAGTAAGGCGCTTAGCGGTATGGATAGCCTGCTGTCAATCGCTCAAATGCCTAAGGGCGTCGCCGTTGGCACCTTAGCTATCGGTACCGCAGGAGCCTATAACGCAGGTCTCTTGGCGGCCCAAATTTTAGCAACCACCGATCCTCAACTAGCGCAACGCATCGAAGCATTCCGCACCGCGCAAACCGAATCGGTATTGGCGCACCCCGACCCACGTATCGCCGAGTAGTTAGGTTAACAGAATGAACAAAATTTGGATCCTCGGCGCAGGCCAACTTGGCGCCATGCTCAAACATGCCGCCCAACCACTTTGTCTGGAAGTTCGTCCGGTGGAGACCGACGAGCTTGAGCAATTTGCCATTGGCGATGACGACGTGGTCACCGTTGAGCGGGAACATTGGCCTGTCACGCCTGCCACCGAACAACTCACCCAACATCCACGATTTTTAAATGGCCCCGCTCTGGCGCAATTAGCCGACCGAGCCAGCCAGAAACGTCTACTCGATTCGCTCTCTTTGGCGACCGCGCCTTGGGTCGATGTGAAAACACAGCATAGTGCCGAGCAACTGTTCGCTGAATTAGGCGAACGAGTGTTACTCAAACAGCGCTCAGGTGGTTACGATGGAAAGGGCCAACATTGGTTAAAACAACAAGGCAACGCTGAGCAACGCGCGATTCCGCAAACTTGGTTAGATCATTGTATTGCCGAACAGGCAATCAATTTCGAAGAAGAAGTCTCATTAATCGGCATGCGTCATGCCAACGGCGAGACGGCCTTCTACCCACTAGCGATTAATCAGCATCATCAAGGCATTTTATTAGCCACCGTTTCACCTGTCGCCAGTAAAGCACCGCTGCAAAGCCAAGCCGAAGCGATGCTGGGCAAGCTCATGGAAGCCTTAAATTATGTTGGCGTAATGACCATGGAATGCTTCCAAGTGGGACAACAACTGTTAATCAACGAAATTGCGCCGCGGGTCCACAACAGCGGCCATTGGACCCAGGCAGGAGCAAGCTTAAGCCAGTTTGAAGCGCATTTGCGTGCTGTCGCCAACTTACCCTTAGTGCAGCCGTTGGTGAAAACTCAAAGCGTGATGCTTAACCTAATCGGTGTCGACTATGACCAACGCTGGCTCAGCGTACCGGGCGTAGAAATATTCTGGTATGGCAAAGAGGTTCGTCCCGGACGAAAAGTCGGCCATATCAACATCAGTATCGCCGAGCGCCAGCAGCTACTCAACAGCCTCGCCCAACTACAACCGCTGATGAGCCCGGTCTATAGTGATGCCATCGCCTGGTTAATCGGTCACCTCGACTAAAGCACGAACTAAGCCTTGTGGCTGCGCTAGCAGCTTCGCCACAAGGCTTGGGTTCATTGAATATTACAAGATTTCTGGAGTAAGCTCCTTGAGCTACGAATGGCTCGCGCTATTAGCAGCGGCCCTATGGGCCCTCACCAGCTTAATTTCGGTCACTCCCAGCCGTCAACTTGGCGCCTTCGCCTATAGTCGCTGGCGGATGGGTTTAGTCAGCCTAATGTTGGCCACTGCAACTTTAGTTAATAACAACTGGCAGAACATCAGCTTCGAACAAGCAGCCTTGTTTGCCCTCTCGGGATTTATTGGGGTATTTGTTGGTGACACCGCCCTGTTTGCCTGTATGAATCGACTCGGGCCGCGTCGGGCCAGCCTATTATTTGCCTGCCATGCCGCTTTTTCCGCTTTCTTAGGAGTTTACTTATTTAACGAACAGCTATCGGGTTGGCCCTTAGTGGGGGCTGCAAGTTTATTTCTCGGGGTTATTCTGGCGGTAAGCTTCGGCCGTAAAGCCAATCAACATAGCTGGGAAAAGATCAATGGTCCGGTGAGTATCGCGCTATTGCTGGGTTTGAGTGCGGCGCTTTGTCAAAGCATCGGCACCGTGATGCTAAAGCCGCTATTAAGCGCCAGCGCGGCCCATCCGGTCGATCCCATCGCCGCCTCAACGCTACGGATGCTCAGCGCTTTTACTGCGCATATGTTGTTATACTTTGCAGCCCATAAACTGGCGCGCGCCCATAAGCCACTCACCCCAAGATTATTTATGATGATTGCCAGCAATGGTTTTCTCGCCATGGCGGTAGGCATGACCCTGATGCTGTTTGCGCTACGCAATGGCGATGTTTCTGTGGTGGCGCTCTTGTCCTCCAGCTCGCCAATCTTAGTCTTGCCGCTACTCTGGATCTACACCAAACAAGCCCCCACCTATTCGGCATGGGCGAGCGCCGCACTGTGTGTGGTAGGTAGTAGTTTACTGATTTTTGGCTAGTGATTGGCTACCGAAAACACCGGCAAATGGGCGATCCGCTGCCGAATAAAAAATACCTGCTGCTGATATAGTGCAGAATCACTCGACTGATAAATTTTCAGGAATTGTTGTTCGCTGAGTCCCTCGCTTAAGTCATCGACCCGAGGAAATAAATCTTGCTCGGCGCTGGCTTGGCGCATTGCCTGCAAAAATGCTTGAGTCTTGGCTAAGCTAGTAGCCGTTTGCGCAAACTGAATGCCGGTAAAATCGGCCGCCAAATCAGCAAAACTAAAGCCACTGCCACCAGCCACAGAATCAAATAGCTCTTTAAATTCCCCTATCGAGGCACTAAAACCTTGCTCTGCCGCCATCCGCAGGCCTGCCGAATAGCTAAAGTGCAATAGCAAATCACGGCGTCCCGCTAAACGAACATTACTGGGCGCAGGCACAAACGGCAGCTCAAGCGAAAAACGTTTCAGCAATAAACTTCGCAAGCTTCCTTCACTAAAAAACAGGCTTACCGCCCAAATCATCGCTTGTTGCTCGACTAACAGCGAACCTCTCTGCCCGCGCAAGGCGACGTCAAAGCTTAAAGGATAGAGATAATCAAACAATGAAACCTCCATCTGCCCCGCATACTGCTGACCTAACAAGGCCAACTTATGATAGTAGTAGGCAATTGGCAGGCCAATGGTTTGTGGTTGTTGCCATTGACTGAATGATTGATAGGCCTTGATGAGCGTTTGGCGAACATTCGCCTGTGCAGTCACCTGTAAGCGCAATGCATGCTGATCAATCTGCGGGACACTCATGTGACTGACTAGCACCTTCAAAGGCAGCTCAGGAAAGTAGCGCTCACTTAGCCACAATAAAGCCACAAACACTGGCTGTGCAGGCAAGCTTAAGTCCCCTAGAGTTAGCTCAGCCAATTGCAAACCTTGGCTGGATTGGAGCAGACTAACTTGAAGATTCAAATAACGGCCAAACCACTGTGCGGGTAGAGTAATCGTTGCCCGCAGTCGCAATTGTTCTGCTTGAAGTTGTGTCTCAACATTGATCTGGCTAAAAGCACGTGAGCTTAATCGGCTTAGCGCCTGCAGTTGCTGTGAAGATAACAAAATATCAACTGGCTGGCTGGCATCGCCGAGTCGCTGCATATTCTCTTGCAATAAATGCTTAACATCCGCCACTTGCTGTGGGCTCGGCGCTGGTGGAGCAGGAATGCTAGCCAGTGTTGACAGGGCCAACTTCAAGCCAAGCAAACCACTCAACGCAACCAGCAGCAATAAGCTTAATCCCCAGGCCAGCAGCTTCGCCAAGACGGTCATTTAAGCTACCCAGCTTTGCCCAAGGTAAAAGCTGGGCTGCGGCAGCCTATTCGGCTAACCATTGGGCCACATCTTTGGCAAAATAAGTTAAAATACCATCGGCACCAGCGCGCTTAAAGGCCAGCAAAGATTCCAAAACCACTGGACGCTCCTCCAACCAGCCATTGGCAAAAGCAGCCTTATGCATGGCGTATTCACCACTCACCTGATAAGCAAAGGTGGGCAGCGAAAAAGTATCCTTCACCTGACGCACCACATCAAGATAGGGCATGCCCGGCTTCACCATCACCATGTCGGCACCTTCCTCGATATCCAGCGCTACTTCGTGCAAGGCTTCCTGAGTATTGGCGGGATCCATTTGATAGGTCTTCTTATTACCACCTTTTAAGTTGCTGGCGCTACCGAGTGCATCGCGGAACGGGCCATAGTAACCCGAGGCATATTTAGCAGAATAAGCCATGATCATGGTGTTGTGGTAACCCGCTTCTTCCAAGGCTTCGCGGATTGCCCCAATTCGTCCATCCATCATATCCGAAGGTGCCACCACATCAGCCCCCGCGGCGGCTTGGGAAAGCGCCTGCTTGACTAAAACTTCAGTGGTAATGTCATTTTGCACATAGCCCTGCGAATCAATGATCCCGTCTTGGCCATGAGTGGTGAACGGATCAAGCGCCACATCGATCATCACTCCCAGCTCGGGAAAGGCCGCCTTCAAGGCGACAATCGCTCGTTGCGCTATGCCATCTTCGGCATAAGCCTGCTCCGCCAGCAGCGACTTCTGCGCCAGTGGCGTCACCGGAAATAGTGCTACCATCGGCACCCCCAGAGCCACCAGCTGCTCGGCCTCTTTTAATAATAAATCAATCGTAAATCGCTGTACGCCGGGCATCGACGCCACCGCCTCGGTTTGATTTTCACCCTCGATAACAAACATCGGGTAAATCAAATCATCAACCGTTAGTTGATTTTCTGCCACTAAACGGCGGGAAAATTCATGGCGTCGAAGACGACGCATCCGGGTAGCGGGAAAGACTCTTGATACGCTCACTCAGCACTCCTATTTGCTCTGATGATCAAGCGTTACTTTAAGCCCAACTTAGCCGTTCGGCAAGTATGGATTGCATTTACAATCAGCAATGCTTAGCCAGCAATAGCAAACGTCTTCAAGAAAGATAAATCGACCATCCTGCGCAGTTTACTCGATAAATCTGAATCGAAGTTGTGCGGGTCACACATCCTACACCGACCTTAATTAAGATATGCAATAATAAAAATGGTTCACTAAATCGACACACCCGCGAGTGAATTGCAGATCCTGATCGCGAACTATTGGGAAAACGTTTCCACTAAAAAGAATAATTTGCTAAATTGACCGCAAATATGAGCAGCTACGACTTATATTTGGTATTTGGCGATGCTTTGTAACGAAGAGCAGCCTTCGTTATTCAGTTATTTTTGGAGTACAAATGGCCACTATTAAAGACGTCGCCGCCGCAGCCGGTGTTTCTGTTGCCACGGTTTCACGGGTGGTCAACAATGGACCCAAGGTGAGCGCCAAAAATCGTGAGTTAGTAAAAAAAGTGATGCTCGAATTAGGCTATCGACCCAATGCCAATGCCCGAGCGCTAGTCACCCAAACCAACCCCACACTAGGTTTGGTCTTTAGTGAATTAACCGATCCATTTTTTGCTACCTTGGCTGGTGGCGTAGAAAAAATCACCCGTAACCATAACATCCAGCTGTTGATCAGCAATGGTTTAGTCAGTGCCGAGACCGAGAAGCAGGCCATCGAAACGCTTTTAGAACAGCGTTGCCAAGCATTGGTGGTTCATGCCAAGGCCTTGAGTAACCAAACGCTCATCGACTACGCCAACGCTATTCCCGCAATGGTACTGATTAACCGATTCATTCCAGAAATTGCCCATCGCTGTGTCTGGTTAGACAATCAGGCTGGCGGTGAAGCTGCGGCACGTCATTTATTGTCTTTGGGTCATCGCAATATCGCCTGTATCAGCAGTAACTACGATATTGAAGATCCTCGACTTCGTCTTGAAGGGGTAAAAAGTATTCTTGCCGAAAGCAACACGCCCTTAGCAGAGCATGCAATTGCCACGGCAGAACCCAATGAAATCGGCGGTGAAATCGCCGCTCAGAACCTGTTAGCTCGTGGTTTAGATTTGAGCGCCGTGATCGTCTATAACGATGCGATGGCTTCGGGCGTGATCAGCGTATTATGCGATAACGGCTATCGAGTCCCCGAGGATATATCGGTGATTGGTTTCGATGATGTCTTACTGTCCCGCTATCTACGCCCCAAGCTTACTACCATGCGCTATCCGATCGAGATGATGGCAATGGAAGCGGCCGAAATGTCGCTAGCGTTGGCCAATGACGAGAATGTCGCAGACTTACACAAGTACGTACCAACCCTCGTCAAACGAGACTCGGTTGCGCCACCCCGGACAAACCAAACTTAGCTCGAACTCGGCAACTAACGTGGCTAACCACGCTTAAATCCCTAATTTTCTCGCAGATGATAGTAAACCCTGGCGAAGGCAGTAAACGGCAGCCTTCACCAATAAGTGACGACTGCCAAGAAAACAGTGCAGGCTAACCACGCTTAGATCCCTAATTTGTCACGCAGATTATAGTAAACCGCGCCCAAGGCAGTAAACGGTACCTGTAAATGACGACCGCCAGGAAAACGGTAGTGGCTCAGCGAGGCAAACACATCAAAACGCTGCGCTTGTTCGCTCAGCACTTCTGCCAATAGTTTACCCGCTAAGTGGGTACAACTCAGGCCATGGCCACTGTAACCCTGTAGATAATAAATATTGCTGTCTAAGCGACCGAATTGTGGCATCCGTGAATAGGTCAGTAAGAAGTTACCGGTCCACGCATAGTCAATTTTAAGCCCACGCAACTGCGGAAATAAAGCTTCAAACTTGGGGCGTATTTGCCGCTCAATAGAAGCCAAAGGCTTGGCGCCATATACCACACCGCCACCAAACAATAAGCGTCGATCGGCGGTCAGCCGATAATAATCCAACAAATAATTGCAGTCTTCCACGCAGTAATTTTGCGGTAGTAATTGCTGACACTGCGCTTCACTCAGCGGTTCAGTCGCCACCACCTGAGTGCCACACCGAATCGCCTTATCACTGAGTTTAGGCTCTAATTCCCCGAGGTAAGCATTGCCCGCAAATAACAGATAATTGGCACTCACGCTGCCATGTGTGGTCAACACCTTAGTAACGTCACCCCTTTGATAAGATATTACTGGCGACTGCTCGTATATTTCACCGCCCAAACTTAATAGGGCTTCAGCCTCACCTAAAGCAAGATTCAAAGGATGAATATGCCCGCCCTTCCTGTCTAATAAACCGCCCACATAGGCCTCGGTCCCCACCACCTGAGCTAACTGCGCTTTATCCAGAAGTTCCAGTTGATGGTTACCAAAGCGTTCCCAATTGGCTTTTTGTTCAATTAAGCCTCTCAATTGCTTGGCGTTATAGGCCGCGAATACCCCACCTTGTTGATAATCACAGGCAATTTGGTAGTCCTGAATACGGGAACGAATAATTTCGCCGCCTTCAAAAATCATCTCATTCAGGGCCTGAGCGGTTTTTTGATCATAGCGCTGTTCAATGACATCCACATCGCGGCTATAGCTATTCACAATTTGTCCGCCATTACGGCCAGTCGCGCCAAAGCCGACCCGAGCAGCTTCTAGCACCACCACATGGAAGCCTTTCTCGGCAAGATGCAGGGCCGAAGACAAGCCACTAAATCCTGCGCCAATGATGCAAACGTCACAGCGAATATCCCGTTGTAACTGAGCAAACTGGCGCGAATGATTAGCCGTTGCTGCATAGTAAGAATCGGTATGTTGTTGCATAGGATCTCCTTAAATCAGGCTTGCTGATGCCGTTCTGCTGCCGCCACGAACTGACTAAATAGGACCTGCGACAAGGGATTTTGCGCCGCTTGCCACTCGGGATGCCATTGCACCGCATAAAAAAACGGGTGCTCAGCTAAGCAATAGGCTTCGATCAGACCGTCTTCGGCAATTGCCTCCAGCTGTAAACCCTCGGCCAACTGGTCAATGCCTTGATTATGTAAAGAATTCACCTCAATTTGCTCAGTGTCGAGCCATTGCGCCAGCTTACCTTGTGGATTTAATTTGAGGGGATGCTGGCTGGCATACTTCACTGCGAAGTCTTTAGTTTCTGGCTCACGATGCTCAATTGCTCCTTCCCGCAGGTAGACCTGGTGATGCAAACTCCCCCCCAGCGCAACATTCATTTCCTGGAAGCCACGACAAATACCAAACACTGGCAAGCCCTGCTGCCGAGAGTAGTCAACAATAGCAAAGGCTAAACGATCGCGCCCCGGGTCGAGCCTTGGTTCATGATGGCTGGCCGCATAAAGTTGCGGATCAACATTAGAGTGACTACCAGTCAGCAAGACCCCATCCAGTTGACTCAGCACGCGATTTAAGGCCGACGCACCTAAATGATGGGGCAGTAAAATTGCACCCGCGCCATACGCGGCTAAGGCATTTAGATAAAACTCATTGACGCTTTGTATTTGATAGGCGTCCTGTTGTTTATGGCAACAAATCACTCCGATTAAAGCTTGTTTTTGATTCGCTTCCACTGCGCACTCCGTTCAGTATTCATTCAATATTTAGCTACAAACTGCCACGAAATAGATTAAATGTAAATTATATTTAACAAATGATAATTTGGCGTGCGAAGTTCCATGCTCCGACTGAGACGAAATTGAGCCCTCAGCCATTCAAAACAAACACCAGCATCTAGGCTTATGGCGTCAACGAGACTTGCTGCTTATGTGCCTCAATAACCGAGTGGCTTAAACCCAGTACGACTTTTTTAACCGCATACGCGCGCATCCCAGCCAACACAAGTGTCGCCACCATCGGGACATTCAGGAAAAGCGAGCATGCGCTGTGAAAAACTGACACCGTCAATATTCCCCTTAAGCGTTTGGATAATAATCGGCTGTCACTATGGGTTCTCGGCTTGCGTATAGTTGATAAATTCATCGGTATGCTGATCACATTCCACCAACTCCCAAATCGGGCCTCGAAATATGTTTCCTGCTCGAAGCCAATATTGCATATTCAGATAAGTGACAAAATGAGTAACGGTTAACTGTTTGCTATCAGGCAATTGTTGGCTAATGCTGCGCGCCAAGTAATCAACTTTATTGGGCGTCACCCATTCATCGCCTAAACGGTCAATACCATACTGGCAACTCGTCACCAAGTACAAGAGTCCTCGGTTTCACTCTCACTTGCATCCCGCAAATTTTGAGTTGCTAAGTGCCCGCTACTGGTTGCCAGTAAGAGAAGTTGAGCAGGGTTTAAACTTGCACTGGCGTTCAGGCCTAAGCCCATCAGTCAGCTGAATATTTTTTCATGGTACATTTGGTCCTTCAATGCATATCTCCGTCATCCCTAATGGCTGGGCCTTAGCGCTATAGTTCTGCGGCCAAGCATCCATAAGCCCTGCACTTAAGGCCACAAATCATGCTATTAATCACACAGTCCGCGAGCCAATCAATAGCGGCCTAAAGCATTACAAGGTAGAATTAGCTGGCGAAATACCACGAGCAAGAGGCTCTTCTCAACGATGACAGAACAAGTCAGTATCACCATCAGTATTGGCGCTTCGGCTACGCCAGCTCAAAATCAAGCTCACAAGGTCCTGACCCCCAAACCGCCCTTCGATTTACGTAAGATATTCGCCGCCTTCGTGGTACTGGTGGCACTGCTGTTACTGATATGCACGCTGATTTATCGATATTGGCCTCGTGCGGCCGAGCCGCATGCCGGAGCGGCGAGCACGGCACTCATTCAAAGGCCAAACCAAGAAGGTAGCCAGCAAGATCTCAAGTCAGCGGCCACACCACCATCTTCTGCCAATAGTCAGCAGGTTAGCGCAGCAGCAAGCCTCACTGAGCGAACATCCGAATCCGCGCCACAAGCGTCGGTTCAGCTCGAAAGCGTCTCACCACAACTCAAATTAAATCCAGATAACCCAGCCAGCCTTGCCGAGCTAAATCATCAGCATGCCGCAGCTCCGCCAGTCGTTGTAACACCAGCGCCAAGCACCAGCCAGCGAGCAACCGGCAAACCGTCTGCTGCAACAGGACAAATGCCACCCCAGCCAGAGGCCCCAGCGAGCGAGACAGCAGATTTAGCACTGCGAGCAAAGCAAGCGCCAAGCGACGAGCCGACAACCCCACCGCTGACCCACGCTGAGCACCCACCAGCTACGGCTGGCACACCGCCACGGCCGCAGCAAGACAAACGGCTTAGCGCAAACCTGAGTCCAAGCCAGATACCAATGCCCGGCCCTCAGATTGTCGATCTACGAGTCAAACGCGGCCAACTCACCAACGGCATCCGCGCTCGCGAGCCCATCGATCAAATGCGAGGCGTCTCGCTGGCCCAGCAGCAACAAATTTTCTTATTTCTGGAGCTCTTGAATATGCAAGGGCAAACGCTTGAGGTACGCTGGTATCATCAGCAGCAATTGCAAGCCACGGTAAACTTGGCCATTGGCGGACAGCGTTGGCGCACCAAGGCCAGTAAACGCTTTGACTCATTCAGTCTGGGACAATGGCAAGTAGTGGTATTTGCACAACAGAAAGTGCTCTATGAGCAAGACTTCATGGTAGAACCATAATCACACCAGCTATCGGCCACATTCATTCGATGGTTTAATGCATCCTTCGATTGAAACCAAAAGTGAATCAATGAAGGCCAATGCTTATCATATTAACTCTTTGTTAATAATGAAAAATAACTAAAAATCAGGTCTTCCTTTAAAGCGAGCTAAAGCAACTGTTCATAAAAGGATTTGTTATAAGCTTGCACTTCCTGAAAGTGCTGATTAAATTAATAACAGGATCAATGGACAGGACGAACAATGGAACTAGCGCTCATACGTAGTGCCCTCGGCTGGGGTGCAGTGATCAACATCGCAGTACTTATTTATTGGTTTGCTTTTTTAACCCTCGCCCACGATTGGACTTATCAGCTGCATGCCAAGTGGTTTAAGCTTAGTGTCGAAAAATTTGACCGTTTTCACTACCTAGGCTTGGCACTCTATAAAGTCGCCATCATCGCCTTTTATATCGTGCCTTACATCGCCTTAGGTATCGTTTTAGATTAGTCGCTATACAGCACTATCGATTGCGGCTCACTGATCGAATAACCGACCGTGGCCACCCCTTCTACATCCTGAATTTTGGTATGAATGGTACCTTCGACCCACACCGGATCCCAGATATCTTCCAGCTGCACTCCTTGCTTGTAAGTGACATAAACAATCTGGTTCGGTGGTGGTGGTGGATAATGTAAACAAGCGCCGAAATAAGGCACCAATAAGAATGCCTTGATCAACTCACCATCACTCTCTAAAGGCACAATAAATCCTGGAATACGCAGCGTTTTGCCATCCAAGGCCTTATTCACACTCACGTTTAAGTTCTGCTGAATCGGCTGATCTAAAGGCGCATTATGATCAATCGCTGCGGGAGCAGCTTGTCGCTCACTCTCGGGGATTAATTGCTCCCAGACATCAATGTCTTCGCCATACGCAGCGCTACTCAATAACAGGCCAGCAATAAGCCAATGGTATATTCTCATGTTGTTGCTCCTGACTAAATTTTAATACTCATGCCATCGCTGAGTGAATAACGATAAGCGCGCCATGCCGGTAACAGCCCAGCGATAAAACCAACTCCCATCACTAGCAGCAACAAGTAAGCTTGTTGTAAAGTCGGCCAGCTGAGTACCATATAAAAGCCAAACTGATTGAGTAAAATCGGCTTCGCCAGCGCTAATAATCCATACATACTTACCAAACCCAGCAAGGACCCCAGCACACTCAGTAACAGCGCTTCGATCAATAATAAGGTGAAAATATGCCTTGGCTTCGCGCCCACCGAGCGTAAGATCGCCATTTCACGGCGGCGCTCTTTTAGACTAACCATCAAGGTGGTTAACATGCTCATTAAGCCAGTGATCACCACACAAATCGAGACCGCAAGTAAGGCCGTCTCGGCGATGCTTAAAATACCCCATAACTCTTGCAAAGCCACACCGGGCAAGATCGCGAGTAAAGCCTCTTGTTTCGACTGATTAATTTGCCGTTGCAGACTAAATATTTGCAACTTGGATTTGGTGCCGAGCATCATCGCAGTAATACTGGAAGGCGTTAGTTGTTGCTTGGTAAAAGGCTGTTTTTGCGCGGGCAAATGGATCGCTTCGATGCCAGCCAAAGAAGTAATCACGGTGCGATCGACTGGCGTCCCCGTGGCTTGTAAAATGCCACTCACCACAAAAGGAAATTGCTCGTGATTCACAAAACTCACCGCGGCAATGCCATGCGCGACGACAATTTTATCCCCCAGCCGATACCCCAGCTTTCTAGCAACCTCGGCCCCTAATACCACATCATAAGTATTGCTCAATTCACCGCCTTGCTTAAATTTCAAGGCTTGCTTATTGGCATATTGATAGTGTTCAAAAAAACTATTACTGGTGCCCATCACGCGATAGCCCCGGTGGGAATCCCCCAGGGAGATGGGGATCGCCCACTTGACTGAGGCATTTTGTTGGATATCTAAGTAACTTTGCCAAGATATATTATTGGTAGCATTACCAATACGAAATACCGAATACAACAACAATTGGGTGGGGCCACTGCGAGCACCCACGATCAAGTCGGTGCCAGAGATGGTCGATGCAAAGCTGGACTTGGCCTGAGTTCGTAAATTCTCGACCCCCAGCAACAGGGCCACACTTAAGGCAATGGTGAGCAAGCTCAGCAATACCGTCCCACGCCTCGCCCAAAGGCTATGCCAAGCTAAATTAAGCAGACTCATGTCGACCTCCTAAATTAACCGCAGGCAAGTCAACGACTTGAGTAAAACGCTGCGCTAAATCATGATCATGACTCACCAATAACAGGCTGCTATCACAGTGCTCTAACTCAGCCATCAACAAGTTCATGAAATGTTCTCGATTCACTTTATCAAGCGCCGAAGTGGGTTCATCGGCAATGATTAAGGCTGGTGAACCAATCATCGCTCGTGCCGCTGCCACCCGTTGCTGCTGACCGATACTCAATTGCCCCACCGCTTGATGTAATTGTTTGTCGGGCAATTGCAGATGGGACAATAAGCGTCGTGCTTCTTCGATAACGCTGGAAGAACGGCTTAAAGCGCGCTGTTTGCGCAACTTCGAAAACTGGCAGGCTAAGGCTACGTTTTCCAAAACTGATAAGTAAGGCAACAAATTGAACTGCTGAAACACATAACCGATATGATCAGCTCGTAATTGATCTCGACCCGCAGAACTGAGGCTATCGCAGTCTTGACCCATAAATCGCAACTGGCCTTGTTGAGGGCTAATCACTCCAGCAATCAAACTCAGCAAGGTCGATTTCCCACAGCCGCTAGGCCCATGAATAAAGGTATGACTCGCAGGCGCAATGCTTAAATGGGGAATATGGATAGCCGGGTGAGTCTCACCCGGCCAAGCAAATACCACCTCATCTAAACACAATAGAGAAGCAGATTCAGGCATCTTATAGGGCTACCTTGTGTTGCTCTGCAGTCACCTCAATCGCAATTTGACCGCGATCGCTAGCGCCTTGAACCAGGATTTTTTGCATCCGAGGGAAGCGCTCAAACCAGTGCAAATTAAAGCTTTGCAACTCCGATAACTGGTGACAGTGAAAATGATAACTGAAAGTCACATCCTGATGACCACTGTGTTCGTGGTCATGGTCATGATCCGCCGCTTCATGTTCATGGTCATGCTCATGATCCGCCGCTTCATGTTCGTGCTCATGCTCGTGATCCGCCGCTTCATGTTCGTGCTCGTGCTCATGATCCGCCGCGTCATGTTCGTGCTCATGCTCGTGATCCGCCGCTTCATGTTCGTGCTCATGCTCGTGATCCGCCGCTTCATGTTCGTGCTCATGCTCATGATCCGCCGCTTCATGTTCGTGCTCGTGGTCACTTTGCTGCAAAGCCCCCCACTCTTGACTCAAGCTTTCTAATTCGCAATCGCCGCCATTAAAACTGAACAGCTGCGGAGCATTTTCAATTTGCAGCTTAGCCGCAGCTAAAGCCTGTTGTTCCGCCGCTGTGACAGGGGCGTGCTCAAAACCTAATAAATTATCCGCAGGCGAATGAATTTCAATCGCCAATTCTTCATCACCGGCAGCAAAAAATAATTCAGCAACACCGTGCTGGTGGGCAGATTGCGCATACGTCACGCCACTCAACAGGCCAAAGCCTGCTAACAAAACAGATCTTAATTTCATTGTATATATCCATGGTTAACTAAAAATAAATGTTATTAAATTAGTACCATAGAACAGGTGGCGCGCGCGCAATTGCGCGTAGGGTATGCAGCCAAGTATAACGATAGTTTACCGTTTGATAAGTAATACCAACCACCGCAAAGGCGATAAATAGAGCACTACTACAAATCGCTGTCGATAATTGGCCAAGGTGAAAACATAGCGGGCAGTGATGCTCGGAATGATGCGGGTTGAGTTTCTCGACTTGGTGTTCGCCCCAGACGAAGGCAAAGGCAAAAACTGACAGGATCAGTAGCCAAGAAACCCTTTGCTGCCAACGACGAATACGCATCACTCTACCTTGTATTCCTTCGCTTCTCGACAAGCTTAAATGCCATCGAGAAGCTTAATTTCATAAGAACTATACTTTCTTATATTTATCACGCCATTGTTAAAGATTAAATACTGACCTTTAATTCCTTGTAATATTCCTGTAACTAATGGATTTTTATCTAAGTTAAAACTGCTTATTTTACTCGGGAATTGTTCAACCGGATAACTTAACTCCGTCATCGGCTGGTCATTCAAGGCGGTGATTGAATCGAGTCCATAACGCTCGGCCAAGTCGCTAAGAACGTTGCTAATCTGCGATAATAAACGCTCTCGTTCGGCAAACAAGTCTAATCGACTCGCGTTTCCTTTCAACATCGTACGCCAATTGGTTTTATCGGCCACTAATTTGGCTAATTCAACTTCCACTAAACCTGATAACTGGCGAGTCGCCACTTGGAAAATAGCCAAAGCCTGAGTCGCACCTTGATCGATCCAACGTGTGGGAATTTGATTATGCCGAGTAATTCCCACCTTCAGCCCAGAGGTATTGGCTAAATAAACATAGTGCGGGATCATACAATTATTTTCGCCCCACTCCGGCTCACGGCAAGTCCCTGCAGCATAGTGACAAGTTTCCGGCTTCATAATGCACATGTCACAGCTGGCCAATTTACGCATACATACAAAACAGTGGCCTTGCGAGTAACTCTTCTTAGTGCCCTTACCGCAATTTCGACACTGAATTTTCCCAGTGAATTCAAACGCGAGAGGCTTACCAATCAGGGGATTTAGGTGTAATTCTTGTTCGCCTAACGGCAAATAATATTGTATCTGCTCGGCCAATACGCCGCGCATTTTTGATAAGTGGCCCTGCATTTCAGAAGTACTCAGATTGGCTCAAAGGTTGAGCAGTGTAATGCAAAGTGAAGGCTTTGTGTAGCGAGCTTAGTAAGGGTAGTTCTCATCACTGCCGAGCAGCTCTATCATCAATTGTCGTAATTCTCCATTGGCGATCAACTGACTCATGCCTAAATCAAAAAGTTTTAGTAAGTCACGCCCTTTTTCATTCGCGACAAAACAAAACTGAGAATTATTCTCTAACACACTATCAATAAAAATAAAATTTGAAGGCTTTGGCATTTTGGTCAATAGCAGTTCTATGTCTTCTCGATACTCGATCACGGCATCCACTCGGCCCAAATTAAGTAAATTTAGCATCTGAACTAAATTAGAATACTCTCGATAAATAACCCCGCGAGGTAATAGCTCCCCCCAATTGTAACCCAAACGAGAGATCACTTTTTTACCCACTAAGTCCTGATTGCTTTGATAAGAGCCTGCAAATTGTGATGTTGTCAGCATATCAACTCGATCGACTTCAACCGCATACAGAGAACAATAGGCCGATGAAAAATCATCACTGGAACCACCGAGAGCAATATCAACAAGCTGATGATCTAATAAAGCAATGCTACGAGGGAAAGGCACAAAATGAGGGGATATCGATGTATCCGGAAAAATTCGTTGTAATAAGCTAAAATAATAGCCCGTGCCGTCACGATGGGCGTAATTAGTCCATTCACCAGTCGCAATATTAATTGAATGCACCGCCCCCAGCGACACCGACCACCAGCAACATAACAGAATCAATAAGATCCGCACCACATCCTCGCTAAGCTAAGCTCTCTCATTTAGCTTAGCAAAGGAACCGCAAACCGCCCTTTAATATGAAGGTTATGATTAAGTCTGTCTAGTAAGCTTTGGTTTAGAATCCCATGCCTTCAAGGAGCCCATTCTTTTTCGCCAAAGAACTTGGTGTATCATCGTCGGAGACCCGATCAGCACCGCGTAACATCGCATCAATAAGCTCGCCAGCATCAAACTTAGTTAAGGCCTCATCGGCACCGACTTGGTGGGCACGATCAACACTAATCTCGCTGGACAACGAAGTATGCAAAATAATATAGGCATCGGCAACTTGTGGGTCACTGCGAACTTCAAAGGTTAATTCATAGCCATCTAAACCCGGCATTTCAATATCACTCACTAGGATATCAATCGCTTGTTTGCTTACCGCTGCCTGTTGCATCATCTTCAGCGCGGTCGCGCCATCACTGGCCATTTGGTAGTCAATTTCGATACTATCCAAAGCGCTCGACAGCTGCTTACGCGCAGTTGCAGAATCGTCCACTAATAAGATCCGCAACTGACTCAAGATGGCTTGATCAGGTAAGCTCACAGAAACTCGGATCCGATCTTCATCATCAGGGAACACCGTAGCAATCAGCTTTTCAATGTCGAGCAACTGAACCAATTTATCATCGACCCGAGTGACCCCTGTTACAAATGCATCTTTACCTAAAGAGCTAGGCGGTGGATCAATGTCACGCCAGCGACATTCGGTAATACGTTCAATCCCGCGCACTAAAAAGCCAATAGTTTGGCGGCTCACATCGGTAATAATAATTGAGCAGCTGGCTCGTTCTTCTTCGGTAATTGGCCGATACCCCACTGCAGCCGCCATATCTACCACCGAGATGGTTTGACCGCGCAATGAAGCAGATCCCAACACAAATGGATGAGACTGTGGCAGGGCGGTAAGACGTGTATAGGGAACGATCTCACGCACTTTCAAAGTACCAATTGCAAATAGTTGATTTAACGACAACCGAAAATGCAACAAACCTTGGGTTTGACTGGTGGCGCTGCTCATAAGACATCCTTCGTAATTTGATTCATGAACAATAAAATTTAAGCGCTGAGCCTAACCATTCAACCTTGGTCGGCCAGTCGAAACTGCTCACATACTTGTTTGATTATAGCGTTACTACAAACTAAGTGTGGTTGAGTAGCGCAAACGACTACAATATCAATTGCTGGTAATGACGGCATTGTTTTAGCGCACAATTCTAACAAATCTCCTTTGCTAGAACGAGCCATCGTTGCAACTGCCAACCCCTGCGCCACCAAACCATATAAACCACTGTGATTGGCGCTAGTTGCAATCAGTCGATAGGGTATCTCAGCCTTATCTAAACCGTCGATGGCACTACGATGAAACTTACAATCCGCTTCGTAAAGTGCTATCGCCAAGGGACTTTGAAGATGAGGGTTAATTTCAGCTGAACTCACCCAAACTCCTTGATCATGACGCAATAGATAACCTTCATCGCTATTTGGCGTACGAGTTAACACCGCTATATCCAGTTCACCCTGATCCAACTGCTGGCGTAAGCGATAACTTGGGGCAGAACTCAAACGTAAACATACATTAGGGATCTGTTGTTGTAATAGCTGAACCAGTAACGGCATCACCGATCGGCTGTAATCGTCTGGACAACCCAATCGTAATTCCACCTGCGTCTGCGGTTCTTTTAGCTCCTTCAGCGCCAAATCGTGCAAGCTGACAATACGTCGAGCATAACTGGCCAAGGCCTGCCCCGCGAGAGTCAAAACCAAGCCGCGGCCCTCTTTTTCAAACAAAGGACGATCACTCTCTTGCTGCAGCTTTTTCATTTGTGCACTAATCGCCGACTGCGTACGAAAAGTCTGGCTGGCCGCTCGCGTAAAACTGCCAGTGTCCATGATTGCCACTAAACTACGCAGCGCATCAATATCCATCTTCAACCCATCAACAGCATTTATCAGTGCCATCAAAAATAATCGTTATTCATTACACAAGCAACTTGCGACACTCATCCTAAGCCACACAACAAGGAAATAACATGATATTGCACGATTATTTGCCATCGGGAAATGGCTATAAAATTAGATTATTACTGAGCCTGCTCGGCCAAGATTATCAACTAAAGTGCTACGACATTGTACAGGGGGAGACCCACACCGAAGCATTTCTAAAACTTAACGCTAACGGTAAGATCCCAGTGTTAGAGTTCGACGATGGCCGCAGTTTAACCGAATCAAATGCCATCTTGTATTACCTTGCTCAAGGAACACCCTATTGGCCTGAGGAATTGTGGCAGCAAAGCCAAGTACTACGCTGGATGAACTTTGAACAATATAGCCATGAGCCAAATATCGCGACGTTGCGATTCTGGTTAGGCCATGCAGGGATGAATCAACAACGCCAAGCACAATGGGCCGATAAAAAAGCGGCAGGCTATGCCGCCTTAAAGGTCATGGAGCAACACTTAAGCGAGCATCGTTATTTTGTGGGCGAGCAATTCAGCATCGCCGACATCGCGCTATATGCTTATACCCATGTGGCCGAAGAAGCTGAATTTGACTTGTCCACCTTTCCTGCGATTCAAGCTTGGTGCTATGCCATTACACAAACCACAAACTATGTGGACATCACCGATGATTCTGCGCGACTCAAGCCGTAAGTAAAGCAAAGCCGAGATCACTCGGCTTTGCTTTCGCCCTCACAACTTCACAAGCAGCTTGCCCTGGTTTTCCCCATTAAACAGCAAATTAATTCCATCGATAGCTGAAACTAAACCTTCTAATACATGAACTCGGTATTGCAGTTGGCCCGCTTGTAAATATCCAGCCACCTGTTGCATCAGTTGCGGTGCACGATGTAAATGATCGGGCATGGTAAAACCTTGAATGGTTAAACGCTTCTTAATAATCGTCATCCAGTTAGGGCCAGCTGAAGGGGTTGTTGCGTTATAGTCCGAGATCATCCCACAAACCACGATTCTACCGAAGGCATTCATGTTATCCATTGCCGCTTGTTGGATCGCGCCACCGGTATTTTCAAAATAAATATCAACGCCGGCTGGCGTTAACGCAGCCACCCGTTGCGCAACATCTTCGATTTTATAGTTAATCGCGCCATCAAAGCCCAAATCTTCCACTAACCAACGACATTTTTCATCACTACCTGCAACACCTATCACTCGTAAACCCTCGGCTTTAGCAAGTTGCCCAACCAATGAACCCACTGAGCCCGCAGCACCGCTCACTAATAGGGTTTCTCCCGACTTGGGCTTAGCAATTTCTAATAGACCCTGCGCAGCGGTCATCCCTGGCAGCGCTAATACCGCTAATACTGCTTCTGCCGACAAACCTGAAGGAATAATATTCACCCCCTTGCCTTGACTAACCGTCTGTTCAGTCCAGCCAAACATGCCCATCACCATCGCCCCCACCGGAAAATCAGGGTGCAAGGACTCAAGCACTTCACCAATCCCACTGGCACGCATCACCTCACCCAAACCAACGGGTGGAATGTAACTCTCAGTATCGGCACTCATCCAACCACGCATCGCAGGATCTAAAGACATATGAGTTTGTTTGACTCGAAACTCGCCGGCTTGCAGCGGCTGAGCTTGATGTTCGCGAAGCTCAAAACAGTTTGCTTCTATCGTTGCAGAAGGACGTTTTACCAAATGAATCGACTGATAGTTAGTCATAAAAGCTCCTAAATGAATAAATGACGTTCATACTATATTGTTATCAAGAATGATTATAAATAATCCTTAGCATTGGAATAAACAGCTACTTAAGCTAAACTTTATTGTCTTTCCGACAACAATAAACCAATGAATAAGCTCAGAGCACTACAGTATTTCGCCCATATTGCCGAATCGACCAGTTTCACCAAAACAGCGGAGGCCTTCTCAGTCCCCCCTTCTTCGGTCTCTCGACGAATTAGCGATTTAGAAGCCATGCTTCAGCAACAGCTGTTACAGCGTAGCACCCGGCAAGTAAAGCTGACGGAATTGGGGGCGCTGTATTACCAACAAATAAAACCTGCCCTGCTGCAACTGAATGACGCCGAAGATCTGATCCAGCAACAGAATCAGCATCCCAGTGGCCTACTATCCATTAGTGCAATGCCGAGCTACGGTGAGCAGTGTTTAACACCAATATTAAGCAAGTTCTCGCAACTTTATCCCGACATTATTCTGGATCTACACTTTAGCGACCAATTAGCAAATTTAAGCCGCGACCAGATAGATATTGCTATCCGCAGTGGTCTCGCCCCCGACGAGCGGGTTGTCGCGAAAAAGCTGTCGAATAATGATTTTGTATTGTGCGCAGCACCACACTACCTCGCCACAAAAGGTCAACCCACCAGCCCGCAAGATCTCAACCAACATCCTAGTTTGCGTTATCGTAGCCCCGAGCGAGTTCTCCCTTGGATGTATATCGACGCCCAGCAAGCGTGGCAGACATTGCAGCCCCCCATCCGCTTAATTAGCAATCATGGCAAAAGCATCGTTAATGCGGCGATCCAAGGCGAAGGTATTGCACTATTGCCAGAATGGGGGATCAGCAAACAACTGGCTGAGGGTAGCTTGATGAGCTTCAGTGTTGGCCCCAAAATTTGTCTTACTCCGGCTAAATCCACCGGTATATATTTGTTATATCAAGGGCTTAAGTATCAAATACCTAAAATACGAGTTGCGGTGGATTTCCTACTTCATCATCTTCGCTAAAGAGGATTAATTTAGGGTGACTATATCGATGAAGCCAGCAAGGCCCATGAAGTATCCTCATTGACATGAATCATCAACAGTCCTGCAGCAATCAATCGCTGGCGCTGCCCAAAAATTTCCGCCGTCAACATTGATGACTAAAATTGGCTTTATTCAAGCCCGTTTACAGTTTTCTAACACCTCTCAAAGGTGTTCATTTCGAACAATTATTAGGCGCTAAAAATAAATCACGTCTGGACAAAAGTTTAGTATTGGCCTATCAATAGATAACACAAAGTAATTAACTGTCTTTTTACTCAAATGCAGATAAAAACTTCAACTTTGAGAGTCAAGTGACGAAAATTTGCACTTTTATTTAGGCGATTATTTGTTACGCTTGTGTTAAGGGTAAAGCTTGATTGATAGGTTTTATCTAAGCAATAAGCTCTTAGCAAAAGGATCTGTGTATGAGCGAGCCGGTCAACGACCAACAATATGTGCGCTTTGTCGATGTGAAAAAAAGCTACGATCAACGTAGTTTAGTGGTTAAAAACTTTAATTTAGATATCCGTAAAGGTGAGTTTGTCACCCTCCTAGGCCCCTCAGGCTCTGGTAAAACTACCTGCTTAATGATGCTCGCTGGCTTTGAAGATGTCACCAGTGGACAAATTTTAGTGAATGGTGAAGCCATCACCAACGTCGCCCCCTACAATCGCAATATAGGCATGGTGTTTCAACATTATGCGCTGTTCCCTCACATGACCGTTGCTGAAAATCTAGCCTATCCTTTGATGGTGCGAAAATTACCCAGTGAAGAAATCAAGCGCCGGGTGGCCGATTCTTTAGCGTTGGTTGAACTAGAAAGTTTTGGTAAGCGCTACCCAGGGCATCTTTCTGGAGGTCAAAAACAACGAGTAGCCTTGGCCCGCTCGCTAATTTTTGAACCGTCCATCGTTTTAATGGACGAACCTTTAGGAGCCTTAGATAAAAACCTACGAGAGCAGATGCAGTTTGAGATTAAACGTTTGCACGAATCCATTGGTTTTACTGCAATCTATGTCACCCATGATCAAACCGAAGCGCTCACCATGTCAGATCGCATTGCAGTATTCAACGATGGCGTGGTGCAACAATGTGCCTCTCCCGATATCCTTTATGAACGTCCTAGCAACGCCTTTGTTGCCGACTTCATTGGTGAAAATAACCACTTAGCAGGAACCGTGTTAGAACGCAGCCAAGACTTAGCCAAAGTAAAACTAAGTGATGGTACAGTGGTTTCAGGCAGAGCGATGGATTGCCCAGCAATTGGAGAAGATTGCATACTCGCGGTTCGCCCAGAAAACCTATTCATCCTCAGTGAGAAGCATCAATTCGACAATCTCATTGAAGCTGAATTTATCACCCTATTATACGTCGGTGACTTTATTCGTTACTTCTTCAAACTCAGCGATAAAACTGAGCTGATGGTAAAAGTATTGAATGATCACGACGCCCCCAAAATAGCGACTGGCAGCATGACCAAACTCACTTGGTCGGTCAATGACGGTTTAGCTTTTGATACACCCCCAAGCACTTAACGAATGGTAAAAGGATAGTACCTATGAAACGTTTACTCCCCGCACTCGCGCTAGCTTCGGTTTGTCAGTTTGCCAGTGCAGACCAACTCACTGTGGTGTCTTTTGGTGGTGCCTATGGCGCCGCTCAGCAAAAGCACATGTTAGACCCCTATATGGCTAAAACTGGAAACAAACTATTATTTGAAAACTACTCGGGTGGTATTGCAGAAATTAAAGCCCAAGTCGAAAGTGGTAATATCCTTTGGGATGTTGTCGACATCGAAGTGATCGACTTAGAACGAGCCTGTTCCGAAGGTTTATTAGAGGTCATTCCTCAAGACAAACTCCCTCCAGGTGATGACGGTACACCCGCAGCGCAAGACTTTAGCAAAGCGGCCTTAGCCAACGAGTGTGGTGTGGGTAACATTGTTTGGACCGTACTCTACGCCTACAGTGACGACACCATCAAGGGCGGTACACCAAGTACCATCGCTGATTTATTTGATACCAAGAAATTCCCAGGTAAACGCGCCCTACGTAAACGTCCTCAGGTGAATCTTGAGTGGGCTTTGATTGCCGATGGCGTGCCTAAAGACAAAGTCTACGACGTTCTAGAAACTGAAGAAGGACAAGCAAGAGCCTTCGCCAAACTGGCAACGATTGCCGATGATATCGTCTGGTTCGACAGCTGGTCACAAGCGCCACAACTCCTCAATGACGGCGGCGCGGTCATGGTGCAATCAGCAAATGGCCGGATCTTCGATGCCATTCAAAGTGAAGGGAAACCCTTTGAAATGGTTTGGGATGGCCACCTCTACGATCTAGATGTCTGGGCCATTGTGAAAGGCACCAAGAAAAAAGATCTCGCGCTAGACTTCGTGAGTTTTGCCACTAGTTCTAAACCGCTCAGTGGTATGCCAGAAGTAGCCTACGGTCCAACCCGTAACTCCTCTTATGCCTATGTTGATAAGGCAGTGATCCCTAAACTACCCTCTTCTCACCTCGATGAAGGTTTGAAAGCGTCAGGCGATTTCTGGGCTGACTACGGTGAGTCTTTAGGCGAAAAATTCAATGAGTGGCTGTTGAAGTAATCACTAGATTGACGAAGGCTTTTAGCCTTCGTCTCTTATCATAGAGGTACAGATGGAAACAAACAGTCTCAGCGTGGAAGAGATCTTAGCCGGTAAGAAAATGCTCAAGCGTAAAAAACGCTTGTTGCTAGCCTTTACCATGCCTTTATTAATATTTATCTTTATCACCTTTATCGCACCAATAGCTTCGATGCTCTATCGCAGTGTTTATCATCCTGCGGTCAGCCAATTGGTGCCACTCACCTTGAGTGAGATGAAACATTGGGATGAAACCAGTGAAGAATTACCGAAGCCAGAAATCATCCAACAATTTGCCATCGAATTGCAAGACTTAGCCAATCAACGCTTATCAGGAAAATTAGCGGAAGAAATCAATCGGCTTAAACCCGGCAGCTCCAGTTTAATTAAATCAACCGCGCGTAAACTCAAGAAAAAAGACTTGAGTGAGCTACAACAGCACGGTGCCGAATTCCTATTATCCAGTTCAAAAAAATGGCACGACATTTATTTATGGCGAGCAGTCAAAAAAGCCGGACAACCTTTTACCGACAGCTACTACCTCACCGCTTTCGACTTAAAACGCGACTCAGCGGGAGAAATTGCACAACGAGACACTCAGATTTACCTAAAGCTTTATTGGAAAAGCCTAAAAATTTCGCTGATTATTACCTTATTAACAGCATTATTAGCCTATCCTTTGGCCTATTACTTGGCCAATGCACCCAGTAAAATAGCCAACCGCTTAATGGTGTTTGTACTCCTGCCATTTTGGACCTCGCTATTAGTGCGTACTACCTCATGGATTGCGATTTTACAAACCAATGGGGTACTGAACTCAATCCTACAAACTTTAGGCATTATCGATGAACCCTTGGAGTTGCTGTATACCCAATCAGCAACAATCATAGCGATGACTCATATCTTGCTGCCCTTTATGATTTTGCCTCTATATAGCGTGATGAAAAATATTGACCCAAGCTATTATAGAGCGGCGCTTTCTTTGGGCTCTAAACCACTACCAGCTTTCATTAAAATTTACTTACCGATGACCGTGCCCGGAGTCAGCGCGGGAGCCTTACTGGTATTTATCATTTCAATTGGCTACTACATTACCCCTGCAATTGTCGGTGGTACCGAAGGACAAATGATCTCCAATATCATTGCCTTCCATATGCAATCGTCAAATAACTGGGAACTCGCCGCAGCCTTGGGCTCGTTATTATTAGCGTTAATTTTGGCGCTGTATTGGATCTATGACCGCCTGATCGGGGTCAGTAACATTAAGTTGGGCTAAACTATGAGTCGTTACCCGAAATACTTTACCTTTTGGCATATCTCGGCACATTATGGTCTGCGTCTCAGCTCACTGCTGGTATTAGCTTTCTTAATGTTGCCGATTATGGTGATCATTCCCTTATCATTTAATGTGGAGCCTTTTTTCACCTTTACTGAAGGCATGTTAGCCCTCGACCCCGAGGCCTATTCATTGAAGTGGTACGCCGAGATTTTACACGATGACAAATGGCTATTAGCGATTAAGAATAGCTTTGTGATCGGTATTTTTGCCACCCTTATCGCGACCGTATTAGGCACTTTTGCCGCCATCGGTTTAAGTAATCCAGCGATGCCTTGGCAACGACTTTGGATGGCGATTTTACTATCGCCAATGATTGTGCCGCTGATCATCACCGCGGCTGGCATGTACTTCTTCTATAGCCAGCTTAATCTGGCTGGTTCCTATATGGGCGTGATCTTGGCGCATGCAGCCTTGGGGACGCCCTTTGTGGTGATTACGGTGAACGCTGCCCTATCCGGTTTTGATTATTCGCTAGTGAACGCGTCTTTAGGTTTAGGCGCCAAACCCATGTTTACCTTCTTCAAAGTCATCATGCCGCTGATCCGCCCTGGCGTCATCTCGGGTGCTTTGTTCGCCTTCATCACCTCCTTCGATGAAGTGGTCGTGGTCCTGTTTTTAGCTGGCCCCGAGCAACGCACCATTCCAAGGCAAATGTTTTCTGGTCTGCGAGAACAGATCAATCCAACCATCCTCGCGGTGGCAACCTTGTTGATCGTTATTTCCGCGATGCTACTGTTCACCATTGAATACCTGCGCGCGCGCAGCGAACGTATTCAAAGCGGTGACTTAGACAACTAAGCCATTTTACTTCGGTTCCGCCCCACCACATTGTTCGGTGGGGCGTCCTTATCGAACACTCGATAAGGCTTTTCATCTCAAGTACAACTTGCTCATCCTAATGATGCGCATCGTTTATCGAGCAAAGTCATCTAAAAAAGCTTGATGGCTTGCTTCTGAGCGATCAATAGAATCCGCTCGTCATGAATGTTACTTACAACATTCATGACGAGTTGCCTGCGTCCTACCAGCCCGCATGACTAGATAAAATAATGCCGAAAAATCAACGCGCCTGACCATCTTCGATAATTGAAATAATTACCCCAAAAACTAAGTATCTACAAACAAACTTGTTAAGCTGATTAATCAAACACAAGACGATAGCTAATAGCTATCATAAGGATAGATCTAATCGTTTTTACTTATTAACCCTGAAGCTTGATACTAAACCTATCAAACGAACACACTTATTCATCAAATTTGGAGAGACCCATGTTAGAGAATCGCGAAGGCCAAACTATTCCCAGCGTTACTTTTCACACCCGTCAAAACGACGCTTGGGTAGACATTAGCACCGAGCAACTGTTTAAAGATAAAACAGTGGTGGTATTCGCTTTACCGGGTGCCTTTACCCCGACTTGTTCTTCAACTCATCTACCTCGTTACAACGAGCTAGCGAGTGTACTCAAAGACAATGGTGTGGATGATATTATCTGCCTCAGTGTCAACGATACTTTTGTGATGAATGCTTGGTTAGCCGACCAAGAAGCAGAAAACATCACCGTCATTCCCGATGGCAACGGTGAATTCAGTGCAGGCATGGGCATGTTAGTCGACAAAACAGCCCTCGGTTTTGGTCAACGCAGCTGGCGCTACTCAATGCTGGTTAAGAATGGAGTGATCGAAAAAATGTTCATTGAAGCTGACGTTCCTGGCGACCCCTTTGAAGTCTCAGATGCCGATACCATGTTGCATTACATTAACTGTGATGCCAAAAAACCCGCGGCGATTAGTATCATCACCAAACCGGGGTGTCCATTCTGCATCAAGGCTAAACAGCTCTTGCAGCAACAAGGCTTAAGCTATGAAGAAGTGGTACTTGGCGCGGATGCGACCAGCGTTAGTCTGAAGGCCCTCAGTGGACGTAGCACCGTTCCACAAATATTCGTCGATGGCCAACACATTGGCGGTAGCGAAGAGTTAGAAGCCTACTTGGCCTAAGCCTTATCCGCAGGCGTGTCTCGTAACTCGTCTGCATTTTCTTCCATTATCAGTGATTTATAGGTCGTGAAGATGTCCCAATTAAAACCCAACAAAACCGTTGATGTCGCCATTATCGGCGGAGGTACTGCTGGCCTAGCTGCCTACCGTGCCGCTAAAGAACATACCAGCTCGGTAGTGATGATTGAGGCTGGTCCCTACGGCACGACCTGCGCGCGTGTCGGTTGCATGCCTAGTAAATTATTAATCGCGGCCGCAGAAAATGCTCACCAGTACCACAAATCGGCCCAATTTGGCGTCAACTTAGGAAAACCCAAGATCGATGGTTTTGCCGTCATGCAAAGAGTAAAAGCCGAACGAGACCGCTTTGTTAGTTTTGTCTTAGAATCGGTCGACGGCATCGAAGCGGAACACAAAATCGATGGCTATGCAGAATTTGTCGACCAACATCACCTGAGGGTGAGCCATAGCAACGGCGACACTCTGATTATTAAAGCCAAACGAATTGTTATCGCGAGCGGCTCTCGCCCCGCTTATCCGGCGGCATGGCAGGCCTTGGGCGATCGTTTACTAATTAATGATGACATCTTTGAATGGGACCGCCTCCCAAAATCAGTGGCAGTATTCGGCCCAGGTGTGATTGGTTTAGAATTAGGCCAAGCGCTGCATCGCTTAGGAGTAAAGGTTCTCATGTTCGGTGTTGGTGGTGCGGTCGGTCCGCTCAGCGACCCCGCGCTCACTGAGTATGCGAATATAGTTTATGGTAATGAATTCTATTTAGATAGCGATGCAAAAGTAAGCTTAATTGAACGCAGTGAGCAGGGAGTAAAGTTACGTTATCAAGACCAACAAGGTCAAAGCGTAGAGACCGAGGTCGACTATTTAATCGCCGCGACGGGTCGCCGACCCAACACCGATAAGCTGGGCTTGGACAAACTAAATATTGAATTGGATACCCGTGGCGTCCCAGTAGCCGACCACTACACTTTGCAGACCTCTGTTAGCAATATATTTATTGCGGGTGATGCCAGTAATCAAATTCCACTGCTGCATGAGGCCGCAGACCAAGGAAAAATTGCTGGCGATAACGCAGGCCGTGGTAAAGATATCAGAGCAGGCTTACGTCGTAGTCCAATTGCAGCAGTATTTAGCGATCCGCAAATCGCCATGGTGGGTGAAAGCTATCGCGATATTGAACAACGCTTGGGTAACTGCGGCTGCTTTGAGATCGGCAGTGTCAGCTTTGAAAACCAAGGGCGTAGCCGAGTGATGTTGGTCAATCAGGGACTCGCTCACTTATATGGTGAACAAGGCACTGGCCGTTTTTTAGGCGCAGAAATCATCGGCCCCAACGCTGAACACTTAGCGCATTTACTCGCCTGGGCACATCAAGCAAAAATGACGGTATCACAGATGCTAGACATGCCCTTCTATCACCCGGTCATCGAAGAAGGTTTACGCACCGCCTTACGTGACCTCAATGCCAAATTACACCTTGGCCCAGAAATGATCGATGCCTGTATGGAGTGCGGCGTAGGCAGTTAAATCGCGAACCACCACCGCAACGAAACTGAACAAATTCTATCAACAAAAAAGTTAATAGAATTTGTTTATATAGCCACAATATGCATCAGGGCTTACCATCTCGCGCTGTTTGCTCTATGCTACTTATAGTTTTGTTGGTACAGGGATCGTCGACGCAAACATTTATGCCTATTTTTCGCCTATTCGCCACATTGGGTTTAGTGATCGTGTTGTTATCTGATTACGCCAATGCTGCCACAGCACTCAAGAGCAGTGCTCAACATATTTATATTGCCGAAGATCAGCAAGTATTGCCGCATCGCTACGCAAATATTCCCCATTGGCTTGATAGTTTAACCGAGGTGAATCGGGTCGCCTTAACGGGTGGCAGCTACTGGTTAGTTAAGCAACTCAATATCCAGCAAGCAGATCAATGGCTCGCCAGCGTCGATGGTCCCAATATCGAGAATATAGATTATTATCTTTACTCTGAAGGTAACCAGCTCCGCCATCTTAGCAGCGGCTATTTGCACCCTTACGAATATCTGTTCAGCTATGCCCGACATATTGACACGCCAACTTTGGGAGGTTATTGGCTCATCGCCCGTGTATCAAGTCACTATTATACCGAGCAGCCGCAACTTAATTTCGCGCCCAAAGCAGAACTAGGCCAGTTATACCACCAACGGGCGAGTTTAATTACCCTCTGCTTAGGGGCCTTACTGATTTTGGCAATCTATAACGGCGCTGTCAGTATTGTTCAGCAAGACAAAGTATTTACCCTTTTTAGCGCTTACTTGCTAGCGATAACTATTTCTTTAGCCTTGGTTTTTCAAGTCACCGTTCACTTATTTAATCTACGAGCACTGAGCATACAATTGTTACCACTGCTCACAATTCCAGTTTTCAGCGTATTGTTTTATAGTCGTTTTCTTGATCTCCAACGATACTCGCCGCGGTTATGGTTAATCAGTCGGTATTTAATCGCGCTTTGCCTACTGGCAATCCCCGCCACCACAATTTGGCTGAACTATACCGTCGTGATCATTTTCAACTTAATCCTACTATGGATAACGCTCACGCTGGTCAGTGCGATGGTCTGTTGGCGAAAAGGTTCTGAGCAGGCAAGATCATTCATTTTACCAACCCTATTATTAATCGTACCTGCACTGCTAATCGTGTTATCAGTGATCCCCAAAGACACCACGACCTTACTCGCTACCGATATTTTATTATTACTTTGCTGTACCTTAAGCGGCTTAAGCATGTCGCTGGCATTACACTATAAATTTAAACGCTTAGTGCTTGAGTCATTGAAAGTGAACCAACAACTCAACCTGGAGCGTGACGCAGCCAGACTAGACGCCTTAACAGGCTTACAAAATCGCTATGCCTTTAACGAATATGTGAGTCAACAACTCACATTTACCGGCGAGCAAAACTGCTGCCTAGCCCTCATTGATATCGATTATTTAAAAATTGTGAATGACCAATCTGGACATCAAGAAGGAGATCGCTTAATCAAACTGGCCGCCGAAGCTTTAAATATGGTGTTAACTGATCGAGTTGAACTATTTAGGATCGGCGGGGATGAATTTGCGGTTTTTTCCAGCCAGCTTTCTGCGAGCGAACTTCAAGAGAAACTCAGTATCGTAGACAAGGTTATTCAACTCAATGGTGCGGCACACAGTGGGATAAGCTTTGGCTGTGCCAACACCAATAGCTGTCGCGACGCCGAGCAACTTTTTTATCGCGCCGATATGACCATGTACCAACAAAAAGCACAGCGTAAAAGCAAAGCCAAATTGGTTGTCGCTCCCAGTTATCCTTAAAGCTTACTCGCATTAATATGCTTAAAGGAGTCATCGATGCCACAGCAAGCAAACCAGACAAACCATTCAATGAACGACGCAACGGCGATATCCTTGCCAATAGCGGATTGATCAATAAAGTCATGAGAAAACAAGGTTCACCAGAACCAAGTATTAAGCCGTATAATTGCCAACGCGGTAGGCATTTATACCCGCATCGTTTTGGCCCGCCAGCCATCGAGACTTGATAAGCTTGAATGAGATCCAGAGCTACAGTATTAGATCATGAGTGAAAAATTAAGGGGGACTCATTTGAGTCGACTAAAACGATGATTGTAATTAAAGCGATTACCAGTGAACAAACGCTCGCCATTCGCCAGCAAGTATTATGGCCTCAACATGATATCAACTTCTGTCGTGTCGCCGAAGATCAACAAGGGCTGCACTTTGGTGGTTGGCTTGAACAAAAATTAGTCATTGTAGCCTCGCTATTTGTTAGTCAACGAGAAGTTCGCTTACGTAAATTTGCTTGCTTAGAGCAATATCAAAACCGCGGATTTGGAAGCACCATGCTCCGTTACCTAATCGAACAACAACAAAACCAAGCGCAATCCGATACGTTTTGGTTTGACGCCCGCTATACAGCCATCACCTTTTATCAAAATTTAGGCTTTCACGTCGACAGCGAAGTATTCTACAAGCACCAAATTGCCTACGTTAAAATGTCCCGCGACCTTGTTGCAGCAAGAACTGAAGAGGCAAACACATAAAAAAGACGAAAAAAAGGAGAAGCTAATAGCCTCTCCCATTTTCTGTCGGTCAACAAAGGTCAGATCTTATTTCTTTATCGCGCCAATCCTTAGCGCGATGTATTTAGAGTAATGATAGCGTTTTCTTGATGCAAGTTTTTTCCCCTAAAATCATAAGAAACTAGATCAAGCTCACTTAAAGTTGCCATTAAAGTGACCTAGATCAATGAAGCTAATTTAATATCTATTAACCGTACAAACCTTGCACTCAAGAGCACTGAGCTCATCGTCAACTGGAAACATCCCTTCCCAAAAAACAAGCAAAATGACATTTAAAAATGCATAAATGTCATAAATAAGCAGCATGTAAGCCATCGCTACAGCCAAGCTAAATGGACCTCTGCCCTTAGGCCAAAGCGTAAATATCGAAACGGTGAGTCTTGGTTGTTAGCTGATGATGGCTAGCCTTTCCCGCTAAAGGCTCCGCATAGCTCGGACGTTTCACTACCACTCGCTTGCTGGCAACCGCCAATGCTTGATCTAACAACAAATCGGCATCGAGATCGGCCCCAACGAGTTGCTGAAATACTCGCATTTCTTTCTTAACTTGCGCCGATTTTTTACGATGGGGATACATCGGATCAAGATAAACCACCTCGGCTTCTAGGCCAAGTTGTTGCAACTCATCAATACTACTCGCGTGTACCAACTGCATCCGCTCTGCGACCCAGGCGCCGATTTCAGGATCAGCTTTTGCTCTGCGTAAGCCATCTGCCAGCAAAGCGGCAACCCAAGGAGAGCGCTCAACCATGGTGACTCGGCATCCTAAGTTAGCCAAAACAAAAGCATCCCGACCTAAGCCCGCTGTCGCATCAATCACCGTAGGCCGCAGCCCCTTCTTCACGCCCACAGCTTTACTCACGGCTTCGGCGCCGCCATAGTGACGACGATGGGCCGCTCGCCCTGCCAAAAAATCGACCGAAATGTCTCCTAATTTGGCTTCATCACACCAGCGTAAATACAAGGTCTGTTGATCCAAGATCAAACAAAACCCCTGCTCTGGTCGTTGCGAACAAACTTGTAAGTTAAAACCGTCAATTAAACGCTGAGCATATCCACCATCAGCAGATGCTTCACAAAAAATACGAGGCTGAATTTGACTCACCTAACACTCTCCCAAACTCGGCAATAGACCTAGTTTAACAGCCTTATGGTCATTTTAGTTAAGCACGAACATCTCGATGGGCACCGGCCGACCAAAATGATAGCCTTGGGCATAGTCCACGCCAATCTCGAGTAAGATTTGATTGATTGCTTCATTTTCAACAAATTCAGCAATCGTTTTTTTACCCATCTCATGCGCAACTTGATTAATACTCTTAACAATCGCTGCATCCATACTATCGTTTTCTAGATCGCGAATGAAAATACCATCAATTTTTAGATAATCGATCGGCAGATTTTTTAAATAACCGAAGGAAGAGAGACCGGAGCCAAAATCATCCAGGGCAATTTTGCAACCTAACTGACGAACTTTATTGAAGAATTCTGTCGCAACATTAAAATTAGAAATAGCGACCGTTTCAGTGGTTTCAAAACACAGTTTATTCATTGGTAAAGCACACTCTTCCAACGTTGCTAGTAACCACTCAACAAACTCGCGATTCCCTAAAGACTGACCCGAGAGGTTCATCGAACACATCGTTAAACGAGTGAGATGACCAGGATTAACCGCCAACCATTGCAAACTTTTCGCAATCACCAAACGGTCTATTTGTTCTGCTAGATTATAATTCTCAGCCGCGGGTAAAAACGCACTCGGAGGCACAACTCGGCCATCTTCATCAATCATGCGAATTAAGACTTCATAATGTAGATAGTCTTCATCAACAGCTGAGACCGGAACAATCGGCTGGGCATAAAGTAAAAAACGCTCCTCTCGCAAGGCTTTTTGAATACGCGTGACCCATTCCATCTGCCCTTGACGCTCCAACAACATCTGGTCACCCATTTGATATAAGTAAGCTCGGTTGCGCCCTAAAGACTTAGCGGTAAAACAGGCTTTATCTGCTTGAGTTAAGATCTGTTGTGCAGAAGCTTGGTAGTGCCCAAATAAAGTCAAACCGATGCTACAGCCAAAACTAAACATACGCTCATCACACACATAGTGAGTATCATTCAGGCTCTTAATCAACAAGTTAGCAAAATCGAGACAGCTCTGCTGATCGGTCTGTTCAAGCAAAATAGCAAACTCATCACTGCCCAAGCGAGCCACAATTGCTGACCCTGTCAGCAATTGTTCCAGTACGCCAGCAACCTGTTTTAATGCCTGATCGCCAGAATTATGGCCGAAGGTATCGTTAATCACTTTAAACTGGGCTAAATCTATCACCAATAGTGCATGTTGACACGAATCAGATTGCTGCAACAACGTACTTAACCTGCGTTCAAAAAACGTACGGTTATAAACATCCGTGAGTGAATCATAGTTGGTGTAATAATCAAGTTTCTGAGTCAGATCACGAGTGGTGGTAATATCCTCACAACAGACAATAAAGCTATCTTCATTGGCTATTTTGAGGATGGATTCCTTAAACCACAAACCTTGCTCATTTCGAGTTCGATAGCGGACTTCTCGTACCTGAATATGGTCCGAAATCCCATCTAAATAGCGAAGCAATGAGGTTTGTAAATCGGCGTCACCATACAAACTACGTAATTGAGACAACTCTAATTGCTTGCGAGAAAAGCCTAAGTGATCGGCAAGCATTCTGTTACAAAAAACAATCACCCCCAAACGATTCAACAGCATTAACATCGCAGGGTTATGCTCAAACATCGCTCGATAATGACGCTCACTAGAAGTGAGCTGCTGATATTGCAACTCCATTAAATGAAGGCTTCTCAGCTCTAAGACCATTTGTTCGACCTGCTGCGCCGCTTTAAACTGAGGACTAATCACAAAATCGTATAATAGGTTTTCACTGGCGAGTAATAGAGTTGCATTAAAATGAACGACATTGCCTTGTAAACACTGAGCAAAGCCTTCTCGCAAACGTTGCGCTAGGGCCTGCTGATGCTGCCAAAACTGGCTGGAGAGCAAGGGATTCCCCACTAAATACTTCGCTCTCTCACCTAATAAAGTCATCAATGCCGGATTCATCATGAGCACGACACCGTGCTCATCCAGTAAAGCGCAAGCCTGCTCAGTATTAACAAATGCAGAGCAGAGTTGCTGCTGCTTTGCCTGCAAAGATTGCTTACTCTGGAGCCGGCGACGCATCACCCAAATCAGCAACAGCAACAGCAACAACACCACACTACTAAGAATAACGCTCGCTTGATAACGTGGTAACCAAGCCTGAAAAGCGGGTCGATTGATAAAAATTGCATCGCTTGCCAGATTCGATTTAGACATCTGCCAACGAGTTAATTGCGCATAATCAAAAAGATAGAGCTGCGGACTACGAGCCCGAATCGGGATCTCTTTTACATCACTTCCTTGTAAAGCTCGTCCAACCATCACACCAACCGCTTCACCGAGCTGATCTGGTAAAGTGACCATTCCACCAACGACGCCATCACCAATCGCATAATCCCATAAACTAAAAATAGGCGCCCGAGAAGCCAATGATAAAGCTTGCAGATTCTGCTGACTAAGTTTGCTGTTTCCGGTAAGCGAGGACGGCAACATCCCAAGTAGCAGGGCATGTTTAGGGGTTAACTGCGAGGTTTTTGCTTTGAGTTCCTCATAATCCATATCTTGCCAAATGGTATAGGTAATACCAAATTGTTCGGCTAAGCGCTTAAAACGTTCCGCAATACGTTGGCTAATGGCACTTTTGTCGAGCACTAAGTGCAAAGATTCAAGTTCGGGGAGCAATTGCCTGATCAACAATAGATTTTCACGTACCGCTTGCTGTTCGTGGATCCCAGTCAACATCGCCTTACGAGGTCCGGTGTAGGCGACCAAATCGGCACCCGCGGCAACCAATGGCGCTTGCAGCGTACCTTCGTTTTGTAAGGCTAAGGCCAACTTTAAAGCTTGCTCACCAACACTCACAACCAAATCAAACTGATAATAAAGAATGACTTGCTTAAGCATATTGAGCTGCGCTGCGCTGTATGGAGATTGATTGGGATTCAGCTCCGCTTCTACACGCTGATTAAAAAACCATATGGAACGTTCCGCTAATTGATCACGCAAACCTTGCTCAAAGCTTGCATCCCACTGCAAACCCGCCGGATAAGAATTCAGTAATAATACTCGTTCAGTCCGAGCCAAGGCAGCTTGTGAAATAAGCAGTAAACTCAACACAGCCGCATAGCAAAGTTGATTCGGCCTTGCTATCAACCCTATTCGTTTTAGTAACGTACTCACAAAAATAAACAACCGTCCTTCTCTGTTTTGGTTGACTCACTAGGCGTAGAAAGAGCCTTTGATACTGCCACTAGGCGTAAGCAAATCAGTTCTGTAGAATATGCGTCAATTCACCATAAGGTTTCACGCATTTATGAATATTTTGATGGCTCTTTCACAGCTCGAAGTGACTGGAGCCGAAGTCTACGCAACTCAAGTTGGTAATACTCTAGCGCAACGAGGGCATCAAGTATTCTATGTTTCTGACACCTTAAATTCTCCCCATCAAGGGCAGTATTTCAAGTTACGTTTCAATAAACGCAGTCTACCTAGAAGAGTATGGCATGTATTTTATCTTATCTATTTAATTTTTAGATATAAAATACAGTTAGTTCACGCACATAGTCGCGCTTCGGGTTGGTCTGCTTATGTTGCCTGCCGACTCACCAATACGCCAATGATCACCACCGTTCATGGACGACAGCCGGTACATCGCTCACGCAAAAAGTTCCATGCCTTGGGATATCATGCTGTCGCGGTGTGTGAAAATATCGCCCGACAAATCGTCCGTGATTTGGGTGTCGCCGAGTCACAGGTCAGCGTGCTGCGCAATGGCGTCGATAGTCAAGTATTCAAACCCTTAGCAGCGAATCACCGGGCCAAACCGGTAATTCAGATTATTGGTCGTTTAACCGGCCCCAAGGGCCAATTGGTCTATCAACTACTGGAACAATGCATTGATTTAGCGGCAAACCAAGTTCAAGTGATCAGCGGTAGTCAAATCGATCCAATCTTCGATAAATTTAAAACTAAAGTAAAATTTTGCGGCTATAGCGCCAATATTCGCCAAACCATCAGCCAAGCAGACTTAGTCATCGGGGCAGGACGGGTGGCCATGGAAGCCTTAATGTGCCAAAAACCGGTTTTTGCGGTCGGCGAAGCAAATGCCATCGGTTTAATCTCGGTAGACAATCTAGCATCGGCCATGGCCAGCAATTTTGGTGATGTTGCCGACGGAGGGAAAACCGAACTCGATATCGACTACCCTCAATTAGCCAAGCAACTACGAAGTGCGCTCAAACAGCCCAAAGTTGATGAAGAAGTTTACCAAATAATCACCGAACAATATTCCTTAGAGAAAATGACTCAACGACTGCTTGAGTTGTATCAAAGTGCTTATGTATACACCAAGAAACGAGAAATCCCGATCATCATGTATCACCGGGTGATTCACAACGATCCAAGCCAACACGGGGTGTATGGCACTTATGTGACTTTGGAGCGTTTGGAGCAACACTTTCAAACGATTCAGCGCATGGGTTTAAGCCCGATCACTTTCCAGCAATTAGATGAGATCGGTTTAGACCATCGTTTCGACCACGGCAAACGCTACATCATTCTTACCTTCGACGATGGTTTTAAAGACAACTACGATTTATTACTACCACTACTCAAAAAGTATCAATTTAAGGCAATGATCTACGCTGTCACCGGCACCGATCATAATCGCTGGGATGTAGAACATCCCAGTAAGCCCGACCAACGCTTTGAACTGATGAGTCCACAACAACTGCGCGACATCGACCGCAGCGGTTATGTTGAGATCGGCGGACATACCGTGAACCATCCCAAATTGGCCAGTCTCAGTCATGCCGAACAACAGCATGAGATCGCGTACAACAAGGCACAACTCGAAAGCTTACTTGAGCGCCCCCTTTATAGCTTTGCCTACCCCTATGGCGACCATAACGAGCAAACAAAACGACTGGCGAAACAAGCGGGCTATACCTACACTGTCGCCACCGACTCTGGACCGGTAGCCCTACATGAAGATTTACAACAGATTCGACGAATCGTGATGTTCCCCAGTACCACCAAGTTCGGTTTGTGGCGTAAAATTAAAGGCAACTACACCATCAAAAAAGCGGCTAAACCTCAAACTAAGAACTTGAGTTAAGCAATCAATTGAAAATCTAAGGTCACTCAACAATGAATATTTCGATTGTGATGATTAACTACAATTCGACCCGACATACACTCGAGTGTTTGCAGTCTATTGCAGACTCTCAACCCAAGGTAAGTTTTGAAGTTATTGTGGTAGACAATGCTTCTCAAGCTGAGCAACTTGAAAACTTACAACAAGAAATTGGTGCTTATCCGTGGGCAAAGCTCATCATCAATCCCCTTAATCTTGGTTTTTCCGGGGGCAACATGTCTGGTTACCCTCACGCCACTGGTGACTACTTATTTTTTCTCAATAATGATACTCAGGTCAGTCCGCACTGCTTAGATGTATTACACCATTTCATGGAAAGCCACCCAGAAGTAGCCCTTTGCAGTCCGACCATCTTCAGCGAAACCAATCAGCATACAGCCTCTTTTGAGTTCATCCCTAGCGTCGCCAATAAACTATTCGGAGCATCGCTATTAAGACTACTGCAGCCGAGCAACTATCCTCAGCGCAAACAGCAGCATCAACAACCGATTAAAGTGCCGGTGATCAGCGGTGCCACCATGTTTTTCAGACGCCAGGACTTTGAGCAACTGGGTGGCTACGACACCAAATATTTCTTGTATTGCGAAGAAGAAGATTTTGCCATCCGTCTACGTGATGCCAACAAAGCCATCTACTTACTGAATGAGGCAAAGGTGGTCCACTCCGGCGGCGGCAGCACAGAACGGGATCTTGCGATTGAAAAAGAGTTCTATATCTCATTTTATCGTCTACTCGATAAACACTATTCACGCTTATCAAAAATCATTATTAAGGCCTTATATATCATTAAGGAATGTAAGCGAGTACTAAAAAAACCAGAAAGAAAACCCTTGCTAGCTTTCTTACTTAAAGGGGCTCCGGAGTCAGAATCTCTTCGATACCAACAATCAAGTCAGGATATGCAATGAGTCACTCAACCTTAAAAGCCAGTGTCATTATTTCGATTTATCAAGATGTTGAGGCTCTCCATGCAATTTTATACGCTTTAAGCCGTCAAATCGAGCAACGCTTTGAGGTCATCATCGCTGAAGACTGTGAATGTAAAGCCGTAAGGGAATACCTCGCTCAGCACACATTTCCTTTCGCCATCAATCACCTCACCCAAGAAGATAAAGGTTTTCGTAAGACCAAAGCCGTAAACCGAGCGGTCGCCGCAGCAAAAACCGAGTATTTGATGTTTTTAGATGGCGATTGCCTGCCCCATAGCCAATACGTCGCCGAGCATTTGAATCAACGTGAAAACAATCGCGTCTGCACTGGGCGTCGCGTGCATCTTGGCCCCACAATGTCCAGGTGGTTTAGGAAGAACCCCTCATTAATAAAGCTGATTGAAAATCGGCTGGTGTATACCCTGCTAGGACTTCCCTTAGTGTTTGATCACACCAAAAACTATGAGATTGGCTTTCGCTCAACTACGCTACACAAACGCCAAGCAAAAAAATACCTAACGATCGTAGGTTGCAACTGGTCAGTGTCAAGAGCCGATATGTTGAAAATAAACGGCTATAATGAAGATTTGCCGGGTGTGGGAGGAGAAGATGACGATCTGGGATGGCGTTTTAATGGCAAGGGCATTCACGAAAAAAGTGTTAAATTTGTAATTCCCGTTTATCACCTTCACCATGTTGAACGCCGCGCAGATGTCAGCACCAACTTACAGATCATCAAGCAAAATACCGCCCAAAAGCGCTACTACTGTAAAAATGGTGTCGATAAATATCTTTCTGAGACTCACGAAAACTTAAATCAAACGCATAAATCATGACGCATCAATTCACACCAGTGGAAATCGACCAAGTTAGCTATAGCCACCAATTTGCTATATGCACCCTTGTCACCGATCACGCAGAATACCAAGGTATGCTAAACTCCTTCGCTCGCGCTGGTTTTAGCCCACAAAACTCTCAATTCATTTTTGCTGACAATAGTACGCATAATAAATTGGATGCTTATCAGGCAGTCAAAAAATTTATTAATCATGCCGACGCCGAATACATCATTATTTGCCATCAGGACATCTTGTTAGATTTTGACGATAAAGCAGTTTTAGAACAGCGCATAGCAGAACTTGATGCCATCGATCCTAACTGGGGGATATGTGGCAATGCGGGATATATCAACTTTAAAAATTATGCCATGAGAATTAGTGACCCGCATGAAGAAAACATAAATGTGGGGCCATTCCCCGCCAAGGTAAAAAGCTTAGATGAAAACTTTTTAGTATTAAGAAAACATGCTGCACTGTCTGTTTCTAGCGACCTATCTGGGTTTCACTTGTATGCCACCGATATGTGTATCTTAGCTAACATATTAGGCCACAATAGCTACGTGATCGATTTTCATCTGCGCCATAACAGTGGCGGAAATATCGAGCAAAGCTTTGAACAGAGTAAGCGTGCATTACTCAATAAATATGCCAATGCATTAAGCAATAAGTATATAAGAAGTACCTGCACCAAAATGATAATAACCAGCAATCGTGCTTTAAATAGAATATTCAATAGAAATCTATTTTATAGCATTCGAAAAAGAATAGAGATAATCACCAATCTATTCAGGAATTAAGCATGCGAAAATTTATAATATTTGCCCCGTCATATGACGAAACCGTGGGGGGCGCAATCGTACTTCACAAGCTTTGTCATGTGATCAACAAATTAGGCTTTAAAGCTTATCTCTTCCCTAGCTTTGATTCTGAATTAACGAATAAATATCACTTTTTAAAGCCTACCAAGCAGATTTTCAACTCTCTTTTCCATAAAAGAGACCGGAAATTTAGAGTCAATCCTAGCTTTTTAACGCCCATCTATACTGGGCAATTATCAGCTTTAAATGACGACTACGTCGTGGTTTACCCTGAAACTGTATTAGGGAATCCTCTGCAAGCTAAAAATATCGTTCGCTGGCTACTGCATGAGCCTGGCTATCATACGGGTCAATTCTGTTTCGGTAGAAATGAGCTTATTTACAAGTTTAGTAGCGGCATAAAAGATTTCATCGTCGATAGTTCGCTAACATCATCACTGCTGTTAAAGGTGATTCATTATCCTCTAGAGCACTACAATACAGAATCAACAGCTAAAGTACGCTCTGGCACCGCATACTGTTTACGTAAAGGTGCAAACAAAGCAATGATGCATGATCTTAACGACTCGATTCTTATCGACAATAAGTCGAACGCTGAAATTGCGGCCATTTTTAAGTCTGTTAAAAGCTTTATTTCCTACGATACCTTAACTGCCTATTCTGTTTTTGCCGTACTGTGTGGCTGTCAATCAATCATTATACCGGACCAAGGTGTATCAGAAGAACAATGGTACCCTAAGGCCGAAGACAGATATGGCCTCGCCTATGGCTTTAACAATATACACAAAGCTGAAGAAACAGCCCACTTAGTATTGCCGAGGGTTCTTAACGAAGAAAGAGGCGTTGAAAAGCTGGTCTCACAATTCTTACTAGAGACCCAAAACTTTTTTGCTTAAGCGACGAATGTCTTGGCATTTTTATATGACGACTAACGGTAAACCATCACCATGGATATAAAGTTTAATACGCCTTACATTTCAGGAAAAGAACTCTACTACATAGCGCAAGCTGTCATGGGAGGCTATTCGGCTGGCGATGGGCCTTTTGGTAAGCGCTGTGAGGATAGCTTAAATCAGCTATTATCTATTAAAAATAGCGTTTTACTAACTACATCCTGCACTTCAGCCATGGAGATAGCCGCATTAGAGCTTAAGCTCTCTAGTCAAGACGAGTTTATACTGCCTTCCTATACCTTTGTATCGACAGCGAATGCCTTTTGCCTCAGAGGCGCTAAGCCTATCTTTGCAGATATCGATCCTATCACCTTAAATATAGATTTGGCCCATGTTGAAAGCCTCATTTCATCGGCGACAAAAGCATTAGTTCCAGTTCACTATGCGGGTATTAGCTGTGATATGGAGCAATTAATGTCAATTAGCCACTCTGCAAATATTCCAGTTATTGAAGATGCCGCACAGGCAATAGGCTCTAGTTATAAGGGGCAAGCATTAGGCACTTTTGGAGACTATGCCGCCTTTAGTTTTCATGAGACAAAAAATATTATTTGCGGAGAAGGTGGAGCCTTAGTTTGTAAAACAAATAAACTCAAAGAAGCCAGTGAAATTATTCGTGAAAAAGGTACTAACAGAGCACAGTTTTTCCGAGGCCAAGTCGACAAATATACATGGACATCTATAGGCTCTTCTTACGTATTATCTGATTTATCTGCTGCATTTTTATTTGCTCAATTAGAAAACTTTAATGAAATACAGCAACGCAGAATGGCTGTTTACAATTGCTATTCCAAGCGCTTAGCCATACTTGAGCAGCAAGGCTTGGCAAAGTTGCCTAACATTCCAAACTACAATACCCATAACGGGCATATCTTTTACTTGCTGTTAGAAGATTTGGACACTCGACAACGCTTAATTGCCTTCCTTAAAGAAAAGGGAATTATGGCAGTGTTTCATTACGTTCCACTGCATTCTTCCCCTATGGGCGAATCTCTCGGCTACAAAAAGGGCATGCTACCAGTCACGGAAAAAGTGAGTGATACCTTATTAAGATTGCCTTTATGTTCAGCCTACGATGAAGACATTGCCAATACCGTATCCGATGCGGTTCTGGAGTTTTTTGGGCTACAAAAATGAATATTACTTTTTTCTTCATGACACAAAAAGCATATGACTGCTTACCTGTAATAAAACGCTTAAACAAAACCGTTAATCCGCTTGTTGTTATTGGTCAAGATCCGTCAGTAGAAAACGACTATTCAAAAGGTATGGTCAGCTACTGTGAAGAACACAATATAGCTTATTGCTTAAAACAGGATTATCCCAACGACAACCAAGCAGAGTATGCTGTAGCCATAGGCTGGAGATGGATGCTCACAAATTTAGATTGTGAACTAATCGTATTCCATGACTCGTTACTACCTAAATACCGTGGGTTTAATCCTTTAGTTTCTGCGCTAATAAATGGTGAGCCAGAAGTTGGTGTCACTGCATTAAAAGCTAACCTAGAATTTGATGCAGGTGATATTGTAGGGCAGCAATCTGTTCACATTAGCTACCCCATTAAAATTCAACAGGCCATCACTTTAGTTAGTCGATGTTACCAAGACTTACTAGATCGAGTCTTAATTAGCATGCTGAACGAAAACCTAAGTTATCAAGCTCAAGACACAAGCTTAGCGACTTACAGTGTGTGGAGAGATGAACGTGATTATCAAATTAATTGGAGCGACGATGCGAGAAAAATAGCACGTTTTGTTGATGCTATTGGTTATCCTTATAAAGGGGCTCAAACAACCATAAATGGCGAGCCTTGCCACATCACCGACGTCGAGGTGGTTGAGCCTTTTAAAGTAGAAAACAGAGTCGCTGGCAAGGTAATGTTCATTAAAGCGGGCCAGCCTGTTGTTCTTTGTGGAAATGGCGCAATTAAAATCATCAATGGCCACTACGAAGACCAAAGGCCATTGGTACCTCTAGAAAAGTTCCGTAGTCGCTTTGGAGATGAGAAATAGCCATCTAGCATTTGAGCAAGATGGCTCTTCCATCAAGTCCAATCCAAAACCACCTTGCCGCTTTGCCCAGAGCGCATCGCGTCAAAGCCTTGTTGAAAATCATCAACATGATAATGGTGAGTAATGATAGGGCTTAAATCAAGACCTGATTGTACCAAAGATGCCATTTTGTACCACGTTTCAAACATCTCTCGCCCGTAGATGCCTTTAATCACCAGGCCTTTAAAAATCACTTGGCTCCAATCGATGCTCATGTCGCTGGGAGGGATCCCCAACATCGCCACTTTACCGCCATGATTCATCAATTCTAACATCGAACAAAAAGCAGTCGGCACGCCTGACATTTCCAGGCCAACATCAAAGCCTTCGGTCATTTTAAGTTCGCTCATGGTATCGCTCAGTGCTTGCTTAGCGACATTCACCACTCGCGTTGCGCCCATTTTCTTGGCTAAATCGAGGCGGTAATCATTCACATCGGTCACCACCACATGCCGCGCACCAACATGTCTACAAATCGCAGCGGCCATGACCCCAATGGGGCCTGCGCCGGTAATCAGTACATCTTCACCCACCAGATCAAAGGATAAAGCACTGTGTACCGCGTTGCCAAAAGGGTCAAAAATGGCGGCAAGGTCATCGCTAATTTCATCCGGTAACTTAAAGGCATTCACCGCAGGGATCACTAAGTATTGGGAGAAACAACCGGTGCGGTTCACCCCCACACCGACGGTATTACGACACAAATGAGTACGCCCACCGCGACAGTTACGGCAATGGCCACAGGTAATATGACCCTCACCGGAGACCCGATCACCAACCGAAAAACCACGCACTTCCTGACCAATGTCGACCACCTCTCCGGCATATTCATGGCCAATTACCATGGGGACAGGAATGGTTTTTTGGGACCACTCATCCCAGTTGTAAATGTGTACATCGGTACCACAAATAGCGGTTTTATTGATTTTGATTAATAGGTCGTTATGACCAAGCTCTGGCATTTCCACTTGGGTCATCCAAATGCCGGGCTCCGCCTTCAGTTTTGCTAAGGCCTTAATAGTCATGCAATCACTCCTAGTTCTTTACCCACCTCAGTGAAGGCTGCTACTGCATGTGCTAACTGCTCGCGCGTGTGCGCAGCAGAAATCTGAGTGCGGATCCGCGCTTGGCCTTTTGGCACCACCGGAAAAGAAAAACCAATCACGTAAATGCCGCGCTCTAACAACTTATCAGCAAAGCAACTCGCCAATTTGGCGTCACCCAACATCACCGGAATAATCGCATGGTCGGCACCATCTAGCGCAAAACCCGCCTTGCTCATTTCCTCTCTAAAATACGCGACGTTGTCCCACAGCTGTTTGCGCAAAGCATCGCCTTCGGCCAATAGTTCCAGCACTTTAAGTGAAGCACTCACAATGGCTGGGGCCAGTGAGTTGGAAAATAAATAAGGGCGTGAACGTTGGCGCAACCAATCAATCACTTCTTTTTTAGCTGCGGTAAAACCACCCGATGCGCCGCCCATGGCTTTACCCAAGGTACCGGTAATAATATCCACTCGACCCATCACCTGATGATACTCATGGGTGCCACGCCCCCCTGCGCCAACAAAACCAACCGCGTGAGAATCATCCACCATCACCATCGCATTATATTTGTCGGCTAAATCACAAATGCCAGGCAGGTTAGCAATTACCCCATCCATAGAAAACACCCCATCGGTGGCGATCAGCTTAAAGCGCGCACCAGCGGCATCGGCATCCTTTAAGCATTGCTCTAATTCGGTGAGATCATTATTGGCATAACGGAAGCGTTTCGCTTTACATAAACGCACCCCATCAATGATCGATGCATGATTGAGCGCATCGGAGATAATCGCATCTTCAGGGCCTAACAAAGTTTCAAACAAACCTGCATTGGCATCAAAGCAAGAAGAGTAAAGGATGGTATCTTCCATCCCAAGGAATTCACTCAAGCCCCGTTCTAACTGTTTATGAATATCTTGGGTGCCACAAATAAAGCGCACCGAAGCGGCGCCAAAGCCATGGCTATCTAGGCCCGTTTTGGCGGCTTCAATCAAGGCTGGAGAGTTTGCTAAACCCAAATAGTTGTTGGCACAGAAGTTAATTACTGGGCCCTGCGCCACCGTAATATTGGCTTGCTGCTGAGAACTAATTACCCGTTCCTGTTTGTACAGGCCATCGTCTTTAACTTGTTGCAATTGCTGCTGAATATAAGAAGAAAAAGAAGCCGTCATAACACACCTAATTAAAAGCCAGAATTCTGGCTGAATTATAGTGATTTGTTTGGCAAATTCAGCTTATATTCTAAATAAAATGCTATTTTTTGCGCTGTGCACACTCTGAATAGTGTTGGTGCAATCGCTGATAAATACTCATCGACTGTTCTGTAAAATAAGGTCGTAGAATAAACAGTATTTTTAACACCCCCTCATAGAGTCGCGGTTTAGTGATTAGTCCGCCTTTTAGTTGCGCACTCTGGTAGCCGATCCAAGCACCAATGATGAATTTAATGCTATCCGCCAATTCGACTAGGCTGGCATCATCGCCCGTAATAAAGCGACTATCTCGAAACTGCACCAGTATATCCCGGCTCCATTTTTCCAGCTCGGTTTGTAAGGCCTGATATTTGGCTTCAAGCAAGGGATCTCGGGCCAATAACTCTAATAAATTGGCGTACATAAAACGGAAGCGCCACATCAGTTCAAAGCTTGCATCCAAATATTGCATCACATGATCGAGCGTTAATAGTTGATCGGCATGCGGGCGAAAACTACTATCAAGCTGCTCAGCATAAAGCTCAAAAATGCTACGAATAATCTCCTGTTTATTACTAAAATGGTAATACAGGTTTCCCGGGCTAATGCCTAACTCAGCAGCAATATGATTAGTGCTCACTTGGCGCTCGCCACGCTCATTAAATAACTTCAAAGAAGCATGAATAATTTTGTCTTTGGTTTTCATTTAGCTGTTACGTTGCCAGTTATATTATTGTGATACCTGTAAACGCCTCCAAAATCCAGTTTTTATTCACTGTTTTCCACTGGTCACGCAATTGCTATTCGGCGCATCACAGCATAAAATCCTTGCACTCATGGCAAATTTTAGAATGGTAGAATTATGATTATTGTAACCGGCGGAGCTGGCTTTATTGGCGCCAACATAGTGAAGAGCTTAAATGAGCTAGGCCATAACGACATCATCGTGGTTGACGACCTAAAAGACGGCACCAAATTTGTCAACTTAGTCGATCTGGATATCGCCGATTATCTCGACAAAGATGATTTTATCGCTCGTATCGTCTCCGGTGAAGACCTTGGCGCGGAATACGGCCAAGAGATCGAAGCCATATTCCACGAAGGTGCCTGCTCTGCCACCACCGAGTGGGATGGCAAATACATGATGGAAAACAATTATGAGTACTCTAAAGAATTACTTCATTATTGTTTAGAACGTCGTATTCCCTTCCTGTATGCCTCATCGGCGGCCACTTACGGTGATACCGAAACCTTCATCGAAGAAAAACAATACGAAGGCCCACTCAACGTTTACGGCTATTCAAAACTGCAATTCGACAATTACGTACGCCGTTTACTACCAGAGATAGAGTCACAAGTGGTTGGCTTTCGTTACTTCAATGTTTACGGCCCACGAGAGCAACACAAAGGCAGTATGGCCAGTGTGGCTTTCCACCTGAACAACCAAGTCAACGATGGGCAAAACCCCAAACTATTTGAAGGCTATGATGGTTACGGTAACGGCGGACAGAGCCGCGATTTTGTGTATGTAGGCGATGTAGCTAAAGTTAACTTATGGTTTTGGCAAAATCCCGAACAAAGCGGTATTTTTAATTTGGGGACAGGTCAGGCGGAACCGTTCCGTTCAGTGGCCGAAGCGGTGATTAAACATCACCAAAAAGGTGAAATTGAATACATTCCCTTCCCCGACCACCTCAAAGGTCGCTACCAGAGCTTTACTCAAGCCAATATCGATAAGCTACGCGCCGCAGGTTATAGCGAAGATTTTAAAACCGTCGCCGAGGGCGTTGCTGAATACATGACTTGGTTGAATAAATAAATCTCCCGCGACAAAAGGGGCGATAGGCCCCTTCAGGTAAAACATGAAGATATTGGTGGTCGGCCCGTCTTGGGTGGGTGACATGGTGATGTCACAAAGTTTATATAAAAGCTTAAAACAACTACACCCGCAGGCGCAATTAGACGTATTGGCCCCCGATTGGTGTCGTCCGATGTTGGAGCGCATGCCGGAGGTAGACAATGCCTTACGGATGCCGCTGGGCCATGGTGATCTGCAACTCGCGGTGCGCTGGAAGCTCGCCAGAGCCATCAAAGCTAAAGGCTATGATTGGGCCATCACTCAACCAAATTCGCTCAAAGCAGCACTGGTTCCTTGGTTTGCAGGCATTAAACGCCGTACCGGCTGGAAGGGAGAGAGCCGTTATGGTGTACTCAACGACCTGCGCAGCAATAAACAAGCCTTCCCACTCATGGTGGAACGTTATGTGTCTTTGGCCTACCCAAAGCAGACGATGACTTCTGCCGCTAAGCTTCCGAGCTACCAGCATCCGGCCTTAAGCGCCAACTCAAACAACCAGCAACAGGCACTCAGCCAATTAAACTTAAGCGACTCTCAACCCATTTTGGCACTTTGCCCCGGCGCAGAATTTGGCCCCGCCAAGCGCTGGCCAGAGCAACATTATGCAACAGTTGCCCAGCACTGGATTGAACAACGTAACGGTCAAGTGTGGATTTTCGGTTCGGATAAAGATCAAGCGGTAGGCGAGCAAATCATCGCTCATTTAGCGGAAGCCTCGCAAAGCGCTTGTTATAATCTCGCAGGTAAAACCAAACTAGCCGAAGCAATCGACTTAATGGCGCTGGCCAGCTTAGCCATTAGCAACGACTCCGGCCTAATGCACATCGCCGCCGCGCTAAAGCTCCCCTTAATCGCAGTGTATGGCTCATCGTCCCCACAATACACCCCGCCACTGACAGATACGGCAGAAATTTTACACACCGATATCGAATGCCGCCCTTGCTTTAAGAAAACCTGTCAGTTTGGCCATTTAAAATGCTTAAGCGAATTAGCGCCCGAGCGAGCTATCTTGCTCATCAATAACTTACTCACAACATCATGATCATAGGAAACTTATGCTACGAATTTTAATTATTCGTTCAGGCGCGCTAGGCGATACTATTTTTGCGAGTGCCGTGATGGAGGTACTTCATCAGGCATACCCTCAAGCGAGTTTTGATTGGATAGTCAGTAGCAAATCCATCGGTTTATTTGAACATGATCCGCGAGTGACTCAGTGCTTTAGCCTAAAACACCGTAAACTGCCGATTTTTATAAGCTTAGAAAAGCAAGCGATCATTCGTCACAGCAAACAACAACCTTATGATTTAGTGGTCAATCTAGAACATCACCCAACCTTTTGTGCTTTGGCAAAAGCCATACAAACCAGAGCCCGCCTCGAAATTAACGATCACCCGATAACTAGCAACAAGGTACCGCACGCTGTAGAAACCATGAAACAGCCTCTTTACGCCTTGCTAAGGAATGAGTCCTTAGCAAGCAGCCTTAATCAGCTGAATATTGCAGACATTGGCCCACGGATCATGGGTGAGCCGCTTGCTAAAATTGAGGCTAAATTTAAACTCCCGAAGCATTACATCGTCTTATGCCCAGGGAATAGCCATTCCAAAAAGAGTAAAATCAACCACAGGGCATGGCCAGAAGCACATTGGATTCAACTGATTAAGGAATTCGCAAACAGTCAGACGATCGTGCTATTGGGGAGCCAGGCAGACCGCCAGCAAATCGAACTTTGGGATCTGCCTAAAAGCTCGTCAATCTTAAACCTTGCAGGCAAAACCAATCTCAGTGAGTTAGTCGCGCTCATAGAACATGCAGTGGTAGCCGTCACCACCGATTCGGGCCCGACTCATATCGCATCCGCGGTACAAACCCCAAACATTGCACTGATCGGCCCAACCGATCCAGATAGTACCGGTCCCTATCAAACCCAAGATAATCATTCGCAGATACTGCTATCCAATTTGGATTGTCAGCCTTGTTATGGCACCGATATCCAGCGTCAATGTACGAATAATGAATGTATGAACCAACTCACTCCAGAGTTAGTTAAGCATACCATCAACAAATATCTTCACGCTTCAATGAGTGAGCAATAAAAGGCACAATCATGCTTGGTGGTTTATATCAGCTACTATTACTAATATTTTTACCTTTCGCCATGTATAAATTGTATTGGCCAAAACGAGGTAAACCAGTGGTGGGTAAACGCTGGCCAGAACACTTTGGTTTAGGTAAAAAAATCGCTCAGGTCGACCTGTGGTTGCATACCGTATCGGTGGGCGAGGTGATTGCCGCCACCCCTTTTATTCAGCAGCTAAAACAGCAGCAACCACAGCTGAACATTTTACTCACCACCACCACCGCCACGGGTGCTAAGCAAGCACAGCAGCGGCTCTCAGAGCTGGTGACTCACCGTTATGCGCCCTTTGACCTTTGGCCCTGTATTACCTTGTTTTTGGCGAAATACCAGCCTAAGCAGCTGTGGATCATGGAAACCGAGTTATGGCCCAACTGGCTTAGCCTATGCCACGCCAAAAACATCCCGGTGGCCCTAATAAACGCCCGCATGTCCCAACGCTCCTGTCGCCGTTATCAAAAATTATCTGCATTCTCTCGGCCGCTGTTCGCCAAACTCAAACTGGTGTTAGCGCAACATCAAGACGATGCACAGCGCTTCAATCAACTTGGCGTCGATGCGGCAAAGCTGGTGGTCACAGGTTCGATTAAATACGATTTACCCGATTGTCAGCACATTCAAGCACAAGCCATCCAGTTACGTGCGCAGCTATTTGGCCAACGCCCAGTGTGGATAGCAGCCAGCACCCATAAGGGAGAAGACGAGCGGGTGCTTGAGATCATGCAACAAGTGCAGCAGCAACACCCCACGAGTCTACTTATTTTGGTACCTCGTCACCCCGAGCGCTTCGAGCAAGTGGCCGAGTTATTAAATCAACAACAGGTCAAATTTGCTCGACGCAGTAAACACAATCATGTCGAACCGCAACAACTGGTATATTTAGCCGATAGCATGGGAGAAATGATGTTGATGTACGGCTGCGCAGATATCGCCTTTGTAGGAGGCTCACTGGTTCCCATTGGCGGGCACAATTATTTGGAGGCGGCGGCCATGAGCCTCCCTTGCATTGCCGGAGAATTTGATTTCAACTTCTCCGACATCAGCCAACAGCTACAAAGTTGTGGGGCGCTGAAACTAAGCGCCGATAGCAGCCAACTGGCAACTTGGCTAAACCAATGGCTGAGTCAGCCACAGCTGGCCGCAGAGGCGGGGGCTGCAGGCTTAACGGTGGTCAAACAAAACCAAGGCGCACTCCAGCGAAGTTTAAAGGCACTCAAAACACTTTAAAGCGCTTTTTGGTATGCATCCACTAAGTTTAGCCAATCAGATTCTAACCAATGACAATAGCCTGGCTTGGCTTGTTCTTTCACCAAGGAGCGGAGTAGCCGGGTTATATTTTCTTGCCGCCAGCGTTTACGAGGACGGCAAATCGCCCCATTATCGAAGTCGATCAGCCACACTTTGCCATTGGTATCAATCATGATATTACGTAGATTTAGATCGGCGTGATTCACTCCCGCCTTATGAAACGCGGCAATGGTTTCCCCCATTTGACGCCATAAAGAAACTGGCAAACGTTTCTCACTCAATAGCTGGGCCAGATCTCGAGCGCCATGGATCCGTTCTATAATCAAGTCGGCTTGAAAACTGAACCCCTGTCGTTTAATACGTCCAGCAATCGGCGTTGGTGCGGGCAATCCCAACGTTTGCAATTGCATCAATAACACAAACTCTCGCCACACTCGGCTACGCTTCAAACTAACATAAAAGTAACGATCATTACTCACCTTGGAGACGAGGCCACCTCGATGGTAATGGCGCAATACAAACTCCCGATGGAGATAACGAAAAAACAAAGTCTTACCACGGCCCATGGCTTGTCCAACCACCGCTCGATTTTGTTGCCAATGGCGTGCTTCAAAGTAAACGTCACTTACCTCTTGCCATTCAGCGGGGTTGTAGAACAACCATCCTTCATTTGTGCGTTGCTTTTCTATCTGCATAACTATCGCTTATGGAATATATCTGGGCGATTTTACATCGCAGGCTGCAAAAAGCATAATACTTAAGAAAATTCGCCAGCTTAGCCAAGATGAACTCAATTCAACCCGCACAAAAAGTTTGTATCTTACGCCTTTCGGCAATCGGTGATGTTTGCAATGCATTAGCAGTCGTACAGCAACTGCAGCAAGCTTGGCCACAAGCACAAATCACCTGGGTTTGCGGTAAAGCCGAAGCGCAAATGTTAGCACTTTTCGATAACATAAATATTATTATTTATGATAAAAAACAGGGTATTAAAGGACTAATCCAACTCAGAAAACAACTACGCGATACACAATTTGATGTTCTTTTACATATGCAGGCTGCCCTACGAGCCAGCCTTGTGAGTTGTTGCATTAACGCAAAACGTCGGATCGGTTTCGATCGCAGTCGCGCCAAAGATGGTCAATGGATATTCACTAATGAAAAAATAGCCAAAGCCCCCTCGCCCCACGTGTTAGACGGATTTTTACAATTCTTAAATCAACTAGATATCCAAGCTCAGCCGCCCCGTTGGCACGTCCCATTAAGTGCTACATTACACAATAAAGCCAAGCACTTACTGGGGGAAGGGCGACATCTATTAATTTGCCCCGCGGCCAGTAAACCCTATAAAAACTGGACTATTGAAGGTTATGCGGCATTCGCCCAATTTGCCCAAGCCAAAGGCTACAAAGTCAGTTTAATCGGCAGTCCCGCCCCCCAGGAGATGACTTTAGCCGAACAAGTGAACCTCGCCAGCCAAGGGCAACTCAATAATCTTTGTGGGCAAACATCCTTGCTCGAATTGTGGGCCTTGGTGGCCGAAGCAACACTGCTAGTTTCTCCCGATACGGGTCCCGCTCATATGGCAGTGGCGGTGAATACCCCAGTGCTCGGCCTGTATGCACATCACAACCCGCAACGCACCGGGCCTTATCACTATCGCAACTACGTGGTGAGTGTTTGGCAACAGTGTATTGAACAAGAGCAAGGCAAGTCCGTTGCGCAGCTTAACTGGCGCAGCCGCGTAAAAGATCCCAATGCAATGCAACAGATCACACTAGAATCAGTTATTCATATGTTTGAAATATTAGAAAAAGAGCAGCTATCATGAGTCAAGCAAGAGCTACCATATCGGCAATTATCATTACTAAAAATGAACAAGAAAGCTTAAAGGATTGTCTGGAAAGTTTAACTTGGGTTGACCAAATAGTGGTGCTTGATTCAGGCAGCAACGATGGCACGATTGAACTGGCAAAGCAATATACTCAAGACGTGTATAGCAATCATGAATGGCCTGGCTTTGGCAAACAAAAACAGCTCGCTCAAAGCTACGCCACCGGCGATTGGATCTTAGCAGTAGATGCCGATGAACGTATCGATTCGACCTTACGTAGCAGCATTGAAAATATGCTAAACGCTCCTCCCAGCCATACTGTATTCAACTTAAATGAGCTCACTTGGGTATTTGGTCGGTTTCTTAAACATTCGGGCTGGTATTACCGACATATTCGACTTTATCCACGTCATTTAACCCAATACAACGATAATCTAGTGCATGAATCGGTGATTGTTCCTGCGAACTGCCAGATCGCCGAATTAGACGGTGATATCCTGCATTATTCCTACCGAAATCTTGAACACTACTTGGTAAAATCGGCGGGTTACGCTAAGGCATGGGCCGACCAGCGAGAAGCCAAAGGTAAAAAAGCATCTCTCGGCCAAGGCTTATTACACGCGCTCGGTTGCTTCACCAAAATGTACCTACTCAAACGTGGCTTTTTAGACGGGAAACAAGGTTTATTAATTGCACTCCTGTCGGCCCACTCTACTTTCGTAAAATATGCCGACCTGTGGGCAAGGCAACATGATCACCACTATCGTAAATAAGTTTAACTCAAGCCTAGCTGCCTCAACACGGGTTGGGGCTGCAGCGCATCTAAATCGCAAATATTCACAACATGCTCACCCAAGCAGCCATATTGCATCACATTGGTCATGGTAAACAAACCAACACAACGCGCACCAGCAGCGCTGGCCAGATGTAAAGGGCCAGTATCGCCACAAATGAATAAGGAAACTTGCTGTAAAAATGCAGCCAGTTGCCGTAAGTCACGATTCAGATAAGTAAAATGAGTGTGGCTCAAAGGCTCCGCAATATCAGGGCTCAAAATTTCAATCACATTTAATTCACCCGCGTAGTATTGTTTAAACTTAGCCAACAATACCTGCCATTTTTCATCGTCAACTATTTTGCTACCACGCGCCCCTCTAAAATAGGCAAGGCAAGGCTTATGATGATGTTCACCGAGCATTTGCTTAAGTTGCTCTGCCGCATACTGTTGCTCGCGATGACTGAGCTTTAGGCACGCACTGGCGTGCGCTACCGGGGGTAAACCTAAATACTCTAATAGCTCCAAACATCCCAAAGCATAGTGCGAGTATTTATGTTGGTACTTAACCGTATGACTGCATACCGCAGCATCGGCCGGACCGTCAAAAGCATGCACATTCTTCCCTTCCGTTAAGGCCGCAACAATCCGGTCGCTGGAGCCGCCGTAAGGCAACAAAATTAAATCATAAGAATGTTTTCGTAGTTGATGTATGGAGCGAATAAAGGCGGGAATGGTTTTTAGACCAAATTGCGAGAAATGAATATTTTTTAATCCCAGGTTTTCAAAGACTTTCCCCTGCCAAGGGTCACTGAGTAATAACTCAACTTCTGCGTCTGGGTACAAGGCTTGAACATAATTAACAAAAGGCAATAAGAAGAACATATTCCCAATGCGCTTGTTATTTCGAATAATCAATACCCGTTTAATTTGTGACTTCTGGAGGCGTTCAGTTAATCGACCCTTACGCCCCCCGAGTAACTTTAAAAAGGCGACTTCAAGGCCAATGGAGCGCTCACGCCGTTTACTATCAAATTGACGTAAAGCAGTGCGAATCCGCTTGATTAGGCTCATGATAGCCTAACACCTTGCGATAACTGCAGCTTACGCCACCAACGATTAATTTTTAGGGCTGAATCACTCACATTAATCAAACTCATATCTTCTTGGGTTAACTCTCCTTCTGGCGGAGAAAAACATAGGTGGCGTCCTTCACTATTAGGCGGACGCCAGCGTAACGGAGTGGCGCTGGTTCGATTTGGAAAAAAACCTGCGGTGGGCACATCAATGGCACCGGCAATATGTAAAGGGCCTGTAGAGCCAGCAATAAACAAGTCTGCACAGGCTAATACTTCACAAAAAGCCGCTAATCCATCTTCAGAGAAGTACAAACAATATGCCACGTCTAAATGTTCCAGCTCACTCACCAACTCTTGCGCTGCTACCAATTCGCCAGGGCCTGCGGTGATCACAAAATACAATTCTGCATTGAGTTTCGCCAAACAATCAATCAAACTCACATACTGCTCTAAACTAAGGTTATTAGCCGACCCACCGCTGCCAATATGTACCATCACCAGTGAGTCTTTATCAGCAAATAGCTGCTGTTTGCGCTGTGTTAATACTTCAGTCGCGAACTGCAGATATGGCCCCGAAGGCTGTTGCGCAGAATAGCCATGCTGCTCTAGAAATGCCTTGGTCAAATCCAGATTATACTGATACTCGGGTTTTAGCGAGCGAGAACGGCGCTGTACCACGCGCTGAGTATAAAGGAATTGCGCCAGCTTAGTCGCCGGAGCACAACGGTTTGAGATCTTGGCACGAAAACCAAGCCAAGCATTGCGAAGATTAGAAAATAAACACAAATAACCGTCGAATTTTTGCTGTTTCACCTGCTTAAGCAAACTCGCTTGAGCCGCCGAATTTGCGGTGCTACCGCAATCAATGATCACCTTGTCGATCCAAGGGCATAATTCCGCCAAAGGCGCGGTATAGTTCGGCACCAAGGCCGTAATTTCACAATTAGGCATCGACAATTTCAACATGGCAAAACTGGGCCAAGCCAGCATAAAATCACCAATTTTGTCATTTCGTACCACCAACAACTTTTGCATTATTTAACCTTTATCTTCAAGCTTGCGCATTGTGACGAATCTTTATGACAGGCTCAAGAATTTTCCCCCAGCCCTGTGAGCAGGTTATAATCCCGCTAACATTTATCATTAGCAGATATTCATGACTACTCGAGTTATTTACCCCGGCACCTTCGATCCCGTGACTCACGGCCATAGCGATCTCATTCAACGAGCCGCTCGCATGTTCGACAAAGTTATCGTCGCGGTTGCTGCCAGCCCAAGTAAACAACCGCTGTTCAGCTTAACCGAGCGGGTTCAATTACTTGAGCAAAGCATCGGCACAAGCAGCAACATTGAAGTGATTGGTTTTACAGGCCTATTAGTTAACTTAGCGAAACAACAAAATGCCAGCGTCCTGTTACGAGGCCTGCGCACCGGTTCTGACTTTGAATACGAATTACAACTAGCCGACATGAATCGACAGCTAGATCCCAACCTGGAAAGTGTTTTTTTAACGCCTGGCGAAGGCGTCTCCTTCATCTCTTCCAGCTTGATTAAAGAAGTCGCTAAACATGGCGGCGATATCAACCGCTTTGTTGCGCCGCATGTCGCCGAAGCCGTGGCCCAAAAGCTCGCAACTAATTAACCACCGAAGGGCAGCATCGCTTGCTGCTTAACTTCAATTAGCGCTGGCAATGTGGGCAGAAAAAAGTATTACGCTGCCCTATTCGTAGTGCCTTAATCAGCTCACCACAGCAATCACAGCGCTCACCTTCACGGCCATATACCGCCAAAGTTTGTTTAAAATAGCCTGGCTTACCATCCACATTAGTAAAATCTTTTAAGCTGGTGCCGCCTTGCTCAATGGCCTCGGCTAATACTTGTTTAATATTTTCGGTCAGTTGTTTTAAGCGAACTTTACTAACCTTGTTGGCGGCGCGTTTTGGATGGATCCCGGTTCGAAATAGGGCTTCATTGGCATAGATATTCCCCACGCCCACCACCACCTTGTTATCCATAATAAACTGCTTAATCGCCACACTACGTGTTGCCGCCTTAGCAATTAAATAAGCACTCGAGAAATCCTCTTCTAAAGGTTCCGGGCCTAAGTTTACGAACAACTGATGCTCCTCTAAAGGAAGCGGAGTAAACAATACGCAGCCAAACCGTCGAGGATCATTAAAACGCAGCACCTTTCCATTGGCAAATTGCATATCGAGATGATCATGTTTTCCCGCTGCAACCGCTTGTTCCAGTACCCTTAGGCTGCCCGACATCCCCAGATGAATGATAATGTAGCCCGCTTCGGTTTCAATCAGCAGATACTTGGCTCGGCGGCGAATGCTTAACACGGACAAACCCACATTACACTGGATCAATTCGGGTACTGGCCAACGTAACTGCGGCTGGCGAACCACAATCGCGCTAATCGTTTGCTGCAGCAAGTGTGGACTAATGCCGCGGCGGCTGGTCTCTACCTCGGGTAACTCAGGCATCAGCTTTCACTTAAATGAGGGAACAAGGCACTGTAGCTGGCTTGATCAAGTTGAAATAACTGCCCCTGCCAATTGGTGATCATCCGTTGATCGCCCAATTCAAACAAGGTGAGTTGTAAAGGACTCGCTAAATTAGCCAAATAAACTTGAATAATGTGACTCCGAGCCGCACCGCCTACGGCGTTTGGCCAAGGTTCGAGTTGCACATGCAGCCATGCATCAACCACCGCAATAGGGTGGTCAATTACGGGCTTGCTGCGCCATTCGGTGCCTAAGCGTTCAATTAGCAAATCTGGCAGCTCTATCCGCAAAATCGTGGCGCCAACAGGCAACAGCTGCTGAGCTGCACTTGCCTCAACACTCACCGACTTATCGTTAATCTCGACATACTTAAAAACCAAAATCATCGCCGCAACGGCAAAGATAATAATGTTATTCCAGCCTCGGCGGCTCATTTTCATCGGATATCTCCCTTTTATCCATTCATCATAAGCGGGAAGTAATTCACGAGTAAACCCTCTGACTCATTCAGCGGGGCGAAAAAAAGCCAAAAAAAAGCCCAGCCTAAGCTGAGCTTCTTTACATCAAAGCCAAAATCTATTTGATTTTGCCTTCTTTGTACATAACGTGCTTGCGAACAACGGGATCAAATTTTTTGATTTCCATTTTTTCAGGCATGTTACGTTTGTTCTTATCAGTGGTATAGAAGTGACCAGTGCCAGCTGATGAGTTCAAACGAATTTTCTCGCGAATACCTTTAGCCATTTTTTAGTTCCTTATACCTTCTCACCACGACCACGCATCTCGGCTAAAATAGCGTCGATACCTTTTTTGTCGATGATGCGCATACCTTTAGTCGATACACGTAATTTAACAAAACGTTTTTCACTCTCTACCCAAAAACGGTGAGATTGAAGGTTAGGCAAAAAACGACGACGAGTGCGGTTTTTTGCGTGCGATACGTTGTTACCAACAGCTGGCTTCTTACCAGTAACTTGGCATACTCTAGACATGTCAGTCTTCTCCAAATAAATACTTCTGCTCGAGCATCTGTTCATGCCCCGTTAGGCCGTCGCCCGGGACGACAGAAAGGCCGCATTTTATACAGGAAATAGAACCCTAGATCAACTAAAAATTGAACAAAGATCAGATCCAACCTCGCTCGGCGAAAGACATTGTCTCTCCACAGCCGACAACAACATGGTCTAAAACTCGCACATCAATCAGTGCTAAGGCCTTGATTAATTTAGTAGTAATTTGCCTATCGGCCAAACTTGGTTCGGCCACACCCGAAGGATGGTTATGGGCAAATATTACCGCAGCGGCATTTTTTTCTAATACACGCTGTACCACTACCCGTGGATAAACACTGGCAGCATCAATCGTTCCGAAAAATAACGGCGCGAATTGTAACACTCGATGCTGATTATCCAATAGCAATATTGCAAATACTTCACGTTGTTGGTGAGATAATTCCATAGAAAGGTAGTTTTTGGCCGATTCAGCGCTATCCAGCACACTTTTTTCACTGATCTCGGCCAACAAATAACGACGACTCATTTCAATTGTTGCACGTAATTGTGCATATTTTGCGCTTCCCATGCCTCGCTCGGCACAAAAAGTTGCCTGATCCGCCGACAAAATCGCCCGCAACGAACCAAATTGTTGGAGTAAATGCTGCGCTAAACTCACCGCATCCATTCCAGCACAACCAATCCGTAAAAAAATGGCTAATAACTCCGCGTCACTTAAACTCGCTGCGCCTTGCGCCAATAATTTTTCTCTAGGCCGCTGCTCGGCAGGCCAATCAGATATAGCCATTATTTTAATTACAAAAAAGTCAATATAATAAAGGTAGCCGAATCTGCAGTCTTGTCTATGCGGAGAACTTAAGTTTTATGGTAGGCTTGCCGATACTAGACGGTGATTATTATTTCGGTATCAGCATGTTAACGGGAAAGAAAATTCTGCTCGCAATCTCTGGTGGGATTGCAGCCTATAAAATACCAGAGTTGGTGCGGCGCTTAAAAGACCAAGGCGCGCAAGTCAAAGTAGTGATGACCGAACACGCCACCCACTTTATCACTCCCTTAACTTTGCAAGCCGTCTCTGGCGAAGCGGTCGGCCTTAAAGTGGTTGACCCAAGTCAAGAAGGCTCTATGGGCCACATTGCCTACGCCAAGTGGCCGGATTTAGTATTGGTGGCCCCCGGCACAGCCAATGTGATTGCAAAGTTTTGCCATGGCATCGCCGATGATTTGGTGAGTACCTTATTACAAGCCACCAGCGCACCAGTCGCCCTCGCGCCAGCCATGAATCAACAAATGTATCTCGCAGCGGCCACTCAAGCAAACCTAGCGGTCCTTCGGCAACGCGGCGTCCCTATCTGGGGGCCAGCTCAAGGCGAACAAGCCTGTGGTGATGTAGGGCCAGGCAGAATGCTTGAACCAGCTCAACTGCTAACACATATTCAGCAACACTTCGCGGCCTTAGACCAGCCGCAAAGTTTAGCTGGGCGAAGAGTTGTGATTACCGCCGGGCCAACCCGTGAGGCCATTGATCCGGTGCGTTATATCAGTAATCATAGCTCAGGAAAAATGGGCTTTGCTTTAGCGCGAGCCGCTCAACAACTAGGTGCCGAAGTCAGCTTGATCGCCGGGCCAGTCAACTTAGCCACCCCAGCAGGGGTACGCAAAGTCGCCGTAGAAAGCGCTCAGCAAATGCTCGAAGCGGCCTTAGCTGAGACCGTGAGCAGCGACATCTTCATCGCTTGCGCAGCAGTCGCTGATTATCGAGTGGCTACCGTTGCCGAACAAAAGATCAAAAAAACTGACGACCAACAACAACTGCAGCTACAGCTGGTTAAAAACCCAGACATTGTGGCCACCATCGCCGGCCAAAAAGAGAAGCCGTTTACGGTCGGCTTCGCCGCCGAAACCCAAGATGTCGCCAGTTACGCTAAAGACAAATTAAAGCGCAAAAACTTAGATATGATTGCGGCCAACGACGTATCTAATCCCGAACAGGGCTTTAATAGTGAACAGAATGCCTTAACGGTATTTTGGCCAAATGGACAACAGCAATTAGACCTCGCTGACAAGACCTTATTGGCCGAACAACTACTCGCGTTGATCGCCGAGCACTACTCTTTACAACAAATAAAATAATAAGCATGAAACAAATAGCACTTAAAATACTAGACCCTCGAATTGGCAGTACGTTTCCGCTGCCTGAATACGCGACTCCCGGCTCGGCAGGCATGGATCTGCGGGCCTGTCTGGATCAAGCCCTAGAACTAGCCCCTGGTCAAACAGAGCTAATTCCTACTGGTTTGGCAATTCATATTGCCGATCCCGGCTTAGCGGCCACCATCTTGCCACGTTCCGGCTTAGGCCATAAACACGGCATCGTCTTAGGCAATCTGGTGGGTTTAATCGACTCCGATTACCAAGGGCAGTTGATGGTGTCTTGCTGGAATCGCGGACAAAGCACTTTCACCATCGAACCCGGTGAGCGGATCGCCCAGCTGGTCTTTGTACCCGTGGTGCAAGCCAGCTTCGAGATTGTGGAAGACTTCGACGCAAGCCAACGCGGAGAAGGTGGGTTTGGCCATTCAGGTAAACATTAAATTGGTTCAGATGCAGTACGCTAATAAATAATAAAAGGATAATTATAACAATGGCGGGAAAACCAAAAAGCAATCGCCGCGAACAGATCCTCCAAGCCTTGGCAAGAATGTTAGAGACCAGCCATGGCCAACGGATTACCACCGCGAATTTAGCCAAAGAAGTCGGTGTTTCAGAAGCCGCACTCTATCGACACTTTCCAAGCAAAGCACGCATGTTTGAAGGTCTGATAGAATTTATTGAAGAAACCTTATTGTCTCGAATCAATCTGATTCAAGAAGAGCAAAAAGACACCCTAAATCGCTGTCAGCACATCCTGATGCTACTGCTGGGGTTTGCTGAACGTAACCCCGGTTTAAGCCGCATTCTTACTGGTGATGCCTTACAGGGCGAACACGAGCGTTTACGTGCCCGAGTGAGTGTGCTGTTTGACAAAATAGAAGTTCAGCTGAAGCAAGTGCTACGAGAGCGGCGACTGCGAGAAGGACAGGGCTTCTTAATTGAAGAGAACAGCCTTGCCACCTTACTCCTCGCCTATAGCGAAGGGCGCATTAGCCAATATGTACGTAGTGAATTTAAACTCGCCCCCACCGAACAATTTGACATCCACTGGGGCTTTTTAAAGCAACAACTGATGCGCGCTTAGATCTTTAATTCCCTGATGAAGCCGACAAATTTTCGCGAGAAGTGAGGGTCTGCCCAAACTCTCGCTCGGCTTTCATACACCGCCCGCTCACCATAAATTAACTCCCCACCATCAAACTAGACAAGTAGCTTTACAGGCTGCTGCAACGCTCTGCGAAGCAAAGTGCTTAGCAGCGGATTTCAATCCGGGCAAAAACCTGCAGCACTTCGTAAAAACTAAACGAAACATAATCTTGTTTGTCATGAAAAAACTGCTAAATTTGTAACAACTTTAATTCATCACGGGTCTCAACACATGGATGTACTTCATCAAGGAACCAATTGGTTCGAAAACAACCAAGAAATGCTAGTTCAATACGCCATCAATATTGCTGCGGCAATCATTATTCTGATTGTGGGTATGTTGGTCGCGCGAATTCTCGCGGCAAGCATCGAGAAACTAATGAATGCACGCAAATTAGATAACACCATCAGCCACTTTGTCGGCTCCATGGTGAAATACACCATTGTCGCCTTTGTGATTATTGCTGCACTGTCACGCATTGGCATTCAAACAGCCTCGTTTGTCGCGATTATCGGTGCCGCAGGCTTAGCGGTTGGTTTAGCGCTACAAGGTTCACTCTCTAACTTTGCGGCAGGCGTACTGATTATTGGTTTTCGCCCATTCAAAGCCGGTGACTTCGTAGAAATTGCAGGTACTGCTGGCTCGGTAGCCTCGGTGCAAATTTTTACCACGGTATTAAAAACCCCAGACAACAAACAAATTGTGGTGCCTAACTCGGCAGTTTTAGGCGGCAATATTGTTAACTACTCGACTCACCCAACGCGTCGTGTCGACTTGGTGGTTGGCGTCAGCTACGCAGCCGACTTGGCCAAAACCAAACAAGTATTGCGCGCCGTATGTGAAGCCGATAGCCGGGTATTGAAAGATCCTGATATTACCGTTGCGGTATTAGAGCTGGCAGACAGCTCGGTTAATTTTGTGGTTCGCCCTTGGGTAAATTCTGCAGATTACTGGCCAGCACGTTTCGACTTGATGGAAAACATCAAGAATGCCCTAGACGAAGCGGGTATCGAAATTCCATTCCCACAAATGGATGTGCACTTAGAAAAAGTCGCCAGCTAAATTCGGCTTCTTAAAACAACAAAAGCACAGCTACTAGGCTGTGCTTTTTTATTGAATAGCAATTTAAATATCATCCAAACGATGAGTAGCATGCACCATTTGTTGCTGACGCTTCTCTTGATGCTCGATCAAGTTTGCTAAAAACTGCTGCTCTGCCAGCATAGTTAAACCATCCTTCGCCTGCCTGAGTAAGTCTAAAGACTGCTCACTTAAATCCAAGGCCAGACTCATCACATCATCACTGCTCATGTTCGCAGGCAAGCTCACCTTGGCCATTTTATCCACCAAGTCGTGCTCGGCTCGAATATCGGTCCAGGTATCTAATAACTCAGGTTTAGCCTGACTAATAAAATCTTTTACATGAGCGGTATTTTCTTTTTCTTGATGTTGTAAATAATTTAACAGCATTCTCACGCGTTCCGCATCCGCATTCATTTCTAAGCGTCGATAAACCACCCGCATCTCTTCTCGACAATTCACAAAATGTTCGAGCAATAGTCTTAACTGATTAAATCGCATGATGAGCACTCCCACTAATCGTCTCTCTCTTTATAGTAGAGTGTGCCTAAAAAATCTGCTTTGGCTAAGCGATTATGGCTTGATGTATATCAACTTCATTGAAGCACTTCACTTTATCTTGTGAGTCACCAGCAATTTTTAACAGCGCTGAAACCGAGGCGAATGCTAAAATAGGCCTCATGATTCAAGGATTCATACTAGGTTATAAAATGAAAAAACTGCTGATTTGGAGCGAGAAAAATAATTTTATTTTTTTAACTCTGGCCTTGATTGGCTACATTTTTTTAGCCGCCTGTGTTGACCAATTTTGGCAAGGAGACGGCTTTAAGTTTCTGCAGGCCGCCATGGTTTTAGTGCTCGCCGCAGGCGTATGGCAAGCCAAGGGCAAAAAACTTTGGTTTGCCATCGGCTTGGGATTTTTACTCTCTACCACATTAATCGCCATTTTTAATTTGTGGTTTGAAGCCGAAAGCTTAGCGGGTATCTACCTCGGCTTTGTATTTTGTTATCTAGTGATCAGCACTTGGACCGCACTTAAGCAGGTCTTATTCACGGGCGAAATCGACACCAATAAGCTGGTAGGCGCTATCTGTATTTTCCTGCTGGTCGGTTTAGGCTGGGCCCACCTCTATACCATCTTAAACAGCTACCTCCCCGAAGCCTTTAGCGGCGTTTCCGCAGAGCATTGGAGCAGCCAGATAAACGCTTTCATCTACTTCAGCTTTGTCACGCTCACCACTTTGGGCTACGGCGAGATCACCCCCAAGGTGCCAATTACTCGCTTCTTTACCTTCAGCGAAGCCATTTTCGGGGTATTTTATATGGCAATATTAGTGGCAAGCCTAGTGGGCGCTCGCATGTCTAAGCGCGAACGCTAAGCAACAAAAAAGGCGACCCAATGGTCACCTTTTATTTCACTGAACGCGCAACAGCCCGCTTGCTTAAGCGATCCCGTATTGCTCACGGTAAGCACTCACCGCCGCCAACGCAGTTTGATTATCGCCTTGCTCTTCTAAATAAGTGATTAAATCTGCCAGCTTAACAATAGAAATCACCGTGGCATTGTAGTCACGCTCAACTTCTTGAATCGCCGACAACTCACCTTTACCTTTCTCTTGGCGATCCAGCGCAATTAGCACACCAGCTAACTCCGCATCATGGGCATTAATAATGTCCATCGACTCGCGAATCGCGGTGCCCGCGGTAATCACATCATCCACCAGCATCACCTTGCCAGCCAGCTCAGAGCCCACCAAGCTACCACCTTCACCGTGGGTTTTAGCTTCTTTACGGTTAAAGCAGTAAGGCACATCTTTTTGGTAATGCTCGTCTAAGGCCACCACGGTAGTGGTGGCAATGGGGATCCCCTTGTACGCTGGGCCAAACACTAAGTCGTACTCAATGTTTGAGTCTTGCAGCGCGGCGGCATAAAACTTACCTAAACGGTTTAAATCACGGCCAGTATTAAACAAACCCGCGTTAAAAAAGTAAGGGCTGGTTCGGCCCGACTTTAAGGTAAATTCGCCAAACTTTAGTACGCCTTTGGCTAAAGCAAATTCAATAAACTCGCGTTGATAAGCTTTCATCATTCTCTCTCAAATTAACCCGCAAGGGCTTCACGTTGGGCCGCATTAATTTGGGCAATACCTTGTTTAGCAAAGGCCAGCATGTCTAGTAGCTCTTGATGGCTAAATGGCGCGCCCTCGGCCGTGCCTTGCACTTCAATCATGTTGCCGTCTTCACACATCACCACGTTCATGTCGGTCTCAGCAACACTGTCTTCGGTGTACTCAAGGTCACAGACAACCTCACCACCAACCACTCCCACCGAAACCGCAGCAATCAGCTGCTTCAATGGGCTAACTTTCAATTTTTTCTGCTCAATCATCCACCAGATGGCATCTTGTAGTGCCACGCAAGCACCGGTAATCGCCGCAGTACGGGTGCCACCGTCGGCTTGAATCACATCACAATCCACCACAATGGTATATTCACCCAGCGCGCTCAAATCAACCGCAGCACGCAACGAGCGACCAATTAAACGTTGGATTTCTTGAGTACGGCCACTCTGCTTGCCGCGCGCCGCTTCACGACCCATACGGCTATGAGTAGAACGAGGTAACATGCCGTATTCCGCCGTAATCCAACCCTGGCCCTTACCTTTTAAAAAGCGTGGTACACCATCGTCTACCGAGGCAGTACATAATACTTTGGTATCGCCAAACTCAACCAATACCGATCCCTCGGCATGAGCCGTGTAGTTTCGAGTAATGGTGATTGGACGCATTTGTTCGACAGCTCTTCCGTTAGGACGCATGCTAGTAACCTTTAATAGAAAATTCGCGGCTATTATATAGGCTTTTGTCGCACTTGGTCACGCCCAGACTGACGAACCAGCGAATAGCCGCTATAATCGGGCAAATTTTTTGAGGATATTCAACTATGATCCACAGCATGACAGGCTACGCACGCCACCAACTTAAAGCCGATTGGGGCAGTGCCACATGGGAAATTCGCAGCGTAAACCAACGTTATTTAGAGACCTACTGGCGCATGCCAGAGCAGTTTCGCGCCCTGGAGCCGGTATTGCGAGACAAGATCAGAAAAGCCCTACAACGTGGCAAAGTTGAATGTAACCTGCGCTTCGACGCCGACCAGGCTAGCCGTGGCGAACTGCAGCTTAACCAAGCCCTCGCCGAACAGCTCATCAAAAATGCCGAATGGGTACAGCAACAAGCTGGCGGACAAATTAACCCCGTCGACATACTGCGCTGGCCGGGCGTGATGGAAACCCCAGAGCAAGACGCCGACGCCATTAGCAAAGAACTTTTAGCGGGCTGGTTAGTGGCCCTAGAAGCCTTTATTGAAAGCCGCGCCAGCGAAGGTGCCAACACAGCCACCATGATCACCAGCCGCCTCGATAAAATTACCCAGCAAGTGGCCTTTGTACGCGAGCAAATGCCCGCCGTAATGCAATGGCAGCGTGACCGCTTAAAAACCCGCCTAGCCGACGTCATTGATGAGCTAGACCCGCAGCGCATCGAGCAAGAAATGATCATGGTCGCGCAGAAAATAGACGTCGCCGAAGAGCTAGACCGCCTCGACTCCCACGTAAGCGAAACCCGCAAAATCATTAAAAAAGGCGGCGCCTGTGGCCGACGCCTCGATTTTATGATGCAAGAGTTTAACCGCGAAGCCAACACCCTCGCCTCTAAATCGATTAACGCCGAGATCACTCAAGCTGCGGTAGAGCTTAAAGTATTAATTGAGCAAATGCGCGAGCAGATCCAGAACTTAGAGTAGCCGCTTATTTAAAGCTCAAGTTCGCCCCTGTGTAATTTGTTGGCTTAAGACAGCACGTGTTTAGGCCAACACATTAACACTTAGCGAATATCACTACCCTCAACTTGCCCTGCCGAGTAAAAAACCGACTCCACAAACCTGCAACTTCCGTAAACATTGAAGAATAATTCGGTAGCAAACTTCCTATTATTTGCTTTGCGTTCACAAAAAGCAGTAGACGACTTCCGATTTGGTGTTATATCTAATCCAAATACAGTAATAAACTACCGTTTCAGATGAAAAGAAAGAGTTAGCCAATTAACTGATTGACTTACCAGAGCAGCTCACTCAATTAGGCAGCCCAGTAGAGATCGTAAGTTTTCCTGCCATTGACTTTCACTACACCCACAACAAGCTAATCGAAATGGGAGTGCTTGATGACTAATCTTTCCGCTAGCGAGCGCAAAGCACTTATTGATGAACTAGAGCAACAGTTGCTTAACGGCACAGTCCCAATGAGCTGATTAAAACCATAAGAACCAAGCTATATGGGATGACCCAAGCGCAATATGCGAGTTTTACAAAAGTGTCCGTCAAAACGCTTAGAAATATTGAAAAAGGCAATACCGACCCGCGGATTTCAATGGTCAATAAACGGCTTAAACCCGACGGGTTTCAGTTAAGCGCAAGAAAACTGAGCCGCAAAGTGGGATAGTTAAGCACTTATTTTGTATTAAAAGGCGACACCTCGATTTATGATGTAAGCGTTTAGCCGTGAAGCCAACACCTTCGCCTCTAAATCGATTAACTCAGAAATCACCCAAGCCGCGGTAGAGCTTAAGGTATTAATTTAGCAAATTCAGAACTTAGGCTAATACACAGTGAATAATTCAGCTCTACCCACCAATCAAACATCTAGTGATGGAACTAACCCGAGCTATATGTATAATTCGCCAGTTGAATTGGGGGGTGAGTTATAGATTATGAAAGCTATAGATTTGTTTGCAGGGGCTGGGGGATTTTCACTTGCAGCTAACAATTGCGGTGTTCAGATTCTTGCGGCAATAGAGCTTGATAAAACAGCTGCGCAAACCTATAAGAAAAATATAATCGAGCATAATTCCCACAAAACACAGCTGATAAATGAAGATATCAATCGCGTTAATATGAAACAATTGAAAGCTAGCTTAGCTCTCAAAACAGGGGAGTTAGACTTATTACTTGGAGGACCACCTTGCCAAGGTTTCTCCAGTCACCGCATTAACAATGCTGGCGTAGATGATCCACGTAATGCACTATTGTTTAGGTATTTTGACTTTATTAACACCTTCAAGCCAAAGGCTTTCTTGGTAGAGAATGTTTCAGGATTATTATGGAAACGCCATGCTGGTTATCTAAACACGTTTATTTCTCTTGCTCAGGCCTCCGGTTACGACATTAAGTTTTGCGGAAAACTTAATGCTAAAAATTACGGGGTACCGCAAAACCGCCAACGTGTGTTTATTTTAGGCGCTCGTAAATCTATAAAAATCACACCAGAATTCACCTTTCCACCAAAAGCGACTCATTTTGCCCCAGGAAAGGCACTCCCTCACTGGCGCTCAGCATCCTGTGTCTTTGAAAAACCTCCTGAAATGGTGAAACAGCAATATAAAGGTCACTATCAAAAAAAAATGACTACTGAACAAGCAGAAGCATTATTGGCAAATTTGGAATTTGGTGCAGCAATTGATTTAAGCGATAAATGCAACGTACATATGCAACACACCGCTGAAGTTACAAACCGTTTTGCTCAAACTCCGCTGAATGGCAGCCGTTGCGATATAACATTTCGCTTAAAGTGTCATGCGAACAACTATGCTGGCCACAAAGATGTATACGGTAGAATCATACTAGACAAGCCAAGTAACACTATCACTACTGGCTGCAATAATCCTTCTAAAGGCCGCTTTGTTCACCCGTGGTTAAATCATGGTATAACACTGCGTCACGCAGCTCGGCTTCAAACTTTTCCAGATACCTTCGAATTTATAGGCACCATTACAAACCAAGCTAAACAAATTGGAAATGCTGTTCCCATCAAGCTAGGCGAAGCTCTAATAAAAGAAATAAAGAGATTAATCCAACCTAAATCTCAAGTTAAATAACAAGATTATTTATTATTTACTACATAAACCGTATTATTCTTAGTTATAAGTACTTTAACTAAGGTTTTACATGCTTTCCTCCGTTTCTTTTCAAACTAGAGCTCGAACCATCGATCACTTAGGGCGAGAGCAAATAGCTGATTGTCCCACTGCTATTTCCGAGCTATGGAAAAACGCCTACGACGCTTATGCTCGAAATGTTTGTTTAAACATATTCGATGGCGCAATTCCCGTGGCAACATTAGTCGACGATGGCCACGGTATGAGTCTAAAAGACCTAAAAGATAAGTGGCTTACCGTAGGTACTGAATCCAAAGCAATCGCTTCTGAAACACCATTAGAAGAACGCAATGGTATTAAGCGCACTCGTGTAAAACAGGGGCAAAAGGGTATTGGTCGATTATCTTGTGCCGCTTTAGGCTCTCTTTTACTACTAGTAAGTAAAAAGAAAGGCCACCCCTTTGTAGCATGCTTACTTGATTGGCGGCTATTTGAAAATCCTTTTTTAATGCTGCATGACATCAAAATACCTACGACCACTTTTTCAGTAAAAAGCGAGTTAGCAGACCTCTTACCCGATATGCTTGATTCTCTAATGGGTAATCTGTGGGGTGATAAGGAGGACAAAGCCAGAGATGAACGAGTCATTCAAGCTTGGGAGTTATTCCATCAGCAAGAATTAACCGAACAAGAATCAAATAAGGAAGACCAAAGCGCGCAGCAAACGCCAAAAACAACCAAAGAACGAATAGAGAATACCGTAATAGATACGTATTTTAGTGAACGTCATTTCAACACTTGGCAAGCTTGGCAAAACAACACTGATCAAGGCACAGCCATGTTTATGGCAGATATTAGCGATGACTTAAAAGACCAATTGACTGCCGACGCCAGCTCTGAAGCTGAAGGAACAGAAGTTCGTTCAAAAGAGCGTCTAATTCAAACACTATCTAGTTTTGTTAATCCTCTATCAAATAATGAAGACCTGCAGATAACAGATTTTTCTACCTCCGTAATAGCTTGGAACGGTAACCTACAGCGCTTCATCGTGGATGAAGTTCGAAACTTTAACATGGAACGATTTAATGACTTAGAACATATAATAAAGGGCAGTGTAGATGAAACAGGTTTATTCACAGGCGATATTAAAGCCTTTGGAGAATGGCACAAAGATATAACCATAAAACCCAAAGCCCGCTATAAAATGCGTAAGGATACTCAGTTTGGACCATTTAATATACAAATCGGTACGTTTGAAGTAACCAAGAGAAACACTACGTTAAGCGAAGACAATTACAACTATTTTGATCATCAACGATCCCTCTTTGGTGGTTGCATGGTATACCGTGATGAATTGCGAGTCATGCCATACGGGCGTGAAGACAATGACTTCTTCGAAATGGAAAAACGCCGCTCCAAAAATGCTGGTTTATATGTTTTCACTAACAGGGCTTGTTTTGGCGGTATGCAGCTTTCTAAAGCAGCAAATCCAAACTTGAAAGATAAAGCAGGCCGAGAAGGCATCATTGATAATAAAGCCTCAAAACTATTTAGAGAGGTTGTCGAACACATTCTTATTGAAGTGGCCAAACGATTCATAGGCCGTGCATCAGATATTCGTAAAGATAAGCTTGAAGAAATCCACGCTGATTACGATGCAGAAAAAGCCGCGAAAAATAGAAAAAAATTACTTAAAAAAGAACAAACTAGAGTAAAAGACTCAATCTCGAAGAATAGTACAAAGCTACGCATTAACCATGATGAGATAACTGAATTAGCGGAAGTTTTAGTCCGCAAAGCACATTTTGAAAATCAAGATGAGCTAACTAGCCTGCAGCACCATGCCAATAAGTTAGAAGGTGAGCTTAATGGTTTTTCTTTAAGCCCTATACCTAAAACGTTAGGAAGCATAGAGCAAAGTTATCGCGATTATCGCGATATAGAACTAGCAGCCAAAGGGCTACTCAAGCAAATTAACGGCTCTATAGCCAGCGCGCAAGATAAACTCGTAGACAAGCAAGATATAGATATTGCTGAAAAAAACTTTCGCAGTAGAGCAAGTATATTGCATCACAAAATTCGTAAACTAGCGAGTGAAGGTAAAGCTTTAATAAACTCACAACTCATTGAATTTGAAAATCAAGTCGACATAGCCAACAAAGCTTTTCATAGCAATCTAGCAACTCACTTGGATGATTTAGCTGCAGGTAGAACAGAACTTGATAAGGTGACAGCTTTAATTGAGCTGGAATATGAAAAACAGAATAGGGAAGCTGATACTAGGCTCAAGCCATACATTACCGCCATGCAAAGTCTCAGCGAACAAATAGACTTACAAGGTTTAGCTATTCAATCAGTTAATGAAAGTTCAGCACTAAGAAAAGAGCTAGGAAAACTTCACTCTTTGGCTCAACTAGGCATATCCGTAGAAATTATTGGCCATGAAATCGAAGGAATCGATATGACGATAGAGCGCGGTTTAAAAGAACTAGCAACAACCCGATTAGATAATAAAGCTGAAAAAACACTAGATACAATTACGCACGCTCACCAGGCCCTTTCTGACTCTTGGCGCTTTTTAAGCCCACTAAAGCTCTCGGGTGAAAAAGTAAGAACCCATCTTACAGGTAAAGATATTTACAAATATATTGAAGAGTTTTTTGGTGAAAGACTTAAAAAGAACAATATAAAATTACAAGCAAGCGATACTTTTAAAACGTTGAGTATCTTTGAACAACCATCCAAGATATATCCCGTATTTATCAATCTCATAAACAATGCCCGCTATTGGGTCAAGCAAACAGATGAGAGCGAAAGACTTATAAAGCTAGATCTAAAGGAAGGCTTAGTGTTCGTTAGCGATAATGGACCAGGTGTCGATATAGATGATATTAATGAACTATTCACTATTTTCTTTACTAAAAAACAACGAGGAGGCCGAGGCGTTGGCCTTTATTTGTGCAGAGTCAATTTGGCCGCTGGAGGTCACAAAATTTACTACTCACAACCACAAAAAAAGCTCCTATCGGGGGCAAATTTCATCATAGAATTTAGAGGTCTAAAAAATGCCTAGTAATGCTTCATTTGATTATACGCCGTTTTTGAAACAGGCATACTTAGACCCAATTCGCACTGTTACTGTCATTGATGATGAATACCCAACACTAGAACGCTTGCTTAATAACGATTTAGCCAATTTTGAAAGTGACGATATTACACGCCTAAAAGATGTTGTTCAGGTATGCCGCAGCCCGGAAAATAATTGGCTCTTAGATGTGCATGATGGAAACTGTGATACAGCCTCAGCTGACAGTATTGCTAACCGCCTACACCATAGCGATCTGTTGATACTCGATTATCATTTAGATGGTGAAGATGACGGACTGTGTCAAAAAACTCTTGATATAATTTCCTACCTAACTAAAAACCAACATTTTAACTTAGTTGCTGTACACACTAAGGGCTATGAAGATCCTAATGGTGGAGTAAACACTGTTTTTAAAGATATTGTGATTTCGCTAACCAAATACCCTGAACTGGCAAACGTTGCACCAAATTTATTGGTTGATGTAGAGGCACAGTTAGATGAATGGGGGTTTGAAGAAACTGACATAAGAGCGAACCTTGAAGGCAGCATATCAGAATTACAATTACTTGAATTAATAAAGAGTTTCAATGGGGATATTTGCAAACCTCATTTTAATCACGAATATTTCAATCTATTAGACTTTCTTTTTGAACAAAAGCCCCAAGATGTGGTAATACCTAAACCTCTACTAATTAAATGGCTATGCCATCAAATACTGTCTCCGCTTAAAGGTAAGTTTTTTGAAGGAACCGCTGATACTATTGACTGGGGGATCACTGATGGTAATAATTGGATTAAAACAAATGATTTGTTTCTTACTGTTGTAGGGAAAAAAACCACTCCCGTTCAAGAGATTCCCAACAAGATAATTGAAGCAATGGCGTATTGGAATCCTCATCCACACAAATTAATCCTGAGTAAATTAAGAAGTGAAATTGAAGCTAATGGAATGTCAGCTACAAGTGAAATTTTACGTAAAAAACACTTGCAAGCAGCATGGTTAGAAAAACTACTTAAATCTTCGAATGAAAATGAAATAAAAACTGAAGCATGGTCCACCATTAGTAAGCTTTGGGAAGAGCTATCGATAGAAATGAAAGGCCCTCTAAACCAATTTACGGTTGAACTAGTAAAAGCACTAAAGCAATCTGATGAGAGTATTCTTGCCAGTTTTATCGATTCTTCAGTGTTAAGTAATAAAGCCAACCAAATAACGCATGCCAACTGCTTCAGTTGTTCAAAATCAGTTTCTGCTCATCACTTAATTACAGGGCATATATTGGAATTCGACCAAAAGTATTGGTTATGCTTGACGCCTATGTGCGATCTAGTTCCCGGACAGAAAAGCGATGGTGATTCAACCAAGCCGATGGCTATTGCTCTAGTACAAATGTATGACGCTAAACAAGCTTGGAAAAACACTCAAGAAAGGATGCGAGAAATTTTGGGTGTCGATAAATCAGCCCTTCCAAAGCTGAGTAACGAAGATGAGATGTCTAAAATTTTAGATTACTCGACACAAAACAATCTTGTTTTTATTAAGCCAAACAAACTTAATCCAGATATAAAAATTCTGAGCTTCACTGTTGGTCTCGATGGAAGTGCAAACCCCAAAGCTCAAGAATTCTTTGCGGAAAATCAGGGAGTATTTGATTCATCAACCCAAGAAATCACCTTACATTCAGCAAATATTACATCAAACTCGTCGGCTCGTTTTGAAGAAAAAGTTCATCAGGGCAAAGTTGTTGCTGAATTACGCTATGAATACGCTATAAACTTGTTGATGAGGCTAGGGTTTGCTAAATCTAGAGTAGGGCTAGATTTCGTGTCGAGCAATTGAATATCAACATTGAAAAATAAGATGCAAATAGCATTATCAAAGTTGGTGAATCAAAAAGTAAACCACTCAAATACAAAGGGCAATAACTAGACATCCCTCCCAATTGGCGATCACTCATCAATTATCTTAATTACTTTTGAGGGGAGGCTCCGCTATGCTCGGTCAAGGCGCTCACAAGTGAGCTAGTCGAACACACCTTACAGCCACTACGTTTCCCGTTGTGTTCGCCATTGATGGCTGTGCTGATGCGTTGGCCGCAATTGCATAAAGGTACCTAGATCCAGATTTACGCCCGCAGTTGGATAAAGTCCAACTTAGCTTGGTCGCAGATACGGCATACAGCATGCCCAGATAGTGCAGCTTTCTGAGTGTACCAGTAACGACCTGCCCAGTTTTTACATAATGCCCCAAGTAATTAATGCCATGTGGGCAGGGTTGGTGTCTGGCTAAATGGCGTGAATTAAGGCTTTGCCCATACCGCCCCAGATGCCCAAGGGATGGCGTATTACTTTGAAACGTCCTACCCAAAACTCAGTTTTGGTGAGTCGTATTGATTAAGTCTTGATATGTCGAGTGTATCGACATACAAGAAAGTCATGTCGAAAAAACAGCAAAAAATCGACATATAAAATTGATATGTCGATCTAATCGACATAAACTGACCCAGTAGTTCATTTATGTCGATATAAACTGGAAATTTAAACATGACCTGGCAAGCAGAGCAACCTTACAACCAATTACCCACATTGCCGCCAAATCTAAATTCCATAGAAACGAAGGCCGTTCTGAAAGCCTGTATTTCTGCACGCGCCGCTGTAGCAGAATTAAAAAAGGCAGGGGAACTCATACCTAACCAAAGCATGCTAATTAACTTATTGCCTTTGCTGGAAGCAAAAGACAGTTCAGAAATTGAAAATATTGTCACCACTACCGATAAGCTTTTTCAGTATGCGCTAGAAGATAAAGGCGCTGATCATGCAACAAAGGAAGCTTTACGCTACAGAACAGCGTTATATCAAGGTTATATACAACTTGAAAGAAAGCCGCTTTGCACAGCGACTACCATTGAAGTATGTAGTACGTTAAAGCACTCCGAAATGGATATTCGTAAAGTACCGGGGACTTTTATAGGCAACCAGACGACTGGAGAAATTATCTATACCCCGCCTGCGGGAGAGAACGTTATCCGCGACTTGTTAACTAACTGGGAGCGATTTCTTCATGATGACGATGATATAGATCCATTAATAAAGATGGCTGTTAGCCATTATCAATTTGAAGCTATACACCCATTTTATGATGGGAATGGTCGAACAGGACGTATTTTAAATGTTTTGTACCTTATTGAATGCGGTCTTTTAACGCTACCTATTTTGTACTTAAGCCGTTTCATCGTTCATAACAAACAAGACTATTATCGCCTATTGAACCAAGTGACCAAAGATCAGAATTGGGAAGATTGGCTGTTATTTATGCTAAAAGGTGTCGAGCAAACTGCCATATGGACTAGTGATAAAATCACAGCGATTAGGGCACTTATGGAAAGTACAACCGATTACATAAAAGCACAGCTACCTAAAATATATAGCTATGAGCTTGTTCAGCTTATTTTTGAACAACCCTACTGCCGTATCAATAATCTAGTTGAACGTGACATTGCAAAACGCCAAACTGCTTCAACGTATTTAAAGCAGTTAGCGGATATTGGTGTGCTGCAAGAAATAAATTCCGGTAAGGAAAAATTATTTGTACACCCGCGATTGATGACGTTAATGACAAAAGATAGTAATAGTCTCAACGCTTTTTGAGCGTAAAAGTGTGAGATGGTAGAAAAACCTTAACTAGGATCCCGAGGTCTACTCAACCTTACTTTATAGGTAACAATCTGTAGACCTAAAGGTGGGTATATAACCTTTCAGGTAATCCATGCTGAGCGAGTTTTTCTAACACTCTATGACCGTTCTATAACCTGATCGTTTAAAGCAAATCACTTAACCGGTTTAACAGCGCTTTACGGCTATTATTCGCCACAACAAAGCGCTTAAAGCGTTGCTCAAACGCCGCTTCATCCGCTTTAAACTGGTAGGCTTCGAACAGTTGATGCAGATAGCGTGAAGCCTCATCGTAACCACTGGCGCAGGTTCGATTCGCTTGCTCTTGTACTTGCTGCCAGTAGTGCTCACGCTGGCGATAAATCTCTGTCTGCGCTTTTTCTTTTTCCGCTTTTTCGATAGCTAATTTTTTAGCGAATGCTTCGGCTTGTTCTTGCTGTAATTGGTTTTTTGCTTGTTCAATATAAGGGGCAATTACGTCGGGCGTTAACCAATACTGATAGCTTTCATCGTTATTGGCAGATTCTTTTCGCGTCATGGCTAAGGCTTGGTGACGGGTTAACTGGCCTTGTTCAAATATTGCGCTTATCAACGCGTTTTTGTCTGCCTCTGTGAGATTATTTAGCCATGTGTCCAACTGAAACTGGCTTTGTTTGGCTTGGTGACTTGGCTTAGCCTTAAGCATCATAGAAAGCGCTTTAACCAGAGTGAAAGGGATACTGTAAAGTGCAGCAAAAGCCAATAATCCCTCATTGATATTCTGAAAATCGAACTGAATTAAAGGTATTGCTTCAAGTTCGCTATTCGAGTCAAACTCTTTAAGCCACATAAAATACAAAAGACGCCAATCACCTTGAATTAACGCACTGCGTAAGCCTGCTAAATGTTGGAAAAAATCTTCTGCACTTTCATCATCAAAATACTCGTAATACTCCTCAATGGAGAAAACAAGTAGTTGCCACTCGTCAGTTTGATGAAGATAAAGTTCGTCGCTTGAAAACTCAAACATCGCATCCCGTATCGTCCCTGCGGGCAGTTTAATGTAAACATAGATAGAGCCCCAGTCGGCGTAATAAAAACCGATATCAAAGTACTTTAGCATCAGCTCATTCGGCTCTGCTTTTAAATCACTGTAGTTATAATGTACTTGAAAAGACCTTGCCGTGATGTTGGCACGGCTTGAAATAACGTTGAGCGCTTGGAGCGCTTTACTGTCTAAGTGCCCATCCAGACACTCAAATCGATAGTATTGATATTCGCTCACGATAACCTTTTTATGAATTGATGGTGAATTGAAAGGTTTGCTTTAACAAAGGCTGAACCTGAACCACTCTGGCGACAAGTTCACCGTTTAAATAACATCTCGGATCGATGATAATAAATCCCCAAAACTGTAAAAATCGCTCAATAAACCGATTTTCGATGAGCATGCTTAAGTTTCTTTCTGGCGAGAAGTAATCATCCGTAGAGAAAGCCTGTTGCAAATCAGGAAAAGCTGTCATCACCTCTTTAACAAGCTGCTCCAAACTGTTATGGCTTTGTATTCGCCACAGCATAAACAACCAGAAGGTTCTTAGGTCAATATCGTGCTCCCAGCCATCTAGGTAGCCCCAATTGTACTGAGAGCTTGCAGCTTCGAGCATGGGGATAAAGAACGCCTGTATACCATGCGTTAGGTACTGCTTTTGAGCTGCTTTTTTAACATGATAGCGCCCACTTCGACGATAGATGATACCTGCAATCTCTGCTAGCACTCGGGTGTAATGCAATGCATTAAACTTATCTTCGTTACTACCCGCAAACTCGCTGATACTGATGTCACGTTCGAATTGAGCAACGGCAAACTCTGGCAACAATTCACTGGCTTGTTTAACGACTTTTGTTGGCAAGTTGCCTTTGGTGGTGGCTTTAAACGAGCCATCGTTTTGCATCGCTTCATCTAATATCAATGTTAAGTAACGCATCACAGGACAGGCCTTAAGGTCGTCTGGCGTGTGTATTAGTACCCCTTCCAACTCACTGAAAGGCGCATATAACCAATTACTCATTTGTGTTGGCGAAAGGCCACAAAAGTCAGGATGAGGCCGTTCATTAGCCGCCTTCATTTTTTGTTCTGCAACGATATTGAGTTCTTCTAAAGATAAGTTAGGGTTCATTGCGACTACTTGCTCAATATCATCCAGCATAGATGCGTGCTGCTTAGAGAGACTGTTCATGCAACAACGTTTGTATTTTTTACCGCTGCCACAAGGGCAAGGTTCATTTCGACCTGGTTTCATGTTTTATCTACTCGTCTTATTTATCTTAATGCTACGTCACGTTAAAAAACGTCACCTCAAACCAACATCATCTCAAGCTAAAAGTGCCGAATTTTCTTGCTTACGCTCTGCGAGTGTTTTTTCTATCGCTAACACAGTGGCCTTACTCACCCCGTGTGGCTCAGCAAGCTGCCTAAACAGACTAATGGCATCCACTACCTCTTGAATACATTGCTGCGCTTCCTTCCAATTAGCAAAGCCAGCACTGGCCGCTAGCTTTTGCATCACTTTGAGTGGTGGCGCTTTTCCGTACCCAGCAAAGGCGGTGGCATGTTCATTAAAAGGGTGAGGGCTAAAGGTTACATCGTAAAATGGTGCGAGCTGCCAACTGCCATCATCGGCTTGTAAAAAGCCCCAATTTTTACTGTGATCGTCTTGGTTCCCGGCCAATAAGTTAAACATTGCGCGTCGAAATTGAAGTTGCCCGGCAGCAGGTGACTTACACAGTTGACGACTGGCTTTAATTAGATCGCTGTAGTCTAAGCTCGGGCTTCGAAAGTCGGCATCCAATAAGCCGCAGGCACTGTGCATATGTAAACGCCCAGCCTTCTCCTGCGCGGGTAAATAATCGAAACGCTTTAACGCAAGCCATGCTTTAGCGCCGCTACTTGCTGGCGCTTCAATTAACTGCCAAGTCGGTGGCTGACATTTTGCCAGCTCAGCCATTTGTAAATAGGCCGCTTCACATAAACCTTCTTCATGGCCCAACGCTAAGTTCTTCGAAGTAAACTTAACTAACCATGCTTCATCACGAGGCTGTGCATAGGTGCGGCATTGCGTCGCGTCTCCAGCAGGCATATAAATTTGCGCTTTTGGTCTTGCCCCACCCGAACTACCACCAGCGACTAATGCGGCGAACACTTGCTGAGTGCTACCGTCTAAATCGTCAGTCTCTTTGTAGTCAAGAGTGGACTGGTCAAATAAGGTTTGCGCTTCTAAGCCCAGTGTTGCTAAATCAATATCTGTTCGCTGATCGAATGAGAACTCAGATACAGGGGTAAAAGACAATGCCCCCATTCCTTGCTGGCCAACAAACGCCAGTCTATCCATTGCTGTTACTTGTGCAGGTATTATACCTTGTTGGCGAAACACACGATCTTGCAACAGCAACCCCCAACCATCGGGAAGACTATCACCAAACACGCCGTGAATGCCTTGGTGAGGCTCTTTCGGTGCTTGCTGTAATCGCGTATCACCTTGAAGCGTAAAAGGAGATAAATTGCCAAACCTGCTTAGATAACTTTCATCGTACTGAAAGAAAACACCTTGGCGATTTTGCGCTAATATACCCACCAATACAGTTTCGCCCGTTGTGAGAGTGCGCTCCACATTCAACTTTTGAATGGATTTAAAGCTCATCTTTAAGCACCTCTTCTATACTGGTCGGTAAAGCGGTACGGTCAGTCGTGGTTTGTGTCAGTTGATAAAACCTGTCTAGTGAATCCAACGACTGCCACAAAAGCAGCAGCTGACGAAATGAGATTTGTCCGGTGAGTTCAAACTTTTTTATGGTCGAAGCAGGGACACAACTGCGCAGTGCCAGTGCCTCTCGCGATAGCTTCGCTTGTTTGCGTAAGCCCCGCAGATGAGTAGCAAAAGCTTGGCTTACATCGGTGTCATCTAAAAGTGAAAAGTTCATGCGCAGCCTAAATGGATACAATGATGTCTATTATAGCTATACCTTCTTATTTATGGATACAGTAATATCCATAAAAATATGGATGATAATCACATGACTGGAGAAGGATAGTAAAAGCTGATACTTTGCGTTAGGCAAGAGGTTGAGTTAAAGCGATTAATCGCCTAATAGGCTTGTATCTAAGAGGCGAATTACAAGTGGTTAAATTGATGGTTGTTTGATTTTAAATTATTAATCAATGAGAAGATCCAAACCTAGATTAAGCGAATTATTCAAACTAAAAAGGGTGGTGATTTAGTGTTTTGAGGCTTAAGTATTCACTTGCCAGGAATTCAAACTACCCTTAAATCGTCACCTATAGGCGAATGAGTGAGGCACTAAAAATCGCTAGTGATTTTAAAATGACTCTGACCCCTTTTATACTCTTCAAACGGCCACTAACCGATAAACAATGAAGCTGGCACACCAAAACGCGCCGATAGTGCCTTAATGTGGTTGAGTGTTAGAGAGCGCTTCCCATTCAAGATCATTGATACCGTCGATTTTGCACCAATCTCTTCTTTCAAGTCACTTAAGGTCAATTGATGCTGATCGATGATAACTCTTAGCATGGCGATGCCGGGCTCTAGTTTTTCGATAGCTTGATTAAATTCACTAAACTGTTCCGCTTCTGCTTCATACCTTTCAATCACCGGAAACATCAAGTCGATCACTGGCTGATGAGCATCATAATCTTCGATAAGTACTTCCATCGTGGCAATCAGCTCTTGATATTGCTCTGGTGAAGAGATACCACTCACCCAAGGCATGACTTGGCTCAGTTGGTTAGCGACTTTGTCTAAAACTGCGATATCTAACATAGGGTTACCTTTTCAGCTTCTTTTCACGGTATTGCTTTGTAATGCAGTCTTACTCGGCATGGCTGACAATGTTCTTAATGAAGCATCGACTTCCTACAAATTCGATAAATGCAATAAGCCTAAGGTTGTTACCACCAATATCAATCACCCACCACTTATCAACATATTTAAAGTTGTCTAATGAGGGAAATACTTTTCGTAGCTCATCCGGGCTTTTTGCTTTACTCTCTTTTAACACCTTGTACGTTGCATCTAGTGCATCGGAATCGTTTGGATAGCGTTTTTTCGCATTTTCAAAAGGTTGCTTACTTATAACGTGCATGTACTATCCAGCCTGTTCACTATATGTGAACACTATACCTAAGCCAAGTTTAGTTCACCATATGTGAACATCAAGAAATTATTCAAATTTGAAGCAAAGTAACTAGTGGTGGTTAACAATGAGCAGCAAAGATAATTAGCGTTGCAAGCTTTTGGTTTACAAAGGGTTTATTATTTAAATCTACATTCAGATCCAAACCTAGATTAAGCGAATTATTCAAACTAAAAAGGGTGGTGATTTAGTGTTTTGAGGCTTAAGTATTCACTTGCTAGGAATTCAGACTACCCTTAAATCGTCACTTATAGGTGAATGAGTGAGGCACTAAAAGGCGCTAGTGATTTTAAAATGACTCTGACCCATTTTATAAGGCCTGCTTAGAAGCCAAAGTGGAACGCTCGCGGTTGGAGCAACGCTTACGCCAGTTGGATGAAGACATCGCTCAAAAGCAGCAAGCACGAGGCTTATTAGCGGCCCTACTGGGTGAAGGCTCACTGCGAGCTTGGCATCAACAGACCAATCAACTAGCGCCAGATGCTCATCTGGATTGGTTAAGGCAGCAAGGCTTTAATGAAAAACAGGCTTTGCATTTGAAATGGTTGTCAAAAGATATGAACGCACACGAGCAATACATGGCCGACTTTATGACGGTGTTCCAAAATTTAGAGCACTGGGGGCCCGGTACCGATGATGACTCGCTTAAGGCTTTGTTATCACTCCCCACCGAGCCGCAAAGCATCATTGATATTGGCTGTGGTAAAGGCTTTTCTACCCGGTTATTAGAGCAACATACCAACGCACAGATTGTCGCGGTAGATAACGAACAAAGCGCCCTCGATGAACTTGGCGAGCGCCTTGCTGAGCAACAATTAGGCTCGCGGGTTACCCTGAGCTGCGCCAGCATGACCGAACTGCCGTTTTCAGCTTCGAGCTTTGATTGTGTTTGGTCAGAGGGCTCGGCTTACATTATGGGGGTCGAACAAGCGTTAACACAGTGGCGACCGTTACTTACAGAGAATGGCTGTATGGTACTCAGTGACTTGGTTTGGTTAACCGACAACCCAAGCCCTGAGGCCTTGGCATTCTGGCAACAAGAATACCCCGATATGCAAAGAGTACCAAAACGCTTGGCGCAAATGCGCCAAGCAGGCTTTGAAGTAATTGACCATTTCACCCTAAGTGAACAAGCCTGGCTCAATTATTACCAACCACTTAAAGCGCGTGTTGCGCAACTCAAATCGAGCCTGCCGGACTCAGCAGCCATTGCTGATTTAGAGCGAGAGATTACGATTTATGAGCGCTACTTAAGCGAGTTTGCTTACCACATGTTTGTGCTACAGAAAGGAGCGTAATGCGACGCCTCTTATAGCAAACCCTGCACGGCTGGAAAGAACAGACACCATAATACCCATATAAATAAGCGCGCCTTTCTGCGTTGGCAGATGGCTATTACAAAGAACACTAGAAAATCGGCAAACTCTACTCGATAAAATCCTTCAAACTGCTATTTCTTAGCGCTAACAGCAGAATACGCAGCGCGCTCTTCAAACATGCAATCTTTCCATTTACTTCCAAATAGTTAAACTTTAAGCTCACAAGCTGTCACTCTAAGATGACTTGCATCATTTAACCGCTTTATTTAGATAGGAATTGTTTGTGACCAAAGATGATTTTTTAGAACTGCAAATGATCAGTACATGGCGCTTATTTTTCTATTCTGCGATTACTTTAGGGGTTTATTCGGGCTACTACATCAAAGCCTTAAGCCACAAAGTGAACCAACTAGACAATAACTTGCCCGCCATTCATAACACTCTGGTCGAGACTCTATTTGTGTTGTGCTGGCTCGGCCCATTGAGCCTAGTCAAAGAGATTTGGTTTAAGGATCAGCCTATCTTTGTTTTGGCCGATGCACTGCTTAACTGGCTAGGTTTCATTTTAGTCGTTGTTTGGGCCTTTAAAGTGCGCAACCGCATCAACCTTACCTTCGACTTTGCAAAAACCGATCACCAGTTTTGGTTCTATGGTTTCTGGTGCTTTGTGTTTAACTCGTTCTATATCAACTATCGACTCAATCACGTCTGTTTGTGGGTACGCGCAGACCAAGATACAGCTGCGCCCCCCGAAGATCGATAAACACCAGCTAAGACAGAGCAACAATACCAGCCCTTCACTGGTTCGCAATGCTTACCCCATCGTGAATCCGTGAGGCGGCCCTTGCAAATTAAGCGCTACTTTTAAACTAAACTCGATTAAACCTTGCGCTATAGCCTAGAATCATTACAGTATCTGCCCCCGAGCCTGAAGCTCACGTCCTAGGATTGTCATGAAAAAAACCTATCTGTTAAGTCACCCCAAACGTAATCTGGCACGCATTATTGAAGCCGCAAAACATGATGCTAAAAAGTACATTAAGCGAGAGAAGGGTAAAACCTTGCCAGCGGGTGATGACTTTTGGGATTTTGATTGCAAATACGGCATCAATGAAGCCGAGGCAGAGGTAATTCATGTCTCGCAAATTAATGCCTGCATGGATAAAGCAGAGCAGCAGCAACTGCCTTCGTTCTATCTAGAAATTATCGCCAGAGGCGCACAACGTCCACCAAAACCCTTGTTCAGCGAAACCAATGAGGCTGCAGAAGAAGTCGCACAAGAAACAAAAGAAGATGAAGCCGAAAGATAAAGGTGCTGCTAGCGCACTCTCCAATCAAAAGCCTTAATGGGAGCTCCATTAAGGCCTTGTTCAGAACAGAGTAGCGCGCGTTTAAGTCTCGTGGTTTAACGCGTCCCATAAGCCATTGATATACATGATGCCGAGGGCACGGTCATACAAACCATAACCAGGGCGAGCCCACTTTTCTTCTCCCCAAATATGTCGACCATGGTCCGGACGCACATAACCCTGATAGTTATGTTTGTAGAGCATTTTCACCACTTGTACAATATCAATCGAACCATCGCAGGCGCGGTGAGAACTTTCGATAAAATCACCATTGTCGAAGCGCTTCACATTACGAATATGCATGAAGTGGATCCGCTCGTGGAAAGTATCGATTAGATCAGGAATATCATTGTTCACCGATCCTAAAGAACCAGAACACAGGGTTAAGCCGTTATAAGGATTGTCCACCAAGCCTAGAAAACGTTGGATGTTTTCTTTATTAATAATAATTCGCGGTAAACCAAAGATCGGGAAGGCCGGGTCGTCGGGATGGATCGCCATCTTGATACCACATTCTTCCGCCACCGGAATAATTTGCTCAAGGAAGTACTGCAAGTTTTTCCAGAGATCTTCCGCCGTAAAATCTTTATATAGCTTAAAGGTTTCTTTTAAATTGGCTAAGCGTTCTGGCTCCCAGCCCGGCATGGTCACGTCGGTATTTTTAGAAATCGTTTCAATCAGCTCGATGGGGTCAATTTCGCTAATCTTACTTTTCTCAAAGAATAAGGCATTCGAGCCATCAGGTAAGCTTTTATAAAGCTCGGTACGAGTCCAGTCAAACACCGGCATAAAGTTGTAACACACCACCTTCACACCAAATCGGCCCAGCGCTCGCAGGGTTTGTTTGTAGTTTTCGATGTATTGGTCACGGCTCTCTAGCCCCAACTTAATATCTTCATGCACATTGACACTTTCAACCACATCGATATTAAAGCCAGATTTTTTGATCTGCTGTTCAACTTCAGCAATCCGCTGCTCGTCCCACAACACCCCCGCAGGCATGTCGTGTAAAGACCAAACGATGCCTTCCACACCAGGGATTTGCTTAATTTGGTCAAGGGTGATTTGATCGTTGCCCTCACCGTACCATCTAAATGTCATTTTCATTGCGAATATTCCTGACAGGTTTAATTCACTCGCGTAGATCAAACCTTAATCGTTATTTAGCTCATCAATTCAACAAGCTAACATTTAAAATCGTAGACTGACTGCTTAGCGCCTTTTTCAAGGAGCAACTCTAATGCATGCAGTAAGTTCGCCTTAAAGGCGGCTTGTTTGGCCAATTTAGGTGGAAAAATTGCACTTAACTGCAAAAACGCCTCGACCACTTCTTCGACCGATTCATTGGTCAGCCAAATGTCGGCAAACTGTTCTGCCATGGGGTCACGAACATCAATCACGGCACCACGTTCATCCACCCCTCGGGTATACTTCATCCAAGCGGCCAAAGCCAAATACAAACCCGGACTCTCAATATTGTGCTGTAAGCCATAGGCAATCGTTTGTAAGAAACGTGGCGGGATCTTTTGCGAACCATCCATGGCAATTTGCCAAGTACGGTGTTTTAAGGCGCTATTTTTATAACGGGCGATCAGTGAGTCTTTGTAATGCCCAAGATTGATCCCCTCAACGTTCAGCGATGGGCTGATTTCAATATCCATTAAGTAACGAATGAAGCGTTCATAAGCCTCATCTTGAATGGTTTGGTTAATGGTTTGATAACCCGCCAAATAACCAAGATAAGCCATGGCCGAATGGGTGCCATTCAGTAAGCGCAGCTTCATCTTCTCGAAGGGCGTCACGTCATCGGTAATAATAACATTGTCGATTGAGGTTTTTTCCCAAGCGGGTCTTTCATTACAGAACTTGTCTTCAATCACCCACTGTAAGAAGGGTTCGGTAACCAGCGATTGCTGGTCTTCAAGGCCGAGAGCCTGATTAACACGCTGCTGATCTGCGGTGCTGGTTTGCGGCACGATACGGTCAACCATGGTTGACGGGAAACTCACCTCGGCGGCAATCCAATCATGGAGTTTTGGGTCCAGCTGCTTGGCAAAATCTAATATGATATTTTGCAACACCACACCGTTGTGCGGCAAGTTATCGCAAGATAAGGGAGTAAAAGGCGCAATTTTATCTTCACGGCGTTTTTTGAGTGCTGCCACTAAAAAGCCAATCGCGGTATGCGGTTCACCTAGATGCGCCAAATCATGCTGGATCTGTGGATGCTCTAGATTCAAACGCCCTGTCGCAGGATGATGACAATAGCCTTTTTCGGTAATCGTTAAACTCACCACCTTCACCGAAGGCAGAGTCATATAACCAAGGATCGCATCCACTTGGTTACTAAAAAGTACTTGTTCTACCGCACCAATAATCGCCAGCGAAAGTGTCTCGTCTTGGCCGACCGCTACGGTATAAAGATTATCTTGGTTAGCGAAGCTGGCTTCAGGGCCGGTTTGTTCGATTGACTGACCTGCCGCTCCCCAATTACACACCCCAACAATTTTCCAATCGCCACCATGCTCTTTGAGCAAAGTATCCGTGATTAAAGCTTGGTGGGCTCGATGAAATGCGCCAAAACCAAGATGAACCATGCCCACCCCAGCATTCATGCTCTGTTCCGTAGGTTTACTTGCTGCGTTCGCGCTCGGCATAGAGCTTTTATTTAGTTTCATTAAAACCTCAATAGTAGCAGCGTTAAAGGCAAAGCTTTGCTGGCTTAGGTCCGTATATAAACAAATAAAGCAATACCCAAGCGCAGTGTTGAGTATTGCTTCGAAGTAATTTAGCTAAAAAAGCCTAAATCATTATTTGGTGTTTTGAATATCATTCAACATACCAACAAGCTCTGGGTTTTCAGTTTTAAATTTCTCATAAACTGATTGAACCGCTTTTTGGAATGCAGGAGTATCACTCTCAACAAAGGTAATCCCTTGTGATTCTAAGTCAGTGCGAGCTTTAGCAACGTAATCGCTCCAGTTTTTCTCTTGCACTGCAACTGTGGCTTGCGCATCTTTACGTACTGCTTCTTGCTCTGCTTTTGACAAGCTATCCCATACACTGGTAGAAATAACCAATACGTCAGGCACCATGGTGTGACGGTCGTAAGAGTAAACTTTTTTCACTTCAAAGTGACGTGAAGAATAGTAAGACGGAATGTTGTTTTCCGCACCATCAACCACACCTTGTTGTAAAGCAGAGTACAACTCACCATAAGGAAGTGGCACCGGCGTCGCACCTAGCGCTTTGATGATATCAATCGCTAATGGTGAGTTTTGCACACGAATCTTCATGCCTTTCAAGTCTGCAGGAGTCACAATCGCTTTATCTGTGTAGAAGCTACGAGCACCAGCATCTAAGAACGCTAAACCAACAAAACCTTGGTCACGAGAAGAAGCTAAAATACCTTGGCCAATTGGTCCATTTAACACTTTGTTGTAATGGTCAAGATCACGATATAAATAAGGCAATGACAAAATTTTGTAAGCCTTTGAGAAAGACTCTAGTGGCGCAGCACTTACTTTGGTAAATGCAATGGTGCCATTTTGAACCATTTGCAATAACGCTGTTTCATTCCCTAAGGTTCCATTTGGATAAACCTTCACTCGCAAGTCACTATCTTTGGTCACACTTTTCGCGAACCAATCCAAAGATTGGTGAACAGGGTGCTCAGTTGGTAATGCGTGAGCCAATTTCAAAGTTTTTGCATATACAGCCGAGCTACAAGACATCCCTGCAATCACACCAGCCAGTAAGAGTTTTTTAAATTTCATAATTTCACGTCCTTAATCAATTTATTATTAGGATTTATATCCTGCCAAGTGAGGCAGCCACATGGTTAGTGAAGGAAATACCACTATCAATCCGAGTGTTATTACCATAATTAAGAAAAGGGGCAGTAACTTAGGCACCACTTCTCCCAGTTTATTTCCAGATACACTACAGCCTACAAATAGAGCTGTACCCACTGGAGGTGTACAAATACCGATACATAGATTGAATACCAAGATAATACCGAAGTGAATTGGATCCACGCCTAATAGCACCGCTATCGGTAAGAATATCGGGGTAAAAATCAATACCGCTGGTGACATATCCATGAACGTGCCCACAACCAATAAAATCAAGTTCATGAGCAACATAATCACAATTGGATTGGTCGAGTAATTCAACACAAACTCAGCAATCGCAGTTGGAATGTCTGCATTCGCCATTCCCCACGACATGGCCGAAGAAGTTGCAATCATCAGTAATACAATCGAAGTGGTTAACACGCTATCAATTAAGATTGAAGGTAAGTCTTTGACTTTTAATTCACGATAAGCAAAACCGAGGATCAAGCTGTAAACCACCGCGATGGCTGAAGCTTCGGTCGCGGTGAAAGCACCACCCAAGATACCGCCCATAATAATCACGACTAAGAATAAGCTCGGCAATGCATCCAGAATAACTTTAGAAGTTTTTTCGGTTTGAACAATTTTTTCTTGAGGAATACCATTTCGTTTACCCAAGATGAAGATACCAAGGATGATACCTAAGCCCATGAGTAAACCTGGGACATATCCGGCAATAAATAGGTATTGAACAGAAGTACTGCTCACAAGTGCATACAGAATAAGAATGTTTGACGGCGGAATTAACAAGCCAGTCGGGCATGACGCCACGTTCACAGCTGTCGAAAATGCCCGCGGATACTTATGCTCTTTCTGCATTGGCCCCATGATGCCACCAACAGCCGCGGCAGCTGCCGCTGCAGAGCCAGACAAAGAACCAAACATCATGTTGGCAATCACATTCACATGGGATAAAGAGCCTGGTAAGCGACCACCAAGTAACATCGCAAAGTTAATTAAGCGTACCGCTAAACCTCCCCGGTTCATTAAATTACCGGCCACAATAAAGAACGGTAAGGCTAATAAACCAAAGCTATTTAAACCATTTGCTAACTGCTGCGAGACGAGTATCGAGGCTTTATCGATAGGGAAATCGAGAAAAATCGTCAATAATGCAGCACTACCAATCGCGAAGGCAATTGGCATACCGATGATAAGAAAGATAGCCAAGGTGCCAAACAAGACAATAATAGGCAATAGGTCAAAAAGATAATCAGGCATAACGCTGATATATTCTTGAGTGAAAATAAGATCAATTAAAGTCATTACTTATCACCTTTCTTGCCAGAGGCGATATTCGCGATAGAAGCAAATATATCTAACAAACCGTAATAGTTAATAAGAACACCGGACAAAGGCAATACCACGTATACGTAGCCGATAAGTAGATGATTTCCACCAATAGCGAGTCCAGGCGATATTTGATGATGCTGTAAGGTTGTTGCCACAACCATGCTGCCACCATAGATAAGCGCAATCGATGAAAAGGTTATCACCAATATATTAATAAAAATGCTCAGTAAATTTCTATTTCTAAAATTCAACTTCGGCATCACTAATTCTAAAGCGAGGTGCCGTTTTACTGAATAGGTATACGCCCCACCTAAAATACCTATCCAAATAAGTAGGTATCTAGATAGCTCATCGGTAAAGACTGAAGGATCGTTGATAATAAAACGGGTAAAGACTTGCCAAACCACCGTTAAAATCATCGCCCCCATAAATATAATCAGAACCGTAGCCAACACGCGATTGACGATCTGATTCAAGGTAGAAATAATCATTGTTAATTCCATGTATCCTACTTACCATTTTGAAGAAATAGCCAAGACTCCTTCAAAAACTCAACACCAAAGCCGCAAAGCTAACATAAACCGCTGGGAGGATATGAGCTTAAGCTCACACCAAATGTTAAATTTGAACTACAGTTTCAAAATTTGTGACCCAGCGAGTCATAATTGGTATCACTACATATAGGAGAACACCACTCACAAGCTTGACGTGTCACTCCAATACCCGCTCATGTTATACCAATTACCCTAAATAGAAGAGTGTCTATGTCTCATTTTGGAAAGTGGTATGATCAATTTTGCGATGAAATACACGAAATGGGAGAGAAATGGATGCAGGACTTAGTAAAACTTAGTTGAGTTTTGTTATTTTGCAAGCAAGACAGAGTCCCGCATGCCAAGAGGACGACTCGCCACCAATAAAACCACATACTTCCTTGTATGTAGACTCACTTAAACAATAGAAGAGCAACCCGGTAGATTGATTAAAGACGGGGAATAACAACAAACATATAGCCGAAATACAGCTCACAAGCTATCTGGACGCCAATATAGCAGCGGCTTTGTTAGGCTAAACCAATATTGAGCGGTTGAAACTCAACCACCGGATTATCAGTGAATAAGTAACGGTCATCACCGTCAAATATGGTGGCGTTAAATAACATTTGCTTGGTGTTCTCAAGATGCTGCCACATCGCTAACTTAGCCGCTTGCGGGTCTTTACGGATCAGCGCATCTAGAATTTGTTCATGATCACAACACCAGCTATTAAGACAACTTTCATCAATGTGCTCATGTAATTTGAGCCAATAAGGATTCTGCTCTCGATGCTCCCACAATTGCTCTACCATAATCAGCAATACTGAGTTTTGCGTCGCTTTGGCAATCTGAATATGAAATAGCTTATCCCACTTAGAATCACGGAGACGATCTTCTTTTAGAGCTTTGGCCTGAATTTTTTTCAGCTCAATAATATCTTGTTTGGTCACCTGAGAGGCAGCAAACTCAGCGATATTGCTCTCTAATAGCTGCCTTGCCTGCAGCAGTTCAAAAGGGCCGGAGAACAATAAGGTTTCACTTGCTTTATCGGCACTCTGGTTATTGCTTGGCATGTCCGTGGCAATCACGTGAATGCCCGAGCCCTTACGCACTTCAACAAAACCTTCAATTTCCAGCATAATGATCGCCTCACGCACCACCGTACGGCTCACTTCCATGGTTTCGCCGATCACGCGCTCCGAAGGCAAACGCTCACCAACCTTATATTTACCACTCACTAACTGCGCTTTTAAATCTGCGGCAATCTTCTGATAAAGACGTTTTATTTCAAATTCAGACATCAATTTACCCAAAATGTGCACAATGACCGATACAGCCACATTGACAAGGCTATCGTACCAAAACAGCCTGATCGCGACAATGCCTGCAGCGGTTCAAAAAAACTAAAAACCACGCTTCAGCCCATTTATTCTAAATCACCTTAAACCGACTCAAGACAGGGGGCTGAGCTTAGCCTGAGCCATCTGGCTCCAGAAAAGGGCACAAATCGAAAATCTAAAGCGAAACCCCAAATACAATCGGTCTAACCAATTAATTTTAGCTCAGTCCCCCTTAACAGAGTAAAAAAAATGCTCAAAATACTCAAAAACAACTGATAAAAAACAATGAGGGACAAGCAAGTAACTGTTTTTGCTTTAAAAAATTTAATTTACAACTTCCATAAATAATACTATTTAAGTCAATAAGGTCTAGTGTAATTTTGCTGCAAACACGATTAGTGGGATCAAACTCTCAAGATCAAACTTTCTTTATGGGATAAATTTGTTATACCAGTTGAATAGGGTGTATTTTAATAGAGTTAAAATAACCAAATTTGAGAGAACCTGTATGTCGACATTTTTAAGCGAAGATTTCTTACTGACCACAGACGTAGCTAAAGAGCTTTACCACAATGTGGCAGCACAGCAACCAATCATTGATTACCACTGTCATTTGCCCCCGACACAAATCTCTCAAGATTACCGCTTTAATAACCTCACCGACATTTGGTTACGTGGCGACCATTACAAATGGCGAGCCATGCGAACCAACGGCATTGACGAGCGCTTCATTACTGGAGACGCCAGTGACCAAGAAAAGTTTCAGGCTTGGGCGAGAACGGTGCCTCAAACCATTGGTAATCCGTTGTTTCATTGGACTCATCTAGAATTACGTCGACCTTTTGGAATTACCCAACGGATCCTCAACGCCGAAAGTGCCGAGGGCATCTGGAATGATTGTAATGCGATGCTAGCCACTCCCGAATTTTCGGCAAGAAGCATTATGCAAAAAATGAACGTTCGTATGGTGGGCACCACCGACGACCCTATTGATGATTTAGCCGCCCACAAAGCGGTTGCCGACGACAAATCCTTTCATGTAAAAATGCTCCCCAGCTGGCGCCCAGACAAAGCCTTTAATATTAATGCCGAAGATTACCTAAGTTATATCGCCACCTTAGGCGAATTAACCAATATCGAAATCTCTCGCTTTCATCAGTTATGTGACGCGCTGTTTATTCGTCTTGACCATTTTGCCGCTCACGGTTGTAGTATCGCTGACCATGCTTTAGACACGGTTGAATATGAAGAAGCAAGTGAACAAGAGCTTGATCAAATCTTAGCCAACCGCCTGAACAACAAAACCGTCTCGGCAACACAAGCAGCGCAACTCAAAACCGCAGTGCTGGTTTACCTCGGTAAAGAATACGCGCGTCGCGGCTGGGTTCAGCAATACCACATCGGAGCCCTGCGCAATAACAATCAACGCATGTTACAACTGCTTGGTCCCGATACAGGTTTTGATTCCATCAACGATGGCTTAGTGGCAGCACCATTATCAAAGTTAATGAATGCTCTCGCGCTTGAAGATGCCTTACCTAAAACCATCTTATATTGCCTCAACCCACGCGATAACGAAGTTCTGGCTACCATGTGCGGTAACTTCCAGGGCGATGGTATTGAAGGCAAGATCCAATTTGGTTCTGGGTGGTGGTTTAATGACCAAAAAGACGGCATGTTACGCCAAATGGAACAGCTCTCTCAGTTGGGCCTACTCAGTCGCTTTGTAGGCATGCTAACCGACAGCCGTAGCTTTGTTTCTTATACTCGTCATGAATATTTCCGCCGTTTGGTATGTCGCCTATTAGGCCAATGGGTTGCCGACGGCGAAGCCCCACACGACATGGCACTACTCTCAAAAATGGTTGAAGACATCAGCTTCAACAATGCTAATAAATACTTCAACTTGAATCTGGAGAAATAATGAACACCCTTAATCGCGCTCAATTTGAAGCTAAACAATACACCACCCGAGTTCTTCAGTTTGGAGAAGGTAATTTCTTGCGGGCCTTTGTTGATTGGCAATTAGATATTTTAAATCATCAAACCGATCTCGATGCTGGCGTTGCCATTGTCCGCCCCATCGATACCGATTTCCCACCGCTACTGAACCAACAAGACGGCCTTTATACCACAGTGATCCGCGGTTTGAATGAAGACAATCAAGCAGTAGAAGAAACCCGAATTATTAGTTCGGTGAATCAAGAGTTATCGGTTTACCAAAACTATGATGAATATTTGGCACTCGCCAAAGATCCCAATATTCAGTTTATCTTTTCGAATACCACTGAAGCCGGGATTGCCTATAACCAACAAGATAAATTTACCGATACGCCGGCAAGCACCTTCCCGGCGAAGCTCACCTGCTGGTTACACGCTCGTTACCTCGCGTTTTCTGGTGCAAGCGACAAGGGCTTGTTCATCATTCCTTGTGAGTTAATTGACTACAATGGCGATAAGCTAAAAGAAATAATTAATCAATACATAGAGTTATGGGATCTCGGTAGCGAATTCAGCAGCTGGGTGAATGAAGCAAATACTTTTTGCTCCACCTTGGTTGATCGCATTGTGACGGGTCATCCACGTGACGAACTAGCTAGCTTGGAACAAAAATTGGGTTATCACGACCAATTTATGGTCACCGCGGAGTACTTCCATCTGTTTGTTATCCAAGGACCACAAGCGCTAGCCGAAGCTTTAAAACTTGAAGGGCAAGCACTCAATATTAAAATTGTGGATGACATCAAACCCTATAAAGAGCGTAAGGTTGCGATTCTGAATGGGGCCCACACCGCCATGGTGCCAGTTGCCTACATGAGTGGCATCGATACGGTTGGCGAAGCAATGCAAGACCAACAATTAAGCAAGTTTGTTGAATCGCTACTCTCAGAAGAAGTGATCCCAGCCTTATCACTGGAAAAAGATGAGCTGCAAGCCTTTGCTGATGCGGTTATCAATCGCTTTAAAAATCCTTACATTCAACATCAGCTCACGTCCATCGCACTCAATAGTATGACCAAGTGGCAAACTCGCCTGCTGCCACAACTGCTGACCAACGCCGAGCGTAACGGTAAAGCGCCCAAGTTAATGAGTTTCGCTTTTGCTGCTCAGCTATTGTTCTATCGCGGGCTTCGTGACGGTCAAAGCATTCCACTCAATGACGACCAACATTGGTTAGATTTGTTTAGTGAGCAATGGCAAGCCGTTGACTCGGGGCAAAGTACACCAGCCGAACTGGTCAGCAAAGTATTAGCGAAAGAAAAAAGTTGGGGCCAAGATCTCAATCAAGTGCCTCAATTCGCGCAACAGGTGACCGCCTATTTAACGGCGATGCTAACTGCCGGAACATCAGCAGCACTCAGTAAAGAGTTGGATGGATAAAATGAAGACTTGGATCCAAATACACCCACGAGATAACGTGATTATTGCCTTGGAGCCAATGCTTAAAGGCACCGAGATCAGCATTGCTGACCAGCATGTTTATCTACAGCAAAACATCGACAAAGGCCATAAAGTTGCCATTGCAGAAATTGCGCCCAATGGGTTATTGGTAAAGTACGGTGAACCTTTTGGTCATGCGACAGAGGCGATCAATTGCGGTGAGTGGATACATAGCCATAACGCCAAAACGAACTTAAATGATAAAAGTAGTTACCAATATACACCAAGCGCAGCAGTTGAATTACTGAGCAAACCCGACCGTGAAGTACAGCTCTATCGTCGCAGCAACGGTGAAGTCGCAGTGCGCAACGAAATTTGGATTATTCCAACAGTGGGTTGTGTGAATGGCATCGCCCAGCAAATTGCCAAGCGATTTCTGGCTAAAAATGACACCTCGATGATCGATGGGGTACATGTGTTTACCCATCAATTTGGTTGCTCACAACTTGGCGATGACCATCAAACCACCAAGAAATTGTTACAAAGCATGGCCACGCACCCCAATGCGGGTGGTACTTTGGTGATTGGTCTTGGTTGTGAAAACAATCAAATCGTCCCCTTTAGGCAAGGCTTAGCAGCACACGATCCAGAACGCATCGAGTTTATGGTGGCGCAGCACAGCGACGATGAAGTGGAGCAAGGGCTGGTTCATCTGCAACGGCTGTTTGATAAAATGCAGCAGGACCGACGCGAGCCCGGCAAGCTTTCTGAAGTTCGCTTCGGCTTGGAATGTGGCGGCAGTGATGGCTTATCGGGAATTACCGCCAACCCAATGCTGGGTTTATTCTCCGACACCATGGTGGCGCATGGCGGCACCACGGTGCTGACCGAAGTTCCTGAAATGTTTGGCGCAGAAACGATTTTGATGAATCGCGCTAAAGACCAAGTGGTCTTCGATAAAATCGTTGACATGGTGAACAATTTTAAAGAGTACTACCTCAGCCACGACTTACCCGTGTACGAAAACCCATCTCCAGGTAATAAAGCTGGTGGGATCACCACCCTAGAAGATAAATCTTTGGGGTGTACTCAAAAAGCTGGCTCTAGCCAGGTGATTGACGTGATTGATTACACTGAAAAACTCAGTAAACCGGGGCTTAACCTCTTGAATGCGCCGGGTAATGACGCCATTGCCACCAGCGCCTTAGGTGCGTCGGGTTGTCATATGGTGCTCTTTACCACAGGACGAGGCACGCCTTACGGAGGCTTTGTTCCAACGGTGAAGATTGCCACTAACAGTGACTTAGCAAGCCGCAAACCGCACTGGATAGACTTTAATGCTGGGGCTCTAATCACCGACAACTTATTAATGCCAGAGCTACTCGACCGATTCTTAGATCACTTAGCCAAATTGGTGAGCGGCGAGCTCACCAAAAATGAGTACAATGATATTCGTGAGTTAGCCATCTGGAAAAACGGCGTCACTCTGTAACTGCCGCACTAAAAAGTAAACAGCACTATCACCGCTCTCGGTGATAGTGCTGACTCTCCCTCTTCAAGAGATAAGGCCCGCTAAGCGACGCCTCGACCAACATTTAAACAAAACATCACCCCGCAACCCTCATCCGCAAACTCGCTGCTATGCTTGGTAATCACTAAGGTACTCCAGATATTTATCTGAAAAATCAATTTCCAATTCTACCCAGAGCGGTAAATGGTCACTCATTTGGAAGGTTCGCCATTCCTGATAGTAGTCAAATAAAGACTCATCAGAGACCAGTACCGCTTGAAGGCTCGCTAACTTATCTTCGGCTTTTTTTAACTTTTTATTGGTGCTTGCGCAATCAACTTGCTGCTTAGCGAGCTGCAGTTTTGTCTGTATATGCTGCTTCAATAGCGGCTTATACAGGTTAAAATCACTTAAGCGAAATACACTATCGAAGAATTGGAATACCCGATCTTGACGCTCGGCTTGTTTCAATTGCAACTCGTCACGGCGCGAGATAAATGAAATTTGATCGTAAAATTTAGTCTGATCACGATTGCTGCCTTTGCGATTTTTTACGATAGTAAAACCATTCTGCTGCAAAGCATTAAATCCAGCGCTCCCATGCGCCTTGATGTTAAAGTCGCCCACCAGCACTTGGTTCAGGTCACTCACTTTCGCCTGTTTCGCCAAATACTTAGCTACCGCCGCGATCTCTTTAACCCGTCGCTCGTAGCTAGGTGAACGAGGAGAGTTACTCCCATAGAAAATGTGTACCGTTGAAAATAAAAACTTAAACCAACCCGATTGAAACTGCGCACCAAAGGGAGTTCGAGAAAATTGCCGTTTTTTATTTGAAGCATCACTAATAAGCATTTTATCGGGAAGGACTAATTCACCGGCAACCCCTTTAAAAAACACCTTGTTCTTGTCATAGATAAAGCCTAAACGCTCCTTATTACCACCGAGGCTACTATGGGTTACGTCGGTTAAAATATAACGATATTGCCGACCTAATATATCCATTAAAGCATCTAATGGTGCCAGATCCTGACACACCTCCTGCACTGCAATCACATCGAAGCGCGAGATGATTTCCGCCAGATAATACAGGGATTCTTGCAAGCGAGGCCCATAGTTAAAGCGGTCATCATCAAAATTACGAATATTCCAAGAGCCAAGGATCAACGATTCTGCAGTCTTCTTTTCAGGAAACGCCTGCTCCTTAAACTGCTGCCGTAAGCCTTGAATACCGGCCACGATTCGTTTTCGTTCTGGTTCGGGTAACTGTTTCAACGGTTTATAGTATGGCATGGCTGTCCCTCCGATTACGCAGCGACAAACACGAGCTGCGGTCTCCTCAGAGAATAGTCCAGCGCGGTTCATTATTCATTGATATAAGAATCAAAAATATTCTAGTAATCCATCTTGACTAAACTCTGATTCAAGAAAAAAGGCATCCATAGGATGCCTTTTGTATCATCGAGCGTCGCGACCCAAATTGGCAAATCGCTATTTGGTTGACTCTGGATTATCGGGACAATTGCCACTCACGTAGAGCGGCAATCCAATCCCCGGCGCAATCGGGATCAACTTCTCACCATCAGTTGCCTGCGGTCCCCAATATTTTGCTGGCAAGTTGGCTCTTAAGCCCTGCGCGAGTGGATAATCACAAAAGTCGCCACCACTGGTCGGTGCTTGCTGAGCAAACTCGGCTAAGCTACTCAGCGCTTCAAATAAGGCAATTCGGTTGAGCCAAATCTGTTTCTTCAATAATTCGGGTTGAGGTAAACCAAGATTCACCCCAATCACTGGCTTACCAGCGGCCACCGCCACCACATCAGCGCGCAGATCTTTACTAAAATTCACCGTTTCCCAGCCCGCAACCGCAACCCCCAGTTGTTGATAATGACCCGTAGCCCCAGTGCTCACATGCCCAGCATCCAATTGAAGTTGTGAAAAACGACCAACCGATCCCTGAAATACACTGGCAATTTTCGCCATCACATTAACCGCCAAGCTCTGCACCACAAATTCATGCTCACTCCCCGGTTCGGCATCGGCATAGGGGCTAAGCAAACGAAAATCATCGGCCTCATCCTCAGCTAAACAGGCCACTGTCGGCAAACTACCCAACACAGCACCCGCTTGAATGCTGCTCATGTCGAGCTGACAATCGGTTTTTTGCAAATCACCATGTAAATCAAGCACAACTTCCGGGCGAAAAGCCAACACAGCGGCGACCATTGCTTGTGTTTCTACTGGCCGGATCGGTTGTTCGAGACCCGCATAGTGGTAACGGTTCAGATCATAACCACGACCCACCACCCCCACAAAATCAGCTTCAGAATTTTCAGTGAAGGCCCCGCCCGCAGAGGGGTCAACATTCTGTCGAGTCAACGCACAATCTTTGTCTAATACCATCCCAGGCTCAGGATCAATCGCACAAGCCCGCGGATCAGGTTCCCCACCATCGGGATTAGCGCGTAATAACATCACAATATCGAGGCGCCGCAGGATTTGTTGAACACTTTGACCAAATCCCATAGCGAGCCAACGCGCCACACTTAAGGCCGCTTCTGTCGCCGCAGGTTCATTCCCATGTTGCTGAGTAATCACCATCACTCGATAGCCATTTGGATTACCTAAACGCAAGGCCATCAGCTCTCGTCCCTGAGTCGAGAATCCCACTTGATTGGGATCGGTGTTGCCGCGCCCTCCATCATTCACGGTGCAGGCCACCGCCTGACGAATACTGGGGTCTGGTAAGTCTTCGCCACAGACCTGATAATCAATGGCTAAGCCAGCCGGTAACGGAACATCAATATCGAGGATCCCATAATGATGCGCCTGACGGATCAATGGCCCAGCACGCATCGGTCGCAACGCATAGAAAGGCAGAGAAATAACTTGATGACGTAATTGCTGGTAGCTCGAAAGCCCCCATAAGCCATGCGAATGAACCCGGTGCTTCCCAAAATCGTGCGCGCTCACCGGAATACAAAGCAGTAAACTCAAAAATAGGAGCCGGTAATTAAAGTACCGTTTGATACCTGTTGTAATACATATATTCATAATTCTTCCTTGATAAATGACCAAGGGCGAACAACATTTATAGTTGATTTTGTACAAAGATAGTCAGCGTTAACACAACCACAATAACCGCTTAATAAGCTAGGCAAACATAGTTTTCACGCCCTTCGACAAACAAACTTCAAAATACCTTCGCCACAGCCTAAACGGCGTTTAGGCACTTGATGAATGAATAACAAAAATATAACTAACTGCTAATAATAGAAGCCTCAAGTATTATTACAACATTTATTAATTAGAGTTCAATCGAGTATTCATTAAGACAATCTACCGCCAACATAAGCGATCCACATTGCCAACAATCACGATAGTTCAGTTCAACTAGACGCTAACGCTCAGCGCAGGCAGCCCTTCCATAGATACCGGCTCAGGCTCAAAACGGCATCGGAGCCAATACATAAATTAGGCTTTGCTAAAGATAGCCAATTCACTTTTGTTAACCAACGCCTACACTTACTTAAAACGGCAACGCGACTCACATGATGCCAACAGCAAGTGCGCCAACCAGCGAGAATCAACAAGTCCAATGAACGTCCATTCATAACTATGAGAACGTCTATGAGCACCACACCACGACCAAAACCACAGCCCTCCCCCTGGCAACATCGATTCCGCTATTTTTCAATTTCTTTCTTCGCCATTATTATGGGTTTTACTGGCTGGAGCATCTCTTGGAAAGTATCTGCACTAAGCATATCTGATCATATCGCGATGGTATTAGGCACGATTAGCTCGGTGATGATGCTGGTGATGACGCTACTCTACTGTATTAAACTCCGCTACTTTCCTGAAGAGGTATTTGCCGAGCTAAGACATCCCGTAAAACTCAATTTCTTCCCCGCCTTCTCGATTAGCTTGCTGTTGTTGTCGGTCATTTGGAATCAATACCCCAGCTTATCTGCCAATCTATGGGTCATGGGTACCGTTACTCAATTGGGTTTGACGCTTTACATCGTCAGCAGTTGGATAAATCATTCCCATTACTGTTTGTTACACGCCAATCCGAGCTGGTTTATCCCGGTGGTGGGTAATATGTTTGTGCCAATATCGGGTAATAGCCTCGGTTACATTGAACTCAGTTGGTTCTTTTTCAGCATTGGCTTATTGTTTTGGTTGAGCTTATTAACCATTATTCTGCACCGATTATTCTTTCATGAGTCCTTATCGGAGCAATTAATGCCGATGCTATTTATTTTTCTAACACCGCCTTCAATTGCTTTTGTGGCCTACACCAGTTTAATTGACGGCCTCGATACCTTTGCCCGAATCCTCTTTTATGTGGCGCTATTTTTTGGCCTACTGCTGTTCGTCAATATTTACCGACTAATCCATTTACCCTTCTTTATGTCTTCATGGGCTTATGCTTTTCCCTTGGCCGCGTTCACCATCGCCAGCAGCAAAATGGCCCACTTAAGCCACAGTCAAGGCTTAGCGGCATTAGCACTCGGTTTACTCATCGCTTTATCACTGCTGCTATTCGCGCTGGTATTACGCACCTTAAAAGCAATCGTGAACCGTGAACTTTGCCAACCAGAACCCTAATCACGAAAAGCGATATTCACTTCATCGCAGACGCTTTGCACCTAGCTATCGGGTCATTCATCGCAAAGAAAATGCTCATAAGCTAGAGATTTAGCTTAGCTAAGCTATTTTTAGTGTATATCCATTCATGATGTTCATACGCCATCACATCTTGGCTTGGGATCAATACATGCGTCAATTATCAATATCGACCAAATTACTTTGGATCACTTCTGCACTGTTTCTGATCATTGTAAGTGTTTTATCTGCTAGCTTATGGTGGTCATTAAGCAGCAAAAATGCACAATTAGCAGCGCAGGTACAAGCGGCCCTGCAACAAGAAACCCAACAAAAACTTAGCGCCGAAGCTGGTGAGTATGGGGAACGAATTGCCGGATTTATCAATGAGGCCTACCGTATTCCATATTCCTTTAGTGGAATAATCGAAACCACGGCACAACAACCACTCAGCAGAGAAACCATCGAAACGGCGGTCGCTGCGGTGTTACAAAAAAACAGCCAAATATCCTCCATGTATGCCCAATTTGAAGCCAACGGTTACGATGGTCGAGATCGGGAGTACACTGGCAAGTTTAGCCACAGTGTCCCCGGTACAGGCACCCTGGAAATCTATTACACCCGCAACAACGATGGCAGTGTAGAACACCATCAAGTCACCGATGCGGCTCCCAAATATGTCACTACGCTGAATGAGTTTGGCCTGCGAGAAGCCGAATGGTACTTATGTGCCAAAGACAGCAAAAAACCGTGTTTAATGGAACCCTACCTCTATGAAATATCTCCCGGTAACGAGGAGCTCATGACCTCGTTAACGGTGCCCGTGATCGTCGCTCGGCAATTTAAAGGGGTGGTCGGGGTAGATTTGAATCTACCAGTGTTTCAAAAATTGATTAATGAATTATCAAATAGCCTCTACCAAGGTCAGGCCAAGGTCACTTTATTAAGTGATAAGGGTTTAGTGGTTGCGGCCAGTCATTATAATAAACTAGCCCGCCCCCTCGCGGAATCAATCGACCCAAGCCTAGCCACTCAATATCAAAATTTGGACAAAAATGGCGCCTATCTAGAAACCAACGATCACATCGTTGTCGCTTATCCTGTCAGCATCCCTATCGCCGATGCTCAGTGGTCGTTAATCATTGAAGTGGCCAAAGCCGACGCCCTGCAGGCCGCAATAGAAATGGATAAGGCCATGAATGATATGGAGACCGCCTTAGGCAGCCTGTTGCTGATTGTGGGCGGCATTGTCTCGGTCATTGCAGTTACCACCATTAGCATTGTGATCCGCTCCATTATTGCACCACTCAAGATGATCCAGAGTCGAGTTGAAAACCTCGCCAGTGCCGAGGGCGATTTGACGCAATCAATATCGGTAGCATCTCACGCCGAGTTAATCGCTCTAGGCAGTGGGATTAACGGCTTCATTACCAAACTACGCTTATTAATTAGTGAACTTAAAGATCTAGCCTCTCGCTCGCAGAACGAAAGTAAAACCGCAGCCAATATTGCCGAGCAAACCCGTGATAATGTTAATCGTCAGCATCAAGAAATTGAAAGTGTCGTGACCGCAGTTAACCAAATGAGCTCAACCGCCCTGCAAGTTGCCAAAGCCTCAGAACAAACTGCCACAGAAACCGACGCAATGACCGCCAATGTAAAAACTGGCGAAGACAGTCTTAGTCAGGCGATGAACTATGTAAACAATATGGAACAAGAGTCACAATTAGCCAGGCAGGCTGTCGCTAAAGTAGCCGATAGTAGCTCAAATATTAGTAAGATTTTGGAGGTCATCAGCGCAATTGCCGCTCAAACTAACTTACTCGCCTTAAACGCAGCGATCGAAGCCGCTAGAGCTGGAGAGCAAGGCCGCGGTTTTGCGGTGGTGGCCGATGAAGTTCGCTCTCTGGCCTCAAAAACCCAGAGCTCGACCGACGAAATCAGCAAACTGATTGATTCGCTACAACAAGAAGTCAACAGTGCGTCTAAGATCATCGAACAAGGCGCTGAAGGGGCTAAATTAGCGGTTGGACAAACCGAAATGGCGCTAGATTCACTCAATACCATCGTGAGCCAAATTGAAGAAGTCTCAAGCCAAGTCACTCATATCGCAACTGCAGCCGAACAACAAAGCGCGGTCACCGAAGAAGTAAATCGAAACATTACCAGCATCTCGGATTCCGCTTCAGACCTGGCTCGCCTTGCCGATGAAGCCCAACAAAGCAGTAGTAGCCTGGCCGATCTGGTTTCTCAGCAACATCAACAACTGAGCAAACTCAAAACCTAAATCAGCCACAATCGATGCGACCTTGGCCATCGTCGGTCATGTCGCATTGTATTGCATCTTTTCACTCACTCGATAATCACGATTCCTCAGCCCAAGCTGACTTTATACCTGCCAGCATAACTAGGACATAAGCGTTTAACCTGCATCCTTGGTAGAAAGCAAACGAACTTCTCGTTGTGGAAAAGGGATCTCAATACCAGCCTGTTGCAGCGCCTTAAACACCGCTAAGTTAGCGGCAAACTTGGTTTGATGAAATTGTGGCGTCGGCACCCAAAAGCGATAACAAATCGTAATACCACTGTCGGCAAAGGCTCCTATCCCAACTTTCATCGCGGGTTGTTGCTGTACATCTGCGATGGCCATTAAAGTCACTTCTATTAATGCAATTGCCTGCTCCGGATCACAGCCATAGGCAACTCCAACCTCGCCCTCTACTAGGCTGCTCTGATTGGTATTCTTGAGTATTTCACCCACAATATGGCGATTAGGGATAGTAATCCGTTCATCGTCCTCATTCATCAACACCGTCGTCGCCAAGTTTATTTCTTCAACGATACCGGTATACCCTTTAACGGTAATGGTATTTTTAAGCACAAAGGGACGTGTCAAAATAATCGCCAAACCGGCACCATAGTTAGATAAGGTTCCTTGTATTGCCAAACCTGCGCCAAGAGAAACGGCACCTAACGCGGCCACAAAAGGGGTAATGCTAATCCCCAACTTACCTAAGGCAATCATCACCGTGATGGCAACAAACATGATCTTCACGAGATTCGCGATAAAATGGGCGAGCGTGATATCCAAGCCCTTTAACTCAAGCGCCTTAAATAGATACTTGCCGATCCTCCCGGCCACCCAAAGACCCAGTAACAAAATAATAAGGGCGCCAACCAGCTGAAAGCTATAACGCACCAAAAAGTCGATTATGGTTTGATACACAGATTCAAGTTGGGCTAGTTCTTGGTCAATCATCGATATTCCTTACTGAGCAATCATTTAAACGAATAAGGTAACTTTACAAAGCTTAGTTGATTTGAGCGATAGCTTCGTTCCACAGAACAACAAAAACTACGTCAACGCAAAGCAGTTTATCTTTTGCAGACAATGTTGTTCCCAATAAAAACATTTTAATTGCGTTGAAAACGGCAAAGCCGAGTCAACGAAATAGTTCCCTTTCAACCTTCCATTCAAAGGCAAATGGCCAAGCCGCAACTCCACGGTTATTAACAAGCAACCAAACTCAACCCAAAGCTATTAACACACCAATAGAAAACGTGAGCAGAATCACCTATGCTCATTAAAATGCGCTAGCTTTTTAACCAATTAGCGATCTGAATCACAAAAAACAAAAACCACCCAGATAAGAAAAACGCGATATTGATCACAACAAACACTATTGACAAGCTAAACCTTGTTGGGATTTGGTTTTTCCGGTGTGTATTTTCTTTAGCTGGATCACTAAATTTTGAGGGAAATGTTACGAGATTAAGAACTAAATCACAAAAACTCCGTTATCAGCTTCGCATACACCCCAATGTGGTAGATTGGACTTGAACAAGAGACCAAACGGTTTTGACGAACCGTCCACTAGAATCTAGCAAAGCATCAAACGGAGTTTGTTATGTTATCACCAGACGCAAAGGTAAGGGTACAAAATTTTGGCCGCTTCCTCTCGAACATGGTTATGCCCAACATCGGCGCTTTCATCGCCTGGGGTGTAATTACCGCACTATTCATTCCTACAGGTTGGTTGCCAAACGAAAAATTGGCCAGCTTAGTTGGCCCGATGATCACCTATCTGCTGCCATTATTAATTGGCTATACCGGAGGTAAACTGGTCGCTGGCGAACGTGGCGCGGTGGTTGGAGCGGTGACCACTCTCGGGGTCATTGTCGGAACCGACATTCCAATGTTTATGGGAGCGATGATCGTCGGTCCAATGGGTGGCTGGGCAATCAAAAAATTTGATGACGCAGTTGAGGGCAAAGTTAAAAGCGGCTTCGAAATGCTGGTGAATAACTTCTCGGCAGGCATTATCGGTATGTTATGCGCGATCCTCGCTTATTTGATGATCGGGCCGTTTGTTAAAGTCCTATCCACTGGTTTAGCTGCTGGCGTAGGCTTTTTAGTTGATGCTGGTTTATTGCCTCTTACCTCTATTTTTGTAGAACCGGCAAAAATTCTATTCTTAAACAATGCCATTAATCACGGTATTTTCTCTCCCTTAGGGATCCAACAAGCCAGTGAAGCTGGTAAATCAATCTTCTTCTTGATTGAAGCCAATCCTGGCCCAGGTTTAGGCTTATTATTGGCTTATATGGCTTTTGGCCAAGGCAATGCAAAACAATCAGCGGCAGGGGCGTCGATCATTCATTTCTTTGGCGGCATCCATGAGATCTATTTTCCCTATGTGTTAATGAATCCTCGGCTCATTTTAGCGGTGATTGCTGGCGGCATGACTGGCGTATTTACCCTTACGCTGTTTAATGCCGGTTTAGTCTCTCCCGCTTCGCCAGGCTCCATATTTGCAGTATTATTGATGACCCCTAAAGCCTCAATAATAGGCGTACTGTGCTCGATCATTGCCTCCGCTGGCGTTTCCTTTACGGTGGCTTCGCTGCTGCTTAAAACGCAGAAAAATACTAACAATGATGACGACGACTCACTCAGTAAAGCGCATTTACAGATGCAATCGATGAAGAATGAAGCAAAAGCAAATATCACCGCCAACAAGCCCGCGGTAAACATCGACCTGTCGCAAGTTAAAAAGATTATTGTCGCTTGTGATGCCGGCATGGGCTCAAGCGCAATGGGCGCCAGCTTATTACGCAAGAAATTTGCTGCCAGCCAATTGGACGTCAGCGTAACCAACACCGCCATTAATAACCTGCCCAGCGATGTAGATATAGTGATCACTCATAAAGATTTAACTGAACGAGCAAAACAGCATGCACCAAACGCGCATCACATTTCACTAACCAACTTTCTCGATAGTGAACTTTACAATCAACTTGTCGCAAATATGGTGGCTGCCAATACCCCGACGGCCGCCAATGATGATAGCTATCTCTCACTGTCTCCAGCAGTGTCCCCGTTGGCTGCCAACGACGATATCTATGATCCAGCGACTCCTGTGTTTCAACTCAGTGCCAGCGACATTCACCTCGGTTTGCAAGCTCACACGAAACAACAAGCGATTCAATTCGCAGGTGAGCAATTGGTTAAAGCGGGATATGTTGAGCCCGATTATGTGGCTGCAATGTTTGAACGTGAAAAACTAGTCTCGACTTATTTAGGGGAGTCGATCGCCGTCCCCCATGGTACCGTTGATGCCAAAGATAAGGTGCTCAAAACAGGCATAGCACTATGCCAATACCCCCAAGGCGTTCGCTTTGGTGAAGATCCGGATGATGTTGCGCGCTTGGTGATTGCTATCGCCGCAAAAAATGACGAGCACATCCAAGTGATTACCGCTATCACCAACGCACTTGATGATCCCAATGCGATTGAACAACTGGCAAACACCCAAGACGTTCAAGATGTATTAACACTATTAGCTGGCAAATCAGCCGCTTAAACGATCATCATCAAGCCGAACCAGGTTCGGCTTAAACGCTATTTTTAGAGGTAATCAATATGAAAGCAGTACATTTTGGCGCAGGAAATATCGGTCGAGGATTTATTGGTAAAGTCTTGGCCGATGCCGATGTCAACGTTACCTTCGCCGACGTCAACAAACCCCTAGTCGACCAACTCAGCCACCAGCAATCCTATAATGTAAAGGTTGTTGGTAGCGACAGTCACATTGAAAAAGTCACTCGGATCAACGCCGTTAATTCAAATAGCGCAGCCTTGATCGAACAAATGACCTACACCGACTTAGTCACCACTGCTGTGGGGCCAGCTATTTTAGATAAAATTGCGCAAACTATCGCTCAAGGGATCGAAGCAAGATTTAAGGCAGACAACCTCAAACCACTCAATATTATCGCTTGTGAGAACATGGTTCGAGGTACCACCCACTTAAAACAAGAAGTGTTTAAATACCTAGCGGCCAGCTATCACGACTTGGCCGAAGACAAGATAGGTTTTGTTGATTCCGCGGTTGACCGAATCGTACCACCGGCGGATGCGGCCAATGATGACCCGCTCGATGTCACCGTAGAAACCTTTAGTGAATGGATTGTCGATGAAACCCAGTTTAAGGGCGATATTCCCAGTATTGAAGGCATGGAAACCACCGCAAACTTGATGGCATTTGTAGAGCGTAAATTATTTACCTTAAATACCGGACACATTATCACTGCCTATCTAGGCGCTCTTGCGGGTTATAAGACCGTCCGAGAAGCCATCGAAGATCCCGACATTCGCCAGCAAGTCAAGGCAGCGATGCAACAAAGCGGAGCGGTATTAATTCGTCGCTATGGCTTTGATAGCCAACTTCACCAATCTTACATTGATAAAATCATCGAGCGTTTTGCTAATCCCTTTTTAGTCGATGATATCGAACGAGTCGGCCGCCAACCAATCCGTAAACTGGGCGCGAACGATCGCCTACTCAAACCGCTACTCGGAACTCTGGAATATAACCTAGACAATCAGTATTTAGTCAAAGGGATTGCCGCGGCGCTGTTTTACAACAACCCTGCAGACCCTCAAGCTCTGGAGTTACAGGACTATTTAAAACAACATGGGGTACGTGCTTGCTTGATAAAATACACCGGCTTAGGAGAAAATGATGCAATACTCGATAACATCGAAACCACTTATCTAGCACTGCAAAAGCAATATGTTTAGGAGGCATTAATCTTGGTGATTATTTTGGCCGCCAAGGGTGGTTTATTGAAGCAAAGTATATCCGATGAAATTTCTTTGTCGGGACAGGCAACGTCAATGAACCACAACCCCAGCCCGAAGGGTTCGGCTAAAATTCTTTTAAGACTTTTCTTTGACTGGAAAATTAGCCAGTATTTGCCGCTGAAACGAGGTCTTACACGATTCGCCAGCATTAAGATGCTGTTATGTCTAATAAATAGACAACAAAGGTCCACAGCCTCGCGGCCATATCATCCATTACTGAATGAGTGAATACGACAAAACTATGGATAAATACCAGCAAGAATTAGACAATATTGAGCAACTGAGTGAGGCTGTAACTCCGCGCAGCTTTTTCATTAGCTCAGTAGATATTTTTGAAGCAAGTATTGAAGACTTAGTGCAACGCGTGTTTCGTAAAGATGACCACGCCGTTAAGTATGCCGTTGAACCACTATTAAATAATAGTGGTCCCTTAGGCGAACTGGATGTTCGCCTAAAACTACTGTACGCCTTAGGAATTATCTCTCAGGATATCTATCAAGATATCGATAAATTTATTCAACTTAGAAATTTTCTAAATCAAGAGGCTAGTGAGTATCATTTCACCGATAGTGAAATTATAGAGCCAATTAAGACCTTGCACGAAGTCAAAAACATGGGCGTGGTCCAGCTAGATATCGCGCCTCCGGCAGACGATGCCGAATTAAGCTTCTACCGCATGCAAATAGCCAGACAAGAGCAAGTGGTCCGCTCAACCTTAAGCTTAGTTGTCGCCGCCATTTGCCGTGCCCTTCATGCGGATAACCCCTTACTATAACCCTTTGCTCCGCCTCGGCTACCGGTTTAACTTTAAGCGCTTTGAACGCGATTACGACCGCCAGATTTCGCTAAATAGAGTGCCTGATCGGCACGTTTAAACATCGACTCCTCGCTATCGTTATCACAGAACTCGGTGACGCCAACGCTAATTGTATAAGTTGGTAAATCAGATTCTGTCAGCTGTTCTACTATTCTTCTCAACTGCTCAGCAACTTGACTAGCAGCCGCGACCCCTTGCATTGGTAACAGGATCGCAAACTCTTCACCGCCGACCCGAAACAGCAAGTCGACACTTCTCAATCTAGCCTTAAAGGTCGCGACCAAATGTTGCAGGATCTGATCGCCAACCTGATGACCATGTTGGTCATTGATACCTTTAAAATGATCAATGTCGAGCAACAGCAGACTAAATTTACTACCCCGTCTCGCTAAATCGAGGTGAATTGTAAGCTGCTCGTCCCACTTATGCCGATTGTAGGCACCGGTCAGTTTATCTTGTGTTGCCAGCACCAACAGCTGTTGTTCCACTTGCTCTCGATTGATGATCTCTTTGGTTAGGCGTCGCATCATCAACTTTAAATCTTGCTCGAGCTCAACCAGCTCATCCTGAGAAGAGCGAACCGCCCCTCCCACCTCTAAACCCGAATTATCGTCACGAAAAGACGATTCAAAGGCTCGTATTTGTTGTTTGATCCGAACGATACGGTAATCAAATATCCGGATAATATAAGTGGTGAGAATCAGCCCTAAAATGAGGGCGCTGAAACCCAAGGCAATATTAACCAACTTAAATTCTTGTTCATGTTTTTCGGTGTAACGGCCCGCTTCCAGTGTTAAAGTTTCAATCCGTCGCAAAATAACCGAGACACTGGCTTCCAACTCACTCGCCATGAGCTCCAATTGGCGTTGTTTCTCATCACTGATGTGCGTTGTCGATATCATTGCTAATAACTGTTGTTCAAAAACGTTACTTTTTTGATGATAAGTCTCAATATCCAACATAATTTGCTGATGAGATTTCAAATCATATCGAATCTCATGAGAAGACAAGCTATCGGCAATCACCTTAACGGCTTTATCCAGTAGCAGCCTCAACTGCTGCTTTTGATAAGCAAACTGTTTATTTTTCGGAGGCTTACTCTCTTTAGCTTGTTCTTTTAGCCGAAATTTTTCTAATAAGATATGCTGCTCAAGCTGCAACATCTCAATCTCATTCATAATTTGGCTTAGAGGTATGTCAACATAGGCAACCTCTTTCATCTCATTATCAATCATATTCAGTTTATAAATTGAATAGATAATTACCACCAATAAAAATGACAGCAACAATACAAACAAGCTACTCACTTTCTTACTAATAGAGGCGTTTAAAAATTTGAATGACAACATTACTTAATCTATTTCCATAAAAACTAGCGATCACAGTAAACGAACGCTCAACCTTTTCTTAGTACAATATTAGTCGGTGTATACGCGGTTGCGACCTTCTGACTTGGCCCGATACAGCGCTTTATCGACTCGTTTAATGATCGACTCTTCATTGTCATTCTTAAGATACTCTGTCACCCCAATACTAATGGTATAGCGAGGTAGGTCTTCATGATTAATTTGTTCTATCATCTCTCTTAATACTTCAGCCAAATGGGTCGCTGCTGCCGCATCTTGTAGGGGCAATAGAATTGCAAATTCTTCGCCACCCAGCCGAAACAATTGATCCACATTTCTAAGTCTTTCCTTCAACGCGGCCACCATATGAATCAGCACTTGATCGCCCACTTGATGACCATGTTGATCATTAATCAACTTAAATAAATCGATATCCAACAAGATCAAACTAAATTGACCACCTCGTTTTGCCAAATTGAGCTGTACCTGTAGCTGTTCATCCCATTTATGTCGATTATAAGCACCCGTCAACTTATCCTGCGTAGCCAACACAAGCAACTGTTGCTCAACTTGCTCTCGATTGGTGATTTCTTTAGTTAAACGCCGCATCATCAACTTTAACTCTTGCTCTAACTCAACCAACTCATCCTGCGATGAACGCAACCCTTCTTTCTCTAGACTACGTTCTTCATCACTTAAAGATGATTCGAAAGTCTGTATTTGCTGCTTAATGCGAACAATACGATAGTGGAATAGTCTGATGATATAAGTGGTAAGAATAAGGCCCAAAATTAACGCACAACAGCCTAAAGCAACATTTACTAATTTAAATTCTTGTTCGTGTTTTTCGGTATAACGACCGGCTTCAAGCGTCATCGTTTCAATCCGCTCTAAAATCGACGTCACTCCGGCTTCTAAGTCATTCGCCATATCTTCCAACTGCTTCAACTTTGCAGCACTGTGGAGCGGCGAGGATGAGAGCGACTGCAACACCTGCTCAAAAAGATCACTCTTTTGATGATAGACCTCGATCTTCGCCATTAGTTGTTGATGGGCCATCAGATCGTATCTTATTTCGTGCGTAGACAAGCTGTTGGCAATCACCTTAACCGCTTTATCCAACAAGGACTTAAACTGCTTCTTTTGATAAGTAAACTGCTGCTCTATCGAAAAATCTTCACTTTTACGCTGTTCTCTTAACTCGAATTTCTCTAATAGAATATGTTGCTCTAATTGCAACATTTCAATTTCACTCATAATTTCATTCAAAGGAATATCAACATAAGCGACTTCCTTCATTTCACTATCAATCAGGTTTAATTTATATATTGAATAAATAATCACCACCAGTAAAAACGACAATAGCAAGGCAAACAGGCTGCTAATCTTTTTACTTATGGATGCGTTGATAAAATTGAATGGCAACATAACTTAAGCATTTCCGTTAAAAAGAGCGCATAAATAGGGTAAATTCGCATAAATGACGCGCTTTATTATTTGGTCATCTAAAAGCAAAGGCCGACTTTACACCAAACCCCCCCACAAATGCCCACAAACTCGGTAAGATATTTCAGTGTAGACTGTAAAGATAAGCTTCTACACCTCGATGACTTTTTGTTGACCTTAAGAGGGAAACGTCTCAACGATGGTTTTTTGAGCAACTCAATGCTAATGAAAGCAAATTTTGTGGAATACAAGGCTCAACAAGATCACCAAGAAGTGCCGCGTTAAGGGGCCACAAAGTCATTGCAGACAAGTAACTCCGACTTTTCTCTTTGGAAGGAAGCTTAAGCGATATTTGCTTAAAGAAGCAAACAAGCCAACTCTCAGCGTAATTTAAACTGGCTAGTTCGGTGCCAGCCGCGACCCACCGTCGCAGTAGTCGCTCAATGTAAGAGAATTATTCATTATGGCACGCAAGCAAGGGATTGGGATTGCACCAGGGCATATTTTTTCCACCGACCATCGCTATGATCACTGTTTTCGCCTCAATGCTGGCTTTGGTTGAAACGCGGATGTGGAAAATGCCATCAAAATGCTGGCGCAGTGGTGTGCACAATCGCGGATAAGTGCCAAGTAAAAATGTGTAAGACGTTTCAGCTAATAGTGCTCGTCCTGAGTTCAAATACCCCTGAGGCTCACCACGCTGGAAAGTCCTTATAGACCAATAAGCACTGATCATGGGATGCACGGGCAGGGCGAGATCGCGAACATTTATCAATCAAATGTTGACTAATTATCAAACGAGAGCTGGTTACTAAACAGTCGCTTTAATTGTGCTGTTTTCGAAACCTGGTTGGTTTGAAATCAAACTGTATGCAAAATGAACACTCACGCTCTCACTCTGGATGCACGGGGAAGACCTCATTTTATTTAAACAAAGTATCTGCAGCATCAAGGCAATGGTATTTTCCGCTCAAGTATCTTGTTTGATTGCTATTTTAAAATCCCCTCTTCCACGGCTTGATTGAGTTTCTTTTCGAGTAATGACCAAAGCGACTGACTCCCTTCGGCAATTCGGCGATTCACAGCGAAAACTTTTTCTTTAGGGACCTTATTTTCTTTCCAACTATGTCCGTCACCGTGTAAGTTATGAAGCAGCGGTGGCACACGATCAATTGCTTTCGCAAATTTAGAATCGGCGGTTTCCCCTGCTTCAAATTCAAGCCATAAAGATAAATATTGTTCCGCTTGTCCTTCAGGAAGCAAAGCAAAAATGCGCGCCAAACCCGCTTGTTCTTTCTTTTTGAGTTCTGGCGTTTCACTTGCGTAAATAATGGTGTCACCGGCATCTACTTCACCCAAATCATGGATCAATAGCATCTTGATAACACGATCGATATTCACAGGCTGATTCGCAGAATCTTTCAGCATTAAAGCCGCAAGACAAACATGCCAAGAATGTTCTGCTGAGTTTTCATATCGTTCAAGACCAACGGGGCGTGTTTTTCGATGTACATCTTTTAACTTTTCAATTTCGACAATGAAGTCCAGTACTTTTTGAATATCACTCATCTCATACTCCGGGAAGGAAAATCTAAAGCCGTGTTCTCGTAACTATTCATGACGCGACGGGGATCATATGCTGCGAAATAACGGGGAAGCGTATATCAAGGCCTTCGCTTGTTTAAATAAAGTGTCTGCTGAATCGAAAGAACAACACAGCCCGCGAAGCCTCTTACTTAGCGTTCAATAGTGCGTAATGTTGAGACTTGGACTGTCACATCTAATTGAGCCTGTTTTAGGCGTTCTTCAACTTTTAAAAAATCGTCTTTAGAGGCGGATGGATGCAACCTTATCTGCTTGATTATTCGGTTCAAGTCATAGGCTATTACATAACCATCGCCCTTTGTTTTGATGACGCGGTGGCTTTGCCGCTTCCCTTGTTCACTCATACAGCACGTGAATAAGTCGTTCTCATATGATGGTTTGCCATCTGCGTATACAGTCCCAAATTGCTCTCGATCAAATCCAGTCAGCTTAGAATACCGATTCATATCAACTACTAACCTGAACTCTTTTTCATGCCGATATTTTTCTTCTTTAAACTTTAGAGGTTCATTCATTGCAATTGATTTTTTCTGATCGCTATATGCTATCTCATAAAAACTTGAAGCATTTGTAATAGGTTCCGGTAGCAAACTAATAAGAAGCTGCTCGTCGCTAATGAGAGCAACGCCATCAGAACCATATTCATTCCACATTTCTGCTGTTTCAGTTACACCGGCGAACCAAGATGAAAGATAGTTATCTTTTCTATTTAGCTGCATTAGGTTTTCATTCAAGTCGTCGAGGCGACTAAAAAGATCTTGGTTAACATCCCCCATTCTATGTTTCAATGCCTTAGTGATTGTCGAGCTATCATATAGACCTTCTTTGGGATCACTTTGACCAGCAGCAGACCCAATATACAAACCATGATCGGAGAGCAACCACTCAAATTTTTCTTTGCTGAGATATCGAATTAACACGCAGTGTTTCCTTAGAAATTAACGTCCACTTAAGCAGACAAAAATGCTTGGCAATCATTGTGGAGTGAAGCAAAACGTTATTTTAAATAATGAAACGCCATCATCGAACAATGAGCGACAGCCAAAAATTTACCTCCCTTTGAACACTCTCGCTAGGTTCTGCGACGCGCCAATTGAACCGTCGATATAACAAATATGACAGGAAGCAACCACATTGCGATCACCGCTAACAACGCTACCGGCTTAAAAATAACCCAAAACGGCATGTATAAATGATACCAAGGGAAATTTAGAGCCAGTGCAAATAGCTTAAAGCCGACAAATCCTTGGCATTCGAAGCCAATAAGCATCGCGTCATAGGCATAACATCCGACATATTCGGTAGTCTTCACGCCATATTCAACAAAACCCAGTATCGCCAAGTCTAACGCAAATAAACCAGCAACAATAATCATGTAGATTGCAGCTATTTTTTGAAGTCGCTTCCAATATATAATTTTCAATTAAGTCCCTAACGTAAATTAAAATCGAAAATACCAAACATGACACATCACTGTTAAGCATCTTTTTATGTTCTTATCTACAGCGCTACGACGGCCGCTACTTCTATTTGTAAGTCGGGATGAATTAACCCACAAGAGAACAGGCAGATAACCTTCATAGAAGTGACATCGTTGTTCTCGAATTGAGGGTAACAAGCTAATTTGCGAACCAAGATGGTGAGTTTTACTCAATCAATTTTTGACCGCCGTTCATACTCAAGGATCGCTGACTCCTGACCAAGAATGTCCGAACGTTGCCCACTCATATCAAATGATTGATCCTTAGTTCCATAAACAGTAAGCCCCGATATATAAAACGTTTTATTATGTTTAGTCGCATCAACATAAGGACCTGCAACTTGAGGTAAACCTTGGTCATTACCCCTTTCAACCACTGAATGCCTCCTTAGCACATGATGCATCTATCCAACAAATCGACTGATAATCACTTGATAATTTAATGCAGTAGATATGCCGCTAACTCGTTATACAGACCGCTATTGGTAAAATTCTAATTTTATTGCCTTGTTATGAGTATTTTTCAATAACCAGCGATGCCTGTTTGCTGTTGTTGGCATTCATAAAGTAAAACCCAATCGCTGCAAATATAGAAATAGCGATCACACTGAACCAAGTAAAACGATAACCATAATTATCAATTAAATAGCCGATCACAATAAAACTTGGCATCAACAAAACATTTCTGAGCGTCACAAGTACCCCCTGAATTCTCCCCCGGTGACTAGATGGAGAGTTATTCGCGAGATATACCCCTTCTTTCGTCGACAGCAAAACTTCTCCGGCGGATAAAAATAACCACGCTAAAAAGTGCATCGGAATTGTTGGATACAACATGACAAGCAAATACCCGAATGCAAACATTAAACCTGCATATGCCAAGCTAATTGTTTCTGTCTTACTGGAAGTTAATTTCATTAATAGCGGGGTAATAAGTACAACCAATACACACGCATAAGTCATTAACTGTCCAAATAAAACGGGGCCCGTTTCTCCAAAAATATGACTCAAATATAATGGGCTTGCCATCGTCATTTGGTTAAGTGAGTAACACAGCAGACCGCAAAGAAAGGTGAAAAATAATAGTCGTGGTCTTGCTTGCAGAACGGTCCAAACTGAGCCCGAAACCGCTTGCTCTAACTCACTTTCGTTTGTCGCTTCCGTTTCTGGTTGCACTTGAATAAAAATGGCAATAATCAAAACGCCAAATAATGCAGCCAAACCATTACCAAAAAATATCCACTCAGTATGCTTCCAGAATAAGTACCCTGCGATGATAGGGCCTAAAGCAGAGCCAAAATTATATGCAAGGTAGCTCAGTGACATCACCGCATCACGATTCTTAACATGAGAAAGGTCGGCAACCAAAGCGTTACTGGCTGGTAATGCCAAGCCAATAAAGAAGTAAGCACCGCACAAAAATGCAGGGACTAAAACGGGAGAATCAGAAACGAAACCACAGTAAATAAGTAGCAGAGCCCCTATCAACTCACCGACAACCATGACCCGTTTATGACCCAGGATATCTGATAACTTCCCACCTAAAAAGCTACCCAAAAGATAAGTTCCTGTAACACCCATCGCAAGGGAGCCTGCGACTGTGACTGAATAACCTAGCTTGTCAGTGAGTAGTAAGACTAAAAACGGAATAATGAAATTACCCATTCCTAGAATCATCCTCGCTATCGCCAAGTAATATATATTTTTCGGTAAACCGCGATAAATCGATATCGCAGATAAAAACTTGTGAATGACAAAACCCTCAATGAATTGAATTTACCTGAAGAAGTGAGCGCCGCTAGCGTCGAAGCGAAATCATTGAACCAAAAACATAAAACCCAAGCTTGAACAGAGACACCAAGCCTTAGAAATCACTCTTAATGTTTGATTATTGGCTATCTCCCACCAGCCAAATCGATAAAAGAACCGGTAACATAAGAAGCTTCATCAGATAGTAACCAGACAATTGCATTGGCGACTTCATCAGGGGTGCCACCCCGTTGCAAAGGAATCTGAGGAGACAAACGCTCAACTCTATTTGGCTCACCGCCATCGGCATGCATGTCGGTATAGATAAAACCAGGTCTTACCGAATTAACTCGGATCCCCTTTGGAGCTAGTTCCAATGAAAGACCTTTAGTCAAAGAATCCATTGCACCTTTCGATGTCGCATAATCGACGTACTCAAATGGAGCGCCACTTCGAGAAGCTGCAGATGAAACATTAACGATAGAGCCTGTCGCTATAGGGTCTATGCGCCTAATAAACTCACGAGAACAAAGAAAGCAGCTAGTCACATTAGACATCATCACTTTATTGAATCGTTCTAGATCAATCTCAGAGAAAGTCATTTGCGAAAACAAAACGCCTGCGTTATTGACCAAATGAGTCACAGGGCCAAACGCTTTCTCCGTTGCGTCAAATAAAGAGATGACATCACTTTCATTGGAAACATCCGCTTGAAACGAAAATGCTGAACCACCTAACTCTCTTATTTCACAAACCACTGCTTCCGCAGCTTGAGCATTTGCAAGATAGTTTACACAAACTTGATATCCTTTTGCGGCCAATAACTTTGAGGTAGCCGCTCCAATTCCTCGACCACCGCCAGTGACAATGACAACTTTATTCATGCAAATACTCCTTATGAATTTTTACGCTCTGGTGTAGAGAATGCCCTCATCATCCATCGGAAATTTCATAAAGTAAATACGCTAGCTTGGTTTGATTGAGTAAATATCGCCAAAAAAAATCCTATTAACCCTCTGGACTAAAGCACTCAGGATGCGCAAAATCCCCAGCCCCCAAAAATACTGCTTGAATATTAGCCACCAAATAAAACTTTTTATTTCAGACTGTTACATGCACACTTTTGCTCAACTGGCGTATCAAAGGTGTATCGCACAAAATCAAAACATTGAACAAGTGATAAAAACTGCCATTGAAAGCTGCAATCAAGCGAGTTGGGGTGAGTGTTTCAATAGTTTATTCTTTTGTAAGGAGACCAAGGTGTCAGCTACGCGCTCGCCGCACTCCAAACCGACAACCACAGCGCCACTCGACCATGCCCTTGTTGCCAACACCCCATGCACTGCACAGGCATTAGCCGAACGAGCTAGCCAAAAGGCGAACAGTATAAGGAGAATGGCAGGGCTTAACACGAGGATGAAAACACACAAAAAATAACAACTTAGCACTACGCCAGACGGGGAAGGGCTTAACGCCGTTCACCCCATCTTAGCCAAACTCGCCTTGCGAAAACGAACAAGGCCTTGGCCCCGCCAACATCAACACCGTTATTTACTATAGAAGGGAGCATCGGGCTTGTTCAACACCCGAATAAGGTGTCGACTGCGCGACACCTATCCTTATTTGTTATAAAGCTATTTATACGTACTGCCATTATGCTTTAACCAACCGTCAACATGACGACCATTAGGGTCATAATGAGTCCAGTGAACTACACCACCTTTTTCATTCCATTCATATTCACCATAAAATTGAACCTGATCACCTTTAGATATTGAATCGATTCTGGGAGCAAGATCAATGTTATGAGCAATTAGAATCGTTTGGCCTGATGGCAACTTTAGAATAAATTTTTGATGACGCGAACCTTCATTATCATCTTTTAATATACGAATTACCGTCCCACTTCCTTTAACCTGTACATCGCTTTGATGGTTTTCATAGGCTGATTTTACTGACGCAGCTTCAACAAGATTAATAGATTGCAGTAAAACAAATACGACAAATATGGATTTAAATAATTTACGCATATGCCAAACCTTCCCCAGCTTTATAGACATAATGACCCCCACGAGGTGCTAGCCTCCATTGTCGTGGGTTAGCGCGAAGCCAGAGCCATACTTAGTGTGTTAACAACTAAAGCTCGAGGCTAGCATGAATAACGATAACATAATTTTTATTGGCTTAGATACGCATAAGTCCTTTATACAAGTGGCTGTATTACAAGAACATCGTGGGGCTAAACCTGAGCACTTAGGCCGGATTAAATCGAACAAATCGGCGCTCATCAAACTGGCTCAACAACTGCAATCCAAGTATCCAAAAGCTACGTTACATTTCGTCTACGAAGCAGGACCTTGTGGATATTGGACCTATCGCCTGCTCACAAGTCTTGGGCATTGCTGTTACGTCGTTGCGCCATCACTTATCCCTAAAAAACCTGGAGATAGAATTAAGACTGACATGCGTGATGCAGCCAAGCTTGCAAAACACTTCAAGGCAGAAGAACTCACTCCTATCTATGTTCCTGAAGCAGAAGACGAGGCGATACGCGACTTATCCAGAGCCAGAGAAACTGCAATGAAAGATTTAAAAGATGCAAAGTTTCAGCTCAAAGGATTCTTACTACGCAACAACATACAAGCCAAGGTGAAAGACAATTGGTCGAAACAACACCTGCGTTGGTTAACCGAGCTTATATTGCCACACCATAGCCAACAGAGCGTCTTACAAGAAATGATCATGACTATCAGCGAGAGAATTCAACGCTTACAACGTCTCGACAATGAGCTGCTCCATCAAGTTAAAAATTGGCGATACTATCCCGTTGTGAAAGCGATTCAAGCCATGCGCGGGGTTCGTCTACTCGTCGCATTAGGAACCATCGCAGAACTTGGAGACTTGAGACGATTCGATCACCCAAGAAAATTGATGGCTTACCTCGGTTTAGTGCCGAGTGAAAACTCAAGTGGAAATAAAACACGACGAGGCAGTCTAACCAAATGTGGGAATGGTCGAGCAAGACGCCTGCTCATTGAAGGCGCTCATTCCTATAAACACAAAGCTAATATTTCTACTGAATTACAACGGCGACAAGAAGGGCTACCTAAAGAAGTTGTCGATATTGCTTGGCACGCACAACAACGATTATGTCGTCGTTATCAACGTTTACTCCAACAAGGAAAGCACCGAAACATTGTTGTGGCAGCAATAGCTCGAGAAATGATCGCGTATATCTGGACAATCGCCAGAGAGGTCGTTGTGAGTATCGTTGACCCTAGAACACGTATCTCGAGATTGCCCGCATGAGCCAAGAATTAGTGTTATCGCATTGGATGAAGCATCGGGTGTGGCACAACCACCGACGGCGTTAGGATGGCAGTAAAGCGCAGGCTTTATTGAACCTCGAGCATAGACTGAAGCCAGGTGCCACGACGAAATAAGTAAGGTTGGCTCTACTCATCAAATAGTGAGTAATCCACGCATATCAGCATGAGAACCAACGAAGTTACTTGCTTCATCTATGCGGTAACACTATACCCAAAACAAGTAGTAGGCTCTCAAATGTAAGAGTCGAAATTTCTGCGCTTTATATTGACTGTGGGGGTCATATCAACGCCTCAATAAAGGGCTCGCGTTAGCGCGTCCAGCCGAAGGCGAACTTTGATTGACTTGTTATAGCTATACACCGTCAAATTGCCCCCATGCTAGCCACTTGGTAACGGCCTTGTTTTGATCATAAATGACTTTGATACCACCGCAAGACTGCATAAATGGGAACCCCCAATATGGCTTACATGACTGGTGATCTCTCACTATTTTATTTTGGTATGTGCTTTCACGAAACTCGACGCCAATGCACTTTTCAACAGCGCTCATACTTTTACCGATGGATACACATTTGCTACCGAGACTATTGTAACGACTCTCCAATTGTTCAGGGCTTACACAAGATGCAAGCAAAACAGTAATAGCGATAATCGCAAGTGCTGGCTTAATCATTCTTGGGCCTATAACGCCGCATTAAGCGGACTAAAATAGTGGGTTAAAATGTGTAGCGAAGCGAAACCTAACCCACTGTTTTAGTTCCGTTTAAATGCCTTGTGTACGCCCAGCATGGGCATGAACTAATGAGGTGAAAGTCCTCTGTAGGAAGGTCACCGTTTAATAACATTCTGATTATTAAACGCTAACTACTAGCGAATGGCAAGGGCATTGCCGCGAGGGAATGTCTGAAGGAAGCCGGACGCAAATCTGCGAGCTGATGAACAAGAACATCATATGAGGCGTAGGCTGGAGGCGAGTTGGCACAAGACAACGAAGCCATGTGATCTAACGGCCACCGTAAATGATGCAGCAGTGCAGAGACAGTGCATGTTCTTATCTGGGGAGATCTGCTTAACAGGCGATCGTTAAACTCACTAGCTTGGCCGCTAGCTCAAACAGGCCTGGCACTTAATTCTCATCAACTTAAGTGAGCAAATACGATGAACAACGATAGCGCTATTTGGGGTAACTCAAACGGTGATTAAGCAGAAGTCAGCAGACGGCATAGTAGCCCAACGCCCATCGTAATGGTTGGGACATGGTGAAGGCCTGAACCTGAAAATCAATGAGGAGCCTGTGCAGCTCATTGTCTCCGTATCCGACCGGACTGAGGAGTCATGGCGCAAAAAAAACAGAAGCCATCATTGGAATGCAAAGGAGCTAATCGGCCGTTGTATTTTAATCGTTTTCAGGAAACGCCCTGTGCGGAGCCGCATGCAGGGTGTTGTGGGGGCTGGAGGTTAGATACCTCCGGCTACCCGATTAGCTGTATTTAACGAGATCAAGCAACTACTGGCGGTTCATTTTCATTTTCTAAATTCTTACTTGCTATAATTATCTTATCAATAATATTATCGATAAGATGGTCAGCAGCAGAGAAATCTGTGCCTTCTACTTTAACCTTATAGTTTGTCAATAGTTGCTTACAAGTCCAAAAATCCCTTAAACCACAATATTTAGCTAGCAATAAAATATCGCAATCTAAGTCTTTAACTAGCTCTGTTATAGATTCTTCTAATAAGTTATTTGAACTATTAAATATGACATTTTTAAACGAAGTTTCTGCTACTTGCAATTCAATTTCACTTTTATAGTTTTCTACGTAATTCTGTGAGTGAGAAATGACTTTTTCTAGTTTTTCCTTTCCTCGCAATCTATATGCCAGAATAGGATTAATAGTTGCAAACTCAGCTAAAGAATCATCGTAAGGTTCAAGAAGCTTTGTGTGCATATCTTCTTTTAACGTAGTAGATAAATTTTCAAAATGAGTTGTAATCATTTTATGTAGTGGGTTATCTGCACTAATATCCCCCATTGGATACCCTCGATCTTCCACTTTTGTAGATATATATTCTAAGTAATTTTTTGTTGCATTTTTGGGGTCAAACATTGACCTTATAGTTTGGTGGCGTATTTCGAGAAGAATAAACAACACTTTCCGGGCACTTTTTTTAATTTCTAATCTACTTTTAAAAAAGAACCCTACATAACCTAATAGTGCGGCGAAAAAAATACCTACACTACCTATCAATGCAGCAATGATTTTAGGATCCATATTACACTCCATGTATAAATTAAGACTACAGCTAACGCCAGCTTAAGCGGACTAAAATAGTTGGCTAAAATGAGAAGCGAAGCGAAACTGAGCCAACTGTTTTAGTTCCGTTTAAAGCTCTTGTGTACGCCCAGCATGGGCATGAACTAATGAGGTGAAAGTCCTCTGTAGGAAGGTCACCGTTTAATAACATTCTGATTATTAAACGCTAACTACTAGCGAATGGCAAGGGCATTGCCGCGAGGGAATGTCTGAAGGAAGCCGGACGCAAATCTGCGAGCTGATGAACAAAAACATCATATGAGGCGTAGGCTGGAGGCGAGTTGGCACAAGACAACGAAGCCATGTGATCTAACGGCCACCGTAAATGATGCAGCAGTGCAGAGACAGTGCATGTTCTTATCTGGGGAGATCTGCTTAACAGGCGATCGTTTAACTCACTAGCTTGGCCGCTAGTTCAACAGGCCTGGCACTTAATTCTCATCAACTTAAGTGAGCAAATACGATGAACAACGATAGCGCTATTTGGGGTAACTCAAACGGTGATTAAGCAGAAGTCAGCAGACGGCATAGTAGCCCAACGCCCATCGTAATGGTTGGGACACGGTGAAGGCCTGAACACTTAGAATAAAGGAGGAGCCTTGTTAAACTTGAACACCCATTCGCCGTCCGGCGTAGATGCGATTCAGCGTAATAACTCGCAGCCAACCTTTAGCCAACATCTATTCGAACATATGCTAACGCGGCAGAATATTCAGCTCGCGTGGCAAGGTGTTCGAGCCAATAAAGGGGCTGCTGGAGTGGATAACATGTCCATTGATGCATTTCCTTCTTGGGCAAAACTACACTGGAAGCAGGTTGCTGCTGCGCTGCGTAATGGCCAGTATCAGCCTAAACCGGTTCGCCGTGTGGAGATTGACAAACCCGATGGCGGTAAACGCCAACTGGGGATCCCAACGGTGCTAGACCGTGTTATTCAACAGGCCATAGCTCAAGTGCTTACGCCCATTTTTGACCCTAGTTTCTCAGCGAACAGCTTTGGATTTAGGCCAAACAAGAATGGGCAGCAAGCGGTGAAGCAAGTTCAAGGCATCATCAAGCAAGGCCGACGTTTTGCGGTTGATGTGGACTTATCTAAATTCTTTGACCGAGTTAACCATGATCTGCTCATGAGTCAGCTGGGAAATCGAGTTCAAGATAAACGGCTACTTACACTGATTGGAAAATACCTGAGAGCGGGTTTTATCCATAACCAGTGCTATCAGGAAAGTCGAGAAGGTGTACCGCAAGGGGGACCATTATCGCCCTTGCTGGCCAATATCATGCTCGATCCATTGGACAAAGAGCTGGAAAAGCGAGGGCACAAGTTTGCTCGTTACGCCGATGATTTTACCATTTTGCTGAGAAGTCAGCGTGCGGGTGAACGAGTGCTTACGAGCATTAGTAGCTTCTTGCAACGGCGCTTAAAACTTGTGGTTAATACAGCCAAAAGTCAGGTGGTTAAAACGGCGAAGAGTAAGTTCTTAGGGTTTACCTTTAAAGCGGGACGGCTGCAAATTCACGCCAAAACGTTACACCGTTTTAAACAACAAATTAGGCGTCTAACAAACCGTAACTGGGGCGTGTCGATGGGCTATCAGCTATTTAAAGTAAGCCAATACTTGCGAGGATGGATAAACTACTTTGGGATCGCGAATTGCTATCAACTGTGCGTAGATCTAGATCACTGGATAAGGCGCAGAGTGCGAATGGCCTACTGGCGACAGTGGCGAAAACCGAGAACCAAAGTAAGAAATCTGATGCGTAGAGGAGTACATGTTCAAGCCGCGGTAGCCTGTGGCATAACCAGTAAAGGCCCATGGAGAAGCTCGAAAACACCGGGGATCCAACAAGCATTATCGAATGCTTATTTAGCATCCCAAGGTCTATTTGCGCTTCGAGATGGATGGATTAAGCTTCACCATTCTAAGTGAAACGCCCTGTGCGGAGCCGCATGCAGGGTGTTGTGGGGGCTGGAGGCTAGATACCTTCGGCTACCCGATTATACGTTTATTCCATAAAAATCATATTCATATAAGTAGGTCTTATTTTGTTTTCTTCACACCACAAATCGAATTTTTCACGTTCAGATGAAACAAAACCAGTTCCATCATCATTTGTAATCACAAGCGTTAGACCATTAATAGGTCTCAAATAATCTCCATCAATCATAAATTCTCTACTGTTAGTTAGAGAGCCAATAACATGCTCTAAGCTAGAGTTTTCATTATTTTGTAGGTGATCTTGCATACCTTCATCTAATGGTAAATAACCGCCTTGCATTGCCATTATATTTATTGCGGACATTTCAGCTGTACCTATAGTATACGGTGCCCAAACATTGTCATTATTTCGAATTAAGTCTTTTTCTTTCATTTCTATAGTTTTATACAACCATCCAGCTCTATCTTCTATTTCTTTAGGTATTGCTAAAAGCAAGGGTTGAATATTGTCCATGTGAAGTCCATCATCCCATGGCATTTTCACATCAAAAAATATTGCGATTTTAGACCAGATTAATTCCAAGATCATTTTTGCTGGATTATGCCTAGTCGAGAAAGATATAACCCAAGAATCTTGATCTTTAATTACAGTAAAAGGAATACCATTACCTTTAACAATACAATATTCATTAGAGGTTACCAATGTTGGCAGGCTAGGAACTCCAAGTCCTTGACCACCATCTTTACCTTTTTCTTCAAGGATATTTATAAAAGCGGTTCTTAATCCATTCTCACTTTTATAACCTTCGTAACCATGAATAATACTTACTGGAGCTAATGATTCCTGCACCAAGGCATAAAATAAAATACCGTCACTTTTTGAAAGATGATGTATATCCAAGTATTTCTCTGGTGCTATTTTTCCAGTAATTTGAGAGAAGTGCTTTCTAGCAATTGAGATATCAGGCTCATAATTTTCAGTTCTTAACTTATTTTCAAAGTGTTCAGAGAACCTCTTTCTTATTCCACCTAAATGTTCAAATGCATCAATGTAATCTTTTTTCCTCAAAGTTTTCTTAACTTCAAAAATACAAAGGATATTTTCTATTTCGTAGATGTACTCGTCTGTTAGTCCATACCGAACACCATCACCATGAACCAACATGCAATCAATCTGTTCCGGCAACATTTCACCACCAACTGATATAAAACCAGACACTACTTGTAAATTGAGATTTTGCGGAAGGATAAATGCTTGGTCGATGCCTTGTTTGGTAACTTCTTCATATGCACTACCTAGTGTAGGCATGTGAGGCATATCAAACCCTTTTAACTTTGTTGTTTCTTCTTGAATAAACAACTCTAAGAGTTGAGAGGCTTTAATAATCATCGGTGAACTCCATCCTTGAGAAACGTATAACGCTAAGTAGGCCGCACGTGCGGTCTATCCCATTCAATGAGCGCGCGTCCTATCACAAAAAACATGATCTTCATCACGTTCGCCCATCAATTTATGATTTGATATTAACCCATTGTCTACCTTAGTTTTTTACTCGGAATCAATCAATCGTCGATCCATTTCTATCATTGATTACTTTGACAAATGACGCAAACGAAACTAAAGATACTGTATATATATGGCTCTTCACCGTTCTTGGTGGAAAGTCATATCAAGCCCTCCAAAGTGAAATAAAATAGCTCGCTTAAAGCGTTCTTTATTTCTAAAACCCATCGAACGTATTTTTAGGCGTTGATTGTTTCCATTTATCGCTTCCGCTAAGCCATTTGATACCTTATAACGCATCGCATTGATGATGCCCTTTAAGTGCGTTTTCACGGTTTCTGCTGCTGTCATCATCGGCCTGATTTGACTGACCTTTATGAGTGCCAACCAATCATTCCAAGCTGCTTTGGCGTTAACTGCATGGCCATACCAAATGGCTCTTGCTTGCTCTTTAAATATCCAGCTCAAGCCAGTATTTTGCATCATCTTGGCCAGCGCACTCACTCTTTCTCTCAATGTCCCATGTAGGTGGCTGTTTCGTTTTAACCATCCATACCGTGTTTGGTGGCACTCTCTTTTTAAATGCTGGGGCAACGCCATGAGTTCGCTTTTTCTCTCGCCAGTAGGCCATTCGCACTCTGCGCCTTATCCAGTGATCTAGATCTACGCACAGTTGATAGCAATTCGCGATACCAGAGTAGTTTATCCAGCCTCGGAGGTATTGACTCACTTTAGCGAGTTGATAAGTCATGAGATTTAAAAGCGTAATCTTGGCTATCGGGAGTGTGAAAGATTTTTGTTTTTAGAATGGGGGTCTAGTTTATTTTGTACTGCATCTTCTTAAACCCTGCGTTGCTCATTCTCAAGGGCGTTGAACTAACTCGCTACGCTCAAACAGACTTCAACTTTGCTCCCTTGTTCATTTGCGCTACTCGGCGAAGATGATGGGATTTAAAAGCGTAATCTTGGCTATCGAGAGAAAAGGTTTTTGTTTTTAAAATGGGTGTCTTGTTTATTGCTCATTTAGCTGAAGGGAAACCTAAAAAAGTAGCCATCATTGCATGCGTAAGAAAGATGGTAACCATCCTAAACTCAATGCTACGAGATGGCGCCTTATGGGATGCAAAAATAATTTAATCTAACTTATTGACACCATAGTCGTTTGTTAGGCATTATTCTATATGGTGACAAACTGCTTCAATATTATGGCCATCAGGATCAATGACAAAAGCTCCATAATAATTAGGGTGATATCGCTCTCTTATTCCTGGCGCACCATTATCTTTTCCACCAGAAGATAAAGCTGCCTCATAAAACTGGTCTACCTGCTTTCGACTGTCGGCGGCAAAGGCTACATGGAGGGGTGACTGTGATCGGTTACCTTTTCCAAGCCAAAACTCTGCTTTTCCTTTCTTCCCAAAACCGCTACTCCCTTCGAACGCCATTATTTTTTCAATTCCCAGAGGAGCCAAAGATTTGGAATAAAATTCATCACTTTTTTTAAAGTCTGATACTGAAAATCCAACGTGGTCAATTATCATAATAATATCCGTTATATTTTTGATGCCTAACGCTAAGTAGGCCGCACGTGCGGTCTATCCCATTCAATGAGCGCGCGTCCTATCACAAAAAACATGATCTTCATCACGTTCGCTCATCAATTTATGATTTGATATTAACCCATTGTCTACCTTAGTTTTTTACTTGGAATCAATCAATCGTCGATCCATTTCTATCATTGATTACTTTGACAAATGACGCAAACGAAATTAAAAATACTGTATATATATGGCTCTTCACCGTTCTTGGTGGAAAGTCATATCAAGCCCTCCAAAGTGAAATAAAATAGCTCGCTTAAAGCGTTCTTTATTTCTAAAACCCATCGAACGTATTTTTAGGCGCTGAATGTTTCCATTTATCGCTTCCGCTAAGCCATTTGATACCTTATAACGCATCGCATTGATGATGCCCTTTAAGTGCGTTTTCACGGTTTCTGCTGCTGTCATCATCGGCCTGATTTGACTGACCTTTATGAGTGCCAACCAATCATTCCAAGCCGCTTTGGCGTTAGCTGCATCGCCATACCAAATGGCTCTTGCTTGCTCTTTGAATATCCAGCTCAAGCCAGTATTTTGCATCATTTTGGCCAGCGCATTCACTCTTTCTCTCAATGTCCCATGTAGGTGGCTGTTTCGTTTTAACCATCCATACCGTGTTTGGTGGCACTCTCTTTTTAAATGCTGGGGCAACGCCATGAGTTCGCTTTTTCTCACTTCATTCACCGCTTTAGTGAGCACCTTTGCGATATGAAAATGGTCTATGGCTATCATTTGCTTAGCCCGCTCACCGAAGTAGTCATATGCTGCGTTTATATATGCTCTGCTCATGTCCATCGATATGGAACGTGTAACCATTGTTGACTCAGGGGGCAATGCCTTAAAGCAAGCTGATAAGCTCAGGCCTGTTCGACCGTCTTCAACCGATATCACCTGACCATCACGATTGGATAATACCGTGACATAGTCATGGCCTTTCTTAAATGCCGTTTCATCGACCAACAGGTCTTGGTAGTTCATGGTGGTTCTGGCTGTCAGACCGCGTTGAACGGCTCGTGCCATAATACGGTCGATGGCTCCCCAGCTAAGCCGATAGGTTTTACTCACCGCGTATAAGGAACTGACTTTAAGCATCTCTATAACGCGAGCCTCAAACAGCTCTGTGTAGCGACTGTTACTTGTCGCCCAAGGCACTTGAAGTGTTTGCACTCCATGCTCTGGGCAATCAGCTCGAGGGACTTCAGCCTCAATACGTGTTTCAAACTGACAGGTATCTAAATGTCGCCAAACCCGCCGCCGAGTATCGTGTCGACGAACAGCCTTACCGCAAGAGGGGCAAGCCGTTAATGAAGCTCGGTCATAGTCAACGCGTACGGTGATGGTTTGGGTTGACTCATTGAGTTCAACAGATGAAACAGCCCAAGGATGAGTTAATCCAAGAATGGATTGATAAAGCGTCGTGTCTTGCATGGTCGCGAGGTATTCATGAACGTTTACTTATTATCTCGCTCATTAATGTTTGTTGAAAGTGTTTCCACTACATTCGGTGAAGAGCCATATATATACAGACAAAAAGTGCGCAACATGTCAAACACACCATTGCGGCTCCAGCAGCGATTTAGAAATACGATTTATCAGCACCATTACAGTATTCGCACCGAGCAAACCTATTGGCATTGGATAAAACGTTTTTTGTATTTTAATCACAAGCAGCACCCAGCAAAGCTCAGAGCTGCTGATATTGAACGATTTCTAACTCATCTAGCGGTCGATAGGCAAGTCGCTCCGGCGACTCAAAACATCGCATTTAATGCCTTAATGTTTCTCTATAACAAAGTACTACGTATCGAAATGATTGGAATTCAGGCGAAACGCGCGAAAAAACGAGTCAACATTCCCGTGGTTTTTACTCGAGCTGAAGTGAGCCAAGTGATTGCGAATTTACCCGCGGATTATCAGATCATGGCTTCACTGCTTTACGGTTCGGGACTAAGACTCAGTGAATGCTTGAGATTACGGATTAAAGACTTAGATTTTGATCAAAATACAATCACCGTACGGCAAGGCAAAGGAAATAAAGATCGCGTGACTTTGTTACCCCCTAACTTGATCCCAAAGCTTCGCGATAACATTCTCGTGAGCAAAAGTGTTTTTGCTCACGATATGAGTCTACATTATGCTGGAACGACGATGCCTTACGCGTTAGCCCGAATAATAAACTAGACACCCATTCTAAAAACAAAAACCTTTCTCACTCTCGATAGCCAAGATTACGCTTTTAAATCCCATCATCTTCGCCGAGTAGCGCAAATGAACAAGGGAGCAAAGTTGAAGTCTGTTTGAGTGTAGTGTTTACTTCAACGCCCTTGAGAATGAGCAACACAGGGTTTAAGAAGATGCAGGGCGAGCTTTCTTTTTGCTTAGCTAAGCTTTGCTCGTTGAAGCTTAATGACGTCGCCGTAGGCGAAAGCTTTTACCCCGTTGCTAACACAGAACGGGGCAAAAACGTTTTAGAAATGGCAGCGTCCACATCGTGAGCGCTGCCATTTTAATATGACACTTTAATACTTGGTGCGAGACTTTATTGTCCGCCGACAGCTCGAACCATCACCGCCGAGTCGCTATTCCACAGTGACCGACTTGGCCAAGTTACGTGGTTGGTCTACATCGGTGCCTTTAATTAATGCGACATGATAAGACAAGAGCTGCATCGGAATGGTGTAAACAATAGGCGCGATCAGTTCATCAACATGAGGCACATTAATCACCCGCATGGTTTCATCGCTGCTAAACTTGGCGTCTTTATCGGCAAACACATATAAAATGCCACCTCGAGCCCGAACTTCTTCAACATTAGATTTAAGCTTTTCTAATAACTCATTGTTCGGCGCCACCACAATAATTGGCATTTCGGCATCAATCAGGGCTAAGGGGCCGTGTTTAAGCTCACCCGCCGCGTATGCTTCGGCGTGAATGTAAGAAATTTCTTTTAACTTCAACGCACCTTCCATGGCTATCGGATATTGAGTTCCGCGGCCGAGGAACAAACTATGATGTTTGTCGGCAAAGTCTTCGGCTAATTCTTCAATCGCACCATCTAAAGTTAAAGCTTGCTCGATTTTCGCGGGTAAAGCCAACAAAGCACTCACGATCCGCTGCTCCATTTCTGCACTTAGCCCTTGATTACGACCAATGGCTGCTACCAACATCAATAAACCCGCCAATTGCACGGTAAAGGCTTTAGTGGAAGCGACTCCAATTTCGGCACCCGCTTTCATGATGTAGGCCATGTCGGATTCACGTACTAATGATGAGCCTTCCACATTACAAATCGTTAAGCTGGCGGTATAGCCTTGCTCTTTCGCCAGACGCAGCGCCGCTAAGGTATCGGCCGTTTCACCACTTTGTGACAAAGTGACTAACAAGCTATTTTTCGGAGTGCAGGACTTGCGATAACGAAACTCAGAAGCGATCTCAACATTACAAGGAATGCCAGCCAACTCTTCAAACCAATAACGAGCCACCATGCCCGAATTATAAGAGGTTCCACAGGCAATAATTTGCACATGCTCAATGCTCGGCAAAATAGCAGCGGCTTTTTCACCAAAGGCGCTGTCGAGCACCTTACCCGCTTTTAAGCGACCTTCTAAGGTTCGCTGAATAGCAATCGGTTGCTCATAAGTTTCTTTAAGCATGTAGTGACGGTATTGACCTTTATCACCGGCATCGTGTGCCGCGGTTGACTCGGTAACTTCGCGCTCAACCGATTGACCATTGGCATCAAAAATAGTCACCGAATGACGTGTCACTTCGGCAACATCACCTTCTTCTAGGAAGCTAAAACGGCGAGTGACGGGTAACAAGGCTAATTGATCGGAAGCAATAAAGTTTTCACCCACCCCATAACCAATCACCAAAGGACTGCCAGAACGAGCGACCACCAAACGAGAGGGGTCGCGTTTATCCATAATCACCATCCCGTAAGCGCCTTCCAGCTCCGCCACTGCAGACTGAACCGCCTCTAACAAACTTTGGTGATGCTTTAATTTATGCTCCACTAGGTGAGCAATCACCTCGGTATCCGTTTCAGAAGAAAATAGATAGCCTTTCGCCTGGAGTTGTTCGCGCAGCGGCTCATGGTTTTCAATAATACCGTTATGTACCACCGCAATGGTTTCACATGAAACATGCGGGTGAGCATTGCGTTCGCTTGGCTCGCCATGAGTCGCCCAACGGGTATGAGCGATGCCAGTGCCGCCCAATACCGGGGATTTGACTAAGGCATCGGCTAATTCTTGCACCTTGCCTAAACAGCGCACTCGGCTTAATACGCCATCGGGAGTCAACGTTGCTACACCAGATGAATCATATCCGCGATATTCCAAACGACGTAAACCTTCCACTAAAATATCGGCAACATCTCGTTGAGCAACAGCTCCTACAATTCCACACATATTTATGTCCTTGTGATAGATACTATGGTGCTATCACCAAGTTGACGCCTTGAGCCCGTATTTGCTCTGCAACTTTGGTTTCTAGCTGATTGTCTGTAACTAAAGTTGAAATATTTGACCAAGCCAACTCTAGATTGTGAATTTTTCTGCCTACTTTATTCGATTCGACTAAGACCACGACTTCACGAGCAACCTCTGCCATCACTTGGCTAAGACCCACCAGCTCATTAAAGGTAGTTGAACCCCGCAGTACGTCGATCCCATCTGCACCAATAAACAATTGATCAAAATCGTAGGCCCTTAAGACCTGCTCCGCGACCTGCCCTTGAAATGCCTCTGAATGACGGTCCCAAGTTCCTCCCGTCATCAAAAGTGTAGGTTCGTTTTCCAACTCACGCAGCGCAGCAGCAATGCTTAAAGAATTGGTCATCACCACTAAACCTTCTTTATCTGATAACTCAGGTAACAGTGCAGCGGTCGTGCTACCACTATCGATAATGATACGATTATGATCTCGAATTAAACCCGCCGCAGACTTAGCAATAGCTTGTTTTTGAGCAGAAATTAGCTCATCACCATGCTCATGAATTAACTCGCTAGGGATCGGTACCGCACCGCCGTAGCGTCGCAATAACAAACCATTTGCTTCTAAGCTCGCCAAATCTTTTCGGATGGTCACTTCTGAAGTTGCACAAAACTGAGCGAGTTCGTCAACCTTCACCTCACCTTGCTCGGTCAGCCTTTCCAATATTAAACGACGTCGTTGTTGAGTATTTCTTTTGATCATATCTTTCGACTTAAGTTTCGAATCGAAAGATATTATATTTAAGTGAAACTTAATATCAACCCTTGTCGTAAATATAGACAAGCTTGATTGCGAAAACTGCAACTTTAATCATATAAAAAGCGTAGCTGAGCTGACCGTAAATACCAGTCCAGCGACTCTATTCCCAAGCAAGAATAATGAACCTCGGGCATAGACATCCCCTAACCAAGATTATTTTTCAATCCAAAGATCACAAAAAATTTGCGCACGCCATACAGCAATTTAACAAGCACTAACATAAATAAGCATTTTTGTGAGCGTGGTAACGCTTTCAGATGATACTGTGATCGGCGTCACGCAGTTATCGTGGAAAAGGAAAGCTTTTACTGTGAAAATCACCCCGATTAAGCGGCTGATCATCAAGGTCAGATAAACTCTCCCCAACGAATAAGCATCGCGATGAACACAAACAAACCCAAATTACGTTTTTGGCAGATCTGGAACATGAGTTTCGGATTTCTTGGTATTCAATTTGGCTTTGGTTTACAAAATGCCAATGTCAGTCGAATTTTCGAAACGCTTGGTGCAAGCATCGATCAAATACCTATTTTGTGGCTGGCAGCGCCAGTGACTGGTTTATTGGTCCAGCCTATTATTGGCTATATGAGTGACCGCACCTGGAACGGACTAGGTCGTCGCCGTCCGTATTTCTTGGTGGGTGCGATTATGTCGTCCATAGCGCTATTGGTTATGCCCAACTCTCCTCATCTTTGGATTGCAGCGGGCATGTTGTGGATCCTCGATGCGTCAATCAATATTTCAATGGAACCTTTCCGTGCCTTAGTCGCAGATAATCTCCCCTCGGAACAGCGCACCCAGGGTTTTGCAGTACAAACCTTCTTCATTGGTGTCGGTTCAGTAATTGCCTCAGCCATGCCTTACATGCTGTCGAATTGGCTTGGTATCGCCAATACCGCACCAGAAGGTATGATCCCGCCTTCGGTTAAAATTTCATTTTATGCCGGTGCAGCCGTATTCCTTTGTGCAGTATTATGGACGGTGTTTAAAACCAAAGAATATAGCCCACAAGAGATGGAACGCTTTGAACCCTCCCCAGAAGAAGCTGAACCAGAGAATCGTTCAGGATTCGCTACCGTTATCGCCGACCTAAAAAAAATGCCAGCGACCATGCGCCGCCTGGCTATCGTTCAATTTTTCTCGTGGTTTGCCTTGTTTGCAATGTGGATCTATACCACCTCGGCAGTCACCAGTAGTATCTACGGCACCAACGATACTGCTTCAAGCTTATATAACGAAGGAGCTGACTGGGTAGGCTTATGTTTTGCGATGTATAACGGTATTAGCGCCCTTGCCGCTTTTGCACTGCCTTGGTTGGCTCATCGAACTAGTCGAAAATTTGTTCATGCCGTTTGCTTATTGATTGGTGGTATTAGTTTAGCTGGCATGCACTTTATCGCCGATCCAAAGATGTTACTGTTAAATATGGTCGGTATTGGTTTCGCCTGGGCCAGCATTCTTTGTATGCCTTATGCCATCTTAGCCGGTTCATTACCAAGCAAAAAAATGGGTTTCTTCATGGGGGTATTTAACTTCTTCATCGTTATCCCACAAATTTTAGCCGCTGGCTTGCTAGGCTATATTACTCGTGAAATATTTGGCGGAGATTCGATGATGGCCTTGGTATTAGGGGGCGCGTCAATGGCTATCGCCGCTGTAATCACTCTCACCATCAATGATCAAGATGACCCCAGCTTAGTCAGCGAACCAGACTCAAACACAGCAACAGCACAGCCAGCCTAAACAGGGTGAGGTTTAATTAAACACCAAAAAGCCGAGCATGCGCTCGGCTTTTTACATGCCGGATGAGCTATTCAGCATCCCATTCAAAATCTGGCAATTCCTCTGGCTCTGCTCGGTATTTAAGCTGCAAACCGTGTAAAAAATTGCGCATCACCTGATCTTTACAAAGACGATAATGTTTGTGATCAGGCTTGCGGAAAAAGGCGCTCAATTCATGTTTACCCAACTGAAACCCAGTTAAGCCTAATACCGCTAACATATCTTCCGCTTTTAAATTTAAAGCTATTTTTAGCTTCATTAATATCTGATTGTTATTTAAACGTTTTTCAGGCTCTGGCTGAGCCCCTTCCCGCTTGCCCCGTCGCTCGTTAATAAAACCATTCAGAAACGTTGCCAAAGTTTTGTCGGTGCAATTTTTATAAGCCGGATCATCGTCTTTCTTGAGCCAGTCACTCACTTCGGCGCGACTCACTTCAACATCAGCTTGAGCAAAAATGGCAATCATCTTGTTATCATTCAAGTTAAAACAATAGCGAAGGCGACGAAGAATATCGTTATTAGTCATGTAAACATCCTAAATCAAACAAAAACGGCAAGCCGAGGGCGAAAAATCTGCAGAATTCTACTTCAATGACGTTAAAGTAGATACTCTCTCAAGGCTTATTATTGCGTTTAGTCAACATAGTTCGCCTTGCTCGCAATGGTTTCAGGCAGTTGAATTTGATAACGAGCCAACTGTGAGCGACTAAATAAATAACGTCCTTTGGCAGCCGTAAGTGGACCTAAACTGCGGGGAACCACAGGCTCTCCTTCAAGTATTGTTTTCGCTAAGCCCGCGGCTAAGCGCCCTTGTTCAAAACCATCCACCACCAGACCGCCAATGGCTTTATTTTCACCAACGGCAAAATCCCAAAAACTAAAGGGAGGCACTGGTGAATGAGCCACTGACCAAGTTAACACTTGTTCGGTGGTCACATATTGATTGGCACTATCACGGATCCCCTCAAGCGAGCCAAAAATTACCGCATCAAACCCCTGTTGTTGCATGCTTTCAACGTTTGCTTGCCAAGCTTGCCAATGATTAAGCAAGCGCAATTCCAGTTCGACACCCGCCACCTGCATGCTTGTTTGATTTGCAAAGAGCTCTTGCTGAATAATTTTTGACGCGTGACTGTCGTCAAACAATAATAATACACGCTTAGCTTTACTGGCTAATAACTGACTAATCATTGCCACCGACGGTTCAAGCAATGGTCGTTCTAATACACCAGTGATATTCACTCGCCGATCAACATGGTAGGTACGAGGGCTATGATTAATTCCCAAATAAACCACTGGTAGTTTTGTTTTGGCAAAACGAGGACCCAGATATTGCAGGGCTTCATCATCACCTAGAATGACAAGTTCAGGCCGCACATCCAAATAATATTGCCAAGCGATTTCACCTCGACCGCGATGCTGTTTTGCGGGTAAATTTTTGGTATTCATTTGAAAATATTCGAGCTGATAATCGGCTGCGAGCAGCGATTTCAAACCCGCGATATACTGGCTGTCCCATAATTCTTGCTGCTGATAGCTTTCAATCACCAAGATTTTTGGTTTTGCTTGAATCGTCCAACAGCAAAATAGCGCCATGATGCAGAATAATCGAGCGTAAAGTTTGTTCACGAGCCAACTTAACTAGATGATGAAGTGCTTACAGTATAACCAATGCCCCTGCAAGCGCCTCAGTGGTATATCACGGAATGAGCGTTAGCTGTTCTCGCCCATGCGGCTGGTCTAAACCCAAATCAGGTCCTTTCGGCACCACCCCTGTTGGGTTAATCATCCGATGACTCTGATAATAGTGTTGCTTAATATGCGCTAAATTGATGGTCTCACGAATACCTTCCATTTGATACAAATCCAGCATGTAAGCATGCAAATGAGGATAGTCGGCTATGCGCCTTAAATTACATTTAAAGTGCCCGACATAGACCGCATCAAAGCGGATCAAGGTGGTAAATAAACGCCAATCCGCCTCGGTTAATTCAGAACCCAACAAATAACGCTGAGCGCTCAAGACCTGCTCTAAAAAATCTAAACTTGCAAATAAGGGGACCACAGCCTCTTCGTAAGCCGCTTGGCTGGTGGCAAAACCAGCCCGATAAACGCCATTATTCACCGTCTCATAAATCCGTAGATTAAGTGCGTCGATGTCTTCGCGCAATGCTTGCGGATAGTAATCACCGAGTTTAGCGCCGAGTGAATCAAAAGCAGAATTAAACATACGAATAATGTCCGCCGATTCATTAGACACTATGGTTTGCCGCTGTTTGTCCCAGAGCACTGGCACGGTGACTCGCCCCGAGTAATCTGGAGCGGCAGCAGTATAGATTTGATGCATAAATTCAGCATGATGAAGCGGGTCTTTCACCACCCCTTCGCCCTCAGCGAAGGTCCAGCCATTTTCAGCCATGTACCAATGTACCACCGAATAATCGATGAATTCTTCCAGTCCCTTAAGCTTACGAAAAATTAAAGTCCGATTCGCCCAAGGACAAGCCAAAGACACATACAAATGATAACGGCCCACTTCGGCTTTAAAACCCGCCTCTCCTGTCGGGCCTGCGGAACCATCGGCGGTAACCCAATGGCGAAACTGAGCTTCACTGCGCTGAAAGCGTCCTTGATGCTTCGCCGTGTCGTACCACTGATCTTGCCATTCACCGTCAACCAATAAACCCATACCCGTTCCTCGTTGTTCAAGCTTAAAATCGATTATTTTGAAAATCGTCGAAGGCCTGCAGTACTTCTTCACGCGAATTCATCACAAACGGGCCTCCCCAGGCCACAGGCTCGTTCAAGGGCTCGGCACCAACTAACAATAGTCGACAAGCTGAATGACTGCTTAATTGCAACGCCTCACCAAAGTCTAGTACCGCTAACTGGTAAGCATTTAAAGGTTCTGGGTCATCCGCCACCTGAAGTTGCCCTTCAATCACGTAGATAAAAGCTTGTTGAGATTGTACCAAATCCAGCTGCAACTGCCCGCCCGCCACCATGCTAATATCCAAATAAGTCGCCGTTTGGTGCACCACTTGCACAGGGCCTTGAGTACCATCTGCCAACTCACCCGCAATGACCCGAATCAGATTACCTTGTAAATCTCGGCTTTGCGGGATCTGCTCGGCACTAAACTCTTGATAGCTTGGTGCCGACATTTTCTGCGCGGCCGGCAAATTAATCCAAAGCTGAAAGCCCTTTAATAAGCCGTCTTGCTGCTCTGGCATTTCGGAGTGAATAACCCCTCTGCCAGCACTCATCCATTGCACCCCACCAGCTTCAATCACCCCCTCATTACCGACGCTATCTTTATGTCGCATTTTGCCATTAAGAATATAAGAGACGGTTTGAAAACCACGATGCGGGTGTTCGGGAAAACCCGCCAAATAATCATCTGGCTGATCTGACTCAAAACAATCCAACATTAAAAAGGGATCCAGCATGGGTAATTGCTGACTACCAAGAATCCGAGTTAACTTAACACCAGCCCCATCCTGGGTGGCTTGGCCTGTCACTCGCTTAATCACGGTTCGGCGATGTTTCATTTTTAACTCCTAGCACTGAGAATCTTGAGCACAATTGATGTTTGTTTAGCACAAGCAAGCGCTATGCTTTTCGATTATCCAAGGAATAAGCACCAGCACCATGAGCAACTAATAATAGAAAGCCGCCCGCAACCGAAATATTTTTCATAAATAGAATCATCTGCATCTGGTCATCAACATTGCCGTGGAACAACAGCGCCGCCACGACACTAAAGCCTGCCAACAAAAAGGCCACGATACGGGTATTCCAGCCCACAACAATGGCCAAGCCACCGACCAATTCAAGGGCAATCACTAAGGGTAATAAAGCACCCGGCACTCCCATTGCCTCCATATAACCTTGAGTACCGGCATAAGCGCCAATTTTTCCAAAACCAGAAAGGACAAACATTAATGCTAAAAGTAAACGGCCAAGCGGTTGAGCCAATAATTGTATTTGTTTCATCTTCATTTCCTAATTGATGTGATATCAACTGGGTCTCCCCAACTATTAGACTCAGCATAACCATCAATATTGGTTCAATAAATAGTGTGTTTAGCAAATTATTGTTCCTATAATAGCAACAATAGAACGATTCAAAAGTTCAACTCGCGAGGTAAAGATGGGCCAGTTAGAAGACATGCAGATTTTTGTACGGGTGGTAGAAGCCGGTAGCATTACTCGCGCCGCCGAGCAGTTGGGAATGGCGAAGTCTGTGGTTAGTCGACGCCTAAGTGGGTTAGAGCAACGCTTGGGGATCAGCTTAATACAGCGTAGTACGCGCCGCTTAAAACTAAATGATCATGGCCAAAGCTATTACCAACGCAGCCTCGCCATTCTGGATGACATTAACCAACTCAATCACCAAACAAGCCAGCAAAATACCGCACTCAGTGGTTCCTTACATGTCGCCGTTCCTTTGTCATTTGGCCTCAGTCATCTCAATTCGGCCTTCGATGCTTTTATGCAGTTACACCCGCAGCTACAGTTAAAGATCAGCCTGACCGATAGCCAACAAGATTTAGTCGCCGAAGGAATCGACCTCGCATTGCGCATCGCCGAGCTAAAAGATTCGAGCCTCAAGGCACGAAAAATCACCCCAATCAACTTCCTTCTGGTTGCTTCAGCGAGCTATTTACAGCGGCATGGCACCCCCCAACACCCTGAAGATCTGAAGCAACATCAAATATTGCATTACAGCAATCTACCCACGACCAACTTTATTTTGTTCGATAGCAAAGGACTGCGTCATCAGGTGAATTATCAACCGCATATCTCCGCGAACAATGGTGACTTCTTAAAAGACATGAGTATTGCTGGTCATGGAATTAGCTTTAGCCCTAGTTTTATCGCCTGGCGTAGTATTGCCACTGGTGACTTAGTACCAGTATTGCCACAATATCGAACACCAAGTTTATACGCCTGGGCTATCTACCCGAATACTCGTTATTTATCACAACGAGCACGCTTACTAATTGATTTTTTATGTCAGCGCTTTGGCAATAACCCCTACTGGGATCAGGCGATTGCTCAGCATTTAAAACAGCCCGCAGAACCACATTCGTGAGTCTCGACAAACTTTGAAGCAAGCTTTACTCATTTAATCACATGACTATCAAAAAGCGCTGTATTCTCAAGAGATTTTATGTTTATCTTGCAGCTTAAAAATTATAATAGGCACGGCGAATCAAGCCAAATTTTGCTGAATTCAGCTTAGCCCGCTCAACCACTATTTCGCAGCATCCATCATTTTTAACTCATCGTTAAGGAAAGTCATATGCCGATCGTTTTTGATTATGTTCTCACTGTTCAAGTCGCGCTGCTGATTTTTGCACTATTTGTGCTGAAATCATCGATTAAATTTGTGCCACAAAATGAAGCCTGGGTCGTCGAGCGCTTCGGTAAATACCAATCCACCAAAGAAGCCGGGCTGAACTTTCTATTACCGATGGTCGATCAGGTTGCAGCGCGTCGAACCCTAAAAGAACAAGCCTTCGATATTCCGAGCCAAGCCGCGATTACCAAAGATAATATTTCACTCACGGTTGACGGCGTATTGTACTTTCGAGTCCTTGAGCCTTACAAAGCCACCTATGGTGTAGAAGACTATGTTTTCGCAATTACCCAGCTCGCACAAACCACCATGCGCTCAGAAATCGGTAAAATTGAATTGGATAAAACCTTTGAGGAACGTGACACCCTCAACGCAGAGATTGTCAATTCAATCAATGAAGCATCCGCCTCTTGGGGCGTCGCAGTCATGCGTTATGAAATTAAAGATATTACGCCACCAGCATCAATTATGGATGCGATGGAATCGCAAATGCGTGCCGAACGTGAACGTCGCGCTAAAATTCTCGAATCGGAAGGTGAAAAAGCCGCCGCGATTAATATTGCCGAAGGTCAAAAACAATCGCGTGTTTTAGCTGCCGAAGCTGAAAAACAAGAACAAGTATTAAAAGCTCAAGGCGAAGCGCAAGCATTAATAGCGGTTGCCGACGCACAAGCACAGGCGATTAATACCATTGGTGCCTCTGCTGCAACCGAACAAGGCCAAAAAGCGGTACAACTAGACTTAGCGACTAAAGCCATTGAAGCGAAATTGGCAATAGCCAAAGAATCAACCGTGGTATTATTACCTGATAGCAGCAGTGAGGCAGGCTCTATAGTCGCCCAGGCAACTAGTATTTTAAATACCCTAAATCGAGGTTAAATCATGACTGAGCTGTTTGCCAATCACATTCCACAAACCATGGTTGCGCTAGGCTTGATCTTGCTGACCATTGAAGTTGGCCTGATCGGCTTTGCCACCTTTATTTTATTTTTTGTTGGTTTGTCGTTGGTGCTGACAGGCTCTTTGATTTGGTTAGATATACTGGCTGATAGCTGGAATAGCATCTTGCTGTCGAATGCGATTGCCAGCAGCGTATTAGCCGGTTTGCTGTGGAAACCGATGCGCAAACTACAAAATCATTCCGATGATAAAACAGTAAGCAGTGACTTTGACGGTCACCGTTTCTTTTGTGAGCAAGCCATCGATAGACGCGGTCAAAGTAGCTATAAACATTCAGGGATTAGCTGGGTGTTAAAAAGCGAACAAGCCATTGCCGCCGATACTGAAGTAGAAGTGATTAAAGTGGAAGTGGGAACCTTTTGGGTCAAGCCAGTTGATTAAATGCTTTCACTGGTGAGAGCGGTTGCTCTCACCAGTCCCTTTCAGTATACGCCATAACTTCTCAGTAGAATGCTCTGTTAGCGAACAGGCGCTTGATTCAGCATGCAAAACCCAAACAATTATGCTTAACTTAAGCCTGTTCTCCGCTCACTCTCGTAGGCTAAAATGGATGCTTAAATTGTTCACTAAACCCACTGTTTTATTGCTTATTATTGCTTTGAACGGCTGTAGTAGTATCGCCCCCACCGAAGCTCCCAAGGTTAATTTAGTCTCGGTTGTACCAGTCAGCAGTGATGGTATGGCTCCTAATTTCAAGATTAATCTGCGGGTGGTCAACCCCAACCAACAAGCCCTAAGCCTCGCTGGCGCCGTCTATTCCTTATCCTTGAATGGCCATGAGGTGGTCAACGGTGCCACCAGCGATTTACCCAGTGTTCCCGGCTATGGAGAAGCAAATTTTAGCCTGCCCGCCCAAGCCAACCTGATTGCCAGTTTTCGCTTGCTTAGCTCCTTAATGCAACAGTCGCGTCCGGAGTTAGCATATCAGGTCAAAGTGAAACTAGATCTCGGCAGCTTTTGGCCCGACATTACACTCAATGAGGAGGGCAAACTGAAATTGGAAGATCTCGGCGATACTCTCAACTCAAGCCTATAGCTCGATGTCTCGCAACCGTTAAAAATGATGCTAGCGCTGCGACGCAACACCGAACCGTTGAGTTAAACTTGCCAATTAATCGGCTTTTGCCCCTGCTCACTCAGTAAACGATTGGTTTGGGAGAAATGTTGACAGCCAAAAAATCCTCGGTGCGCCGACAAAGGTGATGGGTGCACCGCCGTTAAGCAATGATGCCGCGAGCTATCGATGGCTCGCCCCTTTTGTTGTGCATGCGCGCCCCACAATAAAAAGACCACACCAGAACAGTGCTGATTAATTTGAGCGATCACCGTATCGGTAAATTGCTCCCAACCATATTTGGCATGAGAATGAGCCTTGCCCTGTTCTACACTCAATACGGTATTTAGCAGCAATACCCCTTGTTCAGCCCAAGCCAGCAGGTCGCCATGCTCGGGGATCTCAAAGCCACTGATATCGGTCGCCAATTCTTTATAGATATTACGCAAAGAAGGCGGGATCTTAATGCCCGGCGGCACACTAAAACTTAAACCGTGGGCTTGGCCTGGCCCGTGATAAGGATCTTGACCCAAAATCACAACTTTTAGTTTAGCCAAGGGCGTCGCTTCAAAGGCGGCAAATAACTGCGTATCGGCAGGATAAATCAGCTTCCCAGCCTGACGCTCATCTTTAATTCGTTTCATCAGAGTCTGAAAGTAAGCTTGTTGCTTCTCAGCCTCCAGTAATCTGTCCCATGTCAACGCTTTGGTCACGGTTTGCTCTCTATTAGTCATACGCCAACATCATAACTGATCGCCCAACAGATCGATATGCTGTGGGCTTCAGCTAATAAGACTCCGGCACAAAACTTTGCTCATGCAACGGCACTCTGACATAACCTTGGCGATCAATCGTCGGTAATTCGATCGCTGGATGCGGTAACTCTTGATAATCAATTTGCGATAACAGATGACGAATACAGTTGAGTCGCGCACGTTTCTTGTCATCCGAATTCACCACCCACCACGGAGAATGTTTGGTATCGGTATGCGCGAACATTTCATCTTTGGCTTGAGAATAGGCCACCCAACGAGAGCGAGACTCAAGATCCATCGGACTAAATTTCCAGCGTTTTAAGGGATTGTTAATTCGCTCGAGAAAACGCTTTTCTTGCTCTTCATCGGAAACCGAAAACCAATACTTCAATACAATAATACCGGAGCGGATCAACATCCGTTCAAATTCAGGACAGGCGCGAAGAAAATCTTGATGTTGCAGCTCATCACAAAAGCCCATCACCTTTTCCACGCCAGCACGGTTATACCAAGAACGATCAAACAGCACCATTTCTCCGGCCGCAGGCAAATACGCCACATAACGCTGAAAATACCATTGGGTTTTCTCGCGCTCACTCGGCGCAGGCAAGGCGGCAATCCGACAAACGCGAGGATTAAGCTTTTCCGCAATACGTTTAATCACTCCCCCTTTACCAGCCGCATCCCTACCTTCAAAAATCACCACCACTTTCAAGCCAGTTTCCACTATCCAGCGCTGTAGTTTCACCAACTCAACCTGCAATTCGGTTAAACACTGCTCATACTCTCGTTTACTCAATTTATCAGCCATAGACTCGCTCACCTTGTTTGTTCAACTGCATTGAAAATAAAACCAATGAATACAAAGAGTTAAATCAATAGATCGTAAAACTAATAATGCTTCACACTAAGCATAACGATTTAAGCTTAGTAAATCCGTTCAGCAGAGTGAGCACTTGGTATGAATTTTCACTGACAATACTTTAAAAAAAAACTTAAAATGGTAACCTTAGGCGCCTTTATACACTCGCTAAGAACTCAGCATGGCAATCACAGGCACTCTTTATATCGTATCGGCCCCCAGCGGCGCAGGTAAATCAAGCATGATTAATGCTTATCTTTCGCGCCATCGCGCTTATCCCGCTCAAGTGTCTGTCTCGCATACCACCCGATCGGTCCGTCCCGGTGAGATCGATGGTAATCACTACCATTTTGTAGACCATCATCAGTTTAAACAGCTCATCGATGAACAAGCCTTCTTCGAATACGCCGAAGTATTTGGCAACTTTTATGGAACCTCTCGGCATAGCATTGAGCAAACCCTCGCCGAAGGGATCGATGTATTTTTAGATATCGATTGGCAGGGCGCTCGCCAAGTGAAAATGATGATGCCAGAAGCGGTATCGGTATTTATTCTGCCTCCCAGTCGTGAGGAGCTGGAAAACCGCTTGCACATGCGTGGCCAAGACAGCCCTGAAGTAATTAAAAAACGAATGAATGAAGCCGAAAGCGAAATGTCCCACTACGATGAATACGATTATCTAATCATCAATGGCAATTTTGATGAGGCGCTCAGTGAATTAACCGCCATCATTACGAGCCAAAGGTTACAAACTCGACAGCAAGCAGCAAAACACCAAGCCTTGCTAAATGAACTTTTATCGAAATAAATACCGTAAGTTCTAGCAAATCTTGCTAAGATCGGCTAGGATCTTGCGTCATTTTTAGTCAACATACATCAACGGAGCTGTGCATGGCACGAGTAACAGTAGAAGATGCAGTAGAACAAGTCGGCAACCGCTTTGACCTTGTCCTTATCGCCGCACGTCGCGCGCGTCAGATCGCAGTAGAAGGTAAAGAGCCTCTAGTTGACGCAGATAACGACAAACCCACAGTTATCGCTTTACGTGAAATTGAAGAAGGTTTGATCACCACCGAAACCATGGATGCTCAAGACCGTCAAGAACGTCAAGAACGTGAAGCAGCCGAATTGGCAGCTGTTGCAGCTATCGCCGATAAACGCATCTAGATCTTCCCGCTATAAAATTACCGTGCTGGGTTTACTCCGCACGGTAAAACTCCCATAATTCATTCAATCATATCTATCACTGCGATCCTCTGCTACTGAGGTACTGTTTGTATTTATTCGAAAGCTTGCGCGAAGTCGCTTCTAGTTATTTAAGTGAAGAACACGTGATCCTGTTACGTGATGCTTATTTATTAGGTCGAGATGCCCATGAAGGCCAGTTCCGTTCTAGCGGAGAGCCTTATATTACCCACCCACTAGCGGTGGCGCGGATTTTAGCCGAGGTGAGGATGGACCATCAAACCCTCGCGGCCGCGATATTGCACGACACCATCGAAGATACACCGGTAACTTATGAACAACTCAGTGAACAGTTTGGCAGTGAAATTGCCGACTTGGTGGAGGGCGTAAGTAAGCTCGATAAAATTAAGTTTCGCGACAAAAAAGAAGCCCAAGTCGAAAACTTTCGCAAAATGATGATGGCGATGGTTCAAGATATTCGGGTGATTTTAATCAAGCTCGCCGACCGCACCCATAATATGCGAACCTTGGGTTCGCTGCGCCCAGACAAACGGCGCAGAATTGCCCGGGAAACCCTCGAAATTTACGCGCCCATCGCCAATCGGTTGGGGATCCACAGCATCAAAACTGAACTAGAAGAACTCGGTTTTGAAGCGCTCTATCCAATGCGTTATCGCGTCTTAAAAGAGTGTGTAAAAAATGCCCGTGGCAATCGTAAAGAATTAATCAACGGGATCCATCAAGAGCTACAAGGGCGGATCGAAGATGCAGGGATCGAAGCATCGGTGACTGGCCGCGAAAAAAACCTCTATAGCATCTATAAGAAGATGGTCAGCAAAGAGCTTCAATTCCATGAAGTGATGGACATTTATGCCTTTCGAATCATCGTTGACCAACTTGATACCTGTTATCGCGCCTTAGGTATTAGCCATAGCCTCTACAAACCTCGCCCAGGCCGATTTAAAGACTATGTCGCGATTCCTAAGGCTAATGGCTATCAAAGCCTGCATACCTCGTTGGTTGGCCCTCACGGCGTCCCTGTCGAAGTGCAAATTCGTACCGAGCACATGGACCAAATGGCCGATAAAGGTGTGGCCGCACACTGGACATACAAACAAGCAGGCGAAAGCCCTGGCACCACCGCACAAATTAGAGCCCAGCGTTGGATGCAGAGCTTGTTAGAACTACAGCAAAGTGCTGGCAGCTCCTTCGAATTTATCGAAAATGTGAAAACCGATCTGTTCCCCGATGAAATTTATGTATTTACCCCAGAAGGGAAAATTATTGAACTACCAGCCGGCGCCACCCCGGTAGACTTCGCCTATGCGGTCCATACCGATGTGGGCCACGCCTGTGTAGGCGCACGGGTAAACCGTCACCCTTTCCCTCTTAGCAAAGCCTTAAGTAATGGTCAAACCATCGAAGTCATCACCGCTCCGGGCGCTCGACCCAATGCCGCTTGGTTAAACTTTGTGGTGACCGGTAAGGCACGCGGTAAAATTCGCCAATTGTTAAAAAATCAACGCCGCGAAGAATCGGTTAGTTTAGGCCGCCGCCTGTTAAATCATGCGCTAGGCAGTACCAAACTCGCCAACATCGATCCGGCACACCTGGAGCAGGTATTACAAGATCTAAAAGCGGAGTCTATCGACGATCTGTTAGCCGAAATCGGCTTAGGCAATGCCATGAGTATTGTGGTCGGTAGACGATTATTGGGCAATACCGAAGAACTTGGCCAACACAAGGGCAAAGGGATTATCGCGATTCAAGGCGCCGAGGGTTTGTTACTCACTTATGCCAACTGCTGTCGACCTATTCCCGGCGATCCGGTCGTGGCACATATAAGCCAAGGCAAAGGCTTAGTGGTGCATCTCGAATCCTGTAAAAATATCAGCGGCTATCAAAAAGAGCCTGATCGCTACATCAATGTCGATTGGTCAAAAGATGCCGAGAATACCAGCGAATACAAAACCGAAATGCGTATCGACATGGTTAATCACCAAGGGATCCTAGCCAGTTTAACCAATGTCGTAGCCTCGACTGGTGCCAATATCGTAAACATTGTCACCGAAGAAAAAGAAGGACGGGTTTATACCGTCGACTTGCTCATTACCACCCATAGCCGTATCCACCTAGCCAACATCATGCGAAAAATCCGAGTCATGCCAGAGGTATTACGGGTGGTTCGCTTAAGAAATTAAATAAACGAGAAACTAATGACACCTGAACGCCATCAGCGCATTCGCGCTATGTTAGACGCCCGCCAAACAGACTTAACCGTTTGTATGGAGAACGTACACAAGCCACATAACTTATCGGCGATTGTGCGTACCTGTGATGCCGTGGGTGTCGACCATGTACATGCCATTTGGGAAAACTATAAAGACGAACTTCGTCGAGGCACCGCCACCGGCAGTCAAAACTGGGTGAAAGTGCATAACCACGACAAGATCGAAGATGCAGTGGCTCAGTTACGCAACAGCGGCATGCAGATTTTAGCCACCAACTTGTCAGATAGTGCGGTAGACTTTCGTGAGATTGACTATACCAAACCCACCGCAATCTTAATGGGCCAGGAAAAATACGGGATCTCTGATACTGCGCTTGCCTTAGCCGATCAAGACATTATTATCCCCATGGTTGGGATGGTACAGTCACTGAATGTTTCGGTGGCTAGTGCACTGATTCTTTATGAAGCGCAGCGACAACGCCAACTGGCGGGGATGTATCAGGGTCCTTGCTTGGTCAGCCCAGAAGAGCAAAACAGGATTATGTTTGAAGGCGGCCACCCGATTTTTGCCGATGTCTGCAAACGCAAGGGTTTACCCATCCCACAGATAGATGAACATGGCCAAATTGCCGCCGATGATACTTGGTGGGCCAAGGTACAAATGAACAAAGAAGCCTGGGATCATCTGGACGACGAGTCATAAGCTTCGCCAATCAACAGCCATTGACCTTATTGGTCAGTGGCTATGAGTCCATCGGCCGCTATTAACATCGCAACACCAGGCTACACTTATTCAAGTGAGGACTACTCGCTCTCACTCGAATATAGCTTAAATTGATAATCATCATCCCAAGGCAAATGATAACCCCATACCATCGGCTGGCCCACTTGCTTATCCACCCAAACAAACGGGGTAGCTAAGAATCGAGGGATCTCTAATCGGATGCCATTGCTTTCAGCCTGATATAAAGACGCATGAGTTTCACAACGCACCAATAACATCACCACAATGATAATCAATAACCAACGCCAAAAACCTTCCATTGTTTATCCTATTTAGCTTAAGTCCAATTGTTACATCATGATTCGGCGACCACCTGCCAATGCGCTTGCAGAGCCTGTTGGATCTGGCTCACCTGCTTCGCACGCTGCTCAGGGCTGTAGGCTTTGAGCGGCAATTGTCCCCAAATGGCTTGCGGCCACAACGGATCATCATGAAACCTCACCACATGATGCACATGTAGCTGCGGCACCACATTTCCCAAAGCAGCAAGATTTAATTTGTCCCCTTGATAGAGGTCCATTAAGGCTTCACTGACCCGTTTAGATTCTCGCCAAAACTGCGCTTGTTGACAATTATCCAACTGGTAAATATCAGCAATATTATCTTCCATTGGTACTAATACTAGCCATGGAAATTGACTATCATTGATTAATAATACTCGGCATAGTTCAAAATCGCCGAGCCAAATGCCGTCTTTTGCCAATTGCGGATGTAACACAAAATCAGTCATCGTATTTCCTAAGATGTGGGTTTTTAGGCTCACCAATACAAACCTTCAGCGCTTAAACCTTTGCCGATTCTTACGCTCGCCCTCATAGCATCAGAAACCAAGGAATAAACACCAATCAAAAAATGATTATACGGCGAGCTTCAGCACATTGTTACGCTTTTATACTAGAACATAAATCATTCGATACGAGCACCCAAAAACAAAGCCTAAGGGGGGCCACAACGCTATTCAAACGACTTAAGCATGGGCACAACAAGCCTCATGATTTAAGTAGAGTTCTTATGTTATTTAATATAAAAATAAATCACTAATATCCAGAATTCAAATTCAAAACCCAGCTCATCCCAGAAAGTCTTAGGCTTCAATTTTTAAACATCTGCTATTTTTAGTAGGAGGATATAACAATAGGTGGATAACATGCGAACAATACTATTGTGCTGCGCTCTCAGTAGCGTGAGTCTCGCCGAAGAATGGGATCCATGGTTAGATGAATTTAGCCCGTCAACCCTCAGTCGCCAGCAACAAATCGAAGAATTAATCTGGTTTAAACAAGCCGCCAAACCCTATCAGGGAATGACCATTCGTGTTGCAACCGAGCGTATAAGCACACATTGGTATGAAGCAACCGTTATCGCACCATTATTTCAAGATCTCACCGGTATTAGGGTGATCCATGAAGTCATTAATGAAAATGACGTGGTCAAAAAATTACATAATCAAATCGATTTAGGCATCAACCATTACGACATTTATGTGAGTGACAGCGATCTCATTGGTGGCCATTACCGCTCCAATAAAATACTCAATTTGAGTCATTTTATGCAGGAAGAAGGCAAAGCCGTTACCCTGCCAAATTTAGACTTAAGCGACTTTATGGGACTTGCCTTCACCACCGATCCATATGGCAACTTATTACAGTTGCCGGATCAACAATTTGCAAACCTCTATTGGTATCGACAAGACTGGTTTGAGCGCCCAGAACTGCAACAACGATTTGCTCAACTATATGGCTATCCACTGGCAGTACCTCAGAACTGGTCAGCTTATGAAGACATCGCTGAGTTTTTCACCATTCACGTCAAAGAGCTTGATGGACAAAAAGTATATGGTCATATGGACTTTGGTAAAAACGACCCTTCATTGGGTTGGCGGATCTCCGATAGTTGGTTATCGATGGCAGGGGTGGGGGATGTTGGTCTACCAAACGGTCTACCAGTCGATGAATGGGGGATCCGTAACCAAGATTGCCACCCTGTAGGCGCAACTGTAAAACGAGGCGGGGCTCTCGACTCACCCGCGGCCATTTACGCGATAGAAAAATATGCCGATTGGCTGAAACGTTTCGCCCCCCCCGAGGCTATCAATTTAGATTTATATCAAGCCCAAGCCGAACTAAAAAAGGGACACATTGCCCAACAGATATTTTGGTATACCGCCTTTATCCCCGATTTAAGCCATCCCAACCTACCATTGACTGACTCCCAAGGATTACCACTTTGGCGGGTTGCACCTGCACCACGCGGCGCTTACTGGCAACAAGGAATGAAATCGGGTTATCAAGACGTGGGCGGTTGGACCTTATTAAAATCAACAAGCTTAAAAAAACAGCAAGCGGCTTGGCTGTATGCTCAATTTAATGTTGCTAAAACCGTGTCTCTGAAAAAAACCATGGTCGGCCTCACGCCGATCCGACTCAGTGATGTCAACTCAGACAATTTCAGCGCACGCTCTGCAGAATTGGGAGGCTTAGTCGAGTTTTACCAAAGTGAGGCTCGTAACGAATGGACTCCCACGGGCTTTAATGTCCCCCACTACCCAAGCTTATCAGAGCTTTGGTGGCAATACATTGGTCGAGTGAATCAACCTGGAGCCAACATTCCACTCATCATGAGTGAACTCGCCGAACACATGGATCGGGGTTTAGCAAAACTAAATCAACACAGCCAAACTCTATGCAACCCTCAACTCAATCCCATCAAAGATAAACAGTATTGGTTAAATCAACCCGGTTCACCTAAACCGCCCCTGAGCAATGAAAAACCGCAAGGTAAAACAATCAACTACTCAGACTTGCTACAATCATGGAAAAAGTAATCATCGCACTTTATTTGGGGCTGATGGCACTGGCCGCAAATGCCAGCCCCTTGATTTTTTATACACATGTCAACCCACCCTATGTAATTCAAGAGCAACAACAACTCTCGGGGCTTAATATTGATATATTTCAATTACTCAAACAAAAAAGTGGACTCGATCTCCAACTCAGGGTTTTGTCTCCTAAACGAGCCTACAAGCTCACTCTCTACTCCCCCAATAGCTGCGTATTTACGATTGAACGAACTGAATCAAGAGAAAGCTTATTTACTTGGATAAGTCCACTATTCGCCAATCGTTTCGCCCTATATCAACGACATAAGAATGCCAAAAACTTACGTAGTTTGGCTGATTTTAATGGTATAAAAATAGGCAGCTACCTCGGTAGTAGCGTGAGCGAGTACTTAAGTAGTTTTAATTTGAAACTAGACTTAACAACAACCAACCTAAACAGCGCCGAAAAACTCCACCGAGAACGAATCGATGCCTGGGCCAGTGATACTTTATTAACCGCCTATATACTGGACAATAATAATTTGGATATTAACCCGCAAGGATTTGAGTTTTATAGTTCATTAGAAGCCATCGCCTGTAATAAACAAAGTAATCCAGCCATATTGCAGCGCCTACAAGAACACTTAAACCAACTACAGCGCTCCGGAGAAATAAACAAACTGATACAGCACTATCAACGACTATATGGGATAAACACAGATTTATAGAGCCATTGGGCGCAGTTAGCGGTGATTTAGGCCCGCCAACATGGATAAATAATGAGCTAGATTGGTACTAAAAGCGCGAAATTAGCACCGATAATACATATCAATATCTAGCCAATGAAGACAAACAAAAAAACAGCCTAAAGAGACTGTTTTCTTATAAGGAATTGTGAAGGATTAGACTTTTAAGTTAACCAAGTAAGTCACTAATTGATTGAGCTCTTCAAGAGATTTAACCGATCCAGTGTTCACTTGATATTTACCATTAATCACTAAAGCGGGTACCCCACGAATTTTATAGTTAATGGTATTTTTATCCATCTGCGACACCATGCCATTGACCACAAAACTGTTGGCAGCACTGTCAAATTTCTTGGCATCCACACCATTGGCAACAAAAATATCGCGAATATCATCACGACTAGAAAAACGCTGGCGCTTAACATGGATTGCATCAAAAATAGCGCTGCTTACTTGCGAATCCACATTTAGCATTTCTGCCACAGCATAGGCACGAACCATTTCTTCGCCCATGACTTTACCACCGAGAAAACTCACATGGCTCTTCTTAAATGCAACTCCAGCAGGCAAAGAGGATTGAATGCTTTTCGCTACCGGTTCAAACTTATAACAATGGGGACAGTAGTAAGAGAAAAACTCCATAACTTCGGGCTTTGCGGTGGCGGTTTGCTTAATCACTTCATAATGTGTGCCTTGCTTAAAGTCTGTCGCCAATGCCATCGGTATAACCAACAGCGCCATGAGAGCAATCAGTATTTTTTTCATCAATCTAAAATTCCTTCAATGTACCCATAAAAAACCGAGCATAAAGATAAGCAAGTACTCGGTCAATCGCTTTACCATGACTTTATCACCCCCTCCGCGAGAGCGAAGGGATGATAATAAGAGTCATTAGCTTCCATTTATATATAAAATAAAAATAAAAACAAATACTTAAGTTTATCTAGGTAAGCATTAACGCCTACAACCTACAACAAGATGAATAGCAGCGTTCAACAATCCCGCGCGACTTAAGTGTACCAGTGTCCGTTTTCAAACATCACTTCGGCCTCTGCAGGCTGATGAATTAAGCTTGCATAACAGTGCTCAATTTCACTGCGCCTAATTTTTAATGTGGGCGTGAGCAAGGCATTATCAACATTCCAATCCTGCTCTACCACTATCAAATGAGACAGTTTGGCATGGCTTTCCAGATGCTGATTTACCTGAGTTAGTGTACGGCCTAAGCTGGTTTCGATTTGCTGCTGCGAATGCTGCTTCAGCTCAGCAGCTAACACAACTAAGGCGCAGGGCTGAGTCAATGCACTACCAACCACACACACCTGTTCTATCATCGAATTTTCCGCAAGGCGCTGTTCAATAGGAACTGGCGCAACATACTTTCCTTTCGCCGTTTTAAAACTTTCTTTAAGCCGGCCTATAATTTTTAGATAACCGTCGCTATCGATGGTTCCCTTATCACCAGTGTGCAGCCAACCATCGACCAACGCCTCGGCGCTCAACTCTGGGTGTTTATAATAGCCTCGCATCATCGCTTTGCCTTTCACCAGAATTTCACCTTGATTGGACAGCTTCAATTCTACCCCAGGGCCAACTTTACCGATGGTTCCTATCTTATCGGCTCTAAAAGGCACATTTAAACTGCCATAGGCTAAGTTTTCGGTCATCCCCCACGCTTCTGAGATGTTAAGACCGAGCGTTTGATACCAATGTAATAAGGCGGGGGCAATCGGTGCGCTGCCACAACCTAAAATACGCGCCTTATTCAACCCCAAAGCCTTTCTTATTTTTAATTTGATCAAACTCGACAACAGCGGAACCGTCAGTAACAACTTAAGCTTCTTAGGGGGGATTTTTTCAAATACGCCTTGCTGAAAACGTGCCCATAGCCGCGGTACCGAAATAAATAAGGTTGGTTGAACACTGCGTAAATTGTCGGCAAAAGCGGCTAACGATTCAACAAAAGATACCGTAGGTTGACCGCTAAAAATACTTGTGCCTTGTATATAAACACGCTCAGTAATGTGGGCTAAGGGGAGGTAGGAAATCATCCGGTCATCACGATTGGCCTCTAATACCACAATCAGACGCTCGCAGGCATAGCGATAAGCAGCAAAACTAATTTCAGCACCTTTCGGCTCACCAGTACTACCAGAGGTATAAATAATGGTCATAATGTCTTGCGCCGACCAAAGATGATGTTTGTCGATGGCCGACAAACGGTCTAACCAGTCTTGCCATTGAATATCGCAAGCCATAGTGTGGTAAGGCATTGCCACCGTAGTTAAACCATCAGGAATTGCGGCCGCTTGCTTATCCCAATCATCTAACTTACCAACAAACAATAACTTTGCTTCACTATGCTGCAACACAAAGCGGATGGTATCGACACTGGCGGTGGCATAAATAGGCACACTAATACAACCGGCCATGATAATAGCCAAATCAGCGATAAACCATTCTGCGCTATTTTTGGCCAAAATCGCCACTTTGTCACCCGGCGCTAAATTTTGTTGTCGCAGCCCTTGAGCAATTTGCCCAGCTTCACGAGCCACCATTGCCCAAGTTTTTTCATGAAATACACCATCAATCGGCTGGCGTAAATAGACCTGTTGTGGTTGTATGCGTTGCCAATGCATCAAAGCGTCCACTGGTGTCACAAACTTTTTCATAACAAACCCCTTACAAAAAACCAACCTTTACAGTTAATCCTATATCGATAACTACAGGATGCCAGCTAAATCAAAATATTAGCCTAGGGAATGTGACAAACACTCGGTTTAAAGCCAAGTTTTAAAGGGCGTTTTCGCTAACATACTATTGTAATATTGCCGCTGTCCGGTGACTTCTTCTGCTAACCAATCGGGCTTTTCAAAATGCTCTTGTTCGCTGTTTAATTCAACTTCTGCTACGATCAGCCCCTGATTATTTCCAGTAAAAACATCTACTTCATAGGTATGTTGACCCACTGGTACCAAATAACGCAACTTATCGATAGCCCCCGGCTCACACAAATTTAATAATTGCTCGGCTTCGGCCAAAGCCAAAGGCTGTTCCCATTCGAAACGACTCAAACCAGCGGCATTACTCACGCCTTTAATCGTTAAGTAGCCCTGCTCTCCCTGGATCCGCACCCGAACCGTACGCTGCTTATCGCTGTTGAGATAGGCCTGCACTATCCGCAAGGAGGCTGTCGCTTGGGCAACAAAATCCATATTTTTCACTAAAAACTTACGCTCAATTTCGAGGCTCATATTAATATCCTGGCGTTAATGACAATGGCGGCTGCTGCAAGGCAGATAATTGCTCTTTAAGCGCCAGAATCTGATCTTCCCAATAACGCTGTGAATTAAACCAAGGAAAGGCACGTTGAAAAGCAGGATCTTCCCAGCGACGTGCCAACCACCCCATATAATGTATCATCCGCATCGCCCGCAGTGGCTCAATCAGCGCCAACTCTCGCTTATCAAATTCACAAAATGATTCATAACCTTCAAGAAAAACCTCTAATTGCAAACGACGCTCGTTATCATCGCCCGCCAACATCATCCAAATATCTTGCACAGCTGGACCATTACGCGCGTCATCCAAATCCACCAGCATCGGCCCATCACGCCACAAAATATTGCTGGGGTGACAATCGCCATGTAAGCGAATAATTTTATTGGGCTTGTAGGCCACTTTCGCCGCATCCGCAACTTGTTCGGCAATAGTAAAAAAGGGTAAGGCGAGGCCCTTAGGTAACCAATCCTTAAGCAAGGCAATAGGTTGCTCTAACATCTCTTCGGTATTGATCGATAAACGATGTTCAAATAACTGACGCCCCACACGTTGGTGCATCCGTCCCAAATATTGACCAACCCGTTCCAGTTGATCAAGATTATCCACTTCAAAGCCTCGCCCACCCACACTAAGAAAAAGGGCAAACCACCAACCTTGATACGCAAACAAGCTTTGACCATCGCGAACAATCGGAGCAACAACAGGAATGTCAGACGCAGCCATCGCTAAACTAAATAGATGTTCTTCGATAATCTGTGCTTCGCTCCAACGCTCAGGACGATAAAATTTAACCACATAACGCAAGTCATCTTCAGCCATAAACTGATAGACTCGGTTTTCATAGGAATTTAAGGCAAGTAAACCACTACTGGGGTAGATCCCCTGTGATTCAATGGCATCTAAAATTAGATCGGGATGCAATTCGGCAAATAGGAAGGCGCTCATAGAATGACTTCAGCACTATGGGTAAGTTATCCGCGCAGTGTAACAGTAAAACGATCAGCCTAGCCAGCCGACAAGGAGGCTTAGCTTTGCTGAAAAGCCAAAACGACAATGTAAATACAGCTTAACCAGCCCACCGCGGCTAAGGCTGAACGCAAATAAGCTTGGCCCAAAAGATAAACCAAGGGATGTAAGATCCTGACCAACAAATATACAACGGCAGGCACATCGAGCAATTGCGGATCTAAACCAGAAAAGTAAGCAATCACGATAACAGCGATGAATAAAACTAAGGCTTCCCAGGAATTTTGTTGGGCAGCGTAGATCCGCTGCCCGCGTTTATCCAATTGTAGCGCTTGCTGGCGAGGGTCCTGATTATCCACTCGTCCCAGCTGCCGCTTACGCATCCAAGAGCCAAATGCTGCCAATAAATAGGGCAGCATTAACAATAAAGCCAAGCAGCTTAACGCCACGCTCATGCGACGTTAACCACCACTAATGAAGCGACTATGTTGCGTGACCTGCTGGCCATTACTTTGCATGACAAACTCAATATCGGTGATCGGTCGCGGTAGTAAATAAGGGTCACTCACCAGAGTTACCGGTAAATTAAGCACTTCGCCACCCTTAACCTCTACTTGATGAGCACCCAGCCATTCAACCTCTTCTAGACCGAGCACACTCAACTGAAACGCTTGCGCTTCAGAGGACTTATTAATCACCTTGAGGGTGTAAGTATTTTCGATTAAGCCCTCGGCATTTTCATTGTATAAAGATGAGCGATCACGCAATACATCCAGTTGCATCGGTTTAATATTAATCAAAGTCATCACAAAGGCGACTAACATCACCGTTAAAACCACTCCATAACCAATCAGTTTGGGTCGCAGGATTGCGGTTTTCTGACCCGCTAAATTATGTTCGGTTGTATAACGGATCAAACCTTTCGGATAGTGCATACGCTCCATGGTTTGGTCACAAGCATCGATACAAGCACCACAGTTAATACACTCATACTGCAAACCTTCACGAATATCGATCCCCGCGGGACAGACTTGTACGCAGAGATCGCAATCCACACAATCACCTAAACCAAGCGCTTTGGGATCGGCATTACGTTTACGCGGTCCTCGCGTTTCGCCGCGTTGAGTATCGTAACCCACGATGAAGGTATCTTTATCAAACATCGCTGATTGAAAACGCGCATAGGGGCACATATGAGTACATACAATGGTGCGCATCCAACCTGCATTGGCGTAAGTGGCAACCGCGAAGAAAATAATAGAGAAGGTCACGCCGCTGGTTGCGTTGAACGTAAAAAAATCCCACCACAACTGTTTAACGGGTACAAAATAGGCGGCAAAAGATAGTGCCGTAAACACCGATACAGCGCCCCAAGCGGCATGCTTAGCGGTTTTACGCCAAATTTTATTCACATTCCAGGCAGATTGATCTAACTTACGCCGCTTATTAGCACTGCCTTCAATTCTTTCTTCAAACCAGATAAAAATAAAAGTCCACACCGTTTGCGGACAAAGATAGCCACACCAAACCCGCCCTAAGAAGGTGGTTATAAAAAATAGAGCGAAGGCGGCAATAATGAAAAAGCCAGCCAGTAGTAATAAATCTTGCGGCCACAGAGTAAGACTAAAAAAGTGATATTGCCGAGCTGCGATATCAAACAAAATCGCTTGGCGATCGCCGTAGGGGATAAATGGCACAAGCACAAAAGCGGCAATAAATAACCACCCCATATATTTGCGTACACGTTGGAACAAGCCTTTTTGTTCACGTACATAAATCTGTTCTTGAGGGTTGTATCGATCGACCGGCGCACGTTTCTTGGCATTTGTTTTTCTAGCGGGTGGACTCACGTCTTTAACGGGAATTCGTTCACTCATCACTCAATCCTTTTGAGGGGCATCAATCGTTTACAGGCTTACCTATAAAACAAGTAAGCCCTAACAAACTGGCGGGCAATACTAAGCTTTAATACCTCGAGCTTTTAGTAACGCAGTTTTAAAATCATCTTCGCAATCTTTAGCTAGACCAGGGATCATCTCATCCTTGGCTAGATTCAACATTTTCAATTGATAAATTAAAACATCGTCAGTTAACTCACTCAAAGGTTGTTTAAACCCTGCTTGGTCGGCGATTTGGGTGAGCATTTCGACTAAATTTAACTCCGGCTGTTGACGCCAAACCGGCTTGAGTAAATCGATTAGCTCTTCAATACGATGTAACTGCATACTCATTCTATTTCTCCACGAGCGGCCACTACAGCTTGGTTTCTACCTAACTGCTTGGCTCTATATAGGGCTATATCAGCCTTGTTTACGAAGTCTTTAGCATTCTGTTGCGCCACAGGAATAAGACAGGCTATTCCAATGCTCACGGTCACATAGCTAGCCACCGTGGAGTACTCGTGCCGCAACTTTGCCTCTGCAAGTAGTGTTCTGATTCGTTCCGCAACTTGCAATGCGCCTTTAGTATCGGTATTGGGCAAGATCATTACAAACTCTTCGCCGCCATAGCGCGCAACGATATCATCTTCACGCTGTAAGGCTTGTGTAAACAGACTCGCAACCAAGCTTAAACACTGATCTCCAGCGACGTGCCCGTAATGATCGTTATATGGCTTAAAGAAATCAACGTCGATCAATAATAAACTTAAGGAAGTTTTAGCTCGGCCACTTAAACGCCAATGCTGAGCCAAGGATTGCTCAAATATCGCCCGATTATATAAACCGGTCAGCGCATCTCGCTCGCTTTGTTCACGCATCAAGGCATGACTATCGGCCAACTCTAAAACTTTAAGCCGATTTCGCGCACCCTCGGTAAAATTTGCCTGAACCAAGGCTTCAGCACGCTTCAAAACTAAATTTAGCTGCACCCAGCTCAGCCACAGCACTAAACAGGCCACCAATTCGACTTGACTACGATCCACCGAAACTACCGTTAGCGCCAATAAAATGGGCAAACAAAAACCATTGAAGCTACTAATGCTTAATAAATTGGGAACCACCACCAAGGATAACAGTGAGCCGAGTAAAATCATTAACAACAGGCGCTCTGCGCCACCTAAGTCTGGGGCAAATAGCAAGATACCAACCCCCCATAAGATCCCACTACTAGTCGACAAACTAAAGTAACGAACGAGCTGTGAAGCAGGCGCTGAATGCGCCGAAAAGTCACGATTTAGGCGCAAGAAAAAATAAAATGCCGCAGCTAAAAGCAACATGCACAGTAACCAAATGAAACCCGGTACAAAACGATAATCAGGAGAAAATAGCCACCACCATAACAAACTATACAGCGCGGTCATTAATGCCACCAAACGACCACTATTCAGTAAATAATGGGCATTATCAGACTTTATTTGAAGCTGTACATTGCGCAAACATCGATCCTTGTTAGCAACATTAGTGAACAATTTGTGGTCATTGTAACAACAACTCGAACAGCCCGCACACCAAAACAAGAGTTAAAAACTAGACAAAAAACTTAAAAAATAATGAATTTTCGATAAATGTGCCACATTTGGCAAATACAAAACACAGGCTTTCATAGTATTTTGATCTGATTGCTTGCGTCTTTTTTCCCAGAAAGGGTAAAGTGCTAGCCGCAAGTTACGGTCAATAAACTTGCAACTCGGTCAATTAGGTTAAGTATCTAAGGAACAAGGTCAATGCTGGACAATATCAATCCAACTCATACACAAGCGTGGAAAGCGCTACAAGCGCATTTCGAGGCACAGAAAGATGTTCAACTCAGCGAATTATTCGCCGCTGACGCTGAGCGTTTCAAGCGTTTTTCAGTTTCGTTTAACGAGCAAATTTTACTCGATTACTCGAAAAACCTGATCACTAACGACACAATGCAACAGCTGTTTGCACTCGCCAAAGAAACCAAGCTCGATGGCGCGATTAAGGCAATGTTCTCTGGTGAGAAAATCAACCAAACAGAAGGGCGTTCTGTATTACATACCGCCTTACGAAATCGTAGCAATACCCCGGTCATCGTAGACGGCGAAGACGTCATGCCTGCGGTTAATGCGGTATTGGAAAAAATGCAAGGCTTCTGTCAAAAAATCCACTCCGGTGAATGGAAAGGTTATACAGGCAAAGCCATTCGCAGCATTGTAAATATTGGGATTGGTGGTTCAGACTTGGGTCCAGTGATGCTTACTGAAGCGTTGGGAGCTTACAAAATTGAACATATCAAAACCTACTTTGTTTCGAATGTAGATGGCACTCATATTGCCGAAATTCTAAAACAAGTCGACCCCGAAACCACCTTATTCCTGGTGGCATCAAAAACCTTTACCACCCAAGAAACCATGACTAATGCGCATAGCGCACGCGATTGGTTCCTAGCTGCGGCGAACGATCAAGCCCACGTGGCTAAACATTTTGCAGCCCTGTCAACCAACGGCCCTGCAGTAGCCGAATTTGGTATCGACACCGACAACATGTTTGAATTTTGGGATTGGGTTGGCGGTCGTTACTCTTCTTGGTCGGCGATTGGTTTATCAGTCGCGTTAACGGTAGGTTACGATAACTTCATCGAATTGCTCGAAGGCGCGCATGCCATGGACAAGCACTTTGCTGAAACCGATTTTGAACAAAACTTACCGGTAATCCTTGCCTTGCTTGGCATTTGGTACAATAACTTCTTCGGTGCGGAAAGCGTTTCGATTCTGCCTTACGACCAATACATGCACCGCTTTGCAGCTTACTTCCAACAAGGTGACATGGAGTCCAACGGTAAAAATGTCGACCGTAATGGCAACCCGGTTGATTACCAAACCGGCCCAATTATTTGGGGTGAGCCGGGAACTAACGGTCAGCACGCCTTCTACCAATTAATTCACCAAGGCAGCAAGTTAATCCCATGTGATTTTATCGCACCAGCAATGAGCCACAATCCTTTGTCTGATCATCATCAGAAATTAATGTCTAACTTCTTTGCCCAAACCGAAGCCTTAGCCTTTGGTAAGTCTCGCGATACCGTTGAAGCAGAGTTAGTGGCCGCAGGTAAATCAGCTGAAGAAATTGCTGAACTGGCACCGTTTAAAGTATTCACTGGTAACAAACCAACTAACTCTATTTTGCTTAAGAAAATCACCCCTTACTCTTTAGGTGCACTGGTTGCGATGTACGAGCACAAAATCTTCGTACAAGGCGTTATCTGGAACATCTTTAGCTTCGACCAGTGGGGCGTAGAGCTTGGCAAACAGTTGGCCAACCAAATTTTGCCCGAACTAAAAAGCCAGCAAGCCGTCACCGCTCACGACAGTTCAACCAACGGCTTAATTAATACCTTTAAAGCCTGGAGCTAAACTTTAGCTTTTAAACGTAAAACTAAATGCAAAGAGCTGGCCCTGGCCAGCTTTTTTTATGCCCACCATTCCAACAACGAGCAATAAATAATCAACTAATATAAACAAGCCTATACTCAAAATATAAATATTGGCCAATCAATGCAGCTGCAAGAATTACTGAAAACCAAAGATAATAACTTCAAGCTAATAAGGATGTTAGCGGCATGTTTAGTGGTATACAGCCACAGCTTTTGCTTGGCGACAGGTAATGAACACAGTGAGCCCATCGCCCAATATCTAGGCTTATCTTTAGGCTATATTGCGGTGGATATTTTCTTCATTACCAGTGGTTTGCTAGTTTGTAAAAGTTTACTTACCGCAAGATCTTTAACTATTTTTGTATTATCCCGATGCCTCAGGATCTACCCTGCACTGATCACCTCTGTTATTTTTTGTTGCTTACTCGGTTTACAACTTTCTAAATTAAGCCTAGGCCAATATTTGAGCCATAACGAGACCCAAAATTTTCTGATCTACAATAGCTCTATTATTGTTGGCGACTACCAAATGCTACCCGATGTATTTACCAGTGCTCCCTACAACCGCAGTGTGAATGGTTCGCTATGGACCCTGCCATGGGAACTAAAGATGTATTTAATATTAACTGGGTTTGGAGTGACTTATCAGTTTGCTAGAAAACTAAAAGTTGCCGTAAACTGGCTACCGACAGTGATCGTCCTCACCGCCCTTATCTGCCTAATGTTATTTATTCATGACCAGCTCAGTGGTCGCGAGCCGCATTGGTTTTATAGTAAATTCTATCGTTTCGCGAGCGCCTTCTTTATCGGCGGTAATCTCTACGTTTTTAGGGCTTGGATTGGCATCAACTACAAAGGCATGTTAGCCGCGATACTGATACTGCTGTTGGCATTCTTCAGCCTAAACCAGAGTTTGTTTTTTATTAGCTACCTAATCATCACTCCCTACTTAATCATGTGTTTTGCTTATCTACCTAAAGGAAAAATTCTGCATTACAATCACTTAGGCGACTATTCTTACGGCATGTACATTTATGCATGGCCAATACAGCAACTGATAGCCACCACAATCCCGAAAGTGACAGCGATTCATATGTTTGTGATGGCTTTCTGTTTAACCCTGCTACTCGCTTATTGCTCTTGGAATTACATAGAAAAACCCGCTTTGGCACTCAAGAGACATTTATACCAGCCGTCGTCCTAAAGCAGATTAATTTTATTCATTCCATTATTGTTCAAGCGAGTCCAACGAAGCACGAAACACTCTAGAAATAGCCATTGGCTAAAGCAATTAGTTGTATGCTAAGTTCCTTTAGTACATTCGCCGCTAAACCTATAATATAGATCGAGCCAATCGTGACCAGCCAAGCAATTCAAGGATTTCTACTCACAGCCAATAGCTATGACCGTCAAGGCCAGGCTCATATTCAGCTGTGGTTGGCCAGCGAACAAGGTGCTATTTGCCTCGAGATAGATGATCAACAGCCAGTTTTTTTTGTTCTCAACCATCAGTTAAATGCGGTGCTCGCCCTGCTGGGATCACAGCTAAACCGTCATGCTTCGGTGTCCCTAAAAACCTTCCAACATCAGCCGGTAAGCGCACTCTATTTTTCTAGTATCAAAAACCACAGCCAAGCTGCGCAACAGTTAAAACAGGCAGGGTTAAGCTGTTTTGAGAGCGATATAAAACTGCATGAGCGTTTTCTCACGGAACGCTTTTGTTATGGCAGCATGCTGTTTACTGGCCAGCAGAGTCATGACTCTCGTTACCCCGCCTTGCAGCAGGCAAAAATTAAAGCGGCGCAATATACGCCCCAACTGTCGGTATTATCGCTAGATATTGAGTGCAGTGAAAAAGGTCAGCTATATTCAATTGGTTTATATAGTGACAACTACCAACGGGTATTGATGATCGGCCCAGAGCAAGCCGCCGACACGCCAATCACTTGGCTAGCCAATGAGTACGCACTATTAAAACAATTAGAAGTAGAGTTTCAAAACCTCGACCCAGACATCATCATTGGTTGGAATGTCATCAATTTTGATTTTCGATTGCTGGTTAAACGCGCTGCCGTGCATGGGATTAAATTGGCCATTGGTCGCCATCATGGCATTGCCAGATGGCGTGAACGTCACGATATGCCTCACATCGGTTTTATTAGTATCCCCGGGCGAGTGGTGATCGATGGCATCGACTCGCTAAAATCAGCGACCTACCACTTTGATAGCTTTAGCCTAGAAAATGTGGCTCGGCAGCTATTAAACCGAGGCAAATTGGTAGCCGAAGTTGAAGATAGAATGGCCGAAATAAACCACAATTTTGCCCATGATAAGCCACAGCTAGCCGCTTACAATTTAGAAGACTGTAAATTAGTACTCGATATTTTCAAGCATACCCAACTCCTTGAATTTCTTTGCTTACGCGCACAACTCACCGGTTTAATGCTGGATAGAAGTGGCGGTAGTGTTGCAGCTTTCACCAATGTTTACTTACCCAAGCTGCATCGCGCGGGTTATATCGCGCCTAACTTAAGCCATGACTTTGTCGCCGACAGCCCTGGCGGCTTTGTGATGAACTCTAAGCCTGGGCTATATAAAAATGTACTGGTACTCGATTTTAAGAGCCTCTACCCCTCTATTATTCGCACTTTTAAAATTGATCCCTTAGGCTTAATTGAAGGCCTAGCAAGCCCAGACAATGCCATTGAGGGCTTTAGAGGCGGCGTATTTAGCCGCGACAAACATTTCTTACCCGATATTATTAATCAGCTGTGGTTACAGCGCGATCAAGCCAAAGCGAATCAAGACAAAGCCCGTTCGCAGGCGATCAAGATTTTGATGAATAGCTTCTATGGAGTGCTTGGCTCTACCGGTTGTCGCTTTCACGATCCCCGCTTGGCAAGCTCAATTACCATGCGCGGCCACCAGCTGATGCAACAAACCGCAGACTGGATCACCGAACACGGCTACCAGGTGATTTATGGTGATACCGACTCTACCTTTGTCTGGCTCAATCAAGAACTAAGTCCAGAACAAGCGAGTGCCATTGGTCAACAACTAGCCAAAGAAATCAACCTTTTTTGGCGCAATAAGCTCAGCCAAGAAATGCAGCTAGAGAGCTACCTAGAAATTGAATTTGAAACTCACTTTTCACGCTTCTTAATGCCGACTATACGCGGCTCAGAAACTGGCAGTAAAAAACGCTATGCGGGTTTAACTGCGCACAACCAAATGGTGATTAAAGGGCTAGAAACGGTACGTTCTGACTGGAGCGAACTGGCAAAGATTTTTCAAACGGGATTGTTAGAGCGGCTATTCTCCGACCAAGACCCACGCCAATTTGTTCTAGATACCGTCGCTAAGTTGTTAGCGGGTGAATACGACCCACAACTGATCTACCACAAGCGCTTACGCCGCAAGCTCGATGAGTACGTAAAAAACGTGCCACCACAGGTTCGGGCTGCACGCCTCGCCGACCAACATAATCAGGCTTTAGGTAAACCACAGCAATATCAAAATAAAGGGACTATTAATTATTGGATGACCGTAAATGGGCCTGAACCTGTTGCTTATTGCCGCAGTCAAATCGATTATCAACATTACTTAGATAAGCAATTGCAACCCATTGCTGATGCAATATTACCTTTCATTAACTTAGATTTTGAGCAAATAATTAGTGCTCAACTGGGCTTGTTTTAAGCTTGGAAGCTGCTGAGACCTTTGCCCTGAGAATTAGGGAAACATCACAGTAATTAAATATAAACCCAAAAAATATCAACTACTTGAAACTTTTACTTAGTTTACCCTTCCAATAACTAAAGACTTAAATCATCTGAGGCCATAGGGAAGGGCAAACTAAAGAGGTAAAACTAGTGGCTATTTTTTCTATGAGTATTCGTATATTGGTATTAATGGTGATGCTGGGGAGTGTATTTCACGACCAACACTCCCCCTCGTGTTTTTTAACTCAGCTGACTATTGCTGCATCTCAGCAAACGACCTCTAGTTAAACAAAGCAATTTTCAATACGTTTATCAATTTGTGGATTCGCCACAAACACTTTTACCGAGTGAGCCGCCACTTTAAACGAAGAATTTTGTAACATTGGAGCCGATTTAAAATCGTAAATATCGTTAGGCGGTTTAGCCGCTGTATCGACTAACATCACCCAATACCCTTCAATATCGGGAGCCACAAACTCTAAGTCTTCCCAGTAAGCATTAAACACCATATACATACGATCTTTTGAATAAGGGTCTAAGAAGGTCACCGCGATAGAATGGCTATCTTCAGACCAATCCGGTTCAGCTTGTTGCACACCATGCCATTCAATGTTCGCATCATGGATCACATCCGATAAACTGAGGTGGATTTTTTCCTCTAACACGTCATCGTAACAGCGTAATTTAATTAAATTTTGCACAAAATTTAGGAGATCACTGTTTTCATCCACCAGATTCCAATCAAACCAAGAGATTTCATTATCTTGGCAGTAAGCATTGTTATTCCCATTCTGACTACGCTTCACCTCATCACCCATAGTGATCATTGGCGTTCCTAGAGATAACAGCAAGGTGGTAAAGAAATTCTTCATTTGCTGTTCACGTAATTGATTAATCTTGGGATTTAAAGTTGGCCCCTCTACCCCATGGTTATAGCTCACATTATGATTATCACCGTCTCGATTATTCTCCCCATTTTCTAAATTGTGCTTTTCGTTATAACTGACTAAATCATTGAGGGTAAAACCATCATGTGCGGTGACTAAGTTCACGGAACGCTGAGGTGAATGATGATCTTTATAGTAAATATCAGGACTACCTAATAAACGACCAGAGAACTTACTCACAACAGCACGATCGCCACGGAAGAAGGCTCGAACATCATCGCGAAACTGACCATTCCATTCATTCCAACGATCACCAACAAATTCACCCACTTGATACAGTCCCGCGGCATCCCAAGCCTCTGCGATAATTTTAGTGCCAGCAAGCGAGGGATCTGAATCAATCGACCACAATAAAGGCGGCTCTTTCATCACATTTCCCTGTGAATCTCGAGCCAATACCGAGGCCAAATCAAAACGAAAACCATCAACATGCATATCATTGACCCAAAAACGCAACGAGTCACGGATCATCCTGCGCATGACCGAATGATTTGCATTACAAGTATTGCCACATCCAGAGTAATTTCCATACCAACGTTTCTCTGGCTGCAGCATGTAGTAACTATCATTTTGTAAGCCTTTTAAACTCAAGGTTGGGCCATCATGCCCTCCCTCTGCGGTATGATTAAAGACCACATCCAGAATCACCTCGATGCCAGCTTTGTGGAGCTCTCGCACCATGATCCGGAATTCATTAAAAGCGCCACAAACACTTTTATCTGAGCTATAAGCATTATGCGGAGAAAAGAAAGCGATGGGACTATAACCCCAATAGTTTTGCTTACCCAGCGGAGCATCTTGCAAATCAAATTGTTGCACAGGCATCAGCTCAACAGCGGTAATGCCAAGCGCCTTTAAATATGGGATTTTTTCGATAACTCCCGCATAGGTGCCACGTTTATGGGCCGCTACCCCCGAAGAAGGATGCTTGGTAAAACCAGCAACATGTAGTTCATAAATAATGGTATCTTGCAATGAACGCTTAATTGGCTGAGTGCCTTGCCAATCAAAGCCACGCAAATCAACCACCGCCCCTTTAATGCACTGATCAACATTATTGTGGCCATGGCGCGCAGCCACCAAACGTAAATAATTATCCGGAAAGTGGGTCACCTTGGCATAGGGATCCAATAAAACCTTACTTGGATCAAAACGTAAGCCGAGTTCCGGTAACCATGGACCATCGACCTGAAAGCCATAAAGAGTCCCGACATCAAGGTCTTCAACATAAATATGCCAATAATGATCGGTACGATTAATAGTTGGGTTTAGTGGGATATTCGCGAACGGTTTACGTGAATTAATCTCTTTAAATAGTAATAGATTAACTGCCGTTGCGCTTTTTGAAAAAATACTGAAATTAACGCCAGTGCCTTTGTAACTGGCACCCAGAGGAAATGAGCTCCCCGCTTGTATATTTAGATCCATAATTTGTGCTGTCTTATTAAAGTTTAAATGCAAATAACCTGAGATGACGAGCCTATAATTGGCTCTTCAGTATAGTTTAGCAGCATCAGAACTTTAGACAGCACAGATAGATCGACTAATTAAGCCTCAGTCGTGCGAATAGGTAACTTCGTGATTAGGTCCAACTTTTGTTATAGCTCAGAACTTTGCCGATATAGAATGTGAACGACCACCACATTGACGCTTTCTACGACAATGTTGCGAACCAAGTTGATCCAATTCCGAAACTTCATCGGGCAACATCAAAGAAAGCAATTGCTCAAGTTTATCGCCATTGGCTAAAACGTTTGCGATGGTTTGGCTAGTTTTACTACGGAACATAACATACCCTTTTAAATAATACCTATAAGGGGGTATGCAGCTAAAGTGCCAATTGTATTATTTTATAAAAATTTGATTATTAATCATATAGTTGCATTCTAGCTTTGACTGGATTTGCATACATGGCATACAACTGAGTTTGGACCTCTGCACTAATATCGCGAGACTTCGCCTCAAAATAGCGCTTCGCTTCTGCCAACTCATTCGCGGAAACGTCTTCAGGTATAGCATCACCCAGAGCAAGCCAGTTAGTCGGCATCAATTGATAGTTACCAATAATGGCCTTATCTAAGGCTTGAGCAACTTGTTTTGCCGACTCAAACTCCCCTTGCAAGGTCTCGGAAAAATGCACATGCACCCGGCCTTTTTGACCAACAATCCCTCGAGAAATACTCGAAATATCTTCATGTTCTTGTTTTAAATATTCACCATGCTGATTTTGTGAAACCAGTTCATTTGCCTTGGCCACGTCACAGGGGTCAAATTCATAGGAAATAGAAACGGGCACAATGTTTAACTGATTGATGTAATCCGCAAAACTTTGTTGTTTCGGTTTATTTAAGGCCAACATAGAAATTAATGCTGAATTAGTCACATCTAAACCGTCTTTGGCTCGTCCTTCACGTTGCGCAATCCATATGTGATCACTAGTATGACTTAAGGTGTGCTGAATATAGGCGGATAGCTGTTTTGAGTTCTCTAATTTTTCACGTTTTGTGGTCGCCGAACGTTTAACAATAAAACTACGATTTAAACGCATCAGGTCAGAAACCCAAGGCTTGGTTAACAAATTATCACCGATGGCATTTTGCACGGTATCTTGGCCATTATTATGTAAGATGTAATTAATAAATGCCGAATCCAGTGCGATATCCCGATGATTAGAAATAAATAGATGTGGTTTAGTTAAATCTAAATGATCCAAGCCGCTAGAGCTCAATTGACTGGTGGTAGTTTTGATCATATGCGCCATATAAGTTTCAACCATCACTTGAAAATCATATACCGAGCGAATATTCCTGACCTTAAATTTAAGTATCTTTCGCAAAATAAAAGAAGTCAGCCAAAGAAAAACGCCCTTCGCCTTGGCAAAGCGAAATTTAATCAGTGTAGTAATCAATTCAGGATCATTGATAAGACGTTTAAGTATTTGTTCTACTTCAGAATCTTGATAAGGGCGAATACTGTCAAACTCAGACATAACTTCTCTCGCAATTTAGGAAGGCGCAATTTACCGCTTTCCCACCCTAAAAACAACCGAAGCGGTTAAAAAACAAGCAACTTACAGTTGTTTCAAGCGCTATCCTGCGACTTTCACTGTGCTTATTTGCCAAGTATACTGATAACAAGTTTTCCCAATCCAATGTGAATGGAACAACAACGCCAACAATTGCTTGATGCCCCCATCACGCCTCTCATTATTCATAAAGCCCTCCCCAGTTTAGTGGGCATCTTTTCGATCATTTTTTTTAATTTAGTCGACACATTTTTTGTCGCTATGTTGGGCACAGATCCGCTGGCAGGAGTCTCTTTTACTTTCCCTATCACCTTTGCAATTACCAGCATCGCCATGGGGTTAGGCATCGCCCTTTCGTCTCATGTTGGACGACTATTAGGGGCCGAGAAAAAACAACAAGCGGCCCAATTAACCAGCCATAGTTTATTGTTTAGTTTACTATTAATTACTACCCTAGCCGCTTTAGGCTATTTCAATATTGAACGATTATTTTTATCCCTCGGTGCGGAATTACCAGTTATGCCCTATATCGAACAATATATGCAGATCTGGTACCTTTCGATCCCTCTATTAGTTATCCCCATGGTCGGCAACAGTGCAATCCGAGCCAGTGGCGATAGCAAAACGCCAAGCCTCATGATGCTAGTCGCCGGGATAATGAATGGTCTTTTAGACCCAATTCTAATATTTGGTTGGGGCCCGATACCCACTTTAGGTGTGAAAGGTGCGGCACTAGCGACCGCCATCGCTTGGCTACTCACTTTTTGCATGGCGATTTACTTACTCAAATACAAACTACAACTGCTCAAATTTGAAACCTGTTCCCTTCAGCAGTTAATGAACTCTTGGAACAAACTATTAAGTATTGCAATACCGGCTGTATTTTCCCAATTGCTCACCCCTATCGCCACCACCATTACAATGGCTATATTGGCAACCGCCGGAACCGCAACCGTGGCCGCTTATGGCTTTGCCACACGAGTAGAAGCCTTACTATTTATCGGAGTGATGGCGATAAACTCAGTGATCCCAATGCTCGTGGGACAAAATGTCGGGGCAGGGAACTTAAATCGAGCGCAGCAAATTGTGCATCAAGCCATTCGTTTAGCGGTTATTTGGCAATTACTGTTAGCCATACTCATGTATTACCTGGCACCGCTGATCAGTCGCAGTTTCAATCAAGATCTCGAAGTCGCCAGATTAAGCCAATATTACCTACAACTGGTGCCTTTTTGCTACGGAATGATGGCGGTTCCCTTATTACTCGCACAAACACTCAACGCCTTGGCTCTACCGATGATGGCAGTGATGATTAACCTCATTCGTTTGTTTGTCTTTATGTTGCCAGCCATTTACCTAGGCGCCTTAGCTGCGAACAGTCAAGTGATCTTCTTAGCAATCATTGTCGCCCATACGGTGGCAGGCCTCTGCAGTTTAATTCTATTGACCTACCTCATGAAAAAAGCAAGTTGGTGGCAAGCGCAGCATTAAAAAAGACAACATCGATCTCATGATGTTTAATCGAATAAAAAATTAAGGGCGATACCGAAGTATCGCCCTTAAGCTAGTCATATCGCTCAAATCCATGAACGTTAATTGCTCCCTGCAATCCTTTTGACTGTAGCACACCATTCCTTAGTGTTTCCCCTTGCTCCTTCCCTAGCGCTATCCTTTAGCCTTCTGTGGCCTAACTGCTCATCCTAAGCGGTTGCTCGCTCCATCCTGGAGGTGTCCTGATAATCATCCTTAAGCTCTTGTGTCACCAAGGCTAATCGCACTCCTGTGCTCACATCCCTAGCTCATCGATCCTGACAAGCCGCTCATCCTAAGCGTTCCTATAATGCCGCTAGCTTCATGCTTTGGCTGCTTTCCCTGCCCGTCCTTGTATGAGCTACTTTACGCTTTGGTTCAATAAAACCTAGATGAGCCCGTGAAATAATTTTTGAATTGATTCAATCAAGAGTCATCGGATTTAATTAATTATTTGAATTTAAAGGGTTTAAATAATTTTTACGCAATATAGAGCAGCCATATCAGCGCTCAAGCGTAGTCGATCTCTCACAGCACCTCGGGGCTTATCGTCAAGCCTAGAAACCTTAATTTTGGCTTACTAATGTTTGTTCAAGATAAAAGCGAAGAGGAATAAAAAAACGCTGTTGGTAGATGACAATCACCGCTAACAGCGTTATCTGGTAATTAGAGCCACTAGTGACTGCACTTCATGCCTATTTATCGGCAGATTTATACGACACAATAAGTTGATCATATAATGAATCAGATTGGCATAGCATAAATTGTAGTCACAAAAAAACCAGCATTAAGCTGGCCTAAAAAGTCGGGGCGACACTTACGTGTCGCCCCTAGTAGTCATATCGCTCAAATCCGTGAACGGGTAATTGCTCCCTGCAATCCTTTTTGACTGTTTTACTACATCCTGTAGTTGTCCTTTTCTCAAATCCTTTGAGCTGTCCTTTAGCCTTCATTGGCATAACCGGTTGTCCATACCAGTTGCACGTCTCCTTCCTAGGAGGTGTCCCTTACTACATCCTGTAGTTGTCCTTTCAGCTCCTGCTACGTTTCTCATCCTGATAAACGTCAGTGCCTCCGTGCAGAACTAACTATACGGCATTAATACTTGAGAAAAAGCTCCAGAACAAAAAAAACTCATCTTTTTTTACATAAACAGCATTAGAAAAAACTAAGTAATTGATATACATGGATATTGTTATTGTCTATCTGCAAGATTTACTGCCTTTAACTTACAACCTTGTAAGAGATCTCTCACAAGGAGTGCAGTCTTTAGACTAGACCTAACGATTTTTTGAAAGCTTAGGTAAAGATAGATGATAACGAATTGCAACTAAACGGATGACTAAAGCACTAATAATACAACTGCTAGTTGCAATGGTCGTGGAAAAACCTAAGTTCTCTGTAATCGTCCACACACAACCCCCAACAATACAAGCCGTTGCATAGATCTCGCGCTGCAGTACTAAAGGAACCTGGTTGGCCAGCACATCACGGATCATCCCCCCACCACAGGCCGTAATCACCCCCATAGTGACCGAAACAATCATCGGAGCGCCCATTTGTAAGGCCTTATTCGCACCAATAGCCATAAACACAGCCATACCAATAGCATCGGCGACTGGTAATAACCAACGAGGAGGACTAGGAAAATTATTGAGCAAAACAATTGCCCCCAGACTAGCCGCTAAGATCACCCACAAATATAAACCATTTTCCACCCAAAAAACTGGGCTAGCCCCTAATGCCATATCACGAATGGTGCCTCCACCAATCGCGGTCACGCAGGCAAGTACTAGGGCTCCAAATAGATCCATACGTCGCCGACTAGCGATTAATACCCCAGAAATGGCGAATACCGCCGTACCAAAAAGATCGAGACTAAAAATAATGGTGTTGCCCAAAGTCGGCTCCTCAAAAAAATAGGCTGCAATGAGGCAACATGTATGGTGAACAATATAAGAGACCGGTCAAACAACACCGAACCCGGGTGGGTCCGGTAAATAAATCAATCATAAATAGTCGGAATGGCTTGCCGTTTATGTTGGGTCCGTAAATAAATACCGATTAATTTTTCTTCTACCCCAGCATCAACCAATTTACCTTCTAAAAAGTCATCAATTTGATCGTAAGTTAAACCAAGCGCCACTTCATCTGGCAGCTGCGGGCGATCTTCCTCTAAATCAGCTGTTGGCGCTTTACCAATCAACTTCTCTGGCGCACCCAAGTAACTCGCCACTTGGCGAACCTGACGCTTATTTAAACCAAAGATAGGCGTTAAATCGCAGGCACCATCCCCATGCTTAGTGTAAAAACCGGTAATATTCTCAGCCGAGTGATCGGTACCAATCACCAATGCACCGGTTAGTCCCGCAATTTCATACTGAGCAATCATTCGCATCCGCGCCTTTACGTTGCCCTTAGCAAAATCGATCCCAGCTTGTTGCGGTAAGGCTAAACCCGCGTTCTGCAAACCTAACAGTGCGCTTGAGTGTGCCCCTTCGGTGCCATCTTTAATATTTGTGGTCACGATATAAGAGGGTTTAATAAAATCTAAAGCTAATTGCGCATCTGCTTCATCTTTCTGCTCTCCATAAGGGAGGCGCATCGCAATGAAACGATAGTCTTGAGTCGAGTGCTCTTGATTAAGCTGTTCTACAGCCAACTGAGCGAGCCGTCCGGTGGTCGTAGAATCAACACCACCACTAATACCTAAGATTAGGGTTTTTAAGTTCGCCTGTTGTAAACACTGTTTGATAAAGTCTATGCGACGTTTTACTTCAAACCCCGGGTCAATTTCAGGTAGAACCTTCATCTCCGCTAATATTGCTTGTTTCATCTCATCCCCCACAACAAATGTAATCCTCATCAGGCAATGTACTTGAGAGATAAAAAAAAACCAAGAGACAAGCTGATTTACATACAATTAATCACTAAACAGATTAATATAATTAGGGGCTGTTAATCTTTGGTGATGACTTTTACAGCTGTTTGTGACTCATTTAGGCAAGTCATGTGAAATATCGCTAGCGGTATAGCTCATAACAATACACTGCAGTAATGCACCACAAATACTGCCTAAACAATTTGACTAGAAGCGTTTTACCGTTGATTAGAGGTATCTACTTAGCACTCTAAGCGAGACACCTCTCGCCACGATAAAAATGCTTTTTTCTCAAAAAAGTAGCTCACAAAAGAACCGCCTCTAGCCATCTAAGGTATGCTATTGGTCAAACAACAGAGCCATTTGGCAAGGAAAGAGAATAACTTTAGTTTTTCTATTTGAGTGAGCAACCCAAAATGGGAATTTTAGCGCTAAAGATGCGCATTATTTTTTCAGATAAGTTGTCAAATATTCATCTAGAGTCTCTAGAATTTATTTTCCCTAGCTGTTGGATATAAATCAATTGGCGCCAAGGAGCGACAGCTTCTGATTGAATATTTCATTTTAAGGATAAAACTATGCTACGACGCACCAAAATTGTGACAACTTTAGGCCCAGCCACCGATAAAGACGACATTTTAGAACAACTGCTGCTCAGCGGCGCAAATATGGTGCGACTCAACTTTTCTCACGGCAGCGCCGACGACCATATCGCTCGCGCCAATAAGGTCAGAGAACTTGCAGCCAAACATAAACTACACGTGGCTATTTTGGGTGACCTACAAGGTCCCAAAATACGCGTATCCACCTTTAAAGAAGGTAAGGTTAAATTGCAAGTTGGGGATAGCTTTTTACTCGATAGTGATTTAGCAAAAGGCTTGGGAGATCAACAACAAGTTGGCCTCGATTATAAATACTTGCCTAAAGACGTGGCCCCTGGCGATACCCTGTTACTTGATGACGGTAGAATTCAATTGAGAGTCACCGCCGTAGAAGGCAATAAAGTCACCACCGAAGTGACCATTGGCGGATTTTTATCCAACAACAAAGGGATTAATAAACTCGGTGGTGGTTTATCTGCCGCAGCCTTAACCGATAAAGACAAAGCCGATATCCTCACCGCAGCCAAAATCAATGTCGACTATTTAGCTGTATCCTTCCCAAATAGCGGTGAAGATATGCACTATGCCAGACGTCTGACTCAACAAGCCGGACTCGCAACAAAACTAGTGGCAAAAGTTGAACGAGCAGAAACAGTTGCCACCGAAGAAGCGATGATCGATATCATTACCGCTTCCGACGCAGTGATGGTAGCTCGTGGCGATCTCGGTGTTGAAATTGGCGATGCCGAATTAGTGGGAGTGCAAAAGACTCTTATTCGTCTGACTCGAAAATACAATCGCGCGGTGATTACCGCAACTCAGATGATGGAATCAATGATTAGTGCGCCGATGCCAACTCGCGCTGAGGTCATGGATGTAGCCAACGCAGTATTGGACGGTACCGATGCGGTGATGTTATCCGGCGAAACAGCCGCTGGCCAGTACCCTGTGGAAACCGTCCAGGCCATGGCTTCGGTTTGCCTAGGTGCTGAAAAACAACGCAGCATTAACGTATCCAAATATCGAATCAATGAAACCTTTGAGAGTATTTCGGAAACAGTGGCGATGAGTACCATGTTTGCGGCCAATCACATGCAAGGTATGACCGCCATTATTGCACTCACCGAATCAGGCAGCACGCCTTTATTAATGTCTCGCCTCAGTAGTGGCTTACCCATTTTTTCTTTATCTCGCCACCAAGCAACCTTGAGTCGTTGCGCCTTATACCGAGGCGTATACCCGATTTACTTCGACGAAACCAACCACGATATCATCCAAGTATCACATAGCGCGATTAATTTGTTGAAACAACAAGGCTATTTGAATAAAGGTGATTTAGTGATTTTGACCCATGGTGATGTATTCGACCAAACCGGGCATACCAATACCAGTAAGATATTAAAAGTCGGTTAAGCGCTAAACATGAGCGCTTAGTTAGCTCGGTGTATACACCGAGCTAACTATCGAAAAATAATGACCAGAGCATTCAAACGAAGATCAATTTAAATCACTAAAGCAATACAGGATCACATCCGAAACAGCAAAAATACCCAATGTGTGCGTATCAATGAATATTAATTGTGGTTTAACTGCGGACTTGCTCGAGTACCTTCCACAGGACGATTCACAGATAGTTTGCGTCCCTTGGTGATCCCGGTTTGAAAATCTGGGGTAAGCTGACCCATTGAGGCCTTAATTTTCGCCTTAAAGGTTTCACGGTCTAACTTCTCAAACATCTCATCCAAGTAGTCATCCATATGTTCATTGCGTCCATCGCTTGTTAGATCGGGGAGTTTTTCTAAAGCCCCCTCCAACCAACCGGCAGTAAAAGAAGTAACCCGTCGTGCCACAGTGACATTATCGGTACCGGAACCGGCAAAGCTATTTCGAAATGAACCCACCTGTTGGTTCATTTCTCGATAAACAATATCAAATGCAAAGGCGGCAAATACGGCACGCTCGGCCATGCCAACAAATTCAGCTCTTTTTAAACCTTTATGATTAACCAGTACCGCTTCCACACCAAAACGTGAGTTAATACCACGAATAATGCGTAAGATATTTTCGTTTACATTGGCGGGTAACAAGGTTTGAGTAGAGGTTTTCCCCATTTGAATTAAATCAATATCGGCTTGCTCTAAGCCGTGTTTAAGCATTAAGCGATGCGCCATACGGATCGCTTGAGCAGCCTCATGAACATTAGAGGAGTTACCCAACTCTAAGCACTTTGCAATTTTTTCTAGGGCTCGTTGACGACTCACGAAATTGCTACAACCTCTGTTCAAAAATGAAGCGTCATTTTACTGGTTTTAGCCAAATTTTCCAGTAATACCGAGCCCAGAGCCAGCGCTTCGTTTAGAATTTAGACTCAATTTTCCACTTGAAACACCGAAAAGAAAACCCTCTGGCAATGCAATGGGTCACTTTCCAGTCGTGCCAGCGTCGAATACAGCTCGCTTTAGAAGCAAACGAGGCACTTATCCATTCGAATGTCCCTCACCACCATTGCCTGTAGAATAAACATGAACATCGCGCTGTGGGAAAGGGATCGAGATACCATCTTGATCGAAGCGCATTTTCACTTGTCGAGTAATATCCCAATAAACGTTCCAATAATCATCGGTTTTTACCCAAGGACGCACGATAAAATCTACCGAAGATTCATTTAAAATATGTAGTTTAACCATAGGAGCAGGTTCGGCTAACACCAATGGGTGCTTGGCTAATAATTCATTCAACACGGCTTCCGTTTTATCGATATCATCGCTATAGCCAATCCCAAAAACTAAATCAACGCGACGCAGTTTTTGTGCAGTTACATTTTTAATCACATCCCCCCAAATTTTACCATTTGGGATCACTAATGTTTGGTTATCGATGGTTAAAATAGTGGTCGAAACTAAATTCATACTTTTCACTTTGCCAAAGACGCCACCGCCCACTTCCACCATATCGCCCACATCATAGGGACGATAAATAAGAATCATCATCCCAGCGGCAAAATTACTCAAGGTATCTTGCAAGGCAAACCCAATAATGAAACCAGCGACACCTAACCCCGCTAAAACCGGTGCCAGTGATATACCAACTTGGGCCAAAGCAAATAAAATTCCAACAATAACCACGACCCGAGTCACCGAGGACACTATCATCTCTTTCATCAACGAAGATAACCGTAGCTTGGAAGAATCTAAACTTTTAATCAGTAACTTACGGGTTAAACGAGCAAGAGCACGAAATACAAAATAAATGAGTAACAACAAAAATATTTTGAAGATCCACTCTCCGCCGTGCTCAACAAAATACTCACTAAGTCGAACGACCCAACGTTTAGCAATACCGTTCAATACGTTGATATCCAACACATCGGTGGTGATTTGCCCACCTAATTTAAGCAATGTCTGTTGATAAAATCCGGTATTAAAACCAAGCTGAGTGAGTAATTCAACGGTTAATTTGAAGCTTAACCCTGCGACCGATAATTGCTCTTTGACCACGGCTAATTGGTCTTTTAGTGCTTGATCATCGGGAGTCAATTTAATAAATTGACTAAGCTCCCTGGTTTTATTTTCGAGTAAGCCAACCATCCCAGAAAATGATTCAGCCCGCAGATAAAGCAAATCGATCAGATGATGATTTTGATCCGTTACCTCAAAGCCAAGGGCTTGGAGATTATTAATTTGCTGTACCAAGGCCGAAAAAATCACATCAGATCGATTCAAGTAATCAATATATAACTGAAAAGACTTAATATTATCCGAAGGTTGTTGTGCGTAGGCTTTATTAAACAACTGCTGCTGTTGCTCGATCCGCTGAATTAAACTTTGATAATTATCGACGATAATTTGCTTAACTTGATGGTTTATAGCAGGTTCCGTCAAACCCAGAGCTTGTTGTTTAATTAAGTATTGGGTGAGCTGATTAATCGTTTCAAAGGAACTTAAATGACGCTCAACTAAACGATAATCGATGGCCGCTTGCTCGATAGCAGAGACCGTATTTCTATTGGCTTGTATCTTTTCAATCCGCTGCTGTTGACGCTGATATTTTTCCAACAATAGCTGCGCTTGGTCGCTACCGGAATCAGCCGCATGCAAGCAAAAAACAGCGCTCGAAAAAAATAGTAAAACCCACTTCATCAAACTCTGATACCACCGAACAAATTCCGTTTTCATCTCTGCCTCCTAAATAAACTACAAACAACTATAAAAAAAACAAGCCAACAACTCATAATTAAATTATGTTTTATGATCTAAAGGGGCCGCTTAATCCTAAATCATAAGCAACAATGAATAGGACATGGCTCGGTTTACAATCATGATTACGGATATCACAGAGCACTCAACTAAGGACAGTATATGAATATAGCGCGTTGGCTAAGTAAACTTTGGTTTGTGAGTTTAGTCAGTTTTCCGCTCAGTGCTGGAGAATGGACCTTCAAAACTGGAGCGTTTTGGTCACAAACAGACTCATCAGTCACAACTAAAAGCTTCGATAACCAAGATATTACCTTAGATTTTGAAGATAGTTTACAGCTAGAAAAACATCTGTTGTTACCCTTTTTCGAGCTGGGTTACAAATTTAATCAACGCCACCACGTCTACGCCGATTGGCGTCGTTTACATCGAAGCGCATCGAGCAAAACCAATTTTGGGTTTACCTTACCGAATCATCCCGATTCTGGCGTAATCGCTGGCGCAAATCTAAATACCCGGATGGATATTGATATTCTGAGTGCTGGTTATGGCTATTCATTTTATCAAAATGCTAAAACTGAAATTGGTGGCTCACTTGGTTTGCATGTGATGTTTATTGAAATGGGCTTTAGCGGCGATATCTCAGCTTGTGTCAATAATGCAGGGAATATTATTTGTAATTCAACCGCGACCAAAGGTGAAGTGGTTGATGAATCGGCCACCGCACCGCTACCTGATATCGGCTTATGGACCCATTATCAATTAACCGACGATTGGACACTGAATGCTCATAGTCAATTTTTTTATCTAAAAATTGACCAAGTGAAGGGTTATCTAGCCGATCTGAATGCCTCCATTAGTTACCAGATCAATCCCAATTGGGATATAGAGTTAGGCTATAACTACTACATTGTTGAAGCAGAGTGGGATGAAATCCAACTTAAATATAATTTTCAAGGGCCGATGGTAAACTTCGCTTATCGATTCTAGCCCATCACTTATAGGCTACCAACGGGCTGGTAGCCTATAAGTTCACTTGCTTCAAATCAGTTCAGCAATCCCATATTGTTTACCATAGTGTTCAATGACAAAGTCGATGTCTTTATCACCACGACCCGATAGGTTAATTAAGATACGACCATTAAGCCCCTGTTTAGCGAGCTTAATCGCATGTGCAACCGCATGCGCCGATTCTATCGCTGGAATAATGCCTTCTAATCGCGATAGTTCAAAAAACGCATCAATCGCTTCTTGATCGCTCACAACCCCATACTGAACTCGGCCTAAATCTTTTAAATAGGCATGCTGAGGTCCCACCGAAGGATAATCTAAACCACTGGCGACCGAATACACCTGTTGCGGTTCCCCTTGCTCATCCTTCAGCATATAGGAATGGAATCCATGCATGGTCCCCGGCTCCCCTTTGGTTAAAGTGGCAGCGTGTTCACCCACTTGTTCCAAACTTCGTCCTGCAGGCTCACAACCATGCATCGCCACCGCTTGATCCTCCAAAAAGGCACTAAATAAACCCATTGCATTAGAACCACCGCCAATACAAGCGACTAAGTGATCGGGCAATTCACCTGTCATCTCTTGAAACTGCTGACGCGCCTCAATACCAATAATCGATTGAAAGTCTCTCACCATCATTGGAAAAGGATGCGGCCCAACCACCGAGCCGATGGCATACAATTGACTATGAGGATCGGCCATATAAGCCTCAAATGCGCTGTCTACAGCCTCCTTAAGGGTTTTACGACCATGAGTGGCGGGAATCACATTGGCGCCGAGAATTCGCATTCTCACCACGTTAGGATGCTCTTTGGCAATATCCACTTCCCCCATATGAATATCACATTCAAGACCAAGCAACGCGGCAGCTGTGGCCAGTGCAACCCCATGTTGGCCAGCACCAGTTTCGGCGATCACTTTACTCTTGCCCATTTTTTTCGCTAGCAGCACCTCACCCAAGCAATGGTTAATCTTGTGAGCACCGGTGTGATTTAGATCTTCGCGTTTGAGATAAATCTCACAACCATAAGCCTTAGACAAATTTTCCGCATGAAAAATGGGACTAGGCCGACCCACATAGTGTTGGTAAAGACGGGTTAGTTCCGCAATAAAACTCGGATCTTGGCGGATCGCATGATAAGACTTGGTAATGTCGTCCATGACCCGTTGTAGCTCCGGAGGAATAAAGCTCCCGCCGTATTCTCCAAAATAGCCTTGTGGGTTTGGCAAAGCGTGCTCAAATTGATTTTGCATTATAAATTCCGATTAGAAAAAGCTTAGTTATACCGAATCTTATCAAGGAAATATGTGCGCTAGTTAGAGCTTCGATCGATAGCTTTCTTGAATAAATAGAGACTAAAACATAAAAAGCGACCTTAGGTCGCTTTTTTATAATAACATCAGTAAAGTCAGGCTTTTTTCACTGGCCGCTGCCAACCAGAAATAGTTCGTTGTTTGGTTCGAGAAAGAGCCAGCATTTCAGCATCTACATTACAGGTAATGGTTGAACCTGCACCAATGGTGGCATTTTTACCCACCGTAACCGGTGCAACTAACTGGGTATCACTGCCAATGAAGGCACCATCTTCAATAATTGTTTGAAACTTATTCACGCCATCATAATTACAGGTAATTGTCCCTGCACCAATATTCACACCAGCGCCAACAATAGTATCCCCAAGATAAGTTAAATGCCCAGCCTTGGAACCTTGACCTAAGGTTGATTTTTTCATTTCAACAAAATTACCAACATGCGCATCTTGTTTTAATTTTGCACCAGGACGTAGCCGCGCAAATGGTCCCGCCGAAGCATCTTCGGCAAGGCTCGCTTGCTCAATAATACTGTTGGCTTTAATGGTGACGTTATCACCGATTTCACAATCAATTAAAATACAATTTGACTCAATGGTGACATTGTTCCCCAGGCTCACTTTACCCTTGATAATCACATTAATATCGATGAAGCAATCATGACCCATGCTCAATTCACCCCGCAAATCAAATCGATTGGCATCGGCCAAACTAAGACCTTCAGCCAATAAACGCTCCGCTTGAGCAAACTGATAAGCCCGCTCTAAACGATTCAGCTGTACCCGATCATTTACCCCTTGAACTTCAACTTCAGAGTCTGGTTGTACCGCTTGTACCAAATGTCCTTCTTGAGTCGCCATTTCGATAATATCAGTCACATAGTACTCACCTTGCGCATTATCATTACTCAATTGCGCTAACCAACGATTAAAGTCATCGCTATTAGCAACTAACACACCAGTGTTCACCTCAGTAATATCCAGCTGCTCTGGGCTGGCATCTTTATGTTCAACAATCGCGGCAACACTTCCATTTTGCCGAACAATTCGACCATAGCCAGTAGGGTCGGCAAGATCCACCGTTAATAAGCCAATTCCGCCTTTTGGCAGAGCTTCAATTAAACGTTGGATGGTTTGTTGGCTAATCAGCGGAGTATCACCATATAACATCACCACCGCCTGGTTGGCGGCAAAATGCGGCGCTGCCTGCTGCATCGCATGACCAGTTCCTAACTGTTCTGCCTGCTCCACCCAATTTAGCTGAGGATCTTGGATCTGCTGTTGAATCAACTCACCACCATGACCATAGATTAAATGAATCGTTTGCGGCTCTAGTTGTTTAGCGGTATCAATAACATGTTGTACCATTGGTTTATCAGCAAGTTTATGCAAAACCTTAGGCAAGCTTGAGCGCATCCGTGTGCCTTTTCCTGCGGCTAATATCACTACACTAAAATTCATCATCTATCCTTCATAACGGTAAGCTTTGCTCAATTTAAACGAGTCTTTTCAAAAGTAGTGTAAGCCAAACCACTTTACTTTGGAATTCACCCTTGATATTGCATCTTTAAAATACAAAAAAGGCGCTCAATGAGCGCCTTTTTATACTTAAACTAAACTATCTAACGTTTTTACCGAGAATTTCGATAACCCGTAATTGCGCCATTGCTTTGGCTAATTCAACCTGCGCTTTGGCAAAATCGATATCGCTGCTAGGATTGCTAATGCTTTCCTCTGCCGCGTGTTTAGCTTGTTGGGCCTTGGCTTTATCGAGTTCGCTGCCTCGAATCGCGGTATCAGCTAAGACGATCACGTTTCCTGGTTGTACTTCCAAAAAACCACCCGAGATATAAATGACCTCTTCGTGTCCGTGCTGTTTTACCATGCGAACCATACCAGGCTTAATTGGAGTCAGTAATGGGGCGTGACCAAACATCACCCCTAACTCACCCTCTTCACCGGTTACTCGTAAGTGTTCGACGCGACCAGAAAAAATTTTCTTTTCCGCGCTTACCACATCCAAGTGAACTGTCATCGCTGCCATTTTAGCCTCCTGTTACGCCAATTGGCGATGCTTACATATTTTTGGCGCGCTCAAGCACGTCATCAATATCGCCAGCATACAAGAACGCTTGCTCTGGGATATCATCGTAATCGCCAGCCAATAGGCCTTTAAAGCTACGAATCGTATCTTTAAGCGGAATAAGCTTACCCGGGTTACCGGTAAATACTTCGGCTACGTGATAATCTTGCGTTAAGAATTTTTCAATTTTACGCGCTCGAGCTACGGTCTGTTTGTCTTCTTCAGACAATTCGTCCATACCTAGAATTGCAATAATATCTTTTAATTCTTTATAGCGTTGCAGTACACCTTGCACGCCACGAGCAACTTCATAGTGCTCTTGACCAACCACTAAAGGATCTAACTGACGAGAGTTTGAATCCAATGGGTCAATCGCAGGGTACAGACCCATGGCCGCAATGCTACGGTTGAGTGTCACCGTTGCATCCAAGTGAGCAAAGGTGGTAGCAGGCGATGGATCGGTCAAGTCATCCGCAGGTACATAAACCGCTTGGATCGAAGTAATCGAACCAGTCTTGGTTGATGTAATACGCTCTTGAAGAACACCCATTTCTTCCGCCAAAGTAGGCTGATAACCTACCGCAGAAGGCATACGACCCAGCAATGCAGATACTTCGGTACCGGCTAGGGTATAACGGTAAATGTTGTCAATAAACAACAGTACGTCTTTCCCTTCGTCACGGAACTTCTCAGCCATCGTTAGACCAGTTAACGCAACCCGTAGGCGGTTTCCTGGTGGCTCGTTCATCTGACCATAAACCATGGCTACTTTATCAAGTACCCCGGCTTCTTCCATCTCGTAGTAGAAGTCATTACCTTCACGAGTCCGCTCACCAACACCAGCAAACACAGATAAACCTGAGTGTGCTTTAGCAATGTTGTTGATTAACTCCATCATGTTTACGGTTTTACCGACACCGGCACCGCCAAACAGACCAATTTTACCACCCTTAGCGAATGGACAAATTAAGTCGATAACTTTTACGCCGGTTTCTAATAATTCATTAGAACTTGACTGCTCTTCGTAACTAGGAGCAGCTCGGTGAATTCTGTAGCGCTCTTCTGTCGCAACTTCACCTTTACCGTCGATGGTATGACCAAGAACGTTCATAATACGACCTAAGGTGGCTTCACCTACAGGTACTTTAATCGCGTCACCAGTATCAACCACTTCTAGGCCGCGGCGAATACCTTCCGATGCACCCATACAGATACAACGTACTACGCCACCACCAATTTGCTGTTGAACTTCAAGGACTAAGTCTTCACCTTGAACTTCTAGAGCATTGTATACCTTCGGTACACTGTCATGTGGAAATTCAACGTCCACAACAGCGCCAATTACTTGGACGATGTTACCGTTACTCATGTTGATTCCTCTAAATATTGTGCTTATGCCTTGCCTTAAACGGCTGCAGCCCCCGCAGAAATTTCAGTCAATTCTTGAGTAATTGCTGCTTGACGTTCTTTGTTGTAAATCAACTGTAGTTCGTCAATCAGGTTACCCGAGTTATCGGTTGCCGCTTTCATTGCAACCATTCGTGCAGCTTGTTCACAGGCGAGGTTTTCAACCACCGCTTGATAAACTTGAGACTCGATATAACGAACCAACAAACCGTCGAGAATTTCTTCGGCGCCTGGCTCATATAAATAGTCCCAACTGCGAGACGCAATTTCTGGGTCATCTGCTTTAGGCAGCGGCAATAATTGGTCAATTTTGGGCTCTTGCACCATGGTATTAACAAACTTGTTATATACCACATAGATGCGATCTAACTTACCTTCGTTGTAAGCTTCAAGCATCACTTGTACGGTACCGACCAACTCATCGACAGTTGGGTGATCGCCCAAACCTGAGTTTTGAGCCAATACATTCCCACCATGGCTGTTAAAGAAAGAAGTTGCTTTACCGCCAATAACGGCCAAATCAGCACTCACACCTTTCTCTTTCCACTGCTTAATCTCAGTAACGGCATTCTTAAACAAGTTAATGTTTAAGCCGCCACAAAGACCACGGTCTGTAGACACCACGATATAACCAACACGTTTGGTTTCTCTTTCTATAACATAAGGATGTTTATATTCGAGTTTACCTAACGCGATATGACCAATAACTTTGCGCATAGCTACTGCGTAAGGTCGGCTACCTCGCATGCTGTCTTGAGAACGACGCATTTTACTAGCAGCAACCATTTCCATCGCTTTGGTAATTTTTTGAGTGTTTTTAACACTGGCAATCTTACCTTTAATTTCTTTAGCGCCGGCCATATCTATTCGCTCCTATTCGTCAGCTTAGATTACCAAGTTTGAGTCGATTTAAAGCTTTCAATTAATGACTTAATTGAAGCATCGATTTCATCGTTGTAATCGCCTTTCTGGTTAATAGACGCCAATAGATCGGCATATTCATTGTTGGCATAAGCTAACAATGCGCCTTCAAAATCAACAATCTTATTGATTTCAATATCAGCCAAGAAACCTTTCTCTGCAGCATATAAACCTAAGGCTTGCTCAGCAACAGTCAATGGGCTGAATTGCTTCTGCTTCATTAACTCAGTTACTTTCTGACCATGGTCTAACTGCTTACGCGTTGCATCATCTAAATCAGATGCAAACTGAGCAAAGGCTGCTAGTTCACGATACTGTGCAAGCGCAGTACGAATACCACCTGACAGTTTCTTGATAATCTTAGTTTGTGCTGCACCACCCACACGAGATACCGAAATACCAGGATCAACCGCCGGACGAGTACCAGAGTTGAATAGCTGGCCAGTCAAGAAGATTTGTCCATCGGTAATCGAAATTACGTTGGTTGGTACGAAGGCTGATACGTCACCGGCCTGAGTTTCAATAATCGGCAAAGCCGTTAACGAACCCGATTGACCTTTCACTTCACCTTTAGTGAACTCTTCCACATATTTTTCATTAACCTGAGCTGCGCGCTCTAGCAAACGAGAGTGTAGATAGAATACATCACCAGGATAAGCTTCACGGCCAGGTGGACGACGCAATAACAATGAAATTTGACGATAAGCAACCGCTTGTTTCGACAAATCATCATAGATGATCAAAGCATCTTCACCGCGATCTCGGTAGTATTCACCCATTGCACAACCTGCATAAGGTGCTAGGTATTGTAATGCAGCTGAATCAGACGCTGAGGCTGCAACAATGGTAGTGTATTCCATGGCGCCAAACTCTTCTAACTTACGCACAACGTTAGAGATAGTTGAAGCTTTTTGACCAATCGCCACATAAACACATTTAATACCGGAGTGTTTTTGGTTAATGATGGCATCAACCGCAATTGCCGTTTTACCAATTTGACGGTCACCAATGATCAATTCACGTTGACCACGACCAATTGGGATCATTGAATCAATCGCTTTAATACCAGTTTGAACTGGTTTATCGACCGACTTACGTTCCATCACCCCAGGTGCAATCACTTCGATAGGTGAGAATCCATCATGTTCGACAGGTCCTTTACCATCAATTGGTTCACCTAGTGTATTCAGGACTCGTCCTTGTAGGCCACGACCTACAGGTACTTCCAAAATACGACCAGAACTTTTAACTTTGTCACCTTCTGCTAAATCAGCATAAGGCCCCATCACAACCGCACCTACAGAGTCACGCTCTAGGTTTAATGCGATGGCATAACGACTACCAGGAAGCTCAATCATTTCGCCTTGCATTACATCAGCAAGACCATTAATACGAATAATACCGTCACTAACAGATACGATAGTACCTTCGTTACGAGCTTCACTGACAACTTCGAACTGTTCAATACGTTGCTTGATCAGATCGCTTATTTCAGTGGAATTCAGTTGCATGCTCTATTCCCCAATTACGCTTGTAGTGTATTAGATAGTTTTGCCAATTGCCCTTTTACGGAGCCATCAATCACCAGATCACCAGCTTGAATATACAAGCCAGCCAACAGTGAGGCATCGACACTACAGTTAAGCTTCACTTTGCGCGACAAGCGCTGCTCTAAGGAAGCACTAATTTGCGCTTGCTGCGCGGCATCTAACTCAGAAGCAGAAACAACCTCGGCGGTTATCTCTTTAGCCAATTCGGCTTTATATCCTAAGAACAGCGCTAACACAGCAGGCAACGCCTGTAAACGGCCATTTTGTGCCATTAACTTCAAGAAGTTAAGGCCATGCTCATCAAGCTGCCCAGCACAAACAGTGGTAAATAAATCTACCAAGGTCTCTACCGATTGCCTTTTTAACTGAACAGATACATGTTCATTCACCGCCACTTCGGCGACAAAAGCTAACATATTCGTCCACTCTTCTAAGGCTTTATGCTCAATGGCAAAATCAAACGCAGCTTTAGCGTAGGGACGAGCAATGGTGGTTAAATCAGCCATAAGCTCTACCTTTTATCCCTTTATTTCAGCTCAGCGACTAGTTTGTCAACAATCTGCTTGCTAACTTCTTTGTCGATAGAATGCTGAATAATTTTTTCAGCACCAGCGATGGCTAAAGCAGCCACTTGCGCACGTAATTCTTCACGAGCACGATTGCGTTCAGCTTCAACTTCAGCGTTTCCATGAGCGATAATTTTCTCACGCTCAACGTTAGCCAACTCTTTTGCTTCGTCGATAATTTGAACTTTACGTTTGTTAGCTCTGTCGATAATACCTGCGGCCTCAACCTTTGCTTCTTTCATTTGTTCAGAAGCATTAGCTTGCGCTAATTTAAGATCTTTACCCGCACGATCAGCATCAGCTAATCCATCCGCAATTTTCTTCTGACGAGCTTCAATCGCATCAATTAATGGCGGCCATACGTATTTAACGCAAAACCAACAAAAAAATGCGAATGCGATCGCTTGTCCAAGTAATGTTGCATTGATATTCACAACGACACCTCCCTAAGTTAAGGAATCGAAGGATTAACCCAATAAGCCAATAAACGGGTTAGCGAAAACGAAGAATAGCGCGATACCTACACCAATCATTGCGATCGCATCAAGAAGACCGGCAACAATAAACATTTTGGTTTGTAGGGTAGACGCTAGCTCAGGTTGACGAGCCGCTGCTTCAAGGAATTTACCACCAAGCAGACCAAAACCAATCGCAGTACCCAAAGCACCTAAACCGATTAGTAGTGCAGCCGCTATAGCAGTTAAACCAACAACAGTTTCCATAATTATCTCCAATATATATGTGTTAGGTAGTTCTAATTTAATTAATTAATGATCTTCATGAGCCAAAGCTAAGTAAACAATGGTTAGCATCATGAAAATAAACGCTTGAAGCACAATGATCAAAATATGGAATATTGCCCATGGAACTGACAAAGCCCACTGAGCCCAAAATGGAACAAGGGCGGCAATAATAATAAAGATCAATTCACCCGCATACAGGTTACCGAACAAACGCAGCGCCAGCGAAAATGGCTTAGCCAACAAAGTGACCGATTCCAATAAAAAGTTAAAAGGAATAAAAGCCCAGTGATTAAATGGTTGTAAAGTAAGTTCTTTTACAAATCCACTCACACCTTTCACTTTAATACTGTAAAAAAGTATCAATACAAACACTACCAAGGCCATGCCAAGAGTAATGTTTAAATCAGTAGTGGGTACAATTTTAGAGTATGGTATGCCTGCTTGAGCGGCGGCTTGAGGAAGAAAATCAACAGGGATTAAGTCCATCAGGTTCATGAGGAAAACCCAAACGAAGATGGTTAAACCAATTGGCGCAATGACTTTATCGCTACGATGAAAAGCATCTCGTACCGAGCCATCAACAAATTCCACGAGAATTTCGATAAAACATTGAAACTTTCCGGGAACGCCAGATGTTGCTTTTTGTCCCGTTCTATAAAAAACAAATAAGAACAGAACCCCCAAGACAACTGATATTAGGAGTGAATCAACGTTAAATGTCCAGAACCCTGCTTCATGACACCCATGGTTAAACGCGAGGCCACCAGTTTCGGCCACGCACATTTGTGCATTAGTCAGGTGATGCTGGATATAACCTGTAACAGATTCAGCAGCCATTTATCATCCTATTTTTCTTAGTCAAAAAAATAGAGGCGGTCCATTGCGTTAAACTACTGAGAACAAAACCGAGCAGTAGAGCGAGGGGCTCCACCTTAAGCAGGGTAAAGACCAGTACAAACAATATGGCAATAAGAGATAGTTTTACGACTTCCCCTAGATAAAAACTTGTTACTACTTGTTTTTGCTTAGTTGCACCGACAAACCGAAACGCCATCAGCGTAAATAAGCTATTGGGTAGTAAGAAGATTATACCTCCGAGTAACACAGAAATAGCAATATCCTTATTAAAAAAGAAACCACTGTTTAGCGTTAGTAATACGACAAAACTCGTCTGAAAAATAACATAATAAAGCGCCTTGCGACGAATTGCAGATGTTAAAGAACCAGACATTCTCGACCTCTACTAGTGTTTTACGTTAAACCTAAAGCCCAGACTAGGGCGAATAGGCTTGCTAAAAAGCCTAATGATTATACGTTGAAAGTCTGGTTTTGCAATCAGAAGCCGCGTTCAATTCACTAATTCGTAACAGCTTATATAAACAAAATATGGTTATTGTTAATTTTTATGTTACAAACCAGATAGTTTGGTCAGCTAAAGGTGAAATATAGTGTTTTAAATATGCAACATAGGTAACCAAGATCAAAGACTTGTGGCACAAATTAGTTTATAAAAACTAAAGTGTTTCATCCGAGTCGATGAAAAGCCCCAAAATAGCATCTAACTCATCTAAGCTAGCATAGTCGATCACTAGTTTTCCTTGGCCTTTTTTATTTTGCTGGATCTTTACCCCTGCCCCCAAACGCTCACTAATTCGTTGTTCTAAAAGACTAATATCGGGATCGACCTTAGCAGGTGCCTTTGGTTCTTTGGGATTGAGAACCGCCTTCACTAATTTTTCTGTATCACGAACTGTTAAACCTTTAGCAGCAACACTACGCGCGGTTTCAGCCTGAACTTCTCCCGTTAAGGCTAATAGCGCACGAGCATGGCCCATTTCTATATCGCCATGCTCTAACAGAATTTTCACATCGGCATCGAGACTATTTAAACGTAATAAATTGGTCACTGTGGTACGAGATTTACCAACCGCATCAGCCACTTGTTGATGAGTCAGTTCAAACTCATTCATTAAACGGTCTAAGGCCACCGCTTCTTCCATAGCATTCAGATCTTCACGTTGAATATTTTCAATTAAGGAAATAGCAACCGCGTTTTCATCACTCACATTTTTAATTAAACATGGAACTTCATGTAAATGAATTTGTTGCGAGGCTCGCCAGCGGCGCTCACCGGCGATAATTTCAAACTGATTGTCACCGACTGCACGAACTACAATCGGTTGAATCACCCCTTGCGCTTCGATGGAATGCGCTAATTCTTCCAGGGCTTCCGCTGACATATCTTTACGAGGTTGATATTTACCTGGCCGCAACAATTCGATGGGTAAACGACGTAAATCACCACGATTATCATCGACAGTTTGTTGGTTAGTATCGGCTTTCGTATCTTCTTCAACCTGACGTTGACGAGCATTATTACTGGTACTTAGTAATAAATCTAAACCTTTACCTAAACCGCGTTTTCTCGCTGACATGTCTTTATCCATACTCATTAATCCAGGGCCATCGTTTGTGCTTCTTCTTCATGGCGACGAATAATCTCTCCGGCCAATGCAAGGTAAGCCTTAGAACCACTTGATGTTTTATCATAATACATGGCTGGTTTACCAAAGCTAGGCGCTTCGGCTAAACGTACGTTTCGAGGGATCACTGTACGGTAAACTTTTTTACCAAAATGTTGTTTAAGCTGATCACTAACATCAGAACCTAAGCGATTACGTGGATCAAACATGGTACGTAGAATACCTTCTACTTTTAAATCAGGATTCACTACCGAGGCCAACTTACTGATAGTGTCAACCAGGGCAGTTAAACCTTCTAATGCGTAATATTCGCATTGCATTGGGACTAATACTGAATCAGCAGCTGCCATTGCATTCACGGTGAGCATGTTTAATGAAGGCGGACAATCGATAAAAATATAGTCGTAATAATCACGCACAGGAGCTAATGCATTACGTAAACGGACTTCCCGGGCAAAAAATTCCATGAGTTTAATTTCAGTGGCGGTCACATCTGAATTAGCGGCAATTAAATCGAAAAAACCACTGGTTTCTTTAATTACGACCTGTTCGATCGGCTCTTCGTCAATCAACAATTCATAGGCTGTTTTTGGTGCATCATATTTATCAACACCGCTGCCCATGGTTGCATTGCCTTGTGGGTCAAGGTCGATTAACAATACTTTACGTTTAGTGGCTGCCATTGAGGCTGCTAAATTCACGCTAGTGGTTGTTTTCCCTACGCCACCTTTTTGGTTGGCTACCGCAATCACTCTACCCACAATATTTTCGCCTAAGAATTGGTTTTATCAATAATAACTAGATGTCGCTGACCTTCAAGTTCGGGAACCGTTAAACTTTCAATACGGTGTAAATGGCAACCTTCAGGTAAACTTTCTAGCTCTTGTTCGGGCACTAAGCCCTTTAAGGCATAGAATTTACCATTATTTGCAGGTAAGTGAGAACACCAGTTCAACATATCGTGCAAAGAAGCAAAGGCTCTGCTTATTACACCATCAAATTCTAGGTTTTGTTGATAATTTTCGACTCGGCTTTGCACCGCAGTCACATTTTTTAGCTTCAGTAAATGGCATACCTGACGAATAAAGGTGATTCGCTTACCTAAACTGTCGAGTAAAACAAACTGCTTATCTGGATTAATGATTGCTAAGGGTAAGCCAGGTAATCCCGGACCGGTCCCTACATCAATAAAGCGTTTCCCCTGTAAGTGAGGACTAACCACTAAACTATCTAAGATGTGTTTAACTAACATTTCCATGGGATCTCTCACTGAAGTGAGATTATAAGCTTTATTCCACTTATCAAGTTGTTCAACCAAACAGACCAATTGTTCTATTTGTAATTCTGTCAGTTGTAACTGAGTTTGGGCCAATAGGCCTACAAGACGTGATTTTAGCACCCGATCATCCTAAGCCGACTTACGCGCTAAGTCGTGTTTTTTCAAATAAACTAATAATAACGAAACCGCCGCCGGTGTAACCCCCGAAATTCGCGCTGCTTTGCCAATGGTTTCAGGTCGTGCATTGGTCAATTTAGCAACAACTTCATTGGATAGCCCACTAATTTTTGAAAAATCGAGATCGAGCGGTAAAAGCGTATTTTCGTGTTTTTGGGTTTTCTTAATTTCTTCAAGTTGACGCTTGATGTATCCCGCATACTTGATTTGAATTTCTACTTGCTCGGCCGCATCTTGTTGGGCTAAACCGGGACCAAAACCTTCAATCCCCATTAATTTCTCATAACTGAGTTCAGGGCGACGGATCAATTCTTCTAAAGAATGTTCACGAGTAATCGGATTTTTCAATAAAGGGTTTAATTGATCTAATTGGATTGAATTGGTGTGTACCCAAGTATCTTTTAATCGTTGGCGTTCTAATTCAACGGCTTCCATTTTGATATTAAATAACTGCCAACGATGTTCATCAACCAAGCCGAGTTGATGGCCCTGTTCGGTTAAACGTACATCTGCATTATCTTCGCGCAATAATAAACGATATTCGGCTCGGCTGGTAAACATCCGGTAAGGTTCTTTGGTGCCTAAAGTTGCTAAGTCGTCAATTAGTACGCCCATATAAGCTTGATCGCGACGTGGCGCCCAACTATCTAAACCTTGAGCAAATAACGCAGCATTTGCGCCAGCAATTAAGCCTTGCGCACCAGCTTCTTCATAACCAGTTGTCCCATTAATTTGACCAGCAAAGAATAATCCTTTTAAGTATTTGTTTTCTAAGCTTTGTTTTAAATCTCGAGGATCAAAAAAGTCATATTCAATGGCGTATCCTGGACGGGTGATATGGGCATTTTCTAAACCTTTCATTGAATGAACTAAATCAACCTGTATATCGAAGGGTAAGCTGGTTGAGATCCCATTAGGATAAACTTCATGGGTTGTTAGCCCTTCTGGTTCAATAAAGATCTGATGAGAACTTTTATCGGCAAAACGAGTTACTTTATCTTCAATTGAAGGACAGTAACGTGGCCCTACACCTTCAATTACGCCGGTAAACATTGGGCTACGGTCAAGACCACCACGGATAATGTCATGCGTTGCTTGATTGGTATGGGTGATATAACAAGGGATCTGTTGCGGATGATCGCTGGCTTGACCAATGAACGAAAATACCGGCGTCGGATTATCACCTGGTTGAGGCTGCATGACCGAGAAGTCAATGCTACGAGCGTCAATACGAGGAGGGGTGCCGGTTTTTAGACGATCGACTCGGAGAGGTAATTCACGTAAGCGTTGTGCTAGTGCAATCGATGGTGGATCGCCTGCACGACCACCGGAGTGATGATTTAGGCCGATGTGGATCATACCACCTAAAAAAGTACCTACGGTTAACACGACACTGCGAGCACGTAAGCGCAATCCCATTTGGGTAACAACACCAACCACTTGATCGTTTTCTACGATCAAATCATCACAAGCTTGTTGGAAGATCGTCAGATTTTTTTGGTTTTCTAAGCGATGTCGGATCGCGGCTCGATAAAGCATTCGATCGGCTTGAGCACGAGTCGCTCGAACTGCTGGTCCTTTGGAAGAATTAAGTGTTCTAAATTGGATCCCGGCTAAATCGCTTGCTTGAGCCATTAAACCACCCAAGGCATCTATTTCTTTCACTAGATGGCCTTTACCAATCCCCCCAATAGCGGGATTACAAGACATTTGACCCAGAGTTTCAATGTTGTGAGTAAGTAATAAAGTGTTTTGTCCCATACGGGCTGCAGCTGCAGCAGCTTCGGTACCAGCATGACCACCACCGATTACTATTACGTCGTATTGTTGTTTATAGAACATTTCTTAATACCTCAAACCTGCCAGATCCCCAAAGGGTGCAGCATTTTACTGGTTAAGCGTCGATAAGGGAATGCTTAGATCAGAATTAGATCTATAAGGGATCTCTATAAATATATATATAAGATCTTTCTTTAAAGATCTTTTATTAGATCTACTATTAGGATCACCTTGATCTGTAGATAAGTCATTTTTTATGAATTGGATCATTCACTTAGATCAGATCAGATCTTGTTAGCAGAACCCGATCTAAACAGGGGACAAGCTGGGATCTAAAATGCTAGTTATCCACAAATAAAATCATTCAAAAGTTATCCATAGGAATCAGTGTAGTTAATTAAGAGCTAATCACTATGCTTATCCACAGGAAATAATTTTAGATCAGTTCGTTTTTCCAGCAGTTTAGCCACTCAACAGCGGGTTCTTCAGGCACAGGATCGACATCGACATCGATTTCTAAGCGATCTTTTAAGCGTTTTGCGCCTAATTTTTCCAGTTGTTGATCAAGTTTTTTTCCCGCTCCACAAAAGGTATCGTAACTACGACTGCCGATCGCGATAACAGCATAGCTAATTTCGGAAAGATCTGGCTGTTGTTCGAGTAAATATTGATAAAAGGGTTGTAAATTGTCTGGAATATCGCCAGCACCATGAGTCGAGCTACAAATAAGCCACAGCGCGTGAGGCTTTAATTCAGAAAACTCTGCATTTAGATGGATGATGACCTTATGTTGTTCACTTAATAAGGCTTCTAATTCATCGGCGACGTATTCAGCTGAACCTAAGGTTGATCCCACGATTATTTCTATATCCATTTTACATCCTGTTTATCCACAACGGTTTGGCTATTGTAACTTGATCTTTGGTTGATTAACTAGTTGCGGATTAGTTGTGAGTGAGTTGTTGATAGTTTTTATCACTTTAAAGTTATTGAACATTAGAAATAAGCGCTATAAGGGATGATCCCTTTTATTGTTTGTGGGTAAGTATTATTCACAATTTAGTGATCCTTACTTTTTATACTGTTTTAAGGAAGGTATTTGGGTGACAAATGCGGATGTTGATCTTTTAGAAAAGTGATAACAGATACCAATAGCATGCTGCATTACTCGCATCATTACGCTTTATGCTTTAGCTTTATTAAGTGGGGTCGAATGAAAGGAGGGTAAATGATCTATTCAACGACGGAAACCATTCCTGGCCGTGAAATTGAGGTCATACTTGGTATTGTTACGGGCAATGTAGTGCAGGCTAAACATATTGGTCGCGATATCATGGCGGGCCTTAAAAGTATTGTTGGAGGAGAAATTAAGGGCTATACCGAGATGCTGAGTGAAGCGCGAGACTTAGCTGTACAACGCTTAGTGGCAAGCGCTCAGCAAAAAGACGCAGATGCAGTGGTGGGGATCCGTTTTACTACGAGCGCTATCATGGATGGTTCTTCAGAAATCATGGTATTTGGTACGGCGGTGAAACTTAAGGCTGAATAGTTCGCTTGTTGGTCGTGAGTATCGATGATTTATTTGGATATAAAAATAGAGCGCCATTGGCGCTCTTTACATCATTGAAGGTATAAATTTTTATGGTTAATGGTAGTTAAGTGAGGTGGCTTTACCTCTAAACACCCAATAAGAAAACGCGGTATAGGCTAAAATAATCGGCACGACTACGACCGCACCCAGTAAAATCACGGTTAAAGATTCGGGGGCTGAAGCGGCCTGCCAAATAGTCATTTGTCCCGGAACCACATAGGGGAAGAAGCTAAAGCCAAGTGCGCTAAAACACAGCAAGAAGATTAACATGACCAGCATAAATGGTAGCCAGCAGTGGCGATCATTGGCTTTGGGTAAGCGGTTTAGCAAGATATCGTTGAAGATAAAGGCAGCGAAACATACGACCGGGATCAATAATACAAACATGACCAAGGGGAAGTCGAACCAACGATCAAATACCCCTGGATTGACCAGCGGATTCACCAGCGAAACCGCTAGAACGCCAATAAAGCAAAGTCGGCCAGTGATTTTTGCCCATCTTACCGCGCGCTGCTGTAATTCACCTTCTGTTTTCATTACCAACCACGCTGAACCTATGTAGCTATAAGCTGCGGTGACGCCAAGGCCACTGAGCAAGGCAAACAGATGAGCACTGATGCTATTTTCAAACCCCATCACATAGAGGCCTAACATATAACCTTGGGCAATGGTGGTGAGAATTGAGCCGGCTTTAAAGGTTCTATCCCAAGCGAGCTTATAATCGATGGCTGCCTTGGCTCTAAAGTCGAAGGCGACACCACGCATAATAAGTCCGATCAACATAATTGCGACCGGTATATAAAGGTGATAAAGCACGATGCTATGTGCAGCCGGAAAAGCAATCAGCAAAATGCCGATTGCTAATACCAACCAGGTTTCATTGGCATCCCAGAATGGACCAATCGAAGCTATCATGGTATCGCGTTGGGCTTCGTCGGTTTCGCCTAATGGCAGTAAAATACCAACCCCAAGATCGTAGCCATCCAAGATAGCGTAGACCAATACCGAGAGCCCCATCAGGCCAATAAAGATAATGGCTAACCAGTATGCATCAATCATACTTTGCTACTCCCTTTGTGATTCTCTAAATTTGGCTCGATATGGCTAAGACTGGCATCGGCCTGCGGTGAGCTAGTTTCAAACTCTTCTACTTTGACAGCCTTACGTGCCATCGATAATAGGGTATGGATGTAGGCCCACAACAAGAAGGCGTAAACCACTAAATACATGATTAATGAAAAACCTACATTTGCCGCAGGTAGGCTGGTGACAGCGTCTTCGGTGCGAAGTACTCCGGTGACCAACCACGGTTGGCGACCTATTTCAGTGACATACCAACCAGCGAGGGTGGCGACCCAACCACAGAAGGTGGTAGCAACTAAGATCTTTAAGGTCCAGTTAGGGAGTTTGCCTCGGCGGAGCAAGCAATAACTACTAAACCAGCTGAGGGCGATCATCAATAAGCCCATGCCGACCATGACCCGGAAGCCCCAGAACACTGGGGCTACTGGGGGATGGTTATTTTCAAACTCATTTAGCCCTTTAATTTCACCCTCTAAGTCATGGGTTAAAATGAGGCTGGCTAAATTGGGAATAGCGATGGCATATTTGTTGGTTTGGGTTTCTTTATCGGGCAATGCAAATAGCAGTAGTGGTGCGCCTTTCTCGGTATGCCAAATACCTTCCATCGCGGCAATTTTTGCTGGTTGATGTTCTAGGGTGTTTAAACCGTGAAAATCACCAACCACTGCTTGAGTTGGTGCTAACACCGCGGCCACCAGTAAACTTACTTTTAAGGTGAGTCGAGGGGCTTTTTTCACATCCCCTTTGAGGATTCGGTAAGCAGAAATACCAGCTATAAAGAAAGATGCGGTGAGTCCCGAAGCTATCAACATATGGGTGAGTCGATAGGGGAATGATGGGTTGAAAATAATCGCGAGCCAATCGGTGGGGTGAGCGACGCCATCACGCATTTCAAAGCCTGCTGGGGTTTGCATCCAGGAATCCAGCGCTAAAATCCAAAATGCCGATAGGCTGGTGCCAATCGCCACCAGCACGGTGGCTAAGGTATGAATTTTATTGGGAACCCGTTTAATACCAAATAGCATGATACCGAGGAAAGTTGCTTCTAAGAAGAAGGCGGTTAGTACCTCATAGCCAAGCAGTGGTCCGGCAATATTGCCCACGGTTTCCATATAACCTGGCCAGTTGGTGCCAAATTGAAAAGACATGGTGATCCCGCTGACCACACCAATGGCGAAGGATAAGGCAAAAACCTTCACCCAAAAACGGTAGGCTCGCATCCAAATTGGCTTACCAGTCATATCGTGGCGAACTTTAAAAAATACTAAAAACCAACACATCGCAATGGTGATGGTTGGAAATAGGATGTGAAAGCTAATATTGGCTGCAAATTGCATCCTGGATAATATCAGGGCATCAAACATGGTTTGCCTCATCGAAGGTTAATAATTTACGGGTTGGTGCCAGTTCCATTGTTACCAACGATTTTGTCTTTTAATTCAATAATCTTGCTAATTCCTGAACCCATTTTCATCAAACTTTGTAGAGTCTCGGGGCTCATGTTGTTTAAGGTATTCGACCATTGCGTGATTAATTCCAACAAGTCATGGATTTCAGCCATTTTTTGTTGGGTATAGCGATCCGCTTCATTTTCTGGAGGGTCGATTAAATTAGAACGTAACAGCGACAGGGTTGGATCTACTTCTCGCTTAGTTCTTTCTTCAAATACTGTTTTAGCCATCTCCCAAATTGAACCCGCAGCGGTAAAAAACTCTCGGCGCTGGCCTGCTTGATGGCTTAATTTAACTAGGCGCCATGATTGCAGCTCTTTTAAGGCCATGCTTACATTGCCTCGGCTAATCCCAAGTTGTTCCATAATTTGTTCGGCATGCAAGGGCTGTTGGTTGATCACCAATAAGGCGAGAATTTGTCCAACGGTGCGGTTAAAGCCCCAGCGACTGCCCATTTCGCCAAAATGAAGTACAAAAGCCTGGCTCTTCTCTGATAATTGCATCGGGCCGATTCCTTATTATTGAACTTTCAGAAAACGCTGAAACCTTATATTAAAATTGATTTAAGTCAATCTTTTTGGTTTTAAATGAGTGTCTATTCTAAAATTTGCGCTGGGTTAAAGATTTTTGAGGGAAATTGTTGTTGCTGATTTTTATTTGAGGTTTTTCGGCTACTGATTTGAATCGTTGAAGAAAAACCCTAAAAGATAATTTAGGGTTTTATGCGGTTTCAGCGATTAAGTGCGAATGTTTAGTATCTTCTGCTTATTTAATGGCTGATCATCCAGGGACGCATGGAAGGAAACATTTTTTCTCCCTTGGCGGTATAAAATAGTTTTGAAGCACCTCGTTTGTGATGCTGACAGCCGCAGCCTTTTTTTAAGCGTTCAGTATTTTCTGCTCGGCTATCAATGGTTGAATGTTGCGGTTCATGTCTTGCTTGTTCGTTGCGGGCGATCGCCTGCTTGGTTTCTGCGGCCATATCTAATACTGTTGGCGGCAAAATAATTACCCTTGGTGCTAACTGATTGCACTGTGGACAAGCGGCCGGTTTAGCGCAGTCGTCTAAGGCAGCAAGTTGGTAAAATGCGCCATGTTCGGCACATTTATAGTCATAAACAGGCATGGTTCACCTCTCTTATTTATCTAGATCTGGGGCTAAAGGCATATCGACACTGCCATCTAAATATTTTGTTGGACCTTCGGCGTTGGGTTTTATATCGAACTCGAAGATGTCGGTAGGTAACCAGAGGGTTGCGCAAGAGTTTGGCACATCGACCACGCCACTGAGATGTCCTTGTACTGGTGCTGTGCCGAGTAAAGAGTAGGCCTGAGCACCACTGTAACCAAATTTCTTCAGGTATTCGATGGCGTTTAAGCAAGCTTGACGATAGGCCACATTGGCATCTAAATAATGTTGTTTGCCATGTTCATCTACCGAGATGCCTTCGAAAATCAGATAGTCATCGTAGCGAGGTGTAATTGGACTGGGTTTAAAAATGGGGTTTTTAATCGCGTATTTTGCCATGCCATCTTTGATTAAATTGACGCGAAGATGGATCCAACCTGCCATTTCAATGGCCCCACAGAAAGTGATTTCACCATCGCCTTGGCTAAAGTGTAAATCACCCACCGATAAACCTGCATCTTTAACATAAACTGGGAAGTAGATTTTTGAGCCACGTGATAAGTCCTTAATATCACAGTTACCACCATGTTCACGGGGGGGCACGGTTCTGGCTGCTTCTTCGGCGGCGACTTTCGCCTGATCGGGTTTCATTTTTCCCATGTGAGCCGTTGGTGCATAGGGAAGGGCGGCCAGCATTGGTACCCGCTCGGGGTTGGTATCAAATAGTTCTTTTTCCCGTTTGTTCCAGACGTCTAACATCTCTTTCGAGGGTAAACAGCCAATCAGGCCCGGGTGGATTAAGCCTGCAAATTCAACTCCTGGAATGTGCCGAGACTTGGTAAACATGCCGTTGAAATCCCAGATAGATTTTTGTGCTTCAGGGAAGTGTTCATCAAGGAAGCCTCCACCATTTTGTTTCGAGAAAAAGCCGTTGAAACCCCATTGTGAATCATCAAAGGTGCCAATATCGAGAATATCAACTTCTAAGAGATCGCCAGGCTCGGCACCCGTAACCCCCACAGGACCCGATAAAAAGTGAACCTGAGATAAGTCGACATCTCGAACATCGGAAGCATCATCATTGTTTTTTATTTGCCCGCCAGTCCAGTCGATACATTCTAAAATAAAGTCGTCACCCGGTTTTACCATTGCCGCCATGGGAATATCTGGATGCCAGCGATTATGCAGTTTTTCATTGTCGTAGGCGGATTGTTTTAGATCTATTTTAATGATTGTTTGTGCCATGGTTATTCTCCTTGAGTATCAATTTCCATGTATTGCCTTTACACCGACAAATAGGCGGCGACTTGGTTTTCATCTACTTCATCACGCTGAACGTCGTGAACGATTTTTCCTTTTTCGATAACTAAGATGCGATCCGCAACATCAAGGGCAAAGCTCAGTACCTGCTCCGAGACTACGATTGATAAGCCGCGTTGATCACGGATCTGTTTGAGGGTTTTAGCCATATCTTTAATGATTGAAGGTTGGATCCCTTCTGTCGGTTCATCCAATAGCAATACGCTGGGATTACTGGCTAAGGCGCGGGCTATCGCCAGTTGCTGTTGCTGTCCTCCTGATAAATTACCGCCGCGTCGATGGCGCATTTCCCATAACACCGGAAAGGTACTATAGAGGTCGTCCGGTACCCGTTTGGCATTGCTGGTGGTTAAACCCGTTTCGATATTCTCTTGTACCGTCATCGTGGAAAAAATCATTCGTCCCTGGGGCACAAAACCTAAACCAGCAGCCACTCGCTGGTGACTCTTTTTATGACACAGTTCTTTGCCAGCCAGCTTTAGCTGACCGCTGCGACTGGGAATGATTCCGATCAGTGATTTCATGAGGGTGGTTTTGCCCATGCCATTACGGCCTAAAATCGCGACAATTTCATTCGCCTTGAGTGAAAAGTTCAAATCGGATATCACTTCACTTTGGCCATAGGCAACGTGGTAATTAGTTAGCTCGAGCATGCTTGTTCTCCTTAATGGCCAAGGTAGACTTCAATGACTTTGGGATCATTTTTCACCCGCTGCATTGAGCCTTCCGATAAGACCTTGCCTTGGTGCAATACGGTGACTCGGTCAGCAATGTCTTCGACAAATTGCATATCGTGTTCGATCACCAATACCGAACGATTCTTGGTGATGCTTTGCAGTAGCTCGGCAGTTTGTTTACGCTCGGCCACCGACATGCCAGCGACGGGTTCGTCGAGCATCAGTAGTTCTGGATCTTGGATCAGCAACATGCCTATTTCTAACCATTGTTTTTGGCCATGACTGAGTAAGTCGGCTTGCTGGTGGAGTTTGTCGCTGAGGTATACCATTTCGGCAATTTCTTTAATTTTATCTGTTACCGCTTGGTCTCGTTTAAAGGTTAATGCTCCCCATACATTGCGACCCCGTGGATAAGATATTTCTAAGTTTTCGAATACGCTGAGATCTTCATAGATGGAAGGATTTTGAAATTTGCGACCAACTCCCGCATGGACAATTTGATGCTCTTTCAGTTTGGTTAACTCTTGTTGCTTAAATTTAATCGAGCCATCGGTGGCTTTAGTTCTGCCACAGATTAAATCTAAAACGGTGGTTTTTCCGGCACCATTGGGGCCAATAATCACCCGAATTTCTTGCTCTTCTACATATAGCGATAGGTCATCGACAGCCTTAAATCCATCAAAGGAAACGCTGAGGCCTTCAACACTGAGAACAAAGTCTTTCTTATTAGGCTGAGACATTTCGACGCTCCTCTATATCTGTAGGCTCAGAGCTTGGCGGAGCAGGCTCAATCAACTCAAGTGCAACAGGTTGACGCTGACGAAAGCGGCTTAACCAAGGATGGATGTAACTTTGATAGAGTCCGGCTAAACCATCGGGAAAAGCTAACACCACGCCGATAAATAAAGCGCCCATGGCAAATAACCACAGCTCTGGGAAGGATTCAGAGAAAGTGGTTTTGGCTAAGTTCACTACAAGCGTGCCGTAAATCGCTCCCAGTAGTGATAAGCGTCCGCCCACCGCACAGAAAATCACCATTTCAATCGAGGGCACAATGCCAACGAAGGAAGGCGACATAAAACCCACTTGAAGGGTGAACATGGCGCCACCAATTGCCGAGAAAGCCGCAGCGATACAGAAGATAAAAATTTTGAAATTAGCCACGTTATAACCAGAGAAACGAACTCGATCTTCTTTCTCTCGCATCGCAACCAGTAAGCGGCCCAACTTACAATTTTTGATGTATAAGGCGATAAATAAACACGCGAGTAACAAAGCTGCATTCACGAAATACAACAGGGTCTGTGCTGATTCACTGCGAATATCCCAAGTCAAAAATGTCCGTAGATCGGTGATCCCATTCACTCCGCCGGTATAACCCTGTTGGCCAATAATTAATATGCTGAGGATGGCGGCAATAGCCTGAGTGATAATTGCAAAGTACACCCCACCGACGCGGCGGGTAAACATTGCAAGTCCAATGATAAAAGCAAATAACATCGGTACTGCAATTACGGCTAGCAGGGTAAAGCTTAAGCTGTGGAAGGGTTGCCAAAACCATGGCAATTCGGTGAGCTGGTTCCAATCCATAAAATCTGGAATACCCGGTGTAGATTGGATGGCCGTAGCTTCCGGGTTGGAGGCTTCTAGTTTTAAGAACATGGCCATGCAATAACCGCCTAAGCCAAAAAACACCCCTTGGCCAAGGCTTAAAATACCGCCACAACCCCAGCATAAAACTAGGCCCAGTGCGACAAAGGCATAGGTGAGGTATTTACCGACTAAATTTAACCGAAATGCATCTAAACATAGCGGTAAGATAATCAAGATAAGCGCAGCCAGTAGCAGGTATTGCCACCATGCGATACGGTTTCGATTGTGCTCGGTTTGAGCTTCTATTGGAGTGAACATGGTGACTCTCCCTAGCGACGAATTTTCAATGAAAACAGACCTTGGGGACGGAGCATCAGAATGCCAACCACGGTCAATAAGGTGAGAACTTTAGCCATCGAACCACTGAGGAAAAATTCCATGGTGGATTGGGCTTGAGAGATGGTAAATGCCGAAGCAACAGTGCCGAGCAGGCTGGAAGCGCCGCCAAATACCACCACTAGAAAGGTATCAACAATATACTGTTGTCCAGCGGTTGGGCCTGTCGATCCGACCATGGTGAAGGCTGAGCCAGCAATACCAGCAATACCGCAGCCTAGGGCAAAGGTATAACGATCCACTTTTTCGGTATTAATCCCGACGGCACCAGCCATGGCTCGGTTTTGGACTACGGCTCGGGTTTGCTTACCTAAAGATGATTTTTGCATTAGTAGGTAAACGCCAAAGGTAATCACGATAGTTAGACCCATTACGAAGATCCCATTAATCGGGACTTCGATGATGTCGGTAATGGCATAAGAGCCCATCAGCCAATCGGGTAGACTCACGCCGACTTCTCGGGCGCCGAATACGGTGCGATAAACTTGTTGTAGGATCAGGCTTAAGCCCCAGGTGGCAAGTAAGGTATCTAATGGGCGTTTGTATAAGTGGCGGATCATGGCCCATTCCACCAGCGCACCTAAGGCGGCTGTGCAAATAAAGGCGAACAGCATCGCGACCAAGAAATAGCCGTCGTATAGTCCGGGAAAATAGTGAGTAAACAGTTGCGAAGTTAAATAGGTGATATAGGCCCCTAGGATCATAAATTCGCCATGTGCCATATTAATCACACCCATTTGACCGAATATGATGGCAAGGCCTAAGGCCATAAGAACAAAAACAGAAAATAGAATTAGACCGGCAAATCCTTGCATAGCAAAAATAGCGGTGAGTTCTGCACTGGTATAATCGGCAAACATAGCAAATCCCTCGTGAACGCTTGCGAAAACAGAAGTTGGCCTGTTGACACAGGCCATGAGTTTTTACTGATAACCTTCAGGGAATGGATTGGGTTCAATCAGCTCATCGGTCTCATAAACGATGTCATACTGGCCATCTGCTTTGGCATGACCAATTCGGGTTTTTGACCAAAGGTGATGGTTAGGGTGAACTCGTACATAACCTTCTGGGGCGGTGGTAAGCTCGATCCCCGGTGAAGCTTCACGTACTTTATCGATATCGAAAGACCCTGCTTTTTCTACGGCGGCCTTCCATAACCAAGGGCCTAGATAAGCGGCTTGAGTCACATCGCCAATGACAATGTCATCTCCCCAGCGTTTTTTAAAGGCGGCAACAAATTGTTGGTTGTTTTGATTGGTGAGGCTTTGGAAGTATTTCATTGCGGCATAAGCGCCTTGAATGTTTTCACCGCCAATTCCCAGAATTTCATCTTCGGTTACTGAAATTGTGAGAACCAATGGTTTTTCCTTGGTCATATCGATCCCGGCGGCTTTCAATTGTTTGTAGAAAGCGACATTGGATCCACCCACAACGATGGCATAAATGACATCGGGTTTTTTCAGCTTAATTTTGTTTATCACTGAGTTAAATTGGGTATGACCGAGCGGATAGTACTCTTCGCCTACGACTTTTAGGCCGAGTTTTTCGATGTGTTTGCGGGCAATTTTGTTGGAAGTGCGGGGCCAGATATAGTCAGAGCCGAGTAGGAAGAAGCTTTTCGCGCCCTTGGTTTTTGTTACCCAGTCAATTCCTGCGATAATTTGTTGCGTGGCTTCTTGGCCCGTATAAATGACATTGGGTGACTGCTCTAAACCTTCGTAAAAAGTCGGGTAGTAAAGCATGCCGTTATATTGCTCAAATACGGGTAATACAGCTTTACGTGAGGCTGATGTCCAACAGCCAAATACAGCCGCCGCTTTGTCTCTTACCAGTAGTTTTTTAGATTTTTCAGCAAAGGTTGGCCAATCACTAGCTCCATCTTCTTGAATATATTCAATCTTTCTGCCGAGTATGCCGCCCATGGCATTAATCTGTTCGATCGCAAGCATTTCAGCCTGAACCGATCCTGTTTCACTGATCGCCATAGTGCCGGTGACCGAATGTAAGATCCCAACCTTTACCGTGTCATCGGTCACGGCGAGCCCCGTGGTGTTAATGACATCGGTAGCGGGGTTTGCCGCTAAGCTGAGCTGAGAAACCAGCATCGCAGCGGGCAGCGCCAGCATTCCCTTGAGTAGTTGGCGACGTAAGTGTGTACGTAGGCCTGTGTTGGTGGTTTTTTGCATAATGATATCCCTATATGTGGTGGATGCTTTACCGAGATTTGGCGGTAGAGCCATCATGCAAAACTTATTGCGGGAGGGTAATGAGCTAATCACCCTAGGCAACTACGTCATTTAACGCATGGTTATGCGGAGCGCATCGGGTTAGGGTCAGAGTGACAGCCTAGGCGCAAATAATATTTATAGAGAACATAATAACTTACTGATTTTGTTGATTATTTAAATATTAAGATAAGATGTATAGGCTTGATTCGTGCTTAAAATAGAACTTAACCAAGTGCTTGGAGTTAGTCAGGGATGAAAGACCAGCATGTATTTAAGGTGAGGAGGAATTATAACCGTTGGGTAGTGAACCAAACCTTAGAAGATTATGCCTTACGTTTTACCGCGAAGCGGGCCCGCCAGTGGTCGGCGGCTCGCGTTGCTAATACTGCCATTGGTGCGATCTCTTTCTTAGCTTTGGAAGCGATTGGTGGGGCGATTATGTTGAATTATGGCTTCACCAATGCCTTAGCCGCTATCATGATTGTTTCAGCGATTATCTTTTGCTGTGGCATTCCTATTTCTTATTATGCTGCCCGCTACGGGGTGGATATTGATTTACTGACCCGCGGCGCGGGTTTTGGTTATATTGGTTCAACCATTACTTCGCTAATTTATGCGTCATTCACCTTCATTTTTTTCGCCATAGAATCGGCCATTATGGCTTCGGCCTTGGACTTGCTGTTTGGGATCCCTGTGAGTTGGGGGTATCTACTTTGTGCTGTGTTGGTGATTCCGTTGGTGACGCATGGCATCACTTTTATCAGTCGCTTTCACCTATGGACTCAGCCTTTATGGATCGTGCTGCAACTGACCCCTTTTGTGTTTATTTTATGGAATGAATGGTCATCGGTAGACAGTTGGACTCACTACCGCGGCCGTCACCAGAAAGTTACCGATGATGGTTTTAGTTTGCATTTATTTGGTGCAGCGGCGGGGGTATTGTTCTCTTTAATGGGGCAAATTGGTGAGCAAGTCGATTTTCTACGTTTTATGCCAGAAAAAACCAAGCGTAAACCCTTTTATTGGTGGTTCGCCTTGATTAGTGCGGGTCCGGGGTGGGTAATCATTGGCGCGATTAAAGTTTTAATGGGAACTTTTTTGGTGGTGTTGGCGCTTGATGCACAGGTTGACCCCCGAGTGGCCGATGATCCGATCCAGATGTATCAGGTTGCCTTCTCTTATGTGAGTTCTCAGCCTTTGGTTGCGTTGTCTTTAGCGGGCATTTTTGTGATTGTTTGCCAGCTCAAGATCAATGTAACAAACGCTTATGCTGGCTCTATTGCTTGGTCTAACTTTTTTTCTCGTTTAACTCATAGTCATCCGGGACGGGTGGTTTGGTTGGTTTTTAATGTGATTATTGCGTTGTTGATTATGGAGTTGGGTATTTATGCGGCGATAGAAGATACGCTTGGGATTTATTCGAATATGGCGGTCGCTTGGGTTGGCGCTTTGGTTGCCGATTTAGTGATTAATAAACCGCTTGGTTTAAGTCCTAAATACATTGAGTTTAAACGAGCCCATCTCTATGACATTAACCCAGTGGGAGTTGGGTCGATGTTACTGGCATCGTTGATTGGTATTTATTGTTATAGCGGAAACTTAGGCGCTTTGGCTCAATCCTTATCGCCATTTATAGGTTTAAGCGTGGCTTTTGTTTGTTCTCCGCTCATTGCTATCTTAACCAAAGGGCGTTATTACCTCGCTCGCGAACCCAATTTGGCCGCGCTTAAACAAACCGATTGTACCGTTTGCCAAAATAATTTCGAACCGGAAGATCTGGCTTTCTGCCCTGCCTACGGGGGCGCGATATGTTCATTATGCTGCACCCTTGATGCGCGTTGTCATGACCAATGTAAAAGCAATGCTCGTTTCGCTCAGCAACTAAGCCAGTTTGTGGCCTTAGTTTTACCCAAGTCGGTATCTTCGTTAATGAATACTCGTTTATTACATTTTTCGGGCTTGATGTTTTTGATTGCATCCTTGGTCGCGGGTTTGTTCTATTTGGTGTACTTACGGATCCCCAGTGATGATATGACGACTCAGTTGGTGGTGTCGGGAACTCTGAGTCAGGTGTTTTTTCTATTGATGATCATTGTTGGGGTATTGGTTTGGTTATTTGTATTAGCCAACGACAGTCGTCAATTTGCTTTAGATGAATCAAAACGCCAGACGCAACTGTTAAGCCGAGAAATTGCCGCTCACGAAGCCACCGATCTGGCTTTACAGCAAGCCAAAGAAACTGCCGAGTCGGCCAATCAGGCGAAGAGCCGCTACTTAACCAGCATTAGTCATGAGCTAAGGACGCCACTCAACTCAATCCTCGGTTATGCTCAACTATTAGAAAATAGTCATGATTTAGCCACGCCCTATCTTAGTAAGGTGGCTTTGATTAAACGAAGTGGTGAACATCTTGCCGATATCATCGAAGGTTTATTAGATATTTCAAGAATAGAAGCGGGGCGTTTAGAACTACATCGAGATCAGGTTGCGATTGCCGATTTACTGGATGATTTGGTGGCAATGTTTAGTTTACAGGCGAAAGAGAAAGGGATTGAGTTTTACTATCATCCTAGCCGCTATTTACCAAAATGGGTGACCTCCGATGAAACCCATTTACGACAAATCTTAATTAATTTGTTATCCAATGCCGTCAAGTTTACCGCTCAAGGTTCGGTATCATTTGCAGTACGTTATCGAAACCAAGTGGCCGAATTTACCATTAGTGATACCGGCTTTGGGATTGATGAGCAAGATCTTGAACGTATCTTTCGTCCTTTTGAGAGGGTACGTAAGCCGGGACAGGCCCATAGTCCGGGCACTGGCTTGGGTTTAACTATCACTCAACTATTGACCGATATTATGGGCGGAGATCTCAATGTAAGTAGCAAGGCTCAGCAAGGCAGTGTTTTTAAACTGAGTTTGATGTTATCTAGTATCGATAGCCCAGTGCGACCGCTACTCAGGCCTCGAAAAATCGCTGCCATTGAAGGTGAAAGTAAAACGGTGATGGTGGTGGATGATGATGCCAATCATCGCGGCTTAGTGGTCGAAATTCTCAGTCCTTTGGGGTTTGTTGTTTTAGAAGCGGTTGACCCTTATGCCTGCCTCAATCATCTTGGTCATGCTTATATCGACTTATATTTATTAGATATTTCGATGCCGGGTATGAATGGTTGGCAGTTATTACAGCGCTTGCGAGACCGAGCTATCACTACGCCAGTGATTATGGTCTCTGCTGATGCCACCGAAACGCTACCCAGTGAGTATATTGATAGAGCGGATAAGCTTGCCCTATATAATGGCTATTTAGCGAAGCCACTTCGTGACTATTTGCTGTTAGACAAAATAGCGGAAATACTCAATCTTCAATGGCGCTATGCCACGTCGCAGCCAGCTCATGTGATAGCGCCGCCTGCGGTTCCCGTGCAACAAGCGATAGCTTCGGCAAGCGTTGAGCCCTTAAAACAAATTGTCGATATGGCCCAGCTTGGTTTTGTGCAGGGTATTGAAGAGTTGCTGATTAGCTTAGACAAACAACAACAAGATAGTGCTTTGGTTCGCTCGTTAAGGGCCGAATTGGCGAACTATCAGTTTTCTAATATTCAACTTATTTGTAAAAAGGCACTGGCACAATGAGTCGCGAGGAGTCAAAAGGAATTATCTTGGTGGTCGATGATGCTACCGAGTCTTTAGCTATGTTAAATACAGCCTTAGTCAGCCAAGGGTATACGGTGCTGGTTGCTATGGATGGATTACAGGCTTTAAATATTGCTGCCCGAATGGTACCAGATGTGGTGTTAATGGATGCCCTTATGCCCAATATGGACGGCTTTGAAGCATGCTTATTATTAAAACAAAATAAACAATTAAGTGATGTGCCAGTGATTTTTATGACTGGTTTAAGTGACAGTGAATCGGTGGTAAAGGGGCTGGAATCTGGTGGTGTTGATTATATTCAAAAACCAATCAAGTTAGAGGAGTTATTCGCACGAATTAAAGTTCATCTGGGGAATTCGCGTTTAACTCGCAGTGCCCATAGTGTATTAGAAGAGATAGCTCAGGCAACATTTACTTTTAATTTGAATAGCCATATTGTCTGGGCCAGCTCTAAGGCGAAGGATTTATTACAAAGTGCAGGGATTGCTGCCAGTCTTGAATCGTCAAAACTTAATCAACAGTTAGCGGACTGGTTATCATTGATGCCTGATAAACATAGTTTGTTGACGATTTATCAGTTCAATATATCATTAAAAGTTAGGTATTTAGGTGAGTCTGCACCAGGTGAGCACTTACTACGGATTATCAATGATGATGACGTGAGTGTGCGAGAGTCATTGCGTCAGCGTTTTAAGTTAACCGAGCGAGAATCTGAAGTATTGCTTTGGTTAACCAGAGGCAAGACCAATCGAGAAATCGCGCAGATTTTGTCGATGAGCCCGCGCACGGTTAACAAACACTTAGAGCCAATATTTCAAAAGTTAGCCGTTGAAAATCGCACCACCGCCGCTGCGATTTGCCTTGAATACTTGAATCAGCGTTAACTGGTTTTTTAGTTTTTGCAGATCAAATCGAACAATAATTTAATCCTTTCGAGCGTATACAACTAAGCGGAGGTGGCGGTCAGCATCGACGGTCATGTATCGGTATAAACAACTGATAGGTGGAAAATTGAATTTATGGAATTACAACGCTTAAGTGGGCGAGATGATGGCAAGTGTAGGAGCGTTAAACAAAATGACTAGGCTAGATATTCTTGTTCGTTAGGTAACAGGCTAAATAGCGCAATAGCTTAGGATGACTACATCCTAAACGAACAACGCCACCAAAATAATAAAAAGAGCCTAAACCCAAGTTTACTTATCTAATAGAATATAGTCGTTTGATCGTGATACTTTCGTAATAAATAAAGGTCATGTTTAGGGTTCAGTTTATAGATTGTCATAGGCCAGTTAAGTAATTTTAAGTAGTGGTTTGAGCTTCTCAAATGGCTTTGTAGCAGATAAGAAAAAATATCTATTATTGCTAGCTTGAAAGCAGTAATGAGATAGCTTCAGCACGGCTACGTACGTGTAGTTTTTTGTAGATGTCACTGAGTTGGTTTCGTACAGTTTTTGAGCTTATATTCAAGTTGTTAGCTATGATTTTATCAGGAAAACCTCGAACTAACTCAGCCGTGATTTGTTGTTCTCTAGGACTTAATTTTGCTGAAGCCTGTAGTTTAGCCACTTGTAAATGGAATAGACCCTGAATATTACGCACTTCAATATTAATACTGTTACTTAGGGTAATTGTATTAACTTTTTCCGGATCAATATCTTCGTTAAAAGGGCTTAAAAATCGAAAACTATTTACATATTGACCAAGGCGTTCAACAAAGCCTGTTTGACTCTCAACAAATACGCCATGACTATCACAAATAGCATTATAACAATGATCAAATTGAGGGTTTTTAAAATTATGGATCAGGTTTTGTCTAAAGCTTTCCACAAAATGTGGTGCAAGCCATTGTAGCATCTGCCTATCTTCTTCTGAAAAAGGTGCTAGTACATTGTTTCTGTATAGGCTGATAATTGAATACACACCATTAAAAATTCCTTTACGTACTGTAGTCAAACCTTGTTCTAGACCAAAAGGTTTACAGTGTTGCTCATACAGTTCAGGGATCGTCGAGGCTTGAGAACTAACCGCTAAGTTTTCCATTTTTATCGCTTGTTCAAACAATAAATTTTTAAGGCCTAAATTGTAGATTACTTTGTGGTAATTATTGATCATCTCTGGAGGTTGATTAAAAAGGAAGGTATCAAATTTATCTATCGGTTTACGAATTCTGGAAATATTTATCCATATTGCAGAGTCAAATTGAAGTAGTTCTTGGACAGTTGTAAAAACAAAGCTTCTGAATTGGGTCAACTCCAGTGAAGCACTATGCTGATATAAGTGGGTGATAACATCGCTTAGCTTAGGATTCCATTCCATTAGATAGCCTTATAAAACCAGAAATTTCGATAGCTGGACTTAACTCTTATGCTCTAGGTGTTTGATTTTAATTGAATTTTAAACTTAAGGACAAATGTCCTATTTATCTGTAAATCACTTGCGGGTTAAGTTTAGCCTAAGTAATTGTAAATATGAACAAGGATGAATATGAATATGGAAATTAAAGGGTGGATGGGTGGCTGTCTGTTTATTTTGCTTCTTTCGGGTTGTGGGGGAGGGGGGAGTGAAGAGCTTGGTCATACACCCCCTGTAGTTAGTGCAGGTGAAGACCAGCAGGTTCAAGAGTTAAGCTTAGTAACACTAAAAGCCTCCGTTAGTGATCTAGATGGTGATATTGTCACTTTAGACTGGGAGCAAAGTGCTGGCATTCCTGTAGTTTTGTTCAACGACGCTGATGGTAATAAGGCTTTTGAAGCGCCATTTGTTGAAACCGTTAGTGAGTTGGTATTTAAAATATCAGCAACTGATAACCGAGGCTCTGTGAGCAGTGATAAGGTTAAGGTTGTGGTTAATCCAACAATAACAGAACATCTTGCAGTGCAAGGCAAGTTGAAGTTGCCTGCTGGTAATACTAGCATTGACCCAACGGTAATTAGCTTTTCTTCGGCTGTATCTTCAGAGCTTGAACTTATAGACAGCGATAATCCATCGCTGGTTCAAGCTACTGATCATGATGGAACTATCTATTTAAACACTGCAAATAATGAAGGGGATTTTCAAGGCAATGGTATTGATTCTTTAGAGTTTAGTAATCGTTCTAGTGCTATTGTGGTTATAGCGTCATCTGCAGGTTATTCCCCATTTTTAATTGACCAAGACATAACAAACTTCATTATTAGCCATAATGATTTCGAAACTTTAGTGTCACGTTTGGATGCATTGCAGGAAATAGACAAGAATTACCTTGATCGATTAATGGAATATGACGATGAGTTAAGTTTAATTCGCTCGATAGCACAAGATCTTAAGATTGAAAATAATCAAGCTGTTACCACATTGCTCAAATCAGAACCACAATACTTAAGTAGTCGTATTGCCCCATTGAATGTCGATATTAAGAATGACTTTTACTGTTATTCTCCCCTCTGTAGTCCTTGGTCCGCTCATCAACCTTGGATTTGGTATGGAGATGCACAAGGTTTACAAGATTCAATACCGGATATGTCATATAGTGACACATTAAAAATGGTAGCAATGGCCTTTTCCCCAGGATCTTTCATTGGGTATATTTCTGCAGATAAGTATACAAATTTACTAAGTGATACAACTACCCCCCCATTTTTGGCTACAGCTTTAGACGAAGAGGGCATTTATGCGGTTGCTAATCCAAATATGGCTCACTATGTATTAGAAATGTATAACGGTAATGCACTGGTTGATTGGTTTGTTGTTCCTCGTAACAGTACTATTATTCAAAAATTAATTAATTCAGGGGCTGCTTATCGTAAACTAACATTAGGTGAGTTGGGGCCAAATATCACTAATGTGCATATCCAACGCTATATGTTCAGTTCTGACTTTTCTACTTCGCAAGCTAAGTTAGCCCGTTTTTTTGAATACTATTCACTTGGCTATTTCAGCTATTAATATCGCTTCAGATCTGAGTGAAGTAGGAAAATATATTGATCATCTTGCAACTGACACTACAACTTTGCGTGATACTCTCGCTTGTGCAATAAATGTAGCAAATGGTGTTGATCTATACACAGACAGTGATACCGATGGGGCTTCAGGGCAAATATTGGCCTTTGCAAAGTACTCTGCCCCCAGCATAGTTGAAACTTTAATCACGGATGATAGTTGCCGAAGCATCGCTATTAGCGGAGGTAAGAAGTTGAGCAGCGTGTTGGTAAAACAAGGTGTAAAATCAGCAGCAGACACGGTAGCCAATTTGACCCCTGTGGGTTGGGCTAAAACCGCTTTTGACTCTGCAAATGATGTGGTCCCTGTTTATGCATCGATTCTAAACCCATTAAATGAAAAGGTAGATTATTATCTCACATGGGATGGAGTTTCTCTTGTGGATGTATCTACTATTCAGAGTCCAGTGGCTATCTTCGGATACTCTCCTCAGGGTTTAACCGTTAGTTTTGACGCAAGTCCATCTACTTATGCTCAAGACTCATCTCCGACCTTTACTTGGTATGTTGATGGACAGCCCATCGAACAGAGTAAGTCAATGATCATTTATGATTTTGAGGCTTCTGGGGATTATGAGGTCAGCCTTACCTTAAGTGATGACAACGGAAATACTAGTACGTATAAACAAGTTATTCATGTTAACGCTGAAAGAATTTCTGTTCAAGGTGAGTGGAATTACCTGGCTGAATCTGCTCATTGCCCAGGTAAAGAAGAGCGAGGTATTGCTACTTGGTCTTATTTCGATGGCCGTCACTTTTTGAGTTATGTTTCAGATAATGGTTTAGAAATACCCGATTGTCAGTATTCAGGAGCTTACGCTATAGGAGGTAGCACCACAGGGTATGAAGCGGATCGAGTAATTTCAGAGCCGACTTTTTTAAATGGTATGCAAGCATTCTTTGGTAGTACTTACTTCATACGTGAAGTCGAGTTTGTAAATCAAAATACTATTAATATGGAGGCTACAACGAACAATGGGAAAATCCCATTTCAGGTCGTGATGACCCGCCGTTAATATATGTAATGGTACAGTAATAACGTAATGCTAAGTAATCGGGAGAGTGTTTTGTGCAACTAAATCAGAACATTTTTCTTCGATACTTCTTCCATAAAGATAAAGTGGTCAAGCAATATTGGCCACAGTTTTATACGCAGCCAGTATCTTCGTTCCAGGGTGAGAGCGTGAATGGTTACTTTTCGCTCTCATCCCGCGAGAATCCTGCCGATAGTACCTGTTCAAGGTAAGTCGTATTCATTGCCGCGATATTTTGCTTTCGTCTGATACTGGCCTTTTTATCCTTTTCCTGTCGCAGCAGGTTCAGTGCTATATGGCGGATAATCGCCAAAAGCTCAGCAGCGTTCTCTCGGTAGATTTGGCAGTCATCTTCGTTGAACGATGTATCAAGCACCCAGTGAAGGCTGTTTTCGATACCCCAATGGCCTCGCGCTGCATCAGCGAATTGTTCTTTGTTCAACTCTGCCGAGCTGATGTAGTAGCGGTACTCTAGCGACTCTTTGCCGTTAGTTGCCATGCGATAACCCATTGCAACACCGAGCGTTTTCAGCCCTGGCCAATGCGCGAACTCTTTCGCCAGCTCGTTGGCAGGCAGCACCGCATAGGCTCTCGCCTCCTTGCGGCCTCGGCCTTTCTCTATACATACAATGGGGTCATCAATTACGGGTTTCAGTTGAGCTTGCACAGCTTTATAGAGTGACTCTTGATTACCTTTTACTGCCAGCAAGTAATCCGCTTTTCTGTCTGTTATGGTTTTTGCGATATTGGTTTGGCAACCCATGGCATCTATCGATACAAGCGCCCCCTTGAGCTCTAGTGCATTGAGCAGCTCTGGGATAGCGGTAATTTCGTTGGATTTGGCATCGGTTTTTACTTGCCCCATTACGACACCATTGGCGGTGGCAAACGCGCTGACCATGTGTATCGTAGACTTGCGGTCATCCCGACTGTAGGAGCTGCGGAGCACCTTGCCGTCTACTGCAATTAGCTGCCCACCGGTTTGCTCACTCACCGCTAACATCCACTTGCTGAAGCACTGCTGAAACTGCGATGGGTCAAGCCGTGAAATCAACCGAGCAATGGTATCGTGTACTGGTAGGCCTGAAGCAAACAGGCCCTTTTCACGTAACCAGCTGAAGTGGGCTTCACCAAAATCTTCGATATCCTCCCAACCTTTGGCTCCGCCAATAGTTGCACATACGGTAAGGAACAGCACATCGAACAGCGGATAGCTTACTTTAGCGCTTTGACGAGGGTCTTTAATGCTGGCGAAATGCTCAAAAAATACGTCGATAGTCATGGAGGGCTCCCGAAAAAGGGAGTATAAGATCACAGCTTGAGGTTCAGGTCACATAGCTTGTGCTTGCTCAAAAAACGTTCGCGATCTCACCCTGATCTTCGTTCTGACTCATTTGGTGTTAATCCACAGTATAACCGTAATCATAAATAAGCCGTAAAGCTCTCGTTTTGTTTGCTCTAGGTGTAAGTTTTTCAAAATAAATTTTATTATTTGCCCACTTTACTTTCCAATACAGAAAGTGAAGTTTCCCGCCATTGCTGGCCTGACATAAGGTCTTGGGGGCCGATTGGGGACCAAGTTGCAATTTATGGTCAATTTTTCACTTCCCAAGATGACTTCCATCATAGCTCAGTGTGGGAAAAGTGGGAATGGTGGGAAACGGTTTTCCAGCGCACTTTCATTTAACGGCTCATTAGCTTTCTTCTGGATGGATAAAAAGATGTGCTTTACCTTGTTCCAGTAAGTATGGTGCCTTTACAGTCGTCTTGTTGATCTGAATATCGCCAGATGCAATGTATAGGTAAACCCATTCAGGTAGCTTGCTGCTTACAGTGGCATACATTTGGTCTGTCGGAACATTGCTATCACGCCCTGGGGTCACTCGGAAACGGTGGTAATACACTTTATGATTAGACTCGAACGCATATGAGTTTTGTGCCGAGCTAACGAACGAAGGCGAGACCGTTTCGCGAGGTTCAAATATTTCAGTGGCAATGTAGCAAAGGTCTTTGTTGGTCATGCCTTGTTGGTACTCTGGGCAGCCAAACTCTTCATTGTGGAAGTAGAGCTCTACTTTGCGCTCAGAATTGCCATTGGTAACTTCGTAGCTCAACCCCATTTCCTGGAGGGTATCTTCCATCGCCACTTTCATCTGGCTTACCAGCTTTGCCTGTGCTTCTTCAGAGGTAGCCGCTTCGCTTTGTGGCATCCAGGCAACAACACTGTTACGAGAAGCTGTACCGGGTTGTTCCAGAACAGATGTCAGCAAGCCCATACCCAGGCCCGCCCCCAAATCCATATTAGCACCGAGCGATGAGGTGAATAACAGAGTATTGGTGGTAGTGTTGCCAGTGAATATCAGAGACTCGTATTCCGTTCTTGGCACGATGCGATCTTTTACTTCATATAGTCCCCCCGCTTGAGCGATATTGAACGCTTTACTGTGTGTCTTATCGTAAGCAGCAGAGGTTGATGTTGTCGCGCATCCGGTCATCAATATTGGGGTTGTAGCCAATAGCATGGCTAGCTGGTTTATTTTCATGTAATGATTCCTTTCGTTTTAATCGAAATGCCTTAACCGTGGGAATGGTCTCGCCAGACTTGGGGCTTTCCTTGCTTTATTCGTGGGTGGTGCCGTAGACCAGTCTGATGCGCTCCATGCTGAGACCACAACGGTTATCAAAAATGATGCGAAGCCTATTACTGCTAGCTGCCAATCTATATAAGAAAATCCTACCCAGAAGAGTAGAGCGATAAGTCGAACCCTGTGAATAAGCAGAAGATATCTTTTGATCCAGCAGATGATGGGGAAGATGATCGCTGCGAGTTGCCAAAAAGGATCCGAGAGCATCAACCCTAATAGGATCATCAATAGTCCTAGTAGGTTGATCAAATGCTTTGCTAATCCAATAGACCCATTGATGTTTATATCAGAAACAACCATCAACGTTCCCATCCATATCAACGTCCATACCACCATGGCCCATCATGGGCGAACCAGTCGCAGAGTTGAATTGCGGTTGTTTTTTCCTTTTACGGACTCTTCTGGGGTGTTCGTACTGACAGTGCAAACTCCAAACGTGCTTAGCAAAATAAGTTAGTGCAGTAGCTATGCCAAGAAGCCAATGGAAGTAGATAAGTACCAACCAAAATAGCACCGCAGCCAAGCGTTTTTTGTGAAAAAAGTTCAGCGGAGTTTGAAACCAGACAACAAGTGGGATGGCCGTTAGCACCAATCCCCATGACTGGTATGTTGCAATTAAACAACCAAGGGAAAATAAACAAAAGAGCGCAAAATTTATCAATGTCTTCATGCCGTTCTCTCCGCTAACCAAACTTATACTTAGTTATCCTAAGTATACAGATATAATTAAAACTTAGAAAATCTAAGCATCGTAGGTTGATGATGATTCTCACTTGTCTAAAACAAATCCATTTCCACAGCACCTTAAACAGGCAAGAAATCGCGTTGGTATCAGCCAGAGGGAGCTTGGTATCCGTTTGGGTATGGACCCAAGTTCAGCTAGTGGCCGTATGAATCATTATGAAAAAGGGCGTCATATGCCCGATATCGGTACGCTACAAAAGCTTGCTCAGGAGCTTTGTGTGCCTGTTGCGTTTTTCTTTTCAGATTCCGACAGCTCAGCAGAACTCGCATGTTTGATTGAAAAGCTCAGTGAAACTAAAAAGCAGGCGCTTATTGAGCAGATCAGGCAGGAACTCGATAACATCGACCAGTCATAAAGCTATCGCTCTCGTCCGGAATACCAAAATACCCCGCCAACTGCGGCGACTGTCAGTAATAAACCACCCAGCCAAATCCAAAGCTCCATATTCACCTCCTGTAAGTATCTTCTATCTCTGTTTAGCTTAGCTTTCCTAAGCATGAATTTCATTGAAAGCATGCGTTACCTGAGAAAAAACCGTCACAACCAACTTGTGTTCAGCTAAGGATGCAATTTGAAAGTAAAGATTGCCTGTAGGGTTGGCCCAAATTTCATGTTGCTCGCTTCCGTAACGGAGTAGCTTTTGAAAACGTGTTCTTGATGACAAAGCCAGTCTTTCTAGATTTGGATGGGAGAGTTGCTTCTGTAAGCTGTGCCATGGATTGCGAATATCACCTTGCTTGTGTCTTTGTTGGTAGCGTTGCATTGCATGGTTGCTAATGGCGATGGTGCCAAGTTTTGCAACCTCAAACGTCGGATAGGGTGAAGCATAAGGCGTAATAATGTCTTTTGTTTCTGGATGAGTGATATCAACAATCTCGTCAGAATAAAGTTTGATACCGTATAGACGGTTGGACAGAAACAGTGCGGCTGCTTTGAGAGCTTCATTCTTGGCCGCTAAAATGGTTTCTTTGGTTAGGCTGAGTGCGAGACCTTTACCGCTGTTTGGTAAGCGCCCGAGTACCTGTTTGTCGAGAATTAAGAACCTAGCCGCCGTTAACTCTGCTATAGCGCACCGGAACTCACTTTGAGCAATTTGAACAGTAACGATACCGTGATTGTTCAACCCCGCGAACCAAGCGATATCGACGCTTGTAGAATTAATTTTTTCAACCTGAACTTTCAATCTCATCACAGCATTTTCTCCTCACTTTACTACCAGCGTATCATCGATTTTGAAAATGCAAACTGTGGCTAGAAGCTTCATTTCACGGTATGAAGCTTCCTGATTGGATAAAACTAATTTTGCAGTTTTTTTATCGCTCGCATCGTTTTTCTCACCTGACAAGACAGTTCTCTTATAGGCTTCACACGCTGTTCCAGTTGGTTGAGTTCGTCTAGCAAATGCAAATACAGCGGGATTTCCCAATCCATTGCATGTAAAAAACGACGTAACACCCCATTTGAAACTTCTTGGGTTTCAAGCTCAGGATACCAGCCTCCACGAGCGATCACGCGGTACCACTTGATTTTTGGTAAGCGCTGTTCACTCGTAACTATGAACTCATAGCGAAATGGGTACTCTACGTTGTACTCTTTTGACAAGGCTTTCTTTAGTTTATCCATTTGTTTCTTCAGTTCTTTTGCTGCTGCCATCAAGTGCTTTGACTCTGTCGCAACGAAATTAGATAAACCATCGATTCTTTCTGGCAAAGGAACTGGCTCAGGCAGCTTCAACTTGAGATTACTTAACTCAATTTCCTTGTTTAGTTGTGCGATACCGACGTTGGGCGTGGTTTTCTTAGTCATTATGCTTCTCTATTTTGGGATTTTTGAAAGTGCTCACGAAGCTTGTGAAGTCGTTTTGTACAGATTTGGGCTTTTTGTTTGATGGTGAGGATTTCATGCCGCACTTCGCGGATCAGTGCGAAGGCATCTTCTGTGTACTCAATAAGATCGGATTCCCATTTCACGTTGGCTTTTGAAAAGCGACCCGGTGGGTAACGAAAGCCTTTGCCTTTGGCTAAATGCTTTGAGCGAACACGCTGTTCTTTGTTGTTTCGCTGTGACATTTGATTAGCACTGAGATACCAGTTGTAGTACCAAGCCGCTTCAAAGCGATGGTTGCGAACTCGAACCCGACATCCGTAGCGGCCAGGTGAGGTGTCCTTATGGGCTCGATGGATTCGCCAAAACTGGTTAGCGTAGCAACTCGCTAAAAACTCAAGCAAGTAGGGCTCCTGCATTGCAAAGTTCTCGATATCATTAAGGGCTTTTAGCGATTGTGATAGCGCGAGTTCAAAGCACTCTTGTTCACTTTCGGGATGTCGCTGCTGGGCTCGTTGATGCCATTGATAGGCGGCGGAATGTTCATTTAATACAGTCATAGTGGCTCCTTGTTTGTTTTGCTCAAGGTAGCGCAAACGTACTATTACTTACGCATCTGTAATTGCCCTTTTGGGGTGCGTAAATTTTCCTCGTGTCCCACCGCTGATTGGCAAGCATGGCAGCGATTCCTCTCCTGGGACCTATCCTTGTGCTTTCCAGATACCTATCTTTGTGGGATGTTGCTACGGATTATTTTCGTCGCTTTATTATTTAGTCTGGGATGTAGGGAGTTTTACTCTAATTATTGTGGGACCTGAGCGTCGATTATTTTTTCTGATGGAATTGTGACGGTAAATTTCTAGATTATTGTGGGATTTTACCTGTTTGTAGTGCATGAGGGCTGATGTACTTTCACATGTGAAAGCCCGTGGGGTAGCACGCGGTGGGCAGTGAGTAAGAGCGCTTTTGGGTTGCTTTTCGATTTGCTAGTTGTATGAGATAGCCAGTTGAAATCTTAAAGTGGTTTTTCGATGGTGTTTTGGCGAGATAAATAACAGACCCGAGAACGATGGTACCGACATCAATGTCGGTACCATGGCTGGTTCAACTTAGTTAGTCACGTTATTTGTCTTTTTTGAGTATTGCTTTGAGGGCTGAAATATTAGCAAGTGCGCCTTCGGCTTCTTTTAAACGGCGGCGTTGCTGGGCAAAGCGATCAAACTCTAATTTCGCCTTATCATCTGCGTCTTTCTTGGTGATTGTTCCCGCTCCGCTTAATACGTCCCGATCATTAAAACTTAAAAACTGGTCTAGCTTATCGGCCCAGTCCTTTAGGAATACCTGTTTGCGTCGAAGCGCTTGGTCTTCAGCAAAGTCGAGCCACATATTGACGATTCGATTGAGCTCTTTGATTTCGTCTTCACGCAGATAGTTTTTGGCGATGGTGACATCAGTCTTACGCACTTCATCGCCTTTATAGCTAGTTAGCCCCATATCTGGTTTACTGGCATCCACACGACTAGCAATCAGCTCAGCGGCCGTCATATGTGTACAGGCATAATGCAGCTTGTTCTGAATGGTTTGAAAGAAGCGGTTAGTTTCTTGGTTGGATGGCTCGTAATCGGCAGCCATGGTAAAGATGTCTTTGACTCGCAGATAAACACGACGCTCACTGGCTCGAATATCGCGAATGCGTTCTAGCATCTCGTCAAAGTAGTCAGGCACCGCAGAGTGACCAACGGGTGGATTTTTGAGGCGCTCGTCATCCATGGCAAATCCCTTGATCAGATATTCTTTCAGGATTTGCGTTGCCCATTGGCGGAACTGTGTTCCACGTTGCGAACGAACTCTGTAGCCAACAGACAGAATGGCATCGAGATTGTAGTGGTCGATCTCGCGAGATACTTGGCGAGTACCTTCCAATCGAACTATCCGGAATTTCCGGATGGTTGCGTTTTGTACAAGCTCACCTTCGTTGTAGATATTGATTAGATGCTCATTGATTGTGCGAACGTCTTTATCATAAAGCTCAGCCATTGCAGCCTGAGAAAGCCACAACGTGTCAGACTCAAAACGACACTCAACGCGGGTTTGACCGTCAGCACTGGTGAAAAGAACAAACTCACCTTGAGGAGCTTGTGGGGTGTTATCGGTCATTGAGTCTCCTTTTAGTAATGCTGAGTTTAGGTGGCAGGATTTGGTGCATAATCACAACTCCAACATTAGCGTCACGCACATGACCCTTTCCCAATGGTTAATAAATGGCGATGTATTGATGACACTCTGAAAAATGATGTTCTTACTTGTTGCTTCATCTACTTGATTGTCAAGTAGAGCTTGGTATTGAGTCATTAATACTACTAGTCGAGGCCCTGCTTCTTTAGAAAATCTCAAGGCTAGTTCAAAGTCCTTAAAGTGCTTTTCTACTCGCTTTTTCTGTGCAGGCTCCCAGTAGTCAGGAGGAGAAACAAAGTACTCTATAACACCTGGTTCATTCCTATCACCTGGAAGGTACCGAGCATGTAACCATTGCTCATTGAAGAAGCGATCGTCGTCTAGATAGGGCTGTATAACTTGTTCTGCTTCTGTCGTTGCAAAAGCTTCCCCCTTGCCATCCATGTTACAATCTCGACAAGATGGCACTAGGTTTACTGGTACTATCGAAAACTGAGGAAAGTGAGCCTTAGGCAGATAGTGGTCCAAGTTTCGAGGTCGTCCGATTCCACCACAAAATGGGCATTTTTCATCAGCGGCAAGCATCAAAGCATCATATACATCTCGAGCTGGTTTCTTTTTCCCCACCAGATAATTACCATATAGCTTAATCAAATCAGATTTTTTGAGTAGCCCTAAAACAATAGGGTCATCCTCATCTTGAGTTTGTAGAGGTTGAATTGTAAATAGCTCACCAGTGGTACCAGAAGCTTCATATGCTTGAGCTTGTGACTGTAGAGCTTGGGTCGCATTGTTTACCTTCTGGAGTAACCCTATGTTACCTGTTATCCCATCTCGGCAGAGAGCAAGCGCATCAGCATAAGCATAAGCTGGTTGTGTAAGTTTTAGCATCAGTGTTTACTCCGATCTCTGTACACAACAAGGGCTTTTAGTAATGCTCTTGCTTCAACACCAAGCTGATCACGATAGTCATCCACTATCTTTTGATACGAATCGCCAGTATTGACGGATTTGACTAACAGATCATGGAAACCTGATTGGGCGCCGATAGTTTTGAGATTTTCTTATAGTAGTCAACATCCATGCCAACGGAAAAATATCCATCTGGTAGCTTTTGAAATTCTGAATCTAATGTTTCGTAGGTTGATTTATCCGTTGTTTGTCCTTGGAAACCAATTTTGATATTTCCGATTTCGTGAAGAGCACCTTTCTCATCGAACAGTGATAAGTAAAACATCGTAACGAATGAAAAATCATTCCAGTGGTCAATATGAAGATAGGCGGTACTAACTCCAGATGGGGGGATCCTCTGATTTCTTGGGACTATAACAATATTCATGTCACTCTCCGCTGTGGTGCTGAGTTGCACCTTGATTCATCATGTTAAAAATCAGCTCAACATAACTTGCCATTATCTGTAGGTCTTTGTGTAGTGGTATCGCCTTCTTTCAGCAGAGCTTGCCTGTACAACGGCTTGCTTCGCAGCTTGTGACAGCAACAAGGTGTCTGATTCAAAGCGGCACTCTACACGGGTTTGACTGTCAGCACTTGTAAAGAGAACAAACTCCTCTTGAGAGGCTGTGGGCTGTTATCTGCCATAAGTTCAGCCTCGTACGTTACTAGTTATGAATACTGAGTCAGTATCCCAGATCATACGGTTTCCACCTCAACTGCCTCACCAACGCTTTTCATCAATGAAGTAAATTGGTCGCTATCTTGCTTGAGTCGTTCAATGATTTGTCTAGCGGTAGTTTGCATTTCTGGAACTTCAACAGGGGATGCGCCCCTCTCAAAGACTCCTGACAGGTGAGAATACTCATTGTTAATCCTGTCTGTTAAGACCGCCGGAATACTATCTTCACCAAAAAATGCACTTAGGGTCTCCGGCGTCATGCCTTGATCGGGATATCTGTAATAGAGATAAATCTCGAAAAACTTCCTCGCATTGTTGGCAAAATTATAAAAGGTTACGTAGTTGGTATCATCGATAGTATCAAGAGAGGCACATTTATGGATCTGATGAAACAGGTAGTTAAACTCAGTAACATATTCTTTTAAGTACGACGGCATTACCTGTAAGGTGGATTTTTTATCCTGTCTAACCACAACAAAGTAAGCTTTCTGACATTTCACCTTGTCGCCTTCAGCAGTAAGGCAATTGTCTTTAAGCCTCTTCAAATACTTTAAGAAATCAAGGTTGTGTGTTGAAACAAATAGCTGTGCAAATTTCCCCTTCTCGACCACTTCCGCATTCAACAAGCTATAAATAAAGAAAATATGGTTGCCATCGAGCGAGGAGATAGGATCATCAATCCAAATAATGGGTTTAGAGTCTTTGGTTGCGACATCATCCAACTTGGCCAAAAAGTAGCAGAATGCCAGCAAGCTGCACTCCCCTTCGCTTAGGTGATAAGCTTTCTTACCGTCACGGATCACTTCAAACCGAATACGTTTTGCCTCTTGCGTTGGTCCTTCATCCTTTTTAGCCTCCAACGTCAAAAACTGATGCCCGAAAAAATTATTCAGATATTCATTTACCTTTTTAGCCCCTTTTTCTTCATCATTCAGTTCACGTTTCTTAGCCGTAACTTGTGCTTGTTTTTTGGTAATATTAGCATTGATAGCCTCCTGCGCTTGCTGAGCCTCGTCTCTTTTTTGCTGTAAGGTTTCAATTGAATTGAGCTGTGTTTGGTAATCAATCGTAAGCAAATACTCAGCGACCTCTTTCAATCGCAAGTCGGCTTTAGCTTTGGTTTGTTCGTCGGCTAATGAGCTACTAAATAGCTCTGATTGAGCGCAAAGGTCAATATATTCCTGCCAGATTTGCGTTAGTTTCGCGGTGTCATCATCGACGCTCTCATAATCTTTAGCGTTTAAAATATCACCTTTTCGCGCCTTCAGTTGCTTGACTAGATTACCTAAAGCAAGCTGATAGTCTTTGGTTGCAGCTTTTAATCTGCAATCCAATGCGGTCAGTTGTGAGTAAAACTTGGAGTAAAAAACAGATTGATCAATGGTGAGTGCGGCATGAACTGTCTGGTTTTCGGTTTCAATCTTAGCAAGTAACGCATCAATCGACTTTTCCAATAGCTCAGATTCTTCATCAAAGTGCTTATCAAGCTCTGCCCATCGCTCTGACGAAATTTCATTGTCGCAAAATGCGCATTTTTCATACTTGTTTCGATGGTGGGTTCGACCTTCATTGACCCAGCGGTTAAGCACTGCATCTTTTACTAACGCCTGAATTTTGTCAGATTCACTGATGGGCTTGGTTACCAGCTTTTCAACTTGTTGTGCCAAGCTCAAAAAACTTAGCTTAGGCGGCGAAAAAGCCGGTATAGCAGGCAAAACTTTTTCATCAATCAGCTTTTCGTGCTCGCTCACTTGCTCTGATGTTAACTGCTGAAAATCAGGGCTACTTACAGTTTTAATATCAGCCTTTAATTTGGTAATGGTGTAGTTTTGATCACCAAAACGCTCAGGCTTGTATTTAATGCCGATGTCTTTATTGGTCGCTTTATCACCCAATTGTTTTTCTAGACTATCATTCGATTGTTTATGAGCGGTAAAAGCATTGCTGTATGCAACTGCGGCCTGATTTTTTTCGGCAAACAAACCGGTTTCTTGTCCTTCAATACTAGAACCGAGTTCTACCTCTAGAGCTTCAATCTCTTTTTCGATCTTATTATTGTCATCACCTAAAATAGCAAATGGCTCAATGCTGTCGTCAGGATTAGTGATAAAGCGTAGATTCTCTTTAATAAAATCTTCGTTAAATACGCGAATATTCTTATTACGGCTAGATAAGGTTTCGAGTGTTACATCTGAGTTGTCAGCAAATTTTAGCTGGAACGATGGCGATCCATATTTGTCAGATAAATAGCCAGTCTCTAGGGCTCGCGCAATACGTGATAGTGTGGTTTTACCCGAGTAGTTGCGACCATAGATGATGTTGATATCAACAAAGTTCTGAACAGCACCACCTTTGTTTTTAACTTCACTATCCCAACTGAAGTCTTTGAAGACACCAAGCTTCTTAATGTGTTGTATTTTCTTAAGCATTATCGCTCTCCTTATTGTGCTAGGTGGCCCGTCTTTAATTTGGTGCTTGGTTGTTATTTTGATGAGTTATTACGCTCCATTGCTAAAGATGGCTTGCCACCGACAAAACGCATTGCGGTGCCTGTCGGTCCACTGGGTGCAAATCACGTAGTTTTTTTCACCTCGCTGGGCCACTTTAGTGGTGGAGTAGCGGTTTCGCTCTTTGGCATCTTTTGCTGCACTGCGAATGTCTTCTGGCCGTGGTGATTTAGCCAGTTTTAGCACCGGGAATGACAACCCGAAGGTGTTGCGACAATAGGTTAGCTGCGTGAGGTTTTCTATTTCACTCAGTGGTAGAGCGTGTTCAACCAAGTCTTGGATAGCTTCGGTTATTTCGGCATTGCTGATTTTGTTTTGTGTTTGGCTGTGTAAGGCTTCTTGTGCCTCTGCTTCATTTTCAAGGGCAACCGAAAACGGAAAGCCTTTTGCTTGAACGGACTTTGCTAAAAATACGTTGATGGCCTGTTCAATCGGTAAACCTAACTCAGCAAAGATACTCGTTGCTTTTTCAAGTAGTTGAGAGTCTATCTTGGTTGATTTCATGTGGCTTACAAACCTACAAATTGTAATTTTTGTATCTTAGCGGGTTTTATGTGTAGTGGTGAGTACTTGGGTCAAAAAAGCGAGAAGAAATTGGCGTAGTGATTGCTTGGGATGAGGGAGGTGTACCGTTTTCGTCACATCGGTACAGTTTGGCACCGTGCTGATATATTGAAAGTAATTTAATAACAAAGGTTTAAGTTAACTAGTTGGTTGAACTGTACCGTTTTAGGTGTACCGGATAAAAGCGGTACACTTGGTTGTTTTCTCCGCTCAAAGCTTCTTATGTTTTCACTTTCACATGTGAAAGCGAGCTCACAACCAGTTTGGGTTGACCAGTACATAGTGATCAGCTGAACGCATAACTCTTTTAGGCTTGATGAATAATGGTGAAGCAAAGCCGAATCACTTTACTGCATCATTATCTGCTCTTTATTTCTTTTTTGACTCACTCTGGCTCCAGCTTTATTGCTCTAGTTGCCCAAATTGGGTCGGAGCACCGCGCGCTTTTTCAAGTCAAATCCCCAAAAATACACCTGTTAGTTCTTACATCGACAGGAGTTTCTATGAACGATCAAAAGCAATCAGGTCAGCTATTAAGTTATCAAGAGGTGTGCCAGTTGACGCAATTGTCGCAGGCTACCATACGCCGTTATGTAAAAAACGGTTCCTTTCCTTCTCCAGTGAATTTATCACCAGGTGCTCGAAGTGTGAGATTTCGCCTTGAAGATGTGCAGAAGTGGCTTTTGAGTCTTTGATAGGGGTCTGGTATGTATCGAAATAATGAAGAGGTTTTGGAGCATTGCGATAAAGATCAAGGCTGGAGGGGTATTAGCTCTAAGATCGCGGTAATAGCAAGGGTGAGGGCTGAGGATAAGAAGTCGGGCTACGGTGCCTGTATAGAGTTTATTAACATGGATCTTGTTCCTGTTCGGCTGGTTGTGCCAGCAAGCCGAATTTTAGGTAGCACAAGTAGTGCGCTCCGCGAGGAGCTATTTGATCTTGGCTTTTGGCTAGAAGATGACAAACAAAACTGGAGCCTTGTTCTGCGCTACTTACGCCAAGAGATCAAACAAGCACCGAAAGGTATTAGCGCTCTGAGTACTGGCTGGCATGGCAATGTGTTCGTGACGACTGAGATGACTTATGGGCAATCTGCCGAGCCATATTTTTATGCTGGAGATATGGCTGGTAATGGTATTCAGATTAAAGGGAGCCTAGTAGATTGGCAGTCTGAGGTCGGTCTACTGTTAATTGGTAATCCGTCGTTAATTTTTTCAGTCGGCGTTGCATTAGCGGCACCGCTAGTTGGCTTAATTGGCGGTGAAAATTCGATATTTCATATTGTTGGTACTTCTAGCCAAGGAAAGTCTGGGTGCATGTTTGTGGCGGTATCTGTTTATGGCTCGCCTAATTTCAAACGTTCTTGGCGGAGCTCTGCCAATGGTTTAGAGGCTGTTGCATCTGAGTATAACGATATGATGCTGCCGCTCGACGAAATGGGTGCCTGCGAGCCGGAATACGTTAGCGTTGCTGCATATCAAGTCGTAAATGGCGATGGAAAGTTAAGGGCTACAGAGACCGGTTCCTTAGCTAAACAAGCTAGTTGGCGAACACTTGCTCTTAGCACGGGTGAAGTTGGATTAGTCGATATGATGGAGCAGTCTGGTAAAAAACCAGCAGCAGGGCAGCTAGTCAGAATCGTTGAGATACCGCTAACCGAGAAACATGGCTGTTTTTCCAATATACACCGATTCAATAAGCCCGATGAGTTTGCCAAGCATTTGGAGTCGATTACGAGTGATGTCTACGGTGCCTTGTTTCCTGCTTGGATGGATCTACTCGTTTATCAAGAGGAATCAAAATTTCAGCTTAAATCTGAGGTTGAGCGCTTAATGGCACGCTGGAGAGATAATTGTATGTCTCCTCAGGTCCTGCGGGTATTACACCGCTTCTGCTTGATAGCCGTTGCACTCTCGTTGGCCTCGCGACACAAACTCGTACCGTGGAGCGAGGAAGAATCTCTATTCTCTGTGCACAGTATTTTTCAGAGATGGATTGCAGCCAGAGGACATATTCAAAATCACGAAGAGTTTGAAGTGCTTTTGGCATTTAAGCAGGCGCTTGCTAAATGGGAAAAGCAGTTAAGTGAGATATCCAGCGGCAGAGCATCAAATACAGGTTACTTCCGGCAAGATGGAGATGAGGTGCAGTGGCTGATTCATAAAAATGTATTTATTCGTGATCTCCAGCTTCGCAAACAATACATCAGCCAATTGACGCCTCTAGTTCAAAGACGCTGGTTTGAATCAAATGAGGGAGCTAGGGCGACGCTACGAGTAAAAGTGAACGGCAAGTTGGAAAGATTTTTTGCCTTTACTCCAGCTCAAATCATCCAAGAGCTAGAGGAGCTGACAGCCGATGCGTAATCCGTTTCCCAGTTTTCCCACATTTCCCAGTCGTGGCAGGGAGGGGAAGTAATGACAAGTAATGAACAGGTGCTCCTCCAGTCTATTTTGGCAAAAATTGATCATGTTGAGCGGGTTGTGTTGGAGCAGCGCCTACAACAGCAGAAGGTGGAGCTGCTTGAGAAGGACATTTTAACCGTTGATGAATGTGCAGCCTTGCTTGGTTTATCAACCAATCAGCTGTACAAGCTGACCAGCTCAGCGGAAATACCATTTTTCAAGCTTGGTAAGCACCTCCGATTTGAGCGTCAAGCCATCATGGACTGGGTAGAGCAGCAGCGTGTTTCATCTCACTATGAGATAGAAAAAAGGGCAGCAAACTACGTCGCCACCACTTCTCGTAAGTAATCTATTCATAGCAGCGGCCTCAGGCCGCTGAGTCCTTTCCAGAAGAAGCAAAAATATCGGGAAATGTGAGCATGGCTTCCATTCGGCGTTGTTCAATGATGTCAGCGTAGATCTCGGTTGTTTTGAGTTCGCTATGACCGAGCAATCGAGACACTGAGTAAATATCCACTCCTCTGCTCAATTGGATCACGGCAAAGGTATGGCGGCCACTGTGGAATGTAACATGTTTACTGATCCCAGCAGCCAGGCTCCATCTAAGCAATTCAACGTTCATGTACGAAGAGTACTTTAATCCCTTGAATACGCGCTCGTGAGAAGCTTTAGGACTACCCAGAAGAGTTTCAGCTGACTTTGGTATATCTAAATACTGAAGGCTCTTAGCATCGCCGTGAGAGAGCTTGCTCTGGTCGAAGATAATTCGTTTGTGTTCTTGAAACGTCTCTATTTCTGACCAGGTGAGTTTATGGATGTCGCACCAACGCATACCTGTTGAACATGAGAACAAAAATGCACGTTTTAGCACTGAGTAGCGGCACTCCGTTTGAGCCAGAGCGTTGACCTCATCTAATGTCAGATAAACACGCTGAGTCGTTTTTGCTTTGATGCTGGTTACTTGTGACAGTGGATTATCACGAATAATGCCTTCTCGATGTGCTTCGTTGATCGCCGCTCGAATTTTATTGAAGTAAGAGCTTTGTGTGTTGCGAGACAAAGGCTCATCACTCTTGGTTTTCGCCTCATTGGTTAGGTAATACTTAAATCCGTCTAACCAGTCTTTATCCAGTTCATCAAAGCTGAGGTCGTGCTTGCCGCAATACAGAAGCAGGTGTTTGCGAGCGGAGATCCAGATCGAGTGGTTGGAACTTGAGGTGGTCTGTTCTTTGATGTCGACTTGTCGTTGAAAGTAGTCAATGAAACTGGCAGTCCGTTTGCTTCGATCTTCAAAACCGTGTTTTTGAGATTGCCACTCAACCAGTCGTTTACTTTTGATAGTTTCGGCGAGAAGCATATGTTCTTTGTTGTGTTGGCGCTGGGTGGGGGTTTTAGGTTTGTCGTGAACGTACAGGTCTAGAGTTTCGTAGCTGCGCTTACGTTTGTTTTGGCGTCCACCTTGCGTATTTGTGGTGTAACCATAGTCGTAAACTAAGCGTAATGAGCGCGTGCCGTCAGCTCTAAGTGTTCGTTTTTCAATGGAAATTTTCATTTTAGCCCCCAATTGGTCCCCAATACGGCATTTATCATGTCATTGGGGGCCAACTGGGGGCTAGATTTGGCAATTAACGGCAGCAGATGGAAACAAACGGCAAATAACGATCTAATAAAATCAATATGTTATCTACCGTTGCTTGCTGTTGTTTTCCGTTATTTGCCCACTTTACTTGCCAATACAGAAGCTGCTGAAAATACGACTGAGTAAATCGTCGGAGCTAAATGCCCCGGTGATTTCGCTCAGTTGTTGCTGAGCGAGTCGTAACTCTTCAGCAAGCAATTCTCCGGCATGATAGACCTCGAGTTGGGTCTTACCATTGTCTAAATGTTCTGCGGCGTGTTGAATGGCATTAAGATGGCGACGGCGCGCCATAAAGTTACCTTCGCTACTGCCCTGAAAGCCCATACACTGTTTTAAGTGTTCTTTTAGGGTAGATAAGCCCAGTTCTGTTTTGGCCGAGAGTTTATAAACCGGGTGGCCGTGATCCATCACTACATTGAGATCTTCACCGGTAATATCAGCCTTGTTACGGACCACTGTCATGCCAATATTTGCCGGTAATTTGGCTACAAACTCTGGCCATATTTTTATGGGGTCAAGTTCGGCGGTGGTTGTGCCGTCCACCATAAACAATACCCGATCAGCATTATTGATTTCTTCCCAAGCGCGTTCGATACCAATTGTTTCGACCACATCTGCATCTTCACGCAGGCCTGCGGTATCGATGATATGTAGCGGCATGCCATCAATATGGATGTGCTCCCGCAATACATCTCGGGTGGTGCCTGCTATTTCGGTCACAATAGCGGCTTGTTTGCCAGCTAAGGCATTGAGTAGACTTGATTTACCAGCATTAGGACGCCCAGCTATTACTACTCGCATTCCATCTCGTAGTAGTGAACCCTGGCGCGCCTGAGTTTGTACTTCGGCTAGTTCATCGATGATGGCGTTGAGGTCTTTTTGTACTTTACCGTCACTCAAAAAATCGATTTCTTCTTCGGGAAAGTCGATGGCGGCTTCCACATAGATCCGCAGGTGGGTGACGCTTTCAACGAGCTGGTGGATCTTATTAGAGAATTCTCCCTGCAGGGATAGCAAGGCGCTTTTGGCGGCTTGTTCGCTGGTGGCTTCAATTAAGTCGGCTATCGCTTCGGCTTGTGCTAGATCCAATTTATCGTTGAGAAAGGCTCGCTCACTAAATTCACCTGGACGGGCCAGACGGATACCATCAATTTGGCAAATTTCACGGATCAACATATCGATGACAACTGGCCCACCATGACCTTGCAGTTCTAGGATATCTTCACCCGTAAAAGAGTGAGGCCCTTTGAAATACAAAGCAATGCCTTGGTCTAAGGTTTCACCTTGCAGGTTTTTAAACGCGAGGTAGTCGGCATAGCGGGGTTGAGGGCACTTACCTAACAGGGTCTGTGCCACCTGTTCCGATAGGGGACCGGACACTCGAATAATGCCGACTCCACCGCGACCCGGTGCTGTTGCTTGGGCGACAATAGTCTCATTTGATTGCATGCGGTTTTCTCTTTAAAAATCGAACTTAACTGGGCGCAAAAAAAAGCCACCCAGCTCACGCTGAATGGCATTTTAGCATTGATACCAAACTTTGTGTTTAGCGTTTATGCAAACCGTTTTTCTCTAGGTTACGGTAGATCAGAGTTTGCTGAATTAGCGTTACCACGTTACTCATTAACCAGTAAAGTACTAGACCTGCTGGGAACCACAGGAAGAAGACGGTAAAGATAACCGGCATAAACTGCATGACTTTGGCTTGCATCGGATCGCTCACCGCGGTGGGTGACATTTTTTGGATGAAGAACATGCTTACCCCCATCAATATCGGCAAGATGTAGAATGGGTCTTGTACCGATAAATCGGTGATCCAGCCAAAGAATGGAGCATGGCGTAGTTCAACGTTTTCCATCAGAGACCAATACAAAGAAATGAAGATTGGCATTTGCAGTAAGATTGGGAAACAGCCCCCGAGCGGATTGACCTTTTCCTTCTTGTATAATTCCATCATGCCTTGCGACATTTTCTGACGGTCGTCACCGAATTTTTCGCGTAGTTCAGCCATCTTCGGTTGCAGTAAACGCATTTTTGCCATCGAAGTGTATTGCGCTTTGGTGAGCGGATACATAATGCCTTTTACGGTGAAGGTGATCAGGATAATCGCGATCCCCCAGTTACCAACAAAGCTATGGAAGAAGGTTAATAACTTGGAAAGCGGTTGGGCAATAAACCATAACAAACCGTAATCGACGGTTAAGTCTAAATGTTGCGCCGCTGCGGCCATTTCAGTTTGTAGTTTTGGTCCGACCCATAAGGCGGTATCAAACTGTGTGGTTTGCTTGGGGGCGACAGTTTGCTGTGGCGCTTTGAATCCCATGAATACAAAACCGTTGCTTGCGCGAGAATATAACTGGTTATTTTGCTCTGGGTTACCTAACCAAGCACTCACAAAGTAGTGTTGCATCATCGCAATCCAACCACCTTGGGTTGAAATGTTAAGATTGTTTTTCTTAATGTCTTTGATGCTGTACTTGGAGTAACGAGTCGATTCGCTAGAATACGCGCCGCCATGGTAAACCGGCATTACCATATTGGTTGTATGCTCTTCTTCGGTTTGTTTTAGCTGGGTATATAGCTGTAAATTGAGATTTGAGGCACTGTTGTTAGTGACATCATAGTGAACGTCTATTTTGTAGCTGCCGCGGTTCAAGGTAAATATTTTATGGTAGCTGTTACCATCGGCGTCTTTATAGCTAAGCGTGACGGTGAGTTGGTCGCTACCGTCCTCTAAGCTAAAATTGTCGCTAGAGACTGAATAAATCGGACGACCTTTGGGATTTGCATCTGGCCCATTGGCTCCAATTAAGCCGCTTTGTGCTACATAGGTGAAGTCAGCGTTGTCTTCGAGTAATACAAAGGGGTCGGTCGCATCTTCAGTCACTGGGTAGGCGAGTAATTCGGCACTTACCACATCACCGCCTTGAGCGCTGATTTTAAGTTTTAATACGTCGGTGGTTACAGTGATTAACTGGCCTGTAGCAGAGGCCTTGGTTAAGTCTGAATCGTCTTGATGTGCCGCGCTTGGGGGTACATCACCATTTGCATTAGTCGCTGCTGCTGGAGCGGTATTGGTTGCCACGACAACGGGTTGTGGGCCGTAGTCTTTTTGCCATTGCTGATAGATAAGAAAACTTACAAACAGCAACCCAATTAGTAGTAAATTGCGTTGAGATTCCATAATTTAGTTAATCACTATTAGTTTTTTTTGAACCGGGAACGGGATCATACCCGCCAGGATGTAGTGGATGGCATTTTAATAGACGTTGGCTCGCTAACCAACAACCTTTTATCACACCATGCAAATTAATTGCTTCAATCGCGTAATCTGAACACGTTGGCGTAAACCTACAGCGCGGGCCAAGTAGTGGACTTATCACATATTGATAAGCCTTAATCGGCATTATTGCGATGATTCGCAACGGCGCTTTAGTCTTCGCCATGATTTCTCCAGGATCTTGCTCAGTTCTTGATTACTTAAGTCTGAAATACCGTTCTTAGAAATAATCACTATATCTATAGCGGGTAGGTCATGTTGATGTAGACGGAAGCTTTCTCTTGCTAAACGCTTAATTCGATTTCGGCCGACGGCAAGTTTGATGCTTTTTTTAGAAACAGCTAAACCTAAACGGGGATGAGAAAGAGAATTATTTTTGGCAAGGATAGTGAGTTGAGGAGTACCCACACGAACGGGGTTGGAGAATACGTGTTTGAAGTGCATGGGAGTTAACAAACGTAACTCCCTGCCGAACGAATGTCTTAGCACGTAATTATGCAGACAAACTTGCGCGACCTTTGGCACGACGACGGGCCAAAACTTGGCGACCGTTTTTAGTTGCCATGCGAGCGCGGAAACCGTGGCTACGCTTACGTTTTAGTACGCTTGGTTGAAAAGTACGTTTCATAGTTATTACTCTTGCTAGCTAGTTTTTTACTGTACAGTCGGTGCAATTTAACCAAAATGGTTGGCGCACCGGGTAAAAAAGAGGCGAAATTCTAATCATTCACCCCTTCTAAGTCAAACGAAATATCGCTTAATCGTAGAGACTCTACTTAAAAAGATCTTTTGGATCCTGCGCGGCATTATAGTACCGCTATATATAGGTGCAACAGTTGTTATTGTTTAGTCGCCAGTATGTTTGGCGATACGAGATATAAACTGTTGAGTTCTTGGGTCTTTTGCCTTGGTAAATAGCTGTTCTGGAGTGCCCTGCTCAATTATTTCACCGTCACTCATAAACACAATTCGATCCGCGACTTCTCGAGCAAATGACATTTCATGGGTTACAATCACCATCGTTTGCTGCTGTTTGGCAAGTTGCTTTATTAAAGCTAATACTTCAGCGACCCACTCGGGGTCTAAGGCTGAAGTGGGTTCATCAAATAAAATCGCTTTACTTTGGGTGGCCATGGCACGACCGATACCAACGCGCTGTTGTTGCCCACCCGATAATTGGCTTGGATAGTGATCGACTTTGTCTGCTAAACCTATATCTTTCAATATTGCACTGGCGCTCTCATAGGCTTGCTGTTTACTTTGTTGCCAAACCGTAATCAGAGGCTCTGCGATATTTTGCAGGGCTGTTAAATTGGCAAACAATGAATAGTTTTGGAATACAAAAGAGAGCTTACGCCTTAGCGCTAGAATTTCTTTAGCTGAGGCTTGCGCTGCATTCACCATAAGTTGGTCGACTTGAATACTGCCTTGATCGGGATGTTCCAGAAAGTTAATACAGCGTAATAAAGTCGATTTGCCAGTTCCTGATGGTCCGATGATCGCTACAACTTCACCTTCATTTATCTGAAGATCAACGTTTTTTAACACCATCTTGCCATTAAATGCTTTACTGATTTTATTGACTTTAATCATCTTAATAAGCCTTGGCTAAACGGTTTTCTGCGAGGGTTTGTAGTTGGGTAAACAGGGCTACGACGGCCCAGTAAATTAATGCTACGGCGAGGAATGACTCAAAGAACTTAAAGCTACTAGAGGCTTCCATTTGTGCTTTTGCCATAATTTCGGCAACACCTAAGGTGAAAGCTAAGGAGGTGCTTTTAATCATATCGATGAAGTAGTTCATCAAGGAGGGTAATGCGGTGCGCAGAGCCTGAGGCAGTATCACGCGTTTTAAAGCTTGAAGTCGCGTCATACCGAAAGCATAACTGGCATCCCATTGGCTTTTGTCAACGGAGTTTATCGCAGCTCGTATACTTTCCGCCATATAGGAAGAAAAGTGCAGGCTTAAGCCGATTACCGAAGCGCTAAATGCATCCAGACCGATCATGATGGGGAACACTTGGGGTAGGCCATAATACAAGATAAATAGCTGAACTAATAATGGCGTACCTCGGAAAAACGAGATGAAAACAACCGCTAGTGAATTTAATAGCGGTAGTTTAAAGATCCTCACTAGCGCTAGAGCTAAGGCCAGTATTAAGGCAAACACGGCTGCAATCGCAGCCATTTCCATGGTGGTAGCCAAATACTTAAAGAGGATTGGCATTAGCTCCAGCATGTAGTTGAAGTCAAATTGAGACATTATTTGGTGATGTCCCCATCAAACCATTTTTCGGAGATGGCGCTTAGGCTGCCATCTTGTCGCATTTCAGCTAGGCTCGCGTTTACTTTCGTTTGTAGAGCCTTACCAGCTGCGTTGTTGATAAACGGTAGTGCATTTTGGATGGTTTCGAAGGGTTGACCAGCCAATGCCAGAGGAAGACCTGATTTTTTAATCAGAGCTAAAGACGATACTCGGTCCATTACAAATGCGTCAGAACGGCCAAGTGCGACATCTTGTTCAATGCCGGTATCGTAAGTAACGATGTTTATTTGTTGGGCGCTGTCGTGCTTTCTTAATAGTTGCTCAAAATTGGACCCTAAATTGACGGCGACCTTTTTGCCCTTAAGATCGTTAATACCACTAATTTCGCTGTTGCCCTTGCGCACCACAATTTGTGCGCCATCGATAACATAGGGCTGCGAGAACAAATATTTAGCTTTGCGCTCATCGGTGATGGTGATTTGGTTGGCAATCGTGTCGACACGTCCGGTTTCTAACATCCCAAATAGGCCAGAGAAATTAGCGGTAACATATTCGACTTGCCAATCGTTACGCTTGGCAAGTTCATTCCACAAGTCTACTTCGAAGCCTTGTAACTTATCTTGCTTGACAAAAGTGAAAGGAAAGTAGCGTCCTGACATGCCAACTTTTACGGTTTCTTGAGCAAATACCGACCAAGGACTAAGGCTGATGAGTAGTACACTAATTAGCCAAGAGGATTTATTGAGTCTTTTCATTTGTATTTATCTATGTTTTGTTTTTACTGTGGATAAAAATACTACTTCAGTTCAAAATTACATACAAATACGCTGTAGTTATAATAAATAACGAAGCAGATATATACCGGATCCTATTTTATTCACATATTTGTTATCTGCTTGTGAATAATTCATAAGAAACCTAGAGTTTAAGCGGCTTCCGTTATAAAATAGACGGTCTTTTTGGTGATAACGCGGGGTCGCGA